>NZ_AP035777.1:667500-5409350 GCF_055381825.1 Neobacillus sp. B24 | reverse complement strand
AATATTTTAGTGAAATAACGTTTAATCCATGGAATACATCCTATTAATTTATAATTATACGAAACGATGATTGTGGAAAACATATAATAAGGAAATAATGTGGAGTTTCGACAATATCCACCTCTTGTGGACAAGTTTTTACAGAACCGTTGAATAACCTGTCCACATGTTATCCACAATTTGTGGATAACACTAAATGAGGTTGAAGTTATTCAGGGTGAAAACACAACTATAATATCAAATAATAGCTAGGTATGCAATGGTTTTTCAAAGTTTATCCACACCCAATACAACCTGTGCACAATAATTGTCCACAGGTTGATAGTTTGTGAAAAAGCTGTCAATATCTTGTGTGGATAGTGAAAAATTTGTCGATTTTTTATCCACAAGCTATTTTGCTGCAGGAATTTCGTTTTTTTATTATTTTTAGGTATGAGGCAAAAGTAGACATTTCATTCTCGGGTGAATTTGGAAATACAGAGTGGTTGACAATATAAAGTAGACATCTTTATAATAAGTAAGACTGTCATTTTGATTTGAATTTAAGGGCTATCCTTTCAGGGAGGTGTCATATATGAAAAGAACATATCAACCAAATAAGCGTAAGCACAGCAAGGTTCACGGATTCCGCAGCCGTATGAGTTCAGCAAACGGACGTAAGGTTCTTGCTCGTCGCCGTCGTAAAGGAAGAAAAGTATTATCAGCATAGACCACTGAAACGTCTCAGTGGTCTTTTTTTCAATAACCATTTTAAAACGTACTGTTGATCGGGCTTTCTGTTGATTGGAGCGGAAGGCGCGATGACTCCAGTGGGAGTACGGGACAGGGGAGACTTTCACAGGCGCTTGCGCCGAGGACGCTCCCTGAACCGCCCACTAACCGCATGCGCCTGGAGCGTAAATCAACAGACTATTTTTCAGGGCCTTATCAATAAGGAGGAAAGCTCGAGTAAGATGAAAAAGGAGCTCCGAATTAAAAGGAACCAGGACTTTCAAACAGTTTTTCAAAAAGGGCGGTCGTTTGCCAATCGGCAATTTGTCGTTTACTGCCTCGAAAAAGAGGGACAAACTGACTTCCGGATTGGACTGTCTGTCAGCAAAAAGCTGGGCAACGCAGTAACGCGCAATAGAATAAAACGATACATAAGACAAGCCATATTTGAACTAAAAGATCAACTAGCCTATGGTAATGACTATGTGATCATCGCCAGGAAACCGGCTGCTGACATGGATTTTTTTGAGATAAAGAACAGCTTAATTCATGTGCTAAAGGTAGGAAAGGTTTTGAAGAAAAATCTTTAGGCAATAATTGTGATGTTTAGGTGGAATTTGTAGTGCAATAAAGACAAGTATCGTTTGGAAATGTTAAAATATTCTTTGAAAACGCTATAATGTTGAAATATACATAAAGATTTGTTGCAAGGAGGAAAAACTGGTTGAAAAAACGAATATTACTGTTATTCGGAATGCTTTTCGTATTCCTGCTGCTGACAGGCTGCAGTGAAGTCAATAAACCGATTAATACGGAAAGTACAGGATTTTGGAATGAATATATTGTTTATCCGTTATCGTGGCTGATTAAAGAAGCGGCACATTTGATGGGAGGTAACTTTGGTCTCTCAATTATTGTGGTTACCATCTTAATTCGTTTAGCGATTTTACCATTAATGATTAAGCAGACAAAGAGCTCAAAAGCAATGCAGGCACTGCAGCCAGAAATGAAAGCTTTGCGTGAAAAATACAGCTCAAAAGACCAAAAAACGCAGCAAAAGCTGCAGCAGGAAACAATGGCCTTATTCCAAAAGCACGGGGTAAACCCGATGGCCGGCTGTTTCCCGTTGATAGTCCAAATGCCGATTTTAATTGGTTTTTATCATGCGATTATGCGAACAAGGGAAATCGCCCAGGATAATTTCCTGTGGTTTGATTTAGGGGAAAAGGATCCTTACTATATTTTGCCGATTGTTGCCGGTATTACCACATTTATTCAGCAAAAAATTATGATGGCAGGCCAAGAGCATAATCCGCAAATGGCGATGATGCTATGGATGATGCCAATTATGATTGTTGTGTTTGCGATCAGCTTCCCGGCAGCACTTTCATTATACTGGGTAGTAGGGAATATTTTTATGATTGTACAAACATATTTCATTAAAGGACCGGATCTTAAGGCGACAGCCGCCGGTAAAGCGGGAGGAGCAAAAAAGTGAAACAGGTAACTGCTACAGGACAAACAGTCGAAGAAGCAGTAGAATCAGCTTTAGCTCAATTAAAGACAACAAAAGACCGCGCAGATGTAAACATTATTGACGAAGGCAAGAAAGGGATATTTGGTATTTTTGGTTCACGGCCGGCAGTGGTCAAGGTAACCATTATTATCGATCCAATTGAAGAGGCGAAGAAATTCTTGACTCAGGTTAGCATGCAAATGGGTGCCGAGGTTGAAGTTGAAGCCAAGCAAGATGGCAAGCAGGTTCATTTGGTTTTATCTGGTGAAAAAATTGCCTTATTAATTGGCAAGCGCGGCCAAACATTGAATTCGCTTCAATATTTGACACAGCTTGTAATTAATCGCCATTCCGAACAATATCTAAATGTGATTCTAGATGCCGAGGATTACCGGAACAGACGAAGTGAAACACTGATCCAGCTTGCGCAGCGCCTGGCTCAAAAGGCAATCAAGACTGGAAAAGATGTTGCGTTAGAACCGATGCCTTCCTATGAGCGCAAGGTGATTCATACCGCTTTAGCAGAAAACAAGCGGGTTAAAACCCTTTCCGATGGAACTGAACCCCATCGCCATGTGGTGATTTCACCAATAAGAAGATAATACGTAAGGAAAACACCCTGTCCAGTTTTGGATAGGGTGTTTTTAATTTGCGCTAAGAAGAATTGTCCTGACTTTTTTAAAAAAGTACTGTGAATAACTTTTTTGTAAGGAAAATGTGTTTTATTGTTATTCACATGTGGATAAGTTAAAATAATACAGTGATTATTTTCAAGTGTGGATAAATGGAAACTCGCCGATTGGATAATGAGATATAGTTGATTTTATGCTTGCGAAGCTTAAGCTAAGTAAAAGTCAGTTTAATGAAAGGCTGGCTTTTTTGTGATATTCTATTTTTTCTGAGCAAAACTGTAAGGATGAAGGTAAAGTAGTGAGGTGAAACAAGTGGAGTTTGATACAATTGCGGCAATCTCGACGCCGATGGGGGAAGGGGCAATTGCCATTGTCCGCTTAAGCGGGGACGAAGCAATCCCGATTGCAGACAAACTATTTAAAAGCATAAATAGAAAAAAACTTTCGGAAATGGGCAGCCATACTATTCACTATGGGCATCTGCAAAATCCGAAGGATGGCCAAGTAGTCGAAGAAGTAATGGTTTCAATTATGAAAGGGCCAAAGACGTTTACAAAAGAGGATGTAGTGGAAATAAATTGCCATGGTGGAATTGTTTCGGTTAACCGGGTGCTTCAGCTTGTCTTAAGTAATGGAGCAAGACTGGCTGAGCCGGGGGAATTTACAAAGCGAGCCTTTTTAAATGGCCGGATTGATTTATCTCAAGCAGAAGCGGTAATGGATTTAATCAGGGCAAAAACAGATCGTGCTATGAATGTGGCACTTGGTCAAATGGAAGGACGTTTGTCCAAGTTAATTAAGAGATTAAGACAGGAAGTATTGGAAATACTCGCCCATATCGAGGTGAATATTGATTATCCCGAATATGATGATGTTGAGGAAATGACCCATTCCATGCTGCTGCCAAAGGCCCATTTTGTCCGGGAGGAAATAACTAAGCTCCTGCATACATCGGAGCAAGGGAAGATCTTACGTGAGGGACTTTCCACTGTGATTATCGGCAGGCCAAATGTCGGTAAATCGTCATTACTTAACAGCCTTGTACAGGAGAACAAGGCAATTGTGACTGATATTCCCGGGACAACGCGCGATGTTATAGAAGAGTATGTAAATGTCCGCGGTGTACCGCTCAGGCTGTTGGATACAGCCGGCATCCGGGAAACGGAGGATATTGTCGAGCGGATCGGTGTGGAGCGCTCACGGCAAGTGTTAAAAGAAGCAGATTTGATTCTGCTAGTGCTAAATTATTCTGACCAATTGACAAAAGAGGATGAAAACCTGTTCCAAGCTGTAAAAGGAATGGACGTCATTGTCATTATTAATAAAACCGACCTGCCGCAGCAAATTGATTTGGAGCGGGTAAAGGAGCTGGCCAAGGATTATAAATTGGTAACGACGTCGCTGCTCGAGGACCGTGGTGTTGATGAGCTTGAGGAAGCAATTTCATCACTATTTTTTGCCGGCTCCATAGAAGCCAAGGACGTTACCTATGTCTCCAATAGCCGTCATATTGCTTTGTTAAATCAAAGCTTGCAAGCGATAGAGGATGCGATTAGTGCAGTAGAAATCAATACTCCAATTGATATGGTCCAAATTGATTTAACGCGTACGTGGGAACTGTTAGGTGAAATTATTGGCGACAGTGTCCACGAAAGTTTGATTGATCAGCTATTTTCACAATTTTGTTTGGGTAAATAGGCCGCACGGCACGATGCGTTGGCTGTTAAAATAAATTTAGAAGTAACGTTTCCGTTTGGGAAAAACGGAAAAGGAGGAACAAAGATGCAATACGAAGCAGGAAGTTACGACGTTATTGTCGTAGGTGCCGGTCATGCTGGATGTGAGGCTGGCCTTGCGGCGGCACGGTTGGGTGCAAAAACATTGATGATTACCATCAATTTAGATATGGTAGCGTTCATGCCATGCAACCCTTCCGTTGGTGGTCCGGCAAAGGGAATTGTTGTCCGGGAAATAGATGCTCTTGGCGGGGAAATGGCGAAAAATATTGATAAAACGCTGATCCAAATCAGGATGCTGAATACCGGGAAAGGTCCGGCTGTCCGGGCATTGAGAGCACAGGCAGATAAATTTGCCTATCAGCATGAAATGAAAAAAACACTTGAGGAAGAAACAAACCTAACATTGCTTCAAGGAATGGTTGAAGAATTAATTGTTGAAGATGGCATCTGCAAAGGTGTTATCACCAAAACAGGTGGTGTCTATCGTTCAAAAACGGTAGTGATCACAACTGGTACCTTTTTGCGCGGTGAAATTATTATTGGAGAATTGAAATATTCCAGTGGCCCAAATAATCAGCAGCCATCGATTAAACTTTCACAACACTTGGAGCAGCTTGGCTTTGAGCTAGTCCGCTTTAAAACCGGAACGCCTCCAAGGGTCAACAGCAATACAATTGATTACAGTAAAACGGAAATCCAGCCGGGCGATGAAGAGCCAAGGGCTTTTTCCTATGAAACAACAAAATATATAACCGACCAGCTGCCATGCTGGCTTACTTATACAAACGATCGAACCCATTCAATTATTGACCAGAACTTGCATCGCTCACCGATGTTTTCTGGGATGATTAAAGGAACCGGTCCACGATATTGCCCATCGATTGAAGACAAAGTTGTTCGTTTTAACGATAAACCGCGCCATCAAATTTTCCTCGAGCCAGAGGGAAGAAATACAAAAGAAGTATATGTCCAAGGTTTATCGACCAGCTTGCCGGAGGATGTGCAACAGCAAATTATTAAGACCGTACCAGGGTTAGAAAATGCACAAATGATGCGGGCAGGATATGCCATTGAGTATGATGCGATAGTCCCGACCCAGTTATGGCCGACGTTGGAAACAAAGGTTGTCAAAAATCTATATACTGCCGGTCAGATTAATGGAACATCCGGCTATGAAGAAGCAGCGGGCCAAGGACTAATGGCAGGAATCAATGCCGGGACAAATGCGCTTGGCCGTGAAGAGGTTGTGCTAAGCCGTTCCGATGCCTATATTGGTGTGTTAATCGATGACTTGATTACAAAGGGGACAAACGAACCTTACCGCCTGTTGACTTCACGTGCAGAATACCGCTTGTTACTAAGACATGATAATGCCGATTTACGGTTAACAGAAATTGGTCATCAACTCGGTTTAATTAAACAGGAGCGCTATCAGGCATTTTTAGCGAAAAAGGCGGCAATTGAGACAGAAATTGAGCGATTGAAGTCAATTATTTTAAAACCATCCTCCCAGGTGCAAGAATTAATTAGCAGCATCGGCGGCAGTGCTTTAAAAGACGGCATCCGCGCATCGGATTTGTTAAAGCGCCCTGAGATGTCATATGGACTGTTAGAAACCCTCACTAAACCGGAAGTACAGTTGGATGATGATGTGAAGGAACAAGTAGAGATTCAAATTAAATACGAGGGTTATATTGATAAGTCGCTGCAGCAGGTTGAGCGATTAAGAAAAATGGAAGACAAAAAGATACCGGAAAATATTGATTATGACGCAATTTCAGGTCTTGCAACAGAAGCCAAACAAAAGCTGAAGAAAATTAGACCGCTGACATTGGCCCAGGCATCAAGAATATCCGGTGTTAATCCTGCTGACATTTCCATTTTGCTCGTTTATTTGGAGCAAGGGAAAATTGCCAGGGTTTCGAATTAGAAAAGCGGCGGCTAGACATGACTAAGTTAGTGAGGAAAAATCTATGAATGTTGAACAATTTGCAGCAAACCTTCAGGAAAAAGGCATTTCTCTATCGAGTACCCAGTTAGATCAATTTGAAAAATACTATGAGACGCTTGTTGAATGGAATGAAAAAATCAATTTAACGGCTATCACGGAAAAAGGCGACGTGTATCTAAAGCATTTTTACGATTCAATTGCAGCGGCATTTTATTATGATTTTACCAAGCCCTTTCATCTTTGTGATGTTGGGGCTGGTGCCGGGTTTCCGAGTATTCCGTTAAAAATCATTTTTCCGCAAATCCAATTGACGATCGTCGATTCACTTAATAAACGGATATCCTTTTTAAATCACTTATCCAACATTCTTAATTTGGAAAATGTCCAATTTGTCCATGATCGTGCTGAAACTTTTGGAGTCAATCCAAAGTATAGGGAACAATTCGATGTGGTTACCGCCAGAGCGGTGGCAAGAATGTCTGTTTTAAGCGAACTATGCCTGCCGCTTGTTAGGGTAGGGGGGCATTTTATTGCCCTAAAGGCAATCAATGCGGAGGAAGAATTAAAAGCTGGCCAAAAAGCCATTGCTGCACTTGGCGGGAAACTCGAAAATCAGTTTACCTTTACATTGCCGATTGAACAATTCGAACGGACGATCATTGTCGTCAAAAAGGAAAAGCAAACACCAAAGAAATACCCGCGAAAGCCCGGTACTCCTGGGAAAACACCGATTGAGTAAAACTCGTTAATTGGCATTCTGTCAGCCTTTCCTGTCAGGGGGGCTAACATTTTTATAGTAAAAATGTTATTCTAGGCAGGAGGATTACAGTTGCATAGCGAATTAGTAAAAGGGATTTCATGAAGGTGGTGTTGGGGATGAAGAACTCGTTTTCACGCTTTTTTGGTTTTGGAGAAAAGGGAGAACAAACAATGGAGCTTGATGAAGACCTAAACATAGAACGAAACGAAGAAATAAAAAAAATACCGATTAATCAAATTATTCCTAACCGGTTTCAGCCACGGACTGTTTTTGATGAAGATAAAATTGAAGAATTATCAAGAACAATTCACATACATGGGATTATTCAGCCGATTGTCGTAAGAGAATTTGCTGCTGATAAATATGAAATTATCGCCGGGGAACGCCGCTGGCGAGCGATGAAAAAACTCGGTTGGACTGAAGTGCCGGCCATCGTCAAAAATATGAACGATACCGAAACGGCCTCTGTTGCGCTGATTGAGAATTTACAGCGTGAAGAATTGTCCCCGATTGAAGAAGCAATTGCCTATGGGAAATTGCTTGAACTTCACAACTTAACCCAAGAAGCATTAGCCCAGCGTCTCGGAAAGGGGCAGTCAACAGTTGCCAACAAACTGCGACTGTTGAAATTGCCGCAGCCTGTTCAGGAAGCGCTGTTAAATAAAGTGATTACCGAGCGCCATGCACGCGCGTTAATTCCGCTAAAGAATCCGGAAAAACAAGTAGAATTACTGGCGGAGGTTATTGAGAAAAATTTTAACGTCAAGCAAACGGAAGACCGTGTCACCAAAATTCTTGAACAAAAAAATGCCAAGCCAAAACCAAAGCGAAAAGCCTTTAGTAAAGATATGCGAATTGCCGTCAATACAATTCGGCAATCACTTTCCATGGTTTCTGATAGCGGCATAAATCTGGACTCTGATGAGGAAGAATTTGAGGATTACTATCAATTTACCATTCGGATACCGAAGAAAAAATAATAGGCACCTATAACGATGAACCAGACAACTATTATGTTTGGTTCTTATTTTTTGAACAAATGATGGCATGCCCCTCGTAAAACCAATATAAACCATTTTAGTTGTTGGAATATTTTTTGAAAATAAATAACATCCGTCCTATTTCATGATAAAATAGAGGAATGAAATTTTACTTTACCTTCCTTTTGACGGATAATAACCCCATAAGGACTTCTGGTAAATTAGTAGAATCACAGAATCATACTTTTAAAGAAAAAAAGGGTAGGTGGCATCGTGGGTAAAATCCTTGCAATCGCGAACCAAAAAGGCGGAGTTGGGAAAACCACTACCTCTGTCAACCTGGGCGCCTGCTTAGCACATATAGGAAAGCGTGTCTTGTTAGTCGACATTGACCCGCAAGGAAATGCAACAAGCGGGATTGGAATTGAAAAGGCAGAAGTAGATCAGTGTATATATGATGTTTTAGTCGATGATGTCGAAGCGAAAGATGTAATTAAGCCATCAGCAGTCGAGAATCTATATGCTATTCCGGCAACGATTCAGCTGGCGGGTGCAGAAATTGAACTTGTTCCGACCATCTCAAGAGAGGTTCGCCTGAAGCGGGCACTTGAAGAAGTGAAGGATCAATTTGATTATGTTATCATCGATTGTCCTCCATCTTTAGGGCTTTTGACCATCAATGCATTAACTGCTTCCGATGCGGTCTTAATTCCAGTACAGTGTGAGTATTATGCACTGGAAGGCTTAAGCCAACTGCTAAATACGGTTCGGCTTGTACAAAAGCATTTAAACTCAGATTTAAAAATCGAAGGTGTGCTATTAACGATGCTGGATGCGAGAACTAATCTCGGTATTCAGGTTATTGAGGAAGTCAAAAAGTACTTTCAGGATAAAGTCTATAAAACCATCATTCCAAGAAATGTGCGTCTAAGTGAGGCTCCAAGCCACGGCGAACCAATCATTACCTATGATTCGAGATCCCGTGGTGCAGAAGTATATTTAGAATTGGCAAAGGAAGTGGTCGCAAATGGCTAAAGGCTTGGGAAAAGGGCTGAATGCATTTTTTAATATGGAGGCCGAAAAGGAAGAGGCGGTCCAGGAAATTAAATTGAATGAATTGCGTCCTAATCCGTACCAGCCTCGCAAACACTTTCAACAAGAAGCGATTGAGGAATTAAAAGCTTCCATTTTAGAGCATGGTATTCTCCAGCCTATTATTGTCAGAAAAAGCATTAAGGGTTATGAGATTGTCGTCGGTGAGCGGCGATATCGCGCTGCGAAGGAAGCAAAGCTTGAAACCGTCCCTTGTGTTGTCCGTGAGTTATCCGAGCAGCAAATGATGGAATTGGCCGTGCTCGAAAACCTGCAGCGTGAGGATTTAAACCCAATTGAAGAGGCAATTGCTTATCAAACATTAATGGACAAGCTAAAGCTGACTCAGGAAGAAGTCGCCAAGCGCTTAGGAAAAAGCAGGCCGCATATCGCGAACCATATCCGCCTCCTCTCCCTTCCTCCGAAAATACAAGAATTAATTTCAGATGGAAACATTACGATGGGACATGGCCGTGCTTTATTAGGGTTACGACAAAAGGCTAAGCTTCCAGCGGTAGTAGAGAAGGTGATGCAGGAGTCACTGAACGTCCGTCAATTGGAAAAATGGATTCAGCAAATCAATGAAAATGTTCCACGTGAAACAAAAAAGCCGGAACAGAAAAAGGATGTCTTTCTCATCGAACGGGAACATTCCTTACGGGAACGGTTTGGTACATCCGTCCATATTAAAAAGAACAAACATAAAGGTAAAATTGAAATTGAATTTTTTACTGAAGAAGACCTAGAACGGATTTTGGAGTTATTGGGTCAAAGTGAAGAGCTATAAACCATCGTGAAGGATGGTTTTTTTTCTTTTCATCCATATCAAAAAATGATAGGTTTATACTATTATCATTTCGTAAAGCGAAAAAAGGGGAAACGGAAATGTTTTTATTAGGAACACTAGTGAATGGGTTATTAATTGTCATTGGTACTTTGTTAGGAAGGCTGTTAAACCGAATCCCGGAAGATATGAAGGATACGGTCATGAAAGCCATTGGTTTGGCTGTCATGGTGTTAGGGCTGCAAATGGGCTTAAAAAGCGAAAATTTCCTTATCGTTATCATTAGTCTTGTGGCAGGGGCTGTTTTGGGTGAACTGCTTAGGCTGGAAGATAAATTAAATGATCTAGGGAAATGGCTGGAAACCAAGATTGGTACCAATGGTAAAGGAAGTATATCGGAAGGGTTTGTAACCGCTACGTTAATTTTCGTCATCGGTGCGATGGCGATTATTGGGGCGCTGGACAGCGGAATTCGCGGGGATCATGATGTCCTGTATACCAAATCGCTTCTTGATGGTTTTACATCCCTGATTCTAACCACTACACTTGGGATCGGTGTTATGTTCTCGGCTATTCCAGTCGTGCTTTATCAAGGATTAATTGCCTTATTTGCCACCCAGATTGATCGATTTGTGCCAGAGGCATTAATGAATCAGTTTATTGTTGAAATGACAGCAACTGGTGGAATCATGATATTTGCCATTGGACTCAATATGACAGGCCTGACAAAAATCAAAGTAGGCAACCTCCTCCCTGGCATCGTCGTGGTCGGCATTATTGTGAGCCTCCTATATACATATCATCTGTATTATTAAAAAAGAGCGTCGCTGAATGGAAGCGATGCTCTTTTATTAGTTGGTCTTTTCTTCCTCTATCCACTCTAGTTCCGTCCAACTATGTCTTGGATACTGCAAACTTGCTTGATATATTCCATTGGCAATGGTCTTTGCCATTTTCATGACCAAATTTAATCGAGTGTTCTGTAAAACGAAGAATTCCATAAACCCGCTGACATTGACGATACCAGTTATATGGATGTCTCCTACGGATGGCAGCTCTTTATTTACCCCGGCTCCAGGCTTGACCGGCCCATGCCCCAGCTGGATCACACCAACATTTTTGATGCGGCCAAGGCAGGCATCGATACCGATTAAATAGGGATCCCTATGTTTAACTATTATCTCTTTCAGTCGGTCCTCCAGGTTTACGGCATGAATGGGCTGATCCAATGTCCCGTAAACATAAAAAGGGGCTGGATCCTTTTCTTCCAACAGTGTACCTACAAGCGGGCCTAATGAATCACCAGTTGATCGGTCGGTGCCAATGCAGACAAAACAAATTGCCCGTGTTGTTACTGATGGAATAGTTGCTAGCAATTCTTCAGCCAATGTTTCAGCAGCTTGATGCTCGTCATGCATGATCTGCGTTTTGGCTAACCGATTGAACAGTTTTGCCTTCAGATTCATTAAGTCCACTCCCTCAAGTGAATAATACGCTTTAACAGTATACGGAAAATTCAGGAAATCTATACGTGGAGTAAGGGAGAAAAAAGAAAAAATCACTTTGCTATTATCTATATAAAAAAATTGTTAAAATAAATGTGGATGCAAGAGAAAGAAGGTGCTTAGATTGGATCTTAATGATAAGACTCTTACTCAAAAGGGTATTCAAAAATTAATTGATAAATTCCAAAATGAAGATACTTGGATAAGCCTTGGCGAAGGTATTCTAAAAATTATCCTGATCTTACTTGTAGCCAATATTTTAATTAGGATTGGCAAAGCCGCGATTCATAACATTTTTAAAATAAGAAATCTCTCGCCGATAAGAACGAATGCCAGAAGAGAGGAAACATTATCGAAGCTTCTTGATAATATACTTTCGTATGTCGTGTACTTTATTGCTTTTATGACAATCCTGTCAGTCTTTAATATTGATGTGAAGGCTTTGCTAGCCGGGGCTGGAATTGTTGGCCTGGCAGTAGGTTTTGGAGCACAAAGTTTGGTGAAAGATGTTATTACCGGATTCTTTATTATTTTTGAGGACCAATTTTCCGTTGGTGACCATGTGCGCATTGGACAGTTTGAGGGTGATGTTGAAGCCATTGGTTTACGTACGACAAAGATAAAAAACTGGACAGGCGAAGTACATGTCATTCCAAATGGCAGCATCATCGAGGTAACCAATTTTTCAATTAACAATAGTGTTGCGGTTGTCGACATCAGCATTGCTTATGAAGAGAATATTGATGAAGCCCAAAAGGTGATTGAAGAACTTCTTGATACATTGCCTGGTCGTTATGAAGAACTAGTCAAACGCCCTGATTTGTTGGGAATTCAAAATTTTGGACCGCACGAGGTCGTTTTGCGAATTGTCGCCGAAACGGCACCGATGAAACATTTTGGTGTGGCCCGTAAAATTCGCAGCGATGTTAAGCATCAATTAGACAAGCATGGAATTGAAATCCCGTATCCAAGGCTTGTTATGTTTTCAAAAGAACCTGGAAAAGGTGTTTAGGGGGAGATGTGTCATGGAGGAAAAGGAATTTGGGCTAAATGATGTTGTCGAAATGAAGAAACAGCATCCATGCGGCACGAATCGCTGGAAAGTTATTCGTATGGGCATGGATATACGAATTAAATGTGAAGGCTGTGGACATAGTGTCATGATTCCGCGCAAGGAGTTTGGGCGAAAAATGAAGAAAATACTTGTGAAGCATGAAGGGTAATATTTTCATGCTTCTTTTTTAATCTTAGAGTATTATTAAAAGATAGAAGAAATAATTTGTTGGGGGTGGAGATATGGCGACTGTTGTAAAAGCAGCTTGTCCGTTAAATTGCTGGGATAGCTGTGGGTTTAACGTAACTATTGATCATGGCAAAGTAATAAAAGTCGAGGGCGACCCTGACCACCCCATCACAAAGGGGAAAATTTGCGGGCGGGGCCGAATGTTGGAAACAAGAACAAACTCATCGCAGCGGCTCCTGCACCCGTTAAAAAAAATAGACGGCCAATTCCAACAAATTTCCTGGGAACAGGCGCTTAATGAGATTGCTGATAAACTATTAGAAATTAAGCAAAAGTACGGTACTACTGCAGTGCTGCACAGTCATGATTATGCGAATAACGGTATTTTAAAAAATCTCGATCAGCGTTTCTTTAATTTATATGGCGGGGTAACGGAACTTTACGGTTCACTATGCTGGGGAGCGGGTATTGAAGCGCAAAAGTGGGATTTCGGCAATGCCTGGAGCCATGAACCTAACGATGTTTATAATAGTAAAAATATTATCATTTGGGGCAGAAATGTCGCACGCACGAACATGCATTTTTATGAAAAGCTGGTAGAGGCAAAAAAGCGTGGCGCTAAGCTGATTGTGATTGACCCGCTTTATAACGCGACAGCCAAAATTGCTGATCAACATATCACAATTAAGCCGGGAATGGACGGTATCCTTGCTGCCGGAATTATGAAGGAAATGCTGCGGTTAGGCTTGGAGGACCGGGAATTTATTGAACAGTTCACTTACGGGTTTAATGACCTTATGGAAACACTAAATGAAATATCACTCGATAAGGTTAGTAAAATGACCGAAGTGCCTGTCGAGGCGATAAAGCAGTTAGCGTATATATATGGTGAGAAACCAACTGCAACCTATATGGGATTGGGCTTGCAGCGCTATCGGAATGGCGGAAATACGATTCGACTAATAGATGCTCTTGTTGCGGTAAGCGGAAATATTGGAATTCCTGGAGGCGGGGCTAACTATGCCAATTTGCAGGTTGGACAAAGCTTTGCCTTTGATGAATTGACCTTGCCAAATCGAAGGCAAAATCACCGGTTGTTTTCAATTATGAAGCAAGCCGAGGGAATATTGGCGGCAATGGATCCGGAAATCAAAATGATCATTGTCACCTGTGGTAACCCGCTTACTCAGGTTCCAGATTCCAATATTGTAAAAAAGGCATTTTCATCAGTAGACACTCTAGTGGTGATTGATCAATTTATGACTGATACCGCTATGCTGGCCGATTATATACTGCCTGCTGCAACAGTATTTGAGGAAGAGGATTTTTACTATTCCTCGATGTACCATCATTATATCAATTACGGGCCAAAGCTGGTTGATGCCCCTGGTGAGGCAAAATCCGATTTGGCGATTTGGAGCGAGCTGGCAGATCGGCTAGGCTTTGGATTAGACTTTAATTTCTCTCGGGATGAATGGCTGGAAATGACGTTAAAGCCATTGCAAGAGCATGGACTGACACTTGAAAAATTAAAACAGGAGCATAGGTTGGAACTGCCTGTTGCTAAAATTCCGTGGCAGGATCGGAAGTTTATGACACCTACAGGAAAGTTTGAATTTACCTCGATGCTAGGTCAGCAGAAAGGGGATTCAGGCATGCTCACTTTGGCGGTCCCGGATGAATCAAAGTGGTCCAATCCAACTCTGGCTGATGAGTTTCCATACAGCCTGCTGACAATCCACCCAATGCGGTCTAATCATTCACAAAACTATCATCTGTTAAAAGGTGACGTGAAGATAAAGGTAGAAATTGCCCAAAACATTGCAGATGACCTCGGGCTTGCTACGGGTGATTATGTACGCGTATGGAACAATCGCGGAAATGTGAAAGGATATATTTCCATATTGCCTGCTGCACATCCAAACACCATCAATATTGATGAAGGGATTTGGAAGCAGTTTGGCGGCCCGGTCAATACCCTGACCTCAAGCAATGAGTCAGATAACGGACTTGGAAGCACATTATATGACTGTCTCGTTAATCTTGAAAAACTTTAGAAAAGAGAAAAAAGGGCTTTCCATTATAATGGAAAGTCCTTTTATTAAACTACTTATATTGTGGTATTTCAAGGTATAGTTTATATGAATCTAGCAAACTATATAAATTATTGATTTGATAAACTTGTTTAGCCGCCCAGCCAATGTCTGTTGCATACTGATGGGATGCAGTGCCAAGTGTCGAAGCAGAGCTAGGATTCCATCTCATTTTATAAAGTGTATCTTGTCCAGCATTAATATATCCTTTGGCAATAAATTGAGCCCCGCCAATAATGGCTGCCTCAGGTGTAAACCATCCTGCATTATAGGCAAACTTAGCACCGCTTTCGAGTGCTGAATTGTCATAAGCCCCAATTCCGAACATATTATACACTTTATTTCCATCAACCTCTATCCCCCTAGCAAGCTGGGATGTTCCATTGCTTGTTTCGAGGAGAGCATGGGAAATTAAATAAATCTCATTAATTCCATAAATGTTTCCTGCCTTTACAAAGGAGGACGCCATTCCTTGTAGGATTCCTTTTCCAGATAGAATTCGTTCATTGATCTCATCTGGATTAAGGTTTGCTGAAACCGATAGTTTAAGAAACTGCAAGGAATCAACTGTATTAGTTAAAAAATTATTAGGATTAATATAGTAAGCTACATCTTTTGGACTTGCATTTACCCATGATTTATTAAAGCTAATCTTATACCATTCATATCCGTCCGAACCTGTTACTTTATCAAGAATTTGGATAATTTCATTGCCATTTACTTGACCGACTACCCAATTTTCAATACCGGGTCCGCCTCTTAAATTCCAAACTGATCCGGTAACAGTCCCTGTTGTAGGGCTGTTTAACGTCAATGCATCAGCTCGTAAGTAGGTGTCATACTTTTTATCTGTTTGCTGGCTGACTTTCATTTCAATTTTTACCATATCATCCAGGCTGATATTATAATTCTCATAAATTTTTTCAACCGTTTTGTCTGTCATGTTTGGATTAAAAGGTTCTGTAGTTGATAAATATTGCGAACTAATATAGCCTGTTTTACCATTTGCCGTAACCTTTGACCAGCCGTTTAATTCCGTATCGACAACAACGATAGTCCCTCTTGCCAGCTTTGTGATAATGTCCGACTTTGTGGAAGGTTCTGAGCGCATGTTTAAGCTCGATCCGTATATTACATTTACATATTTTTTATTTGATAAATCGTTAATATGTTCCGATCCATTGTCTGTCGTGGTGTCTGTTCCATTATTTTCTGAAGCGACTGGCTGTGAGCCTGCAACTGGTTTTGTTTCAGATAAGAATTGGGCATCTACGTACCCAGTTTGACCGTAAACTTCAATCTTGGCCCAGCCATCCGACTCCGAAAAGACAGTGACTTGCACTCCACGGGCTATCTTAGCAAGAATAGATGCATCGATTGAGGCGGTTTTGCGCATGTTTAGAGAAGTATCGAAACTCACATTCACATACTTGGTAACGGAAATGGGCTCTTCCTTCGGCTGGGAATTTGAGTTAGATTTAGCCAGGGCAAGATATTCGGAACTAACATATCCTTCTTGTCCATTTACCTGAATTTTTGCCCAGCCATTTGCATCACTAAATAAAGTCACCTCAGTGCCGGCCGGAAGTTTTGTAAGAATGCCAGATGTGGCAGAAGGACCTTTTCTCACATTTAAGCTGGAACCGGGACTTACGTTCACGAATTTCGTAGTAGTAGGCGCCGGTACTGTAACTGGACTGTTAACAGTACTTGGATTCTCTGATAAATAGGCTGAGCTTACATAGCCCGTTTTTCCATAAACCTCTACCTTTGCCCATCCGGCAGATTCGGAAAGTACCTTCACTCCGGTGCCTTTTGCCAGTTTTACAATCACAGAAGAACTAGTAGAAGTGCCATTCCTCATATTTAGTGAGCCGCTTCCAACGTTTACATATTTAGTAATGGGTGCTGCAGCCTGAGGGGCAGGGGCCGGAGTCACCGGTGTTACAGGCACTGATGGAGTGCTTGAATTCTGGGATGCTAAGTATTTCGAACTGACATATCCTTCTTTTCCATTAACATTTACCTTCGCCCAGCCATTTGCTTCTGAATACACTGTAACGGCTGTTCCTTTTGTTAATGCAGCTATTACTGCTGAACTAGTTGAGGCCGCGGTTCTTACATTAAGTGTACCCTTATTTACTTCAACATATTTAGTTATCACTCCAGAGGGTGGCTTCGCAGCATAATTGGCGGAAGCTTGTGCTGATAAATAACTTGTACTCACATACCCTACTTTTCCGTTTGCATTTATCTTCGCCCATCCGTTTGATTCCGCGTAAATTGTTACCGCAGTTCCTTTTTTGAGAGAAGCAATGATGGCAGCGGAAGTTGAAGCACTATTTCTCATATTTAAAGAGCCATTTGCCGTATTAACATATTTGATATTGTTGGTAGTTTGGGCTGAATTGGATTCTGCAAAAACAGCCTCTTCGAAAGCAGCAGTCGAAAGGGCAGCAAAACAAATGGTAGGCAATATGGCCTTTTTCATTACACTGGTAGATGTTCGCGATTCTTTAATCCTTTTAACTCTGCTTGGCAATCCGGTAGTTTCCATTTCTCCTCCTACAATAAACATATTTTCCTATTAATATGTAAAATTCCCCATAAAATGAGGAGAAAATAATAGATTTATATTAAATTTTACCATAAATGCTAGAAAGATAGAGAAAAATGTGGAAAATTGTTGATAAAATGGAGTGATTTTCTGACCCTGGAAAAATGTCACTTGATTCATTATTTTTCAGTAAGAGAAGAGAGCACCATTCTTTCTTGTCTTTTTTTTTACAAATGCCTATAATTGTGAAAGGCTTGTGTATTTAAATGACTTGTGAGTTTAAATAGATATTAATTTCTTGAGGAGTGAACGTGAATGGCTTTAACAGCTGGTATTGTTGGGCTGCCGAATGTAGGCAAGTCAACATTGTTTAATGCAATCACCCAGGCAGGAGCGGAATCGGCCAACTATCCTTTCTGTACGATTGATCCGAATGTTGGAATCGTTGAAGTGCCAGATCATCGCCTGCAAAAACTGACGGAACTGGTTCAGCCGAAAAAAACTGTTCCGACAACATTTGAATTTACCGATATTGCCGGAATTGTAAAAGGTGCAAGTAAAGGTGAAGGATTAGGGAATAAGTTTCTTTCTCATATCCGTGAAGTGGATGCCATTTGTCAAGTAGTCCGCTGCTTCGCTGATGATAATATTACCCATGTCTCCGGTAAAGTGGACCCTATTTCCGATATTGAGACCATCAATTTGGAATTAATCCTTGCTGATATGGAGTCAGTTGAAAAAAGGATTACCCGCGTTGAAAAATTGGCCAAGCAAAAGGATAAAGATTCTGTTGCAGAATTTGAGGTATTATCCATGCTTCGTGAGGCCTTTGAGGCAGAAAGGCCAGCTCGTTCTGTCGAATTTACTGATGAGCAAATGAAAATTGTGAAAAACTTGCATTTGCTAACGATTAAGCCAGTGCTTTACGTGGCTAATGTTGGCGAGGACGATGTCGCTAATCCTTCAGAGAATGAGTATGTTCAAAAGGTACGTGACTACGCTGCAAATGATAATGCTGAAGTGATTGTCGTTTGTGCGAAAATCGAAGAGGAAATTGCTGAGCTTGAAGGCGAGGAAAAGGCGATGTTCCTCGAAGAGCTTGGTATTGAAGAATCTGGCCTCGATCAATTAATTCGGGCTGCGTACAGCCTGCTTGGTTTAGCCACTTACTTTACCGCTGGTGTTCAGGAAGTTCGTGCTTGGACGTTTAAAAAGGGTATGAAAGCGCCGCAATGTGCCGGCATCATTCATACAGATTTTGAACGCGGCTTTATTCGGGCAGAAACCGTTTCTTATGACGATTTACTGGCTGCCGGAAGTCATAATGGTGCTAAAGAAGCAGGAAAAGTCCGCCTTGAAGGTAAAGACTATGAAGTAAAAGACGGGGACGTTATGCATTTCCGTTTTAATGTATAATCAACTGGAAGCTGACTTTAACGGTTGGCTTCTTTTTCTTAACCTTAAAATGGCATTCTTGTGAAGGGCGTTGCTTTTCTCGAATGGCTATGCTATAATTTTAACTTGTGAGTAATGAATAATTGCTCCTTGCCCGCATATGGGCCGTTTAGACCAAAAGGAGGTGACTGTGATGAACAAGTACGAAATCATGTACATCATCCGTCCAAACATTGAAGATGAAGCGAAAAAGGCTCTTGTAGAGCGTTTTAACAACATCCTTTCTGAAAATGGCGCTGAAGCTGTTGAAACGAAGGATTGGGGTAAACGCCGCCTAGCTTACGAAATCAATGATTTCCGCGACGGATACTACCAAATTGTAAAAACGACATCTTCGTCTGCAGCCGTTCAAGAATTTGCTCGTCTTGCAAAGATTAACGAAGATATCATTCGTCATATCGTAATTAAAGAAGAAAACTAAGATATAAATGTTTCACGTGAAACATTTCTTTAGGGAAAAAGGAGTTGATTCTGATGTTAAATCGCGTTGTGCTAGTTGGACGGTTAACCAAAGATCCTGACCTTCGTTATACACCGAATGGTGTTGCGGTTGCTACCTTTACTTTAGCAGTCAATCGTACATTTTCAAATCAGCAGGGAGAACGTGAAGCTGACTTCATCAATTGTGTAGTTTGGCGTAAACCAGCTGAAAATGTGGCGAACTTCTTGAAAAAGGGCAGCTTGGCAGGTGTTGATGGCCGGATTCAAACCCGCAGCTATGATGGACAAGATGGAAAACGTGTTTATGTTACAGAGGTTGTAGCAGATAGTGTTCAATTCCTTGAGCCTAGAAATGCATCGGGCGGCGGTGGAAGAAGCAACGATCATTATGGCGAACCACCAATGGAACCGCAAGGAAATCCATTCGGCGGCGGTAATCAGAATCAACGACAAAACTCCAACCAAGGTTATACAAAAGTGAATGATGATCCATTTGCTGGAAGCGGTCAAATTGACATTTCCGACGATGATCTTCCATTCTAATGGTAACCTTATTTTGAACGGATGAACCTAAATAAAGGAGGGAATTTTCATGGCAGGTGGACGTAAAGGCGGACGTGCAAAACGTCGTAAAGTGTGCTATTTCACAGCAAACGGAATCACTCGCATCGATTATAAAGATGTGGATTTACTAAAAAAATTCATCTCTGAGCGCGGAAAGATTTTACCACGTCGTGTAACAGGTACTAGCGCAAAATATCAGCGTAAACTTACTGTTGCTATCAAACGTGCTCGTCAAATGGCATTGTTACCATTCGTAGCAGGTGAATAAGATAGAATAAACGTCTTTAACTATCGACGTATGGTTATAAATGGAAAAAGGCAGTTGGGGGTATCACGTCTCCACTGCCTTTTTCTTTTTTCATTGAATACACGAAGGTATCTGGCTAAAATTAAGAGTAGTTGAATTAAAGTATTTGAGGTGAAGAAGTGAAAAATGTCCGTAAGTTGACAGAAGGTGCCATGCTTTTGGCAATCTTTACTGTTATTATGTTAATAACGTTCTATATTCCGTTATTGGGATTTCTGAATTTGTTTTTACCGCTCCCATTTATCCTTTTTGCTGCCAAGAATGATTGGAAATGGACACTAACCTTTTTGGCAGCGGCTATGGGCCTTTCGTTGATTACTGGTTCCATCCTTTCCGTCCCGACCACAGTTGGTTTTGGAACAACGGGTGTTGTGATGGGAATATTGATACGCAAGCAAAAAGACAGATTCAGCGTTCTGCTTGCAGGTTCCTTTGTATTTTTAGTAAACCTCATTATCATGTACGGTGTCAGCGTCATTTTCTTTAAAATTGATTTTATTAATGAAATGGTTACTACAATGAAGCAATCGCTCGACATGTCGGCTGATATGCTAAAAAGCCTCGGCCAGGAGAAGGAAGCAGAAAAAACAATTCAACAATTTAAAAATGCTTTTGATTTGATTAGAACACTGCTGCCAACCTTACTGGTGGCGTCTTCCTTTCTGATTGTATTTATTATTCAAATAGTAAATTATCCGATCATTAAACGGTTTGGCATTGAGCTGAAAAAATGGAAAGCATTTAAAGATATTCGCTTGCCCAAAAGTTTGCTTTGGGTGCTGCTTTTAACTTTATTGGCCAGCATGCTGTTAAATCCACAGGAAGGCACCTATTGGTTTGCGGCATTACTCAACCTTACATATATTTTGCAAATGTTGATGATATTCCAGGGATATACTTTTTTATTTTATTATTTTGACGTAAAAGGGATATCTAAAGGTTTTTCGGTCACTTTGGCTGTTGTTTCATTCATTATTCCAATTTTTCTTTATATTATAGGGATATTAGGTATAATTGATTTAGGTTTTGATTTGCGAAAACATCTTATAAAAAAACAGTCATGATTACTTGGTTTTGGGAGCTGAAACAATGCCTGCATTCTTAGAAAAACGGTCTATCCGTTATCCCTTTTACGGGTCAATAGGCGTAACAATTGTAGTGCTCATTTGTTTGTCATTATATAATTGGATATTAAGCCTGGCAGGCCTGGTGTTTATGTTTATTCCAATTTATTATATGTTTATCATTGAAAACCGGCAGCGCAAGGAAATGGAGGAATATATCTCTACTCTTTCCTATCGGGTCAAAAAGGTAGGCGAAGAAGCGCTTCTGGAAATGCCTATCGGTATTATGCTAATCAATGACGACTATACAATTGAGTGGACAAATCCTTTTCTATCTTCCTATTTTGACGAAGAGACCCTTGTGGGCAAATCGCTTTATGATGTGGCCGATAATTTGCTGCCACTAATTAAGCAAGAAGTAGAAACTGAAGTTATCACACTTCACGAACGGAAATTCCGCGTCATTCATCGGCAGGAAGAGCGTCTGCTCTACTTCTTTGATGTAACGGAACAGGCAGAAATTGAAAAAATGTATCAAGATGAACGGACTGCTATTGCCACTATTTTTCTGGATAATTATGATGAATTAACACAGGGTATGGATGACCAGATGCGTGGAAGTGTTAATAATATGGTGACATCTATACTAAATAAATGGGCAAATGAAAATGGCATCTTCTTAAAGCGAGTTTCCTCGGAACGATTTATAGCTGTTTTTAACGAGAAAATCCTTCGTAATCTTGAAAAGGAAAAGTTCACCATCTTAGATGAAGTTAGAGAAATGACCGCCAAGCAAAATGTTTCATTTACATTGAGCATTGGAGTTGGAACAGGGGTCTCATCATTGCCGGATCTAGGGTTCTATGCCCAGTCGAGCCTTGATTTAGCATTGGGCCGTGGAGGCGATCAGGTAGCCATTAAAACGCCGAATGGCAAGGTGAGATTTTACGGCGGGAAAACCAATCCGATTGAAAAACGAACAAGAGTCCGGGCACGGGTCATTTCTCATGCTATCCGTGATTTAATTATGGCGAGTGATAAAGTCATCATTATGGGGCATAAAAATCCCGACATGGATTCGATTGGTTCAAGCATTGGGATTTATAAGGTAGCTGAATTAAATCAGAAGGATGCCTATATTGTTGTAAACACACAGGAAATAGACAGCGGTGTTAAACGGATGATGGAGGAAATTCGCTCTCAGGAAAAATTATTTTCCCACTTTATTGGCCCTGAGGAAGCATTAGAAATTTCTACCGACAAAACTTTACTGGTTATCGTTGATACGCATAAACCTTCGCTAGTTATGGATGAACGGCTGCTTCATAAAATTGATCATAAAGTGGTCATTGACCACCATCGCCGTGGAGAAGACTTTATTGCCAATCCATTATTGGTCTATATGGAGCCGTATGCATCCTCAACATCGGAGTTGGTAACTGAATTTCTTGAATATCAGCCAAAACGAGGTAAAATTGAAGTGATAGAGGCTACTGCACTGTTGGCTGGAATTATTGTTGATACAAAGAGCTTTACCTTAAGAACTGGTTCGCGGACGTTTGATGCTGCCTCTTACTTACGAGCACATGGTGCCGATACCATTTTGGTACAAAAGTTCCTGAAGGAAGATGTAAATACCTTTATAAAAAGATCGAAGCTAATAGAGTCGGTTCAATTTTATCGGGAGGGTATCGCGATTGCCGCAGGCAAAGAGGATGAAATAAATGATCAAGTCCTGATCGCCCAGGCAGCTGATACACTGCTTACAATGAATGGCGTAATCGCGTCGTTTGTCATCTCCAAACGCGCTGAAGGGGTCATTGGGATTAGCGCTCGTTCATTAGGAAATATCAATGTCCAGGTAATCATGGAAAGTCTTCATGGCGGCGGGCATTTGACAAATGCAGCAACGCAGCTTTCTGGGGTATCCGTTGATGAAGCAGAGCTTCAGTTGAAACAAGCGATAGATGATTATTTTGAAGGGAGCAAAAAGGAATGAAGGTAATTTTTCTAAAAGATGTAAAAGGTAAAGGAAAAAAAGGTGAAATCAAAAATGTTGCTGATGGCTATGCACATAACTTTTTAATCAAGCAAGGTCTAGCAGTTGAAGCAACAAATGCCAATATAAGCACTTTGGACGCCCAAAAGAAAAAGCAGGAGAACGCTGCTGCTGAGGAGCTTGCCGAGGCGAAAAAGCTGAAGGAACAATTAGATAAAATTACAGTAGAACTAAGCGCAAAAGCTGGTGAAGGCGGCCGATTATTTGGCTCCATTACCACAAAACAAGTAGCTGAAGAATTGCAAAAGAAACACGGCATTAAAATTGATAAGCGGAAAATGGAATTGGCCGACGCTATTCGTACTTTGGGCCATACGAAGATTCCAGTTAAGCTTTACCATGATGTAACGGCAACATTAACAGTACATGTAAAAGAAGTAAAATAATTTCCAGTTCGTTTTTCAAACAAACATGATAGAATAAAAACAAGCAAGAATGGGATGTGATCGGTTTTGGCTGGTCACTTTTTTCTTTGAAAGTATATTCCTCTTGAATTAGGAGGTTTTTGATATTATGAGTGAAATGTTTGCAGACCGTATGCCGCCGCAAAATATTGAAGCAGAACAGGCTGTTTTAGGTGCGATCTTTTTGGAGCCATCTTCTCTGACTGCGGCTTCTGAAATATTAATTCCGGAAGATTTCTACCGCGCAGCCCACCAAAAAATCTTCAATGTGATGTTGAAGTTAAGCGACCAAGGTAAGGCGGTTGACCTGATTACCGTTACCGAAGAGCTGGCAGCAGCCAAGCTGTTAGAGGATACTGGCGGCATCAGCTATTTAAATGATCTGGCCGGCTCTGTGCCAACGGCGGCCAATATTGAATATTATGCTAGAATCGTAGAGGAAAAGTCGTTACTCAGAAGATTAATTCGGACGGCAACGAATATTGCTACTGATGGATACACGCGAGAGGATGAAGTGGAAGCTCTCTTGGGTGAAGCAGAAAAAAATATTATGGAAGTGGCCCAGCGGAAAAATGCCGGGGCATTCCATCATATTAAAGATGTTCTAGTCCGTACGTATGACAATATTGAACTGATGAATAATCGTGTTGGTGATATTACTGGAATTCCGACTGGGTTTACCGAACTCGACCAGATGACAGCGGGATTTCAGCGCAACGATTTAATTATTGTCGGCGCCCGTCCTTCTGTTGGTAAAACGGCATTTGCGTTAAATATTGCCCAAAATGTTGCGGTAAAGGCTGGCGAAAATGTCGCGATTTTTAGTCTCGAGATGGGTGCCGAGCAGCTTGTCATGCGTATGCTGTGTGCTGAAGGAAATATTGATGCCCAGCGGCTTCGTACCGGGTCTTTAACCGATGAAGACTGGGGTAAACTAACGATGGCGATGGGAAGCTTAGCGAATGCAGGGATCTACATTGATGATACGCCAGGTGTCCGGATTAATGATATCCGCTCTAAATGCCGCAGATTGAAGCAGGAGCATGGCTTGGGAATGATTATGATCGACTACCTGCAGCTTATTTTGGGAAGCGGCCGGCCAGGCGAAAACCGGCAACAGGAAGTATCGGAAATTTCCCGTGCCTTAAAGCAGCTAGCCCGTGAATTGAAAGTGCCGGTTATTGCCTTATCCCAGCTTTCCCGTGGTGTCGAGCAGCGTCAAGATAAGCGTCCGATGATGTCTGATATTCGTGAATCAGGAAGTATCGAGCAGGACGCCGATATCGTCGCTTTCTTATATCGTGATGATTACTACGATAAAGAATCCGAGAATAAAAATATCATTGAAATCATTATTGCTAAACAGCGTAACGGCCCTACTGGAACGGTATCGCTGGCGTTTGTCAAAGAGTATAATAAATTCGTTAACTTGGAAACGCGGTATGATGCGCCAGGTGCTTAAGAGGAGTTAGCCTAATTGCAGGCTGGCTCCTTTTTTCGCTAATAGGAAAGTATAAAATTTACCGATTTTTTCATCCTAGCTTCGCACGCATAAATTCAACTACGCCTCTGTCTTCGTCCTATTGGACTCGCCAATCGGCGAGTTTCCATTTATAGTTTAATAGTAATACGAACATATTTTACTATTTTTATATAAAACGTTCGTGTTTTGTTGACTTCTTGCTATAAAAATTGATAAACTATGAAGGGTTAATAATTGAATTTATATAAATGAAATAAAAATTTCGGAGGTGCCTTTATGTCATCAGTAGTGGTTGTTGGTACACAATGGGGGGACGAGGGAAAAGGTAAAATTACCGATTTCCTGTCTGAAAATGCTGAGGTAATTGCCCGTTATCAAGGTGGAAACAATGCTGGGCATACCATCAAGTTTAATGGTGAAACGTATAAGCTGCATCTGATTCCATCAGGGATATTTAATAAAGAAAAAATTAGTGTTATCGGCAATGGGATGGTGGTAGATCCCAAAGCATTGGTTGCAGAATTAGCTTATTTGCATGAAAAGGGCATTTCAACGGAAAATCTTCGGATCAGCAATCGTGCCCATGTTATTCTTCCTTACCATTTGAAATTGGATGAAGTTGAAGAATTGCGGAAGGGTGCCAATAAAATTGGAACGACAAAAAAGGGCATCGGACCTGCTTATATGGATAAAGCAGCACGTGTTGGAATCCGCATTGCCGACCTGCTTGACCGAGAGATTTTTGAGGAAAAATTAGCACATAATCTTGAAGAAAAGAATCGCTTATTTGAGCGTATTTACGAAACTGAGGGCTTTAAGATAGAAGATATTCTAGATGAATATTTTGATTACGGACAGCAGATAGAAAAATATGTCTGTGATACTTCTGTAGTATTAAACGATGCTCTGGATGAGGGCAAGCGCGTGTTATTTGAAGGTGCACAAGGTGTTATGCTTGATATCGATCAGGGCACATATCCGTTTGTTACTTCTTCCAATCCGGTTGCCGGTGGTGTAACAATTGGCTCAGGAGTAGGCCCTTCTAAAATTACACATGTAGTAGGGGTTTGCAAAGCATATACTTCACGTGTTGGTGACGGTCCATTCCCTACTGAGCTTCATGATCAGATTGGACATCAAATTCGTGAAGTTGGCCGAGAGTATGGGACCACAACTGGCCGCCCGCGCCGTGTCGGCTGGTTTGACAGTGTCGTTGTCCGCCATGCCCGCAGGGTCAGTGGTTTAACAGACCTATCGCTTAACTCAATCGATGTGTTAACTGGAATCGAGACATTAAAAATCTGTACGGCTTATCGATACAAGGATGAAGTAATTACCGAGTATCCAGCAAACTTAAAGATTTTATCACAATGTGAACCGATCTATGAGGAGTTGCCAGGTTGGACAGAGGATATTACTGGCGTCAAATCGCTAGATGAGCTCCCAGTCAATGCGCGTCACTATGTAGAGCGTGTAACACAGTTGACAGGTATTCCATTATCAACGTTTTCTGTTGGACCGGACCGGAATCAAACAAACGTTGTTCGCAGCCCATGGAGACAGATCTAATTTAACACATTGAAGCCCTCTTAAATGAGGGCTTCAATGATAATAATTTTTTTCAAAAAAGTATTGCCTAATAAATCCTGCCATGATATTATAAAAAGCGTCGTCACAAACGGCGTAGATACAAATGAGCCATTAGCTCAGTCGGTAGAGCAACGAGCAAAGCTTCTATGAAATTACTGCGAGTTGTACACGCCGAGCTGCTTCTTGAATAATCTTTCTGAGGCGGGGACATCTGACGGCGGTATCTAAGATTAGGGAATCATCTCAATATGAGCCATTAGCTCAGTCGGTAGAGCATCTGACTTTTAATCAGAGGGTCGAAGGTTCGAGTCCTTCATGGCTCACCATTTTTTATAAATGGCCCCTTGGTCAAGCGGTTAAGACACCGCCCTTTCACGGCGGTAACACGGGTTCGAATCCCGTAGGGGTCATCGGCATTAGGCTGGTCGGCAAAAGATCGGCAAGGACGGTCTCCTTGCTGACTGCCTTATATATTGGTCTGGTAGTTCAGTTGGTTAGAATGCCTGCCTGTCACGCAGGAGGTCGCGGGTTCGAGTCCCGTCCAGACCGCCACTTATACATAAAGTGTAAATGGCTCAGTAGCTCAGTCGGTAGAGCAACGAGCAAAACATCCATGAATAGGCTACGAGTTGTACACGCCGAGCCGCTGCTTGAATAAGCATCCTGAGGCGGGGACAATGGACTGTCACAATCTCGTTGTAGGAAACCATCTTAATACTTGGCTCAGTAGCTCAGTCGGTAGAGCAATGGACTGAAAATCCATGTGTCGGCGGTTCGATTCCGTCCTGAGCCATCCCAAAAGAAGCTTGCAAATCAGCAAGCTTCTTTTTTTGCAATAAATCTGTAATAGTATCGTAAAAAACCTTCCTTTTTCTTACAAAAACCACCCTGACTTGTCCAAATTTGTAATAAATAAGCCTACTACTCTAGAACTAGAAGAAACCTTGATTTAATAGGGATTTTAACACCTTCAAGTGACAAATAACAGGAAAAAATAACTAGCATATTTCAAATAAAAGTAGGAAAATGTCAGCAATTATACATTTTTGTTACATTATAAAGACTACTAATCTTTTTAAATTAATCTATGGTAAAGTTAAGAAGGCTAAAATTCTGGATAACTCTTGACTAGTAAAAAACACTAGATTGAAAGGGTTTACCCGTGGTTTAGGAGGAAAAAATGTTTTTCTTAAATAGAAAATCCAATCCCAAAAAGGTATTATTGCTTAAAACGGCAGTTGCGGCAACTGTTGCAGCATCTGTTATTGCGTTTAGCAGCGGACCTGTTGCCTTAGCAGACTCGGCGAAATTAACCACCATTTATCATGTATATGTGAATGGTACATATATGGGCAATGTTACCGATAAGGGAGTTGTCGATAATATCGTTGCTGAAAAGGTGGAATCAATAAAAGAATCACTTCCATATCAGAACCTTAAACTTGGCTCACAAGTTCAATACATACCTGAACAGGTTTTTCGCTCAACAGGTAATAACACCGAAACGGTTCAACATTTTAAAAACACTTTTCAAATCCATGCGGAAGCAGCTGCTATATTCATCGATGGTAAGCCGATTGTATATTTAGAAACAAAAGAGGCCGCTGAGGAAGTTCTCCGTCAGCTGAAACTTCAATATGTATCTGATGATCAACTACAAGAGCTTGAAGCGAGAAAAGCTGATCCTGAAACAGTATTACCACCATTGAAGGAAAATGAAACACGTCTATTAGACGTTCATTTATCCAAAAATGTTTCAGTAGAAGAGCAAAATGTTGAAATAGAGAAATTAATGTCCCCAGAACAAGCAGTTACTTTTTTACGCAACGGCAGTGTGGAAAAAAAGAAGTATGCTGTTCAAGCAGGTGATGTTCTCGAGTCTATTGCCGAGCAGCATGGCTTAAAGCTTGCTGATATTACAGGTTTGAATCCAGGGTTAACAGCAGATAGTACACTCCAAATTGGACAAGAAATCAATGTTACAGCAATTCAACCGTTTGTTGAAGTTATCGTTGAAAAGGAATCCAATCAACTAGAATCCATTCCATTTACTAAAGAAATTACCGAAGATGCTTCGATTCCAAAGGGTCAAAGTATTCTTAAACAAGAGGGGCAGAATGGATCTCGCGCAGTCACGTACTTGATCTCAGAACAAAACGGTGTAACAGTTAAGGAAGACCAAACAAGTGAACAGGTTCTGAAACAACCGGTTACCAACATTTTGATTAAGGGAACTAAAGCTATTCCATCCCGTGGTGATGGAAGTCTTGCATGGCCGGCAGTCGGAGGCTATATATCCAGTCAAATGGGTCCGCGCTGGGGCAGAATGCACAAAGGTATCGACATTGCCAGACCAAGTGATAAAACAATTAAAGCGGCTGATAATGGCGTCGTTGTCTCGGCAGGCTGGGATAGCGGCGGTTATGGAAATAAAGTCATTATTGATCACCAAAATGGGCTGCGCACTTTATATGGCCACATGTCATCACTGAATGTAAAAGCGGGCCAAACTGTTTCAAAAGGTCAGGCAATAGGAATAATGGGGGCAACTGGAAATGTTACGGGTGTTCACCTTCATTTTGAAGTATTTAAAAATGGCAGCCTGGTCAATCCGATGAATTACTTAAATCGATAATAGAAAAAGTCTCTAGTTACCTACTAGAGGCTTTTTATTTCCTGTTAAAGCAAATACTACTAATAGGTGAATTTCAGTGAAAACAGTGGTAAAGTAAAATAGAGTAGTTATGACTAAAAACAGCTTAGATAAAATAGATTAATTTTGTTAAAAGGAGCAATGGTATGGAAAAGAAAATTCTCGTTGTTGATGATGAAAAACCGATTGCTGATATTCTTCAGTTTAACTTAAAAAAAGAGGGCTATGATGTCTATTGTGCTTATGATGGAAACGAAGCACTTCAACTGGTAGAAGAAATACAGCCTGATTTAATACTATTGGACATCATGCTGCCCCAAAGAGACGGCATGGAAGTTTGCCGTGAGATCCGAAAAAAATATGAAATGCCCATTATTATGCTGACAGCAAAGGATTCCGAGATTGACAAAGTTCTCGGACTTGAGCTTGGCGCTGATGATTATGTGACAAAACCGTTTAGTACAAGGGAATTAATCGCCCGTGTCAAGGCTAACTTGCGCCGCCACCAGCACGTTCTTTCACAGCCGGAAGCTGACAATGAAAGTAATGAAATCGAGGTTGGTTCACTTGTGATTCATCCAGACGCCTATGTTGTTTCTAAACGTGGTGAAACAATTGAATTGACCCACAGGGAATTTGAGTTGCTCTATTATTTGGCGCAGCACATTGGTCAAGTAATGACCCGGGAGCATTTATTGCAAACGGTTTGGGGCTACGATTACTACGGTGATGTTCGGACAGTTGACGTTACAGTCAGACGTTTGCGGGAAAAAATTGAAGACAGCCCGAGTCACCCAGCTTGGATTGTGACACGCCGTGGAGTCGGTTATTATTTGCGGAATCCCGAACAGGAGTAATGACTTGTGAAAAAAGTTGGTTTTTTTCGCTCGATACACGTTAAGTTCGTCCTCATCTATGTCCTGCTTATTTTAGTGGCGATGCAGATTATTGGCGTTTATTTTGTCAGACAGCTGGAAGAAACTCTAAGAACAAATTTCCAGACGTCAATAAAAGAACGTGTCAATTTGCTTAGATATAATGTTCGTGAGGAAATGGAAAAGCAGCGGACACCAGAGGATCCATCGCTCCAGGAGGATATCAAGAAAATTCTCAGGGACTTTGATAATGCGGGTGACATTTCCGAAGTGAGTGTGATTGAAAGTAGATCTCTTAAAATCCTAGGCACCTCTCACGCAGGTAACCAAGGGGTGGTCGGTCAGAGAACGACTGAACTGAGGATCAAACAATCAATGGTATTAGAAGAAGATCAAAGTGCTGTGTTGCTGGATCAGCAAACTGGACATCGGATTTGGGTCCTCTCCACCCCCATCAAGTCAGGAAAAAAAGTGATAGGCGCCATCTATATTGTAGCAAAAATTGAAAATGTGTTTGAACAAATGAAAACCATTAATAAAATTTTTGCCACCGGTACAGGGATAGCTTTGGCCATTACGGCCATATTGGGGATTTTATTGGCTCAAACCATCGCAAGGCCGATTGCAGATATGAAAAAGCAGGCGCTGGCAATGGCAAAGGGGAATTTTTCACGTAAGGTTAAAGTGTACGGCCATGATGAAATTGGTACACTGGCGATGACATTTAACCATTTGACGAAAAAACTGCAGGAGGCACAGGCGATGACCGAAGGGGAACGCCGTAAGTTGTCCTCTGTCCTCTCCTACATGACGGATGGTGTGATTGCAACCGACCGAAAAGGCCGAGTTATTTTAATTAATGAGCCTGCTGCAGAGATGCTGAATGTTTCACGTGAAACAGTTTTGTCGCAGCCCATTGTGTCCTTACTGGATTTGGATGATACCAATACATTTGAAGATCTGCTGGAAGAAAACGATTCTATTATCCTTGATTATAGTACGAACACAGAACGATATATTCTTCGGGCCAATTTATCTGTGATTCAAAAAGAAACAGGCTTCGTCAACGGCTTGATTTGTGTGCTTCATGATATTACGGAGCAGGAAAAAATTGATGCTGAACGGAGAGAGTTTGTTGCGAATGTGTCCCATGAGCTTCGAACACCGTTAACCACCATGCGCAGTTACCTAGAGGCTCTGGCAGATGGTGCTTGGCAGGATGAGGAAATTGCTCCGAACTTTTTGGAAGTGACCAGGACAGAAACGGAGCGGATGATTCGCCTTGTCAATGACTTGTTGACATTGTCGAAAATGGACAGTACCGATTATCGGATGAAAATGGAATGGGTAAACTTCGTTGATTTCTTTAACCGAATCATTGACCGGTTTGAGGTGGCCAAAAATCAAAATGTAACATTTAAAAGAAAGCTTCCGGAGCACGCCATTTTTGTCGAAGCAGATGAGGACAAAATGACACAGGTGCTATACAACGTTATCTCCAATGCTTTGAAATATTCTCCGGAAGGCGGCCAAGTGACTTTCTCCATCAAGGAAAAACAGGATACGATTGTGGTAAGTATATCTGACCAGGGCATGGGGATTCCAAAAGAGAGTATTGGAAAAATATTTGACCGGTTTTATCGTGTTGATAAAGCACGGACACGAAAAATGGGCGGAACTGGATTGGGCCTGGCTATTGCCAAAGAGATCGTTATTGGTCATGGCGGCAACATTTGGGCAACCAGTCAGGAAGGAAAAGGTACGACGATTTCTTTTTCTTTGCCGTTCGAGTATACGGAAGAGGATGATTGGTCATGAAGTATGAAACAACCAAGTCAATCATATTAACGATTCTCGTATTAGTCAGTATTTTTTTCACCTGGAATCTTTGGACCTATCAGCCTAATTTGGAAACCATGAAAAATAGCAATACCATTTCCGAAGTCAGCTTAAGTGAGAAAAAGGATGTGGAGCAAATAGTTCGCCCCGATCGGATTTTGTACCATTACAAAGGGGATCACTACGGTACGAACAATAGTAAAGAGATCGAAAGGCTAATCAAGGAACTAGCACAGTGGACGTTCTTTGATGTGAAGAACTATACCGAGAAGGTTGAAGATATCAAGGACTTAACCCATGGGGCAGGCAATGCGGAAATTATTTTTCCGAGCGAAGTTCCGATTGAATTATATAGAAGTGTCCTCAATATAGAAGGCAGGAAAGTGCCAACCTTTAACTTTAACCGGATTATCATCAATGTTGAAAGTACCGGAAGTGAAAATGGAATTGTTTATTTTGTGTCAACCGAAACCGGGCAGGTGTACATCAGCAACATCGCACCTGCCAATTTAAATGCCTTTAATCGAGACTTTTATAAAAATGCAGCCAAGCTGCCGCGATATTTTGCATATGAGGCAGCTGAAAATCGCACATTGTTTCTGCCTGATGGTGAAACAGAAATGATGACCTACAAGTATTTACCGGTAACTCTAAATTCTGAGGAATTTAAAAAGGCCTTGTTCAGGGACCCTAGTTTTGTCAAAAAAAATACGGTTGGGCAGATAGAAGAGTTTAGCAGTGACACGAGTAAAATGACTGTTAATAACGATACGAATGTCCTTTCCTATGTCAATCCGACAGCCGTAGATGATAATGTGGAAACCTCTTATGATTTGGTGAGGCGTAGCATTGATTTTGTCAATGAGCATGGCGGTTGGACGGATACCTATCGTTACGTTTCAAAAAATGAATATCAAGCCACCGTCATGTTTCGATTATATACAAGTGAAGGCTACCCAGTCTTTAATGACAGGGGGCTTTCGGAAATTTATCAAGCTTGGGGCCGGAATGAAATCAGTCAATACATTCGACCCAACATTGCACTTGAGCTTCCGCTGACAACGGAAATGCAGCAGGTAACCCATCCCTCTGGCCATTTGGCACTGGAATTTTTACAGAGCAAGCCTAATTTTAAACCGGAGCTTTTAGAAGAATTGGTTTTGGGCTACAGAATGGAAAGAGATAAGGAAGAAAATCAACTAATCCTCTTGGAACCAGCCTGGTTCTATCGCTACCATGGGACATGGGGCGAGATTACAATGGAAGAGCTGGGAGGGTTGAAGCATGGATTGGAGTAAAATCAAAACGATCTTTATCCTAACCTTTTTAATTTTGGATGTGTATTTGTTATTTCAATTTATGAAAATTCGCGATGCCAATAATTACGAAGTCATTACGGAGACTTCCTTTGAACAAAGGCTTAAGGATGAAGAAATCAAGATAGACGTTGAACTCCCTAAGACGCAGATTAAGGCCCAATATTTAAGCGCCCAGCCCAAAACGTTTACAAAGAGTGATGTAACAAAATTAAAAGGTCAGCTTCCTACGCTGAAAGAACCTGGAACAACGCTTCAAGCTCAGTTAGAAAAACCATTTCAGATAAGCGATAAATTTCTACCTACAGAGCTTGCTTCGTTTGTAAAAGACAATATTCTTTTCGGAGACCAATATCAATTTGGCGAGAAGGATGATAAAAAGAATACAATCACCTATTACCAACAATTTGAGAACTTCCCTTTATATAAAAATATTAATGGGATGATTATCTTTACGGTTAATTCTGATAAACAGATTGTTTCTTATCAGCAAACATATCTAGAGGAAATTGAAAAGCTGGCAGTAAAAGAGGAAATCCTGCAGCCGATGAAAGCAATTGAAACCTTACATCAAAAGGGAGAGTTGAAACCAAAAGCCGAAATTACCAAGGTTGAGCTTGGTTACTCTACTTTAATTCAATTAGCTGCCTCTCAGGTGTTGGCCCCAACCTGGCACTTTGTCGTAAATGATAAAGATAGTTTGTTTGTGAATGCCTTTGAGGGGCAAATTATTCAATTTAGTAGCGATGAAAAAACGAATGTGGAGTGAACAATAGTATGTCTTTACGTTATAGCATTCTGTCTAGCGGCAGTACGGGAAACGCTCTATATGTAGAGTCGGACGAACACTCCTTCTTAGTGGATGCCGGGCATAGCGGCAAACAAATGGAGCAGTTGTTCGAGCAAATTGAGCGGGATATCAGTAAGTTGTCTGCTATTTTTGTCACGCATGAGCACAGCGATCATATTAAAGGAATTGGCGTTCTTGCCCGTAAATATAAATTACCTGTCTATGCCAACGAAAAAACGTGGCGGGCGATGGAAAGTTCAGTAGGCGTAATACCAACTGAGCAGAAGTTTGTGTTTAATATGGAATCGGTAAAGAGCTTCGGTTCTGTGGAAATTGAATCATTTGGTGTTTCACATGATGCAGCAGAGCCAATGTTTTATATTTTTCATCAAGGTGAGAAGAAAATAGTGCAAATAACCGATACAGGTTACGTCAGCGACCGAATGAAGGGTATTATTTCTAATGCTGATGTGTATATTTTTGAATCAAACCATGATGTCCAGATGCTGAGGATGGGACGTTATCCATGGAACATCAAGCGCAGAATCTTAAGTGATGTCGGCCATGTATCCAATGAGGATGCGGCTCTAGCAATGAGTGACGTGATTGGTGACCAGACCAAACGGGTTTATCTTGCTCATTTAAGTCTTGATAATAATATGAAGGACCTGGCCAGAATGTCAGTGGCCCAAACGCTGCAAAGCCGCGGGGTCATTGTTGGTGAGCAATTCGAATTATATGACACCGATCCAAAAATACCGACAATTTTAACTGCAGTATAATAGTGGGGATGCCTTTTTAATGGCTCCTCATTTTTTTTGAAAAAATTATGAACAAAGTCGTAATTTTTATGTAAATATATGCGATTTTTTAGTAAATTACAACTGAAAGAGTATAATTGTAATTATAAGCCAAAATATAGATTAGCAATTGTTTCGAAAGAGAGGAATGGTGTAAATTGGGTTACTATGATGATCATTCACCAAATCGATACAGGGAACAAAAAGGCAATAAAGGTGGATTTGTCATTGCCAGCTTGGTCGGAGCTGTTCTTGGGGCCATGCTCGTGGTTATTTCGATACCTGCCCTGTCCGATCGGGGGTTTCTTCCTTATGCAGTAGAGCCGGGGAATAAAACTGTAAACGAAACGAATAACGGAAATAATAATGGGAAGGTCATTCGACAAGTATCCTATGACGTAAAAACCGATACAACCAATGCCATTGATAAAGCTGCCGATGCAGTTGTCGGCATCAATAATATTCAGTCCCAGTCATCAAGCTTCTGGTTTGACGAAAACAATGGTACTGAGGAAGCAGCCGGTACAGGATCAGGCGTCATCTATAAGAAAACTGGTAATGAGGCTTTTGTTGTGACAAACCATCATGTCGTTGAAGGGGCCACCAAGTTGGAAGTGACCTTATCCGATGGCACAAAAATCCCCGCTGAGCTTTTGGGAAGTGATATTTGGACGGACTTGGCCGTGTTAAAAATAGAAGCAAGCAAAATTAAAAAGGTTGCGGAATTTGGTGATTCAGACGTACTAAAAATGGGCGAACCTGTTATTGCGATTGGAAATCCTCTTGGACCAACCTTCTCCGGCTCCGTAACCCAAGGGATTATTTCTGGTTTGAAACGGACAATACCCACTGATATTAATCAGGATGGGGTAGTTGACTGGCAATCAGAGGTCGTTCAGACGGATGCTGCCATTAATCCAGGGAACAGCGGTGGAGCATTGATTAATATGGCCGGTCAGGTTGTTGGAATTAACTCAATGAAAATTGCCCAAGAGGCTGTTGAAGGAATTGGCTTATCGATTCCGATTAATTCAGCAAAGCCAGTAATTAATGACCTTGAACAATATGGAACAGTAAAACGGCCTTATATGGGATTAGATTTAAAATCCGTTGAGGAAATCCCGGGATATTATCAACAGGAAGCATTAAAGCTGCCGCGCGATGTGACTTATGGAGTCGCCATTCGCCAAGTTGTACCTGGCTCACCGGCAGCAGCTGCCGGATTGAAGGAATTGGATGTTATAGTTGAAATGGATGGCAAAAAGATTAACGATGTCATTGAACTGCGTAAGCATTTATACCAGGAAAAGAAAATTGGCGAACAGATGACGATAAAATTTTACCGAGACGGAAAGTTGAAGGAAACCAAGATGACCTTGGCCAGTGAAAAAACACAATAGGAAGACAGGGAAGTGATCGATTCACTTCCCTGTTTTTATTTGGTATGATGTATGAGGTTTTGTACAGAAAGATAAAACTATATAAAAGTATTTTTTATAAAGGGGAAGAAAAAATGATTTATAGCTGTGAAGAACATGTGGATATCGCTTTGGATTCGATTGTGGTTAAATATGAAACTTATCCGGTTTTAGATAAAGTTCCTGTGGATAAGTTATCAACAATCTGTGAATTTTGCGAAAAACAGGCTGTATATGTTGTGGCGAACAAATGATTCCATACAAAATGTGGACAAAAAATGTGAATATGTGGATAACTTCTGTGGATATCTTGTTTGTAACCTGTTTGTAATATAAAAAAGAAGGGCTGTGGATTGTGAATATCTCAATAGTCACGGTTGGCAAATTAAAAGAAAAGTATTTGAAGCAAGGAATTGAGGAATATTTAAAGCGATTGTCGGCCTATGCTAAAGTGGAAGTGATAGAAGTCCCCGATGAAAAGGCACCTGAACAATTAAGTGAATTGGAAATGGTTCAGGTTAAACAAAAAGAAGGAGAACGGATCCTGGCCAAAATCAGCCAAGATACATATGTCATAGTCCTGGCGATACAAGGAAAAATGCAATCTTCGGAAGAGCTTGCGGAGTCTCTAGATAAACTAGCCACTTATGGTAAAAGTAAAATTGCCTTTGTGATTGGCGGGTCTTTAGGCTTGAGCGATGAAGTGCTTGCGAGGGCAGATGAAAAGCTGTCGTTTTCCAAGATGACTTTCCCTCATCAGCTAATGCGGTTAATATTAGTCGAGCAAATCTATCGGGCTTTCCGTATTAACAGGAATGAGCCGTATCATAAATAAATGAGGTTTTATTATAAATAAATTAATTAAAAGCCAGCCAGCATATGAGTAAGCATAAGATTTAATATGTTTCCCTTTTGGGTATGACACAAGTGCGTGTCTTTAAAGAAAAATTTGTGATAAATTAGTCTATCTTTGAAAAAGAAATATAAGGTGTTTGATGATAATTGGAAATTAAACAGTTGCAATTTTTTATTGAAGTTACGCGTACTGGCAGTTTTACCAGTGCAGCAGAAAATCTTTTCATTACACAGCCTGCCCTCAGCAGAACAATCAAATCATTGGAAGCGGAACTTGGCACAAAGCTTTTTGTTCGAACAAGGAAAAAGTTGATCCTAACCGATGCAGGACGTGTCCTAAAAAAACATGCATTAAAAATTCAAGAACAGCTGCAGCAATTGGATGAGGAAATGGATAAGATGTTAATGCTAAAAAAAGGACACATCCGTATCGGGCTTCCTACAGTTACCAATTCTACTTTTTTCTCAAAACTTCTTGCTTCTTTTCATCAAGAATATCCAGAAGTTACGTTCCAATTGGAAGAGGACGGATCAAAGCCAATTGAAGAGAAGATTGTCAATGGTTTACTTGATTTTGGGATTGTCTTTCTCCCTGACAAAAATGAAAGTATTGACTATTATACGTTTATTAATGAGAAACTAAAACTGGTTATACCCGCCTCCCACCGTTTTGTTGGCAAACAGGAAGTGCCATTGCAAGAGCTGAAAGACGAAAATTTTATTATGTTTAACCGAGATTTTGAATTAAGGAGTCTGGTTATTGCTGCATGCAGAGGAGTTGGTTTTCAACCGACCATTATTTCGGAAACATCACAATTAGATTTTATCCAAGAAATGGTTGCTTCTAATCTGGGTATTACCTTGCTGCCTGAGAGTATATGTATGGAATTAACACATGATATTCAAACAATCTCAATAACCAACCCGACAATCCGATGGAGTTTAGCATTGATCTGGAAAACGGATGCATACATGTCACAGGTTGAGAAAGAATTTATCCGGTTTGCAAAAGCGAAACTGTCTAAGGCTCCCTTACCGTGATTCATAATCTATGATAGAAGATTTCAGCAATAGATTTTTATGCTGTGTCTACAAATAAAACGAGGCTGGGGGGATTTCCGCACAGCCTCGTTTTATTAATGAATCACAGTTGGACCGGCTAGTTCCCTTGGCGGGTTTCCCAAAGCTAACTTGCTGATATTAGCATAACTCAATTGTTCATACTCTTTTAGTACCTGTTTTAATTCAGAAAATTTTTCGTCCTTTTTTAACTTTTCGATTTCGTGTTGATAGACGGACAAAACATAATCATCTTGTCCTACCGGCGCAAATTCGCTTGGGTCTTCATCCATGAGTAGTGCTCCCATATATTGGTATCCAAAATTAAGTTGACGAGTTAGTTCAATGATATTTAAGAACATATGATAAATAGATGGTTTTGTTTCACTTAAGTGTTCAATGGCCATTTTTGCGTCAATCAAATCTTCATAATTTGCTGAGACTAACATGTTTCAACCCCCTAAGTACATGCTTTTTGCGGTGAGAGTCTGGATACGAGTTCTTTATTTTGCTCTCTTTTGAGTTTGCGGATTTTTTCGCGTTCTTTTCCCGTTTCGTAAAGATATTTTTCTTCGTCTGTTTCTGGAATAACTTCTGGCACTTCCAATGGTCTTTTATTTTCATCTAGAGGGACGAAAGTGAAGAAAGCTGTAGCGGCAATTTTGCGTTCCCCTGTTTCAAGATCTTCAGCAATTATTTTGCAGAAAATCTCCATTGACCTTCTACCTGTATAACAAACAAATGATTCGATACTAACCGAATCGCTTTGACGAATGGGGTGAAGAAAATTAACGGAATCTGTCGATGCCGTAACACATTGTTTTACTCGTGAATGCCGGCGAGCCGAAAGTGTCGCGCATGCATCCATCTTCTTCATAAGAACCCCGCCAAATAATGTATCATAATTATTCAAATCATTAAGCAACACCTGATCGGTATGAATTACACGAGTTTCACTAATTTTTTTCGCTTCCATTTTATCACCCTATATTAAGCAATTTCTTCATACTTACCATCCGCTTTTCTTAGTGTTGGGAGATGTTATCTCAATTAAACCAGTTAGATATTTCCTGAAATAATGAACTTGTCTTTTAATGGTCAGGCCAAAAACGCTTTCATACAGTTTTGTTATGAATTCCATGTATTATTGGCATTGTACCTTTCCACTGTGGCTATATTATAATCACCTATGTCATGTATGAGAAGCGAACGCTTCAAAAACATTTTATATATATAGGGAGAAAATAAATGGAAGCAAAGAAAATTAAAAACACACGTGTTGTTCAAACCGATCAAGTACTCATTAACGATTTGAACAATTACTCTACATTATTCGGTGGAGTTCTGATGAAGAAGATGGATGCATGCGCGACGCTTTCTGCCCGTAGGCATTCACGGGTAAAGGAATGTGTTACTGCATCGACAGACTCCGTTAATTTCATTAAACCAATCCGACGAAGTGATTCAGTTTGTATCGAGTCATTTGTCAGCTATACAGGTACAAAATCAATGGAGATTTTCTGTAAAGTGATTGCAGAGGATCTTGAAACCGGGGAACGAAGAATTGCTGCTACTGCATTTTTTACTTTTGTCCCTCTAGATGAAAATAAAAGACCGTTGGAAGTGCCTGGAGTCATTCCAGAAACAGAGGAAGAAAAATATCTTTACGAAACGGGAAAAGAGCGCGAAGAAATCCGTAAGTTAAAAAGAACAAAAAATAAAGAACTTGTGGCCAGACTTACACTAGATAAACCATGGGATTAATAGTGAAACAAAGGGGAAGATAGTATGATCACACAATCAAATTACACTGAATTGAAAAATGCACAAATTGCTATCGAAAACTTACATGCAACAAAACCTTCTATCTATAAAAAATTTATCAATATCGTAAAACTAACACGTCAATTGCACTGTGGATATCAATATATGGGCACAGTTATTATGGATGAAAACACAAGTGATTTCTACCCTAAGTCCCTGGATGACTACGTAATGTCCGTCTACCATCGTGAAATCGAGAAATTAAAAACAGACGAAAAATTCTCTGAATTAAAACAGGTTCTAAAAAAGTATAAACAAGTAACCTATGTCAACATTAGCAAGTTGGCATTAGGGGAAAATCCAAAAGAATTAGTTGGTCCAATTTTGATCGATTAATAGTTCGAAGGAAACAAATGAGGCACTTATATTTTCCTGTCTTTCAGAAATTCATTGATATCATATATTAATAACCTAGAACATATTAGTTGGGTGAATCGAAAATTTAGTTCGATTCACCCAATTTGCTTTTATAAGTACCCCGGTTATAATATGGGCACCAACTTTGCAAATTGTATTGTGTTTTTTTTGAACAAATTGGTCACACTCCTTCAACTTATGAATTACACTACATCTTAGTGGTATACTTAATAGAAGAGCTAGGCGACATTTTAGGGACAGTTACTTTTGTCTTTAAACAATACCGAAGGAGAAGTGAACGAAAGTGATAGAGATAACCATTCCAAAACCAACTGTTACAATTACCAAACAAAATAATCCAGAATTAAGTAATATATATGGATTTACTGATTTTCATCTAATCCCTAGAGATAAGGGTGGCATTTTTATGTTCTTCAATAATAATCAAGAACTATTATTTGTAGGTAAGGCCAGGAAATTACGGCAAAGGATTAAAAAGCATTTTGAAGATACTGTTTCCCCAATAAAAATGCATAGAGATGAAGTCACTAAAATTGATGTTTGTGTGATTGAAGATCCTGTACATAGAGAAATTTATGAAACGTATATAATTAATGAATTGAAGTCAAAGTACAATATAGATAAAGTATTTTTTAGATAAACTTTTATTATAAAGGCAATGGGTACTGGCATATATGGCCATACCTATTGCCTTTATTAATTGAAACTTAAAGGATGGAATATAATTGGGTAAACAAAACATAAAACCGATGAAGTATATTTATACTTATGCTTGTTATGAGGAAGAACGTCCTTTGTGTGCCTTGGAAATGCGTTCGTTCTTTGGGGAGGATTCTCTAACTGGGATTATCGAAAGTCATATTAAAATTGATCCAAGCCGCAGTCCGTTTATTAAGGGAAGAATTGCTGTCATTTATGATGGGCAAAGCTTCGAAAAACTCCTAGAACAAGCAGCATCCATACAGGTACCAGGGAAAACATTTAAAGTGGTATATATAAAAAATGGTGGATCAGTAGATGTGGGCTTCGAGAAGCGGCGTGCTATTGAGAAGGAAATAGGATTACATATCAATGGTAAAGCTGATATGCATCATCCCCAGCACTTGTTTGGTATCATGAACGTAAATGGAAGATGGGTAATCGGTGACTATGTTAAAAGTGAGTCAGTTTGGTTCCGACATCAACAAAAGCCGCATAGTTATTCCACTGCGCTTAACACACGCGTCGCAAGAGCTTTAGTGAATATCGCCATCCCAGAACCAAGAGGTATAAAGGCAATTGACCCTTGTTGCGGGATTGGGACGGTACTAGTAGAGGCCTTATCCATGGGAATTGATATAGTAGGAAGTGACAGAAACCCGCTTATTCTTAGTGGAGCCAGAGAGAATATCTCTCATTTTGGACTTTCCGGAGAAGTTAAATTAGCAGATTTACGCAAGATCGCGAATACATATGACGTAGCAATTATCGATTTACCCTATAATCTGTGTTCTGTTATATCTCCTGAAGAGCAGCTCGAAATGCTTCAAAGTGCGCGCAGGATAGCTAAGAAAGTCTTAGTAGTAACTGTTGAACCAATCGATGAAATTCTCAAAACTGCTGGATTGTCCATCATTGACCGTGCGAGTGTTAAGAAAAGTTCATTTAATCGTGAAGTGATTGTCTGTAGGTAGATATTTTGATAAATGGGCAAATAATAAAACTTGGCGTGTTAAGCAGAAATAGCTTACACGCCAGTTTTATAATGCCAAAGTGTGAACTTTTTTTAAAAAAGGAAAGAATATTGCATCTGTAAAATGTATTAAAAGCGCATTTATTAGATGTTTATGATAGATTTATTTTATGAAATGATTTAGCATAAGTATAATTTCTTCTATAACCGCTTAGTGTACTCATTTTATTAAATAGAAAATAAAATGTTTGTTGGAAACTATTTTGAAAAGGAAGGGATACGAACCATGTCAGAAGATTATCGCTCTCGCATAGAGCGAAAAAAAATACAAGAAAAGCAGAAAAAAGCGCCAAAACAGCAAGGCAGCAAGAAGTCTAAAAAAAGCACTTGGAAGAAAGTTCTCTATATTTGTCTTACCCTCGGGCTTGTTCTGCTCCTGGTGGGTGCAGGTTCTATTCTATGGATCATCAAGGATGCACCGAAGTTTGATGAAACGTTATTAAAAGAACCATTATCATCTGAATTATATGCTGTTGATGGAAAAACATTAATTGCTGAGGTAGGTACAGAAAAGCGGGATAATATTAGTATTAATCAAATACCGGATGTCCTCAAAAATGCGGTGTTGGCAACGGAAGATGCCCGTTTTTACAAACATCACGGAATTGATGTGAAACGGACACTAGTTGCCGTTTGGACGAATCTCACTTCCGGTACTTCACAGGGCGGAAGCACAATCACACAGCAAATTGTGAAAAATTCATTCTTAACAACTGAAAAAACGATTACACGAAAGGTGCAAGAATGGTATTTGGCCATTCAATTAGACAGGCAATTTAGTAAAGATCAAATCCTTGAGATGTATTTTAATAAGAATTTGTATGGCAGTGATGTTTATGGTGTGGCAAAAGCAGCTGAGCGATTCTACGGTTTGGGTCCTGATGAGTTAAATAAGTTAACGCTCGAACAGGCGGCCCTTCTAGCGGGAATTCCGCAGAGTCCAAATAACTATATTCCTACCGTTGAAGGTAATCTTGAGAAAGCAGAAAAACGGAGAAATATGGTTCTCCAGTATATGGAGAGGCATGGCTACATTTCTGAAGCAGACATGAAACAGGCACAAAGGACACCGATTGAAAATACGTTAAATATTCAACAACAGCAGACCAATAAATACCAGGCATTTGTTGACACGGTGATTCAGGAAGTTCAAGCCAAAACAGGTGCGAATATATTTGAGGATGGGTTAAAAATTTATACAACTATTGACCCGAAAATTCAGCAAATAACTGAAGATGTCTTGTCTACCAATGAGATTATTAAATATCCGGATAATGAAAGATTACAGTCTGGCGTTGTTATTTTAGATACACAAACGGGTGCTATTAAAGCAATCGGAGGCGGCATAAATTATAAAACCGGTGGCTACAACTATGCCACAAAGATTCAACGTCATCCTGGTTCATCGATCAAACCTATTCTTGATTACGGTCCAGCCATTGAAAAATTTAAATGGTCGACGGGACACATATTAAAGGACGAACCATACCAATACTCTAATGGGACTCCAATTCGTAATGCTAACCGTTCCTATGCTGGAAATAGAACCATTAGGGATCACCTGGCATGGTCCCGAAATATTCCGGCTTTAAAAACGTATCAAGAAGTAGGAGCTGATGATGCGACCAAGTTCGCCAATAGTCTTGGCATCCCAATCTCGGATAAACAAAAGGAAAATGAAGCGAATGCTATTGGTGCTATTGATATAGCATCTCCGCTGAATATGGCTGGTGCGTATGCCGCGTTTGGAAATGGCGGTTACTATACTGAACCATATACGGTTTCAAAGGTTGTTTATAGTGATGGAACAGAACAGAAATTGGCACCAAGTAAAAAGAAAGTAATGGAGGACTACACGGCATTCCTCATCACCGATATGTTACGGACGGTCGTGGATTCTGGTACAGGAAAATTGGCCAACATTTCGGGACTTGATTTAGCGGGAAAAACGGGAACGACCAGCTTTGATAAATCAGCTATAGCGAAATATGGATTGCCGAATAATGCAACACGTGACGCCTGGTTTGTCGGATATACGCCGCAATACACTGGTGCGGTATGGACCGGGTACTCCACAACAAAAACAGCAGATGACTATTTAGGAAAATCGAGTGTGGACTTTTCTAAGTTAGTATTTAAAGCCATCTTGTCACGGGCGGATGCAAGCAATGAAAAATTTGAGCAGCCTAGCAGTGTAGCGAAATCCGGGAATGAATACTACGTAAAAGGCGGGGAAAAACCGAAGCCGCCGAAGCCAAATAAACCAACAGACTTGAAGGCAGCCTATGATGAAACATCAGACAGCATTTTATTAACCTGGAATTACCCTTCTGAAAATGGTTCCGATACAACTTTTGAGGTTAGTTATTCTGTGGATGGAGCAACAACAAACCTGCCGTCCACAAGTGACAGGCAAGCAGTACTGCAAAGTCCGGAAAAGGGGAAAACCTATGTGTTTAATGTCGTTGCTGTTACAAGTGGCACCAAGAGTGATGCAGCATCTGCTTCCTTAACGGTTGAGGGAAAAGTTGAAGTGCTGCAAAGTCCAAGTAATTTGCAGGCTAAATATGATAAGAATTCGAATCAAATTGTAATCAGCTGGAAAAACAATATAGCTGAGGCACAAAATGTTAGCTATATCGTTACTTATACAGTAAATGGAAATACCCAAACATTAACGACAACACCAGGTACAAATGCAATTTTAAGCAACCCGCAACCTGGGCAAAATTATGTTATAACAGTAGTAGCTTCCAATAATACAGAAACAAGTGAACCAGCTTCAACTTCCGTTACAGTCGATAATAAAGAGCCGAACGACAACAACAATGGCAATAATGGAGGGGGAGAATCAGGCACAGGAAATACAGGACAAACAAATCCTTAGGAAGGAACGGAACCAAGGGGACGGTTCTAGTGGCGCCAGCGCCACCAGAAGCAGGAAATTTGACTATGGATGTCGAATTACTTGTACAAAAACTTTAAAACTTCCTGCTTACTCAGGCAATCAAAAATTTTGCGATAATTCCTTAGAAGTAATTCCTTTAGATTAAAATTCCGTTTACTTATAAAGTGCTTCGAAACTTGAGCAAAACTTCCGATTGCCTATATTAGAACCGTCCCCTTGGTGTATTTTTGGAAGAAATTTGAAACCTAAGCCCTTCTTCATTCGTTTATATAGTAATGAGCAAAAATTTTGTAAACATTTTGAAGCTGCAAAGGGGGAGGGCGGTTGGATGGCCAACAAGAAAGAAAAAAAGCGTACGTTGTTACGGGTTAATATTCTATTCCTGATTGTTTTTTTACTTTTTTCTACTCTTATTTTCAGAATGGGAATGGTCCAAATTGTATATGGCGAAGACTATCAAAAACAAATTGCCCGAACGGAAAACATTACCGTCAATAACCCTGTTCCAAGAGGACAAATGTATGACCGATTTGGACGGCCCATTGTTAGTAATCTTGCAGTGAATACGATTATTTACACCAGGGATGTCAATTTATCGAATCAAAAAGTTCTCGATGTTGCAAAGGATCTGGCCAAACTCATACATAAGGAAACAGAGCGATTAACGGAGCGAGACTTGAAGGACTATTGGATTTTAACTCGGCCGGAAAAAGCGGAAAAAAAGCTCACATCCAAGGAACTTGCCAATACGAAATTAACCAGTAAAGAGCTATACCAGCTGCAACTAAAAAGAATTGACCCAGAGACAGATTTGGCTGAGATCAGTGAGGAGGAACTGGAGGTTGCTGCGCTTTATCGCGAAATGGCTGGCGGTTATACCCTCACCCCGCAAATTGTCAAAAATGAAGATGTGACATTAGAAGAACTGGCATTCGTGAGCGAAAATTTGGATCTCCTTCCAGGTGTGGATGTCGTGACGGATTGGCAGCGGGAGTATCCGAATGGGGACATTTTTCGCTCTGTTTTAGGAAATATAACGTCTTCAAAGGAAGGGCTGCCTGCGGAAAAGCTAGATTACTATCTTCCTAGAGGATATAGTCGAAATGACCGGGTTGGAAAAAGCCAGCTTGAGTTATTTTATGAGGATGTGCTAAAAGGACAAAAGGAAAAGGTCCAGTACAAGACAAACAATGCAGGGGAAATCGTTTCAAACAAGGTGATCAGCGCAGGAAAACCGGGTAAGGATCTAGTGCTGACGATTGATATGGAGTTGCAAAAACGGGTAGAAGAGGTCTTGGCCAATGAGCTGTTATCGGCAAAAAATAATGGCGGGGGCCCATTCCTTGACCAGGCTTTTGTTGTGATGATGAATCCAAAAACAGGAGAAGTTCTTTCCATGGCTGGAAAAAAACTCGTGCAGAAGGATGGCCAGTGGACAGTAAATGACTATGCGCTCGGGACGATTAACTCCGCTTATGCCGTAGGATCGTCAGTGAAAGGCGCAACGGTATTGACCGGTTATAAAACAGGTGCGATCCGGCCGGGCACCAGGCTCCTTGATGAACCCCTTCATATTCAAAGTACGCCGACGAAAAGTTCCTATACAAATATGAGCATGATTGACGACTTAACCGCTCTAAAAATGTCATCGAACGTGTATATGTTTAAAACGGCAATTAAAATGATGGGGACGGAATATCGCCCCAATATGAAGCTGCCGCAGAGCCCGGAGATTTTTAAAACGTTCCGATATTATTTCAACCAGTTTGGACTTGGTGTCAAGACGGGGATTGATTTGCCGAATGAAGCGTCTGGCTTGCTTGGCAACACCTCTGTTCAGGGGAAGGCGCTTGACTTTGCCATCGGGCAGTTTGATACTTATACACCAATTCAACTGGCTCAGTATGTCTCAACCATTGCCAATGATGGAAAAAGAGTCAAGCCAACCCTTGTTAAAGAAATTCGCGAACATAGTTCCGACGATAATGAGTTAGGGCCGGTGTATTCGTCGATGGAGCCGGAGGTATTAAATGAAATTGATATGGAGCCTGCCCAAATTAAAAGGGTACAGGAAGGATTCAGAAAGGTTTATCAGGAAGCGGGTGGAACGGCAGCAAAATACTTCTCGGAAGAGCCATACCGTTCCTACAACATTGCAGGAAAAACTGGAACAGCAGAATCCTTCTATTATGATTCCGTAAAGAAACGGATCATAACAGATATGCCGACTTACAATTTAACCTTGGTCGGCTATGCACCATTCAATGATCCCGAAATTGCCTTTTCCATCGTGGTTCCGTTTACCCAAACCGACTCCCATCCAGTTAACAAAAAAATCGGGCAGGGAATTATGAAGGCGTATTTCGATTTGAAAAGCGGTCAGCTTGGGGATTCCATTCAACCGTGAGACTACTTTTCTTTTAACTATTTTGTGAAGTCTTCAATAGTTATATCTCCATGAGATCTGTAGACATGCCATTGCAGCTTGTGCGGATAAAAAAAGAAGCTAACAACCTTCAGTGGTCGTTAGCTTCTTTTTCTTGTTACTGCAATAATTGAAAGGCAGAAAGGACCATCCATTTTACTCCGATTCTAATCGCTTCCTCGTCGACCATAAATTCGGGATGATGCAAGCCGTGAATAATGCCTTTTTCTTCATTTCTTGAACCCAGCCATACATAGCATCCGGGAACTTCCTTTTGATAATAGGAAAAATCCTCGCCGCCCATGGTTGATTCCGCAAGCAGCGTATTTTCCTCGCCAACAGTGGAAATAGCAGTGGAGCGAACAATTTCAGTAACCTTTGGATCATTCACGACAGCCGGAATTAAAAATTGATAGTCTATTTCAACTTCGCCGCCGAGTGCAGTGACCGTGTTGGTCACGATGTTTTTAAACGTTTGATAGATTTTTTGTCTAACCTCTTCATTTGAAGTTCTGACTGTTCCTTTCAGGACAGCCTGATCAGGGATGACATTATTGGTTGCTCCTGCTTGAAAAGCACCGATGCTGACAACAGCTGATTCTTTGGCTGGTACGGTACGGCTGACAATCGTTTGGAGCTGGCTGACAACCGCACTGCCAATCACAATCGGATCAATAGTGTTTTCCGGCAATGCGGCGTGCCCGCCTTTTCCCTTAATGGTTACTGTAAAATCATCACAACTGGCCATAAAGAATCCTTCTTTTATCCCAATGGTTCCCGTAGGAAGATCAGGGGAGTTATGCAGGCCAATGATCGATTTGACACCTTCCAATAAACCTTGTTCTATAATGGATACAGCACCGCCTTCGGTTTCTTCTGCCGGCTGGAACAAAATACGGACATTTCCCGGAAGGATATCGCGCATGCTTTGCAGGATGATACCAGCCCCTAAAGCAATCGTTGTGTGGACGTCATGGCCGCACATATGACTGACCCCCTCTATTCTGGAACGGAATGGGAGATTGGATGCCTCTTGAATGGGCAGCGCATCAATATCGGCACGTAAAGCAATTGTCGGTCCCTGTTCACTTCCAGCGACCTCGGCGGCTGTCCCTGTTTTTAAACTCGTTGGAATTTGTGTGATGCTGAATTCCTTAAACCACCCATTGATGCGTTTGGTTGTTTCGAATTCTTGATTACTAAGCTCAGGATTCATATGAAGTTCTCTACGGATTTCTACTAATTTTGGAAACAGATGATCTATTTTTTCATCAAGTATGGCAGATAATTCGTTCATCATGATTACTCTCCTATCTTAAGTGTCCTAAAAATTCTCTTGTTCTCTCATGCTGTGGGTTTCCAAAAATCACATTCGGAGACCCTTGTTCAATGATTGTGCCTCCATCCATAAAGATAACGCGATCGGCTACATCCCTGGCAAAACCCATTTCATGGGTGACGACAACCATGGTCATGCCTTCCTTTGCCAATTGTTTCATAACGCTAAGCACTTCTCCGACCAATTCAGGGTCAAGGGCAGAGGTCGGTTCATCAAATAGCATGATTTTTGGCTCCATGGCCAACGCCCTGGCAATCGCCACCCGCTGTTTTTGCCCCCCGGACAAGCGGTTAGGATACTCATTTTCCTTTTCCTCAAGTCCTACTTTTTTGAGAAGCTCCAAACCTTTTTTCTTTGCCTGGTCTTTGGTCATTTTTTTTAGTAAGATTGGGGCTTCAATAATATTCTCCATTACGGTCATGTGAGGGAATAAATTGAATTGTTGAAAAACCATGCCGATGTCCTGGCGCAATTTATTTAATGAAGATTCCTTCGACTCTACTAGTTTCCCATTAATACTGATGGTTCCAAGATCGGCCGCTTCCAAATGATTCATGCACCGAAGAAACGTGCTTTTCCCCGAGCCGCTTGGACCAATTATGACAACTACTTCACCGGAAGAAACGTCTAAATCTATACCCTTTAAAACTTCTAGGCTATTAAACTTCTTGACGATGTTTTTACATGAAATCATTCGTATGCACCTACTTTCTGCTCGATTTTCCCTACAATATAAGACATGATGGTTGTTAAGAGTAAATAGATTAAGCCAACCAAAAGGAAGACTTCCATGTATCGGTACGTGCTGCTGATGATTTGCTGGCCAGTGCGAAGCAAATCATATAAGGCAATCGTTGATACAAGGGAGGATTCTTTAATTAGCGCAATAAATTCATTTCCTAAAGGCGGCAGCATGCGGCGGAAGGCTTGAGGAATAATGACCCTTCTCATCGCTTGGCCTGAGCTTAAGCCAAGGGATCTTGCTGCTTCCATTTGCCCTTTGTCAATCGACTGTATTGCGCCTCTGGCAATTTCCGCAATATAAGCAGCTGCATTCAGTGATAACGCAATGCAGGCTGAAACAAACGGTGGCATTGTCAATGCACTGAATACGGATGGAATCGCAAAGTGGATGACAAATAATTGCAGCAAAAGCGGGGTGCCGCGGATTACCCAAATATAAAAACGGCTAATTTGAGAAACTAGCGGGTTTGATGAAATCCGGCCTAAACCAACAAGTAGACCGATGATGCTCCCAAAAATTATACCGATGACGGCAATTTCAATGGTCACTAACGCACCTTGTAACAGGTATGGCAAGTATGTGCTGGTAAAAGATAAAAACTCACTCATGCTGACATCTCTCCTTGTGAAAATAAAAGGGATAAATCGGAAGACCCGATTTATCCAATGTATCCCTATTATTGTTTAGTAATATCAGACCCAAACCATTTTTCGCTGGCTTTACTCAATGTTCCATTGTCCTCAAGTGTTTGAACGGCTTTCTCTAAGGCTTCTCTGAGCTCAGCATCACCTTTTCGAACGGCAATCCCCATCGGCTGTACATTGAAAGCATTTCCTGCCACTTCAAATACCCCAGGTTTAGTCGCCATATAATAACGGCCAACTACTTCACCAATAACTGCGGCATCCACCCGTCCAAGTCCCATGTCATTGAATACATCGGTCGTCAAATCATATTTTTTCACTTCTTTAATTCCGTCAATGGAATTTACAGCTGTTTCACCTGTTGAACCTAATTGGACACCGACAACCTGCCCTTTTAGGTCATCAATGGATTGAATTTTTAAAGGATTTCCTGCTTTTACAGCTAAAATTTGCCCGACGCCAAAGTACTCAACAAAATCAACCTTTTTCTTTCTCTCATCCGTTACATTCATGGAAGAGAGAATGATGTCAAAGCGTTTTGCATCTAAGCCAGGAATGATTCCATCCCATGCAGAGGGTACAAATTTTACCTTAACTCCAAGTTCCTTAGCAAGTGCATTGGCAAAATCAATATCAAAGCCGACTAACTCATTTTTATCATTGCGATATTCCATTGGCGGTAGTGTATCGTCCATGCCAATGGTGAGTTCACCTTTTTCTTTTATTTGTGACAGTGTGTTACTGTCGGATTTTTTTTCACTTTGTGTGTTTTTTGATGTATCCGGTAAATCAGGCTGTGTGCCGCAAGCTGCAGTCATCACAGCAAGCACAACAATGAATAGTAATGATATGGCCTTTTTCATGGTAGTATCCTCCTAAGTTGACTTTAGTGCTTTATTTATTTAGCATAGTAAAGCACTTCAACAAAAACTATTCTATTAAATTAATTGATAAATTGCAAGAATTATATTAATAAAAAACTCCTATTAAATCAGAAATTATTAAACAATGACCTTTTATCCTCATCAAAGCGTGATCGAAGAAGGTTTTTTTCCGTTCCACGTGAAACAAAACAAGCAGGAAACCGTAGTGGTTTCCTGCTTGTTCCAAGTTGTCTATTTAGTAAATAATAACTGGATCGTACGTGCTAAGGGTTTCGTATACCGTCTTCATAGCACTTGGCTGAGTGTTGACACAGCCATGCGATCCATCGTTAAGGTAGGCATTGCTTGCCCAATTTTTCCGCCAGCCAGCATCGTGGAATCCCTGTCCATCATTTGTAAATGGAGCCCAATAATTGACTGGGGTTTTATAGCTTGGTTTTCCTCCGACCTCTCTGCCTGTTAATACAGTAGGTGATTTCTTATAGAGGATATACCAAACCCCAGTTGATGTATCATTACCGGTGCTGTGCTTGCCAGTCACAACATTTGTAGTGATGACCAGTTTTCCTTCCTTGTAGATCCAAATTCGCTGTTCAGCAATTGATACTTCAGCGTACGTATCTCCAATTCCATTATTCGTGGTTGTGTCATAACCATAGCCTTCGCCTTTCCAGCCATGACCGACAATATTGGAAGCAGAAATGGCTGGCTCCCCTTTTTCAAAAGCTTGTTGAACGAGTGCTGCCTCTTTATTAACGTCCAATGCCCAGCCGTAGCCTCGAGCTTTGACAGGAACAACCTTACCTGAGTGGGTCTTAAAGTTGATATTTTTGTTTAACGTAGCTTGGGTATCATTAATTTCTTTAATCGTGTTCTTAATATCATCAGGGTCGATGGTAATTTGCATGTCCTTTGATACCGTAGCAGTTTTTATTAGGTCGCTGGCTTTTAAAGTGTATACCTTATCCTGCACCTTGTATTCAATCGTTTGTCCAAGAAGTTCCTGAAGTTTTTTCGCTTCGTTCTTTACAACTTTGCTATCTTCTCGAATAGGCTGTATGTATACAGGCTCCAGGTTAATTTCGCTTTTATAATACTGCTTGTCGTAATCCTTCATAAGTGTTGAAACGTCAAACTGTTCCCCATCACTGCTCTTGGAGATGACGATTTTGCCCTGTTCAAGTTTGGCAAAAGCATCTACTGGTGCTTTCAACGATTCATTCATGGACAGGAGCTTGTCTTCAACCAGTTTCTTCATTGTCTCAGTCCGGTATTGGTCTGCCTTTATCGGTATCAGCCAATAATTTTTTTCCTTTGAAGAAGGGAAAAATGTCCACTGGCTTTTTAATAGTTTGTTCACTTCGGGCAGATCCTTATCAGAAAATCCCATCTTCGTGTCAGCTTCATCCAAAATTTGCTGTTGACCGATGGAGACTTTGTTCACTAGTACTTCCGTTTTTAACTTCTTTATCGCCTCGTCGGCAGTCAGCCCGCCGACCTTAATCTCATTAATCATAATCTGGGAATTGAAGCGAGTGGCCTGATAATAACTGAGTCCTGCAATGAGTAGAGCAAGGATAGCGATGCCAGTTACGGCTGCCGCCTTCCTGCCTATACCCTTCTTTTTCTTTGCATGTGCCTGTACCCTTCCAATTTCTTCGACTGATTTTCTTCCAGTGTTACTCATACTTCCTTACCCCCGAATGCCTGTTATCCTAGACATTATTACAAATAGATTTTTTCTTGTAATATTATAGTAAACTTCTGATTTAGTTTACCTTATTATTCTTAAATTATCACTAAATTGTTACTGGAATTTTACAGATTGTTACACTGTAAAAAAAATTAAGCATTTACCGTAATAATAATGAAAATTAATTAAAATTTATCCCTTTTGCATCGATTGCGAATCTTTCCTAATTTCTGTACGTAAAAGCTATAATGATAGAGTATTATAATAAAATTACCTCAGAATAAAGGGGGGGAAGTGTTGACAGAGAAAAAGTATGAGAAAAGAAAGACCTGGATTTTTAGAATTGTCTTGGCCTTACTAATTATTTCAGTTATTTATGCCATTTATATGTTTAGCATAGCCCCATCAGGTACTGCCAGAAATGAATACGAACATGTAAAAAGTGATTATGTCCTGATGATTCTTCAGTGTGCCTTTGGCAGTATTATTATTTTCCTTCCGTCAAAGGTGGAGAAGCGGTTTCGTGTTGATATTCCAGATGTAATGGAAATCATTTATTTCATATTCTTGTTTTGTGCGATCTATCTTGGCGAAGTTCGTAATTTTTATTATCGAATTCCTTATTGGGATGTGATTCTGCATTGCTTTAGTGCAGGGATGTTAGGGGCATTGGGATTCGTCCTTGTCCAATTCTTTAATGATACAGAGAAGATTAAGATTCAATTAAGTCCTTTATTTGTGGCGCTATTCGCCTTTTGTTTCGCCCTTGCCTGTGGTGCTGTATGGGAAATTTATGAATTTGCTGCTGACGGTTTGCTAGGAACAAACATGCAAAAATTTATCACCGCTGACGGAACAGTATTAATTGGACGGGAAGCAGTGACCGACACAATGGAGGATTTGATCGTCGATACCCTCGGTGCAATGGTTGTAACAGCATTTGGATATGTTAATTTGCGAAATCAGAAGCTAAAGCAAACTCCTAATGTCACGGTTGGAAAGGAAATATAGCAGCCTATCTATGATAGAATAGAGGAATAACAGAATACTAATGTTAGGTGAGTTTAAATGAAAAAAGTTGGCTTAGTGATGAGGAAAATACAATTTACAGAAGCACATGGACCTAGAATCTTTGCGGATCGCTTAAAGGCACTTTGCAAGGAGTTCGGTGTGGACATCGTGTTTATTTCTCCTGAACGGCATGTGAGTGGATATGATCATCTCTCTGGTTACGAACATGAAAAGGGTGACCTCGTCAACTATGATATTGTATTGGACAAACTCTATGCAGAAAAAATTAACCATGTTATCTATACCGTTTCCGGGTTTACTTTTTTAAAGATGTTTATGAAAAATAGTGTACTGTTCCCGCATAGTTTCCCCGACCCGGCATTGACGGGCTATGAAATGATGAAGCCATTTTACTCGATTGTCGACAAGGCTATTGTTCAGACTGATTTTTTAAAGCGGGAGCTCTATGGTAAATTTGGTGTCGACGATGTAACGGTTATACCGATTGGGTTTGATGAAGGAATGGCAGAAAGGTATTTTGACCCTTCGCAAATTGTTGATAACCGCGTACTTTGGATTGGACGGGATGAAGAAAACCGCCAGCCTGAGCTTGTTTTGGAGTACGCTCGGCAAAATCCCGACAAGGAAGTGTTCATGGTCTTTGGCGGCGAACGGTATCGGGATAGTGTGAGAAGGCATAAAATTCCTGATAATGTAAAGCTTCAGTTTGCTTTGTCACAGGATGAGGTTTTTTCGCTGATGAACACGGCAAAGGTTTATTGGAACAGCTCCAAATTTGATACGTTTGCCATGCCATTAACTGAGGCGATGGCGATGGGGAAATTGATAATAAAGCCCGCGCATCCTTGCTACGATCACATCAATTCCAGACACTCCTTTTCAGGCAACGAAGAGAACTGGTTTGAACTCGTTAATATGGCGCTGGCGGCACCTTACAAATATTCAATGGAAAATCGGATGCACGCATTCGACAGATTTTCAAGTACAGTCATGAAACAAGGATACCGTGATTTTTTTGATAAATGGTTGTCGGGTACTATAGAAACGAGTGAACCATCATATAGTCTAACTGGCCAGTCGTAGAGGTCTCATAATGGACGGTCCCTTTAAAAGGGGTCGTTTTCTATTTTATCCCTGCCTTATTCCTGCGAGAAAAAATAGAAGCAGGAAATTTGACTATGGATGTCGAATTACTTGTACAAAAACTTTAAAACTTCCTGCTTACTCAGGCAATCAAAAATTTTGCGATAATTCCTTAGAAGTAATTCCTTTAGATTAAAATTCCGTTTACTTATAAAGTGCTTCGAAACTTGAGCAAAACTTCCGATTGCCTATATTAGAACTGTCCCCTGCTTCTCGAAATTTATTTAAATGTCCACCATTTGTTTAAGGAAAAGTTATAGATGACATTAAAAATGGTGGCGAATAGTTGAGCAAGGAGGCTCGATACTCCACTTACCTCGACCAGAAGATAAAGGATCAGCAAGTTAATCAGGAGTGAAGAGGTGTTAACACCAATAAATTTAACTCCCTGTTTTACATTGCGTTTTTGTTGAAATACAAATGTGGAACTGAAAATATAGCCATTTAAGAGCCCGGCACAATAAGCGATAACACTGGAAAGTAAATAGTGCAACCCGAAGAACTTAATTAAAAGGTAGTAGACCACTAGTGAAATCAATGTGTTTGCTGCACCTACGATACAAAATTTAAGAAACTGTCCGTATTTAAGAATTACCGGTTTAACTGTACTAAGAGTGAGTCGTTTTTGTATTTCTTCCATATTACATACCAATCCTCCAGGTTTAACATCTATAATAGTATTAAACAAATTATTATTTTCAATAAGGGGGTTAATACAAATGGCGACAACTCTCATTCGCAATATTATATTACTGGAAAATCAAGAGTCAAAGCCTGGAACTGTTCTTATTCACGATGGTCAAATTGAGGCTGTAAGTGGAGAAAATGACATTTATAAAGCAGATGTTGAAATCGATGGAGACGGCAAATTGCTAATCCCGGGAATGATTGATGTACATATACATGGTGCAGAGGGGTATGACATGATGGACGGAACGTTGGCTAGCATTGAAGCTGTTTCAAAGGCTTGTGCCCGGACAGGCTGCACCACATTTTTGGCTACCTCGGTATCGTCAACATTGGAGGATCTTCAAAAAATGATTTCCAACGTTGCCATGGTCTCAGGAAATGAGCCAGGGGCACAAATTGTAGGCGTTCACATTGAGGGCCCCTATCTAAATATCAAACGCAAAGGGATGCAGAATGAACAGTATTTACGCCATCCTGATATAGAGGAAATGAAGGTGATTCTTGAAAAATCAGGTTCCTTGATTCGTATGGTCACGCTAGCACCGGAACTGCCAGGGGGTCTTGAGTTAATTGATTTCTTAACCGAAAGAGGAATTATTGCCGCTATTGCTCATTCGGACTGCGACTATGATCAAGCAAAGCTAGCATTTGGCCGCGGTGCCAGCCATGTTACCCACTGTTTTAATGGAATGCGCCCGATCCATCATCGTGACCCTGGCATGGTCATTGCCGCTTTTGAAGAAGAGCATGTCAGTGTTCAAGCCATTGTTGATAACGTACACCTGCATCCGGCGATTGTTCGGTTGATGCACCGCGAAAAAGGAGCCGATAAAATGGTCCTGATAACCGATGCCCTGCAGGCAATGGGAATGGGCGATGGGACCTATCTGTTTGGAGGGCATGAAGTCAAAGTGTCTCAAGGAGTGGCAAAGCTTGCTGACGGAACTCTTGCATCGAGCACAGTAACAATGAATGAAGCCTTGAAGAAAGCTGTTCAGGCTGGCATCCCATTGGCAGATGCCATTAAGATGGCAACCCAAACTCCGGCTGATGTATTAGGTTTGACCACAAAAGGCCGAATTCAGCCAGGTGCTGATGCTGACTTGATACTAATCGATGGGCAGTTTGAGGTACTTTGGACGATGGTTGGAGGTAAGCTGGTGTACCAATCAATCTAAATAAAAAAACGGGTGGTGTCAGGCACCACCCGTTCGGAAAAGCTGGAAGCAACTTCACAGCGCTTCTTTAATGACTTTTTTATAGTAGCGGACGGACAGGAATCCGAAGATGGAGTAAAGGACAGTATATAGCAGCATGACGATGAGCATTGGTGTCCAAACTTCTGCGCCAAACAGGAACCAGCCTGATTGGACAGCGAAATAGCTGTGGGATAAGCCGACTACTAGCGGAATGCCAAAGTTGAATAGCTGCTTGCCGCGAATCCCTTTTATTAAATCTACCTGGGTGAAGCCAAGTTTACGCAAAATCGTATAGTTTGGCTTTTCTTCTTCACCTTCTCCCATTTGCTTGAAATATAGGATGCAGCCAGAGGTAATCAGGAACGTGAGCCCCAAGAATCCGACGATAAACAAGGCAAGACCCATGGTTTGTTTCTGCCCATTGCTGATTTCCAGGCGTGAATCATTAGGACTATTCTCGCTGTAACCTTCGTCTTTAAATAGCTCATTGGCTTTTTCCAGCTTTGCTTCATCATTCAGGGTAATCCCGATAAAAGTAGAGGACCCTCGTTGAATCTCAGGGTTTAAATCATTTTTTAACCTGTTAAATATGGTATTGTCAACAATAGCTGTAGGTGAGCCGCCGCCTGTAAAATACCAGGAAACAATGAAATCCTTTTTCAAACCCGCATATTCCACTGGTATCACTTCTTGTTGTCCTTTTAATTCAATTTTCCCGGAATCTTTAAACGACATAAACTTCTGAAGTAAATCATTATAACCAGTAAAAATCGTTTCATCCGAGGCAACATCTATACCAGTTACGTCCTGTTCACTGACGACGGAAAGGGGCATTTTCTCGGCATCAACAAGCATGCCCTCCATGCTTGTTTCCATAATTGAGCTTAGATTAGCCTCAACCTCTATAACATCAATTCTCTTTTCTTTGTATTTAATACCGTTCTCAGTTAATGCCCCTGTAAATTGTTGTGCTTCCTTCGGATTGGTAAAAGCGAAATCTGCCGCGACATTATTTAACGCTGTTTTTTCTGCGGAGTAGTAGGAAATATACGCTAACGACAATAACCCGATTGCCAATGCCGATACGGTGGTAATGACTGTTAATAACAAGGCATTTGATTTCATCCGGAACATGATGGAAGAAAGCGAAAGGACCTCGTTAATATTCAGGTAGCCATCCTTCTTTTTTCGAATAAGGTGAAATATAAAGCTGACTGACCCTTTATAAAACAGGTAAGTCCCGATAATGACTGATGCTAGAATGCCCGCCATTGCAAGGAACAACTCTATCATTGTCGTGAAGTCACCGCCAAATAACTTCGAAGAAATATAATAGCCGGTCGCAATGGAAATCAAGCCAATGACTCCTATGATAATCTCGAAGACCGACATCTTCTTTACTTTCCCCTCTGTGGAGGAGACCACCCTGAACAGAGCAAGAATGGTTTGCCGTTTAATAAATACATAGTTCATCATCATGATCAGCAAGTAGATAACGCCAAAAACAATTAGCGTTCGGTTGAGAGCCTGCTGTGAAAAATGCAGTGTCGCAACAGCGTCAACCTTGGTTATCTTAAACAAAATCATGACCAAAAGCTTGGAGGCGGAAAATCCGATAAAAATCCCAATAATTAAGGAACTGAAGTAAAGGATAAAGTTTTCCGTGGTCAGGATTCGGAAAATTCTTGTCTTGGTCATGCCAATTAATTGGAATAACCCGATTTCCTTGCTGCGCCTCTTGATAAAAATAGTGTTGGCATAAAGCAGGAAAATCGAAACGATTGCCACAAGCATAACCGTTCCGGCCTTTAGTGCCGCCGCCCCTTTGATCGAATCCTTTGCTTCCACCATCGCTGGGTCAAACTGTAACGTGACAAAGGCAAAATACAGGGCGATGCTAAAGATGAGCGCAAATACATAAAGAAAATAATTTTTGAGATTCTTTTTTAGATTGCGGAGGATCAGCTGGTTAATGCTCATACTGATTCACCCCGCCTAACACGCCTTGCGTCTTCATGACATCCTGGAAAAAGGTCTGCCGTGATTGCTCCCCTTTATTTAACTGGGTGTAAATCGCCCCATCTTTGATGAAAATAACTCTGTTGCTAAAGCTCGCCGCAACTGGATCGTGAGTGACCATTACGATGGTTGCCTGGCGTTTTTGATTTAACTGACTTAGTTTGTTTAATAAGTCGGATGCCGACTTGGAATCAAGGGCACCGGTGGGCTCATCAGCAAAAATAATGCTTGGTTCATGGATAAATGCCCGCGCTGCCGAGGTCCGCTGCTTTTGTCCGCCGGAAATCTCATTTGGATATTTGTCCTTGATATCCAAAATGCCAAGTTCAGCGGCTACCTCGGTAAATTTCTGTTCTGCCGCTTGTTTAGAAACATTGTTAATCGATAGCGGAAGCAGGATATTCTCTTTGACGGTCAAAGTGTCCAATAAATTATACTCTTGAAAAATAAATCCCAAATGATGCTTGCGGAATTGGGCCAGCTGTTTTTCTCTCCTCCGGGTAATTTCATTGCCGTCAATTTTGATCGTCCCGTGACTTACTGTATCAATCGAGGAAAGCACGTTGAGCAGTGTTGTTTTCCCAGAACCGGAAGCCCCCATGATACTGACGAATTCGCCCTTTTCCATGCTGATATCGAGGCCCTTCAATACTTCCTGTTTATTGAACTTGTTGCCGTAGCTTTTATTAATTTTCACAGCTTCTAAAATATTCATCTCTTACACACTCCTTCATTACATAGCTTCATTATAAAAAAGCCGGCAGTTCAATTCCTGCGATTGAGGTAACAAATTACAAAAGCATGTGACAAAACTGTCACATGCCCGAAATATGTAGGAAGTCATTTCTTTTTGGAAAGGTCAGTGTGAATGTCGTCCCCTCTTCGAGCTTAGACTGCACATCAATTTTAATTAATAATGGCTGGGCTGCTTTTTTGGCCAAAAATAGGCCCATTCCGGTTGCGGCATTTTCCTGATGCATGGACGTGGAGGTAAAGCCTTTGTCAAAAATGCGCGGCAGGTCGTGTGGAGAGATCCCGCGCCCGAAGTCCCTAATCTCGAGACAGGTTTGGCCACCTTTCTGGTACGATTTGATGATGATGTCAGCCTCATTGCTATATTTGATGGCATTTGTCAGCAATTGCCTGATGATAAAGGCCACCCATTTGGCATCGGTCAGCACTTCATTCACCTCAAGGTCAATCTCAACGCCGATACCCTTTTGCATACACCATGAACGCAGCGTTTTAATCTCGCTAAAGATTAGCGGTTTTAATTCAGCAGTTTCAATATACAAATCATTCTCCATGAACGGAATCCGCCGCTGGTGGAGCTGTTGATCCAGTAAATGATGGATGCGCAGCCATTCAAAGGTCAGACTGGCTTTAGCCTTATCATCATCGAGACGGTCAATCATTAATGCCATAGCTGTCAGCGGTGTTTTCACCTCATGAATCCAGGCCAGCAGTTCATCTTTTTCCTGCTCCAGAGCCAATAGGTTTTGTGAAGCTTCTTGCTTCAAGTGATCTGTCTGGATGCTGACGCTGTCGGAAATAATTTTTTCAAAGGGAGTTTCCGGTTCTGCCAGCCCAGTTAAATCAAGATGGGTTTCCCAATCTACTAAACTTTTATAGTATTTCGTTTCCTTATGGTAACGAATGATGAGAAAAACGGTGAAAATCAGCAACGATAAAAAAACAATATAAAAGAGGGACGTAAACGGAATCGATGCATCAAGAAATGAGACAAATAGCACCATGGTTTCTAGGACAATAATGAGCAGAATCCAGCTTTTCCTTTCAATAAGGAACTTCTTAATCATAATGTGCCCGCTTCTTCCACGGCCCTATAGCCTTGGCCGACCTTTGTTTCAATAAACTGGCCGAGTCCAAGTTCATCAAGTTTTTTACGAAGGCGATTGACGTTAACCGTCAGCGTATTGTCACTGACAAATCGTTCGTCATCCCACAGGCTTTTGATGAGGTCCTCCCGACTGACAATTTTATTTTTCTGTTCAATCAACTGCCGTAGGATAAACATTTCATTTTTTGTTAATTCTATCGTTCCGTACTCATTGGTTACTGTGTTTTTGAGGTAATCAATGGTGGCCCCGCACCAGGTTTTTAACTCTATTTGCTCCGTACTGTAATTATAGACACGGCGTAGAATCGCTTGAATTTTAGCAATTAGGACATCGAAATGAAACGGCTTTTGAATGAAATCATCAGCACCAAGCTGCATTGACATCACCATATCGGTCGGATGGTCGCGGGATGACAAAAACAAAATTGGTACATTCGAGTGGGAGCGGATCATCCGGCACCAATGGAATCCATCAAATTTCGGTAATTGAATATCAATTATCACCAAGTCGGGTTTGACAGCAGTGAATTCCTGAAGTACCTTGCTAAAATCAGTAATCCCGAAAACATCATACGACCAGCCAGTAAGCCTGTCCTTTATTTCATTAAACAGAGTCACATCATCCTCAACCAACAACAGCCTAAACATCAACATTCACCACGCTTTATTAATACTCAAGTAAATTGTATAGCAAATATTTCCTGTTGGAAAGCGGGAGGAGGGCTTTGCACCCCCAAAAAAAAGAAGCAAGGGGCCCCCTGCTTCAAAAAAGGAATGCGGCTGCGGCCGCTCCTGCCGTTATAACTGCAATGATAATTTTTGCGAAAAGCGGCAAACTTTCCTTGGAATTTTGATTAATTTTTTCCTCATGCTCATTCACTGTATTACGGTAGTTTGGACTGCAGCAGCCCATTTTAGGCCACCTTATTCCAGCCGGAGATATCTTCTTCAAGCGGCAGTCCGTTGGTACGGGCTTTCTTGGCAGCATTGAAGAATAATGCAATTAGAATGGCAGCCCCAATGAATCCGCCATACCAGGAAACAGTCATTGACAAGCCGAACCCGATTTGGGCATTAAGGATGTAGGTGATAACCATCACCAACATGAATGACCCTGGGACAAGTGAGATCCAATAGTTTTTTCTGGCAATGTATAGATACATGGCACCAACAAACAAGGCAATGACAGCGGTCGCTTGGTTTGCCCAGCTGAAGTAACGCCATAAAATGTTAAAGTCGATTTGTGTTAACACAACGGAAATAACAAATAACGGAAGGGCAATCCATAAACGGCTTGAGAATTTCTTCTGGGCAATATTTAAGTATTCAGCAATAATCATCCGGGCACTGCGGAAAGCGGTGTCTCCAGAAGTAATTGGCAGGACAACAACCCCTAGGACAGCAAGTGTTCCGCCAATTGCACCTAACATTGCGGTAGAAACTTCACTTACAACGGCACCAGGTCCGCCAGCAGCAAGTACTTCCTGCAATCCGGTGTAGCCGTCAAATAGGCTCATCCCTGCAGCGGCCCAAATCATCGCGATGATCCCTTCGGCAATCATCATGCCGTAGAAAATATACCGGCCTTGTTTTTCCTTTTGTGTTGTACGAGAGATAATCGGCGTTTGGGTAGCATGGAATCCAGATAATGCACCGCAAGTAATCGTAAAGAATAATAATGGAAAAATTGGTGCATTAGCAGGATGGAAATTGGTTAATGATAATTCAGGAATAGGAGCTCCTTTGACCACTAAACCAATACCGACACCGAGAGCACTGATTACTAGTAATGCTCCGAAATAAGGATATAGACGACCGATAATTTTATCAACTGGGAGCAGCGTCGCTAAAATGTAATAGACGAAAATAGCCGCGATAATGATGCCAAGAGCGATTTTTCCATCCATTAAAACATGCAACAAGCTGGCCGGTGTGGAAACGAACACGGTTCCTACTAAAAGCAGAAGCAGGACTGCGAAGGCATTAACCACGTGTTTCATGATTTTTCCTAAGAATTTGCTGGCGAGCTCAGGCAAATGAGCCCCTCGGTTACGAATTGAAATCATCCCGGTTAAATAATCGTGGACAGCACCAGCAAAAATACAGCCGACAACGATCCAAATAAACGCTACCGGCCCGTAAAGCGCTCCCATAATTGGACCAAAGACAGGTCCGGTTCCGGCAATATTCAATAATTGGATTAAAGAATTCTTATTAGTGCTCATTGGAACGTAATCAACACCATCATTGTTAACATAGGCAGGTGTTGCCCGTTCTTCCTTAACCCCAAATACTTTTTCAATGAACTTGCCATACGTAAAATAACCAATAATTAAAAGTGCAATTCCACCTAAAAACGTATACAAAATAGTTCCTCCTTTTTTTAAAAAAATGAATGCGGTTACATATAATCATTATAAAAAAGAAGAAACAGGTTTATCGGAGTTTGGGCACAAAAGGTAGAAAAATGGCATTAACATGTTTTATTTATGAACCAAAATGCAGAAAATTAAAAAATATCTATATTTCTAATCGTGCCCTTAATGCTTTTACGTAGTTTCTACTGACAGATAACATTTCTTTTCTGCCATAAATTTGCAGTTGATAGGCACCGTTGAACCAAGGTGTCAGTTTTGTTACGTATTCAAGATTGACGAGGAATCCTTTATGGATTCGAAAAAATCCATAGGTTAATAGCCTCGTCTCCAAATCCTTTAGCGGCGTCTTTGTTTCAAACTCACCGGTCTTGGTAATAAGCTTGGTCCATTTTTCATCCCGATAAATATAGAGAATATCTTTTGGCTCAATGTAAAAAATCTCACCATCCGCCTCGATCGCCAGCTTTCCGGCGGGTTTCCCCGAGTCCAGTTCTTTAGCGGTACGAATGATTTTTATGATACGGTTGACGGTTTCTGCAAGTAACTCCTCGTCATAGGGTTTCAGTAAATAGTCAACTGTTTCGTAGCGAAAGGCTTCCGCGGCGAATTCCGGATAAGCCGTGGCAAACACCACCAATGGCGGCTTTTTTAACTCCATAAACGCCCTTGCAGTACTCATCCCGTTCAGTTTCGGCATTTCTACATCAAGAAACACCACATCAGGCTGGAGCTGAAGCGCCTTCAGTAAAGCAGATTCCCCTGACTCCGCTTCACCGACAATATGAATTTCTGGAAAGGCTTCCAATAAATGCTTCAGTTCGTCACGGCTGTATAATTCATCATCCACAATTAACGTTCTGATTGATTGTTCCATAACTCTCCACCTCCACCAATGGAATAGAAAACGAGATGACTGTACCTTTGTTACGTTCACTTTTGATTGTTAGAGCCGCTGCCACCCCGAACATAATCGACAGCCTGCGATTGACATTATAAAGTGCCACACCACTGCCGGTGTTAGAATCAATTGGGGACTTGCAAATTTGGCGCGCGCGCTCATTTGTCATCCCCTGGCCATTGTCTTCCACCTCCACATAAACGGAGTCCAATTGTTTTTGAATCGTGATTTTTACGATGCAATTGCTTTCTTTGTCTTTGAACCCATGTTTGATTGCATTTTCCACAATGGGCTGCAAGGTTAATGGCGGGATCTGCTGGATGAGAGCTTCCTCTTGAATGTCATAAATAATTGTCAGTTTATCAACAAAGCGGGTTTCTTCTATCGCCAAATAAGCTTTGACATGTCTTAATTCCTGCTCAAGCAATATCATGTTCTGGGTAGTAGCTGAAAGATTTTGCCGTAAAAAATGTGACAAAGATACCAGCAGCCTTCTTGCTTTAGTTGGGTCAATACGAACAAGTGAGAGAATCGTGTTGAGTGAATTAAACAAGAAATGAGGGCTGATTTGCGCTTGTAGCGCTTTAATTTCGGCCTCTCTGGCCAATTGATAGGCACTGTCGGCATCAGCAATTTCCAATTGGTTACTTAATAACGAGCCAAGCCCGGAAATCAGCTCCATAATGACAGGGTTAATTTCTTTTTCCGACCGGAAATAAAACTTTAATGTCCCGATTGTTTGCCCCCGTTGCTTTAGCGGAGCAACTACCACTGCATCCAGCGGACATTTTTCTACACGGCAATGGATCGACTGTTGATTGGCAACGAGAATTTTCCCTTCGCTGATTGTCTCAAGGGTAATTTGAGTCTGTATCGGGCTTTTTGCATGGTGATGATCATCGCCAATCCCGACGTGTGCCAATATCTCGGTTAAGTTAGTCATTGCCACAGCACTTGTGTTGATTTCATTATGAAGAATATGGCAGACAGCTTGTGCTGACTCAGTGGTAAGTCCATTTCTCAAGTAGACAAGCGTTTTTTCAGCAATCCTCAACGTTTTTTGCGCCTGCAGTGCTCCGGCCTTTTCCTCTTCATTGATGACACTCTTAATAATAAGAAGGAACAAGGTACACCCGAGTCCATTTGCAATAATCATCGGCAGACCGATGATCTCCACCAATGCCCACGCCTTTTCGAATGGCCGTGAGATTAATAGAATGATCGCCATTTGAATCGTTTCAGCGAGAGCACCAATGAGAAAAGCAGCCTTTAAACTTACGTGCTTGTTTTTACGATGAAACATCCCAGCGATAACTCCGGCAATAATCGTGGCTGACCCACAGGAGATGGCGGTGAATCCTCCCAATGTAAAACGGTGAATTCCTGCAATTAATCCGGCGCCAAGTCCAACCCGCCAGCCGCCAAACAGTCCGGCCAGCACGACACCGATCACCCTGGAATTGGCAATCGCCTCATCACTATTCAATCCGGAAGTCCAGCGGTTAAACTGCAGACTGTCCGTACTAAGCGTTAACCCTGAATATGTTCCAATAATCCCGAAAAATCCAAAAAACACAATGGCCGTTATTCGCTGCCTAGGATTTAGCTCCTCCTGATAAACCATCCCCCGAAAAAACGGAATCCGCGTCAAAATAAACGCAATCGTCACCAAAATCCCCAGCCGTTCCACCATTGTAACCAACAATTCCAACATGGTAATACTCCTTTTGGTGTCAGGCACCAATCGCCTTTTATACCATTGTATCAATATTTTGGGAGTTCAGAATAATTTTTTTACTTATATTCATGATTAGGTATAATTATTAGTTATGATTTCTGTCGAAGTATATGAATCTAGGTAATATGCCTCAAAAATATAAAGCAGGTCGATTTGATGTAGTCTGAAATGTTAAAAATCACTAAGATATACCTATTAAAATATCAAAATTTTACAAATTTTTTAATAGGATATGACAAAAATTCCCTATCCGGCATGTTATGTTAAAGAAAAGAAACATAATTGGGGTGCGTAGCTGCAATGAAGAAATTACTAATACCATTTTTACTGTTTTTTACTTTTTTTGCCTTTGTTGGTCCTGCAGAAGCCAGCAATGGTTCCCAGTTAATCATTATCAATAAGAAGACTAATACGCTTGCCTATTATAATGGCGGCACTTTAGTCAAAACCTTTAAGGTAGGAACGGGCAGATCACGGTCGCTAACACCAGAAGGGAAGTTCAAGATTGTGAACAAGATTGTCAATCGCCCTTATTATAAGAACAATATCCCAGGTGGTGACCCTCGTAATCCTTTAGGCAATCGCTGGATGGGACTTGATGCTAGAGGAACGTATGGAACAACTTACGCAATTCACGGCAATGCCAATGAAAATTCGATTGGCAGATATGTCAGTGCTGGCTGCGTTCGGATGCATAATGCAGATGTTCGCTGGCTATTTGACCAAATCAAACTGAAGACGGATGTTGTTATTACATATTCAAGTGCCGGGTTTGATGCGATTGCCGCGGCGAATGGGTATGTGGTTACTGCCCCGGCAAGTGCGAATGCAGGTGATGCTGTTGCCCCAATCCTGAACGGATGGGTCAATGCCGGTGGCAAAAAGTTTTATTACGTTAATGGTGTTGTGAAAACGGGATGGCAGACTATAAAAGGTAAAAAATACTTCTTTGACCGCTCCGGGGTTATGAAAACGTGCTGGTTTACTGAAGGTAAAAAGAAGTACTTCTTAGATAAAAACGGTGTTATGCGTACAGGATGGTTGGAGCTTCAAGGAGGCAAATATTATTTTGATGCCAACGGTGAAATGAAAACGGGATGGCTTGAAGAGGGCGGGCAAAAGTATTTACTTGATGGAGAAGGAAAAGCAAAGGTAGGCTGGCATGAGGAGAACGGGCAAAGGTTTTATTTTGATGGTGCTGGTGCCATGAAGACGGGATGGCTGGAGGATGCTGGGCAAAAGTATTATCTTGACCACAACGGCGTCATGAAAACCGGTTGGTTATTAGATAATGGAATACGATATTACCTTGAGCCTACCGGGGCAACGAAAACGGGCTGGCTGGACGAAGCTGGGAAGAAATACTTTTTTGATGCGGCGGGTGTGATGAAAACGGGCTGGCTTCAAGATAACTCGTCTTGGCACTATCTTGACGATAATGGTGTAATGGTAACCGGCTGGGTCAACTATAAAGGAAAGTGGTATTACACAGATTCAACTGGGGTCTTGAAATTAACAACTGCCTCGTTAATCAGCAATCAGGACTACTTTGAACAACCGGATCATCCGAAAACTGCCTTATTAAATATGGGCGGAATCAAATATAATTTTACTTTAAGCAAACCAGTGGAAACCTCTTTGCTTAAATACAATAATAACTGGTATTACCTTTATGTTAGTACGGATTTAGAATTGAATTTGTAGAATGGTTTAAGGTATTAATTCACAGGAATAGACCTGAGTAAACATCCACCTACACTAATGATAGAATACATTGAACTTGAAGGTTCCCTATGGGTGCCTTCTTTTTTCTTATCATGAAATATTTGTAACAATTCAGGACTGTATACAAAACTGTATACGTGTTTACTTTTTGTATACATGATGTTTACAAATCCGTTTACATGTTTACAAATCTGTATACATTCCGTTAAACCGCCATGTAAACGATATTGTCATTTTTGTTTACAAAAATGTTTACAATTTCTTCTATGTTTACATCATGTTTACAACTTTACACTTGTGTTTCTTTTCACTCAGTGTCATTGAAGAATCTAGTAATCTTCTATAACCTTAAAAGAAAAGAATCTATTAAATGAAAAGGAATGATAATATGACTAAGTCCAGAATTGCAGCGGTGGATGTAGGTAATGACTCCATTAAAGCTATTTTCGGAGAAATAGACTACGAATTGAACATCCCAAACATTATCGCCAGAGATACGGAAGATCGCCCGGTAATCGGAATTGAAGAATTGGACAGCAAGGACCCTCTCGATGGAATTCATATTAAAGTCCACTCCCCTGCCCTAAAAGAAAACAATAGTATTTATCGTATCGGAAATTTGGCTGCCAAGAGTGATAATGCGACAGAACTTGATCCCGGCAGCAGCAAGTCTGAAGAAGACCAAACTTTAATTATGTTATTTGCGACGTTGGCATTGGATGCAGTGAATACGGACTTTCCAAGGTCAAAAAACGTGATTGATGCCAATTATACGCTCGGAACGGGCCTGCCGCTTCGCGAGGTTAAGGAAGGCAAGGATGCCGGTTATCGCTCTAGGCTGCTTGGTTCAGTCCACCAGGTTGAATTTTTGGTGACGCCGCGGTATCAAGGAATCAAGGTTAACATTAAATTTAATGAGGTAAAGGTCTATCCCGAAGGCTTTGCGGCCTACATTAACCTTGTGATGGATAATAATTCAAAAATTATTAATAAGGATTTAATCGATAAGCGGATTTTAATCCAGGATATCGGCGGATTATCGACCGATATCGCGGTTATTAAGAACCGGAACGTTGATGATGATAAGGCCCAAGGTTTTAATCTCGGGGTTTCAGAATCATTAGAAGCGATCCGTGAGGAAATCCGTAAAAAGCATGGCGTAGAGCTCGACAGCCGCCGTGATGTCGTGGAGATTATCACCAAGAAAAACGATCGTAACCACATCATGGTGAAAGGGAGCCGGACAAGCGTCCACGATATCACCGATAGAATCCTGCTTGATTTGGCAAAAAAGGAATATCGCTTGCTGCGCAATGTGTGGGCAAAAAACTCGCAAACGGAAATCTGCTATTTTGTCGGCGGCGGGTCAATCATTTTAAAAGAATACTTAAAAACATTAAATAATGGCTTAGATGGCTTTAATATCGATTTCTTCGAGGATGAGAAGGAAAGTATTTGGATGATGGCCAATGCTTACTATAAGCTGATTACCGATTTTGTCCGCAAGTCTGAAAAGCAAAAGGCTGAAAAAGCTCCTGTAAAAAGTTAACTTAGGGTGATTCTATGAAAAAGACGGCGGGTAATGAAATTAAGAGGGGGCAGGCGATATCGTTCCGGGTCCCCTCCGATACACCTGACCACATCTTGAAGCACTTGCAAAAATTAAAGGAAACCGAGCGGCGGAATTTTTCCAGCAGCATTGCTGCGTTTGTCATGCAGGGGGTAAGCCAATCGGTTTCCCGCGAAAAGGAAACCATTACCGTTCCCCTACCGAAGGGATTAACCAAGGCCCAGCGCAATTGGCTGAAGCATGAGCATTCGGAGGCATTGCTGGGGAGCATCATCTATCAGCTCATCAATGACCCCGTGAGGTCGACCGCACTGCTTGCCTCGATGAATAGCAAAGCGGTTGATATTGATGAAGCGTTGTATTTGCAGGAGGAAGATGCTTTTATGGACGACCCGGTACAGCCTCCCGAAGTTGAGCCAGATTTTGCGGATGAAATTGCGGCCGGTGTTGACTTGGTTGATGACCTTGATGAGTTTGATTGGGACAGCGCAGCAAGGCAACAGGAATTCCCTGCTAAGGAAACGGACCTGGATGAAGAGCCAGACCTTGATGACCTATTGGGCGGGTTCTTAGCGAGTATGAATAAGTAGAGTAATGAGAAGGCACCCCTTTGAGGTGCCTTCTTCATTTATTGCCCCAAAAATAATATATTAGTAGGACTTAAGATTCATATTATCGAATTTTAATGGATTAGGAGGGAGGTAGGATGAATGAAGATAGTTTTGCAGGCTGTTATAGGAATCCTTGCCGGGTGGCTGCTGTTTTATTTATTGGGGATTGAGCAGCCGGATGTTATTAAATACTTATACAAATACATAAATTCTACGGTGTTTTTCTTTATTATCGTGGTGGCCGTGCCGATTAGTTGTTTTGCTTTTTTTCATAGATTTAAGGTGTTTGGGATGGCTGTTTCTGTCACGATGGTGGGGTTGTTTTTGGTGGTTTATGTTGCTTTGAATACAGGAAGAATTGGTTTTTAAAATAGGCATTTAGGGCGGCATGCGCCACCCTAACTTTGTTTCTTCCTCTTTGATAAAGGCGGCATAATAATCCATGAGTTACTATTGCTACTAATACTACTGCAACCGATAAAGCAAATATTGTATCCGTAGTTCCTGTTACTGTTTGCGTATGGAACTAAATAAGATTAAAAAGGGAGATCTTCTACACAAAGAAGTAATCTGGCACCCATGTCAAGGACACATGAAAAAAAGAGTTATGAAGCTAAAAGATGATTCCTATATTGAATAGGGGTCATCTTTTCTAAATTCCATTGATATCGATAATTGTTATAGTAAACCATGTAATGATTTATTTTCGCCTCCAGTTCATCTAATGTTTTACAAGACTGGTAGTCTACCTCATCCTTTAAATGCCCAAAGAAAGACTCCATCGGGGCATTGTCCCAACAGTTTCCTCTCCGAGACATTGACTGGTCTAAACCATGTCTTTTTAACAATTTCTGATATCTTGGGCTTGTGTAATGGCTCCCTTGATCAGAATGGATAAATGCCTCCGAATGTAAACTAATTTTCTTATTTTTCATTAATTTATCGATGGTCTTTGTTGCGATATCTAAAGTGATACGATCTGAAATATGATAAGCTAATAACTCATTGGTGGAGGCGTCTTTTATGGTTGACAAATAGGCCATACTACTTCCGTTATATGGTAAATATGTAATATCCGTTAATAATACTTTCCCTGGTACACCTTGCTTAAATTCCCTGTTTAACTTATTTGGTACGACCTGATGCTCCTTTGTTGCTTTGGCGATTCTTTTATATGGATTTGGCTTTCTGTGAGGACAGACAATTCCATATTTCCTCATTATTCTCCGGATTTTTTTACGGCTGAAGTTAACATCAAACTCATTCTTCAAAATCATTTTGATGGAGCGTGAACCTTTCTTATATCCTCTTCGGTCAAAAGCCTTTAAAATGAGTTCCTTCGCTTCGAGGTCTAACTTCTCCCTTGCTTCACGAACAGAGGCAGCCTTCATGTAACTATAGTATCCAGACCGGGAAACACCCAGAAGCTCACAAAAGTACCTAGTCATTCCCTTAAATCCGTTTTGCTCAAGCGTCTCCTGGATCAATTGATATGCCTTATTTGGATTTAGATTCTCGCTTGCGTTTAGCAGCCTCCTTTCGGTCGTTTCTAGCTTTTTTAACAGCTCTACCTGCCCTTCCAATAGCTCAATTCTGGCTCTTTGTCTCTCAATTACTTCGGAGGGTGTAAGCTCCCGTTTTAAAGGTCTGCCGGAGGATGTTTTTCTTGTATCTGTAAGCCCGATCAAGCCATTCATTTCATAGGCTTTTTTCCACCTACAGGCCGACTGTTCAATTCGTTTTATGCCAATGACGTCCGCATCAAATCCATTCTCCTCAAAAATTTGACGTGGGAGTTTGCCGACTTGGTATTCATCGATAAATCTATTTTTAAATTCTTCTGTATAGGTAATGGATTTTTCGCTGACACGCTGTACATTTGGATTTTTTTGTAGTGTATTTATCTCTTTAGATGAAAAAGTTATTTTACTCATGTTGTCCCCTAATCCCCATATTCTGAAATTCAAGTATATAAAAAATACCTGCAGGTTGAACACTCTTTTTTACAAGTGTCCTACCTACAGGTACCATTCTAAAGAGCCTACCTTTTTCTTCTTATTAATGCTGCTTATTCGGCAATTTTTTAGAAGGGGTGTCGCTGCCCTGATTTTGTCGATTTTTGAGATCCTTTTCCTGCCGATCGTGCAAGTTTTCGACAAATTGCTGGGTATCGCCTTGAAGATTTTTATCCATGCCATTAACCTCCTTATTGATTGGACATTGGTTAATGTAACCAATCAGCAAGAAAAACATGCAGCCACAAAAGTATGGAAGAAAATCTCACATAAAAAAAGCCTCCGAATCCCCGGAAGCTTTTAGACCAAAAATTAAATAACGCCCTGCACAATCATCGCATCCGCCACTTTTGTAAATCCGGCGATGTTGGCGCCGACAACGAGGTTGCCAGGGAAGCCGTACTCTTCGGAAGCCTTCACAGCGTTTTGGTAAATGTTTATCATGATTTGGTGCAGCCTGGCGTCGACTTCTTCAAACGTCCAAGACAGGCGCTGGCTGTTTTGTGCCATTTCCAGTGCTGATACGGCGACACCGCCTGCATTGGCTGCTTTACCAGGACCAAACAGCACATCATTGTTTAAAAATACATCAACAGCCTCAAGGGTTGATGGCATGTTGGCGCCTTCGCCTACTGCTTTCACGCCATTCTCCACTAACAATTTAGCGGAGCACTCGTCAATTTCATTTTGCGTCGCACAAGGAAGGGCGATATCGCAAGGAATCGACCATATGCCTGTGCAGCCTTCGAAATACTGAGCATGTGGATGATAGTTGACATACTCACTGATTCGTTGGCGATCGACTTCTTTAATTTGCTTAACCGTTTCAAGGTTGATTCCATTTTCGTCGTAAATATATCCATTAGAATCGCTGCAAGCGACAACGCGCGCGCCAAGCTGGGTTGCTTTTTCAATTGCATAAATGGACACGTTGCCAGATCCGGAAATAACGACAGTGCTGTCTTGGAAGCTTTGTCCTCGATCCTTCAACATTTCATTAACAAAATAGACGGTACCATAGCCTGTCGCCTCAGTCCGCGTCAAGCTTCCGCCATAACCGATGCCCTTACCTGTGAGGACACCAGCCTCATAGCCGCCACGGAGCTTCTTATACATTCCAAACAGATAGCCGATTTCACGCCCGCCAACACCAATATCTCCTGCCGGCACGTCGACATCTGGTCCGATATGACGGTAAAGCTCAGCCATGAAGCTTTGGCAGAAACGCATGATTTCTCCGTCAGATTTCCCTTTAGGATCGAAGTCTGACCCGCCTTTACCGCCGCCGATAGGCTGGCTGGTTAGTGAGTTTTTAAAAATTTGCTCAAAGCCTAAAAACTTGATAATGCTGGCGTTTACTGATGGGTGAAAACGCAGACCGCCTTTATAAGGCCCGATGGCGCTATTGTACTGGACACGGAAACCGCGGTTTACCTGAACTTTTCCATTATCGTCTACCCATGGAACGCGGAAACTGATGACCCGCTCCGGTTCAACGATTCTTTCAAGAATACCCTGCTGCATATATTTTGGGTGTTTTGCAAAAACAGGCACGAGGGAATCGAATATTTCCTTAACGGCCTGATGGAATTCATATTCATGAGGGTTCCGGCTTTGCACTGTGGCAAATACCTCGGTTACGTAGTCCCTTGCTGCCTTTGATCCTGATTGTTTAACATGCTCGATGGTTTGCATGAAATCACCCCTTAAGTAAATTATTTAACTGAAAATTCTTTTTATTTACATTTAATTATTTTATAATTGATTATTAATCTAAGCAATATGGATATTAGATATAATTAATGCCATAATGAGATGGAATGGGAAGGAGCGGTATTGATGGAGTTACGGCAGATTAAATATTTCATTGAAGTAGCAAAACGGGAGCATGTGACAGAGGCAGCTGACGCCATGCATGTAGCACAATCCGCGGTAAGCAGACAAATCGTTAATCTTGAGGAAGAGCTAGGCGTTAGTCTGTTTATTCGCGAGGGCCGTAATGTCAAATTGACCCCAATCGGCGAAATGTTTTTGCAGCAGATGGAACAAGCCGTAAAGTTGATTGATAATGCCAAACGCAAGGTTGAGGAATACCTCGACCCGGAAAAAGGCACGGTTCATATTGGGTTTCCCTCAAGCCTTGCCGGTTATACATTGCCGACAGCAATTTCTGCCTTCCGCGAACGCTATCCCGATGTGAAGTTCCAATTAAATCAAGGATCATATCTGTTTTTAATTGAAGGTGTCATTAAAGGAAATTTTAATATGGCATTGCTCGGTCCGGTTCCAAAACGGGAAAAGAAGATTACCGGAAAGACGTTATTTACGGAAAATATTGTCGCTCTGCTGCCGCTGAGTCATCCCCTTGCAGCCAAAAAAAATATCAAATTAGCCGATTTGCGGGAGGATTCTTTTATCTTGTTCCCCAATGGGTATATTTTGCGGGAAATTATCGTTAACGCCTGTGCCCAGCTTGGATTTGAGCCGAATGTAGCCTTTGAGGGCAAGGATATTGATGCGATAAAAGGACTGGTTTCTGCAGGGCTTGGCGTGACGCTCATTCCGGAAATCACTTTGATTGACAGCCTGCCGCGGTCAACGGTCAAAATTCCGGTAGTGGAGCCTAATGTCAGCCGCACGGTCGGCGTCATCATCCCAACTGACCGCGAGCTGCTGCCAACGGAAATGTTATTTTATGAATTCCTCAGCGAATTCTTTAGTATCCTTGACCGCTATCAGAATTAATCTCTATATCCATCATACATATGTAAAAAGCGGGTATTACTTCCCTCTCCACCTATGGGTAAAAAGTTTGCATGTGTTTTGGATTCGCATTATATTCATAGTTAAAACCTACTAAAAAAGGTTGTGGGTCTATGGCGCTTCCTGATGATATCGTTCTTTCGGATGGAACCTTAAATGAACGGTTAATTTTTAAAAAAGAAACTCTCTATCAAGGGATGAACGGAAAGTTTGTGGAGCGGTTTTATGTATCGCCGTCCGAAAGCTATATTTTTAAACCATTAACGAATAATGCTCAATTAGGCAGGGAAGCGTGGATCAATGAACATGTCCTCCGTCTCTTCCCAGCCATTTTTCCAAAAATTATTTCCTATTCGAAACACGATAATCCTGAGTTAAGCTGGATGGTACTTGAAGATCTAGGCCCGCTTTCGCACGAATTCAGCGAAGAAAATATACTTGGCGTAATCAAGTTGATGGCCTGGTGGCATTCCCTTCCGCTACAGTCATTTCCCAAAGTCCCAGTGGCAGGACTGAAGCCGAAGCTGGAACAGTTGATTTCGGATATCCGCCGGGATAAGGAGGAGTTCTTTGCGCTGCTCCCTGCGTTAGCGCTGGATGAAAGATTGATTGAGCGTGTTTATGAATGGATTGATAGTTTCATATTTTCAAAGAGACTTGTTCTATCGCATGGCGACTTGCATGTGGGCAATTATGCATTTGCGGATGGCCGGATTGTTATTTTGGACTGGGAGCATGCTCATTTGAATACCCCTTTCTGGGACCTGTACCACCTGCTTGATTTGTCGCATCCAATTTTTCCAAAAAAGATAGAGGTCGGGCTTCGCAAGCGAGCTTTACGAAACTATCTTGAGCAAGTTGAGTTGGAACTGGATGCTGAAATGTTTTTTCGGGAATACCATTTGTTTTCCGCTGTATTCTCCATTTGGATGATCCTGTTGATTCAGAAGGATTTGGCTGAGGGCGATGGAAAATGGTCGAAGGAACAGTTGGAAAGACAATTGAGTGAAACGGTGTTGAGCCTGAGAGAGTGCGCGGCGGTTCTTTAAGTTAGGGGAAATTGTCGATATGCCCCGGGAAATATGTCGATTATTGAAAAAAGCTAACCACAAGGGGTTAGCTTTTTTAAAATTAAGCTTTTTGTTCGAAAAGCTTGGCAATTTCAATGATTGTATTGGTGGCTTTGATCATATTATCTACGGAAATGAACTCAAATTTACCGTGGAAGTTTTCGCCGCCAGTAAAGATATTCGGAGTCGGCAGACCCATGTAGGATAGCTGTGATCCATCGGTACCGCCGCGGATTGGTTTAATCAGCGGTTTAATGTCCAGGTTCTCCATTGCTTCCTTAGCAATTTCTACGATTTCGAACACCGGCTCAATTTTTTCCTTCATGTTGTAATATTGGTCGTTCAGTTCAAGCTGAAGAGTACCCTCGCAATATTTCTCGTTTAAGTCAGCAACGATTTTTTTCATGTTGGCTTTTTTGTTGTTAAAAAGCTCTCTGTCATGATCACGGATAATGTAATAAAGCTTGGTTTGCTCGACTTCGCCATTGAAGGAAATTAGATGATAGAAGCCTTCATAGCCTTCAGTGAGTTCCGGGGCCTCTTGTGCTGGCAATTGGCTTTGCAATTCCATGGCAATTTTCATCGAGTTAACCATTTTATTTTTCGCAGAGCCCGGGTGAATATTATTACCCTTTATGGTGATTTTCGCTGAAGCAGCGTTGAAGCTTTCATATTCCAGCTCCCCTAACGGACCGCCGTCAACGGTGTAAGCAAATTTCGCATTGAACGCCGCAACGTCAAACTTATGCGGGCCACGGCCAATTTCCTCATCCGGCGTGAACGCAACGCGGACCTTGCCGTGCTTGATTTCTGGATGGTTTATTAAGTAAGCCATCGCCGTCATGATTTCGGTTACGCCAGCCTTGTTGTCTGCCCCAAGCAGCGTTGTGCCGTCAGTAGTGATTAGCGTGTGGCCCTTATAGTCGTTGAGGCTAGGAAAATCCTTTGTGGTCATGATGACTTTTAGGGATTCGTTTAAAGTGATGTCACCGCCATCGTAATTTTCGACTAGCTGTGGGTTGACATTTTTGCCGGTAAAATCAGTCGCGGTATCAACGTGGGCTAGGAATCCGATGGTGTCCACGTCCTTATCTGTGTTTGCTGGCAGAGTTGCCATCAGATAGCCATTCTCATCAAGCGTGACCTCTTGCATGCCGATTTCCTTCAGTTCCGCTTCCAGCATGCGCAGCAACGTCCACTGCCCGTCCGTTGACGGACAAGTCTCACTCGCCTCATTGGATTGTGTGTCCACCTTTACATAGGAAGTAAATCGTTTAATCAATTCTTCTCTCAAAATTGCTGCACTCCCCTTTATTGTGAGTTAAGTACATGATTATAATATCACTTTCGGGGGGCGGGTACACATTTTAAAGTAAAGAGAAGTACCGAGTTGACTAGTAATATGAGCAATGGCGCTCCAACTTGCGGATAAGGGGATTCAACTTGCGGATAAGGCGTTTCAACTTGCGAAGAGCCGTCCAATTTGCGGATAAGGCGCGCCAACTTGTGGAAGAGCCTCCCCAACTTGCGGATAAGCCAGTTTCATTTGTATATGATTGTTTTCTCCTTAAAATGACTGAAATCCATTAAATATGTCCGATACCGGAAGGCTCCGACACTAGGAAAATTCATGCTTTGTAGAATTCGATTAGCAAGGTAAATGTCATCCACCCCCAAAAACCACCGACACTCCCGATTTGTAATCGTCCTTTTGCACACCAAGAACCACTCCAATAATGTTCCCTGATGCGCCAAATGATCCACAGCCCCACACCACGGACATCGCCAGGTCCTTACCTCTTTCACCATCCCAATTCGGCCGCACGGTGAACATCTGACTCCTGGACGAAAATCGCCAATTGGAATGCTATAGGACTCTGATATCGGTTTTGGAATAAAAGGATGATGGCTGTTAAGTAGTTCAGTAGAAAGCCAATTGAAGGTGTCTACATCCAACTTTTGTGCTTGTTGTGGAATACTTCGAATGTATGGAGGAATCAAGTTGGGGAATAAGAGTCTAGTTTTCGAAGGTGGAACTGCAACAATTTGCTTTGGATAGGCCAGCACCACTGCCCCGTAAATCGGGAGTTGGATGTTGCGTACGTGAAACCAGTCATGTAATAACCTAACATTTCTCTCTAACTGGACGACCGGGCTTTCAAAGCCGTCTTTGCGCCCATCTTCTCGTGTTCTAATCAACTGCGGTGGATTGTCCCTGAACTCAAGAATACCGCCAATATTTTTAACTTCTAACACATTACCATACCAGGGAGTCAGCACAAAGTTGTCATTTTGAAACCTTTCGTCGGACGTGGGTGATAGATCGTGGAATACATGGTGTGGGAATGAAAAGGAGCTCCTGCGAAAAACTTCGGCCACCCTCTCCTCGCCGCCGATACCTGAAACTGTGGAAGCCTGTTTTGCAGCCAATACAGGTAACATCGGATGCCCCGGTGACAACCGACTCTGCGCAGCAATCAGCCCTTCTAACTTTAATGAACGATCTCTGACTTTCATGTTAATGACCTCTCGCCTCCGTTAATTCAATTTTAATTCCAACTTCACCTCCATTAAAAATTTTGTCCAGCACCCGCATCGTATCACACCCACCCAACCCATACTATCCTCGACAAAACATTTCATATTTTTGACAAAAATAGTTGTTGACCACTCTGGTCAAAAGGAATAAACTGTAATTGACCAGAGGGGTCAATGGAGGGAGGGTGCCAGGATTGTATGAGAAATTTTTAAATCTGGAACCGGAAAAACAAGACAGAATTATCAATGCAGCGATAAAGGAATTTGCCCAGAAGGGATATGATAAAGCGTCAACAAATGAAATCGTCAAGGAGGCAGAGATTTCAAAGGGGCTGTTGTTCCACTACTTTAAAAACAAAAAACAATTGTTTTTGTTTTTGGTTAACTATTGCTACGAAACTGTTGCCGAACTATTTTATCAAAAGTTTTCCTTTACCGAGGTGGATTTTTTCAACAGAATGCGGCAGTCGGTCATCATCAAAATGGAACTGTCGGAAAGGTATCCGGATATCTTTAAATTTATCCAGGAGGCATACATGGAGGACGCTGTCGAAATAAAACAAGAGATGGAGGAAAAGAAACGGGAGTTGATTCACCTCAACATCAATAAGGTTTATGAAGGTGTCGATTATTCAAAATTCAGAGATGATGTCGACCTTCAAAAAATCATAAAGATTATCACTTGGACGTTTGAAAAAATGAGCGACGAAGAACTGTCAAAGGCGAAGGTCATCCCCGGACACGAAATAGATTATAAGAAAATCTTTGACGAGTTCGAAGAATATTTAACTATTTTAAAAACGTGCTTTTATAAATAAGGGAGGCACAACAAATGAACGTAATCGAAATTAACAACCTAACCAAGACTTACGGCAAGTCAAGAGGAATCACGGATATAAGCTTTAATGTTGAGGAAGGCGAGATTTTCGGGTTTATCGGGCCGAACGGAGCCGGGAAATCGACGACCATCCGCACGCTGCTGTCGCTCATTTACCCGACGAGCGGCAGTGCTGCTATTTTTGGCAAAGACTGCATTAAATTTGCCCCGGAAATAAAACGGGAAATCGGCTACCTGCCGTCTGAAGTTTTTTACTATGACAATATGAAGGTAAAGGACCTGTTAAAATATTCGGCCAGTTTTTATAAAAAGGATTGCAGCAAGCGCATTAAGGAATTGGCGGAAATTATGGACCTCGACCTCAATAAAAAAATTGATGACCTTTCCTTGGGAAATAAAAAGAAGGTCGGGATTGTCCAAGGCCTGCTGCACGAACCAAAGCTGATCATCCTTGACGAACCGACCAGCGGCCTCGACCCGCTCATGCAGCAGAAGTTCTTTGAACTCTTAGAGGAGGAGAATAAAAAAGGCGCAACGATTCTCTTTTCCTCGCACATCCTCAGCGAGGTGCAGCGTCTGTGTAACCGCGTCGCCATCATAAAAGAAGGTAAGATTGTTACAGTTGAAAAGATTAGTACTCTAAAAGAAAACAATTATAAAAAGTTCAAAGTAGAAATGAAGGCGCCGCTCGATAAAAACTATTTTAATATAAACGGTGTTAATAACTTGGCGGTAAAGGATAACATCATTAGCTTCTTGTTTAGAGGCGATATCAATATGGTTCTGAAAAAAATCGCTGACATTGAAATCACTAACCTGTGGATTGAGGAACCGGATCTGGAAGAGATCTTTATGCACTATTACGAAAAGGAGGCCTGATAAACGATGAATATCTTTTTTCATGAATTAAGGGCCTGCCGGAAGTCGACGATCATTTGGACGATATCCCTCATTGCCGTATTCGCGCTGTTCATGTCGATGTTTCCGAACTTTTCCAAAGATGCCGATGAATTTAAAAAGATGTTGGAGGGCTATCCGCTAGCGTTAAGAAAAGCGATTGGCCTTAACTTGGAGAATTTATTTACGATTCTCGGATTCTATGGTTACGCCTTGACGTTTATCGTCCTGTGCGGAGCAATTCAGGCAATGAATCTCGGGACCTCCATCATCAGCAAAGAAGTTCGGGAAAAAACGGCGGACTTCCTGTTAACAAAACCGGTAACCAGAACACAGGTGATCACTGGAAAGCTTGCAGCGGCCGTAACATCCCTTGTTATCACAAATATGATTTATCTGGCAGCAGCGGTAATCATTGCTAATCAAGTGAAAACGGACGATTTCAGTATGAAGCAGTTCATCCTGCTATCACTGACAATGCTTTTCGTGCAGCTTATGTTCTTGGCAATCGGAATAATTGTTTCGGTGATGATTCCGAAGATTAAATCCGTGCTGACGGTGTCGCTTGGTACAGTATTTGCCTTTTACTTTATCGGGGCGATGGCGGTGACAACGGGTGACGATGCCAAGCGCTATTTTTCACCATTTAAATATTTTGATAATGACTATATTTTAAAGCATTCAAGCTATGAAGCATCGTTTTTGATTACAGGCGCAGTGATCATTATTTTTGCTGTGGCATCCAGTTACTACATTTACACAAAAAAGGATATCCACGCCGTATAGGAGGCCGAATCATGAATATCTATTTAAAAGAAATGAAATCGCACCGGAAATCGCTTATCTTTTGGTGCATTGGCGTTTTTTTGATGGTGGTGTCGGGGATGGCCAAATATACCGGGTTGTCCTCATCGGGCGAATCCATGAACGACTTGATGGCTGATATGCCCAAATCGCTGCAGGTGATAATGGGAGTCGGAACGTTTGACCTTAACACAGCAAGTGGCTTCTACGGGCTGCTTTATATTTATTTACTATTAATGGCGACCATCCATGCAGCGATGCTTGGAGCAACGATTATTGCCAAGGAAGAGCGGGATAAGACCTCGGAGTTCCTGTTTGTAAAGCCGATATCTAGAGCGAAAATCATTACCGCTAAGCTGCTGGCGGCGTTCACGAATATCGTGATCTTTAATCTCGTTACATGGATTTCCTCTGCTGTCATTGTGGGTAAATATGCCGATGGCGAGGCTGTGAATGGAGATATTGCGGTCACGATGATGGGGATGTTCTTGCTGCAGCTATTGTTTATGGTCATGGGCAGCGCCATTTCTTCTTTGAAAAAAAGACCAAAAACGGCGGGTTCGCTTGCGGCCGGAATCCTGCTGCTGACCTTTGTCTTATCGGTTGCCATCGATTTAAATGAAAGCATATTAGCGTTGAAATATGTCACGCCGTTTAAATACTTTGAGGCGAAAAATATGATGTATGGCGGCGGATTCGAAACAGTTTTTGTGGTATTGGCCGTAACCTTATTTGCAGTCCTGACGGCGGTTACCTATGTTTTTTATAAAAAAAGGGATTTGAATGTGTAAAAAAAGGACCGGGACCGGTCCTTTTACTTTTCATTCGCCATTTGTACAAGTGTAATAATATCGCTAGACAGCTTACTATAAGAAGGGTTTGCCGATTTGATATTGGTCTTGATTCCTTCAATCAGAGGCAGCGCTTTTGGGTTGGTGATGGTCAGGACTTGAGTTTGGCCATTAAACGCTTTATTCATTAAATCTTTTGCCTGAGCCAAATTATCATCATCATTTGCAGTTTGATCAACACCGTCTTGGCTAAATCCCTTTGCAGACATGCCGGAATCATTGCGGAGGACTTTATTCTGCATGTCATCATAACGAGTTGAGGTTGCTTCTTTAGCTGCCCTTGCCAGGATCACCGTGTCGTCAAGGACAAATACCTTAATACCTGTGATTCCTGCTCCTGCCAGCCTTGATTCTAGATGGGAGGAAATTCCTCCATCATGCAGGCTTGAACTGCCGATTAAACTGTAGACATTGGCCCCTATCTCGCTGGCAGTGTCTGCCGCTGTTGTCTGTTTCTTGTTTCTGTCGACACTTGGAATGACGTTCGCATTATTTTTTCCATGCTCATGGCCATTGCCCTTTGAATTCAACGAGTTATCATGCAGATCCTCCGCATTTCCTCTCATTTCTTGCTGTGCCGAGCAGGAGCCAAGCAGCAACATTACACCTAGTAAAATCAAAAACGAAATTCTTTTCATATTTTTTCCTCCTTTTTACCCAATAAATTTCCCTAAAAATTTGTGAGTATACACGGATTATTTTGGGAACATTATCAAAAACATTCCATAAATGTCATTTCACTTGGAGGTGTATGCAATGGCTGAAGAAAACAAAAAGCCGGAAGCAATATCAAGAAGAAGGTTCCTGCGCAATACGGGATTCACCGTTGGCGGCCTGGCTGTTGGCGGAGTCCTGGGCAGTCTGATTACACGGGATAAGGATGGCCAAAAGGAAAAACCGCCTTCTCCTCAAGAAAACAATTATAATCAGGCGCTCATGTATCTTACCCCGGAGCAATTTAAGATTGTCGAAGCCGCGACTGAGCGGATTTTTCCTGAGGATGACAATGGGCCGGGCGCTAAGGCGTTGGGAGTGGCCTATTTCATTGACCATCAGCTGGCTGGGGACTGGGGGTTCAATGCCAGGGATTATATGCAGCCACCATTTTATCGGGGTGAAAAAGTGCAAGGCTACCAAGGCCGGCTTAAGCGAAGAGATCTATTTGATATCGGCCTGCGCGAGCTGCAAAACCACAGTAACGCTGTTCATAAGAAAAACTTCCCTGATTTATCGGGTGAAGAGCAGGATAAGGTTTTGCAGGATTTTGAGGGAGATAAGGTGAACCTCACGACGATTTCGCCAAGCGGATTTTTCCAAATGCTGCGCAGCGCCACAATGGAGGGAGTATACAGCGATCCATTATACGGAGGCAATCGCAATATGGATGGCTGGAAAATGCGCAACTATCCCGGCAGCCAGATGGCGTATGCCAATATTATTGAGAAAGACTTTCAGAAAATCGCACCACAAAGCTTGCAAAGCCATATGAATCATTAATGTAAAGGGGGACTGCCCCCTGAAAACAGCATAAAGCAACGGGGATATCCCCCCTAATAATGAGGTGGAAAAATGGCGAGAAAATTACCGAAGACAGATGTAGTCCTAGTCGGAGTCGGCTGGACTGGAGGCATTATTGCCTCGGAACTAACCAAAAAAGGCCTTAAAGTGGTTGGATTGGAACGGGGCAAAGAGAGAAAAACAGAAGATTATTTCATGGTTCATGATGAGCTCCGCTACGCACTAAGATACGACTTGTTTCAGGACCTTTCGAAGGAGACGATTACATTCCGCGGTAACGAAAAAATCCGCGCCCTGCCAATGAGACAGTACGGGTCTTTCCTGCTCGGAGACGGACTCGGCGGAGCCGGCGTCCATTGGAATGGCCAGACATATCGGTTCCTGCCTTATGATTTTGAAATTCGCAGCAAGACAATGGAACGCTACGGAAAAGACAAAATCCCTGCGGAAATGTCCTTGCAGGACTGGGGCATTACCTATGATGAGCTCGAACCGTACTATGATAAATTTGAAAAAACAGCCGGAATCTCCGGTGAGGAAAATCCACATCCGAATGTCGGGAAGCGGTCGGATAAATATCCAACCGGTCCGATGAAAAAATCACCGCCGATGAAGATGTTTGAGACTGCAGCAAAAAAATTAAAGCTGCACCCTTATACAGTGCCATCGGCGAATTTATCGGAATCGTATACAAATCCGGACGGCATCTCTAGAGCAGCATGCCAATACTGCGCATACTGCGAGCGATTTGGCTGTGAGTACGGGGCAAAGGCCGACCCTGTTGTCACGGTGATTCCGGTTGCCAAGAAAACGGGAAATTTTGAGATCCGCACCCACTCTTATGTAAGAAGGATTTTACATAGTGGAGGCAAGGCGACGGGCGTCTTATATGTCGATACAACCACAGGCGAAGAGATTGAACAGCCGGCAGATATCGTCGTATTAACAAGCTATTTGTTTAACAATGTCCGCTTGCTCCTTATGTCGGGTCTTGGCAAACCGTATGACCCCGCGTCCGGGTCCGGGGTGATCGGCAGAAATTATGCCTATCAGGTAATGAAGGGTAATGCGGTTGGCTTTTTCGATGATAAGGAATTTAATACGTTTGCCGGCGCAGGCTCGCTTGGCATGGTGCTCGATGATTATAATGGCGATAATTTTGACCATTCTAAATTGAACTTTATCCATGGCGGAAGTATTGCGTATACACAAACGGGCATGCGTCCTATCCAAAACAATGCGGTTCCGAATGGTAAACCGACATGGGGAAAAGAATTCAAGCAACAATCATTAAAATATGCCAATCGCTACATATCTGTAGCCGGGCAAGGGTCGTCGATGCCGTTTAAGCATCATTATCTAGATTTGGACCCGACGTATAAAGATGCCTTCGGAGACCCGCTAATCCGAATTACCTTTGATTTTGAAGAGCAGGACCGGAAGCTGGCGGTATTCCTGGCTGATAAATGTGCCGATATCTTAAAGGAGATGGGTGCCGATCATATTGATTCATTAAAGGAACTCGGGCCATACGATATTACTACCTACCAGTCAACTCACAATACCGGCGGTGTGATCATGGGCCCTGACCCGTCAACGTCTGCGGTCAATAATTATCTGCAGATGTGGGACGTGGACAATCTATTTGTTGTCGGCGCTTCTGCCTTTGCCCATAACTCAGGCTACAATCCAACAGGGACAGTCGGTGCCCTTGCCTATCGGGCAGCTGAAGGAATCCAAAAATATCATGCAAGCGGTGGACAGGTCGTTTAAGGGGTCTGTCCCCTTTTTTTGTTTTTACCTCTAGAATAGTGTTAAAATAGATAGCTGATAATGGAAAAAGGAGGAAAAGTAATGACACAGCCTGAAAATAATACATTACCGCCAAAAACGTGTTCAATTGAACGGTTGGTTACAATGGAAGAGGATGTTAAGAAAGTATTGGCCGGTGAAAAAACAGCGACACGCCGAAATGGACGCTATGCCGATCCGGGTGAAGTAATGACGCTTGAAGGCCGCCAGTTCGTGGTTGAAAAGGTTTATTCGCAAAGCCTCGGTGAACTGACAGATGAGGATGCCCGCCGCGAGGGCTTTGAAACCGTCGAAGAGTATAAACAATCAATCCTATCCCTCCACCCGGGAATGCCATGGCTGCCGCAAATGCGCGTCTGGGTCCATGAATTCCGCGAAGTAGAATAAAAATAATGAGAAAATCGGTCCATCGCGAAAAGAAGGACCGATTTTTCGCTTTTCGAATTAAATTAATTGTAGTTTTTAAGCTAGCGAAATTATAATAGGTTTATTCAAATTGTCAGGCAGGCTGAACTGGGGGCATCCTTATGGGCTATTTAACCAAATACATAAAAAAATATTGGAAGTCGTTTATCGTGGCGGTCCTGTTTCTAACAGTTGAGGCAGTCTGTGACCTGCTGCAGCCGACGGTAATGGCGATCATTGTTGATGATGGGGTAGCAGGCAGAGATATTGATTATGTGCTGAAAATGGGCGGAGTCATGCTGTTAATTACCGCGATTGGCGCCGGAGCAGCTTCAACCAGAAGTATCATGGCCAGTATTGTGTCACAAAATTTCGGTACCGAACTTAGGTCCGATCTGTTTAAAAAGATTCAATCACTGTCGTTTCGCAATCTCGATCATTTTGACCGTGCGTCATTAATTACTCGCTTAACGAACGATGTTACGCAGGTGCAAATCTTTGTTAATGGACTAATGCGGATATTCGTCAAGGCACCGTTGCTTGCAATTGGCGGCTTGATTATGGCAGCAAGACTCAATCTTCACCTTGCGGTTGTCCTCGCAGTCGTCGTGCCAATTGTGGCTGTCCTTATTGTCTTTAATTTAAAGCTGGGCTTTCCGAAGTTCTTTAAGGTGCAACAGGCATTGGACCGGGTTAACAGGGTTATGCGCGAATACCTGTCAGGTGTACGCGTCGTAAAGGCGTTTAATCGCTTTGATGTTGAAATGGCCAAATTTTCAAGGTCCAACGAGCACTTTAAAGAGGAATCGGTTGGAGCAAACCGGTTAATGGCGATATTCAGCCCAGTGATCATGCTGACAGTCAACCTTGGAATTGTTGTCGTGCTATGGCTCGGCGGCCTCGGCGTCAATACTGGTACTATTCAAGTCGGCCATGTCATTGCGTTTATCAACTATATGACACAGATACTGTTTTCCTTAATGATGATCTCGATGGTGTTTACGATGTTTGTCAGGGCTAAGGCCTCGGCTGGCAGAATCGGGGAAGTATTTGCCGAAGAAACCCGGCTGACCTGGGATGAAAGCCTAAGCACCTTCAGTGAAAAAGGCAGCATTCAATTTCAACATGTTTCTTTTTCCTATGACGCTGCAGGGAGTGAGCCTGTCTTAAAAGATATCAATCTATCGATTCACCCCGGTGAAACGGTCGGCCTCATCGGGTCAACTGGCTCGGGAAAAACCACCCTCGTCGGTTTGATCCCTCGCTTTTATGATGTTACAGGCGGAAGTATTATGGTAGACGGTGAAGATGTGAAAAATGTAAATCCAAAACTTCTACGCGAAAAAATTGCCTTCGTGCCGCAGAAAAATGTACTGTTTACCGGCACGGTGGCTGAAAATATCCGCTGGGGTAAGGAAGATGCCACTCAACAAGAAATGGAAGCAGCAGCAGCAATGGCCTGCGCTGATGAGTTTATTACAGCTTCACCGGAAGGATATCAAACGAGGATTGGCCAGGGTGGCGTCAATTTCTCCGGCGGCCAAAAGCAGCGGCTTTCGATTGCCCGAGCCCTGGTGAAAAAACCGGAAATTTTGATACTTGATGACAGTACAAGTGCGGTTGACGTAGCCACCGAAGCAAAGATGAAGGCGGCGTTAAAGAAATATGCGAACGGGCTAACCTGCATCCTGATTGCCCAGCGTATCTCTTCCATTATCGATGCCGATAAAATTGTCGTTCTTGATCGAGGTGAAGTGGCGGGAATTGGCACACACCAAGAGTTAATGAGGGATTGCAGTGTCTATCAGGAAATCTATCGTTCGCAAATGGGACAACAGGAGGCGCTTTAAATGACGAAGGCAAACCAGCAGGCACAAACTACTCCTCCCGGACCGCCGCCGCTGAGGCCAGGCGGTGCCCACCATCGCGGCCCGGTTATCAAGCCGAGAAATTTTAAAGCAACCTTAAAGCGGCTTTGGGACTATTTCGGCAAAGAGCGAAACATGCTGACGCTGATTTTACTGTTTATTTTAGTAGATTCCATCATTATGCTGATGAATCCCTATTTAATCGGAAAAGCCATCGATGCCATGAGCCTTCGTTCTGGCAAGGTGGATTTTAGTTTTTTGGAAGTCATGATTGTCATCCTGGCTGCTGCCTATCTCGCTGATGCCGCCCTCACCTTTTTGCAGGGCTGGCTGATGGCTGGCGTCGCCCAACGGATTGTGAAGAGTTTACGGGATTCCCTGTTTAAAAAATTGCAGAAGTTACCGGTCTCGTTTTTTGACTCGCGCACGCATGGGGAGCTGATGAGCCGCTTATCCAATGATGTTGACAATGTCAGCAATACGATATCCCAATCGACCACGCAGCTAATGTCCGGGGTCATCGTGATTGCCGGGTCATTAATCATGATGATAATTTTAAGCCCAATTCTAACGTTGGCCAGCATGATAACCGTGCCGCTTGTGTTTTTACTGACCCGGACGATTGCCAAGCGGACGAGTGTCCTATTTAAAAATCAACAGCAGCAGCTTGGTAAACTAAATGGCCATATTGAGGAGAGTATTTCCGGCATTGAAGTAGTCAAGGCCTTCAACCACGAGGACAAGGTGATGGAGGAATTTGAAAATGTTAACACAAGGCTGCGTGAGGTCGGCCTCAAGGCGCAAATTTGGTCAGGCTTTTTGATGCCAATCATGAACGTGATCAATAACCTTGGTTTCACAGTAGTGGCTGTTGTCGGCGGCCTCCTTGCGGTAAAAGGCCACATAACTGTTGGGGCGATTGCCAGTTTTATCACCTACTCACGGCAATTTGTCAGACCGTTGAATGACCTGGCCAACATCTTTAATATCTTGCAGTCTGGTGTTGCCGGCGCTGAACGGGTTTTTGATATTATCGACGAAGAGGAAGAGCCGGTTGACTCGCCAACTGCCGTGACACTAACAAATCCTCGCGGCCATGTTGTGTTTGAAAACGTCAGCTTTGGCTATCGAAATGATGTGTCCATTTTAAAAAATATCAGCTTTGAAGCGGAGGTTGGCTCAAGCACAGCTTTAGTTGGGCCAACCGGAGCAGGGAAAACGACAATCGTTAATCTGCTGACTCGGTTTTACGATGTCACTGGCGGCCGGATTCTGTTGGATGGCCGCGATATCCGCGATTATACCCGCGACAGCCTAAGGCGCTGCTTTGGCTTTGTTCTTCAAGATACGTATTTGTTTTCCGGGACGATCAAGGAAAATATTAAATACGGAAAACCGGAAGCAACCGACGAAGAAGTAGAGCAGGCAGCAATGATGGCGGGAGCTGATTTGTTCATTAAGCGGCTGCCGCGCCAATATGAGACGGTTCTTGCAGAGAATGGCGGGAACTTGAGTCAGGGGGAACGCCAGCTGCTGGCGATTGCCCGGGTGATGCTGGCGAAGCCATCGCTCTTGATTTTGGATGAAGCGACAAGCAGCATTGATACGAGAACAGAGCTTCATATTCAAAAGGCGCTGCTAGCCTTGATGAGGGAGCGGACGAGTTTTATCATTGCCCATCGCCTGAATACAATCCGTGATGCCGACTGCATCATGGTCATTGACCATGGAGAAATTGTCGAAACAGGCAGCCATGAAGAATTGATGGCTAAACAAGCGAAATACTATCAAATGTTTTCCAGTCAATTTAAGAATGCGGAGGCTTAAGCCCGCATTCTATTTTTTATATTGTGACAACTGTAAAGACACCTGTTAGAATACTAGATAAAATATTATTTCTATAAAAGAGGAATAATGGTAATAGGTATTTTAACAGGGAGGATGTTATGGACAATACAAATAGTATCTCAGGCGGGAAACTATATGGTGCCAATGCCGGCCGTAAGTCGGGCTTTTCAGAAAGGAAACTGCTCGGTATTGCCGGGATGGGCTGGATGTTCGACGCAATGGATGTCGGCATGCTGTCATTCATTATTGCGGCATTGCAGAAAGAATGGAACTTGACTCCAGGGCAAATGGGCTGGATTGGCAGTATCAATTCCATTGGGATGGCCGTCGGGGCGTTCATTTTCGGATTAATGGCGGATAAAATTGGCCGCAAGCATGTATTTATCATTACTTTGTTGTTGTTTTCAATAGGAAGCGGTGCATCGGCATTTGCTACCGGGCTAACTGTGTTTCTAATCTTACGGTTTTTGGTCGGAATGGGTCTCGGTGGTGAGCTTCCCGTTGCCTCGACGCTCGTCTCGGAAATTGTCCCCGCTGAAAAACGAGGCAAAACGGTTGTGCTGCTGGAAAGCTTCTGGGCAGGCGGCTGGCTGATTGCTGCGGTTATTTCCTACTTTATTATCCCTAAGTATGGATGGGAAATTGCATTGCTGCTTAGTGCGACACCTGCCCTTTATGCGCTCTATTTACGGGTCGGCCTGCCCGATTCGCCGCGTTTTGCCGCAATCAAGGAGAAAGAAAAGGTTTCTGTGTTTAAAAATCTTGCCAGCTTATGGTCAAAGGAATATGCCCGCCAGACAGCGACATTATGGATTGTCTGGTTCTGTGTCGTCTTTTCCTATTACGGTATGTTTCTGTGGCTGCCAAGCGTAATGGTCATGAAGGGTTTCAGTTTGATTAAGAGCTTTGAGTATGTGCTGATTATGACCGTGGCGCAGCTGCCTGGCTATTTTACGGCTGCTTGGTGCATTGAGAGATTCGGCCGAAAATTTGTGCTGGTGGTTTACTTAATTGGAACAGCTGTCAGCGCCTATTTCTTTGGCACGGCGGAATCTACAGCACTGCTGATGACTTCAGGCATCCTGTTATCCTTCTTCAATCTTGGCGCCTGGGGCGGGCTTTATGCGTATACGCCTGAGCAATATCCAACCCTCATCCGCGGCACCGGATCTGGTATGGCTGCTGCTGTGGGAAGGATTGGCGGTGTGTTGGGACCGCTGTTGGTCGGCTATCTTGTGGCACAGAAGACGGACGTTTCCATCATCTTTACCATCTTCTGTGTTGCCGTGTTAATTGGAGCGTTCACTGTGTTCATTTTGGGAAAAGAAACGAAACGACAAGAATTAGCATAATATTATTAGCTAAGAGATTCCTGATTTTTGGGGTCTCTTTTTTGCTTACGGGGAAAACAATCATATTTAGACAAAATATTTCATAGCCTGTTTTTTTATAAAAAGTAAAAGTAAATTCTTATTCACTTTAACGGAATACCATATTAAAATTTTGGTAAAGTACAGAATTTATTATTTTTTAAATTATTTTGAAATAACACAACTAAATACTAGACGAACCCAGAATTATTATGTACAATGTTTTCAGAATATTATCTCTTTTAGGAACAGTAGGACAACTTTGTTTGGGAAATTTTTATAAAAACGGGGGGTAAGGCAATGAAAAAGAAAAAATTAGCTGGTATTTTTGCGTCGTTCATGTTAACGGCGGGGGTGTTGGCAGCCTGTGGTTCAGCAGAAACTGGTGGAAGTGGGGACAAGGGCGGCGACATTATTATCGGTTCTAACCTTGAATTGTCCGGTGGTGTGGCATCTTATGGTTCATCGATCAAGCAAGGTGTTGATTTAGCGCTTGAAGAAATCAACAAAGAAGGCATTGATGGCAAAAAGTTAAAGCTGGTTTCATTTGATAACAAGTCGGAAGCTCCAGAAGCGATTAACGGTGCAACCAAGCTAATCAGCCAGGATAAAGTTGTTGCGATTATTGGTTCGGCAACGAGCGGTAACACAAAGGCTCAGATTGAAATTGCACAAAGCAATGGCATTCCATTGATTACGCCAACTGGAACAGCAGCTGACGTAACCGTAAAAGACGGCAAATTGAATGATTTCGTATTCCGTACTTGCTTCATTGACCCATTCCAAGGCACAGTTGCTGCAAACTTTGCTGCCAAGGAATTAAAGGTTAAAACGGCTGCGATTTTCATTGACAGCTCAAGTGATTATTCAAAAGGCTTGGCTGATTCCTTCAAAAAGCAATTTGCTAAAGAAGGCGGCAAAGTGATCTCTGAGGAAGCATATGTAGCAAAAGACACTGACTTCAATGCCCAGTTAACCAACATCAAAGGGAAAAACCCGGATTTCGTCTTTATTCCGGGCTATTATGAAGAAGTGGGTCTAATCGTGAAGCAGGCTCGTGCCTTAGGTCTCGATGTACCATTGATGGGTGCTGACGGCTGGGATTCTCCAACACTTGTTGACCTTGCCGGCAAGGACGCTTTGAACAATACATTTATTACAAACCACTATTCTTCTGGGGATTCTGATAAGGACGTTCAAAAATTTGTTGAAGCATTCAAGAAAAAGTACGATGGCAAATCTCCTGACGCATTCAATGCTTTAGGTTATGATACAGCCTATTTCCTTGCTGATGCCATCAAGCGTGCTGGCGGCGGTGATTCCAAGAAGATTCAAAAGGCGCTTGCTGAAACAGATGGACTTCAGTTGGTAACCGGTAAAATGAAGCTGGATAAGAATCACGATCCAATCAAATCCGCTGTAATTCTTGAGTACAAGAACGGTGAGCAGCAATTTAATACAAAGGTAAATCCATAATAGAAAAGCGAAAGCGCCTTGACCAGGTGCTGGAGCTAGACAATTTTAATAATTTGAATAGGGAGAGCGCAGGTTCTCCCTGTTTGTTTTTAAAGCCTTTTTAAGGAGTGTTCGGACATGGAGCAAATCATACAGCAGCTGGTAAACGGCGTGTCCCTGGGCAGTATTTATGCGCTGATTGCCCTTGGTTACACAATGGTATACGGCATTGTCAAACTCATTAACTTCGCCCATGGGGACGTATTCATGGTCGGTGCATTTATCGGTTTTTATTCTATTACTATTCTTGATTTAGGGCTGTTCCCAAGCTTGCTCTTATCAATGGCGGCCTGTGCCATCTTCGGAGTATTAATTGAAAGGATTGCTTACAAGCCGCTGAGAAATGCGACAAGAATCGCCGCCTTGATCACGGCAATTGGTGTCTCATTATTTATCGAGTACGGAACGATCTATGTCCGCGGTGCCCAGCCGGAAGCGTATCCAAACAATATTATTCAGTTGAAGAGTATAGAGCTATTCGGTGTTAAAATCAGCGGCCAGTCATTGCTGATTTTAGGAGTATCGCTTGCTTTAATGATTATACTGCAATTTATTGTTCACAAGACGAAAATTGGCAAAGCGATGCGCGCGGTTTCACATGATATGGATGCGGCAAGATTGATGGGAATTAACGTGAACAACACAATTTCGGCTACATTTGCCATCGGTTCGGCACTTGCTGGAGCAGCCGGAGTTATTTTTGGCATATATTATACAAAAATTGAACCATTGATGGGGATTATTCCGGGCCTTAAAGCATTCGTTGCCGCGGTATTGGGCGGAATTGGCATTATCCCGGGTGCAATGGTTGGCGGATTGGTATTAGGCGTCATTGAGTCTCTTGTCAGCGCCGCCGGATTCTCGTTATGGCGTGATGGCGTTGCTTTTGTCGTGTTAATTTTGATTCTAATTTTCCGACCTGCCGGACTGTTTGGTAAAAATGTCCGGGAAAAGGTTTAGGGAGGTGCGCAGCTGAGATGGGCAAAAATGTGAAACAAGCAAAGTTTTTTTGGACATCCATCGTATTGGCCGTTGTTTTTGCGGTTGTGGTTCAGTTTCTGATTAACGGGGGCATTTTAAACTCTTTTTATATAAATACATTGTTTTCAATTGGAATTAATATTATCCTAGCAGTCAGCTTACACCTAATTATCGGGATTACTGGTCAATTTTCGATTGGACATGCCGGGTTCCTTGCTGTCGGTGCATATATGTCAGCGGTTGTAACGATGAAATTAGGTCTTCCGTTTTCAGTGGCAATCCTAGCAGCAGGTGTCGCCGCAGCAATTGCTGGTGTGGTTATTGGAATTCCTACCTTAAGGCTTAGAGGTGACTATCTAGCGATTGCTACTTTAGGCTTTGGGGAAATCATGAGGATTGTATTCTTAAACATGGACTATGTTAACGGAGCGAGCGGGATGACAGTCTCCCACTTGATTACCTGGCCATGGCTGTTTGCCTGTGTGCTGATTACGATTATTGTCATTGCCAACTTTACGAATTCAACTCATGGCCGGGCATGTATCTCGATTCGGGAAAATGAAATTGCCGCTGACGCGATGGGAATCAATACGACGTATTATAAAGTAATGGCCTTTATTATTGGTGCATTTTTTGCAGGGGTTGCAGGAGCTCTGCATGCCCATAACTTCTATATCATTCAGCCAGTTAACTTCGGCTTTTTAAAGTCATTTGATATATTAATACTCGTTGTTCTTGGCGGTTTAGGCAGTATGTCAGGTTCGATTATTGCCGCGATTCTGCTAACCATCATTTCTACCTTCCTCTCCAGTTATCCAGAGGTCCGGATGGTCATTTACAGCCTTGTGCTCGTGGCCATGATGCTATTCCGCCCGCAGGGATTGATGGGGACAAAAGAAATTACTGCCTTCTTGAAAATTGGCAAAGCCGCTAAAGGAGGGAACCATGATGTCGACAAAAACACCGTTGCTTAAAGTTGACAATGCTGGCATCCGATTTGGCGGATTAAAGGCTGTTTCTGAAGTGGATTTGGAACTCTTGGAAGGAGAGTTGGTCGGGTTGATTGGCCCGAACGGAGCTGGAAAAACAACTTTTTTCAACCTGTTAACCGGGGTTTATGTTCCAACTGAGGGAAGCATATCACTGGACGGTGCGAAATTAAATGGACTGGCCCCCTATAAAATTACTAAAAAAGGGATCAGCCGGACGTTCCAAAACATCCGCTTGTTCAACGATTTATCGGTTTTGGATAACGTAAAGGTGGCCTATCATTCACAGGCCAAGCATTCAATCGTCAGCTCGATTTTCCGCCTTCCTTCCCATTTCTCGGGTGAAAAGGAAATGGAGGAAAAGGCAATTGAGTTTTTAAAAATTTTCAAGCTCGACAATGTGCTCCATGAGCAGGCGAAAAATCTGCCGTACGGCCAGCAGCGCCGCCTTGAAATTGCCCGGGCGTTGGCGGCCAATCCACGATTGCTGCTGCTTGATGAGCCGGCTGCCGGAATGAATCCGCAGGAAACGGAAGAGTTGATGAATCTAATTGCCCTAATTCGTGAAAAATTCTCGCTAACGATTCTATTAATTGAGCATGATATGAATCTTGTCATGGGTGTTTGTGAACGAATTTATGTGCTTGACCACGGTCAATTAATTGCCCAGGGGACTCCTGAAGAAATCAGAAATAATCCTAAAGTCATCGAAGCATATCTCGGCGAGGAGGTTTCCTAACATGCTAAAAATCAATGATATCAATGTCTATTATGGAGCTATTCATGCATTAAAGGGAGTTTCCCTCGACATCAATCCGGGCGAGATTGTGACCTTGATTGGTGCCAATGGGGCAGGTAAAAGCACACTGCTTAAAACGATTTCCGGGCTATTAAAGCCAAAGACGGGTGAAATATTATTTGAAAGTGAGCATATGGCTGGAAAAGTGCCGCAGCTCATCGTGAAACGGGGCATTTCCCATGTTCCTGAAGGCCGCCGCGTGTTTGCCAATATGTCGGTTGAGGAAAATTTGGAGCTTGGCGCATATTTACGCAAGGATAAACAGGGGATCCGAGAGGACTTCGAAAAGGTTTTTGAACTGTTCCCTCGGCTTCAAGAACGCCGCAAGCAGCTGTCAGGCACACTTTCCGGTGGTGAGCAGCAAATGCTCGCGATGGGCCGCGCGTTAATGGCACGCCCGCGATTACTGCTGTTGGACGAGCCGTCGATGGGTCTAGCGCCGCTGCTCGTTAAAACAATCTTTAAAATCATTGAGGAAATCAATCAAACTGGCACAACGATTCTGCTGGTCGAGCAGAATGCCAACATGGCATTGTCCATCGCCAACCGCGCTTATGTGATCGAGACGGGGAAAATCGTGGCAAGTGGTACTGCCGAAGAGTTGGGGCAAAGTGACCAAATTAGGAATGCCTACCTTGGCGGGCATTAAAGCGAAAAGAGGCTGCATGAGACAGCCTCTTTCTCATTTACATTTTCACTTTTTGCCGTTCCGGTTCAAGCTTAAACTGATAGCGAAGTTTTGGACTTAATGAATGTTTAAGTTTATTTTTATATTCAACGCACAACTGCTCCAGTCCCACCATGGCGAGTGAGAAGAAATTGGCGTAGTTTTTCTGGACTTCCCATTTCAGCTCGTTCTTGCCGCAAATGCTGTATTGATTCAACTCTTGTATTTCCTTTTGCAGGATGGCTAGTTCCGCAGCCTGCTCTGCCTCTGGGAGGGAGAGAATATGGTCAATTTTCTCGATATAAGCCTGCGATTTTTTTATTTTTTCTTTTATATCTTCATAGCCTGCAGTGTCAATCAGACCGTATTTTAATTTAAAGTCGTTCAGTTTATAGGCAGCTTCATAGGTGGCATTTACAATATCGTCCCGGGTCATGTGCTTGGTCTCATAGCTGAGCATATGCTTCCATGATGGCTGGGTGATCGCCTTGCGATGATCTTCGAGCGTATGGCAGAATTTTTTGTAGCCATGGATTTCCGGATGCTCAAATGCCGGGCTCGCCGGGTCAAGGAACGGCGCAAGCGGCGCGACAAAATAGAAAATCCTAGGGTCCCGATTGCAGGCAAGATGAATATCTTCGCAGAAGTCAATGTTCTCGACAGAACTTGCGTATGTCTGGTCCGGAATTCCAACCATAAAGAACAAGTCGATTTTTTTACAGCTATGCTTTAATGCAAAGTTTAACGTATCAATCACTTTTTCGTTTGTACAGCTGAATTTCCCATTATAGCGTCTGATTTTTTCATCATGGGTTTCCAAGGTAATTTCAATGCTATAGTGCGGAACACTGTCCTCAATTTTTCTAAAATACTCCTCATCGGCATACTGGAACAATTCAAATACCATTTCGTTTTTCAGATTCAACTTTTTCAAGCGGCAGAAAAATTCATTGACATATTCTCGTCCGCCCTGGCGCAAATCATGCAGGATAAAAATCGGAGCCCGGCTGAACCGGGAAATAAATTGAATGTCCTCCACCAGTTTTTCCGGTGACCGCAGTGCCAGTGAGTTGCGGTTACAGTTTTGGTCATAGGCTTCCCTGGAGCCGCCGCAGATCAGGCAGTTTTGCGTACAGCCGCGAGCGGTAAGCAGCGCTGTGTTTGGATATTGCAGCCAGCCATTGTAAGGAAGCGGGTCAAGGAAATTCCTGTATTTGAACACGGAACGGACTGTATACCTGTAGCCGGGAACATCAATATCATCCAAATCCTTTGGTACGTAAGTAATCGAGTTATAACCAATTTCATTGCCTTTTTTCCAAGTCAGGTTTGGAATATCGGCGTAGTGAGTGTTGCCTGTTTCCAATTTGTTCATCAGCAGGAGCATGAGTTTTTCCGTTGAATCGCCGCGCATGACAAAGTCGATAAACGGATAGTCAATTAACTCCTTATGATAGTAGGTGGAGGATAATCCCCCAAAAATAACCGGTGTTTCCGGATGGAGATTCTTGACGATTTTGGCCAGCTCGATGCTGCCATGGGCGTGCGGCAGCCAGTGCAAATCGATACCGAATGCCCGGGTTTTAATATTCTTCAATTTTTTCTCGACATCAAAGTTTTCGCTCATCAACATGCGGTTGGCAATATTGATTATTTTTACCCTGAGCCCATAGCCCTCTAAATAGTCTGCAATGCTGGTCAAGCCGATTGGATACATCTCAAACACAGGTGATGATGGCACAACATCACTTATCGGGCCGGCAAGCAGGGCATTTTTTCGAAAATCATACACACTCGGAGCGTGGAGCAGCACCAAATCATATTTCATTATGAACCACCTCTTATAAAAAATGTTTATTTAAAGGACTTTGTAGTTTGTGATGTATTTCACATAAATTCCGTTGTCAACGTCAAAAAGGTAAATTGTAAATCCTTTGTTAATTTTAGTTTACAATAATTATGGTTTGATAGAGTGACAATTGAGTGACAGAATTTGGTTAATTTTGTGCCAATTTGATTCTAGTACTAAGGTAGTATCGCAAGAATAATGCTTTTGCCAAATAGAAAATAGGAAGGTGATTATGACATAATATTGTATACCAAACCATACCATACCATGTTTGGTGATCCAGTCCGGTCAGTGTGGTGCATTAGACCGGTCTGGGTTTTTATTTTTTGCATATGTTTTGGGAGGAAGGATTCTCCCAGATTGTTTTCAATGAAGATATCCTTTACACTGTAATTAACTGAAAATTTAGTAATCCGTAACGGAAATAAAGGGGTCGTTGCCATGAGTAGTTCAGGCATTTTGCAAAAGAAAGAGAGGCTGTCGCGGCAATTTTTAGGGCTGATAACATTTGCTGGCGGATGGGTTTTTCTTCAAGCTGGCCTGACGCAGTTATCGGTCCCACATGATCCGTTAATTTTCGCGTTATTGATACTATTCCTATTTATTGTAGAGTATTTCCCGTTACCGGTCTGGAATGGTACAGTTACCATTTCGTTTGCGCTCGTTTACGTCATTTATGTTATTGATGGGGTTGCGAATACGCTCGTTTTTTACGGGATTATTGTTGCCGCTGTTAATATTATTGGGCGTCGTCCGCTGCGAATTATTTTGTTTAACCCGGCCATGCACATGATCAGTTTCTTTGTGGCCCATATGGCGGGCCAATGGCTGGATCCGATGCTGCCTCTCGAGGGTGTTTCTAAAGTCTTGCAGGGTCTTATTCATGTTGGCCTTGTGATTATCCCCTATTACTTGATTAATAACTTGATTGTTGACTTCGTGCTGTGGATCCGGCCGCAGAATTATCCTATTAGGGTCTGGAAGCGAAAGACGCTCCAGGAGCTGAACAGTTTTCTGATTTCTGCCGTCTATCTCGTGCTTTTTTATGTGTTGGGCAATCAAAATCGCGGCCAAGTTGACGTATTTACCTTTTTTTTCTTCTTTTCGCCGCTAGTCTGCTTTGCTTTGCTAAGCTCAATAATCGCCAATTTAAAGCGGGAGAGGGCGAAGCTGAAGGCATTGTTCAGCATTTCCTCCGAGTTAAATAAAAAAATTGCCGCTCCCGATTGGGTTACCTTTTTAGCCAATAATCTTCAAGAATTTATTGATGTCGATGCTTGGATATTGTGGAAGCGGCGACCGACCGGCTGGGTGTTTAGCTTTGGCGAAGGTCCGGTTGTGATGGGCTCGGAATTATCCGGGGAAACCGCCTCTGCTTTCGAACATATCACAGGGGTAAAAGTCTATGAAAATACGAAAATAGAAGCCGGACCTGCAGGTGATTTTTTTACAGAGGAAGTCGGCTCCTTATTGTATGCCCCATTAATTATTGAAAAAGAATTAGTTGGATTGTTTGTCCTTGGCCGTGTCCGGACAAGAAGTTTTGGTGAAGAGGACTACCGCTCGGCGGCAACGCTGGCCAACCAGCTTGCGGTTCTGATTAAAACGCGCTGGCTGTTTGCAGAGCAGGAGAAGCGGCTGATATTGGAGGAAAGAAACCGGATTGCCCGGGATATCCACGATGGCGTTGCCCAGTCGCTTGCCGGTGCGATTATGAACTTGGAAACGGCGCAGCGGAAGTTTACCAAGGTGCCTGAAGATTCACTCCGGCTGATGGTGGAAAGCACAGGGAAGCTGAGAAAAAGCTTAAAAGAGGTGCGGGAATCGATTTATGCTTTGAGGCCATATCCAACTGAGCGGGTCGGTCTGCTGGCCGCAATCACTGCCAAGATTAACATGCTCCGCCGCGAACACAATCTGGAAATTTGTCTTGAGACCCGCGGGCCAGAGTTTCAATTAAGCTCAATGGTCGAAAAAATTATTTTTGATATATGTCAGGAAAGTGTGCAGAATGCCCTTAAGCACGCAGAGGCGTCAAAAATTGATATACTGCTAAGCTTTCAAAAAGAGAATGTGATGTTAAAGGTGAAGGATAATGGTAACGGTTTTTCGCTGTTTCAGGCAATGATAAAAGCGCGCGAGCATCCGCATTTTGGGATACTACATATGAATGAAGCAGCGGAGAAGATTCACGCGATGCTTCAGGTCGACAGCCGTGAGGGGGCTGGAACGGAAATTACGTTAACGGTTCCAAGAATGGGGATTGAAGGGGGAGAAATACATGATCAAGCTTATGCTAGTCGATGACCATGCCGTGCTGCGGGACGGTTTGAAAAACATTTTGGAAATGGAGTCGGATATTGATGTGATTGCTGAGGCGGTCAATGGCAACGATGCAATCGCCAGGGTAAAGGAAGCGATGCCGGACGTCATTTTAATGGATATCAATATTCCCGAAAAGAACGGGATTGAAGCAACCAGTGTGATTAAAAAGCAATATCCATCGATAAAAGTCTTAATCTTAACGATGTTTGACCATGACGAGTATTTTATGTCGGCGATTCGTGAGGGGGCCGATGGCTATTTACTAAAGGATGCGCCGTCTCAACATGTTGTCGATGCGATTCGCGCAGTGGCAAATGGCCAATCGGTGATCCATCCAAGTATGACCAAGAAGTTTTTGGGTTTCATGCAGCCTAAGCCGGAGGTGGTTGAGGAAGAAAAACCGGCAGACTCGATGCTGACCGAGCGGGAAAAAGAAGTACTGTTGTGCTTGGTCAAGGGCATGAACAACAAAGAAATCGCCCAAACCCTATTCATCAGCGACAAAACCGTCAAAATTCACGTCAGCAACATCTTCAAAAAACTAGGTGTTAAAAGCCGGTCGCAGGTCGTCATCTACGCCGTACAAAACCAACTGGTGCCATTGACGTAATGTAATGTGGCAATGTGGCAATAGTGGGAATGGTGGTATTGGTGTCAGGCACCACAAAAAGACAAATTCGCCCTTTTGTCCACGTGGGGCGGACATTTCTATTATTTAATAATAAACTCTTGTTTAGGAGGAGATGGAACCGGGTGCTTTGTGCCTGGTTTTTGTTTTGGCTCGTCTACGGAGGTATATCCTCGGTATGAGGGAAAGTTAGTACCGATATTCATTAATATTACTCCTTTTGGCGAATGGTGTTTTCTGGCATATTCCCGGAAAATGGGATATATACCAATTGTGAGAGGGGTTTGGATATGAAAAAGTGGCTTTCAGGACTTCTTATTTTTGCTTTACTATTCTCGTTGGTGCTGCCAAATCTACCAGAGGCTAAAGCAGAGGTAATTCCCGCAGTACTAGATTTGGATCTTGTGAAGGTATTAAAAACAACAACACAGCCGGTACAAGTGGTTGTAACTTTTGAAGGAGACGGCCCTCCTACTAAAGATAACCTAAATTTGTTGGAAAAGCTGGGGATTACCAAAGCAATTTCGATGAAGGCTTTGCCAATTGCAGGTTTGCTGGCGACAAAGGACCAGATTAATAAACTTGCTGCCACACCTGGTGTAAAATCAATCTATTTAAATAAAAAGCTTACATATTATAATGCCGATGCAACGGCGATGACCGGCGTTGATAGGGCGCGCGCCGATGCTGCGATGACCCAGGCAAACGGCGGCCTGCCGATAACCGGTAAAGGTGTTGGAGTGGTCATCAATGACAGCGGAGTTGACGGCCTTCATGGTGATATAAAGTTTGGCAGTCACCTGGTGCAGAATGTGCTGGCAAGTGTAAATTTAAGCAATCTAACAGGCGGTCTTGTGCCGATTAAATATATTGAAAATGTCCCCAATACCGATTCCAATTCGGGACATGGCACCCATGTGGCTGGGATCATTGGTGGAACGGGTGAAATGTCTGGTGGTAAATATGAAGGCGTTGCCCCTGGTGCCAACCTGGTTGGCTACGGTTCCGGTGCAGCCCTTCTAGTACTAGACGGTATTGGCGGTTTTGATTATGCGATTGCTAATAAAGAAAAATACAATATTCGTGTTATTAACAATTCTTGGGGATCCTCGGGCGAGTTCGACCCCAATGATCCTATTAATCTAGCAAGTAAGGCGGCCTATGATAACGGAATTACGGTGCTTTTTGCCGCGGGAAATGAAGGACCGGCTGAAAACACCCATAACCCTTATGCCAAGGCCCCGTGGGTCATTTCCGTTGCTGCGGGAGATAAGGAAGGCAGCTTGGCGGACTTCTCCTCCCGCGGTACAAAAGGTGTCGGCGGCACATTTGAGATGGATGGCCGGACCTGGACATGGAAGGATGAGCCTTCGATTACCGCCCCAGGGGTCGATATTATTTCCACCCGAGTGCTTGGTCCCGTTGCAACTTTGGGTCTGACGTCCGATATTGGGCTTATTGAGCCGCAGTATTTGCCATTTTATACAACGATGAGTGGTACCTCGATGGCAACACCTCATGTGGCTGGAATTGTGGCGCTTATGCTTGAAGCTGACCCAACGCTGACACCTGACCAAATTAAGCAGGTGCTTCAGAATACCGCTACCAACATGCCAGGCTACGAATCATGGGAAGTCGGGGCAGGATATGTCAATGCTTATGATGCCCTGCATAAGGTGCTGTTTGATTTTTAAAAAACGTTCCCCCAAAAGGGTGTTAGGCATATCATCATGGTGCCTGACACCTTTTTGTGTTTGCCGGTAAAGCGGAGAAAATCGCCGGTAATAAGTACGGAACCGCCGGTAAATTGAAAAATTCGCCGGTAAACTACTGCAATTCGCCGGTAACATGGGTGAAATCGCCGGTAAATTTCCAATCGACCAGAAAAGTGTGAAAATCGACCAGAAAAATACAAAAAGGGACCAGAAAACAATAAAAAGAGACCAGAAAATTAATAAAACTGACCAGAAAACGCGAGAAATCGACCAATAAACCAACAAGGTACTCCCAAACTGTAAAAAGGTTTCCTATTTTTGATAAAATAAATACAAAAACAGAAGGATGATCACCATGGCCCATGCCAAAACGAATGCAATGCGGATTCTTGACACGCAGAAGATCCAATATGAGGTCCTTACCTACGAAAATAAAGATGGAAAAATCGATGGGGTATCGGTTGCGGGAAAAGTCGGTAAAGATCCAAGGGAAGTTTACAAAACACTTGTTACCCAAGGAGCGAGCAAAGCGCTTTATGTGTTTGTTATCCCCGTTGCTGAGGAGTTAAATCTGAAAAAGGCAGCCAAAGCTGCCGGGGAAAAGAACTTGGAAATGCTTCCGGTAAAGGATATTCAAAAGTGGACCGGCTACATCCGCGGCGGCTGCTCACCATTAGGCATGAAAAAGCAATACAAGACCTTCCTCGATGAAAGCTGCCAAGAGCTTGACACCATGGTTGTCAGTGCCGGAAAAATCGGTATGCAAATCGTGTTGGAACCAGCTCAATTGCAAGCAGTCACCGGGGCAGAATTCGTTGACGTCATCAAATAGATCTGCCAACCCCGCGCGAATAAAATAGATTTTTTCATGGGCATTCACCTACAGACTCCTGATGCATAAGATAATGTGACCATAATCTTTGCAAATGACATATATGAAACTTTGCATGACTACACAACAGAGGCAAAGTTGCTTAAAAAGGGAGTGTTGATGAATGGCAGGAAAAGTGAAAAACTACTTCGCCGGCGGCAATACCGCCAAGGGCTTTCACAACTTGTATGATTCCAATTTGCAGGGGCTTGACCGCTTGTTCATTTTAAAAGGCGGACCAGGAACCGGGAAGTCCTCGCTAATGAAGAAAATTGGCAACGAGTGGCTGGAAAAGGGATATAATATTGAATTTCTCCATTGCTCGTCAGACAATAATTCTATTGATGGGGTGCTGATTCCGGCCTTAAAGGTCGGCATAGTCGACGGCACAGCGCCGCATGTGATTGAACCGAAGGCACCTGGAGCAGTTGAGGAATATATCAATCTCGGTGAAGCATGGGATAAGATGGCCCTTGCCGCCCACAAAGACAGTATTCAAAGGCTGACGGAGCAAATCAGCGCCGCCTTCGCCAATGCCTACGCAACCTTTAAAGAGGCGCTCGAGGTCCATGATGATTGGGAAAAAATCTATATCAACAGCATGGATTTTCAAAAGGCCGACCAACTGACAAACAAGTTGATTGATTCGTTTTTTGGAAAAATGAAGTTGAATAAGAAGCCGGATGTTCGCCACCGTTTTCTAGGAGCGGCTACACCAAAGGGTGCGGTTGACTTTGTACCAAATCTAACGGAAGAGATTCCAAAGCGTTATTTTATTAAAGGACGTCCTGGTTCCGGAAAATCGACAATGCTGAAAAAATTGGCCGCAGCTGCTGAGGCGCGCGGAGTCGATACGGAAGTCTACCATTGCGGTTTTGACCCGAATAGCTTGGATATGCTGATTTTCCGGGAACTGGGGATTGCGATTTTTGACAGTACGGCGCCGCATGAATATTTCCCGAGCAGGGACGGCGATGAAATCATTGATATGTATGAGATTTTAATTGAACCGGGAACCGATGATATTTTTGCCGATATCATCAGTAAAATTTCTGCCAAGTATCGCAACAAGATGAACGAAGCAACAAGCTGGCTCGCCAAGGCAAAGGAACTGCACGATGAGCTGGAGCAAATTTACGTTTCCGCAATGAATTTCGAAATTGTCGATAAAATTCATGCTAATATTGCTGAGGAAATAAATTTGCTAGCTGGGGTAAAAGGTTAAAAATAATCGTGCCGGGTGGAAAGTCCCCCGGCACTTGTCTATTTATGTGGATTTGTCTTGCTTTGCTGGTCTTTATTCCGTTTATTGCCCTTGCTGTTATCACCGCTCACAAACTCTGTGCCGAATTCCGCCTCTGCATGCCCAGCTGTAGGCGAATTTTGGTTGGCGCTGCCTTTATTGTACTTTTTCGTCATTAGGGAATCCCTCCTTTTTCTAATTAATAGTTTGGCATTGGGGGGATTGTTTATGCGCTCCGTATTTTTTACAATAAAAGGAAGAGGTGGTAGCGATGACGGAAGCAATTGATATCTTAACAGACTTGTTTGAAAGCAATCGAAATGAAGAAAATGCCGGACCGATGGAGAGATATATGAAAAATCATTTTCCGTTTCTGGGGATAAAAAAGCCGCTGCGGGCACAACTGGAAAAGCAATTTTTCAAAGAGACTGGAATCTTGAAGGAACAGTTTCAGCAAGACTTTGTGTGGACCCTTTGGCAAAAGGAGGAACGGGAATATCAATATACGGCTCTTGTTTATCTTGAAAAATCGTCAAAGAAGCTGCAAAAGGCAGACCTGCCATTTATGGAACAACTGATCAGAACAAAGTCGTGGTGGGATAGTGTTGATGCAATTGCACCAAAGCCTGTTGGGGGGATTGCAGCACGTTATCATGAGGTTATTAAGGAGAGTATTGACGGTTGGGCGGTTAACGAATATATGTGGCTGCGGCGGGCGGCTATTCTTTTTCAATTAAAATACAAGAGACAGACGGATGAGGAGCTGCTTTATCGATACATAGTACAAAACGCGGACAGCAAGGATTTTTTTATTCAAAAAGCGATTGGCTGGGCGTTACGGGAATACTCAAAGACTAATCCGGCCTCGGTTAAAAAGTTTATTGCTGGCACGCAGCTGGCGCCGTTAAGTGTCAGGGAGGGCAGCAAGTATCTGGCGTGAGCAAAAACACTATTCATGATAGAATGGCACTAATGAATGAAACTAAAGGAGACCATTATGATTAAATGTATTGCAACAGATATGGATGGGACATTATTAAACGCGATGCAGACCATCAGTGAAGAAAACAAACAGGCCATTCTAAAGGCGCAGGCTGAGGGAGTAGAGGTGGTCGTGGCAACCGGCCGGGCCTATCAGGAGGCAACCTATGTGCTGGATGAGGCGGGGTTAATTTGTCCGTTAATTTGCGTCAATGGCGCAGAGGTCCGCGGGCGCGATGGCGGGATCATTTCGGCAACGCCAATTGATAAAGCTGTTGCCAGAGATGTCGCAGCACAGCTAGCGAAAAGTGATGTGTATTTTGAAGTATATACCGATAAAGGTGCGTTCACTGTGGATACCGATAAGGCTGTTTCAATCATGGTAGACATTGTACTGACTGCCAATCCAGAAGCAGATCGCGCGGTGGTTGAACATGCAGCGGGTGCGAGACTTCGCGATAACTTGATTCATCCTGTAGATAATTATGGTGTGCTGTTTGATAGTAATGAATACAAAATCTACAAGTTTTTGGCGTTCTCGTTTGACGAGGAAAAGCTGGCTGCTGCTCAAGGTTCGCTAAATGGGTTTACGGAATTGTCAGTGACAAAATCAGGTGAAGAAAATATTGAAATTACTCACAAGGATGCGCAAAAAGGTATCGCCCTTGAGGCGTTTGTGGGTGCAAACGGGATTGGCCTCGATGAGACAATGGCAATCGGCGACAATTTTAACGATGTGTCAATGTTTGAAAAGGTTGGCCGCGCGGTGGCAATGGGGAATGCCAGCCCGGTCATTAAAACGATGTGTGATATGGTCACCGACACCAATGAAAACAGCGGTGTGGCAAAGGCGATACTGGAAGTATTATAGGATTTGAAGGAGGGGCGCGGCTAGGCGTATGTTGCGATTATGCTCGATGTTACTGATGGTCATGCTGCTGGTTTCAGGTTGTTCTTCTGTTGAAAAAGAGGATCCTGGGGATGAGGCGATTGTACTGCAGCAAGATGTGGAAGTGGTGGCGGAAAATTTATCTGTGCCTTGGTCAATCAATAAGGTGGATGGAGCTTTTTACATCAGTGAACGAACAGGAAGCATCGCAGTGATTAAAGATGGGAATGTGGAACGGCAGCAAGTGGTGTTGCGGAAACCGTTGGCGGAGGCTGCAGAGGCCGGGTTATTGGGTTTTGTACTTGCTCCTGATTTTGCGGCGTCAAAACAAGCATATGCTTATTACACCTATTCTGAGGGGGACGAACAATTTAACCGTGTCGTTATCTTGAAAAATGACGGTACTTCTTGGACTGAAGCGGATATTTTGTTAGATAGGATACCGAGTGCTGCGTACCACCATGGCGGGCGGATAAAGCTTGGCCCTGATGACAAGCTGTATATTACGACAGGCGACGCCACCGTAAAGGATTCCGCGCAAGACCGGGCCTCTCTTAACGGAAAAATATTACGGATGAATTTGGACGGAACAATTCCTAGGGATAATCCGTTTGGAGCAGATTCGTACGTTTACAGCTATGGGCACCGCAATCCGCAGGGGTTGGTGTGGATTGGTTCGACGCTATATGCCAGTGAGCACGGACAATCTGCACACGATGAGATTAATGTGATTAAGCCGGGAGCCAACTACGGCTGGCCAGTGATTGAGGGGCGTCAGAAGCAATCCGGTATGGAAACCCCCTTGTTTCAATCGGGTGATGAGACTTGGGCACCATCAGGTATGGCTGCGTCAGGGGATGAAAAGTTGTATGTCGCGGCATTGCGAGGTAACGCTGTCAGGGAATTTGATATCAAGAAAGACCGGACAAAACCAGTGATCACCGGTCTCGGCCGCATCCGCGACGTCTTCATCGACGGCGACTACCTCTACTTCGTCAGCAACAACACCGATGGCCGCGGTACCCCTGATGAACAAGACGACAAACTCTATCGGGTACTGCTGCGGGATGTAAAATAAGAATAAGACGAGCAATCTTCACTGATTGCTCGTCTTATTTGCGGAAATTCCTTTTTTATTTGCGAAAAAGACACGTTTATTTGCGAATTTCCCTATTCTATTTGCGATCGATATAACTACAGAATTTCTATTTTAAGTGAGTTCACCTGTGAAACAAGCAATTCCTCATACTGTTTTTGAGCTTGGAAGATAACTTCTTGCTCGCCGTAGGTTGGATTTTCCTTTTTGACTTTGGCAATAAGGTCACTTTGGACTTTTTGCGACAAAACGATCATTTCGTATTGCTGCTTTTCGGTAGCCCAAAACTTATCCTCGCCGTATTTAGAAATTAATGCCTTGGCTGATTCGTACTGATTATATTGCTTGCGGGCCTTGTTCACCGCAGTGTCGACCTCGCCTGCTTCAGCTTTATGGCCTTTTTCCTCCGCAAGCATGGCCATTGAGCGCAGGCGGATGATCTGTGTTAACAGATTGTTTTTATCCTCGGCGACCTTCTCCTGGGAATCCAAATAAGCTAATTGTTCCTCCAATTGCGCCCCGCTGTATTGCTTTTTGGCGGCCTCGCGGTTAATCTCGAGCTGAAGCTGGTTGATTAACTTATAAAAAGCAACATCCTCAGCCGTAATCCATTCACCGTTAATTTTTGCTGTGCCTTGAGCCTTTACGACATTGATGGTAATCACTTTTTCAGACTTCTTGCCATCCTTTTCCAGCGTGAATACGGCCTCATACTTACCGCTCATCGAAAAATCAGCTTCCCCGGAGTATACTCCATCTTCTGCTGTTTCAACAAACTTCACTTTGTTTGTGCCGTGGTCCATATTGGACATTGACAATACTGCAGAAACCTTTAAATCTTTCACCGGTTTCCCGGCTTCTGTTACTTTGATTTCAATTGTGCCAGGTTGGTCCAGTTGGAAATAAACATCATTGGTTACTTTTATATTATACTCAGGACCCGAACTGCAGGCGGCCAAGCTTGCGACCAGTAGCAGCAGGGCCACTAACAACTGTTTTCTCATGAGCTTAATCCTCCCAAATTATGTGTTGCCAAAAATTGCTCCACCGTATACTTTACCATTTTTCCATCTTCCAGGTAGGCAACATGGGTGCAGACCTGGCGAATTTCATCCAGATGGTGCGAGGAAAGCAGGATGGTTTTGTTATGAAGCGACTTCAGGACTTCTAAAATTTCCTTTCGGCCCATCGGGTCAATGCCGCTTGTCGGTTCATCAAGAATCAATATACTGGCATTCTGGTATAGTGTAATCGCCAATCCAAGGCGCTGAAGCATCCCTTTTGAGTAGCCCTTCACCTGCTCGTTGCGGTCATCCCACAGCCGCACTGACCGCAGTGCCTGCTCCATCCGCGCACCATCGGCCTTCTTTTCGACAGCCTCTGCAAAAAACGTCAAGTTTTCAAGCCCAGTCAAGCTAGGATACAGCATAAATTTTTCCGGCAGATAAGCAATGGCATTTTTCCATGCGCCGTTTTTCTTCGTTACAGCCTCGCCATTAATCGAAATTGAGCCTTGCCCCACCGGCAATAGCCCAAGCAAGCTGTTAATGAAGGTTGACTTTCCGGCACCGTTATGGCCGACAAGAGCACAAACTTCCTGCTGCTGTATTTCCAAATTGATATCGTCCAGTACCTTCTTTTTTCCAAAAGATTGATATAAGTGTTGTACGTTGATCATTCGTAGCCCTCCTTGCGGTTAAACAGCACGGCAGTCAAATAGGAAACAACTAGCCAAAGCAGCATGCTTCCGGCCAAGAAGAACACCGGTTTCATCCACATGAACTCCTCGAGCAGCCTTGACATATGGCCGAACGAATAGACGCCCATGCCTGTCTCCATAAACATCCGCACGGCCTGAAGCGGATTTAAAAAGTAGAAGAGCGAAAAGATTTTTACATTTTCGTAAGTAACATCCGGCAAGAGTGATAGCAGGATAAAATCATGCAGGAAGAAGAAATAAAACCAGACGAAAATACTATAGCCGATAATCTGCATCCGCGAACGGGAAAAGCTGCCGATAGCCGCGCCCATTTGGAGGAAGATCAAGGCCATAATCAGGATGCTGACGACAAAGATCATGTAGCCGCCAAAGTCGGCCTCAAATTGAAACTTTAATAACAGTAGATATAGGAAAAACCAGGCAAAGAGCGGCACTAGGACAACGGTATAGAGAGCAAGGCTCTTTTTTACTAAAAAGCTAGGATAGTTGTCCTGCTTGGTCAGCAGCATAATCAGTGTTTTCTGTTCCTTTTCCTGAAATATCGAAAACGCTCCGATAAACAGGCACAGAATCGGAATAAAATAAATGATTGTATCAAACAGATTGATTAGCAGAATGTAGAAGCCTTTATCAAACGATAGGCTGGCTGACTTAAACAGCATGCTGACCGAGATCAGTACAATAATGCTAAGTGCGAGCCACAAGCCTTTACCTCTTAGGTTTTCCTTCCATTCCTTCCAAACGTAAGGCATATCGCTGTCTCCCCTTTAGAAAAATCAACACAGCAAGCACCCCGAGCGCTGCCAGCCAAATCGGAGAATGGCTGCCCTTTTTGGGTACAAGCGGGTGTGGGTCGTTAAACATGATTTCATCTTCGTTTTGTGTGGCATTTATTTTTTCATAGATTTTTAACGCAGGGCTTTTTAAAAAGAAATTCGTTAATTCCTGGGCCTCAATCAGCTGATGGAGGGAGGAATGATAGGTTATCGGAAAATCCCCGATGCCGTTTTGGTCGAGGTCGGTGAGCGGGAAGGTTGAGCCCCAATTATTGCCTTTGCCATGCTCGCTCCAAGCATTGCCTTCGCCGCTTCCCCCGATGGTGACGGCGGGGATCGTATTGTCGGATATCGTGTTTAATGCAAAAATTTGCTGATTGGAACTGGCCCAAAGCTCAATTCCAATTTGATTTTGAATGATTCTATTGTTGCGAATCTCGTTGCGTGTCGCTTGGTCAATATAAAGCCCGCGCTGGTTCATGTAAAATAAATTGTTTTGAATATGATTCTCATTTGATTGCAGTAGTAATAATCCAAAGGATTGGTTGCCATAGTTGACGATAAATTGATTGTTTGTAAGGGTAAGGCCATTGGAATTCATGATGGCGGCGCCGCCCTGGTTCATGGTGAACGTATTGTGTTTAAACGTATTTTCGTCGGAATACATATAATGCAAACCGTAGCGGGTGCCCGTGATGTTGTTGTCATAAATACTGTTGCGATTGGCGTAATCAAAGAACATCCCGTCACGGGTGCCTTCTATTTTGTTATGGGCAAGCAGGTTGTCGTTTGCGTAATAAACGTGGAAGCCGTTGCCCTGGGCTGCAATTTCGCCTTTGCCCAGACCTTTGATATTTACATATTCAATTTTGTTGTAATGGGCCTGGCTTAAATAAATTCCGTGAAAGGAGTCGGTTATCGTTACGTGCTCGACCACATTGTTGTTACTGTAAATCTTGATGGCCGCGTATTCCTCAGCCGAGTTGCGGTTCATGCTGCCGTGGGTAACATTCAAAGACTTTAGTTTGACGTTCGGCGCTTTAACGGAAATTACGTTTCCGTTACCGTCCCCTTTGATTACGGTGTTCTTGGTGCCAATAATCGTAAGCGGTTTGGTAATAACGATATTGCCTTCGTATGTTTTACCCTCGAGCTTCAATACCGCCCCTTCTTTCATGGAGTCGATTGTCGCCTGCAGGTTACCGGCTGCCATATATTCCTCTGGTTTCATGATAAAGAAGAGAGAAAAAATGAAAGATAGGAGCGTTAGTTTTTTCATTTCACTTTTCGATCCTTCCATAACGGAATTAATAATAAAATAAACGCGGCAATCACAAAATAGACACCTGTGCCCAGGATACTGTGGGTAATAAAGTTTGCCACGGTATTTTCACCAATAATTGGCGGAACAAATGGGTCCATTTGAATCGGCGCCTTTGGATCAAGATTAGAACCGTATCGTTTTAATGCAGAATATAAATCCCAAATGCCTGCGGCCCCGCCAATCATAAAAATACCGATCAATCCGTACAGCACTTTTTTATTGCGGAGTAAAGCTGTGATTAGAGTGAGGACAGCTAATCCGCCGATAAGGTAAATCAGGTAGCCCAGTTCAGGGAAATTTTCTGCACTAAAGTTGGACATGCCGATATAATGATTAAGCCCGTTTATGATATCAATTTCGCCTTCCAATTTGTTCGGATAGACGATGATGTTTAACCCTTCCGGATATTGCGGCGCAATAAACAGCATCCTCCACCATGGGAAAAACATAGAGATAATGATCAAGATAGCAGAAAGTCCAATCAGTAATGAAGAAGTAAGCGATAGTTTCAGTCTTTTCTTATTATCATTCAACTTTAAGACTCCTTTTATAATGAGTGTGGGTATCAATGAAACATTGATACCCACCGCTAATACTTTTGTCTAGCTGCAGCGCCTAGGGGCTCGGGGTCATAAGCCAATCCGTCAAGAAGGCTAAAGAGCAGCCTTCTCGCCGGTTCGTCTTATGCCTGTCGCCCCTGGGCAAGGCGCTTTCGCTTTTCTGTTTATTGCTTTGGTTTTACAAGGAAGTAGCCGGTCATTTCTTGGTGCAAGGCCGAGCAGAAGTTTGTACAGTAGATCGGGAATGTACCGGCTTTATTAGCAGTAAATTTGATCGTATTAGTTTGTCCAGGCTGGACTTCAATGTTCATATCATAGCTGTTGATGGCAAAGCCGTGAGTGATGTCTTCATCGAAATCGATGTTGGTCAGATGGATGGTGACCTCATCTCCTTCGTTCACTTCAATTACGTCAGGGCGTTTGGCTTTGGCGTCAAAAATGAACTTCGAGCGCATGGCAATTCCGTAAACATCGACTTTATTGCCGTTGCGGACAATCTTGGCGTCATCTTTTTTATAGACGGCGTCTTTGTTATTTTCATCTTTTTCATAGACTTCTATTGTTTTAATCTTGTCGGCCTTAATCATCTGAGCATAGTGCGGCTCAGGGTTAACCGGAGCAGATTGAATGACCTTCATTTTGCTGCTGCTCAGATCGATTAACTGCATTGATTCTGGGTGAGATGGTCCAACAGATAAGTAAGTGTCTTTGGCAATTTTGTTTAAAGCTACAAGCCATTTGCCGTCAGGAGCAACAGTGTCGCCTTCAGCGGCAACAGAGTGACCTGGTGAATATTGTACAGGCACGCGGTCTAATGTTTTACCTGTCTTCGGATCCCATTTCACGATTTCAGAAGAGATGAACATGGTTGTATAAGCCATTCCTTTATCATCGAACTGGGTATGAAGCGGTCCAAGAGCGTTTTCGGGATTGACTTCACGTTCCATAACAGATTCATATTTTAAAACTGGGATGCCATTGCGTTCGCCAGAGAAATCTTTGTTTTCAACAGCTTTAAATGCTTTTTCAAATGAGAAAACGGTCATCGCAGGGGCAAGTTTACCGGAAGCAATGAAGTGTTTTCCGTCAGGTGTTACGTCAACACCGTGCGGTGATTTAGCTACAGGAACCAAGTAGATGCCGCCCTTTTGTTTTTCAGGGAAAATCATTTTTTGGCCATCAACATCTTCATAGTTTCCGTCCTTGACCATTTGGGCAAGCTCTTTCCAGTTAAATAGAACAATATAATCACGGTCCGCTTGTGACGCGTTGATTTCAAGATTGGTTGTTGCTTCTTCTGTATTATAGGTTGTCATAACAGCCCAATCTGCCGAGCCTTTCTTACCAGCATCAGACAGGTCATAGGACCATGGCGGAAGAGCAACCTGGTATTCAACATTAAGCTTGGTATTTTTTTCGTCGAACGTTACAGCAGACATAACCCCGCGGTATTTTGTGCTGTAATCATCAAGATTTTCATATTTCTGGCCAAGCGGTACAGCAAAACGGGTTGGCAGGAACATATACTCCGTATTTTCAGTTACGAAGGCTGCACAGTGCGGGCCGCTTGTGTTTGGAACTTTGATAATATCTTTAACAGTAAAAGTTTCTAGATCCATAACCGCAGCACGGCTGTTGCCGACATCTGTGGCAAACATGTATTTACCATCATAATCGCCATTTGTTTCCGAAAATGCCGGGTGGTGAAGGTCGCCCCATGTGTAGTCACCCAGTAATTTCTTGGAATGTTCATCAAAGCCGTAGCCTGTTGCAGAATCCGGCGAGAAGACCGGAACGGTACGGATATGGCGCATCGAAGGCACACCGTAAATAAACATTTGACCGGAGTGGCCGCCTGATGCAAATAAATAGTAGTCATCCTTTTTTCCAAATGGAACATAAACCTTTTCAGCATCGCCTTTGTTGACGGAAGCGGTTTCGGTTTTCGCATTGGACGAGAAGTCCGCGAAGGAAATCGTCGCTGCAACAAATCCGGCTAATAAACCAGAAGCAATTGGAACCCATTTCTTCATTCCATTAACACCACCTTGTGAATTTATTTTTCTGATGCTTGTTTTAACATATCGACAACTTGTGTACGTTCTTCATCAGTCAGCGGATTGCCGCCAATGACACCTGACATTACAGCTGAAGTTGGTTCTTTTAAGAATTCTTGTATTGGCTTGCCGTGCTTGCCTTCGACGTTTTCAAACGCTTTTGAAAGATCTGGACCTGTTGCTCCGCCTTTCAAATCAAGAGATTCTACAGAGTGACAGCCTAAGCATCCTTTTTTATTCAGGATATTGTCGCTGGCTGGTGTTGCGGTTGTAGCAGCGGTGTCCTCCTTGGACTGTGTGCTTTCTTCCGTAGCCGCTGGAGTTTCTTTATCGTCTGCTTGAGCCACTTTAGGAGCATCGTCACTGCCCCCCATTACGACATCAAATACAAGATAGCCAAGCCCGAACCCGAGCAATAGACTTATGACAAAGCTAATGATTGCTTTTTGCAAGTTTGTCCCCCTCCTTTTTGTCGATTGAACACCCTTATCCTAAACCCAGAAGTGGTAATAAATTGTGACCCACGTCACTATGTTTTGTGGGATTTTGAACGTTTTGTGAATGAGAGATGAAAGCCTTGTCATATAAGGATTTTTGAAAAATGAACGTTTTGTGACATAGGTCAAATGTAAGGTTTCTTTTAAAAAAGAATGATTGTGAAACATGTCACTACATTAGCGGGGAAAACAATTTACAATAGGTGGTAATTATTGAAAAAACACATGAAGGTGGTGTTAACATGAGTCGGGTCAACTGTATAAAGGAGCCGAACTTGTCTGTTTATCAGGAGTTGAACAAGGAGGAATTACTTCGGAAAATTGTTATCTTCAAGGATTTGTCTCCGAAATCACTGCAAGTGATTGAAAAAAGGGTCGTCATCTTTGAGCTTAAAAAGGGTGATCGGATTATCTCGGAGGATGAGGAGGCAAGAGGGGTTTTCTTTGTTCATTCCGGAGCGGTGAAGCTGACGAAAGAGGATGAAAACGGCAATGAGATCATTGTTTGTGTGAAACAAAAAGGTGACATTTTCGCCGAGGCTTGTCTGTTTACCCGCATGACACAATACTATCCAGCGACAGCAACGATGTTGGAGAACGGGAAGCTTTTCTTTTTGGATAAACAGGAGCTGGAAAAGGATATCGCCGAGCACCCGGAACTGGCAATGCAAATGATCAGCTATATGAGCGAGGTACTGCGGGACATGACCTCACAGCTGCGCGATACCGCCTTGCTGGACGTCTATGCCAAAACTGTCAGGACACTTGAGCGGATGGGAAGGAAGTTTAATCACGATGGCAAGAGATGGGGAATAGAAATTCCGTTAACAGTTCAGGAATTTGCCACGATTGTCGGGACAACACGTGAAAGTGTCAGCCGCGTGTTTTCGAAGTTGAAAAAGGAAGATATGATCGAATTAAGATCTAGGAAAATTATCATTCTCGACTGGTGCAAGTTCTGTACGTTGATGCATCGGGATTATTAAAAAATAAGCTGAATATTGATTTGATTTTGTTTGGAGAAATAAGCGTAGAAATTCCGTTTAAATTGGGAAATACCCTTATTTCCTTAAAAATAAAGGAAGTTTTTCCGCTTATATGGTGAAAATCTTTGAATTTTGGTTAATTTTGAACAGATAAAGGAAATTCCTCCGCTTATTTCGGCTACTTTAGATCCCTGTTTATACAATAAACGGAAATTCTCCGCCTAAGAATTCTCAAATCTATACGAAATCAACAAAATATAATTACAGAGCCAAAAAGTAAAAGGACAGACCCATTCGCTTTGGAAAAATGCTTCCGGCGGTGGTTCTGTCCTTTTTTGTATGATGATTAATCAGTAAATTTGTACGTCCAAAACCGTTCATTGTTGACCCAGACCATGATTTGCGGATCCTGGTTTTTGAGTTTTTCCTCCATGTCAACAAACATGGTCTCTGTTTGCGACCGGTGTGCTTTAATCGCAGCAAGCTTTGTTTCAGCGACAGGGGTGATATTGTTGATGATGTCAGCCTCGCCAAGCTTTTCAACGCAGTCATTAGAGAAGGCAACGCAGTGCAATTTTGGCCGTGCGGCCTTTGGCAGTTTCTCCACGGCACGGACAACAGCTGCACCGGTGGCCTCGTGATCGGGATGCACGGAATAGCCTGGATAAAAAGTGATAATGAGTGACGGGTTTAATTCCTGTATCAATCCGGAGATGATGTTGGTCAGTTTTGATTCGTCCTCAAATTCAACTGTTTTATCGCGGAAGCCAAGCATGCGCAGATCTTGGATGCCGAGAGCCCGTGCAGCTTCTTTTAATTCTTCTTTCCGGATTTTCGGGAGATTTTCCCGGTTGGTGAACGGAGGATTACCCATGTTCCGCCCCATCTCTCCCAGAGTCAGACAGGCATAGGTGACCGGTGTGCCGTTTTTTACATGGGTGGCAATCGTTCCGGATACACCAAAAGCCTCGTCATCTGGGTGCGGAAAGACTACGAGCACATGACGTTCTTTTTCCATAATATGTGCGCTCCTTTCTATTCAAACGGGGTTTCGCTGATTTCCAGCGCTACCGCAAGCTTTCCGTTATAATCGTGGCCGGCCATTAATAGCCTGCCTTGCTCATCGAATTCATAATGGGTGATTCCTTCGGCATAGACCCAGCCAAGGTTAATTTTCAAACCCACGCGAAAGGGGCCGTTGCCGGTGATTTTTCCCAGCTCATAGTTGACGAGGGCATTGCGGATGTAGGCTCCCGCTGAGAAGAATGCCTGGTTATGATGGGATGCATAAGCGCCGTTTGTTGTTTCTAGATGGATATAGACATCTTTGTTTGCAAAGGAATTGATAAGTTCTTGAACTTTTTTAATGTCAACTGACTCCAAACCTGACTCCCTTCCCTTCTTAAAAAATAATAGCTACTGATTAATTTTAATTAATAGTGTTTTAATCATACTAAAATCAGTAAAAAAATGCTAAATTCGTGCTCGGAAAAGAGGAGTGCAAACTTTATTTGCGAATTTCCGCTTTTTATTTGCGCGGTTGCTAGTTTTATTTGCGAATTATCTCGTTCTATTTGCGGTTATAGCAGTTCTATTTGCGAATCGCCCCTGAACTAAATAAAAGAGCCAGCCACTAGGGCCGACTCCAATCAACTATGCTATTTATTCTTCACAATCGTCGCAGAACTCTGTAACAGACTTGCTGCTGCGATAAGCGCCGTGCCAGGTTGGGCCGACGAATTCATTCAAGCGGAAGCCTTGAGAGATCGCAGCTGCGACGAATTCCTTGGCAACCTCAACAGCCTCATAGACTGATTGGCCTTTGGCAAGTCCTGCTGTAATCGCGGAGGAATGAGTACAACCTGCGCCATGAGTATACGTGGTATTAAACTTAGGCGTTTCGTAGATTCTGAATTCTTTTCCATCATAGAAAAGGTCAACGGAGTTTTCTTCTGCCTGAAGCTTACTGCCGCCTTTTATGACAACATTTTTCGCCCCTAAATCTACAATTTTAACTGCTGCCTGTTTCATTTCCTCAACTGTTTTTGGTGTTTTCATGCCGGCAAGCTGGCCAGCCTCAAATAGGTTTGGAGTCACAACGAGTGCCCGCGGAACCAGCAGCTCACGCAAAGCATCTGCCGTTTCCGGATTTAGAACTTCATCCTCACCCTTACACACCATAACAGGGTCGATGACAACACGTTCAAGTTTGTTAGCATCGATGGTTTTGGCTGTTAATTCAATAATTTCCACGGTACCGAGCATTCCGGTTTTCATTGCGTCAATTCCGACGGACAGGATAGTGTCAAGCTGCTTTTCAAGGACTGCCACGTCAATCGGGAACACACTATGAGACCAATTGTTTTTCGGATCCATTGTTACAATCGTTGTCAGGGCCGTCATACCATATACGCCAAGCTCTTGAAATGTCTTTAAATCGGCCTGGATCCCCGCACCGCCGCTCGTATCAGAACCGGCAATCGTCATTACCTTCTTAATTGTCATTATGTAAACCTCCCTTAAATGCCTTAAATTCACCTTCTTATTATAATTCAATAACAAAAAAATAACATATCCCACGCATTACAAATTCATACAGGAACAAGGGCGGTAAAAATGGACCCGCAAGTGTCCACCCCACGTGGACAAAACAGGAAAATTGTCCACGGATGGTGCCTGACACCATATCTAACACTGCCACTTATTAAACAGTAACAAACGTTAATTTGACAGAAAAGTGACGATTGCAACATCAAGGGGTCCAAGCGGTGGTTTGCGTGACTTTTGGCACTTACAGAGAGAGGCTGGGGGCGTACGATGAGGATAAAGAACAGTTGGCACCAGCGCAAACTGGTGGATGCAATCGCTTACATGACCCTGGTAAATAACGTTGCCATGTTGCTTAACTTGCGAGTTCACAAAATTGTAGAATTTCTGTTGCAAAAAAGAAAGAAATTTGTCAAATATGCATGAATTCAAGGGTTTAATTGGCTTTAAAATGGTAGATATCCCCCAAAAGTCCCTCCGTAAAAAGGAGCATGCTTCTGCAGTGTGATGAAAATCGCTGTCTCGGGTAGCTACCATTCTTACAATGAAAAATATAGAAACACAAATATTCCTTTGGAGGAGGGAACAAACAATGAATCATAAAGGTTGTCCCGATGAATATCCGATTTCCTTAATCATAAATGGGTACGAGATGGCTGTATTCCAACTGACAAAATTCGACCTTGAGGACTGGACTTACGGATATTTGTTTTCTGAAGGATTTATTCAGGATGCATCTGATATCGAATCCATCGTGATCAATGAAGAACAGGGCAGCATCCATGTATTGCTTTGCACTGACTTTGATGAAGAACAGATCTTTTCGAAGAAAAAGCACTACACAGCAGGCTGCGGCAGAGGTGTCACATTTTTCTCAATGACCGATGTGAAACAATTCGATAAAGTATCCACGGATAAAACCTATCAGCTTAGCTATCTGTTAAAAAAGCGGGCTGAATTTGCGCAAAATTCCCGTTTTTATCTCGAAACGGGCGGCATGCACGGGGCCTGTATTGTAGACGAATCCGGCAATATTACCATTCGCGAGGATATTGGGCGGCATAATGCAGTCGACAAAATTATCGGTCACGCCATTAGAAAACGGTTACAGCCCGAACGGTTACTTCTGCTTACAACCGGAAGGGTTTCATATGAAATGCTCTCTAAAGCAGCCAAATTTGGCTTTCCTGTCATCGGCTCACGGACAGCTGCCACCAAACAGGCCGTCCAGCTGGCCAGGTACTTGAACATTGATATAGTCGGTTATTTAAGAGGGAAAATGGCAACTATTTATACCGCGGCAGGCAGAATCGAAAACGACTTAGCTGTCGAACCGGTTCTGGAGAGAATCCTTGAAGGGGGGAATTGACCAAGAGAGGGTAAGCAGATAGAAAGAGAAAAAAATTGGGATGTTCTATTCATGTTAAGGGAAGGAGATTGAAAATGGTTGAATTGAACCTGAATCGCCGGCAGTTTCTAAAGCTTTCCGGTGCAACCGCTGCTACATTAGCTGTTGTTGAACTGGGCTTTAATGAGAAAAAAGCCTATGCGAAATCAAAAGAATTCAAGATTGCCAAAGCAACTGTAACACCAACCATTTGCTGCTTTTGCGGTGTGGGCTGCGGAATTCTAGTCCATACAAAAGATAACACAGTGGTTTATACGGAAGGGGACCCGGATAACCCGATTAACGAAGGCAAGCTTTGCAGCAAAGGAACAACATTAAGACAGTTATACACTTCTGAAAAACGTTTGACCAAACCACTTTACCGTGCCCCAGGCAGCGATAAGTGGGAAGAAAAAGATTGGGAATGGATGATGGACACCATTGCCAAACGGACAAAGGAAACTCGTGATAAGTCATTTGTCGTAACAGATAACGGCTTCACTGTAAATAGAACAGAAAAGATTGCCAGCCTTGGCGGCGCGGCACTCGATAACGAAGAAACTTATCTCGTTTCAAAATTAATGAGAGGGCTTGGTGTGGTTTATCTTGAGCACCAGGCACGAATATGACACAGCTCTACGGTTGCCGGTCTGGCACCTTCATTTGGTCGTGGAGCAATGACCAACCACTGGAATGACCTTCAGTGGACAGATGCTGCTCTCATTATGGGCGCAAACCCAGCAGAAAACCATCCAATCAGCTTCAGATGGCTGACAAAAGCAAAAGATAAAGGCGCAAAAATCATTAGTGTGGATCCGCGCTATACACGGACTTCAGCAGTGTCTGACATTTACGCACCGCTTCGTTCTGGTACAGATATTGCTTTTATGGGCGGGATGATTAAATACGCTCTGGATAATAACCTTATTCATAAGGATTATGTAGTTAACTATACAAATGCATCATTTATTGTAGCAGATGGCTATGACTTCAACGATGGCTTGTTCTCCGGCTATGACGAAGCAAAACGCAGCTATGATAAAACAAAATGGGCGCTTGCTGCAGACGCGGATGGAAAACCGGTAAAGGATCCAACATTGGAAAATCCTCGTTCGGTATTCCAATTAATGAAAAAGCATTATTCTCGCTATGATGTGGATACTGTTGCATCTGTAACAGGTACACCAAAAGAAGATTTGCTAAAAGTCTATAAGGCATTCTGTGAAACTAGCAAAGTTGGCAAATCCGGAACCATTCTTTATGCAATGGGTACAACCCAGCATACAGTCGGCTCACAAAACGTTCGTGCCTTTGCAATTATCCAAATGCTGCTCGGCAACATTGGTTTACCTGGAGGCGGGATTAACGCAATGCGCGGTGAATCCAACGTTCAAGGTTCTACAGACTTTGGTTTATTATGGGATAACTTAACAGGTTACTTAGCCATTCCAAAGCAATCTGTTCCTGAGCATGTCACACTGGAGGGCTACTTGAAAAAAGAAACTCCTCCATCAGGATATTGGAGCAACAGACCGAAATTCGTGGTCAGCCTATTAAAGTCATGGTACGGACAAAACGCAACAGCAGCCAACGAATTTGGCTACCAGTACTTACCTAAACCAGGTGCAAAGAACTACTCGCACATTTTCTTATTCAAAGCCATGTTCAATAAAGAGCTTGATGGTGCTTTCCTTTGGGGAACTAACCCTGTTGTTGGCGGACCAAACGCGGGCAGAGAAAAAGAGGCACTTGGCAACTTAAAATGGCTCGTTGCAGTGGACCTTTGGGAAACCGAAACTGCGGCATTCTGGAAAAAAGAAGCCGGCAGCGACCCATCCAAAATTAATACCGAAGTATTCATGCTTCCAGCATCTGCCTCATTCGAGAAAGAAGGAAGTATTTCCAATAGCTCCCGTTGGATGCAATACCGCTGGAAGGCAATCGATTCTAGAGGAGAAGCACGGCCTGATCTTGATATCGTTCATGAGCTGGCACTTAAACTCAAAAAGATGTATGCAGGTGATACAAGCGCAGCAGCAGCACCGTTCCTTGCACTTGATTGGAACTATGGCGACGGCCATGAACCTGACCTCGATATGGTGGCAAAGGAAATCAACGGCTATGACCTGACAACAGGCAAACTGCTTCCTGGATTCGGCGCATTAAAAGACGATGGTACCACTTCAAGCGGTAACTGGATTTACAGCGGCTTCTACCCTGAAGAAGGCAAGAACCGTTCCAAAAATCGCGATAACAAAGATACTGGCGGCGGCAACTTCCTGAACTGGTCATTTGCTTGGCCTGCAAACCGCAGGATTCTTTACAACCGTGCATCCGCAGATGCAAACGGTGTACCATACAGCAAGGAAAAGGCAGTTATTTGGTGGGATGCGCTTCAGAACAAGTGGGTCGGTAACGACGTTCCTGACTTTAAAGTTGATACGGCACCTACCGCACCAGGAGGAACTGGCGCAATCATGATGAACAAAGACGGTGTCGGTTTGCTTTACGCACCAACAATGAATGAAGGACCATTCCCTGAGCACTACGAGCCATTTGAAAGCCCAGTGCCAAATGCCTTCTCATCTGTCGAGTTAAACCCTGCTGTTGTCATTCATGAAGGCGACTTCAATAAGAAGGGCTTTAAAGCAGACTATCCAATTATTGCGACAACCTACCGGGTATCAGAACACTGGCAATCAGGTTCGATGACACGTAACCAGGAATGGCTTTCCGAAATTGCCGGGTACATGTATGTAGAAATCAGCGAAGAACTTGCCAAAGAAAAAGGCATCAAGAATAAAGATAAGATCAAAGTCAGCTCGGCACGAGGGGACATCACTGCTTACGCAATGGTTACCAAACGGTATAAACCATTCAAAGTTAGAGGAAAAGTAGTACACCAAGTGGGAATGCCATGGCACTTTGGCTATAAAGGATTTGTAACAGGAGATACAGCAAACCGCCTGACTCCGCACATTGGGGATGCCAACACGCAAATTCCTGAATACAAAGCATTCCTTTGTGATATAAGGAGGGCTGACTAATGGCGAAAGAATATGTGAAATTTGTTGACGTAACCAAATGTGACGGCTGTAAAGCTTGTATGGTTGCCTGCAAAAACTGGAACGACCTGCCTGTTGAAGAAACACAGTTCCAAGGCAGCTCCCAATCCCATCCAAAAGTATCGGCAGACACATGGAACGTGCTTCAGTATATTGAGCATGATAACTCCAAAGGAGGCCTTGACTATCTGTTCCGTCACTCTGCCTGCTTCCATTGTACAGATGCAGCCTGTGAAAAGGTTTGTCCTGAAAATGCAATCAGCTATACGGAGTTTGGATCTGTGGTTATTGATGAAGACAAGTGTGTAGGCTGCGGCTACTGTGTGCAGAACTGTCCATTTGAAGTGATTTCGTTAAAAACTTATATTGATAAAAATGGTAAAGAATATCGTAAATCGAAGAAGTGCACCATGTGTACCGATCGTTTAGAAGAGGGCTTGCAGCCAGCATGTGTTACCACTTGCCACACCGGTGCCATGGAATTTGGCGATAAAGCAGCAATGATTCAAAAAGCTGAAAAGCGCGTGCAGGAAATTAAAGACCGTTACCCTAATGCCCAAGTGTACAATCCACAAGGCGTTGGCGGAACGCACACTGTCTATGTTTTAGCAGAAAAGCCATCTGTGTACGGGCTTCCTGAAAATCCAAAGGTTCCGACCTCTGCAGTTGTCTGGAAGGATTATGCACAGCCAATCGGCAAGATGATGCTTGGCGCAACTACGATGGCCCTTGTCGGTGCATTTGTAACGAATAAGATTTTCAGTAAAAAAACTGAGCAAGAGAATGGTGGTGAAAGCCATGAGTAATTATCAGAAGCACCCGAAGGCGAATGAACAGATCAGGCGTTTCCCAAAAGCATTTGTGTGGGCCCATGCTATTAATGGTCTTTCATTCTTTGCTCTCTATATTACGGCACTGCCAATGTATACCGAATTTTTTGACTGGCTGTATCCGGTTCTTGGCGGCCCGGAAATGGCACGGCTGTTGCATAGAATTTTCGCAGTAGCCTTTATAACACCAACCTTTATCCTGTTAATTTTTAGCCCGAAGTGGTTTGCGCTATGGATTAAAGAATTGATCACCTGGAAAGCACGTGATATGGCGTTCTTCGGAAACTTTGTTAAAGAATTGTTTGGCTTTAAGTTTGATCACGTGAGACAGACTTTCTTTAACGCCGGAGAAAAGATTAACTCCATCCTTCAGATGTTCTGTGCCATTTTGGTCATTGCATCCGGGTTTACCATGTGGTTTCCTGAATTCTTCCCAAGAGCATTAGTTCAATGGGGCTATGTGCTTCATAACATTGGATTCGGATTGGGAATCGCGGTTATTGTCGGACACATTTATCTGAGTGTCATCCACAAGCATTCACGCCCAGGCTGGTCAGGGGTTGTAACTGGTAAAGTCCCTGCTTGGTGGGCAAAAGGCCACTATGCTGACTGGTATGATGAAGAAGCCAAGAAGGGCAACTTCCCTAACTTGGACGATCCTAAGAATAAAAAAGGTGCGTAAATTGATAAGCAGAAGCGACTTGGCCCGCTGGAGCTAGACAATTGAATAAGTGGAATGGCTGTCTGGTATCGGACAGCCATTCCCTTTAAATGAAAGAGTATTTTCTAAATATTATAGATTTTCACTATCTGTTTTATAATAACCTAAAGAGTACAAAGCATCCGGCAGGTATATGGCCGGCCTGTAGTTAAAGCTTTAAAAATAGAAAACGAGGTGAAGCGACATGATTAAGTCCGTTGTTTCAAAGGAGTACCAAAACCTGCAAAAAGACATTATTCGGCTTCAAGAGCAATGGAAAGGGATGATTAATCCTGAAACCATTAAACCGAACCTGGACAAAGCAGCTATGGCTGCAGGGGTGCCGGTTGCCGCTCTAACGGCTATTGACTTTGAAATTTCACTATTCCTACAGTGGATAGAGGATATAAAAACACTATTAATCAACAATAATCCAGAGCTAGAAGACAAGTTTGCCGGAGTCGAAAATTTACTAAACGAAGAAACTGCGGCCCGTTGGATTGAGGAAGCTTTTTCCCTTAATCAAGTTTACTTTGAAAGCTTTGCCGAAGAACATGGGCTTGAGTCATGGATTCCGCAATTTTTGGCAGAGACCGCACTGCGCCCGTATCTACAGCTTACAGCAGAAATGGTCCAGCCAGAGCTTGACCGAGGCGTTTCCGGCGCCGGCTGTCCCGTTTGCGGTGAACCGGCGAGATTGGCTGTACTCGAGGATGAGGGGAAAAAAATCCTGCACTGTCCGCGCTGTCTCGCTCACTGGAGAGCAAAGCGCTTAGAATGCTCACATTGCGGTAACGACGATTATAGCAAAATCAAGTTTCTTACGATTGAAGGCGATGCCGCGTCGCAAATTCAGGTTTGTGAAGAATGTGAAGGATATATTAAAATTGTTGATACAAGACAATATATTGAAAAACCGAGCGCAGCCCTGCTCGATTTAAACTCGATTCACCTCGATTTTGTCGCGCAGGAAAACGGCTACAAGGCGGTTGGCACGAAAAACGAAAGCGAAGGTTGAGGGATGCAGTCCAAGTCCCGGCTCCCTGAGCTTTTATGAAGATGAAAAGGGGTGCTGATGATGAAGGCTGCTGCCATTATATTATCTGGCGGAAAATCGAGTAGAATGGGTACAAATAAGGCCCTGCTAAAAATTAATGAAAAATCGAATATTGAGAGAATCCGAGACGAACTTGCCGGGCAGTTTTCTGACATACTTCTTGTAACCAATGACCCGGAAACCTATGATTTTTTGGGTTTAAAGATGGCTTCGGACTATTATACTGGCAAAGGGCCGCTAGCCGGGATACATGCCGGCTTGGAGGCATCTCCATATGATGTGAATGTAGTCGTCGCCTGTGATATGCCATTTATCTCCGGAGAACTGGCCAAATACCTTGCTGAAAGCTGCAGCGGCTATGATGCCGTTATACCTGTTATTGACGGTGTACAAAACCCTTTATTTGCAGCCTACGATAAGAAGGTCGCTGCTATAGCTGCGCAAAAGATTGAGAATGGCCGCCTGGCAATTAAGGCCATGCTTGAGGAGTTAAATGTGTTATACTTATCAAAAGAACAATTGGCGAAATTTTGCGAACAAAGTTTGGATCGGACTTTTTTTAATATGAATCAACCAGAAGAATATGAGAATGCCAGGAAGTGGGCGGAGGAAAAGTAAAGGGGAGAAAGAGAGCCATGCAATTTTTCAAAGTAAAAACAGTTGAAGAGACATTTGCCTTGATTCAAGAAAAGATACCGGTACTTGAGGAAACGGAACTAAGGGAATTGAAGGATGCTCTTCATTACGTTTTGGCCAAGCCGGTGACAGCGAAGGAAAATGTGCCTGGCTTTCATCGTTCAACTGTAGATGGCTATGCCGTCCGCGCGAAAGATACGTATGGTTCTTCCGAATCGATGCCCGGCTTTTTAACCGTAGCGGGAGAAGTGAAAATGGGCGAAGTCCCGTCGGAAAAGGTCGTCTCCGGTAAGGCAGTGTATATCCCGACAGGGGGAATGATGCCGGAGGGGAGCGACGCGGTAATCATGATTGAGCATTGTGAGGATGTCGACGGATTGCTCAATACATATAAGCAGGTGGCACCTGGGGAAAACGTCATCAGCAAGGGTGAGGATATCCGTGAAGGCGAAATAATTCTCGATAAAGGGACAAAGCTTCGACCGCAGGAGCTTGGGGCACTTGCCTCATTGGGGATTACCCATGTTGAGGTGTTCCGCAAGGTAAAGGTCGGCTACATCTCTTCAGGAGATGAAATCGTCCCATATGAGACCGAAACGCTTTCCATGGGGCAAATCCGTGATATTAATGGTTTGACCATCCTCGGACTGGCGTCTGATTGGAATGCGGAGGTTGTCTACGGAGGAATTGTCAAGGATGATTTTTCTGTGTTTCAAGCAAGGATGCAGGAACTTTATGCTCAAGTAGATTGTTTAATCGTTTCCGGGGGCAGTTCGGTCGGAGCCAAGGACTACACAACAGAGGTCATTCAGTCATTGGGAGAGCCTGGCGTGTTTGTCCACGGAATCTCCATCAAGCCGGGCAAACCGACGATTTTGGCGGTGGCAAACGGCAAACCGGTCATCGGGCTGCCAGGGCATCCGGCCTCGGCAATGATTATTTTCAACCTGTTCGGCGAGAGGATCATTCGCCAATTACAGGGAGAAGTGTTGGTGAATCGCCCAGAGCGTATTTATGCCCGCATTTTAAAAAATATCCCTTCGGCGATGGGCAGATCTGATTACATCCGAGTCCGCTTATTTGAACAAGACGGCGAATGGTGGGCAGAGCCGATTATCGGAAAGTCCGGCTTGATTACCACACTGGTAAAAAGCGATGGCATTGTCGAGATTAGTTCAGAAAAAGAAGGCGTTTCACAGGGTGAATACGTTCCTGTGATTCCGTCACGGTAAGGAGAGGCGCAGTCATGTACAAACGGAAAATTTACTTGGAAGATAAACCACGGACTGAGGCCAGAGACGAAATTCTTGCTGCATTCGATCTGACCCCTGAAACAGAATGGATTCCGGCAGTCGATGCATTAGGACGGATCACAGCGGAGCCGATTTTCGCACCGATTTCCACACCGCATTATCATGCATCAGCGATGGACGGTGTTGCTGTTGTTGCGGAAAGCACGTATTCTGCCCATGAGCAAAATCCGCTGCATTTGAAGGGCGGCGGGCAGTTTGTTTATGTCGACACCGGTAATGCGATACCTTCGCCATTCAATGCCGTCATAATGATTGAAAATGTGAACGTTATTGAAGATAATACGATTGAAATTATCGAGCCAGCAACCCCTTGGCAGCATATCCGGCCAATTGGAGAGGATATTGTCCAGGAGGAAATGTTGTTTCCTCAAGGCCACAAGCTGCGCCCGGCCGATTTAGGTATTCTGCTGACCTCAAGGCTGCTGACCGTACCGGTCGTGAAAAAGCCAGTTGTCACCGTGATTCCAACTGGAAATGAGCTGGTCGAGCCCGGTACCGAGATGGACCCAGGGAAGATTGTTGAATTTAACGGAACAGTTTTCGCAAATTTTATTAAAAATTGGGGCGGCGAACCGCGTTTGCACCGGATTGTGAAGGATGAGCCTGACAAAATCAAGGAAGCATTGCTCGAGGCGTCAGAAACTTCCGACTTTATCGTGATTAATGCCGGCTCATCGGCGGGCCGCAAGGATTATACCGTCCACATTATTAACGAAATCGGGACTGTGTTTACTCACGGAGTTGCCGCACGTCCGGGTAAGCCAGTAATTTTAGGGAAAGTAAATGAAAAAATCGTTGTTGGCGTACCAGGCTATCCTGTATCTGCCTATTTAGCGCTGGAGTGGTTTGCCCGACCGCTTGTCTGCAAGTATCTTGGCATTCCTGAACCCGAGCGGCAGAAGGTTGAAGTTAGGTTAGGCCGCCGGATTGTTTCGTCGATGGGAGCTGAAGATTTTGTCCGAATGAATATCGGCTATGTCGATGGGGAATTCGTCGCCAATCCGCTGACACGCGCGGCGGGGGTAACGATGTCCTATGTACGGGCAGACGGCATGCTGGTGGTACCGCCGGATGTAATCGGTTATGAGCAAGGGGAAACGGCAGAAGTAGAGCTTCTGCGCCCGCTTGAAGAAATCAAAAAAGCAATTGTGTTCTCTGGCAGCCATGATTTAACGATTGACCTGCTGTCATCCGCATTAAAGCAGGTAAGGACCGATATGAAAATTGTCTCCTCGCATGTCGGCAGTATGGCCGGAATTATGGCGATCCGCAAGGGCGAAGCCCATGTAGCAGGCATTCATTTGCTAAACCCGGAAACGAAACAATATAATATTTCTTATGTTCGAAGGCTTTTAGCCGGGCAGGATATAGTCTTATACCCATTTTTGAAACGAAAGCAGGGCTGGATTTTACCAGCAGGCAATCCGCTTGGTATAGGGACGGTCCACGATTTGGTCGAGAAGAAGGCCAATTTTGTCAACCGGCAAAAGGGCGCTGGGACAAGAATCCTATTCGATATGCTCTTGGAAGAGGCGGGCCTAAGTTCGGATGATGTCCTTGGCTATGACCGTGAAATGTTCTCGCATCTGGCGGTGGCGGCGGAAGTAAATGGAGATCGTAATGCTGCAGGTCTGGGCATTTATCCAGCGGCAAAAGCAATGGACCTGGAATTTGTTCCGCTTGCCGATGAAGAGTATGATCTGGTGATGACGAGAAGTTTTTATGAAAGTGAACAGGGTTTGCTGTTACGCGAGATTATTCATACCCCGGCCTTTAAGGAGCGGGTGGAAAACATCGGCGGATATCAAGTGGTTGAAAATGCCGAACCTAAGTCATTGGTTTAAGAGGTGAGCCTATTGAAGTACTTTGAAATTTCCAAAGAACCAATTAATACCCAAGCTGTAATCGATAAGGTCGTCCAGCGTGAAGCCGGTGCGATTACAACGTTTATTGGTACAGTACGTGAATTAACTTACGGAAAGAAAACATTGTTTTTAATCTATGAAGCGTATGAAGCAATGGCCGTGAAAAAGCTCGAGCAGATTGGCCGTGAAATTGAGGAACGCTGGCCGGGTTCGAAGGTGGCGATTACCCATCGTGTTGGACGCCTCGATATCACGGATATCGCTGTGGTGATTGCGGTGTCGACACCGCACCGCGCCGATGCTTATGAGGCAAATCGTTATGCGATTGAGCGGATTAAAGAAATTGTCCCGATCTGGAAAAAAGAGCACTGGGAAGACGGCGAGGAATGGGTCGGCAATCAAAAGGAGACGGTTGCCTATCCAAGCGGGAAGCCTGAGGAGGGTGACTACAATGAATAAGGTGATGTTTTTTGCGCATTTGCGCGACGCAGTTGGTGAAGAGGTTTTACGGTTTGATGCAAGCGGTAAAACCGTCGCTGAATTGAAGGCGGAATTAGCTGCAAAATATAACCTGCCTCGGATGGAAACGGTAATGACGGCGATTAACGAAGAGTTCGCTTCCAATGATGAGATCATCGGAGACGGAGATGAAATTGCGTTCATTCCGCCGGTCAGCGGAGGCTGATACGATGAACGAACGCTATTCAAGGCAAGTCCTCTTCCCCGGAATCGGCAAGGAAGGACAAGAAAAAATTCGTAACAAACATGTTTTGATCATCGGTGCCGGTGCCCTTGGCTCTGGAAATGCAGAAATCTTGACCAGAGCCGGAGTCGGTAAGATTACGATTATCGACCGCGACTATGTTGAGGCAAGCAACCTGCAGCGCCAGCAGCTTTACACCGAGGAGGATGTCGCGGAAAAACTGCCAAAGGCAGCCGCAGCGGAGAAGCGGTTACATGCCATTAATGCTGATGTTGAGATTCGCGCGATTATTGGCGACGCTACCCCGGAACTATTGGAAGAGTTGATTGTTGATGTTGACGTCATGATTGACGCTACCGACAATTTCGAGACGCGGATGGCCATGAACGATGCAGCACAGAAATATAATGTCCCGTGGATTTATGGAGCTTGCGTTGGCAGTTTTGGAATGAGTTTTTCAATCATTCCAGGAAAAACACCATGCCTAAACTGTCTGCTGCGCACCATTCCGCTCCAGGGGATGACCTGCGATACAGGGGGAATCATCTCGCCAACAGTGCAAATGGTCATCGCCCATCAGACTGCGGAAGCGCTGAAAATGCTGGTTGAGGATTGGGATGCTGTTCGGATGTCGTTTGTCAGTTTTGACCTGTGGCGGAACCAATATACCAGTTTAAAAATGTCGAAGGCAAAGCATGCCGGCTGCTTGTCGTGCGGCGAGGAGCGGATATATCCATATCTGGACCGCGAAAATATGACGAAAACCACCGTTTTATGCGGCCGCGATACGGTTCAAATCCGCCCGTCGAAGACTGGTGAAATTTCGTTGGAACAGCTTGCCGGGCAACTATCCGCGCTTGGCTATAACGTCAAAGGGAATCCGTATCTCCTTTCGGTGGAACTTGGCAACGAACGGATGGTTGTTTTTCAGGACGGACGTGCCCTTATACATGGCACGAAAGACTTGACTCACGCAAAATCGGTTTATCAACGAATACTAGGCTAATGAAACCCGTACCAAAACAAGGTGCGGGTTTTTGACATGTTTCGAGACGTTCCACGTGAAACACGTTGAATGTTGTCGAAGCTCCACCCGAAGACTATTTTTTCGAAAAATCGACCATACTCATGTAGAATAGATAAGAGACTCAAATCAGAGGTGTCACTCGTGAATATATCAATGGAAAAACTATTAGCCAAAATGGAAACGGAATTGCAGCAGGCCCGGAACAGCAAGAAGGAGGAAAGCTTGCGGGAACGGATTTACTCTATTAAAATATTATGCGAATTGATTTTGGATGAAAAGAAGGCGGGGAGCGGGGACATGGCACAAAAGTCGTCATCATGGAAGCCTCAGCTTTCTCAACCCCAGCCATTCGTCCCGCAGCCGGCAGCCTTTCAGCCGCCAACCGTTGTCCAACAACCTGCTGTTTTTCAACAGCAGCCGGCGATGATGCCGCAGCCGAAAAAGTTGGAAATGGATGACGATGCCAACGGCGATTCACTTTTTGATTTTTAAATAGGGGAGAAATGACCATGAAGACATTTATTATTATCGGCGCCATCAACGCCTTTTTGGCAGTGGCGCTTGGGGCGTTCGGTGCCCATGGATTAAAAGACAGACTCGATGCGTATTACCTGGATATTTGGAAAACGGGTGTGCAGTATCAAATGTTTCATGCGGCCGGCTTATTGGTCATTGGCCTCTTGATGGGCAAAGCGGCGGCAAGTTCGCTATTTACCTGGTCCGGCTGGCTGATGCTTGCAGGTATTATTCTTTTCAGCGGAAGCTTGTATGTATTGAGCCTGACAAAAATCGGACCGCTTGGTGCCATCACTCCGATTGGCGGTGTCTGCTTCTTGGCTTCATGGGTATTGATCATCCTTGGAGTGGTGAAGGAATTTTAAACAATAAAAAAGCATTGAGACGTGTACTGAAGGGTGCCGTTTTTGAGGGGACTAAAAATACGTTCCGAAATGACAGTCGCATGGTCATGGTTATAGGTATATAAAAAAGCAGGGTCTAACCCACAAAAGAATAAGCGGAGAATTTCCGGTTAAATGTAAAATGGCGCTCTTTTTGGGGTAAATAAGCGGAGGTTTTCCTGTTATGTAATGCAAAATTCCTTTTTTTCATGTTTTTTAGACCAATAGGCGGAATTGTTCCGTTCATTAAAGCCATTTTTAATAATAGTTACTAATTAAGCGGAATTGTTCCGTCTATTTATGGGTTCAGGCACTTAACTGGATCCCCCCAACCGATAAAAGTGGATTACTCTTAATCCTAGAAGCGGAAATAAAATGACGTAGAAAACTTGATAAATAAGAAAAGACGTATGCTGATTCATACGTCTTTTCTTGTATCATTTAATAAAGCTGTGTGCTTAATGCCTTTTCTAGTTATCTCGGCGGGTAAGTACCTAATGAAGGTGCGGCGCCAAATGGATAATCATACTCGATTTCCTCGGAGAAGGTGATGTAGTCAACGGCAACCATTGGGATGAGGAAGCGTGCGCCTGATTGAGGATCACTTAAGATGACGTGATCGCGGCCGGCTGCCTCGATGACTCCCCTAAATTCCTTCGCATTCCATTGACTGTTACCTTCAAATGTAGCAAACACAGAAACTAGTTTTCCTTTGTTTAAGCGCAGAATATTTTCGATGTAGGACTGCTCAATTGGCAGCATGCCCGGAACACTAGCACCGCCTGCTGGAGGCGCTGGAAATGTAGTTACGCCTGGTGGTGGAAACGTACCTGTACCCGGTGGAAATTGCTGGGTTGGCTGGAACGGCTGTCCCCCGGCCATCGGCTGTGCCCCTTGCTGTCCCGCTGCCCCAGTATAAGGCTGAAATTGAGGATAGTATTGGTTCATTTTTTTCCCTCCTAAAAATAAATAAATCAATGGCCCAACATTCTATAACATACTCGCTTAAGCCCAAATTGGTTCCTATGACTCGCTGTTTTATTAGTATGAAAGAAAGCCCAAATATATGACTTCAGAAGGAGAAAGAAAAGCGAAAGGCGTCATCGGAACAAGCGCAGCTTGTTCCTGCGAGGATTATTCTTTGGCGTTTTCCTTAGTGCCTAATGGGAAAAAGAAAAAAGCTCTCGAACCTAATAAGGTAGAGAACTTTTTCAAAAGGATTAAACGTGAAGGAAGCTCGGTACGCGCTCTTCCGATAAAATATTGCCGACAAAGAAGGCGCCGAACTCGCCGTAGCGGGCACTCACTTCATCAAAGCGCATTTCATACACAAGCTTTTTGAATTGCAGAACCTCGTCCGCGAATAGGGTGACGCCCCACTCATAGTCATCAAAACCGACGGAGCCTGAGATGATTTGCTTCACTTTACCGGCGTACGTGCGGCCAATCATGCCATGGCTTTTCATTAATTCGCGGCGCTCTTCCATCGGCAGCATATACCAGTTGTCATTGCCCTGGCGGCGCTTGTCCATTGGATAGAAGCAGACATGCTTCGTTTTTGGCAGGATCGGGTAGAGACGGCCCTGCACATAAGGATTCTGGTATGGGTCGCTGCCGTCAGATGGCAGATAGTTGCTAAGTTCAACTACTGAAACATAAGAAAATGCCGGAACTGTGAATTCCGCAATCTTCGATTTGTTGAATTCGGTTTCAATTTCATTTAATTCTTCCATAGTCGGGCGCAGGATCATCATCATGAAATCTGCTTTTTGGCCGACGATTGTATATAAAGCATGGCTGCCTTCTTTACGATCCTGGGTGGCATTCCATTTTTCTACCAGCCCGAGAAACTCGTGAATGGCCTCCTGGCGCTCCTCTTCGGGAAGCATCTTCCAAGTCGTCCAATCAACAGTACGGAAATCGTGGAGGCAATACCAGCCATCAAGCGTTTGTGCTGCTTCACTCATTATAATCACTCCTACATAATCATTGTTCCTAACAATCATTTACACTATATCATAGTTTGACCAACACATGCCCAATTAAACGCTTTTTGACGGCAAGATGGATATTTTTTGAAAAAGTGTAAATAGTAAAAGGGTGAGTGGAATTTTTTGAAAACTGGAACTTTTGCGTGTAAGCGTTACCTGTAAAGGATGCAGCTTTAAAATTTTACTGGGGTAAAGTAAGCTAGTGGTAAGTGTGTAAGGGAGGATTTAATTGTGAGTGATTTATTCCAAGGATTGAAGCAAAAAATTTCTGGACGCGGCCTAAAGATTGTATTTCCAGAAAGCTTAGATGAGCGGATTTTACGGGCTGTAGGACGGTTAGCGGCTGAAAACCTGCTGACACCTGTATTAGTGGGCAGCACTAGTGAGGTCAAGGCGAAGGCTGACGAGTTCGGCGTTTCGCTTGATGGTGTAGAAATCTATGATCCTGCTAGCTACGAGGGTATGGACGAGCTGGTTGCAGCGTTTGTTGAGCGCCGTAAAGGCAAGGCAACCGAAGAGCAGGCGCGTAAGATTTTAATGGACGAAAATTATTTTGGCACGATGCTTGTTTATAGTAATAAGGCAACCGGACTTGTCAGCGGGGCAATCCATTCCACTGCCGACACAGTGCGTCCGGCGCTGCAAATCATTAAGACAAAGCAGGGTGTGAAGAAAACATCCGGTGTGTTCATCATGGTCCGCGGTGACGAGAAGTACGTGTTTGCTGACTGTGCAATCAATATTGCGCCGGACAGCATGGACTTGGCAGAAATTGCGATCGAGAGTGCTCGGACAGCCGAGATGTTTGATATCGAGCCACGTGTAGCGATGCTTTCTTTCTCAACGAAGGGTTCAGCAAAATCAGAGGAAACGGAGCGTGTCGTGGCAGCTGTGGCAGAGGCTCAGCGTCGTGAGCCTTCTTTGGTATTGGACGGCGAATTCCAGTTTGACGCAGCGTTTGTTCCGTCTGTTGCAAAAAGCAAAGCACCGGGCTCTGTGCTGCAGGGAGATGCAAATGTGTTCATTTTCCCTAGTCTTGAGGCTGGCAACATCGGCTATAAAATTGCTCAGCGTTTGGGTGGATTTGAAGCGGTCGGCCCAATTCTGCAAGGCTTGAACGCACCAGTCAACGACCTGTCACGCGGCTGTAACGAAGAAGATGTCTATAAGCTGGCATTAATTACCGCGGCGCAAGGATTGTAATTGGAATATGGGGAGCTGGTTCCGGATGGGACTGGCTCTTTTTTAGGCCATTTTGTAGAATTCCATTGAATGTTTGTAGAATTAAGTTGTAATTACGTAGAAAAGTGCTTAAAGTTTGTAGAATTCTGTTAAAATTACGTAGAATAATGGCAAAAGTTTGTTGAATTCCCTCAAGTTTTACGACAACCTATCAAGGAGTTACCACTATGGAAGGTTTACTGCGTCAAACCCAGTGGCGAATCATTGACCAATCTGCTGTTGGCCCGCATTTTCATGCGCTGCAGTCGTTTGCGACGGATGATACGCTGTGCGCTTCGGTCGGAGCGGGACAAGCACCGGCGACAGCACGGACATGGGTTCACCATAATACGATTGTTATGGGCATTCAGGATACGAAACTGCCATTCTTGCAGGATGGAGTTCAATTTTTAAAAGAACAGGGATTTCAGGTAATCGTTCGGAATTCCGGCGGCCTTGCTGTTGTTCTTGATGAAGGTGTCCTCAACATCTCACTGATTTTTCCTGAGGCAGAAAAAGGCATCGATATCAATCGCGGCTACGAGACGATGTGGGCGCTGATTCAGCGGATGTTTGCCGACTTTCCGGTAGAAATTGAAGCACGCGAGATTGTTGGCTCCTATTGTCCTGGAAGCTATGACCTCAGCATTAACGGGAAAAAGTTTGCCGGCATCTCACAGCGGCGTCTACGCCGTGGGGTGGCTGTCCAAATTTACCTGTGTGTGAACGGCAGCGGCTCGGAGCGGGCAGCGATGGTTGGCAAATTTTACGAATTGGCAAAGCGGAACGAAGTGACAAAATTTGCCTACCCAGAAATTGTCCCGGAAGTTATGGCCTCGCTTGCAGAACTGCTTCGTGTTGAGTTGACTGTTAGTGATGTGATGCTTCGGCTGCTGAAGAAATTAAAGGAGAACAGTGATTTGTTGTTTGCCGGACCGTTGAATGAGGTTGAACTCGGGCTGCTGCCAGGGTATTATCAGCGGATAGTTGACCGCAATGAGAAGATAGCAGAAATGTAAAAGCCGTAAACCCTTGATGGATTTACGGCTTTTCTATATCGAGCTCCCGCGCCTATACCAGGCGCTTGGAGCTTATAAAATGAGATGCTGCGCTTCTTCTCTTCTCCCTATCTTTTTTAAAAGATTGACTGGGATGTAGAACGCATATGCTGTTATTCTGCAACCTTTTCCAGGTTTCCGTTACGGTCCATTTTGAATTTGGTTGCCGGACGCTCTTCTTCCTCAAATAGAACAAGCTTGCGGGCCCGGTTCATGATCTTCATTAATGTCTCGTAATCTTCCTGCATCGTTTCTTTATTTTCCTCAAGTGAAGCAACTTTCTTCGTCAATTCCTCGTTTTGATGCTGTAACTGTGCAATTTCTCTCTTCAATCTTTCATTCTCACTTTTTAATGCATCATTTTGCAGATTGGAATGTTTAAAGTTTTCCAAGAAAGTAATAACGGAATCCATTGTAAGCCCTGTTGGCGCCATAGCTGATTGCTGTCTATAGACAGGTGCTGCTGGTACTACTGGTTGAACGACGGTTTCTTCCGCCATTTCAACGGTCATGTCTTGCATTTCTTCTAGGTGCTCAACCATCATTTCGGATGGAACAGTAGTTAGTACTTCCATTTCTTCTGTTCCTGGAACGGGCGGGCTGTAGAGCAGCTTTTTCTTGCCTCCCTGGTCCTTACCTAGGATTCTTTGTCTTTGTTTCCGCTGTTTTTTTGCTAGCTGCAATGCTTTTTCATAACGATGGCGGACGACGGCATTCCATCTGAAACCGCAGGCTGCGGAGGTTCTGTTAAGCTTATCCCCTACCTCTTCAAATGCGTTCAGCTGTGTGCTGCCTTCCCTGACGTGCCGAAGGACAGTCTCGGCTAGCAGCAGATCGTTTTCGTCTGTCCAAGCATCTTGACGAACTTTCATATGATTCAACTCCTTATATGTGATGATTTTCCAATGATTGGTCAGGCAATATCCCGACAAATTTAAAAGTTCTAGTCTTATGATGGACAAGTTTTCTAGGGTTTATACCAAAATGGTTAAAAGGATAATAGATTTTTTTAGCTAATAGGTAACTATAAACATGGCAGGTTTAAAAAGAGCTGGTTTTGATTTCAAATCGCGGTTCTGCTAAAGATTGCTAAGGATACCAACTTGCATTGCTTCCAAAGAAACTGTAAAATACCATAGGAGTAAATAGCTTGTTCGTTATGATTTTTTTGGAAAAAATTGTTATGTTAACCTATTTTATTATTTGTCTAAAATAGATTGTTTTTAGAAAGGGTTGTAGCAAAAATGTCCAATGAATTTCGCGTTTGCGATGATTGCCAGGCCGTGAATCTAAAGACATTGATCCCTCGTTTGAAAGACATTGATCCGGATGCCGAAATTAAAATTGGCTGTCAGTCCTACTGCGGTCCCGGCCGGAAAAAGACCTTCGCCTTCGTCAACAACCGCCCGCTCGCGGCTTTGACTGAAGAGGAATTAATGGAAAAGATTAATAAAAAGTTGAAATAATCACCTACGGTTTTTGGACATAGGTGATTTTTCTTTTTTCCAAGAGTGTCGAAAAATGCTGAAGAAAATTGCTGAAATTTGGATGATTTACCCTTTAGGGGCGGGTATAATAGAATTAAGTAATTGAGGAAGAGGGAAATGCATGGAGTATTCGGTGGAGAAGTTGAGTGAGGAAAAGGTATTTAAAGATCCGGTGCATCGCTATGTCCATGTTCAGGATAAGGTGATTTGGGACCTGGTTGGCACGAAGGAGTTTCAGCGCCTGCGCCGGATTAAGCAGCTGGGGACCACGTTCCTGACGTTCCATGGTGCCGAGCACAGCCGTTTTAACCATTCACTTGGGGTGTACGAGATTGTCCGCCGCATCATTGATGATGTGTTCCAAGGACGTTCGGAATGGAACGACGATGACCGTCTGCTCACCCTATGTGCCGCCCTGCTCCATGACCTCGGACACGGTCCGTTTTCCCATGCTTTTGAGAAAGTATTTGATTTTGACCATGAGGATTTCACCCGCGCCATTATTCTTGGCGATACAGAAGTGAACAAGGTTCTGACGCAAGTCAGCCCTGACTTCCCGCAAAAAGTGGCGGAAGTCATTGAAAAAACCTCGGAGAAAAAGCTGGTGGTCAGCCTGATTTCCAGCCAAATTGATGCCGACCGGATGGATTACCTCCAGCGTGACGCCTATTTTACCGGAGTCAGCTACGGCCAATTTGATATGGAGCGTATCTTGCGCGTCATGCGGCCTCGCGAGGACCAAGTTGTGATTAAAAAGAGCGGTATGCATGCGGTCGAGGACTATATCATGAGCCGCTATCAAATGTACTGGCAAGTGTATTTTCATCCCGTTTCCCGCAGCGCCGAGGTAATCTTGACGAAAATCCTCCACCGCGCCAAGGAATTATTTAAAAACAATTATACTTTTAAACATGAACCGACTCACTTTATCTCGTTATTCCGTGAAGAGGTAACATTGGAAGCTTATTTAAAATTAGATGAAGCTGTAATCATGTATTACTTCCAAATTTGGCAGGAAGAACCCGATCCCATTATCAGCGACCTGTGCCGGCGCTTTGTGAATCGGAACCTGTTCAAATATGCCGAATTTGACCCTGCTAAAGAATACAAGAAGCTCGCCCAGCTAACAGCGTTATTTTTAAAAGCGGGAATTGACCCTGACTATTATTTGATTGTCGATTCCTCATCAGACCTGCCGTACGACTTTTACCGGCCGGGTGAGGAAGAAGAACGGCTGCCGATTCACTTGCTGTTGAAAAGCGGAGAATTGCGCGAGCTTTCCCGCGAGTCGGAAATTGTCGATGCGATTTCCGGAAAAAGAAGAACCGACCATAAGCTGTATTATCCCGCCGATTTCCTTGCGGATGACTCGAATGCAGCAGAGATTAAACAACAAATACGCACGCTTTTAGAATAGAGATTGTTTACATGGAGTAGGAGTTGAAGTACATTGCTTAAAGATCATGCCAAGCTTATGCAGGCGATTCTGGTTTCCGGAGAAATTATCGGACGAAAAAAGCTGCAAAAGATGATATATATTGCAAAAAAAATAGATTTCCCGTTTCATGACCGCTTCCAGTTCCACTTTTACGGTCCGTATTCTGAAGAATTGACGACTCGGGTGGAGGAGCTTTGCAATATGGGCTTCCTTAATGAAGTAAAAGAAAAAAAAGGCGGCTACTATCAGTACCGTTACACGCTGACAGATTCAGGCAAGGAATTTTTGGGCATGAATGATGTCGACATGCCGTGCCTGGAGGATTGCCTGCTCGATATGAACGAGCAGAATGCTAGATTCCTTGAGCTTGTTTCAACGGTTTTATATTTTGATAATCTTCCAAAGGATGAGGTTGCCGCCAAGGTGTTTACGTTAAAAAGCAGCCAGCGTTATACCGAAGAGGAAGTCGATGAAGCGTATCGATACATTGAAGCATTAAAAGGAAAAGCTGTTGTGCAGCAAGCATAGCTGAGCACTTTGAGCGCTCGGAACCCGTTTGGGTATCCGGGCGTTTTTTTATGGAATGTTTCTAGTATCCATTTTTGGGTAAATTTGTTATTATTTGTGTGTAGATATGGTAATGGGGGGCTGAAATATGGGTGAATTAACAGGGTTGGTAGCGGTGTGTATTCCGATTGTTGCGATACTAGGCGGGCTATGGATAAAAAATGCAAAAATTCGTGCGGGAATCGTAAAGGATCAGCTTGAGCTCGAAAGATTAAAGCAAAACAACTTCTTAATCGAAACGGAAAAAATGAAACTAGAGCTAGAAAAATTGCAAATTGAAAACTCAAAAAATGATATAAAGTTATAATAAAGAAGAGTGTGAAAGAGCCGTGGGGACGGTTCTGATGGTTCCTTGGCGCCACTAGAACCGTCCCCATGGTCCCTCACACTCTTTTTACTTACTTGTCGCTATGTCTTACTCCGGCGACACCGTAATGGTTCGGGCTCATCTCTTCGATAAACACGACTACTTTTTCTTTCGGTGCACCAGTTGTTTCGCTGACTGCATCGGTGACCTTTTCAACGAGCGCCTTCTTTTGGTCCTCGGTGCGGCCTGGGAGCATTTTTACGGTTACGTATGGCATCTAATCTTCCTCCTTTTTAAGTAGCACTGATTGTAGTGTTCCACAATCCGCAAAAATCTGCAACCATCAACCATCCCCCATTTGGCACGTAAGATTTTCTTTTTCAAAGCTGTATCATGTATACTAAAAGGAAAATAGAGACAGAAATAAATCCGTTTCAATGAGAGGAGAAACGCATGGATAGATTTTTGGCATACCCGATTGAGTGGATTCCCTATGTCGCGATTACGCTTGTGTTTGCCTTTACGTTTCACGAATTTGCCCATGCCTATGTGGCCTATAAATTTGGTGACCACACCGCCCAAAAGCAAGGGCGGCTGACGTTAAATCCGCTTCAGCATCTTGATCCGATCGGAACGATCTTAATTTTCATCGCTGGTTTCGGCTGGGCCCGACCTGTCCCGGTTAACCGCTTTTTCTTTAAAAAACCGCGGCTTGCCGGTGTGCTCGTCTCTGTAGCCGGCCCGTTGAGCAATTTCGTACTGGCATCGATTGGGTTTATCCTTGCTTACGGATTACGAAGCTTTGGGTTCAATCTGGCAGATGGATTCTATCAATTTCTTGAGATCTTTATTCAGCTCAATATTGTTTTATTTGTGTTCAATCTTCTGCCGCTGCCGCCACTCGATGGCTACCGTATCGTCGAGGACCTGGCCCCCAATCATATCCGGGCAAAAATGACACAATATGAACAGTACGGGATCTTAATCTTTTTAATCTTGGTGATAACGCCGCTTGACCAGTACACGATTCAGCCGATATTTGGCACTGTGGTTCCGTGGGTAGCACATGGATTAAGCGACTTCTTCTATGGATTGTTTTACTAAGGAGGTTTACTGCAACAATGGATGAAAAAAAGAAGAAAATAGGCTTTAACATTATTAAAAGTGACCCGACTGATGGGCACAAGGGTTTTGGAAAAGGGGCTTTAAGCCTTGATAATGTCTCGCCGGTCTTCATTGACATCGAAGCCGGGGAAGCAGAAATTGATATCGGTGCGATGCATGCACGCAGCGCAGTTGAAAAAGGCATCAAATTTTTGCCAAATCAAGACGAAGTGCCAAACGGTAAGCCGTATTGGCTGATATGGGTTACGATTGACCGCCGTGAGGAAGGCCCGTATTACGCCGGGGTGACGGCCTGCTACATGACGGTTGACCGGTCCATTCGCCGCGGCTACAAATCACTGCCGGAGCACGTGAACCGGATGGATAAATCACTCAAGCGCCATATCATTGTCGACCATATGGATGTGAAATCAAAGCGGGTTCTGGCAGAGTTTTTGCGCAATCATAACGAGGCTTTGTGGAACAATTCTTCGGAGGAATTGAAACAAGGTCTGCTGGCAGATTAAAGTGAAACTTCCATGAGTGGGGGGCTTTGTCCCCCGCTGATGGTTAGTTGAACCAATCGGACCTTTACGGGCTTGATTCCCCTGCCTTTCTACTTTGTATGCCCAGAATTTTATGGTGGGAGCCTACTGCCCGTTAAGGTGGGGAAAAATTTTTTTGGAAAAATAAAGAGACCTAAATCACTTGTAGTTTTTCAAAAACGTGATAACATTATAAGCAGTGTGTATGCACTGTAAAACTAGGACAGGAAAAAGCTCCGGAGGTTATCCGGAGCTTTTTCCATTATTATACTAAAATTAATGTCACCATGGAAAAATTCGCTTGTACCACGGGATTTTCTTATTGCCGCCTTCTTTCGGCGGGGCATCGTCACTGCTGCCGATATGCTCGGTGCAATAGTCGGTTGGCTCGGTGCCTGCCTCAAAATAGGTCAAGCGGCGCACCGGACAATCCTTGGTGGCAAGTTTGCCGTTTGCCGGGTCAACATAAACACCGACAACACCCTCCTTCGGCACTTTGAACGCCTTGACTGGCTTGCCGTCCAAAGCTTCCTCCATAAAGTTGGCCCAGATGTTCTTCGCGTACGATTTTTCCGCAGGCAGCTCAATCGGCTTGCCGACATCATAGCCGGCCCACACAGCGGTCACCAGCTGTGGTGAAAAGCCAATCATCCAGCTGTCGGTCTCAGTCGAGCCCGATTTCCCGGCATAAGGCCGGGTGATATCATCCAAAATGGTGCTGCCAGTGACGCGGGCATAGCCGTTCAGCTTTTTATCAAAAATTCCTGTCAGCATTTGCGTCATCACGAACGCTTTGGCTGTGTCCAATACCTTTTTCGGTTTATTTTCTGCCTCAAAAATCACATTTCCGTTATAGTCTTCAACTCTAGTCACCAGTGTTGGCTGGACCTTTTTCCCGCCGTTGGCAAACAGGCTATAGGCATTGGCCATTTCAATGATTCGTACCCCTGATGTGCCTAAGGCAAGTGACGGCACCTCGGCCATTTTCGTCGACAAGCCAAACTTCCTTGCCGTTTCAATCAACGTGTCTTCCCCTAAAAATAAGTGCGTTTTTACTGCAAAAATATTATCGGAGACGGCGAGCGCTTGTGCCAGCGTAATCTCACTGTCGGCATATTTATTGTTAAAGTTGTGCGGCGTATAGTCCGTGTGTCCATCGTCAAATTTGAACGTGGTCATTTCGCTGCGCATCGTCGATGATGGCGTGAATCCATTTTCTAGTGCCGCATAGTACAACAGCGGCTTGATGGTCGAGCCCGGCTGTCTGATCGCTTGAACAGCACGGTTGAATGGGCTCTTTTCATAATCACGGCCGCCAACCATTGCTTTAACGTAGCCATTTTTCGGATCCATCGCCACCAAGCCGACTTGGATTTCCGACTCACTGGCCACATAGGATTGGATTTGCTTTTCAGCTGCCTCCTGCTGCTTCATGTTTAGGGTCGTATAGACCTTTAGTCCACCAAGGGCAATTGTCCGGTCATCCAGCTTGAGCTGATTTTTCAAGGCATTGCGAACAGCGTCCTGAAAATAAGGAGCAACTTTTATCCGCGGTGTACTGTGTTCGCCGACAATTTTGAGCGGGTCTTGTGCTGCGGCCTCTGCTTTGTTACTTGAAATATAACCATTTTTGACCATGCTTTTTAAAATAATGCTCTGCCTGGCTTTGGCGTTCTCTAGGGAATTGAGCGGTGAGTATAGTCCAGGTCCCTTCGGAATTCCAGCGAGCATGCTGGCTTGTGCCAGCGTTAACTGCGAAGCCTTTTTTCCAAAAAAGTACTGGCTGGCTGCTTCGACCCCATATGAACTGTGGCCATAGTAAATGGTATTTAAATAGCCTTCGAGAATCTGCTGCTTGGAATAATTCATCTCGAGACGGATTGCATAAAACGCCTCGGTCAGCTTTCGGCTCCACGTTTTGTCATGTTCCAAAAATAAGTTCCGGGCATACTGCTGGGTGATCGTGCTTGCGCCCTGCACCTTGGCAAAGGCCTTGATGTCGGCGAGGACCGCCCCGGCAATTCGTTTATAATCAAACCCGTGATGCTCGTAAAAATTTTTATCTTCTATTGACACGGTTGCATTAACGAGGTCCGGCGAAATGTCTTCGAGCTTTGCCCAATAGCGCTTCTGGCCGTTATTGCTCTCGCCAATCAGCGTTCCGTCATCAGCAAAGATCAGAGTCGATTGCGGCACAGCCAAAGGCGGCGGCCCAAGAATTTTTGCATAAGCAAAGATGCCAATGAGGAAAATCAGCATACAGGCCAGGCCTATCAAACTGACAATGACAAGCGCGCGCAAATATTTAATTGTCTTGCGAAACCCGTGGTCTGTCATGATTTCCACATTGAACACCCGCTTTTTAAAAAATAGATAGTAATAGTATTGAAAAAATATTGGGTTTTTAAACATTTTTTGGATGGATGTGAAATATTTATTTCATTTTTGCTAGACTTTTTCTTGCGTTTGGTTTTCAATAGTTTGGGAAGTATATGTATGAAGTGTTATATGATTTTTTATCCTGCCAGAAAAGTGGAAAGGAAGATGTGAAATGGGCGGACTTTGGTTTACCGAGAAACAGACTGAAAACTTTGGCATCACGATGAAAGTCAATAAAACCTTACATACTGAACAGACAGATTTTCAAATGCTTGAAATGGTTGAAACGGCCGAGTGGGGCAACATGCTCTTGCTCGACGGCATGGTCATGACTTCGGTCAGGGATGAATTCGTTTACCACGAAATGGTCGCTCATGTGCCGTTGTTTACTCACCCAAATCCGGAGAACGTGCTTGTTGTCGGCGGCGGCGATGGCGGCGTCATTCGCGAAGTCCTGAAACACCCAAGCGTAAAGAAGGCGACACTAGTTGATATAGATGGTAAAGTTATCGAGTATTCAAAGAAGTTCTTGCCGGAGATTGCGGGCTGGCTCGATGATCCGCGCGTCGATGTCCGCGTTGATGACGGCTTCATGCACATTGCGCAGAGTGAAAACGAATATGACGTGATTATGGTCGACTCGACTGAGCCGGTTGGTCCTGCGGTGAATCTGTTCACTAAGGGCTTCTATGCCGGGATATCCAAGGCGCTGAAGGACGATGGAATATTTGTCGCCCAGTCGGACAACCCGTGGTTTAAGGCTGATTTAATCCGCAGCGTTCAGCGCGATGTCCGTGAAATTTTCCCGATTACCAATCTGTATGTAGCCAATATCCCGACCTACCCGAGCGGACTATGGGCGTTTACAATCGGTTCGAAGAAATACGACCCGCTTGCGGTGGAAGATAGCCGTATCCATGACATGGAAACTCGTTACTATACGAAAGAATTGCACAAAGCAGCGTTTGTGCTCCCGAAATTTGTTGGGGATTTGTTGAAGTAAAGGGTTCAGTTTTCTCTACGTGCCCGTTTGGAGCGAAAAAGGCTGGGGTTGGTCACATAGAGGGGTTCTACGTGACCGATTGGAGTGAAAAAGGCTGAAGTGGTTCACGTAGAGGTGTTTTACGTGCCCAATCGGAGCAAAAAAAGCTAAAATTGGTCACGTAGAGTGGTTCTACGTGCCCATTCCGAGCAAAAAAAGCTAAAAAAGGTCACGTAGAGAGGTTCTACGTGCCCAATCGGAGCTGAAAAAGCCGAAAAAGGTCACGTAGAGGAGTTCTACGTGCCCAATCGGAGCTGAAAAAGCTAAAAAAGGTCACGTAGAGGGGTTCTACGTGACCAATCGGAGCTGAAAAAGCTAAAAAAGGTCACGTAGAGGGGTTCTACGTGCCCAATCGGAGCTGAAAAAGCTAAAAAAGGTCACGTAGAGAGGTTCTACGTGCCCAATCGGAGCAAAAAAAGCCGAAAAAGGTCACGTAGAGGAGTTCTACGTGCCCATTCCGAGCAAAAAAAGCCGAAAAAGGTCACGTAGAGAGGTTCTACGTGCCCAATCGGAGCTGAAAAAGCTAAAAAAGGTCACGTAGAGAGGTTCTACGTGCCCAATCGGAGCTGAAAAAGCCGAAAAAGGTCACGTAGAGGAGTTCTACGTGCCCAATCGGAGCAAAAAAAGCAGAAGTCGGTCACGTAGACAAGTTCTATGTGACCTTGTAGTATTAAAAAACAGCTGTTGGGTCACGTAAACAAACCAGTGCCCAACGATACATAGAAAGTGGGGGTTTTTTATGCGTTTTGATGAGGCATATTCAGGGAATGTGTTTATTAAGAGTCACCCGGATTTTGAAGAGAGTACGGTTGTCCTGTACGGGATGCCGATGGATTGGACAGTGAGTTACCGTCCGGGGTCGCGGTTTGGCCCGGCCCGGATTCGTGAGGTGTCAATTGGGCTTGAGGAATACAGCCCGTATCTTGACCGTGAGCTTGAAGAAGTAAAATATTTTGATGCCGGGGACATTCCGCTTCCGTTCGGGAATCCTCAGAAGAGCCTTGATATTATTGAAGATTTTGTTGACCAAGTACTGGCTGCAGGCAAATTTCCGTTCGGCATGGGCGGGGAGCACCTTGTTTCCTGGCCGGTTATGAAGGCCGTTTTTAAAAAATATCCTGATTTGGCGATTATCCATATGGATGCACATACCGACCTGCGGGAAAATTACGAGGGCGAGCCATTGTCCCATTCCACGCCAATCCGCAAAATTGCGGAGCACATCGGGCCTTCCAATGTTTACTCCTTCGGCATCCGTTCCGGAATGAAGGAAGAATTCCAGTGGGCGAAAGAGAACGGCATGACTATCTCCAAGTTTGAAGTGCTGGAACCGCTGAAGGAAATCCTGCCTAAGCTTGCTGGTCGTCCGGTTTATGTGACAATCGATATTGATGTACTCGATCCGGCTCATGCACCGGGAACTGGTACGGTGGATGCTAGCGGAATCACCTCGAAGGAGCTGCTTGCGTCGATTCACGAAATTGCCCGCTCACAGGTTAACGTCGTCGGCTGTGACCTAGTGGAAGTGGCACCAATCTACGATCCATCTGAACAAACAGCCAATACAGCAAGCAAGCTCATTCGCGAAATGATGCTCGGCTGGGTGAAATAATTTTTCAAAAAAAGGTATCTGTCCTCAGTAGGGCGGGTGCCTTTTGATTTTCCACGTTTCCCAAAGTTATAATAAAAAAATCATAAGCAACGAAAAAGGAAGTGCCCAATGGAGATTCCGGTAAGAGTGAATGTGAAGACCACCATCGACGAAGGAGAAAGCTATGAATTGATGGTGTTCGGACGTTATTTTGAAAAAGATCAAGCTTCATTTTTAAAATATGAGGAAGCGCAAGAAGAAGGCAGTGTACGTACGATTGTCAAATGGTCGGGAGAGGATATGTTGATTTTGCGCGGCGGCGCGGTCAAGATGCGGCTGCCGTTCCGGTTGAATAAAAAGTTGAATGGAAGCTATGAGCTGCCGTTTGGGGTGTTTGAGACAACTACCATGGCCCGAAAAATGGCAATTACCATGGAAAAGGGCAGCGGTTATGTTGAGATTGAATATGATTTTGCCATGCAAGGCGAGCATGCAGGCAGGTACCGTATGGAAATTACGTTTCAGGAGGAAACGCAGTAACTTGGCGTAATGAAGGTGCGGTGAAATGTCGTTTGACCAGAAAAGTTGCGAAAGTGACCAGAATATCGATCGATTAGACCATAAAAACATCATATAAGACCAGGAAAATAAAAAAGAAAAACAGCAAAACAGACCAGAAAACCGGGGTAACCAATTATTTTTCATAAAAGTGTATATCATTCCAATAAATACAAATAGTAGTAGAGTAATCTTCTCTGAGGAGTGAACTGTACCATGAATGTAGGAAGAGCAAAGGAAATACTCGAATCCGCCGATATGATTAACGTGACATATGAGGGGATTCCGGTTATCATTCAGCATGTGGATGACACGACCAAAATGGCGCGGATTTATTCAAGAAAAGACCCGGAACATGAGCAGGATGTTCCTGTCCTTAATCTTATTGAAGAATAATAAAGGTCTCCGATATTGATTTTCGGGGACCTTTTTTTATAAAAAATAGGAAATAGTTCGGGCGGCGGCCTCTTTCAATGATCTGTTTATACTCGGCGCGGTCAGGGCGGCCAGTGTTAGTGGTTTGGAGTCGAGTATGTCTTTTGTCAGGATATCCTTCAAGCAGTCGATAAAGTTAGCATCATAGATATAGCAGTTGATTTCCTTGTTCAGGTACAGGCTCCGTTTATCGAAGTTGGCAGTGCCAATGTCACAGAGCTTGTCGTCAATCACGATCGTTTTGGCATGGTAAAACCCTTTTTGATATTGATAAACCAAAGCGCCTGCGGTAATCAGCGGCCGCAAGTAACGGTAGGAGGCTTCTTTAACGAGCGCATGGTCAGGGGTGGCAGGTACAATCACCGTAAGACAAATACCCCGCTGAATGGCTTTCAGCAATTCCTCCAGTACTCGGTTGCTGGGAATAAAATAAGGTGTGCCGATGGTAATCGTTTTTTCCGCCAATCTTATCAGATTAAGGAACAGGCCTTCAAGCTGCTGAGCTTCCGTAGGAATGAATTGATGACGGACAGTTTCGTGCGAAAGCTTTGGCAAATTCGGGGATGAGGCGGATTTGGCTGCCTGTATTCCCATGTCCAATTCTGTACCAAATTCGGCAGTGGCCGCTTGTTTTTGCAGCAACTCCTGGCTAGGCACATTGGCCTTCTTATGAAATAAATTAGTCTCTACTCCTCTTTTATCGCTCCGCCTCCAATCGAGCAGAAACTCACTTTGCAAATAGTTTACACTCTCGCCGGTTATTTTCAGATGATAATCCCGCCATGGACTAAGCTGGGGGTCACCATCAATATACTCCTTGCCGATGTTGAATCCGCCGAGATAGCCAATTTTCCCGTCAATAATCGAGATTTTGCGGTGATTTCGCACCTGTGACGTATAGAACAGAAACGGAAAGGTGATCGGGTCGCTGAACTCCACCGCTACCCCGGCTTCCCGCAGCATTTTCACCCGCTTATTTTTCATCTTCCAGCTGCCAAGCCGGTCAAGCAGCAGCATGACTTCGACACCCTCACGTGCTTTGTCCATTAAAATCGTCAAGAATTCCTGACCAAATCCATCATCCTTTACGATATAAAACAACACATGGATACTTTGTTCCGCAGCGCGAAGCTCGTTGAAATAATCAGCAAACAGCTCTTTTCCATGTGTGAAAATTTCAAAATCGCCATGCAGAATCGGGGTTTGATTTTTCGAAATGGCGGAAAGATGCTTCCTTCGGCCTAAGCTAAAATCTAAACCAACCCATATAATGAAAAGTAGGATAAGCCCGCCCAATCCAGTCAAAAAATTCATTGGAAACCGTCCTCCAATCAGTGGTTTTTAGTTTTACCCACAACAATCATTTCTATAAGTTTGCAAAAATTAATTGACTGAATGCTCATTCATAATATAATAGAGATAAGATGTTCAGAAAATTATATATTTTCTACAACTTGGAACAATTACAGGGGAGAAATCAAAGAAAGGGGCGTTTTACATGAATGGACTACTATGGCTTAACCTTATTGCGTTCTTGGCTGTAACCGCTTACGGAATCAGCCTGTTCGTGTATGTGGTCAAAACGCGGATCCAATATATCAAGCTTGGAAAAAAAGTCGAGTTTGATAACAACGTTAAGGCCCGTCTCGAAAAAATCTGGGTCAACGTGTTCGGCCAAAAGAAGCTGTTAAAGGACAAGAAGAGCGGTGCAATTCACGTCATGTTCTTCTATGGCTTTATCCTCGTTCAATTTGGGGCAATTGATTTTATTTGGAAAGGGATTGCGCCAGGATCCCATCTGCCGCTAGGGCCGCTGTATCCAGGGTTTACCTTTTTCCAAGAAATCGTAACATTAGTGATTTTGGTCGCGGTTGTTTGGGCTTTCTATCGCCGCTATATTGAAAAATTAGTCCGCTTGAAGCGCGGCTTTAAATCAGGTCTAGTGCTCATCTTCATCGGCGGTTTGATGCTTTCTGTTCTATTAGGTAACGGTATGGGCATCATCTGGCACGGCGAAGATCCATCCTGGACCGAGCCGGTGGCATCGCTGATCGGCATGGCCTTGTCCGGAATCGGCGCAACCGCGGCAACCGTGATTTTCTACATCGCTTGGTGGATTCACTTAATTTTCCTATTATCCTTCTTGGTTTATGTTCCACAAGGCAAACACATGCACTTAATTGCCGGCCCTGCAAACGTTTACTTTAACCGTTTAGATAAGCCGGGTAAACTGAAAAAAATTGATTTTGAAGATGAATCACAAGAATCTTTTGGGGTTGGAAAAATTGAAGACTTTACCCAGCTGCAAATGATCGACTTTTATGCCTGCGTCGAGTGCGGCCGCTGTACCAATATGTGTCCGGCAACCGGCACCGGCAAAATGCTGTCACCAATGGATTTAATTTTAAAAATGCGTGACCACCTTACCCATTATGGTGCGGCTGTAACACAAAAGCAGCCATGGGTGCCGACATTCGCATTTGCTAATACTCAAGGCAACCAACTTGCGTTAGCGGCCGCTGGTCAAGGAGCACAAGAATCTGCAGCAGCAGTTGCTTACAACCCAAGCCTGATTGGCGACGTTATTACGGAAGAAGAGATTTGGGCGTGTACAACCTGCCGTAACTGTGAGGACCAATGTCCGGTTATGAACGAGCATGTTGATAAAATCATCGACCTGCGCCGTTATTTAGTGTTAACAGAAGGTAAAATGGACGCTGATGCCCAGCGCGCCATCACCAACATCGAGCGTCAGGGCAACCCTTGGGGCTTAAACCGTAAGGAGCGCGAAACATGGCGCGAAGCCCGCGAAGATGTGGAAGTTAAAACAGTCAAAGAAATGAACAAGGCCGGGGAAGAGTTCGAATACCTTTTCTGGGTTGGCTCAATGGGCTCTTACGACAACCGCAGCCAAAAGATTGCCTTGTCGTTCGCGAAGCTGTTGAACGAAGCAGGCGTGAAGTTTGCCATCCTTGGTAACAAAGAAAAGAACTCCGGTGATACGGTTCGTCGTCTCGGAAATGAGTTCTTGTTCCAGGAGCTTGCGGCCAATAATATCGCAGAAATCGAAAAAGCAGGCGCGAATAAAATCGTCACGATTGACCCGCACGCCTATAATATTTTCAAAAATGAATACCCTGATTTCGGTCTGGAAGTCGAGGTTTATCACCATACGGAAGTTCTGTTTGAACTCGTCCGTGATGGCCGCTTGAAGCCGAAGCATGCCGTAAACGAAACGATCACGTTCCATGACTCTTGCTACTTAGGGCGTTATAACGACGTGTACGATCCGCCGCGGGAAATCTTGAAGTCAATTCCTGGCGTCAAGCTGGTGGAAATGGAGCGAAACCGCGAAAAAGGCATGTGCTGTGGTGCCGGCGGCGGCTTGATGTGGATGGAGGAAGAAACCGGACACCGCATCAACGTAGCTCGTACAGAGCAGGCACTTTCCGTAAACCCGTCCGTGATCTCTTCCGGCTGTCCGTACTGCTTAACGATGCTGTCAGATGGTACGAAAGCGAAGGAAGTCGAAGACAAGGTGGCAACCTACGATGTAGCCGAGCTTCTTGAAAAAGCTGTTTGCGGTGAACCGGCGGCAGTGGCTTCCTAATTTTTAAAATGAAAATAGCAGAGGTTGAGGAAATACACAATTTTAAAAATATTTTGTGTAAAATAATTCAACTTCTGCTATTTTTTATGTAAAATAGAAAATGGTAGATAAAACGCTTACATTTTGAATTTCGAAACGCGGAGTCGGGATTTTTCTTTTCAAAAAATCCAGTTAGGCTTCTGCGTAAGTTTTTGTTGTGATGTTGAGCGAGCGTTCAGTCGATGGGTTTTTGCGAGTTTAGGCGACTGAAAATTGGGAATTGTATTTTAAGGGAAAGGGGCGGAGCAACGCAAAGGGCTGTCAGTTTTAATAAGCTGAGCGGGGGTATCAATTTTTCCTCCGGGAAAAGTTTTGCGAAGCTTTGCTCACACCTCCTTAGGGGAAAGGGATGTTTTGCATGGGGAGAACTGTTATTTTAAGCGGCGTCCGCACACCGTTTGGCAAGTTTGGCGGCGGCCTTAGCAGCTTTACTGCTTCGCAATTGGGCGGAATTGTGATTAAAGAGGCATTGGTGCGCGCAGGGGTAAAGCCGGAAGAAGTTCAAGAAGTGATTTTCGGCTCGGTATTGCAGGGCGGACAGGGTCAAATCCCGTCACGACAGGCGGCACGCCACGCTGGTTTGCCGTGGGAGGTAAAAACGGAAACCATCAACAAGGTGTGTGCTTCCGGCATGCGCAGTGTGACACTGGCGGATCAGATCATCCGTGCCGGTGATGAAGAGGTGATTGTGGCCGGCGGCATGGAGTCGATGTCGAACGCACCTTACCTTCTGCCAAAGGCCAGATGGGGCCTGCGGATGGGTGACACTTCGATACAGGATTTGATGCTTCACGATGGCTTAAGCTGCAGCTTTACTGGGGTGCACATGGGCACCTATGGAAACTCGACGGCCGAGGAAATGGGGCTCAGCCGCGAGGCACAGGATGAGTGGGCTTTACGTAGCCACGAGCGGGCAATTGCAGCCATCGAAAGCGGCAAGTTTGCAGAAGAAATTGTTCCGGTTGAGGTGCCGCAGCGTAAGGGTTCGGCGCTTGTTGTTGGGCATGATGAAGCACCGCGTAAGGATACTTCATTGGAAAAATTGGCAAAACTCGGGCCGGCGTTTGGGGGTTCTGGAACCATTACTGCAGGCAATGCTCCGGGGATAAATGACGGTGCGGGTGCGCTGGTGTTAATGAGTGAAGAGCGCGCTGCTCGTGAAGGCCTTCAGGTGGAAGCGGTGATTATCGGTCAGGCCGCGATTGCGGTGGAAGCAAAGGACTTCCCGAAAACACCGGGACTTGTCATCAATGAAATTTTACGAAAAACCGGCCTTCGTGTGGATGAGATTGATTTATTTGAAATCAACGAGGCATTTGCGGCAGTAGCACTGGCCAGCGGGCAAATCGCAGGATTGGACCCAGAAAAGGTCAATGTCAACGGCGGAGCAGTCGCTCTCGGCCACCCAATCGGTGCCAGCGGAGCCCGCATCATCATCACACTAATGCACGAACTAAAGCGCCGCGGCGGCGGCATCGGAATAGCAGCAATTTGCTCCGGCGGCGGCCAAGGCGACGCGATTATGATAGAGGTGCCTAGAGGGTAACAGGGACCACGGCGGAACCACGGCGGGACCACGGGGACGGTTCTAGTGGTGCCTTTCGGGGATTAGCAGGGCCAGCACGGACCACGGGGACGGTTCTAATGGTGCTTTTCCAGTACCAGAGGAACCAGCAGAACCGTCCCCATGGCGCCACCCATGGCGCCATGGCTCCTAACTTTTTTTGAAAAACGGAGGGGAAATCATGAGGGTTGAAAAGGTAATGGTTATTGGCGCGGGGCAAATGGGCTCGGGGATTGCCCAGGTGTGCGCCCAAGCGGGGTATACGGTGTTGTTAAACGATTTAAAACCGGAATTTGTTGAACGTGGATTAGGGGTTATTAATAAAAACCTCACTCGCAACGTTGATAAGGGACGTCTAACGGAGGATCAGAAGCAGGAAGTGTTAGGCCGTCTGACTGCTTCAACAGACTTAAACGACGCTGCTGGTGTTGATCTCGTCATCGAGGCGGCTGTTGAAAATATGGAAATCAAGGCGAAAATCTTTGCCCAGCTCGACGAAATTGCACCGCCACACGCAATTCTGGCGAGCAATACGTCATCACTGCCTATCACGGAAATTGCCGCGGCAACGAAGCGTCCGGAAAAGGTAATCGGTATGCATTTCATGAACCCAGTTCCGGTGATGAAACTCGTGGAAATTATCCGCGGGCTAGCAACAGCCGATGAGGTTTATCAAGTAATTGAAGATATGACGAAAACGCTCAGCAAAGTGCCGGTTGAGGTCAACGATTTCCCTGGCTTCGTTTCTAACCGCGTGCTGATGCCGATGATCAACGAAGCAATTTATACGCTGTACGAGGGCGTGGCTACAAAGGAAGCAATAGACGAAGTGATGAAGCTTGGGATGAACCACCCAATGGGGCCGCTGACGCTGGCTGATTTCATCGGCCTGGATACATGTCTCTACATCATGGAAACGCTGCATGAAGGCTTTGGCGATGACAAGTACCGCCCATGCCCGCTGCTGCGTAAATATGTAAAAGCAGGCTGGCTCGGAAAGAAAACCGGCAGAGGATTCTACGTATACGAATAGGCGCTGGATTTCTCGGCTACTACGTTTACGAACGAATAGACTAGGTGAAATTTTTCAAAAAAGTAAAGGTCGCAGTTTAAATCCGGAAGGGGTTTTTGGAATGAGTACGGCCGCGTTACTATCTCCAAAAGGGGAGTTCACCATGAATTTACACTTCACAGAAGAGCAGGAAATGATGCGGAAAATGGTGCGCGATTTTGCTGTCAGCGAAATTGCCCCATTTATTGAAAAAATGGAAACCGGCGAGTTTCCACGCGAGATCCTTCGCAAAATGGGGGAACTCGGGCTGATGGGCATTCCGGTGCCCGAGCAATACGGCGGTGCACAGATGGATTTCACCTCCTACATCATCGCGATTAACGAACTATCCAAAGTCAGTGCGACAATCGGCGTGATCCTGTCGGTGCACACCTCGGTTGGCACGAACCCGATTCTTTATTTTGGTACAGAAGAGCAAAAACAGAAGTACGTGCCAAAGCTGGCCTCCGGGGAATACCTTGGTGCGTTTTGCTTAACTGAGCCTAGTGCTGGTTCAGATGCTGCCAGCTTGAAATCGCGGGCTGTCCGAAATGGCGATCATTATGTCATCAACGGCTCGAAGGTGTTCATCACCAATGGCGGTGAGGCCGACGTTTACATTGTATTTGCGAAAACTCAACCGGAGCTCGGCAGCAAGGGAGTATCTGCTTTTATTGTTGAAAAAAATACTCCGGGACTCGTCATCGGCAAGGATGAGAAGAAGATGGGGCTGCATGGCTCACGTACATTTCAGCTTACGTTTGAGGACATGCGCGTGCCGGCGGAGAACCTGCTCGGCGTTGAGGGTGAAGGGTTCAAGATTGCAATGGCGGGCCTCGACACCGGCCGCATTGGGATCGCCGCACAGGCACTCGGAATTGCACAAGCCGCACTGTCGGCCGCAACGGAGTATGCCAAAGGGCGCCACCAGTTTGGCAAACCGATTGCCGCTCAGCAGGGAATTGGTTTTAAACTGGCAGACATGGCGACCAGCGTCGAGGCTGCAAAACTATTAGTCTATCGCGCCGCAGACCTGCGCCAGCGCGGCTTGAAATGCGGCATGGAGGCATCGATGGCGAAATTGTTTGCGACCAAAACAGCTGTTGAAGTAGCGACCGAAGCAATTCAGGTGTTCGGCGGCTACGGCTATACCGAAGATTACCCGGTCGAGCGCTATTTCCGCGATGCCAAGGTAACGGAAATTTACGAGGGCACGAGCGAGATTCAGCGGATTGTGATTAGCAAGCAGCTGTAGTTTTGTAGAATTAATCTCGATTTTTGTAGAATTGTTCGGTTTTTATGTAGAAATAATCACTAAATGCGTAGAATTCTCACCAATTGATGTAGAAATAATCCCAAATCACGTAGAAAAACCAGACAAAGACGTAGAATTCTAAAATAGTTGCACCATTATTCATAAAAAGTCTTAGGAGGACACCGAAAATGTATTTTAAATTATCCGAAGAACATGAAATGATTCGTAAAATGGTCCGCGATTTTGCACTGAACGAGATTGCTCCAACTGCAGCAGAGCGTGATGAGGAAGAGCGCTTCGACCGGGAGATTTTTAACAAAATGGCGGAGCTTGGCTTAACTGGGATTCCGTGGCCGGAGGAGTACGGCGGCATCGGCAGCGACTATCTTGCCTACTGCATCGCCGTAGAGGAGCTTTCCCGCGTCGACTCGTCCATGGGGGTTACCCTGTCTGCGCACACTTCATTGGCAGGCTGGCCAATTTACAAATTCGGCAACGAAGAGCAAAAGCAAAAGTATCTTCGTCCAATGGCGGAAGGCTCGAAAATCGGCGCTTACGGCTTAACAGAGCCAGGCAGCGGCTCTGATGCAGGCGGCATGCGGACGAATGCTCGACTCGAGGGCGACCATTACGTCTTAAATGGATCAAAAATTTTCATCACCAACGGTGGCGAGGCTGATATTTATGTCGTGTTTGCGTTAACCGACCCAGCCAGCAAACAGCGAGGCACAACTGCGTTCATCGTTGAAAAAGATTTTGCAGGCTTCTCCGTTGGTAAAAAAGAAAAGAAACTCGGCATCCGGTCATCACCTACAACAGAAATTATTTTTGAAGATTGTAAGGTTCCGGTAGAAAATCGCCTCGGCGAAGAGGGTGAAGGCTTTAAAATTGCGATGATGACACTTGACGGCGGCCGTAACGGAATTGCCGCCCAGGCAGTCGGAATTGCCCAGGGAGCATTGGATGCTGCAGTTGCTTACGCGAAGGAGCGCCACCAGTTTGGCAAGCCAATCGCTGCCAACCAAGGCATCAGCTTTAAGCTGGCTGATATGGCGACAAGCATTGAGGCTTCAAGACTATTAACCTATCAAGCTGCATGGCTCGAGTCTAACGGCCTTCCATACGGAAAAGAGTCGGCGATGTCGAAGCTATTTGCCGGTGACACAGCCATGAAAGTGACAACTGAAGCAGTTCAAGTATTTGGCGGCTACGGCTATACGAAGGATTATCCAGTTGAGCGGTTCATGCGTGATGCAAAAATTACGCAAATCTACGAGGGCACACAGGAAATCCAGCGCCTCGTTATTTCCAGAATGTTAACCAAGTAAAGAGAAAAGCGGAAGCGCCTTGCCCAGGGGCGACAGGCATAAGACGAGCCGGCGAGAAGGTTGTTTTTTAACCTTCTTGACGGATTGGCTTATGACCCCGAGCCCCTAGGCGCTGGAGCTAGACAAGGAGCGGTCGATAAGGGGATGACAAAGCGGGAGGTTCAGGCCTCGGTCAAGGACGAACGCCTTGTGCAAAAGCGGCGTGACCAAATGATCAAGGGGGCCGTTGCACTTTTTAAACAAAAGGGGTTTCATCGGACGACGACCCGGGAAATCGCGAAAGCGGCGGGTTTCAGCATCGGAACGTTATATGAATATATACGCACGAAGGAAGATGTTCTTTACCTCGTCTGCGACAGCATATATGACCATGTAAAAGAGCGGCTGGAGGAGAATCTTGGCGGCAAGCAAGGGACATTGGAAGGCTTGAAATTAGGGATTGCGAACTTTTTCCACGTCATGGATGAGATGCAGGCGGAAGTGTTGGTTATGTATCAGGAAGTAAAGTCACTGTCGAAGGACGCGCTTCCATATGTGTTGAAAAAGGAATTCGAAATGGTTGCCATGTTCGAAAACCTGCTCAACAAATGCGTCGAAAACGGCGAGCTCACGCTGTCGGAAAAACAGGTCAAAATCGTCGCCCACGACATCTTTGTCCAAGGGCAAATGTGGGGCTTCCGCCGCTGGGCGCTAAGAAAGCTGTTCACACTCGACGAATACATCGAACTGCAGACAGAATTTATCTTTAAAGGACTCGGGAGTAACTAACGGAACCATGGGGAACCATGGGGACGGTTCTACTGGCGCTTTTAGAAACTAAAAAGGAACCAGCAGAACCGTCCCCGTGGAGCACCCGTGGAGCACCCGTGGAGCGTGGAGCACGAAAAACAAGGGGGACCAAGTGGATGAGCACAACGGGAAAGTATAAGCCGAAGTATCATATTCGTTTTGTGACGGCGTCTAGTTTGTTTGATGGTCACGATGCTTCGATTAATATTATGCGGCGCATTCTTCAAGCAAGCGGGGCTGAGGTGATTCACCTCGGTCATAACCGTTCGGTTGAAGAGGTAGTGAACGCCGCGATTCAAGAGGACGTGCAGGGGATTGCGATTTCCTCCTATCAGGGCGGACACGTCGAATACTTTAAATATATGTACGATCTACTCCAAGAAAAAGGCGCACCACATATCCGCATTTATGGCGGGGGCGGCGGTGTCATCATTCCAAGGGAAATCAACGAGCTGCATGAATACGGCATTGCCCGGATTTTCTCGCCGGAAGACGGACGTTTACTTGGACTGCAGGGCATGATTGACCTAATGATTAAGGAATGCGATTTTTCAACAGTCACCACAGAAACAATCCCAGAACAAATTGAAAAACTGCCATCAGGCAATACGAATGCGATTGCCAAGCTAATCACGCTGGCTGAAAACCATGTCGACCTGACAAATGAAGCAGCGGCAACAGCGGAACAAGTTCTTGAAAAAGTAAAATCGTTGGAAAAATCAATTCCGGTGATCGGCATTACCGGAACGGGCGGTTCCGGAAAAAGCTCGCTCACAGACGAGCTGATTCGCCGCTTCATCAACGAATTTCCGAATAAAAGAGTTGCCATTCTGTCTGTCGACCCGACGAAACAAAAGACGGGCGGAGCGCTCCTAGGCGACCGCATCCGGATGAACGCAATTTTTTCACCAAACGTTTATATGCGCAGCCTGGCAACGCGTGCCTCTAAATCTGAATTGTCACTAGCCATTAAGGATGCGGTGGCGGTCACGAAGGCTGCCGGTTTTGACCTCGTCATCGTCGAAACCTCCGGAATCGGCCAGGGCGACGCCGGGATTACCGAAATCTGTGATGTTTCCCTGTACGTAATGACAAGCGAATTCGGGGCACCGTCGCAGCTGGAAAAAATCGATATGATTGATTTTGCCGACCTGATTGTCATCAACAAATTCGAGCGTAAGGGCTCGGAGGATGCCCAGCGCCAAGTGCAGAAGCAGTACCAGCGCAGCCATCTGTTGTTTGAAAAAGACCCATCACAAATGCCGGTGTACGGCACGATTGCCAGCCAGTTTAACGACCCTGGCACGAACGCCCTGTTTGCCGCCCTTGTGGAAACGATCAACGAAAAGGCAGGAACCGATTGGGTCACTTCCTATAGCAAGGACGCCAAAGTGGAAAAACAAAATATCATTATCCCGACAGACCGCCGTTATTACTTACGAGAAATTACCGAAACTGTCAGGGGCTATCATAAAAAGGCGGAACTGCAGGCAGACATTGCCCGAAAGTTGTTCCAACTAGAAGGTGCGATGGAGGCGGTCAAAGACCAGTCTGAAGTCGTTGCCGCCCTCCAAGCAGTAAAGCAGGAGACCGAAGCAAAATTGACACCGGAATCCAAACGCATTCTCGACACTTGGGAGCAAACAAAGCAAGCCTACTCCGGCGACCAATTCGTCACGAGAATCCGTGACAAAGAAATTATCACGATTTTAAAAACAACCAGCCTATCCGGCTTGAAGATTCCGAAAGTCGCCCTGCCGAAATACAAGGACTACGGTGAAATCCTGCGCTGGGTGTACCGTGAAAACGTGCCGGGCTCGTTCCCATACACCGCCGGGGTATTTCCGTTCAAGCGCGAAGGCGAGGATCCGAAACGCCAATTTGCCGGTGAAGGGACACCGGAGCGGACAAACCGCCGCTTCCACTATCTATCAAAGGATGACCCGGCCAAGCGCCTTAGCACGGCATTTGACTCTGTTACTCTGTACGGCGAAGACCCGGATTATCGTCCCGATATTTATGGAAAAGTCGGCGAGAGCGGTGTCAGCGTTTGTACGTTAGATGATATGAAAAAGCTCTATGACGGCTTTGACCTCTGCCATCCGTCGACTTCGGTCTCGATGACGATTAACGGACCAGCGCCGATTATCCTCGCGATGTTCATGAACACGGCAATTGACCAGCAGGTGAAGCGCAAAGAAGCGGAACTGTGCCGCGCGCTTACTGTCGAAGAATTTGCCGAAGTGCGCGCCTACACGTTAAAAACCGTCCGCGGTACGGTGCAAGCCGATATTTTAAAAGAGGACCAAGGCCAAAATACATGCATTTTTTCAACAGAATTTGCCCTAAGGATGATGGGCGATATTCAGCAATATTTCATCGACAATCAGGTACGCAACTACTACTCAGTGTCGATTTCCGGCTACCATATCGCCGAAGCGGGTGCCAATCCAATTTCGCAGCTGGCGTTCACACTGTCCAACGGCTTTACTTATGTGGAATATTACCTAAGCCGGGGCATGAATATTGATGACTTTGCACCGAACCTGTCTTTCTTCTTCTCCAATGGCCTTGATCCGGAATATACCGTGATCGGCCGCGTAGCCCGCCGCATTTGGGCAACGGTCATGCGTGAGAAGTACGGTGCCAATGAGCGCAGCCAAAAGCTGAAGTATCACGTGCAAACTTCCGGCCGTTCACTGCACGCTCAAGAAATTGATTTTAACGACATCCGCACCACGTTGCAGGCGTTAATGGCGCTGCAGGATAACTGTAACTCGCTGCATACGAACGCCTATGATGAAGCGATTACGACACCAACTGAAGAATCAGTGCGCCGCGCAATGGCGATTCAAATGATTATTACCAAGGAGCACGGCCTCACAAAAAATGAAAACCCGCTGCAAGGCTCGTTCATTGTGGAAGAGCTGACTGACCTTGTCGAGGAAGCGGTGCTTCAGGAATTTGACCGACTGAACGACCGCGGCGGTGTGCTTGGCGCTATGGAGACGCAGTATCAACGCGGCAAAATTCAGGATGAATCGATGTACTATGAAATGAAGAAACATACAGGCGAGCTGCCGATTATTGGCGTTAACACCTACTTGAATCCGAATCCTCCGTCCCAAGAGGAGATCGACAATATGGAATTGGCGCGGGCAACAACTGAAGAAAAAGAGCTTCAGATTCACAATCTGAGGACATTCCAGGAAACCCATGCTGATGAATCCGCAGCAGCCTTGAAACTGTTGAAGGAAGCTGCCGTCAGCGGCGGCAACATTTTTGCACAATTAATGGAAACCGTCAAAGTGGCAAGCCTTGGGCAAATCACCAGAGCCTTGTACGAAGTCGGCGGGCAGTACCGCCGCAATATGTAACAGTAAATATTAAGGATACCGGGCGGCGAATGCCCGGTACTTTTTTTGAAAAATATTTTCCAAAATTATGATATATCTTATATAATCAGGTTAGTATTTACCACGATGACGGTTGGGCAGGTGTCAACGTTTGAAAGTAAGTAAAATTATCATCATTCTCATCATTTCCGCCTGGCCACTTTATTATCTTTACGAGGTGCAACTGGGTGCGGTATCCTTTCTGTTGCTAGCAATCTTCTTTCTAGTGATCGCGATAAAAGAGATTAAAATGAGCAGGGAACAGGAAAATGAGCCCCCGGAGGAAAAAAACGAGTAAAACAGCAGTTGGAACTAGCATAAACCGGAAGAATTTGTTTATAATGAAGAATATGTTTAAATTTGGGGACAAATCCTGTATTTAGCCCGTTCATCACTCATAATAGAGTGTTAAATAGAGAAAGGAAGTGCCAAAATTGAGTTTAGCACAATACTCAAAAGAGGAGTTACAACAGTTATCCCTCATCGAAATGGCTTACGAATACATGAAAAATAGCAAGCAGCCGATTTCCTTCAATGAATTGGTCAGTGAAATTAAATCTGCTGTCGGACTTTCCGACCAAGAAATACGCTCTCGCCTGGCACAGTTTTATACGGACTTGAATGTCGATGGCCGTTTCCTGTCATTAGGGGAAAACCGCTGGGGACTTCGCGTTTGGTATCCGGTTGATACTCAGGAAGAAGAAGTAATTACACCAGTCAAACCGAAGAAGAAGAAGCTTAAGAAGGTTGTCGATGAAGACCTTGATGATTTCGATGAAATCGAAGACGAAGATTACGATGATCTTGACGAGTTCGATGATGAAGACGATCTGCTTGACGATGAAGAAGAAGTCTTTGATGAACTCGAAGAAGTCGACGATGAATTTGAAGAAGATGATGAGGTCCTAGAGGATGAAGAGGAATTCGACTTAGATGAAGACGAAGATCTTGATGAAGACCTCGAGGAAGAGGAAGAACTGGAATTAGATGAAGATGAGGATCTTGACGAAGACCTTTAATATGGTTTGCGGCCATGTGCCAGTCTCTTAAGTGGCAGATATCTAAATTGCAGGCTTGACTTTTTTTTCAGCCCCTTGTATCATCTTGTTTGGGCTCCTTAAAAAGGAACGAATGGATCTATTTAATATGCGCTCCCTTACATTACGTAAGTGGAGCGCTTTTTATTTTGGAAAAACCTTTATACTCGTGGGTTTTTTTATTTTTTGGGGAAATTTTAATAAAGTCCTTTAACAATCCAATTTATGCACAATCTATAGTTGAGGAGGAAAAATAAATGACAAAGTATATTTTTGTAACTGGCGGTGTTGTTTCATCACTTGGAAAGGGTATTACCGCCGCTTCCTTGGGACGATTATTGAAAAATCGCGGCCTGAAAGTAACGATTCAAAAATTTGATCCATACATAAACGTGGATCCGGGAACGATGAGCCCCTACCAGCACGGCGAGGTGTTCGTGACCGATGACGGTGCCGAAACCGACTTGGACTTGGGCCACTATGAGCGTTTTATTGATATTAATTTGAATAAGTACAGCAACGTGACAACCGGAAAAGTTTACTCATCCGTGCTTCGCAAAGAGCGCCGCGGTGACTATTTGGGGGCAACTGTTCAGGTCATTCCTCACATTACCAATGAAATTAAGGAGCGGCTCTTCCGTTCCGGCCAGGAAACGAATGCAGATGTAGTCATTACGGAAATTGGCGGGACTGTCGGTGACATCGAATCACTGCCATTTTTAGAGGCCATCCGCCAGGTTCGTAATGATATCGGCCGCGATAACGTGATGTACATTCATTGCACCTTGGTGCCTTACATCAGAGCGGCAGGCGAAATGAAGACAAAGCCGACGCAGCACAGTGTAAAAGAATTGCGCAGTCTTGGCATTCAGCCAAATATTATCGTGGTTCGGACAGAAATGGCGATGTCCCAGGATATGAAGGACAAAATTGCCCTATTCTGTGATATTGATGAAAAAGCAGTCATCGAATGCCAGGATGCCGAGACACTGTACTCCATTCCGCTAGCCCTTCAGGAGCAAGGAATGGACCAAATTGTGTGCGATCATTTGAAATTGGCGACAAATGACCCTGATATGACCGAGTGGAAGGCCTTGGTCGAAAAGGTGACAAATCTTTCTGGCAAAGTGCGCATCGGCCTTGTCGGAAAATATGTCGAGCTTCAGGATGCCTATCTTTCGGTTGTCGAGGCGTTAAAGCATGCCGGTTATGCATTTGATGCAGACGTTGAAGTGAAGTGGATTAATGCCAATGATGTAACCCGTGAAAACGCCGCTCAATTGCTTGACGATGTCGACGGAGTCCTTGTACCAGGCGGCTTTGGCGACCGCGGTGTGGAAGGGAAAATTGAAGCGACCCGTTATGCCCGTGAGACGAAAAAGCCATTCCTTGGCATTTGCTTAGGGATGCAGCTAGCAACGATTGAATATGCCCGCAACGTGTTGGGCTATGATGATGCGCATTCTTCCGAGTTTGTGCCGGATACAAAGCACCCAATCATTGATTTGCTGCCAGAGCAGAAGGATGTCGAGGACCTTGGCGGTACATTGCGGCTTGGCCTTTATCCTTGCCGCGTAACGGAAGGAACAAAAGCATTTGCGGCTTATGAAGAAAAAGTCGTCTATGAGCGCCACCGCCACCGTTATGAGTTTAACAATCACTTCCGTCAAGAGATGGAAGAGGCCGGCTTTGTGTTCTCAGGGACAAGCCCAGATGGCCGCTTAGTTGAGATTGTCGAATTGAAGGATCACCCATGGTTCGTGGCTTCCCAGTTCCATCCGGAGTTTATCTCCAGACCGAACCGTCCGCAGCCGCTCTTCCGCGACTTCGTAAAGGCATCGATTCAAAAATAATGTTTTTCATAAGAACAGTTCCCGTTTTCTTGCGGGGGCTGTTTTTTTATGACAAATAGCAATTAGTGGATTTCGGACTCCTGCTGCAAATAAGGATTCTATTCCGTTTCCTGGGCTTCTATGGGTGAAATAAAAAACGGCCCCCTAAAAGAGGCCGTCAGATAGTAACCGATTGTATAAATTTTTCTCATACACGTTATGAAAAGTGATCTTATAAGTATTTTTAACTCAAACATGTCATGAAAGGCGGTCTCATGACGCGTGACTCTGAATTTTTATCTCGGACACGTCATGAAAGGTGGTCTCATGACGCGAATGCCTGAATTTTTATCTCAAACATGTCATCAAAGGTGGTCTCATGACGCGTGACTCTGAATTTTTATCTCGGACACGTCATGAAAGGTGGTCTCATGACGCGAATGCCTGAATTTTTATCTCAAACATGTCATGGAAGGTAGTCCCATGACGCGAATGCCTAGATTTTTATCTCAAACATGTCATGAAAGGTGGTCTCATGACGCGAATGCCTAGATTTTTAACTCAAACATGTCATGAAAGGTGGTCTCATGACGCGAATGCCTGAACTTTTATCTCAAACATGTCATGAAAGGTGGTCTCATGACGTGAAAGCCTGAATTTATATCTCAAACACGTCATGAGAGGCGTTCCTCTTATAACAAGTTAAAAAAGTCGTTTCATTTATATCTCATATTCCGCTAGAATTTCATCTATATTAAATTTCAAGCCATAGTAGGTAAACAACGCCGCCATCGAGGAAGGAAAGCCAAAGCGATTGCCGAACTCGTCAGGCAGCAGGCCTTTGGTCAGGCGCAAATCAATATGGACATCGGCCAGCTGCGTTAATCCACCGTTCTCCTCGTCCATCACTGTAGAGACAGCTACGAAAGGAATACCTTGTTCTTGAAGCTGTTTCGCCAGATTGACAGCAGCTTCGTCGGTTGAAGTCCTTGAGATCAGCAGTACTCTGTCGGCTATTCCAAGCTCCGAAACGTCTGCTTTGTTTAGAACCTTTGCCCCTTTCAATGGCTCGACCCCATGTAACGCCTCGAATTCAACAGCTTTCATTTCATTGTCAGCATAGATATAGATGAAGCCATCGCCGGCAGGTGCTTGGGCCAGCAAGCGGGCTCCGTCTTCAAAGGAAAACTCCTCTTGTTCGGCAATTTTTTTAAAAACCCCAGTTAACTGGGTGGTAAACATTTTTAACATGAAAAAATTCTCCTTTCGGGCGCGAAGAACGACCCTAGTACATCAATAAAACGTGAAGTTAGCTCTACTTTATAGTATTTTTTGAACAAATTCAAAACTTCTTGCCATTTCCACAAAATAACACTAGTAAAAGGAAGGAGTTTTTTAAGATAGAGTAGAATTTATAAGAGATACTATACATAATTTGAATCTATTCACAGGGATGAGGTGGCTGTATGAAAGAGAAAGAGAAAATATTAATCGTGGACGATCAGTTTGGAATTCGCATTTTGTTAAATGAAGTTTTTCAAAAAGAGGGCTATCAAACCTTCCAGGCGGCCAATGGTGTTCAGGCATTGGAGATTGTCAAAAAGCACGACCCGGACCTTGTGTTGTTGGATATGAAAATCCCGGGCATGGATGGAATTGAAATTTTAAAACGAATGAAGGTCATCGACCCGGAAATCCGTGTCATTATCATGACCGCTTACGGTGAACTTGACATGATTCAAGAGGCGAAAGACTTGGGAGCCATCACACATTTCGCTAAGCCGTTTGACATTGACGACATCCGTGCTGCGGTTCGCAAGCACATTCCGCAAAAGGCAAACTGAGTATTGAAATAACGGGCTGGAGCCTCAAGCCTTAGGCTTTATCAAAAAAGCAACCTCTTTGGGGCTGCTTTTTTTCAAAAAAAGTGTGGGAACGCCTTCATTTTAAAATGGATTCGCTTTCATTATGACACTTTTCAAAACTGCGTCGGATTAATGGCATTTCACATTTTGTTTTGATATGATACATAGTGGAATTTAACTGGCCGGAATCTTTTTGGAATTGATACATATTCACTAAAATGGTGGGAAAACATGTATATGATGTCCCACATTCCAAAAAGATTAGCGACCGAATTTAAGGAGGAATTGAAATGCCTTTAGTTTCCATGACAGAGATGCTGAAAAAAGCGAAAGCGGAAGGCTATGCTGTTGGACAATTTAACATTAACAACCTGGAATTCACTCAGGCGATTCTTCAGGCTGCACAAGATGAAAAGTCCCCGGTTATCCTTGGGGTATCCGAAGGTGCAGGCCGTTATATGTCTGGCTTCAAAACCATTGTAAAAATGGTAGAAGGTTTAATGGAAGATTTAAAAATTACTGTTCCTGTAGCGATTCATCTGGACCATGGTTCCAGCTTTGAAAAATGTAAAGAAGCGATTGATGCAGGCTTTACTTCTGTTATGATTGACGCTTCACACCACCCATTTGAGGAAAATATTGAAATTACTTCTAAAGTAGTGGAATATGCTCACTCAAAAGGTGTTTCTGTTGAGGCAGAATTAGGAACAGTCGGCGGCCAGGAAGACGATGTTTCCGGCAGCATCATTTATGCTGACGCGCAAGAGTGTGTGGAACTTGTAAAACGCACTGGTATTGATACACTTGCACCAGCACTTGGTTCCGTTCACGGCCCATACAAAGGCGAACCAAACCTTGGCTTCAAAGAAATGGAAGAAATCGGCAACTTGACTGGCCTTCCATTAGTACTTCATGGTGGTACTGGTATCCCAACAAAGGATATCCAAAAGTCCATTTCATTAGGTACTGCAAAAATTAACGTCAACACTGAGAACCAAATCGCTTCTGCGAAAGTTGTTCGTCAAGTATTGGCTGAAAAACCAAACGAATACGATCCACGTAAATACCTCGGTCCAGCTCGTGACGCCATCAAAGAAACTGTTACTGGCAAAATGCGCGAATTTGGTTCATCAGGCAGAGCGTAAAAACGTTTTTTGGTATTTTCTTGTAATTATGATAAAATGGAGCCGCCCAAGCATAGGGCGGTTTCCGTATGTTGAAAATAGATTGAAAATTGAGTCGAAATGGGAGGAAGTACGATGAAATTTTTTATTGATACTGCGAATCTTGATGAAATCCGCGAAGCACACGAATTAGGGCTGCTGGCTGGTGTTACGACAAACCCGTCATTAGTGGCCAAAGAAAAAGGTGTGTCATTCCACGACCGCTTACGTGAAATCACCAGTCTCGTTCCAGGCTCCGTCAGTGCTGAAGTCATCGCCCTTGATGCAGAAGGCATGATTAAGGAAGGCCGCGAGCTGGCAGCCATCGCCCCTAATATCACCGTGAAAGTGCCAATGACCCCAGACGGACTGAAGGCGGTTCACGCTTTTTCAAAAGAAGGCATTAAAACAAACGTTACCCTAATCTTCAACGCCAACCAGGCATTGCTTGCCGCAAGAGCCGGTGCGACCTACGTATCGCCATTCCTTGGCCGTCTAGACGATATTGGCCAGAATGGGCTAGACTTAATCTCCACTATTTCAGAAATTTTTGTCGTTCACGGAATTGAAACCGAAATCATTGCGGCGTCCATCCGCCATCCGCTTCATGTTACGGAAGCAGCCTTACGCGGCGCGCATATCGCCACCATTCCATATAAGGTGTTAATGGGGCTTTGCAGCCATCCATTGACTGACAAAGGGATCGAAGCCTTCCTGAAAGACTGGAATTCCCGTACAGAAGCTTAAAAAAGGCAAAAGTTTTTCCATTTTTGAGGTAAATTTCTTTAATGGGTCTACAAGAAAATAATATTTTCGTGTAAACTAGAAAATAGGACAAACTGTCGGAATTTGACTATTTATGTTAGGAAAATATACCTTTGGTTATAATGATAAAACTTGCTCAGTGCCCGGTGAATTTTTTTAAAAAAATTTGCCATCTACCATCCAAAACAACGATTCAAGTTTTACATAAGACTTAGAAGGGAGTCGAAAATGGAAAAACTTAAAATTGCCGGCGGCTATCCGTTAAAGGGAACTGTTCGAATCAGCGGCGCGAAAAATAGTGCTGTGGCCCTGATTCCCGCCACCATTTTAGCTGAATCACCTGTAACAATTGAAGGACTGCCGCATATTTCAGATGTGGAAATTTTGAAGGATTTGCTGGAGGAAATCGGCGGCGAAGTCACGATTACCGATGAAGAAATGACTGTCGACCCTTCAACAATGATTTCGATGCCGCTGCCTAATGGCAAGGTTAAGAAGCTGCGAGCTTCGTATTATTTAATGGGCGCCATGCTTGGCCGCTTCAAAAAGGCGGTCATTGGTCTTCCGGGCGGCTGCCATTTGGGCCCGCGTCCGATTGACCAGCACATCAAGGGCTTTGAGGCACTTGGTGCGCAAATTACCAATGAGCAAGGCGCGATTTATTTGCGGGCGGACGAGCTTCGCGGCGCGCGAATTTACCTCGACGTTGTCAGTGTCGGGGCGACAATCAATATTATGCTTGCCGCTGTCCGTGCCAAAGGCCGGACGATTATCGAAAATGCCGCCAAGGAGCCGGAAATTATTGATGTTGCTACCCTGTTAACGAACATGGGGGCAAAAATAAAGGGTGCCGGAACCGATGTCATCCGCATCGATGGCGTTGACAGTCTGCATGGCTGCCGCCATACGATTATCCCTGACCGGATTGAGGCGGGCACGTATTTGATTCTCGGTGCGGCAATGGGCGAGGGTGTGTTAATTGATAACGTCATCCCGCAGCACATGGAATCATTAATTGCCAAGCTTCGCGAAATGGGCGTTAGTGTGGAAACCCGTGATGATCAAGTGTTTGTGACCGGTGGACCGAAATTGAAGGCAGTCGATATTAAAACGCTCGTTTATCCAGGATTCCCAACCGACCTTCAGCAGCCGTTTACTTCGCTGTTAACAAAAGCTACTGGGTCAAGCGTTGTAACCGATACCATTTATGGTGCCCGGTTTAAGCATATTGATGAGCTGCGCCGCATGAATGCCAACATTAAGGTCGAAGGGCGCTCAGCAATCATTAACGGACCTATTCAGCTTCAAGGCGCCAAAGTGAAGGCAAGCGACCTCCGGGCAGGTGCTGCGCTGGTGATTGCCGGGCTGATGGCTGAAGGAGTCACCGAGGTTACCGGGCTGGAACATATTGACCGCGGTTACAGCAATCTGGTTGAAAAATTAAACGGTCTCGGCGCTACAGTTTGGCGTGAAGCGTTAACTAACGAAGAAGTCGAGCATTTGAAGAACACATAATGAATAAATAGGCTATACTAATCCCTCCAATCTGTTATACAATTAGTGATGACGAAGTCTAGCGAAAGTATAATAGAAAATGGGGGGAATGAAGCATGGAAAGAAGTTTAACAATGGAGCTAGTTCGCGTTACAGAAGGGGCCGCCCTAGCTTCTGCGCGCTGGATGGGCCGCGGGAAAAAGGATGAAGCCGATGGTGCCGCGACCTCCGCTATGCGTGATGTGTTTGACACCGTTCCTATGAAAGGCACTGTAGTCATTGGTGAAGGAGAAATGGACGAGGCACCAATGCTGTATATTGGCGAAAAACTTGGAACTGGATACGGCCCGCGTGTCGATGTGGCCGTGGATCCGCTTGAAGGTACCAATATTTTAGCGTCCGGCGGCTGGAATGCCTTGGCCGTTTTGGCCGTTGCCGACCATGGAAACCTGCTTCATGCTCCGGATATGTATATGGATAAAATTGCAGTTGGCCCGGAAGCTGTTGGTCTGATTGATATTAATGCTCCTGTTATTGATAACCTGAGGGCAGTTGCGAAGGCGAAAAACAAGGACATCGAGGATGTAGTGGCAACGGTGCTGAACCGTCCCCGCCACGAGCATATCATCGCCCAGATTCGGGAAGCAGGCGCCAGAATTAAGCTGATTAACGATGGAGATGTTGCCGGTGCAATCAACACGGCATTCGATAATACCGGTGTGGATATTTTGTTCGGCTCAGGCGGTGCGCCGGAGGGCGTTATTTCAGCTGTTGCGTTGAAGTGTCTCGGCGGCGAACTGATTGGCAAGCTCCTGCCGCAAAATGATGCCGAGCTTGAGCGCTGCAAAAAGATGGGCTTAGATGTCAGCCGTATCCTAAGAATGGAAGACCTCGTCAAGGGTGACGACGCCATCTTTACGGCAACAGGCGTCACCGACGGCGAACTGCTGCGCGGCGTCCAATTCAAAGGCTCCTACGCATCGACACATTCCGTCGTCATGCGTGCCAAATCCGGAACTGTCCGCTTCATTGATGGCCGGCATAGCTTAAAGAAAAAACCAAATCTAGTCCTATAAAGATTGGCTGCGATTATGATAGGGTGTCAGGTACCAGGACCTCTAGCGCCTGACACCAATACTTATATAAACACGGTAAAAACAGCGATGGTGCCTGACACCAATTTACTTACTCCAAAAACCCTTCCAGTATGTATTTCCAACACTGTTAAAAAAATATGGTTGATTAATTTTTTGTAAAGAGGGTAAAATAGAAATTGTTTTGATTGTTTTTTCTGCTATTCTATTCATTTCTATTCACTTCAATTTCATTTCCTCGAATCTATTATTTTAACAATCATTTCTCGCCGTGATACATGAGCAGATCTGAAGGAAAAATTAAAAAGAGTGGTGTACACATGGACTTAACAATTTCAATTTTAGAAAATATGAAGCTGAAGGAGCTTTATGAGCTTGCACGCGAATATAAAGTGACCTACTACAGCAAATTAACGAAAAAAGAATTAATCTTTGCGATATTAAAATCCCGTGCCGAGCAGCAGGGCTATTTCTTCATGGAAGGCGTCCTTGAAATTATTCAATCAGAGGGCTTTGGTTTCTTGCGGCCGATCAACTATTCGCCAAGCTCGGAGGATATTTATATCTCAGCATCGCAAATCCGCCGTTTTGATTTGCGAAATGGGGACAAGGTGTCCGGAAAAGTACGCCCGCCGAAGGAAAACGAACGGTATTTTGGATTGCTTCATGTTGAAGCGGTAAACGGGGAAGATCCGGAATCGGCGAAGGAACGTGTTTACTTCCCGGCTCTTACACCGCTTTATCCGAACCGGATGATGCGTCTCGAAACGAATCAAAAGGCTTTGTCAACTCGGATTATGGATGTTGTGGCCCCGGTCGGCTTTGGCCAGCGTGGTCTGATTGTCGCACCGCCGAAAGCCGGTAAAACAATGCTATTAAAAGAAATTGCCAATAGTATTACGACAAATCATCCTGACGTAGAGTTGATTGTGCTGCTGATCGACGAACGTCCGGAAGAAGTAACGGACATCGAGCGTTCTGTTGCCGGTGATGTCGTCAGCTCGACATTTGATGAGGTTCCGGAAAACCACATTAAAGTCGCTGAACTTGTACTGGACCGCGCGATGCGCCTTGTTGAGCACAAGCGTGATGTCGTTATTTTAATGGATAGTATTACTCGTTTGGCCCGGGCCTACAACCTCGTGATTCCGCCAAGCGGCCGGACATTATCGGGTGGTATTGACCCGGCAGCATTCCATCGTCCGAAGCGCTTCTTCGGGGCAGCCCGTAATATTGAAGAGGGCGGCAGCTTGACCATCCTTGCAACCGCTCTTGTTGACACCGGTTCACGGATGGACGATGTCATTTATGAGGAATTTAAAGGGACCGGTAACATGGAATTGCACCTTGACCGTCAGCTGGCTGAGCGCCGGATTTTCCCTGCGCTGGATATTCGCCGCTCCGGAACACGTAAGGAAGAGCTGTTGATTCCGAAGGATCATCTTGACAAATTATGGGCGATTCGCAAGTCGATGTCCGATTCTCCTGATTTTGCCGAGCGCTTCTTGAAAAAGCTGCGTCAAACGAAGTCAAATCAGGACTTTTTTGACCAAATCGGCGAAGAATTGAAGGCGCGCCGGTCGTAGTTTTTTAAGTGAGTTTTTGGATAATCCTAAAAATCCCAACTTGCAAATCGCAGGGTCCCCTGTTATAATAACGTCAGTGTGTTTTTTGTAATTCAGTGTCTGCTTTTAAGACAGGCACTTTATCCCGCATTAACGGGCAGTAAGCCCACGTTGATGTTAAAAGAAATTACATTCTAGTGGGGGGCAACTGCCCGTAAAAGCCCGATTGGTTCAACTAACAATCAGTGGGTGAAAAAAATCCCACTGATTGAAGTTTCACTTTATATAACTCTGTTTCGAATGATTCAGGGCGGAAGGAGATGAAAAGAATGAAAGCAGGAATTCATCCAAATTATAAAACAGTAAAGGTGACTTGCGCATGCGGCAACACTTTCGAAACCGGATCAGTGAAAAACGAAATCCGCGTTGAGACTTGCTCTGAGTGCCATCCGTTCTATACTGGTCGTCAAAAGTTTGCTGAAGCAGGCGGACGTGTTGACCGATTCAACAAAAAATACGGCCTTAAGCAACAGCAACAATAATTTTGCACTTGAAACAGGCAAGCAGATTTTACTACTTGCCTGTTTTTTATTTTAAAATTTAGGTTGTACATATAATATATAGAGTACAGGGTTCGTAAGAGGAAGGAGACGCCGTTTTATGTATTTAATGAAGCAAACCGGATGGGTAGAGGTTATCTGCGGCAGCATGTTTTCTGGAAAATCGGAGGAATTGATTCGTCGCGTCAGACGCGCTCAATTTGCCAAGCAAAAAATTGCAGTATTTAAACCAAAAATTGATAATCGCTATAGCGACCAATCTGTTGTGTCCCATAATGGCTCTTCTTTTCATGCGCGGCCGATTTCTCATTCCATTGAGATACTGCATCATGTCGAGGCGGACATGGATATTATTGCGATAGATGAAGTTCAGTTTTTTGATGAGGGGATTGTCAGAGTCGTTCAGCAGCTCGCTAACAGCGGCCACCGCGTGATTGTCGCTGGACTTGACCAGGATTTCCGCGGCGAGCCATTCGGCCAAATGCCGGCATTAATGGCCATTGCGGAAACCGTGACAAAGCTGCAAGCTGTCTGCACTGTATGCGGCTCACCCGCTAGCAGAACTCAGCGCTTAATTGATGGCTATCCAGCCTCCTACCATGATCCAGTCATCTTGGTCGGAGCATCCGAGGCATACGAACCGCGGTGCCGCCATCATCATGAAGTTCCAAAAACCCCTATCAACCGTGTCGTACAAGCGGTAGAAGAAAACGTATAATGATGATTTGAAATATGGGTGTCAGGCTTCACCTTGTGATTGATTCACAAGGTGGAGCCTGACACCTTTTGTTGTTTTAGGACGGTGTATAGAACGGACATGGTGGTGCCTGACGCCGTTTGCTGAGTTGCGATTGTGTATAGATTGGAAATGGTGCCTGACACCCATTGCTGAGTTGCCACGGTGAATAGGTTAAAATGGGATGGAAGGAATTCACTTGTGGTGTTATGGTTCCCGAAGGGCATGATAGTAGTAATGGGAGGTGTTTTTTTTGAAGAAGTGGAAGTTTCTCTCGTTTATTATCGTGTTAGTGTTAGCGGTGGTGTCCGGGTGCCAGAAGGGGAATGATGCTGATGAGTCGGCCTATGATTTGGACAAGGACCGATCCGTGCCTAATTATATGGCCAACCGAGATGAGAACCGAACACCGGATTATATGACAAACCGTGGAAAAAATAAGCAGCACTATGTCGAGGACGATATTACCAATCAGAATCCGAATTTCCTTGACCTTGAGGGGACAGGAAGCGGCGGTGAAGCAGGTGCCAACAATCAAGGCAACGATATTAATCAAGCCAAGCAAGTAATTGCCGACACGGATGAATTTGTCACCGATTCTGTTTGGATCAACGGCGACCGTATGTGGGTTTCGGTTTATAAAAAAGGGATGCTGAAGGATCAAGACAAAATTGATGCGGAAGCAAGGCTGCATAAGAAGCTGGTTAAGGCTCTGCCACGCTATAATATCGAAGTTCGCGTACAGGAAGACCGTAGATAGCATGCTCTGGCGACCAGGGCATGTTTTTTTCGTGGGGATGTGAGGTTTACCGGACATTTTTGTGGATTTACTGGCGAATTTTCTTATGTTACCGGCGGGTTATTGTAATTTACCGGCAACTTTTGCAAATACCAGCAACCTTTTTGTTTTTACCGGCGACTTTGAGCGGTTTACCGGCGATCTTTCATGAGTTACCGGCGAATTTTAGCGGTTTACCGGCGGTTTTTCCAATTTACCAGCGAATTTTAGCAGTTTACCGGCAGGTTTATCCCTTTCCGGATCCCTATCAAATTTTACTGGCCCGATTTGGAGTTTTTCTGGTCATTATCGGGATATTTCTGGTCGTTTTTAAAATATACTGGTCTCTTTTCAACATTTTCTGGTCACTTTATAAAATATTCTGGTCAGTGAGCACAATTCTGAAAATTAAACCCGAATCCTGGACAACAATCCCCTCAATAATCCCACCAAACGAATTTGGTTTTGACTGTAGTATTCACCTATACTATAATTAGAATGTTATGGGTAAAAATAGCCGCAAACTGTGGTTACAAATAAATTTTTCCAAAAATGACTAATATATAATAGAAGCTCCCAACTAAATTTGAGGTGAATAACTGTGTTTGATCGTCTACAATCGGTGGAGGATCGCTATGAGCGGCTGAATGAGCTGTTGAGCGACCCGGAAATTATAAATGATACAAAAAAACTGCGTGACTATTCGAAAGAACAGGCGGATATGCAGGCTACTGTGCAAACGTACCGCCAGTATAAAGAAGCGAAAGCTCAGCTTCAGGACGCCAAAGCAATGCTTGAAGAGAAACTGGATGCGGAAATGCGCGATATGGTCAAAGAAGAGGTAAATGAGCTGGAGGCGTCAATCGAGGATCTTGAAGGCCAACTAAAGATCTTATTGATTCCAAAGGACCCGAACGATGATAAGAACGTCATTATGGAAGTCCGCGGTGCTGCGGGCGGCGAAGAAGCAGCGTTATTTGCCGGCACACTGTACCGTATGTACAGCCGCTATGCCGAAGCACAAGGCTGGAAAACTGAAGTCATCGACGCCAATGAAACTGGCCTCGGCGGCTATAAAGAGATTATTTTTATGATTACCGGCCAAGGCGCCTTTTCTAAATTGAAATACGAAAACGGCGCACATCGGGTGCAGCGTGTACCGGAAACGGAGTCTGGCGGCCGAATTCACACGTCAACCGCTACGGTGGCAGCCCTGCCGGAAGTCGAGGAATTCGATATTGAAATCCATGATAAAGACATCCGTTTTGATACGTTTGCATCAAGCGGCGCCGGCGGACAGAGCGTTAACACCACGATGTCGGCGGTGCGATTAACCCATATTCCGACTGGTATTGTGGCGACATCACAGGACGAACGGTCCCAGCATAAGAACAAGGATAAAGCGATGAAAATCCTGCGCGCACGGGTTTACGATAAATTCCAGCAGGAAGCCCAGGCCGAGTACGACCAAGTGCGGAAGTCTGCCGTTGGTACCGGCGATCGTTCCGAGCGAATTCGTACGTATAACTATCCGCAAAACCGGGTGACCGATCACCGTATCGGGTTAACGATTCAAAAGCTTGACCAGATTATCGAAGGCAAGCTAGATGAAATCATTGAAGCGTTAATCCTTGATGATCAGGCAAGAAGATTGGAAAACGCATCAAATGAGTAAGAAGGTATTTGAAGCTCTGAAATGGGCTTCTTCTTTTTTAGTTTCGAAGGGCCGGGATGAAAATGCCGGGGAGCTGCTGCTTCGTCATTTCACCGGAATGTCGCGGGCGCAGTTGTTTGCAAATATGCGAGAGGATTTGCAGCCCGACGTATGGGGGCAGTTCCAAAAAGCGGTCCACGAACATGGTGACGGGATTCCGGTCCAATATATCATCGGCAATGAGGAATTTTACGGGCGCACCTTCGTCGTCACGCCGGAAGTGCTCATCCCCCGGCCGGAAACGGAGGAACTGGTATACGGGACATTGCAAAGAATGAAAAGGCTATTTAGTGGCCAGGGCCAACTTAATGTTGTTGATATTGGGACGGGCAGTGGAGCGATTGCAATCACTCTTAAAATGGAGCAGCCTGCTATTAAGATGATGGCTACAGATATTGCAGAAGGATCACTTGATGTCGCTAGAGACAATGCTCGCCGGATGGGGGCCGATGTTGAATTCCTCCAGGGGGATTTGCTGCGGCCGCTTATCGCAGCTGGCACGAAGCTGGATGTGGTGGTGTCTAATCCGCCGTATATTCCTCTCAGCGATATGGAGACGATGTCCGAGGTGGTGACGGAGCATGAGCCGCATCGGGCGCTGTTCGCTGGGGATGATGGCCTTGATTTCTACCGCCAGTTTATGGTGGAGCTCCCGCAAGTGCTCCAGCCTAGCGCGCTCGTTTGCTTTGAAATTGGGGCCGGTCAGGGCGAAGCGGTAGCGGAGCTTTTTCGAAAAACCTTTGCTGACGTCAAAGTAGAGATCGTAAATGATATAAATGGCAAGGACCGAATGGTTTTTGCGGAGATTGGCTTCGGATTGTAATTCCGGAGCCATTTTTGGCTGGTCAGAGGTTTCTTTTCTCAAAAATAGTAGAATTTAATAGTTTAAGATTCTGGCATTCTGTCCACAATGTTAAAGCAAAGGGAAGGGACGGTGCTAGAGATGAGAGGGAAATTAGTAGTTTGGAGTTACTTGCTTGTATTATCGTTTGCTACGATATTAAATTTATATATGCCAAAAACTGAGGCGGCACAGAAGGAGTCGATTGTGATTCCGGGGGAAGCGATTCGCCTCCGAATTCTTGCCAACAGTGATTTTGAAAAGGATCAGGCAATCAAGCGCAAGGTGCGCGATGCGGTCAACGCGCAGATTACGCTTTGGGTGCAGGATTTGACTTCGATGGAGAAGGCGCGCGAAGTGCTGAATGCCAAACTGCCAGAAATTCAATCGATTGCAGAAAAAGTAGTTCTTGAACAAGGTTCGGACCAGTCGGTAAAGGTTGAGTTCGGCGAGGTGCAATTTCCGACGAAGCTGTACGGTCAGTTTTTATATCCCGCCGGCAAGTATCAAGCGATTCTGATTACCCTCGGCAAGGGCGAAGGGGCGAACTGGTGGTGCGTGCTGTACCCGCCGCTATGCTTCTTGGATTTTTCAAATGGGGTTGCAGTAAGCGAGGGGTTTGAAGAGAAAAAAGGCTCCAAAAAAGGTGACGTTAAAGTTGCAAAGGCACAGACTCAGCAAGATGAGGAAATCTCAGAGAGGCAGCCACAGTCAGTAGCAACGGAAGAGATAGAGAAGCAGGACCAGCTCGAGGCATCGGAAAAGACGACGGAACAGCGCCAGCCAGAAGCTGCGGAAAAGACAGAGAAGCAGCAGGTAGAAAAGAAAACAGTGAAAAAAGAGGCAACAAAGAAGCCAAACCAGAAAAAGGCTAAATCACCGATTAAGTCGGACGCCAAGACCGCGCACGATATAAAGAAGCAAAAAGCATTGTTTGAAGAGGAAACGGTCGCAGCGGACGACATTGAAACAATAGTACCTATGGAGAAAAAGAAGCCGGTGAAAAAGGCCGCTAAGCAGGATCCAGTGTATGTTGCTGAAGACGAACAACCAGTTGAAGTGAAGTTCTTTGTCGTTGAGATGTGGGATAAAATGTTTAATTAAATGGGATGAAAGACACACGGGCTGTGAGCGTAAAGGGTGCACGAAGACAAATTGACAAACGAAATGGCATACGAATTGACGTATGCCATTTTTGTTGTCGTACCAAGGGTTTAGAGGGTGTTTCAAGAAGAATTAACAGGGTAATAAATAAGTTAAATAGCAAGGGACAATACTTATTGTACAACTAAAAATTAATGTCAAATTAAATGCCATTTTTAATGCCAAAACCGGTGCCAGTTGGGGAGTCTTTGGCTACCGAAATGGTGAAACTCCAGTGAGTTCGGTCACCAATAGAGGGTCTTGGCTACCGAAATGGTGAAACTCCAGTGAGTTCGGTCGCCAATAGAGGGTCTTAGCTACCGAAATAGAAAACACCGAGTGAGTTCGGTCGCCAATAGAGGGTCTTAGCTACCGAAATAGTGAAACTCCAGTGAGCTCGGTCGCCAATAGAGGGTCTTAGCTACCGAAATGGTGAAAATCCAGTGAGTTCGGTCGCCAATAGAGGGTCTTAGCTACCGAAATAGAAAACACCGAGTGAGTTCGGTCGCCAACAGAGGGTCTTAGCTACCGAAATGTTGAAACTCCAGTGAGCTCGGTCGCCAATAGAGGGTCTTAGCTACCGAAATGGTGAAACTCCAGTGAGCTCGGTCGCCAATAGAGGGTCTTGGCTACCGAAATAGTGAAACTCCAGTGAGCTCGGTCGCCAATAGAGAGTCTTGGCTACCGAAATAGTGAAAATCCAGTGAGCTCGGGTGCCAATAAGGGGTCTTGGCCACCGAAATGAAGAAATCTTGGAAAAAAACGTGCCCAATTCACTACTTCAAAACACCAAAGTTTGCTAAAACATCCTAAAAAAGAGTGCCATTTCGATTCAAAAAAGCACTCTTTTCTATGTTATTTTGTTGTCATATTCTCTGGCACTTGCTATGCCAAAACAATGTCATGCACCTCTAAAGTGAACCCTTTACTGTGAGCGGCACAGTGTGTTTTTTTATTTTAAAAAAGGGAAATGGATTTTTTTGGAGAATACAATATAGGTCTTTTTTCTTGGAGGGGAATGTTGGATTTGCTGAAAAAAATCTTGTATCTGCCGGTGCGGCTCATTCTGATTATCGCCGGGTTTTTATTTGTGGTGAAATTGCCTTCATTATTGGTATTCAATAGTGAGGATGGAAGGACACAACTCCATTTTGCTGATTTTACGGAGGCATACAGCTACGCTGTTAAGGCCTTCATTCAGATGGATGGAATTGCGGAGCTGAAGTTATATTTTGCAGGGGACGGGCTGGATCACTATTTATACACGATGAATATATTATGTATTTCCATCCTGGTGGTTGGTATTGCAGGTATAGTGGGAGCTGTCACGATCATGCTGCTTCCGGGGAGGCTCCGAAAAGCGGTCACTGGCCTAATCAATTTTACAGCGACAGCCCCGGAATTGCTGGTTATTTTCCTGCTTCAATATTTAGTCATTTATATTTATAAAACCTATCATATCAGGCTGTTTAGTTTATATGGGTTCTTTAATGCTTCCCCAAAATTTGCGCCGATTTTCATTGCCTCGTTCCTTCCAGCTATTTTTTACATTCAGTTAATCCTGAAGGAGCTTTTAAACGAAGAGCAGCAGGAGTATATCCTGTTTGCGCGGGCGAAGGGGATGCCATATCGAATAATTTATGTGAAGCATATTATTCGCAACGTATCGCCGTTCTGTCTGATCCATTTTCGGATTGCCATTTGGTTTTTGCTTACGAATATCTATGTGATGGAATATCTTTTTTCATTAAAAGGCTTTATGCTGGGGCTGTTCCAAATGTCCGATGCGGGTTTTCTTATTGGACTGCTGATGTTTGCAGTCCCGATACTGCTTGCCAATGGACTTGGCAGGGTGGGGAACTTCTTATTGAATCGAAAGGAAAAAACTACGTTATGAACCTACTAAAATACAAAGTGGCCATCGCGGGAGTGCTCTTTTTGACGGCCCTGTTAATTCTGAGCTTTTTGTATCCTGTATTTGGGCCAAAGGACTTTGGCAGAATGATGTTTATCTATAATGATGAAGGAACCTTAATCGGCCGTGCGCCGTTTGCCCCTTCGCTTCACCATCCATTTGGTGTCGACCGAAATGGGCAGGACATTCTGTTCATGCTGATTTACGGCGCGAAATATACACTTATCATGGCCTTTGGGGTCACACTGCTACGAGTATTCTTGGGCGGAATCCTCGGGATCCTCCTTTCCTTATGGCTTCGTCGGATTCTTCCAGCCGTGAAGGATTTTCTGCTCGTCTTTCAGCTGGTGCCGCCAATCGTTTTGACCTTGCCGCTCGTTTCCCAGCCCATGAACAATCAGGACGCTATTAATAGCTTCCTGCTTTACCAAATGCTGATTCTAGTGATCGTGGGCATTCCCGCGATTATTACGGTAAGTACGGATATTATGGAGAAATTAAAAGCTGAAACGTTTATTCAAAGCTCTTATTTAATGGGCGCAGGCCATTTCCATGTATTGAAAACCCAGCTTAAACCCTTTTTAAAATCCTACGGGTTATTAATTGGGCTGCAGCACTTCATTAATTCGCTCGGGTTAATCATGTTCCTTGGGGCGTTTCACATCTATATTGGCGGCTACTCCATGGAAACAGTAATCGGATTAGACATTCCGAATTCTTTTACGAAGGAATGGGGAGGCTTAATTGGACAGAATTTTGGAGAATTCTCTAGGGCTCCATGGATTGTGTTAGCGCCACTGTTTTCATACTTTTTTATCATCATCCTTATCAATATGATAAAAAAAGAACTGGAAACAAGGATGGACCCTCACGTATTAAGTTACGCTGTTAAAAAGAAAACAGGTAGGGCTGAGAAAAAAGCAATCAAGGACGTGCCGTCTAGTTCGGATTTCACCTTGCAGCGGCAGCATCTTTAGGAAAAAATGCCGGAGTATATCGATGGACTAAATGAAAATTTACTAGATTCCCTTGCTTCTGGTTCTACTTCCTCTATTTTTTCAATAGTAATAGAGTAGAATCGAAAAAATGGGGTGGAGTGGATGAAGACGTTGATTCGTCAGGCAAATAAAGAGGATCTTGAGGGGCTGCGGAAGTTTCTGGAGCGGGCAAATCTTGGGAGTGATGGACTAACAGGAGAGAGTGTGAGTTCGTTTTTGCTGCTGGAGGATGAGGCAGGGGGCTTGAAGGGGTCGCTCGGCATGGAGGTCTTCGAAGAGTTTGGACTGCTGCGCTCCTTGGTGGTGTCGGCTGGACAAGCTGAGAAGGAAATTTTCATGTTGTTTGATCAAATGGTCGCTTTGGCAAAGGAAAAGGGAATGAAAAGTTTGTTTTTGGCAACCAATAAGGGAGCGGCATTGCCGTTTTTTGAATTGATGGGTTTTGAGAAGATTGGGCGTGGCGAGTTGCCGGTTGGGTTTTACCAATCTGAGCACATTCGACAAGTGCTAAATGTGGATAACTCGGTGTTTTTAAAGTTTAACCTATAGATTTGTGGATATTCGCTCAAAGTTATCCACTTTTTCCGCTAACTTATGCACAATTTGTGGATAAGACTTGTGTTTGCGCCAACCTTCTTTTATACTTTCAAACGTACTTAGTGAAAAAACAGCGTGAATTCGTCAAATTTCGATAAAAGTTTTAGAGATTTTGAAGGTGGATAAATGATGGATACGAGAGTGTGGAAAGTGGATAAGTATGTGGATAATTTGGAGATTAATCCACAAGTTGTGGATGCCGCTCATTTCTTAAGGGAAAATGAAGTGGTGGCGATGCCGACGGAGACCGTTTACGGATTGGCTGGCAATGCCGAAAACGATGAAGCGGTAGCGAAAATTTTTGCCGCCAAGGGCCGTCCCGGGGATAATCCATTAATTATTCACGTCGCCGAGCGCCAGCAGCTGGACAGGTTTGTTGCGGAGGTTCCCGAGAAAGCTTCGCTATTAATGGATGCGTTTTGGCCGGGTCCGCTGACGATTATTTTTAAACTGAAGCAAGGCGTGCTGTCGGAAAAAGCAAGTGCAGGACTTGGGACCGTTGGGGTGAGAATGCCAGATCACCCGGTAGCTTTGGCGCTGCTAAGAGCCTGCGGCCTGCCGATTGCGGCACCGAGTGCAAACAGCTCCGGCAAACCGAGTCCAACGACAGCCGGCCATGTGCTCGATGATTTGTCGGGAAAAATTGCCGGTGTTGTCGATGGCGGGGCAACCGGAGTGGGTGTTGAATCAACGGTGATTGATTGTACGGAGACGGTTCCAGTAATCTTAAGGCCGGGCGGGGTGACCCGGGAACAGCTGCAGGCGGTGGTCGGTGAGGTACGGGTTGATCCGGCGCTGTCTGGGGAAGAAGGCTTGCGGCCGAAAGCTCCAGGCATGAAGTACACACACTATGCACCGAATGCGCCGCTGTATTTGGTGTCAGGGACCCGGGAGTTTTTGCAGGGGCTTGTAGCGGAAAAACGGAGCGAGGGCTTGCGGGTCGGGGTGCTGGCAACCGAAGAATCGGCGGATTTCTATGCTGGTGATGTCGTGCTGGCCTGTGGCCGTCGCTCGGAACTAGAGACAGTGGCTGCTGCGCTTTATGATGTACTGCGCAAGTTTAATGATTTGCGGGTCGATATTATTTTTAGCGAGATGTTCCCAGTAGCTGGCGTGGGGCATGCGATTATGAACCGGCTGCAGAAAGCGGCAGGGAATAAGGTAATAGTGGAATGAGACACCGGGCTCCTATGAAAGGGGGCTTGGTGTTTTTTCTTGGGGTCCTTTGGCACGGGCTAGTCCGTCGATTTCCCCATTTGGCTTCTAAATCCCGTTGGACGTGCATATGTTGAATTAGTTAGTCCAAGGGGTGAAGGCAGAATGTCAGAGATGGTTGGGGAAATGGTAACGCTCATCTTGATGGCCGCAGCGCTGGGGATGGATGCGTTCTCGGTCGGGCTTGGCATGGGAATGTACAAGCTGGGGATGCGTAAGATGTTTGAAATCGGAATAACAATCGGGCTGTTTCACGTGTTGATGCCGCTCGCTGGAATAACGGCAGGGAAATTTTTATCAGAAAAATTAGGCGCCTTTGCCTCCTTTATTGGCGGTCTCCTACTCATCATTCTGGGTGTCCAAATGATATGGTCGAGCTTGAAAAAAGACGATGAAAAGGTCATAACCCCGGTTGGTTTTGGGTTGCTGCTTTTTGCACTCAGTGTAAGCCTTGATAGTTTTTCAGTCGGGCTTACCCTAGGGATTTACGGAGCCAAAACGGTGTTGGTTCTTTTGTGCTTTGGTATTATGGCTACTGTGCAAACATGGGCTGGCCTGTTTCTAGGCAAAAAGGTGCGCGGCTTTCTCGGCGCATACAGCGAGGCATTAGGCGGGGCAATCTTGCTTGGCTTCGGGATTAAATTAATTTCAATCTTCTGGTAGGTTTTTAAATATGGAAAATTTGTCTTATAATGAGGGGAAAGGGGGTTGTCATTATGCAGCAGCGAATACTATTTGTGTGCACAGGAAATACATGCCGCAGCCCAATGGCCGAGGCGATTTTAAAAAATAAAAACCTGGACGGAATTGAAGTAAGGTCAGCCGGGATTTTTGCGTCAACCGGCAGTGAGGCGTCACCAAATGCGAAGCAGGTCCTCGATAACAACAATATTGCCCACAATCATCGCTCAACCTTGCTGTCAAGGGACGAAGTGGACTGGGCTGATTTGATTTTAACGATGACAGCCTCGCATAAACAGGCCATCGTGCAGCAGCACCCGCGCGCCATTGAAAAAATGTTTACACTAAAAGAATATGTCGGGGAAACCGGTGACCTCGACGTCAGCGACCCATACGGCGGCAGTCTGGCGACCTACGAATATACCTATAAACAGCTTGAAAAACTGATTGATAAAGTGATCGAAAAACTAAAATCATAATACCCCTCAAGGACATGGGGGGTTTTTTATTTTGGTTCTTTGTCACTTTATATTTTTGAGGCGGTGTGTCAAAATTAAAGGTAATAATAGTTAATAGGGGGTAGTTTTGATGAAAGTGGCATTGGCATCTGATCATGGCGGAATCAATATTCGCAAGGAAATCGCCAATTTAATGGATGAGTTAAAGATTGACTATGTGGATTTTGGCTGTGATTGTGAAACATCGGTCGATTATCCGGACTATGCGCTGCCGGTTGCGGAAAAAGTGGCCAGCGGCGAATTTGACCGCGGCATATTGATTTGCGGCACCGGCATTGGCATGAGCATTGCTGCTAATAAGGTGAAAGGCATTCGGTGCGCCCTTGTGCACGATACGTTTAGCGCAAAGGCAACGCGGGCTCATAATGACAGCAATATTCTTGCAATGGGCGAGCGCGTGATTGGTCCTGGACTGGCACGGGAAATCGCAGAAATTTGGCTGACTGGTGAGTATGAGGGCGGCCGTCATGGCAACCGCATCGGGAAAATTACACAGTACGAAAACAACAATCTTTAGGATGGCTGGGCACCATGACCAAGGGAGGCCGGGAATCATGATTCAACAATGGGAAAACGAACTGGAACAAGTGTTAACTGAGTTTAACGAACAGGTGTCGTTGAAGCCGGGGAAGCTGTTGGTTGTTGGCTGCAGCACGAGCGAAGTCATCGGCGAGCGGATTGGCACAGCCGGGACGCTCCAAGTGGCAGAGATGATTTTTCGCCAATTGCGGAAAATTCAGTCTGAGACGGGGATCCAAATGGCGTTTCAGTGCTGCGAGCACCTAAATAGGGCACTCGTGATAGAGCGCTCAGTTGCCCAGCAGCGAGGCTATGATGAAGTTTCTGTTGTGCCTGTCCGCACTGCTGGCGGGGCAATGGCCGCCTATGCGTTTGAACACATGGAAGATGCCGTTGTGGTCGAGTTCATCAAGGCGGAGGCCGGGGTGGATATTGGCCATACGTTAATCGGCATGCACCTGAAACATGTAGCTGTACCGGTCCGGGTCAAGCAGAAAACCGTTGGACATGCCTATGTGACCTTGGCAAAAACAAGGCCGAAGCTGATTGGCGGGACGCGGGCTGTTTACGAACGAAATCATGAAAATACGAGCTGTAGTTAAGTAAAACACGAATGATTTCTTTATTTTGTACTTGTTTTTCGAGAAAAACGCGAACATAACTTCGGAATGTACTTAATCCAAAAACATGTTACAATAAAGAAGAAATTTTCATACTGTTTTGTATTCATACATAAATGAGGGGGATGGAATCATGAAGCATTTGTCTCAAAGTGACGAGCAGGTTTTTGCAGCGATTGGGCAAGAATTGGGCCGTCAGCGTTCAAAAATTGAATTGATTGCCTCAGAAAACTTTGTCAGTGAAGCGGTTATGGAGGCGCAAGGCTCTGTTTTAACCAACAAGTATGCGGAAGGCTATCCGGGACGCCGCTATTATGGCGGCTGTGAATACGTCGATGTGGTCGAGGATTTGGCCCGCGAGCGCGCCAAGCAAATTTTTGGAGCAGAATATGTCAACGTCCAGCCGCATTCCGGTGCGCAGGCGAACATGGCTGTTTATTTCACGATCCTTGAGCAGGGAGACACAGTGCTTGGCATGAATTTATCCCACGGCGGCCATTTGACACACGGCAGCCCGGTCAACTTCAGCGGTATCCAATATAACTTTGTTGAATATGGTGTCGATGCCGAAACGCACCGCATCGATTATGATGACGTTCGTGCGAAAGCACTTGAGCACAAGCCGAAGTTGATTGTTGCCGGTGCTTCAGCCTATCCGCGTGAAATTGATTTTGCTAAGTTCCGCGAAATTGCTGATGAAGTTGGCGCTTATTTGATGGTCGACATGGCACATATTGCCGGTCTTGTCGCAGCTGGTTTGCATCAAAATCCAGTTCCATATGCTGATTTTGTAACCACTACTACCCATAAAACCCTTCGCGGTCCGCGCGGCGGGATGATCCTTTGCAAAGAGGAATGGGGCAAGAAAATCGACAAATCAATTTTCCCTGGAATTCAGGGCGGTCCGCTCATGCACGTGATTGCCGCTAAAGCAGTAGCCTTTGGCGAAGCACTGCAGGACAGCTTTAAAGACTATGCCCGTCATATTATTTTAAATGCCCAGCGCTTGGCTGAAAGCCTGCAAAAAGAAGGCTTAAAGCTTGTTTCCGGCGGAACGGACAACCACTTACTGCTTGTCGATGTTACTACGCTTGGGTTAACAGGTAAGGCTGCGGAAAAGGTATTGGACGAAATTGGCATTACTGTTAACAAAAATACGATTCCGTTTGACCAAAACAGCCCGTTTGTCACTAGCGGCGTCCGGATTGGAACTGCAGCTGTCACGAGCCGCGGCTTTGGTCTTGATGAAATGGATGAGATTGCTTCGATCATCGCGTTCACTTTGAAAAATCATGAAGATGAAGCCAAGCTTGAGGAAGCGCGGGGACGCGTTGAGGCATTAACAAGCAAGTTTACGCTATATCCAGAATATTAACAGCTAGAATCGGCCTTACTATTATAGTGGGCCGATTTTTTTGAGTCGGCATAACGGTAAGGGCAGATTTTTTTGAACAATCTGATTTAAGTATCTCAGTTGCCCAAGGTGTGTTTTTTCTGTAAAATGAGACGACTGCAAAAATTATATTTTATAAAAGGGGCGATGATTGTGGCCAAGGTGTACGTTTTTGACCATCCACTCATTCAGCACAAGCTTACTTACATACGTGATAAACATACTGGAACGAAGGATTTCCGCGAGCTTGTTGACGAGGTTGCTACGTTAATGGCGTTTGAAATTACCCGTGATATGCCGCTCGAGGAAACCGACATTGAAACACCGGTATGCATGACGAAATCTAAAATTCTGTCTGGGAAAAAAATTGGAATCGTACCGATTCTTCGGGCAGGTATTGGCATGGTCGACGGAATACTAAAATTGATTCCGGCAGCAAAGGTCGGCCATATCGGTTTGTACCGTGACCCTGAAACTTTGAAGCCTGTTGAATACTATGTGAAGCTGCCAAGTGATGTGGAAGAGCGCGACTTCATCGTCGTTGACCCAATGCTGGCAACAGGCGGTTCTGCTATTGAAGCGATTCATGGCTTGAAAAAGCGCGGCGCTAAAAATATCAAATTTATGTGTTTGATTGCAGCACCGGAAGGCGTCGAGGCTGTGAAAAGTGCGCACCCTGACGTGGACATCTACATCGCCGCGTTGGACGAGAAGCTCAACGACCACGGCTACATCGTACCGGGTCTTGGCGATGCCGGCGATCGGTTGTTTGGGACGAAATAATTTTTAAGGAAGTTACCTTTTAGCCAGGCCTGAGCGCCTGGCTTATTTTTGTGGGAAAAAGGGGAGATGTAAATAAATCGGAAAAGTTGTAAATAAACGAGGGAAAGTTGTAAATAAGTTTTAAAAAGATGTAAATAAAATGAGGGAAGTTGTAAATAAAACTGTAAAAGTCGTAAATAGATTTGCGAAGGTCAAGATAAGTGGGGAAAATCAGGGGGTGTGCCGGTAATATGTGAGAAATCGCCGGTAAAGTTGGGAACTCCGCCGGTAAATTATGAAAAATGACCGGTAAAATCTTGATCGACCAGATTATCGTGAAAAGTGACCAGATTCATCCAGGAAATGGCCAGAAAAACATATAAAATGACCAGATAAAATCCGAAACCGACCAGAAAACCACAAAATTAGGCCAGAATACCTCTCCATCACCCTGTATACTTTCCCCGCCTGATGAAAACGCTATGGAAAAAGGGGAAATTTTCATCATGAAATTGCTTCTTGCACTACTTTTAGCATTGCCGACCTCATTTACCCTTCTGGAATCACAGCATCGCACCCTAAATCACCCGCCCATTCCGAAATCGACAAAGGAAACGGTGGCGATTGTGATGCTCAATCAACCTCGATCACAACAGGAAATAGAACAGCTCCTCCAACCATATAAAAACATCAAACTGAGACGAATTTTTCACGAAGCGCTTAACGGTTTTTCCGTACAAGGCAGCCCGGACGATATCGCCAAGCTGGCCAAGCATACTCCTGTTACCCATGTGTCGCCGGTTACGGAGTACCGGGTGGAAACCGAGGAAAGTATCAAAATTATTGGCGGCCATGGGGCCCGCGGCATTTTTACCAAAGAGAACGAGCGGCTCACGGGCAGGGGCGTGAAGGTAGCGGTCATTGACACTGGCGTCGATTACAACCATCCCGACCTGCGCCGGAATTATGGCGGCGGTCATGACCTTGTCGACGATGACAACGACCCGATGGAGACCCTTGCGGCCGGCCGCGCGACCATCCATGGCACCCATGTTGCCGGAATCATTGCCGGTAATGGAAAAATTATGGGTGTTGCACCTGAGGCCAAGATAGTCGCTTACCGGGCGCTAGGTCCTGGCGGCGGGGGCACCACCGAGCAGGTAATTGCGGCAATTGAGCAGGCGATTAAAGACAAGGTCGACATTATGAACCTGTCACTTGGGAATAGCATCAATGGACCGGACCTGCCGATCAGCGTGGCACTGGACAATGCTGTCGATAAAGGGATTGTCGCGGTGGCGGCGTCTGGTAATTCCGGGCCGAATGTGTGGACAGTCGGTTCCCCGGGGACATCCACCAAGGCGATCTCCGTTGGCGCCTCCACACCGACGATGGAAATCCCCCATTTATTAATAGAAGGAATCCGGGATCGGTTTCGGATTCAGCCGATGGAGGGTTCGGCGGCATGGAATCTGGACAGGTCACTAGAAATCATCGATGGCGGACTTGGCCGGAAGTCGGAATTGAAAGATGTTCAGGGAAAAATTGTCCTGCTGAAACGGGGGCAAATTACCTTTCAGGAAAAAGCGGAAAATGCCCAGGAGGCAGGGGCGAAGGCAGTAGTGGTCGCCAATAATGTGAGCGGAACCTTTATTGGTAACCTCGATGCACCAGCCGACCTGCCAATCGGTTCGATTACGAAGCGTGAGGGAGAGATTTTAAGAAAAAAAGTAAAAGGAAAGAAAGTGACCGCACGTGTAACCGTGAAAGAAGAGCGGGACAAGCTGGCCGACTTTAGCTCGCGCGGGCCGGTAACCGATACGTGGGATATCAAGCCGGATTTGGTTGCGCCGGGTGTGGCCATCAACTCGACAATACCGGGCGGGTACCTGTCGCTGCAGGGGACGAGCATGGCCGCGCCGCATGTGGCCGGTGCTTGCGCTTTAATTAAGCAAGCCCATCCGGACTGGTCGCCGGAGCAAATCAAAGCAGCGCTGATGAATACTGCGAAACCGCTGATGAAGGATGAAGATGAAGCTAAAGCAGTGATTCCAAAAATTAAAGTTGGTTTGGGCAAGAAGGAGCCGACCCCTACATCCGCCCCTTATTACCGCACCTATGAACAGGGGGCGGGCCGGATACAGGTCGATGAGGCCATCAAGACAGAATCGCTGGTTACACCCGGGAGCATTCGGTTTGGGAAGTTCACGGGCAGCAGTAATTCACAGGGTACGGTTTTGCATGTTGAAAATGTCGGAAACCGTCCCCAGCACTTTTCGTTTGCGATTCCGTCCCATGTCGCCGGCCTAAAGTGGCAGATGCCGATGTCATTCACACTTGAGCCGAAGGAATCCAGGGACGTGGAGGTAAGGTTAACGGTTGACCCGGAAATTTTTAAAGGGAAAATCCATGATGGCTTTCTTAAGCTGGAGGCGGGGACTCAGACGATACATATCCCGTTTCTATATGTCCTCGAAGAGCCGGGATACCCAAGAATTATGGGGTTTGATTTTGCGGAAGGAGATAAGCCGGATACCTATCGCTATGAGGTGTATGTTCCGGGTGGAGCAGAGGAATTTGGGATCGCGCTGTTCGACCCGAATGATTATCGTTTCGTCGGCTTCCTCGATAGCAGCACGAATGTGAAAAAGGGGTTAATTAGCAAAGAATTTGCCGCCGAAGACATTCCTTATAAGGGAACCTTTCTAGCCAAAGTCTTCGCTAAGAAAGCCGGCAAAGAAGATTTCATCGAAACGATGATCTACATCGGGGGCCCTTGATAGCAGGGCTCCTTTTTGGGAAATAATGCATATCCACATATTCACATAATTAGAATTATCCACATTGGTGCCTGACACCAAACAAAAAAGTTCACAAAATAGACACAAACTGGTCAAATTTCCGCCAAATTTTCCAATAAAATAAAAGTGATGTAAGTCACACGAAATTGGTAAAAATTTCGGGAAATTGTTTGTGGATTAATTCACGTAAACGCATTGACATTGCCTGGTGCCTATTGTATGCTAACAAAGGGTGTGAATGATAGGGTTTTCATTGACATTTCTGCCATTTCACCCGCCACTAAGCCGGCTAATCTATTTCCCAATTACCACTTACCATATGCATTTCATTCTCTGACAGTGAGGATGATTTTCTATGAAAAAAGACCGCAATCCATACACGGCGATGGCCCTGATGTCTACCATTCTCGCAAGTCTTGCGGGCTGCACCTTACTCGGTGTTTTTGGAGGCAAATGGCTGGATCACCATTGGGGCACAGAACCAATTTTCTTAATAATCGGATTGTTCATTGGGCTTGCAGCAGGCATATACTCGATGTTGGTGTCAGTCCGTCATTTCTTTTCAGGAGACTAAACAGCCATGCCCGAATTACAAGCGATGTTCTCAAGACAACGAAGATGGATGTTTTTTTTATTGTCTTTTTATGTACTTGGCTGGGGGTTCACCGCTTACAAGTCAATCTTTATGGGGTTGATTTTTGGGACGAGTTTGAGCCTTTTTAATTTGTGGTTAATGGTCAGAAAAGCGGACCAATTTGGAGACAATGTGCTAAAAGGGAAAAAAGTCCGTTCACTCGGCTCTTTTTCAAGAATGGCAACAGGGGCATTAGCTGTTGTCGTCGCGATGAGGTATCCAGAACAATTTCATCTCATCAGCGTGGTTATAGGATTAATGACAGCCTATATTGTCATTATGATAGATTTTTTTATTCACTCAGTAAAGATACATAAATAGCGGGGGAAGCGAGGTGAATACTGTTGCATCATGAAAATCCGATAGTAACATTTCTGGGTCTCCAATTTAACCTGGCAAACGTGCTAATGATTACGGTTGCGTCTGTGATTGTCTTTTTACTAGCCGTTCTGTCCACAAGAAAACTGGCGATGAAGCCGACAGGCCTGCAAAACTTCATGGAATGGGTCATGGATTTTGTGAAAAATATCATCAACAGTGCAATGGATTGGAAGGATGGCGGCCGTTTCCATGTGCTTGGAATCACCATCATCATGTACATCTTTGTGGCGAATATGCTGGGACTTCCATTCTCTGTCGTCATTGACGGCAAACTATGGTGGAAATCTCCAACCGCCGATCCAGCGGTCACATTGACATTAGCAACATTAATTGTGGGCATGTCTCACTACTATGGCGTAAAGATGAAAGGAACAAAGGCTTACGGTGCGGAATTCTTCAAACCGTTCTGGTTCATGTTCCCTATTAAAATTATCGAGGAGTTTGCGAATACTCTGACTCTCGGTCTCCGTCTTTACGGTAACATTTACGCGGGTGAAATCCTGCTCAGTTTACTAGCAGGCGGTCTTGCAACCGGTGTAGGCGGAACTTTAGCCGCTATTTTACCGACGTTGGCATGGCAAGGTTTCTCTGTTTTCGTAGGCGCAATTCAAGCGTTTATCTTCACAATGTTAACGATGGTGTACTTGTCTCACAAAGTGAGCAGCGACCATTAATATAAACCCAATAAAATTTATTTATTCATACATTTAAAGGAGGAAATTTTCAAATGGGTCTTTTAGCAGCAGCAATTGCAATTGGTTTAGCGGCACTAGGTGCTGGTATTGGTAACGGTCTTATCGTATCTCGTACAGTAGAGGGTATCGCTCGTCAGCCAGAAGCTCGCGGTATGCTTCAAACAACAATGTTCATCGGGGTAGCGTTAGTTGAGGCGATTCCGATCATCGCGGTTGTTATCGCGTTCATGGTTCAAGGTCAATAATCAACATTTAGTTGATGGAAAAATGGCGAAGATCATTCGTGAGAACCTTCGCCATTCGTTTATGTCTTTATGAGGTGCGGCCGTGGCCGCAAAGTTATTTTAAAAAACGAAAATAATCGATCTGATATAGAGGAATGACTCTTGAAGGGAGTGAACCCGAGGTGTTAACAAGCAGTCTATTACTAGGTGCTGCAGCTGAACATAGTGGAATCAATACTGGTGACATCGTGTTCCAGCTTGCGATGTTTATCGTGTTAATGCTATTGCTCAAGAAGTTCGCATGGGGTCCGTTAATGGGCATCATGAAACAACGTGAAGAGCATGTTGCAGGCGAAATCACAGCGGCAGAAAACAGCCGCAAAGAAGCAGCGAAACTATTGGAAGAACAACGTAATCTTTTAAAAGAAGCGCGCAACGAAGCGCAAAGCTTGATGGAAAATGCGAGAAAGCAAGGCGATGTCCAGCGTGAAGAAATCATTGCCGCTGCCCGCACAGAAGCAGAGCGCTTGAAAGAAGGCGCGAAGCTTGAAATCGAGCAGCAGAAGGAAAAAGCCGTTGCCGCAATTCGCGAGCAGGTAGCACACCTGTCTGTTTTGATTGCCTCTAAGGTAATTGAAAAAGAACTGAGTGCAGCTGACCAAGACAAACTCATTAACGAATATATTCAAGAGGCGGGAGATATCCGATGAGCAGCTCGATGGTAGCAAAACGCTATGCGCTTGCTCTTTTCCAAATCGCCAAAGAGACTCAGCAGCTTCAAGTGTTTGAAGCGGAACTTCGCGTCGTAAAGGAAGTTATCCAATACACACCGGAGTTAAATGCTGTCTTGAAATCTTCCAAGCTTACGATTGATAAGAAAAAAGAGATTGTAACGCAGGCGTTTGCAACAGTGAATCAATATGTATTAAATACACTATTGATCTTGATTGATCGTCACCGTGAAGGTGAAATTGCGAATGTCGCAAACGAATACATTGAGCTGGCCAATCAGGAATTGGGTATCGCGGAGGCTGAAGTAACCAGCACGCGGCCGCTTTCTGACGCAGAACGAGAGGCTCTCTCTGCTGTTTTTGCTGCAAAAATTGGCAAAAGCTCACTAAAGATTGAAAATGTCGTAGATTCCGACCTGCTTGGAGGCATAAAGCTTCGCATCGGAAATCGTATATATGACGGGACCTTGCGCGGCAAGTTAGACCGTCTGGAACGTAAACTGTTAGGATAAGAATCGTAGATAGGGGTGAAACTCATGAGCATCAAAGCTGAAGAAATCAGCGCCCTGATAAAAAAGCAGATTGAAAACTATCAGGCAGAAATTCAAGTGACCGATGTTGGTACTGTTATCTCTGTCGGTGACGGTATCGCACGTATTCATGGCCTTGACAACGTCATGGCTGGAGAACTTGTTGAATTCGCAAACGGCGTTATGGGTATGGCACAAAACCTTGAAGAAAATAACGTCGGTATCATCATTCTTGGACCTTTTACTGAAATTAAAGAAGGTGACGAGGTTCGCCGTACAGGACGCATCATGGAGGTTCCAGTTGGTGAGGAACTAATTGGACGTGTTGTTAACTCATTAGGACAACCAATCGATGGCATGGGTCCAATCAATGCATCAAAAACCCGCCCTGTTGAGCAAGTGGCAACAGGCGTTATGGCTCGTAAATCGGTTCATGAGCCGCTGCAAACTGGTATTAAAGCGATTGACGCCCTTGTGCCAATCGGACGCGGCCAGCGTGAGTTAATCATCGGTGACCGTCAAACTGGTAAAACATCCGTAGCAATCGATACAATCATCAACCAAAAAGGTCAAAACATGATTTGTATCTATGTAGCGATCGGACAAAAAGAATCAACTGTACGTAACGCGGTTGAAACTCTTCGTAAAAATGGTGCGTTGGAATACTCCATCGTTGTGTCTGCATCTGCATCACAGCCTGCCCCAATGCTATTCTTGGCACCATATGCAGGGGTTGCCATGGCCGAAGAATTCATGTTCAACGGCAAGCACGTATTAATCGTATATGATGACTTAACAAAACAAGCATCTGCTTACCGTGAGCTTTCCTTGTTACTTCGCCGTCCTCCAGGCCGTGAAGCCTATCCAGGGGATGTATTCTATCTGCACAGCCGTTTACTTGAGCGGGCTGCAAAATTAAATGATTCACTTGGTGCTGGTTCGATCACAGCGTTACCATTTATCGAAACACAAGCAGGTGACGTTTCTGCTTATATCCCAACAAACGTTATCTCCATCACTGATGGACAGATTTTCTTGCAATCCGACCTATTCTTCTCCGGTGTACGTCCAGCGATCAACGCAGGTCTTTCCGTATCCCGTGTAGGTGGTTCAGCGCAAATCAAGGCGATGAAGGCAGTTGCCGGTACACTCCGTTTGGACCTTGCTTCTTACCGTGAACTTGAGGCGTTTGCCCAGTTCGGTTCTGACCTTGATAAAGCCACTCAAGCAAAGCTTGCCCGTGGTGCCCGTACCGTTGAGGTTCTGAAGCAGGATTTGAACAAGCCGCTTCCAGTTGAGAAGCAGGTTGCGATCCTTTATGCGTTAACACGTGGATTCCTTGATGATATTCCATTGCAGGACATTCGTCGTTTTGAGTCTGAATACTATAATTGGTTAGACCACAACCGCAAAGACCTGTTAGACCATATCACCAAAACGAAGAACCTTCCGTCTGACGAGGATATGGCTGAAGCAATCAATGCCTTCAAAAAGACATTTGCCGCTTCTGAATAATAGAGTCTAATTTTTAGAAAGGCTTTGGGGTGACACTTGCGCACAAGCAGCTTCACCCCGAGCCCAACATTCTTTAAATGAGGGTGGTGAGAACCAATGGCATCATTACGCGATATTAAAAATCGGATTAATTCGACGAAAAAGACGAGTCAGATTACCAAAGCGATGGAAATGACTTCAGCAGCAAAGTGGAACCGCGGTGTCCTCAATGCGAAATCGTTCGTGCCTTACATGGAAAAAATCCAGGAAGTTACGGCATCGATCGCAATCGGATCAGGCGGCGTTGTTCATCCAATGCTCACGTCCCGCCCGGTAAAAAAGACCGGCTATATCGTCATGACATCCGACCGTGGGCTGGCTGGTGCGTTCAATAGTAACGTCATCCGCAAAGTCCATCAAACAATCCAAAGTCGTCATAAATCGAATGATGAGTTCGCAATTATCGCCATCGGCCGGGTAGCCCGTGACTTTTTTATCAAGCGCGGTTATAACGTGGTACTTGAAATCATCGGGATTTCAGACCAGCCAAGCTTCCAGGACATTAAAGACCTGACAAGTTCCACCGTTGGCATGTTTGAGGACGGCACATTCGATGAACTATATATCTATTACAGTCACTATATCAGCGCGATTTCACAGGAAGTTACCGAGAAGAAGCTGCTTCCGTTAACGGATCTTTCAACTTCTCACAAGCTCACTTCCTATGAATTTGAGCCAAATGCCGAAGAGATTCTCGAAGTTCTCCTGCCGCAATACGCAGAGAGCTTGATTTACGGTGCCCTTCTTGACAGCAAAGCCAGTGAGCATGCTGCCCGAATGACTGCGATGCGCAACGCAACCGACAACGCAAGCGAACTCATTCGCAGCTATACACTAAGCTACAACCGTGCCCGTCAAGCGGCAATCACACAGGAAATCACCGAAATCGTCGGCGGCGCAGCAGCGCTTGAATAGTACATTTTTGAAAAAATAAATGTTCGTTTTTTTATAAAAGGTTTGGTTTTAACAGAGTAAGTTAGGAGGGAAAACGATGAGCAATGGACGCGTTCTTCAGATTATGGGTCCGGTTGTTGACGTTAAGTTCGACAATGGTCACCTGCCTGAGATCTATAATGCATTAAGAATTGTCAAAAAAGCACAAAATGCATCAGAGGTTGATATCGATTTAACCCTTGAAGTCGCTCTTCATCTTGGTGATGACACGGTTCGTGCAATCGCCATGTCAACTACCGACGGGTTAACTCGCGGAGTGGAGGTAGAGGACACCGGCAGACCGATTTCGGTACCGGTTGGTAATCCTACATTAGGCCGTGTATTTAACGTATTAGGTGATGTAATCGACCTTAAGGAAGAAATTCCGGCAAGCGAGCGCCGTGATTCGATTCACCGCGAAGCGCCAACATTTGAAAATCTTTCTACAGAGGTAGAAATTCTTGAAACAGGGATTAAAGTAGTAGACTTGCTTGCTCCGTATATCAAGGGTGGTAAGATTGGTCTGTTCGGTGGTGCCGGTGTAGGTAAAACCGTATTAATTCAGGAGTTAATTAACAACATCGCTCAAGAGCACGGCGGTATTTCCGTATTCGCCGGCGTTGGTGAGCGTACTCGTGAAGGAAACGACTTATACCATGAAATGACTGACTCAGGCGTTATCAGCAAAACAGCGATGGTATTCGGACAGATGAACGAGCCGCCGGGAGCACGTATGCGCGTAGCCCTGACTGGTTTGACAATGGCTGAATATTTCCGTGATGAGCAAGGACAAGACGTGTTGTTCTTCATCGATAACATTTTCCGATTCACACAAGCAGGTTCCGAGGTTTCCGCGTTGCTTGGCCGTATGCCATCTGCGGTAGGTTACCAGCCGACACTTGCAACTGAAATGGGTCGATTACAGGAACGTATTACTTCAACTAATAAAGGTTCTGTTACATCCATTCAAGCGATTTATGTACCAGCCGATGACTATACTGACCCGGCTCCGGCTACAACTTTCGCTCACTTAGATGCAACAACAAACCTTGAGCGTAAGCTTTCCGAAATGGGTATCTACCCAGCGGTGGATCCGTTAGCATCAACTTCTCGTGCGTTAACACCTGAGGTTGTTGGTGAGGAGCACTACGAGGTAGCTCGTAAAGTACAGCAAACACTGCAGCGTTACCGTGAATTACAGGATATTATCGCAATCCTTGGTATGGATGAACTTGCTGATGAAGATAAGATGGTCGTACTTCGTGCCCGCCGTCTGCAAAACTTCTTATCACAAAACTTCCACGTTGCTGAGCAGTTTACTGGTCAAAAGGGTTCATATGTACCTGTTAAGGAAACTGTTCGCGGATTTAAAGAAATCCTTGATGGTAAGTATGACCATCTTCCTGAAGATGCGTTCCGTCTTGTCGGCCGTATTGAAGAAGTGGTTGAGAAAGCCAAAAGCATGGGCGTAGAAGCATAATCTGATCCAGGGAGGGTTAAAAATGAAGACGATGAAAGTCAGTGTTGTAACTCCCGATGGGCCGGTTTATGATTCAGATGTGGAAATGGTAAGCACCAAAGCACTTACGGGTGAATTGGGAATTTTGCCTGGCCACATTCCGATGGTGGCTCCGCTCGAAATCGGTGCTGTCCGCCTGAAAAAGGAAGGTAAAACCGATTTTATTGCAGTCAGCGGCGGATTTCTGGAGGTTCGTCCCGATCAGGTAACCGTGTTGGCACAGGCTGCCGAAAAGGCATCTGATATTGACGTGGAACGTGCCCAGAAAGCGAAGGAGCGTGCCGAGCAGCGAATGAAGGACGCGAAACTCGAGCATATCGATTTCAAGCGTGCCGAGTTAGCCTTGCGCCGCGCCATCAATCGCTTAACGGTAGCGGAACGACGATAATTTTGATAGTCCACTCGGGTAACCGAGTTGAAGCAAACCCCTTTAGCTGGTCTTGGTGCCGGCTGGAGGGGTTTTTTATTGTACAATTTGGGCCGTAGACCAGAAAAATGGTGTAAATGACCAGAAAAACACGGAAAGTGACCAGAATAATGTTAAACCGACCAGATTAATATAGAAAACGACCAGATTAATTCGAAATTTGACCAGAAAAATGAAATAGGGACGGCCGTGCGGTCAAGTTGTGTGAGTTTTGGACTAGTTTTAGGTTATTTTGAATGAAATGGGCTCTGCTGAATATGATTGTAGGGGGCGTGTGAAACCTTGTTGCTGGGGAAAAGGGGTACGGCGGCTTTTCCCGACGTTTTGGTTTTGTTTTTCAAAAAGAAACGTGAAGGTTTGAACAATTATTGACAAATCTCACTGACATGGTTGACGGTTTGTTATTATAGTAGTAAGTAATCGGTTCATTGACATTTACATAAGGTGACAATTCGCATTTGCTTTCAGCAAGTGCTCAGGGTGGGGGACGTGTGTCTCCTGACAAGTATAGTGAAATTTTGAATTCTATCGTCATGTGCTGGCGCACATTGCGCCTCCGCTGCCGTTTCGGCTTGCAATATCCGCCAATTTGGATCCCTTTTGTGAGCGAACTCACAAGGGGTGAAAATTGGCAAATTTTGCGGGGAATAGAATTCAAATTTTAACTGATTTGGCTTGTCGACACAGGTTTGTAACAATGCTATAATGAATTCGGTTACAATATTCATTAGTATGAAAATTTACAACATTGGAGGGGATAGACATGGAACTTTTAAATGTATATCAGAATAATTATCTGATAGTATTTGTGTTTCTATGTCTGGGGGTATTGCTGCCAGTGGTGGCATTATATTTGGGTAAGCTTCTGCGTCCGTCTAAGCCCAGCGATGCGAAGATGACCACATATGAGAGCGGTGTTGAGCCTTTTCACGATTCACGTGTACAGTTCAATGTCCGCTATTATATTTTTGCCCTGATGTTTGTTATTTTTGATGTAGAAACGGTATTTTTATATCCATGGGCGGTTGCCTATGACAAGCTGGGCGTGTTTGCATTGATCGAAATGTTAATTTTCGTGATTATGCTGTTAATCGGCCTAGTATATGCGTGGAAAAAGAAGGTGCTACGATGGATTTAAGACTGGATGGCATTACCGATCTGGAAATGGAAGAGTTAAAACAGAACGTATTTATGACTTCGCTGGAGCAAGTGAAGGCCTGGGCGCGAAGCAGTTCGCTGTACCCGGTGACATTTGGTCTGGCTTGTTGTGCGATTGAAATGATGGGCGTCGGTGCGGCTCACTATGACCTTGACCGATTTGGTTCGTTCTTCCGTCCATCACCGCGTCAGTCTGACTGTATGATTGTGTCCGGTACGGTGACGAAGAAGATGGCGCCAATCCTGCGCCGCTTGTATGACCAAATGCCGGAGCCGAAATGGGTGATCGCGATGGGTTCATGTGCGACGGCTGGCGGTCCGTATGTCAAATCGTATTCTGTAGTAAAGGGCGTTGACCAGATTGTTCCGGTTGACGTGTATATCCCAGGGTGTCCTCCAAACCCGGCGGCTTTAATTTATGGCATTAATAAGTTAAAGGAAAAGATTCGCTATGAGGCGAAGACTGGGAAGAAGGTGACCTGATAAATGAGCGGGGAAAAAGATCTCGAACAATTAAAGCGGGAGGCCGTGGCGAAGGCAAAGGCCGAGGCAGCAGCGAAACGGGCAGCCCGGGAAGCGGCGGCTAAGGGCTCTGGCGGCGAGCAGCCGGCTGAGACTCCTAAGGCTGAGGTAAAACCTGAACCACCGAAGGCACCGGAAGCACCTGCAGCATCTGCTGGGGATGCCGACGACCTTGCCAAGAAAAAAGCAGCGGCAGCAGCAAAAGCAAAAGCCGCGGCATTAGCGAAGAAAAAGCGTGAAGGGATCGTAGAAGAGGAGCCAGCAGCACCGGAAGCATCGGAAGTACCGGTTGCCGAAGCAGGAGCAGACTCTGACGACCTTGCCAAGAAAAAAGCAGCGGCAGCAGCAAAGGCAAAAGCCGCAGCATTAGCGAAGAAAAAGCGTGAGGGGATCGTAGAAGAGGAGCCAGCAGCACCGGAAGCACCGGTTGCCGAAGCAGGAGCAGACTCTGACGACCTTGCCAAGAAAAAAGCAGCGGCAGCGGCGAAAGCAAAGGCTGCGGCATTAGCGAAGAAGAAGCGTGAAGGGATCGCGGACGAGGAGCCATCAGCACCAGCAGCTGAGGTTGGCAGTGCGGTCTCCGATGATGGCGATGACTTGGCGAAAAAGAAAGCAGCGGCCGTAGCGAAAGCAAAAGCGGCGGCAGCGGCAAAACGCAAAGCAATGGAGCTTGCCGGCGGAGCGGATGCTGGTGACAGCACCGAAGCAGACGCACCAGCAGGCGACGACGCCAAGGCAAAAGCGGCAGCAGCAGCGAAAGCCAAGGCAGCCGCAGTGGCGAAGGCGAAAGCAGCGGCAGCGGCCAAAGCGAAGGCATCCCGTGAAGGTGGAGCCGACGAACCGGCCGGAGACGATGAAAAAGCAAAAGCCATCGCCGCGGCAAAAGCCAAAGCGAAAGCGGCCGCAGCAGCGAAGGCAAAAGCAGCGGCAGCGGCAAAAGGCGGCACTGCGGGAGCCGCGGATGCAACCGAAACAGCTGAAGCCCAACCTTCTCCAAACCAGCCATACTTAGATAAATATCTAAAGGTGATTGAAGAAAATATGGGGCCGGATGTTTTAGAAGACTCTTATATTAATAAACTTTCAAAGGATGTTCCGACGTTGCACGTCAAGCGTGACCAGTACTTCAAACTGGCTCAATTTTTGAAATATAATGAGCTGTTGGGGTTTGATTACTTGTCAGAGCTGCATGGCACTGACTTTGAAACACATATGGAAATTTATGTTCACTTATACTCATACCGAAACCATCAATCGGTTGCTGTCAAAGTGAAGATTGACCGTGATGACCCGACAATCGAATCCTTACAGCCAATCTGGGCAGGTGCAGACTGGCCTGAATGTGAAGCGTACGATTTACTTGGCATTAAATTTACCGGACATCCGAACTTGCATCGGATATTCCTTGGAGAAGATTGGGTTGGCCATCCACTAAGAAAAGACTATAAGCCTTATGATGTGGAGGTATAGCCAATGATCAAAACAGAAGAAATGATGCTTAACGTCGGCCCTCAGCATCCAAGTACTCACGGGGTGTTCCGGCTTGTGGTCAAACTGGACGGGGAGATCATTACTGACGCCCAGCCTGTGATCGGCTATTTGCACCGCGGAACGGAAAAATTGGCCGAGGACCTTCAATATACGCAAATCATCCCGTATACAGACCGGATGGACTACCTGTCGGCAATGACCAACAACTATATTCTTTGCCATGCCGTCGAAACGATGATGGGCATTAAAATACCGGAGCGGGCCGAATATCTGCGCGTCATCGCGATGGAACTGGGACGGGTGGCGAGCCATCTCGTTTGGTGGGGTACATACCTATTGGACCTTGGGGCGACAAGTCCGTTCATTTATGCGTTCCGTGAACGTGAAATGATTATCAATATGCTGAACGAGCTGTCCGGCGGCCGGTTGACCTTCAACTATATGCGCGTTGGCGGCGTCAAGTGGGATGCTCCGGAAGGCTGGATTGAAAAAGTAAAAGAATTTATTCCATACATGCGTGAGCAGCTTGCGGGCTACCACAGTCTGGTTACCGGGAACGAGATCTTTTTAAACCGGGTAAAAGGCATCGGCAAGTACACGAAAGAGGACGCACTTCAATACTCGTTGAGTGGCGTGAACCTTCGCTGTACCGGTGTGAAATGGGATCTCCGCAAAGATGAGCCGTATTCGATTTACGACCGTTTTGACTTTGAAGTGCCAACTCGTGAGGGCGGCGACGCCTGGGCGCGCTACCAATGCCGTCTGGCCGAAATCGAAGAGTCGTTGAAAATCCTCGAGCAGGCTTGCGAGCAATTTCCTGCTGAGGGCGAGATTCTTGCTAAGGTGCCAAAAATTATCAAGGCGCCAAAAGGGGAAGCCTACGTCCGCATCGAATCACCGCGCGGCGAAATTGGCTGCTATATTTACAGCGATGGGAAAAAAGAACCGTACCGCATGAAGTTTAGAAGACCATCGTTCTACAATCTGCAAATTCTTCCGAAGCTGTTGAAGGGAGAAAACATCGCAAATATGATTGCGATTTTAGGAGCGATTGATATTGTTCTTGGAGAGGTGGACGGCTGATGATACAAGATATGCTGCAGTCGAGTCCCGGATTATTTAACTTTTTGATGTTCTTTATTTTAGGACTTGTCCTGTTATTGGTCATTTTAGGGTTCGTAACCTACGGCATTTTGGCGGAGCGGAAGGTTTTGGGGTATATGCAGCTCCGGCACGGCCCAAATCAGCTTGGCGGCCGCTTTGGTTTGCTGCAGACAGTCGCGGACGTATTAAAGCTTTTACTAAAAGAAGATATTATCCCGAAGCTGGCTGACCGTCCGTTATTCATTTTGGCACCGGTCATTGCTTTTGCACCGTCGTTCATGGTTGTGGCGACGATTCCATTCACGGATCATTTGCAGTTTGCTGACATTGGTGTCGGGCTCCTGTACTATGTGGCTGTTTCCGGCCTGACTGTGTTTGGCATGCTGCTTGGCGGCTGGGCGTCCAACAACAAATACTCGCTGTTAGGGGGCGCACGGGCAACGGCACAGATGATTTCCTATGAAATCCCGCTGGTTATGTCAGTGCTGGGTGTTATTTTATTATCAGGCAGCTTGAACTTGAATGATATCGTTCATGCGCAAAGACAGGGCTGGTTTATCTTACTGCAGCCAATTGGGTTTATTGTGTTCCTGATCGCTGCGACGGCAGAATTAAGCCGGGTGCCGTTTGACCTTCCGGAATCGGAGTCTGAGCTTGTTGCCGGTTACCATACCGAGTACACCGGATTCCGCTGGGCGTTCTTCATGCTTGCCGAGTATGTGTATTTATTTGCAATGACATCGTTAATCGTCGTGCTGTTCTTCGGAGGCTGGCTGGCACCGATTGGATTCCTCAGCTTTATCCCGGGATCCGTCTGGTTCGCCTTGAAATTCAGCGTTATCCTATTTATCTTCCTGTGGTTCCGCGCCACGTTACCGCGGATGCGCGCTGACAAACTCATGGAATTCGCATGGAAAATCCTATTGCCAATCGCACTAGGAAACATCTTCTTAACTGCAGTAATTAAATCATTGTTCTTTTAAAATAAATGGTGTCAGGCACCAGCCGTGGACAGTGTCCACGTGGGGCGGACATCAATGACGCTAAAATGGGATTAAAAATTTTTAAAAGGGGTGAAAGACGTGCTTGGATTAGCAAAAGGCTTGAAGTATACCCTGAAGCAGTTATCACGCGAGAAGGTTACGTATGATTATCCGAATGAGCCGCTGCCGCTGCCGGACCGGTTCCGCGGGATTCAGAAGTTCTATCCGGAGAAGTGTATTGTATGTAACCAGTGTGCGAATATTTGTCCGACGGATTGCATTCAGCTGACCGGCAAAAAGCATCCGGACCCAACGAAAAAAGGGAAAATCATTGATACGTATGATATCAATTTCGAAATCTGTATCCTTTGTGACCTGTGCACGGAGGTGTGCCCGACAGAAGCCATCGTTATGACGAATAACTTTGAGCTTGCTGAGTACAGCCGTGACATGCTATTTAAAAACCTTGAATATTTAGATGAAAACGACGAAAACGTACGGCAGGTGAATAAAGCATGACCTTAACAGGCGAATTTTTCGCATTTATGGCCTTAGCGCTTGTGGCAATTATCGGCGGCGTGCTTCTACTCAACCTGAACAAAGTCGTCCACATGGTTGTGGCCTTAATTTTTACATTTGTAAGTATTGCTGGAATCTATGTCCTGCTGTCAGCGGAATTTGTCGCTGCGGTCCAGGTGCTGATTTATTCCGGGGCGATCACGATCATCATGCTGTTCGGCATCATGTTGACGAAGCCGTACGATGATGAAAGTGAGTCAAAAGGCGGCAAGCTGAAAAAAATCTTGCTGTTCCTGGGGGTTCTCGGCTTTGCTTTTGCCGTGTATATCGGCATTTACAATTTCCCAATCGATCAGACCCCAAGCGAGCTGCATGTGAACAATACGATGGAAATTGGTAAGGCGCTTTACTCGAAGTTTATTATTCCATTTGAATTAGTTTCCGTGCTGCTGTTGGCCGCATTGGTCGGAGCCATCGTCTTGGCAAAACGTGAGGATAAGGAGGCGGATAAGGAATGAGTTCAGTCCCCGCTTCAGCCTTTTTGGCATTAGCACTTATTTTATTTTGCATCGGCTTGTACGGTGCGTTAACAAAGAAAAATACGGTCATCGTATTAATTTCGATCGAATTAATGCTGAACGCCGCTAATATCAATCTCGTCACTTTCAGCAAATACGGGCTGAATCCAAACATTAACGGACAGGTCTTCGCCCTCTTCGCGATGGCTGTAGCCGCCGCAGAAGCAGCAGTCGGCCTTGCGATCTTGATGGCGCTCTACCGTAACAAGAAAACCGTCCACATCGACGAAATGGATTCGATGAAAAACTAACATAAAGTAATTTTTCTACAAATTTGGGGTGGTGAATGCTGCCACTCAAAATTAAGGGGATTTGATAATGATGGAAAATGCATGGCTTATACCGCTTTTCCCGCTATTATCGTTTTTGATCCTTCTTCTGATCGGTAAGCGGCTGAAGGAGGCGAGTGCGTATGTGGGGATTCTCTTCACGCTGGCGTCGCTGGTCTTCTCGATTCTCGTGTTGTTCGAGCGCTTTTCAGAGCCAACCTTTATCACGAAGTTTGACTGGCTCACGATAGGAGATCTGCATCTAACAGCGGGTTTTGAAGTGAATCAATTGAATGCATTGATGCTGTTTATCGTATCGCTTGTCAGTTTCCTAGTACATACTTACTCGAAAGGGTACATGCACGGCGATGAGCGGATGCCAGTATTCTATGCCTATTTAGGACTATTTACGTTTGCGATGCTCGGCTTGGTGATTTCACCAAACCTGCTGCAAACCTATATCTTCTGGGAACTTGTCGGCGTCGGTTCGTTCCTGTTGATTGGATTTTATTTTTACAAAGAAGAAGCGAAGGCTGCTGCAAAAAAGGCCTTCATCATGACCCGGATTGGCGACGTTGGCCTGTTCATTGGGATGATCCTGCTGTTCTGGCAAACGAAAAGCTTCGAATACAGCGAAATTTTCCGTGCTGTTGAGGCCGGCGCTGTGTCCAATACGATGCTGACATTGACTGCGATCCTAATCTTCATCGGGGCAGTTGGTAAATCGGGTCAGTTCCCGCTGCACACCTGGCTTCCAGATGCGATGGAAGGTCCGACACCAGTTTCGGCGTTAATCCACGCCGCCACAATGGTTGCCGCCGGGGTATACTTGGTAGCGTCCCTGTTCCCGCTGTTTACCGCGAGTCCAACTGCGCTACTGACAGTGGCGACAGTCGGTGCCATTACTGCGATTTTTGCAGCCAGCATCGGCTTAGTACAAAGTGACATTAAACGCGTCCTTGCGTATTCAACCGTTTCACAGCTTGGCTACATGATGCTGGCATTAGGTTCCGCCGGATACGTTGCCGGGGTATTCCACCTAATGACACATGCGTTTTTCAAAGCATTACTGTTCCTAGCAGCGGGTTCCGTGATTCACGCGGTTCACACGCAGAATATCGAGGAAATGGGCGGCCTTTGGAAAAAATTAAAGCTGACAGGTCCGTTGTTCCTGATTGGAACACTGGCGATTAGCGGCGTACCTGGATTATCTGGTTTCTTCTCAAAAGACGAAATTTTAGTCGCAGCATGGGAAGGCGGCCATCCGGTACTGTTCCTATTAGCGCTCATTGCAGCATTTATGACCGCATTCTATATGTTCCGCTTGTTCTTCATGGTATTTACCGGAGAATCGCGGAGTCAGCAAAGTAATGTACACGAATCACCATCCGTGATGACCTTGCCAATGCTCGTGCTTGGCGTGCTCGCAGTCATCGCCGGTTATGTCAATACACCATGGTTCGGTTCCTTCCTTGGTGACTGGCTCGTTGACGGTAACGAAGCCCTCGGCCACGGCCATATGGAAGGCCCATTCTGGATCATGATTGCTGCCACAGTCGTTTCCTTGGCGGGAATTTACTTGGCATGGCTCATTTACGGCAAACGCTCCGTTGCCCGCGACTGGCTCAGCGGCGAAGGCGGCATGCTGTACACACTTTTATACAACAAATACTACATCGACGAATTCTATGGGATGACGGTGGTTGCTTTTACAAAAGGCTTCAGTTACTTCCTGCGCTTCATTGACGTGGTGATTGTTGAGGGCATCGTCAAAGGCGTAGTCGGGATTGTTCATGGCCTTGGGGCAACAGGTTCGAAAATGCAGACTGGCCAAACGCAAACTTATGGTTTGGTGGCGTTTGTCTCACTTGCACTGCTCGCAGTCATCTTTGCACTAACAGGGGGGTATTTACGATGAATCTATCATGGGTACTGACAACACTCGTATTCTCCCCATTAGCAGGGATTGCCGTCCTGGCGTTTTTACCAAAAACACAGGAAAAATTAATTAAGATCATCGGGTTCCTGGCAACGCTGCCGCCATTGGCATTGGCGCTTGCCGCGTATTTTCACTTCCTTGCCGGGAAAAAATTATCAGCCTTTGCGGTATCGCACGATTGGATTCAGTTCCGCGGCATGAACGTCAGCGAACCGATTTACTCGGTATACTACGAGCTAGGCTTAAGCGGCTTCCAATTGCTGCTCGTCGTGTTGACTGCGATTGTAGCGACGCTTGCTTCCATCGCGGCTATATACGTGAAGAAGGAATGGAAAGGCTATTTCATGCTGTTCCTGCTGCTTGAAATCGGCATGCTCGGCGTGTTCACGGCAGAGAACCTGATTCTATTCTTCGTATTTTTTGAGATTACCTTAATCCCAACGTTCTTCCTGATCGGAAAATGGGGTTATTTTGAAAAAGAAAAAGCCGCTTACAGCTTCTTAATCTACAACGGGTTGGGCTCTGCGGTACTACTAATCGTGATTATGATTCTATTTGCCAAAACAGGCACGACTAACATCGACCTGCTGGCAAATATCATGACCGATGAAAGCGCACCGCTGTCCGGTGCATTGAAGCTGGGGCTGTTAATTTCATTATTAATTGCTTTCGGTGTCAAGCTGCCGATTTTCCCATTACATAGCTGGATGCTGCGCGTGCACGTGCAAGCACCGCCTTCTGTCGTTATGATCCACTCTGGGATTCTATTAAAAATCGGTGCGTACGGTTTAATCCGTTTCGGGATGGGAATTTTTCCAGAGCAGTTTGAAAAATTGGCCGTTGCCGTTGCGATTCTTGGCGTGATTAACCTGCTGTACGGGGCGTTCCTGGCGTTCATTCAAACAGATTTCAAAATGGTATTGGCGTATTCGTCAATTTCCCATATGGGTATCGTGTTAATCGGACTTGCGGCAATGAATGAAGCCGGAATCCAGGGAGCGATTTTTCAAGTCATCTCACACGGTTTAATTTCGGCATTATTATTCTTCCTTGTCGGTGTCTTGTACGAGCGTACCGATACATCGCTCATCGGCAATCTTGGCGGACTGGCCAAGGGCATGCCGATTGCCGCAGGCTTCTTATTGGCTGGAGCGATGGCATCACTGGGGTTGCCGGGCATGTCCGGATTCGTCAGCGAATTCATGGCCTTCCTCGGATTGTTCAAGGAGCTTCCATGGGTTGCCGCTGTCGGAACACTCGGCATCATCATGACCGCTGCATACCTGCTGCGGGCTGTGCTCGGCATGACCTATGGCAAAGCGCACCGCGAGTTCGTTGGGGTAACCGACTTGAAAGGCGTCGAATTCGTGCCGGTTGTCGTGTTAATGCTATTAATTGTGTTAATTGGTGTTTACCCAAGTGTCCTTAGCTCGCCGCTTCAAGCCACACTTGAGACGCTCATGCTTGGGTTAGGAGGGTGATGAAGGATGAGTCTTGATACATTATTATCATACAACTGGAGCGTCATGGTCCCGGAGTTCATCATCCTTGGCGTGATTGCTCTGTTAACAATCTTTGATTTATTTATGCCAAAAACGTTGGACCGGAAAATCCTCGGCTGGATCGGCATTGCTGCCGTGTTCGCGGCGATGGTGTCGTTGGTGCCTCTTGCCGGCGGTAAGGTGGAGTCGATTCTCGACGATACGTTCCGCTTGGACAGCTTTGCGATTGCGTTTAAGCTGCTCTTGCTTGGCGGCGCTGGTCTGGTACTGTTTCTCGCTGTCAGCTACGAGGCGAAGGAAGGGCTGGAGCTTTATAAAGGCGAGTTCTATTACCTGTTCCTGACTGCCTTGCTTGGCGGAATGATTATGACCTCGAGTGGCGATTTAATTACGCTGTACGTCGGTCTTGAATTATTATCGATTTCTTCTTATATCTTGGCGGGTATTCGTAAAAATAATCTGCAGTCCAACGAATCGGCGTTGAAATATGTCATCAACGGCAGTATTTCTTCCGCGGTAGTATTGTTCGGACTAAGCTACGTGTACGGCTTGACCGGCACGACTAATCTGTTGCAGATTGCCGGCCAGCTGTCACAGTTGATGGACGGCCAGCAGGCGTACCTGCTTGGATTGTCGTTCCTGATGGTGTTAGTCGGCTTGGCATTTAAGCTGGCAGCCGCTCCGTTCCACATGTGGGCACCGGACGTCTACCAAGGCGCGCCGACACCAGTTACCGCGTTCTTGAGCGTTGTCTCCAAAACAGCCGGTTTCGTGATTGTGTTACGGATATTATTAACTGTATTCTATTCAGCGGCCACAGATGGCCCTGGTTCTGCGCCAATCATGTACGATATGCAAAACTACATCGCCGTGTTGGCGGGTGCAACGATGATCATCGGTAACGTGGTGGCATTGAAGCAGACAAACATCAAGCGGATGTTTGCTTACTCTTCGATCGCCCACGCCGGCTACTTGCTGGTGGCGTTAACGACGATGACACCGAATATTTTCTATACAATGTGGTTCTACCTGCTTGCCTACCTATTCATGAACCTCGGCGCGTTCGCGGTGATTCAGGTGGTAACAGCGAAGACCGGATCGGAAAATATCACCGACTTTGCCGGCCTGTACCGCCGTGCTCCAGTCTTGGCCGTGGCGATGGGCATTCTGCTCGTTTCGTTGGCGGGCTTCCCGGGCACAGCAGGCTTCATCGGCAAACTGAACATCTTTATGGGAACATTCGCGGTGCAGCAGCCACACTACGTGCTGGCATCGATCATGATTGCGGCAACGGTAGTATCCTACTTCTACTATTTTGGCGTCATGGCACAAATGTTCTTCCGTCCGGCGTCTGACGAAAGCAAATTCAACATTCCGTTTGGCATCCTAGTTGTGTTGATCATTGCTGTCGTTGGCAGCGTACTGTTCGGAGTAATGCCAAACCTGGCGTTAGACTTCATGAACAACCATCTCGACGTGCTGACTGATTTCTTTAGTCAGTAGGTAAGGGTAGGTAAGAGTTTCGCTGATACTAATGTTGTAAATGCTGTTAATGTTGTTAGTGGTGTTAGTGGTGTCAGTGGTGTTAATGGTGTCAGGCACCATCCGTGGACAAATTGGGGGATTTGTCCGCGTGGGGTGGACACTACTAGATTGAACGGTCAATAAAGGGGTTTATAAGGAAAAGAAGAGGTTGGGGGACCTCTTCTTTTTTGTCGAGTTGGGTTGTTTAGGGGGTTTTCAAACAAGATTAGACTCCATCGTAATCTCTACCGCCATTTTTCAAAAATAAAAATGGCGCAGTGAAAATGACCCCAATCAGATAGAGACCGAAAGCAATATAAGCAGGTAATAAATGGACAAAATCGGTATAACCGATGATGAAATGAGTGATGATCCCGGCTGCAAAGGCTGGAATCGCCCCAACCGCAAGCGTCCACCAGACCCAGCGTTCCCCTTCACGAATTCCCCATAAGGCAAGCGTCAGGACAAGCAGGCCGACACTGAGCAGCGCACTGCCAAACCCGGCCCTGTCATGGGCAATGACAGGGATTAACCGCTCATTAAACTCATTCAACATTTCCGGCGTCAGGCATAAGTATGTAAGATCCGTTGGCACAAACACCCCGGTTGCGCCAATAACCGAGATAACACCGCCTCCGACCGTTAAGGCACACCCTAACACGACGAACGATAACTGGCCAATCAAGCTCCACTTCCAGAAGCGATGATTGAAAAGGTTGGTGCTCGATGGTGCTGCAACCACATTTTTGGATTTCGTATATCCGAAAATAAACAACGGTAATAGAATCAGCCAAAACAGGCCATGAAGCCAATCAAAATAGCCGTAGCCAATAAAAAGTAAAATACCAACAAAACCAAGAATACCAGCGATGTTAATGGCTCTCCTTGCCCAGTGCAGGCCGTTCCGGACCCCATGCTTCGCAAGCTGCATATAGATAATCCCACCCGATATCATCGTGCCGGACAGCGTCATTCGGTCATGTGCCATAAAATACAAAATCGCCGGATTAAATGCGAGAATATCGCCCCTCAAAATCTCTAAAAAGGATTCATCGTATGGCAGGATGATGGCGGTCATGCTAAAAAATAGTGCAATGAATCCAGCAATCGTAATCGCCAAGCCAAACAGCCAATACCAAAGCCAGCCTGCCGAAAGCACAGGTTCATCCGATAGCCAAGGCGTCGAAGGCACAGGCACATCTGAAAGCCAGCCTGCCAGCGGGACAGATTCCTCCGGGTGCCGGTGGCTATAGGCCTCATTAATCCGCTTTGGCAGCCCGGGTCCGGCAAATACGTATTCATAGTCCAACAAAACAAGGGAAGCCCCGTCCTCCAACAGTTTCACACCATCTGCCGGCTCGCGTATCCCGCCTGATGTGATAATCGGTACGTCGGCCCCAACGACATCCCGAATAGCGCTGAGGTAATCGATCAACTCACCTTCAAGAAGTATTCCGCTAGGATGATAGTTTCCGAGCTCATTGAAATTCCCTACCGAATAGGCCAAAATAACAGGCTTATTCATTTTTTGAAGAAAATGAGCATATTGAGTAGGTGATTTAAATACTTCGCTGTTGACGATAAACCCATCACTATATGGAAGCAGCTCGTCGCAAATCCTGGTAATTTCTTCAAACGTTCCCTCTGCTCTTATAAAAAATGGAAGTTTCTTGTTTTTAATAGAGTGGAGCCGTTCCTTAATGGTAGAAAGCCTAATGGAAATGGCGTGTTCTTGCCATATTAGTTCCCTGGCGGGGTCGATACGAAGTTCTTCCTCATGCGTGGACCCCTTCAGGCTGACTGGACCAAGTTCGATAAAACCGAAGCCAAGATTTTGAAAGGCGGTCAGTCCGGATAAGTGTGGGTCAATCTTGCCACTCAATCCAACGGGAGAGGGAACGACAACACCGAAAACTTGTTTCTCCAGTTTGCTCGAAGGGGCCAAATGACCAAGAAATTCAATCAAGCCCACTCCGACAGAATTGCAGGCTAACAGGCTCATTCCACTGTGAATGAACTCCCGGCTAAATGTGGGAGGCAGCTTCTGGAGTATCGGCTTAAACAGGGGATGATAGGACCAGTCAGGCATTGCAGATTCCGCCTCCTTTGTCGTTATGCATTACCATTATTTTACTATATATTATGGCGATCCGGTGCACTAAGTTTGGAGGGAAAACTCAAATTAGTTATTCTCTAAAAACTTTATAAGAAAATAGTCGGATAAACAAAGCATCAAAAAGGATAAAAGTCTCTCACGGAGTTCCTGAACTATTGTTAAAATATGTTAAGAGAAAAAAGATGGTGGGAGGTCCCCAACGATGGAACAGCGGGCAAAGCAGGAAAAATATGAGATTATCAATGATTTGGCAGTGATCAGCAGGGAGCTTGAGGGCGTCGCCGGCGAATTGACGGCGTTCAAGGGAATTGGCGCCGAACTGTGTACCAAGCGGCTTCATGAAATCTCGGACAAGTATAAAAACATCAAAAACCAACTATACTCTATTGGAAAATAGAAACAGCCTGGGACCAGTAGAACCGTCCCCATGGTTCTGCCATGGTTCTGCAATATAGAAAAATAGAATCGGCCAGGGGAGAGGCAGAAAGCACCAGTAGAACCGTCCCCGTGGTTCCGATCGGACAGAGGAGAGACGAAATGAATTATTTCAAGAGGGCGGTGTTTGCAGTTATGGCGATTTTCCCTTTATTATCTTTAGCGGCCTGCAATTCTTCGAAGGAGGAGGCGGTTGCTAAGATTGAAAGTTATCTGGAGCAGAAGTACGGTGAGGATTTTGAGGTGACAGGGATTGGCGGTGGGTATGGAACCCGGACAACCAACACGTTAAAGGCAAATGTGCAGCCCAAAGATAAGCCAGATTTGAAATTTAAAGCGGAAATCACAAAGGATCACAAGGAAATTTGGGATAGCTACATGAATGCGGTGATGGCACATAAATTGGACGATGCAGCTTCGAAGCTCGCAAAGCCAATATTTTCATCTGAGCTAAATGTGAAAACACAAATGTCCTCACCAGGTTTAGCCTTTCCCGATCGAAAGCTAAATGATAAGAAAATGGGAGTTGCACAATATTTGGAGCAATATCCAAAAAATACGGTCAATATTGATATCTTTGTTAGGGCAAGTGCTGGTGTTGATCCGGCCGCAGAGGCAGCGAAGGTCGATCAATTAGCTGACAAGATCATTACGGAAGGAATTAAGAAAACGAATATCCACGTGTTTTACTTAAAGCCTGAAGCCTTTGCTGAATTAAATGAAAAATATAACGAGTTTAACAATCTGCTGGAAATGTACAAGTATTACTCTGATCAGGAAAACAGCGTGTTGAACGCCCGGATGGAGATCAAAGATGGAAAGAAGCAGCAGAGTATTGGGGAAGTCATAAATCATTTTAAATCATAGGGAGGGATGGGGATGTCAGCTAAAGTCACTGAGATTGATCACAAAATCCTTTCTGATTTAGTCTATTTTGATATTGCCAACAACGCCAATTTGGCAGATATAAGTATGGAACGGCCATTGACTGTCGGGGATCTGATCAATGAATATAAAACCGACCTCGAAGATTTTGACGGAATGAGGGAAAGGTTCAGAACACCTGCTGAGTTCGAAGTCTATAAGCAAAGTATGTATGAACTAAGTAGTGGAAAATCCAAGTACCAAGATTGGAAAATCACGAATGTGGTGGATCACAATGAGAATTCCGGATTTGTCGGCTACACCTTTGAACCCGAACAGGGCCAGGCTGTCATCGCTTTTCGCGGCAGTGAAGACATGTCTGATCCTGCCAACCTCAATGACTGGAAAAACAACGGCTCCTCCGTGTATGAAAAATTGACCTGGCAGCAGCGGGAAGCGGTGGAATACGTCAACACATACGGTGAAAAATACGGCGCCATATCCATTACCGGTCATTCTCTGGGCGGCAACGTGACCCTGGCCAGCTCAGTACTAGCCGAGCAAGAGATTCGCAATCGGATTACTGGGGTATTTACATATAACGCTCCGGGCGTTAATAAGGAATTTCTGGACACCAACGAAGCAGCCATCAAAGAGATGGCCCCGAGAATTAAGGAGTTTCAAAACGAAGACGACCTCGTGTCATCGCTGCTTTACAATCTGACCACACCGATTATCATCGAAACCTCATCCGTTCATTCCGGGGGCTTAAAGGGGATACTTGATCCGTTCACCAAGTTAATGGATGCCCACGCTCTCCACCATTTTGCACAAGAGGACGGCGTGTTGAAACGCTCATCATCCCAGGACAAGAATTTTTCCTGCCGGTTTATTGAAAAATTGACGCGCGGCCTGCAGAAACTGCCGAATCCTTTGCTGAAGGGCTTTGTCGAAACTGTGTTTGCGGTATGGAGCGGTGCAATCAAGCCGAAGAACTTGATAATAGCCGCAGCGGCCCTGGCGCTGCTCAATCCGGTCGGCGCCGTGGTTACGGTCAAACTGCTGATTCAGGCGGTGGTGGTCATGCTCGCGGTTACCTTGGTCGCCACGATTGCAGATATCGTCATTGAGAATGTTCAAGAGTTCATTGATAAACTGCAGGCACAGGTTATGACGTTCATTGTAAAAACGACGCTGGATCTCGGCAAACTTTACAGTAAAATGGCAGATGGCTTCCGCGACTTTAAAAATCAACTCATCGCTGAGGTCAAGGGCTTCTTCAGCTCTCTTGGAGATTCTATGAAAAAGTGGTGGAACGCTGGAAAAGGCGGCTACGTCCATTCGGAAATTAGCGTTAATATCGTAAGGCTGCGGGAGCTGGCAGACAGACTGTCACGTGTGCAGCAGCGCATTACCAGTGTCGACCGCAGTATAACTGCGCTGACTGGGTTGGTTGATCTGGAGGATAAACTTCCGATGCTGCTGATGCAGTATAAGGTCGGCTATGACTACGACCTGATGGGATGCATTCAATATCTAAACCGGGCTGCCGACGAGCTAGAGCAGTGTGAGCGGCAGATTTTTGCCGCGGCGAACGCGTTTTAGTTGGATTTAAATATGTAAATAAATGGTAAGTGGTGTCAGGCACCACGCGTGGACAAATGAGGGGATTTGTCCGCGTGGGGTGGACACCCGACTTGTACAGTCAAAGTTCTGGTATTAATACAAAAAGAAGAGGCAGGGGGGCCTCTCCTTTTTGCTATTGTTTTATTTTAGGGTCATGGTCGGGTTAGTGAGGCAGGTTCCAAGTTTCCTATTGAATGGGGTCGGATCTGAGGTGTTCCTCCCGGAGTTCCTTTGCGGTTTTGTTTTCTTCCATTTCATTGCCCAGTCGCTTAACTTCCTCATAGTCTCGGACCATCGAGCTGTTATTGGCTTTGTCAATTGGGGTTGACCCGCCTTTCAAGGAGGAGCCGTCTTTGTCTGAAGCTGGGTCATCCTTCAAGGACAACTTTTTGTTACGTGAAGTATTTTCTCGAGTAGATTCCACCTCGTCCAAAGCAGCCCCGCTCTCCCTTCCAGCCGGGACCTCGTCCAAAGCAGATCCCCTCTCCATATCTATATCCTCATCAATCGTCGACCCCATTGTACGAGAATGATAGTCTGTACCTGGAAATGACCTTTGCTCCGGAATAAACTCGTCTTCCCTTTGTATTCCAGCTTCATCTGACCTTATCCGGTTTGAAGGGGGAAGCTCATCCTCAATCCCCAGCATTGCATCACCAGAAATCTGCTGCGGATGGCCTTCAGGAATAAACTCATCATCTTCCTGGTCCCGCACCTCTTGAGGGTGACCTGCCACTAGTGTAGCGGAGCGATCTTCCATATGATCATGTAAATAGTTCCGGTCATTTGGGTGATCGGCCGGCCGTTTTTCCACTAGCACAAGGATTTTTCCTTCCTTAATTGAGTTTTCATAGTACTCCGCTTCATCATCGGGAATGCCCATTCCGACAAGTGCTCCGGTCAATCCGCCCAAGCCAGCACCGGTGACAGCACCGACAATACTGGCCGCAATTGGACCGGCGGCGATTAACGGGCCAATCCCCGGGATTGCCAATGCCCCGGCGCCGGCCAACAACCCGGTAACCCCGCCGAGCGCTCCGCCGGCAATCGCACCGGTCGCCGCCGATTCTTCAACAGCTGCTCCCGTTTCTCCCGTAACATGGTCCACGTGTTTCCCAATTACCGAGATTTCATTTTTGCTGTAGCCTCTTTCCAACAACTCATCAATCGCCGCAATTGCTTCCTGCTCACTATCAAAAACACCAACAACGTTCTTTTCATGCTTGTCCATTTTCGTTCCTCCTCTTATATAGTAGATTTTTATTAAATAATCTAGTTATTAATCTGTTAGTTTATCTTTGACCTCGCCGTAACCTTCTTTTAATTTCCCCTTCGCCTTGTCAATCTTCCCCTCGGCGACCTTGGACTGGTCATCGGTTAACCGGCCATATTGCTCCTTCAGCTCACCTTTTACCTGATCAACACTGCCTTTTACTTTATCCTTATTCATGGTTACTGCCTCCTTTTCTTTAGTGAAAACCTTATATTTTTGAAAAAATTTACTGCTGTTCCTTGCTCTTTTCATTAAGTTCCTTTTCGACGTCTTTCATCGCTTCTTTAATATTTTCTTTTGCTTCATTCAGCGAACCCTTGGCCTCTTCCTTTGTTTCTTGGTCAAGTTGGTCTTTTTGCTTGCCGTCACTCAGGCCATTATCCTGGTCAACGCCATCACCGCAACCGGCCAACCCGCCAAAGGTCAATAACGCAGCCATACCGGCAACGACTAAATTCTTGCGATTCAAATCCATTCGATTTCCCTCCCAAGTATTTTTTGAAGAATCAAAAGCTATTTGGCTTCCAACTCGTTTGCCGTGCACCATTTATATTCCCAGCGGAAAAATGGTTGAAACATTTTTTTGAAGGATCCTGGCTAATATTGATTTTGAAAGAGGTAATTTGAGCAATAGAAAGGAGGGGGAATTCCTACTACTAGGCCTATGCTAGTTATTGGAGTAGTGGAAGTACGAAAAAAGGTCTTTGGCTACGGCAATAAGTGTTATTGGAGTAGTGGAGGGGTGAAAAAAGGCCGCAGACTACGCCAATGAGCGTTATTGGAGCAGTGGAAGCACGAAAAAAGGTCTTGGACTACGCCAATGAGCGTTATTGGAGCAGTAGAGGCGCGAAAAAAGGCCGCCGACTACGCCAATACCCAATTTTTCGTTAGTAGTCGAGAGAAAAACAAGTTTCATTTTTTCAAAACGTGGTTATATACCTATCAGAGCATGACAAACCAAACCCAAATAAACAGAGAAAAGGAGAGGTTTTTATGAATCTGCAAGATATGATGGCCGGATGGTACATATACACCGACCGGCTGCCGAACCTAATTTTCGCACTTCTTCTAGTAGTAGTCGGCTGGCTGGTTGCCAAAAAGCTAGGCAAGCTGGTCGAAGCTGCCCTAAGAAAAACGAGCTTTGACGACCGGCTCTTTTCAAACTTTGGCACCAAACGGTACTCCTCAGAAAAAATCATCGGAAAACTGGTTTACTACTTATTACTGGTGTTTGTGTTAATTATCTTCTTTAATATGCTGAACCTTAGTTTTATTGCCTCACCGCTAGTGCGAATGCTATCGGCAATCACCGGCGCGATTCCAAACGTATTAAAAGCTGCGCTAATCCTGCTATTTGCCTGGGTAGTTGCCACCTTCCTGCGCAAAGTTTTTGAAAAGGGCGCAGCCGCAGTCCATTTGCCAACAAAATTAAAAAAATGGAACATGGCGAAGACCGAAAGTGATGGCCACGAGAAAGTGTCCAGAATTGCCAAAGCCCAGTTCTACTTCATCCTGCTGCTGTTCTTACCAGGGGTCCTGGGTGCACTACAAATCGACGGTGTTTCAGAACCGGTTGAAGGCATTCTGACAAGCTTCCTGTCCTTTATCCCGAAGCTGTTTGCCGCAGCCATCATTTTGTTTATCGGCTGGCTAATCGCGAAGTTGGTCCGCGATATCTTGACGAATTTTTTAAAAAGCATTGGCTCGGAGAAATTGAGCGAACGGTTTGGAGTCACGGGCAAGCTTGACCTCGCTGGTATTGTGGGTAATATTGCGTTTATCTTAATTCTGATTCCAACCATCATCACCGCCTTGGAAAAATTGGACTTAGACGGTGTGTCCGCGCCGGCCATTGCGATGCTGCATAAAGTGGTCGCGCTGATTCCGAACATTGTGGTCGCCGTGATCCTGATTTTGGCCGGAATCTGGCTCGGGAAATGGGTCGAAAAAGTAGTAGTGCAAATGCTGTGGCGTCTGCGGTTTGACAACTTATTTCACCACATGGGGATTGGTTCATTAACGCCCCAGCAATCGAAGTACAGCCTGTCACAGCTTGTCGGGCTCCTCGTTAAAATAGTGATTGTCCTGTTGTTCACCGTGGAAGCCTTGCAAATTGTACGATTGGATTTCTTGGTAACACTGGCGTCAGCCATACTGGCCTACCTGCCAATGCTGTTTGCCGCACTAGTCATCTTGGGTATCGGTTTGTATGTCGGAAATCTGGCAGATCGGATTGTCAGAAATGTGGTTAAGAAGAGCTATGCCCGCACACTTGCAGTGGTAGCCAAATACGCCATTTTCACCGTTACTGTCTTTATGGCGCTTGATCAGCTGGGTGTCGCTCATTCCATCGTCAATGCAGCATTTATTCTTTTATTGGGAGGATTGGCCTTGGCGTTCGGACTGTCATTTGGTCTAGGGGGTAAGGACTTCACCGCGAAATATTTACGTAAGCTGGATAACAAGCTCGATGAGAATATGAGACCGTAAACAGAAAATAACAATCCGAATCGGCAGCCGATTTCGGATTGTTATTTTTTAAAAAAGAGGGGAGGGATGCCGGATGATGGTGAAATTGTTGTTAATCGCGCTGCTCATCCTACTTACTGGTTTTTTTGTGGCGGTGGAGTTTGCGATTGTGAAGGTGCGGCCGTCGCGGATTGATGAATTGATTCTGGCGAAGAAGAAGGGGGCGGGTGATGCGAAGCGAGTGGTTACCCACCTCGATGAATACCTGTCTGCTTGCCAACTGGGCATTACAGTGACAGCGCTCGGGCTCGGCTGGCTCGGGGAACCGACGGTGGAAAAGTTGCTGCACCCGTTGTTCGCGGCTTTACATCTAAACGAATCGCTGACCGAGCTATGTTCCTTTGTTCTTGCCTTTATTTCTGTCACGTATCTGCATGTCGTTGTCGGTGAATTGGCGCCAAAGAGTGTCGCCATTCAGAAAGCGGAGGAAATTACGCTGCTGTTCGCGAAGCCAATCATCCTGTTTAACAGAATCATGCACCCATTTATTTGGGCGCTGAACAACTCGGCACGGGCGCTTGCCGGCGTCTTCGGCTTGAAATCGGCCACGGAGCAGGAGCTGGCTCACTCCGAGGAAGAGCTGCGCTTGCTGCTGGCGGCAAGCCTAGAGCAGGGAGAAATTAATCAGTACGAGTACCAGTATGTGACCAATATTTTTGAATTCGATGAACGCACCGCCAAGGAAATTATGGTGCCGCGGCTGGAAATGAGCTGCATCTGTGTTGATGACCCGGTTCGTGATGTCATGCAAAAGCTAAAGTGTGAGGGATATACCCGCTATCCGGTTGTGGAAGGCGATAAGGATCATATTATTGGCGTGATGAACGTAAAAAGGTTTTTTACGGCGAGATTGATGAATAAGGGGCGTTATGAAAATTGGAAAATCAAATCGTATATCCAGCCGGTGATTCGGGTAATTGAAACTATTCCGATTCACGATTTGCTGGTAAGGATGCAGATGGAGCGGATTCACATGGCGATATTGCTAGATGAATATGGCGGCACCTCAGGCCTGGTAACGGTCGAGGACATCATCGAGGAAATCGTTGGCGAAGTGCGCGATGAATTTGATACCGATGAAATTGCAGAAATCCGCACGGTTAAGGAAAATCACTATATTGTCGATGCCAAAGTGCCAATCGCTGCCGTCAACGGGCTGCTCAACATCAACCTGACCGCTGAAGACGTCGACACAATCGGCGGCTGGTTCCTCACGCAATACAATGCACCGCAACTCGACGCCCGTGCATGTGTCGAAGCAGAGAGCTGGATGTTCAAAATACATGAAGCAAGCGGCTACCACATCTTATATCTGGAGATTCAAAAGACATGAGGAGCCAGGGGGACGGTTCTACTGGTTCCAAAAAAGCAAGAGTAGAAACTTCATCCCCCCAAAAAAAGACTGGCAGTGAGTGGAGAGCTGCCAGTCTTTTTTGTATGGGTGGGTAAACGAGGTCAGGAATGTTTCTTCATCACCTTAATGTCGTGCTGGAATGTTCCTAACACCACTTTTTTAATGCCGTACAACAGGAGTTGGTCGCCTTCCTGGAGGCGGGTATGGTTGATGTTTTTGCGGATGGTGATGCTGCCGCGTTGGATGAACAAGATGCTGAGGTCCAGCTCATCAATGTGAGGGACGACCTCACGGATACTCTGGTTAGCAAGCTGGGAATCTTGATAAACTGTAAGCCCAATCAACGTATCCTGGTTATTTTTTAAAAAAATCTCCCGGATTGGAAAATCGGCGAGCTCGATAGTCCGTGCCATTTTTCGATTGAACAAATAGAATAATAGCCTTTGAACACTGCTTAGCTTAAGAATAGCCAATATGAGGAGGACGACGGCCGCCACGGTGACGATTTCCATCAGCCGCAGCCCGTTTGACAGGAATTCGCTAATCGAGGAGATGATGACGGCCATGGAAAAGACGCCGAACAGGATAAGGAATGTGGCCAGCCTGCGGCGGATTGGATGACCGGAAATCAGCTCTGATTCCTCCGTCGTGAAGCCTGTGCCCGTCATCATCGAAATCACCTGGAACCGTGACACCTCGACCTTTAGCCTAGTGAGCCGAAACAATACTACAAAAACTTCGATCACCGTCAAAATGATAATAAAGTAGATAAGTAGGAAAATTACCATCTCGGGTCACCTCACATAGAGCAGGGGACGATGCCAGTGGCCCTGCCCATAGCAATTCCCTATGGCCGGAACCAGTAGAACCGTCCCCGTGGTCCCGCTATTATTGGATTTTTTCGTTATAGAACTGCACGGAGTACATGGCGCCTTCGTCGACCATTTTATTGTCTTCGATGTCATGCGGGTGCGGGTTGCCGCCTTTTTCTATCGGCAGCTGCTCTGATTTTTGGAATGCATTCGGCTTTATTTTTCGTTTCCAGTCCCGCAGCAGAACCTCCGCTTTTACCCGATTCGGTTTATTCGATAACCACCACGCAGCCGACGCGCCAGCACCCACAGCCAACAAAGTTCCCATTTTTAATGCTTTTGCCATTGTCATTACCTCCTTTTCTCAAGACATACCCGATTTTAAAAAAGTCAAACCGATGTTTTGCGGAGGAGGGTTCCGGGAATGTAATAGCTTAAACCGCGGGACCAAGAGAACCGTCCCTGTGGTCCCAGCTAAAGCCGTGGGACCAGGAGAACCGTCCCCATGGTCCCAAGAGGGGGAGTTTAAGTGAAGAGGATTTTCGGGAAGGGCAAGTGGAAGTGGGTGCAGGCGAGGCCGGAGGAGGCGGAGGTGCCCTTGAATGACACGAATTGTGTGCGGGTTAGCGTTTTGGATAATGGTGAAAAGGTGGTCAGGGGCTCGCTTGTTTATCGGCAAAATTTTTCGAAGGAGAACGATAATCAAATTTTCCATTTTTATTTGACAAAGGAGGAGTTGGTCACAGTTGATTTGGAGTGGGAGGCACAAAATCGAGATTTGTTTTACCGACAACTCGATTGGATGGAAAATGCAGTGGACGGGTTTTTATTTTTCCTAGGGGAGTTAGTAAATGACCTGCTCGTGGAGATAGACCGGTTTGAGGCGGAGCTGAAAACGCTGGTCTGGTGCGTGCGCAATCGGAATGAGACGGGGATTCTCGAACTTGTCTATAAACGGCGCCATGAATTGATGGTAGCGAAGGGGCTGTTGATTCCGCTGAATGAGCTGCGGATGGTCATCGATGAGCTTGATTTGCACTCCAGCAGCAGGGTGTTCACCGCGACCTGCAAACGGATCAAGCGGGCGATGGCTTTGCTGCGGGAATATGAGCAGACACTTGATTCGATGATCAACCTTGAGGAGGTTATCTCGTCACATCGCGGAAACGAAATTATGAAGACCTTGACAGTCATGACGACGATTTTCACCCCGGTGATGGCATTCGGTGCTTTGTGGGGCATGAATTTCAAGCATATGCCGGAGCTGCAGTGGCCGCTTGGGTATGGGGTGGCGCTCTTGTTAATCGGGGTCTCGACGGGCGTACTGTATGGCTATTTAAAAATGAAAGGCTGGACCGGCGACCTGCTAAAAGGGAAAAAGAAGGGGACTTTTTTTCAATAGAAGCCCAAAGTTCCTACTATTGTGCTAGGTCAACTGGTTCATTCGATCAATTAGCATATTTTGGTATAATAATAGAAAATTTTTTAAAAAAGTAGGTTTTGGATATTAACAAAGTGGGTATGTAACCTATAAATCATGTTGAGGTGAGGATGGATGAATATAACAATAGACAAAAACCAAAATGATAAGGATGTTGCCGTAAAAGTAGCCGGGGAGATTGATGCGTTTACGGCGCCAACACTGCGGGAGGAATTGGTGGCGTTGGCTGACGGGAATCATAAAACGATAACCGTCAACCTGCAGGACGTAACGTATTTGGACAGTACCGGACTTGGTGTGTTTGTTGGATTGTTTAAACAGCTGAAGAATAATGGCGGCGAGCTGAGGCTGACGAATCTGTCGGATAGGCTCCAGCGGCTTTTTGAAATAACTGGATTAAGCCACGTGATGCAAATAAAAGGATAGGGGAATCGGCGACGTGATGGATTATATTGAAATGAAGATTCCGGCCAAGCCGGAGTATGTTGGTGTGATGCGCTTGACACTGTCGGGAATTGCCAGCCGAATGGGCTTTACATATGAGGAAATTGAGGACATCAAAATTGCTTTAAGCGAGGCAATTACCAATGCCGTTCAGCACGCGTATGGTAAGGAAGAGGGCGGCGAGGTGATTGTCGGCTTTGGAATTTACGAAGACAAGCTGGAAATGGCGGTGGCTGACAGCGGCAAGAGCTTTAATTTTATCGAGAAGAAAAATGAACTTGGCCCTTATTCGGAAAATAGTACAGTGGAACAGCTTTCAGAGGGAGGGTTAGGGCTATTTTTGATAGAAACGCTGATGGATGAAGTCCGAGTATTGAACAATTCCGGAGTGACGGTCTTCATGGCGAAGTACCTGAGTGGGGAGCGTGATATTCATGACACAACCATCGCAAACCAGGGGACGAAGTAAGGAAGAAATTGAGGCGCTGATTCAGGAGTTTCAGAAGAGTGAAAGTCCGGAGGCGCAAACTGCGCTCGTGGAGCAATACGCAGCCTTGGTCGGGAGCCTGGCCAGGAAATATTCCAAAGGGAAAAATCTCCACGAGGATATCGTACAGGTGGCGATGATTGGGCTATTGTCGGCGATCCGAAGGTTTGATGCCAGCGTCGGCCGGCCGTTTGAGTCGTTTATGATACCGACGGTGATTGGCGAAATCAAGCGATTCTTACGGGACAAAACCTGGAGTGTCCATGTGCCGCGGCGAATCAAGGATGTGTGGCCAAAGCTGAAAAATGTGGTGGACGAGCTGACGAATCAGTATCAACGCTCACCGAAGATTCACGAAATCGCTGCCTATATGGAGCTTTCCGAGGAGGAAGTTTTAGAAGCGATGGAGATGGGGAAGAGCTACCAGGCAACCTCCGTTGATCAGACGATTGAGGCGGGCTCGGAAGGCAGCGCGGTCACGGTGCTCGATGTTGTCGGCACTCCTGATGACGGATTTGAAAAAGTCGAGCAGAAACTATTGCTCCAGGATGCACTGGATGTGCTGTCGGAACGGGAAAAAATGATTATTCATTGCACGTTTATTGCGAATAAAAGCCAGCGGGAGACCGGAGAGTATCTGGGAATCTCGCAAATGCACGTGTCGCGGCTGCAGAAGAAAGCGCTGGAAAAATTGCAGCAGGCACTCGGGAACGGGGGGCAGACAGTTGATGCGGTACTGCGGTGAAAAGATGGAGGCACCTTCTGGATGCTATTTGGTTAATAGATGGGGCTTTCACCCCCCACTGCGTCAACGCAATAAACAACTCATCTCACCATTTCTAGAAGATTGGGGGCAGCTATGAATATTGTAATTGTGGATGATAATTTGACGAATTTGATGATAATTGAAAAAATCCTGCAGAAGGCGGGTTACGATAAGCTTGTGTCACTGTCTTCAGCCCGGGAGCTGTATGACTATTTGCAGCTTGATGAGGCCACACCGCGTGAGGTACCGGTTGACCTGATTTTAATGGACCTAATGATGCCGGAAATCGATGGAATTGAGGCATGCCGGACGATTCTCGCCACCGAGCGGTTTCATGACCTGCCGATTATTTTTGTCACAGCAATGGGCGATTCTTATAAGATGGCCGAGGCGATGGACGCCGGCGCCCTGGATTATGTGATGAAACCGATTAATAAGGTCGAGCTGCTGGCCCGGATGCGCTCGGTGCTGCGACTGAAGCACGAGAAAAATTTGCGCAAAGAGCGCGATAAACGAATTCAATTTGAGCTGGATTTAGCCAAGCAGGTCCAGCGCAGTGTCCTCGGCAAACCGCTTGCGAACAACGACGTCAATATTTCTGCGGTGTACAAGCCATCATTCGAGCTCGCCGGCGACTTGTACACCTGGTACCAAATCAGCCCCAACACTTACGGGGTTATTTTGCTTGATATGATGGGCCACGGGATTTCATCGTCACTCGTGTGCATGTACATCTATTCGGCGTTGAAGGATAGTATTACCGGACTGGGTGATCCGGAAGCGGTAATGCAGGAGCTGAACAGGCGCATGAACCAGCTTCATATGCCGGAAAGTCTAATAAACTACTATTTTACGGCGATTTACTTTGTTTTGGACACCGAGAACAAGACAATTGAGTACGTCAATGCCGGCCACCCGGCGGGGCTCGCGCTTGTCGATGGACAATTGCAGCTGCTGGACCAAGGCTGCTGCGCGCTTGGCTTTTTTGAAAAAATAGAAGTAACCAAAGGTGTGATTCCGTATCAGGAAGAGGCAAGGATTCTGCTGTTTACCGACGGGCTGTCAGAGTGGCTGGAGGAGGAATACGAGGACGCGACGCTGAAGCTGATTGATGGCCTGCGGGCGGCGGATGATCCTGAGGCATTGCTGGAGACACTGCTGCCAAGCACCGAACCCATCCAGGCACAGAAGGATGATATGTGCTTGGTGATGGTTTCGACGAGGTGATTTTTTTTGAAAATGGTTACTGTGGTTTAGGTCATAGTGACAAAGTGACTCATAAAGGGGTTATGAGATTAGTAATGACATGGAACGGGTGAGAAGTATCCGCATAAACGTCTTTAAATTTCCTCTTTTTGTAAAATGCACTTTCCTTTTCATGTTTTCTGGTCGGAAATTCAATTAATCTGGTCATTTCATTAGGTAATCTGGTCAGTTTTTTTGATAATCTGGTCAATTTTTCCGATAATCTGGTCATTTTTCAACTTATTCTGGTCTTTCACCACAATGAGGGCAAATCAAAAAGGGGTCGACGAAAAATGTCACCTTTAAAAACAAATCGATCCAAATAAACGGTGTTCAATAGAACAGAAGATCCTATTAAAAAAACAGGTGCCAGCGAAGAGCCAGCACCTAGCCCGTGTTGCCCGTGATTATTCCGCGAGATATGCTTTCAGCATCCAGCGGTGTTTTTCAAGCGAGGCCCGAATCGACGTGAAGAGATCGGCGGTCGGCTGGTCATCGTTGTCCTCGGCCGACGTGATTCCTTCGGTAAGCTCGGTGCAAATGGTATGGATGTCATCAGTCAGCGTTTGAACCATATCCTGCGAAGTTTCGTCGCCGGTTGCTTCTTCAATTGTAGTCAGCTCTAAAGCGCCTTGTAATGTGGAAATCGGCGTCCCGCCCAGGACTAACAGCCGCTCGGCAATCGTATCAACATGCAGGGCCGCCTCGGAGTACAACTCTTCAAATTTTACATGCAGGGTGAAAAAGTTGTCTCCTTTTATATACCAGTGGTAATGATGCAGTTTCATATACAGGACTGACAAATTTGCGACCTGCTTGTTCAGCGTCTCTGATAGTAAAATAGATTTTTCCTTTGTACTTGTTCTAGCCATTTTTCAAAACCTCCATTTAATGGTGATACCTAGTGCATACCCGCCCGCACCCTAGTTGAAACAAGGAATTTTTTTAAAAGGAAAATGGCCCAGGACAGATGCCCCATTGGGTGGATTTAATAGAAACGATATGATAGATATAGATAATTTTTGAAAAAACAGAAGGGGGTGGCCGTGATGAAGGGCATCAACTTCAGCATTCATGCCAAAATCATTACCGCCTATTTGACAATCCTGATTTGCCTCGTGTTGTCGCTGCTCATTGTCATTAACAGGATGACGGCACTGCAGAGTGAGGTTGAATTCATTTCGCAGCACGATATGGAAGTTCACGACCTAGTAAATCAGATTCAAAAAAATGTCCTCGAGATGGAAACCGGGATGCGCGGCTATGTGCTGACCGGGCAGGAGGAGTATCTCGAGCCGTACCACCAGGGCAACCGCAGCTGGCTTGACAACTACAACAAGCTCCATTCTTTGTTGGCTGATAACAGCAGCCAGCAGCGCAATCTGGAGGAGATAAAGCCGCTTATTCAAAACTGGGTAGCGAGTACCGGGGAATATTATATCAATCAAAAGCGGGCAGGCAATGATACAGCGCTGGCCAAGCATTTCCAGGAGCAGACTGGCAAGAAGGTAACCGACCAGCTCCGCACCCAGCTGACTTCTTTTTTGGAAAATGAGAAGAAACTCACCGAGGACCGCACAAGTGAGCTTAGTCAAAACAATACCAATTTAAAAATTATCTTATATGCGATTATCATCTTGGTCACGGTGATGACGATGGCAACTGCGTTGTTCCTGTCGAATTCGATTGTCAAAACGATTAAACAGGTCGTGAAGACGATTAAAAATATTACCGATTCAAAGGTGGACTTGACGACGAGGATTAGCGTGAAGAGTAACGATGAGACGCGCGAGCTCGCTGAGGCAATGAACAGCCTGCTTGGCAGTCTTGAAAAACAGCAATGGGTGCAAAAAAGTATGACGGAAATATCCGTGATGTATCAGGGGATTACTGACATCAACGAGCTGGCGCAAAAGTTCATCACCTGGCTCGCGCCGCTGCTTGAGGCCTGTTACGGGGTCGTCTATCTGCGCCGGACACATGGCGGTGAGGTACACTTCGTCAAGGTTGCCGGTTACGCTGCGGCTGATGAGGTGGACATTAAGGCCAGTTTTCAGTTCGGGGAAGGCTTGGTCGGCCAGGCCGCGCTTGATCAGCGGATTTTCCTCATTGACACATTGCCGGAGGAGCACATGAAAGTGACAAGCGGCTTAGGAGCGTCGTCACCGCGGAATTTATTAGTGGCGCCAATCTTATATGAGGGCCGGGTGGAGGCAGTTGTCGAGTTCGCGGCGATGCAGCCGTTCCTGTCGCAGCACCTGACATTGCTCGACCTGCTGCAGGATAAGTTCGGCTCGTCAATTACCAGTGTGCTCGGGCGGATGGAGGTCGAGCGGCTGCTTGGCGAGTCGCAGGTCATGACTGAGGAACTCCAGGCACAATCCGAAGAGCTTCAAGCCCAGTCCGAGGAATTGCAAATGCAGCAGGAGCAGCTGAAAATAGCCAATGAGTATTTGGAGGAACAGAAGCAGTTTGCCGAACAGCGAGCGTACGAGCTGAAAAAAGCGAAGGATGAGCTCGAGGATTATTCGCGCAAGCTCCAGGTGAGCTCGCAGTACAAGACTGATTTTCTCGCGAATATGTCGCATGAGCTGCGGACGCCGTTGAACAGTATTTTAATCTTGTCGCAAATGCTGATGGAAACCGGAACGGATTTGGACGAGGAAGAAGTCGGCGAATACGCCCGCGTCATCCACACATCCGGCGCTGACTTACTGAGGTTGATTGACGATATTCTTGATTTATCGAAAATTGAGGCAGGAAAAATTGAAATTTTAACAGATGAAGTGAATGTCACCGAGCTGCCGCAAACACTGAAAAGCTTGTTCGACCCGGTTGCGGCGAAGAAGAATTTAACGTTTGAGATCGTTACCGAGCATGATGTGCCGCCGGTGATTTCAACGGACGGCCAGCGCCTCCAGCAAATATTGAAAAATTTGTTGTCCAACGCGTTCAAGTTTACCGAACAGGGATCGGTGACGGTACGGATTGGGATGGCGGGAGCTGGGGAAATTGGTCAGGATGGAGGGGTCGAAGCGGCTGGGGGAATCGAACAGTATCAGAGTGACGAGATCGAGAAAACAGCAAAAATGCGGAACACTTGGCCAGTACTAGCGATTTCGGTAACAGATACCGGCATAGGCATCCCGCAAGAAAAACAGCAAATTATTTTTGAGGCGTTTCAGCAGGTCGACGGGACGACGAACCGGCAGTACGGCGGGACAGGGCTCGGGCTTTCGATTTGCCGCGAATTCACCCGCTTGCTGGGTGGTGCCCTCGAAGTCGAGAGCGAGGTCGGCAAGGGTAGCACGTTTACGTTATATCTCCCGAGCATGCTCGATACCGAGAACGATATTTTTTCAGCATTCGATGAAGTGGCTGTCGGTGGTTCCGTTGAGGTGGAGGCAGAGACTGAGGAATTGCTCGCAGAAGAATTGGTTGCCACAGAGGTTACTGAAGCGGAATACACCTCCGATGATGAGTTATTTAATGGAAAGAAAGTGCTGCTTGTCGAGGATGACAGCCGCAACGTGTTCGCGCTGGTCACGGCGCTGGAGCGCAAGAGTGTCACAGTCCAGGTCGCGAGTAACGGACGTCGGGCGATCGAAATTTTACGAGACGGAGGATCCGATTTTGACCTGATTTTTATGGACATCATGATGCCGGTCATGGGTGGCTATGAGGCGATGACGGTTATCCGCGGCGAGCTCGGGCTCTTGGATCTGCCAATTATCGCGCTGACGGCCAAGGCAATGAAGGGCGAACGCGACAAATGCATGGAGGCGGGGGCCTCCGATTACATCACGAAGCCCTTGAATATCGACCAGCTCTTCTCGTTGATGCGGGTATGGCTGACAGAGCAGGTGAAGCCGGAGTGAAAAGTTTAACGAGCCAACCAAAAATAAGGAATATTGCTGAGGCCGAGGTGCCTCAGCTGTCGCCTGCAGCTGACTTTACAAATGAGCCGGAGCCATTTGCGCTTACCGAGGTTCAGGAGATTGAAATCAATTTGCTGCTAGAGGCCCTGTATCAAATGTACGGCTACGACTTTCGCGGCTATGTCCGGACCTCGTTGACACGAAGGATTTTGAATCGGATGAAGAGCGAGCGTCTCCCGACGATCACCGCGTTATTGGAAAAAGTGCTGCACGAGCCCGGGGTTTTGGAGCGATTGTTGAACGATCTGTCGATTCGAATGACAGAGATGTACCGCGACCCCAGTTTCTTTGCATCGTTTCGCACCGAGGTGGTACCGCTCTTGAATGATCTTCCAGAGATTCGCATCTGGCATGCGGGCTGTGCGACCGGTGAGGAAGTCTATTCGATGGCCATTCTCATGCATGAAGAGGGGCTGGCCGAGAAGACAAAAATTTACGCCACCGATATGAACGAAAAGGCCCTGTCTGCCGCGCAAAAGGGCGCGTTCCCGCTCAAAAAAATGCAGCAATACACAAAAAATTACTTGAAGGCCGGTGGAACAAAGGCCTTTTCCGAGTACTACGTGACCGATCACCAATGTGCGTATTTTAAGCCGCTGCTGGACGACAACCTGATTTTCGCCCAGCACAATCTGGTCACCGACGGCTCGTTTAACGAGTTCCACGTGATCCTTTGCCGCAACGTCATGATCTATTTTGCCAACGGCCTGCAGCAGCAGGTTCACCGCCTGTTCTACGACAGCCTGGCCGTGGGCGGGTTCCTTGGTCTTGGGAGTAAAGAATCGATTATCTTTTTGCCAACAGAACTTCAATATGAAGAATTCAACGCACAGGAACGGATTTACCGGAAAGGTGTCGGAGCGGGACGTTAATTTCTTTGAAGGGATAGAGGACGGACCGCCAGGAAAACTGGGCAAAGCAACTTCAATAGACGTTGTTAAGGACAGAATGTGTTGAAGTAGAGAGCAAAGTGTCCTCAATGGGGCTTATAGAGGACGGAACCCGTTGAAAAAAGGAGCAAAGTGTCCTCAATGGGGCTTATAGAGGACGGAACCCGTTGAAAAAAGGAGGGAAGTGTCCTCAATGAGGCTTATAGAGGACAGAACTCATTGAAAAAAGGAGGGAAGTGTCCTCAATGAGGCTTATAGAGGACGGAACCCGTTGAAAAAAGGAGCAAAGTGTCCTCAATGGGGCTTATAGAGGACGGAACCCGTTGAAAAAAGGAGGGAAGTGTCCTCAATGAGGCTTATAGAGGACAGAACTCATTGAAAAAAGGAGGGAAGTGTCCTCAATGAGGCTTGTTGAGGATAGAATCCCTTGAATAAAGTCAAAATGTGTCTTCAAGAAATTGATTGGAGCCTATTTCTCCAATGTCTTCTATTGGAGTAGTGAACATGAGAAAAATAGTCTTCGACTACGCCAATTGGCCTGATTGGCGCAGTAACCGCAGGAAAAATGGCCCTCGACTACGCCAATAGGCTTGATTGACGCAGTAACTGCAGGAAAATCCTCCCTCGACTAAGCCAATAGGCTTGATTGGAGTAGCAAATGCAAAAAATTAAGCATCCGACTACGCCAATACTCATTGAGGGCAGGTCCACCCCCGAAACCCAAACCCGAAGTGACAATTTTAAAAAAAGTCATGAAAAAAGACTGCCATCGATAGCAGTCTTTTCTATATTTGAAGCAGAGAGTCGGGCTCTTGCTTCCATTAGCTGGTTCGTTTGGCGCTGCGGAGGACGAGGCTGAGGATGAAGACGAGGGCGATGGCGCCGATGAGGGCGGGAATGAAATAGAAGCCCCCGATGACCGGGCCCCAGCCGCCCAACAGCAGTGAGCCGAGCCACGCACCGATAAATCCAGCGATAATATTTCCGATAATTCCACCAGGCACGTCACGATCCAAAATAAGTCCGGCCAGCCAGCCGATGATTCCTCCAATAATTAATGACCAAAGTAATCCCATGAATGTCATCCCCTTTCAACGTGATATTGATTACGTACCCGCTGGTTGAAAAAATGAAACCTCTAAACTGTTACGAAACGATTTATGACATGATTTCCTTCTTTATATATGCCCGCGCATATGACAAAAAAATTTTTTAAAAAAAGGTTTTGTTTTTAAAATAGCGGTTATACACCCAGTACAACATACAAAGGAGGAATGAACATGGACACAGTAAAAGTAGTGGAAAATGGTGTACAAGCGAAACGGGAAATAGAGCAATTGATCATGCAGGGATATACAAAAGAAGAGATCTATTTATTGGCTCACGACAACTCGCGGTCTGAGAATTTAACGGATTCCCTCGATATTAACGACATTGGCGTCTCGGAGCAGGGGGTGTTCGAGTCGGTTGCCAATGTGTTTCGAACGCGGGGTGACGAAGTTCGCGCCAAGCTGGAGGCGTTGGTGTTCGAGTCGAGGGATGCAGAGCTTTATGAACAAGACCTCGATCTCGGCAAAGTCATTGTTGTGGCAAAGAAATTAGCATAAATAAAGTAGCTGGGGCCCTTGGGCTCCGGCGGGGAGGAGAATGAAAATGAAATATTCATCGGTTAGTTTTGAAAAATTAATCGGGGTAAGACAACGGGTAAGGCATAAAATGGGCTTGGCTGCGGAAAGTTTTGCAGATCCGATCATCCACCGTGAAATCCAGGGTGACAGGGTGTTTGTGCCGCTTAATTTAGAACGAGTATGGAATGAGGTATAAGGACGGAATAACTGCCTAAACATCGTTAATGCGCTGAACGTTGTTTAGGCAGTTATTGCCTATTCCCAGGAATATTCAAAAGATAATCCAAAATTAGGAAAAAGATCGAACTTTTTACGCCTCCATGATAGAATAATCATTAGTGTATAAAAGGAGGGCAAAGCGTGGAGGATTTTGGGCAAATTGCGTTAGTCAGCATACTATCTCATATTGTGTTTATCGCGCTTTCGTGGTGGGCGCTGCAGGCGATCCGGCTTGAAAAGGTGCTAAAAGCCAATCACGTGTTTCAAGCACGCTTGTTGTACATATTATTGGCGATTTTATTAGGTTCGACAGTTAGTAATTTCTTCCTAGACTACCTGCAATGGTCCCGGCAATTGCCACTTTTGCTGCAGTAAATCGGAATTTGGAAAAATTTTAGGTCTTCGTACGTGTTCCCTTATTGCGATATTTTGAGTACAATCTAATTTATGTGTGGGAATATGTGAATCCTATAACATAATATTGTCAGACGTAATACCAATAAGTTTGTCAGAAAGTGACGACAATTCCCAAGTATGCTCTCTTCCCCATTGGAGACAATGGTAGTAAGGGAGAGATGAGAGAGATGAAACCAATTGGTAAGCTTTATATAAGTCTGATTACGGCAACAGGTTTGTTTTTTGTTGTGTTTGGCGGCTTGACTGCGTTTGGCGTTGGTCCGGCTATGTCCGGAAGTGCTAGCGGGGACGGCGTTCGCCAGATATTTTTCCAAAAAGAAAAAAGTGACTTGGGGAAAATCGGCGAGATTTTGCAAGCCGAAGATATTTTGCTCGAGGAATGGTCGTTTTATGCACGTGAGCAGGTGACCGGTTTCGAAGGTGAGAAAGACGTGAAGGAATACGCAGACGAGCTAAAGCAGAAATTCCCCGGCTGGGAGTGGACGGTGACCGAAACCAGCGAGAAGTGGGAATGGACAGCAGTATCTCCAGCATCTACACACCACACAGAAGTGCTTCAATTCTTGGCAACCCGCACAAACCAACCTCAGGCTGCGTATATAGTATATAGTGTCAGGGGTAAGCAGTGGAACGAGTCCTCGGAGCGGTTTTTCTCGGGGTCAAAGTTTAAAAATAGGCTGAATGACATATTTCGAGGAAATCCTACAGTTTTTTCTTGTATGAAAGGCGTTTACAGTGATAAGATTGATACGGCTTTAGGATTGAAAATGGACCAGGTATTGTCCGGCTTTGATGCTAAAGAGCTCGAAGCGTTAAAAGAGGAGAATTTCATGTCTGTTTCTGCCGCGTCGCCGGTGTTTTCAGACAGCTTAGCTACGAAGAAAGATCACATGAATTTACAAATTGGATTACGCTCCGAAGGATTGGGCGCTCAGACTACCATTGTAGTAGGAACCCCTATCATTACGATTGAATATTAATATAGAGAAAATGGACGCGGAGGGGAATACTCTTGGAAAAGATTATCGTCCGCGGCGGACAAAGGCTGTATGGAACGGTTAAAGTGGAAGGTGCAAAGAACGCCGTCCTGCCTGTTATCGCTGCAACATTATTAGCAAGTGATGGAAAAAGTGTGATACGTGATGTACCTACGCTCTCCGATGTATACACAATTAATGAAGTTCTTCGCTTTTTAAATGCGGAGGTTCGTTTTGACAATAATACTGTTGTTGTTGATGCATCCAGAGTGTTGAAAGAGGAGGCGCCGTTCGAATACGTTCGAAAAATGCGTGCGTCTGTGCTTGTAATGGGATCGTTATTGGCGCGCAATGGCCGTGCTCGGGTAGCTTTACCTGGCGGCTGTGCGATTGGATCTCGCCCGATTGACCAGCATCTAAAGGGCTTTGAAGCCATGGGTGCAACGGTGAAGGTGGGCAATGGCTTCATCGAGGCGGAGGTAAACGGCCGCTTGCATGGAGCAAAGATTTATTTGGATTTCCCAAGTGTTGGAGCCACTGAAAATATTATGATGGCTGCGACTCTGGCTCAGGGTACGACAATCATCGAAAACGTGGCGAAAGAACCGGAAATTGTAGATTTGGCGAATTTCTTGAATAAAATGGGAGCACGCGTCAAAGGTGCCGGCACTGGTACGATTCGTATCGAAGGTGTCGATGTACTGTTTGGAGCGGACCATAATATTATTCCGGACCGAATCGAGGCAGGTACGTTTATGACGGCTGCGGCGATTACGGGCGGTAATGTGTTGGTACGCGGCGCTGTTCCGGAACATTTATCTTCATTAATTGCAAAAATGGAGGAAATGGGCGTAACGATCCTTGAGGAAGAAGATGGCGTTCGTGTCATCGGTCCTGATCATTTGAAGGCGGTAGATATTAAGACAATGCCGCACCCAGGATTCCCAACGGATATGCAATCGCAAATGATGGCCTTATTGCTTTGTGCGGAAGGCACCTCGATGATTACGGAAACGGTATTTGAGAACCGCTTCATGCATGTGGAGGAATTCCGCCGCATGAATGCTGATATCAAGATTGAAGGCCGTTCAGTGATTCTGCAAGGTCCTTCGAATTTACAGGGAGCGGAAGTGGCTGCGACTGACCTTCGCGCTGCGGCAGCGTTGATTTTGACGGGGCTTGTGGCCGATGGCGTAACACGCGTAACCGAATTGAAGCATTTGGACCGTGGTTATGTTGGTTTCCATCATAAATTAGCGTCGCTTGGAGCGGATATCGAACGCGTGAACGAAGCAGACGAGGAAAACTTCATCGAACTGGGGAATTATATTTCCGATTTGAATGCCTAAGGTGATGTGGGTATTAGGGCAGGGGCGTGATTTTATAATAGCCCGGGCCTGCCGCCATTCGGCCATTCGGCATCAACTAAATAACTATGAACAAAACCAAAGCAACGGGGCCTGGTAAACGGGTCCTGTTTTTATTTTGTGGAAAAGTTATCCACATATTCAGTGTTATTCGACTTATCCACATTGGTGCCTGACACCAATATGTGACTTTCCACCGTGAAAATAGTGCAGCCGCCGTGGATGGTGGGGCCCCTGCGGCCAATTGAAAAAAACTGTAATAATTGCTTGTCCGCTTCCATATGTTTTATTGAACGCATCCCGAGATAAGGTGGGCTGTGAATTTTACATTCTGGAGGCACATTCATGAATAAGATCAAACCACTCTTCGTACTAGTATCGATTCTCATTGCCTTGACGTTGATTATCCCAGCCGTTGTGGTTCTGCCCTTTTCTGGTGAGAAGGCGGGCGGCAAGTTGGGAGAGGCCCTGGCGAAACCGAAACCGGGGTCAGGGCAAGCTACTGAGCCGACAGCGGATTCGGCCGTGGAGGTTGCTGTGTTTCGTTCGGCAAAGTCTTCAACTGAAACAATGGCGATGGAGGACTATCTGATTGGTGTCGTCGCAGCTGAGATGCCCGCCGAATTCAATCCAGAGGCGTTGAAGGCCCAGGCGCTGACAGCGAGAACGTATATTTTGAACCGGATGATTACGAAAAATACCATGGGCGTTCCTAAAAGTGCGTTAGCCGAAGGGGCGTTGGTGACCGATACGCAAAACCATCAGGTGTACATGAGTGATGATGAGCAGCGCAAGAAGTGGGGCGCTGATTATGAGTGGAAAAAGAAGAAGATCATTGAGGCCGTACGCACGACGAGCGGCCAGATTTTAACCTATGATGGAAAACCGATTGATGCCATGTTTTTCTCAACAAGCAATGGATTTACCGAGAATTCGGAGGACTACTGGTCCGGCAATATCCCTTATTTGAGAAGTGTTTCGAGCCCGTGGGATAAGGAGTCTCCGAAATTCAACAGTCAGAAGGTGATGTCGGTTAAGAGTTTTGAGTCGGCACTTGGCGTGAAGGTAGGCTCGAGCGGTACGATTGGAAAAATTGTGGCCCGAACTGAGGGTAAACGCGTAGCCAAGGTCGATTTTAACGGCAAGAAGTTGACCGGCAAGCAGATTCGCGAGAAGCTCGATTTACGTTCGTCGGATTTTTCCTGGGAGCGCAAGGGAAGCAATATCGTGATTACGACACGCGGCTTCGGGCATGGCGTCGGGATGAGCCAGTACGGTGCCAACGGCATGGCGGAGGAAGGCAAGACCTACAAGGACATCGTGCAGTACTACTACAAGGGCGTCCAGGTTACGTCGGCGGATAGCATGCTGGCGACGATTACCGCGAAGAAATAGAGTGTGGGCTTGGGGTTGTGGTTAGCCCTATTTAGAGCATGAATAGGTGTGGAAAAAGTTACCTGAGCCAGGCATGGATGCCTGGCTTTTTGGGTTGGTTTGTGCAGGTAACTAGGGCTGTTGTAAATAAAAGAGGTAAAGTTGTAAATAAGTTAGTAAAAGTCGTAAATAAATTCGTAAAGACGTAGATATAATTCAAAAATTGTAAATAAATCCATTTAAGTTGTAAATAAATCAAAAAATGGAATATCAATCTCAAAAATAAGGGCATTCTTCTATGGAAAAGTGACTTAGGAAATGGTAATTGAGAGATTTTGTTACGGTTTTTGGTTGTTTTAGCAGGCCGAATGGTGAGATGTAAATAAAACTAGGAAAGTCGTAAATAAATCATGAAAAGATGTAAATAAAATCAAAAAGATGTAAATAATTTGATCAAACTTGTAAATAAATCAACTAAAAAAAATAACGACTAACATTTTAATAAAAATGACATGAAAAATTCACAATATATGTCGATATTTGCAGGGAAAAGAGGAGCAAAAAAGGAATTGAACCAAAAAAGAAAGGAATGATGCCTTTTGTATGATAAACCTTGTTCAATTCCTTTAAGAATTTTGAAACTGGAGGCTATTTTAGACGGACGGCTCCCACCATTTCACCCTGCGTTACCTGAAATAACAGGAGAATATAAACGGAGACTGGCAGGTTACCGTGGGGAGAAGGCGTTGGAGTTCCATTTAAGCATGCTTCCGGATCAAAAGTATCATATTTTTCATAATATCCGGCTGAAATTAGGACGGTACTACTTCCAGATTGATTTTCTCATCCTCTGTTCCGCATTTGCGATTGCCCTTGAAGTGAAAAATATGAGCGGTGAGATTATTTTTAAAAAAGCTCTGAATCAAGCTTTTTGGAAAAAGAACGGCGAAGTCGAAAGGATTAAGAATCCTGTCCTGCAGACCAGACTCCAGGCACGAAAGCTTAAAATGTGGCTGAGGCAGCATCATATTACGGATATTCCAGTACATTATCTTTTTGTAAATAGTAATGAAAAAACGATCATCACCACAGAAGGAGGAAATGAGCAGGTATTACAGGTTTGCTGCAATGGTGAAGCTTTAGTAGATAAGATAGAGCAAATTGCAAGCATGAATAAGGTAGAAAAACTAGATTCCAAAGAGTTAAAAAAACTGAGACGACTGCTGCTTGCAAAGCACACCCCGGAAAATCCTGATATTTTAAAACAATTCAATCTGTCACCTACCGAAATCCTCAGCGGAGTAAAATGCCCCCCATGTCGTTATTTACCGATGAATTATAATTATGGGGTTTGGTATTATCCAAACTGTCAATGTAAATCTAAAACGGCTCATATCCCGGCCATCGATGTTTATTTTTTACTCATTAAACCAACGATTACCAATTCTGAACTTCGGGAATTCCTTCATATTGGATCTCCTCGTGTGGCGAGTTATCTTTTAACCTCAATGAAAATTCCGCATACCGGCAAATTAAAAGGCCGGGTTTATCATCAACCCGACCCACCAAAATAATTTAACTAGCTCCATGTGAACTCACACGTCCCAGTACCCGCGCCAGCCCGCCAAACTTACCCCGGAACAGCGCCCCGCTGATAAAGTAGTAACAGACCAATATCCCGGTAAAATCCTTAACAAGATCGAAGAGCGACGCGGAGCGGTAGGGATAGAACGATTGGTGGATTTCGTCGCTGATGCCGTAGAAGGCGGCAAACAGAGCGCAGGCGAGGTTCCAGCCTGATGAGAAGTTGCGGCCGCGCCAGGTTAACAAGGCTAGCACTAGCAATACATATAAAATCGCGAATTCTATTAAATGCAGTGATTCTTTAATAGTATGGTCGAGTTGCGAGTCGGGCAGCTCGACGAAATGATCCGATGGCAGGCTGGATTGGATCCAGATCGCGGCCATGTAAAGGAGCGGCAAAAGGCGCAATATCCATTTCATGATGAGTACCTCCAAATATTTTTTCAAAAAATAATGCATAAAATTGCGGACATAAACGAAAAATAAGTTTTTTCAAAAAATTTTCTTGCCTCGTGTATATAATTCTAGTTATCTGTTCAGAATGATTGCTGAGGTGATGAAAATGAGAGAGGAAGAAAACAAACGATCTTCTCAAGGTTCCAGCGTAAAACGCTTTTTCAAAAAGCGTTGGGTATTTCCAGCCATTTATATTGCAAGTGCAGCAATCATTTTAACAGGAGTTCTTTGGTATCAGTCAAGCAGCAGTGACTCAGATAAATATGACTACAAGTCTACTGATATTACTGGTAAAAAGAACGACACACCAGCAGTCGAGGTTAACACAGCTTTAGAAAACTTCAAAATGCCGGTGGCGAAGAGCGCAGACGCTGTCATTAAGACAAAGTTCTATGATTTTGACGCAAAAGCCGAAGAGCAAGAAGCAGCATTGGTATTCTACAACAATACGTACTCACCAAGTACTGGTATCGACATAACAATGAAAAACGGCGAAAGCTTTGATGTTACAGCATCATTAAGCGGTACCGTCACTCGGGTCGATGAAGATTCTGTCCTTGGAAACGTCGTTGAAGTTGAACACGACAAAGGTATTGTAACACAATATCAGTCTGTGAAAGATATTAAAGTCGAAGTTGGCCAAAAAGTGAAGCAAGGCGATGTGCTTGCCAAGGCTGGACAAAGCATGTTGAATCAAAAAGCTGGAACACACGTCCATTTTGAAATTCGCAAAGATGGCGTCGCGGTTAATCCTACAAAGTATTTTGACAAATCGTTAAGCACGTTGCAAGAAGCAAAAGTGGAAGAGCAGCAATTAAAGAAGCAGGAAGAACTGTTTGAAGATGATTCCGAGCAGCCTGCCGATGACAAGAAGTCAGACGACAAACCTTCTGATGACAAAAAATCAGACGGCGACAACTCCACTGACAGCGACGACCAATCAACAAACACAACACAAAAGAAAAATTCTTAATATGGATTTTGTACCAAAGGGGAAGGGGAATGCTTTCCTCTTTTTTTTGTTTTATGGGGAGTGGGGGACCACGGCGGGCCACGGGGACGGTTCTACTGGTCCCTTACTGGTTCCTAAAGGAAAAACGTGCTTCCTGGACATTTAATGGCAAAAAAATATCCGGCACACAAGGCCGGATTATAAAAAGTAATTATAAAGGGGGGTTAATGAAAAAGATGAAAGAGATTGTCCTTTTCATGTCTCTATATTACCCCTTAAGTATGAACAAACTATGAATAAATCATGAAACAATTAATAAAATGGGGATTAGTGTTTATAAATGAAGGTTGTCCACGTGGGGAGGACAAATGTCCACGGCTGGTGCCTGACACCATTAGATGGGTTGCCACTGTTGCATGCTTAAAGATAGTGGAAAGGGTGCCCGACACCTACTTATATGGGACTCAAAGTTCCTGGGATGGAAGCAAAGGATCGCACCCCGCTTCCTTTTTAGTGTTAAAATGGGAATTAAAGGAGGGATTTTTGGTATGAGTAGGAGAGGACGGTTGTGGTTGCTGCTTTTGGTTTTGCTGACGGCGGTGGGTGTCGCTTCTGGATGCAGTAAGGAGCCAACGCCGCAGGAGCGGTTTGCACAGTACATATCTCTATGGAACAAGCAAAAATTTGATAAGATGTATGATTACCTTTCGAATGATGCGAAGAAGACGATCTCCAAAGAAGATTTCACCAGCCGCTATGAAAAAATTTACGAAGATCTGCAGATTACTGACCTCAAGATTGACTTCAAAAAGCCAAAAGAAGATAAACAGGCTAATAAAGAACAAGCACAGTATTCTTTTACCGCGAACATGAACAGCATTGCGGGAACGATAAAATTCACCCACGAAGCCACATTGAAAAAGCAAGAAAAAGACGATAAGTCGAACTGGTTTCTCGACTGGAACCCTGAGTTCATTTTTCCGGAAATGCAGGAGGGTGACAAAATTAGTTTGAGCACAGTCCCGGCGAAACGGGGAGAGATTCTTGATCGAAACGGGTCGGGGCTGGCTGTGAATGGCCAGGTGTATGAAGTGGGCGTGTCTGCCCCGGACGCCGGTTCGACGTTGGCGGCGCCAGTAATGGAGCCATTGGCAGCGCTGTTGAAGATGCCTCGGGAATCGATTGAAAAGGCACTGTCCGCAAGCTGGGTGCAGCCTGGCATGTTTGTACCGCTTAAAAAGGTGCCAATGGACGACCAGGGCCGGATTGCGCAGCTGATAGCGCTAGAAGGCGTGAAGACGCGCAAGGTCGATGCGCGGGTTTATCCGTATCGGGAGGCTGCGGCGCACCTGATCGGCTATGTTGGGGCGATCACGGCCGATGAGCTGGAGAAACTGAAGGACAAGGGCTACACCAGCCGGGATGTAATTGGAAAGCGCGGCTTGGAGCAGGTGCTCGACCAACAGCTGAAGGGCGAAAGCGGTGTGAAGATTTTTATAAAAAAGAAGACCGGCGGAGAGAAGGTCATCGCGGAAAAACCTGTGGCCGATGGCAAAGACGTTAAGCTGACGATTGACGCTGATTTGCAGAGTGTTATTTTTAAAGAAATGAGTGGTGGCTCAGCAGCCGGGTCTGATGGTGTGGTAGCGACAGCCGGCGAGGTTGGCACGGCCGCGGCAATGAACCCGGTGACCGGGGAAACGCTGGCCCTCGTCAGCAGCCCGTCATTTGACCCGAACCAAGCGATGCTGGGCTATTCTGCAGATGAGCGGAAGGCAATGCAAGATGACGGACGCCAGCCGATGCTGACGCGGTTTAAGATGACCTATGCACCGGGGTCGGTAATGAAGCCGCTGACGGCGGCTGTGGCGCTTGGAAACGGCGCAATTAAGCCGGAGGATGCTGTTGACATTCAAGGGCCTCAGTGGCAAAAGGACCCATCGTGGGGCGGCTATTTTGTGACGCGGGTTCACGAGAGCAGCCCGGTCAATCTTGAAAAAGCGTTAGTGTACTCCGACAACATTTATTTTGCCCAAGCTGCATTGAAGATTGGGAAAGAGAAGTTTGCGGCGGGCTTGAAGGGGTTTGGCTTTGAGGAAAAGCTGGACTACGCCTACCCGCTGGAGACGTCCCACATCGGCAATCTGGGCAGTGAAATAGCACTGGCTGACTCCGGTTACGGCCAGGGTCAGGTGGAAATGAGTATTGTTCACCTGCTTTCTGCCTATACGCCATTTGTCAATGGTGGCAATATGATCAAACCAGTTCTGCTCACAGATGAGAAACAGGGGCAGGTGTGGAAGGAAACCGTTGTTTCTGCTGAGAATGCTGGGCTGATCGCCAGTGATTTGCGGAAGGTAGTAGGTGATCCGGACGGAACAGCTCATGCCGCGGAAATGGCCGATCTTCCGCTGGCAGGAAAAACCGGAACAGCGGAAATCAAGCAAAAACAGGGCGAGACCGGAACGGAGAATGGATGGTTTGTCGGCTGGAATGCCGTGGAGTCCCCGAACTTGATGATTGGGATGATGGTTGAGGGTGTCCAGGACCGCGGAATGTCGAAGGTGCCGGTTACCTTGGTGAAAAATATCTATATGAAGCTGAAGTAGGTTGTGGCAGCTTTGGAAATCCCTATGAAAAAGTCTGGATGCTATTAAAAAGGGGCATCCAGGCTTTTTTCTTTTGCCGCCGGCTGCCATTGGTATTTGTCCAAATCGATTAGGCCATTTAGCCCGATCTCAACACCTTCGGCTTCGAGCGACATCCATTGATCGTTGAAGGATTCATCGTCCTGCAGGGCGATCTGCCCCTTGGCATTGATGACCCGATGCCACGGAAGGCGGTGCTTTTTGCTCATTGAGTGCAGGATGCGCACAACTTGGCGGGCAGCTCGGGGACTGCCAGCCAAGCCGGCAATTTGGCCATAGGTAGCGACTTTGCCAGCGGGAATGATCTTTATTATTCCGATAACAGTTTCAGTAAAGGGTGTCATGGTCAGATCCTCTTCTTTAAAAATTCTGAACAAGCCAATCAACTTATTATATAATATTTTTTAAAAAGACAAGAGAGGATTTGGCAAAAATGAAAACACTGCTATTAACCGGATTTGAACCGTTTTTAGAATTTCCGATCAATCCGACTGAAAAAATTGTTTCGGAACTGGATGGGACTATTGTCGGCGATTTTACCATAAAAGGACTGCTGCTGCCGGTGAAATATGAAGCGGCCGGGAAAAGAATTTTAAAGGCAATCAAGGAACTGCAGCCCGATGCTGTTCTTTCGCTTGGATTGGCCGCTGGTCGGGCGTCCATTACCCCTGAGCGGATTGCCATCAACTGCCGCGACGGGGCTCCTGATAACAATGGCGTCATCCTGGAAGATGCGCCAATTGTGGAGGACGGCCCGGCAGGCTACTTCTCAAAGCTGCCAATACGAAAATTTGTGGAGGCTCTTGCGGCACAGGGATATCCTGCCAGCATCTCAAACACTGCAGGTACATATTTATGCAACAACGTCATGTACGTGGTGCTGCATGGACTGGGTGCTGCGACAGGGGACCGCCAAGACATCCCGGCCGGATTCGTTCACATCCCTGCATCACACGAACTCGCTGCCGCAAGCAAAAAAGAAATCCCATCCTGGTCCCAGCGCGACCTGACCGAAGCCGTAAAAATCATGATTGCTACGATGTAAATAGTGCTGTGGGTGTGTGTCCATGTGGGGAGGACAAATGTCCACGGATGGTGCCTGACACCAATACATAGCTAACCACCGTCGTTAGATGGAAAATGGTGTCAGGCGCCAATCCCCACGGAACCACTATTAAAAGACAGCAAATGGTGCCTAACACCACTTTTACCCCCAACACTGTGCAAAACTTTCCTCCGACAAATTTCTCGGGAAATATTCCAGTCTGCCCCAGTATTTCCTTGCCAACCTCAAGCGGTGCAAGGGTTTGGGGATTTAGGCCCAATTGTCGAATAAACCACTATTATCTGACTTATCTGAAAATAAACAAATACTTTGTCCTGTTTGGCTATTTTGTGCATAAACCCGTATCCAAGCTAATAGAATGGTTACAAACCTTTACAAAGAGAGTGTTTGAGGTGAGGAGTCGTTTGAGGTTAACGGGAACTTAGCCGGGGATATGATTTATTCATTGTATGATCCAGAAAGTAATTACTTTCTGCCGCGTGAATCGCTGGTGCACGTCCTTATTAATGCCAGAACACAGAAGCAGAGGCTTCTCCAGTCCGGAAGCTCGGGTTGGAACACACGCGGATAGCAGAATTGGTCGAAGTGATAAGCGAGTCTCATTTCACACTACTCACATCCATATTAGGGAGGGCGAGAGTGTGCACGATTACATCAAAGAGAGGACTATCAAGATTGGAAAGTATATCGTGGAGACGAGAAAAACGGTTCGCGTCATTGCGAAGGAGTTTGGCGTATCCAAATCTACAGTCCATAAGGATTTAACAGAGAGACTTCCTGAAATTAATCCTGAACTTGCAAACGAAGTGAAAGAGATATTAGATTACCATAAATCCATACGCCATTTACGGGGCGGCGAGGCGACAAAAATGAAGTACCAAAAAGAAGAAAAAGAAGGAGAGGCTGTTCAAAAATAGCCAAAAACGGGCGAATGGTGTCAGGCACCATAGCCTTTTTTTGTACAACTTTTTAAAAAACGGCACAAGTGAGACAGTGGGAGCCAGTGGAAACGTCCCCGTGGTGCCCCCGTGGTGCCGCTGCAGTGGGAACCAGTAGAAGCAGGAAATTTGACTATGGATGTCGAATTACTTGTACAAAAACTTTAAAACTTCCTGCTTACTCAGGCAATCAAAAATTTTGCGATAATTCCTTAGAAGTAATTCCTTTAGATTAAAATTCCGTTTACTTATAAAGTGCTTCGAAACTTGAGCAAAACTTCCGATTGCCTATATTAGAACCGTCCCCATGGTTCCACCTACACGATTCTGCAAATTTTTACAATGTTTGTTTTAAATTGTTATGGTTATTTTAATGAATGTGATACAATAAACAATTAGGAAAAGTATGTGGAATCCGTCTATAGGAGGAAAGGATAGAGAGATGTTTGCAAGGGATATTGGAATTGACTTAGGAACGGCCAACGTGCTGATTCACGTGAAGGGCCGCGGAATTGTGTTGAATGAGCCTTCTGTCGTAGCGATTGACAAGAATTCAAATAAAGTGCTGGCGGTCGGCGAGGAAGCTCGCCGCATGGTGGGACGAACACCTGGGAACATTGTTGCGATTCGCCCGTTAAAAGACGGCGTTATTGCTGACTTTGATGTGACCGAGGCGATGCTGAAGCATTTCATCAATAAATTAAACGTAAAGGGCTTTTTATCGAAGCCGCGCATCCTGATTTGCTGCCCGACGAACATTACAAGCGTCGAGCAAAAAGCGATTCGTGAAGCGGCGGAAAAAAGCGGCGGTAAGAAGATCTATCTTGAAGAGGAACCAAAAGTAGCGGCTATTGGTGCCGGCATGGACATTTTCCAGCCAAGCGGTAACATGGTCGTTGACATCGGTGGAGGAACAACGGATGTGGCCGTGCTATCCATGGGCGATATCGTCACTTCATCATCCATCAAAATGGCCGGTGACAAGTTCGACATGGAAATCCTCAACTACATCAAGCGTGAGTATAAGTTACTAATCGGTGAGCGTACAGCTGAAAATATTAAGATTAACATTGGTACCGTATTTCCAGGATCACGTTCGGAAGAAATGGAAATTCGCGGGCGCGACATGGTCAGCGGATTGCCGCGTACAATTACTGTCCGTTCCGAAGAAATCGAAGGTTCACTTCGGGAATCTGTATCTGTTATCGTGCAGGCGGCTAAAAGTGTGCTAGAGCGGACTCCGCCAGAGCTTTCTGCAGACATCATCGACCGCGGCGTAATTTTAACTGGCGGCGGCGCCTTGCTGCACGGTATTGACATGCTGCTTGCGGAAGAATTAAAGGTACCGGTATTAGTGGCAGAAAATCCAATGGATTGTGTCGCTATCGGCACAGGGATTATGTTAGATAACATTGATCGCTTACCAGGCAGGAAGCTAGGTTAGACCCTCGACCAGATTGGAGGATTTAGCTCCGACCCGATCTCGGTCAGTAAATTTTATAAAAATAATATGTACCAAGTGGTATGACATCTTACCAATATTTCCAAAAAAGTCTAATGAATCGGCTGGTCAAGCCCTAATCATTGGACTTTTTTTATTAAATTTTTACAATTTTTGTGAGAGAGTTGTCGATTTTGTGTAAAAAAGTGATGTGGAAAAGAATAATTCTTGTATAATAGAATAAATGGAAATGAAATTTTTCAAGCATAAAACTAAAACTGGTTATAATATGTATAACTCTAAGACCGTTGGGCGGGAATTGCGGATACGGCTAAAGGGGAAATGAACATGAATGTTAATAATTTAAACCAACAGCGGGTACAGACACGCGAAGAATATAAAAAAGCGCTGCAAATAGAAAAGGGAGACAGTGCGGTCGCCACAGAAAAACAGGAGACCCAAGCTGCAGCCATCCCAAACAAACGGATTCGGATCCGGCTGATACCGATATGGCTTCGGCTGGTTTTATTAGTGGTGTTTACGTTCGTCAGTTTGGTGGCAGGAGCTGCAGTCGGCTATGGAGTCATCGGAGACGGCAAGCCTGCAGATGTATTGAAGGAGTCCACATGGACGCACATTCGCGATTTAGTCAACAAGAAAGAGTAAAAAGCGGGAAGGGTTCTAGTGCAGCCCTTCCCTTTTGTGTACCTTTAATAGTAGAATAATGAGTAATTACTAGTAGGAGGTACTAACAAATGCTCGATATTAATGAAATTAAAGACATTATCCCACACCGCTATCCATTTTTACTGGTAGACCGGATTTTAGAGGTGGAAGAAGGCAAACGCGCGGTTGGCATTAAAAATGTGTCCGCCAACGAAGAATTTTTCAATGGACATTTTCCCGATTACCCGGTTATGCCTGGGGTCCTGATTGTGGAAGCGCTCGCGCAGGTCGGGGCAGTCGCTATGCTAAAAAAAGAGGAAAACCGCGGCCGGCTGGCATTTTTTGCAGGAATTGACAATTGCCGCTTTAAAAAGCAGGTTAAGCCGGGCGACCAGCTTCGCCTCGAAGTTGAAATGACAAGGCTCCGTGGGCCAATTGGCCGGGGCAGAGCAGTCGCAACGGTTGACGGCGAAATCGCCTGTGAAGCGGAAATCACGTTTGCATTGGGAGAAAAGAAGGAATAAGTTCCCGAAACGGCTGGTGCCATATGGTGCCGGCCGTTTTTCGCGTTCGGTAGTTTTTTCTAAAAATATTTTCGGGACAATCGGAAAAGCTAAGTGTGTTAGGCCAATTTGAAACGTGAAGGGAGTTTTTGGTTTGAAGAAAAAGCTTTTTACGCTGCTTACCGGGTCCTTGCTTTCGGCTGTTCTGCTAGTTGGCTGTAACAATGATAACGATGATCAAAATCCACCGCCACCAAACGTTGATACAAACCTGAACGATGACGTGGATTGGAATGACAATGACAACAACCGAAATTTGAATCGTGATAACGATTTGGATGACAATGACATGGATTTAAACGACAACCACTACAGCCCGGCAGAGGATAAAAACACCGATACCGATAAAGACCCAGTAAAAGACAGCAACACGAAGCAGGAAGAAATCATCGAGGATGATATCGACCGCAACGACCGCGACAACAAAGACGAATAAACAACAGGGACAAGCTGAGCGCTTGTCCCTGTTCCCTATGCTGCACCCATGCCAAAAACGAATGCAATTAAGGCTAGAATAATAAAAGCCAGAAAGATAAACCAAATGATTGAAACAATTAAGATGATCCAGCCGAGCACTTTTCGGTCCGTTTGGATTAAATAAATCCCCAAGGCGATGGCCCCGAAAAAGAATCCCAACACGGCCCAAAGCACCGGCCGTTTCCCGTGTTTTGGTGCATCTATCGCTAAATAGACACAAACAATGATATTCAAAATCAAACTAAGAGAAGCTTCCATTTCTTAGTCCCCCTTTATCTCTCTATTTCTTAAGTATCTCGAGGAATGGTTGAAAAAGCAATCCTTTTTTAGATGAAAAAACCAGCTCTGTGTGCTGGTTAGGAATTTTTCACCTTGAGTTTTGGTTTGCTTTTCATTTTTTCCTTAAATTCCGTGAGCAGAGCTTCGCCTTCTAAGCCTTTCTGCAGCAAATTGTCGAGGAGCAGCTCCGAATAGTCACTTTTATTCCGACGCATCTGACCTTGAAATAACACGCTGATATGCTGATCGAACTTCTGAAGCGAGCTGATTTTTGTCTGAAAATAAGCAGGGGCATTGTCTTTCTTTGAGATGACCGCTTCAACAATAATCTCGCGGTCTTCCTCTAAGATTTTTTGAAAAAACTCATACTTGGAAAGGTCGGTATAGGCCTCAATCAGCCAGGTAGAATGTTCGTCCTCTTTATTAAGAATAAGACCATCCTCCAACGGAACCTCAATACTATTCCCATTTTCCACAACATCCAAAGAAATCAACTTAAACGTCTTCATCCCGAGCCTCCTGTTCACGTTTTTCCTTATTATAACATACAGACGCGAGAAGCAAATGGGCGCCAAGGGGACGGTTCTGGTGGGGACATGACGATCGAGGGACCATGGGGACGGTTCCGTTGGGGACATGATGGTCGAGGGACCATGGGGACGGTTCTAGTGGAGACATGATGACGCCATGTACAAATGTCGAAAAATAATTGTCGAAATGGGGAAAAAGACTTTTTCTACGTGAATTATCCACAGTAAATGACAAAAACCCCCTAGAAAAAGTCTTTTTCGAGAAAAAACAGCTTCGAAAAGAGGTTTTTCTCGATTTTACTTCCATTCTGGCCAGGGATTATGATGGAGGCATCAAATGGTAAGGGAGTTGTCGCTATGATTAATCAGGTTACACTTGTTGGCAGGTTAACGAAGGATCCGGAGCTTAGAACGACGACAGACGGAACATATGTGGCTCACATTACATTGGCTGTGAATCGCAATTTTCGCAATCACAATGGGGAGATTGACACGGATTTTGTGCAGTGCACATTATGGCGAAAAGCGGCGGAAAACACGCATCATTATTGTCGAAAAGGAGCAGTTATCGGGATCACCGGCCGGCTGCAGACGCGGAATTATGAAGGCAGGGACGGAAAAAAGGTGTATGTGACGGAAGTCGTTGCAGAATCAGTGCGGTTCTTAAGCGGCCGGGTGCCGGAGTCGGCTCATGCGACAGAAACACAGCAGCCTCAGACAGCCGCGCAGGCCGTGACAGCGCAAGCAGCAGCGATTGCAGATCAGGCTGCGGCTATGCATACAGGTGGTGTGACCGTACCTCCACCACAAGGAGGGCAGGCTGTTGGTGGGCAATTTATGGCCCAAGCTGCGCCAGCACAGGGTGCCACTCCACCAAGTGCTGGCCAAGCTGCATCGCAAGCGGGATCGGGCTCCTCAACCACGCAGGCTCCATCCGAGAAGAGGGGAGAGGTTGAATATGCATTTTGATGAGAAGGACATGGGCAACCTTGAGCAGCTGCTAGAAAGTCTAATAAAAATGGTCGGAAAGGCCAATAACAATGTGGAAAATCTGCAAAAACGGGTTGCCCAGCTCGAATGGGTCTTGCGTGAACAACATTTGGAGTGCAGAGAAACCGGGCGGGTCCGGATTTATTCATAGGTAATTAGGGGAGCCGCCTCACTGGAAGGATAGAGTGGGGCGGCCCCGCCTTCGGTAATGCCAAATCAAATCATTTACAATCAATACCCCGCAACTGCCTCCGTTGAGAGAAAGATAAACAACGTTCTCCTCCTGAGCCCCAGCTCATTGAATACCCGGTTTGGCGGCCGGGTTTTTTTTTGGGAAAAAATGAATTCGCAAATTAAAGGGGGATATTCGCAAATAACTGTATAAAATTCGCAAATAAACTATCTGCATTCGCAAATAACAACCAAAAACGCGCAAATAAATTCAACGAGGGAGACTTTTTTAAAAGAAATATGGTATAAATACCCTCCTGGGGGGACAAACTACTAGTAAAACCCCCCTGTTTTTTTATAAAAGAAGCCGCTGATCGAGTAGTCAGCGGTTTCTTTGTGTTTATATAGGGGATATTTACAAGTCTTTCTCACTTATTTACAACTTTTTGCTTTTATTTACGACTTTTCCGGATTTATTTACAACTTTCCCACATTTATTTACATCTACAGTATCGAATCCAAAAACTCCTTCGTCCGCTGCTCCGACGGGCTGCCGAACAGTTTCTCCGGCGGCCCGGTTTCAACAATTCGGCCGTCGTGCATGTAGATGACACTGTCGGCGACCTCGCGGGCGAAGCCCATCTCGTGGGTGACGACGATCATCGTCATGCCCTCCAAGGCTAGTTTTTTCATAGTAGCTAGTACCTCGCCGACAAGCTCCGGGTCGAGGGCTGAGGTTGGTTCGTCAAACAGCATGACCTCAGGTCTCATCGCCAGCGCGCGGGCAATAGCGACCCGCTGCTTTTGCCCGCCGGACAGCTTGCTTGGATAGACGTTTTCCTTGTCGCTCAAGCCAACTTTCGCCAAAAGTTCCCGACCCTCGACCAAAGCTTGATCCCGCGGCACCTTTTTAACATGGATCGGCGCTTCGATAATATTTTCAATCACGGTCATGTGCGGAAACAGGTGAAAGTGCTGGAACACCATCCCGACCCGGGAGCGGACTCCATTCAGGTCATGGGTGGCGGGCTCAATCACCTCGCCGCCAATCGAAATCGTGCCGCTGTCCTTAACCTCAAGAAAATTGAGGCAGCGGAGCAGCGTGCTTTTTCCGGAACCGCTCGCGCCAATCAAACAGACGACTTCCCGTTCACCAACACTCAAATCAATGTCACGCAATACATGTAGCTCACCAAACGATTTATTTAACTTTTCTACCTTTATCATAGTGCTAACCCAACTCCCTCTCTATTCACTCACCGCAAGCCGTTTTTCAACCCTGCTCGACAACACCGAAACAATAAATACAAGGATGAGGTAATACACGGCGACGATGAGCAGGTAGGTCATATAGTCAAAGGTGTTCGAGCCGAAGGTGGTCGCGACATTGAACAGCTCGTACATTCCGATGAATGCGGCCAGTGACGAATCCTTCAAGGCGATGATAAATTGATTCCCAAGCGGCGGCATCGCCCTCCGGAACGCCTGCGGCAAAACAATCCTTCGATAGGTGAGCTTGACGCTCATCCCGAGCGAGCGTCCGGCCTCCATCTGCCCCGGGTCAATTGATTGAATCGCCCCGCGGAAAATCTCGGCGATGTAAGCTCCGTTGTGGAAGGCCAGTCCTAAAACAACCGCAAGAAACTGTGACATATTCAACGACGTCAAGCCGTAATAGAACACGAAAATCTGCACAATCAGCGGCGTGCCGCGGACGAGGAAGATATAAGTGTCGGCAATCCACTCAAGCGCCTTGACCTTGGAAATTTTTAAAAAGGCAAAAAACAACCCTACAAAAATTCCGAAGAAAATTGCCACCACTGTCAGCTCGAACGTCAGCAGCATCCCCTTCAAAAACACAGGGTACGAATCAATAAACTTCTGTAACCAGTTCATGGCATACTCCTTTCATTTTGAAAAAAAGAGCGAATGCCAGGATCCGCCCTACAAATAATTTACTCCTTCTTGTCCGGGTCAGTGGTGATGTCGTCGCCGATATGGCGTTTGCTGATGACGGCCAAGGTGCCGTTATTGCGAAGCTTTTCGATCGCTTTGTTAATCTCCTCGAGCAGCTTGTCGTTGCCCTTAGCGACGGCAATTGCCTGCTCACTGCGGCCAAGCATATCCTTACCGACAATCTGCATGCCGGCGCCGATCGCTTCCTTACCGGTGACAAAATCGGTGATGACCGCGTCGTGCTTGCCTTTGCTTAGGGCCTCAAGAGCGACGACGTCACTGTCGAGCAAAATAATTTTATCGGTGACTTTCTGGGCCATTTCGGCATAAGTGGAACCTTTCGAAACGGCAATTTCCTTGCCTTTCAGGTCATCGAGGGTTTGAACGGTGCTGTCCGGACGTACGAAAATTTGCGGACCGGAGTAGTAGTAGGGAATCGAGAAGTTTACCGCTTTTAAGCGTTCCTCCGTGATGGTGTGGCTGGCAACAGCGGCATCGAAGCGGCCTGACTTTACGCCTTCGACAATCCCGCCGAACTTAAATTTTTTCTGAACCGGCTCAAGGCCCAGCTCTTTGGCGACAGCTTCGGCGACATCAATGTCAAACCCGGACATCGTGCCATCGCTGGCCACATAGCTGAACGGCTTGAACTCACCGGAGGCAGCGTAGGTGAACTTGCCGTCTTCGACCAGTTTCATTCCACCTGATGAGCTGCCTCCGCCGCCGCAGGCCGCAAGCGTGAACATCAAGACAACAACCAGCAATCCTTTTATCACATACTTCATATGAAAAATTCCCCCTTAAAATTTGGACATCCTCTCCTTGTATCCCTATGTCGGCCACTTTTGAAAAATGACAAAAAAAATATACCCCGGGACAGTTGTTCCAGGGAGCGGTGCAGCGTGCAACACTTTTTCAATTAATTCGGCTTTTTTGTCCTTAATAGATTGACAGTAAGCGCGGTATACCAGGCCCTGTCTTTGGGAGCCATTAAACGTAGTTCGACAAGGGCCTTCTTTAACTCGGGTTCCAGTTGGAGCAGCTCATTAATCAGAGACAGCTCGGGGTCGTCCAAGTTTTCCTTTGTGACGAAGCCGGTCTCGGGGGTTGTGGCGTCCTCCTCCCCACCGAAGTCGTCGACTAGATAGCTTTTATCTATTTTAAAAATTTTCGCAAACTGAATTAGTGTTTGCCTGTTGGGTTTTGCTTTGTCATTTTCATACTTGCTAATGGTCGAACGGTGCAAGTTCATCAGCTTGGCTACGGTTTCTTGCGACCAAACCTGATCATCACGAAGCTTCTTCAATTTTTCCCCGATAGACATACAAATCACCGCCATAAACATTTCCTGATTTTAACTTAACGGGAAAATAAGCGCAGAGGACTTTGTGTGCGCAACTTTCACGGTTGGATGTGTGAATGTTGTGCACACATAGAAATAAATGACATGAAAATGTCATGTTTGTTGGAAAGGAAAAGAGAAAATATTGTCGAATAATAAAATTTGTTGTAGGTTAATGTCATAAATGGAGGTGTTAAATGGAAGATACTTTTCTAGTATTTATCGGAACCATTTCAAGGAATAAGGAGTGGAGGGTACAAAGAAAGCCCAATTTTTCTGATTTCATCATTCTTTCACATCATTCATCCCCATTATCGAAGGATTCTCCTTATCAATTTATCCCCCTCAGGGACATTGAAAAAAATCCTATCTATTTTAGTGATGAAAATATCCAGATTATTTTTTACCAACATTCAGTACAAATCGAATTAGAAGGCCAGGTTTTGCAGGAAGAAGTTTATGAAGTATTGGGTCATTTTGCGATCCTGCAAGGCAGGCGGGTACTGAATTTGGCAAAGTTCCCCGTGCAGATCATGTCCCATCAAAAAGGAATCATACTTCGCACTCTGTCAGCATCAAAGCGGATTAGAGAAAGCAAAGACAGGAAGTTATATGGTAAAATTAGGTGCAGAATATCGAGATGTTGAGTACTTAAATTACACATGTTAGAAATTACCAAACGCCAAAGGGTGCCGATCATAGACAGGCACCCTTTGGCATTTTTTATACCGTCTTGTTAAATGGCAGAATAATTGTCCGCCCCACACGGACAATTGTCCACGAGTGGTGCCTGACACCATAAGCGACATTACCACTGTATCAATGCGACAATCATACAACACGACAGCAATATCCCCTAAATATTCCCATAATCAACCCGAATCGCCACATTTTCGCCATTTTTTGGTAGTTTTTTGAGACTTCACGTCAATTTGTGATGTTATTTTAATCTCTTTGTAACATAACAGGCGCGTTATTCTGTTATAACTGTAATATAAGGAGGGAGAAGTATATGCAGCATCATTTTAAGCGCATTATTCTCGTGGTACTTACACTTGTGTTATGTGGATCTGGAACAGTTACATACGCACAAACAAATAACGAAGCCTTGCAAAATGCTAATAGGCAGCTTCAAGAGAAACAAAGATTGCTAGAAGAGCAAAAATCAGAACAGCAGGCTGTTAATCAAGAAATTAAGCAAATCCAGGAACAACTTGAATCTTTATATAATACCATTTCGAAAAACAAAGAAGAAATGGCCAAAACGCAAGCACAAATTGACGAGGTCAACAAGCTGATTCAACAAAAAAGAGAAGAAATTGTCATACTGGAGGATAAAATCCTCGGCCGTTCCGAAATTATGAAAAAGCGGGCTGTGGCGCTCCAGCAAAATGACAATGTCAACTTGATTATCAATATTTTCTTTGAATCCGACAGCATTACGGAATTCTTGAAGCGTGCCAGTGCGGCATCAGCGCTGATGGATGCGGACAAAGACATTTTAACAGCGCAAAAGCAAGACTTGAAGCAAATTGAAGAAGATAAAAAAGAGATTGATAGACAAGAGCAGGTTCTACAAGAGCATCAACAGACCCTTGCCAGCCAGCAGGACGAGCTTGACAAAAACATGCAGCAACAGCAGCAAACGCTAGCGTCAGCTCAGGAAAAATACAATCAGATTTCGCAGCAAGTCGCACTTGCTGAAAAAGAAAAGTCGGCTGTGTCATCACAGATTGCCAATATCCAGGCAGCCATTGCAGCGGAACAAGCTCCTAAGGTTGCGGCAGCAGCACCAGATAACAGTGGGTCTGGAACTGCGATTTCGGGGAAAGAGCTATACGTTACCGCAACCGCTTACAGTCCGGATGAGTCCGGTTCAATTACAGCATTAGGCTATAATATTGATGCCAATCCTAATATGAAGCTAATTGCAGTTGATCCTAGAGTGATCCCGCTTGGAAAAAAAGTCTGGGTGGAGGGCTACGGAGTGGCCATCGCCGGTGACACAGGCGGCGCCATCAAAGGTCACAAAATCGACGTGCTCGTGCCAAACTACGCTGCAGCCATCAAATGGGGCAGAAAAACAGTTAAAGTTGTGATATTAGACTAATTCACTATTAAATATGAAAGACCCGGCAGATCTTACCTGCCGGGTTTTTTTTGATTGCTATTTCGACAGAGGCAAAGCTTATAAAAATATCTCTATTTACTTTTGAAAATAGTTGTATTTTCAATGCGGATGGAATCAACTTCTCCACATTTTAAACAAAATGTATAAATTTTATTACTACCACTCATCGCCATTTTGCTCGGTTTGATGGGCATAAAATCTGTACCTTCTGCAAAATCGGTGCCTCCACACTTAACGCATTTTTTATTCTCCATCGTGACAATACCCCCAACTCTTTATTTGCATGGCTTATCCTCTCTTTAATACGATATAACCTCTGATAAGTTTCAATATTAAGATTATTGGAGTAAATTCATTAGCCATTACAGACTAAACGTTGACAAACGCAAATTAAAAAAGGGCAGTGGTCTACAACCACTGTCCTCTCTACAAAGACAAATGTCCACGGATGGTGCCTGACACCAATGCTACCATTGCCATCATTCCCATCGTGGACATAGTTCCAACAACGTCTTGCAACCACCTAACCCAAATACACTAAATCCTTTAATTCATCTGTCGAAAGCTCAGTAATCCAGTTTTCGCTCTGAATAATCTGGTCGTTGAGGAATTGTTTTTTCTCAAGCATGGCGTCAATTTTTTCCTCGAGCGTGCCAGTACAGATGAGCTTGTGGACATGAACGAAACGTGATTGCCCAATCCGATAGGCCCGGTCGGTCGCCTGATTCTCAACAGCTGGATTCCACCAGCGGTCATAATGGATGACGTGATTGGCAGCCGTCAGGTTCAAGCCGGTTCCACCCGCCTTCAATGACAGCAGGAACACCGGAAATTCCCCATTCTGGAACCGTTCAATCATACTATCACGCTGCGTCTTCGCCACACTTCCATTCAAAAATGGAACGTCCACGCCGAATTTCTTCTTGATCGCACTCCGAATCATTTCGCCCATTTCGATATATTGCGTAAAAATCAGACAGCTCTCGCCCTGATCCAAAACTGCATCAACCAGCTCGACAAGCTTCTCCAATTTATTCGAACGATCCAACAGCTGCCGTCCAGCCGACTTTTCCTTTAAATAGAGAGCAGGGTGATTGCACAGCTGTTTCAATCGGCTGAGCATTTGTAATACTAGCCCCTTGCGCTCAAAGCCGGTCAGCTTTTCAATCTGTTCAAATGTATCGTGAATTAGCTGTTCATATAGCGACGCCTGCTCGGTCGTCAGCGGGCAATACTCTTTTTGCTCGAGTTTATCCGGTAAGTTGAGTGCAACCTCTTCATCCTTTTTCGTACGCCGCAATAAGAAAGGCTTGATTAATGATTGCAGCTGCTGAATTTTGTCCTTTTTATCATCCTTTTCAATTGGGACGATGAAACGTTTCTGGAACTGTCCCAAGCTGCCAAGATAGCCGTGGTTGGTAAAATCAAAAATCGACCACAGCTCGGATAGGCGGTTTTCCATTGGGGTTCCGGTGAGCGCGATTTGATGACGGCCGCGCAGCCGGCGCACTGCTTTGGATTGCTTCGTCTGAGCATTCTTAATGTTTTGTGCCTCATCAATCGCAATCGAGCTCCATAGCAATGACTCGAACTCAGTGGAGTCAAGGTGGCTCAAACCGTAAGAGGTGAGGACCACATCTGCATCTTGAGCCTTTTCCGAGAAGGCTTCTTCCTTCAGACGGTTCGACCCATAATGCAGGTACACCTTCATTTCCGGAGCAAACCGATCTAATTCCTTCTGCCAGTTTCCGAGAACCGAAGTAGGGCAGATAATCAATGCCGACTTTGTTGGTACCTTTTCCGAGGTAGGCGGGCCAGCCTTCTTGCGAGGGGAAACAGCTTCAGCCTTTGAGCCAGCTGCCACTTCGGTTGCCATCAATTCACCGCTTTCCACATTAGTAATAGTGCTGTCGGTGTCAGGCAACAATGTATGACTTTCCACCTTGGAAACAGTGCCAGCCCCGCTATCGGTATCCGGCACCAATTCATGACTTTCCACCTTGGAAACAGTGCCAACACCACCATCGGTGTCAGGCACCATTTGCTGACTTTCCACACTGTTAACGGTACTTATCCTGCGACCGCGATTGTCTTTTCCATCTCCAAGGCCACGCGTCGCAGCACCAAGCTGCCCCCCAACTTCCTCTTTAACCTTAAGCAAATACGAGATAAGCTGAATGGTTTTTCCAAGGCCCATGTCGTCGGCCAAAACGGCGCCGAATCCGTACTGCCTCAGGAACCAGAGCCAGCTCATGCCAAGCTGTTGGTACGGCCGCAATTCGCCGTTCAGACCCTCAGGCACCTCCACGAGCGGCACTTCATTCGTCTCTGACAGCTGCTTCATCATCTGCTTCCACTGCCGGTTCAGCTCAATCTGAATCTTCGCGAACGCCTTCGGATTCTCGGCATCTTCTTCGCCCTCATCGGCCGCTACCAACTCCTGCTCCAACAAATCACGGACATGCAAGCCTTCCTTTTCAGCCCGTTTCATCAAATCCTGAATTTGTCGAATAAACTGCGGATCGAGCTTGACCCAGCGCCCGCGAATATAGACAAGCCGCCGCTTTTCCTCGACAAGCTGATTGAACTCATCTTCAGACAGGTCGACACCATTCATCGAAAAGCGCCAGTTAAAATCCAACATCTGCTGCAAACCGACAAATGACGGCCGGTGGCTCGACGAACCCTTCACAGCCGCCTTCACTTTCAAATTGGCATTTTTCATCGCCTGCCACCACGAAGGAAGCAGAATTTCGACATCAAGCGCCAACAAGGTTTCACTTGCCTCAGTCAAAAACATCCACGCTTCTTCCTCAGTCAGCTCAGTTTTTAACGGGGCAATACCATCTTCATCCACATCGGCACCAGCATCACCAAGCCACGGAATCAACCGCACCCAGCGCATTTGTTCACGGTCGACCTTATCCAAAAATGGCCGCCATTTCGCTGGAACCCGCTTCACATCCTCGACATCGACCACTTGGTCATCATTTTTCTTTCCGCGCAAAAACACATCGAGGGTCCAGTCTCCTTCACCGTCCACTGGCTCATCCAACCGTAGTCCGATCGTAAACGGCGCATCGCTCTCCTTAATTCCGACCCACTCAAGCCAGCTTTCCTCATCAAAATACCGCGCAAGCTCGATGCCCGAGATGTTTTGTTTTTTCAACAGATCAAGCTTTGGACCGAACAGCTCTTTCATTGCTGAATTTCTTGTTAAAAAAGAATCCAGGGCATTGTTGTACAGGTCAGAAATGTACTCGCGAGCGGTCGGGGCAGGGGAGTCCAGCGCATCTGAATCAGACTCGCCTGGGTGCACTGAATCCTCAACATCCTGTTCCCAGAAATCAGGCCCAAACTCATCTTTCACCCGCTCGGGGAGTTTCCAGCGAAACTCGCCATCCGGCCCCCACACCGAAAAGTCCGGGAGCCAATCTTTTTCGACAATGCCTTCATAAAGCGGCAGGGCCGCTGCGAGACAAATTTCGGACTCTTCATTCCAGTCCCACTCAAGGAAGCGGTTGAATGACTCTTTGGCAAAAAGCGACACGAGCTGCCAGCCGTTCAGGATGACGCCCTCAACATCATCTACCGTGGCCTCTTCCAGCATTGTTCCGAAAAAACTTTCTTCGTGGCTGCTTAGGACAAGATTCTTCCAGCGAACCGGCGCCATTGTGCGCCCGTGCTCATCCTCAGCAGACAGAAAAAAGCGGCCGCCCTCTAATTTAGTTGTGATCAGTTTCAAAAACCTGCTATTCAGCATGGCGTCGTGCTCCTTTTCTTTCTATCCACGTTGACATACTATCTTTACCGGCGTTTTCTGGTGATTTACCGGCGAATTTTGAATTTTACCGACGCTTTTAGCGGCTTTACCGGCACATTCTATTTTTCCGTATTACGCCCAGCATTTTACCGGCACATTGCAGTACTTTACCGGCGAATTTAACCACTTTACCAGCGCTTTTCCCTTTTTACCGGCGAATTTAACCACATTACCGGCACGTCCCCTCGCAGACAAAACGAGGGCCCATCAATATACCTTTAATACCCAGTTATACCTCACTTCAGGCACCGCCCGCGCGCCAAACCCAAACCAAACCACAGCCCGAAAACCCCAACTGTCCACCTCACGTGGACAAAATGGCTAAAATGTCCACGGGCGGTGCCTGACACCATAACTAATCTAAACACCATCTCTAGATTAATTTACTCCGTTGGCACTCCTCATGGAATGCTCTCAGCCGTTTGGTCCGCTCCATCAGTCCGTCCAGGAAGTATTCCCAGTCGTCGACTCTGCGAAGCTTTTTGTACAGTGTCCGCAGCTTCTTCAAGTGCCGTACCGCCATCCGGTAGCTGGCTCGATTTTTCAAGTCAATTTCCTTCTGCGCTGTTTGATGCAGCAACCCTAGCAGCAATTCAGGCCGCTCTTTCTCGACCAATTTCACCCGTTCCTTCGGCAAGTCGCTATACTCCATCCCAACAAACGCCTGAAGCTCCGCCCACCGATCGTAATCGCCGCGCTCAAACAACAAAAATTCATACTCACCATAACTATATGGCAGCCCGGCCAGCAGCGCCCGCTCAAACAAATCGAACCGCCCGTTTTCGGTGCAATACGTCGAAATCGCCCGCAACGCCGTCCGGACAAATGCCGAGCGGCTATGGTATGACCCGAGCGCCCCCAGGTATCCCTTCAATCGACTCAAGAACAGCTCAATCACCGGTCCAACCCGGCGCCACGCCTTTGCTGCTGTGAAAAATTCAATCCAAAACACCATATACGTCACAAACGATTCATCCTCAACCCGCCCGGCCAGCTTTAACGCCAGCTCATCATTCTCAAGTAGGAAATACAAATGAATCATCGTCACCTCAAACGGCAGCGGCTCCTCGGACTCGTCCAAAGCCTTAAGCACAGCCCCAATTCGCAATGCCTCTTCCTGGCGCCATTCTTTTTTTCGAAAAACTTCCGTCCATAACACCCGGTGCAGATGCGCACGCTCTGGAACAAATCCGGAACAGCACGTCAGCGCCGCAAACACCTCATCCTTTAACCGCTCGATAAATGTATCAAAGGCAAATGGCAAAGTCTGAACACTAATCCGACGGGCTAAATCATCGGCATCGTCCAATAAATTTTGAAAACAATGAAGGTACGAACGGCGCACCGCTTCCTCGCCAAAGCCAAGCTCTTCACTCAACACCGCAAGCTTGCGAAACGACACCACCGCCGCCACGAGCTCATACACCATCCGCCATTCCTGCTCAACCGGCGCACTCGCGGCCACCCGGCGCTGGTAAATCCCGAACAGCTCCTGAATCACATACGGGTTGGAATGCTTTTTGCCGCCAACGAGCGTATCAAAACTTGCCTCAAACAGCTGCAGCCAGCGGTCATAATCCGGCTGCGGAAGCCGGCCAGCCTTCATCATGTCTTTTGCCGTCTGCAGTCCCCAACCTGCCGCGGACTTCTTTTCCCGCGCCGGCTCGCGCCATTCCGACATCCAATCGCCGACACTCCCGACCTTCGAATATGCTGCAAAAAACACCGCCAGCTGATGCCGGCACAGCCCAACAGAAGGACATGAGCACTCACTCATTCCCAAAAACGCCGGGTCCAGCCGTACCTTCGCTGGTGTCACGTCCTGCACAGTCGCGACAAACTCACCGCCATCATACCGCAGCTGCGACACCAGCCCCTGCCGGTACAGCATTAACCCGCTCTGCACCATGCGCACATCCTCAGGCGACATCGCACTCAGGATATCCAACTTCAACTCTTCCGCCAGCTCCCGAATCTGCTCACTCCCAGGAAACGACTCCATCGCAAGTCCCTCCTTTACTCAAAAATAAACTAGTGTATCTGTACCCTGTATGTTCGATAATTTAATACAAACAATCAGACCTTGCCAATAAAGGTGGTGTGAGCAGAGCTAAGCTAGCTTAATTCAACGCCATAAAAATGATACCTGCCACTAAACTAACAGCAACAGATACATATGTGCGCCGCTCCGCCCCTTTTCCACGCAAAAATCCATATTCCTCTATTATACCCCAAAATCTCCCGGAATGAAGCAGGGGAAGGTTCTCTACAATAGAATCTCCTCCTTTATCCATCAAATTGATATCAACTTTAAACTTTAGTAGAATAGGAAAAAATGCAACAAGAGGGGATTAGTCGTAGATGAATTCTATCATTGGCCCTAGATCGGACATCTATAAGTCGCTGTTTGACTACAATCATGACGCCTGTTATGCCGTGGACCGGGAGGGGCGGTTTGTGCTTATTAATGACGCGGCAGTCGCTCTCGTCGGGTACGAGAAGCAGGAAATGCTCCAAATGACGTTTCCGCAGCTAATCGCCGAAAACGAACTAGCACAGGTCAATTACTATTTTTCCCGTGTCCTCGAAGGCAGCAGCGAGCGTTTTAACGTCTCGATTCAGGACAAGAACGGGAGAAAACTGGATCTATACATAACCGCAGTCCCCATTTGGGTCGACGGCAAGATCGAGGGAATCGTCGGAATGGTGCGCGATATCACCGAAAAAAACAAACTGGAAACCTTATTGAACGGGCAAAACCATATCCTCGAATTGATTGCCAAAGGGGCAGCGCACATCGAGGTGCTGGATCAAATTATCCAGCTTATTGAATGCGTCTCCAATGGCGTGTGTTCGATTTATCTAACAGACGAAACCACAAATAGCCTGGTTCATGCCTCGTCGCCATCGATTCCGGCTGCCTATTCAACCGTAATCAAACAGCTTCCCATCGGTCCGGATACCAGCCCAGCATCCGCGGCCGCGTACCATAAACATCCGATCATCGTGAATGACATCGCCAATGATCCTTTATGGAAAAAACACCGGGATATCGCGGTCGAAAACAAGCTCATGGCGAGCTGGTCGACACCGGTTTTTGACAACCAACAGGGGGTAATTGCGGTTTTTTCGATCTATTATGACAAGCCGAGTGAGCCAACCGATGCTGAAATCCAGGTTATTGAAAAAGCAGTCTACTTGACGAGCTTGGCAGTCCATCGTTACCGGGCAGAGGAAAGAATAAACTTTATGGCGTTTCATGACGAATTGACCAACCTGCCGAACAGGAGGATGTTTAACGAAAGAGCCAAAGAGGCCATAGAAGGCCACAACGGACAACCTCATCAAGCGATTGCCATGATGTACCTTGACCTGGACAGGTTTAAAATCATTAACGACATGCTTGGCCACAACATCGGCGACCTTGTGCTCAAACACGTCGCCCAGCGATTGCAGTCCATCGTCCGTGAGCAAGACCTAGCTTCAAGGCAGGGGGGCGATGAGTTTGCCCTGTTATTGAAAAATGTGAGCAAGCAGAAGGCGGCAAGCATTGCCCAGCGGATTATCGATGCGCTGGAAAAACCGCTTATCATAAACGGCAATGAGCTGTTCGTCACCCCAAGCGTCGGCATCACGATGTTCCCAACTGACGGTGAAACCGTCATCGACCTGTTGCGGAAAGCTGACATCGCCATGTATAAGGCGAAACGAAAGGGGCGCAACAATTTTCAATTTTATGACGCCGTCCTCGACAAAGAGTTGTACGACCGTCACGAAATTGAAACGGAACTGCGTAAAGCATTGGAAAAAGGGGAATTTCAACTTTATTACCAGCCGATTATCAACCTTTGCAGCAACAAAATTATCGGCGTCGAATCACTCCTGCGCTGGAACAACCATAAGCTTGGTAACGTGCCTCCGGACAAGTTCATCCCGCTTGCCGAGGAAAGCGGCCTGATCGTCCCAATTGGCGAATGGGTCCTGAATACCGCCTGCCGCCAGCTGAAGGCGTGGGAAAAGGAAGGACTCGGACCGCTCTCGGTGGCGGTCAACATCTCGATTCGCCAGTTTTACCAGCCGAACCTAGCCTTCAAGATTGCTGATGCCTTAAACGAAACGGGTATCGATCCCGCGCGCCTGACAATTGAAATTACCGAAAGTATGACAATGGACGTCGAAGCGGCTACCAAAGTCCTCAGGGAACTGAAAGCCCTTGGCGTCAATATTTCAATCGACGATTTCGGGACCGGCTACAGCTCGCTTAGCTATTTGCGAACCTTCCCGATTGATTCGTTAAAAATCGACAAATCGTTTATCAGCGACATGGCCCATAGCAAGAGCGGCCAAAACATCGCCACCGCCATCCTGCTGATGGCCCACAACCTTGGCTTAAGCGTCATCGCCGAAGGTGTTGAAACCAACGAACAACTGGACCTCCTCCGCAACTACAAATGCGACAGCGCTCAAGGCTACCTGTTCAGCCCGCCGCTGCCGGCGGAGGAATTGAGAAAACTGCTGGGAAACTCTTTCTAAGAGGTTCTTAAAGCTTTATTTGCGGAAAACGGAGGTTTATTTTTGCGATTTCCAACCTTTTATTTGCGCTAATTCACCATTTTATTTGTGACTCTCAATTTTCATAAAAAAGCCAGGCGTCCAGCCTGGCTTAGGTAATATTATTTTAATTTGTTCTTAAGATTGTTTATTTCCATATCATGTACACCTGATTTAGAGCTTAGAAATCCAACATCGATTTTCAACCCCTTAAGCCCATCAGAAACAACATCAAAGACCTGTCGATGTTCATCCAACTTATCGTTAGTAAATTTAACATTACTCCGAAGTTCAGTTGTGTGCCTCTCAACTTTTGTTTCAATACGATCAACACTTGTTTCAAGCCGTCCTTGCCCTTGTTTTAAACCTGTAACATCCTGCTTTTAGCCCAGAGACATCCTGCTTTAGCCCGGAAAATCCCCCATTTAATTGCGAACCAAAAATCCCGCCAATTCTCTGCTCTGAATCAATAACCCATCTACCCCTTAGGTACTACTACCCATGTTGTAGGAATCAATGCTATGCACAATTTACCAAAATTTGTGAATAACAAGGAGTTTTTAGGCAATGACTTGAAATTATAGAGATATATTGTGTGAGGGAGAGAACCCGATGAGGCAGAAACGCAAATATCGTTCCCCGTGTGCCGCCATGCTGTGGTCGCTTATGCTGCCGGGCTTTGGGCAGCTGTACAACCGGGATTTTGTCACAGGATTTGCATTGATCATATTAGAAGTAATAATCAACGTAAAGGCGGATTTAAATCTGGCCCTATTATATTCCTTCAGAGGCAAACTGATCGAAGCCCATGAGATAGGCGACCTCCGCTGGGGACTATTCTACCCATCCTTCTATTGCTTTGCCATGTGGCAGGCATTAAACTACGCCATCAATTTCAATAAGCAGCAGCTGGGGGATGGCGGCGCGGTCAGAACCTATCTGTCGGGATTCTTCCTGGGCCTCGCCATCGGGATGGACTTCGGCCTCTTCTGGCATGACAGCCGGGTGGCGGGCATCTTCCCGCTCATGGACTATCCCGTCTTCAACGGACTCCTATTCGGCCTGCTGATCGCCTGTCTCGGCCATTTCCTTGAAAAAAACCTATACCGAAAAAATAAACGGCCGCAAACGATGCAGGAATAATAGAAGCTTATGGAAAAATGAACCTTGGCCAGTCGTTTTGACTTCGGGAGCGTTGTTGATCCCCATCCGGCGCATAGACGGGCCTAGCCCGGACGAACAAGCCGCATCTTTGCTTCAAAGGAACAGCCACGAAAAAATAGAAACAAGGGAAATCTTGCGATTTCCTCCAAAACAAAAGACCAGCCGACAGGCTGGTCTTAGGCTATGTTACGGAACCAGTAGAACCGTCCCCATGGTGCCTTACCCTTAATAGAAGCGCTTGAAGGCTTCGAAGTGTTGTTTGTAGTAGGTGCTCGACAGGCTTGAGATCATGACGCCGTTTGATGAGTTGGCGTGGATGAATTGGTTGTTGCCGATGTAGAAGCCTACGTGTGAGATGCCTTTTTGGTAGGTGTTGGCGAAGAACACCAGGTCGCCTATTTGCGGCTGGTCGACGTAATAGGAACGGTCGTAGTAGCCGGCGGCGGAGTAGCGGCCGATTTTTTTGCCGGACTGGTTGGCGACGTAATAGATGAAGCCGCTGCAGTCGAAGCCGGATAGGCTGCTGCCGCCCCAGACGTATGGGATGCCCATTAAACTTTTCGCCACTTCAATGGTTTTGCTGGCAAAGTCGGCTGCTGGCGCCGGTGTTGTGCTTGGTGCCGGAGCTGGGGCTGCGGAGCCGGATGGGCCAGGTACCAACAGCTTGCGTCCTGCATAAATTAAGTCTGACGATAAGTTATTGAGTGTCTTTAACTCGCCGACGGTTGTGCCGAATTTGACGGCAATTTTGCTTAAGCTGTCGCCGCTTTGGATCGTGTATTCAATACTCGACTGCCAGCTTGGTGGTGCCTTCGCTGGCGCAGGAGCCGGTGTTGGAGCAGGCGCAGGGCTTGGAGCTGGTGCCGGGGCAGGCGCAGCTTGTCCGGGTGCAGAAACCTTTAACTGTTGACCGATATAAATAATCGTGCCGGAGATGTTGTTCCACTCTTTTAATTCAGCAACCGTAACGTTAAAGCGGTTGGCAATCTTAATTAAAGCATCACCTTTCACAACGGTGTAAGTGGCTGCAGCCTGTGGTGCCTGGGCAGCTGGCTGTTGCGGCTGTTTAACAGCAACCGGATCGGCGGAAACTTTAAGGGTCTGGTCGATGTAGATTAAGTCGGAAGTAAGACCGTTCAAGCTTTTTAACTCATTGACAGTCGTCTTGTAGTCCAGAGCGATTTTTGACAGGGTATCGCCTTTTTGAACAGTGTATGTACTGGCATGCGCTGCGCCGGCATAAGCAAGCGACAGGAATGCGGTTGTCGATAAAACGCGCACTACGGTTTTATTATCCAATTTCGTTCCCCCTATATCTCTATTTTTCTATTTATATTACCATAGATTGCTAATATTTTGGGGTACGAATTGGTAAATTTTGCAGTAATAACGAAAATAAGGGCCAAAGTTCAAATAAATTGTCGCAAACTTGGGTTCTGAATATCTAAATACACAAATTTCACATATTTGTTACAATATTCGATTGGAAATCCATTTACATTTCACTCTTTTTCTATTATTATAGTTAAAAATGTGTACGGGGAGGTCATTAGTGCGAAGTGGAGCTGAAGGGAAACAAGGCAAATGCGGGCAATGTCGAAATTAGTGAGATTATCAAAAAAGCCTATGAAAAAGGACTAACAAAAGACGATTTGACAATCGATCAACTAATGAATGATCTTAAAGCAGATCTAAAAAAAATGATGATCTGAAAATATATAAAAATGAAGCTGCCAATACGATGTAATGGCAGCCTTTTATATGTCCTATTAATGCTGATAACTTACTTACTGATAAGGTAATCAAGTAAGTAATCACACCACACTTGATATCCCTTCTTGCTAGGTCCGCTGCCGTTGGGGGTCAAGAATTCCTTGATGGCCTCTGAGTGTGAATCAGGCCAAGCTGACCAATGGTCAAGATAGGGAATTTTTTGGACTTCCGCATAGGTTTTTAAGGCAGAAACCTGCTGCGGATAAATTTTCGCGTTATACAGAGGATAGGATGGCTGCAAGATAATAGTTGCATCCGGATTTGCTGATTGGATGGTATCCATGATCTTGGACACGTCAGCTAACGTATCCTCAACCAAAACCAATCCATTATTTTTTAAAATAAAAGGCTCGAAAATAACCATATCTGGTTCAGTCCCAAGTTTCTCAAGATGTCCTTCTTCAATAAACTTAGTAGAAGTGTTATTAAAGGTTTGCAATTCCACTTTTACGACCTTCTCTCCAAAGGTATCGACAAGTTTCTCCTTTACGAGCGGGTAGCCACCCTCCGATTCCGTTCCGATTGCCGGAGAACCTAGAAAAAGAATATGGAAGGGTTTTTTCTCTTTACGTGCCTGCTTAAATGTCTCAACAGCTTGTTCTGGCCAATTCGCTGTATAAGCAAGAAAATCGGATTCAGGTAGATTGACTTCTTCCTTTTTCCCTGCATCCTTTGTGGCAATCTTCTTAATTAAAGGAACAGTATCCTCTTGGGATGATGCCTTAGTGCGGTCATTCCAATACATATTACCGATGATAAGGACGATAATAGTAGCAATTCCCAATAAAACAGTAAAAAAAGACCTCATAAAAATAATTCCTCCAATATAATGTGCACCTCCATTATAACAAAAAAAACTTGAAAATTACTTCCAATTTTAACTTTAGTCTACAAAAAACTACAAAAGGGTGTAAAATAGATTAAGTAAAAGGGAAAAAATTAGGAAATATGTCGAAAGACCTGTTTTTATGATATACTATTCTATGTTTTAATTTTTGGATATATATGGGGAGGAACACATGGAAGAGACAATCTCATTAAAGGAACTGTTTGATACATTGCGCAAACATATGCGTTTCATATTGAGCATAACTTTTATCGCAATTTTAATCAGTGGCATAATCAGCTACTTCTTCTTAACACCTGTTTACCAGGCGTCCACACAATTGCTAGTCAATCAAGCAAAAAATGAACAAACTGCGTATCAATATAACGAAGTGCAGACGAACCTTCAATTAATTAATACCTATAATGTGATCATCAAAAGTCCGGCCATCCTTGAGTTAGTCATCAAAGAACTGGATTTGGATATGACAGCAAATGAACTGACAGAAAAAATTACAGTTGCAAACGAAACAAATTCTCAAGTGGTGAATTTATCTGTTCAGGACACAAGTGCTGCCCAGGCGGCGAAGATTGCGAACAAGACTGCGGAAGTGTTCAAGAAGGAAATTGTCAACATCATGAATGTGGATAATGTAAACGTCTTGGCGAAAGCGGAAGTGTCCGAACACCCATCCCCAATCAAACCAAGACCTTTGCTTAATATTGCTATTGCCATGGTTGTCGGCTTGATGGCAGGTATTGGTATGGCCTTCTTACAGGAATACCTCGACACAACGATAAAAAATGAGCAGGAAATTGAAAAACTGATTGGTGTTCCGGTCCTTGGTGCGATTGCCACCATTGAAGATGGTCAAGTAAAAGGCAGCAACATTAAAAAAGCGGAGCGAAATTCTAGATTGAGAGGTGAGACAATTGGCTCTTAAAAAAGGGAAGAAAAACGTCTTGAATAATCGGAGAAGCTTAATTACGATGTTGGATCCAAAATCACCGATTGCTGAGCAATTTCGTACCATTAGAACAAATATCCAATTTTCTTCCGTAGATCAAGAATTGCGAACATTAATGGTCACCTCAGCGGGACCTGGTGACGGAAAATCAACAACAGCAGCTAATTTGGCGGTTGTCTTTGCCCAACAAGGGAAAAAAGTATTGCTGATCGATGCAGACTTAAGAAAACCAACGGCTCATTATACATTTAATCAAACCAATACCATTGGCTTAACAAGTGTGTTAAGTAAACGAGAAACGTTAGAAAAAGCAGTGGCGGAGACAAGTCAAAAAAATCTGTTCGTGTTGACAAGCGGCCCGATTCCTCCTAATCCTGCAGAACTGCTTGGTTCGTATACAATGAAGCAATTGTTTACAGAGGTATTGGAATCATTTGATATGGTGCTTTTCGACACTCCTCCTCTCCTGGCAGTAACTGATGCACAAGTTTTGTCGAATAAGTGCGATGGTTCAATATTAGTCGTTTCTAGCGAGAAAACAGAAAAAGACCACATCGTCAAGGCGAAAGAGCTGCTGGATTCAGCACAAAGTAAATTATTGGGTGTTGTATTAAATAACAAGAAAATAGAGAATAACAATCACTATTATTATTATGGAACAAAATAAATAGTTGATGAACATAGAGGAGTGGAAAATGTGATTGATATCCATTGTCATATATTGCCTGGTATTGATGACGGTGCAAAAAACATAAATGATAGTTTACTAATGGTCAAGGAAGCAGCCCAGCAAGGAATCCATACCATCATTGCCACTCCTCATTTAAATCAACAATACGATAATCGAAAGCCACTAATCTTACAAAAAGTAGAGATACTGAACAAAGCCATAAAAGAGGAAGATATTGATGTAACGATTCTTCCGGGGCAGGAACCACGGATTTACGGAGAACTGTTGGATGACTATGAAAAGGATGAAATTCAAACGTTAAATGGCACGAATTATGTCTTTATCGAATTCCCTTCAGGTCATGTTCCGAGATATACGGAGCAGCTTCTATTCGATATCCAGCTGAAGGGGCTAATCCCTGTCATCGTTCATCCTGAACGAAATTCGGAATTAATTGAACGCCCGGACAAGTTGTACCATTTTGTCGAGAAAGGTGCGTTAACGCAAGTTACAGCCTCAAGTCTGTGCGGGTATTTTGGAAAAAAGATTCAAACATTTTCAATGCAGTTAATTCAAGCAAATTTAACGCATTTCATTGCATCCGATGCTCATAATGTCAGCACTCGTACTTTTAAGATGGACGAGGCATTAGAACGAGTGGATATGGAATTTGGAATGGATTATATCTATCTATTCAACGAAAATGCCGAGCTTTTAATCAATGGGAAAAACGTAATGAAAGAAATTCCGATGCCTGTCAAAAAGAAAAAGAGATTTATTTTCTTTTAATTTTAAAGTGTTAGGTGGACTTTCAAATATGTTTTCAGGATTTTTCCCTGCGGCGAGGCTACCCTGTCCGTTATCCATGGTGGCACTCGGTCATGCTGTGGGTTTTTCTTCGAGAAAAAATAAGACCTTAGACGCAAGTCGTCAGGAGTATGATGTGAGGACGGGTTAGATGCCCGATTTAAAAATATACAAAAAATAATAAATATCTAATGAAAGTACGAGTGCATTGACACTTATTTTTCCATTAGATATTTATTTTTTTGTCCTAATATTTATTTAGAAAAACGAAAGAGAAAAGGAAACGGGGGAAAGAAAAGGGTGACATACGGAAAGAGGTTGACTACACTAGCGCTTTTGGATTCGATTATTGTGTTCACGGCCATTTACTTAAGCTATGAGACGTTGAATCCGGGAATCGACATCGTCAAGAATCCGATGATCCTAGTAACAGCGCTAACGATTTTCACTTGCCATCATGTATTTGCCTATAATTACAAGCTATATAACAAAGCATGGCAATACGCGAGTGTCGGCGAGTTGATGGCGATTGTGAAGGCTGTAACATTTACGATTGCCTCTGCTGCAATCATGCAGACGGTGATTTTCGACAATATTTATGTTAGGGCGTTGATGATCACGTGGATGCTACATGTGTTATTGATTGGCGGATCGCGGTTTTCGTGGCGGATGTTCCGCGACAACATCATGAACCGGCAGAAAAATATCAAGAAGACACTCATCATCGGTGCTGGAGCAGGCGGAACGATGGTTGTTCGGCAGCTGCTGCACAATCATGAGATTGATTTAAAGCCAGTCGCGTTTATTGATGATGATCCAAGGAAGTACAGATTAGATGTACTGGGGATTCCTGTAGTGGGGAATTCCAGTCATATTGTTAAGATGGTAGAGAAATACAAAATCGACAATATCATCATTGCGATTCCTTCCTTAAGTAAAAAAGAAATCAACCGTATTTATGATGAATGCTCGAAGACAAAGGCGAAAACACAGATTATCCCGATGCTGGAGGATTTGATGACTGGCAAGGTATCCGTCAATGAATTTCCCGATGTACAGGTTGAGGACTTACTGGGACGTGAACCTGTTGAGTTGGATATTGCCAGTATTTCGGAGTATGTTTCCGGAAAACCCGTTATGGTTACCGGTGCTGGCGGTTCAATCGGCTCGGAGATTTGCCGGCAGATATGTAAGTTTGGTCCTCGTAAAATTGTCCTTTTGGGACATGGTGAAAACAGCATTTATACAATTGATATGGAGCTGCGCAGGCAGTATCAAGGGCAGATTGAGATTGTCCCGGTGATTGGGGATATTCAAGACCGGGAGCGGATCTTTGAAGTGATGGAGCAGCACAGACCGTTTGTGGTATATCATGCGGCGGCGCATAAGCATGTGCCTTTAATGGAATATAATCCTCGTGAAGCTGTAAAAAACAATATTTTTGGTACGAAAAATGTCGCTGAAGCCGCTGACACCTTTGGTGTGAATACTTTTGTGATGATTTCTTCTGATAAAGCTGTTAATCCACCTAACGTAATGGGTGCTACAAAGAGGTTTGCAGAGTTGATTATTCAGAGTTTGGCTGCGCAGAGTCAGACGAAGTTCGTAGCTGTTCGGTTTGGTAATGTCCTTGGCAGCCGCGGCAGCGTGATTCCGTTGTTTAAAAAGCAGATACAAGCTGGCGGACCGGTGACGGTTACAGATCCAGAAATGACACGTTTCTTTATGACGATCCCGGAAGCGTCACGACTTGTTATCCAGGCTGGGTCATTGGCCAAGGGTGGCGAGATCTTCGTCTTAGATATGGGTGAACCGGTGAAAATCGTTGATTTGGCGAAGAATCTTATTAAACTGTCAGGATATTCTATAGAAGAAATCGGGATTCATTTTACCGGACTTCGACCTGGGGAGAAGATGTATGAAGAACTGCTAAATGCGAATGAGGTTCATCCAGAGCAGATATTTCCTAAGATTCATATTGGGAAGGCGAATGTGGTGCATGCAGACGTACTAAGTCAGCTAATTAATAAGTTGCTGCATATGTCGGAGATGGAGATGCATGATACTTTGATTGCGGTGGCTAATAATAAGTTTGATGCTAGAGCGTTGGTGTCGGCTGCCAGGTAAGGTGTAGGATAACCTTGCGGTTATCTATTTATTGTTTTTGATAGGAATGAAATTTGATGAAAAAAGTAAGAAAAGCGATTATTGCGGCGGGTTTAGGAACCCGTTTCCTGCCGGCTACTAAGGCAATGCCGAAAGAGATGCTGCCAATCGTTGATTAGCCAACGATTCATTATATTATTGAAGAAGCGGTAGCATCTGGAATTGAAGACATTATTATCGTAACCGGTAAAGGAAAGCGATCGATCGAAGATCACTTCGATTTTGCTCCAGAGCTTGAGCAGAATTTAAAGGCTAAAGGGAAATTTGATTTACTTGAAAAGGTCCAATATCCTACCAACTTAGCGGATATTCATTATATTAGGCAGAAAGAGCCGAAGGGATTAGGGCATGTGGTATGGTGTGCGCGGAATTTTATTGGGGATGAGCCGTTTGCAGTGTTGCTTGGTGATGATATCGTTCATAGTGATACACCTTGTTTGAGACAGCTTATGAATATATATGATGAAACTCTTTCTTCTGTTATTGGCGTTCAGACCGTCCCTGATCATGAAACACATCGTTTTGGGATTGTTGAACCTTCGGTTCAGGAAGGAAGACAGTACCAAGTGTCAAATTTTATTGAGAAACCTGCGCCCGGAACTGCACCTTCTAACTTGGCGATTATGGGACGGTATATTTTAACGCCTGAAATTTTTATGTTCCTAGAACAGCAGGAAACGGGTGCTGGCGGGGAGATTCAATGAACGGATGCGATTCAGAAGTTGAATCAGATTCAGAGAGTGTTTGCCTATGATTTTCAGGGCAAGCGATATGATGTTGGGGAGAAGATTGGGTTTGTGAAGACTACTATTGAGTTTGCGATGCAGGATCGTCAGTTGCGCTCGGAACTGCTTCCTTATCTTGAAGAGATGTTGGATGGGATGAAAGTAAAATAATTTTGATCACCCTGCTTTGATATTTTTGGCATGGGCCGATTGATTGATAGTTTTTCATTGAGATATAGGAAGTTTTATCGTAACCAAGAGATATACACCTTAGAAGTTTTTGGTCCACCGAAAAGGTTGCAAAAAAATCTTTTAAAGGAGCAGGACGATGAATTCTAAAGGGTATATATTGGTAGAGGTTCTTGCAGTAATTGTCATCTTAGGGATCCTTGCCGGGATCGCCGTTGTGTCGATTACCGGGATGATCGAAACAGCACGTGAGGATGTTTGTCAGGTGAATCGTTTGGAATTGGAACGTTTGTATGAGTGGCAGCTGGAGTATGAAGGAATGGATCATTCCGATGTTGCTTTTGTGCAGTTTTTAAACGAGTACGGGCAGGAGATTTGTCCGCTTGATGGGGAAATTCGGAATGTGAATGGGCGGGTTGAGTGTAGTTTGCATCCTGGGGATCATGACGATAAGGATACCGATGCTGAGCCTGGTGATGGGAATGTTCCGTATTTGTAGGTGTTGAGGATGGGTTCCTTATTACTCATAGACTTGTTAAATGGTTGGTTCGTTTTTGGAGAGTGGGAATCCTTACGTATGGTGTGTTGAAACCCTTTCGGGTTTCTGTTGTTGTTGCGATTTATGGGTATTTTCTATATAGCAGAGCGTTTTTTTTGTTAGTTTATTGAAGATAGAATGATGAATTAAGGGATCTCTACTTTAGGATTTTTTAGGCCTTGCGGCATTTTGAGAATTAGGAAAATGAATGAATATTAAATGGGAACTGAGTATTGTAGTTAGATTGAGTGCTAGAAACCTTACGGGATAAGGGTTTTGGGCGTTTTTAGTGAGAGTTATAGATTGATTGAATGGTATATATAATAGGAAGAAACTCGATTTAGAGTGGTTTTCTAGTGAATATCTATTTCGTAGTTGCTTGGTAGATTGAATAGATATTACGAGGTGAGTATCGGGATTTGATAAGAAAACGCAATATGTAGTGTTGAAATTCGATTTTCAACAACAAAACATACTATATGTTGATTTTTTCATCTATTTCTCATATTGAATATAATATGCGAGGTGAGTATCGTAATATGATAACAATACGCAATATGTAGTGTTAAAATTCGTTTTATAACGACGGAGCATACTATATATTGATTTTTTCATCTATTTCTCATATTGAATATAATATCCGAGGTGAGTATCGTAATATGATAACAATACGCAATATGTAGTGTTAAAATTCGTTTTATAACGACGGAGCATACTATATATTGATTTTTTCATCTATTTCTCATATTGAATATAATATCCGAGGTGGCTATCGGTAGTAGATAACAATTTTAGTGGTTTAGTAGTTGGTTGGAATAAGTGACTTCCAATTAAGTACTAATCTACTAAAGAACAAATTTTAAGGAGTGTAGCTGGATGTATATGAAGGTTAAAAGATTAATAGATATCATTCTTTCTTTAATAGGTCTTATTATCTTATCGCCCATTTTTTTCATTCTAATCATTGCTATTAAGATAGATTCAAGAGGCCCAGTTCTGTTTAAGCAAAAGCGAGTAGGAATCAACAAGACACATTTTAATATCTTGAAGTTCCGTACTATGAGAATAGATACGCCTAAGGACACTCCAACTCATTTATTAGGTAATCCAGAACAGTATATCACAAAGATGGGTAAATTCCTGAGAAAAACCTCTCTTGATGAGCTTCCGCAGATTTGGAATATTTTTGTGGGACAGATGAGTATAATTGGGCCTAGGCCAGCATTGTGGAATCAGTATGATCTGATTGCTGAACGGGATAAGTATCGTGCTAATGATGTCCCGCCTGGGCTTACTGGTTGGGCACAGATTAACGGACGTGATGAACTTCCTATTGAAGCTAAGGCTAAGTTAGATGGGGAGTATGTTGAAAAGATTAGTCTTGGTATGGATGTTAAGTGCTTCTTCGGTACCATCGTTAGTGTTGTAAAAAGCGACGGGGTTGTTGAAGGTGGGACTGGAGCAAAGAAGGAAGTTGCTAGTAGCAAGGAGAGCGGTTCAAAATGAAAAAGATATTGATAACTGGTAAAAATAGCTATGTAGGTACAAGCATGGTGAAGTGGCTTGGAAATTATCCTGATAAGTATTCAATAGATTCTATTAGTTTAAGAAGTGAAGATTGGAAAGAAAAAGACTTCTCAAGGTATAATGTTGTGCTTCATGTAGCTGGGATAGCACATGTCTCATCGGATCCTAAGATGGAGGAAATTTACTATAAAGTTAATCGTGATCTTACAATAGAGGCTGCTAAAAAAGCCAAAGCAGAAGGTGTTAAGCAGTTTATTTTTATGAGCAGCATAATTGTATATGGGGAAAGTAGTGGCAATAGAAGAGTCATCAATAAAAATACTATACCTACACCGAGTAACTTTTATGGAAATAGCAAATTGCAAGCTGAAGAGGGTATCAGACCATTAGAAAACAGTAATTTTAAAGTCGCTATTATTAGACCACCTATGATTTATGGGAGAGGGTCTAAAGGGAATTATCCTAAGCTTGCAAAGGCTGCTCAAAAGTTACCGATTTTTCCTGATATAGAAAATCAAAGAAGTATGCTTCACATTGATAATCTTTGCGAGTTCCTAAAACTTATGATTGATAATGAAGAGAGTGGAATGTTCTTTCCACAAAATAGCGAGTATGTTAAAACAAGTGAAATGGTTAAATTGATTGCTAATGTTTATGGAAAGAAGATTACATTGACAAAAATGTTTAATCCCATACTGGAGATTGTGGGGTTGAGGTTAGGAATTATAAATAAAGTATTTGGTAATTTAGTATATGAGAAAAGCATGAGTACTTATAAAGAGGATTATCGAATTAGGGACTTTCGGAAATCAATAGAATTTACTGAACATATAGAAAGTAGAAAGAATGGTAAATGAATACTAGTTTAGTTTAATCTGAATTGATTGGAATGGAGACATGTTATGAATGTGGCAATTATTAATTGTTTTGATACCTACGAGCATCGAGTAGATTTGTTGTATCGATATTTTTCTAGTAAGTGTGATTATGTTCAAGTATTTGAATCTAGTTTCAAGCACTTTGAAAAAACTCAAAGAACTGATATTAAGGAAAATTATACTTTTGTTAAAGCGAGACCTTATTATAAAAATCTTTCTGTTGGTCGCCTTTATTCACATGCGAAATTGGCAAAAGATATATTTAAAGAGATTGAACAAAATAGTTCTGGGGAAGAATGGGATTTGTTATGGGTGCTACTACCGCCAAATTCAATTGTCAAGGCCGCTACAAAATATAAGAGTAAGTATCCTAATACAAAATTAATATTAGATGTTATTGACCTATGGCCTGAAACTATGCCAATTTCTAAATTTAAAAGCTCACCACCTTTTACCTTCTGGCGCAACCTTCGAGATAAATATATTGATAAGTCTGATTTCGTGGTTACGGAGTGCGATCTTTATCAAGAAAAGCTCGTAAACAGACTGCCTTTGGAAAAAATGAAAACTATTTATTTGGCAAAAGAGATTAAACCATTCCATGAGAACCTAAATCTGCCTAATAATTCAATATCATTGTGTTATTTAGGTTCAATTAACAACATTATTGATATACCGGTGATTGAAAAAATCATTAAGAATATTAAAGGGAAGACAGATATAACACTCCACATTATTGGTGATGGTGAGAGAAGAGAAGAACTTATTACTGCTACTAAAAAAGCTGGAGCAAAAGTAATTTATCACGGGAAAGTGTATAATCCCAATGAGAAACAGCAGATATTCAACCAATGTCACTATGGCCTTAATATTATGAAAGACAGTGTATATGTTGGTTTAACAATGAAAAGCATAGATTACTTTGAAGGAGGGCTCCCCATAATTAATAATATAAAAGGGGACACATGGGAAATAATTGATAAATATGGAGTTGGAATAAATACGGAAGGAACTTTCATTGACAAATTAACACAAAATTATCAGCAAAGAAAAGCTGCTAGAAATTTCTTTGAATGTTACTTATCGGAGGAAAGTTTTAATAATTCAATAGAAAGTGTAATACGTTCAGTGTTTTGAATTAAAAAGTTATGTTATTAAAATGATTATAACGGTTAATTCAAGCCAGTAATGTCTAAGACACAGTATAGAGGTGAAATGATAGTATGAAGGCTTCGGCAGGGATAGTTTTATACAATCCTGATGTTAATCGTTTAAAGGAAAATATTTTATCAATAATTAATCAGGTTGATAGAGTAATCCTCGTTGATAATTACTCTAAAAATCACAATGAAATACTTATGGCTGTTAATAAATTAGGCTTTAAAAAGAAAATAAAATGGATACAAAACAAAAAAAACTTAGGAATTGCTAAAGCTTTAAATCAGATCTGCCAAGAAGCAATAGATTCAGGGGAACAGTGGGTTCTAACCTTAGATCAGGATTCTATTTGTCCTGATAATATTATTGATAAATATATGAAATATACTAATGATTTTTGTGTTGCACTACTGTGCCCTAATATTATAGATGAAAATATAGGAATGCAACTTACAAAAGCTACAGATGATAATAGTGAGATAGAGTATGTTAATAGATGTATTACTTCTGCGGCATTTACTAGCTTAGAAATATGGAAAAAAATTGGCGGTTTTCGAGATGAGCTATTTATCGATTATGTCGACTTTGATTATTGTGCTAAAGCAATCACAGCTGGTTATAAAATAATCCGTATCAACAGTGTTGTACTGAATCACCAATTAGGTGATTCCGAAATAGTAAAATTATGGCCGTTTAAAATTCGTGTTAGTAATCATACTGCATTCAGAAAATACTATATTGCGAGGAATATTATCATTTATATTAAACGATACAGAACTAACAAAATTTTATTTAAAGAATGCTTGCGCTTAATCAAAGTTTTGCTCATTATTGTATTTTTTGAAACAAATAAAATAGAGAAATTCAAAAACTTTTTTAAGGGAATAAGACATGGTGTTAAATTTCAAATTATGTAAAAAATGGCGGTGTAATTATGATAAATAAGAAAATTCAAGGGGGAAATTTTTCAGTCACATATATGTCCTTTTATTGGATTTTCTTCTTTATCTTATGGATATTTTATGGATTAAATACTTGGACTGTCGATTCAGTTTCTTATCAGGCATTTTATAACGTATTTGTTTCTGGAGGATGGTTTACTGGAGTTGAATATGGCTTTGCGCTGTTCATGAGTATAACTGCAAGAATGGGTTTGAGTTATCAACAATTTCTAATGATATATTCGTTTATTGGTTTATTATTGATTGCAATCACGCTTAAAAGAGTTGCAAAAAGACCACTAGCGGTGCTATTCCTATTTTTTATGTTTCCATTTGCACACGAGGTAAGTGCCTTGAGGAATTTTATGGCAATGGCAATAACCTTTTGGGGAACTCAGTATTTAGTTAATGATAATTTTAGGGGGAACATTAAATTCTTCCTATCTATACTTTGTGCTACGATGTTTCATACGAGTGCATTTATATATTTATTATTATTCTTGGGAAAATTGGACAAAAGAAAAATTAACTTTATCGCAATTATAGTGCTGACGGTTGAATTAGTATTAGTATTGTCAAATACCTTAGTATCGATTCTCCCGAAAGTGATTCCTAAGACAGCTGTTTACTTAGAAAGTGGTTTTAGCGGTACACAACTTTATACAAAAGTATTATTTGTTTTTTATTTTGCAATTATTATTTATATCACTAGGAAGTTGTATAAATTAACACTTAAGGATATAGAGGTAAAAAAATTAAGTACTATACCAAAGTATGCAAAGTACTCTGAACTCGTATATAAGGTTATGCCTTTAACAGTTTTGTTTTATCCTATAATCTTGTTTGATGTCGATTTTTACAGATTGGCACGAAATTTATTATTAATGTTCTATGTAATGGCAACTAATATAACATATTTTAACACTGAATTTGTAACAACAAAAAGAAAATTAGTAATACTCATTTATGTTTCGATTTTCATTTTATGTTTGGTGTTTTTCTTTCTAATTTTATTTTCATTTGAAAGTGTATTGTTGCCAGTTTTTCAAAATAATCTCATTTTTGATCTATTTAAATAGTACCGCTCTCCTACTAAATGGAGTTAATTACCAATAATTATTACTTTCTAATTGATAGATATTAAGGTCATAATTTTTAAAAACTTAAAGGGGGGGTATCACTAAAAATGAAAATATGTTTAGTTGCACATTTAAATGATTTATCTGGTGCAAACAGGTCACTTTTGGATTTAGCAGTCGCATTAATAAGACAGGGGCAAAGTGTTACGGTAGTGATACCAAGGCATGGTGAATTGGAAAATGCTTTAATTCAAAATGGTGTTAGTTATAAAGTTATATATTCCGGAACTTGGGCTGGTTTGATTGGGCAGGAGAAAAAGTGGAAGAAATTATATAAGCGGATGATCAATTATTTTGCAGAATACAAGTTTTATAAGTATATAGTAAATGAAAATTTTGATATTGTACACTACAATTCTATTGTGTATGGTGTTGGTGCTAGATTGTTGAAGAAAAATGGGAAACCATATGTATGGCATTTGCGTGAGTTTCCAGAAGAACTTAATTTAAAGTTTTATAATAAAAGATTGGTTTATGATGTTGTTGGGAATTCAACTTTAATGTTTGGTATTTCTAATGCAACTTATAATGTTTACTCAAAAGTATTTGACGAAGCCAGATTAAAAGTAATATATAACGGCCTTACATTCCCAAGTAGTCACCTAAATAATGAAAGAAATTTCTCGTTCCCTGAAAAGATAACGCTTGTCATTGTAGGAGCAATTTATCCGGGAAAGGGTCAGCTTGAGGCAGTACGTGCTGTTGAATACTTATATAATCATGGAATGGATAATATAAATCTCAAAGTAGTAGGACAAGTTGTCGACAACCAGTACATGGAGGAAATAGAAGATTTTATAGATGTGCATTCTATTCGTAATATTATTGAGTTTTGCGGATATCAGTCTGATGTAACAGATATTAGGAAAAGTTGCGACATCGCCTTGGTATGTTCAAAAAGTGAAGCATTTGGAAGAGTTACCATTGAAGCTATGTTTAATAAGCAAATTGTGATTGGGTCTAACATCGGTGGAACGTTGGAACTTATTGAAGATGGTGTTAATGGTTTTTTATATAAACAAGGGGACTTTATGGATTTAGTGGGAAAAATTATTTATGTTATACAAAATAAAAAACTAAGTAAACAGATTGTTGAGAATGCTTATTCAACTGCAACAACTAAATTTTCGATTACAGAAACAGCAGCAAAAGTAATTGATGCTTATAAAACTGTAAATGTGAAAAATAATAGGGAAAGGGGGCTCAATGATGGATATTAGTATTATAATGCCAGTATATAATTCAGAAGAATACTTATCTGATGCAATAGAAAGTATTCTTAATCAAAGTTATAAAAATTTCGAATTGATTTTAATTAATGATGGCTCAAAGGATAATTCAGGTAGTATTTGTGACGAATTTGCCCAAAGGGATGCTAGGGTAATCGTTATTCATAAGGATAATGGTGGGATTTCAGATGCAAGGAATGCAGGTTTAAGAGTAGCAAAAGGGGAGTATATAGCATTTTCAGATAATGATGATATTTTTTCTGCAAATTTATTAGAAGATAATTTCAAAATTGCTAAGCAATACGATGCGGATATAGTTAAATATGGGGTTTCGTATTATGAAATCTCTAATAAGTCAAAGCGAAAAATTCCAATTAGGGATCTTCCGTTCCAGGTACTAGACAAGAATGGAATATCAAAAGACTATTTAACATTAAAAAGGAATAATATCTTTGTTTATGTTTGGGATTCGCTTATTAGAAAAGACATAATATTAGATAATAATTTATTCTTTGATAATGCCTTTAAATTAGGTGGAGAAGATATTGATTTTAATTTATCAATATTTAAATATATAAAAAAACTTGTTATAAATCCTGATGAATACTACACGCATTTTAAAAGATTCAATCATAGTACAGTATGTAAATTTTCTATTGAAAAACTAAATCCTTTTTTATTAAATGCAAAAAAGGAAAATGAGTTAATTACCGAATTAAAGGTAAATAGGGATCCTGAACTGATGATAGAAAGTATAAGTAGTTATATTATACAGGTTTCTTATACATTAAATCATATTGATGAAATGACAAGACTAGAGAAAATTGAGTACTTAAAGGGAATCGGTATTTTTGAAAGGTTTGTTTGCACGTACTCCTTTTCTTTGTTTCTAAAAGGGCTAGTTTATCGGCCTAAAAGGGCTCTAGTGATTTGGTTGTATTCGCATACCTTTTATAAATCACTATTAAAAATATGTGCATAATCGCTTAAGCCTAAATCGACAGGAAGATCTATTTTAGCCATATTGAAAAGAAGAGAGGTAATTTAAAGGTGAATTTATATGAAAAAATTCGAAACTATCAAGAAAAAATTGCAGTAATAGGGCTTGGTTATGTGGGAATGCCAATAGCTGTTGCTTTTGCAAAAAAAGCTGATGTAATAGGGTTTGATCTAAATAAGCAAAAAGTTGAGTTATACAAATCAGGGGTTGACCCTACAAATGAAGTTGGTAATGAAGAAATTAAAAATACTACAGTTGAATTTACATCTGATGAAACAAAACTTAAAGAGGCAAAGTTCCACATCGTAGCTGTACCTACTCCCATTAACTCAGATAAAACACCCGACCTCTATCCGGTTGAAGGAGCAAGTAGGATAATAGGGAGGAATCTCACTAAAGGATCCATTGTGGTGTATGAATCAACAGTTTATCCTGGTGTCACTGAAGATATATGTGTTCCAATTCTAGAAAAAGAGTCTGGCCTTAAATGTGGAATTGATTTCAAAATTGGGTATTCACCGGAAAGAATTAATCCTGGAGATAAGATCCATAAACTAGAAAATATTACTAAAATTGTATCTGGCATGGATTCTGAGAGTCTTGAAGTAATAGCAAAAATATATGAATTAATAATTGAAGTTGGGGTTTATAGAGCAGGGTCAATTAAAGTAGCTGAAGCTGCTAAGGTTGTAGAAAATAGCCAACGAGACATTAACATAGCTTTTATGAATGAGCTTGCAATGGTGTTTGACCGAATGGGAATAGACACAAAAGAAGTCATTGATGCCATGAACACAAAATGGAATGCACTTAAGTTCTATCCTGGACTTGTAGGAGGACACTGTATAGGTGTAGACCCTTACTACTTCGTGTATGAAGCTGAAAAGCTAGGATATCATAGCCAGATAATTTTATCAGGTAGAAAAATCAATGATAACATGGGCAAATTTGTAGCTGATGCAATTATAAAAAAATTAATATTAGCCAACAAGGTAGTAGCACAATCAAAAATTGTAATTCTAGGCATTACTTTTAAAGAGAATACACCAGATACACGAAACTCTAAAGTTATAGATATTATTGACAGCTTAAGAGAATATGGTATTGAACCAGTTGTGGTTGATCCAGAAGCGGATGCCGGTGAAGCTAAACACCAATACGGAATTGATCTGAAAGACTTGGAAGATGTTAAAGATGCTGATTGTCTTGTGCTTGCGGTTGCTCATGATGTATTTAAGCAAATGAGTTGGGATGAAATTGATTCATTGTACGGTGACTTTGATAATAAGGACAAGGTTTTTATTGATGTAAAAAGTATTTTTAATAGATATGAGATTGAAGAGAAAGGATATAGTTATTGGAGATTATAATTCTCTGAGCATTCCTGTAATAATAAAAGCTGTTAAATTATATATGAGATTTTCGTAATAACTTGTAGAATATTCCAAAGATGAGAAAACAAGAACTTATTTAAATACCAATTTAGGATTATATTGCTATTCTAACAATTAAATATAGGTATTATGATTGAGGGATGCTTATTGAATAATAAGGCAATTACTTTTATTAAAAACTTTTCATACACTCTATCTTCAAACCTAATATCAATGTTGATTTCTACAATAGTCATACTATTAGTTCCAAAATTAATAGGAGTAGAAGAATATGGATATTGGCAGCTATATCTTTTTTATTCTTCTTATGTAGGATTTTTACATTTTGGATGGAATGATGGGGTGTATCTCAGATATGGTGGCAAAGAATATAAGGAATTAAATAAAAAACTATTCTTTTCGCAGTTTTGGATGTTAGTAGTCCTTCAGCTCGTGTTAGGGGCTATTATTATTGTACTTTCGACTGCACTTAATGCAAATGATAATCGTGTATTTATCCTTAACATGACTGCATTCTGTATGTTTTTAGTAAATGTCAGATATATGTTAATTTATATATTGCAAGGTACAAATAGAATTAAAGAGTTTGCACAAATAACAATGATGGAAAAGGTGCTTTACTGCTGTTTAATTATTTTATTTTTATTAGTTGGCGTAAGGCAATTTGAATTGTTGATATTTGCTGATATATTAGGAAAACTTTTATCTTTAATATATGCAACTTATTGTTGTAGAGAAATTGTATTCAAAAAAGTCAGCAATCTTTATTTTGATATAAAAGAAACATTCGAAAATATTAGTGTCGGAATAAAGCTAATGTTTGCTAATATAGCGAGCATACTGGTTATAGGAATTGTTCGGTTTGGGATTGAGCGTACATGGGATGTTTCCACGTTCGGTAAGGTATCACTAACATTGAGTGTGTCTAATCTAATGATGGTATTTATCAATTCAGTCGGAATCATTATGTTTCCAGTCTTAAGAAGGACGAATAAGGAAAACCTTCCTAAGATTTATAAAGTCATGAGAAGTTTTTTAGTGGTACCTCTGCTGGGGTTACTTGTATCTTACTATCCTTTGAAGATTGCTTTAACAGCTTGGTTACCACAATATGCAGAGAGTCTATTGTATATGGCACTTCTTTTTCCAATGTGTGTTTATGAGGGTAAAATGGCTTTGTTAATTAATACTTATTTAAAAACATTGAGAAAAGAGAAACTAATGCTTACTATAAACCTTTCATCAGTTATTTTAAGCATTATTCTTACACTTCTTTTTACAGTGGTTTATGAAAATTTATCATTGGCTGTTGCAACGATTGTTGTGCTTTTGGCTTTCCGATGTGTATTGGCAGAAATTCTTCTTTCAAAGTTACTTAATGTATCCGTATATAAAGATATCTTTCTTGAATCGGCAATGATAATATTGTTTATTTTAACCGGTTGGTATATATCCTCATGGATAGGTATAGCACTCTATCTAGTCGGTTATGGATTTTATTTGCTAATTAAGAGAAGAGAAATTAAAGAAACAGTTATTAATATAAAATATTTAATAAAAGGTTAAGACTACCATAAATTTGTATATTTAATACTATGATAAATACTGTAATTAGCTATCAATAATTTTGAAGTATTTACTCAGAGTTTAACTAGTTTTAAAAATAAATCTTTTTAGAGGTGTTAAAATGAAAGGAATTATTTTAGCTGGAGGAAGCGGTACTAGGCTTTATCCAATTACAAGATCCATTTCAAAACAATTAATCCCCATTTATGATAAACCAATGATTTATTACCCATTATCCATTTTAATGTTAGCAGGGATTAGAGAGATACTAATAATTTCAACACCAAGTGATACTCCACGCTTTGAACAGTTACTAGGAGATGGTTCAGAATTAGGGATAAACTTAAGCTATGCTGTTCAACCTTCACCGGATGGATTGGCACAGGCTTTTATAATAGGAGAGGACTTTATTGGTGATGACAATGTTGCACTAATCTTAGGTGACAATATTTTTTATGGCCATGGGTTTACGAGATTATTAGAAAAGGTGGCTTCAAGGACACAGGGAGCAACTGTCTTTGGCTATAATGTAAAGGATCCTGAACGATTTGGTGTGGTTGAGTTTAATGAGGCTGGAAAAGCTATTTCAGTTGAAGAAAAACCAAATGTCCCAAAGTCTTCATATGCAGTAACAGGGCTTTACTTTTATGATAATCGTGTCGTTGACATTGCTAAAAATATAGAGCCATCTAAGCGTGGAGAACTTGAAATTACAGCTGTGAATGAAGAATATTTAAAATTGGACGAGCTTCATGTTGAGTTATTAGGTCGTGGTTTTGCTTGGTTAGATACAGGAACTCATGAGTCTTTATTAGAAGCTTCAACATTTATTGAAACGATTGAGAAGCGTCAAAGTTTAAAAGTTGCTTGCTTGGAAGAAATCGCTTACCGGAAGGGATATATAACAAGGTCGCAACTAAAAGAATTAGCAGAGCCATTGAAGAAAAATGGTTATGGTCAATATTTGTTACGTCTCGCAAATCAAGTACTAATTGAAAAAAAATAAGTAGGTGAAAAAGTCATGGATATTATTAAAACGAAATTTAAAGAAGTTGTTGTAATTGAACCAAAAGTATTTGGGGATCACCGTGGATGGTTTACGGAAACCTATAGCAAATCAGTTCTTGCTGAGTATGGAATCGACATAGATTTTCTTCAAGACAATCAATCGTTTTCAGCAACGAAGGGTACTTTACGTGGATTGCATTATCAAATGAATCCAAAAGCACAAGCGAAGCTTGTAAGATGTACAAGGGGCGTTATTTATGATGTGGCAGTGGATATTCGTAAAGGAAGCCCTACTTACGGGGAATGGTTTGGAATTGAATTAAGTGCTGAAAACAAAAAACAATTGCTTGTGCCAAAAGGCTTTGCTCATGCATTTATGACTTTAACGGATGATGTAGAAGTACAGTATAAAGTAGATGAAGTATACTCTCCAGATAATGAAAGAAGTATATTATGGAACGACCCAGAAATTGGTATAAAATGGCCGATTGATGTTAAACCTGTATTGTCTGAAAAGGATGAGACTGCCCCACTATTAAAAAACGCTGATAATAATTTCGTGAGTGGTGAATAAACAAATGAAAGTATTAGTAACTGGATATGGTGGGCAACTTGGATTTGATGTAGTTAAGGAAGGTACAAAGTGTGGACTAAAGATGATCGGTACAACTTCTAGGGATTTAAATATTACAGATGAAAATAGGGTTTCGGAATATATTCATCAATTAAAACCAGATGCGATTATTCATTGTGCTGCCTATACTGCAGTTGATCAGGCTGAAGATGATAAAAAGAACTGTTATGATGTGAATGTCAATGGGACAAAGTATCTAGCAACATCTGCTAAAGAAGTAAATGCAAAATTTGTCTATATTAGTACAGACTATGTTTTTGATGGACAAGGTGATATCCCATTTTTAGAGTATTCGACCCCAGATCCGATTGGGTATTATGGAGAAACAAAATGTCAAGGTGAGCAAATTGTACAGTCTATATTAGATGCATTCTTTATTATTCGTATTTCATGGGTTTTTGGGATTAATGGGAAAAATTTTGTTAAGACGATGCTTAGATTGTCTGAAACGAAAAATGAATTAAACGTAGTGGGTGATCAATATGGATCTCCTACCTATACATTTGATTTGGCACGTTTATTAATTGATATGGTTAAAAGTGATAAATATGGAATTTATCATGCTTCTAATGAAGGTTTCTGCAGCTGGGCCGAATTTGCTAAGGAAATATTTAGACATGCTGATAAGGATGTAATTGTAAATTCAATTAAAACAGAAGAATATCCAACCCGTGCAGTACGTCCTAAAAACTCCCGTATGTCAAAACAGAAACTAGTTGACAACGGATTTAGCCCATTACCAGACTGGCAAGATGCTGTTAAGAGATATTTAAAGGAATTAACACAAGAGGTGAAATAAATGACAAAGATGAAAGTACTTGTGACTGGTGGTGCAGGTTTCATTGGAGGGAACTTTGTGCAGTACTTGGTTAATAAGTATCCTGATTATGATATTTATAATTTAGACCTGTTGACCTATGCGGGAGATTTAACTAAACATCGAGATTTTGAAGCTAAGGAAAATTACCATTTTGTGAAGGCGGATATTGCAGATCGCCAAGAGATAGATACTCTTTTTGAGAAAGAGAAATTCGATTGTGTTGTACATTTTGCAGCAGAGAGCCATGTAGATCGTTCAATAACAGACCCTGGTGTATTTGTTCGTACAAATGTTTTAGGAACACAAGTATTATTAGATGCAGCAAAACAAATAGGGATTAAAAAATTTGTACATGTATCAACTGATGAAGTATATGGGGAACTAGATTTTGATCCGACAACATTTTTTACTGAAGATACTCCATTACAGCCCAACAGTCCATATAGTGCCAGTAAAGCATCGTCCGATTTATTAGTTCGTTCATATCACGAAACTTATGGTTTGCCAGTAAATATCACACGTTGTTCAAATAACTATGGGCCATATCATTTCCCTGAAAAGTTAATTCCATTAACAATTTCACGAGTATTAAATGAGCAGAAAGTACCTGTATATGGCGACGGAAAGAATATACGGGATTGGTTACATGTTATTGATCATTGTGCTGCTATTGATTTAGTATTACATGAAGGTGTAGATGGAGAAGTATATAATGTTGGTGGGCATAATGAACGTACTAATTTAGAAGTTGTTAAAACCATTATTAGTACGTTAGGGAAATCAGAGGATTTAATTGAGTTTGTTAAAGATCGTCTTGGTCATGATAAACGCTATGCGATTGATCCTACCAAATTGGAACAATTAGGTTGGAAGCCAACATATACATTTGAAACTGGAATTGCTCAGACTATTCAATGGTATCTTGATAACAAAGAGTGGTGGGAGCAAATAATCAGTGGGGAATATCAAAAGTACTTTGAGAAGCAGTATACGATATAAAGACTTTTAGTACCTCGAACCATGCCGATACAACAATAGCAAAGCAAGAACTAGGTTGGACAGCAAAACAAGATCTTATTGCAATGTGCCGTGATTCTTAGCGGTTTGAGAAGAATTATAAGGAATAGTGTGATTTAGTAAATTACCCGCTGGGCCAAATGGCTCGGCGGGCTTATTTGTCGTACTTTTTATCTTTTCTCACCACAAAGAGGACCATGCAAGTCTTAACATAATCCTCCATATTCAATCCTTCCTATATTTGCACAGCATTTCTTCTTTTAATATTTTTCCCCACTCAAGATCAATAAGCATTACATATAAATTGGCTCGAAGAGATAATGGAGGCCTCTTCATTATCATATTAAAATCCTTTTCATCATTAACTACAATAGTTAATTTGTCGGTTTCTAACAACTCCTGCATTGCAATTCGACCGTAGAGATGAAATACATGTATGATTGAAGGATGACGACGACCAGGAATGCTTGGCCTGAGTTCTAAATACCATCTGTTATACTCTTCATCCTCGATATTAATAGTCATATCAGGGAATCGAAATCTGTCTTCAGCCTTTTCTACACTCCATTTTAATGGGCTTTCATATAAGTCTGCTAATATGACCTGAATAAATTTCTTTTCCAAATCATCCATTTGACTTCTGAAGTTCATCGGAGAGTCACTATCTACTACGCTTTCTCTATTTCCATCTGAATCATCTTTTCGAGCTAAATGACCTGCAGCAACCATAAGATCTTGATATGTAACTTCATTATGAGCTTTTGCTGCAAATTTTGATATAAAACAATGGGTGACAGGCACCATCCAGAGATTTTCCAGTTCCTAGATCGATAGTAAATGGCTTTGGTTATTTCTTTGTGGTCTGGGTTATCTGGAGTATAATATAGTTGTGTTTTTAATAGAATGATAGATTGAAGGAGGTTAGGAGTTTGGCATCTTCTGTAATGACGGTTGGTTTGAATGGCATGGACGGTTACAGGGTGAAGGTGGAAGCCAATGCGCGGACGGATAAGGAGTCGTTTGTCATTGTCGGTTTGCCTGATGCTTCGGTGAAGGAATCGAAGGAGCGAGTCTGGAGTGCATTGTATGAACAGAATGCAGATATACATACGAAGAAGATTACAGTGAATTTATCTCCACCGGAATTTAAAAAGACAGGTCCCGGCTATGATGCTGCGATGGTAATTGCTGTATTAAAGGCAGTTGGCGAACTGGATGGTGTGGTTTTGGATGATACATGTATCATTGGAGCTATATCCTTAGAATGTGATATTGAAGCATTTGAAGGGCTTATCCCGGTTGTGACCAATGCGATAAAGCTCGGGTTTAAGAAAATATTTATCCCTCCCATTAATACCCACATATTTCCTCAAACAGCAGGAATAGAATTAATTCCAGTTTCCTCGATATCCGGACTCATTTCTCATTTGAGTGGACAAATGACGGCAGAGCATTTATTTACTTTTCCAATTACAAATACTGAGATAGTACCATCTCCCGAAATACATGAAGAACAAGAACAATGGGTGACAGGCACCATCCAGAGATTTTCCAGTTCCTAGATCGATAGTAAATGGCTTTGGCTATTTCTTTGTGGTCTGGGTTATCTGGAGTATAATATAGTTGTGTTTTTAATAGAATGATAGATTGAAGGAGGTTAGGAGTTTGGCATCTTCTGTAATGACGGTTGGTTTGAATGGCATGGACGGTTACAGGGTGAAGGTTGAAGCCAATGCGCGGACGGATAAGGAGTCGTTTGTCATTGTGGGCTTGCCTGATGCTTCGGTGAAGGAATCGAAGGAGCGAGTCTGGAGTGCTTTGTATGAACAGAATGCGGATATACATACGAAGAAGATTACCGTGAATTTATCTCCACCAGAATTTAAAAAGACTGGACCGGGCTATGATGCCGCAATGGTAATTGCTGTATTAAAGGCAGTTGGTGAACTGGATGGTGTGGTCTTGGATGATATATGTATCATTGGAGCTATATCTTTAGAATGTGATATTGAACCATTTGAAGGGATTATCCCAGTGGTTACCAATGCTATAAAGCTTGGGTTTAAGAAAGTTTTTATTCCACCCATTAATACCCGCATATTTCCTCAAACACCAGGAATAGAATTAATTCCCGCTTCCTCGATATCCGGACTCATTTCTCATTTGCGTGGGCAAACGACGGCAGAGCATTTATTTACTTTTCCAAATACAAATACTGTGAAAGTACCTTCTTCTGAAATACATGAAGAACCGCAAATTGATTTTCAAGCGGTTATTGGTCATGCCCAAGCAAAACGGGCATTGGAAATTGCTGCCGCAGGTGGACATCATGTGTTATTAAGTGGACCGCCGGGCTGTGGCAAGAGTATGTTGGCAGAGGCGTTTCCGACCATATTTCCAGACTTATCGCCTGAGGAAATATTAGATTTGTATGGGATTTATCAATTAGGTAGAGAGGACCTCCCATCTGTTACACAGCCGCCAATTAGACATCCGCACCATTCCGCTTCTTCCGTTTCGTTACTTGGGGGTGGAACGTATCCAAAACCTGGTGAAGTTTCGTTGGCTCATTATGGCATTTTATTTTTGGATGAGATGGGGGAGTTCTCAAAGAAGACGATCGATATGTTGCGGCAGCCAATGGAAAGCGGTCGTATAACGATCAACCGGGCCAGGCAGTCAGTCACCTATCCAGCAGAATTTGTTTTAATTGCCGCAACTAACCCATGCCCATGCGGTTATCAGGGCTCCTCACACCATTACTGTATATGTACGCCTAAACAGATTGCGGCTTACAAACAGAGAATCTCAGGACCAATTATGGATCGGTTTGATTTTTGTCTGACATTACGGAATGTATCGTTTAAACATGAACATGGAGCGGAAGAGAGCTCATATACAATCAAACAGAGGGTAACAAAGGCGCGGGAAAGCCAATACGAGCGTTATGGAGGTAGGATCTTAAACAACCGTGTTCCGTTTCAATTAATCCAGAGTAAAAGTCCTCTCACGAGTGAACAATTGGACTATTTACATCAAGTTTGCTGGGAAAATAAGTGGAGTAATCGTACACAGGTCAAAATTGTCCGTGTGGCACGCACAATAAGTGACCTTCAACTTGAACGCGAAATATCTGTGCGATCTCTAAAAGAAGCAGTGGAATGGAAATTGCAATCCCAAAACGAACCGATACAGCCGGTAGGCGTTTGAATAGGAGAACGCCATGGGAAGAAAAAGACGGGAGTGGCTACCGTATGCTTATCATCACATCTACTCAAGGGGAAACAACCGGCAAAACATCTTTTGCGATGGTACCGATATGATGGAAGCTTACAGATTATTAACCATGATTCACAATGAAACCCCCATTTCCATTTGTGCTTTTTGTTTCATGACAAATCACTACCACCTACTTTTGAAAACGGAGGAAGTGTCCATTTCTAAAATTATGGGAATCTTTAATAAACGATATACCGACTATTTTAATGGAAGATACCGGCATGTCGGACATGTATTTCAGCAACGATTTAACAGCTCCCCTGTTCCTTACCCACAGGATCTGCTTCAGGTAAGTAAGTACATTCACCGTAATCCAATCAGTACCAAACAGCCAATGGTAGCTCACATGGAAGATTATCCATATAGCAGCTATAGATTTTACAAGTATGCCAACTTGACACCTTTTCCGTTTCTAAACCGTCACGACCTGCCAGAAAGTTTTATCCTGCAAACCCAGAAAACCATTGAGCATTATTGCGGATTTGTGGAGGAGGAATAATATTATCAAACAGAAAATGGAATATTTCTGGAGAGTGCCTAGTATAGTAAATAGGTTCAAATAATAAGAAAGGCCACCATTTTCATTGTAAAATGGAAGTACCTATCACAGAACTTCCAATTACTCACCCTACCAAGGAGATGAAAATGATGGCTTATTCATTATTGAACCACATTCAAGGAAAAAACGGAAGTCGATGGGCACAATTTGTACGGGAAACAGGAACAGATCGTATGTTGATAGTAGCGATTGATGCAGCGAAGTTTACTCACAAGGCAATGATATGTACGTTTTATGGGGACGTTTTGGTGAAACCATTTGAGTTTGATGCTTCCCTGACGGGACTTGAAAAGGTTAAAGAACATATTCAAACAGAAAAGAATCGGCTTGGGATGAAGGAGGTTGTGGTGGGGGTTGAAACCACAGGGCATTATTATGAGGATTTAGTTCGACGTTGTCATTCTGAAGGCTATCATGTTCGCATCTTGAATGCAGCTACTACTGCACAGGAAAGGCAAGCTCTTTTGAATTGGTCCAAAACGGATAATCTAGATCTGATGGCAATTGTACAATCTATTATTAATGGCCGAGGGACATCCAGTGAGTTGTCCACAGGATCCGTACACAACTTGCAGAAATTAACGCGTGCCCGTCGGGCGCTTGTGGGGGAAAGGACATCGACCGAAAACCTGATTCGGGTATATATTGACCATATTTTTCGGGAGTTCCAGGGGAAAAGTATGTGGATAAATGGGAAGCGCGAACATGTCGAACCTTTCTCGAAGTTATTTGGAAAAGCACCACGATATTTTATGCGCCATTGCCTTCATCCAAGTGATATCCTTACCCTTGGAGAGAAGGGATTACGTGAACTTTCCATACGGGAAAACCTGAAGCTCAGGGATAAATCGATTCAAATACTGCTTGAATTTGCACAGAATTCAATCTCGCAACCTAAAGAGCTTTTGGAAATGGAACAATTTCTTTTGATTCAAAAACTTGACCAATTAGAGCTTTTAGATAAGCAGATTCAATTGCTAGAGAGGAAAATCGAAGATATATTTGTTCAAACTGAAGGAGCAGTCATTCTTAGCGTTCCAGGAATAGGAGTTGTAACGGGGGCTGAATTATACGCGGAAATGGGCGATATATCTGATTTCGACCATGCAGGGCAATTAATTAAAATGGCGGGGACAAATCCAATTGTGAAGCAGTCAGGGGGTAAAAGACCTTCATACTATGGCGTTTCTAAACAGGGAAGAAGAACTTTCAGGAACGTTACTTATCAAGTTGGAAGATCCCTAGCTGTTAATAACCCTGAGATGAAACAGAAATATTTGGCCTTTAAAGAGCGTGGAAAGCACCCGGGGCAAGCATATATTGCTTTAGGAAACCGAATGATCCGTTTAGCCTTTTCAATGATTAAGCATCAATCGCTCTATCAAACAAATCAACCAAACTATGTCTTAATTGATGAAATAACAAAAAAGATTCATAGCCCAAATGTAAGATGCTTTTATGAAAAGTTTGTCGTATCAGCTGTTAATAAATCAGCGTAAACCAGAAACAAGATTTTTAACATGTGGATAGCTCTGCATAAATTATATTGTCATTTAATCAGCTATGTTCCTAAGTTTTTCTTTACAATTGTGCATAACCTAAACCCTTTTTAACTGTTAATTAAGCTTTAAAAACAAAGTGGAAAGAACAATCTCTTAGAAATATTATTCCTTTACAAATGGGGCTCCTCTAGGACGTTAGATCACATTGAACTTCGTGCCTGAGGCTCCAGACCTCGAGTGACAGCGTTATGGATCTTGTCCTACAAGTACGAATAATACGTGAAATCTAAGTTTAGATTTACTAGGCGGTATCCTCTGTAGGATGAAAATTCAAGATCCCTTCACGTTCTAGAGGGGCCCTATTATAATTCTGTGATAGTCGACTCTTCAAAAAAATGGATATTGGGAGTTCTAGTTTAGGTCGGTCTTTTTTTATAAAAAATTATGTTTGACTTATTAGCCATTATACGCTGTCACCCTCTGGTTCGTTGCGAAGGAATAACATGTGTAGCCTTTATTCACTAGAACCTTACTGGGTAGTGCCAATAACTTTATCAATAAAATTTATCACTCCCAAATAAGTCGTTTATAAAGGAACTTTCCTTAGGTTAGTACAAAATATCTAACTATTATGGTATATTATACTCGTAATTACATAATTTTCATAATTAATTTAATAGTAGGTGAGACTTTGATACTTATATTAACGGACCAATATGATAAACATGCTGATGCTGTTATAAATTACTTAATTGTAAATAATGCAGAGTTTTTTCGATTAAACTTAGATGTTAATTCATTAAAAAGTACATTTGCTAGTTTCGATGGGGAAAAATGGTGTATCAAAACAGAAGAAAAGGCTATTTCTTCTGATGAAGTTTCTTGTGTATGGCATAGGCGATCATTTGTGGAAATGACTCTAGAAGAGCAAGTTGATAACTCTTCAGATTTTAAAATATGGAAAAATGAGTGGAATAAAACATTACTTGGTTTCTATTTATACCTTGTAAATGTTCCGTGGTTAAATCCAATAAGAAAAAGTCATAAGGCAGAAAATAAATATCTTCAAACACGGGTAGCACAAAAGATTGGGTTCAATATTCCAAAGATGATAGTTTCAAATGAAAAGGAAAAACTTATGCAGTTTTTTGAAATAAATAACCCTGTTGTTTTAAAATTAATGTCACAAGATTTTTATCAAACAGATGAAAATTCCTTTAAAGGAATATACGTAAACAAAATATCTTATAAGGATTTACTAGAATTTGAGGAAATATCAGAAAATCCAATAGTTTTACAACAATATATACAAAAAAATTATGAAGTAAGGTATACAGTAGTTGGGGATAAGCATTTTGTTTGTAAAATAGATTCTCAAAAATCAAAAGTTTCAAATGTTGATTGGAGAAGGTATGATATTGCAAATACCCCACATTTTGCAATTGAGGCCCCAAGTTATATAAAGGAAATGGTACATCAATTTATGCAAGAAATGAATCTTGAATATGGGGCTTTAGACTTTATAGTTTCCGAAAATGGGGATTGGTATTTCTTGGAGGTCAACTCAATGGGGCAATGGCTATGGATTGAAGATCTCACAGGCCTTCAAATTTCAGAATCAATAGGTAAATGGCTTATTAGTAATTCCCTTTAAAGGAGGTGATTAAATGAAAGTTTTTGCATCCAGATTTTTAGAGTTACCAACTCAAGATGAAGTTGCAACCTCAAAAGAGTGGAATTGGGAACCATATAGTAAAGATGTGTACAGAATCTATGCCTCAGGTAATTCTACTTCTTCGAGAGAATCTACATATGCAGCTGAAAAAGATAATCGTTCCGATTCTGACAGACCTAACGAGGGAATGATAGTTGCATAAACAATAAATTGGTGGAAAAAGAGTCTTTGAATAAGTGTTTCAAAGACTCTTTTTCAGTAAGTAATGTAACCGAGAAATCATTGTTTCATCAGTTAAAAACAATGGGTAACAGACATCATACTGGGATTTTCCAGTCTCCTGATTGCTTTTTAATGGCTTTGCTTAATTCTTTGTGGTCTGGGTTTTGTGGGGAAAAATATATGTGATTTTCAATAGATTTAGGGTTTAGAAGAAGGTTAGGGGTTTGGCGTCCTCTGTGATGATGGTTTGTTTGAATGGCATGGAGGGTTACAGGTTAAAGGTTGAAGCAAATGCACGAACGGAAAAGGAATCGTTTTTAATGTGGGCTTTCCTGGTGCTTCGGTGAAGGAATCGAAGGAGCGAGTTTGGAGTGCATTATATGAACTAAATCTAGTTGAAGGTATAGTTCAGGCACATATTAAACAAACGTTTAGTTTAATGACAATATTTTTGCCTCGATAGGCTGTAGAATGCGGCTAATCCAAGATTCATACTGCTTTTATCCAAACGTTTGATTGATAAAGCAGTAGTAGGATGGTGCCGGAAATTGACGAAGAATTGTGTTCGAATGGGGATTGCCAGAAATGAGTTCACATCATCAGGCAAGATTCACCAAATTTCTTGAGTTAAATAAATATAAAACGTTTATTTTCCAAGATTTCCAATGATCTCACTTAAACGTTTGTCTGGTCGACAAGGATTTGTGTAATGTGGGAAATATAAAGCTGATTATGGCAAGGCTTTAAGGGCAGTTAACTAATCGTTTGGTTAGGTTGCCTGCGCGCAACAATTTGTCGCAAAGCATCGAATAAACAGCTGTTGTACGTCCATAGAGAGGGCTTGATGATAAGAAGCAGTAAGCCCTCTCCTGTCTTATGTAGTTGATTCGTCTTCATCATCCTTGGATACTTTATAATCCTCCATTGATTCACAAATCACCTTCACAAATTCATGCGGCTCCATTTCCAGGGCTACTGCCAGTTTCACAATAGTCCCAAAAGAAGGTGCTTTTAGATTTCGTTCTAGTTCCCCGATATAGGATCGATCCAAACCGGCTTCAAACCCGAGATCTTCCTGTGTTAACTTTTAGCTTTGCGCTGCTTTTTTAGTGCCTCACCTATGTAAATGGTCAAGGAAATTCTCCTTTTTAATACCATTAGATAATTAGTTGAGAATACGCTCTACAGGCTACAGACAGCATTTCAGGATTATCGGGAAATTTATTTTATGATGGAGGGAAATCCCGAAGGGATGCGTAACATGGAATCCCCTATTTTAGTTTTCAATCGTTGTTGGCTCCGTTATCTTGATTTTTTCGCTGAAAAACCTGAACGTATGCTGTCATCAGCGTACCAGACGATAATCGTTCCGCCACCACCCTGAGATCCTTTTAAAAAAATACCTTCCTTGACCCCTATGTTTCCAAATGTGAAAACAACCCATACTCCCTGTGGAACCCAAGCTCAATCGTACCGGTCGGCCCATTTCTGTGCTTGGCGAGGATGACTTCGATTTTGTTCTTATGGTGTGAATCTTTGGTGTAGTAATCATCGCGATACAGGAAAGCGATGAGGTCGGCATCCTGTTCGATTTGTCCGCTTTCCCTTAAGTCTGAGAGAATTGGATGCTTGTCATGGCGGCTTTCGACGCCACGGCTTAGCTGGGACAGGGCGATGACCGTTACGTTCAGTTCTCTGGCCATGGTTTTAAGAGACCTTGAGATTTCATTGATTTCAGCCTGGCGGTTTTGCTTGAAGCTTCGATCGCCTTCAATCAGTTGGAGGTAATCAATGACGACGAGCAGTCTTCGTTGTTGGACATATTCCCGTCGGGCCTTGCGCACCTTTGACCAAATATAAGGGATATCCATCCCGGCTTTGTCAAAGATATGCAGGTTCAGTTTCGATAGCCTCCCAATTGTATCGGTAAACTGCTGCCAATCCTTGTCATAAAATTCGTTTTTCGGGTTCTTCAGTTTCCGGCTGTCAATAAGGCCGGTGAATCCAGCCATCCGCTTTAGTAGCTGCTTTTTTGACATCTCCAATGAAAAGATTAGGCTGATATCCTGCCTGGCTGCCTGCAGGGCTAGGTTCAGGGCGAAGGCTGTCTTGCCCAGGTTGGGAAAACCGGAAGGAATGCCGACGATGTCTCCCAGATCTTTTTCACAGTCAAGGAACAAATCGACCAGTGTCTGGGTAATGCTGCCGGTATCCTCGTCGGTCAGATGGTCCTCAATCGCCATCAGTTCCTGGATGCCGTTGTGGATCGTTTTTTTGATGTCTGTTCCTTTTGCCTGTTTGATCAGCTTGCCGGCAATTTGAATGGTTTTCCGTTTTTGCGCATATTCCTTGATGGTTTGATCGTAGAAGTGAAAGTTGGCAGTGGATGGCACGCTTCCGGATAGCTGACTCAGGTAGGTGAGGCCGCCGAGCCATTGCGGCGGTCGGTGCCTAGCTCATCGATAAAGGAAATGACGTCAATCGGCTTGCCTTTTTCATCTAGGCTGCGAATCGCTGTGTACATCAGCCTTAGTTTGGGTGAATACAGTTGTTCTGGCTTAATCGTAGACTCTCTCACCAATCCGCCGTCCAAGAAGAACGACCCGATAAAGGCTTCCTCAGCTTCCTGGTTATAGGGTTCAAATTCAGTCAAATGCGCCACCTCCGGCTTTATCTTTCTTTGTCATTTGAGCTACCTCCTAATCCCTGGGATGGCCCTCATGTTGGCCAGTTCCTTTTGGATCACGGCTTCACAAGCAGGTTTATGTCGAGCGGTGATGATGAATCTGGTTTCTCCCGCACTTGGGACGGACATGGCCCCGGACGGTTTTGGCAGCAGGTCGGCAATTTTCGGCGGGTATGGTGATTCTTTGACGAACGATAATAGGTTTCCTTGGACTACGTCAGGTGCATAGGCTTTCAGTACTTCATGCCATAGGTTCACTTTTTCCTGACTGACACTAAATTGGTCATAAAACGTGCTGATATTCTTTAATAACTCGAACGTCTCACGCTTAAACATGGAGGTCGAAATCCTCCTCGTTGTAGGTTGTGATGGAGACAGGGAATCGTCGAGATGAATCGCCTGTGGTTTTTTGATTGTGATACGATTCAAACTTAGTTCCGAACAAGGTCTCCGGTCTTAGGAACTGGTTCATATTTGGGTCTTGAAGCCATGCTTTTGTCTTTAGGTCGATGACTTTCTTGAAGTCTTCTACGGTAAAGCCTTCTTTTAATCTGGCTTGTATCAGCTTTTTCGTTTTCTTTGTTGAAGGTTTGTAGTGGGCGTTGGTTTTACTGTTCAGGTAGTCGACGATGTCGACAATAGGGTTAGTCTCTGTTGAAGTCTCTGTTGTAATCTCTGGTAATGGTTGGGGCAAATTGCTGTCCTCAAGCTGGCAATCTGCAAGGTCGGACATGGCAATTTGCTGAGTGGATGACGGCAAATTGCCATGTGACTCCACATGCTGTGATGGTTGGTCATGTTCTTCAGAATCAAATGCTTCTAGGGCATCGAGATTTTGATAATTAACGGAATACCATTTTGTATTGTCACTTTTCTTCTTATTCCAATTTCCTGTTAGTAGCAGTCCTTGTTTTTCAAGGGAACGAATCGCGCGGCAAATGGTGTCCTTTGACCAGAACGGCATCTGCTCCTGCCAATCCTGATAAGTATTGTAAATCCACTTTCGTCCTTCAATCACGTGGGAACTAGATTGAAGCCAGTAATGAATTTGCTGTAGCACAATCGTTTCGTTCAGGCCGATTTTTACGGCAAGGGAAGGGATGATCATGATAGGAGCTTCGTTGATTAATAGTTTACTCATGCTTTTTTCCTCCAAAATAGAATCATTTTTAATAGAGGGCTTGGTCCAATCGAGGACAAGCCCGCCTTCTTTCATCCATGTTAGTAGTAAGCCATTTTTTTCATAATAGAGGTTTATGTAGTAATGATCTTGATGGAATCTTTTAGGTGATATGATACAAACTTATTGAAGGGTAAGCCCCTTAGGTAAAAATAAAATAAAGAAATAGTAGTGCAGGATAATGGTTTAAGGGGCTTTATTCATGATTGAAAGGGAATTGGCGATTTCCCTGTTAATCTATTGTTTCTCCAAACAATTCCGAAACCGTTATTCCAAGTGCAGCGGCCAGTGCCTTAACAGTCTCACAGGTAGGCTTTTTCTCGTTTCGTTCCAGTGTCCCAATGCAGTTGAGGGATAGGTTTGATTCGTCTGCCAGCTTTCTTTGGGACCAATTCCTTAACTGTCTTGATCTTCTTACGATAACTCCGATGGGGATTTGATGTTTATTTTCCAATAGCTATTCCTCTTTCCTGAAATTGTCGTGTAAACGCATGAAGGGGATTAGTCATGATCTTTTTTCAAAGCATCAAAATTGTATTTACCGGATTTCTCTTTGGTTAGTTGAATCCGTTCCTTCGGTTCGAGCTGGAAAAAGGCTGTACTAGGATGGCTGCCTCTTTCAAAGGATAGTCTCATGAGCTGCTGTGCTTTTTGAATTTTGTCATTAAAGAAGGATAATTTATCATCAATCGAAATCGAAAAGCCATTGCTTAACTCTACAATCGTGGAGTTGCCATGGGCTTGGGTTTTCACAATATGTTCAGGGTTAAACCAAATGCAATCAGCCTGTTTAGGTGACTTGGTTGGAAACAGGCATATGCCTAGATAGGGATTCACGATAATGGGACATTTGAACTTCTTGTGGATAACCGAAATGGCCCCCGCCCTGGCGCCACGTAAATCAAAGCCAATGAAGGTCAGCGTTTCATCCAATACCTGTAGCGGTGTCTTGTCTACCAGAAACGTGGCGGCATCTGCCACGACCCGGGTACAAAGCTTCCCGAATGAGTTATATTCTCCCATCATCAAAATCATCTTCTTCTCAATCATATAGCGCTTTCGAATCTGCAAGTGGTCATCCTCTCCTTAAAAGTGAATCGTATATTATGGGTTCACACCACCCACCATCATTAAATAATAAATAGGACTAATTGACTACCTGCCGCAGTGGGCAAAATATAGCAAAATTCGACAAATTTGTGAAAGAAGAGGAGGACCAAGGGGACGGTTCTAATTTAGGCAATCGGAAGTTTTGCTCAAGTTTCGAAGCACTTTATAAGTAAACGGAATTTTAATCTAAAGGAATTACTTCTAAGGAATTATCGCAAAATTTTTGATTGCCTGAGTAAGCAGGAAGTTTTAAAGTTTTTGTACAAGTAATTCGACATCCATAGTCAAATTTCCTGCTTCTAGTGGGGAACTGAAAGGAGGGGAAAGACGGTTCTGGATTGGGGGGATCTTACGCTATAGGGCTGCTGATAGGTGATTGTGTTTGGTGCACGCGACGAAGGAAAAAGCAGCAATTGAATTAGGTTCTATGTTTCTTAGATACAGAATTTCGACAGATATCTGCTGCTAATTTAGCGGTAGATCTAGTTGTAGGTACTGTTTGGGATCAAGTGAAACAAACGATTAGTTGAAAGACAAAGATTTTACCACTGTTGCCTGAAAAACAGCGCTAAACCAAGATTTTTGCTGTTTTTATTCAAACGTTCGTAATATAAGGTTAGCCAGATTTTTCTGGTTGACCTTTTTCTTATTAGTCTTATTATAGCGTTAGTCGGGGTAGAACGGCTCAAACGTGGGACTTGATCCCGAAATCAAAACTGTTCACCCCCTACTTGTATGAACATGTTTCGGGCTGGTTGGGACGCAGATCCCGTTTAACAAGCGAACCTATGACATTACAAGGAGCTTTAGGGGTTACCGACTAATACTATATTTTGGAGGGGGAGATTAAGTCATGAATCCAGTCGTAGGTCTGGATGTAGCAAATGGGGAAAGCCAAGTTCAGGGCTTTTTAGATAAGGGGAAACCGTATCGTAAGGGATTTAGTTTTAAACATAATCTTGATGGCCTGGGGAAGTTATTGAGATTCCTTAAAGAACTTGAAAAAATAACAGGTGGTCATCAACCTTCGGTTGTGTTGGAATCGACAGGTCATTATCATACTCCTGTTGTTCATTTTTTGGAGGAACAGAACTATGTCTATATTATTGTGAACCCACTTATTTCTCATAGAGCTAAAAGTTCAAGTCTTAGAAAGGTAAAAACGGATGCGATTGATGCTTACCATTTATGTGAATTGTATTATAAAGAGGAATTAGAGCCCCACAAAAAGCGTGGAATACAACTTTTAAACCTTCGAAATCTTACAAGGCAACAAGAGTCTTTAGCTGAAGTAGCAGCTCAAACAAAGTTACAATTTCACGCTATTTTGGATCAGGTTTTTCCTGAGTTTAAAGGTGTATTCGGGAGTTTATTTTCAAAGGTTTCATTGCTTACTCTTCTAGCTTTTCCAACTTCTGAAGCGGTGTTAAGTGCAAGCGAGTGTGAAATAGCAGCTAAGATTACCTCACTGTGCCATAGTCGCTCGAAAAAATGGGCAAAAGAAAAGGCCCAAGCATTAAGAAATGCGGCCCTTCGTAACCCGTTTCAAAAAAACTTATATCAGAGTCATATTATCAATATCGAAATACTGGCAAATATAATTCTTCAATACCAAGAGCATCTATCGAAGTTACAAGCAGAAATAGATGCCCTAGCTAAAGAATTTGAAGAATATAAGATTATCCAGTCTATCCCTGGGATCGGAGAAAAAATCGCCGCCACGATTATTTCCGAAATTGGAGAGATAGATCGGTTTAATCACGCAAAAAAGCTGATAGCATTCGCAGGAGTCGATCCAAGTGTTTATTCCTCAGGTAAATTTACCGCCTCGAAAAACCGTATCACTAAACGAGGTTCTATCAGGCTCAGACATGCTTTATATCTGGCAGTTCAAAGTGGGATACGTGATTCTCGTAGGAAGAAAACAACAGAAGAAATCATCCCACGTAACAAAAGGTTAAGAGCTTTTTATGACAAAAAGCGAGACGAAGGAAAACCTTATAGAGTAGCTGTCATTGCCTGTGTTAATAAGTTATTACATTGGATTTATGCCTTACTAAAAAGCAAAACAAATTTCCATGATATGGATTAAATCCTATATATAACTAAATAAAACAAAACCTTCCAGTATAGTAGTGAGGGAAGGTTATTTGGCATGCTTATTTTTAGTATAACACGTGTATTTTTAACTTTTTACTGAAAAATGTTGACAAACTATTAGCTGGTTTTGATTAATGAAAATTGCCCGAAATTTCCCTAGTCTTAGAGAATCATGTAATGCCTTTTTTCAGTAAATGACAAACTTTTTAGGACTTTACCGAAAAACGTTATGATATAGGGCTTTCTGCTATCTATCCAAACGTTCGTAATATAAGGTTAGCCAGATTTTTCTGGTTGACCTTTTTCTTATTAGTCTTATTATAGCGGTAGTCGGGGTAGAACGGCTCAAACGTGGGACTTGATCCCGAAATCAAAACTGTTCACCCCCTACTTGTATGAACATGTTTCGGGCTGGTTGGGACGCAGATCCCGTTTAACAAGCGAACCTATGACATTACAAGGAGCTTTAGGGGTTACCGACTAATACTATATTTTGGAGGGGGAGATTAAGTCATGAATCCAGTCGTAGGTCTGGATGTAGCAAATGGGGAAAGCCAAGTTCAGGGCTTTTTAGATAAGGGGAAACCGTATCGTAAGGGATTTAGTTTTAAACATAATCTTGATGGCCTGGGGAAGTTATTGAGATTCCTTAAAGAACTTGAAAAAATAACAGGTGGTCATCAACCTTCGGTTGTGTTGGAATTGACAGGTCATTATCATACTCCTGTTGTTCATTTTTTGGAGGAACAGAACTATGTCTATATTATTGTGAACCCACTTATTTCTCATAGAGCTAAAAGTTCAAGTCTTAGAAAGGTAAAAACGGATGCGATTGATGCTTACCATTTATGTGAATTGTATTATAAAGAGGAATTAGAGCCCCACAAAAAGCGTGGAATACAACTTTTAAACCTTCGAAATCTTACAAGGCAACAAGAGTCTTTAGCTGAAGTAGCAGCTCAAACAAAGTTACAATTTCACGCTATTTTGGATCAGGTTTTTCCTGAGTTTAAAGGTGTATTCGGGAGTTTATTTTCAAAGGTTTCATTGCTTACTCTTCTAGCTTTTCCAACTTCTGAAGCGGTGTTAAGTGCAAGCGAGTGTGAAATAGCAGCTAAGATTACCTCACTGTGCCATAGTCGCTCGAAAAAATGGGCAAAAGAAAAGGCCCAAGCATTAAGAAATGCGGCCCTTCGTAACCCGTTTCAAAAAAACTTATATCAGAGTCATATTATCAATATCGAAATACTGGCAAATATAATTCTTCAATACCAAGAGCATCTATCGAAGTTACAAGCAGAAATAGATGCCCTAGCTAAAGAATTTGAAGAATATAAGATTATCCAGTCTATCCCTGGGATCGGAGAAAAAATCGCCGCCACGATTATTTCCGAAATTGGAGAGATAGATCGGTTTAATCACGCAAAAAAGCTGATAGCATTCGCAGGAGTCGATCCAAGTGTTTATTCCTCAGGTAAATTTACCGCCTCGAAAAACCGTATCACTAAACGAGGTTCTATCAGGCTCAGACATGCTTTATATCTGGCAGTTCAAAGTGGGATACGTGATTCTCGTAGGAAGAAAACAACAGAAGAAATCATCCCACGTAACAAAAGGTTAAGAGCTTTTTATGACAAAAAGCGAGACGAAGGAAAACCTTATAGAGTAGCTGTCATTGCCTGTGTTAATAAGTTATTACATTGGATTTATGCCTTACTAAAAAGCAAAACAAATTTCCATGATATGGATTAAATCCTATATATAACTAAATAAAACAAAACCTTCCAGTATAGTAGTGAGGGAAGGTTATTTGGCATGCTTATTTTTAGTATAACACGTGTATTTTTAACTTTTTACTGAAAAATGTTGACAAACTATTAGCTGGTTTTGATTGAGTGATACAGTAGGGGGTAGTGCCGGAATTTGGTGAAGAGTGGTGTCAGTATGAAGAATGATGGGGGTGGCCTGCAATTACTCGACAGAATTTATCAAAGTTTTTGCGGGACCGATGCAAGGAACATTCATTTTTCAGCGATTCTACTGACTTTACTTAAACGTTTGTCTAGTTGACAAGCTATTATAGGATAATAGAAATAGAAATCCTCCGGGGGCAAGGAGTGGAAGCCTGTTAATCAATTGTTTGATTAGGTTGCCCGCAACCAACTATTAATCGTAAATCCTCGAAAATTGGAACCACGGGGACGGTTCCAGTGGGGAGACCCCAGTAGAACCGTCCCCATGGTTCTTGCAAAGATTTTTAGATGACAAATTCTCTTAATATAGTAAAATATTACTTATGTGTCATACTTTCTGACTAATTACATAGTTCTGCTAGTTGATTGATTTTTAATAGGGGTGGTTATGGAATATGAAATATTGTCCGTCATGCGGAAACCAATGGGTTAATGGGGCCAAATTTTGTGCTCATTGTGGATTTAAGAAGCCAGTTATTGATGAAGACCAAAAAAATGACGGCATAGAGGATACAAATGGTGGTCAGCATCATGCACCTCCAAATAAAAAAGAAGGAATTAAGAAAGCAGTTACAGACCCGGTTAGAATGACTCTAGAGAAACACAATACAGTTCAATCAAGTTTGATTAAGAAGGAGAACTCACAAAAACCTTTCAAACAAGGGAACACTTTTAAAAGGAAAAAGCTCCTTTTATTCAGTCTTGTGCTGGTGGTATTAATAGGTATATCCTCTTCCATCCTAATAGTAAATCATCATAAGCCAAAGTTGAGTGCCAAGGAAAAGGAAGCTTTGGAAAATTATAAGGCATATAATCAAGCGCAGGAATTTATAAAGGAAAACGGATATGAGGATGAGCTTGCTAAGGAGGAAAATGCACAAAGTACCTTTGAAGATGTTTCTATCCAAGACAATGAAAATATAAATGAAACAGAAAACAATGAAACTCTTTCAGAAGCTGCTGAACCAGAAAGTGATGCTGATTCAGGTACGATTGAAGGCGTATGGAACTACTCAGATATGAATCAGGTATACGATATAAGCTTTATCGATGATTTCAATGGTACGATAAAAATTACATCACAAGGCACTTCAAAAGATGTCCCTTTTCAAGTGACCGATTATAACTTTGAAACTGGTGAACTTGAAATTAAGTTCGAAAGCGATGAGATTTGGAGATTAACTAGAAACAGTGATGACTTAACGATATTGAAGGATGATGGTTCCAATATGGTACTTAAGTCAGCGAATTAATTTAGAATTGCTCAAAATGACAAATAAAAAGGGAAAATCAGAGAGGAGCTATTCTCAGGTGACATTAAACTATTGTTCTGATTGTGGACATAAACTGGTGAGCGAGGCTAACTTTTGTATTAACTGTGGTAAAGCCTTAGCTAAAAATAGTATAGAAGTAGAATCCTATACTACTAATAGTGCTCCAATAGTCAGTAGTAGCGGTTTATCGAATGCTATAAATAAACTAAAGATAATGGTCAGAAAAAACCCGATTGTTGCTATATTGGTTACTGTTGCAATTACAGCCATTTTGGTATCAGTACTAGTCGGCGGTCCAAGTTCAACTAATTCAGTGAGTGCATTAAGTTCATCAGGCAGTAGTAAATCTGCCATTGAAGAAGTAAAAAAACAAATTACATACAGTCTTGAAGACGAGTATGGTAAAAAATATGTTAAGTCCATTTCATTTAGGGATACTAATGCCGAAGAAACAGCTTACGGAGAAAAGTATTATAGTGTTACGGGATATGTAGATTATCAATTAACTTGGGCAAATACGCCTAGAATAGATAAAAAGAGTAGACGTTTCTCTTATTATGTTCAATACAGGGACGGCGAATGGACCGTAAAAGACCCTCGTGGTGATAATGCACCAAAAATGTATAGTAATTAAGAAAAGCAGAGAGAATCCATAGTATGGATTCTCTCTGCTTTTCGATAACGTTTGGGTTGTGATGTATTGAAAACTCATCCTGATATATTATTAGTGCATCATCTTTAAATCGATTGAGTTCGGGATTCACTATTGTTCAGCGATAACGGATTTTTGGAGGATAATAATATGATCCCGAATAACACTTTAATGCCTACATCCACATAAGCGAACAAAGCAAAATGAATAGTTTGGAAAAACATCCCCATTATGGCGTTTCCAGAGATTAAAAGAGCAAGTGGCAGCATCATTTTTCCATGAACAGCCGCAAAAGGAAAGAAGTGAAGGCCAACAGCTAAAAAGGCTCCCAGCCATATCATTCGATAATTTTGGGTAGCAAAGTAGGGACCACCGAAACCGACCAATAAAATAAACATTAGAATAATGGAGACATTGGTCATATTTTTTTGAAACTTACTTTGAGAACGAATGCAAGTTTGTTATAAACCCGCTTGTTCAGTAAGATGAGGGCAAATCCGAGAAAATACCCAACATCAAAGATTGGCATGTTAATCTTTTGGCTGCCCCCAAATATAGTTCCGATCAGTATGACTGCTGAAATCCAGATCAGCCAGATTCCACAAACTCTCTTGGATAAGAAGGTTAATGGCTGACCTTTGCATATCCTAATTTCGTAAGCAAAGTAGAAATTGCATTCATCCCCTTATGTGGTAATTATTTACTACATTTGATTATATCGCATTTGTTTGTTCTCCGTGAATTTCTGATTACGAAATACTGCATTCGGTAATCCCACGTTTTCTCATTTGTAGTTCTAATTACCTCGAATCGAATATATTCCAGATACGAAATATTTATAGTACTATAATAATAGTCTTTTTATACTATATTTACCCTTTTTATATTGAAAAGGGAAGTCTTTCGTGTGCCCCGGATATCGGGTTCTATTCTAGCATAACTGCGTTACTTAATTTTAAAGGAGATCTTTAGTGTGAACGAGCAAATGAAGGAAAAAGAAACAGGAACCGAATGGGGTAATTCCCAAACATCTTACTATGAGTTTATCAATTTAGTTGGAGAAAAAGTTATGACGGGATTCCAAAAGGAGGAGTTTAAAAAGAGATGGGATCATGTATGTAAGATGATGGGATTTGAAAAAGAAGAGTTGAAACCCGATGCAGATCAATATTTTCTACTTAACACAGAAGGGGGCAAGATTGGTACCTTGGGAGGTCAATTACTTTGACTATAAGGATAAAACAAAGGTTCACTATTTTGATGAACAGGAGCTATCAATATTGGGGAAAAATGTCATTGAAATAGATAAGGTGGCTATCTTCCCGGAACACCATAGCATACATAACCTAAATAGAATGTTAGTTTTAATCTTCTCGTATTTAAAGACAAAACACTCTGTTCATGGATTAGCCCTTCTTGAACCAAAGTTCTTCTCTGTTCTAAAGAAATTCGGTTTGGCAAAACAAATTGGACAGAAAAAAGAATACAAGGGGGATGATGTTATTCCATCTCTTATTTTCATTGATAATGGACAGAGCAAAGCAAATAGTGTATTACGAAAGGCCTTGAAACAAAGCAGACAGAAACTCACTATTTAGTAGTGGGCTTTTTTTCGTGATTCTTCATCTGATGTGTCACCGCCCGGAATTTGGAAGTGGAGCTGGTAGAGAGTGGACCAGGGGGACGGTTCTGGTGGGGGCTGTCCCCACCAGAATGATGTGACCCCCTGGCGCCCTTTGATCATGGTTTTCTTACATGGATATTTCTTGGTTGCCTGCGGATAGTTCTTCTTTTTTTTCGAGCTGCAGTTGTTGTTTTTCGGCTGCTTTGAAGAACGGATAGTAGATGACGACTGCTATCAGTAATGCCAAAACGGACCATACGGCTGCTTTCCAGTCTCCGCCAGTTAATAAGAATGGGCCGATGATAGGGGGCATGGTCCACGGAACCATGGCAACGGGTCTTCCGATAATATCAAAATACATTAAGAAATAGGTGATCGTCGTTAATACGAGCGGCGTCACGATAAATGGGATAAACATTAATGGGTTGAATACGATTGGAAAACCAAACACAACCGGCTCACTTATTTCAAATACGGAAGATGGAAACGCCAGCTTTCCAAAGGATTTATACACTTTACTTTTTGATCTGAGACATAATAATACTAATGCCATTGTAACCCCGGTACCACCCATACATACAAACATCGTGTTAAAACCTTCTGCTGTAATATAGGGGATGGGTTGATGATTGATATACGCTTCTGTGTTTGCTGTTAAATATTGAAGGAATATCGGTCCGGCGATACTTCCAAGGACAGCATCACCATGGACACCGACGGTCCATAATAAACAGATGAAGAGAACTAAAATTAACATACCAGGTAACGTATTCAAGGCAAATACCAATGGGCTGAAGACTAAAGCTAGAAAGGCCGTAATATCAAACCCGAGTACCACCCTGATTAACCAAACCACTAATAAAACGGCCCCGCCTGGAAGTAAGGCTGCAAACGAATTGGCAATCGCCGGCGGCACACCATCTGGTAACTTGATCACAAGGTTTTTCTTTACAAATAGTTTTAAAATTTCAATTGCAATGAGGGAAACGATAATAGCGGTAAACAAACCTGTTGATCCAAAGTTATCAATCATTAATTCATACTTATCATTCACTTGAGTGAGCAGGAACCCGATAAGAGCGATGATTCCACCGCTGATTGGATCCAATTTATACTCCTTGGCTAAACTATAGCCAATCCCGGCAGAGGCGATCAGTGACAACGCACCGAAGGTAACATTAACAGGAGCATTCAGCTTGGGGCCGAAATCTCCAATAAATTTCCCCCACCATTCAAAAGGTAAATTCCCAATAATGAGAAACAAACTCCCGATGATGATAAAGGGAATCGTAATCGCTAAGCCGTTCCTTACGGCCATAAGATGTCGTTGATTTCCTAGCTTTACTAATGGCGGTACTAATTTGTCCTGGATAAAATTCATAAATTTGTCCATCGTTAACCCCCTATATGATTTATAAATTTCTATTATTTTTAAAAAATGAAATTAGTTAACGGCCGCTTCATCCAATAGCAGGTAGGCGTTACTATGCTTCCAAATGGCCGTGACGGGCCAAGAGGGATCTACTTTTCCATTCAACACTTTAGCAATGGCCTCATTTTTGCGTGTTCCATTTGCTTCAATGATCAGCAATTCTGAAGCCAATAATTGTTTAATCCCAAGTGTGATTCCTTGGCTCCTGTTTGTATCTTCTTTAAAATACTTTTTCCCGACCTCTTGGGTAATGGCTTGCAAATCAATGACATGTGCTTCTTTTTCAAAATCAACTCCCGGTTCATTGAAGCCGAGATGGCCATTCACACCGACCCCAAGTAGGCTTAAAGAAATACCGCCATGCCGTTGGATGAATTGATTTGCTTTCCTGCACTCCTGTGCCAAGTCATCAGAAAGCGCATTGAATGTATGAATGCGCTCTTCCGGTATAGCGGCCGGCTGGAAAAGCTCCCGATTTAAAAAGGAAAGGCAGCTGCCTTCATTAGTGGAATCCAAGCCAACCCATTCATCTAACTGGATGTAATAGGCTTTGGTTACATCAATTTCACCGCGTAAGTGGGCAGCGACCACTAATTGGAGTGTGCGGGTTGGCGTATCCCCTGCGGCGAAGCAGTACAGTCCCTCCGGAGCCTTCTTGAATTGTTCAATGATAAGCTCTGCCGCGGCAGTACTCATTTCTTCATAATTCTTAGAAACGCTATAATGAATTTGTTTCATTAAACATTCACTTCCTCATGTTGAAAAAATTGCGGTAAATACGCTTTATGGGCTTCCAATAATTCGTCGAGCATCTGCTTGGCTTCGGTATCACTAGACACCAATGGATTGATCGTCATCGCAACCAGTGCCGTATTGTAATCGCCTGTCACAGCCGCTTTTGCGGCCATCACTTCAAAGGATTTAATCTGCTGGACGAGGCCTTTAATCTCCATCGGAAGTTCCCCGGTTACAATCGGAATCGGGCCGTGTTTGGTGATCACGCAGTTTACTTCCACTGCTGAATTCGGATCTATATCCAAAATGGCACCGTTATTCTTTGTGTTCACGGTTTGAATATCGCGTTTATCATTGTAAATGGAACTAATTAAATTACAGGCAGCTTCACTGTAAAAAGCACCACCGCGTTGTTCTAATTGCTTTGGTTTTATATCCAAGTCCTCATTTTTGTAAAGTTCAAATAATTCTTTTTCTACTTTTTGAACCACTTGTGCCCGTGTTCCTTCTTTTTCTGCTGCTAGTAATTGTTCAGCTAGCATTTTGGAAGTTTGATAGTAATAACGTAAATAGCCAATCGGGACCATGTTTAAGGTACGAAGGAATTCAGGCTCCCAGCCTAAGTCTTCAATGTTTTTCAGAGAAACCGTGTCCTCACCCGGAGACGTCATTTTTTTCAGCACATCGGCTGTTACGTCTTTTCCGTGAAGATAGATGGTTTTTGCAAAAACCATATGATTAAGTCCAGTAAACTCCACATAGATATCATTCATATCGGCGTCTAATACTTCTGCTATGCCGCGTTGAATTCCGTATGGTCCGTTACATAAGCCGACCACCTTTTTAATCTTGCTATAGCGCAGGACGGCTTCCGTTACCATGCCAGCTGGATTGGTAAAGTTGATTAACCACGCATCGGGGCATAGTCGTTCCATATCTTTGCAGATTTCAAGAATAACTGGAATGGTGCGCAGTCCTTTGAACAGTCCACCTGGTCCGTTCGTTTCCTGACCGATGGTATTGTATTTCAACGGGATTCTTTCATCCTTTTCACGAGCCTTCAATAGTCCGACTCTAAATTGAGTGGTCACAAAGTCAGCGTCCTTAAGGGCTTCTTCCCGGTTTAACGTTAAATGGATCTTAATGGGTAAATTCGCTTTTTTCACCATTCGTTTGGCCAGGTTTCCCACAATATTGAGCTTTTCTTTCCCCTCTTCAATATCCACTAACCAGATTTCTCGTACAGGAAGCTCATCAAACCGCTTAATGAAGCCTTCAATTAACTCTGGTGTATAACTGGATCCCCCGCCAATGGTGGCAATTTTAATTCCCTGTTTCATACCGGTACCTTCCTTTCGATAGTTGATTATCTATCATTATAATAAATAGGGAGAAGATGATAATAGAATTCGTGACAACGGTTACAATTGTGGGGAGATTGGTAAATGTAACATAATTGTTACGTGTTGTTACACTACTAGAGGCATGCTATACTACTTCTAAAGATGCTGTAAGGAGGGGAAAGGATGCTATTTTTAGAGCGTAATCCAGAGTTATCCGGGATAGATTTAGATATTTATAACTATATATCTGCAAACATTGAAAAAGTGATTTATATGAGAATCCGTGACCTGGCAGCTGAAACACATTCTAGCACAGCTAGTGTGATGCGCTTTTGCCGGAAGATGGACTGCAATGGGTTTTCCGACTTTAAAGCAAAATTGCTGATGTATTTTGAAAGCAGCAAAAAGAGAAAGACCATGCCGATTGATGAAACAGCGATTATTAATTTTGTAGAAAGAAGCATGGGAGCGTCGTTCCAAGAAAAGATTCGGCAAGCCGCCCATCTATTAACCCAAAAAGAACTCGTGTTATTTATCGGAGTCGGTTCATCACATATCCTGGCCGAGTATGGCGCACTCTATTTTTCTTCGCTTTTCAGTATGGCCTTTCGCATTGAAGATCCTACCAATCTACCTGTTAGCTTTTTTAATAAAAAACTAGCCAAAAAGCTCTGTATCGTAGCCCTGTCCGTTTCCGGAGAAACGCAGGAAATCATCCAATACATCAGTCACTTTAATCTAAGCGAAAGCACTATTATATCCATAACCAATACATCCAAATGCACACTAGCCAAACTATCACACGTCAACATCCCCTACTACATGACAACAGAAAAAATCGAAGGCGCCGACATCACCACCCAAGTCCCCGCCCTCTACACCCTAGAATACCTAGCCAGAGAAGTCCGCAAACTCGCCTCAGCCGAATTAGAGACGGAACCAGGGGGACGGTTCTAGTGGGGAATTTAAAGGTGCCTGTCACTGCTCGGGAATTTTTTTCGAAGGTTGTCAGCGTATAGGGTGAGGGTTTATTGTGGAGTATAATTGCAGTTATGAGTATGGAATATTTATGGCAATAACTGTTCTCCATTAATATTGCATGTAATCATTAACCCTAGAGATGAGGTATAGAGATGAAAGCACTTGTTTTCCATACATTTGGAGGTCCGGAAGTCCTGGAATATCGCGAAGTACAGGATCCTGTCATCGGTCCGGATGAAATTCTTGTCAGAATAAAAGCCATTGGACTGAACTTTGCCGACATATATAGAAGGAAAGGAAATTATCATCTTGCCGGCGAGCCTCCCTATATTTTGGGCTATGAAGGGGCCGGCATGGTAGAAAAGGTAGGCGCAGACGTGCAAGGTATACGCCCAGGAGACCGTGTAGCATTCGCGGATGTTCCATTTACCAATGCAGAGCTCATAGCTGTTCCATATGAGAAATTGATCCCTCTGCCAGAATCCATTTCCTTTACGGAGGCGGCATCCGTACTCCTTCAAGGGCTGACTGCCCATTATCTTACAAGGGACAGCTATGCGGTAAAAAATAACGATGTTGTCTTAGTACACGCTGCAGCCGGCGGTGTCGGGCAGCTTCTTGTTCAAATGGTCAAGCTTCTTGGTGGAAAGGTAATCGGCTTAACGTCTTCCAAGGAAAAGGTGGAAGCTGCCAATAAGGCGGGAGCGGATTTGGTTTTTCAGTATAACGATGACTGGAAGCAGAAAGTGCTGGAAGAAACGAACGGCAAAGGGGTCGATGTGGTTTATGAATCAATCGGCTCCACCCTCATGGACAGTTTTGCGGTGACGCGCATCGGTGGTAACGTTGTCTTTTCCGAAATGGCAGGTGGAGATCCAGCCCCAGTGGATCCTCGTATGTTGATGGATACCTCCAAAACGCTCACTGGGGGAGATCCATTTACCTATCAACTATTTTTCCATTCTTTTTACCCTTATAATAGGTTAACGGGAAACCAATAATGATGCAAAGAAGTCCACCTATCCCAGTCGTAACAAAAGATAATTCTTCTCTAAAAAAGGCCCAACTTATAATCCAGAATAAAATGATGAACCAGCCTAAAACATTTGTAAATTTAAGTTTTATTCCTTGACCTCCATTCGATGTAGGCAAGTACATGCTAATTGCGTTTAAAATAATTCCAGATAATCCAATCAATGTGCCGATTACAAACCATTGAGTTGATAGAAAAGATTGAATATATATTCCGACCACCACTAAGAGTAAGCCACCCCAGGTTAATATTCTTCCTTTACTCATTTCCATCTCCCCTAAATTTATATTTAACTGCCTTGTATTTTCCACTTTCGTGTACCAACCGTGCCACGTTCGCGTAACTACAATCTCTTTAACGTCTATAGATAAATTTTAACACAATTTTCCAAAATCGTTTTATAATGCAAAACATATTAATGAATAATAATTTCGCATGAAAATCAACAATGCAGTAAAGGGTGAGAGTTGTACTAGAAGTCCTGGCTTCTTTTGTTGAGTGAGAGATTACGACATTCGGTTGAGATAGAGATAGCAAGGAAAACTAGTGGAGAGAAGGTTTGAGACGAAACCGGACAAACGTTTGATTACATGACAATATTTGCAGGCTAAATGGAGGATTAATGCCTATTATATGTGGATTTTTGGGTGTTTTATACAAGCGTTTGATTAGAGGTGGCAGTAGTGAATCTTGTCGACAACGGGAGAATAATCATGGTTTGCATCCGGCTTCTGGAAAGGAGTGCTCTTAATCTGTCAGGATTCATCAAACTTCTTACATGTTCGGAGGCAGATTCGTTTATTTGCCAACGTTTTGAAGGGATTCACTTAAACGTATGTCTGACTGACGGGACATTTGAGAATATTGGAGATAGAAAGCCTGCGGTATTAGGGCTTTATGCCTATTTAAACAAACGTCCAATTAGGTTGGACATGCGCAACCATTTGGTGAGAACACTCGAAGCATGACAGGCTATTTAGGGTTAGATGCCATTATGTCGCTGAGTGAAAGCTCGATTATTTCCATAACCAATACGTCTAAATGCCCCCTTGCCAAACTATCACATGTGAATATTCCCTATTATATGACAACGGAAATAATTGAGGGTGCGGACATTACCACACAAGTATCTGCTCTTTACACACTAGAGTATCTTGCTAGAGAAGTTTGTAAAATATCCAGTGCCAGTTACCATAATGGGTGACTGGCACTGGATATTTATTTTTTTAATGGAAATCTGCCTAGGCTTTTTTTAAAACATGTCCTTGACTGAGGTTGTACCTTACAATGAGCAAGGCGCTTTTCAATGTTAACCGAACTTAATCTCAATCGCCTCAATCTGTAATCCTCGACCAGTAGTACCAGCCACCTCACCGTTCTTCATCCACTCTGTCCATCCGATATTTGGAATGTGAACACGATAGGTGATGCCGCGTTTATCACAGCTTATTTTTATGGCCTCAAGTCTTAGTCCCTCACCAATGGTTCCTACCACTTCCCCGTTAGTCCGAGCCGTTGTCCAGCCTTTATTTTCGACATGCCCTTCTATTGTTAGCTTGGCATCTAAATGTTCCAATCTAATGGTTAAAGCCTCTAAGCGTCTATTCTGTCCAGTGGTACCTGCCGTCTGGCCGTCTCTCCGTGGCCCTTGCCATCCAACACCCTGTAAATGTGCCTCATACACAATCGAAGGACTTGATGGGGCAACCGCTTGAGGTTTGACTGTCAGCCCTAAAAACTTAGCAACACCTCGAGCGTGCGCTTCCCCAACCGCTTTAATGAATGCTGCATCTTTCAGTCGATTAGCATCGTTGCTATCGATAAACAGATTTTCGGTCAAAATAGAGGGCATATTGGTTGTCCTTAATACCGCGAAGTTTGCTCGCTTTTTACCACGGTCTGCTATCGATCCGTGCTGCCGCACAGCTTCTAAAATCTCGGCATGTAAAAGATTTTGAAGAGCAACGCTTGAAGCGCTCGCATTTGTATGGACATAGCTTTCAAAGCCAGTACCGCCGCCTGCGTTTATGTGGACAGATACAAATACATCAGCGGGCCAGGCATTAGCAGGGACATCGCGTTTGGATAACTCCACGGTTGTATCGGTTGTTCGAGTAGCCCGCTGTTCAAACCCCATGTAATAAGATTCTAAATAGGTCATCGCGTGCTGGACGATTCTCAATGTTAAATTCGCTTCTTGGAGTCCGTTGGCAACGGCACCTGGGTCTATACCGCCATGGCCGGGATCCCACATGATTTTTTTAGCCATTCCGTATCCTCTCCTTCATTATATTAAATGAATGATACAAGCATTATGCGAGGTGCTACGGTACTAGGAAACTGGAATCATTTTTTCTCTTCTTTTTTTGTCTAGTCGACAAGTATTTTTACAGAATAGGAAGGGGACCTCCCATAAAGTAGTAGTTTCTTATGTTCCAATTAGATTATATAATAAATCGTATAAATGCAAGATAGTAGATTTATAGTTTGAAATCCTAACCTGTTCCTATCTTCATCTATTTACGAAATCTACACTGGAGTGAATTCTTAATGAAACGGAAGAAACAAACCCGGTTCTTGATCCATCTCTTTTCCTGTCTCATTCTTATTTTCGTGGACACGGAACCCATGTTGCCGGCATTATTGCTGCTCAGCCAGGAATTGCTAGTATCAATGGATTAGATGTCACCGGGGTAGCGCCTGATGTTGACTTGTATGCCATTAAGGTAATGGATGCCTCTGGCGAAGGGAATTTGCAAGATATTTTGGAAGGGTTAGATTGGGCCATTGCGAATGGTATGAATATTATTAATCTCAGTTTTGGCAGTCCTTCATACAGCCAATTATTTGAAGAGCTGATTAATCGTGCATATGACAAGGGTATTCTTGTTGTGGCTGCCAGTGGGAACAACGGCTTAGGTAGTCCCGTACTGTATCCGGCGAAATTTAATCATGTGGTTGCCGTCTCATCTGTCAACGAACTCTTGAATGTAAGCAGTTTTTCTTCAACTGGAAATGAAGTTGATTTTTCAGCTCCGGGAGAAAATATTATCAGTACCTTTACACAAGGGAAATATGCAATCGAAAGCGGCACATCACAGTCATCACCCCATGTTGCTGGCATGATGGCTCTTTTAAAACAAGCATACCCTAATTTAAAAAATGGGGAACTTATAAGACAGCTGCAGGTAAATTCCAAAGATTTAGGCGTTACTGGCCCAGATCCCTACTATGGTATTGGACTCATTTATTACAATTCTCTTGGTAGCGATGTACCAAATCCTTGGGTAAGCTATGCATCTTATGTTGAAACATACGGCTGGATGAATTTTGTTTCTGACGGTCAGACGAGTGGCACCTATGGGCAATCTAAACGCTTGGAAGCCATTAAAATCAACCTGGATTATACTACTCCATACAGCGGGGATATCGTCTATTCGACTCATGTTCAGGACTACGGGTGGTTAAATGATGTAGCAAATGGAGAGGTATCAGGTACTGTTGGTCAAAATAAACGAATGGAAGCGGTCAAAATCAAGTTGACCGGAGAAATGGCAAACTATTACGATGTATATTATCGGGTTCATGTCCAAGACTATGGATGGCTGGACTGGGCTAAAAATGGGAGGCCTGCCGGAACACAAGGCAAAGCAAAACGCATGGAAGCCATTGAGATTGTATTGCTGAAAAAAGGCAGTCAGGCACCAGGTCCAGTTGCTCATCCATTTTATTAAATTTCCGTGGCAGGTATCGTACGAAAAAGCCTTCTCACTTTGATTTGAGAAGGCTTTTCTAATTGAACGAAATTATAGGGATGGTCTGTAAACTCAATTACTCTAAAAATCGCAAATAAAACATCGAATCCTATCTATGAAATTAAATTGAAGCTCGCGAACACACTTTATTGTTCGCGAGCTTTTTTATTTGAGAGGTTACTATTATTAAAAAGGTATTAACAAATAATAAAATTTGTATTTACAAATTTTATTTATGGATTTACAATTAACAGTGTAAATACTTAAATTTTCAAAAAGCAGGAGGGCGAAACAATGACTGATAGGTTAAGAGATGGATTTTTATGGGGGAACTCTGTTTCAAGTATGCAGACAGAAGGGGCATGGAATGAAGGCGGGAAGGGAATGTCCGTGTATGATATTCGCGAAGCATCCCAATATGCATCCGACTGGAAAGTAGCAACTGACAGCTACCACCGCTATGAAGAAGACTTTGACTTTATGCAGCAGCTTGGCATGAATTGTTACCGTTTCCAAATCTCCTGGAGCCGTGTGAATCCATTAGGTGATGGAGATTTCAATGAAGAAGGAATAGCTTTCTATGACAAGTTTATTGACGGATTGATTGAACGCGGAATTGAACCAATGATTTGTTTATATCATTTTGATATGCCGCTCCATTTAGCAGAAAAATACAACGGATTTCTCAGCAGAGAAGTGGTAGATGCTTTTGTCCGATATGGCAAAGAAATGGTTAAGCGATTCTCGCATAAGGTAAAATATTGGATTACCTTTAATGAGCAAAATTTATATCATATGCCGGAAGCCTTTAAGATTAGCGGCTATATGAAGGGCGAAAAAACATTAAATGAACTCTATCAAATTCAACATCACGTCATGATGGCCCACGCTTATATTACGAATTATATTCATGAAAACTATGAAAATCTTTTAATCGGCGGCATGCTGGCCTACTCAGAGATCTATCCGGCAACTTGTAAACCAAAAGATGTCTTATTTGCTAGAAAGCTTGATGAATTTTTCAATCACAATCTACTAGAAGCCTTTACATATGGAAAATATTCAAACGAGGTCCTGACCTATGTCCAGCGTGAGAACATTGACATGGGCATTAAAGAGGGAGACCTAGAAGAACTGGCGAAGCTAAGAAGTGACTTCCTTTCATTTAGTTATTATGCCAGCACAACAGTTAATAGTGATTTGGTGCCTGAAGGAACAGCTGTCAACGATTATATGACTTTTGGAAAACAGGATAATCCACATTTAGATACAACCGAGTGGAATTGGCAAATTGACCCGCTTGGTTTTAGGGACATTTTAAATAAGATTTATAACCGATATAAATTGCCGGTTTTCCCAATTGAAAATGGAATTGGCGTGATTGAATCATGGGATGGCGAAAATGAGATTCAAGATGATTACCGGATTAAGTATCACAAAGACCATTTCCGGGCCATGAAGGATGCTATTTTTATTGATGGTGTTGATGTTATTGGCTATTTAGGATGGGGATTAATCGATATCTTAAGTTCTCAAGGCGATATGCGCAAACGGTATGGTGTTGTGTATGTAAACCGTGAGAACCATGAATTGAAAGACTTAAAACGTGTACCGAAGAAAAGCTTCTGGTGGCTGCAGCAAGTAATAAAAAGTAATGGAGAGAAGTTAGAGGAATCCCAATTCGAATTACAGGGAAGGTGAGTAGGTAATGAGCAAGAGTTCACAATTGGATGGTGCAGATAAAACATCCTTTCTCGATAAATTCACCATGTTTGCAGCTAAGTTAGGCGATCAAATCCATCTGCGATCATTACGGGATGCATTTGCAGTCATTATGCCGTTATTTATCTTGGCTGGTTTAGCAGTACTTGTAAACAATGTTGTCTTCCCTTGGTTCTGGGAAGGGGAGATTTTAACAAAGGCCCAATATTGGGGAAACACCATTACAAATGGTACCTTAAATATTGCCGGACTATTGATTGCACCTATGATTGCCTACAGCTTGTCTAGAAATAGAAACTTTAAGAGTCCAATCGCTTCCGCATCCATAGCCATTGCCACTCTTGTCATAATGATGCCAAGTACAGTTTCAGTCGTTCCTGTCGGAGCGGAAAAAGCAGTAAATGTTTCAGGCGTTTTGACATTCGGGAATCTAGGTACTACCGGGATGTTCGCAGGTATCATAATTGGATTAGTAGCAACCGAAATTTTCATCAAATTATCGAGCATTAAAAAGTTTGAGATTAATTTGGGGGAGAATATCCCGCCTGCAGTCGGAAAATCATTTGGCGTTATGATCCCTGCCATATTAGCTTTATCTCTATTTGGTATCATTGCTTTAATTCTAACTGTAGGATTTGATACCAATTTAATCTCGTTAATTTCTACAATGATTCAGGAACCTCTACGGAAGATTAATACCAGTTTGATTGGGACCGTGGTCATATACAGTATTGGTAACTTCCTATTTTCCCTTGGAATCCACCAAACTGTTGTGAACGGGGCATTGTTAGATCCCCTGTTGTTGGCAAACATGAACGAAAATATGCTGGCATTTCAAAATGGTCAAGAGATTCCACATATTATCAATTCAGCTTTTGTTCCTACATTTGGTATGATTGGCGGTACAGGAAGCACAATCTCACTTCTAATTGCCATCTATCTTTTTGGTAAAAGCAGAGCTTCAAAGGATATTGCGAAATTAGCAACAGGCCCTGGATTGTTTAATATTAATGAGCCAGTGATCTTTGGTTATCCAATCGTGTTTAATTTACCGATGATGATTCCATTCGTACTATTGCCAGCCCTAGGTATTATCGTCGCCTATTTTGCTACGGCAATAGGATTCATCAGTAAAACAGTGGTGTATATCCCTTGGACAACACCACCATTACTTAGCGCTTACTTAGCAACAGCTGGTGACTGGAAAGCTGTTCTCGTCCAGGCTGTCATCATTATCGGCGGTGCCTTCTTATACTTGCCATTCATGAAAATTAGTGAGCGTGTAAGCCAAATGAGTGCCGATAAAGCAGCGTAAATCCTTCCAAAGTCCTAAAGTATATGCTATTATTTTTAGTAAGGGGAAAATCGTCTTTGAACTTAGCGTCACGAGGCGGTTTTCTCTTTTTATATGGATAAGGTTTTTTAGGAAGAGCTTTGTTCATGAAAAAATTTTGAGGTGTAACAATGGTTAAGTACAAAATGATAGCAGATGAAATACGAAATCGTATCATAAATGAAATATATGATTCATCAAAACCCCTTCCTGAACAGGAAAAATTGGCTGCAGAGTTTAATACCAGCAGAGTCACAATAAAAAAAGCCCTGGATTTATTATTTGTTGAAGGGTTAGTATACAGTATCCAAGGTTCAGGTACGTTCGTAAGGAAAAATGCGTTACAAATGTCCAAGTTGGATTCAAGAGCGGATGAATATTCAGGATTAACCGGTCAAATCAAGGGCAAAGGGGAAATTTCAAGTGTCATCATTTCTTTTGTTGTTCGGTTTCCTAATGAGGATGAATGTGAAAAACTCATGATTACCAAGAACAAGCCGATTTATGACATCATCCGATTTCGACTATTAGATGACGAACCTTATTTAATAGAACATACCAAAATGCCTGTTGATGTGATTCCGAATCTAACAGAAGAAATTTTGCACCAGTCTATTTATCAATATATTAAACATGACCTTGGTTTAAAAATCGGTGGAGCGAATAGGCGGATCCGAGCTGACAAACCAGATGAGTTCGATAAGAAATATCTAAAATGTACTGAGTGCGAACCTGTCCTTGAAATCAATCAAGTGGTTTACTTAGATAGCGGCGTCCCCTTCGAATACTCCAGAACCCGGCATCGCTATGATATGGGGGATATACTCGTTGTGGATTTGAAGTATAAAAACTAACAAGGAACCATGGGGACGGTTCGGGACCTGTGAAAAACTAAATCCTATAAATATTATTAATGTTGGAGAACTGCTCTTTAGGTATAAATTATGAGGAAGAATAGAGAAAAACAGTAAAGAAAAGAGGATGCTATCCTCTTTAATTTTACTACTATTACCGTCAATTTGGCCTGTATCGATATGCTTAATAGGCCATAGCTCTATCAAAGTATCTAAATATCCCTTCATAACCAACCTTGGCTTCTTGAGGGTCAGGTATCTCTTCATAATTTGGTAATGTAGGTGTATTAGTTGAAGCACAAGAAAAACCCCCTTTTTGATATTGGTATTTGGTCGTACCTATTATATCACATGGGGGGGTTCTTTATTAGGAACAAAACCATGAACTCCTCCGGGTGTCCATTTTATTTGATTGAAAAAGAATTCAGCACTTCATAAAATGATTTTCATGTTTTAAATAATGACTATAGGTAGAAACTTTCACAGGTCCCGGACGGTTCTAGTGGTGCTCTCCTAAGTGTGGTTTTAACTTCCGGTGCCTAGTCACCACTCGAATTTTATCGAAGGTTGTTAGGTTATTAGATAGGTAGAATGTGGTAGAATGGAGTAGCAACTGAATATTGTGAGGGTGGACAGGTTGTTGATCTTCCTTTTCCTTTACCTAGGGAAGGAGGTGATGCCCCTGGAAACTGTTCTTGAAATTCTACGAGAAATTTTGAAAGGAGTTTTGCGTGAAACTAGCGCTTATTTTTTTCGAAAAAACATCCTAGACAACGAGAAAACCACCCCGCGCCGTAGGAAGCAAAAGGGTGGTTCGCATAAATAATTAATACATCACCAACCACCACCCTGACGGCAGCAGTTGCAGAGAGAAGTGTTCCAGCACTTCTCTCTTTTATGATATGTTTATTATATACAAAAAAACCCCTTTATAAAAGTGATTTAGTTAGTTCCGTGCCACAGCAAGCTTTGGGGCTGCGCTCTCAGGGAGCTCGAGGGAACTAGTTACCAAAGAGGAACTCCCCTAATTCTGCACCGAGACCATCATAACCATCATCTTCAGCATCGTAATTATAATCCCCGCCTCCAGAGTCATAATCACTGTCAAGGTTATTAGAGGGATCCCCATCTGGATTGGAGCGCTCATATCCATCTTCGCCGCCTCGCCAATACCCCTCTACATCGGTCCCATCCGACCGTTCATATCCATCGACCCAATGAGAATCAACATGATGCACATTATCATCGTTTTCGTCTATGATTTCTTCGGTTTCATCATCATCCTGATCCTCTGGAACAACTGAATGGGTGACAGGATCTCCGTTATTGATAAAAAATCCTTCGTAAACAGCCCCCCCAAGAAAAAACCAAAAAGCCACTCCAAAACTTATTGCTGAAATAACAGAGAAAAAGGTGCCTAAGCTATAAAATATATACTGGTTCGTTCTGGAAGCAACACTTAATTTTGCCCTGTTAAGCAGTTCCCTTTGTTTCGCTTTCCTGAACGATATAAAAAAATGGCCGGCACTAAGCCTGCGATACTCATTTTGTATTAGACCGGATATCCGAAGATAAGGTGCCAAAATGAATAAAAAACAAATAAAACATAGTGCAGTTACTATGATTGATATCATGTAAACATGCTCATACCATTGTCCATCAATCAATAACCGTTTTAACTGATCCAAATCCCATCCCCCATTTTTAAACCTATATTGATGGGACCATGGGTGGGACCATGGGGACGGTTCTACTGGCGCTCTCCTAAGATTGGAAACCATATACGTGACCAGTTTCCATCACTTTTTTGTGTTGGTGGTCACGAAGAGATAGTGTGTCGGGTTGGAGAGTGGTTATTGCATGTGGCGGCTCGCATAGAGAGGCAAAGTCCGACCGAGGCGGGAATTTGCCCGTATCTTCGAACGCTTTCGTAGCAGCTGTAAGCCATTCCTTCTTATATGGAAGAATGTTTTTACCTCGAAAAGCAACAATCGCTTAGAATAGAATCTTTTTTTAAAAAAAATAAATGCAATGGGGTGTTGTGAATGCTGGACAAGATTACTGGGGCGTTAGTGGGACTTGCGATTGGCGATGCGCTGGGGGCAACGACAGAGTTTATGACAGAGGAAGAGATTAAAGATGCGTATGGCCGGGTTGACAATATAGTTGGCGGCGGGTATTGGCAGTTAAAGCCGGGTGAGGTAACGGATGACACGGAAATGACTATTGCGGTTATCAAAGGGATTATGGCTAATTCGGGGGACCCGATTGAAGAAATTGGCAAGCAGTTTTTACATTGGCAGAAGTCCAATCCGGTCGATATTGGGCTTACCATTCGAATGGTATTGCAGCACTATCAGGGGGATTGGTTTGGCACGGCAAAGAAGGTTCATGATCTATTAAATGGGAAAAGTGCTGGGAATGGCAGTTTAATGAGGTGTTTGCCCTTTGCGCTGGCCTATTCCGATAAAGGGAAAATGAGGGAATTGACAGTTAGGCATTCGAAAATGACCCATTTTGATGAATTGGCTGCTGAAGCCTGTGTAATTTACAATTTTATCGCCAAGCGGGTTTTGGAAGGGGAGGACTTGAAAACAGCGATCATTACTGAAATCAAGGACACCCGCTATGACATTTCCTATGAGCGGGAGCCGGACTGCCCCGCTGATGGATTTGTTGTTCATAGTATGAAATGGGTACTGTATTGGCTGCTGACCAGTGATTCCTTCGTGACGGGTGCCGCCAATAAAGGTGGCGACAGCGATACCATTGCGGCTATTGCCGGTGGGTTGAAGGGATTGGAAGTAGGCTTCGAGGCTCTGCCGATTTCCTATAAAAATGCCCTTTTGTGCTTGGACACATTGAAGGACTATGGGGCAATCATTGAGCTAATCAGAGACAAGGATACAATGGCTTTGAAAGCAGCGCTGGATGGGGGTTTTGCTGATTTGGCGGGTTGCGCAAAGATGCTTTATGCCGGGATTGAGCAAGGAGCGGTTTCCCAGGCTGAAAAGGAGGAGTTCCTGGAGGAGATTAGAAAGGCGATTTGGCTCAGTAGAATTTCCTTTAAAGAGGACGACCTTGGATTTGAGGATAAACGCCTGACCTGGAGGATGCTGAGTAATCGCTACTTCAGGTCAAGACGATTGGTAGTGCTGGGGCACCCAAAATCATTATTTTGGTTGAATTGGAGTGGCTGCTTACGATGATCGACCACATGAGCCAGCGCTATCGAGGTGGAAATCCGCAATTTACCGAGGAGCAGCTGGAAGATTTAGCGCTTGCCAGGGAGATAGAGGAAATGGAGGACTGAAGCGGGCGAGGCATATTCTACCTAACTAGGAAAAATGGCCTATATTTTCTTTGTGGTGATATGGAAAAGGTGAGATAATATAGCTAATATTTGATGGAAGGTTATGGGGGAATGTTTGTGAACGTATCTGAACTAATGAAAAATGCGTATGAACTATATTTAATAGAAGATAAGAAGAAAGAATCTCAGTCTGGTAAAGGAATGAGAGAAGCAGGGAATGAATATATCGAGTCATTGGAAAGGGCTATTGAGGGCTTTATCCACTGAGGATTCTCCCCCCAATCTTCTAGTAGGGGATCCAATAGTTTTATAGGTCTGTTAATTTTAGATGAATAAAAAATAAACTCATTCCCGTCATTTTTTTTACTCGAGGAATGAGTTTATTTGTTTTGGTAACTAACATTGTTTATCGCCTTTTATTTAAAATCTCCGAATATCTTATTAAGTAACAAACGGAAAGAACTTTGCTGAAGAGAGGGTAATGTGAACATAAATTCATTTCGTTGATAGTAAACAGCCATCTTTTGCACTTCCAAAGGCAGTATTCAAATAACCTGGCATATGTCTTAAAGCTTTGTAAAATTCATTATATTTCATTTGATTTTTGACTTTTTCGTAATCGAGTTCAAAGAAAGCTTTAGCATTATCATCCCCATTTTTATAAATCCAATATCTATAGGAGAACAAAATGGTTTAGCATATTTATCAAATTCGCCGTTTTCATCACCTAATAAATGATAGGCTAGTAAATAATGTTCATCTATATGAGGGGCATTGGCTATGGGCGAATTTATATTGGAAATAGGTACTAATAATGGAAAATAGTAAATTGTATTTATGTAGTAGGGTAGATAATTAAACTCAATATAAGATATGGATAATGTAAACCCTTACGCTAATTGCTGATAAATCAATTAATAAAAAATATTCTAACTATATTGACTATTATTTCGATTAACAGTAAACTGTTAACAATCCGCAATTTACTGATAATTCTTATTTTAGCAGGGGGGATGTCAAGCGCATGAATATTACCTTGAATACCTTGCAGCAGGAAGCCATCTACAATATAAAAAAATTAATTATCGATGGGTCTTTAAAGCTGGGTGCGCGAGTAAATGAAGTGGAGGTCGCCAATCTTCTAAATGTAAGCAGGGGACCGATCCGTGAGAGCCTGAGAATATTGAGCCGTGAGGGATTGGTTACCTATGTACCGCGCAGGGGAATGTTTGTAACTCCGCTGGAAGAGGAGGATATTCAGGAAATCTATGATATCCGTTTTTATCTGGAAAAGAATGCGGTAGAACTTGGTTTTCACAATGTTACGCCCATGATCATGGAAAAGCTGGAAGCGGTTATTCAGAAGATGGAGACTGCCTCGAAGGAGAACCGGAGAGATCAGCTAGTCGACCTTGACCATGAGTTTCATGAACAGATCATTTCACTTCCTGGCTACAAGCGGCTTAAAGACAGCTGGGATGCCTACACGTCATTAATCGGACTTATTTTTGCGGAAGTATTCCGACTTGGAAGTGAAAAGGTTGAAGATATTCCCCATACTCATCGGTTATTGGCAGAAGCGTTAAAAACGGGGGACCGGGAGCATTTCATTGCAGTATTAAATACCCATTATTCAATGGGAAAAGAAAGTCTCCTAGCTGTATGGGGACAACGCAAAAGTGATAAAAAATAGTAGAAAGATAGGGGAGGTACATATCATATGCAACAAGCAACAGCAACTAGAGTTGGGGAAGGAGCTCCAGCATCTGGGGGTTCATCAAACCAAAATCAGGAACTGCGCAGGGTCCTTACGTTCAAGGATCTATTAATCTATGGAATGGTCTTCATGGTTCCAATTGCTCCAATGGGTGTATATGGAATCGTTTCTCAGCAGAGCTTCGGAATGGTTCCTTTAGTTTATCTGGTCGGTATCTGTGCCATGGTGTTTACAGCGCTAAGTTACAGCAAAATGAGCCGGGAGTTTCCGATTGCCGGGTCGGTTTATTCCTATGTCCAGCGCGGCTTGAATCCACATGTTGGGTTTTTGGCGGGCTGGATGATTCTCGTCGATTATATCCTAGCCCCGGCCCTGCTTTATGCATTCTCAGGACTATGGCTTAACAGTATGATTCCTGCCATTCCTGCATTTGTTTGGGTCCTTGTTTTTGTATCCATTAATACTATTGTAAACAGCCGTGGCATTCAACTTGCCGCCAAGACAAACTTCATTTTGCTCGGTATCGAGCTTGTGGCTTTGGCCATTTTTGTTGGCTACGCGATTAAATTTGTTTTCATTGATGGACTGGGAGCCGGAGGATTTTCAATGGCACCATTGTTCCAGGCAGAACATGTGAACTTAGGCTTTGTTGCGACAGCAACCTCGATTGCCGTATTGAGCTTTTTAGGATTTGATGGGATCAGCACCCTGTCTGAAGAAACAAAAAATCCGAAAAAGACAGTTGGCCGGGCAACGGTCGCCGCTCTTATTATCCTTGGATTGATTTTTATGCTTGAAACCTATATGGCTGCACTTATTCATCCAAATTATGAAGGTCTTGACCCGGATATGGGATTTTTTGATATTGCAAGGGAAGCAGGCGGTTCATTCCTGTACTACATGCTGATTATTGTGAACGTTCTGGCAGTCGGGATTGCCAATGCCCTTGCCGCTCAATCGGCCATTTCACGGATTCTATTTTCAATGAGCCGGGACAAGCTTCTTCCAGGTTCAAACTTTTTGGGAAAAATACACCCCAAATTCCAAACACCTTTAAACGCAACTGTGTTTGTCGGCCTATTGTCTGTTATCGCTGCCAATGTTTTATCTATCGAAACCATTATCAAGTTTGTCAACTTTGGCGCACTAACATCTTTTATGTTGCTTAACCTAACCGTCTTCATTTACTTCTACATTAAGAAGAAGGAACGCGGTTTGAGTGGATTCTTCAAATATGTACTATTCCCGTTATTCGGATTTGCGATCATCGCTTATGTTTGGTCTGGTTTTGATAAAATGACCTTCGTAGTCGGCTTCTCATGGCTCGCCATTGGGATTGTCGTTGGCGCCATCAAATCAAAAGGCTATAAGGAAGTGCCCGCTGCATTAAGTGAACTGTAATCGGCAACAAATGAGCCCCGGGGATTGATCTCCCTGGGATTCTGAAACTGGAACGAACGGACACTACACTTCTTTTAGCTAAGAAAAACAAACTAATCCTTGAAAGGTGGAAATATAAATGGGTGGACAATCAAAAATCATCCCTATTAGCGGGGGCTTCCATGTTTGGACAAGAAAGGTTGGGGAGAGCCCGATAAAACTTCTTCTGCTCCACGGCGGACCGGGGAGCACGCATGAGTATCTACAAATCTTCGAAGACCAGCTGCCACCGGAAGGAATCGAGATCTATTTTTATGACCAGCTTGGCTCCTACTATTCCGACCAGCCAAGCGATCCATCCCTTTGGGATGTGGACCGTTTCCGTGAGGAAGTTGAGGAAGTCAGACAGGGTCTTGGACTTGACCAGTTCTACCTGTTCGGTTCTTCCTGGGGTGGTTTCCTGGGTATCGAGTATGCTCTAAAATATCAATCTAATTTAAAGGGATTAATCATCTCCAATATGACAGCAAGCATTGATTCCTATGTAAAGCACATTAATTATCTGCGTGACCAGCTTCCAGCAGATATAGTGGCAACCATGAAGGCGTACGAAGCAAAAGAGGATTTTGAAAACCCTGAGTACCAGGAATTGATTCAGGTTCACTTGAACGAGAAGCATATCTGCCGTGTGGTGCCATGGCCGGAGTCCGTTGTGAGAGGCTTCTCCCGCATGAACCCTCAAGTTTACAACACCATGCAGGGACCAAATGAATTTTTGGTAAACGGAACTTTCAAGGACTGGAACCGCTGGGGTGATCTTCATCAAATCAAAGTTCCAACCCTGCTGCTCGGCGGAAAGTATGATACAATGGCGCCTGCAGATAAAATCGAAATGGGCAAGCGGATTCCAAACGCTCGTGTCGGAATTTGCGAGAATGGAAGTCACCTGTCAATGTGGGATGATACGGAGGCATATTTCAACTTTATGAAAGACTTCATCCAAGATGTGGAAGCAGGCAAACCTGTGAGTGCATCAAAAAGTTCGGCGAAGGTATAACCAGTATTTGGCCAGTCAGAGGTAATGTGTGCTGAAGCAAAATGTCAGGAAAAGAGGCTTAAAATGGAAACTTTAACACGTGAAGCCGGAATCATCTACGACTTTAACAAAAACCATAAACCCGTAAAGACTGTTGTTTCCGGTACTACTATTGAAATAGAAACATACGATTGTTTCGAAGATCAGATTCAATCGGTGGATACCGTTGTAGCTGAAATTGACTGGAACCGGATTAACCCGGCGACAGGACCGATTTATGTTGAGGGAGCCCAGCCGGGAGACGTCCTCAAGGTAACAATCGATAAACTTGAACTAGGCGAGCAAGGCGTTATGGTAGTAGGCCCAGAGCTTGGCGTAATGGGTCATCGCATCGACGAAATGGAAGCCAAAATAATCCCAGTTCGGAATGGAAAGGCGATATTTGACAATATTGAAATTCCACTCAACCCCATGATCGGAGTCATCGGTGTGGCTCCTGAAGGCGACGGAGTCAACTGTGGAACGCCGGGCAGACATGGCGGAAACATGGACAACAAGATGGTGAGACAAGGTTCAACCCTATACTTCCCGGTGTTCCAAGAAGGTGCCTTGTTCGGTCTTGGAGACTTTCATGCTGCGATGGGAGATGGGGAAATCAGTGTATCCGGAATTGAAATTCCCGGAAAAGCAACGGTAACCCTTGAAGTCATCAAAGGCGAAAAGTTGAATCATCCAATGCTTGAAAACGATGAAGTCGTCACTCAAATTGTCTCTGCTGAAACTTTGGACGCAGCCGCCAAGCAGGCGACAGAAGAAATGATTGACCGTATCGTTGCCAAAACGGGCAAAAAGCTAAGCGAGGTCACCATGCTAATGAGCGCCGTCGGGCAAACGGAAATCTGCCAAATCGTCGACCCGCTCATGACAGCCCGTTTCGTCGTACCAAAATGGCTATTGAAACAATTGAACGTTGAATTGATTTAAGCGAGACCACAGCGGGACCACGGCGGGACCACGGGGACGGTTCTTATGGGGACAATCGGAAGTTTTACGCGTAAAAAGGCACAGCTAGTGAATTGAGCTAGCTGTGCCTTAGTGCTTTCTAATGACACGCGTCCATTTGCGCAAAATTTTTGATAGCCCGAGAAGAAGGAAGTCCACGGCCTCCGCTCGAAAAATCCTGTTCCTCAGAAATTAGTTGGATTTCGACTTTCTTCTGCTGCTAAAGTAGCAATAAGTCCAGTTATGAGTATAGTTTTGGCTCAAGGTAAACAAACGATTAGTTAAATGACAATGTTTTTGCCAGGATAGACGTAAGAATGCTGATAAATCAATATTCTCGCTGCTTTTATCCAAACGTTTGGCTGGGTAAGGCGGGAATGGATGCTGCCGTAATTTGGCGAAGAATCGTAATCGTAGGGGACTTCCGGATTTGAGTCGATTTCATTCGGCAAAATTGTGTAAATTTATTGTTGGAATTGAACACGAAACGTTTACTTTCCAACGTTTCCAATGATTTCACTTAAACGTTTGTCTGGTCGACAAGCATTTTTATGCAAACTATAAGTGAAAAGCCACCGGCGGCAAGTCTTCAAACCAAGTTAACCAATCGTTTGGTTAGGTTGCCCCAGGTAAACATTTTGTTGAAAAACATTGAAAATCAACGGTTGAAACTTATGGAGACGGTTCTCTTCGCTTATCAAAACGTACCCAATCGCAGTCGGAAAAATGTTAACATCCACCCCGACAGGGACATTCACTGTCATCAATAAACAAAGCAATCCTGGTGGACCATTTGGTGTTCTTTGCGATGGGATTGTCAAAACCTCATTATGGTATTCACGGAACCAATAACCCTTCCTCTATCGGTAAGAATGTCTCCCATGGATGTATTAGGGAATTTTCAATCATGATGTTCTAGAATTATCAAAAAGCGTTCAAATGGCACCCAAGTTTTTATTCATAAATGAGCATATTGGTATTAGTGATTGGCTGAAAAAATTGATATAGAAGAATAACGAACAATCGGGCTTATCTCCGCATGGAGGCGGGCTGGATCCAACTCGGAGGCAAGTGGTATTTCCTTGACGGTCAACGGTGACATGAAGACTCGTTTTTTGTGACAGATTCCTCTGGGGCCATCCAGTAATGGAAAAGCCTCCTTACTGTGAGTAGGGGGCTTTTCTTAGTCCAAGCGGAAACCTTAATGGACGCTGTTTTTTTCAATAAAGCTAAGAATTTCGCTAAGGGACTGAGGTTGTTTTTCTGATGTTAACGGCTTAAACAAATCCCCTTTTTCATCGATTCTTCTCCTTATATTCAATATAGTGAATTCTGAAGGGTGGATGCCTTCTTCTAGTTCCGACCAGGTCAGCGGGGCCGCTACGGTTGCGCCTTGCTTCGCTCTCGGTGAGTAGACGACCGGCATTGTTCGCCCTCTCCATAACTGCAAATAATCAAAATATAGTTTGTTTCCTCTTTTTGAAACGACTCTTTCAGTCGTAACCCGGCTGGGCATTTGTTCTTGAAAAAAGTCGGCGATAAACGTAGTGATTCTTCTTGTCTGTTCGAATGTATAGATGGGTTGAATGGGCACGAATACTTGAAGCCCTGTTGAGCCTGATGTTCTCGGTACAGATAGGAGACCGAGTGAGTGAAGAAGCTCCTTCAGTTTCAGCGCCACCTCCACGACCAAATCAAAGCTTGTGCCATCTGGAGGATCTAAATCGAATACCATTTCCAAAGGGAAATCTGGCTTATCATGGCGATCAAACGGAACATGAAATTCTATACCCCCGTAGTTTGCGGCCCAAACCAGTGTCGCTCTGTCATTTAATAGCATCCGCGCCTTGTCTTTATAGAAGGTTTGGCTGACCCATTCTGGCGCAGACTGAGGAACCGATCTTTTTTCAATTTTCTTGCCATCTAGAGTATGGGGGTAGAGCCAAATCATCAACAGTCTGTCTTTTGCATGATTAATCATAAAGTCTGATACACTTATTAAATAGTGTATGTAGTCCAGCTTAGTAATCCTTTGCGACTCCCAAATGATTTTGTCCGGGTGTGTAATTTCAATCCTTTTGCCGTCAACCACCATTTCCTCCACCGGATAGGCCTCCTGTTTTTATCTATATTTTCCATCATTTTTGTTTAACCTATGTATTATCTAAAAATTGGAGTGATTAATCTGGAACCAATTTTACCGATGGAGCCGGTTAGCAGTGATACCATCCCGACTGGGGAGGAGTGGATCGCCCAAGTGAAATGGGATGGTGTCCGGGTTCTGACTTATGCCGATGATGGCAGCGTCCAGCTTTTTAATCGCAAAAAGAATGAAAGGACCCAGCACTATCCGGAGATTAGCCGCATTAGTGAATATTGCCGCAGCCGTTCGGTCATTTTAGATGGTGAAGTGATTTCTTTAGGGGAAAATGGCATGCCCTCTTTCCAACGGGTGATGAGACGGGATGGCTTGAGAAATACGGATCGTGTCAATTTGGTTGCCGAATCTGTACCGATTGTCTATATGATCTTTGACATTATCTACTTGAATGGCGTGTGGATTCAGGACAAGCCGTTTCGTGAACGAAACGAAATATTGGCCTCTCTTATCACACCGAATGAACATATACAGCTGGTTCCGTTAGTCGGCCAGACCCAAAGCTTATTTGACGCGGTTAAGGAACAAGAGATGGAAGGGATTGTGTTAAAAAGAATCAGTTCTCCCTATGCAATCGGCAAGAAAAGGGACGATTGGCTCAAGGTGAAAAACTTCCGGGATATCATCGCGGTCATTGGGGGTTTTACGCTAAGACATGGCACGGTTAATTCCATTCTCCTTGGGTTATATGATTCTAGCGGAAGACTGCATTATGTTGGACACACTGGCACGGGAAAAATGACCGTAAGCGACTGGAAAGAGCTAACGAAAGAATTAACAGAGCTCGTTACCGAGGAGAAGCCTTTCGATAAGATTCCCCAGCGCCGTGGTGATGCCGTCTGGGTACGGCCTGAAAAAACAGTCAAGATCAAATTTGCCGAATGGACAGAAAGTGGAGCACTCCGGCAGCCAAGCATCGAAGGATTCATCCAAATCCCACCGGAAGAGTGTTTGCTGGTTCGGGAATAAACTAAGTGGGACCAGGGGTGGGACCAGGGGGACGGTTCTGATGGAGTCACCCGTGGTCAAGGCACCATGAGAACCGTCCCCATGGTGCCTTTTTAATGGATATCATTCTTTTTGAAGTTGCCGCCTTTGACTTCAGCTACGTCGTAGACGGTGACGAAGGCAGTGCTGTCGACCTCGCGGATGATTTCTTTCATTTTCGTTTCTTCTAACCGGTTGACGACACAGGTAATTTCTTTAAATTTTTCATGGGAGTAACCGCCTTGGACGATTTGATAGGTGGCGCTCCGGCCAAGCTGGTCGCGGATGGTTTTCACCATTAATTCAGGTTCATTGGTGATGATGGAAAAGGTTTTTGAACCGCTTAGCCCTTCTTCCACGATGTGGATGACCTTAGACGCGATATAATAGGCAATTCCGGAAAGAAACGCTCCTTGAAGTCCGAATACAGTCGACACAACGATAAACACAAACAGGTTTAAGAATAAAATAAGATCACTCGTACCAAAGGGCAGCTTCCGTGATAGCAGTACGGCCAGCATATCAATGCCATCTAGAGCGCCTCCGTTACGCAGCGCCAACCCCATGCCAAACCCAATAATAATCCCGCCTACAACCGTGATGAGCAGGGTGTCCCCTTCAATAATGGTAGGAACTTGATGCATCGTAATGGTGCCGACGGCCAACGAAGCGATTCCAATCACAGAATAGATGGCAAAGTCTGTTCCAATTTGTTTATAGCCCAAAAAGATAAAGGGGATATTTAGGATGGCCAGCAGCGCACCCAGCGGCAGTCCGGATAAGGTGGAACCAACAATACTAAGACCGGTCACCCCGCCATCAGATACACTATTCGGAATTAATATCGCTTCCAGTCCATACGCCGTTATTAAAGCACCCATGACCACCATTAAAGCCCGCGTCACCAACTGTACACTACGCACCTTACTACGCTTCATTGATATTGTACTCATATTGCGTTTCCTCATTTCTCTTTACTGCAAGTTCATGGTATTAGTATTGATTGCAGAGAGGAAAAGAATTCCTTTTAATTGTGATTTGTCGGGACCAGGAATGGGACCAGGGGGACGGTTCTAGTGGGGCAAACAATTAGCCTGCGGAATCAGACCTGAATCCTATTTACATAACGTCCGATTAGTATGGGATCAAAACTAAAGAAGACTAACAGAAGGCTGTAATCAATTTTAGAAGCGCAAAAAAGGATGGCGCTATCCAACGAGCGCCATCCCATTTATCGAAACATATATTTTTCATATTTAGCCACCCTATGAAAAGGTGTTATTTTACCGATTTGGCCCCTAAATAACGCGGCTTCCAATAGGAGTTGTTCATGTCTGTTATGGTCACACCTGTAGATGTACCGGCGTGAAGGAATTTGTTGTCGCCAATATAGATGCCCGCATGAGAGGGGCCGGATGAAGTGGTAGCATAAAACACGATATCCCCTTTTTGTGGCGAAGGAACGCTCTTAGCGGAGTTCCAAATCGATGCTACCGTTCGTTGCAGAGTGATTCCTTGTGTTTTATAAACATAATTTAGGAAACCGGAGCAATCGAAGCCAGCAGGTTTTATTCCTCCCCAAACATAAGGAACTCCGAGATATTTTTTTCCCTCGGCGATTAACGCATCCGCATGAAGTGTTTTTTGTACGGACGGTGCCTGCGCTTGGGCTGGCTTTTCAGGTGCTGCAACAGCGGGCGTTAACCGCAAAACTTGTCCCACATAGAGCATGTCGCTGGAAAGGTTATTATACGACCTTAATTGGTCGACAGTCAGTTGATTTGTCGTGGCGATTCTCCATACCGTTTCGCCAGGCTGAACTGTATGAGTATTCGAAGTCGCTGGTGTTAGGCTTGGTCCTGTTGTTTGCGTTCCCGATGGGAGCTTTATCAGCTGGCCGACGTATAACGAGTCATTGGAGAGATTGTTCAATGTTTTTAACTCGTTAATGGTGGTATTGTAATTTTTCGAGATCAGATATAAAGTGTCGCCAGTCTTTACTGTATACGTGGTTTCGTGTGAGTGCGGAGCAAGTAATGACAGCTCTTGCCCGACATAAATAGTAGAGGATGATAGATTGTTAATTTGCGTTAATTCTTGAATCGAGACATTTGTTTTATTGGAAATTCCCCATAAGGATTCACCAGGTTGGACTTTATGTGTTAACTCATGAGCCTCTGTTTGCGTCACCCCAGCACCCATGATTCCTAAAGCAACCGCAGCCATGATGAATTGTTTCCTCAAAACAACACTCTCCCTTAATGGTTTTTGTAGTCTCTCTTTGTTCGTTCCTGTCCTACGGGATTAATCATAACTGGAATGCATGGTGGAAGGAATGCCGTAAATTTTTCCAAGTATAGAAGGTGGGGGAGCAGGGAGGGCAGTTGAAGACTAATGACTGCTGGTTTGATGCAAAAAGTAGTGAGCATTTATTAATTTCTAGCATACTTTAACTCTTTTATTTGCGGTTTGCCGGAGATTATATGCGGCGCAAACTCCAGTAGAAGCAGGAAATTTGACTATGGATGTCGAATTACTTGTACAAAAACTTTAAAACTTCCTGCTTACTCAGGCAATCAAAAATTTTGCGATAATTCCTTAGAAGTAATTCCTTTAGATTAAAATTCCGTTTACTTATAAAGTGCTTCGAAACTTGAGCAAAACTTCCGATTGCCTAAATTAGAACCGTCCCCGTGGTTCTAAGGTGCCGCCTTTTCCAATGGCCAGTTTTCGGTGCCAAGGGTTTCCTGCAGCGGCGGGGCTTTTTGTTTTTTGGTCATAAAGAATACTCCTAATAGGACGAGCAGGCCTCCGGTAATTTGCCAGCCTGTCAGCCCTTCTCCGAGCAGGATGTATGCCAGGATTGTGGAGCCAACGGGTTCTCCCAATATGCTCATGGAAATCGTTGTGGCATTCACGTAGTTTAACAGCCAGTTGTTGATGACGTGGCTGAGGGACGGAACGATAGCCAGCAACAGAAAATTGCCCCATTCTTTCGCGGGGTTGGCAGTTAGCGGTATACAGCCCAAATATTATAAGTGATGAGCACATTGCCAGCACTGAAAAATACACAAAAGCTATAAATCCAGCGGGTGAATCCCTTAATAATTGTTTGGCCTATAAACAAATAGCCGACGACGGCTATCACACTAAAGAACAACAAATGAGCAAGGCTCTTTTTTTATTGTGTGTTTATTACAAGTTTTCGACATTCTTCTGCTGGCAAAATAACTATAAATCTACGTTGTAATTAGAGTTCTAACTCAAGCTATACAAACGATTGATTAAATGACAAATTTTTCACAAAGAAGTGCTATAGAATGGCTGCTAAATCAAGATTTTCGCTGATTTTATCCAAACGTTTGGATGGGTGAAGTTGTGTTTGATGGTGCCGTAATCTGGCGAAGTATTTAGTCCGCTTAGGATTGAAATAAATAAACAGCCTTTATTAGACATGGTTCAACAAAGTATTCGCAGGAATTGAATGTGAAACGTTTATTTTTCAACGTTTCTAGAGGAATTACTTAAACGTTTGTCTAGTCGACAAGTATTTTTATGATAATGGTAGAAAAAAAGCCGCAGGTGGCAAGACGGGAATCATGTTAATCAATTGTTTGATTAGGTTGCCTGCGACCAACAAATTATCGCGGAACTCCGAAGAATGTCGGAAGAATTGGAAACGAAGAGAAGAAGCAGGCAGAAGTGAAGATTGACTTGACTTCCCTTTATTGAAGGAAGTAATAAAGTAGAATATGAATTTAAAACAGTGCCAGCTTTATCAGTAGTAGCAAGCGAAGCGGACCTTAAGGAAATGGAATCCAATGCTAATATTGAATTCATTGAAGAAAATGTACCATTCAGTATTTCGGAAACTGGACCAGTCAAAGTCCTACAATCCGCACAAAATACCTCTACAGGAAAAAACCAGTGGAACATAAATGCTATTAATGTTCCAAAGTCTTGGATTGATGCTATACTGGTGCCGGTGTTAAAGTCGGAGTATTAGATACAGGGATTGCCAATCATAACGAATTGAAGGTTGCGGGTGATGTATCAACAGTTGATTACACAACAACCTGGCAGTATGATAATGGACACGGAACACATGTCGCTGGGAGATTGCTGCCCAACCAGAAATTTCTACTGTAAATGGATTAGATATTACCGGAGTAGCACCTGATGTGGACTTGTATGCTGTTAAGGTAATGGAAAACTTTGGTGAAGGTAATTTGCAAGAAGTTTTGGAAGGTTTGGAAGGTTTGGATTAGGCCATTACTAATGGTATGAATATTATTAATATCTTAGTTTTGGAAGTCCTTCATACAGCCCATTATTTGAAGATAATCATTTTGGTTATTTATTTCGATATCGGGTTTGTTATCTCCTGTTAGGTGCCAAAGATAAGAGGAGATGACTTTCTATAAATTATCGCCTCTCTTTTTATTTATGGATTAAAATTGAATATCATTTATCAAGATTGTGTTCAATGCATATAAGCTATAAAATAAAGTGCCAGGTAGTAGAATGATAACTTATGTTAAATAGCTATTCAAAAGTGATCTAGGTTTTTATCAGAAATAGCTAATGATTCCAAAATAAAGGAGAGCATCATGGAGATTGATTATATCTTATCGGAAGAAGATTATTTGCATTTCAATTTGTTTCATATAAAAAATTCAAGAACCACAGCTAGAGCGTTGACCATACAGCGATGGATCGGGCCTGTCATTTTTGTGGTTTTTTCCTTTGTCTTTGCGAATCTTGATAAAGATCTCCCATTCCCGTTAATCTTAATTATTTTTCTTATCGTTAGTGTTCTTTGGTACTTCCTTTATCCGAAGTATTTCTTCCATTACGTGAAGCGCCAGGCAAAGAAAATGATTAATGAAGGGAAAAATTCGGGACTTCTTGGGAGGCATCGAATGACACTGACTGTTGAGGGAATAATAGATGCCACCGCCACCGGCGAAACAAAGGTCCGCTGGTCTGGCATTCAGGAATTCAAAGAAGATACTGAATATCTTTACTTATACAACAGTTCCGTCAGCGCCTACATCCTCCCAAAAAGAGATCTACTAGACCGTAATAAAGTGAAGAAATTTGTATTAGATAAGATGGAAAAATAAGTGTGGGGTCACGGGGCCTTAATTAGGTGGTTAATAGTATAGGAAATGCAACTAGCAGGGCGTTACTTTTGCAGTTAAGTGTAGTCTAGTGGTTATGTGGCTGGATAACAATAATAAGGGGATACTTTAAAAGTATCCCCCAACAAAGTTTAGTTGATTTTAATGTTATTTACTACCTAATAGGTCACTTTTTTTGAAAAGAGAACCCGTCAGTATTCAGGACCCGTTATACACCCAAACCATTGGTTTCTGTTCCCATCTAGATTGTTGTTAATCTAAAAGAATAATACAATTGCATCAGGGTTAAGAAAAATCCACATAATTACATCTGTTGCAGGTTCAATTACTCCCAACTATAACAGTACTTGTAGTTGCTTTCCCTTTTTTAAATACGTTTCAAGAGATTAATAATAAATTTATTTTAGTGTGTTCAGTTATAATTATTTTGTTAATACACTTGTATTTATTAAGGAAGATATCTAATCAATATTAATAGAACTATATAAACATCGTTCCCTTATCTTGATCCCATTTTTGTTTATACAAACTAATCCTATGGTTCTACATAATTTTTCAAGAATTTCAATAATAAAATGATATGATTTAATCATGGTAGGATTAGAGTGTCTATTTCAAGTTTGAACCTATTCAATTGTTTAGGTGAAGGGGTTACTATAAATGAATCAAGTACAATTGATTTATTCACTTGCAAATGTGGAAAATATACATAAAGCATCGCTTTTTTCTCTAAAACCGGGTCAATTGGTATTTGGGAAAGTAGAAAAATACCTTCAAAACGATACGGCCATGGTCCGGGTTGGGAATGTGCGATTAGTGGCAAATATGAAGGCCGATTTATCGGACGCCGATCGATATTGGTTTGAAGTGCGGTCTAAAGGCAATGAGGGTATGGAGCTGAAGGTAGTAGAAGCTGTCGGCGAAAATGATTCAGCCCAGCTATTTTTGAAGAGCCTTCATCTGCCTGAAACGAATCAGACTAAGCAGTTAGTGGAGTTTTTTCTATCAAAAAATTTACCTTTTTCGAAAGAACAACTTCAAGCGGCAGCATCCTGGATTACTCCCCAATCTGACACCAGCAAAGAATTTGCTGCACTTGAATGGATGTTGAAAAAGGATCTGCCGTTTACAAAACAAATCTTTCAGTCGTTGGTGGCTGTCCTAGAACCGGAATCCTTCTATCAGCAATTGACGGAAATAAACAGGTATTTGGATCAATCGTCATTTTCCTCTTTCAAATCAATACAAGAATTAAAGCAATTGATTACTTCCATTATTAATAATCATTCCATTCATGAGTTAGGCACTGGGGCAGAAGTAAAACACATGCTTCAAACCCTGATCCAGTCATTAGGGCTTGAATATGAAAGAGAAGTGCAGATGTGGGTCAATGGCAGGCAGGATTCATCTGAGCCCATTTCCTCCTTAAAACCTCTGTTAATGCGGGCGATGACTGAGCTTGGCAGCGGTGGCAAGGAGTTGGAGATAATTTTGCAACGGTTGACAGGCATGCAATTACTCTCGCAAGATCCAACGGGCCCTGTGCAACAGATGGTCATGCAGCTTCCTATATCATTTGGAGACAAGAATTCCGATATCACTCTTCAGTGGAAAGGTCGAAAAAATAGTAAAGGCCAGATTGACCCCAATTATTGCCGAATCATGTTTTATTTGGATTTACAAAGTATGAATGAAACGGTAGTCGATATGCAGATTCAAAATAAAGTAATTCATCTTTCCGTAATGAACGACACCAAGGGTATAGAGAGCGTTGTAAAGGCGTTTACACCAGCACTAAAGGAAAAGCTCACAAAAATTGGTTATACACTTTCGTTTATTAAAGTGACCCCATTTGTGGAAAAGAGCAAGGGGAAACAGCGGCAAGCAAATCCCATCGAGCTTTCGATGGAGTTATCCAAAAGGGTGGACATTAAAGTATGAGCGAAAACATGAAAAATAAACCATTGCAAGCGGTGGCCCTTTCCTATGATGCGGTTAACAATGCTGCACCAAAGGTAGTAGCGAAAGGGAAAGGGATTGTTGCTGCCAACATGATTGAAAAAGCAAAAGAACATCATGTACCCCTTCAGGAAGACCCTTCGTTGGTAGGGTTATTGAGTCAGCTGCAAATCAATGAGGTCATCCCCGAACAGTTGTATAGTGCAGTAGCGGAGGTCTTTGCCTTTGTTTACAATGTGGACCGGGAACAGTCGAAGCCTAAAAAATCTATTTAAGCTAACAGGTGAGAATATTTCATGAAAGTCGTTGAATTGATGTTTTTCATCTTATAAAATACGATGGTTACATATTCACTTAAAGTAGAAGTAGCGAGTGCTCAATAAAGATCGTTTATCAGTAAAAATACCTTTGCTTTTGCAATTAGATGAATTTAATAAAACCAAAATTTTAATGCGGAGTCTATTTAAATGCAGAAAATATCAGATATTCAACAAATTTTCTCGTTAATTTGAGGAAGATCCCTAAACATTATCTCTTCTATTTCGGCCGATGGAGTATTTACTTATATCTCTCCTAATGTGAATGCATTACTTGGATATAATCCAGAAGAAGTAATTGGGAGACCCGCAGCATCTTTTAACCACCCTGACACTAATTAAAGATTTCTAGAACATCGAAATTCTTTGTTTATTGATCGAGATACGGTTCGTTTTACAAGTCTTGTTCGTCATAAAAGTGGGGAATATCGATGGTATGAGACTACAGCTCAATATATCCGCGATCAATCTGGATATATTATACAAACAATAGGTGTTGGGCAAGACATTACAGACCGTAAAGAAGCTAAGAGACAATTGCCTACCTTGCCTACCACGACAGCGAAACTGATTTGCCAAACCGGCGTTTGTTTAAGGAACGTCTCAGGCTACTTTTAGAAGAATCAAAGAAAGGATTTCACGGACTGATGTTACTTGATTTGGATGGTTTTAAACACGTCAACGATACTTTTGAACATGATATTGGAGATCAACTTCTTATAGAAGCTGCAAAAAGGTTAAAATTTGCAGTTGGAGACAAGGGTCTTGTCGCTCGTTGGGGTGGTGATGAGTTAACGGCTCTTCAAACGAATATAGAAGGTCGGGCAGATTTTACTTCATTAGTTGAGCGGATTAAAGATGTAATATCCGAACCATTTATTATTGCGGGCAATACCATTTATATTACAGCAAGTATAGGTATAGCATTTTTACCGGACTTATCATGATATTAAGAGTATAAGCAAGCTAGCCAAGGGGATTCTATTTGGGGTAGTCCTTCGATAATAAAGTTTATCTTGTGATGGTTTTATAAAAAAATTGATATTATCCTAGGGATTATTTCTATTTAAAGAGTTAAATAGAATGTTTCCGTTTTTCCTCTAAATTCAGTTCCTTTTCAAAGTCCTTTATTGATAATATTATAGCCTGTAAATCAATGTGACTTGTAGCAAATCCTACTTTGTTTACAATTGCATTTGGATAATACGTAGTAAAGGCTTTATAAATATCATTTTGTAATTTGAGCACAACTGTTCTGATCAACCGACCTGATGGACCTTTTCTATCAACATAATAAAAGGTATCAGAAATATATTGTCTCTCCATTTTTACCAACCCCTTAACATCAATAATACAATAGGCGTAATTCTATTTCACTAAAAAAAGGTAAAATTTAACTAATTATACAAGCGGAGATCCAGCCGCTATTTTTGGCAGCTTTTTCTTACTGAAGTAATGGGTCAAGTTATATCGAGAAGGAAACAGGATTGGAAATCCTTCCTATCGTTTCCTTGGTTATTCCGGCTTATTTTATTCCGATATTTCTGTAGTGGCAAAAATGTAACTAAATGTTCAAAAATTCTCCTTATAATTGACAAAATAAACAAATCCTTTTCCGATATAGTAATAATATATATTCAAAGTTTCTTCAAGGGGAGAGAGCAGATTGTCATTAAAATTAGGTGCCAAGATCAATGTGATTTTTCTAGCGGTTATTTTGTCTTTATCAGTCATCATTGGGTTTGTTGTATATCATGAAATCTCAATAGGAGTAAAAGAATTTGCAGTTGAGAAAGCCAAAGGTGATTTAAGGTTAGCGAATCGGTATTTAGATAATGAGTATCCAGGAGATTGGGAGATTAGGGATAAGCAGCTCTATAAGGGTACCAAATTGATCAATGGAAACTTTGGTATCGTTGATATAATCGGCAAGGACACAGATGATACAGTTACTATTTTTCAAGGCAATACTCGTATTGCCACAAATGTAATCAAAGATGGAAAACGGGCAGTCGGAACACAGGTATCTCCAGAAGTAGAGGAGATAGTTTTGAAAAAAGGGAAGTACTATTATGGAGAAGCTGATGTAGCTGGACATACATACCAAACTGCCTATATGCCGATAAAAAATAGGAATAACGAAATCATTGGTATTTTTTATGTGGGAGCTCCGGATCAAATTATTAATAAGATTTTGTCATCCTTTTTTGTAAAATTTATTGTAGTAGTAGGAATTATGATTGTGATTTCAGGTGTTTGCATTTACTGGTTTACTTTCAGGATGAAAAAGAGATTGTCAACAATTACCGAGGCCCTCCAATTAGCGGGGGATGGCGATTTTACCACAGAGATTAAGGACCGTTCGAGGGATGAATTTGGTGTACTTGCATCAAGCTACAATCAAATGTCAGAAAAACTGAAGAGAATGTTACACAATGTAATGGCTACATCTGAGGCAGTTGCAGCCTCATCGGAACAATTAACAGCAAGTGCTCAAGAAACAAGCAGGGCAGCAGGGTTAATTTCTGAGTCTATTCAACAAGTTGCCGGTGGCGCTGAAGATTCGACTTCAAGTGTGCAAGAGAGTGCAATTTCGTTACAAGAGGCTACAAAGGCAGTCCAGTCGATCGCGGAAAATGCCTCTGTTATATCCGGTGTTAGTTCTCAGGCAACCGAAAAGGCCAAAGAAGGAGAAGCATCAGTTGATAAGACCGTGGAGCAGATCAAGGAGATTAAACGCTCCGTTGTGACTAGTGGCGAGGTCATAAAATTACTGGATAAACGATCTGCGGAAATTGGAGAAATTACGAAGGTCATTTCAAGTATTGCTGAGCAAACGAATCTCCTAGCGTTAAACGCAGCAATCGAAGCGGCACGTGCCGGTGATCATGGAAGAGGATTTGCTGTTGTGGCAGATGAGGTTCGTAAACTGGCGGAAGAGTCTCATAAGTCCTCCTCTCAGATTACTAGTTTAATTTCCGTCATTCAAAAGGATATGAAACAATCTAATCTATCGATTGAACAAGTATCGAGTGCAGTAGATGTTGGACTTGAGATCGTGCAGGAAACTGAGGGCAATTTTAAAGAAATCTCATACTTTATGAAGAAACTCTCAACACAAATAGTGGAAATGGCTGAAACCGCAGAGGAAATCTCCGCGAGCATCCAGGAGGTTTCATCTAACATTGCTGGAATAGCGTCTATCTCCAATCAAACAACCGAGTATTCCCATAGTGTTGCGGCATCAGCAGAGCAGCAATTGGCATCAATGGAGGAGATTGCTACTGCTTCTAATTCTTTATCTAATCAAGCAGATGAATTACAGAAATTGATTGGTAAGTTTATTATATAAACTCATTAATACCTAGCCAAAAGTACCCCAGTTTTATTCATTACTTGGGTACTTTTGGCTTTTTTTATGCAGGCTCTTCGTTATCGCTTGAAGGTCCCTCTTCCAATATGGTTTGGCACAATTTTTCTGTGGGATGGACCGGTTGGCATTTAGCTTTCGCCCACAATAGGGGCAAATCCACGTACCGTTCTGATAGCTGCTATAAGAATATTTTTTGCAGGCCTTGCAGAACATCTCATACAAACTGGTCCCCTCCCATCCACTTACATGTTACCTCTGTGGTGATGTATTTGCCATTAGTGTTAAGGTGGATTTGAAACAGAAGGCAGGATGATATACTACTATACTTTAGTATGAGAGCCTAGATTACCTTTGGAAAATGCCTGTTGGTCCTAGGAGCGGGAATGGCTCCATATCGCTCATTAACGGTGTCAGTGAATGCTTTTAGAATGGAGGGGGCTACCCTTGAGCATTCTTGTTTTAGAATTTCTGTCACCGCCTCCTCAATCGTCATCGCCGGGCGATAGGACCGAGGGCTAATCATTGCAAGATAGGATTCCACGATTCCTAGCGCCTGGGCAAGAAGCGGAATGGAACTCTCGTCGATTGTATTCGGATATCCTGTGCCGTCTGTTCGTTTATGATGTTTTACAAAAACCTCTTTAATAGGCTGAAAGACTTCGAAATTTCCAAGTAAGGAAGCGCCAAATTGGCAATGATTTTGAACTAGATTATACTCGTATTCTGTTAATTTCCCGCTTTTCTCAAATAAGTAATCAGGCCATTGAGCCTTACTTACAAAATGTAACAGTGAAAGGAGTTCAATTTCCCAGTCTTTTACTTTCAAATTAGGCACTTTTGCGCTCATATGTTTCATGAGTTCGGACATTTGGTTGATTTCATTTCTGGTGGTTTGAGACTTCATCTCTACAATCGGTATCAGGTTGCTTAGCACTTCAAATAGATGATTTTTTATTTCTTTATCCTTTTCTAGTTTTTTTGCATTCCGTATAAAATAAACATGCTTAACCATGATGTAGCCGATGATCACACTTCCGATGGCTAATAGAATTTGAAAAATGCTTTTTGTGGTATTTTCATAGCTCAGATGGTTAAGAGTCTGGTTGTGGAACAGAATGAAAAAGGAATACGAAATGAGGTATAGACTGCTCCAAACCTTATAGGTCCCTTCTCTCTCTATTAGTGCGACAATAATCGGGTAGTATAAAAGATACACCCACATATAATGGAAATCTAATGGATTGTAAAATCCAATAATCGTAAAGATCGATAGGATTGCACCATTCAATAGGTGATGATATTCAGAATCCATGGTATGAACCAAATTATATAAGGTATAGAAAAACCAATTGGAAACCATGCAAAAGGCAGCCAATAGGAGCAAAGCCTTCGTAAATATACTTGGAACAATCACAAAACAGAGAAAACCGATGATAGCAGCAATACTCATCACAATAGCCAGCATCAACAAGGAACGTTCCCGTTGATAGATAAATTCTTTATTGATTTCTTCCATTATTATCCTTCTCCTTTAGACGCTCATTTCAATAAGATTGTTTTTTAAGGCATAAATCACTGCTTGTGAACGGTTGGGCTGACCAGTCTTTCTGAGAATGCTGCTTACATGTGTTTTTACGGTTGCTTCAGAGATAAATAATTTGTCGGCTATCTCAGAATTACTTAAATTGTCGACAATACAGCTGAAGACTTCACTTTCTCTTTCAGTAAAATGCAAGTGGCTTTTTTCCTTAAGGGACTGCATTTGTTTCGGATTCACCTTTGGCTGAAAACAGGAATAACCTAGCAAGACCATTTCGATGGTTTGTAAAATTTGCTCTGGAGGGGTGTCTTTCATGATGTAGCCGTCAATTTCTTCATTCAGAGCATTATAAATATCTTCACTGTCGTCATACGCAGTTAAGATGATTATTTTTACACCGGGAATTTCTTTCTTCAGTTGCTGACATAGGCTAATGATGGATACTCCTGGCATTTTCAAATCAGAGATAATCAAATCCGGCAAACATTTCTTTGCTACTTCCATTACTTCATTCCCATTGGCGGCTTCTCCTATTATGGAATACGATTCATCACTAGAGATAATCATTTTAAGCGCTTCACGTACGATTTGATGGTCATCTGCAATTACTACTTTACACATGCGCCATAACTCCTTTCCGTGGAATAACTGCCAAGATTTCTGTTCCATTGCCAATCTTTGAGTGTAACGAAATATGCCCGCCAAGCTGGGTAACCCGTTCCTTTAAGCCGGATAAACCGTATGAATGTGGTTTCCGTTCTTGGATGGAATAGGGATCAAATCCAATTCCATTATCAATCACTTTGATTGTCCATTGAACAACTGTTCGTTCGACGTTTACGGAGACGGTTGTTGCCTGAGCGTGCTTCAAAATATTATGGACGGATTCCTCGATGATGCGGTAAATCGTCTCCTCGACTTCGACTGCATCCTCCAAATGTTCTCCCGTATAATTCAGATTGATTTCGACCGGTGTTTGGTAGGTCAATCTTCTGATGAGCTGCTGAATCGCATCATAAATATTTGACTCTTTCTGCTCTCCTTTGAGATGCGCAATATAAGATCGTACCTCTTGTTGGCAGGACAAAGTGTACTGTTCCATTGTCCGGATCAGCTCCGGGAGGTGGGCATCGTGTCCTTTTGAAGCATGGATTTTGATTTGAAAGAGCTGGGCTGACAGAAAAAACAGCTGCTGGGCCAAGCCGTCATGCATGTCTTGCGCCATTTTATTCCGGACATCTTCCTTCATGGAAGCAGCCTGGTCTTGGATATAAAGGAGCATATTCAATCTGTTTGAAAAAGAAGTTAAGAGAATACGTACTAAAATGAGGTGAAATTTATCAAGCTGTCGCTTTTTTTCAAACGGGATGACGAGGGCGCCGCTATTTTGGTCCGCCCGATATGTACTAATAGGAATGATGAGGGCTCTCACTTCGTCCCCCAAGTAATCAATCCTCATCACCTGATGTTTTTTGCTATGAGAAAACTGTTCATAGACGATTTTAGTATAATACTGGTTTTTCCAGTCGTCTATAAAACTATTATTTGTAAACAGACACACGTAACACTTTGAACAACTCACCATTTTATAAGCATATTTTTCAGTTAACTGATGGAGTTTCTTCATGGAGTGGACGTTCGAAATTTCCTCTATATACCGCAAAATCACCAGCCATTTTTTTATAAAAGAGGTAATATTGCTCCACAAAATCGTCATTAAGAGAAACAGGATAAACCCCAGGAAAAAGAAGAGTGGGAATAGTGTTTCCATTACCGTATTTTGTTGATAATGGCTGTACGTAATCACAGCGGCCAGGGCCGAATAGATAAAGGTAATGACCAGTGTTTGCTCTTTTGAAAAAATAATACCCACAAGTAAGCAGGTCGTATAGAGATAGTAAAGTTGTTGAATTTCCGGCGTGAGATAGGCATTTGTCAGTAATAGGGCAGCAAGCTCGATGAATAAGGCTATTTTCCAAGATGTCCTATTCTGGTTACGGTAGTGAAGCCAGGTAAACCAGATATTAAAAAGAATGAGCAGTGTGTAAGGGAATGAATAGTAGGAATCCCATTTTATATGTATGAGAAACAAACTTAGTAAAATAGCCCATCTGGCAAATAGGATATATCGCCTAATTCCGTTTGCTAATTTAGACATAATTATCACCCAAATGGCACATTTTGATAGGTACATACAAATTCTACTACTTTTCGAATTTTTCTAGCAAGAGCGAAAAATGGGATATACTGGGAACCTTTGTCGGAATATGGGGTAATATTAAAAAAATTCAGCATTCGACGGAAGATTTTTTATTAGAGGATTACTGAGGGAGGGAATTCAAGTAAAAAAGAGATGGAACAAGCGGTGCTTGTTCCTGGGTAGTGTATTATTAATTATTATCTTTACGGGCTTTTTTACATTAGCCCAAATGGAAGTAAAGAGATCATTGCCTCTCCGGTAATTTGCCCTTCTTGGATAGGACCCATGTCAACACTTCTGCTATCCAGGCTTTCACCAGGTGTTCTATTGTCTCCCATAATGAAGTATTGGCCGGCTTCAACTTTTACTTCGGACATTTCACTCGAAATCCCGGTAGTGAAATTTTCTTCTATTGGTTGTTGATTAACATAGACGATTCCATTTTCGATTTCAACCTTTTCTCCTGGTAATGCTATGACTCTTTTGATAATTTTAAAGCCGTTGGTGTCCTGAACAAGGACAATATCGTTTCTTTCAATCTTATAAAATAAATTGCTAGTTAACACGATATCTTGATTTTTGAAGGTAGGATTCATTGAATTTCCATTTATGATGGTAATACCAAGGGCAAAGCGTAGCGTAAAAAATATGATCGCTAACAACAATAAGAACTTTAGCCAACTTAAGAATTCCGCCTTAAATTCAACTTGGTTTTCAAATAGCTTGTCATCTTTTTTACCGATTGTGTGCTCTCGCATGATTCATCACCGTTCTTTACATTGAAGTATTGTATTAGTTTCCTGCATCGTTATTTTCTTGTTTAACAGCCTGATCCATCTTTTCTTTCGCCTGTTGAAGAATGAGGTCCAATTCGCTGGTTATGTTGCTCTTTTCTTCGAAATTATCGATTTTATAATTCTTGATTAGTTCATCTGTATAAATCTGCAAGTTCTTTACGCGTTTTTCCTTTTCTGCTTCAGTAAAGGCATTTAATTCTTGTTCTGCCTCTTTGATTTCTAGTTGCAACTCTTCCTTTAAACGCTTAAGTTGTGTTTCCTTTTCCGTCATCACCGCTTGTTCAATTGATTCAATTGAATTTGTTTTTTGCTTATTAAACCAATTTATCAGCATGGCTTCGATATCCTGATCTGCAAAAGCAACATTGATGCTGCTTATTATTCCCGCGCTTAAAAAAAGAGTTCCAACTAGAAACTTGGCAGTCTTTTTTGTACCTTTTTTGTTGTGTTTTTCTTTCCTGCTAAGCATTGTACGCCCTCCTCGTAAAACTGAGGGTCTCAAAAGGATTGAGACCCTTGGTTTATTTAAAATTTGATTATTTCAATCCGTCTACAACAGCCTGATCAAGTTCACCTTTGGCTGCATTTTCAAGTTCTTGAGCTTTAGCTGTGATTAGGTTTTGTTGAGTTTGCACAAATTCAGCAAGTCTGCCTTCTAGGTAAGATTTAACTTCAGAGATTTTGTTGTCGATAGCAGTTTTAAGTTCGCCGACAGTAGCATCCTTCTCAGCGTTCAATTTTGCTTCCAATTCACGCTTTGCACGATCGATCTCGCCGTTTAAATCGGCCAAAGCTTCTTCTTTGGCAGTATCTAATTCAGACTGGACCTGACCTAACGCTGCATTTCCTTTACTAGTTGCATGGGAAGATAGAATCCTTTCAGCTTGAGTTTGACCTTCTGTAGCCATTTGATTTAACATGCCTTCTGCAATTCCTTTAATCCAATCAAATTGGCCTTCAATACCTGCGGAAATTTGACCTTCTTTAGCTTTTAAAGCATCAATATATCCCTGTGTAGCAGTATCAATATTGCCAGAAGCAGTGTTGATAGCGGTATCTCTAGTACCGTTAATTGCAGTAGTTGCACCCGCCATCATGCTTTTTCCATCTCTTACAATACCTGGAACTTTACTAGCTGCATATTCCTCTAGTGGTTTTTGCATAGAAGCACCGGCAGCTTTAAATTTCCCGTTATACCAATCTTGTAATTGTGTACCAACATCTGTACTAGCAAATGCAGCACTAACCCCTGATAACAACCCTACTGCTACAACACCTGATAGTACCTTTGTTTTAACCGACTTTTTTGCCATGACTCATTCTCCTTTTCTTTTTAAAAAATTTATTAGTAGAATTTGTTTAACCAAATTCAGAGTAACCTTACTTACTACTTAATAGATCTGAAAGCATTTCTTCTACATCATCTGTAATTTCAAGCTCCAAATTCGCCTTTTCCTTCTCGACAACATCACTGAAATCACTGTCTTCCAAACTTGCCTTAACCTTAGCAAGGCGCTGCTTGTAATTTTCCTGGTAGCTTTCTAGGTCGTCTTTTGATTGACTAATTGTAGATAGATAAAATGTTTTCAATTTAGCTGCTGCTTCTTCTTTTTCAGTCACAAGCGGGCTTTTTCCAATGTTTCTAATTTCCATTAATCCGTCTGCCATGACTGGTGTGGTTGCTTGGAGGCTTGTATCATACGCAGCCTTATACCATTTCTCCAAATAGCTGCCAACATCCTGATTTGCCATCACGGAAGCAGCTGTCAGAGATAAGAGTGCAGTGGTGATTACCAATACCTTTTTAAATCTACCCATTACAACCCCTCTCTATCTTTCTAGTTTTTTTGAACTATCTTGCTGATGGGTTAATAGTATCACTTGGATAAAAATTTCCATATCGAGCGTCAGGGTGATTTTTCCCCTCATACTGAGGGATGAGGTGATATCCAACTTGTAGAATGTTGTCGGGAAGGAAGCGGGGGACGGTTGTGTGCTCCATCCATGTAATGAGAGTTAAAGGGAATAAGGATTGGGGAAACCTATTTGTTATGCTTTTGAAGTCCTAATTGGTAATCTTATTGTAGAAGGACGCTAGTTCCTAGTGTTGTGGTAGAATAGCAAGAAATGGGGGATTAAAGATGATGGAATTCAAGTTCACCGAGAAAGAAATGATTTTTGAAAATGAACAGTATGTAACGAAGATGCTTATTAATGGAAAGGGAGAAGGACATGATGGAGGAGAGACAAGACTTCGCTGTGCCGTTGCTATTACCCTTTGTGTTAAAGAAACGCAAAACGAATTAAACCTTCGGGCAAATATTTACTGGGATGCAAAATACCCAAAAATTCACCCTATCTTTACGGGTGGCAGCCTAGTAAATTTTATAAAGGATCAAGGTCATAATTATGATGAATTCAAAGAATACTGGGATAAAGTTAAACGATTGGCATCTAACGTATTCACAGATGAGGAAATTCTTGAGTATCGAAAAAAGATGCAAGTAAATGTTTAAGTTACTGACTGAAAAGGAGGGGGGACAAAACCCTCTCTAGAAATCTAAAATGAGGCTGGGATAAAACTCATCTTTGAACTAAAAAGACGATGGCGTTTTACGACTAGTAAAATGTTATCGGCTTTGATAAAAGCAGAAAGGTGAATTTGAGTATGCTCAAATTCACCTTTTTCTATTTTGAAGCTAGTTATGTCCCAGTCTCATCAATTTAGTTTCTTTCACAAGCATAGCCGTCATTATCCCGATCCATTTTGGATGTATACGCGGGATGATCCGAAGCAACTCCGTTCGGATATACTGTCCTCAGGTCGGTGCAATTTGCAAATGAGGTCTTTCCTACGGTTTGTGCTGAGGTTGTTTGTTGCTGTTGCTGTGCCCTTGCCTGAGCTTCAGCCTCTGCCTTCGCTTTGGCTTCTGCTTCCTGCTTTGCTTTGGCTTCGGCCTCCGCCTGAGCTTTAGCCTCCGCTTCCGCCTTCGCTTTGGCTTCAGCTTCCGCCTGAGCTTTAGCCTCCGCTTCCGCCTTCGCTTTGGCTTCGGCCTCCGCCTGAGCTTTAGCCTCCGCTTCCGCCTTCGCTTTTTCCTCCGCCGCTGCCTTAGCCTCAGCTTCTGCTTTAGCTTTGGCCTCAGCTTCTTTTTTAGCTGATGAAGCTGCTTTTTTCTTATCATCCGTTTTTGATTTTACTTTTGCTTCTGATGCCTGATTTTTGGTATCCTTCTGATCGTCAGGAAGCATAGCTGCACTTCCTAGCCAGAGTACCATTGCCCCTAACATGAGCAGAAATCTCTTTTTGGCCTTTCCGTTTCTTTTAAAAAGAGCAACAATGCCTCCGATAAGAAAAACGATAAAGGCAAAAAAAACTAGAGCGAACAAAACCGGGATAGCCGCGTTACCAGATCCTAATAGCAAAATGATAAACCCGACTACCATCCATAAGAAATTTTTTCTTGCATTGGATTTCGTTTTCTGAGTCCATTGATTCCAGAAACAAGAAAATAGACCGTAATGATCCATCCAACCAAAATAAAGAATGTTGCCAAAATAATCCCCCCTATTTGTATAACGATAAAACTTAGTCCCTACTATTATATAAGAAATTCCAAGTAGAGAGGGATATATATTCTTTCTATAGGTTAAACGTGCTTTCTAAATAAAAGATCACCTGATCGAATGTCGTATGTTTCGCAAGGAAGACGTCGTAGAAAACCGTCCCGTGCTTCCTATTTTTCAGAAACTGTGCTGCTAATCCAGCCCTGATTTCCATCCGGCAACTTGACAAAGTACCAATTTTCCCCGTCATCACCGATTTGTTTTTCATTTAGGTATAGTATTTTTTCTGTATTGCCTACGACCGTTATGACTTTTCCGTTTAATGAAGGAGTTTCGCGGATATTGGCACGGAACACTGTAAGGGTTATGTAGGCTTGCTCAGGTGTTTTTGCATAAAGTTGTTCCTGTTCATTGTCTTGAAACATTTGTAAACTGGAAACCCTTTCTTTACTTAAATCATAAATTTCCGGACCGTAGGTTACACCTCCCGAAATGAGTACACCAGCTAGAACTGCAGCCATAAGCTTTTTCGAATGGGATGCCACCCAATCAAGTGAGAAATTGCGCCAAGGGAATAGGAATGATTTTATATATAGTGATTTTAGATATTGGGTAAGTTGATCTGGGGTGCCTATTTCATTATCTATTTCTAGCAATTCCTTTAATTGTCTCGTCGTAAAGTGTATTCTTGGTTCTTTTGCAGCATCTTCATTTCCTAGCGCTATTCCGAGGACATCTTCCAAGAACTGTTCAGCAAGGAGAAATGCCTTCGATTCCTGCTTTATTTGTCGAATGGATGGGGCGTTTTCACCTAAATAGGATCCTTCTGTTTCCCACCGATTGACAATACGTTGCAGATAGGACACGACGACTTTAAGGTCCTCTAACCTTCCACGTTGCAATCCTTCTTTTATAAAACGAAACAAAAGGTGGGCCTGTTTGGAAAATTTATGGTCGATATCACTGTCCAAAATTAATAATGGCATTTCCGAGTATAGCTTTTTGCACGTCTCGAAGAATGAATCTCTATGGCCGTTCCTATATTCCTCCAGTAAAGCTTCTTGATAGGAAATAGAGTAATAAAGATGTGCGATATAAAGTGCAGATTTGCCATCATATAGTTCAGCTCTCGCAACAACGGGTCTTTGCTTCACAATTTGAAAAAGCTCCATTGAAACTTTAATAGCCTTTTGCCAGTTTTTTTGTAATATAAGCTTTTGGATTCCAGAGGTTGTTTCCCGCATCCAATCTTCCGTGTCTTTTCTTTCACTTTCCGTAATGGTCAGATAATAGTGGCCGCTGATTAAAGCCATAGTCTGAAACGTATAATGGTATACATTTAGCTGATCATTTACTCGCAATATTGTACCGCCATAAATCGTCATCATAGCCAGTCGGTAGTGGTCCTCAAGTTCCTTAAGAAAATGATTGAAGTTGGCAATATAAGAGTTCCATTTCGTAAATACTTTTTCTAAAGAGTTGGTTAGTTGTGTATGGTCGTTTCCACCCATCAATGCCCCGACACCAGCACCAGCAAAAGGGACTCCAATAAGCATGCCAAGCAGGGTGGCGCCGCCTTTAATAATTGCTTTATCTCTTTTTCCACGGTTTAGTTCATCCAACAAAAGGGCGTGGTTTCCTATTGCCTCTGTATAAGTTTTAAGAGAATCTGTCAGCACCACGATATGATGAAGAATTCCATTTCTTACAGCATGGAAAAAGGGAGATGGATACACGTAGCGCTTAAATAGCTCGCCATACTCCTGGGTGGCCATTTGTTTAATAAAGTCGAGGTATTCCTTTTCTAATTTGTCAAATTTAAGAGCGTCCTGTAAATCCCAAGACACTTTGCTTGGATCTGTGAGCCTGAAAAATTCCTTAATATAGTGATTCTGATCTTCCTTAGTTGGATTATCTGGCATGGTCTCTTCCAATTTGGATAATTCGTTATAACGATTCTTTAATCGATTCCAAACTTGCTCCATTGCTTTATTCGTTTTCATTTCAACGAAGGCGACGATTTCTTGACATATATCGTTATGTAAACGTTTTTGCAAATCAATGATTATATCCTGATATTCACGGTGTGGATTGGAAAAAAAGGCTTCAAATTTTGCTTGACTTTGTGCCATATCAGAACAATCCTAACAAGTCCAACCCATCGATTGCATCGGTGGCTGATCCTAAGTCCAACATGGAAAACTGTGAGGAAATAGTATCAATATCGCTAAAGGTATTATGAATATCGAATACCTCCAAACTGGTATTCGAATCGATAAAAGGAGAGGTAAATGAAATCTGGGTTCCTCCAAAAATATCCGGGGAGGTGGTAAACAATGTTTCAGATGTTGAACCGGTAAATACGACCCCGTTTCCCATAAAATTTGGTTCCATAGTTCCGATATACTCTCCGCCTTGATGAAAGGTCTCAGCACTAAAGATAGAGGCGGTCCCTACGATATCATTGGACACACCGGCGAAATCGAGTGTGGCACTACCATAGATATTTTCAGTCAAATGTGCCGTTTCTCCATTCTCAAATATGACGGTTTCTCCACCGGCAGCGCTTGGCACCGTTTCCAAAATTACATTTCTATTCCCATCTGTTAACGTGCTGCCTCCTAGTAGGTTCTTCTTAAAATGAAGAATTTCTGTAACAGGGGAAACCATCGGATCGTTCGAATACAACGAACTTAACAATGCTGATTGATATGAATCCAACTGTTGTCATCTCCTATGTCTATGAATATAGTCCTATTATAGAATAGGATGAATTATATGAAAATAAATATTTGAAAATAATGTAAAGGACAGGGAATTAATAAATATTAAGTATTACCTATTGTTATCACCAGGCATATTTTTGGGGGATGCTAGAAATTCTATCAATCAATTTACATTTAGAACTTGGAATCCACTAAGTTAGTTGCCCAGCTGATATTCAGGAAATAACGTCTATGTCTACAGATGACCAAATAGTGGTTTTGAACAGGTACTGGAGCCGGTCAAGGAAGGCACCTATATTGCAAAAGTCACAAGAAAAACATTTTTAAAATGGCTGTGGTAAAATTTGAATAATATTTTTGAAAATATAACAAAATCATCTAAAAATTCCCTTTTTGTAGTATAATATACCTAATTCCATCCAGAGAAAATGGGGTATACAACATGGCAGTTGAGGGAAAAAGGCAATCAACGACTCTTAGTATCATCTTGATTTATCTATTACTTTACTATAGTTGGCTTATTTATTTTGATAGAAATGAAGAAATGCTAAAGATTGGCGGTAATGCATTTCAACTGATCGCCCCGATTATTAGTGCATATTGGTTATTTAGTGAGTGTCATAGAAGTAAAGGAAGGGAACGGCTTTTCTGGTTATCCTTTGGTCTTGGAAACATTTTTTATATCGTGGCCCAATTAATTTGGAATTATTATGAATGGATTCTACATATTGATGCGCCTGCGGCAGGACTTGCTGATATAATATGGTGTTTACAATACGTGGCCTATTTTATTGGGATGTTATTGAAAAGGCTCGATTTAAGTGGCGAAGGCAAAACGTTAAAACTGCTATTAGATATTTTAGTCGTTATGGTAGTTGCGGCTACCTTAAGCCTAGAGTACATTATTGACCCTATTTTGAAAACCTCTGACGGGTGGGAGGTCTTTATATATATTTTTTACCCGGTAGGAGACTTGGGGCTGTTGCTTGGAGCACTGGCCATTGCATATGCCTCCGAAAAGGCATCTTCCCATTCTTTAAATACCTTGTTATCACTAGGGATTGTGGCACAAATTATAGCTGATACCTATTACTCTTATGCAGCACCGCTGGGAAAATATCATACGGGTAACTTAATCGATCCGATATGGGCCTTGGGGTTATTATTAATTGGGGCAGCTGTATTAAATGAAGATAAGGTTGCAAGCGGAGCAGTTCTAAAAAAGGAACTAGCGATTATTCACCTTCCGGCAACGCAACGGTCTGTTATTGATTATATATACTTTGCTTTACCCTATGCAGGAGTGATTTTCTTATTCCTACTGATGCTAACGCGTGTAGCTTTGGATGTAATTTTTATCGGGGTATGCATTTCTGTTGGCATGCTGATTATTAGACAAATTATAACGCTAATTGAAAACGGTGACCTCCTGGCCAAATACAAAATATTAACCAATGAACTTGATAGTAAGGTAAAGGAACGGACACAAGAATTGGAATATTTGGCGTATCATGATCAACTGACAGGAATACCAAACCGCCGATATTTTGAGACTAATTTGAAAGAAATCATTACACGTTCTAAAATATATCATCATTCCTTTGCCCTGCTATTACTCGATTTGGACCGTTTTAAACAAATTAATGATGTGATGGGTCACGGTATGGGAGACTATTTGTTAATAGAAATGGCAAATAGGTTAACTTATTCGGTAGTCGAAAGGGCAAAAGTATTTCGACTGGGAGGGGACGAGTTCACCATTCTCATTCCGGACACCAATGAAAAAGAAGTAGAAGAGTTGGCCCGGAACATTAATAAAGCGGTTAGTAGACCACTTTTATTGGATGACGAGGTCGTAAAAATATCAACATCAATTGGAATTTCCATGTTTCCCGACAATGGAGATAATCCAGATACATTATTCAAGCAGGCAGATGTAGCCATGTATGAAGCCAAAAGCGCCGGGAAGGATAATTATCAATTTTATAGAAATGAAATGAAAACTAAGATATCTAAGCGGATCACGATTGAGAATGGACTCCGGAAGGCATTGGAGGAGCAGTCCTTTAGTCTCGTCTATCAACCTATTGTTAACACCGATACAGAAGAAGTTTCTGGAGCAGAGGCTCTTCTTCGCTGGAACCATCCGACATTAGGGAATTTACCACCTTTAGAGTTTATTCCTGTGGCAGAGGAAACAGGATTAATTGTTGAAATAGGATATTGGATCATTGAAACAGCTTGTTTCGAGGCAAAAAGCTGGCATGGGGAAGGACACTTTCTTGAGATTTCGATTAATATATCAGTAGCTCAATTTAAGCAGGAAGATTTTGTGGAAAAGGTCAAAGCCATTATTGATAAAGTTAACCTGAATCCGAGGTATATCCATTTTGAAATCACAGAAAGTGTTGCGATTCTGAATGCTGAAATGGTTATTTCTAAATTGGAGGAATTAAATTCATTAGGAATTCAATTTTCTATTGATGACTTTGGGACAGGGTATTCCTCATTGAACTATCTTAATAAGTTTCCGTTAACCATTTTAAAAATTGATAAGTCGTTTATTGATGGCATTGACATCAACTCACAAAATAAACAAATTGTATCGACGATTATTAACCTTGCCGCCCACTTAAAAGTAGATGTGATTGCTGAAGGAGTAGAGACATCTGTACAAGTGGAAACCCTTCGGTCGTTAGGTTGTCAAAATGCTCAAGGCTACTTATATAGCAAACCTTTACAGAAAGAAAAATTTGCAGAATTTATTAAAACCGCCAACCTAAGAAATAAAGCAACTGAGACTATTGAGTATATGTAGTTCAACATTTTAAGATATTTAAAAAAACCGGTCAATTGAAGTGACCGGTTTTTTTATGTCCTACTATTTCGCATGTCGAAAAAGGTCGAAACTACATGCCTGGCAGTGTGATGGGATTCTTTTTGGTTAGGTTACTAGGGAACGTATAGTTTCAACGAAGCCACTCGAAGTGTCCAAACACCAATGGGCCGTGGGGTGAGTCGTCAATTAGGGAGTTGCCTTTTCTATTGGCCTGTTCTCTGTGCCAAGGGCTTCCTGAAGCGGCAGGGCTTTTTGTTTTTTGGTCATAAAGAAGAATACTCCTAATAGGACGAGCAGGCCTCCGGTAATCTGCCAGCCTGTCAGCCCTTCTCCGAGCAGGATGTATGCTAGGATTGTGGAGCCAACGGGTTCTCCCAATATGCTCATGGAAATCGTTGTGGCATTCACGTAGTTTAACAGCCAGTTGTTGATGACGTGGCTGAGGGACGGAACGATAGCCAGCAACAGAAAAATGCCCCATTCCTTTGCGGGATAGCCCGTTAGTGGCACCCCAGCCCAAACATTGTATATGACGAGCACAATGCCGGCGCTTAAGAATACACAAAAGCTATAAATCCAGTGGGTAAATCCCTTAATAATAGTTTGGCCAATGAACAAATAGCCAACGACGGCAATTACACTAAAAAACGAGAGGATGTCACCGGTGATCGCAGCCGCACTCAGGCCAAAGTCGCCCCAGCCAATCATCACGGCACCTACGATGGCGATCCCCATGGTGGCCAGAGCTGAAGCGGTGGTCCGTTCCTTGAACAGGAAGAATCCGCCGATTAATGAAACCATTGGCTGCAGGGCCAGGATAATTGTTGAACTGGCGACCGTCGTATATTTTAACGAGCTAAACCATAGCACAAAATGGAAGGCAAGAAACACACCGGAAAAGAATAAAAGGGCTCCATTTTTCTTACTGATGGTTGTCATTTCATGCCGGTATCGCCAAGCCATCGGTGCTAACAGCAGGCTTGCGAATAACATCCGATACATGCTTAATATGGAAGCGGGTGCGTCGGACCATTTCACAAAAATTGCCGAGAACGAAATGGCAATAATCGAAATGGTTAACGGCAACGCGATAGATTTTGGTGGCTGCTGTTGATTCATGGTTCGTTACTTCCTTTCTGAATAGGCACATATATTACTAAGTTAATATTATAGCACGGGTAATGGAAAATTGGGGGTGGATTCTCACTTGTTTTAACGCGGTAAAGTATAAGGGTTTTGCAAATGAGCATTGGGCATTGCGGTTGTGCCATCGGAAGTGTTTGCTTAGGCTTTTGGGATGTGAAGATAACACAAAGCCCCTTCTTAAAAAAGTAAGAAAGGGCTAGTGTTTTATGTACTCATTTTTTGATTTATTAATTGATCTAGAATTTGACTTAGGCTAATTGTTAACTGAGATGTAAGCCCCTCAGTCATCCCTGTATGGATCATCTTACCCCTTATAAGTTCAATTTTCTTGATTAATTCGTCATTACTCACTTTATTTCGCTCCTATTGTTTGTATAGGATAATATTACCAAAGGTGAAGTGGGTAATGGGTAATAAAAATTTTACGATTTTGTTACAAAATGGTAAATCCGAATGATGCTACCATTGGGGGCGGATTTCGACATTCTTTTGTTGCGAAAACAGCTATAAATTCATTTGTCAGTATAGTTCTGACTCAAGCTAAACAAACGATTGGTTAATTGACAAATTTTTTGTATGGAAAAGCTGAAGAATGCTGCTAAATTAAGATTCTTACAGCTTTTATCCAAACGTTTGGATGGGTGAAGTAGTGTTGAAAGGTGCCGGAACCTGGCGAAATATTTAGTTACTATGAGACTCCAAGAAATGAGTAGCCATCATCTGGCAAGGTTCACCAAAATTTTTGCGGGAAATTAATATTAAATGTTTATTTTTCAATGTTTCCAGTGAATTTACTTAAACGTTTGTCTGGTCGACAAGGATTTTTATGATAAGGGAAGTAAAAAGCTAACAGTGAAGGCGTTACAGCTAGGTAAACAATCGTTTGATTAGTTTGCCTGCGGCCAACAATTTATCGCAAAACCCCGAAGATTGACAGGTGAATTAGTCATGGGGACGGTTGCTGGTAAAAAAGGCAGCCACCGACCCCTGTTTTTATATCTTTTATCCCTTCATGCGCCCAGGCAGATTCTGAATCGATTGGACCACTAAATCGAGCTTGGATTCGATCCGGTACAGCAGATAAAGGGTCACGACGATGGGAAAGCCTACCTCGCTGACGAGTGGGATGAGTTGGTCCACGAGTGTTCACTCCTTTCTTTAAGTTTTAATTTAAAGGCCCTGTTATTATTCATTGTTGATAATCAAACAAGGTATGAGAATTCATTAGCGGAGAATTTCCGGCTAATGTTATAGAGAGAGCTTAAGAAGCAGAAATAAGAGGAGATTTGAGACCGTCGATTAATTGGTAGTTTAGTTCTCTTCTAAACCTTAATTCACAAACTTTGTGAATTTTATCAGGATTTTTCACAAACTTTCACTATTTTACTGATTTTTTCCCCTCTCGAGGCCATCTATTTGTCCTAATTTCCCTAATTTGGGCAGACGGGGGCCATCACCCGATTTTCGCATTTTTTGTAACGGTAAAAGGGCTTGATGGGTTCGGCTAATTTCTTAACCATAATTTTTAGATTGATGACCATGGCCGTCAATTTGGACGCAATCCTTAATGGTTCCCTTCCTCGTGTTCTTGGCTTCCTGAGTCCATGATGGTTGGCAGCTTCATGATTCGTCCTTTCCACATCATACCTGGCCCTTAATGCATGCTTTCCAGCTTCGGTTTGGTTGAAGGACTTCGCTTGTTCCATGAGTTCATAATAATCACTGATAAAGATAGACCGGCCGTCTTTATTCGTCGTACATTGTTCAAACAACGGGCAGGCTTTACACGTTTCTCCGAATTTAAATTGATACCCTTGCGCCTTGTTATTTCGTACTTTTTTAGAAGTCGAGTTCCCCAGCGGACAAGTGACTTCATCCAATTCAGTGTCATAGACAAACCAATCGTTTTCCAACAATCCCGTTGGATTTGTACTTCTTTGTATGGGGGCGCTCAGTAAGATCTGCATCTCTGTTATTTTCTGGCGATTTTCACCTGTACCATAAGCCGTGTCACCGATGACATGTTTCGGTGCCACACCATGGCGATTAATCATTTCCTCCACCATCGGGACAAGACGGTCCCCATCCCATTCGTTGCCTGGAATGGGTTCCGCATTTAAGATTAATCCGTGCTCCCTTGACTCCAAGACTTGGATTTTATCTCCGGTAAACTTCTTTGATTTCGTTTTGTGTCCACTCCGGATTTCTGGATCATAGGCACTTCGGATACGGTCTTGTGGTTTTTCTTTTTTCGATAATTCTTGGTAGTGGAGTGGTTCCTGTCCAGTACCTTCAGGTTTATTTGAAACCATCGGTTTCGTGTTCTCTTGTAAAATTTGATAGAGGGTCGCTTGAAGCTCCAAACAACGAAGCTGCTGCTCCGCTTTTTTCCATGTCCAAAATAAGGGGTGTACCCTTTCACTTTCTAGCCAATGTAATAGGCTGTAGGCTTCCACCGCCAGGCGGCTAAATAATACCAATCGATCCTTTTCAGTTGTTCGATCTGATAGCCGTTTCAGGAAGCTTTTGAGGGGACAGTCCTGTAAAAGATGGGTATATAACTTCGGATATGTACGTTTGATGTGTTGGATAAGTTGAAGGATCCCTTGCTGGATTAAACGGTATGCCCCCACCTTGGCAATGTTGGCGTAGGTATGAAAAGAATCGATAAGCCAACGGTCATCTTCTTTCCCCCATAGCCCTTTCGCCAAAGCCTGGGAAAGAATATGATGATGGCACGCATCAAAAAGGTCAGAACCCATGCGGTCTCGGTCGAGCCCCAAGGTACTATGATCGAATCCGTTAAAAGCTACAGGTACTCCGAAAAAACGTTTTAAATCCATACGATAAAGGATGGCCTCTTCCATTTCACGATCAGAGTAATTGTGATAGCGTTGAGCAAAATGAATCTTTAATTTTAATGTAGGGGCAAAAGGACGTTGCCCATTTGAGGAATATAAGGGCGCACAGAGTTCATCTGCAAAGGAAAAGTCAACCACTTGTTCCACTCGGCTCCAGAAAGGATGGGGAGGAACTGAAGCGAAGACTTCATAATCTGATAAGGTTAACTGGCCAAATGTTTTATATTTAATGTGCGCCATCACAATCACTCCATACATAAGATATATCTTAATTTTATCGTACATATGGAGTGGAGTGATAATAAAATAATAGAATTTAGAAAAGTATGTGAAAAAGGTATTTGTGGTGAGTTAATCGACAGTCTCGATTTTCCGACTAACTGCTCTAAATAAGGCAAAATCCAAAGATTTGGATCAAATAAGCGGAAAACCTCCTTTTATTATTTAGGAAATTTGGATATTTCCCAATTTAAACGGAAATTTTCCGTTTATTTTTCAAATACAGTGAGATCAGCACCCAGTTATAACTGGGCCTATTTAAAAGGCCGGGTTCAGCATCTGAATCCGGCCTCTGTTTCATTAAACAATCTCATATTCGACGATGTTGCGGTCGACGACGCGAGCGCCCTTGGCCTCAACGTAGCGGCCGCTGGCTGATGTGAAGACATCTGCTGCGATGATTTGCTCCATCGCCTGCTTTACTGCTGCTTCGTCAATCGGTTCCTTTGGATTATCCAAGGAAAGGCGGGCTGTCTTGCCGAGCTCCGTAACAAACTGCAATTCTAGTGTTTTTGCCATGTTCTCACCTCCTTTTTTATGCAGACCGCATCTTAGAACGCGGTCGGTGCACTAATGTTTACTCCAGGGATTAAGCAGTGACTATGGTGTTGTCGTTGCGCTCCACTGTGTTTAGCGGATCATTGCATAAAGCAGAAATCGCCATAGATGCTTGGAATAATTGATCCCCCGTTACTTCCTTTCTCACGTTACTAAACGTTTTAGACTTGTAGATTGTTTTACCCAGGTCATCAAGACCTACCTCAAACATCAAACGAAGCTTCGTACTTTCCAAAAATGACTGTGCCATCGTCTCTCACCTCCTTTCACCCTCTATATACCGTTCTAAGGGTAAAAAGGACAGGGGGGAGGGGCTTTTTTTCAAAAAGTACCATGGGGACGGTTTTACGGGTTCCCTTACCTTTTTAGAAACGCTTTGAGATTTGGTTAGAGGGGCGCTATTTGGACCACGCCACAAAGGGGAAAAGCTTCCAAACCACATGCACAATTTTATATCAGGACATTGTAACAAATGTTTTCCAGAAGCAAAAGAAGGCAAACAGGACGTGGGGACGTGTTTAGAATTGATGCATTTAACTTATCAAATAACTAAATTTGCGGGGGCGAATTAGTACTAATATTGAGACTAGGAATTCGTGCGCCCTACACTAACAAAGAAATCTTGTTTCACAAAAAATGTATACGAATATTGAATAAAGCCTGGATTATGGCCCTTATGTCTTGAAATGCATAAATAGTCCATATTCATGGTAAATCCGAGTCCACTCGTGCCGGTCTTTATGTGTAATTACATTTTTAGATTTTATTTAACGCCTATGTGGGTAAGGAGATGAATCTCTTTTAAATATATGTTAATAATTATGGAACCTTTGAAGCAAAATAGTATTTTAGAAAACATAAGGAGGGTAGTCATAAAATGAACATTGAATGGGAAGGATTCATTGAACAATGCACGGAAAAAGGATACAGGCCTCATGATGTAGAACGGATGATTTATTTATACGAAATGTTCAAAGAACAAGATGAAGTATTGAAGGAACAGTTGTGGCAGGAAGAAAATGAGGAAGCTCCATTTTAATAGGAAACCATCTTGATGCGAAATCAATCATTTTTTCATTGTTTAGTGGAAATTTCGGGAATCCTTTAAATAATAAAATTCGAAGGAGAAGCAACTCGTTAAATACGTTAGTGATTGAAATCATTAAGTGGGATGTTAGAAATTGGAGTAAATCACTTCATCATTATTGGTCAAATAAGACTAGTTTGGAATTAATGAACTGTAGGGCGTTGCATTGGAGATTGGCAGCAGGGATGGCGGCCTGTCTCTTTGTCTTGCTAAACAAGGGTTTAAAGTAACTAGCAATGATATTACCCGCCCTTCAGGAATAGTCAGAATTATACGTATAAAAAAAGGGATTGAACATATGGGCCAGTACAACGAATAAATATATACTGATTTCTGGATTGTGAGTTGTTCTTTCTAGTGAAGTAGATTATTTATATGCTTACTTACAATCTATTAATCTTACCCAAGCGGAATATAACCGAATTACGAAAAATGCGCAAGCTGCGGCTAAACTTTTAAAAACAGCTGCTACGCCTGAACAGCTTTCCAATGAAAATCGAGCAAAAGTGGCGCGTTTGTCCTTGGAAAGTGCGCAATGCACACTTACAGATAGCTTTTGTTGATGAAAATGGCAATGCCTTTGATTTGAATAGTTTAACTTCGAAAAACGCGGAAGCACTGAAACTTCAAATTAAGGACCTTAAAGGCAACGTATTGGCAACTGTTGACCCAAAGAAAGAAGATTTAAACCCTGCCGTGCTTAATGCTAAGATTGGTGCTTTAAAAGATGCCATCCAAGCTAAAAAGGGTCTTGAGAAGTCAAAGAACTTTGTTCCAATGCCAAACTCTCCGCTGCCAAAGACGGCTACTGACCTACCTGCAGGCATGGCGCTTGGCGGATTGCTTATCGTTTTTGGCGGGCTTGCGTTCATCCCAACGATGAGAGCGGTTCGCAGAATGGAGAATCAAGCTTAATCCAATGGAACAAAAACAAAAAAGAAAAAGGAAAAGAAGAAATCGCAACAGGTTAAAGTGGGTTTTGATTAGCATCCCCATCTTATTAATCATTGCAGGGGCGACCGTGATCAGTGTATTTGGCTGGGAGATGACAAAGCAAACAACCCTTTTGGCCAAGACGGTCGTGAAGCCATATGAACCTACCCAGGTGAAACGGGTATTCGATACCGAGACATGGCCGACTATGCCTGCTCCAGGTGAACGGCTTGGGCGGTTGACGATTTCTTCTTTGGATTTGTCGTATCCGGTTGTTCAAGGCACCCATAACAATGAACTTAAAATGGGCATCGGTCATATGGCAGGCAGTACTCTCCCGGGACAAGGAGGACACGTGCTCCTAAGCGGCCATCGGGATACTGTTTTTCGGAAGTTAGAAGGGCTAAAACTTGGAGATCAGATTACGTTCTCCACTCCATATGGTGATTTTATTTATGTAGCCACCGACACCAAGATTGTAGATGCCGACGATGAAACCGTGGCTGTGCCAACAGATTATGAGACGTTAACCCTGTCGACTTGTTATCCATTCACCTATATTGGAAACGCCCCTCAGCGGTTTATCGTCTATACAAAACTAATTAGCAATCCACTTGTGGAGGATAAAGCCTCCTGATAAGGGAAGCAGGGAATAGTTCCCTGCTTCTTTTTTATGGGGAGAAACAAGGGACAGTATCGGAAGGCCCAAGTAATTATCCATGCTTGTTCTGTCTATTTAATTCCAAATCCAAGAGAATAGGTTAATTTAAGAGCGGTTTACGTCGCAGTGGCAACGATGGTCACCTTCTGTTATATGGCCGTGGTTATCATGTGCCAAATGATGATGAGTATGGTAAAGTAAAAAAGGGATGTTAGGATTAATAGTTGCCTTAGTTGAAAAGTTGATATAGTTTTTGTCCCAAGTGTACATACTATGATGGATTATGTTCTTATCCGGCAGCATGCAAAAGCTATACATAGGCAATATCCCTGTTAAAAATTATTAAATTTAATGTAGAGGTGTGGCGTCATGAGTCTAAAATATGCGGTCATTGGTTGTGGAAGGATTTCACCAAATCATATTGCAGCTGCATTAGAAAACAATCTCGAAATGGTTGCATTATGTGATGTAATTCCTGAAAACATGGCAGATAAACTGGACAAATTTAATCTTCCAAAAACCACTCGCTTGTATACAGATTATAAGGAGTTGCTTGAAAAGGAAAGGCCTGAATTAATTGCTATTTGTACAGAAAGTGGCAAACACGGGCAAATTGCGTTGGATTGCATTGAGGCAGGCAGCCATTTGATTATTGAAAAGCCGATTGCCCTTTCATTGGAAGAAGCGGACCAAATTATTAACAAAGCAAAAGAACAGAACGTTAAAGTGAGTGCCTGTCACCAAAATCGTTTTAATAAATCCATTCAAAAAATCAGAGAAGCCGTCGAAGAGGAGCGCTTTGGCAGATTAATGCACGGCACTGCTCATATTCGTTGGAACCGTGGGGAAGATTACTATAAGCAAGCCCCTTGGCGCGGCACTTGGGAGCAAGATGGCGGTGCCCTTATGAATCAATGTATTCATAATATTGACCTGTTACGTTGGATGATGGGTGACGAAATTGTCGAAGTTGTTGGTATGACGGATAACATGAGACATAGCTTCATTGAAGCGGAAGACTTAGGTATTGCACTGATTAAATTTGCAAACGGCAGCTACGGAATTGTCGAAGGAACCACGAATATTTATCCGCAAAACCTGGAAGAAACGTTATATATTTTTGGTGACAAAGGAACGGTTAAAGCTGGTGGGAAATCAGTCAATATTATTGAGGAATGGCACTTTGCCGATGGGAAAGACGACCCTGAAGAAGTTAAGGCAAAGTATCAGGAGAATCCCCCAAATGTTTATGGATTCGGACACAATCCATTATACACCGATGTAATTGATGCGATTAAGAATGATCGGGACCCTTATGTTACTGCAGAGGATGGCCGACGTGCTTTGGAACTCGTGCTTGCGATTTATAAATCAGCTGCAGAAGGTAAGAGTGTAAAGTTACCAATGGATAAATGCAGCACGCTTGACTTCAAAGGAAGATTTGATAAGTAACCACTTTTAGCAGGAAGTTCACCATTATAATAAGTGGGGGAGAACCCCCATTAGAAGAAATGAGGAAGCAGGTAACCCCCGCTTCCTCATTTTAATTACTCATGTGTATCAGAGCAGAAACATACCGCCCTGTTCAGGCGGTCTCAATCGCATGAAATCCATATGTTTCATACAGAGCAATGGCTCGTTCATTATGTTTTTGTGTAGTTAAATAAGCTTCTTGATGGTACTTGCACATCTGGGACAGGGCATAGGTTAACAACGGTTTGGCTAGCTTTTTTCCTTGATAATCCGGGATGATTGTCACCCAGTGAATTCGTCCAATCCTCCTGCCTTCAAACTCCCCGTACCAGGCCATAATTGTCCCAATCGCCTCTCCCTCAGGATTTTGCAGGAAAAAGCAACGCTGCTTCAGGTCGGCTTCGTATCCGTGAAATTCGCTGTGGCATCGTTGTAAAGCGGCTCCTTCGTCTGCAAATTCCCCGGCAAGTGTTTCAATTCTTGCCCACGTTGTTTCATCTCCAGACTGAAACGTTCGAATCGAATAGCTCGGCGGCAAAGGAAGCGGACTGTCACGATAGATCTTGTCACAATACATTATTAACCTCATAGTTGCACCACCTTTTTTATACGTGATTCACAGTTTTATCACTTACTATTTCTAAGGCACCAGTAGAATGTACTGCACCCCAAAAGTTAGAGCGAAAATCTGACTTTTGGGGTGTTTATTTTTGGGTAAATATAGTGAAGAATTTAAACTTATGGTGGTTAGGGAGTATCTAGAAGGAAAACTTGGATATAGAGCTCTTGCCAAGAAACATGGGATTAAGGGGAAATCAGCCATTGAAAGATGGGTAAAAATTTACAAGAAGTTCGGACAAAAAGGATTAGCGAATAATAAGTCTAATAAAAGATACTCTGTTCAATTAAAGCTGGATGTATTAAGCTTTATAAAAAGAACAGGTTCTTCAGAAACTGAAGCAGCCCTTCACTTTGGGATAACCAACCCGGCTATAATATCCTCATGGAAAAAAGTATTCTTAGAGGGTGGGACTGAAGGTCTGAAAAGCCCGAAAGGACGGCCACCCATGTCTGATATAGCTAAAAACAAAAAAGACAAACAAACAAAAAAGAGCGATATGACATATAAACAACAATTGGAAAGAGAAAACGAACTTTTACGTTTAGAGGTTGAATACTTAAAAAAGTTGCGAGCTTTTCAGATGGATCCGGAGGGGTATCTCGAAAAGCACAAGCAGCATTATCATTCGAACTCAAAGAAACCTTCAAACTAAAAGATGTTTTACAAATAGTCGGCATCCCTGAATCCTCCTACCATTATCATATAAAAATGATGAATAAAGAAAATCCAGACCAGGAGCTGGAGGAACTTATTCAATCCATTTTCGAGGAACACAACGGAAATTATGGTTATCGTCGTATTCAATTAGAATTGCAAAACCGTGGAGTTGAAGTGAATCATAAAAAGGTGCAACGCATCATGAATAAGCTTGGGCTCAAGGGAGATAAATTCAGATTAAAATCACGCAAGTACAGTTCTTATAAGGGTTCGACTGGAACAGTTGCCAAGAACCTTATTAATCGCCGTTTTAAAACAAATGTGTGTCATCAAAAATTAACCACAGACATGACGGAATTCAAGTGTTTAGATGGTGTAAAACTGTATCTAAATCCAATTATGGATATGTTCAATGGTGAAATTATTTCATTCGGGATAGGTATGCGGCCAACCTTAGAATTAGCTCTCACTCCCCTCCAGGAAGCACTAGAAATAGTAAAAGATTCAAAGTTTAGAACTACCATACATTCTGATCAAGGGTGGCATTATCAACATAATAAATGGGTGAAAACCCTCAAGAAATATAAGGTGTTCCAAAGTATGTCGCGTAAAGGAAACTGTTTAGATAATTCGCCAATGGAGAACTTTTTTGGATTACTAAAACAAGAAATGTATTATGGGGAAGCACTGTGCTCATATGAGGAATTAAAAAAGAGAATAAAAGAATATATCGATTACTATAATAACAAGCGTATAAAGCAAAAATTGGCTGGCATGAGTCCGGTTCAATACCGAAACCATACCAGCCAATTAGCTGCATAATATAAAACTCTAACTTTTGGGGGTCACATCAGAACCGTCCCCGTGGTTCCGTCCCCGTGGTTCCAAGGCACTTATCCCCAGGCAGCTCCCCATTTTTTCATTTCTTTTATGATGTTATGTAGTGCTTGTCCTTTTTCGGTTAGTTTGTATTCGACTGTGACTGGTACTGTTGGGTATACGGTTCGAATGAGTATAGTTTGTTCTTCTAGGTGTCTTAATGTATCGGTTAATGCCTTTGGGCTAATTTTGGTTATCGACTTTTGTAATTCTCCAAAACGTTTCGTGCCTTTAAACAGCTCTCTAAGTACGAGAAAGGACCACTTTCCGCCAATGACATTTAGTGCCTTTTCAATGGAACATTCCACATGTACTCTTTCAGTTTGTTTTAATTGGCTCTCTGATCGGTTTACAAGATTCATAAATAATCCCTCTCTTTCTTGTAGTAACTATATTTTTTAAAGCAACTATTGTTGACGTAATTATATCAAATAAATTTCAGTAATTGTTATTTCATTTTAGAAAACATATACTTTTCTGAAAGGGAAGAAAACCCTTACAAGGATGGGGGCCGTGGGGACGGTTCTGGTGGTGCCGTGTTTGGAGACGGTCCCGGGCACCAGGAGAACCGTCCCCGTGGTTCCGAGAGGAGGAACTATTGATATGAAATACAGAAGATTGGGAAAGACGGGCTTGAAGGTAAGTGAGATTAGTTTAGGCAGCTGGTTGACTTATGGGAAGTCTGTTGAAGATAATGTGGCTGAGAAGACGATACATAAGGCGTATGAGTTAGGGGTTAATTTTTTTGATTCTGCTAATGTGTATGAGCGCGGTCAAGGTGAGCGTGTTATGGCTCAAGCGCTGAAGGAGTATCCACGTGAGTCCTATGTGATTACCACAAAAGCATTTTGGCCAATGGGAGAAGGCCCGAATGACCGCGGCTTATCTAGAAAGCATGTAACGGAACAAGTGAATGCCAGCTTAAAGAGAATGAATTTAGATTATGTTGATATTTTTTACTGCCATCGCTATGACCCAGAAACTCCAGTGACAGAAACTTTACGGGCTATTGATGATTTGATTCGCCAGGGAAAAATCCTCTATGCGGGTGTAAGTGAATGGAGCGCAGCCCAAATTGAAGAAGCGATTCGAGTGGCAGATCAATACTTGTTAGACCGCATTGTGGTGAACCAGCCGCAATATAACATGTTCCACCGTTATATTGAAAAAGAAGTGATCCCTGTCAGTGAAAAATACGGTGTGGGACAGGTGGTCTTTTCCCCGCTGGCTCAGGGCGTGTTAACCGGAAAATACAAGGGGAATAACATTCCTGAAGATAGCCGGGCCTCAAACGCATCGATTAATAGCTCTATGAAAAGAATGCTGAATGAGACGATTTTTAGCAGAGTGGATCAGCTGGAGAATGTGGCTAGTGAACTGGGAATCACATTGCCTACACTTGCATTGGCATGGATTTTAAGACAGCCGAACGTTTCAAGTACGTTAATCGGTGCAAGTAAACCAAGCCAAGTGGAAGAGAACGTGAAAGCCGTTGACGTTCAACTCTCAGCTGAGGTTATTGAAAAAATCGAGGGCATTCTGGAATAGTAATTTTTGAAAAAATAGGGGTCATAGTATCTATGGCCTCTTTTCATACATGAAAGAGGTGAAAAGTATGAAGTATAGAAGATTAGGAAAAACTGATTTAAATGTTTCAGTCATTGGGGTCGGTACATGGCAATTTGGCGGCGATTGGGGGAGGGACTTCAATCAAGGTGAGGTAGATGCCATTCTGACGCGAGCGAAGGAATTGGGCATTAATTTGATTGATACAGCGGAATGCTACGGGCCTCATCATCTGTCTGAACGCTTTATAGGGGACTTTCTTTCTCGAGACCGTCGTGAAGACTGGGTCGTGGCTTCAAAGTTTGGCCATATCTGGCATGATAAATGGGGCCATGCTTGGAGTGTCGATGAAGTCCGTGTCCAATTAGAGGAATCTTTAAAGTCATTACAGACCGATTATATCGACCTTTATCAATTCCATTCAGGAACAGATGATGATTTTAATAACGATGATTTATGGACCATGTTGGATAAGCAAGTACAAGCAGGAAAAATTCGAAACTTGGGGATTTCGATCGCAAATAACAATAATATCTATCAAACTTCTAACGCCACAAAGGTTGGGGCAAAAGCGATTCAAGTTGTGTATAATCGAATCGACCAAATTCCAGAGGAGCAAGTTTTTCCTTCTTGTATTGAACAGGACCTGGGTGTGTTAGCGAGAGTGCCTTTGGCAAGTGGGTTCTTGAGTGGAAAATATAAACCGGGTGCTGTGTTTAGCGATAAAGTAAGAAAACGCCGCACTCAAGAAGATGTGGATGAGAAGCTGCGCTTGGTGGAGCAAATTCAACAGAATGAACTGCCAGAGGGAGTCAATATGGCAGAATGGGCGCTGGCGTGGTGCTTGCAGCATCCAGCCGTCACCACTGTCATCCCGGGCTGTAAAAGTGTGGAACAAGTAGAGGTAAATGCAAGAGCGGCGCAGCTTGATCTCGTAAAAGAATAGCCATCCGAGTGCCATCATTAAATCGTCCGATTAGTTTTGGATGGTCCTAATATAAGATATAACAATAAAGTGCAGGGTTTTCCGCCGGAAGCTCTGCACTTTTATTTTGTATTACATATCGTTGCTGTGCCTAACTTCTTTCAGGTACATTTTCTTGGTTGAAGTATGCGTGATATTCATTATCGTCTTTCTGTACCGGCATTATTGACGTTTATTTTGGTTTGCGGCAAAAAACCTCTTCTAATGAACAGTGCTAAAACAAGTGCAAAAATGAGAAGATATAGGGTCATGAAAAACGAATGGTTGATTCCGCTCAGCATCGCTGATAGAGTATCGCTGCCTGATTGAATGACTTCGTTTGACTTCTTTGTCATGATTGTGAATAGGAAGGCCGTACCAACACTTCCTGCCATATAGTTGATTGTGCTGTTCATTGCCGTTCCATGCGGATACAACTCTTTTGGCAGTTGATTTAAACCGTTTGTCTGTACCGGCATCGCGACCATCGACATCCCAAACATCCGGATTGTATGCATAATCGTAACCATGGCGTATGAGGTTTCAAGCGAAAGAACGCTAAAATACCAAGTTGTTAAAATGATGATACTAAGACCGACAATGGCCATCACTCTTCCGCCAAATCTATCAAACACTTTGCCGACAATCGGCGCCATGATAGAGGTTACGATGACACCAGGCAGCATCATAATTCCCGCATCAATGGGTGAAATACCAAGAACGGACTGAACATAGATGGGGAGTATCATCATGGTTGAGTACATGATAATTTGTGTTACGGTCAATATTCCGGATGAAAGTGCATACATCGGATAGGTGAAAATTCTAAAATTAAGCATAGGACTCTCTTGTCGTGTCTGCTTTAACACAAAAAGGACAACTGAAATGATTCCTGTGACGATCGTAATAATAATAACCGGTGAGTTCCATCCATTTTTTCCGGCAGCACTGAATCCGTATAATAGATTCCCAAAACCGATGCTAGAGAGGACCAGCGACATTTTATCCAATGTGATCGGTTTCTTTTCTGGATGACTTTTTAATAGGAAAAATCCAATTATGACAACCATCACCGTCAACGGGGCTACAAAATGGAACAGCATTCTCCAATCATAATGTTCAATGATCCAGCCCGATAAAGTTGGACCAATTGCTGGAGCCGCTGTAAAAACAAGACTATAAATTCCCATCGCTGTTCCTCTTTTTTCAACCGGGAAACTCACTAGCATCACATTTAAAAGTAATGGCATCATAATGGATGTTCCGGCAGCCTGAGTCATTCTCCCTAACAAAAGAATGGGAAAATGGTACGCACTTCCGGCGATGATCGTACCAAGCGAAAAAAGGATCATGGCTGATAAAAATAATCTCTTTATACTATATTTTTGAATGATAAATGCAGAAGCTGGCGTTAATATCCCGTTCACCAACATATAACCAGTTGTTACCCACTGTACAGTAGCTGGGTCAATTTTTAAATCGACCATTATGGAGGGTAAAGCAATATTTAATAATGTATTATTTAAAACGCAAATGAAAGCACCGAACATAAGGATGATAATCATCCCGTATTGCGGTCTCCCTGAATCAATCTTTTCCACCATTTACCTTCTTTCATTGACCTTTTATCATAGAGAATACACATATTATTTAAACAAACAATTGCAAAAAAAAATAGCCCCCAGGTCTGTCTCAAAACAATCCTCGAGGGCAACAATTGAGGAAGCGGTGCTAAGGACCATGGGGACGGTTCTTATAGGGGACAATCGGAAGTTTTGCGCGTAAAAAGGCACAGCTAGTGAACTGAACTAGCTGTGCCTTAGTGCTTTCTAATGAAACGCGTCCATTTGCGCAAAATTTTTGATTGCCCGAGAAGAATGAAGTCGCGGCCCCCTTCTCTATGGGGATTCAATCTTTTTCTTACCCTATTAATTTTTGTTTTTTCTTCTATTTTGAATCTGCTACCAGCGTTCCTCTTTGATTTTCATTGTTTTTGGGTAAACTTTCCCCCTCCCCACTGAAGAGGCTTTTTAAAATGGTATTCAGTTTTTTCTGCTTAAGGCAGCCCGTCTGATACGGCAGCCACCAGGTGTGCTTTTTTACAGGAAGGACATAAAGTGATGTCTTTCCCAATAAGTTTAGAAACTATTTCAATGGTACTAAGTCCTTCAAAAGCTGGTTTGTAGACTCGGCTTTGGGTTAAAATCCTGCAGATTCTTAGTTTGGTTTTCTTATTCCGGTTGGCCAGTATTCCGTAATGCCTGATTTTCACTAATCCCTTCGGGAGAATATGCATGAGAAATCGGCGAATAAATTCCACACCTCTCATCGTAATAGTGTTTTTCCGACTATTGTCCCGATAATTTTTTGCCCGAAAGGTGACAGTATCTTTACCAATTGAAATAATTCGTTGATTGGAGATCGCGATTCGATGAGTATAACGGCCAAGATATTGCACCACTGCCAATGGACCTGAGAAGGTTCTTTTCGTATAGCTATACCAGTTTATTGAATAACATTTGTCTATTAACCGCTGAAATTGTTTTGGATCTTCGTAACTCTTTGCCTCGTTATAAAACTGGAGTCGGTTCTGTTCATAATATTGCTTTAAAAAGTATAGATACTTCCCACGGAATTTCTTAGATAACACTTTTACAGGGATGAAAAACTTATGACTGGAGTTACACCAGCGATTTAGTTTGTTTAATCCTCCAGCCAATACCACGGTATGAATGTGAGGATGATAATGCAAATTTTGACCCCAAGTATGCAAGACAGAAAAAAAACCGATTTGGGCTCCCAAATATTTAGGGTCTTGGGCTAGTTCCGATAAGGTCTCCGAGACGGCTTTATACATTAAATCATAAAGTAGTTTCTGATTATGATAAATTAACATGTGCAGCTGTTCCGGCATGGTAAAAACCACATGAAAATATGGGGCGTTAAGGATATCCTTTTTCCTTTTATCAATCCAGACCTCTTTTGTCACCCCTTGGCACGACGGGCAGTGCCGATTCCGGCAAGAATTATAACTTACTTGAGTATGACCACAATTATGACATCCATAGGCATGGCCACCGAGGGTGGCCGTTCTGCAGTTCATGATTGCCCTAGCTGCCTTGGCTTGCCCTTTTGATGGTCTGTACTTTTCTACATACATGGGATAGAATTTCCGAAAAATTTCTTGGATTGTACTCATGCCTTATCCCCTCCGGTATCTAAGGGGCTCTTGATTCCCATGACACTCTTGGAGGTCATATGCAGGTACGTTAAAGTAGTTTTCAAACTCTTATGCCCAAGCATCTGTTGGATGAACACTGGTTCCACCCCATCTTCTAAAAGATGCGTGGAAAAACAATGTCTAAGTGTATGAGCAGAAATATTCGGATCAAGTTGAAGCTTGTCTTTTAACTTAATTAAGGTATTTTTTATCGTTTTGACATGAATAGGGTCCGACTTATCTCGACCTGGAAATAACCAATCATTCCGTGTATAATCTTTGGAAAAGTAATGTTTAAAATATTCCCTCAGCACTATCAGTGCTGTCTCGGATAGAATGGTATATCGATTGGTATTGTGTTTAGCGTTTTGGACGCGAACTCGCATACTCTTACTATCAATATCGCAAATTTTTAATTTAGCTACTTCGCTAACTCGAAGTCCACTGCCGTAAATTAATGCAAGAATGGCTTTATGCTTCAAGTTATTGGTTGAATTTAATAGTAAAAGAACTTCTTCTTTAGGTGGGATGACAGGGAAACTTTGGGCTCTTTTCATCCTCGGAACCTTAATAGAATTCCATTCCTTTTCTAAAACATAGGTATAGAAGAACTTAATCGCAGAAATGTAATTATTAATGGTTCCTGGGGATAGACCCTTGTCTTTTTTGAGGTAAAGGATGTATTGTTGGACATCCTCCAAGGTCATTTCTTCTATGGGTCTAGTGTGTTCCTGCATATAACTCAGAAAAGCGTTCATTCTGCGCCAGTACGATTCTTTTGAGGAATCCGGGGTGCCCTTAAGCTCAAAGTATAACTCCACTTTTTGTTCATATTGATTCATGATGTTTCCTCCTGATGTTGATTAATAGCTAAGTAATAGATCAATAATCAGAAGGCAGGAGGAGCCCTGTTTGGAAAAGGGAAAATATGTAGATTTATTTTTTGGAAAGTGCGTGATATAATCTTCAAGTGAAAAAGTATGTCCTTCCTTGGTTGTTTTGTTTGGCGATAAAACAATACCACAGAGAACATACTTTTTCATTTTTTTTATACTTTTTTAGGTGCGAGTGGGGTTTTAAAAAGCCATCGCGTAGCGATTTCGTTCTTCTAGTGGTCCCGAAGGACAGCGGCTCGGGATCTCCAGGAGAACCGTCCCCGTAGTTCCTCCCCAACAATTGAGGAAGTGGTGCTGAGGGTATAGATCTAAAGCGAGTTTGATAATTAAGCGGACAAATTTCCCTTAATTAAAAAATTTGTACTAAAAAGGGCTTTAATAAACGGAGAGATTCCGTCTATTGACTAGAAAAACGTGAAAATGGGTCATTTTTCTTTGCATAGCGGAAAAATCTCCGCTTAAATAACCCGAATCGGGCTCTATTTGGCGGCTTAATCGTAAATCTACGCTTATTTTTAATATTAACACCTGACCACATAAATGAAGATAAGGCTTCCCGTTAATCCATTTGGAAGTTGGCTTTCGTTGCCGTCGGACTGTTCATTTCGTAGATGGTGAACAGCTTCCATATTTCCTAGTTCACCTTAACTTGGTACCATAATCTAAAAATTCTAAAAAATATGCTATGATATATGGTGAGAACTATTAACATTGGGGGGATCGTCGGTGAACAAGGAAGAATTTATGGCACATATGGAGCATGCTTATGATACATACGCCATCAAACCAGAAAGTATCTTTATGTTCAAGCTGCTGCAGTTTGAGTTTGATTATAATGATGAGGCAAGAACCTGTACCATTACGTGTCCAGTTACTGACATTATGTATAACCCGGCTGGAATCGTGCATGGCGGCATCTTTACCTTTCTCGCTGACACAGCAATGGGTCATCTAAACTTTCGGGTGAAGGACGCACCCTATGTATCGCTGGAATTGAAGACGTCTTTTTTTAAAGCGACGAAGTCCGGAAAATTGATTGCCACCTCTCGTTATAAAAAGGAAGGCTATAAAATTTCATTCATGGAAGCAGACGTCCGGAACGAAGAAGGCGAATTATTGTGCACAACCACTGGAACATTCTATCGATATGACAAGTGACGAGGGCGGGACCAGAGGGACGGTTCTGCTGGCGCCTGCGCCACTAGAACCGTCCCCCTGGGGACCCCTGGGGTTGAACAAATTATGCTTTCTCTTGCAGGGCTTGGATGCGAATCGGTTTTAATATAATGGCTAATAGCACAACAATTGCTGCAATGACGACGGTTGAATAGAATAACCCGCCATAGCCATTTTGTGCAGCGATTAAGGTGATTTGGTCGACACTGGATTGGATCATCTCTTTTAACGTTGGATCCTGGATTTGCTCCAATATCTTTGTGTAGTCTGTGTTCGATGAGGGATGACTGGTAGACATGGTGCTGACTACCTGCTGGAATTCTTGCATCGCCTCTGGACTTAAATCAGCATTTTCCATTTTCTTCTGTAAAATTTTGCTGAAATCACTTTTGAATAGACTTGGCAGCTGGTTAAACCCGCGTACAATGAATCCAGCATAAATGGCTGGGGCAATCGTCATCCCAATTTGACGGGAGAGGGAGAGTCCCGCTAGTGCTGACCCTTTATCTTTTTCAAGACGCTCAGTCGCTAAAATATTCAATGGCGCTCCTAAAAGAATCCCCATCCCAAGACCAGCGATACAGGAAGAAATGATAAATTGCCATTTCACATCAATCCATGTTGGGAATAGGACAAAGCCAATCGCCGTTACCAAACCAGATAGAAACACAGCAAGAATCGGTCCTTTTTTATCAACAAGAATCCCGCCAAATGCGGCACCGAAGCCGGATGCTAATGCCAATGGTGTCATCCAATAGCCTGAGTTTTCCGCAGCGATTCCTAATACTTGTTCTGAAAAAGCAGGGATATATATCATTCCTGCCAGTAAGGCACCGGATAACGCCCCAATTAATAATGTCAGTAAGTAGGTAGGGCGGACGAGCAGGCCGACTGGTAAGATCGGGTCCCCATTGCGACTTTCTAAAGTACGGTCATAGAAGATTAATCCGGTAAATAAAATCATTCCTGCTAATAAGTAGCCATAAACATCAGGAGTTGCCAGGCTGTCTAGTAAAGACACCCCTTCAATGTTTGTTAGACCATACATGATACTCAGAACGGCTAATGATAAAAGAATTGTTCCAATTAAATCAAGTTTCCCAACAGAAGCTTCCTTCGTCTCCTGGATTTTCAAGGCACCCAAAACAGCTAATATCACAGCAATTGGCACATTAATCAGGAAGAGGAAATGCCAGTTTTCCGTTATATCCAAAATCAAGCTGCCAAGGTTTGGTCCTAGAATCGCCCCAACCCCATTCATCGCCCCTAACATCCCAAGTGCTTTCCCTTGTTTTTCAGCTGGGAATGTACTTAACACATGGGAGCTGCCAATGATGAAGATTCCGCCGCCGCCCATTGCTTGGATGAACCGGGCTGCTAAATAAAATCCAAAATTCGGGCTTAAAGCTACCAATAATGAACCAAGTCCAAATAGGGCAATTTCCACGATAAATAGTTTTTTCCGGCCGTAGCGATCGGAAATTTTCCCTACTATCGGAATACTAATGGCTAAGCCTAGTGTATAAATCGTTACACCCCAGGCCCCCCCAGTTGGCTGAAACATCGAACGAACTGTTAATTGTTGTGAGAGCAGCACTAATAATCCCGTTATCGAGAGCGGCCATTAATACCCCGAAACAGAACAATGTAATCGCCCATGTGGAACTCGACGATTTATTACTCATACCTTCATCTCCTTTTATTTTATGAAGAATTTAAAGTGACACAAGTGTCACTTTTGATAAAAAAAATAGAGCTATAACCTAAATTATAAATAGTTAGGGGGATTATTACAAAGGATTTTTACTGATCAGTGTGAAAGGCCAACCACACAGGGTCGGCGTTTTCACGGTTTAGTTTTGTAGCCCGCACACTTATTTTGCAGTTTTTACACGTAATGGTTTAAAAATAGATAGAACGTAAATGACTAACCCGGCAATCCCAATTCCTAGGATTGTGTTAAAGGATTGGCCAGTGTAGAAGCCGCTGCCGAAGTAGAAAATTTCACGTAACCCGTCAGCAGCAAAGCGGATCGGAACCCAAGGGCGAATGAAGGTTACAAAGAAATCTGGAAGCATTTCTTTTGGCATCATGAGAACTCCCATACCTAACAGCATCACGACCATGAATAAGGTAATAGCAGGTTTGCCAATCCATGCCGTAACAGCTGATACTAATAAGAAGAAACAGAAGGCTGCAAACGATACAAACGAACCAACTAAGAAATAGTTACGCATATTGATGCCAGCGATGGAGCCTAATGTAGCAACGGTAAAGCCTGAGAAGAGGGCGATGATAATCCCAAATAAAGCTTGGCTGCCGAATAGGCGTAATGTTTGTTTGCGTGTTAACAATTCCTTTTTTAAGATGTTGGATGTTGATAAGAATAAAATGAAACCGCCAATTAATGCACCTACCCAAGCAGGGACTGCCATTAAGGTCGGGGCGCTGCCATTTGCTGTAGAAGCGGTGATCGCATTGAATACTTTCTCCTCAGCCACAATCGGGTTTACCAGTATGGATGCTTGAGTGGAATTAATTTGTTGATCCTGCATTTGGGCGATAAAGTTGGCAGAATATTGTTTGTTCAATTGCGTGATTAATGAGTTTAAAGCCGTTTTGGCATAGTTTGCGCCTGTCATGTTATAGCCTTGATTAATATAAATCTTTAAGGTTGCTGGCGAGTTGGTCGCCACTGCGTTTTGCAAGGAATCATTATAACCTTCAGGAATCACTAATGCGGCGTAATACTTTTTGTCTTTAAATAACTCTTCAATGTTTGCTTCTTTTTCATTTGTAAAAGCTAACATTGGTGTTTCCCCATCGATGCCTTTACTCATTTGGGTAACGGCTGATTGGACCGCATCTACATGATTTCCCTCATCATTGACAATGAGTGCCACAGGTAGATTTTTTACTTTTGGATCACCTTGAGCGAATAAGTTTACCGAGAACAGCGCAATGATTAATATAACAGCAATGGGAGCAGCCCATGCTAATTTTTCTTTGAACAATCTCAAATGTTTTCACCCTTTCTGAATTTCCAACATGTTGTTGAATGGTATGTGAATATCTTATAATCGGGGTGTACCTAAAGCAATGAACAAAAATGAAGAGATTGTTGGATTTTCAGAAGAAGGTGATGGCTATGAGCATTTATACAGAGAAAAATCGAAGAACAAAGCAGTTGATTCAAAACTCATTCTTGCAAATTTTGGAGAGTAAGCCGTTTGAATCGATTACGATAGGGGATATTACCAAGTTAGCGAAAATCAATCGCGGAACATTTTATTTTCACTTTATTGATAAATTCGATTTACTGGATCAAATAGAGCAGCAATTGTTTGCGGAGATAGGTAATCATATCGATGAATTGCAATCTCGCTATTCTTCTATTCAGACATTTGAAAAAGAACAAGAGCATTTAGCCGCTACGCTATTCAGCGTTATTGAATACCATACACCGATATTAAAGATATTTTTGAGCGATCATGGCAGAGCGGGGTTTCACCTTCGATTTCGGGATGCCTTTTCAGCCAAAGTGCGTTCCAATCTAGAGAAAAATGAAAACTTCCTTGCCCATTTAAAGGTCCCGATCGACTACTTCTTAGCCTTCATCACATCTGCTTTCTTAGGATTAATCGAACAATGGGTTCAGAATGGTTTAGATAAAACGCCTCAAGAAATGACCGCCTTATATATTGATATTATTTCCTTTATTCAAAAGTAAGGGGGCCATGGGGACGGTTCTAGTGGCTCCGATGGAGACGGTCTCCGGCGCCAGTAGAACCGTCCCCCTGGTTCCGTGGTTCTTTTTGTCACAGAATTTCTTAAACTTAAATGATTGACATTTTCGTCTGTGAGGATTAAATTGGATATGTAAACGCTTTAAAAATCTAAAACGTTTTCGGGTGTTTTATTTAAATAATACTTCATGAAGAAATTATATTTTTTACACCAAAGCTAAAACGTTTTCGTACACTCTCTTAAAATAATTTTTCGTGAAGTAAATGCATTTTTTTTTTGCAACGACCTAAAACGTTTTCGGAAAGAGGAATATTTTTATGATGGATTATTCACTAGGAACTGGAGAATACAAGAATTGGATAGTAGCAGATGTAGACTTTTCTCCTGATTTTCTAGGTAAAAGCGAAGCAATCATGACCCTGGGAAATGGGTACATGGGATTACGGTCAGCTGCGGAAGAACCATACATAAAAGAAACTAGAAATCTGTTTGTAAACGGGACTTTTAATAAAGCTGAGAGTAATGAAGTAACAGAGTTGCCGAACTTGGCAGACTTTACAAGAATAGATATCCGGATTGATGGAGAAAGATTCAGTTTAGAATTTGGGAAAACCAAGGATTACGTCAAGCAATTAAATCTAAAAACGGCCGAATTAACAAGATCTTTTCACTGGACCTCTCCTCACGGAAAAGAATTGCGGTTCCATTTTAAACGATTTGTCTCGTTAGATAATTTGCATTTAGTCGGAATGAAAATGGAAATTCAAAGCTTGACACATCCTGTTGAAATCTCCTTTGACTCAGGAATTAATGCGCAAATGTCGAATTCCGGTTCACAGCATTTCCTTGAAGGTGAGAGAAGGATTTTTGATAAGAAATATATTCAACTGATCCAAACAACCAATGAATCAAACATTGACATCGTTATCAACACCATTCACAAGATTACGATTAACGGTGAGGAATCGGCCGCAACTCCTGAAATGAACATGGGCCGCCGCAAAGTATGGCTGACCCATCAATTCGAACTTCAGCCCAACGATACGTTGACAATGGAAAAATTAACAACGGTTCATACTAGCCGTGATAAAGAATGGAGTAAGGAGGAATATAGTCTTCAACGCCTCCGAGACATTTCATTACTAGATTTGCAGAACCATTTTAACAACGGCTATGATAACCTTTTTCAGACTCATAGAGAAGTTTGGAAGAATACCGTTTGGAACACCTATAATTTCGAGATTGATAGTGACAATCCATTTGATTTGCTCACGTTGCGCTTTTCTCTTTACCACTTAACGATTATGACACCTGCACACGACGACCGGATGGGAATTGGTGCAAAAGCGTTAAGTGGAGAGGGCTATAAAGGACACTCATTCTGGGATACAGAAATTTTTATTCTTCCATTCTTCATTTATTCTAATCCGGAAGTAGCAAGATCACTCTTAACCTATCGATATCATGGCTTAGCAGGCGCACGTCAAAAAGCAAAAGACAATGGCTATGAAGGTGCTATGTATCCTTGGGAAGCTGCTTGGCCTACTGATGGCGAGGTTACGCCAATCTGGGGCGACGTTGATGTTGTTACGGGAGAACAAATGAAAATCTGGTCTGGGTTTATTGAGCAGCATATTACATCTGATATCGCCTTTGCGGTTTATCAGTACTATAACGTAACGGGTGACCAAGAATTTATGGATCGATACGGGTATGAAATGATCCTAGATACAGCCAGATTCTGGGCAACCCGGATGGAGTGGAACGAAGAGACTGGACACTATCATATTAATAGAGTTATTGGTCCTGATGAATATAAGGAACATGTGGATGATAATGCATTTACCAATTATATGGCTTACTTTACGATGAAGCTGGCGATGAAATACTACGAAGAATTAACGAAAGAAAATCCAAAGCTAGTAGGTGAGCTAGAGGAAAAATTGGGCGTTCACGAATCTTATCAACTCTGGCAGGCAAAGCTTGAAAAACTGATTCTCCCAAATCCGCGAAGTGAAGATTTAGTCATACCGCAAGACAAAACGTATCTTGGGCTGAAGGAAATTGATTTAGAAAAATACAAAAAGCAGACAAAGATTAGAAGTATCTATCGAGATTATAATGCGGACCAAATAAATGAAATCCAAGTGTCAAAACAGGCAGACATTTTAATCTTACTTTATTTGCTGGAACAAACATTTGAACATAACCGCTTCAAAGAAGCAGTGAAACGGGCTAATTTTCACTACTATGAACCTAGAACACTGCATGATTCCAGCCTGAGTTTAGCTACCCACGCCATTTTGGCTAATGATATTGGTGAATACGATCTGGCCTATTCATTGTTCCAAAACTTAAGTGAAATTGACTTAGGCCCAATGATGAATACGTCTGATGATGGGGTCCATGCGGCATCCATCGGCGGGATTTGGAAATCCGTTGTGTTTGGATTTGCTGGAGTAAGGCTTGCTGATGGAAAACTTAGCATTAACCCAAGGCTGCCGGAGAAATGGCATCGGATGAAATTTACGATCAGTTGGAAAGGACAGCCTATAACACTAGCTATTACTGATCAGATCCTATCTGTCATAGCGGAAAACAAAGAAGAAATACAATTCGAAATGAATGGGCAGTTGTATTCTTGCAATCATTCTATCGAAATCCCTATTGGTCAAGCAAATTGACCAACACTGTAGGTCTGGTAGTTATAAAATGAAATCTTTCATTTTATTCCTATATAAAAAAACAAGGTAGTGTCAAAAGTTCTATGAAAACTCCTTAAGGGGTTAGGCTCCTTTCCACATATTGGGTGCGTCGGCCCCGCAACCGCTCTTGACAAACACGCCAATGGTTTGAGATTCCTTTATCAAGGGCGACGGGGACAAAAAGAAGGCATGCCAAATAGCCCTTGGTATTTCCATTTTAAACCATTGGCAAGTTCGGTTTGTCAAGAGTTCGCTTCGCCGGTTGCTAGTGGGTTCAAGGGCTCTGCTAAACAAAAAGTTAGACTGTTTGTTCAATGATCCAATCTTGAGCTAAACCTATTAATTTAGTCCAGCGTGCAGGCATATTCGGTCGCAGTAAGAGCTCTGGATTAACCACTGGCACATTACCTTCTAACGCTGAGTGAGACCGTAAAAAGTTAAAGTAAGCCACAAAAAGCGTCACAAACGAAACAGACCCATGTTCGGACCCAAACCCGTGTGTTGAGCGATAATTGCCCTTAAATGTGCGATTGAGTCTTTCAATCACTTGTTTGAGAGGCCTATACTCCTTTGATACAGGATCTTCATTGGTAAGCCCAATGACCTGAGTAATGTCAAAGTGAATATCATGCTGGGCGTAAAAGTGTTGGGCTAAGAGATATATCGGATTGCCGTCCACCACAAATGTAAGATCTTCCGGAATCTCTTTAAATTTCATTAGGACATCATCAATGGCACGGATTGCTGTCGCTGTATCTCGATTTGCTGACACTGGATAAGACAGAATGATCTTTTTTACCGCATCAAAGAAGAAGAACAAGTAATGCCAACGACCTTGAACCCTAATATAGGTTTCGTCCCCACAGAACTGATCAGAAAGCTCGTAGGGATAGTGGTCTACGTAAGGTTTAAGGATTAATGCAACTGCGTTCTCGTAATTTAAAATGCTTTGATGCGATATAGAAACACCATGGATATCTTTCATGAGTGCAGCTGTCTTCCGGGCCGAAAGGCCATAGTTAACGTGATAGGTTAAAATAAGCCCCAATGTATGTGGCGACACATAAAGCCTGGCCAAGTCAACCTTTGGTTTCTTAGGAGAAGCCTTTGACAATGGCTGAAAATCAATGTGGAACTGCCGGAAGATATATCTTAATTTAAAGGCTTGTGGATCCTTTTTAAACTGTTTCTTCTCTTTCGCAGACATGCCATTCAGTTTCTGCTGGTAGTAGGAACAGTCATTATTTTTACACTTGTACACGTCAAAGTCTTTTCGCTCTTTGACTTTCTCAAGGGTCCTAGAACAATGAGGACACTTCAAAATAGCCTCCTTCGAATATCGATTTTTATCATTGAAAAGACAGGCACACACCTTACATTGAAACTGTCCTTTGCCTCCATTATTGGCATAAAGATAATCCGCTGGAGCACCACACTGCGGACATTTCATTGACTTGGGCACACATGCCTTTGTATTCGAACGCCTTTGAACAGGTTTTAGTTGTTTACCGTTCTTCTCCAGGTATTCGGTTAGGAGGCTTCGGTAATCAAGTTTCTGAATGGTTTCGATGATCGGAAGATCATCCACCTGGAGTTTACGATAAGGTTTATTTACAGGTTTTTCCTCAGGCTTTTCAAACATCCCCTTCCCAATAAGAAGGGTAAGTAATGTTCGAATTATTTGTTCTTGGTACTTAATAAAAGTTAATAAATAGGTTATAATTTGAGGGTACAAATTGTCACTTCCTATCTAGGTTGTTGAGAGTGTGGTAACCTCAATTATCCTTAGATTTAAGGGGGTGGCAATTTTTTTGCTTATAAAGCCCTCTATAATAGGATTCTATAGCCTATTTCTTATAAAAGTTTTTACAATACGAAAAACAATAGGAGGGGCATTAAATGAAATTCACGAAAAGAGCATTAGCCAGCATGTTTCTGGTCATTCTCATGCTTGCTTTGACAGCATGCGGTGGCGCAGGCAAGGAAAAAGCTTCAACTAAAGAAGGATCCAAAGAATCTTCAGGCAAAAAAATCACGATTTTCCAAAGTAAAGTAGAGATTTCTGATCAGTTAGAGAAACTTGCTAAAGAATACACGAAAGAAACTGGCGTTGAAGTAGAAGTATGGGGAACTACAGGAGATGACTATTTCCAACAATTACAAATCAAATTGAACAGTAAACAAGGCCCATCGATCTTCAGCCTGCAACACGTGAAAGAAGCAGAAAAATTAAAGTCATACACGTATGACATGAGTAATGAAGAGTATGTAAAAAATATTGCTCCAAATATGGAACTAAAATACGATGACAAAATTTTAGGTGTTCCATATGGCGTTGAAGGTTTTGGTTTGGTCTATAACAAAGATTTAGTGAAACCAGAAGACTTAAAGGATTATCAGTCTTTTAAAAGTACTTTAGAAAGATTAAAAGCAGATGGCGTTAATCCATTTGGCCTTTCTCAAGAAGCTTACTTCTTAATCGGACATATCAGCAACTATCCTTTCTCTGTACAGAAAGATCATTTTAAATTCATTGACCAATTAAGCGAAGGCAAGGTAACAATGGCTGAAACAAAAGAATTCCAAGAGTTTGGGAAATTCTTTGACGCGATTAAAGCCAATTCAGCAAACCCGCTTGATGTAACGTATGATGAAGAAATTGGTGATTTTGCTTCTGGAAAAACAGCGATGATTCACCAAGGTAACTGGGCTTATGGAATGCTTAAAGATTATGATTTAGGTTTTGAAATTGGCATGCTTCCATTCCCGCTTAACGGAAATGACAAATTATCAGTTGGTGTAGGTAATAACTGGGCAATCAACGGAACAAAAGATAAAGCAGAAATTAAGGCTGCAAACGACTTCATCAATTGGATGTTAAACAGTGATACTGGTAAAAAGTACATTGTTGAAGAGTTTGGATTCGTTCCTGCTATGACTAATATTGATCCAGGCGAACTTGATCCATTATCACAAGCTGTATTTGAAGCATCAAACAGCGGTAATACCATTCCTTGGGCGCAAAACTATTACCCAGCAAACGTCATTCCAAATGATTTCGCACCAGTTGCACAGGAATTCTTCTTAAATAAAAACATGACTGGTAAACAATTGATCGAAAAACTTGATGCTGCTTGGAAAAATGCAGTGAAATAAAAATAAAAAAGGATGGACACGCCTAAATCTTGGCGTGTCCAGTCATTCATTTTCACGATAATTAATAGAAAGAGGTGGTTAAGATGACAAAAAGGAAGAATCGGGGTTGGTATGCCTTATTTACAGCACCGCTTGTCATCATCTTTTCCGTTGTCGTAATCATTCCATTTCTAATCGGAATTTATTATTCCTTTTTTGACTGGGATGGGATTGCAGCGAACCCAATGGTTTTTGTTGGATTCGAGAATTATGCCAAATTATTTGATGATGCACGCTTTCTCCAATCCGCGTGGATTACAATTAAATTTACCGTCTTGGCAGTTATTTCTGTTAATATTGTGGGATTGGGATTTGCCCTCTTAGTCACATCCCAACTTAGAACAGCTAATACAGCACGTACGATGGTATTTATGCCTTATTTAATCGGCGGTCTATTGTTAGGTTATATTTGGCAATTTGTTTTCTCCGATGTTTTTACCCTGATTGGTGAGAAAACGGGATTGGACAGCATCTTTTTAAATTGGCTATTAGATCCTAAATATTCCTTGTATGCTTTAGTGGTAGTATTTACTTGGCAAATGGCTGGTTATATCATGATTATTTACATCGCAGGGATTCAAGCGATTCCCGGTGAACTAGTGGAAGCATCTAAGATTGATGGAGCAAATAATTGGCAAAGATTAAGACAAATTATTTTCCCTCTCTTAATGCCATCCTTTACCATCAGCCTGTTTTTAACCCTTTCTTCTGCATTTAAAATTTACGATACCAACCTATCTTTAACTGGTGGAGGCCCTGCCAATTCCACAGAAATGTTTGCGATGAATATTTACAATGAGATTTTTGGTTATGGGAATTATGGATTGGGTCAGGCTAAAGCGATTATCTTTTTCTTAATTGTCGCCGTCATTTCGTTAACACAAGTGTACTTAACGAAGAAGAGAGAGGTGGAAATGTGATGAAGTCAGCTAGTAAAATTCTCAGAGAAGTATTACTTCTATTAGTTGCCCTTTTCTTCTTATCTCCGATCTACATTATTTTTGTGAACTCATTCAAAGACCGTCAGGAACTATATGAAAATGTTCTTGCCTGGCCTAAGAATTTTGGATTTCAATACTACCTTGATGCGATGGAAAAAATGAACTTCCTGAATGCACTTGGTAACTCTTTATATATAACGATTATTTCCATCATCCTTGTTGTTATTTTATCTTCCATGACGGCCTGGATGTTAGCGAGAACGAACAATAAGCTAAGTAATGTTATTTTTATGACCTTTATTGCCACGATGTTAATTCCGTTTCAAACGATCATGATGCCTTTGATGCAGTTAATGGGGAACATTATGGATACACTTGGCATCCCAATGTTAAATACCCGAGAAGGGCTAATCTTTATGAACGTTGGATTCAACTCAAGTATTTCTGTTTTCTTATATCACGGTTTCATTAAATCTGTTCCAGTTTCGCTAGAAGAAGCAGCTACGATAGACGGGGCATCTAAGTTCGGTGTCTTTTGGAGAATTATTTTCCCTATTTTAAAACCAATAACGGTTACCGTCTTAATCATTAACACCATTAGCATTTGGAATGACTATCTATTACCTTCATTAACACTGACGGATAAGGACCTAAGAACGATCCCTCTATCAACCTTCTATTTCTTTGGCGAATTTACGATTCAGTGGAATTTGGCAATGGCTGGTTTACTACTAACGATGATTCCAATTGTTATCTTTTATATACTGGCTCAAAAGCACATCATTAAAGGGATTGGGGACGGTGCAGTTAAATAGTTCTTGGACGATTATTCTGCACTTGCTCCGAAAATCCCGCTTTCTCACTAGATTTTCAAGGTGAAAGGGTAGTACCTGCGAAGGAGGTTGTAACATGCGGGATTTTTCAGGATTAATGGGGAGAATTCATTGGCTGGCCGAATGGTTCATGCGCTTTACCATAGTCAATATCCTATGGTTTATAATAAATCTCCCAATCGGAATTATCGTTTTAAGTTCTCTTTTTCATGATTCAAGGGGTGCCATGATTATCCAAATGATGCCTGCTTTCCTTTTATTCCCGATCCTTTTTTTTCCTAGTACTGTAGCTATGTTTGAAGTAGCTCGCGATTGGTTATTGGAAAAAGAACAAAAGTCCCTTATCAAGACTTATTTTTCCTATTTTAAAGATAGCTACAAGAGAGCACTAGCAGCAGGTGTTGGCTGGGGAATCATCTGGGTTATCTGGATCATGGACCTGTCCTTTTTTAGTAAAGAAAATGACCTTTTAACGATCATCTTCATTATTATGGGACTTATTCTGTTCGTTATGAACATGAACTACTTCTCCTTAACGGCTCATTATCGGATGCGCGTAAGGGATTTGTTTAAGAATTCGTTCTTTCTTACATTCGGAATGCCGTTACTGTTCTTTATCATTCTGATAATAAACATTACCATCCTCTATTTAAGTACGAAGCTTTGGTTTTTGTTGCCATTTTTCTCAGGCTCCATTAGTGTGTTTTTCTCTTTCTATATGTTCTATAAATTTACGTTGAAAGTAGAAAAGAAAACATCCGTACAAAATGGGAAGTGATGTTGATATGACAGGAATTCTTAAAGACTAGCGGGCATTCATACTGAATTTATGATTGGTGAATAGGAGGTCATTGTACCATGGCTACAATAAAAGATGTTGCCAAAGCAGCAGGTGTTTCGATTGCTGTCGTTTCAAAAGCATTCAATAATTACCCGGATGTTAATGAAAAGACTCGACAACGAATTTTTGAGATAGCTAAGGAACTAGATTACTCACCTAATTTGGTTGCAAAAAATCTATCCTCAAAGAAACAAAGAACCATTGGATTAATCTCGTCCGGAGTTTTTAATCAAAATGAAAAGGACACCAATGCATACGATATTTTCAAGGGTGTTTATAAGGCAGTTGAAGAAAATGAGTATGAATTATCGATGTATTTAATCGATTCACAAAAACAAAGGCAAAAAAGCTATGCTCAATTTTGCAGTGAACGAAACATTGGCGGCGCTATATTACAAGGAATTCGAACGGATGATCCGTATTTTAACGAATTAATCAATACAAATATTCCTGTCGTCTATGTCGACATTTTAACAGAGGATCATAATAAATTAATTGGCAGTGTTTCGATTAATAATGCAAAAGCAAGTCAAGAGGTAGCTTGTTATTTATTGGAACGCCATCATCGTAACATTGTCATCATGGCGGGAACAAAAGAGACATATGTAAACATGGACCGGATAAAAGGTGTCAAGGCGGCTTATGATCAATATGGCCTGAAGATCCATGAGGAAGATATTCTTCATGCTGATTTTTCTGAGGTTAAAGCCTATGAATTAGCTAAAATTTATTTGCAGGAAAAATGCCCGACGGCGTTTCTCTGCTTTAGTGACCTGATGGCATATGGTGTGATGAAGGCAGTAAAAGAAGCAGGTTTACGAATTCCTGAGGATGTGTCCATTACTGGATTTGATAATCTGGTTTTCAGCGGCTATTCGGAACCAAAACTTACTACCGTTCATCAGGATTTTGTGGAAATTGGAAGACAATCAGCTCTCCTATTACAGAACTTGATGGAAAATAAGTTGGATACAAGACATGTATTTGTTCCCTATCAGCTAGTTGAACGCGGAACGGTTGGGGAAGCACGAGAGCTAGTTTAAGTTTGAATGGATGGGCCGAATGAAAAGGCCCTTTTATATAAAGAAATATCGCTTAAATGAAAGGAAACGACAATGAAACAGAATCCGAAAGCTTTCATATTTGATTTGGACGGGGTTATCACAGATACGGCAGAATTTCACTATTTGGCTTGGAAAAAGCTTGGAGATGAACTTGGTGTAACCATTGATAGAGAGTTTAATGAGCAGCTTAAAGGGATTAGCCGGATGGATTCCCTGGATAGAATCCTGGCATTACACCCATCTTTAACGGGGATGCCTTTGGTAGAAAAAGAGAAACTTGCGTATCAAAAGAATGAGCATTATATAGACTTGATTCAAACCATTACACCTGAAGACGTTTTACCTGGTATTGAAGAACTCTTTCAAAAACTGCAAGAGAATCATATTAAAATTGCTATTGGTTCCGCCAGCAAGAATGCCCCTATGGTATTGGAAAAGCTGGGCCTTACCCGTTACATCGATTATATTGTGGATGCAGCAAAAGTAACAAAAGGAAAGCCTGACCCGGAAACATTTACAACCGCTGCGGATTATCTAAACATTCCTTATGGTGAATGTGTTGGGCTAGAGGATGCAGCTGCTGGCATTCAAGCGATTAATCGGGCAGGCATGTTTTCCGTTGGAATTGGAGACAAGGAACACTTGGCGGCTGCTGATTATTTAGTAAGCGATACTACTCTATTAGACCTTGAAGAAATTTTAAAACAGTATAACTTTAAATAATTTACTATAGTGAGCGAGGCCGAGATTATGACATGGAAATTAACAAAGTCCGAGATTGATGAGGAAAATCTCTTAATAAATGAGAGCCTTTTATCTTTAGGTAATGGCTACCTTGGAGTCCGAGGGAATTTTGAAGAAGGGTACAAGGAGGGTTTTAAATCGATTCGTGGTACATACATTAATGCATTCCACGATGAGGTTGAGGTCAGTTACGGGGAAAAGCTATTCGCCTTTCCTGAGAAGCAACAAAAGATTGTCAATGTGATAGATGGACAAACGGTAGAAATCTATCTTGACGATGAACGTTTTTCATTATTTGAAGGCGAAATCATTCAGTTCCAACGCAATTTGCACATGGATGCAGGATTTTCTGAACGAATTGTTCACTGGAAATCCCCAAAAGGAAAAGAGGTAAATCTTTATTTTAAAAGACTAGTATCCTTTTCAACGAAAGAATTATTCGCGATTAATATAAAGATTGAGCCGATTAGCCCTATTCAGCAGGTAAGAATAGTTTCAACTGTAAATGGAGATGTATCTAATTTTGTTGATAAAAACGATCCTCGTGTTGCTTCCGGCCACGCAAAACGGCTCCATGTGACCGGTGTTCGTCAAGAAGAAGCCTATAGCATTGTGAAAGATCAAACATTTGCTACAAATTTAGAGGTTGCCTGTTTAAGTTTCTCCAAAGTGGAAGCGGAGAATGTTCAATGGGAGAGGAATGGATTAGATAGCAGTACAGCTGAGGTTTATCTGTTTGAAGGGAATCATACGATCCAATTTACCAAGTTCAACATTTACACGGACACGCTCCGACATGGGGATGATGTAGCTGAAAAGGCAGTGGAAGTCTATCAGCACACGAAAGAGAAGTCTTTTGGTGATCTTTTAGTGGAACAGAAAGGTTACCTGGATCAATTCTGGAAAAAATCTGATGTAAAAATCGGCGGGAATGAGGAGCTTCAACAATCCATCCGCTTCAGTCTATTCCAGCTGTTGCAATCGGCGGGTAAAGAACAAGTGAGTAACATTGCTGCGAAGGGCTTATCAGGAGAAGGATATGAGGGCCATTATTTCTGGGATACAGAAATTTATATGCTTCCCGTATTTTTAATGACTCAACCGGAAATTGCTAAAAATCTATTGCTGCATCGTTACTCTATTTTAGACAGCGCCCGTGCTCGTGCGAAAGAGATGGGACACAGTAAGGGGGCTCTCTTCCCTTGGCGGACGATCACAGGGCAGGAATGTTCAGCGTTCTTCCCGGCGGGCACAGCGCAATATCATATAAGTGCTGATATTGCCTATAGTTACATTCAATATTACTTAGTTACAAAGGATGAAGAATTCTTAAAGGATTATATGGCCGAAGTGCTATTCGAAACAGCTCGCCTCTGGGCAGATACGGGCCATATGCTAAATGGCCAATTTAGAATTGATAACGTCACGGGTCCAGACGAATATACTTGCATTGTAAACAATAACTATTACACCAATGCGATGGCCAAACATAATCTGCTTTGGGCTGCTAAGGTGTATTCTTTACTAAAAGATACGAATCATGACGTGTTAACAGAGTTGGCGGAAAGACTAGGTGTAACCGAAGCGGAAGTGGATGAATGGCAAGCCGCTGGGGAAAATATGTATCTTCCCTATGATGAGGAATATAAAATTTCTGCACAAGATGACAGCTTTTTATCAAAGGCGCGCTGGGATCTTGAAAATACGCCAAAAGTGAAATTCCCGCTATTGCTAAACTATCATCCATTAACCTTGTATCGTTATCAGGTTTGTAAGCAAGCCGACACCGTACTCGCTCATTTTCTGCTAGAGGATGACCAGGACTTTGACACCATTAAAAATTCGTATGATTACTACGAACAGGTAACGACTCATGATTCTTCTTTATCTTATTGTGTCTTCAGTATTATGGGCTCGAAGTTAGGCTATAAAGAGAAGGCTTATCGTTATTTTAATGAAACTTCCCGCTTGGATTTAGATAATACGCATGGAAATACGAAAGATGGCCTCCACCTAGCCAATATGGGCGGAACGTGGTTAGCCATCGTATTCGGATTTGCCGGTTTGAGAATAAAGGAAAGCGGCTTGTCCCTGTCTCCATCTCTTCCAGAAGACTGGACCTCACTCCAGTTCCAACTCCAATACCAAAACAGATTCCTTCAAATCCACATCGAAAAGGATGCTGTTACCTATCTGATCTTAGAAGGGGAAGAAATGACAATCACCCATCAGGGCGAAATCATCTCCCTCGTGAAAGGGAAAGAGGTTAGGGTATAAGGACCAGGGAATCAGGGGGGAACCATGGGTGGGACCAGGGGGACGGTTCTTATAGGGGACAATCGGAAGTTTTGCGCGTAAAAAGGCACAGCTAGTGAACTGAACTAGCTGTGCCTTAGTGCTTTCTAATGAAACGCGTCCATTTGCGCAAAATTTTTGATTGCCCGAGAAGAATGAAGTCGCGGCCCCCTTCTCTATGGGGATTCAATCTTTTTCTTACCCTATTAATTTTTGTTTTTTCTTCTATTTTGAATCTGCTACCAGCGTTCCTCTTTGATTTTCATTGTTTTTGGGTAAACTTTCCCCCTCCCCACTGAAGAGGCTTTTTAAAATGGTATTCAGTTTTTTCTGCTTAAGGCAGCCCGTCTGATACGGCAGCCACCAGGTGTGCTTTTTTACAGGAAGGACATAAAGTGATGTCTTTCCCAATAAGTTTAGAAACTATTTCAATGGTACTAAGTCCTTCAAAAGCTGGTTTGTAGACTCGGCTTTGGGTTAAAATCCTGCAGATTCTTAGTTTGGTTTTCTTATTCCGGTTGGCCAGTATTCCGTAATGCCTGATTTTCACTAATCCCTTCGGGAGAATATGCATGAGAAATCGGCGAATAAATTCCACACCTCTCATCGTAATAGTGTTTTTCCGACTATTGTCCCGATAATTTTTTGCCCGAAAGGTGACAGTATCTTTACCAATTGAAATAATTCGTTGATTGGAGATCGCGATTCGATGAGTATAACGGCCAAGATATTGCACCACTGCCAATGGACCTGAGAAGGTTCTTTTCGTATAGCTATACCAGTTTATTGAATAACATTTGTCTATTAACCGCTGAAATTGTTTTGGATCTTCGTAACTCTTTGCCTCGTTATAAAACTGGAGTCGGTTCTGTTCATAATATTGCTTTAAAAAGTATAGATACTTCCCACGGAATTTCTTAGATAACACTTTTACAGGGATGAAAAACTTATGACTGGAGTTACACCAGCGATTTAGTTTGTTTAATCCTCCAGCCAATACCACGGTATGAATGTGAGGATGATAATGCAAATTTTGACCCCAAGTATGCAAGACAGAAAAAAAACCGATTTGGGCTCCCAAATATTTAGGGTCTTGGGCTAGTTCCGATAAGGTCTCCGAGACGGCTTTATACATTAAATCATAAAGTAGTTTCTGATTATGATAAATTAACATGTGCAGCTGTTCCGGCATGGTAAAAACCACATGAAAATATGGGGCGTTAAGGATATCCTTTTTCCTTTTATCAATCCAGACCTCTTTTGTCACCCCTTGGCACGACGGGCAGTGCCGATTCCGGCAAGAATTATAACTTACTTGAGTATGACCACAATTATGACATCCATAGGCATGGCCACCGAGGGTGGCCGTTCTGCAGTTCATGATTGCCCTAGCTGCCTTGGCTTGCCCTTTTGATGGTCTGTACTTTTCTACATACATGGGATAGAATTTCCGAAAAATTTCTTGGATTGTACTCATGCCTTATCCCCTCCGGTATCTAAGGGGCTCTTGATTCCCATGACACTCTTGGAGGTCATATGCAGGTACGTTAAAGTAGTTTTCAAACTCTTATGCCCAAGCATCTGTTGGATGAACACTGGTTCCACCCCATCTTCTAAAAGATGCGTGGAAAAACAATGTCTAAGTGTATGAGCAGAAATATTCGGATCAAGTTGAAGCTTGTCTTTTAACTTAATTAAGGTATTTTTTATCGTTTTGACATGAATAGGGTCCGACTTATCTCGACCTGGAAATAACCAATCATTCCGTGTATAATCTTTGGAAAAGTAATGTTTAAAATATTCCCTCAGCACTATCAGTGCTGTCTCGGATAGAATGGTATATCGATTGGTATTGTGTTTAGCGTTTTGGACGCGAACTCGCATACTCTTACTATCAATATCGCAAATTTTTAATTTAGCTACTTCGCTAACTCGAAGTCCACTGCCGTAAATTAATGCAAGAATGGCTTTATGCTTCAAGTTATTGGTTGAATTTAATAGTAAAAGAACTTCTTCTTTAGGTGGGATGACAGGGAAACTTTGGGCTCTTTTCATCCTCGGAACCTTAATAGAATTCCATTCCTTTTCTAAAACATAGGTATAGAAGAACTTAATCGCAGAAATGTAATTATTAATGGTTCCTGGGGATAGACCCTTGTCTTTTTTGAGGTAAAGGATGTATTGTTGGACATCCTCCAAGGTCATTTCTTCTATGGGTCTAGTGTGTTCCTGCATATAACTCAGAAAAGCGTTCATTCTGCGCCAGTACGATTCTTTTGAGGAATCCGGGGTGCCCTTAAGCTCAAAGTATAACTCCACTTTTTGTTCATATTGATTCATGATGTTTCCTCCTGATGTTGATTAATAGCTAAGTAATAGATCAATAATCAGAAGGCAGGAGGAGCCCTGTTTGGAAAAGGGAAAATATGTAGATTTATTTTTTGGAAAGTGCGTGATATAATCTTCAAGTGAAAAAGTATGTCCTTCCTTGGTTGTTTTGTTTGGCGATAAAACAATACCACAGAGAACATACTTTTTCATTTTTTTTATACTTTTTTAGGTGCGAGTGGGGTTTTAAAAAGCCATCGCGTAGCGATTTCGTTCTTCTAGTGGTGCCTTTATTGAAAATCATTGAAGAGCAGCTTAGGCTAGTACTTGCTTAATTTTGTTCTAGGGTTGTTTTAGGAAGAGAAGGATAAAGTCTAAAAGCAAGTAGAGGGTATAGGAAACAAGTTGTAGAAACATTGCTGCTAAGTTCTACTCCACCTCTAACGAAATTTTCTGGACCTATTCAACAAAAACTTCCTAATGAGTGGGGTTACCAGTCCTCCTCATGTGAATGTATAAAGTAGCCCTCGTTCTCATATTTGTTTAATGATGGAAGTTTTTAAAGGGGGCTACACTGTGAAATATACAAGATCGATTACGATTGGACTTATTGCGCTGATTTTGGTCGTTGTAGGATTTTCGTCTGTAACCACTGTCGAATCGGGAAACAGGGGTGTGCTGGTGCAGTTGGGTGCTGTTAAACCGACCATTTTATCGGAGGGTTTACATTTTAGGATCCCATTTATCCAATCTGTTCAACAGATTGAGGTCCGGGTCCAAAAGGAGGAAAGCTCCCAGTCGGCGGCCTCGAAGGATCTTCAAATGGTCACGACAAAGGTTGCGGTCAACTATTCGGTTGATCCGGAAGCGGTCAATAAACTCTATCAGGAAATTGGTCTGGATTACCGCTCCCGCATTGTGGACCCGGCCATTGCCGAAGCACTGAAGGCGGTTACCGCTCAGTATACGGCAGAGGAATTAATCTCGAAACGCCCTGAGGTATCCGCGAAAGTGAAGGATATGCTGTCGGATAAATTAACGAAATACTTTATGCTGCTTGAGGATATCAATATTAAGGAATTTGCGTTTAGCGAAGAATTTAATAAAGCGATTGAAGCGAAACAAACAGCCGAGCAAAATGCCTTGCGTGCCCAACGGGATCTCGAAAGAATCAAAATTGAAGCGGAACAGAAAGTGGCACAAGCCGGAGCCGAAGCCGAAGCACTACGGCTGAAGAAACAAGAAGTCACCCCCGAATTAATCCAACTAAAACAAATCGAAGTCCAAGAAAAAGCCCTAGAAAAATGGGATGGCCGCCTTCCAAGCGTTACTGGAGGTGCCACTCCATTTATCGATATTAATGGGTTAGGGAATTAGTCGGACCAGGGGGGACCAGGGGGACGGTTCTGGTGGTGACGTCCGTATAAAAGTCGATTATAAGACTTGTCCCCTTAGAGCGGGGATGGTCTTTACACAGGTTTTATTAGATAAAAAGATGAGAAAAGGATGCTCTCCAGTGAGGGCATCCTTTATTTAGTCTCGCACGTCCCATTATGCCTGCTTCAATGCTGCTTCGATTTCGCTCTTGAGTTCCTGTGCAGAAATTTCTGTTGGGTATTGGTATTCTTTGTTGTTGATGAAGACCGTTGGCACCATTTTTACGCCCCGACGTATCGCTTCAGCGATGACGTTAAGGCTGGTATCGATGTTGTTCGGTTCCTCTTTCAGTCCATATTTTTCGGCAAGCATATGCTTAATATCGTGGTTCGTCCACTTATCCCACACAGCTTGCTCCGCAAATAATTCCTTCATAATTTCCCTCACTCGATCTGGATTTTCATAATCGAGATGAGTATTGACTAAGGCACCGATGAGCAGCATTTCCCGTGGTTTGTCATAATGTTTGACGATATACTGTACTTGGCCGTTTTCCAAGTATTCTGGCAGTACCTCCTCCGCCATCGCAAAATACGAGGCGCAATATGGGCAGGCTAGATTTAAAAACACTTCCACCTTTATGGGTGCATACTCCTTGCCGTAGCTTAACTGTGCATTCTCCACTTGAATTGTCATGTTTCATCCTCTTTTTCTATAAAAATGTAATTTTCTAACTTTTATAAAGTGTAATAATTCCTACTAATATTGTCAACTTTATTGAACTAGTACTTTAGCACTTAAATCCGAGTAAACTTGTTTGACTAATTAGTTTTTAATATTTATAATTTGTTAATGTTGTAAAAATTTTAATAATTAAAACAGAGGGGGAAACAACATGAAGAAAGGACTTATTTGGCTAGTAGGTATTCTGATGGTTTTTGCACTTGCAGCCTGCAATACAAAGCCAGAATCGTCTTCAAAAACAGCAGGGGAAGCAACAAAATCCGACACGCCTGCAGAAACGGTAAAAATTGGATTTCAAAAAGGGAATATTCTACATATCCTAAAATCACGCGGCAACCTGGACAAAGCGTTGGAGAAACAAAATATTAAAGTAGAATGGGTGGAAATGCCTACAGGCGGTGCTCTGCTCGAGGCTCTGAACACCAATAATATTGACTTCGGCCATGCTGCAGATGCAAATGCTGTATTTGCTCAAGCATCAGGTATGCCGCTTGTATACGTTGCATCCGAACATCCAAATCCGGAAGGTCTGGCAATTATTGTTCAAGGCGATTCCAATATCAAGACAGTCAAAGACTTAAAAGGCAAAAAGATTGCGATTGGTAAAGGGTGGAACTCCCATTATTTACTCATGAAAGCCCTGCAAAAAGAGGGACTAACAACAAAGGATGTTGAATTTGCTTGGGTAAAGGATGCCTCTGAAGGCCGCGCTGCGTTCGAATCAAAGCGTGTTGACGCCTTAGGTTTCTGGGACCCGTTCTTGGCGGTGCTGCAGGATGACGTCAATCCAAAAATCTTGATTAACGGCGAAGGTTACACCAACAACCGAACTTACCTGTTTGCGACAGAAGATTTTTCAAAGAATCATAGTGATGTGTTGAAAACGATTTTGGAAGAGTTAAATAAATCCGACCAATGGGCAAACGAAAACAAGAAAGAAGTGGCCAAAATGCTGGCTGATGCTCTCGGCATTCCAGTGAAGGCGTTGGAGAAGACGATTGACCGCCGCACCTTTGGCGTTCAAGAAATCACAGATGAAGTGGCCGCAGAGCAGCAAGATATTGCTGATACATTTTTACAAGAAGGCTTAATTGAAAAAGAAGTTTCCGTTTCCAATTCGATTACAAAAGACCCTAAATGGCTGCCGGAAAGTGTGAAATAGATCAATGAAGAAGACTAAGACAATGGAAGGAATCGTTCCGTGGGTTCTGCCAGTGGTGCTGCTAATCCTGTGGCAAATCGCCTCAAGCAGTGAATGGATCCCGTCCCGATTGTTTCCGGCCCCAACCGTCATCGTTCAAACGTTCATAGAGGAGCTGCAATCCGGTATCTTGCTTCACCATCTTGGCATCAGTACGTATCGGGCGCTGGTCGGGCTGCTTATCGGCGGCGGCATTGGGTTTATTTTAGGACTGATTAATGGATTATTTCCGTTCGCGGGCAAGTTTTTTGATTCGACGATCCAAATGATTCGGAATGTCCCGCATCTAGCGTTAATTCCGCTGATTATCATTTGGCTTGGAATTGGCGAAACCGCCAAGATTTTTCTAGTAGCACTCGGGGTCCTGTTCCCGATCTATGTGAATACCTACCATGGGATTCGGACCGTTGACCGTGTATTAATCGAAATGGGCCGCGTGTATGGACTTCGTTCCTGGGAGCTTTTTCGAAAAATTATCCTGCCGGGGGCACTGCCATCTATTTTCGTTGGCTTGCGCTATGCGTTGGGATTGATGTGGCTGACGTTAATCGTCGCCGAAACGATTGCATCGGATTCAGGGATTGGGTACATGGCGATGAACGCCCGGGAATTCATGAAGACGGATGTCATCATCTTAAGTATCATAATTTATGCGTTGCTCGGGAAGCTCGCCGATGTGCTGGCGAAATGGATCGAGGAAAAGACGTTGAAATGGCATCCAAGCTATGCAAAACAGAAATAGGTTTGAGGTAGGTGAATCACACATGGAACAAGGAGCAGGTCTTCAGGTATCGCAGATTTCGAAGTCATTTGGCAGCGTGGCGGTCCTGGAAAAGCTCGACTTGACGGTGCAGCAGGGAGAATTTATTTCGATCGTCGGACGCAGCGGCTGCGGGAAGAGTACATTCTTACGGTTGTTGGCCGGTCTGGATGAGCCGACAACGGGGGATATTCAGTTGAATCAGCAGACGATTAAGGGGATCAACCCGGAGGTTCGGGTCATGTTCCAGGAATCGCGGCTGCTGCCGTGGATGACGGTGGTCGAAAATGTGGAGATTGGCCTGAATGATCAGTCGTCTTTATCAAAGGAAGAAAAGCGAAAACAGGCATTGGGGATGCTGGAGCAGGTGGGGCTGAAGGGCCGTGAAAATGAGTGGCCGCATGTGTTGTCGGGCGGGCAAAAGCAGCGGGTATCGCTGGCACGGGCGTTAATCAGCCGGCCCAAGCTGTTATTGCTTGACGAGCCGCTGGGCGCACTGGATGCCTTTACTCGTTTGGAAATGCACCAGCTCATCTTAAAGCTGTGGCATGAACATCGATTTACTGCGTTTCTTGTTACCCATGATGTTGCCGAAGCTATTTCCTTGGCTGACCGCATTCTCTTGCTGGAGAAAGGCAAAATTGCCATGGACCTGCCTGTTGAGATTGAACGTCCGAGGGAGCGGGAGGACCATCATGTGTCCGAACTGGAGACGAAGGTAATTCGGCGGGTAATGCATACTTAGTTTCGTTTTCAGATAGTGATGGTGAGTTACAACACATAGGTGTGAGGATGATGAAACTGATAATTTCTCCCCACCGGATCACATTTTAAGCTTATAAGACTGGGAAGGGAGGTGTTTTTTGCACTTCCCTTTTCTAATGAATTTTCTCATAACGTTTTCTCACTGTTTTTTTCCTAAAAAGGCCCGACTAGCGCTAGTCGGGCTTTTGTTCGTTTTCAATCACCGTATAGCATTCGGAAAACGCTATTTAGCCGTTGTTCAAATTTTAGTCAAACCATTATTAACACTTTGTGAACATAACACTACGACTATGGTGCTAATAGAGAAAATCCAATATATTGTAAATGTAAGGAGCAAACATTAATACGGAGCAAGAAAAAATAAGGGGGAAACAAAAATGTTCAACAAATTTTTAAGAGAAAATAAGATTTCAGCTGCACTATTACTAGTGATTCGTTTATATCTTGGTTATTCTTGGTTCACAGCAGGTATTCATAAATTAACAGACGGGTTCGATGCTGCCGGCTTCCTAAAAGGTGTTACCGCTAATCCTGTAAAAGGTCCTGATGGCGCCGTGGTTTATGGCTGGTATGTAGAATTCCTTAAAGGCTTCGCACTTCCAAATGTAGATATTTTCAACATCGTCGTTCCTGTCGGTGAAACACTTATCGGTTTGGGCTTACTGCTAGGCTGCTTAACCACAGCGGCAATGTTCTTCGGCTTAGTAATGAACTTTTCATTCTTCATGGCTGGAACCGTATCTCATAACCCAACAGATATCCTCTTAGGCTTCATCATCTTGGCAGCAGGCTACAACGCCGGCCGTTACGGCTTAGACCGCTGGGTGGTTCCATTCATCCGCAAAACTGCAAAGCTAAATAATGACAAAGGTGCAACAAAGACAACTGCATAAAGAGAAGGCCAGGGGATGATTCTCCTGGCTTTTTTTTGCTTCAGGAAGAATATTTTCATATTACCGTACCAAAGACCCATTCATCAATCATCTATATTTATCCGTATACTTCCAACCCAATACCATAAAATAATCTCAGTTAAACAACTGGAAAAAGTGGAGGGAATTTCTTGGGTATTTTCGATAAAACAAAACCAAACAAATTGACCGCTGCGGAAGTATCCGCTCTTTGGCTGCAATATATGGGTGATAGTATGGCCATTTGTGTTTACAAATATTTTCTTAACATTGTTAAAGACATAGAGATCAAACCCATTCTACTAAATGCATTACAGTTAGCAGAAAGCCATATTACAAAAATCACCGAATTCTTAAATAGTGCTAACTTCCAAATCCCTCGAGGATTTACGGAGAATGATGTGAATGTAAATGCCCCTCGTTTGTTTTCGGACCAGTTTTTACTTTTTTATTCCTATATTATGACCATTCATGGGGTGACTGCCTATAGCTTGGCGATGACAAACGCGGAGCGGCAGGACATTCAACATTATTTTTTCGAATGTACGGTTTCATCTAAGGAATTATTCCAAAAAATATTGAGATTGGCAGTAAACCAGCCAAAATATACAAGCGTTCCATCGATTCCTTCTCCTCAAGGCGTGAAGTTTATGGAATCGCCAGGATTTATTTCGAATTTAATCGGGGACAAGAGACCGCTCAATAGTTCTGAAATCAGTACCCTTTTCTTTAATTCAACAAAAACTGGATTTATCAGGTCGTTAAGTTTAGCCTTTAGTCAGGTTGCGGTGCGTGAAGATGTTCGCGATTTTATGTTAAAAAACGTTACATTGGCAGGGAAAGATGCTCAAAGCTTTGATGTGATTTTACAGGAGGATAAGTTACTAATACCTGAGAAGTGGGATGATGAGATTACCGATTCTACTGTAAGTCCCTTTTCTGACAAGTTAATCATGTTTCACGCGGGGTTTTTGGTCAATGCTGCTCTTACTTATTATGGTGCATCGCTAGGTTCCAGTTTACGGTCGGATATAATCTTAAACTATAGCAAGGTATTTGCCCATGCCATGGAGGCTGGGGCCATTTCCTACAATATTATGGTTAAACATGGATGGCTAGAAAAACAGCCTGAGTCTAAATGATTGGGAAGTATGGCAAGCTAAATAGAAAAAAGTAAGGAGTATGCAAATGTTCGTAGCAGTCATTAGAATAGGACTCTTTATCAGCCCTAAGTCCAGTGATTGATGGGACCAGGGGGACGGTTCTTGTGGTCCCATGGCTAGGAACCAGGAGAAGCAGGAAATTTGACTATGGATGTCGAATTACTTGTACAAAAACTTTAAAACTTCCTGCTTACTCAGGCAATCAAAAATTTTGCGATAATTCCTTAGAAGTAATTCCTTTAGATTAAAATTCCGTTTACTTATAAAGTGCTTCGAAACTTGAGCAAAACTTCCGATTGCCTATATTAGAACCGTCCCCATGGTTCCCTCACTTTACAAAATGTTTGTCACCGTTAAAGACTGGTTCGCTGGTGTTGGGCAAGTACCAGAGTGTTTTGAGGTTAATGCCTTTTTCGGCGAACATGGCGGTGAGTTCTTCGATATAGATGCCGCGTGTTGGGTCGCAGGAGGGGCTGCTTTGGATGCCTAGGATTCCGGCAATTTCATAACCGTTTTTCAGGTAATCCTCTGCCTGCCATAGGACGGACTGCAAAATTTCACGGCAGTGCTTCCGGTATTCCGGCGTATTGTATTGCTCGTATGTCATCGACGGCCGGTCTAATCCTAGGAACGTAAATTCCGGACAAGGGAGCTGGAGGAATCCGTAGCCTTGCTTCATCGCCCATTCCACCACTGAAAAAATCGCTCCCTCTGCACGGGCTTCCTCTGGAATGACGGTATTCTGATTTAATATACAATGAGAGACTATGAGAATCTGTTTGCTACGCTGCATGCCGGTTCTCCTTTTTCTTAATCAGTTTTGAAAAATTAGGCAGCCTTGTGATCATGAACATGACGAGCAGGCAGGTGACAATTTTATCAACAAAGTTTCCGGTAATTCGCGAAATAAATGTGGAAGCAAACACACTTTCACCGGCAGCCCTAGCCCAAAGCACCACTAAATCCATCCCGCTGCCATTCAAGCCGCCATACACGGCAACGGCAATCGGTGTGCCGATTAATGGGGCAATGACTGATAAAATAAGTCCAGTAATTAGTGCAATATACCATTTGGTAAAATCGAATTTCTTCGCCATATAGCCAACTACCAAGGCAATGGCCACGTTCACAAGTCCAAAGAAAATAGCAGATGGTCCTGTTGTAATCCCGAGCACGACATTCGTCAACGCCCCCGCTAACGCTCCCCACCATGGGCCGAATAAAACGGCCACTAATACTGTTCCAATACTGTCCAGGAATAACAACGGAATTTTCATGGCCGAAACAACGGTCCCTAAAATGACGTTTAAGGCGATTCCCATTGCAGAATAGGTTAAAATCATCGTTTTGCTTGTTTTCATGTGTTCCTCTCCCTTTTCATGATTATTTTTTAAATAATAAATCTGTAAACTCTTTGATAATCGGGCGATTTTCTGCTTCTTTTAGGGTAGTAAAATAAAAGCTGCGTTGAATCGGATCAATGTTTTCGATCATTTGCACGCGATTCGCCTTCACGGCGGGGAGTGCGGCCAGTTTTGAAATAAAGCTGACCCCAAGCCCGGCTTCGACAGCGGCAATCACTCCCTCCGTGCTCCCGATGGATAAGCCAATTTTTAAATCTGTTACTTCAAGCCCAAGCCCCGCCAAAAATTCTTCCATTCTCTTTCTGGTGCCAGAACCACTTTCGCGGACGACAAATTCATAGTGGGGCAGCTCGATGAAATTGGGCTCAAGGGTGTGGGTGAGCGGGTGCTCATTCGGTGTGATTAACACAAGCGAGTCATATGTAATTAGTGTGGACCTTATTTTCGCAGAATCTGGCTTCATCCCCACGATGGCGGCATCTACTTGTTGGTCAAGCAGTTTTCTTAGCGTGACTTCCGAATCATTGATGTCGATGGATACCTCCACCTTTGGAAACTGATCGCGAAAGGTCTTCAACAAACCGGGAACGAGGTACGTACCTGGAATGGTGCTGGCGCCTATCGTTAAACTTCCGGTTAACGTGTCTTGAAAGCCTAGCAAATCATCTTCGAGTTTCCGCCATCGCTGTGCTAATTCTTTTGCTGCCTGGTAAACTAAAGTCCCAGCAGCCGTTGGTTTCAACCCAGATACTCCACGGTCGAGTAAGACTTGACCGAGGTCCTCTTCTAAACTTTTAATCTTGAGGCTAATAGCCGGCTGGGAACTGTTGAGCGCTGCTGCCGCTTCGGAAAAACTGCCCTTTTCCACAACCAATATTAATGCCTGAAGTTTATTTAGATTCATATGCTTGCTCCTAGAATATTAGTATTTTTTATATTTATTATTTAAAAATTTTATATAGCACTATTTTACCAGACCAAAACTGGAATTCATATCCTGATTTTTGACGATTTTGGTAAAAGGGTAGAAGTATGTTTGGTGGCTCCAGGGGGGCTCCATGGGGACGGTTCTAATATAGGCAATCGGAAGTTTTGCTCAAGTTTCGAAGCACTTTATAAGTAAACGGAATTTTAATCTAAAGGAATTACTTCTAAGGAATTATCGCAAAATTTTTGATTGCCTGAGTAAGCAGGAAGTTTTAAAGTTTTTGTACAAGTAATTCGACATCCATAGTCAAATTTCCTGCTTCTGGTGGTGCCGGAACCAGTAGAACCGTCCCCATGGTTCTTTCTACTTCAACACTAATCCTTTCGCCTTCTCCCGTGCTCCCTTACGCCACAGTTTGACCGCCGATACCGATATATTTTCCCTTTTGGCGATTTCCTTTACTGATAAATCATCCATGATGGTATAGAACATCCATTTTCGCTGGTTTGGTGTCATGGTTTCACAGTAGGATTGAAGGATTTCCGCTTCTAATGGGTTGTCTGTATGGTACTCGCCCGTATTCTCCCAGAACTCCTCACTCGGACAGATACTCCTTTGCTGGTACCTGAATTCTTTGTCCAACTGCTTCAGCAAGCTGCCTTTAATATAGGTATAGGCATAGTTTGTAAAGTTCCCCTTGCTGGGGTCAAAGCGGATGCTGGCCTCCCACAGTGAAATGAGGCCATTTTGGTAAAATTCATCCTGGTTCCTATAAATATGAAGTGAGTTGATAATTTTGTGAATCATCGGCTTGTACTGCTCTGCTAACTGTTCAAAACTTTCCAAAGGTAGTCCCTTTCAGGAAAGCGCGCTTTGCCATGTATTCCCGGGTACCTCTACCATATCGGGAAAAGCCGATTCTATCGAACTGCCCTTTTTCACTTTTGGCGCCCAAAACAATACAAAACTAGCGAAATTTGCGTTTAAAATTACTTTTTGAAGCGTTTTTTTGCGATTTGAGTCAGATTTGCTATGAATTTGAAATGGGCTCGGCGGGACCACGGGGACGGTTCTAATATAGGCAATCGGAAGTTTTGCTCAAGTTTCGAAGCACTTTATAAGTAAACGGAATTTTAATCTAAAGGAATTACTTCTAAGGAATTATCGCAAAATTTTTGATTGCCTGAGTAAGCAGGAAGTTTTAAAGTTTTTGTACAAGTAATTCGACATCCATAGTCAAATTTCCTGCTTCTAGTGGCGCCATTAGTGGCGAAAAACCCGGTAGAACCATGGAAGGCGGGGATACTGCTATGCTTCCAGAATGCCGGAGGACTTGGATTCCCTTGGCTCTCATCTTTGTTTTGGAAAGCAATGGATAAATGAGGGGACATTCTCGCAGGGACCAAGAGAACCGTCCCCATGGTCCCCCCATGGTCCTTCCCTCTTTTTTAATATTCATAAATTTCTTAATTGATATTTACTATTTATAAAATGAATTGTAGTATATTAATTGTAGTTATAAGTTGACACTTTATTTTAAATTTAGTCAAAAGTATGCATTTTTCTACAAAGTTTATGGTTTTTTACATAGGTAGAGTACAACGTGGAGGTGGTTTGGCATGATTCGGTTTGATTCTGTTAACAAGTATTATGGGGACTTTCATGTTCTCAAAGATATTAATCTCGAAATTCAAAAGGGAGAAGTGGTCGTGGTCATCGGTCCTTCGGGGTCGGGGAAAAGTACGCTGCTCCGCTGCATTAATCACTTGGAAACCATCACGGATGGCGAATTGACGGTTAATGGTGTGAAAGTAAATGACAAAAAAACAAACATCAATGAGCTAAGACGTAATATCGGTATGGTTTTTCAACATTTTAACTTATATCCGCATAAAACCGTGCTGGATAACATCACGATAGCACCGACCATGGTGCTAAAACAGTCAAAAGAGGAAGCGGAGAAAACAGCCAGATATTATTTGGAAAAAGTAGGGATTCCAGATAAGGCAAATTCATTTCCATCCCAGCTGTCTGGAGGCCAGCAGCAGCGGGTGGCGATTGCCAGGGGATTGGCGATGAAGCCTGAGATTATGCTGTTCGATGAGCCGACATCGGCACTCGACCCTGAAATGATTGGGGAAGTACTTGATGTTATGAAAAATTTGGCGAAGGAAGGGATGACGATGGTCGTCGTTACCCATGAGATGGGCTTTGCCAAAGAAGTGGCCGACCGGATTATCTTTATGGACCAGGGGAGAATTCTTGAAGAGGGAAAACCGGCTGATTTTTACGCGAATCCAAAAGAAGAAAGAGCACGCGTATTTCTTAGCCGTATTTTAAATCATTAAAAGAACTAAGGGGGATTTACATGTTTAAGAGTAAAACAATGAAACTTGCCGGTGCACTTTTATTATCGGCATCGATGCTGCTGGCAGCATGCGGCAAAGACGATGAAGCAGCTTCAGGTTCAGCATCTAAAAATGCGCTGGAGCAAATTAAAGACAAGGACAAAATTGTTGTCGGTGTAAAATTCGATACAAGACTTTTTGGTCTTAAGAACCCATCCAGCGGTGAAGTCGAAGGTTTTGATATTGATATTTCAAAAGAATTGGCCAAAGAAATTGTCGGTGACGAGAAAAAGATTGAGTTTAAAGAGGTTACCTCCAAAACTCGTATCCCGATGTTAAACAATGGCGATATCGATATGATCGTTGCCACGATGACGATTTCTGAAGAGCGCAAAAAAGAAGTTGACTTCTCTGACGTCTACTTTGATGCAGGTCAATCCTTGCTTGTTAAAAAAGGAAGCCCAATCAAAGGCCTTGATGATCTGAAAAAGGGGACGAAGGTTCTTGCGGTTAAAGGCTCCACATCCGCAGTAAACATTCGTGAAAAAGCACCAGATACCACTGTTTTGGAGTTTGAAAACTATACAGAAGCGTTCACAGCCTTAAAGTCTGGTCAAGGGGATGCATTAACAACGGACGACTCTATCCTATATGGAATGGTTGACCAAGATCCAAGCTACACATTAGTAGGCGGTACTTTTACAGAAGAGCCTTACGGAATTGCTGTTAAAAAAGGCAATAAAGAATTAGTTGATGCCATCAATGACGCTTTGAAGAAGCTGAAGGACAATGGAAAGTATGACGAAATCCATGATAAATGGATCAAAAACAACTAACATCTAGTGATATCAGGATGGGCGCGGTAGTGCCCATCCTGACCACTTCTTATGAAAAAGGGGGGAAATCAAGATGATTGATTTTTCTATTCTGGTCGATAATCTCGATACATATTTAGAAGGCTTTAAAAATACGATATTTGCCAGTCTCATCGGCCTGGTTGGGAGCTTTGTCATTGGTGTGATTGTTGCCGTAATGAGAATTGCCCCAATCAAACCGTTAAACTGGATTGGAACCGCGTATGTGGAGTTTATTCGAAACATTCCTCTTCTTATCATTGCCTTCTTCTTCTATGTCGGTCTTCCTGCTGTTGGCGTTACGTTGACCGGTTTTGTTGCAGGGACGATTGCCCTTTCCATTTATACAGCGTCGTTTATTGCCGAAGCGATTCGAGCGGGCATCCAATCTGTTCCGAAAGGGCAAATGGAGGCAGCTAGGTCATCGGGCCTTACTTATATTCAGGCGATGAGGACGATTATCTTGCCGCAAGCGATCAAAATCGTGATCCCGCCAATTGGCAACCAGTTTATTAATCTTGTAAAAAACTCATCCATTTTAGGTATCATTGCCGGGCTGGATTTAATGTACTTTGGTGATATTGTTTCCTCCACCACTTTCGTTACCTTTGATGTGTATATTTTTGTCGCATTATTCTATCTTGTGTTGACCATACCACTAAGTCTTGGCGTTGGCTATTTGGAAAAACGCCTGGCTAGAAATTAAGGAGGGGAATTATGGATATTGCAGGAGCACTTTCAGCCGATCATTTAAAATTCCTCGCCGAAGGTTTATGGGTGACGTTATACATTGCCTTTATTTCGATTATCCTAAGTTTTGTTATTGGTATTCTGTTAGGAACGTTGCGGTTTGCCAAGATTCCGGTTGTCTCAAAAGTTGTGGCTGTCGTGATCGAAACGATTCGGAATATGCCGCTGCTGCTGATTATCTTCTTTACCTTTTTCGCGCTTCCGGAAGTCGGACTCAAGCTAAGCGTCACGGCTGCAGCGATATCCGCTTTAACGGTATTTGAATCGGCGATGCTGGCGGAGATTGTCCGCGGCGGGTTGAATTCCATCGATAAAGGCCAAATTGAAGCAGCACGGTCATCAGGGTTAACCTACATCCAAACGTTACGGCATATTGTGATGCCGCAAGCGCTTCGGAGAATGATCCCTCCGATCGTCAGCCAATTTATCTCATTATTGAAAGACACGTCCCTATGTGTCATCATCGCCCTGCCGGAATTCATGCATAATGCGCAAATCATCTATGCCCAAAATGTAAACTTCATCATACCAGTCTTCGTCCTCGTAGCATTCATGTACTTCATCGTCAACTACTGCCTGTCATTAGTAGCACGCAGACTGGAAAGCAAGCAAGCGTAAGTGAGCCACGGGAGCCGGGGGGACGGTTCTCGTGGCTCCTTTGCTTAGGAGGATGCAGGGGGCCGTTCTTTCTTACATTGCTTTGGCGAGCTGGTAAATCTTTTGAAGCCATTTCCGGCGAGACACATAGGTTGTCGCAAATAAAAAGGGAAATTTCGCAAATGAAATGGCGAAAATCGCAAATAAAAGCACCATCCCCACAAATAAACGTTGAAACCGCGCAAATAAATAACCCAATGAGCATAACCCAAATTACATATCCCAAAAAAGTCCCTTTCAAGTTAGGACCAAAATAGGTCCGGGTGTAACTGTGTGAAAGGGACTTTAACTTTTATTTGCAAGCAAATGATTTAAAAAATTGCAAAGGCAACTTATATCGACATGGTTAAATCACTATGTGAAAAGTTCGATATGATACCATTCGATGAGACTATGTAAGGAAGCAGGGGGTAATTTCACTGCCTCCTTTTTTTGCATCCGTAGACATTGATATATTTTAGCAAATAAAAAACAATTCATTGGCAGCAAGGTTTTCACCCTGTTTAATCAAAACGTTTCGTAATATAAGGTTAGCCAGATTTTTCTGGTTGACCTTTTTCTTATTAGTCTTATTATAGCGGTAGTCGGGGTAGAACGGCTCAAACGTGGGACTTGATCCCGAAATCAAAACTGTTCACCCCCTACTTGTATGAACATGTTTCGGGCTGGTTGGGACGCAGATCCCGTTTAACAAGCGAACCTATGACATTACAAGGAGCTTTAGGGGTTACCGACTAATACTATATTTTGGAGGGGGAGATTAAGTCATGAATCCAGTCGTAGGTCTGGATGTAGCAAATGGGGAAAGCCAAGTTCAGGGCTTTTTAGATAAGGGGAAACCGTATCGTAAGGGATTTAGTTTTAAACATAATCTTGATGGCCTGGGGAAGTTATTGAGATTCCTTAAAGAACTTGAAAAAATAACAGGTGGTCATCAACCTTCGGTTGTGTTGGAATCGACAGGTCATTATCATACTCCTGTTGTTCATTTTTTGGAGGAACAGAACTATGTCTATATTATTGTGAACCCACTTATTTCTCATAGAGCTAAAAGTTCAAGTCTTAGAAAGGTAAAAACGGATGCGATTGATGCTTACCATTTATGTGAATTGTATTATAAAGAGGAATTAGAGCCCCACAAAAAGCGTGGAATACAACTTTTAAACCTTCGAAATCTTACAAGGCAACAAGAGTCTTTAGCTGAAGTAGCAGCTCAAACAAAGTTACAATTTCACGCTATTTTGGATCAGGTTTTTCCTGAGTTTAAAGGTGTATTCGGGAGTTTATTTTCAAAGGTTTCATTGCTTACTCTTCTAGCTTTTCCAACTTCTGAAGCGGTGTTAAGTGCAAGCGAGTGTGAAATAGCAGCTAAGATTACCTCACTGTGCCATAGTCGCTCGAAAAAATGGGCAAAAGAAAAGGCCCAAGCATTAAGAAATGCGGCCCTTCGTAACCCGTTTCAAAAAAACTTATATCAGAGTCATATTATCAATATCGAAATACTGGCAAATATAATTCTTCAATACCAAGAGCATCTATCGAAATTACAAGCAGAAATAGATGCCCTAGCTAAAGAATTTGAAGAAAATAAGATTATCCAGTCTATCCCTGGGATCGGAGAAAAAATCGCCGCCACGATTATTTCCGAAATTGGAGAGATAGATCGGTTTAATCACGCAAAAAAGCTGATAGCATTCGCAGGAGTCGATCCAAGTGTTTATTCCTCAGGTAAATTTACCGCCTCGAAAAACCGTATCACTAAACGAGGTTCTATCAGGCTCAGACATGCTTTATATCTGGCAGTTCAAAGTGGGATACGTGATTCTCGTAGGAAGAAAACAACAGAAGAAATCATCCCACGTAACAAAAGGTTAAGAGCTTTTTATGACAAAAAGCGAGACGAAGGAAAACCTTATAGAGTAGCTGTCATTGCCTGTGTTAATAAGTTATTACATTGGATTTATGCCTTACTAAAAAGCAAAACAAATTTCCATGATATGGATTAAATCCTATATATAACTAAATAAAACAAAACCTTCCAGTATAGTAGTGAGGGAAGGTTATTTGGCATGCTTATTTTTAGTATAACACGTGTATTTTTAACTTTTTACTGAAAAATGTTGACAAACTATTAGCTGGTTTTGATTAGTTTGGCCAAGGGAAACACTTTATAGTAAAACATCGAGTAATATCTTGCAAAACAGTACAGTCCTCACCTTCCAAATAATTGTATCCCTAGGAGTTTATTAGGTTAAAATAGTAATAGTAGGTTTGTCGAAGAGGTGTATGTTTTGTTAAAGAAGAAGCTAGCAGATTATGACTATAAAACGATAACTATTGAACAATTAACGAAACTGGCGGGACCCTGCAGCTATCCTGAACTGGCTGATATGGTCAATGGCCTTGTGGGGGAAAAGCAATTAGAGCCGGTGAAGGCCAGTAAGACAAATGGAAGAAGGCCCTCTTTATATAATAAATATAGAATTCTTAGACCGGAAGCAGACTACTCCACTACTTTAGAAGAAATCAAACTGCTCCATCCTGCATTTAATCATTCCAAATATGCGAAGCAGCCTGCCATGTACTTAAAATACCAAAACGAAATCGACAGTCTCAGCAAGTTTCTATGGGAACATGAGAACCTGCTGGATTCACCGATGTCGGTTAACGAACGTTCCTTTCAGATTTGGGGGGTAGAAAAGCTGCTAAAAGAAAAGAGCGTCATCCAAACTATTTTTCAATTTAATGACTGGGACTTATCGCTTCTCAACTATTATGAAACCCCAGAGCCATTTTTTGAATACCATTTTTCAAAAGCAAAAGAAATGAATATCTTAATCATCGAGAATAAGGATACTTGGTTCGGTTTGCGCAAGATTATGCGTGAGGAGGGACTGAACCATCTGTTTCGTCATTATCACGTGCTTCTGTATGGAGAAGGGAAGAAAATCATCTCACGGAGCAATCGTTTCAAGGAGTATGACGGGCTCTTCGCCGGAAGTACGAATACATACTATTATTTTGGGGATTTGGATTATGAGGGAATTGATATCTACCAAATCCTCGTCAGCCATAATCCGGAACTGCGGATCCATCTTAGCACGGAGTTATATTCCTGGATGCTTAAGGAATCGGCAAAGTTCCTGTTACCGGAAACAAAGGCTGGTCAAAAGAAGATCAACATCGATGAGTTTCTTGAAAATTTTAGCAGCCAAGAAGTGGATGAAATCAAGCAAATTCTCGAAAAAGGCCGCTATATCCCTCAAGAAATCTTAAATTATTCGCTACTGAAAGACAAGATGATGGAAGGGTCGGACAAATAGATGTATCAATATTTAGAGGGATTTGACAAACGGATGGAGATTGTCGGGATTGTCGAATCGATTGTAAATCGAAAGAATCGAAATATGGAAATCGAGAAGCTGTTTAAGGGCAATGATTTCATCAATCTCATTTTCTCGGTACTTCTCTATATCATGGAAAAAACACTCGCGGAAGACAGCGACTGTGATAGTGAACATATACTGCTCTTTATCCAAGCGATTCTACCCAAGCATTACGGCTTGGAACTGGACCGGAAGCAGCTGAGCATGCTGACAAACTATCTTTTAAAAAATGTCCTCCAAAACGAGGGCGTTGCCTATCACTTTGAAACGATTGATTATGAGAATGAAACACAAAAGAACCTTACGATTCGGTTGATTGCTGACCGTGTCCAGGAAGTTAATGGGGATTACAAGATTACCTATTTCCTTACCGATCAAGGCTACGATTTTCTATTCCGGACAAAAGAGATCGATCAGGAGATTCAAATCACCATTGAAGAGTTAAAACTGAAAGAATTAATTAAACGGAAGAATTTTAAAAAGGCGCATGGACAGAGTCAAAACCTAATTCAAATGGTGCGGCAAAAGAAGAAAGAGATTCAATTATTCTTGCAAAAAATAAAAGAGAATATTCATGACGTTGATATTGAGGAATTTGAAAGGCTCATGAATAGTACATACGAATTGTTGAATGAGGAATATGACTTGCTCAACGAAATTATGGAGATGGCCCGGAAATCGGAGGACAAAATCCGCCAGGAATATGAAATGAACCTGAAGCTGGACGAAACCTTGAAAAAGGCCCAAACCGAAATCAAGCAAATCAATCAAAATATTAAAGCCACGCTCAGTGAGCAAAGGGATTTAATCCTTAGCCGGCAAAGCTTGTCAAAGGTGTATATTGATACGATTGGGGATTCCTTTATTTATAGCATGGAAAACCGGTTTGATTTAGAAGAAGCAATTTTGAAAAGAATGGAGCAGCATGCTGATCGAGTCGATCATTTTTGGAAGCTATTGAACCCGTTGTTTCTGCCCAATATCTATCAAAATCTAAATATTCGCAGCATCTATGAACCTCAAGGAATGATGAAACTGGAGGAAGAGGAGACAACGAAGTCGGTGGACCAGGAACCATTGTCCGAGGACTATGAGCAGAAGAAAATAGAGCGAGTCAATGAAATCTACATCGACATTTTGGACTATCTGTTTCAGTTTGTCTTGAAAAATGGCAATCAATGTACCTTGGGGGATTTCATCGGTACCCTTCAGGAGGAACCGGAACTATACCAGCGTCTGAGCGAAGACCGGCTGCTGTTCACCACGATGTTAAAGCTCTATGATATCGGCCATATTGACATGGAAGCATGGAGAAACCGTGGGGATAAGGTGGTCATGAACCTGTCGGAGGAATTGAACCTGGAATACTGTTTCTCTCAGCTCCTTAGTCAGCATGAATATATAACTGGGATTAGAAGGCTGGAGTTAATCAGGGACGATGACCAGCTGTTAGAGGTCGAGATGAAAAGGACCAGTCAAGATGGTCTAAGTATCGTGGAAAAAATTGAGATATCTAATTTTAACATAAAGGTGGAAACTCGCAGTGAGTAATGTAAAGACAGGGGTGCAAATTTTCAGGATTCTTCTTGAACAGGGTCAATTAGACCGGGAAAGCCATAGTGATCTGTTCATTGAGTACTTAAATTCGGAGGTGCAGGAAGTGCTTGGGGAGTTTGAAGAGGAGATGGACTGCAAAATCATTAAGATTAACAATACCATCTATCTGCTTCCTAACTATGATAATAGTTTACTTGGATTCAAGAACAAGGATTTCCGGGAACGGATGGGATCTAATAGCCGCTTGAGCGATGTTTATCTATCCTATTACATCACCATGTTTCTGTTGTTCCTATTTTATGGCGGGAAAAATAAGAACCCGAAGCAACGGGAGTTCATTCGGATAGAGACGTTCATTGAAGAACTCGATCAGCGCTTTGCCGGTGTGTTAAAACAGAATCCAGAGGACATGATGAAACGGGAAGAGGAATTGTGCATCAATCTTATCAGTATTGCCGAGGTTTGGGACCAGAAAATTGTCCATGAAGAGAATAAGCGGTCGACCAAGTATGGAACGGTCCTTCGAATCTTCAGCTTATTGGAGCAAGAGAAGCTGATTCGGTTAATGGATGATAAGAAAGAGATTCGGACGACGAAGAAGTTGGATGATTTAATGACGTATTATTTTTTAAATGACAGCCGGATTGCTGAAATCAATCAGATTTTTGCCGAGGAGGGTCATCATGCCGCAAATTAATCGGATTCGGATTATTAATTTTTCCTACAATAATCACCATCGAAATATTGTTGATGAAACGTTTGATTTTTTCCAAGGGGAGAATGCGCTGCTTAGCTTGAAGAATGGCGGCGGCAAGAGTGTTCTCGTCCAGCTTCTTCTGCAGCCAATCCTTCCGAAGACGCGGCTGATGAGCCGAAGGATGGAGGATTTCTTTAAAGGAAAGAAGGCGCCTTCGTACATTTTGCTGGAATGGAAGCTGGAGGACCAGGGGGGCTATCTGCTTACCGGGATTGGGCTGGCCAACCGGGAAAGTCAGGTCCGCGACCACGATGAGGCGAACAATGCCCTCAAGTACTTCACCTTTACCTCCCATTACCGCGAGGCGAATGGTTTTGACCTTGAACATATTCCGCTGGTGAAACAGTCCGATTCAAAGATATTTATTGAAGACATTAAAGAGGTCCGCAGGCTTCTTACAGGAAAAGGAAAGGAGAATGTTACTTTTTTTTCGGAGGAAGAAGGTGCGGACTACCGCAAACACCTGGAAAGCTTTAATATTTTTCAGGATGAATGGAAGTCGATTGTGCTTAAAATCAATGAGTCCGAGGGCGGCGTTATCGAGATTTTTGAAAAATGCAAGACCTCACAGCAATTGATGAATGACTGGATCTTAAAGTCGATCGAAAAGGTTGTCCATAAGGACGAAACCGACCAGAAGAAGCTGGAGCAGATGCTCGAGAACCTGGTAGAGGAAATGATCCGGAACGAGCAGTTTATCTATGAGAAGGATTTGTATCAGGAATTCTTGGGGAAGTCCGATGAGTTCATTGGGAAACTTAATGATTTGCTTGGGTCGTTGGATCGGGAACGTGAGGCTGAACGTACACTGGCTGGGATGTATTATTTTTTAATAGCACAAGTGGAAGAGATGAAAAAGGAAATCCACCGTTTTAATGAAGCCGTTTTGAACAGTGAGCAAGAATTAAAGAGAATTGATTTAGAAGAGCGGTCGAAGGATTATCATGATGCGGTAGTGAGAGTAGATGAATTAACAGAAAGCGTTCTAGTAGAAGAACGCAAGTTGAAGGCAGCAAAATCTAATCTAGATGAAACAAAGCTGGCAGTGCTTGTGCAACAGGCGGCTAGAGAATATGGAAATATTAAAATTATAGGTAGAAGAATAGCGGGCTTGGAAACAGAAATCGAAAAGATTCGTTCCAATGATGACCATAACCAAGAGATTCAGAACTTAGAATATTCCCTTAAGATTGGCTATCAGCAGTTGGTTGTAGACTTACAGCAAAAAGAAGCTGAGGTTGGAAGTGAAATCTCAAAGCTAACGATAACTTCTAGTGAATTGGAAGAGAAAATAAAGAAGGTCGATGAAGAGAACAAGAAACTGGCTGGTGCTCAAGGCGAGCTAAAAAGTAAAATTAAACAATTTGAAAAAGTGGAGCCAAGAATTCGCTCAGAACTTGGTTTGGAATATGAAAGGAACTTGTTAGGTGAAATTGAACAAACCTACCAGGATGAATTTCTTCAAGCACTAGAAATGAAAATTGCAAATTTAAAGACTGAAGTGTCTCAGCTTCATGAATTAATTGAAACAGACAATCAAAAATTGCAGGAAGCCAAGGAAAAGGAGAGGGATCTTCGGAAATCTGAAAGTATGCATACAGTAAATCTAGCAAAATTAGACGAGCGAATCGTCGCATATAATGATTTGGAGACAGCTCTTAAGCCTGTTTTTGCAAGGTATCATTTCGATTACAATAAGAGATTTCAACAGCAAGAAACACAATCGTTATTGATTGTGAAGATACGAGAATTGGAGAAAATTGAGAGGGAGCTTCAGTTTGAATATCATTCACTAAATGAAACCATTACTGCGCTGCAAAATGGGACACTCCACGTGTCCAATGAATTTAGACAATGGCTCATTAATGAGGATATTGATTTTGAGACGGGTGAGAATTATCTTAGGAAACAAAGTGCAGCCATCCGGAAAGAGTTAGTGAAGCAAAATCCTATCCTGCCTTATGCTTTTCTTATATATGATGAAGATTTGGAAAAGGTAAAATCTGGTACTGGATTTCCGGTGCATCAAATGGTGCCAGTCCTTTCATATAAGACTGTAAATCAAAGCTTTGCAGTTAATGGAAGGTTGGTTTCACTTGAAGAAAAACTAAATATCCTATGTCTCTACGATGAACGAATGATTGATGCAGACAACCTAGAAAGTTATTTAGCTGAATTACTCAGGGAATTAGTTCAGGTAGAGGAACAACAAAGTCACTACCGTGAACAATTGGAAACAGTGAGAGAGGACCAGCAGCTCTTAAAGCAGTTTGTTTTTGATGAAAATTATCTCTATAGCTTAGAAAACTCAAGAAAAAAATTAAGGTTTGAAATTAAGGAACTTCAAGATGAACTAGAGGGACTACAAGGTTATCAAAGGAGCCTTTTAGAAGAAATAAATCAAAGTTCTCATCGGATTGAAGAAATTAAGCATCAACTTGAAACAGAGGGTAAACGGAAAGAACTGGCGATTGAATTTTTTCAAGACAATGAGTTGTATGTTCTTGACCAACAAAAGTATAAGGATTATGAGGTTGCTCTTTCACGATTGGAAATTGAAAAGAAAAGGCTTTTGGATGAGAGAACAAATCTAACTTCTAGAAAAGAAAAATTGCTTATTGAACAGGAACGTTGCAATCGTCAGAAAAAGGAAAAAGAAATCAAGTATGCTAAATATCAATCTGCTGTGGATTCCACTCTCCTTAAAGAAGATGTGGACGTATTAGAAGAACGTCTACAGGTTCTAAAGAGCCAAATTACTTCTGATTTGAGTCGATTAGAGAACGATTTGGAAGATAAGAAGAAGGAACTGCGCGGCAAGAAAGCTGACTTGTCTGTCCTTCCTTTGGAGGAGAGCCAGTATATCCAAGTTGAGTTCAACGAGGATAGGTATTTTGCTCTTAATTCCCAAGTGCGTGAATTAGAAACAGAGGTAAAAGGAAAGGAACAGCATTATTGGAAGGCAGATGGTGATTTGCGAGAAGCTAAGGGAACACTATTTGCAGCCGAGCAAGAGGTTAAGAAGTTGGCAGAAGCCCCATTAGAGCCTGGCCGAATCAAGCTGAATTTCTCCACCAGAAGAATTGCTGAGAATGCTCAGATTTCTTTTTCAAAAGGGAAAATAAAAGAAATAGGCAATGTCTCTAAAGGATATGAACATGTTGCGACTAGGATTGAAGGGAAAATTCAGGTTGAGCTCTTTGAGGTAAATACTCGTTACGAAGTACAGATCGATGTGGAGCAGGATTATCAAAACCACTTAGGCACATTTACCAATCTTCAAAAAGAAAATACTAAGTATGAGAACAATATAAAGCTTATTTACAGTAAGTTAAACGCGCAATATAGAAGCAAGAACAACCACCTAGAGAACATTTTGGCAGGCTGGGAACCGCTGATGCAAGGGGCCCAGAGCGACCGGGATAAATATTATTATCTTGGCGAAAGAATGCTCCTTAATAAGGAAGCGCTTGTCAAGCTGATTAGGGTTTTCGAAGAGCTGTTATCAAATATTGAAAAAAATAAGCAGGATTTGGTTCACCATAGCTATCTTCAGGGTAAACAGGTTTTTGATGAAATTCAAAAAATCACGGAGAATTCATCGATTCGCTTGGAGGACAGAAATCGGCCCATTCCGATGCTCAAGATTAACATGGAGCCCCTCAGTGAGACAGAAACTGAGAATCGTTCAAAGATGCAAGCCTATGTCGAGAGTTGTATCAGCATCATTAAGCAGGATATGAAAGAGGACAAAAAGATTGAAGAGATCCGTAAGAAAATCAGCCGGTATATGTCTACGAAGGAACTATTGAATATCCTTTCCGACCTTGGAAAGATGAAAATTTATGCCTATAAGATTGATATTAACGCTCATAACAGTACGTATAAGTCTTGGGAACAGGTGATGAAGGAGAACTCTGGCGGAGAGCGGTTTGTATCCTTTTTTGCGGTTATTGTGGCGCTTATGTCATATACAAGGACAAGCATGAAGGTTACTGATGATTATCAGCGGAATCGAGACACCAAGGTGCTCATCATGGATAACCCGTTTGGTCCCATATCCTCCGAGCACTTGTTGAAACCGCTGTTTCAAATCGCCAAGAAGTACAATACCCAACTAATTTGTTTGACAGACCTAAAGCAAAATTCAATTCTCAATTGCTTTAACTTGATTTACATGCTCAAAATACGACAAAATGTGTTCGGTACTAGCGAGTACCTTCAATTAAAGCAGCAAGTGAAACAAAATGCTGCAATTGAGAAAGATGAAAGACTGGAAAAAGCGGTGTTCAAGGTGGAAGAGGGAGAACAGATGAGTCTCCTTTAGGAAGAGGAAGCAGGGGAGCAGTTTGAGACTGCTTCCTATTTGTTTGCGCTGTTCATTCAAGGCTGCTACCAGTGCTTTTCCCTTTATGCAAGGCAATGAACCAAGATCACCCCTTATTTTTCTACTTGCGTTATGACGCGGTCACTCTGATTACTGCTAATCTGATACTGCAACCTAAATGGTAAAATCAACTTGGAAAACACCATCTGGCCGGCTGTTCAAACTTCTGTCAAACCATTATTAACACTTTGTGAACTTAACACTACGACTATGTTGTTAATAAGGAGTATCGATTATATTGTAAATGTAAGGAGCAAACATTAATACGGAGCAAGAAAAAATAAGGGGGAAACAAAAATGTTCAACAAATTTTTAAGAGAAAATAAGATTTCAGCTGCACTATTACTAGTGATTCGTTTATATCTCGGTTATTCTTGGTTCACAGCAGGTATTCATAAATTAACAGGCGGGTTTGATGCTGCAGGCTTCCTAAAAGGTGTTACCGCTAATCCTGTAAAAGGTCCTGATGGCGCCGTAGTTTACGGCTGGTATGTAGAATTCCTTAAAGGTTTCGCACTTCCAAATGTAGATATTTTCAACATCGTCGTTCCTGTCGGTGAAACATTAATTGGTCTAGGTTTATTGTTAGGCTGCTTAACCACAGCAGCGATGTTCTTCGGCTTAGTGATGAACTTCTCATTCTTCTTGGCTGGAACCGTATCTCATAACCCAACAGACATATTCTTAGGCTTCATCATCTTGGCTGCAGGCTACAACGCCGGCCGTTACGGCTTAGACCGCTGGGTAATTCCATTCATCCGCAAGACTGTAAAACTCAACAATGAAAAAAGTGCAACAAGAACAACTGCATAAAGAGAAGGCCAGGGGACAAAGTTCTCCTGGCTTTTTTTGTTTCAAAGTATATTTAGCAAACCGAAATTTACTGCAAATAACCGAAATATTAAGCAAGTCCCTGCTATATGATGTAAAGCATGCATTTTTATTTAGGGAGGAAAACATGTTAATTTTAAAAAAATTAAAGTCGTTTTATCTTCCATTTAAGCGGGACTTTGTATGGTCGCTGTTGTTTATGTTGATTGCGGCCGGTATTACCGTTGTTTATCCGATTATATTGCAGATGACAATTGATGAAGTGGTGCTTGGCGGGCAATATGGCTGGGTGCCGTGGATTGCTTTAGCGTTTTTCTCAGTTATGGCTGTCAAAGCGGTTTCGACCTTTATTCAGCATTATTTTGCCGATTTGTTCGGGATCAAGTCGGTTTACCAACTAAGGAATGCGCTATATGAAAAGCTGCAGCGCCTATCGTTTAGTTATTATGATAACGCCAAGACAGGGGATTTAATGTCACGCCTGACGGCTGATGTGGAAGGATTTCGACATTTTGTCGCCTTTGGGTTTTCGGAGGTGCTCCGCTTTGTGATTCAAGTCGGCGCGAGTTTGTGCGTGATGCTGTACTATTCTGTTCCGCTTACCTTGGTCACCTTTGCGATCCTGCCTTTTATCAGTATCGTCGTGTACAAATTCGACCAAAATGTTCACCCCGCCTTCCGGGGAATCCGTGAATCATTCGGCCGGTTAAATACCAAAGTTCAGGAAAATCTAAGCGGGATTCATACGGTTAAAGCGCTGTCGAAGGAAGGGGTTGAGATTGAGCGGTTTACTGGATTCAATCAAGACTATCGGGCCAAGCAGCTGCATACAGCTTCGATTTGGTCTAAATATTTTCCGTTGATGGAGCTGATTGGCAATATCTCGGTGGTAGCTTTATTGGCTTTCGGAGGCTATCAAGTGATCATCGGGCGCCTGCAGCCAGGTGAGCTGGTCGCTTTTTACAGTTTGGTTTGGTATATTCTATGGCCGATTATGAACCTCGGCTTTACGATTAATATGTTCTCACAGGCGAAAGCTTCCGGTGAGAGACTGTTGGAAGTGTTGGAAGCAGAAGAAACGATTACTGATAGAAAAAATGCCAAACGGGACGAGAAAATAGCCGGGCATGTGGTGTTTCGTCATGTGACGTTCCAGTATCCCAATGAGGAGAAGAATGCGTTGAGTCAAATCAGCTTTGATGCGCCGCCAGGCACCACCATAGGGTTAATTGGGGCGACCGGTTCGGGCAAAACAAGTGTGATACAGCTGATGTCGCGGTTTTATGAACCGACAGGCGGAGATATCCTCATCGATGACCGTTTGATTAGTGAATATAGTTTGAAAACCCTGCGATCACAAGTCGGGGTTGTCTTACAGGAAACCTTCCTTTTTTCCTCGACGATCAAAGCAAATATCGCCTACGGAAGACCTGATGCGACAATGGAAGAAATTATCGATGCAGCCAAACGGGCCGATGCTCATGAGTTTATTATGGAGCTGCCTTATGGCTATGACACGCTGCTTGGGGAAAGGGGAATGGGCCTGTCCGGGGGGCAGAAGCAGCGAATTGCCATTGCCCGTGCGATTTGTACCAATCCGGCGATTCTTATTTTGGACGATGCCACAAGTGCCGTCGATATGGAAACGGAGTATCAAATCCAGCAAGCGCTAAAGGAAGTCATGAAGGGCAGAACAACCTTTATTATTGCACACCGGATTTCCTCACTGCAGCATGCAGATGAGATTCTGGTGCTGGATCAAGGCTCCATCATCGAGCGGGGAACACATGACGGGCTGCTGGCTTATGGTGGTGCCTATCGAAAAATTTATAACATTCAATATCAAGATCATAAAGCTATCATGCAAAAGGCAGTAAGGTAGGTGACAGCATGGAAAAGAAACAACGAAAAAGGCTGACGCTGGAGCGGTTCCATTACTCTCAAGATCAACTGATTGATAAACCATTTAACTGGGGGCAAATGTGGCGTCTATTGCAATATGTCAAACCCTATTCGAAAAATTTGCTCCCGCTTTCGTTTTTAACGGTGGTTATATCAACAACTGTCCGGCTGCTTATTCCCATTTTGATTGGTGTGTACACGCTGGATCGGGCGATTATTAACAAAGATACCACACTGTTGGTGCAGCTTGTGTCTATCATTCTGGGATTGTACATGGTGTCCTATGCCGTTAATGCCTTACGGATTCGCTGGATGAATCGACTTGGCCAGAACGTTATTTATGATTTACGCAAGCATTTATTTACCCACGTTCAATCCCTCTCCCATCGGTTTTTTGATAAGCGCTCAGCCGGGTCGATTCTGGTGCGGATCATGAATGACATTAACTCCCTGCAGGAGCTGTTTACAAACGGGGTTATTAATCTATTAATGGATTTCCTGCTATTGTTTGCCACGATTATTATCTTATTTTCGTTAAACGTAAAGCTGACGATTGCGATTATGGTCATTTTACCGATTATGTTTTTTATTTCGACCAGCCTGCGAAAAAAAATCCGCCAGTCCTGGCAGCAGGTCCGGCTCATTCAGGCTAGGATTAACTCCCACTTAAATGAAAGCATTCAGGGAATTCGGGTGACGCAGACCTTTACGCAGGAAAAGGAAAACACAGAGTTCTTTAAAGGGATGAATCAGGAAAACTTTAATACCTGGAAACAGGCAGTCAGGAAAAACGCCATGTTTGGCCCGATTGTGGAAATGACCAATGCCGTGGGAACCGTGATTTTAATTTGCTATGGTGCCGTACTTGTGGCCAATCGGGAATGTACCATCGGGGAATTCGTTTCGTTTGCTTTCTATCTCGGCATGTTCTGGGAACCAATTTCGAGGCTGGGGCAGGTGTATAATCAACTGCTGATTGGGATGGCCTCTTCGGAGCGGATCTTCGAGTTTTTGGATGAACAGCCGATTGTAAAAGAGGCAGCCAAGCCGCTGGTGCTCCCAGCCATCAAAGGGCAAATTGATTTTGAGAAGGTGGAGTTTTCCTACGATGCCACAAGAAAGGCGTTGAACGGTGTTTCTTTTTCCATCAGTGCAGGGGAAACAACAGCGCTTGTCGGCCACACGGGCTCAGGGAAAACGACGATTGCGAACCTGGTGAGCCGCTTTTATGATGCTACTGCCGGTGCTGTCAAAATTGACGGTCACCCCATTCAAGACTTGTCCATCCCAGGTTTACGTTCGCAAATTAGTGTGGTCCTGCAGGAAACGTTTATTTTTTCAGGAAGTATTATGGAAAACATTCGTTTTGGTAACCCGGCCGCAAGTGATGAGGATGTGATGGCCGCGGCGAAAGCGGTAGGGGCAGATTCATTTATTCGCAAGTTGGCAAATGGCTATCACACAGAGGTGGAGGAGCGGGGGAATGTGCTATCTGTCGGGGAACGCCAGCTTCTTTCATTTGCAAGGGCCCTTCTGGCAGATCCGAGCATTATTATTTTGGATGAAGCAACTGCCAGTATTGACACAGAAACAGAAGTGAGAATTCAACAGGCATTAAGAACGTTACTAAAGGGAAGAACGGCCATCATGATTGCTCACCGGTTATCCACCATCAGAGAAGCAGATAACATCATTGTTCTCGACCACGGCAATATTCTTGAACAGGGAAATCACGACACCCTGATGAGAACAAAGGGAGTTTATTATGAATTGGTGAAGGCGCAGTACAAAATGATTGGGTGAGATTGATAGTGTTTTTGCTAGATTTGAAGCAGGGGAGGGTTCTCGCGAAAGCGGCTGAAAACCGCCCCTGCTTTTTTTATGACTTTTGTATGATTCCATTTTTTTATTGAAAAAGGTATGATAAGTGGGTTTTTAAAATGTATGTTCATCGTAAAAAAGGGAGAAGGTAGTCTAAAAATGAATATTGGTTCCTTTGTGTTAGATTATGAGATGTTAAAAAACCTGGGGATTTCGATTGCAATTTTGGCAGTATTTGTTTTGTTTCGAAAGCTGTTTACCAAGTATGTGTTTCAGCTGATTATAAAATTGTCACGAAAGACACCCACGGAAATCTTAACTCAAATCTGTTTGGCGTTTGAACGTCCTCTGGGCTGGGCATTTATTATTGTCGGTTTGTATGTAGCCATGGATTATTTTCCGTTTATCGAGCAGAAAAATGGCTTGTTTTTAAAATTCTTGCGTTCCATGGTGATTGTGTTAATTACCTGGGCTTTGTTTAATTTGTCGTCTCCGACTTCCGGAATTATTGTCAGTCTGAACCAAAAAATGAACAATAAGATTGATTTGATTCTGCTTCCGTTTATTTCAAGAACCATCCGCGTCATTCTGGTGGCAATCAGTATCAGTATTATCGGCCAAGAATTTAATTATGACGTTAGCGGCCTTGTTGCCGGGCTTGGATTGGGCGGATTGGCGTTTGCGTTAGCGGCAAAAGAGGCGGTCGGGAATCTCATTGGCGGGATTGTCATTGTGACCGAGAAGCCGTTCTCTATCGGCGATTGGATTTTGACGCCAAGTGTAGAGGGGACGGTAGAGGATATTAATTTCCGAAGCACGAAAGTCCGGACGTTCAGCCAAGCACTCGTGACCGTGCCGAATTCAACCCTTGCCAACGAGCCGATTACGAACTGGAGTCGTATGGGAAAAAGACGCATCAATTTTCACTTGGGATTGAACTTTCAAACGACGAAAGAACAAATTGAACGAGTCTCCAAACGAATTGAACAGCTGCTCCGGACGCACGAAGAGATTCATCCGGATTCCATCATGGTCGCCTTCGATCATTATAATGAAAACAGTCTCGATATCCTGATTTATTTCTTCACCCATACCACTGTCTGGGCAGAACACCTGAGAATCAAACATGACATCAATCTCAAAATCATGGGAATACTCGAAGAAGAGGGAGTAGAAGTCGCCTTCCCAAGCCGAACCATCTACGTATCCCCGCAATCAAGCGAAATCTTCCAAACAGTCGGGTCTTTTGAATAAAAGGGGATCAGGGGTGGCCAGGGGGGCCAGGGGGACGGTTCTTATAGGGGACAATCGGAAGTTTTGCGCGTAAAAAGGCACAGCTAGTGAACTGAACTAGCTGTGCCTTAGTGCTTTCTAATGAAACGCGTCCATTTGCGCAAAATTTTTGATTGCCCGAGAAGAATGAAGTCGCGGCCCCCTTCTCTATGGGGATTCAATCTTTTTCTTACCCTATTAATTTTTGTTTTTTCTTCTATTTTGAATCTGCTACCAGCGTTCCTCTTTGATTTTCATTGTTTTTGGGTAAACTTTCCCCCTCCCCACTGAAGAGGCTTTTTAAAATGGTATTCAGTTTTTTCTGCTTAAGGCAGCCCGTCTGATACGGCAGCCACCAGGTGTGCTTTTTTACAGGAAGGACATAAAGTGATGTCTTTCCCAATAAGTTTAGAAACTATTTCAATGGTACTAAGTCCTTCAAAAGCTGGTTTGTAGACTCGGCTTTGGGTTAAAATCCTGCAGATTCTTAGTTTGGTTTTCTTATTCCGGTTGGCCAGTTTTCCGTAATGCCTGATTTTCACTAATCCCTTCGGGAGAATATGCATGAGAAATCGGCGAATAAATTCCACACCTCTCATCGTAATAGTGTTTTTCCGACTATTGTCCCGATAATTTTTTGCCCGAAAGGTGACAGTATCTTTACCAATTGAAATAATTCGTTGATTGGAGATCGCGATTCGATGAGTATAACGGCCAAGATATTGCACCACTGCCAATGGACCTGAGAAGGTTCTTTTCGTATAGCTATACCAGTTTATTGAATAACATTTGTCTATTAACCGCTGAAATTGTTTTGGATCTTCGTAACTCTTTGCCTCGTTATAAAACTGGAGTCGGTTCTGTTCATAATATTGCTTTAAAAAGTATAGATACTTCCCACGGAATTTCTTAGATAACACTTTTACAGGGATGAAAAACTTATGACTGGAGTTACACCAGCGATTTAGTTTGTTTAATCCTCCAGCCAATACCACGGTATGAATGTGAGGATGATAATGCAAATTTTGACCCCAAGTATGCAAGACAGAAAAAAAACCGATTTGGGCTCCCAAATATTTAGGGTCTTGGGCTAGTTCCGATAAGGTCTCCGAGACGGCTTTATACATTAAATCATAAAGTAGTTTCTGATTATGATAAATTAACATGTGCAGCTGTTCCGGCATGGTAAAAACCACATGAAAATATGGGGCGTTAAGGATATCCTTTTTCCTTTTATCAATCCAGACCTCTTTTGTCACCCCTTGGCACGACGGGCAGTGCCGATTCCGGCAAGAATTATAACTTACTTGAGTATGACCACAATTATGACATCCATAGGCATGGCCACCGAGGGTGGCCGTTCTGCAGTTCATGATTGCCCTAGCTGCCTTGGCTTGCCCTTTTGATGGTCTGTACTTTTCTACATACATGGGATAGAATTTCCGAAAAATTTCTTGGATTGTACTCATGCCTTATCCCCTCCGGTATCTAAGGGGCTCTTGATTCCCATGACACTCTTGGAGGTCATATGCAGGTACGTTAAAGTAGTTTTCAAACTCTTATGCCCAAGCATCTGTTGGATGAACACTGGTTCCACCCCATCTTCTAAAAGATGCGTGGAAAAACAATGTCTAAGTGTATGAGCAGAAATATTCGGATCAAGTTGAAGCTTGTCTTTTAACTTAATTAAGGTATTTTTTATCGTTTTGACATGAATAGGGTCCGACTTATCTCGACCTGGAAATAACCAATCATTCCGTGTATAATCTTTGGAAAAGTAATGTTTAAAATATTCCCTCAGCACTATCAGTGCTGTCTCGGATAGAATGGTATATCGATTGGTATTGTGTTTAGCGTTTTGGACGCGAACTCGCATACTCTTACTATCAATATCGCAAATTTTTAATTTAGCTACTTCGCTAACTCGAAGTCCACTGCCGTAAATTAATGCAAGAATGGCTTTATGCTTCAAGTTATTGGTTGAATTTAATAGTAAAAGAACTTCTTCTTTAGGTGGGATGACAGGGAAACTTTGGGCTCTTTTCATCCTCGGAACCTTAATAGAATTCCATTCCTTTTCTAAAACATAGGTATAGAAGAACTTAATCGCAGAAATGTAATTATTAATGGTTCCTGGGGATAGACCCTTGTCTTTTTTGAGGTAAAGGATGTATTGTTGGACATCCTCCAAGGTCATTTCTTCTATGGGTCTAGTGTGTTCCTGCATATAACTCAGAAAAGCGTTCATTCTGCGCCAGTACGATTCTTTTGAGGAATCCGGGGCGCCCTTAAGCTCAAAGTATAACTCCACTTTTTGTTCATATTGATTCATGATGTTTCCTCCTGATGATTGATTAATAGCTAAGTAATAGATCAATAATCAGAAGGCAGGAGGAGCCCTGTTTGGAAAAGGGAAAATATGTAGATTTATTTTTTGGAAAGTGCGTGATATAATCTTCAAGTGAAAAAGTATGTCCTTCCTTGGTTGTTTTGTTTGGCGATAAAACAATACCACAGAGAACATACTTTTTCATTTTTTTTATACTTTTTTAGGTGCGAGTGGGGTTTTAAAAAGCCATCGCGTAGCGATTTCGTTCTTCTGTACTGCACCCCAAAAGTTAGAGCGAAAATCTGACTTTTGGGGTGTTTATTTTTGGGTAAATATAGTGAAGAATTTAAACTTATGGTGGTTAGGGAGTATCTAGAAGGAAAACTTGGATATAGAGCTCTTGCCAAGAAACATGGGATTAAGGGGAAATCAGCCATTGAAAGATGGGTAAAAATTTACAAGAAGTTCGGACAAAAAGGATTAGCGAATAATAAGTCTAATAAAAGATACTCTGTTCAATTAAAGCTGGATGTATTAAGCTTTATAAAAAGAACAGGTTCTTCAGAAACTGAAGCAGCCCTTCACTTTGGGATAACCAACCCGGCTATAATATCCTCATGGAAAAAAGTATTCTTAGAGGGTGGGACTGAAGGTCTGAAAAGCCCGAAAGGACGGCCACCCATGTCTGATATAGCTAAAAACAAAAAAGACAAACAAACAAAAAAGAGCGATATGACATATAAACAACAATTGGAAAGAGAAAATGAACTTTTACGTTTAGAGGTTGAATACTTAAAAAAGTTGCGAGCTTTTCAGATGGATCCGGAGGGGTATCTCGAAAAGCACAAGCAGCATTATCATTCGAACTCAAAGAAACCTTCAAACTAAAAGATGTTTTACAAATAGTCGGCATCCCTGAATCCTCCTACCATTATCATATAAAAATGATGAATAAAGAAAATCCAGACCAGGAGCTGGAGGAACTTATTCAATCCATTTTCGAGGAACACAACGGAAATTATGGTTATCGTCGTATTCAATTAGAATTGCAAAACCGTGGAGTTGAAGTGAATCATAAAAAGGTGCAACGCATCATGAATAAGCTTGGGCTCAAGGGAGATAAATTCAGATTAAAATCACGCAAGTACAGTTCTTATAAGGGTTCGACTGGAACAGTTGCCAAGAACCTTATTAATCGCCGTTTTAAAACAAATGTGTGTCATCAAAAATTAACCACAGACATGACGGAATTCAAGTGTTTAGATGGTGTAAAACTGTATCTAAATCCAATTATGGATATGTTCAATGGTGAAATTATTTCATTCGGGATAGGTATGCGGCCAACCTTAGAATTAGCTCTCACTCCCCTCCAGGAAGCACTAGAAATAGTAAAAGATTCAAAGTTTAGAACTACCATACATTCTGATCAAGGGTGGCATTATCAACATAATAAATGGGTGAAAACCCTCAAGAAATATAAGGTGTTCCAAAGTATGTCGCGTAAAGGAAACTGTTTAGATAATTCGCCAATGGAGAACTTTTTTGGATTACTAAAACAAGAAATGTATTATGGGGAAGCACTGTGCTCATATGAGGAATTAAAAAAGAGAATAAAAGAATATATCGATTACTATAATAACAAGCGTATAAAGCAAAAATTGGCTGGCATGAGTCCGGTTCAATACCGAAACCATACCAGCCAATTAGCTGCATAATATAAAACTCTAACTTTTGGGGGTCACATCATTCTGGTGGCGCCAAGCACCACCAGAACCGTCCCTCCTGGTCCCATGGTTTCAACTTCCCTTTCTTTTTGTGTAATATGCAATCCCGAATATTACCAATGGCACCAGTCCCGCCAAATTAAACCAGCCTTCTGCCCCTCCGTAATAGAAGGATAGCGTCGGCGGCAACAGGGCGATTCCACTCCACAACAGCATTCTCCATGACTTTATCCATAACCCCCAGAAAAGTAAAAGGAATGAAACCCCCAACAATGTCCAGTAAAGGATGGCAACCAAAAGGAAATTCAATCTTGTATCCCCCTTGTAAATCTTTGAATGTAATATCTTTGTAATATTTATATGTTCGGAGGGAGGAGACGGTTCTTGCGGAACCAGTAGAACCGTCCCCCTGGCGCCCCCCCTGGCGCCCCCCTGGCGCCCTTTTTAGCTCTGTTTTAAATATTCCGCCAATCCCTGAGGAAAGTCATGAAACGGTTGATCCAGCAAATGATAGAATACATAGTAGCTTTCGCGTTTGGATTCTACTAAACCAGCATCCTTCAGCAGCTTGATATGCTTCGATATGGCCCCCTCTGTCATTCCCATTAACCCTGCCAATTCCCTCGTGCACCGCGGCTGTTGCGCTAGATATTTGACGATTTGGAGCCGGCTGAAATCGCCCAATGTGCTGAAAAACTTCAGTAAATCCTCCGGCGGCATCGGCCTTGCCCCTTCCTGCTCGTTTTCCATAATCGAGTAGTTAATGCCTACAGTAGGATGGAGATTGACAAATAAATGCGGCCAGGCGAAATAAGAAGGAGTTAAAAGCAATTCATCATCCTTATCGAAAAAAATATCCTCCTTCGAAATTCTTCTAATTATCGCTTTCTGTTCACCTGGATCTATATCAATTTCCTGCGATAGACTTCCAAGCAGCTGTAAAGCGCCATCCTTCATCAGTGTCCTTCAGCGGTCAGCAATATCTTTTAAAAAAAGCTTCTCGATCGCATTCCAGTCCTCTTTCACACAAATACGCCAAAATTCCTCCAGCATATTCAAGAATCGCTGTTTAACAGGCTCAGGGTTTTTTACCAAGGCAAGAATAATTTCCTCTGATTCCGGATAACGATTACAAGCGAACTCCAAAAACTCCTGTTGCAGCTGCCCGTCGGCCATTTTTCGATTTAAAATTGTTTCCACAATGGTAGTGCAGAAAAAGTGGCCCGGACTGGACTCCAGTTCCCTCAGCCCTTCTTCAAAGGATTGAAAGGCAGAATTGCCCTGCAAGGCCCAGAATGTCACCAACGGCCTTTTATACAAAAAGCTAAAGGCTTCGATTTCTTGCTTCAAGGCGGAATTGATTTTTCTTCTGGCATCTATGACCCATGGGATATGGAGGGGATGATGCTTGCAATCATGAAACACATGAAGGGCCATCATCGTTTCATGGGCCGCAGAATAACTAAAAGCAACTTGTTCAGGTGATAGATTCCTAACATACAAGGAAAAAGACATGGCACTTCCTCCAACTGATTTACTCTTTGCTCAATAAGTATTCTGGTTACTATTGCTATTATATAATGGGAATAAATAACAATCCAAGGGAGGAAGGATTTAGATGAGCGGTGAATTTTTCAGCAAGCATTTTACATTAGAAAAAGTAAGTCAGGGCGTGTATGTAGCAATTGCAAAGGAAGGCGGCGGTTCGGTCGGTAATGCGGGTTTTATTGATTTAGGTGATGGAGTCATCGTCTTTGATACATTTAATACGCCCCAAGCGGCAGAGGAACTGAAGAGGGCAGTGGAGACGGAAACCGCCTCACCGATTAAATGGATCGTGAATAGCCATTTTCATGGCGATCATATTCGGGGCAATCAGGTTTTTAAGGAGAGCACCATTATCTCCAGTCAGCTGACGTATGAAAAAATGCGGGATGTTCATCCGGCACGAATTCAGCAGCAAAAACATGGGATAAACGAGCTTACAGATTATATTGCTTCATTAAAAGAACAGTTTAGCAGAAATGAAGATAGCGAGCTGAAGAAGAAAATCAGTTTTCTAACTGAAGTGGAACGCTCGTTGCCAATCTTACAGCTAACGTTGCCACAGCAAACGTTTAAAGAGGAAATGCTATTTTACGGCAGTAAAAGGAGTGCCAAGCTGTTTACTTTGGGAGGGGGGCATTCCTATTGCGATGCGATGCTGTATGTACCAGAAGAAAAGGTACTATTTATGGGAGATTTGCTGTTTGTCCAGGACCAGCCAACGTTCTTTGAAGAATCCAACCCTGAAACATGGGTCCGGATCTTAAAGAACGTAACAGAGCTTGATTTTGAAAAAGCGATCCCAGGTCATGGGCCAGTCGGGACAAAACAGGACGTTGCACAATTAATAGATACTATTGAAGGACGGGTCCCTGCTTCCTAGTTCAAAATTCTGTCAAATCATTTTTAACAATCTGTGAACTTACCTCTATGGCTATGTTATTTACAGTGAAAATCCAATATATTGTAAGTGTAAGGAGCAAGCCATTATAAGGGGGAAACAGAAATGTTTAATAAATTTTTAAGAGAAAATAAGATTTCAGCTGCACTATTACTAGTTATTCGATTATATCTTGGTTATTCTTGGTTTACTGCAGGTTTTCATAAATTAACAGGCGGATTCGACGCTGCCGGCTTCCTAAAGGGTGTTACCGCTAATCCTGTAAAAGGTCCTGACGGCGCTTTAGTTTATGGCTGGTATGTAGAATTCCTAAAAGGCTTCGCCATTCCAAATGTAGATATCTTTAACGTCATCGTTCCTTGGGGAGAAACGCTAATTGGTTTAGGCTTACTACTAGGCTGCTTAACAACAGCTGCCATGTTCTTCGGCTTAGTGATGAACTTCTCATTCTTCATGGCCGGTACCGTATCTCATAACCCAACCGACATTTTCTTAGGCTTCATCATCTTGGCAGCAGGCTACAACGCCGGCCGCTACGGCTTAGACCGCTGGGTAATTCCATTCATTCGCAAAACCGTTAAACCAGACAATGACAAAGGCACAACAAAAACAGCAGCATAAAGCAAAGGCCAGGAGGACCATGGGGACGGTTCTCCTGGTCTTTTTTTATGAAGCAGAGGTGCGTCATTTTTTGGAAATTCAAGATGAAAATTACATACAAATTAGGAAGTTTGTAAAAAATAAGAATACTAGTGTTTCCGTTAGCTGGTAAGTTTACTAAACAGGAGGAAGAAATAGTGTTTTCTTACAGGGGAGATGCACACAAAGTTTTTCTTCAAGTGAAAAGAGCGATTCAGAATGGCCAGCATGTCCGGAACTTGAAGGATTTCAAAGAAGTGGAGAACATTCAGGAGCTATATCAATCAATTGACAGCAGTACTTTAAAATTAATCTACTACCTGATGGTCAAAGAAAAGAATGGCTCCGGTATTACTCCTATATTTGTTTCTTCCATTCCATGGCTGTTATTCTTATTTTCCAAACCATTAATGAACTACTTATTTAGAGACGGCAGCAAGCTGTGGATGCTCTTTGCCATCCTTTACTTGGCACTGCTCACAACCACTGTCATCCTCCATTTCCGCGAAAAAGCATGGGCCGCCTTCCATATAGAAATCATACAAGACATATTGCGTGAAAGAGAAAATGGGTGAGCCAGGGGGACGGTTCTTGTGGTGCCTTTTGCTTGCGGGAGCAGGACCCAGTAGAACCGTCCCCCTGGCTTTTTTTGTGTGTTGGGATGAAGGGGATAAATGAGGGAAGTGTTCTCGCGGAAGCAGTCACCTTTGAACTGAACCTCAATAATTACAGTTGGAGATGTATGACATTCTACGTCTAGAGTCCCTGTTTCACTTGATATCTAAACGATAAAATGGAGTTGCATAATAAAGTTCGGTGAACCATTTACAAGGTTTATTCGTCTTATCAAGTGATGCAAAATTGCTAAATAATAGATGAAGAAGATCCATGGTTACGCGGTCTTGAGCACCAGTAGAACCGTCCCCATGGTTCCTTGAAAGGAGCTGCCTGTATGTCAGGGGTTGTGGAGATTCAAAATGTGTCCAAAACGATTAAGGGGAGGACGATTATTGATTGTTTGAGTTTTGATGTGCAAAAGGGTGAGGTGTTTGGGTTTTTGGGGCCGAATGGGGCGGGGAAGACGACTACGATCCGCATGATTGTCGGCTTGATTGGGATAACGTCTGGTGATATTAAGATTGCTGGCCACAGTATTAAAGATGATTTTGAAAAAGCGGTGGGTCATATTGGGGCGATTGTGGAAAACCCGGAGATGTATAAGTTCTTGAGCGGCTATCAAAATCTGGTTCACTTTGCCCGGATGTCAAAAGGGGCGAACAAAGAAAAGATTGATGAAGTCGTAGAGCTTGTTGGATTGACGGAGCGAATTCACGATAAGGTGAAAACTTATTCGCTTGGCATGAGACAAAGGCTGGGACTTGCTCAAGCCCTTTTGCATGACCCGGAGGTGCTGATTCTGGATGAGCCGACAAATGGGTTGGATCCTGCAGGGATTCGTGAAATTCGTGATCATTTACGAATGTTGGCCAGGGAAAGAAACATGGCGGTGATTGTCTCAAGCCATTTGCTTTCGGAGATGGAAATGATGTGCGACCGCATTGGCATTATCCAAAGCGGCAAGCTGATTGATGTTCAATTAGTGAATGATTTTGTTCAAGGGACAGAAACAACGTTTGAGCTGGAAGTTTCCCCGAAAGAAAAAGCAGCCTCTCTTATTAAAGCAATCTATCCAACTATGAATATTGCCGTAGAAGAGAATGCGATTGTTGCACCCTTAAAGAAGGAAGACATCCCTTCAATTGTAAAAGAACTCGTGGCTTCCGATATTCAGATTTTTGGAATTAAAGAAGTGTTAAAAACTCTGGAAGACCGGTTCTTAGAGGTCACGGAAACAAAGGAGGCAGGGGTCCATGCTTAATTTAATTCGCAATGAATGTATGAAAATATTTAAGCTGCCAGGAACGTATGTCATGATTGGGTTACTCTTATTGATGGTCACCGTTGCAGGTGGAGTCACTAAGTATGAAGAAGGTAAAGGAACACTTCCGGATAATGAAAACTGGAAACAAGAATTACAAGTAAATATCGATCAGATGAAGAAGGATCTAAGTGATCAGGAGGCTGGCAACGCACCTGAAAATCAGCTCCAATATCTTAAAAGAGATATTGCCATTATGGAATATCGGATACAACATAATCTCTCCCCTAACCAGGAGTACAATGTCTGGGGATTCGTTGATGATGCTTCGAGTTTAATTCAATTCGCCGGACTATTTACGATTATTATTGCAGCTGGGATTGTCGCTTCTGAATTTAATTGGGGGACAATTAAGCTGTTATTAATCAGACCGATTAACCGCAGTAAAATCTTAATCTCAAAATATATCGCGGTACTTTTATTCGCACTCATGATGCTCGTCCTATTATTTGTGTATTCTTCCATTCTAGGAGCTATTTTATTTGGTACTCCAGATGTCGCACTTCCGTATTTGAATTACTATAATGGCGGTGTGACGGAACAAAGCATGGTCATTCACCTGATTAATTTCTATGGGTTAACGTCGATTTCCATGCTCATGCTGGCCACGATGGCGTTTATGATTTCAGCGGTATTCCGAAATAGTTCGCTGGCAATTGGACTATCCATTTTCCTCATGTTTACGGGGGGACAAATAACCGCGATGCTAGCTGCTAAATTTGATTGGGCCAAATACATTTTGTTCGCTAATACCAATCTACTACAATATTTCGAAGGCACCCCGATGCTTGAAGGAATGACCCTAACCTTCTCCATCGTGATGCTAGTCGTATACTTCATCCTATTTCAATTACTCGCCCATCTTGTCTTTAAAAAGAGAGATGTAGCGGCTTGATAGTGGGGGCCAGAGGGACCAGGGGGACGGTTCTGATGTGACCCCCAAAAGTTAGAGTTTTATATTATGCAGCTAATTGGCTGGTATGGTTTCGGTATTGAACCGGACTCATGCCAGCCAATTTTTGCTTTATACGCTTGTTATTATAGTAATCGATATATTCTTTTATTCTCTTTTTTAATTCCTCATATGAGCACAGTGCTTCCCCATAATACATTTCTTGTTTTAGTAATCCAAAAAAGTTCTCCATTGGCGAATTATCTAAACAGTTTCCTTTACGCGACATACTTTGGAACACCTTATATTTCTTGAGGGTTTTCACCCATTTATTATGTTGATAATGCCACCCTTGATCAGAATGTATGGTAGTTCTAAACTTTGAATCTTTTACTATTTCTAGTGCTTCCTGGAGGGGAGTGAGAGCTAATTCTAAGGTTGGCCGCATACCTATCCCGAATGAAATAATTTCACCATTGAACATATCCATAATTGGATTTAGATACAGTTTTACACCATCTAAACACTTGAATTCCGTCATGTCTGTGGTTAATTTTTGATGACACACATTTGTTTTAAAACGGCGATTAATAAGGTTCTTGGCAACTGTTCCAGTCGAACCCTTATAAGAACTGTACTTGCGTGATTTTAATCTGAATTTATCTCCCTTGAGCCCAAGCTTATTCATGATGCGTTGCACCTTTTTATGATTCACTTCAACTCCACGGTTTTGCAATTCTAATTGAATACGACGATAACCATAATTTCCGTTGTGTTCCTCGAAAATGGATTGAATAAGTTCCTCCAGCTCCTGGTCTGGATTTTCTTTATTCATCATTTTTATATGATAATGGTAGGAGGATTCAGGGATGCCGACTATTTGTAAAACATCTTTTAGTTTGAAGGTTTCTTTGAGTTCGAATGATAATGCTGCTTGTGCTTTTCGAGATACCCCTCCGGATCCATCTGAAAAGCTCGCAACTTTTTTAAGTATTCAACCTCTAAACGTAAAAGTTCGTTTTCTCTTTCCAATTGTTGTTTATATGTCATATCGCTCTTTTTTGTTTGTTTGTCTTTTTTGTTTTTAGCTATATCAGACATGGGTGGCCGTCCTTTCGGGCTTTTCAGACCTTCAGTCCCACCCTCTAAGAATACTTTTTTCCATGAGGATATTATAGCCGGGTTGGTTATCCCAAAGTGAAGGGCTGCTTCAGTTTCTGAAGAACCTGTTCTTTTTATAAAGCTTAATACATCCAGCTTTAATTGAACAGAGTATCTTTTATTAGACTTATTATTCGCTAATCCTTTTTGTCCGAACTTCTTGTAAATTTTTACCCATCTTTCAATGGCTGATTTCCCCTTAATCCCATGTTTCTTGGCAAGAGCTCTATATCCAAGTTTTCCTTCTAGATACTCCCTAACCACCATAAGTTTAAATTCTTCACTATATTTACCCAAAAATAAACACCCCAAAAGTCAGATTTTCGCTCTAACTTTTGGGGTGCAGTACATTCTCCTGGTCCCTTTGCTGTTGTGTCGATAAGAAAACCGTCCCAACACTTTTTTATGGTAAAATTATCTAGATGGGAGGGAAGAAGATGTCTGAGAAAATTCAAACAAACAATAGTTCAGTCATTGCATTAACTGTCGGTATTTTATCATTATTTATACCTTTTATTGGTTTGATATTAGGGATTATTGGAATCGTGTTTGCGAGGGTAGCAGTAAAGCAAATACGTATTACAAATGAAAATGGCAGCGGGTTAGCTACCGCGGGATTCATTTGTAGTATTGTAGGAGTTATTTTGCAACTTTTAATGCTTCTGGGTTATGATGCCTTTTTCTCAATAACTAGTTATTCAACCAACTAATTGTGTTTAGGGAAGTAATCTGGTCTCCCTCATCAAGAAGGAAAGGCAGGCTTTGCATGAAAAATAATCATAAATTTTTAGCAGGAATTTTACTAATAGGAGTTTTATTGATAGTGACTGCTTGTGGAAACTCAGAAGATAAGTTAAGTGCTTCGCCGGATGTTAAGTCCACTGAAAACACAAGCGAAGATCAAAATGTAGATAACGCTGGTTCAGATACCACTGAAAAAGAAAATGCCGAACTAAATGAAAAAGAAGAAACACCCAAAAAAGATGAAACTCCTTCAACAAATGATACAAATAGCCTGAAGGCGGAATATCTCAAGAAATTAAATGATAAGAAAAAAGAAATGGAAGAAATGCGAAACCATCCAATCGACGACACCACCTTCGCTTTGAAAAAAGTAGAAGGAGACCTATACGATATTTGGGATGGATTGCTCAATGAAATATATGGCGTTCTAAAGCAACAGCTTCCATCAGAAGAGAGGGACCAACTACGAAAAGAACAACGCGAATGGATAAAGTACCGGGACAACACCGCAAAAGAAGCCTCCCTAAAATATGAAGGCGGCACCATGGAACAACTTGAATACGTAGCCGTCGTCAACAACCTCACAAAAGAAAGATGCTTTGAACTAGTTGAACAATATATGAGATGAAGAAGAGGGGACCACGGGGACGGTTCCGGTGGTGCAATTAAACGGTAGAACCATTTGCCGTTTTTTCGATGGTGGGTGCAGGAGCCAGTAGAACCGTCCCCGTGGTCCCACGTTGTCCCTGCAAAAGACACAGGAATCGGCACGGGTCCCTCGGGAATATAATCTAAGAAAGTCTTTTTTCGGAGGGGGCTAATGAGTGAATACTTTGAAGCAGCTGGGCGATCAATTTGCTCGAATTTTAAATGGGGAAGCGAAAATGACGAAAAATGGCTGTTCCGTTAGCTTGAAACGCAGTTTTCATGTTCATGTTCAAGGCCGGCCAAGTCATTCTGTTGTACCGGTAGGAATTTCTTTTGAGTCATTGGATGTAAATGGTAATGCACTAAACCTTGGGGAGATCACATTGCTGGAACAGGAAATCCCCAATTTTATGAGATCGGTTGTCGGGCAAGGTTTAATTGTGAGTGCCTTGCATAATCACTGGATATTTACCCAGCCTAACCTAGTGTATATTCATATTCAATCAGTTGAACCCCCTCTCTCCTTCGCCAGAAAAGTGGCAACCGCCTTTACAACATTAACAAGCCTCCCAGTGCAGGAAAAAAGTGAATGAATCTCCACTGGTCGCCGCGGGGACGGTTCTTGTGGCGACAGGAAGTTTTGTACGTAAAAAGGCCCGGCTAGCAGTTGATGCTAGTCGGGCCTTGTTTGTATTTAAGGGATTGGCCAATGGGGCAGTCCCAAAAAGATAAAATTTATTCTTTTGTAGCTGCTTCCACAGTTGTATCTATAACAACTGCTTCGTCTGCATTTTCTTCATCTGTTACAACTGTTTTTTCTACGACTTCTTCAGTCCCAGCTTGTACAGCAGAATTAGCAGCAGCAACCGCTTTTGCTTGCTCGCTTGCTTTTACGCTAGCTTGTGCTTTTGCTTTGTTTGTTACAGATGGGCTGACTACTCCCGTAGCAACTGTTTCTTCTTCAACTGCATCAGTAGTTTCAACCGCAACGGCTTCTGTTCCTGCTTCAACTGTTGTTTCCTCAACATTAGCATCTTGTGCAACAACTGCATCAGTGGTTTCTTCAGAAACGGCTGCATCGTCTCCTACAACAGCATCAGTGTTTTCTTCAGAAACGACTGCATCGTCTTCTACAACAGTTTCAGTAGTTTCCTCAGCTGTAACCTCAGTATTGTCTTCTACTGTCTCTTCAGTGGCTTCTTCTGTTACAACCTCTGAATTGTCTTCTGAAGTAACTTCAGTAGTTTCCTCAGCTACAACCTCTCCGGAAACTTCCCCGGAAGCATGGACTGCAGCATTTGCATTAGCGTGTGCTTTAGCATTTTCACTCGCATGTTCGAATGCTTGAGAGTTAATTTTATTGGCAGCTGAAGGGTTGACCTTAGCTTCTTTATCTGTGTTTGTATCTTCTTCAGTAGCTTCATCCGTTACAACGGCAGCATCATCTTCTACAACAGCATCAGTAGTTTCCTCAGCTACAGCATCCGTATTGTCTTCCACTGTGACTTCAGTAGTTTCTTCTGCAACAACAGCATCAGTGGTTTCCTCAGCTGCAACCTCAGTATTGTCTTCCGCAGTAACTTCAGTAGTTTCTTCTGCAACAACCTCAGAATTGTCTTCAACTGTAACCTCAGCTGTTTCTTCAGCTACAACCTCTTCGGAAACTTCTCCAGAAGCATGGACAGCTGCATTTGCATTAGCGTGTGCTTTAGCATTTTCACTTGCATGTTCGAATGCTTGTGAGTTTATTTTATTGGCAGCTGAAGGATTAACCTTAGGCTCTTTATCTGTGTCTGTGTCTTCATCATCAGAATCTGTATCTTCATCATCTTTATTATTCACGATACCTTCACGATCTTTGACGAATTTTTTAGAATCAGAATTTTGGTCTTGTTCTTCCTTATCATCAGCTTTGACTGCAGAATCAGAATCATCCTTTACTGCTTGTACATCTTCCTCATCGTCAGCTTCAGCTATGACAGTTTCATCCGCATCCACTTCGATCTCAGTACCTTGCTCTTCAGCAGTAACGTTCTCCTCTATAACAGGTTCTTGTACTGGAGCTGCCTCGATTACTTCCTCTTCAACAGCAGGTTCTTGTACCGGAGCTGCCTCAATTACTTCCTCTTCAACAGCAGGTTCTTGTACTGGTGCTTCCTCTACTTTTCCAATCTTGTTAAGAACGGCTGAGTTCGGATTCGCATGCATTTTTGCATTTTCGCTGGCATGCACACTAGCTTGAGACTTGGCTGCTTGTCCTGCTTTCTGCTGTTCCTTCACAGCTGGTGCTGCTGGTGTAGCTTGAACTGCAGGTTTTGTCACGTTAGCCTTTACTGTATGTTCGACTTTCACTTGAACGGCGTGTGCTGGTTTTGCCTTATCGGGTCCAGCTGCCTCAGTAAAATGTGCACCCGCAAATACTCCAAACGATACTGCTCCTGCTAATACTAAAGATTTCATAACCTTATTGTAATTTAAATAATGTTTCATTATTGAATTCGCTCCTTTAATTTTCGTGTTCCGTGGCATTTAGCTGCGGTTAACGGTTTTTAAAAAAAGGAGCTGCCTGCGGCGGTGGTGAAGGCGGGGCGTTCACCCATTGGGTATTCAATAATGCATCGCGAGTCAGGAATGGCTGGACAAGTTTCATCTCGAAGTACTTATTCCAATCAAACCACTTATCTACCAAGGTAAAAGTTCCTGTTCCCGTACTAATTCGATCACTTGACGAACCGCCAGTATTGGTTGAACGTTGTGGTGGGTTCGGTGCCTGATCGATGGGCGGAAGCTCTTCCTTACTGGAAGGAGCCTTGTCCTTTCCTGCTGGTACGGGCGACGGAAGTTCCATATTACTATTGGATAGGTCTGCCTCTTTCTCTTGAGGCTGAAGTACAGGGGCCGATTTTACCGGTTCCACTTTCACTCTTACCTCATGAGCAGGGGGATTTTCAGCCCTATCATCTACAATTGGTCGTTCCGTTTTAATCCCGCTGACTGCAGCCTTTTTTTCCTGGCCTGGAGTATTTACGGTTTTATCAGCCTTTTTGGTGACTGACAAACCATACCCATTCCCATTGGCCTGCTCCGGCAAAACTTTTACGATTTCACTATCAGGTTGCGGGGAAGCGGACTGTTTAGGAGCGGCTTTAGAAGGCAGCGGTTTACTTGTTTCCTTCAGATTCGCTTGCTGGGGTGCGGGCACCGTTTTTTCAATAGGTTTGGCACTTTGAGCAATGGAAGGAACAGTAGCCTGTGCAGCAGGGCTCTTCGGCGCTTCAGAAGTTTGCACTATTTCTTTATTGGAATGCAATGATCCATTATCACTCTTCTCAGCGAAAGCATTTCCTGGCAACAATAGAGCTGCCCCAACCATAAGAGTTGGTATTAGAAAATGGCGGAAGTGCATTGTCTCACCCCCTTTCCTCTTAACGACATTTTCATTGACAGGATTCGAGCTCATCGAACATTTTTTGACGCGAATTGCTAGAAACGATTCTTTTCTCCTACATGAATGATTCAAAAGAACTGGCTCCTGATTTCTTTTGATTATTAAAATAAAAACCGTGTCAAACTAAAGGATAGTTGTTAAAAAGGATGTGGCGGACTTGGACTTTTTTCAAAGCCATGAATCACTCAGCATTTTAGAGTGGGTTTATCGGGCATTCGTTGCTTTTGTGTTTTTGGTGATCGTCGCAAAATTGTTGGGGCAGCGGACCTTGTCCCAATTAAGGCTCCTCGATTTCGTCATCGCCTTAGTGATCGGTAATATCATTGCCCACCCGCTGTCAGACCAGAGAATCGGGATGAAAGAGTCCATGGTTACCACTGCTGTATTAGTTATTTTATATCTCATTGGTATTTACTTGGTTCTGAACATTCATTGGTTTCGGAAGCTGATTACCCCGCTGCCAATTGAGATTATTCAAAATGGAGAGATTCACTATCAGGGTTTGAAAAAAGCGAGAATAACTCTTGATATCTTATTAGAGGAACTGCGCGAGAAAAAAGTGGATGATATTAAAAAGGTAGCTCTCGCAATCTGGGAAGCGAACGGGAAAATCTCTATCTTTTTGGAACCTCAATACGAACCGGCTACAGCTGCTGCCTGTCAGATAGAAACAGATCCATTCGAGCTGCCGCGGACAATTATTAAAGAAGGAAAAATTGTTTCCAAGGGGCTAAGTGAGATGAAAAAAGATGAAGCCTGGCTTAGGGTGGAATTGGAGCGGGTCTATCATACTGAAGTGAAAAACGTCTTGCTCGCTACAATCGATTCGAAAGAGAGCTTGAAGGTTTTTTATTATAAATGAAATTGTCAATGAGATTATAAAAAAGAACATGGTAACAAAATAAGTGGTGGAACATTGGGTTTATTTTTAAAAAAAGGGTGGTCATTACTATGAAGGCAATCGTTATTGAGAAGTATGGCAGCAAGGAAGAACTGATTGAGAAGGAGGTGCCGAAGCCGGTTCCCAAGGAGGGCGAGGTGCAAATCGAAATGCATGCGGCATCCGTCAATCCGATTGATTGGAAGCTGCGGGCGGGATATCTGCAAGAAATGCTTCCATTTTCATTTCCGATTATTTTGGGCTGGGATGCAGCCGGTGTTGTTTCGGAAATCGGCCCCGGAGTATCAACAGTCAGCGTTGGGGACCGTGTATTCGTCAGGCCTGAAACAACCGCTGAAGGCACTTATGCGGAATACATTGTGACGCAAGAGCATCTTCTGGCCAAAATCCCCGATAATATCAGTTTTGAGGAAGCCGCGGCGGTTCCCCTAGCAGGATTAACGGCTTATCAATGCCTGGTCGATTTTGCGCAGCTGCGGGCAGGGGATAAAGTGTTAATTCATGCGGGCTCTGGCGGTGTCGGAAGCCTCGGTATCCAAATTGCCAAAAGCCTCGGCTACTTTGTAGCCACAACCGGCAGCAGCAAAAATGAGGAATTTCTCGAGTCTCTTGGTGCTGATATTGTCATCAAATATGACCAACAGGACTTCCAACAGGAACTGAAGGATTATGATTTAGTCGTGGATACGATGGGGGGAGAAATCCAGGCGAAAAGCTTTCAAGTGTTAAAAAAAGGTGGCACACTGGTGTCAATTGTTCAGCCACCAGATGAAAAAAAGGCAGAAGAGATGGGCATTACCGCCAAGTTCCACTGGCTGATTCCCAATGGCAAGCAGCTAAGTGAACTGGCCGATCTAATGGCAGCCGGAAAGCTGAAACCAGTAGTAGGAAGCATATTCGAGCTCAGTGAACAAGGACTGCGAGACGCCCATACCCTAAGCGAAACCCACCATGCAAAGGGGAAAATCGTGATACGAATTAAATAGTAAGGGGACCATGGGGGGACCATGGGGACGGTTCTGGTGGCGACGGGCGCCACTAGAACCGTCCCTCTGGAGCCCTCTGGAGCCCTCTGGAGCCCTCTGGGGATTTGGGCTCGAGTTTGGCACTCCTTTGATTACTGGTGTATGATAGGTTCATAGATTAGTTTATTTTCACCCTCTTTTGTCCACTTATATATGGGTCAGCCTTTTAGTTACTTCTATTCATCGATTTTACCTACTTTTCCTTTTTCTATCTTTTCCATCCTTGAATTTACTACCTGAACTCTATTTATCTGTGAGCGTCTTTTTCATCTTAGTAATTTCCTACATAGAAAGTTTCATAAAACTAAAAAATCTGGAGGAAGATGTGATGTCTCGTAAAGCTAGAGTAAAAAGCATTAGTGGTATCTATCACATTATGTTGAGAGGTGCAAATAGACAGGAGATTTTCCATGATGAGGAGGATTGCCTGACATTTCTTGGAATCTTGCAAAAGTATAAGCAGCAAAGCAACATGATGATTTATGCCTGGTGTTTAATGGGTAACCATGTGCACCTGTTGGTAAAGCAAGGCGATGAGGCTTTATCGATTACGATGAAACGGATTGGTGTCAGTTATGTGCTTTACTATAACCAGAAGTATGGAACATGCGGACATCTGTTTCAAGACAGGTTTAAAAGTGAAATTGTGGATGAACGGCGATATTTGTTTACGGTCATCAGATATATCCATCAAAATCCCTTAAAAGCTGGAATGGTAAGGCGAATGGAGGAATGGAGATGGAGCAGTTACCGTTCCTATTTTGGCACGGAGAGGGATGAGAGACTGCTAGACTCGGATTATATCTTTGGTTTGGTTGCGGATGACCCTTCGGTAACAAGGGAGAAATTTAAAGAGTTTAATGAACGGGTTAATCAGGACGAGTGCCTTGAATACGAGCTCCCTAAAAGAAGGCTGACCGATGAAGAAGCCAGGGAAGCTATTAATACTGTACTGCAGGGATTGGAAATCGCTCAAGTTAAGAGCCTGCCTGGTAATGAAAGGAAAATAATCTTCCAAAAAATAAAAGCCATCAAAGGACTTTCTCAACGGCAAACAGAAAGAATCCTAGGCATCTCACGAAAACTTATTTCGAAAGCTTGATGGGGGACCACGGGGACGGGGACCATGGGGACGGTTCTAGTGGAGACGAGCTCCAGTAGAACCGTCCCCATGGCACCCCTTCCTTTTATATAGTATAATGTTCCTAATAAAGGATGATATTTTCCTTTTAATGAACAAAGAGGGGGATTATGATGAAAATCAGTAGGTTTCAATCAATGAAGAAGAAATTGGGTGTATCAGTTGCGGCGGTTGCTTTGGCTGGCTCGTTGATTTCACCTGCCTCGTTGGCAAAAGAAAACAACGGCAATGCGTATGGGTATGGGAAGATTGATCTAGTAGGGCTGGGGGATTCCATTACATTTGGTTACAACCCGGGAGATGATAATAACAAGCCTTCCTCCTATGCTTTCCCTTATCTAATTGGGGATGAGGCCAAATTGGAAGTAAGCAACTTGGGCTTTCCTGGCTGGACCACCAATGACTTGCTGACAGCAATTAAAACCAATAAACAATTCCAGCAATCTATTAAACATGCCAATTATGTGACGTTAAACATCGGTAGTAATGATCTTCTTCAGGCGCTAAAATCATATAATGGAAATCAAACTGAATTATTATTTTTATTGCAAAGGACAACGTTGCCACAAATAACGAATAATTTGAATCAGATTATCTCGGAAGTTAAGAAACTCACAAATGCTCCGATTGTTTTATATAACATTTATAATCCGTTTCAAGTAACTGACCCAATGCATTTCCTTGCCGATCAATTATTGCCTTACCTAATTAATCCAGCCATTCAAGGCATTGCAATTTCGAATGGTACCAAATTAGCAGATGCCTATGGAGCATTTGGCCAAAATCAGGCCATCTATGTTAGGGCAAAGGATATACACCCTACAATAGAAGGCCAAAAGGTTTTAGCGGAAATAGGGGAAGAGGCTTTGGGCTTAGACTAATAAAGTGTAGCATCTTCACTCTGATAGAGTTTTCTGAAGTTTTATAGAAAAAATGTCCCCCCTCATCGTATGGACGAGGGGGGGGGTTTATTGGTTTTGCATGGTGTAACAGCTTTATCCAGCCTGAATCCGTCGTTCGAGTTCCTTTTTCTCGTCATGTGTTAGAATCTTCTCTGCTAGCGGAAACAGCGTTCTTTCTTCCTTGGCAAAGTGTTGGGTTAAGGTTGAAAGGGCTTGTTCGGCGTAAACGGTAATCGTTTGTGCTTCGTCCTCATCCATTGTCGATCCTGCCTGGCCCGCTTCAGTTAGAAAATCTTGCAGATGCCCTTCGGCTTTGTCATGCTCCACTTCCATCGTTGTAATGGTTCGGTCGTTCTCACCGAGGCGGCGGGCCATTATCGAAAACAAGCCATCTTCCTCGCGTTTGGAATGGGCTTTCAGCTTCGTAGTGAAAGCCGTAATCTGCTTGTACAATTCTAGAAACAGCTGAACCACATCAGGACCCGAATTGAATTCTATTTCTTCTATAACTTCATAGATTTGGTCCATATCACCCCGGAGCGACACATGCTCGTTCATTAATTGCTGCAGCGGAGCACTTACTATTGCTTCCATCGTCAGATTCCCCTTTTAAAATAACTCTTCTTACAGCATATCCTAAACAAGGTTAACAGATTGTGATTGTAATCATAAAAGGATGCTAGGAATCCTTTAGTATATTCGACACTTAATTCACCCTAAAATTAACCGAAAATCTAGCTACTGTAAGAGCAGTCAACCATTTAATTAAACGTCCGTTTTGCTGACAAGTTTTTTAGCTGAAGACGAATGAAAACCTAGCCATAATCGAGATTGGCAGTCATTTAATCAGACGTTTAATTAGATCTTTGGTGTGGTTTTTTGTAAAACTTTGCAATAGTGTGGAGAGTTTATCAATCTATTCTAAGAAAAACGGACCATACCTGGCAGGAATCAGCATATTTTTCACCAAAAACTAGTCGAAAACCTTCATATAGCAACGAACTAGATGAATCTATCCAAACGTTTGTCTAGTTGACAATATTTTTAACGAGATTGATGGCAACAAACATGTAGCAGCAGGGCTTTAACCCCGTTTAATCAAACGTTGATTAGTTTGGTTAAAAGGAACATATTATATGAAATTATCGGAATTTGTCTAAAAAAAGAGGGGGCCAAAGGGACGGTTCTGTACTGCACCCCAAAAGTTAGAGCGAAAATCTGACTTTTGGGGTGTTTATTTTTGGGTAAATATAGTGAAGAATTTAAACTTATGGTGGTTAGGGAGTATCTAGAAGGAAAACTTGGATATAGAGCTCTTGCCAAGAAACATGGGATTAAGGGGAAATCAGCCATTGAAAGATGGGTAAAAATTTACAAGAAGTTCGGACAAAAAGGATTAGCGAATAATAAGTCTAATAAAAGATACTCTGTTCAATTAAAGCTGGATGTATTAAGCTTTATAAAAAGAACAGGTTCTTCAGAAACTGAAGCAGCCCTTCACTTTGGGATAACCAACCCGGCTATAATATCCTCATGGAAAAAAGTATTCTTAGAGGGTGGGACTGAAGGTCTGAAAAGCCCGAAAGGACGGCCACCCATGTCTGATATAGCTAAAAACAAAAAAGACAAACAAACAAAAAAGAGCGATATGACATATAAACAACAATTGGAAAGAGAAAACGAACTTTTACGTTTAGAGGTTGAATACTTAAAAAAGTTGCGAGCTTTTCAGATGGATCCGGAGGGGTATCTCGAAAAGCACAAGCAGCATTATCATTCGAACTCAAAGAAACCTTCAAACTAAAAGATGTTTTACAAATAGTCGGCATCCCTGAATCCTCCTACCATTATCATATAAAAATGATGAATAAAGAAAATCCAGACCAGGAGCTGGAGGAACTTATTCAATCCATTTTCGAGGAACACAACGGAAATTATGGTTATCGTCGTATTCAATTAGAATTGCAAAACCGTGGAGTTGAAGTGAATCATAAAAAGGTGCAACGCATCATGAATAAGCTTGGGCTCAAGGGAGATAAATTCAGATTAAAATCACGCAAGTACAGTTCTTATAAGGGTTCGACTGGAACAGTTGCCAAGAACCTTATTAATCGCCGTTTTAAAACAAATGTGTGTCATCAAAAATTAACCACAGACATGACGGAATTCAAGTGTTTAGATGGTGTAAAACTGTATCTAAATCCAATTATGGATATGTTCAATGGTGAAATTATTTCATTCGGGATAGGTATGCGGCCAACCTTAGAATTAGCTCTCACTCCCCTCCAGGAAGCACTAGAAATAGTAAAAGATTCAAAGTTTAGAACTACCATACATTCTGATCAAGGGTGGCATTATCAACATAATAAATGGGTGAAAACCCTCAAGAAATATAAGGTGTTCCAAAGTATGTCGCGTAAAGGAAACTGTTTAGATAATTCGCCAATGGAGAACTTTTTTGGATTACTAAAACAAGAAATGTATTATGGGGAAGCACTGTGCTCATATGAGGAATTAAAAAAGAGAATAAAAGAATATATCGATTACTATAATAACAAGCGTATAAAGCAAAAATTGGCTGGCATGAGTCCGGTTCAATACCGAAACCATACCAGCCAATTAGCTGCATAATATAAAACTCTAACTTTTGGGGGTCACATCATTCTAGTGGCGACAGTCACCAGTAGAACCGTCCCCGTGGTTCCTACTCTTATTGATGCACGTTAAAGACTTTCATTTCGTAGAGTGAGTAGCCCCAGCCGCTGGCGCGTTTGATTCCTTGCATGCGGATGTGGCGGGCTTGGGTTGCTGGGAAGTCTATTTCGTCGGTGCCGCCGTTGCTGTTTAGTTCGGTGTAGACGTCTGTCCAGTTAGTTCCGTCCTGTGAGACTTGGATTTTATACTGTTTTCCATAGGCAGCTTCCCAGTATAGGACGACTTTATTAACACTATAGGTCTGCCCAAGGTCAACGCTGAGCCATTGGTTGTCGGTGTAAAGCGAAGCCCAGCGCGTATTGTTGTTTCCGTCGACCGCCAAGTCGGGTGTGAGCCAGTCTACTTCCGAAGACGAGGCAGTGGCGGTTTTTCCTTCTGCTAAATTCACTCCGTTAACGGCACGGTCAAAGAAGGCAGGAAGGACGCCAAGACTTAATTTTTGCGGGAGTTGATTCAATTGATTCAACTTGGCTTTCAGTTCTGCTCTTAGCTCAGCTGCGGCAGCTTCATCCTGTTTTTGTTCAGCCACCACCATGTTAACCGCTGTCTCACCAGCCGCTCCGTATAGCTCCATCTTCCTTAAATACCCATCAATCTCTTCTAAAAAGTTCTTATTCTCCACATGTTTGCGAAGTTCAGCCGGAATGTTTTTCAGCTGCTGAAACTCTTGTAACAGTGCAGCTGAGGCTGTATCCAGTCCAGAGCCGCTGTCGGCTGCTGCCCAAAATTCCTTAATCACCGGGGACAATTTTTCCGAGTAAGGTTCTTTGTTGCTATTGAGGCTGGTCGAATAGGACGCGTCGACAAACGCCTTTAATGGTTCAAACGCCTCTGCACCGGCAAATTCCTTCAACCCCCGAACCATCGAGTCATTTGGATCATAGGCTTCTGGATTCCAGGTATAATCGGCCACCGTAAATAAAGGAATCTTTGACGCCTCGGCCTCGTTCATCGGATTGGCAGTCAGCCCAATGACGCCATGCTCTGGTGTCAGGTCGGCATCCCTTCCGGTTAACGGCGCCAGGAACAAGCGGTTTCGGTCAAAGTCATTTACCGGGTAGTTGTCCCAGATTAACAGGTCATGCTTAAAAATGCCGTGGATTTTATCGGCATCTGCGGTCGTGATGGTTGGGGCGACCACACCAATTCCGGTCCATTGCACGACAATATCCGGCTGGACGAGATCGGCAAATCTTGTCCTGTACGGGGTGGTGCCAGCTTGATAGTAATCGGTCGGTACGGTGATTAAGCGCTCAGCCCCGTCGTGCTTTTTAATAAATTCATCATTAAACCGGTTCAAAAGATAAGCTTGGGCGGCGGCAGGCGGGTTGGCATCGCTGCCGAACTTGGCCCGGTCCTCCGGAGAGCGCAGATTCGGGTCAATATCATCAAGGAACAAGGCGAACGAGCGAACCCCGACATCATACATGGCTTGGGCCTTGGCAATTAACGCCTGCAGGTCCTTATCGCTGGAATAAGTAATCGAGTTCCCAGGTGAAATGGCGAAGGTGAAGGTGACATGGTTGTCGTGGGCTGTTTTCACGAGCTCCGCAACCTCAGCAATTTTTTCCTGCGGATAAGGCTCACGCCACTTTTCCCGGTGGTATGGGTCATCCTTCGGGGCATAAATGTAGCTGTTCATTTTGTGCTCCCCGTAAAACTTCAATTGGCTCAGGCGGTCCTCGTGTGACCATGGCTCACCGTAAAAGCCCTCAATGGCGCCCCTGATTGGCATCGTCGGCCAGTCTTTGATCTCGACCTCCGGAATCCAATCCGTTCCTGGCCGTTCCACAATCATCTGCCGGAAGGTTTGGGCCCCGTAATAGGTGCCAGTATCGTCTTTTCCGGATATGACAATATGCTTTTTGGCCTCGATGCCTTGCTTGGAGGTGATGAGATAGCCTTCTTCATTGTTTAGGGTGAGGTTCGTGATGCCGGCTTTTTCAGCGATGGTTTTGACTTCAGCCTCATCGGAAAACTCACCCAGCCAGATAATTACGGGCGCTTGAAGCGAGGGGTTCGTGATATCGCTCTCGACAATCTGTGTGACACCAGCCTTCGTTAATGCTTCCTTTACCTCAGCGATGGCCGCAGGGTCGGTACCCGCCTCAGTCACCAAGGCAACCTTCGGATTTAACGGGAAGCCGTTTGGTGTTGTTTTCATGTATTTCGGAATCGGGGAAACGGTGAGATTATAGTTTTTTTCGATTTCCTCTGCGCTGGCTTTTTGAAAATGAATGGGCGCGGCTATTCCTGCTGCTAAACAAACGGAAATGACAGCCTTAGAAACTTTTTTTGCCATGATTAGTACCACCTCTTTTTAAAATTTTTGATGCGGACCGTGTTGAAGAGTATAGAAGGCCTCCTTTCAGAAATTTTTCCATGGGTGAATGTTCTAGGTGAAGTAGTTTTGAAAAAGCATAAAGCTTGTTCAAGCGGAATACGGGAGTAGGATGAAAACTGGATTAAACAACAAAAAGGCAGGGAAACACGATGCGAAGAATTGCCCTTCACACACGTGCCGCCCTGCCTGATCGAATCAGTAACATGCGCAAACTATCATTTACTGAACATTATAAATCCATTTGAAAGCGTTTTAAAGGGTAGAACTTCCTATTTTAGAAGCAGAGGGAGGGTGCCAGGGGGACGGTTCTAGTGGCGCCAAGACGCCACCAGAACCGTCCCTACTGGCTCCTCACTGGCGTCTCCTGACGTGTTTGCGCGCTAGTTCAAAAGTTTGTCAAATGATTTTTAACACTTTGTGAACTTAACACTACGGCTATGGTGTTAACAGAGGAAATCCAATATATTGTAAATGTAAGGAGCAAACAATTAAACGGAGCAAGAAAAAATAAGGGGGAAACAAAAATGTTCAGTAAATTTTTAAGAGAAAATAAGATTTCAGCTGCTATTTTATTAGTGATTCGATTATATCTCGGTTATTCTTGGTTCACTGCAGGTATTCATAAATTAACTGGAGGGTTCGACGCAGCAGGCTTCCTAAAGGGTGTTACCGCTAATCCTGTAAAAGGTCCTGACGGCGCCGTAGTCTATGGTTGGTACGTAGAATTCCTTAAAGGCTTCGCACTGCCAAACGTAGATATTTTCAACGTGGTTGTTCCTGTCGGTGAAACATTAATCGGTTTAGGTTTATTGTTAGGCTGCTTGACCACAGCAGCGATGTTCTTCGGCTTAGTGATGAACTTCTCTTTCTTCCTAGCTGGGACCGTATCTCATAACCCAACAGACATTTTGTTAGGCTTCATCATCTTGGCAGCAGGCTACAATGCCGGCCGTTACGGCTTAGACCGCTGGGTGGTTCCATTCATCCGTAAGACAGCTAAACTAAAAAATGACAAAGGTGTATCTAAAACAGCAGCTTAACGAAAAAAGGCCAGGGGGCAGGTTCTCCTGGCTTTTTCTATGCCCCAGTAGAACCGTCCCCCTGGTCCCCCTTGGTTCTATGCCCCAGTAGAACCGTCCCCCTGGTCCCACCCTGGTCCCAATGTTTAATTAGGTCTGTCATCGGAAACAATTTTACTAGTGTGTTTAGGTGACGGAATGAAGCAGAGAACGGTCGCTGCTTTCGGAGGGTAGTTATGAGTTTTGATTATGTTGTTCTTGCGATGATATGGGTTGTTTCTATTCTTACGTTGTTTATAGCTGTTCCAAAATCGAGGCTTCGCGAGTTTGTGGCGGTGTATTTGTTTTTTACATCGATAACATGGGTTTTTAGTATTGTGCTTACAGCATTTGGTGACTTATCAGCAGAGATTCGCCTATTCGAATACGCAACAAAAATTAGTTTTACCTCAGAATTTTCGTTTTATCCTGCTGTGGCTGTTGTTTTTCACCGCTTGTACCCTGACAATGCCGGAAAACTAAGAGTGATTCTCCATTATCTGCTATTCGTTGGCATCATCATCTTATATATGTACTTTTTAGGGAGATTTACTAGAATTATGAACGTTGAAATCCCGGAGCAGCTAATAAGAACTTTTTTCAATTTTCTCTTTGAATTTTGGATCTTAAGAAAATACATCGTCTGGCTAATGGGGACCATGAACCTCCAAGCTAATCATACAGTGGAGGGTTCGCAGCAATGGAAGTAATTTTTCTTTATTCCATCTGGTCCATCACCATCTTCTGTTTGATTTTGCTGCCAAAAAAGCGGATAAATGAAGCGAGTATCATAATTTTATTTCAACAGGTCGTCACTTGGTCCCTTGGCCTGCTTGTCGTTGAGTGGAATTTAATAGAGTACCCCGTCCGGGAATTCGCTTCGGTCAACAAAACCAGCTTCACCTTTGAATTTTTAGTTTATCCTGTTATCACTGCATTCTATGTATTGTACTATCCAGCTGGAAGAAATCGTTGGAGGCGGTTCTTTTATACATTCATCATCACTACCGCCATCATCATCTCGGAAGTCCTCTATGAAAAATATACCGACCTCATTACCTACCTCCACTGGGAATGGTATTATTCCTGGATTTCCGTCTACGCCACACTCTGCCTAGCCCGAATTTTTAATTGTTGGTTTTTCAAAAAACAATGAAGCAGTCAAGCGTTGAACTGCTTCTTTTTTCGTCGAATGAGAGACAACTCTCTGCTTCATCCAGACGCATCTGTCATTTATAACTCCAAATTCCCCATGACTATTGGTTCTTTTTTAGATACTTTGATAAATACAATGTAAATAGGGATCTCCAAAGGGGGGATTTATCCTCAGTTGTGACAATTGACATGATGCCTGTTGTTGTAGTAAGCCGCTTGGAACGATTAGAGAAATCTCATTGGCCAGAAAAAATAAAATGAGGTGGTGTATTCATGAACGTATCTTCATTTATTCGTTTTGCTGGTTTGTGTTCCATCATTGCTGGGATCCTTTTCGTGTCTTTGTCGATTTGGTATAACATTTCCATGGATGCCTTTGGCTCTTATGTTGATTTAATTGGCATGCTCTTCCTGTCAGTGGGGCTGGTCGGACTGTATCTTCGTCAGGTTAATGCTTTTGGAATCCTTGGCTTTTTTGTCTTCCTTTTGGCATTCTTTGGAAGCATTATGTGGACTGGACATAGCTGGGTCGTCTCATTTTTAGTGCCAAGTTTAGAAGAATCTGCACCAGCTCTGCTTGATAATCCTCCTGCAGGATTAATGACAGGCATCTCGTTGTCGTTATATCCATTTTTTATCGGTATGTTGTTATTTGGAATTTTAACTGCAGTTAGAGGTGTTCTCCCGCGTTGGCCAGCCATTCTTCTCATTCTTGTTCCTATATTAGACTTTATTCCATATGGTCAAATTGTTGCACAGCCACTTGCCGGTATCGCGTTTATTTGGCTCGGCTATGCATTGTGGAAGGCTAATCATAGGGTTGAAAATGACTAACCTGCCAGTTCTCTAACAGTGTGAATATTTCTATAGAAGTAAAGAGGGATGTTCAGCATCCCTCTTAATTTTGTTGTGCGTTAAGCATCCGGCCATTTAATTATTAATTCCCCTCCTTTTGGGTCAAAATAGTAACAAATTATTTAGAATCGAGGGGTATTATGGTAAATGTGATTGAAACGATAACTGCACTTGTTAAGAATTTTGTGGATGAAGAGCCGAAGCCGCATCTGCATGTTGGGGAAGTAATGGCTCTTTGGACGGCGTATACGGCATTTCACGAAGCTCACATACTTTATCAAATGGGGTTGAATTCAACAAGTGACCAAGATTTACAGCATGCTTTATCAGCGGCCTACAATTCGAGCATGCAGGATACAAAAAAGATTGAAGAATTTTTGAAAAAAGAGGGGGTACCCATGCCTTCTGTCAGCTCACCCAAGCCTAGTTCGAATCCTGATTCCATTCCGGAGGGTGTTCGCTTCACAGAGAGGGAATTGGCCAATTTGATTTCGGTGAAAATTGTTACGTCGATCACTTTTTGTGCTCAAGCGGCAAGTCAAACCGTTCGGTCCGATGTAGGACTGCTATTTTTCGAAATACAAATCCATCTGATGGAATATATGTCCCAATTCAAAAACTTAATGAAAGGCCGTGGCTGGCTAAATATCCCGCCGAGCTACATCCCACCTGGCATTCCAGAAAGCTGATGAAGCAGGGGACTGTCCCCTGCTTCCTTTATATCCGATAAATTCGTGCCTCATATGGTTTTAAGTTCAGTTTATCTTTGGTATCTTCCTGAACTTCGTAGTTGGCCAGGATGATTTCTTTTTCGCTTGAGGCAAGGTCTTCTGGCAGTGTTATTTCCACCTGGAGTTCAGAAATATTTAATAGGATGAGCCACCTTTCCTTCTCGTATTCACGGATGAAGGCGTAGATTTGTTGATGGTCTTCGAATAGTTCCTGGTAATCTCCGTACACCATGACCTCATGTTCTTTCCGCAACTGAATTAATTTTTTATAAAAATAATAAACCGAATTTGGGTCGTCTAGCGCTTTGGCGACGCTGATATCCGTGTAATTCGGATTGAGTTTGATCCACGGGGTTCCAGAGGTAAATCCAGCGTTCGGTTCGTCATCCCATTGCATCGGGGTACGCGAATTGTCGCGGGCTAGATCGAGCAGACTGTCGAACACTTCCTGCGGATCTCCGCCTTTTTCGACTTCTTCTTTATACTTATTTTTCAAAGCAATGTCATTGTAATCTTCAATAGAGTCAAAGCGGACACCAGTCATGCCGATTTCCTCACCCTGATAAATGTACGGCATGCCCGGGAGCGTATGGAGCAGGACGGCAAAGCATTTGGCCGATTCCACCCGGTACTTCTTGTCATTGCCAAACCGGGTCAGTAGGCGGGGATGGTCATGGTTGTTGAGGAACTGAGAGTTCCAGCCCTTGCCCCACAAGCCTTGATACCAGCGGTGTTGGATATCTTTAAAGCGCGGCATATCCCAATGGGCCATGTAATCACAGACTTCAAAGTGAAACAAGGTATGAAGCTCGCGCCGGTCTTCGCCCACATACAACATCCCGTCCTCTGGGGTAACAAAAGGAATTTCTCCGACTGTAAAAATATCGTAGTGCTGTAACACCTGTTCATGCATTTCGTGAAGGTATTCATGGATCCCCGGATTATTGCCCAAATAGGAAATATCCTCGGGATTTTCCGCATCCGGAAATCCTTCTTGTTTGGCGAGCAGGTTGATCACATCCATGCGGAAGCCGTCAATCCCTTTATCCAGCCAGAATTTCATCAGGGAGTAGACTTCCTGACGCACCTCTGGATTTTTCCAATTTAAATCAGGCTGCTGAACGGCAAAGGAATGGAAGTAATATTCCTCTGTATTTTTATCATATTCCCACACGGAAGGGGTGAAATACGAGCGCCAGTTGTTCGGTTTCTTGCTCCATATATAGTAGTCGCGTTTAGGATTGTCTTTGGAGGAACGCGCTTCTTTGAACCATGGATGCTGGTCAGAGGTATGATTTACGACCAGATCCATAATCAGTTTCATTCCCCGGTTATGTACTTCCTGAAGCAGGCGCTCGAAGGTTTCCAACGTTCCTGCTTTTTTCATGATCGATCGATAGTTGGAGATATCATAGCCGTTATCAACATCAGGCGACTCATAGCATGGGTTGAGCCAGATGACATCGACACCAAGCCCCTCGATATAATCCAACTTTTGAATCACACCCTCCAAATCGCCATAGCCATCCCCATCACTATCGTAAAAACTGCGCCAATACACCTGATAAACAACCGATTCCTTCCACCATGTCTTTTTCATTGTCATCATTCCTTTTCTCTATCTCACATTCACATTGTATACTTTTCTCCTGTTATTCAAAAGAGGGACCACGGGGACGGTTCTGGTGGCGCAAGTGCGCCGCTAGAACCGTCCCCGTGGTGTCATCACCCGTGGTGTCACCAACGATCAGCATAAATCCATGCAAACGTTTGTCTGACTGACAAATTTTTTAGTAAAATTGAAATAACAAAACCAATGGCAGTAAGGTCTAGGACTTGTTTAATTAAACGATTGATTAGGTTGCGCTTGGGAAACATATTGACGAATAGGAATGAAGGATGGAACCGGTTCGATGACCAAGGGTGAACCAGAGGAACCGTCCCCATGGCTCCCTATGTCTCATTAGGATGGTGATCATATGGCTGAAAGAAAGATTACGGTAATTGGCAGTATTAATATGGATTTGGTGACAAGTACGGGCCGGATTCCAAAAGTAGGGGAAACGTTGTTAGGCCATTCCTTTCATACGATCCCGGGTGGAAAGGGGGCTAATCAAGCTGTGGCTGCGGCCCGTCTTGGTGCAGATGTAACCATGATTGGCGCAGTGGGAGATGATTCTTTTGGTGAAACGCTGGTGAGCCATCTAACCAATCAAGGAATACATACTGAAAATATCATGAAGGCTAAAGGTACTTCTACGGGAATTGCCTCGATTACCTTATCGGGCGGAGACAACAGTATTATCGTCGTTTCTGGGGCAAACAACCATATAACTCCGGATATTATCAAAAAAAATGAAGAGATCATCTCACTTAGCGATATTCTGTTACTGCAATTAGAGATTCCCCTTGAGAGTGTCGTTGCAGCTGTGGAACTTGCAAAAAAGCATAAGGTCCTGACGATCTTAAATCCGGCACCTATTCAAAAGCTTCCAAAAGAATTACTGGAAATGGTAGATTATGTTACACCAAATGAACACGAACAAACACTGCTATTTGCTTCGATAGACGGGACACAATCACAATTAGAAAAATTAAAGGAAAAGTGTATTGTAACAAGAGGGTCTAGAGGAGTTACGGTTTATAAAAACGGCAATCATATTGAAATTCCAAGCATCCAGGTGGATGTTGTGGATACAACAGGTGCGGGGGATTCGTTTAATGGGGCATTGGCCTTTGCTTTGTGTGAAGGGGCTGAAATTGAAGCTGCCTGCCGGTTTGCCAATGTGGTCGGGGCCATCTCGGTTACAAAGCTTGGGGCACAAAGCGGTATGCCAACCAAACAGGAAGTCGAAGCATTTTTACAATTACATAAATTATCGATGGAGTGAGGATACATGAAGCCAGTTATATTGGATGTGGATACGGGTATTGATGATGCGATGGCGATTGCCTATGCCTTGAACTCTCCGGAATTGGACGTGATCGGGCTTACAACTTGCTTTGGGAATGGTCCCATTGAAATTACCACCCGTAATACATTAGTTATTTTAGAAAAACTAGGGAGAACTGTCCCTGTGTATGCAGGCGCAGATAAACCGTTAAAACGAGCCATGAAAGAATTCCCTACCCATGTTCACGGGGAGGATGGCATTGGTAACAAATTTGATAAGGCTCCTAACAGGAAAGCAGAGTCTGAAGGGGCTGCGGATTTTATCATTAGTCAGGTGAAAAAGCGCCCGCACGAGATGACGATTATTGCGGTCGGGCCGCTTACGAATCTTGCACAAGCTGTTATAAAGGCACCTAAAATAGCCTCACTTGTAAAAGAGGTAGTCATCATGGGCGGTGCTGTCTTTACTAGAGGCAATGTCACTCCTTATAGCGAAGCAAATGTCATATCCGACCCAGATGCGGCGGATTGTGTGTTTTCATCAGGGCTGCCGGTAACGGTTGTCGGCCTTGATGTCACGATGCAGACTCTGCTGCCAAATGCCGCATTAGCTGATTGGCGCTCTAAAGGTACAGAAACGGCCCATTTTTTTGCCGACATGACCAGTTTTTACATGCAATCATATGAAACGTTCCATCCGGGCATTGGAGGCTGTGCCCTCCATGACCCGCTGGCTGTAGGAGTCGTTATCGACCCTGGTTTTGTTAAGAGGGAAGAATGGCATGTAAAGGTTGTCCTCGAAGGAGAGGAGTACGGGAGAACGGTAGCAGACTCTGAAGGCGGGCCCAAGATCCAAGTCTGCACAGAAGTAGACGAAGAAAAGTTTTTAAAGCATTTTCTGAAGAGAATCCTTTAAGTGTAAGGGTCAGATCACCATTTATAGGAAAACAGGGGGCGGTGCGGACCGTCCCCTGTTTCATTTTTCCTATTGTCGCGAGCCCGGCGGTTATGGGGAAGGAATTGATTTATTTTCATCCCCCCGTATCTTTTCACCTCCCAAATTCGTTATTGTAAGTAGAAGGTTTTATTAAAAAAATGGGGGGAGCAAGATGAAGGTTCTTATTTTAGGCGGGACGCGATTTTTAGGTAAGGCAATGGTGGAAGAGGGATTGAAACGAGGGCATAAGATTACTTTATTCAATCGGGGAACCAATAAAGGGGCATTTCCGGAAGTGGAGCAGCTTATTGGGGATCGGAACGGGGATTTATCCCTTCTGAAAAATCGCCAGTGGGATGTGGTTATGGACACATGCGGATTTGTCCCAGGGCAGATTGAGAAAATTGCAGCAGTGCTTGGGGATTCTATCCAGCATTATACGTATATTTCAAGCATATCCGTTTATAAGGATTGGATTCCACCCCAATTAACCGAAGACTATCACCTGCAAAGCTTAACTCCGGAGCAACTTAGAGACGTTGAAGAAGGAAAGGCGTCCCCTTATGAACATTACGGCGCGTTGAAGGTCCTATGTGAGGCCGAAGCCGAAAAGCATTGGCCGGGGCGTGTTTTACAGGTAAGGGCAGGGCAGCTTGTCGGGGCATTTGACTATACGGACCGGCTTCCGTACTGGATTCAGCGTGTGGCACAAGGCGGAAAGGTATTGGTCCCAGGCCGTCCCGATCGTCCTGTACAGTTGATTGATGTGAAAGACATCGCCAAATGGGTGTTTGATCTGGCGGAAAGCAGAAAAGCAGGAACGTTCAATGTGACAGGGCCGGATGTTCAGGTGACGATGGAAGAGCTATTAACTGTTTGTAAAGAAGTCTCCAATAGCGAGTGTGAATGGGTCTGGGCGGCCGAAGGGTTTTTGTTAGAGCGGAAAGTACAGCCATGGACGGAAATGCCGCTGTGGATACCTGAGCACTTTCCGTTAGAAGGAGAAACTCTGCCGTGGAGAGGGTCTTTTTCTATTAATATTGAAAAAGCGGTTAATGCGGGACTCACTTTCCGGCCACTGGAGGAGACCATTAAAGAGATAAATGACTGGATGCAGACACGGAAGGATGCCGTTCTTACAGCAGGAATCTCGCGAGAAAGAGAACATGAATTACTGAAGGCATGGGTTCAAAGGTGAATTAGGAAGCAGAGGGACTTCTAGTCCTTCTGCTTCATGACATTTCCTTATCCTGATGCCAAGCCCGCATTTATCATGGGTTGAAGATGGTTGGATTAATATAAAGCATGTTTCATGAGGTTATGGTGTTACGTGGTGAAGGTTCTTTTTTCCCAATTTTAAACATTAGCATATTGTAAGCGCTCACTATATAATAAAGGTAGGTAATAGGAAAGGGGACTCCATAATGGAACTATTATTTGAACTTCGTGAAGATATCAAGCCGGAGGAGCCAAGAGAAGAATGTACCCCGAAACCAGCTGAGGAAGAGAATGTCGACCTCTATGAATATGATTATAATAAAAGATTATGGTTTTAATATAAAAAGAGTAATGTAATAAATGTACAAGCGAACCGTCAGCCATGTATATGGCATGGATGGTTCGCTTGTTTATTTTGTTTACAAATAAAAGGAGAAAGGTGTGTCAAAAGATAGAGTCGTAGGATGCATCAGCCGACATTATGTGGTAAGTGTGGGTGCCATTCATTCAGTGATTTTAACTGTCCTTTTGTGATCCATTCATTAATTTTACGATGTGCTCCTTCGGCGACCAGCAATTAAATTGATAGTTCGTTTTAGTTTCATAGCCTAACCGGCTGCAATAGTATTTCATGCCATCTGCTTTTTTCTCCGCCCTAAAATGCTGGCACGTCGCGCAGCAATGGAAATCCTTCATCAGAACCTTCCCCTACCTTCATCGTTTTCCAATTCTTTTATTATATATTATCAGAGATTATGAGGTGGCGTCCTTGACTCCACCAGGCCTTCCCCGTCTCCAGTAGAACCGTCCCCCTGGCTCCCCATGGGAAAAATAAACTAAACATTGTGGGGGTTAGGAGGTAATGGGCTTGTTTTTGTGTCTATTAAGCTAGGTAGAAGGGATGGTTTTTGGGGAGTAAAGCTTGGGTGATATAGGGGGTTCGGGTCGCATTACCTATTTTTTTATTTGAAAAACTCGGGTTGCCATGAGTTTGGACTCATTTCCTAATTTTCCCAATAACAACCAAACTATCAATTTCCAAATCCACCCAATTCTAGTGTCAACATTCGACATAAATACGGGCAGGAAAGGCTTATGTTTAAGGTAGCACCGGTGTATTGACATAGAGTGTGCGAAGAAAGGAGGGCAGTGGGGGTTTTTAAAAAAAGGAATAATACTTAGGGAGGCAAGTGGATGAAAAGAAGAAAAAGACGATTATTTTCCATTCTATTAACCGCGATCATGATGCTGCCGATGCTGCTCCAGCCGAACTTGAATGCCGTGGCAGCTACGAAAGGTGCCAGCACATCCGCAAAGGATGCACTGCAAACACCAGAGCAAAAAGTAAGCAAATCCTTAACCAAACAATTCGAGGCAGAAGACAAAGTCACCTTCCTGATCAAAATGAAGGAGCAGGTGGATACCGCAAAAGTGGCCAAGGAAACAGAGAAACAGGCCAAACTCCAAAAGGCAACACCAGCCAAAACGAAATCGCTCAAGCGAAACACGCTTGTTTCCGAACTGAAGGCAACAGCAAAGGAAACGCAGGCAGAATTGCTATCCTTCCTTGAAGAGCAGGTCAAAGCCGGCAACGCGAAGGACATTCAATCGTTCTTCGTGGTCAATGGTATTGCTGTCACAGCCACAAAGAAAGTCATGGAAAAAGCAGCATCGTTCATGGAGGTTGAAAAAATCCTGCCGAACGAAACGAGACAATTATTCGTTCCCGAAAAATCCTCCGGTGCTGGCACAGCTGTTCAGGAACCAGCAGCCACGACAACCGGCATCGAATGGAACATTGACCGCGTCGGAGCACCGCGTGTATGGGAAATGGGGATTGACGGCAGCGGTACAGTTATTGGTTCGATTGACACCGGCGTACAGTGGGATCACCCGGCGTTAAAGGAAAAATACCGCGGCTATAATGCGGCAACCGGCCAAACGGACAATACTTACAGCTGGCTAGATGCAGTCAGAGGCCAAGCCACTCCATATGACGATCATGGACACGGCACGCATACAACGGGAACCATGGTTGGGGCTGATCCAAGCGGGCAGAATATTATCGGCGTTGCGCCAGGCGCGAAGTGGATTGCCGTCAAAGCATTCACAGCAGCAGGGGGAACAGATGCTGATTTAATAGAAGCGGGCCAGTGGATGATCAATCCCGGCGGCGACCCTGACAAGGCACCGGATGTCATCAACAACTCATGGGGAGGGGGACCGGGTCTTGACGAATGGTATCGTCCGATGGTGCAGGCTTGGGTAGCAGCAGAAATTTTCCCGGAATTCTCTGCGGGAAACACGACGTTGAGCAATCCTGGCGGCCCTGGCTCTGTAGCGAATCCGGCCAACTATCCGGAGTCGTTCGCAACAGGCGCAACTGATATCAACAACAAACTCGGAAGCTTCTCTTTACTTGGACCATCTCCATACGGGGAAATCAAGCCTGAAATTGCTGCACCAGGTGTGAACATTCGTTCATCCGTTCCGGGAAGCAGCTATGAAGGCGGCTGGAATGGCACATCCATGGCGGGCCCGCACGTCTCGGCAGCCGTTGCGTTGCTGAAGCAGGCCAATGCCAGCTTAACCGTCGCTGATTTGGAGCAGATCCTACAAACAACGGCGATTCCGTTAACGGACGGCACGTATCCAACATCGCCAAACAACGGTTACGGATCTGGGTTATTGAATGTATATGATGCAGTTGCTTCAGTGGTCTCCGGTTTGGGGAAATTGAAGGGACAGGTAACAAAAGATGGGGACGACAGTGAAGCACCGGTGTTAACGCATTCCCAACCTGCCATGGTTTTCGCAGGAATGCCGCTAACGTTAGAAGCTTCAGCTGCCGACAATATCAGTGTAACAGAAGTTTCACTTCAATACCAAAAACAAGATGGCACATGGGCGGATGCCGCTGTAGAGCGTACGGCCGGTGATTATAAAAATGGAACCTACCGCGCGACCATCCCTGGGGCCGACATCGCGGTCGGTAACCTGGTCTATAAATGGAAGGCAGTCGACTTTGGCGGAAACGAGGCTGTCAGTGAGCACACCGTTACGGTGGTACCTGGAATCACTGTCGGCTATGTCGCCGATTTTGAAACCAATCCGGATGGCTGGACATCTTATGGTGCGCTGAATTCTTGGCAGTGGGGCGTTCCAACCAATGGTCCGGGGGCTGCTTTTTCCGGTGAAAAAGTCTACGCAACCAACCTGACCGGCAATTACGACAGCCGCGCCAATGCAAATCTGCAAATGCCGCCAATCGATTTGCCGGAAGGAAACAGCTATTTGCAATTCAAGCAGTGGTATGAACTTGAACGCAACTATGACTACGGTCATGTGTTTGTTTCGACAGACGGCGTTAACTGGGTGCAAAAGCTCCGCGTCAACAACCTGTCGAATGGCTGGATTGACGGCGAGGTCAACCTCAGCGAGTATGCGGGACAGCGCATTTACATTGCGTTCAACCTTACTACCGACGGCAGTGTCGTCAAGCAAGGCTGGTATCTAGATGACGTGAAGTTAACTGATACACCGCTCCCTGCACCAGCTTCTTTGGAAAAAGAAGAGCCTGAGGCTGCAGCGGATTCCTTGAAAAAAGAGCAAGTCAACCCTGATAAGATTACCGTCATAATGCCTGAAGCAGACAAAGCTGAGGCAGTTGATCAAGCAGCCGCACCAATGGCACTGCCAATGCAGGCACAAGTAACGGTTCTCGAATCAGGCCGTTCCGTGACAACCAACCCGGCTAACGGTAGCTATGAAATGACGCATGCGGCCGGAACGTATACAGTTAAGGCCGAGGCCTATGGGTTTGCATCTCAGACTACATCGGTCACGATTGACAATGATAGTACGGCAACCGCGAACTTTACGCTTCACGAATTGGCGAAGGGCACGGTTTCCGGTACCATCACTAATCAAGCAACCGGTTTACCTGTTGCCGGCGCAACCGTCTATCTGGTGGAAGATGCAAAAATTGCCCCTGTGACAACAGATGAAAACGGCCAATTCTCGATTACGGGCTATGAAGGGGAGTACACGCTGAAGGTCGTGGCGCCTCACTATTATAGCCAGGAGACAAATATTGAACTGGCCGGAACCATCCAACAGAACATTACGCTTAAGCCGTTCATCGGGTACAGCGGTGAAATCGGCTACGACGACGGCACCGCAGAAAATGCTCGGGCGTTTTACGATGCCGGCAATGGCTGGGCGGTGAAAATGTCGCTGGCAGCAGGCCAGAAAAAAGCATTAGTGACTGGAGGTTTATTCCGCTTCTGGACAAATGAATGGCCGGTTCCAGGCGGTACTGACTTTAAGGTTGCCGTTTACGATGCATCCGGTCCTGACGGTGCACCGGGCAAGAAATTAGCTGGTCCGTATGATGCCACGGCACTTCGCAATGGCCAGTGGACACATGTGGATTTAAGCAGCCAAGGCATCATGGTGGAAGGCGATTTCTATATGGTCTATATCCAAGCCGACATCAATACGAAGTCACCTGGCTTGGCAACAGACGAGGATGGAACCAATGCAAAGCGCAGCTGGCAGCTAGTCAGCGGCGGCTGGTCACCGTCTCCTGAAGATGAAGGAAACTACATGATCCGCGCCGTCGTCGACTATGAAGTCACTGCACCAACGATTACCGCTCCGGTTGACGGAACGTTCACGAACAGTGAAACTGTTACGGTAACAGGTGAAGTAGCGCCAACGACGAAGGTTCATATTTTTAACAAAGGAAGTGAAGTGGCTGTCGCTGATGCGCAGGATAATGGCACGTACGCAGTCGATGTGAAGCTGGCTGCTGGTGAGAACCAATTGACGGCCAAAGCGTCAACGCAGCAGGGAATGACCGATGCTTCAGCACCGGTTACGGTTATCTATGATGCGGTGGCACCGGAATTATCGATTGGTGCGCCGGCTGACGGCAGCAAATTAACGACCGAAACCGTCACCGTTTCCGGAACAGTCGCAGATGATCACTTGAATTTTGTACTTGTGAACGGAACAACGGCGAAGGTGCAGGATGGCAAGTATTCCGCCCGCATCATGCTCGAGGAAGGTGCTAACCAGATTTCTGTGGTGGCCAAGGATAAGGCTGGAAACACGACAGAAAAATCCGTAACTGTCAATGTGGATTATACGGCGCCGCTGATTCAACATGTGAAACCAGATGCCGATAAAGAATTGAAGAAGGGCGAAAGTGTGAAGATTGAATTCAGTAGCGAGCCGGGCGTAAAAGCATCCTTCACGATTCAAATGCCGTTGACGCAACTGAGTGGTGCCCAGCTTCAGGCTTCCAACGCGACTGAGCTGCCGATGATGGAAGTGTCACCGGGTAACTACGTCGGCTACTACACCGCTACAAAAGACATGAAAGCAGCCGGAGCAGTCGTTGAGGTAAAAGCCGTAGATGATTTCGGCAATGCTTCCCGCCAAACCGCTGACGGCAAACTTTATATCAACGAAAAGAAGAAGAAAAAGTAAGTAGGAACCATGGGGACGGTTCTACTGGCCCCCTTAGGTAAGAAAAATATTGGCTGGACTCAGAAATTGAGTACACATCAATTTGAAAGGCCCGACTGGCTTTTTATCTGCCGGTCGGGCTTTTTCTCGTTCATTTCTTGCAATGTTCCCTGCTATAATTGAAGAACAGAATACTTTCTATGAAAAAAACTTCAGTTTAGAAAGGGAAGGAGCTATGCCATGACAAAGAACAGGTTGATCTTTTTTGATATAGATGGAACTTTGGTTAATGAGGAGGGAGTAATTCCAGCTTCAACGAAGGAGGGAATCTCCCGATTAAAGGAGCAGGGACATGATGTGGTGATTGCCACTGGGCGTGCCCCATTCTTGTTCGAGGATATAAGGAATGAGTTGGGTATCCATTCGTACATCTGTTATAATGGCCAGCTTATTGTCCAGGGGGACGAAATTATTCATAAAAACCCTTTAAATCCTGAGGGGTTAAAGCAGCTTACCGATACAGCCCAAAAGAACGGTCATCCCATTGTTCATTTTGACGATATGGGGATTGGGGGCAGCGATCCTTTTCATGCTTATATTATGGAAAGTATGCCGCATGATGAATTAGGGGTTCCTCTCCTGCATGATGCCCACTACTATCAGGGGCGGGATATTTTACAAACAATGTTGTTCCTTCCCGAGCATGAAACGGCCCCATATGAAACGCAGTTTACGGATTTTCGTTTTACGAGATGGCATCCGTTATCAGTTGACGTTGATCCTGCGGCCGGCTCCAAGGCAAAGGGCTGTGAAATTTTTATGCAGCACCTTGGCTATCCAGCGGAGCATGTGTATGCCTTTGGTGACGGGTTAAACGATTTTGACATGCTGTCATTCGTTTCAAACAGCATTGCTATGGGAAATGGCCATCCCAAGGTAAAGAAAGCAGCAAAATTTGTGACCAAACATGTTGGGGAAGATGGCATTTATCACGGGCTGAAAATGGTTGGGTTGTTGTAGATGGAATTTACTTGTAGCCCAGCCGGGGACAGGGCAATCTTGGTCCAATTCGAACAGAAAATCTCTGTTGAGATTAATCGGAAAGTCATTGCGCTGGCGTGGTGTCTCAAGGAACAACGACTACCGGGGATAGAAGAGTGGGTGCCGGCTTATGCTTCATTGTTGATTTATTATAATCCTTTAAAAATCGGCTACAACCATCTTGTTGAAAAATTGACGAGTTTGGACGTAGGTGCTGATGATGACACTAACGTTCAGACAAAGGTACATGAGCTCCCCGTCCTGTATGGGGGCGAATGGGGCGTGGACCTGGAGGATGTAGCGAGATATCATGACATGACAATCGAAGAGGTGGTTCATATTCATTCCGCCCCTACATATCCGGTCTACATGGTCGGCTTTGCCCCAGGTTTTCCGTATTTAGGTGGTTTGGATCACCGTATCCATACCCCGCGATTGGAATCGCCGAGACTCAAGGTTCCCGCTGGAACAGTCGGAATTGCCGGCCAACAAACAGGAATCTATCCTCTCGATTCGCCGGGTGGATGGAGGCTGATTGGGCACACGCCAATTCCCTTGTTTCGGCCAAATCACCCTGAGCCCGTGTTAATCTCCGCTGGTGATTTTGTTCGTTTTATGCCAATAACCGAGGACGAGTATCGTCATATTAAATTCTCGTATGAAAAAAAGTAAGGTGGCCATTTTTCAATGATTGAACATCATATTGTGGAAGTAATTAAGCCCGGGATGCTGACCACTGTTCAAGATCTTGGCAGGACAGGGTACCAGCAGTTCGGCATGGTCGTGTCGGGGGCTATGGACCCCTATGCCCTTCGGATGGCCAACTTGTTGGCGGGGAATGAAGAAGGAGCCGCAGCACTTGAAATTACAATTAAGGGTCCTTGTTTAAAAATTTTTCATAACTGTACGGTTGCGATTACGGGTGGGGACCTGTCTCCAATAGTAAACGGAAAACCCATTTCGATGTGGGCTACTGTCCATATTCAGGCAGGCTCCTTGTTGGAGTTTGGCCGTTCCAAATCAGGCTGCCGCGCCTATTTGGCGATTAACGGTGGTTTTGATGTGCCACAGGTGATGGGAAGCCGTTCCACATATCTTCGGGCGGGAATTGGCGGATTTCAAGGCAGAGCGCTGCGGGCAGGGGATCTGTTGTCAGGCGGGCCGGGCAATCTGAGCCCTCATCCTTTTATAAAACCAATCCGCCGATTAAGTCCCAGCCTTATTCCGGAATATCGAAAGAACATCCATCTTAGGGTAATCCCTGGTCCGCAATGGGATTATTTTACGAAAGAAAGCCAGGAACGCTTTCTTTCAAGTAGTTTTCTAGTATCACCGCAATCTGACCGGATGGGGTACCGGCTTGAAGGCGAGCCTTTGGTTGTTAAATCAAACCACGAACACATCACGGATCCCATTCCGCTTGGGGCAATCCAGGTTCCTGCAGGAGGAAATCCGATTATCCTGCTGGCCGATCGCCAGACGACTGGCGGTTATCCTAAAATCGCTACCATCATTTCCGTGGATATTCCTAAAATTGCCCAAGGGAAACCAGGAGACGCGGTCTTTTTCCATGAAGTTGGTGTGGACGAGAGCCACCATTTGCTTCGGGAGCAGGAGAGGGTGTTTCGGATGTTAAAGGCTGGGCTGCGTTTGGCTGGCAAATAGGCTGTGAGTTCCGGGGAATAGAGGTTTGTGGTTGTTATTTAAAAAAAGTTGGAGGTGTCCGAAATGGCTGCTACTGTTGATTTGAATTGCGATCTTGGCGAAAGCTTTGGTAATTATAAAATTGGAAATGATGAGGTCGTCCTACCGTACGTTACTTCTGTGAATGTGGCCTGTGGTTTTCATGCCGGGGACCCGGTGGTCATGGAGAAAACAGTAAAACTGGCGTTAGAAAATCATGTCGCTATTGGGGCGCACCCGGGGTTCCCGGACCTGCTCGGATTTGGCAGACGCCGGATGGAAATAAGCCCTGCGGAAGCAAAGGCGTATGTGATTTATCAAGTCAGCGCGCTCAATGGTTTTGTAAGAGCTCAAGGTGGCAGCCTCCAGCATGTGAAGCCGCATGGGGCCTTTTACAATATGGCAGCTGTGGATTACAGGTTAGCGCGGGCAATTGCTGAAGGGGTAGCGGCCGTTGACGATGCGCTGATTCTCATGGGACTGGGTGGCAGCGAGCTTATCCAAGCCGGCAGGGACATAGGACTGCAAACGGTTAGCGAGGTATTCGGTGACCGGGCTTACACAGCGGCTGGCACCCTAGTCCCAAGAGGAACACAAGGCGCGGTCATTCACGATAAAAATAAAGCCGCCGACCAAATTCTCAATATGGTCCTAAACGGCAAAGTCAAGACCATCGAAGGCGGAGAAGTCTCCGTCCAAGCCGACACCATCTGCGTCCACGGAGACAACCACGAAGCATTACAACTCATCAAGCAAATACGAAAAACCCTCACCGACGCCGGCGTCAACATTAGGGCATTACGGTGAAGTGGGACAAGGGGTGGGACCAGGGGGACGGTTCTAATATAGGCAATCGGAAGTTTTGCTCAAGTTTCGAAGCACTTTATAAGTAAACGGAATTTTAATCTAAAGGAATTACTTCTAAGGAATTATCGCAAAATTTTTGATTGCCTGAGTAAGCAGGAAGTTTTAAAGTTTTTGTACAAGTAATTCGACATCCATAGTCAAATTTCCTGCTTCTCCTGGTGCCCGCCATAAGGTTTAAACATACTAGCTGGACCCAAAGTGGGCTCCAGCTTTTTTGTCGGAATCCGAACCTCGGCAATCCAGAATTTTGTCTGAATTTCCCGGAAAATAATTATTTCTGTTGAATGGTAGGCTGGCAAAAAAGATGCATCGAAGAGAAATCTATCGAATTCTGCTAAATGTTTCAAATAGTGAATTTGCGGAATACTAAAACCAGAGTTTTCAGTAAAGCGAGGTCCATTAATATGAAAAAGAACGTGTTTATTTTTCTTTTTCTCCTATTAAATAGTTTTTCAACGCCGGTATCTGCGCAGCAACAGATCCCTATATTGGTTTATCATTCAATCGCAGAATTTACAGGAACGGGCTCAAAGGAGCTATTTGTGACTCCTGAAAATTTTGAAAGGCAAATGAAGTACCTGAAAGATCACGGGTTTACCTTATTAACATTTGAACGTTGGCAGGATCGAAAAAAGGTTCCCAAACCCATCTTTATCACGTTCGACGATGGGTACAAAAATAACCTGCATGCTTTGGCTGTTTTTCGCAAAATCGCAACACCCCAGTTTAAACCGGCCGGGACCATATTTGTCATATCAGACTTCATCGGTCGTCAAAACCGCTTGTCAGCAGAGGAACTGAAAATGCTGGCGGATACGGGTTTGTTTTCAATCCAATCTCATACCGCCACCCATCCTGACCTGACGAAAATAACCGATTATGCCCATGAGTTGAGGGATGCAAAAGTAAAAATAGAACGAGTGACCGGAAAACCAGTGCTGGCCATCAGCTATCCGTATGGAAACGTCAATTCCACAGTTGCCGAAGAAACGAAAAGGTACTATACCTTTGGTCTAACTACAACACCCGAGCGCTTTATCGAAAAAGGAATAAAAAACGAACTTTACTATCTCCCGCGTATCTATGTTAAAAATTCCACCTCTATCGAAGAATTTTCGAAAATAGTCGAATGAGTCAAGGCACCACTAGAACCGTCCCCCTGGTCCCTGCTGGTTCCTTCTTGAATTGACATGGTCCGACATTAGTGTTATAACCTCAATAAGTGAATTTTCTTAATAGAATATAAATTTAGGGTAGGAAAGGGAGATTGATGATGATGGGGCAGCAGAGTAAGATTTTGGATTGTACGATTCGGGATGGCGGGTTGGTGAATAATTGGGATTTCAGCGTTGAGTTTGTTCAGGATTTGTATAATAGTTTAAGTGAAGCCGGTGTGGAATATATGGAAATCGGCTACAAGAATTCTCCTAAGCTTCTTAATGCCACGGAGCCAAATCCATGGAGATTCCTGGACGACAACTTCCTGAAGGAAATCATCCCGGAGAAAAAATTCACAAAGTTGTCAGCGCTGGTTGATATCGGCCGGGTCGATCCGAATGACATCCTCCCACGAGAGGAAAGTGTCTTGGATATGATCAGGGTCGCCTGCTATATCCGCGAGGTTGATAAAGGCTTGGAGCTTGTTCAAATGTTCCATGACCTGGGCTATGAGACCACACTTAACATCATGGCCTTATCTAGTGTGCCGGAGCATCAGTTGATTGAAGCGTTTGAACTGGTCAAGAACAGCCCGGTAGATGTCGTTTACATTGTCGACTCGTTTGGAAGTCTGGACCCGATGGATATTGAGTATCAAGTGAAGAAATTCGCAGCAATGATTCCAAACAAACAGCTTGGGATTCATACACACAATAACATGCAGTTAGCCTTTGCCAATACCATCTCTGCTATGAGAAATGGGGTTACATTCCTTGATTCCTCCGTATATGGCATGGGCCGGGCAGCAGGAAACTGCCATACCGAGCTTCTGCTTAGCTACATAAAAAAATCGAGATATGAGCTGAAGCCTGTTCTTGGCGTTATTGAAAAGCACATGCTCGAAATGCGTCAGAAATGGGAGTGGGGCTACATCATTCCTTACATGATTTCCGGTGTCTTGAATGAACACCCGCGCGTGGCTATGGCCTACCGTGACAGCGCCGACCGCGACAAATTCGTTAATTTCTATGATAAAGTAACCACTCCGGAAGTGACTGTTGCTCCGGCTTGGAAATAGGAAGCAGGGGACGGTTCAAGGAGCCGTCCCCTGCTTCCGTTAGATTGTTGTTTCCCGGACGATTAATTTAGTAGGAATTAAGATTTTTTGCCGTTTTATAGTTGGATTCTTAATGGAGGAGATCACCAGATTGGCAGCACTTTCGCCAATTGCCTGCTCGTCTTGCTTTATGCATGTTGGTGCTTGGTTAAAAAACTCTGCATAATCATGGTCATCAAACATAACGACAGACAAATCATTCGGTATATCAATCTCTGATATTTTGGCGGCTTTTAAGACGTCCAATCCATTTGAAATCGCAAAAATGGCTGTCAAATCGTGATTTTCATTAAGGAATTCTTGTATTTTTTTTGCGTTCTCTTCCCGATCTGTAATCTCCAGGTTTAAATTATACAGCCGATGATCAATCGGGATATCAAAATCCGCCAAGGCTTTTTCATGCCCGGCAATTCGGTCCTCAATACTAGTGGTTCCTTGATGTTTCGATGAAATCATCCCGATGCGCGAATGGCCCAATCCTAATAAATATTTAGTGGCTTGATAGGCGCCATCGATGTTATCCGAACAAACGCTGTTTGCATCAATCCCTCGAAAATATCGGTCAATTAATACTATTGGAAAGCCCTCCAATGAGAGGCGAAGTACCTCTTCATTGTATGTTTCTCCTTCTGCCGGGTAGATAATGATGCCCTGGACGCCAATCTCCAATACAGCTTTAATCGTTTGTTCCTCCACTTGTTGTGAATCCTTTGTTTGGCAGACAATCATTCGGTAGTCGTTGGACGCAAGTGTCTGCTCAATTTGATTTAAAATCGCCGCATTAAACAGGGTATTCACTCTCGGCATCATCACCGCAATAAGCTTATTTTTTTGTTCAGCTGAAACCGATTTATGTTCATAAATGACCGGTTCGCTGCCGTAATCGCTTGCCAAAAATGTCCCCTTTCCTTGAATGCGGTAAACCAGCCCGCTCTCCACAAGCTCATCCAGAGCTTTTTTAATCGTAATCCTGCTGACATTAAATTGCTTTGATAACTCATTTTCTGAAGGGATTTTTTCTTCCGGCTTCCAGTTGCCTTGTTGGATGTTATCAATGAAAAATTGCTGAATTTGTTTATATAGTGGTACTCGTTTTATTTCAAACTCCATCCTTCCATTCAGTTGTATATAACAAATATACAACTTTAACATTTGTTTGTAAAAGAAAATGGGTGTTTTGAAACCCTTTACAAGAGCAACAAAGGGTGATATTTTTGTTATATTGAATATACAACATAACAACTATGTTTTAAGTTGCTCTGATGTTATATGTTGACCACTTGTATCGGAAGGACAAGCGCGAGTCCCGAAAATTTTTGCAGCAGGACAGAAATCACTCAAAAAGAGCGCCAAGGCTAGCTAATAAACTCATGAAGAAGGAGGATATGTTGTGAATATGCATATTGCCGTGATTCAGATGGATTGTGAATTAAAAGAGAAGGAGGCAAATCTACGAAAAGCAGAGCAGTATATTGATGAAATCGGGGAAAGGGCTGATCTGGTGGTGCTGCCCGAACTTTTCACCACAGGCTATAAACTGGATGCGATTGGCAGTGACTATTTCCGATTGGCTGAGACGATTCCTGGTCCAACTATGGAGGTGTTGGCTGAAAAGGCAAAGAAATATAATACGGCGATTATTGCCAATATCGTCGAAAAGGATGAACAGAAGGAAGGGGTCTTATACGACACATCTTTTGTCGTGGACCGGGATGGGAATTATGCAGGGAAATATCGGAAAGTCCACCTCTATCCTACTGAGCACTCCTATTTCCGCAGCGGGTCAGATTTTCCAGTATTTCAATTGGGGGAGGTGAGAGTCGGGATTGCGATTTGTTACGACCATGCTTTTGAGGAAATGTTTCGGATTATGGCTTTAAAAGGCGCAGAAGTGATTGTCATTCCTTCTGCGGTGCCGCAGGGATTCGAATATTTGCTTGAGCTGCGGACAAGAGCGCGGGCCCAGGATAATCAAATTTTTACGGTGGCGGCCAATCGGGCAGGGAATGATGAGGAAATCAAGTGGGCCGGAAACAGCATGATCGTTGATCCGAAAGGAAGGGTGTTGGCCCAAGCGGGAGACGAAGAGTGCGTACTGGAAGGAACCATTGACTTACAGCTCATTCACGATGAGAGGCTTCAAGAACCGGTGTTCCGGAGTAGAAGGCCGGAACTTTATGGTGAGTTAATCAAGTAGATTTCATGAGAGAGATTCATGGAGAAAGACAAAACGGTATTTTTTCAATAGGAGGCGAGATTTGTAATGAGTAAACTTAATAGCATAGTAGAAAACAAGATCATTCCTTTCGCAGGGAAGGTCGGAGATCAGCGCCATTTAAGAGCCATGCGTGATGGAATTGTCCTTGCCATGCCATTATTAATTATTGGGTCATTATTTTTAATTATTGGATTCCTCCCCATCCCAGGTTATGAAGAGTTCATGGCCGGCATTTTTGGCGATCAGTGGTTAGATAAATTATTATATCCGGTTGGAGCCACCTTTGATATTATGGCCCTGATTGCTTCTTTTGGTATCGCCTATCGGTTGGCGGAAAGCTATAAGGTTGACGGTTTGACTGCTGGCGCCATTTCTGTGTCTGCCTTCTTATTAGCAACACCTTATAAGATCCCGTTTACGCCTGAGGGAGCGAAAGAAGCCATTATGGTAAGCGGCGGAATTCCGACTGCCCTTACCGGTAGTGCGGGATTATTTGTGGCCATGTTGATTGCCATGCTTTCTACTGAAATCTATCGTAAGATTGTTCAAAAGAATTTAGTTATTAAAATGCCGGATGGTGTACCGCCTTCTGTTGGTAAATCATTCGTTGCCTTAGTACCTGGCTTTATTGTAATTGCTATTGTTTGGATTCTTCGTTTGCTTATTGAAAATACCAGCTTTGAGAGCTTACACAATGTCGTGGGAATTCTATTAGGCAAGCCCCTTAGTTTGTTAGGGGGAAGTTTGTTTGGAATCCTTTTTGCTATTTTCCTCATTCAGCTATTTTGGTCGACAGGGCTGCATGGAAGCATCATTGTCGGCAGTGTGTTAAGTCCCGTTTTCTTAGCTGCCATGGACCAAAACCGTGTCGCTTTTCAAGCAGGCCAACCTGTACCAAATATTGTAACAGACCAATTTATTCCGATTTGGATCGATATGGGCGGAAGCGGTGCAACGTTAGCACTTGTGACCATTATGCTGATACGGGCAAGAAGTAAACAATTGAAGTCGCTCGGAAAATTAGCTGTAGCACCTGCACTGTTTAATATCAATGAACCGATTATTTTCGGATTTCCAATGGTCATGAACCCATTGATGGCGATTCCGTTTATCTTAGTGCCGCTTATTAATGTATTAGTTACGTACCTCTGTATGTCGTCAGGGTTAGTTGCAAAACCGGTCGGAATTGCTGTTCCTTGGACAATGCCTCCAATTATTGGCGGCTACCTTGCGACCGGCGGTAAAATTTCTGGAGCGGTTATGCAGTTAGTAAACTTTACCATCGCTTTATTAATCTACTATCCTTTCTTCAGAATTGCAGATAAGCAAAAAGTAAAAGAAGAAGGCGGCTTTGAAACTGCTGATAAGGCAAAAGCTGTTTAGAGTGGAATGTCTTGAGCCAGGCGCATAATGCCTGGCTTGTTTCCATACTTGTTTTAGCAGGTTGTTTTTTAAAAAATTGCTTTACCAAAAAGTCAATTCTTTTCCAAAGGGGTTGGCTTTTTTTCATTAAAGGAAAAGATAATTGGAGGTATGTCGAGATATGTTACAAGAAAAGCAACTAGATTCAAAAGCTCATAGCTTGATTCCATTATTGGATGGCCCCAATCAGAAGCCGCTGGACTTTGGGAACGGTTCTTTATCTGCTAGTGTCAAAGCGGACGGAAGGATTTGTGCCATAAACCGCCCACATCGAAAACACGGCTTTATCACCTTAACATCAATGGAACAATTTCCGAATGATAAATGGTATGATCCTGCTTTCGTTAGAAGGTATCGGAAGGAGCTGGCAGAGAGTTCAATCGGATTTGGCGTGGTGCCGCAAGGCTTTACTAAACCCAATATTTATTTAATGAATAATAAACACCCTTATTTTCATTATCATGAAACCGGTATGGAGGTAAGTTCCGCTTTTTTTATAAAAAAAGTGGATTATGTAGTGCAGCAAATGGAACTGGTGAATCATCAGGAAAAAGAAATCAGGATTCCGATCGAGCTGGGCGGCCAAATTAGTTTAAATCGCTCGAGTTATGGGCAGTTGACGGAGGGTGGCCCGATTCCAATACCACCGGCTGTCCTTGATGTTGTTGTTTCGGGCAATGTAATTGCTATCGGAAATCACAGCCTAGGTGCCCATGCTGAAATTACTATTTTTGAAGATACCGAACCGATTCTGCTGGGGGAGGAACAATTCACAGTATATAAGCCATTTACTCTGAACCAAGTGATTCAAGTGGCGATACAGCCCAATCAGAGGAAGGTGCTGACTGTTATCTATGCAGTAGGTGAACAAACAGAAACACCATTGGCAAGCGGAGGTTGTTTACCAGTTAATGAACTTGATTTTACGGAAAAGGGCCCTCTATCCTCGATTGATTGGAAAGAGTTTGTGATTGGCCGCAATATTGATTATATTGTTTCCTGCTGTGCGGTCCCGGTTCACGGCCAGTCGATCTGCATTATTACAGACCACCAATTATTGCCGCTTGCATGGAACCGTGATGCCTACTATATGATGCAATTGCTGTTTGATTCTCTGCCTCATAAAAAAGAGAGCTCCTGGCGCAAAGAGGTTCAACGGATTATAAAAGGGCATTTGATTTGGATGTTTGAGGATGCAGAGAGGCCAGATGGGTATTGGGGGAGAGCTTATTTAACAAATGGGTACAGTAAAGACCCGATTTTTCAACTTGACCAGCAGTGCTATCCGGTTCTTGAGTTGTGTCATTATTATCAGGAATTCCGTGATGCGGAAACTGTAACGCGGCTTTTTCCATTTGTAGAAGAAATTTTAGGAATGCTGTCTCATCATAAGGCAGACCAGCACTGGTTGTATAAAACAGGCGAGACGCCGGCGGATGATGAGGTGGAATATCCATATCATTTTTCTAGTCAGGTTCTCGTTTGGCACATGTTTAAGGAATTAGCTAACTTAAACAGGGAACTGCAGTTAAGTAAGGCTGATTTTGGGGAATTGGCCGAAAAGGTGAAAAATGATTGCCTTGCTAATTTTACGTTTACCCATCATGGCAATCAATTGTTTGCGTACTTAACCGACCTAAATGGCGGTTTCCAGCTTTATCATGATGCTAATGATTTACCGACTGTTTATGCTCCGATGTGGGGTTTCTGCGATTTAACCGACCAAGCTTGGATGGAAACAATGAAGTTTGCTTTTTCCGAAGAGAATATAGGGGGATATTATCCAGGCCCGTTTGCAGGACTTGGTTCCGTTCATACGCCGCATAAATGGCCGCTTGGCGATGGACAGGAATTGCTCTTTGCTCTGTTGACAGGTGATAAAGACCGGGAAAATAATGTGATTAGCAAGCTGGAGAGGGCTGTGCAATGGGATGGTCTATTCTCGGAGGCTGTGAATGAGACGAATGGTGAAGTAGCATCACGTCACTGGTTTTCGTGGCCAGGTGCTTTTATCGCTAGTGTTTTACTGAAAATGGAGTATCGTAACGGAAATTAGTCCATCTTTTTGGTGAAAAACCTGTTATGATATTTTCAAAAGGAATTTTGATACTTTCTTGGAGGTGTGTTTCATGTTAGCAGCAATTGAAGCTGGCGGTACGAAGTTTGTGTGTGCTGTCGGGGATGAAAACGGAAAGATTGTAGAGCGGGTTCAAATTCCCACTACAGTTCCGGAGGAAACGATCGGGAAGGTCGTGGAGTTTTTCGAAAAATATCAAGTTGATGCCATCGGAATTGGCTCGTTCGGGCCGATTGATGTCAATCATGATAGTCCAACATACGGCTATATTACCTCAACTCCTAAACCGGGTTGGAAGGATTATCCGTTTGTCCAAGCCTTAAAGGATGCCTTTGATGTGCCTGTCGGGTTTAATACGGACGTCAATGCAGCGGCGCTAGGGGAGGCTAGTTTTGGTGCGGCAAAAGGGCTGGACAGCTGTTTGTACATAACGGTCGGAACTGGGATTGGTGCCGGGGCAATCGTTCAGGGCAAGCTGCTTCAGGGGCTGTCGCATCCTGAAATGGGCCATATCTTGGTACGTCGCCATCCACATGATACTTATCAGGGGAAATGTCCGTATCATAAAGATTGCTTGGAGGGGCTGGCTTCAGGACCGGCAATTGAAGAGCGCTGGGGAGCAAAGGGGTTCGACTTGGTCGAGCGTACAGAGGTCTGGGACCTGGAAGGCTATTACCTGGCCCAGGCGATTATGCAATATATTTTGATTCTCTCGCCGAAAAAGATTATCCTAGGTGGTGGAGTAAGCCATCAGGAGGAAGTCTTCGCGTCTATTAATAAATATTTGCCAGAACTGATTAACGGCTATGTGTCATTACCGGAATTATCCCAATATATCGTTATGCCAGGGTTAGGCGATGATGCCGGGATCACCGGAGCGTTGATGCTGGCTCAGCAGGCGTTACAAGAAAAGTAAAGAACGGGGAAGCAGGGGACCGCCCCCTGCTTCATAAATGAGGTGAACCTAATGACTTGGAAAATTGCACATACGTTTAAGCAGCAGGTCGATCGATTCCAGATCACAATAGATAAAGTGGTTCTTCCCAATGAAGAAGAGAAAACCTTTTCCTTTATTGATTTTTCACAGGGGGTTTGTATTCTCCCCATCACGAGCGACGGGGAGGTCATCTGCCTGAAGCAGTACCGGCATGCTTTGAAGGATTGGCAATGGGAGCTGCCTGCCGGGATGATAGAGCCTGGTCATACACCACTCGATGCAGCCAAAAAAGAGCTGGAGGAAGAGACGGGCTATGTTGCGGAGCATTGGCTTGAACTGGGAAGCTTTTTTCCATCACCTGGCTCCACCACGGAGGAAATTCATTTATTTGCGGCAGCCGGCTTAACCCCAACAGAGCAAAAGCTGGAAACCGGCGAACAAATCGAACTGCATACCATTTCCATGCAAGCCTTAAAGGATTTGGTGGTAAACGGAGAATTTAAGCATGGAGCAGGTCTTGCAACGATCCTGCGCTACAAGTTTATGACAGACTGAAGATGGGGACGTTTCTCTGTTTCTTTCTTGGAAAAAATAATGTCAGTCATCACCGAGATTTACCGAAACTTAAGGAGGTTATTTTTTGCAACCACTATTTTTACAACCTGTCTTCAAAGAGCGTATTTGGGGCGGAACAGCACTGGAAAAAGAGTTCGGATATGAGATACCTAACGACCATACTGGGGAGTGCTGGGCAATCTCCGCTCATCAGAACGGACCTTCTGTTGTTGAAAACGGACCTTATGCGGGAACAACACTAGACCAGCTTTGGGTGGAACATCCAGAACTATTTGGCCACCCAAAGGAACCAGTTTTTCCGTTATTGACGAAGATATTGGACGCGAATATGGATTTGTCGGTCCAGGTTCACCCTGATGACGCTTACGCCAATGCCCATGAAAATGGTGAATTGGGTAAGACGGAGTGCTGGTATATTATTGATTGTAAAGATGACGCCGATATGATTTTCGGCCATAATGCACAGTCGCGGGAAGAGTTGGCGGCACAAATAAAGAAGGGGAACTGGAACGAGCTGCTGCGCCGGGTAAAAATCAAGCCAGGGGACTTTTTCTATGTTCCTAGCGGCACGATTCACGCGTTGTGCGAAGGTACACTTGTGCTAGAAACCCAGCAAAGCTCGGATACCACCTATCGTGTATACGATTATGACCGCCGGGATGCGGAAGGGAATTTACGTGAGTTGCATTTGGAGAAATCCATTGAAGTTACCACGATACCGCATCAGAACACCGTCAGCGCCCCTCGGGTAGAGAAACAGGACCAGGCCGCCATTACTACCTTTGTGGAATCGGAGTTTTTTACCGTTTATAAATGGGAAGTAAAGGGTTCAGCCTCCTTCTCGTTTGATGATCGTTATCTGCTTCTCAGTGTCATCAAAGGCAGCGGCTGGTTCAACCATGGAAATGAGAAATATGAATTAAAAAAAGGTACCCATTTCATCATCCCTGTAGGTTTAGGTGAGTTTGAGATCGAAGGGGACTGTGAACTAATCGTGTCCCATACTTAAATTTATATAAAGAAGCGTAAAGAGCCAGAGTGGTCTTTACGCTTTTTTTATCGTAAAAATTGAATCATTAATTTAATCCAGCCGAAAAATGCTACCCATAATGGAACACTTAATGACGTACCCCATAAAAACCCTACTAAAAAATTCCCTTGTTCGTCCATATAATCCGCTCCTATTAAATAGATGTAGATTACTTTGTTTCCCCTGGAAGTATGAACTTTACTTTATCTTGAAAACACTCTCAGCCGCTATGGTTAGAACGAACCATTTTCAAATAGAACCCCAGCCGGTCCATCCTTCCCTATAAAATAGCAAAAAGAATATGAAAAAAAGGGAGAAAGATGAAAGAAAGTAAATAAATATTTCGACAATTATGCAGAATTCGCTATAAGGGCTAGGAGGAGAGTATGATATTATAAATATGATATTATAAATAAGATTAAATTAGATTATTTTATGGACAAAAATAGATACAGAAAAAGGAGCGATTGACGAATGGCAATTTTGGTAACGGGCGGGGCCGGTTATATTGGCAGCCATACATGTGTGGAACTGCTGAAGGCTGGCTATGAAATCATCGTTTTGGATAACCTGACAAATAGTAAACCTGAATCCTTGAATAGAGTGAAGGAGATTTCGGGGAAAGATTTTAAGTTTTACCAAGTAGATTTGCTTGATCGAAAAGGTGTAGAAGAAGTATTTGAGGCCAACACTATTGAAGCTGTCATCCATTTCGCCGGCTTGAAGGCCGTCGGGGAATCTGTGTCGATTCCGCTTCATTATTATCATAATAATATTACCGGAACGCTGATTCTTTGTGAAGTTATGGCTAAGTACGGGGTAAAGAATCTAGTGTTCAGTTCATCCGCGACGGTTTACGGCATGCCTGAGGTAGTGCCTATATCCGAGGACTTCCCGCTTAGCGCAACAAATCCGTATGGTCGGACAAAGTTGATGATTGAAGAGATTTTACGGGATTTATATATCGCTGATAATACCTGGAGCATTGCTTTACTGCGGTATTTCAACCCAATTGGGGCACATGAGAGCGGCAGAATTGGCGAGGACCCGAATGGCATTCCTAACAATTTAATGCCGTTTATTACCCAGGTTGCGGTTGGAAAGCGCGAGCAGCTGCAGGTGTTCGGGAATGATTACCCGACGGTCGATGGCACTGGGGTAAGGGATTATATCCATGTGGTCGATCTCGCAAATGGGCATTTAAAGGCATTGGAAAAAGTAACGTCGTCAACCGGTGTCGAAGCCTATAATCTTGGAACAGGTACGGGTTATAGTGTTCTCGAGATTGTGGCAGCGTTTGAAAAATCGGCAGGTGTAGAAATCCCGTATAAGATCGTCGACAGAAGACCAGGGGATATCGCTGTCTGCTACGCCGACCCGGCCAAGGCGAAAAATGAACTGGGCTGGACAGCGGAACGAGGGATTGAAGACATGTGCCGCGACTCCTGGAAGTGGCAGAAGAACAATCCGAATGGGTTTGAGTGAAACAGGAGTTCGCAAATGTGTATCAACAAAAAACACCGCCAATCTGCGGTGTTTTTTTGATATACTCCGTATTATTGTTTTGATGCGTACAGAGGATTGGCCACTCTTATCAGACTTCCAAAACTTGTCCCATCTTAAGTTGGGCGCAATTTTGTCAGACCACCTCTCACAGCAATTGTTCCCAATCACTTATCCACGTGAAAGCGTTTCATTATATGATGAATACAGGAGGTTAAGCCAATGATGATTGAAAAGCGCCCGGCACTTTTACTAAATCATTTTTTAAAAGTGAAGAATACTACCATGAATCAAGTAATAGAGGCCACCCAATTATCCAAGCGGCAAATATCCTATGACATGGAAAAAGTCAACCAATGGTTGAAGGAGAAGCAGCTGCCCGCCATTGCATACAAGGGAAGCCATCTGATCGAGGTGCCGGAAGAAATAGTAAACTATTTCCGGACACAGCCAGTAGAACAGCAAGAGCTTCAGCGAGATTTCATTCTATCAGAAGAAGAGCGATTGGCGGTTACCTACCTCTATTTATTTATCCGGAATGAGCCAATCTCATCCGTCCATCTGACGCAGCTGTTGCAGGTCAGCAAGAACACGGTCATTTCTGATGTGAAAAAGGCAAATGAAAGCAACAGCCCATTTTTGGTGGAGATTCGTTACACCAGGCAGAAGGGCTACCATTTGAAGGGAACCGAGTTTGATAAACGAGTACTCGTGATGCAATACCTATCACAGCTTATCCATGTGCCTTATTTTAACAAGCTGATCGATTATCTATTAAAGGAAGAAACCGAACCGATTTCCTATCAGGACACCCTGTCCACGCTTAAACAGGTAGAAAAAGAGTTTTCCTTGCAGTTTGTCGAGGAGCGGTTAAATCAATTTGCCTATTTTCTTATTTTTTACTGCTACCGGCAGCGAGAGGGAAAGGTTGTTCAAATTCATGCTGACGAAATGGCTATTTTAAATAAGGATCCAATGGGGAGGGTAGCTAGCCGGCTCCAACAGCTCCTATCTCTTAAAGAAGAGGAAGCGGAGAGTTGCTACCTGACAATACAACTGCTAGGGCTGTCTCTAGGAGCAAGCACAGTGCCCAATCTTCATCAGGATTTGCTATTTAAGCTATGCCAACAGCTAGTGTTTGAATTTGAATCAAAGGCCTGTATCGTGTTTGAAAAACGGAATGAAGTAGTGCAAACCCTGTACCAGCACCTGAAACCGGCCTATTTTCGGATGAAGTATCGAATTCCGATTGACAATCCGCTGCTCGCCCAAATCAAGAGTGAGCATCAAGAGCTTTACACGATTGTAAAGGAACTGCTGCTACCGATTGGGACGCTCCTAGGCATCACTATTCCCGAGGAGGAAGTCGGGTTTATTACCATTCACTTTGGGGCGCTATTGCAGAAGCCGAAGCAGACGGTGCCGAAGAAGAAACAGGCCATCGTTGTCTGTCCAAGCGGGATCAGTTCATCACTTATGGTCAAACATCAGCTAGAGTCGCTGTTTTCTGAGATTACGATTGAAAAAACGGTCTCACTCCAGGAGTTTCAAGCCGGTGAGTTCCAGGATTATGATTTAATTTTTTCAACGGTAAAGCTTGAGACGAGACTTCCTTGTTTCTATGTAAAGCCGATCATGACACCGGGTGAAAAGAACAGCCTGGTCAATGAGGTTTATCAGTTCTTGTTTGGGATTCAATATCATGATGTTTCCCTGAAGGAGTTACTACAGACAATCAGCCAGTACGCGACTATTTTTAATGAAAATGGATTAAAGCAAGCGTTAGGCCGCCTAACGTTTCATAAAAAAGTAGATGTATTTAGGGGGAAACAGCCAGTGTTACAAGACCTATTGCAAGTAGATACCATTCAAGTCATGGATGAAATTTCAGACTGGGAGGAGGCGGTGAAAGCAGCTGCCAATCCGCTGCTTGCCAAAGGAATCATCGAGTCAACCTATATCGAGGCAATGATTGAAAATATTAAAACGTTAGGTCCTTACGTTGTCATCGGACCGGAAGTCGCGATTCCACATGCACGTCCAGAAACGGGTGTCAACCAGGTGGGAATGAGCTTCTTGAAGCTCAATCAGCCGGTGAACTTTTTACAGGATGAAAAATATCCGGTCCGCTTGTTGTTCTGTATTGCCGCTATCGACAACACGACTCACCTCAAGGCGCTCTCGCAGTTAACCAAACTGCTTAGCGATAAGAACAATATTGATTTGTTAAAAGAGTTGGAATCTACACAAGAGATTGAGAAATTATTTAAACAATACTCAGAAATCAATTAATTAGGGAGGAAATGGATTATGAAGATTATGGCAGTTTGTGGATCAGGGTTAGGAAGCAGCTTTATGTTGGAAATGAATGTGCAGCAAATTCTATCGGAGCTTGGTGTCAGCGGTATCGAGGTGGAACACTCCGACCTTAGCTCTTGCACACCAGATATGGCCGATTTGTTCATTGCCGCAAAGGATATTGCCGAAGGGATGGGACATCTTGGCGAGGTAATCGTGATTGACAGCATTATCGATATGGATGGTATTCGTGAAAAGCTTAAGGAGGTGCTTGGGCAAAAAGGACTTCTCTAGGCTTGTGTTAAAGATAGATATCAGTTTCTACTAATTGAAGGAGGCTATTTTCATGGGGGAAAGAATTCTTAAACTGGTCATGGACATATTAAGCCAGCCAGCTGTTCTAGTTGCTTCCATAGCACTTATTGGTCTTATTATTCAGAAAAAGGGCGCCAGCGACATTATTAAAGGGACTGTCAAAACGTTCTTGGGTTTCCTTGTCATTTCTGCTGGGGCGGATATCATCGTTTCATCACTTGATCCATTCGGCAAAATGTTCCAAGAGGCCTTCCATGTGAAGGGTGTCGTGCCAAACAACGAGGCCATCGTGGCCATGGCACTGACCAAATTCGGCAGCACCACAGCCTATATCATGTTCTTTGGAATGGTGGCCAATATCTTAATTGCCCGCTTTACTCGGTTAAAGTACATTTTCTTAACAGGTCACCATACGCTTTACATGGCTTGTATGCTTGCGGTAATCTTGGCGGTTTCCGGCCTGAAGGGCGTTCCGCTCGTAATTGTCGGTTCCCTTGCTCTTGGTTTAATCATGGCGGTATTCCCAGCCATCTGTCAGCCGTTTATGAAAAAAATTACTGGCAACGATTCAGTAGGGTTTGGTCATTTTTCAAGCTTAGGTTATGTTCTTTCTGGTCTTGTTGGTAAGGTTGTCGGAAAAGGCTCCAAATCAACTGAGCAAATCAATTTCCCTAAAGGCTTAGGCTTTTTGCGTGACAGCTCTGTTACCATCGCGTTAACCATGGTTATCCTTTATATGATTATCGGTGTGTTTGCAGGTCCTGGATATATTGAAAAAGAACTAAGCGGCGGCACCCATTACCTTGTATTCTGTATCATTATGGGTGTAAAGTTTGCTGCTGGTGTGTTCGTTATCCTTGCGGGTGTACGTCTTGTTCTGGCAGAAATTGTTCCAGCGTTCAAAGGGATTTCAACGAAGCTTGTGCCAAATTCCAAGCCTGCGCTTGACTGCCCAATCGTATTCCCATATGCGCCAAACGCAGTTTTAATCGGATTCTTCTGCAGCTTCCTTGGCGGAATTGTTGGGATGGTTATCCTTGGCTTAACTGGTGCCGTCATTATCTTACCGGGCGTTGTTCCTCACTTCTTTACAGGTGCTACAGCCGGAGTATTTGGTAACGCAACTGGCGGAATCCGTGGAGCTACAATTGGTTCTTTTGCAAACGGTTTATTGATTACGTTCTTGCCAGTGTTCTTAATGCCGGTCCTTGGTGATCTTGGTTTTGCCAGCACCACGTTCTCTGATGCAGACTTTGCGGCATCTGGTATCGTTCTTGGAAATATTGCAAACTCATTAGGCTCTACCGGTGTTACCGTTACCGTTGTTGGTTTGGTTGTAGTTGCTGTACTTTACGGCTTTTTCAAAAAAGACAAATCAAGCAGCACACAAATTGGAGCATAATTGATAAAAAAAGGAGAAAGCACTAAGGGTGCTGCGGCGGACGATAAGCTGCTGCCTCACCCCGAACTGCTTTTCTTTTTTTGAAAAAAAGGAGGAAAAATAATGGGCATCGATCTTCAAAAAGTAGAAAGATATCGCGATGAAATTCGTCTGATGACATTAAAGGAGCTGCACCATCTGGGATTCGGCCATTACGGCGGCAGCTTATCCATCATAGAAGCGTTAGCAGTATTATATGGTGAAGTGATGAAGGTGGATCCAAAGAATCCGACTTGGGAAGACAGAGATTTCTTCATTTTATCAAAAGGGCATGGCGGCCCCGGGCTATATGCGGCCTTGGCGCTTAAAGGGTTCTTCCCTGTGGAAAAGCTCTACACGCTTAATCAAAACGGTACGACGCTTCCATCGCACCCGGACCGCAACCTGACACCTGGAGTTGACATGACGACCGGTTCGCTGGGGCAGGGGATTTCTGCGGCTGTTGGTGTGGCGCTGTCACATAAGCTGTCCGGCAAGGAGAATTATACGTACTGCATCGTCGGGGACGGAGAGTTGAACGAAGGACAATGCTGGGAGGCGTTCCAATTTGCCGCGCATCACAAGTTAAATCATCTTGTTGTGTTTGTGGATGATAATAAGAAGCAGCTGGACGGCCTGACAAAGGACATCATTGACCCGATTGATTTCGTGGCAAAATTTGACGCGTTCGGCTTCCATACCGTGAAGGTGGACGGAGGTTCGTTGGAAGAAATCTATCAAGCTATTGAAAAGGGTAAGGCTCAATTCGACAAGCCGGTTGCGATTATCCTTGATACCGTGAAGGGACAGGGTGTACCGTATCTGGAGCAAAAGGCGGATAACCATCACGTTCGCCCAAACGAGGCTGATGAGGCAGCGATTTTTGCAGCGATTGATGAACTGGAAACCAAACTTGGAAAGGTTGTGTCATAATGATTCAAACTCCATCCAAACCGTATGAGTTAGAAACGATTGAAATGCGCCAGATGTATGCCAACACGATTTTGGAACTCGCTCAAAATAATCCAAACGTGATTGCGCTTGAAGCAGATTTAATGAGCTCGATTTCTACTAATAAAATCATGAAGCAGATTCCCAAACAGTTAATTAACTGTGGGATTATGGAAGCAAACATGACAGGTGTTGCGGCCGGTCTGTCGCTGACTGGAAAAATTCCTTATCTGCACACATTCGGCCAGTTTGCTACCCGCCGTGCGTTTGATCAGCTGTTTGTTTCCGGTGCTTACGCGAAGCTCAATATCAAAATTCTCGGCTCCGATGCCGGGGTGACAGCAGAGCATAACGGCGGCACCCATATGACATTTGAAGACATGGGTCTCGTGCGCCTCATACCAGGTGCACATGTTTATGAAGTCAGTGATTCGACCATGCTTGGCTACTTGCTTCGCAAGGTTGAAAAAGAGCACGGCATCCATTACATTCGCACGATCCGCAAAAATGCCGTTAAGCTTTATGTTGAAGGCGAAACATTTGAAGCTGGCAAAGGTAAGGTGCTTCGAGAAGGCGGCGAAGTGACCATCATTGCCAGCGGGATTATGGTGGCAGAAGCATTGCAGGCAGCCGACTTGCTATTTGAACAAGGCATCGAAGCGACGGTCATTGACATGTTCTCTATTAAACCAATTGATAAGGACTTGATTGTGAAATACGCTTCTAAAACAGGCGCTGTAGTAACTGCCGAAAACCACAACGTCATCGGAGGACTCGGCAGTGCCGTCGCCGAAGTTTTAAGCGAACAGTGCCCAACGAAAATGCGCCGCATCGGCGTCCGTGAACAATTCGGCCAAGTCGGAAAAGTTGATTATTTGAAAGAGTTCTACGGATTAACCTCACAACATATCGCAGCAGCTGCGAAAGAACTAGTGTAGGGAAGCTGGGGACTGTTTGCATCTCTTTTCTTTGGAAGACACGTCTCTATTTAATGTAAAAGCGTAAGGACCAGCTTGGATCCTTACGCTTTTTTCAATACTTCCATTAACTCTGATAAAATCTTGATTTCCCCCAACGGCTCATGGTCGGTCAGCGGCTCACGGTTCCGATGGTTAAACCAAACGGCGTTCCAGCCAGCTGTCATTGCCCCTGCGACATCATTCTCCCAAGTATCTCCAACATAGAGGAGCTTCTCCGCAGGAAGCTGAATTTTGGCAGCAACGATGTGGAAAATTTGCGGGTTTGGCTTGGCAAAACCGACCCCATCCGAAATAAACATTAATTCTTCATCTATAAATTCATGAAGTTGCAGCTGCCTGATTTTATTTTGCTGATGGGCAACAGGGCCGTTTGTAATAAGCCCCACCTCGATGCCCAGCTTTTTTAACGCATCTAAAACAACAGAAGCCTCCGTGAATAGGGTAAGATTGTTTAACCGGTTTTCATAGTTTTGCTGGAATTGCCTCGCTTCGTCCTCGGATATCTTTCTGTCCAGGCTTTCCATTGCAGACATGATCCGATTGATCCGAAGCTGCTCTAAGGAAATTGTCCCTTGCGTATAATCCTTCCAAAAATAATCACTAAACGACCGAAATCTCTTATAGGCTGTATTAACATCAGGCATGGTTTTCCACTCCATGAAACTATCAACCAAGGCATGGGCAAACGGGGCTTGATGATTGTGCAGTGTATCATCCAAATCAAAGAAAACAGCTTTTATCTCCATGTGTTGCTCCTTTTAAAAAAACTTACTTCTATTATAACATTGTGAAGCAGGGGACGGTTCTAATTTAGGCAATCGGAAGTTTTGCTCAAGTTTCGAAGCACTTTATAAGTAAACGGAATTTTAATCTAAAGGAATTACTTCTAAGGAATTATCGCAAAATTTTTGATTGCCTGAGTAAGCAGGAAGTTTTAAAGTTTTTGTACAAGTAATTCGACATCCATAGTCAAATTTCCTGCTTCTACCAAAGAACCGTCCCCTGACTTCTCATTTACTCAACAATATGAAACTCCTTCAGCATTTCGTCAAATCGGGCACCGTGGCCTTCTTCTGCTTCGAGGAACAGGGTTTGGGTAATCACGAAGCTTCCTTTGTCGCCATTGCTAAGAACGTAAACCTTAACAAGCGGCGTATTCCACTCCGTCCCTTTGCCTTTTGCGGTAATCAATGTCGCAGCAAGCGGATAGGTTACTTCTTCGGTACGCAGGATTTCTCCGTACTTTTCACCCAGCGATGCCTTTGCGTCTTCAACCGCTGCACTTGGCTCCTTATCCTCCAGCTGCACAATCTCCATTTCTACATCCGGATATTGTTCAGGCAGCGCCTCTTTTAAGATCACTTTATCGGAAGTTTCGGAGGTTACGAACTGATAGCGCGACTCATCTACATATAAGACATACTTGGCTTTCTTACCCTCGTGCAAATTTAACTTTGTTTCCTCATCGGACCCTTCAATTTTGGTGATGACGTCCTTTTCCGGTGCAAACATTTCCTTTACCTTGTCAATCATCGCGCTGCCGGTGGAGGTTTGCGTGCCAAAGGCGATTAACATGGCTGCGGCAACCGCTGCAAAGATAAAGCCCTGTTTTTTACTTCGCTTTTGCTTTTGCTTGGCTGGTTTTCGTCCTGCTGTTGTGTCCTCGGATTGTGCTCCAAACACTTCTGCTTCTATGTTATCCCACATTTCGTTTATTTCTTCCTTAGAAAAAATCACTTCATTTTTCAATGCCTGGTTGATTTGCTCATCGAATGATTTAGCCATGGAGATTCCCCCTAACATTCTCGTCTAATGTATTCCGCAATAGTTCTTTTCCTTTTTTCAGCCTTGTCTTAATCGTATTTTGATTCATGTTCAGTACCTCGGCGATTTCCTTTTCTGTAAACCCCTGTAAATACTTTAAGATGATCGGCACCCGATACATCTCGTGAAGATTGGCAATCGCTTCGTTTAATTCCCGGTAATAAACCTTTTCCGCTGCGGCGAATTCTTCATCTTCCCCGATGGAGCGGTGGAGGCGGGTAACTTTTGCCTCTTTGGCTAAGATCCGATTACACTCATTGATGAGAATTTGAAAAAACCAAGGGTCAAACTGCTTTGACTCATCAAACTGGCTGATATATTTGAAGACCCTGATAAACGTTTCCTGCACGGCCTCCTTGGCGATTTCCTTGTTTTTCATTATGTTCACGGCTGTTCCAAGCGCTTTATGGACGTATTCATCATAAAGAGCCTTAAACTCCTTTTTATCTCCGTTTTTCAACTTGCGCATGCGCTTTTGGTCCAATTGAAACTCCCTCCTTGCTATTCACTAATATATACCACATCTAGCTGGAAAAAGTTTTCCCAAACCAAAAAAAATAGGTAGAGGTGTCCGTTGCCAATCGCAAAATCTCAATTTATACTGGAAAATTACTTTCTCCATAGCGATCTCTGTAAGTGTGAGAAATAGGCGGAGAATTTCCTGCTAATGTATATAGGGGAAGCTTAAGAAGCGGATTTAAGCGGAGAAATTCCGACTAACTGCTCTAAATAGGGAAAAATTCAAAGATTTTGATCATATAAACGGAAAAACTTCCCTTATTTTAAAGGAAATATGGGTATTTCCCAATTTAGCCGGAAAATATCCGTTTATTTTTCATACACAGTGAAAATTATTAGATCTTACTAATTAAAAGATAGGAAGCAGAGGTCTCTGCTTCCTTACGCTGTTTATTGGAGGGCATTTTTCAAATAAATGTAATAGATTAAAAGGGTTTTGCGAAATAGTTACCAGAGTTGGCGAAATACGATGAAGAATGAGCGAAATATGAAAGAGAATCGGCGAAATAGGTACCTATTTTCGCGAAATGTAACAAGGATTCAGCGAAATACAATTTTAAAAAAGTTATTTTTCAACAAAAGAAAAAAACCCTTCATCTAAAGGGCTTTCTACTTCTCCGCTCCATCTTCAGCTTCGGCATTGGTCAGGGCTGCGCGGGAATGGGCGAAGTTATTGTGGCTGCCGTGGATGTTGCCGAGGCCCTGATTATGTTTCTTGCTGCTTTTAAAATCCTCGATAAAGTTATTGCCGATGCTGAAACATGATGCTTCCGCAATACTGCCTATTTTGATGGTGCCAATATGAAAAGTGGGGGATAAAATCGGGGAAGTCACGAGCTATTCATCCTTCCTGCCTTTGGTTTTGACCCAGCTGCTATGGGTGATGGTGTTTTCATCTCCGGACAAGCTGCCAACAACCTCGTTCAGTATTGATTCGCTGCGGAACTGTTTATGGGTGTTATTGTTTCCATAAAAAACACCTGAAGAATTTCCAATTTTTGTAATCTTGATATTGCCTAAAGTCAGTTTCATCGGTATTCAATCCTTTTTTGAGTATCATATTCAGTTTCTGGGCGAATGACACCATGGGAGGATGATTCACAAACTGGTGAGGTCAAAGGCGGCTCCTGAACCTGTAGCCTTTTGGGGTTTTCATCATTTTAGAGTGATCAGCAAGGGGCTCCTCTTGGTTTTCTTCGGAAACGTCTGTTTCTTCTTTCATCGCCTCCTGTTTCAATCCTTGCTTGTCAACTTTCTGAATAATCGAAGCGGCAAAATCCTCGGAGCCGCTAATGTTCGTGCCAATCAGCAGCTTGCCGCTGAGTTCATCGATTTCAATATTGTCCAGCCTGAAAATAATATTTTCCAGATGGTCGATTTGCACATGCTCAAGGTGGATGTTCTTGCCGCTGGTTTCAGCGTTTTGCTGTTTTTCCAAAAGCTCGATAATCCGGTCCAATTTTGTGATAAGCAGGGAATTTACTTTTTCCTCTTTCCGTTTTCTCTTCGAAAAAAAGTGGAACATAAACTCCCCCCTTACCTAAATCAGTCCTCCATTCCTAACTATATGAATCGGCACCGGCTGTTATTCAGTACTGTGCCTTGCTTCTTTGTTCATTTGAACTTTATAATTAAAATAGAGCTAACTAATCCGATCAGAAGGAGAACGTCTTCATGCGCCTATTATTACTTTTAATTATTGTCGTCCCTGCCGCTGAAATTGGGATCCTCTTGTGGTCGGGAACTACCATTGGTTTTTGGCCGACTTTGTTGATGATCATTTTAACAGGGGTGCTTGGAACGTATCTGGCGAAAAGGGAAGGATTGCAAACGATTCGCAGGGTTCAGGAGCAGATGAGAATCGGGCAAGTTCCGGGACATGCTTTACTGGACGGAATCTGTATTTTGGTTGGGGGCATACTGCTGCTTACTCCAGGATTTATTACCGATATCACTGGCTTCTTGATGTTGTTCCCGCCGACAAGAAAGTTTTTTAAACTATTGATTGCCAATATTATTCGAAAAAGAATCTACAAGGGAAACATAAAAATTATTAGATAAGGAATAAGTCGATGGGTCTCTGGTCTTCCTTCTAGAAGCGGATGAGCCAGGGAATTTATATTATCAGGTTTCTGCAACGCGAATTTATTTGGTAAACAAAAACCCCTAAATCAGAGGATTAGGGGTTTTTGTTTACCATTGATTAGAGACTGTTTGCCAAGATAGTCACAATGGCGCTCAGCAGGACGGTCCCAAATAGAATAGCCCCATTGATTACAATCTTTTTCCTTTTTTTACGCTGAATTACCTCTTCAGGTGTCAACCATAACCCTTTTGCCATCTTCCATTCCCCTTTAATAATCATAGCTCTTATGTTTTTAACAAATTTAACGTGAAAATATTTAAAAAGACTAAAGTTATTATACTATTACGGAATTGTTTTGAGAATGGGATTGAACCATTCTTAGTAAATATTTAAACAATTTACGACAACTTACTTTATCCTTTCATTAACACTTGAAGATTCTGAATCAATTGGACCGCGATTTGATAAGGGAAATAAAAGAATATTGCGATTGGGATCCCACTTTGCTGATGAGTGTAATAAGTTGAACCACGTTTCCACTCCTTTCTTGACTACTTTGATATGGAGCAAGAGCCGCTATATATATTAAAAGAAGAAGATATATTTTTAAAAAAGCCGGGTTTTATTGTTGAACTTAGCCACCGAAAAGGGTAGGGGAGAAATCAGAGATTTTTTCATTTCTTTTTGATGCAGATAGGTAAAGATTCTTCATACAAAAAGCTCTCCATACTTGGGGAGAGCTTTTTGTATGAAGAAAGGAATCTCAGAGTTAACCCGACTGGATACGGGCCCTAGGTTCCTTTTTTATGCTTACTTAATAGAATCTGCACGTACCGCGAAGTTCCTCGTTTCAACAAACCGCTGCATCCGCTTGAGCGCCTCCTGCAGCTGCCCCATTGAGGTGGCGTAGGAGCAGCGAATGTAGCCTTCGCCGCTTTCACCAAAGACACTGCCGGGTACGACGGCGACTTTTTCCTGCATCAGCAGCTCCTCAGCAAATTGCTCGGATGTGAGCCCGGTCGATTTGATGGACGGGAACACATAGAAGGCCCCGCCCGGTGTGTGGCAGTCCAAGCCAATTTGGTTCAGCGTCTGGACGACGTAATTGCGGCGGCGGCGATAGCTGGTCCGCATGGACTCAACTTCATGGTAGCCGTTGCGAAGCGCCTCGATCGCCCCATGCTGCATCATGTGCGGCGCGCACATCGTCGTATATTGGTAAATTTTCAGCATGACCTCGACGAATTCCTTCGGAGCAGCAAGGAACCCAAGCCTCCACCCAGTCATCGCAAAGCCTTTGGAAAACCCGTTGATTAAAACAGTCCGTTTGTACATGCCGTCGACGGCAGCAAAGCTTGTGTACGGCTCATCCTGGTAGAGCAGCTCAGCATAAATTTCATCCGATACGACGATTAGGTCGTGTTTCTCTACGATTCTCGCGATTTCCTCAAGTTCCACTTTGTTCAAGGTGGTGCCGGTTGGGTTGTTCGGTGAACATAGGAGAATCGCTTTTGTCCGGTGAGTAATCGCAGCTTCGATTTGTTCCGCTGTGACCTTAAAGCCGTTTGCAGCTGTGGTAGATACGGGAACCGGTGTGCCACCGGCGATGGCTACTAATGGTCCATATGACACGAAAGCCGGTTCGACAATTAGAACCTCATCGCCTTGGTTTAAAATCGCTCGAAAGGCAAGGTCGATGGCCTGGCTGGCCCCAATGGTCACGATGATTTGGTTTTTTGGATCGTACTGAACGCCAAATCGGGTATAAAGGTAGTTGGTGATCTCCTGCCTCAGTTCGAGGAGTCCGGCATTGGCTGTATACGATGTATATCCTTGCTCTAATGACAAAATTGCTGCTTCGCGGGTTCCCCAAGGTGTGACAAAATCGGGTTCGCCAACTCCAAGGGAAATGACACCCTCCATGCTGGCGGCAAGGTCAAAGAACTTCCGGATCCCTGACGGCTTCAGGTCTTTGGCAGTATTTGAAAGGTAGCTGGCATACTCGTGTTTCATGGTGAAACCACCATTCTCCGGTCTTTTTCGTCGCCTTCGTCAAAAATCACACCATCATGTTTGTATTTTTTTAACATGAAATGGGTGGTCGTCGACACGACATTTTCAATCGGCGACAATTTTTCCGAAACAAAATTAGCAATCTGGTGCATTGTTTTTCCTTCAACCGTGATGGAAAGATCGTAGGCACCGGACATTAGATAGAGGGAGGATACCTCCGGAAAGCGGGCGATTCGCTCTGCGACCTCATTAAAGCCGACACCACGCTTTGGCGTAACCTTGACGTCAATCATCGCGATGACTCCTTCCTGGCCCTCGACCTTGCTCCAATCAATTAGCGTTGGGTAACTCATGATAATCTTTTCGTCTTCCAATTTCTTTATTGTGTTCTGGACAGCTTCCTCACTGGCCGTTGCCATCAACGCAATCGTCTCCACCGGCATCCGATGGTTCTCTTCCATAATCTTTAAAATCTCAAGCTCCTCACTCGTCAACTTCATGAGTATGCCTCCTAAATATTCAAATTTTTCATATTGTTGATTGTACTACTCAAATGCACCTGTGTCATCATTAGAAATGTAATAAAAAAAGCTGAATGGTCATAACCAATCAGCTTCTTGAATAATTATTGCAGTTCTAATTGTGATTTTAACTCACTTTGAATTCTTTGCTTTTCTTCAGTCGAAACTAATCCATAATAAATACCGTTGATTTTTTTCCCAGTTTCTTTAATTTCTAATTGCTTCATGTTATTTGCAGCTTCTTTGTAGTTCTTTTGGATATCCATCATTTGGTCAAAAGTAAGGTTCGTCTTTACGTTTTTTCCAAGGGCAGCAAAGATGTTTGAGTAATTAGTCAGGCTAGATAAGCTTGCACCTTCATTGATAACGGCTTGAATAATCTGACGCTGCCTCATTTGCCGGCCAAAATCACCACGCGGATCTTCGTATCTCATTCTGGAGTATTTAAGCGCCTTTTCCCCGTTTAAGTTTAATTTCCCTTTTGTAAAATGTTCGCCTTCATAATTAAAATCAAGGTCGTTTACTACACTAATTCCGCCGACAGCATCGACGATATCTTTAAATCCTTCCATGTTAATCTGAATATAATAATCAATTGGAATATCAAGGAAGTTTTCTACTGTATCCATTGCCATTGGTACACCGCCAAAAGCATATGCATGGTTAATTTTGTCGTCTTTTCCCTTACCAACAATTTCAGTCCGGGTATCACGGGGAATGCTGAGCATTTTTACTGAATTGGTATTTGGGTTCACAGTTAACACAATTAATGAATCCGAACGTCCTCTATCTCCTGCGCGTTCATCAACACCAAGTAATAATACGGAGAATGGATCCTTTTCTTGCAAAGTGACGGGTTCTTCCCGTTTTTCAGATTGCTTTCGTTCAATCGGCTGGTGCATCGTATCGACAGCCGTTTTCAAGGATTTATATACAGAGTAACCATAGGCGCCACCTGCGATTAACAATATTAATAGAATGATTCCAGTAACCTTTAGCCACGAACGTTTCTTTTTTTCGCTTCTCATTTTCGACGATTCCTCCAAAAAAATTACAAATTTCTTACATCCATCCAATAGAATAACAGAAAAGTGGGTAATTGGATATAGGAAAACGTTAGTGTTTTATTGTCATTTTGAATTGAATTTTCCTTTAAGACTTCTTACACAAGCTTATTAAGTAGTAAATTCGGGATAGCTTAAGAGATATTGGGGTTTAAGTATCCTATTTTTCAGAGTATTATGTACTTATTACAAAAATTTTGCAGTAAGGAGTGATTTATATTATGAAAGCACTAGTTCATGCAGGACAAGCCGGCCTCGAGGGGCTGACGGTTCAGGAAATAGAGGATTTCCTGCCGGGAGCGGGAGAAGTACGGGTTAATCTGAAAACGGCCGGGCTGAATCATCGTGATCTATTCGTGCTTGTCCGCCATAAACCAACCGACCCGCCGCTTGTGATTGGTTCGGATGGTGCCGGTGTCGTGGATGCCATTGGTGAAGGTGTGGTAGGTGTTAAAGTTGGCGATGAGGTGATAGTGAATCCGAGCCTTGGCTGGAAAGAAAAATCGGATGCACCGCCAGCAGGGTTTGAAATTCTTGGGTTGCCATTTCACGGAACATTTGCACAGCATGTCATCGTTCCTGCTGAAAATGTGGCACTGAAGCCGGAGTATTTGACCTGGGAAGAGGCCGGGGTGTTGTCGTTGGCAGCTTTGACTGCCTACCGTGCACTGTTTACCCAAGGACAGGTACGTGAAGGGATGAAGGTACTGATTCCGGGAATCGGCAGCGGTGTCGCTACACTGTTACTGCAGTTTGCCAAAGCGGCCGGGGGAACCGTTTATGTTACCTCCCGTTCTGAGGACAAGTGTAAGAAGGCGCTTGAGCTTGGAGCTGACCGGGCATTTGACAGCAATGAAGACTGGTCGTCGGCGCTTGGCGGAGAGAAGATGGACTTAGTGATTGAGTGCGTAGGTGCTGCTACGTTCAACAAGTCACTGAAGCAGCTGCGGCAGGGAGGTACGATTGTGACCTTTGGCGCCTCTGCCGGGGATGTGGTGGAATTCAATTTGCGGGACTTTTTCTATGGGCAGTACCGTCTGTTTGGTTCCACTCTTGGAAGCGGAGAGGAATACCATGAGATGCTTGAATTTGTGGAGAAACATCAAATCAGGCCGGTTGTCGATACTATGTATTCTTTAGAGGAGTTCGGTGAAGCCTTCAAGCGCATGGAAAACGCCGAACAATTAGGGAAGATTGGATTTTATATTTAATTAATAGCAAAGGCCGCCATTCGTTCATTCCTGAGTGGCGGCTCCTTTTTTTCTATAAAAATCTAATCAAACGTTTGGTTAGGAAATTTATGGGTTTCTTTTTTAAACAATTGTTCGGTGTTTGGGATTATTTCGGGCTTCCGGGTTTGCCTGCTGTATTACTTTATTTACGGGACTTTGCTATGCATTAGCCAAACGTTTGATTAGGGTATGGCGTTAGGGAATAGCCATGTAAAGTTTTTGTTATTCGGTAATTCCGCCACGGGCTGTTTCAAGCGTTCCAATCGAGAATTGAACCATTCTATTATATAGACTCAAAATAGACTGGCCATAGGTGGTGCCCGGCACTGCCCATTTTCCGTTTAATCCAGTCCAGGTCGGTGCAGAACCCCTTGCGACAAGATGGAACCGCGGGTCGACTACTGAATATTGATTTGGCAATGGATTTGTTGTAGCGTAGGCATACAAGTGTTGAAATTGGGCTAGAACTCCTTCCTCTGGTGTTTGGAAGCTAGCTCCTGGATTATCAGAGCCAGTGGCGCCGATGCCAGCGAAGTTGTCTTGACCTGGTTTTACGACCCCAGTAAAGCGGAAATAGTTTGTTTCATGAATAGCTTGAGCAAAGGCAATGTCGCCCCTGATTCTGTAGTACTCGCCAAAGGTTAAATAATAGTTTCCAAGCTCTGGTGCGTCCGGATTGACGCTTTTCACAAATCGGTTCATTAACTCAGGAGAGAGGAGGGTTGGGCCAAAGATAGAATTAATCGCTGGTTCTTGTTGGACCAGGCCGCTTCCCAAGCCTTCGCTTCGGTTAGAATTAGTTTCTTTATTTGTACCTCCAGTTGTTCCTTCTGGTGCCGTAGTTTTTCCGGTTCCTCCGCTGCTGGAAGGGGGATTCCCTGCACCAGTGTCAGTGTTTGTGACCGGAGCTGGAGCGGGTGAACTGGAGCTGCCCGTGCTGTTTCCGTTACTCGTATTACCGCTGCTATCGATAATAATGAACGCATCCGTAAATCCGGCGTTTTCCATGATCCTCAGACGATCTTCAGCGTTCTCCCTATTTGAAAATGCCCCTACCTGTACCCGATAAAAAGTTGAGCCCGATATGGTTGTTGTAACAACGAAGGCATCATGTCCCAATGAACGGAGTCTTGCAACACGCTCGTCTGCATTTTCCCGTGACTTGAACGACCCAACCATCACCTTATAAAGAGTTCCGGAAACCGGGTTCGCTGGTGCTGGAGCTGGTGCAGGTGCAGGTTTCGGAGCTGGCGCAGGAGTCGGTGCAGGTGCTTGGTTTGCTTTTCGCTGCAGGTTAAAAGCACGTGCCAATCCGTTTGCATGGCCTCGCGCCACTTTTTGCCGCCAAGCATCCTGTTTCATCAGTGCAGCATCATGGGGATTACTGATAAAGCCATTTTCAGATAGCATCGCCGGCATGTTCGACTCACGAATCACATGGAAATTGGCCTTCTTTTTCCCGCGGTCGGTCAATTCATTTACTTTCATGACCTCAGCGTGGATGATATCACGGTATCTCGCCGCGGGTGATGAGTCGGAAAGCCCGTTATAAATAAAATCCTCGTAGCCATGGGCTGCACTGTCTGCTGAATTAATGTGAATCGCAAGGAAATAGTCGGCACCCCAGGCATTAGCTTCACTTGTCCGCTGGCCCAGGCTTTTGGTCGTGTCGCCCGTGCGACTCATTCTGACATCGACATTTTGGTACTCATTGAGTAAAATATTGCGCAGCTTAAGCGCAATATCCAATGTTACGTCCTTCTCATTCAGGCCATTGCCTTGAGCACCAGGGTCTGTACCGCCATGGCCTGGATCCAAATAAATCTTCATTTCATCTCCTCCATTTCTAATTTACATATATATCATATGGCAAATAACGGGCAGGGGTTCGGGCAGGGTGGGCATCTCTGTTTATCAGTCAATGGGAGCCCTCCCATCCTTTATTTACAGTAATGAAATCAATTGGGTCAGGGGGAGGGGTTAATATTTTCATTCCTGCTTTTCAACTTTCTGGCTGATATTGCTAATTTCCCGATTCAGGTAGCTAGTTTAAGAAAATGATATAATAAAAAAGGTAAATCTAGCTAAGGAGTAATGCTATATGATTCTCGTGATTGGCGGGGCTGGATACATCGGCAGCCACCTAGTAAAGGAATTAGTGAAAAAAGAGGAAGTCGTCATATTAGATAATCTCTCAACAGGGCATCGTGAAGCCGTGGACCCTCGGGCGATTTTTGTGCAAGGTGACTTGGGCAATATAGATGATCTGGTCATGGTTTTTCGCAGCTATCCAATTAAAGCGGTGATGCATTTTGCGGCCAATAGTTTAGTGGGCGAGTCTGTCGTAGACCCGATGAAATATTATGAAAACAATGTGGCATCCACTTTAACCTTATTAAAGGTTATGATGAAATTCAATGTTAAAAACTTTATCTTTTCATCAACAGCGGCAACTTATGGCATTCCAACTGTAGATATCATTGATGAAACAACACCAACAGCGCCAATCAATCCATATGGTCATTCGAAGTTAATGGTCGAGCAGATGCTGGGTGATTTTTCAAAAGCTTATGGTTTAAAATATGTCATTTTGCGTTACTTTAATGCTGCAGGGGCTCATGAATCGGCGGCTGTCGGTGAAAGCCACGATCCAGAAACGCATTTAATCCCAATTGTTCTGCAGCAGCTATTGGGCCAACGCGAAAAAGTATCAGTATTTGGTACCGATTACGATACTGAAGACGGCACCTGTATTCGCGATTACATTCATGTTACCGATTTAGCATCTGCCCACATCCTTGCACTTGAGGCGCTGCTTACCGGGAAAAAGTCTGCTGAAATTTACAACTTGGGCAACGGCCTCGGCTATTCTGTGAAGGAAGTGATCGAGACTTGCGAAAAGGTGACGGGGATAGAGACTAATGTAGAAATGGCGGACCGCCGCGCAGGCGACCCGGCAACACTTGTTGCCTCATCGGACAAAATTTACTCTGAACTCGGCTGGAAAGCAGAACGGAACCTTGAGAAAATTATCGCAGATGCATGGAACTGGCACCAGAATCAGAAGTACTAAAAAAAAGTCCAACTCATTAGATCAGAAATGAGTTGGACCTTTCTGTATTTAGTATTAATGCTGTAAAAACGCAAGCTGAATGAAGAATAATACCGCAAAGACATATACTAGCGGATGAACTTCATTCCATTTTCTCCTGACGAGCTTTAGCAGCGGATAGCTAATAAAGCCAAGGGCTATCCCCGTTGAAATGCTGGATGTCAGCGGCATCGCCAGGATGGTCAGAAACGCCGGGAACGCTTCGTCAAGATCGTGCCAGCGGATGTTGGCGATACTGCCCATCATTAGGCTGCCAACAATAATTAATGCCGGTGCGGTAATCGCCGAAATACCGGAAACGGCGCTGACAAGCGGACCGAAAAAGGCTGACAAAATAAATAGTATTGAAACAGTTAAGGTAGTTAATCCTGTTCGACCGCCAGCAGCAACCCCTGATGTTGATTCAATGTAAGCTGTGGTCGGGCTTGTCCCGAACATGGATCCAATCGCGGTTGCGATAGAATCTGACAGCAGCGCATGACGGGCACGCGGCAGCTTTCCGTCCTTCATCAGCTTTGCTTGGTTAGCGACGCCAACCATAGTTCCCGTTGTATCAAAGATCGTAACAAGGATGAATGAGAAAACTACGGCATACAGGCTGTATTGAACGACGTCACCTAATGCTGCGATTGGGTTGGCCACGATGACTCCTTCTGGCAGCGAAGGAAATGATAGGAATCCTTTGTCGAATGAGAGTTGGCCGGTGAAATAAGCAACCAACCCCGTTATAATCATTCCGAAAAATATTGCTCCGTTTATCCGAAGCGCCATCAAAATTAACGTGATGGCCAGGCCAACGATGGTGAGCAGGGCCGATGGTGCATGAAGGTCACCAAGTTTAACTAGGTTGGCCGGGTCAGCGACAATAATCTTTGTGAGACGCAGGCCGATAAAAGCGACGAATAATCCAATCCCCGCGGTAATTCCATTCTTAAGGTTATCCGGTATCGCATCAATTAGTTTTTCCCTTAAAGGTGTCAGCGATAAAATAACAAAAATTAGTCCTGCTACAAATACTGCTGCAAATGCGGTGTGGTAGCTTATATTGTGGCCGCCGACAACGGAATAGGCGAAGAATGCGTTCAGCCCCATACCAGGTGCGATGGCAATGGGGTAGTTTGCAAAAATGGCCATCCACAGCGTTCCGATTACAGTTGCCAAGATTGTCGCAGTAAACACCTGCTCAAACGGAACACCAGCATCGGCAAGAATTACTGGATTGACCACGACAATATACACCATCGTAAAAAACGTCGTAATCCCCGCCATTACCTCCGTCTTGGCATTTGTCTGATTTTCCTTTAGCTTAAACATAAATAACTCCTCCAAAACACGAACAATATATAAATGACTTTATAATAATATTCGCTTTCCAATTGGATTTCAATACCTAATTTTATTTTCCCCATTTCCTGCGTTGTATACCGTTCTAATGTTGCTATTAGTGCTATTGGTGTCAGGCACCAGCCGTGGACATTTTGGTCGTTTTGTCCACGTGGGGTGGACGCTCACTATTCCACTCAGGCGTGCACATCATTCCTTCAGTTAAATTTATACTATTTGGACATGGGGGTTCATATTGTGGGTAGTAGGTGATTTGGGTGAGAGGGGGATTGTTTTGCGGAGAAATAGGATACCATTGAAGGGGATTACGTTAGCGGTTCTGTTGGCTGCTGCCATTTTCCTTCTTGTTCAGTGTGCTTTTGTTTCTTCTGAGCAGGAGGCTGTTGGGGTGGTGGATGAGTTTTATCGTTTTGAGCAGGAAGGGGACTTCTCCAACTCATGGGAGCTGTTTCATTCAGCAATGAAGCAGAAGTTCACTAAAGGTAACTACATTCAGGACCGGGCACACGTATTCATGAATCATTTCGGGGTAGAAACCTTCAGCTATACATTAGGCGAGGTGGAGAAGCTAGATAAATGGAAAATGAGTAAAACGGGCCCTGCCTTGAAAGCCGTCTACAAAGTTCTCATTACACAGACCTACAAAGGCAAGTATGGAAACTTTGACCTTAAGCAGGAGGTTTTCGTTGTGAAGGAAAAGGATGAGTGGAAGATACTGTGGGATTATAATCAATAAGGTTCTTCTGCCAATTGGCAGGAAAAGCGAACGAAATCCCGAATACTTCCTTTATGAAATTATTTTGGAGGGTACAATGGGTTATATTGAGGATTTGCGAAACATTGTTGGAACACGGCCACTGATTTTAGTTGGCGCTACCGTAGGCGTCATTGACGACCAAGGGAGGCTGCTTTTGCAACTTCGCCCAAACGGAATGTGGGGTCTTCCTGGCGGCTTGCTGGAACTGGGAGAATCTGCGGAAGAGGCGGCAAGACGGGAGGTTTATGAAGAAACTGGGGTCGAAGTTGGCGAACTGAAGTTGGTCGAGGTTTTTTCCGGCAAGCAGTATTTCGTCGAGCTGCCAAATGGTGACCAGTTTTATCCTGTTACAATTGTATACATATCAAGAGATATTAAAAACAGCGAAATCAAAATTGACGGCGTGGAATCGCTTGACGCCCAATTTTTTAATCTCCAGGAACTTCCTGAACAGATAAGCCCACTAATTATGAAACTGATCAAGCAATATAATTTATTGCACTATCTAAACTAGAATATATTAATAGGATTAGGAGTACGTCCATGTTAGATAAGATTAAAGGAGCATTATTTGGTCTGGCAATAGGTGATGCCTTGGGTGGGACGACTGAATTTTTAACAAAGGCAGAAATCGCCAGGAAATACGGAACCCTGAAGGAAATCGTCGGCGGCGGTGTCTGGCATCTCGAAAAAGGCGAAACGACAGATGATACCGCGATGTCTTTGGCGGTGGCCAAAGGTATCGTGGAAAATCCTGAGGACCCGGTGGCAGCAATAGGAGAGGAATTCATCAAATGGTATGATACAAACCCGAAGGATATCGGAAATATTATACGAACGGTTTTTTCCATTTTCAACGGTGATTGGTTTGCCGCAGCACAAAAGGCACATACTCAATACCTTGGCGGGAAATCAGCTGGGAACGGCACATTAATGCGATGCCTGCCAGTGGCGCTAGCCTATCGGGAGCTCCAAAAGGTAGACGAAATAACTAGGCTTCAGTCCAAAATGACTCATTTCGACGGACTCGCCGACGAGGCCTGCATCATTTATAACCGAATTGCCTTCCATGTTCTCCACGGTAAGGATCTTAAAGAGGCCATTAGGGATGAAGTTCAAGGGACGGCTTACGAATCAGCGTTAACCTTGGAGGTACCAGACTGTCATCCTGATGGATTTGTCGTAAACACGATGCGCTGGGTGTTATACTGGCTTCTGACCAGCGGTTCGTTTGAAGCGGTTGTCATTGGCACCGCGAACGAAGGCTATGATACCGACACTGTGTCGGCAATTGCAGGTGGATTGGCGGGGCTGGCCTGTGGATTTGAGCAGCTCCCAGAGGATTATGTTAATGGATTATTGCAAAGACAAGAGGTAGAAAGAATAGCTGAAGCATTAACAAACTTGGTTGAGTGAGAAGCGTTTTATTTATAATTTTTAAGCTCTGTTATAGCTGAATGTTGATTTCACAGTGTTTGAAAAATAAACGGAGTAATTCCGGCTAAATTGGGAAATACCCAAATTTCCCTAAAAATAAGGGGAGCTTTTCCGTTTATATGATCCAAATCTTTGAATTTCGCCTTAATTAGAGCAGTAAATCGGAATATCTCCGCTAATTTTATGGTCTTAAGCATCCTCTATACATTAGCCGGAAATTCTCCCCCTATGGATTATCAGACCCATACGAAAATCACTAACAAAGCCAACTTCTAAAAAAAGCTGCCATTTCTCGGCAAGAGAATGGCGGCTTTTACTATTACATAAATAAGCGCTGCACCAGCCAGATGGCACCCAGCGCAAAAATACCGTACGACCCGTAACGGATGATTTTATCCGAAATCTTCAGCCTGAACATATAGGTTAGCAACGGCAGCAGCACCAGTACGATGGCAAGCTGAACAGCTTCAATCCCGATGTTGAAATTGAACAATGCAGCTGCAAGATCGCTTTTTGGAATGTTCATTTCTTTTAAGATAGAGGCAAACCCAAGTCCGTGGATTAATCCGAACAGGAAGGTAATGCCCCAACGGTGCTTGAGCTCTTTACGGAAAACATTTTCAAGCGCCACATAGCAAATGCTGAAGGCGATCACTGCCTCTACAAGCCGGGATGGCAGTGTGACTATCCCAAGGACTGCCAAACTGATGGTGATGCTGTGAGCAATTGTGAACGACGTGACGACTGCTGCGTATTGCTTGAAGGTTTGTTTTCTTAAAAGCAAAGCAAAAAGAAATAAAAGATGATCATAGCCGAACAGGATATGCTCCATTCCTAACGTTAAAAAGGAAGTCCAAGCTGAGTGTCCACCAGCCTTCCCGGTAGAAGGAGTTTCTGACTCTCCTTCTTGTGTATCTAGCTGTTGCTGCTGAGTTTCCGCTAACAGCATCGCCCACTCCCGATCCTTCCCATGCAAGACGGCCTCACTTACCTGGCCATTATAATTGACCGACAAAAAGTTATTATAATAGTCATAGTTTTGCCCTTGATAAAAAATCCCGTCTACCAATTTAACTGTTTGGCCTACCGAAAAAGCAGGATAAACAAATTCCACCTTGACGACATCGTTTTCGCCCTTTTTCTCTAATTTTATGCTTTTCAGCTTGGCCTTCAGCTGCTTTCCGTCTGTCTCCAGAATTAGACTGTCCTCGACCCATTCCTCCACACGAAATTCAACCGCTTTTAATTCATCCTTACTTAAGTTGCTATCTTCATTTTTATCCCCGCCGATTCCTTCAATCAACGAAAGCGTATCAATCGAATAGATTAACACCGTTTCGTCTTCGGACAGGTTAACCGTTGTAAAAGCGGCACTTAATGTATGGGCTTGGCTTGAAGCAGGCAATATGAACATAAAAAGAGTTAGCAGCATAATGAATTTGATTACTGAAATTTTCCTCAACCTAAATCCTCCTGAATGTTACTATTTCTATTATTAGGAAAACCATAAAAACTATAGCGCAATTTTTAACGAAAAAAAACCTATTTTCCAAAAATTATCCTACTAACCTATAATAATTTTGTATATGTTTTTCAGAAATTTCGTGATAGATTAAGAATGTAACGTAGCAGAAATTTCTAAGGGGGGGAAGCATATGCAAAAAAATCGTGTGAAGAAATGGAGCAGCATTGGTCTTTCTGCACTATTGATAGGGGGATCATTCTTGCCCAACTTCACGTTCAACACCATCCATGCCAAAGCGGCGCAATTTGGGGACGTTGTCATTAGCGAGGTCTATGGCGGTGGCGGAAATAGTGGGGCTACATATAAGAATGACTTCATTGAATTGTACAACCCAACTAATGAGGACATCAGCCTTGAGGGCTGGTCAGTGCAGTATGCGGCGAAGTCAGGTTCCTTTAGCACTAGCACAAGCTATCTAACGCCGCTTAAAGGGGTAATTAAGGCACATGGCTACTATTTAATTCAAGAAAAACCAGGCAGCGGGGGCACCGTTGATCTGCCAAACCCTGACGTCACCGGTTCGATTGCTATGGGTGGATCAGACGGTAAAGTAGTATTGGTGAAAACGACAGCCGCCGCAGCTGGTTCAACCGACCCGAATGTGGTTGACTTTGTCGGCTACGGAGCTGCCAATGACAAAGAGGGAAGCGGGACAACCCAGCCGCCTTCAGCAACCAAAAGTGTGGAAAGATTGGCCAACGACAGCTCTGATCCAACAGGTGAGGGAGCCGGAAACGGGAATGGCTGGGATACGAATGACAATGCCAGCGATTTTGTGTTAGCAGAACCAAATCCGCAAAATTCTAGCTCGAGCCAAGAACCGGCTTTAGTCACACCCGATCCTATTGCAGAAGGATCCATTTATATAAAAAATGTCCGTGACAATGACAGCTCAGGTCAGCCAAAACTTCTGAACGAGACGGTTACGGTCGAAGGAATTGTCACGACAGCCAACAATGTAGTCGGATCTAATACGTTCTATATCGAGGACGGCACTGGCGGAATCAATATTTTTGGCTCCTCCCAGGAAGTTACAGTTGGCAGCAAAGTGAAAGTGACCGGCAAGGTTTTATTTTACCGGGGTCTGTCCGAAATCAAGCCAGAAAGTATAGAAGTTATTAGCAGCAGCCATACATTAACTCCAAATTTCATTAAAAAACTGGCTGTGCTGAATCATTATAATACTGCAGAGCCTGTCGAAGGCACGCTCGTTAAGATAAGAGGAAAAGTAACCGATGTTCCAGCAACTCCAAGCGGCGGCGGTTACAATATCACCCTTACCGATGATGCTGGAAAAAGCACAATCGTTAGGGTCATGCAATCGACCGGCATCAACGTTCCGGACAGCATTAAAAAGGATAGCACCTATACGTTGACGGGCATCTTGAGTCAATATGATTCTGATAGCCCATATACTGGCGGCTATCAATTACTTCCGAGAAGTGCAGAGGACGTGCAGGAATATTTCGCCTTATCTCTAGAACACGAGCCAATTACAACGGCCTATAAAGGTACAAATGTCGAGTTTGTTGCAACAGCACCCGGCGCTCAAACTGTGACTGTTTTTTATAAAAGCAGCACAGAAGCAGATTACCATGCCCTTCCAATGGTCAAAGGGGAGCAGGATCAATTTACGGCTGTTCTGACGGCTTCAAACCTGCCGCAAGAAGGTTTCAGTTATTATATTGAAGCAAAAAATTCTTCGGAACAGAAAAGTGCTGGAACAGCGGCAGCACCATATGCTGTCAATGTGGAATTAGATACGGCGGGGCCGGAAATCTCCGGATTAGAGCCGGTTAACAATGCGATTGTCGAGACGACTACACCGGATATCAGCTTTCAATTGGAAGACCCAAGCGGGATTAATTTTTCCAAGCTTTCGGTAAAATTGGATGACAGCGACGTCACATCAGCGGTTAACACTTCTGTAAATCCAGTGGTGTTGGAGCTATCCAGCCCGTTATCAATCGGCACGCATACGATTTCAGTCGATGCCTACGATTCAAAGGGTTACCATAGCACGGCTTACTGGTCGTTTACAGTGGCACAGCCATTCATTGGCGGACAGCATTACCGCGGAACGACCCATAATCATACAAATATTTCACACGATGGCACGGGGTCGCCTGAGGACGCGCTGAAAGCAGGTAAAGCACATGGTTATGATTGGTTTGCTTTCTCCGATCACTCACATGACATCGATCCAGAGTTGGTCGGTCAAGACACCAATCAACGAAATGGCATGCCGGAACGGACAGGCGGGAACGAGTGGCAGATGACCAAGGACCTTGCCGATCAATATACGAAAGACGATTATGTTGTTTTCCCTGCCTTTGAAATGACAACTACGACATGGGGCCACTCCAATGTGTTTGGAACGAATAACTTTATCGATCGAAAAATGAACAGTGGAAAATATCAGGACTTGAATCAGTATTATGCCTGGGTGTTGACGTATGACAATATTGCCGCCCAGTTTAATCACCCTGATATGTCTGCGAATGCATTTAATAACTTCATGCCTTATGACCAAAAGGTAGATAAATTGTTTACAATGCTTGAAGTTGGAAATGGTTCGGGGCACTACGGCTACGCCAATGCCGAGAAAAAGTTCTTTAGCGCCCTTGATTTGGGCTGGCATATTGCGCCAACCTACGGCGAGGACAACCATGACGGAACATGGGGCCAAACATTGAAAAGAACCGTTATTGTCGCAAATGATTTATCGCAGAATTCGTTGCTGCATTCAATGCGGAATATGCGTGTTTATATGGAAGAAGATCCGAACTTCCAGTTGGACATGCTTGCAAACGGCCAATATATGGGGTCGATTATCAACAGCAAAACACTGAAGTTTGATATAACTGGATCGGACGCTGTGGCTGAAACAAAGTCGATGCCGGAATATAGCTTCCTTGCAAGTGACTATAAGTCTGATGACCGTGTGAAAAAAGTCGAACTGATTACCAACGGGGCAAAAGTGATTGATTCGATTGAGCCAATGACGAAAGATTTTTCATGGAATCCGGAAGTGACAGTAACCGGCGGCCAGCAATGGTTTGTTGTTCGGATTACCCAGATGGACGGGGAGCAAATTTACTCATCACCTGTTTGGACAAAAGAACAAGATGTAGACGTCCGCGTCAGCGGCTTGGAAGTTGTCGGCGGAGCGATTGTTTCAGGCAACCCGGCGACACTTGAAGCGGGAATCAGTAACCTTGGAAAAACGGCGCTGTCCAACTTGACTGTGAAATTTTACTATGATGAAGTGGCAAGCAACAATCTGATTGGTGAAGGCACTATTGCTTCAATAGCCTCTAAGGGCGTGAGCAAGGCAAGTGTAACTTGGAATAACCCTGTTGCTGGAAACCATACGCTGTTTGCCGTGGTTGACACGCCGACAGGTGACAGTCCTGAGGATAATGAGTTTAGAAAAACGATTGCGATAAAACAATCATTGGGAATCAAGGTCATGATTGATGCTTCACATAAAAATGAAAACACATCAACGGACCCGGGAACCTACAAAGATAACTTCACTTCTTTCACAAAAATGGTTCAGCGTGAAGGATATACGGTTGTGGAAAATAAAGCACCGTTAACCGCCGATACACTGAAGGATGTAAAAGTATTGGTATTAACCCATCCAGAAGTTGATTTATCTGCTGCGGAAAACGATGCTGTTGCTGAATTTGTGAAAAATGGAGGTTCCTTGTTATTAACGGATAAAAGTAATTATAAAAACGATCCGACAATTAATAACGATCTGCTTTTAGAGATGGGCGCTTCGATTCAAATTAACCATGACGGTATTTATGATGATTCAAAAGAAGGTAACTTCTGGTCTGACCCGCTGAAATCAAAACACGCAGTCCGTTTGCATTTAGCGCCGGTTGCAAACTATATTACCGATCGTGCTGATACGATTGAATACTATAGCGGTGCGAGTTTGGAAAAGGTTGGCCATGAGCCGTTAACTGACAGTGACAATGTCACAATTATTGCCAAGGCTAATGAAACGACCTATCAGACTAGTGTTTCTACAGGTTACTACACTTATGATAATGTTTCCGATGATAAGGGTGGTTCCGTAATTCCGGCGATTGCCTCCGAGGTCATTGGCGACGGGAAAATTGTCGTTGCTGGGATGAACTTCATGAATGATAAGCAAATGGATGAGTCCTACAATTCAAAAGGCAATGACGAAGTCGCAATGAATTCAATTAACTGGCTGGCAGACCGTGAAACCACAATTACAAAGCTGGATGATGCCAGAAACCTGGAAGATGGAACACCGGTAGTGGTTGAAGGAACGGTGACCACAGGTGCGGGCGTATTCTTCGATGCGTTCTACTTGCAGGATGACACTGGCGGCATTATGGCCTTCCAGGAAGTGCCGGAGGGCTCACTTAAAGAAGGGGATAAGGTTCGTGTCTATGGCCACATCAAGACCTTTGAAAACAATAAGGAACTTGAATTCGTGAGCTTTGACCAAGATGTTATCAATATTGGTTCTGGCGAGCCTGTACAGCCGAAACTGGTGAAAACCGGTGAGGCAACTTCGGTTTCAAACCAGGGTCTGCTTGTGAAGGTAAAAGGCTTAGTAACAGCAAAGTTTGATGACAATTCTTATTATATTAACGATGGCTCCGGCGATGTGTTGGTATTTACCGATGGGTACATTGTGGACCAAAGCGGTCCGGTTCCGGTGCTTGAGGTTGGCGATCAACTTGAGGCAATCGGCCTGTCCGGCTCATTTGCCCAAGGTGAGCGGGTTCGTGTTCGCAATTCGAAGGAACTAATCGGCAATAAGGATGTTACTGCGCCTGAAACAGCTGCCGAAGTGAATCCTCAGCAGCCAACTGGTAAGAATGGCTGGTATCAAACCGATGTCTCAGTTGAAATATCGGCTACCGACGATCTTTCAGGTGTAAGCTCGACTCAATACCGTCTAAACGGCGGGGACTGGCAAGAATACACGGGGCCAATTCAATTGACCGCTGACGGAATTCATACATTGGAATATCGCAGTCAGGATGTCAAAGGTAACGTCGAGTCAGTCAAGTCGCTTGAAGTTAATATCGATAAGACAGCTCCGACCTTAACCGTATCTGTTGACAAACCAACCCTATGGTCGCCAAATCATAAGCTGGTCGACATCAAGGCATTCCTGGACTATTCAGATACGACATCTGGAATCGATTCTGTTGTGTTAACATCGATTACAGTGAATGAAGCCAATGCACTTCCAACCGATATCCAAGGTGCAGCCTATGAAACGATGGATACCGATTTTAGCCTCCGTGCCGAAAGAAATGGATACGATGATGGCAGAATTTACACCATAACCTATAAGGGTACCGATAAAGCAGGCAATACTACTACAGGTACTGCTACTGTAACGGTTCCGAAAAGCAACTCAGGTAAATAAAAGCATGAAAGGACTGCTCCACCGGCATGCTCGGTTGGGACAGTCCTTTTTTTAAAGGAAATTGGCCGATAGCTGAACCACGCCAAACTCCATTAGGTCCCGAAAACTGGACGTAACGTCAAAACAAAAAACGCCCCCGCCCGTACCAAAACAAACAACACCCTCATCAACAACCACCTCACCCCCATTCTAAACCCACAAAAACAGGTTTATACCTTGCAAAGGTGAGTATTGGTGTCAGGCACCACCCGTGGACAATTGTCCTCCAACAGTGGACAGAGGGATGAACCACCAGCATAATGTGCTATTACTCATTTCGATGTAAAATGCCCTTTTCCCCAGACATATTTCTGGATTTTTGACATAGGCTTAAATTCCTGTTTTGAAAGCAGGATATATCCAACATTTTTCTCATGGTAAAAAGAACCATTTGTATTATTATTAATCTTAGCATTGGAATAAAGTTGGAAACTCGAGAATAAGCATTTTTTCTAGATAATTTTAAGTGGGTGAAGGCATGAAAATTGATGTGGAAATGGCCAATTTTCAGGCGCGGAGAATCAAGGAGAGCTCTTCGAGATTGACAGAATTGAAAAGCAGCCTGAATGCCATTAAGGGAAACCTGCATGATGGCTGGAAGGCAACTGAGATGACGTATATCGACAACGCCTTTGGTCAGCTGAATAAAAAACTCGCTGAAATCTCGGCCGATCTTCATAGCATTGGCTCGGACATCATCTCTGCAGCTTACGAAATCAAGCTGGAAGAGGACCTAAGAGAAGAGGCCGAAAGAAAGAAAAATAGTCTATAAGACCCAGAGGAGATCAATGGATCGGCTTCCGTTCGAAATAGGAACAAAGTCCGATAAACTTGGTTCAATCGGGAACGGCGCACCTGTTCCGTTCCCAAAGGACCCAGCTGGTGCCGTGTCTTTAGATTGAAGAGCAAAACAAGGAGAGATTTCGTTGATTTTAACACTTTTTGATCAGGATCAGGCTGTTGACCTGGCCTTGCCTGAACGGGTGACCGGCCGTTACATCCTGACAACAACCGATCAGAACAAAAGGACAATTGACCTCCTCGCCGTTGAGGCGGAGGAGGGCCAGTGGTACTTAAAATCGAATAAACGCGCCTGCATCAAAGGTGCAGACAACAAAATGATGCCGAAGGTCCCGGTCGAGCCATTCAAGACCTATACCATACACCGGGAAGATGGTCAGCCAGCCCTCCTGTACATCGACCCGCCTTCTCCGGATCGCAATATCTACACAAAGCATCATGCCACCGCCAAGAGTATCAAAATCGGCCGGGCAAAGGATGCGCAGATTTGTTATGCCAACAAACTCGTCTCAAGCACACACTGCGTGATTGAATACGACCATGCCGGCAATGCCACCCTCAGGGACCTGGGCAGCGCCAACGGAACCTATGTCAATGGAAAAATCGTAACAGAAACAAAGCTGGTTATTGGCGATGTTATATACATAATGGGATTAAAAATCATATTTAACGGGACAATGCTGGCCTTAAACAACCCGCATCAACTCGTGCTCCTTGATCGAGGTGCGTTCAAGCCCTTTATCAGCGAGGAACCTGCTCAGCAACTTGATGAAAACCTCGATGAACTGCATGAGGAAACTGGGACGGAAGAGCTGTTCTACCGGTCGCCCCGCTTTAAGCGCGATATTGAACGCAAAATCATTAAAATCGACCCGCCGCCACAGCGTAACGACCCTGACGAACTGCCGCTCTTGTTGATGCTTGGTCCATCGGTGACGATGGGGCTTGCCTCAATGTTTACGGGCGTCGTTATTTTACAAAACGTGCTTAGTAACGGCGGCAACATCATGACGGCGATGCCGATGCTCGTTATGTCAGTCAGCATGTTGATCGGGATGATTCTTTGGCCGATTTTAACAAAGCGGTTTGAGAACAAACGCCGCGCTGCCAAGGAAGCAATCCGCCAGGAAAAATATTTGGGCTATTTAAAGGAAATGGAACAGGCAATACAAATGGAAATTCAGCATCAAAGCGAGATTCTCCATGAGAACCACTTACCTGTTGAAAAATTGCTGGGCCGCATCAAGCAGCGCGACCGCTCGCTTTGGGAACGCTCAGCAGGGCAGAACGATTTTCTCACTGTACGCCTCGGACTTGGCGACTTGCCACTTGCAGCGGAAGTCAAATACCCGGAAAAGAAATTTTCGGTGGAAGACGACAACCTGCAGGATGAATTATATAAACTGGCCGCGAAACCACATGTCCTGCGCGGGGTGCCAGTCAGCCTGTCGATGACAGAGGAACGCATCAGCGGCATTATTGGCAAAGACCGCAGCAAGACAATCGATTTTGTCAAAGGACTTATTTTTCAATTAACGACCTTACACAGCTACGATGAATTGAAGCTTGTATTCATCTACGACAAGAGCGAACAGGAAGCATGGAAGTTTACCAAATGGCTGCCGCATGTGTGGACTGACGCACGCGATGTGCGCTTCATTGCCTCTGATGCCAGCGAGGTCAAGGAGCTATCATCTTTTCTGGAAAAAGAAATCAATAGCCGCTCTGCGGTTCCGGAAAATGAATGGGATGGCGCCGAGCAGCATTACGTGATTTTTTCGATGTGCAAAGAGCTCGGCGACAAGGCGGAAATGCTGAACTTGCTGTTAAAAGAAAAGCGCGATATTGGTTTCAGCTTAATCACCCTTTACGACGAATTGAAAAATTTGCCGAAGGAATGCTCGACCGTTATCGAGCTCACAAACGATGCTTCTCGGATTTTCGACAAGGACGATATTTCAGGGCGGTTTACCGCGTTTCGTGCCGATATCTACCTGCGCGGCGATGTCGAAGAGCTGGCGATCGGGCTGGCCAACATCCATCTGGCTGCACTTCAAAAGGCTTATACCTTGCCGGAAATGTTGACGTTCCTTGAAATGTTCGGTGTCAGCAAGATTGAGCACTTGAACGTGCTGACGCGCTGGAAGGAGAACAATCCAACTCTGACGCTTGAAACGCCAATTGGCGTGAACACCATGGGCGAACCTTTCAAGCTCGACCTGCATGAAAAATACCATGGACCGCACGGATTGATTGCCGGAATGACCGGTTCCGGCAAAAGTGAATTCATCATGACATTTATCCTGTCGCTTGCCGTAAACTACCACCCGGATGAAGTCGCGTTTATTTTAATCGATTACAAGGGGGGCGGGATGGCCAACAGTTTTACCAGCCTGCCTCATCTTGCTGGAACGATTACGAACCTCGACGGGGCGGCGGTCAAGCGCTCGCTCGTATCGATTCAGAGTGAATTGAAGCGGCGCCAGGCGATTTTTAGCGAAGCCAGCCGTCAGGTTCAGGAGAGCAATCTCGATATCTATAAATATCAGAAACTATACCGCGAAGGCGCGGTTACCGAGCCGCTCCAGCATTTGTTCATCATTTCTGACGAGTTTGCCGAACTGAAAACGCAGCAGCCAGAGTTCATTGAGCAGCTGGTCAGTGCGGCGCGAATTGGCCGGAGCCTCGGGGTCCACTTGATTCTCGCGACCCAGAAGCCATCCGGTGTCGTCGACGATCAAATTTGGAGCAACAGCAAATTTCGCATCAGCTTGAAGGTGCAGGAAAAAGCCGACAGTATGGAGGTCATCAAGCGCCCCGATGCAGCCGAGCTTTCGACAACGGGCCGATTCTATTTGCAGGTCGGTTACAACGAATTGTTTGAAATGGGGCAGTCCGCTTGGGGCGGGGCACCGTATGTTCCGGCGGAAAAAGTCGAAAAAAATAAAGACGACAGTATGGCGGTAATCGACAATCTTGGCCGTGTTGTGAAAAATTTGAAGCCGAAGAAGCTGCAGCTGCTGACGAATCCGCCAAAGCAGCTGGATGAAATCACAAAATACTTGGCTAATATGGCGAAGCAGGAGAACATCCGTGTGAAGCCATTGTGGATGGATCCAATTCCTGCACGGATTTATCTAGATCAATTGAAGAAGAAGTACGGGATTGCGAAAGCAGCGGTTGGGCTGGAGCTTAATCCTGTTATCGGAGAATACGATAATCCGGCTAACCAAAGCCAGGAGTTACTGACCCTTCCGATTACAAGAGACGGCAACACCATTATCTACGGTGTCGCTGGCAGCGGCAAAACAACCATGCTCTCGACGCTGGTCTATTCGCTGCTTGAGGGTCACACTCCGAACGAAGTGAACATGTATCTTCTCGACTTTAGTGCAGAAACTTTTGCCTGGTTCAAGGAGGCACCGCATGTCGGTGATGTCGTTCTCTCACATGAAAATGAGAAGGTTGCTAACCTATTCAAACAGTTAACGAAAGAAATCGAGAACCGGAAAAAGATTCTTGCGCCGTTTGGCGGTGATTTTAATGCATACCATCGGAAGGCGGGCACAACGCATCAGATCGAGCACCTCCCGGCCCTTGTGGTGGCAATTCACAACTACTCGGCATTTGCGGAAATGTATGAAGAGCACGAAGAAGCTGTTTCCTACCTGACTCGTGAGGGCACCAAATACGGAATTTACTTTGTGCTGACAGCGGCCCATACCGGCGCTGTCCGCTACAAGCTGCTGCAAAACTTCAAGCAGCTGCTCGTCCTGCAGCTCAACGACCAAACCGAATATTCGGGTATTCTCGGCTCGACCGACGGTGTGTATCCATCGAAATATAAAGGCCGGGGTATCTTTAAATCTGACGGGGTAGCCTACGAATTCCAAACGGCCAAGATTACAAACGAAAGTGAAGACATGTTCCGGTTTATTACTGATTATTGCCGGAGTGTTCGCGGCCGGTGGTCTGGCGCGCCAGCGAAACGGATTCCGATACTGCCGGATAAAGTCGATGTTGCCTACATCAAGGACCAAGCGGGCAGTATCCATTCACTGACAGACCTGCCGGTTGGCGTCGACAAACAGTCGCTGGATGTGGTGACCCACGATTTTACAGCTTCATTTGTGAATCTGGTGCTGTCCAATCAAACAGAGGTTCCGTTCATCGCTGGCCTGGTGGAGCTGGTTTCAAGTACAGGCGACCAGGTTCTCTGGTTATCACCAGGCAGCGCTGGCACTAATAACCAGTCTTATCGAAAAATTACCACCCGCACCGACCTTGAGGCAGTAACCGTTGAGTTGTTCCAAACGCTTGTCTACCGGAACAACACAACGAAGGATGCGCTACAGCAGGGCAACGAGGCGCCAGTGTTTCCGAAGCTTACCTGTTTTATAGATTCCTTTACGCAATACCGCCAGCTGCTGTCGGACGATGGCCGCGATAAACTGCAGGTATTTTTGGATAAAGGCGCTGGCTTGAACGTTAACATCATCATTATAGACAGTGCGGAAAACCTCAATACCTATACGTATGAGCCGTGGTTCAAGGCCAATGTCTCGCTGACAGAGGGTATTTGGGCCGGCAGCGGAATCGGTGAACAGTATCTGCTCAAGCTTGGCAAGGTGACAACCGAGATGTATCAGGAGATTCCCGAAGACTTCGGCTATGTTGTGAAGAAGGGAAAGGCCGTGCTGGTCAAATTGCTGACAGCTTCGGAACAGAAGGAAGGTGTGCTGATTCATGGATAAGCTATTGGTGGAAATCTTTATCCCGGCGGCGAACCAAACCTTTGATGTGTTCATTCCGAAAAGAAGCCGGCTCCATGAAGTGGCGGACCTGCTGACCAGTGCAGTTGGGGAGTTGTCGGCGGTGGCAGCCCCAATGTCGGCCACGGAAAAAATGGTCCTCTGTGACCGCGAATCTGGCAATCTATTAAATATTAATCTAACAATGGAAGAGCTTGGGCTGATCAATGGGTCGAAATTGATGCTGTTGTAGTTAGTTTGTTGATTTCTGCTCCAATCAACAGTGGCTATAACAGATCAGGCCCAATATTCCAGTTTTACTTTTTAAAGGAGGTGATAACCAATGGCGCGTTCTATTACGGTAGACCCGGCGAAGCTTGAGAGCACTGCAGGTAAAATCGATCAGCAGTCCGCTGATTACGAGAGAATTTACAAGCAGCTGTTCAACGAAGTGGATCGCATGGGCGCTGCGTGGCAGGGAACTGATAACCTGGCGTTCGTTTCCCAAATCAAAGGGTTCATGGACGACCTGCAGGACATGACACGTCTTATGCGTGACTACTCCAGCTTCCTCAAAAACAGTGCAACCACGTACCGCAACACTCAAAATGAAATCATTAGCTCTGCCAAGAAACTGACAAACTAAGGGCTTTTTCAAAAATTTACATAGGGTGGGAGGTGAAACACATGGCAGTAGAGGGAATTAAAATTACGCTTGGCGAGGTGTCCAGCACCGCCAGCCAAATCAGAACCTTGAACCAAAACTTGACCGAGCGGCTGTCTGAAATCAAGCGCGAAATGAACGCATTGTCGGCTACTTGGAACAGTGACGCATCCAACACGATTCGCGGCAATTTTAACGCAATGCAGCCGAAGTTCGAATCCTTCCGCGAGATTGTCGAGAGCTACGCGAAGTTCCTCGATAATACCGTTCAGGCGTACAACACCACTGAAACAAATATTAACCAAAACGCAAGCGCGTTTAAGTAAGACTTGGGGGGGCCGCTGACGCTTTTTAAGCTGGGGCCCCTATCTGCCAATCTAGCAAATGGAGAGGTCACTGATGACGAATTTTACGATTGAAAAATTGGGCTTGTCCTCATTTTTAATTTATCAGCTTCAGGAGGGCGAAGAACTTGACTCCGAGCAACTGGGTCTTCATGCACCGGGACTGCTGCCCTGCACCGCATTTGAGAAAGACGGTTCGGTTTTTCTCCGCTATGATTTAATTTTTGAAACAAGCCTTGAAACATTAACCTCAGCCCCAATGACAAAGGAAAGGTTGTCCGGATTTTTGCAGTCTATTTGTCAGACATTTACAGCTGCGGAAGAGTCCGGGCTTTCGCCAAGGAAATTTGTACTAGATTTCAACCATATTTATCATGATAATTTTTCAAATAGATTAGTTTTTATCTATCTTCCTTTAAAAAGTAATGTTTTTGAAAAGTTATCGCTGAAGGAGTTTTTCCGCGGGCTGCTCGGAAAGGTCCAGTATGGCGAGAAAGAGGATCCGCATTTTTTCATTAAAATACATAACTATTTAGCAGCCTGCTCCGAGGTGAATCTGGAGTGCCTTGCCAAAATCGCCGCAGGTGTCGATGAGATTGAGAATGAGGATGAAGCTTTTTACCGGCCGGGAAGCAAGGCGAAAACATCGGTTGCTGATGGATTGGTTACCTCCCAATACTCCAGCAGTAAAAAGGATAAAAAAACAGGCCAGAAGCTTGAGATTGAGGAAGAGGTGCAATACAAGCGGATTACCCGCACCGAGCTTGGTGATCACGATTCGCTCCTAAACCGGGCGGCAGCTTTTGGTGGAGGGACATCCATCAATATTATGCCGAAGGTGGCAGTTGACCCGGAAGAAGAGGGGACAACGGTACTTGGTGCGTTAGTACGGGGAGATGATGAGGAGGACGAGGGTACAACGGCGCTGGGAATTTCTCCAGGGGTGAGCCGCAAGCCGTATCTTGTCGCAGCTGGCAGCCACGAGAAAATTACCATTACCAATGACTTTTTCCGGATTGGCCGCGACCCGGCGCAGACGGACTATACTTCGAAAAACACGGTGGTGGGCCGGGTGCACGCCCATATTATCAGCGCAAACGGCGAGTATTTTCTCGAGGACAACCAATCGCGCAACGGCAGCTATTTGAACGGCGTCAAGCTGTCTCCTCTCTCCCGTGTCAAAATTAGGCACGAGGATAAAATCAAGCTCGCTAATGAGCAATACGAGTTTCGGTTGTTTTAAAAGGGTAACTTTGCTTTGGGGTTCCAGGGCATTCGCGGATATATAGGCGGTGATCGCGGATATATTGGTTTTTTCGCGGATATTTTGAAATTATCGCGGATAAGTTGTCCGGAATCGCGGATATCTTGGATTTTTCCGCGGATATATTTTATAGCCTTTGAAATTCAAAGCCTTTTAAGCGACCATTTTTAATAAAAACCCCTCATAAAAGACAAAATGCGCTGGAACAGGGTTGAAAGTGTCTAATAGAACGCCTCTAAAAGACAGAATGGGCTCGAACTGGGGCCAAATAGTCTAATAGAACCCTTCTAAAAGACAAAATGAGCTGAATCGGAGTTAAAGTGTCTAATAGAGCGCCTCTAAAAGACAGAATGGGCTCGAACTGGGGCCAAATAGTCTAATAGAAGCCGTCTAAAAGACAAAATGAGCTGAATCGGAGTTAAAGTGTCTAATAGAGCGCCTCTAAAAGACAGAATGGGCTCGAACTGGGGCCAAATAGTCTAATAGAACCATTCTAAAAGACAAAATGAGCTAGAATCGGAGACAAAGTGTCTAATAGAACCTTTCTATAAGACAATACGCCCCGGTGCCAGAGTCAAAGTGTCTAATAGAACCCGGAAAATGCTGTCATTTTACTATATTAACAAGTTGGTGAACCAAATTGAGATTTCAAGTTGCATATCACACAGACATCGGGATTCGGAAGAAAACGAATCAGGATGGACTGCTGTTGAAAACGGCAGTGACTCCAAAAGGCAAGGTGGGCCTGTTTGCGGTTTGTGACGGGATGGGCGGGCTTGCAGATGGTGAACTGGCGAGCGCAACGGTCGTCCGCGGTATGGCCGAGTGGTTTGACGAGGAGCTGCCAGCCATCCTCCAATCGGAAACATGGCCGGAAGAGCTGCACTCCAGTCTCAATGCCAGCATCATCGCTCTTAACGAGAAACTGTATAGACATGGCGAATTGAAGGAAGCCCAACTTGGAACGACGATAACGGCGCTCCTCGTTATTTTTTCAAAAAGCTACATCCTTCAAATTGGCGACAGCCGCGCCTACCATATCAGCGGGACCGGCATGACGCAGCAGTTGACGAAGGACCAAACACTGGTGGCCCGCGAGGTCGAGCGAGGCAATCTCACCGAAGAGCAGGCGAAAAAGGACCCGCGCCGCAATATTCTCCTGCAATGCGTTGGCGCTACAAAGGATCTCAATGTCGTAATCTCATCAGGAGAGGCAGAAGCAGGGACCTACCTGCTGTGCACGGACGGATTTTACCATAAAATTTCTGAACAAGAGATACAACAAAAATTGCAGCCAGAACGGTTCGCCAGTGAAGTGCAGATGACCAAAACACTGACAGAACTAATCGAACTAGCAAAATCGCGCCAGGAAATTGACAACATCTCGGCGATACTCGTCAAGGTAGGGTAAAGCCTGGGGACAAACATCTTGGTAAAAGTTTCATAGTTTTGCATGAATGAATACAGTTGCGGAGGAATTTTTCGTGATTCGAATTGGCACGATTATCGATGACAGATATGAAATATTAAAGGAAATTGGGCGCGGCGGGATGAGCGTCGTCTACTTGGCGATGGACAACCGGCTCCACAAGTCGCTAGTCGTCAAGGATATCAGGAAGCGCGGCAACAGTGATAATGACCTGCTCATTAACAGCCTGGTCGTCGAAGCGAACATGCTGAAGAAGCTTGATCACGGGGCGCTGCCGAAAATCTATGACATTATCGAATCCGAAGGCGACATTTATGTGGTAATGGACTACATCGAGGGTGAGTCGCTCAAGCAGAAGCTGCAAAGCGAGAAGAAGGTTGGAGCTGCAACGGTCATTGATTGGGCGAAACAGCTTGCAGATGTACTGGGCTACCTGCACTCAAGGAAGCCGCACCCGATTATTTACCGCGACATGAAGCCGGATAATATCATGCTGACGCCCGAAGGTAAAATCAAGCTCATCGATTTTGGGATTGCCCGCGAATTTAAAATGGAAAATTCCACCGATACGACGAATCTCGGGACAAAAGGATATGCAGCACCGGAGCAGATCGCCGGCAAGCAGACTGACTCCCGTACTGATATCTACAGCCTCGGTGTGACGCTCTACCACCTGGTAACTGGGAAAACGTTGAACGAGCCGCCGTTTGAACTGCGCCCGATTCGCGAATGGGACCTCTCACTTCCTGAGGGGCTCGAGCAGATTATTTTAAAATGCACCCAGGCGGAGCCTGAGCTGCGCTATCAGGACTGCGAGCAGCTCTCCTATGATTTGGAAAATATCAATAAGCTGACAAAGGGCTACAAAAAACAGCTGATGAAAAAATTATCGGTTTTCCTTGTCCCGGCGGTGTTGTTTTTGATTTTTTCCGGAACATCAGCATTTGGCTACAAAGGTATGAAGGATACGCAGTTTCATGATTACATCACGCTTGTCAATCAGGCGGGCACAAAGCTGATGGACGGGGAGACATCTGAAGCGGCCAAGCTGCTCGAGCAGGCAATTACGACGGTAGATTCGCAGCGTTCCGAAGCCTACATCAACCTGCTGGATATTTATATTAACCGCGGGGAAACCGACAAGGGTCTCGCGAAGATTGAATCCTATATCGCAGATAAATACGGGAATACCCACGAGAACAACGAAGTTCTCTTCAAAATGGGGATGACCTATTTTGATGTTAACAAGGACTATCAAAATGCCTTGAAATATTTTCAACTGGTGGATGCCGAGGCGATACCTGATGTCAAGTACTATCAAGGGCTGGCGCTGACAATGGCCAACCTCAATATGGATTATAAAAAATTCGCCAAAGATCTGGGCGAATTTAAAATGTATATCGATAAGCTGGCAAACGATGGTAAAAAGGTGGAAAACTACAATTCGCTGGCCAACATTTATTTGTCCTATAAAGGCCAGATTCCTGACGCCAATACGAAAGCGATAGAGCTGGTGCAAAGCGCAATGAAGGTGCTGGAAAAAATCAACAACGAACAGCTCCAGTTCAAGTATGAAATTGATTTTCAGCAAAAGCTGGCCCAGGCTTATTACAGCCGAGGTATCAACAATTCCGAGGATAAAACGGCGGCCCGTAAGGACTTTGAGGAAGCGGTTGAGCATTTTCATAATTTAATAGATTTAAACGTTCCGAATAAAGAAGAAGTGCTCGTTACCATTGGCGGGGTATATCAGGAAATGGGAGAGTACGGGATGGCTGTGGAGCAGCTTGAATACACACTCAAGAGCTATCCAAACGGAATCAACGCCTATGTGAAGCTCGGCAACCTGCTGCTTGATATCGAGCAGGCAAAGACAGATGAGGGTGCAAAGAATTATGCCAAGGCAAGGGACGTGTTTGTCCGGGCAGGTCAATTAAACGGTGCTGCAGATGATGAAGGCTACAAAAAGCTGACACGAAGATTTAATACCTTGAACAGCGCGCAATAGAAGGAGATGAGTAGATGGAATATCAAATTATGTTTTATGGCGGCCTTGCCGGAGCCATCATCTCCCTGATTGTATCGATTATTGTGTTTATCAAGCTTAATATAAAAGAAGTGCTTGAGGATTTCCTCGGCTTTCGGTTTGCCAAGCTGTTTTCAATGGGGAATAAGCAACGAGAAGCGGTAGAAAAACCGATTACGAATGAGATTGTCCTGAGAAAGCAGGACGCAGTGGAAGAGACAGCGCTGATGGGTGCTGAAACTGGTACTGCTTCAACGGCCCTGATGACAGCGGGTGCTGAAGTTGCCTCGACTGCGTTGCTGACAGATGAGACAGCACTGTTATCGGAAGCCGATGAAACGGCGCTATTGTCGGAGACAGGCATCTTGACAGACCAAACAACTCTATTATCTGAAACAACGCTTTTAACGGAATCACAAGATTCTTATTTTAAAAAAGAACTAGATATTGTTGTGGTACATTCACAAAATGTCATTCACTAGGGGGGGGATTAAGAATGGTCGAAAGGATACAAATCCATTATCGAAAAAAACGAACGTGGTACCTGACGCCGCTTGCCATCGTGCTGCTGGTGTCGCTTGTGATTTTCGGCGGCAAGGCGCTGTCATTCGGTGAGCAGGACCGAATCATTTTTCCAAGCGTCGATTCGAAGGATGGCTGGAACATGAATACCGGGTTCGATAAGAACTGGTACAGCAATAAGGACAATGTTTCCTTTGTGGTCGACCTGAGCGAGGACTATGCGGAATGGCAGACGACTCATAAAGGAGAGGCGCTGCCGGATGTCAAACCATTCGAGGTAACAGCCAAGCAAGGTGAAAAGGTGATTGGCGCAGGAACAATCAACTATACCCAACTGAAGAATCCAGACTTCACCGGGCGCTATCTCGTGGAAATTCCGGGAGCAGCTGAAGGTAAGGTAGAGATTACTGTTGCCATCAATGAAGAGAATAGCTGGGGAATCGATTCGTCCAGTGCAAATTTTTTCATCACCAAGGACAAAACTGCTCCGGATGTCACCCTATCAGCAAACCAAGACACAAATGACGATGTCACGCTGAACATTGAGATTACCGAGGCTAATTTTTCCAAGGATGCCGTTGAGGTTTCTGTAAAGGAAAAATATAGCGGCGAACCAGTAAGCATTAATCCGGTATGGACGCAAAATGACACAGTCTATACAGGAACGCACCAATTTACCACGAGCGGTGAATATGAAGTGACCGTGAAAGCCGCCGATAAGGCAAGCAACCAAGCCGAAGTCAAGACAACAAGTTTTGTCATCGACAAAAAGAATGCGGAGTTTCAAGTAACAGATACCGATCACCAGACCAAGATTGAAAACACCGGCTTCTCCCGTTCGAAAAACGTCCAATTTAAGGTGATTAACGGGATTTCGATTAATGAAGCCTATGTTTTGCTGAAAAAGGATGGGGAAGATAAACCCACTGAAGTGCCTTTGACTAATAAGGGCAAAGAGGCGACTAGCGACTACAGCTTCGAAGGAGATGGCAACTATAGCGTTGAGGCTGTTGTATCCGGACCTGGGAACGGCAAGCAGCAGACACTGGGGCCGATCCAGTTTGAGGTCGACAGTACCGTGCCGGTTGTAAATGTGACGGACGTTGACGGCAAGCCGCTGCAGGAAAAATACAACAGCGGTCAGACTATCAATATCGGGATTGCCGACCGGAATTTTGATAGACAGAAATCGTCGGTGTCAGGCACTCGGACCGATAGTAAGGGAAACAAAGTGAGCTTGAACAATCAGCTCTTCGTGGATGATAAAGGGATGGCTGCGCTTGATGCAGCAGAGGACGGCCTGTATGAACTGGAAATCAAGGCGCGGGACCGTGCCGGCAATGAAACGACCCGTTCGGTAAGTTTCACGATTGACCAGTCATTCCCGGAAATCAGCCATAATATTGAGAAACAGTATTACAAGTCGGTGGAACTAAGGTTGTCAGTTTTCGACTATACCTTTAATCTGTCTCAGACAACACTTAAGGTGAACCGGACATTCAATGGTGTCAGCGAAGATTACACAGCCCAACTTGGCGAACCGAAGTATGATTTTTGGCATGCAGCCTGGACGTACAAGTTTACCGAGGATGGCGACTATGATGTAACCGTGACTTCAACAGACTCTTATAACCGTCCAACCGAAAAGAAATTTTCATTTATCATCGACGGTAGTGCTCCAAAGCTGAGTGTCGCCAATGTCGAAAATAAATTGTATTCGGAAGGTGTTAAAGGAGTCGGTATTGCGGTTACCGACCAGACCCTTGATCCTGAAAAAATAAACCTTGTGATTAAGAAAGATGAAGAGCCTTACGCTGTAGCTCCGCTCAAGGTGAACGGCGAAACTGCTTCTAATCAGTACAATTTTACCGAGGATGGCAACTTTACGATAGAATTGGCCGCAACTGACAAGGCAGACAACGATGCAAAAATTGAGTCGATTTCGTTTACAGTTGATGGGAATTCACCGGAATTGCTGATTGCCAATATTCAAAATGGCGGCCATTATCAGGAATTGAAGGATATCGAGATTAAGGCAGCGGATGTGACGCTGCGCAACGCCACACTTGAGATTAAGCGGGATGGGCAAACCATCAGCACAGAGAAGTTGAATGTAGTCAAGGATAAACGGTTGAATAAGGCGTTGAAGAACGTTGATTTTACCGTCGAGGGTGATTATGAAATTATCTTGACGGCAACCGACTCGACAAACCGGGTTTCTGAGAAGAACCTGACGTTTACCATTGATGCCACCAAGCCGGACATTCAATTGTCAGGGATTGCCAAGGGCGCTTTTGTTAAAAATGGTACTTTGAATATTACTGTGAAGGAGCATAATTTTGCCGACAATCAGGTGGACATTACCGTGCTTCGAAAAATCGGCCGTGGCGATCAGCCAGGAGCCTATACAGAAATCGGTGAATGGAAAAATACCGGTGAGCTATCAACACTACAGCACCTTTTCAATCAGGATGGCGATTATCAGATTTCTGTTAAGGCGAAGGATAAGGCTGGGAATGAGGCTTCAGCAGACTGGCACTTCACGATTGACAATGCGAAGCCGGTAATTACCATTTCTAATAACGCAGACAACGGCAGCTATTATAATGAAGCAACAAATAAGACGGTAACAGTATCCGTGAACGAGCGAAATTACGAAAACAACCAGGTACGTATTGAAGCGACTAGAAAGCTAGAGGCTGATGGTCAGAAGGAACCAATTTCGTTTGGATCCTGGAACAATACCGGTGAGCAGTCGAGCTTAAGCCAATTTTTTGCAGAAGATGGCGAGTATGAAGTCACCGTCCATGCAGTCGATGCAGCGGGCAATGCCGCCGACGTGAAGACCGTTAAATTCACCGTCGATAAAGTGACGCCTGAGCTAAGTATCAGCGGTGTCGGTGACGATGAACACTACCGGACAGACATGCCAGTGGAGTTCAAGTTGACCGACCGCAATATTGATTTGGGCGCAACTACGCTCTCCGTAACAAGGGATGGTGAGGCGTATGCAAAGGTTGGCGTGCTTTCGCAAACCGGAACTACGGCAGCCCGAGCGTTCAATTTTTCTGAAGAAGGTACGTATGTAGTCAACTTTAAGACAAAGGATTTAGCAGGTAATGAGAAGGTGCTTCCGGCTCTGACTTTTGTTATTGATAAAACCAAGCCGGTGCTTGGCATCAACGGTGTGGAAGACCATTCATTCAACTCTAATGCCAAACGTGGAGTGACTGTTTCAGTTGACGAACGTTATTTTTCAACCAACAATGTGGACTTGACGGCAACCAAGGACGGCAAACGTTTCAATATCGGCGAATGGGTAAACCGTGCCAAGCTGTCGACGCTTGCCTATGATTTTGTGGAGGATGGCTATTACACGATTCAGATTGGCGCGACTGATAAAGCAGGCAACGGTCCGGTGACGGCGGCGAAGTCGTTCACGATTGACAAGGTCAAGCCGGCTATTGAAATTACTGGGGTCAACAATGGCGAGCATTATAATGTCGATAAACGTGTAACGGCGACGATCAAGGATGTCAATCTTGATGTGAACAAAGTGACTGTAACGAAAAATGGTGCAGCCTATCGGGTAGGTGGATTCGCGGTTGAGCAGAACACCTATAGAGATTCGGTGGCGACGCTGTCCCACAACTTCAGTGAAGAGGGCGAGTATGTGATGACCGTTGAGGCGACTGATAAAGCTGGCAACAGCTTCAGCCGACAGATGTCATTTACGATTGATAAGACAAAGCCGGTGATTACGCCAAAAATGAAGGGCGACGGCCGGACGCTTATAAACGGAGAGTTTATCAATAAAGTGTTCACGCCAATGTTTGTCCTCGATGAGGCGGAGGATAGTATTGTATCGGTTAGCCTAAATGGAGGTCCGAATGTGTTGGGGCAGATTCCAACTGCTTCAAAGGAAATGGTATACAACTATAAGGTTGTCGCTCGCGATAAGGCAGGCAACGAGGCCACGCTTGAAATCAGCTTTACGCTTGATACAACGAAGCCGTTTTTAGAAATTAACGGGATTTTGGATGGCTTTTTCAATAAAGACATTTCGCCAAAAGTGGAGTATCGCGATGACTATTTGGACACAGCGCGAACTTCTGTGACCTTGAATGGCCAGCCATTTAAAAATGGCATTACGCTAGATAAGGAAACCGATTATGTGCTGAAGGCGATGATTTACGATAAGGCAAACAACCTCTCAAGCCGGACGATTGTGTTTACGATTGATAAATCGAAGCCGGTGATTAAATTTAAAGAGCCGATTTCGAATAAATATTTTAACAAAAATATCATTCCAGAGATGTTAATCGAAGATATGAGTGCGTATGATATTATTTCGCTGACCTTGGACGGCGAGCCTTATGAGCTTGGCTCTCCCGTTAAGAAGGAAGGGAAGCACGTATTGTTCTTCGAGGTGAAGGACAAGGCGGGGAATATCCAGCAGCTGAGCGTGGAGTTTATCATTGATAAGACGAAGCCAAAGGTGATCTACGAAGGTGTCAAAGAGGGCGGCAAGTACTATGACCCTGTAACACTAAAAATGCATCTCGACCATCCGGCTGACATGCTACAGGAAATCACTGTCAACGGCGAGCTGTTTGATGGCACGACAGTCGAGGAAAACGGCCAGCCGGTCATTAAGGCAACCTTCAACGAGAAAAAGACATACAAGGTGAAGGTGACCGCCTACGATGAGGCTGGCAACGAAACTGTCAGCGAGCTGTCATTCGAAATCGCCGAGAAGAGCATGCTAGTTCAGCTCTACGAAAATAAACCACTATTTGCCGGCACCATCGGCGGCTTCATCGCCCTTATTAGCGCAGGTGCAGCGGGGCTAGTGATGGTCGCTAGACGGAAAAAGGCACAGGCTGTGGAAGAATAAGGGAAATCGCAAAATATATTAATTTAGAAATAGCAAGGGTTTATACCTTTGCTATTTTTGTTTTTAATTGCTATTTGTTCAGATTGCGAATTACAAAATTTGCAAACCTAGTTGTATTCTCCGAATAGGCGGAGAATTTCCGGCTAATGTATATAAGGGGTACTTAAGAAGCGAATATAGGCAGAGAAATTCCGGTTAACTGCTTTAAATAAGGCAAAATCTAAGGATTTGAATCATATAAGCGGAAAAACTCCTCTTATTTTTAAGGAAATATGGGTATTTCCCAATTTAGCCGGAATTTTTCCGCTTATTTATTACGCACTAAAATCAACAAGGGCCAAACCAATCAATCTCAAGGTCATTTTGCATTACATTTTTAATGTTTGCGATAGTTAACACAACCAGTTAGTTTTGTACCGGGTTCTTTTCTTTTTTAGGAAAAAATCACCTTTATTTATTGGTATTTCCTTTCTAATCAACATGGATTGACATTAAATGACTAGTATTCCGGGTCTCTTGTACTAGTTATTCTGGAAATCTATCAATTTTTGTAAAACTATTAAAGTTTACTATGTTAGTAATATCATTAATAATCTAGTGGAAACACTTACCAAAATTGATAGGGGGAGTTACATGAAAAGGAAAAAGGTGATGTCAGCGTTATTAACAGCGGGGTTGGTGCTAAGTGTGAATGGTGCTTATGCAGCGGGGCCGACAGGAGCACCGAATGCACAATCTGCTACTGCGTTTGACAACAAAATTATTAAGAAAATCAGTGCGGACAACATGTATAACACAATTGCCAAACTATCGGCACAACCGCGCGCTGCCGGAACAGAAGGGGAAAAGATTGGCGTTGACTACATAGCAAGCCAGTTTAAGCAGTATGGGTATGAGACTGAAATCCAGCCATTTGCGATCTATACCGTAATTAGAAATAATGTATCAGGATCCCTCATGATTGGCGGGCAGGACTTAAAACCATATGTTTTCTCTGGTTCATATAGTGCCGAGGTTACGGCTGAAGTGGTGGATGTAGGTAAGGCGTTTGCCGGAACCGTTCCGGATAGCGTAAAAGGTAAAATTGCCCTGATTGAACGCGGCGACATAACCTTTATTGAAAAAGTCCAGAATGTATTTGATAAGGGCGCGGTTGGGGTTATTATGTACAATAACTCTGGCACGTCTAATGCTTTTGGTCAAGCTACTTATGGGCAAAATATTCCTGCAGTAGCCATTACCAGGACACAAGGATTATCACTAGTTGAACAAGTGAAAAATGGTCCGGTCACCGCGGCAATTAAGGTAACCGGTTCAGGAGTGGAAGAAAAAACCTCATATAACGTTATTGCCAAAATGAAGCCTCATAAGAATAAAGATACCGGTCAGGTCGTTATGATTGGCGCCCACCATGATTCGGTACCGGGCGGACCGGGGGCTAACGATGACGCATCCGGAACTTCGGCTGTATTAGAACTTGCCAGAGTCATGGCCAATGCACCAATTGACACAGAGCTCCGCTTTGTCACTTTTGGTTCGGAGGAATTAGGATTGCTAGGGTCCTATCACTATGCGAGTACTTTAAGCGATGAAGAGGCTGATAGAATCGTAGCCCACTTCCAAATGGATATGATCGGCAGTAAGGATGCAGGCGGAGAAGGGAATCCGGCCGGCGGGCTGATCATGTACACAATTGATGGTAAGAAGAATTTAGTTACCGACCTTGCCTCCGCTGCCGGGGCACGTACAGCAGCTGGTGAAGTCATCCCATATGGTCAGTTGGGACGCAGTGACCACGAACCATTCCATCTGCTTGGCATTCCGGCAGCCCTATTCATTCACTCACCGCTGGAGCCATGGTACCATAAACCAACGGACACCATTGAGCATATTGACAAAAACAAACTACAACAAGTAGCCGAAATTGTCGGAGCCTCCGTCTACCAAATCGCACGTCCGGATACGCCGGCACTCGAAAATGCTAGAGTAGCACCAGGCCCAGTCGACTACGACTTCGAAAACCGCCCGCCAGGCGCATAATAGAGATGTATTTGGGATAATTTGGCATTTGGTGTCAGGCACCAGCTGTGGACATTTGTCCGCGTACGGTGGACACTAACACTTTTATGAATTCCTCCCTTTTCTGTCATATTTTTCATCACACTACAGATAATAAATGTGGTTTGAGTGATTTTATGTCAGTAAGGGAGGTTTCTTTATGAAAATGAAGCAGGTGCGGTTTTTGGCCGTGGCTTTATTTATCATTGCGGGGCAGCTGGCGGCGCAGCTTTTCCCGACACATGCCAAGGCGCAAAGGGAGGATCCGACAGTTCAATTACGCATACTTGAGACAACGGACATTCATGTCCACTTGGCGAATTATGATTATTATCAAACAAAGCAGGATGACAAGGTGGGCTTGGTGAAAACTGCCACCCTTATCAAGCAAGCGCGGGACGAAGTCAAGAATTCGCTGCTGTTTGATAACGGTGACAATATCCAGGGCAACCCGCTCGGCGATTATGTCGCCAAGGTAAAGGGGCTTAAAGGCAACGAAGTTCACCCAGTAACAAGGTCCTTCAATCACCTTAACTATGATGGTACTACCGTGGGCAACCACGAATTCAATTATGGCCTCGACTTTTTGAACCAAGCCCTGAAAGGCGCAAAAATGCCGGTCGTCAATGCCAATGTTTACGATGCCAAAACCGGCAAGCCGTACTTTGAACCGTATGCCATTTTTAATAAAAAGGTCGTAGATGAACAAGGCAAAAACCATGTCATCAAGGTAGGGGTCATCGGTTTTGTCCCGCCGCAAATCATGGAATGGGATAAAGCCAATCTTGAAGGCAAGGTCATCACTAAATCGATTGTCGAATCGGCGAAGAAATATATTCCGGAAATGAAGAAGAAGGGTACCGACGTGGTTGTCGCCCTCGCGCATACCGGAATCAGCGCCGAGCCGTACCGTCCTGACATGGAAAACGCCGCTTACTACTTAACAGAAATCAAAGACATTGATGCCATCCTGACAGGGCATTCGCATAACCTGTTCCCAGGACCGCTGTATGCCAGCCTGCCAAATACCAATCTTGAAAAAGGTACGATTAACGGCAAACCAGTCGTCATGGCGGGGTCGTTCGGAAGCCATCTGGGAGTTATCGACCTGACGCTGCAAAAAACACGAGGAAAATGGGCTGTCACGAATGGCACTGGGGCACTTCGTCCAATTGCCGATGCGGCAGGGAAGTCGCTCGTCGCTGCCGACGAAGCATTAATGAAGGAAATTTTACCGGAGCATGAAGGTACGATTAAGTATGTCAGCCAGCCAATCGGCGAAACAACGGCACCAATTTTCAGCTATTTCGCCCTGGTACAGGATGACCCGTCTGTGCAAATCGTCAATAATGCCCAGACCGAATATTTGGTGGAAAAATTAAAAGATCCGACGTATAGCAAATATGCCGGAGTCCCTGTTCTTTCAGCAGCAGCGCCATTCAAGGCGGGCGGGCGCGGCGGCCCAGATTACTACACCGATATTCCGGCCGGAACACTGGCAGTCAAAAACGTCGCTGACTTGTATCTGTATCCGAACACCTTGCAAGCCGTGTTGATAAACGGAGCCCAGCTGAAGGAATGGCTCGAAATGAGCGCGGGGCAATTTAATCAGCTCAACCCGGCGCAAACCGGTGAGCAGCAGCTGATTAATCCGGACTTCCCATCCTATAACTTTGATATTATTGATGGGGTCCAGTATCAAATCGATGTGACTAAACCAGCGAAATACGACCGAAACGGCAATGTCGTGAATGCAAATACAAGCCGGGTCGTCAACCTGACCTACCAAGGCAAACCAGTCTCGCCGGAGCAGCAGTTTATTGTCGCGACAAACAATTACCGTGCCACAAGCAAGACCTTCCCTGGCGTCAGCAAAGGGCAGGTCATTCTGGAGTCACCTGATGAAAACCGGCAGATTATCACCAACTACATTCAGAATAACAAAACCATCAACCCATCCGCTGACCAAAACTGGTCGCTGGCGAAATTCCAAGGTACGGTCACACCAGTGTTTGACTCGTCGCCAAAGGCAAAAACCTTTGCAGAAAAACTGGAAAACATCCGCTATATCGGACCGTCATCCGGTGGTTTTGCAAAATATTCGATTGATTTAACCCAATAATTTTTATGGAAAAAAGGAACGAAGGCGGTCTTCGTTCCCTTTTTTTCGTGTTATTTCAAATCCTCAATGGAATCAATGTCCATATACGCTGGCACAACAAGCCCAAGCTTTGTCCCCTCTAGGTTCGGGCCGAGGTCTTCAAATTTACCTTTATACTTTTTATAGTAATCTTCGTGGGTTGACGGCAGCCAGGCGGCAACAATGCCATCAAGGCTTCCATCGGCAACGCCGGTCCACATCGGGCCAGCTTCGACTTGTCGTAGAGTCACCTTATAGCCGAGACCCTCAAGGACTTTCCCGACTACATTGGTGCTGGCGATTTCACTGTCCCAGGCTACGTAACCAAGGGTGATTTTATCACCGGAAACTTTCGAAACGCCATCGGTCCATTCAGCCACCTTATCGGCGTTGTCTTCGACCCATTTTGCCGCAGCATCTTCAGGCTCAGTGCCGTCTTGGACCTCATTCATCACCACTGCCATATCATCCGGTGTCCAGTTGAACTGGTCAAGAACCTGATACGCTTCCGGAAGATCATCCTTTAATCCTGTTCTCACTATTGTGTTAATCGTTTCTTCTTGTCCATACACACCCTTAGGGTCTTCCAGGTATTTTAAATCAAAGCTGGCGAACATCCAGTGTGGTGTCCAGCCTGTGACGATAATTGGCTCTTTTTTGTCATAGGCTTTCTTTAGCGCCGCGGTCATCGCCGCACCTGAACCTTCGACAAGCGTCCAGTCATCCAAGCCATATTCCTCAACGACTTTGTTAGTAGCCTTCATTAGACCGGCACCAGGGTCAATCCCGATAATTTCGTAATCGACGCTTTCGCCGACAGAGGAAGCCTTATCCGAGCCCGAACCACCCTCGGTTTTTTCTGAGCCGCAGGCGGCTAGTCCCATTGTCAATAATGCAGCAGATAACAGTAGTCCCCATTTTTTCTTCATTTTTAGGCAGTTCCTCCTTGGTTTTTGTTTTTTCCAATGTTTTGCGTCAGCCGGTCGAGAATGATAGCAATCACGACGATTGCCAGGCCAGCTTCGAATCCTTTACCGATTTGAATTTGTGTTACGGCCCGGTATACATCGGCACCAAGTCCTGGCGCCCCGACCATTGAGGCGATGACGACCATTGAGAGGGCGAGCATGATGCTTTGGTTAATACCGGCCATAATTGTCGGCATCGCCAGCGGCAGCTGCACCTTCAAAAGGCGCTGGCTGGTGGTCGAACCGAATGCTTCGGTCGCTTCAATAATATCGGCCGGAACCTGGCGGATGCCGAGAATCGTCAGGCGAATGGTTGGCGGCATTGCAAAAATGACGGATGCGACAACGCCCGGAACAACCCCAATATTAAAGAAGAAAATCGCCGGAATAAGGTAAACAAACGCCGGCATCGTCTGCATGAAATCGAGCACCGGTGTGACCACTTGCCGGACCGATGGTTTCTGTGATGCCCAAATTCCCATTGGAATCCCAATTAAAACGGAAATAACGACAGCAGCGAGCACGAGTGCCAGTGTTTCGAGCATCGGATCCCAGTAACCGAGATTGGCGATTAAGAACAAACCGATAAAGGTAAAAAGTGCAATTCCTTTGTTTGAAATTTTCCAGGCTAGCAAGGTTAATAGAATCATAAACACGTAAGATGGTATGTAGCCCATCCCGGTGACCATTCCTTCCACAAGCGCCTCCAGAACGTCGGTGACCCCGTCAAAGGCGACTTCGAGGTTCACAGTCAGCCAATTGACCAACGCATCCACCCATTTGGCAATCGGCAGTTTTGGCAGCCAATTTTCCATTTAGTTCACCTCCTGGTCTGCGTCATCGGCAGGCTTAGCCGACAGATTGACCTTGATTTTTGTGTCATGAGCCTGTGGCGGGGGAGTATTTTTTATGTCTCTTGGAAAATTGCCGCCATGGCTATCCTCAGAATTTCTTGCAGTATTGTTTCTGTGAGAAGGGTTCATGGCAGCGACTTCTGATAGGTTATCAACCTCCGTTGCAGCAACTTCAGAATTTACTTTTGAAAAATGATTCCGTTCCTCACTATTGCCGGCAAGTGCGCCGATGACAGCCCCCCTGACCAGGATTCCCTGAAGGCGATTGTTCTCATCTGTGACGGCAACCGGAATGACGGCCGTAGACACTTTATCAAATAAGTCGGTTAGGACGGTATCTGGCGTGACCGTGAGGACCTCAGGTTGGAGAATGTTTTGTAGCCCATCCCGGCGGTCGAGTGCCTCTTTGGCGTCAGCAGCGGTGATGGCCCCGAGCAGGGTTTTCTTTTTATCAACGACATAAACACTCGAGATTCCTAGTTCTTTCATGATTTGCAGTGCTACTCTTGGGCCCTTGTCGATTTGAACAGATTCCGCCCGTTTCATGACATGGCCGGCGGTAAGAACTTTGGATAGGTCAACATCCTCTACGAATCTCTCAACATAGTCGTTTGAAGGGTTCATCAGAATTTCCTCAGGGGTGCCGATTTGGACAATACAGCCATCTTTCATCAGGGCAATACGGTCCCCGATTCGGAGTGCCTCATCCAGGTCATGAGTGATGAACACAATCGTTTTCTTCATTTTTGACTGGAGCTCAAGCAATTCATCCTGCATGTCCTTGCGAATCAGCGGGTCGAGGGCGCTGAAGGCCTCGTCCATGAGGAGAATGTCAGCATCATTGGCCAGTGCGCGGGCGAGCCCTACGCGCTGCTGCATACCGCCGCTCAACTGCTGCGGATATTGGTGTTCATAGCCATCAAGGCCGACAAGCTTTAAGGCATCCTTCGCTTTGACTTGGCGTGTTTCCTTCGGAACACCTTGAACCTCAAGGCCATACTCAGTGTTTTCCAAGACAGTGCGGTGGGGGAGGAGCGCAAATTTTTGGAACACCATGCTGATTTTCTTACGGCGCAAGTCGCGAAGCTGTTCCTTGTTCATGTTGACAATATCCTTGCCATCGATCAGTATCTTACCTGAGGTTGGCTCAATTAAGCGGTTCAACAGGCGGACCAGGGTAGACTTCCCGCTTCCTGATAAGCCCATAATCACAAAAATCTCGCCAGCCTCCACTGTGAAACTCGCCCGGCTCACCCCAACAGTCGCCCCCGTCTTCCGGAGAATCTCCTGCTTCGACTCCCCCTCACTAAGAAGCTGAAGCGCCCGTTTCGACCTCCCAAACACCTTTGTCACATCTCTGACTTCAATCTTCTTCATCTATTCACCTTCCTTATACAGCAAATGGTGTCAGGCACCATCCGTGGACAAATCGCCCAATTTGTCCATCTGGGGCGGACACTGGTAGGCAACCTAATGTGTGTGTCCGCCCAGGGTGGACAGAACGCGGAATTTGTCCTTTTGTGGTGCCTGACACCAACTGGTATTTATTGGTTGAAAACCACCCTGATCTTACTATTTTATTTGATATTGGTTAGTATTGGCAATGTTGGAAATTACTTATTTCCGTTCATATTGTACGTACAGATAAAACTGTACAGTATAAATTCTAATTATTCTTAGAATTACTCTTAAATCCTCTCGTTTCCTCCCCAACTGACGTCTTTACTTTTGAAATAATCATGATAGTCTAGTAAAGGACACGTATATGAAATGGGTGTGGAAAATTGATGAATGGAGAAAAAAGGCTAGAAGAAGCCCGTGAACGGGTGATTGACGCAATCTCTCAAAATATGAATTTATACGGAGTTACTGAATCCATTGGCCGCTTGTATGGGGCTTTATATTTTCAAGAAGCTCCGATGACACTTGATGATATGAAAGAAGAACTAGGAATGAGCAAGACAAGTATGAGCACTTCCGTCCGCAGCCTGCTTGACTTGAAAATGGTCGATAAGGTATGGAAAAAGGGTGTCAGGAAGGATCTGTACCAAGCAGAACCGGATTGGTATCAAACCTTTATCGATTTCTTCACCATTAAATGGCGAAACGGTATCTCCATCAATGTGCATGCCATGGAAAAGTCGCGTGCCGACTTGCAGCACCTTATCCAGGACGAACAGGTAGATGAAGAGGTTAAAGAGAAGGCACGGATGGATATTGAAAAGCTGACAGCTGCCCTTGAATACTACGATTGGCTCAACCGTCTCGTCGACAGCTTTGAGTCGGAGGAAATTTTCAAGTTCATCCCTAAGAAAAAACCATAGAATGACAGCCTGCCACGCAAGGGCAAAAGAAAACGCCAAATCCTTATGTAAAGGGACTTGGCGTTTTTCTTTCAAGCTTTTTTATGGTGTTACTTTTTGAATCCGGCCTTCAGCTTTGTATTCAAATGGGCTTGGAAGTGTCTTAACGTAGTCCACAGTTGCCTGTAGATCCTCTGGTCCTACTTCTAACCCTGTAGAAAGGGTACCGATACCGTATTTAACATTTCCGTACATATAGTTGTTCACAACCACAGAATATTCCTTGTTGGGATCTATCTTGCTTCCATCCGGCAAGAAGATGTCGACAACTTTGCCGGTTTTCGCAGCGTCGTCATAGGTGAACGTATACTTAAACCCGGCGATATGGAAGTCAAGCCCGCGGTCGGTAATTTGATTGTTTAAAACTTGTTCCAAATCTGCACCACTAAGGTTAACTTTATTCAACACATTCCCGAATGGCTGAATCGCGAATAAATCCCCAAAGGTGACTTCCCCGGCATCAAGGTTGGCACGAACTCCACCGCCGTTCATTAATGCAAAATCAGAATTCATCGCTTTTTTCATTCCATCTGCGATTAGGTTACCAAGACCGTTGTCACCAACAGCCTCCGTTACAGGGTAAGACTTTACTAAAGATGTATGTGAGTTTCCAACAATCTCAGCTTTTATTGGTGCAATTTTGTCTTCGTACTTTTTCATAATCGCCGTAACAGCAGGGTCTGGAGTGTAGTCAGACTGATAAACTGTGACGATTTCTGCTTCTTTTTTCACGATATCGCCTGTTTCTGGGTTAATCACAAGATCAACATCTGAAAAAGCAGAACCATAAGAATAGGCTTGAACAATTAATTTGCCGTCAACAACTTTATCATTGTAAACATGGTTGTGACCTGCAAAAATAACATCGACTTCATCATCAACCGATTCCGCGATTTTGGAAGCATCGAATAAATCCGTGTAACCGTCTTGAGCGGCAGGGTTATGGGCAAGAACAACAATTGCCTCGATGCCTTGGTCCTTTAGTTCTGCCGTATACTTATTGATGGCTGCTGCTTCATCAGTAATCTGCAAATTCTCGTTTCCTTTTGTCACAATCATATTTGGGGTCTCTTGTGTAATAACCCCGATAAAGCCGATCTTGACTCCGCCAACTTCTTTCACAACATAAGGTGAAGTGATCAATTCACCTGTAGATTTATCAAAAGCATTTGCAGCAACAATCGGGAAGTTCATCCCGTCATAGCCTTCTGTACCTTTTCCGTCAGGGTGCTCGCCGCCGTCAATCATTCTGTGCAGCTCGGTAATCCCTTCATCAAACTCATGGTTTCCCAAGGTACCGACGTCAAATCCTAAAGATTCCATGACCTCTACTGTAGGCTCGTCTTGAAAAAGCGCTGAAATCAGCGGGCTGCCGCCAATCATGTCACCAGCGTGGACAAGCAAAGTGTTTTCGTTCGTTGCTTCACGCTCCCGAATCGCTGCAGCAGTATACTCCATGCTGCCTGCAAGACGCCCGCCAACAGTTGTATCGGTATCAAGCTGACCATGCAAGTCGTTCATGCCAAGCAGCTGGACCTTTACAGGATCGACACTTAAATCCAAGTTGTAAATGCCAAAGCCGGTACCGTCCGTTTCGCCTGTGTACGAAATATTGCTTCCTTCTTTAAGATAATTTGCTCCTTCTGGTGAAGATGTGAACGTTACGTTGACATCCCCAACGATTGGGGCAATCGACCAGTTTCCATCAGCAGTTGGTGTAATTTCTTTCTTTTCTGTAATATAACCCATTAAAATCTGACGGTTCTCATCTGCGGAGTCAACAACCATTTCGCTTCCTTTCACACCAGGGAAGTTTCCACCGCCGCCAGCGCGATAGTTGTTGGTTACCACGATAAAGTCTTGTTCAGGATCTACTGGTGTACCCTTATAAGTAAGGTTTACGACACGGCTGGAATCGGGGTTAATCAGATTGCCGGCTGGGTCATATTTGGGTGCTTGGGTCACATCAATTTGATATTGGACCCCGTCAATGACATCAAAGTTGTAAACAGGGAAGCCCCCATTTAATAAAGGCTGTTCTTCTGTTTTAGTCGGGTCAATTGTATTAAACTTGCCAGCCGACATTTCAATCCATTCTTTAACGACGGAGCCTTTTACCTTAATGGCTTTTAACGTATTGTCATATAGGTATAGATCTCCAGCGCTGCGAATCGTTAAATCGCCCTTCTTGATTTCCGTGTACTCGGCAACGCCATTACGGCCAGCCTTGAACGGTGCACCGACAGACAGGATTGGCAGGTCTTTGTATTCAGGCTTGCTCTGTGAGATGTATTTTTCCACATACCATTTTTGTGCATCTGTAACAACCTGGATGGATGGGTCATCCTGCACCAGCGCAAAATAGCTGTATATATCATCAGTTGTTGTGCCAATCGGGGTGTTCACATATTTGATAGTTGCCTCATGATCGGCCTTTACCGCATCAACAATGGATTGGACTGGCTTAACCTCAGAAATTTCGCGGGTTAAAGATTGGGAATCTTTTACCGACCATTTGCCTTTAATTTTTACAAGGTCAAGGTCAATGATACCGAGTGAACCGCCGCCATAACCGGCCTGTACTGCTGGAACGCCGTTAATGGTTCCTTTAGCATTATCTACGCCCGGAAGAGGATTGCCATCGGCACCTTTAAACAAGGCATCCAAAGATTTCACGTCTTTTGCCGGAAATAGTTTATGAGTGTGCGAGAAGGTAATTGCGTCAATGCCATCCACCTTACTTAACGCATAGATAACATCTTCCGTATTGTCTTTATTGCCGCTGAAGCCGGAGTGCGTCATCGCAATAACCAAATCAGCTCCATCTTCACGCATTTGCGGTATGAACTTCTTTGCTGTTTCCACGATACCCTTTGTGACCACTTTTCCATCGAGATTGGCCTTGTCCCAATCATTGATTTGCGGTGGTACAAAGCCAATGAACCCAACCTTGATTACTCTCTTTTTCCCATTCTCATCGACAACTTTTTTATTCATAATCCGATATGGAGTAAATTTGTTTTTGTCGTTATTCGGATTGTTGTCATGGTCATCGACATAAACGTTGGCATTCACATACGGGAAATTCGCATCATCATAAGCCTCGTCCAAAAATTCGAGTCCATAGTTAAATTCGTGATTTCCCAAGGTGGCTATATCATAGCCCATCTGGTTCATGGCCTTGAAAACAGGGTGAACCTGCCCGTCTTTTAACGGTTCAATTTTTGCAAAATACGTGCCGAGCGGTGTTCCCTGAATCAAGTCACCGTTATCGACCAGCATGCTGTTTTCTGCTTCAGCGCGGGCCTCGTTGACTAGTGCAGCCGTACTAGCCATCCCGACCTTCAAGTATTCGGCATTTTTGTAATAATCATAGTTTAGAATATTTGTATGTAGGTCCGTTGTTTCCATCAGCCGGAGCTCTACTACAGGGTCCTTTTTACCTGCATTTGGGCTTTTTCCTGCTGCTGCTTTAACCTGTGTACCTGAAAAGAATGGAGCTGCGAGAAGTGTTACTGCTAGTGATGTCGACAAGAATTTCTTGGCACTGCGGATTTGTCTTTTCTTCAACCTGTTTCACCATCCTAGTAATCTAGTTTTTTTAAAAAAAATAGTCGAAAAATCCCCCCTAAAAAGAATTAAAACTAGGCAGCTTTACTAAAAATAAGCAGCCCACTACAATTTTCGTTCTTAATAAAGAATTTACGGGGATATCCTTCATAATAATAAAAAAATTTCCATTATTGTGTAAGGGAAGGAAGTCATGGGTCAAAATACCGGGATATTATGGTAACGCGTTAATATATACGAGGGGCCGGTAATTTCTGTGGACAATTCCATGTATTGTTATAGAATAATATTTAACTGCCGGGTTAAGAAAAGGATGATTGGTACCATGACGAAAACATTGAAAGATTTATTGTATATATTCATAGGATCCCTTATTTTTGCGCTAGGAGTAAATTATTTCACAATACCAAACGAGCTCTCCGAAGGCGGTATTTTGGGGATTACTATCGTTACCTATTATTTATTTGGCTGGTCCCCGGGGGTCGTTAACTTTGTGATCAATGCTGCACTGCTCGCGATTGGCTATAAATTTTTTGAAAAAAGAGCCTTTGTCTACACGATTATTACCCTTGCGGTCAGTTCCGGGTTGTTGTTCTTAACAGAAGATATCGGGAGAAAGCTGACGGATGATATGCTGCTAGCTTCGCTGTTTGCCGGGCTGATGGTGGGGGCTGGCTTGGGACTGATTTTTCGGGCTGGGGGTTCATCAGGCGGTACAACGATCCTTGCTAAGCTGGCGAACCAATATTTTGGCTGGGGCATCGGCAAGGCGATGCTGGTCATGGATATCGTTGTCGTCGCAGGATCGATTTTTATCATTGGCTTGGAAAAAACGATGTACACTTTGCTTGTGGTCTATGTCGGGGCGAAGGCAATTGACTTTATCGTAGAAGGGCTGGATGAGCGGGTTGCGGTATTAATTATTTCCAACTCTCCTGAACAAGTGCTTGCGATGATTACGGAAAAAATGTCACGCGGCCTCACGGTATTGGACGGACATGGGGGCTACACCGGACAGAAAAAGGACGTACTCTATATCGTCATCAACAAGCAGGAAATCGTCCAATTGAAAAATTTGGTGCGCGAAATCGATGAGAAGGCCTATGTCACGATCCATAATGTTCATGAAATGATGGGCCGGGGCTATAAGGCAGGGTAGGCAATAAGTTCTATTGCATGCATGGGTTAGGATAGATGACCCATGCTATTTTTTTGTGGATTCGGGTAGGATAAAGATGAAAACTGACGAATTTAACATTTACGAGATTTCAGATTTGGAGTTGGTATGGTGAGGCTTAATAAAGCTAAAATGGGGATTGTTATCATTATTCTGCTGGCATTAGTCCCGTTATATATAATTTTTAATGGAAGTGGGGCAGATAAATCCAGCCCACAGAAGACAGCTGTTAAAACCGAGAAGGTGAACAAGGAGGATTCTGAGGAAAAGCCAACAGAGGGAATTCCACAAAAGGGTGATACAGAAGAGGCAGCTGCTAGGGCAGAGGAATCCCAGGCGGACAGCTCTGCCACGATGAAAAAGATACCATCCAATGAAAATAACGAGAGCAGCGGATTGAGTGACTTTTTGGTCGTCATTGACCCGGGCCACCAATTAAGGGCAAACATTGAAAAGGAGCCGGTCGGACCTGGCGCTTCGGAAACGAAAATAAAGGTTTCGGGCGGGACAACAGGAGTGGCTACGGGAAAGCCGGAATATGTTTTGACGTTGGAGGCCTCACTCATGTTGGGGAAGTTGCTTGAGGAAAACGGGGTAAAGGTGATGTACACGAGGACCACCCATAATGTCGATATTAGTAATCGGGAACGGGCGGAAATGGCGAATCAATCCGGGGCGGATCTGTTTGTTCGAATTCATGCGGATGGGGCAACGGATCATAATGTCAGCGGGTTGTCAGTATTAACGCCGGCGGAAACCAGCCCATATACCGGAGGAATCTACCAGGACAGCCTGCAAGCCTCGCAATTTATCATTCAGCAGGCAAAGAATGACCCGGAAGTAAAAGTCAACGGAGTGAAATTCCGATCCGACCTATCCGGCTTCAACTGGTCCCAGGTTCCTAGCACCTTAATTGAAATGGGCTACATGACCAACCCAGCCGAAGACAAAAACCTCTCTAACCCGGAATACCTGAGAGCCCTCCTCAACGGCGTCGCTGACGGAATACTACAATATGCACGTTTTAAAGATGAGTAATGGTGTATATGCGGTAATGGGTGTCACGGTAATTGGTGTCAGGCACCATCCGTGGACAAATTGCCTGTTTTGTCCACTTGGGGTGGACACTAAGGAAGTGTTAGAGGAGACAGTCGCTAATTAGGATTCTTGGCGCAGTGAGCGCCAAGAAAAAGGCCCCCGACTACGTCAATGGGGCTTATTGGCGTAGTAAGCCACAAGAAAAGTGGTCTCGACTACGCCAATGATGCCCATTGGAGCAGTGAACGCCTCAAAAAGCGCCTGTGACTGCGCCAATAGAAGTTATTGGCGTAGTAAACGCCAAGAAAAGTGGCCTCGACTACGCCAATAAAGCATATTGGAGCAGTGAACGCTTCTAAAATCAACTTTAACTGCTTCTATACACATAATTCAAACAGTAAACAAGCATCAATAAAGCCTCCTTCACACCCGAAGGAGGCTCATATAAACCTATTTCTTATTAGGCTTCAAAATGTCGAGAGTCATCGGTTTGTACTCCCAGTTAGCATACAGAATCCGTTGGTCGTCGAAATGCGGCGAAAACGGATTACCGCTTTGGCCAGGCGGCATGATATTTACACTCTTTGTTTGAACTTTAGAGAACTCAACGATTTGGTTGTAGGTGCCGCGGTTCATGTAAAGAATCGGGTCCACACCTCGGGCACCCTGCTGCTGGAAGGTTATGTTTGCGGCCGGTGTCAGCCATTGGTCCAGCGGCTTACCTTCGTATGCTTTTGCTGGATTTCCCACAATGTATTGTAGGCTGTCCCGAACAATCTTGTTCAAATCCAGCTGCCCAAGGAAGCTGTACGTATCCGCCAGTTCATTTCCGTCAGACTTTAGTACATGGTACAGCAGGTCATTCGAGTTTCCGCCGATTCCGTTTAATTCCGTGAATACTGTAGCTTTTACCTTATCAAACCAGCTTCTAAAAATGGTCAAGCCCGGGCTGTCGTAAAGTCCATTCTTATTGTCATCCCATTGGTACCCATCCCAATTCTCCACCAGTGCAGCGCCTTGCTTGACGTCAGCTGACAAACCTTCTACAGACCCCAATTTTTCTAAAAGTAAATCCTTAAAGAAATAAGCATTCAACTCAATATGGCCGGCTTTTTTATTAATGGCCTCCATGTCGGACCATGAAACTTTATCCAGCCCGCCAAGCTGGTCAAGGATGAATTTGGCCCGATGGGTTGGCCCAAATGCCTGCTCCGTGTATTCCCACTCACCGCTTGGCTTGTTGTTCCAGTTGGCCACAACCCCTTGAGCCGGGTTAATCGCGTGCGGCAAGGTTTCAAACGAATTTATTCCCTGCCAGTCCTGCGAGCCGTCGCCAAGCATCGGCAGGCGGTTGTCAGTGCCATTCGCTCTGATTGCGTTTTTCCCGGTTATCCAGTAGCCGATATTGCCTTGTTTATCGGAATAAAGGAAGTTGTGTGAGGTTGGGATCTTTTTTGTCGCTTCTTCAAATTGCTTCACATTGCTGGCACGGTTGAAATCATAGAAACCAACCATTGCCTGAATTTCCTGGCCCCAATGGGATCGTTGTTGGGTATAGGCGGTTTGAGCATCCTTGTAAATAACTGGTCCGTACACGCTGCGGTAGACTTTGAGCTCAACTGGATTGCCTCCAGCCGCCTTAATGATTTCCGTCCTTACCTCAAAATCCACCCATTTGCCTTTATACAAATACTGTTCCGGATTGGCTGGGTTTATTTTTAAAACAAATGTATCGATTTGGTCGCCATAGCCAGTCGTGGTTGTCCAGGCAAAATCGTTGCCGCGCCCGATAAGTGGAATCGGGCCAGCACCGGCAAACGCCATCCCGACCGAATTGTAACCCGCACCATGGATGCCGACTTCATGGGAAATCTGTGGCACGGAATATCCCATTTGCGGACCGCCAAGAAGGAGGGTTCCGCCTGAGGCGCTGCGCGATGGGCTGACCACCCAGGCATTGCTGCCGCCTTTATGCGGGAAACCGTAGGCCTTTTCAATATCGAGCTTCATTTGCTGTTCCTTTTCGAGCTGGACGGCCACCTTTTCGCTGTTCGGAAAGTTGCTCACATCAAGCTTGGAGGCTTTCTTTACTGATTTATCCGCGCCAGTATAAAGCGAGACCGGAGCATCGGAATCATTTTTCATATAAACCGTTCCAAATACTTCAAGACCTCTCTCGGGGCCAAATTTCTGCTGCAGCTTCGTTAGAAGTGCGAAATTGTTTAGTTCACCACCGCCACTTTCGCCAAACCTTCGCACCATCAATTGCTGTACTTTCAAAGAATCAACAATTGTCCATTTGGCCGGTTTTTGGCCGCGAAATTCAGGAGGAAGTGCCGCCGTTGGTGTCGTTTCTATGTAATGATTGATTCCGTCGATATAGCCCTGAAGACCGCGTCTGACATAGTCCGGCAGCTTGGCAAATTGAGCTAGTGCTTCTTCATCCGTGTAGCCGTCGCGGCGGATCACCTGGTCTTGTCCAATATTTGCTGGTGTGCCTCCGAAAAACTCGGCCATTCGCCCGCTGGCAACGATACGCGACAGCTCCGCCTGCCATAGCCTGTCCTCAGCGGTTGCATAGCCGACCCCGAAAAACAGAGAAGTGTCTGTTTCGGAATAGATATGTGGAACCCCGTAGGAATCCCTGACAATCTTGATTCCCTGTCCCTGATGGTTTAATAGTTTAGTAGATTCAATTTGATAGTCTGCTGGAGCTTGTGATGTGGGTGGAGATTTCGGTCCAGCGAGTCCCGGCGTTGGCACGGCCAATAAGCTGGCTGCCAGAAAAGTGGTTGATAGAACGGATAGGATGCGTTTGTCTTTCAAAAAAAGCCCCCCTTTTTCATAGATTCCTGTCCACTATAACGCACGGAACGTGTGAAAAATGTAACTGTTTGGACATGAAAATGGGAAATATTTCGACACCGGACACCCAAAGGGGCAGTTCACCATAGGATATACAATGAGAAAGAATTGGGGGAATGACTATGTATCCTTATACCAATTATTTGGACGCGTTAGCCCGGCAATCCAATAAATTCATAAGTGATCTTGAAAAGGCGATAAATGGTGAATACAGCGCTATCGATTGTTATGCCAAGTTGGCTAATTTAGCGAGGAAGCAAACAGAGCGGGAGCAAATCCTGGAAATCCGACAGGACGAAGTCAAGCATTATCAGCAGTTTGTACAGCTGTATCAGAGGTTGACGGGGAGACCGCCGCAGGCAAAAATTGTCGAGGAATGCCCTGGAGATTATGTAAAGGGATTGGAGTTTGCGTTGGTCGATGAGCAGAAAACGGTAGATTTTTACCTGGAAATTGCTGACGAGGCGACAGACCCATTTGTTAGGGAGGTGTTTCGCAGATCTGCAGCCGATGAGCAGAATCATGCTGTCTGGTTTTTGTATTATTTTATGAAAAATAAATGAATCGCGAAAGTCGGGGATAATTTTCTCCGGGTTCGGAGTTCCGAAGAATACTATTTTCGCAGATTATATGAAGATTGTTAACCCCCGAATGGCTAGGTTCGGGGGCAATTATATATGGTATTTCTAGTCTCCGCCACCACCGCTACTGGAATCCCCGCCTAAGTCAGACGCGGAATCATGGTGATAATCCCGGCCTTCTACATCATGGCTATAGGACCGCTGTTTTCCTTTGCTTACATTCGGGAAAACTAAGAATGCCAGAATAATGAAAAGGACGCCATAGAATTGATCCGCTCCGAAAATCAGATAAATACCGGCCACAAGCAAGACAGCCCCAAGCAAACGCTGCAACAATCTGACCGCCTTCAGAGACATTCCCCCCTTGGTGAGTGGTGCAAAGCTGTATTGTAAAATAAATATGACCCGTTAGGATCAATTATTCATTACGTTGGGGTTACAGCACGAAAACAGTCACCTGTGATCAACAAATTGAACATTTTGTTAACATCCCCCTTCATAAGCGACCGTGCAGAATTTTCCAAGTATAATAAAGGAGCTTAATTCTATTGAAGGAGAGTGATTATATGGTGCGCCATAATCGTTTGTGGTTTGCAGGGGCGAAGTTTCATGTGACGAGCAGGGGAATCCGTAGGAGTCAGTTGTTTTTTGAGGATGAGGATTATGAGAAGTATCTTTCCTTGCTCGAGGAAACACGGAGGCGCTACACGTTTATCCTACATTCTTATTGTTTGATGTCCAATCACACCCATCTCCAGCTGCAAACGCTGGAAACCCCGCTCAGCACCATCATGAAGTACCTCAACACCCAGTACGCCAAATATTTTAACAAGAAGTACGATTTTTCCGGACATGTATTCGAAAGCAGATACGGCGCTGAACTGCTTAACTCACCTGAATACGAGATTGATGTCAGCAGGTATATTCATTTAAATCCGGTGGTCGCCGGAATGGTCTCCACACCCGAAGAGTACCCTTGGAGCAGTTATTGTGCCTATGTCCTCACTGACGGGATGGCAGGTCCAAAACAGCCGATCGTCAACCCCCAGCATATTCTGTCTTTCTTCCCAGAACCCCCATCACAGTCCTATGAACACTATATGAAATCACGGTATAATGACAAGTTTTATTGGGAAAACGGCAAGATTTGTTTCATTGAAGGGGAGGTGTCAACATGTGGGCGAAAGTAACAAGCATTGGGTTAAAAGGAATGGCAGGCTACCGGGTGAATGTCGAGGTGAGCTCATATGTCGGTAACGATACTTTTAAAATTGTGGGATTGCCAGATGCCGCGGTGAAGGAATCCAAAGAGAGGATCATCGCTGCACTTCGGTCGCTTGGGTACACACCTAATGGACAAAAAATAACCATTAACCTCTCGCCTGCAGACCAAAAGAAAATGGGCTCCATGTTTGACCTGCCAATGGCAATCGGGGTCTTGCTGAGCCTTCGTGAGCTGGATGCAGTGGTCCAGCTGGACACTGCCTTCATCGGTGCGCTGTCATTGGACGGAGCGGTACAACCTGTCGAGGGGCTGCTGCCGGCGCTGCTCGCCGCAAAGACTCTTGGCGTACGAAAACTCTATATACCTTTCGATTCACAGCTTCCATCCCTCGATTTTACTGAGATGGATATCATTCATGTGGAATCGTTGCAGGATGTCATCGGCCATCTTACCGGACAATGCTCCGCGCCGAGGCGTGCGTCCGAACCCTTTTTGAAAAAACAACCGGAGGAACGCGGCGCGAATCCAGACTACATAGACTACCAGCAAATCATCGGTCATTCCGCTGCCAAGACGGCACTTGAAATAGCCGCGGCCGGGGAGCATCACGTGCTGATGACCGGACCGCCTGGCTGCGGGAAAAGCTTGCTTGCCTGGAGTTTCCTATCCATTTTACCGGCATTATCGAAGGAGGGACAGCTGGAGGTGATGAGTTTGTACCAGTTAAGTCGAATGGCGGACTCGCCAACAGAGGCTCCGCCATTTCGCAATCCTCACCATTCTGCCTCAGGCGTTTCAATTATTGGCGGCGGGCAGTATCCAAAGCCGGGGGAGATTTCTTTGGCCCATCGTGGTGTGTTATTCCTCGATGAAATCGGGGAGTTTTCGAAAAAGACGTTGGACATGCTGCGGCAGCCGCTGGAAAACGGGATGATCACCATCAGCCGGACCCATGCCACGATTACGTACCCAGCCTCGTTCATTTTGCTAGCGGCGATGAATCCGTGCCCGTGCGGTTATGCAGGGTCCAACACCCACTATTGCACGTGCACGCCTAAGCAGATTCACTACTACCATAATAAGCTTTCAGGGCCGCTTCGGGACAGGTTTGATATTCACCTAAGTTTAGGGGCAGTGGATTTAGCTGCGGAGACGATTGCTGGGGCAGCGGCGGATTCATCCCGAACGATCCAGACAAGGGTAGAAGAGGCAAGGATACGGCAATACGACCGTTATGGGCAGGAAATCTGTAACGGCCGGGTTCCGTACGATCTGCTTTTAAAAACCAGCCCCTTAAGCACTCATCAGCAACAAACCTTACGGAATCTGCTATTGAAAGAAGGCATGAGCAATCGAACCCATATCAAAATTATCCGTCTCGCACGCACCATCTCTGATTTATCTGGAAGCACGCACATAACCGACGAAAGCATTACAGAAGCAATTAAGTTAAACCGCAGCGGCTTAACAAGAGAGTCCGTTTTCGTGTGATAGAAAAAAGGCAGATTAGCAAAATGGTGTCAGGCACCACCCGTGGACAATTTATCTGTTTTGTCCACGTGGGGTGGACACTCAATAGAAAGTTGAAGAAAAGGTAGATTGGCACTCTTATAAAGTGAAATAAATCTACCTTTTCAGTCGTTCCTTGATATTTTCAGAGTGTGCCAGAAAAAGCAGTCCGAGTATGCCCATTACAATCAGGCAGTTTACCAGGCCATAGGCACTGAAGTATAGGACAAGCGGGGCAGCAAGGAATGAACCGAGACCGGCAAGGGTGAAGCTTTTGGTAAATGGGTAGAGTACCCCGAATGCCAGCACGACGAAAGGAGCAACGAGCGGCTCGAAAGTTAGTATCCCGCCAATAAAGGTTGAAATTCCTTTACCACCTTTAAACCCCAGCACAGCTGGCTTTAAATGGCCAATGACCACTAGCGCTAGGCCGGCCAATAAAACAGTCTCCGAGAACCCAAAATAACGTCCAAGCAGGATAACCGTTGTCCCCTTTAACGCATCACCAAGAAATGTAAGGACAAAGGCCTTTTTCCCATAAAGCCTTCCGGCGTTCCTTGCTCCGACATTGCCGCTCCCGCCCGTTCTTATATCCTGTTGAAAAAATATCCTGGTGACGAGGTAGCCAAACATGATATTCCCTATAAAATAGGACAGAATCCAATACAACCAATTCATTCTCTTCACAGCCTAAAAAGAAATTTTAAAAACAGTTTCTAACAATAAATCTACAATTCTATAAAGCGTAAAAACCCCTTCGAAACCATTACAATTCTTTAATAGTTTCGAAGGGGATTTTTAAAGTTATTTAGATAAATAGCAGCAAGCTTATCGCCATCACGGCCATGCCGCCAATTAACCCATAAATAGAAAGATGCGCTTCATCATATTTTTTCGCGGCCGGAAGCAGCTCGTCAAGTGAGATGAACACCATAATTCCGGCAACTGCGGCAAAGATAACACCAAACATGACTTCGTTCAGAAATGGCATCAGGAACAGGTAAGCAGCAAGGGCCCCGATTGGTTCTGACAATCCCGACAAAAAGGATAGCTTGAAGGCCTTTTTCTTATCGCCTGTGGCAAAATAAACCGGAACAGAGACGGCAATACCTTCTGGTATGTTGTGAATAGCAATGGCAACGGCAATGGCGATGCCGAGTTTTGGGTCCTGAAGCGCAGAGGTGAAGGTGGCAATTCCTTCTGGAAAGTTATGAATGCCAATCGCCAGCGCCGTAAACGTCCCCATTTTTAATAAATCCGGCTTTTTATCGGCAGTTAAGCCGCCATTGCCATTGGAGGAGCCATTTCCTTTGGATGACATATCCTCGACTGTTCTTAATTCATGTGGGTTTGACTGCTTTGGAATAAATTTGTCAATCGCGGCAATCAACAGCATCCCTGCGAAGAATCCCGCGACCGTCACCCAGTTTCCCGGCACAGTTCCAAGTGCATCTATGAGGGCCACCTTTGCTTTGACAAAAATTTCAACCATTGACACATATATCATTACCCCAGCAGAGAATCCTAGTGTTACCGACAGGAATTTTGTATTTGTATGTGATGTGAAAAACGCAAGCAAGCTTCCGATTCCGGTAGCCAGACCAGCGAATAAGGTCAAGCCAAACGCTAATAACAGATTTTCAGGCACGTTCTTCTCCCTCCTCATGTAGCATTTTAATCTCAGATATCGTCAAATAAATTCAATTATATTTTTATATGCGTAAACTCAGAAATGTTTCCTGTGGGAAAGAATTTGTGCATAGGACAATACTATTGATGTCAATATGGTACCACACCCAATGCGGAATTTATAGAAAAAGGAAAGCTGGCTTGAATGGCTGTCGTAATAGTTGACGGTCATTCAAGCCAGCTTATTAAATAGATTTTCGTGTTATCCCTCGTTCTTTAAAATTGCTATTGCAATTCCAGCTGCGTTTTTAGCTCTGATTGGATTCTCGCTTTTTCCTCAGAAGAAACAAGGCCGTAATAAATCTTATTGATCATGGTCCCGGTCTCTTTTATTTCCATTTGTTCAATGTTTTTTCCGGCATCTCGATAATTTTTTTGAATATCGACCATTTGTTGAAATGTTAAATTCGTTTTGATGTTTTTCCCAAGGGCCTGAAAAATATCTTGGAAATTCGTCAGACTGGAAAGACTGATTCCCTTTTGAATGACTGCATTAATGATTTGCCGTTGTCTGGATTGACGGCCAAAGTCTCCCCTTGGGTCCTCATACCGCATTCTGGCATAGCTTAATGCCTGTTCGCCGGTAAGCGTAATTTCGCCCTTCGGATAATTAAATTCATCTACGAAATAGTCTAAATCATTATAGACCTGGACACCTCCAACGGCATCTACAATATCTCGAAAACTTTCCATATTTATTTGCAGGTAGTAATCAATCGGGATATCGAGAAAGTTTTCTACTGTTGCCATTGACATCGGGACGCCGCCAAATGCATAGGCGTGGTTAATTTTATCGTCTTTGCCCTTTCCGACTATTTCTGTCCGGGTATCGCGGGGAATGCTTAACATTTGTACGGATTGATTATTCGGATTTACTGTTAAAACAATGATTGTATCAGACCGGCCTTTGTCACCCTCCCGTTCATCGACACCCAGCATCAAGACGGAGAAAGGAGCTTTTTTCTCTAAAAGGACTGGCTCCGTACGTTTATAGGGCACTGTTCGCTCGATAGGCTGGTGCATGGTCGTCACTGCATCTTTTAAAGATTTATAGACTATGTAACCATAAGTGCCAATTCCTATAAAAAGGACCAAAAGGAGGATTCCGATAATTTTTAGCCACTTTCTAGGACTCTTCTTTAGGGGTGACATTGTTTATTCCTCCAGATGTGGATTGAATTGTAAAATCTTTTTTTGACTTAGTTTTCTATGGGGTTAAGTGCAGAATAATGGCAGTACTTCAGGTGGAAGTATTTCAATAATATTATATTTATATTACCATATATGGTTAAAAAATCCTATTCGTAATAAAGTGCATTTTGGGGAATCTATTAATAAAAAAAGGATGCAGTAACAAAACTGCATCCCGATTTCCGTGCTATATAACTAGTCTTCGTCCTTCTTCTGGTTCTTTTGCTGTTCTTGGAGGGCAAGGAGGATGTCTTGAATGTCGACTTTCCCGTCCTTGTTTAGGTCAGCGATGTTTGGTTCGAGTCCGGTATTCTCTTGCTGCTGCGTTCCTGTCTGTGCCGCACCCGGTGTTTGCACTAAAGCAGGTTCAGCCCCAGTCATTACCGCAGTCCCGGCACCACGCGTTTTCGATCGTCCACCCACAAAAGTAAACACCAATAAAATCAGCACCAGCAGTCCGGCAACGCCATCACCAATATAGAACATCATGGCGTAGTCTGACCACAAAGTCTTGCTGTTGCCCATCTTTTTCTCGGAATTGCTGATATATTCCTCGATTTCGGAATGCTTCGGATAAATCCGCTGCACTGCCTCAAATTTTTCTAAAGCATGCTTGTAATAGCCGCCCCAATATAAATCGAGCCCTTCCTTATAAAGCCGGTCCGTTTCGCTCTTGGTATTCCGGACGCCTGCCTGGTTCACAAACTCCCTTACCGTATCTACCGGTACAGCGAAATTAAAGCCCTGGACCTCCTGACCATTGACCGTGTCGCCTCTAAACGTCAAAAGCCCAATAATGTCGCCATTTTCACTGATAACCGGACCCCCGCTATTGCCATGCGTCGCTGCAGCATTAATCTGGATGACTGGACTGCCTTGATCCGTCTTTTTATCGGTAGCGGAAATCTGCCCAGCATTCATCGTCGAAACAAGGGAGGAATCTGGTGATAATAGCTGGGAATCAGCTGCTGCCGGATAGCCGCTAACCCAAATATCATCCTGGTTTTCGATGTCATCGGAGCTGCCAAGCGGAATGGTCGGCAGATTTTTCCCCTCAATTTTAACTACCGCCACATCTTTTCCTTCATTAATCGGAGCCCCGTAGCTTTTAATCTCGCCATCAAGTACATCTCCCCCAGGTAAAATCACCTTGGTGACCTTTTGAATTCCCGTGTATTGAGTCCATTGGAGCAGATAGTCATACGCCTCGTTGAAATCGACTTGGAAGTAGTCTGCCATAATCGTCACCAACTGCTCGAAAGCGGCATCGGCAATCTCCTGATCTTCCGATTTCGCAAATTCCACGACATGAGCGTTGGTAACGATATAGCCATCGGGACTAATAACCGCTCCCGAGCCGGATCCCCCGATTAAAGTTTGATATTTTAACCTCTCAAAGACTGCTTGGACATCAGGGTTGTAGTCAAGAAACTGCCACTGTACGACTGCATAGTCAATAATCCGGACAACCGCGGGTTTCGTGTATTCATTCAGCCTCTGGGCGTGCTTTACATCGCCGGCAGCCGGTTTGAGATTGATAAAGAAAAACGAGGCAACAATCGCCGCAATCAGCAGTATACTGAGCGGTATCGTAAAAAGGGCCCTTTTCTTCAAAGCATGCTTCACCTCTTATATCTTTTTTAAAAAACTAACAATGGCAATATATTCGGGGGGTGGATAAAAGGAATTTGTACAAATGTTATTGCACGCCCTTTTTGGAATTGACAATCGATATTCAACCCAGGGAAATTTATCGTCAAATCAATATTGCTTTTTCCTTCAAGTTAATTTTGTTATCATGTTAATGTGCAAATTTGAAGATAATTTTAAAATCTATCTATAAGATGTATACTGATGTCAGGAAGATTATTGGAGGTAATTATGGATAAATTGAAGGTAATGACTGTATTTGGGACAAGGCCGGAAGCAATTAAAATGGCTCCGCTTGTAAAAGAGTTGGAAAAACGTCCGGAGCAGATCGAATCCATCGTTACAGTTACAGCCCAGCACCGGGAAATGCTAGACCAGGTGTTGCGGATTTTTGAAATCACCCCGGATTATGATCTTAATATTATGAAGGAAAGGCAGTCCTTGGTTGGCGTAACCACACGTGCATTAGAGGGATTGGACCAGGTCTTGGGCGAGGTTAAACCGGATATTGTGCTCGTTCATGGTGATACAACCACAACGTTTGTTGCCAGCTTGGCCGCCTTTTATCATCGAATTCTGATTGGGCATGTTGAGGCTGGACTTCGCACCCACAACAAATATTCGCCATATCCGGAGGAAATGAACCGTCAACTAACCGGTGTTTTGGCTGATTTACATTTTTCTCCTACGATTCAGTCCAAGCAAAACCTTTTGACCGAAAATAAAAAGGAAGCTTCGATTTTTATCACGGGTAATACAGCAATTGATGCGTTAAAGACGACGGTTAAGACTGATTATTCGCACCCGGTTTTAGACCGGATTGGCGGCGATCGCTTAGTTTTAATGACGGCTCATCGCCGTGAAAACACCGGTAAGCCAATGGAAAATATGTTCCGTGCTATTTCCCGATTGGTTGAAAAACATGAAGACATTCAAGTTGTTTACCCTGTACATATGAACCCGGTTGTGCGTGAAATTGCCAATCGTATTCTTGGAGACAATGGGCGGATTCACCTTATTGAGCCGTTGGATGTTATTGATTTTCACAACTTTGCTTCAAGGGCGTATTTAATTTTGACCGATTCTGGTGGTGTACAAGAGGAAGCCCCGTCATTGGGAGTTCCGGTTCTTGTGTTACGTGATACAACCGAGCGTCCTGAGGGAATTGAAGCGGGAACCTTGAAACTGGCGGGGACTGATGAAGAAACGATTTTTGGTTTAGCAGATGAGCTATTGTCCAGTCAGGCAGCACATGATCAAATGGCCAAGGCTTCCAACCCGTACGGGGACGGCTTTGCCTCAAAACGAATAGTTGAAGCCATTCTCTATCAATTTGGTCGCAACGAAAACAGACCATCCGATTTTGGAGTTGATGGAAATTGAGACTAGAATCTGTACACCATATCGCCATCATTTGTTCAGACTATGAAAAGTCGAAGGATTTTTATGTGCGTATCCTTGGTTTGAAACCAATCAGGGAGGTTTTCCGTGAGGAGCGGAAATCCTATAAGCTTGATTTAGAGGTGAATGGGCACTATCAAATCGAGCTGTTTTCGTTCCCAGACCCACCGGAACGTCCAGGCTATCCGGAAGCAGCGGGATTGAGACATTTAGCGTTTGCGGTGGCAGATATTGAGGCGGCAGTAGAATACCTAACCTCACAGGGAATAAAGGTTGAGCCGATTCGTATCGATCCCTATACTGATAAGAAATTCACCTTCTTCGCTGACCCTGATGGCCTTCCGCTTGAACTTTATGAAAAATAAACGCAACACAAAAGGGTGAGAACGATGGGTTCCCACCCTTTTCTTGTTGCTTGCATCGGTCCCTCCCCAGTAAAAATAGGTCTCAGGTCGTAGATTTTCTTCCGCTCGTGGTCTATAGCAGGCAGGAGTTTTTTAGTGTATTGTGGAAGTAATAAATGGAAATTATTTTCTAGTCGCGGTTTCTATTTAGATGAAACATTTTTCTGAGTTATTCGTATGAATAGCAAGGAATTTAGTTAGGAGTCGATTATGATGAACCCTGTCCTTTCGTTGGTTGTCCGCTCGTTTGTGGCCGTCCCGGTTACCGTCCTCACGGGCTTTATCAGCTATGTGTTTATTAATGTGAACTTTTGGCCGTCTGTTGCGCTGGCACTGGCTGGGGGCTTTCTTACTCATATTGTCATGTCCTTGTTCATGACATCCAGCTTTTTAAAAAAGCATGGGCTGACACGAAAAGAGTTCCGTTATATCCAAAAAAATCTGGCGGAGGCCAATAAAAAAATCCGCCGCTTGAATAAATCGCTGTTTTCAATCCGGGATCTATCCTCGGTCAAACAGCGGATAGATATCCTAAGAATCATAAAAAAAATCCAGAAGATGGCAGCGAAAGAGCCGAAGCGTTTTTACCAGGCAGAACCGTTTTATTTCTCCCATTTAGATTCGGTCGTCGAGTTAACGGAGAAATACAGCTTCCTTTCGTCCCAGCCGAAAAAGAGCCTGGAAATCAATCAATCGCTAATTGAAACGCAGCAGACTCTGAATGAGCTGTCCAGAGTATTGGAAGAAGATTTATACCAGGTTGTTTCCAATGATGTTGATCACCTCAATTTTGAAATTGATGTCGCAAAACATACGATCAATAAACAAAAGGAACTTAAATTTCCCGAAGAGAACAGGTGGTTAAAGAAATGAGCGAAAATAATCTCAACTTGAACAAAACTGGCGGCAAATTTTTAGATGATATTCTGGCTGACCCATTCGGCGATCAGCCCGAGCCGCAGCTGGCGAAAAGCCCGGTCCCGCAAACTAACGAGGCAAGACCGGTAAAGCTAATCGATGTGATTCCTGAAGAGCACCGGGCCAAGGCGCTGCAGCTCGCGGAACAAATTGATCCAACCAACCATCAGGCGATGATTCAATATGGTACTCAAGCCCAGGGAAAGCTTCTGTCGTTCTCTCATACGATGCTTGAGCATGTCCAAAAGAAGGACGTCGGGGAAATCGGAGAAATTATCGCCGATTTAATGAAGCGTTTAAATGAAGTTAATCCGGACGAGTTAAAGGACAGCAAGCCATCGCTTTTGGGGCGAATGTTTGGAAAAATCTCCAGCTCGCTTCAGGAGGTCTTGTCCAAATACCAGAAAACAGGCGCGCAAATTGACAGGATTAGTGTAAAGCTTGAGCGCAGCAAAAACGTGCTGCTATCTGACATCAAGCTGCTCGAGCAGCTGTACGAAACGAATAAAGAATATTTCCAAGCGTTAAATGTTTATATCGCCGCTGGGGAAATTAAACTAGAGGAAATGCATGAAAAAATCATTCCACGCTTGAAGCAGGAAGCACAGGCAAGTAATGACCAGATGAAATTCCAGGAAGTCAATGATATGATTCAATTCGCCGACCGCTTGGATAAGCGTCTCCATGATTTAAAACTGAGCCGGGAAATCACAATCCAAAGTGCACCGCAAATTCGCTTGATTCAAAACACGAACCAGGCGCTTGTGGAAAAAATTCAATCTTCTATCGTGACGGCGATTCCATTATGGAAAAACCAGGTGGCGATTGCGTTGACGCTAATCCGCCAGCGCCATGCTGTCGAGGCACAGAAACAGGTTTCGAAAACGACCAATGAGCTGCTGTTAAAGAACGCCGAAATGCTGAAAACCAATACAATTGAAACGGCAAAAGAAAACGAACGCGGTCTCGTCGATATCGAAACACTCAAGAAGACACAGGAAAATCTTATTACGACACTTGAAGAAACATTACGAATCCAAGAAGAAGGCCGCCATAAGCGTCGTATCGCCGAACAAGAACTCGCAACCATGGAAAACGACCTCAAACTCAAATTGCTCGAAATTCGCGGCAAATAAAACAAACCCTCTGCCATATATAGCGGAGGGTTTACTTGTGAGGTGCAAAACGACCTAATCACATTAACTTCCAGTATATTTCACAATCAAAAAGGCCTTTGTTGTACAAGTTCATTAGGCACTAAAGCGGCTTTGATAAATAAGCGGAGAAATTTCTCTTAATTATGAAATAGCAATGAAAATAGCAAAAATAGACGGAGGAATTCCGGTTATTGATTCGAAAAACGTGAAAATGATTAATTTTTCTTTGCATAGGCGGAAACCTTCCGCTTATATCCCCCGAACCGAGCTCTATTCTAGAGGATAACCGGAAAATCTCCGCCTATATGCTAAACTTACAAAGGGTGTCAGGCACCATTCGCTGACTTTCCACCATGGAAAACGACCTCAAACTCAAATTGCTCGAAATTCGCGGCAAATAATTGAAGCCCTCCGCCATATAGCGGAGGGCTATCCTATATTCCTTAGTTATTCACCGGTATGACATTGTAGTATTCTTCGAGGGTAATGCCACGGCCCATGATTTCCTTTGCAATAGTTTTTCCCACGTAGCGGAGGTGCCAAGGTTCGTATTGGTAGCCGGTGATTGCTTCTTTGCCTCTGGGGTAGCGGATAATAAAGCCGAATGCGGAGGCGTGCTCATCGAGCCACTTGGCCTCTACTGTATTACCAAAGCAATCCTCGGCAGCACATTTCCCGTTGCCGCCGGTTACATCAATGGCCAACCCGGTTTCATGCTCGCTGCTGCGAGGCAGGGCGCTATAGGTCGCAGCAGCTTCGTAGCCATCCCTGTCAACGTAGTAGTTAAACAAGGCCTCTTGCGTCACATGCGAGCGATAGGCCGAAACTCCTAGTAACTTCACACCTTCTTGTTCGGCAGCTCCAAATAATTTTTCAATCGCCTTCGCAGCCTCTGTCCGCATTTTCCGTTTCGGGGAATCCTCTTTAAATATAAAGGGGATCCCTGCATCCACCAAGTCAGCCGGTTCATAATCGTCAGGCAATTTGTTCTGTTTGTTGACGAGAACCGGGACACTATCTGGTGTGGTAACGACCTTCACGGCCTCACCCTTGCCAGCATACTTGGCCTGAGAGCCAACTGAAACAGGTGGCGGCGGTTCGGCTATTTTTCCCTGATCCATATCAAAATGTTGGGTGCCGATGCAGCCTGTCAACGAAAAAACAGCAACAAAACTCAGAAAAACGGAATATAATTTTATCATACAAAACTTCCTTATCGTAAAATTCACATCTGCTAACAGCATGGACACGATAGGAGAGCTTTAAAACCGTCAAAAGCCAAAAAAGGAACTAAACTGAATGTACAGGGCTCACTGTTCACGAATTTATCAGAAAATTTAGGTCCGGAGACACTTTAACAAGTAGGCAAACTTGGTTATATTTGTCATAACACATAAATCGTACGAACCGGCAAAGCCATTGAAAAGTGGTGACGCAAAGCTATAGGGGCTAAAGTTTCCGACGATGCCAGCCAGCTACCGAACACGAGGACTCCCTGCGATTTATGTCCACCAAAATGGAGGAGGGTTTCATGTGTTAAAATTGTTATTAAAAGGCAAATATTATTATCATGTATTGCAGCAGCGACATCATGAGCTGCTCCAGGATGACTGTTTGTGTGACGACCTGAAGCAAAAATTAAGAATTAAAGCGATCTACCATACTAGTAAAGCGATTGAGCTTGGGGCGCGATTATAATCGTGTCCAGGGTCCAATCACCAACACAAAAGGCGCCGGACGAAACTCCGGTGCCTTTTTAAAACCTATATTTTAGTGTGACATAGCCGTACTTCCATCATCATGACCGTCCTTGGTGACCTTTATAATGCCGACTGCGCCTTTTTGAGCATGGTTGAATTGGTGTGTCACAATCGGGAAGCTGCCTTCCTTGGTGACAGTGAACTCAACCACTGCTCCGCCGCTGGCTGGAAGCATCACGGTTTGCATCCCCTTCATCTGGTTATATGGATTGCCGTCGATGTAAACATCATCAAATACAGTGCCGACAACGTGGAAGCTGGATACCTCATTCGGTCCTACGTTATTCACATATAATCTGATTTTATCCCCAACCTTGGCAAGGAGAGGTTTGTCAACAAGCGCGCCAACTGTTCCATTACTGTTTAAATCGCCATCCTTTAACGCCTTTGTGGAGAACACGACATATTTAGGAACACCATTTGTAAAGTCATCTAGGTTGTTGTATTTATACCATTCATTTTGAACGATTACAAACTCACGGTCGACGTCAGCATCGGTTGGGTAGCCATCCTTCGGTTTTACAATAATCGTACCATGCATTCCGTTGGCAATGTGCGATAGAACAGGCTTCGTGCCACAGTGATACATGAACACGCCTGGATTGTTAGCCGGGTAAGTGAAGGTACCCTCTTCATTCGGCATGACATTTGCGAAATCCACAGAAGGTGCTGCGTGAACGGCATGGAAGTCCATACTGTGCGGAATCGCCGGGTCGATATTTTTTAAGGTAAAGTTGATTGCATCGCCTTGGTTGACAACGATCACCGGTCCAGGCGCTTCGCCGTTAAAGGTCCATGCCTTATAAATATCCCCTTTGGAAATTTCAATATCAGTAATTTGCGCGGTCATTTCGATATTTACTTCGTGCTCACCGACGCGGTCTATTTTCAATGGAGTTGGTTTTTGGTTCAGATCTTTATGGGGGGCGAATACCTCCACAGCTGCATCCTTCGTTGTTTTTGCCTCGACTTTCTTTTCCACAGACAAATCAGGTTTTCCACAAGCACTTAACAACATGACAGAAGTGACCATTACAGCTGCAACCTTTGTAATCTTTCCCATCCTACTTCCCTCCATTTTTTAATCCCCTTAATTTTTTGTAAGTGTTTACATTTCCATTTTATCCGCTGGAAAAATTGCTCTAGTGATGCAGGTCACTGTTACAAATCGGTTTTTTGAACATTTTGTGAATTAGTGAGCAAAGTAATATTTTTATAGTGGATACGTTAATTATTCAGGGTTAGATTGGTCATTCTATAGGTTATAAAGGAGGTTTTTTCTTGAAGAAGAATGATAATGAAATCGTGACGAATGAAGACGAAGCAACGAGTGAGGGTTTGAACCAAATATTTGAAATCATCAATGCAAAAGGTGATACAGGAGAGTTAAAGGAAATTGTTGAGAAAAACAATCAACAGTAAGGCCTGGAGATCATTTCAGGCCTTTTATTGTGAATTTGTGGATAACATGTAGACAACTACCGATATGCTGTGAATAAATTCAAATAACTTGTGGATAAGCTAATCTCCAATTTACCCAGTAAAAGGGACAAGTTGTTAACAAATCCTTAATAATATGTTGATAACCTTGTGGATATTGTTAACAACCTGTAGATAAATACTGAATATAGTTCAAAAGGCTGTGGATATGTTCATTCCTCACCCTACAAAGCCCATTTCCTGCCCGTTATCGGTTGGACAACCTACCATCCCTTTAATTTTGAATACATTAACGATAAAGGGGGACAAGGTCCAAAAACCTGTCTTAAAAGGGGGAATGATTTTGTTTTGAACATTTTAATCGTCGGAACAGGTTATGTCGGGACAACCACCGGGCTGATTTTTTGCGAAATGGGCCACCAGGTCACCGGTCTTGACCTTGATGAAAGAAAAATTCAAGCATTACAAGCTGGGCAGCTGCATTTCTACGAGCCCGGACTCGAAAATCTTCTGACCAAGCATATCGAAAACGGACAAATTACTTTTACTAAAGACACCGAGACAGCAGTCAAAGACAATGACGTGATTTTTATCTGCGTCGGGACACCAATGAGCGCGGACGGCAGCGCCGATCTCATCTTTGTAAAAAATGTTGCACATGCGATTGGCACCTATATGAATGAGTATAAAGTCATTGTCACAAAAAGCACAGTACCAGTTGGAACAGTGGAGCTAGTCCATGAGTGGATCCAATCCAGCCAGAAGGAACCGATTCCGTTTGATGTCGTCTCCAATCCCGAGTTCCTCCGGGAAGGCTCGGCAGTACACGATGCGCTGCATCCCGATCGTATAATCATTGGCAGCACCAGCCCAAAGGCTAGAAGCATCATGAAGGAATTATATCAGAACTTCGATTGTCCAATCATCGAAACTAACCCGAAAGCCTCAGAATTGATCAAGTATGCCGCCAATTCCTTCCTCGCAATGAAAATTTCTTATATTAATGAGTTAGCCAGACTTTGTGATGTCCTACAAATAAATGTGAATGATATCTCGAAGGGGATCGGTCTCGACCACAGAATTGGCCCGCATTTTCTCCACGCCGGAATGGGCTACGGCGGCTCATGCTTCCCGAAAGATGTTACCGCCCTGTTGAAAACGGCCGAAGATTATCATACTCCGCTAACGATTTTGGAGAATGTCGTCAAAGTGAATGATGAACAACCGCTACTATTAATGAAAAAAATAAAACAGACCTTGGGTGAATCGCTGCAAAATAAAACCATTGCGATACTGGGATTGGCGTTTAAAGCCAACACGGATGATACCAGGGAGTCGCCAAGCCTAGTGTTAATCGATCACTTATTGGGTGATCAGGTGGAAATAAAGGCGCACGATCCCGTTGTAAAGTACGGAATAGCAAAATTTCAGCAGTTTGAGACAGTGGAGGAGACGATTACGGGGGCAGATGCAGTGGTCATATGTACCGCTTGGGACCAATATCAGCACATCGAATGGGAAGCGCTTAAGCCACTCATGAAGCAGGCGATAATTTTTGATGGGAGAAATATTTTGGATAAAGCTGAAGTAGAGAGTTTAGGATTTCAGTATTCAGGGGTGGCCAATTTTTGAAAAAAGGAAGGGTGAGACGAGGGCACCCTTCCTTTGTATTTATTTTTGACTTTGCAGGACAAGCTGGAGGCCAAGTCCGATGTAAATGGTTCCAACAACTTTCCCTTGCCAGCGGGCAAACTTGCTGTTTTGCTTGGAAAAAAGCCGTTCTCTAATTGAGCTGGTAAGAAAGGCCAAGGTTGTGGTATACATAATGCTCATTAATACAAAGGTTAACCCAAGCATTAATAGTTGAAGTACAACCGGCGTTCCGTCATTGTGGACAAATTGCGGGAGAAACGCCAGAAAAAACAGTGCGGTTTTCGGGTTGAGCAGTTCAATCAGCAGTGCCTGACGGAACGAGGCGGCCGTCGTCGTTGTTTTTACTTTGGGCTCCGATTGGTTTTTTGCTTTTTCCAAAAATGATTTGATTCCAAGGAAAACAAGATATGCTGCACCAAGGTATTTGACGATTTCAAAGGCAAGGGCGGAGGTCATCAAAATGGCCGACAATCCAAGAACAGCGGCCAAAGTATGAATCAGGTCACCGACGGCAATGCCAATACCGGTAATGATTCCTGCGGAACGGCCGCCTTTAGCGGTTTGGGTCACCGTTAATAAAACTGCTGGACCGGGAATAAGAAATAATACTAGTACAACCAAAATAAACGATAGCAATTTTCATCTCTCCAGTGAAAAAAGATAGTAACGTCATTTTATCATAATATTAAGAATATTGTAGAGCTGTTTTTAATGAAAAAATAGCCGTGCCGAAGCACGACTATTTCCCTTTTGGATATTGATATTAAGGAATACTTAATAGGATTGTTGCTGCTGCACCGTTTTGCAAAGCATCCATACCCCCGCCACTTCGGGTGACTTGCACCGTTAGCAAATCGCACCGATTAATTGCGAGGTTTGCAGTTGTAAAGTTACAGCAATTTCGCATGTTGACGTTATTTGGACCAGTAATGGTTACGCTGATACCAGTGTTTTGGAAGTCTGCAGCATTAAATCCGCAATTAGTGCTCCTTAGTATGGTGGCAGTGATTGTTTCCCCTGCATTTAATACTTCGTCGCGGATATTGAAAACAAATCCTGTGATGGTTGCATTTTGACCCACGACGACCGTGCTCCGAACAGGATCTGCTGATGCAAAGCCAAGACCAAAGAATTGGTTATTTGGAATTCGTTGGTTCGTCGCGAGATAGATGGTGCTGCCTCCAGGTCCAGTTGCACCTGTGCCGCCGGTTGCACCAGTAGCGCCAGTACCACCCGTACCGCCAGTCGCACCAGTAGGTCCCGTTGGTCCAGTGGCGCCGGTTGCACCAGTAGCGCCAGTAGCGCCCGTACCACCAGTACCGCCAGTAGCGCCAGTACCCCCAGTAGCGCCAGTAGGTCCCGTTGGTCCAGTGGCGCCGGTTGCACCAGTAGCGCCAGTAGCGCCCGTACCACCAGTAGCGCCAGTAGCGCCAGTACCGCCAGTAGCGCCAGTAGGTCCCGTTGGTCCAGTGGCGCCGGTTGCACCAGTAGCCCCAGTCGCACCAGTAGCCCCAGTACCACCAGTACCACCAGTAGCGCCAGTAGCGCCAGTAGCGCCAGTCGCACCGGTGGCGCCAGTAGCCCCAGTACCCCCAGTAGCGCCAGTAGCGCCAGTAGCGCCAGTAGCGCCAGTACCACCAGTCGCACCAGTAGCGCCAGTAGCGCCAGTACCACCGGTAGCCCCAGTAGCGCCAGTAGCGCCAGTACCACCAGTAGCGCCAGTACCACCGGTAGCGCCAGTAGCACCGGTAGCGCCTGTAGCCCCCGTTGGACCAGTCGGCCCAGTTGCGGCGTTAACATTAACCTTTACCTTAACTTTACAAACGCACTCTCTTTTGCCGCATTTCGAGCAATTCTTTTTATGGCATTTACATTTTCTATGACCACATTCAGAGCATCTATTATCCTCAGATTCCTCGACATCACTGGATTCTTGGACATCACTGGATTCCTCGACATCCTCGACATTGTTGAAGTCATCATCGCTTGGTTTGAATCCGCTATATTCTCTTCTACTCATATCTTTTCCCTCCTTATCCTTAAACTCTTGTATTTTATGAAGCAAGCTATAAATGAGTTCGGACGAGTATCTAGAAAAAGTGCCTATTTTAGATAAACTCCTGCCCGTTTCCTACCTAAACAGGCTAATATGGAATATTAAAGCAAATAAAAAAACTCCTCACCGAAAAAACGGTCAGGAGTTATAACTAGTCAAGCATCCAGATGTTGCACCAATAGACAAGTTTACACTTTGGACAGACAGTGAATGGTGTCAGGCACCATAATTCATATTTTCAATGTAGATAGCTTTGTTACTTTCCGGCAGTGTGATGCGGAGTTTGTCGTTGCGGCGCAGGCGGTGGCCGGTTTGGGCATCGATTAGGTCGCCGCTGCCATTATCGATCAGGCATTTTGATTTGTTAAGTAAAAGTAGCGTGTTGTCAGTTAACGGGACAAAGGTAATCTTATCGGTTACCGAGAATTCATGGCTTAGCTCGAACTGCTGGCGCAACTGGAATTCCTCTTTTAAGGATTTTAAACTTTTGGACCTTAGGATCCGTGCTAACCCTGGTATCCTCATCTTTGATTTCCAAGACAATCCTTCCATGGAATCCTTGCCTAGCCTTCCGCTTTTTGGCGTCAATGGAGACCGTTGGAACCCCGAGCAGCAAAACACCGGCCACAGCGGCAACGGTATAAATCCATGGGAAAAAGTCGATATTTTTGACAGGCTTCACTTCCGCGGCAACCGGTTCAGCCTTCTCCCCAGCTGCCCCCGTAAGAATTGAAATTTTTAGCGGTGTCGTCTCACGGAAGAAGCTGTCACCCTCCGCCTTCACCACTAGCTCATATTCAGTTGAATCTCCTGCTTTAAACTCGCCAGAAAAACCTTTATCTTCGGCAGTTAACGGGATTTCCTCAACAGACCCGGAAGCTAGATCCTTTACGAGCAACACAGATTTTAACGATTGATATAGCTCTTTATTAACAACCTCATTGCTGCCTTCTACAAAAAACGCTTCAACCTTAACGGTATCCCCAGCCTTTATCGATTTTGCAAGAGGAGCCAGCTTTAACTGCAAGTCATTATTGAACACCATCTTAATATCGATTTTATCCTCAGGGGACCCCTTCACTTTTAGTATCCAGTCACCTTTGACAGGATTAATCAACTTTAGCATCGAGTAGTTCTTTGAATTTGTTAACGAAATATAATCGGACGGAATAGTTTGCTCCTTTCCCGAAGGGTCGACGAGCTTCACCTCGACACCTTTACCGGAAATAAGCGAGATATTGGCTTCGAGCACATTTTCAATTGGAACTGTAAAGGGAACATCCTGGAACTCTGGTGTGGCCACGACATCCTTTACTGGCACCATTTTTAATTTTAAATGGGCGACAAAAATTTCACTCAAGATGCCCGGCAGGTCATTGGCGTTATTCGTTTCGAAAAACTTGCCATTCGTTCCAGTCGCAATACTTTGCAGCAGCTCTTTATTCAGCTTGCCATCAGCATTTAAGCCAATTACATATATCGGGTAGCCCTTTGCCTTGGCATCAACGACTGATTTGGACAACTGCTTGTCCGCCTGCTCGTTACTTTTCGGCTTTGTTTTATCAAGGTCATTGTTGCCATCGGCAAGCACGACGATCAGCGGTTCATATCCTTTTTCATGACCCTTGTCCAAAAATTGGATGGCGTCGGTTACCCCAGTCGAGATATCTGTATACGGATATTTCGCCGCCAATGAATCGATGAAAGTTTTGACCCCTTGTTTATCCGCCTCAGATTGTATTTTCACGAGATCCATTCTGCTTTCAACATCATTCCCGTAGGCGATGACTCCGACCTTGACCCCTTTGATTGACGTCATGTCGACAAACATCTTCATCGCTTCGCTGCTCAGATTATTCGGGTCGCTTGACAACATCGAGCGGCTGGCATCGACCACAAGCATCCCTTCAATCCTTGAAGTCACATCAACTTCCTCTTCAGCCCGAACATAATTGGAATTAATCATACAAAAAATAACTGCCCAAACTGCTAAACTGCTAAACCACTTTTTCCACATCTATGTACACCCCCATTAGTTACAATTGTTGTTCATTAAATAAACTAATTATGTTCTATATATAATACATTCTATCATCCTTACGGTAGAATTCTCGAAATAGTTACTCAAAAAACGATGAAATAATTTATCGACATTTTTCGCTGTTCCTGCAACCGCAATAGTTGCCTGATACAACATTTAAATGCTATTTAACTTCGAATATGTTAAATTATGATTAATATAATTTGCAGCTGATTATCATTCGAAAGGGGCTGCCTTTGTGAGGAGAATCTGGAAGTGGAGTATTGCCTGTTTCCTATTTCTGCTGTTTCTAAACGGGTTTGGGATCATGGCTGTAACAATTTTTAACAACCGGTAAAGCAGAGAATCCGTTAGTAAAATTAATAGGCAGGGAATGACATTTCATGACAGATCATTTAACACAACCACTATCGAAAAAACTGCTGACAGCGCTGTTGATTGTTACCATTGGAGCCGAAATCCTGCTCTATTTATCCCGCTACAGCTCCCTGGCCAGCACTCTTTATGATGCCGTTATGATTGCTTCGATTTTTATCGGGATTAAGCTGTATCACCGGCTTCGTGCAAGCATGGACCATCCCAAGACCAAGGTGCAGATAATGCTGCAATTCACGGGTGCGTTCTTGATTTTCTTTCTCGGAAGCTCCATTATTAACATTTATTCCAGCATGACGTACAACAATTTTAATGATCATTATGAAGGGTATGTAGAAGACTATACTGCCATGCAGACGTTCGTGGATGAGCCGATGGACGAACCTTCAGAGGATTCAGCCCTTTGGTCAATCGGTGATAAGATTGATAGTATTGGCTCGGATCTGTATCTGGATACAATGGCCGGGCTTGAAGAGGTATGGCGCCTCGCCTATATCCTGCTTTTTCTCATAGTATGCAAAAAGCTGTTCCGCAGGCGGTGGGACAGTGGCCGGCGGGATATCTTTCTATTGGCGGCCTTGTTCTTTACATCAGTTCTGTTTGGGGTTGACCATACACTGGACACCGAGCAGTCATGGCAGGTTCGCATCGGCGCTATTGTTACCTTTGCCAACATGGGCCTTATCTTTGGGCTGATTCTGTTATGGACTCGCAACCTGTGGCTGACCGTCCTCGTCCACTCACTCTATGACATCACAGCAACGTTGTCGTGGTATTATATCGATTATGCAGTCGAGCTATTCGCCATCGGCGTGCTTGTACTTCATATGATTCTATTTATTTTTGAAAAATTACATCAGAAACGCAGGTTCCTACAGGTGAAAGAGTCCGAGGTGACAATGCAAATCGGGGATTAAGAGGAGCAACTTGGCAATAAAAAACGAGTCCTACCAACTAAACTGGTAGGACTCACGATTAATCCAGTATTGAACGGAACCATCCTCATTCTCAAGATACTTAATCTTTTCTCGATCAAGCGCCTTCAATAAACTCTCCTTGGCTAATTCCTGTTTAATGTCCAGCTTTAATAAAAATTTATTAAACTGTATCGGGTCCGCTGTTTCCGTTCCGCTAACGAAGGAGAAGGTTGCGGCCCGTTGCTCGATTACATTGATAAAATCCTGTTTATGTGCCTTTAATTCCGCCGGAGCCTGTATTTTTTTAACCTTCAACATCAGCTCCTCATGTTTGGCTTTGCTGCGCTCAAGGTGATTTTTATCCATTTGGTCAGCTTCAAGACAATCCGCGAAAAGTTCCATGCTTAAAAGGTTATACTCCTGCTCTTTCATTATATATTTAAAAAACATCTCTTGACTCGGCGTTGATACTCCGAAAATAAAAATGCCGAAAAGTAACAATAGTAACCCTACACCCATCACTGAAAAGGCCTTTTTCAAAGAGAGAGTCTTATGCGTAATAACGACTTCATCATCCTGGCGATGGTAATGACCGTTTGCCTTAAGTTCTTCCAGTTCCTGTTTGACTTTTTGCTGGGCAGAAGTCAGCATCTTCAATGCCTCCGAATGACTAGTAAATTTGAACTACTAATATACTACAATATTAAATGACAAAAAATCCATATATTCCTGAATGTTCTTATAAAATTGACAACATGTTCAAGTTAAACTGGCCTATTAGTTAATAGTCCCCGAGAATTGCCGACTGTTGTCTAACGAGTTAAATAGATTAGGTTCCAAATATACACTAAAATAGTAGTGATTGGACAAAACTAGGGCAGCCATCCATCCTTTGCCAGTACTGCCAACCCTAGAAAAGTAAAAGGGGGTGTGTCTATAGGTTTGATTACTGCCATATCAAAAGGATAAATATTATTAAAAAAGGAGGACGAATGGATTGAGGCTTTTTAAAAAACAAATGTTTCTTTTACTCACCATTTTTACACTGCTAGCAAGCTACGTGTTACCTTACCTCCATCATGCGAGCGCTGCCGAAAACTACATAACCGTAGCCCAGGCGATTGCTAACAACTCGGGAACCGCCACGGTGAAGGGGTATATTGTTGCCCACACAACTGGAAATAAAACTTACAACTTTAATGCACCTTTCAAAGATGATTTCAACTTTGCCATTGCTGACAGTCCGAACGAAAAGGATATTGCAAAGCTCCTTCCAGTACAATTGAGTTCAAGTTATCGGGCCCAATTTGGCCTTATGACCAATCCGGGCAATATCGGAAAACAAGTCCTGGTTACTGGCTCTTTGGAAGCTTATTTTACGGTGGCAGGATTAAAATCACCAAGTGCCATTAGCTTTACTGAAGGCGGGGACCCCGTAGATCCGGGAGATCCAGGTGACCCAGGTGATCCGACACCAGTACCGACTGACGGCGTCAAAATCAATGCCATCCAAGGCGAAGGCCATGATTCACCATACAAAGGCCAAACTGTCACCAATGTCGTCGGTGTCGTTACCTTTGTTAAAGATGGCAGCAACTTCTACATCCAAGACCCAAATCCAGATAACAATGCAAAAACCTCAGAAGGCATTCTTATTTATAAAAAAAGCCACGGCGTAAAAGTCGGTGACCTTGTGTCAGTCAGCGGTCTTGTCAAAGAATGGATTCTTGAAGGCTACAGCGACATGCTGCAAACAGACCTTGCTACCACTGAAATTGATGCCAATTCCGGATCCATCACTGTTCACGCCAGTAATCAGGAATTACCGCGAGCTCTCATAATCGGCAAGGATATTCACCAGCCAACCCAAGTGGTGGATAACGACCAATTTGCCACGTTTGACCCTGAAGAAGATGGAATTGATTTTTACGAAAGCATCGAGGGGATGCGCGTAGCTATCGAAAACCCAATGACCGTAGCCCCGCAGCGATATGGGGAAGTTCCGGTCATTGCCAATAAAGTTGAAGGCAAAACCTATACCACACCAGGCGGAATACCAATTACAAAAGACAACATGAACCCAGAACGCCTTCCGCTCTTATTCACAACAAAAGATGAATCCTACAAGGTAAAAACCGGAGATCACTACAATGGAACGGTAACCGGTGTTATCACCTATACGTTCCAGAACTATAAACTTTTATCGAAAAAAGCCGATCTTCCCCCGTTAGTCGAAAGCGACTATCAGCAGGAAGTAACTGAAATTGTTAAGGATGAGGACAAGTTAACCGTTGCAACCTACAACATGGAAAATTACACAAAGGAAGATGCGGCGAAAACAGCAAAAATCGCGGAATCCATTGTTAAAAATCTGAAAACTCCTGATATTATTGGCTTAGTTGAAGTTCAGGACAATAATGGTGAATCGTCCGGCGGTACCGATGCCTCGCAAAACTATCAGGCATTAATTGATGCGATTAAGGCAGCAGGCGGCCCAACCTATAATTGGACAGACATTGCTCCAGAAGATGGGAAAGACGGCGGAGCGCCAAACGGCAACATCCGTGTCGGATTCATTTACAATCCTGAACGAGTAAGCCTAAAACCAGGCACTAAAGGAACCGCGATGCAAGCTGTCGGCTACGAAAATGGGTCCTTAACGCTAAACCCTGGAAGAATTGATCCGGCCAATAGTGCATTCAACTCCAGCCGAAAGCCATTAGCAGCACAATTTACGTTTAACGGCGAAGATGTGATTGTGATTGCCAACCACTTTAATTCCAAAGGAGGCGACGAGCCGATTTTTGGAAAAAATCAACCGCCGACACTTGGCAGCGAAACGCAGCGGATGCAAATTGCTGGTGTCGTGAATAATTTTATCAAAGATGTAAAAGGCAAAAACCCGGATGCAAACGTAGTTGTTCTTGGCGACTTGAACGATTTCGAATTCTCGAACCCGTTAACAGTGCTTAAAGGCAATGAATTAACAAACATGATTGAAAAAGTTCCTGCACCGGAACGGTTCACTTACACGTACCAAGGAAACTCTCAGGTGCTTGATCATCTGCTCGTAACAAACAATTTGGCGGAACGTTCTGAGATTGACATTGTCCATATCAACTCGCCGTTCACACCGATGCATGGCCGTGTCAGCGACCACGACCCGCTATTGGCGCAAATTGATTTAGAAGATGAACCGACCGGACCGAAAGCGATTGACTTGTCAATCATGCACGTGAATGATACGCATGCAAATGTTGAGCAGTATCCGAAGTTAACAACCGCAATTAACGAAGTTAGAGCTGCCAAGCCAAACGCTCTGCTTGTTGATGCCGGCGACGTGTTCTCTGGAACACTCTATTTTAACCAATATCTCGGCAAAGCGGACCTCTGGTTCATGAACAACCTCAAGTATGATGCGATGACATTTGGAAACCATGAATTCGATAAGGATTCGAATGTATTGGCCGATTTTATTAAGGAAATGAAGTTCCCAATTCTTACCGCTAACGTGAATGTAACAGCTGACCCTGTATTAGGGCCATTGTTCAAAGATGAATTCAGCCAAGCAGCGCAGGGCGGCCATATTTATCCGGCCATCGTCAAAGAGGTGGATGGTGAAAAAGTGGGGATATTTGGGTTAACAACAGAGGACACCACTTATCTTGCCAACCCGTCCAAGCAAATTGTGTTTGAGAATGCAGTGGCAAAAGCAGCAGAAACTGTTGCGGCCCTTAAAGAACAAGGCATCAACAAAATTATTGTCCTATCTCACTTAGGCTACGGGCCGGATCAACAGCTGGCTAAAGCCGTGGATGGAATTGACATTATTGTCGGCGGCCACACCCATACTAAGCTTGACCAGCCAGTGGTCATTGAAAAAGCAGAACCAACGGTTATTGTCCAAGCAAATGAATATTTGAAATATCTAGGGACGCTTGATGTCTCCTTCGATGAAAATGGTGTCGTTACCGGACAAAGCGGCAAGCTGTTGGATGTTAATACGTATGCTGCTGATCCGGTTGCACAGGCAAAAGTAGATGAGCTGAAAGTGCCGCTGGATGAACTGAAAAAGACAGTAGTCGGTTCCACCAGTGTGCTGCTTGACGGTGAACGGGTTAACGTCCGTTCCAAAGAAACCAACCTCGGCAATATGATTGCCGATGGTATGGCGCAAAAAGCGAATGAAATTTTAAAAAATGGTACCACGATTGCGATGCAAAACGGCGGCGGCATCCGCGCTTCGATTCCGCAAGGCGATGTCACCCTTGGTCATATCCATACAGTGCTGCCATTTGCCAACCTGCTTGTCACTCTTGACTTGACCGGGGAAGAAATTTGGCAGGCGCTTGAGCATAGTGTCAGCAAGGTGGAAAACGGAGCCGGACAGTTCATGCAGGTTTCAGGACTCCAATTCAAATATGACCCGCAAAAGCCTGCTTATGACAGAGTCTGGGAAGTCAATGTCAAAACGGCAGCCGGCTATGAATCAATCGACCTGTCCAAAACATATTCAGTAGCCACGAATGCTTTCGCAGCGGATGGCGGCGATGGATTTACGATGTTCAAGAAGGCGAAGGATGAAGGGCGTATTCATGAACTGCTGATTGTGGATTATGAAATTTTAACAGAGTATGTAACAAAAAATAGCCCAGTGGAGCCAACAGTCGAGGGCCGTATCATTACTGGCGAGGAAATTAAATCCGGTTGGGTGGAAATCGGTGGCATTTGGTATTACCTCGATGAAAATGGTGAAAAGATTACCGGCTGGCTTCAATTGGATGGCAATACGTATTACCTCCATCCAACAACAGGCGCAAGGCAAACCGGATATCATACAATTGATGGTGTCAGCTATTATTTTGATGCCAATGGTATTGTAAAAAATGGCTGGGTCAATAAAGCTGGACAGCGATATTACATCGATGTTGACGGCACCATGCTGACCGGATTCGCAAAGGTGGAAGGCACCAATTACTATTTCAACAACAAAGGTCAGATGCAAACCGGCTGGGTGAAAGTAAAAGGACTAGAATACTACTTTAATGCAGATGGAGCTATGCAATCTGGCTGGACAGAAATTGGGGACCATAAATATTACTTCGCAGAAGATGGAGCGATGCAGATAGGCTGGTTAACAGTAGACGGCAAAACGTACTACTTTAATAACAAAGGCCAAATGCAAACCGGCTATGTAAAAATCAAAGGAGTTACTTACCACTTCAACGAAAACGGTGAACTGCAAACAAACGCTGCATCATTCAATGAAAAAAATCTAGCAGGTTAATTTCATTAGGGCCGACTCTACTAGTATTGTAGGGTCGGTTTTTTTACATATATTATCAAGTTTTGTAAAGTGACAATTTTAAGAAAATTGGTAGAGAAAAATGTCGAAGTAAACTAAAATAATAGATGCAATACATATCACAAATACATAAGGGGGGCAAAGGGTCAGATTCATAGAGTTAGGTAAAAGAAAAATGGACAAGTAATAGGGAGGGCTAGGAATGAAGTTTGTAAAGAAACAACTTTTTATTTTCGTTACGGTTCTAACACTATTGGCCAGCTATTCATTACCATACGTCAGCAGTGCCAGCGCAGAGGAAACAAACACATATAATTTAACCATCATCCATACCAATGATACCCATGCTGCCTTGGACAACATGCCGAGGACAGTAACTGCATTGAAAGAAGTAAGAGCAGCAAATCCGAATTCACTTCTGCTTCACGCAGGGGATGCATTCTCTGGAACCTTATATTTCAACAAATTCCATGGTCAAGCAGACTTAGCATTAATGAACTTAATGGGCTTTGACGCGATGACATTTGGTAACCATGAATTTGATCTTGGTTCATCAGAAGAAGGACATCAAGCATTAGCAGATTTTATTAAAGGTGCACAATTCCCATTTGTTAGTGCAAACGTGGATTTTTCAAAAGATGCTAAATTTGATGGCATTTTCAATACTACCATTCCTTCTGATTTTGATAATGGACAAATTTATAATGGAATCATCAAAGAAGTAAACGGTGAGAAAGTTGGGATCTTCGGGTTAACGACAGAGGAAACAAAAGATATCTCAAGCCCCGGCTCCATTGCATTTGAAAACTATATAGATCAAGCCAGAAAAGCTGTACAAGCATTAGAAGCACAAGGTGTTAACAAGATTATTGCTTTAACCCATATTGGTTTTGACGACAACGCAGCAATTGATAATGACCAGCTCCTTGCAAAAAATGTAGAAGGCATTGACGTCATTGTAGGTGGACATAGCCACACCACATTGACAGAGCCATTTGTGGTAAACGATGCAACTCCTACTCTAATCGTCCAAACAGGTAACTCAAACAGCAACCTTGGTGTTTTAAATGTTGAATTTGATGAAAATGGTGTTGTGACTACCCAAGAGGGCCACTTAATCAAAATCGATAATAAAATAGAAGCTGATCCAGAAGCAGCAGAAGTATTGGCACCATACAAAGCGAAAGTTGATGAATTGGCTAAAGAAGAAATCGGCGTTTCAACTACAAGCGCATTGGAAAACCCTCGTATTGATGCCGATAATACTAAACCAAGTGTACGTAAAAACGAAACAATCTTAGGGAACTTGATTACAGACGGGATGCTGGCTAAAGCAAAATCATTCACTGGTAATAATGTGATAATGGCATTGCAAAACGGCGGTGGTATCCGTGCGGCGATTGATGCTGGCCCGATTACCGTTGGGGAAGTAATCACTGTACTACCATTTAATAATACTTTAGCAACCATGGATGTAACCGGTGCTGAGTTAAAAGAGGCATTTGAGATCTCGTTAGGCAACTATCCAGGAGAGAATGGCGGATTTTTACATGTTGCTGGCGGTAAAGTTCAATTCGATTCAACAAAACCAGCAGGACAACGTGTTGTATCGGTTGCATATTTAGACGAAAATGGTAAGTATGTAGAAGTTCAGGATAACACTACATACACTGTCACAACCAACGCCTTTACCGCAAAAGGCGGCGACAGCTATGGAGTATTTGCGAAGGCTTATGAAGAAGGCCGTGTAACAGACTTAGGCTTATCAGATTGGGAAAACTTCCGCGATCATTTAATTAGCCTTGGCAGCGACGGAATTCCAACTGCGGTTGAAGGCAGAATCGTCGATATTAGCACACCACCAGGTGAAGAAGAACCTGCACCAGGTAAAGAAGAACCTCAAGTTGTTGTTGTTACTCCAGAGGCAGTGAATGGCAATAAATATGAAGTCACTGCTGATGATTTGGGAGAATTAAAAGATGGTGCTACAGTTGTTGTTACTGTTCCTGCGGAGAACAATACAATCTTTGTATCCTTGACGTCAGAAGCTGCTGCGAAAATGAAGGAAGCAAATGCAACATTAGTGGTTTCCAATGCTGTGGTTGAACTTCAAATTCCGGCAGCTAACTTACCTGATGGAGCAACAGAAATTAAAGTGCAGAAAGACAATCGTAAGGATGCTTTAGCAGCATATGATTTTACAATGAAATCCGGAGGCAAGGGCTACCACAAGTTTGATGAAAAGGTCACCATGACCTTCTCGGTTGACCCTAAATTAGTGAAGGATCCAGGAAAGATCAAGGTATTCTACTGGAACCCAGACACTAAGGCGTGGGAATTGGTCGGCGGCGAATATAAGGATGGCAAAATCACTGCCACTTCCGACCACTTCAGTACATTTGCTGTGCTCGAAGTGAAGGATACTAAGGGGACTCCGGGTACTGAAGTGAAGGATTCTAATGGAAATAAACTTCCTAATACTGCAACAAATGCTTATAACTATTTGTTACTAGGAGTCCTGATTGTGGGGGCTGGTGTCACCATCTTTATCAGAAGACGCAGAATGCAAGCCTAAGGAAAACAAAGCAGCCTTACTCCTTATGGAGTAAGGCTGTTGTTTTTTATAAATTCTAGTCGAAAACGAAGTTCTTATGTGATATCTTGTAAATATTAATTAATTATGGAATAATTTTAATAATAATCCTTACTTTATGTAAAACACCATATAAAAATTTATTATTTTTGAATGTCTTTTTTATGATTTAAAGAAGGCGGAAAGGTAGATTTCTAATGAAAAAGGTAAAAAAAGCAATCATTCCAGCTGCTGGTTTAGGGACACGTTTTCTTCCGGCAACAAAAGCAATGCCAAAAGAGATGCTGCCAATAGTTGACAAGCCGACCATCCAATATATAGTGGAAGAGGCAATTGAATCTGGGATTGAAGATATTATTATTGTTACAGGTAAAGGAAAAAGGTCAATAGAAGACCATTTTGATTATGCCTATGAACTAGAACAAACCCTCATTAATAAAGAGAAATTTGAATTGCTCGAAAAAGTCCAGGAACCATCAAGAATGGTTGACATCCATTATATTAGGCAAAAGGAACCTAAAGGCTTGGGTCATGCAGTTTGGTGTGCCCGCAAATTTATTGGAAATGAACCATTTGCTGTTTTACTTGGGGATGATATTGTCCAAGCAGAAACTCCTTGCTTAAAGCAATTGATAAATGAATACGATCGGACTCATTCTTCTGTTATTGGGGTTAAACGTGTTCCTGAAGATGAAACAAATCGTTATGGTATCATTGATCCTATTGAACAGCATGGTCGCTCATTTCAAGTTCGAAACTTTGTGGAGAAACCAGAACTGGGCACAGCACCTTCAAACTTGGCCATTATCGGCAGATACATCTTTACACCTGAAATTTTTATGTTTTTAGACAAGCAAGAAGTTGGAGCAGGTGGAGAAATCCAACTTACTGATGCCATACAAAATCTAAATCACATTCAGCGTGTATTTGCCTATGAATTTGAGGGCAATAGGTACGATGTTGGAGAAAAGCTTGGATTTATTGAAACTACTATTGAATTTGCGCTTCAAAAACCAGAACTCCGTGATGATTTATTAAGATTTATGGCAAGTCAATTAGATAAACATCAATAATGAAGGAGTTCGTAAATTAGAAATTCCTTTTGAGAAATCATGCACTATAAGCATTGTTTTTATTGCTTATAGTGCTTTTTATTGGCTAATAAAGTAAAAAAAAAAAACTTACTACTACCTTTATGGTAGAATTATAGTATTGTGTGTAAAAATTTGCGGAAATGGAGGAGAATGATGTATAAGAAGGTTTTTCTGTTGTTCGTTTCGCTATTAATCTGTTTGGGTTTTCTTCCGAACGGCAGTATTGCTAATGGACAAGAAAATATAGACTCTGGAAAAATGGATGAAATACCAAGTTATTTTTTCATTCATTATAATGGTGGTGTGCAAAAGGCTGTAATTAATGAAAAAATTACTTTGATATTTACTAATTGGACAGATGAATCAAAATCGTCTGTTTCTGGTAAAATTGACTATCATACGGACTCATCTACTCAAACAGAAAATATTACGTTTGAAGCCGCTGCCAATACGCTGAAAAAAATTATATTATCTGAGCAAGAAACTATATATTATAGGTTAGATACGTCTGATTCTTTTAAAGCTGAAGAGGTTACTTCTCATAATGTAAAGGCTGTCAGTTCAGTGGTAGCACAAAATGACAATGGGACTTCTATTGAGGAGTTAGTTACCGTTGATGAATACGGTACTGTTATGGAGGAAAAGGGCCTAACCTACTACTCTACTAATGAAGATAATAAAAAAATAGAGATTACCAAAGAACAATATGAATCATTAAATCCTACATCGGAATCAACACCAACTGCTAAAGCATTTATGGGTGCCACAAGGGAAGGAACAAATAGTACAGGGATAAAAGCAGATGTTGAAATTCCCTCTGTTCTCTATGCTACCCATGTACAAGATGTTGGTTGGCAGGCTGCGGTCTCAAATGGAGAAATGTCAGGCACAGCAGGAAAGGCCAAACGCTTGGAAAGTATAAAAGTCTCTATTGATAACATAGAGGACTTAGGAGTGAAGTACTCTACCCACGTCCAAGATCAAGGTTGGTTGCCATTCGTTTCTGATGGTAAGGAAAGTGGAACTACTGGGAAAGGAAAACGCCTGGAAGCAATAAAAATTGAACTGACCGGTGTCAAGGCTGCTAATTATGATATTTATTATCGGGTTCATGCACAAGATTATGGATGGTTGGATTGGGTGAAAAATGGTGAGCTGTCTGGGACAATCGGGAAAGCAAAACGTTTGGAAGCAATTGAAATTTTGATTAAAGATAAGGAAAATGTCCCCCCTGTAACTACCAATCCCGAACCGGAAGAACCAGGTGGTTTGGAGCCTGACGTAACCGGCTCATCTGTAGTGTATACCACACATGTCGAAACTTACGGTTGGCAGGATTATGTTGCAAATGGCCAAGTGAGTGGAACAAAAGGGGAAGCAAAGCGTTTAGAAGCGATTAAAATAAAACTTAAAAATATTTCCTATAACGGAGACATCATTTATTCCACACATGTACAAGATTATGGATGGCTGAATAATGTTTCAAATGGCGATATTTCAGGTACAACAGGAAAGGCCAAACGTTTAGAAGCCATTAAAATTGACCTAACAGGGGATATAACAAATTATTATGATATTTATTATCGTGTTCACACTCAAGATTATGGCTGGTTAGGTTGGGCGAAAAATGGAATGAAGGCTGGTACAGAAGGACGTTCCAAACGTTTAGAAGCGATAGAAATCAAATTAGTCCCTAAAGGTCAGGGGGAAGCAGTAAACGAAAACGATGCATATAAGCGGGGAAGAACAATATTTCTAGACCCGGGACATGGTGGAACCGATTCCGGGGCATATGCGGGTGGTATCAGAGAAGCGGACTTGAATTTGAGTGTTGCTAAAAAAGTCGAGGCATTATTAGTTAAACGCGGCTTTAATGTTAAGATGTCCCGCACTAACAATACTACAGTTGAATTGCTGGATCGACCTAAAATGGCAAATGAGTTAAAGGTGGATTTATTTGTAAGTATTCATACCAACTCAGGGCCAACTGCTGCATATGGAATTGAGTCTTACTACTATAAATATAATCCAGACTACCCTTCCACCATTAATGAGTCAATGCATAATAATCCAGACCGAATTTCAAAGAGTATGACTCTTACGAACTTAATCCAGGAAAATATGGTTGCATATACAGGTGCGAACGATCGTGGACCACAGGGTGCATCATTTGCAGTTATTCGGGAAGCGGCGATGCCTGCCACATTACTTGAAATTGGATTTATCAGTAATTCCAGTGAACGTCAAAAATTAGTTACAGACACATATCAAAGTCTATTGGCTAAGGCAATTGATGAAGGAATTAATGAATACTTCAAAATATATTAAAACATATGTAAAACGAGGCTGGGACATAACTAGCTTCAAATAATGAGAAAGGTGAATTTGAGGGTACTCAAATTCACCTTTCTCTATTTTTATGTATAAATTCTTCTACTACCTTAGCAGTTAGCAGTGAATTTTCTTAAATTCACTGCCATTAAGGCAAGACCCATTTCGTTTTCTACTTTCGACTTTCCGCGTACAGAGAATCGAGTGAAACGCAAATTAGCTTTCAAGAATCCAAAAACTGGTTCCACATCGATTTTACGTTTTCGATAGATGGCACTCGTTTTCTCTTCTGAAAGCTTCGCTCTCACATATTCTTTTTGCTGTTCCCATTTTTCATTCACCATTAGTTTTCGATTGTTGCCTTCTTTTGCTTTTGTACATGATGACCGGAAGGGGCATCCCGAACAGTCTGCGCACTCGTAAATTTTGAAATTCCGTTGGAATCCTGTACGGTCCTGACGGACAGACGAATATTGAAATTCCAGACGTTTCTGATTAGGGCATGTGTATGTATCTGTTTCTTTATCGTACTGCCAGTTGTCGTGATTAAACGGGTTTTGTTTGTACTTTTTCTTTTGTTCCTTCAAATATATGTTATACGTAATCAGGGCTTCTCGATTTCTGTTCGTAAGGATATCATGAAAGTTTTGTTCACTGCCATAACCTGCATCTGCGACGACGTGTTTCGGTAGCTCAAAATAATGCTGCTCAATCTCATCGAGAAATGGAATTAAGGTACGTGTATCTGTTGGATTTGAAAATAATTTATAAGCAAGCGAATATTGACCTTCTGTTGCGATTTGTACATTGTAACCAGCTTTCAATTGTCCGTTTTTCATATAATCATCTTTCATTCGCATAAATGTCGCATCTTGATCTGTTTTAGAATAGCTATTACGCGTGCCAAAGATTTCAAAGTCTTTTTCATATTTCTGTTTTCGTAATGAAAAATCAATCAACTGTTTACGGACTTGTTTCGGGTATTTACGTACACTTCTTAAGGCTTTTCGTTCTGTAATGTCTGAAGATGCCTCAATTTGTTTATCGTACTCGGTCACGACCTCGTCTACTTGTTGAACCAATTGAGTGAGCTCTTTCAATGATAGTTGTTCATCGCTTTCACGTTCAATTTCAGGCATGATTTCGTTCTCAAGGAGCTCATTGTACAACTGGTTTGACTTTTCGATTAAGCTTTGATGAAATTTCTCAATAGATTTCTTCCAGACAAATGTGAATTTATTCGCATTAGCTTCAATCTTTGTACCATCGATAAAAATGGCATCTTGATCGATAAGCTTTTCTTCGATTAATTGGCAACGGAATTGGACGAAACATTGGCGAATTAATTCTTTCACTTCTGATTGAACACGGAATCGGTTGATTGTACGGTAGCTTGGTTCGTAACCTTGAGCTAGCCACATCATGCGGATACTGTCCTTTAATAGGGCTTCAATTTTTCGCCCTGAAAAGACAGATTGAGTGTAGGCGCATAGAATAATTTTAAGCATCATGCGTGGATGATAGGCAGGACAACCTTCATTTCGAAGAAATGGTTCAAACGCTTCTTGGGGGATACTTTCAACTAAATGATGGACATGGAAGGCAATATCATTATTATGTAATTTCACTTCTAAATCTAAAGGCAAAACTAATTGATTCATGATATAATTTTTAAACATAAGGACCCTTCTTTCGGATGAAATTTTGTGTGGTAACTTTATTTTATCAGAAGTGGTCCTTATTTTTATTCTAAAAATAATCAAAGCCGGTGAAATTTTACTCGTCGTAAAATTTCACCGGCTTTTTCATCTTAGAGGTGGGTTTTGTCCCAACCTCGTTGTGTTATTCACTAGTTATTTAAATTTGCGTTAAAAAGTATTGTTATTTAAAAGTAATTTTGCTGACGGTTGCTTCAGGGAGACCCAGATGGCCCCTAAGTTCATTTGATACAACTTGTCTTGATTCATCATCAACAAAGAAATACCAGCCATCATCAGGTACCAGTTTCCCTTCACCTTTCATTTCGACCTTTTCAATTACTCCAGCAGCTGTTTTATAATCTGACTGTAGACCGATCATGTCACTTAAGGATAAATTCGTTTTTAGGTTTTCCTGAAGAGCTTCCAAAATATCATTATAATTCGTTAAGGAAGAAATGCTTGCGCCTTTTTTAATAATTTTTGAAATTACTTCCTTCTGCCTTTCCTGTCGGCCGAAATCTCCGGCTGGGTCTTGTTTTCTCATTCGGACATATTTAAGTGTTTTTTCCCCATTTAAATGCAAAGGACCTTTTTCGAGAGTGATTCCTTCCAAGTCAAATGTAAATTTGTTAATAACATCAATCCCACCTACAGCATCAACTATATCACTGAAACCTTCCATATTTACTTCAATATAATAATCAATAGGGACATTTAGGAAATTCTCAACTGTGTCAATCGTCATTTCCATTCCGCCATAGGCATATGCCGCATTTATCTTTGTTACTCTGCTTTTGCCTGGATTCGTACTATTTATTAACTTTGTCTTTGTATCGCGCGGAATACTTAATAATTTTGTGGTTCTCGTTTCGGGATTGATGGTTGCAATAATCATGGAATCCGTACGGCCACTATCCCCTTCACGCTTGTCGACCCCAACTAGTAATATTGATATGGGATCTTGCTGTTTTACTTCCACTTTTTCTATTCGTTTTTGAGATACTTCCCGTTTTATTGGTTTTTGCATTTTATCTACAGCATTTGCTACATCTGAATATACGTTATAGAAGTAAAATCCAGCTCCGATAGATATAACAAATAAGGTAAATAATATATATCGGAATAACCCGCTCTTTTTTCTTTTATCTTGAGACCTAGTTATGACGTCAACAATCCCCTCTATAATAAATTTAATATAATGATAGATTTTATAAAAGTTTACATATTGCAATGAAAATTATAATCTGCCTTACTTATAATAGCAACTATATTTAGACATTTGGATACAAAAAATGACAATAGCATGGTATAGTATTCATTATGATATAACAAAAAGTTTAACTCATTTGAAAAGGACGGAAATTATGAATCGACAAATATACAGGAAGAAGAAAAAAAGGAATATAGTAAAGAAACTATTAATTGGCTTTTTGCTGCTTTTACTAAGTTTTTCTGGATATATATATTATCAGTATTCTAAAGGATTGAACCAAACTTCAGAAAAATTGGCCATTTCAAAAGAGAAAAGTAATATCGAATTTAACGGTTCTAAAAGAGAAAAATTAGAAAAGGTTAATGTTCTTTTACTGGGGGTAGACTCCAGGGGGGAGGATAAATCTCGTACAGATACCATCATGATTGCTCAATATGATCCTAAAAATCAAACTGCAAAAATTATTTCCTTAATGAGAGATATTTATGTGGAAATACCGGGACATAAAAATTATAAAATTAATACGGCTTACTTTTTAGGTGGCGCAGAGCTTCTTAGGAAGACGATTAAGCAAAATTTCGATATTGACATACACTACTATGCAGTTATCGATTTCAAAGGATTTGAATCAGCAGTCGATACACTTGCACCAAATGGAATTGAAATGAACGTTGAAAAGAGAATGTCTGAAAAAATTGGCGTTGTATTACAACCGGGACTGCACAGATTAAATGGTAAGGAATTATTGGGATATGCACGGTTCCGAAGTGATTCTCAGGGTGATTTTGGCCGGGTAGAGCGTCAACAAACAGTAATCAATGCCTTAAAGGATGAATTTATAAGTATTAGTGGAGTGTCAAAATTGCCAAAGTTAATAGGGACAATCCAACCTTATATTGATACAAATTTGGAGGGGATGGACCGATTGGCTATAGTGAAGGACTTTTTCTTACATCCTCCAGGTGAATTGGAAACATTACGCATCCCTGTTGATCACTCATTTACTGATGGAAGTTATAAGCATGCTGGGTCGGTTCTTGAAATCGATTTTGAAGAAAATAAAAAGGCAATAAATGAGTTTTTAAATGGAAATCAACTGGTTACAAAACAAGCCGAGACTAGTAGTAATGAAGAGTAAAAGCCCATGTAAAATACTAATAAAATGCACCAGGAATCACCATTTTGATTCCTGGTGCATTTTTGTTTCTAGAAAATAGTAATAGATATATAGACATTTTTTTGATAGACTAATATTGTTGTTGCATGAAAAATGTCGAATTAAGTTGTAATTCGTATTTTTATGTTTTCTAAAAAAATAGACAAATGGGGAGTATGGTAAATGCGGGGAAGCATAGTTCTAGTAGGAATGCTATTAATGGGGTCTGCGATAACTTCTGAAGGAAATATCGCTTATGCAATAGAAAGTCCTAGTTCTGATGCAGGAAAGGTGGAAGAAGGATTTAGTTATTATTTTATCCATTATAATGGTGGGTTACAAGAAATAGTATTACACCAAAATGGAAAGTTAATCTTAACTGGATGGACGGATGAATCTAAATCATCTGTTAAAGGTAAACTTGAAATCCAAAATGGTTCTTCAATTCAAGTGAAAGATGTCACGCTCCAGGCTAACGATGAGCTAAATCAATTTATTGTTTCGGAAAATGAAATTATACAATACAGACTAGGCATGTCAGATTCATTTAAAGTTGATGAAGTTAAGCCGCTCAACCTAAAGGAGCAAATGACAGTTTTAACTAAAAACGAAAATGGAACTTCAATTGAAGAAATGGAAATCGTAGATGAAAATGGAACTGTGATTCAAAGAAAAGGTGTAACCTATAATTTATCTGATGGAAATGGCAAAAAAGTGATTACTAAAGAAGAATATGATTCTTTAAATTCCGATACAAGCTTTACTAAAGCCACCTCTTCTAGTGAAAATCCAGTCGTAAACGAGACGAATTCCAATATAGCAGCAAAAAGATCAGTCCAAACTTCTTCATTAAGTACTCCTGTTGAAAATCCATCCGTTGTCTATACCACTCACGTTCAAGATTTCGGATGGCTAACAGATGCTTCCAACGGGAAAACTTCCGGAACAGTAGGACAAGCAAAACGGTTAGAAGCCATAAAGATTTCATTAGCCAACGCTCCTTATTCTGGAGGTATTACCTACAAGACTCATGTTCAAGGATATGGCTGGTTAAATAATGTTTCAGATGGCGCAATATCTGGGACATCTGGGGAAAGTAAACGTTTAGAGGCCATTCAAATCAGTCTGACAGGTGAAATGGCAGCGCAATACGATATATATTATCGTGTACACGCTGAAACGTATGGATGGTTAGATTGGGCTAAAAACGGAGCATCTGCAGGTACACAGGGTCTGGCAAAGCGATTAGAAGCCATCGAGATTGTTCTGGTAAAGAAAGGTGGAAATGCACCGGGTTCTACCGCTAAACCATTAATTCTTGATCCGTCCGTTAGTTACACAACCCATGTCCAAGATTATGGCTGGTTAGGGTCTGTTTCTAATGGGAAAATGTCTGGAACAGCTGGACAAGCAAAACGTCTGGAGGCTATAAAGATTTCATTGAAAAACGCTCCTTTTCCAGGCGGCATTTCTTACAAGACCCACGTTCAAGGATATGGCTGGTTAAATAATGTAACAAATGGGGCATTGTCCGGAACTTCTGGAGAAAGTAAGCGTTTGGAAGCAATCCAAATTAATTTGTATGGTGAAATGGCCGAGCGTTACGATATATATTATCGGGTCCATGCAGAAACATTTGGGTGGCTGGACTGGACGAAAAATGGTGAGTCTGCCGGTACTCAAGGACTTGCAAAACGTTTGGAAGCCATTGAGATCGTTTTAGTTGAAAAAGGCGGAGCGGCACCAGGGCCAACAAAGAACCCATTTGTTCAGGCTAATGTATCTAATTTCTACAATATTACATTAAATGATGCATTAAATATGCAAATGAAAGTATTCCCTCAGACTGATAAATATAGAAATGAGCCTGCCTATGTTAGCAGCAAAGACATTAATGTATTCAAGGGTGGTTCGATTACTGGCAACCCTGTTAATCTTAGAACATCTCCAACTACTACTAGTACCGTTGAAGTAAGTGTTGGAAAAGGAACATTATTTAAAGTATTAAATGATAATGTTTCAGGAGAAGGTGTTCCGGGCAGTACAAGTACAAGATGGTATCAAATTGAATATAACGGCAAAATCTTATACGTCCACAGCTCTCTTGCAACTGCTAATTTAAGAGTTGGCCAACTAAAGGTTGATGCTGTTAATATTAGGGCAGAAAAGAGTGAAAGCAGCCATATTTACAGTACTGTAAAAAAGGTGGATAAAAATAATAAAGAAAACCTATTAACTATCCTAGGTGAAGATAGTGGTTGGTTTACAGTAAGCTTGGGAGATTGGCGTAATGCAAAATCCACGGATGTTCTTTATTATTTAGATCCGACTAACTTTGTGAATGATGCGCAGCAAAAATTCCAATTCATGGACCTAACAAAACCAAGTGGTTTATCAAAAGACGACTTAAACAGATATCTTACTGGAATGGGAATACTAGAAGGTCAGGGTCAAGCATACATTGATGCCGGTTTAAGATACGGGATTAATGATGTATATTTAATGGCCCATAGCCTGTTAGAAACAGGTAAAGGTACTTCACCCTTAGCAAAAGGATATATGTATAATGGTGAAAAGGTCTATAACATGTATGGAGTAGGGGCACTTGATCAATGTCCGGATGAATGCGGAGCTAAAACAGCTTTTGAAAATAAATGGTTTACTCCATACGAGGCAATAGTGGGCGGTGCAGCCTTTATTAATAATGGTTACTTGGATGGTGGAAACTCCTACAATGTAGTCCAAAATACCTTATATGAAATGCGTTGGAATCCGCAGGTAATGTCCACACCTGATAAATATGGTAAATATAATGCTGGACACCAATATGCAACAGACATTGCCTGGGCATATAAGCAAATTTCGGTAATGTATGATGTTTATAAAATTCAACCTTTTACGCTATACTTGGAAATTCCAGTCTATAAATAAGACAAAAAGGTAGTACAACCTCTATGGTTGTACTACCTTTTTTACGTGTAGCACTAAAACTTTGGATCCACCCATCTAAACTTGGTATTCTTGGGCAGGTTATAATATTGTATCATCCATGTTTGAATATACGGGGTTTCTTGGTCGTAAGGCATATGCTCTCTATATTGCGGATAAGGATATTTGTATAGTTCTATTTCTTGGTAAAGACCTTTTTTTTCATCTAAGGAGGAAAGTTTTCTATGATTCTCAATTGCAACCGAATAGTTTGACTTATAGCCTAATAAGATATTTTTGTAATTATTTAATGAAATTATGAAAAACACAGATAAAGCTGCAATAAGAAGATATTTATTATATCTATTGATTATAGTAAAAAAACGATTGAATACAACTACAATTGGGATAAACAATAATATTAAAAAGAAAATTAAAGATCTTAATTGTAAAACGGGAGACAGTACCAAACAAAAAATGGATGCTGCAATTGCTATCAAAATTGAAGTAAAATCTTTCTCAGCTAACATAGCTAATAAAAAGTATAAGAATATAATCACTAATAAAAGGAGTTTAAAGGAATTATTGATTTCAATATTAAAATTGCCTTTAACTAAATAAAAAATAGGTAGAACGCTAGGAGCCATTAGCAAAAAACTATATTTACTCTTATCCTTATACTTAAAATATACTACGCTGGCTGAAATGGATAATAAGCACAGAATAAAAGTAAAAATTGAAATTGAAGGGGAAAATAAAAAATTAACCACACCTGGTAACCCTGTTTTTACTTTTTCAAGGGGCGATAATGATATAAAATTGGAATGCATTGCAAGCATACGATTATTATTCCCAGGAGCTAGATATTGAATAAGAACTCCGATAAGGGAAAAGAAAAAAGTTGGGATACCTAATTTTAAAAATAATTTCTTCTTTTTTAAACCTAGAAAAAAACAAATAACAAAAACTAAAGATGCTGCTCCGGATTGTTCGAATGAACAAGATGCAAAAAAGAAAAGGATTGGAATGAATATGATTTGCTTAGTCGTTGGGGCATTATCGCTTTTATGTGCCTGTATTAAATAATAGATACCCATGGATAAAGGAAGCAATGACCATGTATAACAAACAGAAGCAGATGCCCAATAGACCGATTCTTTTAATACTTCTATAGGAATTAAGCCATATAGTACAATTAAACTTAAGACTGTTAGTATCTTGTTAAAACTTTGATTAAAACTTTGGATGATTTTATATAAGTAAACAAAAATAAAAAACAAAATGATTGATTGTACAAACATAAATAACGTAATAGACTTGGACAGTAAAGGTATTAAAAAGAGGAAATAATAAATTACTCTTCCACCCCATTCTGTGTAATACCAAGATGCCCATTCTAATAATTGATGGAAATTAAAATTGGTCCCTTTAACATTTGAAACTACATGACCATAACTTAATGAAGCATGGCCATAGTCGTCAAAGTACATAAAAACAAAGTAATGCTGTAAGACAAGGAAAAACAAAAAAATTACAAAGATAATTTTAACTATGATTGCTTCAATATTTTTTACCATTGTTGTCCCCCGGTTGATAGGCTTATAATCATTATCATTATCTTATATTTTTTATCAATATAATTAAACATTGTCAATAAAAATAAAAATTTTTAATGTTTATTAACTTAAAAGGAAAGAGCATTGATATGAAAAAAATTACAATTCTTATACCTGCTTATAACGAAGAGGAAGTCCTGCACCAGATGTATGTTAGATTGACTAATGTCATAAGGAATATATCTTTTTATGAATTTGAAGTTTTATTTATTAATGATGGGAGTAAAGACAACACTTTACATATCATTAAGTTATTAAGGGAGAAAGATGATTCTGTATCATATGTAAATTTATCAAGGAATTTTGGTAAAGAGATAGCAATGATTGCAGGTTTGGACCATGCATCAGGGGATGCAGTGATTATAATCGACGCAGACCTTCAAGACCCTCCTGAGCTTATTCCAGAGTTAATTCAATATTGGGAAAAGGGCTATGATGATGTATTTGCAAAAAGAAGGTCCCGTGCGGGGGAAACCTGGTTAAAAAAAACAAGTTCTTCTCTTTTTTATAAAATTTTACAAAAAATGACTCGAATCCCTATTCAACAGGATACTGGAGATTTTAGATTACTTGATCGAAGATGTGTTGAGGCACTTAAACAAATTAGAGAAACTCAACGATATACAAAGGGAATGTTCAGCTGGATTGGCTTTAACAAAAAAGAGATATTATTCGACCGAGAGCCAAGGGCTAGAGGTGAAACAAAGTGGAATTATCTAAAATTGGTGGACTTGGCAATTGAGGGGATTACTTCATTTACTACCACACCATTAAGGCTTTCCGCTTTGTTCGGTTGTGTTATTTCTTTTTTTGCATTTGTTTATATGATATGGATTATAGCAAAGACACTTCTATTTGGTGAAAAGGTAGCCGGATACCCTTCTTTAATGACTGTCATCTTATTTTTAGGTGGTATACAACTAATATCGTTAGGAATTATGGGGGAATATCTTGGGAGAATTTTTAATGAAACAAAGAATCGGCCCCTCTATTTTGTAGATGAATACAATAATAGCAAGGTATCTAATGAGCGTTATAGCCAATACGAAAAATCATATAGTGAAAAATAAATATTATGCAATAATTAAGTGAAAAACCCTTAATAAATGGTGTTCTTTACATCATTTATTAAGGGTTTTTTGCTTGCATTTCAAAGTTATAGAAAGCGGGGGTTATTTAATTTGTAATTTTTCTTTGTATCTATTTTTACCGGTTAATCCGTGATAAAAATACCTGGCAAACTTTAACCCATCTTTTTTTATGATTCCGCGGTAAACGGCATAGATTAATAAATAAGGATAAAACACTAAAAGTTGTCTCAGATTAGCATTTCGCTTCATAAAAACGACTACGTTTCGGTACATAAAGTACTCAGACAAACCTGAAATTTTATTAATGGAAGCCGATCCTTTATGAATAACCTTCGCATTGCAGTTACAAATTACTTCGTAGCCCTTTTCCTTTATTTTTAAACACCATTCAGTTTCCTCATAAAATAGAAAATAATCCTCAGGAATATATCCTATTTCATCAAGAATTTTACTATGGAATAGCATACATGCTCCGCCAACGTAATCGCAATGAATGATTTCACCCTTGACCTTATCTTCATGAATGCCATTATTTAATATGTTTACTCTCCCTGTATTAAAGTCAATCATTGCACCTGTTGATTGCACAATTTGAGGTTCTTCAAATTCACAAACTCTTGGACCAACCACACCTACATGAGGATTTAAAATCAAATAGTCCAATAAGATTTGCAGAAAATCAGGCTGAGTAATTACGTCATTGTTAAGAATACAAATGTAGTCAGCATTTTCTGCCTTTGCCTTTTTCATGCCTGCATTATTCCCGCCGGCATACCCTAGATTGGCACCAGTTTGGATAAAGATATGCTGCGGAAAATTTTGTTTTAAAATAGCTTCAGAATCATCAGAAGAACAGTTGTCGACAATAACAATTTTAAAATTAATGTAGTTTACTTTTTCCGCTTCTTTAACACAGGCTATTGTATCATTGGGATTATTGTAGTTAAGAATGACAAAATAGACGGAAGGAATCTGTTTGCTATTAAAATTCATTTTTCCCCCTCACTTTCCAATAATATTGATCATCGATTCCGCAGAAAGACTCTATTATTCATTTTATTGAGTACCAAGATAATAATCGGGTCTTTTACAGCTAATAACCCGGCCAAATATATCCCTGCTCCGATTAATATTTGTATAAAAGTTAAGATGATTGGGCGTACATTTATAAAATTTTCTGCTGCAATAGCTGATAATAAAACCAATACACTTAAACTCAAATATTTTATAAACATTTTTGCAAAAAATTTAAATTTGAAATATTTCCTTGCGAAATACATCTGAATTATTGCACCTGATGCTTCAGCAACCAATAAGGCAATTGTTGTAGCTGTACTTGCGATATATTGGACTAAAATGATATTTGCTACTAAGCTTAAGATGGCTCCAATGGTTATAGATATTGCATATTTATTATTTTGCTTTGTTGAAACTAGTATTTGAATACCAAATATATTCGCCAAGCCCACAAAAAATATGACAGGGCTCATAATCATAAGGAGTTTTACTACAGCGTTAAAATCATTACCCAGAAACCAAGATACAAAATTGGAGGAAATACCTATTAGTCCAAATGTCATTGGCAAGGTGATCATTAGCACAAATTGAAGAGCATATTGGATATATCTCTTCATAGAGTCAACATTCCCTAAAGCAAATTCTTTAGCCATTCTGGGCAGTAAAACAGAACCAAGTGAAGTAATAAACCCTAATGCGATTCGTACAACCTTATCTGTTTGGTTATAAAACCCTACTTCAACCTCACCAGATACACGGCCTAAAATAATCTTGTTTACTAATAAATATACCTGTGTCATTATTTGCGGCAGAAACAAACTAATGATTGGTGGAATGTGTACCTTTATATCCTCAAAAGAAATTCTTCGAAATGAAATTTCTTTAAGTAGGGGAACCCACATAATTAATTGACCCAAAAATAGTGTAATGGTATTAATCATGATATAGATAGGTAAATCCTTGATACCCTTTACAAGGGTAAAGATTAGGATAATGCTTACAACTCTTATTATAATATTTCGAGTTGTAATACTCTTAATTTGTTCCTTCCCAATAAAGTACCATGAAATATCAATCGTTGCAGCAGCTAAGCTAAAGATATGAATCAAAAAAAGGATTTTGTATTCCTGAACTGTAAAAATAAATAGTCCATAACCTCCAAGAGTAAGTATAGAAATAGATAATTGCACAGAATAAATCGACCAGAATTCTGTTGATCTTTCTTTCTTGGCTATTTTTGTCGCTATCTGCCTGCTCCCATAAATCGGGATGCTTAAAACTGCAAAGACTAAAAATAGTTGAACAATGGATAATACGTACGCATCAGTACCGACACCTTCAGGCTTAAGGACCCTAGACACATAGGGTGTCGTAATAAATGGTGTGATGACAATTAACAGTTGATATAAAACAGTAAATAAATAATTTGATATTAGCTTGCCCATTTAATGGAATCAATCCTTTTTCAATGATCAGTAATGTGAAATCAACAGGTTGAAATTTTCTTTATAAGGATAGCATTAAAGGTTATTATAAACAACGATGATCCATATTTCTACAAGATATGACAAGAAAAATTTACTTGTATATAGTTTTAAATTATAGAGGTAGTAATGTAAAATTATATTCGTGATGAAGGTAGTGTCAAAAGTTCTATGAAAACTCCTTAAGGGGTTAGGCTCCTTTCCACATATTGGGTGCGTCGGCCCCGCAACCGCTCTTGACAAACACGCCAATGGTTTGAGATTCCTTTATCAAGGGCGACGGGGACAAAAAGAAGGCATGCCAAATAGCCCTTGGTATTTCCATTTTAAACCATTGGCAAGTTCGGTTTGTCAAGAGTTCGCTTCGCCGGTTGCTAGTGGGTTCAAGGGCTCTGCTAAACAAAAAGTTAGACTGTTTGTTCAATGATCCAATCTTGAGCTAAACCTATTAATTTAGTCCAGCGTGCAGGCATATTCGGTCGCAGTAAGAGCTCTGGATTAACCACTGGCACATTACCTTCTAACGCTGAGTGAGGCCGTAAAAAGTTAAAGTAAGCCACAAAAAGCGTCACAAACGAAACAGACCCATGTTCGGACCCAAACCCGTGTGTTGAGCGATAATTGCCCTTAAATGTGCGATTGAGTCTTTCAATCACTTGTTTGAGAGGCCTATACTCCTTTGATACAGGATCTTCATTGGTAAGCCCAATGACCTGAGTAATGTCAAAGTGAATATCATGCTGGGCGTAAAAGTGTTGGGTTAAGAGATATATCGGATTGCCGTCCACCACAAATGTAAGATCTTCCGGAATCTCTTTAAATTTCATTAGGACATCATCAATGGCACGGATTGCTGTCGCTGTATCTCGATTTGCTGACACTGGATAAGACAGAATGATCTTTTTTACCGCATCAAAGAAGAAGAACAAGTAATGCCAACGACCTTGAACCCTAATATAGGTTTCGTCCCCACAGAACTGATCAGAAAGCTCGTAGGGATAGTGGTCTACGTAAGGTTTAAGGATTAATGCAACTGCGTTCTCGTAATTTAAAATGCTTTGATGCGATATAGAAACACCATGGATATCTTTCATGAGTGCAGCTGTCTTCCGGGCCGAAAGGCCATAGTTAACGTGATAGGTTAAAATAAGCCCCAATGTATGTGGCGACACATAAAGCCTGGCCAAGTCAACCTTTGGTTTCTTAGGAGAAGCCTTTGACAATGGCTGAAAATCAATGTGGAACTGCCGGAAGATATATCTTAATTTAAAGGCTTGTGGATCCTTTTTAAACTGTTTCTTCTCTTTCGCAGACATGCCATTCAGTTTCTGCTGGTAGTAGGAACAGTCATTATTTTTACACTTGTACACGTCAAAGTCTTTTCGCTCTTTGACTTTCTCAAGGGTCCTAGAACAATGAGGACACTTCAAAATAGTCTCCTTCGCATAGCGATTTTTATCATTGAAAAGCCAGCCACACACCTTACATTGCAACTGTCCTTTGCCTCCATTATTGGCATAAAGATAATCCGCTGGAGCACCACACTGCGGACATTTCATTGACTTGGGCACACATGCCTTTGTATTCGAACGCCTTTGAACAGGTTTTAGTTGTTTACCGTTCTTCTCCAGGTATTCGGTTAGGAGGCTTCGGTAATCAAGTTTCTGAATGGTTTCGATAATCGGAAGATCATCCACCTGGAGTTTACGATAAGGTTTATTTACAGGTTTTTCCTCAGGCTTTTCAAACATCCCCTTCCCAATAAGAAGGGTAAGTAATGTTCGAATTATTTGTTCTTGGTACTTAATAAAAGTTAATAAATAGGTTATAATTTGAGGGTACAACTTGTCACTTCCTTAATCTAGGTTGTTGGGTGTGTGGTAACCTCAATTATCCTTAGATTTCAGGGGGTGGCAATTTTTTTGCTTATAAAGCCCTCTATCTAGGTATTTTATAGCCTATTTCTTATAAAAGTTTTTACAATACGGTGATGAATAAGGGGGTAAAAAAATGAGAAAGAATCTACTGCTCTTTTCAAGTATGCTTCTGATTCTAGGCATGTTTATGAGCATGGCCTTTGTTGCGATAACAAGAGATAAACAAGAGAAGATTCCTGAAGACGCTCAGAAAGATGTAAAACAAATACTTAGAATAAATATTGGTAAGGAGCCGCAAACATTACATCCAGGGCTTGCTGAGGATGAAACATCAGGAACAGTTGTACTCCAAACTTTTGAAGGACTGACGCGGATTGACCTATGGGGGCAGACTGTTAACGCTGCTGCCAAGGTTATAAAAATCTCAAAGGACCAAAGGACCTATACGTTTACACTGCGTGAAACGAAATGGTCGAATGGAGACCCAGTTATTGCACAGGATTTTGAGTATGCATGGAAGTGGGCTTTAGACCCCAATAACCATTCAGAAAGCGCAAAGCAACTCTATTACATAGAGGGAGCTAAGGAATATCATAAAGGTAATAAAAGCAGTGTAAATAGTGTAGCTGTAAAGGCACTTGATAATAAAACATTACAAGTTAGACTTGTTAATCCAACTCCCAATTTCATTGAACTTACCGCTTTACCAGCCTACTTTCCTATTAACAGCAAAGGTGCCGTTAAAAATCCAAATTGGGCAAAAGATTCGAAGGATTATATATCTAATGGACCGTTTAGAATTGCAGAATGGTCCCATAATGATAAGATTGTCTTAAAAAAGAGTGAGAACTATTGGGACTCAGCCACGGTTAGATTGGAGAAAATCACAATGTACCTGATTGATGACCCTCTTACAGAAGTAACGATGTTTGATAAAGGTGAACTAGATAGGGCCGGCTCGCCAGGAGGTCGTTTGCCGGGTGTTGGAACAGAAATGTTTGTAGATTTTCGGAAGATTAATTCGCTGCCAACAACAGGTCATTACATCTACAAATTTAATACTGAAGAGAAACCGTTCAATAATGAAAACATCCGAAAAGCCTTTGCATTATCCATTAATCGTCAAGAAATAGTAGATCTAGCCGATGAAAAAGGTCTAGTCCCTGCAACGGCCATTGTTCCGCCCAACCTTTTTCCCGAAAATAAAAAAGGGTACTTCCAAGATAATAATGTTGACAAGGCAAAGGATTATCTGCAAAAAGGGTTAAAAGAACTAGGGTATCAAAGTGCTTCTGAATTACCTCCAGTAACGGTTACAGTGAATTCTGTTAATGGAGACGAAAATATTGCTCAAGCAGTCCAAAAAATGTGGAAGGATAATTTAGAGGTAGAGGTATCTCTCAAAAAAAACACGACTGCGGAGAAGAAGGATAACATCTTCCCTTATAAGTCCCCTTCCTTAGAGTGGCCTGGCTATTATAATGATCCTTATAATTTCCTTTGTATGTTTCATTATGGTGAATTAGATAGTAAGGATACGAATTGGAAAAATGAAGAGTTCGAATCCATTTTAATAAAATCACAAACTGAAAAGGATAAAAATCAGCGTGTGAAATTATTAAAGAATGCTGAAAGAATTTTAATGGATGAAATGCCAGTCATCCCAATTTATTTTTATTCAAATTATTGGGTGGAGAAGAAAAGCTTGAAATCGGTGGCCCTTTCTGGACTTGGCCATATTCAATATAAATGGGCATACCTTGAAAAATAGGAATACTATATATTTTGTTATTAGTACTATAGAATATGGGATAAAATAAAAAGACTGATAAGATTTTATGTTAATCTTAATCAGTCTTTTCCTTTGTGAAGACAAAGCCCATGATATCACGAACAGTAAATTTCTATCAAAAAAATGATTGAATATGTTACAATACAACTTGGACTGAAAATTTTAATACAAGTCTTTAGTTACAGGAGGGGATTAAGATAAAAAATCAACATTCCTTACATACCATCTTAAATTCACTATCAATCATATCCTTTTTTATGTGCGTGTTAGCAATTACAAGACAATTCCCCTTTATCCAATTGTCCAAAGTTATAAGCCTCAGTTTAATCTTGGTTTTTGTTTTTTCGCTGCCATTTCTTGTAAAGAACTTTTGGAAGAGTGAAAAATCAATAAAGTTCTTCTTTATTTTTAATGTATTGTGCTTAACCATACTTTTCATTTATTCGGTCGCTATCGAGAAAAATGGTTTTTCGCTGGCGTTTCGGTTTTATACGATCCTTTTATTGATATTAGCTGTCTTTTTTCTACCAGCGAAAAAAAGCTACGTTAATATTTTTATTATTCTTTCTGTCGTACATAGCATTGTTCTCATCATTTTTGAAATATACATTCTGATATTTGGCGGACCAGATTTTGCCGAATATATCAGGGCAAAAGTAATGAGTCTTGGAATGGGGGATATTTATACCTATAACCAATATTTTTATCGAATCCAAATAAAAGGAAATCCAATTTTACCGGTTGCATTTATTGTCAGTTTATTTGCTATTCGATCAAAGCGGATAAAAATCTCCGTGGCGTCTCTCTTATTCGTGGGGACGATTGTTGCAGGTAATTTGGCATTTATACTCGCCATTTTATTCTTTATAGGTATGTACGGGTTGGTTTTATTTTTCTTAAATAAGAGGGTAATTTCTTTTCTTAAAAATTTATTTGGGAATAGAAAGAGAATGATTATGCTTACTCTCCTCTTTTTGGTCATTATTATTATGGTTGCTATTTTGGTTTATCCCTATTTAAATGAAGTATTATTGAGAAAAATGGAATATTCTATTCCGACCAGATTTGATCAAGCGAACCATCTTATCCGTGATTTAATGGAGTCTCCCATTACATTATTATTTGGCCAAGGCTTGGGGAATATCATTTATGTTATTTCAGATTATCGTGATTACCGAAATGCTTATTATTTTGAGCTTCAAACCATTTATGTCTTGAACCAGGTCGGTATATTATATTTTATCTTTTTTTTAGTAACCAAAATTACCTTTATCATAAAGTTTTGGAGAAATATTATTGTATATTTAATTTATCTTTCTTATGTGTTATATGCTTTTACTAATCCTTATTTGTTTGATACAACAAATATTGTTGTTTTAATTGTTCTAAGCTCATTGGATAAACTATATCTAAAAGAAGGTTTTAAACGTGGAACGGAAATTTAAGGTTTGTGCCGTAATGGTTTGTTTCTACCCTGACATCAATGAGTTGCCATCCAATATAATATCTATTGTAAAACAAGTAGATAAGCTAATTATTGTTGATAACAGTGAAAATCCTGTTAATCCTAATTTATTGAATGATAGTGACTATGTAAACAAAATTCATTGGGTTTCTTTAAGGGAAAACTTAGGGATTGGTGCAGCCCAAAATGTTGGTATTAAATTAGCCATTGAGAATGGCTACGATGGGATTTTACTTTTAGACCAAGACAGTAATCCTCCGGGTGAGCTTGTAAGTTCACTGGTAGAAGGAGTCGAATTTTTAAGAGCTCAAGGGATAAAAATTGCTTGTTTGGGTCCCGATATATTTAATAAGAACACAAATGAAACTTATACAGCGCTAGTTAATAAAGGGATCCAGTTAAATGAGGACTTTGTTGAGAAGGAGGTTCTAATTAGTTCAGGTAAATTAATTTTAGCTGATGCTGTTAAGAAAATTGGTATGATGGATGAGAGTCTATTTATTGATTTAGTTGATTTTGAATGGTGTTGGAGAGCCAAAAAATTTGGCTACAGGGTATTTAGCAGTAAGAAGGCCAGAATGGGCCATATGGTAGGGCAAAAAAATTTAAAAATCCTTAATTTGTATACCTTGTTAATACCCTCTCCTATACGGCATTATTATCAATTTAGAAACACAGCTATTCTGTTAAAAAGAGACTATGTACCAAACTATTGGAAGATGAAAGCTATAGTAGAAAGAAGTATCGAGCTCCTTCTTTATCCTCTATTTGTTTCCCCGAGGTTGAAAAGGTTCCAATTTATTATCAGGGGAATCAGTGATGGCTTATCTAATAAGAAAGGGAAATATCCAAATGGCTGAAAGCATGATTTCCATAAAAAGTGTTTGCGCAGTAGTAGTTACCTATAATCCAGAGATTAAAGAGCTTAAAGAAAATATGAATTCGGTTATTCATCAAGTAGGCGGTATTTGTATTGTTGATAATTCAACGGATTTCTCTCTCCAAGAAAAGGTATTAGCTTTTCAAGAACTTGAGGCGATTCATGTCATTTCGAATAAGGGCAATTTGGGTATTGCGTTTGCACAGAACCGAGGAATGAAATGGGCTTTGGAAAAAGGGTTTGATGGGTTTATTCTCTTAGATCAGGATAGCAAATTAGCGGAAGACACAGTGGTCAAATTAGTAAAGGAATTTAATTACTTGGCAAGTCAAAATAAAAACATTGCTTGCATTGGTCCGTTAGCCTATGATCGGGATAAGACAGAAGAAGATGTTTACCACAATTACGGAACAGGTGATGAAAGAATTATCAAAGTTCCACAAACGTTAAGTTCGGGGTCGCTAATTCCAAAAAATGCATTTAATCAAATAGGTGGAATGGAAGAAGATTTGTTTATAGACTTGGTAGATTATGAATGGTGTTGGAGAGCAGAGAACATGGGATATTCAACCTATGTTACCAAAGAAGTAAAGATGGCACATCGATTAGGAGAAGACAGGTATCATTTTTTAGGAAACAGTATTGGTGTCCCGTCACCAGTTAGGCATTATTATCAATTTCGTAATACGATTCTAATGTTTAAAAGGTCCTATGTACCGTTAAATTTTAAATTAAAGTACATGCTTATCCTGCCATTTAAATTCTTCTTCTTTACTTTTTTTGTTAAACCGAGAGCAATTCGCGTTAAGATGATTACAAAAGGTATAGTCGATGCCCTTAAGGGTGTTAAAGGTAATATTAATGGGGATAATCCAAAAATGGTTTATGAGTCAAAGTCATAAACATGTAAAATGGAGATGAAGTAATGAACTTTTCCGTTCTAATGTCGGTTTATTTAAAAGAAAAACCGGCATTTTTAAAAGAGTCGATAGACAGTATGTTGAGGCAAACATTAATGCCGAACGAAATTGTTATTGTTTTCGATGGAAAACTTACAGATGAGTTATATGAATTATTAGATCAATATAAAAAGGAATTTCCTAAATTGTTTAAATATGTTCAGCTTGAAAAGAATATGGGGCTGGGAAAAGCTTTGCAGATAGGTATTACAGAATGTTCATATGAAGTAATTGCAAGGATGGACAGTGATGATATATGTCATCCTGAGAGATTTGAGAAGCAAATAAACTTTTTGAAGAATAACCCCGATGTTAAGGTTCTAGGTTCTTGGATTGCTGAATTTGAAGAGAATCCTGAAAAAATAGAGTCAATCCGGAAAGTTCCAACAGATTATGCGGAATTAAAAGAATATGCAAAAACACGCTGCCCATTAAATCATATGACAGTTGTTTATTGGAAGGACACGGTTATTAAATCTGGCAGCTATCAGACACTTATGTGGAACGAAGATTACTATTTATGGGGTAGAATGTTAAACACTAACGTTAAAATAATGAACCTGCCCGAAGTGCTCGTATATGCACGTGCTGGAGCAGATATGTTCAACAGACGAGGTGGATTAAAGTATTTCCAAAAGGAAGTAGAACTGCAAAAGAAATTCTTAAACATGCATTTTATTGATAAACCAACTTTTATAAAGAATGTAATTACTAGGGGGGCTGTTAGGGTGCTTCCTAATTCCGTCAGAGGGTTTATCTACAAAAAGTTACTCAGAGCGTAAAAAAACCTCTTCATTGAATGAAGAGGTTTTTTAAATATCTAACTATATTACGAGTAGAAATGAACCTACAGCAATTAGCCCCACACCATAAATTTTTATGGCAGTAATTTTTTCCGATAAAAGGAAATACGACAGCAGCATTGTCCACAAATAGGTGATAGAGGAGAGTGGATAAACTACAGAATAAGGAAGATATCTTAATAGTATGATATTAAGTATTGCACCCAGTACATAAAAGAATCCACCCAGGCAAAGTGAAACAAGGAACCCCGCATTAAAGCCTACAGTTTGGGAGGATGCTTTTTTAAAAAAATACCCTCCAAGCGACCCTAAAAACGTCATTCCCAGCAATAAGAGTATCTTAATGATCTCCACCACCAATCAGAATTGCACCGGAAACGATACAAACAATCCCAGCTATTTGTTTAACAGTAATTATTTCATTTAAAAAAATAATTCCTATAAAAATGGCAAATACATATCCCATGCTAAGGATCGGGTGAAGGACAGATAAGCTTCCAAATCGAAAGGCAACTATCATTAAGACCGCACCAAGAAAGTAAAGGAAGAATCCCAATAGTAAATAAAGGATTGAAGTGCCATCGGAGATTTTCCAAAACATCTGTCCAAATGCGGTAGTAAGGGATGCGCATAGAATAAACAGAATCCCAATTTTATTGTCGTTAAGTGATTTAATAAAGTTATTCATAATCGTTCCTTTTCTATTAAGAAAGCATTCTCTCTTCCTTTAGTATTTTTATTCATGCACGCAGCCAAAAACATGATAAAAGCCACAAGAAAATTGGCATATAAATATCGGAAGTCCTGTGCTGGGAGTGATATCGCAACAGCAGCGGTATTTAATATAACCGGAGCTGCAGCTAGCGTCAGTTTCCAATGTCCTTTCAATACAACAATAAAAAGGAACAATAATGTGGCAAACGTATATAATGCCGGCCGCCAAATTAGATAAAATGGCTGCTGTACAGTTTTTGACATGGCACTAAGTGCTTTATCTGTTAATGGCTGATTGATAGCCCGATGTTGTATTCCCCGCTGAATGGCCATATCTTGAGGGTCAGATCTTAACAAGAATGGCAGAAAATATGTACCTTGTTCATAGTGAATTTGCCAGACAAGTGCGCTTTCCTTTAAATAAGCTTTTATCACAATGCCCGGATTTTGCTTACACAACTCAAACCATGTCCGGAAATACTCACCCTTATTATTTTGGATTACTTTAGCATTGTAATGTTCATCAAATTTAAGGGGGTCTACAATGTATGGATTGTATTTTGTTTTCCAGACATCTAAAGGCAAAATTTTACTAATAAAATCCTGTTGTTCCTTTGTTATTTTACCATTCTCATTGACTACTGCAGCTATTTGTTGGGTAGGAATAGCCAGCGCTTCATTTTGTGATGCTGGAATAACGTCTAAATACTGATATACTGGCCCTCTAACGAAGAAATAAAGAGCAATGATAAATGCTGAAACGATATAGGTTCGGAGCAGTTTCAAGCGAAATACCAAAAATAAAATAAGAACGGTTGCGACAAATACAGGGAAGCCATTATGCCTAAAGAATACCACCCCATAGCTTGCTAAAACAAAGAGGAACATATTAATCTTGCTGGACATCCATTTTCCATTAGAAAGAATAATATTGATTAGACACATGCTAAATAATAATATCTCTGCACTAAACAAGACATCTTTCCATAGATTGACTGCATAAATACCTGTTACAGGCAAAAAAGCGGTAATAAGTAACATAGAATAAATCGCTTTTTTGCTAACCTTTAATTTTTCAAAACTATAGGCACAATAACCAAAGAAAAGCGCTAATATAATCCCTTGGGCTGCCACGACTGCAGCAGGGGAATTCCAAATTTTTGTGATAACTAAAATAAACCAAGTATGCGGTACAGGATGCCAATCATGAAAATATGGGACATGTGCTTGATCCCATTGCTGCATAGAATCGATAGATAAAATGGCTGGGTAAAAAGCAATCAAATATATGGACCAAACAACCATATGCGGCATTCCGTAAATGACAATTTTCCACTTACTTAGCTTAGTGTCTGTATTCTCCTTTATTGATAGTAAAATACTTGCTACATCAAGAACTAAAGTCAGTATCACAATATATGTTGCCACATAAACGTAAATGATAATAAATGGATGATTATCAGCTAACCATAGCTGCTTTCCTTTTAAACTAATAAGCAGTAATGCCGAAAACAGGATATAAAAGATTCCTATTACCTTGTTGCGTGTTTTTGAAAAAGAGAAATAAGGCTTGAATACATGCTTAGTCACTAGACCTGTTAAAACAATTGTGTTGAAGATGACACACAGTAGTAAGCTAAAAGTAGCTACATTCCGTATCGGACTAAAATAAAAGAGAAACCCAGGTGTTAACAGGACAGATAGAATGAATGAAATACCGATGCTTTTAAACAAAGTTTTCTCTCTATTCATTATTTACTCCTAATAAGCGTTTTAACGCGATGTAATTCCAACTCATATTGTTTGCGTGAGTTTGCAACAACTGTATCTAAAATGAGAGCACATGCTAAACTTAGCATTGAAAGAATCATAAGTCCTACAGCCAATATTGCAGAAGGAACCTTTGTGATAAAATGTGTATTCAAAAACTCTACTATTACTGGAATACCTACAGCCATACCCAAAATAAAGAAAACAATGGCCCAGGAGAAAAAGAAAAAGAAGGGTTTGAAATCCTTAAATAGGGTAAATATTGTTCGTAACACTTTGAAACCATCACTAAAGGTATTTAGTTTTGATTCACTTCCTTCAGGTCGGTCTCGATAATCGATTGGTAATTCCTTTATTAAAAACCGCTTGTCCAGTGAATGGATACTTAATTCTGTCTCAATTTCAAAGCCAGGGCTCATCACTGGGAATGATTTAACAAAAAATTTATTGAACGCTCTGTATCCGGTCATAATGTCTTTAATGTTGCTTTTATACAGAGTATTAATTAAATTTTTAACTAAGTTGTTTCCAAAATTATGAAAGCTTCGTTTGTTTTCGCTTTCGTATGTACCATTAGATAACCGGTCGCCAATTACCATATCTGCCTCATTACTAACCAAAGGTTCCAATAAAAAATGGGCAAATTCAGCAGGATAGGTATCGTCGCCATCTACCATTATATAGTAGTCAGCATCAATATCAAAAAACATGGAACGGACCACATTTCCTTTTCCCTGTCGGTATTCTTTTTTTACAAAAGCCCCATGTGCATCGGCAATTTCAGCCGTTTGGTCTTTAGAATTATTATCATAAACATATATTTTTGCAGAAGGCAGTTCTTTTTTAAAATCATCGATAACTTTCCCTATCGTCAGTGCTTCATTATAACAAGGAATTAGGACAGCTATTTCCATTAAATTTTTCCTCCACTCAATTCTATATTAATTCACAATATTTAATTATAAAACATAAAGGTCCCAATGTTAACACAGCTGAAATTTATTAATAAGGTAACCTTTCAGGTTAAATATTATAATTAATTGATTGTATGAATCCTATATATTATACTTGTTTTTGTTTGTGTTAGGTTTACTATAAAGGAAAAATAGATTAAATTTATGTTTTCTGCCGTAAAAAATGCATCCCTTTGTTAAGAATAATGTTTTCAGAAATAGTAAGGAGAAGGTTATGAAAAAAAGAATTTTATATTTAATGCATGTGGATTGGAGCTGGATTAAGCAAAGACCTCACTTCTTGGCCGAGAAACTTCATGAAACGTTTGATGTAAATGTTTATTTTGCTTTGTCCAGAGATAGGAAAGTTATGACTACAAATCCGACTACTATTAAGACTTCACCAATCATATCGCTGCCATTTAAGAAAGTTAATTTCATTAGAGAGGTAAATGCCTGGTATCAAAAAATGTTTTTCTGGATGGCCCTGAAAATTATGAAACCTGACATAATTTGGGTTACCCATCCTTCCTTGCATAACTATTTACCGAGAAAACAACTTAAACAATACAGAGTGGTTTATGATTGTATGGACGATGTATTGGGCTTTACAAACACGCCCCAAGCTAAACAAACTCTTTATGAATCTGAAACTCGATTGTTTGAGGACTCTGATATTGTGTTCGTCTCAAGTGCCCATTTACAAAATCAAATTGTAAAACGAGGCTGTAAAAGAGAGAAAACGCATTTAGTAAGAAACGGGTATAATGGTGATATTATTCAACCTATAACTAGTGCTGAAAATCAAGAGAAATTCACCCTTGCCTATGTCGGTACGATCTCAAATTGGGTAAATTTCGATCTAATATTGAAAAGCCTCGATAGGTATGAGAATATTGAATACCATTTTTTTGGTCCCATTGAGTGTGATGTACCTAATAATAATAGGATACATTTTCACGGACCAGTAAAGCACAGTGAGATATACACTGCTATAAAGGATTTTAACTGTTTAATAATGCCATTTAAAATTAATGATCTTATCCTCTCAGTCGACCCTGTGAAACTCTACGAATACGTAAACTTTAATAAAAATATTATTTCAGTTTATTATGAGGAAATAGAGAGATTTAGGGGTTACGTACATTTTTATAACGACAGTGATGAATATTTGGAGGTTTTAGGGAACTTAATCAAAAATAATGAATTGAAGTATAATGAAAAGAGTAGATACGAATTTTTAGTAAATAATACATGGGATAAAAGAACTGAAGTAATAGTAAATACATTGAATGCAAATGTTTAACGGAAATTTTTTAATTAGTTCCCTATTTTAAGTATGTAAGTAAACAAAAAGAATATTGCAAAGGAGTTACTTCAAAATGAAAGGAATTATTTTAGCAGGTGGGAGTGGCACTAGGCTATATCCATTAACAAAAGTTGTTTCAAAACAACTGCTTCCGGTTTATGATAAGCCGATGATTTATTACCCTCTATCGGTTCTGATGCTGGCTGGGATCAAAGATATTTTGATTATCTCTACTCCGGAAGATACATCCCGGTTTGAACAAATTCTTGGTGATGGCTCCGACCTTGGAATGAACTTTACATACAAAATTCAACCTCACCCAGGCGGGTTGGCGCAGGCATTCATCCTTGGAGATGAATTTATCGGAGATGACAATGTTGCCCTAGTTTTGGGTGACAATATTTTTTACGGTCATGGCTTAACGGATTTATTAAGACGTGCAGCAGCACGCGAAACTGGGGCAACAGTGTTTGGCTATTATGTCAATGATCCAGAACGCTTTGGAGTGGTGGAGTTTGATGAGGATGGAAAAGCCGTTTCCATTGAAGAGAAACCGGAAGTGCCAAAATCGAACTATGCTGTAACAGGTTTATATTTTTATGATAACCGTGTCGTTAATATAGCAAAAAGCATTCAGCCATCACCTCGAGGGGAACTGGAAATAACTGATATCAATAAGGCCTACCTTGAAATGGGTGAATTGAATGTGGAACTACTCGGCCGTGGTTATGCATGGCTAGATACCGGCACACATGCATCCTTGTTGGAGGCTTCACAATTTATTGAAACGGTCGAGAAGCGCCAATCATTGAAAATTGCCTGTCTTGAAGAGATAGCTTATAAAATGGGTTATATTACAAAAGAAAAGCTAATTGAGCTGGCAGAGCCATTGAAGAAAAATCAATATGGGCAATATTTAATTAAAATTGCCAATCAAGCAAGTAATTAATAAGCGAGGTAACGTTAATGAATGTCATTGATACGAAGTTACCCGGTGTAAAAATCCTGGAACCAAAAGTTTTCGGTGACCACCGCGGCTACTTTATGGAAAGCTATAATAAAGAAATGTTTGAAACTTTAGGATTGGATTATGATTTTGTACAGGACAACCAGTCTTTATCGGCTCCAACCGGCACCTTAAGAGGTTTGCATTTTCAGTTGAATCCAAAGGCGCAAACAAAGGTTGTCCGCTGCATTACTGGTGCGATTTACGATGTTGCCGTCGACATCCGAGAAGGTTCTCCAACCTACGGTCAATGGATCGGTGTGATTCTTAGTTCTGAAAATAAGCGTCAATTGCTCGTGCCGAAGGGTTTTGCCCACGGCTTTTGCACACTGGTGCCTGACACCACTGTGGCGTACAAGGTTGATGAATATTATTCACCCGAGCACGATGGCGGCATTCTTTGGAATGATCCGGATTTGGGTATTGATTGGCCGACCATTAACCCAATCCTTTCGGAAAAGGATACAAAGCATCCAAGATTAAAAGATGCGACTCATCTTAATTTTGTTTTTGAAAAATAGGAGGCAAATATATGAAGTTATTAGTAACTGGCGGCGCTGGCTTTATTGGCAGCAACTTTGTCCGCTATATGGTCAATAAATATCCTGATTACACAATTGTTAATTTAGATTTATTAACTTATGCCGGTAACCTGGAAAACTTAAAGGACATTGAAAATAAACCAAACTATAAGTTTGTCCGTGGCGATATCGCTGACCGTGAGTTTATTCAAGGCCTGTTCCAGGAGGAAAAGTTTGATTATGTGATAAACTTCGCGGCGGAATCACATGTAGATCGCAGTATTACCGACCCTGGGATCTTTGTCCAAACGAATATTCAAGGAACTCTGGCGTTACTTGATGCAGCCAAGAGCTTCAAAGTGAAAAAGTATTTACAAGTATCAACAGACGAAGTATATGGCACATTAGGCGAAACTGGCTACTTTACTGAAGAGACGCCGTTAGCGGCAAATAGCCCATACAGTGCAAGTAAAGCAGGAGCAGACCTGCTTGTTCGTGCTTACAATGAAACTTTTGGCTTGCCGACAAATATTACTCGCTGTTCCAATAATTATGGTCCATTCCATTTCCCAGAGAAGCTCATTCCGTTAATGATTATTAATGCATTAAATGACAAAGAGCTTCCGGTATATGGTGATGGGTTCAATGTCCGTGACTGGCTGCATGTGGAGGACCACTGCCAGGCGATTGACCTTGTATTGCATAAGGGCCGTGTTGGTGAGGTTTACAATGTTGGTGGAAATAACGAACGCACAAATATCGATATTGTGAAAACTATTCTTAAGCAACTTGGCAAACCTGAATCGTTGATTAAATTTGTTCAGGACCGTCCGGGGCATGACCGCCGCTATGCGATTGATGCAACAAAGTTGCGCACTGAGCTTGGCTGGTCTCCTAAGTACAACTTTGATACAGGGATTGAGCAAACGATTAATTGGTATTTAAACAATAAAGAATGGTGGGAAAACATCATTTCCGGAGAATATCAAGACTATTTTAAATCCCAATATGGTGAAAGACTAGGGGTAGAGTAATGAAGGTTGTTGTAACTGGGGCAGCGGGCCAATTAGGGCAAGATGTGCTATTGGAATTAAAGCGAAAAAACCATCAAGCCATTGGTACCAACCGTGAACAATTAGATATAACCAATGAAGATGATGTACTAGAGTTTATCTCAGATGTGAAACCGGATGTCATTCTTCATTGTGCTGCCTACACTAATGTGGATGCAGCAGAAGAGGATGAAGAAACGGCCTATCAGGTAAATGGAATTGGTACAAAGAATTTGGCCCAGGCTGCAAAGCAGACAGGTGCTAAAATGCTGTATATCAGCACGGATTATGTTTTTAACGGAACAGCCTCCGAACCATATGAAGTGGATCAGCTAACACAACCGTTAGGGGCGTATGGAAGAACGAAATTAGCCGGTGAAGAATTTGTCCAGGATATTTTGGAGAAATTCTTTATTGTTCGGACTGCATGGGTTTTTGGTGCTTATGGCCATAATTTTGTTACAACGATGCTTCGCCTCGGCAAAGAACGCGGGGAAGTTGGAGTAGTACACGATCAGGTTGGTTCGCCAACCTATACAGTTGATTTGGCAAAGTTCATGGTAGAACTCATGGAAACCGATAAATTCGGTATTTACCATGCAACAAACAGCGGTGTTTGTTCATGGTATGAATTTGCCGTTGAAATATTCACCCAAGCTGGTCTTAATGTAAAGGTGAACCCATTAACCACAGACCAATTCCCGAGGCCAGCCGCAAGACCGAAATATTCGGTGTTAAGCAAGAAGAAAATTGAAGAGCAAGGGTTAACACCTCTTCGTAATTGGAAAACTGCTTTATCAGCTTACTTAAATGAAATTAAAGGATAAAATTAAAGAAGCAATGGGATACATTAAAAGGTACACAACTTTAATGTATCCCATTTTTATCTAAGTTTGGTTTTTAAGCCGATTTTTCTTTTCAGTAATTTTATTGGATTTGAATGTAACCTTCCTCACAATATATCGTCTAAGTAATGGGTATGCAAAAAGTTTAATCTTTACTACATAAATATTTCGCTTATCTTACAATCTTTTAACATACCAAAATTAATAGTTTCATTGACGATAAGACTGTGCTATAATCCATTAGGGGTATTTTATCGAAATTTGACATCATTTTATTTAATAAAAGTTATTTATGTGATTATAAAAACAGGTATTGTTAATGCTCGGAGGGTCTATCATGTTATATTTAACTTTGTTTTTATGCTTTTGCGCTTCGATCTTCCTCACACCGTTAATTAAGAAATTAGCCTTTAAAATTGGCGCTACTGACAAGCCGAATCAAAGGAAAGTACACCAAAAAATTATGCCTCGTTTAGGCGGTTTGGCTATTTATATAAGTTTTATATTGGGGATATTTATTATCCAACCAATTGGAGACTTCAAATTACTTCTTTTAAACCCAATTGGAAATGTACACTGGGCCCTAATACTTGGGAGTTTTATTATTATCATTACTGGCGCAATTGATGATGTGAAGGAATTATCGCCAAAAGTTAAAGCTTTGGGACAAATTATAGCTTCTTTAGTCATTATCATTGTTGGTGATATTAAGGTAGAATTCATTAACTTGCCTTTTGGCGGGGGACAGCTCGATTTTGGAATCTTTAGCATTCCGTTTACAATGCTATGGATTGTTGGAATTACCAATGCAATAAATTTAATTGATGGGTTAGATGGTTTGGCAGGCGGGGTTTCTTCCATTGCATTATTCTCTATTGCGGGAATAGCTTATATAACAGGAAATCCATATGTTACTGTAATAGCATTAATTGCAGCATTTTCAACCCTTGGGTTCCTTATATATAATTTCTACCCAGCCAAGATTTTCATGGGGGATACTGGTGCACTGTTTTTAGGATTCTTAATAAGTGTTCTTTCTTTGTTAGGATTAAAAAGTGTTACGGTTATGTCACTGGTAATACCAGTAATAATCCTTGGAGTTCCCATTTCGGATACCTTCTTTGCAATCATCCGCAGACTTGTGAATAAACGCCCATTATCTGCGCCTGATAAATCACATTTGCATCATTGTTTGTTGAGATCTGGCTATACACATCGCCAGACAGTTTTAATGATTTATGCGATGAGTGCTATTTTTGGACTGGCTGGCTTTATTTTTTCACAAGCAACCATACGTGGATCAGTAATCATTCTTATTACAATATTAATTATTATTGAGATATTCGTTGAGAAAATTGGTCTCGTGAGAGAAGATTACAAACCATTGTTAAAATTGATTCAAGGATTTAGACCGGCAAGTATGCGAAATAAGTAAGTATTTTAAGCGGGCAATATTCTGAGTGCCCGCTATTTATTTATTTTTTTGAGGAATTTTTTATTCCTTCCGTATTTTTACAACATATATAGTGTTATCGAATCCTCCTTCTTGGGCAAACTTTTATTAAGGAGGATTTTTTTATGTTTCTCACCTTGATAGTATGCTTTGTCGTTTCCATTTTAATTACGCCGCTAATAAAAAAATTAGCTCTCCTAATAGGAGCTACGGATAGACCTAATCAACGGAAGGTACATCATTCTGTTATGCCCAGGCTAGGCGGGTTAGCAATATTTATTAGTTTTATAATCGGAATTGTGCTATTGCGTCCGGATAACCACTCCGCACTCCCTATATTAATTGGCTGCTTTGTTATAATTGTAACTGGTCTTTTGGATGATATGTTTGAATTATCGGCAAGAAATAAGCTTATTGGTCAACTCGCAGCGGCATGTGTTGTAGTTTTTTGGGGCAATATGCAAATTATCTTTATTAATTTGCCATTCGGGGCTCAACTCCAATTTGGTATATTGAGCATTCCATTTACAATTCTTTGGATTGTTGGCATAACAAATGCCATTAACCTAATTGACGGTTTAGATGGCTTGGCTGCAGGTGTTTCATCAATAGCACTTATAACAATATCAGGTATTGCCTTTATTCAAGGGTTTTTATATGTAGCCATTGTCGGTTTAATTGTCCTTTCAAGTACACTCGGTTTTCTGATTTATAATTTCCACCCGGCTAAAATCTTTATGGGAGATACCGGTGCATTATTTTTAGGGTTTATCATCTCAGTCTTATCGCTTCTTGGATTTAAAAATGTCACCTTCATTTCATTTATTATCCCTGTTATTATTTTGGCGGTACCAATTTCGGATACATTCTTTGCTATACTGCGAAGAATTATCCATAAAAAGCCACTGGGGGCACCGGATAAACAGCACTTGCACCACTGTATGCTGCGAATGGGCTATTCCCACCGGCAAACAGTTCTGCTGATTTATGCGATGTCCGCCTTTTTTGGCTTGGTGGCAGTGATTTTTTCCCAGGCGCGGGTTGGTGGAGCGCTCGTCCTAATCGCGCTTGTGATTTTGATTATTGAAATCATCGCCGAAAAAATTGGCCTTGTCGGCAGGAATTATCGCCCGTTGTTGAAAATAGTACAAACCTTCCGGACAAGCCTCGCAAAGGACAGGCCATAAAGAAGGGACTCATTTATTATATAAAATGAGTCTTTTTTCATGTTGTCATATTTTTTTCCCAATTGTGTTCTTTATTCAGTCCAATTATAATTTTCATAAAGAATACAACTTATGTTCTCACAAAGTCTTCCTCAAGATAAACTGTATCACCTTGTTCTAAAACCGCTTGCCCGTTGGTCAATTCAATCATCCAGTCAGTGAATTCTTGGGTGCGGTTTTCATCAACGTAGGTTTCAATCTCAACGACATCCAAGTAATGAATTTCTTTTATTTTATATTCGGAGGCGCGCAGTTCTTTTTCAATTTTCCCAAGCCAGGTATAATCAATTTTGGTATGCATAATTTGTACTAATCGTCTTACGACAATCCCAACTGCATCAAGACCTTCTGATGTCGACTTGCCGTAAGCGCGGATCAGGCCGCCTGCGCCGAGCTTAATCCCGCCAAAATAGCGGGTAACCACAACGACAGTGTCCTTCAGGTTCCGCTTTTTTAGCACCTCTAAGATAGGGACTCCGGCAGTTCCGCTTGGTTCGCCGTCATCGTTTGCTTTTTGAATTTGGTCATGCTCGCCAATCAGGTAGGCGGAGCAATTGTGGGTCGCGTTCCAGTGTTGTTTCTTGATTGCCCCAATGAATTCTTGGGCTGCTTGTTCTGTTTCCGCCCTCATCACATGGGCAATAAATCGTGATTTTTGAATAACAATTTCATGTTCACCGCTTTGTTTTACTGTTAAGTACCGGGGCAGCATGTTAAACTCCTTTCTATGTTAAAAAAATAAAATAAAATAATGTAATATACCTATAATATAGGTGTAAAGTTCGAATGATATAATGAATACAGCTCGATAGTACTTTTTCATAGGCTTAAGGAAGTAGTTTAGTATAATAATTATACTACTTTTTTACGAAAATGAGGCAAAAGTCAGCATATACGAGCCATAACCTTAGCTAATTTTTTCAAAAAATGGTAAAGTATGCTAAAGGCCTAAAGGGAAAATGAGTTGCCCGGAGGAGTCTGCAATGAAAATGATGCAAATGAATATTAAATCCATTGATGAAATCCGTGAGGAAATGCTTGATACGGTCACGTGCAGTAAAAGTGACATCTTCCGAATCAGCGAAAAATGCCGGCAAGACTACGACAACATCAAGAACGAGCTTGACTCGATTAAGCAGGTAATGGTTAAGCTTAACGAAGAAGGCGCCCAGCTTGAGGCTCTTGTCAAAGCTGCACGGCACAAGTTGTCAGAAGTAAGTATGAATTTTAAAAAATATTCCGAGGAAGAAGTCCGCGAAGCGTACGAAAAGGCGCATCAGCTGCAAATGGATTTCTCCATTAATTTGCAGTACAAAAAGCAGCTGCTGGAAAAACGGGAGGAGCTGGAGCGCAGGCTGATGGGCCTTAACGAAACGATTGAACAGGCCGAGCAGCTGATTTCACAGATTAGCGTGGTCATGAATTACCTCCAGAGTGACCTGAAGAAGTTTGGCGAAGCGTTTGAAACTGCAAAAGCCAAGCAGGATCTCGGCTTGAAGGTAATTGAGGCCCAGGAGGAAGAGCGAAAGCGCCTGTCACGGGATATTCACGATGGCCCGGCGCAAATGCTGGCAAATGTTATTGTCCGCTCTGATTTGGTGGAACGTGTATATCGCGAGCGGGGCGGAGATGAGGCACTTCTCGAAATCCAAAGCTTTAAAAAGATGGTGCGTTCGGCCCTTTACGAGGTACGCAGAATTATTTATGACTTGCGGCCGATGGCACTGGATGATTTGGGGCTTGTTCCGACTCTCAGAAAATATTTGCGTACTATCGAAGATTATCATAACAACGCCAGTATTACATTTGAAAATGTTGGCCAGGAGTGCCGGCTTCCAGCTAAATATGAAGTGGCCTTATTCCGCCTGATTCAGGAATCCGTACAAAACTCGTTGAAGCACTCTAATGCCTGCGAGATTAAAGTCCGGCTCGACATCACCGACACAGCGATCAACGTGCTCATCAAGGACAATGGAGTTGGCTTTGACACAGGTAAAAAGAAAGAAGGCTCCTTCGGCATGATCGGCATGCGTGAACGTGTTGAACTGCTCGAAGGCCAAATTAGTTTTGACTCCAAAATTGGCAAAGGCACATCTGTCCATATTAAGGTACCACTGACGGGCTAACGGGGGATGGTGTCAGGCACCGATTGCACGGTTTACACAGTGTAAAGTCAGTAAATGGTGTCAGGCACCAATGGAACTAAGGCACTAATGGAACTATTACTATAGTAGTAACTATGCAAAGGATGTCAGGACCCGTATTTTAGAAATTATTGATCCGTAACACATACTCCAATGGGAAATTTGAACAGATTAGGGGGAGTTACACATGACGACCAAAATTATTATTGTTGATGACCACCAGCTTTTTAGAGAAGGTGTTAAGAGAATACTAGAATTTGAAAAATCGTTCCAAGTTGTCGCAGAAGGCGACGATGGCAGCGATGCATTACGCCTTGTTGAGGAATACCGTCCTGATGTTGTCATCATGGACATCAATATGCCGCAAATGAACGGTGTCGAAGCGACCCGCGAATTAGTTGATAAGTACCCAGATACAAAGGTTATCATTCTATCAATTCATGACGATGAAAATTATGTCACTCACGCGCTGCAAACCGGCGCATGCGGTTATCTGTTAAAGGAAATGGACGCAGATGCCTTAATTGAGGCAGTACGTGTCGTGGCGGATGGCGGTTCTTACCTGCATCCGAAGGTAACGCACAATCTTGTCAACGAGTATCGCAAGCTGGCAGCGGGGGTTTCACGTGGCGGTTCCTATGTGCAAACGGTTGAAATCCGTCGTCCATTGCATTTGTTAACGCGTCGTGAATGTGAAGTACTGCAAATGCTGGCTGATGGAAAAAGCAACCGCGGTATCGGTGAATCTTTATACATCAGTGAAAAAACTGTCAAAAACCACGTTTCAAACATTTTACAGAAAATGAACGTCAACGACCGTACCCAAGCCGTGGTAGTCGCGATCAAAAATGGCTGGGTGGAAGTTCGCTAAATAATGGTTGAGAGGGCACGCAAAGCATTGCGTGTTCTTTTTATTTTCCGAATTCCTTCGAAAAGAATGCATTTTATTTCCTTTTCATATAAAATATTGTACAGACATATTTTTGTAAATGAAAACTCGCACTGTCGGAGTCTGTTGGGACAGTTGAATTTCTTATTCGCGAAAAAGTTAAGGATGGTAATTAGATATATGAAGACGGCAATTGTCACGGATAGTACTGCATACATACCGAAGGAAATTCGGGAAAAATGGAACATTCATATGGTCCCGTTAAATGTTATTTTTGGCGACGAAGCCTACCAGGAAGAAGTCGACATCACTTGGGAACAATTTTACGAAGAAGTGAAGACAAAGGAGCTGCCAACGACATCACAGCCGGCGATTGGCCAATTTGTCGAGCTGTTTGAAAAACTGGCTAAGGATTACGATGCCGTCATCTGCGTACACCTATCAAGTGGAATCAGCGGCACTTTTCAAGGGGCTGTCACGGCTAGTACGATGGTTGAGGGTATCAAGGTATACCCGTTTGACTCGGAAATCAGCTGCATGGTTCAGGGCTTCTATGCGCTTGAGGCAGCTGAGTGGGCTTCACGCGGTTCGGACCCTGAGAGAATCATTGCCCGGTTAGAAGAATTGAAGGGTTCGGCCCGGGCATACTTCATGGTCGACGATTTGGCCCATCTGCAGCGCGGCGGACGGCTGTCAGGGGCTGCAGCTTTAATCGGCAGCTTGCTGCAGGTGAAACCGTTGCTGCATTTTGAAGAGAAGGTTATCGTTCCGTTTGAAAAAATTCGCACTCGGAAAAAAGCCATGAAACGCATCGAGGACCTGCTTGGCGAGGATGCTTTGGGGGGCGGTCGCTATCAAGCGGTCATTATTCATGCTAATCGTGAAGCAGAAGCGAAGGAATGGAAAGTTGAACTCGAAGCCCAGTACCCGAACGTCGAATTCTCAATTGGCTACTTCGGCGCCGTGATCGGCACCCACCTCGGTGAAGGTGCTATGGGCATGGGGTGGATGAAGAAATAAGATTTATAATTCAAGCGTACCATGCACCATTGTTGTGTTATCAGGAATGGTGTTTTTAGTTTGGATAAAAGTGGAGGATGGGAAAGTCATATAAGAAACATTTTTCGACAAATTTAGTGGTATAATTATTTATAATAATTCAATAATGAGTTTTTTTTGTAATTTGATTTATATAAACATGGGAGGACATCATGAGGAGGCAAAGGATCAATAATATATTTTTATCAATCACAATAAATAGTCTAATTTCTTTGCTTGTGGTATTATTCTACAAATATGTTTCTACCTCTTTTAATATTGATTTGACTATAATTTGGGTGGAACAAAACACTAAGAAGTTTGGGCTCTTGCTTATAGTTACTCTTATAATATTAATGTTGATTTCAAAACAACAATTGCTTGTAATAGAGAAACTAAGAAAATCCTATCGGTGGGCAGTTTCGGTTTTTAGTTTTGTATATATTCTCTTGATTTCAATGATGATGTCTTTGTTAACTGGCTATTTTTTGGTTTATTTTCAAATGCTAAAAGAATCTCCTAATACACTAACATGGATTTTGGAAAATAAAAGTGTGTTTTGGGTCGGGACGGTATTGTTGTTTTTTATCTATCTTTTTTTATTTTCACTACTTGGTAATATTTATATCAGTTCGATAATCACGGGGGTAATGATTTTTGTAATAGGTCTTATCCATTATAATAAATTAAACTTGAGATTAGAACCTTTATATCCTTCAGATTTTAGTCAGTTAAATCAGATTAGTCAAGTTATACCGATGTTAAAGGATTATATTTCTCCGGTAAAATTTTTACTGGCAGTTATTATTTTTGCTATTATTTTTTACTTAGCAAAATATATGCCAAGTGGTAAAATGCCCATCTTAGCAAGGGCTATTTTGTTGATAATATCAGCTATTATGGCATTTTCATTAATTTTTTATCAAAAAAGTTTTATGAACAAGTTCGTATTACAATCTAGTGTGGCACCTATTGTTTGGAACCAATTAGATAATTACAATAAGAATGGATTCATCTTTGGTTTTCTCTCAAATCTTCAGTTTGATGTTTTTGAGGAACCAGATGGTTATACAAAGGACAAAATTATATCAATTGCCAAAAAGTATCAAAGAGAACAAACGATTAATACCAATGACCTAAAACTCCCCAAAAAGCCAAATATAATATTTCTTATGAATGAGGCGTTTTGGGATCCAACCAAACTTACCACTGTACAATTTAGTGAAGATCCATTGAAAAATATGCGCAAGTTAATGGAGAACAATACTTGGGGATACAATTTATCCCCAGCCTTCGGGGGAGGTACTGCCAATGTGGAATTTGAAGCCTTGACAGGATTCTCCAATTATTTCTTAAAGGTCGGTTCGCTTCCTTACCAAGATATTATTGATAGAAAGTCATTTATCCCAACTATTGTTAGTGATCTGGAGAATAGTGGATATCGGACGGTCGCGATCCATCCATTTGATAAAATATTCTACAAGAGAAGTCTTGTTTATCAAACCTTTGGATTTGACCAATTTTTGCATATGGATAATATGAAGAATAGACAAAAATCCGGCCAGTTTATATCTGATGAATCCCTAACCAATGAAATAATTGACCAATTAAACAAGCAAAATAAACCTGCATTTATCCACGCTGTTTCAATGCAAAATCACTTTGATTATAACGCTGGAAGGTATGAAAAAAATACAATTAGTGTCAGTGGTCTTCCTCAAGATTTAAGTGAAAAGATGGAGGTATATACTGAAGGTGTTAAACAGGCTGACCAAGCCTTACAGTTACTGGTAGATAGTCTCGAACAATTGGATGAACCGACTATTGTTGTGTTCTGGGGTGACCATTTACCAATTCTGGGGGAAAATCTAGGGGTATATGAAGTTGCGAAATATGGGGATAAAAAGGATAAAAATGAATATGAAAGGAAATATTCTGAAACACCTCTGTTAATTTACTCTAATTATGATTTAGAAAAAAAAGAATTAAACGCTCTAAGCCCAGTATACTTTGGACCAACTGTCTATGAACTGGCAGGGTTGAAGAATCCCCCTTTCTATAATTTATTGGATATCCTAAAGGAACAGCTTCCAGGTTTAAAAGCAACTGTTCAAATAGACGGTAATCAAAATTATGTTACAAATCATCTAACAAAAGAACAAAAAAAACTATTAAAGGATTACGAATTAATCCAGTATGATTTGTTAGTGGGTAAACAGTACAGTAGGGATATACTCTACAATAAATAAAATTATAGTTGTGACAATAATTAAAGTAAATGCCAGGCAGTTGCCTGGCATTTTATATAAGAAAACGAATATTTGACAATTAGCAGGATTTTACTATTAAACAGCGAAATAATTCATAAAATATTATCTTTTAAAGGAGAGGTGTTTATATGTGTTTCTTCAAATAGATACTAATAAACTTACCACCCAAAGGTTTTGTACTATGGATTCACTCAGAATCTCGCAAATTCCAACAATTCCCCAGCTACCTTCCAATCCTGACTTCCTATACAACCGTGACCTGCAAAAGCTACTAACCGGCAAACAGCTCCTCCTAGATGACATTCCTTTTCCACTCGAAGAAATTCAAGCACATTATGATAATGGCTATATTACTTACCGCAAAGGGATTGAGTATGGAAACGGGAAAATGCCCATCTGCGCCCGGTGCGGGAACCACGACCCACAATGGTTCGCGGCATTCCTGTGTTCACGGTGCTGCGAGACCTGTCTTTATTGCCGGCACTGTCTGATGATGGGGCGAATTGGCGAGTGCACGCCGCTTATTGGTTGGAATGGCCCAGTGCCAGACACTATACCCCCGGCAAATATTATGGCGTGGCAGGGGACACTTTCACAGGGGCAGCAAGCAGCATCGGACAAGGTAGTGGAGGCTATCACAAACCAAAACGAATTGCTGGTCTGGGCTGTCTGCGGCGCTGGCAAAACAGAGGTGCTGTTCGCGGGGATTGAGGCCGCTCTTGCTGCGAAAAAAAGAATCTGTATCGCCACACCGAGAACCGACGTTGTTCTGGAACTCATACCAAGGCTGAAGGAGGCCTTTCCGCAGATTCCGATTGCGAGCCTTTATGGCGGCAGTGAGGACCGCCATCTTTTTGCGCCGCTGACAATTGCGACGACTCACCAGCTTCTCCGCTTCTACCATGCTTTTGACACTCTTATCTTGGACGAGGTTGACGCATTCCCCTATACGGTAGAGGAATCGCTTCAATATGCCGCCATCCATGCACGAAAACCTGAGTCAGCGATGGTTTATCTAACCGCAACCCCTAATGATAAATGGCAAAGGGAATGCCGTACGGGCAAACGTGCCTTCACCACGATTCCCGCCCGTTTCCATCGCCATCCGCTGCCAGTGCCCGAATTTGCTTGGTGCGGCAACTGGCAAAAACAGCTTGGAAAGAACCGTCTGCCAGCAAACGTCCTTCAATGGATTAAACAACGGCTACAGAATAACAAGCAAGTACTAGTCTTCTTCCCTCATATAGCGTTAATGGAAAAAGCCCTGCCAATCCTGCGTCAGCTGGATCCGAAAGTCGAAACGGTTCATGCCGAAGACCCTGAACGCAAGGAAAAAGTTCAGCGGATGCGGAATAACGAGGTGCCATTACTTTTGACAACGACGATCCTTGAGCGAGGTGTCACTTTTCCCAATATTGATGTGGCGGTCGTTGGTGCAGATGATCGAATTTTTTCCGAAAGTGCTTTGGTGCAAATTGCCGGAAGGGCGGGGCGCAGCAAAGATTATCCTGATGGGGTGGTGACCTTTTTTCATTATGGAAAAACAGATGTGATGCTAAAGGCCCGCCGGCAAATTATTTCGATGAATCGTGAAGGTGTCAAACGGGGCTTGATTGATTAGAGAGGAGTTGATTTCTTTGAACCTATTCCAGCAAAATAGATGTTTGATTTGCCATGAACCGATTATCCCAGATGTCGGCTGGCAAGCAATTTTTTCGGCTGAAAAGGTACAATTAGTTTGCGTTGAATGCAAAGGGAGACTAGAAAAAATTGATGGAGATACCTGCCAAGTCTGTAGCCGGCCGTTTCGGCTGCTTGACGAAAAATTCCGTGATGGCGACCTGTGTCACGACTGCTTCCGCTGGGAGGCGGATCCTGAATGGAAGGGGTTTCTGGAAAAAAATCAGTCAATTTTTCTCTATAATGACTTTTTAAAAGAGGTTATTGCCAAGTATAAGTTCCGAGGTGATTATGTATTGGCAAAGGTGTTTGCGGAGTACATGAGGACACAAATCCAAAAAATGAACGCAGATACGTACGTGCCGATCCCATTAAGTGACGAGCGGCTCTATGAGCGCGGCTTCAATCAGGCAGCTGCGTTACTAAGGGAAGCGGGCTATACACCTTCCGAAATCCTCACCAGAGTCCACTCAGAAAAACAATCCAAAAAGTCAAGAACCGAGCGAATTTACCTGCATCAAGTTTTCCAACTTGTCTCCGAAATCACCGAAGAAGACTTACGCGGAAAAACTATCCTCCTCATCGACGACATCTACACCACTGGCTCCACCCTCCGCCATGCTGCCAAACTAATCAAGCAAGCAGGAGCAGAGAGGATATTCTCATTGACACTAGCGAGATAAGACTATTGGTGTCAGGCACCAAACGTGGACAATTGTCCTCCCCACGTGGACATACGCCTATCATGGGGGTTTCTCCTATTACTAAGTAAGTGATGGTGCAATATGTATCAGGCACATTAACTTACAATATGGCCAAGTCGTTTTGCTGGCAAATTGTCCCATCTAATATTACAATAAAGATGAATAATCATTCATTTAATTCAAAAAGTCAGGAAAAAGTCAAACTCTGTTTCCAATGTTAACACTATTTACCTGATGTTTTTGTCAATAAATCGACAAAGTTTTTATACCGATTTAGCAGGATATTCATGGGGTAAAATAGAAATGTAAATACATAGCCTTAATTCAAAGGAGGAGTCCACAAATGAATTATAACGTTCGTGGTGAAAACATTGAGGTAACTCCAGCAATCAGAGAGTATGTGGAAAAGAAAATTTCCAAATTGGAGCGTTATTTTACAGAAGCACCTGATGCAAAAGTAAATGTGAATCTTAGATTCAATCCTGATAAAACTTCCAAGGTCGAGGTGACCATCCCGCTGCCAAATTTAGTACTGAGGGCAGAAGAAACCAATGGCGATATGTATGCGGGAATAGACCTGATTACCGATAAACTCGAACGCCAAATCCGTAAGCACAAAACCAAGGTGAACCGCAAGTTCCGCGAGAAAGGCGTCGAAACATTCCAATTTACCACCACTTCTGTAGACGTACAAGAAGATGAAGATCTAGAAGTAGTCCGCACCAAACGCTTCGACCTGAAGCCGATGGACAGCGAGGAAGCAATCCTGCAAATGAACATGCTGGGCCACAACTTCTACGTATTTACTAACGCAGTAACCAACCGTACAAACGTTGTTTACAAGCGTAAAGACGGCCGCTACGGCCTAATTGAAGCACAATAATCGAATCCAATTGAGGACGCTGCCCCCTAGGCAGCGTTTTTTTTGTGGGGGAAATAAGTTTGCGTAAACATTCGGGCTTCACGAAACACCCATCCAAATTAGCGAAATAACCCTAGTAACTGCGAAAACTATACCAAGATTAGCGAAATAACCCTATTAAATTGCGAAAACTATACCAAGATTAGCGAAATCTCCTTCCCACTTCTCAATAAAAACGAATTATTTCGGTATACTAAATTTTGAATCTTCATTATAATGAAAATAGATTTACCAGAACCATGATTCACGGCGAATATACATCCAAGAATGTACAACTCAATAATTAAAGGAGGACAAACCAATGACATTTTCTATCGTCGGCTATGATCCAATCGAAAAAGAATGGGGCATTGCCGTTCAATCTAAATTTCTGGGAGTAGGGGCTGTGGTACCTTGGGCAAAAGCAGGTGCCGGGGCAGTAGCGACGCAATCTTACGCCAACACGGCCTACGGTCCGAAGGGACTCGAATTAATGGCACAAGGCAAGTCTGCTGAGGAAACATTAGAACTGCTCTTAGCAGACGACCCCGACAAAGAAATGCGCCAGGTTGGTCTCATTGACGCTAACGGCAATTCGGCAACATTTACCGGTTCTGCTTGCTATAACTGGGCTGGCGGGATAACCGGTCCAAACTTTGCTGCACAAGGGAACATTCTTGTGGATGAAAAGACTGTCCAAGCCATGGCGGAAGTTTTTCAAAAAACGGAAGGTACGCTGGCCGAGAAACTGCTTGCTGCGTTAGACGCTGGCCAGGAAGCAGGTGGTGACAGCCGCGGACAGCAGTCAGCCGCTCTTTATGTTGTTAAAGATAAAGGCGGATACGGCAGCTACAATGATCGTTACATCGACCTTCGGGTAGACGATCATTCCGCCCCGATTAAAGAATTGATCCGAATCTACCAGCTCCAGCAGCTCTATTTTTCACCATCGAAGCCTGAAAAAGTGGCAGCACTTGAAGGAGAGGTCAAAACGGAGGTCACTTATCATTTAACAAGGCTTGGCTACCTTGCATCAGAAGAACTAAGCAATGAAAAAGTCTATGAAGCCCTAACAACCTTCATCCATACCGAAAACTTCGAAATGCGCGAGCAGAAGACAGGATTCATTGACCTCGAAGTTTTGGAATTTATGAAAAGTTACACAGTATAATCAGACCCTCCGTAAAAGGAGGGTTTTTTAGAATTATGACACGGCTCCTTTCATGGCCGTTTTTTATTTGAAAAATATAGGTCAAAGGTCATAAAATTATTTAACACTATAATCACAGTAAAAATATTAATTTTTTCGCTAGAATCTATTGAAATTACAACCAAAACCGATAAAATGGTTAAAGTACATAAATATAGAAAATAGTACTTTTGGGGGAATTTTGAATGGGAAAGACATTTTTAAAAGCAGCAGTGATTTATTTTACTATCGGGGTATTGATGGGGATTACAATGGGAATTATCCACGATTTCAGGCTAACATCGGTTCACGCACACGTTAACCTGTTAGGCTGGGTTTCAATGGCCATTTTTGGACTGATTTATCATTTTTATCCGCAAGCCGCCACTACGAAGTTGGCGAAAACGCATTTTTGGTTCCATAACATTGGATTGCCAGTCATGATGGTCGGTATTGCCACACAAATTATCACCGGCAGCAATGCAGCACTTCCTGTTGCCATCATTGGTTCCATCGTGTTGGTAGTTGGCGTCATCTTATTCACCATCAATCTTTTTAAGCATATCGGAAACGATGCAAAGTTAGATTCAAATAATAAATTATCCGTATAAACAAAGCGGCCATTTTAGAATGGCCGTTTTTTCTTTTTCGTAAAAAAAAACCCACAGAAAAAATGATAAAGGCTCGTAATTTTGTAGTAGAAGAATAAGGAGGCAAATGACGACATGAACGGTAAAAAACTAACAAATCTAGTAACGAGCGGTTTATTAGCTTCAACATTAATCTTTTCAGCAGGGGCGGGGGCTGTTTTTGCGGAAGGCGATGGCTCGGCTGTAGATAAAACAGAAGCAGCTATTGATACAACACCTGACACAAGTGCAGAGGCAACAACTGAAGAAACCAGCACTGATGAAGTATCTGTCGATGCAGGAGAGGTAACCGATGAGCAGGCTGCTGAAGGAGAACAAGCAGTGCAGGATGAAACTGCTACCGAAGAAGATCAAACTACACAGGATGAAACTGTAACTGAAGAAGATCAATCTATTCAAGAGGAAGCACCGTCTTTGGTACCTGGAGATTTCTTCTATTTCGTTAAAATCATGGCTGAAAAAATCCGTCTGGCGGTCACCTTTGATGATTATAAAGAGGCTAAACTTTTGGCAGATTACGCCGCTGAGCGAATCGCGGAATCAAAGGCACTTTTGGTTGATGGTAAAACTGATGAGGCAGCAGAACTTCTAAAAGAAGCGGTTGCCACTCAGGAGCAAGCAAGCGAACACTTAACTGATTCCGAGGCTGTGACCGAAGTTGAAGCCACTGACACAGATGGCACAGCAGAAGTTAAACTTTTAAATAACGTGAATGGATTATTAAATGCACTTGGCAATGTGAAAAACGAAACTGCCCAGTTGGCGATTATGAATAACTTGCAAAAGTCATTTGCAAAGCTGGATAAAAAGTTAACGAAGCTTGAAGAGAAAGATGCTAAATTTGCTGAGAAAAAGAAGCACATTGAAGAAAAGGTGGATGGACAGGTTCCAGATGACGACGCTGTTACTAAAAAGAACAAAAAAGGCAAAGCGTTAGGCAAGGGTAAGATGAAGAAGGCTGATACTGTGGAGATTGAAGAATCCGTTGAAACACCGGAGCAAGCTACTACAGTTGTGAATGAAGAAGTCGCAACTTCCACCGAAGTAACTGTAGAGCAAAATTCTACCTCTAATAAAGGCGCGGAAAAGCAATCCCAAGCCGCTGCCAAAGCATCTGAAAACCAAGCCAAGGCTGAGCAAAAGAAAGTGCAGGCCGTTGAAAAACAATACAAGCATTCTAATAACGGCCATGGAAATCAAGGTGAAAAAGGTAACGGAAAAGGGAAGAATTAATATTTTGTAGATGCAGATGACCCCGGGTAGATATCGGGGTCATTTTGTATATATGGAAGCTTTTTCATTGATGGGATTAATGGTAAACTAATGGTATTGATTGGAGGTGTTCTTTGATGAGTCAACCTCAACCTAAGAAAGTAACATACGCTGATTATTTAACATGGGCGGATGAACCAAGATATGAAATCATTAACGGTATTCCGATTTTGCAGGCTGCTCTTTCAAGACAGCATCAGCGAATTGTTACTCAGATAATTGGAGAATTATATAACTATTTTAAAGGAAAGACTTGCGAAGTTTATTCGGCTCCATTTGATGTCAGGCTATCTGCCTCGGATGATAATGAGGAATACCAAGTGGTGCAGCCCGATATAAGTGTCGTATGTGATGATAGAAAGCTTGATGATAAAGGGTGTAAAGGTGCACCGGACTTGATTGTCGAAGTACTGTCCCCGTCAACATGGCAGAGGGACAGGATTGAAAAAATGAACCTATACCAAAAACATGAGGTTAGGGAGTATCTATTAATTTATCCCAATGAAAAAATTTTGGAACAGTACATTTTAAATGAAAGTGGAAGTTATGATGTACCCAAGATTTACACTGCTGAGGAAACATTCACTTCTAGTCTTTTTTCAGATTTTGCTCTAAATATGCACGTGTTATTTTCTTGAAAATTACCTTAGAGGCTGACTCAAAAGGTCGTTGAATGACGACTCTTTTGAGTCAGTTTTTTATTTTCAATTTAATTTTGGTCTGTGTTGCGGGTTTTTGTGTTCGAAACGAGGGATAACCCCTCTATTCTTTGGCTATTTTAAGTTGCCTTTTGGACGCGGATTCCCATTTTAAAAGGTTATGGGCAACACAAATAAGACCCCATTCCGTGGTGATTTTGGAAAGGCCTCTTAACGAAAACCGACTGAAACCCCGATTATGCTTTATTTGGCCAAAGACAGGTTCCACGTCCATTTTCCTTTGTCTATACTTGTTTTCCCCTTCTTCGGAAGATAAAAGCTCCCGGACTTCCTTCCGTTGTTTTTGGTTTTCCATGGAGACTTTTATGCTCTTCGTTTCTTTTCCTTTTGCACAAGTATCTTGAAAAGGACAGTTTGGACAATCCATACAGAGATAGGTCCTTTTAATCGATAGGTATCCATTATCAGATTTTCTGCGACTTTCATATTGAAATACAAGGCGTTTATTATTTTTACAAATCCATTCATCCAGCTCTTCGTCATAGGTCATATTTTCAACGCGTCCAACTTGTTGCTGCCAAGCCTTGGTTTGTTCTTTATCGAAGGTGTTATATTTTATGTAGGCCTTGATACCCTCTTCTTCACATTTTGTATAGTTTTCTTCACTTCCATATCCGGAATCAGATATCCAATTCTTAGGCATTGGACGATTATACTGCTTTAGTAATTCGAGATGTGGAATCATGCAACCCGGATCCCCTGCACGTTGGTGGAGGCTGAAGCCCGTGATAAACTGGCTTTCGGTTCCAATCTGCACATTATATCCAGGCTTCAATTGACCATTCATCATATGATCATCCTTCATGCGCATAAAGGTGGCATCTTTATCAGTTTTAGAAAAGCTGTTCCGTTCAGCGAATGTTTCCTTCTGTTCCTCATATTTTATTTTTCGGGGCAGAAGATCTTTCTCAAGAACCCTTTTTGCCTTCTTGAGAATCTTATTTTTCGGATCCCTTTCCAAACGCTCTTCAAGCTTCTTGACGGTTTCAGAGATTTTTTCTGCTGTGATGGGGTTGGCTTCCAGTTTTTCTTGAAAGTCCCATTCCTTCTCGGCCTGTTCATCCTGTTCGGTGACTTCTTCAATGGATAGGAGGATTTGTTCAAACTTTTCATCCAACTTTTTATCGTACCTCTCCGTAGACTTTTTCCAGACAAAGGTATATTTATTGGCATTTGCCTCGATTTTCGTTCCATCAAAATAATAATCTTCCAGCTTCACAAGTCCTTCTTGACAAAGTAGATCTACAATCGAAAAGAAAGTTTCATAAATGACTTCCTTCATACGATTCGAACGGAAACGATTAATGGTTCGAAAATCCGGATTTTGGCTGCCAGAAAGCCACATGAAATAAATATTTTCCTCAAGTTGTTTCGCAATTTGACGAGAGGAGTAAATCCGATTTACATAGGCATAGAGGATAATTTTTAACATCATTTTGGGATGATAAGGTGGTCTTCCACCGCCTGGATGAAGGGAGCTAAGGATAGTTGGATTGATCTTTTCAACAGCCAAATCTACAATTCGGCATAGATGATATTCGGGGATTCGGACCTCAATATCCATTGGTAGAACTAATTGGCCTGTCGTGGTATAATTCATGTACATAAGAAAATCATTCCTTTCCGGTATTGTGTTTGTGTGGTAACTTCATTATACCAAATGGAATGATTTTCTTATTTTTTTGTACAAAAAATTATGACTTACTTTTTCACACTGTTGATTGGAGCGGAAGGCGGCGAAGACTCCTGCGGGAGTAGTGGGACAGGTGAGACCCCGCAGGCGTTTACGCCGAGGAGGCTCACCGCCCACCCCGCGGAAAGCGAAGCCGCCTGGAGCGGAAATCAACAGACCAGTTTCAAAGACATAAAAGCAAAAAAGGGGGGCCAAAAGTTATACTTTTGGGACACCCTCTTTTAATTTTGCAAAAAACTTGGTTGACCAGAACATATAAAAAAATGACCAGAAAAAACGTAAAACGACCAGAAAATCTTTGAAACTGACCAGAAAAATCCAAAGACTGACCAGAAAACTGGTCCTATCAATAAATTAACTAGAAAAAGGGATATCAAAGGCACCTGGATAGAGAGAAAATCATAAAAATGGCAGCCAGACTAAGCCCCAAAAAATTATCTCTTCAAGATATCTACAATTTCTAGGAACTTATCTACAAAAAATCACAACATATCTACAAATTTTCAAAGGATATCTACAATTTTTCAACTTTATTTACAATTCCATAATCTCAGCCACAAAAAAGAACCAGCGATTTCTGTAATCGCCGGTCCTTATAACCAAAAGCTATATTATTGTACCGCTCCGTGACAGTTTTTATATTTCTTCCCGCTCCCGCAAGGACATGGATCGTTGCGTCCGACGGTTTCTTTGTTGACCTTCGGCTTCTTCTTCACAACTTCGCCGTCTTCCTTCGGATTTACGGCCTGTCCCTTGGCAACCTCTTGGCGTTCTAAGTTGTTGCGGATTTCTGCCTTCATGATATACATCGCGGTTTCGTCCTCAATGGACTCAATCATTGCTTCGAACATTGCTAGACCTTCATGCTGGTATTCGCGCAATGGATCAATCTGTCCATACGCACGTAAATGGATACCTTGACGAAGCTGATCCATCGCGTCGATGTGGTCAATCCACTTCGAGTCAACAGCGCGCAAGGTTACTACTTTTTCAAATTCTCGCATTTGCTCAGGGTAAAGGATTTGTTCCTTCTCTTCGTAACGCTCTTTCACCTTCGACATAATCAAGTCGACGATTTCATCGGTATCCTTGCCGCGCAGTCCTTCAAGCGTGATATCACCTTCAGGAAGCAGGTAGGCATGGGCATAGTCGACAACGCCTTGCAGATTCCATTCTTCCTCGTCCAAATGTGCCGGAGCAAGAGCCCCAATGTGGCGCTGAACCGAACTCAAGATCATATTTTGAATGATATCGCGCAGGTTTTCGGAATCCATAACCTCGTCACGCTGCTTGTATATAATCTCGCGCTGCTGGCGCAACACATCATCATATTGCAACAGCTGTTTACGGGCATCGAAGTTGTTGCCCTCAACACGTTTCTGCGCAGACTCAACAGCACGTGACACCATCTTCGACTGAATTGGCTGGGAATCGTCCATACCAAGCTTTGTCATCATTGCTTTCATATTGTCAGAACCGAAGCGGCGCATCAGTTCATCTTCCATTGAGAGATAGAACTGAGTTATACCAGGGTCTCCTTGACGTCCGGAACGTCCACGCAGCTGGTTGTCGATGCGTCGGCTCTCGTGACGCTCGGTACCGATAACGGCCAAACCTCCTAAGCCAACCACACCTTCGCCAAGCTTAATGTCGGTACCACGACCGGCCATGTTCGTCGCAATCGTCACTGAACCAGCGTGACCGGCTTCAGCAATAATTTCGGCCTCACGTGCGTGATTTTTCGCGTTCAATACGTTATGGCGAATGCCTTTTTTCAACAGCATCCGTGAAATCAACTCGGAAGTTTCAATGGCAACCGTACCTACAAGCACCGGCTGCCCCTTCGTATGACGCTCAGCAATATCCTCTACTACGGCACGGAATTTACCTTCCATCGACGCATAAATCAAGTCCGCTCGGTCATCACGAACGATTGGACGGTTTGTCGGAATCACGACAACGTTCATATTATATATGTTACGGAATTCTTCTTCTTCCGTTTTTGCAGTACCCGTCATCCCGGCCAATTTTTCATACATCCGGAAGTAGTTCTGGAACGTAATGGTTGCCATTGTCTGGCTTTCGTTCTGAATTTCAACGCCTTCCTTGGCTTCAATCGCCTGGTGCAGCCCCTCGGAATAGCGTCGGCCCTTCATCAGACGGCCGGTAAATTGGTCAACAATGACAATCTCGCCATCCTGAACGACATAATCGACATCAAGGTGCATCGTTACGTTTGCCTTCAGCGCCTGGTTAATATGGTGGTTTAAAGTCACGTGTTTCATATCAAACAGGTTTTCAATGCCAAATGCTTTCTCGGCCTTGCTGATACCCTCATCCGTCAGCATAACGGCTTTTATTTTTTCATCGTACGTATAGTCAACATCCTTCGTTAAAGTCCGGACGAATGCGTTGGCTTGCATATACAGTACCGCTGACTTTTGTGCAGAACCAGAAATGATTAGTGGTGTCCGCGCTTCGTCAATTAGAATCGAGTCAACCTCGTCAATAACGGCAAAAAATAACGGGCGCTGTACCTTTTGTTCTTTGTAAAGCACCATGTTATCACGCAGGTAATCGAAGCCGAATTCATTGTTCGTACCATAAGTAATGTCGCAAGCATAAGCAGCCTGTTTTTCATCCTTATCCATGCTGTTCAAGTTCAAGCCGACGGTTAGGCCTAAAAATTCATATAATTGGCCCATCTCAGTTGCGTCACGGCTTGCCAGGTATTCGTTGACGGTGACAACGTGCACGCCTTTTCCGGAAAGGGCATTTAAGTAAACTGGCATGGTTGCGGTTAACGTTTTACCTTCACCGGTTTTCATTTCGGAGATATTTCCTTCATGAAGAGAAATACCACCCATTAGCTGAACATGATACGGGTAAAGGCCAAGCACGCGGCGCGCACCCTCACGAACGACAGCAAAAGCTTCTACTAATAGATCATCAAGTGTTTCGCCTTTTTGGTAGCGGTCCTTGAATTCAGCAGTTTTTTCACGTAGTTGATCGTCGGTCAATCGTTCCGTTTCAGCAGCAATCGCGTCAATTTTGTTCGCTAGCTTATCCAGCCGTTTCAGCTCGCGTTTGTTCAAATCAAAGACTTTATCTAAGATCCCCATTATGTGATTAACGCTCCTTTATATCGAGACTCATAAAACCATTTCTTGGCTAATAAGAAATATAAAATTTCTACTAAATTTTATATTTCTTAACGCATAAATTCAACTACTCCTCTGTCTTCGTCCTAACGGACTCGCCAATCGGCGAGTTTTCATTTAAAAAATTACTATAAATATACATAATCCATCTTACCATTTTAAGGCTTGGAGTGACAACAATGTTACTGTATCAGGAAAAATTGCCAAGGAACGCCGTGGAGATGTTTGATTTTTTGTCAATTTTGACAGCGAAGTGACAGTTAATGACAAATTCACACTGCCGTAGTCAACTCCAAAGAAAACCTGATTGTGGATGAATAAAATTGCTATATTTATGTATAAATATTAATTCTAATACACTTAAACACTACCTAAATAGTGCTAATTAAACCCCTTGATAGCAACATTCCTATGTTGTTTTTAGGTAAAATTACTTAAACGTAAATCATGAAAAAATATTCACAAATTGTACATTGGATTATACTCCCACAATGTTAGATACTAACTTTAGAGAGGTAACTATGGAAAATAAATAGAGAACCAATAAGTTATGGGAAGGGTGAGGAAAGTGGCTATTTGGGGGAAAAAGAAAAAAGAGACCGATCCCGAATCGAGAGAAGAAAAACAAAAAGTTGGCTTATTCCGCAAACTCTGGCAGAAAGTCAGAAACATAGATTGGAAGGATCCGGTCACACGTTGGAAAGTCATGTTCGTTTCATTAATCGGATTAATTGTTGTTGGTGCTGGCGGATACGGGGTTATTCAATTCACTAACTCGCCGACATTCTGTTCCAGCTGTCACGAAATGGCACCAGAATACACAACCTTTACGGCAAGTGCCCACAACAACATCACTTGCGTCCAGTGTCACATCAAACCGGGTGCAGTCAACATGCTGACTCACAAGATGAAGTCACTGAAGGAAGTTTACTATCACGTAACCGGTGTGCCTGAGCAAATCGTTCAAACCGAGGACGAAGCTGTTTCCAATGAAAACTGTATGCAATGTCACTCGAAAAATCGTCTTGTCACCGCATCGGGCGACTTAAAGGTAAACCACAAAGGACATATTGAAGAAGGCGTACCATGTATCAGCTGCCACGCCGGCGTTGTCCACGCGAAAATGGCTGCCCGCGGCATCAATACTGATGAAGTTCGCGGCGATTACACTAAAGAGACAGCCGAAAAAATCATGGAAAAGAAATACCTCGCTCCAAACATGGGTACCTGTATCGATTGCCATGACAAAGTAAACAACGGTGAAAAACCATGGAAAGAAATTTCTTACCTCGTTCCGCCAAATCCGGAACACGTAGAGAAAAAGCTTGACGAAAATGCTAAGAAAGCTTCAGGTGAAGCCAAAGTAGCAAAAACTGAGGAAATTTCCGAAGGAGAAAATACGAAAACAGTCACAACAGCTCATGATCAAAAAACACAAGACCTAATTCTACAAGCAATTGGCAAGCAGCAGAAAGATGTTAAACTCTCAATGGCTTGTGAAACCTGTCATAAACAAGTCAACATTCCTAAGGATCATAAGGCTGAGGGGTGGAACCAGTCGCATGGTACCACAGCCGTCCAACAATTGGATAAATGTATGGACTGTCACGAGGATTCCAATTGGGTTCGTGAAATTCCAAAAGAAGACCTTATGACCCTATTAAAAATGAATGATGCCAAAGGAGAAACCGGCCAATATACACCGAACATGACATTGGTCAAAGAAGAAGCACGTATCAATAAGTTCTGCAGCTCCTGTCACTCTGACCGTCCTGCAAGTCACGGGAAAAGCGACAATTGGTTAACAGGACATGCATCACAAGCCTCCGCAGACCAGCAAAAAGCTGAATGTTATGTCTGTCATGATCGCTCTAAACCAGTTAATGGCCAGGAACTTGGCAAAGCACCTACGGATGTCTATTGCGAGAATTGCCATCGTACGGGTTTTAAGGGTGAATCTAAAAACTAGGGTGCAAATCATCTTAGAATAAAGGGGGTCACGATATGGAAGAGGACAAATTGGAGCAACAAGCACCTGAAAGGAAAATGCGCAACAAATTCAAAATCTTGACCCTGTCTCTGCTTTTTATCGCAATATTTATAATAGCAGGTACTGTGACAGTGGAATCTACTTCAAGTTCAAGTTTTTGCGAAACGTGCCACGAAATGAAGCCGGAAACGCAGACATTCAAAGTTTCATCACATAGCCAGTTGCAATGTAATGACTGTCATATCCAATCAGGTGCAGCAAATTTGGCTAAGGCAAAAATGGACGGTTTGGTGAGAGTATATAAAAAGGTAACCGACAATTTTCCAGCACCGATTCATATGCCTACTCAAATACCAAATTCGACTTGTGAAAAATGTCACAATATGAAAACTCGGAATGTTACAACATCTGGAGATATTATCATTCCGCATGGAAAGCACATTAAAGAAGACATCAAATGTGTTGAGTGCCACAGCGGAGTTGCCCATGGTGATATTGCTGATCGGAATGTAACATTCAAAACCGATTACGAAAAATGGAATGAAACTCTAGCAAAACAAATGATGAGTGAAAAATACACCCAGCCAAAAATGGAAGAATGCATTAGTTGTCACATAACAAACAATGTATCTACAGCCTGTAAAACTTGTCACTCATCTGGTATGGAGCCGGCTTCACATAGCAATCCGAACTTTATGAAGGGCGAACATGGACAGCTTGCAGAAAAGAATATTGATAAATGCAACAGTTGCCACTCATATATGTCTGATAATCCAATAAAGAGTATGCAAACAAAGACTGTTATTGAACAATTCATTGAAAACGGCAGTTCGAGCACCGGTACGATTTCGGCAGCGCAATACGCTAAGGAAAATACGTTTTGTAAGACATGCCATGCCAAGAAACCCGCAAGCCATGACAGTGATTTCTTTAATGACCATGGTAAGCTTGCTGGAAGTAATATTGGAACATGTAAGGCGTGCCATGATACCAGCAAGTTAGGCTCAAATACTTCAAATCAAGTAATCTGTGCTACTTGCCATCCCGCCACACATAATAAAGTATCAGAAATAGCTACACATCCTATTTCATTGAATGGGATTACGAAGCCTTCCGCAACATGTTATAAGTGTCATGATCAGAACACTTGTGAAAAATGCCATAGGAAGGATTAATGTGCGATTTTGCACTTCTGATAGTTTTGTTGGCTAGTACGATCAATAAAACTATCAGAAGTGATTCAGATTAAACTACATTTGAGGTGGATATTTATGAAGGCTGTACAGCCAATAAATCCAGAACCGGATAATAACGAAAGATCCCATTTGCAGAAGGAAAAAAAGAAAAGTTTTACAAAGTTACAGGCATCTTTGCTAATCGTCGCAACCTTAGTTATTAGTTTAGTAGCAGGGTATTTTATCTGCGATAAATATGTGTGGCCCAATAAAGAAGAAGCAAGAATGATTGAGCAAATTGATTACTATAAAGGACTAGTAGCCAAGAAACCTAATAATCCTGATAACCACGTGAATCTGGGCTATTCCTACTTCATTTACGGGGATACCGATAATGCCATAAAGCAACTGAAAAATGCCATAAACCTTGATAACAAAAATTTCGCTGCCTATTTTAACCTTGGGCTTGTCTATAATTCTATGGAAAGATACAACGAAGCAGCAAGAATGGCACAAAAAGCGGAAGCACTCGGTCCGAAGAATTTTCAGGCACACTTATTGTCAGGGATGGTCTATCGAAATTTAAAACAATATGATAAGGCGATAAAATCATTGCAATCAGCACTTACAATTATGCCATCAAACACGGATATCATTACGGAAATTGGCAGAGTAAAAGAAGATCAAGGACAATTTAAAGAAGCCGAGGAATTTTTTAAACAGGCCTTAAGTTACGACCCATTATATAAACCCGCATCTCAAGGCTTGGATAGGGTCGATGCAAAACTAAAAGACAACAAGTAGAAGGAGTTGACCACACATGAAAAAGAGGACTGTGTATTTAATAATGGGTGGAATTGTTGCCCTTTCCGTTGCTTTTTTTGCAATCGTCTCTATTTTTCATTTGGACTCAAAATTAATTAAACCGGTTGTTGCAAGTGTTAAACCGGGAGGGCCAAAGACATTTTTAAACTCATTGTACGGGGACTTTGATCAACCGCTAAAGAAACCGATGGATGTTACACAAGTTGACAATTATATTTATGTGACTGATGCCAATAGTCGTGATGTACAAGTTTTTGATGATTCGGGAAATGTGGCCTTCAAATTTGGAAAACAAGGAACAAAGGAAGGTGAATTTTCATTTCCGTATGGAATTGCTGGAGATGAAAATGGACATATATATGTTGCTGATATGGACAGTGCCAATATTTCCATCTTTGATGCAAAAGGCAAATTCATCAAATACTTTGATGATAAGGAAAAGGTACTTAAAGCCCCGGGTGGACTGCGTATATTTAATGAAAAACTTTACGTAACGGATATTAAAGCAAATAAAGTTTTTGTTTTTAATCTTAAAGGGAAGAAATTACTAGAGATTGGCGGGCCTGGGGATGCCGAGGGGAAATTTATTGCACCAAATGCCGTTACAATTGATTTTGATAATAATATCTACGTATCAGATTCGGCGAATAATAGAGTTGAAATATTTGATAAAGATGGCAAGTATACCAAATCAATAAACGGATCAAAAGACGGAAAAGGTAATCCAACTTTCCTTAATCCAAGAGGTGTTGGTGTCGATTCAAAAGGTAATTTATATGTAGCTAATAATCTCTCTCATACTGTATATGTCTTCGACCAGAGCGGGAAAGAACTATATGAGTTAGGGGGGATGGGAACTGCTAATGATAAGTTCTATCTTCCCAATGGTGTTTTTATAGATGATAATGATCATTTATATGTGACTGATACAGTCAATCAAAGGGTGTCTATCTTTAAATAAAATTTCTCTTCTTTAAGGAGGTGATGGATGGTAAGGTCACTACTTACGCTGTCCTGTCTGTTAAAAAAAGAGAGAGAATTTAGGGAGGTTTTTAGAAATGAGTAAGCTAAGAGTTGGCTTATCAGCAGTATTTATGCTTATTTTATTAAGCATGTTCAGTGTTGGTGCCTTCGCGGCAGCTCCGGATCCATCATTTGTCCCGACATCGACTCATCCGGCACCGAATATTTATTCAGCCGATGTCAACAACGATGGCTCAATGGGAACACAAAAGACTCACGGTAATTTTCAAAACAACACGAACGCTTGTGCAAACTGCCACAGTGTACACAATGGACAAAACGACATGTTGTTAATGAAATCCGGAGATACAGAGCTTTGTATGTCTTGCCATGATGGCACAATGGGGTTTTATGATGTTAAAGATCCAAGTGGAGCCGGAGTATTTGATGTTGATGCATCAGGAAAAGCTAAGCCAGAAGGACACACAAGCGTTTCTATGCACAATGTTAGTGATGGTATAAAAGCTAAAACTGCTCCTGGAGCTTATCTGAACAAATCAACAAATGTACTAGAATGCTCCAGCTGCCACAACCCTCACGGATCGGCAAATGATAGATTATTGAATGAAACAGTGAATGGAAATAAATTTGCTAAAGATAATGCAAATACACCTGCTCCAACAGGCACTAAAACAATCGAACTGAATTTAACAAATGATGATGACTTTAAAGCTATCAATGATGCAACTGGACCAAACGGTGTGAAAGTTACAAAATCAGCGGGTCCGACTACGAATAAAACTTTTAATTTGGTTGAGAGTGATGTCTACTATTCACAATTCTGTGGAGCATGTCACGATGACTACTTCGCAAAGAGAAATGTAGGGACCAATCAAAATCCTGCTCCAGGAAAACCTAGCGCAGGAGATACGGCTTATGCTGCTGATCATGAGAAATATGGGGCATATACGCATACTACTAATTCATCAAAGCAAGGTAGAAACTGTGCTGCATGTCACTATGCACACGGTACAGATGAAAGAACACTAATGGATGCTCTTGGAAATACAGTGGCTGATTATACAAAACCAACTAATAATGGCGGGAAATACGGGTGGACTCCAGAAAAAGCTACATCATATATGAAAGATATTAGTCCAGTTAGCTCTTCATTGAAGAAATTCACCAACTTCGCAGTATGTTTTGCTTGCCATGGTACGAGTATCTCAACAACCATTGACCCAAATATTAAAGGCCCAGATGGAAAGATCTTAGGAAGATCTAAAATTGTTGGTAACTAATTAAGCAAAAGCTAATGTAGAACAAGGTAACAAAATTATTTTGTTACCTTGTTCTAAATAATTTGATTACTAAAAAAAGGTATTTAAAAAGGGATGGATAAGGACTTATTTCCTCCAGTGGTATGTTATTAGAATATAGCAAACTCTTTATTAAAAATAATTAATAGGAACTACTGCTTAGGAGGTGATTAACAACATTAGCAATTACATCTTTATATAACAAAAAGAGAGAGAAGATTTAAAAGGGAGGTTTTTTGAAATGAGCAAGTTGAAAATTAGCTTATCTGCACTATTCATGCTTATTTTGCTGAGCATGTTTGGCGGACTGGCCTTTGCAGCTGGGACTGAAGGTCCAGTGGATGGTCATTTTGACACAACTAACTTACAAAATCCAACAGACACATTGAATAATGCAACCATTGATAACAACGGAGACACCAATTCACAAAGAACACATGGTAACTTCCAAAACAACACAAACTCTTGTTCCAACTGCCATAGTGTGCACAATGGGCAAGATGAAATGCTGTTAATGAAGAGCGGAGCATCTGACCTTTGTATGTCGTGCCATGATGGAACGTTAGGTTTCTATAACGTTTATAATTCGAGTGAAGCAGGGGTAATGTTTTCTAAAGATGCAAGTGCTTCCATGCATAAAGTTACCTCTCATTTAGATGAAAAAGCAGCCCCTGGAGCAACAAATATAGAAAATGATACAAACGGCGCGAAATTAAAAAACACTTCTACGGCAACATTTGAATGCTCAAGCTGCCATAATCCGCACGGATCTGCCAATGATCGTTTGTTAAATGAAAAAGTAGCTGAAAATCAATATGGTGCCAAATATAATGTCAGTATTGTGGGTTATACTGAAACAATTACAAAAGCCAGTACAATCCCACTGGGACAAAAAGCAATAAAATTAAATTTACAACTTGATCCGACTTATTCAGAAATCAATAATGCTACAAACTTGTCAGGAATTAAAATTTATAAATCAAGCGGTATTTATACAGAGGCTAATGGTCCGGCAGCCGGAGTATCGGTAGAGGATGTAAGGAACTACAGATTAAACTACTCTGCCTTTTGCGGTAGCTGCCATACCGATTATTACAGAAGTCGAGAAGATGGAGCCAGAGCTATGACAGCGGATAATGGCGCACACTTGTATACTCACTCTACAAGCAGTACGAAGTCAGGTAGGGCTTGTACATCTTGTCACTATGCTCACGGTACGGATATTACATTATTAAGAGATACAGCTGGTAAAAACATTGCAGATATTGCTAAACAACCAGGTTGGGATGACACTAAAGCTAGAGCTTATATGAAAGATGTAAGCAAAACCGGATCAAACTTAAAGAGATTTACAAACATGGCTGTATGTTGGGCTTGTCACCAATCTACGCATGCTATTGCTAATACCCCAGGAACAAGCACATATCCAGGACCTGGAGTTCCTGGTGGAGATTATTCTGGTAAGAGTATAATTAAATAAAAAATGCCAACAAATAGTATACTTATTTGTTAGCTAAAGGTTTTGTATAAAACAAGGTGACAATAGCACTATTGTTGCCTTGTTTTATTATTCATCTATAAGTTGAAAGTGTCAAAAATTTTTAACTTAACAATGAAAATTAATGTAAATTCATTTGATATAATTAAAAAAAAGCCCTTTGCTATTTATGTGGCAAAGAGAAAAGGATGAATATCATGAAAAGGAAGAACTACAAGCGGAAGCTATTTTCGTATATTGTCATTTGGAGCGTTTTTATTAGTTCCCTCCTTTTATATTCTCCTGAAACACATGTTTTTTCGGAATCTGGTATTCCAGAAATCACAATGATCTCCCCGCAGGGAGGTTCTGAATTTACGGTATCAACGGTTGAATTAACCGGGAAAATATCTGACGACAACACGCCTTCAGATAAACTATCATTAAAAGTGTTTGAAAAGCTTAACAGTTCCCAACAGCCGATTGATATTACTGATGATGGAAAACGTATGATAACAAACATGGGTGAATATGCACAATTTTCCTTTTTGAAGGAATTTAGCGAGGGAGATCATACCTTAATTTTTCAGGCCTTGGATGAAACAGGGAACATTACGGAATTAACCCAAAACTTTACCGTGAAGTCTTCCCTGATAACAGATAGGGTTGCTTTTGGCATTCAGGGGTTAAACAGCGACTTGCTTTCAGCATCTAACAACACGAACGCACCCCAGGGTACTGCGGATACAACTGATACAACTGCTAATACTGGGACCCGTCCATTTGTATGTGATATAAGTCTCGTCCCATCTGAAGGGAATGACCCAGGAAAAGTCCTGCCAGCTGATGATATGACACAGGTGCCGATCGGTTACCAGATTCGAATCGTCATCAGAACTGCCGGGACATTATCCACCGAAAAACCTATAATAACGGTTGTACCTAAAGTAGGGGATATTGAAGGGACTCCAAGTGGAACTGCCCAGGTTAAAGATGGATTGAAGGAATATGTATTTACCTTCAAACCGGAAAAACTTGAAAAAAATACAACTTATCATGTATATATTGATTCAAATATTTCAAATGATGCAAAAAAAAATATTGTCCCAAGATTTTTTAAATTTACGACCATCAGTACTTATGAAGAATATCAATATGAATCAAATGGCAGGCCAAAAGATTATATTCATGGCGACTTTTCTGGTGTAACCAATTCTTGTGCATATTGCCATAGCACCCATAATGGGAAAAGTCCTACCCTTGAAGGCGGCAAGTATGGAAGTTTAAAAAATAATCTATGTATGGCGTGCCATGATGGAACGAATGGCACCGGGACACCTATTCCAGATAAATATAGTGATTCTAAACACACGCATGCAGAGGGAAAAATTTCGGATACTGAATCCTGCACAAGCTGTCATAACCCGCACGAAGGCTGGTCCAAGGAAAATCCTAACAGACTAAAAGGTGCATCAGTTACGGATTCTTCCGGAACTCATTTTCAAACCTACTCATATAAAAAAGTCGGATCCTACTCAAGTAACGATTCTGAATCAGGACAAGTTAAGTCGGATGATTTCTCATTATGCTTAAGATGTCACAATGGCACGAATGGTGTTTCAAATATTGCGCAATATTACAAAGATGATGCCTTTACCGATCCTAGCAAATCGGGACATATTATTACAGCATCTGTAGACAGCGGCAGTAAGTTAAATGGCCGTCTCCCATGTTCAGAATGCCACGAAACCCATGGCTCCAATAACATCATGATGTTAAAGGAGAATATCGGCAATCTGAAACCGGATGATAAAGATAAATATACGACACAGTTTGACACATGGACGGCTTCTGATGAGCGTGCGTTCTGTATGAAGTGTCATGACGGTACAAAAGTGATTTACGGCATAACTGGAACTTTCCCAGCCCAGAAGGCTAATGGGGAACTTATCAACGGACACAAAAATGAAGACGATCAAGCTTGCTCATCCTGCCATGGCGGGGATAAGAATTTAGTAATTGAAGCTGCCCATGCACCTTCACCTGGGAAATAGGATATATTACACTTGAAAAAGCGAGAGGCCCACGGCTTTTTGTTTTTAGAGTAGACAGTGTAACATTTGGGAGATACCACGGTCTATCTGACTGTGGTATTCTCCATTTTAGGAAAGGGACACGTCTCTAGCATGACAACAATTTTATTTCCAAAGGATAGAATAACCATCCTATCTCACATACTTTGTGATATGCCATTTAATCCTAGAAAAATGGCTTGGGGGCAGATTTTGACTAATAAATTCTGGAATCCCTAAATTAGTATTAACAACCAAAAATAGCCCTCATGACTAAGTCATGAGGACACTGAACTCTATCTTTTCATCCACTCAGCGAGCCCCTCAATCCTGTCCCACAAATGTTTGTGTAGCCCGGAATAGCTGATGGCTTCATTATCGTCACCAAACCCGTAGTAATCCGGTATGGCCTTTGGCATGCGCTTTTTACCAACTAAGTAAGGTATCACATACTTGTTCATCTGCTTGGCAGCTTTTAACAATGCCTTCGCCTTCACAGTAAAGCCATTTTCGAGCAGCTCCAGCAAAAGCTTGTTAAACGCCGTTTGCGTGGTGTCCTCATCATATTTTTCCATCAGCTCGTGGGCCTTCGCGTGTTCCCCTTTATCCAAGTAGGCAACAAACAACGATTCGCGAACACCCTGATTATCCATCGGATTTAACTCCAGCAATTCCTCAAACTGTTGGATGGATCCGTCCACATCTTCTAACAAGTAAAGTGCCTCTGCATAATGGGCTTTGGCGCGCATATACGGTCGTGTTTCAATCAAGCCCCAGAAATGGCCCTTATTTTCCTCGAAAAATTCTTTTCCTAGTGCTTGCTCTCCAACTTCCATTCCTCTCCGAAACAGTAGAGCGGCTTCATCAAGGAAATCCGCGTCTTCAGCGAGAATGATGTATGCATCAGTGCAATAAGGATTCATGCCTAGTGCCTGCTGAGCTAACTGGTACCGTTTCGGACCTTCTTCATGAAGTGCTTCAAAAATCAATTCCTGCGAACGTTCTTCGTCGCGACGGGAGACTTTTTTTAGTTTTTGCGGAGGTTCCGGATCAACAATCCTTGGTTTAGAAGGAAACTCAATCACCGCCCCTTCCTTAACTGGAGGGCCAACCTCCTCAGAATACATCATCCCCACGATTTGCTCGATTTCCTCTGTTAACGTGTTTTCCAAATCTGCAGAATTGGTCGAAATTGAACTCACTGAAACTCCGTACATTTGTGCCAGCTCTTTTTGGGTAAATACTTTTTCCATCGGTGCAATGTTGGAGAGCAAATAATGCAGCGCGGCAGCGTAGTTATTCGGATTCTGGATCCGCTTCTGCTTTTTCTGACAATAGGAATACCAAAGCACAACACCCATATCTACAACCGGCGGCAGAATATCCTCAAGGGCTTCTAGCTTTGATTTTAATATTTCAGCGACTTCCTCATAAATGGGTGCTGGCCAGTCCAGATTCCCAATTTCCACGAGTTCGCCGACCATTGGCAGCTCACTCATGATTTCCATGAAAAAGTCAGTCAAATATTCCTGCGGTGAATCATAGCCATTTGCCATCCCGCCATTGCCAATAAAGGCAAAGGCAAGGTCTGTCTTCAGGTCCGGTAAATCAAATGGTGCCGGAAAAAACACGTAGTTTTGCTCAAACGGCATAATCATCCCCATGAAAAAGGAATCCGACTCAAGCTCGACTGGTGCGCCTGTGACAATTGCGTCAAATTGTTCCCCGGAAAACCCATCCTCGACCGTCAGCTTGTTGTGTTCGACCTTAATTACCTTTCCAGCGATCGCACGTGGGTTCGACCATGATTGTAAAATTTGCTTTAGCTTCGGCCGTTTAATTTTTCCAACCTCTGAAGCAATAAATTTCTCGATAATCGTTTTTCCGTCATCCAATTCCTCAAACAGCGAAAACCAAATAGCATGAATCATTTCGAAAAACTCTCGTTCCTGCTCATCGTCAAGCTGGATTTCAATGTTATCCTCAAAGGCAGCAAAATCGTCTTCAATCTCTTCTCCAAAGTACGTAAACGAAAACTGAATCAATTGCTTTTGCAGTTCATCGATTTCCCTTTCTAGTAATTGGGTAATCGAAACTGCCTCGTTCGCTCCACAACAATTTTTATATTTCTTCCCGCTCCCGCATGGACACGGGGCATTCCGGTTGATCTTCTCCATGGCCCTCTTCTCCTTTTATCTCTCTATATTATTCATCAAGTTATGTATCAGTTCGTCCAACTTGCTTTTATTTTAATAGTATCATTTTTGACGGAATGAAACGCGAAAATACACGGATAAGTGTAATGTTTTCTTCAGTTTTTACAAGTTTGTAGAATTCCGGTTAAATCACGTAGAATTGTTCCTTAATCGTGTAGAATTCTTATCAAGATGCGTAAAAATGTTTATAGTTTACGTAGAATTCGTTAGATTTCGTGTAGAATTCCCGCATAGGAGTCTTAGGTTTGTTAATATATCGAAAAAATATGTTGATATCCACCCCAAATGTGTCGATATCCTTTCAAAATGTGTTGATATCCACCCCAAATGTGTCGATATCCCTTCAAAATGTGTTGATATCCACCCCAAATGTGTCGATATCCTTTCAAAATGTGTTGATATCCACCCCAAATGTGTCGATATCCTTTCAAAATGTGTTGATATCCACCCCAAATGTGTCGATATCCCTTCAAAATGTGTTGATATCCACCCAAAATGTGTCGATATCCTTTCAAAATATGTTGATATCCACCCAAAATGTGTCGATATCCATTCAAAATATGTTGATATCCACCCCAAATGTGTCGATATCGCCCAAGTATCCATATACAAAGCTACACCCACGCCATCCATCCACCCAAATTTTGAACTTTTCCCCGTTTTCAAGTTATAATGAACAAGGACTAACCAAGAAATTTAGAATAAACTATTATACAGTACTTAAATAGAGGTGACGGAGATGGAATTAGCAGAAATTCGAAATGAGCTTGAAAAAACGGCTAAAACATTAGCTGACTTTAGGGGGTCTCTTTGACCTCGAGAACAAGGAAGCGCGCATAGCCGAGCTGGAGGACACGATGCTTCAGCCTAACTTTTGGGATGACCAACAGGCAGCACAAGCTGTCATTAGCGAATCCAACGCTTTAAAGGATCAGGTCAATGAGTTTTACGAACTCAACGAAGTGTATGAAAACCTGGAAGTGTCCTACGAGCTAGTAAAAGAAGAAAGCGACGACGAGCTGCAGGCTGAGCTCGAGGAAGAATTGCAAGGGCTGACAAGCCGCTTGAATGAATTTGAATTGCAGCTTCTCCTAAGCGGGGAGTTTGATAAAAATAATGCCATCCTTGAGCTTCACCCGGGTGCCGGTGGAACGGAATCGCAGGACTGGGGCTCGATGCTGCTGCGGATGTACACCCGCTGGGCTGAGAAAAAGGGCTTTAAAGTTGAAACACTTGACTACCTGCCTGGTGATGAAGCCGGGATTAAGAGCGTCACCCTCGCAATTAAGGGCCATAATGCCTATGGCTACTTGAAGGCAGAAAAAGGGGTACATCGTCTCGTACGGATTTCACCGTTTGACGCATCAGGACGCCGCCATACTTCTTTCGTTTCATGTGAAGTGATGCCGGAATTAAATGAGGATATTGAAATTGAGATTCGTTCTGAGGATTTACGCGTTGATACGTACCGTTCCAGTGGTGCCGGTGGTCAGCACGTTAACAAGACCGAATCGGCGATCCGGATTACCCACCTTCCAACCGGGATTGTCGTCAGCTGCCAAACCGAGCGGTCGCAAATTCAGAACCGCGAGCATGCCATGAAAATGTTAAAGGCGAAGCTTTACCAAAAGGGAGTAGAGGAAAAAGAAAAAGAGCTTCTCGAAATTCGCGGCGAGCAAAAAGAAATCGGCTGGGGCAGCCAAATCCGCTCCTATGTATTCCATCCATATTCTATGGTCAAGGACCATCGCACTTCAACAGAGTCCGGTAACGTTCAGGCTGTCATGGACGGGGATTTAGACCAGTTTATTAATGCTTACTTGCGTTCGAAAATTTCATAAATTATTTAGCCTTTGTCGGATTTTTGGCAAAGGCTTATTTTTATTTTTAAGTTGGTAAAAGCTAATACAAATTTACCCCTTCACCACGTTAACACAATGCCATTTACACCAAAATTTACCCATGCTATACTCTCAACGGTGCTTCACAGAAAGCTTTTTACAGGGGAATCATTCATGAATATTTTAAGCAGTTTAACTGACAGCTATCCAAAAACAAGAATTGCGATTGATTATATATTGGTGCTGATTGGAGCGGCGATTATTGCCATTGCGTTTAATGTGTTTTTGCTGCCAAACGAAGTCGCTTCCGGGGGCGTAAGCGGCATCAGTACTATAACCAAATCGGTGCTTGGCTGGGAGCCAGCCTATGTGCAGTGGGCATTTAATATCCCGTTATTTATTGCCGGGGTTGTTTTATTAGGAAAGCAATTTGGCGTTAAAACGTTAGTTGGCACTATCTTTCTGCCGTTTGTTGTTTTTTTAACGAAGAATTGGGAACCATGGACCAACGATGCCCTGCTTGGTGCGCTGTTCGGCGGAATCGGTATCGGTCTAGGTCTCGGGATTGTTTTTCGGGGAAAAGCCTCCACAGGGGGAACCGATCTTGCTGCACAAATTATCAATAAATATACTGGTTTCACACTTGGAAGATGTGTCGTTATGATTGATGGTTTAATTGTACTAGCCGCGGCGCTTGTATTTGATATTGAAAAAGCATTGTATGCCCTAATTGGCCTATATGTGACCAGTAAAACCATTGATTTGGTCCAGGTTGGTTTCGGCCGGTCGAAGATGGCGATGATCATTACAAATAATCAGGAAGAAGTTCGGCAAGGAATTTTGAATAAAATCGACCGTGGTGTGACAAAACTATCAGCATACGGTGGATTTACCGACCATGAACGGCCAGTGTTAATGTGTGTGGTAGATCAAACGGAGTTCACAAAATTGAAACAATTGGTCAAAACCCTTGACCCGTCTGCATTTGTCGTCGTTATGGATGCCGCAGAGGTGTTGGGGGAGGGTTTCAAACGCGTGTAACTTGGTATAGTATTACTGTGATGGGATTATTTACATTAGGGGGTACAATGCTTTATGAAGAAGAAACTATTGACATTTTTGTTAGGCACCTCTTTAGTAATGGGTCTTGCTGCCTGCGGCGGCGGTGACAAGGACAATGGCAATGGCGGCGGCGGCACGGATACCGCTGATGCCGGCGGACAAAAGATTTATGATCAAAAATGCTCCAGCTGCCATGGCGCTGATATGAAGGGTGCTGTTGGTCCAGACTTAACGAAAATTGGCTCCAAATACTCAAAAGATGAAATTCTGGATATCATCCACAATGGCCGCGGTGGTATGCCAGCAAATGTTGTAACGGGTGACGACGCTGAACAAGTGGCTGAATGGCTAGCTGCTAAAAAGTAAAAATGAAACCCAAAAACGCGCTGTGAATCCACAGGGCGTTTTTTATTGTTATCAAAAAAGAAATTCGACAAATCAAAACCCTAAATCCCGAAAAATATTTATCCTCTTGGAGAATCTGTCCGGATTTTGTATCTTTTGAAAAGAAACTGTAATATTTTTACCGCTTTTTTTGACGAAATATGATGTTATAATAAAAACATGCGAAATTATGCACATTTTGTTTCTTATTGTGGTTCTGTTGCAAATATTGTCGAAAATTTAGTATCAAAAATAAAAACAATCAGGTGATATATATGATCGAAATGCAAGAGGTGTATAAAAAGTACCCAAATGGCGTATCTGCCATTAATGGAATTGATGTTCGGATTAACCAGGGCGAATTCGTTTATATTGTCGGCCCGAGTGGTGCAGGAAAATCAACGTTTATTAAAATGATTTATCGTGAAGAAATTCCATCAACAGGAACGATTACCATGAATGGTGTAAATTTGGCAAAACTCAAGATGAAAAAGGTCCCGTTGTTCCGTCGTAATCTTGGCGTAGTGTTTCAGGACTTTAAATTGCTTCCGACTCTCACAGTCTATGAAAATGTTGCTTTCGCTTTAGAGGTTATTGAAGCCAATCCAAAATATATCAAGAAACGGGTCATGGAAGTTCTTGACCTTGTAGGCTTAAAGCATAAAGCCAGGATGCTTCCAACTGAGCTTTCAGGCGGTGAGCAGCAGCGTGTTTCCATTGCCCGCTCTATCGTCAACTCACCAAAGGTTGTGATTGCCGATGAGCCGACGGGTAACCTTGACCCGGAAACGACTTGGGACATCATGAAAATTTTTGAAGAAATCAATAACCGCGGCACAACTGTTGTCATGGCCACACATAACAAGGAAATTGTTAACACGATTAGACATCGCGTCATAGCCATAGAAGGCGGAAAAATTGCTCGCGATGAGCAGAAGGGGGAATACGGTTATGAAAATTAGGACGATTGGCCGTCACGCCCGCGAAAGTTTTAAGAGCATCGGCAGAAATGGCTGGATGACGTTTGCATCCGTCAGTGCCGTTACCGTTACCTTGATTTTGGTCGGTGTCTTTTTCGTCATTATGATGAACTTGAACCGAGTCGCTGAAACGATTGAACAGGATGTGCAAATCCGCGTCCACATCGATGTAGCAGCAACAAAAGACGATCAGACCGCATTAAAAACTAAGCTTGAGGCCCTTCCAGAAGTTAAAAGTGTCAAGTTTTCACCAAAAGAGAAGGAATTACAAGATTTGGTGAAGAGCATGGGTGAGGAAGGCAAGGCGTTTAAATTGTTTGAGCAGGATAATCCGCTTAACGATGTTTTTATCGTCAAAACGAAAAAACCGCAGGACACCATGAAGGTTGCCGATAAAGCGGAAAAATTAAACTATGTTGCAAAAGTAAAATATGGTCAGGGCAAGGTCGAAAAACTGTTCAAGTTTATTAAAGCGAGCCGCAACGTTGGGGTAGTGTTAATCTTCGGCTTATTCTTTACCGCCGTGTTCCTGATTTCTAATACAATTAAAATTACGATTATTGCTAGACGACGAGAAATCAAGATTATGAGATTAGTAGGAGCGACGAATGGCTTTATTCGCTGGCCGTTCGTATTAGAAGGCCTGTGGCTTGGGATGATTGGCGCCTTTCTGCCAATCATTCTAATCGGGATTGCCTATTACCGCGCTTATGACTATATTGGACCACGACTTACCGGCACCTTTGTCAAGATTTTGCCGTTTGACCCATTTGTGTTCCAGCTATCCGGCATTCTTCTGCTGATGGGCGCATTAATCGGTGTTTGGGGCAGCTTGATGTCAGTAAGAAAGTTTTTGAAGGTTTAATACGTATACTTGTAATTCAGTCAGGAAGGAAGAGCTTCATCATTTCCTTCCTGTTTTTTTGAAAAGGGAAATGGGGGAAAGAATACGATGAAAAAAACAGCAATCACACTCGCCGCCGTTGCCACGGTTGGACTAGGGACTATTTTTGGAGGAGTTTCCGTACATACAGAAGCAGCCTCCATTTCCAGTTTGAAGGATCAGCAAAATAAGGTACAAAAAGAGCGTTCTGGAGTTAAGTCGGATATTAAAAAACAAAATGAGAAGATTAGTAATCTGCAAGACCAGCAAAGTGACGTGCAATCTGAAATAAAACGACTTGAGACAGCAATTAATCAGGCTTCCAACCAAATTAAAGAGAAAACATCGAAAATTGAGGCAACCAAGGTTGAGATTACGAAGCTTAAAGAGGAAATAGCTGTCATAAAGGAGCGCATTGAAAAGCGCAATGTCCTGTTGAAGGATCGGATTCGCAGCTATCAAGAAACTGGCGGCGTGGTTAGCTATTTGGATATTCTATTTGGAGCGAGCAGCTTCAGCGACTTTATTGACCGGGCGAATGCCGTGGCTACGATCATGATCGCGGACCAGGATATTTTGAAGCAGCATGAAGCCGACAAATCAGATGTGGAAAATAAACAAACTCAAGTTCAGAATGAACTAGGCAGTCTGGAAAAAATGGTTGCTGATTTGGAGAAGGCGAATCAGCAATTGAATGCTCAGCGGGCCGAAAAAGATAATCTGCTAGCTTCATTGGAAGAACAGGAAGCGGAAGAACAAGAGGTTGCCATGGATATGCAGGAGCAGGATAAAATTCTTGCTGCCCAGGAGGCTGCCATCAAGCGATCCCTTCAGTCGGCGCAAGCGGCACAGGCTGCTCAGGCAGCAAAGGCGGCCCAAGCAGCAAAGGCAGCACAAGCATCGAAGTCGGGTAGTTCATCTGGCGGTACTTCAGGTGGTTCCAGTGCCCCTGCGGTTTCCAGCGGGAACTTCACTAGACCAGCATCAGGAGTAGTGACATCCTGGTATGGATATCGTGAAAAAGACGGAAGGAAGCATTGGGGTGTTGATATCGCAAAAGCGGGCAGTGGTGTTCCAATAGTCGCGGCTGCTGATGGACAAGTCTACGTCGCCCATAAATCTTCTAGCTACGGTAATGTGGTTTATATTTTACACAACATTAACGGACAAATTTATACCACTGTTTATGCACATATGAGCAGTATAGCAGTTGGCGAAGGAGCGACAGTGAAAAAAGGCCAGCAAATCGGGACGATGGGGAACACTGGTGCATCAAGAGGCCAGCACTTGCATTTCGAACTTTACAAAGGTCGCTGGGCCCAGCATACCGCCATCAACCCAAGGGGAATTGTACCATTATAATAGAAGTTGTAATTCGGGAGGAGCAAATAGCTTAACGGGTTCCTGCTCCTATCAAAAATATTAAAATCTAGGTTAAAATGAGTGCCCATTCGCATATGAGGGCACTCATTTTTTATTGGTGGGTGGAACTAATATTGATAGCAAAATAAGCGGAGTTTTTCCGGGTAAACTGCAGTATAGAGCTCTGTTGAGGAGATATAAGCGGAGTTTTTCCGGTTAAGCAAAGCAAAATTACCAATTTTCACGTCTTTTGAGTTATTAGTCGGAATTTTTCCGACTATTTATGCTATTTTCAGAGCTATTTCCCGATTAAGGGAAATTTTTCCGCTTATTTCCCCCCCATTTTTGGTTACGTTGAAAATCCCCCCAGTATAGACTAACGATATAGTGCGTTAAGAAAACCACTCATAACTCGTCCACTCCTGTCATATAAGTTAATAATCGGGCAGGAAATCGCTGTCTGTTTGCAAAATAGTTAAAACAGGCAGATAAACAGGAGGAGTACTGAATGAATCGAAAATGGATGGCCCTGTTAATGGCCGGGTCACTACTAACTGGGGCAGGCGGCACCTATGCCGGGATGCAATTTTTTCAAAAAGAGCAAGCAAACTCTCAGCTTGAGCATGCAATAAAGCCCACCAAAACACAAACAGTTAATACTGAAATCAAAACTGACGACCTTGAAAAAGTGGAGCAGGCTTATGAGCTGATCCTAAGCCGTTACGTCGAAAAAGTAGAACAGGAAAAGCTGGTCGAAGGGGCGATCCAAGGGATGCTTTCCGTGTTAAAGGACCCCTATTCCGTCTATATGGACAAGGAAACATCTCAGCAGTTCACGCAAACACTGGAATCTTCCTTTGAAGGAATCGGCGCTGAGGTTGGAATGGAGGACGGGAAAATCGTTATCGTTTCCCCGTTTAAAAATTCCCCAGCTGAAAAAGCCGGTCTTAAGCCGCACGACCAAATCCTAAAGGTTGACGGAAAAAGTGTCGAGGGACTAGATCTCAATAAGGCGACCTCTAAAATACGCGGTAAAAAAGGTACCAGCGTCAAAATAGAAATTGCTCGCAAAGGGTTAAAAGAATCACTGACGTTTGAGGTAAAACGCGACGAAATCCCGCTTGAAACTGTACATTCCGATATCAAGAAATATGACGGCAAAAGATATGGTTACCTTGAAGTGACCTCTTTTTCCGAAAATACCGCGGCTGATTTTAAGAAGGAATTAAAGGCGCTGGAGAATGATAAGATTAAAGGGCTGATTATTGATGTGCGCGGCAACCCGGGCGGTCTTTTATCAAGCGTCGAAGAGATTCTAAAAGAATTTGTTCCAAAGGAGAAACCGTTTGTGCAAATTCAGCAGCGAAACGGAGAAAAAAGGCGTTATTTTTCCACACTAAGTGAGAAAAAGGACTATCCGGTTGTTGTTCTTATCAATAAGGGCAGCGCATCTGCTTCGGAAATTTTGGCCGGCGCTATGCAGGAGGCGAATGGATACAAGCTGATCGGCGAAACCACTTTTGGAAAGGGGACTGTCCAGCAGGCAGTGCCGATGGAAGACGGCAGCAATATAAAGCTGACGCTATTTAAATGGCTGACTCCGGACGGAAATTGGATTCACAAAAAAGGCATCAAGCCGGATGTCGAAGTCAAGCAGCCAGTCATTTTTGCCACCCACCCGCTGCAAATTGACAAGCCGCTTGAGGAGGACATGAACAGCGAGCAGGTGAAAAATGCCCAGGAGATTCTGGATGGACTAGGACTGGCTCCGGGCCGGACCGATGGTTACTTTAGCTCGGAAACCACAACGGCAGTGAAAGCCTTCCAGAAAAATTACGACCTGCCAGCTACCGGGAAAATTGATACCAAAACGGCCGCTAAACTCGAAGTGGCAGCGGTCAATGAAATGAAAAAAGAGAAAAACGACGCCCAATTGCAAATGGCATTGCGGTTGATTGGGAAATAGGCGTCAAATAAAGCAGTGGACTATATACGGGTTCACTGCTTTTTGTCCTTTTTTGGGAAATTAAAAAGAATTTCCACGGAAATAGTGTCAAAGAAATGCCCGATTCCCAAACCTTCAACAAATTTCCCCACGAGAATTTTCAGTCACCATAATAATGAAATATAATTTTTAAAATATAGCAATATGTTTTGTCCCACTAATTTGGTAAAATAAACTTTAAGAGACTTTTAATCTATTACTACGAGAAAATTTTACTAGAGGCAGGTGACAGGAGTTGGTTCAAATATGGCTTGTGGAGCTTCTTAAGGGAACAGGCAAGTTATTTCTGCATCCTGTTTTATACTATCTTTTTTTCCTAGCTGGAATTCTGGGTGTCATGCGGGTAAAACGTGAACGGAAAAATTTCCATATACGAGCGGAGGATGCTTACTTCGAATTGCGGCAGCTGCTACCGCTTGGGCTTATAATCGGGGCAACCCTATCAGTGGTGGTCTTGGCGGCCGGGATTGTCATTCCGTTCGCAGCGGTATTACTAATTGCGGCTTTCACAATCCTATTGTCGCTTACGACCAATGTCCGTTGGATGTCTCCCGTTTACACTGTCAGTGCAGCATTTTTTGCCATCGTTATGCTGGCAAATAACAGCTGGAATCTTCCGGTTTTTGAAAAAACGTTTCAGGCAATTGATAAGCAAATCTATCCGTCGATTGTTGTGGTGCTGGGACTTCTATTAATCGCTGAAGGGATCTTGATCCTTAAAAATGGCAGCAAGGGGACATCGCCAAAGCTGACGAAAAGTAAGCGGGGGCAAAGCATTGGTGTCCATGAAGTCAAGCGGCTGTGGCTGCTGCCAATGTTTCTATTGATTCCGGGCGGGGCGATATCGTCTGCATTTGAGTGGTGGCCTGTGTTTCAAATCGGTGCCAAAGAATATTCACTTATCCTGGTTCCGTTTGCGATTGGCTTTAACCAGCAAATCAAAGGGATGCTGCCGCGTGAGGCCATCCAGAATCACGGCCGCCAAGTGATTGGACTGGGCGTGTTCATCTTCCTTCTATCTATAGCCGGTTATTGGTACCCGCTTAGTTCGATTGTGACGGTAGCACTCACTGTTATCGGCCGCGAATTTTTGTCATTGATGGCGTACCTGAAGGACGATGGTAAACCAGTTTATTTCTCGAAAAAGAATCACGGTCTGATGATTATCGGGATTATCCCGGAAACACCGGCAGAGAAAATGGGTTTGAAGGTCGGCGAAATTATCACCAAGGTGAATGGCATGCAGGTTCAGGATGAAACTACCTTCTACGAGGCACTGCAAAAAAACCGGGCCCACTGCAAGCTCGATGTTCTCGATACAAATGGTGAAATCCGCTTTGTCCAGCGGGCATTATTTGAAGGGGATCACCATGAACTTGGTGTCCTGTTCGTCCAGGACCAAAAACGATTTGATAAAATGATAGGCTAAAGCAACAGTCCGAACCCGGGAGTTGGTTCGGACTGTTTTTAATTATATTAGTGATAATTCCTGCGACGGCTCACCGTTAAGATTGAGAAACCGGATGACTTCAGGCTGACACCTTATCTTTTGCAAAGAACAGGAAAAATATGAAGCAGGGGAAGGATTCACTCTGCGGCAATTGATTCTTTGAAACTAAAAAAATCCAAAGGACTCACTTGCGGCCCTTTGGATTTTTTATTTATAATGTCCGATATTTTTTCAATGCAAAGATATTCAAAACGATAAAGATAAATGCAAAGATACCGAGGGCGAGGAGGTCACCACTAATGTCGCTTAAACCTCCTCCTTTGTACATGACAGTTTTCAAAGCATCGCCAGCGTAATACATCGGAAACACCTTGGCAACGGCTTGAAGCCAATTAGCCATCCCTTCAAGCGGGAAGATTCCTGCGAAGAACACCTGTGGAATCACTGCAATCGGAATAAATTGCATCATCTGAAACTCGGAAGCTGCAAACGATGACAGCAGAATGCCCAGCGACAGTGCCACCAATGCCAGCAGCAAATTAATGAGAATCACATGGAAGATCGAACCCACTAGCACAATTTCAAGCACATTGATTGAGTACAGAACGACAATGATGGTTTGCGCTACCGCAAAGATTCCGTAACCAATCAAATACGCGGTGACGATTTCAGTCCGGCGGATCGGTGTTGACATCAACCGCTCCAATGTTCCCGTTGTCCGCTCGCGCAGTAAGCCGATTCCAGAAATAATAAACACAAAGAAGAACACGAAGAAGCCGACTAATATCGGACTCAACACGTCAAAAAACACCGTGTCTTTATCGCCATAAACATAGTTAGTATCGATTTTTTGCGGCGTCATCCCGGCGAGGGCCGGATTTTTTTGAATCAAATTGGCTTGTGCCAAGGAAGCTGCGGCCTGATTTACTTTCGCCTGCAGCCCTTTTGCCTTTGTCGGGTCATCGTTCCTTAGTGTCAACTCCATTTTTCCATCTTCCTGCTGCAGCAGCCCGTCAAGATCCTGGTCAATCACTGTGCTGCGTGATACTTCATCTATCTTTTCTATCTTAATATCAGCTTTTTTCAACACTTTAACCAAACTCTCATCTATGCCCACAACGCCCAATTTCGGGTCAACGGTGTTCCCATTAAATAAAAAGTACATAAGGGTAAGTATTAATAACGGTGCCACGAACATTAATGCCAAGGTCCGTTTGTCGCGCAGGAGCTGCTGGCAAATTCGTTTAATGAGCGCCGTGATTCTCATGCTGCTTAACCCCCGCCCGTAAAAATACTTCATCGAAATGAGTTACCTGGTACTGTTCCTTTAAAGCTGCTGGAGAACCGCTGGTAATAATCCGGCCGTCGCGAACCATGGCAACATAATCACAGCGTTCGGCCTCATCCATGACGTGAGTGGTCACGATAATCGTCTTTTCCTCTTCTGTTTTAAGTCGCAACAGTTCACTCCAAATCGATATTTTCAATTCAGGGTCTATCCCGACAGTTGGCTCATCGAGTATCAAGATTTTGGGGTCCTGAATCAGGGCAATTGCCAGCGACAGGCGCCGCTTCATCCCGCCGGAGTAGGCAGACACCCGCTTCTTCAAGTCATCAGTGAGATTGACCAATCCAGCAGCATAAGCAATCCGCCTTTTCTGTTCTTCTTTATTTAATTTGTAAAGCGATGCAAAAAATTTAAGATTTTCTTCTCCTGTTAATTCCACATAAAGTGCGTCAGATTGGGCCATATAACCGATTTCTTGGAGGATAGCGAGATTCGGCATTTTTTTGCCTAAGACCTCTATTGACCCGGAATCCGCTTTTTCCATTCCGACAATCATTTTTACCAGTGTCGTTTTCCCGGCACCCGAAGGTCCGATGAGCCCATACAGCTGGCCTTTTTCAATTGATAAGCTCACATCCTCGAGAACCGCCTTCTTACTGAAGCTTTTGTTCACCTGTTCGACCTTGATGGTTGGATTCATTGAAAAACCCCCTTTATGAACACCGTGTTGAGTGTCTCTAAATTAATCTTAGAACGTCCCCAGGTGAATTACAATAAACAAAATGGAATAATGTGTTCATTTTAGCTGATTCAGCCCCGCTACATACCCAGGGCCAAGCAAGGTTATTTTTGTTAAAATTAATGTCATTTCACGAGGGGATTTTTCCATTCCGGTTTCCAGCCAATGCTGCACCACGCCAAGGTGGGCCGAGCTTAGGTAGGCCAATAAGGTTTCGATTGGTACGAGAATTTCATCTTTGTTTAATTTGGCGACGAAATTCCGGTAGAAGATTTTTTGAATTAGTTTCTTCAGCTTTATTTGGAATGACGCGTTGCCATTCGGTCCCAAATTGACCTTTAGGAAATCAGCATGTTCCTGGAAAAATTCAAAGAGTTTGAGAATGATGGGCACGGGTTCATTTGAGCTTGTATGAGCCATTGCCTCCGCAGGGTCGATGTCCGCGGTAATTTCTGCTATTCCATGGACAATCTCCTCTTCACTTTGCTCAAGCAAATCGAATTTATCGCGATAGTGCAAATAGAAGGTTCCCCGATTAATCTGCGCTCTTTCGGTTATATCACGTACCGTGATTGCTTCAAAGCCCTTTTCTTCCATTAAATCGGTGAGCGCATTGCGAATAACAAGTTTCGAACGAGCTACTCGTTTATCAGCCATTTTCGATTACCTCTTTTGTTCGTTTTATTAAAATTATACAAAAAGCGGAATGATTTATGAACACGATGTTGATTAATCTATTGAAAACTTGAAAAAGGGTTTGGCGAAATGGTTCTGGTATTCGGCTGAATACCTTCTGAACCCAGCGAAATATTGCCGTGAATCCGCGAAATAACTCCTCAATGCAGCGAAAACTCAACCAAAATCAGCGAAATCAAAACATGGAATTTTTCAGTATACTTTTTTATCGACAGGCTAAACTAAGTTGGGAATTTTTTAACAATGAAAGGTGATTAGCTATGATTCTGAACTTGTTAAATGGGTTTGAAGTTCAAAATTCAGATGTCCTTTTTACCGAGGCGGCTGCCGTAATTGTCTTTTATTTTGCAATATATTCCTTGCTAGGCTGGCTGTTGGAAAACAGCTACAACGTTCTAACCAAAGGCAAATTCTTCAAAGACAATTTTTTATATGGACCTTTTAAACCAATGTACGGCATCTCCCCAATTTTACTGGTGTATTTGATTTCACCGAGCACAAACTGGGCAGTAGTGCTTCCGCTTTGTTTTGCGGTTCCTACACTAATTGAATATATAAGCGGGGCCATGCTGCATAAGCTATTCGGGCGGCAGTATTGGGACTACTCCGAAACCCCGATGCAGCTGCACGGCCACATTTGTCTGCCCTTTTCCCTTTGCTGGGGAGTGCTATCACTCATCGTACTAAAATGGATCCACCCGGCAATTGCTGGCTTATACGGGAAAGCCGAGCCGATTTGGGCATGGATCTGGCCTGCCGTCACCCTCTATTTTATCGCTGACATCGTTCTTACGGTGCGAAGGCATATATTGGTGCCTGACACCATTACCAACCCTGATACTATAAATAACATTGAATAATGAAAATCTAGGGCTCCTTCACTAGTTTGGTGAGGGAGTTTTTTTATACTCCCAGCGGTGGGTGCGCACCTTTTTTTTTGCTTGCGTTGCAGGCTAAAACTATGAAAAAATGAATGAAAGTGCAATCTTCGGAGGAAAATACCTTGGCACAAAACAGGGGAAAGACATTAATTGAAATATTGCTCGTTTCTACTAAGCTTGGGCTGACCTCGTTTGGCGGACCGATTGCCCATTTAGGTTATTACCATGAAGAATATGTCCGGCGCCGGAAATGGCTTGATGAGAAAAGCTATGCCGATTTAGTGGCGCTATGTCAATTTTTGCCCGGTCCGGCAAGCAGCCAGGTCGGAATTGGCATTGGCGTGATGCGCGGCGGTTTATTGGGCGGCATCCTCGCCTTCCTCGGATTTACCGCCCCGTCAGCGATTGCCCTCATTTTATTCGCCTTGCTGCTTCAAGGTATGGATGTCGGCGGCTCCGGTTGGATCCATGGACTAAAAATTGTCGCCGTGGCCGTGGTAGCGCATGCGATTATGGGCATGTCGCAAAAGTTGACACCCAATATCACAACAAAAGCGATTGCTCTATTTTCAGTTGTGGGAACGCTGCTATTGCCGAGCGCGTTTACCCAAGTTGGTGTGATAATATTGGCGGCAGCGGCAGGGTTATTTCTTTTTAAAAATGCAGGTTCAGATACGGAGGAAGCTGACCTGCAATTTCCGATTTCAAAGCAGTTCGCCTTAGCCTGTTTAGTGTTGTTCTTCGGCTTGCTGCTGCTGCTTCCTTTTTTACGGGGAGTGGTCGGTTCAGGCTGGCTGGCGATGTTTGACAGCTTCTACCGCTCCGGCTCGCTTGTGTTTGGCGGCGGGCATGTGGTGCTGCCGCTGTTGGAACGGGAGGTGGTCCCGACCGGCTGGTTGACGAAGGAAGAATTCCTTGCCGGTTACGGCGCAGCCCAAGCTGTACCAGGGCCGCTGTTTACCTTTGCCACCTATCTCGGGAGTGTTATGAGCGGATGGCTGGGCGGGCTGCTCGCAACGGCAGCGATCTTTTTACCGGCGTTCCTGCTTGTATTGGGAGCATTACCATTCTGGAACACTTTGCGCCGCAATCGCAACATTAAACGGGCCTTGGTTGGTGTTAATGCCGCGGTCGTGGGAATTTTGCTTGCTGCTTTCTACAATCCAATCTGGACCAGTTCGATTATCGGACCGGCAGATTTTGCTTTAGCTGCTATTTTGTTCAGCATGCTATCCTATTGGAAGCTGCCGCCGTGGGTAGTTGTGCTCTCTGGTGCGGTCGGAGGTATACTGCTTACTTATTTATAGTTTTTAGAGTGAGGTCGCATAAAAGTCTTTATGCGGCCTTTTTGTATTGTTTCAAAATCCCGGACTCTGTGGGTATTTCGCCGAATTGGCCTGTGTTTTCGCCGATTTCAGGGTTTATTTTCGCCAAACCGAGATGGTATTTCGCCAAATAACAGACTCATTTCGCCGATTTCTTCAATGTTTTCGCCAAAGCGGCGTTTTTTCCCGAAGCCTCCTCGGTAGCCAATCCCGCCTCCCTCACAAACATTCAAACCTTCATTTGAGTGTTTTTTTGAAAAATCACCTCAAATTCATTGACACTCAAACCAGTATTTGAATATGATATATTCAAACGAACATTTGAATGAAGTAGGTGGCAATATGAAAGAGCGCGATGTTTGCGAAGTCAATTGCGTCGATAGTGAGAAAACAGCCCGAGTTCAAGACCAGCTGCAAACAACCAACCATGTTCTACAAGTGACCAAACTTTTTAAAGCACTTTCCGATGAAACACGGATGAAAATAGCTTATGCCTTGACGCTTGAAGATGAGCTCTGTGTTTGTGATGTTGCCCATATCGTGGGTGCGACAACAGCAACGGCCTCGCATCATTTAAGGCATCTGAAGAATCTTGGTCTCGCCAAATATCGCAAAGAGGGCAAGCTCGTTTATTATTCCCTTGACGACGACCATGTTAAACAATTAATCCATATTGCCTTCGAACACCAGGAAGAGGTGGCAGGCCGTGGGTGAACCATTAGATAAAAACGTCTACCGTGTCCAAGGTTTTTCCTGAGCAAGCTGTGCAGCCAAGTTCGAAAAGAACGTGAAACACCTGGATGGTGTTGTTGATGCACAAGTAAACTTCGGAGCTTCCAAACTGACAGTCTACGGAAACACCACATTAGAGGAACTGCATGAAGCAGGTGCTTTTGAAAAATTAACTATTTATCATGAAAAAGAAAAGCTTTCGGTCCAAGCCAAGGAGCCGTTTTGGAGACGCTATGGACTGCTCGGACTTTCACTAGTATTCCTGCTAACCGGTTACCTTTTTTCTGAAAACCTCCTGTTCGCTGCAGCGATCGTACTGGGAGGCTACCCGCTTTTTAAAACGGGCATAAAAAACTTGACACAACTCGATTTTGACATGAAAACATTGATGACGATTGCAATTATCGGTGCAGCCATCATCGGTGAATGGAGCGAAGGGGCTGTTGTTGTCATCCTATTCGCCATCAGTGAGGTGCTCGAAGGCTACTCGATGGATAAAGCCCGGGCATCAATACGGTCCCTGATGGAGCTGGCACCTACAGAAGCCTTGGTCATCAGGAACGGTCAAGAGATTTTACTAAAAGCAGAAGACATTGAAGTCGGCGACATCATGGTGGTTAAGCCTGGCCAACGAATTGCCATGGATGGTGTGGTGCTTGAAGGCGGATCAGCCGTTAACCAAGCGGCAATCACCGGCGAGTCGGTTCCCGTTGAAAAGGCCATAAACGATGAAGTCTTTGCCGGAACCTTAAATGAAGAAGGCTTTTTAAAAATTAAAGTCACGAAGCTGAGCGAGGAAACAACAATTGCGAAAATCATTCACCTCGTCGAAGAGGCGCAAGCAGAAAAGGCACCGTCTCAGCAATTTGTCGACAGATTTGCCAAGTACTATACGCCAGTCATAATGGCGGTCGCAGCACTGGTAGCCATTGTCCCGCCGCTGTTGTTTAGAGCAGAGTGGCAGGAATGGGTCTATCAGGGACTCGCAGTACTAGTCGTAGGCTGTCCATGCGCGCTGGTCATCTCCACTCCGGTTTCCATCGTAACAGCCATCGGGAATGCCGCCCGCAAAGGTGTGTTAATTAAAGGCGGAAGCTTTTTGGAGGGGGCCGGTGCGTTAAAGGCGATTGCCTTTGACAAGACTGGCACACTGACGAAAGGGGTACCCGCTGTAACGGATTTCATCAATTTCAGCGATGACGAGAGCCTGCTGGAAAAAGTGGCCGCTCTCGAAGCGAAATCCCAGCATCCGCTTGCTTCGGCGATAATAAAAAAAGCTAGACCAAGCAGCGACTATCAGGTGGAGGAATTCACCTCGATAACCGGAAAGGGTATCAAAGGCATAATTAACGGGTTTGAGTATCAGGTTGGCAATCCAAAGATGTTCACCAATATTCCGGCTGAAATCATGAAAAGAGTTACCGAACTGCAAAATCAGGGGAAAACCGTGATGATCGCGGGGACTACAACGGAAATCCTCGGCGTGATTGCCGTGGCCGATGAGATTCGCGACACCAGCTCCAACGTAATCCAACAGCTGCACAAGCTTGGCATTCCGCAGACAATCATGCTGACTGGTGATAACGAGGCTGCCGCGGCGGAAATTGGCCGTCAAGTCGGAGTAACCAGCATTGAAGCGGAACTGCTGCCGCAAGAAAAATTAGATTTTATTAAAAGGCTAAAATTACAGTTTGTTAGTGTAGCGATGGTTGGCGATGGCGTCAATGATGCGCCGGCTTTGGCTGCGGCTACTGTCGGAATCGCGATGGGTGGCGCCGGTACCGATACCGCCTTGGAAACAGCAGATATCGCATTGATGAACGATGACCTCGATAAACTGCCGTTCACGATCAAGTTAAGCCGTAAGGCGCTGGTGATCATTAAACAAAATATCGGTTTAGCGCTCATTGTGAAATTCTTGGCGCTGTTGCTTGTTGTCCCCGGCTGGCTCACCCTCTGGATTGCAATTTTCGCAGACATGGGGATGACCTTGATTGTTACCTTGAACGGCTTGCGGCTGTTGCGGGTGAAGGAGTAATCGGACGTTTCGCGGATATATTTGATTTTTCGCGGATATATTGCCGGAAACCGCGGATATATTAAAAATTTCGCGGATATATAGAAATAAGCGCGGATATATCCAATTTTTCCGCGGATATATTACCTTTCTTAAGCACAAAAATAATCCCGTCCTATTGAACAGGATGTATCGAATAATTACAATAGGAAAAAACTAGCCCTAATCGTAATATTTTCGATTTAGATAAAAATATTTTGAGCCAAACACCAAAAGGCTCACGGGGGGATAAACATGGGGCACCATCATCACCACCATCATGGACATGGCCATTCACACGGCCACTCGCATGGCCATTCACATACAAGCAATAAAAAAGCCTTACTGAGCGCCTTTATCTTGATTGCTGCTTTTATGATCGTTGAAGTGATCGGCGGGATTCTCACCAACAGCTTAGCGCTGCTCTCGGACGCAGGTCATATGCTAAGTGACGCCGCCGCACTTGGTTTGAGCTTTTACGCTATTAAGTTAGGTGAAAAACAGGTTTCGCAAGAAAAAACGTACGGCTACAAGCGATTTGAGATCATCGCTGCGGCGCTGAATGGTTTAACACTCATTCTGATTTCTGTTTACATTTTTTATGAAGCATTCCAGCGTTTCTTCGCACCGCCAGAGATTCAAAGCACGGGAATGCTGATCATTTCGGTAACCGGATTAATCGTAAACATTATTGCCGCTTGGATACTGATGAGCGGTGACAAGGACGAAAATCTGAATGTACGCAGCGCCTTCTTGCACGTGCTTGGCGACATGCTTGGCTCAGTAGGGGCGATTGCTGCAGCATTACTCATCATGTTTTTCGGTTGGACCTTCGCCGACCCGATTGCTAGTATTATTGTGGCCGTGCTGATTCTAATCAGTGGTTATCGCGTCACTAAAGATTCGTTCCATATTCTAATGGAAGGAGTGCCAACACAAATTGATATGAACCAGGTGAAGGCAGCGCTTGGCAAGATTCCGTTTGTCAAGGAGGTTCATGACCTGCATATTTGGACGATTACTTCCGGCTATCCGGTGTTGAGCTGCCATATTACCATTACTGACAGCGGCGTGCATGATGAAATCCTTGCCCAATCGCAAAAAATCCTCCATGACGAATTTCATATCGAGCATTGCACCGTCCAAATAGAAAAAGAGGATGTCGGCTGCCCGAGTCCGCATGGGAATTGTAATTAGAAGCCACCTATATTAAAAAAGAACCGAGGGAATAACCCTCGGTTCTTATTCGTACCTTAAGGCATCGATCGGACTAAGTTTTGATGCTTTGTTAGCTGGAAGCAGTCCGAAAACAATCCCGATAAAGGCTGAAAAACTGATGCCGATCAACACGATTAGCGGGCTCATCGATGCAGAAATTGGAGACAATTTTGACACGAGAATGGTACCGATTGCGGCTAAGCCCATTCCAATCAGTCCGCCTAACGAGGTTAGCGTGATGGCCTCAATCAGAAACTGCAGCAGGATCTTTCTGCGTGTGGCACCGATTGCCTTCCTCAGCCCGATTTCTCGTGTTCGTTCTGTTACTGACACGAGCATGATGTTCATAACGCCAATGCCGCCGACTAACAGCGAAATCCCGGCGATGCTACCAATCAGCAATGTCAGCAGGGAAATCATCTTGTTTAGTTCCTTTTCATAATCCTCAAAACTATTGGTTGCATAGCGGCCTTCTTCAAGCCCTTTCTTTTCAGTGAGTGTCTCGGCAGCCAGCCTGCCCGTTTCGGAAACTTGTTCAGGGTCACTCGCAATCACAGACAATTGTTCAATTTCCCTATTGCCGAACATCATGGAAATCACTGCCCGCGGCATCATCATTTCACCGGTATCCTTGTTTCGGTATTGCTCGGGAATCGGTGATTCATACACACCAACAACCTTGTACGGATTTCCATTTAAATCAATAATTTCTCCAATTGGATTTTCTGTTTCTTTGAAAAATTTCTTCCTGGCGATGGTATCTAGCATGACCACTCGATTAAGACCGTCATTATCGGCAGCGTAGAAGGCCCGGCCTTCCAGAACCTGAATTTTTTTGGCAGAGAAGTATTCCGCTCCAACTCCGGTAATTTGCATATCCCCTTGTACATCCTCGCGCACCATCGTGCCCCAGCCCTGATTCGTGGCCATGACTGCTTTTACGCCGGGAACCTCTGCTAGCGTTCGAACATCTTCGTCCGTCAGTTCAGGTTCTTCCCAGAACATGTTCTCTTCGCCCTCCGGCGGGATATACTCATAGTAAATTTGGATCGCATTTTTATCGGTACCGAATAATTCATTCGTCATCTGTGTTCGTGTCCCTTGACCGATTGCGACAATAATAATGACTGCCGCAACCCCAATAATAATACCCAGCATCGTTAAGATGGACCGAACCTTATGATTCCAAATCGAGGAAAGGGCAATTTTGATGCTTTCCCATATATTCATGAGGCCACCACTTTCCGGTCATCAGTGATCATACCATCCTTTATTGTAATGATCCTTTTGGCGTAAGCGGCAATTTCTTCTTCATGCGTTACAACAATAACTGTTTTTCCTTCTTCATTGAGCTGGGTAAACAGCTTCATGATTTGGGCACTTGTTTTTGAATCTAGCGCACCGGTCGGTTCATCTGCAAGTAGAATGGAGGGATTATTAACAAGTGCTCTGGCGATGGCTACCCGCTGCTTTTGCCCCCCAGATAATTCACTCGGGAGATGCTTCATCCTATCTTCCAAGCCAACCTTTTTTAGCATTTGCTTGGCCCGTTCTGTCCGCTCCCGTTTGGAAACACCCGCATAAATGAGAGGAGATGCGACATTCTTCAATGCATTATCCCTTGGAAACATGAAGAACTGTTGAAAAACAAAGCCGATATGTTCATTTCTTAATTTTGCAAGAGCAGTTTCTTTTGCGGAGTTGATAACTCCACCATTTAACTCATATGTTCCGTCTGTCGGGTAATCCAAAAAGCCGATAATATTCATTAACGTCGATTTGCCAGACCCTGATGGACCCATAATCGCAATAAATTCCCCATCTTCAACAGTTAGATCAATTCCATGCAAGACAGGAACCTCAAGTGCACCCTTCCCGTAAACTTTTGTGATATTATTCAACTTCATCAAAAGAGGTCACTTCCATTCCGTCATGCATTTGTTCATTTGGAGTAATTATGACCAGCTCACCTAGCTTTACCCCTTCAGTGACTTCGATGAATTCATCATTCATAGCGCCTGTCTTCACTTCGCGTCTTTCAAGCTTTTTATCGACTAATACATAGACCACCTTAATACCACCTTCATCGACTAGAGCCGGGTGTGGAACGACGAGTGGTTTTTCCACGCCGCCGACTTTAATTTCCAAAGAAACGTGGAAGCCTTGGCGCAGCTCCGAGGTATTATCGGTAATCGCGACCTTAAACGGATACATCGTCACGTTGCCGCCGGGAGCACCGCCGCCAAATTCACCGCCGGCACCGCCGTCCTCGCTCGGGAATTGGGAAACAGATTCAATCGTCCCCTTCCATTCGCGGTCCTTATAGACTTTTGGCCGGATAATCACGGGCTGTCCATGTTGAATTTTAACAGCATCAAATTCACTCATCGTTCCGATTACTTTATATGGCTGGCTCGAAATAATATGGATGACAGGTTCCGTCGAGCCGGCTTCGGTTTTGGCAACGTTTGGTTCAACCTTCACGATGATGCCATCCATTTTGCTTACAACGGTCATGTCTTTTTTCTGGGCGTTCAACTCTTTAATCTGATCTTCAGCAGAGGCAATTTCAGACTTTGTACTTTCATACTGCATCTCCAGCTGAATTTTTTCGTTTGCCAGCCCATTTACAGATTCTTGGGTCACAGGCACCTCCTCGGTACTCACCGCAATGGAAGTCTGGGATGACAATTTCTTTTTCGCCTCATTAAGCCGTTTCGTTACATCGGTGATTTGACTTTGTTCCGTTTTGGCTCTGCTAGCAAGCAAATCCTTGCCACGAACTGCTTTAGTTAACTCGCTGTCTATTTTTGCAGAATCGTAAACAAGCAGCGCATCACCGGCTTTGACTGCTTGGTTCTCTGCCACCTTTATTTCTTTAATCGTACCTTTTTCAGGCTCGATAAAAATCTTTTGCTCGCTTTCCGGGACAATCTTTCCGGTAACCAGAATCGATTGCGCCAGTTCACGCTCGCTCGCTTTTTGAACGGTAATGGGCGGTGCTGCTGTTTCTCCACCAGCCATTTTCGCTTCACCCCTGGTTAAAAAATAAGCGGCTGTTCCCCCAATTCCTAGTAAAATAACAATTGACACAATCCAAATCCACATTTTTCTTTTTTTCACAATGTACCCCCGTCTAGTAAAATAGTTTTCTCTTATAATAACTATAAGTCATTTGGATAATATTTCAATATTTAATTCAATTTGGAATAACTGGAAACATGTTAAAATAGTATCCATTATTACTGACGGGTTTTTAACTGTTTTTGGTTCAAATTACATGAAGAACAGGGTGCAGCCCATTTTGAGCTGCACCCTGTTTCATAAAAAACTTATAAAATTTGATTCAAAAACCTCTGTGTCCGCTTATGCTGTGGATTACTAAAGATTTCCTCCGGACGTCCCTCTTCGATAATATGGCCGTCGGCGAGCATCACAATGCGGCTGGCCACTTCCCTGGCAAAGCCCATCTCGTGCGTTACAATGACCATCGTCATGCCTTCACGGGCCAAATCCTTCATGACCTGAAGGACCTCACCAACTAGCTCGGGGTCCAATGCAGATGTCGGTTCGTCGAACAGCATTACCTTTGGCTGCATCGCTAGGGCCCTGGCAATCGCCACCCGCTGTTTTTGGCCCCCAGATAATTGGTCAGGGTAAAAATGTGCCTTATCGTGCAGCCCGACTTTTTTTAGCAATTCCATGGCATAGGAGGTGGCATTATCACGCGTCACCTTTTTCACATGGACGGGAGCTTCGATAATATTCTCCAAGACTGTCATGTGGGGGAACAGGTTAAAATGCTGAAACACCATGCCCACTTTTTCTCTCATCTTATTTAGATTCGTTTTCGCAGGATTAATAGGTTCATCCCCAATCGTAATCACACCGGCCTCAGCAGTTTCTAAATAGTTTAAACAACGGAGCAGCGTGCTCTTGCCTGAACCGCTCGCGCCGATCATGACGACAACTTCACTGTCTCTTACTTCTAAATCGATATTTTTTAAAACTTGAAGCTGGCCAAAGGATTTTGACAAGTTTTCCACTTTAATCATGCAAGCGCAGCTCCCTTCGGTTTACTGACATCATACTTTTTCTCCAGGCGGTTGAAGAACCAGGTGAAGATTAACACGATAATCAAATAATAAAGTCCGACAACGAAATAGGTTTCAAACGGCATATAGTTTTCCCCTTGAACGGTTAGAGCAGTATTATATAGGTCGGTTACCGCAATATAGGCAACAAGGGAAGAATCCTTCAAGCTGATGATGAATTGGTTCCCGAGCGGTGGAATCGCCCGTTTTAATGCCTGAGGAAAAATAACTCTTCGCATCGCCAGCGGATAGCTCATCCCCAGCGATCTAGCCGCTTCCATTTGCCCGCGGTCAATCGATTGAACCGCCCCGCGGAATATCTCCGCAATATAAGCTCCAGTATGGATGCTCAAGGCGAGGGCACCGGCGGTAAAGCTGTTAAGGGTGAGGAAGTTGGCAATCCCGTAATACAGAAACATAATTTGCACAATTAACGGGGTTCCCCGGATAATGCCAATATAGATGTCGGCCACCCGATTAAGAATTTTAACGGAAGAAATTTTAAACCCTGCAAAGATGATGCCAATGATCATCGCAAATAGAAGGGAAATAATGGTGATGGAAATTGTCATCCAAGAGGCTTGCAAGAATGCAAGGCCATGTTCACTTAAGATTCCGACGATATTTTGGATAAAATCCATGCTTGTCCTTGCCTCCTTAAGGAATAACGCAAGCCCGAGCATACGAGCTCACATTATATAGTTGTCTGCTTATAGTAGAACCTTATTGCTGCTCCATGATGTTTCGGTTGAAGTACTTTTTGCTGATTTTTTCGTAAGTGCCATCCTTGAGCATATCGTCAATCGCCTTGTTAATTTTATCGGCAAGCTCTTTGTTTCCTTCTGCAACGCCGACACTGACACGATCTTCGTTTAACAGGTCGCCAACCTCTTTAATCTTCAAACCTTTTTCATTAAGTGCGTTTAAGCCGACAATTTTATCGGTAATAACCGCATCGAGGCGACCTAGTTCCAAGTCTTGAAGTGCGTTAACATCTGTTGGGTAGCCTTTCACGTTATCCGATAATTCCTCAGCCATGTCCTTCCAAGTGCTGGCCTGGATTACCCCGACTGTTTTCCCCTTTAAATCTTCTTTAGCAGTAATGTCAGTGTTGTCAGCTGCTATAAAAATCTGCGCCCCAGACAAATAATATGGATTGGTAAAGTCAATCTGCTTGTCGCGCTCAGGAGTTGCGGTCATTGAGCCGATAATGGCATCGTATTTTTTCGCTTTTAATCCTTGAATGATCGTTTCCCATTGATTTGTTACCGGTTTTGCTTCCAAGCCGATGCGTTTGGCGATTTCTGTGCCAATTTCCACGTCAAAGCCTGTTAATTTTCCATCCTTTTTAAAATTCAATGGCGGATATTGGCCTGTCATTGCGAACGAAAGCTCACCCTCTTTGATGAGGTGAAGGTCTTCTCCTTTGGCTTGTCCTGTTTTTGGGCCTTCCTCTGTGCCGCATGCCGATAACATCAACATGAGGGCCGATACTCCGGTAATCAATAGTTTTTTCATGATGCTTTTCCCCCTTAGTAAAATAAAAAGGCACCGTCCATGGTTATGACGGTGCCTGACACCCTCATCCTAAGCTTTGAATAAAGATAGTTCTCCACAATTCGCGAAAATTGTGACAGTTCTGCCCCTTTCGAGTGCAGCCCCAGCTATCCGAAAACAGTGATTCCGGATGCTTCGGCGATTAATCCTTTTTCCTATTTTCATAGATTTCACTGAATCTCGAATAGGATACTCTTATTAATCGCGACCTCTACCCCATCTCAAATGCTTGAAAAGATGAGGATTTAATATTCTGTTTTTATTGACAAAATTCAGTATATAGTAATATTTATTCATCTGCAAGTATAAATTATCTGGATTTTTTATCCTATTAAAAATAGCTTGACGACTATTTATGAATTGGTATAAATTTTTTTACAATAGCAATCTATTATAAAAAGGGGTCTTATTAATGCTGCAGTGCCGCGAGGACGTATTGGCGTTCACCAATCAACTAGTGAATATAGAAAGTATAGTAAATACAACTGGTGAAAAGAAAATCGCCGATTCTTTATACAAACTTATTTCGTCATTTCCTTATTTTACCGAAAATCAGTCCCATCTCCTAATGCCGCAAACGATCCAAGATGAACATGAACGATACAATGTTTTAGCATTCGTAAAGGGCACGAAAGGGACTAGCAATCGTACCGTTATCCTAATGGGGCACATGGACACGGTTGGTATTGATGATTTTACTCAATTGAAACAACATGCCTGCTATCCAGATCAATTGATGGAGGCGCTAAAAAACGAGGAACTGCCTGCTTCGGCGAAGGAACATCTTGAGTCAGGGGACTGGATGTTCGGCAGAGGCGTGCTCGATATGAAGAGTGGAGTCGCCAGTAACCTATATCTAGTAAAATACTACTCTGAGCATCCAGAACAATTGGATGGGAATATCGTCTTATTAGCTGAATGTGATGAGGAGGACAGCTCTCACGGAGTTCTGTCGGCGTTAAAGGTGTTGAAAAACTGGAAGCAGGAGCATGGCTTTGACTATGTTGCGGCAATTAATGCAGACTTCGTCTCACCGCGCCATCAGGGTGATGAAAATCGCTATATTTATATGGGAACGGTCGGGAAGCTGCTGCCATCGTTTTTTATTACGGGTGCCGAAACCCATGTAGGCTCTGCTTTTGAAGGGCTAGATCCGAATTTTATAGCCGCTGAGTTAACTAAGCAAATTGACTATAATCCTGAGCTTTGTAACGAGGCCTTTGGTGAACTGACGGTTCCTCCTGTTTCCTTAAAGCAAACGGATTTGAAACCGTCTTACACCGTACAAACAGCATTGTCTGCTTATGTTTATTATAACTTTTTCATTCATTCCTGGTCGCCGAAGGACGTGCTGGAAAAACTGAAGGAACAGGCCAATATTGCCTTCGAAAAAGCCTTGAAGACGTTTGATGAACGCTTTAAGCAGTACAGCAGTATGAGCGGAGAACCATATGTTGAACATCCTTGGTGTCCGAGAGTGTACAGCTATGAAGAGATGGAAGAAATGCTGGTTGGGGAGCATGGTGATGCCTTTGTTTCTCATATGAACCAATTTAAAGAAGCGCTGTTACAGGATAAAGAACTGGATACACGAATGTTTGCTGCACGGGTAGTGGAAGAAGCGTGGAAGTGGATGAAGGATAAAAATCCTGCTATTATCGTATTTTATTCATCCTTGTACTCACCGCGGATTGAATTGTCAGGCAAGAACGACAAGGAACAAGCGCTGCTTGATGCATTAAATCAAGCGGTGGAAACAGTACAGCCATTGTACCCGCACCCAATTGTAACCCGGAATTTCTTCCCGTATATTTCGGACATGAGCTTTGTGGCCTTAAGCGATGATGAAGAGGGGATTCAGGCTGTTTCGAAAAATAATCCGGGCTGGGGGACAAAGCATTACGTCGAGTACCAGGACATCCGGGAATTGAATGTGCCGGTAATTAATATTGGCCCATATGGGGTAGACGCCCACAAAAAACTCGAACGAATGGAAATGACCTATTCGCTTGAAATCGTGCCAAACTTGACCAATACCGTTATACGGCAGCTGCTGGGATAATGAAGAGGTGCCGATTACCGGGTCAATTAGGACGGTTCCTGATTTGAATCATTGTATTAGGAAATTATTAGATAAAATATATACAATAGTAACTCTTGAGGACAAAACGGGTTGAAAAACTAGTGAAAGTGTCCTCAATAAGAGGTCTTGAGGACAAAGCAGGTTGAAAAACTAGTGAAAGTGTCCTCAATAAAGGGTCTTGAGGACAAAACAGGGTGAAAAACTAGTGGAAGTGTCCACAATAAGGGTTCTTGAGGACAAAGCAGGGTGAAAAACTAGTGGAAGTGTCCTCAATAAGGGTTCTTGAGGACAAAGCAGGTTAAAAAATCAGCAAAACTGTCCTCAATAGGGGGCGGTGCCTGTTCCGGTGACACCACCAACTTTTGAAACATCAAACTTATCCGTAAGTAACGAGGTGTTCTCTTCCGAGGACACCTATTTTTAATTAACATAAAGATATACAATGATCACAATGGGAGTCTTGGGGGACGAGGTAGTCATGGAATCACAAATACTAGCGTGGTTTGAAACTAGTGGCAGTTATGCAGTGTGGTTAAGTATTATTATTAATGTGATGATTAGCGTCCTGGGGCTGGTCCCGAGTGTCTTTGTCACAGCAGCGAATATTACCTTTTTCGGGTTTGCGCAAGGATTGGCTGTTTCTATTCTAGGGGAGGCCTTGGGTGCCGTCATCAGCTTTTATTTATACCGCAAAGGCATTAACAAAGTGAAAACAAAAATTAGTAACAAATACTTGGATAGACTCCAGCATACTAAAGGACCCCAAGCATTTTTTCTAATTATCGCATTAAGAATCTTTCCATTCATCCCTTCGGGGGTAGTGACCCTAGTGAGTGCCGGCAGTCGAGTCGGCATCTTGAATTTTTCCATCGCCAGCACGCTTGGAAAAATCCCAGCCCTGTTTATCGAGGCTTACTCCGTTAAACAAGTGCTAGAATGGAGTCTTCAAGGGAAAATCATCATGGCGTTAGCTGCGATTTTTACAATAGGTTTCCTTTTGAAAAGAAAATAGGGTGTCCCACGGGGCACCCTATTCTTAATTCTCTTATTTAAAAATTAACACTTTACCAACTGTGCCATCAGCACTTTCACCAACGACACGGAATTTTAATCCGAAGGTTGGTACGTTACGTCCAGCATCGACCATACCAGCATTGCTGTAGTTGGCCTTGTCATCGAATAACGGATTACGTTGGGTAAAGTTATCTGTCATTGTAAATTGACCTGGATAATTCAAGAACATTTTTTCTGTTTTAGCCAGACCGAATGCAGCATCATGAAGCTGGTAACGGGTTGACCCGACGGTCTTGTCACTCCAGGAAACCGTATGCTGGTCCGCATCGACGACACCTAAGAAACCGTCACCAGGGTGAACGCCTGTCCAGTTGTTATCATAGGTTTCATCAACATACCATACTACTAAACCAGGATTATAGGACATTATGCTAGCACCGCGGGCGATGTTCTTCAAGCCTTCATCGACACCGTTATGAGATCTCCATTCTAGTAAGTAGTAATGTGTAGAGAAGAATGTACCTTTATCCTTTGAGAATCCATTAAACGTAAATGATGAATCACCCTCGGCATCATCAGAAAGAACAGTCTCACCATTTGCAGTAATCTTAATATCATCGACATATAAACCGCGTTGTGCTACATATGGATCTGTCCAGTATTCAAATTTTAGTTCGATGTTTTTGCCTGCATAGGCACTTAAATCAAATGTTGCCGCTGTCCAACCATTAGATGTACCTGTAATACCATGACCTGGGTTTTGCTCATTTGGATTAGCATCTGTTGTGATATTACCTTCAATTGCCACCCAAGTGTCAGAACCTGCTTCCTTTACTTGGACAGAAGCGTAATCCCATTCCTCTTCAATATCATACCAGGCATTAAAGGTCAGTTGAGCGTTTGTTGCTTTTGTCAGGTCTACAGAGGTAACCATAGTGTTTGTCATTTCATTACCGCTGCCGCTGTAATACTCATATTGTCCGCTTGTTGGTGTATTTACTTTATTCTCTTTATCAGGCAAATTGACACGTACAGCATCGTTATTAGTGCCTTTTGTTACCCCTTCATCAAGAAGAAGAGTAGTACCTGCTTTAGTAATTTCATCTGCATTGAGGGTTGTCCCGCTTAACCAGTTTCCGCCATGCAAGTTTTGAAGCATTTCTTTTGCATATGGGCTGAAACCAGTCGGCTCAGTTCCGCCAATTTTTCCTGCCCAGCTGCCGCTCGCCATAATGGACCAGTAGGCAATTGCTTCACCTGTACCAGTGTATTGAGTATCATATTCATCTGGAAGTCCTAAGTCATGTCCAAATTCGTGAGCAAACACGCCGGCCGCCCCGTCTTCAGGTTCAATTGTATAATCCCATGCACCCAAAACACCGCCCCATCGAGGACTGTCAGATGTTGCGCCCGGTACAGCTACTGGTCCGGTTGATAGTTTCGAACGGTGTGACCAAATCGCATCACCGCCAAGGGAGCCGCCGCCAGCCTCTTCACCAACACCTGCGTGAATCACCATTAAATGGTCAATTAGGCCGTCTGGTTCGTTATAGACTCCGTCACCATCGTAGTCATCACGATCCCATACATCATACTTACTTAAGTCGATAGTTGGATCTTTAGCTGCCTTTTTGAGGGCTTCATATACAAGTGTTCTGGCAGCGGCATCGTTTCCATCCGGAGCCGGAACATTCTCTCCATAATATTTAGCAGGATGATCCGCTGTGTACCAGCCGGCAACAGTTCCATCAACGGTATAGCTGCCGCCTGATTGCTGCTCATAATATTGCTTCATAGAAACAAGTTTTTCGCCGTTTGGCCCTTCATAGCCATTTTCTCCAAAAATCATATTTTGGAAATGGTCATGTGTGTAGTCTTCATACCACATGTCCGTTTCTTCTTTGGTAATAGAACTTTTCTCGTAATCTGGGAAATCAATGGCTAAAACAAGGACTTTATCTTCGCGGACCTCACCTTTATAAGCTTCTTTGTCAACTGGGTCGACTGTGTTTTTCTTGGCTTGGCCCAGTTTATTCCCGTTTCCATTTTTAAGGCCGTTTGATTTTGACTGTGTACCCTCTTTTAAAGTACCAAGGCTGGCAGGCAGCTTGTCCTTTGTCTTGGAAAGTTTACTCTTGCCTTTTAGATAATTTTTTAAAGCTTTTTCTGCCTCTGCAGGGCTTGCATTCTTCGCCAATTTCCCTTCGCGCTTCAGCATTTCTATTAATCTCTCATCATTGGCAATGGCCAAATCAACCGGCGCCCCGTTTACGGAAAGTTTGGCCGTTGCAGGACTACTTGCTTTCCCAGTAGGTGTAGCTGCAGCCACGTTTACTAGTCCTAGGCCTAAAGTAAGCGCTAGTGCTGTGGAAAGGATTTTCTTCTTTTTCATCTGTCTCCCCCTCAAATTAAAAAAATGCGTTTCTACTGATTGCTGCCCGCTAATAAAATATGTATTTTTAGGCTTTATACCTCCCTAATTCCCATCAAGAGGAAATCTATTAAAATTTAGCAACCCTAAAGAAGTAGAATATAGTACAATAGTAAAATTATTATGAATATTTGTAAATATTTTAATTATTTCCTGACAAAAATAGTTAAAACGTCCTATGAATTTTCAAATCTCAACAGTGGTAAATAACAATATATTCCAATACCATAAGAAAATTGTCCTTTTTTTAACAATAGTCTCTTTTTCCTGTAGTAAACTTTGGTAATATATTCTTTATTACATAAACTATGGAGTACAAAGGTTCCGTAGTTCCTTTTCCTTAAGGAGGCATTCTGTGTGAAAAAGCAAGAAAAACCATTGGATAAGCGGTTTAAAATTGCCCACCGCGAAGCGTTGATTGGCGTTGGGCTTGTCATCATCAATTTCATTATCTGGTACGGGTTTGCCTATGGCCTCGGTTCCGCCAAGGTCGAAGATTATACCTACATATTTGGCTTGCCGGCCTGGTTCTTTTATAGCTGCATTCTTGGGTCAATTGTTATGATCATACTCGTTATCCTGACTGTGAAATTTCTCTTCAACGACGTTCCTTTTGAAGAGGCAGAGGAGGGCACGGAATGAATTGGGCCGTGATTACACCACTATTGATTTTCTTATTGATTATTTTTGCGGTCGGCATTTGGTCGAACAAATTTGTGCTAAAGTCTAATTCATTTTTGGAAGAGTACTTTCTCGGTGAGCGGCAGATGGGCGGTTTTATCCTAGCGATGACGATGGTGGCCACCTATGGCAGCGCCTCGAGTTTTATCGGCGGACCTGGCGTCGCCTATACCCAAGGTCTTGGCTGGGTGCTCCTGGCGATGGCCCAGCTGGCAACGGGCTATTTTGTCTTAATGGTGCTAGGAAAGAAATTTGCGATTGTCTCTCGGCAATATAAGGCCATTACCCTGATTGACTTCCTGAAGGAGCGCTATCAAAGCAAGACCGTCGTCATCCTTTCGGCGGCAAGCATCATCATATTTCTATTTTCGTCGATGACTGCCCAGTGGATTGGCGGTGCCCGTTTAGTCGAATCCTTAACCGGCCTGCCATATACCGTGGCACTGCTGATTTTTGCTTTTTCCGTATTGGTATTTGTGATTGTCGGCGGCTTCAGGGCAGTGGCGTTGACCGATACTGTTCAGGGTGTAGTCATGTTTTTAGGGACACTGATTCTTTTGATCGCGACCATCAAGGCCGGAGGGGGTATTCCAAAAATCATTGGTGACTTAGCTGCGGAAAACCCCAACTTAATTACGCCGTTTGGTGCACAGCACACCTTAACCCCTGCGTACGTATCCTCGTTTTGGATATTAGTCGGAGTAGGGGTTGTCGGGCTGCCGCAGATTACGGTTCGCGCCATGTCTTACAAAAATTCTCAGGCAATGCATACCGCAATCATTATCGGGACGATTGTTGTCGGGTTTATTATGCTTGGCATGCACCTGATTGGCGTCTTTGCGAGACCAGTTATGCCGGGTATCAAAATTGGTGACACGGTTATGCCATTGCTGTCGATGAAAGTTCTGCCGCCGTTTGTCGCGGGAATCGTGCTGGCTGCCCCAATGGCTGCGATCATGTCGACCGTCGATGCGCTGTTAATTTTGGTAAGCTCGGCATTGGTGAAGGATATTTTTTTAAACTACATCAAACCAGGTGCCCCAGATAGCCAAATCAAAAAAGTCAGCTTTAGCGTCACGACGATTATCGGTGTGATTGTAATTCTACTGGCACTGAGCCCGCCAGATTTGATCATTTGGTTGAATCTATTTTCGTTCGGCGGCCTCGAGTCAGTGTTTATTTGGCCGGTGATTTTCGGGCTGTATTGGAGCAAGGGAAATAAATACGGGGCAATTACGGCCATGATTATTGGAATGAGTTCCTATATTGGGTTTGATCGATTTTATCCGAATGAACTCGGACTGCATACCGTGGTGCTGCCGATTGTATTTTCCTTTCTTGCCTTTATTGTGGTAAGTATTTTTACGCATCGAAAGACGTTAACCGAACTTCACCCTTAGACATTTTTGTTTGCAATTTTCTGGATTAATTTCTAGAATGAATAAGAAATAAAATGGTTAAGGTGGGTTCCTTCGATGGTAGAGGTTATCAGATTTACATCGGCTCTTGTATTGCCGGGTTTGCTCGTTTTACTTTTTACCCGAGTTACCTATAATCGTGTAATTGGCTTGGTTTTAACAGTGGCACTGATTGCTGCTTCAGTTTATAAAGGCTATACCAATGCATTTTGGCTGATTGTGGTCGATGCATTCTCACTAACGGCCGGCTTTTGGCTGGCAGCAAAAATGCGGCCCAAAACAGTTAAAAACTAATCAAGTCTGTCCGATCCTCGGGCAGGCTTTTTTATGGTCAAAAGAAGGGGCAGTTAGAGGGGATATGCCAGATTAACAAGTACAACATTTTCCCAATAGGTACCGTAACGTACTAATAGTAAAATGAAATTATAGTCTCGAAAAAAATACCTTTTCGTCAAATAGTTAGAGGTTTTATCAAATCGTGTAGATTACTTTTGAAACAAAACTTCAAAATATTCGTTGAATTTTGAAATATTATTTACTATAATGAGGAAAAGACACAACCATATGGTGAAATATAATGAACCAAGAGATCATTTTTATCCAAGAAGGCATGCACGGCTTCAAGCCTTCTGAAAAAAAAGCAGCGGAATACATATTGCGTCATCCGCAAGAAGTCGTGAATTTGTCCGTTCAAAAGCTGGCCGAGAAAGCCGAAGTCAGCGAGGCGACGATTATTCGAATGTCGAGATCGCTTAAATGTAAGGGATTTCAAGAACTGAAGCTAAAAATTGCCTATGAACTGGCGAAACCGCAAAACAATATTTATGAAGATATTCCGACAGATGATTCGGCTAAATCCTTCATTCAGACCATCTCGCAGAATAATATCCAATCGATTCAAAACACTCTCCAAGTCTTGTCTGAAGCGGAAGTCGAACAGGCGATCAACCTTCTTGCCCAGGCCAGAAAAGTTGGTGTGTTTGGTATCGGTGCATCCGCGATTGTCGGCATGGATCTTAAGCAAAAGCTGACGCGAATTGGCCGCTGGTGTGAGGCTGGATATGACGGCGATACTCAAATAACGATTGCCGCCAACTTGACAAAAGATGATGTTGCATTAGGAATTTCCTACAGCGGCCAAACAAAGGACGTCATCGAGGCATTAAAGATTGCCAGAGAAAATGGCGCTAGCATCATCTCGCTAACTAAGTCTGGGGATAATCCAGTTTCCGACCTCGCGGATGTTAAGCTCCATACAACCTCGCTGGAACGGGATGTTCGAAGCGGTGCGACTAGTTCAAGGATTGCCCAGCTGAATGTCATTGATATTCTATTCCTTGGCGTTACTAGGTCTAATCAAACTCAAAATATCGAAGCGCTCGAAAGAACGCGCAAAGCCGTTAACACGTTGAAAAAGACAAGCGGCAGGTAGCAAAGCTGTCTGCCGCTTACCATCCTACGAATCTACTAAAACCCCATCACATGTTCAGACTTCCATGAAAACCTAATTGTTGTAAGTCCCTCGGCTTGCCGAGGAAAAAATAAAACACTCTTAAGGGGGAAATTTTCTCAATGAAAAAACTTGGGAAACTATGGTTGTTTGGTCTCTTCACACTGATTCTCGTTTTAGCAGCAGCTTGTTCAAATGACAAAGGGGGCACGGAGAAAACTGAAGGCACACCGAAAGATGAAGGCGGCAAAGATGCTGTCACACTTACGATCGGAAGCTGGCGAACAGAGGACACGGCAAAGTATGAAAAAGTTATTGCAGAATTTAATAAGAAACACCCTGAAATCAAAGTAGAGTTTAAGCCTTCAAAAAATACCGAGTACAACACGATTTTAAACACAGCACTGCAAAGCGGTGAGGGTCCGGACATTATGCATTTGCGCCCATATGCAGCAGGGATTTCTCTGGCGGATGCAGGATATATCGAGCCGCTTGATGGCCTAAAAGGTCTTGATGTATTTCCGGAGGAAGCTCTCCAAGCGTCAAAAGGCACAGATGGAAAGCAATATGGTGTACCGCTCAATATGAGTACAACGCAAATGTTCTACAACAAGAAAATCTTTAAAGAATTTGGCCTGAAAGAGCCAAAGACTTGGGATGAATTTATCAAGCTTAGTGAAACATTAAAGTCTAAAAATGTGATTCCAATTGCCTTGGGAACTAAAGAAGGCTGGTTATTATCAGCAGCACACGGGATTTTCGGACCAGCTCAATATGGCGGCACTGAATTTGTCGATAAACTTACTAAAGGCGAGACTAATTTTAACAGCGAAGAATTTGTCAACTCAGTCAAAGCAATGGATGAACTGAAGAAATTCTTCCCGGACAACTATGAAGGGCTGGGAATGGAAGATATCCGCACCTTATTTGCAACTGGTACAGCTGCCATGTTCCCAATGGGAAGCTGGGAAATTGAAGTTGTTCGCGGCTTGAATCCTGATCTTGAAATTGGATTTTTCCCAATGCCATCCGCGGTTGGTAAAGATGCAACAATTACAGCATGGGTAGATGGATCCTTCGCTGTTAATGCGAACTCTAAGCACAAAGAGGAAGCAAAGACATTCTTAGAATTCTTAACAACAAAAGAGTTTGGTCAGCTATTCACTGACGAATTTAAGATGATCAGCGCGATTCCCGGCGTGAAGTCAAAGGATGAATTGGTATCTGGCTTAAGTGAAGCTGTTGAAAAAATCTCAACTCCGTATATGATGGTCGTTTATTTTACAGGTGGTAATCCAACAACAAAAACAACTTTCGAAACAGAGCTTCAAGGAATGTATCTAGGAAAGCAAACACCTGAAGGCGTTGCGAAAAAAGTGCAGGAAAATGCTGAAACGTGGTTTAAACCGTTTCAAAAATAAAGATTAATAGACCGGCTGAGGATAATTTACAACTTTAGTAGATTTATTTACATCTTTTATGTTTTATTTACAACTTTAGCCGGTTTATTTATATCTTTTCTGATTTATATACAACTTTTCAAGGTTTATTTACATCTTGCGCATTTCGCAGGATCTAAATCATTCAAAAAAGTAGGTGGCGGTGAATATGCAAACAGAGCTTAATCCACAGGTAATCACGCAAAAGAACAATAAGAAACGGAAGAGGCTGGGCATCCATCTCTTCCCTATTCCCGCCCTTGTCATTTACGGTTTGTTTATTGTCTACCCGTTACTAGCCGCCCTGACTTATAGTTTTTATGACTGGCAGGGAATCAAGAGGGGGGCATTTATCGGGTTTGATAATTATAAAAATCTGTTTACGGTCGAACCATTCAGCGGAATGTTTTGGAACGCATTTGGCCACAATATCTTGTATTTTGCGGTGGAAATGGTCGTTCAGAATGGCCTGGCATTTCTCCTAGCCTTCATTATCTATCAAAAAATCCGCGGGGCGGAATTTCTAAAAATGGCCTATTTCCTGCCACGACTGTTGTCAGTCATTGTTGTTGGATTTTTATGGAAGTTAATTTTGAATCCGAACTTTGGCGCTCTCAATGTGATGCTAGGTAAATTCGGCCTCGATAACCTGAAAAAGGCATGGCTTGGTGACCCTGATACAGCGCTAATGGCAATTATTCTTGTCAATTGCTGGTTTGGGATTGGCTTTGCGGTGTTGATTTTTCTAGCAGGCTTCCAAGCGATACCAAAGGAATTAATCGAAGCAGCAAGGTTGGATGGTGCGAAAGGATTAACGATGGTTCGGACTATTATGCTGCCATTAATGATGCCATCAATCATGATTATGACGGTGCTGACATTCATCCAATCATTTGAGGCATTTGAACTCGTCTATGCGATGCAGGGTTCACAAGGGGAGCCATATCATTCAACAGATACGCTCGCCGTTTATTTCTATCGTCTCGCATTCTCCGGTTCTACCGGCGACTCCACAGCTATCGGCCTTGGGTCAGCCCTTGCTGTAATATTGTTTATCTTTATTTCGGCCGTGACCGCGCTATATTTGAAATCAATGCAGAAAAAACAAGTAGAAATGTAGGTGGATAAAGGTGAAACAAACAATCTGGACAAAACCAATTTACTATATTATTGCCTTTTTATTCGCCACTATCAGTCTTTATCCCATTCTACTGATGATCCTGTCGTCCTTTAAACCGAATATGGAAATCATGATGAGCCCGCTGGCGCTGCCAAAAAAATTCAGTCTGGAAACCTATCAAAATCTGTTAGATAGGGTTCCATTCATGACCTATTTTTATAACAGCGTATTCGTAAGTGTGGTTTCAGTGCTGCTCATCCTCATCACAACGTCGCTTGCGGCTTTTTACATTGCCCGCTATACGTTTTGGTGGAACAACATCCTGTTCTTCCTGTTCCTAATGGGGATGATGATTCCAATCAAATTGGGGATTGTGCCTCTGTTTATGTTAATGAAAGACCTAGGGCTGACGAACTCATTATGGTCTCTGATTCTTATGTATACAGCAACAGGTATTCCGATTTCCATCTTGATATTGACAGGTTTTTTCCGAACCATGCCGGCAGAGCTTGAAGAGGCAGCACGAATCGATGGGGCAAGCGATCTCCGGGTTTTATGGAACGTGGTCCTGCCGCTGATGCGCCCGGCACTTGGTACTGTCATGATCATTAACTTTATCGGATCGTGGAATGACTTCTTCTTCCCGTTGATTTTTATTACTGATGATTTGAAAAAGACCATTCCTGTTGGGATGCTGAGCTTGTTTGGCGAGTATTCCGCCGACTGGGGGGCATTGTTTGCCGGACTGACTCTGTCGTCACTTCCGATGATGATTCTGTTCTTTATCGCATCTAAGCAATTTATGGAAGGACTGACCGCCGGTGCCGTTAAATAATGATCTGTATCTTGGCTTTGACGGTGGCGGGACGAAAACGGTTTGTGTGTTGGGGGACGGGAAGGGCCGCATTTTGGCCGCAGCTGCCGGGCCTTCGACAAACCTGAAATCGCGGCCTGCCGAACAAGTTGAGCAAACCATTAAGGACTTATTAGCCCAAGTTCTCCCGGAAGATGTCCCAATCAAAAGTGTCCATGTGTCGACCGCAGGCGGTGACCGTCCGGAGGACCAAAGCCGCTGGAAAAACTGGCTTCTCGACTACGGTTTGAATCCGGCACACATAGCTGTTGAGAACGATGCCGTCGGGGCCTTGGCTGCTGGTACAGGTTCAAAAACCGGCACCGTCCTGATTGCCGGCACCGGGTCTATCGCCTACTCCATCAGGGGAGACTTAGCCATGCCAATCCGTGTTGGCGGCTGGGGTTATCTTTTTGGTGACGAGGGCAGCGGCTATGAGATTGGCTCCAAAGCATTACAAAAAATCGCCTGTTTCCACGATGGGCGTGAAGAAGAAGATAAAGCTTTTATCAACCATATTCTAGCCCAGCTGGGCCTATCAAGTCCGGCCGAGCTGATAACATTTATCTATGAAAATAGCTATCCGCGGCAAGTTATTGCCTTGATTGCTAAGTTTGTCTTAGAGTTAGCACAACGAGGCAATCCAACAGCCAAGAACTTGATAAACGATGCTGCCAAAGCGTTGACACAACTAGTTTTTGCTATCTACCGCAGCGATTCTAAAAGTGCGGAGTACCCTCTAGTCGTTTCCGGCGGGCTTTTCGAATCAGTCTTTTTTAAAAAGCAGTTCGAAACGATGATGACAATAGCGGGCTTTGAACAAACTATAATTGTATCTCAATACCCTCCAGTGATTGGTTCGTATATTTGTGCACTTCTCCAGGATAGCAAAGAGTTGACAGAAGAAATGGAGCAAAACATCAGAATTACTTGGGAGAAGAAGCTTCGGAGGGAAAACGTATGAAGGATTTGATTCGATGTTATTAACAGAAATGAGAAATAAGGACTCGGAGAACTTACATCAATTATCGACGTTGGAAATCATCGGACTGATGAATCAGGAGGATCAAAAGGTAGCGTCGGTTGTACAGCAGGCGCTGCCACAAATTCGCGACGCTATTGATGCAGCTGTGAACGCCCTGCAAAACGGCGGCAAGCTGTTTTATCTTGGCGCTGGGACGAGCGGCCGTCTCGGGATTCTTGATGCATCCGAATGTCCGCCGACCTTTGGCGTTCCCCATGAATTAGTCAACGGAATCATTGCCGGCGGGGAACGGGCTATCCGTTATGCCATCGAGGATGCGGAGGACAATTGGGAGGCAGGTAAAGAGGTAGTTGACTCGCTCCTAACCGATAATGATGTCCTGGTCGGGATTGCCTCGAGTGGCAGAACGCCTTATGTTCTCGGAGCGATACAACGGGGGAATGAACGAGGGATTCCGACTGTAGGAATCTCCTGTAATGACGGTTCCGAACTGTCAAAGCTAGCAAAATATCCAATCGAAGTTCCAGTCGGACCGGAAGTGGTTACTGGTTCAACCCGCCTAAAAGCTGGAACCGCCCAAAAGTTGGTCCTGAATATGATTTCAACGGCCGTGATGATAAAGCTGGGCAAGGTTTACAAAAACCTGATGGTGAACGTGCAGGCAACCAATGAAAAACTGCGAAACCGCTCACTATCCATTATTCAGGACATTACCGGCGTTGATGAGCAGACTGCAAGAACTATGAATGACAAGGCAAATGGCAATACAAGGGCCGCCATTCTAATGATTTTATTTTTCGTAGATTACGAAACTGCCGTAAATGCGCTGACGAGAAATAATGACCATTTTCCTAATGCGCTGGCTGACCTTCAAAAACAAACAGGGGAGCGTGATCCTGCCTAGTCTGGCCGGGATCCCCCTACCGTTTTTCACTTATTCATCTGATAAAAAACCTGCCTCAAGACCCAGAATTCCAGTCCTCTTTTTAAAACAGCAACTTTATACCTAGTCTTATAGATTGAATATGGGAAAAAGGTGGTATAGACAACTATACCACTTTTTTATTATGCTAGAGTTAAAGATTGTAAGTGTTTATACCTAGTAGAAAACGCTTACAGTCGAAAAACTAATTTTATAAAAGGAGGATTTATGAAAAGAAACAAATTAATGATTTCCACCATTTGCACTGTTTTTTTAGGAACAACCGCTGCTGCTGCTGCAAGTGCTGATTCGGCCGTTGGTCCTACGATTGACAAAGCAGAGAAACAATCCTCATCACAGAAACCACACCCAGTTTTTACATGGAACTCTAACGTCATCCCAGTAACGCCTGTCCTACATCCAAGCTCTGCCCGAGGTGCCGGAATGGTAGAAGCACCACTTCAGCAAATTGACCCAATTATCAACAAGTATATATCGGATAAACTTTTCCCGGGAGCGGTTGCCTTTGTCGCCCGCGGCGGGAAAATCGTCAAGCATACGGCCTATGGCAATGCCGCTCAGTATGTAGATGGCCAGTTCACGCAAATGGAAAACCCGGTTCCAATGCAAGAGGATACCATTTTCGATCTAGCTTCAATCAGTAAAATCTTCACTTCTGTCGCTGTCATGCAGCTCTATGAGCAAGGATTATTCCAGTTGGATGACCCGGTTGCGGCGTATATCCCGGAATTTGCAGCTAATGGGAAGGAAAACGTCACGATTCGTCAGCTGTTGACGCATACGTCCGGTTTTACGTCGTGGATCCCACTCTATTCACAAGGGGCCTCCCGTGAAGACCGCCTGCAGTTAGTTTTTAAACAAGGACTAAAAAGAGCGCCAGGAACAGGTTATGAGTACAGCGATTTGAACATGATTACGATAGGAGCCTTGATTGAGCGTTTATCCGGACAACGTCAGGATGAATTTGTAAAGCACCATATTACCGAACCGCTGGGAATGAAGGATACGATGTATAATCCACCGGCTTCGTTGAAAAATCGGATTGCTGCAACTGAATATCAAGCTGTTCCAAACCGCGGCCTTGTCTGGGGCGAAGTCCATGACGAGAACGCCTGGTCACTGGGCGGGGTTGCCGGCCACGCCGGGGTATTCTCAACCGCAGAGGATTTAGCGAAACTTGCTCACGTATTTATTAATGACGGAAAGTATGCCGGAAAGGCCATTTTGAAACCGGAAACGGTAAAACTGTTACTGGAAAACCAGAATGCAGCATTTCCAGGCAATGACCACGGGCTTGGCTGGGAGCTTGGCCAAGACTGGTATATGGATGCTTTATCAGAGGGAACGTATTCATTCGGCCATACAGGTTATACTGGAACGTCGATTGTGGTCAGCCCTAACAATAAAACGGTTGCGATTTTACTGACGAACCGGGTACATCCAAGCAGAAATATGGGGTCAATTAACGAACCGCGCAGATTGTTCGCAAGACAGGTCGCCGATGCCATTCCTGTTTCTATTCCTGGAGGTGCCTCAGCATGGTTTGCAGGATATGGCGACAAGCAGAACAAGGTCATGGAAACGGAGATTTCTCTTAATAAGGATGCCAAGCTGACGTTTGCGACCTGGTACATGACGGAGTATAAGTCGGATTACGGCTATGTCGAGGTCTATAAGGATGGGGCATGGGTAAGACTTGCAGCGTTCAACGGCATAAGCGAAGGCTGGGAAAACCAGGAGCTTACCGTTCCAAAAGAAGCATCCAAACTGCGGTTTGTTTATAGCACAGACACCTATTACAATAACCGCGGCTGGTATGTGTTAAATCCAATCTTGGATTCCAAAACACTTCAGTTTGATAGCAACGATTGGAAAATGAGAGATTATTAAATTTTTTAGGGTGGAAAATCACACATTATCCGCGGTTTTTGTGGTTTAATTCGCGAATTATGGTGTTCAATCCGCGAATCAAAACAGTCAATCCGCGAATCAAATCGTTCAATCCGCGAATTTAACTTTTATATAAAATGAGGAGGGGAAAGCATGCGTAAATTTTTCAAAATGTTTATGGTTTCGGCCTTGGCGCTTGCATTGCTGGTAACGGGTGTTCCGGTTATGGGTGCGACAGCGGCTGCAGGAATCAAGGATTTGGTGATTGACTTGAACGTCCCGCAGGTTAAGCGTGAAGTGCAGGATAACCAGATTCAACTGAACGCTCTGCATGTCAATGAGGACGGCCCGTTTGTGAAGGCGGCCAATGTCACTTGGGAATCATCGAACAAGAACGTAGCTTCAGTTAAAGATGGTTTGGTCACTTTATCAGGCCATAATGGAAAAACATTCATCACAGTGAGCGACGGTCAATACACCGACCGCATCGGCATTCAATTCAAAGGGAATCAAGAAGAGATTCTTGTTGAAAAAGAAGAAGGCAAGCGTTATGACCTTATTGGCAACGCCATCAAGCACATGACGATGGAAGAAAAGGTTGGGCAGATGTTAATGCCGGACTATCGAAATTGGAACGGGAAAAATGTAACAGAGATGCTCCCTGAAATCGAAGCACAGGTTAAGAAGTACCACCTTGGAGGAGTTATTCTATTCCTTGAAAACGTAGTAACGACGGAACAAACTACCAAATTAGTAAATGCCTATCAGGAAGCAGCGGAAAAGTACAACATGCTAATCTCAATTGACCAAGAGGGTGGGATTGTTACTCGCCTGCAATCCGGTACTCATATGCCAGGTAATATGGCTATTGGTGCGACCCGCTCAGAAGAAGTGGCTGAAAAGGTAGGCAAGGCAATCGGTGAAGAACTGCATTCCCTTGGAATCAATATGAATTTAGCGCCAGTGCTTGACGTCAATATCAATCCGGATAACCCGGTAATCGGTGTCCGTTCATATGGTGAGAAGCCAGAGCTTGTATCCCAAATGGGCAACGCTTATATCAAGGGTCTTCAGGAAAGCGGAACTGCGGCAACAGCTAAGCATTTTCCTGGTCACGGGGATACTGCCTCGGATTCACATTTTTCATTGCCAGTAGTACCACATGATCTTGAGCGCTTAAAAGCTGTGGAACTATATCCGTTCCAACAAGCGATGAACGCTGGAATTGATGCTATCATGACGGCTCACGTCACTTTCCCGAATGTTGACAATTCCACGGCAATTTCTAAAAAAGATGGATCGGTGATCCCAGTACCAGCTACCCTTTCTCATAAGGTGTTAACTGAACTTATGCGCGAGGAAATGGGCTACAACGGCCTAATCATCACCGATGCGATGAACATGGCTGCCATTGCTGAACATTTCGGCCAAGTAGATGCTGCGATTCGTACTGTTAAAGCCGGATCGGATATTGTACTAATGCCAGTTGGACTTGATGCAGTAGCCAATGGTCTATATGATGCGGTCAACTCTGACGATATCTCCATCGAGCGTATTGAACAATCCGTTACACGGATTCTCACATTGAAATTAAACCGCGGCATCGTGAAGGACGAAGCTGAGAAGAGCTTGGATGACAAAATCGCCAATGCCCTTCAAGTGGTAGGTTCACCTGAACATAAAGCTGTTGAAAAAGAAGCTGCAGAGAAATCAATTACACTTGTAAAAAATAACGGTGTACTTCCGTTGAATGTGGCAAAAGAAGATAAGGTTGCTGTAGTAGGATATTCTGGTTACTATGTTGGTTCTTTGGTTGATGAAGTAAAAAAACATCATTCAAATGTAGTTTATATTAATACGGACAAAAAACTGACTGCAACGCAATTAGATCAAATTAGAGATGCAAAATATGTCATTGTTGGAACATACACATCCAGTGTTGGCGGAAGAGCTCCAAGTGCCGGCCAGATGTTGATGGCTAATCAACTAATCACTGAACTCGATGCGCCAGTTATTGCGGTAGGAATAAGAAATCCGTACGATGTGATGTCCTATCAGACTGTTGATGCCGCGCTTGTACAATATGGATTCAGGCCTGCAAGCTTCGAAGCATCTGTAAACACCATTTTTGGAAAAAATAATCCTACTGGTAAGCTGCCAGTTACGATCTATAACCAAGACGGCAGCGTATTATACGGATTTGACCATGGCTTAGGATATTAAAAAATTTCAACAGGGAATTGCAGATACTTGCCTGCAGTTCCCCACCTTTAGGGTTTTATTTTTAAAAAAAATAATCAAACAATTGGGGAGGCGTTTGGATGAAGAAGTGGCTTATGGGGATTATTACGCTGCTGTTGGTACTTTCAACAGTAACGGCAGCGATTGCCCAAAACGGCAAGGAGAAGCAGAAAGGGAAGTTGCGCTTAGGGGTTGGGGTGCTGTTAAAGGACAAAATCGATTTGATTAAGGGGAAGCGCGTCGGTTTGATTACCAATCCGACTGGTGTAGATCAAGACCTGAACAGTATCGTAGATTTATTTAATAAAAATGAAAACTTTGAGCTTACTGCTTTATACGGCCCAGAGCATGGCGTCCGCGGAAGCGCACCAGCAGGGGCCTATGTAGAATCCTACATTGATGAAAAAACTGGCCTGCCTGTTTACAGCCTTTATGGAAAAACGCAAAAGCCTTCACCGGAAATGTTAGAAAATGTCGATGTATTGGTATTTGATATTCAGGATGTTGGTGCCCGTTTTTACACATACATTTACACTATGGCATTAGCGATGGAAGCAGCGAAGGAGCAAAATATCCCGTTCATCGTACTCGACCGTCCGAACCCAATTAGCGGTGCAAAAGTAGAAGGCCCGATTTTGGAAAGTAAATATTCTTCGTTTGTGGGTAAATATGCGATTCCAGTCCGTCACGGGATGACAGTAGGTGAGTTAGCCCAGTTATTTAATAAGGAATTTGGCATTGGCGCTGATTTAACTGTTGTCAAAATGGAAGGCTGGAATCGAAGCATGTATTACGATGACACCGCATTACAATTTGTTATGCCGTCACCTAACATGCCTACTTTGGATACTGCAACTGTTTATACGGGCGCTGCGTTAATTGAAGGTGCTGATAACGTATCGGAAGGACGCGGAACGACAAGACCGTTTGAATTAATCGGAGCACCTTTCATTGATGGAGATGACCTGGCTGCAGAACTTAATTCTTTGAACCTGCCAGGGGTAACATTCCGTTCCGCTTCGTTTATCCCGACAACATCTAAGAACGTCAGCAAGTTAAACCACGGAATTCAGATTCATGTCACTAACCGCAATGCGTTTAAGCCGTTCGAAACAGGATTACACATCGTGAAAACCATTCATGACATGTATCCGAACGACTTCAAATTCCGTGCCCGTAACTCATCTGGCGTATCCCACTTCGACCTGTTAGTCGGAAACGGCTGGATCCGTGACGGAATCGAAGCAGGCAGATCCATTGAAGATATGAAAAAACAATGGGAGCCAGATCTCGAAAAATTCATGGACGTTCGTGAGCAGTACCTGTTGTATTAAAGATATTCTCGAAAAAAGAGCGTGACGAAACGCTAATAAAGTATCATTGGCGCAGTGAAGAGGTGGAAAATCGCCCCTCACTGCGCCAATAAGCGTTATTGGAGCAGTAAAGAGGAGAAAAAGTACCCTTTACTACGCCAATTAGCGTTATTGGAGCAGTAAAGTGAAGAAAAAGTACCCTCGCCTACGCCAATAAGCGTTATTGGAGCAGTAAAGAGGAGAAAAAGTGCCCTCGACTACGCCAATAAGCGTTATTGGAGCAGAAAAGAGAAGAAAAACTCCTCTCCACTACGCCAATAATGAACTATGTCCGCTCTAGACGGACAAATGTCCACGAATGGTGCCTGACACCATTTGCGGCATTAACACTGTAATTATGCGATTGGCCAGTCCCATCAAAACGGGTCTGGCTTTCTCGTGTTTTCTTCACGAATATATAAAAAAATCGAATATTAGTTCGCATATTGTTGGTTTGTTTTTGGGGGATTGTGGTAGAATGATACTATGAATTTTAGTGAACGGGAGGGATCAACCATGAATGACCAATTTGAATTAGTCTCAAAGTACTCGCCGCAAGGGGACCAGCCGGAGGCGATTAAACAATTAGTACAGGGCATCAACAGCAACAAGCGTTACCAGACGTTGCTTGGTGCAACGGGTACGGGGAAGACTTTTACGATTTCCAACGTGATTAAAGAAGTAAACAAACCAACACTAGTTATTGCCCACAACAAAACGTTGGCCGGCCAGCTCTACAGCGAGTTCAAGGAGTTTTTCCCGAATAACGCCGTTGAGTATTTCGTCAGTTACTATGATTACTATCAGCCGGAAGCCTATGTCCCGTCGACCGATACTTTTATCGAAAAGGACGCAAGCATCAACGATGAAATTGATAAACTGCGGCACTCTGCTACCTCATCACTGTTTGAGCGCAAGGATGTTATTATCATCGCCAGCGTTTCCTGCATCTATGGCCTCGGTTCGCCAGAGGAGTACTCCGAGATGGTTGTGTCCCTCCGCACCGGCATGGAAATTGAACGTAACCAGCTGCTCCGCCGCCTTGTCGATATCCAATATGAACGAAACGATATCGATTTTAAACGGGGAACCTTCCGCGTTCGTGGCGATGTTGTTGAGATTTTCCCAGTTTCCCGTGATGAGCACTGCTTGCGGGTAGAATTTTTCGGCGATGAAATTGACCGAATCCGCGAAGTAGATGCCCTCACTGGTGAGATCATCAGCGAGCGCGAACATGTCGCCGTATTCCCAGCATCCCACTTCGTTACCCGTGAAGAGAAGTTGCTTGTGGCGATTGAAAATATTGAAAAAGAACTGGAGGAACGCCTGGCCATTCTCCGAGAAAACAATAAATTACTCGAGGCACAGCGCTTGGAGCAGCGCACCCGCTATGACTTGGAAATGATGCGGGAAATGGGCTTCTGCTCCGGAATTGAAAACTATTCACGGCATTTAACATTAAGGCCGGCCGGTTCCACACCGTATACGCTGCTCGACTATTTCCCTGAAGACTTCCTGATTGTCATTGACGAGTCGCACGTGACGCTGCCGCAAATCAGAGGTATGTTTAACGGCGACAAGGCGCGCAAGGAAGTGCTCGTCGAACATGGCTTCCGTCTCCCATCAGCACTCGATAACCGCCCGCTCACGTTCGATGAATTTGAGAAGCATATTCACAACATTGTGTTTGTCTCAGCGACACCGGGACCATTCGAGCTTGAACATACACCGGAGATGGTGCAGCAAATCATCCGGCCGACTGGATTGCTTGATCCTACGATTGAAGTGCGTCCGATTGAAGGCCAAATTGATGACCTGATCGGCGAAATTCAGGACCGCGTTAAACGGAATGAGCGTGTTCTAGTTACAACCTTAACGAAAAAGATGTCTGAGGACCTTACCGATTATCTCAAGGAAATCGGCATCAAAGTTCAATACCTACATTCTGAGGTCAAAACGCTAGAGCGGATTGAAATTATCCGCGAGCTGCGTCTTGGAAAATATGATGTGCTTGTCGGGATCAACCTGCTTCGGGAAGGTCTTGATATTCCAGAGGTTTCGCTGGTGACGATTCTTGACGCCGACAAAGAGGGCTTCCTCCGTTCGGAACGGTCACTGATCCAGACCATCGGCCGGGCTGCCCGGAATGCCAACGGAAAGGTCATCATGTACGCAGACCGGATGACAAATTCTATGGAGCTGGCCATCAGTGAGACAATGCGGCGCCGCTCCATCCAAGAAGAGTATAATGAGAAGCACGGGATTACTCCGCAAACCATCCAGAAGGATATCCGCGATGTCATTCGCGCCACTCATGCTGCTGAGGAGGCAGAAGATTACAAACCAGCATCATCGTTCGGAAAAATGACGAAGAAGGAAAAAGACAAGCTGATTGCCGATATGGAAAAAGAAATGAAGGCTGCCGCCAAAGCGCTTGACTTCGAGCGTGCCGCCGAGCTTCGCGATTTGATTTTGGAATTAAAAGCAGAATGATAACAGGAAGAGGCGAAGGCAGCCTCGATTTGTTCCTGAAATTTTTTAATAGTGGAAGGAAAATGAACAAATGGCGATGGAAAAATTGATTGTGAAAGGCGCCAGAGCCCACAATTTGAAAAATATTGATGTAACCATACCTAGAGATAAGCTTGTTGTCTTAACAGGACTTTCCGGTTCAGGAAAGTCCTCACTCGCGTTCGATACGATTTATGCTGAAGGTCAGCGCCGTTACGTCGAATCACTGTCGGCCTATGCGCGCCAATTCCTCGGCCAAATGGATAAGCCGGATGTAGATTCCATCGAAGGACTCTCCCCAGCCATTTCAATTGATCAAAAAACCACAAGCCGGAACCCGCGTTCCACCGTCGGAACGGTAACCGAAATCTATGATTACCTGAGATTATTATTTGCGCGTGTCGGCCATCCAACCTGTCCAAATCACAACATTGAAATCTCTTCCCAGACAATTGAGCAGATGGTTGACCGGATTCTCGAGTATCCAGAGCGAACCAAAATGCAGATTCTCGCGCCCGTTATTACCGGCCGAAAAGGACAACACATCAAGGTATTTGAAGACATTAAAAAGCAGGGGTTTGTCCGCGTCCGCGTTGACGGAGAAATGTTGGACCTCGGGGATGATATCGAGCTTGATAAAAATAAAAAGCATTCGATTGAAGTAGTTGTCGACCGAATTGTCGTTAAGGACGGAATTGCCCCACGGGTAGCCGATTCCTTGGAAACTGCCCTTGGTCTTGGCGAAGGAAAAGTGATCGTCGATGTGATCGGTGAAGAAGTGTTGCTGTTCAGCGAAAATCATTCCTGTCCAATTTGCGGCTTCTCCATCGGTGAGCTAGAGCCGCGGATGTTTTCGTTCAACAGTCCGTTTGGCGCTTGCCCCGAATGCGATGGCCTTGGCTCAAAGCTGGAAGTCGATGTCGACCTTGTGATTCCTAACAAGGATTTAACTCTGAAACAGCATGCGATTGCCCCTTGGGAGCCGACAAGCTCGCAGTATTACCCTCAGCTGCTGGAGGCGGTCTGCAGTCATTATGGTGTGGATATGGATATCCCGGTGAAGGACATCCCGGAACATCTAATGGAAAAAATTCTTTATGGCTCCGGAAGTGAGAAAATCTACTTTAAATATGAAAACGATTGGGGTCAAGTCCGCGAAGGCTATGTCGAATTTGAGGGCGTCGTACGCAATGTTGAACGCCGCTATAAAGAAACAAGCTCTGATTATATTCGTGAGCAAATGGAAAAATATATGGGCCAGCAGGCTTGCCCGACCTGTAAAGGGTTCCGTTTAAAAAAGGAAACATTGGCGGTATTAATCAATGGGAGTCATATCGCCCATGTGACAGACCTTTCAATTGAAGAGGCTCAAGAATTTTTCTCGGGTCTGCAGCTTACTGAAAAAGAAGAGCAGATTGCCAGATTGATTCTACGAGAAATTAATGAACGACTCGGTTTCCTCGTTAATGTCGGACTAGATTACTTGACGTTGAGCCGTACGGCAGGCACGCTTTCCGGCGGCGAGGCCCAGCGGATTCGTTTGGCAACCCAGATTGGCTCACGGTTAACCGGGGTTCTCTATATCCTGGACGAACCTTCAATCGGACTTCACCAACGTGATAACGACCGCCTGATTGGCACGCTGCAAAACATGCGTGACATTGGCAACACCTTGATTGTTGTTGAGCACGATGAAGACACCATGATTGCTGCCGACTATTTAATTGATATCGGTCCAGGTGCTGGTGTTCATGGAGGCGAAGTGGTTTCTGCCGGAACACCTGCTGAGGTGATGGCCGACCCGAACTCACTGACAGGGCAGTACCTATCCGGGAAAAAGTTCATTCCACTGCCATTGGAGCGCCGCAAGCCGGATGGCCGTTACGTTGAAATCAAAGGGGCAGCCGAGAACAATTTAAGAAATGTCAACGTTAAGATTCCACTTGGCATGTTCATTGCCGTGACCGGCGTATCCGGCTCTGGCAAAAGTACCTTGATTAACGAAATCCTGCATAAGGCGCTGGCGCAGAAGCTAAATCGTGCGAAAACAAAGCCGGGGCAGCATAAAAGCATCAAAGGTATCGATTACTTGGAAAAAGTAATAGACATCGACCAGTCGCCAATTGGAAGGACACCCCGCTCCAACCCGGCTACTTATACCGGGGTGTTTGATGATGTCCGAGATGTGTTTTCGGCCACAAATGAAGCGAAGGTCCGCGGCTACAAAAAAGGACGCTTTAGCTTTAACGTCAAGGGCGGCCGTTGTGAAGCTTGCAAAGGTGATGGGATTATTAAAATTGAGATGCACTTTTTGCCTGATGTTTATGTCCCTTGTGAAGTGTGCCACGGTAAACGCTATAACCGGGAAACGCTTGAAGTAAAGTATAAAGGAAAAAATATCGCCGATATCCTTGATATGACTGTCGAAGATGCGGTTAAGTTTTTCGAAAACCATCCGAAAATCAGCCGCAAGCTGCAAACCATTTATGACGTCGGTTTGGGGTATGTCAAGCTTGGCCAGCCTGCTACAACTTTGTCAGGTGGAGAAGCACAGCGGGTAAAACTGGCTTCCGAGCTGCACAAGCGTTCCAACGGAAAGACGATCTACATTTTGGATGAGCCGACAACTGGTCTACATGTAGATGACATTTCCCGCTTGCTTGTGGTCCTGCAGCGTCTGGTTGAAAATGGCGATACTGTTTTAGTCATCGAGCACAATCTTGACGTCATTAAGGCAGCCGATTATTTAATCGACCTTGGACCAGAGGGCGGCGACAAGGGCGGTACCATCGTCGCAACTGGCACGCCGGAAAAGGTCGCTAAAGTACCGGAGTCCTATACAGGAAAATACCTGAAGCCAATTCTCGAGCGCGACCGCTTACGAATGCAGCAGCAAGTTGAGGATAAAAGCACAATAAAAGCATAATTGATTTAGAACTGTTGGCCCAGTTTGTGGGCTGACAGTTCTTTTTTTGTCTCGAAAAATGGGTTTGGCGAATAACGAATCATATTCGGCGAATAATAGCTTCAGCTCGGCGAATAACCGATCGAATTCAGCGAATAACACCATGAAATCGGCGAATACCTAACAAGGTTCGGCGAAAACAACTAGCCCAATTCATAAGACGGTATCTAATCTGCCATGCAAAAATTTCAGTTTGGCGAAAAGTTGCTTGTTTTCCGCGAAAACCTGAACCAATTCGGCGAAATCTACTCCTATTTCCGCGAAACTCCGCCTCAAATTGGCGAAATCCACTCCTATTTCCGCGAAAAATACCTCGACTCCAACTAAATTCCCAGTGAAGTGTAACAAACCCACCTGCAATTCCGTCTTGAAATTGAAACAATTTTGAAATATTAGTAGAATAGTAATAGAAATTCCAAAAAAAGGAGATGAATTTATGATACTACGATCGATTCTCCGCCAAATCCTTTTATGGTTGATAACCGTATTCATTTTTCTAAGTCTATTATTCATGCCGCGTACGGCAGCCTATCAAACCGGAGCGGGCGGACAATTCGAAAGCGCATCCCAGACCTATTCCCTGGGTGTCCACGTTCAGCAATTTAAAGATTTTTTTCAATACATAAAGGAAAATAAAGGGCTAGGTACCTTTCATAACGGCTATTCGCTATCAGATAATATCTGGCGCACATTCAAAAAGAGCATGCTGATCACGATTCCAGCCCTCATTCTCGGCTTTTTCCTCGGGATTGCCAAAGGCCTCTTTGATTACCGAATCCGTAACCGGTGGGGCAAACTGTTTGGGGTCAGTACGACAAGGTTTTTCCTGTCGATACCCGATTTATTTTTAATAATCTCCATCCAACTTTTACTAATGGAAGGCTATCATGCCGGTTGGCTGCCTCATATTATCGTGTACGGAAGTGATCAGTTAAGTGTCGTCATTTTGGATATTATCTTTCTCACTATCTATCCCATTTTTTATATCGCTAACATCACTTATTTCAGCATCCGCGACGAGCAAGGAATGGATTACATACGAACCGCACTATCGAAAGGTACTTCTTCATTAAAAATACTGTACCGTCATGTATTGAAAAATTGTTTCGTCAAGATCTTGAGCCATACAAATACCATCACGCTATATACACTCTCGAATCTATTTATCGTGGAGTTTTTGACGAATTACCATGGCGCCGCCCAGGCTTTCTTTGAAACAGTCCAATCGCCTGACTTCCTTAGGATTGGAATGCAGATGGGAATTAACATTTATCCGGCCGCAGGCTATGTCATCCTCTTTACCGCGGTGATTTTACTAGCAAAAGTAGTCAGCGAAATAGCAAAAGGCGCGGTATCACCACTAGAGAGGAAAGGTTGAATATGAAGAAAAATTGGAAGCTTTGGTTCAGTTCGACGTTCCTACTCTTATTAGTGATTCTTGTTTTCGCAGCGCCCCATCTTCCGTTTGTGAATCCGGAATTGGAAAGAACGGTAAGCATAAAGAACGCTGATGGCAGTTTCTCTTTACCTCCATATCCTCCAAGAAAAGAATTCCCGCTTGGCAGTGACCATGATGGCGTGGGAGTGCTGGATCAAATTCTTTTAGGGGCAAAAGAGACTTTAACCATTGTCCTTTTAGTTGTCCTAATTCGCTATATCTTGGCGATTCCGTTAGCAATAGGCGGGTTTTATTCAAGATTCATAGAAAAATGCCTGCAAATCTGGCAGCAGCTTTTTTCCTTTATGCCGCCGATCTTTTTCGTGTCTTTCTTTGTCGCCCTGCCGTTTGTGTTTTTTTTCTGTAAATCGGGGCTTTTGGGTGATCCTCATCCTTGCTGTTCTTGAAACAGGACGGGTGGCCGAGGTCATCATGCAGCACATGAAAGAAACGGAGAGACGCCCTTATATTGAGGCGGGAATCGCCGCGGGTGGAACTCCGTTTAAGATGTTTAAAGATTACTATTTTCCGGTTGTCCTCCCGACAGTGATTATCCTAATAATCAATGATATGGGGCGGGTGCTGTTTCTAATAGCCCAGCTTGGCGTCGTGAAAATTTTTGTCACTCATAAATTTGTCACAGTCGAGAGCGGTGCCTACGAGGTTATTAACACATCCTTGGCTTGGCCGACAATGTTCCAAACTATTACTGCTGATATTTTCACCTACCAGTGGATTCCGTTTTCTGTCATCGGCGCGATTGCGGTAACGATTTATGCCTTTAACATGTTCGCCGACGGGCTCCAGAAATACTTTGAAAATAAATATCGGACCTTCCGGGCGGATTTGTAATTTTGTGAACCATCTGTTCTAAAAAGCGAAACTTACACCATGCCCATTTCGTATATATTGGATAAGAGGTGATTGGAAATGGAAACAAGAAAAGTTCTATCCAGTTTGTGCTATTTTAGTATTTTTTTCGCGGGGTTTATTTTTCCGTTGGTTGTGCTGATTGCGTCTGGGGATGATATTACGAAGAGACACGCTAAAAGCGCACTGTTGTCGCATTTGATTCCACTTATTACGATACCGTTTTTAATTTTTGCAATCCTATATGAATTCGCCAGCATGGAAGCTGAAGTCCCTGTTTTCACGATTATTACTGTCATTCTAGCGGTCCTGGTCTCCATTATTGTAGTCATATGGAACATTATTAAAGGCGTAAAAGTACTAGCTTCGGAATAGGTTTATAGTAGGACAAAATACATTTTTTGAGGGTGGAAAATATGAAAGAGGAACGCAAGCGGATTTTAACCATGGTCGAAGAGGGAAAACTATCGGTGGACGAAGCGCTATCCCTGCTCGATGAACTGCAAAGGGATCAGAAGACGATGGAGCAAAAACAGGCAGACATCGTCAATGAGTTGTCCACCAACGTTCATTTCGAGGAAGCGAAAAAGGAAGACCCTGTCTTTGACAAGTATCAGTCCACAAAGGAAAAGATTTTTGAATTTGTTGATTCAGCATTGAAAAAAATTAAAGAAATAGACCTTGACCTGAATTTCGGTCAATCAGTCGATATTTCCCACATTTTTCACCATGCTGATGCGGAGTTAACTAATATGGATATTGACTTGGCCAATGGCTCGCTCAACATTGTGGCTTGGGATCATCCTGATGTCCGCGTGGAATGCAAGGCCAAGGTCTATCGGGTCGAAAATCAGGATCAAGCCCGGCAGAATTTTTTGCGGGATGTTACGTTTGCGCTTGAAGGTGGCAAGCTCCGCTTCCTGACACAGCAAAAGTGGATGAAACTGGAGGCTGTGATGTATGTGCCGAAAGTACAATATGATAAAGTTCGGGTTCGTATTTTTAACGGTTCAGTTACTGGCGGCCAATTGAATGTCAGTGACCTGCGCGTGAAAACCGCCAATGGAAAAATAAAATTGGAACATCTTTCCGGCACTAAAGCTGAAGTTGAAACGGCGAACGGCAAGATTAAGCTGAAACACAGCCAGTTCGATGAGCTTGAGGCAGAGACCATCAATGGTGCGATTAAGGTGGAGGGCGATTTCAAAAAGGTCGATACTCAGTCTTTTAACGGCAATGTCAGTGTGCTGTTAAAAGGAGACCGCAGCGAATGGGTTCATGCCAAAACCACGACAGGCCCAATTGAAGTGTATGTTCCTGAGGGGACGCCTGTCGATGGTGAGCTAAAGACCAACTTGGGCGGCTTCAACCTGAATCTCGTCGGTGTTCAGGTTCTTGAGGAAAAGAGCGAAATGATTCAAAAATCGCTCCGCTTCCAATCTGTCAATCATCCTGATAAAATGGTAAAAATATACGCCGATTCCAAATCGGGTTCCATTACGGTTCAAAAATCATTTGACGATAAAAAGTAGGGGTTCGGAAGCATGAGATGGTTACTTGGATGTTTGATTAACGCGGTTTTGTTTATGGCATTTGCCGGATATTTTCACGAAAGCTTTTACCTGACAGGCTTTTGGGCTGCACTGCAGGCGAGCATACTATTATCCATCTTAAATGTATTGGTGCGCCCGCTGCTGATCTTGTTCACCCTGCCGGTTACGGTGCTGACGATGGGGCTGTTTCTGTTCGTCATCAACGCCATCACCCTGGAGTTGACGGACTATCTAATGGGAGATGCCTTTGAAATCTCCGGCTTTGGCATGGCGTTGCTCTTTGCGGTGTTGATGTCTTTCGGCAACATTATTATACAAAAAACGTTTATGGACCCAACCCGATCATCAAATAGAAGAGAGAGAAAGTAACAAAGGTGCGTGACTGCTTAATTGCAGCCGCACTTTTGTTTTTTAATGAACGAAAGTATGGTTATTAATAAAAAAATGTTAAAATAAGAGGAAATTGGTTTTTACATAGAAAAATGGCTGCAGTTTTTCAATTAAAGGAGGAAGTTTCCTTGTTAAAAGTTCGTACCAAGGATATTCTTGAAAAATTTGATTTGGAATTGATTAGCGGTGAGGAAGGGATTAACCGCCCGATTACGATGAGTGATATTTCCCGGCCGGCCCTCGAAATTGCCGGTTATTTCGAATACTATCCTGCGGATCGGGTTCAACTGCTTGGGATGACAGAATTGTCGTTTTTCGAAGAGCTATCCCAGCGTGAAAAGGCTTCCCGGATGGAGCGGCTGTGCACCGACATTACCCCGGCGATTATTATCACACGGGATCTGGAGGTTCCTAAGGAACTGATCGAGGCTTCCGAGCGCGAATCCGTGCCCGTTCTCAGAACAAAGATAAAGACCACTCGTTTTTCCAGCCGCTTGACCAACTATTTGGAAAGTAAACTGGCTCCAACCACGGCCGTGCACGGCGTTCTTGTCGATATTTACGGTATTGGTGTGCTCATCACCGGAAAAAGCGGCGTAGGTAAAAGTGAAACCGCACTCGAATTGGTCAAGCGCGGCCATAGGCTGGTCGCTGATGACTGCGTCGAAATCCGCCAGGAAGACCAGGATACATTGGTCGGCACCTCTCCGGAATTAATTGAACATCTACTAGAAATTCGCGGGCTGGGCATCATCAATGTCATGACACTGTTTGGCGCCGGCGCTGTCCGCAGCAACAAACGAATTACCTTGGTCATCAATTTAGAAATCTGGGATTCCAAAAAGCAATACGACCGTCTTGGTTTGGACGAAGAAAAAATGAAGATTATTGATACCGAGGTGACCAAACTCACTGTCCCGGTTCGCCCTGGACGAAATCTCGCCGTTATTATTGAGGTGGCTGCGATGAATTACCGCCTCAAGCGGATGGGTGTCAATGCGGCCCAACAATTTACCGAACGGCTTTCCGATGTGATCGAAGACGCGGACCATGAGGATATTTAAAAAATATGTTTCAAAAGGAAGAGGAGATAGAGAATGAAAGAAAGTATTCAGCCGCTTGACCCGATCGCCTTTTCACTCGGGCCGATTCAAGTGCACTGGTATGGGGTCATTATTGGTTCTGGACTGGCCCTTGCGCTGTACCTGGCAATCCGCGAAGGCAACCGCCGCGGCCTGCCGAAGGACACGTTTGCTGACCTAATGCTGTGGGCGATTCCGATTGCGATCATTTCCGCCCGCATTTATTACGTTATTTTTGAATGGGATTATTATAAACATAACCTTTCGGCGATTCCGGCGATTTGGAACGGCGGGATTGCGATTCACGGGGCGTTGATTGGCTCTGTTGTGACAGCGTACGTGTTTGCGAAAAAACGCGGGATTTCATTTTGGAAACTTGCCGATATTGCCGCCCCGAGCATTATTCTCGGCCAGGCGATTGGCCGCTGGGGCAATTTTATGAACCAGGAGGCCCACGGCGGTGAGGTGACCCGGGCGTTTTTAGAAAACCTGCATCTGCCGGAATTCATCATTAACCAGATGTATATCAATGGAACCTATTATCACCCAACCTTTTTATATGAATCGATTTGGAATTTGGCAGGGTTTATAATGCTGCTTCTGCTGCGCCGTGTGAACCTGCGCCGCGGAGAAATGTTCTTAACCTACGTGATTTGGTACTCAATCGGACGCTTTTTCGTGGAGGGGATGCGGACAGACAGCCTGATGCTCGGCAGCTTGCGAATGGCACAAATGATTTCAATTGCGTTAATTATTGTTGCTGCCGCCATCTGGATTTACCGCCGAAAAACGCGGCTTGCGGAGCTTCGTTATCAGGCACAGGAAAATTAGACATATACAAGGGGAGCGTTTGGGGAATGCTGGTTAGCTCTGTGAAAAAGGGACTATTGGTTGGCTTAAAAACAACATGGACATTAGGGAAAATCATTTTTCCGGTTACACTCATTGTTGCGGTACTGCAATATACGCCGGTCCTGCCGTGGGTAATTAAAATCGTATCCCCGCTGATGAAGCTGATCGGCTTGTCAGGGGATGCGGCGATTCCGCTCGTGCTCGGGAATTTTCTCAATCTTTATGCCGCAATTGGCGCGATACTAACACTTGATTTTTCAGTAAAAGAAGTTTTCATCTTGGCCGTAATGCTGTCATTTTCACATAATTTATTTATTGAATCCGGGGTGGCCATGAAAGCGGGCGTTAAGCTCTGGGTCGTGTTGACAACGCGGCTGGGCCTTGCTTTCGTTTCTGCAGCGGTAATTAATCTTGTTTGGCACGGCGGCGGTGAGCAGGCCAAGTATGGCTTGATTGAAAACAATATGGAACAGGCATCAGGGTTTGCACAGATTTTTTTACAAGGGCTTGAAAAAGCAGGCCTCGGCATCCTGCAGCTGGCGATGATTGTCATTCCGCTGATGGTTGTGATTCAATTTTTGAAGGATATAGAGTGGCTGAATAAGTTTTCGAAGACAATGGCTCCGGTTACCCGGTCGCTGGGGATGCAGGAAAACACCTCAACCACAATGGCAGCAGGATTATTGTTTGGTCTTGCTTATGGGGCAGGTGTCATGATCCAAGCGGTCCAAGAGGACGGGGTCAGCAAAAAGGACGTCACATTGGCGTTTATTTTTCTAGTAGCTTGCCATGCGGTCGTCGAGGATACACTCATTTTTGTACCGCTCGGCATCCCGGTTTGGCCATTATTCTTGATTCGGCTTGGCGTGGCGATTGTACTGACGCTGATTGTCGGCACGATTTGGAAGCGTACCGGACTGTTAAGACGAAAGGAAGCAACCTATGAATAACAAGATTACGACGTTATTGTTTGATTTGGATGGAACGTTAATTGATACGAATGAACTGATTATTACTTCGTACCTTCATACACTTGAAAAATATTATCCTGGCAAGTATCACCGGGAGGACGTCTTGCCGTTCATGGGGCCGACACTGGTTGAAGCGTTTAGTACGGTTGACTCTGACCGCGTGGAGGAATTGGTGCAGGAATACCGCACCTTTAATATTGCCAACCATGACTTCCTGGTGAAGGAATTTGAAGGTGTTTTTGAAACAATACAAACTTTATATGAAAAAGGTTATAAGCTTGCGATTGTGACGACTAAAAAGCACGATGTCGCGATGAAAGGACTCCGGTTAACAGGACTGGATAAGTTTTTTGAAGTTGTGATTGCGCTAGATCATGTGGAAAAAGTAAAACCTGACCCGGAACCAATTTTTAAAGCTTTGGAATTGTTAGATTCGACGCCTAGTGAGGCCATCATGGTCGGCGACAATTTTCACGATATACTGTCCGGAAAAAATGCTGGTACACTAACAGCTGGTGTCGCCTGGTCAATCAAAGGCCGGGATTACATTGCTAAATATGAACCTGATTACATCTTAGAGAATATGACTGATTTAGTAACCATTCTCGAGGTGTGAATTAAATGAGGAACACGACCCGCTACCCTGTACAAGGGGCAAATTCGCTGTGGCAAATATACAAAACCGTGTCGTTTTGGAAGGTTGCCAAAAACTTTGTGGTCATTCAGATTGCCCGTTATACGCCGTTTCTGGGTGTAAAAAATTGGCTGTACCGCACGTTTCTCCGGATGAAAGTCGGTGAGCAGACGGCTTTCGCTTTGATGGTCATACCCGATATTATGTTTCCGGAAAAAATCAGCGTCGGCTCTAACAGTGTCATTGGGTTCAACACGACCATTCTTGCGCACGAATACCTGATTAAGGAATATCGCCTTGGCGACGTCGTGATTGGCAATGATGTCATGATCGGCGCCAACTCAACGATTATGCCAGGTGTGACAATTGGGGACGGTGCGATTGTATCCGCTGGAACATTGGTACATAAGGATGTCCCAGCCGGCAGCTTTGTCGGCGGCAACCCGATGGTGATGGTGTATACAAAGGAACAGCTTGCCGAACGCTGGGCCGATGACCCGATTTATGGAAAAAAGAATACGTAGTTATAACCCGGTCCCTGGATGTGACCGGGTTTTTGTTGTTTGGACAAGATTCGGGAGGGTAGTTTTGCAAAGACGCTATTAAATAGGGGGAATCTGGATAAGCTACGGGGGTGTCAAACCAGATTTGGCGAAATCTTATCAGAATTCGGCGAAATGCAGCCTGCTTTTCGCGAAATACCGGATTAGTTTGGCGAAATGTAGCCTGCTTTTCGCGAAATACTGGATTAGTTCGGCGAAATATTTAACAAGTTTACCGAAATGTAATAGAACTCCGGCGAAATAGAGGCTATTTTCTGGCGAATAATCAATTCAGCCCCCCATCCCGCAAACTTTTTTCATTGACGAAACCTCCCTCAAGCGGTAAACTACTAATAATTAACTTTAATTCTCTAACATATTAGCAGACTAAAGCGAAACGAAAAGGAATGAGCACAATGAGCCGCTTATTTATGTTTGAAAAGCCTTTGGGAATGCGGGATACACTCCCGGAACTGCTCGAAAAGAAGCATCGTGTCCGCTCATCCATAGCGGAGACGATGAAGCTTTGGGGCTACCAATTTATCGAAACCCCGACTCTTGAATACTATGAAACAGTTGGCGCCGCTTCAGCCATTGGCGATGCCCAGCTTTTTAAATTGCTTGATAAAGAAGGGCACACGCTCGTATTACGGCCAGAAATGACAACCCCGATCGCCCGGGTTGCTGCCTCCAAATTATTAAACGAAGACCTGCCCGTCAGACTGGCTTACTCGGCTAACGTCTACCGAGCTCAGCAGCGCGAGGGGGGGCGGCCGGCAGAGTTTGAGCAAATCGGTGTCGAATACATAAACGACGCGACGATTTCATGTGACGGTGAAGTCATTGCCCTATTGATTTCTTCATTAAAGAAAGCAGGACTGAAGCAATTTCAAGTGTCGGTAGGTCATGTCGGGTTCGCCCAGGAATTATTTATGCAAATACTCGGGACGAACGGACGGGCGACAGCACTAAGGAAGTTTTTATATGAAAAAAATTACGTTGGTTACCGCGAGAACGTTCAATCTCTCAACCTTTCATCCATCGATAAGCAAAGGCTGCTAAAGCTCCTGCAGCTAAGGGGCGGCGAAGAGGTGATTGGCCAGGCCCTCGAAATTATCGAAAACGACAAAGGCAAGCAGGCAATTTTAGAGGTCCAGGAACTTTGGCAGGTTATCAAGGATTATGGTGTTGAGGAGTATGTGAAATTTGATTTTTCCATCGTCAGCCATATGAGTTACTACACTGGAATTCTCTTCGAGGTTTATGCAGGAAATGTTGGTTTTCCAATTGGCAACGGCGGCCGCTACAGCTTGCTTGAGAAGTTTGGAAAAAGTGCCACAGCAACTGGGTTCGCGGTCCGGACAGATATGCTGCTTGAGGCACTTGGCGGCAGGACAACAGAACCATCACCACACTGTATTTTTTACAGCCAGGAACGGCGCAGAGAAGCTTTTCAGCTTGCGGAAAAACTGCATGAGGAAGGCAAGCAGGCAGTTCTGCAGGATATTACTGGCGTGAAAAATCCCGATGCCTTCACGAAAAAGTTTGCCGAGACAACCTTTTTAATCGGGGGTGCTGGCCAATGAATAACGTATTAACGATAGCGATGCCAAAGGGCCGGATTTTTGAAGAAGCGGCTGAGCTGCTGCGGAAAGCGGGCTACAAGCTGCCTGCGGAATTTGATGACTCACGGAAATTGATTATCGATGTTCCCCAAGAAGGGCTGCGATTTATTCTTGCCAAACCGATGGATGTGGCCACCTATGTTGAGCACGGCGTCGCTGATGTCGGAATTGCCGGCAAAGATGTGCTGCTAGAAGAGGAACGCGATGTTTATGAGCTGCTTGATTTAAAAATCAGCGCCTGCTATTTGGCTGTTGCTGGCATGCCGGATACGAAAATGAACGACGTCGCACCAAGAGTGGCGACCAAATATCCGAATGTCGCGGAAGCTTATTTTCGCGAGCAAGGGGAGCAGGTCGAAATCATCAAGCTGAATGGTTCAATTGAGTTGGCGCCATTAATCGGCCTGTCTGACCGGATTGTTGACATCGTCTCCACCGGACGGACGTTAATGGAAAATGGGCTAGTCGAATACGAAAGAATCGTTGACGTCACGTCCCGTTTGATTGTCAATCCTGTCAGCTATCGAATGAAGGATGCCCCGATTGACGACCTGGTTGCCAGGCTGCATGAAGTAGTCTCTACGGAGGAAATTTGAAATGAAAATAGTAAAAGTAAATGAACAGATTTCGATAAAACGCTCGATTGAAGCCGGCACCTCTGAGCAGCAGGCTGCTGTGAAAAGTATTATCGCCGATGTGCGGGGGCGAGGTGACGCTGCACTACGGGAGTTTACAGAGAAATTCGACGGCGTTTCACTTTCTTCTTTTTCGATTACCGAAAAAGAAATCGCCGAGGCCTATGAGCAAATGGATGAACAATTTATAGCGATCGTTCGAGAGGCTGCTCAGAATATCCGCACCTATCATGAAAAGCAGCTCCGCCCATCATGGATGACAACGGAAGAGAACGGCACGATTCTAGGTCAAAAAATTACCCCGCTTGATTCGGTAGGGGTATACGTACCCGGGGGCACAGCGGCCTATCCGTCATCCGTGTTGATGAACGTGATCCCTGCAAAGGTGGCTGGAGTGGAGCGAATTGTCATGGTCTCTCCTCCCGGCACCGATGGAGAACTTCCGGCTGCTGTGCTGGTTGCCGCCAAGGAAGCAGGCGTCGAGGAAATTTACAAAGTTGGCGGCGCCCAGGCCATTGCGGCGTTAGCCTACGGAACGGAATCAATTGGTTCTGTCGATAAAATTACCGGTCCCGGAAATATCTATGTCGCCCTTGCCAAACGCGAGGTGTTCGGTGATGTTGATATTGACATGATTGCCGGCCCGAGCGAGATCGCAATTTTGGCAGACGACACCGCACATGCCGATGAAGTAGCAGCTGACCTGTTGTCGCAGGCTGAGCATGACCCACGGGCCTGCAGTGTGTTGGTGACACCATCTTCTGCGTTGGCTGAAGCTGTGGCGGCAGAGGTGGAACGCCAATTGGCATTGCTTCCGCGTCGGGAAATTGCCGCTCGCTCGATCGCTGATTACGGGGCGATTTATCTGGTATCGGACATTGAGGAAGCAGTGGAAACGGTGAATCAGCTGGCGCCAGAGCACCTTGAGATTATAACGGCAAATGCCATCGAATTGCTTGGAAAAATCCGTCATGCCGGAGCGATTTTTATCGGCCGCTACAGTTCCGAGCCTGTCGGTGACTATTTTGCTGGTCCGAACCACGTGCTGCCCACTAACGGAACGGCCCGTTTCTCCAGCCCGCTGAATGTGGATGATTTTCAAAAAAAATCAAGCGTGATTATATACAGTGAGAAGGCTTTGAAGGAAAACGGTACGAAAATTGCAGAATTCGCCCGGAAAGAAGGGTTGGAAGCCCACGCCCGGGCAGTTGAAATCCGACTTGAAAACGACCGGAAGTAACATTTTTCAGTTTCGCGGAAATATTGAATTTCATCCCAGAAATATTATAAAAACAGTCTTAATTTTTATGCTCTGTCATAGCTGAATGTTGATTTAACTGAGAAATAAAAGAAATATACAATAAACGGAAAAATTCCGTTTAAATTGGGAAATACTCTTATTTCCTTAAAAATAGAGGAAGTTTTTCCGCTTATATTATGCAAATCTTAGGATTTTGTCTAATTTAGAGCAGTTAAACGGAATTTCTCCGCTTATATCTGCTTCTAAAGCTCCTCTTTATAAATTAGACGGAAATTCTCCGCCTATGAATTCTCATACCTACACGAAAATCAATAATGAAAGCCAATATTTAAAAAAGAGGTGACTCTAATGGAACGAATTGCAAGTGTTGATCGGAAAACCAATGAAACAAATATTAAACTAGTACTTGATGTGGATGGGGAGGGGCGCTCTAACCTTGAAACGGGTGTGCCATTCTTAACCCATATGCTTGATTTATTTACAAAGCATGGGCAATTTAATTTAACTGTTGATGCCAAGGGTGACATTGAAGTTGATGACCACCATACGACAGAGGATATCGGCATTTGTCTCGGGCAGGCACTTCGTGAGGCGCTCGGCGACAAACGGGGAATTAAGCGTTACGGGAATGCGTTTGTGCCGATGGATGAGTCACTCGCCCAAGTTGTTGTTGACCTCAGCAATCGACCACACCTTGAAATGCGTGCCGAATTCCCGGGGCAAAAAGTTGGAACCTTCGATACCGAACTCGTCCATGAATTCCTTTGGAAGCTGGCGCTAGAGGCTCGAATGAACCTTCATGTCATCGTCCATTACGGAAAAAATACGCACCACATGATTGAAGCAGTATTCAAAGCACTAGCGAGGGCGCTCGACGAAGCTACCACCATTGATCCACGAATTAAAGGCGTCCCATCAACGAAGGGAATGCTTTAAACCTCGGGTTGTGACAGTAAAGAAAGGATGTTAACAATGATCGGTATTGTTGATTACGGCATGGGGAATTTGTTTAGTGTGAGTAAAGCACTGGAACGGCTTGGTGCAGATTATTTTATTTCCGCTGATAGCCAGGAGCTGCTCGCGGCAGATGCGTTAATCGTGCCGGGAGTTGGCGCCTTCCGCGATGCCATGGAGCTGCTGCCAAAAGACACGATTAAAGAGTTTGCGGCCAGTGGCAGGCCACTTCTAGGCATTTGTCTGGGCATGCAGCTGTTGTTTGAAAATAGTGAGGAGAACGGCCTAACCGAGGGTCTAGCCCTTCTGCCAGGGAGTGTCCGCAGATTCCCAGGGCAAACGAAAGACGGCAATTCCTACAAGGTGCCACATATGGGCTGGAATCGCCTGCAATTCGTCCAAAGCTCGCCGCTTCTGGAGAATCTTGAAGAGGATTATGTCTATTTTGTCCATTCCTATTTCGTCGATGCCGAGTCTTCAGAAGTGCTGCTGGCAAAAACGGATTATAACGCGCAGGTAGCCGCTGTTGTTGGCCGGGGTAATATTTTCGGGATGCAATTTCATCCTGAAAAAAGCGGTAAACTGGGGATGGCTTTACTCAATAACTTTTTAAAAATGACAGCGGAAAGGAAGGCGGTTCGATGAGCTTCATAATCTATCCAGCCATTGATATGCGGGGCGGAAAATGCGTCCGCCTTCTCCAAGGCGATTATGACAAGGAAACCATCTATGGCGATTCTCCTTTTGATATGGCTCAAAGCTTCGCGGCAGACGGTTCACAGTGGATTCATATGGTTGACCTTGATGGCGCCAAGGACGGAAGACGGGTTAACGACATGTACGTAATTCAAGCCGCGCAACAGCTACATAATGTAAAAGTTCAAATCGGCGGCGGGATTCGCACCGAGCAGGATATCGCCCATTATCTTGAAAATGATGTAGACCGTGTGATTATTGGCAGCATTGCGGTGTCAAACCCGGAATTCGCCATCGACATGATCAAAAAATACGGCGCAAAGATTGCAGTCGGAATCGACGCGAAAAATGGCTATGTCGCTACCCACGGTTGGCTCGATACATCAAGTGTCAAAGCGGTTGAACTTGGTAAACGTTTTGCGGACACTGGGGCAGAAACGTTCATTTTTACTGATATTGCCACAGACGGCATGCTTTCCGGACCAAACATTGCCGCTGTCAGTGAGCTTGCAGCAATCACCGGGAAAAATGTCATCGCTTCAGGCGGAGTGAGCAGCCTGGATGATTTAAAGGCACTCACAGACGCCAAAGGTATCGGCGGGGCGATTGTCGGCAAGGCACTTTATGAAAAGCGATTTACTTTAAAAGAAGCATTACTGGTTTAAGGGAGGGGATTTTTTTGACATTAACAAAACGAATCATCCCCTGTCTTGACGTTAAAGACGGGCGGGTAGTCAAGGGGATACAATTTGTCCAGCTTCGTGATGCCGGTGACCCAGTGGAATTGGCACGGTTTTACGATGAGCAGGGGGCAGACGAACTCGTATTCCTTGATATTTCAGCATCGGTTGAGGGCAGGAAAACGATGGTTGAAGTTGTCAAAGCGGTTGCCTCAGAGCTGGCGATTCCGTTCACGGTTGGCGGCGGCATCAATTCGCTTGATGACATGAAAAAAATCCTTCGTGCCGGTGCGGATAAAGTGTCGCTAAACACGGCTGCAGTCAATAACCCGGAACTTATTAAAGAAGGGGCAAACTACTTTGGCTCCCAGTGCATTGTCGTGGCCATCGATGCCAAGTTTGATGCCGAGCTAGGCACGTGGCGCGTTTACACCCATGGCGGGCGAACACCGGTTGATAAAAAGGTCATTGACTGGGCGCGGGAGGCGATGGAACTTGGCGCCGGTGAAATTTTACTAACTAGCATGGACAGCGACGGCGAGAAAAATGGCTTTGACCTCAGTCTGACAAAAGCGGTTAGTGAAGCCGTGACGATTCCTGTGATCGCCTCTGGTGGGGCAGGAAATGCCGGACACTTTGCCGAAGCCTTTACTGAAGGAAAAGCCGATGCCGCGTTGGCTGCCTCAATTTTTCATTATAAAGAAACATCCGTTCATGAAGTCAAAATTTATTTGCACGAAAAAGGAATATTGGTTCGCTGAAAGGGAGTATGGACAATGAATATAGAAGAAATACGCTTTGATGAAAAGGGTCTTATCCCAGCGATCATTCAGGACGCCGAGACATTGGAAGTCTTAACACTAGCCTACATGAACAAAGAATCGCTGGCAAAGACGCTGGAAAGTGGTGAAACCTGGTTTTTCAGCCGCTCACGCCAGGAGTTGTGGCATAAAGGAGCGACGAGTGGAAACACCCAAACAGTCGTGGGTATCAAATACGATTGTGACCAGGATGCGCTGCTTGTCCAAGTGCAGCCTAAAGGCCCAGCCTGCCATACAGGAGCGGTTAGTTGCTTTTCCGGTGAGGCTGTTTCCGAGCGGAAATCAAGTCTGGCAGATTATCAAATCCTGCAATCTCTTGAAAAAGTAATCTTGCAGCGCGAGGTGGAACGGCCGGAAGGCGCCTATACGACTTATCTTTTTGAAAAAGGTGTCGATAAGATTTTGAAAAAAGTCGGTGAGGAGGCTGCCGAGGTCATCATTGCTGCAAAAAATCGCGACCACGAAGAATTAAAGTGGGAAGCCGCAGATTTGCTGTACCACCTTCAAGTTCTGTTGGTTGAACAAGGTCTTCCATTCAAAGAAGTATTGCTAACTTTAGAAGAAAGACACAAAGGCCGGTCCTGATTTTGGGGCCGGTTTTTATGTAGCATTGTAGAGGTTCGCTCCGAATTGCAGATATATTGCTAAATTTGTAGATATCCGCTCAGAATTGCAGATATGTTGCTAAATTTTGTAGATATCCGCTCAAAATTGTAGATATGTAGTGAAAATTTGTAGATATCCTGCAAATTTTTGTAGATATATTTTTGTTGTACCACCACCAATTTCATTTTCTGGTCGTTTTTGCGAAGATTCTGGCCGCTTTTAGGATTTTTCTGGTCAAAATCATGATGATTCTGGTCACTTTTTCAATTATTCTGGTCAAATATAAAAATTTCTGGTCACACTCCATTAACGCATCACCCCAAACCCCTCTCCAAAAAATTCCTACCCACCCACTAAAGTCAATCCCTTCTCGTACGGGCTCAAATTATGTTATACTACATAAGTTATCAAAGGAAGATGGAGGACTTCATGGTGAAGGACGCTAAAGCAAGAATGCAAAAAGGGAATATTGTCACATTTGTCCCGACGGGGGAATATTATTTCAAGAAAGGAATAAAGGCATACCATCGACGTGATTTTTTAAAAGCAAAAAAATATCTGGGACGGGCGTTACAGCTTGAGCCGGGTGAACCGATGATTGCCTGCCAGTTGGCGATAGTGTCAACGGAACTTGGCGAGTTTGAACATTCCAACCGACTCTTGCATCTCATCCTTGAAGATCTTGATCACGAAATGGTAGAATGCCACTATTTTTTAGCAAATAATTATGCCCATTTGGGATTTTTTAAAGATGCTTATCATCATGTGAAACTGTATTTGGAACATGATCCAGATGGTGATTTCTCCGAAGATGCCGAGGAATTGCTCGAGATTCTGGCACTTGAATATGATGATTTGGAGGAAGAATTTTATCATCAAGATGATTTGATCGTGAAGCAGGAACAGGCCCGTGAGCTGCTTGAATCCGGCTACTTCCAAAAAGCGATTGAGCTGCTGAAAGAAGTTGTCCAGGAATATCCGGAATACTGGTCCGCGTACAATAACTTGGCGCTCGCCTATTTTTACCTTGGCAAAGCGGAAAAGGCAGAAGCTATTTTGGATGATGTACTGAGGCTGAATCCTGGAAATCTGCATGCACTCTGCAACCAACTGGTATTTGCCCATTATCAAGGGCGTTACAAGTTTGTTGCCGAGATGCGTGAAAAACTGAAAAAAGTGCAGCCGCTTCTAAGTGAGCACCAGTTCAAACTGGGAACTTCGTTCGCGTTGGTCGGCGAATATGACCATGCTTACTTATGGCTGAAAAAATTATATAAAGCCGGGTTTGATGGCGATGGGCCGTTCTATTACTGGCTTTCATACGCAGCGTATTTCACGGGGAGAGAAACCTTTTCCCAGTCAATTTGGAAAAAGGTACTTGAACTTAATCCAGATAAGGAAGGGCATGAGCCGTGGAACGTGGATAAGCCAGGCGACGGTTTTGAGGATCTTGCAAGGTCGATTTTTCAAAAGCTCGAAAGTGACTATGTGGAGGAGAGGCTATTTGCCTTATTCCTGACATCGGTTTCGAGCAGAAAAGACGAGATTATGACGTCAAAGCGTCTGTTCCAAAATCAGAAGTTAACCAAGCTGGAAAAGGAATATATTTCGCTGATCAGGTCGGGGAAACCGTCCCGGACTGCTGATGCTCAAGAGGTTGCTGAGATTTTCTATGAAAATTATCAGCCGATTGGCGCCGTGGAGGCTGGCTTGTATTTGATGTGGTTCTCGGTGTTTGTTGAGGCAGCCAAGAACAATATTCTCCTAAAAAACAAACGCGCCTGGGCAGCAGCGGTTGAATATGTTTGGCACCGTCTGCGCAGTGAAAAAGTGTCTCAACAAGAGTTGGCCAACCGCTACGGGGTTTCCTCCGCAACGATTGGGAAATATGTGAAACAGGTAAATCAGCTGCTAGACTAATGTCTAATGCCCACAGCCGCCTAATCTGAGCAGATTTTTGGACTAAATTATGAATGTTTAATACGATTAAGTCGGGAATACTAGACTTAATCGTTTTTTTATATAACTAGCTGCAGCGCCTAGCCCCTCGAGGTCATGCGCCAATCCGTCAAGAAGGCTAAAAAACAGCCTTCTCGCCGGCTCGTCTTATGCTTGTCGGGGCTGGTCAAGGCGCTTCCGCTTTTAGAATAGGGAGTGAAATATACCATGACAGAAGAAAAAATTTATGATGTCATTATTGCCGGGGCTGGTCCTGCAGGAATGACAGCTGCTGTATATACATCACGTGCCAACCTATCCACACTCATGATTGAGCGCGGCATGCCTGGCGGACAAATGGCTAATACTGAAGACGTTGAAAACTATCCAGGGTTTGAAAGTATCTTGGGCCCGGATTTGTCGACGAAAATGTTTGAGCATGCGAAAAAGTTCGGTGCTGAATATGCTTACGGTGACATTAAGGAAATTGTTGACCATGGGGATTACAAGGTGGTTAATGCCGGGTCGAAACAATATAAAGCTTATTCCGTGATTATTACAACTGGTGCCGAGTACAAGAAGGTCGGCGTACCGGGCGAGAAAGAGCTTGGCGGCCGCGGGGTATCCTATTGTGCCGTTTGTGATGGGGCGTTCTTCAAAGGGAAAGAGCTTTATGTAATTGGCGGTGGAGACTCTGCTGTCGAAGAGGGCGTTTACTTAACTCGTTTTGCATCAAAAGTAACCATTGTGCATCGCCGCGACCAGCTTCGTGCTCAAAAAATTCTTCAGGACCGTGCCTTTGCCAATGAAAAAGTGGATTTCATCTGGAACCACACAATTAAGTCCATCAATGACAAAGATGGCAAAGTGGGCAGCGTCACATTGGTGTCAACAGTCGACGATTCGGAACAAACACTGCCTGCTGATGGTGTGTTCATTTACATCGGAATGGTACCGTTATCGAAACCGTTCGAGAGCCTTGGCATCACCAATGAAAATGGCTATATTGAAACAAATGAAGAGATGGAAACTAAGGTTAAGGGGATTTTTGCAGCTGGTGATATCCGCGAAAAATCGCTTCGCCAGATTGTAACAGCAACAGGCGACGGGAGTATTGCTGCACGCAGCGTGCAACACTACGTAGAAGAACTAAAGGAAGAACTAAAACTAAAACAATAATCTACAGAAACGTTGGAATGTAAATTTTGTAAAGAAAAAAGTGAAAAAAGTAACCCGTTTTTCACCCAACTGTAACAGTAGTGAAACAAAGATATTGTATGATTATATAAATTGACCCCCTTTAAAAATATATACCTTTTCCCGCACAGGCCCAGCAGCCTGTGCCTTTTTTTTGTGTGTTCTACACTAGGAAATCGTGAAATTACCTTTAGCATCGTGTATAGTCATATAAAGGTTCCTGACACCAATACGTACCTTACCACAGTGGCAAACCATCGAATGGTGCATGACACCAATACCAACATAACCACTGTTAACAAATAATTAACAGAATTATCAAATTTGTATTCGTTGTGGCGGTGTTCGAAATTATAGTATAATGGTATGAATGAATTAGTTTGTTATTGCAGGATATTTGGCGTTAGTACTGCTTATTTATAAAGAGGGTGAATTGTTGTGCAGCGGGTCACCAATTGTGTGTTGATTAGAGATAATAAGGTATTGTTGCTGCAGAAACCGCGGCGTGGCTGGTGGGTCGCGCCAGGCGGGAAAATGGAGCCGGGTGAATCGGTACGCGATTCCTGTATCAGGGAATACCGGGAAGAAACAGGCGTATACTTAAAGAACCCACAGTTAAAAGGAATTTTTACAATCATTATGAAGGAAGGGGACCAGCTCCTTTCAGAGTGGATGATGTTCACGTTTGTGGCAAAGGATTCGGACGGTATCGACCTTGAGGAATCCGACGAGGGGAAGCTCGAATGGCATCCGGTTGACCAAATCAAAGGTCTGCCAATGGCTGCTGGCGACCTTCATATTCTTGATTATATGATTCATGGAAAAGGAATGATTTACGGTACTTTTACATACACCAAGGACTTTCAGCTCATCAGTTATCGATTAGATCCAGGTTAATGAATGAATAGGGGGAATAGAAATGAGTACCGGTTCGACAAGTGATATCCAGATGGTCATTATTACCGGAATGTCCGGCGCAGGAAAAACAGTGGCAATTCAAAGCTTTGAAGATTTAGGATTCTTCTGTGTCGATAATTTGCCTCCTACTTTATTACCAAAGTTCCTCGAACTTATGAAGGAATCAGGGAATAAAATGAATAAAGTTGCCCTAGTCATGGACCTTCGAGGCAGGGAGTTTTTTGATCATCTCTTTAAAGCATTGGATGACAATCTGGCGGAAACCTCCTGGGTCACGCCGCAAATATTGTTCCTCGATGCGGATGATGCGACACTTGTGCGCCGCTACAAGGAAACAAGACGTTCTCATCCACTGGCTAAGTCCGCGTCTCCGCTTGAGGGAATTAAGCTGGAGCGGGAGCTTCTAGAGGAATTAAAAGGCAGAGCACAAGTAATTTACAACACTTCCCAGATGAAACCACGGGAATTACGTGAGAAGATAGTATCGGAGTTTACTGCGAATAAACAATCAATCTTTACCGTCAATGTCATGTCATTTGGCTTTAAACATGGAATCCCAATCGATGCAGATTTGGTTTTTGACGTGCGATTCCTGCCAAATCCACATTATATCGAGCACATGCGTCCGAAAACAGGGTTGGATGAAGAGGTCTCCAGCTATGTTTTAAAATGGAACGAAACAAATAAGTTTTTGGAAAAAGTAACAGACTTGCTCAGCTTCATGATGCCGCACTATAAACGGGAGGGCAAAGCGCAGCTGGTTATTGCTATCGGATGTACCGGCGGGCAGCATCGTTCTGTTGCCCTAGCCGAATACATCGGACGATACTTCCAAAATGATTATAAAACCGTCGTTTCACACCGTGACATTGAGAGGAGAAAGGAACAGACAACATGAGTTATAATGGACAGCCTAGAATCGTTGTCATTGGCGGGGGGACGGGGCTGCCGGTGCTGCTGCGGGGTTTAAAGCAGTATCCAGTAGATATCACCGCGATTGTAACCGTAGCCGATGATGGCGGCAGTTCAGGCAGAATCCGCGAGGACCTCCACATCCCTCCTCCTGGCGATGTCCGCAATGTGCTAGCAGCATTATCGGATGTTGAACCGCTTGTAGAGGAAATGTTCCAGCACCGGTTTAAAACATCAAATGAGCTTTCTGGCCATTCGCTCGGTAATCTGATTTTGGCGGCGATGACCTCGATTACCGGTAATTTTGTTCATGCCATCCAGGAAATGAGCAAGGTTTTAAATGTTCGTGGGAGAGTCCTGCCTGCCGCAAATCAGAGTGTTGTGCTCCATGCAGAAATGGAGGACGGTGCGATTGTTTCCGGAGAATCGAAAATTCCCTATTCCGGGAAGAAAATTAAAAAAGTCTTTATGACACCAAAAAATATCCGGCCGCTGCCTGAAACGATACAAGCGATTCGCCAGGCGGACTTGATTATACTAGGCCCAGGCAGCCTATACACCAGCATTTTGCCCAATCTTCTTGTTCCAAGACTTGGAGATGAGGTGTGCCGATCACATGCCAAAAAGGTGTATATATGCAACTTGATGACTCAGGCCGGTGAAACACATGGCTATACGGCCAGCGACCATGTGAGGGCCCTTTATGACCATATGAGCTGTGCGTTTATTAACACGATACTAGTGAATAATGAAGAAGTTCCGCCTGATGTTCAGCTTCGATATAAAGAGGAACTGGCCAATCCGGTTGCCTATGATTTGCCGCAGCTTTCCGACCTTGGACTTGAGGTCGTTCACGCTGATATTGCCAACCTTGAAAATGGTGCGCTCCGGCATGATCCAAAAAAAGTCGCAAAAATTTTATATAATTTATTAATTTCTGAAACCAAAAAGCGTTATGAAGCGTAAATAATGTGATTGTATTATTTTTGTGAAAAAGTGTTTGTGTTTCAGTTGGAGGTGAGGGAATGTCTTTCGCTTCGGAAACGAAAAAGGAATTAACGAACCTAGAAGTGAAACCTTGCTGCAGCATTGCCGAACTGTCGGCAATGATCCGCATGAATGGTTCCCTTTCCTTTTCTAATCGAAAAATGGTTGTCGATATTCAAACCGAAAATGCAGCGATTGCCAGAAGAATTTATACCCTATTGAAGAGGAATTATCAGGTGCAGGTCGAATTGCTCGTCCGGAAAAAAATGCGCTTGAAAAAGAACAATGTTTATATTGTCCGGCTAGCGGAGAGGGCAAGAGAAATTCTCGAGGACACGAAAATTATCGGGGAAGGTTTCACCATTATCCATGATATTTCACCGGATCTTATTAAAAAGAAGTGTTGTAAGCGTTCTTACCTGCGCGGTGCATTTCTAGCCGGAGGGTCGGTCAATAACCCGGAAACATCTTCCTATCATTTGGAAATTGCTTCACTTTATAAGGAGCATAATGATTCTTTATGTGAATTAATGAATACATTTGGGCTCAACAGCAAAACGCTGGAGCGGAAAAAAGGCTATATTACCTACTTAAAAGAGGCAGAGAAAATAACCGAGTTTTTAAATATTGTCGGGGCCCACAACTCACTGCTCCGTTTCGAGGATGTGCGAATCGTCCGCGATATGCGTAACTCGGTCAACCGTCTGGTAAACTGTGAAACCGCCAATCTGAATAAAACCATTGGGGCTTCACTGCGGCAGGTCGAGAATATCCGTTTCATTGACCGAACAGTCGGTCTGCAGATTCTGCCTGAAAAGTTACGGGAAATCGCCGAACTTCGCATGAATTACACCGAGGTAACACTGAAAGAGTTGGGAGAAATGGTATCAGGTGGTACTATCAGCAAATCAGGTATTAACCACCGGCTGCGGAAAATTGATGAAATTGCCGAAAAGCTGCGGGCCGGAGAAGTACCAAAGACATAATTTTTTTTGGAAATGTGATTATGTTATTTTAGAAAAATAAATATAGAAGAAAGAAACATTAGAGGAGGAATTTTGGTCATGTTGGAGAAACAAGTGGAAGTCAAATTAAAAACAGGCCTGCAAGCCCGCCCAGCGGCACTATTCGTGCAGGAAGCAAATCGCTTCTCCGCCGATATTTTTCTGGAAAAGGACGGCAAAAAGGTCAACGCCAAAAGCATCATGGGCTTAATGAGCCTGGCGGTTGGCTCTGGTGTGGTTATCAACATTATCGCGGATGGCGATGACGAAGAGAGGGCAATTACTGAGCTTGCGCAGTTTATAGAAAAAGAACATTAATGGAGGGGTTCGGCTGTTTTTGGAAAGCACTTTTTTAATCTAGAAAGTATAGTTTAGTTAAAGAATGAATAACCTTAGTTGGATAGAATGACCTTTCTCTAAGGAAGTATACATCAGCTCGGGAGCCTGGACAAGGAAGCCCGAGCTTTTCCTTTTGATAAGCTATTCTTTAAAAAATACTCTTTATTTTCTTTACATATTCGATTGTTTCCTTTTTTCCTAATGCTCCATGACCTCCAATAGAAGGCAGTATTGCCGGACCTGGCCGGACAATATAATAAAAATCAAATATCACCTTACTTACTGTACAATCATGGCCGACTTTTTGAAGTCCTTCAATAAAGGGTATAACGTGATGAAGCATATCCAACTCACAATAAGCATTTTGTAAATAATATATTTTTGGAACATACTTTATTTTTTTGAAAAAGTCAATGACGTTTATCCGTTCTGGGAATAAACTGACAATTTCCTCTTCAGACATATTAGGGTAGGAATATTCAAAAACCTGCTTTACTGGTACTTTAAGCCATTTTAGCAGTGAGGTTTGCGGACTGTTTACAAGTGCGATGGTCCCTTTTACATACCCAGCTAAATAGAAGGACATAAATCCCCCGCCCGATGACCCGTAAAATATAACATTCTTTTTAGGGATTTGTGTTTTTTCGATTAGTTGTCCGAGAATGTCAGCAATATCTTTTAAGAAGAATCTTTCAATCGTTCCTTGGCCCCAGCCTAAAGGAAGTTTCTCATCAAAATATAGAGTTGGATCATTGTAATAAATCACCGAATCATCAAAGTCATCGATCCAAGAATGTCTTTGAAAGTAGGGGGTGAATACTCTAGCTTCATTTGTAATCGTGCCAGCACCGGATCCTAAAATCAGTAAACCTGAAGCATCCTGTTTCATCTTAATTAAGAATTCGAATTTTATACCATCCCAATTAACAGTTAGGATAAATGGCTGGTTGAAGGGGATTTCAAAGTCCTTCAATTCATCGTATGGAATGACCTTATTTGGAAAGGAACTTAACAAACTTTTCCACATCCTTTCTAATCAAGATTTTCTTTAAACCATTGAATGGTTTCAGTTAAGCCATCAGTAAATGAAATAGTTGGTTCAAAGTTTAATAGCATTTTCATTTTATCTATATCAGGGAACCGATTAGGGATTTCTTCAAAGCCAATGGGGAAGACATCTTCGAATGGAACATGAATAATAGGAGAGCTGGAGTTGGTCAAATTCTTAATTAAAATGGCTAGATTTAAGATATTCATTTCATTTTGGGAGCCAATATTAATAATTTGATTATTACATTTCTCGTCCATTGCTCTGATTGTTGCCTCAACCGCATCAGTCACGTAAGTAAAACATCTTGTTTGGGTTCCGTCCCCATATACTTGGAGTGGTTCACCTTTTAAGGCGGCACTGATAAAACGGGGAATAACTCCTGCATACGGGCCTTCTTTTGCGCGTGGTCCATAAATATTGAAATAACGAACAACAGAAACAGCTAATCCTTGCATTCCATATCCAAGACAAAGTGTTTCTTCTAATGTTTTACTTACAGCATAGCTCCATCGAAGCCTATCGGTGGAGCCATACAGTCTGTCGTCCTTTTCCGAAAAAGGTGGAGATCCTTTTCCGTATACTTCCGATGTAGAGGCAAAAACAACCCTCTTACCATATTTATTGGCAGACCGTAAGATATTTCTTGTTCCGTCAATATTTGTTTCCATTAACTCTAGGGCTTTATCCATTGTATTTTTAACTCCTAAAATAGCAGCTAAATGAAAGACAACATCATGGTTTGCTACTAAAATATCAATCATTTCCTTATCTAAGACACTTAATTTTAAATATGCAATGTTTTGGAATAATTTCTGATGATAGGGTTGATTTCCGTTGTATAAATTATCAATTATTGTAACTTTACATCCCCGTCTTGAAAGTTCTTCCGCTAAATGGGATCCGATAAACCCGGCTCCCCCTGTGATAAGGCAACGAATTGTTTGATGACTCATATTCCATCCTTCTTTCTGAGCGAGCGGAGGATCCCTCTCGTATCAATAATTGACTTCCCAAATTCCTGGATTAATTCCCAGTGAATCGTACTATGATCCGTTAAGATCACAACCACATCGGTTTGTTGAATTTCATCCTTAGTTAGTTCAACAGAATGATGGGTTATGCCCTGAACTGAAATGGATGAGAAGTATGGGTCATGATATCTTACATCAAATCCTTCATTGATTAATTGGTTAAAAATATCTAGTGAAGGTGATTCGCGGAGGTCGTTTACATCCTTTTTATACGCCATACCAATAAGCAGAACTATGCTATCTTTTCCCGTTGCCATTTCTTGTACCTGCTTCACAATGTTTAACGGCATCTGTTTATTTACATTTTGGGCTGATTCAATCAAGCTGCTATTTAATCCGTGCTGGTTTACCTTCCATTGGAAATAGAGGGGGTCAACAGGAATACAGTGCCCGCCAATTCCTGGACCCGGCCAATAAGGAGTGAAGCCGAATGGTTTTGTGGCAGCTGCTTGTAGTGCCTCGTAAAAATCGATATTCAGCTCCCTGCATAATTGGAAAACTTCATTTACCAGAGAAATGTTGACGAAACGTTGGATATTCTCGAATAGTTTGCACATTTCAGCTATTCTCGGTGAACTTACAGGCACGACTTTATCAAAACAATGTTGATATAAGGAGATCACTCTATTTTTACATTCCGTTGTTTGACCGCTAACAACTTTTGGAATGGATTGGAGAGAAAAATTGCGATTACTTGGATCAATTCTTTCAGGCGAGTAGCCTAGGAAGAAATCTTGTCCCACTTTTTTTCCTGATTGTTCTAGGATTGGCAAAATTACTTCCTCTAGTGTTCCTGGATAAGAGGAACTTTCAAATATAATCGTTAATCCCTGCGGTAAATTTTTTTGAATAAAGACAGCAGCAGACTTGATGGCATCCAAATCGGGTTCATCATTTTCGTCAAGAGGTGTTGGTACAGTGACAATACAATAGGATGCATTACGAAATTCGGTGAGTGATTTCTCAGGAAGAGATGCCCTAAATTGCCCTTTTGATATTGTATCCTGCAAAAGGAGACTGGGGACATCGGGAATATAACTGTTTCCAGTCAATAAGCTGGCAATTTTCCTCTCATCTTTATCGATCCCTAGTACAGAAAATCCGCACTCGGCAAAATGGATTGCGAGAGGAAGCCCAACATAGCCTAATCCGATTACAACCACCTTTTCATGTTTACCTGTCATTTTGTTCTTCCTTTCTTCCTTAGGTGTGAACATTTTTTTCTTCCTCTGGAACTGTATCTTTTTGAATTTAAGGGGAATTTCGAAAAAAAATGTCCCTTCATTCAGCAGTACCAGATATTTAACAGGATATGAAAACAGCAGACAAGGTGTATAAATAAAGAACCCATTTATTGGTGAAATGGGTTCTTTATGGTCCAATCCTCTTTTTCTTGAGGGCATATAATAACAAACATAATGATAAGGAAGGGGTAATTTTTAGGATGTCAACAAATAAGAAATGTTCAAAATGTAAGCAGGATTGTTGTAAGTGTAAGCAAAATATGGAGGTTGATGTGGTAATAAACATTAATCTGGCAAACGGTGGAACAGGTTCATATGGGGATGGATCTACCAACTCACAATATGAAATTAATACTAGAAATCTTTCAGAAGAAAATTATGAAATAGATATCAGAACAGGATCAAAAAAGAAAAAAAAGGATAAATGATTTCTGCTTATATATTTCATATGAAGGGACGGTATGTAAGAAGTTGATTACAGTAAGCCTAGCGATGATTGTAAAAAATGAAGAAGATACGATCGGCAGATGTTTAGATTCTGTTAAAGATCTGGTTGATGAAATCATTATTGTAGACACCGGGTCATCGGATCAGACGAAAGAAATTGCGAGTAAGTATACGAATATGATTTATGATTTCGAGTGGATTGATGATTTTGCAGCCGCTCGTAATTTCTCATTTGCTCAAGCAACAAAGGAATATATTTTTTGGCTAGATGCCGATGATGTATTGTTGGAGGAAGATAGAAAGAAGTTTCTCACCCTCAAAAGTCAATTGGACCAGCAAGTAGATTCAGTCTCGATGCATTATAACCTTGAGTTGGATGACTATGGAAATGTACTTTCAAGTTTAAGGAGAAATCGTCTGGTTAAAAGGGAAAATAATTTCAAATGGATTGGAGCTGTTCATGAGTATCTTGAAGTAGGCGGAAACATCATAAATAGTGATATCTCCATCACCCATTTTAGTATCCGTCATGATGCAGACCGGAATCTTAGAATATATGAAAAGCTCCGGGAGAGAAAACAAGAATTTTCTCCCCGGGATTTATTTTATTACGCCAATGAATTATTTGACCATCAAATGTATCCACAGGCGATCAAGTATTATAAACAGTTTTTATCAACAAAAAAGGGATGGGTGGAAGATTATATTTCGGCCTGTGCTAATTTATCAGATTGTTATCACCAATTAGGTGACAAGGAAAATGAAGTCATGTATGTTCTTCGTTCATTTGAATATGACACACCTAGAGCTGACTTTTGCTGCAGGTTGGGTTATTTTTTTCTAAAAAATAATAGCCCCTTTCAAGCGATATTCTGGTATAAACTTGCAATAAGCCTAGAAAAACCTGTTGATTGGGGCAGAGTAAACCATGCTTGCTGGACATGGCTGCCACACTTGATGCTGTATACTTGTTATTCTCAGTTGGGAGAATGGGAACTTGCGTTTAACCATAATGAGGAAGCTGCACGCTATTTGCCTGACCATCCAAGTATTGTGAAAAATAGACAGTATTTAGAAGCTGTGCGCAGGAGAAATCAACTTATTGAAAATGAGGAAAAATGGCAGTTAGTTGCTGACAAGGTTGATAAACATTTCCTTCAAACAAATGGCGAAGATAGATTAAATCTTACATTCATCATGGACCATGCAAATTTGTGCGGGGGAGTTAAGATGATTCTGGAATATGCCAATTATTTAATAAAATGCGGACATCATGTAAATATCGTATGCCGGGATCCCAAGCCGGATTGGATGCAAATTGATGCATCTTATATTCAAGTTCCTGAGGATGAATATTTCGTCAATGCTATACCTGAAACAGATATTATCATAACTACCTACTATAGACAGATGGTCGATTGCTTTCTGGCAGAAAAAGCGCCAGTAATCCATTTCGAACAGGGGGACACGTACATTTTTGAGTTTGAAACGTACGATCAGACCAGGCAGGATGAAATACGGCAATATTGGTCAGTACCTATCCCGATTATCGCAGTTTCTGGTTGTCTGGCTAAACATATAGATAATCACTTTCATCGAAAACCAAGGATATTGCCCTATGCGTTAAATGATAAGGTGTTTTTTTCGAGGGACGAATTAGGAAGGTCGTATCCGCCGCAAATTATGTTTGTTGGACCTGAACAATGGCATTTTAAAGGAATCTCGGACATTATCAAGAGCATTAACATTGTTCGGGAAAAAGGATACAAAATAGAGCCAGTTTGGGTAACACAAATTCCCCCGGATTCAGTGTTTGAAGGGAACATTTATATCCGTCCAGCACTTGATGAGCTAGGCGAGCTATACAGGTCCGCTGATATATTTATTTGCGGTTCCCACTATGAGTCGTTTGGTTTGCCGCCATTAGAGGCTATGACATGTGGTTGTGCGGTTGTTTCTACCCGAAATGTGGGAGTAATGGAATATGCAGAGCACGAGATAAATAGTTTGCTTGTTAATATTGGAGATCCAGTTGATCTGGCTAATACAATCACTGAGCTATTGGATGATGAGGAAAAGAGAATTCGTCTGGTAAAAGGAGGATACGAAACAGCGAAAAGATATAATATAGAAAGGGTAATTGTAAACATGGAAAGGTATTTATACGGAGCTATAAAAATCAGTAATGACTTAAGCAGGGATAAGATACTGGATATTAATTCTCATTAGAACATATTAATCGTACATTTTGATTGGTTGTCCAATCATGGTGCTGCTATTTCCATATAATGTTGTTTGTAGGAAGGTGGTGATACCATGATGTTTGCAACCGGTTCAACAGGGGGAACAGGGTCAACAGGGTCAACAGGTTCCACGGGATCTACCGGCGCATTTACTTCCGGATTAACCTGGTCAAGTTTTCGCTTTAACAACCATGCTATGGAACAGCTGGAAAAAGATCATCAAGTTAGCTTAAGGACAGGGCATAAAAATAATTACTAACAGGATAACACATGTTATCCAAACCAGTCCTATAGAGACACTCAATTGAGTGTCTCATTTTTTTAAAAATAGAAGGGTGATATAGGTTAATATTCTAAACCATCTCAGCTTGTTTGCATAGGTTATCTTGTACACATATTTATTAACGCTTGATTCCGATGACTAAAATGATTTGGCGGCCCAAAAAAGGAGGTGCTTACTATGAAACTATCTGTTGTAATACCAGTGCAGGATGAGGAAAAAACAATCGGTGGAGTTTTACAAGAAGTGAGAAAACTAAACCCATTTGAGGTAATTGTTGTCCTAAATGGTTCAACTGATTGTACTGGGCAAATTGCACAAAGTTATGCTTGTAAGGTTTTAAATTATAAAGAAGCATTGGGGAATGATCTTGGCAGGGCAATTGGTGCGAAACATGCTTCTGGTGATATCGTGTTATTTATAGATGGTGATATAAAGATTGAGGCCTCAAAGCTATTGCCATTTATACAGGCAATTGAAAAAAAAGGATTTGATGTTGCGCTTAATGATCTTTCGTTGTTGGCCTATATTAAGCAATGTCCCCATTACACAACTGTTTGTAAACTGGCCATTAATCATTTTCTCAGAGAGAATGAACTATCTCTCAACTCATTCCTAGCTATTCCACACACGCTATCACGAGAGGCAATCCAGAAAATTGGCTGGAGGAATCTTGCGGATCCCATTTTAGCACAGGCTATCGCTGTAAAGGCAGGACTTAAATTTTGTTCTCCTTTATATGTAGATGTCATAAACACTAACAGGCTTCGCAATGTTCACAGCAGAATAGATCCTAAGTCAAACGTTCCTGTTACAACAAGTCGGATTATTGGAGATCATTTGCGTGCCATATCCTATCTAACAACTCACTATGGAGTACGTGCAGGTTTTCAAACTAGTCAAGAAAAATGGGGGCAGCCGAATTTTATCACATCAAGTCCAGGAATAAAGTATAACCGGAATATAACATATAGTGCCATTATTGAATTATCCCAAGAAACCAAGCAGCTGGATCTCCTTATTTCAGAAGTGAAAAAGGCGGGTATACAGGATATTATCCTGGTCGGAAGTGAATTAACAACCGATTTTTATAATAGATATTCACGTGAATTGACCATCATTGAATTTAAAGCTGGCTATAGCCCGATTGTTGCAAGATTTGCAGGAGCCCTGCAAGCATCCACTGATATCAGTATTTTTCTTAAAATGGATCAGCCCCTTATGGCTAAAGATATCATTCCTTTCCTAGCATCAATAAAGAATGGCAGCGGAATAGCTTTATGTGATCGAAAAGAGTTGTTAGACAAGTTCCATCCAACTGATCCCGTCAGTATTGGTCAATATTTTCTAAATATGGCATTGGCGAGACAGGATCTCTTTAATAATAGTCTTTATTCCGTACCCTATGCTCTTCATAAGCGAGTATTTGAATCAATTGGGTATGAAGCTTTGTTGAATCCTGCTCTAGCCCAAACAAAGGCGCAACTATCGGGCATAAAGATTGATGTTATAAAACAAAAACACCTTCCGCCTCTGGAGTCAAAGGATAACAGCATCAATAACGTTGTGTTAGGGGATCAACTAGAGGCATTATCCTATTTGATTAAACAAACTGATGCAAGAGGTGGCTTTACAGACGGATCAAGAAAAAGAGAATGGATTAACTAGAATGTAGGTCTTATAGATACAATACCCATTTATTTTTCTAGAAAGGGATGTGAAGAAATGAATCAAACATTGTCCGTAATTATTCCCTATTGGAGTGATATAGACGATTTGAAGAAAGTGATCAATACTGCCAAGGAGCTTTCCCCCCTTGAAATTGTTGTGGTTGTAAATAAGGAAAGCAAAGAAGCAGGGGAGTTACAAAAAGGCCTAAAATGTAAAGTAACTTTGATGGATATGAACGATCAAGAAAAGATGTATCATCTGATTGGTGTAAAAACTGCATTAGGAGAGGTTTTGCTATTTTTAGATGGTGATGTCGTTATTCCTTTACAGGAATTAAAGGAATTTGTTCAGCCGCTGTTCAATGGTGAAGCAGATATGGTCGTTAACAATTTAGATTATTTTTTAGAAAAAGGAACATATCTTAGTCCTAATATGGTATGGTGTCAAAATTTAAATGAATTATCAGGACGAAGGGATTGGAATATCGATACTCTGCTTTCATTTCCCTATGCTTTCACAAAGGAACTTGTCGATAACCCTGAATTGAAAGGTATTGAAAATCCACTTCTAATGCAGATGAAAGTATTTGGAGGCAGCTGGAGAATCAAGAGAGGGGATGTTTCTAAATGGATTCCAATTGATAAACTTCGTCCTTTCCATGAATTGAATCAACATATATTTAATGACTTTCTTGATGCCTTAAAAGTATGGCTCAGTATAAAGGGCCATCGGGGCGGAATGAAAACAGGCGGTAAAAGACTCGATATTCTGGACCAGTTAAAAAAGAATAAAACCTTTCCTTATATTAAGAAGGGCTGGGGGGGGACATCTTCCCGTTACAATGGAAAGCAGTTGTCTATTATCATCCCTGCACAAAACGAGGAATTAACAATCGAAGCAGTTATTTTGGAGGCAAGAAAATTGGATCCTATAGAAATTATTGTTGTTGTGAATGGATCGGCTGATAAAACTGCTGAGATTGCTTCCAATCTAGGGGCAACGATTATTGAGTACCGGGAACGCCTGGGTCATAATATGGGGCGCTCAATTGGAGCATTAGAATCAAGGGGTGATATTATTTTGTTTATCGATTCTGATTTTGCTATTCCTGCAGATGATTTACTTCCTTTTGTTGAAGCAGTTGCAAATGGGGTCGATATGGCACTCAATGATTTAAATAGCTATCTGCCAATACAATACCCACTTCATAATGTCAGTGCCTTTAAATATGGATTAAATCTAATCAGTCGTAAAAGTAATTTAGGAATCGGCTCCTTATTGGCAGTTCCGAATGCAATCAGCAGAACTTGTTTGAATCATGTTGGGTTTGAGACACTCGTATGTCCGAGCTTGGCTCAAGTAAAAGCAATTGTAAATCACTTTAAAGTAGCATGTGTACATCCAGTAGATGTAATGAAGCCGAATCGTATGCGTCCTGAACAGCATTTAGGCAGCTATATAGATGGCGGAAGCAGAGAAGAAATTATCAATAAATTAATGAAAGATGAACGATTTGATGATTATCAAAGGGAATTGAATAAGATCATGCCACAAACAAGGGGGTGGGGAATCACTTCTTCTTTGTATAATGGAAAACAGCTGTCAGTCATTATTTCAGCTCAAAATAATGGGCAGACAGTTGAAAAGGTCATTCGCGAAGCACGAAAGATTGAACCATATGAGGTTATTGTTATTGTAAATGGTTCACAGGATGACACTGAAGAGATAGCAAAGAAACTCGGGACTACAGTTATAAAAACAGAACAACAATTAGATTATGATACAGCTCATGCTATAGGGGCGCTTGCATCCAGAAGTGACATTATCTATTTTGTTGATGCGGCCCAAAAAGGACAAACACCAGCAGAACAACGCATTATCGGTGACCATTTGGAGGCTATTTCGTTTCTAATCAATACTGATGAACAATGGCATTGAACTGATTGGGGGCTGACATCCATTTTTAGGGACAGTTCCAGAGCTGTTCCTTCTAAGTAGTAAAAAACATTTGATAGAAAAAAAGATGGGAGAAAACAATAAAGATGCATAAATTATCAATTATCATAATGGGTATGGATAATTTAAATTCAAATGTCATTTCAAATGCCTGGTCAATATCTCCGTCTGAAGTAATAGTGGTAGTTTCTGATCTTGCCACCGAAGAAGAAGTCAAACTTGCGGAATCAACAGGCTGCAAAATTATTATTAAAAATCATTTAGCTAGTAATAATGAATATGTTCTAGGATTGAAAGAAGCTAAGGGTGATATCGTATTATTCTTAAATGGTGATCATGTGATTGGGCAAGAACAAATTACATCTTTTATTCAACCTATCATGAATGGTGAGGCCGATGTCGTTATGAATAATTTGACGTCCGTGTTCCTTGCTAACCGGATAAAACAATGGCCTGACACCATAACACTTTGGAGGCAAGTGTTTAATGACAGTTTGGGATATCAACATTTATTAATTGATTCGCTTTTGTCAATGCCGTATGCCCTATCAAGGCAGGTTATTCAATCGGTAGGCATCAATGGTTTTGAGAATCTTGCCATTGCAAATTTGCTTATTCTTGAGCAAGAATGGAAGATTAGTAGACATATGTCTCTTCTTTTACAGTCTGAGATGTTTTTACCCCCACAACAATCTCGCTATTATGTTCCCATAACAGACTCTGAGCGTGAAATGGTTAAATCTTATTTGGAAGCATTTAAAATTTGGTTTCAGAAACATGGAGTAAGAGGCCAATATCATGATGCCGGCAGAAGAAGAGATATAATTAAAAATATCAAAGAAAATGGCAATTTGCATGACTATGCTATCATTTATAAAGGGAATGTAAAAAACTCCACTCAATATGATGGCAAACAGCTTTCAGTCATTATTCCCGCCCAAAATGAAGAAAAGTCGATTGGGATGGTAATCCATCAAGCAAGTCTAATTGACCCTATGGAAATTATTGTCGTTGTGAATGGTTCCAATGACAAAACGGAGGAAATTGCTAGACAATTAGGTGCTACGGTTATCGTTTTTCACGAGCCGTTGGGAATTGATGTAGGTCGGTCCATCGGTGCCTTAGAGGCAAAAGGAGATATTCTTCTTTTTATTGATGCTGACTTTTCGATATCCGCAACTGATCTTCGTCCGTTTTGCCAAGCAGTTATGAATGGGATTGATGTAGCGCTAAATAATTTAAATATTGATTACTTTCCCTTATATATTGTAAATTTATACAAATACATGCTGAATATTGCCTGCGGTCGCAAGGAGTTAGGAGTTGGTTCGATTGTGGCGGTGCCTCATGCATTAAGCAGACGCTGTCTTAATGGGATCGGATGGGATTCATTGATTAATCCCAATTTGGCACATGTAAAGGCAATTATGCAGGGCTATCAAGTTACTAATGTTCATTTTGTGGATGTGATGAAGCCGAATCGAATTCGTCCCGATCAGCATTTCTCGAAAAATGGACATCCAAAGGCAGTACTAAGAATTATTGGTGACCACTTGGAATCACTGGCATACTGGTTGGAGCATTCTTAATCTTGATTCTAAGAAATAGATCTAAACGGATAGAGGATAGAGAACTTGGGAACTTGGCAAGTAAGTCCCACTTACAAATAAACAACCGGCATTACAAGCCGGTTGTTAGCAATATTATTTATCTTTCTTTTCAAGTGTATTGCGAGATACGATATTATCGATTAAGCCATATTCCTTGGCGCGTTCAGCAGTCATGAAGTTATCACGATCTGTGTCACGCTGGATCACTTCAATTGGCTGGCCAGTACGCTCGGCTAAAATGCCGTTTAATTTTTCACGTAGGAAAAGAATCCGCTTAGCAGCAATTTCAATTTCAGTTGCTTGACCCTGTGCCCCGCCAAGCGGCTGGTGAATCATGACTTCTGCGTTCGGCAAGGCAAATCGCTTGCCCTTTTCTCCAGCTGCAAGCAAGAATGCGCCCATGGATGCTGCCATCCCAATACAAACAGTCGAGACGTTCGGGCGAATATATTGCATTGTATCATAGATTGCCATTCCGGCTGTAATGCTTCCGCCTGGGCTGTTGATGTAAAGGGTAATGTCTTTTTCAGGATTTTCTGCTTCCAAGAACAATAATTGCGCAACAATACTGTTTGCCACATTATCATCAATTGCGCTGCCAAGCATAATAATCCGGTCTTTTAACAAACGGGAATAAATGTCGTAAGCACGTTCGCCACGGTTTGTTTGTTCAATAACTGTAGGAATCAAATTCATTTTTCTTCCTCCTCTGAATGGAAATGTAAAAACTTATGTATTGTTATCATACAATGATGGTCAATAAAGGTCAAACAATATGCCTTCCAAAATTGTTCGACAACTTCCTTCATAAAGCATAACCAATTTGAATACTTTTTAAAACTAATTGGTTGGGACTTTGGGGGCCCACTAAGGGAAAATTGCTTAGAAAAATCCTCTTGTAATGTAAAGGAAGTTATCATATAATATAAAAGTCGCAAATAATTTTGCCCTCGTGGTGCAACGGATAGCACGTAAGATTCCGGTTCTTAAAATGTGGGTTCGATTCCTGCCGAGGGCGTAATAATGCTGAAAAATAAAGGTTTTTTGAGTGTATCTGGAAAAAAAGTGTCCTACTTTTGTCCGAGTACTTCGAAAAACCTTTATTTTTATTTTATTGTATTTTCTCTAACCAGCTATTCATAACTCATTATTTAGTTGTTCTGTGCGCTTAGACATATGCCCATATGTGTTTAACAAAATTAATTTATCTGTATCCCCTAGGCGGGCTCCAATGTAATTCATATCTGATACATTTGATTCCCATAGGATGGTTTCATGTATGGCGAAACATGTGTGGGTAACATGCATTAATTTTGACGCTTGCAAAGTGTCCGAAGCATATCGGCGTAATTAGGCATTTTTACTAATTCCCCTATAGGAATAATGAAAAAGAACGTTGGTCGATTTGAGTTCTACATATTCCTCTAATTCCAGGAATTTTTGTCTCTTCGCTGATGTTTTTACGGTTTTTGTTTTTGGGCAAAAGCAGAATGTTTACGATTAAAAGAGGACGAATCGGTAGTCTACATAGCTGATATGATTGAGTCGCTTTACAAAGCAGTTTCCGTGGAGAATGCCGGTATGTAACGGGCAATAATGGTGCATGCCTTTTTCTCCAAAGAAAAAGCAAACCTATTTCCCCAATCTACCATCACTCTAAACTAATATACATTCCCAGGAGCCCCTACTTTCATGTAAAATAACAGTAAGGGGGAGAAGGAAATGAACTTTAAACCAGGTTTATGGCAGCAGCAAACGCTAAAAATGACGATGACTCAAGAGTTGTCGCAGGCGATTGCATTATTGCAGTATTCAACGCAGGAGCTAACCGACTTTTTGGAAAATAAGGCACTTGAAAATCCCCTAATGCAAATTGAATATGTCAATGTAAGGCCTATGAATCCTTTGATTGATCGGAACCGCCGGAAATATCAAAAGGCCGAGAAGGATTGGATTGACCAAATTGCTGAGAAGCCCTATTCAATAGAAGAGCAATTAATTTCACAATTAAATATAAAAAAATTGTCAGAGGAACAGTTGAAGGTGATTCGCCGTTTGATTCAGAACCTTGATGAAAACGGTTACTTTACTGGGGATTTGAATGAGATCGCTGCAAAGTTAAACATTTCGGAGGAGTTGGCAGAGGACTGTCTGGTTGTGATTCAAACGCTTGAACCGGCGGGGATTGGGGCCAGAGACCTGCAGGAATGCCTGCTCATACAAGTGGAATATGGATTCCCGGAAAACGATTTGGCTAGAAAAATTATCTCTGGCTACTTCATTCCGTTTGCCGAAAAAAAGTGGAAGCAAATTGCAAAAGCGCTTCAAGTTTCTTTGAAGGAAATCCAGGATGTTTTTGATTGCATCCAGTTATTGAATCCGAAACCGGGGGCGATGTTAAAGGAGGATACCGCCCATTATATCATTCCGGATGTGATTGTCGAACCGACGGGGGAAGGATTAACCGTCAGAATGTTTGATGACCCGATACCAAAAATCAGCTTTAATGAGCCATACTATAACAAGTTCAAAAATCAGGATCAGCAAGTAAGCAAGTTTCTTCATGAGAAAGTCCAAGATTATCAGTGGATTTTGAAAAGCATTGAGCAGCGGAAAGAAACGTTAACACGAGTGGTGGCCATGATTGTCGAGAAGCAGCCGGGCTTTTTCCAAAAAGGACCTCAAGGCTTGCTGCCAATGACGATGAAGGAAATTGCTGTGGAGTTGGATGTTCACGAGTCAACTGTAAGTCGTGCTGTCCGCGAAAAATATGTCCAAACACCGGTGGGGACATTCCCATTGAAATCGTTCTTCACCAGCACAATTCAAACAACATCCGAGGATGAATCCACCTCCTCCAGCCAAGTGAAAAACGCTATAGGGAAACTTGTGGCCGAGGAAAACAAAGCAAAGCCGCTATCCGATCAGGAAATTGTTGACAGATTGAAAGCATTGGAGGGAATAGTTGTCTCCAGACGAACCATTGCCAAATACCGTGACCAGCTGGGGATTCCGGCGTCATCTAAACGAAAGCGGTTTAACTAGGGCCGTACCTTTTTGGTTAGCTTTATTTATAATTGACTTTAGAGGAAAAAAACCAAAACATCCGGTAGCATATAGAGAATCTATGCGACCGAGAAGTGGAAAAACTAAATCACCCGGTAGCATATAGAGGTCTATGCACCGCATCTTGACTTACTGAAAGAAGGTTTTAACTATATGTCACAACCAACGATCACATTATATACAAGAACAGGCTGTCCACTATGCGATAAGGCGAAGGCGGCAATTACCGAGCTCAAAGAAGAATGGGATTTCACTCTCGAGGAGATTGATATCGAGAAAGATGATGAATTGCATGAACGCTACGGATTGATGATTCCGGTCGTGCATATCGACGGTGAAGAGGTCGCTTATGGGTTTATTAACAAATTTGACATAAGCAACCGTTTACATGAAAAAAGCCAGAGTTTATGAGTTGAAATACATTTTCACTCCTGCTACAATAAAAACCGTAGACAGGGTGATTTTTTTTTGGTTGTCGTGGGACATAATATGTCTATGGTGGACATTTTGCGACCAACGGCATATAATAAAGGAGAATGAAACATGCAGTCATTCATCGACATTACAAAAAGATTATTGCCCGATTTCTTTCAAGTCCTGCAAAAACGCTATACCATTCTCAGGTACATAGGATTTATGCAGCCGGTGGGGAGAAGGAGTTTGGCAGCCAGTCTTGGCCTGACTGAAAGAATCCTTCGTAGTGAAGTAGAATTCCTCAAAGAGCAGAATCTTATTTACTCGAACAATATTGGCATGAGTTTAACCCTTGAAGGGAAAAATCTGTTAGAGGATTTGGAAGGCTTCATGCGAGAGTGGAAGGGAATCGATGTCATGGAGCTTGAGCTGAAGCATCGTCTTGGCATCAAAAAAGTTATCATCGTTCCTGGAAACAGTGACGAGTCCCCGATGGTAAAAGCGGAGCTTGGCAAAGCAAGTGCAGTCTGCATGAAAAAGCTTTTTAAAGGGGAAAATATCATCGCTGTCACTGGCGGCTCAACCATGGCTGCTGTCGCAGAACGGTTGACTCCCGAGCATGACGAGAAGGAATTGCTGTTTGTTCCGGCACGCGGCGGAATTGGCGAAGATGTTCATAACCAGGCCAACACCATTTGCGCCAAAATGGCCGAAAAAACTCATTCCAAGCATCGCGTGTTTTATGTGCCTGATCAAGTCAGCACAGAATTTTACAATTCCCTGATTAAAGAGCCTGGGATTGATGAGATTTTGCAATTAATTCGTTCCGCTAACATGGTTTTGCACGGAATTGGAGATGCTATTACAATGGCCGAGCGGCGAAAAACCAGCCAAGAGACTCTGAAAAAGCTCGAAGCTGACGATGCAGTCGGGGAAGCATTCGGCTACTACTTTAACGAAAACGGTGAGGTTGTCCACAAAGTGCTGACAATTGGCCTACAGCTTGAGGATCTTGCCGAAATTCCCAATGTGCTTGCAGTTGCAGGCGGTGCCTCCAAGGCCAAGGCAATCAAAGCCTATATGAAACAAGCTCCTGCCTCAACCATTCTCATTACCGATGAGGGGGCTGCAACAAAGCTGTTGAAAGGCTGACAACAAGTATAGCTGCACCAAGTTTATGAAAAGGATTTATCCTTTTTAAAAATAAAAACCCTACCCATTTAAGGAGGAAATTAACATGACAGTAAAAGTTGGTATTAATGGATTTGGACGTATCGGTCGTAACGTATTCCGTGCGGCATTGAACAATAGCAACATTGAAATCGTGGCAATCAACGATTTAACAGATGCAAATATGCTTGCACACCTTTTAAAATATGACACCGTACACGGAACACTTGCCGAGGACGTAACTGTTGACGGCGAATACTTAGTAGTTGGCGGCCAAAAAGTGAAGGTTCTTGCTGAGCGCGATCCTGCACAACTTGGCTGGGGCAGCCTTGGAATTGACGTAGTAGTTGAATCTACTGGCCGCTTCACAAAGCGTGAAGATGCAGCGAAACACCTTGAAGCTGGTGCTAAAAAGGTTATCATCTCCGCTCCAGCAACAAACGAAGATATCACGATCGTAATGGGCGTTAACGAAGACAAATACGATGCAGCAAAACATGATGTTATCTCAAACGCTTCTTGTACTACAAACTGCTTGGCTCCATTTGCAAAAGTATTAAATGACAAGTTCGGCATCAAGCGTGGTATGATGACAACTATTCACTCTTATACAAATGACCAGCAAATCCTAGACTTGCCGCACAAAGACTACCGTCGTGCTCGTGCAGCAGCTGAAAACATGATCCCAACATCAACTGGTGCTGCAAAGGCAGTTGCTCTAGTTTTACCAGAACTAAAAGGCAAATTAAACGGTATGGCAATGCGTGTACCAACTCCAAACGTTTCTGTTGTTGACCTTGTTGCTGAATTAGAAAAAGATGTAACAGTTGATGAAATAAACTCTGCTTTAAAAGCTGCTGCTGAAGGTGAATTAAAAGGTATTCTTGCTTACAGCGAACTTCCATTAGTATCTACTGACTACAATGGTGCAACTGTTTCTTCTACAATCGATGCCCTTTCCACAATGGTTATGGAAGGCAGCATGGTTAAAGTTCTTTCTTGGTACGATAACGAAGTTGGTTACTCTAACCGCGTAGTTGACCTTGTTGATTACATCGCAAAAAAAGGACTTTAATCTCTGGATAAGATTGGAATCTTTGCAACAAACTATTTATAATGAGTAAGGGTAATTCCAAGGGGAGTGGGTGAGCGTGCCCCTCTCCTTTTTTACTGTAATTTTAAAGCCACTACATAGGAGGTCCTTTTTCCATGAACAAAAAGTCAGTAAAAGATATCGATGTGAAGGGTAAACGCGTATTCTGCCGGGTTGATTTCAACGTACCGATGCAGGATGGAAAAATCACCGACGAAACACGGATTCGTGCAGCACTGCCAACGATTCAGTATTTAATCGAGCAAGGTGCAAAGGTTATTTTAGCAAGCCACCTGGGCCGCCCGAAAGGTAAAGTGGTCGAGGAAATGCGCTTAACACCAGTAGCTGCCCGGTTATCACAACTTCTAGGCAAGGATGTTAAAAAAGCCGATGAAGCTTACGGGGATTCAGTAAAAGCGTTAATTAGTGAAATGGGCGAGGGCGACGTTCTTTTGTTAGAGAATGTTCGCTTCTATCCTGGTGAAGAAAAGAATGATGCAGAACTTGCAAAATCATTCGCCGAGCTTGCTGATGTGTATGTAAACGATGCGTTTGGTGCTGCTCACCGTGCCCATGCTTCTACTGAAGGTATTGCTCACCATCTTCCTGCAGTTTCAGGATTCTTAATGCAAAAAGAGCTAGATGTTCTTGGAAAAGCATTATCTAACCCTGAGCGTCCATTCACAGCGATTATTGGCGGAGCAAAGGTGAAGGACAAAATTGGCGTTATCGAAAATCTTTTAGAAATAGTTGATAACCTGATTATTGGCGGAGGCCTCGCTTATACGTTTGTGAAGGCACAAGGTCATGAAATCGGAAAATCATTGCTGGAAGAAGATAAGATTGACTTAGCGAAATCTTTCATGGAAAAAGCAAAAGAAAAGGGCGTTAACTTCTATATGCCGGTTGATGCGGTAGTTGCAGACGATTTCTCTGCAGATGCAAACACTAAAGTGGTTGGTATCGAAGAGATTCCAGCTGATTGGGAAGCACTCGATATCGGACCAAAAACAGCAGAAATCTATCGTGATGTGATTCAAAAATCGAAACTTGTTATCTGGAACGGACCAATGGGTGTATTCGAAATCGACAAGTTTGCTGGCGGCACGAAGGCAGTTGCTGAAGCTCTTGCCGATGCTTCAGGCACTTATTCCGTTATCGGTGGCGGTGACTCTGCTGCAGCAGCTGAAAAATTCGGCCTTGCTGAAAAAATGAGCCACATTTCCACTGGCGGCGGCGCTTCATTAGAGTTTATCGAAGGAAAAGCACTTCCTGGCGTTGTGGCATTAAACGATAAATAGGAAATTTATAGGCGGATTCTACGCGGAATTGCCTTAATTCTACGTAAAAGTGGGATAATTCCACGTGGATTTGAATTAATTCTACGTAAAAACAAGGTAATTCTACGTGAATCTGCATTAATTCTACAAAATTAAGGGTGAATTCTACATAACACCCCGAAGAGAGGATGTTCCAGCATGCGTAAACCGATTATTGCAGGAAACTGGAAAATGCATAAAACACTTTCCGAGGCAAAGAGCTTTGCTGAAGAAGTGAAGGGCCTAGTCCCTGCACCAGATAAGATGGATTCTGTCATCTGTGCACCAGCGTTATTTTTACAAGGTCTTGTGGAAACCGTTCAAGGCAGCAATGTAAAAATTGGCGCGCAAAACATGCACTTTGAAGAAAAGGGTGCCTTTACCGGAGAAATCAGCCCGGTAGCACTTGCGGACCTTGGCGTTCAATACGTCATCATCGGCCACTCTGAGCGCCGTGAAATGTTTAATGAAACTGACGAGTCTGTGAACAAAAAAGTACTTGCAGCATTCAAGCACAACCTAACACCAATCGTTTGCTGTGGTGAAACACTTGAGCAACGTGAAAACGGCGAGACCATGAATCTCGTTGGCTCACAAATTCAAAAAGCCCTACAAGGCCTAACTGAAGATCAAGTAAAACAAACCGTCATCGCCTACGAACCAATCTGGGCAATCGGAACCGGCAAATCTTCTACATCACAAGATGCTAACGAAGTATGTGCTCATATCCGCCAAGTCGTCGCACAACAATTTTCACAGGATACAGCTGATGCCGTTAGAATTCAATACGGCGGCAGTGTTAAACCGGAAAATATTAAAGAATACATGGCACAGCCGGATATTGACGGTGCCCTAGTTGGTGGAGCCAGCCTAGAGCCGCAATCATTTTTACAATTACTAGAAGGTGGAAAATATGAGTAAAGCTCCTGTAGCTTTAATCATCCTAGACGGTTTCGGCTGCCGGGATGAACAAAAAGGTAATGCGGTTTATCATGCGAAAAAGCCAAACTTCGACCGCTATTGGGAAACCTATCCGCACTCACACTTAACTGCAAGCGGTGAAGCGGTGGGTCTGCCGGAAGGTCAAATGGGGAACTCCGAAGTCGGCCATCTAAACATCGGAGCCGGCCGGATTGTCTACCAAAGCCTAACCCGTGTGAACATTGCCATCCGTGAGCATGAATTTGAAAAAAATGAAACGTTCCTTGGGGCAATGGAGCACGTGAAAAAGAATGGTACTGCTCTTCATCTGTTCGGCTTACTTTCAGATGGCGGCGTGCACAGCCACATTGACCATATGTTTGCACTGCTGAAGCTGGCTAAAGAAGAAGGCGTTGAAAAGGTATATCTTCATGCTTTCCTTGACGGCCGTGATGTTGGTCCGCAAACAGCTCCAACATATATTCAGCAGACTATGGACAAATTGAAGGAGTATGGTGTTGGTGAAATCGCAACGATTTCCGGACGCTACTACTCAATGGACCGTGACAAGCGCTGGGAGCGTGTGGAAAAATCGTACCGCGCCATGGTTTACGGTGAAGGTCCAGCATACACCAATCCATTGGAAGTCGTTGAGGATTCCTATTCTCACGGAATCTTTGATGAATTCGTCATTCCGTCCGTAATTACGAAGGAAGATGGAAAGCCGGTTGCTACGATCCAGGATAATGATGCAGTCATTTTCTATAACTTCCGTCCTGACCGGGCGATCCAAATTTCTAACACATTTACGAACGAGGACTTCCGTTCATTTGATCGTGGAGAGAAGCATCCTAAGCATTTACATTTTGTATGCTTAACGCACTTCAGTGAATCAGTTGATGGCTATGTTGCCTTCAAACCAACCAACCTGGACAACACACTAGGTGAAGTACTGGCTCAAAATAATCTGAAACAGCTTCGTATTGCCGAAACGGAAAAATATCCACACGTCACTTTCTTTATGAGCGGCGGCCGTGAAGATAAATTCCCAGGCGAAGAGCGGATCCTAATCAACTCACCGAAGGTTCCGACTTACGACCTTCAGCCTGAAATGAGTGCATATGAAGTGACCGATGCTCTTTTAAAAGAAATTCAAGCTGACAAATTCGATGCGATTCTCTTAAACTTTGCTAACCCGGACATGGTCGGCCACTCAGGCAAGCTTGAGCCAACGGTTAAAGCGATCGAAACGGTTGATGAATGTTTAGGAAAAATCGTCGATGCAATTCTTGCCAAAGGCGGTACAGCAATTATCACTGCTGACCATGGGAACGCTGATGAAGTGGTAACCCTTGAAGGCAACCCGATGACAGCACACACTACTAACCCAGTGCCTGTAATCGTGACAAAACAAGATGTTGAGCTTCGCGACGGTGGAATTCTTGGCGATTTAGCGCCTACCATTCTTGACCTGCTGAAAGTCAATCAGCCTGCTGAAATGACTGGAAAATCGTTAATTAAATAAATTTTTTCAAATAAAAGGAGAGACTTAAAAATGCCATATATTGCTGATGTTTATGCTCGTGAAGTATTAGATTCCCGTGGTAATCCTACTGTTGAAGTTGAAGTGTTCACTGAATCCGGTGCGTTTGGCCGCGCTTTAGTACCAAGTGGTGCTTCTACTGGTGAATACGAAGCAGTTGAGCTTCGTGACGGTGACAAAGGCCGCTACCTTGGCAAAGGTGTTCAAAAAGCAGTTGACAACGTTAACGAAATTATTGCGCCAATGCTTGTTGGCGAAGAGTACAGTGTCCTTGATCAGGTTGCTGTTGACAAAGCCCTTATCGAGCTTGACGGTACTGAAAACAAGGGTAAATTAGGCGCAAACGCCATCCTAGGCGTATCGATGGCAGTTGCTCACGCTGCTGCAAACTATTTAGATGTTCCGTTATATCAATACCTTGGGGGCTTCAATTCCAAGCAGCTTCCAGTGCCAATGATGAACATCGTTAACGGCGGCGAGCATGCTGATAACAACGTAGATATTCAAGAATTCATGATTATGCCTGTAGGTGCTCCAAACTTTAAAGAAGCACTTCGCATGGGTGCAGAAATTTTCCACACTTTAAAATCAGTTCTTAAAGCAAAAGGACTTAATACAGCTGTTGGTGACGAGGGCGGCTTTGCTCCAAACTTAGGATCTAACGAAGAAGCATTGCAAACAATCGTAGAAGCGATTGAAAAAGCTGGTTATAAACCAGGCGAACAAGTTATGCTGGCTATGGATGCCGCATCTTCTGAGTTTTATAACAAAGAAGATGGCAAATACCATTTGGCAGGCGAAGGCAAAGTCAAGACTTCTGAAGAAATGGTTGCATGGTATGAAGAGCTTGCTTCCAAATACCCAATCATCTCTATTGAAGACGGTTTGGATGAAAACGACTGGGAAGGTCACAAGCTGTTAACTGAGCGCCTTGGGGGTAAAGTTCAGTTAGTCGGTGACGACTTATTCGTAACGAACACTAAAAAGCTTGCTGAAGGAATCGAGCGCGGCATTGCCAACTCCATCCTGATCAAGGTTAACCAAATCGGTACTCTTACTGAAACATTTGATGCAATTGAAATGGCGAAGCGCGCTGGCTACACTGCAGTAATCTCCCACCGTTCCGGTGAAACAGAAGATGCTACAATCGCTGACATCGCTGTTGCAACTAACGCTGGCCAAATCAAAACTGGTGCGCCATCTCGTACTGACCGTGTGGCAAAATACAACCAATTGCTTCGCATTGAAGACCAATTAGGTGAAACAGCACAATTCAATGGCATTAAATCTTTCTACAACCTGAAGAAGTAATTCTTTTGTGAAATAAACCTCCTGCGCCACATGCAGGGGGTTTTCTTTTTTCCATTAAAAGCAGGGAATCAACCAGTCATTGTTTAATTAATATATATATACGACCTTTGATAATCATAGAAAGACTGGGGAAGAGGAATGAAAAAATATTTGAAACGTTTATCCAAATTCCAAATGTTGCTCATCCTTATAGCAGTCCTGGCAATTGGATTTTATTATTTTTACTCAATAGAATCTTTGCCATTTCAAAAAGCGGATGTAGTCGTGCAGGAAGCGAAAACGGAAAAGGGCAAGAGTGTCCTTCAACTTCAGGATGCAACGAGCGAGCAGGCAGCCGAAGAATTTCCGCTTACTATGCAGGAAAGTGAAGTCATGTCAGCCATTCATAAAATGTCACACCAAAAAGTAACCGCTACTAAAAAGTGGGGAGCGATTCCGTTAACACCGCAGCGTGTGGAGCGGTTACTACAGGTGATCACACAGAATAAGGCCAAGTATAAAAACTCCCAACTTTTCCTTAACATTTTAAACCGCTGGGCTAAGGAGGATTTTTCACAGGCAGACGTTGAACATAACGCGATTTGGAAACTCCAGGGCGGCACGATTGGAAAAGCGACGGGGCTCTCATCAACCCATGAGGAAAAAGAATTTATTGAGGAAAACTTTAATATTAAGCTTGAAAAGTAACATTGGAGGTCTATTTTCTCCCAAAAGCTGTCACAGAAACGTGTATTGTTAAAATGCGAATAATATGGTAAATTTAAAATACTGTGTAATGTACGTAACAGGAGGTGGCCTTTCATGCATGCAGTTTTAGTTACATTATTAGTTATTGTAAGTGTCGGACTTATCGTTGTTGTCTTACTTCAATCAGGTAAAAGCGCTGGTCTATCCGGTGCGATTTCCGGTGGGGCTGAAACCCTATTCGGCAAGCAAAAAGCACGGGGAATTGATTTAATTCTGCACCGTATCACGGTTGTATTATCCGTCCTTTTCTTCCTGCTTACCCTTGCAGTAACTTACTTTAAAATCTAATATTTAAAAATCAAAACCCGGCTGAAAATGCTGGGTTTTTTGTATTTTTATAAGCCTTTTTAATGGAATGTTCAACCCTTGTTTGCTTAAACTAAGGAATAGTGACAAACTGGTAGAAGGAGTTTTTTGTATGAAAATAGCATTGCCAAAACCATTCACATTTGAGGGAGGCCCACGGGCGGTGCTGCTGCTTCACGGCTTTACCGGAAATTCTTCCGATGTCCGGATGCTGGGACGATTTTTAGAAAAAAAAGGCTACACCTGCCATGCCCCCCATTATAAGGGCCACGGCGTTCCCCCTGAAGAATTGGTTGGTACCGGCCCTGAAGATTGGTGGCAGGATGTCATGAATGGCTATGAATTGTTAAAAAAACGAGGGCATGAAGAAATTGCTGTCGCTGGACTTTCGCTTGGCGGGGTATTTTCCCTAAAATTGGGATACAATGTACCTATAAAGGGAATTGTGCCGATGTGCGCCCCAATGCATATTAAAAGTGAAGAAGTCATGTACGAAGGAGTTCTCGAATATGCCCGTGAATTTAAAAAACGGGAAGGGAAAAGTGACGAGCAAATACAATTGGAAATGAATGAGTTTAAAAAAACACCGATGCAGACGTTAAAAGCGCTGCAGGCATTAATTGCAGATGTTAGGGATAATATCGATATGATTTACGCGCCAACCTTTGTCGTGCAGGCACGCCACGACAAGATGATCAATACAGAGAGCGCCAATATCATATACGAGAATATTGAATCAACGAAAAAGCAAATTAAATGGTACGAAGAATCGGGCCATGTTATCACGCTTGACCAGGAAAAAGAGCAGCTTCACGAGGATGTGTATGGCTTTTTGGATAGTCTGGACTGGCGTGTCTAAAGGAGTGAAAGAGAATGGAAGATAATATTCAAAAGCACGTTGACAAGCTTTTGCAATATATGAAGGACGAGGCGTATAAACCGTTGACGGTTCAAGAGCTCGAAGCGGCATTTGGCATCGAGGACTCGGCTGATTTTAAGGAGTTTGTCAAAGCCCTAGTCCAAATGGAAGAAAAGGGGTTAGTGGTGCGGACCCGAGCTAATCGTTACGGTCTGCCGCAAAAAATGAATCTGATTCGCGGCAAGCTGATAGGGCATGCCAAGGGATTCGCCTTTGTTGTCCCGGATGAGCCGGGAATGGATGATATTTTTATCCCGCCGAACGAAACCAATACCGCGATGCACGGTGATACGGTTTTAGTCCGCATCTCCTCGGAGAACTCGGGACAGCGCCGGGAGGGCAGCATCATCAGAATCATCGAACGAGGCATTCAGCAAATCGTCGGAACATATGTGGAGAGTAAAAGTTTCGGCTTTGTAATCCCGGATGACAAGAAATTTGCCAGCGACATTTTTATTCCAAAAGCTGCTTCCAAAGGAGCGGTGGAAGGGCATAAGGTTGTCGTTAAGCTTACCTCCTACCCTGAAGGACGCAAAAGTGCCGAGGGAGAGGTTATCACGATACTTGGTCATAAAAATGATCCAGGTGTTGATATACTTTCCGTCATACATAAGCACGGGCTGCCAATGGAGTTCCCTGATGAAGTACTGCAGCAAGCGATTGACGTGCCTGACACCATTGATGAAAGTGAACTCGCCAACCGCCGCGACCTTCGCGGTGAAACGATTGTAACAATCGATGGAGCTGACGCGAAAGACCTCGATGACGCGGTTACGGTCACGAAGCTTGAGAATGGCAACTTTAAGTTAGGCGTCCATATCGCTGATGTCAGCTATTATGTAAAAGAAGGCACGCCAATCGATGTTGAAGCGGCAGACCGGGCCACGAGTGTTTATTTAGTAGACCGCGTAATTCCGATGATTCCACATCGGCTGTCAAACGGTATTTGTTCTTTGAATCCGAAGGTGGATCGCTTGACCTTGTCGTGTGAGATGGAAATTTCAGCGGATGGCACTGTTGTATCGCATGAAATTTTTCAGAGTGTCATAAAAACGACCGAGAGAATGACATATCATGATGTTAACCTGATACTTGTAGAGAAGGATGAGGCTGTCAGGGCACGTTACGAGCGGCTCGTTCCAATGTTTGAGTTAATGGAAGAACTGGCTTCGATTCTTCGTACTAAACGGATGACCCGCGGTGCTATCGATTTCGATTTTAAAGAATCGAAGGTTCTGGTTGATGAGGAAGGTAAGCCGTCCGATGTGGTTTTACGTGAGCGTTCAGTGGCCGAGCGCCTGATTGAAGAGTTCATGCTGGCAGCCAACGAAACGGTTGCTGAACATTTTCACTGGATGGAAGTCCCGTTCATATACCGGATTCACGAGGACCCAAAGGAAGACAAACTGCGAAAGTTTTTCGAGTTTATTACGAACTTTGGCTACATCGTGCGCGGATCAGCTAATGAAGTCCACCCACGGGCATTACAGGCAATTATTGAAGAGGTACAGGGCAAACCGGAGGAAATGGTCGTTTCTACGGTTATGCTGCGCTCAATGCAGCAGGCAAAGTACTACCCGGAGAGCCTTGGACACTTTGGCTTGTCGACGCAATTTTATACGCATTTCACGTCGCCAATTCGCCGCTATCCCGATACGATTGTGCACCGGTTGATTCGCACCTATATAGTTGAAGGTAAGCTGGATGAGGCGACCCGCGCAAAATGGGATGCGCAGCTTCCTGAGATTGCCCAGCATTCCTCCAAAATGGAGCGCCGGGCCGTCGATGCCGAGCGCGAAACCGATGAATTGAAAAAAGCGGAATACATGGAGGATAAGATTGGTGTCGAGTATGACGGCATCATCAGCTCCGTTACGAATTTCGGGATGTTCGTCGAGCTGCCAAACACCATTGAGGGCCTTGTCCACGTCAGCTATATGACCGATGACTACTACCGTTTTGATGAGCGCCATTATGCGATGATTGGCGAGCGTACCGGCAACGTATTCCGAATCGGTGATGAAATCACTGTTCGTGTTGTTTCTGTAAACAAAGATGAGCGTTCGATTGATTTTGAAATTGTCGGTATGAAGGGAACTCGGCGCCGGGAGGTACCCGATCGACCGAAGATCATTAAAACTGGCAGCAATACGAGCAAGCCGCGCCGGGGTAAAGATGGAGGCCGCGGTGGCAGTGCGAGTGGCGGCGGTAAAGGCGCCGGTGGTCGCAAGTCCGAAACTGCCGGAGGCGCGACTGACGGTCAGGGCAGCGGAAAATCGAAAAAGAAACGTAAATTCTATGATAATGTTCCAATTAACAAAAGCACCAAGCGGAAAAAGAAGAAACGCTAATGGGGGAGGGCCTGGTTCAGGGCTCTCTTTCGTTGTCTTATCGTGGCTCGTATAATAGGAAACATATATAAGACAAAAAGGGTGCAGTAAGTGCGGAAGTGTCTAATAGGAGACGTCTAAAAGACAAGTTCATGCGGGTAGAGTGAGAAAGTGTCTAATAGGAAGCCACTAAAAGACAAAATCGAGGTTGCAAGGTACGAAATTGTCTTAAAGAAGGCGTCTATAAGACAAAACCAGGCGTGATGAGTGAGTATGTGTCTAATAGACATCGCTTGAAAGACATAATCATAAATTTGAAGGGGTAAAACGTCTTTCATCAAGCCGCTGAAGGACAAAACGCAACTTGAAACTGTGAAAAATGTCTCTCAAGGCTGATGAAGGACAAAACGCAACACAAAATCACAAAAATGTCCTTCATCCAAACATCCGCATTTCTAATTGTACACCCCATGCCCGTTCTGCTAAAATTAACTAGTAAACGAGGTGAAAAATATGCCAAAAGGTGAAGGGAAGGTTGTCGCCCAAAACAAAAAGGCAACTCATGATTATTTTATCGAAGAAACGTACGAGGCTGGAATCGTCCTCCAGGGTACAGAAATCAAATCAATCCGTGCCGGGAAGGTCAATTTAAAGGACTCATATGTTAGAATTCAAAATGGCGAAGCTGTATTATTCGGGATGCACATCAGCCCCTATGAACAGGGAAACCGCTACAACCATGATCCTTTAAGAACGCGCAAACTTTTGCTTCATAAAAAGGAAATTAATAAGCTCTTTGGTGAAGTGAAAGAAGCAGGGTATGCGCTGATCCCATTAAAGCTTTATCTGAAAAATGGTTTTTGCAAGGTGTTAGTGGGTATGGCTAAAGGTAAAAAGAATTACGATAAGCGTCAGACCTTGAAAGAAAAAGAAGCAAAACGTGATATTGAGCGTGCCTTCCGCGACAGACAAAAGATGTAGAAGATGGTCACTGGCAGGTCTTACAAATACTTACAATTGAAAAATGCACTCAGTATGTTATAATAAGTTTGTCGCTAAGTTAGCGGCAAGAAACTTTTGCTCAAAGTATTGTTGAGCATCCGAACGTCTGCTTAAATCTTTAACCAGATTTCAGCACATTTTATAATGGGGACGCTACGGATTCGACAGGGGTAGTTTGAGCTTAGGTTGCGAGTCGAGGGGATCGGCCTCGTTAAAACGTCAAAGCCATAACTGGCAAAACTAACAACAACTTAGCTTTCGCAGCTTAATAACTGCATAGCTGTTCGCCCCTCCATCGCCTATGTGGTAGGGTAGCGGACTCACTCTTAGTAGGCTACGCCGGAGTCCACCGCCTGAGGACGAAGGAAGAGAACAACCAGGCTAGCTGACCGGACGCCGGTCGATAGGCAAAAGGCTCAGCGAAGCGCCAATATATCGACTACACTCGTAGATGCTTAAGTGCCGATATCTTTGGACGTGGGTTCGATTAGTAATTAGTCGCCTTATGTGGTAACACATAAGTGAAAATTCGGCTTTATCGGGGAAACCTAAACCGCTTGAAAAAGCGATACGGCAATCCCGAGCGGTATGTGGAGTAATCCAACAGCCGTGTATCGACTTATAGGCTGCCACTCAGTGGGTAGTACTAGGATGCGAAATCACTGCCTCAAGAGGTAAATTTATGATTCGCATAAGACGCCGGAGGGCCTGTCACAACACAGGTTCAAGATATAGTCAGTGCCATGACGAAAGCATGGAAGAGCGCGTCCCACCGTCTCCACCATACATAGGTGGATAACAAGATCAGTCTTTATGGCTGGTCTTTTTTATATTTGAAAAAATTGTTCTTCAAATTCAATTTTTTGTCTTTGTAATTTTGGACTATATTTCCCATTACGTGGCGTAACATTTTCATATTGAGCTAATATCCATTTTGCACGCTCTCTTTTTTGTTGAACTCTAAGGAAAGGAGTAATATGTTTTAAAGCGTCAAAAACATCACTCTTATTTTTGATATATAGTACAAATGAATCTTTATGTTTTTCAGGGTTATAGTTCTTCTTATTGTTAATAACACCTCCAATTAAGGATCGAACATAAATTAGGAGATCTTTATCAGTTGAAGCAATTGATATACACGGTCGACGAAACTCATTAGGATGCATTTTTGTAAGCGTAATTGTTCCTTCACCATCAATTATTCCAGCGACATAAGAGGCTTCCCAATTCTCCACTATTCTCCCTCCTTTAACCGAACGTACATTCCTATTTTGATTATATTATTTTCACCAAATTAATGCAAAAATTTCCACTAATTTTTGTATATCAAGTTTCGACACCATTCCCCAAACTTATTAAGTACGAAGTAGTACTCAAGTAGTATAACTACAATTTCAGTATAATACCTTATTATGAATTTACTAAAAATTTGGTAATTTTGATTGAATTGGCCTTCTGGGAATTTTATACTAAGAAAAAAATCGCTTGGAGGATAATATTGGAAATGCAGAAAAAAGCAGAAACGAGAAAAAAATATCGTCGAAATTCGAAAGCATTTATTACAGGAGCCATCGCGCTGATTAGTTTAACTTCTATGACTTTTTCTCCTCATTCAGCTTCCGCTCAAACACCCCTTGGCATTGGCTCTATAACTCAATCAATTACATCACCCCTAGCAATAAATTCATCTGGCCTTACAGGTGGCGGCACTGGTGCCCATACTGATCCTGGTTCCTTAGTAGGTGGTGTTACCGGAGTCGTCGGCGGGGTTACTGGAGCAGTAGGTGGCGTTGTTGGACAGGTAGGCGAGGTAGTCCAAGACCCAGCCAAAGCAGTAACAGAAATCATTCAAGACCCAACTTCAACAGTTGGAAAAATCACCGACCCACTTTTAAACCCGCCGAAAAAAAATGACCCGGGGACGAATCAGAGTCCAACTCCGTCAACCGAGAATAATCAGTCAAGTAACCCGGTTGAGCAGATAACGGATACATTGAAAGACCCAACAAAAGTAATTGACCAGGTGACAGACATCCTGGAGGACCCATCTCAAATCGGCAATAAAATTAAAGATACGATTGTACCGGGGACAGGCAGTAACGGTGAAATCCCTGGAGCTGCCAACATTAACATGATGGCCAAGGAGACCTTAACGGGCAAACTTCTTAAGAACGGGGATAAATACAAATTATTCCTCGAGTACTCAGGCACCCCGGCGGTTGGCGTTAAAATGCTCAGCAAAACCTATGTGTTTTTTCACATGCCAGAGGAGTTTACTTCACTTTTAGCAAGCAATGACTTTAAAAAGGCAATAAAGGCTACCTATCATGTCCCGGTAATCGGTTCTAGTGGACCAAGCGCAATCAATGCAGGGACGTTTGCTGACAGTGCTGTCAAAATTGATAATGCCACCAACAGTATTGTATTGGTGCACAGCGACTCGCTTTCCCTGTCTTTAAATGCACCTTTGAATTTCAGTTTAAGTATTGATTTGGAACAATTGCCGGCTTCAAATGATAAGGTCTACACCTTTGTTTCAACAGCCTATGATAAAAACATCATTAAGCTTGATTTGCTTGAAGCCAAGGGAGCAAGAGTGGATATTGATGTTCCGGATGGCAATGAAAATGGAAATGACCCAGGTAAGGATAATGACGGTTCCACTCCAAGTCCAGGCGGAGGGAATAATGATGCTGGCGGAGGAAATAACGGTGGAGGCGGAGGCAATAATGGCGCAGGTGGAGATAGCGGTGGGAAAGGAACGGGCTCTTCCGATGGAAAAAGCGGTTCTGGAACAATATCAGATTGGCTAGGCCATATCCTGCCAAAAACAGCCTCGAATATGTGGAATATTGGACTAATTGGGATGATCCTCACCATGGTCGGGGCCGCATTAAAATTCAATAGAATGAAAAAATTAATATAATAAATAACATGATAAACCATTGTAGATGGTGCCTGACACCCAAAGCAAAGTAAACACAGTGCAAAATCACGAAATGATGCCTGACACCCAAAAGAAGCTATCCAAGTTGGATAGCTTCTTATTTCACTTTTTTAATGTTTCATGTTATTCATGTTGATATTGCCCATGCCGGCATTCATATTGTTCATATTGTTCATGCCAGCATTCATGTTCATATTCATGTTGCCCTGTGGCATGCCCGTTGCCGGTGCATAGGCATTCACCATTGTCATCATGTCCTGCTGAGCCAGCTGTGGTACTTGATAATACTGATGCTTGTTCATATAAATCGAAAGCTCGTAGCCCATTTCGATGCAGTTTGGCACAGAGTCAGCGAGGACGCGGCGGACCACCGGGTTGGTCGTTTCCAACGCTGCCATTGTCTTATGAGTTGCCCCAGCTTTGCAGGCGGCAAGCATTGCCCCTACAATAAACTCATCAGAAATCTCCATCATGTTTTGCATTGGTTTCTTTGGTTGAGTAGGTATTATGCCATAAATGAAATCATTTCCTTGGTTCATTTTGTAGCTTTGGGTCGGCTTGGACGGGTCCTGTCCTGATTTAAAGCTCTCAAGCGTGATATTATATTCTTCCTGCATAAATTGATATTGACTGTTCAAAATATCCAATAATTCCGGGTCCTTAACGTGCTGCTTGTACATCATATAATGGTTCATGGCACTGATTGAATCGGATAAAACTTCATGAACATCAAACATTTCGTGACCACCGTGATTCATCTGCGGCGGTACAGCCCCCGTGTGCATGTTTTGGTGCATTTGCCCTTGCTGGTTTTGCATCATAATCAAAACTCCTCCTTCGATAAATTGAAAACAGCCATATTTATTTTGTGACAAGGGAGAATTGTTATTCATAAAAAGGTCCACTGTAAGAACTGTCTAGATATTTTTTGGAAAAATTTGGACAAAAAGATATGCATGTTGCTATCATTAGGTTAAAGACAATAGAAGGGCTATCTATTTGCGACTTAAATAGGAAGCAGTAATTTTATGGAGTAATCAATTAAGAATGGTAGTGATAAAGCATGTTTATTAACGTAAAAATGGAAAGTGATCGCTTGGTCATCCGCCCGTATCAGGATGAAGATGCCCAGGAGATTTTTGAGATGGTAACGCAGAAGGAATTGTCAGCAATAGGGCTCCTTGGCAACAGTTATGACAAAAACATAAAGGAAATTGCCGCCAATAATCATACAAATCAAAAACCCCCTCTTCAACTTAAAAATCCGAAGAGGGGGATTCCCTAAAAGGTAATTCAGTTTTAACCAAACCTACGCCAGAACCGGTGCACCCAGTAATGAAACCACTGTCCCAGCTTTGCCTTCGACCGCTGCAACTGCCTGATCCAATGAAGTAATAATCGTCCGCCGGCCCGGGCTAGTTTGCGCAAATTGTATCGCTGCTTCAACTTTCGGGAGCATGCTTCCTGGTGCAAAGTGCCCCTCCGCAATATACCCATTTAATTCTGGGATGCTGACATCCGCCAATTTTTTCATAGTTGGCTTGTTAAAGTCAATACAGACATTGTCCACACCAGTGAGTATCACTAACGCATCAGCATTAACAAGCTCAGCCAGTTTTTCTGAAGCAAAATCTTTATCGATAACCGCCTCGACACCCACGATGCCATCCGGAGTTTTCACGACAGGGATTCCGCCGCCTCCCACGGAAATTACGATGTTCCCAGCCTCAACTAATGAATTGATTACCTCGTGCTCAAGAATGCTGACAGGTCTAGGTGATGGTACCACTCGTCTCCAGCCGCGGCCGGCATCCTCTTTAAATTTAAAGCCTGTTTCCTCCATGATGCGTGTAGCTTCTTCTTCGCTGTAAAAGGGTCCAATCGGCTTGGTAGGATTTAAAAATGCCGGATCATCCGGATCAACCGCAACACGTGTCACAACTGTCACAACATTTTTGGCTATACCCCGTTCTTTCAACGCTTTGTCCATCGCGTTCTGCATCCAGTAACCAATCATGCCTTGGCTCATTGATCCACACGTATCAAGTGGCATTGCTGGATTTTTTACAGAATCAGCGGCAGCTTGCTGGAGCAAGAGGTTACCCACTTGGGGACCATTGCCGTGTGAAATGATAATATCTATTCCTTGCTCGATAAAATCAACTAATTGACGTGCTGTCGTTTCGAGTGCCTGCTGCTGGGCAGCGGCTGAAGCATCACCTGATTGAATCGCATTTCCACCTAATGCAACGACTACTTTCTGTTTTTTCATATAAAATCGCCTCTCCGTTCAAGGGTGCGGGCTTCCCGCTCCGCACCACTATTAATCTCTTAAGACATAATCGTAGCAATACTCATAATCACCATAACAACAATGGATAGCACCAACACCAATTTCCAAACATGCTTTAAATAAGTGCTATATGGGATCCGGGCAATTGCCAGTGCGCCCATGATGACAGCGCTTGTTGGTGTCAACAAGTTCACGATTCCAGAAGCACTTTGGTAAGCAGTGATCATGATGTCACGGCCAACACCTGCAAAGTCGGCTAACGGTGCCATAATCGGCATTGACAGAGTGGCAAGTCCTGAAGTGGATGGAACCAGGAATGACAGCGGCAAGTAGAAGATATACGCCAGGTTCGTGAACATCACAGACCCAATATTGTCTAACAAACCTTCGCCCCAATGCAGAACCGTTGCGGTCATTCCGCCTGCATCCATCACGACTGTGATACCGCGGGAAATGCCAATGATGATGGCAACCCCGAGCAAATCTCTGGCACCATTGATAAACGTACTTGTAAAGTCTTCTTCACCCATCCTGTAGATGAAAGCAATGATGATGGAGGAAGTTAAGAACAGCATCGTTAACTCGCCGAACCACCAGTCGCCAAGCGGAATCATGCCGCCGAGCAATTTTCCGATGAACGGAATTTTTCCTAAAGCATTTACCAAATCTTCAAAAATAGTAATATTAAATTTGTAAGCCCAAGGAATAACGCCGAGGATCATGATGACAAAGGTTAAGCCGAAGACGGAAAGAACAGCTTTACGTTTGCCTGTAAATTCGATGTCTTCATTCTTTTGGTTTAAGAAATGCTTTTCGTTATCTTCTTTCATATTGGCAATCAACGACTTGGATGGATCGTCCTTTACCTTCTTCGCGTAACGCATGACGAATAGAATCGCAATAATCAAAGTAACAATCAAGATGACGAGGCGCAGCCCCATGCCATCACCAATGGAAACACCGGCAAATCCGGAAGCGATTCCAGTTGCAAACGGGTTAACCGTTGAACCCAAACATCCTACACCGGCACCGATTGCGATTATGGTTACCGCTGTCAGTGCGTCATAACCAGCCGCAATGAGCACCGGAATGAGGATTGGATAGAAAGCAATTGTTTCTTCCGCCATTCCGTATGTGGTACCGCCGATGGCAAATAACGTCATTAGAATCGGAATCAGCCACTGCTCTCGGCCTTTTAATTTTCGAATAACCCTGGTAACCCCGGCATCAATGGCACCGGTTTTCATGACGACACCAAGGAATCCACCAATTACTAGAACGAACAAGGCGATATCTTTCGCATCAAAAAATCCGTTTATCGGAGCGTTCAGTACTTCCCATAAACCTTGAGGTGTTTGGTCAGAGCTAGGCAGCACCTGGTAAGTTCCTGAAACAGGGATTTCTGTTTCCGTAGCTTTGTCGACTTTCGTATCGTATTTTCCTCCTGGTATGACCCAGGTTAACGCAGCAATGACAACAATAATCAGAAATAATAACGTATAAGCGGTAGGCATTTTCAGCTTTTTCATATAAATTCCTCCATTAATATGGAATAAAACAATTGCACGGGGTGCGGGTAACACCCCGTGATGAATCTAAGCCTATCGTGTTAGTTGGTAAATCGCTTTTGCATAAATCAGCATCGCTTTGAACATTTCTTCTAATTCGATATGCTCATCCGGCTGATGCTCGGTTTTCGTCTGGTTCGGGAACACTGCGCCAAAGGCCACAAAGTTATCCATTGCCCGGGCATAGGTGGCACCGCCTGACGAAATCGGTTCCGATACAAGATCACCGGTAACCTCTTGATAAACGCCCATTAATGTTGTTATTAAAAAATGGTCCTTCGGTACGTAGATAGATTTTAGGAAATCGAATTCACTGTATTCCAAGCCGTACTCTTGAGCCGCAGCCGAAAGTTTTGCGACAATCTCTTCTTTATTTGCTGTCACTGGGATACGAATATCAATCGAAAGTCTTTCAATATCCTCGTTTAGTTCGATTTTTCCAACATTGAACTTCAATTTTCCGGATGCTTCATCTTCACAATCTCCAAAAATAGCTGTCGCAAATGGATCTTCTTTTACCAAATCATTGATGAACTCAATTGTATTTGAAGTGTAACCAATTTGCTTGAGCACGATGAGAAGTCTGTTTATGGCGTTAATGCCTTTTTCAGCTACTTGGGCGTGAACGGATTTCCCGAGCACGGTGATTTCATTGTCTTCCGTTTCATAAGGGAACCCTAACTCATCCAGAGCTGTACGCAAATCTGCTTGTTTTGGTCCGCCATACCGAGCAGTGTCAGGCACCGCATTAAACGCATTTCCACCAGTAACTCTTAAGTTGGTTTCGTTTTGCCCTTCAAGTGTGAGCTGCAGCAAGCCTTTTTCCGCATAAACGAGCGGGAAGACCGAGTCAGGAGCAAAGCCCATACTTGGAATTTCTTCAATTTCGCAATAGCGCTTCATACAGCGCCACAGCGTTTCTTCATCGGTCCCGAAGATAAACCGGACTCTCTTTTTAAAAATAACCCCAAGATTCATTAACGCTTTCACCGCAAACAATGCAGCCAATGTCGGACCTTTGTCATCCTGGGTGCCGCGGCCGTACATTTTCCCGTCTTTTATAGTTGCTTGGAAAGGAGACGACTGAGTCCATTCATTTCCTGCTGGGACAACATCCAGATGGCCAAGAACGCCAATCATATCCTCGCCTGCACCAATTTCGGCATAGCCGTAGTAGCCTTGCGGGTCGCAATAGGTTCTGAAGCCAAGTTCCTCACAGATTTCAAGGGTCTTCTTTAACGCATTATCAATTTCCTTACCAAACGGAAACCCGTCTCCGTCCTCATTGATTACACTTGGAATGTTCACCAGCTCCATCAACGCCTGATGAAAGTCGTTTTCAATTTTTCTAAGCTCTGGTATGAAAGATTCGGAGATTTTATTTGTTGGCATACTTTGGTAATCACTCCTTTTTTGAAAAGGTTTTTCTAAAAAGTGGTGCGTGTGACAGTAATGCAAGCTTATCTGACAGTAAAATGATCTCATCCGACAGTAATCAGAGTTCATCCGACAGTATCATGGAATCACCTGCAAGTGAAATTGCTTTATCCGCAAGTTGGGGTGGCGTATTCACAAGTTAGGATTACATATCCGCAAGTTGGAAGAGCCTATCCGCAAATTAGAGTCACTTATCCGCAAGTTAAACTTACATCTGAGAGTAAAGTTACCTTATCCGAGAGTAAAAACATGTTATCCGAGAGTAAAGCCGCCTTATCCGAGAGTAACGAACCCTTATCCGAGAGTAACCACCCTCACAACACAACCAAATCACCAAGAGGAGAGGAGGCGGATCACCCATCCATCTCCTCCCAAACTCTCACTATTCTAGGTTGCCCAAAGTTGCCGCCATTACTGCTTTGATGGTGTGCATTCTGTTTTCAGCCTGATCAAACACCTTGGAATGCTTGCTGCGGAACACTTCATCAGTCACTTCCATCTCTGCCAGGCCGTGTTGTTCATGAATAGCACGTCCATAGCTAGTTTCAAGGTCATGGAACGCTGGCAGGCAGTGTAAGAAAATCATATCGTCGTTGCCGGTTTTCTTAACCATTTCCATGTTGACTTGATATGGAGATAAAAGTTCGGTTCTTTCGGCGAACTTGTCTTCTTCACCCATGGATACCCACACGTCTGTGTAAATAACATCAGCTCCTGCAACACCTTCATCAACATTGCTAGTAATCGTTACGTGGCCGCCGGACTGGGCAGCAAATTTTTCAGCAATTGCCACGACTTCAGCATCTGGGAACAGGGACTCAGGAGTGACAATCCGAACATCCATACCAACAAGTGCTCCGCCGACAAGTAAGCTGTTGGCAACGTTATTGCGTCCGTCTCCTGCATAGACAAACTTGATTCCTTCTAGGCGGCCGAAGTTTTCTTTTACCGTTAAGAAGTCAGCAAGTGTTTGCGTAGGATGCCATTGGTCAGTTAAACCGTTCCATACAGGTACGCCAGAATGTTCAGCAAGCATATCGACTTTCTTATGTTCAAAGCCGCGGAACTCAATGCCATCAAACATGCGACCCAGTACCTTAGCGGTGTCTTCGATAGATTCTTTTTTACCCAACTGAATGTCATCTTTTCCTAGGTATTCAGGGTGTGCTCCAAGGTCGATACAAGCTACAGTAAATGCACAGCGAGTCCGAGTGGATGGCTTTTCAAAAAGTAATGCAATGTTCTTGCCGGCTAAATAACGATGCGGAATCCCCTGTTTCTTCTCATCCTTCAGTTTCATCGCCAAATCGATAAAATATAAGAACTCTTCTTTAGTAAAATCCATCTCGCGAAGAAAGCTTTTTCCATACAAATTAGGTGCAACTGCTAACATTTGTATCTACTCCTTTTAATTTGGTATTTTTATTGAAATATTATTTTTGGTTACCGTGCTCAAATTTCGGTTTGGCGAAATCATCGTCTGATTTGGCGAAAACACTTCGATATTCAGCGAAATGCACAGCAATCTCTTACGTACAACCCGAATAAAATTACTTCCGCAAATCCTCACGCACAATCGGCATGCTCATGCAGCGTGGGCCCCCACGGCCGCGGGATAATTCCGAGCTGCCGATTTCAAGGACTTCAATGCCATGCTGGCGCAATAAATCGTTAGAAATATAGTTTCTGTCATAGGTGACCACTACACCCGGTGCAATCGCCAATGTGTTGGAGCCGTCATTCCACTGCTCGCGGGATGCAGCAATTTCGTCGCCGCCGCCGCAAGGAATCAACACAAGCTCATTTAGATTCAGCACTTCTTTTAATGCTTCCTGAAGGTTGGTGCGATGGGTAATTTTTACGTGCTCCTCATCATGACCTTTTTCAAGAATATAAACATTCATATTGCCTGTCGGACCTTGAATCTCAGGGTGAATCGTAAACTTGTCGTAATCGACCATCGTAAACACTGTGTCAAGATGCATAAATGCGCGGCATTTTGGAATTTCCACAGCGACAACCTTTTTGAAGTTTGATTGCCGTTTAAACAAATTCAATGCCAATTTTTCAATGGCTCTTGCTGAAGTACGGGCAGAAACCCCAATCGCAATCACTTCATCACTAAGAACTAACTCATCGCCGCCTTCAATCGAGAACCCAAAATCGCGATCAAGCCAAACCGGAATATCGTGACCTGCGAAGCGTGGATGGTACTGAATGATGTATTGCATGAATAATGATTCACGTCGTCGTGCTGGCTCGCGCATTTTGTTAATCGACAATCCGTTACCGATGCTTGCCGCCGGGTCACGAGTGAAGTAAAGGTTTGGCATAGGGTCGAGATAGAATGGATAGTGATCCTCCATTAACTCGTATAGGTGTGATTTCTTACTCGGTTCGATTTCTCTTTTCAAAACTCCGGCCATCACTTTGTCAACCATGTCGGTGGTTGAGAAGGAGAGTAAATATTCCCTCAAAACGTTCGCAGCCCCGTTGACATTCGCCTTGCTTTCTCTTAAAATATCATCTGTGAATTGTTTTTTTATCTCTGGATTACTCAGGGTTTCAACAACCAATTTTTCGAGGTATAGGACTTCTATGCCTCTATTTTTTAATGTCTCGGCAAAATAATCATGCTCTCTTTGAATGATAGGCAAATATGGAATGTCGTCGAATAACAATTGCTGCAAGTATTCAGGGGTGAGATTCTCGACTTCCTTGCCAGGACGCTTTAGTAAAACGGTTCGAAGGGTGCCGATTTCTGATGTCACATTAATCGGATGCTTCAACTGGTTCTGTATATTCCTCGGAGAAGTCATTTCCAGGATACTGCTCATTATCTTTCTTCCTCCTTTTTAAGCTTTCCTTACTACACCTTCATTGTAAGCGATAACATCCCCATGCCTTTGTTAGCGTTTTAACACCCCAACTGTGAAAATCCTTACGTTTTTTTGTCGTTGCTATAAAACTCCATGCATATTTATGTAAATTTTTATACATAACGGCATTCTCAATGGAATTTCCATGAATATCCTCTGAATGTCAAAAATAGTTCACAGATGAAGTTCTAATTTTCTGAAAAACAATCATAAAAAAGAGCCGGCACTGTATGCCGACCCTTATTGAAAATGATCTGGTTGATGAAATTTTATTTTCTTGCAATCTACTGAGATGACTCCATCCCTTTTTAATTGATTCATTAATAGACTAACCGTTTCTCTGGTTGTTCCTGATATTTTCGCAATATTGGCAGCAGTAAGCGGGCAGGGGATGACGATTTCTCCGCCAGCCTTGACCCCAAGATCCTCCATTAAAAACTTCAGTGTATGCAAAACACGGTCCTGGGCATTCGGGACAAGGATCTTTTGCACCCGCTTTTGATGAAGATTTAAAATACCAGACAATTTGTTGATTACGTGAAATAACAATTTAGGGTGGGATTTAATTAGGTTTTCCAACACATTTGTCTCGATAAAGTAAAGATACACATCGGTTACAGCAATGGCTGTGTCCTGGTAAACTTTATCCTGAAACAAACCACCATACGGAAACATTTGATTTTTCTTAATAAAATCAAGATACAGCATGCTGCCATCTTCGCTGTTCCTTTCAAACATCACATACCCATCCATCAAAAAGTAAATCTTATCCCGGGGGTCGCCTTGCATAAAAAGACGTTGGTTTTTCTTATAGCTGCGGAAATAGAAATGTGGCAGATATTTTTGTAAAGTCTTAACCTGCAAACCTTCTAAAATATCAAACTGGTTTAAATCATAAAGCGCATCCATATGAATCACATTGGAGTTGAGCATGTTGGACTCTCCTTTCGGTGTGGTTCATTATTTTTGCAATGATTCAAGCTGTTGCTTAATTCTTTGCGAATCGCGAGGGGAGCGGCAGATAATCAGGCAGGTATCATTGCCGCAGACCGTTCCGGCCTTGCCGGTAATGTCCGTTGAATCGAGCAGTGCCCCAAAGGAATGGGCATGACCCGGCAATGTTTTGATGATGACGAAATAGTTAATTACCTCCATGCTGACCAGTGCATCCCTGAGTTTGTGGCGTAGCTTTTCGGAAATCAAATGGTCTTGGTCAACTTTAAAGCTATATTTAGGCGTTCCATCCTTGGAAGGAACCTTGATCAACTTTAAGGTTCGAATATCCCGTGAAATCGTCGCCTGGGTCACACTTAAACCGCTTTCAAAAAGCAACTGCTGCAGCTCCTCCTGGGTTTTCACCTCTTGTTCAGTGATTAGTTCGGAAATTAGCTGTAATCTCTTCTCTTTATCCATCGGCTGAACCCGCTTTCATAGTGGTCTCATTTATAGCATATTGCTAAACTGCCGAGATTGAAATGAACAAAAGGTGAACTTATTTTGAAGGATTTGGGAACTAAATTTGAAAGTAGCAAAAAAGGGACTTTGATGTCCCTTTAATCTTTTAAAAAATGAATCTGCAAAGACTAATAGAATAAGGTAATGTTCTAACCATTTGCTCCATGTTAATGTCTCCTATCATCCTATTTGTTCTATATAGTGATCCTCGCTATTCATCCAAATAATTCCGACAATAAGCCTAACAAAAGGAAGGAAAAACGAAAGGATGTATAGTAAGGCTTTCAGTCCGCCTGACCCCCCATCACCTCACTAAAATCACTCAGCTTCGAGAGCAACTACTCATTGACCTGTATGTAAGCACCCCGAGGAATTTGCCTATCTTTTTTTTGGAAAATTTTTATAATTTTTCACCCATTCCCATCATAATAAGTTACAATGGTAAATAAGGAATTTGTTGGAACTTGTCCTATATTCTACTATTATGGCTAACGTTTTAATAGAATTGTAATATTTTTAATAGATTTGAAACACAATCGTCGATTTATCGTCTATAATGGTGAAGGAAATAAACCATCAAAGAGGGATGTAAAATGGGAGAACTTAAGCGAAAAAGACTGGTTAAGGGGACCATCTCACTCGCTGTAATGTTTGGTTTAATGGTTACTATTGTGCTTGTGACGAACTACTTCCAGGCAAATGCCGCCGGTAAGACTAGCAATCATGCAAAAAATGAAACAATCAAGACGGCTGTAGCTGCCAACGTTCATGCAGCACAGCGTGAAAAAGAGATGCACCGAAAGCCACAGGAAAAAGCAATGGATTCAAAGCAAAAAGAGCCGGAATCTACACCAACTGAAACAGCCACAACAGCTCCAGCTCCAAATACGACTGCTCCTCAAACAACGCCAACGGAATCCAACAACAATACTAACCAAACTCAGCCAGTAACGACACAACCGGCTATTAGCAGTAAAACGGTTTATCTGACTTTTGATGACGGTCCGTCAGCATTTAGTGGAGAGATTATTGCTTTATTGGAGAAATACAAAGCTAAAGCAACGTTTTTCATGATTGATGGCAATATTCGTAAACACCCGGATGCGGTTAAATTAATGGTCAACTCGGGAGAAGCTGTTGGGCTGCATAGCGTGTCCCACCGAAAGGATGTATTTTACGCGTCAGTAGGTTCAGTTGTCGGGGAGTTAAACCAAAATCGCAATACACTTTTTGAAATTTCAGGTATTGATTCGTTCTTAATGAGAACTCCATATGGCAGTTCACCGTATATGACTGATGAATACAAAGCGGCAGTGGCGGCCAATGGTTATCAGATGTGGGATTGGAATATCGACAGCAAGGATTGGTATTATAAAGATGAGCGTTTTGTCAATGCAGTCATCCAGCAAATCAATGCCAAGGCCAATCATCCTGGACCGCTTGTCATTTTGCTCCATGAACGGCGGGAAACACTGGCACATCTGCCGAAACTGCTCGACTATTTAACCCAGCAGGGCTTTGAATGTAAAGCTATTGACAGTTCCATGGTTGCTGTCCAATTTTAGTTGTACATTAATAGGGCAATTTGAAATACAATTTGTTATAATTAATTTGTAATTCCTCGAATTTTGTGGATTATAGTCAGAATAATGGGGTTTGATAATGGCCGATGATAAATAAACTCTTTCAAAGCAGCAGTTTCAAAAGAATTTTAATATTTGTTTTCATTGCGATTGCTTTGTATGCGATGAAGTCGATGATCAATTTGATATTACTGACATTTATTTTTGCCTTTTTAATGGATCGGCTTGTCCAATTCATTGAAAAAAAAATTCCGCTTAACCGCAGGCTGCTGGTGGTCATTTCGTATGCCACGATTGTCGGCTTGCTTTCTTATGGGTTGGTCATGTACCTGCCGATGATTGTTGGCGAAATTACCCAGTTAATTAGGCAGTTGACCGCCTTTTATACATCAAAACATGATAATGTGATATTGAATTATATTATCGGTCAAATTAATGAACAAAAAATCTCAAGCTACCTGGAACAGGGTGTCACCGTTCTGTTTAAGTATTTTACTGATATCAGCAAGATCAGCTTGCAAGTTCTGCTGGCGCTGCTGTTAAGTTTATTCTTCTTATTGGAAAAACCACGTCTGATTGAATTCACCAGGAAATTCAGAAGCAGCAAGGTTGCTTCAATTTATGTGGAAATTGAATTCTTTGCGCAAAAATTTGTAAGAACGTTTGGTAAAGTAATCGAGGCCCAGCTAATCATCGCGGTAGTTAACTGTGTGCTCACCACATTGGCACTATGGCTGATGGATTTCCCGCAGCTTGGCGGTCTATCGATTATGATTTTCATCCTTGGCCTGATACCAGTTGCCGGGGTCATCATTTCGTTGATACCGTTAACGATTATTGCCTATAGTATCGGCGGTTTCATTAAAGTTTTGTATATCGGTATTGCAATCGCCATCATCCATGCGATTGAGGCGTACATTCTGAATCCAAACTTAATGAGTTCGAAAACCAATCTTCCTGTCTTCTATACATTCATTGTGTTGATTTTCTCTGAGCACTTCTTTGGAGTCTGGGGACTGATCGTCGGGATTCCGGTGTTTGTGTTCTTGTTGGATGTATTAGAGGTTACGGAGACGAAGAAAAAATAAAAGCCCATTATTGGGCTTTTTTGTTTGGAGTGCAAAATGGTATGCTATGGTTATCAAGTTAATAGGAGGATTTTTTCATGAGTGAATGTAAGCTAGACCATACCCATGAAGATGTGCAAAAGAAATACGAGTCGCAGAAAGAATTTTTGCCTCAAGAGATGGTGCCATTATTTGAAGAGTTTTTCGCTAAAGAACACACCCAAGACATCCTCAACGAGGTGTTTCATTTATTGAAAAAATATGACTTGGCATCTGAAGAAGAGAAGAGCGAACGGACAAGCAGGTTATATTTGGTGTTGAGAAATCTATAAATTAAGCAGGGGGCCTTATAATTAGGTCCCTTTCTTTTTTTGGAAGAAATTTCTTGAAGTCTTTGGTCTGATGAAATATCATATTTTAGAAAATATTAAAATTAATACCAGCAAAAGAAAAGGGGATAACATGGGAGAAATACTTCGATTATTAAAACGTGGAAATAAGTCGGCAATGCTTGCCGCGATTGTGAATACGATTATTGCGATCATTAAAGGTGTTGCCTATATGTTTACCGGAAATGTTGCGATGTTTGCGGAAACGATGCACAGTTTGGGCGACGCCGCAAACCAGTTCTTTGTGTTTTTCGGATCAGCATTAAGTAAAAAGGCGCCAACTGAAAAATTTCCAAATGGGTTTGGCCGTTTGGTCAATCTGGTGTTGCTAGGAGCAGTGATAATCGTAGGGATTATGGCGTTTGAAACGATTAAAGAGGGCTACCACCACGCCGTTCATCCGACAAAGTCCGGTGGCTTTATTATCAACATTATCGTATTAGGGGCTGCGACCCTGTTGGAAACCTTTGTTTTATACAAAGCCTCGAAGGAAATTCTTCATGAAGTCGGCGTGGAGGCAAGCGGACCGAGTGTGTTCGCCAAAAGCTTCGCCAATTTGGGCAGGGCAAAGCCGGCTACCAAGCTTGTGTTTATGGAAGACACGGTCGCGACGATGGGCGGCGTTTTGGCGATCCTAGCGGTTGTAATTGCTCATTTCACTGATTTTCACCGGCTTGAGGGAATTGCCTCCATTCTAATTGGGCTGATGATGTTTTTTGTGGTCGGCCGGGTGTTTTTGGACAATGCGGCAGGCGTTATTGGCCAGGCTGATGAAGAAATGGAAAATAAAATTGGCACCATGGTCATGGCCGATCCAGATGTAAAGGATATTCAGGAAATTACCGTCATCAAGGAAGGCGAGGACTTGCACGTCGAGCTGGAAATTGAGGTCGACCCGAGTCTGACAGTGGCCCAGGCTGATGACATCAAAGACCGTCTCCATGAAAAAATTATTGCCGAAAACGGTGTGGTCGATGTCAAGATTGAGTTTGATGAAGAAGATGGCGTCATGACTTGGCAGGAAAACCAGGCACAGCCTGAAAAATAATAATCCTCAGAAATCGAAATTGCAGATTAAGCTGAAATATTTCCAGACGAATAATAAAGTCTATTTATTGGAAATCTACGTTTGAAGTATATTTTCTAGGGGGCATTCGCGAATGGTTGAGCACAATATCAGGCTGTCAAGTGCAGAAATTGCCGGATTATGGGCGGTTTATTTCCAGGAAAGCATGACCCTTTGTCTGCTCACCTATTTTAATCATCATAATCAAGATGACCAAATAAAGATGATTCTAGAGGATGCCTATCAGATTTCCAATGGACATCTGAAAACGATCTCTGGCTTCTTTCAGGATGAAGGCATCGCTTTGCCGGTTGGTTTCTCGGATAATGACCTTGACTTATCTGCCCCGCCGTTATTTTACGATATGTTTGGACTCAGCTTCGTTTATTCACTGAGCCGCCTGACGATGATTAATACGAGTTTTATTACGGCTAATGTTGCCAGACATGATGTTTTGGACTTTTTTGTAAGTATGATGCATGAATCATCGAATTTATACAAAAAATCTACAGAGTTAATGTTGGAAAAAGGAATATATGACCGTCCACCAATGATTCCTTATCCGACAGAAGTAGAATATGTGGAAAATCTTTCGTATTTAAGTGGTATTGGTAAAAAGCGTCCGCTTAACGTTGCGGAAATTACCGAGATATTTTTTAACACAGAGAGAAATTATTTTTCAATCTTATTGTGTATGGGGCTGCTCCAGGTCGTGAAGGATAAGGAAATCCATGAATACATTAAGCAGGGAAAGAAAATTTCCGAACAGCAAATTAGAACCTTTAGTGATATTTTGCTTAAGGAGGAATTGCTCGGGAACGTCTCCACTTCGATGGAAGTAACCGATGCAACTGTTAACCCTTTTTCTGACCGGCTTATCGTATCGTTGTTTCATTCTTTAAATGGTATTGATGTTGCTTTATTGGGCCATGCCTTGTCGCTGTCGATGAGGTCTGATCTAGCAATGCATTATCAAAAATACATTGCTGAGGTTCTTCTTTACAGTGCTAAAGGGGCGAATATTATGATGGATCGCGGCTGGTTCCAGAGCCCACCGCATGCTCCAAGCAGACGGAATCTCCAAAAGATAGATTAGGTTCGCGAAATGATGTCCGCGAACCTTTTTGTTATTCCCAAGGCTTTACTGTTGTAAAATAAGCCGCCAGTTCCTTACTGCTCTTCCGGTGCAATTTGCGTTTCTCTGCGCGTTCTTTACCGGTTTCAAACAGCTTTTTTTCCTCATCTGTTTCCGGGATGATTCTCGGCACCTGGGTTGGCTTGCCGTTTTCATCAAGGGCGACAAACGTTAAAAACGCCGTTGCTGCAATTTTTCGGTCGCCGGAAATGAGATTTTCAGCAATTACTTTTACAAAAACCTCCATTGACGAGTTGCCTGTCCAGCTGATAAATGATTCGATGCAGACAGAATCTTGCTGGGTAATTGGCTGTAGAAAATCAACCGAATCGGTCGAGGCTGTGACAACCTCTTTTCTGGAATGTCTTGTTGCTGAAATGGACGCTACCATGTCCATATCGCTCATCAACTTACCGCCAAACAGCGTGTTGTGGTTATTGACATCGTTAGGAAACACCCGGCCCGTTCGGACCACTCTTGATTCATTGCATGTTTTTGTATCCATTTTATTCAATCCTCCTCATTATAATGTACCCCTATTTTTAGTGAAAATGAAGCAATTGTGGTACAGTAACAGTAACAATGTTGTAAAAAAGGAGGCTCAACTCTATGAGTTTGCAGGCACAAATTATCAATGATTTAAACGTTTCCCCTTACATTGAACCGAAGGATGAAATTCGCAAACGGATTGATTTTTTAAAAAGTTATCTGCTGAAGACGAAGGCAAAAGGTTATGTACTGGGCATCAGTGGGGGCCAGGATTCTACATTGGCAGGACGTTTAGCGCAGCTTGCAGTTGAAGAGCTGCGCAATGAGGGAACCGATGCGACGTTTATTGCGGTACGTTTGCCGTATGGTGTCCAGCAGGATGAGGAAGATGCCAAGCGCGCAATGGCATTTATTCGTGCGGACAACGAGCTTGTATTCAATATAAAAGTTGCAGTTGATGAGGTACAGAAAGAGTATGACAAGATCACTCTTGGCACTCCTTTAAGCGATTATCAAAAAGGTAATGTGAAAGCACGGATGCGGATGATCGCCCAGTATGCAGTCGGTGGCATGGAAGGACTGCTCGTGATAGGGACCGACCATGCAGCAGAGGCTGTGACCGGGTTTTACACGAAATATGGTGATGGCGGCGCTGATGTGCTGCCGCTGACTGGTCTTTCGAAGCGGCAAGGTAAGGCGCTGCTGAAAGAACTTGGTGCTGATGAGTGTCTCTATCTAAAGGTTCCAACTGCTGATTTACTTGATCAGAAACCAGGACAAGCGGATGAAACTGAGCTTGGAATCACCTATGATGAGCTTGACGATTACTTAGAAGGAAAGACGGTCTCGCCGGAAATTGCCGGGAAAGTTGAAAAACGCTACTTAATGACCGAACATAAACGAAGAATGCCAGCCAGCATGTTTGATGATTGGTGGAAGTAATATGAAGGGAAGGGGCCGCCTTGAATGGGTGGTCCTTTTTAGAAGTCTAAAAGTACTTATCATTCGGTTAATAGGATCGGGTGCCATAACGCGTTTCAGTAGATAATTTTGGGGAACGTGTCATGTGATAAGGCTTCATAACGAGTTTGAGAAGAAAATCTGGAGGAACGCGTCATGAGAAAAGGTTTCATAACGCGTTTGAGAAGAAAACCAGGTGGAACGCGTCATGAGAAAAGGTTTCATAACGCCTTTGAGATGATAATCTGGAGGAACCCGTCATGAGAAAAGGTTTCATAACTCGTTTGAGAAGAAAACCAGGTGGAACGCGTCATGAGATAAAGTTTCATAACGCATTTGAGAAGAAAACCAGGCGAAACGCGTCATGAGAAAAGGTTTCATAACTCGCTCGAGAAGAAAACCAGGTGGAACGCGTCATGAGATAAAGTTTCATAACGCATTTGAGAAGAAAACCAGGCGAAACGCGTCATGAGAAAAGGTTTCATAACGCGCTCGAGAAGAAAACCAGGCGAAACGCGTCATGAGAAAAGGTTTCCTAACGCGTTTGAGAAGAAAACCAAGCGAAACGCGTCATGAGATAAAGTTTCATAACGCATTTGAGAAGAAAACCAAGCGGGAGGTGTTATGAGAAAGTGTCATATAAAGTTTTTGAAAGAAAACCAGATGGAACTTGTCATAAGGACTCTAAATTTCATGGTGCCTAACCAAAGAAAAAACCCAAATACCATACTTATTTAAACCCATATCCCAACAATGCCTCTATTTTTCCACAAATTCTCCCTCAAACGTTCACAACCACTAAACCACATTCAAACAAATCAACTTTATAATGGAAATCAATAGAAATCCGGAAAGGTGGCCATTCACTGTGAAAAAGCTTGTAATAATTACATCTATTCTGCTACTTATGGCCGGCCTATTCTACACTAAGTATTTTACCATGCTGCTGGATGCCAAAGGAGCCGCTATTGTAATCAATCAATTTCGTTAAACAGCGAACAAGATAAATACAAGCAAATCTCCAGAATCAAAAAGGCTATGGCAGAGGAATGAAATCGTTTTTAAAATATTCACAAAAATTCTATAAAATTAGACGTGATGGAGGCTTTCCCGGGTCTATAATAAAATCAAGAAAAAGTCTGGCAAATTAAGGTGGTGTTAATGTTGAAGTCCCCCCAATTAACGGAAAGCAAATTTCTGGTCTATTCGACTATGGCAATCGTTTTGCTGCTTGGCGTCCATCTGTTCCAGCAGCAAATCAATCTATTTTATAACCAGGACAATTACGTTGGTTTGCATACGCTGCTTGAGAGCTTCAGCATCTCCACCTCTTCCGCGATCATGTTATATGGACTTAAAAACTTTGGAAAGTCACAGTCCAGTCAGATGCTGCTGCTGTCATTTACCTTTTTGGTTGTCGGGACGTTGGATATGCTGCATACCTTAACGTTTAAAGGAATGCCGTTATTCCTCACACAAAGCACAGTGGCCAAAGCTACCTGGTTTTGGGTATCAGCACGAACCATTCAAGCGCTGCTGATTTTAGCGATCCTGCTGCTTCCGGATAGGAAATTAAGACGAGATTACCGTTTTCCCATGTTTTTGTTGGCAGCTTTCATCATAGCTGCAGTTGGAGCTGTGGTCTTTACGTTTGAAAAAAGCCTTCCCCTTTTAGTAATTGAAGGGCAGGGAACGACTTTATTAAAAAACGGAATCGAATATTTTGTCTGCTTTATTCAGTTTATCGCGCTCATTTTCACCCTTTACCAATATCATATTGAAAAAAGCGAAACGAAGCTGTCGATTGCCCTGGCACTGTTCTTTCTGCTGTTAACCAGTTTAATTTTTACAATTTACCGCAGTGTGTTTGACCTCGATAATTTTACCGGGCATATTTTTAAAGCGTTCGGCTTTTACTATATTTTAAAAGGCTTTTATTTTAAAAAAGGAGAGTTCGAGCGAGCGGAACTGGAGCACCAAAAGTTAATCAACGAAATGCCAGGTTTTATTTTTAAGGCAGTCAAAAAGGGCAATCAATTTGTCTTTACGTATGGCGCGGGTGAATTACTCGAGCATTTGCACATTGAAAAAGAAGAGATAATCGGTAAGTCGGTGGGCGAAATATTCATTGCTAATCCAGCTATCATCCATGAATATTGCCGTTTGGCTTTGAGTCTTCAAGAGAAAACAGTTTTTGAAATAGATCATTTTGATAAAACGCTGCTAATCTCGATTAAACCTGGTTTCGACGAGTTTGAACAGGAAGTGGTCCTCGGTTCAGTTATTGAGATGACGGGATTCTATCAGGAGCCTGCTGTAAAAGATAAAGGCAAGAAAAAAGCAAAGTTTGCTGTTATGTAATCCTGTAATGGGTTACATTTTTTTTGCTAAATTATTTTAATTCTCTAATACTTTAGCTTGGTAAAATTTCTCGTTGACAGATGTGCACACTGACCTTTAATATATTAGCATACTAAAGCGAAATGAACTCTTCGAGAGGGGCATATACATCATGGGGAAGTCAAATAAATTAGGTTTATGGGTATTAACGGCATTGGTCGTTGGAAATATGGTTGGATCAGGAATTTTTATGCTGCCAAGGTCGTTATCGGAAGCAGCAAGCCCTGCTGGTGTCATCGCCGCTTGGCTGTTGACCGGTTTTGGTGTTTTGACGATTGCTCTTGTGTTCGGTAACTTAGCAATTCGTAAGCCAAACCTAACGGGTGGTCCGCAAATTTATGCGAGTGCACTATTTAAGGAAGGCAGTACAGCCTCGAAATTGTCAGGATTTATGTCTTCATGGGGCTATTGGGTCGGGAACCTGGCCGGGATTGTCGCGGTCATCATGACCTTTGCCAGTTATTTATCGACGTTCTTTCCAATTCTAAACAGTACGACAACATGGTTTACAGTTGGCGATTTCACGGTTAAAGTTGGGAACGGCTTAACCTTTATCATTTGTACAATTCTTTTGTGGGGCATCCACTTTATCATATTACGCGGAATGGAAAGCGCCGGAAAATTAAACTTTCTGGCCACAGCCGCAAAAGTAGTCGGTTTCTTTCTATTTATTATTGTCGGTTTGTTTGCCTTTGAAAAAAGCAATATCCTCCCGATGGCAGCAACGAGACTGGACGAAGCGGGACAAGCTATCGGCATGTTGTCGCAAATTAACAGCGCCGCGGTCAATACGTTATGGGCGTTCATCGGGATTGAGTCTGCGATGGTGTTCGCCGGCCGAGCGAAAAAACAGACTGATGTTAAACGGGCAACGATTCTCGGCTTATTTATCGCACTGGCGATTTATATCGGTATCAGCACATTAGCAATGGGGATGCTGGACCAGAATACCTTGGTTCATTCAGAAAAGCCATTAATTGATGCGATTCAAACTGTATTGGGACCTCTAGGCGGAAAAGTATTGGCGGCAGTTGGATTGGTTAGCTTGTTTGGCTCGACGATTGGCTGGGTCATGTTAAGTGCAGAGGTGCCATATCAAGCTGCGAAGCAAGGATTATTCCTGCCTTCATTTTTAAAAGAAGATAAAAAGGGCTTGCCGTCCTATTCACTGCTATTAACAAATGGATTAGCGCAAATCTTTGTATTTTCAACGATTTCCAAATCGATTTCTGGAGCATTTGACTTTGTGATTTTGATTGCAACATTGGCGTATTTGGTACCCTACTTCATTTCTTCGGTGTATCAGTTGAAGCTGGTGGTGTCTGGCGAAACATACGAAAATGGGAAATCAAGAGTGGGCGACGGTATCATCGCTTTAATCGCCACCATTTATTCGACTTGGGTCATCATTGCCGGTTCGGGCGACCTCAAAACATTTGGCTTTGGCGTCCTGTTAATAGTAAGTGGTATTCTCTTCTGCCGGCCAATTTTGAAAAAACAGACAAAAGTCAAACAAAAAGAAGCCTTAGTATAACCTATCGATATTTTTCGATAGGTTTTTATTTTTAAAAAAGGGGAAAAATAACCCTAAATTAACTTCTTTGACAGAATAAAGTTATTGTATTACCATTATCAGTGGTAATGAAAATCCGATAAAACAACTAAGAATTGAGGGATTTAGGAATGAAAAAATTATCAGTGCTATTTGCGTTATTACTGAGCTTCATGCTACTTTTGGCAGCATGCGGCAAGGATGATGCCAAAAAGGATGAAAACAAGGACGATAACAAAACGGCAGAAAAAGCCGATGATAAAGATTTACTCGCCGAAATCAAGGATGATGGAAAGATCCTTGTCGGAACGGAAGGTACATACCCTCCATTTACATTCCATGATACAAGCGGTAAATTAACCGGTTTTGACGTTGAGTTAGCTGAAGAAGTGGCGAAGCGTATCGGTGTAAATGTGGAGTTCAAGGAAACCCAGTGGGATGGAATGTTTGCCGGACTGGATGCCAAGCGCTTTGATATGATTGCCAATGAGGTCGGAATTCGCCCGGACCGCCAGGAAAAATACGATTTCTCTGATCCGTATATTAAATCTGCTGCGGTATTAATTGTATCGAAGGATAACGACAAGGTAAAAGCTTTCGAAGACATTAAGGGATTAAATGCTGCGCAATCGCTGACAAGCAATTATGCTGATATGGCTAGGAAGTATGGTGCGAATATTGTCGGAGTGGAGGGCTTCCAACAGTCCGTCGAACTCCTCACTCAGAAACGTGTGGATTTAACAATTAATGATAAAATTTCCTACCTTGATTATATGAAGCAAAGACCAGATGCACCGATCAAGATTGCAGCTACTAGTGACGATGCTTCTGCCAGCGCGTTCATGTTCAGAAAGAACAGTGACCCCCTTGTTGATGAGGTCAATAAAGCATTAAAAGCTATGGTAGATGACGGCACTTACACAAAAATCTCCGAGAAATGGTTTGGTGAAGATGTACTTAAGTAGTATTTTTACTGACCCTGAACGGGCCGAAAAGCTCATCGATATTGCAAAAAACTCCCTCTGGCCGATGCTGGAGGGAGCTATTATGAACACGATTCCGTTAACACTAATTTCGTTTGTTATCGGATTAATTTTAGCAGTGTTGACGGCACTCGCCCGGATTTCACATTCGAAACTCCTGCAAGGCATTGCCCGAGTCTACGTTTCCGTCATTCGGGGCACACCATTATTGGTGCAATTATTCATTATTTTTTACGGGCTGCCGAATGTCGGGATCACACTCGAACCGTTTATTTCTGCGGTCATCGGGTTCAGCTTAAGCGTGGGCGCGTATGCTTCGGAAATCATCCGTGCTGCGATTCTGTCGATTCCAAAAGGCCAATGGGAAGCAGGCTATTCCATCGGCATGACCTATACCCAGGCTTTAAAAAGAATCATCCTGCCGCAGGCCTCAAGGGTATCGGTACCGCCATTATCGAATTCGTTTATTAGTCTTGTTAAAGATACTTCGCTTGCGTCGCTAGTGCTGGTGACGGAAATGTTCCGCCGCGCCCAGGAAATCGCCTCCCGGAACTATGAATTCTTGCTCGTCTATGCTGAGGCAGCATTCATTTACTGGGTTATCTGCTTTTTCCTATCAATTTTACAGCAGTACATGGAAAAGCGGTTGGATAGGTATGTGTAGGGAGCGAAAATTAACGATTTTTATATGATTTATGCTCGTACTTTCAAGCTTATTTGCGGCATTTACGCTTTTATTTGCGAATTTTAATGTTTTATTTGCGAATTTACCGCTTTTATTTGCGAATCGCTTTTCGCATTAACAAGTCCCAAAGAAAAAAGGGAGTAATACCATGATTTCAATAAAAGGATTACACAAGCAATTCGATCAGCTTGAGGTTTTAAAAGGGATTGACCTTGAGGTGGAAAAGGGGAAGGTTGTCGTTGTGATTGGCCCGTCCGGATCCGGCAAGACGACCATGCTCCGCTGCCTCAATGTACTCGAGACTCCAACGAGTGGCGTCATTTCTATCGAGGGTAAGAGCCTTGATTTTTCTAAAGCTGTTCCGAAAAAAAATATTGCCCAGTTCCGGCGTTTAACCGGAATGGTATTTCAAAACTATAACTTGTTTCCGCATAAAACGGCGCTTGAAAATGTTATGGAGGGACCGGTCGTTGTCAAAGGCGAGTCAAAAGACACGGCCCGGAAAAAAGCATCAGCGCTGCTTGAAAAAGTTGGTCTCGGCGATAAAATGGATTACTATCCAGCCCAATTATCAGGCGGGCAGCAGCAGCGGGTTGGAATCGCCCGCGCCTTGGCGATGGAACCTGAAGTTATGCTGTTCGACGAACCCACCTCGGCACTCGACCCTGAACTTGTCGGTGAGGTGTTGAAGGTAATGAAGGACCTCGCCCAAGAGGGGATGACGATGATAGTCGTGACTCACGAAATGCGCTTTGCCCGAGATGTGGCCGATGAAGTCATCTTCATGGACGGCGGAGTGGTGGTTGAACGCAACAAGCCGGAGGAGATTTTCACCAACCCGAAAGAGGAACGGACAAAGAAGTTTTTGAATATGATTCAATAAGGTGCTTCAGCTTTTTGCTGAAGCATTTTTTTTGTAAAATATTTTTATCTACTGTCGAATATTGGAAAGGTTAGGTATAATTATAACTAGGAAACTTGCAAAACTATTATCTTGGAAAATAACATAATTTTACCATAAAATAGTGAAACTTTTCCCTTTTTTGTTCGTATTACATACTGTACATAAGCATCAAGGAAGGACTGATGCCTCATGCTGAATTGAAAGTCAAATCCCCTGAAGTACCCTTTCCTTTGTATTTCCAACAATACAATTTTTGAAAAGGAATGATGCGAATGGAACTATTCGGCCTGCCCATTGCGACGATTTATTTGTACGCCCTGATTATTTCGGGAGTCTTAACGTTCTTGTATGTCTTGTTTGCGGATGTGTTTCATTTCGATACTGGTGATCTTCACTTCTTAAATCCGGTACTAATATTGGCGTTTATCACGCTTCTTTCCGCAAGCGGCTACTTGTTTGAACGATTATCAAGCCTGCATGATTTACTTATTTTAGGCATCTCCGCAGTTATCTCATTTTTTCTTGTTACCTTACTAAATGTTTTTGTTCTCGTACCGCTGTCCTCCGCAGAGGAGTCCCTGGTTTATAAAGAATCTGACCTCAGGGGACGGATTGGCAAGGTGATCACGCCGATTCCTGTTGATGGCTACGGTGAAGTAATCATTGAGAACGCCAGCGGCCGGATTGCCAAACCTGCGACCAGCTTTGATGGTATAGCAATTCCAAACGACACAAAGGTGCTCGTGGTCCAGGTGGAAAACGGTGTTCTACAAGTCACGATTCATCAGGAAATAGAAAGCTTTTTATAGTTAGTTACTCGGCGGAATCTACCTCTGCCGGCTAAAATATTCATTAAGATAGAAAGAGGAGGTAATGGTATGGAATTTAGCTTTGTATGGATTATCATCGGGATTGTCGCACTTATTTTAATCGCACTAATTGGAGTCTTTGTTACCAAGTACAAAACTGCAGGTCCGGACGAGGCCCTAATTGTCACAGGAAGTTTTCTTGGAAATAAAAATGTGCAAGTAGACGAAGCGGGAAATAAAATCAAAATTATCCGTGGCGGCGGTACGTTTATCCTGCCAGTTTTTCAACAGGCCGAGCCGTTAAGTCTATTATCTAGTAAACTTGAAGTTACCACGCCTGAAGTATATACCGAACAAGGAGTTCCGGTTATGGCCGATGGGGTTGCCATCATCAAAATTGGCGGCTCGATTAGCGAAATTGCCACTGCCGCTGAACAATTCCTTGGAAAACCCAAAGAAGATCGGGAAAATGAAGCGAAGGAAGTTCTTGAAGGGCATCTGCGCTCCATCCTTGGTTCCATGACAGTCGAAGAAATTTATAAAAACCGTGATAAATTCTCGCAAGAGGTTCAACGTGTCGCATCACAAGACCTGGCGAAAATGGGACTTGTCATCGTATCATTTACGATTAAAGATGTCCGTGATAAAAACGGCTATCTGGATGCACTTGGTAAGCCGCGGATTGCGCAAGTGAAGCGAGATGCTGATATCGCCACAGCTGAGGCGGATAAAGAAACCCGGATTAAAAAAGCTGAAGCAGACAAAGAAGCCAAACGTTCTGAATTAGAGCGGGCCACTGAAATCGCCGAAGCAGAAAAAGTGAATCAATTGAAAACAGCAGAATTCCGCCGCGAGCAGGATATTGCCAAGGCGCGCGCCGATATGGCCTACGATCTTGAAAGTGCCAAGGCCAAACAAGATGTTACTGAACAAGAAATGCAAGTCAAAATTATTGAGCGTCAAAAGCAAATCGAGCTCGAGGAAAAAGAAATCCTTCGCCGTGAGCGTCAATATGATTCCGAAGTGAAGAAGAAAGCCGATGCCGACCGCTATGCGGTTATCCAGGCTGCTGAAGCGGAAAAAGCGAAGCAAATCGCTGAAGCAGAAGCGAATAAATACCGGATTGAAGCAATGGCGAAAGCGGAAGCGGAACGAGTCCGCATCGACGGTCTTGCCAAAGCGGAAGCACAAAAGGCCCAAGGTCTATCAGAGGCGGAAGTTATCCGGATGAAAGGTCTTGCCGAAGCGGAAGCCAAGGAAAAAATCGCCGAAGCGTTCGAAATGTTCGGCCAGGCAGCAATTCTCGATATGGTTGTCAAAATGCTTCCTGAATACGCGAAGCAAGTCGCTGCACCACTTTCCAATATTGATAAGATTACTGTCGTCGACACTGGCGGTTCTGGTGAAAATGGGGGAGGAGCCAACAAAATCACCAGCTATGCGACCAATCTGATGGCCAGCCTCCAGGAGTCATTGAAGGCATCTAGCGGCATCGACGTTAAGGAATTGATTGAGAACTACTCTGGGAAATCGAATGTAAAAAGCAGCATTCAAGAATTAACTGACGTAATTAAGAAGGAAGATTAATAGAGTAATGGAATCCCTGCTGGGCATGTGCCTGGTAGGGATTTTTTTGTGCGAAAAAAGAGCTCGCATAGAAAGGCCATATGCGACCGTAAACAAAAGAAAAAGTGCTCCACATTCAGGGGCACCCGTTTTATATAAGAGAGAGGTATTTTGGGATGAGTAAGAGAGCTTACTGCATCTAGAAGGTGATAACGAAAACTTTGGGGGTCCTTACGTATCACCTTCTGTAACTACATCCTATCGAAAAAGATTGAAGATGTTATGAAGAACTTGTGGTGAATTTGTGAAGTTAGAAAAATCACAGACCCAGCATGGTATATTAATGGTGGTAGTGTCAAAAGTTCTATGAAAACTCCTTAAGGGGTTAGGCTCCTTTCCACATATTGGGTGCGTCGGCCCCGCAACCGCTCTTGACAAACACGCCAATGGTTTGAGATTCCTTTATCAAGGGCGACGGGGACAAAAAGAAGGCATGCCAAATAGCCCTTGGTATTTCCATTTTAAACCATTGGCAAGTTCGGTTTGTCAAGAGTTCGCTTCGCCGGTTGCTAGTGGGTTCAAGGGCTCTGCTAAACAAAAAGTTAGACTGTTTGTTCAATGATCCAATCTTGAGCTAAACCTATTAATTTAGTCCAGCGTGCAGGCATATTCGGTCGCAGTAAGAGCTCTGGATTAACCACTGGCACATTACCTTCTAACGCTGAGTGAGACCGTAAAAAGTTAAAGTAAGCCACAAAAAGCGTCACAAACGAAACAGACCCATGTTCGGACCCAAACCCGTGTGTTGAGCGATAATTGCCCTTAAATGTGCGATTGAGTCTTTCAATCACTTGTTTGAGAGGCCTATACTCCTTTGATACAGGATCTTCATTGGTAAGCCCAATGACCTGAGTAATGTCAAAGTGAATATCATGCTGGGCGTAAAAGTGTTGGGCTAAGAGATATATCGGATTGCCGTCCACCACAAATGTAAGATCTTCCGGAATCTCTTTAAATTTCATTAGGACATCATCAATGGCACGGATTGCTGTCGCTGTATCTCGATTTGCTGACACTGGATAAGACAGAATGATCTTTTTTACCGCATCAAAGAAGAAGAACAAGTAATGCCAACGACCTTGAACCCTAATATAGGTTTCGTCCCCACAGAACTGATCAGAAAGCTCGTAGGGATAGTGGTCTACGTAAGGTTTAAGGATTAATGCAACTGCGTTCTCGTAATTTAAAATGCTTTGATGCGATATAGAAACACCATGGATATCTTTCATGAGTGCAGCTGTCTTCCGGGCCGAAAGGCCATAGTTAACGTGATAGGTTAAAATAAGCCCCAATGTATGTGGCGACACATAAAGCCTGGCCAAGTCAACCTTTGGTTTCTTAGGAGAAGCCTTTGACAATGGCTGAAAATCAATGTGGAACTGCCGGAAGATATATCTTAATTTAAAGGCTTGTGGATCCTTTTTAAACTGTTTCTTCTCTTTCGCAGACATGCCATTCAGTTTCTGCTGGTAGTAGGAACAGTCATTATTTTTACACTTGTACACGTCAAAGTCTTTTCGCTCTTTGACTTTCTCAAGGGTCCTAGAACAATGAGGACACTTCAAAATAGCCTCCTTCGAATAACGATTTTTATCATTGAAAAGACAGGCACACACCTTACATTGAAACTGTCCTTTGCCTCCATTATTGGCATAAAGATAATCCGCTGGAGCACCACACTGCGGACATTTCATTGACTTGGGCACACATGCCTTTGTATTCGAACGCCTTTGAACAGGTTTTAGTTGTTTACCGTTCTTCTCCAGGTATTCGGTTAGGAGGCTTCGGTAATCAAGTTTCTGAATGGTTTCGATGATCGGAAGATCATCCACCTGGAGTTTACGATAAGGTTTATTTACAGGTTTTTCCTCAGGCTTTTCAAACATCCCCTTCCCAATAAGAAGGGTAAGTAATGTTCGAATTATTTGTTCTTGGTACTTAATAAAAGTTAATAAATAGGTTATAATTTGAGGGTACAAATTGTCACTTCCTATCTAGGTTGTTGAGAGTGTGGTAACCTCAATTATCCTTAGATTTAAGGGGGTGGCAATTTTTTTGCTTATAAAGCCCTCTATAATAGGATTCTATAGCCTATTTCTTATAAAAGTTTTTACAATACGTTAATGGTATGGGGAGTGATTACTATGAAGATTTTATTAGTCGACGATGAACGTAGAATAGTAGAAGTTCTCGAGGCTTATTTGGTGAGGGAAGGTTACGAGATTCACAGTGCTGACAACGGCATCGACGCCTTGAAAAAGGCAAAAACCGTCAGCCCTGATTTAATTATATTAGATTTAATGCTGCCGGACATTTCCGGGGAAGAAGTCTGCCGCCTGGTCAGGAAGGAATCGGACGTTCCGATTATCATGCTGACAGCAAAATCCGCCGAGGATGATCGGATCAACGGCATCGTCATGGGGGCGGACGACTACATAACCAAACCGTTCAGTCCACGCGAGGTGGTTGTTCGCGTTCAAGCCATCCTTCGCCGCATCAAGAAGACCGAAAAGGTCGATCGGCTCCAGTTTAATTCAAAGAAACTTTCCATTGATTTAGAGAAAAAAGAAGTAACCGTTAACGGCCAATACATTACCCTGACGCCGATTGAATACAAGCTGTTAACCAATATGGCGACCAACCCTGGGCGCGTTTACAGTCGGATGGACCTCCTTGAAAAGATTCAGGACGAGGGCATGTATTATGAGGGCTATGAGCGAAGCGTCGATACCCATATTAAAAATCTTCGTAAAAAAATTGAGATGGACTCAAGGCAGCCAGAGTTCATTGTGACAGTGTTTGGCATGGGCTACAAATTTGGAGGGGTACTTGATGCTGCAAACGCTGCGGTCTAAGATTCTTTTTTACTTGGTCCTGATTTCGATGATCGGGATTCTGTTTGTCAGCTTTTTTATTCAGTATGGTTTTGAAGAGAGCTTTAATAGTTATCTCGACCGAAACCGCGAGAAAAAGGTTGACCGAATTATCACCGAAATTGAGAAGGACTATCTGAAAAATGGCCATTTTACCAGGGATCCGGTATTTGCGATGCTGCATGAGTACGCAATGGGCGATCAGCTTTATTTTCAGTTGTATGACCGGTTCGGGCAAATCCAAATGGATTCCTCTAATATTCGCAGCATGCTCAACAGCCTTGGGTTAACCGAGCCAGAGCTGAATGGGGAACAATGGCATTCCAAGACATATACCATCAGGGTAGATAATGTGGTAATCGGAAAGCTGGTGGCCATCTACCCGCAAGGCCTGATTGATGATGAATACAAGTTTATCCAAACGATTCAGCTATACATTTATGCAGCGGTCTGCTTGACGGTCGTGCTGGCAATTGTCTTCAGTATGCTTTTTTCGAAAAAATTAACCTCCGGACTGCAGAAACTCCAATTTGCCGCTAATGAATTGCAGCAGCACAACTTGAACATTCGGATCCCGTTAAAAGGGCTGCCGACTGAGGTCAAGCAATTGGCGATTTCATTTAATAATTTGGCAGAGTCGCTTTCGAAGGAGGAAATGCTGCGGAAACAGTTTACCGGCGACCTTGCCCATGAATTGCGGACCCCGCTTGCAACATTAAGAAGCCAAATTGAGGCATTCCAGGACGGAATTTGGGAGCCAACCCCTGCTCGTCTGCAGGCAAGTCACGAAGAGCTGATGCGCCTGGTTCGGCTAGTGAATGAACTGGAAAAATTGCTTGCCGCCGAGAATCCGCAAATGAGGCTTGAAAAAATCGAGTTGGATGCCGGAAGCGTGCTGGCAGCGCTATGGGAAATGTTCATGCCGATTTTTAAAGAAAAAGGTGTGGGGCTGTTGATTGAAGAGCCCAAGCAGGAAGAGTTATTTATTGCCGACAAGGACCGCTTAATGCAGGTTCTATCCAATGTCCTCAATAATGCCTTAAAGTATACGCCAGAAGGCAAAAACGTAACGATTTCGGTGGCAACAGACAAAGAAGGCTTTGTCGGGTTCAAAATTGAGGATGAAGGTTCCGGTATGAAAGAAGAGGATATCCCGCATATTTTCGAACGCTTCTACCGCGGAGATAAATCACGCGACCGCAAAACCGGCGGTGTCGGTATCGGGTTGTCAATTGTAAAAGCGCTGATGGATGCCCATAGAGGCATCATAAAGGTAAAAAGTAGACTTGGAAAAGGGACAAACATTACTTTGTGGTTTCCGAGGGAAGATTGATCGGCGATTGGCGACCGAAACGAAGAGTGAAACACGAAATGGGTAGCCAATAAGGTCGATTGGCGCCCGGACGAAGAGGAATCAGTGAAATGGGTAGCCAATAAGGTCGATTGGCCACCGAAACGAAGAGAGCATTGCAAAATGGTTAAGCAATAAAGATGCTCGGCCCCTTCTCCAAAAAACGGCAGCCAATCAGAACGAATGGCAGCCGTTTGTATTTACTTATTCAATAAATCATTTATATTGTAAACCTTCCCGCTTTCAACATCCCCGCCAACAATCAAATCTACCAACGCATTGGCAACTGTTTCTGCCGGAAGCAGCAGATTGTTTTCCTTATAGCCCTTAAATTTCTCTAGGTCCTTGAACCCTTCCTTAGAAGACGTGCGAATCGTTCCCTGCATCTCTGTATCCATGATTCCTGGGCTGAACGCGATAATTTTATTCTGCGTTTTTAATTCCGCCTGCTCCAAGGCAGCGGTTTGCGTAAACATATTGAGCCCGGCTTTCGAACTGCAATATACACTCCAGCCTTCAATTGAACGGACCGCGGCGCCTGAAGTCACATTCACCACTCTAACCTTTGTTTCAGTATGGAGCGCTTTGTTTAAAAATATATTGGTAATCAAGATTGGCGCTATTAGATTGATTTGGACGTTGCGAATGATTGGTGTCTGGTCCAGATTGCCAACAGTATGGATTGGTTCAACCACGCCGGCATTATTAATAAGAATAATCTCACTCGGATCCTTTTGAAAAATACAATGAGAGATTTCCATAAACACTTCCTGAACCTCTGTTTCCAATGCAAGATTGCAGGAGTAGTGCCTATAATAGGTGCCTGTTTCACTAGCAAACCTTTTAAGTTCTTCATTCTCTGTACGGGAGACAGATATGACCGCAATTCGTTCGTTCATGAGCCGCTTGGCAATTGCCGCTCCCAGTCCTTTTGATGCCCCGGTAATGATTGCATATTTCACAAGTAACTCCCCCAGCAACTTTTCTTTTACTCATATTTTATGCCCTGGGTTGGCATTTATCAAATAAAACTACCCTTCATAAGCTGACAAAATTGGCTTATGCAAATAAATTATCAAAAATCGCAAATAGAAATGTAAAAATCGCAAATAAAATGTGCCAAATCGCAAATAAACTGAACGAAATAGCAAATAAACCACCCATACTCGCAAATAAAAAAGACAGCCCCGTTTAAAGAGCTGCCAAAACTATCTTGCTATTGGATAAAACCTCTTCCACTCGTTCAGGAAGGATTGGGTGGAAGAATTGGGATGCTCCAGGACCAGAGGGGTAGGTCCTGATTGCTTGATTTCGCCGCCGACGATAATCGCCAGGCGGTTCGTCAAATAGTTGATTTCCATCAGGTCATGACTGACAAAAACGGCTGTCGTGTTCGTTTCAGAAATGATTTCCTTGAAATCCTCCATCAGCTTAATTTTTGTCGGGAAGTCGAGAGCGGAAAAAGGCTCATCGAGAAACAGGATTTCCGGTTCAATAATCATCGCCCGTGCCAGATTTACTCGCTGGGCTTCGCCGCCCGATAGATACAAGGCATTTTTTTTCGCCAAATGGCTTATGCCAAACAGCTCGAGCCAATGGGCAACTTTTTCCTTAATAATGGCTTTCGGAACCTTTCTTAACGTTAACCCAATTGCAATATTGTAAGAAACGGTTCCATCTAGTAGTAATGATTGCTGTAAGGCAATCGAGAACTTCCGTCGTAATTCAAGCGGTGCGCCGCCGGAGGGCAGTGCCACTCCGCGGTAGAGCATTTCCCCGCTCGTCGGTTTTTCCAAAAAAGTCAGTTGCTTCAACAAAGTGCTTTTTCCCGCACCGTTAGGGCCCATAATTCCAAGGAACTCGCCAGCTCCAATTGCAAACTGAGGAATATGGAGAATCTCCCGATTTTGCGCTTTATAAGTGAGATTTTTCAGTTCCATTATCGGTGTGGTCACGAGAAACGCCTCCTTTGCTGTAAAAATGTCAGTAACGCAGTAATCATTAGAGTTATTGACAAGAGAATGAAGGATAGTGCCAAGGCGATATCAAAGTTCCCCTTGGAAACCTCCATTACAATGGCCGTTGTTAAAATACGGGTATCACCTTGAATATTGCCGCCGACCATCATCGCGGCGCCAACCTCGGCAATCACACGGCCAAACCCAGCCATGATTGCGGCAAGAATGGCGATTTTTGATTGTTTTAATAGGATCATTAATGTCTGCAGTTTGGTCGGACCAAGCGCCTTGATTTGCAGTAACATTTTATCGTTGATTTGCTGAAACGCGGTGCACGTCAGGCTTGTCACGATTGGCAGTGAAACCAGCACTTGTGCCAGAATAATCGCCGTCGGGGTGTAAAGCAATTTCCATTCGCCAAGCGGGCCGGAGCGCCATAGAAACATTGTAATCCATAAACCGGCAACAGTAGGGGGCAGCCCCATCCCCATATTAATGAACAATAACAACGCCCGGCGTCCACGGAATCTTGTTAATCCAAGCAGTAGTCCGAGCGGCAAACCGATGAGGGTGCTAATCAAAATGGCAAACAGACAAACTCTTAGAGTCAGCCACGCAATCGCAAAAACTTCGGGATCGCCTGTAAGTATCATCTCTATTGCTTTCTTAAGTCCATCGATTAGCAGTTCCATAATGCCCTCCAGATTTCATTTCTAAAGTTGGTCAAAGGCCGGCGCCCTTATCTGTGCCGGCCTCTAAAAAATTATTCAGTATAGCTAATAAACAATGATTGTCCGTATTCTTTCTTACCAAAGTCTTCAATGACTTTTTGAGTTTCTGAATCTACCATAAATTCTACAAATTTTTCAGCATCTTTGCTATTCACCAAATGGTGTTTTTCTGGGTTAACCTGCATAACGTGGTAGATGTTCTTTAAATCATTGCCGCCGTCAACCACGATTTTTAGGTCAGTCATATTCTTCTCTTGAGCAAGCCATGTTGCGCGGTCCGTTAACACATAGCCTTTTTTCTCGGCAGCAACTTGAAGGGTTTGTCCCATACCTTGTCCGGTTGAAACGTACCAATCGCCTTCTGGCTTAATGTTGGCAGCAGTCCAGATGCTAAGTTCTTTTTTGTGTGTACCGGAATCATCGCCTCGGGAAACGAAAACAGCTTTTGATTCGGAAATCGTTTTTAACGCTGCTTTAATATCGTCGCCGCTTACACCGGCAGGGTTTTCAGCAGGTCCTACTAAAACAAAATCGTTATACATAACACGCTTGTAGTTAATGGCATCACCAGCGTCAACAACAGCTTTTTCAGAAGCAGGAGCGTGGGTAAGCAGTGCATCAGCTTCACCTTTTGTCCCCATTTCCAGGGCTTGTCCCGTACCAACGGCGATTGTTTTCACTTTCACGTTGTTTTCTTTTTCAAAAATTGGCAGGATGACATCAAGCAAGCCTGAGTCCTGTGTACTTGTTGTTGTTGCTAGGATCATTTCGGTTTGTTCGGCTTTTGTCGCAGGCTCTTTCTTTTCCTTTGCTGCTGTTGTATTTTTGTCGGTGCTGTTTCCGCATGCTGATAAGACTAGCAGCATGAACGCAAACAGGGTAATCGATAAACGATTTCTCCTCATAGGAATAATTCCTCCGCCGTTGTGGTTTGATAAATGACTTTTCCTAATTCTGTAACGTCATAGCCTTCTAGGTAGGTTAGGCTGTTTTTAAAGGTGTCGGATTGCAAATAATGAATCAGGTCAGTAAGACTTTGTTTGTTTTCATCAGCAAAACGAAATACAAGGTCAAAATTTTCTCTTGCTACCGGAATGAAATCAAGCCCCAGCTGACTGGCGGCAGACTGAATTCCGAAGGCAACATCGACAATTCCTCTGCTTATATAAGAGGCCGCTGATAGATGGTTCCATTCTTCGTTGTCATAGCCGTTAATTTTACTAGGATTAACCCCAAGACTTGAAAGCTTGGAATCTAGCAAAAATCGCGTTCCTGCACCTTTTTGCCGGTTAATAAACTGCACGTCTTTTCGCGTCAGGTCGGAAAAATTCAAAATGCTCTTCGGATTTCCTTTTGCGACGATAAATCCCTGTTCCCGTGCTGCCAGCCGCATCACTAGAATCTTTTCGTAAATAAATAGCTGCTGGATAAATGGGAGGTTATATTCATGTGATGTCGGATCTAGTAAGTGCATGGCGGCAATATCCGATTGGCCGCGATACAGCAGCATCAGCCCTTCTAGACTTCCGATGTAAGAAGGCTGGATTTGCAGGTTTAAGGCACTAGCTGCCTGTTTGGTAAAATGCTCGACCAGAAAGTCGTGGCTGCCGGACAAGCGAATCGGCGCAACCGGATTATGGGCAGTTTGTGCTGGTTCTGCCAGACTTTTCTTTGCCGGCGCTTTCGTGTTTTCTTTGAATCTTTCCAGCTCGGCATGCTCAATTCTCATTTTATTTCCGATTTTGAAGGCCTGGAGCTCTCCACGTTTGATAAGCTCATATACGGTGTGTTTGGAAATCTGAAAAATCTGGGCGACTTCATCGGGAGTATAGGCCTTGTCCTCCATTTGAACTCCTCCTTTTTCCATATTTTAAAAAAATCATAACATATTGAATATGATTTTTGTTAAGTATTGTTAAGTTTTATTGAGTTTAATGGGGTTTTGTTTGGAAATGTCACGAATTGTTCAATTTAATAGAATCGATTTCACAATTTTTTCATAAACTTCACTTATTGTTCAACGGTGAACATGAAAAATTAGTGTAGTATTGAAGGTAGGAAAAAATATCTTTTTTAAAGGGAAGGGATACTAATGGCCAAGCTATTATATATAACCGCCAATCCGAAAAGTGATGCCAAGCTTTCAAAGGGAGCACAGATCGGCGAAGTGTTTTTAGAGGAATTTAAAAAGGTTCAGCCGGACATAGAAGTTGAGCACATGCACTTATACAGCATGGATATCCCGGAAATTGACATGGATTTATTGTATGGCCGGGCAAAGTTGTCGTTCATGGGTTACACAAAGGATCAGCTGTCTGAAGGCGAGCGAACCAAGCTTGAAAAAATGCATGCTCTAGCCGACCGCTTTATCGCTGCTGATTACTATGTGTTCGTTACCCCGATATGGAACCTTGGGGCACCGCCGATTTTGAAATCGTTCATGGATTGCATGTTCCTTCACGGAAAAACGTTCACCAATACTGTCGAAGGTCCACAAGGCCTGTTGACTGGCCGTAAAGCGATTCACATCCAAACCCGCGGCGGTGTTTACTCCACTGGGCCGATGGTCGATTTTGAAATGGGCGACCGTTATTTAACAAAGGCACTTGAATTCCTCGGCTTTGATTTGATGGAAACAATTTATGCAGAAGGCTTAGACCATTTCCCGAAACAAATTCCGGAAATCATGGCAGCCGCAAAAGAAAAAGCAGCCGCAGCTGCAAGAGAAATGGCAAAATTAGAAGTTACATTATAAGTAAAACGCGCGCCAGGGGGACGGTTCTGGTGGGGCTATAGGCCCCACCAGAACCGTCCCCCTGGCCTCTTTTTTAAATTAGAACCGGCCTGTAAACTGGAAGAACAGTACGAGCAGCCCAAGTGCCCATACATATATTGCAAATGGCTTTAATGAATGCTTCTTCAAGTAGCCAATCATCCATTTCACTGCGATATAGCCGAACACGGCGGAGGCAACGATTCCGACGACAAGGGCGGATAATGAGATTTCCTCTCCGCCGCCACCAAACAAGTCCTTTGTTTGCAGCACAATCGCACCGGCAATCGCTGGCGTTGATAATAGGAAGGAGAAGTATGCCGCTGTTTCACGGTCAAGCTTGCGCCACAGGGCAGCGACAATTGTCATGCCGGAACGGGAAATCGCTGGCATAATCGCCACCGCCTGGAACGTCCCGATAATAAAGGCGTCCTTATAGCTGATGTCATCCATATGCTTATGGCCATTTTTCGCCGAATCAGCCAGCCATAGGAAAAGCCCCGTAATTAAGAACTCCCATCCAATTGTTACCCCGGTCTTCGAGATTTCATCGATATAATCCTTGAACGCCAGTCCGAAAATCACAGCCGGAATCGTCCCGATGACGAGTAAAAATGTCAATTTGCTAAACGGGTTCTTAATGATTTTAATAAATTCATCCTTATAAAAAACAAACACAGCCAGCAATGTGCCCACATGGAGCATCGTATCAAGCAGGAGCCCGGCTTCCTGAAGGCCAAATAAATTTCTCCCCAAATAAAGATGGCCGGTACTGGAAATCGGCAAAAATTCAGTCAATCCTTGGATAATCCCAAGGATGAATGCTTCGAGTTTCGTTAACATGGCGTTCCCTCTCATTCCTGTTATATTTCTATTTTATTAATATGCCAGTTTGTCCATATTCATGAAATTCACTAATATTTTACCATTTGGATCGTAACATCCCAAACAAATTATGTGCAAAGGTGGAGCGTTCTCCCATAAAATAGAAGTATAGATTTTGAGAGGGGATGCGGGTTTGGAAAATAAACATCTTCATTTTAATACTTCCATCGGTGTCAAAAAGCCGGAGAATTACCGTAACAAGGAGCAGGCCTGCCCCTTTTGCGCGCGTGACGAGTTGACCGACCTGATAGAGGTCGATGGTCCGATTATTCTATTGAAAAATAAATTCCCTGTTCTGGAGAATGCCTATCAAACAGTACTGATTGAAACGGACGACTGTCATGCAGAACTATCGACCTACTCCAAAGAGCATTTGCATCGGTTGATCAGTTTTGGTCTTAGACATTGGCTGGAAATGGAGGAAACAGGCAGCTACAAATCGGTTATTTTTTTCAAAAATCATGGCCCATTGTCTGGGGGCACGCTTGCCCATCCGCATATGCAGATTGTTGGCTTGCATGACCTTGATTATGATGAAAAAGTGAACCATGAAATGTTTGAAGGACTATTACTTGCCGAGGAGACCGGTGTCTCATTCACACTATCAACGAAACCTCGAGTCGGCTTTTACGAGTTTAATATTGCCATGGCGGATTTGAGTTTTACCGACCGATTCGCTGACTTTATCCAAATCGCTGCCCATTACATTCTGCACCATTTCCCATTTCGAGCTAGTAGCTATAATATCTTTTTCTATCATCTTGATGAAAAAATTTACGCCAAGGTTGTCCCGCGGTTTATCACGACTCCGCTATACATTGGCTATGGTCTGCCGCAGGTTCCGAACAACCTTAATTGGATGGCGGATCGTGTGAAAGAGATTTATTTTTAAAAAATGGGCTGGTTTCCCAAGTGGATGCCGGCCTAATTTGTAAATAAATCCAACCCTGACTTGGAAGTTGTGATTTCGTCCCAATAAAAATATAATGGAGAAATGGACAAGTTCATCTAAGGTGGGGACTTTCAACGTGACTTCAACGAAAAACACAAATTCTAAGCTCGACTACAGTTTAGTTTTAATAGTAATGTTATTGTTTTTGGCGAGCTGTATCTCGATTTATAGCGCGCAGGCGAGCGGGCAATATAAGGAAAACTTCTTAATCAAGCAGATTGTTTGGTACGCAGTGGGGGGCGGCATTATCACTGCCGTCATGACACTTGATTCTGATCAACTGCGCAAGCTGACCTGGTATGCTTACGGGTTTGGAATTTTTCTGCTTGGCTTTTTGATTGTGGCGCCGACCAGCATCGCGCCAGTCATTAACGGGGCTAAGAGTTGGTACAAGGTGCCGGGCTTTGGCTCATTGCAGCCGTCAGAGTTTGTTAAAATATTTATCATTCTTGCACTGGCGAGGGTCATAGATGACCATCATCTGAAATACCAGGTTAAAACACTCCAGACTGATTTATGGCTGTTAGTAAAGCTGGGCCTTACCACGATGCTTCCATTGCTGTTGGTTATGCAGCAGCCGGACTTGGGTACATCTCTTGTGTTCTTGGCGATTTTGCTGGGAATGGTCTTTATTGCCGGAATCTCTTGGAAGCTGCTTGTACCGATTTTTTCCGTGGGAATCACGCTTATTTCGACTATCTTTTATTTTGTGTTATTGAAACCGGAGATACTGGAAAAATATCTCGGCGTTAAGCAATACCAGTTCGGTCGGATTTATTCGTGGCTCGACCCGTATAACTTCCAAAGTTCGGCAGGCTATCAGTTGACGAAATCGCTTCTGGCAATCGGTTCCGGACAAACCGGCGGGAAGGGCTACGGCAATCGCGAGGTGTATTTACCGGAAAGCCACACCGACTTTATTTTCAGTGTCGTCGGCGAGGAATTCGGTTTTATCGGTGCAAGCGTGCTGATCAGTTTATTCTTCCTGCTGATTTACCATATTACCAAGGTCGGAATGGAAACAAAGAACCACTTTTACACGTATATCTGTGTCGGGGTTATCAGCATGATTACCTTCCACGTATTCCAAAACATCGGTATGACCATCGGCGTGCTGCCGATTACCGGGATTCCACTCCCGTTCATCAGCTACGGGGGAAGTGCCTTGTTGGGGAACATGATGGGGCTGGGACTCATCTTTTCGATCAGGTACCATTATAAAAAGTATATGTTTTCGACGACGGCATAAACAGAGTGACTTCTTGGGAGTTGCTCTTTTTTTGTGGTCTGAAATGGTGTTTGGCGAAATAGGTAGCCAGTTTAGCGAAATGTAACAAGGATTCTGCGAAATAAGTGACATGATTAGCGAAATACAACGAGATTTCCGCGAAATCTCTCCAACGCTGCTCAAACTGGGTAAGGTATTATTAAAAAGAGGTACCTAAAAATCAGTTTCGCGAAATAAAACGAAAAATCGGCGAAATACCTGATAAGTTTGGCGAAATTAAACAGGATTCCTGCGAAATTCCTCCCAAGTTTCGCGGAATCTAACAACAATTCGGCGAAATATCCAAACGAAATAAAAAACGAGGCTATGGCAAGCCTCGTTTCTTCATATATAGGAAGGTATTTTAAAACTCGTTACTTAACTAGCTTTTTCTCAAGGTCATCCAGCATTAAATTAGCTGCAAGCACGCCGCCGGCAGTGTTCCAGATGGCGTCGCTCACTTCAAAAGCATTACCGCTCTTTACTGCGTTTAAATTTTTCCACAACGGGTCATTTGTCCATTCTTTCGCTGTATTCAACGCTGTTTGGTCACCGTTTGGCGCATAAGTGAAGTAGAATAGATAATCGCTATCCATTTTCGGAATCACTTCTTTTCCAACCTCAACGGCCAGGTTCCCCAGCTTGTTTTGCGGTGTGAACAGGTCTGCCTGCTGAGCCGCGCGTTTAAAGCCCAATTCATTAAAAATAACACCGGAGAAAGAGTCTGTATAATAAATACGGGATTTTCCAGCCATAAAGCGGACCACAGATACCTCTTTATTTACCTTATCACCAAGTTTAGCTTTTACATCAGCAACATGTTTGTCATAATCCGCTAACACTGAGTTTCCTTTTTCCTCAAGATTTACTGCTTTTGCATATAATTTAAAGTTATCTTTCCAATCGCCTCTTAGTGTTTCCGCAAATACAGTCGGGGCAATCGAGCTAAGTTGATTGTAGACAGCTTCCTGACGCATCTTGTTGCCAATGATTAAATCAGGCTTTAACGTCGCAATTTTTTCGACGTTAACTTCACTTTCTGTTCCGACCACTTCAACCCCGTCCATATCTTTCGAGATATGTTCGTACCAAGGGTCACCAAGCCATGACTGTACGGCACCAACCGGTTTCACACCCATAGCTAGTAATGCTTCTGTACCTTCATTTGTCAGAATCACAACGCGTTTCGGTGTACTTTTAATAGTAGTCGACCCCATTGCATGCTCAACTGTATACGACTTTTCTTCCGTGTTGCTCGGTTCAGCTTTTTCCCCAGTTTTCTCTTCGGAACCACCGCCGCCGCATGCCGCTAATAGAACAACAGTCATAACGGAGAGAAGGGTAAGGAATGATTTTAATGCTTTCATACTATTATGTAGCCTCCTTAGCTAATTGTTAATGATAATCATTTTCATTTACGACCTACAACCATATCATAAAATGGCGACATCATAATGTCAACGCTTAAATGAAAATGATTTTCAAAATCATTAAATATTAACTCGCCATTCATAGTATAATTGAAAAGGATTATCAAATATGTAACCTATTTTTTGAAAAAGTTAATTGAAAATGATTATCATGTCCATTGACAATCATTATCAATTACAGCTAGACTGAAAGTAAGACAACCATTAAGAAAGGTTAACTACAATGCTTTTAAAAAGTACTTCATTAAAATGGACCGGGTTTCTGATCGCGATCCTAATCATGCTGCTGTTAATGGCTGCCAGTATAGTGTTTGGTTACACCGACACAAGCCTGAGGATGGCAATTGATGCGTTCACAAATAACAACGGTTCCAATGAACATATCATTATTGAAACTGTTCGACTGCCTCGAGCGTTAATTGCGTCTGCAGTGGGGGCAAGCCTGGCGATTGCCGGCGTGCTGATGCAGACATTAACGAAAAACCCGTTGGCCTCACCTGGGATATTCGGCATCAATGCTGGCGCGGGCTTTGCCGTAGTTGTCGCGATTACAATATTTTCTGTTAATAATATGCAAGGTTTTAATGCATTGGCTTTCCTCGGAGCAGCCATCGCCGCTATCAGTGTCTACGTCATTGGCTCTGTTGGACGCGAAGGATTAACTCCGATGAAACTGACATTAGCCGGGGCCGCAATTTCGGCGATGTTTTCCTCATTTACACAGGGGCTGCTTGTTCTTGATGAAGCGTTGCTCGATCAGGTGTTGTTCTGGCTTGCAGGTTCTGTTTCCGGCCGGAAGCTCGAAACGTTGGTTTCAGTTCTTCCATATATCGGTATAGGCTGGGCAGGTGCTCTATTAATCTCCGGAAAAATGAATATACTGGCCATGGGGGAAGATGTAGCCAAGGGCCTTGGGGTAAACACAGGCTTTTTAAAAATGGCTATTGGTGTAATCGTCATACTACTAGCTGGAGCAGCAGTCGCCACAGCGGGGCCAATAGGCTTTGTCGGAATTGTCATTCCGCACCTGACCAGGTCAATTGTCGGGATTGACCATCGCTGGGTCATACCGTTCGCGGGTGTACTAGGTGCGATATTACTATTGATAGCTGATATTGCCGCACGTTATCTATTAATGCCGTCAGAAGTCCCGGTTGGTGTCATGACAGCAATCATTGGAACTCCATTCTTTATTTACATTGCGAGAAAGGGGTTCAATGCACGATGAGCAAATATAAAAATTTTCGTCTGTTTGGCGGCAAGTTTTCAGTATTAATTGATCGGAAAGCGAGCTTTGTTTTAATCATCCTTGCCCTAATCTCGTTTGCTGTTTTTATTATTAGTACGGGATCAGGTGAAATGAAAATCAATCCACTGACTGTGGTAAAAGTATTATTTGGTGCAGGCCCGGAAATGGAAACCTTGGTGATTACCTCGTTCCGCCTGCCAAGAATCATTGTCGCTCTAATAGTCGGCATGTCGTTAGCGATGGCCGGCGGGATTTTGCAGGGGATGATTCGGAATCCACTGGCTTCCCCCGACATCTTGGGAATTACTGGCGGTGCCGCCGCAGCGGTCGTTGGATTTTTGGCGATTTTTAGTGATAAAAACCATTCGTTGACCGTAAGTATCGCATGGCTGCCGTTGGCCGCATTTATTGGCGCAGGGGTGGTGGCATTTCTAGTATATTTTCTTGCTTGGAAAAACGGTGTGTCACCAATCAGACTGGTGTTGATTGGTATAGGGATTTCCACGCTGATGCAGGCATTGACAACATTCCTAATGGTGTCCGGCCCGATTTATCAAGCCAGTCAGGCGAATATTTGGATTACTGGCACAGTTTACGGCTCTAATTGGCAAAATGTTGCGATTCTTGTTCCATGGGCAGTGTTTTTTCTGATTATTGCCATCATGACTGCCAGGACCTTGAACATTCAAGAACTTGGTGATGACGTTGCGACTGGGTTGGGTGAAAAGGTACAGAAGCATCGGTTTCTCTTACTAATGATTAGCACGGCTCTAATCGGCGGGGCGGTTGCGTTTGCCGGGGGTATCGGGTTTGTCGGACTGATGGCGCCGCATATGGCGCGACGATTAGTGGGCTCGTCATTCGGTGCACTGCTGCCGACTTCGGCGCTTCTCGGCGGGATTCTCGTCATGCTTGCTGATTTGATTGGGCGGACGATGTTTTCACCGCTCGAGGTACCGGCTGGAGTTTTTACTGCCGGAATCGGTGCCCCTTATTTTATTTACCTGCTTTTTAAAACTAGAAATGCATAACATAAAGCGAGGGCTTCCTCAGTAACAAAAAGGAGTTGGCATTGATGACGAATGCGATTGAAACGAAAGATTTATCGATTTCATATGGGGAGACGCTCATTATCAATGAATTGGACTTGAAAATTCCAAAGGGCGAGATTACTGTGTTTATTGGCGCAAACGGCTGCGGAAAATCGACGCTTCTTCGGTCAATCGCGCGTCTATTAAAGCCAAAATCGGGCTCTGTATTCCTAGATGGGAAAGCAATTTCTAAACTTTCAACTAAAGAAATAGCAAAAAAAATGGCGATTCTGCCGCAGTCTCCATCCGCTCCGGAAGGGCTGACTGTTCTGCAGCTCGTCAAACAAGGCCGCTATCCGCATCAATCGTGGCTGAGACAGTGGTCCGAAGAGGATGAAAAAATGGTCAATGATGCATTGAAAGCGACCAGACTGGAAGACTTAAAGGACCGGCCGGTTGATTCACTTTCTGGTGGACAGCGCCAGCGCGCATGGATTGCGATGACATTGGCCCAGGACACAGAGATTATCTTGTTGGATGAGCCTACTACTTATTTGGATATGACACATCAAATTGAAATTCTCGATCTTCTGTTTGAATTAAATGAGAAGAAAAAACGTACGGTGGTTATGGTGCTGCACGACCTGAACCTAGCCTGCCGCTATGCCCATAATATTGTCGCCATTAGGGATCAAAATGTTTTCGCCCAAGGGAAACCTGAGTATGTTATCAACTGCAGCCTGGTGAAGAATGTGTTTGGTATGGATTGTGAAGTAACAATCGATCCCCTTTTCGGCACTCCGCTATGCATTCCGTATGGCAAGGGCAGATGCATTTTGGATAAGGCGGTCGCTGCCCATGGCTAAGCTGCTGACGGAAACAGAAATCCTGGCGCTGCAAAGGTTTAGGTTAAACCAAGACGTTACAAACTCCTTTGCCGTAGCTGATTTGCTTGACGACGCATCTCTTAGGGAATTTATGAAAACTTTGACCGGGGCAATTGGCTCACCAAATGAAAAAGTGGCGGCATCCATCTTTATCAAAAGATATGCGTTTTTAGCGGTGATCTCCATGTTTGCGATGACTGCTTGGAATAAAAAACTAGATATCAGCTTAAATAACATTAGAATGGAAACACCGACTAAAGGATCAAACTGGCTCCCGTCGTTTGCGTTAAATGTGCTGAAAGCGGAGGAATGGAATCCTGGTGTAGACCGCTCTGAGTGGCGGAAAGCCGTCATTAGCGAACTTTTTGCAAAAAATATTTATCCAATCATTGTAAAGTTAGAAAAAACATTTGGAATTTCCCGCTTTATTTTGTGGGAAAATATCGCGGTCTATTTATTCTGGATATATGAAACAGAATTAAAGGAAATGGATAATGGTGACTTTAGGTATTTGCTATTTGATGCTGACGGGTCGTTGTTCGGCCGCTATAAACTAAATCCGATTCAAAAATATTATGGTGAAAAGGTGTACGTGGAGGAGAGCGGCGAAGAGGTCAGGAAGCGGAAAACCTGCTGCTTCACTTATCAGCTTGAAGGCAGCACAAAGCGCTGCAAAACCTGCCCGTGTGCCCATATCGCCAAAGATGGAAGGTGTGCTTATGGAGAAGACCTTTGCGGACCAGCTCGAGGCCTTGCTTGAAAAATATAGCGAGCTTCTAGTGGGCGAAACTAGCGAGGAAACAAAAGAAAAGGTGAAGGCTTGGGCAATGTATAGCCACATTGCTAAATCGATGCCAGCGCTAATCAGTCACTGGAGTGCCCTTTATCCCGAGGCCCGAGCAGAAATGAAAGAAATCATTAATGAAATTAAGGTTCTGAATGAGAAGCATCGTAATTCGATACAAAAGTAAATTTTGCGATTCGCAAATAAAGTTGAGATTTTCGCAAATAAAAGAACCAAAATCGCAAATAAAACACTGAAAATCACAAATAAAACGGCAAAAGCCGTAAATAAACTTCGCTGCGGGTGCTAACCCAGACGAAAAGGTGCTCCAATTTAAGTCCAGAGCACCTTTTTTAAACAAATTATCTCTTATATTGGCTATTCTGGCTGTTCTGCTTGTCGATTCCGCTTGCTTCGCGCCCTGGACCGGCATTACCCTTTACGCTAGCGGCGCTGACACCAGCTTTGGACGGGTCTTTCTTCATTTTTGCCATCGTTTATCACCTCAACACATATGATGCCCAGCCTCAAAAAATATATATAAATGAGAAGAAAAGTCATTTTTCAAAAAAATTTCAATTTTCCACGTTTACCAATTGCACAATTTTTCGAAATATTTTATAGTTGTAATAGTAAAGCTCATTCTAAATGTGAATTTTTTTTGACAAAAAAATGAATGAGTATTCATTCAAACGTTTGAAGGGGGAGACAATGTTGAACCAATTGATCAAAAAAGCGGCTGTCCTCGGTTCTGGAGTCATGGGATCAGGAATTGCAGCCCACCTAGCCAATATCGGCATTCCGACACTATTATTGGATATTGTGCCACGTGAATTGACGAAGGAAGAACAAGCAAAAGGACTTACACTAGAAGATAAAGTAGTTCGCAACCGCATCGCCGCAGGAAACATCCAAAAATTGCTCAAGCAAAAGCCGGCACCGCTAGCAGCGAAAAAGAACATCGCCCTGATTGAAGCAGGTAACCTCGAAGACGACCTAGTAAAGCTAAAAGATGTTGACTGGGTCATTGAAGTAGTAGTCGAAAACCTGAATGTCAAAAAGCAAGTTTTTGAAAAAGTGGACCAATACCGCAAGCCTGGCAGCATCATCAGCTCTAACACTTCCGGTATCTCTGTCGAAGCAATGGTTGAAGGCCGTTCAGAGGATTTCCAAAAGCATTTCCTTGGAACACACTTCTTTAACCCGCCGCGTTATCTGAAACTACTAGAAATCATTCCGACTCAGTACACAGACCCTGAAGTGCTCTCCTTCATGAAAACTTTTGGTGAAGATGTACTTGGTAAAGGTGTTGTGGAAGCGAAGGATACACCAAACTTTATCGCTAACCGCATCGGAACTTATGGTTTGCTTGTAACCGTTCGTGAAATGCTAAAAGGCGGCTACAGTGTTGGTGAAGTTGATTCGATTACCGGTCCATTAATCGGCCGTGCCAAGAGTGCCACCTTCCGTACCCTTGATGTTGTCGGTCTCGACACGTTCTATCATGTTGCTAACAACGTCTATGAGAAAGTCGAAGGCCACGAAAAAGAAGTGTTCGAAGTTCCAGCATTCATGAAGAAAATGGTTGAAAACGGCTGGCTTGGAAGCAAATCCGGTCAAGGATTTTTCTTGAAAAAAGGTAAAGAAATTCTTGAATTAGATCCAAATACATTAGAATATGGTCCGCGTAAAAAGTTGTCCACTCCGTCCATGGAACTTGCCAAGCAGGAAAAAGGCACTGCCAACAAATTGAAAGCGCTCGTTTATAGCAATGACCGCGCTGGGCAATTCCTGTGGAACACGAACTCGCAAAATCTTGTATACGCTGCCAAACTTCTAGGCGATATTGCCGATGATATTGTGTCCATCGACCGTGCGATGAAATGGGGCTTTGGCTGGGAACATGGTCCATTCGAAGCGTGGGATGCGATTGGCGTGGAAAAATCAGTCGCCAAGATGAAGGAGTCTGGCATGGAAGTTCCGGCCTGGGTAACGGAAATGCTTGAAAATGGCTTCACCTCCTTCTATAAAGAAGAAAACAACGAGCTTTATTACTATGATAAAGGTGAATATAAGCTGGTACCATTCAATCCAAAGGTCATTGACCTGAAGAAAATCAAGAAACAAAAAGGTGTTATCAAGAAAAACAGCGGTGCCAGCCTAATTGATATCGGCGACGGTGTAGCATTATTAGAATTCCATTCTCCAAACAACGCTCTTGGCATGGATACCGTGCAAATGATTAATTTTGCTGTCGATGAAGTCGAGAAAAACTATAAAGGGCTCGTCATCGGGAACCAAGGCAAGAACTTCTGTGTCGGTGCTAACCTGGCAATGATGTTGATGGAAGCACAGGATGATAACTATTGGGAGCTTGATATGGTTGTCAGCCAGCTTCACAAAGCCTTGTTAAAAGTCAAATACAGCTCGAAGCCGGTTGTTGCTGCTCCATTTGCGATGACACTTGGCGGCGGTGCTGAGGTTTGCTTGCCTGCTGCACATATCCAAGCATCTGCCGAAACATATATGGGTCTTGTTGAAGTCGGTGTAGGCTTACTGCCTGGCGGCGGCGGAAACAAAGAGCTTTATATCAAGCACTTAGAAAACATGCCAAACGGTGTTCCGTTTGACCTGCAGCAAGTGGCCAATAAAGTGTTTGAAATGATCGCGACTGCAAAAGTTTCGACTTCTGCTGAGGAAGCACGTGAAAATAACTTCTTAAGCAAGTCTGACGGCATCAGCGTCAACAGCGACCATCAACTATACGATGCAAAACAGGCTGTACTCGCACTGCATGAAAAAGGCTACAAAGCAAGAGTGAAGAAAAAGGTTCCGGTTGTCGGTGAAACCGGTTATGCAACACTTCTACTTGGTGCAGAAGGAATGCGTTTATCCGGGTATGTATCGGAGCATGACCTAAAGATTGCCAAGAAAATTGCCTACGTCATTGCCGGCGGCAAAGTACCTTATGGTACTGAAGTAGATGAGGAATATCTCTTAGACCTTGAAAGGGAAGCGTTCTTAAGCCTAATTAAAGAGCCAAAAACACAGCAGCGCATGCAGCACATGCTGGTAAAAGGAAAGCCATTAAGAAACTAATAATAAATTGACTGCCGGGGGCTTACTTAAGCCCTTGGCCAGAAATAGATTGGTATTTTTTAAAATTGATAGAAAGAGAGGGAACTTGCATGAGAGAAGCGGTAATCGTTGCCGGAGCAAGAACACCGGTTGGCAAGGCAAAGAAAGGAACGCTTGCCCAAGTACGCCCTGACGATTTGGGAGCTTTAGTTGTAAAAGAAACGTTAAAGCGTGCCGGTGGATACGAAGGAAATATTGATGATTTAGTTATAGGCTGTGCTACACCAGAAGCAGAGCAAGGCATGAACGTGGCAAGAAATATTGGAGCCTTGGCGGGACTGCCGCACACAGTTCCAGCTATCACAGTCAATCGTTTCTGTTCATCAGGATTACAAGCGATTGCTTATGCAGCACAATCGATTATGCTCGGTCACACTGACACGGCAATCGCCGGCGGTGTTGAGTCGATGAGCTTGCTGCCAATGGGCGGACATGTAATTCGTCCAAACGTGAAATTGGTTGAAAGTGCCCCTGAATATTACATGGGAATGGGTCATACAGCGGAAGAGGTTGCCAAGAAATATGGCATCACCCGCGAAGAGCAAGACGCATTTGCAGTACGAAGCCACCAGCGTGCGTTTAGAGCCATCCAGCAAGGCAAGTTTGTTGATGAAATTGTTCCAGTTGATGTCACGTTCCGGTCCGTTGGCAAGGACAACAAACTGGTTGAAAAAACAGTTCAATTTTCTGTGGATGAAGGTGTTCGTCCAGAAACAAATCTGGAAACATTGGCAAAGCTTCGCCCAGCATTCTCAGTTACAGGATCCGTTACTGCAGGTAATGCTTCGCAAACAAGCGACGGCGCTGCTGCAGTGATGGTGATGGATCGTGAAAAAGCGGAAGCACTCGGTTTGAAGCCTTTGGCAAGATTCCGTTCGTTCGCAGTTGGCGGCGTACCACCGGAAATCATGGGTGTCGGTCCGGTTGTCGCTGTTCCGAAGGCCTTGAAGCTTGCTGGCTTAGAAGTTTCCGATATTGACCTGTTTGAATTAAACGAAGCATTTGCATCACAATCCATCCAAGTCATTCGCGAGCTCGGCCTTAATGAAGAAAAGGTTAACGTTAACGGCGGCGCGATTGCATTAGGTCACCCACTCGGCTGTACTGGTGCAAAATTGACTTTAACTTTATTAAACGAATTAAGACGCAGACAACAGCAATTCGGTGTCGTTACGATGTGTATCGGTGGCGGAATGGGCGCTGCCGGCGTGTTTGAATTATTGTAATAAGTTTTCGGGGGCCGCTGCAGGCTCCCCTCCCTAAACTATTTTATTAGGAGGAATTTTTCATGACTGAAACGAAAAAAGTTGTAAAAGGCGGAAGCTTTTTAATCGAAGATGTTACGTTTGACCAAGTTTTTACACCGGAGGATTTTACCGAAGAGCATTTAATGATTGCTAAGACTGCAGAAGACTTCGTTGAAAAAGAAGTTCAGCCAGTACTTGAGCGTCTTGAGCACCATGAGTTCGATATTACCGTTAAGCTTTTAAAGGAAGCTGGCGAGCTTGGACTTTTAGCGGCAGACGTTCCTGAAGAGTATGAAGGATTAGGCTTGGACAAAATTACTTCTTCTTTAATTACGGAAAAAATGGCTGGCGGCGGTGGTTTCGCACTTTCTCACGGTGCCCACGTTGGGATTGGCTCACTGCCAATCGTATTATTCGGTAACGAAGAGCAGAAGAAGCGTTATTTACCAGCCCTTGCTTCAGGTGAAAAATTGGCTGCATACGCATTAACTGAGCCAGGTTCAGGTTCTGATGCCCTTGGCGCTAGAACAACTGCCAAATTAAATGCAGAAGGCACCCACTACATCCTAAATGGTGAAAAGCAATGGATCACCAATGCAGGCTTTGCTGATGTATTTGTTGTTTATGCAAAAATTGATGGCGAACAGTTTACTGCCTTTATCGTAGACCGCGACCTTCCAGGCGTATCAACTGGCGCAGAAGAGAAGAAAATGGGAATCAAGAGCTCGTCTACTCGTACGTTAATTTTAGAAGACGTGGCAGTCCCTGTTGAAAACCTATTAGGCGAAATCGGCAAAGGCCACGTAATTGCGTTTAACATTCTAAATATCGGCCGTTATAAGCTTGCAATCGGTGCAGTCGGCGGTTCTAAGAAAGCGTTTGACATGACTGTCAAATATGCAAATGGCCGTCAACAATTCAAAACACCAATCGCACAATTTAATCTAACTAAAGAAAAGTTCGGTACTCTTGCTTCCGAAATTTATGCGGCTGAAAGCTCTGTATGGCGTACAATCGGCTTATACGAGGAAAACCAAGGCAAACTTTCGGATGAAGAAACAAAGGATATTAAAAAGCTGGCTGATTCGATTGCCGAATACGCTATCGAGTGTTCATTAAACAAATTCTTCGGCAGTGAGGTTCTTGCTCACGTGGTAGACGAAGGCGTGCAAATACACGGCGGATACGGATTCATGCAAGAGTATCCAATTGAAAGAGCCTACCGCGATGCCCGAATTCAGCGTATTTTTGAAGGAACAAACGAAATCAACCGTCTGCTTGTTCCAGGAACCCTTGTAAAAAAAGCAATGAAAGGTGAACTGCCACTATTCCAGAAAGCCATGGCGCTTCAAGAAGAGCTAATGATGTTAATGCCTGAAGAGCCAGGTGACGAGCCGCTTGCTCAAGAAAAATATCTAGTACGCCAAGCGAAGAAGCTTGCACTGGTTGCTGCCGGCCTATCCGCTCAAAAATTCGGCAAAAAGCTTGAAGCAGAGCAAGAAATCCTTGCAAATGTTGCGGATATCGTTTCTTACGTGTATGCAATGGAATCTGTCGTGTTACGTACGGAAAAGGCAATTGCCAACAATGGGGCAGAAAAGAACAAGCAAAAGCTGCTCTACACACAAATTTTCTGTCAAGAAGCTTTCAATGCGATTGAAGCTATTGCCAAAGAAACGCTTGTTGCGGTTGAAGAAGGCGACATGCTGCGCATGATGCTGTCTACACTTCGCAAGCTGACTCGCCACACTCCAATCAATGTGATTGGTAAGAAACGTGAAGCAGCTGATGTGATTATTGCAGCAGAGCGTTATGTAGTTTAATATTTATGGGCCCTCATTTGAACATGGGGGCCCTTTTATTTTTTTAAAAAAGGAAGGATTTTTACGAAATTCGTCGAATATTTATTCTTGGATATTTTTTCTTTTGAAAGTGGTTATGGTAAGATTCAATTGGGACTGATATAGTAAAGGCGGTGAAACGGGTGTCTCTGACTTTTTACTGGTATCCGAAATGCGGGACCTGTCGAAACGCAAAGAAATGGCTGGACCAACACCAGCTTGCTTATGAAGCGGTACATATTGTGGACAATCCTCCGTCGCGCGAGGAAATAAAAGATTACTACCAAAAAAGTGGTTTAGAGCTAAAGAAATTTTTCAACACAAGCGGGATGAAATATCGCGAACTCGGCATCAAGGATAAATTGAAAACCGCCAGCGAGGATGAACTGCTGGATTTGCTCTCATCTGACGGCATGTTATTGAAACGGCCGATATTAACGGACGGCGAACATGTTACGGTTGGTTTTAAAGAAGATGAGTATGAGAAAATGTGGTTGAAGTAATCTTATTAGGGGAATCGAATTTTTTCGATGATAGATTTTTTGAAAAAATAATGGAGGGATTAGCGATGAGTGCACCAAAAGAATTGCGTTATTCTGAAGACCATGAGTGGGTAAAAGTTGAAGGCGGCAAAGTGCGCATTGGTATAACTGACTTTGCGCAGCATGAATTAGGAGACATTGTTTTCGTTGAGCTTCCGGAAGTGGGCGATGAAGTAACAGCAGGCGACCCATTTGGCAGCGTTGAATCAGTTAAAACGGTTTCTGAGCTTTACGCGCCTGTCAGCGGTAAAGTTGTAGAGGTCAATGAAGACTTAGGTGACAGCCCTGAATTTGTCAACGAATCACCATACGAAAAAGCATGGATGATCGTCGTTGAGGTTTCCGACAACAGCGAAGTGGAAAAACTGTTAACTGCTGAACAATATGATGCAATGACTAACGAAGATTAATTAAATTTGCTAAAAGCGCCCCTTTGCGGAGGCGCTTTTCTTTTGCTTTCATTTATTACCACTTTTTCTACGGTTAAATTAGGGGAATCTAATCACAAAACTTATTGGAAGGTGGAAATAGGGTGCTTAAGCAGCAGAAAATAGATGTTACGGATCGTGTCGTTGGAAAGCTGAAAAATAGGGCTATCGAGCTTTATTTGGAGAATGAACTCATTGGGAACATAAAACTGGATGACCATATCCAACCAGAACTCGACCATCATTTTGAAGCAGAACAGCAAAAAATTTATAAGCATGTCACCACGACAGAGGGACATGATGCCAAGTATACCGATTGTGATGATGGTGGATGGTGCTAAAGATTCATATTCATCATTCGTGAGCAAATCCCTATTTTTAGAATAACAATGATGCTATAGTTAACATATCAAACAAGCGGTCACACATAACAAAATTCAGAATATGTTAACATAAAACAGACTCTCTCAGGTGATGGATGATGAATGAATCGTATGTTGACAAGGTTTTGATTGTCGAAGGAAAATCGGATAAGAATAAGGTTAAGGGAATCGTTAAGGAACCAGTGGAAATCATTTGTACCAATGGCACGATCAGTCACTCGAAATTGGACGAATGGATTGAGATCCTTGAAGACAAGGATGTCTATATTCTGGTCGATGCCGACGAAGCAGGTGAAAAACTTCGTAAGCTGTTTAAACGCGAATTTCCAAATGCCGAGCATTTGTATATAGACCGGATGTACCGCGAGGTCGCCACGGCCCCGGAGCATCATTTGGCGACCGTTTTGATTGGTGCGAATATTGATGTTCATACGGAGTATTTGGAAAATGGGATAGTTTGAGGAAATTTTAGAAATGGGTAACTGTTATGAAAGATTGGGATCAAGAAGAGTTATCGGCCCTTCTCGGCGGTGCCGGGACCGGGCTGCTTTACTTTTATACACCCCTGTGTGGAACCTGCCAGGTTGCGGGGAGAATGCTTGAAATTGTGGATCAGATGGTGGATGTGGAGATTGGCAAAATGAATCTGAACTTCTATCCCGGATTGGCAGTAGAGTATGCGATTGAGAGCGTACCAAGTTTGCTGTTTATCCGGGCGGGAGAAGTGGTCGACACAATTTATGCCTTTCGCTCGGTGCCGTATTTGCTGGAGAAAATAAAAGAACATTTGGGTTAGTTTTTGAAGCAGACGCTTATTGGGCGGCTGCTTTTTTGTAGGCATGCTGCTACTTCAAGAGAAAAACTTGGACTGAAGAAAAGGGTTTATAACCCCTCTTGATAGGAATTTTCGGCCGAAGGTGTCATAAGGGAGTGCTTAATAACCCGTTTGAGAAGAATCTGCAGCCGAAGCTGTTATCAGGGAGTGTTTAATAACCCGTTTGAGAAGAATCTTAAGCCGAAGCTGTCATAAGGGAGTGTTTAATAACCCGTTTAAGAAGAACCTTAAGCCGAAGCTGTCATAAGGAAGTGTTTAATAACCCGTATGAGAAGAACCTTAAGCCGAAGCTGTCATAAGGAAGTGTTTAATAACCCGTTTGAGAAGAATCTTAAGCCGAAGCTGTCATAAGGAAGTATTTAATAACCCGTTTGACAAGATTCTTAAGCCGAAGCTGTCATAAGGGAGTGTTTAATAACCCGTTTGAGAAGAATCTTAAGCCGAAGCTGTCATAAGGGAGTGTTTAATAACCCGTTTGAGAACAACCTTCAGCCAAAGATGTCATAAGGAGGTGCTTAATAACCCGTATGAGAAGAACCTTCAGCCAAAGCTGTCATTAAAAAGTATTTTAGGTATAATACCGATTTTTCTTTTCCCCGACACTGTTAAAGTTTTGAATCAAAATTCTTTTAATAGCTCTTTGGGATAATACGTCACCACACCATTCACGAACTAAAGCCGTCGTTACCCTCATCTCAGGAAATAGCATCTTCAACTCCTGTACATTCCTTACAACGGCAGTATCAATATGCTCTACAGCTCCACAATCTCGACAAACAAGCCTATTCCCTTTCACAAAAGTTGAAAGCCTGTGGCACGTACCACAACTGTTACCCTTTTTCATCATCCCAAAGTCATAAGGAGGATATGTCGCAAAGGGCGAATCCACCAGATCGAGCGACACCAACAAATCTGACAGCTTCTCAAGCCCGTCGTTGAGCTTTGAGTACTCCGTATTTAATTTTCTCAAAAACCAATTCACTTGTGTTGGGAGTATAACAGATTCATTTTTAGGAGCATATAAAGTAAATTCGGGGTTGATGTAAACCAAGTAAGATTCAATCGTAAAATGAAGTCCATATTGTTGGATTAATTGGTGGAATAGGTCGTCGGCACGTTGTAACTGATTCAAAGGATTTTTTAAAAATTTGTCAGCTTTCCTTAACCGCCCATCAGAATCATAGCAGTATTCGCCTTCGTAGTTTTTTACATCAATAAGATAAATTTTTTTCTGAAAAGTCAAGACCTTATCAATCTGAAAAATGCTATCGCCAGACTTGAGCCACAATCCATTTATAATGTTGCATTTATTCTGGAGCATTCCATCAGTCATGGAATCAAATTTAACCTCCCCAGCAAAGCCCTTTTCTAATCTCCATTTTTCGTCATTGAGTACATTCATTCTCGCATTCAATAACCTCGTCATTGATAATTCCTTCGGCACTAACCGCTGCTTTTTCAGCATAAATCCACCATCCTTTAAATATAAAGTACCAACCTTAATTTTACAAAAAATCCCCACCAATAAAGCCGGAATAAATGAAACCTTTGTTAACTTTTGTCGATTCCCAAAATTCCCAAAAATATAACCCTTCCTTATTTACAAAAACTTGGCCACTGGATTATGATACTTAGGGAAGCGAAATATCACCGCAAACCCCTACTCTCAAACTACCAAAGGAGCATAACGCAATGGCCTTTTATCATAATTGGGCAGCCCAAATTAGTACATATAACCGAAATATCAAACTAAGTTTTATGGCAAATATTCTTGCGCAAATAGGTCTTGGAGTTTTTATGGTCATTTACAATTTCTATATTCGAAAGCTTGGCTACTCGGAGGCCGTCAACGGGCAAGTCATCTCGATGACCTCGTTAGCGACGGCACTGATCCTTATCCCAGCGGGAATCATCAGTGACCGCTACAGCCGTAAGAAAGTCATTTTATACGGAATACTCTTATCAGGGGTAATCCTGCTTGCTAGAAGTGTCGTTTCCGGCCAACAATTATTAATTACTTTTGCGTTCATCAGCGGTCTGGCAATGGCCTTTCTGCAAGTCTCGGGAATCCCATGGCTTGCAGAAAATTCAACCCCGGAACAGCGGGTAAATTTATTCAGTCTGCATTTTGCGTTTATGACGGCTGCCAATGTAGTAGGAAGTCTCCTTGGCGGCTTGCTAACTGACGTGTTCTCGTTTTTTGTCAGTGATCTCAATAGCATCAGATTGACCCTGATTATTGGTGCCGTCATTTATTTGATTGCGATTATACCTACTACAAAATTCCAAGCATTGACCCAAAAACGACTAGAACCAAAGAAAGCACCGGAAAAACCGTTCATATGGAAAACTAACGGCATGAAACTAATTGTCTTATTTGCCATTGCCCAAATGCTGATCGGTTTTGGTGCAGGGCTGGTGATTCCCTATTTAAATCTGTATTTTTCGGATCGTTTCAGCGCATCGACAACTTCAATTGGTTTTATTATCTCGCTCGGGCAGGCGGCAACAGCATTGGCAATGTTTATTGGTCCATGGGTCGTGAAAAAAGTAGGTGAAGTAAGGGCTGTTGTGTTCCTCCAATTAGCTTCGCTGCCATTTCTTCTATTAACAGCTTATACGAACCACCTATGGCTGGCGGCACTAGGGTTTTTATTTCGCCAAGCATTAATGAACGCCGGAAATCCGATTCAAATGTCGCTGATGATGTCAAAGGTCAACGACTCGATGAAGGGGCTGGCGAACTCAATAAACCAAATGGTATTCAATTTGGGCTGGGCACTAATGGGGCCGGTCTCGACCGGAATTGTCGTCCAGTATGGGGCTTATTGGGGATATGCCTATGTGTTCAGCATAACCGCCGTTTTATATCTAATCGGTTCCATCTATTTCTTGGTCGTCTTCAGGGGCATTTCGACCAATAACAATAAATCCGTTTCTACAAAAATATCATAAATCCGACATATATCTTGGGAAATCTCATTATTTCCTCAGACACATCAGATATTTGTCGAGCGAATCTAAAAGGAATACAAGCGCTATTGCTGAATAGTATTGGTAGAGACAAATGATTCGGAGTGGTGAAAATGCAGGAAGCAGTAAGTTCATTTCTAATGGCTGTAAAAAGGCAGGGACAGTTGCAGCCGTTGTTAGAGTCTGCTGATTTACGGGTATCCTTGATTTCAGATCAACAAACTATTGTGCTAGTAATCAAACATGGTGAGGTAACAGCCTCAAATGAAAAAGACATGGAGCACACCACCATCAAAATCAGTGGTCAGCCTCCGGAAATAACACGACTATTAGAAGGAAGGGAAAGATTGAGAGTCCTTCAAAAGAGCGGTCGGCTGATGGTATCAGCACCCTTAAGAATAATCTTATTACTTGAATCCATGTTTTATTTGACAATGCCGCACGGCGCTCTTGTATCATAAAAATTTTATTCAAAGTCATTGACTCGGAATTGAAGTTGCGGTATTATGTTTTTAAATATTCTATCAATTAAATAAGTTATCTTATCAAGAGAGGCGGAGGGACTGGCCCTGTGATGCCCGGCAACCGGTGACTTACATACGGTGCTAATTCCAGCAGAGCAAGTTCGCTCTGAAAGATAAGAAGAGCATAATCCCCTCTTCTTATGAAGTGGGGATTTTATTTTTCCAAAAAGAGAGGAGCAAGGAAGATGACCGAAAACCAAAAGAACTATCGATTTGAAACATTGAGTGTACATGGCGGCTTGGCGCCAGATCCAGTTACAGGGGCACGGGCCGTGCCAATCTATCAAAACAATGCCTACCAATTTAAGAGCACAGAGCATGCCGCAAACCTGTTTGCGCTAGCAGAGCCTGGCTACATATACACCCGGATTCACAATCCAACCACAACTGTTTTTGAAGACAGAGTGGCACTGTTGGAAGGCGGCGTAGGCGCACTTGCGGTGGCAAGCGGGATGGCAGCCATCACACTGGCAATCTTAAACATTGCTGAAGCAGGCGATGAAATTGTTGCAGCTGGAAACCTCTACGGCGGTACCTATAATTTATTTGCGGTAACCCTGCCGAAATACGGAATCAATGTGAAATTCGTTGATGCGGAGAATCCTGAGAACTTCCGTTCAGCCATTACGGAAAAAACAAAAGCGGTTTTCGCGGAAACAATCGGCAACCCAAGTCTTCGCGTCCTTGATATTGAAAAAGTCGCGGAGATTGCGCATGACGCAGGTGTACCGTTAATCATCGATAACACTTTCGCTACGCCATACCTGTGCCGGCCAATTGAGCATGGGGCTGATATTGTGGTCCATTCGGCGACCAAATGGCTCCTTGGTAACGGCACGTCAACTGGCGGCATCATAGTTGACGGCGGCAAGTTTGACTGGAATTCACCGAAATTCCCTGGTTTCACGACGCCAGATGCAAGCTATCATGATCTTGTTTATGCAGAAGCATTAGGTGCCGTTGCTTATATTATTAAAGCACGTGTCCAGCTCCTTCGTGACCTTGGACCTGCATTAAGCCCACAAAATGCTTTCCAATTTACGCTTGGACTTGAAACGCTGCATGTGCGCATGAAAGAGCATGTCGCTAACACAGAAAAGGTAGTACAGTACTTATTAAATCACCCTGCGGTAGAGTGGGTTTCTTACCCTGGGCATCCGTCACACCCTGATTATGAATTGTCTAAAAAGTATATGCCAAAAGGCGCAGGGTCCATGGTGGTCTTCGGAATTAAGGGCGGCAAAGAAGCAGGCGCGAAATTAATCGACAACATCCAGCTTTGGGCACATGTGGCCAATGTTGGCGATGCCAAGAGCCTAATTATTCATCCAGCAAGCACAACTCACCAGCAGCTTGATACGGAAGGTCTTAAAGCAGCAGGTGTGTCGGAAGATTTAATTCGTCTTTCCATCGGCATTGAGAATGTCGAGGATTTGGTTGAGGATCTCGAGCAAGCAATCGAAGCGGCAACAGGATTGTCTTCACTGAAAACGAATGCATAAAATAGTTTAGTAAGATAATAAAACTATTTCGTTGACACGACTTTTTATCCATGATACGATAGCAAACGTAAATTAATTTTTGAAAATATTTTTAATTAAATATAAGATTGCTTAAGCTCTTATCAAGAGAGGTGGAGGGATGTGCCCGATGAAGCCCGGCAACCGTCAGTTCATTGAAACTGAAATGGTGCCAATTCACACAAAGCGTCAAGCTTTGGGAGATGGGAGAAAGGATTGTATTTACTGATGCCTTTCTGCCCGTGCGGAAGGGCATTTTATTTTTCTAAAAAAAGAATCCTTTCATAAAAATAGTCAAAACCTATATCAAGGATAAAAAGTAGGTGAGTCAATGATTTCAATTAAGAGTGTCCGCAAAGTTTTCCAATCCAAAAAAGGCCAGCTAAAAGCAGTTGATGATGTCAATTTGGAAATACAAGATGGAGAAATTTTCGGCGTAATCGGGTATAGCGGCGCCGGAAAGAGTACGTTAATCCGGATGCTGAATGGTCTGGAACTCCCGACCGAAGGAAGTATCACTGTTGCCGGTCGCGAGATTTCAAAAATAAAGGGCAGCGAGCTTCGGAAAGCCCGTCAGGAAATCAGCATGATTTTTCAGCACTTCAACCTCCTTTGGTCGAGGACAGTAAGTGAAAATATTGCCTTCCCTTTGGAAATAGCGGGAGTAAGCGCGCCGCAAAGAAAAAAACGGGTGGCAGAGCTGGTGAAGCTTGTCGGACTCCAAGGCCGGGAAGATGCCTATCCTTCACAATTGAGCGGAGGTCAAAAACAGCGTGTCGGCATTGCCAGGGCGCTTGCCAATAATCCTAAGGTACTTCTCTGTGATGAGGCAACCTCGGCTCTCGACCCGCAAACGACGGATTCAATCCTCGATTTACTAGTCGATATTAATAAAAAATTGGGCTTAACGATTGTGTTAATTACCCATGAGATGCATGTCATCCGGAAAATCTGCCACCGGGTTGCCGTGATGGAAAGCGGCCGGATTGTAGAACTTGGTTCGGTACTGGATGTGTTTAAAAATCCGCAGCAGCCAATTACTAAACGGTTTGTGCAGCAGGTGTCTGAACCAGAGGAAACAAAGGAAACAGCTGACCACTTACTTGAACGTTATAATTCAGGAAAAATTGCTCAATTAACGTTTATTGGCGAATCTGCAGAGCAGCCGGTAATTACGAATCTAATTCGCCAGCACGATGTAACAATAAATATTTTGCAGGGTAAAGTTTCGCAAACGCAGAGCGGTTCATATGGGACACTGTTCATTCATATCGATGGGGACGAGGCTGAAATCAACAAGGCCATTGCCTATATTCGTTCCCAGCAGGTAGGAGTGGAGGTGGTTGTAAATGATTAAGGAATATTTACCGAATGTGGATTGGCTGATTATGTGGCAAGAAACAAAAAATACCCTTTATATGACGGGCATATCTGTTCTTGCAACATTTATATTGGGTACGCTGCTTGGATTAATCTTGTTTCTGACAGCAAAAGGAAACATCTGGGAAAATAAGCCGATAAATGCGGTTATTAGCGGCATTGTCAATATCTTTCGCTCAATCCCGTTTATTATCCTAATCGTGTTATTAATTCCGTTTACAACATTTTTGGTCGGAACAATGATTGGTGAAGATGCCGCATTGCCTGCGCTGATAATTGGTGCTGCCCCGTTTTATGCGAGAATGGTCGAAATTGGCCTCAGGGAAATTGATAAAGGGGTCATTGAAGCAGCAAAATCAATGGGAGCCACAACGGGCACCATCATTTGGAAGGTGCTGCTGCCGGAATCGATGCCGGCGCTTATTTCGGGGATTACAGTTACAGCGATTGCCCTTGTTGGGTATACAGCGATGGCCGGAGCGATTGGTGCCGGCGGCTTGGGAAACCTTGCTTATAACTATGGATTCCAACGCAATCAGAATGATGTAACCTTCATCGCTACAGTCATTATTTTAATCATCGTGTTTGTGATTCAGTTTATTGGTGATTTCATCACTTCAAAATTAGATAAAAGATAAAAAGGAGAGTTTGAAAATGAAAAAATGGTTAAACGTACTCTTAACATTAACACTTGCGCTTGTATTAGCTGCTTGCGGCACTAAAGATGAAGACAAGTCTGAAGGCACTAGCGGGGATAAAGCAGAAACAACAAAATTAGTGGTTGGAGCATCAACTGTACCACACGCGGAAATTCTTGAAAAAGCAAAACCGATTTTAAAAGGAAAAGGCATTGATCTTGAAATTAAAACATTTACTGACTATGTTTTACCGAACAAGGCTCTACAATCAAAGGAATTGGATGCAAACTACTTCCAGCACATTCCATACCTCGAGGCACAAAATAAAGAGTTTGGCTATGGATTTGTTAATGCTGGCGGAATTCACATTGAGCCAATCGGTGTTTATTCAAAAAAATACAAAGATCTTAACGACCTTCCAGAAGGCGCGCATCTGATTATGAGCAACTCAGTCGCTGACCATGGCCGTCTGCTATCATTACTTGAAAACGAGGGCTTAATTAAGCTAAAAGAAGGCATTGATAAAACAAAGGCCGAAATTAAAGATGTTGTAGACAATCCGAAAAAATTAAAGTTTGATGCAAACTACGAAGCAAAATTATTACCACAGATTTTCAATAATGGCGAAGGCGATGCTGTATTAATCAATTCCAACTATGCAATTGATGGCGGCTTAAACCCAATCAAGGATTCTATTGCGATTGAAGATAAAGAATCTCCATATGTAAACGTCATTGCCGTTCGTAAAGGCGATGAAAATAATGAAGCAATCAAAACGCTTGTAGAAGTGCTGCACTCTAAAGAAATTCAAGACTTTATCCTTGAAAAATATGAAGGAGCAGTTGTACCGGTATCCGAGTAATAATTAAATAAGAAGAAACAAAGATGAAGAGGCTGCTTTTGACAGCCTCTTTTCCATATACATTAATCCACCCTTTTAAGTGAAAAATAGAATGGATTACCATCAATTTATCCCGCATTAACGGGCAGTAAAACCCCCATCTTAATACTTGCACAAATCGAAGAAGTATAGGTGGGGGTTAACTGCCCGTAAATGCCCGATTGGTTCAACTAACAATCAGTGGGGGATGGAAAAAACCCCCACTGATTGAAGTTTCACTTTATCCATTGGCATTTCCTTGTAAAATAAGGTATGATTTAATTCGAGTTTATTTTACATAATTCTTATCAGAATTTTCTTTCAAAAATCTTGATCATTCTCAATTGGTAACGCTTTAGTGAAAACAAAGACTAGTTATCACTGCATAAAGGTTGCTAACACATTTAATTTGTTATAAGATTGTAATGAGAATAGATTGAGAATGAAATACCTTATCGACGCTGTCGATACGATACAAAACATTCTTTTGCGGAGGTATAAAAATGGCTGGATCAACATTAACTATCAAGGACCTGCATGTTGCAATCGATGGGAAAGAAATTTTAAAAGGTGTAAACCTTGAAGTAAAAGGTGGAGAAATCCACGCAATCATGGGTCCAAACGGTACTGGTAAATCAACATTATCCGCTGCCATCATGGGTCATCCGAAATATGAAGTGACCAGCGGCAGCATTACTTTAGATGGTCAAGATGTTTTGGAAATGGAAGTAGATGAGCGCGCACGTGCCGGTCTATTTTTAGCAATGCAATACCCAAGTGAAATTAACGGTGTAACAAACGCTGACTTCTTGCGTTCGGCGATTAATAGCCGTCTTGGCGAGGGAAATGAGATTTCCTTAATGAAATTTATCCGTAAAATGGATAAGCAAATGGAATTCCTTGAAATGGACCTCGATATGGCACAGCGTTATCTTAACGAAGGTTTCTCCGGCGGTGAGAAAAAGCGTAACGAAATTCTGCAATTAATGATGCTTGAGCCGAAAATTGCCATCCTCGACGAGATCGACTCCGGACTTGATATCGATGCGCTGAAGGTCGTATCAAAAGGTGTCAATCAAATGCGCTCTGATGACTTTGGCTGCTTAATTATTACTCACTATCAACGTTTATTAAACTACATCACTCCTGACCATGTGCATGTGATGATGCAGGGCCGTGTCGTTAAATCTGGCGGACCAGAGCTTGCACAACGCTTGGAAGCAGAAGGTTATGACTGGATCAAGCAAGAGCTTGGTATTGAAGATGAAACAGTTGAGCAAGAAGCTTAAAAGCCCTAAGTTAGGAGGATTAACATGACAATCGAAACTATTGATACTGGTTTTGTCAGCTCTTTTTCAAAAGGGATGAGCGAGCCTGTCTGGTTTGAAGAGCTTCGCCTAAAGGCCTTGGCCCAACTAGATGAGCTGCCAATGCCGAAACCTGATAAAACGAAAATTGATAAATGGAATTTTACACAATTTAATCAGCATACTGTTACAAGTTCTGCTTATACTTCGCTTGCTGAGCTGCCTGAAGCAGTAAAAGAGTTAATCGACCTTGATGCAGAAACTCATAATTTATATATCCAACACAACCAGACTCCTGCTTTTCTATCATTATCCCAGGAGTTAACGGATAAAGGCGTCATTTTTACTGATATCTTTACCGCTGCCAGAGAGCACGGTGATTTATTGAAAAAGTACTATATGACACAAGCTATCAATGCTGATGAGCACAAGCTGACAGCCCTTCATGCAGCACTAGTGAACGGCGGTGTGTTTTTATACGTACCAAAGAACGTGGAAATCGCTGAACCAATTCAGGCAGTATTTGTCCACGATGATGGTGAAGCAAACCTGTTTAACCATGTGCTAGTTGTTGGTGATGATAACAGCTCGATCACATACGTTGAAAACTACATTTCTACAGTGGAAACTTCTAATACATTGGCAAACATCTTAACAGAAGTTGTTGCCAATACGAATGCAAGAGTACAGTACGGTGCTGTTGATAATCTGGCTAAAGGGATCACTACTTATGTGAACCGCCGTGGTGTGGCTGGCAGAGACTCTCGGATTGAATGGGCGCTTGGCTTAATGAACGAGGGCAATACGATTTCTGAAAATACAACCAACCTGCTTGGTGACGGTTCTTATGGCGATACCAAAACTGTTGTTGTTGGCCGTGGCGAGCAAACGCAAAACTTCACGACCAAGGTTGTTCATTTTGGTAAGCATACACAAGGTAATATCTTAAATCATGGTGTCGTAAAAGATAGTGCTACTTCCATTTTTAATGGAATTGGCAAAATTGAACACGGGGCATCAAAATCAGATGCTGAGCAAACCTCTCGTGTCTTGATGCTTAGCGAAAAAGCACGCGGCGATGCCAACCCAATTCTGTTAATTGATGAAGATGATGTTATGGCCGGACATGCAGCTTCTGTCGGACGCGTTGACCCTGTGCAGCTTTATTATCTAATGAGCCGGGGGATTCCGCAGACTGAAGCAGAGCGTCTTGTGATACATGGTTTCCTTGCACCAGTAGTTAACCAGCTTCCGATTGAGCACGTGAAAAAGCAATTAACGGAAGTTATCGAAAGGAAAGTAAGATAATGAATATCCAGGATATTCGCAGTCAATTTCCGATCTTACACCAAGAAGTGAATGGCAAGCCGCTTGTCTACCTGGACAGCTCAGCCACTTCACAAAAGCCGATTAAGGTTATTGAAACGATTGAAAAATACTACCGCGAATACAATTCAAATGTCCACCGCGGTGTGCATACACTAGGAACAAAGGCTACTGATGCTTACGAAGGTGCCCGTGAGAAGGTTCGTAAGTTTATCAATGCCAAGTCAACTCAAGAAGTTATTTTTACAAGGGGTACGACAACTTCCATCAACACGATTGCGGCTAGCTACGGCGCCGCGACTTTGAAGGAAGGCGATGAAATCGTCATTACCCACATGGAACACCACAGTAACATCATTCCGTGGCAGCAGGTGGCAAGAAGGACCGGAGCCCAGTTGAAGTATATTCCGCTTCAAGAAGACGGAAGTATTTCATTGGATGATGTGCGGTCAACGGTAACACCAAATACAAAGATTGTCTCTGTCATGCAGGTATCAAATGTGCTTGGTGTGATTAACCCGGTGAAAGAAATCGCTAAGATTGCCCATGAAAATGGTGCTGTGATGGTTGTTGATGGTGCGCAAAGTGCACCGCATATGAAAATCGATGTTCAAGATTTAGATTGCGATTTTCTTGCGTTTTCGGGCCACAAAATGTGTGGTCCTACCGGAATCGGTGTTCTGTACGGCAAAAAGCATTTGCTTGAAAACATGGAGCCAGTTGAGTTTGGCGGTGAGATGATTGATTTCGTACAATTGTATGAATCAACCTGGAAAGAGCTTCCTTGGAAGTTCGAAGGTGGTACACCAATCATTGCCGGAGCTATTGGGCTTGGTGCTGCAATCGATTTTTTAAATGAAGTTGGGCTGGATAACATCTCCGAGCATGAGCATAAGCTTGCAGCCTATGCGCTTGAAAAAATGGGCAGTGTTGAAGGGATGACCATATACGGTCCGCTCGAACCGGCAAAACGCGCTGGACTGGTGACATTTAATTTGGCTGATGTTCACCCGCACGATGTCGCGACTGTATTGGATGCGGAAGGTATCGCCGTCCGCGCTGGTCACCACTGCGCCCAGCCGCTGATGCGTTGGCTTAACGCTTCGGCTACAGCACGTGCCAGCTTCTACCTGTATAACACTGAAGAAGATATTGATAAACTTGTTGAAGGGCTTGTCAAAACGAAGGAGTATTTCAGCGATGTCTTCTAATTTAGATGCACTTTACCGAAGAGTAATTATGGACCATTACAAAAACCCGCGTAATCGCGGGATTTTGGAAGATGGCAGCCATACAATTAATATGAATAATCCAACCTGTGGTGACCGCATTCAATTGACCCTTAAGGTCGAAGATGGTGTAGTGGTAGACGCCAAGCAGGAAGGAGAAGGCTGTTCAATTTCCATGTCCTCAGCCTCGATGATGACCCAGGCAATCAAAGGCAAAAAAATCGAAGACGCTTTAAAGCTGTCGAAGATTTTTTCCGATATGATGCAGGGTAAAGAACACGATGATGATATCGACTTAGGTGATATTGAAGCACTTCAAGGCGTTGCTAAGTTCCCGGCCAGAATCAAATGTGCAACTTTGGCATGGAAGGCAATGGAAAAGAGCTTGAAGGAAGAGAAACAAGACTAAAAAATTTAGTAGCGGTCGCGAGTGGACTACTGTCCAGCTCCAGCGCCTAGGGGCTCGGGGTCATAAGCCAATCCGTCAAGAAGGCTAAAGAGCAGCCTTCCTGCCGGCACGTCTTATGCCTGTCGCCCCTGATCAAGGCACTTCCGCTCCAAATAAATAGGAGGAAGACGACGATGGCGAAGAAAATGCCGGAAATCGGTGATTATAAATATGGTTTTGCCGATAAAGACGTTTCCATATTCCGCTCAAAGCGTGGTTTGACGCGTGAGATTGTTGAAGAGATTTCAAAAATGAAGAACGAACCGCAGTGGATGCTTGACTTCCGCTTAAAATCGCTTGAGCATTTTTATAAAATGCCAATGCCACAATGGGGCGGCGACCTGAATTCATTAAACTTCGATGAAATTACTTATTATGTAAAACCATCTGAAAAATCTGAGAAGTCATGGGACGAAGTGCCTGAAGAAATTAAAGCGACCTTTGACAAACTTGGAATTCCTGAAGCAGAGCAAAAATATCTTGCCGGGGTTTCCGCTCAGTATGAATCTGAGGTTGTTTACCATAACATGAAGGAAGACCTTGAAGCACTTGGAATCGTGTTTAAGGACACCGATTCCGCGCTGCGCGAAAATGAAGATATTTTCCGTAAGCACTGGGCAAAAGTCATTCCTCCAACAGATAACAAATTTGCTGCGTTAAACTCTGCAGTGTGGTCAGGCGGTTCTTTCATTTATGTACCACCGGGTGTGAAGGTAGATACTCCATTACAAGCGTACTTCCGGATTAACTCTGAAAACATGGGTCAGTTTGAAAGAACATTAATTATCGTCGACGAAGGCGCACATGTTCACTATGTTGAAGGCTGTACAGCACCGGTTTATACAACGAACTCACTTCACAGTGCAGTTGTTGAAATCATCATCAAAAAAGGCGCTTATTGCCGTTACACAACTATCCAAAACTGGGCCAACAACGTTTACAACTTGGTTACGAAGCGTGCCGTTTGTGAAGAGAACGCCACGATGGAATGGATTGACGGTAACATCGGTTCCAAGCTGACAATGAAGTATCCTGCGGTTATTTTAAAAGGCGAAGGTGCCCGCGGTATGACATTGTCGATCGCAATTGCTGGTAAGGGCCAACACCAGGATGCAGGTGCTAAAATGACGCACTTGGCTCCAAATACGTCATCAACTATCGTTTCGAAGTCGATTTCCAAGCATGGCGGTAAAGTAACGTACCGTGGTATTGTCCACTTCGGCCGCAAAGCCGACGGCGCCCGCTCCAATATTGAGTGCGATACGCTGATTATGGATAATGCGTCCACTTCCGATACGATTCCTTACAACGAAATCTTGAACGACAACATTTCGCTTGAGCACGAAGCGAAGGTTTCCAAGGTTTCTGAAGAGCAATTGTTCTACTTGATGAGCCGCGGTATTTCTGAACAGGAAGCAACCGAAATGATTGTTATGGGCTTCATCGAGCCATTTACAAAAGAACTGCCAATGGAATATGCTGTTGAAATGAATAGATTGATCAAGTTCGAAATGGAAGGGTCAATCGGTTAAGATAAAAAAGGAGGCTGTTGGAAAACAGCTTCCTTTTTGTTATCCATGACTCGAAAATTACTTGTCACAATCCAATTTAAATTTCTTTGGAATCTTAGGGTAAATGTTAAGCTTGTCCGGCCCAATTTTTTGTACTAAACAATCGACATTTCTATTTAGATATTTGACAATATCAAAATGATGGTGGCGGTGATGATGATGGTGATGTGAGGATCGTGAATTGCTGCTCTCCTCTGTATTCGATGATTCATCATCATCGAATCGCTGTCCATATCCAAAACCTATTGTGCTGCTAATCGTTCCACCGGCCAGGGATGCGCCGGTACCAGCGACATTTTCCAATACCACCTTACTTTGCCGCGCAATAGTACATTGTGCACTATTAATGAATGGATTCATGGAAGGGACAAATGGGAACATAATATTTTGTGGGTTATTATTATGCGCATCTCCAGGGTTTGATGGGTCATTCACTGTAAAACTTTCTATATCATCACTCAAAAAGCGTCCAAATAAAACGTGCCCGACTTCATGAGCCAGTAGATATGTTTCGAAAGCCCCATCGCTTAAGGCTGCGCGGCCAAAAAGGGTATAGTTAGTAGATGTGTTGACGAAGTTTTCAAAGTATGGACCAGCATTTCCTACAGCCCCACCACTAAATGTTTCGCCGCTTAAATAAACAACATAGATGGCTGTTGCATTATTTAATTGGGCTCTCGTTTCGTTAATGAGGGCTGCAATTCGGGGATCGGCTACTCCAGTTGTCACGGTGCCGGCTTCGATTGTGATTTCCGGACGATAAAATTCTCTAAATAAAACAAAGTTAATTTCACAGCTTACTCCTGGTGGAAAGCCAGTTCCCCAAACTTCATTTGCCCGTCTAATATCTGCTTGAGCTCTGGCAGTTCGCAATTCGGGAGTATCACTTGATCGCGCACCTCTAGTAAAAATACTGACGATATTAACAGTTGCCATGAATAAAACACCTCCTAAAAAAGCAAATTGACTTACACTATAATAAATGCGGGATAATAGAATAAGGCTTGTACAAATGAATCAGGTCATTTAAATCATTTTTCTGAAATAGTAATAATATTCAAAAAGGTTATGCTATGATTAAGTATTAAGGGGGTGGAGGCTTGATTTACATTGGAGTAACAGGCTGGGGTGACCATGATAGTTTGTATACCGGGCAAATCTCGCCTAGGGATAAGCTGAAGGAATATGCCGGACATTTTCCAACTGTCGAGGTTGATACTGCATTTTATGCAATCCAGCCGAAGCGGAATGCTTTGAAGTGGGTAAACGAAACACCGGAAGGCTTTCAGTTTATCGTCAAGGCTTACCAAGGCATGACCGGTCATCTGCGCGGAGAAATCCCATTTCAAAATAAAAAAGACATGTTCTTGGCTTTTAAAGAATCATTAGAGCCTTATATTGAGAAAAATAAGCTTGCAATGGTATTGTTTCAGTTCCCGCCTTGGTTTGATTTAAAACGGGAGAATGTTGACTATTTACGCTGGTGCAAGCATGAGATGGAGGACATAGCTTGTGCTTTGGAGTTTCGCCATCAATCCTGGTTTGTTCCACAGTACCGGCAGCAAACACTGAACTTTATGAGAACAGAGAATTGGATTCACAGTATTTGTGACGAGCCGCAATCAGGGGAAGGATCCGTTCCGACCGTGTTGGAGGGCACACATTCGGTAAAAGTCCTTATTCGGTTTCACGGCCGCAACGTTCACGGCTGGCAAAAGCGCAACGCCGACAATTGGCGCGAGGTCCGCTATCTATACAGGTATAATCAGCAGGAACTGACGGAATGGGTGGAAGCAATCTCTATATTAGATAAGGAATGCAAAGATGTTTACCTATTATTTAACAATAACTCCGGCGGTGACGCGGCAGACAATGCCAAGCAAATGATAGAATTATTACATATTGAGTATGACGGACTTGCCCCACGGCAGCTGGATTTATTTTAAATGCAATTTACATATTACAGAAGGTGAAAACATGGAATGGATTATTTTGCTTTTGGTTGGGCTGCTTGCCAGTTCTTTAGGATCGCTTATTGGGCTTGGCGGCGGTATTATTGTAGTTCCAGCTCTATTGTATTTGACCACTCTCTCGGGGTTCAGCCATATTACTGCCCAGGTGGCTGTCGGCACATCACTATTTACGATGATTTTTACAGGCCTGTCCTCGACACTGGCCTATATGAAGCACAAGACAGTTGATTATAAAAGCGGGCTTATCTTCCTGATCGGGAGCGGTCCGGGTAGTATCCTTGGCGCTTGGGTAACCGAAAAGCTGGATTTGGACTCATTCAATATTTATTTTGGATCATTTATTATTTTTGTCTCCATTATTTTATTTGTAAAAGATAAACTAAAGCCGATTCCCTATCGGAAGGACAGGGGGATCAGCAGGACCTTTACAGATAATGCCGGGAAAACATACGAATATGGCTTCAGTCCAGCTGTTGGGGTCATTGTTGCCCTTATTGTTGGATTCCTGTCGGGTATTTTTGGGGTGGGCGGCGGCTCCCTGATGGTTCCAACGATGATTCTCGTTTTCTTTTTCCCGCCACATGTGGCAACTGCAACCTCCATGTTTATGATTCTGCCAACCTCGATCCTAAGCTCCATTACCCATATCAGCTTAGGCAATGTTAACTGGCTTTACGCCTTGGCGCTGGTTCCTGGTGCGTGGATTGGCGCAAAGGTCGGTGTCTATCTTAATACCAGATTAAAAAGTAAAACCATTGTTTGGATATTACGGATTATTCTTGTAATCGTCGGCATACGCCAAATTTTTGAAGGAATCACAGGATAAGACCATGGAAAAAATCACTATTTACCATACCAATGATTTGCACAGTCACTTGGAAAATTGGCCGCGAATAAAGCAATTTTTACTTACCCAGCAAAAACTGCACCAAGAAAAAGGTGAAGATTATTTCCTTTTCGATATTGGCGATTTCATTGACCGTTGGCACCCCTACACGGAAGCTACAAAAGGAAGAGGAAATACTGATCTGCTGAATGATTGCAACTACATGGCTGTCACAATCGGCAACAACGAGGGCATTAACCTGCCTCATGAAGATTTAGATGAGCTGTATCAAGGTGCCAAGTTTGATGTCCTTGCAGCCAATCTTTATAAAGAGGACGGCACCCATCCTAATTGGGTGAAGCCGTACAAACTTTACCGGACACAAAAAGGAACAGTAATAGGCGTAATTGGTCTCACTGTAAACTTCGCCCAGCTTTATGACTTGCTTGGATGGCAGCTGCACGAACCGATTCAGGAATTAAAGAAATGGATTAAGCAGCTTCGAAGTGAAGCGGACGTCGTTATCTTACTTTCACATCTCGGCCTTCGTGATGATGAAAAAATTGCCGCTGATTGTCCTGAAATTGATGTCATTTTGGGTGCGCACACGCATCATGTTTTAGAAACCGGAAAGCACATTGGCAACACCCTTCTTGGGGCAGCTGGAAAATATGGGTATTATGTCGGCCAGGTTACCTTAGTGTTAAATGATCGAAAAACAATCCTCAATCAATCGGCTTTACTTTATAACGTGCAGGAATTACCTTCTCCCAAAAATGAGGCGGAGGAGATACAAATATACTTCGAAAAAGGGAAAGGCCTGTTATCAAAACCAATCGCGTTCCTTAGCCAGCCGCTTCCTGCCGACGCGTTTAAGGAAACGCAATTGGCCCAATTATTGTGCCAGGCTGTAAGAGAATGGTGCGATGCCGATTGCGCGATGATTAATGCTGGGCTGCTATTGGGCCCGCTTGCAGGCAATGTAACGGAGTATGACTTGCTGTCGATTTGTCCGCATCCAATTAATCCTTGTGTTGTGGAGGTAACTGGAAAGGAATTAGATGGAATTATTAATGAGTCAATGGATGGCGACCTTCATCAGCGGCATATAAAAGGCCTTGGCTTTAGGGGAGATAAATTAGGGATATTCGTGTATGACGGTATTCAATTTGCCTCCGGTCGCCCCCTGATTAGTCAAAAGGAACTCGATCCAGAGGAAACGTACACATTGGCATTGCCCGATATGTTTACGTTTGGCCATTTTTTCAGGGAAGTCCTTCCGAAGAAAACAAAAAAATATTTTCTTCCTGAATTCATGCGCGACTTGCTGAAATGGAAGCTGCAGTCAATGTCCTAAATCGGGACACACGCTTTTTCACCTGCTTTCATACTGTGTTAGTAGGGAAAGGAGTGTGGAACCCTTTGATTGATCTGTCACCTATTGAAATTGACGGCCATACATTCTTGGCTGTTTCGGTGTTACTTCCAAAAACAACTCTGCTTGCTGTGACAAGCGATAAAGGATATATTATGTGCGGTGCCTTGGATGTCGGGTTACTGAATGAGAAATTAAAGGACCGCAAAGTCATTGCCGGCAGGGCAGTTGGAGTGCGGACGATTGAGCAGTTGTTAAATGCTCCGCTGGAGTCAGTTACAGTCGAGGCTGAAAACTTGGGAATTAAAAAGGGTATGATCGGTAAAGACGCCTTGCTGAAAATGCTATAAAAGTCTGCTATAACTGCAGACTTTTATTTTTTGCACGACTTGTTCAAATATAAATGGGCTAGACCACCCCTTTACAGCATACAAATAGCTTGAAGGGGTGATTTTTATGGCAAAGTTTCGCAGAAGGCTGACAAAGCGTGGACCATTGCCCTTCCGCTACGTGATTCTGTTAACAATTATGTTTTTTCTTTTTTCAACAGCTATGGGGATTTTGCTTGTCAACAAGGGAATTGAGCCAACCTTGATGCGATATGCAACCTCTGAAACTCGAAATATTGCTGCCCTTGTAATCAATAGGGCAATTACGAAGCGAACAACCAATGTCGGGGATAATAATCAGGTCATTCAAATCATCCCCGGTGCTGATGGCTCCAAACAAAATGCGCAATTGAATACAGATTTAATTAACCGTGTACTTGCTGAAACGACGGCACAAATACAAAAGAATTTAAAATCAGCCAAAGCAGGTAATATCGCTTCGCTTGAGCAGTTAACCGATGTGGAAATTGAAACGGAAGATACATCTACAGAGGACGGGATTATTTGGTATGTACCGCTTGGTCAGGCGACAAATCTTGCCTTATTGGGAAACCTGGGCCCGAAAATTCCGGTGAAGTTTCATGCCATTGGGGAAGTGGAACCAGATGTTCACATTGACACTGAGCCAATGGGAATCAACAATACATGGATTAAAGTTTCGGTGGAAATAGAGGTATCTGTCCAAATCATTACCCCATTTGCCACAGAAATTACTAAGTTAAAGCAAACGATACCAGTAGGCGGAACCTTGGTCCAGGGGGAAGTTCCACAATTTTATAACAGCGGCGGGGATTCAAACTTGTCGATCCCGGTGCCGGAAAATAAGAGACAATCAAAGAAAAAATCAGGACAATAATAGGACCATCCGTTGAGGGATAGTCCTATTTTTTCTTGGCATTTGCCCGTTCAAGTCGTTTCCATTTTGCCAGATGCGGGTAAGGGTCAAACGACCATTCAGTAATGCCATTATCCTTATACATTCCGTAATGTAAATGTGGCGGGAATTTACCTGATGTACCAGGAGGTCCATAACCGGAGCTTCCGACTCCGCCAATCAGCATGCCGGGTTCGACAATTTGTCCAACCTTCAAATCCTTCGCAAAACCGCTTAGATGGGCAAAATAATGATAATTGTTGTTGATGTCACGAATACCAATCCGCCAGCCGCCAAACTTGTTCCAGCCTTTTATTTCGATAATGCCGTAACAAGTGGCCCTAACCGGAACACCATGTCCGGCAAATATGTCGGTTCCTTCGTGAATTCTGCGGCCGCCCCAGCCGCGGGCATCGCCCCATGTGCTGCGATAGCTGTGATTGCTTCGTAGAGGTACTGGAAAGACATTTGTATTCAAATCTATCCGCCCGTAATGGCGGTATATTTTTGCGTAATTGGCAATGCTCCCTACAGATCGATCGCGGTGGTAGTAATTCCATAAGCCAATTTTAATATTATCATGGTCAACACCGTAGGATAACAGGTATTTGGCAAAAGCATATAGTACGTCCTCATCGCTCTTCAGGCTGGCCTTGCCGTCACCGTCTCCATCGACACCCATACCATTAAAAAACTGAATGATTGCTGGGTCATCTTCAGCCAGGTTTGGGTTGGTTAAGCCTACCCATACTTCGGGCTTAAAGTAGATGGCGATGGTGCTGTCAGGCTTAGGCAAGTCACGGCGGACGTTGCGGACATTCCGTTCATATTGGTCAATCGCAGCCAAGTAATACCAAGGGATTTGAGTAACGGTTTCGACCTTTTTATAGAGCTTCATTCGTTCCTGATAAGGGTCGATTTCATTTGCATGAGCATCCCTTGGAGATATTGCAGAAGTAAATAATAAAAGGAACGTTCCAATCAAAAGAACAGCCCTCACAGGAATCATCCTTCCTTTTAAATGTACAAAATTAGTTTATGAAATCTAAGAAATTTCATAATGGTTAATATATGGTAATCTATAATTTGGCTTGCAAATTTGTTATTCGCCAAACCAGATCGAGGAGCCTCAAACCTTGTCGTTCCTATCCCAGTATGTTAAAGTGACAAAAGAAGAACGTGGTTCTGATACATAAAAGGGGTGTAATCATGAGCAAGCAAGAAGACATTTTACGTAAACCCGAATGGTTAAAAATAAAATTAAATACAAATGAGTCATACACTGGACTGAAAAAATTGATGCGGGAAAAAAATCTTCATACTGTATGTGAAGAGGCCCGCTGTCCGAATATCCATGAATGCTGGGGGGCGAGAAGGACAGCCACATTCATGATTCTTGGCGATACCTGTACCCGCGCCTGCCGTTTTTGCGCTGTTAAAACGGGGCTTCCGACAGAACTCGATTGGCAAGAGCCAGAACGCGTAGCCGATTCGGTACAGCTTATGAACTTGAAACATGTGGTCGTGACAGCGGTAGCCCGCGATGACCTGAAGGACGGCGGGGCAGCTGTATTTGCCGAAACCGTCAGGGCTATCCGCCGCAAGAATCCATTCACAAGCATCGAAGTGCTTCCTTCAGATATGGGCGGTAAAGAGGAGAACTTAAAGCTGCTGATGGATGCTAAGCCAGATATTCTAAACCACAATATCGAAACAGTCAGACGGTTAACTCCAAGAGTCCGGGCCCGGGCAAAATACGACCGCTCTCTTGAATTCCTTCGCCGTGCCAAGGAAATGCAGCCAAGCATTCCGACTAAATCGAGCTTAATGATTGGCCTCGGGGAAACAAAGGAAGAAATTATTGATGTTATGGACGACCTTCGCGCCAATCATGTTGACATAATGACCATAGGTCAATACCTGCAGCCAACCAAAAGCCATCTGAAGGTTGAAAAATTTTACAGCCCAGATGAATTTAATGAACTTCGGGAAATTGCCCTTACCAAGGGCTTCAGCCACTGCGAAGCAGGTCCGCTTGTGCGTTCATCCTACCATGCGGATGAGCAGGTCAATGCGGCAGCCAAGCATAAACAGCTGCTAGGTGAAAAGGAACAAAACGTTCAAGAAGCTTAGATAACAGAAAAAAGGAGTTCAGTCCGCAGCCGGATTTTCTGAACTCCTTTTTATTATCTGCTCGTTTTGGATGTATCCTTATCATCCGGTGTCAGTCCGTTTTCATCCTCACTATCGCTCATACGGTAACCTTGCGGAGACTTCTTCATCTCTTTGATAACATTTTTAACCGAGTCGCGTGCTTTTCTGCTAGTTGAATCAAAGCCGGCCAAATTTTCGACATCCTGCATTTTGGCTCGGTCGTCAGTGACATACACGTGATAATATCTTGGAACGACAGACATCGCCGTTCTTTTTACTTGATCGGCCGTCATGTTTCGGTCCTTAGAATCTGTACTATAAGCCACCAAAACTTCCTGGTCGGTTACCAGCGTCGCTACATCATTGACATTGGGGAGATTCACACTTAACTTGCTGATGACATTTGCCACTTGCTCACGGTCAAGTGCCGAATATCCGTCATTGGCTGTGTTGTCATTCATCAATGGACTTTTTTGATGACGGACATAGCCATAGGAGCTACTGATATTGCGAACATCCTTGCCAGCACCTTCTCGATAAAGCTCATGACGCTTATTATTTACATTAATGGTATTTCCACTTTCCTCATAGATATCGTTGTTGCTCATGTCCTTTTGACAGCCGGCAAGTGCTGTTATGGTACAAAGTCCGGCAATAACGGCTAGTTTTTTCATTAATAAAACACCTCCTTTTATTAGAATTTCCAAGCGAGATGTTTTTTTTCTTAGTAATTCATGGTGAATCGGTTATAATGGAGTTTAGAATCGCTGGCAAAAAGAGGTGACAAGGTATGGTAACGATCAATAACATACAGTACGAATTGGTGCAGGAGTATCGTGAAGGCTTTAATGAGGAAGCGCTTAAAGCAAGGTTTAGTGATATTCTGTCCAGATATGATTACATTGTCGGAGATTGGGGATACGGCCAGCTTCGCCTGAAAGGCTTCTTTGATGATCAAAACCAAAAAGCAACCTTTGATACAAAAATTAGTACATTAAGCGAATATCTTTATGAATACTGTAATTTTGGCTGTGCTTATTTTGTGCTGAAAAAGGTAAAAAAATAAAACGAAGGGCGATTGAGGCTCCTTCGTTTTTTTCGTCATATTAAGCTTCATTATTATTATACGGCGCTTGTTCATCTGTTGCCTTATCATCGTGTAGTGGATGAGCACCTGGAAACTCCCGGGGCAAATCCTGGTGCAGTGATTTGAATTCATAATTAAAGTTACTGTAGCGGCGCTGTCCTTCCTTCCATGGGGTGCTTTTTAATTCAACAGGTTGATCCTGTTTAATTGGCGACCCAAACGGACCATCAGGAAATTCTTCTGCCGTCAGGTAATTCCGTTGTGCTTCCACATTGGAAAAATCACCGTACTTTTCAGCCTCTTTTTCATCCATGAGGATTCACTCCTTTTTGGAGTAGTATCCCAAAAGTGGGCGAAAATCATGAGTGCTAATTTAGATAACCTCAATCAGAAAAGACTTCAATTCCTCTGCTTCTTCTTCATTTAGCTGAAAGGTGTACTCTAAATAGCCTTCTTCCTCTAAATCATCGTGACCAATAATGGCAAACCGATTTCCCTGCATATTCAGCACAAGTGACTTGCCGTAATGACGATCGGACTTCACGATGGCTAAATCATAACGCTGGTTATCACCAACGAAGCTGACAAATCTTGTCCTGGTATTTTCCATATCATCGTATAAGAAAAAACGTTCCTTCATAACAGTCTCCTTTATCAGTCCTTTTGAACACCTTCTATCATATCAAAATATTCTTTTGTATGGGAGGGCTTTAGGATTTTCCCAACATAATCTGAAAAAAAACCAGTAAAAAAATTCGAATAATGTAAAAATATGTTACAATATAGCTAAATATGTATGTCTGTTGCCAAAGAGGGAAAATCTATGATCCGCCGCTCCATCGAAAAAGTAAAAGATTTTATGCAATGGGGGAAGGTCCTCTTGCCTCTTTCATCTTTACGATACTACCCGCCTCAATTCGTGTTGCGTAACCCTGTGCTAGAGGGCGTCGTAGCCGCCTTTCAATCAGGACATGAAGTCGCAGTGATCGTGTTTAATCTACAAAATGTTACTGAATTGGCTGAGATGCTTGGTGCAAACGGGCATTATCAGTTACAAAAGCAGCTAAAGAAGGCTTTCCGTGAAATTACAATGGAGCAACTGGATGAACATGCCATTATTTCACTTCATGATTATTATGGTGACGGGCTTACGTTAATTATAAAGATTGATCATGACAGCCATTATATATCGGAAATGGACCGTATTATGAATAAGCTGACCAATCAAGGGGAGAAAAGGCTCCATAAGCTTTATCCATCCCTCCAGTTTCAGTTTGAAACCGGTTATATGTTTGTTGATAAGAAGCATTATTCGGTTCAGGAGTCCATTGAGAAAGCACAGCGCCAAGCGATTGCGATGGCGGAAAAACGTCTTGCTGCCAAATATGATAGTATGTTTTATACCATAACCAAAATTATCTCGCAAAAGAACATCAGGATGCTGGCTCAGCCGATTATCGATGTCGCCACAAATGAAATTCGCGCTTGGGAACTGCTGACCCGCGGCCCGAAAGGAACGGCGTTGGAAAGCCCTTTGCCGTTATTTTCCGTAGCCAGGCAGACTGGAACGCTATACGAACTTGAGATGATTGTTTTTGAAAAAGCACTAGAACAAATTAAGGCAGCCAAATGCCGACAAGATGTTTTTATTAATTTCACACCGCTCACACTGGGGAATATCCGCTTTACTAGAGATATAAAAAATCTGCTGCAGCGCTTTCGAAGTATTCCTCCGACACAGATTACCATTGAGGTAACGGAAAATGATTCAATCGAAGGACTCAAAGATTTCATTTATAATATAAAAATGTTACGATTAATGGGGTTCCGTATTGCGATTGATGATACAGGAGCAGGTTATTCCAACCTCAGTACAATTAGTGAAGTGATGCCTGATATCATCAAGATTGACCGATCCCTAATTTCCAATATTGATAAAAATTCCTTAAAAGAATCAATGCTAAAAGGCTTGTTGCTGGTCGCAAAGGAAGCAGGCTCTCTCGTCGTCGCCGAAGGGATTGAAAATGAAGAGGAAGCATCCGTTCTGACTAGGAATAAAGTTGATTTGGCTCAAGGCAATTTTTATGCTCCGCCAACGATGTTAATAAGGGATATGGCAACGTAGAACAGATGTTGAAGGAAGTGGAGTACATGTATTTTGTTGACCGGGAAAAAATTGAAACCACCTTAGTTTATTTGGAGACACAAACCAGACTTTTCTCTCAGGTCAAGGAATGGTCGACAGCCCTTGAAAAAGCGGCCTTGGAGCGAGTGACGCAAATGATGTTAGAATCGGTTTTGGATGTCGGCAATGCAATGATTGACGGGTTCATCATGCGTGACCCGGGGAGTTATGAAGACATCATCGATATTTTAATGGATGAAAAGGTGATCAGCACTGACACTGGCAGCAGTTTGAAAGTCCTGATTGGCTTTCGCAAAAAGCTCGTCCAATTTTACACAGAAATTGACCATGCTGAATTAGTTCTTGAATTCTCCAAGCATTTGCCGGCATTAGATTTGTTTACGGCAAATGTCCGTGATTATTTGACAAACGAGTTGGGACCTGTTTCCGCGTTTAAAAATTAAGACCGTCCATTCGGTCTTTTTCTTATTTCAATGCGAAATGCTAGAACAAGAGGTGATTATTTTTGAAAAAATACAAAGGCTACTTAATTGATTTAGACGGGACAATGTATCGGGGAACAGAGCGAATTGAGGCCGCTTCCGACTTTGTTAAAAAGCTGAAAGAGAAGGGAATCCCCTATCTGTTTGTCACCAATAATTCATCCCGGACACCGGCGCAGGTAGCGAAAAAGCTGGTGGATTTTGATATTCCAGCCTCCGAGGACCTAGTGTTTACCACAAGTCAGGCGACGGCGAATTATATTTCCGAGAAAAACAGCAAGGCTTCTGTCTATGTAATAGGTGAAGAGGGCATCACCACTGCTCTTGAAGAAAAGGGCCTCAAGTTCGCCGGGGAAGACGCTGATTTTGTGGTTGTTGGAATTGACCGGGACATTAATTATGAAAAACTGGCTGTTGCCTGCCTGGCGGTTCGGAATGGGGCAACTTTTATTTCTACCAATGGTGATATTGCGATTCCGACGGAGCGAGGGCTGCTGCCTGGGAATGGCTCACTGACATCCGTTGTTGCTGTTTCAACACAAACTAAGCCAATTTTTATCGGCAAACCGGAATCGATTATTATGGAGCAGGCGCTAAAAGTATTGGGAACAGCGAAGGAAGAGACATTAATGGTCGGCGATTATTACGATACCGATATCCTAGCCGGCATAAATGCCGGTATGGATACATTGTTGGTTCATACCGGGGTAACCACGAAAGAACTGCTGAAGGGGTATGTAAAGCAGCCAACCTATACAGTTGACACATTAGATCAATGGGAACCTTAAAAGGATGGCATACTGCCATCCTTTTAACATCATTATTCAACGTTCGCCGCGCGGTGCGCTAATCTGCTGGAAGCCGCAGCAGCGATAGCGCCGACGATGTCATCCAAAAACGTATGGCATTGTCCGGTAGATTTATCATTTAATCGAGCCAGTATTCCAGGCTTTTGTTTATCAATGTAGCCGTAATTGGTAAAGCCGATTGAACCGTACACATTCACAATCGAGAAGGCAAGAATTTCATCAACCCCGTAAAGGCTTTCATCCGTAGCAATAATCGATTGCAGCGGTTCCTCAAGCATACCTTTTTCACCAAGAATGTCCAGTTGAATGCCGGTAATAATAGCATTCTGCACTTCGCGTTTGGATAGCACCTTTTCCACGTTTGCAATACAGTCTTCCATTTTTAAATTCTCATGGTATTTTTCCTGCAAGTAAAAAACTAAATCCGCGATGTCCTGGACCTCAACACCCCGTTCTTTTAGCCATTTGCGTGCTTTATCCTCAACATGATTAATCTTTTTATCAGCTGCCATCCTTGTATCACCTTTTTCTGTAAATTTTTCTATATATATACTCTTTCAGCTTATGATATGCAATTTTCAGTCAGAGAATCAAATAAAATGACTTTCCTGTTTAAACCAACAAGTTTTATAGGCCCCAATCATATACATGTCTTGAGAAAAGGGATGAAAATGGGGTGGAAAAATGCTGCAGAAACTGCTTGAGACTCATTATGGGGTTAGAGCTGAGGAACAGTTTAAGCTTGATCAGTATGATGTACTAAGGGGGAACGGTTGGCTATACTTCATTGCTGCAACACAAAATCGGGAAGAGGCTGATATTACGGAACTAGGCAGCATAGCCGAACATTTGCGGAAATTTGGCGACCAAAGTGTGCCAATGTTCTTACCGACAAAGGATAGTACCTATATTGTCACTTGGGAACAAAATAAATACTGTGTTTTGGCAAATCGCCAGCTGGAACAGCAGCAGCGTAAGACGAAGATGGGGAGGAAACTAGCGAAATTTCATGAGCGGGGCAGAAGAGTGCCGTTTCAGATTCAACGTTCAAGCCGGATTGGCCAATGGAAGGTAATTTGGGAAAAGCGGCTTGAGCAAATGGAGAAGGAATGGAACCGCCTGCTGTTTCAAACGCCAGAGGATGAGTTTGAAAAAATGTTTGTTGAATCATTTCCTTATTATATGGGGCTAACAGAGAATGCAATCCAGTATTTAGTTGATACGGAGATTGATGATAATCCACTTGAGACCGATAGCGGTACGGTTTGCCATCATCGGTTTACGAAAGAGACCTGGAGCGGCCACTATATCAAAAACCCATTCCAATGGGTCTTTGACCATCGCAGCCGTGATTTAGCTGAATGGACAAGAGAACGCTATCATCGCAATAACCAGACATACGATGTTGAAGTGAAGCAATTTTTCGATGAATATCAAAGTATTGTTCCATTATCGCCTTTTTCATGGCGGCTTCTTTATGCACGCTTGGTTTTCCCGCTCCATTATTTTGAGTGTGTAGAAAATTACTATATTACCCGCTCCGAGCAGGAAAAAAAGCTGTTGGAGGAGCAGTTGGCGAAAATATTACGGCAATCGACCGAGTATGAACGGTTTCTTGCCGGCTTCCTGCAAGTATCCGGAGCACCAATTAAGCGGCTAAACCTTCCGCAGCTTGAATGGTTGTTTCAATAATCTCTATGGTAAAATGATAGAAATGAGTCAAGGAAGGTATTGCGGCAATGAAACCATACGTTTTTATTACAAGAAAACTGCCAGAGGAAGTCATCAATCCGTTGCAGGAAAAGTTCGAAGTTCACATGTGGGAGCATGAGGACATCTCTGTCCCCCGCGATGTATTACTGAAGGAAGCGGCACGGGCGGATGCATTGTTTACGATGCTGACAGAGGCTGTTGATGAAGAACTTTTAACAGCTGGCCATAGGCTGAAGGTTGTCGCCAACATGGCTGTTGGCTATGACAATGTCGATGTAGAGGGAGCCAATAGAGCAGGTATTGCCATTTGCAATACACCCGATGTGTTAACGGATACAACAGCGGACTTAACCTTTGCGCTCCTCATGGCTGCTGCCCGGAGAATTGTCGAGGCTGCACAGTTAGTTAAACAGGGTAACTGGCTGAACTGGAGCCCGTTATTCATGGCTGGCAAGGATATTCATCATCAAACCATTGGGATTGTCGGAATGGGGAAAATCGGCGAAACGGTCGCGAAACGGGCAGCCGGCTTTGATATGAACATCCTTTATCATAACAGAACAAGAAAGCCTGAAGTGGAAGACCGCCTTGGAGCGGTGTATGTTTCCTTCGATGAACTGCTGCGGAAGTCGGATTATGTGGTATGCTTGACACCATTAACTGCAGAGACAAGGGGACTGTTTTCCCGTGAAGCTTTTCAAAACATGAAATCCTCGGCTATTTTTGTTAATGCAGCACGTGGAGCGGTGGTTAACGAAAAGGCGTTAATTGAAGCACTAGTGACTGGGGAAATCGCCGGCGCCGGGCTGGATGTGTTTGAAAAAGAACCAATCGGTGGGGACCATCCATTGCTAGGGCTGCCGAATGTTGTTGCCTTGCCGCACATCGGAAGCGCCACAATGGGGGCGAGAACAGGGATGATGACGCTGTGTGTTGAGAATATCGAAGCGGTTTTAGAAGGCAGGCAGCCAAAGACACTGGTGAATAAGGAATGGTCGGCGCGAATACAGGGCTGAATGGGGAAATGCGACAGTAAATAAGGCTTATCCGACAGTAAGTCAGCTTTATGTGACAGTAAACACGCATTATACGACAGTAAAAACACATTTATCCAACAGAAACTCGTGGTAAATACAACAAAAAAGCGATTGCTTCTACACAAGCAATCGCTTTTCCATGATTCTATTAAAAAACCTGCTCTACTTCTACAACGCCGGGAACTTCTTCAAGAAGCGCTCTTTCAATACCAGCTTTTAGTGTGATGGTCGAGCTTGGGCAAGAACCGCAAGCACCCAATAAGCGAAGTTTTACAATACCATCTTCCACATCAACTAATTCGCAATCTCCGCCATCGCGAAGAAGAAATGGACGTAATTTATCTAATACTTCTTGTACTTGTTCAAACATTTCTTGTTCTGACATCGTGATCGACTCCTTTCCTACTTATATTATACTGAGGACGATAGTAAAAATCCATTCTCAGAATTTGGGGAAACACACAAAAAAGCATTTTCATCGTTTTTATTGTTTTTGTATATTAAAATAAAAGAAAAACATTAAGGAATGGTAATGATGGAATTTACGGAAGTGGAAATTGTCCTTTACGGTGCCGAGCAATTATGCCCAAGCTGCGTGAATTTGCCGTCTTCGAAAGAAACCTTTGAGTGGTTGGAAGCAGCCATCACGAGAAAGTTTCCTAATCAGCCGTTTAAAATGGCTTATGTTGATATTTTTATGCCTCCAGAAGAGTCCGAAAAATCCGAGTTTGCCAAAAGAGTCATTGAAGAGGATATGTTTTATCCCGTCGTCGTCATAAAGGATAAGGTAGTGGGCGAAGGGAACCCGCGTTTGAAAACGATTTACGCGGAGCTTGAAAAATTCGGATATAAAGCAGTATAAATGAAAACTCGCCAATCGGCGAGTTTTCATTTATCTAACATTCCTCAGGAGTACCAGTTGCTGTTGCAGTTCTAAACGATGAGCCGCATCCGCAAGAAGCGATGGCATTCGGATTATCAATCGTAAATCCGCCGCCCATCATGGATTGCTTATAATCAATCTTGGTGCCATTTAGAATTGGTGCGCTTTCTTTATCGACAAGAATTTTAAGGCCAAATTGTTCAAACTGTTGGTCATCTTCGCCCATTTCATGGTCGAAGCCCATTCCGTAGGATAGGCCGCTGCAGCCGCCGCCTTTTACACTGACGCGCAGGAACGCCCCTTCTTCTTCATTATGCTTCATCATATCTTTAATCTGCAGTGATGCTGCTTCTGTTAAAATAACAATATCCTGACTCATCTATATCCCCTCCATAAAAAATTTGAGGCTTTTAATACTAGTATATATACATGTTCATAACTACTCAACCTATTCGACTTTATAATAGGATATGTCATGTATTTAAAAAAGGGAGCGGCAAAAGCTCCCTCCATTTATTGTCTAGCTTCAGCCCCTGGTCAAGGCGCTTCCGCTTTTCGTATTAGAACATCGGATTCTCTTCTAAATATTGATAAATGTTTTCCACCAATTCTTCTGCAGTGTTACCGGTGACCACTTCACCATTGACAAGAGCATAAAGAGAGGATGCACATTTACCGCAATAACCAAGACATCCATATTCAATAATATCCAAGTTTGGATCTTTTTCTAAAATTTCTAGTGCTTTTTGTGCGCCACTGGCAAGATTGCTGACACAAAATTCTATGATCGGTTGAATCATTGCTCTCACCTCTCCACTAATTAATAATCCTACTCTTTTTGGATAAACTCGTCAATTATCATGTTCTTGGTAGTTTTGTCAAGGAATGCAGTATAATTGTTGTTATTCTGCCATATTTTCGTTATACTCTAATTTGTGTGAAAAAACCGAAAGAACTATATTTATTTAAAAATTTGAATGGGCAAATGGTACATAAAAAAAGTATTGGAATTTTAAAAAGGGGAATTTGAATATGAAAAACCTAGTGATTCTCGGCGGGGGATACGGCGGGATGAAGATTTTGAGTGAGCTTCTTCCAAATGACTTGCCTGAGGAGATAACGATTACACTTGTTGACAGGGTTCCATATCATTGTCTGAAAACCGAATATTATGCCCTTGCCGCAGGAACGATATCCGATAAAGAAATAAGGGTTGCGTTTCCCGAGCATCCCAGAGTCCAATTTCAGTACGGAGAAGTTACCGGAATCGATGCAAAAGCGAAACAGGTACTGTTAAAAGATAAAGCCCCGATTGCGTATGATGACCTTGTGATTGGTCTGGGGTGTGAGGATAAATACCATGGCGTGCCAGGTGCAGACCAGTTTACTTACAGTATTCAAAGTATTGCTAAGTCACGGGAAACGTATTCAGCCTTGAATAATCTTCCTCCAGGGTCCGTGGTTGGGATTGTTGGCGCTGGGCTCAGTGGTGTAGAGCTTGCTAGTGAGTTAAGCGAAAGCCGGCACGATATTTTCATTAAATTATTTGACCGCGGCAAACATATTCTTTCTGCTTTCCCTGACCGATTAAGTACCTATGTGGAGCAATGGTTTAATAAACATAATGTTGAAGTTATTAATAATGCCAACATCACTAAAGTGGAAAAAAATATTTTATATAATCATGATCAACCGATTCACTGCGATGTCATTGTTTGGACTGCGGGGATTCAAGCGAATAAAATCGTCCGTGATTTCGAAGGGGAAAAGGACAATTTGGGACGGCTGCAGTTAACACCGCACCACCATCTGCCAGATGATAAACATGTATTTGTAGTCGGTGACTGTGCGAGCCTGCCGCATGCACCAAGTGCTCAACTAGCAGAGGGGCAGGCGGTCCAAATTGTGGAAGTCCTGAAAAAACGTTGGGCTGGTGAAGAACTGCCGGAAACCTTCCCACAAATAAAATTAAAAGGCGTCCTCGGTTCTCTTGGGAAAAAACATGGATTTGCCATGGTGGCCGACCGGCCGCTTACCGGCCGCGTTGCCCGCCTGATTAAATCAGGTGTGCTGTGGATGTATAAGTTTCATAATGGGTAAATACCGAAGCAAAAGGCGTCCGCCAGAGGACGCCTTTATTGTTATTTATTTATCAAACATGGAAGAGCTGTGCAATGGCTGAATCTTCGCTTTTGGGTCCATAAATGCTTTTGCGTTATTAACTGCTGTTGGTGCTTCACCGAAACCGCAGGCGATTAATTTTACTTTCCCCTCATAGGTGCAAATATCTCCGGCCGCATAAATTCCCGGAATATTGGTTTCCATTTTGGAGTTAACCTTTATAGAGTTTTTCTCAATTTCAAGGCCCCATTCTTTGATTGGACCTAGGGAAGAAACGAAGCCGTAGTTACAAATAACGGCATCCACATCTATGACTGCTTTTTCCTCTCCATTAACCGAAGAGAGGACCACTTGCTTAATGCCGTTTTCATCTCCGATTAACTCGGCAGGAACATATGGTGTTTTGACATCCACTTTTGAATTAAACAGATTTTCCACACTATGTTCATGAGCTCGGAATTTGTCGCGGCGATGAACGATTGTAACCTGCTCAGCAATTGGCTCAAGCATTAGAGCCCAATCTACCGCAGAATCGCCGCCGCCGAAAACAACCACTTTCTGACCAGCAAATTGATTGAGGTCATCAATGAAGTAGTATAAGTTTTTGCGTTCGTATTGGACAGCACTTTCAAGTTCTAAACGACGAGGCTGGAACGCGCCATTTCCGGCTGTAATAATGACAGTTTTTGTATAATGAACCTCTTTATTAGTCGTTAATTTAAATGTGCCATCATCCTGCTTTTCCACTTTTTCAACGGACTGCTCCAAGGCAACGGTTGGTTGAAATTTAGCCATTTGTTCTTTTAAATTATTTATTAATTGTTGTGCGCGGACTTTTGGAAATCCGGCAACATCATAAATATATTTCTCTGGATAAAGTGCGGATAATTGGCCGCCTAATTGAGGCAAACTCTCAATTATTTTCACGGATGCTTGTCTCATGCCTCCATAAAAGGCAGTGAATAATCCGACGGGGCCTCCTCCGATGATGGTAATGTCATAAACTATTGGCTCTTGCACACCGTACCCTCCCAACTTGTAGTAACCATTCCATTCAATATAATATCACATAATATGAAAATCCTCACATTTTTAACCATAATAATCAAGGCTTTCCAGCACCGAAAGTTTTTTGTAACCTAGGAATATTTTATAATATTATTTTCTTAAATATATTGGTTAAATTGCTTGATATTCCATTAGAATTAGCATAATATGTATTGTGGATATATTGTTAAGATTTTGTGACAAAAACAGCACATTTTTATGTCTAGTTCTTAACAATATCACAGCGGAATTAGGAAGTCTTTTACTTCTTAACAAGCTGCTTTATTTTATTCTCGTTCGTGAATGATTTCACATACATTTTTATTCTTTAAAAAATAATAATCAACAAACTGTGGAAGATAAAAGAAAGAGGATAGAAAAAATAAAAGGGTGGAAGTGGTCAAGATGAGAAAACCAAAAATTGTTATTCTCGGTGCCGGTTACGGCGGATTGATGACAACCGTTCGTTTACAAAAACATATTGGGGTAAACGAAGCGGATATCGTCTTGGTGAATAAACATGATTACCATTACGAAACAACATGGCTGCACGAGGCTTCAGCAGGTACACTGCATCACGATAAGGTACGTTACGACATTCGCGATGTAATCGATCGCAGCAAGGTTGATTTTGTTCAAGCATCTGTTGAACAGATCGACAAAGAAAATAAAAAGGTCATCTTGGATAATGGCGAGTTAGATTATGATTTTCTTGTCATAGCACTTGGCGGCGAGCCTGAAACATTTGGTATTAAAGGCTTGAAGGAGTACGCCTTCGGTATTGTGAATGTGAACTCCTCTCGACTTCTACGCGAGCATATTGAATATCAATTTGCGACGTATAATATGGAGGAAGAAAAGAACGATCATCGTTTGACCATCGTTGTCGGCGGTGCTGGTTTCACTGGAATTGAATTCCTTGGTGAACTGACAGACCGGATTCCAGAATTATGCCACGAATATGATGTTGATTCACATAAAGTGAAAGTTATCTGCGTTGAAGCAGCTCCAACCGCTCTTCCGGGATTTGATCCAGAATTGGTGAATTACGCAGTTTCTCAATTAGAGAGAAAAGGCGTGGAGTTCAAAATTGGTACTGCCATTAAGGAATGTACTCCTGAAGGTGTTACAGTTGGTAAAGGTGAAGAAGAACCATACCAAATCAAGGCGGGAACAGTTGTCTGGGCAGCCGGTGTCCGAGGTAATTCCGTGATTGAAAAGTCTGGCTTTGAGGCAATGAGAGGACGGGTTAAAGTTTCACCAGATCTTCGTGTCCCAGGTTTTGACGATGTCTTCATTATTGGCGACAGTTCACTTGTCATCAACGAAGAGATTAATCGTCCATACCCGCCGACTGCTCAAATCGCAATGCAGCAGGGTGAAGTAGTAGCACGCAATCTGGCAGCATTGATCCGCAACAAACAAGATCTTGAATCATTTAGCTTCGATAATAAAGGAACGGTTTGTTCGTTAGGTGAACACGATGCCATTGGGGTAGTGTTTGGCAAGAAGCTAACTGGAACCAGTGCATCCTTCATGAAAAAAGTTGTGGATAACCGCTCCCTGTTTATGATCGGCGGGGCAGGCCTTGTGTTGAAAAAAGGGAAATTTAACTTATTTTAAAATGAACTAATGTGAAAAAAGGACAGGGAAACCTGTTCTTTTTTTTCTAGAATAGGCATTACTGAAATCAGTGTTCACCAAATGTTCATAATATTTTGTAAATTTGAGTAACACTTCGAAAATGAAAGAAAATTTGAGGTGTATCCGCTTTCTTGTTTCATTTTGTACGAATTTCGTCCTTTTCATATATACAAATTTTTGATATATTATCAGAAAATTAAGTTAATATTTGAAGGAGTTGAAAAAAGATGACAGTACAAAGCGTGGAAACAAAAAATTGTGATTATTGCTCTGGGGTCGGCTATTTCCAACTAGTACTTGGGGGATCGGAAACTTGCGCCTGCTGTGGCGGCACGGGTAAGAAAAAGGATTAATTTAAAAGGGTTATTATTGACTCCCTCTTTCACATTCAGGTACACTAAAGGTTGATGTGAAGGGGGAATTTCAATGCAGATGAGCATTGTTGTTTTGATTATTTCGATGTTATTATTTTTTGTGTTATTTTTCGGAATTGGATTTATCTTAAATATGCTGCTAAGGATGTCCTGGATTATGGCGATAATTTACCCGATTGTGGCAATCTTGATTATAGATAAGGTTCGTTTTGTTGAATACTTCACAAGCAGTAAAACAGCTTTTCGGGACTTGGGCACCAGAGTTACAACCCTTGCAACAGCCGATATCCTGATTCTATTAAGCGGACTGCTGGGAGCGATTGCTGCGGGCTTTACCATTAAACTATTAAGAAAAAATGGATATCAAATGTTCTAAGATCCTCGGTCATGGCCGGAGGGTCTTTTTTATTTACCTTGACTTGAAATTTTTTCTCACCTTTTTTGAATATTTCATTGCAGCTTGGGAATGAATATTTTGGGAGGAGTGAAAAAATAATATGCATACGATGAAAAATTGGACGAAGCGTTTTGGAATGACAATTCTTTTTCTTTTAGCCTTAATCGTGACGTTCCAATCTCTCACCGGCATCCAGGCCCAGACGTTTGTTACAGAACTAGCAAATGAAATTGCCTTAAGTGAGCCTGCATCCGGATCGATACCTACTTTAGAAAACTCAATTGATTGGTCACAATATCCGAAACATACAGTAACAGCCACTGGTTATACCGCTGGTGCAGAATCAACCGGGAAAAATCAGGGACATCCTGAATACGGCATTACCTTTTCAGGCGTAAAAGTAAAGCGCGATTTATTTTCAACGATTGCTGCTGATTTAAAAGTGTACCCGATTGGAACAATCTTGTTTATCCCTGGGTATGGCTACGGGGTTGTCGCCGATAAAGGCGGGGCGATTAAAGGAAATAAGCTGGACCTTTATTTCGAAACGGTAGAGGATGTGTACCGCCACTGGGGTAAAAAGACGGTTGAAGTCTATGTCGTACATAAAGGCGATGGCAAACTGACTGAGGAAAAGCTTCAAGCCCTAAATGAAGACAAAGCACTGCAGGTGTTCCGTCAGCAGTTTATAAATTCAGAAAAGAAATAATAACAGGCCGTGCGCCTGTTTTTTTATTGAGGTTTTCTTTACAATGGTAGTAAAAACTAAAGGGGAAACGTAACGATGGATTACCCAATTGAATACTATGAGTTTTTTGTGAGTTTTAATGAAGGAGACTACTACACTTGTCATGACCTACTCGAAGAGATGTGGATGACCGACAAGGATAATCTATTTTTAAAAGGGTTATTGCAAATGAGTGTGGCAATTTATCATTATGAGTACGGAAATGTAAAGGGCGCTAGAATGATGATGTTTACGGCCTATAATTATCTGCAAACCTATCGTCCCAAATATTGGGGGCTGGATTTGGAGAAGGTCTACCCCTTTATAGAACAATCCCTTATGACCTTTCCACTGGATATTGACCGGGTACCGTTCGAGCAGGTGAATGAACTCCCTAAGCTGCCTGAATTAGTTCTGTATCTCGAGGATGATTAGATAGTCGAAATATTTTAACGTATTCGATATAATTAAATTTGTGAAAATACGGAGGTGTTTGCAACGATGTTTCAAGTAAAAAAACAATGGGAGCAACAGTTAGTGCATGAAGGCTTAGTAGTGGGGTTATTTGATAAGCCGGAAAAATTTTCGGGGCAGTTGGCCGCGTTGGATGAACAATTTTCAGGGCAGCTGACGGAGCTAGTCAAAGCGGGAGACATTTCTGCAAAATTAAATTCCATTAGTAAAGTACATAGTTTTGGAAAAATCGGCGCCAAGCGGATTTGGTTTGTTGGCCTTGGAAAAGAAAAGGAAATAACGTTTCATAAGCTTGAAAAAGCGTTTGGGAAGCTTTTTAAAGAGTTAAAGGGCAGTAAACTTGAAGAAGCGGCTGTATATCTGGATTCTTTTTTAACAGAAAAAATCGATGGTTCTGATGCTGCTCATGCATTAAGTGAAGCGTTTGCCCTTGCTACCTATCAGTTTGACAGCTATCGGCAAAAATCAAATGAACCGGAACGAAAGCTTACGGATATGACAATTTATTGTGATTGTGCTGCACAAGACGAGATTACAGCTTCGCTGACCGTAGGCTATGCCTTTGGAAAAGGGACCAATTCGGCAAGGACACTTGTTAACACACCAGGGAATATGCTGACTGCTGCGGATATGGCAAACTATGCTGTTGAACTGGCAGCGAAGTATGATTTTGAAGTGGAAATCCTCGATAAAACGGAGATTGAAAAACTGGGAATGGGTGCGTTTCTTGCGGTGAACCAAGGGTCAACTGAGCCGCCGAAGATGATTGTTTTGAAATACCAAGGTAAGGAACAGTGGGAAGACGTCATTGGTTTAGTCGGTAAAGGGATTACTTTTGATACTGGGGGCTATTCAATTAAAACGAAAGCCGGAATTGTGGGCATGAAAACAGATATGGGCGGAGCGGCCGCGGTACTTGGTGCGATGGAGATCATCGGTGAAACCAGACCGGAGCAGAACGTCGTTGCGGTTATTCCTTCAACCGATAATATGATCAGCGGTAATGCGTTCAAGCCAGATGATGTGATCACCTCAATGAGCGGAAAAACGATTGAGGTATTAAATACAGATGCCGAAGGCCGTTTAGTGCTAGCAGATGCGGTGACCTATGCTAAACATCATGGTGCCAATTATTTGGTCGATGTCGCGACGCTAACTGGCGGTGTGATTACCGCGCTTGGGGTTAATACTACCGGTGCGATGACCAATCACGAACAACTGTATGAACAGGTTTTGGAAGCTGCCCATGAGGCTGGGGAACAAATGTGGCAATTGCCGCTGTTCGAAAGCGAGAAAGAACGGGTTCGTAATAGTAAGGTGGCTGATTTAAACAATTCACCAGGCAGCCAGGGGCATGCCATTGTTGCTGGTGCCTTTATTGGTGAGTTTGCAGAGGACACCCCGTGGGTTCATTTGGATATTGCCGGAACAGCAACATCGTCCAAGGCCCATGACCTTGGACCAGAGGGAGCAACTGGTGTTATGACTCGTACGTTAGCGCTGTTTGTGGAGCGGTTCGAACCGATTGAAAAATAGATTCACAAATTAAAAACGGTGAGTTTCGCAAATAAAAGGGTGAAAAGCGCAAATAAGAGGTAGAAATTCGCAAATAAAACCATCAAGAGCGTAAATAAAAATTCTTAGGCTAAGCCCGCCCACTCAAAACCCCTTTCTTTCGCATATGAAATAGTGTAGGCAAACAGCTTAGAAAAGGAGGTTAGGCCTTCATGTACCCTTATTATCGAAGCCCATATCCGGTCCACGATCAAAGATTTATCGGAGGCTGGGGATTTGGCTTGCCGCTAGCAATTGGCGGGCTTAGCTTTTTAGGCGGATTAATTGGCGGCGGTCTAGGTGCTTCATTAGCTATACGTCCTCCATATTATCCGGGTTTTGGCTATCCGGGCTTCGGATACCCAGGCTACGGTGCGGCAGGATTTGGAGCACCAGGATTCGGCGCACCATATTATTACTAATTGTTGAAAAAGCAGCTCAGGCAGGGCTGTTTTTTCTGCATATTAAACAGGAAAATTCTGAAAGTAAGAGAATACATATACTATGCAAACTACATAGCGGAGGGGAAAAGGATGATTGAAAACACATTAATTCAAGCATTAGGGATTCAAATTACCCATTATGAAAAGGGAAAAGTAGTTGCCACCATGCCAGTGGATGAACGGACCCGCCAGCCATACGGAATCCTTCATGGCGGAGCATCCGTTGCGCTGGCCGAAACAGTGGCAAGTATGGGAGCATTTGAATTGGTTGATCAGGAAACAGAAATTGTCGCCGGTCTTGAAATTAACGCAAACCATGTGCGTTCAAAGAGTGAAGGAATTGTTACAGCGGTCGGAACCGTACTCCACCAAGGCAGAACAACACAGGTTTGGGATATTAAAATTACGGATGAACAGGACCGCCTAATTTGTGTTTCAAGATGTACCATGGCTGTTATAAAAAAGAAAAACTAACACAAAGGGGGTGGATAAATTTTCCTCCTCCCTTTTCCTTAGCTAATAGGAAGAACTAAATTTTCCAAATTTAATTCTTCCTAACGCATAAATTCAACTAAGCTTCTGTCTTCGTCCTAACGGACTTGCCAATCGGCAAGTTGTCATTTATATTGTGTAAAAATTTAAAAAATTTACTTGCATTTCGTGGTATAATGTATGGTATAAGCACAATTTTTTGTACAGGTTTCTCTATATAATGTAATAAACTTAGTTTAAGGAAAGGTGGTGAATCAAGGAGATGGCAAAGCGGCAGCATTTATTTATTGATTTTGAATTTACAATGCCGGAGCGAAATGGCCGAATGAAGGATTTCTTTGCGGAAATAATCGAGGTTGGGATTGTTGCCGTTGTTGATGATGTGGTGATCGAGCAGTTTTCTTCGTTTGTAACTCCGCTTAAATTCCCAAAGCTATCCGAACGTTGTAAGTCATTCTTACATATTTCTCAGCAGCAAGTCGACACGGGGCTATCGTTTTTTGAGTTTATCCGCAAACTGGAAGAATTTAATAAAACCAATCTTGAAACCACCATCATTACCTGGGGAAATATGGACATGAAGGTGCTGCGCCAAAATTGTTTGGCGGCAGGGGTAGCATTTCCGTTTAATGCCCATGAATTGGATCTTTCGATGGAATATAAAAGATTTTTTGGCGACCAGAATCAAACGGGTCTCTGGAAGGCGGTTCAGGAATATGGGAAAGAAGGAACAGGAAGGCACCACCGGGCACTTGATGATGCCTTGACTACCTACAATATATTCAAGTTGGTGGAAAAGGATAAACGCTATTTGGAGAAACCCAAGCCAACCACAATTGGCGACCGAATTGATTTTTCTAAACTATTAAATGAATTCGCTTAAAAGGCCAAATCACTTAACCCGATTTGGCCAAAATTATTTACTGTTTAAAATAATCCTTCTCTAATGATGCGAGTGCGGTTAAACTCATCTCCGCCCATTTCGTGCCCATTTCCTGCAGATCATTTCGCATCTTCTCGGTTGCTTCTCGTAACGATTGTCCATAGTCCGGGATTTCCTCATCATAAGGTTTAACCATTTGTTTTGGAATATTTGCCTGCTCCCGATAACTTAACGCCTTTCGTTCATGAAAAATTAGAACATCAGCATCTTTTGGATTATGTAAATCGCCCTGCATTGGATGTTTGGCTACCGCTAATACCCTTATTAAGTAATGCTGCGGACGCACATCGGTAATTTCCCCGATATATTTCCCTGTTTTATAAATCCCTGTTACTTTATCACCTATTTGAAATTCCGTCACAACTCACACTCCCAATCATTTTGTTTCTTCTTCCATTTTAGTGTAAAAAAGACTAAATTAAAAACATAGTGCAAAAATTTTTCATTTCGATTAAAGTGAAAAAATGGAGGGAAGATAAATGAGAAAGTATTTACAGATGTTGTTTGTATTACTATCCATTGTTCTGATGTTAGCAGCATGCGGAACTGCTGAAAAGGAAGATGGACAGAAGCAGAAAAGTGCTTCTCCTAAAACGGAACAAAAGAGAGGAGATCAGCAAGTGGCGAATACTGTCTATCCACAGCTTTCAACGGAAGTAGCCGAAAATGAAAGACTTGTGGAAATGGAAACCTCAATGGGAAATATAAAAATAAAGCTATTCCCTGAAGGCGCGCCAAAGGCCGTGGAAAACTTTATTAAGCATAGCGAAGAAGGCTATTATGATGGTCAGATTTTTCACAGAGTTATCAAGGATTTCATGATTCAAGGCGGCGACCCAAATGGGAACGGTACTGGCGGAGAAAGCATTTGGGGCGTACCGTTTGAAGATGAATTTTCCAATAATCTGTTCAATATTCGCGGCGCTTTGTCGATGGCCAATGCCGGTGAAAACACAAACGGCAGCCAATTTTTTATCGTCCAAAGCAATAAGCTTGATCCGTCTATGAAATCCCAAATGGAACAAATTGATACCTATACAAAAGAGATTATTGCTGCCTACGAGAAACTAGGTGGTACGCCGTGGCTTGATCATCGTCATACTGTGTTTGGACAAGTCATCGAGGGAATGGATGTTGTTGACAAAATTGCTGACACTCCAGTTGACGGAAAGGACAAGCCGGAGACTGATGTAATTATTAAGGGTATTAAGGTATTAAAATAATTGGTCTGAACCCTTTTTATTGTTATAATTTCTTTAGAGCACGTCTCTCTAAAGAAAGGAAAGATAACATGTTTCAGTCATTAGTTCTGTCACTGTTCTTATACTTCCCAGAAGATAAGTCTGAATATATTCCAGCTGCCATCAGCTTTGCGATTTTTTTTATTGCCTGCATTTTTACGATGAAATTCATCATCAAGATTTCGAAACGGGAAGCTGAAAAAGCAAAAGAACTCGAAGAGCAAATTAAAAAAAATCAATTCACACAAAAGAACAGTTAATAGCGCTGTTCTTTTTTCTTTGCATTATTGTGTTTTCAATAGTCACATGCCGGGTCATTCCAAATGAATCTAAATATATCTTTTAAGCTTCCGGTAGGGATTAGCCCTTTTTTCTGTTTATAGGTATCAATCTATGCTTATCCCAAAAATGGTACATACACTACCATTGAGACTTAATAGGAGGGATCTTTAATGGAAAAAAGACAATTTGGTGCTATGCCAGGAATGCAAATGGGCTTTCCACAACAAATGGGTGGATTCGGACAGCCGGGCTTTCCGCAAATGGGGGGCTACCCACAAATGGGCGGTTTTCAGCAATATCCGCAAATGGGAGGTTACCACTACCACTACCCGCATATGGGAGGCTTCGGTCAGCATGGTTACCCACAAATGGGCGGCTTTCCGCAACAAATGGGCGGCGGTTTCCAACAAGGGTTTCCGGGCCAAATGATGAATCCATCCATGGGACAGCGAAAAAAAGATAAGAAGTAATATGAACTTTTAAATCCAGGTAACGTATTTGCCTGTTCCTCTAACACGGGAACAGGTTTTTAAGCTTGATTTCTTTTCTTTTTTTATTGAAAATGAGGGTATATAACTTTGATAGGAGAAAAATATGATAAATGCAAAATTATATTATCGGGACCCATACATAAATACATTTCATGCTGAAGTATTAAAGCAGGAAAGAGATCAGGAAGGCAACTGGTATGTAGTTTTAAATCAAACGACATTTTATCCAACCGGAGGCGGTCAGCCATTTGATACCGGAACCATCGCTGGCCAAAGTGTTATAAATGTCGAAGAAATAGACGGCGAGATTCGCCATTATCTCAATGCGCCCCCAGCAAACGTAAACGAACAGGTTGAAGGAATGGTTGATTGGGACCGGCGATTTGACCATATGCAGCAGCACCTTGGCCAGCATATTTTATCGGCGGCGTTTGAGCAATTATTTGATTACGAAACAATCGGGTTCCACTTGGGAAACGAGATTGTAACCATCGATCTTGATACCGATGTACTGACAGAAGTAGATGTTGAAAAAGTTGAGGAACTGGCAAATCAGATTATTTTGGAAAACAGGCCAGTTGAGGTCAAATGGGTGACACAGGCAGAATTAACCCAATATCCGCTTCGGAAAGAAACAAAGGTCAAAGAGAATATCCGGCTTGTCATCATTCCTGAATTTGATTATAACGGCTGTGGCGGCACCCACCCGAAAAGCACAGGAGAGGTTCGGGCAATAAAAGTCCTCGACTGGGAACGGCAAAAGAAAAAGGTAAGGCTGCAATTTATTTGTGGTGACCGTGTAATTAACCAATTCGGTAAAAAACAAAAGTTGCTGCTCCAACTGACAAAGCTCCTCAACGCGCCAGAACAAGACATGGAACAAATAGTAATCAGGCTGTTGGAACAACGGAAGGCAGTTGAGAAATCAGTAGAACAGCTTCAAGAGGAGCTGCTGGAATACGAAGCAAAGGACCTGATTGAAAAACATAAGCCTACCCAGGTCATCAAGGAAGTTTTTCAAAATCGCACCATTCAGGAATTACAAAAGCTTGCCCGAATGGTAATAGCAAGGGATGAACAGGCTATCGTTTTACTTGTTTCGGAGCAACATGACAGGCTTCAGCTTGTTTGCGCCAGGGGTTCAGCTAGAACAGAAAACATGAAGAACTTGGCACAATCATCATTTGCGCTGATTAATGGAAAGGGCGGCGGCAATGATTCCTTTGCACAGGGCGGAGGGCCTGCAGTAGTCTCTGGTTCTGAGCTTCTTTGCCAATTATTGGAGTCGTTGAAGGAGTTTTCACGGTAAGATTGCCGGATGAACTTGCAAACTGGGTAAATACTATAGGTAAAAGTGCTATCGTTTTATTAATGAAATGTTTTCACTTATAATATGAGTTTATGAAGGATCTATTAGCACCTTGAAGGGATGATACAGATTGAAAAAACAACAAGTAGGTGTTGTCGGAGTCGGCGTCATGGGTCGAAGCCTTGCCTTGAATTTTGAAAGCAAAGGATTTTCAGTCGCAATCTATGACCTCTCCACCGAGAGAGTTAATGAAATCTTGGAGCACCATCACGAGAAAAATATTGTCGGTACAGCTGATATCAAAGAATTTATACAGTCGTTGGAGACTCCACGGAAAATCCTATTAATGGTCAATGCCGGTGTCATAACCGATAAAGCAATTCAGTCGCTGCTGCCACATTTGGATCAAGGCGACATTCTAATTGATGGCGGAAACAGTTACTACAAAGATACAATCCGCCGCAACACAGAGCTTGCTGAAAAAGGAATTCTATTTATTGGCGCCGGGGTTTCCGGTGGTGAAGAAGGAGCGCTGACAGGCCCGGCGATTATGCCAAGCGGACAGGAGGAAGCTTATAAACATGTCGGCCCACTGCTGACGGCAATTTCTGCCAAAGTAAACGGGGAGCCGTGCTGTACATATATTGGACCAAATGGGGCCGGACATTACGTGAAAATGGTTCATAACGGCATTGAATACGGTGATATGCAGCTGATTTGCGAGTCCTATCATTTAATGAAATCTCTGCTCGGGTTGTCAGCGAATGAGCTTCATGAGGTTTTTAAAGACTGGAATCAGGGTGAGCTTGACAGCTATTTAATTGAAATCACCGCTGATATCTTTACAAAAATGGATAAGGAAACCGGGAAGCCATTGGTCGATGTCATTCTTGATACGGCCGGCCAAAAAGGGACCGGGAAGTGGACCAGCCAGAGTGCGCTAGACCTTGGTGTTCCATTATCAATGATTACCGAATCGGTATTCTCCAGGTTCCTGTCCGCGATGAAGGCAGAGCGGGTGAAAGCAAGTGAGGTTTTAAAGGGGCCAAGCGAGAATAAGTTCGTTAGCAATAAACCAGAGTTTATTGAATTAATTCGCAAAACCTTGTACTTTAGCAAAATTATTTCCTATGCCCAAGGCTTCACACAATTCAAGGTCGCTTCCCAGGAATATGAGTGGAATTTAAAACCGGGCGAAATTGCGAAGATTTTCCGGGGTGGCTGCATTATCCGGGCTGGTTTCCTGCAAAATATTATGGATGCCTATGACCGAAATCCAGATTTGGATAATTTGCTGCTAGATAGCTATTTCCAATCGGTTGCTGCTGATTATCAGGATGCAGCGAGGGAGGTAGTAGCAACTGCGGTTAAAGCCGGTATTCCAGTTCCGGGACTTTCAAGTGCATTGGCATATTACGATAGCTACCGGACTGCAGTGCTGCCGGCAAACCTGCTTCAGGCACAGCGCGATTATTTTGGGGCCCATACTTATCAGCGTGTCGATAAAGAAGGTACCTTCCATACAGAATGGCTGGAAAAATAAGATTGAAAAGAACCCGCATATTGACTATGCGGGTTCTGCTTTTTATTTGAATGCTTTTTTAAGCCGCTTCATTCCCTCGATTACATCTGCCTTTGGACAGGCGATATTTACTCTTACGAAGCCTTCTCCACCTGGCCCGTATTTTGGCCCCGGTTCAAGTGCAAGTTTACCTTTTTGGATAAGCGCCTCTCGCAGCTGCTCATCGCTTAACCCGAGCTTACGGCAATCGAGCCATAGCAGATATGTTCCTTCTGCTTCAATACAGGTAATCTCCGGAAGATGCTCCTGCAGGAAAGATAAACAATAGTCTTTGTTTTCTTGTAAATAATCAATAAGCTCGTCAAGCCATTCCTCGCCCTCACGATAAGCCGCTTCCATTCCAGTGCTGGCAAAGACATTTAACGAAAAAGCCCCATGACGGTTTAATGTGTCATTAAATTGTTTCCGTAAATTCTCGTTTTTAATGATGGCAGCAGATGCCTGCAGCCCAGCGAGATTAAACGTTTTGCTTGGCGCAATAAAGGTAATCGTTTTTTCAGCCAATTGCTCATTTAAGGAGGCGATTGGAATATGTTTGTATTGCTTATAGATGAGGTCCGAATGAATTTCATCGGAAATAATTAAGCAATCATATTGCAGGCACAATTCACCAATTTTTTGAAGCTCCTCCCTTGTCCAGACACGGCCAGCCGGGTTGTGCGGATTACATAACAAGAATAGTTTACAGCCTTCCTTTAGTGCATTCTCAAAGTGATTAAAATCAATACTGTACCTATCCCCTTCGAGTGCAAGAGGAGAATTGACAACGACACGGTTATTTTTTTCAATCATATTGAAAAATGGGGTATAAACGGGAGATTGCAGCAGCACTCGATCCCCTTCGTTCGTAAACGACTGAATCGCCGTACTAATTGCTTGAACAACCCCGCCGCAATAGGAGAGCCAAGAAGGCTCGATTTTCCACTGGTGCCGTTTTTCGAGCCAGTCTGTTATCGCCGTTGCTGTAGAGACAGAAACAAAGGTGTAGCCAAACACTCCGTGTTCGACCCGTTTTTGTAAAGCATTAATAACGGCCTGCGGCGGCTTAAAGTCCATATCGGCTACCCACATTGGCCATAAATCGGCTTCCCCAAAGACTTCTTTCGTAAGCTCCCATTTGACGGATGACGTCTGGAGTCTGTTAACCTTTTCATCAAACCTTGACATTAGAGATCCACCACCTGAAATAATTTAAAACCCTCTACTTCCTATGATAAGATATTTTTATCAAATGGAAAAATAATAGGAGCTAAAACATGAGAAAAGAAGTGGAAACGAATTTACAGCTAGTTGATATTTTAAATGAGTGGGATCCATTCCGACTGGGAAATGGCAGTTATGAAACAGAAATAGCCGATGTTATTCAAGCGGTTCATGAATTAGACGAACCGGCTAAGCTGGCACGAAGAATCCAAAGTATCTATGAATTTTCGTTTGAAAAAATAATTCCGCTTGAAAACTGTCGGAAGGCAGCGGACCAACTGTTAATCATTAAGGCAAATGACTCCTGCTCCATGTAAGGGCAAAAAAAAGCGGACAAACCATTATGGTGAGTCCGCTCAAAAAGGGGGGAATACTAGAAAGCTTATGACATCAGGTTATCCAGATTTTCCCTCCCTTATACTCTATAAAAATAAAAAAGCGGATATTTTTTCCGCTTTTCAAGGTTAATCATGTGATATTACTGTAGTTGGTTATTTAAAAGCTCGGCAGCAGGTATATCTAAAACAGTAGACAATTTTAAGATTGTTTGAGTACTTGGAATTTGTTCTCCAGATTCATACTTCTCGATCGTGTGCGTGCCTACCCTAACCTTTTGGGCTAATTCCTCCTGGGTCAAGTTAAGACGTTTCCGTTCTTCTTTAATAATTTGACCGATCGATCTCATCCTGTCCACCTCTTTTATAAAAGATAGTTTCTCACTATTATTTTATCATGTGAACAGTTTGTTTTTTCATTCTCAAATTGAACATTGTGTTAAGCTTTTTTGACACTTCCTGTTTTTATCACTTTTAGCATTGATTGTTTTTTGATTCAAACAGCTTAATATGATATAATTTTATAATGCGTATAAAAGGGTACTAAAATTTATTTACTAGGAGTGTTTTCATGACAGAAAAAATCGAAACTGGAAGTATATTAACGGGTAAAGTTACAGGAATTCAACCGTATGGAGCGTTCGTGGCATTGAACGGAAATACGCAAGGACTTGTTCATATTTCGGAAATCACGCACGGATATGTAAAGGATATTAATGACCATCTAAAAGTAGGTGACGAAGTACAGGTTAAGGTATTATCAGTTGATGAAGCAGCTGGAAAAATCGGCCTGTCCATTAAGGCAACCGAAGAACCACCTGTACAACAAGTAGTAAAAGCGAAGCGCCCAAGAAAGCGCCAAGCCGCTGCCATCGTTCCAGAACTTGAAGGCCAGCAAGGTTTCAACACCTTAAAGGATAAACTTCAAGAATGGATTGACCAATCACAGCGTGAAGAAATTAAAAAATAAATGATTACAGCCTGATTCCTAAACAGTGGGGAGTCAGGCTTTTTTTAAATTTAAAAAGTTTTGTGAACTGTTCATTCTTTTGTTCTGCTAGGCTACAATAAATATGTGTGTACATAAATAAGTTCAATTTGGAGGGGATTTTTTATGGCGACAAAGATTAATTCACAAGAAATAATTGAAGTAACGGATAAGTACGGTGCCCACAATTATCATCCGCTGCCAATCGTGATTTCAAGTGCGGAGGGTGTTTGGGTGAAAGACCCGGAAGGCAATAAATACATGGATATGCTAAGCGCCTATTCAGCAGTCAACCAAGGACACCGTCATCCGAAAATCATTCAGGCATTGAAAGAACAGGCAGACAGAGTGACTTTAACATCCCGTGCATTCCATAATGATCAGCTTGGTCCATGGTATGAAAAAATCTGCAAAATGACCAATAAAGAAATGGCATTGCCTATGAACACTGGTGCAGAAGCAGTCGAAACCGCCTTTAAAGCAGCGCGGCGCTGGGGCTATGATGTAAAAGGGATTGCAGAAAATCAGGCGGAAATAATCGGCTGTATCGGCAACTTCCATGGACGTACGATGACAGCGGTGTCATTGTCTTCTGAAGAGGAATATAAACGCGGGTTTGGCCCAATGCTGCCAGGCATCAAGCTAGTGCCATATGGAGATTTAGAGGCATTGAAAGCGGCAATCACCCCAAACACTGCAGCATTCTTGGTGGAACCGATTCAAGGAGAAGCCGGAATTGTCATTCCTCCGGAAGGCTATATTAAGGCAGCATATGACCTCTGCAAAGAAAACAATGTGTTGTTTATTGCGGACGAAATTCAAGCTGGTCTGGCCCGGACTGGAAAAATGTTTGCCTGTGAATGGGAAGGCATCCAACCGGATATGTATATTCTCGGTAAAGCGTTAGGAGGCGGGGTTTTTCCAATCTCCTGTGTGGTTGCAGACAAAGATATTTTGGGTGTCTTTAATCCAGGCTCTCATGGGTCAACGTTTGGCGGGAATCCAATGGCTTGTGCAGTATCGATAGCTGCGCTGGATGTCCTTGTTGATGAAAAACTTCCCCAAAGATCATTGGAGCTTGGTGAATACTTTATTAGTAAATTAAAGGAGATCAACAATCCAATTATTAAAGAAGTGCGGGGACGCGGATTGTTTATCGGGGTGGAACTTACTGAGGCTGCCCGTAAATATTGTGAAAGATTAAAAGACCTTGGGCTGTTATGCAAGGAAACCCATGACAGTGTCATTCGGTTTGCACCACCACTAGTAATCACCAAGGAAGAGCTTGACTGGGCAATTGAACGGATTAAGAAGGTATTAGGATAAAGTTTGTTAGGGCAACATCCCTAATATAGTTGAAAAATAATCGCGGATAAACCAGGGGTGCCAATATGGGGAATCTTGATGGAGATGGAAAAGAGAAAGAGACGTTAAGCCTTCTTACATCAACACAGGTTGTGGTACGTGATGCATTAACAAAGCTTGGTTACAAACAGGACATGTATCATATACTCGCCGAACCGCTGAGAACTATTAAGGTCAGAATCCCTGTGAAGATGGATGATGGTTCGACGAAGCTGTTTACCGGTTTTAGGGCCCAGCATATTGATGCGTTAGGGCCGACAATAGGAGGAGTCCTGTTTCATCCAAGGGTAAGCGAAGAGGAAATTAAAGCATTAGCAGTGACGATGAGCCTGAAATGTGGAATTGCCAACTTGCCATTTGGAGGAGGAAAAGGCGGAATTATTTGCAATCCTCGGACCATGTCGATGGGGGAACTGGAACGGTTAAGCCGGGGATACGTTCGGGCTCTCAGCCAGGTTATCGGCCCGACTAAGGATATCCTGGCACCTGATATATATACAAATTCACAGATTATGGCCTGGATGTTGGATGAATACAGCGCCCTGCGCCAATATGCTTCTTCCGGGTTTATAACCGGGAAGCCTCTTGTTCTTGGCGGTTCGGAATGCCGAGAAATCGCCGGAGCAAAGGGGGCTGCTATCTGCATTGAGGAAGCAGCCAAGAAAAAGGGAATAAAATTAAAGGGTGCGCGGGTCATTATTCAAGGCTTTGGGAATGCCGGCAGCTTTATTGCCAAGTTTCTGCATGAAACAGGGGCCATCATTGTCGGTATTTCTGATGTATACGGCGCTCTCTATGAACCTGGCGGATTAAATGTTGAGTATTTGTTAAAGCGACGTGACCAGTTTGGTACAGTGACGACCCTTTTTGATGGAGTAATAAGCAATGAGGAACTACTGCAACAGGACTGTGATATTTTGGTTCCTGCGGCCGTCTTTAATCAAATTACTGCTGACAATGCTGCTAACATAAGAGCAAAAATTGTTGTGGAAGTAGCCAATGGTCCGACAACACTGGAAGCTACAAGAATACTATCCCAACGGGGAATTCTGCTTGTTCCCGATGTGCTAGCAGGTGCCGGCGGAGTAACGGTTTCTTACTTTGAATGGGTCCAAAACAATCAAGGCTATTTTTGGGAGAAGGAAGTGGTCACCGAACGATTGAGGGAAAAACTGGTTACTTCCTTTAACGTCGTGTACGAATTGGCTAAAACACGTAATGTCAATATGCGGCTGGCTGCATACATGGCCGGTGTTAGAAAAATGGCAGAAGCTTCGTTTTTCCGCAGCTGGGTATAATATTTTTTTGAGGAAAGATTAAAATATGACCTGGTCGAGGCAAGTTTCCCTGATCGGTAATAAGCGGAAATTTTGCAATTAGAGGATTCTGCAATGATAATGGTAAACGAAGGATGGTGTTGAATGTGCAAAACTTTGTTTTTCAAAATCCAACGAAATTAATTTTTGGAAAAGACCAGCTCGTTTCTTTAAAATCAGAGGTTCCGAAGTACGGGAACAAAGTACTGTTAGTTTATGGCGGAGGCAGCATCAAGCGGTCCGGTCTTTATGATGGGGTGCTGGCCCTATTAAATGAAATTGGAGCACAAGTCTTTGAACTTCCTGGAGTGGAACCTAACCCGCGTGTATCAACGGCTCGAAAAGGTGTTGAAATTTGCAAACAGGAAGGTGTAGATTTTATCCTGGCAGTGGGCGGCGGCAGTGTCATTGATTGTACAAAATTGATTGCTGCCGGTGCAAAATATGACGGCGATCCATGGGATCTCGTAATTAAAAAAGCTGCTGCAAAAGAAGCACTTCCATTTGGTACTGTGTTAACGTTGGCGGCAACCGGTTCGGAAATGAACTCCGGTTCTGTCATTACCAACTGGGAAACAAATGAAAAATACGGTTGGGGCAGCCCGCTGACTTTCCCAAGATTTTCAATCCTTGACCCGGTAAACACCTTTACTGTTCCGAAAAATCAAACTATCTATGGAATTGTAGACATGATGTCACATGTTCTTGAACACTACTTCCATTTGGAAGAAAAAACAGATTTTCAAGACAGAATGTGTGAATCGCTGCTAATCACCGTTATGGAAACAGCGCCTAAGCTGCTTGAGGATTTGGAAAACTACGATCATCGAGCAACAGTACTATATTGCGGGACAATGGCGTTAAATGGAATGCTAAACATGGGTTATCGGGGTGACTGGGCGACCCATAATCTCGAGCATGCGGTTTCTGCTGTTTATGACATTCCGCATGGCGGCGGACTGGCAATCCTGTTCCCGCATTGGATGGAACACAATCTTCATGTGAAGCCGGAACGTTTCCAACAGCTGGCTGTGAGGGTATTTGGTGTTGATCCGGAAGGTAAGACTGCAGAAGAAACAGGTCTGGAAGGCATTCGTAAACTCCGCGAGTTCTGGAACAGTATTGAGGCTCCGTCAAGGCTGGCGGATTACGATATTGATGACAGTAAGCTTGAATTAATGGCTGATCGTGCAATGGTCAACGGAGAATTTGGTAATTTCACCAAACTGAATAAAGACGATTGCCTGGCAATTTACCGGGCATCCCTATAAAAATGGGGCTCAGGCTGGTTAGTCTGGGCCTTTTTAAATGGGAATCGAGAGAAAAAACTGCCTATGCGAGAGTAAAATCCGCTTATACGAGAGTAAAATCCGCTTATCCGAGAGTAAAATTCATTTAAACGAGAGTCATGCTTCGGTTTTGTAAATATTTTATCGAAATTGGGTACGCTTACATAAGGGGCTTCGCCTTGATTATCTCTCTCTCATTGTATAAAGTGATTATAGTAAATAAAAGAATGGAGGATCATATATGACACACGTTCGTTTTGATTACTCAAAAGCTCTCTCCTTCTTTGGAGAACATGAACTTACATACTTACGCGATGCCGTCAAAGTGGCACATCATTCCCTGCATGAAAAAACAGGGGCAGGTAATGACTTTTTAGGCTGGGTTGAACTGCCAACAAACTATGACAAGGAAGAGTTTTCCCGAATCCAAAAAGCTGCGGAAAAAATTAAGTCAGACTCCGATATCCTGATTGTAATCGGTATCGGCGGCTCCTATTTGGGGGCACGGGCTGCGATTGAGATGCTTCAGCATAGCTTCTACAATGCCCTGCCAAAGGACAAGCGCTCCACTCCGCAAGTTATTTTCGCCGGAAATAATATTAGCTCTACATACATGAGAGATATTATGGATCTCCTTGATGACAAAGATTTTTCAATTAACGTCATTTCCAAGTCAGGTACAACAACAGAACCTGCAATTGCCTTCCGGATTTTCCGCAAGCTATTGGAAGAAAAGTATGGTGTCGAAGAGTCTCGTAAACGAATTTACGCCACAACGGACAAAGCAAGGGGCGCGTTGAAAACACTGGCAACAGAAGAAGGCTATGAAACATTTGTCATTCCTGATGATGTTGGCGGCCGCTATTCCGTGTTAACTGCAGTTGGCTTGCTGCCAATCGCCGTCAGTGGTGCCAACATTGAAAAAATGATGGAAGGTGCCGCTAAGGCCCAGGAAGATTTCGGACATTCCGAGCTTGAGGATAATCTTGCTTATCAATATGCCGCTGTAAGAAATGCCCTTTACAACAAAGGAAAAACAATTGAAATGCTGATTAACTATGAGCCAGGGCTGCAATATTTCTCCGAGTGGTGGAAGCAGCTATTCGGTGAAAGTGAAGGCAAAGACCAAAAGGGTATTTTCCCTTCATCGGCTAATTTTTCTACCGACCTTCACTCATTGGGCCAATACATACAGGAAGGGCGCCGCGATTTATTTGAAACCATCATTAAGGTTGAAAAGCCGCGTCATGAACTGACTATTGAAAAAATGGATAATGACCTCGATGGACTGAATTATCTTGCCGGTGAGACCGTGGATTTTGTTAATAATAAAGCCTTCCAAGGCACGATGCTTGCTCATACCGACGGAGGCGTGCCAAATCTGATCGTGAATATTCCAGCAATGGATGAATATACTTTCGGCTATCTTGTTTACTTCTTTGAAAAAGCATGCGCCATGAGCGGCTATCTGCTTGGAGTCAACCCATTCGACCAGCCGGGCGTAGAGGCATACAAAGTGAACATGTTTGCCCTCCTTGGTAAACCTGGTTTTGAAGAGAAAAAGGCAGAGCTTGAAAAACGGTTAAAATAAAAATATTGAGAAAGTGCTCGACCATTTTAGGTCAGCACTTTTTTTAATTTCCATTTTGGGAAAACTAAAATGAATTATGTAAGGGGGTATCGTAAAATGATTGAATTACCATCAAAAGTGGAAGGCAAGCAGTTTGATTTGTATAAGCTCGAACAAAAATTAAAACCAATCGGGTATTCGATTGGCGGTAATTGGGACTATGACAATGGATCATTTGATTACAAAATCAATGAGCATGATGGCTATCAGTATTTAAGGCTGCCGTTTCATGCCGTCGATGGCCAGTTGGATGTGCGGGGCTGCACGGTCGAGCTACGCAGGCCGTTTCTGCTATCTCACCAATTTGAGGCAGGAATCGACCAGCAGGGCACTGCCGGCGTTTTTTCAGGAAGCTTTAGCCAGTTTCAAGAGCCTGAAGACAAGGATGCTAATCTTCCTGACCGTTACAAAGAAATTGGTCAAACGCTTGTTGCTGAATTGGAGTCAGTTCTTCTATCGGATTAACATTATTTTATTGTTAAAAGCTGATCCATTTCTTCAAGTTTCATCGTATGGGGAGGATTCAAGATGGTTTCCTCTCCTCTTTTAATACCGAGTACAACTAACCCTTCCGCTAACCTCTCTTCACACAATAATCTAAAGGATTTCCCAATTTCCTCCTTGGAAACAGACTTGGTCGTTACCCGGCTTTCCTCCAATTGATTGACAATATCTGAGAGAAGCCCGTCTCCATTGGAATGCAGGCTGTTAACCATGAAAACACTCGTTAATTTATTGGATTGAATTACCTCATCAGCCCCAGCTCTTTTTGCATTTACAACCTGCTCAGCTGTTAAAATCTCGACAATACATTTTACATTGGGGCATAGACCTTTTATCGTCAATAGGGTAAGAATGCTATTCATATCGGCTTGCAGTTCGTTGTTGCCGCGGTCGGCGGTGATAAGCACCTTTTCTGCATTTTTAATATCACTTTTCATCACTGTATCATCCACATGTGCCTTTCCTTGGATAAAGTGGACATATCTTGAAGGCACTGGATTCTCCTCCAATGTTTCATCAATGAGAACAATCATTTGCGGATAAGACAGGTTTGTCAGCTTATTAACCAACTCCCGCGACCGTTCATTCCAGCCGATAATAATAATATGGCCTTTACCTTTAAACGGGATTTTCCCTTCGGCAAAAGCGTCCTGCTTTTTAACAGCTGCAGCAGCCAACGTCCCGAAATAGGAAGATACAAAGCCGACACCAAACAAGATTAAAATTAAGGCAGTCACTCTTCCTAAAAACGAGTGCGGCACAAAATCTCCATATCCGACAGTTGAAGCAGTAATGATGGCCCACCAAATCCCATCAAAAATCGTTGGGAAGGTATCAGGCTCCAAGAAATGAATCGATATGCCGAAAATCAAAAATACCAGGATAGCAATTAGCAGGATTCGCACAAGTAGCGGCATACGCAGAAAGTGAATATACAAACGGTTTGTCAAAGGTGCACCTCATTTCTAACGTCACCTCATTATTATTTACGAAAAAATCCCATCTAATAATGTTCGAGAGTTATTTTTCGGCAATGGTGGTTGTCACAAAACCTTCAATATTTTTAAAAAAAGTACCTTGTATAAACTGTCCAAAACTTGTAAATTATGTTTAGTAACATGTAAATAGTCATAATAGGAGAAGAGGTTGCGACATGGAAGCTAGTATGAATCCCCTGTTAAGTAGCATTGAAAAAACTAGAACGGAAATGATACAACTGGCTTTTCAATTTGGGTATTCCAATCCAACCGTTGTCCAATGCAGTCAGAAACTTGATTCGTTATTAAATACATATCAGTCAAATGAAAAACCTTCCCATCATTAGGGAAGGTTTTTTTATGCCTCTGCAAAGGAATAATTTTCAGTGGTTAAGCAAACTTTAAAGGGAAAATGAACCATTCTGTTATGAGGTGCGAGCGAAGTGATTATGGAAACAAACAAAGAGAAAAGGTATATCCTCTTTGCCCTGCTAGTTCTGGCAGTCTATCTTTCTCCGTTATTTATTCTGCAGGAGAATGCCCATATCCGCGTCCATGACAATCTCGATTCAAATTTGGCATGGTATAAGGTGCTATCGCGAAGCGGGGAAATATTTGGCGGTGTCGAAGGGGTAATTCCGCAAATCATTAATGGCGTTTTGTCACGGAATGCATTTGGAACGGAATATAGCATAATTGTATGGCTTCACTCCCTCCTTCCGACCATGATTGCCTATGGAGTAAGCCAGGCATTGACGAGAGCTGCCGCTTTTTTTGGAATGTATTTGCTCCTGAAACAGCATCTGCTCCCTGGTGAGAGATGGACAGCAGTCAATATTATGGCCGCCCTAGCGTTTGCTTTGACCCCGTTCTGGCCATCGGGGATGCTTAGCACATTGGGGATGCCGCTTGCGCTTTGGGCGTTGCTAAATATTCGGTGTGGTCAAGGGTCGATGAGAGATTATGTTGTGCTCACACTCATCCCACTTTATGCAAGTATTGTGTTAGGTTTTTTCTTTTTCCTTAGTGCCATGGGGGTTTTTTGGCTGACAGATGTCATCCGAAAAAAGGGCTGGAACCTGCCGTTCCTTGCCGCCATTGCCTATATGACGTTTGTGTTTATGCTGGTGGAATACAGATTGGTTTACTCGTTCCTGTTTAAGGGAGAGCCTAATAGCCGCGATGAATACTTTCATGCCCATCTGCCTTTTTGGGGTGCAGTACGGTTGGCGATTAAAAACTATGTTGTTGGCCATACCCATGTGCTAACAATGCATACCTTATTTATCCTGCCTGCCACATTCATCGCCATCTACTTTATTATTTCTAAAAAACTTTGGCAGCAGGAACGGATTTTTGTGTTTTTATTCTTGTTGAATATTCTTTTGTCACTTTGGTATGCATTTTGGTTTTATGAGGGCTGGCAGCCTCTGACGAAGAGATTTCATTTCATGGATACATTTAATTTTGCCCGTTATCATTTCTTACGGCCGATGGTGATCTACGCAAGTTTTGCGCTAGCATTAAAAATCATCATGCTTCAAGGAATTCATTGGAGGAAAACAGCCAAGTGGGTGGCAGTTCTGCAAATTGTGCTTCTTGGACTTTCTAATGACGAAATACTCTACAGGGAAAAGCCCTCGGTTAAAGAGTTTTACGCAGAAGAATTGTTCACTGAAATCAAAAAGCATATTGCACTGCCTCAGGAAGAATACCGGGTAGCAAGCATCGGCATTCATCCGGCCATTGCGCAGTTTAACGGCTTTTACACTCTCGATACCTACAATAATTTTTATCCATTAAGCTATAAACATCAATTCCGGAAAATAATTGAAAAGGAATTGGCAAAAAATAAAACGATTCGAAAATATTTTGACAAGTGGGGCGGCCGCTGTTATATCTTTACGGCCCAACTTGGAAAACGTTATATGATTAAAAAGGATTCCAAACGGAGACTAAAAAATTTAGAGCTCAATATGGATGTATTTAAGGGAATGGGCGGCCGCTATATTTTTTCCGCACTGCCAATCGATAATGCTGCAGAAAATCAACTAACACTTGAGAGAGTGTTCCAGTCAAAAACATCAGCCTGGAAGATTTACTTGTATAAGACTTTTTAACATCGGGGGTAATAGCAAATGACGGAGCCTGTCCTTACGATTGTTGTACCGTGTTATAACGAGGAAGCTGTTTTGCCGATGACTATGGCGGCGCTGACGCAATTGCTGGAAGATTTGATTGCCGAGTCACTTATTTCCGGGCAAAGCAAGCTTCTGTTTGTCGATGACGGAAGTAGGGATATAACGTGGGAATTGATTTATAAAGAGGGATTGCGAAATAATTTTGTCCGCGGCTTGAAACTGGCGCGCAATGTCGGTCACCAGAATGCTCTGTTGGCAGGATTAAAGGCGGCTAAGGAACGCTCCGATTGCGTCGTATCCATTGATGCTGATTTGCAGGATGATATTGGGGTCATCCGTGAGTTCATGGTTAAATTTCATTCAGGTTGTGACATTGTTTATGGTGTCCGCAAAGGCCGGGAAAGTGATACATTTTTTAAACGAAGCACCGCGCAAGGCTTTTATAAAATCATGAAGAAGCTGGGTGTCGACCTGGTTTACAATCATGCCGATTTCCGGTTAATGAGTAAGCGGGCATTATATGAACTGGAGCGTTTTAAAGAGGTGAATTTATTCTTGCGCGGCATTGTTCCGCTGATTGGCTTTCGGACGAGCGTCGTGTATTATGACCGCTTGGAAAGGCAGGCAGGTGAAACCAAATATCCATTAAAAAAGATGCTCGCCTTTGCCTTTGACGGGATTACTTCGTTTTCAGTGTCCCCAATCAGACTGGTGTTGGTGGTCGGCTTTGTGTCTTTTTTGATGAGTCTCGTGTTTGGCAGCTATTTTTTAATGCTGAAATTTACCGGAAATACCGAGACAGGATGGACATCGCTGATTACTTCGATTTGGCTAATAGGCGGCCTGCAGTTAATTGCCATCGGCTTGATTGGTGAGTATGTCGGAAAAATATACAAGGAAACAAAGCAGCGGCCGAAATTTATCGTTGATATTGATACATTAAATCTGCCGGTGCCAAGACGGCATTTATTGGAGCAAGATGAATTGTTCCATCAGCTTGACTATCGAAAAATATCGGAAACAAATCAATAGTGAAATAAGGGCTTCCTAGGCGGGAGGCTCTTTAATTTTGTTGTCGTACAACCCCCTGTTTCTGAATACATATTTGTAGACAGGCTATTGGGGGGGGCTGATTGAGAATGAACGTATTTTTGAGTTATATTTTGTTGGGATTATCGCTGGCTGCACCAATTGGTCCAATTAATGCAGCACAAATTGACCGTGGAATTCGCAACGGCTTTATGCACTCATGGCTAATAGGCGTTGGCGCCGTTATTGCCGACGGTGTTTACATGTTAATTGTTTACATAGGTGTGGTCAGCTTTCTAAAAACGGAATTTATGCAGACATTTTTGTGGCTGTTTGGTTTTTTTGTACTCAGTTATACAGGGATAGAAGCGATTCTAAATGCGGGAAAGGTTCATTTGTCGGAATACCGGGGAAAGGAACCGTTACTAAAGTCATTTCTGACAGGATTTCTAATGTCCATTTCCAATCCATTAACGATCTTGTTTTGGCTGGGTATCTACGGGTCTGTTTTAGCCAAGACAGCAGCAACGTACGACACCAGCCAATTGGTGATTTACAGCAGTGCCATTTTTATCGGTTTATTGCTTTGGGATATCACGATGGCCGGGGTTGCCAGCAGCTTTCGCAAATTTCTTACGTCACGGCTGTTAGTTGGGATTTCCCTTTTATCAGGCATTTCGATGATCGGTTTTGGTATTTACTTCGGTGTGCAGGCGTTTCAAACACTATTTGGGTAATGAAAAAAGCTGGCAGGTTGAAATTGGTTACTTAGGCTGCCAGCCTTTTTATGATATATTTTAGATTTCGCCGAAATCACGTGTTATTTCGCTAACATTTAGGTGTATTTCGCTAAACTAAGTCAACATTTCGCCGAAATGGGGATTTATTTCGCGATACCCACCATATATTTCGCCAAACCATTTTTTACAGGCACCTTTTGATTCTCTAAGCTTACGACATTAAGCTGTCGGCCAAGGTTTCAGTACCTGTTTCTTATGCTTTTTCCATTTCGCATTCATAATTAATGTAATCGTCCCAATAACACCGAGAAACGCCAAACTGATAAAGAACCCCGGTCGGCTTGAATCATGGAACAAGGTGCCGCTTACAGCGATCAGAATCAGTATGATGCCAAGGTAATACTTGATAGAATCCCGCTTCTTAATTTTTAATACTTTCCTCGGAGAAGACAAAATAAACATCCAATTATACAAAAGCATTAACCCGGCCGCTGTTGTTATATACTCGTAAATCCGGTTTGGCATCACCAACGCGGAAACCACTGAGGCAGATATTCCAAGCATCGTCAAAATCAACGTTGGCAGAGGCACCTTCAGCTTCCCTGTTTTCCCAAAACTTTTGGGAGCATCACCTTCTTTGGCTAAGGTCACCAGTACACTCGTGACACCGTAAAGTGAAGCCACCATCGTCGAAAACCCGGCAATAATCAACGCGCCATTAAAAATATGCGGCACAAATGAAAGATTGAATGCATCCAGGGCGATGACAAACGGGCTTTCTTTGGCATTGAATTTATTCCACGGCACCATTGTCACTGCCAGACCAATTGAAACGGCATAGATAAACATAAGAGAAAACAGCATAACCCGGCCTGCTTTTGGTGCCTCCTTTGGATTCTTTAATTTTGTGGCCATTAAGCCGAGAATTTCAATCCCGCCAAAGGCATAAAAAGCAAAAATGACCGCGGACCATAATCCGACCACACCGCCTGGCAGGAAATCCTTTTTGCTATCGGGATACTGAATCGGACGGTCACCATCAATTACCCCGAAAATCGCTAATAAAGCAATAATAATAAACATGAAGATGGCGGACACCTTTAAAACGGCCAGAATGTTTTCGAGCTTATTAAAAATCCCAACACCGATTAAAATAACCACTAGCCCCAAAATGGCGTATCCAGCCGCAAATAGCCAAAGCGGCACCTTGGGAAACCAAAAGCGGGAAAAAATCGACAGTGCCGTCATTTGGCTGCCCATAATCAGCACTTCGGAGCACCAGTAAACCCAACCGCTGCTAAATCCGGCCCACTTTCCGTACGCCTTCTTGGCATAAGAGCGGAAGCCGCCTTCGAGCGGTTCTTTCGCGGTCATTTTTGAAAGGGCATCAAAAACAATATACGTGCCAATGGCCGCAATGAAATAGCCGATTAATATCGAAGGCCCTGCCATCTTGATGGCCAGACTCGATCCTAGGAAGAAACCCGTTCCAATTGTGCAGCCAACCCCAAATAAGGAAAGCTGCCACCATTTAAGGTCGCCAGACGTTGATTTACCCATGAAAATGAATCCTCCTTGACTGGACATTTAAAAAGGTTGAGGGAACTAACCCCAACCTTAACTGAAAGTGGTTTATAGATTTCGTCCGGTAGCTCCCACAGATTTATCGGTGTTGCTTTGATTATTGTAGTCGCGGTCATTTAGGCCAGGTGGTTGATTTCTGTCACTCCCTAAATACTCCCCCTCATGATTCTTCTGAACCTTCCTGAATTTATCAAAGTTTTGATTTACCACAATAAACTCCCCTTTTCACGCCAAGATTTACTCTTTAAGATACTCGTAAACACCATTCTTATTCGGATTACTGGCAAAGCATCAGTTAGGTTTTTTATGGAATTATTTTTTTATTACATAAACAGCGCTTAAACAAATGAAACTATAGGAGAAATAGTTATTTTCTCGAAAAATTTGGATCGTGCCTGTCACTGTTGTCTTGAAAGGAGTATAACTATGTTATCAACAGAGCAGTTATCAAATCTGCGCTTACAATTATTAAAGGAAAAAGCTGAATTAGAGGAGCATTTGGACCAAAACGATAATTTAGGTTTTGACAGAGGGTTTTCCCATGAATCAATGGGCGAGTTATCCAGCTATGACAACCATCCTGCCGACGAAGGAACAGAGCTGTTTGAACGTGAAAAGGACAACGCACTCTTGGAGCACTATAAATTCCAGTTAGACGATATCAACAAGGCTTTGAATGCCATGGAAACGGGGACATATGGAAAATGCGAAGTGTGCGGTAGCGAGATTCCGCTAGAGCGTTTGGAGGCCCTGCCTAATACCACCTACTGCATTGAACATAGCCCTGACCAGGCCACTTCTCACAACCGCCCGGTGGAAGAAGGTGTTTTAATGCCGCCATTCGGAAAGTTTGACATGGATGAAAAGGACGAAAATGTCGCCTTTGATGCAGAGGACACCTGGCAAACAGTGGCCCAGTGGGGAACATCCGAAACCCCGTCTGATTTGGCATTCCCGCAGGATGATTACCAGGATGCTTATGTAGAAGCAGATGAGAATATTGGCTATGTCGAGGATTATGAAAATTTCGTCGGCAATGATATGTATGGAAAAAATCTCACTGTCTATCCAAATCCACAACATGAAAAATACGAAGAAGCTTTGGACGAGGAAGGAATCATGACAAGTTTTGGGGATTTACCGGCATATGAACATGACCCATATGTTGAGGAAGATGATAAATAAGAGGCAAAAAAAGAAAACAGCTTTCTAAAAAGAGAGCTGTTTTCTATGGCTTATTCTTTTGAGGAATGTAACGGGATTTCTTCTCCGCTATCAGTTTCCACGACGGCACCGATTTCACCTTCGGCATAAACGTCATTTACTTGCTCGTGAGTGGTGGCAAAGCCCTGGGACAGTTCATCGCTGTTGTGATAATAGCTTGGATGAAAGAAGCTGCCAGCGACCTCAGTACCTTTTTTCGGATCCTTTTTTTCCATGCGTCAACACTCCTTTTTGTAATCGATACAACAGTATTTTTTGTTTTTTTGAAAAGATTACTCTTACAAAAATTTTCTTTGAAAGGGAGCAGCTCAATTATGAAGAAACAAAACGATTTCCCGTCTCGGGAGGAACTGGATCAGGCTTTTCACTTTTTGCACGACCAAATTAATAAGATTTCTGTATTAGAAGAAATGGAAATGAATAAAAAAGAGGAAGAGGGGAATGAACAATAAGGTGGACTTGGAGAAAAGGGGCGGGGCGCCACAAAAGTATATTACACCATTGTATTTGATATGTACCGCTTTAAGTTTTTTTTGTAAAAGGATGGGGAAGCATGGTAGTAAGAGAAGTGTTGGCAAAAAAGATAGCCTGGATAAGCTTAATAAGCAATATTATCCTGACAATTGGCAAAATGGTGATTGGCTGGTTTGGAAATAGTGATGCGGTATTTGCCGATGGAATCCACTCCGCAGCGGATGTATTTGCCTCTGTCATTGTCCTTTTAGTGATTAAATTAGCCAATAAACCACCAGATGCAGAGCATCCCTATGGACATGGAAAGGCAGAGGTTATTGTATCAGGGATTGTCGGAATCCTGCTATTTCTCGTATCGATTTATGTGGTTTATGAAGGAGTTGCCAGTTTCTTTCATAAAGTGGAACTACCAAGCATGTTGGCAGTGTGGGTTGCCTTGTTTTCCTTCATTGCAAAATTAATTTTATATAAAAGCTCATTAAAAGTGGCAAAACAGAATAACAGTAAAGCGATTGAAGCGATTGCCTTTGACCATAAGGCGGATATTGTGGCCTCACTTGCCGCCGCTGTTGGGGTTCTGCTGTCGATATTGGGTGTCAGATTTGATATTCATTTATTGCTCTACGGAGACAAAGTGGCCAGTATTTTTGTTGCCTACCTTATTTTTAAAATAGCTAAAGAAATGCTGACGGAAGCATTTGATATCCTGCTTGAACGAAATATTAACAATGATACACTTCAAGAATATATTGCTATTATTGACGAATTCCCCGAAGTAAAGCGAATCGACCGCCTCCGGGCAAGAGAACATGGACATTACATTCTAGTGGATTTGCGGATTTCCATTGATCATTTTAAAACAATCAAGGAAGGACACGACCTAGCCAAGTCAATTAAACGAAACATGATGGATCATTACGATAATATTAGGGAGGTTTTAATTCATTTAAACCCTTATTTTCCGGAAGACACGTAATTTCCAAAAAATCTGGTTTGTACTTTATGAAGTTTGGGTTTATCATAGGTAATGGACATTAGCGGCTCTCTGCTTATCAAGGAGATGACGGCTAATATTAAATATAAAATGGTTGAAAGAAGGAGTTGATATTGTTGAGTTATTCAATGGATCCGGACCCAAGTAGTCCCGGGGAAGTCAATCTAATCTTGGACTTGATTGAATTGTCTGCTGCAAGAATATCAACTCTGCAAAGGATGGTTGGCTTCCTCAATTAAAAGCGGTGGGGAGGTTTTAACATGTTGGAGATTTTTAAAAGCACTGAAACTAGAATTCTAGAAAAAGTCGAATTTATTTCTAAGGGCTGCTGGGTCAATATATTCGCGCCGACAGCCGAGGAAATCGCCAGAGTGTCCAATGATGCTCAGGTCGATATCGATATTATTAAAGACGCGTTGGACGATGAAGAGCGTCCAAGGATTGAGCGTGATGATGGCCGTGTTTATATCATTGTTGACTTTCCTTATATTGTCCGGGATGAGACGGGTCTTGATGTTTATGAAACGATTCCAATCGGAATTATTTTAACAGATGAAAATATTATTACTGTTTCCCTAAAGGATTCCCCAATCATTGAAGAATTTCGAAAAAACCGGGTGAAAGAATTTTTTACGTTTAAAAAGACGCGCTTTGCCCTGCAATTATTATTTTTGATTTCATCTTATTACCTTCGTTACTTAAAGCAAATAAATAAGAAAACAAATGAAATTGAACGTGTTGTCCATCAATCATTGAAAAATAAAGAACTATACGCGTTTTTGGCCTTGGAAAAAAGCTTGGTTTATTTTACAACCTCACTTAAATCAAACAAGGTCGTGATGGATAAGTTACTGCGGTTTAACTATGTCAGGATGTATGAGGAAGATAAGGATATACTAGAGGACGTAATCATTGAAATCACACAGGCAATTGAAATGGCTGAAACGTATCACACCATCTTAACCGGGATGATGAACGCCTTTGCTTCGATTATTTCCAATAACCTAAACATCGTGATGAAGTTTTTAACCTCGATCACTATTATTCTATCATTCCCAACAATGGTATTCAGCTTGTACGGAATGAACGTCAAATTGCCATTCCAGCACAGCCCGCATGCGTTTTTAATCGCACTGGTGATTTGTAGCGTCCTGTCGACAATTACAGCGTTTATTTTTTGGAAAAAGAGATATTTCTAGATTATTAGATGAATAGATAAGACCGCTCCTTTTGATGAAGGGGCGGTTTTTTCCTGCTTTTACATAAAAAATTTTTCTTTTTGTTGGGTTGGTATATAAGGAAAATAAAAATTTTCCCAACATGAATAGGTTGACTGTTTTTGGTTTATAGGTGCCAATTGTAATGGAACTATGTGTCATTCGCGAAATTTTGAAATAATCAGACAAAATTCTATCTAAACCGGCACCGTTAAGGTAAAATAAGAAAAAAGAGAATAGCCGGGTGATAAAATGGAATTTGGGGCAATGATTAAATACTATCGGACTCAAAGAGGAATAACCCAAGCTGAGCTTGCCAAAGGAATTTGTTCTGTCCCTCATTTAAGCAAAATTGAAAACAACTCAAAAGAAGCAAACGCGGAAACCATTTCGCTTTTGCTGGACCGTTTAAACGTTAACCTCGAGGAAATGGAAGAGAAAGAGGGATTAATTCAGAGTTTACTTGGTGAGTTGGGCGAGAAGATTAATTATTATTTAATGGATAAAATCGATGAAACATATCGTAACCTCCAAGAAATTGAGCATATTATTCCGTTCTCAAAACACATTTATACATATGAACTTTATAAATATCGTTATCTATTATTTAAGGGCTATTTAGCCGAAGCAGAGAAACAAAAGGATTTATTATTTAAGCAGCGGATAAATTTTTCCCAACATGAAGAGTATTTATATAATTACTTTAATGCGGTATTTTTAATATTAAAGGGACATTATAAAGCCGCGGATGAAATACTGGATGTATTAAATGTTGATCCAGGTAATTATTCATCCAGTGCCGAGTTTTTTTATCATCGAGCTTTAGTAATGGCGGCGCTTGAGCAGTCGGGTCACGCCATCCACTTTGGCAAGATAGCCCTGCAGCAGTTTATGAATGAACATAATTTTTTGCGCATACTTCATACCCTTATGTTGTTAGGAATTAATTACACTCATTCAAATATATACGAAGAAGCAGAAGAGTGTTTTCGGCATTTGATCCGTAATGCAGAAATATTAAAACAAGAAAAGCTGCTTCCACAAATCTACCACAATATGGGATTTTTACAGAATAAACGAAATAACCCAAAAGAGGCGTTAGTGTATCTTCAGAAAAGCTTGGCCCTGCAGCCAATTAATAATCCCCATTACCTGATTACTCTGTACCTTATTGGGGAAATACAGTTTTCGCTTCAGGAGACAGACAAGGCTAAGGAATGTTTTCAACTTGTCAGTTCATTGGCTAAAGAAAATAGTATAAAAAAATATCGGCTGTTAGCAGACTTTTACTTAATTCATATGGTGACAGCTGAAAAGGCATTTAAATATTTGGCCACAAAAGTCATTCCTTATTTGGAAGAGACCAATGAACATCATAATGACCTAAATCGCTTTTACAAAATGCTTTCAGATTTTTATACTGAGCAAGGTATGTATCTGGAGGCAGTTAACTATTTAAATAAAATTAGATAAAGGAGGAAACCACAATGAAAAAAGCTATTATTGCAATATTTGCACTAGGTTTGCTTGTTTTTTCAGCCCCTGCCGATTCAGTACAGGTTACCGTAGCAAAAGATACAAACACTGCTGGTCATCCAATTTTGCCTCCAGTATGAGAAAATCCCCCTGAAATCAGGGGGATTTTCAATTTTTAGGATAGATTAGCCTTTTCCGATACATATTATTGAGAAAAAGCAGGTGACTTTAATGGAAAAGGAAAAAGACCCGCAATTTCAAAGTGGAGAAGAGCTTGAACAACTGGCCAAAGGGCTCTATGGAATCGATCCGGAAATGAGCTTACTGTCAGTCAGTTTCGCAACCACGGAAAATCCATACTTAAATGAACATTATCAAGAGGACCCGAAACAGAGTAAGGATTAACGGGAATTTGGTTATACTATGGGGTGATACGGATTAGGCTTAAAGGAGGATTATCATGCAATCATTTGTTGTCAGTTTCCACCAGGAAGATAATGTCGATACGATGCAGGTTCAAAGGTTAAACGAAGCTGAATTTGAGAAAGCGTCAGAAGGCGGCACACGCCACCTCTTCGAACTTGATACCAACATTGGCTTGTTCGTATTTTTCGATGCAGAAGATATTGATGGCGCTCTTTCCTATATGGTTGTGCAGTATGAAGAGAATAGCGAAGAGCCACACGCTTACTATTCATTTCAGTTAAAGGATTTTTATGAATTCATGGCCCTTTACTTAAATGAAATTGGCTATGCAGAGGAATTAGATGAGGATGATGACGAAGCATATGGCCCGATTCATCATTTAGCCCATCTGTTATTCCATATCGTTGAAGAAGGCAAGGACTTAAAGGTATAAAAACAGAGAAGGACGCAAAAAAGCGCGTCCTTTTCTCGTTGTATTAGCAAATAGGCTGAAATATAGTTTTCGGAATGATTCTATCCGCGAGTTTTGTACACCAATCCGCGAATCAAAGGCTTCAATCAGCGAATCAAAGAGTTTAATCCGCGAATTCAGCGATGCAATCCGCGAATTTAAAAAAGCACCGTTCCAAATGGAATCAGTGCTCTAATAAAATACAATTACGCTTTTAATACATCATGATCAACATAGCGCTCACCGTTTAATTCGCTGATTACGTTGATCGCAACTTTTGCCCCGTCACCTGCTGTAATAATCGTGTGCATGGAGACGCCTGCAATTGTGCCAGCTGCCCAAATGCCGTCAACATTAGTCTTACCGTTAACATCAACATCAAGAATTGTTTTTACTCTTGGTTCTGTACCTGGTTTCGTGTTTAACCCAGCTTTTTCAGCAAGGTCGGCCAGCATTCCGGTTGCCACGATGACATGTTTTGCTTCATATTCCTTACCGTCAGTTTCAACTTTGAAACCGTCATCAGTTTTGCTAATGTTAGTCACTGTTGCAGTAGTAAATTCAGCGCCGAATTTACGGGCTTGTTCTTTACCGGTTTCAACTAGGTCCGGGCCGGCAGCTTCTTTAACGCCATAATGATTTTCAATCCAAGCCCGCTTGGTAACGCTTTTATCATTATCAATCACTAATGTATTTTTTCCAGCCTTTGCAGTAAAAATGGCTGCACTTGCGCCAGCAGGACCGGCACCAATAATCACGACATCAAACATTTTATTACCTCCAAAAACTTATTTTTCAATAATTAGCATAGCCAAAGTAACAATGAAAGTAAAATAAATTGCTTAATTTGAAATATTTGCGTTACGAAATATTAATGGCTGATGGAACCTTGCAGAAGCAAAATAAAAAGAACCATCATTTCCGTCTTGTGATTGATGGTTCTTGTATTTGAATTGATATAAATGATCCTTTTTCGTTTTTGTTATCCGGGTTCTCATGTCAGTAGAAACAAAGGGACTTCGTCTTGTTTCCGGGTTCAGATTTCCTTCACGTACAAGCTTTTCACGAAGCTTTCTGGCTTTTGATTTTGCCATTATAAATCACTCCTCCAAATTGGTTGGAGATATTATACCATCCCAAGGAGTGTTATAAAAGGTAATTTAAGAAAGTTCCTGAACATTGGTGTGTTGTTCCAATTTTTTTGCAGGTGTCTTCTTTTTCGTATGGAAAAAATAAAAGAGAACCAATCCAATCAATACATAGAACGAGCAAAGGAAATAAAGTGAGCTATAGTCCATTTTTGCCGCAATGATTCCTACTAAAAATGATCCGAGTGCAATACCTGTATCGTAAATTGATAAAAAGGTCGCTGTTGCAAGCCCTCTTTTTCGGGGCTCAGCATTTTGAATAGCGATCGTTTGGAACGTTGGAAACAGCGTTCCCCAACCCAAACCGATTAGTCCGGCAGATACAAGGAAGGTAACTACGCTTTCACTTTGACTTAATACATACATACCGATGGCAAACAGTATAATACATGGATAAGAAATGACGTTTGGGCCGTGTTGGTCGAGCCATTTTCCGGTAAACGGTCTTGAAATCAGCAGCACAACTGCATAGACAACAAAGAACAGACTGGCAACATTTTCTACATGAATTTCAGCTGCATAGATGGAAACAAATGAAAGCAGGGCCGAATACACGATAGCCATAAAACTGCCGACAATTGCGATTGGTACAGCGGATGCTTCAAATAAGCCGCGAATCGAAAAATTTGACAGCACTTCGATTTGATTGTCTTGTTCCGGAGTGGCTAGCTTGACGCATAAACCAGTCAGCAAAGCCCCGACTGCTACCACAATACTGAGGATAAACATGGTTTTTGCGCCCCACTGTTGAATGGTCATTAAACCGACAAAGGGACCTAAAACCATAGCCATGTTAGTTGATAATACAAAGTATCCCATGCCTTCCCCGCGGCGAGCAGCAGGGATGATATCGGCTACGATGGCTCCTACGGCAGTGGTCGCCATACCAAAGCCTACTCCGTGCAGGAGGCGAATCACTAGGAAGCCGATGACAGTTTTCGGGATTAAGTATAAAGGTGCTGCCACAGCAAAAAGAATCAGTGATGTGAGTAGCACTTTTTTATTTCCTACCCGTTCAAGCCATTGGCCGGCAAGGGGACGTGAGACGATTGCTGAAAGCAGAAAGATCGTCGTCATCAGACCCGCCTGGGTTGCACTAGTATGCAATTCGTCCAACGCATAGCTTGGCAGGGTCACGAGCAGAATATAAAAGGTTAAAAATAAGAAAAAGTTACTTGCAGAAATACTGATGAAATCCTTTGTCCATAATTTGGTTTTACTCATTAGATGCACTCCTTTAGTTCAGCTGTTCAAGCCAGCTCCTTTGCAGTTTATAAAGTTGCTCCTGTTTATCTTCAGGAAGGTGGCTTAACAAGGACTGATTTACTTCTGTGACAATTTGTTCCCATTCAGGATATCGTGTTAAAGCTAGGTCAGTTAATTCAACGCGCTTTTCACGTTTGTCATGTTGACCAGGAACCTGTTTGACATAACCTTGTTTAACCAGACGCTGAATCGTCCGGGTCATCGGCGGGGCTTCAACCGACAAATATTCGCATAATTCTTTTTGGGTTAATGAATCTTTCTTTTTTAAAATAAAAATAACGGCCCATTGCGAACCGTATAATCCAGTTGGTTTCAGTGCTTCATTTAGTTTATTGGTGAGTCGGCGTGAAAGCTGGTGAAGTGTATGGAAAAGTTCGTGGCTAAGCATAATACGCTCCATTAATAAAATTAGTTACCTAGGTAAATATAATGGATATAGTGAAAATTGTCAAGGAAGGTTCACAAATTTAGGTCTGCGAAAATTGATTTGGCGAAATAGTCCTTGTATTCGGCGAAATGTTGCCTAAGTTTAGCGAAATGCCCATCCAGGTTGGCGAAAATGTAATCAAAATTCGGCGAAATAAACTTAGAAATCGGCGAAAAGAACAAATAGAAAGCCGCAGGACGAATCCTACGGCATACTTTTTTGAAGCTATCTCAAAACATTAAAATACCTAGCTTCCGGATGGGCAAATACAATTGCCGAGACCGAAGCTTCCGGTTCCATCATACAGCCATCAGTCAGATTCACGCCGATTTCCTCCGGCCCAATTAGTTTAAACAGCCTTTTTTGATCCTCTAATTCAGGGCAGGCCGGATAGCCGAATGAGAAGCGCTGGCCTTGATAATGGGCAGCGAACCGTTCCTGCATCGTAAACTCCAGCGGATCCGGGAAACCCCAGCGGTCGCGCATTTGCCGGTGGATTAACTCCGCTAGACCCTCAGCACTTTCTAATGCAAGCGACTGAAGCGCATGGCTTTCAAGGAAGCGGCCATCATTTTTCAGACGATCAGCAACCTCACGAATCCCTCGACCTGCTGTTACCGTAAAGAACCCAACATAATCCATCACACCGCTGTCAACTGGCTTTAAGAAGTCTGCCAAGCAGAGATATGGGCTTGATTCCTGCCGCGGAAAGTCAAACGTTTCAATTATTGTGCTATGGTTTTCTGGGTCATAAATATGAATCTTATTTCCATCAGATTGCGCCGGGAAAAATTGATATACCGCAGCAGGCTTAATCCAGCCATTCACATTGGCATCCGCTAACAGTTGATCAACCATTTCTTTAACCTTCAAAGCTTTTTCGTCTTTTTCAGCCAGCAGCTTGCTAATTTTTCCTTTTACCCCAAGATGGTGGCCAAGCAGCATTTGCATATTAATATACGGTTCAACATGGGATAAAGAATAGGATTTTAATACGTGACGTTTTGTATCTTTCGGAACAAAGACCGGCACTGTCGTCGACACAGTCGATTTTGGCTTAACCGCAACCGAAACATTCGACCTGCTTGGTACAACTACCGGCACATCCAATTTAGCCATCTTTTCTTGTTTTTCGGCAACTAGCTCTTCAAGCCCCTCCGGTGATTGCACTTGATTGGCCAAACTTAACCCGGTCATGGCGTCTTTTGCATATAGTACTAGTCCGTCATATTCCTTGGCAATTTTCGTATCGGTGAATTTACGTGACAGAGCAGCACCGCCAACCATAATCGGCAGGTCAATTCCTGCTTCCTTCATATCCTGGGCGGTTAACACCATTTGCTGTGCGGATTTCACCAGCAGTCCAGACAGCCCGACGATATCCGGTTTTTCCTCACGAATGGCTTTAATCAGCTCTGCAGGTGCTACCTTAATTCCAAGGTCAATGACCTTGTAGCCATTATTACTAAGGATAATATCAACCAGATTTTTTCCGATATCATGAACATCGCCTTTAACGGTTGCTAATACAACCTTCCCCTTTGAAGCAGAAACATCGCCTTTTTCCATATACGGCTCCAGATAGGATACCGAGGCCTTCATGACTTCGGCGCTTTGCAGCACTTCGGCGACAATTAATTGATTATCATTGAATAACCGCCCGACTTCTTTCATCCCGTCCATTAATGGTCCATTAATAATATCCAGTGGGGCAGTGTAAGCAGCGAGAGCTAATTCTAAATCGGGCAAGAGTCCTTCTTTTGTGCCTTCGACCACATAATAGGAGAGACGTTCCTCAAGCGGCATATCCGTTGTAGTTACTTTTGCTTCCTTCTTTTTATCACGATAAAAGTCAGTGAACGTTGCCAGGGTTTCATCAGTTGTATCAAAAAGAAGAGCCTCGGCAAGCGCCACTTCTTCTTTTGTAATCGAAGCGAATCGCTCAAGTTTTTCCGTATTGACAATCGCGTAGTCGAGACCTGCTTGCGTACAGTGGTAAAGGAAAACTGAATTTAGGACTTCGCGGCCAACCGGCGGCAGTCCAAACGAAACATTACTGATTCCAAGAATCGTTTGCACCTCAGGTAGCTGTTCCTTAATTAATCTAATTCCATCAACCGTTGCCTTGGCAGAACCAATATATTGTTCATCGCCGGTTCCGACTGGAAAAACTAATGGGTCAAAAATAAGGTCTTGCGGCTTCAGACCGTACTTGTTTACTAGTAAGTCATACGAACGCTGAGCTATTTCCAACTTCTTCTGTGCGGTGACGCCCATTCCTTTTTCATCGATGGTACCGACAACGACCGCTGCACCGTACCGATGAATTAACGGAACAACCGCTTCAAAACGCTCTTCACCATCCTCGAGGTTAATCGAGTTGATAATCGCTTTCCCCTGCGAGAATTTCAGTGCTTTTTCAATGACCTTATCATCGGTAGAATCAATGACTAAAGGAACTTTGACCTTCTTGACGACTTCTTTAATGAAGTTTTCCATATCCACGAGCTCGTCACGGTCAGGGTCGGCGAGGCAAATATCGATGACATGTGCACCGCCCTTTACTTGTGCCCGGGCAACTTCAGCAGCCTCTTCAAATTTCCCTTCAGCAATTAAACGTTTAAATTTACGGGAGCCAATCACATTTGTCCGTTCACCGACCATAATCGGTCTTAGTGTCGGATCATCGTAAATAAACGGTTCAATTCCGGAAACCATGTGAAGTGTATTTGATGAAAATTCCCTAGGTTTATATTCTTTCATTGCCTGAGCAATCGCGCGAATATGATCAGGCGTGGTTCCACAACAACCGCCGACAATATTCAACCAGCCATGTGCAGCAAAGTCAGCCAGTTTCTTCGCCAATGTTTCAGGGGTCTCATGATAATGTCCTTCCTCATCAGGCAACCCGGCATTTGGATAACAGCTGACGGCTACGGAAGCGAGATTGGCCAAAGAGCGAACATGATCCTGCATAAATTCCGGACCGGTCGCGCAGTTCAAGCCAACAGCAACCGGCTTCATATGCTCAACTGATATATAAAAGGAGTCTATTGTTTGGCCGGCAAGGGTGGTTCCCATTGGCTCAATCGTACCGGAAATAAACAGCGGCAGGGTTTTGCCGGTTTTGGCAAAAGCATTTTTGATTCCGGAAAAACCAGCTTTTACATTCAGCATATCTTGGCTTGTTTCCAGCAACAGCAAATCGACGCCGCCGTCAATCAAACCAAGTGCCTGCTCTTCATAAGCGGCCGCTAGGGCATCAAAGGTGGTACCGCCGGTTACACTCAATGTTTTTGTGGTTGGTCCCATCGAACCTGCGACATACCGGGGCCATTCATCAGTTGAGGCTTTCGAGGCCTCCCTGACAGCAATCATCGCGGCAATTTTATTGATTTCATATGCTTTATAGCCGAGTCCGTATTCGTCGAGAACAAGATTGGTTGCCCCAAACGTATTGGTTTCAATAATATCGGCCCCCGCCTCTAAATATTCACGGTGAATTCTGGCAATCACGTCAGGCGCTGTCAAATTCAGATTTTCATTACAGCCGTCATATTCCTCGCCGCCAAAATTATCTGGTGTAAGCTCAGCTTGCTGCAGCATCGTTCCCATTGCACCGTCCATGACGAGGATGCGTTTTTTCAATTGCTCAGTAAATAGTGGTCTCGACATAGCTGTTCCCCCTCAGTTCGCGTGCGCGCTGATTGGCGTAAATCGCCAACTCCGTTGTTAATTCATAGCGTAAAAATGGTGTGATTAAATAGATTCCATTAAATAAATTCAGTGCCGTATCGATAAGTGATTTTGTAATCGCAATTCCTTCCCGTGCTGCGACAACAGGGTCAGTACTTAGCGCCATCCGTTCGCGGATTGCATCGGCAATCTTGATACCCGGGACTTCATTATGAAGGAACTCGGCATTCTTACTGCTCGTTAGCGGCATCAATCCAATGTAAATCGGTGCATCCAGATGTTTCGTTTGTTCATGTATCTCGAGCAGCTTTTCTTCAGAAAAAACCGGCTGGGAGATAAAGTAATCGGCCCCGTAGGCGATTTTTTTCTCAAGTCGTTTCACTGCTTTTTCTAGTGAACGGACATTTGGGTTAAAAGCGGCGGCAATGCTGAACGCCGTTTTCTGTCCCAGGTCTTTTCCGGAAAAAGATAAACCTTCATTTAATTGTTTAATCATTTGGATCAGTTCAAAAGAGGAAACATCATATACGGAAGAAGCACCTGGGAAATCGCCAACACGGGCCGGATCGCCAGTAATCGCCAGCACATCATGCATTCCCAGTGTGTGCAAGCCCATTAGATGTGATTGCAAACCGATAATATTACGGTCACGGCAGGCAATATGAATCAGCGGTCGCATTCCCAATTCTGCTTTTACTAAATATCCTAATGATTCATTGGAAATCCTCACTGTTGCCAGAGAATTATCAGCTAATGTAATGGCATCAATTCCTGCCTCTTTGAGAGCCCGTGCACCTTCAAAAAATTTCCTCGTATCCAATTTTCTTGGCGGGTCCAACTCTACAATCACGGATGGCCGCTCTTTTACAATTTCTTGCAGAGGAACGAAGTCACTTTTTACAATCTGCTCTTTTACGGTAATCTTCTCTGTTTTCAATTTTACAGTTTTTTCAGTAATCGGGGCACTGTTCTTTAGTGCTGAAGCAAACGCCCTGATATGTTCTGGCGTAGTCCCGCAGCAGCCGCCCAAGAGCCGAACGCCTTGGTTACGAAACTCGGCTGCGGATCTTCGGAAGTAATCGGCATCTCCGTCATAATGAAACTTGCCGTCCGTATAAGCAGGAAGGCTGGCGTTCGGATAAGCAGAAAGAAACGCATGCTGCGGCAATTCAATTTGTTCAAGGGCAAGCAGCATATGATGCGGACCAAGCCGGCAATTGAGGCCGACCACATCTGCGCCAAGTGTCTCCAAGGTATTAAAAGCTTCATTAACTGGTGTCAGGTTTTGCAATATACCTGGTTCTTGCAACGACACTTGCGCAATAATCGGCAGTTTTGTCTCTTTTCTGGCAATCGCCAGCACCGTCTCAAGCTCTTCTAAGTCATAAAAGGTCTCTAGCAGAATTCCGTCTACGCCCTCTAACAACAAACAATAAAGCTGCTCGCGAAAGCTTCGCTTAATCTCTTCTATTGTAATCGAGTTTGGTTTAATACCGCGGTTTCCGCCCATCGTTCCCAGCACATAAGCAGTATTCCCAGCAGCCTTTTTCGCATTGATGACTGCCGCACTATTGATGTCCTTAACCGAATCCTCGAGACCGTACCGGCCAAGCTTTAAATAATTAGCCGCATAGCTGTTGGTCTGAATGACGTCTGCCCCGGCATCAATATAAGCCCGATGGATATGCTGGATTTGCTCTGGCTGAGACAAATTCAATTCTTCAAAGCAGCAATCGGTTCCATATGAATACAGCAGCGTTCCCATGGCGCCATCGGCAATTAAGATTTGATTTTTTAATTTTTCTAAAAAGCTCATACTCATTCTCCTTGCTGGAGGACTAAGTTCTTTTCTTGCAGTTTCTCAAAAGCTTTGGAAAAATCTTTGATAAGATCGTCAGGATTTTCTAATCCGACCGATAACCGAAGCAGGCTGTTTTTAATGCCACGTTTTTCTCGTTCATCCTGCGGCATCGCTGCATGCGACATTTTTGCTGGATACGATAAAATGGATTCTACCGCACCAAGGCTGACAGCAAACACCGGAATTTCCACTTCTGAAACGAAGGTACGAACTGCATCCTCATCAGCCAGGTCAAAGGAAAGTACTGCACCAGCACCGCTCGCCTGAGTTTCCTGCAATAGGCGCTGCGGGTGATTTTCCAGAGCTGGGTAGTAGACTTTTTCTACAAGTGGATGGGATTCTAGAAATCTCGCAATTTTTAAGGTTGATTCTTGTGACTGTTTTAACCGGACATGAAGTGTCTTCAAACCTCGTAACACTAACCAAGCATCCTGAACACCGAGAATCGCTCCAAAGGAATTTTGTAAAAAGTAAAGCCGATTTGCTAAATCCTCATCTTTCACGACGGCAAGTCCAGCGACGACATCGCTATGGCCTGACAAGAACTTGGTCGCACTGTGAAGGACTATATCCGCTCCAAGCTCCAAAGGTTTTTGCAGGGCTGGAGTCAGGAATGTATTGTCAACATAGGTAAGGGCGCCAACTTCCTGCGCCAATTCGCTAATAGCTGCAATATCCGTTACTTTCAGCAAGGGATTAGATGGAGTCTCTACATAAAAGGCTTTAGTATTCGGGCGAATCGCCTGTTTCACCTGTTCCAGGTCTGTCATATCGACAAAAGTATGTTCTATTCCCAATCTCGACAGCACTTGGGTAACCATCCGGAACGTTCCGCCGTACACATCCTCGGTGATTACGATATGGTCACCAGAAGAAAGGAGAAGAAATGCGGTGGAAATGGCTGCCATTCCTGATGAAAAAGCAAATCCTTTTACGCCGCCCTCTAATTCAGCAATCACATCTTCCAATGCTTCCCTTGTTGGATTTGAACTGCGGGCATAATCATATTTTCCGAACTGGTCAATATCAAACTGATGAAAGGTGGAAGCGTGCTGGATCGGAACACTGACCGCACCAGTTCTAGCATCCACTTTATGACGATTATGCAGCAGCTTCGTTTCAAAACTATAGTTCTCGGTAACCATTACACTCTCACTCCTTCATGAATATTGGCAAACGCCTGCTCGAGGTCGGACACGATATCCTCTGCATCCTCTATGCCGACGGAGAAACGCAATAGGCGGTTATCTACGCCTGTTGCTGTTCGAACTTCAACAGGAATATCGGCATGTGTTTGTGTTGCCGGGTAAGTTATAAAGCTTTCAGTGCCGCCAAGGCTTTCCGCGAAGGAAATTAGCTTTAGGTTCTGTAAAAATGAATTTACCCAGATTTCATCTTTGATGCGGAAAGAAACCATACCACCGCGCCCAGGATATAAAACATCGGTAACATCTTCATGCTGTGATAAAAATTCAACGATTGCCTTCGCATTTTTTTCATGGCGTTCCATTCGAAGGGACAAGGTCTTCATGCCGCGCATCAACAGCCAAGAATCGAAGGGACTTAACACTGCGCCAGCACCATTATGGTAAAGGGCCAAATCTTCACAAAGTTCCTTCCCTTTGGCAACAACCAGGCCAGCAAGGACGTCATTGTGTCCGCCAAGGTATTTAGTCGCGCTATGGATGACAATATCGGCGCCTAGTGCAATCGGCTGCTGCAACAGCGGTGTGTAGAATGTATTGTCAACAATCAGCAGGAGCCCATGTCTTTTGGCAATCTGTGCAACTGCGGCGATATCCGATTCCTGCATGAGGGGATTGGTAGGAGTCTCAAGAAAGATAGCCTTTGTTTGTGGGGTAATCTTACGTTCAATCTCCTTTGGACAACAGGTATTAACATATGTGGTCGTTAAGCCATACTTTCTATAGCCTTTTTCAAGAAGACGGTAGGTACCGCCATATAGATCTTCGCTGACCAGCCATTCATCACCGGATTGAAATAATGAAAGAACTGTCAGTATTGCTGCCATACCTGAGGAGCAGGCATATCCTTGATCGCCGCCTTCCAAATCGGCAATAGTTTTCTCTAGGAGCTGACGCGTCGGGTTCCCCGTCCGTGTATAATCGAACCCGGTTGACTGCCCAATTCCTTCATGGCGGTAGGCTGTTGAAAAGTAAACGGGTGGATTGACGGTTCCTGTTGTAGTTTCACTGCGGTTTCCAATTTGAGCAAGTTTCGTATCAATTTTGTACATGATGCACACTCCTTGTGTAAGATAACTTTAAAGCTTTAACACATTATGGTAATAAAGCCTGATGATAAAAGAAAAAAGCCTTCTATAAGAAGAAGACTTTTGTAAGTACGATTAACAAGGTCATTCTTCTTATCTCGCAAATTAGTCATAATTTGCAGGACTTAGCACCGTTTCAATGAACTAAGTCATTGAAGGTTGCTGAGGCGTCTTCGGGCCCTTCCCTCAACCTCTCTTGATAAGAAAATTAATATTTTGGATTATTTATAAAATTTACTACAGTTATATAGAAGTGTCAATAAGTTTTTGATAATTGCAGAATATGTAGCATTTTGTAAATTGGAAAATGGTTGACACTAAGACTATTAGATTATATTATTACTTTACAAGATGTTCTTGATGAAGAACTAATAACTTTTTTGTTTGAGGAAAATGGCTTCCGAATTAGGTATTTATACATAAGAATATATGGGTAATAAGGGGATTGAAATATTCCTTAAATTAACTATGATTCTATCGTTCTTTTTATAGAATTTACTGAATGACTAATCACCACTATGTAGGAGAAAGGGATTGTATTTTCCATTAATAGACCTTTCTTTTAGCAGGAGGACCCAATGAGCGCTATTGCTAGTATATATCACTTAAACGGTGAACCAATTAATCTTGATCATGGCAGAAGAATGATGAAGGAACTTGAGAAGTTCCCTGCTGATGATGTACAAACCTGGAATAGTGACAAAGTCTTTCTTGGCTGCCATGCACAATGGATTACGCCGGAATCCATTGGTGAAAAACTTCCTTACTACGATCAGGAAAGAAAGTTAGCAATTACCGCTGATGCGATTATTGATAATCGGGAAGATTTGTTTGAGAAGCTTCAAATAAAAAAATCAAAACAAAAGACAATAACCGATAGTGAATTAATTCTACTTTCTTATGATAAATGGGGGGAAGATACACCTAAGTATTTGGTTGGGGATTTTGCTTTCATAATTTGGGATGCAAAAGAACAAAAACTATTTGGGGCAAGGGATTTTTCAGGGAGTCGGACGCTTTATTATTACATAGATCAACATCGGGTAGTTTTTTGTACTGCCATCCGCCCTCTTTTGGCTTTGCCATTTGTTGAAAAAAACCTAAATGAACAGTGGCTTGCCGAATTTTTAGCAATACCGGGTGTAACTGATGCTTTAGATCCTGAGAGTACTGTCTATAAAAATATAAAACAGTTGCCACCCTCTCATAGTATTTCAGTTGTATCAGGTAGAGTAAAATTTTCTAGGTATTTCAAATTCTTCCCTACCAATAAGATGGTTTTTAAGTCCAATGATGAATACGAAGAAGCTTTCAAAGAGGTATTTCAAAAGGCAGTTTCCTCGCAAATAAGATCATGCTCTTCAGTAGGCTCACGCCTAAGTGGGGGTCTGGATTCTGGAGCGGTTACTAGTTTTGCTGCAAAGGCACTTTCTAAAGAAAATAAACAATTACACACATTTAGTTATATACCAGTAAATGATTTTATTGATTGGACTCCGAAAAGCAGACTACCTGATGAACGACCGTTTATTAACTCAACGGTAAAATATGTAGGGAATATTTCTGATAATTATTTGGATTTTGAAGGAAAAAGCGCTTATACAGAGATAAATGATTTACTAGATATTATGGAAATGCCATATAAATTTATTGAAAATTCCTTTTGGCTTAAAGGTATTATCGAAGAGGCCCATGTTAGAGGAATAAGAGTTTTATTAAACGGAAGTAGGGGGAACTATACGATATCCTGGGGTCCAGCATTAGATTTTTATTCTATACTATTAAAACAAATGAATTTCATTCGATTATATAAAGAAATTAATTTATTTAGTAATAATCGAAAAATTGGGAGAAAGGAAGTCGTATCAAAAATTGGGAAAATAACATTTCCATTTATTGAGGGAACTAAAGAAAGCTATGAATTTCCAATGCTAATAAATCCTGAATTCGCGAAGAAAACAGATGTGTTAAATAAATTAAAAAGTTCGGGTCTTGACGGTTCATTTAGGTTAAGTGTCTATGAAGCAAGGAAACGTCAATTTGAACGGTCAAATTCTTGGAATTTAAATGGAACTAGCAGGGCTAAATTATCTTTGCCTTACTCTGTATGGGACCGAGATCCGACAAACGATTTACGAGTAATCCAGTTTTGCCTGTCAATTCCAGAGGAACAATATGTTCAGAATGGACTGGATAGAGCGTTAATACGGAGAGTAACGAAAAATTATTTACCTGACAACGTAAGATTAAATTATAGTGTTAGAGGATTACAGGCTGCTGATGGGGTGCATAGAATGAAACCTCATTGGAACAAATTTATCGAAGAAATAAAAATGATTATATTAGACAAGGATTTAAAGGGAATCTTAAATGTACCTATTATTGAAAACGCAATTCTAAATCTTCAAGATGAAGCACGTCCAGAATTTGCATACCATGCTGACTTTAAAATATTAATGAGAAGTCTAATTGTTTCAAGATTTATAAAAAAATTTATTTGGGTAGTGTCAAAAGTTCTATGAAAACTCCTTAAGGGGTTAGGTTCCTTTCCACATATTGGGTGCGTCGGCCCCGCAACCGCTCTTGACAAACACGCCAATGGTTTGAGATTCCTTTATCAAGGGCGACGGGGACAAAAAGAAGGCATGCCAAATAGCCCTTGGTATTTCCATTTTAAACCATTGGCAAGTTCGGTTTGTCAAGAGTTCGCTTCGCCGGTTGCTAGTGGGTTCAAGGGCTCTGCTAAACAAAAAGTTAGACTGTTTGTTCAATGATCCAATCTTGAGCTAAACCTATTAATTTAGTCCAGCGTGCAGGCATATTCGGTCGCAGTAAGAGCTCTGGATTAACCACTGGCACATTACCTTCTAACGCTGAGTGAGGCCGTAAAAAGTTAAAGTAAGCCACAAAAAGCGTCACAAACGAAACAGACCCATGTTCGGACCCAAACCCGTGTGTTGAGCGATAATTGCCCTTAAATGTGCGATTGAGTCTTTCAATCACTTGTTTGAGAGGCCTATACTCCTTTGATACAGGATCTTCATTGGTAAGCCCAATGACCTGAGTAATGTCAAAGTGAATATCATGCTGGGCGTAAAAGTGTTGGGCTAAGAGATATATCGGATTGCCGTCCACCACAAATGTAAGATCTTCCGGAATCTCTTTAAATTTCATTAGGACATCATCAATGGCACGGATTGCTGTCGCTGTATCTCGATTTGCTGACACTGGATAAGACAGAATGATCTTTTTTACCGCATCAAAGAAGAAGAACAAGTAATGCCAACGACCTTGAACCCTAATATAGGTTTCGTCCCCACAGAACTGATCAGAAAGCTCGTAGGGATAGTGGTCTACGTAAGGTTTAAGGATTAATGCAACTGCGTTCTCGTAATTTAAAATGCTTTGATGCGATATAGAAACACCATGGATATCTTTCATGAGTGCAGCTGTCTTCCGGGCCGAAAGGCCATAGTTAACGTGATAGGTTAAAATAAGCCCCAATGTATGTGGCGACACATAAAGCCTGGCCAAGTCAACCTTTGGTTTCTTAGGAGAAGCCTTTGACAATGGCTGAAAATCAATGTGGAACTGCCGGAAGATATATCTTAATTTAAAGGCTTGTGGATCCTTTTTAAACTGTTTCTTCTCTTTCGCAGACATGCCATTCAGTTTCTGCTGGTAGTAGGAACAGTCATTATTTTTACACTTGTACACGTCAAAGTCTTTTCGCTCTTTGACTTTCTCAAGGGTCCTAGAACAATGAGGACACTTCAAAATAGCCTCCTTCGAATAGCGATTTTTATCATTGAAAAGACAGGCACACACCTTACATTGAAACTGTCCTTTGCCTCCATTATTGGCATAAAGATAATCCGCTGGAGCACCACACTGCGGACATTTCATTGACTTGGGCACACATGCCTTTGTATTCGAACGCCTTTGAACAGGTTTTAGTTGTTTACCGTTCTTCTCCAGGTATTCGGTTAGGAGGCTTCGGTAATCAAGTTTCTGAATGGTTTCGATGATCGGAAGATCATCCACCTGGAGTTTACGATAAGGTTTATTTACAGGTTTTTCCTCAGGCTTTTCAAACATCCCCTTCCCAATAAGAAGGGTAAGTAATGTTCGAATTATTTGTTCTTGGTACTTAATAAAAGTTAATAAATAGGTTATAATTTGAGGGTACAAATTGTCACTTCCTATCTAGGTTGTTGAGAGTGTGGTAACCTCAATTATCCTTAGATTTCAGGGGGTGGCAATTTTTTTGCTTATAAAGCCCTCTATAATAGGATTCTATAGCCTATTTCTTATAAAAGTTTTTACAATACGTTTATTTGAAAGGGGGTGATAAAATGAAAAAACCATGGGAAACTCCATCACTTGAAGTACTTGATATCAGTATGACAATGGCAGGTCCTGGGCTTAGATATGCGGATGATTATAATGATGATCCAGACCCAGAAGAAAGAGACCACTATAGCTAAACATTAATTTAAGCTATAAATTTATTCAACATGCCCTTATCCGCAGAGATGTGTTTAAGGGCTTTATTTTAAAAATCACGTAACATCTGGAGTGATATTAAGAATGTTACAAACTATTAATAATTATGCTTATAAGGCTTTTGGTTTAAATATAATAAGTGAAATTGAGTTCCCAGAATTATTAAAAAGTAATATTGATGATCTCAATATGGATATATTATTTAAAATAGTAGATTTAACATCTTTATGGAATGAAATTGGAGTTAAAAAAAAATTTATTGTTAATGATAAAAATGTTCTTTTTGAAATAGAGAATATTGCAATAATCTGTGTCCAAGGTGGGAAGAGAGTTCTTGTTTCACCATTAAAAGAATTTAGTGAGGATAGAATACGCCTTTATCTTCTTGGTACGTGCATGAGCATCATTTTAATGCAAAGAAAAGTTTTACCGTTACACGGAAGTGCTATTGCAATTGATGGAAAAGCTTATGCTTTTGTTGGTAATTCGGGTGCTGGGAAATCAACGTTAGCATCAATATTCTTAGATAAAGGATACCAACTACTAAGTGATGATGTTATTGCTGTATCCCTTTTCACGGAAAAATCCACACCTTATGTAACTCCATCGTATCCACAACAGAAATTATGGCAGGATAGCTTGAATTTTCTAGGGATGGAAAGTAGTAAGTTTACTCCGCTATTTGATAGAGAAACAAAATATTCAATCCCAGTTAAAGAGCAGTTTCAAAATAAACCCTTGCCATTGGCAGGAATATTTGAATTGCAAAAATATAATGAAGAAACAATCATAATAAAGCAAGTATCAAATCTAGAAAGATTCCATAAATTGTATCTTCACACCTTCCGGAATTTTTTAATTCCGAGATTAGGACTAATGGATTGGCATTTTGAGAACTTATCGAAATTTATTAATAAAATTGATTTCTATCAGATTCAACGGCCGAGCACAAAGTATTCTGCCGACGAGTTAGCCTTGATAATTTTAGAGCGAATAAAAGAAGGGAATGTTAGGCAATGAATCCTACTTTGATTAATTTAAATTCTATAATTACTCAAAATCATGGAAATATCGTAAGCGATATGGATGGAGAAAAGGTCATATTTAGTGTCCCGAATGGAAAATATTATAATCTTGGCAGCATTGGAGGGCGTATTTGGGAATTAATCAATACTCCCATATCGGGTAATGATTTAGTAAATTTATTAGTAAATGAGTTTGAAGTACAGAAACATGAGTGTGAGGAACATGTTGAGGATTTTTTACAACAATTATTCACTGAAAAGTTAATTACATTCAAATAATTATAGGTATATAGAATATCCATTAAAGGAATGTAGCGGAGAATGATTTTAAAAAAAATCAAATATTTCATTTTTTTAGACATGAAAACTAAGTTATTATTATTTGAGGCATTTATTTTTTTGGGTGGGGCACGGATTCTTATTGCTTTTCCATTTTCTAAAATATCTCCTCTTTTAGGCGTTCAAATGGAGGAAACTGCTATCAACATAAATCCTAATAATGAAAAGATATTAAAGAATATAAGGCATGCTATATCAATAATGAGCAATTATACTTTTTGGGATAGTAAATGTATTGTAAAGGCTATTGCAGGGATGAAGATGTTAGAAAGGCGTCATATTGAAAGTACCATTTATTTTGGTATTGCCAAAGATGACAAAGGGAAAATGATTGCACACGCATGGCTTCGAAGTGGTCCATTATATATAACAGGTGCTGAAGAGTTGAGACGGTTTAATGAAGTTAGTAAATTTGCGAAGAAACTGTTTGCCTAAAATGAAGGGGATATTCATGGGGAATTGTTTGATAAATACTTCCGAACTTTCTAATGAATTAAGGTTATTACTAGAGATTTTGAAAATGGGTAATAACACGGAGGGAGCATTTGGAAATAAATACTTGGTTGATAATGTTAACTGGGAAGAATTCATTAGACTTGTAAAACATCATCGAGTTTATCCGGTAATTTATTCAAATCTAAGAAAACTAGAAAAAGAGATTCCACGAAAGGTTTTTTTAAAACTTAAACAACTATATCATTTAAATAGAATTCAGATGCTATATTTGGGTGGGGATATAGAACAATTGAGCAAAATTTTTACAAGTAATGGGATTCGACTAATCTTTTTAAAAGGTCCAGTTCTTGGTTTAGACCTTTATGGTGATATATCCTTAAGAACATCTTCAGATTTAGATATACTTATCCCTTTAAAAGATCTTAAAAAAGCTGAAAAGCTTCTTTTACAAAATGGTTATGTAAAAGATGATTATATATCAACTGTATTAGGAGATTGGAAATGGAGACACCATCATTTTACATTTGTTCACAAGGAAAAGAATATTAAGGTTGAAATTCACTGGAGACTGAACCCTGGCCCTTCAAAAGAGCCCAACTTTAATGACTTGTGGGAACGCAAGAGAGTTAGTAAACTTACTAATTTTCCAGTACATATATTAAGTAGAGAGGATTTGTTTATATTTTTAGTTTCGCATGGTGCACGTCATGGATGGTCAAGATTACGATGGTTACAGGATATTGACCAATTAAGTAAACAAAAACTTGATAAGGGCCTAATTCTCTTTTTGTTAAGGAGATATCAATTTTCACAATTAGGGGGCCAAGCACTTTTATTATCCTCAAACCTATTAGGGACAGAAATTGAAGAAGATTGGAAGGGATTAACTAAAGGAAATAGACCGAAATACTTAGCACAGGAAGCTTTATTTTATATTAGACAAACTATTAACCTCCATTCATATCCACTTCCAACAGAGGTAGGAGCGTTTCACCAAAAACACTTGTTTTCATTAATGTCTTTTAGGCAAAAACTATTATTTATTTTTAGCTTTCTTTACCCTTATCCTATTGATGCAGAAACTTTACCTTTACCAAAATTTTTACATCCTTTATATTTCCCTTTACGCCCTTTCTTATGTGCGTGGAGAGTTACTAAAAACTTGGGGCCAATTAGGAGGATATAAAAGTGAAATATATATTTTATTTTATAAAAAGATTGCATTCTTATTCTGGAAGTATTTTGTACTTTAATCTATTAGGAATGGGATTAGTTAGCTTTCTTGATGGAATTGGGATATTCTTGTTGATTCCGATGTTAACCTTTGGAGGGTTCTTGGGAGAATTTAATATAGAAAACCCTCTCTTCGAGTTTCTAAAGGGCTTTCAAAGCTTGCCTGTAAGTGCTTTACTACCATTAATATTAATGATTTTCATTGTTCTAAATATAGGTCAATACCTTTTACAGCGAAATTTAACAATACGGAATGTAAAAATAATATCCGGATTTATGAATAATATTAGATTGGAAAATTATCAATCATTATTAAAAGCCAGCTGGAGTTTTTTTCTGAGGAAAAGAAATTCTGATTTGATTAATGTGTTGACTCTAGAAATTCCACGAGTTACTGGAGGGATAAACACTTTCCTTCAGCTAGTATCGTCAGCAATATTTACACTTATTCAAGTAGGGCTTGCATTTTGGATTTCGCCAAGTATAACCATTTTTATGATTTTATGCGGACTACTTCTTTCCTTTTTTTCGCGCAGATTTATAAAAAAATCAAAATTATTGGGAAATAAGACATCAAAACTAGCTGAGGAATATCTATCAGGGATAACCGATCAACTTAATGGTATAAAAGATATTAAAAGTAATAATCTTGAGGATTCTCGAATGATTTGGTTAAAATCGTTAACCAATAAATTATTTGAAGAGCAACTAGAGCATATACGATTAAAAACATCCTCTCAACTTTTTTATAAGGTATTTTCTACCTTAATTATTGCATTTTTTATATTTTTTTCTGTTAAGATGTTTCATTCAAAACCCGACCAATTTTTACTTGTATTAGTTATTTTTTCAAGGTTGTGGCCCCGTATGACGGGAATACAATCCAATTTAGAACAATTAGCCTCTTCAATTCCAGCATTTAAAAAATTAATAGATTTAAAAGTGGAATGCACAGAAGAAGCGGAAATTGGTTTTCAGAATCATATTAAAGAAATAAATCTTAAAAAAGGCATAGAATGTCATAATTTATGTTTCCGTTATAATAAAAATGAAGAATATTATGCTTTAAATAATATTAATCTAAAAATCCCAATAAACTTTATGACAGCAATAGTTGGGCGATCAGGTGCAGGTAAAAGTACATTAATTGATATATTAATGGGGTTGAATAAACCAGAGTCTGGCAACGTTTTAATTGATGGAGCACCCCTTAATAAAGAGAATTTATTATCAGTTAGAAGATTAATCGGCTACGTGCCTCAGGACCCTTTTCTATTTAATGGAAGTATTAGAGACAACCTTTTATTAATAAAACCTTCTGCAACTGAACAACAGCTTTGGGAAGCTTTGGAATTTTCTGCTGCAGCTTCATTTGTAAATCAATTACCGAATGGACTCGACACAATTATTGGAGACAGAGGTATTAGGCTTTCTGGAGGAGAGCGGCAACGTATTGTTCTGGCTCGAGCTATTTTACGTAAACCCGCTATTCTTATCTTGGATGAAGCAACAAGCTCCCTTGATACAGAAAACGAGTCTAAAATTCAAAAAGCGCTGGAAAGGCTTAAGGGGTCCATGACGATTATAGTTATTGCCCATCGCTTATCGACTATACGGAATGCTGATCAGGTAATCGTTTTAGATCAAGGAGAGATAATACAACAAGGACAATACAATCAACTGGCCATCGATAAAAAGGGAATGTTTAATACCTTGCTTAGAAAACAATTGGGTGTAAGTGTTTAAAGAGATATTTCTCATATGGTATTGACATGTTCACTATAAAGAACTAAAATATATTTAATAATTTATTTCTCAGAGAGCAAAAGGGGAATAAATTGGGCATAATTATTTTTTTTATTATCAATGTTCTTTATTTAGAACTAGTTTTAAAAAATACCATTAAAAGGTGATAATGTGAATCAATCTAAAAATGTAGCGAAGGAAATTAATTTAAAGGAGCTATTTCTTGTCCTTAAACGTCGACTTTGGCTTATTGCTGCTTTAACTATTATTGCAACAACAATCGGTGTAGTTCTGAATAATTCTACTACTGTTCCACTTTATCAAGCTTCATCCCGAATTATAATAGGAGCCGATGCAGATTCTCAAAAGACACTCCAGGTTATTGTTAGGGATTCAATAATATTGGATAAAGTGATTGAAAAGATGAAGCTTAATAAATCATCCGACCAGCTTGCTGGGCAAATTACTGTTAACAGTGTAGATGGTAGTCAGGTTGTAAGTATTTCTGTTATTGATAGTGACCCAGTCCAGGCTGCTAAAATTGCCGATACCACAGCTGAAATTTTTAAGGAGCAGGTGCCGATAATCGTTGGTCAAGATTATGTGCGTTTATTATCGAGTGCTAAGGTAAATTCATCCCCAATAAATCCAAAAAACAATAATAAAATATTAATCGCCTTTATAGGCGGTGCAGTGATTGGAATAGGGTTTGCGTTTTTATTAGAAACATTGGACGACACGATTAGGTCGAAAAAAGAGATTGAAGGAAAACTAGGTTTACCTGTATTAGGAAGGGTTCCTAAAGTAAACAGGAGAAATGTCAAAAAAAGAATGAGGAAATTTGCTCATGACATAGATTTAAGAGGTGAGACAATTGGTACAAAATAAAAGAAAAGAATCGAAGAAAAATAAATCTATTACTACCTACTCTCACCCGGAATCAATTATTTCAGAACAATACAGGATGATATATGCAAATTTAAAATTTATGATCTCTGAACTAAACAGTAAAACCTTCTTAATAACATCTCCAGGGGATGGAGAAGGAAAGTCAACTATAGCAGTAAACTTGGCAGTTTCAATATCGCAACAAAAGAAAAAGGTACTCCTAATTGATGCTAATTTGCGAAAACCAGTATTACATTCTTTTTTTAATTGTTCTAACTCTACTGGTCTATCAGATGTACTTACGGGAAAAATCACATTGGCGGAGGCTGTTCATCATACAGAAATATGGCGATTTGATCTTTTATCAAGCGGAAGGGTTCCAATGAATCCAGTTGAATTATTAGGTTCACAAATGATGCATGATTTGATAAAGAAGGCCAAGCAAATATATGATGTTGTATTATTAGATTCAAATTCAGTTTTAGAGGTTACAGATACCAAGCTTTTGGCTAATATTTGTGACGGGGTAATCCTGGTTATTAAAAATGGGAAAACTAAGCTGGAAAAAGCTTCAGAGTCTAGGAAGGTATTAGAGTTTGCCAAGGCAAGACTTGTGGGAGCAATTTTAAATCAATAATACAATAAAAGGAAAAAGAGTGTTTTGTTGCGTCATTTTGTTCTTAATTGGGAACGTTTAGTGCTTTTTATGTTGCGTTTTTTTTCTGGAGATGTCTCCTTTCCAGTATCAATGGAGGCACTCGGTCATGCTGTGGGTTGTAAGACCTTAGACGCTCGTCGTCGAGAGTGTGATGTGAGGGCGGGTTAGATGCCCAATTTCAATTAAAAGTGTTAAGTATATGCTCTTCTAAGAAGTACATATACTTAACACTTTTAAGGAGTTGTCTAAATGAAAAAAATGGATCACTTTCCAAAGTCAATTAAAAAAGCCGTGAGATATATTAAACAGGAAGCTCCAAAAGAACAATTACCGGAAATTAAAAGATTAATTGATTATGCAATTAAAATAAGATCTCAAAGGTAAAATTAGTAATGTTCTCAGAAAGGATTGAAGTCATGACCTACCGACAAAGGTTATCTTTATTTATTTTTATTGATTCATGTATTGTATTAGCGGCTGTATTTATCAGTCGTTTTTTAGTCAATGGAACGGTACATGTCATTACTTTACCTATGGTGATAAGCTCTATTGTTATACTTATTAGTCATTATTTTTTATCCTTTAAATTCCACTTATACAATAAGGCCTGGGAATATGCTAGTGTTGGAGAATTATTTTCCATAATAAAGGTTGTTACTGCCTCAGTTATTATTGCAGGATTTATGCAGCAAATAATTTTAGAAGAAATCAGCTTCCGATTACTGACTGTAGCATGGCTTCTGAATATGTCATTAATTGGCGGCTCGCGATTCTTGTGGAGGCTTTTACGTGATTTTCATTTTTATAGAAATAGTAACAAAAAAAGAACATTAATCATTGGGGCAGGCTCTGCAGGTACCATGGTGGCCAGGCAGTTAATAAATAATAACGGTGCAGATTTAATTCCTGTTGCTTTTATAGATGATGATGAAAGAAAATATAAGCTTGATATATTAGGAATTCCGGTTATTGGTGGTATAAACAAAATCGAAGTTGCTGTTTCAAAATTGAATATTAATAACATTGTAATAGCAATTCCGTCACTTAGTAAACGGGAATTAAATACTATTTTCCTGGAGTGTGCCAAAACAAAAGCAAAAACACAGATTTTGCCCAAACTAGAAGATTTGATGACTGGAAGAGTTGCAGTGAACCAATTTCGTGATGTCCAAGTCGAGGACTTACTGGGAAGAGAACCGGTTGAGCTAGATATGGAAAGTATTTCTGAAAATATCACGGATAAAGTTGTATTGGTAACAGGAGCAGGCGGTTCTATTGGTTCTGAAATTTGCAGACAAATATCTAATTTTAACCCGAGTGTGCTTTTACTGTTGGGTCATGGAGAAAACAGTATCTATTCCATTGAAATGGAATTGAAGGAAACATATAAACATACGAAAATTAAATTTATTTCGGTTATAGCGGACATCCAGGATGCCAAGAAAATGATGTCTGTTATGAACACATACCAGCCAGATACTGTTTACCATGCTGCTGCGCATAAACATGTTCCGCTAATGGAAGAGAATCCGGAAGAGGCGATTAAAAATAACATTATTGGGACAATGAATGTTGCAAAAGCGGCCAGTTGGAGTGAAGTTGGTACGTTTGTCATGATCTCAACAGATAAAGCGGTAAACCCAACAAGTGTTATGGGATCGACAAAAAGGCTCGCAGAAATGATCATCCAACATATGGATAGAGATAGTGATACGAAATTTGTAACGGTTCGATTCGGAAATGTGTTGGGGAGTAGGGGAAGTGTAATCCCGCTTTTTAAAAAGCAAATTGAACGGGGCGGTCCTCTAACAGTGACACACCCAGAAATGGTTCGATATTTTATGACTATCCCCGAAGCCTCGAGACTTGTACTTCAAGCGGGGGCACTTGCAGAGGGAGGGGAAATATTTGTTTTAGATATGGGTGACCCAGTGAAGATTGTAGACCTCGCGAAAAACTTGATTAAACTCTCCGGTAATTCAATTGATGAAATAGGAATTGAATTCTCAGGAATAAGACCCGGAGAGAAGCTTTTTGAGGAATTATTAAAGGCAGATGAGGTTCATGAACAGCAAATTTATCCTAAGATTTATGTTGGTAAGACGTCTGAACTTTTAATTGGAGAGATTGAAGGGATAATCGGAACCTTTCAGAGTCTGAGTAAAGAAGAGATAAGGGAAAAACTAATAAATTTAGCAAATTATAAAGTAATAGCGAAACCAAAGCTATCTGTACCGGTCTAAAAGGATGTATGTAACAATCGTGGGTTGCGTAATTCCCTTTCGGAATAAATAGAGACGAAGGATGAAAATTGATGCGTAATAAAATATTATTTTGTGCAACTGTTGATTTTCACTTTAATGCCTTTCATTTACCATGTATGAAATGGTTTAAGGAGCAGGGCTGGGAGGTTCATGTTGTAGCATCAGGAAATATGGAACTCCCTTTTGTAGATTATAAGTATAATATCCCTATTTCTCGTTCTCCTATAAGTTCAAAAAACCTTCAAGCATATAAACAATTAAAATATATTATTGAAAAAAATGATTATGAGATTATCCACTGCCATACACCGGTTGGGGGAGTACTTTCCCGCCTTGCTGCACGAGAAGCAAGAAAAAAAGGAACAAAGGTAATATATACTGCTCACGGTTTTCATTTTTGCAAAGGGTCACCAAAAATCAATTGGATGATTTATTATCCAATTGAGAGATGGTTAGCAAGATTTACTGATTGTTTAATCACGATTAATGAAGAAGATTATAAACTAGCTGTAAAACACCGTTTTAATGCAAGGAGGATAGAGCATATTCATGGTGTTGGTGTTAACACAGAAGAATTTAGTCCTATTAGTTATGAAGAAAAAAAGGAACTAAGAGAGAAATATGGATTCTCCCCTGGTGAATTTATTATGTTCTATGCTGCAGAATTTAATAAAAATAAAAATCAAAAGCTCCTAATAAAATCCATAGCTTTATTAAAAAAGGAAATTCCTGCAATTAAACTATTACTTGCAGGGAATGGACCAACATTAGGGGAATGCAAAAAAATTGCACTTAATCTTGGAATTGCTGATAGTATTAATTTCCTAGGGTTTCGGGAAGATATTGAGCAATTGCTGAAAATCTCCGACGCTGCTGTGGCCTCAAGTTTACGTGAAGGGCTACCGGTAAATATCATGGAGGCAATGTCTTGCGGTTTACCCGTTATAGCAAGTGAAAATCGTGGGCATAAAGAATTAATTATTAACAATAAAGTTGGTTGGGTCATTGATAACTTGAATCCAAAAGAATTTTCTAAGAAAATGAAGATACTTGCTTTAGATCAACAATTAAGGTTAAAGATGGGAGACGGTGGAAGAAATGTGATATTACAAAGGTATAGTGAAAAAAAAGTATTAGAGGAACAAAGCATTATTTATAAATTCTATATGAGAGAATTGGAGGACGTAATATGGGCTGCCCCATAAGGATACTTCATGTGGTTGTTAATATGAATAGAGGGGGAGCAGAAACGTTATTGATGAACCTCTATAGGAATATTGATCGTTCAAAGATTCAATTTGATTTTTTAACATGTAAAGAGGGGATATTTGACGATGAAATTACTCAATATGGAGGAAAAGTCTATAGAATTTCTTATATTTCCGATGTAGGCCATTTCGGGTATATGAAACAACTTAAGCAGTTTTTTTCTGCCCATAAGGAGTATAAAATAATTCATTCCCATATGGATAAAATGAGTGGATTCGTCCTTCGAGCTGCTAAGAAAGCCGGTATCCCAATTCGAATTTCTCATAGTCACAGTACAGGAAGTGAAGGGAGCTTTGTTGCAAGATGTTATAAATGGTATGCTGGAAAACAGATATTTTTTTATGCAACAAACCTAATGGCCTGTTCAACCGAATCAGCAAATTGGCTATTTTTAGGTAAGGCAAATCAAGCTCAAATTTTAAAGAATGGAATTGATTTCGAGAAGTTTAAATTTTCAGAGGGTATTAGAAATCAAGTAAGAGTAAAATTAGAAATTAATGATGATGCTTTAGTGTTGGGACACGTCGGAAGGTTTTCCCACCCTAAAAATCATCTTTTTTTAATTGAGATGTTTAAGGAAATAGAAAAAAATCACTCTAATTCTATATTACTCTTAGTTGGGGATGGACCGTTGCTCCAAGAAATAAAAAATAAAGTTTTAGAATACAATTTAAAAGATAAAGTAAAATTTCTTGGTGTCAGAAATGATGTAGATAATCTATTACAAGCATTTGATCTTTTCGTATTTCCATCTTTGTATGAGGGGTTGCCCGTTACATTAGTGGAGGCACAGACAGCGGGACTTCATTGTTTAGTTTCCGACTCTATCACACGTGAAGTGGATTTGGGGTTAAATCTTGTTGACTTTATCCCATTGTCAAATAAAAGGTTATGGGTTGAAAAAGTGAAAAATAATGAAAAGCAGTGGAATAATCGTAGCTTATCCATTAATGCTTTATCAGATAAAGGGTACGATATAAAGGAAGCTACTAAACAATTACAAGTTTTTTATAGTGATGTATCGGGGTGAACGAATGAAAAAAATAACTATTTTTACACCTACTTATAATCGTGGATACTGTCTCCCTAAATTGTATGGGAGTTTAAAGGGACAAACATCTAAGGAGTTTATTTGGTTAATTGTAGATGACGGTTCGACCGATGACACAAGATTATTAGTTGAAAAGTGGATTCTAGAAAAGGATATTGAAATACAATACTATTACCAAGACAATCAAGGAATGCATGGTGCCCATAATACAGCCTATGAGCTTATTAAAACAGAGCTGAATGTATGTATTGATTCGGATGATTATATGCCGGAGCGTGCAGTTGAAAAAATTCTTTGGAAGTGGAATAAATCGGGAAATGATAAAGTAGCAGGAATCATTGGTCTTGATAGCTATTCGGAAGGAATGATTATAGGAACCAAACTTCCTGAGACACTTGAATCATCAAAATTATTTGATCTTTATTATAAATATGGTGTAGAAGGTGATAAAAAATTAGTTTATAGAACAGAAATAACAAAAAATTATCCATATCCAATTTTTTATGGTGAAAAATATGTCGGTCTTGCATACAAGTATTACATGATTGATAAAGATTATAAACTGCTACTATTGAATGAAGTACTATGCTGTGTAGAGTACCTTCCTGATGGTTCATCATTAAATATGTTTAATCAGTATCGTAAAAATCCTAAAGGATTTTCTTTTTATCGCAAGGAATTAATGAAGCTCCCATTTACTAGTACATCCTTTAAATTTAGACAGGCGATTCATTATGTCTCAAGTAACCTAATGTTAAAAAATTGGCGTTTTATCTTAGAGAGCCCTCAGAAAGGGCTTACTACCCTTGCTATCCCGTTTGGTTTTTTATTATATTATTATATTCATACGAAAACAAAAGCTGCTTAAATATCTCAAAAGGCAGTTTTTTTATTTTCATATGAAAGGAAATGTATAATGACGATTTTATGGATTAACCTTCTAATGGTTTTTATATTTTCTTATTTTGCCAGGTACTTTTCTACACCAAATTTCACATCAGTACTACCTTATAATCGTCCCAATATAATATTGAGTATTGGAGCATTACTATCATTAATGCTAGTTTCTGGCCTAAGATCTAACATTGGTGATACATATTTTTACAAACACGCCTATATGGTAAATAATTTTAATTGGGATCAAATTGGTGATCAGGACAATATAGGGTTTTGGTTATTCCAAAAGATTTTAAAGAACCTTTCGGAAGACCCTCAAATATTAATTTTATCTGCTGCAATTATTACTAATGTTTTAATCATTTGCATTTTTTATAAGTATTCTAGAATGTTTGAACTAAGTACTTTTGTTTATATTACAGGTGGTTTGTATATTGTTTCTATGAATGGGATAAGGCAGGTTATGACCGCTGCAATTATTTTTACTGCAACCAAATTTTTAATTGAAGGAAACTGGGTTAAATATATTTTAGTTGTCTTGTTAGCTTCAACTTTACACGAAAGTGCACTTGTTTTAATTCCTATTTATTTTATTGTCAGATATAAGGCTTGGTCGAAAGCTACTTTTATTTTATTGGCTTTTTCCGTCTTAATAGTTATTGGATTTGACAAATTTTCATCTCTGCTTTTCTCAACTATAGAAAATACGCAATACGGGCATTATCAAGATTTTAAAGAAGGAGGAGCTAATATAATCCGTGTGGCAGTCTATGGCGCCCCACTATTTATTGCGTATTTAGGAAGAGATAAGCTAAAACAAATTTTTCCTGAAAGCGATTATATTGTTAATATGGCATTAATTGGATTAGTTTTTATGATTATATCCACACAAAACTGGATATTTGCCAGGTTTTCTATTTATTTTAATTTATATCAACTAATATTAATTTCATGGATTGTCAAGCTTTTTAGGGAAAAAGAACAAAGATTTGTCTACTATGGAATTATAATTTTTTACTTTCTTTTTTATTATTATGAAAATGTGATAAGTTTGAATATCATTTATAAAAGCGATTATTTCAACCTTTAAAGTTTTTATAAGGGATGTGGAACTAATTGAGAAATGGTGAAACAAAGAGAGTCCTTCATATCGTTAGTGCCATGGACCGAGGTGGTGCTGAAACACTGATTATGAACGTCTATAGAAATATCGATAGAGCTTTAATTCAATTCGACTTTGTTGTTCATCGGCCCGAATTTGGGGAATTCGACGAGGAAATTTTGGCGATGGGTGGCAAGATTATTAGAGTGCCAAGTCTTGGTAGTATCGGTTCTATAGCATATATTAAGGAATTAATAAAAATTATGAAATTACACCCATATATTGCTGTTCATTCACATACTGATTATCAAAGTGGTTTTCCGTCATTCGCGGCAAAGTTAGCAGGGATCCCAAATCGAATTTGTCATTCACATAGTACTAATTGGCATAAAGGAAATGGTCTTAAAGAAAATCTTGTTTTTAAAACACTGCAAATGATTATTAAATCTTCAGCTACAAAATACTGTAGTTGTAGCGAAGAAGCCGCAATATTTCTATTTGGAAAAAAGGTATTAGGATTATCCGAAACATATATTCTAAAAAATGGAATTGATTTTAATCAATTTACTCAAATTAGTCTAAAATCCAGGAACAATTTACGTCAGGAACTGATGATACCAGTAAATGCAAAAATAATAGGACATGTTGGAACCTTTTCAAAATCAAAAAATCAAATATTTATTCTACAAATACTAAAAAGTTTATTAGAAAGAGATTCAAATTTCGTAGTGATCTTTGCCGGCGATGGACCACTAAGATCCACAATCGAAGCGGAAGCGAATAGACTTGGCATATTGAAAAATGTACGATTTTTAGGAGTGAGAGATGATGTTCCAATATTAACCAAGATATTTGATGTTTTTTTATTTCCATCTTTGTTTGAAGGATTTGGAATTGCCCCCTTAGAAGCTCAAAGTGCTGGGACACCATGCATTCTTTCTGATACAATTCCGAAGAGTGTGGATTTGGGATTAGGGTTAGTAAAATTTATTAGTATAAATGAAAATATCGATGTATGGTGTGAAAAAATTCGAGACAGCTTAGCTGTTAAAAGACCTGATAGTAAAACCATTTATCATCAAGTGCTTAATAAAGGGTTTTCTATTCAAAATAATATTAAGGAATGGCTAGATTTATATGGTGTAAATGTAGTGTAGTGGCGAGGGGAATCAAAATGGAGAAAAAGAAAATTTTGATAACATCTTTTGATTTGGCCATCGGTGGTGTCGAAAGAAGCCTCATCGGCCTGCTAAGTCATCTGGATTATAGTCAATATGATGTAGATTTAATACTATTTAAGCACGAAGGAGAATTTCTTTCTTTTTTACCGAAAGGTCCGAATTTATTACCTGAAATTCCAGCATATACAACATTTAGAATGCCTATTGCCCAAATTGCTAAGAAAGGGCACTTTTTAGTTGCTATGTCAAGAACAGCTGCCAAATATGTCGGTTCACTTTATGGGAAATTAATAAAGGCCGAAGAACCAGGTTACCTTGTTATCCAATATGGCTGGGAAATGGCTAGTCCATTTCTTCCTGAACTAAATAAAGAATATGATGTGGCCATAGGATTTTTATGGCCCCATCATTTTATAGCGGATAAGGTAAAAGCGAAAAAGAAAATCGGCTGGATTCATACTGACTATTCCAATATTTATTTAAACAAAAAGTTAGATGAAAAGATGTGGAATAAACTAGATGAAATTGTTGCGGTTTCGGAGGAATGTTGTAATAAATTCTTAAAAATATTTCCAGGATTGGGACATAAAATATGTGTTATTGAAAATATATTATCTCCAACATTTATAAAAAAACAAGCGTTAGAAGTCGCAGTTGAAAATCCAGGCAGAAAAAACAACAGAACCAAATTACTTACAGTTGGCCGGTTTTCACATGCAAAGGGGCTTGATCAGGCTGTTAGAGCTTGCCGTGAATTGGTTGATCATGGATTCGATATTGAATGGAATGTTGTTGGTTATGGCCCATTAGAATACGAATTAAAGGAATTAATAAATCGACTAGATTTAAATGACAGATTTTTTTTATTAGGTAAAAAGGCCAATCCTTACCCCTATATTAATTCCTGTGATATATATGTCCAGCCATCTCGGTATGAAGGGAAGGCAGTTACGATTCGGGAAGCACAAATTTTGGGGAAGCCTGTTGTTATCACTAATTTTCCAACCGCAAAAAGTCAGGCAAAAGATGGGTATGATGCGATTATTACTCAGCAAGGCGTAAAAGGAATTGTAGCCGGGATTAAAAGATTAATGGAGAACCCGGACCTTAAGGCCAAATTAATCTCGAATGTTCTTTCAAATGATTATGGAAATGAAACGGAGGTTGAAAAATTATATCATATAATAGGATAAGAACACGTGGCGTGAGCTGATTTAAGGACGTGTTAAGGTTCATAGAGCGTTGCAAAAAAGAACCCAGATTCAATATTATTGAAAAACCTTACTTTTAAAAAGTGAGGTTTTTTTAATAGAAAGTAAAGTATTTTAGGAGAGGTTAGAAAAATGGGATTTACAAAGCAACTAACCCAACAGAAATTCCGGGAAATATTATTTAACACCTATTTAAAGGGTCAAGAATCAAAAACTATCAGTGCTGAGGAAATAATAGAGGAAATAAAAAAACAGATTTTAACTGGCAGTAAATGATAAGTTATTCGAAACGTTTTGGAGGTGAATCAAGTCTTGAGTAAAACAGATAAGAAGAAGATTTTTCTATCTTCCCCACATTTGAGCGGAAATGAAAAGAACTATATAAATGAAGCATTTGAAACCAACTGGATTGCACCATTAGGCCCAAACGTTGACACTTTTGAAAGGGAGGTTGCCCAATACGTTAATATCAGAGAAGCTGCTGCGGTAAGTTCGGGAACAGCAGCTATTCATTTAGCCCTTTCTTTACTTGGGGTAAATAAAGGTGATAAAGTTTTTTGTTCGAGCTTAACTTTTGTAGCAAGTGCTAATCCTATTATTTATCAGGGAGCTGAACCTGTTTTTATTGATTCTGAGCCAGATACATGGAATATGTCCCCCGAAGCATTAAAAAGAGCATTAAATGATGCAAATATTGAGGGAAAACTGCCCAAGGCTGTTATTGTAGTCAATCTTTATGGACAAAGTGCAAAGATGGATGAGCTTACTTCTATTTGTAATTCTTTTAATGTTCCAATCATTGAGGATGCAGCCGAGTCTCTCGGATCAACCTATAAGGGAAAAGCAAGTGGGACATTTGGGAGGTTTGGGATTTTTTCATTTAATGGTAACAAAATTATAACAACCTCCGGTGGGGGTATGCTGGTTTCAAACGATACCATAGCAATAAAAAGGGCACGTTTTCTAGCTACCCAAGCTCGTGATCCTGCCCCTCATTACCAACATAGCCAAATAGGTTTTAATTATCGAATGAGTAACATTCTTGCAGGTATTGGAAGAGCTCAATTAGAGGTATTGGATGATCGGATTGAGGCTAGGAGAACTATTTTTAAGAAATATTTTCAAGAGCTTGGTCAAATACCAGGTTTTTATTTTATGCCCGAATTGAATGGTACATTTTCTAACCGTTGGTTAACGGCCCTTACTATTAAGGAAGAAGAGGCAGGATTAACAGTTAAAGAATTGTTAACCGCTTTAAGCGAAGAAAATATTGAAGCAAGGCCGGTATGGAAACCGCTTCATCTACAGCCTGTATTCCAAAGGGCTAAATATTATGCTCATAGCCTATCAGAGAGTATATCCGAAAAGTTATTTAATGAGGGGTTATGTTTACCATCCGGGTCAAATATGTCGATAGAAGATCAAATGAGAGTTATAGATTGCATTAAGATAACAGTGAATGTTGCTAATACTGGCAATAAAAAAGTTAGATATCCAACAATTTTGGATAAAACGGGGTATGTATAAATGATAGGAAAAAATATATATGTATTACGAAAGGAAAAGGGATTGTCATTATCCGAACTTGCTGAACGTGCAAAAATTTCAAAATCGTACTTAAGTAATATTGAACGAAATATAAATCAAAACCCATCTATTCATGTTGTTAAAAAAATTGCCAGTGTACTCCAGGTTGATTTAAAAGCACTGCTTAAAACAGATACTTCTGAAGATGAGCAGAAACTGCCTGATAAAGAATGGCTTGATCTTGTAACAGAATTAAAGGAATCAGGGATTGAGAAGGAAAATATACAAGAATATAAAACACTAATTGAATTTATTAAATGGCAGAATCAAAACACTGGGGGAAAAAAATAGTCCTTTAATTCATGTCACACTATTTCTCTCAAAAAATATAGATAGGCGGATTCAAGTTGAATTATAAAGTAAGTGTAGTTGTTCCGATATATAAGGTTGAAAAATATTTATCAAGATGTTTGGAGAGTATTTTAGCTCAAACATATAAAAATTTAGAAATTGTTCTAGTTGATGACGGTTCTCCAGATAAATGTGGGTATATTGCGAAATCCTATGCCAATTCAGATAATCGAATAACCGTACTTCAAAAGGAGAATGGCGGGCTGTCAGATGCTAGAAATTATGGAATAAAATATGTTACCGGAGATTACACCCTTTTTGTCGATAGTGATGACTGGTTAGATCCAAAAATGATTGAGAATATGGTTCGAGTAAGTGAGAAATTTGAAGCTGATGTTGTACAATCGGCTTTTTATTATGCATATGATGATTATCTCCTTTTTGATAGCAGAGTATTTGTTATAGAGGCTCCTCCTATAGTCTATGATAATAAGTTAGTAATGACCCAACTGGTTATTAATGAAAAGGTAAAAAACTTTGCGTGGGGTAAACTTTATAAAACTGTAATAATTAAGGATATTCCTTTCAAAAAAGGAGTACTATTTGAAGATGTTTTTTGGGCGCATAAGGTAATGCAGCGAGTGAATAAATTTGTAAGCATTAATGAGCCGTTATATTACTATTACCAACGCGGAGACAGCATTGTGTCAACATATACCCCAAGGCACTTAGATATTATAAAGGGATTAAAGGAAAGACATCAATTTATTGAGGAACACTACAAAGATCTTATCGATGAATCCTACAAAATGCTCTTAAAAACCAATTTAATTCATTATAATCTTCTCTTTAAAATTAGAGACAAGGATAGAAAAGGGCAACATAGAAAAGAAATACAAAGATATATAATTAATAATTATTCCAAGTTGAAAAACTCAGTTAGAGATGAAAAAATAATAAAAATGCAATTAATATTGTTTAGGTTACATCCTTATTTAAATGTTTTGTATATATTCTTTATAAGAATATTTAGAAAGATAAACATTTTTCGTCGAACCGTTGGATTAGAACGGCTTGATCTTTAGAATGAAACCTTTGAATATAAGATTAACGAATAGCAGTCCAAGATGGGATGCTATTTTTATTTTCTCCAATGGAGGCATTTTAATTGATTAAAAGATACTTAGCTATTGCCATGGTTTATATCTTTAATTGTCTTCCAATAAAAAATAATAAGATATTCCTGTTTAGTTATTATGGAAGCCAATATGGATGTAATCCAAAATATATCACCGAATATATTTTGAACAACTACCCTAAAGGTAAGTTTGATGTAGTTTGGGCATTTAACAATCTTGATGATAAGAGTTATTTAACAGGCTTTAGAAAAGTCAAGGTAATGTCATTAAGGTATTTTTATGAATTATGTACATCCAAGGTGATTATCACCAATTTTAGAACAACAGATTTATTCATCAAGCGGAAAAAGCAATATTATATTCAAACCTGGCATAGCTCCTTGCGGTTAAAACATATTGAAAAGGATGCAAAAGAATCGCTGCCGCAACAGTATATTCAAATGGCAAAAAAAGACTCATTAAAATGTGACCTATTATTGTCCGGTTGTGAATATAGTACAAGGATTTTCAAAAGGGCGTTTTGGTATGGTGGTGAAATATTTGAACATGGTTCACCCCGCAATGATATTTTATTTCATGAAAACTACAGTTTGAGAAAAAAAGTATGTAACCAATTAAATATAGACACACGTAAAAAAATCATTTTATATGCTCCAACATTTAGAAAAGGAAATAATTTGGATGCTTATGATCTTGATTATGGTAACGTTCTGACAAAAACAGCAAACCGTTTTGGGGGAGAATGGATTATATTAGTAAAATTACATCCGCATTTACTTTCAAAATCAGGTCAAATTTCATTTGGCGAGAAAGTTTTGGACGTAACATCCTATGATGATATCCAAGAACTATTGAGTGTGGCAGATGTTTTAATTACCGATTATTCATCACTAATGTTTGATTATTCCATCACTAAAAGACCATGTTTTCTCTATGTTCCAGATTTAAAAGAATATGTACAAAATGACAGAAGCTTATATTTCGATATCAAGGAACTCCCCTTTATTAGTGCCAATAGCAATCAGGAATTGCAAGTCCAAATAGAAGAATTTAATGAAAAACAATATAACACAGATTTATCTGACTTTTTAGACCATATTGGTTCCTTTGAAAAAGGAACTACGAACGAAAATTTGCTGAAACGTTTAGAGGAGGTTTGTTTTAGTGAAAGCGGCAGAAGTAGTTATGCAGCAAAAACAATATAAGGTTGGTTATACTTCTGGAGTTTTTGATTTATTCCATGTCGGACACCTCAATATTTTAAAACGAGCAAAAGAACAGTGTCAATATCTTATTGTAGGAGTAAGTACTGATGAATTGGTCATGGAATATAAAAATAAGCTGCCAGTCATCCCTCATTTCGAACGAATGGCCATTGTTGAAGGAATCAGATATGTTGATGAAGTTGTGCCACAAATTAATCGTGATAAATTTACAGCATGGGAAAAACTGCAATTTGACGTCATGTTTGTAGGTGATGATTGGAAGGGGAACCCCCTTTTCACTGAAGTTGAAAAGAAGTTTAAACAAGTGGGGATAGATGTAATTTATTTTCCTTATACAAAGGGAGTTTCCTCAACACTTGTAAAGCAAAAAATAACTTTATGAGAATGGGAAGAGAATAATGAAGCCTACGATAAGTATTATTGTGCCAGTGTATAATGTTGAACCTTACCTCGGAAAATGCTTGGAGAGTATCATGGAACAAACATTTAAAGATTTTGAAGTTATTCTGATAAATGATGGTTCTACTGATAAGAGTGGTGTAATTTGTAACGAGTTTGCCTTGAGGGATAAAAGGTTTAAGGTTTTAAATAAAGAGAATGGGGGACTTAGTTCAGCTAGAAATGCAGGTCTTAAAATAGCTCAAGGTGAATACATTAGTTTTGTTGATGGAGATGATTGGATAGAAAAAAATATGCATTTAGAGATGTATACACATTGTATTGCTACTGGGAGTGATATATCCATTTGTAAGTTTGGTAGAGAAATAAACAACAAAATTAATTTTGATGTTGAAAAGAAATATATAAAAGAAATGAATAATAAAGAAGGAATAAGTGAATTGTTTAAGGGGAAATTATATAGATTTTCCGCATGCAACAAGCTGTTTAAAAGGGGACTTTTTGATGGTGTTGAATTCCCAGAGGGACGTATTCATGAAGATTTATCAACAACCTATAAACTTTTTGCAAAAGCAAATAAGGTAGTTTTTCTTAATTATGTGGGCTATATATATGTTATGCGTGAAAATAGTATATTAACATCTAAATATAATGTAAAGCTGCTGGATGCATTTATTGGTTGGGATGAAATTTTATCGTTTATGAAAGTGGCATATCCGAATTTATCCAATGATTTTATTTCTTGTTTCGTATATGGATGTGTCGATCATATTTATTACATTTTAAATCAAGTAATCAACAAAAAGGATCAGGAAAAATATCTAATGACTATACAACAATACGTTAGAAAGAATTTTAGTGAAATCATCAAAAACCCTACCATAACACTAAAGTATAAATATTTACTAAGCCTGTTGAATTATAATGTTAAGTTTTTAATGTTATCAGATAGCTTTTTAAAAAAACTTAACAGACAAAAAAACGCCTCCTAAAAATAATACTTTAAATGTGGCTTAAATTTATAAAAGTTTATTAAATTAAAACATAGATTAAAATGGAGATATTTTAATGAAAAAGTCAGTACTATTTGTTATAGATTCTTTAGAGTGTGCGGGGGCAGAGAAAAGTTTAGTTACTTTAATGGATTTGTTGGATTACACCAAATTTACAGTAGACTTAATGCTCTTTGGACATGGGGGAGACTTGGAAGAGCTGGTGCATAAGGAAGTTAACATATTAAGACCATTAAAATATACAAATTTCGCTTCATTAAACCTAAAAAATGCATTTTTATATTCATTAAGAAATTTTAATTTTAAAATGTTTTCTTCTAGAATGATATATTCATTTGAGATTCGAAGAAATAAATATAAAAATGCTCAAAAAGCTAGAATTTTCTGGAAAAGTGTGTCCAATGTAATTGAAGAAAATCCAAAAGTGTATGATATTGCTATAAGTTATGCACAAGGTGTTCCTACATTTTATGTTGCTGAAAAAGTTAAGGCCAAGGAAAAGTATGCTTGGGTTAATGTAAGTTATCGGTTAGATCAAAGAGAAAAAGACTTTCAGAAACATTATTATGATCAATATAATAAAATTGTTGCAGTATCAGATTCAACAAGAGATGTATTTCTGGAAACTTTCCCTGAATATTTAAACAAAATCACCGTTATCTATGACATTAATAATCCAAAGTTAATTTTAAAAATGGCTGATTTAGGGAAAGGCTACGAAGATAATTTTGATGGAATTAGAATTTTAACTATTGGTAGATTAGCATATCAAAAGGGATATGAAATTGCACTTGAAGCATGTAAAAACTTAAAAGAGAATGGTATAAATTTCAGATGGTATGCATTAGGTAAAGGGCCTTTAAATGATCAAATAAAAAAGTATATAAAAGAAAATGATTTATCTGAGCACTTTATCTTATTGGGAGTAAAATCTAATCCTTATCCTTATATTAAAAATGCACATTTATATGTACAAACATCAAGATTTGAAGGGTTTGGATTAGCGATTGCAGAAGCAAGAATGTTAAACGTTCCAGTAGTAACTACAAGATTTGATGCTGTATACAATCAGATGATTCATGAAAAAAATGGTCTGGTTGTAGATATGAATGCAGATGCAGTTTACAGAGGAATTCTAAAACTAATTGAAGATCATAGATTGAAGGAAAGAATTATTCAATATTTACAAAAGGAAAAGAAAGGGAATGTTGAAGAAATAGATAAGTTTTTTATGTTAATAGGATAAAAGAGGGTTGAATTAAACGTATGAAGAAAAAAATAGTTTTTATGTTAATCAATATGAACGTTGGGGGCACTGAAAAAGCGTTACTAAATATGATAAATGAGATTCCAAAAGAGGATTACGAAATTACCCTTTTAATGTTAGAAGAATATGGTGGGTTTTTAGAATATATCCCAGCTCATGTTAAAGTTGAATATCTGCATGGCTATAACCAGATTAAACCTATTTTAAATCAACCACTTCAACGAGAAGCATTTACGGCTTTAAGAAAGGGGAGTCTTATTAGGTTTTTTATTTTAATGTCCATATATATTTTTACAAAGATTTTTAAAAATAATTACCTTGTTTTTAAATATGCATTAAAGGATTATAGAAAAATAGAAACTCAATATGATGTTGCGGTAGCTTATGCAGGTCCAATGGACTTCATAAGCTATTTTGTTATAAAGAGAATAAAGGCAAAAAAGAAGATTCAATGGATTCATTTTGATGTAACAAAAATAGGTTTTAGTAAAAGATTTGCTAATAAAATATATAAAGAATTTGATCGAATCATTGTTGTATCAAATGAGGCAAAGTTAAAGTTATTTAAGTTGTTGCCATCCATCAAAAATAAAACAGAAGTATGTTTAAATATTATTTCATCAAATACAATTCAAAACCAAGCTAAAATTGGTAATGGATTTAAAGATGATTTTGATGGCCTTAGGTTACTTACAATAGGTAGATTATCTAAAGAAAAGGGCCAGGACTTAGCAATCAAAGCTTTTTTAAAATTAATAAATGATGGATACAAGGTAAAATGGTATTGTTTGGGAGAAGGCAATTCTCGAAAAGAATATGAGAACCTAATTATGGTAAATAATCTTGAAGATAAATTTATCTTACTTGGGGCGGATCCCAATCCATATTCTTACTTAGAACAATGCGACATATATGTACAACCTTCAAGATATGAGGGGTATTGCATAACATTAATTGAAGCTAAACAATTCTTTAAGCCAATAGTGACAACCAATGTAAATGGAGCAAATGAATTAATAGTAAATGGAAAAACAGGAATTATTGTAAATATAGATGAAAATGATATTTACTACGCAATAAAGAATTTTATAGATAATAAGTTATTAAGTAATTCATTTTCAAATAATCTAGCAAAAGAAAAATATGATATTTCATCAGAGATGTCAAAGATACTTAATATCTTGGAAGGGTAATTTATGAGAAGAAATCAATTAAAAGCAGGGGCTGTATTATCATACGTTGCATTGTTTTTGAATAGTACAATTTCTATAATTTATACTCCTATAATGTTGAGTTTACTTGGTCAAGCAGAATACGGACTATTTAGTTTAGCAAATTCAGCTGCAGGGTATATAGGTGTATTAAATTTTGGATTAGGTAATGCCGTAATTAGATATACAGCAAAGTATAAGGCATTAAACGATGAAGAAAATTGCTCGAAAATTTATGGGTTATTCTTTGTTATGTACGGAATCTTGGGATTAATTGCTTTTATTACAGGAACAATTTTGACTTTCAATTCGCATTTACTATTCTCAAATACATTAAGTTTTGAAGAACTTGAAAAGCTAAAGTTATTAATGGGGATTGTAACATTAAATATATCTTTGGGTATAGGATTTGGACTATTCAGTGTTATTGTACTTGCACACGAAAGATTTATTTTTCAAAGATTAGTTGTTATAGTAAGTTCGATTGTAAGCCCTCTTGTTATGTTACCTTTATTATTATTAGGTTATAGGTCTCTAACGATGGCATTGGTTGCTCTTGTGATTACATTAATATCTATATGGATAAATATTTATTATTGTTTTATAATCCTGAAAATAAAAATTGTATTTCGTAAAATTAATACAAATTTATTTAAAGAAATTATTATATTTTCTTCTTATATTTTCCTTAATTTAGTAATAAATAAACTATATGATTCAACTGATCAGGTGATTTTAGGGATATATAGCGGTACAGTTGCAATATCAATTTATAGTATAGGGGTAACATTTACAGGGTATTTCTCAGGTTTTTCTTCCGCTATTTCAAATGTGTTTTTAACTAAAGTTACGGGAATGGTCGCTAAGAATGCACCGGATTATGAACTCTCCGAACTTTTTATTAAGATTGGAAGAATTCAATATATTATTATTTCTTTTGCCCTAAGTGGCTTTATAGTCTTTGGAAAAGAATTTATTCAATTATGGGTTGGAAAAGAATACCTAGATTCATTTATTGTAGCCCTAGTAATTTTAGCTCCAATGTCAGTATCGCTAGTTCAAGGTATGGGAGGAATTATACTTCAGGCAAAGAATATGCAAAAGTTTAAAACAGTAATAAATGCTTTGGTCGCAATTATAAATGTACCATTAAGTATTATTTTTGCACAATTTTGGGGGGCAGTTGGTTGTGCCCTTGGAACAGGTATTGCATTTATAATTGGTAATATATTTGTTATTAATATTTATTATTGGAAAAGAATTAACATTAATATACCGCGTTTTTGGAAAAATATCCTATATATGAGCTTCCCTTTTACCATAAGCATTGTATATTCCTTAACCTTAAATAATAAAATGCTGGCTAATTCATGGACATTTTTAATTATTAAAATTACTGCTTTTTCAGCAGCCTTCATATTACTGATGTGGTTTACTGCAATTAATAAATATGAAAAAGGAATATTTAGAGAACCTTTCAAAATATTCACTCGAAAATTAAAAGTCAGGGATCATTTGAACTTAAAAAGTAGATAATTAATTGTTATTTAAGATTGAGGTTAATAGTTAAAGTTTGTGTGGGGGAATAATAATGATATTTGGAAAAAAAATAATGGCAAATTTTAATTCAATAAAGAAAATCTATTTTAATTGGAGATATTGGAATAATGTATATTCTAATATGCTAAAGCAAACCGGACCTTGTACTTTAAAAGAAAATCACCAAATAATACCTTATAAAAATAAACCAGGGGTTGTATTATCTTTCGATGATAGTTATCGAATTAATGACTGGTATAAATATGGAAAGGAGATATTTGGATATTATGACGTAAAAGTTACCTTTAATATTAATTCATCTCACCATTTTGAAGGAAAAAGGGAACATACACAAGATGAAATTGACATGCTCATTGATTTACAATCTAATGGCCATGAAATAGCCCATCACGGATATAACCATAAAAGAGCAAATGAATATTCAAATGAATTCGAGGTAGAGGAATGGATAAAAGATGAGATTGTATCACTATTTAATTGGATGGACTTACAATCTCATTCAAGAACGTTTGAAAAGTTTAAAAAGCCAGTAACTTTTGCCTTTCCGCATTTTGTATATAATAATCAACATATTTTAGAATTGGTACCAAAATATTTTAAAATTGTAAGAGGACATTTAGATAAGGATAATTTAACATCTTTTAATCATAGTGGCTTCACTCCATCGATTTGTTTAGATGGTTACTATTCTCATAACTTACATTTTATAAAAAAGATAATGAGATTGGCAAAAAAATCGGGTAAAAATTTAATCTTAACCTGTCATTCCATTTTACCTGAAGAGGTAAATTGGGAAGATTTCGGCTGGGGTGAGGAAGCAAAAAAATCCGGAACATGGAGAACGTCACCTGAAACGATTCGAGCCATTATTGAGCAAGCAAGAAAATTAGACTTGGAGTTTTATACCACAGCTGAAATTGCCGGTGTCGCAACTTTTATTGATCCTAATTTTGAAAAATGTGTTAGAGAGTTGCTGCATAATCCATCGGTGGACTGGATTCCTATTTCCGATTTACTATCGATAAAAGAACTGGATTTAAGTAACAGGCAAATATCCAATCTTGATGGAATTCAGTACTTTCTTAACCTGGAGAGAATTGATTTAGGTGGAAATAGCATTACTGATTTCAGAATTTTGGAGAAATTACCGAAAATAACAAAGGTAAATCTAGAGAACCCTTTAAAAGAAGAAAGTAATTTGGAATCTACTGTAATTTAAACTTCTATAATCTATAAAAATAGAAATGTACAAAGCTTTAATGAGAGTATGTCTTAAAAATAGGTTTATCTGGAATGGGGCGAGAAACTTTGCCAAAAATAAGCATTATTGTTCCGGTATATAAGGTTGAACGATTTTTGTCCAAGTGCATAGATTCCATAATTGCTCAAACATTTACTGATTTTGAATTAATTCTGGTGAATGATGGTTCCCCTGATAATAGTGGGGCCATTTGTGATGAATATTCAAGGCGGGATAATAGGATAAAAGTTATTCATAAAGAAAACGGTGGGTTATCATCAGCAAGAAATGCAGGTCTTAAAGTAGCTAGAGGTAACTATATTGGTTTTGTGGACAGCGATGATTATATTCATAAGAAGATGTATGAACTCTTATATTCTGCGGCAGCCATACATTCATCGGATATAATATTATGCGACTTTTTAAAGGTAAAGATTGATTATTTGGAAAATCAAAAAAATATTGATTTAGAGTGTTTGAAGATTCGACACTTTACCAATCTTGAAGCACTAAATCAGTTACAGAAAAACTTCTCTAATAAAAATGAAACCTTTGGTATACAAAGAAATAATATTAAATGGATTATCGCGTGCAATAAATTATATAAAAGAAGTTTGTTTGAACAAGTTAATTTTATTGAGTCTAGAATTTTTGAAGATGAATTTATTATGCATAAAGTTATTTATAATAGTAAAAAAATTACTTATATTCCACGTAAATTATATTACTATGTTCAAAGGTCAGACAGTATTCTGAATGCTCCTTTTTCTATTAAGAAATTGGATAAAGTTTATGCTATTAAGGAAAGGGCTGATTTTTTTAGGGAAATAAAGCAAAGTGAATTGTATTATCAAGCAATTGTAGAATATTATAATGCATTTACTTGGTATTATATTAAAGCGATGTCGGAATTTCCAAGTAATACTGAAGTGAAAAATTTAAAAATAACACTAATTAAAAGCTCTTTGCAAATATTAAAAAATCCTAAACTAATCTGGAAGCAAAAGGTTATTATGCTTTTATTCATTATTAATCCTACAATTATTAAATTTATTAAAAACATATAGAAAGAAATTTAATAATAAATAGATATATTTACTGTGGCATTAAAAGCGTCATGATAGCATTAAAATATTAAATAAGATTTATTATTCCAACGTTATCTAATGCAAAAGAGGTGTCAGAATGGAGTTATTTGATATTATTGAATCAAAATCTCAATGGGATAAGCTATTGAACCAATTCGGTGAGGTGGATATTTATTACACCTTTGAATATGGAACATTATTCTCCAAAGAAGAAAATGGTACATTATTAGCTGCATACTATGAGATTGATGATGCTAAGGTTTTTTATCCTTTTATCAAGAGAAAGATTGACTGGAAAGAAGAGGCCGTATATGATATTGTCACTCCGTACGGTTACGGCGGTCCGCTTCTAAAAGGAAATGATGAAAAAATCACTTTATTTTATAAAAGTTTTGAAGCCTATTGCAAAGAAAATAACATAATAACCGAAACGATTAGATTTCATCCCATTTACAAAAATTTTGAAGCTTGTAGAGAAATAATGGATGTTGAGTATATCAGAAAAACAACTGCAGTGAATTTGATATATCCATTGGAGCAAATTAGAAAAGATTATTCATCCATGAATAAGAGAAATATTAAAAAGGCCCAAAAAGAAGGCGTGAATTGTTTTTTGGCACCAAGTACTCCCGAGAACATCCTTACTTTTATTGAGTTATATAAGGAAACAATGGATCGTAACCATGCAGTATCATATTATTACTTTGAGGATAAATATTTTTATGAGCAAATGAAGAATACAAGTGTAAGTGAGACATTATTACTATTTGCAAAATATCAGGGTGAAATAATTGCTGGTGTTATGGTATTAGTAGGATTAAAATATTCACATTATCATCTTGGGGCTTCTAAGACGGCCTATTTACATCTTAAACCAAACAACCTTTTGTTTGATTTTATGATTGAAATTTGCAAATCAAAGGGTGCATCTCTCCTTCATTTAGGTGGTGGATATCAAGAGGATGATGGTTTATTTCGGTTTAAAAGCTCATTTACTAACGATTATAATTTTGACTATTTTCTTGGGAAAAAGGTATATGATGGAAAAAAGTATATTCAAATATCTGATGAAGTCAAAAAGTGTTACAAAGTGAATGAAAAATTTTTTCCATTATATAGGGGCAAACAGGATATCCCTGTAGAAGCATAAATTTTATCTTTTTTAATTTTTATGTTCAAGAAGTAGGTGTAAAGCATATTTATTTATGTTAAAATGTTCTTTAAATAGAACAAAAAGTTCTTTAGTAAAGAAGGAGTTTATGATGATTGTAGATATTCATAATCATATTTTGTATGGGCTTGATGATGGACCGAGAACCCCAGAGGAAACTATTCTATTGGCAAAACAGGCAGTTCATTCAGGAATCCAACATGTAATCGCTACTCCCCACCATAAGCATCAACACAAAGACCATTTTTATGAAAATGATTACTTGAATATCCAGAGAATTTCTGTAGAAGTAAATCAATTATTAAAGGAACATGACGTTCCATTAACTGTGTATCCTGGAATTGAATTTCATCTTCACGGGAAGATTTGGGGAGACATTGAACATAATCTGGAATCATTTTTAACCTTGAATAATACTGGAAAATACTTGTTAATGGAACCTCCCTGCAGTTATTATCCTACATATACTGAGGAAGTATTATCTGTTCTTCAACAAAAGGGATTTATTCCAATTCTTGCTCATCCGGAAAGGAATAAAATTCTTAGGAGAAATCCATCAAAAATATACGATTTAATTAAGCAAGGGATTTTGATACAAATTACAGCTGGGAGTTTAACTGGCGACCATGGAAGAAGATTAAAAAATTTTTCTTTGCATTTATTGGATCATAATCTTGTCCACTTTGTTGCATCGGATGCTCATCATCATTTACGTCGAAAGTTTGAACTTTTATCGGCATATGAGTTAATTGAAAAAAACTATTCCTCTAATTATCGAAAGAGCTTGGAAGAAAATGCGATACATGTTCTATATGGTACTGATATTAAGATTATGGAACCCAAATTAATCGGAAAAAGAAGGCAGTATTTCTTCTTTTATGACCATCCTTTGAATCATGTGGCTTCAAATTAGCTTGGATTTTGAGCACTTGGAGGTATTATTTTGAAAAGAATCGTAGATTTATTTGGAGCCATTTTATTATTATTAATTTTTTCGCCAATTATGCTTGTGGTCACACTATTAATCGGTATTAACATGGGATCTCCTATTTTGTTTAAGCAAACTCGGCCAGGGCAATATGGCAAGCCATTTTATATATATAAATTTCGAACAATGGTAGATAAAAGGGATGAAAAAGGACAGATGCTGCCAGGGAAGCTGCGCCTCACTAAATTGGGGATTTTCCTTAGAAAGTATAGTCTGGATGAACTCCCCCAGCTCTTAAATGTGGTAAAAGGAGATTTAAGTTTGGTCGGGCCACGACCATTGCTAATGGAGTATCTTCCATTATATACAAAAGAACAGGCTAAACGGCATGAAGTCAAACCGGGCATTACAGGATGGGCCCAAGTAAATGGACGAAACTCCATTAGCTGGGACGAAAAGTTTAAGCTTGATATTTGGTATGTTAACAATCAATCTATTTTCCTTGATTTAAAAATTTTAGCATTAACTGTTTTAAAGGTGTTCAAAAAAGAGGGTATTGGTGCAAGAAATCATTACAGCATGGAGCATTACAAGGGGATTGTTCGTAAGGTAGAGTAATTATTTAATTTTAAATAAGAATTTTATATTGTGAAGGGAAGTTCAAATATGGAGAAAATTTTAATTACTGATGTTGGTGTTGCCCCCGCGGAAAATGTCATTAAGTCATGGAATCGTGCACAAAAGAAAGAGGAAATATTGGGGATTTCCAGAAATCCTTTTAATCTTTTCTCATCCAGGGCCGATTTGAAAAGACATATTCCCTATGAGTATGCTTTTGGAAAGGAATATAGAAGGTCCCTTTTTTCAGTTTTGAAGAATGATAGACCATCATTGGCAGTATTTATGAATGATCGGGAAATACTAGAGGCATCAAAGCTGAGAGATGAAATCATATCTGCAGGAACTCAGGTTTATATGCCAAGCCATGAGGCTATCGAAGTGTGTACTGATAAATATCAATCTTATCGAATATGGCAGTCTGCCGGAATTAAGGTACCAAAAACAATGATAATTTCTAATGAATCTGATTTAAAGAAATCGTTTGATGTACTTGGAGACCAGGAAGGAAAGGTATGGCTGAGGTCCACAGTTGGAGCCGGCGGCAGGGGAGCATTACCAACTAATGATTATGAATTTGCAAGAAATTGGATTAATCTTTATAACGGATGGGGTTATTTCACTGCTTCGGAATTGCTTCAGGCTGATAAAACAGTCACCTGGTTATCTGTTTGGTATGAAGGAGAGCTCGTTGTTGCTCAGTCACGCAGGAGGAGATCCTGGGGATTTGCCAATCGCACCTTATCGGGTGTTACAGGTATAACAGGTGTTGGTGAAACCTATTCAAATGATACAGTAAACAGGGTAGCACTTGATTCAATTTTGGCCATTGATGCTAAACCACATGGTGTTTATGGTGTTGATATGACTTATGACAAAAATGGCTTCCCGAACCCGACAGAAATTAATATGCGATTTTTCACAACCTGTTACTTTTTTACAGAAGCAGGACTAAATATGCCTGAAATCTACAAAGACATTATTTTATATCAGAAGTTTCCAAGCCTTAATAAAAAGATTAACCCACTGCCAGATGGTTTGCTTTGGATAAGGGATATGGATAGGGAGCCAATACTTACAACTGAGGACGAGGTTCATAAAATAATTGAATTACAAAATACTATTTTAACTTAAGCAGAAGTAGGAAGAAGTAAATTAGAGATTCCTTTAAATTACAGGTATTTTTACTCTGAATACAGTGGGTGTGGAATTGTGAGTAAGGTATTTCCCAATTTTATTAAGGCAAATGAATTGTTGGAAGGTAATGTGTCAATTTATTTAGATCTAATTCGAGGAATATCCGCTATTTTAGTAGTGATGGAACATCTAAGTTCTAGATTATTTGTGGGTTATGGTAATGTTGAAAATCAGAATTTGTTTGTAATGTTTCTCTATCTTTTAAATATTCTGGGCGGGCCAGCAGTTATTATTTTTTTTGTTCTTAGTGGTTTATTCATCTCAAGGTCCATTCTAAAAACAGTATACGAAAATAAATGGTCGTGGAAATCTTATTTGATAAACCGTTTATCTAGATTGTTGGTAGTTTTAATTCCAGCATTAGTACTCACATTAGTCTTGGATAATATTTCTACTAATTACTTTGGATACGATGGTTACAAAAACCCTTCTATCAATCTAATAGAGTTTGTAGGTAATATATTTTTTCTCCAAAATATATTTGTAGGTGTTTATGGTTCAAATGCCCCTTTATGGAGTCTTAATTATGAATTCTGGTACTATATGTTACTTCCAATTTTGTTACAACTATTCTTCTATAAGCAGAAAATAATTGTTAAGACTATTTTCTTGTTTATAGCGTTGATTATTATTTCAACAATTGGAACTAGAATGAGCTCCTATTTTCTAATATGGTTAATAGGAATGATTGTTTTGTTATTGCCCAAGATAAATATCTTTAAAAAAGGTATATTACCAGCAGTATTAGCTCAAATACTATTTTTTGCAGTTACTCCAGTTAGGCCTCTTATGATGACTGGAAGGCTTTTTACGGAAACTTGGACAGAGGATTTATTCACAATAGACCTTATAATTGGATTAGCATTTGGATTTTTTATTTATACATTACTTCATTGCTTACCACCTAAAATTAGGAGCATTAACCTTGGGTGGCTAGGGAGGATTTCAAAGTTAATTGCTGGATTTTCATTTAGCCTTTATTTAATACACTATCCCATAATAAATACAGTGTACCATTTGTGTGCCAAGAATGGTTTTACTGGCTTCCAACCAAACCTATTGTCAATAATATTGGAGGTTCTTATTGTAATAGCGATCTGTTTTATTGCCTACCTATTTTCACAGATTACAGAAGCTAAAACCCATGATATCCGGATATTTCTTGAAGAAAAAACCGGGTCAATATTAGGAAGTCGCCGTAATAGAGTAATAAGTAAGCAGAGTGATGTAGGATAAAAGGTTATGAAATCTTTTGTCGAAATATTGTTCTTTTAAAAGAACAATAAATCAATTATAATTCTAAAATAGAGATTTATTACTTTTTTTTGTCTGCCTGTTCTTTATGGTGAACGGGATATAAAGAAGGAGGTGATATTTATGATTGCTGAAAAGCTCTATTCTAGACCGGAAGTTTTAAGTCATCAGCCGATTCGCTTTGAAACTGCACAAAGCTGGAATCCAGGAAAAGGGAAGCATGATCACCCAGGTACAGGAAATGGCGGAATTCACTTTCCACCCGGAAACCCAAATCCGCAGCCATGTGGGGCCGGGACTCCGGGAAATGGCAACGGAAATGGGAATGGTAACGGAAATGGAAATGGAAATGGAAATATTGGAGTAGGCCAATGTAACCCTAACGTTAATCCTTAGGTGACAACGGCAAAGGGAAGAATGATGAAAATCATTGCCTTCCCTTTTACTAATAAAGACTTTTCTAAGGAGGCCAATATGAAAAAATGGTTTACGAAAATTGGCGATCACCTTATTTATTTAATTTGTAAATCAAGCTACTTAATAGATGAATTAAACCAGAATTTTAACAATAATATAATAGCTACTCGATATAAACCTGATTTAACCATTAAAATAAACGCCGGCTTTGGTGTCCCATTTTTAAATTATGAGGTTGAAGTTTCCAAAAACACAGAAAGGATAATTTATCGTAGGGCAGATTATCTTATAGAGGTAGACAAGGAATATAAGTTTGCAACAATATCAGTCTATGATGAATTGGCCTTAAAACACGCATTAACCAATTTGTACAGTTCTTTCATTGCTTACCATCAATGGGGTTTATTAATCCATTCCTCCTGTGCGATTGAAGATGGAAAAGCTCATATTTTTGCAGGTCATTCTGGAGCGGGTAAATCAACAGCTGCAAAACTTTCATACCCTCGGCAGCTTCTTTCGGATGAAGCGAGTCTCATAAAGATTACCCCAAATGGGATAAAAGTGTTTAATTCCCCTTTCAGAAGTGAACTAAAAGCGGATACATTTAAAGAGAATATCGAATTGGCAAGTATCCAAATTCTGTACCAGGCACTTGTAAACAGTCGGTTTAGAATAGGAAAATCTGATGCCTTACTTCATTTAATGGATAAAGTGTTTTTTTGGCCGCATAGTCAGGAGGAAGCAAAAATAATTGTTAAGCTGATTGCCATGTTGGTGCAGCAGGTTCCTGTATATGAACTTCATTTTCAAAAAAATAATACATTTTGGGAGTTAATATCATGACGACTCAATATATTCAAACGGCTAATTGTGATGCTACAGTGCTTGATGGAGAATGGATTATATTAAATACTAATCAGTACACCATAACGAAATTAAATGATATTGGCGGTTTTTGCTGGTCACTTCTAAATGAGTCCCAAACAGCAGAATCCCTTGCAAAATCGATATTTGAACAGTTTCCGACCGCTGAAGGTAAGCAGCAGGTGAAACATGATATTGAAGGATTTCTTGAGCACCTCCTTCAATGTGGGTTGATCCAACATGCTGATTGATGATCAATCATTTCATTTTTTTAAATCAGTTATTGAGAAGTATGGCTGGTTAGATCTGCCTGCGTCTGGGAATAGTATGTTTCCATTTATCCGGCAAGGGAACTTATGTCGTTTTATCCATTGTGACCCTTTAACGATAAAAAAAGGTGATATTATTCTGTACGTCTCTCCAACTGGACAATTAATTGCCCATCGGTTTGTCAGGACTCACCAATCTAAATTGCTTTTAAAAGGGGATACAAACCTTGGTTTTGATCAGCCGATTGAGGTGGAGCGTATGATTGGAAAGTTGGTGTATGTGCAGAAGCAACGGAAACGAATAACACAGGATCAGTTGATCGCCCGTATATGGGGAAATATGATTCTTGCTTTTCCAGCACTAACAGGTCTGCTCAGGAAACATTTAAATAGAAAGGCCCATTTGCAATATTAATCTAAAGTGGAGTGTCCTAACCATGAAGAAACAAATAGATTCACTACTAAAGCAGTATTTTTCCATGAAGGATATGCGCAGGGTTCTTTCGTTTGTTTTTCCTTTTGTCATCAAGAGATGGAAAGCCTATGCAATGATCCTCCTTTTATTAGGGGTGGATATCTATTTAACCATCGCATTTGCGAAGTTTTATGGTCAGATAACAGATGCGGCACTGCATGGAGGGTATAAACAAATTCTCTCATTAGTTCCTTATGGAATTAGTTTGATTCTGGTGAGCATTGTTTCAAAAGTTTCCTATACATATTTTAATTTGATTGCGACAAATGCTGTGAAAATGGACCTTAAAAATTATTTTTTTCACCATATCTTAAGATTGCCTACTGGGGATGTTTCTAATTATCAATCCGGTGAATTAATGTCCCACTTTTCCAATGATATCCATGGAGTCGACGGAGTAATTGGCAGCAGTCTAATAAGCCTCATAAGACTGCCGATTATTTATACTGTTGTGTTTATTTATTTGGCAAACATTAATTTCACACTATGCTTGGTTAGTTTAATCGTTGCGCCAATAGCAGCCATTTCTGGCATTTTATTTGGACTGTTGCTCAGGAAAAATGGTAGATTAATTCACCGTTTAATTGGAAATATTAATAGTCTCTTAAATGAGACTTTTCATGGTTTTACCATCATCCGCTCTTTTACATTAGAAAAATTTCAATATGAAAAATTTGAAAAGCAAAATCAGGAATTACTTCAATTGGAATTGGAGAACGCCAAGTTGCAAAATTGGTATTCTACAGGTGAACAAATTATAGGGTACATCACTTTTATAATTAATTTGTCCATTGGAGCGTTGTTTGTTTCGAAGGGAGAACTGACGGTGGGAGCCTTACTCACATTTCTTAATTTGGTCACTCACTTGTTCTACCCTATTACGGGAATGGCCAATGTTTGGGCGGGGTTCCAACGGTCAGTTGCGGCACTTGAAAGGGTGCTTGATGTTCTGGACAAACCGGCTGACTTGGTGGAGCTTCCCTCCTTTGTCCCATCCCAAAAAGTAACAGGATCCATCGTGTTTGATAATGTTACCTTTAGTTATGTGAAAGATCATCATGTATTTGAAGATTTCAATTTAGAAATTCCTGAAGGGAAAGTTATAGCCTTGGTGGGTCCTAGCGGTGCCGGAAAGAGTACATTATTCAATCTTTTACAAGGATTTTACAAGCCACAAATAGGGGATATACGAATTGCAGGTAAACCCCTTTCTAAATTCACAGTATCTGAATTAAGAAGCTCAATTGCCCTAGTACCGCAGGAATCCTTTCTCTTTTCAGGAACTGTCAGGGAGAATCTTATGATTGCTAGGCCAAACATTACTGAGAAGGAAATGGTGGAGGCGTCCATAAGGGCGGAAATTCATGACTTTATCCTATCTCTTCCAAAAGGGTATGACACAGAAATCGGTGAGAATGGGATTAAGTTATCCGGTGGACAGAAACAAAGAGTGGCGATAGCCCGGGCAATCTTAAAGGATGCTCCATTCCTTCTCTTAGACGAAGCAACCTCGGCATTGGATGGAGAAACGGAATTTCATGTGAAAGAGGCATTGGATGAACTAATGAAGGGAAGGACAACAATCATCATTGCCCACAGATTATCCACCATCCAAAATGCCGATTTAATTTTGGTTTTGGATAAAGGGGAAATTGTTCAACAGGGTACCCATAATGAGTTAATGAAACAAAGGGGCTTATATCAAAAACTTAATGAAACAACCTTTAATTCAAAACAGGCAAATCGTTTATCATTGGTTTCAAAATAGAAAGCGAGGGTAGTTCATGGGTGAAAGTGCTGTTAAAATCCTTTATGATTCAAAATTACCTTTGCCTCGTAATGAAGATTTTTATATAAATGCCCTACAAGTCATTGAGCAGGACTGGGTCTTTTCACAGATTTACTATTTACTAAAGCAGAGAGGAAGGCTTGAGGAGGCGCCTTCTTTTTTTCAAAATAAATTAAAGGAACAATATGATAAGGACCTATTTCAAAATCTATTTATTAAAAATCAAACCGAACATATTTTAAGAGTATTTGAGGATAATGGGATGGATGTTATTCCGCTTAAAGGTGTTTATTTTGCAGAAAAATTCTTTGGCCATATTGGCGCCAGGGCAACCTCTGACATTGATTTACTGCTTAAGTATCATGACCTTGATAAGGCTATTAATTTGATCCAATCTTTAGGCTTTACCGTTGAAGAAGAGCAGATACCAGGCCATTTTCACTACAGCTTTAGCAAGCCACTCCCTTTTTCAGAGGTTCCGTTAGTAGTGGAATTGCACTGGAGCCTTGTTAAAAACAACACTTCAAACTTTGAAATTAACGATTTATGGTTGCAGGCGAAACCGATAGGTCAATTCAAACATGTATATGAGCTATCTATCAACCATACTTTTTACATGATTTGCCTTCATGGTTGGAGGCACAATTTGGATTCGATGAAATATTTTTTAGATATCATTCAAGTGATTGAAAAGAATGGTGGGGAATTGGATTTTGAACAAATTTTTCAATTGGCTGCTTCTCACCAAACCTTTAAAAGAATGCATCGAACATTATCCATTGTATATCAACAATTTCCTCATCTGGAGCAAATTAAGTCATTTCCTTTAAGAAAGAAAAAGACCTATTGGGAATACCGGGAAACGAAAGGATTGAAGCGGTATTATGATTTTATTGAATATCAATTCTTTAGCTATGATTCCATTAAACATAGTTTCGTAGAGATAAGTAACTGGCTTTGGCCATCAGTGTATGAACTTTCCTCTCAGCTTGATTCTAATCCCAAAGGCTCCACCTTTTTTAGAATGCTGCTGTCCTTATATAGGAAGAGAATTACTGGAATCTTTAACACCTTGATGTCCCATAAATAGCAAAAAGAGGGGAACCATTGAAGTGACCCCATAAAGTTAGACACGTTATTTCATTAGGCTGCTTGGGCATGAGTACGGTACTGAACCGGGCTCATGCCTTTTAATTTTGCCTTAATCCGCTTGTGATTATAGTAATAAATATAATTGTTTAATTCTTGTTTAAAATGCTCCATACTCTCAAATTCTTTTATATATAGTGCATTCAGACTTTAATAAGCCAAAGAAATTCTCCATGACTGCGTTATCCAGGCAGTTCCCCTTTCGGGACATACTTTGAATGATTCCATGTTCCTTTAATGCAATTTGATACTGCTTCATCTGATAATGCCAGCCTTGATCAGAATGTAGTAGGGGGGTGTCCCCTTTGCTTAAGCGTTCAAAAGCCTTGTCCAACATCTTAGAAACAAGTGGATAAACAGGGCGGCTTTCTATGTTGTAGGCTATAATTTCTCCGTTATATAAATCAAGAATTGGGGATAAATATAGTTTCTCTCCATGTAAATGAAACTCAGTGACGTCCGTGACCCATTTCTCGTTTGGTTTAGAAGCTGTAAAATTACGTTCTAATATATTTGGTGCAACTTTACCTACTTGTCCTCGATATGAGCGATACTTTTTCATACGTACCAAACTTTTTAACCCCATTTTCTTCATCAAGCGTTGAACTGTTTTATGATTTATCTTTAATCCTCGATTATGTAATTCCATTGTAATGCGACGATATCCATATCTTCCTTGATGTTCTTCAAAAATTTGCTTAATCAATTCTTTTACTTCCGCATACTTATCTGGGCGATTTAGTTGGTTAATCCAGTAATAATAGGTACTGCGCGCAATACCAGCCACCTTCACCAGATCGATGACTTTAAATTCATGCCTTAATTCAAATATTACTTGCGCTTTGTCTTGTTCTGTAACTTTTCCTTTTCTTGAACTAAGGCATTCAACTTTTTTAAATAAGCATTCTCCATCCGTAAACGCTCAATCTCTGCCCGTAACGCTTCTTCCGATCCTTCTACCGGCTGATTCTTTTTAGATTCCTTTTTCATGGATGGACGCCCCTTTTTCTTTGGTTTTAGGGCGTCAATTCCACCTTCTTCAAAGTCACGGCTCCATTGGAGGATCGTAGAGGGAGAAGGTATATTGAAAATAGCAGCGGTCTCATTTATTGACGTCCCATTGTCTAGCATAAAATTTAGTACGTCTAGTTTATACTGTAAAGGGTGATTTGTGTACCCCTTATTAAAAGCATTCTCCCCATGATTCCTGTATGGATTAACCCAATTCCAGAACAGACCACGACTGATGCCGAGCCTTTCGGCAATTGCATCTCCTCCTTCCATTCCATTTAAATAGGTTTTTACAGCCTGAATTTTAAATTCAGATGAATATTTAACCAAAAGAAAAACACCTCCAAACTTTAGACTGTGTCTAAAATTTGGGGTGCAGTTCACCATTTCCCTCTTTTTATTTATAGATTTTTAGTTAAACGGAACACCGTAATCTCCGGTCTACAAAACAACCGAACTGGAAGGTTGGTTGTCCCTATGCCTCGGTTCACATATAAAGGCATTTTACTTTCTCCAACTTGATAGAGTCCATGATCATATGTACTGGCCAGCCTTTGTTTTATAAGGGAACCCAAGAATGGCAAACGCACTTGTCCCCCATGTGAGTGGCCTGAAAACTGGGCACTAATGGGGTAACGGCTGCATTCATCGGCAATGTCAGGCTCATGGGCAAGCAATAAAACACATGTATCAATCGGAATCCCTTCGACTGCTTGTTCAATATTAGGGAATCCATACATTACGTCATCGATGCCAGCAATATACAGGTGTTGTTGGCCAGTCTCAATCTTAGCATGAATATTATCTAAAACTGTAAAACCAGAGTTTTGCAACACCCAGGTTACTTTATCTTTAATAGACATATCATGATTCCCGATAACCGCCCATTTCCCACCGCGGGGAGTCTCTAACTCTTGCAATAGTGGTATATAACGTTCAGGCTGCCGATTTCCCGCTTCTATAAGATCACCAGTGAAAAAGATAATATCCGGTTTTAATCGATTAATCATTTTTACAACTGGTTTAAAATCTTCCTCCCCATAAAAGAACCCCATATGGATATCACTAAATTGAACGATTCTCCAGCCTTCAAAGGCAGCCGGTAGGTATTTTACCTTTAAATCAATCTCCTTTATTTCATAACGAAATCGTTCCCATTTATATGAATAGACTCCTCCTGCCAAGCTCGTGGTGATTAGGCCAGCTAAAATCTTACTAGAATGTTTTAGAAATGTGCGGCGAGTAATCCGACTAGATGTTCTTTGTAAATCATTCATCATGACTCCTTACAAACGGACTGGACCGCTTGATTTATATGTTCTTATTAAAGAACATTATAAACTAATTAAAAAGATTACTCAAATAGTCCAAAAAACAAAAACAGAATAAGCCCCAAAGCCTACCCTGTCTTTACCCTTACACATTCAAAAACTTCACACAAACTGCCTCAGGAGCCTTAACCCCCGACTGCAGCAACGTCAATCTTCCTGACTCCTCATCCCGCTCAAACAACGCCAAATTCCCCGACTCCTGATTAGAAGCCACAATAAACTTTTCAGAAGGATCCAAAGCAAAATCACGCGGCCAGTCGCCCTCAGTGGAAACGTGCTCAACAAACGTTAATTCACCGGTTTCCCCATTCACACTAAACACCGCAATACTGTTATGCCCGCGATTTCCCGCATATACAAACCGGCCATCTGAGGAAATATGAATTGCACTGCCCTGGTTATTTTCACTAAAGCCTTCAGGCAAGGTCGAGATATACTGCTTTTCGGAAAAATGCCCGGTTTCACCATCATAATTTAACGCAATGACTTCGGAGCTAAATTCTGTCATTAAGTAAGCCCATTTGCCATTTGGATGGAAGGTAATGTGGCGCGGACCGCTTCCAGCTTTCAAAGGCAGCAGTTTAACCTTTGTTAAAGTACCACTTTCCGCCACGCTATATGTAATCAATGCATCTGTTCCTAATTCCACAACTGCAACATACTTTTCATCTGGAGTGAATCCAGCATAATGAGTGTGTGCCTTCTCCTGACGTGGGTCCGGGCCTCGGCCTTCATGCTTGATAACTGAAATCGCAGGTGATATCGAACCGTTCTCTTGGTTAATCAAGTGTGACTCAACAGAGCCTTTATGATAGTTAGCCCCGAACACAAACTTGCTCTCACTATCAACACTTACATGACAAGGCGGAGCACCTTCACTGACTTCAAGATTAAGAGCCGTCAATTCTCCGTTATCGCTTACAGAAAAAGCCGCAATTCCACCGTTGTCACCATCTTTTGCGACAGCATATAAATAGCGATTATCCTTCGAGATCGTTAAGTATGTAGGATTACTCAGCTCAGCGGCAACACGCACGTCCTCTATTTTTCTTTCCTTCGTATTTAAGGTAAAAGAGTAGATGCCTTTACTTTCTCCTTTGGTATAGCTTCCAATATAACCAATGTACTTTTCGTTGTTTGTCATTTTTCTAACTCCTCGTAAAAAAATATCCATTCACATGCTTATCATAACCCAAAATTCATTTTTAACCATATTAAAACGACTTGCATAGGTTCCCCTTATAAATAGGAAAATGGTATGATAAGATTATATATAGAAACATTGGCATTTGATATTCAGAAACGGGGATTATAATGTTAAATACTCGGATGACGGTTATAATACGTGAATTAATGAAAGCGGATACTCCAGTTACAAGTGAATATTTGGCGAAGGTGCTTGATGTTACTTCAAGAACCATTCGTAATGATGTAAGGGAGCTTGAGTCGATTGTGAAAGACTTTGGCGCGGAAGTTAAGTCTATTCGCGGGACAGGCTATCAGCTGCTCGTACATGATGACCATTTGTTCCGTCAATTACTGCAAGAGGCGGCAGATAACAAGCTTGAGAAAAATGGTGAGATTCCTACATTGCCAGAGGATCGGGTTCGGTACGTTATCAAGCGTCTGTTGCTGACAGAAGAATATATAAAACTGGAGACGATTGCCGATGAATTATTTATCAGCAAATCGACCTTGCAGAATGATTTAAAAGATGTAAAGGACGTCTTCCGCCGCTACGGAATTACACTTGAAAGCAAACCGAACTTCGGGTTAAAGGTGAATGGGGAAGAATTCAAGCTTCGGTTATGTATTGCCGATCAAATTTTTGAAAATATCGAAAATGATATGGAGCTCGATCATAAAAATGTTTTCCTGAAGGAAGACCTGAACACCATTAGAGAAATTGTGTTAGATCGTATTATTTTACATAATATTGCCTTGTCGGATATCGGATTAAATAATCTTGTCATTCATATTGCTATTGCATTTAATCGGATTAAGAATGAAAAATATGTGTCGATGGTTACGAATGAATTGGCCGAATTGAAGAAACAAAAACAATATAAAGTGGCTGAGGAAATTGTCCTCAAGCTTGAACGTGAATTGGGCGTGTCTTTTCCAGAAACGGAAATCGCTTATGTCACGATTCATTTACTTGGCACGAAAATGGTAACGGAACTTCATTTGGACGAGACTGAAATTCAGAGTATTATCGATCAGCAGATTTACGATATCGTAACGGAAATTATTGATACGGTTGATGAAGAGCTCTGTTTACATATTAAAGACGACCAAGAATTGTTCGTTGCCTTGAGCCTGCACCTGCGTCCGGCAATTCATCGCTTTCATTATGGGATTAATCTGCCAAATCCTCTGCTTGATGATATTAAATCAAAATACCCAGCGGCTTTTCAAGCTGCTGTCATTGCCGGAATGGTCTTAAAACGAAAATTAAATATCGAAATTAATGAAAATGAGATGGGCTATTTGGCTTTGCATTTAGGTGCCGCCATGGAAAATCAAAAAATCGACAATCGCCCGAAAAAATGCATGATTGTGTGTGCATCAGGTGTGGGCAGTGCCCGCCTGCTCGCCTCAAAAATCCAAGCCAAGTTTGGATCAAAAATTGAAATTGTCGGCACAACTGATTTTTATAAGCTTGGGCGGATACCCGTTCATTCATTGGACTTTCTGATTAGTACCATTCCGATCCCAAAGCAATTGCCAATACCGGTGATTCAAGTCAATACCATCCTTGGGGGAAATGACTTGGAGAAAATTGAAACCGTCATTATGGAACTTCCTAATCAAAAACTAAAATATCTCAAAGAAGAGTTAGTTTTTCTGCAACTGAATTTTGACACTAAAGAGGAAGTTCTCAAATTTTTGGGGGATAAACTGAAATCAATCGGCCTTGTAGATGACCATTATCTTGATAGTGTCTTGGAGCGGGAAGCACTGTCGCCAACGAGCTATGGAAATTTTGTGGCGATCCCACATCCCATAACACCCAAAACAGATTCGACCTTTTGGACGATTTGTACGCTGCAAAAGCCAATTGATTGGGGCGGGAAACGGGTGCAATTAATCTGCCTGTTAAACGTTGAAAAAAATAGCACAACAGACCTGCAAAGCATGTATGATATGTTAGTACAAATAATTGATGATAGCCAAGTGGTTCAGCAGTTGATTAAATGTAAAACCTTCAAAGAACTTGAAGCGATTTTTCAAAAAGCTTGATTGCTGAACCAGGGGGGAAACATGAATATATTATTATGTTGTTCGGTCGGAATGTCCTCAAGTCTATTGGTTTCAAAAATGAAAAAGTGTGCACTGGAGCAGGGAATTGACAGTAATATTTGGGCGGTTGCGATTGATACAGTAACAAGACATATTGATCAGGCAGATGTTTTGTTATTGGGACCACAGGTCCGCTATTTGCTTTCGGATTTTCAACGTGAGGGAAAGGAAAGAGGCATCCCGGTAGCGGTCATCAATACGGTCCATTATGGAACGGTTAATGGAAAGGAAGTATTCAAACTGGCAAAGGAATTATATGATTCAAAACAGGAAGGATGAGCTGCCGTGCTCATCCTTCCTGTTTTTTTGATAAATAGATACTTTTTTCGAAACCGTTTCCTATTATCAGACAATTCTTTTTAACCATTTCCGTTGCGTAACGGAAAAAGGTTGTGTTCAAATGAAAACGCTTTTAATTTATTATAAAGACATCAAGAGGGAAGCAACTTAAGAGCAAGACGAATCAGCTATTATTAAAATTATTATTACCCATGATTGTCTCTCTTGAATATATTTTCAAAATACTTTTAGGGGGTATTACTAACAATGAATATCTTATTATGTTGTGCAGCAGGAATGTCAACCAGCCTTTTAGTAACAAAGATGGAAGCGTATGCAAAGGATCAAGGAATCGAAGCAAAAATCTGGGCAGTAGGCGCAAGTGAAATTACCAATCACATTGGAAACGCAGATGTACTTCTTCTAGGACCACAAGTTCGTTACATGCTTCCTAATATGAAGAAACTCGGAGCAGAAAAAGGAATCCCGGTTGATGCCATCAATCCAGTTCATTATGGAATGTGTAATGGCCCAGAAGTAGTGAAATTTGCACAAAATCTAGTGAAAAAATAAGGGAGTGAAATAAATGAGCAAAGTTAATAATTTCCTAGAAAACAAGGTTATGCCTGTCGCAGCTAAAGTTGCTGGTCAAAGACACTTGCAAGCGTTGCGTGACGGTCTTATCCTTACAATGCCACTATTAATTATCGGTTCAATTTTCTTGGTTATCAGATGGCTTCCATGGTTCGGTGACGCAGAGCGTCAATACATGATTACAAGCCCATTCTGGCAGAATATCTTGAATTACCCTTATGATGCAACCTTTAATACAATGGCACTTGTTGCAGCCTTTGGTATAGCCTATCGGCTTGCTGAAAGTTACAAAGTGGACGGGCTTACTGCCGGTGCAGTATCTCTTGTAACATTCTTGATGGTAACACCTTTCCAAACTGTTTTCACTCTTGCTGATAAGAGCACTGTAGATGTAACTGGTGTTATCCCAACCGCTTTAACAGGGTCAGGCGGATTGTTCGTTGCAATCATTGTTGGTCTATTATCAACTGAAATCTATCGATTTATCATTCAAAGGGATATCATTATCAAAATGCCTGATGGTGTTCCGCCAAGTGTATCAAAATCATTCGTAGCATTAATCCCAGGTTTTGCAGTCATCATCATTTTCTGGTTGTTACGTATCGGAATCGAACAAACTGATTTCCAAAGTATTCACAATGTCGTCAAAGATTTACTGCAACAGCCATTAAGCAATTTAAGTGGAACATTACTTGGAACTCTAGTCGTTGTATTCTTAATTGAATTGTTATGGACAACTGGTCTTCATGGTGCAAGTATTGTCGGTGGGGTAATGAGCCCAATCTGGCTTTCAGCTGCTGCTGAAAATGCTGCTGCAATGCAAGCAGGTCAAGAAGTTCCTCACATCTTTACTGGACAATTCTTGGAAATCTTTGTTCACGTAGGTGGTTCTGGTGCAACTTTAGCACTTGTAGTCGGAATGGTATTCTTTGCAAAGAGTCAGCAATTAAAGCAATTAGGACGTCTGTCAATTGGACCTGGTATCTTCAACATCAACGAACCAATCACATTCGGTATGCCAGTAGTAATGAACCCAGTTATGATGGTTCCGTTTGTACTAACACCACTTGCAATTGTAATTTCCACTTATGTGGGTATGGAGTTCTTTGGTGTAGCGAAACCAAATGGAGCAGTTCCGCCGTGGACAACTCCTATCTTCCTAGGCGGTTTCTTAGCAACTGGTAAGGTTTCAGCTCTAGTAATGCAGCTTGTAAACTTCGCGATCGCATTCGCAATTTACTTCCCATTCATGAAAGCTTATGACAAAACACTAGTTAAGCAAGAAAACGAAGCAAATAATAACGCAGCATAATGATTTTGTCTTGAAAATTGAATGAGGGCTTGCCAAACGGCAGGCTCTTATTCTTTGAAACTTCTAAAAAGGTGTGAGCATAATGACAAAAGAAGAACTATATGGTTTAAGTTTCCAATTGATTTTACACAGTGGCAATGCCAGAAGCCTGGCAATGGAAGCCATTTATGCTGCAAAGGATAAAAACTTTGATGAAGCAAATGAAAAGTTAAACGAGTCTGAAAAAGAATTGAACGAAGCTCATCATTTTCAAACACAATTAATTCAAGCCGAAGCAGGCGGAGAAAGCTTCGACATTCCAATCATTCTGGTTCATGCCCAAGACCATTTAATGACTGCGATGACATTGAAGGATTTGGCAAGAGAATTAGTTGAAATCCGTCAAGAAATGAATAACTAGTAAAAGGTTGGAGGAATAAAAATGACTAAAAAAACAATTAAAATTGCCACAATTGGTGGGGGTTCCAGCTATACTCCAGAATTAGTAGAAGGTTTTATTAAACGATATGATGAACTGCCATTACGTGAACTATGGCTTGTCGATGTTGAAGAAGGCCGTGAAAAGCTTGAAATCGTAGGAAATTTGGCTAAGCGGATGTTTGAAAAAGCCGGTCTTCCAGTTGAAGTTCATTTAACTTTAGATCGCCGCGCAGCTTTAAAAGATGCCGATTTCGTAACTACTCAATTACGTGTCGGACTTTTGGAAGCTCGTGCAAAAGATGAGCGGATCCCGCTTAAATATGGTGTATTAGGTCAGGAAACCAACGGTCCTGGCGGATTATTTAAAGGTCTTCGTACGATTCCTGTTATCCTTGACATCGTTAAAGATATGGAAGAACTTTGTCCGGATGCATGGCTTGTAAACTTTGCAAACCCAGCTGGAATGGTGACAGAAGCAGTGCTTCGCCATAGCAACTTCCGTAAGGTTGTCGGTCTTTGTAACGTTCCAATCGGCATGGAAATGGGAATTGCCAAATTGTTGGATGTAGAGCACTCTAGAGTACGCATCGATTTTGCTGGATTGAACCATATGGTTTACGGTCTTGATATTTATGTTGATGGTGTCAGTGTGAAAGACCAAGTAATTGATATGTTGACGAACCCGGAAAACACCAGCTTTGTTAAAAATATTGAAGGTCAGGGATGGGAGCCAGAATTCATCAGAGCGCTGGGTGCCTTAACTTGCCCTTATCACAACTATTATTACAAAATGCCAGAAATGGTTAAGAAAACAATCGAAGCCGCTGAAAAAGAAGGCACTCGTGCTGAAGTGGTTAAGCGTCTTGAGGATGATTTGTTTGAATTATACAAAGATCCAAACCTGAACATTAAGCCGCCACAATTAGAAAAGCGCGGTGGAGCTTATTATTCTGATGCAGCAGTTCGTCTGATTTCTTCGATGTATAATGACAAACGTGACATTCAACCGGTTAACACAATGAATAATGGTGCTATTGCCAGCATTCCAAATGATTCAGCTGTAGAAGTAAGCTGTATTATTACAAAAGACGGTCCTAAGCCAATTACAATGGGTGATATTCCAGTTGCAGCTCGCGGCCTTGTTCAGCAAATTAAATCGTTCGAACGTATTGCGGCGGAAGCAGCGGTTGAAGGCAACTATGATAAGGCAGTTCTTGCCCTTACCATTAACCCGTTAGTTGCAAGCGACAAAGTTGCCAAGCAAATCGTGGACGAAATGATGGAAGCCCATAAAGATTACTTACCGCAATTCTTTAAAAACTAAACCGATGGGACCTGAACTTTCAGGTCCTATTTTCGGAGGTGCAGATATGAATATCTTATTATGTTGTGGTGCCGGGATGTCTTCGAGTCTGCTGGTTACCAAAATGATCAATAGTGCACAAGAACAGGGAATTGATGCGAAAATTTCCGCAGTTGGCGAAGGTGCGGTGGAAAAAGCAATAAAGGAAGCAGATGTTCTTTTAGTTGCGCCGCAAATCCGCTATCGTGTTCCCAAGTTTAAAGAGTTTGCCAAGGAACTAAATGTTCCGATTGACATGATTAATACAGTTCATTACGGAACCTGCAATGGAGCAGAAGTACTAAAGCACGCACTTTCACTAATCAAAGAAAATAGGGGGCTTTAAAATGATTAAATTAATTGTAAACAGCGACGACTTTGGGTATTCAAGATCGATTAATTTTGGTGTTATCGATGCACATAAATATGGTATCTTAAATTCTGCCACTTTAATGACCAATATGCCTGGTGCAGAGCATGCTTTCGAATTGGCAAAGGAAAATCCTGAACTTCAAGTCGGTATTCACCTTGTATTAACTTGCGGAAAGCCGCTTACAAACGTACCTGATCTTGTTGATGCGGAAGGATATTTCAAGAAAAATAGCATCGTATTTAATGACCCTAATCTTAATGTCGAGCAAGTTGAGCAAGAATGGACTGCTCAAATTGAAAAGTTCCTTGCTTCTGGTGTCCCGCTTACTCACATAGATTCTCACCACCATGCACATGGTATCCCGCTTCTGCTGCCAGTGGTTCAAAGACTTTCGAAAAAATACAACCTGCCTGTACGCTGTTCCGGAGATGTCCAAATTGAAGGTGTACCTGCATTTTCCGATGTATTGGCAATTGATTTTTACGGAGAAACAGCAACGTTTGATTATTTTGAAAAATTGGCGGAGCGTTATCCCGACGGTACAATAGTGGAAGTAATGGCTCACCCTGGATATCTTGATACATCCGTTTTAAATGGTTCTTCTTATAATGTTGACCGGGTAAAAGAGCTTGAAATTTTAACAACCGTTAAACTTCCAGAAAACATTCAACTTGTATAAACTACAAAAGGTTCCGGTGAATTTTTCTACCGGAACTAACTTATTATATTGTTATGGCTACATATATTTAAGGAGAGATCGTAATGATACATGAGAACCTTAAGCCTTTTCCCGCTGGCTTCCTATGGGGATCAGCATCAGCTGCCTATCAGGTAGAAGGTGCATGGAATGAAGATGGCAAAGGACCGTCCAACTGGGATCAATTTGTCAGAATCCCGGGTAAAACCTTTAAAGGGACAACTGGGGACGTCGCAGTTGACCATTATCACCGCTATCAAGAGGATGTAAGATTAATGGCGGAAATGGGCATGAAGGCCTACCGCTTTTCAGTGGCTTGGACTCGAATTTTTCCAACTGGTAAAGGGGAAGTTAATGAGAAAGGCATCGAATTTTATAATAACCTGATCAACGAACTGATCAAGTATAAAATTGAGCCTATTTTGACAATCTATCACTGGGACTTACCGCAAGCGCTTCAAGATGAATACGGCGGTTGGGAATCCCGCCAAATTGTTGAAGACTTTACGAATTATGCTGTGACCCTTTATAAGAACTTTGGTGACCGCGTAAAGTACTGGGTCAGCTTAAATGAGCAAAATGTATTCACAGGTTTGGGCTACCGGACAGCGATGCATCCGCCAGGAGTGAAGGATGAAAAGCTGTTCTATCAAGTGAATCACCATGCTAACCTGGCAAATGCCAGCGCCATCAAGGAATTCCGCAAATATGTTCCTGATGGAAAAATTGGACCGAGCTTTGCTTATGGTCCTGCCTACCCAGCAAGCTCCAAACCAGAAGATATTTTGGCGGCCGAGAATGCCGAAGAATTTAACAGCCACTGGTGGATGGATGTGTATGCCTGGGGTGAATATCCGAAGTCTGCGTGGAATTACTTAGAGAGCAAAGGCTTGGCTCCTAAGCTTGAAAGCGGCGACCTGGAATTACTAAAGGCTGGCCAGCCTGATTTTATGGGTGTGAACTATTACCAAACCACTACCTATGAAAAGAATCCGTTAGAAGGCGGAGTTGGAGCAGGAACCTTTAACACCACAGGTAAAAAAGGGACTTCCCAAGATACAGGCGTTCCTGGATTGTTTAAAACGGTTAAAAACGAGAATCTTGAACGCACCAACTGGGATTGGAATATTGACCCGACCGGCCTTCGCATTGGACTGCGCCGCATCACAAACCGATACAAATTGCCGATTCTTATCAGTGAAAATGGCTTAGGTGAGTATGATAAGCTCGAAGACGGTGATGTGGTTAATGATGAGTACCGAATTGACTATCTGGCATCGCACTTAAAGGCCGTTCAAGAAGCAATTACTGATGGCGTTGAGATGCTTGGCTATTGTACTTGGTCATTTACCGATCTATTAAGCTGGCTGAATGGCTTCCAAAAACGCTACGGCTTCGTTTATGTCAACCAGCATGAAGAAGGCGAGCATGATTTGCGGCGTGTTAAAAAGAAGAGTTATTTTTGGTATAAAGAAATTATTGAAAAAAATGGTGAGAACCTTTAATGTATTTCAAGAGGGAAAATTAGATTCGCTGATTGGCCCGTAAGAATCGCGGATAGACCACTCAAATTCGCGGATAGAACATTTAGATCCGCGGATTGAACACTCAGATTCGCGGATTAAAGCAATAAATTCACAAATTCTCATTTGGAGGTCCTTTAAAAATGGCAGAAAAAACATTTACAGTTATCGATTCAGCTGGAATTCACGCACGTCCGGCTACAGTATTGGTTAGCACAGCATCAAAATTCAAGTCAGAGGTATCATTGGCATACAAGGAAAAGCAAGTGAACCTAAAATCTATCATGGGTGTCATGTCCCTTGGAATTCCTAGTGGTGCGGAAATTACAATTAAGGCAGAAGGCGAAGATGCGGATTCCGTCATCCAGTCACTTGAGGAAGTTTTGAAAAAAGAAGGCTTGGCCAACTAATAAAAATATCCCCTTACATGGAAACATTCATCACATGTAAGGGGAATTTTTTGGCATAAAATTAATTCGTGACACTAAAAAAGAAAGGGGGATCAGTATATAAATGAAAGAAAAAGTACTACTTGTTTGGAATATCCCTTCTTTTCCGGCCTTATTTTTAATTAACTTTATATTCGGGCTATCTGCCTCGTTTTTCCTTCCGTTTTCCTCTTTGTTTGGCATTGATGAGGTGGGAATGAGCAATATCGGGTTTGGGTTGTTTATGACAATAACTGCTATCGGCGGGGTCATGGTCAGCAGCTATATTGCCAAATTGTCAGATACAAGCATGAGCAGAAAAAAGCTATTAATTGCAACGTCGCTTTCAGGGGTTGTAGGTTATGGGTTGTATGCTTTTTTAAGAAGTTATATAGGTTTGGGGCTAACAGGATTTTTTGTATTAGGCGTAACAGCAGCTGCCGTCCCGCAGTTATGGGCGTATGCTAGAGATGCGCTAAAACAAGCTAATGTGGCCAAAGAAGATACGCCCTTTATCATGAACGTCTTTCGGATGTTCTTTGCTCTCTCATGGACAGTGGGTCCTGCGCTCGGTGCTTGGCTTCTTCAAATTGGAGGTTTTAAAGGATTATTCCTATTTGTAGCCGCAGGTTATTTTCTGGCACTTATTGGTATTATTTTTCTCCTAAAGGATGTTTCCAGTGAAAAAGGTGTTATTCAAACAGAGGCTCCATCCGTAGGCAAGTATATAAAAAGGCCATATATTTTTGGTTATCTTGCAGCGGCATTTTTACTTTCAACGGCTACCTCGATTCACATGTTAAACGTGCCACAGTTTGTCATCAAAGTTTTGCATGGAACCGAGATGAATGTTGGGGTCATCTTTAGTGTAGCACCCGTTTTTGAAGTGCCGCTGATGGTTCTTGTTGGGGTCTGGGCAACGAAAATTGATAACGCAATCTTAATAAAAATTGGATTTTTTACTGCATTTCTCTATTTTCTATTATTCGGTTTTGTCAGCGAGCCTTGGCAGATCTATCCGCTGCAGTTCTTAAGTGCTGCACAGGTTTCGATTACTGCTGGGATTGCCATTTCGTACTTTCAGGATTTTATTCCGGAGGCACCGGGTACAGCAACTACGCTTTACATGAATACGACACAAATCGGTTCGACGTTGGGTTATTTGCTGTTTGGCTTCATTTCAGAAATGATTAGCTACGGACAATTAATTTTTATTTATACTATTTTTGCCGGGGTAGGTCTATTGTTTCTATTCATGTTTGGAAAACAGAAACAGATTAGTTACGAAAATAGCCAACAAAAGGCTCATAATCTATAAACCTAACAATAAGTCACATCCAGTCTAGGGTGTGACTTATTGTTTTTAGGTTACTAAGTTGATCAGAGTGTAATCAAAACCTTTTATTTGCAATCTTGAATCAATTACGTATATTTAAAGTATACATAGTTAATTTTCGCTAAAGGAGTTTGATCATGGCCAATAATAAAAAGAAAGATAATGGTTCATCCTCTAAGTTTGTTTTTTGGGTAGTTGGATTAATTGCAGTAGGTGTTTTGGGTCTTATTTTTTTAAACAGTTATTCTGATAAACAAAAAGAGGAGAAAGCTGTAAAAACATCGGAAATTGATTACAGCAACCAGCCATTCCTAGGCGAGGAGTCCGCACCAGTCTCGATTGTAGAATTTGGTGATTACAAGTGCCCGGCCTGCAAAAACTTTGCAGAATCCTCTGTGCCGGTTATTCTGGAAGAGTTCGTAGATACAGGGAAGGCCAAGTTTTACTTTATGAATGATTCATTCATCAATGTGGATTCGGAGCGTTCAGCCAAATTTGGCGAGTCTGTTTTTCAAGAATTGGGGAACGATAAGTTTTGGGAATTCCACGAGCTTCTTTATAAAAAGCAGCCGGAGGATACCAAGTATGAAAAAATTGATTTATACACTGAACAATTTTTGACGGATGTTCTCAAGGAAGTTGCCAGTGCGGAGGAAGTGGACAAGGTTGTGAGTAACTTCCGTGATAAGAAATCACATGAAGCCTGGCAAAAGGACATGGATACTGTTTCGAAATTAGGTGTAACCGGAACACCGACACTTTTTGTTAATGGCAAAATGTTCACTGGACAATCAATGGATGATCTTAAAGCGATGGTTCAAGAAGCTGCAAAGGGGAAATAACATGAATAAATCCTTGCTTCTTTCCTGGATTGCGGCGATTATTGCCACGCTAGGAAGCCTGTATTTTAGTGAAGTCATGCATTTCATCCCATGTACGCTTTGTTGGTATCAACGGATATTTATGTACCCGTTGGCGGTTATTCTAGGCATTGCTGTTTATCGCAATGACAGTGGGATTTCTAAGTATGTACTTCCATTATCGATCATCGGGTTGCTGATATCGGGTTATCATACGTTACTGCAAAAGGTACCGGCATTACAGGAATTCGAAATGTGCAGCTACGGTGTTCCGTGCTCAAAGGACTATATCAACTGGCTTGGCTTTATCACCATTCCTTTACTGGCATTGGTTGCGTTTACAATCATTACACTTAGCATGTTTATTCTTGCACGGAGACAAAAGTAAGAGACTATCATGGCGATAGTCTCTTCTTTTTTTACCTATGAAGTTCCTGCTGCTTTACTTTTAATCGACCTTCTAAAACTTTAATAATTTGTAGGAAGTGGTCTGCTTCTCTCACGACATGGTCAGCTAATAATGGGTCAATGACATTTCTGATCTGGCAGGTTTTAATAAAGTCGAGCCCGGCCTGTTTGAAGGCGCGCAGCTCTTGCGTTGCGTTTTCACTGTCTTTGTTCATTTTCCCGATAATCGGGTAAGTAGGATTTTTCTTTAGCAGCATCGATTCAACATCTCTCGCTTGATTGAGGAGAACCTCAAAATCATCCCCAAATTTCCTTGCTGTAATCACTAAATTTCGCTCCGACTGGTCAAGCAAGGAAGCGATAAAGCGTGAATGCTCCATCATAATCTTCAGCCAGAACACATTTTCCTTAATAATGGCATCTTGGATTGGGTCGAGAATTCCATCGTTTAATTTTTTTAACGTTCTCATAAAATATTCTGCTTCTCGAGCAATATGATCGACCAAAAGCGGAAAGTTAAAGCCCATTACCTTGCAATTAATAATTAAAATAAGCAGATTTCGTTTGAAATTTCGTAACCCTAGCACAAGCTGAATAGTATCTTCATTCAACTTGCGAACGGCGGTTACGTTATTAGGTGTTTGATGCGCTCGTTTTTCTTGTTCCGCGAAGTAGTAATAGAATCGGTCTGTTTGTTGGATTAAATGTTTGTCTTTCCGATTAAAACCTTCACCTAAAAAATAGGAATGTTCTTTCATGATCCGCAGCCAAAATTTATTTTCGGTTAATGATCGCTCAATAAACATTTGTTCTGATAATGATTCAGGAGGTGCTGCAAAGCTTTCAGGGGCAATAAACATGTTGTTAACTTCTTGTTCGCCCAATCCTTGATAAACCATTTTATCCCCCTCCAATAAACACGGATATTCCATTATATTTGCTGTTTTTTAGGTTTATGTTAAAAGTCCCTGTGTCTCGATAATAAATTAGGTAAATAATAGGAGTAGATAGGAGGTCAACCATGAAAGCTTCTGACTTACTAATAAAATGCTTAGAAAATGAAGGTGTCGAGTATATTTTTGGAATAATTGGTTCTGAAGTTGTGGATGTGGCTGATTCGCTTTCAACCTCTGAACAAATTAAATACATTCCTGTACGTCATGAACAAGGCGCTGCGTTTATCGCGGATGTATATGGCCGGGTATCAGGGAAACCGGGGATTTGTCTGGCGACACTTGGTCCTGGAGCAACTAACCTGTTAACAGGTGTGGGAAGTGCCAATTTAGATCATTCACCGGTTATCGCGTTAACGGGTCAATCGGGTTTGGAGGAACAGCATCAAAATGCCCACCAATATATTGATATTCAAAGGATTTTTGAACCTGCTGCGAAGTGGTCAGTCCAAGTAAAGGCAGCCAATACGATTCCAGAAATTATCCGGAAATCATTTAAACTTGCCACTGAAGAAAAGCCCGGTGCTGTTTTAATTGAAATACCAAAGAATATCGCAGCGGAGACTGTAACGACTGCCCCATTACCGGTTACCAGGGTACCTGAAAGTGTTCCAAGCAGTACAGCGTTAACCAAAGCCCTTGAACTTCTAGAGAATAGCAGGCAGCCATTTTTGATTATTGGGAACGGAGTCATCCGGCAGGGGGCGATTCAGGTAGTTCATATGCTGATTGAGCAGTTAGGGGCACCTGTTGCAACCAGCTTTATGGCAAAAGGCATTTTACCGAAAAATCATCTCCAAAATTTTTATACATTGGGCTTTAGTGAAAAAGATTATGTATTAAAGGGATTGGAAGAGGCGGATCTATTGGTTGCAATTGGATTTGATTTGGTGGAAAGCCCGCCATACCATTGGAATAAGAAAAAGGTGCCAGTTCTTCATATTGATACGAAAGCTGCAGAGGTTAATGAGTATTATCCTGTTCATGGTGAATTGGTTGGAAATTTGAACGAGACCCTTAAACTTATTAATAGTAATGACCTGTCTCCGAAACCTTGGATACCTTCTGGTGACTTAAAGAACAGAATTCAAACATCCTATTCCATAATGGAAGGTGTGGGGAACGACTCCTCACTATCAATTGAAAATATCCTTCATGTTGTTGAAATGGTCTTAACCGACAAGACAATAGTCATTTCCGATGTTGGCTCCCATAAGGTTTCAATAGCGCGCACTTTTCAGCCTAAACATGCAAAACAGTTAATTATCTCCAATGGCTTTGCCTCAATGGGCCTCTCGATTCCAGGGGCAATCGGAGCAAAATTAGCCGCTCCCGAGAAGACAGTAATTTGTATTACCGGAGATGGAGGAGCATTAATGAATTTTGCGGAGCTCGAAACAGCCCGACGGTTAGGTTTGTCCATTGTGATTATTTTGCTGAATGACTCGATGCTGAAGCTGGAAGTCGAAAAGATGGAGCAGCAATTTGGGGAGCATTATGGTGTTACCTTTACCAATCCGGACTTTGTCCAATTGGCAAATAGTTTTGGTGTAAAAGGAATCCGGCCAGCGAATTTGCAAGAATTTGAGGGAATGCTTAAAGAAGCAGTTCAAACAGAGGGCGATATCGTTTTAATCGACACAATACTATATTCAAATGGCTATGGTAAAAGTTAACTATGCAATAATTTTAAGCAAAAAAAGTCCAACTTTTTGGGTTGGACTTTAATTAATTAATGAACAGATTTTCCAAGGAACGCTTTCAGCATCCAAACATGCTTTTCAAGTTCTGAATGAATTGCCAGCAGCATATCTCCGGTTGTTTCATCATCATTTTCCTCTGCAAGGCTCATGCCTTCTTTTAATTCTCCGATGAGAATGGAGAAATCGTTAGTGAGTGACTGCACCATTTCGTCAGCAGATTCTGCTCCATTTGCCTCTTTGATAGAGGATATTTCAAGGCACTCTTTCATAGTGGCTACAGGCTTGCCGCCAACTGCTAGCAAGCGTTCTGCTAATTCGTCAACGTGTAAACCCGCCTCATTATAAAACTCTTCAAATTTAGTATGTAACGTGAAGAAGTGTCCTCCAGTTACGTACCAATGATAATTATGTAACTTCATGTAAAGGACTGACCAATTGGAAATTTGTTTGTTAAGTACATCTACTAATTGATTTTGCATTCTAAATCCTCCTTAATCGTTCTTCTTCTATATTTTACCCAAGATTTTCGAGGGATTCTTTACGAATCCGAGGAAATAGTTGTCAATTCGGTGAAAACTTCTGGATTAATATGTAAATTCCAATATTACAAGCTGATAAAGTTTGTAACAAACGCACCTAAATCAACCAGTACTACCATATTTTATTAAAAATCTTATGGCGGATAAAAATTCCAATCGGTAGAAAAACGCCTTTAAATCAGTCACTTTAATAGCTTTATAGATACTGCCATTTATTGGACGATGAATAAGTATGTTACAACTGATAGCCTTAGTTGTAGAGAAAACGAGCGACGAAAACTAGGAGGTTTTAAAATGAACAAACTTAAAAAACTAGTGATTGCAGCGGGATTAATGTTATCAATGTCAGCTTTTACGTTAACTGAAAAAACAGAGGCCGCAACTGCGGGAACGACACATAAGGTGCAATCGGGTGAGACATACTGGAATATAGCAAAGGGTTTCGGTGTCCCTGTTAAGAATTTAATGAGTGCAAACAATAATAAGCCACTTATCGCTGGCCAAAATATCATTTTGCCATACTCAACACTTTCTGCAGCTGATAAAGAATTAATGGCACGACTTGTTCGCGCTGAGGCCGTTGGAGAGCCATATGCCGGAAAGGTTGCGGTGGCAACAGTGATTTTAAACCGTGTGAAAAGTGCAGATTTCCCAAACACTGTACGCGGTGTAGTTTATCAATATGAATACGGTCATTATGCATTTACTCCGGTTCAAAATGGAGAAATTAATAAAGCAGCGGATGCAGAATCAAAGCGTGCTGTTAATGAAGCATTAGCGTTCAGCGGTCAGGGCAACGGTTCTTTATACTTCTACAATCCTAGAACTGCGCAAAGCAACTGGATTAAATCACGCCCTGTCACGATAACAATTGGTAATCATACTTTTGCTAGATAATATTGTACAAAATAGCAGTTCAATTCCAAATCAAGGAATTGAACTGCTATTTTCATTTCTAGGCATTATTTTTTGGACCCTTTTTGGTGCAGGCAAGTCATTTATCTAATTCCAGATTTAATGTTATGATATATGACAAGGAATCATATCTTTTACAAGAGGCTTTTATGGGGACACTGAAGTAAAGAGAAGCCGTATATCAGAAGGATTTTGCCATTCCGGTAGTGTCAAAAGTTCTATGAAAACTCCTTAAGGGGTTAGGTTCCTTTCCACATATTGGGTGCGTCGGCCCCGCAACCGCTCTTGACAAACACGCCAATGGTTTGAGATTCCTTTATCAAGGGCGACGGGGACAAAAAGAAGGCATGCCAAATAGCCCTTGGTATTTCCATTTTAAACCATTGGCAAGTTCGGTTTGTCAAGAGTTCGCTTCGCCGGTTGCTAGTGGGTTCAAGGGCTCTGCTAAACAAAAAGTTAGACTGTTTGTTCAATGATCCAATCTTGAGCTAAACCTATTAATTTAGTCCAGCGTGCAGGCATATTCGGTCGCAGTAAGAGCTCTGGATTAACCACTGGCACATTACCTTCTAACGCTGAGTGAGGCCGTAAAAAGTTAAAGTAAGCCACAAAAAGCGTCACAAACGAAACAGACCCATGTTCGGACCCAAACCCGTGTGTTGAGCGATAATTGCCCTTAAATGTGCGATTGAGTCTTTCAATCACTTGTTTGAGAGGCCTATACTCCTTTGATACAGGATCTTCATTGGTAAGCCCAATGACCTGAGTAATGTCAAAGTGAATATCATGCTGGGCGTAAAAGTGTTGGGCTAAGAGATATATCGGATTGCCGTCCACCACAAATGTAAGATCTTCCGGAATCTCTTTAAATTTCATTAGGACATCATCAATGGCACGGATTGCTGTCGCTGTATCTCGATTTGCTGACACTGGATAAGACAGAATGATCTTTTTTACCGCATCAAAGAAGAAGAACAAGTAATGCCAACGACCTTGAACCCTAATATAGGTTTCGTCCCCACAGAACTGATCAGAAAGCTCGTAGGGATAGTGGTCTACGTAAGGTTTAAGGATTAATGCAACTGCGTTCTCGTAATTTAAAATGCTTTGATGCGATATAGAAACACCATGGATATCTTTCATGAGTGCAGCTGTCTTCCGGGCCGAAAGGCCATAGTTAACGTGATAGGTTAAAATAAGCCCCAATGTATGTGGCGACACATAAAGCCTGGCCAAGTCAACCTTTGGTTTCTTAGGAGAAGCCTTTGACAATGGCTGAAAATCAATGTGGAACTGCCGGAAGATATATCTTAATTTAAAGGCTTGTGGATCCTTTTTAAACTGTTTCTTCTCTTTCGCAGACATGCCATTCAGTTTCTGCTGGTAGTAGGAACAGTCATTATTTTTACACTTGTACACGTCAAAGTCTTTTCGCTCTTTGACTTTCTCAAGGGTCCTAGAACAATGAGGACACTTCAAAATAGCCTCCTTCGAATAGCGATTTTTATCATTGAAAAGACAGGCACACACCTTACATTGAAACTGTCCTTTGCCTCCATTATTGGCATAAAGATAATCCGCTGGAGCACCACACTGCGGACATTTCATTGACTTGGGCACACATGCCTTTGTATTCGAACGCCTTTGAACAGGTTTTAGTTGTTTACCGTTCTTCTCCAGGTATTCGGTTAGGAGGCTTCGGTAATCAAGTTTCTGAATGGTTTCGATGATCGGAAGATCATCCACCTGGAGTTTACGATAAGGTTTATTTACAGGTTTTTCCTCAGGCTTTTCAAACATCCCCTTCCCAATAAGAAGGGTAAGTAATGTTCGAATTATTTGTTCTTGGTACTTAATAAAAGTTAATAAATAGGTTATAATTTGAGGGTACAACTTGTCACTTCCTTAATCTAGGTTGTTGGGTGTGTGGTAACCTCAATTATCCTTAGATTTCAGGGGGTGGCAATTTTTTTGCTTATAAAGCCCTCTATCTAGGTATTTTATAGCCTATTTCTTATAAAAGTTTTTACAATACGGCCATTCCGGCAGGGGAGGTTGAATTAGACGCTGTGAAAGAAAAATATCAAATTTATCCAATGTACCTTGATGGAAAATGGGTTGGCAATGATTATGAAGTTTTTACTGAAATCATCAACCCCGCAACAAAAGAGGTTTTAGGAGCGGTGCCAACAGGTGGTACTTTTGAAGCCGAACAAGCAGTAGATGCCGCTCATAAAGCATTTAAAACCTGGTCGAAAAAAACCGCTGAAGAACGTTATCAACTGCTGATAAAGTGGCACCAGTTAATTGATGAAAACAAATATGAAATTGCCAGAATTATGACGCTGGAACAAGGTAAGCCATTAAAAGAGGCCCTTGGAGAGGTTCAATATGCCAATAGCTTTATCTCTTGGTTTGCGGAAGAGGGAAAGCGAGTTTACGGTGAAACTATTCCGGCATCGCACCCAAATAAACGAATTTTAGTACGCAAGGAACCGGTTGGAGTTATTGCCGCGATCACACCGTGGAACTTTCCGGCGGCAATGATTACTAGGAAAGTTGGCCCGGCGCTTGCTGCCGGCTGTACGGCAGTCGTAAAACCGGCCAACCAAACACCGCTGACAGCCTTGAAAATGGCGGAACTCGCTCATGAAGCAGGTATTCCAAACGGAGTGCTTAATGTTGTAACAGGAAGGTCATCGGAAATCGGTGATGTTTGGCTGAAGGATCCCCGGGTAACAAAAATTACCTTTACCGGATCAACGGAGGTCGGCAAAATATTGATGCGTGGAGCTGCAGAAACCGTAAAAAAGGTTTCGCTTGAGCTAGGCGGCAATGCACCATTTATCGTGATGGACGATGCTAATTTGGCAAAAGCTGCTGCTGGCCTTGTACAGTCAAAATTCCGTAATGCCGGACAAACCTGTATCTGTACTAATCGGGTATATGTACAGGAAAGTGTGGCGGAAGAATTTACGAAATTGTTTCAGGTCGAATTGGAGAAGTTAAAGGTCGGAAATGGCCTTGATGAAGGCGTCGATATCGGCCCATTAATTGACGAAAGTGCCCGTTCTAAGGTGGAAGAATTGATGAAGGACGCGCTCTCCAAGGGTGGAAAGGTCGCTTACACCGGGAGCAAACCCGCTGATGAAACTGGCTATTACTATGCACCCACCATTTTAACAAATGTTCATGATGGAATGGAATGCATGAAGGATGAAATCTTTGGCCCGCTGGCGCCTATTTCAACATTTAAAACCGAAGAGGAAGTCATAGAACGGGCCAACAACTCTAACTACGGGCTTGCGGCCTATGTGTATACCCAAAATTTAAGTCGTTCGTTCAGAATTACTGAGCAGTTGGAGTACGGGATTGTCGGACTGAATGATGCACTGCCATCCGTTGCCCAAGCTCCATTCGGCGGTTACAAGGAAAGCGGCATTGGCCGCGAAGGCGGGCACTTTGGAATTGAAGAGTTTTTAGAAGTTAAATATATTTCAATAGGTTTGGATTAATCTCTTTAGTGGTGAATTTTGAATTTGTTTGGTCCTTTTAATGAAGCAATAAGTACTAATATATGCCGGTGAAACTTTCAGTGAGTCTATCTCATTGAATGGTTTCATTGGCTTTTTTAGTTTTCAATAGTTTTGGGAGGATTTTTGAATTTTCAGATAGAATACCAATTAGTGAGAGATTAAGATTAAGTTTTATAGGGAGGAAGGGAAATGATGGATTTTTCATTTACAGAGGAACAGAAGAGCGTACGCAAGGTTGTCAGGTCATTTGTAGATCGTGAGATTAACCCTTATATTAAGGAATGGGATGAAAGAGGACATTTTGAAACGGGGATTTTGAAGCGGTTGGCAGAACTGCAGCTAATGGGAGTTTGCATTCCTGAGGAATACGGCGGCGTCGGTATGGATTATAATACGCTGGCGATTGTTTGCGAAGAATTAGAGCGCGGGGATACGGCCTTCCGTACGGCCGTTTCGGTACATACCGGACTAAACAGCATGACACTGCTGCAGTGGGGAACAGAGGAACAGAAACAAAAGTACCTAGTGCCGCAAGCGAAGGGTGAAAAGGTTGGTGCCTTTGGCTTGACGGAACCGAACGCCGGCTCTGATGTGGCGGCGATGCAGACAACGGCAGTAAAGGCTGGCGACTATTATGTGTTGAACGGCTCAAAGACATGGATTTCTTTATGTGATGTTGCCGACAACTTCTTAATTTTTGCAAAAACAGATCCAGCCTCTAACCATCGCGGCATTTCTTGCTTTATTGTGGAGCGAACTTTTCCGGGCGTGTCAACAAAAGCAATCAAGGGCAAGCTCGGGATTCGTGCGGGTAATACGGGGGAAGTATTTTTAGATAATGTAAAAGTTCCTGCTGAGAATTTATTAGGGTATGAAGGAGAGGGCTTTAAAATTGCCATGTCCGCCCTCGATAATGGCCGGTTCACGGTCGCAGCAGGTGCATGTGGAACAATTATGGCTTCGCTTGAAGCGAGCGTTAAATACTGCGAAGAGCGAAAAACATTTGGTAAGGAAATTGGGCGACATCAGCTCGTGCAGCAAATGATCGCGAAAATGTCTGCCAACCTTGAAATTTCTCGTTTGCTAGTTCATAAAGCAGGCTGGTTGAAAAATAACGGAAAACGTAACACGCAGGAAACGTCATTGGCGAAATGGGTTTCCTGTGACGCCGCTTATGAAGCTGCCAATGATGCTGTGCAAATCCACGGGGCCTACGGATTCTCCAACGAGTTCCCCGTTGAGCGTTATTTGCGTAACGCCAAAGCACCGGTAATCTATGAAGGAACTAGAGAAATTCATACGATTATGCAAGGTGAATATGCTTTAGGCTATCGCGAGGATAAGCCGTTGCGTAAAATGCTGCCTTCCTGGCCGTTTGAAGAGTCGCTGATCAAAGGGTAGTGTGACTACTATGAAAACTTATTTTCTAGCCGGACATTCGCTCCTGCCACAGGGTATGGCAGCACTGAGTGTATTCGATTCTTTGACGATTACAGTTGAGATTGTTCCCTATTCCTAGTTAATGAGTTTCTGGAGACTTTGGTTTAATGGACTTAATTTACCGTTTTGAAATAATGAAATATACTAAGATTTTAAACAGTGGATTCCAACCATGGAATACCACTGTTTTTTTGCTCAAAATTCTTGAATTTAAATACAATAATTTTCAATTAATTGTAAAGAAAATAGGGACTATTGACTCGTTTCTTATGCTAACATAGTAATGGGAATTTAAAGAGATAGCTAAATTGAGTATGAGAAAAGGCGGAGATTTGATGGGACAACAAAAAAAAGTCACCTTTAGCATTCAAAAAAAATTGGTATTGGGAGTTACCACTGTTGCTCTAATTACTTATTCAATAAGTGCTTTTGTAATATTTGCTTTTTCGGATTACATATCTAAAATTACCAATCTATCATTCAATGTCATAGTTATTTTAACTTTATTACTGGGTGTATTTTGGTGTGGGGTACTAGGGTATGTAGCATCTTTGTATATTACTCGACCACTTAAAAGGATGGAGGAGCATGTGACGCTTGCGGCAAGCGGTAACCTTAAAGTAGATCTTCCTGTCCCGAAATCAAATGACGAGCTGCGCTCATTAACAAACGCTTTTAATCAAATGTTGCAAAATCTGCGACAAACAGTGAAGGAAATAGACAATAATTCTGATATTGCCAAAAACACAGTTAATTTAGTATCGCATAAAACTATTGAAGCTAACGCTTCCCTAAAGAATGTATCTGATAATATCGAAGAAATAGATAGAGGGACACAAAAAACTGAAATGCTAATTGAAACTACAGTAAATACTTTAAACTCTCTGCAGGAAATTGCAGAAATAATTGAGGAAAAAGCTAACGATACGAGAGCTTTTACAAATACGATGCATAGCACTTTAGAGTCTACAGTTGGATCTGTTGGAGCTATAGTAGAAGGGTTAAATAAAGTTTCCCATGAAAGCCAATTATCCGTTAATTCGGTCATAAAGCTTAAAAATTATGCTGAAGAAATTAACCGTGTAATTGCCATTGTTGGAGAAATATCAGATCAAACGAATCTATTAGCTTTAAATGCAAGTATTGAGGCTGCTCGTGCCGGTGAGCATGGAAAAGGTTTCGCAGTAGTAGCAAATGAGGTTCGAAATTTAGCGGATGAAAGTGCTGAATCTGTTAAAGAAATTTCTGACTTTATCCGAAATATCCAAATGGAAGTAGAAGAAGTAGCTAATAGGATGACATCTTTAAGCAAGCAAACCATAAATGAGTCACAAAATGGAAAAAAGGCGAGTAATGATATTATTGAAATGGAAAAAGTATCATTATCAATCATTGATAAAATTCATGAAATTTCTTCATATGTAAATGATCAGATGAGCATAATTGAAGACACAACATCACAAGTGAATATAGTTTCTCAGGTAGCCAAAGAAGCAGCCGTTTCAAGTGAAAGTGTTACCGATTACATTTCACATCAATGTAATCTTATGTCTGAAATTGAGAATATTACTGTCCAGTTGACTGAAGAAGCAGATAAAATGAGAAACACCGTTGAGAAATTTGATTTTTAGCATATTTTATTTCAAGTCCAAGCCGTGCACAGGCTATCCGTATGCATGGCTTGTTTTTTTAAGGGTTCTTCATAACAGTTAAAATAGAATCAATTGAGGCATGATTAGCTGGCTCACTATCAATATGCTTCGCTTCCAAATATAAATCCAAATACAACCTTGGATATAAACATGTTGGGTTTTATTGCATTTTGCACAAGCTTTTTCTGGGTTTCATCGGTTAGTATAAGGGCTTTTGAACCATGCTACGCTGTAAAAGGCCTATTTCCGCTTGGGAAAGCAGCTTTCATTTTGGCATCGTTTGGTGCTCTAGCGTATGCTCCAATGAATTCATCTCATTTATGATCACGTTACTTTTTGCATATTGCCAATTAATTAATGCATTTTAAAAATCAAATCCTTGTACTCACCATGTGACAGCCCAAAGTACGGACACACTTTTTAGATAATGCCAGAGCTTTCTCCTTAAGTGGAATCCCCTTTTCTGTAAGTGCAATAAAAACCTTCCACTCATTATCACTGGCGCGTACCCTTACTAATAAGTCCGTTGCCTCCATCCGTTTAAGCATCGGTGTCAATGTGCCGTTGTCCAAATAAAGGCGTTCTATGATTTCCTTAACAGTTAACCGGTGGTTCTTCCATAACACAATTAAGGTTAAAAATTGCGGTTAGGTGAACTCGAGTTCATCCAGGGTTGGTCGATATAAACGGGTTATTTCGCGTGAACATGCATAATCCGCAAAACAAATATTTGTGTTTATATTCTTTAATAGAACTTGGCGCTGTGTTACGATACAGTATAAAAGTAGATTGTAAAAGAGGGTGGAAGAGCTGATTAAGACAATATTATTTGATGTTGACGGGGTACTGTTAAGTGAGGAACGCTACTTTGATGCTTCCGCATTAACAGTTTGGGAATTGCTGATTAGCTGCAATTATCTGGCGTTATCACCTGAAAAATTTAAGACAGCTTACAGTGATGAGGAAATTAAAGAAATACGAGACTTAGTGTTCGATAGCGACAAGATACTAAAACTGCAAAAATCACGCGGCCTAAACGCCAACTGGGATATGATCTATTTAACTTTCGCTCACCAACTTATCCATCTCCTATCACAAATCAAAGATACGGAGTTTGAAAATATTAGAAAATGGTGTCAGGCACCAATCAATCGTGAAACATTATTGGAGATGGGCAGGGTATTGAGCAATTATCCGGTAAAGCTGGATTTTGAGTTGTTTGTGGCAGATTTTGAGCAAAGTGATGCGACAAAGCAGGGGCTATTAAGCTACTTGAATGTGCTTGCCAAGGAGAAGCTTGGGGTAGAGACTGTAGTTTTTGAAAAAGGTGAGTTGTGGTCGATTTGTGAGCATGCTTCTCAAGAGTGGTACGTGGGCGATGAAAATATCTTTGCTTCCACTGGAAAACCATCCGTACAGACTGGAAAACAGGGCTTTCTAGCAAATGAAACGACTCTAGCACCAAAAGAGGATGTTGCTGAGCTTTTTCAGTTCTTGAAAGACTCTGGATTAGAGATTGGTATCGGCACAGGCAGACCGGAGCTGGAAACGTTGCAGCCGTTTCAGCATTTGGATTGGTTACGATATTTTGATAAACAGCGGATTGTCACGGCTGATGATGTGTTGCGGGCGGAAGAGCAGCTTCCAGAGGGGACATCATTGTCAAAACCGCATCCATATACTTACATAATGGGACTCCATCGAAAGGAACCAACTGTTTCGGATTGTTTAAATATGAAACTTCCAATACAAGATGGGGAATCAGTGCTTATCGTCGGAGATTCACTCGCAGACCTTCTGGCGGCAAGGCAGATGGGAGCACAGTTTGCTGCAGTGCTAACCGGCTTGTCAGGAAAGGATGCAAGAAGTGAGTTTGAAAAGCATGAGTCGGACTATATTTTAGATTCTGTGTTGGATTTGAAGAGGCTGGAACTTCATTAACCGGCTTTCGGACAAAACAAGTTGAGAAAAGTGATAAAATGTCCGAAGCCGAGCAAGCTTCGGACAAAACGAGCTGAAAAAATAGGTGAAGTGTCGGAAGTCGAGCTATCTTCGGACAAAACGAGCTGAAAAAAGAGGTGAAGTGTCGGAAGTCGAGCTATCTGGACAAAACGAGCTGAAAAAAGAGGTGAAGTGTCCGAAGTCGAGCTATCTTCGGACAAAACGAGTTGAAACAAGAGGTGAAACGTCCGAAGTCAGGCTAACTTCGGACAAAACGCCCCTGCAAAGGCACCAAAATGTCCGAAGACCATCCATACACAGGAAATATTATTAGAAGTTTAAAACTCTACAAAGAAAAACGGGCCGCATCCTCAACAGGTGCGGCCCGCTTTACAATCATTAAACACTCTCTATCTTCTCCTGCTCCATCCGCCCAGGTTCAAACGTATCCACATTCGAGACCTCGAGGAACGAAGCTTCCTCCAAACCGTCGATTAACGTCAACTTACGTAGAACTTCAGGCACCAACACTTTATCAAGCGTCAGCACCATTATCGCTTCCCCGCCGACTTCGGTCCGGCCAACCTGCATCGTACCGATATTAATTAAGTAGTCTCCTAACAAGGACCCAACCTTACCGATCATGCCAGGAACGTCAGTATGCCTAATATACAACAAATATTTTTCCGGTTTGACATCTATGCGGTATTGATTAATCTTCACAATCCGGGCGCCATAACCGTTCAGGACAGTTGCTCCGATGCGTGCAGTCTCTGTACCTTGGGATACCGCCAACTCCATATAGTTGGCAAATCCTTTATTAGTGGCATTCTTTTGGACATTGTACGAAACGCCTTGCTCCTTCAATAAATGAAGAACGTTAATGAGATTAACAGAATCACTTAAATGATAGGACAGCACTCCTCTTAAGAGTGTCCGCGTCAATAGCTCAGTATCCTCATCAATTAAATCACCATAATAATTGATTTCGATTTTACCAGGAGCCTGCTTCTTCAATAACTGAACCACGAGCTGGCCCATTTGGTCGCCAAGCAGTAAATATGGCTGCAGTTTTGCTTGGGTTTCGCCAGACATTTGCGGCATATTGACTGCATTTTGAATCGACTGCTTTTCGAAAATCTCAATAATTTCCGCGCTGACTTCTTCAGCAACCTTTTCCTGTGCCTCCACGGTAGAAGCCCCAAGATGCGGGGTTACAATAATGTTTGGGTTACTCAGCAATTCCGGGTCAGCCACCGGCTCTTTTTCAAACACATCGAGTGCTGCACCGGCAACATGCCCGGCCTTAATCGCTCGTACTAGCGCCTTTTCGTCGATAATCCCGCCGCGGGCACAGTTAACGAACCGGACGCCTTTTTTTGTTTTTGCTAAGTATTCATCATTAATGATCCCGCGGGTATCATTGGTTAATGGTGTATGAATGGTTATAAAGTCAGCTTCCGCTGCGATTAAATCAAGGCTTGCCTTGGTAATGCCGAGTTTTTTTGCCCGCTCTTCAGTTAAGTATGGGTCAAACCCTAAAATGTTCATGCCGAAGCTTTTTGCCCGCTTGGCCACTTCCGTTCCAATTTTACCCATTCCAACAACACCGAGATTTTTCTTATAAAGCTCGACACCTTTAAACGAGTTGCGATCCCATTCGCCGCCAGCCGTTTTCTGATGGGCTTGGGGGATTTTTCGCGCCAATGACAGCATCATTGCCAATGTATGTTCCGTTGCCGCAATCGTGTTGGCACCAGGTGCGTTAATGACAATAATCCCTTTTTTGGTTGCGGCACTGACATCAATATTATCAACTCCGACACCAGCTCTCGCAATCACACGCAGACGTCCAGCTGCTTCAAGCAATTCCGCAGTTACTTTCGTTTGGCTGCGGACAATCAAAGCATCATAGTTTACGATAATACTTTTTAATTCCTCAACTGGCAAAGTTGGCTGCCTGTCAACCACAAAATTTGGGTGATCAATTAGGCTTTGTAGACCCGTTTGGCTGATTCCGTCTGTTACTAATACTTTATACATTTTCGCTCCATACCTCCTGTGCTCTTTTTACCGCTACGCCCAATACATCTTTTCCTTCTAAAAACTTAACGGTCATTTCGATGCTGCTTAGCACTTTTAATACCTCAAATGGAGTGCAATAGCCCATGTGGCCGATGCGGAAAATCTCACCCTTTAACTTCTTCTGACCACCGCCGACGGTTATGGAAAACTTATCCTTCAACAGCTTTTTCATTTGTTTGGCAGGCTCGCCAATTGTACGCACTGCCGTAACAGTCGGGGATGCATCCTCATCTGAGGTTAACAGCGGAACCTCGATTGCCTTAAGACCTTCACGGGTCATATCGCGCAAAAGCTGATGGCGCAATATTACGTTCTCAAAGCCTTCCTCATCGAACATGTTACAAACTTCCTGCGCTCCGTAAATCAGCGATACAGCTGGTGTAAACGGAGTAGACCGTTCATTGTCATACGAAGCCATGTAACGGTTTAAATCTAAATAGAACCGTTTTGTCTTGCAGTTCTTAATTGCCAGCTTCGCTTGATCATTTACTGCGACAAATGCCAACCCTGGCGGCAGCATCAATGCCTTTTGTGAGCCGGATACTAAAATATCAATCTGCCAGTCTTTCATATCGACTGGTACAGCGCCAATGCAGCTGACGCCATCGACGATAAATAAGGCATTCGTTACTTTTTTCACAACTTCACCCAGACCTTTAATTGGCTGAAGGACAGCGGTTGAAGTTTCGCAGTAGGTGGCAATGACAGCTTTAACATCCTTCTGCAATCCTGTTAAAAATTGTTCCAGCTGGTCAGGCTGGCAAGCTTTCCCCCACTCAACCTCAAGGCGGTGGACGTTTGCACCGAATGTTTCACAAATGGAGGCAAACCGGTCACCGAAGGCACCGGCGACAATAACAACGACATCGTCTCCCTCCTCTATCACGTTTACAGCAGCAGCTTCCAGTGCTGATGTTCCGCTTGAGGCAAGAACAACCACAGGATTTTCGGAACCGAAAACAGGCATAAGGCGGGTGGAGACATCTTCAAGTAACTTGGGGAACTCTTGGCCGCGGTGGGCAATCATTGGCTGATTCATAGCATTTTTCACACGATCGGGCACCGGTGTCGGTCCGGGAGCAAATAAATACTGTTGGTCAAGTAACATTAAACTCATCCTCTCAAATTGTTTTGCCTAAATAAAATGAAAACGTCCCCCATAACAGACATAGTGGTCGTGTTATGAGGGACGTGGAAAAACGTGGTGCCACCCTCTTTTGCCGTCAAGTACTAACGGCCTTTGGGAAATGTAACGGTTTTAACCGGGCATGCCTACTCTAGTTTCAGCAGCCAGTTCAGAAGGGCTGGGCGTGATAAGCTTTGGCACCGGTTCGCAGCAACCACCGGTTCTCTGAGGCCATTTCTTAATGCCGTCTTCATCATTACTTTTGTCTTTAGAATACCGCAAATTGGCGGAACTTTCAAAAATCAAATGAATATAGGGTTTATTCTACAACCTCACCTTCAGACTTGTAAAGGGATAAAGTGTAAAAAATTTCTCCTTTTTCTAGCGATAAAAATTGCTGAATATTATGAACGCTGATATGATGCAGGAGTAAGCGATTACAGGTAAAAACTAATAAATATAACTATTGTAAAAATAATCAAACAACTTTATAATGTCTACAACAGAAATACATTTGTTCGCGTCAGGGAGACAAATGAGATTGGAGGGAATCTTGTGAAAGCAATTTCGATAGGATTATTAGGTTTAGGTACTGTCGGATCGGGTGTTGTCCAAATTATCAAGAACCATCAGGACAAATTGATGCACCAGGTCGGCTGTCCGATTGTCATTAAAAAAATCCTTGTCCAAGATTTATATAAAACTAGAATAGTTGAAGTAGAGCCAGAACTATTAACATCAAATCCCGATGAAATTTTACTTGATACAGAAATCGATGTGGTCATCGAGGTAATGGGGGGCATCCATTCTACAAAGGACTATCTGCTCACAGCTCTTCGCCAAGGTAAGCATGTTGTAACGGCCAACAAGGATTTAATGGCTCTGCATGGGTCTGAGTTATTAACAGTTGCCTCTGAGTATGGCTGTGATTTATTTTATGAAGCAAGCGTTGCTGGTGGAATTCCAATTTTAAGAGGTTTGGTCGACGGACTAGCATCCGATCGGATTACCCAAATGATGGGTATCGTCAACGGTACGACCAACTATATATTAACGAAAATGAGCAATGAAGGACGCTCCTATGATGAAGTACTCAAAGAAGCACAGGCTCTTGGTTTTGCAGAGTCTGATCCGACTTCAGATGTGGAGGGGCTGGATGCTGCCCGAAAAATGACCATCCTGGCAACGTTGGGATTTTCCATGCATATCGATTTGGAGGATGTGCAAGTCTGCGGGATTTCGAAGGTGACTGAAGAGGATATCAACTATGGCAGTCAGCTGGGATATACGATGAAACTAATTGGTTATGCCCACCGTGAAGGAGAAAAAGTGGAGGTTAGTGTAGCCCCGACCTTTCTATCAAACAACCATCCGCTATCATCTGTACAAAATGAATACAATGCTGTGTATGTTTATGGCGAGGCTGTTGGTGAAACCATGTTTTACGGCCCGGGTGCCGGCAGTTTGCCGACGGCGACAGCAGTTGTTTCCGACCTCGTCGGCGTCATGAAAAATTTGCGTCTCGGTGTAAACGGCAAAAGTGCGGTTACCCCGCAATACCCTAAACAATTAAAAGATAACAGTGAGAAATTTTCGAAGTATTTTCTGCGTCTCCACGTTCAGGACGAAGTCGGCGTGTTTGCCGAAATTACCTCTATTTTTGCCAAACATGGGGTCAGCTTTGAAAAAATACTTCAGCTCCCAGTTAAGAAAAATGAGGTTTCTGAAATTGTCTTGGTTACACACAAGGCTTCACTAACGGATTACGATCAAATACTGCAAGAATTAAATGACTTACCTTCATTGAAGGAAATAAAAAGTGCATATAGAGTGGTGAGGAAATCATTATGACAAGATGGCCAGGATTATTAGAAGCTTATAAAGAATATTTACCTATTTCGAATGAGACACCGAAGTTAACTTTGAATGAAGGGAATACTCCGCTAATCAAGCTGGAGCGGCTTTCCGAGGAATGGGGGATTGAGCTCTATGTAAAAGTGGAGGGCGCCAACCCTACCGGCTCGTTTAAAGACCGCGGGATGGTTATGGCTGTTGCCAAAGCAATTGAAGAGGGCAGTAAAACTGTGATTTGTGCCTCTACTGGGAATACTTCGGCTGCTGCAGCTGCGTATGCGGCAAGAGCAGGATTGAAATGCATCATTGTGATTCCGGAAGGAAAAATTGCCCTAGGCAAGCTGGCGCAGGCTATGATGTATGGAGCCGAAATTATATCGATACAGGGGAACTTTGACCAGGCATTGAAAATGGTTCGAAACATTAGCGAGACAGAGCCGATTACCCTTGTCAATTCGGTAAATCCTTACCGGCTTGAGGGCCAGAAAACGGCTGCCTTTGAGGTATGCGATCAGCTTGGCTTTGCCCCGGGAATTTTGGCAATCCCAGTCGGCAATGCTGGTAATATCAGTGCTTACTGGAAAGGATTTAAAGAGTACAACGAGAAAAAGGAAACCGGGCTGCCAAAAATGTTTGGTTTTGAAGCTGCTGGTGCGGCGGCGCTCGTCCATAACCGCGTGTTTGAGAATCCAGAAACTATAGCCACTGCAATTCGAATCGGTAACCCGGCGAGCTGGGATTTGGCGGTCAATGCCGTGCAGGAATCCAATGGACAGTTTGATGAAGTTACCGATGAGGAAATAATTGCGGCCTACAAGAAGCTGGCCTCATCTGAAGGAGTTTTTGCAGAACCGGCATCCTGTGCTTCCATCGCTGGTGTTTATAAAGCTTGGCAGCAAGGGAAGATTGCCCAAGGGACTAAAATAGTTGCTGTCCTTACTGGAAATGGCTTAAAGGACCCGGATACGGCGATTGAAAGCAGCTTAGTTAAGCCGACACAGCTGCCTAACGATGAGCAAGCTGTAAAACAGCATATTCAAGGGGTTGTCGGCAATGCCGCTGAATAATAGGGTTAAAATCACGGTCCCTGCAAGCACTGCCAATCTCGGGCCAGGATTTGACTCAATGGGACTGGCAGTGAATTTATATTTGACCCTGAAAGTGGAGAAGAGTGACCGTTGGGAATTCTATACTGACACAGAGGAACTGAAGGGCCTCCCGAATGATGACAAGCATTTTATCGCGGAAATTGCTATCAGGATAGCTGAAAAATACGGAAGGGTTCTGGCGCCATGCCGTGTCAAAATGGAAAGTGAAATTCCATTGGCACGCGGGCTTGGTTCAAGTGCATCGGCGATTATTGCTGGAATAGAGCTTGCGGATGCTGTTGGCGGCCTGGGCTTAACGAAACAGGCTAAACTTCTATTGGCAACGGAACTGGAGGGCCATCCTGATAATGTTGGGGCTTCCCTATATGGTGGTCTAGTTATTGGCAGTTATCAACAAGATGAAGTAGACATGCTGTCCTTTACGGATGTTTCGTTTGAAATGGCTGCCGTTATCCCGAAACAAATTTTATTAACCAAGGATTCACGCGGAGTGCTTCCGAAAAGCTTCAGTTTGCAGGAATCCATTCAGGCATCCTCTGCGGCAAATGTGTTAGTAGCAGCGCTGTTAAGCGAAAATTGGGTGTTAGCAGGAAAAATGATGGCACGTGACCGATTTCACCAGCCATATCGCAAGCCGCTTATACCTTTTTATGAGGAAGTTGAACAGGCAGCCAAAGAGTATGGTGCTTTCGGCAGCGCTCTTAGCGGAGCGGGTCCGACGGTGTTGTGCTTTACTGAAAAAGGAAATGGTAAAAGCTTGACATCAGCATTACAAAGCAACTTTCCAGCCATGAACGTTAAATGGCTCAAAATTGATTATACCGGAAGTACTGTAAAACCAGCTGAACGATTCGTTAGTAATTAAAAAAGGGGCAGTTATTTGCTGCCCTTAAGCATTTTTTAGTATTGCCTCAAAATCTTCTTTATTCAAAGGTTTGCTGAACAGATAACCCTGCGTATAAAAACAATCTTTAGACAAGAGAAACTCCTTCTGAAATTCCTTTTCTACTCCTTCAGCAATAACCATCAGCCTTAGGCTTTTAGCAAGATTGATGATCGCTTCAGCAATTTCAGAATTGCTATAATCCTCTTTTATATCCTGAATAAACGATTTATCGATTTTTAAGGCATTAATGGGCAGGTTTTTCAAATAACTTAAAGATGAGTAGCCTGTGCCGAAATCATCGATGGAAATAGAAATTCCCATTTTCTTTAACGTATGGAGAGATTGGACAATCTCTGTCGAGTTATTCACCAAGATGCTCTCGGTAATTTCAACCTCAAAATCTGCTGGATTTAATTGGGCCTCTTTAAGCAGCCTTTCCACCCGCTTAACCATAGTAAACGGTTCTTGAAATTGACGTGCAGAAAAGTTGACAGATATGTTTAAAGGGGTTTGACGAGTTCTATTCCATTTGCTTACTTGACTGCAGGCAGTTTTCATCACAAATTCCCATAAGGGTTGAATTAATTCCGTCTCTTCGGCAATCGGAATGAACAATTCGGGGGACACAAACCCCAGTTCCTCATCTGTCCACCTCAATAATGCTTCAACCCCGATGATGGTGCCGCTCCGCATATCCACCTTAGGCTGATAATAGACCTCTAATATCTCATGTTCAATTGCTTTCCGCAGCCGTGCTTCAAGTTTGGGTTTCTTAATACTTGTATTCCGTAACTGCTCAGAATAAACAAGGACCTTATTGCCGCCAAGTTTCTTTGCTTCATACATGGCAGAATCTGCATAGATAATCAATTTTTCAATATTTTTTGTGTGCTCGGGATAAAGGCTGATCCCACAGCTGGTTCCCATATAGATTTCTGTCTCGTTAATATAATATGGGCTTTTTAAATTGGAAATAATTCTTTCGGCAGATTCTATCGTTTCCTGCAATGTGACGTTGGTTAATAGAATAATAAACTCATCGCCGCCTTGCCTGATTATGACATGCTCATTTTCTTTTGTAGAAAGACTTTCCCTAAGACGGATGGCAACTGTTTTTAGGATATCATCCCCCTGGGAGTGTCCAAACGAATCATTTACATGTTTAAAGCGGTCCATGTCTAAAAATAAAACGGATAAAGTTTCTCTGGAATGTTCTGCCCGAGTGATAATCACCGGCAATTTTTCCTGCAGATACCTTCTGTTATGCAGCCCTGTTAACGGATCGTGATTTGCCTGATATTCAATAAGTTCCCTGCTTAGTTTCAGGTCGGTTACATAATTGTACAAATGGTTTGATAATGCATTCACGTTTTCTGCAAGCATTCCAAGCTCATCTCTTCGTTTTAAACGAAGGTTTTTTCCGAAATTGCCCGCAGCGATTTCGTTCACTTTCTCAACGATATAGCCAATTGGCTTTGTGATTGAACTGGAAAAAATAAAGCTGATAATGAGCACGATTAACATAATAACAATGGAGAGAAAGATATGTACTTTTAACTCATGATCGAGCTCTTGCTTTATAAGGTCATAATTATATACAAGACCGATGACAAATGGCGTGTCTTCTCTGTCCAATACAGGCAAAAATGTTTTCATAACGTATTTGCCATTTAATTCGGTTTTGTAGGTCTGAACCTGATTTGAGCTGATTGCCTGTCTAATTAATTTGGTATCTTTGTCATAGTTTTTATAGTTATAAGTGCCGTACCAATAAGGGCGGGCAGAAATGCGCATATAACTATTTCCATTCAAATAGACAATTTCTTCCTCTTTCCCGAAATTCTTCGGGTTAAATACAGTGAGTTCTAAAATCCCTTTTTCCTTGGTAAAGTCTTTGATAATTTTTCCGGGCCCAAACCGGTCCTCGTATTCCAACACTTCACTGTCCCGGAAATAGGGATTAATCATATAATTGGTTGTTCCATCGAAATAATAGCCCCATTTATCAATGTGTTTCGGATTAGAGGAGGCGATTTCGATTGGCCCCGACCAATAGTTAGGAAGAGTGATGCCTTTCTTCACAGTCACAGGCTTTAAGGAAAAAAGCTGCTGAAAGGCATCATACCAGTAGCCCCAACCTTTGGTTGACATATCAATTTCATCGGGGTCGGAGGACTTGACTCCGATAATGTCATCTTCCGTTTTCGCTAATAAAGTGATGTGAGAGACACCAACTTCTGCAGCTAATCTTTTTAATTGATCATTGGATATGTCCTGAAAGCGGGGCGGTAGTCTTTCTCTGATGGCAAGACAGGCAATTCGCAGATTTCTGCCAAGAATATTTTCCACATATAACGAGCCTTTTTTTGTATTTTGAACTTGGAAAGAGACTTCCTCTGTCATCATGGAAATCTGTTGATTATTATTATTCCAAAGTTTATTTTCCGAACGAAAATAATGAAGGGTATTATTCACCAACAATATGAAAAAAACAAGTAAACAGAATAATAGCGGAAGCTTTTTCTTTATGGACAACTCTACAACACTCCAATAAGCAGTATACATACCCGAAAAAATAGACTATGCATACTGCTGTTGCTTACTTTAATATTTAGCCTTTTAATCCTTGCAGCCACTCTTGATAGCAATCAGGGCAAAGGGTTTCGTCTCTTTCCTGGTTCGAGGAAACAAAGGTTACAAAATGTCGCTGGCTTTCATCTAGTTCGTCAGTACAGTAAAAGCATTTTTCGCCCATAATAACCCTCCTTTTAAAATCATCGCTAGGTTAGTTTTTTCAGATTTACATTGATTTATTACATCTAAGGACAGAGTTGCCGTAAAATATGGTTATACTGAATTCTTTTAAGGAAAGGGCGAGAGTAAGATGAACTTTTCAGGAAAAGTCGTTATTGTAACCGGCGCCGGGAACGGAATTGGCCGTGGTGTTGCGAGAGCCTATGGTGAACAGGGCAGTAAAGTGGTCGTCGCCGATGTTGAGGAAGAAATAGGCCAACGGACTACCCGCGAAATCCGTGAAAGCGGCGGTGAAGCCATTTTCGTAAAAACAGATGTCCGCCGCGAAGAAGATGTCATTCAATTAGTAAAGGTGACTGAAAGTACATATGGAAAAGTGGATATTTTAATCAATAATGCCGGAATCAGCAAGTTTACTCCGTTTTATGATCTTACACTTGAACAATGGGATAACGTCATCAATACAAATTTGCGCAGTGTCTTTCTATGCTCCCGTGAAGGAGCCAAGCTTATGCGGAAAAATCCTGACGGCGGTCGTATTGTAAACATTGCTTCAACAAGGGCGTTGATGTCGGAGCCGAATTCTGAAGCCTATGCTGCCACCAAAGGAGGTATTGCCGCATTGACGCATGCGTTAGCGGCAACTCTTGGGGAGGACAGGATTACTGTTAATGCCATTTCTCCTGGTTGGATTCATACCGGCGATGTGTCAGAGCTTCAAGACATTGACCACGAGCAGCATTTCTCTAAGCGGGTGGGAAATCCAGATGATATTGCCCGAGCCTGCCTTTACCTGACGGCCAAAGAAAATGATTTTGTCACCGGTATAAATTTGGTCGTAGATGGCGGGATGACACGAAAAATGATATATGAGGAATAACATGAAGGGGGCAGTTATGGCCCTCTTTTTTTTACATTCAATTTAGCAATATTGTGATAAAATAGTGAATATTAAGAAAAATGGCCGTGAAGGAGGCCTGTTTGATGAAGCTTCCGATTATACAAACTAAACTGCGGATACCGGCGGTAAAGGACGATTTTATTAGGAGGGCAAACCTCACCCGGAAAATGAAAAGTATCCCCCAATATCCGTTAACGATTATTCATGCCGGAGCTGGATATGGAAAAAGTACTGCGCTGGCACTATTTATGAACGATGAGAAAATCTCAGGCTGCTGGTATTCCATTTCCTCGATGGATGACGACATTTTGCCGTTTCTCTCACATATCATCCATTCCATCCGAAAAATAGCTCCACAGTTTGGGAAAGAGTTATTCTCTTATATGGAAACGGTGGACCATTATATTCGTGAGGAAGAACTGAACTTCTTATGTTCTTTATTTGTTAATGAAATACTTGAAACCGCTTCCGAAATCACCTTGGTTCTTGATGACTTTCATCAAATTGAACAGTCTTATACGGTAAACAGCTGGATGGAGAAATTGCTTGAGCATATTCCCGACAATTTGCATATCGTCATTTCAAGCCGCAGCCGCCCTGTCTGGAAGCGGCTTACAAAAATGAAGATTACCGGTCAGCTGTTGGAAATGACAAGGAACGACCTGGTCCTGACGATTGAGGAAATGGAATTGCTGCTGTTGGATCTTTATGGAATGGAATTGGAGCACACGCAGTTACAAACCATATACAAATTGACAGAAGGTTGGATTATCGCTCTTTGTATGATTGCCCAGCAAATTCCGTTGAAGTCGGACATGTCTGATTTATTTGCGCATTCTTGTTATTCGCTAACCGAGTTTTTTCAGTATTTGGTGATGGAGGTGTTTGCAAAACAACCTCCGATGATTCAGCAGTTTCTTGAGCAAACCTCAATTTTTGAAGAAATTGATGAGGAACTTTGTAATGAGGTAATCGGATTTCAGGCCTCATCCAGCATGCTGGAGCAACTAAAAGAGCGAAATTTATTCCTCCAAAAAGTGGGAGGAACCCAATATCGGTATCATGCCTTATTCAAAGAGTTTTTAGAAAAACAGTTTCAAAAAAATAATCCTGTTAATTATGCCATTCTTCATGAGAGATGTGCCCGATACTATGAAAGGAGACTGATGTGGGAGAAGGCACTCTATCACTATCAAAGAATTCACCTTTATAAAGCCATTGCGGCGATTTTACAAGAGCACGGATTTCAAATGCTCGAAAACGGCAAGCTTGAAAGCTTATCCGACCAATTATCAAAGATTCCTGAACAGGAATTGGAAACATATTATCTGTTATGGCTGTTAAAAGCGGAGGTTTCCCGGTATCGTTCCCAATATGATGAGGCCGAGCGCTTTTATCAACGGGCATATGAAGGTGCTTCGAAAAAACAGGATCATCTTGGGATGAGCAAGGCGCTGGAGGGAAAGGCGAAAATTTATTTGGATACGATCCAGCCGCAACAAGCCGAGCACTTATTATATGAGGCAATTAGCCATCGAGAAAGCAGCAGCCGTCCAATCGAGGAAAGCGGGAAGCTGTATGAATTATTATCTGAAAACCTATTGAACTCGGGGAAAGCACAAAAAGCGGAAAAATGGCTGCAAAAGGCAAAGGACTCAAATCATGCCGACCTTGATGGAAGTTTGGAAGCAAGATTATATTTGCGTACCGGCAGATTTGAGCGTGCAAAGAAATTCCTTTACAACAAGAAGTCAGAACTAAGAGGGACCAAGCCTTCTGCCTTACCTCAGGCTCACCGTGAAATCGACTTATTGCTGTCCATCATTGAGGCCTTTACCGGCGAGGGGAACAGAGCAAAAGAACTCGCCCAAGCGGGGATTCAATTGGGGATTAGTTTAAAGGCCCCGTTTGTCGAGGCATGCGGCTGGATTCGTATGGGGCATGCTGTGCAAATTCTCAATAAATATGACTCTTCTTTGGCAGAAAATTGCTATCAAACGGCACTTGAACTGATGGGAAAATTGAATGTGGAACGGGGAAAAGCGGAGCCGCTAATGGGTCTGTGCGTTTTATATGGGGCCAGGGGTGAATATGAGCGGGCCATCGCTGCAGGAAAACAGGCGCTGCAGGAGACAGAAAAAGTCCATGATGTGTGGCTTTCTGGCCTTATTAATCTCGGTATGGGGATTACTTGTATTTATAATGACCGGTTTTCCAAGGGCTTGGACTATCTTAACCAAGCTGAAGGGCTATTTCGTGAATGCGAGGATTCATTTGGACAAATGCTGAGTGTGTTTTGGCTATCCCATTGTTACTACCTGGAAAAAAATCAGGTTGAATTGATAAAGAATTTAGAAGTGTTTTTAAGTTTGGTTCAAAATCATGAGTATGAGTTCTTTTTCCATAAACATTCTGTTTTTGGGCCGAGGGATTTACAGGTATTTGTTCCCCTGCTGCTTCAATGTCTTAAGGAAGGAAGTCAAAAAGCGTACGCAGCAAAAATCCTTCAGGATATGGGCATTAGCGCGCTTGATTCACATCCCGGCTATTCAATTCGGGTGCAAACCTTTGGACAATTTAAAATCTGGCTAGGGGACAAAGAGGTTGGCGAGAAGGAGTGGCAGCGTGAAAAAGCAAAGGAATTATTTCAGCTATTGATAACGACCTCTGAGTTACTACCTAAAGAAGAGATCCTGTCCATCCTTTGGCCTAACCAGGATAAAAAAAGTGCCGATCGTGATTTTAAGGTTGCCTTAAACAGCCTTCATCATGTGCTCGAACCAGCCCGAAAGGCAAGGGCCGCTCCATTTTTTATCATTAGGGAAGGAAGCTTTTATGGACTAAACCCGCTTGCGGTGATTGAAATAGACACGGAGCAATTTCAGTCCTGGATTCAGAGCGGGCTCCATGAAACGGCGCCAGATAAGGTCAAGAACTTTTTGGAAAAGGGTCTTTCCTTTTATCAAGGGGATTATCTGCCAGACCGTCGGTATGATGATTGGTGTATCAGCAAACGGGAGAGCATGCTTGTTTACTTTTTGCGGGGGGCAGAGAAAATGGCGCAAATTCTGGTCCGCAGTGAAAATTATGACAGGGCCATTCACTGGTGTGAAAAGATCCTCGAACGAGACAGGACTTGGGAAGAAGCCTATCGCCTGCTGATGTATTGTTATTATCGGAAAAACAATCGCCCGCAAGCTCTGAAGTGGTATAAAAAGTGTAAAGATGTACTGGAGGAGGAACTGGGGGTCACGCCGCTGCAACCGACCAAGCACATGTATCATAAGATTATCGAATCCGACAGCTATATTCAACCCATTTAACAGCCTGATGCCCAGGCTGTTTTTTTGTTGTAACTTCTTTGTAACTCTCTTTTCTTATGATGATTCCAAAGCAGTGCCAAGAAATAAATAAAAGAATTAAGGGGGAAGAACATTGAAGGGAAACCGGAAGAAGTGGGCATTTTTAAGTTTACTTATTTTTATGATGTTGTTTGCAAGCGCATGCAGTTCTGACAAATCGTCATCAGATCCAAAGGAAGGCGGCGGAGATAATAAGGCGGAGAGTAAGGAACCAATCAAGATTGGGGTGCTTGCCTCCAAGACAGGTGCGCTAGAATCTTATGGCAAACAAACATTAAGAGGCTTTGAGCTTGGGTTGGAATATGCAACAGACGGCAAGATGGAAGTCGACGGCAGAAAGATTGAGTTCTTTGTAGAAGATACAGAAACGAAACCTGAAGTCGCTGTTCAAAAAGCAACAAAATTGCTAGAAGAAGATAAAGTAGATTTCTTAGTCGGATCGTCAAGCTCCGCTGATACGCTGGCCGTACTGCCGCTTGCTGAAGAATATCAAAAGATCATGGTCGTTGAACCTGCGGCTGCCGATACGATTACAGGTTCCGAGTTTAATAAGTATATTTTCCGTACCGCACGGAACTCCTCGCAGGATGCTGTTGCCGGTGCAGCTGCCATTGCCAAAAAAGGTGTGAAAATCGCGACTCTGGCTCCTGACTATTCATTTGGACGAGATGGTGTTGCGGCATTTAAAGAGGCTGCTGAAAAGCTGGGTGCTGATATTGTCAAGGAAGAATATGCAGACCCGGCAGCGACTGACTTTACCTCGAACATCCAGAAAATTATCGATGCCAAACCTGACTATCTATTTGTTGTCTGGGCCGGAGCAAACTCTCCTTGGAAGCAAATTGCCGATATGAAGGTTCAGGATAAAGGCATCAAGATTTCGACAGGTGCACCAGATATCGCCGCATTGGCCACAATGGAGCCGCTAGTCGGAATGGAAGGTTTCACTGTTTATTATCATGACCTGCCAAAAAATGAAATCAATGACTGGTTAGTAGACGAACATAAGAAGCGCTTTAATAATGAAGTGCCAGACCTGTTTACACCAGGCGGTATGAGCGCAGCCATTGCGATTGTGGAAGCAGTCATGAAAACAAAAGGCGATACGGATGGTGAAACGCTGATTGAAGCAATGGAGGGCTTGAGCTTTGAAACTCCAAAAGGAAAGATGACATTCCGTCCTGAGGACCACCAAGCACTGCAAAGTCTGTATGCGATCAAACTTGAGAAAAAGGACGGCGTTCCGTATCCGGTACCGGTATTGATGAGGGAATTAACTCCGGAGGAAACCGCTCCGCCAGTTCGAAATAAATAGAAAAATGAGGGGTTTGATCATCATATGATGGTCCCCCTTTCCTTATTTTTTGCTGAAAGGCGGTACCACAAATGACGGCATTGATTGAAACAAGAGATTTAACGATTACCTTCGGCGGCCATACAGCGGTCGATTCGGTAACGATTACACTACCGGAAAAGAAGTTTAAGTCAATTATTGGACCGAATGGAGCGGGGAAGACGACATTTTTCAATTTGTTAAGCGGCCAATTATCACCGACAAAAGGGAGCATTTATTATCGCGGGAAGGATATCACCCGTTTTTCCCCAACAAAAAGGACACGTGAAGGCATCGGCCGCTCATTTCAAATCACCAATGTGTTTCCAAATTTAACAGTTTTGGAGAATGTAAGACTGGCCGTTCAATCACAGGCAGGCGTTCGGTATCAGATGTTTTTTCACTATAAAAAATATCGCAGCTTTGAGGAAAAAGCACTGGAATGGCTGAAGCTCGTCCTGTTAGAGGATAAAAAGGATTCTTTGGCCATCAACTTGGCCCACGGGGAAAAGCGCAAGCTTGAAATTGCGATGCTGTTAGCACTAGAAACAGAGCTTCTGTTACTCGATGAACCGACTGCAGGCATGTCCCTGGAGGAGGTCCCGGCCATTTTGGAAGTCATTAAGCGGATAAAGGAGCAGGGAAATCGGACGATCATTTTGATAGAACACAAGATGGATATGATTATCGATCTGTCCGATTCCGTCATGGTTTTATTTAATGGCCGGCTGCTTGCAGATGGTACTCCTAAAGAAATCATGAAAAATGAAACGGTTCAGTCTGCTTATTTAGGAGGTCTGTACGAATGAGCGACTTGTTAACGCTAAATGCAGTGGAAACACATATCGGTCAATATCACATTCTTCAAGGCATATCCCTCAATGTGAAACAAGGAGAAGTGACAGTTTTACTCGGCAGAAACGGTGCAGGCAAGACAACCACGTTACGAACGGTTATGGGGTTTTCGCCCGCTACTAAAGGCAGCGTACTGTTTAAAGGAGAAGCTATCCACACCTTGCCAACCTATACCATTGCCAAAAAGGGAATCGGGTATGTGCCAGAGGACCAAGGGGTTTTTGCCGGATTGACTGTTGAGGAAAATATGAAAGTAGCAATTCAAAAGGACAATGAAGAAAGTGCAAAGCGGATGGATTGGATATTGGAACTATTCCCGGATTTGAAAAAGTTTTGGAAAAAACCAGGCGGTTTGTTAAGCGGCGGCCAAAAGCAAATGCTGGCGATTGCCAGAGCCTATATCAACGAAAATGACCTGCTATTAATCGATGAGCCAAGCAAGGGATTAGCCCCGATTGTCGTAGAAAAAGTAATGGAATCCATCATGCAAATGAAGGATCAGACAACGATTGTCTTAGTTGAGCAAAACTTTATGATGGCCAGTACGATTGGCGATAGGTTTTACATTATTGATGACGGCCGGACCGTCAGTCATGGCACGATGCAGGAATTGAAAGAGGATGAAGAAAAGAAGCGTAAATACTTGGGAATTGCGTAGGGAAGGAGGACACTTTGGTGGATTTATTCTTTAATTTAACGTTAAACGGGCTGGCAACAGGAATGCTGATCTTTCTCTTGGCAGCAGGTTTGACCCTGATTTTTGGCCTAATGGATGTGCTTAACTTCGCCCACGGCGGGTTGTTTGCCTGGGGAGCTTACAGCGGACTGTGGATTTACAGCCAAACTGGCAGCTTCATAATTGGCATCGGCGGGGCGATTTTAACTGGTTTCCTGCTTGGAATCATAATAGAAAAATGGATTATAAAACCAGTGTATGGCAATCATGTTCAGCAGATATTGATTACCCTTGGCCTGATGCTCGTATTATCTGAAATGCTGAAGGTAATTTGGGGGCCGAATCAATTGACCGCCTCCCCTCCCAATTTTCTAAAGGGAAGCTGGGAGCTTGGGGACGTCATTATTATAAAATACCGTCTGTTTATTATTTTTGTCGGACTGCTTATTTTTGCCGGCGTGCAATATCTGTTGAAAAATACAAAAATTGGCCTAGTTGTCCGTGCCGGAGTTATGAATAAGGAAATGGTGCAGGCCTTGGGCATCAATATCCAAAAGGTGTTTATGTTTGTGTTCATGATTGGGTCAGGAATGGCGGCACTTGGCGGGGTACTCTTAGGGCCATATTCCGGGGTTATCCATGCAGGAATGGGGATGGAGTTTGCGATTCTTGCCTTTATCGTTGTGGTCATTGGCGGAATGGGGAATTTCAAAGGTTCAATACTGGCAGCCATCTTAGTTGGGCTTTCCGGGTCGTTTATGGCTTACTATGTACCGGATTTGTCACTGGCAGTCAACATGCTGTTGATGGCAATCGTGCTGCTTGTTCGGCCGCAAGGTCTATTTGGGGCAAAGGGGTGAGGAGATGCAGTGGATACAAAGTAATAAAGGCACGACGTTCTTTTTGTTAATCGCCGCATTTCTGCTGCTCCTGCCATTTGTTTATGAATCAAGAAATTTGATGATCTTGCTCACTCAAATTTTTATTTTTTCGGTATTTGCGATGAGCTATGATTTGCTGCTCGGTTTTACTGGAATCGTCTCGTTTGGGCATGCAATGTTTTTTGGAATCGGTGCCTACTCGATTGGGATTTTTATGAAACGATTTGAGCCGACTATGGTCCATTTCCTGTTGGCGCTATTGGCAACGCTTGTCTTAACGGCACTCATCAGCTTTATTGTCGGCTTACTGACGTTAAGGTTGAAAAGCCACTTCTATGCCATGTTGACGTTGTCGCTGTCAGGCTTGTTTTTAGTGCTGGCGGAAAAATGGCGCAGCCTGACGTTTGGGAATGATGGATTTACTTTCCGGGTGCCTGAGCAATTTATTGACCGGACAAATTATTATTTGCTTTGTCTTGTTGTGATGGCGGCCGTGTTTATGATTTTAAAACGGTTTACCAATTCGCCATTGGGTCGGGTGCTGCAGGCGATTCGCGAAAATGAGCAGCGGACAGAATCGTTGGGCTTTCAAGTCCTGCACTATAAAATTGCAGCCAGTGTCGTTTCAGGAGTTTTGGCAGGGGTGGCAGGTATTCTTTATGCGATGTCATTGCGGTTCGTTAACACGAGTGTTTTTTCGATGGATATCACGCTGGATGCGTTATTGATGACGATTATTGGCGGGGTAGGCACTCTGTATGGGGCGATGATTGGGGCAGGCATTATTGAGTTTGCCCACGACTGGCTGACCGAGCTGGCAAAGGAACATTGGATTTTTGAACGCTGGATTATTTTCTTTGGCATTATTTATATCCTAGTCGTCATGTTCTTCCCGAAAGGTATTGTTGGAACGCTAAGGAATATTACTTTTAAGCGTAAAAAGCGGGAGCCAGCCAAAAATGCGGAAAAATTGGCAGGCTAGAGGGGGGATTCAGGTGGAAACAAAATCAATTACCTCCTTCGTAGTCCGTTTTCAACTGGCAGGTATCGAGAGGGAAACCGGGGAGCGGCAATGGCGGATTAAAGTAACCCATGTCCAGGAAGATAGGGAGACCTTATTTGAAACGGTTGAAGAAGCAATGACGTTTATGAAGGAAATCGCAGAAGATTCATAGGCAGGTGATAGTTTTGCAGATTGGTATTGTCAGTACAGGGATTTACCTTCCTGAAAATACAATGACTGGTAAGGAAATTGCGGAAAAGGCAGGCCTTCCGGTTGGAGTTGTCGAAGAAAAAATGGGAATTAAGAAAAAGCATATTCCCGGCCCTGCGGACCATACCTGCGAAATGGGGATTTATGCCGCAAAGCAGGCACTTGAAAAAGCAGGGATGGACCCGCTCGACATTGACCTAGTGATTTATATTGGTGAGGAACACAAGGAATACCCGCTATGGACTGCTGGAATTAAGCTGCAGGAAGCGGTTGGTGCTTATAACGCTTGGGCGTTTGATGTCGCGTTACGCTGCGGGACGACAGTGATGGCATTAAAAGTGGCGAAGAATATGATGCTCGCCGACCCGGAGATTCAAACTGTCCTGCTTGCTGGCGGTTATCGGAATGTCGATTTCATAGATTATGAGAACCCGAGAACCCGGTTTATGTATAACCTTGGTGCCGGCGGTGGAGCGATTCTATTAAAAAAAGATTACGGGGAAAACGTAGTATTGGAAACGGATATGATGACCGACGGATCTTTTTCCGAAGATGTTGTGGTAGTGGCAGGGGGGACGAAACACCCGATTACGGCTGAGGCGATTGCCGGGCGCTTGAATATGCTCGACGTGCTGGATCCAGAAGGAATGAAGCAGCGTTTGGAACAAAAATCGATGAGAAATTTTTTAAAGGTAATTACTGAATCGGTCAGAAAAAGCGGCTATGACGTGGAGGATATTGCTTATTTGGCCATCCTTCACATGAAAAAATCAGCCCATGAATATGTTTTAAATGAACTTGGGTTGTCCGCAAATCAGTCAATCTATTTAGAGGACTACGGCCATATCGGTCAAATTGACCAAATTTTATCTTTGGAGTTGGCAATCCGAGAAGGAAAGATTAAGGACGGCGACGTAGTTGTTTTTGTCAGTGCCGGAATCGGCTATGCCTGGGGAGCAACAACAATTAAATGGGGGAAGGGATGAAGAGGATGGTAAATGTTGCGGTGAAAAGTGTACAGTTGTCAAATGGAGAGACGCTCTACTATCGGGAAAGAGAAGGCGGAGAAATCAAGGTTTTATTGATTCATGGGAATATGACGTCTTCGAAACATTGGGATCTTGTTCTCGAAAACATGGATGATAAGTATAAACTGTATGCCGTTGATTTACGGGGCTTTGGCTTGTCCACGTACAACAGCTTGGTTATGTCGATTAAAGATTTTTCTGATGATGTTAAGCTGTTCGTCGATGCTATCGGTTTGAAGGATTTTGCAGCAGTCGGCTGGTCAACCGGCGGGGCAGTGGCGATGCAATTCGCTGCCGATTACCCTGGCTATTGCAACAAGCTGATACTATTGGCCTCGGAATCTACGAGAGGTTATCCATTTGACGGGAAGTTGAATGATGCTGATGAGCCGCGCCGATTTACCACGCATGATGAGATTAAACGTGATCTTATCCGCACGATTCCGGTCCAGTCTGCCTATGATAGTAACAATGTTGAACTGCTGAAATTAATTTGGAATGCGGTCATTTATACGCATAACCAGCCTGATCCTGAGCTTTATGATGAGTATGTTCAGGACATGCGGACGCAGCGAAACCTGGCCGAAATCCACCATTGCAATAATACGTTTAATATCAGCCATAAATCGAACGGTCTTGTGGAGGGAAATGGCAAGGTTGATGACATCAATGTTCCTGTGCTAGTGCTGTATGGGGAGCGCGATATGGTTATTGCCAGAGAAATGACCCAGGAATTGTTGGAGGACCTTGGTGAGAAAGCGACCTATGTTGAGTTGAAAAATTGCGGTCATTCGCCATTGGTTGATGACCTCCCGCAATTGCTGGGAGCGATGACGCAGTTTTTGGAAAAAGAAGTGCAGGTATAGAGTTTGCGGACGGCTCTTTCGGGGGCCGTTTTTTTGAATTTGTTGATATCTGATGAATTTGTGTCGATATCCTGTGAAAATATGTTGATATATTCCTAAAAAGTGTTGATATTCATAAAAAATATGTCGATAACGATTCTCACCACCAGAAAAATCGTTACTGAACCCGCTCCTGTAACTCCCCTGTAACCACCCCCGGCTAAAATAGTCACATCTACTAGTGAAGGAGCGAATTTTGGTGAGATGGGAACTGGATTGGCTGGAAAATAGAGCGAGATTATCGCCAAATAAGGCTGCCGTAATCGAGGAAGAGACCAATACGGTTTGGACATATAAACAATTGAACGAACGGGCCATCGCCATGGCGGCTTGGCTACATACACGGGGTGTAACAAAGGGCGACCGGATCGCGCTATTAGCACCAAACCATATCAGTTATTTCGATTACTTGTTTGCTTGTGGAAAAATTGGGGCTATATTCGTTCCGCTCAATTGGCGGCTCTCCCTCCATGAGCTGAGCGGTATTTTACAGGACTGCACGCCGAAATATATCGGAGTTCATCACCAGTTCAGCGGGCTTTATGAGCAACTCCCACCGGAAAAACCACTCCCACTCTTTCTTGAAAAATGGGAGTTCCCGGATAGCCTGCTACTTCCTGCAACAGAAATTCATGACACCGACCCATTGGCGATGATTTATACAGGCGGGACAACCGGGAAACCAAAAGGGGTGGTGCTCAGTCATCAATCCATCCTTTGGAACGGAATTAATACGATCATGAGCTGGGGTTTAACCGATCAAGAGGTGACCGTCAACTATATGCCGATGTTCCATACCGGAGGATTAAATGCGCTCTGCATCCCGATTCTGTTGATGGGTGGAACAGTGGTCATCGGCGAGCCATTTGACGGTGAAAGAGCAGTTGATTCCATCAACCGCTTTCAGTGCACCATTATCCTTTTGGTTCCAACTATGCATCATATGTTGATTAGAACAGAACAATTCAGGAAAAGCAGTTTTCCGTCAATGAAAGTTTTTTTATCTGGGGGAGCACCTTGCCCGCTCGGCATATACGAAGCTTATCAACAAAAGGGTCTGGCTTTTAAAGAGGGATACGGACTCACGGAAGCAGGTCCGAATAATTTTTACATCAGCCCAGAGGATGCCCAAATAAAACCGGGCTCCGTCGGAAAACCGTTGTTATTTAATGAGATCAAACTCGTAAAATCAGACGGACAGCACGCCGGTCCAAATGAAGTTGGGGAAATGCTAACGAGAGGTAAGCATGGTTTTTCCCATTATTGGAATAATGATCTGGCTACCAATGAAACGATACAGGACGGTTGGATTCTAACAGGGGATCTGGCCAAAAGGGATGAACAGGGTTTCCACTACATTGTCGGCCGAAAGAAAGATATGATCATTACCGGAGGAGAGAATGTATATCCGTTGGAGATTGAGCAATGGCTTGCCGATCATCCGGCAGTGGATGAGGCAGCGGTAATTGGTCTGCCCGATGATAAGTGGGGCGAAGTGGTTACCGCGTTTTTAGTTTTGAAAGGCACTGTATCAATTCAAGATGAAGAATGGAAAGCCTATTGTGAGGCAAAGCTTGGCCGTTATAAAATACCAAAACAATTCATCATCTTGGAACAACTGCCAAAAACTCATGTTGGGAAAATTGATAAAAAGATTCTTAAGGAAATGAGTATGCAAAGTTAAAGGAGATCGCCGGCGGCGGTCTCCTTTTTATAATTTTTGTGCTAAATTGACTGCGGTGTCCGCCACAGATAAATCAAGCTGCAGCTGTTCACTTAGGTTATGAGGATGATAAAATCCCTTAGCGATCATATAGTTTGTGATTTTTTCATGAGTAGCAATAGCTTCATTTAGGGCTAAAGCATCTTTAGCCCTATCAATTTTCTTAAACAATTCCGGGTGCAGCATCAATAAATAATTTTGAAATAATCGAATGAGTTTTTTGGAGATTATAAACGAGATAGAAATATCTCTCGTCCTCAAAACCGCTTATTTCGTGCATCCTAAGAGTATTATGCCGCGCATATTCTTTTGCGGCTGTTTCAGAAATAATCGAAATGCCGACATTTTGGGTGACAAATTGAATTAAACTTTGGCCGTTTTCAATATAGGCAATAATTTTTAATTGGTCTTTTGTAATCCCTTTCTTTTTCAGGAATCGTTCCAAGATAGCATTTGTGCCAGAATCGGAGCTGCGCATAACAAATGGATAATTAAGAATTTCCTCCATGTTAACTGGCCCATCGAGATTTACCTGGTTCGAAGTTACCAGCACTAACCTTTCTTTTAACAGCGGCAAGTATTGAAGTTTTTCATTATGATATTTTTCTCCCAATATACCAAAGTCGACAGAGCCGTGAAGGACTTGTTCGGCAACAGTTTTCGAGGACGATTGGGTGATATGGAACGTAACCTCATGATGTTCTTTCCGAAATTGTTTGACCATCTTCGGCAGCATAAATTCTCCAGGAACAGAACTGGCAGCAATGCGAATCATCCCCCTCAGGGCTGTGGTACCTTCCTTTATGTCCATCAAGGCTTGATCCTTTAATAACAGCAGTTTTAAAGCCCACTGATAAAGCCGCTCTCCATGCGGGGTCAAGATAATTTCTCGGCCAACTCGGTCAAAAAGCGGGACGCCCAGTGTTTTCTCTAACCCGTGTATATGGGAACTTACCGTAGACTGACTTAAGAAAATATCCTCCGCCGCCTTCGAAAAACTCTTATGCTCGACAACCTTCGTAAACACATACAACTGGTGTAGATCCATCGACATTCACCTCATATTCGCAAAATCGATTCAATACTATTGATTAAACAGATTAGTTGAATTTATCCTAGCATATCACGGAATAGTGTGGAGAGCATTACCAATATTATTAAGGTGCCGACTCAGCGATGAGTGTCAGGTACCATTTTCTAAAAAGTTCAAAAAATTTTCATTGTTCAATACGGATACGTATTGGTATTATGGAGATATACTATATTGGCTGAGGGGGATACGCTTATGGTCAAAACACTTCAAGAATATTCATTAGCAGAGTTAATGGCAAGAATTGAGGAAATCTTTAATGAAAATCCTGGCCCGATTCAAGGTTTTAATGCAGTGGTTCAATATGAGGTTGTCGATGAGCAGCCTTCGATATATCAACACTTTTTCCAGGACGGAAAATTAACGATTAAGGAAGGCGTCGAGGTTACTCCTAATGTTTCATTGACTTTAAACTATGACACTTTCAAAAAAATGTTCTTGTGTAAAATGAGCGGTTCCATGGCTTTGCTAATGGGCAAAGTTAAGGTAAAGGGCGATGTGAGCACCGGCTTTAAGATTGAAAGTATTCTCAAGAAATATAATCTAAAAGAACCACTATGATAGCATTTGCGGGCTGTTCGGGGATCTCGGGCAGTCTTTATTTTTTCTCAAGTCTTTATTATGAATAATTGAAAAAAAGGTAGAAAACACTCATTATTAGTGGAAGGTAAAAAGAAAGTAGGCGGTTATTTGTCAAAGTTTTTGCCATTAGGCATTTCAAAAGAGTTAGTAGATAAACTGCAAGGCTACGGTGTGGCGAACCCAACACCTGTTCAGGAACAAGCGATTCCAATCATTATGGAAGGCAGGGATATCATTGCCCAAGCGCAAACTGGAACTGGAAAAACATTTGCGTTCATCCTGCCTATTCTTGAAAAATTAAACCGAAATAGTGATCGCATCCAGGCGCTCATTGTGACACCGACAAGAGAACTGGCGCTGCAAATCACGGAAGAATTTGAAAAAATGATACATGATTTGGAGGACGTGAATGTCCTTGCTGTTTATGGCGGTCAGGATGTCGCTAAGCAATTGAAGAAATTGAAAAACAACCCGCAGATTGTGGTAGGAACGCCCGGAAGGCTTTTGGACCATATTCGCAGAGAAACTCTCCAGTTAGCCAATGTATCTTTTCTGGTATTGGATGAGGCTGATCAAATGCTTCATATCGGGTTTCTTAGCGAGGTGGAGGACATTATTAGGGAAACACCTAAAGAGCGGCAAACGATGCTGTATTCGGCCACAATTCCCCCAGAGGTTCGAAAGCTTGCCAATAAACACATGCGCAGCCCACAGTATATTCAGGTTGAAAAGGTCCAAGGCCCTGCCGACAATGTGAAACAAATTGCCATTCACACGATTGATCGGGCCAAACAGGCAACACTCATTGAGTTAATTGAAACCCATCGGCCATTTCTGGCAGTCATTTTTTGCAGGACAAAACGGAGAGTCAGCAAACTTTATGAGATTTTAAGGGCACGAGGTTTCTCCTGTGATGAATTACATGGAGATTTGTCACAAGCGAAACGGGAGCAGGTAATGAAACGGTTCCGTGATGCCGAAATCCAATTGCTGATTGCCACAGATGTGGCAGCAAGAGGACTGGATGTGGAAGGTGTTACCCATGTGTTTAATTACGACATTCCTCAGGATTCCGAAAGCTATGTTCATCGAATTGGCAGAACTGGACGCGCTGGGATGAAGGGCATGGCCATTACCTTGTACTCCACTGCAGATAAGCCTGCACTTGATACAATTGAAAAAGAGTTAAGTATAAGCATTCAAAAACAAAACCTAGGTAATGCGAAAAAGGAAAAGGAAACTGCGCAGGAAGGCTCTGCAAGGGGAGAAAAGAAGGACAAAAATGTTCAGCAAAAGTCACAGCACCAGAAAAAAGCAGGTCGAAGTCCAGAGCCACAGGGAAAGGCTGGAGACAAAAGAAAAGGGACGCAGCAAATAAAATCCAGGAGTTCAAAGCCAAGTTTTGCTAAAGGGAAACCAACCACCAAATCCGAAACAACGAGAACCAGAACAAAAAATAGCGCCGGAAAGAAAAAACAACGGTAAAGGGTTGGGTTGAACACTATCATCACAATACAAAAGGTGCCTAATCCCCTATATGGGTGTCAGGCACCTTTTTTTATTATCTACCTAAACCGATACCGGTATTGGATTTAACCAGTACTTCTTCATATTTCTTTACATCAGCTTTTTCGCTGGAGAAGATGGTTCCGAGGTATCCGGCTAAGAATCCAAGTGGAATGGAGATGATCCCCGGAGTACTATATGGGAAGATTGGGTTTCCGACAAAGATGGCTTTTCCAACTTCCGGACTGAATACATTCGGGCTGATCAAAACTAATCCGATAGCCGAAATAAGACCAACTGCCATTGCCCACACAGCGCCGGTTGTATTAAAGCGTTTCCAGTAAATTGTGTAGATGATAACTGGTAAATTGGCACTTGCAGCTACAGCAAACGCCAACGAAACAAGGAAGGCCACGTTCAGTGTTTGGGCACCCAACGCCAGGATAATGGAAATAACGGAAACGCCAATTGCCGCAAAACGCGCCATCTTTACCTGTTGCTTTTCTGTCGCTTGACCTTTTTTCAAAATTTCATTATAAAAATCGTGGGCAAACGCAGATGCTGCGGTTAACACAAGACCTGCCACTACGGCAAGGATTGTCGCGAAAGCTACTGCGGAAATGAAGGCAAACAGCATATTGCCTCCTAAGGCCTCTGCCAACAACGGTGCAGCCATATTGCCGGCAGCGTTAGCGGCAATAATCTTCTCGTTTCCAACAAATGCCGCGGCACCGAAGCCAAGGAAGATGGTCATAACATAAAATAACCCTATGATCCATGTTGCGTATACAACCGAAGAGCGGGCAGTTTTAGCATCTTTAACCGTAAAGAAACGGACCAGAATATGCGGCAAGCCTGCTGTACCGAGTACAAGCCCCATATTTAAAGAAAGTGTATCAAGTCCGTCCTTATATTTAACTCCAGGATTTAAGAATGTATCTTTTAATGGAGTTGCTGTTTTCATTTGGGCGAACATATCGGTAATGCTGAAGTTGAATTTCGCAAAAACAATAATGGAAATGACCAAGGTCCCGCCCATTAATAGTATGGCTTTGATAATTTGAACCCAGCTTGTTGCGTGCATTCCGCCAAAGATAACGTATACCGTCATAAGTACGCCAACGATTAAGACAGAAGTTGTATATTCAAGCCCTAATAATAATTTAATAAGTGCACCAGCCCCAACAAGTTGTGCAATCATGTAAAAAATAGAAATGGCCATCGTATTCATTGCGGCAAAGCCGCGAATTTTCTTAGCGTTGAAACGTGCGGCAATCATGTCAGCAAATGTATACTTGCCTAGATTTCTTAATGGTTCAGCAACTAAATAAAGAACCACCAAATAGGCAACCAGAAACCCAATGCTGTAAAAGAAACCATCAAAGCCCTGTAAGGCGACTGCTCCGGCGATACCAAGAAAGGAAGCTGCCGACATATAGTCTCCCGCTATGGCCATACCGTTTTGCCAGCCAGTCAGGCCGCCACCCGCAGTATAAAATTCACTGGCATTCTTTGTTTTTTTCGAGGCATAGTAGGTAATGACTAAGGTCACCAATACAATTCCAAGGAACATAAGGAACGCAGGAGTATTCATCAGCCATTCCCCCTTTCTGAGACAACTTGATTAGCTAACTCATCAAATTTAGCTGCCTTTTTAGAATAGAGCATGCATAATCCCCAGGTCATCACAAATTGCAAAAACGCAAACACCCATGCCCAAGTAATATCGCCAATAAATTTTGTATTTAGGATCGTTGAATACGAGGTTAGGATAGGCAAGGCAAAGTAAAAACAGAAAAAGAAGATGGTTAATGGAATAATGAATTTCTTCTTTTCGGCAAGTAATGCTTTAAACGAAGCAGATTGGGCAATAGCACTGTAATCGCTTTCAGAAACAGTATTAAATTTTTTAGCCTCCAATGTGAAGCTCCCCCTTTCGGTATAAACCCCTTAAAAAAATAAAAAAAGTAAACAATGATGACTGATGGATAGGTTGAGGATAAGATGGTGTTTTGTCAGTGGTGTAGAGCGAAAAAAGTTTTTATTAACCTCCTCTCTATTTGACAGATATTTCACAACTTTGGAAATATTTTATGTTTTTTATTATAATTTTAAGAGAATCAGGGACGCAAGAGAAATTTTTATTAGAATAGAAATTATTTTATAGGTAATTTGGGAGGGAGGCCGCGGAAGAAAGGGTATAAAAAAGAAAAAACCTTTGCAATAAGCAAAGGTTTTCGAAAAATAATGGAGAATAGGGGGCTCGAACCCCTGACCTCTTGCATGCCATGCAAGCGCTCTCCCAGCTGAGCTAATCCCCCAAACAATGGTACAAGAAGAATTATATCTGGATTATTTTTATATTGCAAGAGGAATTTTGGGAGAAAGTTAAAAATTCTCCTTCAGCTAATACTTTCTATTTCTACCTTATTTACACCCTCTAATACCGAAACGGCAGCATATACATCCGTTGTTTTCTCCCGGTAGTCCACTGCTACTAAAATTTGCACAAGATGGTCTCCATTATCTAAATCCTTGATCCTTAGCCTGCGAATAATATACTCTTTTTCCATTAAATAAGTGATTGCTTTATCAATTTGCGCTTGGTCTCTAATAAACAATTGGAGCATAATTTCTTTTTCTCGTAATTGTTTCGGTCCGAAAATTTTCATGACTGCCGGAACCAATTCGACACTTATGATCAGCAGGGCCACCCCGACAAATGCTTCTAGATAAAAACCGGCGCCGACCGCAATCCCTATTCCGGCTGCCCCCCAAATCATAGCGGCAGTCGTAAGTCCCGATATGCTGTCATTGCCACGTCTTAAAATAACCCCTGCACCAAGAAAACCGATACCTGAGACAATTTGTGCCGCCAAGCGGAGCGGGTCCATCGTAATTCTAACCTTATCGGAATTGGGAAACATATATGCTGATTCAATAGATACTATAGTAAGAAGACAACTGACAACGGAAATGACAAGACTTGTTTTTAATCCTACTGGTTTCCGTTTCAGTTCTCGTTCCAACCCAATTATCAGCCCGAAGACAGCGGAGATGAAAAGCTTAATTAAGATATCAAAATCAATGCTGCTCATTTAATTCACGTCCATTAGTAGTGTAGGAAGACTTTATTTTGAAAAATAACCTAAAAATACTCTAGGATTACATTCATTTGCTAATTTGATTGTACCTATAATGGAGCACTTTATGGAAGAACAAAAATAAATCCTTACGCCGTATTGGAATTAGGTGCCATCCCCAGTTTCTACATCAACTTTTTTATGAAATGTAGTACCGCATCATGTTACGGTCTATTATTATTTGGTTAAAACGTTCGAAAAAGAGTATCTTTAATTACATATACGATTGTTGTCTGTTTTATGAGTATGATTCTTTATTCATTAATGGAATAGTGGCAAGGAACCCTTGATTTCCATATCCAATACCTTTATTTTATTTGGGTAACAAACTAATTTTTGAATTTAAGTTTCCCTGAAGTTTTATGAAGAAGTCTTTTTGAAGAAGTTTTATAAAAATTATATTGAAAACATATTTTAATCATGGTATATTAAATCTCGTCCTCTTCGAGAGCGTCAAAACAACATTGAAAAAGAAATTCAAAAAGTTGTTGACATTACGATGAGAGATATGTTAAATTAAAGAGGTCGCTTTTGAGCGGCTAGGTAAAAATGAGTGAAGAAATCCACTCAAGATATTATAGTTCTTTGAAAACTAAACAAACAAAAACGTCAACAATAAAATTATTCATTCCTAACGGAATGAAGCCAACGTAACTTTTATGAGCTAATCAACTCATCTTTTTTGGAGAGTTTGATCCTGGCTCAGGACGAACGCTGGCGGCGTGCCTAATACATGCAAGTCGAGCGAATCAATAGGAGCTTGCTCCTGTTGGTTAGCGGCGGACGGGTGAGTAACACGTGGGCAACCTGCCTGTAAGACTGGGATAACACCGGGAAACCGGTGCTAATACCGGATAATTCTTATCAACACATGTTGGTAAGCTGAAAGTCGGTTTACGCTGACACTTACAGATGGGCCCGCGGCGCATTAGCTAGTTGGTGAGGTAACGGCTCACCAAGGCGACGATGCGTAGCCGACCTGAGAGGGTGATCGGCCACACTGGGACTGAGACACGGCCCAGACTCCTACGGGAGGCAGCAGTAGGGAATCTTCCACAATGGACGAAAGTCTGATGGAGCAACGCCGCGTGAGCGAAGAAGGCCTTCGGGTCGTAAAGCTCTGTTGTCAGGGAAGAACAAGTATCGGAGTACCTGCCGGTACCTTGACGGTACCTGACCAGAAAGCCACGGCTAACTACGTGCCAGCAGCCGCGGTAATACGTAGGTGGCAAGCGTTGTCCGGAATTATTGGGCGTAAAGCGCGCGCAGGCGGTCCTTTAAGTCTGATGTGAAAGCCCACGGCTCAACCGTGGAGGGTCATTGGAAACTGGGGGACTTGAGTGCAGAAGAGGAAAGCGGAATTCCACGTGTAGCGGTGAAATGCGTAGAGATGTGGAGGAACACCAGTGGCGAAGGCGGCTTTCTGGTCTGTAACTGACGCTGAGGCGCGAAAGCGTGGGGAGCAAACAGGATTAGATACCCTGGTAGTCCACGCCGTAAACGATGAGTGCTAAGTGTTAGGGGGTTTCCGCCCCTTAGTGCTGCAGCTAACGCATTAAGCACTCCGCCTGGGGAGTACGGCCGCAAGGCTGAAACTCAAAGGAATTGACGGGGGCCCGCACAAGCGGTGGAGCATGTGGTTTAATTCGAAGCAACGCGAAGAACCTTACCAGGTCTTGACATCCTCTGACACTCCTAGAGATAGGACTTTCCCCTTCGGGGGACAGAGTGACAGGTGGTGCATGGTTGTCGTCAGCTCGTGTCGTGAGATGTTGGGTTAAGTCCCGCAACGAGCGCAACCCTTGATCTTAGTTGCCAGCATTTAGTTGGGCACTCTAAGGTGACTGCCGGTGACAAACCGGAGGAAGGTGGGGATGACGTCAAATCATCATGCCCCTTATGACCTGGGCTACACACGTGCTACAATGGATGGTACAAAGGGCTGCAAAACCGCGAGGTTGAGCCAATCCCATAAAACCATTCTCAGTTCGGATTGCAGGCTGCAACTCGCCTGCATGAAGCCGGAATCGCTAGTAATCGCGGATCAGCATGCCGCGGTGAATACGTTCCCGGGCCTTGTACACACCGCCCGTCACACCACGAGAGTTTGTAACACCCGAAGTCGGTGGGGTAACCGTAAGGAGCCAGCCGCCTAAGGTGGGACAGATGATTGGGGTGAAGTCGTAACAAGGTAGCCGTATCGGAAGGTGCGGCTGGATCACCTCCTTTCTAAGGAATAGTTAGTCCTTACGGACTAATAAAACGTTGATTGTTTTCTGTTTGTTTAGTTTTGAGGGAATTATTCTCTCGAAACTTTTTTGTTCCTTGAAAACTAGATAATCGTAAGAAGAAGTAACCAAGTAAAAACCGAGTGATCGCCATTTTAGTTTTTCTCTCTAATGAATGTTAGAGTAAAACCTTTTAGGTTAAGTTAGAAAGGGCGCACGGTGGATGCCTTGGCACTAGGAGCCGATGAAGGACGGGACTAACACCGATATGCTTCGGGGAGCTGTAAGTAAGCTTTGATCCGGAGATTTCCGAATGGGGGAACCCACTGCTCGTAATGGAGCAGTATCTTTACCTGAATACATAGGGTATGGAAGGCAGACCCGGGGAACTGAAACATCTAAGTACCCGGAGGAAGAGAAAGCAAACGCGATTCCCTGAGTAGCGGCGAGCGAAACGGGAACAGCCCAAACCGAAAGGCTTGCCTTTCGGGGTTGTAGGACACTCAACATGGAGTTACAAAGGAACGGGGTAAATGAAGCGGCCTGGAAAGGCCAGCCGTAGAAGGTAAAAGCCCTGTAGTTGAAACTTCGTTCCCTCCTGAGTGGATCCTGAGTACGGCCGGACACGTGAAATCCGGTCGGAAGCAGGGAGGACCATCTCCCAAGGCTAAATACTCCCTAGTGACCGATAGTGAACCAGTACCGTGAGGGAAAGGTGAAAAGCACCCCGGAAGGGGAGTGAAATAGTACCTGAAACCGTGTGCCTACAAGTAGTCAAAGCCCATTCATGGGTAATGGCGTGCCTTTTGTAGAATGAACCGGCGAGTTACGATTACATGCGAGGTTAAGTTGAAAAGACGGAGCCGCAGCGAAAGCGAGTCTGAATAGGGCGTCATAGTATGTAGTCGTAGACCCGAAACCAGGTGATCTACCCATGTCCAGGGTGAAGTCCAGGTAACACTGGATGGAGGCCCGAACCCACGCACGTTGAAAAGTGCGGGGATGAGGTGTGGGTAGCGGAGAAATTCCAATCGAACTTGGAGATAGCTGGTTCTCTCCGAAATAGCTTTAGGGCTAGCCTCACGTAGTAAGAGTCTTGGAGGTAGAGCACTGTTTGGACTAGGGGCCCTCATCGGGTTACCGAATTCAGACAAACTCCGAATGCCAATGACTTATCCGTGGGAGTCAGACTGCGAGTGATAAGATCCGTAGTCAAAAGGGAAACAGCCCAGACCACCAGCTAAGGTCCCAAAGTATACGTTAAGTGGAAAAGGATGTGGAGTTGCTTAGACAACCAGGATGTTGGCTTAGAAGCAGCCACCATTTAAAGAGTGCGTAATAGCTCACTGGTCGAGTGACTCTGCGCCGAAAATGTACCGGGGCTAAACGTATCACCGAAGCTGTGGGTGGACACCATTAGGTGTCCGCGGTAGGAGAGCGTTCTAAGGGCGTTGAAGCTAGACCGTAAGGACTGGTGGAGCGCTTAGAAGTGAGAATGCCGGTATGAGTAGCGAAAGACGGGTGAGAATCCCGTCCACCGTATGCCTAAGGTTTCCTGAGGAAGGCTCGTCCGCTCAGGGTTAGTCGGGACCTAAGCCGAGGCCGAAAGGCGTAGGCGATGGACAACAGGTTGATATTCCTGTACCACCTCTTTATCGTTTGAGTGATGGGGGGACGCAGGAGGATAGGGTAAGCGCGCTGCTGGTTATGCGCGTGTAAGCAGTTAGGCTGAGAAGCAGGAAAATCCGCTTCTCACATAAGGCTGAGCTGTGATGCCGAGGGAAATATAGTACCGAAGTTCCTGATTCCACACTGCCAAGAAAAGCCTCTAGCGAGATAAAAGGTGCCCGTACCGCAAACCGACACAGGTAGGCGAGGAGAGAATCCTAAGGTGAGCGAGAGAACTCTCGTTAAGGAACTCGGCAAAATGACCCCGTAACTTCGGGAGAAGGGGTGCTCATTACGGTGAATAGCTGTGATGAGCCGCAGTGAATAGGCCCAGGCGACTGTTTAGCAAAAACACAGGTCTCTGCGAAGCCGCAAGGCGAAGTATAGGGGCTGACGCCTGCCCGGTGCTGGAAGGTTAAGAGGAGGGGTTAGCGTAAGCGAAGCTCTGAATCGAAGCCCCAGTAAACGGCGGCCGTAACTATAACGGTCCTAAGGTAGCGAAATTCCTTGTCGGGTAAGTTCCGACCCGCACGAAAGGCGTAACGATCTGGGCACTGTCTCAACGAGAGACTCGGTGAAATTATAGTACCTGTGAAGATGCAGGTTACCCGCGACAGGACGGAAAGACCCCGTGGAGCTTTACTGTAGCCTGATATTGAATTTTGGTACAGCTTGTACAGGATAGGTAGGAGCCTGAGAAGCCGGAGCGCCAGCTTCGGTGGAGGCGTCGGTGGGATACTACCCTGGCTGTATTGAAATTCTAACCCGCACCCCTGATCGGGGTGGGAGACAGTGTCAGGTGGGCAGTTTGACTGGGGCGGTCGCCTCCCAAAGAGTAACGGAGGCGCCCAAAGGTTCCCTCAGAATGGTTGGAAATCATTCGTAGAGTGTAAAGGCACAAGGGAGCTTGACTGCGAGACCTACAAGTCGAGCAGGGACGAAAGTCGGGCTTAGTGATCCGGTGGTTCCGCATGGAAGGGCCATCGCTCAACGGATAAAAGCTACCCCGGGGATAACAGGCTTATCTCCCCCAAGAGTCCACATCGACGGGGAGGTTTGGCACCTCGATGTCGGCTCATCGCATCCTGGGGCTGTAGTCGGTCCCAAGGGTTGGGCTGTTCGCCCATTAAAGCGGTACGCGAGCTGGGTTCAGAACGTCGTGAGACAGTTCGGTCCCTATCCGTCGTGGGCGCAGGAAATTTGAGAGGAGCTGTCCTTAGTACGAGAGGACCGGGATGGACGCACCGCTGGTGTACCAGTTGTCTTGCCAAAGGCATCGCTGGGTAGCTATGTGCGGACGGGATAAGTGCTGAAAGCATCTAAGCATGAAGCCCCCCTCAAGATGAGATTTCCCATAGCGTCAAGCTAGTAAGATCCCTGAAAGATGATCAGGTTGATAGGTCAGAGGTGGAAGCATGGTGACATGTGGAGCTGACTGATACTAATCGATCGAGGACTTAACCAAGTCATGTATTACTGGTGAACTCGTTTTTACAACACTTCTTCTGCATTATCTAGTTTTGAGGGAATGAAACCTAAAAAAAATAGTCTGGCAACTATGGCGAGAAGGTCACACCCGTTCCCATACCGAACACGGAAGTTAAGCTTCTCAGCGCCGATGGTAGTTGGGGCGAAAGCCCCTGTGAGAGTAGGACGTTGCCGGGCTAAGCCCCTTTTGGGGCTATTATTTTGTCTACATTATAGTTGGCCCCTTGGTCAAGCGGTTAAGACACCGCCCTTTCACGGCGGTAACACGGGTTCGAATCCCGTAGGGGTCACCATTTCGGAGGATTAGCTCAGCTGGGAGAGCATCTGCCTTACAAGCAGAGGGTCGGCGGTTCGATCCCGTCATCCTCCACCACTTAAATTAAAGTATGAGCCATTAGCTCAGTTGGTAGAGCAACGAGCAAAGCTTCTATGAAAAGGCTGCGAGTTGTACATGCCGAGCCGCTTCTTGAATATTCTTTCTGAGGCGGGGACATCTGACGTCCACAATCAAAATTTAGGGAATCATCATAGTATGAGCCATTAGCTCAGTTGGTAGAGCATCTGACTTTTAATCAGAGGGTCGAAGGTTCGAATCCTTCATGGCTCACCATCAAATATTGCGGGTGTGGCGGAATTGGCAGACGCACCAGACTTAGGATCTGGCGCCGCAAGGCGTGGGGGTTCGACTCCCTTCACCCGCACCATTTATATTTTGCGGAAGTAGTTCAGTGGTAGAACACCACCTTGCCAAGGTGGGGGTCGCGGGTTCGAATCCCGTCTTCCGCTCCAGAAATGCCGGGGTGGCGGAACTGGCAGACGCACAGGACTTAAAATCCTGCGGTAGGTGACTACCGTACCGGTTCGATTCCGGTCCTCGGCACCATTTATTTCAATCTTATATGCGCCCGTAGCTCAATTGGATAGAGCGTCTGACTACGGATCAGAAGGTTATGGGTTCGACTCCTGTCGGGCGCGCCATTTTAAATTATATTTTCGGGAAATAGCTCAGCTTGGTAGAGCACTTGGTTTGGGACCAAGGGGTCGCAGGTTCGAATCCTGTTTTCCCGACCATCTTACATGATTATGGGGCCTTAGCTCAGCTGGGAGAGCGCCTGCTTTGCACGCAGGAGGTCAGCGGTTCGATCCCGCTAGGCTCCACCATAACTCAATTAGAAATTTGGCGGTGTAGCTCAGCTGGCTAGAGCGTACGGTTCATACCCGTAAGGTCGGGGGTTCGATCCCCTCCGCCGCTACCAAATTGTCTCATAACCATATTGGTTAATGAACCTTTACTTGGACCTTTAGCTCAGCTGGTTAGAGCAACGAGCAAGGCTTCCTTGAACAAGCTGCGAGTTGTACCCATCGAACTGCTGCTTGAATAAGCTTTCTGAGATGGGGACAGACAGATTTTAACCATATTGGTTAATGAACCTTTACTTGGACCTTTAGCTCAGCTGGTTAGAGCAGACGGCTCATAACCGTCCGGTCGTAGGTTCGAGTCCTACAAGGTCCACCAATAGTTTTATATATAATGGAGGAATACCCAAGTCTGGCTGAAGGGATCGGTCTTGAAAACCGACAGGCGGGTTAAACCGCGCGGGGGTTCGAATCCCTCTTCCTCCGCCATTATAAACACATTTTTATTGTCGCGGGGTGGAGCAACGACCATTGCATCGTTGAATATTCTGCGAGTTGTATCAATCGAGCTGCTGCTTGAATAAGCTTACTGAGATTGATACAGTCATACGTTAGCTTTTAGCATGACGTAATCTTATACTTCTTATTGTCGCGGGGTGGAGCAGTCCGGTAGCTCGTCGGGCTCATAACCCGAAGGTCGCAGGTTCAAATCCTGCCCCCGCAATTCGGTCTGGTAGTTCAGTTGGTTAGAATGCCTGCCTGTCACGCAGGAGGTCGCGGGTTCGAGTCCCGTCCAGACCGCCACTAAAGTGGCTCAGTAGCTCAGTCGGTAGAGCAATGGACTGAAAATCCATGTGTCGGCGGTTCGATTCCGTCCTGAGCCACCTTCTATTTAAAAATAAATCACGGCGGTTGTGGCGAAGTGGTTAACGCATCGGATTGTGGTTCCGACATTCGAGGGTTCGATTCCCTTCAGCCGCCCCATACATGCGGGTGTAGTTTAGTGGTAAAACCACAGCCTTCCAAGCTGTTGTTGTGAGTTCGATTCTCATCACCCGCTCCATTATGGGCCTATAGCTCAGCTGGTTAGAGCGCACGCCTGATAAGCGTGAGGTCGATGGTTCGAGTCCATTTAGGCCCACCATATAATTTGCATTGAGTATGCAGCTTTCTTATTATTCCGCAGTAGCTCAGTGGTAGAGCTATCGGCTGTTAACCGATCGGTCGCAGGTTCGAATCCTGCCTGCGGAGCCATATAGAGAAGTACCCAAGTGGCTCAAGGGGCTCCCCTGCTAAGGGAGTAGGTCGCGGAAGCGGCGCGAGGGTTCGAATCCCTTCTTCTCTGTAATTTGGCCCCTTGGTCAAGCGGTTAAGACACCGCCCTTTCACGGCGGTAACACGGGTTCGAATCCCGTAGGGGTCATACAAAGGGACTGATGACAATATGTCATCAGTTTTTTTGTGTTTTCTGTTGATTACTCACATACTTGATATAAAATGGTACTTTGGGCTTAAAAAAAGTCAGAATCATTTGGATTCAATTGAATTTGGAAGAGGTTGGGTTTAAACTAAAAAATAGCCCATAAAAGGAAAAGAGAGGAAGTAATCTGTGGTATCTATCCGTACTAAAATTATTGTGTACTCCATGGTCCTTGTACTCCTAATTAATAGTGTTGCTTATTTTTTGTTTCAAAACAGCCAAAAATCCGGTGAAGAATATAATGCCATCTTGCAAAGATTCTTTTTGTTAAATGACCTATCTATCAGTACAAAAGCTGTCTACGAGTCCATAGATGATTATTTGCTTGATCATTCTAGTGATAGACTGGGCAGTTATTCATCTGAACGGGAAAAGTTAAAATCTTTGCAAGCCCAACTAAAAATACATATTAACCAAGATATTGCAGTAAAGAATTACTATTACTTGATTGAAAGTTTTCTAGACGAATGCAGTGTGATCATAAATGCATATGATCGAAATGAGATTGAGGTTTACTCGGCCCATTTAACGGAATTGTCAAGAATATCGCTATACATACAAGAGGCGACATTGGCATTAATTAATCATGAATTAACGAATTATCAAACGTTCTATAGAGAAATGCATAAAAGAAACGAGCTCTTCAGCTCAATTGGCATTTTTATTTTTGCTATAACCATATTTCTCAGCCTATTATTTGCCCTTTGGTTTTCAAAAGGGATGACGAAGCCAATAACCCATTTATCACAGGCTGCGAAGGAAATTTCGGCGGGTAAATTTGACGGTCCTGATATTAAAGCACCTACAAGGGATGAACTTCGTTTTCTGGCCGAAACATTTAATAATATGAGAGAAAATATTCGCCGATTAATTCAGGAAATTAAACAGAAATCAGAGTTAGACAACTTGTTAAAAGAAATGGAACTTAAGAGTTTGCAAAATCAAATAAATCCTCATTTTCTCTTTAATACATTAAATACTGTTTCAAGAATGGCCTACATTGAAGGTGCGGAACGGACTAGTGATTTGATTGATTCCGTAGCGGCATTACTAAGATACAATCTGGGCAGCCTGGACAAACCGACGACTTTGAAGGAGGAGGTCGCCGTCGTTCATAATTATTTTTTTATCCAAATGACCAGGTTTGGTGACAGGGTACAGTTTAAGAAGGAGATTGATGAGTCTTGCTTATCACTCCCAATACCTTCTTTAACATTGCAGCCAATTATTGAAAATGCATTTATCCACGGCGTTGAGTCTTATGAGCGCGATGCAGTTTTAAGTCTTCGGGTTTATAAAAAAAATAGTCAAGTCATTGTTGAAGTAGCAGACAATGGGGTTGGAATGGATGAACAAACAAAGAAAAGATTAGTGGAGCTAGATGATACTATGCACTACAGTCAACAATCAACCAAGCACACCGGGCATTCGACAGGGATTGGACTTCAAAATGTAATAAAGCGATTGCAATTATTTTATGGACAGGACCAGGTAGTTGAAATTCAATCCAAAAAGGGTGAGGGAACGGTAATTGTGCTAATGCTCCCAGTTGCTGCTGAAAGTGAGGTTATCGCAAAAGGTTATGTATAAATTACTAATTGTAGATGATGAGATGCTGGAAAGACAGGTACTTAGGCTGATTGTATCAACAAAATTAAAAGAGATAGAGATTGTTGGAGAGGCTGAAAACGGGAGAAAAGCAATCCAACTGGCTCACCAATTTGCTCCTGATATCATCATTATGGACATTAAAATGCCAGGGATTGATGGTATTGAGGCAGTAAAATTAATTAAAGACCAGCAGCCACATATAAAAGTCATCATGCTATCAGCATTTGATAAATTCGAGTATGCAAGACAAGTCATGCAGCAGGGTGTGAAAGAATATTTATTAAAACCTGCCCGAAAAGATGAACTAGTTGCAGCAGTAGAGCGGATTCTTTCCGAACTCAAGATGGAAAGACAGGAAAAAGAAGAGCAAGAAAGTTTAAGAAGAAAACTTCAGTCAGCGATAGTACCTATTGAAACCGAAGAAATGGATTGGAATCTTGTTTATGAAGACAAAAAGATGAATAAAGTAAAAGGATTTATAGAGGAGAACTTTACTAAGTCAATTTCATTAGAAGATGCAGCGGAGCATGTTGGTATTAGTCCCTATTATTTAAGTAAGTTGTTTAAAGAACGATTTTCTGTTAATTTTATTGATTACCTTACTCAATTACGGGTAGATAAGGCCAAGGAAATGATGAAAAATCCAGAAAGCAGCTTGAAGGAAATCTGTTATAACGTTGGGTATAAGGACCCTAACTATTTTAGCAGGGTGTTTAAAAAAACTACTGGCCTTTCTCCTAGTGACTATAGAAGACGACTATTGATAGGGTAATCGAAAGATATTTCTTATATATCACAAAAAAGTGAAGATGAATGCAAAAGATTAAAGGAAGTTCCGGAACAGTTATCTGAATATTAGTGCTATATTGGTAAATGAAAGAGCTTTCATAAGGGAAGAGGGGGAGAAAATTAATGAAAAAAGCTTGGTCGATCATGTTAATAGTTTTGCTTATGGCTTCATTTGTATTAGCAGGCTGTAGCTCCGATACATCTTCTGGAGGAAATTCTTCCGGCAACAAATCGGGAAATAAAGATGCAACGCTGGATATTTTTAGTTGGTGGACAGGTGCTGGGGAAGAAGATGGATTAAAAGCATTAATTGAATTGTTTAAAGAGAAGCACCCGGATGTGAAAATTGAAAATGCAGCGGTAGCGGGTGGTGCAGGTACAAATGCAAAAGCAGTACTTGCCAGCAGGATGCAGGGAAATGATCCTCCTGCAACGTTCCAGGTTCACGGCGGATCCGAGCTAAATGACGGATGGGTGGCAGCCGGTAAAATGGAGACACTCGATGATCTTTATGAAAAGGAAGGCTGGAACGATAAGTTTCCAAAGGATTTAATTGACCTGGTGAGCAAGGATGGACATATTTATTCAGTTCCTGTAAATATTCATCGAGGAAACGTTCTCTGGTATAACAAAAAGATTTTTGCAGAGAACAATTTGGAGGCACCAAAAACATTTGATGATTTCTTTAAGGTGGCAGACGCTCTTAAAGCCAAAGGGATTACTCCTCTAGCACTTGGGGATAAAGAACCTTGGACAGCCACTCATTTGTTTGAAGATGTGCTATTAGGTACGCTGGGAGCAGATGACTATAAGAAATTATGGACAGGCGATCTCGCGTTTGATGATGCTAAGGTGAAAGAAGCGGTTGAAACATTCAAGAAAATGTTATCTTACGTAAATGAAGACCATAGCTCAAGAAACTGGCAGGATGCTTCACAGCTTGTAGGAACCGGAGAAGCAGCAATGAATGTGATGGGCGACTGGGCAAAAGGATATTTTTCAAATGATTTAAAGTTGAAAGCAAATGAAGACTTTGGCTGGGTTGCTACGCCAGGAACAGATGGATTGTTTATGGTAGTTACGGACACATTTGGCTTGCCAAAAGGTGTGGATAATCCGGATGATGTAGAGAAATGGCTTTCTGTCTTAGGATCTGTTGAAGGGCAAGATGCATTCAATCCATTAAAAGGATCCATTCCTGCCAGGATTGATGCAGACAAATCGAAATACGATGTTTATGGACAGCAAACAATGGAAGAATTTAAAACAGCCAAACTGGCTCCAAGTTTGGCACATGGTTCGGCTGCGCCAGAAGGATTTTTAACAAAGGTAAACCAAGCGGTCAATATTTTCGTAACGCAACAGAAAGTGGATCAATTTGTAGATTCGTTGAAAAATGCATCTGGTGATCTTAAAAAGTAAACCATTGCGGGGAGGAGAGGACGGTGTCTCTCTTCCCTTTTTTCATAGGGGGGACATAAGTGGAAACTGTTAAAACACCACCATCACTGGAAAATCAATCAAAATTAGCAATTACGGAAACAAAAAGAAACCGCCCTTTGATAAATGACAGGGTTAAGGCAATTATTTGTCTGCTTCCTTCCATAATCCTGATTGCCATTTTCGTCTATGGCTTTATAGGATGGACGGGATACGTCTCGTTAAGCAATTGGAATACTCTAATTCCTGACTTTTCCTTTGCCGGACTTAAAAATTATGCTTATTTGTTCAATGATTTTCGCTTTCAGGCGGATTTAAGAAATACGCTTTTCTTTACATTGTTTTTTATCATTGCCGTTCTTGGTTCAGGACTACTGCTAGCCATTTTACTGGATCAAAAAATCAAAGCGGAATCATTGTTTCGGAATATTTTCTTCTTCCCAATGGCCTTATCATTTGTAGTGACAGGTGTTGTTTGGCAATGGATCTTGAATCCTTCAACAGGTGTGAACCTGATTTTGAAAGAGTTCGGAATATCACCGAAGTGGTATACAAGCGTCACGATTATTCCGGGGATAGAATGGGGAACAATTGAATTTGGTGTCCCTGTGGCTATTATTGCGGTCGTTATTGCAGCCATGTGGCAAATGACGGGTTTTTCAGTTGCAATGTACTTGGCTGGACTGCGTGGAATTCCTGATGAATTGCGGGAAGCGGCTCGGATCGATGGGGCATCTGAATTCCAAATCTTTATTAAAATTATATTTCCTTTGTTAATGCCAATTACAGTTAGTGTCATCATCATTATGGCCCATATCTCACTTAAAATCTTTGATTTGATCTATGCGATGACTGGACCAGGAGCCAACTTTGTGACGGATGTCCCGGGGGTATATATGTTTGAAACGACCTTCCGCGGCAATTATTATGCTAACGGAGCAGCAATTACTATTATTATGTTGTTATCTGTTGCCATTTTTATTATCCCGTATTTAATTTCAAGCAGAAAGGGTGGAAGCTAATGTCGGTTCGAGTAGTAACCCGCCCGGCTCTTTATGCGCTATTAATTGTCTTTAGTTTGTTTTTTCTAATGCCAGTTTATCTAATGCTTATTACAAGCATTAAGCCGCTTGATCAGATTACATTGGCGCAAATGTGGGAGCTTCCAAAGGCAATTGATTTTACTAGTTACAAAGAAGCGTTTGAAAAATTGGCACCGAACTTTGTGAACTCCATTTATCTGGTGATACCTGCCACCATTCTCTCGGCTTTATTGGGTTCCTTAAATGGATATGTCCTTTCGAAGTGGAAGTTTAAAGGGGCGGACTGGATTTTTACAGCGGTGCTGTTTGGGATGTTTATCCCTTATCAAAGCATTTTGATTCCGTTAATTCAATTTTTGCGGGAAATCGGTTTATATAATACAATTCCTGGCTTAGTTCTTGTGCATGTTGTGTACGGCATTCCAATTACAACCTTAATGTTCCGGAATTTTTATGCCAGCATACCAGTAGAAATGATTGAATCGGCACAAATTGACGGAGCAGGATTTTTCACGATTTTCCGTTATATCATGATTCCACTTTCAATTATCGGCTTTGTCGTGGTAGGGATATGGCAGTTTACAAATATTTGGAACGAGTTCTTATTTGCCGTTACGATTACAACATCCGATCAGCAACCGATTATGGTTGCGCTGCAAAATCTGTCCGGAAGCCAAATCGTGCAATGGAATGTTCAAATGGCAGGAGCGATCCTTGCGGCCTTGCCAACCTTGCTAGTTTATATTTTCCTCGGAAAATTCTTTGTAAAGGGATTGCTTGCCGGGTCCGTAAAAGGATAATAAGGTTTATCACTGCTCCATGGTATCATGGGGCATTTTCATTTTTTTGGACATTTCCACCATAAAAAGAATCCCGAAGAATAGGTATCTCCGGGATTCTTGTAAATCATTTAATAGAGTTGCTGTTATACAGTTGCTTAACTTGTTCCGGTGTCAGTGCCTGCTTATAAATTTTTAATTCGTCAATCAATCCAATGGTTTGAAGACCGCTTGGGCCCCATGGAGCTCCGCCAATAATGAGTGATCTAGTAGTCTGTGCAATTGGATTTGGTCCTGCTGAAATGTTCTCCACTTCTTCGCCATTGATATAGCCAATGACTTTGCCGTTTTGTTTCCATGTCAGTACTAAATGTGTCCATTGGTTCGCAGGTATGGTCCCCTTATTGAAGCTAAATCTATTACCGCTTGTATCCCACATTTCAGGATAAAGCCCGCCTTGGACGCCGAGTACATAACCGCTGCCGATTGGCGTATTCCCAATGAGTTTCTGGTCGGCGCTTGGATTTGGCAGATTGACCCATAGGCCAATTGTGAATTCGTCATCTCCATTCAAGAATGTAGAAGTTGGTACTTCCACATAGCCGCCGTTTAATTTTAATGCATTGCCATATTTACCCTGGGCGAAGGAGGCGTTATCTCTTAGCGTCCCATTATGCGCGTATGGTGAAGCATCTTTTGCAGCTGTCCCACTGCTTTCATCAAAGCTTAATGATAAAACAGGGCCAGGGTGGAGGGCTTTCACAACGCCCGATAATTCATTGATTTTAATCGGGTGCAAGCCCAGCAGTACATTATTTACCGTAAAGCTCACTGTCTCACTTTTGCCCGGGTCAAGTGTAACACTCTTTGATTCTTTTAATTCGCCTTCATAATAGAAGTCTAGTTTTTTCTCACCAGCTAACAGCCCAGTATTTTCTACCTTTACAGATACGGTTGCATTTTCACCAGGTGCGACCGTCGGGGCAGATAGCTCAGAAACTTCAAAAATAGGAACCTGTTTTACTTCCTCGTCATTTTTCCAGTGGCCATTGCCCGGATTGGCATTCGAGATTAATCGTGCTACAGAGATACTCAGTGCACTGACATCTGCACTCAACTCCTCTTTTGCTTTCTTGCTGATGTTACTAGAGGCGCTGGTTATAAAGGATAACGCGTCGTCCAGTTTCTTCGCTGATTGGTCGAAGTCTTCTTTTGCAAAATGATCCTGTGACTGAGTATACTTGGCATCAAATTGCTTCGCTAGCGATCCCTTGATATCTCCAGAGCTAACATACTTTTCAAATGCCTCTCGGACTTCTTCAAACTGCCCGGCAATATTGTCATAACCCAGTAATTCTACTTCAGCAAAAGTTGTCGAGGCATCGCCGCCATTGCCGGTAATCCGCAATCTGTAAAGAGAGTATTCTCCGGGGTTTTGAATCGCAAATGGCTTCGTAAAGGACCGCCATTTAAATTCAACATCAGCCCGTCGATCAAGGATCGTCCATTCCTTTCCATCCTTGGAACCGATGAGTTCCCAGCTTTTCGGATCTTGAGCCTTGTTGTCACCGGAGGTAATCGTATACATGACTGCTCTTTTTCCACTATTCTCAAATTTGTATTGGACCCATGGCTTATCGCCAGCTAAAGTCAGCTTTGTTTCCGAGTTATTATCAAACAGCAGGCTGGCAGCACCTTGATCACTATGTGAGGACTTGCCGTTAGCAGCACTGGTCAAATCCTTTAATGGGTCTGGCAGTATGGAAGACCCGTTAGTAGAAGGATTGGTAATCGATGTTGGCAATGCCTCAACACTAGTTCCCCACTTAGATGGTTTTGAGCCCATCTCAAATTCCAGAACAGCACCTTCCGCAAGCAGTTTATGTGAAATAGTATTCTTGTTGTAAGGCTTGCCGTTTACTTTTAAGCTTTGAACATATTTGTTCTTTTTACTTACATTTGGTGCTTTTATAACTAAGTCTTTTCCAGTTTCTAAATGAATCGTCATTTTTTCAAAGAAAGGTGCCCCAATTGCGTATTCCGGCAGACCCATTTGCAATGGATAAAAGCCTGCTGAGCTGAAAATATACCATGCTGACATTTCTCCGTTATCTTCATCACCAGCGTAGCCTTGGCCGATTTCACTGCCGATATAAAGGCGGGAAAGAATTTCACTAACCTTTTCCTGTGTTTTCCATGGCTGGCCGGCATAGTTATACATGTAAGGTATATGGTGGGAAGGCTGATTGCTGTGGCCGTACATGCCCATTCTGACATCTCTTGCCTCGCGAATTTCGTGTATGACGCCTCCATAGCCTCCTGGATATAACCCAGTTTCCGGAGTGGAGAAAAATTCGTCCAGTTTTTTAGCCAAGCCATCTCTGCCTCCGTATAAATTCGCTAGGCTCTGTCCGTCTTGAGGTACATGAAATGCCATATTCCATGCATTTGTTTCTGTATAGTCTCCTCCCCAATTTCGTGGATCAAAATCCTTAGCATCAACTCTCCAATCCCCTGAAGCATTTCGGCCCATAAAGAATCCCGCTTCTTTATTGAACATCTCAACGTAATTTTGCGAACGGGATAAATAATACTGATAATCAGTTAAATACTGTTGATATTTTGAATCATTCTTGTCTGTTTTATCAAGCAGGGCTTTTGCCATATTGGCGATACCAAAATCATTGATATAACCGTCAAGTGCCCATGATAATCCTTCACCAGTGGAAGTGCTGGTATAGCCATTGAAAATAGACGTTGACAGCCCTTTGCGGCCGACACTTTGATCTTTACTGTAAACCGCCGCATTTTTGAGGGCTGATTCATAGAAGGCTTCGATATCAAAATTGGTGATGCCCTTTTGGTATGCGTCACTGAAGGCAACATCAGAGCTGGTGCCGACCATTAAATTTGCATAGCCAGGTGAAGACCATCTGGACACCCATCCGCCATCCCTGTATTGCTGGACAAATCCATCAATCATTTCACCTGCTTGGGATGGTGTTAATAAGGTATAGGCTGGCCATGTAGTCCGATATGTGTCCCAGAACCCATTGTTAACATACGGCTTACCTTCCACGATTTTTGCACCGGTTTCAGTAGCTGTATTCTGGCCCACAGCCGGTGAAAAAGGACTGGCATACTTATAAACAGGCTTATCGACTGTACCTGTATTTTCAAATGCTATATTTGGGTATAAGAATAAGCGGTACATATTGGAGTACAGCGTTACAAGTTCGTCTTCGCTTGCACCCTCTACCTCAATAATGCCCAGTTTATCATTCCAAAGCTGTTTCGCTTGTTCCTTAATGGTATCAAATGTATCAGAAGGCTTGATATCCTGCTCGAGGTTCCTCTTCGCCTGCTCCACACTCAATAAGGAGGTAGCAATTTTCATCGTAACGGTTTTGTCAGCACTGGAGGTATCAAATTGCACATATCCTGTAACGTTGTCTCTGCCCTCGCCGGTTAACTTACCGCCACCTGCGATTTCTTTATCGAATGTCGCATAAACGAACATTCTTGTGGCACCAGTAGATAGTCCACTTTTTACATCGGTATACCCAGTAACTACATTATTTGCCTGATCTACTGTTAACCCGCCGCTGTTATTTACATTATCGAAGATGAGACTTGAGCTATCACCTGTAAACGAAAATTTAAACATCGCAGCACGGTTTGTTGGTGCCATTTCCGTTTGGATGCCATTTTCGAATTTAACACTGTAATAATAAGGCTTGGCCATTTCATTATCATGTTTAAAAGGCAGCGCCCTAGTATTACGGTTTGCACTTGGCTTAGCTTGTGCAGAAGGCATCACTTGGAATGTCTGCCTGTCACCCATCCAAGGACTTGTTTCATGGCTGAGGGAGAAGGCCTGCAAGACTGGTAGATTGTCACTGTTATTATTTTGCTGATAGCTGTATAGCCAGCTTGTTGAACCTGCATCAGTGGCTGGGGTCCAAAAGTTAAACCCGTGCGGCACAGCAACCGCAGGAAAATTGTTTCCACGGGAAAAGGTACTGTTTGCATTTGTTCCTCTTAAAATATTGACATAATCAGCAAGGCTGGAATAGGTTTTCTTAGCAGGACTACTGACAATCTTGATATCATCAATGCTGCCTTTTAAGACCCCCGGACCTTTTGGATTATGATAGGCAACTAGAATGCGATCAATGGTTTTTCCTTCGGCTGCTTTGCCGATGTTGGCCTCTTTGTAGTTCCATTGGTTGGCATAAAGTGTTTTAGAATCTCCTTGGTCTTTCGGATTTAATGCCACACCATGCTGGTCGATGGCGTTTAGTTCACTTAGGTAAGTACCATCTGTAAAGACTAGGTCCACTGAAACATAGGTACTGGAATAATCCAGCTCATTTTTGTCCATAAACTGTGGATGTATATAATAGGAAAGCTGCATATTTGGCGTAACCTTAATGTCCACATCGAAGACTTTGTTATAGGCATAGCCCTCACTAGCTGCTTCATGGCGGCCTTCATAAATTAACGATTGTTTTCCAGTCCAGCCAGCCTTTGTTTTGCCAGTATAACTGCTTGTCGGACCATCGCCCACATATACTTTCATGTCCGATGGCGGAGGAGGCGGCACATCAATCCCGTTTGACAGGGCAATTTCGGCCAATTGAGTTAAGCTATCTCCTGAGTTTTGTGTAATATTGAACCGGAAGTGAGTAAACTTGTCCTCGTTTTCGAACTCATATAGCTTTCTTTCAAACCTCTTCTCAAACTTTTGTCCCGCCTGGTTGTCTAAATCAACCCAGTTCTTGCCATCATTTGATCCTGATAATGTCCAGTCTTTTGGATCTCTTCCTTGTGCATCATTAGCTGAAGTGAAGGCATATTTTACAACATTTTGTGGTTCGTCGAAGGTCAATTCAATCGTGGCTGTCTTTTGACGTGCCAGCCATTTTGTTTGAGGATTTTGGTCAATTAACATTGATTCAACTTCATTCGGGGGATTGTTGGCACTTGCGGTGACTTTTGTTACTTTATTAGTAATATCCCCTTGAATACTGTCATACGGAAGCTCTCCAATCACCCCAGAGGATTTCTTATTGCCTTTACTATCCGTTTCTGCTGTGTTTTGCCATGTGGGCTGCGGGTCATCTTTTTCAAAGGAAGTGATAAAATCATTTGCTGTGGCAGCCTTCATTTTGTTTGAAGAAAGTGGAGAGACAGGAAGTAAAGACATTAATAGTACCATACAGAGGAATGCAGAAATCTTTGATACATAGTTTTTGTTCATTTAATACCTCCTAAAATTTGATGTAAGGAAAAGAATCTAAAAATACAATCCCCCTTTCAATATGTATGCGTTTTCAATACAACGCAAATTATAACATGGAATTTCAGGGCAGAAGTCTGGACTTTTTTATATTTTGCTGGACAAAGTTATGATTATGCTAATTTTTCAGCCTCTAAAAATAGCACATTTGTTTAAGCTGTAAATTTATTATTCAACCAATAAAAAAAATGCAAAAAATATAATATTGATATAATATTTTTCTTGTGGAATCGCTTACAAAAACCGCTTTCATCCGCGTTTTTCACCCTCAAGAAAGTTATTCAATTTTCTAAAAATTGGATAACTATTTTGTCCTAAAACGAAAAAGATTTCAAAAAAACTTGATAGAATTTTGTCTAAATAAGTAAGATTTATTGTCGAATTTGGTGGAACACTGTATTAATTTGACTGCTTATAGAATCATCCCTCGTTAATTGTCAGAAAAGATAAAAAAGTTTTACGGGGATTATTTGTTGTTTGCCCTTATAATTGGTTTTTGAAATACATATTTTCAATGGGAATGAGGAGAGCCATGGCAGTGAACACATTGTTTCCGACAGATTACCAGCTTCATTTATTTCACGAAGGAAGCTATTACAATAGTCATCAGCTTTTTGGCGCTCATATCTTTAAAGATTCCGACCAAGTGTACACCCGTTTTTGTGTATGGGCCCCGAATGCCGGCAAGGTAAGGCTCGTAGGGGATTTCAATAACTGGAATGGCGAAGGATATGAATTACAGAGGCTTAATGATGAAGGCGTATGGGTTTTAATACAAAAGCAAAACCTTGAAGGATATGCCTATAAGTATGAAATTTTTACAAGGTCAAATGAAAGAGTTTTAAAGTCCGATCCCTACGCGTTTTATTCAGAATTGCGGCCAAATACAGCATCGATTGTATACCATCTCGGAGATTATCAATGGAATGACGCTAACTGGATAGAACGCCGGGCTCAAAAGAATAACTTCTCGGAACCTGCTGTAATATATGAGGTCCATTTGGGCTCGTGGAAAACAAACGAGGAAGGCAGCTTTCTAACCTATCGGGAACTAGCTGATGAGCTAATACCTTATGTAGTGGAGCATGGTTTTACCCATATTGAACTAATGCCGCTTATCGAGCACCCTTTTGATGGCTCCTGGGGTTACCAAGGTACCGGGTATTTTTCAGTAACATCAAGATACGGTACCCCTGATGACTTTAAATTTTTCATCGACCAATGCCACCAGGAAGGGATAGGAGTCATACTCGATTGGGTACCGGGGCATTTTTGCAAGGATGCTCATGGACTGTATAACTTTGATGGAACACATGTTTATTCCTATTCCAATCACCATGACAGAGAAAATCTCGTCTGGGGAACATCGAATTTTGACCTCGGCAAAGGAGAAGTGCAAAGCTTTCTCATTTCTAATGCCATCTTCTGGATGGAGGAATTCCATGTTGACGGATTTCGGATGGATGCAGTAGCCAATATCATTTACTGGCCGAATACAGACAATGGCAAGAGGGAAAACCCATTTGGGATTCAATTTTTAAAAAAGCTGAACAGAGTAATCCATGAATATGACTCCCATGTTCTGATGATTGGGGAGGATTCCACCGATTTCTCTAATGTAACAACACCTGTATCCTATGGCGGGTTGGGCTTTGATTACAAATGGAATATGGGCTGGATGAACGACATGCTGGAGTATATGGAAACTCCGCCATTTGCCAGGTCTGCTATCCACAATAAAGTCACTTTTTCACTTTTATATGCCTTTTCAGAAAACTTTATGCTCCCCTTTTCACATGATGAGGTCGTGCACGGGAAAAAGTCGCTGCTTGATAAAATGCCAGGAGACTATTGGGAAAAGTTTGCTCAGTTAAGGCTCCTGCTTGGCTACATGTTTACCCACCCGGGGAAAAAGCTTCTGTTTATGGGATTTGAGCTGGGGCAGTTTGCAGAATGGAAAGATAAAGAACAACTAGATTGGCATCTTCTCGATTATGAATTGCATAGAAAGCTTAATAATTTTGTGAAAGTGTTAATAAAACTATATAAAAGGTCTAAAGCACTATATGAGTTAGACCATTTGCAATCCGGGTTTGAATGGATTGATGCTGATAATCATAGCCAATCTATCTTCTCGTTTATTCGCAAAGGAAAAAAAGAAGAAGATACATTAGTCATCATTTGTAATTTTACTGGAATCAGCTATCCGGAATATAAAATTGGTGTCCAAAAACCGGGGGAATATCGGGAAATCCTAACTAACGATGACCTGGAGTTTGGAGGAACTGGTGTAGTCAACAAGAAAACGATGATGGCAAATAATGAACCGTACCATGGAAAAACATGTTCTCTATCATTGGAAATAGCTCCGTTTGGTTTTCACATATTAAGACCGGTTAAAAAACGAAAGGAGAGAAAAGGCAATGGAAAAGAAAAAGTGCGTAGCCATGCTGCTGGCAGGAGGAAAAGGGAGCAGGCTTAATGCCCTTACCCAAGACTTGGCTAAACCTGCTGTGCCATTTGGAGGGAAATATAGAATCATTGATTTTACACTTAGCAACTGTGCTAATTCAGGGATTGACACGGTAGGGGTGCTGACGCAATACCAGCCGCTTCTCTTAAACTCTTATATTGGGATTGGCAGTGCCTGGGATTTGGATCGAAAAGATGGCGGTGTGACCGTGCTGCCGCCATACAGCGAGTCTTCGGAGGTAAAGTGGTATACGGGTACAGCAAGTGCCATCTATCAAAACTTAAATTATCTTAAACAATATCAACCGGAATATGTGCTAATTCTATCCGGTGATCATATTTACAAAATGAACTATGAAAGTATGCTTGAGTATCATATTGAGAAACGGGCTGATGTTACGATTTCCCTTATTGAGGTACCATGGGCTGAAGCCAGCCGATTTGGCATTATGAATACAAATGAGGAAATGAGAATTATAGAATTTGAGGAAAAGCCAGCATCGCCGAAGAATAATCTTGCCTCCATGGGCATTTACATCTTTAGTTGGAATATACTGAAGGAATATTTGGAAATGGATGCCCGCAATCCCGATTCCAGCCATGATTTCGGTAAAAATGTGATTCCAGCCCTATTGGATGACAAGAAAAAATTATTCGCCTATCCATTTAAGGGCTATTGGAAGGATGTAGGGACGGTTCAAAGTCTGTGGGAAGCGAATATGGACCTGTTAAAAGAGGAATGTGAGTTGAATTTGTTTGATCACGATTGGCGCATTTATTCAGTCAATCCCAATCGTCCGCCACAATACATTTCTCCTGACGCACTTGTCCAAGAATCACTCATCAATGAGGGCTGTACCATTGAAGGGAATATTGAGAAATCTGTGTTATTCCAAGGTGTAACGATTGGCAGAGAGTCAAAAATTAAAGAATCGGTCATCATGCCGGATGCAACCATAGGCCAGAATTGTTACATTGAAAAGGCAATTGTTCCTTGCGATGTAAATATTCCGGATGGGACGGTCATCCGCTCCCTGGACGATGAAATTATCCTTGTTACAAAAGAAATGCTAAGCGGGCTCTATCCTGCTTACTAACTATGACAAAGAGCACTCATGTCATCAAAGACCTGGTGCTTCATATAGATATTCTGGAGGGGATTATAGGCGTGAAAAGAAAGCTATTAGGAATTATTGATGCTACTACCTACCATGATGATTTGGAAGAATTACTGACTCACAGGTCTTTGGCAGCATTGCCATTTGGCGGGAGATACCGGATTATCGATTTTGTTCTCTCCAATATGGTGAACACAGGAATCCGGAGTGTGGCCATTTTCCCCAAAATGCAGTACCGGTCATTAATGGATCATTTGGGCTCAGGAAAAAACTGGGATTTAAACCGCAAGCGCGATGGTCTTTTCTTCTTCCCATCACCAGGTGTGGACAGCAATCATAACCGGGTCGGATCGTTTGACTTGTTTGCGGCCAATATGGACTATTTTTATCGCAGCAGCCAAGAGTATGCAATCATCTCTAACTGCTACACGATTTCAAACATGAATTATAAGCCCATTCTAGATTGGCATAATGATATGGATTGTGATATAACCGAAATCTATCACCGTGATGGACGGTCGATGGAAATGTACTTGATCAAAACCTCTTTACTCATTGGGCTGATTCAAACAAGAAATGAAACTGGCTACACCTGCATGAGGGATGTCGTCCAAGACATTCATAATGGGTATTCCATTTGCCGCTACGACTATGACGGCTACGCGGTAATGGTTGATTCGATTGCAAACTACTTTGCAACCAGCCTGAATTTACTTCAGCCTGATGTTTGGAAAAAGCTGTTTGTAAAGGAGCAGCCAATTTTAACAAAGGTAAAGGATGAACCGCCGACAAAATATGAAAAAGGGTCATTGGTTAGAAATTCAATGATTGCCAATGGGTGTTTAATTAATGGCAGCGTGGAAAATAGCATTATTTCTCGTGGCGTGAAAATCGGAAAAGGCTCTGTCATAAAGAATTGTATCATCATGCAAAAATGCCAAATTGAAGCTGGCGTCTATTTGGATGGTGTCATTTTGGATAAGGACGTAAAAGTGGAGTCGGGAACACAATTAACAGGAACAGCCCATTCTCCATTTGTCGTGCGAAAAGGAACAAAGCAGGGAGCGTTGATGAACTCGTGAAAGTACTATTTGCTGTTTCGGAATGTGGACCATTTGCAAAGTCAGGCGGGCTGGCCGATGTTGCCGGCTCTCTTCCCAAGGAGTTGATCAGCCTTGGAACTGATGTACGGGTTATTATGCCTAAATATGGGATCATTTCCGAAGAATATAAACAAGGTATGAAAAAAGTCAAGGAGTTTACAGTTCCTGTCGGTTGGCGCAAACAGTATTGCGGGATTGAAGAATTAGAATATCAAGGGATTATCTATTATTTTGTTGACAATGAATATTATTTTAAACGCGAAGGTCTCTATGGCTATTTTGATGACGGTGAAAGGTTTGCCTTCTTCAATCGGGCTGTCCTAGAGACTTTGGCTGTATTGGACTATTTTCCGGATGTGCTCCATTGTCATGACTGGCACACGGCGATGATTCCCTATTTGCTCAGAACGGAGTATTACCGAAGACATGGCTACGGGCTGATTAGGACAGTATTTACCATTCATAATCTGCAATTCCAAGGGATTTTTCCAAAAGAGGTACTGCGGGATTTATTGGGTCTTGATGACCGCTCGTTCCACCCTGAGCATCTTGAGTTTTTTGGAAACATCAACTTCATGAAGGGGGCACTTGTGGCCGCAGACAAAATTACAACAGTAAGTCCTTCTTATAAAAATGAAATTCAAACGCCTGCCTTTGGTGAAAAACTGGAGGGACTGCTTAAGGCAAGGAATGAGGATCTGGTCGGAATTTTAAATGGGATTGATGAGGACTTCTATAATCCAGCAGAAGACGAGTTCCTTTTCCAAACCTATAACGCTAAAGAACTTGGAAAAAAGGGTGTCAATAAACGGGAGATTCAGAAACAATTTGGTTTAAAGCAAAGTGCAAATACGCCGTTAATGGTGATGATTTCCCGGCTGACAAGGCAAAAAGGGCTTGATCTCGTAAAGTATGCCCTAAGGGAAATACTGCAGGAGGATATTCAGGTCATTATCTTGGGAACAGGTGACTATGAATATGAGGATTTCCTGCGTCAAGCAGCAAGGATTTACCCGGAAAAATTAAAGGTTCACACTGGTTTTGATGAAGGACTGGCCCATCGGTTATATGCAGGTGCAGACTTGTTCTTAATGCCATCCTTATTTGAACCATGCGGGCTTAGCCAATTGATTGCCATGAGATACGGGGCGATTCCGATTGTCCGCGAGACTGGAGGTTTAAACGATACAGTAACATCGTGGAATGAATATACTGGTGAGGGCAACGGCTTTTCGTTTAGTCACTTTAATGCTCATGACATGCTTTATACCATTCAAAGGGCTGTTGGAATCTTTCATGACAAGAAGGTGTGGAATTCGCTTGTAAAGCAGGCAATGGAACAGGATTACAGTTGGGCACAGTCTGCCTTCTGCTACAACCAGCTATACGCCGAGCTTGTTACAAGGAGTGAAACGCATGTTTTCTAATAAAGAAATGTTTAAGGCCGCATTTATTACGAGAGTGGAGATGCTATGCGGCAAGAGTTTTTCAGAAAGCAGTGCAAGAGACCATTATCAAACCCTTGGCCAAATGATCCGCGAATATGTCAGCAATGATTGGATTACTACCAATGAACGATATTTGGCGACAAAAAGCAAGCAAGTTTATTATTTATCGATTGAATATTTGCTAGGAAAGCTGCTCCGGCAAAATTTAATTAATCTTGGTGTGGATGAAATCGCTGAGGAAGGTTTGCGGGACCTTGGAATCCAGTTGGGGGACCTCGAGGAGCTTGAACCGGATGCAGGCTTGGGAAATGGCGGCTTGGGCAGACTGGCCGCCTGCTTTTTGGATTCGCTTGCGTCAACCAATCTCCCGGGCCATGGGCATGGAATCCGCTATAAGCATGGTTTATTTGAACAAAAAATTGTTGATGGCTATCAGGTAGAGCTTCCGGAGCAATGGCTGAGGAGCGGCAATGTTTGGGAAATTCGGAAGGCGGATCTGGCGGTGAGAATTCCGTTTTGGGGCAAGGTTGAGTCCAAAATGGAAGATGGCCGGCTTGTGTTTCACCATATCCATGCCGAAACGGTAACGGCTGTCCCCTACGATATGCCGGTAGTTGGTTTTCAATCCGATACAGTCAATACACTGAGGCTTTGGAATGCGGAACCAGCCCAATTTCCATTGGATACGGATATTTTAAGTTATAAACGGAGAACCGAGGCAATCTCCGAATTTCTTTATCCAGATGATACCCACGATGAAGGAAAAATCCTGCGGCTCAAGCAGCAATACTTTTTAGTGTCAGCGAGCCTCCAATCGATTATTCGCGCCTATAAAAAGCAGCATGGCAGCCTTAAGGAGCTGCATAACCATGTTTGTATTCATATCAATGATACCCATCCTGTTCTGGCAATTCCGGAATTAATGAGAATCCTGTTGGATGAGGCTGGATTTCAATGGGACGATGCCTGGTATATTACAAGAAATACAATTTCCTACACCAATCACACCACCTTATCGGAAGCGCTCGAGAAATGGCCGGTTCATATATTTAAGCCGCTGCTTCCACGGATTTATATGATTGTCGAGGAGATTAATGAACGTTTTTGCCGAGAGCTTTGGGAAGAGACTCCAGGAGATTGGGACCGGATTGGCAGACTTGCAATCATTGCTGATCACTTTGTTAAGATGGCTCATTTAGCCATCGTTGGCAGCTTCAGTGTTAACGGGGTAGCAAGGCTCCATACAGAAATTTTGAAGGAACGGGAAATGAAGCCGTTTTTTCAATTATATCCGGAGAAATTTAATAATAAGACAAACGGAATTGCCTACAGGCGCTGGCTATTAAAGGCGAATCCCAAATTATCAGCACTAATTACCGAAGCGATTGGTCCGGCCTGGACCCATTCTGCCCATGAACTGATCCGTTTGCTGGATCATCAGCAGGATGCAGGGTTTTTGGAGCAGTTGGCGAAGGTTAAAAATGCGAATAAACAAAGGCTTGCTGATATCATCTACAAGCAAACAGGGATTGCCGCTCCTGTATCTGCTATTTTTGATGTCCAGGTTAAGCGTCTCCATGCTTATAAAAGGCAGCTATTGAATGTTTTACACATTATGTATCTGTATAATCGGATTAAACAGGATTCAAGCTTTAACCTGACGCCTAGGGTGTTTATATTTGGAGCAAAAGCATCACCTGGCTATTATTATGCCAAGAAGATCATTAAATTGATTAATATGGTAGCTGAGAAGGTAAATAATGATCCAAAGGTTGGCGATCAGTTAAAAGTAATATTCCTTGAGAATTACCGTGTATCACTGGCTGAGAACATCTTCCCGGCAGCAGACGTAAGTGAACAGATATCAACGGCAAGCAAGGAAGCTTCAGGAACAGGAAACATGAAATTCATGATTAATGGAGCCTTGACAGTTGGAACCTTGGATGGGGCGAATGTAGAAATCCATGAGTTAGTCGGAGATGAAAATATCTTTATCTTCGGATTAACAGCAGAGGAAGTACTTCACTATTATCGGCATGGCGGCTACGATTCAATTGGGTATTATCATCTTGACCAGCGGATCCAACAGGTTGTCGATCAGCTTGTGAATGGATTCTTTCCTGGTGTCCATAATGAATTTGAGCCGATATTTGATTCGTTACTAGAAGAAAACGATCAGTATTTTGTATTAAAGGATTTTGCGTCCTATACCGAGATACAGCGAAAAATTGGAGATGCCTTTACGAACCAGCAAAAATGGCAAAAAATGAGTCTGGTGAATATTGCACATGCCGGTTATTTTTCAAGTGATCGCACCATAAAGGAATATGCAAAGGACATTTGGGGCATTCACCCGGTTTTATAGGAATAAAAAAAGCTTCTGCCGTTGATAGCAGAAGCTTTTTAACTACGAAAAGAAATGTCCGGCAAAAATACCGATCGCGAGTAAAAATCCAAAGATTGTATTTGTTTGGGCAGTTGCCTTCATTGCAGGTGCCATCTCCATTGGAATGGTTCCTTTAAAAAAGACTTTTACTGACTTGATTGGCTTTGGTGTACTTAATAACACAATCGCAGTCCAAATCGGAACAATATCAGCCACAATTAAACCGATGATCCATACATAGGAGAAGATAAACATTCCGGCGAGAAAGTAGACGGCATTTTTTTTACCTAAAAGAATGGCCAATGTCTTGCGTCCGAATTTTTTATCTCCATCAAGGTCACGGATATTATTTGACATCAGGATGCCGCCGACAAGAACAAAGCTTGGAATCGAAACAAGAATGCTAGTACTGTCAACAGTTCCCGTTTGGATAAAGAATGAGATTAAAATAATCATCATTCCCATAAAGAAACCGGCAAATATTTCACCGAATGGTGTGTATGCAATTGGCAGCGGACCGCCTGTATAGAGATATCCAATAGTCATGCAGATAAGGCCCACAACCGCAAGCCACCAGCTGCTGTTAGCACAAATATAGACCCCTAAAATAATCGCTATTCCATAGAACCCCAGGGCCAAATTCATGACCGTTCTTGGCTTAATACCATCACGGACAATCGTTCCGCCTATCCCTACAGAGTGTTCCGTATCAAGTCCGCGTTTAAAATCATAGTACTCATTAAACATATTTGTCGCTGCTTGAATCAAAAGACTGGCAATCAGCATGGCCAAAAATAGGCCAAAATGTATATTTCCATGTTTAAGGGCAAGTGCCGTACCAAGCAAAACAGGTACAAATGCAGCTGTTAAAGTATGTGGACGGGTCATTTGCCACCAAACCTGGAAGCCGCTATTAGATTCAACAACAGGTTTCGAACCTTGCTGTAAATTTGGCTGCATATATGTTCTCCTCCCGAATTCGTTTTTCTTCTATATTTATATAATAATAAAGTTTAAAGCATGTTTCCCAAACCTTAGTGTATGAAAAATAGGCACGTAGTGTCAATTTATTTTTATTATCAGAACTAGAAGATAATACCTTCTCGATAATTATCGGGTAAGCGTGGAAAAATGAATTAAACAGTAACAAAAAGCTGAATTTAACCGAAATTATTGTTTTTGACATATAATAAGGAATGAATCGGGATAAGTAGTGACAAGTATTATTGACTTCTTTACAATGGGAGTAGTATCTTTAATAAGGTTTTTAATGTACGGAAACAGGCATTCTTGCTGTTTTGGAGGGATTTACTTGGTTATTATTCAGGAAACGGAGATAATGGAAAAGAGTATAAAAGCCTTAAGTCGCGCGAAGGAACTTGGCCAGTCCATTTTATTGAGTGAAGTTCATAAAATCGACAAAGTAAACCCGCTTTCATTTTTCGATAAAGGGCAAGCTCATTATTTTGGGGAACGATTTTTTTGGAAAGAGCCTAACGACGAAATTATGCTAATCGGATTGGGAATTGCCCATCAAATTCAGTCTGATCAGACTAGAGACCGCTTTAATCAAGTTGAACAAGAGTGGGAACGCTTTCTCAAAGAAGCCCTTATTTTTAATCCAGATTGTGAAATCGGAGTTGGACCGGTTATCTTTGGTGGTTTTTCCTTTGACCCCTATAAAGAAAAAACACGGCTGTGGTCTCAATATGCCGAATCAGTATTTTACTTGCCTGTGCATATGTTAAGTATCATTAAGGGACAGGCATATTTAACCACTAATATCGTGTGCGCTCCAGAGGATCATCATTCTTTATTGGCAAAAGTATTGGATGAGCGCAATCAACTGTTGGCTTCTTTGTCTAAAAATGAAAGACATAATCCGGCAGAGCTGCTAGAGACAAAGGAAATTTTACCTGAAGCATGGAAAGAAACTGTAAATGGGATTGTAAAGGAATTAAAAGAGGGTCCACTTAAGAAAGTAGTGTTAGCCAGAGAACTGCGTATGAAATTTGATACCAAAGTGGAAGCAGGAATGGTGCTGGAGCGGTTAAATGAACAGCAGCATGAAAGCTTTATCTTTGCACTCGAATCTAATGGTGATTGTTTTCTTGGGGCTTCACCTGAGCGGCTGGTAAAAAAACAAGGAAACGAAATATTCTCGACGTGCCTTGCCGGTTCCATTCCCCGCGGTAATAGTGCCGAGGAGGATATGGAATTAGGGAAGCAGCTGTTACATGATCAAAAAAATCTGATTGAACACCAATATGTTGTTGAAATGATTAAAGCTGCCTTGGAAGAATCATGCGATGAAATTATCCTTCCTGAAAAACCGCAGTTGATGAAAATAAGGGACATTCAACATTTATATACACCTGTAATCGGTAAATGTGGTAAGGATACCTCATTGTTACTACTGGTCGAAAGACTGCATCCAACCCCGGCATTGGGCGGGCTGCCGAAACAAGAAGCGGTAGAAAAAATCCGCGAAGTCGAACAACTTGACCGTGGGCTTTATGCGGCACCAATTGGCTGGCTCGATTATCAAGGTAATGGGGAGTTTGCCGTGGCCATTCGCTCCGGGTTAATTCAAGGCAGCGAGGCATCGCTTTTTGCTGGCTGCGGGGTTGTGGCTGATTCCGATTCTGAAAGTGAATACTTAGAGACCAGCTTAAAGTTCAGACCTATGTTAAGAGCGCTTGGGGGAAAATAATATGAGTCATCAAGAATCATTAACGGCATACCTTGCCGCATTTGTAGCCGAACTTGTCTATTCCGGGATTACCGATGTTGTCATTAGCCCCGGCTCACGTTCAACACCTATGGCCCTAGTTATGGCGGAACATCCTGATTTACATGTTCATATCCATGTTGATGAGCGGTCGGCTGCCTTTTTTGCATTAGGAATTGCTAAGGCTTCCAATCGTCCAGTGGCAATTCTTTGCACATCGGGTACTGCGAGTGCCAACTATTTTCCGGCGATTGTCGAAGCGCGTTATTCGCGGGTCCCGCTGCTCGTGTTAACAGCCGACCGCCCGCATGAACTCCGGGAAGTGGGGGCTCCTCAGGCCATTGACCAGATCGATTTATATGGCAAACATGTCAAATGGTTTGCGGAGATGGCACTGCCGGAGAATAGTACCAATATGATTCGGTATGCCCGAACCGTATGTGCCCGTGCTGTTGCTAATTGCTTAGAAGCACCTGCAGGTCCAGTTCATTTGAATTTTCCATTTCGCGAGCCTTTAATTCCAAGATTGGATGAAGATTTGTTCAACAATACAGAGCGTCCAAATGGATATGTAAAGGTCCTAAACGGTGAATTAATGATTAGTGACAAGGAATTACAAGACATCGCTCTTCGCCTTGAAGGGAAAGAAAAAGGCATAATTGTCTGTGGAAATATAGCTGATGACCAATTTGCTAAAGCCGTAAGTAGGCTATCGGAAACTTTAAAGTATCCGATTTTGGCTGACCCATTATCACAGCTAAGAAGCGGCGTACATAATTTTGAAAATATTATTGATTCGTATGATACATTTCTACGTAATGAAGACGCCAAATCGTTTTTAAAGCCTGATGTGATTTTGCGATTTGGTGCAATGCCAATATCCAAAGCGCTTACGATCTTCATAAAAGAGAATCCGGCTGCTGATCAGCTTGTTATCGATGGCGGCGGCGGCTGGCGCGATCCAGTGGCATTATCAACTGATATGATTTTTTGTAATGAGTCGTTATTTTGTGAGAAGCTTTCATCCTTTGCCACAGTACATTCCGATCAGAAGTTTCTCGAGGATTGGAGAAATGTAAATAATCTTACGAAGGAAAATATGGCATCTGTCAGGGATATAGCAGAACTCAGCGAAGGAAAACTATTTTACCAATTATCACAAATGGTTCCTGAAGGAGCAACACTTTTTGTTGGAAATAGTATGCCAATTCGTGATTTGGACAGCTTTTTCCTTCATAATGAAAAGAGTATTAAAATCATGGCTAATCGTGGAGCAAATGGGATTGACGGGACGGTTTCCACCGCCTTGGGGGCCGCTTTATATTCAAAGTCTTTATACCTGGTCCTTGGTGATTTAACGTTCTTCCATGATTTAAATGGTTTATTTGCTGCCAAACAATTTAATATTGATATTCATATTATCCTTATCAACAATAACGGTGGAGGAATCTTTTCATTCCTGCCGCAGGCAGAGCACCCGAAACATTTTGAATTATTGTTTGGGACACCGCTCGATATCGAATTCGAACATGCAGTGAAAATGTTTAATGGACACTTTGTCAAGGTCACTGACTGGGATCAATTACAAGAGGAAATGAGAAATTCCATTGGGGCAACTGGCATTCATGTCTATGAAGTTAAGACAAAAAGAGACAGAAATCGTGATGAACACCGAGAATTCTGGGGTGAGGTTTCCCGGGAAATATCAAATTTTGTCAAGAGTGAAGAGAAGTGAACATAGTAAGTAACGATGTTAGTTACCATGTCGAACAGTACGGTACTGGTTTCCCCCTTTTATTATTGCACGGTTTTACTGGAGATGCGTCAACATGGGCGCCTTTCTGTAAACGTTGGGGGAAGCATTCACGCTTAATTATTCCTGACATTATTGGACACGGTAAAACAGAATCTCCAGAAGATGTAAATCACTATAAAATGGAAGCTGCTGCCCGGGATATAGCCGGCATTCTTGATTACTTGGCGATCAACCAGATTGATTTGCTTGGGTATTCCATGGGCGGACGGCTTGCCCTTACCTTTGCGATTCTTTATCCCGAAAAAGTAAGGAAGCTAATTTTAGAAAGCGCTTCTCCTGGCTTGTTAACCGAAGAAGAAAGAGAACTGCGCCGTATGAATGATGCCAAACTTGCAGATTTTATTAAGGAAAAAGGGATTCCTGCTTTTGTAGATTATTGGGAAGAGATTCCGTTGTTTGCTGCTATGAGAGAGCTTCCTGCAGAGGTTAGGTTAAAAGTAAGGGAACAGCGTCTCCGTAATTCTCGGATTGGATTATCAAATAGCTTGCTTGGGATGGGGACAGGATCCCAAGCTTCCTGGTGGGGGTTCCTTCATAACCTTACATGTGATGTATTACTGATCACCGGGGAACTCGATCAAAAGTTTTGTGGAATTGCTGAAAGCATGGCCAAGCAAATAAAAAATAGTTCTTTTGTAACAATTCCAAATTGCGGTCATGCAATTCATGTGGAAGATGAAGAAAAGTTTGGTACAATAGTAAGTGACTTTTTGTCAAATTGATTATAAGGAGGTTTTAATTTTGACAGTAGAATGGATTCCTGGACGTAAATACGAAGAAATCCTATATGAAACGTATAATGGAATGGCGAAAATTACAATTAACCGCCCACACGTACATAATGCTTTTACACCGAGAACGGTAATGGAATTAATCGACGCTTTTTCCTATGCCCGCGACGATTCCAAAATTGGTGTCATTATTTTAACAGGCGCAGGTGATAAAGCGTTCTGTTCCGGCGGTGACCAAAAAGTACGCGGCCATGGTGGATATGTTGGCGAGGACCAAATTCCACGCTTAAATGTACTTGACCTGCAGCGCTTGATTCGGGTGATTCCTAAGCCAGTAGTGGCAATGGTAAAAGGATACGCTATTGGCGGCGGTCATGTATTGCATGTTGTTTGTGATTTAACGATTGCTGCAGACAATGCTGTTTTTGGACAAACAGGTCCTAAAGTGGGCAGCTTTGATGCTGGTTACGGTTCAGGTTACCTCGCTAGAATCGTCGGCCATAAAAAGGCTCGTGAGATTTGGTATTTATGCCGTCAATACAATGCTCAAGAAGCGCTTGATATGGGCTTGGTTAACACGGTTGTACCATTAGAGCAGGTTGAAGAGGAAACGATTAAATGGTGTGAGGAAATGCTTGAAAAGAGTCCTACTGCCCTTCGTTTCTTAAAGGCGGCCATGAATGCCGATACTGACGGGTTGGCTGGCCTTCAGCAAATGGCTGGGGACGCAACTTTACTTTATTACACAACGGAAGAAGCAAAGGAAGGCCGCGATGCCTTCAAAGAAAAGCGCAAGCCGGACTTTGGGCAATTCCCGCGTTTCCCTTGATTATGAATTTCTACCAGCAGCTTGATGGCTTCCATCAAGCTGTTTCTATATGGAGAAGGTGAACTATATGCATCAAGAATTGATGCCGAATTTATTAAGTAAACGGGCTTTCTTAACGCCTGACCGCCCGGCCGTCTATTTCCAGAACGAAGTGTTGACCTTTAAGGAACTATATCAAAGGTCTTTTGAGACAGCGGGGCGGCTGCAGGGGTTAGGTATGCAAAAAGACGACTTTGTTGCAGTTTTATTGAAAAATCATCTCGATACGGTCATTATTTTGTTTGCCCTGCAGTTGCTTGGTGTGAGAAGTGTTATATTAAATAATCGGTTAACCCCGGCGGAATTAGTTTGGCAGATAGAGGACTCCAAAGCAAAGTTTTTGATTTTGGAAGATTCCTTCGTAGAAGTGAAAAGGCAGGCTCCATTTCTAACGGCAGTTACAAAAAGTGAGCTGCTAAAATGTGATTTTGTGGAGCCCGATATTCAGGAAGAAATCAATCTTGGAGAAATTTGCAGCATTATGTATACATCAGGAACAACTGGGCATCCAAAGGGAGTTATTCAGACTTTCGGCAACCACTGGTGGAGTTCAATCGGCTCGGCCCTAAATCTAGGTATCACGGAAAATGATTGTTGGCTATGCTCCGTGCCCATTTTCCACATCAGTGGTTTTTCCATCTTAATGCGAAGTGTGATTTATGGAATGCCGCTTGTCCTCCATGAAAAATTTGATTTACAAAAGACACTTGAAGATATTCGGGACAAACAGGTCACAATTATGTCAGTGGTCGGAACAATGCTGACAAGAATTGTGGATTCATTGGGCACTGAAAAGCTTCCTGATTATTTTCGCTGCATGCTATTGGGTGGCGGCCCGGCTCCACTGCCTTTATTGGAGGCGTGTGTTGAAAAAGAGGTTCCTGTTTTTCAATCGTATGGGATGACGGAGACATCCTCTCAAATTGTTACACTGTCACCGGAATACAGTCTGACAAAGTTAGGTTCGGCAGGGAAACCATTATTCTCATCGCAGGTAAGAATTGAACTGGAGGACCGGAGTATGGCTCCAGCGGGAGTAGCAGGTGAAATTGTCGTCAAAGGTCCTAATGTGACGACTGGTTATTTATTCCGCCCAGAAGTTAATATCAAGAAAATTCAAGATGGCTGGCTTTATACGGGAGACATTGGATATCTTGATCAAGAGGGCTTCCTGTATGTACTGGATAGGCGTTCCGATTTAATTATTTCAGGCGGGGAGAATATTTATCCTGCCGAAATTGAAGCGGTCCTATTAAGTCATCCCGAAGTGGAGGAAGCAGGGGTAACCGGAATGGACCACAAAGAATGGGGTCAGGTTCCGGTTGCGTTTGTTGTCAGCAGAAACAAGTGCAGTGTTATAACAGAAGACGACCTCCTGGAATTTTGCCAATCTCGTTTAGCGAAGTATAAAGTACCAAAAGAATTCTTTTTCGTTGATGAATTGCCAAGAAATGCAGCAAAAAAACTGTTGCGCCGAACTCTCCGGGAGTGGGTTCAAGAGGAAGTGGAAGAATAGTGAATATAGCGAGGGTTGAGCTGTTTGTGATCAGCATGCCGTTAAAGTCCCCGTTTATTACTCATTTGGGTGAAGTACGAGAGCGGGAAGGAATTATTATTAAAATTACTGACAAAGACGGTGTTGCAGGATTTGGGGAGGGCGTAGCTTTTTCATCTCCTTGGTATACGGAAGAGACTGTTAAAACCAGCCTGCATATCCTGGAGGACTTTTTGATTCCACTACTGCAAAAGCATCCACTTCAGCATCCTGAAGAGGCAGCGGCTTTATTTCGCTCAATAAAACGGAATAGGATGGCGAAGGCAGGATTGGAAATGGCACTGTGGGACTTGTATGCAAAACGCCAAGGCCTGTCACTATCCAAGCTAATTGGTGGAACCCAGGAGGCTATCGCTTCAGGAGTGGTTGTGGCAGCCGATACAATTCCTAACGCTTTAAGACAAATTGATGGTTATCTCAAGGATGGATATCAGCGAATAAAAGTGAAAATCAGCCCTAATCATGACTATGATCTTCTGAGTGAAATTCGGCGTCAGTATCCCAAGCTGCCCATTATGGCCGATGCCAATTCCGCGTATTCATTGAAGGATATTGAGCGGCTTAAAGCATTAGATGAATTTAACCTGTTGATGATTGAACAGCCCTTGGCCCATGATGATCTGATTGAACATGCGATACTACAAGAGAAACTGGTGACCCCGATTTGCCTGGATGAGAGTATCGTGACTTTTGAAGATGCCCGAAAGGCAATTGAAATCGACAGCTGCCGAGTGATCAACATCAAAATTGGCCGTGTTGGCGGAATCTATGAAGCTAAAAGGATTCACGACTATTGCTATAATAGGGGAATTCCGGTTTGGTGCGGCGGGATGATTGAGTTCGGCATCTCCAGGGCACATAATATTGCTCTTGCCTCACTGCCTGGTTTCACCATCCCTGGCGATATTTCCTCATCAGACAGGTTTTGGGACCAGGATATCATCTCGCCTGAAGTCGTGGTCAAGCATGGATTTGTATCAGTGCCGGAAGGGCCAGGAATTGGGTTTGAGCTGAACGAAAAGCGTCTTCAGCAGGTCCTCCTCGCGAAGAAGACTTTCACCTTTTAAAAAAGACCCAGATAGCTTTTAGCTGCCTGGGTCTAACTATATTAAATATCGCCTGGTTCGAATGTATTGCAATCTGTTTCCTTGTTCGAGTCAGCCGTTTTTCCTTTGTGGCTTACCACATAGATGCTATCAGCACTGCATTTATTTCCCATTGCCCAATATGTGCAGTTGTTTACTTCGCATAAAACGTCCTGTGCCATTGCGTATCACTCCTTATATTAGTGGTAATACAAATATAGCTTTTGAGTAATCGGCGTTGGCCATGTCAGTAATGTGCAGGAATGAAAGTGTAAACTTTACTATGCAGTAAGATTATTCTAATCGTTTAAAGCCGTTTCAAGCGTTTTAAGATTTTCCTCCATCAACGAAAAATATGTTTCCTTATCCTTCATATTATCAGAAGTTAGGATGGCCAGATTATGAACTGGCAAAGCACGGGCCCCAATTTCCTTTTGAACTATTTTCCCAAGTTTTGATTGAACGTTTTGTTCAAACAGGATATAATGCAAACCTTCTCGGTCGGCTAATGAAATGATTTTCTCCAGTCCTTTTTGTGTCGGTTCATTGCTCGTAGACAGACCTGAGATGCTGATTTGCTCAATCCCGTAACGATGCTCCCAATAGCCAAACGCCGCATGGGTAACAATGATTTCCTTATGCTTGGCATTTGAAAGGGTTGTTTTGAATTGCCCATTTAACCGATCCAAATCTTCTGCCAGCTTTTGATAATTTTCGTTAAATACTTTCTCGTGCTGTGGCATTTTTTTCACTAATTGCTCTAAAATGATTGCTGCCATTTCCTTGGAATAAATGGGATCAAGCCAGACATGCGGGTTTATGTCGCTATAAGTTTCATGAGTTTCGCCGTCTTCTTCATGAGCATGATCATCTTTAGGAAGATTCAAATTTTCAGCAGTTGCTACCATCGTCACTTGTTCGTTTTTTAACGTAGCTTTTGCTTTTTCGACAAATCCTTCTAGTCCTAAGCCAATATAGAAAAATAAGTCTGAATCAGCCAGCTTGATCATATCTTTTTGCGAGGGCTCAAAGGTATGTTCATCAGCACCTGGAGGATATATGGTATTAACATTTACATATTTCCCGCCAATTCTTTCGGTAAAATATTGAAGCGGGTAAACGGTGGTATAAATGGTTAATTGATTACTGTTTTTCGGTGTAGTTTCCTTATTTCCTGAACAAGCGGATAAGATGAGACTAACAGGTAAAATAAAAGCTAATAATTGAATTAATTTCTTCATACAATACTCCTTTGTCCGGCTTCAGCGCCCTTGGTCAAGGCGCTTCCGCTTTTCGATAAATCGTATTAATTCCGATTTAAACAACAAAAAATTTTAAATATTACGAATCTAATCCGTAACAATTCCGATTTACTTATGTATCTTAACAAGAAAATGCTTATTTGCGCAAGTATAAAATTTGTTTTTCCTTGGGAAGTTTGTGTATTCTAAAATGAGATAAACAGAAAGGTATGATAGGATGGAGAACCAATCATTGTTGAAAGATATTCTGGAATACAATAAAAAATTCGTAGATGACCGGGAATATGAAAAATACGAGACAACAAAATTCCCCAATAAAAAAATGGTCATACTCACCTGTATGGATACAAGGCTGTTGGAATTGCTGCCAAAGGCGTTAAATTTGGCAAATGGTGATGCCAAACTGGTCAAAAATGCTGGTGCTCTAGTTTCACACCCATTTGGCAGTATTATGAGAAGTATTTTAATTGCGGTATATCAATTACAGGCAAAAGAGGTAATGGTTATTGCTCACCATGACTGCGGAATGAGTGGATTAAAAGCAGAGCCTGTTATCGATAGCATGATTGAACGTGGAATTTCTGAGGAAACGCTTGGAACCCTTACATATTCAGGGGTCGACATAAAGCAGTGGCTTCATGGCTTCGATTCTGTTACCGAAAGTGTCATGCACAGTGTAGAAGTGATAAGAAATCATCCATTGATGCCTGAGGGAGTGCCAGTGCACGGCCTAGTGATTGACCCGAAAACAGGCAAGCTTGACCTCGTCGTTGACGGATATCAAAAGTAACCTTATTTCCGTTTTTCCGATTTCTCTGGGACTGGATCTAAACCGCCTGGATGGAAAGGATGACATCTTAAAATCCTTCTGATCGTCAGGTATCCGCCTTTCAGTGGGCCAAAGCGATGAATCGCCTCAAGACCGTAGTGAGAGCAGGTTGGGTAAAAGCGGCAGCTCGGTGGTTTTAACGGTGAAATGGCTATCTGATAAAACCGAATGATTCCAATAAATAATTTCTTTAGCATAAGAATGTCTCCTTTATTTGCTTACTTACAAGATACCATAGTTAGGGATTTTCGTCTAAATTGGCATAGTGTTTTCAAAATAAAGCTGATGAAAAACCTCGGAATTTATAGTATCATAAGATATAGATTGTTAAAGGAGTGATCTTTATGCCTTCAGTAGAAAGCTTTGATTTGGATCATAATGCGGTCAAGGCCCCTTATGTGAGACATTGCGGTGTCCATAAGGTAGGCAGTGATGGCATCGTGAATAAATATGATATTCGTTTTTGCCAGCCGAACAAACAGGCGATGAAGCCTGATGCCATTCATACGTTAGAGCATCTGCTTGCCTTCAATATCCGCAAGCACGTCGAGAAGTATAATCACTTTGATATCATTGATATTTCGCCAATGGGCTGCCAAACAGGATATTATCTGGTAGTCAGCGGCGAACCTACAGTGGAAGAAGTCATTGACCTTCTCGAGGATACAATGAAAGAGGCAGTGGAGATTATTGAAATACCAGCCGCAAATGAACGTCAGTGCGGTCAAGCCAAACTTCATGATTTAGAAGGTGCCAAGCGGTTGATGCGTTACTGGCTTGAACACAGTAAAGAAGAATTAAAGCAAGTATTTGCCTAATAGGCAAAAAATTCCTATTCGAAATTGAATAGGAATTTTTTATGTTTGTTTTTGTTCATCTTTTACGTTATTTGGGTCAAGATGAGGATTATTTTCTAATGGATCGACCGTATGTTTAAACCCATAGGCTTTAGATGTGGTAATCACAGCAAGAAGCAGAACCACAATGACAATGATAATCGATACGACCAAGACAGTATACAATGTTTCTTCTCCCCCTTTTACCCCATATTGTAACATGCTTTTTCATTTAGATGTAAATAAAAAGGAAGCTGTTTAGCCAGCTTCCTAAAAGATCAATTCATGGTTATGTATAATCAGTGTATGTTACGAGGGTGAAAGGAAGAAGCACGCTGCTGCCCGTACTGTTCCTGGGCGAATTTCCCCTTTAGGCTTTCAATGAGGTATAGCCCCATTAAATCATAGAGTTCCTGTTTATCCATATCGTGAATTAAAGCCAGTAAATCTTCATGTGACATTTCTTCTAAAAAAGCAAACGCCAGCATATCTATATCTTCTTCATCACCTGTAAGCTTTGTCCGATACATTTCGTACAATTCATCAACCAGTTTCATCTTCAACACCTCCCCTGTTTTTTGCCTATATTTCCACCATACCCATTAACGTAAAAAATAAATCTATTTTCAGAATAAACTGAAAAATCTGTTACTTTTTAGTGTATGATTATTATATCGTATTACTTTCTAAAAAATGTATCGAAATTTGCGATAGAATAAATTTTTTCTTTTGGTGGATTCTAAATTTAAAAAGGGGATGACAGTATGAATGACAATAAAAAGACTTATTATATAGACCCAGGTACTGGCGAAATCTCGCAAAGTCAAACGGCTTCATCCTGGAGTTTTAAAATCCAGGCCAATGATGATGAAATTACAAGGCTTAGGGAATTATTTGACCAAAATTATTCGACAGAGTGGCAGGGTTTTTGGCGAGCGCATATTCCGTTTCTTGAATACCATCATGATAAGGATAACCACCAATATGATAACAAAATCCAACAAGTATACCAAATGATTTATCAACTTGGCGACCAAGAAGCCAAGAATCATATTGAAACAATGAATATATTGCCTGGGACACAGTAATGACATGATGGGGAATCCAAAACATGCAGGATTTCCCTTTTTCATTTACAATGTAGGTAAATACTCAATTCCTGTGAGGGATTTACATGATACAATTCTTGGATGATAACGGACATAAGGTAGAGCTTTCGTTTTCTAAAAATGCTTTTACTATCGGAGCCCAGCATGTTTTAGTGATTGCTCAATTAGGCAGCTGCTGGGTGCTGACAAAGCATAAAGAAAGAGGGCTTGAGTTTCCCGGGGGAAAGGTGGAGCGTGGAGAAAATCTTGAAGCTGCGGCCAGACGTGAGGCCTACGAAGAGACGGGAGCGGTGTTCTCAGAGTTATCCTATCTGGCGGAATATAAGGTTTCTGACAAAAGCGGCCCGTTTGTAAAAGCAGTTTTTTGGGGGAAAGTAGACAAGCTGGAGGATACAGAAAGCTATTTTGAAACTAATGGACCGCAGCTCATAAAAGGTGATTTGCTAGAGCTTAGATTTGGCAGCGATTATAGCTTCATCATGAAGGACCGAGTTGTCGAGGAATGCCTCCATTATATAAAACATAAAGAATAGCGGCAGCCCACTATTCTTTAATAAGCTTCTTCTCCAGTAATTCAACAAGCTGGTACATGATTGTCGCGATAACAGCAATCACCAAGAGCGATAAGAATACAAGGGTGAAATTAAACACCTGGAAACCATAAATAATCATGTAGCCCAGCCCTTTGGAGGAAACGAGGAATTCCCCAACTATGACACCAACCCACGATAGCCCCACATTAACCTTTAGGGTTGAGATAATCGTAGGGAAACTTGCAGGGACGATGGCCTCTCTGAAGCATTGCAGCCGTGTCGCGCCAAAGGTCTGAAGTACTTTTAGATAGTTGGGGTCCACCTCTTTAAACGACGTATACACTACAATGGTTGTGATGATGACAGAAATAATGGCACCCATGGCAATAATCGAAGGGTAACCAGGGCTAAGTGCCACAATCAGTACAGGGCCCAATGCTACTTTCGGCATTGCGTTTAATATGACTAAATAAGGGTCAAGTACTTTAGAGATCATCGGTGACCACCAGAGAATGGCGGCCAAGAACACTCCAAGAAAGGTACCAAGAATAAATCCGAAAATGGTTTCCGTTAAGGTTACTCCTAAATGCGTAAACAACGAGCCGTCTTGAACCTTGTCTAATAATAGGTCCCATATTTTTGACGGAGAGCTAAAGATTAGCGGGTCAATCCACTCATTTCGACTAAAAACCTCCCAACTCGAAAAGAAAAGCAGGAAGATGATGGCCTGATAAAAACGCACCCATCTTTTTTCGACCTTTAGTGATCGAATGTAATTTTTATGGAGGAGTTCTACCTTATTCGGTTGTTTGTTCAATGGATTCCAGCTCCTTCCATATCGTTTGGAAAATATCAGAATAGGCTTCATGACCTCTAGCTTTAAAAGGGGTTAGAGATTTTAATTCTTCCGGTATTTCAAACGTTTTATGAATCCTGCCGGGACGAGAAGAAAGCAGGTAAACGCGGTCACTCATGGCGATTGCCTCACCAATATCATGGGTGACAAGGATGGCTGTTTTTCCAAATTCCTCAAGTGTATTTGAGACCAAATCTTCAAGCTTCAGCTTTGTTTGATAATCAAGTGCTGAAAAGGGCTCATCGAGCATCAGCAGCTTTGGTTCGGTAGTGAGTGTTCTTACGAGTGCTACTCGCTGACGCATGCCGCCTGATAATTGTTTAGGTAATTGGGTTCCAATGTTGTCATTTAATCCCATTTGTTTTAACAGGTTTAAGGCGCTGGTCTTTGTCTTTTCGTTAAGCTGCTTTGATAATTTAAGTCCTAATAGAATGTTCTCTTCAATCGTCTTCCATGGAAATAAATAATCCTGCTGCAGCATGTAGCCGATGTCATTCTTTGAAGTAGAAACGGGCTTATTTTCCAATAAGACCGTTCCCTCTGTGGGTTTAATCAAACTGGCGATAATCGAGAGCAGGGTAGTTTTCCCACAGCCGCTAGGGCCGAGGAAGGAAACAAACTCCCCCTCCTCAACTGTAAGTGAAATATCGGAGAGGGCCGTGGTAGCAGTGTCTCTGGTAAAATAAGTGTGATGAATATCTTGAACTTTCAAGAAGCTCATGAAAGGCGGCCTCCCTTCTCTTTTATTTTTTCATGACGCTCTCGGCAAAATCAGTATTTACTAATGTCTTATAGTCAACATCTTGCGGAAGCTCTCCTGCTTCATTCATGATATCTTTTAGATTTTTCCATTCCTTTTCATCAAGGATTGGGTCTGTAGCAAAGGAACCTTGGCTCTTATAGCGTTCAACTACTGTTGACATAATTTCAGGATCGGTATCAGGGAAAAATTCTTCTACTGCCTTGGCAATTTCTTCAGCTGAGTGAGTCTCCACCCATTGCTGTGCCTTATAAACAGCTCTGGTGAATTTATCGATAATGTCTTTGTTATCCTCCATATAGCTTTCTTTCGCCATAAACGTTGTGTAAGGAACAAGGCCTGACTCTTTACCAAAGGAAGCAACAATATGACCTTTTCCTTCTTTTTCGAAAATGCTGGCGGTTGGCTCAAATAACTGGACAAACTCGCCTTGCCCTGAGGCAAAGGCATTGGCGATATTCGCAAAATCGATGTTTTGGATTAAATTTAAATCCTGATGCGGGTCGATGCCGTGCTTTTTAAGGACGAATTCACCAACCATTTGCGGCATGCCGCCTTTGCGCTGTCCGAGGAAGGTCGTTCCTTTTAGCTGATCCCATGAGAAATTATCGATCTTCTCTCTTGCAACAAGGAAGGTGCCATCTGTTTGGGTTAACTGTGCAAAGTTAATCACGGGGTCATTGGCTCCTTGGGCATAAACATAAATCGATGTTTCCGAACCTACCAATGCAACGTCAGCGCCGCCTGAGATAAGCGCAGTCATGGTTTTATCGCCGCCAGGTGTTGTTGTCAGCGTGACATCAAGGCCTTCTTCCTTAAAAAAGCCCTGTGTCAAGGCAACATATTGCGGTGCGTAGAAAATCGATCTCGTGACTTCGGCAATACGTACTTTTTCCAGTTTCTCCGGTTCTTTGCCGCCTGTATCTTTATTACAAGCAATTAGGGAAAACATAAGTATTGTGATGAGGAGAAAGGAAAAACCGATTTTTGACCATTTCTTCATCTAAAATTAACCTCCTTTATCTGGGCTAATAGCCTACGATATCGTATGACGCAGAAAAAAATGTGTGAATGCCCAGTTTCAAAATATTTTTAAAGACTTAAAAGGATCGATAACAATGAACAAAAATAATGGAAAGATAGTTAATATTAAACGGTTCCCATCCCCGAATCCAAATGTTTTCCTCAAAGAAATCACCTATTACTCGGGTGGTCTAAAAGTGAAGGGAATGCTAGCAGAACCACGCGATCAAGCAGCGTGTGATGGTTTTTTATATTTACGGGGCGGAATTAAAAACGTTGGCAAAGTCAGGGCAGCGCGGATTGCCCAGTTCGCCCAGGAAGGCTTCATCGTGTTTGCCCCTTATTATCGGGGAAACCAAGGAGGAGAGGGGAATGAGGATTTTGCCGGAAAAGACAGAGAAGATGCCTTTTCTGCATACCTGTTGCTGCAAGCATGGCCTCAAGTGAAGAAAGTACATATTTTTGGATTTTCCCGCGGCGGGGTAATGGCATTGTTAACCGGAAACCAGTTTCCTGATGCCGCTTCACTCGTTACCTGGGGCGGAGTCAGTGATATGAGTTTGACTTACTTTGAACGTGAGGACTTAAGAAAAATGATGAAGCGGGTGATTGGTGGTACACCGGAAAAATTTCCGGAGCGGTATCAGGAACGAACACCCCTGTTTGAACTGGAAAAACTCCAGGCACCTGTGCTGATTATCCATGGGGTAAGGGATCAAAATGTCTCGGTTGAGCATGCCCACAAACTGGAGGAGCGTCTTCGCAATTTGAACAAACCAGTGGAGGGTTGGTATTTTGACGATTTCACACATTATTTCCCCCCCGCAATTAATCGGGAAGTCGTAACTGATTTAGCGAATTGGATGAAAAAACATGGTAAAAGATGTTAAGATAGTAATATAAATTGTAGAGGAGCGGATTTTAATGGGTATGCCTCTTGAATTAAATACACTGATTGTCACAAAAGGAAATGAGAAACGGGTGGAGGAAAACTTGTTTGTTCTACAAAAAGAAGGTTACCGCCTATATCCAATTGAAATTCCGATTGATGTAAGAAAAACATTGGACAGCAGTTCAAGTGGTACCGCCTTGATAAAGAGGGTCGAGTGGGAGAAAAATACAACAACCTTGACCTATCAATTAATTTCATTAAATTCGACGAATTAAAGCAGGCAGCCGTGACCTGCTTTTCTTTTTGCAAAAAAGTGTAATAAATCAAGCTGAAAGCCGTCATATTTATGAATTCAAATTTTTCCAAAGGTTTATAGGGAAGGGGGTAAAAAAATTGGAACGGGCCCACCAGATTGAAACATGGTTTATTCAATATGAAAAGGATGTTACCAATTATCTAGTTTATTATACAGGCACAACTGATGTGGAGGATTTGGTCCAAGAGACGTTTTTACGGGCATTTCGTGCGCTGGGCAGGTTTAAACATGAATCAAGCCCGAAGACATGGCTGATATCGATCGCCAGAAATACAGCTATAGATCTTTATCGGAAACATTCAGTATGGGAGAAGCTGAAAAGACAGCTTAGGCAGGAGTCACCAAGTCCACAGAGGCCTCATACGGAAGATGGTTTGTTGAAGAAGCTGGAGTATGCCAGCTTGTACGAGGCAATCAATGCACTAAAGCCCAATTATCGGGACGTGATTTTATTAAGGGGGATTTCTGAACTGTCGGCACAGGAGGCAGGCCAGGTTCTCGGTTGGTCGGAAAATAAGGTGAATGTGACATTTTTCCGTGCCGTAAAAAAATTGAATGAAATGTTAAAGGAGGGTGAATATTTTGAGCAATTTATCGGATAAAGAACTGCTAGAATTGATGGGCGATTTTCCAAAGCATGAGCTATCGACAAAGGTGAGAACACAAATGCTAAAACGAATTAGTGAAGATGTTTCTACCAGCCCTAAACGGAGGCTTAGCCTCCAAAGAGTTAGCGCTTTGGCGGCGGTGTTTATTCTTGCCTTAATTGCTCCAATCCTCTATTTTTCAAATGCTTCGGGAGAGAAGAGCCTTATAAGCGGATTTCTGACAACAAAAGCTGAAGAAGGTAATTATTTTGCTCTAATGAATGAAGGAAAACCAATCTACGCAGATAGTAATTATGGAATTCCTGACAAGGTTAGTTTGCTTGCACCAGAGGAATGGATAGCTAATGATAAACGTTCTGTTGCGAAAATGATGATTTTTCTGTGGGGCGATTATAAGGATTTTGCCAATAACCCCTTAACTGTAGAAGCCGTCCATGTTCAAACAGGGGTTAAAGAGCAGCTTACCGAAGCCGTTGTTTCAGGGGGATTGTATGGCTCTGATGCCCATGCGTTGACATCCTTTAAACCTTTCAGTACCCCTGGCGTTTGGAACCTCCAGTTCTCAGTTGGAGGTAAAAACGTTGGCGAATTCTCCATCTATGTTAAAGAACCCTATATTTCGTTTGGTAAATCAACGTTATTAGTCTCGTCTGAGGACCTATATGCCGGTTTCTATGAGCATGAAATTATCGAAGTTGAAGGAGAAAATCTTCCGGAAGAAATAGAATTAAAGATATTTACCATAGAAGGGGAAACAGCGTTGACCACTACGTTTCCATTTAAAAAGGTAGCAGATTATACAACAACAGACGGGAAGAAGATTTCTCAGTACGGCGGAGGTTTCACGCTTGAAAGAAGTGGAAACTATCAATTTAGTGTGCTGCAGGAATCACAGGCTGTAGAAGTAAGGAAACCAAGTAAGACAAAATAAATAATGAAAAAAGCGATTCGACGTTGAATCGCTTTTTTCAATAAATTAGGCAATTGGGCCGCCTTTAGCTGTAATTTCTGGTGCAACATTTGTAAACTTCTTAAAGTTTTCGCGGAATTTCCCGGCTAGTTCTTTTGCCTTCTTGTCATAGGCATCAGCATCTGACCATGTCTTCACTGGCTGCAGCACTTCATCCGGAACCCCGGCTATATGGAGCGGGATATTTAAACCGAAGATTTCGTCCTTGACGGTTTCAACATGATTTAGTTCTCCTTCGAGAGCCGCTTGGACCATTGCTCTTGTATAGGAAAGCTTCATCCTGTTGCCGACACCATACTCGCCCCCAGTCCAGCCTGTATTCACTAGGAACACATTAACGTTGTGCTCAAGAATCTTTTCACCAAGCATATTGGCATATCGAGTTGCCGGCAGCGGCAGGAATGGTGCACCAAAGCAGGTCGAGAAGGTAGCCTGTGGTGAAGTCACACCACGCTCAGTTCCAGCAAGCTTGGAAGTGTAACCGCTTAAAAAGTGGTACATTGCCTGCTCTTTTGTTAATTTTGCAATGGGAGGAAGTACACCGAAAGCATCAGCAGTCAGGAACACAATTGTGGTCGGATGTCCGGCAATACTAGGTACAATGATATTATCAATGGCTTCAATCGGATAGGCAGCACGCGTATTTTCTGTCAAAGTACCGTCATCATAATCCGGAATTCGTGACTCTTTATTGATGACAACGTTTTCAAGTACAGTTCCAAAGCGAATGGCATCAAAAATTTGCGGTTCCTTTTCACGGGTAAGGCCGATACATTTTGCATAGCAGCCACCCTCTATATTAAACACACCATTGGATGACCAACCGTGTTCATCATCGCCGATCAGTTTGCGATTAGGGTCGGCTGAAAGGGTAGTTTTTCCTGTTCCGGAAAGACCAAAGAAAAGGGCAACATCACCTTCTATACCTACGTTCGCCGAGCAATGCATGGAGAAAATGTTATTCTCCGGGAGTAAATAATTCATTACAGAGAAAATGGATTTTTTCATTTCGCCGGCATACTCTGTCCCGCCAATTAGTACGACACGATGTTCAAAGGATATAATAATGAAGGTTTCTGAATTTGTTCCATCCACAGCAGGGTCCGCCTTGAAATTTGGTGCGGAAATGACCGTAAATTGTGAGTCGTGGGTCAAAAGGTCGTCTTCGGTTGGGCGAATAAACAATTGCTGTGCAAATAAATTATGCCAAGCGAATTCGTTGATAACCTGAATCGGCAGGCGTGACTTTTTATCGGCTCCAGCAAAACCCTTAAATACAAAGATCTCATCTTGCTGCTTTAAGTAGTCCAAAACCTTATTATACAAGTTTGTAAAAACCTGTTCAGAAATTGGCTGATTGAGTGACGCGCCCCAGGCAATTTTGTCTTTTGTGGTCGATTCGGATACTATAAATTTATCTTGTGGGGAACGTCCTGTATATTTTCCTGTTGAAACGGTAACAGCACCTGTGGCAGTTAAGGATCCTTCATTTCTGCTTAAGATTTTTTCTACCAGCTGCGGCACAGATAGTTGAACCTGGGCATTGCATTCATTCAGGAACAGTTTTAATTCATTTGGAGTATGAACAGAATTCATTTAAGAAACCTACCTTTTAAAGATTTTTATACTCTAAATATTCTTATCCAATAGTATAACACATTTAATTGATTAGTCTATACTAATCAATTAAATTAAGTTGTATTTTATACAATATTCTATATTTAGTAAAAAGTCATGAAAATGGGTCGTGTTTTACGTAAATTGGTTTAAGATTTTGCATGTACCAAAGTTTGATTTTAACCAAAAGTTGCTAAAAAATCCATTGACATGCTTTGTTTGTGTAGGTTATGATTTAACCTTGAACGGATACTCTCTTATCCCGAGCTGGTGGAGGGACAGGCCCTGTGAAACCCAGCAACCTGCAACTAAGAAAATACCGATATGCCACGAGTGTACGGTCGTTTTCTGGGCAAAGGTGCTAAACCTGATGCAAGGCATATGCCTTGAACGATAAGAGTGAAAGGCACGCGCAAAACATTGCACTCAACCTTTCCTCTAATGGGAAGGTTTTTTCTTTTTTCTGCGTCTACATAATAGTTTTTATACAACGTGAGAACGCCTTCGGGTTTTTTATTTTTAATAAAATTCCTGTAATTATTTCATACTATAAAGGGAATGAGTTCCGTATCAAACTCTGAGGTTCGCAAGCTTTACTATTGCCTCATTTATTTCATAGTATAGGAGGAATTCAGATGTCAACAAAGCGTCGTTTGTTTACTTCTGAATCAGTAACTGAAGGTCATCCCGACAAGATTTGTGACCAGATTTCTGATTCCATTTTAGATGCCATTTTAGCCAAGGATCCGAATGCCCGTGTTGCTGCGGAAACTTCCGTAACAACAGGATTGGTGCTTGTTGCTGGTGAAATCACCACTTCCACCTACGTGGACATTCCAAAGATTGTTCGTGAAACCATTAAAGGAATTGGCTATAATCGTGCAAAATACGGATTTGATTCCGAGACTTGCGCCGTTTTAACTTCCATTGATGAGCAATCCCCTGATATTGCCATGGGAGTCAACCAAGCGCTTGAAGCACGCGAAGGCCAAATGTCTGACGACGAAATTGAAGCAATCGGTGCTGGGGACCAAGGTTTAATGTTTGGATTTGCCTGTAATGAAACGAAGGAACTTATGCCACTGCCAATTTCTTTAGCACATAAGCTTGCCCGCAAGTTGACAGAAGTTCGTAAGGAGGATATTCTTCCATATCTTCGACCAGACGGCAAAACTCAAGTAACGGTAGAATATGATGAAAATAATCAACCTGTACGGATCGATACGATTGTTATCTCTACGCAGCACCATCCCGAAATCTCGCTAGAGCAGATCCAGCGAAATGTAAAAGAATATGTTATTAATCCGGTTGTTCCCAAGGAATTAATCGATGAAAATACTAAATATTTTATTAACCCTACCGGTCGTTTTGTAATCGGCGGCCCACAAGGGGATGCGGGATTAACAGGCCGTAAAATTATTGTTGATACTTACGGTGGATACGCCCGTCATGGCGGCGGAGCATTTTCCGGTAAAGACCCAACAAAAGTTGACCGTTCGGCTGCCTATGCTGCACGCTATGTGGCAAAAAATATTGTTGCCGCAGGTCTTGCAGACAAATGTGAGGTACAGCTTGCCTACGCCATAGGTGTCGCTAGACCGGTATCCATCTCGGTTGATACTTTCGGAACCGGCAAAGTGAGCGAAGATATTTTAGTTGACCTTGTCAGCAAAAACTTTGACCTGCGCCCTGCAGGAATTATTAAAATGTTGGATTTACGGCGTCCTATCTACAAGCAAACAGCGGCATATGGACATTTTGGCCGTACTGATGTTGATGTTCCGTGGGAACGGACCGATAAAGCTGAAGCACTTCGTCAACAGGCGGAGGGCTGATTAGAAAACGGGAATTACACATAACGTGTGATTCCCGTTTTTCTTATCTTTTTTGCAGTGATTTATAATACTGAGCCTTTTCTGCATATTCTCTTATAATTCGGTCCATGTCCTTGATATCTTCCTCATTTAATTCCCTGATTACTTTGGCAGGTTTGCCAAACGCCAATGTGTTCGGAGGTATTTTTTTACCTTGGGGCACTAAACTGCCAGCGCCGATGAATGCCCCTTCGCCAATTTCTGCCTGGTCGAGGATAATCGAGCCCATTCCAATTAACGCTTTTTTTCGAATGATACAGCTATGTAAAATGACCTGATGTCCGACTGTGACTTCATCCTCTAAAATTAGCGGGTTGTTGGGGCTTTGATGTAATATGGAATTATCTTGGATATTGACACGGTTGCCAATTTTCGTCGGCGCAACATCACCGCGAATCACCGTGTTAAACCAGACGCTTGACTCCCCGCCAATTTCAACATCGCCGGTAATAGTTGTATAATCTGCAATAAATGCGGTATCAGCGATTTTAGGATATTTATCTTTAAATGGATAAATCATTAGTCTCTCTCCTTTGGGATGATGCTTCTATTTTAACGAATAAATGAAGCACTTTTCAAAAATTATACTATTATACAGTGTGTTTAACGTAACCCATAAATATCATTGACCCTTGGTTATATGGTAAAATACTTAAAATGAGAAGTTTCAGGGGGAGCAATTATGTGGAAGTGGGAAGCAGAAGGATCCGCAAAGGCTGTTATCGTGATTGTCCACGGCGCTATGGAACACCATCGACGTTATGGCTGGCTGATTGAAATGTGGCGTTCATCCGGCTTTCACGTCATCATGTCCGACCTTCCGGGACAGGGGATGACGACAAGGGCAAACCGCGGTCATATAGAATACTTTGATGAATACATAATAGAAGTAAAGGATTGGATTCAAACAGCCTATCGCTATGATTTGCCGGTTTTCTTAGTTGGCCATAGTATGGGGGGATTAATTGCGATCCGTTTATTGCAGGAGGAAAGGCTAAACCTTGCCGGAGTGATTCTCTCCTCTCCGTGTCTGGGCCTTTTACAGAAACCGTCTAAATTTATGAACTTCCTATCGTATGGATTAAATGTGGTGTTTCCATCATTTCGGCTCAATTCCGGCCTGACTGTACAAATGGCGACAAGGAATGAAGATGTCAGGGAAGCAGATTCAAATGATACACTTTATGTGACAAAGGTATCAGTTAGGTGGTATCGTGAATTGGCAGAGGCCATTAAGCAAGCTTTCGTCAATATTCCAGACACCCAGGATGTGCCGATGCTTGTCATGCAGGGCGGAGATGACAAAATCGTCAATAAACGAACCGTTAAAGAATGGTTTAATTATGTGCCATTATCGGAAAAAAGATTTAAGGAATGGCCGAGCTGCTATCATGAAATCTTTAATGAACCTGAGCGTGAAGAGGTATTTGAATATGCCAAGGATTTTGTCAACAGTCAATTGAAAGCGATTGGCTATATCGTATAAAGAAGGGGATGACATTCAGTGCAGCCAATAACTCTAATGTCCAGAGTCTACCGCAAAATACTCCCCGCAGTTCATCAAGAGTTGGCTTATTGGAGAAGCAGGGCTGAAGAAATTCCCAATCCCGAATTAAGAAAACAGGCACTAGCCAGTATTGAGCATAAAACTTTTCATTGTGAAGGCGGAGCCATTCTTGCATTGACCGCGGGCGAGGATTATCGTCAAGCTGTGAAGTTTATTGTCGCCTACCAAACAATCAGTGATTATCTTGATAATCTTTGCGACAGGAGCACGTCCCTGGATCCAAATGATTTTGCATCACTCCACGAATCCATGACAGATGCTTTAGTGGTGAATGCTGGCAGGAAAAATTATTATCATCTCCGGGAAGACCAAGACGATAACGGATATTTAAATGACTTGTCAGAAACATGCCGGAATGTTCTAAAGGAACTCCAGCATTATGATATCATTAGGGATTATCTTTTGGAATTGTGCCGTTTTTATTGTGACCTGCAAATCCATAAGCATGTGAAGCGAGAAGAGCGGGTACCTAGACTGGAAAATTGGTTTCAACGTTATCAGAATCAACTGCCCGAGATGGAGTGGTATGAATTTTCAGCCTGCTCTGGTTCGACGCTTGGAATTTTTTGCCTAATATCCTATGCAATAAGAGACGATTTCAAGGCAAGCGATGCAGATAATATCCGTAATGGGTATTTCCCATATATACAAGGCCTCCATATTCTGCTTGATTATTTTATTGACCAAGAGGAGGATATTGCCGGCGGAGATTTGAATTTTTGCTTTTATTATCGTAATCAGGAGAGCTTGTTCAACAGGTTAACTCATTTTATGGTTGAGGCTGACCGTCATACAGAATTTCTGCCACATAAGAAATTCCACCAGCTGATTAATCGGGGGTTATTAGGGATTTACTTATCGGATTCAAAGGTTCGAAAACAGAAAGATGTCCGCAAGCTAGCCAGAAAAATCATAAAGTCTGGTGGCTGGATTAGTTATTTCTTCTATTTTAACGGACTAGCCTATCGCTCTCTGCAAAAAGCCGTGCCGGCGTTTGTGACTAGACTAATGATGAAGATATAAATATGTGGGTGATAACGGTTATTGACACATTTTTGGTGGATATCAACACAAATTGAAATGATATCGACACAAAATACAATTATATCGACACAAAATCAGAGGATATCGACACATTTTTGCGATATATCAACAATTACAAAAAACCAGGCCCGAGCCTGGTTTTACCTTTTTTCAATAGCAATAATAAACGGCGGATTATTTTGCTGGTTAATAAATTGGTACTGCAATACATGTGCTGATTTTTGGTCGATTTGCCTGCAGTAATCTAATAAGGCATCCCGCTCGAAAGCCCCTTCTTCATGTCCGTGATATAAGACAAGAACAATGATACCCTCAGGTGCCAGCATTTTATGCAGCTGTTGGACCGCTGCAATAGTTGTTCCCGGTTTGGTGACAATACTTTTATCACTGCCCGGTAAATAGCCCAAATTAAAAATCGCCCCGGTAATTTTCCCATGATGCTCAACGGGTATTAATTCTGCAGCTTTTTCATGACCAGCGTGAAAAAGTGTAACCCGGTCCAACAGATCTTGGTTATTTAAGCGTTCTTTGGCTGCAGTTAAGGCAAGTTCTTGAACATCAAAACCGTATACTTTACCGGTGCTGCCTACAAGGTTGGCCAGAAAAACGGTGTCATGGCCGTTTCCCAATGTAGCATCCACAACCACATCACCAGGATTAACCGCTTTTTCAAGCAAAAGCTTGGCATACGAAAGTATTCGGTCTAGTTTCATACCAGCGCGGACTCCTTGTTGTAAAACTTGCCTTGCCAACTGTTTCTTCGCTTAAGCTCGGCATCAATCGAATTCAATACTTCCCACTTATTAACACTCCACATTGGCCCAACCATTAAGTCAATTGGTCCATCGCCCGTAATACGGTGAACAATCATTTCCGGCGGTAAAATTTCCAATTGGTCGCATACTAAGTTTACGTAATCGTCTTGGGAAAGAAATTGGAGCAGGCCCTTTTCGTATTGCTTGACCATTAGCGTCCCCTTTAATAAATGAAGCAAGTGAATTTTGATTCCTTGAACATCCAGTTTGGCCACTTCTCGGACAGTTTTCATCATCATGTCATAGTTTTCAAGCGGCAAACCATTAATGATATGGGAACAAACCCTGATTCCGTGCTTTCTCAGTTTGTTTACACCATCGGCATAACACTGGAAATCATGGGCCCGATTGATGAGCAGCGCAGTGCGCTCATGAACCGTTTGCAAACCCAATTCAACCCATAAATAAGTTCGCTGGTTTAATTCAGCCAAATATTCAACGACGTCATCCGGTAGGCAATCAGGTCTGGTAGCGATTGATAATCCAACTACCCCATCAAGCTTTAGAACGGTCTCATACTTTTCACGAAGCACCTCCAAAGGAGCATGGGTATTCGTGAACGCTTGAAAGTAGGCCATATATTTGCCATCTTTCCATTTTGTATGCATTTTATCTTTAATATCATAGAACTGCTTTTGAAGTGATTCCGCTCGGTTTCCCGCAAAATCACCTGAACCAGAGGCGCTGCAGAATGTACAGCCGCCATGAGCAACTGTACCATCACGGTTTGGACAGTCAAAGCCGCCATCTAAAGCCACTTTAAACACCTTATGGCCAAATTGCTGGCGCAGATGGTAATTCCATGTATGATAACGCTTATCATCAGAAGCATATGGAAAAGGTTTGGTCTGAAGCATTCAGAAAAACCTCCTTGTATTTTTATTTCAGCAACGCAATCATAAGAATCATTTTAACACGAACAACTAGGCTTATCCATTTGTAATTGTTTCACGTCTTTGCCAGTAATTATTATCTACCGCTGGTTATAGTAAAGGGATTGGAGAACAAAATAAGAAATGAAGCATTCTGCTTCAAGGGAAGTGACAGACCAAGGAGGGGGTTGTTTAGATGGCTACTCGTGATTCGATGGATACATTAACCCAGCAGGTAGAAGATACTGTACGCTTTGCCGAGGACCAATATAAGCAGAGCAGTCTACAAGAGCATTATAATGATAATGGTTATACAAAAGCACTGCAACAACTGGAGACAACTTATCAGGACATCTGTACGATGGCCCATAGTGCCAATGGGCAGCAGCGGGAGCAGCTGCACCGAATGAGACTTCAAATACAACAGTTGCAGAACAGCCTGATATTACAAGGGTCACGAGGAGGAGAACAGTTTTGAAAAAACGGTCAAAACAGCAAAACCCCGAACAGAAAACACGGAATGGAATCAATAACAATGACCTGGAACTCGGACAGGATTTTGATTTAATTAAGCAAGCTAAAATGAAATATGAGGAAAGTGGCGGACAGCCAGTTAAATCCAAATTCCACCAAGAAAAGGACCAATCTTCATAAAATGTTCACAAATCTCTCAACAAATTGTTGAGGGATTTTTTTTACTGGATTTTTGGAAAAATCATTAAGGCATCAAATTTACCCTAAAAACCCCTTAAATATAGTGAAAAGTCACGTTCACAGTTTTGTAATAACTATAATTTGATGTGTGATGCGCGTCACAGATTGCCCCTCTTTTTCCATGGTTTAAATAGGGTAAGGAAATACGCAACTACCGATAAAACCTCCGTTTATTAGTACGTTCACCGTAACTGAATGGATTCCCAAGCCTATTTTTTTTGAAAAATATGTGAACGTGTTCACAATGAATTCCAAATCTGTTTAAGGAGTTTTTTTAATGAAAAGGATTCTCTTCGTCGTAATTATACTTTTTGTCGCTGTAAGCCCTTCAATATGCCGAGCAGAAGGAAATCTGCCCTCGTTAAGCATGGAGGAGTTAACCATTCAAGTGATGCCTGAGTTTGCCTACCATCCAAATGACAAAGATCAGAACCATGCCCCGCTGTTGATAGGTTACCATGGTTCGATGGTTAATAACTCTAATCAACCGCAAGAAGGGCAAATTGAAATTCCGCTTCCAATGAACGACCCCGGGTTTCGGATTGGCTATGTGGCTGACTACTCGGCAGATTTAAAACAAACATATGAAATTGAATATGCCATTGATAAGGAACGTGGCACAATTTCCTGGACTACAACGGAAGAAATTGCCCCTGGAGAGCGTTATAAGTTTGTTGTGGAATACTATAGTGACACTCTGAAGGTTAATAAGGCAAAGAAATCATTATCCTATCAATTCAAAAGCTTCGTTGATATCGGACTGGTGAATATCAATTTTTCAAAACCTGCTAAAGCGAAAGAAATGAAGCTGACTCCAGCACCGCAGGATCAAAGCCATGGGGATGGAAAAGATATCTTTGCTTATCACTTTCAGGATGTGAAAGCGGGGGACCTTAAAAACTTTAAGCTTACATATAAGCGAACTGAAACAAAGCCGACAATTGAATTAATAAATTCCGAAAAAAATGTAGAAGAAAAAAACGATAAAAGTATCAACTATTTAGCATTTGGAACATTTGGCGGTGTTAGTATTCTTTCAGCAGGCGCGTTGACTGTTTTAATCAAAAGAAACAGGAGACAAGCTTCATAATCCGGTTAAACGTACATCGTACTTTAACATATATACAGAGACAGTAACCTATGGGAGGTGAAGAATGTGTTCAAAAAACTATTAAGAATTGACAAAAAGGTGTTGATTGTTGTTGCGCTGCTGATTGGGGTTGCGTTGTCTTTTTCAACAGTTAAAACAATGGCTTATTTGGACTCACCTGGTTTTTGCCAAAACTGCCATACGATGCAATCGGTCTATACGTCATTCATGGATTCTACTCACGCGGAATTGCAATGTAATGATTGTCATTTGCCGCATAAGAGTGAAGTGGGAAAATTATTTTTTAAAGGCCGAGCAGGGATGACCCATATTTATTTCAACACATTGGGCACAGAGAAAATTCCGGATGTGATTGGTGCGACAGAACGCACCAAAGCGATTATGAACGATAACTGTATCTCCTGCCACCAGAGTACGGTCAGCAATGTATCGCATGATGCGAAAGACAGCTGTATTTCCTGTCACAAAACTGTACCGCACGGCAAAGGGTTTAAAGATGATCATTTCAACAAGCCGCCGAAATCAGGAGAGCTATTAGAAAATAAGGGAGGATTTTAAGAATGAGCAGGGTTAGATACGGGGCATATCTTCTTCTTCTGGCGTTTGTGCTGATCATCACTGGCTGCAGTAATGATTCCGGCGAAAAGACAGCAAACGCGGCAGGCAAGAAGACGACAGGCCTCTCAGCAGATGAAATCTCAAATGAAGCCTTCAAGGACCAATTTCCATTACAATACAACAGCTATATGAAAAATAAGAAAATGGAAGATACAAAATACAATGGTTCTGAAAAACGCAGCAAATACGACCCGGACAAAGAACCGCTATTGCCGATTCTTTTCAATGGATACGGGTTTGCCACCGAATATAATGAGGACCGTGGTCACGTTTATGCATTGGAAGATATCCGGAGTATCAAACGGATTACCGATAAATCAGTAGGTTCCTGTTATACATGTAAATCTACTGCTGTTCCAAAAATGATTGAGGAAATGGGCGATGATTATTGGGGCGCGAACTTCAACCAAGTGATTTGGCCAAAGGGTGAAGAGATGGGCCACTCACCAATAGGCTGTTCTGACTGTCATGATCCAAAAACAATGGATTTACGGGTAACCCGTCCGAGCTTCTATAAAGCATTGGAAGCAAAGGGTGTTGATACCTCCAACCCGACGAAAAATGACATGCGCACCTATGTTTGCGGACAGTGTCACGATGAATACTATTTTGCTGCCAGCAATAGTGAAGTAATCTTCCCATGGACTAAAGGATTTAAGCCAGAAGATATGTATGAATATTATAACACCATTGCCAAAGACAATGGCTTTGAAAAAGACTGGGTGAGCAATATCTCCGGAACACCTATGCTGAAATCACAGCATCCTGAGTTTGAAACCCATAGTTCAGGTACACATGGCAAGGCAGGCGTATCTTGTGCAGATTGCCATATGCCATATGAACGCGTTGATGGCAAGAAGAAAATTTCATCTCACTGGTGGACTTCACCGCTTAAGACCATGCAAACTTCCTGCGGTCAGTGTCACGGTGATCGTGATTTAGACAAGCTGAAAGACCGCGTTCTTGAAATTCAAGAAGCCAACGTAAGTGCATTGCATGAATCGCAGGATATTTCTACATCTGCTCACTATTATGTGAACAAAATGATTACATCGGGTGTTGATCAAGCGAGGATTAAAGAAGCTCAAGAATTTGTCCGTCAGGGTCAATGGTACTGGGATATCATTGCTGCTGAAAACTCATCAGGATTCCACAACCCGCAAGGCTCAATGGATTCTTTAAGAATCTCAATCGAGAAGTCCAATAAAGCTATCCAAATTGCGACGGAAGAACTTGTGAAAAAAGGTGTAAGCATTGAAGAGCTAAATGGCGAAATTGATAAAGTGAAGAAAGCAGTTGCCGAAGAGAAGGTAAATGAGAAGAAGAAGGATGCTGCAGTCAATAGCTACTTCCCTGCACAAGCGCCGGTTGTACCAGCTGTACCAAAAAAATAAATCTTTCCATGTTAAATGACACTGTTCCTTATTAGGAGCAGTGTTTTTATTTTTCCTACTGTCGACAAATGGCAATTAATAATGATTGCAGTCAAACAGAAAAAGGTCTAAAATGACCAAGGGTAACTTAATATTTTTTATCAAAGGAGCGTTTTTCATGCCGCGTGCCTTATGGCTTTTAATCATCGGGATGGCAGTGAATACAATAGGCTCTTCTTTTTTATGGCCTTTAAATACAATCTATATTCACGATCATTTAGGAAAGTCTTTATCTGTTGCCGGAATTGTCCTGATGCTGAACTCGGGGGCAAATGTCATTGGAAATCTGATTGGCGGCAGTTTATATGATAAAATCGGCGGTTATAAATCGATTCTACTTGGAATTGGTATCTCACTTTTAGCTTTAATAGGGTTAACCTTCTGGCATGGCTGGCCGGACTATATCATATTCTTGACCATAGCGGGCTTTGGAGCAGGACTTATTTATCCACCTATGTATGCAATGGCCGGATCGGTTTGGAAAGAGGGTGGACGTAAATCCTTTAATGCCCTTTACGTCGCTCAAAACCTCGGCGTTGCCGTCGGTGCTTCTCTTGGCGGACTCGTTGCAGACTACTCATTCGAGTTAATTTTCTTGGCGAATACGATAATGTATATTCTTTTCCTTGGAATTGCTGTATTCGGTTATAAAGGTATTACGGAAGTGCCTATACCACATCAGCAAAAAGACATTTCTGCAAATGTTGTGAAAAACAAGGCAAATCTATCCGCTTTATTTATCCTATGTGCCGGGTATTTACTGTGCTGGGTAGCCTACAGCCAATGGACGACAACTATTGCATCATACACGCAGAACATTCATATTTCTCTTACACAATACAGCTTCCTATGGACCATTAATGGAGCAATTATTGTTCTTGGGCAGCCAATCCTAAATGGAGTCTTAAAGCATCTATCTGCATCACTTAAACTGCAAATTTTAATTGGAATCGCGATTTTCATTGTTTCATTTATAGTGGCTGGCAGAGCAGATGCCTTTACTGGCTTCCTTGTTGCAATGATTATCCTAACGATTGGGGAAATGTTTATTTGGCCGGCCGTTCCAACCATTGCATTTGAACTGGCGCCAAAGGGCAGGGAAGGATTTTATCAGGGAATCGTGAATAGCACGGCAACTGGCGGCCGAATGATTGGTCCGCTGCTTGGGGGAATAATCGTTGACCTGTACAGCATGGCAGCTTTGTTTACTATCCTTATTGGATTATTCCTTGTTGCGGTAGTAACAACGCTAGTTTATGATCGTAAGATTAAACTGGAAAAACCAGTTGCTGTAAACGTATCTTAAAAGGCATTGAGGATTATTCTCGATGCCCTTTTTTGCGTCCATAAAGCTTTTAATTATTGTTAAAGACCGGGTTTTTTCGTTCAAAATAAACACGGAATAACGTTTATATTTCATCCCTATACTTTCCCTTTTAATGTATAGTTAGAGTAAGTATAATCATGAAGCGCCAACTGTTATGAAGGTGTTGGATGAAGGGGGCAGAAAATGAGAAGAATTATTTTATCGACAGAAAGTGGTGCGGATTTACCCAAGGATTTAGCTGACAAACATGCAGTTCAAGTGGTCCCAATGCATATTGTCATGGATGAACAGGATTATTTAGATGGTTTTTTACCGGTACAGGATATATTTGATTATTATGATCGCACAAAAAAGATTCCTTCTACCACAGCCACAAATCCCCATGAGTATCATGATTTTTTTTCGAAAATAAAAGATGATTATCCTGATTGCATTATTATTCATATTGGGTATACATCTAAGGCATCCTCTTCATTCCAAAATGCAATAATCGCAGCGGAAGAGTTTGCTGATCTTTTTCTCATTGATGCTTTGAATGTTACTGGCGGTTTAGCTGCAATTGTGATGTATGCGGTTACTTTGTTAGAGAAGGAACCTACAATTGAACCTATGCGCTTAATTGAAAAGATAGAAGCAATGGTTCCTAAATCAAGATTGGCATTCATTCCCGGAAGCTTAGAGTTTTTAAGAGCAGGTGGAAGGGTAAGTAATTTTGCTTATCTGGGAGGGGCACTGCTAAAAATTAAGCCATGCATCGAATTAATTGAAGGAAAACTTGTATCAACCAAAAAATACCGTGGAAAAATGAATGTCGTAGCAGAAAAACTCATGCAGGATTATTTAAATCAATATAGCATTGATAGAGAACAACTTTATTTGCTTTATTCTATTGGGCTCGATGAAAGTATCAAGCAACGGATGGATGAAATGGCAATAGAAGCTGGTTTCAAAAATGTAAAATGGCTTCAAGCTGGGGCGATGATTTCTACGCACGCGGGACCTGGTGGATTCGGAATTGCAGGATTTGAATTGTAGGTGCGCTAACAGTAGGGAAAGTCAAAAACGCTTAAATCTTACACTACCAATCAAGCGATCCACTGAAAACTATTTCTGTTATATTAGCAAAACTGTTGAAATAAACTGGCTTGTTTAAAAAAAGACTTACTTGCCAAAGATGAAAATAGGCACAAGTTTACTTGCATCCTGTTAGAAAATACAATAAAATAACAATTACATTCATATGTAATAACTTTGATTAGGAGTAGTAATGGTCAAACCCGCATGTAGAGAGTTGACGGCTGGTGAAAGTCAACCGGGGAAATCATGAACTCGCCTAGGAGTTGCAAGCATGAAAGGTCAGTAATGCTAGCCGTATGCCGCGTTAAGGTGTAATGAAGCGAGTGCAAGTGCACTAATGTGGGTGGTACCGCGGGAAGATACATAATCCTCTCGTCCCTGTTTTGGGATGAGGGGTTTTTTTATTTTTAAATAGAAAAATTTGAATAGTAAAAGCTGGATGAACTATTCAATTAGGAGGACTAAACATGAGCTTCGATCATCAGCAAATCGAAAAAAAATGGCAAAAAAAGTGGGAAACAGAAAAGACATTCAAAACAATCGAAGAATATGAAAAACGGAAATTCTATGCGCTTGATATGTTTCCGTATCCATCCGGGGCCGGCCTTCACGTCGGTCATCCTGAAGGTTACACTGCAACCGATATCCTTTCCCGGATGAAACGAATGCAGGGCTACAACGTACTTCATCCAATGGGCTGGGATGCTTTCGGGCTTCCTGCAGAACAATACGCATTGGATACCGGTAATGACCCGGCGGAATTCACTGCGAAAAATATTGAAACGTTTAAAAGACAAATTAAAGCCCTTGGATTTTCCTACGACTGGGATCGCGAAGTGAACACAACCGATCCGGAATACTATAAATGGACACAATGGATTTTCTTAAAGCTTTGGGAAAAAGGACTGGCATACGTAGATGAAGTACCGGTCAACTGGTGCCCGGCACTTGGAACGGTTTTGGCAAACGAAGAAGTAATTGATGGGAAAAGTGAACGTGGCGGACACCCTGTTGAACGCCGTCCGATGCGGCAGTGGATTCTAAAAATTACCGCCTATGCAGACCGTTTATTAGAAGACCTAGAAGAACTTGATTGGCCTGAAAGCTTAAAAGAAATGCAGCGCAACTGGATTGGCCGTTCTGAAGGTGCAGAAGTAATCTTCCAAATTCAAGGGCATGAAGGGACATTTACGGTATTTACAACCCGTCCTGATACCCTTTTCGGTGCTACCTATGCGGTGCTTGCACCTGAACATACATTGGTAGATAAAATCACAACAAAAGAACAACGTGCTGCGGTTGATGCTTATTTGGAAAAAGTAAAGTCCAAGAGTGACCTTGAGCGGACCGACTTGGCAAAAGAAAAAACTGGTGTATTTACTGGGGCATATGCCATCAATCCAGCAAACGGTGAAAAAATGCCAATCTGGATTGCCGATTATGTATTAGCCAGCTATGGTACCGGTGCAATTATGGCGGTTCCGGGGCATGATGAGCGCGACTATGAATTTGCGAAAGTATTTGAGCTTCCAATTGTAGAGGTTGTTGCCGGAGGAGATGTTAACAAAGAAGCTTACACCGGTGATGGGGAACATGTTAATTCTGATTTCTTAAATGGCTTAAATAAAGTGGACGCCATTCAGAAGATGATTTCCTGGCTTGAGGAAAAAGGCATTGGAACCAAAAAGGTAACCTACCGCCTGCGCGACTGGTTATTCAGCCGCCAGCGCTACTGGGGCGAGCCGATTCCAATCATCCATTGGGAAGATGGCACCGCAACTGCTGTTCCGGAAGCTGAACTTCCATTGATGCTTCCGAAAACAACCGATATCCGCCCTTCCGGCACGGGTGAATCACCACTGGCTAACATTGAGGAGTGGGTGAATGTTGTTGATCCGGCAACCGGCAAAAAAGGCCGCCGTGAAACCAACACAATGCCGCAATGGGCTGGCAGCTGCTGGTACTATTTACGCTATATCGACCCTAATAATCATGAACAATTAGCTTCACCCGAAAAATTAAAGCACTGGCTTCCGGTTGATATTTATATTGGCGGTGCCGAGCACGCGGTACTTCACTTATTGTACGCCCGTTTCTGGCATAAATTTTTATATGATATCGGCGTAGTGCCAACGAAAGAACCGTTCCAAAAACTGTTTAATCAGGGAATGATTCTGGGTGAAGGCAATGAAAAAATGAGTAAATCAAAAGGAAATGTTGTCAATCCTGATGATATCCTTATTAGCCACGGTGCAGATACACTGCGTCTTTATGAGATGTTCATGGGACCGCTTGATGCATCGATTGCCTGGTCAACTAACGGACTTGATGGTTCACGCCGCTTCCTTGACCGCATTTGGCGTTTATTTGTAGAGGAAAATGGTGAATTGAATCCAAAAATTCAAGCCTTTGAAGAAGCTTCCAATCTTGAAAAGGTCTATCATCAAACAGTGAAGAAAGTAACTGAGGATTACGAAGGATTACGGTTTAATACCGCCATCTCACAAATGATGGTGTTCATTAATGAAGCCTATAAAGCAACGGTCCTGCCAAAGAACTTTATCGAAGGCTTTGTCAAGCTGCTTGCACCAGTTGCGCCCCATATTGCTGAAGAGCTTTGGGAAAAACTCGGCCACAATGATACGATTTCCTACGAAGCTTGGCCGGCATATGATGAAGCTAAACTTGTTGACGATGAAGTGGAAATTGTGGTTCAGGTCAATGGCAAAGTGAAAGCGAAATTAATGGTGCCAACGAGTGCAGGTAAAGAAGCAATGGAAGGTATTGCAATGGATGACGACCGCGTCAAGGAACAAATTGAAGGAAAAACAATTCGCAAAGTCATCACTGTTCCGGGTAAACTAGTTAATATTGTTGCAAACTAAAGTGAAAAAGCGGAAGCTCCTAAGCGCTGAAACTGGACAATAATATAAACATCCTCCTGAGATTGGAGGATGTTTTTCTGAAGGGATGGAACAAATGGAAGAAATCAAAACAATTACAACTGAGGAATTGAAAAAGAAGCTGGAAGCGGGCGAAACACCTGAAATGGTGGATGTCAGAGAAGATCATGAGGTGGCAATGGGGAAGATACCTGGTGCTAAGCATATCCGGATGGGCGATATCCCGGCACATCTTGATTATTTTGATAAAGATAAAGAATACATTTTTATTTGCCGTTCCAGCGGCCGCAGCGGGAATGTCTGTCATTACCTTCAGGACCAAGGCTACAAAGTTGTTAACATGGTTGGCGGCATGCTTGAGTGGGAAGGTGAAACAGAGTAACGATCCTTTTGGGGTCGTTACTTTTTTATCCTCTATTTTTAATTTTCTGAAAACCTGTCAATAATGATAGAAAAAAGAAAGGTAGAGGACAATGATTCAGGTGAAATTGTTTGATCGTGAGCATGAGCAGGATTTGGAAAAGGAAATGAATCGGTTTTTAAGAAGATTGGATGAGAAGAGTCTCTTGGACATTAAATATAATGTTGCGGCTTTCCAGGAGGATGAGGAAGAAGATCAAGTTTATTGCTTTTCAGCGATGATTATTTATAAGGCCTGACAACTAGAGTCAGGCCCAATTTTTTTTAGCTGTAATGGCCGCGTTTGTACCGGCTAATCTTCCGGTCACAAATGCGGAGGTGATGTTATATCCACCTGTATAACCGTGAATATCAAGAATTTCTCCGCAGAAGAACAGCCTGTTCATCAGCTTTGATTCCATCGTTTTTGGGTCTATTTCTTTAACAGAAACACCGCCGCCGGTTACAAAAGCTTTATCTATTGACAATGTCCCGTTCACTTTAAATTGGAACTGCTTGAAGCTTTTTGCAAAAAGGCGGATTTTTTCGTGAGATACCGTTCCTGCTTGCGCTGAGGCGTCGATTTCATTTTGTTCTAGAAGAAACAGCAGGTAACGCTCCGGTAAAGGACCTTTTAAGGTATTTTTGATACTTTTCTTTGGATCTTCCTTGATTAGTTTCATAAACTCCTGGAAAAGCTCCTCTTCGTTCCGGTCCGGTAAGGCATCCAGGCTCATGGTCACTTGGGTTAGGTTCCACTTTTTCATTGCTTTGACAACAAACTGACTGCATCTAAGCACTGCAGGACCGCTGATGCCAAAATGAGTAAAAATCATATCCATTCGATGACTAATCAAAGGCTTCCCCTTCGGATTTAAAACACTTAAGTCAATATCCCTTAATGACAAACCTTGCAGTGTTTTATCTTTTATAAATGGTTCGGCAGAGGTAACGGGCACTTCGGTAGGGTATAGTTCCGTTATGGTATGACCTGCTTTTTTCGCCCATGCATAGCCATCTCCGGTTGATCCGGTATGGGGAACCGACTTCCCGCCAACTGCAATTACTACCGATGGGGCAGTGAATTTTTGTCCGTCCCTTAGCAGGACACCCAGCACCTGTCCATCTTGAAAGAGCACTTCTTCAACAGGGCTGTTCTTGAAGACTTTAACCTGCAGTCTGTCTAATTGTGCCAACAAGGTTTCCACCACTGTTTGGGCTTTATCGGTAACCGGGAACATCCGTCCATGGTCTTCTTCTTTTAAGGTAATCCCCAGTTCTTCAAAGAAAGTGATAATATCTTCATTATTGAAAATGGAAAAGGCACTATATAAAAATTTGCCATTTCCAGGGATATGCTTGATAATTTCATCTACGGGGAGACGATTGGTGACATTGCAGCGCCCGCCACCGGAAATGGCCAGCTTTCGTCCCAGCTTGTCCCCTTTATCAATTAACAGCACTTTTACCCCTTTTTCACCAGCGGCAATGGCTGCCATCAGTCCGGAGGGGCCGCCGCCAATGATAATGACATCAAATTCCATATATTCACCAACTTTAAAATAGATTCATCTCATTATATACTTGTATGATAAATTTTCACAATTTTACCTTGGTTGTGAGTAGCATCCGAGGTTAAGAAGTTGTAAACTATCAATAGTGTGCAAAAAAAGTCGAATTTACATTAAAAAAATTGAACGCAACGAATATATTTATAGGTGAAACAGAATGCTTATGCTTTCTAGTAGGAAGGGATTATATGCAGTCAAAGCTATTAAGAGGGACATTTATTTTAACCATCGGAACGATACTATCAAAGGTACTCGGATTAATTTACGTTATTCCTTTTTTCCAAATTGTCGGCCGGGAGGGAACGGTACTCTACCAATACTCCTATGTTCCTTATACAATTTTTATTAGTGTCGCAACGGCGGGGATTCCGCTTGCCGTGTCAAAATTCATTTCTAAATATAATGCGCTTGAAGAATATGCTGTTGGTCGTAAGCTATTTAAATCCGGCCTGATTATCATGCTCGCAACTGGATTAGCCTCATTTTTGATTATGTATTTGGCAGCACCAGCATTTGCGCAAATGAGCATTGGTGATGAAAAGGCTGATCTTGAAGATGTTACCACCGTAATGCGGGCTGTCAGCTTTGCGTTAATTGTGGTCCCGTTTATGAGTTTAATCAGGGGCTTTTTTCAGGGGCATCAATCGATGGGCCCTACGGCAGTTTCTCAAGTTGTTGAGCAAATTGTTCGGATCGCTTTCGTCCTTGTTGGTGCCTATGTCGTGCTGCATTTTTTGGATGGATCGATTGTCACCGCCGCAAGCGTAGCTACCTTTGCCGCATTTGTTGGTGCCATCGGCGGGCTTTTGGTTTTATTTTGGTATTGGTATAAGCGAAAGCCTTATTTGGATGAATTGCTAGAACAGGATAAAGGGACAATGAATGTCTCATTAAAGGAAATTTATAAGGAAATTTTGCTGTATTCCGCTCCGTTTGTCCTTGTCGGGATTGTCAATCCGTTATTTCAGGCAATAGACCAAGCTACCTTTAGCAAAGCCATGGGCGCGATTGGTTTGGGGGAAGTGGCGAAGTCTTATTTTTCAATTTTGAACTTTGAATCGCATAAAATTGTCATTATTCCAATGTCGTTGGCCACCGCTTTTTCGTTAACGCTTGTTCCAAGTATCACTAAGGCATTTGTCGCAGGCGATCAAAAAGGCTTAAACCGGCAGCTTAATCAGACATTCCAAGTATTATTATACCTGACTCTCCCAGCTTCTATTGGCCTATCATTGTTGGCCGAGCCGGTCTATACGGCTTTTTACCAACATGATTTACTGGGTACTGAAGTATTGAGAACCTATGCTCCGGTTGCCATATTGTTTTCGCTTTATTCTGTTACTGCCGCCATATTACAGGGAATTAACGAGCAGCGGTTTACAATATTAAGTTTGTTAGTAGGTTTGTTAGTAAAATTAACCTTAAACATTCCACTGATAAAAATGATGGAAATAAAGGGAGCTATTTTAGCTACAACTTTGGGATATACTGCTGCTATTTTAATAAATCTAATCGTAATAAAAGTTTATTCTAAATATCCCTTCCGGCTTGTTTGGCGAAGGAGCCTGTTGATTACTATTTTTGTTGGTTTAATGTGGGCAGGTACCGGAATTGTTTATAAATTATTATCGCTCTTCCTAACACCAGAATCCAAAATGCAATCTGTCATTATGATTTTGGTGAGTGCAGGAGCAGGAATCGCCATCTACTCTTATCTAGGACTAAAATCAGGCCTTGCCCGAAGATTGTTCGGTGACAGGGTGGACAAGTTACTGACAAAATTAAGATTACCTGGAAGGAGACGGTCATTTGAGAATTGATAAATTGCTTGCGAACCTGGGCTATGGCAGCAGAAAGGAAGTCAAGCAGCTGTTAAAAAGCGGGGGTGTCAAAATCGATGATGTCGTAGTGAAGGATGCCAAACAGCACGTCGATCCACATAGTCAAACGGTTACTTTAAACGGCGAAACCATTGAATACAAGGAATTTATCTATCTAATGATGAACAAGCCTCCTGGGGTTATTTCTGCGACAGAGGACCATCATGATGAAACCGTGATTGATTTGCTGGAGCTTGAGGATCAGGTATACGAACCGTTTCCGGTCGGCCGGCTTGACAAAGATACGGAGGGGCTGCTGTTAATCACCAATGATGGACAACTGGCACACCGTCTGCTGTCTCCAAAAAAGCATGTCCCGAAAACGTATTTTGCCGTAATTGATCAGGAAGTAACAGAGGAAGATGTAAAGGACTTTGCAAAAGGCGTCGTTTTGGATGATGGCTATTTGACCAAACCTGGTGAGTTGAAAATTCTCAAATCTGGTATCACATCCGACATTGAATTGACGATTACCGAAGGCAAATTTCATCAGGTGAAAAGGATGTTTGAAGCTGTTGGGAAAAGAGTGGTCTATCTGCAGCGGATTTCAATGGGACCGTTGCTGCTCGATGAAACCCTGGAACTCGGTGAATATCGGGAATTGACGGATGAAGAAGTCGAGCTTATAAAAACTTATCAAGTAACATGAAAAAGCAGCCTGGGAGGGCTGCTTTTTCTAGATAAAAAGGACAAAGCACTCAGGCTTTGTCCTTTTTTGTTTACGCACCTAGGAATGACTTTAACATCCAATTATGCTTATCAAGTTTGCCGATTAAGCCCAAAAACATATCGCTGGTTACTTCATCATTATTTTCTTCGGCAATTTCCATGCCGGCTTTTAACTCACTGATTATTTGTTCGAAATCTTTGACGACCACTTGGACCATTTCTTCTGCAGTTAATTTTTGAGTTGTTTCTTCAATCGTTGCAACTTCAAGATATTCTTTTAATGTGGAGACCGGGCTGCCGCCGATAATAAGCAGTTGTTCAGCGAATTCATCAATTGTTGCTGCCGCTTCCTCATATAATTCTTCGAATTTCTCATGTAATGTAAAGAAGTGAGGGCCCTTTACATACCAGTGAAAACGGTGCAGCTTTGTATATAACACATTCCAGTTTCCAATTTGTTGGTTTAATACTTGTTCTAATTTCATTTAAGTTTTCCTCCTTTTTATTATCTGTTTTAATTATAACATATATAATATTATAATCAATACCAAATTATAATTATTATAAATAATGGTTAATGTGTTTCATAAAAATCATAGCCATCAACATCTTTAATCCAGAGCTTTGGATTTCTCCCATCTGCCTCGGCAATCCATAAATCACGTTGCAGTTCAGCGATGTCCTTATACCTCAGCCATGTTAATGTATTGATAGTGGGTAGATAGATCGGTTCGTAGTCACCATAATCCTTAGGTGGGTGGGTAATTTGTATTTGCGATTGATCACCAATTTTAATATATGACAATGAAGGGTCCGGCCTCAGTTTAGCGTTATTGGACCATGGTGTTTCTTTTACTCTCGAGACATAGAGGGACTGGTCATCCTTCCAGGTGAATCCTAACTCCGCAAAATGAGGTGGTGTCAGGCTGATGGTTTGGAACGCTGGCAGGTCTGTAACCTTCATATCTTTATTCTTAAAGCCGGAGACAATTCTGCCCCCGCCAGCAATATAGCCTATTCGATTTTGCTGATAAGCCCATTTTGGCGCGCCAACTTCCCAAATAATTTCATCCAGTACTTCAAAGGTTTTCCCGTCTGCTGAGATCACGCATACCATATTACTGTCCATCGACCAGGAAGCGGTCGGGCTGACCATAAATGAAATCCATTTTCCATCAGGAGAGAATTTAAACCCGGTGGCATCAATCGCCAATAGACTTATGTTTCCCTTCTTTAAGTCGCTGGGAATCGTAAAAAGCTTTTTTACATTTTTCGTCAGGCTTGTAATCTTATCTAGGTCCTGTTCAAGCCCAATTTGATAAAGAACAGGGTTTGTCCAGCCGTCCGGTCTCAGGCTGGCACCTGAGGCAGTGATGAACGACCTGCCATCAGGGAACCAATTATAATCACCTACGCCTAACGCAATATTATAAAAACGATCAAGGTTCGATACATTTAAAACCCCCCCGTTTTTAAAAGCCACGATGTTCTCAACCGGGGACCATTTTGGATTGGATCCGTCATAGGTAATCCGCTTGTGCTGTTTCCTTTCGATGTTGTAAACCCAAATTTCTGTTTGAGATTCCAGATTGGGACTGATCTTTTCTTTCGGCTCGAATTGGTACAAGATCCATTTTCCATCATGGGACCATTGCGGCGGGTCCATCCTTTTGGCGGGCTCTTTTGTGATTTTCTCTTCCTTACCATTGATTTTTGTCCATAGGAAGCCATCCCTTATAAAAGCTACTTTTACCTTATTTTCAGGTGTTTCTGCTTTTGCAGAGATCGGTACTAGCATTAGAAACATCAGAAGTAATGCTATTGTTTTGTTCATTTGGTCACCTCAATTCTCACTTCAATTATTTTCTTCTGAATTGTCATGAATATGCCAAATTCAAAAAGGTCCATAAAAAGTGGGAAACTGGGTATCTTAATAATATTTACAGACGAGTCTTAATATCTGAATGTAGGGGGAAGTGTTCGATGAAATTAACTCACGAGAAGGCACTTGAGCTGCATGGTTTTAATAACCTGACAAAATCGTTAAGCTTCAATATGTATGACATCTGTTATACAAAAACAAGGGAAGAGCGGAAAGCTTATTTGCAATATATTGATGAGCAGTACAGTGCAGAAAGACTAACGAAAATTTTAAAAAATGTTGCCGATATTATTGGGGCGCATGTGTTAAATATAGCGAGTCAAGATTTTGAACCAGCGGGGGCAAGTGTTACTCTTTTAGTTTCGGAGGCTCCTGTTGAGAATCCTCCTTCTGAAATATTTGAAGAATCACCCGGGCCATTAATGGAATCTGTTGTCCTCCAGTTGGATAAAAGCCATATTACGGTCCATACATATCCCGAATATCATCCTGATGAAGGAATCAGTACGTTTCGGGCGGATATTGATGTGTCAACTTGCGGTGAGATTTCCCCGCTAAAAGCATTGCATTATCTAATCCGTTCCTTTGAAACCGATGTCATGACCATGGATTACCGGGTGCGCGGTTTTACGAGGAATAAGGATGGCTATAAGCTTTTTATCGATCATGAAATCAGTTCTATTCAAAACTATATTCCCGATGATTTGATTGAAATGTTTGATATGATTGATGTCAATGTGTATCAGGAAAACATATTCCACACAAAATGCAAGCTGCGGGAATTTGATTTGAATAATTACTTGTTTGGCTATACAAAAGATAAACTAACGCCAGATGAACATATTGAAATTACGGAAAGAATCAAGTTTGAAATGGATGAAATTTTTTACGGGAAAAATATCATTTAATTTAAAGCATTGCCTAGTTGACAAGTGGCATAAAAGGGAAGATAAAACGTAGGTAGTTTTGCAATATGACCTTATTGAGGACACTTTAGTTCATTTTAAATGCTGTTTTGTCCTCAAGAAGCTTTATTGAGGACACTTTTGGCTCATTTTAATGTTGTTTTGTCTTCAAGAAGCTTTATTGAGGACACTTTAGCTTATATTTAATGCAGTTGTGTCCTCAAGGAGCTTTATTGAGGACACTTTAGCTTATTTTTAATGCTGTTTTGTCCTCAAGAAGCTTTATTGAGGATACTTTTGGCTCTTTTTTAATGTTGTTTTGTCCTCAAAAGAAGCTTTATTGAGAGCACCCATCTATACCAAGAGAAAAATCAAGTCAAGCGTGCTATAAGCCCCATCAAATGATCCTACAAGGGGGCTTACCTAATTTGAGTTTTGATAACCATTTAACCATTCAACAAATGATGAATCATCCGATTTTTATCTTCGAAAAATTGCTTCATGATCTTGTAGTGGTTCGTATCCTCCAGTCTGCTGTCTCTGACTCCTTCCTCTGTAAATTCGAAAATTTTTGCATCGGGGTAGGCCATTATGATTGGTGAATGAGTTGCAATAATAAATTGCGAATCGGCTTCAACCAAATCATGAATCCTTGTCAGCAGCGACATTTGGCGCAACGGTGACAACGCTGCCTCTGGTTCATCCAAGATATAAATTCCGTCGCCGCCGAACCGATGAATAAAAGTAGCAAAAAATGCTTCGCCATGGGATTGCTCATGTAGGGGAACACCGCCAAAAGAATCAATAACAGGACGACCGCCGCCAACTTGTTTGTCCATCTCTTCGATATTGGAGGCCACATTATAAAAACTCTCGGCCCGCAGGAAAAAGCCATCCCGAGGCCTGTCAATCCCTTTAATAACTCGAATATGATCACTCAGCGAAGAGTGTGAATCATATGTAGAAAAGTTAAAATTCAGCGAGCCCCCCTCAGGGTTAAATCCTAATGCAACTGCAATAGCCTCCAACAATGTTGATTTCCCCATGCCGTTTTCACCGACCAAAAAGGTAACCTTTGGATGAAAATGCAGCTCCTCCAATCCCTTTAAGCATGGCAAATTATATGGGTACTCTTTAAAAGATGGAATCTCATTTCTTTTTAAGTGGATTCCTCTTACATACCGAACCTTCATCAAATCCATAATTATGACCTCTAGACGTTATTTCCAATATTATACCATTTCCCGCCGAATGTGGAGATAAAATTTACGATTTTTGCATTAGCACTGTTGATCATGATAATAAACAAAAAAAAGCCAGCGAATCCGCTGACTTTTTTAATTGAAAATTTCCGTGAATCTATGTTTCTTCTGTACTAGAAATGATGTAAGTATTAGCAGACACAAAATCACAAGGCAAACCGTCGAGCCTATAATGTTACCGGGTGTAACCATAAATCCGATAAATATAATGCTTAAACAGACGGCAGCAAAAATGGTCGTAACCGGGAACCATTTTACCCTAAACGAAGGTTGAACCTTGTAAGCAGGACGCAGCTTCAACTGTGCCAAACAAATGCTAATCCAAATCAACATGACGGTAAATCCGGGAATGGACATCAAATTGCCGATGACCTGACTTGGCATCATATAGGCCAGGTAGACCCCTGCTGCAATAAAAGCACTGGTAATCATAATCCCGGCGAACGGAATGCCATTTGATGATATTCTTGCAAATCCCCTCGGTGCTGTACCGTTTTGCGCCATGGTAAATAGTGTTCTCGAAGTGGCATAAATACCGGAATTGGCAGCAGAAAGGACCGCGGTAAGTAAAACAAAATTCATTACATGTGCAGCTCCTGGAATACCGGTGGCACTAAACACTTGAACAAACGGACTATCTTGACCGGTAACCTTATCCCACGGCATTAGTCCGCAAATAATCAGAATCGGCATAATGTAAAATATGATAACTCTGCCGATGACTCCGCGGATAATCTTTGGCAAAACCTTCTCGCTGTCTTTCGTCTCCGTAACAGCAACACCGATTAGTTCCGCTCCTCCGTAAGAAAACATCACTACTAAAAACGCGCTGATTGTTCCGCCAAACCCATTTGGGAAAAAGCCGCCGTGGCCGGTGAGGTTAGCTTTAGGCTCAGAGACGGAGCCTGGAATGATTCCTGCCAAAAGCAAAATTCCTAAAATGATGAACAACGTTAAGGCGAGAATTTTAATCCCGGCAAACCAAAACTCCATTTCACCATAATATTTTACTTGAAAAAGGTTAATCCCAATGATCACTGCTGCACAGAAAGAGCTAAGCAGCCATAATGGAGCAGCCGGAAACCAAAATTGCAAAAAGCTCCCCGCGGCCAATAATTCAACGACAGTCACGACAATCCAATTAATCCAATAAAGCCAGCCCACGATAAAAGAAACCCGAAAACCAAAGGCTCTATGGACTAAATGCTGCACATTATGGTTTGGATAGGCTAATGCCATTTCTCCCAAAGCAGCCATGACAATAAATAATAGCAGCCCGCCAATAAGATAGGTAAGGACAACACTTGGGCCGGCAATATGGAGCGTATCAGAGCTGCCTTTAAAAATCCCGGTACCAATCATGCCGGCAAGCGCAATAAACTGAACATGACGGGGCAGGAGTCCCTTTTTTAAATCTTGATGTTTTTTCTCCATGATGAGTAACCTACTTTTCTATAGCGCTTAAACGCTTTTAAGTGCTAAAGTTATTTTATATTAATATACCATTTTTAGATAGATTGTCAAAAGGTATTTTATACTCCTTTTTGAAGACAAAAAATAGCACGCGATTGTCGCGTGCTATTATTAATAATTCAATACTTAGGAAGACAACTTCACTTTCTTTTGTGTCGTCGTCCATTTTCCGCGGCTTGGGCTGCTGACCAAGTCATTATAGGCCAAAACATTCAAATCTCGTTGTATCGTGCGAGGAGTGATACCAAATTCCTCTACAAGTTCTTGCGTAGTTACTGTGCCGTTATCGCGAATAAACATGTAGATACATTTGATGCGGTTTAACATCCGGTTAGTTGAAGGTTTCAAAGAACCACTCCCTATCCATTTTTCAAACCTTTGGCGAATATCCTTACCGACGGCTCTATGAAGAAAAATCTTCAAGACTATGTAGTTTTTCTTTTCCTCGCTGACATCTCCTTTTCATAGAAAGTTAGTACCTAGATGTCATACATCTAACCTTATTGTACCCATACTTTCAGAAAATTTCTACCACTATACTAAAAATTTACAAATTATCTTGCAAATGGGCTAAAGTAATTGGATTACCACCTTCCCTTTAAGTTTCTTACTATAGATTATAAGGCGTTACCTCAAAGTTATGATTAATTGTTTGAATTTTTAGTAAAATTAATTGATTTTTCTTAGAAATATCTATCCTATGCCAATATAAATTGATTGTCTAATTAGAAAAATGATATTGTTTAAACAAGAGGAGGGGAATAGATTTGGGATATGGTATTTTAAATGGACAGCTCATTAACCGGAAAGAAGCAAAGGTAGATATAGAAGACCGAGGCTATCAATTTGGTGATGGTGTTTACGAAGTGATACGCGTTTATAACGGGAAAATGTTTACTGCTGAGGAGCACATGGAGAGGTTTGCAAAAAGTTCAGCCTCTATCGGCATTACTCTTCCTTTTACGGCAAACCAAATAACAGGTATGCTGGAAGAGCTCATCCAAAAAAATAATTTACAACTCGGGATTGTTTATATGCAAGTCACAAGGGGTGTTGCACCCAGGGTTCATAATTTTCCTGCTGAAGATACAGTTCCTACGTTGGCTGCCTATACGAAGGAAATGCCCAGACCGCAGGAAGGCTTGGAGAAAGGTGTAAAAACGATTTTAACAGAAGACATCCGCTGGCTGCGCTGCGATATTAAAAGCTTGAATCTGCTAGGAAATATCCTTGCCAAACAGAAAGCGGCAGAACAAGGCTGCTATGAAGCGATTCAACATCGGGGGCAGGATGTGACGGAGGGTAGTTCCTCAAATATTTTTATTGTAAAAAATGGTGTTGTCAGCACCCATCCATCCGATAACCTGATTTTAAAAGGAATCACCAAGGATGTCATATTGCAACTATGTTTAGCGAATGATATCCGAGTGGAGGAGCGGACATTTACACTGGATGAACTGGCTGCCGCCGATGAAGTGTTCTTATCATCCACCACTAGTGAAGTGATGCCGATTGTCGAAATGGATGGTTCAACGATAGGCGAGGGAGGACCTGGACCTATTACAAGAAAATTGCAAGAGTTATTTGTTGCTGAGATTGAAAAACAGTGCGGATCACTATAGTATAAAAAAGACGTGGAACTGGTTTCCACGTCTTTTTATCCTAAAACTGAAACAAATCACTCGATAAATACCTTTCTCCTGTGTCACAAGCAATACAAACGACAACATCATCAGGCGTTAACCGCTTTGCCACTTGCAAGGCGGCATAGCAGGCACCCCCTGAAGATGGGCCAACAAGGATACCTTCCTCTTTGGCCAAGCGGCGGGAAATTTCATAGGCATCCTCATCGGAAATTTGGAAAATTTCATCATAAACATCTTGGTTCAGTATTTCCGGAATAAATCCTGGGCTTGTCCCGACAAGCTTATGCTTTCCAGGCTTCCCGCCAGATAAAACCGGTGAACCTTTTGGTTCAACAACATGGACAGTTAAATTTTTATAATGTTCCTTTAGAGCTTCCCCTGTCCCAGTAATCGTACCACCCGTGCCTGCAGTGGCCACAAACGCCGACAAAGGTTTGCCAATCTCCTTCATAGCTTCAATAATCTCAACCGCAGTTGTAAACCGGTGTGCATCTGGATTTGCGTCATTTTCAAACTGCATAGGGACGAAACTGTTTGGGATTTCACGGGCTAGTTCCTGTGCTTTCTTAATCGCCCCAGGCATTTTTTCATCGCCAGGTGTTAAGACGACCTTTGCGCCGTAACCTTTTAATATATTGATTCGTTCCTTGGTCATCGTATCAGGCATAACGATAATGGATTTATACCCTCTGGCAGCGGCATTCATCGCCAAGCCAATCCCGGTATTCCCGCTTGTCGGCTCAATAATCGTAGCGCCTTCTTTCAACAATCCAGCTTTTTCAGCCTCGACAATCATATTATAGGCAGCACGGTCTTTTACACTTTTGCTTGGATTAAAAAATTCCAGTTTTAAATAAACAGAGGCCCCGCCTTCAGGAGCCAGGCGGTTTAATTTGACTAATGGTGTATCTCCTATTAATTCGGCAATGTTATTGACAACTTTCATCAAGGGCCCATCCTTTCAATATCCGAGTTACTTACTATGTTATAGTATTTTACGTAGAATGTAAAAACCTTCGTTTGAATAAATAAATACAGATTAGCTAAAATAGACTAAAATTAGGTAAAGGACTGACATATAATTGAACGAACAAACACATTTTTTCTATGCCATTAGAATTCCTGAATCTACAAAAATAATGATGAAAGACAATATGGAAAAATTAAGGGAAGCGTTCCCCTTCAAACGCTGGGTCCATCATCAAGACCTTCACATTACTTTGGCTTTTTTGGGAGCAGCGCCGCATGAAAAGTTATATCAAGCGGAATTAAATGTGAAAGAAGTGTTAAGTGGCGCGAAATCATTTACTTTAAAAATGAACAAGCTTGGGATATTTGGTATGAAGGAATCACCTCGAGTTTTTTGGGCTGATATTGAAGAAAGCGGTGAACTGCAAGCAGTCAGAAAAAAGGTTTTTTCCGCTTGCGAAATGGCTGGCTTTCAACTGGAAACACGCCCATTTCGACCACATATCACCTTAGCAAGAAAATGGAGTGGCACTTCACCCTTTCAAACTCAATTGCTGGAAAAATGGACAGAACTTCAACCAGAGCCGCTTACTTTTTCTGTAGAGGAAGTCGTGTTATACCAAACCCATCTTGATCAAACACCAAAATATGAAGCAATAACCGTATTTCCATTGCAAACATAGAAAAATACAAAGGTTGGTTTTATGGAACATATATACTTTATTATCAATCCAAAAGCAGGCAACGGCCAATGTCTTAAAATCTGGGGAAGAGTTGAGGCAATTCTTCAGTCTGAGCAGGTTTCATACATGGCGTTTTTTACCGAGTATGCTGGCCATGCAAAAAAACTAGCTGCACAACTAAGCGCTAAAAACAATGATAATAAACTTGTCGTTGCTGTTGGTGGTGACGGAACATTGCACGAAGTCATGAATGGAACGGCGGAGCATAATAATATAACACTCGGATTTATTCCTGGCGGTTCGGGCAATGATTTTTCTCGTGGATTTCAAATTCCAGCAGACCCAGTGGATGCCTTAAAAGTGCTCCTTCGCCTTATGAAACAGAAACCTACGTTAATTGATGCCGGGAAAATGACCATGCAGGATCAAACTGACCATTATTTTATTAATAATATGGGAGCTGGCTTCGATGCCTTGATTGCTTACAAAGTCAATCATTCCCGTATCAAGGCGTTATTAAACAAGCTGTCGCTTGGACGATTGGTGTATGTATATTTTTTAATAAAAGAATTATTTACCTATAAAACCACAACTATTCAATTATCAATTGATGGCGAAAAGCATATATTTGAAAAAACGTGGTTTGTAACCGTGTCCAATCAGCCCTTTTATGGCGGGGGAATGATGATTGCTCCTGCTGCACAGCCAGATGACGGTCTGCTGGACCTAACAGTTGTGCATGGGTTATCACGATTGAAACTATTGCTTGTGTTTTTGAGCGTATTTAAAGGTAAGCACATTTTTTTCAAAGAAGTAAAGACATTTAAAGGCAGGGCGGTTTCCATTGTATCACAAACCAAAATGTTTGTTCATGGAGATGGAGAACATCTCAGCTGCGCTCCAATAAATATAGATGTTAGGATAAGAGAATTAGAGATACTTTCCAGACTAAGAAATAAGGAAGAGACAGCGATGAAAGAGAGGGAATGTAATGATATCCGCTGACAGGACTTTTCTTGCCTATTTGGATGATATGAACATCATTACGATTCTCCTTCCCTTTTCTTACCACCACGGGGAATCAGCTTGTTTTTACTTTTTGAGTGGAGAAGAAAAGCAACCGTTAAAAATCATAAAAAAACTGGCAATTGATCAGTATCAAAAGTATATTTGCCAGTTGTCTTCAGAGTTTTCCTTTGAAAGGCAACATTGGATTTTGGATGAGCATGGCGGGAAGACTGATCTGAAAATCGGGGCAGTGATTCGAACAGAAGCCTTCGATGAGCAATTTTTTTATGAGGCCTATGACCTTGGAGTTACGTATAAACAGAATGAGTCCAGCTTTAAATTATGGGCACCAACAGCCCTTCAAGTGAAACTAAAATTGCGTCATCCTGCTTCCCAGCACTCTCAAATCATTAAAATGAAGCTTGGTGAACGAGGTGTTTGGACAGTAGTTGTCAAAGACGATTTGGAATACTACCGATATAGTTTTCTTGTCCAGATTAATCGAGAATGGCGGGAAGCAGTGGATCCATATACCAAAGCTGTGACTGCAAATGGTGAGCTTGGGGTCATAGTAGATTTGGAAAAAACAAAGATGGAGAGAATTCCTCTTCCCCCACTTGAAAGTCTGGTTGATGCGATTATATATGAAACACATATCCGTGATTTCACCATCCATGAAGGAAGCGGCGTTAACCACAAAGGATTGTATCTTGGGGCAGGAGAGTTAAATACTGTCGATAAACATGGCAAATCGACAGGATTATCTTACGTGAAGGAACTTGGAATCACTCATATTCAATTTCTCCCATTTCATGATTTTGCTGGTGTCGATGAGCTAAATAATAGTAATGAGTATAATTGGGGATATAATCCGCTCCACTTTAATGCTCCTGAAGGCAGTTATTCCACTGACCCCTCCAATCCATATTCACGAATTACCGAATTAAAACAATTAATTGAACAGCTTCACAAAGCCGGACTGCGAATCATCATGGATGTCGTGTATAACCATGTGTTTATTCGCGAAGAATCCTCTTTTGAAAAAATTGTACCCGGATATTTTTTTCGTCACAATGAACTAGGGCTTCCCTCTAATGGAACAGGGGTGGGGAATGATATTGCTTCTGAACGAAAAATGGTAAGGAAATTTATCATAGATTCTATTCGCTATTGGGTTGAGGAGTTTCATATCGACGGATTGCGCTTTGATTTAATGGGAATTCTTGATGTTGAAACGATGAACGAAGTGAGAAGGGTATGCGACAATTCAGCTGATGATACAATCATCATTGGGGAAGGCTGGAATCTTAACACACCGCTGCCTATTGAGCATAAAGCCATTATCGCTAACCAGGGCGTAATGCGTAACATCGGCCAATTTAATGATAAATTTCGTGACTCTATAAAAGGCAATACATTTAATTTGCATGATAAGGGTTATGCATTAGGCAATCGACATTATCTAACACCAGCCTTGGAAGCAATTACCGGAAGTATCGGTTACAAGACAAAAGGCAGCGGCATATTTAACGAACCTGGCCAATCAGTCAATTATGTTGAGTGTCATGATAATCATACGCTTTGGGATAAACTCCTATCATGTCTTCCAAATGTCGATGAAGAAATTCGGAAAAAGTATCACCGTCTTACATCCGGAATCGTGATATTGTCCCAAGGTATTCCCTTTCTTCATAGCGGGCAAGAATTCTTCCGGACCAAACAGGGGAATGGAAACAGCTATCAGGCACCTGATTCCATTAATCAACTGGATTGGGAACGCAAAGGTTTATTTATCGAAAATGTCGAATATATAAAAGGGTTAATACAAATACGGAAGCAATATCCTTGTTTTCGGATGCGTACTGCCGAGCAAATACGGAGCGGGATCACTCAATTACCGACTGCAGGGACGGTGCTGGGCTTATTACTCCATTGGGAAAGCACAGAATTGATTCTGTTGATAAATCCTGAAAATACAAAACAAAATGCACTGCTTCCTAACGGGAGATGGTCAGTGTTGGCAAATGAAAAGGTTGCCGGCATAACCAGTAAACTTCTCATCGAGGGCGGGGAAATTCAATTGGCACCAATTTCACTAAATGTTTTAGTGAAAAAATAGTTACTTGACGAAAAAAGGCTATTGGAGATAAAATTTAAAAGATGGCTATTGTAGAAATGGTTCAATAGCTTTTTTTTATTATAAAGATTATTTGTAAAACCTTCTGAGCAGCATAGGTTTTACCTCTCAAATAGATGGGGCGCGAGTCATGCGCGTTCTGGGCTATTAGAACGGTTAAGTTGAAGGTGAACTGTTTTGGAACATATATTCGGGCAAGAGTGGGAAATAGTCCCTGCCGGAGGCGCAACAGGTGAAGCGTTTTTTGCACAAAATGAAGATCAAAGGCTTTTTTTAAAGCGGAATTCGTCTCCCTTTTTAGCGGTTTTATCGGCTGAGGGCATTGTTCCAAAGCTTGTTTGGACAAAGCGCTTGGAGAATGGGGATGTTATTACCGCCCAACAGTGGCTCGAAGGCAGAGAACTTAAACCCTCCGACATGAATAAAGAGCATGTTGCCAAGCTGTTAAAAAAAATTCACCGTTCAGAGCCAATGCTTGGTATGCTAAGTCGGCTGGAAAAGTCGCCATTGAACCCAGAGACTATTTTCCAAACGGTAATCGAAGACTTGGATGATGAAGTTCTTAAATTGCCAGAAGTCAAAAAGACGCTAAACTTCTTAATTGAAGAAGCAAAAAATGTATATTGCGAAGAAAAAGTCGTTTGCCATGGTGATGTGAATCATAACAACTGGCTGCTTACGGCAGAAGACAACCAGTTGTATTTGATTGATTGGGATGGAGCTATGATAGCCGACCCAGCCATTGATCTTGGAATGCTGCTTTATTGGTACATTCCTGAAAACAACTGGCAGGATTGGCTGGAAATGTACGGCGCCGATTTAACGGATCACCTGCGGCTTAGAATGAAATGGTATGTGGCACTCCATACGTTATCATCGATTCAATGGCATAAAAATAAATCCCGGTTCGATGAAATGAACAAATGGATTCATTTCTTAGCCAAAATGATTAGTTAGGAGAACTGTCCGATATCATTTACCCATTGCGACAAATTTTCCTGGTTGGATAGTATGTGTTGATCCAAATCAGCTGTTTGGGCCCCTGTTTGGCTGTAGTTGTAAACGTCCTGCAGGATGCCTTTTACATTTTGATTGATTTGTGTATTAACCATTAACGATTTTACTAGTCGTTCCAATTGCTCACACTCTGCAACAGAGCCGCAGCAATCGGTTTGATGGTTGCTTAATATATCTTTTAACAAAGTAACTTGGTCATTATGACTTAATGGCATAAAGCACACCCTTTCCAATGGGAATTAAAAAAAGAATTCACAGTTAGGTTGTGAATTCTTTTTTTATTTATTCACAGGCTAATTTTAATAACACTTGCATGCTAAATAGCACCATGGTATGTTACTGAAGGAATATTTTTTAGGAGTGGCTAATGTATGAGACTTAGGAATAAACCTTGGGCAAAGGATAAAATAGAGCAGTATCCACAATATGCGGTTAGTAATCCGGAGCAGTATCGCGGCAAATGGCAGGAGGTATTTGGAAACAGCCAGCCAATTCATATTGAGGTCGGGACTGGGAAAGGTCAATTCATCACGGAAATGGCCAAGGCGCATCCTGATATTAATTATTTTGGGATTGAACTGTATGATAGTGTAATTGTTTCAGCGTTGGATCGGTTAATTGAGGCCGATGTGCCAAATTTAAAGCTGCTTAATGTCAATGCTGCCGATTTGGGTAAGTTTTTTGCTAAAAATGATATTGATCGGGTATATTTAAATTTCTCCGATCCTTGGCCAAAAACCCGCCACGAAAAAAGACGGTTAACCTATAAAGATTTTTTAAAGCTATATGAAGACATCATGGTTGACGGCGGGGAAATTCATTTTAAAACGGATAATCAAGGCTTGTTTGAATACTCATTAATGAGTTTCTCACAATATGGCCTGCTGTTGAAATTTATCAGCCTGGACCTTCATAAAAGTGATTTTGAAGGAAATATTATGACTGAATACGAGCAGAAATTTTCGGAAAAAGGAAACCGGATTTACCGCTGCGAAGTGAAATACCAAAACGAAAAGTAGGGATAGTTCTTTGAACTGTCCTTTTTTGTTTTTTTAATAATCTGTCAATGATAAACTGTTAAAAGGGGGTGGTAATAATGGATACTTTGAAAATTGGAAATGTAAAGCTGACATGGCTATCCGGAGGGGTAACAAACCTTGATGGTGGAGCGATGTTTGGGGTTGTCCCGAAAGCATTATGGTCACGGAAATACCCGGTTAATGAAAAGAACCAAATCGAACTGCCGACTGACCCAATTCTTATCCAAACCGACAATTATAATATGTTATTGGAAGCAGGACTTGGCAAAGGGAAGCTTTCAGAAAAGCAATTAAGAAATTTTGGTGTAACCGCTGAATCTGATGTGGAAGGTTCATTACAGCAATTAGGCATATCCCCATCTGATATTAATTATGTGCTGATGACACACATGCATAACGATCACTGTGCTGGCTTAACAAGTATCGAGGATGGTGTGTTTAAATCAACCTTTCCCAATGCGAAAATTATTACTTCTACTATTGAATGGGAGGAAATGCGGAATCCAAACATCCGTTCAAAAAGTACATACTTCAAGGAGAACTGGGAAGCAATCGAAGCACAAGTGATTCCTTTTGAAGAAACATGGGCACTTGGGCCAATTAAAATGATTCATACCGGCGGGCATAGTAACGGTCATTCCATTGTGATTATTGAGGATGGCGGGGAAATGTCTATCCATATGGCAGACCTGATGGGAACCCATGCCCACCAGAATAGTTTATGGGTAATGGCATATGATGATTATCCAATGGATTCCATTGCGGCAAAGGAAAAATGGGTGCCCTACGCCATGGAGAAAAATGCCTGGTTTACCTTTTACCATGATGCATTTTATCGTGCAGTTAAATGGGGAGATGATCGGCAGATTTCGGAAAGCATCAAGAGGAGCAGGTAAAATGAAAACGGCAATCGGGACCGAACCGATTGCCGTTAAATCTATTTATGAGACCAATTCTTCTGTTAGTCGGCGGACATCGAGCAAGGTTCCGGTGGAAGCATCAGCAATAAATTCGTATTGTTCCGTTGCACCGTTATTATTTTTGGAAATGCCGCCCTTATAAACTTGGTATTGCACCTGATGCTGCTCAAACGGTTCAGCTTTCATATGTATCCAGGAACCGCTGATTGGCCCATTTTGCTTAAAATGATCTTTAACATTCTCCAACACCTTTTCAGGTGAAACTTTTGTATTTTGTGAAATGATCTCTTTAGCTGCGACTCCAGCAACAATTCCTACGGATACCCCAAGAGCAAACGATTTCCAATTCATGCCTCAACCCCCTATTTTAAATTGAAAAAAATGACAAAATAATCTTTCTTTTAGTATATCGTATTTTATGATAAACAGGTAATATTACAGGGGAACAAATGAAATAATGGTAAGCCGTCTAAAATTTCTGTAGAATAAGTATCATACATAAAAAATGCATTTTTAAAAGGAGCATGCATATGAACGAGCAAACTTTAAAGTTATTTCAAACGTTAACAGAGCTTCCCGGAGCACCCGGAAACGAACATCAGGTACGCAAATTTATGAAAGAACAGTTATCTCTTTATGCTGATGAGATTGTTCAGGACAGACTTGGCAGTATTTTCGGTGTGAAAAAAGGAAATGGGGACGGCCCAACTGTTATGGTTGCCGGCCATATGGATGAGGTAGGCTTTATGGTAACTAGCATTACCGATAATGGCATGCTTCGTTTTCAACCGCTTGGCGGCTGGTGGAGCCAGGTGCTTCTTGCCCAGCGAGTTCAGGTTATGACGAATAATGGACCGGTTATCGGAGTAGTCGGCTCGATTCCACCCCATTTGTTAGACGATTCCAAGAAAAACAAACCGATGGAAATCAAAAATATGTTAATCGATATCGGTGCGGATGACCGTGAGGATGCGGAAAGAATCGGTATCAAGCCTGGTCAGGCCATACTGCCGATTTGTCCGTTTACACCAATGGCCAACGAGAAAAAGATTCTGGCAAAGGCATGGGATAACCGCTATGGCTGCGGCTTGGCCATTGAACTGCTGCAAGCTGTAAAGGATGAGACACTGCCAAATACTCTTTATTCAGGTGCAACAGTTCAAGAGGAAGTCGGCTTACGAGGTGCGCAAACAGCCTCCAATATGATTAAACCGGATATCTTCTTTGCACTCGATGCCAGTCCGGCGAATGACATGACTGGCGACAAGCTGGAATTTGGTCAATTGGGCAAAGGAACATTGCTTCGTATTTTGGACCGATCAATGGTTACCCATCGCGGCATGCGAGAATTTGTCCTTGATATGGCAGAGACTCATCATATCCCATATCAATATTTCGTGTCTCAAGGCGGAACCGATGCAGGGCGCGTCCACCTGTCAAATGAGGGCGTACCAAGTGCGGTGGTGGGGATTTGCTCCCGCTATATCCATACACATGCATCTATCATCCATGTCGACGATTACGCCGCTGCCAAGGAACTATTAGTCAAACTAGTGAAGGCATGCGATAGAACGACAGTTGAGACAATTAAAGCAAACAGTTAATTTTTCAAGAGGGCATGAAAAAACATGCCCTTTTTTTGCTAATGAAAGAGGAGTGATCATCTTTGAAAATTATCATCGGTTCGAAAAATCCTACAAAGATCGCTGCTGTGGAAAATAGTTTTCGCGGCCATCGCGAGGTTGAGTTCATATCATTAGATGTTTCTTCGGGAGTAAGTGAACAGCCGTTTTCGGATGAAGAAACAATTGAAGGGGCCGTCAATCGGGCGACTCGTGCGATTGTGCAGGGCAATGGCGGGATCGGTATAGGTCTTGAGGGGGGCGTCCACGAAACAAGCCATGGTCTGCTGCTTTGCAACTGGGGGGCGCTGGCCACACCAGATATGGCCCCAATTATTGCCGGCGGTGCCAGGTTCCTGCTCCCTGAAGAAGTGGCCGCACGACTGAGAGCAGGCGAAGAACTCGGTCCCGTAATGGATGATTATGCCAAAAAGAAAAACGTCAGTAAGCAAGAAGGAGCAGTAGGGATTTTAACAAATGGTCTGGTCAATCGTGCGGCAATGTTTACTCATGTCATGAATCTTCTTGTGGGGCAATATACCTATCAAAGAAAAATATAAATTATTCTCCAGTACGGGTCACGGGTACTGGAGTTTTTTTGTTAAAAACAACAATAATCGACAAAATTCTTGTCATTTGAATATTCTGGCAGTTATGATATAGATGGGACTAATTTCTTATTTTGGAGGCGAAGAAATGAAACGCTTGAATGCCATCATGATTTTTCTTATAACTGCCATATTATTAACAGCCTGCGGCGGTCCATCGTTTACGGAAGCAAGCAAAACCGTGATAAAAACCGTAAAAACGACGTTTCAGGAAAAAGCAAAGAAACCTAATAAAAAAAGCGGCAATATCCATTTTTATTTACCCTTTGGCTATGAAATTGATGAAACCGCTCCTAATAATATCATTTTAAAAAATGGCTCTAAGACCTATATTTTGTTCGTGAATCCACAGGAAAAAGCCTCCAGTGAGGTGGTATATCAATCAACAGTACAGCAATACAATAAGCTTGATGTAAACGAAAAGTTCACCGATGGCCAGTTGGTTGGGTTCTTAACGATAAAACGATTGGAAGATCATTTGAATGAGGTCACGGTCGGGATTGGCGGAGTTAAACTTACATCACAAGTGAAAACAAGCAACTTGGATAGTGAAGCAGAAGTAATGATGCAAATTGCCAAATCCATTCAACAATAAAAGTGTTATCTTGATTATTTTTGGAAACAATAGAACAGATTATTGGACTTAAAGAGGGCTGAACGCTATATTTGAATGGAAATAGTCATCTATGAACGGGGGCAGGAACATGAAACATTTAGAATCTATTGAGGAATTTGAACAACTGCGGGATACTGGCAAGACAATATTTATGTTCTCGGCTGATTGGTGTCCGGATTGCCGGTTCATTGACCCTGTATTGCCGGAAATTGAAGAGAAGTTTTCTGACTATAGTTTCATTCATGTAGATCGAGATCAATTTATAGATTTATGCCAGCAGCTGGATGTATTTGGCATTCCAAGCTTTGTCGCTTTTGAAAACGGGAACGAACTCGGCCGGTTCGTCAGCAAAGACCGCAAAACACAAGAGGAAATTGAAGCATTTATCACAGATTTGAAATAATCTCTAGGCCTCCACTCCTTTTGGGCTGGAGGTTTTTCATTTCGTTAAAGGGAGGGAAGTAAGCATATGAAAATGGATAGCAACAAAATGCGCCGCGAACTAGAAGCTCGCCTGGGAAGTGAAGACAGAGTCATTTCTTATGACCGCGAGAAAGATCGGCTTCGGGTTGAAAGTAAAGTGGCAGGAAAAGGGATTACGATTTCCTTAGGCGGTGTAGTGGCCAAATGGCACAATGAAAAGGAAAAAGCCATTGACGAAATTGTTTATTATGTAGAAGAAGGCTTACACGCCATGGTCGAACCTGTTCAACTTACCGATCATGAGAAACGTATTTTTCCGGTGATCCGCTCATCGTCTTTCCCAAAAGAAGCAGAGGAAGGGGTTCCGTTCCTAATTGATGATCATACAGCCGAAACTAAAATATACTATGCCTATGATATGGGCAAAACCTACCGATTAATTGATTCAAGAATTATCGAAAAAGAAAAATGGGATCCTTCAAGAATAAGGGAAATTGCCTTATTTAATGTCCGGTCACTTTCCACCTCGGTAAAAAAGGATCAGGTAGCTGGAAATATTTTTTATTTTTTAAATACAAACGATGGCTACGATGCCAGCAGGATCTTAAATAAGGGATTCCTCAACGAAATGGAAATGGTGATTGAAGGAACTTTTGTATTGGCCGTCCCGCACCAGGATGTATTAATCATTGCCGATGTACGAAATGACAGAGGTTATGATATTTTGGCACAAATGGCAATGAGTTTCTTTGCCAGCGGGCGAGTCCCGATTACGGCATTATCATTCTTATACGAAAATGGACAATTGGAACCGATTTTTATCCTGGGAAAAAATAAATAATCATTCGTGAAGGAGACCGCTTACAAATGCGGTCTTTATTCATATTCTCTTCCCACTAACCTCCTAATTTGCGGAGAATTTGACCGATTCTACAGAATTATGTCGAAAAAATCTAAAATGCTGATAAAATAGAATGATAGATGAGAGTAGAAAGAGTGATAGTTTTGAGCTGGATCCAAAACTTTTTTCAAAAATTAAAAAGAGATGAAGAAGACGAATTTGACGAGTCCTTCTTACATAATGATAAAACTGGAGCTCCCCACATTCTGTCCTCGAAAGACAATCATAAAGATGTGGAGACACGAATTTCATACCAATACCCGAAGTCTGGGCTTCCTATTTCTTCAGAAACGCGGAAGACTCCCATGGCAAAACAGCACAAAAAAAGACGTGAGAAGCATCACAATAATCAAACCGATGAATTGCCAGTGGTCACTCCCGTTAAAAAGGAAGCCCCAAAAGCAGGAAAAGAACAACCTGCCAAGTACCGGAGACCTTTTCATCCTACAGAAATTCCTTCTCCTGTGTTTGGGTTTAAAAGGCCGGAAAAGCAGAATGTTGCGGTGGAACATGAATTGAGCCATTTTTCTGAGGAGGTTGCTGCCCGTCAGATAGAACCTGAAGTGATAACAGCTTCTGATAGCCTAAATTGGATTTTAGAAGAGACGCAAGTTGATCTTATTCTAGAAGAACCTGTAAGTGAGGACACTACATATAGGGCAAGTCCAGAAAAGTTGGAACGTGACATAGAGGAACCCATTCAGAGTCAGGAGACGATGGTTAGTTTACAAGAGGAACCCATTCAGAGTGAGGAGACGATGGTTAGTTTACAAGAGGAACCCATTCAGAGTGAGGAGACGATGGTTAGTCCACAAGAAGAACCCATTCAGAGTGAGGAGACGATGGTTAGTTTACAAGAAGAACCCATTCAGAGTGAGGAGACGATGGTTAATCCACAAGAAGGACCCATTCAGAGTGAGGAGACCATGGTTAGTCCACAAGAAGAACCGGAATCACTGCTCAAACCTGACAGACCGAAGAGGTCCCATCTTCCGTTTAATGTCATGATGTTAAAACAGGACCGGGCAAAATGGGAAGCTCGAAAAATGCAACGAGATCAAATTCAAGAATTACAGCCAAGCGCAAGTAAAAGTCAACGAGACCAGATCCAAGAATCAAAGCCAAGCGATTGTCAAGATTCCAAGCAAGAAACAGTTCAAGTCGTGAAGGCCAATCAGGCCCCGGTTAAAACACCGGAACCATCATTGAATTTTCAAGCATTGCCCGAGGTTGCAGCAAGCAGTCAGGAAAAACAGGAGCAAACAGTCTTGATCCCAGAAACGCAAGCGACGGAATATTACAAATTCCCGGATTTAGGTTTGCTTTACCCGCCTATCTCGGAAGAAAAAGATATGGAATGGCTGCTCTACCAAGAGGAACTGCTAAATCAAACGTTAATAAACTTTAACGTTGGCGCTCACGTTGTCAATATCACACAGGGACCATCCGTTACCCGATTTGAGGTGCAACCGGAGCCTGGGGTAAAGGTCAATAAAATAACTAATCTAAGTGATGATATAAAATTGAGTCTTGCAGCGCGGGACATCCGGATTGAAGCGCCGATTCCAGGAAAACATACAATCGGAATTGAAGTGCCAAATCAGAAATCACGGCCGGTGAGGATTAGTGAAATTGTTACCAGCAATGCTTTTCTTGAATCCACTTCCCCGCTGACAGCGGTCCTTGGGCTTGATATTGCCGGCAAACCGGTTGTTACCGACTTGAAGAAAATGCCACACGGATTAATTGCCGGGGCAACCGGTTCTGGTAAGAGTGTTTGCATTAACTCCATTTTGGTCAGCTTGTTATATAAAGCAAGCCCAGAGGATTTAAAGCTCCTCCTGATTGACCCTAAGATGGTTGAACTGGCACCGTACAATTCCATTCCCCATTTGGTCAGCCCAGTTATTACCGATGTAAAGGCCGCCACTGCTGCCTTGAAATGGGCTGTTGAGGAAATGGATCGGCGCTATGAACTGTTTGCCCATACAGGGGTCCGTGATATTAATCGTTTTAATGAATTAGCCGTAAAGCATAAGCAATATTCTGATAAACTGCCGTATATTGTCATCATTATTGATGAGTTAGCGGACTTAATGATGATGTCGCCGGCGGATGTCGAGGAAGCGATTTGCCGCATAGCCCAAAAGGCAAGAGCTTGTGGGATTCATTTGATTGTGGCAACACAACGTCCATCAGTTGACGTCATTACCGGGTTAATTAAGGCAAATATTCCGACCAGAGTATCGTTTTCTGTTTCTTCTCAGGTGGATTCACGCACAATAATTGATATCAGTGGTGCGGAAAAACTGCTTGGGCGTGGTGATATGCTATTTTTAGAAAATGGCTCGTCCAAGCCGGTACGTTTGCAGGGGACATTTGTTTCGGATGAGGAAATTGATCTTGTAGTGGCCCATGTCAAAGCTGAACGCGAACCGGATTACCTGTTTGTCCAAGAAGAACTCTTAAAGAAGGCGCAAGTCTCTGAAGAGGAAGATGAATTATTTTATGATGCCTGCGAATTTATTATTGAGCAGGGTGGCGCCTCAACATCCAGCCTGCAGCGGCGGTTTAAAATCGGCTACAATCGGGCTGCGAGGTTAATGGACATAATGGAAAAGAACGGTTATATATCTGGTGCAAATGGCAGCAAACCACGCGAGGTTTTAATTACTGAATCTGACTTGGAATCTATCCAGGAGGCCAGTCTAAATATGTGAGCATAGGTAATACTAGGGCAAAAGAATCGTATTGGTGAGCAAAAATAGTTTTTATAATCGAACAGTGATATAATATTGAAATATGTTTAGAGGAAGGTGGCTACCTGCCCCCTTGCTTTTAAGATTAGCAAATACAGACAGATGTCATATACTGTTTTACAGATAGACGTTGGTTGGAGGTTCTTCTATGACAATTTACCATTTTGTAGGTATAAAGGGGTCTGGAATGAGTGCACTTGCACAAGTGCTGCATGATATGAAATTTCAAGTGCAAGGCTCCGATGTCGAAAAGCGCTTTTTTACTCAGGCTGCCCTTGAGCAATCGGGAATTAAAATTCTCCCGTTCCAAAAGGAAAATATTCAGCCGGGTTTGACGATTATTGCAGGAAATGCTTTTCCTGATTCCCACGAGGAAATTCAAGAAGCCATGAAGCTTGGACTTCCTATCGTACGATATCATCGATTTTTGGGAGATTTTATGCAAAATTTTACGAGCATCGCGATTACCGGTGCTCATGGAAAAACATCAACCACGGGGCTCTTGGCACATGTGATTGCCGGAGCAAAACCTACTTCCTTTTTAATCGGTGACGGTACAGGAAAAGGAGAAGAGGGCGCTGAATATTTTGTATTCGAGGCGTGTGAATATAGACGGCATTTCCTTTCCTATTTTCCTGACTATGCGATTATGACAAACATTGATTTCGATCATCCGGATTATTTTGCCAATATTGATGATGTGTTTTCCGCATTCCAGGAACTGTCCGTTCAAGTGAAAAAAGGGATATTTGCCTATGGAGATGATGAACAGCTTCAAAAAATACAGGCTAAGGTTCCTGTCTTGTTCTACGGGTTTGCAGAAGAAAACGATTATCAGGCGGCTAATATCGTCAAATCCACAGAGGGAACAAGCTTTGATGTATTTATTCGTAATACCTATTATAATACGTTTTCAATTCCTACCTTTGGTGACCATAGTGTATTAAATGCACTTGCTGTAATTGGTGTATGTCATTATGAAGGGATTGACGTTGAAGTTGTAAAAGAACGTTTAACAACATTCCGGGGTGTGAAAAGAAGATTTACCGAGAAAAAAATCGGTGGTCAAATTTTAATTGATGATTATGCCCATCACCCGACAGAAATAAGAGCAACCATTGATGCGGCAAAACAAAAATATCCTGATCGCCAAATCGTAGCTGTGTTTCAGCCTCATACTTTTTCAAGAACTCAAACATTTTTGGATGATTTCGCCGAAAGCTTGCGTCTGGCAGATAAAACGTATTTATGCGAGATTTTTGGTTCTGCCAGAGAAAAACAGGGAAAGCTATCCATTCACGATTTACAGGATAAAATTGATAACGCAGAAATACTCTCTGAAGAAAATACATCAGTGTTAAAAGAACATGACAACAGTGTGATCATTTTCATGGGAGCAGGGGACATCCAGAAGTTTCAGGAATCCTATGAAAAACAAATCGTAAGTTAAAAAAAGGGATACCAGCAAATTAGCCGGTATCCCTTTTTGTTGCATTGTTCCTGATAAGGAAAATTTTATAACAAATGGCAGGAAAACAGGACAAATGAATGGAAGTAGTATAAGATATTGACAGGGTTTAATCCTTCGTTTGATGGGTTATACATATTGATAGGAATATACGGAGGTATTTTTGGTGGAAATTATTTTATACTTAAGTGCCGCTTTGGCTGCAATCGCGTTTTTTGTGCTTGTTCTCTATTTATCTGCCACATTAAAATCCTTAAAGGTAACGTTGAACAGTGTATCAGATACCTTAAAAGGATTGGAAAAACAACTCGAAGGGGTAACAAGTGAAACAACCTCATTATTACAAAAAACAAATGCGCTGGCTGAGGATCTACAGAATAAATCGGAGCAGTTAAATACGGTTGTTGATGCAGTTAAGGATGTTGGTACATCCGTAAAAAAATTCAATGGCTCACTGAAAACTATTACAAATTCGATTGATCAGCAGGTAGAAGACAGTAAAGAAACAGTTTCGCAAATCGTCCAGTGGACCAATGTATTTTTGGAATTAAAGGATAAATGGCAGGCAAGGAAGCAAGCAAAAGCAGAAGATAACATAAATGCGAAACAAAGGGTTCGCTCCCATTGAAGTTTTAAAAGGAGGAATGGCAGATGACTAAAAGAGAGTATGAAGCACGTGAAACAAGTCAGAGTCGAAATGATGAATCTTCAGGCAGTTTTTTGTTGGGAGCCGTTGTAGGCGGTGTGATTGGGGCCGCTGCCGCCTTGCTATTTTCAACTAAAACGGGAAAAGAACTCCGTGATTCCGTAGGCGGCAGAAAGGAATCAATATTGGAATTGACTGATACCGTAAAATCCAAGACCATCTCTCTCTCCCAAGGCTTGGCCCAGCAATCCACGGGATTATTCAATAAGGTGAAAGGAAAATCACCAGTCCAAGATTCCGACGAGCAAGAAAGTGAGACCACATATATTTCCATCCAGAGTCACAGCAGCGATTCAGAAAATCGGAAAGCAACAGGAAGCAAAACTAGCGATGAAATCAAAAGAAAATTGGCAGAAGCACAAAAAGCCTTTGATAAAGAAGAGAGCAGGGTAAAGCTTTAAAGTTTTAGAGGAATAAACACATTATTTGTGATGGGAACGGTGAAGTGATAAAATTACTTCACCGTTTACTATTTTGGGAGGTATTCACTATGCTTGAGAAAATTGAAACATCACAACAATTTGAGGAATTATTGAAAAAAGAAGGCAAGTTCTATTTTTTAAAACATAGCTTAACTTGCCCAATCAGCCAGGCTGCGTATAAGGAATATGAAAAATTCACTTCTGAAAATCCTGAAGTTCCGACATACTACCTAGCAGTACAGGAAGCGCGCCCATTATCTAATGAGATTGCTGAAAAGTTTCAGATTAAGCATGAATCGCCACAGGCATTCCTGTTTGCAGATGGTCAACCAGTATGGAACGCATCGCATTGGAAGATTACCAATCGGGCCTTACAAAATGCAATCAATGAAAATCATTAAATATAAGGACACTTTTTAACGCTAGTGCATATTATATCAATTAAAGATAAATGTTTGTTTTGCTTTAACGCTTAAAAGCGTTTAATTATTAAAGAAAAAATGAGTGACAAACATAATTATTTCCGCTATAATAAACCCTAATATTAAAAAGTTACGATACTTATCATTTAATTTGTGAGACAGTAAACTTATTCCCAGGCCTAGAAAAGGGGATACCAGTGCTGAATTACAAACGAAAGGACGGGGAATGTGATGGGTAAAAATGAATTGGATCAATTGAGAGACCGTATGGATGAATTAAACGTGGAGTTATTGAAGCTGATTAATGAAAGAGCTCTCCTCGTCCAGGAGATTGGGCGAGTAAAAGGGAACCAAGGAGTATATCGTTACGATCCAGTCCGCGAAAGAAAAATGCTGGAGGTTATTAAGGAGCATAACGACGGCCCGTTTGATAATTCAACTATTGATCATCTTTTTAAGGAAATTTTTAAAGCAGGTTTGAACTTGCAAAAGGATGATCATGAGAAAGCGTTACTGGTATCAAGAAAGAAAAAGCCTGAAGATACAATTGTTACCTTAAAGGGTGAAATGATCGGCGATGGTAAACCACATTTTGTGTTTGGACCATGTGCTGTCGAATCTTATGAACAAGTTGCTACTGTGGCAAAAGCCATGAAGGAAAAAGGACTTAAGCTGTTACGCGGAGGTGCGTATAAGCCAAGAACTTCACCGTACGACTTCCAAGGCTTGGGTGTAGAGGGATTAAAAATATTGAAACGTGTTGCTGACGAATATGATATGGCCGTTATTAGTGAAATTGTCAATCCAGCCGATATCGAGATGGCAGTTGACTATTTAGATGTCATTCAAATCGGCGCCCGGAACATGCAAAACTTTGAATTGTTAAAAGCGGCCGGTGCGGTAAATAAACCAGTCCTGCTGAAGCGTGGACTTGCGGCAACTATTGAAGAATTCATTAATGCTGCCGAATATATTATGGCGCAGGGCAATGGCCAAATTATTCTCTGTGAGCGCGGCATCAGAACCTACGAACGCGCAACAAGAAATACGCTGGATATTTCTGCAGTACCGATCTTGAAACAAGAAACTCATTTACCGGTTATGGTGGATGTAACTCATTCTACAGGAAGAAGAGACTTATTGCTTCCAGCTGCTAAGGCTGCGATTGCGATTGGAGCAGACGGCGTTATGGCTGAGGTTCACCCGGATCCTGCCGTGGCACTTTCCGACGCCCAGCAGCAAATGAACCTTGAGCAGTTTGATCATTTCTATAATGAACTGCTTGCTTCAAACTTTGTCCGAATTTAATCAGAGAGTTCAATTTGAAACCTTCTGCATTTTTTGTGGAAGGTTTTTTGGCATAATTGCGAAAAATGTTGACAAAGGCAATTGCGGCTTTTCACTTCTTGTCGTATCATTAAATACATAATTAAGATTGTTTACTATCTCACAATGAACAGCCATGACTAGAATTCTTCTGTATGTTGTAAAATAAAGTAAACAATGCTCGTTTTAGGGGAGTGTTACTAGTGAATAATATAACAATTTATGATGTTGCCCGTGAAGCAAATGTTTCGATGGCAACGGTTTCTCGTGTCGTTAACGGGAATCCCAATGTAAAACCGGTAACTAGAAAGAAAGTTATGGAGGTCATTGATAGACTTGGGTACCGTCCAAATGCGGTAGCAAGAGGATTGGCCAGCAAAAAGACAACCACTGTCGGAGTGATTATCCCGGATATTTCGAATATCTTTTTTGCTGAACTTGCACGTGGTATTGAAGATATTGCAACCATGTATAAATACAATATCATCTTAAGCAACTCTGATCAGAATATGGACAAAGAGTTGCACTTACTAAATACCATGCTTGGCAAGCAGGTTGATGGCATTGTGTTTATGGGCGGGCATATCACTCCTGAACATGTAGAAGAATTTGAAAGGTCGCCGGTTCCAATTGTACTTGCCGGGTCAATCGAAGATTCCCATCAGATACCGTCTGTTAATATTGAGTATGAACAGGCAGCTTATGATTCCGTAAAAGAATTTATTGACAGGGGCCACAAGCATATCGCTTTTGTCATAAGCCCACTTTATGAACCGGATATCTCGATTAAAAAATTGAATGGTTATAAGCGTGCTTTAGCAGAGGCAAACATTCCATTAAATGAGGAACTTATTGTTGAAGGGGAATATACCTACGATTCCGGAATTGAAGCATTTGAAAAATTATTGGAAGCGTCTGTAAAACCAACAGCTATTTTTGTTGGTGCAGATGAAATGGCGCTTGGTGTTGTTCATGGAGCAGAAGATAAGGGTTACCGGATTCCAGAGGACTTTGAAGTGATTACTTCTGATAACACACGTTTGTCACTGATGGTACGGCCGCAGCTGACAACCATCGTGCAGCCTTTATATGACATTGGTGCCGTTGCGATGCGACTGTTAACGAAGTTAATGAATAAAGAAAAAGTGGCAGAACAGATTGTTGTCCTGCCGCATCGGATTGAACACCGCCAATCTACAAAAGAATAAAAGAAACGGCCAACCCTTTTTTACGGGTTGGCTGTTTTCCTTTTATATGGACTCACTTCGCTGATGATTACGGATCGGATATAACGCTTTATCAACGGTTAGCATATTCTTTTCAGTAATCTCCGGTTTTCTTGGTATGGGTGGGTAAATATTTTCCGGATCATCCCATTCCTGCGGCAGTTCGACCGGTGACTGCTTTTGCCACTGGCTAATCCAGTCGCTCGGCAAATGGCCATAACAATTTGCGTTTTCCGTCATCTCAAGCCAGATCAGTGCCCATGCCCTTGGGACAACTCGCCAAATATCATAACCGCCGCCCCCAACCGCAATCCATTTGCCGCCACAATACTTATGAGCCATCTCGTGGGCCAGTTTCGGAATTTCCCGATAAATCTTCATCGTGGCCGATAAATGGGTGAGCGGGTCATAATAATGCGAATCGGCACCGTTCTGCGTTAAAATCACATCGGGCTTAAAAAACTCCGCTACTTCTCTTAAGGCGTTTTTGTAAGCATAGAGCCATGATTCATCCTCGGTAAAGGCATCGACAGGTATATTAAAAGAATAACCATAGCCTGCTCCTTGGCCGCGCTCATTGATATTTCCTGTGCCAGGGAATAGATAGCGCCCGGTCTCATGAATCGAAAGAGTACATACATTTGGGTCATCGTAAAATGACCACTGCACGCCATCCCCATGGTGAGCATCTGTATCGATATATAATACCCGGGCATTATATTTTTCTTGTAGATATTTAATTGCTACAGAGCTATCGTTGTAAATACAAAAACCCGAAGCTTTGCCTCGGAAACCGTGATGCAATCCACCGCCCAGATGTAAGGCGTGAAGCGCTTTACCTGTCATCACTTGATCGACTGCTGTCAATGTGCCGCCCACCATCAAGGCACTGGCTTCGTGCATATTGGGGAAAATCGGGGTATCTTCCGTCCCCAGCCCATAATTCTCCGCAATTCCCTGCGGCAATAATCCTTGTCCTGCTTTTTTTACTGCATCAATATAGCTGGGGTCATGGATTAATGTCAATTCTTCCTCTGTGGCCATTCGGGGCGGAATAATCTGATAGTGATCCAAGGCATTGATTCGATTTAATAAATCGACGGTCAGTTTAAGCCGGAATTGATTAAACGGATGATGGCTGCTGAATTTGTAGTTCAACAAGTCTTCCGAGTAGATAAAGGCACAGCTGTCTTTCATATTGTCATCCCCGGAAGATTAGGCCATAAAACCTGATGACCAGCCTGTTTAAGGTCTTGAATTAGTCCGGTGGGATTCATCAGTTGAACCCGGAGGACGAGAATTTTGAATGCCTGATCCTGATTATCCGGGTAAACTAGCACACTAAGAATATTTGCATTCCGTTTGCGAATGATGTCCGCAACATGACTTAGCGCACCTGAAATATTCGGCACCCTTATTTCAATTTGGGATCCAGGCTGGTGGACACCTGTTAATTCAATCATTGTCCGTAATAAATCTGTTTCTGTAATAATACCCACTAGTTTTCTGTCATTTATGATTGGAATACAGCTGATTTTGTGTTCATAGAAAAGTGCTGCCGTCTCTTCAACAAAATCGAGAGGATGTCCAGTAATAACATCACGCTCCATTATTGTCTGCAGCGGCTTCTTTAAAATGTCAGGATGTTCATTTGCGTGAAAAATGGACGGGGTTGCTTCTCTTATTTTAGCAACCGTCACCAGTCCGACTAAATGCGAATCATGATTGATGACGGGAATATGGCGGATCTTCCTGATTTCCATTAAAGCCATTGCATCTGCAATTGTATCGGTTGGACTTAGTGTTGCCACATCCGTTTTCATGATTTCTTCCACAATCATTTGCAATCCCCTCGGTTCTAAAAAAATGTCTAGCTCAGCGCCTAGCCACTAAGGAAAGCTTTTAAGAAAATAGACTTCGCAGGAACAAGCTGGGCATGTTCCGAAGGCGCTTCCGCTTTTCTATTAATACATAAACCGGTTCATAAATCTTAGACGGTCAAATTTTTGGATTGACTCGGTATCAACGCGCTTACCAATTTTGGCCATAAGACAGTTGGCCGGGTGCGAGCAAATCTCGGGATCATCGGTTGCATACCATTCCAATCCCCCGGCATTCATCATTTTTTCCATGACTTTTCGATATTCCCAAACGTTTAATTTGGTCCCCTTTAAATCCCAATGCCAATAATACTCAGTTGTGATTATAAGGTAATCTTCCATGGCATCGTCCATCATGGACACAATCAGCAGGTTTTTCCCAACGGCGGAACCTCTGAACTTTGGGATCACCTCAATTGCTCCCAGCTCAATTAAATTATCCATTTTTCCCTCCGACCAACGTTCAAGCGGGTCTGGATAGAGAAAGGTAACATAGCCTACAATGGTATTTTGATGGCGGGCAATAATAATTCTTCCTTCCGCTAAATCGGCAATTCCAATCAGTGCTTGATGCTGCTGCATTGGCGGGCGGAAGGCAACGAGGTCTTCATGGAAATCATAGCTTGCCAGTTTATCTGGAGAAACAGGGCCCTCAATTAGTAGTTTCCCGTTAGGAGTCTTCAATTCCTTGGCATTATAGGTTTTTTTATGCTCCATTTGGTCACCCCTGGAAAAAATCTATAGTGGTATCAAATCTATTATACATGAATTTAGTCTGATTAAAGCGTTTTCACTAAATTTTCTTAAAATTCGCCTCACTATACAAGATTAATAGTTTTCTTCTAAAAATATATTTTTAAAATTGTGAATAGTTATTGTTTGTACTATAATAATCTTACAATACTGCAAAGGGGGAGATTGAATGAAAGTGGAAGCGTTACCAGTTGTGCAAGGGGAGCACAACCTAACGAATTACGAAGAGACTTACAAGAACTTTGACTGGAAAGAGACAGAAAAGGCTTTCTCTTGGAGTGAAACAGGTCTTGTCAACCTGGCATACGAAGCAATCGACCGCCATGTGAATACATTTCGAAAAAATAAGGTTGCCTTATATTATCGTGATGGATCGAGAAATGAAAAGTATACCTTCAAAGAAATGAAAGAACTGTCCAACAAAGCCGGGAATGTGTTAAAAAATTATGGTGATGTTGAAAAGGGTGACCGTGTCTTTATTTTTATGCCGCGTTCTCCTGAGCTTTACTTTACTGTTTTGGGGGCAATCAAGCTAGGGGCGATTGTTGGCCCGTTATTTGAAGCATTCATGGAAGGAGCCGTCAGGGACCGGTTACAAGACAGTGAAGCGAAAGTGTTAGTGACAACTCCTGAATTATTAGATCGAGTACCTGTTAAGGATCTTCCTGCGCTGAAAACTATTTTCCTTGTTGGAAAAAATGTCGAGGAACAAGGCACGTCCGTTAACTTTTTAGAAAAATTTGAAGCTGCAAGCAAAGAACTTAAGATTGAATGGGTGGAACGGACAGATGGATTGATTCTCCACTATACTTCTGGTTCCACCGGGAAGCCTAAAGGCGTTTTGCATGTACATAATGCAATGATTCAGCATTATCAAACAGCAAAATGGGTGCTTGATTTGAAAGAGGATGATGTATATTGGTGTACTGCTGACCCTGGCTGGGTGACGGGTACATCTTATGGCATTTTTGGTCCATGGCTAACCGGAACGTCCAATGTTATTATCGGCGGCCGCTTCAGTCCTGAAGCCTGGTACCAAATGATCGAAGATTTTGGCGTGACGGTTTGGTATAGTGCTCCAACCGCATTCCGGATGTTAATGGGCGCAGGAGACGAGCTAGTCAAAAAGTTTAATCTGAATAGCCTTCGCCACGTCTTAAGTGTCGGCGAGCCATTAAACCCTGAGGTTGTAAAATGGGGTGCAAAGGTATTTAACAAACGAATCCATGACAACTGGTGGATGACCGAAACTGGTGCACAATTAATCAGTAATTACCCATGTATGGAAATCAAGCCTGGCTCAATGGGCAAACCAATTCCAGGTGTTGTTGCAGCGATTGTCGATAACCAAGGCAATGAGCTTCCTCCATATCGAATGGGCAACCTGGCAATTAAAAAAGGCTGGCCATCGATGATGCATACAATCTGGAATAACCAGGAGAAATATGAATCTTACTTTATGCCTGGCGGTTGGTATGTATCAGGTGATTCGGCCTATATGGACGAAGACGGATACTTCTGGTTCCAAGGCCGTGTCGATGACGTCATTATGACGTCAGGCGAGCGTGTTGGACCGTTTGAAGTAGAAAGCAAGCTTGTGGAGCATCCAGCTGTTGCTGAAGCTGGCGTTATCGGAAAGCCGGACCCTGTCCGCGGGGAAATTATTAAGGCATTCGTGGCACTGCGTGATGGGTATGAGGCAACAGAAGAGTTGAAAGAAGAAATCAGACAGTTTGTCAAAAAAGGTCTTGCTGCTCATGCAGCACCACGTGAAATTGATTTCCGCGACAAGCTGCCAAAAACCCGCAGCGGTAAAATCATGCGCCGTGTGTTAAAGGCATGGGAATTGAACCTGCCGACCGGTGATTTATCTACAATGGAAGACTAATATTTAGTGGGAGTGGGAACACCCAAATCGTGTTTATTGCGGTTTGGGTGTTTTTTTATGATGATGAAGTTGAATTCACGCGTTTGTGTTCTTGAGGACAGTATCGCTTGAAAAACCAGAGGAAGCGGCCTCAATGAGCTTTATAGAGGACAGTTCCGGGTGAAAAATTAAGGGAAGTGTCTTCTATCGACCTTATAGAGGACACTTTTGGTTTAAAAATAGGCGGAACTGTCCTTAATGGGCCTGATAGAGGACAGTTTTTGCTCAAAAATCAATGAAAATGTCTTCAATCAACTTATTGGAGCAGTAGAAGGCGGATTTCGCTGCATCGACTACGCCAATGAGCCTTATTGGAGCAGTAGAAGGCGGATTTCGCTGCATCGACTACACCAATGAGCTTTATTGGAGCAGTAGAAGGCGGATTTCGCTGCATCGACTACGCCAATGAGCTTTATTGGAGCAGTGGAAGGTGGATTTCGCTGCATCGACTACGCCAATGGTCCTTATTGGAGCAGTAGAGTAAGGAAAACCCAGCGTCCACTACGCCAATCCTCCATAAAAAAAGGCTTTGGAAACTCCTTTCCAAAGCCATAATCCACAAAAATTAGTATTTAATTAACGTATACTTCTTTTTCCCTCGTCTAATAATTGTAAACTGTCCTTCGATGCGATCGGAATCCTGCAATACATAAGTTGAATCAGTGACTTTCTCACCATTTACCGTCACGGCACCATTCGTAATATCCTCACGGGCTTGGCGCTTCGATGGAGAAATTTTTGCCGCTACTAGCAGCTCAACCAAATCTGTTTCTCCTTGAGCCTCATATGAAGGGACATCCTTAAAGCCCTGTTTGATTTCAGCAGCAGATAAACTGCGGACATCCCCGCTAAATAACGCCTGTGAAATCTTGATAGCCTGCTGCAGTGCTTCCTCGCCATGAATCAAACGAGTCATCTCCTCAGCCAGCGCTTTTTGCGCCTTGCGCAGATGCGGCTCTTCCTGAACACTTCCTTCTAATCCCTCTATTTCCTCATGTGAAAGGAATGTAAATAGTTTTAAGTATTTTACCACATCGGCATCTGCTGTGTTAATCCAAAACTGGTAGAACTCATATGGAGTTGTCTTTTCTGGATCAAGCCATATAGCCCCGCCTTCCGATTTACCGAACTTTGTTCCATCGGATTTCGTTACAAGCGGAATCGTCATCCCAAACGCTTTTGTCTCTTCCTCGTGCATTTTCCGAATCAATTCAAGGCCAGAGGTAATATTTCCCCATTGGTCGCTGCCGCCAATTTGCATTTTACAGTTATGGTGATCATATAAGTGATTGAAATCCATTGCTTGTAAAATTGTGTAGGTAAACTCGGTAAACGATATTCCTGTTTCAAGCCGGGATGCAATCGTGTCCTTGGCGAGCAGGTAGTTAACACCGATATGCTTGCCGATGTCACGCAAGAACGCTATCACGCTCATCGAGTTGGTCCAATCATAGTTATTAACCATTATAGCGCCATTTTCACCTTCAAAATCAAAAATCGCTTCTAATTGTCTTTTAATCCCCTCGGCATTTTTCAGAACATCTTCAATTGTCAGCAGCTTGCGTTCCTCACTTTTTCCGCTTGGGTCACCAATCATTCCTGTTGCGCCGCCAACTAATACAATCGGGCGATGTCCATGCTGCTGGAATCTCCTTAATGTCAGAAATGGCACTAAATGGCCGATGTGGAGACTGTCAGCAGTTGGATCTGTTCCGCAGTATAAGGAGATTTTTTCGTTATCTAAAAGGTTTTTTAACCCTTCTTCATCTGTTTGCTGATAAATAATACCTCGCCATTTCAAATCCTCTAATAAATTCATTTTCAAAACCTCCAATAAAAAATAAAAACGCCCCTGCAAATTGCAGGGACGTAATACATACGCGGTACCACCCAGCTTGAGGATAACTCCTCCAACTTGATAAAAATAACGGTTTCAACCGGTCTCCGCTACTCATTTTTCGCAGAGAAAGCTCGAGGATGTAATTCATTCTTCTATATGTGACAGCTTGCACCGGACGCTGCCTCTCTTCATAACAGGGATAGAAGAACTACAATTGGTTCCCTTCAAAGCTTTTAAGAAATTTAATTTAATAATATTTCTATCATATATTAAGACTAAAGTCAAACGCCAAATGGAAAATTTAGAAAATTGTAGAACGTTGTCAATTTTCACCGCTTCCATATGCTATAATTGTAGGTGATTTTATAAGAGGTGATGCTATGAATGAAAAATGGCAAGATTGGCTGGAAAAAGCCAAATCCGTCTTAAATTTAATTACCCATAAACGAACTGTAAAAGGAGCCCGAATTACCTATTCAGTTGTGTGGAATTTATTTCTCCTTGTTTTAACAGTTTTCATTTTGGGAGGCGCCTTTGCATCAGGGGTTGGTGCAGGTTATTTTGCTTCCTTGGTTAAAGACGAACCGGTCCGTTCCTACAATAGCATGAAAAAGGATATTTATAATTATACAGAGACTTCGGAATTATATTTTGCTAATGATGTTTATTTAGGAAAACTCAGGACAGATTTGGAACGGGAAGAAGTGAAGCTTGACCAGGTATCGGATAACCTTATTAATGCAGTAGTCGCTACCGAGGATGAATACTTTTATCAGCATAAAGGGGTTGTTCCAAAAGCAGTATTCCGTGCTCTTTTTCAGGAAGTAACCAACGCCTCGGTTCAATCGGGCGGCAGTACCTTGACCCAGCAATTAATTAAGAACCAAATCCTCACCAATGAGGTTTCGTTTCAGCGAAAGGCAAACGAAATTTTACTGGCGCTTCGCTTGGAGAAATTCTTCGATAAAAAGGAAATCCTCGAAGCATATTTAAATGTTTCAACCTTTGGACGAAACGCTTCTGGACGGAACATTGCTGGAGTCCAAGCAGCTGCCAAAGGGATCTTTGGAAAAACAGCAGCGGAACTTTCACTGCCGCAGGCTGCTTTCATTGCAGGTTTGCCGCAAAGTCCATTCGGTTATACACCATTTACAAGAGATGGACAAGTGAAAACGAACCTTGAGCCTGGTATCACCCGGATGAAAACAGTGCTTAAACGGATGTTTGATGGCGGGTATATTAATGAAACACAATATCAAGAGGGATTAGCCTATGATATTACCAAGGATTTTACGAAGCCGACTGCCAATCCGCTTGATAACTATCCATGGCTTACATTTGAAGTCGAAAAGCGGGCCATCGATGTTCTCACGACAGTATTAGCGAAGAATGATGGCTATTCTGAAAAAGACTTGAAAGAGGATGAAAGTCTTTTTTATAAGTATAAAGGATTAGCCAGTCAAAATTTGCGCCAAAACGGGTATCAAATTCATACAACGATTGATAAAGAAATATACGATGTCCATCAAGTGGTAAAGGATAATTACCGGAATTATGGACCGGAAAAACCGGAGCAAAAGAAAGACCCGGATACTGGTGAAATGATTACGGTGAAGGAGCCTGTCGAGGTTGGTGCCGAACTGATTGAAAATAAAACCGGTAGGATCATCAGCTTTGTTGGTGGAAGGGATTACAACAAACAGCAGCTGAACCATGCAACGAGCGCAGTACGCTCGAATGCTTCCACTATGAAGCCGCTGCTTGTTTATGGTCCAGCGATTGAACTGGGGAAAGCTTCACCAGGTACTCCACTGCCAAACGTAGCATTGAATTTTATTCCGGGTAGAGCAAAGCCATGGCCCCAAAACTATGATTTCCGCTACAGCGGGTTGGTTTCCGCACGATATGCGCTTGCGAAGTCGTATAACGTGCCGGCGGTTAAGTTATACTCGGAAATCATTGATCAAAAACCGGCGAAATATCTTGAGAAAATGGGGTTCACCTCACTTCGGAAAGATGATTACACAACCTTGGCCGCTGCGCTTGGTTCTTTGGCAAACGGCGTCACGGTAGAGGAAAATACTAACGCCTTTGCAACCTATGCCAATGGCGGAAAATTTATCGATGCGTACATGATTGAAAAAATTGTTGATAGTAACGGCAAAATCGTCTACCAGCATGAGGTTAAGCCGGTAGACGTGTTCAAACCGCAAACAGCTTATTTGACCCTTGATATGATGCGGGATGTCATCAATTCGGGAACAGCTGCCGGAATCAAGAGCAGACTTGCTTTTAGCTCTGATTGGGCCGGTAAAACCGGTACAGGAAATGATTATAAGGATTCATGGTTCGTGGCAATGAACCCGAATGTAACTCTCGGAATCTGGACAGGATATGATACACCGAAATCACTGAAGATCTCCGGGATGTCCTACAGTCAACGGACAAATAATCTCTGGGCAGAGTTAATGAATGCAGCCTATAAAATTAAGCCGGATTTAGTTGCTCCAAAAGAGAGTTTTGCGATGCCAGAGGGCATCGTCAAGCGCAGTTATTGTGCGGTATCGGGAATGCTTCCATCCGCTGCCTGCACAAAGGCTGGATTAGTTGAAAGTGACTATTTTAATATAAAAGATGTACCGACTAAGGTAGATGACAGCTTAATTGAAGGATCATATGTAAGTATTGGGGACAAACGATATCTGGCACTGGATTCAACCCCAAAAGAATTTACCCAACCGGGAATGATCTTAAATCCTGACTTTGTCGAAAGATTGGTAGGGAAGGATTTTAAAAATATTAGCCAGTTGATTCCGAATCGGGAACGTTGGGGGAAAATTCTTGTCTCTAGTTCCAAGATGAGCGATAACGGCAAGAACCCGGATGGTGTAAGTTTAACAGTATCAGGAAATACACTAACTTGGTCAGCCTCCCCTGATAAGGATGTCGTAGGTTACCGTGTCTACCAAGGGAGTCTCATTTCAAACAAAGTAGCAAGCATTACCGCCGGCTCCAGTTTGGCGTATAATGCGATAAACGGAACTTATTATGTTACGGCAGTCGACATTGCCGGGAAAGAATCTGCTCCATCCAACATTGTTGAGGTAGGGACTGGGTCTGAGGCTGTAATACCGCAATAAAAGAGTAACCGCACCGAAATTTTACGGTGCGGTTATTTTTTTATTAACAAAAGAAAAACCTCGGAAACAAGTTTCCGAGGTTTTTGTAACGATTATCTTGAGTAGAACTCAACGATGAATGTTTCGTTAATTTCAGCAGGTAATTCAGAACGCTCAGGTAAGCGAGTGAAAGTACCTTCTAATTTGTCAGCATCGAAAGTTAAATAATCAGGTACGAAGTTATTTACTTCGATTGCTTCTTTGATAACATCAAGGTTGCGTGACTTTTCACGAACGCTGATTGTTTGGCCAGGAAGTACACGGTATGATGGGATATCTACGCGAGACCCATTCACTAAAATGTGACCGTGGTTAACTAACTGACGTGCTGCACGACGAGTGCGAGCAAGACCTAAACGGTAAACAAGGTTGTCAAGGCGAGATTCAAGAAGAATCATGAAGTTTTCGCCGTGAACGCCGCTCATTTTGCCTGCTTTAACGAACAGGTTACGGAATTGGCGCTCGTTAACGCCATACATATGACGAAGCTTTTGCTTCTCTTGCAATTGCAATCCGTATTCAGAAAGCTTTTTGCGTTGGTTTGGACCATGTGGTCCTGGAGCGTAAGGACGCTTTTCTAATTCTTTACCTGTGCCGCTTAGAGAGATTCCAAGACGACGGGATAATTTCCAGCTTGGGCCGGTATAACGAGCCATGAAAGACTCCTCCTCTATTGTTTTTATTTTGTAAAATAAAAACCGCAGGAACATCCATTATAGCCATTTCGTTTTCATGCACCATCGCCCTAGCAGCAGAGGGTTACTCGATGCACCATCGCAAGAGTTACTTGTGAGGAACAAAATGAACGTATTAAAGTTGTCCACGTAGGCTGCAATATTTTACACAAAAAGTATTATATAATTTTTATACCTATTTAGTCAAGAATGTTTTTTGAATAAGAAATTGTGTAGCGATAAATATTAATTAATTTCAACTTTTATCTTCCAATTATACCCTAAATATAACTATAATTAGGATGTAATGTATATTTTTTGTAATGAGATGATTGATGCATATTAGGTGGAGATGACATGAATGTTGATGAGAAAGAACTTCGATTTCAACTAGAAAAATATAAAACATTATATCAAATATCGGAAAAACTTCACGCATTAATGAAAACGGAGCATGTACTAAGTGAATTATTTACGATACTGCGAGAAATCTATCCGAATCTTGACTATTATTTACTGCTTTCACAAGAAACTTATAGCCATAGTGACCTTCCAATTATGGAGTTTGATGATGACAGTGAAAATGTAACGGCAGTAAATGCTTATGTTTCAGGGAATTATCAAATCGAACAAGCACCGATGTCTAACCATTCCATTCTTTATGCCCCGTTAAAGGGAAAACAGGGGGTACACGGGGTCCTGCAGGTCATTGCACCAAATTCCTCGGAATTTCCTGAACATGAGATTGAATATCTTTTGTTATTGGCAAACAGTACAGGCAGCGCTTTTGAAAATGCCCGAAGCTATCAACAATCACAGCAACTTGTGGCCAATTTAACATTGCTGAATGAAACGTCCCAACGTTTAAATTCAAACATGCGATTATCAGAAACAATGACGTATATAACAGAACAAATTCAATCCCTATTTGATGCCCAGGAAATAGGTTATTTTCTGGTTTCTGAAGATCAAGTAAAAGTGAAAGTACTCCCCGGTTCAACCCCTTACTTTTTTTCGAAACAGGCACGCGTTTATTCCAATTACATAAAAGAAAAACTTCTTCATGAAAAAGATTCACTATTTTTTAGTGACATTAGTTTGAATCCAATAAAAAATGTAAAAAGCTTTCATTCAATTATGGCCATACCGCTGATTCGAAATGGGCTTGTTAGAGGCTTCGTTGTCGTCATGCACGAAGAGCCTTACTTCTTTTCGTTTGAATCCTTTCAGCTGTTACAGTCCTTGGCTCAAAATTCTTCGTTGGCGCTAATTAATACGATGCTGCGTGAGGAATTAAAGAAGATGGTGATCACCGATCATTTGACAAGATTGCATTCCCGAAATTACCTGGACGAGAAAATTGAGCAATCTATGAAAAAGGATATCGAAGGTTGCTTTATCCTGATTGATATTGACAATTTTAAAAAAATTAATGATACGCATGGCCATCAGGTTGGAGATAAATTGTTGATTCAAGTAGGCGGGATTATCAAATCTTACATCCGAAAAAATGATATTGGCGCACGCTGGGGTGGAGAGGAGTTGGCTATTTATTTGCCGAGAATCCCTTTAAGTGCCGGGGCGGAAATCGCCAGCAGGTTAGTAAAGGCAGTTGCCCATAATTCTATGCCTAAAATAACCATCTCATGTGGTGTATCTTATTGGCATAAAGACCAGCTTGATTCGTATCAGGCATTATTTAAACGTGCCGATGATGCACTTTATATGGCCAAGGGTACGGGGAAAAACAAGGTGGTAACGCAAGGTGACAATATAATGGCTGGATAAAGGACACTCATGATTCTATGGGTGTCTTTGTTTAAGCCGTTATCATATACTATATAAATTTGGGAGCGTTTACACTTGGGAGGAGAGGTTCATTTGGGAAAAAAGAATGCTCGGTTTGAAACAGAAGTGATTCATGCTGGTTATCAGAACGAGGAGCATCAAGGAAGTTTGGTACCGCCTATCTATCAAGCCTCCACCTTTACATTTCAAACTGCTGAGCTAGGGGAAAAGCGTTTTGCCGGACTGGAACAGGGCTATATTTACTCGCGTTTGGGCAATCCGACAGTAAAAGTTTTACAAGAAAGAATGGCTGTTCTCGAAAAAGGGGAGTCTGCCCTCGCGTTTTCATCTGGGATGGCGGCAGTCAGTGCGGTATTAGTCCAATTAACGAAGTCAGGAGATCATATTCTCTGTTCACAAGGAGTATATGGTTGTACCTTCGGACTGCTGCAGTTATTAAAGGAGAAGTATCATATTGACCACAGTTTTTCTGTAATGGATTCCCCAGAAACGATAGAAAGTCAAATACAGCCAAATACATCTTGTATTTACATTGAAACCCCAATTAATCCAACAATGAAGCTAGTTGATTTGAAGATGGCGGCGAGGGTGGCGAAAGAAAAAGGGATCCCAGTTGTTGTCGATAATACATTCTGTTCTCCTTACCTGCAAACCCCGCTTAAACTTGGTTGTGATATTGTTATTCACAGTGCAACCAAGTATATTTGTGGTCATGGTGATGTGATTGCCGGTATGGTTATTGGTAACGGGGAGTTTATTACCCATTTGGCAAAAAGTGTCCAGAAAGATATTGGCGGGATCATTTCTCCATTTGACGCCTGGCTTTTGCTGCGGGGAATCAAAACCTTGCCTGTCCGAATGGATCGCCATTGTGAGAATGCCAGAAAGCTATTTGAATTTTTGCGAAATCATTCAAAGGTTGAATGTATTTATTATCCCGGTGACCCGGAGCATCCCGATTATCCAATCATGAAAAATCAAATGAAGCAGCCTGGAGGGTTGATATCTTTTTCCGTTAAGGGAACAAAGGAAACAGCCCAGGAATTTATGAATCAATTACAGTTAATAAAAATTGCCGTAAGTTTGGGCGATTGTGAAACATTAATTCAGCATCCTGCGACGATGACCCATGCGGTTGTCCCAAAGGAAGAACGATTAAAGATGGGCATTTCAGAGACACTGCTAAGGCTTTCGGTTGGTCTCGAAGCATATGAAGACCTTCAGGCAGACTTAGAACAGGCATTGGAAAAAATATAAAGAAACTCGCCATCGACTGGCGAGTTTTCATTTTTATAAATGCTGTACTAAAATGTCAGCAAATTCTTCTAGCTTTGCCTGATCCAGTTCGTCAAAACGATCTTTTTCTGGTGAATCGATGTCCAATACCCCAATAATTTCTTCGCCTTTCACAAGCGGAATGACAATCTCTGATTGAGAGGCGGCGTCACAGGCAATATGTCCAGGGAATTGGTTAACATCGGCAATTCGCTGGGTTTCCCGCTTTGCTGCGGCTGTGCCGCATACCCCTTTTCCAACCGGGATTCTAATACAGGCTGGCAGACCCTGAAACGGACCTAACACCAATTCGCCCTCTTCCATTAAATAAAAGCCAACCCAATTGATTCGATCGAGAAATTGGTTCAATAAGGCTGCAGCATTGCTAAGATTGGCAATTTGATTTTTTTCATCGTGTATTAAAGCATGAAGCTGTTTTTTCAACAGTTCATAATTCTCTTCACGGTTTTCAGTGTATTTTTCGACGTTAAACATGGAAATTCCCCTTTCTTCAATAAGTTTTATAGTCCATTTTAGCAGAAAAAGAAGGAAAAGAGCAGACTTTGTCGACATTTTACTAAAGGATTCTTTAAAAACGCAAAGAATTTGTATGTTATGGGGATATTGATGTTCCAAAGGGGGAGATACAATGAAGACTAATGCAAAAGAAGAGATTGTAAAGGCTGCTATTTTGTTGTTTAATTCAAAAGGCTATTCTGGAACATCAATGAGGGACATTGCCAAAGCAGCCAAGGTTAATACAGCGACCATTGCCTATCATTTTGAAAATAAAGCCGGCCTGTTGGAATATTGCTTTACCTACTTTTTTGAGCAATATCTTGGCAGAATGGAAGAAGCCTTCCGTTATATTGATAAGGGGGCAAAAGCGTGTTTAAAGAAAGTTATCGCAGATTTGCTTCATTTTCAATGTCAAAATATCCAACTTGCGAGCTTTGTTTATCGGGAAATGTCAATTGATTCGCAAATGGTAAGAGAGATTATGTCAACCTATTCCCTGAAAGAAAAATACTATTTTCAAAAGATATTTGAACGGGGCTTTGAATGGAACGAGTTCCGGCCGCATTCCATCCCTTACCTAATTATTCAGCTAAAAGGGTTACTCATGATGCCGTTTAGTAATACTCATTATATGAGAGAAGTATTGTATGTTTTTCCAAATGAGCAATTCTTCGAACAAAAATATTTAAAAGAAATAAATCAATGGATTGAGCAGCTGCTATGTTCACAGATTCAGCCGAAAAAAGAAGCTGTCATAAAATAGAACATTAACCATGTCACCATAACAGGCACTCTCTGAGGAGTATCCACTCGGGGAAGTGCTTTTTTGCTTTTTAAACAATTTTTAAACCAATCTTTACAAAAAGATTTATTTTTATTTTCTTTTACAAAAAAATTGAAAATAATAGTCAAAAAATGTCGTTTACATGGTATCATTAAGGCATCGAATTAGAATACGACGAGATTTATTTAAAATAGATTGGATTACGTTTTTGTTCGGAATAGGGGGCATACAAGTGAAATTTATCATTGGGGTTTTTATCCTGATACTGGCCTTGTTTGTATTTGGATATTTAATTAAAAAGAAGCACTTTAAAGAAATGGATCGGCTTGAAGCATGGAAAATTGATTTATTTAACCGGCCGATACCGGATGAAATGTCTAAAGTCAAACAATTGAATATGACCGGACAAACGGAAGAACTGTTTGAGCACTGGCGGAATCAGTGGGATGATGTTGTAACAGTGAAACTTCCTGATTTGGAAGAAATGCTGTTTGATGCCGAAGAATACATAGACCGCTATCGGTTTAAAAAAGCAAAGGAAGTTCAACTACGAATCACTGAAAAACTGCAGGAAGCTGAAAATCAAGTAAAAGATATCTTGGAAGAGCTGCATGAGCTTGTTGGAAGTGAGGAGAAAAATAGGGTTGAAATAGAGCAATTAAAAGAGTTGTACCGGGAGTCAAAGAAGAACCTGCTCGCTCATCGTCACAGCTTTGGAAATTCAGAGAAGTCATTGGAAACAGCACTTGAAGGAGTAACACAAAAATTTCATGAGTATGAAGAAAAGACGGAACAGGGGAATTATCTTGAAGCACGTGAAGTCGTTCTTTGGATTCAAAATAAATTATCCACTGTTAAGAATCATATGGATGTGATTCCACAACTGTTAATTGAATGTCAATCATTGCTGCCAAATCAGTTGAGCGACGTCCTTTCCGGACATAAAGAAATGACAGAGCAAGGCTATTACTTAGAACATATTCATGTTGAAAAGGAAGTCAAACGGCTCGAAGAAAAGCTCAAGGAGTATTTGCTCCTTGTTGAAAAGGCAGATATTGACAATGCTTTAGAGGGAGTAAAAGAGGTTAAGCAAAGAATTGATATTTTGTTTGATTTACTGGAAAAAGAGGTTCATGCAAAGCATTTTGTTATGAAAAACGAACAGATAACCTCAAATCTGCTTGGAACGGCCGAAGCAGAAAATAAAAACTTGGCGAAGGAAGTCCTTCATGTTCAAGCCAGCTACCGTCTTTCAGATCAAGACTTGGAAACAATGATGAGTATGGAGAAGGAACTTGCTGCTGTTGATAAACGCTATGAAATTTTAATTGAAAAATTAAAGTTAAATCAAACAGCTCACTCCATTATTGGCGAGGAACTGAGTGAAATTAAGGAACAATTGGATATGATCCTCGATGAACAGAAAGACTTTGCCGAAAAGCTGCAAGCCTTACGGAAAGATGAATTAGAGGCAAGGGATAAGGTTAGAGAATTGACCAAAAAAGTGGGCGATACGCTCCGTCAGGTTCAAAAAGGGAATGTCCCAGGATTGCCGGAAGATTACAAGTACCTACTTGAAGATACAAATGAGAGTATCCAAAATGTTAAGTTACAGCTTGAGGAAAAGCCGCTAAATATTTCCGCTCTGAATCAATATTTGGAAATCGCCATGCTGACGGTTGAGAAACTAGTTAATACGACTACTGAACTGATTGAAAATGTCAAACTGGCGGAGCGGGCGATTCAATATGGAAATCGTTATCGTTCGCAATATCCATCAGTTGCCAGGGGATTAAACGAGGCAGAAAATGCATTCAGACAATATGACTACCTACGGGCACTAGAGGAGGCAGCTGCTTCCTTGGAGGGAATCGACCCAGAGGCATTAAAAAAAATAAAAACCACTACGGTAATACAATAATCTGATGAAAAGCCGATTTTATAAGTCGGTTTTTTTATTTTCCTTTTTCAACATAATATATTTGTGTTAAGATTTACTTCGATAAAGTGGCATATTTAGAAGGGTGACGACCATGATTTATTTTGATAATAGCGCTACAACGAAACCATATAAGGAAGTGTTAGATTCTTTTATAAAGGTATCAGGAGACTTTTTTGGAAATCCATCATCCTTGCATAGCTTCGGCGGACAGGCAGAGAAACTGCTGACCCAATCAAGGGAACAGGTTGCTAAGCTATTAGGTTCAAAGCCTGGCGAAATCTTTTTTACCTCTGGCGGTACGGAAAGCAATAATCTTGCTATCAAAGGAGCAGCATTCCAACATCGAAACAGAGGCCGTCATATTATCACAAGCAAAATTGAACATCCATCGGTTCGGGATGCGGCAGCACAGCTTGAATTGGAGGGCTTTGAGGTAACCTATCTGCCGGTAGATCAAAGCGGCAGGGTATCTTTATCGGCAGTTAAACAGGCAATCCGTAAAGATACGATCTTAATCTCAATCATGCACGTAAATAATGAAGTGGGAAGTATTCAGCCCATTGAGGAAATTGGTGAACTGTTACAGGATTATCCTACCATTATTTATCATGTAGATGCAGTGCAGGGGGTTGGCAAGATCCCTCTATCCCTTTCAAAAAGCAGAATCGATTTATGCTCAATATCAGCCCATAAATTTCATGGTTTAAAAGGAACCGGTGTCTTATATATTCGTGAAGGCATGAAACTAACACCGCTATTTTCCGGTGGAAATCAGGAACGCAGGTTAAGAAGTGGCACAGAAAATGTGGCGGGCTTCGTCTCGTTGGCCAAGGCGCTGCGATTAGTGATGATGAAGCGGGAAACTGGAGTAAAAACGCTGAAGAACATCCATACACTGCTTCGGAATGGGTTATCAAATATTGAAGGAATTACAATTAATACCCCGGTTGAGAATTTCGCACCGCATATACTGAATTTTTCCTTAAACGGAATTAAATCTGAAGTATTTATCCATGCTTTGGAACAAAGGGACATATTTGTCTCAACCACCAGCGCTTGTTCCTCGAAAAAGAAATTGCCGAGCAATACTTTGCTTGAGATGGGAATTTCCGAGGAATTGGCTGCGAGTGCAATTAGGATAAGCCTTTCATTTGAAAATACCGAACAAGAAGCAATTCAAGTCATTAGAGCTATTGAGCAAACAGTAAATCAATTGGGAAAGGTAATGAAAAAATGAATTATGACCGCATTTTAATCCGTTACGGTGAGATTTCTACAAAGGGAAGAAACCGAAACAAATTTGTTGATAAGTTAAGAAAGAGCGTCCGCATAGCCTTAACATCGTTTCCAAACATAAAAATTGAGGCAAGCAGGGACCGGATGTATGTATTATTAAATGGTGAAAATGGGATAGAAATTATTGAAAAATTAAAGAATATATTTGGGATTCAATCCTTCAGTCCTGCCATCAAGGTCGAAAAAGATATAGAAATCTTAAAGCAGGCTTCATTGGAGCTGGTAAAATCCCTGTATGAATCCGGGAACACCTTTAAGGTGACAGCGAAAAGGTCGGACAAAACTTTTGAACTAAATACCGATGAGACCAACCATACAATCGGGGGACACCTGCTGCAAAACATTCCTAATTTAAAGGTCGACGTCAGAAATCCGGATATTAACCTGCGGATTGAAATCCGAAAGGAAGCTATTTATCTGTCATGTGAGACCATCCAAGGAGCTGGGGGGCTTCCACTTGGGTCTAGCGGGAGAGCCATGCTGATGCTATCAGGCGGGATTGACAGCCCTGTGGCAGCTTATATGGCCATGAGACGGGGAGTTGAGGTGGAAGCAGTCCACTTTTTTAGCCCGCCGTTTACGAGCGAACGGGCAAAAGAAAAGGTTATTGACCTGTGCAAAAAATTGGCTGAAATCAGTGGAGGTTCCATGAAACTTCATATTGTTCATTTCACTGATATTCAGCAGGCGATTCGGGAGCAGGTTCCTGAAAATTATACGATGACTTCAACAAGAAGAATGATGCTGAAAATTACTGATGAAATTCGTGCAAAGCAAGAAGGACTTGCAATCATAACTGGAGAGAATCTTGGGCAGGTTGCAAGCCAAACGCTTGAAAGCATGTATGCAATAAATGAGGTAACAAATACACCTATTTTGCGCCCCTTGATTTCGATGGACAAAACAGATATTATTAAAATCGCGAGTGAAATTGACACACTCGATATTTCCAATCGTCCGTATGAAGATTGCTGCACGATCTTTGTCCCGGCTTCACCAAAAACAAAACCGAAGCGGGAAAAAGTAAGCCAATATGAGAGTTATTTTGATTTTGAACCCCTAATTAACCAAGCGGTAGAAGAAGTTGAAACGCTTCAAATAAAACCGGATTGGAAATCAGAATCGGAATTTGACTTGTTCTAAATGAAACGAACAGCCAAGTGATATTTCCTTTGCTATTTGTGAGTTTTTTGTGAATAATTACCAATTTTTATTTCGAATGAAGCTATGACAATCTACACATTCTATACTCACAAGGAGGTGAGTATAGATGGCTAACAACAACAACAATAACCAATTACTAGTTCAAGGTGCTCAACAAGCACTAGACCAAATGAAATATGAAATTGCTCAAGAATTTGGTGTAAACCTTGGTGCTGACACTACTTCACGCGCTAACGGATCTGTTGGTGGTGAGATCACCAAGCGTCTTGTATCAATGGCTGAATCACAATTAGGCGGCGGATTTTCTCGTTAATTAAAAAAGAATATAATGGCTACTGAGAGGGCGGAATTTTTTCCGCTCTCTCTTTTTATTTTGCGTGAAAAGTCTTATAATTAGTACTAGGTAATAATAGCAAATATAAATTTAAAAATGGAGGGGAAGTAGGATGAAACGGGAAGATTTAATTGCGCCTGAAAAGTACAATCTTGTGGCAGAAGTAGAGCAATTTGCAAAAGACCCAAGCAAAGTGGCGTTAAAATGGGAAAATGAGTCTGGCGAAACAAAGCAGGTTACATATGAGCAATTATTAAAACAAGTTAACCAGACGGGTAATGTCTTTGTAAACAATGGCTTGGCAAAAGGCGATGTTGTTCTGGTGATTGTCCCTCGTCTGATTGAAGCATATGTTGTCTATTTAGCTGCACTGAAGGCAGGAATGGTTGTTATTCCTAGTTCAGAAATGCTCCGGGAGAAGGATCTTCAATACAGGATTACTCATGGTGATGTAAAGGCGATCGTCAGCTATTATCCATATGTAAACCAATTTACAAATATTAAGGAATCAGAACAATTGGCAAAGTTTACAATTGGTGGACCTGAAACAGGCTGGATTCATTTGGATGAGGAAATGAAACAGGCCTCAGATAAATTTTCATTGGCCAATACTCATAGAGACGATATGGCATTTTTATCATATACCTCTGGAACGACTGGAAATCCAAAAGGGGTCGTTCACACACATGGTTGGGCATTCGCACACCTTAGAACTGCCGCAGCTAAATGGCTTTGTATCGAAGAAAGTGATACTGTTTGGGCGACTGCCGGTCCAGGATGGCAAAAGTGGATATGGAGTCCATTCTTATCCGTTCTAGGCTCAGGGGCAACTGGTTTCGTCTACAATGGTAAGTTTGAACCAAAGACGTACTTGAAACTGCTGCAAAAATATGATGTTAATGTCCTTTGCTGTACACCGACAGAATATCGATTGATGGCAAAGGTAGATAATTTGGCTGACTATCATTTGCCAAACCTTCATAGTGCTGTGTCGGCTGGGGAGCCTCTCAACCGTGAAGTCATTGATACATTCAGAAGGTATTTTAATATTGATGTCCGCGACGGCTATGGCCAAACCGAAAATACCCTCCTTGTCGGAGTTACCAAGGGAATGGAGCTTAAACCAGGCTCAATGGGCAAGCCAACCCCAGGGAACAGGGTAGAAATCATTAATGACGAAGGTCAGGTTTGTGCCGTTGGTGAAGTAGGGGATATTGCCGTGCACATGGAAACTCCGGCACTGTTTAAAAATTATTATAAGGATCCGGAGAGAACTGCGATGCAATTCCGCGGCGATTATTATGTTACCGGTGATAAAGCAAAAAGGGATGAGGACGGGTACTTCTGGTTCGAGGGGCGCGGTGATGATATCATCATAAGCTCGGGCTATACAATTGGACCATTCGAAGTGGAGGATGCATTAGTCAAACACCCGTATGTAAAGGAATGTGCGGTGGTGGCGAGTCCGGATGAAATCCGCGGCTTTATCGTAAAGGCCTTTGTTGTATTACAAGAGGGTGTGGATTCGACTGACCTGGAGTTGACAAAAACCTTACAGGAGCATGTTAAATCATTAACCGCACCATACAAATATCCGAGAAAAATAGAGTACTTGGAGGAGCTTCCAAAAACAACTTCAGGGAAGATCCGCAGAATCGAATTACGCCAGCAGGAATTGGCTGCAACAAAAAAATAATCAAATGGGAGAAATCGGTAACAGTGCCGATTTCTTTTTTACTTCGAAAAAGCAAAATTCTCCCCCAAATACTATATTTCCATGTATAATAGAAAATATTTCGTGACTAGAAAGAAGAGGGGCTAAGGGGAAAATGAAAAAAAGCGAAACGCAACTGGGGGCAATTTATGCCGCCTTTTCCTATTTACTTTGGGGCTTGCTGCCGATTTATTGGAAGCTTTTAAATACCGTCCAGGCAAAGGAAATTCTCGCTAACCGGGTATTTTGGTCATTTATCTTTATGTTGTTAATCCTTGTTTTGACTAAAAAATGGGGATTGTTTGTGGAAACTCTGAAGGGATTTGCACAAAATAAGAAACAGATGTATGCATTAATTGCCGCTTCCATTCTTATCAGCATCAATTGGTTTGTCTATATTTGGGCTGTCAATAACGGTCATATGATTGAAACAAGTCTTGGCTATTATATCAATCCGCTTATCAGCATCTTGTTGGGGATGATTGTCCTTAAGGAGAAATTGTCGGTTTATCAGTATATCTCTTTCGGTTTGGCGGCAATCGGAGTGCTGATCATTACCGTCTCCCACGGGAATTTTCCATGGGTGGCAATTGTCTTGGCATTATCATTTGGTGTGTATGGATTGGTTAAAAAGCTTATAAATGTGGATTCAGCAGTCGGTTTGACTCTTGAAACTCTGGTCGTGACACCAATTGCTGCCATCTACATGATTTTTCTATTTGTAAAAGGAAGCAGTTCTTTTTTGGAAACGAGCGTTGAGACCAATCTCTTGTTAATCGGTGCGGGTGCTGCCACAGCCGTGCCGCTGCTTTATTTTGCCAAAGGAGCGCAAAAAATTCCGCTGTCGCTGCTTGGTTTTCTGCAGTATATCGCTCCTACAATAACATTACTTTTGGGGATATTTGTTTATAATGAGCACTTTTCAAAAGTGCAGCTGTTGTCCTTCATCTTCATTTGGTCAGCACTGACAATCTATTCACTTTCAAAAACAAAATTATTTGCCCAAATAGAATTTAAATGGCGCAAACAAAAAACCTTATCCTAAATTGTACAGTTACCCCCTAGAGTTGGACTTTCAGTCCAACTCTAGGGTGGTTTTTGTTTTATTGGGAAATTAAATTACATGACTAATTAATTTAAATAAAATAAAGACTGTCGTAAGTTCTCGACAGCCTGACCTTATCTTGTAGGAAAAGGGGTTTTTTCCTGTTTATAGGAACGTTCTCTTTACTTTTTCCCAGAACGAGTTATCCCTCAGCTTTAATGTTTTTAATTTCTTATCACTAAGACGAACATTTATATTGTCAACATAACGAATGCTCAATGCTTCATTATCCATTCCCATAGTCGGGTAATCATTACCTTCAGGAACGACTTTAAGGGTAAGGCTTCGCTCACCGCTTAAAATAAAAGAAGAGCCAAGTGTTCGATATCGATTATTGTTAATAGAGGCAATCTCACTGACTTGCAAACACGGAAGCAGCGGGTCGACAACTGCACCCTTTACTGATTTATTATAAGCAGAGCTTCCGGTCGGAGTGGAAACAATTAATCCATCGCCACGGAAGGTTTCGAAATGAAGCTGATCAATAAATACATCAATGACCAATGTTTTAATAATTGACGAATTGATACTGAATTCGTTTAAACAGGTAAAGGTACCTTGTTGGTCGACGGAAACCTCAATCAACGGATAACGCCGCACCTCCAGCTGCTCATTTTGCATGGCATTAATCATATTGGATGTTTCGCCAATTCGAAAATCACAATACATATTTAGGTTATTTGTTGTGGATATCCCCATATAAAGGCAATCATCACGAAAACCTGTTTTTCGTACTGCCTGAAGAAATGCCCCATCATTGCCAATACTGGCAATAATGTTTGCCTCTCTATAGTCATCCACAATGGTAAAACCATAGCGTTCTGTTGCTTCAAATAATGGCTCGGCTTTTGCGAGCATCTCGGCATCATGTTTATAAGAATAGTAAACATTACGTCTTTCTGGCATATTTGGAACCTCCTGTAAACAGATAAAAAAAATGTTTCCAATTTTCCCATTCGAAAATCAAATTTTGTTCGCTAATAGTAAAATCAACTACGCGTCTGTCTTCGTCCTAACGGACTCGCCAATCGGCGAGTTTTCATTTAAAATTATGATAGTCTTCAAATTAGTTTAGCATTTTTTTGAAACAATATGAAAGGAATGTTACTTTTACAGAGCAGACAAAAAGAGGGGGAATAAATGTGAACGGAAAACGGTGGGCCGCTTTAGGAATTGCCGCGGCATTATTTTTTGTTTCAGTTGTCATCAATCTGTTATCGTCCTTTGCCTTTAAAGGATTTCAAACTGATTTCACTGAATTGATGGCAGCTGCAGAGGAACCATTTACAGAAGAGGTTGTTGAAGAGGGAAATGAATTAAAGAAAATTGTTATCCTAGATGTGGATGGTGTTATTCAGGATACGGGAGAAGCAGAATCATTATTTGCTGATTCCTCCTATAACCATCAGGCCTTTATGAAAAAGCTTAACCTGATTAAGGAGGATGACTCAGTTAAAGGAGTAATTGTCAGAGTTAACTCTCCAGGCGGCGGTGTTGTGGAGAGTGCGGAGATTCACGACAAATTGAAGGAAATCACGAAGCAAAGCAAGAAACCTGTTTACATTTCAATGGGGTCAATGGCTGCTTCTGGAGGCTACTATATATCAACTGCAGCCAGCAAGATTTACGCCAGTCCGGAAACGTTGACAGGCAGCCTTGGAGTCATCATGGAGGGCATTAATTATCAAGGGCTTGCCGATAAGTATGGTGTTGATTTTGTCACGATTAAAAGCGGAAAATATAAGGATATTATGAGTCCTTCACGGGAAATGACTGAGGAAGAACGGCAAATCCTGCAAAAAATGGTGGACAACTCATATGAAGGATTTGTCAAAGTGATTTCCGAAGGCCGCGGGATGAGCGTAGACCAAGTAAAGCAAATTGCCGATGGCCGGGTTTATGACGGCCGTCAGGCAAAGGAACTTAATCTAATTGATGGTTTCGGTTACCTGGATGATGTCATTTCGGAGATGAAACAGAATGAAAAGCTAAAAGGTGCCCAAGTCGTCCGGTATACCGAAGAACTTGGTTTCGGCTCGCTTTTCAAGATACAAACAAAAAAGTGGCTTGGTGAAAGCGCCGAAATGGCCGGTCTAATGAAGGTTCTCTCCAAACCAAATTCACCGCGGCTGATGTATCTGTACGCGGAGTAGGGGGGAGGAATAAGATGGAACCAAAAGAAAATATACCTGAAGCACCAGAAAGTACCGCTGAATTTGAAAATGAGCGGGTGAAACCTATAGGGCAAGAACATCATCCTGATGAGGAAATCGACTCCCAGTTGCGGCCAGCTCAACTATGGCCTGTACGATACGCTGGATTTTGGATGCGGTTTTGGGCATTCCTGCTGGACCTGATTGTGGTCGGGAGTATTGAACGCATTCTGGTCAATCCTTTGTTTAGATTGCTTGATATCTCCTTGACTGCAGAAAATATGTTTGCTCCTGTCTCAATTGCTTCCGCAGTGGTATTTTATTCATATTTTGTATTAATGACCAGATACTTTAACCAAACACTGGGCAAGATGGTATTTGGCATAAAAGTCGTTGACCTGAACCAACAAAAGCTAACGTGGGGGACCGTCCTGTTTCGTGAGTGGATTGGCAGGTTTATCTCCGCCACAATTGTTGTCGGGTATGTCATTGTTGCATTTCTGCCTAAAAAACAAGGCTTGCATGATTTATTTACGGATACAACAGTTGTCCATACAGACTAGATATTTAAACCTGCCGACAGGAATGTTGGCAGGTTTATTTTTTTACTTATAGGAAATAATAGCAGGCTGAAAGGTTGTGAATAAATTGTTTTGGTTACTGCTCATTCTACTGCTATTTTTGCTATTATTCATTCTTATCATTTTTACAAAATTAACGATTTTGACAGATTATTATCATCATAATGATAATGATGACTTGAAAATCGAGCTTAGGATTTGGTTTGGCTTAATAAGGTTTAAACGTCACATACCATTAATCAAAGTGGATGATGATTCTCCCAGTGTTATAGTGAAAACTAAAAAACAGGGTAGAAGCAAGGATCAGAGCTCAGAAACTAGCATGAAACAAGTAACAGAAAAAGACGTACAATCATATTTGGAAAAAACAAAGATATTCCTCCACAAGGTTTCTGGCTTGAAGGTCATAATTAAAAAGTTTTTGCAAAAGGTCAAAGTAAAAAAGTTCGAGTGGCATACATTGATTGGCTTAGGCGATGCAGCCCATACAGGTACTGCCACGGGGGCTTTATGGGCGATAAAAGGGAGTGCACTCGGTATTGTCAGCCAAAATATGAAATTACTTGCTGAACCAAAAATTACGATTACCCCGCACTTTCAGGCGGCTGTAATCCAAACCCGGATTTCATGTATGTTTCAATTTCGAATCGGGCATGCTATATTGGCAGGATTAAAACTGATTAAGTTTTGGCGTGGCAGCGAAACGACCGCCACCAATAAAACTAATTTTTCTAATGAGAAAATGAAATCTGTTTAATTAGGAGGATTACTGCTATGTCTGAACATCCGATTCAAGGTTTAATGACAACGGCAATGGAAAGCTTGAAGGAAATGATTGATGTCAATACAATTATTGGCGACCCTGTAGAAACACCGGATGGCAGTGTGATTTTAACAGTATCAAAGGTTGGGTTTGGATTTGCCGCCGGGGGCAGTGAATTCAACAAGGCAGATAATGGGCAAAGTCAAGGACAAGGACAGGGACAAGGACAGGGACAAGGACAAGGTCAGTCGAACCTTCCATTTGGCGGCGGTAGCGGTGCTGGCGTGTCTATTACACCAATAGCATTTTTAATAGTGAATTCTCAGGGAGTCAAAATGCTTCATTTGGATGAAAGTACACATCTTTATGAAAAGATCCTTGAACTTGCCCCGCAAGCAGTGGATAAAATACAGCAAATGTTCTCGAAAAAGGACCAGCAAAATCATTCGCAACAGCAAAATCATTCACAGCAAAAGAGTCCTTCACCGCAGCAAAACGATAAGTTAATAAATGATTTAGATTTATAGGATTCAAGGTTAATCTTCCATGGTCAATGGGAGGATTAACCTTTTTCTAGGAGCAAAATATGCACCTATTAAAGTTCATAATAATTGCAAAAATAATTTTGACGGGATATAGTAACTCTGTACATATACCAAGTAAGCCATTTCCATATTGGGTTTCGGTAATCTTGGATACGAAAAAGGAGGATGAAAAAATGGCAAATGTAACATTTAAGGGGGGCCCGGTTACATTATTGGGCAATGAAGTTAAGGTTGGCGACAAGGCGCCAAATTTCACTGTTTTGGCAAATGATTTGTCACAAGTAACTTTGGATAGTACAAAGGGACAGGTTCGGTTAATTACTTCTGTTCCATCACTTGATACAGGAGTATGTGATGCCGAAACACGCCGTTTTAACGAGGAAGCAAACAGCCTGGGGAATGTAAAAGTGCTGACAGTAAGTGTTGACCTTCCATTTGCCCAAAAACGCTGGTGTGCTGCTGCAGGTATTGAAAATGTACAAACATTATCCGACCACCGTGATCTTTCCTTTGGGGAAGCTTATGGAGTAGCGATTCAAGAATTAAGACTATTGGCCCGTGCGGTCTTTGTAGTTGATTCCAGCGATACTGTGACATATGTAGAATATGTAAGTGAAGCTACAAACCATCCAAACTATGAGGGTGCACTTGAAGCGGCAAGAAACGCGAAATAAATCGTAAGGTTAAAAGGCTCTCGTCATGGCGGGAGCCTTTTAACTTGTTTAAAAATTGCTTCCTCGGCTACAATGAGGAGTGGAAATGGATAGATGAAAGGGGACTCTCAATGAGCATTTCTCCAATTGAAAAATTATTTACATTATTTAATGAAAGTGCTGTAACGTTACAAGAAGAACTGGACTGCACATTCCTGGAAGCATTGGCCGAAACAGGGGAAAACTTGTTTCATGGCTCGATTCTTCAGGAGGAACTTAGTGAATTGACAGTGAAGCGGCTGAAAAAGCAATTTCAAGAAATTGATTTAGAAAGATATTCAAATGAGGAAATCCGCAAAGCATTTCAATTGGTGATTCTGAAAGGTATGAAGGAAAGTGTGCAACCCAATCACCAAATGACTCCAGATTCTGTAGGGATGCTTGTTGCCTATCTTGTCGACCGTTTTATAAAAGAACAGTCATTTCGCCTGCTTGATCCCGCTGTTGGCACTGGAAATCTACTAATGACGGTGCTAAATTATGTTTCCAAGGAAACTGCCGCCATTGGTGTTGATATTGATGACTTATTAATCAAACTTGCTTATATTAGTGCAAACCTGCAAAGACAGCCCGTACAGTTTTTCAATCAGGACAGTTTGGAGCCATTATTTATTGATCCAGTAGATGCAGTGATTGCGGACTTGCCAGTCGGCTATTATCCTAACGATATTCGCTCAGCAGAATATCAACTGCAAGCAGATAGTGGTCATTCCTATGCTCATCATTTATTTATTGAGCAAAGTGTCCGACATACGAAGCCAGGTGGGTACTTATTCTTTATCATTCCTAACGGATTATTTGAAAGCGAACAGGCTGGAAAACTGCATGATTTCTTTAAAGAACATGTTTTCATTCAAGGCCTTTTGCAACTGCCGGTCAGTATGTTCAAAACAAAAAGTGCGGCCAAAAGCATTTTAGTTCTGCAGAAGCAAGGAGAGAATGTCAAACCTCCAAAGCAAGCATTACTGGTTGATTTGCCCAGCCTTTCGAAACGGGCAGAAGTGGATAATATTTTGACTAAGATTGATAAATGGTTTAAAGAAAATAAAGGATGACTATAGTAGTCGTCCTTTTTATTTTTGTGAAAAATGCGAATACATTTATATTTTTGCTGTAACCGCTACCAGTGAATTTATGCCTTGAAAAGTACTTTTTTCAATGTTTAAATGAGGAATTGAGGGCGTTAAATAAGAACGGCTTGTGCAAAATATACTTAGTTGTTATGTACATAAATAAGGAGCGGTTGCAAATGGCAAAAGTTATTGCAATTAATGCAGGAAGTTCTTCGCTGAAGTTTCAATTGTTTGAAATGCCGGCGGAAGAAGTTATTACTAAAGGATTAATTGAAAGAATCGGACTAAATGATTCCATCTTCACGATTACGGTAAAGGGAGAAAAGGTCCAAGAAACACTTGACATCCCTGACCATGAGGTCGCTGTCAAAATGCTGTTGGATAAATTGACAACACTCGGAATCATCAAGTCGTTAGATGAAATTGAAGGGGTGGGCCACCGTGTTGTTCATGGCGGTGAAGAGTTCAATGATTCAGTTCCCATTACAGACGAAGTGTTAAAAAAAATTGAGGATTTATCCGAGCTTGCACCATTGCATAATCCGGCAAACGCAACGGGAATCAAGGCATTCCAACGTGTACTTCCGAATGTGCCTGCTATAGCTGTTTTTGATACAGCTTTCCATCAAACAATGCCTGCTAGTTCATATTTATATAGTTTGCCTTATGAGTATTATAAGAATTATGGGATTCGCAAGTATGGCTTCCACGGAACCAGCCATAAATACGTGTCCAAGCGTGCTGCGGAGCTTTTAGGTCGTCCGTTAGAGCAGATTCGATTAATTTCCTGCCATCTTGGGAATGGAGCGAGTATTGCTGCCATTCAAGGCGGAAAATCAATTGATACATCCATGGGCTTTACACCGCTTGCCGGGGTAACGATGGGTACACGTTCTGGTAACATTGACCCGGCTCTTATACCGTTTATTATGGAGAAAACAGGAAAAACAGCGGATGAAGTGCTCGAGGTCCTAAACAAAAAAAGCGGTATGTTGGCCGTTTCCGGTTTTTCCAGCGATTTAAGAGACATTGAAATTCAGGCAAAACAGGGAAATGAGCGTGCCCAGCTTGCTTTAGATGTATTCTCGAACCGCATTCATAAATATATTGGCTCTTATGCTGCACGCATGAACGGTGTCGATGCGATTATTTTTACAGCCGGGATTGGTGAAAACAGTGATACCATTAGAGCCAGTGTATTAAAAGGGCTTGAGTTTATGGGTATATACTGGGATCCAGCTCTTAATAAGGTCAGAGGTGAAGAAGCGTTTGTCAACTATCCGCATTCACCTGTCAAGGTTATCGTAATTCCAACTGATGAAGAGGTTATGATTGCCCGTGATGTTATGCGTTTAACAGATATTCACTAATAGCAAAGGCAAAAGTCTAAACGGCTTTTGCCTTTTTATATGAAGTTTTTTTTGTGCTATACTGGAAGAAAATCATGGGAGGGAATGCAACATGCCTTTAACTGACCGTGAACAGAAAGTCTTGCATGAAATAAGAGAATGGGAACAGCGGATACTATCCATTGAGCCCAATGACTTTCAATTAACTTATGAAAAATATTTGGAACAAGCCTTTTCTCTTCTGCCGGAAAAAGTTCAACGGCAATTCTTTTCGGTCATCGATACTTGGTTATATCATTTGCATGGGATTATACAAGCTTCCCAACTGCAGCAAGATGCCAAGGAAAGAATTTTGTCTTCAGGAAGAATTTTTCAAAAAGGTCTGGAAAAAATAGAAGACTTGAGATCATTGGACATAGATCAATTGCAATACATAGCAGACCAACAAATTGCGAGGCACCGCTTATACTCCTTTATCCAAGGCGGGATTGCCGGTTCGGGTGGCCCTTTGCTGTTAGGAACTGATATTCCAGCAATGGCTGTTATTAACTTGAGAGTGGTCCAATTAATTGCGATGACGTATGGATTTCAAGTGAATACGCCACATGAAATGATGACATCATTAAAGGTTTTTCATACTGCAACATTGCCGCCAAGACTTCAGGCACAGGGCTGGTCCATATTAATGGAAGAATTGGCTGACAAGCAAACACCTTATTTTTATGAAGGCAAAGAAGAAATAACGGATATTACCTGGATAGACCAACCGCTTCAACAACTGTTAAAGGCAATGGTTATTAGTATATTTAAGAAAAGACTAATCCAGGGCATCCCGCTGATTAGTATGGGGATTGGTGCTGGGGTCAATTATCAGCTGACAAGAAAAGTAACAGACCTTGCGCAAAAATATTATCAGCTTCGTTACCTAAATTTGAAAGAGGAAATATAACATGAGTATACAAGAACATAGAAAAACGGCTCAGGAAACCGTTAATTGTAAAGTGATCACCGTTAGTGATACGAGAGATAAAGAAACCGACAAGAGCGGCAGGCTGATGATTGACATGTTGGAGCAAGCAGGACACCAGATTGTCGATTACGTTATTGTTAAAGACGAAGCGGAGCCTATTAAAATAGAAATCCTGCGAGGCTGCGAACGAGACGACATTGATGTCATTTTAACCAACGGCGGAACAGGGATTGCCAAGCGGGATGTTACCATTGAAACTGTTCAGGCTTTATTGGATAAAGAAATGCTCGGCTTTGGTGAAATCTTCAGAATGCTTAGCTACCAAGAAGATATTGGCTCTGCAGCGATTCTTTCACGGGCCATTGGCGGTGTCGTAAAAGATACAGCGGTGTTCTCCACTCCGGGTTCATCAGGTGCTGTGAAACTGGCAATGAATAAATTAATCTTGCCGGAGATTGGCCACGTCGTGAAGGAGATTAAAAAGGATTTATAAGAAAGAGAAAACTCCCTTATGTGACTAGGGAGTTTTTTAATGGTGTGCTTTATCAGACACTGTTTGGTTAGCACGGTACCAGAGCCATAAATCATTGATGATGGAAGCGAGTTCGGCAATTTCGGAGTTTAGTTGGCAGGAAATAGTAAAATCATTTTCATCTGAAAGCTGTGCTTGCTTGTAATTGATTTCTTGTTCAAGGTCAAGTATTCGGTCAGGTATCGACCCGCGAATCCGCTCCCAGCGCAAGAGTATTTCCTCTTGTGTTGCTTTGCTGTATTGATCCCATTCCAAAGTTAAATCGGGAATATGAATGCCGAGGCGCTGGTTAAAAGAAAAGTGATCTGTCATATTGTCCTCCAGGAAGTTATCTTGCTCTTATTTTACTATACTTTAAAACCATTTTTACAGTAAAAAAGCACGGAGCTGGCTGCTTCGTGCTTTAAATATCCTTATTCCAAATCTTTTTTCGTCCGTACCACAAGGACGTCGCATGGAGCATATCGGACAATATGTTCTGAAACACTGCCGATAAAGAACCGTTCTACCACGTTCATTCCAGTGGCTCCACAGATAATTAAATCAATATTATGCTTCTTGGCCAAGTCTCGAGGGATGCGAATTTTAGGTGAACCAAAATCAATTTCATACTGCACATCCGGTACTCCGGCATCCTCAGCCTGCTTTTTATAATTCTCCAGCATATCCTTTGCAAGCTTTTCGGCCCGGTCTCCAATCACTGTGTCGTACGCTTCAATTAATGCAAATGATCTTGTATCAATAACATGGACCAAGAGCAGGGGACATTGATTTCTCTTTGCTACTTCAATCCCCTTTTTGAATGCCCAATCAGCTTCCTTCGACCCATCAATTGCGACTAAAATATGTTCATATTTAAGTCCCATGATCATCATCTCCTCACCCTTATTATACAATATTTAACAGCGTATAACTGTTGCAATTTTTCGAACAATAAAGTGGTAACATACATTGAAAGGGGAGTTGCGGCATGAGCATGGATCCAAACAAGCAATATAGTTTTGAATTTGATGAACAGGGCGCCAATGTGGTTAGTGAACAAATCATGGACTCGTATAATAGCGGTTTTATTGACCAGGGAACTGCAATAGCTGATAGTAATGATTTCACTACTTCAGAGAGCTAGTAATAAATATCTAAGAGGACTGTCTCCTTAACGGGAACAGTCCTTTTGTCTGTCCAGACCTTATAAACTGTATATTTGTCTAGAAAAATCCTGTTTAAGGGGCGTATACCCAAGAATTTACTTTCTATTTGCATATTCTTTAATTAGTTATGAATAATGCCTTGCCTTTTATTGGCGAGGCCTTAATATATCGTTAGGGTTATTTTGGAAGTACCGTGTTTTTTGATAAAATTAAATGGTTCACATAAATCATTGCGGAGGTATTGAAATGCGGATAGGTGTACCAAAAGAAGTAAAAAACAATGAAAATCGTGTTGCCATGACACCTGCGGGAGTTGTAAATCTGGTGAGCTCTGGACATGAAGTATTTATTGAAACAGGGGCAGGAACTGGTTCTGGTTTTAGTGATGAGGATTATCGTAATGCTGGTGCCTCAATAGTCGATTCCGCAACAGAAGCCTGGTCAATGGACATGGTCATGAAGGTAAAGGAGCCGCTTCCAAGTGAATATCAATATTTTCGTGAAGAGCTAATCCTGTTTACATATTTGCATTTGGCCCCGGAACCACAATTAACAAAAGCATTAATGGATAACAAAGTAGTCGGGATCGCCTATGAGACAGTACAGTTGCCTAACCGCAGCCTTCCGCTGTTAACACCGATGAGTGAAGTGGCCGGACGAATGGCAGCTCAGGTCGGGGCGCAATTTTTAGAAAAGGTGTATGGCGGCATGGGAATCCTGCTGTCAGGTGTTCCTGGTGTCCAACGAGGGACTGTGACTATCATTGGCGGCGGTGTTGCTGGTACAAATACGGCGAAAATGGCAATTGGACTCGGTGCAAAAGTGACAATCATTGATGTAAATCCGGAACGATTACGTCAGCTGGATGATATTTTTGGCGCAGATATTACTACTCTGATGTCCAATCCTTATAATATTGCAGAAGCGGTAAAGGAGTCTGATTTGGTTATAGGTGCGGTGCTGATTCCAGGTGCCAAAGCACCAAGGCTTGTAACGGAAGAGATGGTTAAATCGATGAAACCAGGCAGCGTGGTGGTCGATATTGCGATTGACCAAGGCGGAATATTTGAGACGACCGACAAGATTTCAACACACGATAACCCCACCTATGTTAAGCACGGAGTCGTTCATTATGCTGTTGCCAATATGCCTGGTGCCGTGCCGCGTACATCGACCATCGCCTTAACAAACGTTACCGTTCCATATGCCTTACAAATCGCCAATAAAGGCTACCGCCAGGCATGTCTAGAAAATGAGGCTTTATTAAAGGGAATTAACACTCTTGCCGGACATGTAACCTATAAGGCAGTTGCCGAAGCCCTAGGGCATGAATATAAAGATGCAAAAGAATTATTGGGATCATAAAGGTAAAAACATGGGGAAAACATGTGGCGAGGTTCTACGTGCCTTTGGGCATGAAAATAGAAAGCTGCCGGTCACGTAGGAGTGTTCTACGTGACCAAATCTGCTCGAAAAAAGAGCAATCAGTCACGTAGGAGTGTTCTACGTGACCAAAAACAAGAAAGAAGAGCGAAACAGGTCACGTAGGAGTGTTCTACGTGCCCAAAAACAAGAAAGAAGAGCGAAACAGGTCACGTAGCCGGGTTCTACGTGACCAAAAACAAGAAAGAAGAGCGAAACAGGTCACGTAGCCGGGTTCTACGTGACCAAAATCAAGAGAGAAGAGCAAAACAGGTCACGTAGCCGGGTTCTACGTGACCAAAAACAAGAAAGAAGAGCGAAACAGGTCACGTAGGAGTGTTCTACGTGACCAAAATCAAGAGAGAAGAGCGAAACAGGTCACGTAGCCGGGTTCTACGTGACCAAAAACAAGAAAGAAGAACGAAACAGGTCACGTAAAAAGTGTTATGTACGCAAAAAAAATAATAAAAAAACCAGCATCCTCTAGGAAGCTGGTTTGAAAGACCCAATATAGCAGCCGCATTTGCCGTACTCCGTATAAGAAAGTTTTAAACCACCACTCCTCAAAGTGGGTGTTCTCAGAAGCTTTCCTGCGTGTCCTCCAAGTCTTATAGACAGAGGCTTGTCATTCCGACTTCAATGTTTAACTCCCTATTACAGCTTAAAGGTTAAAACTTTATTATTGATACGTACAACGCAGCCTGTATTTGTATATTACATCATTCATAATGATAGTGCAATGTAAAAAGTATCCAACTATTTACTTAATAATTTGCAATTCCTTTGGATATTTGGTTAAAGCAATTGCGCCGTCAGCACCAATATATACATCATCTTCAATCCGGACACCGGCTACTCCTGGAACATAAATACCAGGTTCAATCGTATACACCATGCCCTCCTGGAGGACTAGTTGGTTAGTCTCTGTCATGGACGGATACTCATGAATGCTGATTCCAAGTCCATGACCAAGGCGATGTGGAAAATACTCGCCATAACCAGCATCAGCGATGATTCGACGCGCGGTCAAATCAACTTCAGACGCCGTTACACCTGGTTTGCTCGCCTCCAAAGCGGCAAGCTGCGCCTTCAAGACGGTATCATAGATTTCCCTCTGCTTCTCGTTAATGTCACCATAAGCCACTGTTCTAGTAATATCGGAACAATAACGGTCAACCACAACACCTAAATCAAATAGTACAAGGTCGCCTTTTTGAATTTTGGTCATACCGGGATTGCCATGAGGTGATGCGGCGTTGGCACCGGTTAACACCATGGTCGAAAACGACATTTCGGTTACGCCTTTTTGTTTTAAGGCGTATTCCAGAGCATTCAAGACATCCAATTCAGTTTTGCCCTCTTTGATTTCACTGGCGCCGAACTCTACGGCGAAATCAGCTAGGGCACAAGCTTCTTCAAGAATTTTTAACTCTTTTTCATCCTTAATCATGCGCAGCTGTCTTAATTTTTCTTCAGCAGAGACAAACTTCACATTTGCGAACAGCTCCATAAGCTGTTCGTAACGTTCTACATTCATATGTTCTTTTTCAATCGCGATCTTACCGGCAGCAATGCTGCGTTTTTTAATAGCATTAACCATCATTTCCCAAGGATTTTGAATGTCATTGAAGCCGATTATCTCATGTTCCCAGCCAGCTGATTTCACATTATGAAACTCCATTTCCGGACAAACCAAAAATGGCTCCTCTTCCTGAAAGACGGCAAGAGCAAGCAAGCGTTCATGCGGGTCAGTATAATATCCGCTTAAGTAAAATACGTTTTCTGATGATGTAACTAAACTAAATCCAATATCATTTTCCTTCATCCAGGTTTGCAATTTATTAATCCGTTGATTCATTGTGCAGGGACCTCCTTTTAAATATCTACTCTATTTGAGAGTAACAATAGAAAAATAAAATGTAAACTATCACACATTAACATGTGCTAAAACAAGGAGTTTATGGGGAAAATGTGGGAGGAATTCCAGAACTTTTATGGAAGTAGTAATACTATACGAATTGAAAGGGGAAGTGAAAATGAAAGTTTCTTATCATGGACATTCTGTCGTTCAAATTAACAGTAACGGAAAAACAATATTAATCGATCCGTTTATAACCGGGAACAGCCTGACTGATTTAAAGGCTGACGAAGTGCAGGCTGACGTGATTATTTTAACACATGGCCATAACGACCATGTCGGCGATACTGTCGAAATTGCAAAAAGATGCGGGTCTCTTGTAGTGGCTAACGCAGACCTTACTACTTACCTTAGCTGGCAGGGAGTGGAAACCCATGGAATGAATATCGGTGGTGCCTGGCACTTTGATTTTGGCACGGTTAAGCTGACACAGGCATTCCATGGTTCAGGATATGCAACAGTAAACAAGGAAATCATTTATTGCGGAATGCCGACGGGCGTCTTGTTCAGCAGTGAAGGCAAAACCATTTATCATGCAGGGGACACGGGGCTATTTTCCGACATGAAATTAATTGGAGAACGCCATCCAATTGATCTTGCGTTCCTGCCGATTGGTGATAATTTTACAATGGGTCCGGAGGATGCAGCCTATGCGGCAAAATTATTGAATGCCAAGGTGGTTGTGCCAATCCATTACAATACCTTCCCACCGATTAAACAGGACCCTAATGTATTTATTGAATTGCTTGAAGCTAAAAACGGCAAAGTGCTGCAACCTGGTGAAGCACTCGAAATTTAACTACTTTTTTTCCTCCAATATGCATAAAGATGGAACAAGCAGTCTTTTAGTTTGAAGGAGGAAGTTGGAATGAAAAAGAATCGTTATTTGCTATGTTTGCTGCTTAGCGCCTTCATGTTATATTTTGCGGTACCAAGGCTGTCTGTTACAGCGGAAGGGCTTCAAGGAATATTTGCGATTACTTGGCTGGCATTCGCGATAATCGTGATTGCTGGAAATCTGACTGGTCTGCTCTATGCCCCAAAAAAGCAGGTGCAAAAGGTTTCACCTGAGCGTATGAAAAAACGTTCTTTTCATTAACATTTGGGAATCTTTAGGTGCCTCTTAGCTGCACCTCCTGATCAGCGCTTTCGCTTTATTTGTGAAACCGCATTGAATCAAGACTTTTTAAACTTTATAATAAAATTTAGATATCTGTTGACCGGATAAATTGAATTTAACTTATAAAGGGTGAAGGTCTTGGCTACTAAGACAAAGCACGAACAAATCTTGGATTATATTGATGAACTTCCGATAGGTGAGAAAATTTCAGTCAGACAAATCGCCAAAGCCATGAATGTCAGTGAAGGTACGGCCTACCGCGCTATAAAAGAAGCGGAGAACAAAGGCTACGTCAGCACCATTGAACGGGTGGGCACGATTCGGATTGAACGGAAGAAAAAAGAAAATATTGAAAAACTGACATTTGCAGAGGTTGTCAACATCGTCGACGGCCAAGTATTAGGCGGCCGAACAGGGCTGCATAAGACTTTGAATAAGTTTGTCATTGGCGCCATGAAACTGGAAGCGATGATGCGCTATACGGAGGCAGGAAACCTTCTGATCGTCGGAAACCGGACACAGGCGCACGAGCTTGCGTTAAAAGCGGGAGCAGCCGTGCTAATTACTGGTGGATTTGATACGGAAGATCAAGTGAAAAAACTCGCGGACCAGTTGGAATTGCCAATCATTTCTTCCAGCTATGATACGTTTACAGTCGCCACGATGATTAATCGTGCCATATACGACCAATTGATTAAAAAAGAAATCATTTTGGTAGAGGATATCCTAACACCGATTTCGGAAACCTATTATCTTAAAACAACTGATAAGGTTTCAAAATGGCATGAGTTGAATCAGCAAACGACCCACAGCCGATACCCGGTAGTCGACCAAAACATGAAAATTCAAGGTATGGTAACCAGCAAAGACGTATTGGGTCAGGACCATGAAAATATGATTGAAAAAATAATGACCAAACAACCGATGACGGTTACGGGAAAAACGAGTGTTGCTTCAACTGCCCATATGATGGTTTGGGAAGGGATTGAGGTCCTTCCCGTTGCTGATGACTCTAATCGGTTAGAGGGGCTCGTCAGCAGGCAGGATGTCTTAAAGGCTTTACAGATGAATCAACGTCAGCCACAAGTAGGCGAAACACTTGATGATATCGTCACCAACCAAATAGCATTAATGCAGGGAAGAGGCAAGGGAGAGGATGCCTTCACCTGCGAGGTTACCCCACAAATGACGAATCATCTTGGAACAATATCATACGGCGTGTTTACTACTATTGTTTCTGACGCGGCCAATCGTGTCCTTAAAGGGCATAAAAAAGGTGATTTGGTCGTTGAAAATATGACGATTTACTTTATTAAACCTGTTCAAATTGAAAGCACCCTTGAGGTTTATCCAAAAATTCTCGAGGTTGGCCGTAAGTTTGGAAAGGTGGATGTAGAGGTTTTCAACGATGGAATACTGGTTGGTAAAGCGATGATGATGTGTCAGTTGATTGATAGAACGTGAGAAAAAGCCGCTTCCTTAACAGGAGCGGCTCCAATTATTTCTGATTCTCCAACATTTCTGCTTCCTCGATAGCAAATGGGAGATAATGTTTATATTTTTTTATACCGGTCCAAGTGAATAAAATCCCATAAAAAGTAAAGATGGCCCCAACGATGTAAGTGATGGTGGAAGGGTTCACGAACAAAGAATTGATCCCAAAAACCATAACAAATAACCCGAGGGCAATATTTGATTTGGCAGACAACCATTTTTTTTCGACTGGCCGATTGCTTCTGAAGTATTTTGTTTTATAAAATAAATAAAAGGCAAATAGAATAACGATAAAAACAACAAGCACAAACATATTGGTTCCTCCAGTTTAAAAAATCAACTATTATTTTACCTGTAATGAACCAAAAAAGCCACCATTACAAAAGGATTTACGATAAAGGAGCGTTTATGAAACAGGAAATTTTAGATACGATTAAACAATATGACACGATTATTCTGCATCGCCATGTCCGCCCGGATCCTGATGCTTACGGTTCCCAGGGGGGATTAGCGGCTATCCTTAAGGAGTCCTTTCCGGAAAAAAATATTTACGCGGTCGGCCAAGAGGAGCCAACGCTCCATTACATGCGCAGACTCGATACAATCGATGATGAAACCTATCAAGGAGCACTGGTCATTGTTTGTGATACAGCAAACGAGGAGAGAATTTGTGATAGGCGGTATACTCTAGGGGATAGACTGATAAAAATCGATCATCATCCAAACGAAGATCCTTATGGAGATTTATTATGGGTCGATACTACAGCAAGCTCCTGCAGTGAAATGATTTATGATTTTTATTTATTTGGGAAAGACCAAGGCTTGAAAATGAACGATGAGGGCGCAAGGCTTCTATTTGCGGGCATTGTCGGCGATACCGGTAGATTCCTTTACCCAAGTACAACTGAAAAAACCTTCTCCTATGCAGGTGAATTAATACATTACAATTTTTCCAGACCGGAACTATTTGACCGTATGTATGAATTGGAGGCAAATATAATCAAATTAAATGGTTATATTTTGCAAAACTTTGAGCTGCAGGAAAATGGTGTCGGTTCAGTTGTACTGACTAAGGAGCTGCTTGAAAAATTTCAGGCAAGACCTGCTGAGGCCTCACTGTTGGTTGGAACATTGGGCGAAGTAAAAGGGATTAAGGCATGGGCCTTCTTCATAGAAGAGGGGAATCAAATCAGAGTCCGGCTGCGCTCAAAGGGACCAGTCATCAATGGTGTTGCCCGAAAGTTTAACGGTGGCGGGCATCCGCTTGCTTCAGGCGCTTCAATTTTCTCTTGGGATGAAGTGGATGAGGTATTAAAAGAACTAGATGCAGTATGTCGAAAATAACGAAAGAAACGGCCGAAATGGCCGTTTTCTATTAGTCATCGAACTGGAGTTCAAGCTGAATCGTCAAGGTGGTGTAAATAACCATTTCTTTTACTTTAAACTTATATCGCTTCTCATTTAAGGTAATTGGCTTGTTTTCAATAATTTTTCGGATCATATCCTTACTTTTGGCGACCGTCTCCAAATCCTTTGCCAGCACTGTTTTAATGTCATCTCTTACCGCTTCCTCCGCCTGAAATACACTGAAATCGTCCAAACGATACTTATCTGGATTGGTTATTTTAATATTGATTTTTTGAACGGTGATTTTTTCAAGGTTCTTTTGATTCAACTCTGCATAATCGTCCTGCCAAATTTTAATTTCGTCCTTCAGTTCGCTGATATCCTCCCGCTGCTTTTTTATAAGTTTGGAATTTTCCTCTTGCCAGACACCAAAGATATATAAAAAAATACACCAACTAATGGCACCGCCAATGGCCATCCCCGAAAAAAAACGCTGCCAGGAGGGTCTGCGGTAATAAGGCGGGATTCTCATGATGAAATGTGCTCCTGAGTCAGCCAATTAATAATTAATGCTCCGGTTTGAGCACCGCCCAAGGCGGACAAAATTAATAAAAACTGCTTAAACAGGTCCTTTGTTTCTGCATTTAATAAACCGCGTTCAAATGTATAAACCGCGTCAAATGTTCCCCCAATGGCAGCGACAATCGCCCAAATCCTAAGTGCCGATGATAAGCGGTAAACGGTAGTAAGTGGAGGCTGACCGGTTAAAAAGGAGGCAATTCCCCCAATTAGCGCCCCCCCAAGGACAACGCCCAAAGCAATAAAATAGCTTTCAATAAACGCTGGGAAAAAGCCGAGTTCTTTCATGATACCAACCGCCTTCGTATATCCAAATATTCTTTCTATCATTTATATGGACAAACTTTTCTAAATATGAATTAGTTTAAATGAGAACATATTTTCTTTTTTTCACTTAAAGCTCTATAATATAAGTTGAGATAAAAGTATAAGGGTGTGACAAATATGTCTTTTATTCACCTGCATGTATATAGCGCGTATAGTTTATTGACAAGCACGGCATCAGTTTCGGATTTGGTGCAAAATGCCCGTGATAAGGGCTTCAGTGCCTTGGCATTAACCGATAGAAATGTAATGTACGGGACAATTGAGTTTTACAAGCTATGTAAAAAGCAAAATATGAAACCAATCATTGGTCTTACTGTAGATATCGCTAGCGAAAGAAAGGAAAATGAAGCATTTCCGCTTGTTCTCCTCGCGGAAAATGACACGGGTTTTAAAAATCTATTAAAAATCTCCAGTGCGGTGCAAACGAAAGTAGATCATGGGCTGCCATTTAAATGGCTTAAGCATTATGCTGCGGGGCTTATTGCCATTACCCCGGGAATACAGGGGGAAATTGAGCAGTCCATCATAAACGGACAATTATCAGAAGCAAAAGAATTAATCCATGCTTATTCCAACCTATTTGGCCGAAAAAACTTCTTCCTGGCCCTGCAAAACCATCAACTTGACCAAGAAAGTGTCATAAAAGATCAATTCATTCACATATCGAGGGAATTACATGTACCTCTTGCAGCAACAAACACTGTTTATTATCTGGAGAAAGAGGATACATTTGCCCATGAATGCCTGCTGGCCATAAAGAATGGGGATAAATTGCAAGATGACCATCGCGAACAACTGGGGAGCGATCAGTTCTATTTAAAAAGTGCACCTGAAATGGCGGATTGCTGTGTTGATGTTCCGGATGCACTGGAAAATACGCTTCTTATAGCGGAAAGATGCAATATTAATATTGATCTGAACAAAACATATTTACCGGCCTATCCGACTGAAAACGGCATTCCGGCGGATGATTATCTTGAAATGCTCTGTAATAAGGGATTGGCTGAGCGTTTTCAACATCCTGATAAAAAGTATACCGAACGCTTGGCATACGAACTGTCAGTTATTAACCGCATGAAGTTTAGCAATTATTTTTTAATTGTTTGGGATTTTATGAGATATGCCCGCGAGCACGGAATTCTGACCGGACCAGGCCGGGGCTCGGCGGCGGGGTCCCTTGTTGCCTATGTCTTATTTATAACCGATGTCGACCCTTTGGAACACAACTTGCTGTTTGAACGTTTTTTAAATCCCGAGCGGATCTCCATGCCTGATATTGATATTGATTTTCCTGACCATCGGCGAGATGAGGTGATTGAATATGTAGCCCGTAAATATGGCGAGCTTCATGTTGCTCAAATTACCACATTTGGGACGCTGGCTGCGAAGGCTGCCCTTAGGGATGTCGGTCGGGTGTTCGGTTTAAATACAAAAGAATTAGAGCAGTTGTCCAGGCTTTTACCATCTCGGCCAGGATTAACACTAAAGAATGCCTATAATGATTCTGAAGGACTGCGCAAGTATATTAATGAATTACCAATAAATAAAAAGCTCTTTGAAACAGCTTTGAAGCTAGAAGGTCTACCAAGGCACACTTCAACCCATGCCGCAGGTGTGGTCATCAGTGAGAAGCCCTTAGTTGACTTAATACCCATTCAGAAAGGTTCAAACGACATTTATTTAACACAGTATTCCATGGAACATCTCGAAGAACTAGGGCTATTGAAAATGGATTTTCTGGGGTTAAGGAACCTGACATTAATTGAAACTATCTTATCTTCGATTCATCGCCATAAGGGTACCAGGATTGATCTTCGTAATATTCCTCTTGATGACAGTGCCACTTTTGAACTGTTGGCTAGAGGAGAGACAACTGGGATATTTCAATTGGAATCGGAGGGAATGCGGAAGGTATTGAACCGATTAAAGCCTTCACGGTTTGAGGATATTGTTGCTGTAAATGCTTTGTACCGGCCAGGACCAATGGAGAATATTTCGCTATTCATTGAAAGGAAACATGGCCGTGAGGCGGTTCATTATCCTCACCATGATTTACAGCATATTCTCGAAAATACGTATGGCGTCATCGTATATCAGGAACAAATTATCCAGATTGCGTCAAAAATGGCTGGTTTTACACTCGGCGAAGCCGATCTGCTTCGAAGAGCGGTTTCGAAAAAGCAAAAGGAAGTCTTAGATAAGGAGCGAATCCATTTCGTCCAAGGAGCACTAAAGAAAGGTTACGATCAATCCTTAGCTAATGACATCTATGATTTGATTGTCCGCTTTGCCAATTATGGATTTAACCGCAGTCATGCGGTGGCATACAGTATGATTGCTTATCAGCTGGCCTATTTAAAGGCAAATTACACTTTGCATTTTATGGCAGGGCTCTTGACATCGGCAATAGGCAACGATACAAAAATTGCCCAATATATTTTGGAAGCGAAGCAAATAGACATTTCCATTTTACCTCCATCGATTAATCACAGTTCCTTTTCCTTTCAAGTAGAAGGAGGAAAAATCCGGTACAGCCTGGCTGCAATCAGAGGTGTTGGTGCAGCTGCATTGAAGGAAATTTTTCAAGCCCGTAAACAAAAAAAGTTTGCTGATCTTTTCGATGTTTGCATTCGTGTTTCAACCAAGGCCATTAACCGAAAAACCCTGGAATATCTTGTCCATTCTGGATGCTTTGATGAATTCGGCAAGGATCGGGCTGTTCTTCTGGCAAGCCTGGATGTCGCGATCGAGCACGCGCAAATATTTAAACCCGATGATTCCAGTCAAATCGATTTATTTGACGATGAGTTAATCCCAAAACCAAAGTATGTAATCGTTGACCCGCTGAGCCAGGAGATGAAACTGACTTTCGAGAAGGAAGCTCTTGGTTTCTACCTCTCCGATCACCCTATTTCCATTTATGAAAAGGAGCTTGCCCGATGTGGAGCACAGCCAATTTATCAATTAAAGAAAGATGGAAAACGAGTTGCAACAGGGATTTACGTGGCAGGGATAAAAACAATTCGAACAAAAAAAGGTGAAGCAATGGCTTTTTTAACAATCAGCGATTCTAGCGGTGAATTAGAAGCGATTGCCTTTCCGGATGTTTACAGAAGGTTTTCTCCATTACTGGGACAAGGGAGTTTCGCACTGCTCGAAGGGAAAGTGGAAGAACGTGATGATAAACGACAGTACATTATTCAGCAGGTTTTTGAAATACAACAGTGGATAGCAAGCAAATCAAAAAAGCAGCCGGTTTTATATTTAAAAATTGACCAAGATAAACAGGATGAGCAATCACTGCAAAAGATCAATCGATTGATAAGAGAACATAAGGGGGATGCAGGCGTTATCCTCCATTATGGAGCAACCAGAAAAACCGTGAGACTGGGAGAAGGAAACAAGGTCAGTCCAACCCCAATTCTACTCCAATCTTTAAGGGATATCCTCGGTTTTCATAATGTTGTCTTAAAAGAATAATTCTTTACAACTTCCGAAGATATGTTATATTGTTAAAGAGACATGTGTGGTCTGACCACCAAGTTTTTTAATGGGATATTTATTCATTCAAGGGGTGACCAATCTTGACTTTACGAGAAGAAGCATTGCATATGCATCGTATTAACAAAGGAAAGTTGGAGTCTAAATCAAAGGTGCCAGTCAGAAACGCACATGATTTAAGCTTGGCCTATTCTCCTGGTGTTGCCGAGCCGTGCAAGGATATTTACGAAAAACCTGAATCAGTCTATGAGTATACAATGAAAGGCAATATGGTGGCTGTTGTTTCTGATGGTACAGCTGTTCTTGGTCTTGGTAATATTGGACCCGAAGCAGCACTCCCGGTTATGGAGGGGAAGGCTGTTTTATTTAAGAGCTTTGCTGGTGTAGACGCATTTCCAATCTGTTTAAACACGACCGATGTGGATAAAATTATTGAAACTGTTAAGCTGCTTGAGCCGACATTTGGCGGGGTAAATCTTGAGGACATTGCTGCACCAAATTGTTTTGTGATTGAGGAAAGACTGAAAAAAGAGACAAACATACCGATTTTCCATGATGATCAGCATGGAACAGCGATTGTCACCGCCGCAGGCCTTGTCAATGCGCTGAAAATAACCGGGAAGAAAATGACGGAAATTAAAGTGGTTGCAAACGGTGCAGGAGCTGCAGGGATTGCAATAATAAAATTATTATACAGTTATGGCGTTCGCGATATCATCATGTGTGATACGAAGGGGGCCATTTATGAAGGCCGTCCGGTCGGCATGAATGACGTTAAGGCAGAAGTAGCGAAATATACAAATCGGGATAGTATGGCTGGCAGCCTTGCCGATGTCATGAAGGGTGCCGATGTATTTATTGGTGTTTCTGTAGCCGGTGCATTGACAAAAGAAATGGTACAATCAATGAACCCAGATCCGATTATTTTTGCAATGGCAAACCCGAATCCTGAGATTATGCCCGATGAGGCAAAAGCGGCAGGAGCAAAAGTCGTTGGTACAGGACGTTCAGATTTTCCTAATCAGGTAAACAATGTCTTGGCATTCCCAGGTATATTCCGTGGTGCTCTCGATGTACGTGCCACTCATATTAATGAAAAAATGAAGATTGCTGCCGTGGAAGCCATTGCAGAATTAATAACTGATGACGAATTGAATGCAGATTATGTTATTCCGGGGCCTTTCGATCCAAGAGTAGCTCCAAATGTAGCAGCGGCGGTGGCAAAGGCAGCGATGGAAACGGGCGTTGCCCGAATTAAGGTGGACCCTGAGGAAATAAAGGAAAAAACCAAGCGACTCGCTCTAATCGGAAAAAGTGAGTGATTTAGGTAGTGACAAATACAAAAGTTTACTTGGAAATTGTTAAACAATTAAGAGAAATGATTACAGCGGATGGATTAATGCATGGAGATAAAATTCCATCAGAACGTGAATTATCTGAGCGCCTGAATGTCGGGCGCTCTTCCGTTCGAGAAGCTTTAAGGGCGTTGGAACTGTTAGGGTTGATTGAAACCCGGCGAGGGGAAGGAACCTTTATTCGTGACTTTCACGGCCACCAGCTCGTTCAGTTGCTAAGTACCTTTATCCTGCAGGATGAAAAGGCAAAGAAAGATGTATTCGAAACAAAATATTTGATTGAGATGGATTGTCTGCGTTTGGCGATAAAAAAACTGGACATGAACCAGATCGAAAATATGAGAAAATGGCTTTCCGAAGCAGGCAGTTTTCACGATGATGATTTTTTTTACCGAATTGTAGAATGTGCTGATAACCACTTGTTTTCACGAATATGGGGAATTTTAAAAGATTATTATAATGCATTAATCACAACCCCGGTCCAATATGCTCAAAATGACTATTTTGTTTTATTTGAAGCACTTGCGGAAAGAAATGAACAAAAAATGTTTTCAGCTTATTACAAACTTCGAAATTTGTCTGTTGATTAACGACAAATACTAACAGATTTTGAACTATTGTTCATATATATTGGAATTTGTACAAGCCCTTAAATCAGGGCATTTTTAATCCCATGGTGGTCTGGCCACTTTTTGGTTTTATGAAAGGTATGGGATTACAGTTAGATAGAAAGACTGCTGAGTAGAGTAAAAAACATATGGAAAACTTCCATCTGGCAGTCTGATACAGGGAGGTTATATTTTGGCGCTTAAAGATCTATTCACCAAAAATCAAGTAAAGAAGAAAAAGTATGCAACCATTCCTACCGAAGCGGCGAAAAGTGATGTTCCCGAAGGGATTATGACAAAATGTCCATCATGTAAAAAAATCATGTATACAAAAGAGCTTTCGAAGAATGAAAAGGTTTGTTTACATTGCGGGTACCATTTTCCGATGAATTCAAAAGAACGAATCGTCAGCTTTATTGATGAAGGAAGCTTTCAAGAACTGAATGAAAACATGATTTCGAAGAATCCGTTACAATTCCCGGACTACTTGGAAAAGCTTGAAGCCGACCGGAAAAAAAGTAAGCTCAATGAGGCAGTGGTAACTGGTATTGGGACGGTTGGCGGACACAAAGTTGTGGTAGCAATTATGGATTCCTCATTCCGTATGGGAAGTATGGGATCAGTTGTCGGGGAAAAAATCACCCTTGCTATTGAAAAAGCGAATGAGCTCTCCGTTCCATTTATCATTTTCACCGCATCTGGTGGTGCCAGAATGCAGGAGGGCGCCCTAAGTTTGATGCAAATGGCTAAAACAAGTGTCGCATTAAAGAAATTTAGCGATAATGGCGGATTAATTATCTCTATTATGACTCATCCGACAACCGGGGGTGTTTCAGCGAGCTTTGCCTCATTAGGGGACTTCAACTTTGCCGAGCCAGGTGCATTAATTGGCTTTGCTGGGCGGAGGGTCATTGAACAATCCATTCGTGAACAATTACCGGAGGATTTTCAAACAGCGGAGTTTCTCTTAAAGCACGGTCAGCTTGATGCAATTATTTCACGCCTTGACATGGTCGAAAAGATTACCGACATTCTTGATATACATCAGCCGGGAGGTGATTTCGTATGGCAGTAGAATTGGAATTTGAACGCCCAATAACAGAATTAAGACAAAAAATTTCGGAACTAAAAGAGTTTACCCAGAATGCTGACGTGGATTTAAGTTCTGAGATCCAAAAGTTAGAGGGCCGCTTGGCAAAGCTTGAACAGGATATCTATGAAAATATCAAGCCTTGGGATCGGGTCCAGATTGCAAGACACCCAAACAGGCCAACAACTCTCGATTATATTTCCTATTTGTTTGATAACTTTTTTGAATGTCATGGTGACCGGACTTTCGCGGACGATGAAGCGATTGTCGGCGGGATTGCCAAATTTAAAGGCCTGCCGGTAACAGTAATTGGCCACCAACGTGGTAAGGACACGAAAGAGAATATCCGCAGAAATTTCGGGATGCCACACCCAGAAGGATATCGGAAAGCACTTCGGTTAATGAAACAGGCTGATAAATTTCGCCGTCCGATTATTTGTTTTATCGATACAAAAGGGGCCTACCCTGGAAAAGCAGCGGAAGAACGCGGTCAAAGTGAGGCAATTGCCCGCAATCTTTTTGAGATGGCAGGTTTAAAAGTACCTGTAATATGCGTTGTGATTGGTGAAGGAGGCAGCGGCGGCGCGCTTGCTCTTGGAGTAGGCAACCGAATTCATATGCTGGAGAATTCGACGTACTCAGTTATTTCACCGGAAGGAGCGGCAGCCATTCTGTGGAAGGATGCAGCACACGCAAAAACAGCGGCAGAAACGATGAAAATTACTGCCCCCGATTTAAAGAAATTAGGGGTTATTGATGAAATTATTCCTGAAATTAAGGGCGGCGCCCATAAGGATACCAAAAAACAAGCCGAGGAAATCGAAAAGACTTTGCTGCAAAGCTTAAAAGAGCTTTTACAGTTGTCTGAGGAAGAATTAATTGCTGATCGTTACAATCGTTTTCGAACAATTGGCGAATACGGTTTAATCAATGATTTGATAAGTGTAAATTAAATGAAAAACGTGCTCGGTCAGAGCGCGTTTTTCATTTGGTAGGGAAACTTCAGATTATTCACGATTTAGACAATGATAACGTTACCATTTGTATATAAAGCGCTTGCAGTTTACTAACTATTTCGTCTATTGGATTATCCGGTATCATTCGGTTGTTATGCGGATTTCTTCATGTTATTTTATTAATATTCAAGGGCTTTATGTAAATAATAGAAGAAGAATAAAAAAATTGATACATACACTTCTTCCTTCCCATTATATTTTAATTTTCACATACCAGTATTGAGGTGATAACGATGAAAAAAATAGGTGTATTAACTAGTGGCGGGGACGCGCCGGGAATGAATCCGGCGATTCGTGCAGTCGTACGGAAAGCAATTTTTCATAATGTCGAAATTTACGGAATTTATGGGGGCTATGCAGGATTAATTTCAGGAAACATAAAAAGACTTGAGCTAGGGTCTGTAGGTGATATTATTCACCGAGGCGGAACAATGCTTCAGTCTGCCCGTTGTCCAGAATTTAAGACGAAAGAAGGACAGCAAAAAGGAATACAACAATTAAAAGCACATGGTATTGAGGGTCTCGTCGTTATTGGCGGTGATGGTTCTTATATGGGAGCAAAGGCATTAACAGAGCAAGGCTTCCCTTGCGTCGGCGTACCGGGAACCATTGATAATGATATCCCAGGTACGGATTTAACCATTGGTTTTGATACAGCATTAAATACGGTTATTGATGCCGTTGATAAAATTCGTGATACGGCCACTTCACATGAGCGGACTTTTATCATCGAAGTAATGGGAAGAGATGCTGGTGATATTGCGCTATGGGCAGGGCTTGCCGGCGGTGCTGAAACAATCCTGATTCCTGAAGAAAGCTATGATATAGATGATATTGCCGACCGATTACGCAAGGGTCAGGAGCGCGGCAAAAAACATAGTATTATCATTGTGGCAGAAGGAGTTACAAGCGGTGTTGAATTTGGCAGACAACTGAAAGAAGCAACCAACTTTGATACGAGAGTCTCTGTACTGGGGCATATGCAACGCGGCGGGTCTCCGTCTGCTGCTGACAGGGTTTTAGCAAGCAGACTTGGCGCACGTGCTGTCGAGCTGTTAATTGAAGGAAAAGGTGGACGGGCAGTAGGGATGGAGAATAATCACCTTGTAGATTATGACATCATCGAAGCACTAAGCAGAAAACATAAGCTGGACTTGGATCTTTATAAACTTTCACAGGAATTATCTATTTAATATTAGCCAAAAAAGAATGTCCGATTCCGGCATAGAATTGGGAGGAAAATATGTTACGAAAAACAAAAATCGTTTGTACAATTGGTCCTGCAAGTGAAAGTGTGGAGAAATTATCGCAGCTGCTTTCATCTGGTATGAATGTGGCTCGATTAAATTTTTCCCATGGGGATTTTGAAGAACATGGGGCTCGAATTAGAAATATTCGCGAAGCTGTGGCGAAAACAGGAAAAAATGCGGCAATCCTGCTGGATACAAAAGGACCAGAAATTCGTACGAATAATATGGTAAACGGAGCTATTGAGCTTAAGGCGGGAGAAAATATCATTGTATCAATGACAGAGGTTGAAGGTACAACAGAGAAGTTTTCCGTTACATACCCTGGCTTAATTGATGATGTTCAGATAGGTTCGAGAATCCTTTTAGATGACGGCTTAATTGGTCTCGAAGTTACTACTGTAGATAAATCCGCAAATGAAATTCATACGAAAATTTTAAACAGCGGCACATTAAAGAATAAAAAAGGTGTCAATGTACCTGGTGTGTCAGTAAATTTACCAGGAATTACTGAAAAGGATAAGAAAGATATTTTGTTCGGTATTGAGCAAGGTATTGATTTTATCGCGGCTTCCTTTGTCCGCCGTGCGAAAGATGTCCTAGAAATCCGTCAATTGTTAGAGGAAAACAACGCTTCTCATATTCATATCATTCCTAAGATAGAAAACCAAGAGGGCGTTGATAACATCGACGAAATCCTCGAGGTATCGGATGGTTTGATGGTAGCACGTGGAGATCTTGGTGTAGAAATTCCTGCAGAAGAAGTGCCGCTTGTTCAGAAAATGCTGATCAAGAAATGTAATTACTTCGGAAAACCGGTTATCACTGCAACGCAAATGCTTGATTCAATGCAAAGAAATCCGCGCCCTACCCGGGCAGAAGCAAGCGATGTGGCCAATGCCATTTTTGATGGAACAGATGCAATCATGCTTTCAGGCGAAACGGCTGCTGGTCAATATCCAATAGAAGCCGTCCAAACCATGCATAACATTGCGCTTAGAGCCGAGCAGGCCCTTGATCATAAGGGAATTTTATCTAACCGCAGCAAGAATACAGAACATAATATTACCGACGCGATTGGACAGTCTGTTGCCCATACCGCATTAAATTTGGAAGTGAAATCGATTATTACACCAACAGAAAGCGGACATACCGCAAGAATGATTTCAAAGTATCGACCAAAGGCGTCCATTGTCGCGGTTACTTCTAACGAACATATAGTCCGCCGGTTATCGCTTGTTTGGGGTGTTTATCCGCAGTTGGGGTGTGTTGCAAAAACAACGGACGAAATGCTTGATAGCGCGGTTGAAGAAAGCTTAAACAGCGGGATTGTAAAGCACGGTGATTTAGTTGTGATCACTGCCGGTGTTCCTGTAGGTGAAGCCGGGACCACGAATTTGATGAAAATTCATATCGTTGGGGACATTCTTGCCAAAGCTCAAGGAATTGGCCGGAAATCGGCGTTTGGCAAGGTTGTAATTGCTCATAATGCCCAGGAGGCATCGGAAAAAGTAAAACCTGGCTCCATACTTGTTACCATCGGTTCCGACCGTGAGATGGTGCCTGCATTAGAAAAATGTGCAGCCCTGATTACCGAGGAAGGTGGTTTGACCAGCCATGCCGCAGTAGTCGGATTGAGCCTGGGGATTCCAGTCATTGTTGGGGTAGAAGATGCGCTGCAGTTATTTAAAGACGGTCAAGAGGTAACTGTTGACTCAACCAGAGGGATTATCTATAACGGACATGCGAGTGTGCTTTAATTAAAAAACGTCAGCCTCCAAATGGCTGACGTTTTATTTTCCTTTAATAAACTGCCAAATATCGTAAAAAACGTTTGCGCGATATAAGGTGCTGATAATGACGAGGGCGACCGGTCCGGCAATTAGTCCAAGGAAGCCGATTAATTTAAAGCCAACAAATAATGCGATTAGTGTAGCCAATGGATCAAGGCCAATATTGGAAGATAGAATTTTTGGCTCCATAATCTGCCTTTGCACCAGGACAATGATGTATAGGACTCCAAGACCGATGGCCAATCCCACATCACCGCTGATTAACTCGTAAATTATCCATGGTACAAACACCGCACCAGTACCTAAATAAGGGATGATGTCAACAATTCCTGTTAACAGAGCAATGGTTATTGCATAGTCAACCCTCAAAATTAACAAGCCGATTAAGATAATCACAGTTGTTATCGAAATCAGGGTTAGCTGAGCTTTGATAAAACCAAATAAAGCTTTTTTCAGATCGGCAAATACTGTTTTCCCGCTTGTTCTTGCTCTTTCCGGCACCAGTTTACCTCCAAGAAGCCGCAAACGATACCAGTCCTTGCTGATAAAGAAGGTAGCTAACAAGGAAAAAATCAGGACAGTTGCCGCATTTGGGAACCAGGAGATGATATTGGGGATACTGCCAACTATATCTTGAATAAAGTTGCCGACCGTATTTCCAATTTTCGTACCGATATTTTGGATATTACCAATGATCGTGTCCTTTTGTCCTGCTTCCAGTCTGCTGAACATGCTGTATAGTTGGTCGTATAAAGAAGTAAAGTAATCCTCTAAAAAAGTAATCAATGTATTGAGATGCTGCGGGATTACTTTTGCCAAATAATTTGCTCCTGAGACAATCTCCACAACTAGCAAAGTAATTAACCCGGCAAAAATGGCAAAAATAAGGATAAGTGCTATAAACACCGAAAGTACCCGAGGCATTTTTGCCTTCGTCTCAAAAAAATTAACTATTGGGTTAATAATAAACGCAATAACAAGTCCAATTAGAAACGGATAGGTAACCTTGGATAGATAGTAAAAGGATAGGAGCCCTAAAACAACAATGCCAATAACCAATAAAAACCTGATTGTTCGGTATATGTATTTTGGATTCAATAGTAAACCTCCGTCCCAGTTTTATATCGATAGCTTAAGTTTACCATTTTATAAATGAAGCTGCATATTTTTCCATTAAGTCCAAAGGATAATTATTTTAAGGCGGTAGTTTCATCGAGTGTTATAAGTTTTCTATCAATTTAGGATGTTATTATAAAATAACTTTGTGAAGGTGTGTTTTATCGATGATAAGTGAGTCGGTTTTATTCTTGGGCCTGCTTTTAGTAATTGGGTTTATCGCTAAAAATAGCTCGCTGATGATATCCATTGGTGTACTTTTTTTTCTGAAAGTGCTTGGAATGGATTCCAAGATTTTTTCTTACATACAAACCAAGGGAATAAATTGGGGGGTAACTGTCATAACAATCGCTGTGTTGGCACCGATTGCCAGTGGTGAAATAGGCTTTAAAGACTTGACCGGCGCTTTCAAGTCCCCATATGCATGGGTCGCCCTTATTTCCGGAATGCTGGTGGCGCTATTGGCAAAAGGCGGAGTTAAGCTGTTGGCAAATGACCCCCAAATTACAACAGCCTTGGTTTTAGGGACCATTTTGTCCGTATCTATTTTCAAAGGTGTTGCAGTTGGTCCATTAATTGGGGCGGGGATTGCTTATGCTGGGATGAAGGTTATAGGTTTTTTTAGCTAGATTTTTTGTAAAATAATATTTTTTTGTTATTTTTCAGTTGTATTTCGTTCACAAAAGTCTGATTATTGTTTATAATAGGCATGTAAGTATATCTTTTTTTACATACTCCCTATATAAATATTGAATTACTGTAAGATTATTTATTCTTATGAATGAAAGGGCATACAAACTGAATTATTTACTTTTGCCGAGCAAGCGCTCAGATAACTGTATATTTTGGAAGTGTAGTACTTTCGTAAAGTAAACACTTCTATGCCATTTCTTTCAATCTTATACTGCTGGCTGTTGTCTGCAGTTAAAATTATTTTTAAGTTGGGTAATGGGGAATCTTAGAAAGTAAAGGAGAGATTTATAATGACAGTAACTCGCGGTCTTGAAGGGGTAGTGGCAACAACATCCTCAATCAGTTCAATCATTGATGACACGCTGACATATGTCGGTTATAACATTGATGATTTAGCTGAAAATGCTAGCTTTGAAGAAGTAGTTTACTTATTATGGCACCTTAAGCTGCCAAATGCTGAGCAATTAGCAGAATTAAAACAGCAACTTGCGGAAAATGCTGTTCTTCCACAGGAAGTTATTGATCATTTCAAACTGTTTCCGATTCAGACTGTCCACCCAATGGCAGCTCTGCGTTCGGCGGTTTCTCTACTAGGTCTATATGATACTGAAGCAGATGTAATGGATGCGGAAGCTAACTATCGTAAAGCAATCCGACTTCAAGCAAAGATGCCTTCCATTGTGGCAGCTTTTGCCCGAATCAGAAAAGGGCTTGAGCCAGTAGCTCCTAGACAGGACTTAAGCTTTGCTGCAAATTTCCTTTATATGCTGACTGGCAATGAACCAGATGCAGTTGCTGTTGAAGCGATTGATAAGGCACTTGTCCTTCATGCTGACCATGAATTAAATGCTTCTACTTTCACGGCACGTGTTTGTGTGGCAACATTATCTGATGTATATTCTGGTGTAACTGCAGCAATCGGCGCCTTAAAAGGACCGCTTCACGGTGGAGCAAACGAAGCGGTAATGAAAATGCTGACTGAAATTGGTACACTTGAAAATGTTGACCCATACGTTCGCGGTAAGCTTCAGAACAAAGAAAAGATTATGGGTTTTGGACACCGCGTGTATCGTCAAGGAGATCCACGTGCGAAACATTTGAAAGCAATGTCCAAAAAGTTAACTGAGCTGACAGGTGAGCCTCACTGGTATGATATGTCTGTTAAAATTGAGAGCATTGTTACCGGAGAAAAGAAATTGCCGCCAAACGTCGATTTCTATTCTGCATCTGTTTATCATAGCTTGGGTGTAGATCATGATCTAATGACACCGATTTTTGCTGTAAGCCGTGTATCTGGCTGGCTTGCTCACATCTTGGAGCAATTTGAAAACAATCGCCTCATCCGTCCACGTGCGGAATATACCGGTCCGGGCATGCAGAAATATGTTCCAATTGAACAAAGAGGATAATATTATTTACTTTTTTCCGAAAAATTGATTCAATTAGATTGGATGTTAAAGGTTAGAGGTAAAGATCCTCTAACCTTTGCTTCAGCTTTATGTTTTTTACATACTAGGAGGGGTAGTAACATGCAAGGAGAAAAAATCACTGTAACAAACGGAGTATTAAACGTTCCTAACAACCCAGTTATCCCATTTATTGAGGGAGACGGTATCGGACCAGATATTTGGGCTGCTTCTGAGAGAGTATTAAATGCAGCGGTTGAAAAAGCCTATAAAGGCGAGCGCAAAATAGTGTGGAAAGAAGTCTTGGCTGGAGAGAAAGCATTTAACCAAACAGGTGAATGGCTTCCACAAGAAACACTTGATGTAATCAATGAATATTTGATTGCCATTAAAGGCCCTTTAACAACACCAGTTGGTGGTGGAATTCGTTCGTTAAACGTCGCTTTACGTCAAGAGTTAGATTTATTTGTTTGCTTGCGTCCTGTAAGATGGTTTGAAGGTGTTCCTTCCCCGGTTAAGCGTCCACAGGATACAGACATGGTTATCTTCCGTGAAAATACTGAAGATATTTATGCTGGTATTGAATATGAAAAAGGTTCAGAGGCAGCGACGAAACTAATCAACTTTTTACAAACTGAATTAGGTGTCAACAAAATTCGATTCCCAGAAACTTCTGGTATTGGTGTTAAGCCTGTTTCTGAGGAAGGAACTACACGTCTAGTGCGTGCTGCCCTTAACTATGCCATTAAAGAAGGCCGTAAATCATTAACACTTGTGCACAAAGGAAATATCATGAAATATACCGAAGGTGCATTTAAAAACTGGGGTTATGAGCTTGCTGAAAAAGAATTCGGCGATAAAGTATTCACTTGGGCTCAATATGACCGCATTAAAGCTGAACAGGGCACAGAAGCAGCGAACAAAGCGCAGGCTGATGCTGAAGCAGCGGGCAAAATCATTGTTAAAGATGCGATTGCAGATATTTTCTTACAGCAAATCCTTACTCGTCCTCGTGAATTTGATGTTGTTGCTACTATGAACTTAAATGGCGACTACATTTCAGATGCGCTTGCTGCACAAGTTGGCGGAATTGGTATTGCACCTGGAGCAAATATCAACTACGAGACTGGCCATGCTATTTTTGAAGCAACACATGGTACTGCGCCAAAATACGCAGGCCTTGATAAGGTGAATCCTTCATCCGTTATTTTATCTGGTGTATTAATGCTTGAACACCTTGGCTGGAATGAAGCAGCTGACATGGTCATTAAGTCTGTTGAAAAAACCATTGCCTCCAAAGTTGTTACTTACGACTTTGCTCGCTTAATGGACGGTGCTACTGAAGTGAAAACTTCTGAGTTCGGTGATGAGCTAATCAAAAACATGGAATAATTTTTTCTGAAATCTTTCATTAAGAGGTTGTCTTATAAGACAGCCTCTATCCATTACATACAAAGGGGAGAACTAGGTATGTCATTGAAGCGTAAAAAGGTTTCTGTTATCGGCGGCGGTTTTACTGGAGCGACAACTGCTTTCTTGCTCGCACAAAAAGAACTTGGTGATGTGGTATTAGTTGATATTCCGCAAATGGAAAACCCGACTAAAGGAAAAGCATTAGATATGCTGGAGGCTAGCCCTGTTCAAGGGTTTGATGCCAACATCATTGGTACTTCCAACTATGAGGACACAAAAGATTCTGATATCGTTGTGATCACAGCTGGTATTGCCCGCAAACCGGGCATGAGTCGTGATGACTTGGTGCAAACAAACCAAAAAGTAATGAAAAGCGTAACTCAAGAAATCGTTAAGCATTCTCCAGATTGTACCATCGTTGTATTAACAAACCCGGTCGACGCAATGACGTATACCGTTTATAAACAATCTGGTTTCCCTAAAAACCGCGTAATCGGTCAATCTGGTGTTCTGGATAGTGCCCGGTTCCGGACATTTGTTGCTCAAGAACTAAACATATCTGTTAAAGATATTACCGGCTTTGTGTTAGGTGGACACGGAGATGATATGGTTCCGCTTGTGCGATACTCCTATGCAGGCGGTATTCCACTAGAAACTTTAATTCCAAAGGACCGTTTGGAGAAAATTGTTGAACGTACGCGTAAAGGCGGCGGAGAGATAGTAAACCTGCTTGGTAATGGAAGCGCCTACTATGCTCCAGCAGCATCCTTGGTAGAAATGTGTGAGGCCATTCTTAAGGATCAACGCCGTGTGTTGCCATCGATTGCCTACCTTGAAGGTGAGTATGGTTACGACGGAATCTATCTTGGAGTTCCAACCATTCTTGGCACAAATGGAATCGAAAAGGTAATAGAGCTTGATTTGACTGCTGAAGAAAAAGCAGCACTGGATAAATCTGCTGATTCTGTTCGCAACGTCATGAACGTTCTGGCATAATGGCAGCCTTAGAAATTCGGAGCGGGCTTTGTCCCAATTCCGAATTTCTTTTTTTGAAATAATGTAATCGCTTTCAAATAAGGGGGGTGTAAGATAATGCTACTAGGAAAAAAACGAAAGCTTGGGAGAAGAATTGAGGAAATTAGCGTAGGTGAAAAATTAGCATTAACAGAAAAAGTGGAAGATAAGGATCTCCTGCTGTATTTAGGTTTAACTGACGATGCCAATCCATTATACATCCAGCATGATTACGCATCACAAACTCCATTTGAAAAACCGATTGTCCCTGGCCTTATGCTAACAGGCATGATTACCTCTGCTATTTCTAAATACTTACCCGGACCCGGAAGTCATATTACAAGTCAGCAAATACAGTTCACTAAACCAGTTTATCATTACGGAACAGTTGAGTTTTTGTTTGAGGTTATCGAGGTAAAGCCAAAAGATCATATGATTACCATCAAGGTGGTTGGGACCAATGAAAAAAAAGAAACTGTGATTACTGGTAAACTCAATGTTTGTCCGCCATACCGGCTTGTCGAAATCCATGGCTCAGCATTGGAAAATTTTTAATAGTAAATGGGGAAGGAATGTTTTTTCGGCATTCCTTTTTCTTATGCCTTCAGCAAACAAGTAATCTTTCCAGTTTTAGTTTATAATGATACTAAATAATTTGCTTGTTGGGTGGGAAGGTTTTATGAAAACCAAGGTGTTGGTCGTTGATGATGAACAATCGATTGTAACTCTGCTTCAATATAATTTGGAACAAGCAGGGTTTGAGGTAATCACAGCCATGGATGGGGAAGAGGGAAAACGATTAGCAGAACTCGAGGCGCCGGATATTATCGTGCTCGATTTAATGCTTCCCAAACTGGATGGGATGGAGGTTTGCAAGCAGCTGCGCTTGGAAAAAATCATGACCCCCATATTAATGCTGACAGCCAAGGATGATGAGCTCGACAAAATATTAGGATTAGAGCTTGGCGCAGATGATTATATGGTAAAACCGTTCAGCCCAAGAGAAGTCATTGCCAGAGTAAAAGCGATTTTAAGAAGAACACAAAGTAATCTGGAAATTCCTGCAGATGACGACCTAAAAGAAGAGGCGCAAATTAACATTGGTAAATTGAAAATCTATCCAGAAAAGTATGAAGCCTTCTTTATGGACCAGCTCCTTGATTTAACGCTAAAGGAGTTTGAACTGCTATTGTACCTTGCGCAAAATAAAGGCAGAGTGCTAACCCGCGACCAATTATTAAGTGCCGTTTGGAATTATGACTTTGCGGGTGATACTAGAATTGTTGATGTGCATATTTCTCATTTACGGGAAAAAATTGAAGAGGATACTAAAAAGCCAGTTTACATAAAAACAATTCGCGGCCTTGGATACAAGCTGGAGGAGCCAAAACCGGTATGACCAAATTTCGGACAAAGCTTTTAATAGCAGTATCCATTATTGCTATATTAGTCTTTGCATTAGAGATATTGTTCGCAGAAATATTTAAAACAAATGAACTCAATCAGACCTATGGACAAATTTGGTGGATTCTTTCCATCAGTATATGGGTTTCCTTTATCATAACAATCTACTTGGGCATTCGAATTAAGTCTATGTATACGAAACCAATCGAAAAGGTGACAAAGGTCGCTATTGAATTGGCAAAGGGAAATTACCGTGCGCGTACTACCGTTGACAGGCTGGATGAAGCAGGTATGTTGGCTACATCGATTAACATGTTGGCGGAAAATTTGCAGGAGCTGGTCAGAGCTCAGGAAATCCAGCAGGACAGATTAACAACATTAATTGAAAATATGGGGGCAGGGTTAGTATTAATAGACAGCCGTGGTACCATCAACTTAATTAACCGAGGGTTTATCGATATATTTCGCGTCGCTCCTTCTGATTATCTAAATAAACAGTATTACGAAGTAATCCAATATAAAGAGGTCTCCAATTTGGTTGCCGAGATTTTCCGGACAGAACGGAAAGTGAATAAGCAATTACTATTGCCATTGGTGATTGAAAGGCGCTTTTTTGATGTTCATGGCGTGCCGATAATTGGTAGCGATAATGTCTGGAAAGGCGTTCTGCTCGTTTTTCACGATATTACCGAATTGAAAAACCTCGAGCAAATGCGGAAGGATTTTGTCGCCAATGTGTCGCATGAATTAAAAACACCGGTTACCTCGATTAAAGGATTCACCGAGACGCTGTTGGACGGAGCAATGAATAACCAGGAAACCTTGGAATCTTTCTTGTCGATAATCTTAAAGGAAAGTGACCGGCTTCAATCCTTGATTCAGGATTTGCTGGAACTCTCAAAAATTGAACAGCAGGGATTCCTGTTGAATGTTCAAAACATAGACCTCCAATTGCTGCTTGAAGAAGTCATTACTCTGCTCAACGGAAAGGCGGAAGCGAAAAATATCAGGCTCGACTTTTTAAATCGCCTCGAACCGGTTTTCATACAGGGGGATTATGACCGTCTAAAACAGGTGTTAATCAATCTAATTGGCAATGCGATTACCTATACACCTGAAAAAGGAGAGGTTTCCGTAAGCCTGGTAGACCAACCTAACCAAGTTCGAATTCATGTAAAAGATTCGGGTGTTGGAATTGAAAAAGAAGAAATACCAAGGATATTTGAGCGATTTTACCGAGTGGACCGGGCCCGAAGTCGAAACTCTGGAGGAACAGGACTTGGCCTCGCGATTGTTAAACACTTGATTGAAGCACATCATGGCCATATATATGTAAAAAGTGAACTGGGAGAAGGCAGCGAGTTTATTATCGAACTGAAGAAAAAATGGAATTGAAGGTGAAAAGATGGGAAACAAAAAGCTGGTACTGATTGACGGAAATAGTATAGCTTACCGTGCTTTTTTTGCATTGCCGCTTCTTAATAACGATAAAGGGATTCACACCAATGCGGTTTATGGTTTTACTACAATGTTAATGAAAATTTTAGAAGACGAAAAGCCGACTCATATACTTGTGGCATTTGATGCGGGAAAGACCACTTTTCGTCATCAAACGTTCGGAGAATATAAAGGGGGAAGACAAAAAACCCCGCCTGAGTTATCTGAACAGTTTCCGTTTATCCGCGAGCTTTTAGATGCGTACGGCATTACAAGATATGAACTAGATCAATATGAAGCGGATGATATTATCGGTACACTTTCGTTAGTGGCCGAGAATGACGGGTATGAAGTAAAGGTGATTTCCGGAGATAAGGACTTAACCCAGCTTTCTTCGCCAAAAACAACAGTTGGAATTACCCGCAAAGGGATAACCGATATTGAAGAATATACACCACAGCATGTCAAGGAAAAGTATGGTCTAGTGCCTCTGCAAATCATCGATATGAAAGGTTTAATGGGTGATGCATCTGATAATATTCCCGGTGTTCCGGGAGTGGGGGAAAAGACGGCCATCAAGCTGCTCAAGGAATTTTCTACGCTTGAAAATTTATTTTCCTCAATCGATCAAGTGAGCGGCAACAAACTAAAGGAAAAACTTGCTGAAAACAAAGAGCAGGCATTCATGAGTAAACAGCTTGCTACCATTGAACGCCAGGCCCCGGTTACTATATCCCTGAATGAAACGGAGTACGAGGGATTCACAAGAGAAAAGCTTGTGGCTTTGTTTAAAGAATTGGGCTTTTCATCCTTGCTGGACAAGTTGGGGGAAGCAGCGACTGCAGAGATACAGCAAGAACTCGAAGACATTACATATGAGATTCCAGCCGAAATTACGGAGGAACTGTTTGCGGACGATAATTATTTTTATGTAGAACTATTGGACGATAATTATCATTATGCCAAAATAATCGGCTTTGCTATTGTTAATGAAAATGGGCAGTTCTTCTTACCAGTTGAGCAAGCTGTCAAATCGGGTGCCTTTAAAAAGTGGGCGGAAGACGAAAATAAAAAGAAAACCGTTTATGATGTGAAACGGTCTGAGGTTTCCTTAAGAAGACATGGTATACATTTGAAGGGGGCTTATTTTGATATTTTAATGGCTTCTTATATTATTAATCCTTCCGATAATTTGGAGGACTTGGCCGCAATTGCTGAAAAATATAACCTGCACATAGTCCCACCAGATGACATTTTTTATGGGAAAGGGGTTAAGCGGGGGGTTCCAGAAGGCGATGCACTTGCACGGCATCTGGTCAGAAAAGCCGTTGCCATGTCGGAATTGCAAGGAAAGCTGGAAGATGAGTTATATAAGAATGAACAATTTGAATTATTTACTGATCTTGAAATGCCTTTGGCTTTGATATTGGCAGACATGGAATCATGCGGTATCAAGGTGGAACGAGGGCGCCTTGAAGCAATGGGCAGAGAGTTAAATGAACGGTTGGTTGAAATCGAGGAAAACATTTGCGAATTGGCCGGAGAGAAATTTAATATTAACTCCACCAAGCAGCTTGGAGTTATTCTATTCGAAAAGTTGGGACTGCCTCCATTTAAAAAAACGAAGACCGGTTATTCCACTTCCGCAGATGTTTTAGAAAAACTGGCTGGTGAACATGAAATTATTGAATACATTCTACTTTACAGGCAGCTGGGGAAACTTCAATCTACCTATATTGAGGGGCTGCTTAAGTTTATCGATCACAAGACGGAAAAGGTTCATACTAGGTTCCAACAAACTTTGACCGCTACCGGGAGATTAAGCTCTATAGACCCTAATCTGCAAAATATTCCGATCCGCCTCGAGGAAGGGCGCAAAATTCGTCAGGCCTTTGTCCCGTCAGAACCTGACTGGGTTATTTTTGCGGCAGACTATTCCCAAATTGAACTTCGAGTTCTTGCTCATATATCCAAGGACGAGAAGTTGATTCAAGCCTTTAGGGATGACCTTGATATCCATACGAAAACCGCTATGGAGGTTTTTCATGTCTCCGCTGATGAGGTAACCTCGAACATGCGCCGGCATGCTAAAGCAGTAAACTTTGGGATTGTCTATGGAATTAGTGATTATGGACTATCACAATCGCTGGGAATATCACGAAAAGAGGCAGGCAGTTTTATCGATCGCTATCTCAACAGTTATCCCGGAGTTAGGGAATATATGGATGATATTGTTCATACGGCAAAGCAAAATGGCTATGTTACGACATTGCTGCAAAGAAGGCGCTACTTGCCGGAAATCACCAGCCGCAATTTTAACCTTAGAAGCTTTGCGGAGAGAACTGCGATGAATACACCAATTCAGGGTAGCGCTGCGGACATTATTAAAAAAGCCATGATTGACATGGCCGAAGCCTTGAAGGATAAGGGCTTAAAAACTCGCCTGCTGCTACAGGTTCACGATGAACTGATCTTCGAGGCACCCCAAGACGAAGTGGCCATCCTGAAAGAATTGGTTCCATTAGTAATGGAAAATGCCATTGAACTCTCGGTGCCATTAAAGGTGGACTATGCATACGGGCCAACATGGTTTGATGCTAAGTAAAGGGGGGATATTAGATGCCGGAGCTTCCTGAAGTCGAAACTGTAAGGAAAACATTGAAAAAGCTTGTTCTTCATAAAACAATTGACGATGTAACCATCCATTGGCCGAAAATTATTAAAAATCCGGTCGAGGTGGAGCAATTTATCGACGCCTTAAAAGGCGAAACAATCGTTGACATTGGCCGAAGAGGAAAATTTTTAATCATCTATACCGGAACGTTTGCTTTGGTATCGCATCTGCGGATGGAAGGCCGCTACGGCCTCTACCCTAGCGAAGAACCTTATGACAAGCATACACACGTCATCTTTGATTTTACAGATGGAACACAATTGAGGTATCGGGATGTACGTAAGTTTGGAACAATGCACCTATATAAAAAGGGGGATGAATTTAACAATCCTCCGCTGATTGCACTAGGTCCCGAACCTTTTTCCGACGAATTTACGGTTGAATATTTAATGGATAAATTAAAAAAGACAGGCCGCAAAGTAAAACCAGCATTACTGGACCAAAATGTGCTTGTTGGTCTTGGAAATATTTATGTAGATGAAGCCCTCTTCCGGGCGGGAATACATCCAGAAAGAATCGCAAGTTCACTAACAAAACCGGAAATCGTCGATCTTCATCGAGAAATTGTCGCCACTTTGGATGAGGCAGTTAAAAAAGGCGGCAGCACGATTCGCTCGTATGTTAATTCTCAAGGGGAAATTGGCATGTTTCAGCTGGAATTATACGCTTATGGGCGTCAAGGAGAAGAATGCAAACGCTGCGGCCATCCTCTTGAAAAAATAACCGTAGGCGGCAGAGGAACACATTTCTGCCCGAACTGCCAGAAAGTTTAATTAATAGGACTTTAGTGAACAACCGAATAACTGAATAACATTGGATGGGCTCCTTCCATATACTATCGTAGTGATTTTCAGGAAGGAGTTCTAGACATCATGAGTCAGTTGTTCTCACTTCTCATCCTAGCATTTGCACTTAGCCTTGACAGCTTTAGCGTAGGATTCACTTATGGATTAAGAAAAATGGTCATTCCATTTAAGTCTATCCTCATAATTGCTACATGCTCAGCTGTCTCGCTGATGATCGCTGTGTCAATTGGGCACGGCCTTGAAAGAGTTTTATCACCAGGGATTACCGAAAGCCTTGGGGGAGTCATTCTAATTGGACTTGGCGCCTGGGTATTGTATCAGTTTTTTCGCCCGGAAAAAGAAAAAGAGCCGCTTGAACACGAGAAAATGATTGTAAACTTTGAAATTCGTTCCCTTGGGTTGGCGATCAATATATTAAGAAAACCGATGTCTGCAGATTTTGACCAATCCGGGACAATTACGGGAATTGAAGCCTTTATGTTAGGCTTTGCCCTGTCGCTAGATTCCTTTGGGGCTGGGATTGGGGCGGCCATGCTCGGTTTCTCTCCGATTAACCTGGCCATTTCTGTTGCCGTTATGAGTTCAATTTTCGTACTCTTGGGAATTAAGAGCGGAGCCTTATTTCATAAGTTTGATTGGGTTCAAAGGTTCACCTTTTTGCCGGGAATCCTCCTAATAATCATTGGAATTTGGAAAATCTAACGGATAGAAAGGGATTAGCATGTCACTAATAATTGGATTAACAGGCGGGATTGCCAGTGGAAAAAGCACCATATCCAATATGTTAAAGGATATGGGGATAACTGTTATTGATGCAGACGTAGAGGCTCGCCTTGCAGTAGAAAAGGGTGAACCGGCCTACCAAAAAATCATCGCTGCATTCGGTGAAGAAATACTGCAGCAGAATGGAGATATCGATCGGCCAAAGCTGGGAGCGGTGATTTTTTTTGACGAAGAAAAAAGACAAATCTTAAATGGAATTGTCCATCCAGAAGTCAGACATCGAATGAAGCAGCAAATTGAGAAAGCAATTGGCAACAATGAAGAGGTTATTGTGCTAGATATCCCCCTTCTGTTTGAAAGTAAACTAACCTTTATGGCTGATAAAACCCTGCTTGTGTATGTAGATCCTGAAACCCAACTAAACAGGCTGATGGAGAGAAACAGTCTGACCAAGGAGGATGCGGCGGCTAGAATTCAGTCGCAAATGCCTTTGGCGGAAAAAGTAAAACTAGCACATGCCGTGATTGATAATAATGGAACCATTGAGGAAAGCAGAAAGCAACTTATTGAAATTTTAGCAGGATGGGGCATCGTGAAGGCGCATATGTAATCGTAAGGGAGAGAGAGCAAGGCTCTCTTTTTTTGTGTTCAATTATCTGAATTGTAAAACTTTTTAAAAATGAGCTATTTATTCATCACAACATTCCGTCAATGTGTTATACTAATACCAACAAAGGGTGAAATGAGTATAACATTAATACGGAAGGAGCCGCAAAATGAAGGCTAGAATTGCAATTAATGGGTTTGGGAGAATTGGAAGAATGGTATTTAGACAAGCAATTCTTGAAAAAAAGCTTGAAATCGTGGCCATTAATGCCAGTTACCCAGCAGAAACGTTAGCACACTTAATTAAATATGATACTAATCATGGAACTTTTCAGGGAGATGTCATCCCTTTAGATAATGAACTCTTGGTGAATGGAAAAAGAATCAAGCTATTAAGCGAACGTAATCCTGAACAGCTTCCTTGGAAAGAATTGGGGATTGATATTGTTATAGAAGCAACCGGTAAATTTAATTCAAGAGAAAAGGCAGCACTTCATTTGAATGCAGGGGCCAAGAAAGTAATCCTAACCGCACCGGGGAAAAACGAAGATATTACGATTGTAATGGGCGTTAACGAAGAAATGCTGGACATCCATAAGCATGACATCATCTCCAATGCCTCTTGTACAACCAACTGTCTAGCTCCAGTCGCCAAAGTGTTGGACGATAAATTCGGGATTGAAAGCGGTTTAATGACCACTATTCATGCCTATACAAATGACCAAAAAAATATTGATAACCCTCATAAGGATTTACGCAGAGCGCGTGCATGTGGACAATCTATCATTCCGACCACCACAGGTGCAGCAAAGGCGATATCTCTTGTACTGCCGCATCTAAAAGGAAAATTGCATGGCATATCGCTTCGTGTTCCAACACCTAATGTATCGCTGGTTGATTTGGTTGTGGATTTAAAACTAGATGTAAGTATCGATGATATTAACAATGCTTTTAAAGAAGCAGCTGCAGGTTCCTTAAAAGGAATCCTGGATTTCACGATGGAGCCGCTGGTTTCAGTTGATTTTAATACAAATGAGCATTCTGCCATTATTGATGGACTGTCCACAATGGTGATGGGAACAAGAAAAGTGAAGGTTCTTGCCTGGTACGACAATGAATGGGGCTATTCATCAAGAGTGGTCGACCTCAGTTTATTTGTTGCTGCGGAGATGGCAAAAATGCACCAGGTGAAGGTTGGTTAGTTTAATAAATAGTTAATCAGAGGTGCAGCGCATGCACCTCTTTTTATATTTTTCGCTCGTTGTTATAAAATAACATTAAAAGAGTATTCAGGGGGATTAACATGAGTCTATTTACCCGGTTTAAAAAGGAAATTGAAACAGCAGACCATCAAACGGATGCGGCCCTAAAAACCCACTATTATAAGGGAACATTTAATCAACTTTTTGATTCAGTAGAAAAGATGTTCAAGGAAGATGCAGATTGTCAGGTGACCACTGTTTCTAAAGAGCGTGGAGAAATAGCCGTAGAAGTTAATAAACCATTCCAATGTTTTCTAATTGCCACTGTCGTATCCGTAAAACCGATGGAAACAGCAGTCGACTTTACGATTTCTTCCGAAAAATTTTCATTATTAGGGATTTATCCGGAGTTAAAAAAGCGGATTAACTCCTATTATCAAAAAATAAACCAAATACATACGAATATTGGCGTTAAAGGAAAGTGAGCGATACTTCTACTTGTGAAAAGGTACGCTTTTTTATAAGATAGTAGTATGAAGAACAGCGGAAATTGTCGTGATTGCCGTAAAGAGTTGGAGTTGATTCGATGAAATGCCCTTCCTGTCAACATTATGGTACACGCGTCCTGGATTCTCGTCCTGTTGATGAGGGACGTGCCACAAGAAGAAGACGAGAATGCGAAGAATGCGGCTATCGCTTTACCACATTTGAGAAGATTGAAGAGATCCCATTAATCGTCGTCAAAAAAGAGGGAACGAGAGAGGAATTCAGCCGCGACAAAATTCTTCGCGGGTTGATTAAAGCTTGTGAAAAGCGTCCCGTTGCGCTGAAAGAATTAGAGGATATTACCCACGGTGTTGAAAAGGAGCTTCGCAGCCAGGGAGTGTCGGAAATTAAAAGCGAAGCCATAGGTGAAATGGTAATGGACAGGCTTGCCCAGGTAGATGAGGTGGCTTATGTCCGGTTTGCCTCTGTTTACCGCCAGTTTAAAGATATAAATGTGTTTATTGATGAATTAAAGGAATTGATTAAAAAAGAAAAATCATAAAGAGCTGTTTGTGGCTCTTTTTTGCTTGAAAAAGGGAGGCAAAAGAGATTATGGCGCAGCATTGGCAAGAAATTCTTCCGATAGATCGATATATTGTCACCGCTAATGGGCTGCTGCATGATTATGACCGGAAGGTGCTGACGTTTTTATATCAGCCATTAATTGGAACAGCCTGCTTAAGCCTTTATATGACGCTTTGGGCTGAGCTTGAGGAAAACCGGCTATGGGCGGAGACCTCAACCCATCATTTATTGATGAACCTTTTAGGAGTGAACTTAAAAGAAATTTACGATGCTCGTCTAAAGCTTGAAGGCATTGGCTTGGTAAAAAGCTATGTCAAAAATGATGATGGGGAGCGTTCGTTCATTTACGAACTTTATCCGCCGCTTAACCCGCAGCAATTCTTTTTAGATGGGATGCTAAACATATATCTTTATCGAAAAATCGGCAAAAATCATTTTTCACGGTTAAAACGCTTTTTTTCGGATCAGGAAATACCGAAGGAAGAATTTCAGGATGTCACCAGAGCCTTTCAAGATGTGTTTGAATCTGCTTCACCTGGCAGTATTCAATACATTCAGGGGATTTCTGACGAAATGGAACCTGAAGAAAATCAGCGATTTATTGGCCGGGATGAGGCGAATCCCATTCAAATTGATCAGGCTACGTTTGATTTTGACTTGCTAATGGCCGGTTTAAATGAATCACTGATACCGAAAAAAGCTTTGACTGCTAAGGTGAAAAATATAATTAGTAATCTTGCGTTCTTGTATGGAATTAATGCCATTGAAATGAAGAACTTAATACTTGGGGCCATTAATGAACACGATGAGATTGATATCGAGGATTTAAGAAAAGGTGCTCGGGACTGGTATCAATTTGTTCATTATGATCAGCTGCCAAGCCTTGTAGACCGAACGCAGCCACCAGCGTTTAAAAGCAGAATTGTCGAGCCCAAAACCAAGGATGAGGAATTAATCCATTACTTTGAAAATGTTTCCCCTCTTAAGGTACTATCCGACCTTTCGGATGGCGGGATGCCGCCTTCAGCAGACATAAAGGTTATTGAAGAAGTAATGCTCTCTCAAAAGCTTTTGCCCGGTGTCGTCAATGTCCTTATTTGGTATGTCATGTTACTGGCCGACAAAAAATTTACAAAGTCCTATGTAGAGAAGATTGCCGGTCATTGGGCCAGATTGCAATTAAAAACAGTGAAAGAGGCAATCGATTACGCTCGGAATGATTTTAAGGAATCTAAAAATAAGAAGGCCGCAAATACAGCCAAGAAAAAGCCGATTCGCAAAGAGTTAATCCCTGATTGGTTTGAAGATGGCCCTGAAGAAGCCGGAAAAGCTGAAACAGTGTCAAACGAGGGTGATATAGAAGCTAAGAAACGGGCAATGGAAGAAAAACTAAAAGCGTTTCGTAAATAAGGGGGTGACAAAGGTTGGAAAAAATTAATCAAACATTAAAGAGACTGGCGTCAAACGAAAACTTCCAGAAGCGCTATGAACAGGAACGCCAGCAGGTTCTTGAGAACCCGGGTGTTAAAGCGTTTTTGGCTCAGCACAAAAATGAGATTAACCAGGCCATGATTGATAAAAGCATGAGCAAGCTGTTTGAGTATACAAACCAAAGCAAAGAATGCAACAAATGTGAAAGTCTTGAAGGCTGCATTAATTTTATGAAAGGGTACCATCCTGACCTTATCATTAATCGTAATTCCATTGATGTCGTCTATAAGCGCTGTCCAAGAAAAACGATGGCTGATGAAAAAGCGAAAAATGAAAAGCTGATTAAAAGTCTTTATGTTCCAAAGGATATTTTAAGTGCTACGTTTGAAGACTTTGAAGGAGATCCCGGCAGACTAGATGCAGGCGATAAGGCAGCCACATTTCTAATGAATTATGAAAGCGGGAAAAAAGCTAAGGGACTTTACCTCTATGGTAAATTTGGAGTAGGAAAGTCTTATATACTAGGTGCTATTGCCAATGAGTTGGCAAAAAAACAGATTTCCTCGATGATTGTGTATGTTCCGGAGCTATTTAGAGAATTGAAGAGTTCCATTGCGGACTCCAGTTTAAATGAAAAAATTGAGGCGTTAAAAAAAGAACCGATCTTAATGCTTGACGATATCGGCGCTGAAGCCGTTTCGAGCTGGACAAGGGATGAGGTTTTGGGACCACTATTACAGTTCCGGATGCTTGAAAACCTCCCGACATTTTTCACCTCCAATTTTGATTTTCAAGGGCTGGAGCATCATTTGACCTACAGCCAGCGCGGTGAAGAGGAGAAAATGAAAGCCATGCGCATCATGGAACGAATCCGATCGCTAAGCGAACCTGTGCATGTGGTTGGACCGAACAGGCGTTAAATATTTTTGTGATGGAATAAGGGCTGCTACGCAGCCCTTATTTTTTTATAGAAATAATAAAAGCATCTCCAAGCAAACTTCTATTTTGGCCAAGTTCCCCATATATATTAAAACAGAGATTTGGTTAAAGGGGGGATTTGGTTGGCAGAAATCATCTTCCAAAGCAAGCTGGATGCAAACAGGTTTTATCAGCATTTTCTAAAATGTTTGGTGCATTCTCCAGATAATGAAAATATTCTTCTATTTGAAGATAGACATATAGTGAAAATTTTAAATGGCTCGATATCGGACGATTTCCTACGGCAATTTAAAGAGGCGTTTTATGAATTTGTTACTAAAATAAAACGTGATGATTGGTTTCACGATATTTTGCAGAATCAGTTTTATTACGAGGATTTTGAGGAAAAACAGCAGATTTTAGAGATTCTTCATTCAATTTTGGATGGTCAAAGAGATGATCTGAGCAATTTCTTAAAAGATACCGATGAAGAGCCGAAAATTAAAGAAGCTATTGATCACGTGCTCCAGGAAAACGTTTCTTTCTCCTTTGATTCATTTGCGAAATTCCGCCTGCGTTCCTATCTGGAACTGCTGGAAAGCTATGTGGAAATTTCAATTGACGAATATAAAATGGAGCAGGAGTACCAAATGTTTGTCCAGATGCTGCGGGACTTTTTGTCGAATCGGGAGCCAAAGATGGAAACACTCCATTTATTGTTTGATGAGGAAATTACCTTTTTCAATGCAAATTTGGAAGAAATCAAGCGAAGTGAGTTAACAAGAATGATAGACCGAAGATTGCTTGTCAATCACCCTGTCTATGTGGATTCTGCCTCGATTGCACCGTTACTATCGCTGGCGCCTACCACGATCTTTCTTTATGCAAAAGACGAGGATACCCCGCTGGTTAGAACCATCAAGAATATTTTTGAAGAAAGAGTGGTCGTTCGGGCATATGATGGACTTCGTGGGCTAAAACCGTGGAAGGACAGCAGCATTTCTGCGGAAAACTCCGGATAAAAAATACAAAATGTCATTATTATTAGGTTAATCAAGTTGCTTTTTCAAAATTTTATCATTATAATACTGTACATAGTTTAATTCACATCAAAAGTAATGATAAGGACAAGAGTATTTTTTTACGGTTCTTAGAGAGGGAGGTCCTGGCTGAAAGCCTCCTAATTCGAAAGAAGTACTTACCACCTTTAAACTTCAACAGTGAACACTCTGACATCAGAGATTAGTAATTGTTGACGGCTGCAGCCGTTACCTGAACTAAAGTCATTTTTGGGTTATCCTGAAAATGAAAAATTGGGTGGAACCACGTGTTATCAAACTCGTCCCTTTCCTTAGGGACGGGTTTTTTTATTTTTAAAAATAAGCGTTAAGTAACGCGGAAATGGAGGATTTGTTATGTCAGACGTTGTAAAAATTGCGTTTCCAGACGGAGCAGTAAAGGAGTTTCCGCGGGGAACGACAACAGAAGATATTGCTGCTTCGATCAGCCCGGGCTTAAAGAAAAAGGCAATTGCCGGTAAATTTAACGGCCAATTGGTTGACCTTCGCCGTGCTTTGCAGGAAGACGGTTCTATAGAAATCGTAACACCCGATTCGGCAGATGCCCTTGAGGTATTACGCCACAGCACAGCCCACCTCATGGCCCAAGCAGTCAAAAGACTGTATCCAGGCGCAAAGCTTGGTGTCGGTCCAGTTATTGAAGGCGGATTTTACTATGATATGGACCTTGAGGAATCATTAACACCTGAGGACCTGCCAAAAATTGAAAAAGAAATGGCGAAAATCGTGAGTGAAAACCTTGAGGTTGTCCGCAAAGAGGTTAGCCGTTCCGAGGCCGTTCAGCTTTTCAAGGAAATTGGCGACGATTACAAGCTTGAATTGATTGAAGCGATTCCAGATGACGAGCAAGTGACTATCTATGAGCAGGGAGAATTTTTCGACCTTTGCCGCGGTATTCATGTTCCGTCAACTGGGAAAATTAAAGAGTTCAAGCTGTTAAGCATTGCGGGAGCCTATTGGCGCGGCGACAGCGACAATAAGATGCTGCAACGTGTCTACGGAACTGCCTTTTTCAAAAAGGATGATTTGGCTGAGTATCTTCGCTTGCTTGAAGAAGCCAAAGAACGCGATCACCGCAAGCTTGGCAAAGAGTTGAACCTGTTTACAACTTCACAAAAAGTTGGCCAGGGGCTGCCGCTTTGGCTGCCAAAAGGTGCGACAATCCGCCGTATTGTTGAGCGCTATATCGTTGATAAGGAAGTCAGCCTCGGCTACGACCATGTATATACACCTATCATGGCCAATGTTGAACTGTACAAGACTTCCGGTCACTGGGACCATTACCATGAAGATATGTTCCCGGTCATGGACATGGACAATGAGCAATTGGTGCTTCGTCCAATGAACTGCCCGCATCATATGATGGTCTACAAAAATGCGATGCACAGCTACCGCGAACTGCCAATTCGGATTGGTGAGCTTGGAACGATGCACCGTTATGAAATGTCCGGTGCCTTATCCGGTCTGCAGCGTGTCCGCGGGATGACATTGAATGATGCCCATATCTTTGTCCGCCCGGATCAAATTAAAGAAGAATTCCAACGGGTTGTCCAATTAATCCTTGAGGTATATAAAGACTTCGAAATTAAGGATTATTCTTTCCGTTTGTCTTATCGTGATCCTCAGGATAAGGAAAAGTACTTCGATGATGATGCGATGTGGGAAAAAGCACAAAGTATGTTAAAAGAAGCGATGGACGATCTTGGTCTCGAATATTTTGAAGCCGAGGGAGAAGCTGCCTTCTACGGTCCTAAACTGGATGTTCAAGTTAGAACTGCATTAGGTAAGGATGAAACCCTGTCAACTGTTCAGTTGGATTTCTTGCTGCCTGAGCGTTTTGATTTGACATATGTCGGTGAAGACGGGAAGCAACACCGTCCAGTGGTTATCCACCGTGGCGTCGTTTCCACAATGGAACGCTTTGTTGCATATCTGATTGAGGAATATAAGGGAGCATTCCCAACTTGGCTGGCACCGGTACAGGTTCAAGTGATTCCTGTATCGCCGGATGCGCATTACGATTACGCCCGCAAGGTTCAAGAGCAGTTGAAGGCTGCAGGTATCCGTGTTGAACTCGATGGCCGTGATGAAAAAATCGGCTATAAAATCCGCGAAGCCCAAATGCAGAAGATCCCTTATATGCTGGTTGTTGGCGATAAAGAAGTCGAAGAAAACGCCGTTAATGTACGCAAATATGGCGAGCAAAAATCTGAAACTAGACCGTTTGATGAGTTTTTATCTGCTTTGAAGGCGGAAGTGCAGAAGTGAGTGATGTTGAAAAGGGAGAGAGTGATCTCCCTTTTTTGTTTTTGAAATAAATCAAGTTTCCTTCGGACAAAACTGCCGGTGAAAGAGGGGGAAATGTCCGAAGTTGGGTTAAGTTCGGACAAAACTGCCGGTGAAAGAGGGGGAAATGTCCGAAGTTGGGTTAAGTTCGGACAAAACTGCCAGTGAAAGAGGTGGAAATGTCCGAAGTTGGGTTAAGTTCGGACAAAACTGCCAGTGAAAGAGGTGGAAATGTCCGAAGTTGGGTTAAGTTCGGACAAAACTGCCAGTGAAAGAGGTGGAAATGTCCGAAGTTGGGTTAAGTTCGGACAAAACTGCCAGTGAAAGAGGTGGAAATGTCCGAAGTTGGGTTAAGTTCGGACAAAACTGCCAGTGAAAGAGGTGGAAATGTCCGAAGTTGGGTTAAGTTCGGACAAAACTGCCAGTGAAAGAGGTGGAAATGTCCGAAGTTGGGTTAAGTTCGGACAAAACTGCCAGTGAAAGAGGTGGAAATGTCCGAAGTTGAGTTAAGTTCGGACAAAACTGCCAGTTGAAGAAGTGAAAATGTCCGAAGATAGCATAAGTATATGTCTATTCGTAAAAAGTATTAGAGCTAACACCAATTGTCTTAAAGTGCTTATTCAAAATTCTTCTGATTCTCTTTTGGGAGATTGCCTCCCCACACCATTCATGAACTAAATTAGTTGTAATTTTGAACACCGGAAAAAGAAGCCTAATCTCACGCACATTCCTCAGAACAGCATCCGTCACCCACTCTTCATGCCCGCAATCCTTGCAGACACACTTCTTCCCCTCAACCGAAATCGAAAACGAGTTGCAAAGTCCGCAGGTCATTCCTTTCTTTAGCTGGTCATACCTATAAGGAGGCAATTGTGTAAAGGGTGATTTTGTAATATGAAGAGAAATGAGTTTGTCAGCAAGTTTCTTGTGGTAAACATTTAGTTTTAGCGAAGAATTATTCAATTTTTCCAAATGGCTGGATACCTGTGTTGGAAAAATAAACGGCTTGTCGAGAGGTGCTTGATATAGGGTGAATTTAGGGTTAATAAAAACGACTTTGGCCTCAATCGGTAAATTGGCCCCGAGACCCTGGAACAATTGACGGAGCAAAGAATCACTTCGATTTAACTGAATGAGCGGATTATCATATTCAGTCTTGGGAAGCTTATAAAGTCTTTCCGATTCCGGCTCTATCTCGTAGTAATAATCGCCTTCATAATTTTTCACTTCGAAAAAAACAATCTTTTTAGCAAAAATAATCAGTGTATCTATTTGAAACGTTTTATTATTTACTTTTAACAATAAATCATTCAAAATATAGCATTCGCATTCGAGGTTTTCAGTCAACTGATCAAAAGATAGTTCTCCTTCAAAGCCCTTTTTAAGCGCAAAGTAATGCTGCCTGTCAGGCTCCGACAAAATCATTCGGGTGTTTAACAATTTCAAAATAATGAATTCCTCTGATTCACTTCGAGGTTTATAAGGCATATGCCACGTCCTTTCTTTCATTTAAAGACTCCAAACTTATCCTAACAAAAAATACCAAGGCAGAAACAAACCAGAAATGAATACTTTGTTAACTTTTTCCTATTACATTAATATCAAAAAAATGTTGAATAATTTTTGGTTTCCTGCTAAAATAAATTTCGTTGTCATAAAAGAAGTCCATTTGACATTTGGCTTTTGCTTATGATATAGTTACTAAGGTATAAAATTGAATACTAGTTACTGGGAAAAGAAGAAGCACCCGCTTCTCACCTGATTTGACGCATTTGGCAGTTGGCAGGTTTACGTGGACTATTTAGTTTTTTAACTATGTTTCGTAAAGTGTGGGTGTGTTCATCCACACTTTTTTAATTGTTTCGGACTGCCAATCCGTTTCAACAGGGGAACCCGGATTACAGTATTCTTGATTAAACCTTGGAGGTGGCTAATTATTAGCAAAGACATGTTGGTAAATGAGGGGATTCGCGCTCGTGAAGTTCGTTTGATTGATCAAAACGGCGAACAATTAGGAATTAAATCTAAAAACGAAGCGCTGGAGATTGCCGGAAGAGTGAATCTTGATTTAGTGCTTGTTGCACCGAACGCAAAGCCTCCGGTAGCCCGGATTATGGACTACGGCAAATTTAAATTCGAGAATCAAAAGAAAGAAAAAGAAGCTCGAAAGAATCAAAAGATTATCACCACAAAAGAGGTTCGTCTCAGTCCAACGATTGATGAGCACGACTTTAATACCAAGCTTCGCAATGCGATTAAGTTCTTGGAAAAAGGCGATAAGGTAAAAGCTTCCATCCGTTTCAAGGGCCGGGCGATTACCCATAAAGAAATTGGTCAGAAAGTATTGGACCGTTTTGCAGCAGAGTGCAAGGAAGTAGCAACGATTGAATCCCATCCAAAAATGGATGGCCGGAGCATGTTCCTGGTTCTAGCACCTAAAAACGAAAAGTAATAAGGAGGACATCCCAATGCCAAAAATGAAAACTCACAGAGGCGCAGCTAAGCGTTTTAAGAAAACTGGAACTGGTCAATTAAAGCGTGACCACGCTTATACAAGCCACTTATTTGCAAACAAATCTACAAAAGCAAAGCGTAAGCTTCGCAAATCTTCTCTTGTTTCAAAAGGCGATTTCAAACGCATTCGTCAACTATTAACAAACCTGAAGTAAAAGATAAGCATTGATTTAAACTAGGAGGGAAATTACATGCCACGTGTAAAAGGCGGGACAGTTACTCGCAAACGTCGTAAAAAAGTTCTTAAATTAGCTAAAGGTTATTTCGGTTCAAAACATACATTATATAAAGTTGCTAACCAACAGGTTATGAAATCATTACAATATGCATTCCGTGACCGTCGTCAGAAAAAGCGCGACTTCCGCAAACTTTGGATTACTCGTATCAACGCAGCAGCTCGCATCAACGGTCTTTCTTACAGCCGTTTAATGCATGGCTTAAAGCTTGCTGGCATCGAAGTAAACCGCAAAATGCTTGCTGAACTTGCAGTAAGCGATGCAGCAGCATTTACTGAATTAGCAAACGCAGCAAAAGCGCAATTAAATAAGTAATCATATAAATAGCCATTCTCTGTGATGAGGATGGCTTTTTCTATAGGGGAGTTTATTTATGAATGCAAATACGATTTATTTGTCGGTGTTTTTAGTGATGAATATTGTTGGGTTCATCCTGATGGGGAACGATAAAAGCAGGGCAAAAAAGCACCAATATCGGATTAGGGAAAAGACGTTATGGCTTGTGGCGATTTTCGGAGGGGCTGTCGGCGCGACGGCCGGCATGCAGTATTTCCGGCATAAAACTAAGCATTGGCAATTCAAAATCGGCTTTCCGATTCTGGCACTCATTGAACTCATCGCGCTAGTTTATCAATTAAAGTAGCCGCTCAATCCAAGCGGCTATTTTTCTTGCAAAAATTCTTTTACCGGACTTCTCCAGTTAATTTCTGCATTTGGATAATGTTCTTTGATTTTTTGAACGATAAAACAAAAATCTTCCCGAACCATCCCTTTTAACGAAACCGTATTTTCCGGCCAAAGCGAAATCGATACAACATCAAATGTGTCGTGTGCAGTTCCCATATATTTTTCGCCGGCAAACACAGCGCCTTTATAGGTGACCATGAAATTTTTCCTTACATCTTTATGATCGTTGAGGAAAAACTCTTGATGCTTCCTTGCCGCCTCAAGCTTTCTCGTTGGTTGAAACAAGTATTTTACAGCTCGGTAACATACAAAAACAATAAGTGCCACTAATATGAAGCGCAGTATCCAGACCATTGATATGCCTCCCACACCCATTTTCCTGTATCTACGAACGAGAGTGTAAAAGGTTTCAAATCCTGCTATAATTTTGCAAAGGGAGGAATGAACGATGCAGTTAAAAAAACTTTTTCAAATGCAAAAAGCATTGGATAGCCATATCCAAGAAAAACATGGTCTTCAGAATGAGGATTTGTTTACAAGAAAGGTTTTGGCGTTATTGGTTGAGGTCGGAGAGTTGGCCAATGAAACTCGCTGTTTCAAATTTTGGAGCGTAAAGCCATCATCACCGCAGAACGTGATTCTTGAGGAATTTGTTGACGGCATTCATTTTATCTTATCGCTTGGAATAGTTTGCGGTTTTGATAAGAGAGAATTTTCTCTGGAAAAAGACGAATCAGCAGACAGCTTAACAGATCAGTTTTTGAAAGTCTATGAAAGAATTACTCTTTTTCAAAAAGGCAAAGGCTTTGCGGAATTTGTAGACTTATTCAATTCCTATATGGCTTTGGCATCTTTAATGGGTATCTCCACTGAAGAAATACAGCAAGCATATTTTCAAAAAAACGAAGTAAATTATCAGAGACAACAAAACAACTATTAAATTTGTTCATTGTCCTGAATTTTCGTTATAATGAAAATTGTACATACATAATAAGGGGGTCAAAGACTCATGGCAAAAATGGATGAAACACTAACGATGCTTAAAGAATTAACAGATGCCAAAGGTATTCCGGGCAACGAGCGTGAAGTGCGCGAAGTCATGAAAAAATACATAGCGCCATTTGCAGATGAAATTACTTCAGATGGACTAGGCAGCTTAATTGCCAAAAAAGTGGGCAAAGAAGGCGGGCCGAAAATTATGGTCGCCGGCCACTTGGATGAAGTCGGCTTCATGATCACGCAAATTGATGATAAGGGTTTCCTTCGTTTCCAAACAGTTGGTGGCTGGTGGGGACAGGTTATGCTTGCCCAACGTGTAACGATCGTAACAAGAAAGGGCGACGTAACAGGTGTGATTGGCTCTAAGCCGCCACATGTTCTGTCTGCAGAAGCCCGCAAGAAGCCGGTTGAAATTAAAGATATGTTTATTGATATCGGTGCTTCTAGCCGCGAGGAAGCGCAGGAGTGGGGAGTCCGCCCTGGTGATATGGTCGTGCCTTATTTTGAGTTTACTGTCATGAACAATGAAAAAATGCTATTGGCAAAGGCATGGGATAACCGAATCGGCTGTGCAATTGCGATTGATGTTTTGAAGCAATTAAAAGATGTAGACCATCCAAACGAGGTTTATGGCGTTGGAGCCGTTCAAGAAGAAGTTGGCTTACGTGGCGCCAAGACCGCTACCTATAAAATCCAGCCTGATATCGGCTTTGCTGTTGATGTGGGTATTGCCGGCGACACTCCGGGAATTTCTGAAAAAGAAGCAATGAGCAAAATGGGCAAGGGACCGCAAGTGGTTGTATTTGATGCTTCTATGGTCGCTCATAAAGGGTTGCGCGACTTTGTCACCGACGTAGCTGATGAGATGAACATTCCGTATCAATTCGAATCCATCCCTGGCGGTGGTACAGATGCAGGCTCGATTCACCTGACACATAATGGAGTTCCGGCATTGGCAATCACAATTGCTACCCGCTACATCCATTCTCACGCGGCCATGCTTCACCGCGATGACTACGAAAATGCCGTTAAACTGATTGTTGAAGTAATTAAGCGATTAGATCGTGAAACGGTTGATAAAATTACGTTTGAATAATAATGAAAAAAATCCCCTGGCAGTCAAATGTGCCGGGGATTTGTTCTTTTAGTGCTTTAAACCACTTTCAAGTGTGGTGAGCATCTCTTTCTTTTCCTCTTCAGATGAATGTTGCCAGATGATTTCAAATAATACGCCCAAACCAGGCAGCATTTTTTCCTCGCCGCTTTGAATCGCGTCAACGATCGTATCTTCCAATTGATCCTGGGTATTGTTGGACACATTGTGTATAACTGCATTTCGCAAATTTAAATTCATACATGGACACTCCCTTTTTACCTAAATTTCTTTATTATCATTTCTTATTTTGGTTTTATTATGTATTTTGATTGGGCTATAATGTAAAAATCAGAGTATTTTTTTGAAGGGGAAAATGAATTGAAATACATACAGTCATTGCAAAATCCGCAAGTCAAACAATGGAAAAAACTATTAACGAAGAAAGAACGCGACCGTTCCGGCACATTTCTAGTGGAGGGCTATCATTTGGTCGAGGAAGCACTCAAGCAAGAGGGGCAGGTATCAGAAATTATCGTTTCGGAAAAAACAGGACTGCCACCCCGCTTGGATGCAGGGCAGACACCCATTTTTATGGTGACAGAAGAAATCTCCGATTCTTTATCGGATACCGAAGCGCCGCAAGGGATTTTTGCTGTCTGCCAGCAAAGTAACCATGATACCTCGCTTGAGGAAGCAAAAACCTTTCTGTTAATTGATGCCGTTCAGGACCCTGGCAATCTTGGGACAATGATTCGCACCGCTGATGCGGCGGGAATCGATGGAGTTATCGTTGGCCGTGGCAGTGTCGATATTTATAACAGCAAAGTGCTCCGGTCGGCCCAGGGAAGTCATTTTCACCTGCCAATCATTCGCGGTGATCTCCAAGACTGGATACCAAAGCTAAAAGAAAAACATATTTCCATATACGGTACAGCACTTGAAGGGGCAACAGCATATACTAGTATTTCCACCACAAGTTCCTTTGCATTAATGGTTGGAAATGAGGGTAACGGAATTAGCAAAGATTTACTCGCTGACACGACAGCTAATCTTTATATTCCAATTTACGGGAAGAGTGAATCGTTAAATGTTGCTGTAGCAACAGGGATTCTGTTATATTATTTAAAAAAATAAATTTGAAACAGTGAAATTTTTATTATATAATAGTCAACAATGTTGATAAATTAAAGACAATGACGGAGAAAAGTATCCGGTCTGTACACCATATAGGGAGAAAGTGCCGCGACTGAAAGCACTTTTATGGGCAGGACAGGAGAAGTTCACCTCCTGAGTCGGCATCGGGACCATTTCGTAAAAGGGAAATGTAAAGATGCACCGGCCGATAAGCCGTTATCTCAATGAAGCGAACATTGCTATGTTACATACAGTGTTTACAAGGGTGGTACCGCGACTAATACCTCGTCCCTTTTTGGGGGCGGGGTTTTTTGTTTTTTTTAAAAATTACATAAAAAATAAGGAGGAATTCACCATGCAAGAACGTTTAAAAGAATTGCAGCAAGAAGCGATACAAAAAGTGGAACAGTCTGCAAGCTTAAAGGAATTAAATGACATCCGCGTTGCTTATTTGGGCAAAAAAGGCCCGATTACTGAGGTACTGCGCGGCATGGGCAAACTTTCTGCCGAGGAACGGCCGGTTATTGGGGCACTTGCCAACGAGGTGCGGGAAGCAATTGCTGAAAAAATTGAGGAGAAACAAAACGAACTTGAAGAAGCAGCCGTTTTAGAAAAACTGGCATCCGAGAGCATTGACGTTACGCTTCCAGGACGTCCTGTGAGTGTAGGAAACCACCATCCGTTAACCCAGATTATTGAAGAGATTGAAGATTTATTTATTGGGATGGGCTATGAAATTGCCGAAGGACCAGAGGTAGAACAGGATTATTATAACTTTGAAGCATTGAACCTGCCGAAAGGACATCCGGCCCGCGACATGCAGGACTCCTTCTACATTACGGAAGAAATCTTGCTTCGTACCCATACATCACCAGTTCAGGCGCGGACAATGGAGAAACATCAAGGCAAAGGGCCAATCAAAATCATTTGCCCTGGTAAAGTGTACCGCCGTGATAACGATGATGCGACACATTCTCATCAATTCATGCAAATTGAAGGCCTCGTTGTCGGTGAGAACATTCGCATGAGTGACCTGAAGGGAACTTTAGAAGTATTTGCAAAGAAAATGTTCGGTCAAGACCGGGAAATCCGTTTGCGTCCAAGCTTCTTCCCATTCACTGAGCCATCAGTCGAGATGGATATCTCTTGTAAAATGTGCGGCGGCCACGGCTGTAACGTCTGTAAGCAGACTGGCTGGATTGAAATTTTAGGTGCTGGCATGGTTCATCCAAACGTACTGGAGATGGCCGGCTATGACTCTAAAAAATACACAGGATTTGCGTTCGGTATGGGACCTGAGCGGATTGCGATGTTGAAATACGGTGTTGACGACATCCGTCATTTCTATACAAATGATGTTCGGTTCCTAAAACAATTTGCGGTGGAAGAATAGGAGGGTGAGTTAAATGTTTGTTTCATATAAATGGCTTCAGGATTATGTCGATTTAACAGGAGTATCGGCAACGGAACTGGCTGAAAAAATAACCAAAAGCGGTATCGAGGTAGAAGGAGTAGAAGTACTTAACGAAGGCATAAAGGGAGTAGTTGTTGGTCATGTTCTAGTACGTGAGCAGCATCCAAATGCTGATAAATTGAGCAGATGCCAAGTTGATATTGGTGAAGGGGAGCCTGTACAAATTATTTGCGGTGCACCTAACGTAGCACAAGGACAAAAGGTTGCTGTTGCCAAAGTCGGAGCGGTGCTTCCAGGGAATTTTAAAATTAAAAAGGCAAAGCTTCGCGGCGAAGAGTCAAACGGGATGATTTGCTCGCTGCAAGAGCTTGGTATGGAAGGGAAAATTGTTCCAAAGGAATATGCAGAAGGGATCTTTGTTTTTCCCGCTGATGCCGAGGTTGGATCAGACGCACTCGGGCTATTAAACAGAGACGATGAAGTGCTCGAGCTTGGACTGACGCCAAACCGTTCAGATTGCTTAAGCATGCTTGGTGTTGCCTATGAAGTGGCTGCGATTCTTGGACGTGAAGTAAAGCTGCCAGAAACAAGCCTTGAATCACTTTCTGAAAAAGCAGATGACTATGTGAAAGTGGTTGTTGAGGCTAAGGAAGACAATCCGCTGTATGTCGCAAAAATGATTAAAAACGTAAAAATCGGCCCGTCGCCGTTATGGATGCAAACCCGGCTTATGTCGGCTGGAATTCGTCCGCACAATAACGTCGTCGATATTACGAACTACATTCTTTTGGAATACGGCCAGCCGCTGCATGCGTTTGATTATGACCGCCTTGGTTCAAAGGAAATCCTTGTCCGCCGTGCAAATGATGGCGAGAAATTCGTAACACTTGATGACGTGGAGCGCACTTTAACATCTGAGCATCTTGTCATTACTAATGGAACCGTGCCAGTTGCGCTCGCAGGTGTAATGGGTGGTGCCAATTCCGAGGTAACGTCTGATACAACGACTGTCTTGTTAGAAGCTGCTTATTTTACTGGAGCAACTGTCAGAAAAGCTTCAAAAGACCATGGCCTTCGCAGTGAGGCAAGCGCGCGGTTTGAAAAAGGGGTGGACCCGAACCGCGTCCGTGCTGCCGGCGATCGTGCCGCCTATCTAATGGCAAAGTACGCTGGCGGTGAAGTGTTGGCAGGTGCAGCAGAGGCTGATACCCTAACAATTGAACCGGCGGTAGTTTCGGTTACGGTTGAAAAAATTAACCGAGTCCTTGGAACAGAGTTAAGCATGAACGACGTGGAAGAGATTTTTGCCCGTCTGCAATTTGAGACATTAGTTGAGGACGATACCATTACTGTTACAGCGCCAACGCGTCGCGGCGATATTAAAATTGAAGAGGATTTAATCGAGGAAGTTGCCCGCCTGTATGGTTATGATAACATTCCGAAAACATTGCCAATCGGCTCTTCAACTCCAGGGAAATTATCAGAGTACCAAAAGAAACGCCGGGTAGTCCGTGCCTATCTTGAAGGTGCCGGCCTGTACCAAGCAGTGACCTATTCCTTAACCAATGAAGAGAAGGCTGCACAATTTGCTTTAGAAAAACGTGAAAGCATTCGTCTCGCAATGCCAATGAGTGAGGATCGCAGTATCCTAAGATTAAGCATTCTGCCGCAGCTGTTAGAGGTTCTTAAGTACAATAGCGCCCGCCAAAATGACAGTCTAGCTGTTTATGAGACAGGAAATGTCTTTTTAGCAAATGGTCAGGATGTACTTCCGGAGGAGAAAGAACATATAGCAGCGGCTATTACCGGTCTTTGGCACTCTCATTCCTGGCAAGGGGAGAAGAAGCCTGTTGACTTCTTCGTCTTAAAAGGAGTATTGGAAGGGGTGTTTGCAAAGTTAGGCCTGTCAGAGCGGATTACTTACGTTCAAGCACAGTTTGACGGCATGCACCCAGGACGGACGGCAGAAATCCTGTTGGATGGCAAAAGAATTGGCTTCGCTGGCCAGCTGCATCCGAGCGTTCAAAAAAACCTGGACCTTAAGGATACCTATGTATTTGAGCTATCACTAAAAGCTATCCTTGCTGCAGGAAGTGATGCCTTGAAATATCAATCCATTCCGCGTTATCCATCCATCACAAGAGACATTGCTCTCGTGGTAAACAGTGAAACGGTGTCAGGTACTTTGTGGGAAATTATTACAAAGACAGGTGCGCCGCTGTTGAAAGAGGCTGCTGTCTTCGATTTGTATGAAGGCGACAAGATGGAGGCAGGCAAGAAGTCGATTGCCTTCTCGTTGAAATATAGTGACCCTGAGCGTACGTTGACAGATGAAGAGGTAACGAAGGTTCATGAGCGCGTGCTTGAGGCATTGAAAGAGCAAGCAGGTGCAGTTTTAAGAGGATAATAAGAAGAGTATCCCCGGTTACTGACTGAGGATACTCTTTTTTTGCGTTATTTATGTTTCTCGTAAATGGCATCATATAGCTTTGTTAATAAGATATCAAATCAGTCAACCCTCCAGCACTCCAAGAGGTTAGCTTTAAGGTTACCATTTTGTAGTCAATGGATATAAACGGGTGATGGTTCTTCTCCTCGGATAAGTTAGCAATTTCGTTTACAAAGGCTATGCCTTTTAAAAACTCTTTAAAACGGTACTTTTTTATAATAAATTTGCCGTCCAATTTCCAGTTGCTCAGTGCTGCCAAAGAACTTTGGATTTCCTCATCTGTAAGTCTTCTCATCTCGTAGTCCTCCTCATTTTTTCTTTTTATTTACCAGTGCCACCGCTTTTTCTGTATTCGCAAAATGCAGTTTCACAAACGATGGCAGCACATTCCTGCCCTTTTTCATAATTAGTTTGGCTGCCGCCTCGTCCACCTGTGCTCCGGCTCCTTTTGGGATCTTAAAGCCGGCTGCCTCGCTCATTTGGTCGATATATTGGATAAAAGCATAGCGGGCGAGAATACTAGCAGCCGCAACGGCCAAGTGGATCCCTTCAGCCTTTGTACTAAAATAAACATTTTCCCGTGCAACAGCCTTTTGGCCGCGAAGATGCTGAAAATAAGTGCTCTCCTGAACAAACTGGTCAATTAAAATACCATCAGGCTTCTCGGGAGCAATTTTCTCCAAAACCTTCAAAATTGCCTGATTATGAAGCAAAGCTTTCATTTTTCCCTGCGACATTCCGCCCTGCTGTACTTGATTGTATTTTTCGTTCTTTAATGTCATCAGACTGAAGGGAACAACATTTTTAATGGTTTTGGCTATTTCCACAATTTTTTCATCGGTTAAATCCTTTGAATCCCTGACGCCAATTGCCTTTAACCAAGGAATATCCTTTTTTCTGACATAAGCAGCAACAACGGTGATAGGACCAAAAAAGTCACCGGTACCGACTTCATCCGAACCAATTACAGACCATTCGCTAAAACCGGCTGGAAGTCCGTTTCCGGCTTTACTCGAAGCCGCACCTTTTTTGGCGGGAGCTGCGACTGAGCCTAACCCTCCCCATTTCCCTGCCTCTTTCTCGCAATCATTCCCCTGAAACAATACCTTGCCAGATTTATAGGCCGTAATGGTGCAGGACGGCGTTTTTGCTGCAAATACACTTCCGGGCGGCATTTTGTCAGCCAAACTCCCCCTGTAGTACTCTTTCATTTCCATTATTTTATTGGTATTCAAAACTAAAACGACATTACCCACAAAAAAACACCACATTTCTATTAAATATATTCACTGTTATAACTTTTCGACTTCAATATTTTCGTGTTATGATATAGTGTAGGATTCGTTGAAAGGGGCATTTACGTTGTCAAACACACAAAAAAATAGGATAACCGTTGATATTTACGGACAACCATATGTTATTTTAGGTACTGAAAGTCCCAGTCATATTCGACATGTAGCGTCGTTAGTCAACGATAAAATGCGCGAAATCAATTCCAAGAATCCTGGGCTGGATGTAAATAAACTTGCTGTGCTAACGGCGGTAAACGCAGTCAATGATTATCTTAAGATGAAAGAAGATTTAGAACGAATGATGATAGAATTACAAAAAGAAAAGGAATAAACAATTATGTTGGATTTGGCAATTTTATTATTTGTGATTATCGGATTTTTTGTGGGCCTTAAAAGAGGCTTTATCCTGCAGCTCGTGCATTTAATAGGTTTTATTATTGCATATATTGTAGCCTATATGTACTATGACGATTTGGCGCCTAAATTAACACTTTGGATTCCTTATCCCAACTTTGGGGAAGGTACCATTTTAAAGGTTTTAACAGATTCAAGTAATATGGAAATGGCTTTTTATCGGGCAATTGCCTTTGTGATTATCTTTTTTGCCGCTAAAGTTTTGCTGCAAATCATCGGCTCCATGTTTGACTTTATCGCCCATTTGCCGGTGCTAAAGCAGCTAAACTTTTGGGCAGGCGGTCTTTTAGGCTTCTTAGAGGTTTATTTCATTATTTTTATTGTAATATACATCGCCGCCTTAATTCCAATAGAACTTTTTCAAACTGCACTGGATGAGTCTTTTATCGCCAATACAATGGTGAAATATACGCCCATTCTTTCGCAGCAAATTCATGATTGGTGGATTCAATAATCCTGCGTAAACTTCTCTCGGGCAGAGAAGTTTTTCTGTTAATGCCAGTAACTGGGGTAAACTAAAGATGCTAACCAAAGAGGGCAGGTTGATTGTATGGAAATGAATAAAAAAGAGATCATTCGTTTATTGGAAACGATCGCCATTTATATGGAATTAAAGGGTGAAAATCCGTTTAAGGTTTCAGCATTCCGCAAGGCTGCATCTGCGCTTGAAACAGACGAACGAACACTGCCTGAAATAGAGGACTTTACCACGATTTCAGGAATTGGCAAAGGAACCGCAGCAGTCATTGATGAATACATAAAAGAGGGTACCTCATCCGTCTTAAAGGAACTAAAGCAGGAGGTTCCTGCTGGATTAATCCCGTTATTGCAGCTGCCAGGTCTTGGCGGCAAAAAAATTGCCAAGCTTTATCAAGAACTAGGGATTACGGATGTTGTGACTTTAAAAGAAGCCTGCCAGGAAGGAAAGGTCCAGGCGCTTGCCGGATTTGGCAAAAAAACAGAAGAAAAGATTCTGGCTGCGATTGCCAATGTCGGGACTAGACCGGAACGGCTGCCAATTGCCTATATGCTGCCAATCGCTGAACAAATGGAAGCCATTCTGTCTGGCATGCCGGGCGTGCAGCGTTTTTCGCGGGCAGGCAGTCTAAGAAGAATGAGAGAAACAATTAAGGATCTTGATTTTATTATCGCCACTACTGAGCCTCATGCTGTTCGTGAGCAGCTATTAAAAATAGAAGGCATTAAAGAAGTGATAGGCGCTGGTGAGACAAAGGTGTCGATCACACTCGATTTGGATTTTGATGTATCCGTTGATTTTCGGATGGTGAAGCCAGAGGAGTTTATCACGACCCTTCATCATTTTACAGGCTCAAAAGACCATAATGTCCGAATGAGGCAACTGGCCAAGGAACGCGGCGAAAAAATTAGCGAGTACGGGGTCGAAAACACGGAGACGGGAGAAATTCTTACCTTTACTTCCGAAGAAGAATTTTACACGTATTTTGATCTCCCATTCATCCCGCCAGAGGTCAGAGAGGATGGCAAAGAGGTCGATATATTCTCTGCTTCAGAAGAATTAATTGAACTGACAGACATTAAGGGCGATCTCCATATGCATACAACCTGGAGTGATGGCGCTCATTCACTTCAGGAAATGGTGGAAGCGTGCCGCGCCAAAGGGTACCAATACATGGCGATCACCGACCATTCGCAGTATTTAAAGGTTGCGAATGGATTGAACACTGAGAGGCTATTAAAACAAAGGGAAGAAATTAAAAAATTAAATGAAAAATATGATGATATTTTGATTTTATCCGGAATCGAAATGGATATTTTACCGGATGGCAGCCTGGACTTCGAGGATGACCTGCTGGCACAAATGGATTTTGTTATTGCCTCCATCCACTCTGCTTTTTCACAGCCTGTAGAAAAAATTATGGATCGGCTCAAAAATGCGTTAATGAATCCCCATGTTGATTTAATTGCTCATCCGACCGGCCGGAAAATTGGCCGCCGTGAGGGCTATCCGGTTGATATCGATTCACTGATTTCACTTGCGAAGGAAACAAATACAGCATTAGAACTAAATGCTAATCCAAACCGGCTTGATTTAGCTGCGGAATACCTGAAAAAAGCGCAAGAAGCCGGTGTAAAAATTATGATTAATACGGATGCACATCGAATGGAAACATTAAAGCATATGGAAATCGGTGTATCATCAGCGAAAAAGGGCTGGATTAAAAAATCAACCGTGTTGAACGCTCTTGATAAAAATGACCTGCTCCATTTTTTGCATAATCGATAATAAAAGGAGGCTCGCCCTCATGAAAGAACGAGTTTTAAAAGTATTAGAATTTACCAAGGTCAGAGACCAGCTATTGGACCATGCTGCCTCTTCGCTTGGTAAGCAAAAGATAAAAGATCTAGTTCCCTCAACGGATTTTGAAGAAGTTGTCAGGCTTCAAGCCGAGACTGACGAGGCGGCAACGGTCCTGCGCATAAAAGGCCATGCACCGTTATCAGGGATTCATGATATTCGCGGCCATATCAAACGTTCGGTAATAGGAAGTGTGTTAAGCCCGCATGAGCTAGTACAGACAGCGAGTACCATCCAGACAAGCCGCCGAATGAAACGGTTTATTGAGGAAATTGCTGAAGAGCGAACGGAGATTCCAATCCTCGAGGAACAGGTCGGGCAAATTATTCCGCTAACAAATTTGGAACAGACAATTAAACAAGCCATTGATGAAAGCGGAGAAGTATTGGACGGGGCCAGCGAATTGCTGCGCTCATTACGGCATCAGCTTCGTTCGAATGAAGCAAGGGTCCGTGAAAAATTGGAAAGTATGATCCGTTCATCCAGCGCACAGAAAATGCTGTCAGATGCGATTATTACCATCCGCAATGACCGTTTTGTCATTCCTGTTAAACAGGAATACCGCGGGCATTACGGCGGGATCATTCATGATCAAAGTTCTTCGGGTCAAACCTTATTCATAGAACCTCAGGTCATAGTCCAGTTAAACAACCAGCTTCAGGATATCCGTGTAAAAGAACAGCTTGAAATTGAACGAATTCTGAGCGAGTTATCTGCAAATGTGGCGGAACACTCAAATGAGCTGCAAGTAATCGTGGAAGTGATGGCAAATTTGGATTTTATTTTTGCCAAGGCTCGCTACGGCAAAAAAATAAAGGCATCCATGCCGACGATGAACAATGAAGGAAGAATTAGCCTATATAAAGCAAGACATCCGCTAATCCCGATTGATGAAGTCGTAGCGAATGATATTATGCTCGGTAAGGAATATACAACGATTGTTATTACCGGACCAAACACCGGGGGAAAGACAGTCACATTAAAAACGCTTGGTTTATGTACGCTTATGGCTCAGGCTGGACTGCAAGTCCCGGCTCTGGACGGTTCTGAACTGGCTGTATTTGATGCGGTATACGCCGATATTGGTGATGAACAGTCAATCGAGCAGAGTCTAAGTACGTTTTCATCCCATATGGTTAACATCGTTGACATCTTAAATAGTGTTGATTTTAATAGCCTTGTATTATTTGATGAGCTTGGTGCCGGTACTGATCCGCAGGAGGGGGCGGCTTTGGCGATTTCGATACTGGACGAAGTTCACCGGCGGGGAGCGCGGGTGGTGGCAACCACCCATTATCCGGAGTTAAAGGCCTATGGCTATAACCGTGAGGGTGTGCTAAATGCCAGTGTTGAATTTGATGTGGAAACATTAAGCCCTACCTATAAACTCCTGCTGGGGGTACCGGGGCGGAGTAACGCCTTTGAAATCTCCAAACGGCTCGGCTTAAATGAACGGGTCATTGAGTCGGCCCGCTCCCATGTCAGTGAGGATAGTAATCAAATCGATAAAATGATTGCCTCGCTTGAGGAAAGCAAGCGTCAGGCGGAGATTGAGCAGCAAGAGGCTAGGGATTATTTAAAGCAAGCCGAGAAACTGCATAAAGATTTGCAAAAGCAAATGATGGAGTTCTACGATAAGAAGGATACCATGCTTGAAAAAGCGGCGGAAAAAGCGGAAGAGATTGTCGATGAGGCCAAGAAAGAAGCCGAGACTGTTATTCGTGACCTCCGGAAAATGCGGACGGAAAAGCATGCAGATATCAAAGAGCATGAATTAATTGAAGCAAAACGGCGTTTGGAAGCCGCCGCACCGGAAGTGAAAAAATCCGAACAACGAATAAATAAAAAATCCAAAAAGCATCAGTATACGCCGGGGGATGAAGTAAAGGTGCTGACCTTCAATTCCAATGGCACCTTGTTGGAAAAAGTCTCTGATAATGAATGGCAGGTTCAAATAGGAATCCTAAAGATGAAGGTAAAAGAAAAGGATTTGGAATATATCGATTCACCAAAACAGGTAGAAACAAAACCGATGGCGATTGTAAAGGGCAGGGACTCCAATGTGAAACTGGAGCTTGACCTGCGCGGAGAGCGGTACGAAAATGCCTTGTTAAGGGTAGAAAAATATATCGACGATGCCCTGCTTGCCAATTATCCGCGTGTATCAATCATTCACGGTAAGGGAACAGGGGCACTGCGGCAAGGGGTTCAGGAATATTTACGAAACCATCGATCTGTAAAGAAAATTCGCTTTGGAGAAGCTGGAGAAGGCGGCTCGGGTGTCACCGTAGTCGAATTTAAATAAATGGGCTTTGTGGGGAGATTAGGCATGGATCAATTTTGGGAAAATGAATATATTCAAATTGCAGCTTATTATAGTGTCGTCATATTATGTTTGGTTGTTTTTTTGGCGATTTTCGAAATTGTCACCAAATATAAAAATTGGGAAGAAATTAAGAAAGGTAACGTGGCAGTGGCGATGGCAACGGGCGGGAAGATATTCGGGGTTGCCAATATATTTCGTTATTCCATTGAGGACCACGATACACTTCTTTCCATGATGGGCTGGGGAGTATATGGTTTCTTGCTATTATTGGCTGGCTATTTTATCTTTGAATTTTTAACGCCAAAATTTAGAATCGATGAAGAAATTCAAAATGATAATCGTGCGGTTGGTTTGATTTCAATGATTATCTCCGTTGGGCTATCCTATGTAATTGGCGCAGGAATTTCATAAGGGGAGAAAAGTAAGTGGAAACATTGGCAAAAGTACTATTTGGTTTATGCGGCCTGTTTATTTTGGTCGGCATCATTTATTTGGTATTCTTTACTTAAATTTTTTTAAACACCACTGGCTGTCGAGAAACTTTCGACAGCCATTATTTTTTTCAATTCACCGTGTTTATTTTGCAAAATCCAGGCAAACGCGTCATGAGCGGACTTTCATGACGTGTCTGAGGAAAAAATCCAATTAAACACGTCATGAGATCGACTTTCATGACGTGTTTGACAAAGTAATGCAGACAGACGCGTCATGAGACAGACTTTCATGACGTGTTTGAGCAAATTATACAGGCAGATGCGTCATGAGGCTGACTTTCATGACGTGTTTGAGCAAATTATACAGGCAAATGCGTCATGAGACTGACTTTCATGACGTGTTTGAGCAAATTATCCAGGCAGACGCGTCATGAGACAGACTTTCATGACGTGTTTGAGCAAATAATCCAGGCAGACGCGTCATGAGGCTGACTTTCATGACGTGTTCGAGCAAATAATCCAGGCAGACGCGTCATGAGACTGACTTTCATGACGTGTTTGACAAAGTAATACAGGCAAATGCGTCATGAGGCTGACTTTCATGACGTGTTTGAGCAAATAATCCAGGCAAATGCGTCATGAGGCTGACTTTCATGACGTGTCTGAGCAAATAATCCAGGCAGACGCGTCATGAGACAGACTTTCATGACGTGTTTGAGAAAATTATCCAGGCAAATGTGTCATGAGGCTGACTTTCATGACGTGTTTGAGAAAATAATCCAAGCAGACGCGTCATGAGACAGACTTTCATGACGTGTTTGAGGATCAATTCCAGACAAACGCGTCATGGGGCTGACTTTCATGACGTATTTGAGAAAATAATCAAGCAAATGCGTCATGAGACAGACTTTCATGACGTGTTTGAGCAAATAATCCAGGCAGACGCGTCATGAGACAGACTTTCATGACGTGTTTGAGAAAATAATCCAGGCAAATGCTTCATGAGGCTGACTTTTATGACGTGTTTGAGGATCAATTCCAGACAAACGCGTCATGGGGCTGACTTTCATGACCTATTTGAGAAAATAATCAAGCAGACGCGTCATGAGACTGACTTTCATGACGTGTTTGAGCAAATTATCCAGGCAGACGCGTCATGAGACCTCCCAAATACCCTTTCTCGACAATTTGACCACCGATTCGTCTCAGTAGGTTTTTATAGTGAAAAAAACTTGTCCCATTTATTTGGCTGAAATAATGAATCATAACAGTCATGTAATCTAATCACAGTTAATAAACTAGATATACTACACAAATTTATAAGGTAATAGACAAAAGGTAGTAAATCATACAAAAACTAGGAAATCTCATTGTTAATTGTCAAAATCTGTACTATAATTGGTTTGGATGTTAGAATTTTAAAAAAATTGAATAAAGGGGGCTCAACATGTCGGAGTTAAAATCGTGGTTAAAACATTATCCTGAAGAAATTCCAGCCACACTTGACTACTCCTCAGAACCAGTACAGAAATATTTGGAAAAAACAGCTAAGAATTATCCTAACAAAGTTTCCCTCCATTTTATGGGGAAAGAAATGACCTTTAAACAACTATATGACGATTCATTAAGCTTTGCCTGTTATCTTCAGGGAACCTTGGGGATTAAAAAGGGAGACCGGGTCGCCATCCTGCTGCCAAATAGCCCACAAAATGTAATCGCTTTTTTTGGTACATTACTGGCTGGCGGAATTGTTGTGGAGACCAATCCATTGTATACCGAAAGAGAACTTGAACACCAAATGAAGGATTCTGGTGCAAAAGTAATTATCACTTTGGATATCCTTTACCCTCGAGTTTCGAAAGTTATGCCACAAACAGAATTAAAACACATCATCGTTACCTGCATCAAAGACTACTTACCGTTTCCGAAAAACCTCGTTTATCCTTACATCCAGAAAAAACAATATGGACTTGTCGTTAAAGTAAAGCATGAGGGCCATACACATTTGCTTACAGAAATCTTAAAACAAAAACAGAAAAATCTTACGGAGTATGAATATAACCTAGAGGAAGACATTTGTCTGCTTCAATACACAGGCGGAACAACTGGAATGCCAAAAGGCGTTATGTTAACCCAAAAAAATATTATTGCCAATACAGAAATGAACAACGCCTGGGTCTATAAATGCAAACCAGGTGAGGAAGTCGTTATGGGCATCCTGCCATTTTTCCATGTGTTCGGCCTGACAACGGTCATGATACTGTCTGTCAAAATGGCTGCTAAATTGGTGTTAATGCCAAAATTTGATGCGATTGATACATTAAAGACGATTCAAAAACAGCGGCCAACCTTATTCCCAGGTGCACCGACAATCTTTATCGGCTTGTTAAACCATCCGGACTTGAAAAAGTATGATTTATCGTCGATTAATGCCTGCATAAGTGGTTCTGCGCCACTCCCGCTTGAAGTTCAGGAGAAATTTGAAGCGATTACAGGCGGTAAACTTGTTGAAGGCTATGGATTATCAGAGGCATCTCCGGTAACACATTCCAACTTCTTATGGGGAGAACGGGTAAAAGGAAGTATTGGTGTGCCGTATCCTGACACAGAAGCCAAAGTGGTGTCACCGGAAACAGGGGCAGAAATGCCGTTAAAAGAAATCGGTGAAATTATTATTAAAGGCCCGCAAATTATGAAGGGGTACTGGAATCGTCCTGAAGCGACAGATGAGGTCTTAAAAGATGGCTGGCTTTATACCGGTGACCTTGGTTACATGGATGAAAATGGTTATTTTTATGTCGTGGATCGTAAGAAGGATATGATTATTGCCGGTGGGTATAATATCTACCCTAGAGAGATAGAAGAAGTATTATACGAACATCCCGATGTGGTCGAAGCAGTCGCTGCCGGAATTCCTGACCCATATCGTGGTGAAACTGTTAAAGCATATATTGTATTAAAAGAGGGGTCAGCTGTTACTGCTGAAGAAATGAACAAATACGCCAGAAAATATCTGGCAGCCTATAAGGTACCAAGAAAGTATGAATTCAGAAGCGAATTACCGAAAACAGCTGTAGGAAAAATTTTAAGACGAATGCTGGTGGATGAAGAACTGCAAAAATTAGAGGATGAAAGTAAAAAACACGCTTAGCAGCTTAGAATATGCCATTATTTTTTTTTGATACTAGAGACTTGTCCTATCTAAATGTGAAAATTTGATGAAGAAGTATTTCTTGACAGAAGTACATATAAAAATTATTATAAAAATATGAATGATTATTCATTCATATTTTTCTTTTTTTATGATTGAATTATATCAAATTTTCTTCAAATGAGGGATTGTAGTGAAAAAGTTAAGACCCAAATACATGCAAATTATCGATGCAGCGGTAGTTGTTATCGCTGAAAATGGTTACCATGCCGCTCAGGTTTCAAAAATCGCGAAACAGGCGGGAGTAGCTGATGGGACCATTTATCTTTATTTTAAAAATAAAGAAGACATCCTTATCTCCCTCTTTGAAGAAAAAATGGGACAATTTGTTGAAAATATAGAGGAAAAAACAGCAGGAAAACAGACGGCGGCAGAGAAGTTATTAATGATGATTGAAACTCACTTCCAACTCCTCGCAGAGGATATCCACATGGCAATTGTGACACAGCTGGAATTGCGCCAGTCCAACAAGGAATTACGTTTAAAAATCAACGATGTCCTTAAAGGGTATTTACAGTTGATTGACATCATTATCATGGAAGGCAAGGAAAATGGGGAGTTTGCAGCCGATCTCGATGTTCGCTTAACAAGACAAATGATTTTTGGGACTATTGATGAAATTGTTACTTCTTGGGTAATGAGTGAACAAAAGTTTAATTTAGTAGCGTTGGCACCCAAAGTCCATAGTCTTTTGATTAATGGCCTGGGGAACTAATTGCAATAAAGGGACAGGAGGGATTGTATGGAATATTTAAAATGGTCAAGTGAGGGAAGTATTGCTGTGATTACGCTTCAGCGTCCGCCGGCAAATGCTCTCTCCAATGGTTTGTTGCGAGAGTTAGCTGCCCTGCTTGATGAAATTGAACCTAACCGTGAACTAAAAGTAATTGTGATTCATGGAGAAGGACGCTTTTTCTCGGCGGGTGCCGATATTAAAGAATTTACCACGGTTGGCTCTTCAGATGATTTTTCTAAGCTGGGGACATTTGGACAAGATTTATTTAATCGGATGGAGACGTTTCCGAAGCCAATCATTGCTGCCATTCACGGCGCGGCCCTAGGAGGCGGCCTGGAACTGGCGATGGCTTGTCATATCCGCCTTGTAAGTGAAACAGCGAAACTTGGGCTGCCTGAATTGCAGCTTGGATTAATCCCTGGGTTTGCCGGTACACAGCGCCTGCCAAAATATGTTGGTGTAGCAAGAGCAGCAGAAATGATGTTCACTTCTGAGCCGATCACAGGATTGGAAGCGGTTAATTTTGGGTTGGCTAACCATGCGTATCCGGAAGCTGAAGTGTATGAACAGGCCTTAAAGCTTGCAAATAAAGTTGCCAAGAAGAGTCCAGTTGCCATTAAAGCAGCTATTGAACTATTAAACTATGCAAAAACAAAAGAGTTCTACGAGGGAACGAAACGAGAAGCACAGCTGTTTGGCGAGGTATTCAATTCAAATGATGCGAAGGAAGGCATCCAGGCCTTTATTGAGAAAAGGGAGCCAAATTTTAAAGGTGAATAAACTTCTTTTGGCGCTGGGCTGAGCAACCGCTCGGAGTCAATGAAGTCTATATATTTTTTTACTAAAAATTTTCATAATCTTTCAAACTGAAAAAATGTTTGAATTTCTAGGAGGGAACCCTGACCATGAACATTTATGTTTTAATGAAAAGAACCTTTGATACTGAAGAAAAAATCACACTCTCTGGCGGCCAAATCAATGAGGATGGTGCTGAATTCATCATCAACCCTTACGATGAATATGCGATTGAAGAAGCCATCCAAGTGCGTGATGCCAATGGTGGAGAAGTAACAGTCATTTCTGTCGGCAATGAAGACACTGAAAAGCAGCTTCGTACCGCGCTAGCCATGGGTGCCGATAAAGCTGTTCTTATTAATACCGAAGATGATGTGGAAAATGGCGATCAATTTACAACTGCCAAAATTCTTGCCCAATACTTAAAGGATAAAGAAGTGGACCTGATTCTAGGTGGAAACGTTGCCATTGATAATGCGTCTGGTCAAGTTGGACCTCGTGTTGCTGAATTATTAAACATTCCTTACGTTACGACGATTACAAAGCTTGAAATCAACGGAACAAGCGTAACCGTTACTCGTGACGTAGAGGGTGACTCAGAAGTAATCGAAACAAGCCTTCCGCTATTGGTAACTGCGCAACAGGGCTTAAACGAGCCGCGTTATCCTTCTTTACCAGGGATCATGAAAGCGAAGAAGAAACCGCTTGAGGAATTGGAACTTGATGATCTTGATCTTGAAGAAGACGATGTTGAAGCCAAAACAAAAACAATTGAAATTTATCTGCCAGCAAAGAAAGAAGCAGGTAAGGTTCTTTCAGGCGAGCTTACTGACCAAGTGAAGGAACTTGTTAGTCTGCTCCATAATGAAGCTAAAGTAATTTAATTTGTTTTTATAAAAATTGTTTCCAGGGGGTATACTCATATGTCAAGAAAAGTATTAGTACTCGGAGAAGTTCGTGACGGATCCTTACGTAATGTATCTTTCGAAGCAGTCGCAGCAGCAAAGACAGTTGCCGAAGGTGGAGAAGTTGTTGGTGTTCTAATTGGTGAAGCTGTAAGCAGCCTTGGCGCGGAGCTTGTGAAAAATGGTGCTGACCGTGTGGTTGTTGTAGAAGATGCAAAATTAAAGCAATATACATCTGACGGCTATTCCCAAGCACTATTAGCTGTAGTGGAGCAAGAGCAGCCGGAAGGCCTTGTCCTTGGTCATACTGCACTTGGTAAAGACCTTTCGCCAAAAATCGCTGCAAAGCTTGAAAGCGGTCTAATCTCGGATGCAACAGCGGTAGAAGTGGCTGGCGGAAATGTCGTGTTCACTCGCCCAATCTACTCTGGTAAAGCGTTTGAAAAGAAAATTGTGACGGACGGTTTAATTTTTGCTACAGTTCGCCCTAATAACATTGCTCCACTTGAAAAAGATGAAAGCAGAAGCGGCGAAGTGACTTCCCTTTCTGTTGATATTAAAGACCTTCGTGCAATTATTAAAGAGGTTGTCAGAAAAGCAACTGAAGGCGTAGACCTTAGCGAAGCGAAAGTCGTCATTTCAGGCGGACGCGGTGTGAAGAGTGCAGAAGGCTTTGCCCCGCTCAAAGAATTGGCAGATGTATTGGGCGGAGCAGTTGGTGCTTCCCGCGGTGCCTGTGACGCCGAATATTGTGATTACTCACTGCAAATCGGTCAAACAGGTAAAGTTGTCACACCTGATCTTTACATCGCTTGCGGTATTTCAGGTGCCATCCAGCACCTTGCTGGAATGTCCAACTCCAAGGTAATCGTAGCCATTAACAAAGACCCAGAAGCAAACATCTTTAAAGTGGCCGATTACGGCATCGTTGGCGACCTGTTCGAGGTTGTTCCAATGCTGACTGAAGAGTTTAAAAAATTAAAGGTACACCAATAATAAGAAAAGCGGAAGCGCCTTGACCAGGGGCGACAGGCATAAGACAAGCCTGCAAGAAGGTTGTTCTTTAACCTTCTTGACGGATTGGCTTATGACCCCGAGCCCCTAGGCGCTGGAGCTAGCCAATAATAAGGGCGAGCGGAAGGTTCCGCTCGCCTTTAATATGGCTTTCGCATAGAATACTTATGGGCAAGTAGGGAAAATTAGTTTCGAGACAGATTATTAGCAATCAAAATGCTAACAATGTTATACTTTCGTTAGATTTAAGTAATTATCTAGGAGGTCAATAAAATGGCTATTTCACACGTAACAGATCAAAACTTCACTGCTGAAACAGGCTCAGGCACTGTTCTAGTAGATTTCTGGGCTCCATGGTGCGGACCTTGTAAAATGATTGCACCGGTTTTGGAAGAACTTGACGCAGAAATGGGCGATAAAATAAAAATCACCAAGCTTGATGTGGACGAAAACCCACAAACAGCAGCAAACTTTGGCGTTATGAGTATTCCTACTCTGTTAGTGTTCAAGAACGGCGAAGTCGTTGACAAAGTTGTCGGCTTCCAGCCAAAAGATGCATTAGCAGGCGTGCTGCAAAAACACATTTAAGCTTTCAAACACGACCTCAGCATTGAGCTGAGGTTTTTTTATGCCCAATAACCTCCTACTTCCCTAAAGAGCAGGAATGCTATAAAATTTAAGGATAGAACTAAGGACGGAGGGGGAGTAGCCGAATGAATGAAATAATCAAACAAAAATTAACACTGCTGCCTGATCAGCCTGGCTGCTACTTAATGAAAGACCGTCAGGGAACGATTATCTATGTCGGGAAAGCGAAAATTTTAAAGAACCGCGTTCGTTCCTACTTTACTGGATCACACGATGGAAAAACATTAAGACTCGTTAATGAAATCGAGGATTTTGAATATATTGTTACCTCATCAAATATTGAGGCCTTACTTTTGGAATTAAACCTCATCAAAAAATATGATCCAAAGTATAACGTCATGCTGAAGGATGATAAAACCTATCCGTTTATAAAACTAACGGCTGAGCGGCATCCAAAGTTAATCATCACGAGAAAAGTCAAAAAGGACAAGGGGAAATACTTTGGACCCTATCCGAATGTAAGTGCAGCCAACGAAACGAAAAAGCTGCTTGATCGAATCTATCCGCTTCGCAAATGCTCGACTTTGCCAGATAGGGTCTGTCTGTATTACCATTTGGGCCAATGCCTGGCGCCTTGTGTGAATGAGGTGAAAGAGGAACAGTATAAGCAGATGACGGATGAGATTTCCCGCTTTTTAAATGGCGGCTATAAAGAAATTAAACACGAGCTGACGGAAAAAATGGCAGCAGCAGCCGAAGAACTGGATTTTGAACGTGCTAAGGAATATCGTGATAAAATCGTTCATATTGAAACGATTATGGAAAAACAAAAAATCACGATGACCGATTTTACCGACCGCGATGTGTTCGGCTATGCCGTTGATAAAGGCTGGATGTGCGTCCAAGTCTTTTTCGTCCGGCAGGGAAAGCTGATCGAACGCGATGTTTCCATGTTTCCTATTTACAATGAGCCTGAGGAAGAGATTTTGACGTTCCTTGGCCAGTTTTATCAGCAATCCAATCATTTTAAACCAAAGGAAATTCTGATTCAGGATGATGTAGATTTAAATATGGCCGAGCAGCTTCTCGAAGTGAAAATTCTCCAGCCGCAGCGCGGGCAGAAAAAAGATCTTGTTAAAATGGCAATAAAAAATTCCAAAATTGCCTTAAAGGAAAAGTTCTCACTCATTGAAAAGGATGAGGAACGAACAATAAAAGCGGTCGAGAATTTGGGCGAAGCCATTGGTATTTATACGCCGCACCGGATTGAAGCATTTGATAACTCCAATATTCAAGGAACCGACCCCGTTTCGGCCTTGGTTGTGTTTATCGACGGAAGGCCTTATAAACGGGAATACCGAAAGTATAAGATTAAAACAGTAAAAGGGCCTGATGATTACGAATCTATGCGCGAAGTGACAAGAAGAAGGTATTCACGTGTGTTAAAAGAGAATCTGCCGCTGCCAGATTTAATCATTATTGACGGCGGTAAAGGGCATGTCGAGGCAGTCCGCGATGTCCTAGAAAATGAATTGGGCCTGGATATTCCGCTATCTGGTCTAGTCAAGGATGAGAAGCACCGGACCTCGCAGCTGCTGTATGGCAACCCGTTGGAAATGGTTCCATTGGCGCGTAACAGCCAGGAATTTTACCTGCTGCAGCGGATTCAAGATGAAGTGCACCGATTCGCCATTACCTTCCATCGGCAAACCCGCGGAAAGACTGCCTTTCAGTCAATGCTTGATGATATCCAGGGAATTGGGGAAAAGCGTAAGAAACAGTTGCTGAAGGAATTTGGTTCTGTCAAAAAGATGAAGGAAGCAACACTAGAAGAGCTGCGTGCCATCGGACTTCCGCTTCCTGTTGCTGAAGAACTACTGAAAAAACTGCATTCACAGTGATTGTCAGAAAAAACAGGCTATGCTATAATGAATAGAAATTTAATATTCTACCACTTTTACGTGTTAAAGTGAAGGTAGAGGTGCGAGCTTCATAAGTAGAGGTCTGGAGAAGGATGAGCTTCAACGATAGACTTTGAAAGGGAATGTTCGCCGAAGTGAGGAAAGACTCATTGCTTTCTTTGCTGGTCCTGTATTGAATAAATACCGGATTGTCAAGACTACTGTCTTGGAGAGCTATCTTTTATTGTTTGCACAGGAATTTATTTTTTGTGTTTAGTTAAGCAATGAGAGACTCTCTCATTGCTTTTTTATGTTTACAGGGAAAGATAGCTAAGACGGATAACTGAAAGTAGGGGAAGAGATGGGCTTAATTGTACAGAAATTTGGCGGGACATCGGTTGGCAGTATTGAAAGAATTTTAAATGTTGCCGAAAGAGTCCGTGAAGAAATCGTAAAGGGAAATCAGGTAGTAGTGGTTGTTTCGGCAATGGGGAAAACGACAGATCAGTTGGTTAGCATGGCAAAACAGTTGTCCCCACAGCCAAATAAGCGGGAAATGGACATGCTGCTTTCTACTGGAGAGCAGGTGACAATTTCGTTACTATCAATGGCATTAAACGCAAAAGGGATTCCGGCTGTGTCCTATACTGGCTGGCAGGCAGGCATTGTCACCGAACCAGTTCATGGCAACGCCCGAATTTCCAACATTAATACGGAAGCGGTTAGGAGTCAATTGGAGGCAGGGAAAGTTGTCATTGTTGCAGGCTTCCAAGGAATAAGTGAAGACGGTGAAATAACGACTCTTGGCCGCGGCGGGTCAGATACGACTGCCGTCGCGCTCGCTGCTGCCCTACAAGCAGATAAATGTGATATCTACACGGATGTGACCGGAGTATTTACAACCGATCCAAGGTATGTAAAGGGAGCACGAAAATTACGTTCAGTTTCATATGATGAAATGCTCGAGCTGGCGAATCTTGGTGCAGGGGTGCTGCATCCAAGAGCAGTAGAATTTGCGAAAAACTATAATGTCCGCCTTGAAGTTCGTTCAAGTATGGAAAAAGTCGAAGGTACAGTAATTGAGGGGGAAGTAACAATGGAGCAAAATCTGGTTGTCCGCGGGGTCGCGTTTGAAGATGAAATTACTAAAGTAACAGTGTTAGGACTCACTAATTCTTTAACAAGCTTGTCAACAATTTTTACAACATTGGCCAGGAATCATATTAATGTAGATATCATTATTCAAAGCACAACCGAGGCAGGTACAGCCAATCTTTCATTCTCCATCCATACGGATGATTGGCTCGAAACCTTGAATGTGTTAGAGGACAATAAAAACGTGCTTGGCTATGAACAGCTTGATGCCGAAAACAAATTGGCGAAGGTTTCCATTGTCGGTTCTGGAATGATTTCCAATCCAGGTGTAGCTGCGCAAATGTTCGAAGTCCTGGCGGCCAACAACATCCCAATTAAAATGGTCAGCACATCCGAAATCAAAGTTTCAGCTGTAGTTGAAGAAAAACACATGCTTCAGGCAGTTGAAGCCCTTCATAAGGCATTTGAACTCGATAGAGAATAGGGGTTAAATGGGAATTGGTGTCAGGCGCCATGTGAACTTGCACAGAGCCTGACACCACCTCTTTCTTAAATGGAATCTTTTCGATCCCATTTCACGGTAAACATTACTTTGTTGGATTTTTTGATTGGATGCTCAAAGGTTTCGGCGATGGCTTCTTTTTGGTGTTCGATTTGTTGGGCAAGGAAGCCAGCTTCAAGCTGGAAGTAGTGTTCGGCTTTTGATTTGACCCGGGAGACGATGAGTGGACTCATCAGTTCCAATTCCAATTGATTTTTAGCTTCTTTTTTTATTTCTAGTTCGCCCCAAGAAGCTTTGGCGAAAAAATCAATAATTTGGTCCATGCTTTCTAACGGGTATTTTCGCGCGAGCCGTTTCCCTGCCCAATACAGAATTTCAGGTGTATCTTTTCCAAAAATCTCAGGCAGCAGAATCTCTCTGATTAATTCATACCCAAACATTGAGATGGTTCTTGGCTCCAAAGTACTTATATTTTGTTCTGCAACTGAACTATTTTTCACAAGTTTCCCCTCTTTCTATCATTCTATTATATACAATTTAATTTAAAATTCAGCACAGGTTTTGCTAAGGAAAGCGTTTACATTACAGATTGGGATTTATTACTATTCTACAAAATCTTCTCTTTTTTATCATCATAATTATCATTGCCTATTCGAATAAAAAATCTTTAAGTAAAATGTTGGTAATTTAAAAGGAAATAAAGATACTCTTCCTTTTAGAAAGTTTATTTTACAACCCTATTATAATATCAATATATTTTAAAAATTTTATTTTTTGTCTTGTTTTTATGTATCCGTTTCCTTGACGCTCTATGATGTTGGGAGTAAAATGGACATGTCACATAATTGTCACAGTGTTGCTAGGTTTTGGGGGATATTGAAACCTAACAGCATTTTTTAAAATTAATGAGGGGGTAAATCAATGGCGGGGAATCGCGAATTTTTAAATCGGAGATTGCATTCGCTGCTTGGGGTCATTCCAATCGGTGTCTTTCTTCTGCAGCACTTAACAGTGAATCATTTTGCGACAGATGGTGTGGAATCCTTCAACAAAGCAGCTAACTTTATGGGGAATCTTCCGTTCCGTTATGTCCTTGAGACGGTGGTAATTTATTTACCGATCCTGTTCCATGCAATCTACGGGCTGTATATCGCATTTACAGCAAAAAACAATGTTAGCAGATTTGGATTCTTCAGAAACTGGATGTTCCTGCTGCAACGTATTTCAGGCGTTATTACTCTTATTTTTATTACTTGGCATGTTTGGCAAACTCGCGTAGCGGCGGCATTTGGAGCAGAAGTTAACTTCCAAATGATGGAGGAGATTTTATCTTCACCATTTATGTTCGTATTCTATTTAGTTGGAATTCTTTCTGCCATTTTCCATTTTGCGAATGGTTTATGGTCATTCATGGTTAGCTGGGGTATTACGCAATCCCCACGTTCCCAAGTCATTTCTACATATGTTACATTGGCAGTTTTCGTTCTTCTATCGATTGTAGGAATTCAGACTTTATTAGCATTTGTTTAAATGAAAACTCGCCGATTGGCAAGTCCGTTAGGACGGTTCATGCGGCGTAGTTGAATTTATGCGTTAAGAAATAATAAAATTTTGAAGAAATTTTATTATTTGTTATTAGCAAAAAAATTAATCTCTAAATATGTTGAAATATTGGATTTGGATTAAGGGAGTGAGTCAGAATGAGTAAGGGTAAGGTGATCATCGTCGGCGGCGGGTTGGCTGGATTGATGGCAACAATTAAAGTTGCAGAACACGGAACACCTGTTGAATTATTTTCGCTGGTTCCGGTTAAGCGCTCTCACTCTGTTTGTGCCCAAGGCGGTATTAATGGAGCAGTAAACACTAAAGGTGAAGGGGATTCCCCATGGATTCACTTTGATGATACGATTTATGGCGGAGACTTCTTGGCCAATCAGCCTCCTGTAAAAGCAATGTGTGATGCGGCACCTGGTATTATTAATCTATTTGACCGGATGGGAGTAATGTTCAACCGTACTCCTGAAGGATTGCTGGACTTCCGCCGTTTCGGAGGTACACAGCATCACCGTACAGCATTTGCAGGTGCAACAACTGGTCAGCAATTACTTTACGCATTGGATGAGCAAGTTCGACGTCATGAAGTAGAAGGCCTTGTAACCAAATATGAAGGCTGGGAATTCTTAGGTGCCGTTGTGGATGATGACGGCGTATGCCGCGGAATTGTCGCTCAAGACTTAAAAACAATGGAAATTAAATCCTTTGCTGCTGATGCTGTCATCATGGCAACTGGTGGCCCTGGGATTATTTTTGGAAAATCTACTAACTCTGTTATTAATACAGGTTCTGCTGCAAGTATTGTTTATCAACAAGGGGCTTACTATGCAAATGGAGAGATGATCCAAATTCACCCAACTGCTATTCCTGGAGATGACAAACTTCGCCTGATGAGTGAATCGGCACGCGGTGAAGGCGGCCGTGTTTGGACCTATAAAGATGGTAAGCCATGGTACTTCCTAGAAGAAAAATATCCAGCTTACGGAAACCTTGTCCCACGGGATATTGCGACACGTGAAATTTTCGACGTCTGCGTCAATCAAAAGCTTGGTGTCAACGGAGAAAACATGGTATTCCTTGATTTATCTCACAAGGATCCACATGAACTGGATGTAAAACTTGGCGGTATCATCGAAATTTACGAAAAATTCGTTGGTGATGACCCGCGTAAAGTTCCTATGAAAATCTTCCCTGCTGTTCACTATTCAATGGGCGGATTATGGGTTGATTATGACCAAATGACAAATATTCCAGGACTATTTGCTGCCGGGGAATGTGATTACTCACAGCACGGTGCCAACCGTCTTGGAGCAAACTCGCTTCTTTCTGCGGTTTATGGCGGTATGGTGGCAGGACCGAATGCAGTTCGCTATATTAGTGGTCTTGAAAAGAGTTCTGATGCTGTTTCGCCTACTGTCTTTGACCGTCATGTTAAAGAGCAGGAAGAAAAGTGGAACGGTATCATGTCTCTGAATGGTACTGAAAATGCTTATGTTCTTCATAAAGAGCTTGGCGAATGGATGACAGATAACGTGACCGTTGTTCGTTTCAACGACAAGCTTTTAAAAACTGATGAAAAAATTCAAGAGCTTTTGGAACGCTATCAAAATATTAACATCAATGATACATCTAAATGGAGCAACCAGGGTGCGGCCTTTACAAGACAACTGCAGAACATGCTGCAGTTAGCGCGTGTTATTACACTTGGTGCTTACAATCGTAATGAAAGCCGCGGTGCTCATTATAAGCCTGAATTCCCAGAGCGGAATGATGAGGAATTCATGAAGACAACCATGGCTAAATTTGTCGATGCAACATCTGCTCCGGCTTTCCATTATGAAGAGATCGATGTTTCCTTGATTAAACCGCGGAAGCGCGATTATACAACAAAACATTAAGGGAAGGGGAGAAGACAATTATGGCTGAAAAAGTAGTGAAATTTATTATTCAACGTCAGGATACCGAAAGTTCTGCCCCTTATGAGGAGGAATTTGAAGTTCCATACCGTCCGAATATGAACGTCATTTCGGCTTTAATGGAAATTCGTAGAAATCCTGTCAATACGAAAGGACAAGCTACCACTCCAATTACCTGGGATATGAACTGCCTTGAGGAAGTGTGTGGCGCTTGTTCAATGATTATTAACGGCAAGCCTCGTCAATCCTGCTCAGCGCTGGTTGACCAATTAGAGCAGCCAATCCGTTTGGCACCAATGAGAACATTCCCGGTTGTCCGTGACCTTCAGGTTGACAGAAGCAGAATGTTCGATGCGTTGAAACGTGTAAAAGCTTGGATTCCAATTGACGGAACCTACGACTTAGGCCCTGGGCCGCGGATGCCTGAGAAAAAGCGTCAATGGGCATATGAGCTATCAAAATGTATGACTTGTGGTGTCTGCCTAGAGGCGTGTCCGAATGTCAACAGTAAATCTGACTTTATCGGACCACAGCCATTATCGCAGGTTCGTTTATTCAACGCTCACCCAACTGGGGCAATGAATAAAGCAGAGCGTTTGGAAACGATTATGGGTGAAGGCGGTCTTGCCAACTGTGGTAACTCGCAAAACTGTGTTCAATCCTGCCCGAAAGGTATTCCGTTGACTACCTCTATCGCAGCCTTGAACCGTGAAACAACCATCCAAGCCTTCAGAAACTTCTTCGGAAGCGACAACGACTGATTGAAAAGTTTAAAACCTTCTTTTCTATTTATAGAGAGGAAGGTTTTTATTTTGCTAATAGCTCTTCATTCTTTGTTTGTTATACTATTAATAAACAATTCGCTAATGAAAAAGGCAGGTACGTAAGTTGAAATCAAAATTACCACTTTTCATCATTTTTATTGGTATGATACTTCTTGGTATTGGGGTCTGGCAAATCATCAATGTCAAAATCCAGAATAATGCATCTCTTGAAACAGCCAAGAAATTAGTTCAGGCCAGCTCAAAAAATCCCCCGGGGCAAAGTGCAAGTAAATCAGACGCACCGCCTGAAATGGGAGAAGAAGTTGGCATTCTAGAAATTCCAAAAATAAAGGCACAGTTGGCCATCATTGAGGGGACGGACCCGGATGATTTGGAAAAGGGTGTCGGCCATTATAAAGGATCCTATTTTCCGGGTGATAAAGGACAGATTGTGTTATCTGGGCATCGGGATACGGTGTTTAGGAAGTTAGGTGAACTAAAGATTGGCGATGCCTTAAATATGCAAATGCCTAATGGTCAATTCACCTACGAAATTACCAAGACGAAAATTGTTAAATCCGATGATACAAGCATTATAACCCTGCAGAATCAGGAGGAAGAATTGATTTTAACCACCTGTTATCCGTTTCGTTATGTAGGAAATGCTCCTGAACGATATATTATTTATGCAAAGCAAAAAGCTCCTGCTCAGTAAGGGGCTTTTGCTTTTAAAAAATCATAAAACCTTCAAGGAAATATAGTCACTACCTATGCATCCTTCACATAAGATATGGTGACTAAATATATACCCACCCCCGGTGCATAACTGGCGAAGGCAAGGAGGGTTACAATACTTGAAGGAGAATGAATATACTCACAAGCCGTTACTCACCAAACGAGAAAGAGAAGTATTCGAACTGTTGGTTCAAGATAAAACAACAAAAGAGATCGCTAGCGAATTATTTATAAGCGAGAAAACGGTTCGAAATCATATTTCTAATGCCATGCAGAAGCTTGGTGTTAAGGGGCGTTCACAGGCAGTTGTAGAGCTCCTTCGTATGGGAGAGCTAGAACTTTAAACATGACCGGCATCCGTAATGGACGCCGGTTCATACTTTACATACAAAAAATGTCTGAATAGTTCCAGCTTGAAATTTTCACGAAAAAAGTAGAAAATAAGGACAAGCATCCAAGTTAAGCAATATAGATATTTATTTATATAGATAAACAATGGCTGAGGAGAAGCATATTTTAGGAGTGTATGAAAATGAAACTCGAAAATTCCCAAAAGCTTAAAGGGGATATTGTTGCCAATATTGAAAAGGATTTACGCTATATTTCCGGGATTATTAAGCAAAAAGGCAGAGAAATGCTTACGAATTATAAGATTACTCCGCCCCAATTTGTTGCTTTGCAGTGGCTGTTCGAAGATGGGGATATGACCATTGGGGAACTGTCGACTAAAATGTACTTGGCATGCAGCACAACCACTGACCTTGTTGACCGAATGGAAAAAAATCTACTCGTTGAGCGGGTAAAAGACCCTAATGACCGCCGTGTGGTCCGCATCCATTTACTTTCAGAAGGCGAAAGAATCATTGATGAAGTAATTAAAAAACGTCAGGTCTACCTAGAAGAAGTATTGAAAGACTTCTCGGAAGAAGAAATTCTTCTTCTTCAAAAAAACTTAATGAAATTGCATCAAGAAATGCGCTAAATGAAAACTCGCCGATTGACAAGTCCGTTAGGACGGTTCATGCGCGCGTAGTTGAATTTATGCGTCGGAATTTAGGAAATAAATTCCGATTAGCAAAAAAAGAGGCGAGAGGCTTTTGAAACAAGCAATTGGAGTGATCGATTCCGGTGTTGGCGGTTTAACAGTCGCCAAAGAGGTTATGAGGCAGCTTCCAAACGAGAAAATAATCTATTTGGGCGATACCGCACGCTGTCCCTATGGTCCTAGAACGACTGGTGAGGTTAGAAGGTTCACATGGGAATTGACCAACTTTTTACTAAAAAAACATATCAAGATGCTAGTCATTGCCTGTAACACGGCAACTGCGGCCGCTTTGGATGAGATTCGCAAAGAATTAAATATCCCAGTACTTGGTGTTATAAATCCGGGTGCGCGTGCTGCCATCAAGCGGACGAAAAACTACCGGGTTGGAATAATTGGAACGATTGGAACTGTGAAAAGCGGCGCGTATGAAAAGGCATTAAAATCTTTGAACAGCCGACTTTTCGTAACAAGCCAGGCCTGTCCCAAGTTTGTACCGCTGGTTGAAAGTGGTGAATACGACGGACCCATCGCAGAAAAAATTGTCCAGGAAGCACTGACGCCGCTCTTGAATCAAAATATGGATACACTTATTCTTGGCTGCACCCATTATCCGTTACTTGAACCGCTTATCAAAAATGTAATGGGTGAAAAGGTAAGTGTAATCAGCTCGGGCGATGAAACCGCGAGGGAAATCAGCGCGATTCTGCAATATAATGGGTTACTGGAGGAAAGCGAAGAGGAACCGGAGCATGAGTTTTACACGACCGGCTCGAAGTGGATCTTTTCAAAAATCGCTTCGCAGTGGCTCGGCGAACCAATCGAAAATGTAAAAAAAATAAAACTATAGAGTCGTTATGACTCTATTTTTTTTTTTGTCTAGCTTCAGCGCCTAGCCCCTCGAGGTCTTAAGCCGTCCCCCTCCGGAGGGCAGGCCCGTCCTGCGGGTTACGTCTTAAGCTTGTCGGGGCTGACCAAGGCGCTTCCGCTTTTCTTAAAATTTTGTCCCACTAAGACGGTCTATTTTTTCACAAGGCTCGTATACATGATAGTACAAACTGTCTTAGGGGGGAAAAATATGTTTAAAAATAGTGCAAAAATCTTGGGAATCACCGTGCTGTCTTCAGCCGTTCTTTTATCTGGATGCGGATTATTTGGCACGGAAACCACGAAGAAAATTGATCCACCAAAAACGGTGACCGAAGAGAAGAAACCGGCGAGCAAGGAAACAACCGCGAAAACCGAAAACGCTGAAGATGTGGTGAAAACTGAGTTATACCTCATTGATAAGGACGGTTATGTTGTTCCGCAAACACTCAGTCTTCCAAAAACCAAATCTGTAGCCAAACAAGCACTTGAATACTTAGTTGTAAATGGAAAGGGAACCGATATGCTGCCTAATGGCTTCCGCGCAGTCATTCCAGAGGATACTGAGTTATCAGTTGATATCAATAAAGATTCAGGTGTGGCGACGGTTAATTTTTCGAAAGAATTTAAGGACTATCAGGCTGCAGACGAATTGAAAATTCTCCAATCGGTCACCTGGACGTTGACACAATTTGATGGTGTCAAAAACGTAAAGCTGAAAATGAACGGTCACGAGTTAACGGAAATGCCTGTTAATGGGACGCCGATTAGTGAGAAGCTGACTAGAGCATCAGGTATTAATATTGATACCGAGGATGTTATGGACATTACAAATACCAAACCAATTACAGTCTACTATATCGGTGGTGAAGAAGGATCTTACTACTATGTGCCGGTTACAAAACGGGTGGATAGTAAAGAAAAGGACCCAATCACGGCTGCCGTAAATGAACTAATTAATGGTCCTAGTGAAGATTCTAATCTGGTCTCCGAGTTTATGCCTGATGTAAAACTTCTAGAGGCACCGAAATACGAAAACGGAACAGTAACCTTGAACTTCAACAAAAATATTTATGGAAGCTTTGAGGAAAATGTCATCTCCCAATCTATTTTAGATTCGATTGTCCTTTCACTGACAGAGCAAAAGGGAATTGAAAAAGTAGCTGTTAAAGTCGACGGTAAAGCGGAATTAAAGAATGATAAAGGGAAAAAGCTTTCTGCACCCGTAACTCGTCCAGAAAAAGTCAATACAGGTAGTTTCTAAATGGAAACTCGCCGATTGGCGAGTCCGTAAGGACGAAGACAGAGGCGTAGTTGAATTTATGCGTGCGAAGCTGTGATGTATAAAATTTGGGAAAATTTTATACATACATGTTAGCTAAAAATAGTTTTTTGTTATACTATATAGTGACAATACAAGAGGTTGGCTACAACGCCGCCTCTTTCTTATTTGCCAGTTTACTTAAGTTTTAGGAGGAATCATTGGATGCGAGTTGACGGAAGAGAGCAGCTGCAATTAAGACCCATACATATTGAAACGAATTATTTAATGCATCCGGAAGGCTCAGTCCTAATTTCGGTCGGCAATACGAAAGTAATTTGTACGGCCAGTATTGAAGAGCGGGTGCCGCATTTTATGCGGGGCGAGGGCAAGGGCTGGATTACCGCCGAATATTCAATGCTGCCAAGGGCAACGGAAACACGGAATATCAGAGAATCGTCGAAAGGAAAAGTTTCAGGAAGGACGATGGAAATTCAGCGGTTAATTGGCCGTGCACTCCGAGCTGTTGTAGACCTTGGAGCAATCGGCGAGCGGACGGTCTGGATTGATTGTGATGTCATTCAAGCGGATGGTGGGACAAGAACAGCCTCCATCACCGGAGCCTTCGTCGCAATGACGCTGGCATTAAACAGCTTGGCAGAGAAAAGATCCATGGCAAAATTTCCGATTACAGACTACCTGGCAGCCACAAGCGTGGGGATATTATCAGGTGGAAAAACTGTCCTTGACCTTAATTATGCGGAGGATTCTAAGGCCGAGGTTGATATGAATGTGGTCATGACCGGCAGTGGCGAATTTGTCGAATTGCAAGGCACCGGGGAAGAAGCTACGTTTTCCTATGAGCAGCTTCAGGGGTTATTGCATGCTGCCCAAGAAGGATTAATGGAGCTGTTTGAAGTACAAAAAGAGGCCCTTGGTGAAGAGATTGTAAAAAAGATTGATGCAAAAAGAAAAAAATAATCTGAGGGAGATTAAATATGAAGGAAGTCATTATTGCGACGAAAAATCCCGGTAAAGCAAGGGAATTCGAGGATATTTTCTCCTCAAGAGGAATTGCTGTTCGAACCTTGTTAGACTACCCGGAAATCCCCGACGTGGAGGAAACCGGGACAACTTTTGAGGAAAACGCTACGCTTAAAGCAGAGGCAGTAGCGGCGGCGCTAAATAAAATGGTCATTGGTGATGATTCCGGACTTATGGTCGATGCCCTCGAAGGCAGGCCGGGAATCTACTCGGCACGATATGCTGGAGAGCCGAAAAATGATTCCAACAACACAAAGAAAGTGTTAGCAGAGCTTGAGGGTGTACCGGAACAAGAGCGGACAGCACGATTCTACTGTGCCTTAGCTGTTGCTGTTCCAGGGCAGGAGACATTTACGGTGTCAGGTACCTGTGAAGGACAGATATTAGAGTCGCCAAGGGGCAGTAACGGATTTGGTTACGACCCGGTCTTCTACGTACCAGAAAAAGGAGTGGCAATGGCCGAGCTCTCTTCTGATGAAAAAAACAAGATTAGCCATCGGGCCCATGCCTTAAAGAAACTGGATGATATGCTGGATTCTATTTTAGAAAGAGCTGAAAAGTCATGAGTAAGGTATTGGTGATCAGTGATAGCCATGGAATGATGAAAGAACTTGAAGTCATTAGAGAGAGGCATCAGCAGGATGTGGATTTAATGATTCACTGCGGTGATTCACAATTGGAACCGGATCATAAAGCGTTAACCGGATATTTTACAGTAGCAGGAAACTGTGATTGGAGCGGCTTTCCCAACGAACTGGTGACGGATTGCGCAGGTAGGAAATTTTTTATTACCCACGGTCATCACTATTCGGTAAAAACCTCTTTAATGAGCTTAAAATATAAAGCGGAAGAGGTTGGAGCGGATATCGTCTGTTTTGGCCATTCTCACGTATTGGGTGCGGAAGTGGTCGATGGCCGGTTATATTTAAATCCCGGCAGCATTCGGATGCCGCGCGAACGTTTCGAAAAGACCTATGTCATTCTTGATCTGCAAAAGGACCTTGTTAAGATGACTGTGTATGAATTGAACGGTCGGGAAATGCCTGGTTTATCGCGCGAATTTGTCCTTGGAAACTAAGGGGAGAAAATTTCTCCCCTAAGCTTTTTTTGAAAAAATTAACGTAATACCTGTTGACATTTTTATGTTAGGATAATATAATAAATCTTGTCTTTGATACATGACTACGTCCCAGTAGCTCAGCCGGATAGAGCATACGCCTTCTAAGCGTACGGTCGGGAGTTCGAATCTCTCCTGGGACGCCATACTACATACCAAAATATCTACTCACCTTATTGGGTGAGTTTTTTTTGTGTTTTATTTATGCTACACTATTTTTCAATGACAATCACAAGGACGGTATTATTATGAAAAAACGGGAACGAATTAAAAGAAAAAATAATATTATCTTCTTTCCCGGCATTGAAAAAAGATTAATGGATGAGGGTTTGGAGAGCCTGCAAAAAAAGAAATTTACTGAAGCTATTCATCTACTTGAAGAAGCAAAAGAATTAGACCCTGATAACGATGATATTTTAGTAGGTCTGGTGCTTGCTTATTATGAGTCGGGCGTCTTCCAAAAAGCTAAAGTACTGGCAAAGGAAATCCTCCATAAAGGGATTGGCGACTATTTCCAAGCTGTAGACTTGTATTTGACAGTGCTGATTCAGCTTCATGAATATCAAGAAATTATCTCGACGGTCGAGGCTCTTCTAGATGAAAAAGAAATCCCGCCGGAAAGCTTGCAGCATTTTTTAACTATCCTGCAATTCAGCCAAAAAATGGCACAGCATCATGCTTCTATTGATACTGAAGAGCAGAAAAAGACAAATGAGGATGAACTAGACTGGCCAGACACTAAGTTAAACCTCCTTTCATTAAAAGATTTAAACGAGCAAATGCTTGTCGTATCCAGCCTTGCTGAAAAAAATATTCGTCCGTATCTTCAGGAAATCGAAGAATATTTAAGAGCCGATGAAGGGAATCCATTTTTAAAAACAATTTTATTAACTATTCTCAGAGAACAGGAGATTTCTCAGGTGGTTACGATTAAAAAGTTTACCTTAGAAGAAAAGTTGCCTCCCACTGGGCTTCCTGAAATCAGGGAGCAGCCAAGGATGCTTGAAATCAAAACGCTTTTGGGGAATGTGCTAGAAAGCAGTGATCCGGTCCTCTTTACCAATATAGGTGAACTGGTCGAGCGAATCTTTTTTATTAGCTACCCCTTCGAGCTGGAGCCAAATGATAATGGTGCATGGGCAGCGGGGTTTCACTATTTAGTGCAGGTATACATGGGATTGGAGCCGGAAATAACTGAATTGGCAAGTGAATATCATACTACACCGGACGACATCTCTGCAGCAATTGGACAGATAGAGAGGATTGAACAAATTTCTTATCCCAATCTCTAGGCTCGCAGTTGAAAGAAAAGAATCATGTGGTATAATGTAAGGGTTGCATTGTGTGAAAAAGTATATTTTTACATTTAAAAAGTGGGAAATGGCTTAGTGGACAAGACATTTTCTGAAATTTAATTTCGTTACAAATGAAATGAGAATAGATGTTGGAGGGAAAAGCATGACAGCACAATGGGAAAAATTAGAAGGAAACCGCGGTGTCCTAACAATTGAAGTAAGCGCAGAAAAGGTAAACGAAGGTTTAGACGCTGCGTTCAAAAAGGTTGTAAAACAACTTAATGTACCTGGCTTCCGTAAAGGTAAAATGCCTCGTGCTATGTTTGAAAAGCGTTTTGGTGTTGAAGCACTATTCCAAGATGCATTGGATTTTATTTTTCCAGAAGCATACATGAATGCAATCACTGAAACAGGTATTGATCCAATTGCTCAGCCTGAAGATGTTGACTTTGACATTGAACAAATGGGCAAAGATAAGGAATTTACTTTCAAGGCAACAGTACAAGTTAAGCCTGAAGTAAAACTTGGCGAGTACAAAGGTCTTGAAATTGAAGAACTAGATACTGCTGTTACTGAAGAAGATGTTCAGAAAGAATTGGAAACACTTCAAAGCCGTCACGCTGAGCTTGTTGTTAAAGAAGAAAGCCCTGCAGAAAATGGCGACACTGTTGTCCTCGATTTCAAAGGCTTTGTTGATGGCGAAGCATTTGAAGGCGGCGAAGCTGAAAATCACTCACTTGAACTCGGCTCTGGTCAATTCATTCCTGGTTTTGAAGAGCAGTTAGTTGGTGTTAAAGCTGGCGAATCAAAAGATGTTGAAGTGACATTCCCTGAAGAATACCATGCTGCCGAGCTTGCTGGTAAGCCTGCTGTATTCAAAGTTACTGTACATGAAATCAAAGGAAAAGAACTTCCTGAATTAGATGACGAGTTTGCTAAAGATGTCGACGAAGAAGTTGAAACATTGGATGCGTTGAAAGAAAAAATCAAAGCTCGTTTAGAAGACAGCAAAAAGCATGAAGCTGAGCACCACCTTCGTGATACTGTAGTGGAAAAAGCTGCAGAAAATGCCGAAGTGGAAGTTCCAGAAGTATTGGTTGAAACTGAAGTAAACCGCATGCTTCAAGAATTCGAACAGCGTTTGCAAATGCAAGGCATGAACCTTCAGCTTTACTTCCAATTCTCTGGTCAAGATGAAGCTGCACTTCGCGAGCAAATGAAAGAAGATGCCCAGAAGCGCGTAAAAGTTAACTTGACTCTAGAAGCAATTGCCAATGCTGAGAACCTTGAAGTAACTGATGAAGATGTTGATACAGAGCTTGGAAGAATGGCTGAAATGTACAACATGTCAGTAGACAACATCAAAAAAGCTTTAGGTGGAACAGATGGCATTAAGGATGACCTTAAACTTCAAAAAGCAGTAGATTTCCTTATTGCAAACAAAAAATAATTTCTAAATAAGAGCGAGGCACGATTTTGTCGTGCCTCGTTTTAGCTAAATTTTCAATTACATATTATAATAAAGACAGGGTAACCTTTTCTATAACAGGCAGGAGAATATCATTTTAACAGCGAATTTAAAAAGCCAAGGTTGATTTGTTGTGATTTTGGTTATCCTGATTTGAGTACATATGCTTCATTTTATGGCGGTTTCCAACAACCAAAAAACATAATTAGGTAAAGCTTTTTATTTCCAGTCGGCCTGTAAAATGTGTTACAATGCAAAATACATACCATTAAAGAATAGTTTTGAAAACTCGGATTTGTTGGATATTCGCCAGCTTCATAAAGATTTAGATGTTCGAGGGGTGAAAGGGATTGTTTAAATTTAACGATGAAAAAGGACAATTAAAGTGTTCATTCTGTGGAAAAACGCAGGATCAAGTCCGTAAGCTGGTTGCCGGCCCGGGGGTTTATATATGTGATGAGTGTATTGAACTCTGCACAGAAATCGTTGAGGAGGAGCTTGGAACTGAGGAAGAAGTAGAATTTAAAGATGTTCCAAAGCCGCGGGAAATCTGCGAAATCCTCGATGAATATGTCATCGGACAGGACAAAGCGAAAAAGGCATTATCTGTTGCTGTTTATAACCATTACAAACGCATCAACTCCAACAGCAAAATTGATGATGTCGAACTGTCAAAGAGTAATATTTGTATGATTGGACCGACTGGAAGCGGTAAAACGTTATTGGCACAAACATTGGCCCGGATTTTAAATGTGCCGTTCGCTATTGCTGATGCTACCTCCCTAACAGAAGCTGGTTACGTTGGGGAAGATGTCGAGAATATTTTATTAAAATTGATTCAAGCTGCTGATTATGATGTTGAAAAGGCAGAAAAGGGTATCATCTATATCGATGAAATTGATAAAATTGCCCGCAAATCAGAAAATCCTTCCATTACCCGGGATGTTTCCGGTGAAGGTGTGCAGCAGGCATTATTAAAAATCTTGGAAGGTACGGTTGCCAGTGTTCCACCGCAAGGCGGCAGAAAGCATCCTCACCAAGAATTTATCCAAATTGACACCACTAACATTTTGTTTATCTGTGGTGGAGCCTTTGACGGAATTGAACCAATTATCAAACGCCGTCTAGGTCAAAAAGTAATCGGTTTTGGCGCCGATCCAAAACAGCAGGAAATCTCTTCAAAGGAACTCTTGTCAAAAGTGCTTCCAGAAGATCTGTTGCGTTTTGGATTAATCCCAGAATTTATTGGCCGTCTGCCGGTAATCGCCAGTCTTGAACAGCTGGACGAAGGAGCATTAATTGAAATCTTAACGAAGCCGAAAAATGCACTCGTGAAGCAATATCAAAAAATGCTTGAAATTGACGATGTTGAGCTTGAATTTGAAGAAGCCGCGCTGAATGAGATTGCCAAAAAGGCAATTGAGCGTAAAACAGGAGCACGGGGGTTGCGTTCGATTATCGAAGGCATCATGTTGGATGTCATGTTCGATCTTCCATCACGCGATGATATTTCAAAATGTATCATCACCAAGGAAACGGTTGCGAACAATAGTGTTCCAAAGCTGGTACTGGAAGACGGCACCGTCGTAAAAGAAGAAAAATCCGCATAATGTTAAGGAGAGCCTGGCCATTGGTCAGGTTCTTTTATTGTGTTTTTGTGTTTATTCCTCCATGCAGCAGGAAATACTTATTAATATCAATTGAGTAACTTGGTGCAGGAGGAAAAAATTATGAGTTGGACGGGGATTGCTTTATTTATACAACTATTTTTTGGGATCATTATCGGACTTTATTTTTGGAATTTGCTCCGAAATCAGCGAACGCAAAAGGTCTCTATCGATCGTGAATCGCGAAAAGAAATGGAGCAGCTTCGGAAAATGCGGTCCATATCTCTAACAGAACCATTATCCGAAAAGGTGAGACCTAGCAGCTTTCAGGATATTGTCGGACAAGAGGATGGCATCAAATCGTTAAAAGCGGCATTGTGCGGCCCCAATCCGCAGCATGTCATTATTTATGGCCCTCCAGGGGTCGGAAAAACCGCTGCTGCCCGGCTGGTTTTGGAGGAAGCGAAGAAGAATTCGAAATCACCATTTAAACGGGATTCTGTCTTTATTGAATTGGATGCTACAACGGCCCGGTTTGACGAACGCGGAATTGCTGACCCGCTAATCGGCTCGGTTCATGACCCGATTTATCAGGGTGCCGGAGCCATGGGGCAAGCAGGTATTCCCCAGCCAAAACAAGGTGCAGTGACTAATGCTCACGGCGGGGTCCTGTTTATCGATGAAATCGGGGAACTGCATCCGATTCAAATGAACAAACTGCTTAAAGTTTTAGAGGATCGTAAAGTATTTCTTGAAAGTGCCTATTATCATGAGGAAAATCACCAAATTCCAACGCATATCCATGATATTTTTAAAAATGGACTTCCTGCAGACTTTCGGTTAATTGGAGCAACGACTAGAACCCCGAGTGAAATTCCGCCTGCTATTCGTTCGCGTTGTATGGAAGTGTTTTTCCGCGATTTGAATCAGGAAGAAATTGTTACAGTAGCCAAGAAGGCGGCTGCCAAAGTAAACATGCAAATAAATGAAACCGGTGTTCACACTCTGTCTACATATTCCCGAAATGGCCGGGAGACGGTCAATATGATCCAAATTGCAGCAGGGCTGGCGATAACCGAAGATCGTAACTATATTAAAGATGAAGATATTGAATGGGTGATCCATTCCAGTCAAATGACGCCAAGAATGGAACGTATGATCAATGAATCAGCACAGATTGGGCTTGTAAATGGCTTAGCCGTATATGGCCCGAATTCTGGGGCGCTTTTGGAAATTGAAGTAACCGTCATTCCTGCAAAAGAAAAAGGGAGCATCAATATTACGGGGATTGTTGAGGAAGAAAGTATTGGTGGTCAAGGAAAGTCAATTCGCCGAAAAAGTATGGCACGTGGATCGATTGAAAATGTGATTACTGTATTGAGGTCAATGGGTGTACCTGCCAATGATTATGATATACATGTTAATTTTCCTGGCGGTGTTCCGATTGATGGTCCATCAGCGGGAATTGCGATGGCGACTGGAATTTATTCTGCGATATATAAAATTCCAATTGATAACACAGTCGCGATGACTGGGGAAATTAGCATTCATGGAAATGTAAAGCCAATTGGCGGGGTATATCCTAAGGTAAAAGCAGCAAAAAAAGCTGGGGCTAAAACAGTCATTATTCCGGAAGAAAATAACCAAACCATTCTAAATGAAATTGACGGGATACGGATTATTCCAGTTACTCATCTTCATGAAGTGTTTGACATTGCTCTGGTGAATCATCTTCAAAAAAATGCAGCGATTCCAGCCTCTATCGAGCTAACCAAAAAAGAAAGTATTTAAATGAAACCTTGTAACACCAGGGGGACGGTTCTGGTGGCGTCGACGCCACTAGAACCGTCCCCTTGGCATTTAATTTTTGTGTTTGGGGATGATAAAATAGACACCTAAATATAAATAAGATAGAATTTGTACAAAGACTTTATGTTTTTGTAGAAGAATAACTGTTATGCATGTGGAGGTGCAGTGCTTTGGCGAATAAGAACGAATTGCTCGTCCCCCTCCTGCCGCTTCGGGGATTGCTCGTCTATCCGACAATGGTTCTACATTTGGATGTTGGCCGCGAAATGTCGGTACAGGCGCTCGAAAAAGCAATGGTAGATGACCATATCATTTTTTTAACAACTCAAAAGGATGTCTCAATTGATGAGCCTTCCGAGGAGGATTTATACAAATTTGGGACCTTAACAAAGGTCAAACAAATGCTAAAGCTTCCAAATGGAACAATACGCGTGCTGGTCGAAGGATTGTCCAGAGCTGAAATTGTCTCTTTCCATGAGGAAGAAAATTATTATGCAGTCAATGTCATCACCCATGAGGACGAAGATTCGAAAGATGTGGAAGATCAGGCATTAATGAGAACAATGCTGGATTATTTTGAACAATACATAAAATTATCGAAAAAAATCTCCTCGGAAACATTCGCCTCTGTTACGGATATTGAGGAACCTGGCAGAATGGCTGACATTATTTCGTCCCATTTGCCGATTAAATTAAAGGAAAAGCAAGTAATTCTAGAAACGATTGACGTAAAACAAAGAATGAACACCGTCATTAATACAATTTTTAATGAAAAAGAAGTACTGAACCTTGAAAAGAAAATTGGCCAGCGGGTCAAGCGTTCTATGGAACGGACCCAAAAGGAATATTATTTGCGTGAGCAAATGAAGGCAATCCAAAAGGAATTGGGCGATAAGGAAGGGAAAACCGGTGAAATCGCCGATTTGACAAAGAAAATTGAAGATGCAGGAATGCCTGAGCATGTGCATAAGGCCGCGTTGAAGGAATTAGACCGCTATGAAAAGGTCCCAACAAGCTCTGCGGAAAGTGCGGTTATCCGAAACTATATTGAATGGTTGATTTCACTGCCATGGTCGACAAAGACTGAAGATGACATTGATATTCTCCGTGCTGAAAAAATTCTGAATCAGGATCATTACGGTCTTGAAAAAGTAAAGGAACGGGTTCTTGAATATTTGGCGGTACAAAAGCTGACCAATTCATTAAAAGGGCCGATTCTCTGTCTCGCCGGACCTCCGGGTGTTGGTAAAACCAGTCTTGCCCGCTCAATTGCGACTTCGCTAAATCGGAATTTTGTCCGCGTCTCATTAGGAGGTGTGCGTGATGAGTCCGAAATTCGCGGCCATCGCAGAACGTATGTCGGAGCGATGCCGGGCCGTATTATTCAAGGCATGAAAAAAGCAGGAACGATTAACCCCGTATTCTTGCTGGATGAAATCGATAAGATGTCAAGTGATTTCCGCGGGGACCCGTCTGCAGCATTACTGGAGGTTTTGGACCCGGAACAAAATCATAATTTCAGTGATCATTATATAGAAGAAACCTACGACTTATCGAAGGTAATGTTTATTGCCACCGCGAATAATCTAAGCACCATTCCAGGCCCGTTGTTAGACCGGATGGAGATAATCACGATAGCTGGCTATACAGAGCTTGAAAAGGTTCATATTACAAGAGATCATTTGCTTCCAAAGCAAATTAAAGAAAATGGCCTATCAAAAAGCACACTGCAAGTGCGTGACGATGCCATTTTGAAAGTGGTCCGTTATTATACCCGTGAGGCTGGTGTTCGTAGTCTTGAACGCCAAATGGCAACCCTTTGCCGGAAAACAGCAAAGATTATTGTGGCAGGCGAGAAAAAGCGCGTAGTCATAACCGAAAAGAATGTGGAAGAATTTTTAGGAAAACCAAGATTCCGTTATGGGCAGGCCGAAGCGGAGAATCAGGTCGGGGTGGCGACTGGATTAGCCTATACGACAGTTGGCGGCGATACGCTGCAAATTGAGGTTGCACTTGCTCCTGGTAAGGGGCGGCTCGTCTTGACAGGTAAGCTTGGAGATGTAATGAAGGAATCAGCCCAGGCCGCCTTCAGTTACGTTCGCTCTAAAACAAAAGAACTTGGAATTGATGAAGACTTTCATGAAAAGTATGATATTCATATTCACGTACCAGAAGGGGCCGTTCCCAAAGACGGGCCATCCGCTGGAATCACAATTGCCACCGCACTAGTGTCGGCATTAACGGGACGTCCAATCCGCCGTGAAGTCGGGATGACTGGGGAGATTACACTCCGCGGCCGGGTTCTGCCGATTGGCGGGCTAAAGGAGAAAACATTGAGTGCCCACCGTGCCGGATTAACAAAGGTGATTCTGCCGAAGGATAATGAAAAGGATATTGATGATATCCCGGAAAGTGTCCGCAATCAACTGGAATTTGTGCCGGTTACCCATGTGGATGAGGTTCTAAGGCATGCTTTACTTGAAGGCGGAGGGACTATCCAATGAAGGTAATTAGTTCCGAGATTATCATTAGTGCTGTTAAGCCGGAACAGTACCCCGATGTGGATATGCCAGAATTTGCTCTTGCCGGCCGATCAAACGTGGGGAAATCGTCCTTTATCAATAAAATGCTCAATCGTAAGGGCTTGGCGCGAATTTCTTCCAAACCCGGAAAAACACAAACACTCAATTTTTACCTTATTAATGAACTGTTTCATTTTGTTGATGTTCCGGGCTATGGCTATGCCAAGGTTTCCAAAACGGAACGTGCTGCTTGGGGAAGAATGATTGAAACATACTTTACCACTCGCGAACAGTTGCGTGCCTGCATGTTAATTGTTGACCTGCGGCACCCGCCAACAGAAGATGACATCATGATGTATGGCTTCCTGAAGCATTATGGTATTCCTTGTGTCGTGATTGCCACCAAGGCCGATAAAATTCCAAAAGGGAAATGGCAAAAACATTTGAAGGTTACCCGGGAGTCTTTGGAGCTTGATGAAAACGATCATATAGTCGTTTTCTCCTCGGAAACAGGTGAGGGGAAAGATAAGGCGTGGTCGATACTGGAAAGCTATATGTAAACAAAAAATAACCGCCGGCTTCATTGAGCCTAGCGGTTATCCCGCATTAAAGGGCAGTACAGACCCCCGGATTAAGCCTGAGAATTATGCTTAACACGGGGGTCTTACTGCCCCTAAATGCCCGATTGGTTCAACTAACCAACATTGGGAGGAAAAACACCTCCCAATGTTGGAAGTTTCACTTTATCTTTTCTTTTTATAGAGAAAATATATACCAACAACAATTAAAAGAACGGGCCAGAATTTCCAAATAAAGCTCATTCCATTTTGTAATAATCCAAAATAGCCGGTAATTTTATCATAAAATAGCAACAGGACAGCTATGATTAGAAACAAGAAAGCTTGAAATAATCCTGAGTTTGTTTTTTGAAAGCGCAGAAAGCTGCCGATGGATATGATTAAGATCAGCATGCCGATATTGTTGTTCGGCCAAAAGCTGACATCACCAGCCAAATGTAAATGAAGCCCGATTCCGGTCATAATGACGCCCGGCAGGATTGCCTCCGAGTCACCAGCGGAATAACCTTGGCCTAAAAATGCAATGCCAACAATGATTAGCAACGTTGGCCAGGTGAAGAATGCGGGGAATATAGTAATGGCCATTTGCTGTAATAAAAAGTAGGCCCCAAATCCAATCAGAATAATTCCGGGAAAGATTCGTTGATTTTTCATTGCAAACACCACTTCCAGTAAGGTTCACTTGAATCCAATCTGTTTTTTTGATACTGTACATAGGGAAGTATTATTGAAAAAAACTACTTTATTCATTTTTCTATCATAACATATAGTGTCGTTTTATGTTCACATTTTTCGCGATAGGCGCCAATTTGTTCATGATATAATCTATCTAGTTAATACTGTAATCATATTGGGGGTGTCCTTAACAAATGCATATTGTCGTGGTCGGTCTAAATTATAAAACTGCCCCTGTTGAAATCAGAGAGCGGCTGACTTTTAATGAAACCGATGTTGTGGATGCCATGAAAAAGCTGAGCAGCAAGAAAAGCATCCTGGAAAATATTATTTTATCAACATGTAATCGTACGGAAATTTACGCAGTAGTCGATCAATTGCATACTGGCCGTTATTATATTAAAGAGTTTCTATCAGAATGGTTCGGTATGGAACAGGCCGAATTTTCAGCATTTCTCTCCATTTTTGAAGATGACGGTGCAGTCGATCATTTATTTAATGTGGCGTGCGGATTGAATTCGATGGTACTCGGGGAAACACAAATTTTGGGACAGGTCCGAACAAGCTTTATGCTTGCCCAAGAGCAAGGGACCACAGGAACGGTGTTTAATCACTTATTTAAACAAGCAATTACCGTAGCAAAACGTGGTCATTCGGAAACTGAAATTGGCGCTAACGCCGTGTCAGTCTCCTACGCCGCTGTCGAACTGGCTAAGAAAATCTTTGGCTCACTCGCCAATAAGCATGTATTAATTTTTGGTGCCGGAAAAATGGGCGAATTAGCAGTTCAGAATTTGCACGGTAATGGTGTAAAACAAGTCACGGTTATTAACCGGACCTATGATAAGGCAAAAGTTCTTGCGGGCCGGTTTAACGGCGAGGCTAGAACACTTGAAGAATTACAGCTAGCTTTGATAGATGCCGATATCCTAATAAGTTCCACCGGAGCGAAAGACTTTGTCATTACGAAAGAAATGATCGCGAAAGTGGAAAAAAAGCGGAAAGGCAAGCCTTTATTTATGGTGGATATCGCTGTACCACGTGATCTCGATCCAAGAATTGCTGAACTGGAAAATGTCTTCTTATATGATATAGATGATTTGGAAGGCATTGTGGAGGCAAACCTGCAGGAACGCAAAAAAGCTGCTGAAAAAATCATGCTTATGATCGAAAAAGAGATCGTTGACTTCAAACAATGGCTTGGTATGCTTGGCGTTATTCCGGTTATTTCTGCTTTAAGAGAAAAGGCTCTGGCGATTCAGGCTGAAACGATGGAGAGTTTGGAACGCAAGCTGCCGGATTTAACCGATCGTGATAAGAAAGTATTGAATAAACATACAAAGAGCATTATTAACCAGTTATTAAAGGATCCAATTCTACAAGCAAAGGAAATTGCTGCAAGACCTGATGCCGAACAGGCCATGGATTTATTTAAGAAAATATTTAATATTGAAGAGCTTGTGCAAGAACATCATACAAAAGCAGCTGAAACCACTAATAAAATACCGGTTCGTGAACCGCAGGCTTCCTTTTAGATACAAGGGGGCCCCCTGTTATGTTAAATGATTTGATGACAAGGATTCATGAATTTACGGTTGTTGTTTACGCCTTCAGTGTGTTGTTATATTTCTTTGACTTCATTCACCATAACCGGAAGGCAAACCGAGTTGCCTTCTGGTTACTTGCATTTGTATGGATATTGCAAACCATTTTTCTCATTTCCTATATGTTTAAAACAGGCAGGTTCCCTGTACTAACCATCTTTGAGGGACTCTATTTTTATGCCTGGGTGTTAGTAACATTGTCAATAGGAATAAATCATTTACTACGAGTCGACTTTATCGTCTTTTTTACTAATATTCTTGGCTTTACCGTCATGGCGATTCATACATTCGCACCGATGGAATACCATTCACACGTAATGGCCAAACAGTTAATATCAGAGCTGCTATTAATCCATATTACGATGGCGATTCTATCTTACGGGGCGTTTTCCCTTTCGTTTATGTTTTCTATTCTCTACCTCCTTCAATACGATTTATTGAAGAGGAAGAAATGGGGGACGAGACTGATACGGATTGCCGATTTGGAGAAACTTGAGCGGCTGTCTTACATATTGGCGATTGTCGGTGTTCCGATGCTGTTACTCAGCCTGATCCTTGGCCTGCAATGGGCGTTCCTCAAACTCCCAGGCATGCCTTGGTATGATATCAAAATCGTTGGCTCGTTTCTCTTATTGACAGCCTACAGTATCTATCTATATTTACGAACTGTAAAAAACTTTTCAGGGAAGAAACTGGCGATTTGGAACGCCGCCTCTTTTCTGATTGTATTAATAAATTTTTTCTTATTCGGTCAATTATCATCATTTCATTTATGGTATTCCTAGGAGGCAGCTATGCGAAAAATTATCGTAGGTTCCAGACGCAGTAAATTAGCACTAACACAAACAAACTGGGTGATTGAACAGCTGAAAAAGCTTGATCCTTCATTTGAATTTGAAGTAAAAGAAATCGTCACCAAGGGCGATAAAATTTTAGATGTGACCCTTTCTAAAGTTGGCGGTAAAGGCCTATTCGTTAAAGAAATCGAGCAAGCCATGCTTGATAAAGAAATTGATATGGCCGTCCATAGCATGAAGGATATGCCTGCTGTATTACCAGAAGGCCTTACGATCGGCTGTGTGCCATTCCGAGAAGACCACCGCGATGCGTTAATTTCCAAAGGGCACGTTAAATTGGCTGATTTAAAGCCAGGTGCGATTATCGGCACTAGCTCACTCCGCCGGAGCGCCCAGCTATTGGCACAGCGCCCTGATTTGGAAATTAAATGGATCCGCGGCAATGTGGATACAAGATTGGCTAAATTGGAAGGCGACGAATATGATGCCATCATTTTGGCAGCGGCAGGACTATCCCGTCTTGGCTGGGCCAGTGATGTAGTGACAGAATTTTTGGATGCTGATGTGTGCATTCCAGCGGTCGGTCAAGGTGCATTGTCTATCGAATGCCGTGAAGATGATAATGAACTGCTTGAGCTTTTTGAAAAATTCACCTGCAAGAAAACAGAGCGTGCTGTACGAGCAGAGCGTGCCTTCTTGCAAAAAATGGAGGGTGGCTGCCAGGTACCGATTGCTGGCTTTGCCTATGTTGACGATCATGATGAGATTGTCCTGAGTGTATTAGTCGCAAGACCTGAGGGACAGGAAGTTTATCGTGAAGAGGTTCGCGGCCACAATCCAGAAGAACTCGGAATGAAAGCTGCTGATATTTTGATTAAAAAAGGAGCGAAGGATTTGATTGACCGTGTCAAGCTGGAGCTTGAGGGTCATGCTTAAATCGCCTCCTTTGCTTGATAAAAAAGTACTTGTTCCAAGAGGAAGAGGTCAAGCTGCCTCTTTCTCCCGGCTTGTTGAAAAGTACGGAGGGATTCCCGTTGAAATCCCTTTGATTGCTTTCCGGCCAATCGAAAAAACTCAGCTCCTTTCAGAGTGTTTGAAGAAGCTTGATACATTTGACTGGATTATTTTCACGAGCAACGTCACGGTTGAAACGTTTTTTTCTTTTATAGGGGCGGGAATAACGTTACCCAAAATCGCCGTGATAGGAAAAAAGACGGCTAAGGTTTTGAACGAGCGCGGTTTGCCAGTTGACTTTGTTCCTTCTGCTTATGTGGCGGAAGTGTTCGTAGACGAATTCCTGCCATATGTTGGCCGTGGTTCGCGAGTGTTAATCCCAAAAGGAAATCTGGCCCGTGAATATATCGCTGATTCTTTGAGTGAGGCTGGGGCAACTGTTGATGAAATTGTTATTTACGAAAACTACTTACCAGAGGATAGTCGGGCTAAAGTCGTGAGCATGCTCCAAGCCGGGGAACTGGATATCTTAATGTTCACCAGCCCGTCAACCGTTGATCACTTGATGGAAGTGGTCTCCTCTAACGGGTTAGAGTCCCGCTTGGAAAAATGCATCATTGGCTGCATCGGGCCAATTACTGAAAAGAGACTGCGAGAATACGGATTGCCGGTTCACGCCGCTCCTGAGGAGTATACGGTTGAGGAAATGATTAAGAGCACGATTGCTTATTTGGAGAAAAGTTAATTTTTGGAGGTATTTACATATGGATTTGCAATTTTCACGTCACCGCCGCTTACGGTCAAGTGCCAGTATGCGCGCATTAGTTAGAGAAAACCACCTCAAAGCTGAAGATTTCATTTACCCATTATTTATTTACGAAGGCAATGACATCCGCAGAGAGGTATCATCGATGCCAGGTGTTTACCAGGTTTCACTGGATCACCTTCATGCGGAAATGGAAGATATCGCGGCTCATGGCATTAAAGCGGTCTTATTGTTCGGCATTCCGGAAACGAAGGACGAATGCGGCGGGCAGGCGTACCATGACCATGGTATTGTCCAAGAGGCCACACGTTATATTAAACAACACTTCCCTGACATCCTTGTCGTAGCCGATACTTGCTTGTGTGAATTTACAAGCCACGGCCATTGCGGTGTTGTCGAAGGGGAGAAGATCCTCAACGATCAGTCACTTGATTTGCTCGTTAGAACTGCCATCAGCCAAGCAAAAGCAGGTGCTGACATTATCGCCCCATCCAACATGATGGACGGCTTTGTTGCGGCAATCCGCGCTGGGCTTGATGAAGCCGGATTTACCGAAATCCCGGTCATGTCCTATGCGGTTAAATATGCTTCAGCCTTTTACGGTCCATTCCGCGAAGCAGCTGAGGGAGCACCACAATTTGGCGACCGCAAAACCTATCAAATGGATCCTGCTAACCGCATGGAAGCGTTCCGTGAAGCAGAGTCTGATGTGGCCGAAGGAGCCGATTTCTTAATCGTGAAACCGGGTCTGCCATACCTTGATATTGTTCGTGATATTAAAAATAACTTCAATTTGCCGGTTGTTGTATACAACGTAAGTGGTGAATATGCGATGATTAAAGCAGCAGCTCAAAACGGCTGGTTGGACGAGAGAGCTACTGTTCTTGAACTGTTACTTGGCATGAAACGCGCCGGTGCTGACTTAATCATTACGTATCATGCAAAAGATGCGATTCGCTGGTTGAAGGAACAGCAATAATATTTTTCGAAATGAGGGAAAAGGATGCGTTCATATACAAAATCGATTGAAGCATTTAAAGAAGCCCAAACGTTAATGCCAGGCGGTGTCAACAGCCCGGTACGTGCCTTTAAATCTGTCAACATGGATCCAATCTTCATGGAGCGGGGCAAAGGCTCGAAAATTTACGATATTGACGGCAACGAATATATTGACTACGTTCTTTCGTGGGGTCCGCTAATTCTCGGCCACTCCAACGATCAAGTAGTAGAAGCGTTGAAAAAAACAGCCGAGTCAGGGACAAGTTTCGGGGCACCAACATTGCTCGAAAACAAACTGGCCAAGCTGGTTCAAGAGCGGGTACCTTCGATTGAGATTATCAGAATGGTTAACTCAGGAACGGAAGCAACGATGAGTGCCTTAAGGCTCGCTCGCGGTTATACCGGCCGGAACAAGATTTTAAAATTCGAGGGCTGCTACCATGGACATGGTGATTCATTATTGATCAAAGCCGGGTCTGGCGTTGCGACACTTGGCCTACCTGACAGCCCAGGTGTGCCTGAAGGGGTTGCCTCCAATACCATCACCGTTCAATACAATGACCTCGAAGGCGTAAAATATGCGTTTGAACAATTTGGCGATGATATTGCTTGTATTATTGTGGAGCCAGTTGCAGGCAACATGGGACTTGTCCCGCCGCTGCCAGGGTTCCTGCAAGGACTTCGTGATATTACTACCCAATACGGGGCATTACTGATTTTTGATGAAGTCATGACTGGCTTCCGTGTCGGCTATAATTGTGCCCAGGGGCATTTTGGCATCACGCCTGACTTGACCTGCTTAGGAAAAGTCATCGGCGGCGGTCTGCCAGTTGGAGCTTACGGCGGCCGTGCCGAAATCATGGAGCGGATCGCACCAAGCGGCCCGATTTATCAGGCAGGTACTTTATCCGGTAACCCACTGGCCATGACTGCAGGCTATGAAACACTAAGCCAGTTAACACCTGAGCATTACCAAGAGTTTATCCGTAAAGGTGATATCCTTGAAAAAGGCATCAAGGCTGCTGCCGAGAAATATGAAATTCCGGTTACCTTCAACCGTGCCGGTTCTATGATTGGCTTCTTCTTTACCAATGTAAATGTCATTAATTATGAAACAGCAAAGACATCTAACCTAGAATATTTTGCCGAGTACTATCGTCAAATGGCAGACCAAGGCGTATTCCTGCCACCGTCCCAATTTGAGGGATTGTTCTTGTCAACACAGCACTCTGATGAAGATATTGAAAAAACCGTAGCAGCAGTCGAGGTTGCTTTTTCAAAACTTAAATAAAAGTCATTTTTAATGGGGACATAACTGGTTTTATTTTGACCGGAAATGTTCCCATATTTGTTTATGAGGACAAGAACACTATAAGAACAGAGGAAAACCATCCACAGGACAAAATAGATGAAAAAACAACTGGAGCTTTCTTCAAGCACCCAAGCTGAAAAATAGACGGATGATTTCCGCTTAACTAGTAATTATTAATAAAAAAGGCTTAAATAAACGGAGAGATTCCGCCTATTGACTTGAAAAACCTGAAAATAAGGGATTTTTCTTTGCATAAGCGGAAAACCTACCCTTATTTCCCCCGAAACGAGCACCATTCTGCATTTAACCGAAAAATTTCCGCTTATTTGCTGATAAGAAAGGTACCTGAAAAATGGAAGCCTTATCCCAAGCATAAAAAATGTTTATTATAAGCTACTCCTCAATCTCGAGGAGTTTTTTCTTTTTGCCTAATCATCCTTTTTTATCATAAATAAAAAAACTGGCTCATAAAGTGTAAGTGACATAGTGATTTTGCGTAAAGGAAACGAAAGGAGGAGTCGCTTTGTCCCAGGAGAATCAATCGTACCTTAGATTTTCCGTGGAGGAGTCGTTGTGGTTTAGAAAAGGACAGGAAGTCGAGGAGCTTATTTCCATTTCTTTAGACCCCGATATCACCATCCAGGAAAACGATCAGTACGTCACTATACGCGGTTCGCTGGATCTTTCAGGCGAATACAAATGCTATCAGGAGCAAGATGATCATCAGGATGAAGGCTTGGCATCGCAAAAGTTTGTGGAGAGAGTTGACGAACGTGAGGAAGGGACATGTGAATTTTCGCATCGGTTCCCGGTTGATATCACCATTCCGAACAATCGGATACAAAGTGTCTATGATATTGATGTTCTCGTGGATTCGTTTGATTATTCCCTGCCTGAACGCAGCTGCTTAAAGCTCTCCGCTGAACTTACGATTAGTGGATTATACGGACCTGAGAAGCAGCAGGAACAGGAGCCTGAACTTGAGTTGCTTAACCGCGCAAATGAGGAAGAGGAAGCTGAAGAAATTGAAGTGAATCCAGTGGCGTTCCAAAATAATCACCAGCCTAACTTCTTATTTGAAACCGAGGCACGTAAACCACAGGAAGAGTCACAAAATGCAGAAGCGTTTCCAAAGTTCCCAACGTTCGACTATCAACCAACACAAGAAGAGGAAGATTCCTATCAGACTCCGTCCTGGCAGTTCCAAGAAAACGACCAGTCTGACAATCAGCAGCCATGGGAGTTCAAGGAAAGTGAACAGCCTGCCAATCCACAGCCATGGGAGTTCCAGGAAAGTGAACAGCCTGCCGATCCACAGCCTTGGCAGTTCCAAGAGTATAATGCTGAAGAAAATGAGCCCGTCTGGCGCTACCAAGAAAGAAACGAAGGGCATAAGCAGGTTGAAGTTGAGGTAGTAGAGGAAATACAGGTTAAACATGAAACAGTAGAGGTTGAGGCTGAGGAAAGCTCGTCATCGTCTTCCTCTTCATCTGAAGCGGAACCAAAGCAAAAGAAGAAACTGTTTGCTGGCAAAAAGAAAAGCATGACACTGACAGAGTTTTTTGCCCGTAAGGACGAGGGCTCATCCCAAACCGTTTTAAAGGTATGTATCGTGCAAAAGGGCGATACCGTTGAAAGCCTTGCTGACCGCTATGATGTGTCCGTTCAAAACCTGCTCCGTGTAAACAATCTTGATCTGAATCAGGATGTATATGAAGGTCAAGTCCTATACGTACCGGCAGCCCTTGCCAAAAAATAATGTTTTTCAAGAGGATGAGCGGGTTTACTAGTAGACCTGCTCAACTTCTTTTTCCTGAAAGGATTGAGTTGTATGCGTGACTCCAATCGCCTTGATGCCCTATCTCCCATCCTGCAGCACTATCAGGTTGAGCCAAATTTTGTGGAGGATTATGGCAGTATTCAAAAAATATATTCGAACAAAGGCACTTTTGCTTTAAAAAAGATTCCTCCGACCATGGGGACTGATTTTATCCGTCATGTTCATTTTCTTTATCAAAAAGGCTTCAACCGCATTGTGCCGATATATCCCACAATGGACGGCAGGTACGCGGTGCTGCATGATAACTTCCTGTATTACCTGATGCCATGGTTATCCAACGACAGCGGGGGAAATCGGCAAGCCAGCCATCAATTGTTTCGTGAGCTTGCCAGGCTGCACACCCTATCAGCAAAAGAAATTACGATTAATAAAGAGGAGCGGGTCGAGCATTATGAAAAAACGATCCAGCAGCTTGAAAAGCATCAAGAATTCCTCGATGGGTTCATCGATGTTTGTGAAAAAAAGGCCTACATGTCACCATTCGAGTTGCTGTATTGCCTTTACTACAATGATATAAGTATGGCATTGCGATTTTCAAAGACTAAATTTGAAGAATGGTATGAAAATACGAAGGAAAATGAGAAAGCCCGGATGGTCGTGGTACACGGTAAGCTGTCCTCCGACCATTTTCTTTATGATGAAAGAGGGTACGGCTATTTTATTAATTTTGAAAATGCAAGTTACGGTTCCCCGATACACGATTTGCTGCCCTATGTATCTCGAGCATTAAATACCGGCCCGAAACGCAATGATGATGTGATTGATTGGGTATATCATTACTACAAATATTTTCCCTTTAAAGACGATGAAAAACTGCTATTCTACAGTTACTTGGCGCAACCGACCCAAATGATTCAAATAGTAGAAAAGTACTATCGGAAAAAACGGCCCAAGAATGAGTTGAAATTTGTCCGTCAGCTGCAGCACCGCTACTTTCATTTGAAAAATATCGAGTACGTCGTTTCAAAGATGAACGAGATTGAAAACCAGCGGAAGGCCGCTGAAGCACAAGCAAAAGAAGGAGCCCAGTAGCAGATGGATTTTTCCTGCGTAATGGGCTCCTTTAAATTATTTCAAAATAAATCGAAACAGCGATTAAGATGAAGAATGATAACAGTAACACATCAAACACAGTCGGTAAAAAAATCGTCCGTAGGAATTGAAAAATAATAAATGGGACAATCAATTGGCCGCTTATTTTCCGAAACGTTTTAAACCAGGGACGGTATTTATACTTGTGGAAATTCTTCACTGGACAACCTCCCCTTTTATCAGCTATTACCCATATTTTATGTATATTCGGGAATTGTGTGAATTCTCCCAAAATCGTGCATAGTATAAAAATAAATAAATTTGGTTATCATGTTGACGTCAAGCCCCTATTTTGGGTAGTATAACTATATAATTTAAAAACAAAGCATTGACAGGGAAGAGTACGGTGTCAGCCGGCTTAAAGAGAGGGAAATCATCAGCTGGAAGATTTCCTAAGCGGACTATCGGAATGTCACCCAAGAGCTTCTTCTGCGAACGGATAATTGATCCTGGTAGTGGAAGACGGACCGAATCCGTTATCGATTTAAGTGCCAATCCTATTTTTGGATTGGAAAAAAGGTGGTACCGCGAAGCAAACTCCATTCGTCCTTTTATGACGAATGGGGTTTTTTGTTTTTCCAGACAGAAAAAAGGAGGCAAATTCGATGGAAACAAAAGAAATTACGATGCCAACCAAATACGACCCGCAAACAATCGAAAAAGGGCGTTATGATTGGTGGCTGCAAGGCAAATATTTTGAGGCGAAGGATGACGAGGGAAAACAGCCATACACCATTGTAATCCCGCCGCCAAACGTAACAGGTAAGCTGCATTTAGGCCATGCCTGGGACACAACTTTACAAGATATTATTACCCGCATGAAGCGGATGCAGGGCTATGATGTTCTATGGCTGCCGGGAATGGATCATGCCGGGATTGCTACACAGGCAAAGGTTGAAGAAAAACTTCGCAGTGAAGGCAAAAGCCGTTATGACCTTGGCCGGGAGAAGTTTGTTGAGGAAACATGGAGATGGAAGGAAGAGTATGCTTCCCATATCCGCCAGCAATGGGCTAAGCTTGGCCTTGGTCTTGACTACTCCCGCGAGCGTTTCACCTTAGATGAGGGATTATCAAAGGCGGTTCGTGAAGTTTTCGTTACCCTTTATAAAAAAGGACTCATCTACCGCGGTGAATACATTATCAACTGGGATCCATCAACAAAGACAGCATTATCGGATATTGAGGTTATTTATAAAGATGTACAAGGTGCTTTTTATCATTTGAAGTATCCGTTAGCTGACGGCTCAGGACATATCGAGGTTGCTACGACCCGTCCGGAGACGATGCTTGGTGATACAGCAGTTGCTGTTCATCCTGAAGATGAGCGTTACAAACATTTGATTGGAAAAACGGTTATCCTGCCAATTGTTGGCCGCGAAATTCCGATTGTTGCCGATGACTATGTTGACATGGAATTTGGTTCCGGGGCGGTAAAAATAACACCTGCCCATGATCCAAATGACTTTGAATTGGGCAACCGCCATAACCTTGAGCGCGTACTTGTTATGAACGAAGACGGCACTATGAACGAAAAGGCCGGCAAGTATCAAGGTTTGGACCGGTTCGAATGCCGTAAACAGATTGTTAAAGACCTTCAGGATCAAGGCGTTCTGTTTAAAATTGAAGACCATCTACATTCCGTTGGCCACTCCGAGCGCAGCGGTGCTGTAGTTGAGCCATATTTATCAACACAGTGGTTTGTAAAAATGCAGCCGCTCGCTGATGAAGCTATTGCACTACAAAGCAAAGAAAACAAAGTACACTTTGTTCCAGACCGTTTTGAGAAGACGTACCTTCACTGGATGGAAAACATACGCGACTGGTGTATATCTAGACAGTTGTGGTGGGGTCACCGGATTCCAGCTTGGTATCATAAAGAAACTGGTGAGGTTTATGTTGACCATCAGCCACCAGCGGATATCGAAAATTGGGAACAGGACAAAGACGTTCTCGATACATGGTTCAGCTCCGCGCTATGGCCATTTTCGACGATGGGCTGGCCTGATACAGAAGCAGTTGATTTCAAACGCCACTTCCCTACCGATGTTCTAGTTACCGGTTATGATATCATCTTCTTCTGGGTATCACGGATGATCTTCCAAAGCATCGAGTTTACCGGTGAGCGTCCATTCAAAGATGTTCTTATCCACGGTCTCGTTCGTGATGAACTGGGACGGAAAATGAGTAAGTCCCTTGGTAATGGTGTTGATCCGATGGAGGTTATCGATAAATATGGTGCTGATGCCCTGAGATATTTCCTATCTACAGGATCCTCTCCAGGTCAGGACTTACGTTATAGCACAGAAAAAGTTGAAGCAACCTGGAACTTTGCCAATAAAATTTGGAACGCTTCCCGTTTTGCGTTGATGAACATGAACGGCTTGACCTATGAAGAAATAGACTTTAGCGGTGAAAAGTCAGTAGCTGACAAGTGGATTTTAACCAGATTAAATGAAACGATTGAGCATGTAACAAAGCTTTCTGAACGCTATGAATTTGGTGAAGTGGGCCGTGCGCTGTACAACTTCATCTGGGATGACTTCTGTGACTGGTATATCGAAATGGCGAAGCTGCCGTTATATGGTGATGATGAAGCTGCCAAGAAAACAACCCGCTCCATTCTCGCCTACGTTTTAGATCAAACAATGCGCTTGCTGCATCCGTTTATGCCATTTATCACCGAAGAGATTTGGCAAAACCTGCCTCATTCAGGTGAGTCCATCACTGAGGCTAGCTGGCCAGTGGTAAATCCGGAATATATTGATGAAGAAGCAGCCCAGGAAATGAAGCTGTTGGTAGAAATGATCCGTTCCGTACGAAACATTCGTGCCGAAGTTAACACACCACTGAGCAAAAAAATCAAAATGCTTGTGAAAGCGAAGGATGAAAAAGTCCTTAAAACTATTGAAAAGAATCGCAGTTATATTGAGCGCTTCTGTAATCCGGAAGAGTTGCAAATGGGTACAAATATTGAGACACCAGAAAAGGCAATGACAGCAGTTATTACCGGATTGGAAATCATCCTTCCTCTCGAAGGTCTCATTAATATTGATGAAGAAATTGCCCGCCTTGAAAAAGAATGGGATAAACTAAACAAAGAAGTAGATAGAGTACAGAAGAAATTAAGCAACGAAGGCTTTATGAAAAAAGCACCTGACAGCGTTGTTGCTGAAGAACGTGCCAAGGAGAAAGACTATCTCGAAAAGCGCAGCATCGTTGAAGCACGAATTAATGAATTAAGAGGATAAAAAGAAGAGTGAGGCGAATCCGAAATCGGGTTCGTCTCCACTTTATGAAAAAGGGGGTAACAAAAATGTTTACTACATATCAGGAAGCCCTTGACTGGATTCATGGAAGGCTAAGGCTTGGCATTAAACCAGGGTTGAAACGAATGGAATGGATGATGGACAAGCTTGGCAACCCTGAATCCAAAATAAAGACAATCCATATTGGCGGGACAAACGGTAAGGGTTCGACGGTTACTTTCCTCCGTTCCATGCTTGAAGCAGGCGGTTATAATGTTGGAACCTTTACCTCGCCATATATTGAACAGTTTAACGAGCGAATCAGTGTAAATGGGAAACCCATTACAGACGAGGAAATCCTGGATTTAACCAATATTATCCGTCCATTGGCGGATGAACTTGAGGAGACTGAACTTGGCGGACCAACCGAGTTTGAGGTCATCACCGCAATGTCATTTTATTATTTTGCCAATAACAGCCTTGTCGATATCTTGCTTTATGAGGTTGGTTTGGGCGGAAGATTTGATTCGACGAACATTATTAACCCTTTAGCCTCCATTATCACGAATATCGGACTCGACCATACAAATATCCTTGGTAATACTTATGAAGAAATTGCGTTTGAAAAAGCGGGGATTATTAAGGAGAATACGCCAATTTTTACTGCTGTAAAGCACCCCGGGGCATTAAATGTGATCGAAGAACAAGCAGAAAAGATGCATGCACCCATCTACAAACTGAACCATGATTTTTCAATTAGCAGCCATCAATCGCTATCACATGGGGAGCGTTTTACTTTGCAGAATGAATTAGCCAAGTTGGAGCAGCTTGAAATTACAATGATCGGCCAGCATCAAACGGAAAATGCGTCACTCGCTGTAAGCACGGCACAGTATTTAACGGAGCATGGCGCAATTAATCTGAACGAGCAAGCTATTCGCACTGGCTTAAAACAAGCCTACTGGCCTGGAAGATTTGAAATCCTGTCTGAAAATCCTCTCGTTATTATTGATGGAGCCCATAATGATGAAGGAATTACTGCCTTGGTTGAGGAATTAACCAATCGTTATTGTGACCGAAACATTCAAATAGTATTTGCAGCCTTAAAAGATAAGAAATTGGATGAAATGATCGCTAATCTTGATAAAGTCGCCAGTCAAATCTCATTTGTCAGCTTTGATTTTCCAAGGGCAGCGAAAGCAGAAGACCTGTTGAAGATTAGCTCTTCACCTAATAAGCTTGCAGTCGATAACTGGCAGTCCTATATTCCGGAGGAAATACAAAGCCTTCAGCAAAATGATATTTTGGTCATCACAGGTTCTCTCTATTTCATTTCGGAGGCGAAGCCAATGGTTAGCAAATATTTAAAAAATATGACGGTTTCTTTATGACAGAATATTTAACTAATGCTAAAATGAAATTATCTTGAATTACTAATTTTTTGGAAGGGAGGTAGGCGTGATGGGAGTGAACCCAAATGTTCAAAAGACGATCTTTCTGTTATGGATTTTACTTGTTCCCACAGGTTTGTGGTTCGCCTTTCATGCCTATCCTCTTCAGTTTTCGGGAAATTGGCTGGAACTACTGGCGTTTCTGGTACTGACAGTCCTTGTTGCCACCATGCCAATCATCGTAAATAACATTCCTATTTTTCTCATACAATGGGTGGCACTTGCCACTTTTTTAGTATTTGGCTTATTTGCCGAAATGGTTATCACGCAAATTGCCGTTGTGGCATTGCTGATTAAATTACGTGTGCCCAAAGAGCAGTTTTTTCGTTTACCGCTCAATTCTACTATGTTCTTTGTAGTTTCATTTGTAAGCGGTGCAGCTTATTATTTGTTCGGAGGCCAACCTTCTCCACATTTGGCTTCGGATACAAAGTCTTTGTGGCTTGCTGTCTTGTATGCAGCCCTAAACTATTTTTTCAATCAAGTGATTGTTTCTTTTAATCTTTATTTTATCTATAAGCAAAAAGAGGCTTATTTCGGCAAGGATTTATTTGTTGAAACGGTTACAACTTTTATCACGTTCCCAGTTGGAATTGTCCTTTACATTCTATACAAACAGGTTGGTTTAATGGCAATTCTATTTGTGGGGGTTCCATTCGTCAGTTTATCGCTCATTTTTCAACTCTATTATTCTAGTCAAAGAATAAATGAGTATTTACAAAAAGCTGGAGAGATCGGCCACCAACTGGCAGAGCGCCTCCAGGTAGATGATGTTATCAATTTATTTATTCAAAAGCTGGGAGAAATGCTGCCGGTTGATTATGCTTATATTTTTGAAGTGGTTGGAGATGAACTTAAATTAAATCGCAGTATTGAGGCAGGTAACGGTACGTGTATGGACATGCCCCCTTTGAAAAAGGGAGAAGGTATTTGCGGAATGGTATGGGATACCCAAAAGTCTGAGATTTATTCTTCCAAGAAGGTTTGGCGACATAAGACCAAAGGTTATTTACCTATTGATTCTGAAGCCATTATTTGTGTCCCGATTATACGCAATAAAAAGGTGATTGGAATCTTACTGCTTGCTTCAAGAAGGAAACGGGCCTATGAGAAATACCAGCTTATGATTGTTGATATACTTTGCTCCTACTTTGCAGTCGCAATGGAAAACGCCAAGCATTATGAGCGGACTAAATACCAAAGTGAACGCTGTGCATTAACGAATCTATATAATTATCGCTATTTTGAGGAATTGTTGAATAAAGAATTTCAAAGACTTACTAGGTTTGAACATCGGATGCTATCATTAATCATCCTGGATATCGACCATTTTAAAAGCGTTAATGACACCTACGGCCATCAAAGCGGTAACGAAATCCTTTGCGATATTGCCAATCGTATTAATAAGTTGGTAGCAGCCCGCGGAACCGTTGCCCGTTACGGTGGCGAAGAATTTGTCGTTCTCCTTCCGGATGTTTCAAAAGAAGAAGCATATCAAATAGCAGAGCAAATCAGGCTATCGATTGCCAACTGGCCGTTTACGCTTTATCAATCATTAGACCAAGATACAATGAAGTTACAAGTTAAAGTAACAGTATCTATTGGAGTTGCAACTGCACCAGAAGACGCAGAGGATCCCCTAGCTCTAATTCGCCATGCTGACAGAGCACTATATGTTGGTGCTAAACGTGCTGGAAGAAATCGAGTGGCTGAGTATTCGCCGGGCTGAGAATCATAGTACAAGGGTGGTCTAACAATGGACTGCCTTTTTTCGTGTTCAAAATAACAAATTTAATCAAGAAAATTGAGACTGATAGAGAGAGCCATAATTATAATTATAATTATAATATACTTCATATTAAATTTTGTTAAAAAAATCCGATTGCGAAATCTGTCAAAATGGGTATAATCAAGATAGAATATGACAAATTTGCAGGTAAATAGTCACGAAATCGTAAACAGGTTTGAGTATTTCGTTTTAATTTATAGCTTGGCAGATTTTAAATTTCAAGGAGGAAATAGTCGGATGAAAAAACTATTTAACAAAAAAATGAAGTTATTAAAAAGTCAGAAAGGTTTAACACTGATTGAATTATTGGTAGTAATCGTAATTTTGGGGATTATTGCAGCTGTTGCGATTCCTATGATTTCATCACAAACTCAAAAGGCGCAAGATAGTGCTGCTTCTCAAACAAATGCGATAGTTAAAGATGCTGTCCAACGTTATGTTGCTACTGATTCAGCTTATGATGGTAGTTCGGCTGTCAAAATGGCCACACTAGTGCCTAATTATATACAAGAAACACCTACATGTCCAACTGGCTATACAACTGCTGGTGTAGATACCGATTTAAAATCAACAAATTTTTGTACAGAGAATTAAAATTTTTTTAAAGCTGTCGCGTCATTTATGGCGGCGACAGCTTTTTTCATAATGAATGATTTTCATAGAAGGGAAGACTCTTATTGATCCTTATTGATATTCTTGTATTAATTTATGGGCTTGTACTCGGAAGCTTTTTTAATGTCGTTGCCATTCGTCTGTTGAAAAAAGAATCACTTGCCTTCCCGCCTTCACATTGTACTCATTGTAACCATCAATTACATGTCCTAGATTTAATTCCTGTTTTTAGCTACGTTATTTTAAATGGAAAATGTCGTTATTGTAAAGTTCCGATTTCGCAGCTATATCCCTTTGGTGAACTATTAACGGCCATTTCCATTTTCTTTGTTTATAAAACAATTGGTGTGTCACTTGAATTAATCCCTGGACTGTTATTAACGATATTACTAACGATATCGGTATTAACAGATATTCGTGAACAGCTGATCCTGGACGTTGTAACATTACCAATGTTTGGATTATTAGTAATCAGCCGGTTATTTATTGGGACTGAACCATTTTGGTATTATTTACTTGGTGGGCTTGTTGGTTTTACCTTATTGTTAGTAATTGCAATTGTCAGTAAAGGAGGCATGGGCGGAGGAGATATTAAATTATATGCTGCAATTGGTGTTGCCCTAGGAGCTCCGCTGACAGTAATGAGTCTCGTCCTTGCGTCCTTTGTTGGAGCAATTGTCGGCATTATTTTAATGCTTACTGGAAGATTAAAACGCGGCCAGCCAATTGCATTTGGGCCTTTTATCATGGTTGGTGCTTTAATAAGTTATATTTATGGAAGTGACATTTGGAACTGGTACATCAGTATTTTTGTATAACAATACATCTTAGGAACATCAAAAGGAATACTAACCGTTTGAGGTGAACAGATTGTTTAAAAAAACTAAATTCTCCGGGATTGATTTTCATGAGAAATCTATCTCTTTCGCAACGGTTACAATAGAAAGAGGATTACCGGTCATACAAGAAGTTGGACAATTAGAATTAAATGAAAACATTATTGTAGGTGGACGCGTGGAACAAAGTAACATGGTGATTGGTACCTTTAAAGCAGCTTTGGACAAAGGGGGACTTTCCAAAAATGTTCATTTGACAATTCCAACCACTAATATTCTTGTACGGAAAATTACCTCTTTGCCTGATATTGGTGAACACGAATTAGGTAAAATATTGCATTTTCAAATTGGTGAGAGCATCCATTTGCCATTTGAAAATCCAATTTATGATTTTGTCAAAATTGGATCAATTGTCCCCAGCGCCATGAAGAAGAATAAAGGTGACCATTTGGGCATTGATAAAGAGGCCGAAGAACTATCATTGGATGAATTGGCGAAAGGGATAGAAGAACATATTGAAGGCCCTAAAAGTGAAATTTTACTTTTTGCCACGTCTAAAACATTGTCACAGGATTTATTGGATGTCTGCACTTCGGCAGGCCTTAAACCGATTACGGCTGAAATTCGAGCATTGGCTCTTCAGCGTTTACTTTTACATGTCCATCCAGACTGGTTGAAAGAAACAGAAATGGTCATTGATGTATCAGAAAAGTCGATAGATATCCATATTTTTAAGCAAGGACGGATTGAATTCTCAAGGATGATGTCTATTAATCGAAATGAATATTTGCGTCCGGCAGATAATTCCTTGGATGAGATATTGTTGTTCCAGGATAATTTGAGAGGTAATCAAGAAATTGTAGCTGCAACTGAAGATGTTTTTCTGGTTGAAGACTCTTATATTAATGAAATTGCGTTGGAAATTGAGAAAGCGCAAAACTTTTTTCGCTATTCTTTAAATGAGCGAGAAAGCGAGTTTAAGAGAATTATTGTTACAGGTGAAAAGGCAAATCTGATTTTTGAGCCATTAAAATCCAGAATAGAAACTACCCGTTTAGAACGGATTGATTATGGACCTATTATGACTCAAAACGGGATAGAGAAAGATGTATTAGATTCCTACAGTGTCGTGATTGGTCTGGCGATAAGGGGAAATGAAAAAAATAATAAAATAAAGAAGTTCTAAAGCTTTTGTCAGAATGGAGGCTTATCGTGGAAGTTCGTATCAATTTATTACCACAATTTAATCGGCGAAAAGAAAAAAGGATCGTATATCGTATACCAGTATTAGGGTTAATTCTAGTTGCGATTGCAGCCTCCTTTTTAACATATAGTTATTTTCATACAAAGAGTTCAATCAAAACATTATCACAATACATTGCTACTCAGACAATAGCACGTGATAATCTTTTGAATGAATACAAAATAAATACAACTGGAGTTACCGAATTTAATTTCACAGATAAATATGTACAATTAGACCAATTTTTAAATTCAATTTATAAAAATACCATAGATTTACAAGAAAGCCTTAAAAAAATGCTGCCTGACAAAGCAACTGTGATTTCCTATTCTTATTTAAATAGCGGTGAACTTATGATAACTATTGATTTTGCTTCCAAAGGGGATTCTGCTCTATTCCTTCATCAGTTACTTAGAGCTGATTTTGTAAAAACTGCACTAATAGAAAGTATCTCGGTAAGTGAAAACGGACAGGCCAATACCGTATTTCATGTAAAGTTAGACACGTTTGAAGGTGGGGAAACATGACAAAATGGTTGGAGCAAAATAAAAATATTGTATTATTTATCGTTCTTTTCTTATTTATCTTGATGTCCATATTTTATTTCTTTGTCATACGCCCTTTAGTAGTTGAAGAGGATAATCAGCAACAGCAATTAAAGCGAATTAATGCTGATATTGCTTTTTACCAACAAGCAACAAATAAGTTAAAACCTAAAAAGTTTACTTCAAGAGAAACATCATTACTAATAGGCAATATTCCAAGCCGCCCATATGTGGAAGGAATCATAAACGATTTAGTTCGGACAGAAACAGAAACAGGAGTAGTAATTGAAAATATCTCGTCTGTTATTTATCCTAATGGAGTTAGTGAAGGAGAAGACCCTTCTCGAGGGAAGGGAAAAATTCAACCTGTTCAAAACAAGAATAACGGCAATTGGGAAAATATCTTACCGGATGGAACCCTTAAAAAGCTCAAGAAACAAATGACAAAAATTGATAACATACATGTTTCGTTCGTTGAACTAGTAATCAATGTAAATGGAGAAGTGGCAAGTATGAACAACTTTGTAAACCAGCTTGAGGCTTTAAATCGAGTTATTCATGTACAAAGTTATGAGTATTCGGTTAATAAAGAACAAGGCAGCCGCCTAGAAGCAGTTGTTACCATTCGTGCTTTTTACAGTAAGGATTTTGCTAATCTAATAGATAATGACAATGATATTGAGGACTAGCACTATATAGTTACTTCCTTTAGTCCTTAGCAAAGAAGGGATATTTTGATGATTCATAAACGAAAAAGATTAGGAGACTTGTTAGTAGAAGCTGCCATCATATCAGAGCAACAACTTATGATGGCTCTGCAAGAACAAAGGAATACAGGACGCCGGCTTGGTGACCAGCTGATTGCCATGAATTTGGTAAATGAACAGCAAATTATCGAAATACTAGAGTTCCAATTGGGAATCCCGCATGTCGATTTATACAAACAAAAAATAGATCGGAAACTGGTAAATGTTATTAGTGAAGAGTTGGCGAGAAAACATCAAGTATTACCATTAAGAAGATCAGGAAACCGGTTAATGGTTGCTATGTCCGACCCACTCGATTACTTTGCACTAGATGATTTACGATTAAGTACCGGGTTTGAAATTGATGCAGCAATTGCTAAGAAAGAAGAGCTGCATTTAGCTATAAACCGTTATTATGGAATGCAGAAGTCAATTGACCAAATGCTTCAAGAAATGCCTGTCAGTGAGGATGATCCTGCATTTCTTGAAGCTCAGCAATCCGATGATTCTCCTGTTGCGAAAATGGTAAACCAATTATTAAATCAGGCTGTTCAGCTTGGAGCTAGTGATATACATTTTGATCCCCAGGAAACAGAAATGGTTATTAGACTTAGAATTGATGGAGTACTTCGTACGGAGCGGACACTTCCACTTAAAATGAATAATGTTTTGGTTTCTAGGATTAAAATCATGTCACAGTTAAACATTGCTGAAAAGCGTCTGCCGCAAGATGGCCGATTTAAAATGGAACTTGAATTAAAAACAATTGATCTTCGTGTCTCCATATTACCAACTGTATATGGTGAAAAAGTAGTAATGCGATTATTAGATGCCGGAAACGTCTCACTAGGAATAGAAAAACTGGGGTTTTCTTATGAAAATGAACAAAAATTTAAAAAGTTGATCAACCATGCCTACGGAATTATTCTTGTAACAGGTCCGACAGGTTCAGGGAAATCAACAACTCTCTATACAGCACTACAACAATTAAATTCGGAAACTGTAAATATTATTACAGTTGAAGACCCGGTAGAGTATCAGATAAAAGGGATTAATCAGGTTCAAGTACGATCTAATATCGGTATGACTTTCGCAGCTGGTCTGCGTTCTATCCTTAGACAGGATCCGGATATAATCATGGTTGGGGAAATCCGGGATCAGGAGACAGCCGAAATTGCATTGCGTTCCGCAATGACAGGCCATCTAGTTTTAAGTACACTTCACACGAACGATTCGGTTAGTGCTTTAAGTCGCTTAATCGATATGGGAGTTGAGCCCTATCTAGTCGCTTCCTCAGTTGTTGGTGTGGTAGCCCAGCGTCTGGTCCGGAAGGTATGTCCACATTGTACTAGTCCTATTCACTTGACGGTCGAGGAAAGAGATCTATTTAAAACGATGGGACTTTCAACTTCGGGAATTGTGAAGGGAATGGGTTGTGCAAACTGCAATAGTACTGGATACAAGGGAAGATTGGCTATACATGAAATACTTCTAACCGATGATCAATTACGGGAAATGATTACAAAAAAGAATGCCGGCCCGGTTTATCGTCAGTACCTGGAATCACTAGGATTTAAATCAATGCTTTATGATGGTCTCCTGAAAGTATCCCAAGGAAGAACAACAATAGAGGAAATTTATCGAGTCACAGTATAATCTTCGAGAGGAAAAAGTAATGAAGACAACGGCTGAATTGAACATGAAAAATTTACTGCATTTTGCCTTTAAAAATAATGCGTCTGATTTGCATATCACGACAGGAACTACACCTATAGTCCGTATAAATGGAAAGTTGAAAAAGATTGGTGTTGAATCACTTTCACAAGATGATACTGTACAAATGGCCAAAGAAATTTCAACGGAAGAGCAATTCGACCGTTTTCTAAGGGAAGGGGAGCTTGACTTCTCCTATTCACTCCCAGGAGTTTGTCGTTTTCGTGTGAATTTTTATACACAAAGAGGCTCAGTTGGTATCGTTTCTCGTGTGATTAGTAGTACAATTCCTACATTGGATTCGTTAAACTTGCCGTCAATCATTAAACAATTTGCAAAACAGACACAAGGAATAGTGCTTGTGACAGGGCCAACAGGCAGTGGCAAGTCAACCACATTGGCTGCTATTATCGATTATATTAATGAGAAATCAAGTAAACATATATTGACATTGGAAGATCCAATTGAATACCTTCATAGTCATAAAAACAGCATTATAAATCAGCGCGAAATAGGCCAAGATAGCAAATCCTTTTCCATAGCATTACGGGCAGCACTCCGTCAAGATCCTGATGTTATCCTTGTTGGGGAAATGCGCGATCTTGACACAATTCAGACGGCAATAACAGCTGCTGAGACAGGCCATTTAGTCTTAGCAACTCTTCATACATCCGGAGCTGCTCAAACAGTGGATAGGATTATTGATGTTTTTCCTGCTGAAAATCAACAACAAATTCGGGTACAACTGGCAAATACATTGGTGGGGATTATTTCACAGCGATTATTGCCTACAGCAGATGGTGAAGGTCGGATTGCTGCTTTGGAAATTCTGGTTTCCAATCATGCAGTTGCAAATTTAATCCGCTCTAATAAAGTACACCAACTCCAAACACTGTTAGAAACAGGCCGTTCAAGCGGTATGCAAACTATGAGTATGGCTGTCACCCAACTGGTATATAAAGGGATTATTACGCGTTCAAGTGCTGACGAATATGTACCTAATTGGGATAAACACCAATAGTTTTTCGGGAGGGGAGGGAAATATGGATTATCAGTACAAGGGATTTGATTCTCGAACGGGAAAAGAAGTGAAAGGAAAGCTGAATGTATCTTCAAAAGAGGAAGCGATGGAAGAATTAAAGAGGAGAGGCCTCTATATTTCGGATTTACACGAAAAAAAAGAATCCATACTAAACAAAGATTTAAACATTGTAATAGGAAAACCTGTTAAAAATCAGGACTTTGTAGTTTTTTGTCGCCAGCTTTCTACTTTGTTGAATGCCGGAACGCCAATAGTAGATTCAATTAGACTTTTGTCAGACCAAGTCTCTTCTAAAGCCTTTAAAACAGCACTAAATGATGTGTATCATGATATCCGTTCGGGGACTGCGTTTTCTGAAGCCTGTCAGAAGTACCCCAAAATTTTTGATAAGGTTTTTGTTAATATGGTTAAAGCAGGGGAAACAAGCGGTGACCTTGAAAGGGTAATGGATCGGTTAGCTATTTTCTATGAAAAGGAACATAAAATCCGAGGCAAAGTAAAATCAGCTATGACCTATCCTGTAGTTGTGACGATTGTGGCTATCATCGTTGTGACTATTTTGTTAACAAAGGTTTTACCGAGTCTATTAAATAATCTAATTGCGGTAGGAGGAGAAATACCGTTACCGACAAAGATTGTTATGGCTATCTCAGATTTTTTAATAGAAAAATGGTATATATGTCTTTTAATAGTTTTCCTAATGATATTATTATATGCTGCTTTTAAAAGAAATCCAAAAGGCCAATATATGCTGGATTTACTTAAGCTAAAAATGCCGGTATTTGGACTCCTAAACCAAAAACAAATTATAGCGAGGGTATCGAGAACGATGGCATCCCAATTTGCCAGCTCTGTGCCTGTTTTGCAAATCTTGTCTATGAGTGCAGAAGTTTCCGGGAATCTGGTTATTGCAAACGTCCTAGAACAATCACGGGAATCACTGCGTAAAGGATCGAGTCTATCTCTCCCGCTTGAGCAAAGTTGGGTTTTCCCCAAATTAGTCAGTCATATGGTGGCTATTGGTGAAGAAACAGGACAATTAGATACGATGTTGGAAAAGATTGCAGATTTTTACGAAGAAGATGTAGAACAAATGGCAACACGTTTAAGTGCTATTATAGAGCCTATAATGATTGCCATTGTTGGTGGAATCGTCGGGCTGATTGTTCTGGCTGCAATGCTTCCAATGTTCTCTATTTATCAAAATATTTAAAAGTAATAAAAATGGATGTGGCACTATGAAAAAAATACTAAACAATCAATCTGGAATAACACTTATTGAACTCCTTGTTGCCACGATTATTTTAGGGTTTGTTGTTTCAGGGGTTGTTCTTTTGTCCGGCAGCATTGTAAAAACCAATACCGATAGTAATATTGAATCCCAGTCAATTGCTTATGCAACCATCATGAGTGAGCTAATAAAATATGAATATCAAAATAATCCAGCAAGTTTAAGAAGTGGTTCCACTGTTATACTGGAATCTACTGTCATCGATAAAAATAGTACACCCAACCCAAATCCAGATTATTCAATTAGCCAAGAAATAAAAATTCCTAAACAGGATGATCATACTAGTTTTGAAGAAATAAAATATAATTCTGGAGCAAATACCGGGTATCAATATAGTATTACAAATAAATTAAAACACGAGCAACTATCTTCAGATGGGGTACCTGGTGTAATGGAAAAATTCATTGAGATTACAGTTACTGTAAAGAGTTCGAAAACTGGAGATTCAAAGTCTATAACTTTTAGACATAATTTTAAGAATAGGTAAAAGAAGTGATGACAAATGTATTTAATAAAAAATAACCGTGGTGTTACTTTAGTAGAGTTATTGGTAACATTAGTGATTGGGTCAATGATCATCGGGTTAGTTTTTTTGTTACCCCAGGTTTTTCAACAACAGAACAAGTACAATGAAAGCTTCAATGCAGCTAAAAATAAAATTTTAATAATTACCAATAGCATGATCGAGAGAGTTGAACACGCTGATTCCGTAACAATTCATGACACTTCCTCTGTAACAATTACATTAAATGGAACAGCAAAAAATTCAACACTGGAAAATGAAAAATTCAAGTTTGTACAAAAACAAAGCCCTGAAGAGTATTTGTATGAGGTATCATATATAGATAGTTTCGGAAACGTTCAAACATTGGGTACTGTAGGGTTTAATTTGGAAAGTTATTCAAGTAATCAATTCATTGCAACATTTTGGACACCATACAACCATTCAAATTCTACAGAGGAGAAATTCATAGTTACTCAGGGATTTCACACGTCAGTCATTAACTAGAGGTGGATTATGAGAAAACTATTAAATAAACAAGGTGGAAATATATTGGTGGTTGTTTTGGTCATAATTTTAGTCATGGGACTAATCACACCGGTAATGTTAACCACTGCAACTTATGGGATGAAAAATACAATTGCAACGAATGACAATTTTAATGCTCGTTATCTTGCAGACACTGCTTATCAGGAAACAGTAAATAAAGTAAATATAGCAAATAATACCAGTATGTTACTAGATAAAAATGACATAATGAGTTTTGTAAGCAGACAACTAATTAACATCAATGGTTCATTAAATGGGGGCACGTATTCAACAAATTATCATCCTGATTACCCAAATACTTTTGATAAACCCAAAATAATATCAAATTTTGGCGGAGACCCTAAAAGAGTTAAATATACGTATTATCTCAGATCAACTGGTAAAGTTGATAGTCAAACAGCTTTTGTTGATTATACAATTTCTTTTATACAAAAAAAAATCGGTGGAACAATTATTCTTTATGAGCAAAACAACAAAGGGACTACGTTTGATAGATTACCCATTGCTCCGGATAACCTAAAGGAAATCGCGTCGGGTGAATTAGGGTTAAATGGAAAAGTGAACACAGATATTAATAATAAGTTAAATGGTTCAACCTTCCCCAATATACCGTTTAAGTATGAGGCAACAACAATTCCTTCATTTTATAAAAATGAGTTGAGTAGTAGTGAAATTATTAACAAGTCTGTTAGGGTATCCAAAATTAATTTAAAAAACAAGTCTTCTATTACTATTAATGGAAATTTGTATGTTGATAATGATATCACTTTGGGGAGTAATGTATCACTTACGGTGAATGGGAACTTTTATATAGGAGGCAATTTTACAGCAAGTAATAATGAATCGTTAAAAGTTTCAGGGGACTTAATTGTAAAAAATAATATCAATTTTAATAATAATATTTTTTTTGATATAGGCGGAAATATGTTTGTTCAGGGTGCATTGAATATTGAAAATAATGCATCACGGAGCAGAATCGGCGGAAGTTTATATGTAATGAACAATTTTAATTTGGGAAATAACGGACAGCTAAAGGTACAGAATGATATTGTTGCCAACAATATTATATTAACCAATAACAATAATTTAAAAACGGGCGGGGAAGTGTTAGTAAAAAATGAGTTTAACGCCCAAAACAATGCTTATGTTGAACTTGCCGGTGGATTAGGAGTTGGAACACGATTAAAAATATCAAATAATGTGGAATTTAAATTTGCTCAAAAACTATATATCACCAATGCATTGGAATTTGGAAATAATGGAAAGATGTTATTAATTAAAACTGGTGAGGCTGCCAGTGGTACATCTTATAAGGTAGACATCGAAGACCCTGAAAAATTATAATAATGTTATTTGAATTGGAATAATTTGACGAAACTCTATGATAACAAGACGACAAAAGTCTTGTTATTTTTTTTTGCCGTTATGATAGGATGGAACAAATTACTGTCGAACGGAAAGGAGTACGAATAGTGGACAAGCCTAAAAAAGGCCATACAATAACCATTAAATTAAATGGGGAACATAAAAAGTTTAAAGAAGAACTAAAGAAAAGTGGACCGGAACCTATTATTGAACCTATTCCCAGAGTGATAAAAATAGACCCATCTCTATCAGAATCAGAAGTAATTCAGGAAACTGCTGCCGCGCAGGAATCTATTGATGAAAGTTTTGACTGGATCATCCCGGAATCCTCTGATGACGATGTTGAGGTATACAAGGTCGTTCCGCCGAAAAGCCCCAAAAAGAGCAGCAGCAGCCATAACATCATCACCTCTTTTTCTTTTAAAAACAAAAAGAAGTCAAACTGGCCAATCAGCCAAATTGTGACTACCGCAGTATTTGCTGTTTTAATCGGAACAACCATCGGTTTCTTTATGCTAAAACTCGTCATAACCGATTCGACCGAAAATCCTTCTGCCCTGCCAACGGTGGTGGAAGAAGAAAAGGGTGGTGAAAAAGTGGAATCAGGGAAGTCTGTATCTGCTGCTCTACCGGAGTTAACCACCTATATGATTCAAGGCGGTGTCTTCAGTTCGAAGGAGGGGGCAGAGGAAACTTTAAAGCAGGTGGAGGCAGAAGGGATTCCTGCACAAGTAATTGAAATGGATGGCAAACAATATTTATTTTTTGGAGTTGCCGACTCTATCGAAACAGCGAAGGCTATCGGTAGTCAATATAAGGGTGCCGGAGTTGAGGACGCTTTTGCCAAATCATTAATAATAAAGGAAAAGAGTGTTTCTGAGTTAACAGAAAGCGAAAAGAGCTTTATCGAAGCAGCTCAGACAATCTATCAAATTCTTTCAAATGCTTCATCAGAGGCACTCGCTTCGAAAACTATTTCAGAGGAAACAGCCAAGGCGCTAACAGGATTGGAAGGGAAGCTTAATATAGAAGGTATTAAGAATGAGAATGTAAAAAGTATGAAGGCGGAATTAACATCGGCGAATGAAAAGGTGAAAGCCTACCAAAAATCAAAGAAAACAAAGGACCTTAGCGAAGCACAGCAGCATTTATTGAACTTTCTGGCAACCTATTATTCAATGTAGCCATCATCCGACAGACAATCCCAGCATATGATATTTTCCGGGAAATTATTTCAGCATATTACCTGCCCTAAAAGTAGGGCAGGTTTTATTCTGGCAAAATTCATGGTCAAACAATAAAGATTGCATAATTTGACAAATATCTTCAAAATTTAATCATATAAAAATTGTTAGCTGCGCTTATTTCTGATACGATTAATTTGTATCTCCCTAATGCGTTGCAAAAAGGTAAGGTGATGACATGCAAAACCTCATTTTAGCCTCTTCTTCTCCACGGCGAAAAGAACTTCTAGAACTTCTCCGCTTACCATTCGCAATTTCAAGCAGTGATGTGGATGAAAGCTTTGATCCGGCACTCTCCCCCGAGGAAGTAGTAATGGAATTGGCTTATCGCAAGGCCCGGACTGTTTTCCAAGACAATCGAGATGCTTTTGTGATTGGATCGGACACGATTGTGGTTGCGAATAATCAAATTTTAGGAAAGCCTGCAGATGAGGCAGAAGCTATCGAAATGTTGCAAATTCTATCTGGAAAACAGCATCATGTGTTTACGGGTGTTTCGATTGTGTCTCCAACTAGCTCAACAAAGTTTTATGAAAAAACAGAAGTATGGTTTTGGGAGTTAACTGACGATGAAATACGGTCATATGTGAAAAGCGGTGAACCGTTTGATAAAGCAGGAGCATATGGCATTCAGCAGCTTGGAAGCATGCTTGTCAAAAAAATAAATGGAGACTATTTTGCGGTTGTCGGCCTGCCGGTTGCGAGAACGGTTCGTGAATTGCGACAGCTGGGCTACCAATTGCCGTATTAATCTTCTACTCCCAAACCCTTTGGGAGGAAGAAAAGTGTCCACAAATACATTAATGATCCGTGATTTTCCTCAAGATGAGCGGCCACGGGAACGTTTTATTAACCATGGACCGCAAAGCCTATCAAATCATGAATTAATTGCTATTCTGCTCCGGACGGGAACGAAGGATGAATCGGTGCTGCAATTATCCAATCGGCTTTTAACCCATTTCGAAGGGTTGCGGCTGTTAAAATCGGCAACTTTGGAAGAAATTACCGAAATTAAAGGCATCGGGTCAGCGAAGGCCATTCAAATTCTGGCAGCGGTTGAAATTGGCAGAAGGATTGCCAACCTTAAACTTAATGATCGTTACGTGATTCGTTCGCCTGAGGACGGAGCGAAATATGTTATGAACGATATGCGCTTTTTAACGCAGGAGCATTTTGTTTGCCTCTATTTAAATACGAAGAATCAGGTGATTCATAAACAGACCATTTTTATTGGAAGTTTAAATGCTTCGATCGTACACCCGAGGGAGGTATTCCGCGAAGCATTTAAAAGGTCTGCGGCCTCGATTATTGCCCTTCATAATCATCCATCCGGAGATCCGACACCAAGCCGTGAGGATATTGAAGTCACGAAGCGTCTGGTAGAGTGTGGCAAGATTATTGGCATCGACCTGCTCGACCATCTGATTATTGGGGAAAACAAATTTGTTTCCTTGAAGGAAAAAGGATATTTATGACGCTAGGATTTTATTTGACGATGCGTTATAATAATGGGTATGATTTTTGAGGACTATTTGAACTGATAGTTATACTGTAATAAAAAATTTAACACATTACCTGCCGATTGAAATTTTGCTATTCGCTTCAGAAAGGGAGATACATTTATTATGTTTGGATTTGGAACGAAAGACCTTGGAATAGATTTGGGAACCGCAAATACGCTCGTATTTGTGAAGGGAAAAGGAATTGTGTTACGCGAGCCATCCGTAGTAGCGCTGCAAACTGATAATAAACACATCGTTGCTGTCGGAAATGATGCCAAAAATATGATTGGCCGGACACCAGGGAATGTTGTTGCATTAAGACCGATGAAGGATGGAGTTATTGCTGATTTTGAAACAACTGCTTCAATGATGAAACACTACATACGACAGGCCCAGAAAACAAAGGGTCTTTTTTCAAGCAAACCGCATGTAATGGTCTGTGTTCCATCCGGGATTACCGCAGTTGAGGAAAGGGCCGTCATCGATGCCACAAGACAAGCTGGCGCTAAGGATGCTTATACAATAGAAGAGCCATTTGCTGCAGCGATCGGAGCTAATCTTCCTGTGTGGGAGCCGACAGGCAGTATGGTAGTTGATATCGGCGGCGGAACAACAGAGGTTGCTATCATTTCCCTTGGCGGAATCGTAACCTGTCAATCGATTCGGGTGGCTGGCGATGAGATGGATGAATCCATCATTCATTACATTCGAAAAAATTATAATTTAATGATTGGTGACCGGACAGCGGAAACAATCAAAATGGAAATTGGTTCTGCAGGAACACCTGATGGAATTGACAATATGGAGATTCGCGGCCGTGACTTATTAACGGGACTGCCAAAAACGATTGAAATTACTGCCAAGGAGATTGCTTCAGCGTTAAGCGATACGGTATATGCAATTGTCGAGGCTGTGAAGAACACATTGGAAAAAACACCGCCAGAGCTTGCTGCTGATATTATGGACCGAGGTATTGTCCTGACAGGCGGCGGGGCGCTGCTGCGTAATCTGGATCGGGTTATCAGTGAAGAAACAAAAATGCCAGTGCTAATTGCGGAGAATCCTCTCGATTGTGTGGCGATTGGAACAGGTAAAGCGTTAGACCATATCCATTTATTCAAGAACAAAGCGAAGGAATCTCGCTAATATTAGAAAAGCGGGCATACCGCAATTAGAAAAATAGAGGTGTACTATCATGCCACAGTTCTTTTTGAATAAACGTCTGATCATTTTGCTTGTCAGCATAATTGTTCTCGTGGCATTGATTGGGTTTTCTTTACGGGAGAGGAGTAAACTGACCTGGCCGGAGGAATTTCTAAAGGATACAACTGGCTGGGTACAATCCCTGGTATCTAAGCCTGCTCACTATTTTGCAGGCTTTTTTGAAAATCTTCAGGATCTGCAAAATACATATGAAGAGAACAAGGAATTAAAAACACGGGTTGAAAAAATCGCTAGTCTTGAAGCAGAAGTACAAGAGCTGAAAAAAGACAATAAAGATTTGCGTGAAGTTCTCGATGAAACCAGAACCTTAAGAGATTTCGAGCCGCTGCCAGCAACTGTTATTGGCAGAAATCCTGATCGTTGGCATGAAATGATTATTATCGATAAGGGAAAATCAAACGGTATTAAAAAAAATATGGCCGTCGTGACCTCAAGTGGTCTGATTGGCAAAATAAAAAGCGTTACGCAATTTAGCTCAACCGTCCAGTTGTTGAGCGCAATGGATCCAAAAAACCGGATTTCCGCGGTCATCCAAGGGGAAACAGAGGTGTTTGGTTTTGTCCAAGGCTTTGACGATAAACAAAAGTTACTTTTGGTAAAGGCTATTCCTTCAGGAGCAAAGATTGAAAAGGGCCAAGCCGTGATTACCTCCGGTTTAGGCGGTGTCTTTCCAAAAGGATTGACGATTGGAAAAGTAGTGGAAGTGAAACCGGATCAGTATGGATTAAACCAGACGGCATACATTAAGCCGGGTGCAGATTTTTATGATATTGAAAATGTCATCGTCATCAAAAGGCTGATGACCCAGCCTGAGGAAGGTGCCTTGAAAGATGGGAAGGAGGAGGAGCTGTGAAAAAATTCCTTCTTCCTCTTTTGTTTGTTTTTCTTTTCATTTTTGAAAGTATCTTTATCCAATTTTGGCCGTCAGACACCTTTAGTTCCCTCATTTTAGCACCACGGTTTCTGTTTGCTGCCCTGACATTTTTAACGATATACGTTGGGAAAAAACAAGGAATAATATATGCTGCTATTTTTGGCCTGCTTTTTGACATTGTATATGTTGAGGTTATTGGCATTTACTTATTCCTTTACCCGTTTATATGTTACTTGATTACCAAATTGATGCAGGTGATTAATTCCAATATCGTGGTTACCTACCTTGTTTCACTGCTGGGCATAGCTTTGCTAGAGGTTGGTGTCTATGAAATTAATTTCTTAATCCATGTTACAGATATGAAGTTTATTGATTTTGTGAATTTGCGCTTTTATCCTACCCTGATCTTAAATGCGGTATTTCTTGTCATTGCAGCCTACCCTTTTAAGCGTTGGTTTGAAAAACATGCCGAGGTCCTGAAGGAAGATTAATTTAAAAGAAGGAGAACGGCCACCCCATGTCGAAATTTTCATAGATGGGGTGTGTTTAGATTTATATCATCATCACAGTTTTTACAGAAATGTGCTTTTAATATGAGGTGAAAATTTCTCCATGAAAAATCGGCAAAATGTTACAATAAAGGGGACGAAGGGCGGACTTGTCCTTCATCTTGACGATAGCTGCTCTTACCAGGAATTGAAGCGTGAATTGGACCAAAAGCTGACGGCCAACTTGCGGACCCAGGAGGAGCGCCATTTAATCTCTGTTAAGGTGGAAATCGGCAACCGTTACTTAACAGAGGAACAACAGGAAGAACTCAAGGATTTAATCCGCCAAAAGAAAAATTTCGTCGTGGATGATATTGAATCCAACGTGATGACAAAAGCAGAAGCGAATCGACTGAAGGAAGAAAGTGCAGTCATGACGGTTTCACGAATTATCCGATCGGGACAAGTCCTGCAGGTCCCAGGGGATTTGTTGTTAATTGGTGATGTGAATCCTGGCGGCACTGTGATCGCCGGCGGCAATATTTTTATCATGGGTGTTCTAAAAGGAATTGCCCATGCCGGCAGCTTTGGCAACGAGCAGTCGGTGATTGCAGCTTCGAGCATGAAGCCATCGCAACTAAGAATCTCGGGTCATATCAATCGGGCGCCGGACTCCAATCCTGTCAGTGAAAGTCGGGAAATGGAATGTGCTTACATAAATGATAACCATCAAATTATCATCGATAGATTACAAGCTTTGATACAATTAAGACCTAATCTGACTAGATTAGTAGAAGGGGGACATTAAAGTGGGAGAAGCAATTGTAATTACATCAGGTAAGGGCGGCGTTGGCAAAACAACAACATCAGCCAACATTGGTACGGCATTAGCCCTTCAAGGGAAAAAAGTATGCTTAGTGGATACAGACATCGGTCTTCGAAACTTGGATGTCGTAATGGGGCTTGAAAACAGAATTATCTACGACCTTGTTGATGTCATCGAAAAAAGGTGTAAAACGCATCAGGCATTGGTTAAGGACAAACGCTTTGATGGTTTATTATACTTGCTTCCTGCTGCACAAACCGTCGATAAAACTGCGGTTGCGCCAGAGCAAATGAAAGAGTTAGTGGAAGAATTAAAGCAAGATTACGATTATATTATTATCGACTGTCCTGCCGGAATTGAGCAGGGTTATAAGAACGCTGTCGCTGGGGCAGATAAAGCGATTGTCGTCACCACACCGGAAGTTTCTGCTGTCCGCGATGCTGACCGGATCATTGGGCTGTTGGAAAAAGAAAAGCATATGGAAGCGCCAAAACTGGTTGTCAACCGGATCCGTTACAATATGATGAAAAGCGGCGACATGCTTGATATTGATGAAATTACCCAGCACCTGTCAATCGAGTTAATCGGGATTGTCGCCGATGACGAAGAAGTTATAAAAGCTTCCAATCACGGCGAGCCGATTGCCATGAATCCAAATAGCAAAGCATCAATCGCCTACCGTAATATTGCCCGCCGCATCCTTGGCGAATCCATTCCGCTCCAGCCATTGGAGGAAGCCAATAAAGGGATGTTTTCAAAACTGAAAAAATTCTTTGGCGTACGTTAAGTATTATGCCTGTTCACATTGGATGTGGACAGGTTTTTTCTTTTTCCAGGGTCATACTCTGTCCACTCCTTTCATACACTTGTACAAACTGTGTGAAAAGGGTTGATGGGTATGACGCGCTCGACTCCAGATGAAATCCGGCGGCGAATTGCCAAGCGCAAGCGGGATAAAGGTCCAGCAAATAAAGGGCAAAATCGTCCATTGCTATGGCCAGAGCATGAAGAAAAGTTAGAATTTAATTATATTCCCCCGTCAGCAGGCGGTAATGGGGAGGACGGGCATCCACTTTTTAAAAAGGAAGTATTCCTGTTTAAAATTTTGGCTTCGGTTCTGCTGTTTTTGGTGGTGGCAATTCTGTTTCGCAATCAAACTGCTGTCTTTGACCCGGCTCGGGACTTTATTGTGAAAACAATGGACAAGGACTTTCAGTTTGCGGCTGTATCGGAGTGGTATGAAGATAAATTTGGCAAACCACTGGCGCTGCTCCCGTTTTCCGAAGGGAACAATGGGGAGAACAAAGAAGAGGCTCAAAAAGGGGCTGTTCCGGTCTCAGGTAAAATGCTGGAAAACTTCGAGAAAAATGGCCAAGGCATTATGATTGAAACGTCCAAAGACGCTCCTGTCCAAACGATTAATGGCGGGAATGTCGTTTTTGCCGGCTTGAAAGAAGGGGTTGGCAAAACCGTTATTATTCAACATGCTGACGGAACAGAAACATGGTATGGCAATTTAAATGAAATCAAGGTCAAGCTGTTTGATTATGCAGAAAAAAGAACGGTAGTCGGTACGGTTTCAGATTCTGCCGGTGAAGACAAAACAAAAGGGCAGTATTATTTTGCTGTTAAAAAAGGGGATGACTTCATCGACCCGATTCAGGTGATCCGACTTGAGTAAAGTGATTGAGTTGCTTCGTCATGTGCACATCCATCCTTTGTTATGGCTTGTTATCGCCTTGTCGATTGCCACTGCCCACTTTGTGGAACTGTGTTTATTGTTGGGAATTATTTTCGTTCATGAAATGGGGCATGCTGCTGCAGCTTCTTTTTTTTCCTGGAGAATAAAGAAAATTACGCTGCTTCCATTTGGCGGTGTCGCTGAAATGGATGAACACGGGAACCGGCCGCTGAAAGAAGAGGCAATTGTTGTCCTGTCCGGTCCGCTTCAGCATGTGTGGATGGTTGCTGCAGCATTTCTCTTAAATTATTTAAACCTATTTCCAGAAGATTTATTTCAGCTATTTATTTATTACAATCTGATGATTTTTATTTTTAATATGTTTCCAGTTTGGCCGCTTGACGGAGGCAAACTGGTATTTTTACTGCTCTCATTAAAAGATTCTTTTTCTAATGCGCACCGGCTTACCATCATCATTTCCTTTATATGTCTATGTCTGTTTTCCATTGCGATTCTGTTAACTGCCCCTGCCCACATTAATGTTTGGGTTGTGATTGGTTTTCTCTTTTTCTCGCTTTACTATGAATGGAAGCAGCGTCGGTATATTTTTATCCGCTTTTTATTGGAGCGTTATTATGGAAAAAAATCAAATCCGCAAGCATTAGTTCCCATTCAAGCCAATGAGCAGGACCTTCTGATTCACGTATTGGAAAAATTTCAGCGTGACTGTAAGCATCCGATTATCGTCGAAGGTGAAGGGATTGAAAAGGGCACCCTGGATGAAAATGAACTACTGCACGCCTACTTTACAGAAAAGAGACTCACTGATAAAATCAGTGACCTTCTCTTTTTGTTTTAAAACGGTATAATAGTACCAACAAGTTAAAAAGTGAGGCCGGCGGTTTGGAAAGATTAATTGTCAATAATAACTCAAGAGAGAAAAGATTTGCGTACTTGCGAAATCAAAAGGTTGAAAAGATTGTCATTGACCGGCCAGAGCATCGTTCTCTGGTCGGTAATATTTATTATGGGACGGTAACTAAGGTTCTGCCTGGGATGAATGCGGTGTTTGTAGATATTGGCGAGGAAAAACAGGCCTACCTGCATCGTGATCAGCTGTCGTCCTATGTGCAGGGGGATGATAAGCAGCGAAATGTTTCCTCCTGCGTCCATCAAGGTGAAAAACTTCTCGTTCAGGTGGACAAGGATGCAACTGGGACAAAAGGTGCGAAAGTATCTGGAATTATCGAGATTCAGGGTGAGAATATGATTTACATGCCGACTGGGAGATATGTGGCAGTTTCGAAAAAAATTGCCAATGAAAAGGTAAAGGCTTCACTTCGGCAGGTTGGCAGCAGATTAAAAACAGCAGAAGAGGGGATTATTTTTCGTACATCCAGCATAACGGCATCAGAAGAAGAACTCTCTGAGGAATTAACGCTGTTGCGTGAACGCTATCAGGAACTGCTGCAGCAGGCTGCCCATTTAAGAAAGCCAGGACTAATTTTTCAAAAGGATACCTTTATCGATATGATTTTGGAACAGGCAGCAAGATTGTCTTCTTCCGGAGAAGTCATGGTTGATGACCTTGCCGTGAAAAAACTGCTTGAAGGTAAGAATATCTCAAGTAGTTATTATAATGGAAGGGAAAATATCTTTTCAGCCTACAATGTGGAACATGAAATTGATAAGGCGTTGAAGCGAATTGTTTGGCTTGACGAAGGTGCCTATTTGATCTTTGATGAAACAGAGGCGCTGACCATTATTGATGTGAATACAGGGAAATTCTCCGGAAAAGGTGATTATCAGGATACAGTATTCAAAACGAATCAATTGGCGGCCCGTGAAATCATCAGGCAGCTTAAGCTTCGCGACATCGGCGGTATTGTGCTGATAGATTTTATCAACATGAACAGGGAACAGGACAAGCAATCCATCCTAGATACCATGGAGACGGAAATTTCAAGGGATGAGAAGCGAATAAAGGTTATTGGCTTTACACCACTTGGCATTCTCCAATTAACGCGGAAGAAGACAAAGGTTACCCTTTCCGAAGCATTACAGGAGAAGTGTCAGGTTTGCGAGGGAACAGGTCGAGTTTTAAGCGCCGAAAGTGTCGCCTTCAGGCTGGAAAGGGAACTGCTTGAACATCGTTATTCGGAATACGATGCGGTCCTGATTGAGACAACTAGAGGAGTAAGAGAAGCACTGCTGGGCACGCATAATGAACATAAAGAGGCACTCGAAAGCCTGTTACAGCTTAAATTTTATTTTTCAATCCAGCAACGTGAAAAACCTTACTATCTACTAAAGCAGTTTGGCAGCACGTCGGAGATTGCCGAAAAAGCGGTTGACACGCTTGATTACTAATGTTAATATTTTAATGTTATGTTTGTAGCGCACCCGTGCTACAACCGCACAGAACAGGTAATAAGATTTATGCTTGGCATAAACGCCTGTGGATGGCGAGTCTGAGTTAATAAGGAGGTGCAGTTCATGTACGCAATTATCGAAACTGGCGGTAAGCAACTTAAAGTCGAAGAAGGCCAAGCTATCTACATTGAAAAATTAGATGCTGAAGCTGGTGAAACAGTTACTTTTGACAAGGTTCTTTTCGTTGGCGGTGAAACTGTTAAGGTAGGAAGCCCTGTTGTTGCAGGCGCTACTGTTACAGCGAAAGTTGAAAAGCAAGGCCGTCAAAAGAAAATCATCGTTTTCAAGTACAAAGCGAAGAAAAACAACCGTAAGAAGCAAGGTCATCGTCAACCTTACACTAAAGTTGTCATCGAAAAAATCAACGCGTAAGGTGTTGACTCATAGATGATTAACATTACGATTAATCGTACGGAGTCCGATTCCATTCATTCGTTTATGATTAGTGGTCATGCTTTTTTTGCTGACCGGGGCAAGGATATCGTCTGTGCAGGCGCATCCGCTGTATCCGTCGGTGCCATCAATGCTGTGCATGCCTTAACAGGTGTGACGCCATTGATTGAACAAGGTGAAGGCTTTCTCCGCTGTGTCCTTCCGGAAAAACTTTCCGATGACATTAATGAGAAAGTACAACTTCTTCTTGAGGGTATGATTATTTCATTACAAACGATTGAAGAAGAATACGGGTCGCACATAAAAATAACCTTCAAAAAGCGGGAGGTGGACTAAATGTTATTAAAATTAGATCTTCAGTTGTTTGCATCTAAAAAGGGAGTAGGTTCTACTAAGAACGGACGTGACTCTATCTCAAAGCGCCTTGGCGCTAAGCGTGCAGACGGTCAATTCGTAACTGGCGGATCAATCCTTTACCGTCAACGCGGTACAAAGATTTATCCAGGTGAAAACGTTGGCCGTGGTGGTGACGATACTCTTTTTGCTAAAATCGACGGCGTTGTTAAATTTGAGCGCGTAGGTCGTGACCGCAAGAGAGTAAGTGTATATCCTGAAGCTCAAGAAGCTTAAAGTTATGCGAAAACTCTAACCGGAACGGTTAGGGTTTTCTTTTTAACCTTTGAAGGAAAAACTCTCCACTCTTCTCCTCAAGGCAATTTTCTTCATTTTCCCCCTTGTAAAACATAAAAATGCTTACTCACGGTTGTTTTTTTGATATACTATCAGCAAAACAGTTTTCCGATAATGAATTGGGAGAGTACGGTATGGAGAAAGAATGGAATATTATTGAGGTGCTTCGGCATTCTCGCCATGATTGGTTGAACAAGCTGCAACTTATCAAGGGCAACTTAGATTTAAACCGAATTGATCGTGCGAAAGCGGTCATTCATGAGATCATAATTGAGACACAGCATGAGACAAAACTGTCCAATTTATCATTGCCGAAGTTTGCGGCGCTTTTGTTAAAAACAAATTGGGAAAACTACTCTTTTCGGCTGGAATATGAGGTTTTTCAGGATTCGGTGTACATAAAAATAAATGACGAAAGTCTGACAGATTGGACGAAGTCCTTTTTCACCTGCCTAAATGAAGCCATTGAGGCATTTCAGGAAAACAATTTATCAATTACAATTGAACCGCAGACAAATGGAATTCGTTTCTTTTTTGATTTTCGCGGGATAATAATAAATAACAAACTGATAGAAAAATTCCTTACGACATCAACTATTCAGGTAGAAGTCAAGGAATTATCCGATAGCGAATTTTCCGTGGAAGTGTTCATGCCGGTGATTTAGCTACGGTTGTAAAAATATTTTATATCCGACTGGAGGATAAAGATGTTTGTCGATCAAGTTAAAATTTATGTTAAAGGTGGCGACGGCGGCAATGGGATGGTCGCGTTCCGCCGTGAAAAATATGTACCAAAGGGTGGTCCTGCAGGCGGTGATGGCGGCCGGGGAGCAGACGTTGTTTTTGAAGTGGAAGAAGGTCTGCGCACATTGATGGATTTCCGTTACCAGCGTCATTTCAAGGCACCTCGTGGAGAACATGGGATGTCCAAGGGACAGCATGGCCGTGGTTCAAAGGATATGATTGTCAAAGTGCCCCCTGGAACAGTTGTTATGGATGCGGAGACGAATGAGGTTATTGCCGATTTGGTAGAGCACGGCCAGCGGGCTATTATTGCCAAAGGCGGGCGCGGCGGACGTGGGAACACCCGATTTGCCACACCAGCAAATCCGGCACCGGAAATTGCCGAAAACGGTGAACCGGGCCAAGAACGTGATGTTATTTTGGAATTAAAGCTGTTGGCAGACGTGGGTCTGGTTGGATTCCCAAGCGTCGGGAAATCAACCCTATTGTCAGTTGTTTCTTCCGCCAAGCCGAAGATTGCTGAATATCACTTCACTACAATTGTCCCTAACTTGGGAATGGTTGAAACTGACGATGGCCGAAGCTTTGTCATGGCCGACCTTCCGGGTTTGATTGAAGGCGCCCATTCCGGTGTCGGATTGGGACACCAATTTTTACGTCATATTGAACGGACAAGGGTTATTGTTCACGTGATTGATATGGCTGCGATGGAGGGCCGTGATCCTTATGAGGATTACTTGACCATTAATCGCGAGTTAAAGGAATATAATTTGCGCTTGACCGAGCGTCCGCAAATTATCGTCGCCAACAAAATGGACATGCCGGAAGCAGAAGAAAATCTACAAAAGTTTAAAGAGCAGCTACAAGAAGATTATCCGATTTTTCCGATTTCTGCCATTACTCGTCAAGGCTTGCGGGAGCTGTTATTTGCTGTTGCCGATAAGATTGAGGAAACGCCGGAATTCCCACTGCAGCATGAAGAGGAAGAACTTGGGGTTAACAGGGTTCTTTATAAGCACGAGGCTGACCCTGATGCCTTTATCATTACTAGAGAACCGGATGGCTCGTTCGTCGTTTCCGGTGAAAAGATTGAAAGGCTGTTTAAGATGACCGATTTCTCAAGAGAAGAATCAGTCCGTCGTTTCTCTCGTCAACTGCGCGGATTTGGTGTCGATGACGCACTGCGGGCACGCGGGGCTAAAGATGGAGACATTGTGAAGTTATTGGAGTTTGAATTCGAGTTTATTGAATAAGAGGGGTCCCAAGAGGGAGAGATTGGGCATGGATAATTTTGATAAGAAATTTTATTTGGTTCGCGAAGATGTTTTGTCGGAGGCAATGAAGAAAACGATTGAAGCTAAGGACTTACTTGAAAGAGGCAAGGCTGAATCGATTGGGGATGCAGTGCAAAAGGTCGATTTAAGCCGAAGTGCCTTTTATAAATACAGAGATACCGTATTTGCCTTTTCCAGTGTTTCAAAAGAACGGATTATCTCATTGTTTTTCCATCTGGAGGACCGTTCCGGAACATTGTCAAAATTATTGGCTGTGGTTGCGGGATCCGGGTGTAACGTATTAACGATTCACCAGACAATCCCGCTTCAAGGCCGGGCAAATGTAACCCTTTCATTGAACACTGCGGGAATGACCCATGATATCAATGACCTGCTCTCAGAACTGAGAAAGCTTGAATTTGTTGAGAAGGTCGAAGTTCTGGGAACAGGTGCATAATTGACCTTTTGTCCTCATGAAAGCTCATGAGGACTAAATTATTAGATAATGAACTCATGGTGGCTTTATCATACGCCTTGAAGTCTGAAAAATGAAATTTTTCGAAAGGGAGAAGAGGAATTTTGAAAGTAGGATATTTAGGTCCAAAAGCGACATTTACAGAACTTGCGGTAAAAAAGGTTTTTACAAAGGCTGATCATCAGCCCTTTCAGACGATTCCCGAATGCATGGATGCCGTTGTCAATCAAGAAATAGATTTAGCGGTTGTTCCACTCGAAAATGCTTTGGAGGGTTCGGTAAACATCACATTAGATTATTTAACCCAGGAAGTCGATATTCCGATTGTGGGCGAAATTACCCTGCCGATCAAACAACATTTCATGGTTCATCCCGCAAATGCCGAGAATTGGCAGAACGTGACCAGAATTTATAGTCATTCTCACGCCATTGCCCAGTGCCATCGATTTTTACATAAGCAATTTAGAGGAGTGCCTTCAGAAAGCAAGTCATCGACAGCTGCAGCAGCAAAGATGGTGCAGGAAATGCCGGAAACCAACATTGCTGCGATTGCCAATGAATTGGCGGCCGAAGAGTATGGACTGATGATTGTAAAAAGGAATATTCATGACTTCGATTATAACCACACCCGTTTTGTTGTGTTGACAAAAAAGCAGGAACATTTACAGGAGTTTATCGGGGCTAATCATTATAAAACAACGTTGATGATAACCTTGCCTTCGGATCAAGCCGGTGCCCTTCATCAGGTGCTGTCGGCATTCTCATGGAGAAAATTGAATCTCTCTAAAATCGAGTCTCGGCCGATGAAAACAGGAATCGGAAACTACTTTTTCGTCATTGATATAGAAATGCAGCTCGATGAAGTCTTGATTCCAGGTGCGATTGCCGAAATGGAGGCATTGGGCTGCGGCGTTAAGGTACTTGGGAGCTATCCGAAGATTATGCTTGAATTAAATTAATATAAATAAGTTGATATTGGCAGTCCGCCCAAGAACTTGGTCTGTATGAGAGGCATTCATAATGCCCGTACGAGCGAAAAACAGGAGCCCTCGGTCACTATGAGCGGTTCATAATGCCCGTCCAAGCGAAAAACAGGAGCCCCCGGTCACTATGAGCGGTTCATAATGCCCGTCCGAGCGAAAAACAGGAGCCCCCGGTCACTATGAGCGGTTCATAATACCCGTCCAAGCGAAAAACAGGAGCCTCCGGTCACTATGAGTGGTTGATAATGCCTGTCCAATTAAAAAACAGGAGCCCCTGGTCACTATGAGCGGTTCATAATGCCCGACAGAGCGAAAAATAGGAGCCCTCGGTCACTATGAGCGGTTCATAATGCCCGTCCAAGCGAAAAACAGGAGCCTCCGGTCACTATGATTGGTTCATAATGCCCGTCCGAGTAAAAAACAATAGCGCTCGGTTACTATGAGCGGTTTATAATGCCCGTCCGAGCGAAAAACAGAAGCCCCCGATCACTATGAGCGCTTCATAATGCCCGCCCGAGCGAAAAACAGGAGCCCTCGGTCACTATGAGTGGTTGATAATGCCTGTCCGATTAAAAAACAGGAGCGCTCGGTCACTATGAGTGGTTGATAATGCCCGCCCGAGCGAAAAACAGGAGCCCCCGGTCACTATAGAAGTTCATTTGGGCTTCCATAGCTACAAAGCTTTAAGATTGAACAATTAGAAAGGAACCCATCACCTTGGGTTCCCCTTTATGAATCCACCAAATATCCTTCCGCCTTAAGCGCAGCTTCCGCTTTATTTAGAGCTTCCTCACTACCAGCTGAAACAGTATGTAGATGAATTCCACCCGTTAATTCCGATAAAAATGACGCTTTTGTATTCCGGATTTTTTCCATAAACGCTTTTACTTCCTGCCTGTTAGAAACCATGATTGAAGCGGTAAGGTCTCCATAAACGGCATGTTCAATCCGAACATCCTTCACCGTTACCCCATGGTCTACAAAGATAATTAATTCCTTTTCTGTATCCTCTGGCATATGACGGCAAGCAATGGTACGTTGTATTACTTGGGCAGAGCCCCCTTGCCTTAAATAAATATATCCTTGACTGGTCGCAATAATAGGTTCATTTTTTGCCTTGAGAAGGGTAATGTCGCCAACGATAACCTGCCGGCTTACGTTTGTTTTCTCTGCCAATTCACTGCCGGTAATAGGAGCAGAGGCTGATTTTAATAATTGTAAAATAAACTGTCTCCGCTCTTCCCCAAGAATCTTTTTTTGTTCCATAAAAACGCCCCTTACGATATGCATGATTACCAATTTTAACATACTGCCTGCCAAAATTAAATTCAGGGGCTACCCGTTCTGTAAGCTCTAATAGTGGTACAAACATAATTTTTGAAAAATTAGCATAAGTTTTTGTGAAGAATGATAGCACTTTGCCTATTTACACATACACTATATGGACTTATGCATAGGAGGGAAATCAGAGTGAAGATCCATATCGTACAGAAAGGGGATACTCTTTGGAAGATCGCCAAGAAGTACGGCGTGAATTTTGAAGAGCTGAAAAAGATGAATACACAGCTCAGCAACCCTGATATGATAATGCCCGGTATGAAAATAAAGGTTCCGACTTCTGGAGGATCCGTTAAAAAAGAAGGGCCTGTCAATCTTGGAGTAAAAAAAGAAGCGCCAATTAAAGAGATGCCGATTAAAGAAGTCCCAATTAAAGAGATGCCAGTAAAAGAAATGCCAGTAAAAGAAGTACCTAAAGTTCCTTACACTCCAAAAATGCCATTACAAGTAGCTCCGGAAATTGATATCAATAATTACTACATTACAAATATGCAAAAAATGGAAGTGAAGGAACAACCCAAAATGCCGATACTTCCTGCAAAAGAAATTCCAAAGAAAGAAGTCCCAATCAAAGAGGTTCCAATCAAAGAAGTCCCAATCAAAGAAATGCCAATTAAAGAGATGCCAATAAAAGAAACCCCAATGAAGGCAAACCCTGTTCCAGCTCCAGTTCCAGCCCCAGCCCCAGCACCAGTGGTAATGCCGGCACAGGATTATTGTGTTCCGGTTACGCCGGTTATGCCAGGCCCTGGGTTCTGTCCTCCATATGGCGGCTTCCCAGTCATGCCTGCCATGCCATATCAACAAGGAGCACCAATGGGGACAGGGATGATGCCAGGAGTGCCGCAAGGATTTGACCCAAGCATGGTAGCAGGAGCAGCCACAGGTGTACCGCCAATGACTGGGCCAGGGTATATGCCACACTATTATGGCGATGAATCTTCATCATTCATGCCGCAAATGCCGTTAATGGGGACTGGAAATCCAGGTGGTGTAATGGGGGCTTCGTATCAGCCAGGCTTCCAGCAGCCAATGCAAATGGACTCATCTGGATTCGGACAAATGCCAGGAGCATATGGGCAGATGCCTATGGGAACCGCACCAATGCAGGCAGGGTTTGAGCAATATTCTGCAGGTCAGACGCCAGGGGCTTATGGTCAGATGCCAGGAGCGTATGGTGTTCCAACAGGTTATGAGCAAATGCCAGCCGGGCAATATCCAGCAGGCTACAGCCAATTCCCAACAGGCCAGCCAGCAGGATTTGCAGGCCAAATGCCATCAGGATTCCAAGGCCAGATGCCAGAGGCTTACGGTCAACTTCCAGCCGGCTATGGTCAAATGCCAGATGCCTATTCCCAATACCCAACAGGTTATGGACAAATGCCAATGAACTATGGACAAATGCCAGGATTTACTCAAGGTCCGGCGAATGTAGGAACAATGCCAGCGGGAATGCCAATGCAAGGGACATATCCGATGGGATCGGATTTCGGCCAATCTATGCAGAACGTCCCTGGTACTGCAAATCCTCAAATGGGAAATCCTTATGGAACGGGAGCACCTTATGGAGCAACGCCTTACGGCTATCCGCAAATGGCGGGAGCACCAACTGCATTCCCGACTGTAGAAGCTGAAACACCAATGATGATGCCGGCTGGTGTTACTCAACCGCAAAGCTTGCCAGTTGGAACTGGTGCTCTAGAAGATTGTGGGTGTGGCGCACCATCACAGGCTCCAGCGCCTCAGCCAATAAACTTTGTGCCACCAACACCGCCAATTTACAGTGCACCTTTTAGTGCCGATCCAAATGTGGCCCAGCCGCCGTTTTTGAATCCGTATGGGATGGGGCCAATTGGAACCGATGCATTTGGGGATTCCGATGAGAGCAGCTAATACTAACAATATGAGAGACGATTCATACTTTGATCGTCTCTTCTCTTATTTCCAATCACAGTTTAAGGAAGAAATCATTAAATTTCAGCCGCTACGAGGTAATGTATTTTTTATAAAAACAAAGTCGGAATCGATGATTATTAAGGGATACAGGAAAAATCAAAAACTTAAACTCCAGGAGGCATTTACTGATACGCTTCGTAAAGAGGGGTTTTTGAAAACCTACAAGTACATCACTCCATCGCTACATTCACAGTTGTTTTTTGAAGGAACTTATTTTGGCTGCATCGAATATATTCCTCCAAATAAAACAGCTTTTTCTTTTCATTCACAAAAAAACCGCCAAGATGGTTTAGACCTGCTGGAACAGTTCCATTCTGCCACCAGTGCTTTTGAATCAAGATACCGAACGTTGCTTCCACAAGGTGACATTAATGGGAAATGGGTTGGCAGGCTTCAGCAATTCATCAATAATCTTCCGATTTTACGGTACTATATCGCGGAACCTTATCTATCAGAAATCATTTCCTGGGGACAATGGTCATTATCCAAAATTGATGGCAAGCTAAGGTTTGACGCTGAGCCAAAAGTAATTCTCCACGGGGATGTGGCCCATCATAACTTCATGCGTAATAATTCGGGTAAATTATTTTTGATTGATTTTGACTTGATTAATATTGGTCCTCCGGCCTATGATTATTTGCAATATGCAAACCGGATTCTTCCATATTTGGAATGGTCCAAGGGGCAGCTTTTCAGCCATTCCCAGTTGAAAAAATATCTTAACGATCACATTTTTTTAAGTGCCTTAGCCTATCCTGCCGATATTTATCGTGAGTGGAACCGTATTATTAGGGAAAATAAGGTTCAAGACCCTAAAAAACTAAAAGCAGTCATGGATTTGTCCATTGGCCAATTTTCCAGCAGGAAAAAGTTTGTTGAAACATTAAAGGAAACATTGGAATAATCATGTAGGTTTCCATTAGAATGAATTTCCCCCTAAATCACAACCTAATGATGAGCATGTAGAAATGCTCAAGTTAATGCGAGGGGGTTTTTCGCTTGAACAAGAAACGGTGGATGATTCCTTTATCAGTTCTGATGTTGGCTGGGGTCTCGGGGTGTGCTAACGACAAGGACACCTCAACTGCCAACAATTCCAATAACAATCCACTTGGATATTACTCAAATGAAAATCACCGAGCTACTAACAACGGTTTTCTGCGAGATAATGATGGCGGGATAACTGAAATGATGGACCATAATCTTGGCGATGAGGGCCGTCTTGACAATGAAAATAGAAGAAAAATGCTTCAGGAAAAAGATGAAAATGGTCATCCGAAAAATCCTACCACGCCACTGGCAAAGACAGACCGTAATTGGTTCCAGCGGGATAACCGCTTCAGTACTAGCGATGTGAATTATCACGGCCACTTAAATAAGGACATTGGCAATACAAATCAGGGTTCTGTTACCGACCCTGGTACACAAGAGAGAATAACTGATCAAATTAGACACAGAGTGCGAGACATTGATAATGTCCGGAGCATACGTTCCGTTTCCTATGGTAATATTGTCAGGGTGTCTGTAAAATTATACGACCAAGACAAGGCAGCGGAAACGAAACGAGCAATTAAAAATGCAGTGAGACCGCTTGCGAATGGACGTTCCGTTAAAGTCATTACCGATGAAGGTGCTCTTGGGCGGGACCGCAACATCAATAATGAGGTCCGCCAGCCAGAGCCAAATTAAGTAGGAAGGACAAAGTGATTCCGCTTTGTCCTTTTGCCATTTTTCCAACAAGGATAAAAAGGGAAAATAAGGCTAAACTAGTAGTGTAAAGCTTGTTCAATTCTTCCGAGGAAGAGGTGAGTAGCATGAGGTTCAATAGAAAAGCCATCATCGCTGTACCCGTTTTTCTTGCCATTTTAGCAAGTGAGACCATTTGGGGAACTCCAATAAAAGCCGCACCCCAGCAGGATCCAGAACCGCTGCACATGACAGTAATTTTGGAACGAAATTATCTTGACGGCGAAATCAGCCAGGAGGTTGTTCATGAGACATGCTGGTCAATGGAGAACTTTTGGGCCAAATATGACCAATGGCAGCTCATCAGCAGCGAAGAATCTACGTTTGTCTTTAAAAAACAGATGGACGATATTTCTCCTTTGTTAAAAGCAAACGGGTATTTCGGTCTGACGGAGGATGGCGTCTTGACCATCTTTAACGGACGGCCTGACCGCTCGCGGATTATCCAATCATTTTTTCAAATAGATGTTAAAAAGCTAGAAAGTAAAGCCCAGCAGGAACTGCTGCAAGGGATCCCGATTAAAACAAAGGACCGTTATGTAGAGGTTTTGCAAACCTTTCAGCCTTATTCGGTAAAAAGAGAATAATGAGAAATAAAATCAGACTGTTTTTACTGGAATCAGGCTGATTTTTTTTATTTTGAACAACTGTATCTAGTTTATTTGCGCATTTAAAGCTTTTATTTGCGGTTCCTCATTTTTATTTGCGAATTTGCCCACTTTATTTGTGATTTACACGACTTTATTTGCGAATCAACTTATGGATCAACAATTCTTCATTTCAATGTGAAATGTATGTTAGAATGAAATACGGTGCGACAACGCACCACTAGAGAAATCCTTAGCTGGATCACTTGGGAGAGAATGGGATTGTACGAATTTATTAAAGGTACCGTAGAATTTGTCGGACCGGAATATATTGTGCTGGAGAACAACGGGATTGGCTATCAAATTGCGACGCCAAATCCATTTGTTTATTCGAGCAAAATGGAAACGCTGGTTACTGTTTATACATACCACTATGTACGAGAAGATATCATGGCATTATATGGCTTCCAATCACGACAGGAAAAAATGCTATTTACAAAGCTCTTAAATGTCTCGGGTATCGGGCCAAAGGGAGCACTGGCTATACTTGCATCCGGAGAGGTTGGGCAGGTTGTTACTGCGATTGAAAATGAGGACGAAGCGTTCCTAGTCAAATTCCCTGGTGTCGGCAAGAAAACCGCAAGGCAGATGATTCTTGACTTAAAGGGCAAACTTGAGGCAGTTGTCCCTGATTATTTCCCTAATTTATTTAATGCCGACAAGCTGCCCATCCATAATAAGGCCGATAACGAGTCTCTTGAAGAAGCGATTCTGGCTCTTAAGGCATTGGGCTACTCTGATAAAGAGATTAAAAAGATTTCACCGGAATTGAGTAAAGAACAGCTGTCAACAGACCAATATATTAAAAAGGCCCTCCAGCGGCTTTTGAAATAGGGTGATGAGCGATGGAAGACCGGATTATTTCCAGTGAAGTAAACGAGAGTGAAATCGGGTTTGAACAAAGTCTCAGACCGCAAACGCTAAGGCAATATATCGGTCAGGAGCAGGTTAAAGGAAATTTGGATGTTTTTATTAAAGCGGCCAAACTCCGCGATGAAACATTGGACCACGTTCTCCTATACGGACCCCCTGGTTTGGGGAAAACGACACTTGCTGTTATCATTGCCAATGAAATGGGTGTTAACATTCGGACAACATCGGGGCCGGCGATTGAGCGGCCTGGTGACCTTGCCGCTATTCTTACGGCACTAGAGCCCGGCGATGTGTTATTTATTGATGAAATCCATCGCTTGCCAAAATCGATTGAAGAAGTATTGTACCCGGCCATGGAGGACTTTTGCCTTGATATCGTGATAGGCAAAGGGCCGACTGCAAGATCGGTCCGTCTAGATTTGCCACCGTTTACGTTGGTTGGGGCAACCACAAGGGCGGGAGCTTTATCAGCACCGCTCCGCGATCGATTTGGAGTTTTGGGCCGGCTCGAGTATTATAAAGAGGATGAATTGACAAGTATCGTTAAACGAACCTCTGAACTGTTTGAAACAGAAATTGATGACCAGTCGGCAGCGGAAATTGCCAGACGTGCCCGGGGGACCCCTAGGATTGCCAACCGCCTGCTTAGGAGGGTCCGGGATTTTGCTCAGGTGAAGGGCAATGGGGTGATTGATCTTACGCTCGCAAAAGAGGCACTGGAACTGCTTCAGGTTGACAGACTTGGTCTTGATCATATCGACCACAAGCTGTTAAAAGGAATCATCGAAAAATTCCGCGGTGGACCGGTTGGCCTTGATACTATTGCAGCATCAATAGGTGAAGAAGCGGAAACGATTGAAGATGTCTATGAACCATATCTTCTTCAAATTGGATTTCTGCAGCGAACGCCGCGCGGGAGGATCGTGACACCAAAAGTTTATCATCATTTTGGCATGGAGGTGCCAGCGCCGTGACAGGTCTATCCAAAGCGCTGATGATAATCGGTGGTGTGATCTTTCTAATTGGATTATTAATGCCGTTTTTACATCTCGGCAAGCTTCCTGGGGATATTGTCGTTAAAAAAGGAAATACTACTTTTTATTTCCCGCTTGTCACTTCCATTGTGGTAAGCATCATTTTGTCATTGATATTTTATGTTATTGGTTCAAAGCTGAAATAATAGAGTAAGGTGTGTTTTTTGTGAAAGTAGATTTGTTTGATTTTCGTTTGCCTGAAGAATTGATTGCTCAGGTTCCGCTAAAAACAAGAACCGACAGCAGATTAATGGTCTTGGATAAAAAAACAGGCGATATAAAACATGAAGTTTTTAAAAATATTACACAATATTTGCGTGAAGGGGACTGCCTTGTTTTAAATGATACCAAGGTACTTCCTGCACGCCTTTTTGGTGTGAAAAAGGATACGGGCGCCAAAGTAGAGGTGCTCCTTCTAAAGCAGACGGAAGGCGACAAATGGGAGACACTCGTAAAGCCCGCCAAACGCGTTAAAGAAGGTACGGAGATTGAATTTGGCGATGGTATCCTGAAGGCGGTTTGTACTGGAACTTCCGAGCATGGCGGCAGATTGTTAGATTTTACATATGAGGGAATATTCTATGAAGTCCTCGATCAGCTTGGGGAAATGCCTTTGCCGCCCTATATAAAAGAACAGCTTGAGGACAGGGACCGCTACCAGACGGTCTATGCCCGCGAACCTGGTTCAGCGGCAGCCCCAACAGCAGGCCTTCATTTTACGGAAGAACTGCTTCAAGAGATTAAAGCAAAAGGTGTTCATGTCACCTTCATTACCCTGCATGTCGGTTTAGGAACATTCAGACCAGTTAATGTCGATGATGTTGAAGGCCATGATATGCATTCCGAGTTTTATATGGTAACAGAAGGAACGGCAAAGCTGCTGAACGAAGTGAGAGAGAGCGGCGGCAGAATTATTACAGTGGGAACAACTTCAACCCGGACTCTAGAGACGATTGCTTCTGCTAATAATGGCCAATTTGTTGAAGGCAGCGGCTGGACAAGTATTTTTATATATCCCGGCTATGAATTCAAAGCCATTGATGGAATGATTACTAATTTCCACTTGCCAAAGTCGACTCTAATCATGCTGGTCAGTGCATTGGCCGGACGGGAACATATTTTACATGCCTACAACACTGCTGTTGAGGAACGGTACCGCTTTTTCAGCTTTGGCGATGCGATGTTTATCGTCTAGGATAAACAGATGGAAGGAGAAAAAATTTTGACTGCAATTCGCTATGAATTAATAAAAACATGTAAACAAACCGGGGCAAGGCTTGGCCGTGTCCACACCCCACATGGGTCATTTGATACTCCAGCGTTTATGCCAGTCGGCACTTTGGCGACTGTGAAAACAATGTCCCCCGAAGACCTGAAGGAAATGGGAGCAGGGATTATTCTAAGCAATACCTACCATTTATGGCTCCGTCCCGGTCATGAAATCGTTAAGGAAGCAGGCGGACTTCATAAATTTATGAACTGGGACCGGGCGATTTTGACTGACTCCGGCGGGTTTCAGGTGTTCAGTTTAAGTGAATTCCGGAAAATTGAGGAAGAGGGAGTTCATTTCCGCAACCATCTCAGCGGGGAAAAATTATTTTTATCACCTGAAAAGGCAATGGAAATTCAAAATGCCCTTGGCTCCGATATTATGATGGCCTTCGATGAATGTCCTCCATACCCGGCCTCATTTGAATATATGAAAAAATCGGTGGAGCGGACTTCACGATGGGCGGAACGCTGCTTGAAGGCCCATCAAAGACCGGAAGACCAGGGCTTGTTTGGAATCGTTCAGGGAGGCGAGTATGAGGAACTGCGCAAACAAAGTGCAAGCGACCTCGTTTCGCTTGATTTTCCTGGCTATGCCGTTGGCGGTTTATCGGTTGGGGAACCAAAGGACATCATGAACCGGGTGCTTGAATTCACAACACCGCTGTTGCCGTCGAATAAACCTCGCTATTTAATGGGGGTAGGATCACCTGACTCATTAATTGACGGGGCCATCCGCGGTATTGATATGTTTGACTGCGTCTTGCCGACAAGGATTGCCAGAAACGGTACCTTAATGACGAGTCAAGGCCGTCTGGTTGTAAAAAATGCACAATATGCCAGAGATTTTGGTCCGCTTGACCCTGAATGTGATTGCTACACATGCCGAAATTATAGCAGAGCCTATATTCGTCACCTAATTCGCTGTAATGAAACGTTTGGAATAAGATTAACATCTTACCATAATCTCTATTTTCTGTTAAGATTAATGGAGAAAGTCAGACAAGCCATTATGGAAGACAGGCTTGGAGATTTCCGCGAAGAATTTTTTGAGCAATATGGTTTTAATAAGCCAAATGCGAAGAATTTCTGATAGATGATTTTTGAAAGGAGGGAAACAAGGTGCAAGGAGCAAGTACACTCATTCCATTAATATTAATGTTTGTATTGTTTTATTTCTTATTGATTCGTCCCCAGCAGAAACGCCAAAAGGCGGTTCGGCAAATGCAAACCGATCTAAAAAAGGGTGACAAAGTCGTCACGATCGGCGGCTTGCATGGTTTTATTGACTCCATCGACGAAGAAAAAGTCGTGATCAAGTGTGGAGACGGCAGCCGTCTTACATACGACCGTTCGGCGATTCGTGAAGTAACAGAATCTGCCAAAACAGCCGAAGTTTAATTAGGTAATGAAAAGGAAGCCTGTTTAATAATAGGCTTCCTTTTCTATTATGCTGATCTGGTATTGTTATTTGCAATGTTAACCCCTAAAATACCACCCATCATGGCAATCAACGTATAGCAGGTATGATAGATCATTTGTTCAGCATCAAATAGGCGGTCGTAGCCTAGGTATTGAAATAAAAAGACAATCAACGAGTATACGAGGCCGGTTAACCCGCCAATCAGCCATCCTTTTTCCTTTCTCTTGCCACCGGATAGAAATCCGCCCCCAAATAGCCCAATAAAAGATAAGGCTGTGACAATATATTGAAGCGTCGACTCTTGGGTAGATGTAAACCTTAGAATAAAGGAAAAAATCAGGCTGCAGACCACTGCAAAGCCAAAGATGAAAATTAATCCATACAGTATTGCAGTACCAAAGCTTCTTGATTCGATTTTTCTCTCCCCCTTCCGCTCCCGATCGGCTTGACAAAAGTGTCTGCACCTCGGAAAACAGATTCTTTCTTAGTACAAGCGTATTCAAGGCCGTCCTAAAGTAGAATTAAAATTTATAACTTTAGCAAAAGATATTTGGAAGAAAATTCCCTTCATGAAATATCGTGGGTTGTAGATAATATATAATTGAATATGAAAAGGGAGCGAGCCAGCTGTGGGTGATATTCTTGAAATCATATTGCGAACTGTCTTTTTATATATACTAATCCATTTTATTTTTCGAGTGATGGGCAAACGGGAGATTGGCGAATTAAGTGTACTCGATCTGGTTGTCTTTATTATGATTGGTGAATTGGCTGTGGTTGCTATTGAACGGCCAAACGTCCGAATTTTCCACGCAATCCTGCCAATGGTTATCTTAATGATTGTGCAAATCGTAATGGCACTTCTGTCTTTAAAAAGCAAAAGATTTCGTGATTTCGTAGATGGTAAGCCGAGCATCATTATTAACAGAGGGAAAGTCGATGAAGAAGCGATGCGAAAGCAGCGATATAATTTTGATGACTTGTTGACCCAATTGCGGGAAAAAGATATCCGTAGTATCGCTGATGTCGAATTTGCCATTTTGGAGTCCTCAGGAAGCTTATCCGTAATTGAAAAACAAAAAGCGGGAAACGAAGGAAAATCAGGGGACATTACGATTCCGTTGATTATGGACGGGACAATTGATGAGGGAAATTTACGAAGAATCAACAAAACAAACCTTTGGCTGCGCCAGGAACTAAAGAAAAGGGGCTATCGGGACATAAAAAAGATCTCGTTTTGCAGCTATGAAAATGGGAAGTTCTTTATCGACATAATGGATGAAGAATAAAAGACACGCTTTCATGCGTGTCTTTTTATGCAAACAGACTGCCAATCCAAGGGATGCGCTGCAGTTCTTCCCGTTTAATCAGACCAAATATCAGCAATAATACTAAATAGGAAATGCCCATACCGGTAAGGGAAGATATTGTTCGCAATGCCAAATGCTCGGTTATAAAAATATTTCCATACACCCAAAAACCAAACCACCCTGATGCTCCCATGGCGACAAAGCCTTTTACATAATCACGAATATATAAGGAAATAGCTACTTTTTTCAATACTGTGGCAAAATGCAGAATCGTCACTAAGACAAAACCGACGATAATCCCGAGCGCAGCACCGGTAATGCCGAATGTAGGCTGGGATGCCAGTAAGAAGATAACGGCTGTTTTAACAACCGCCCCAATCAGGCTATTAATCATCGCGGCTCTCGCCAAATTTAATGCTTGCAGAACGGCTTGGAGCGGACCTTGGTAGTAATATAACAAGAAGAATGGTGCCATAAGCTGAATGAAATACGAGCCTTTGTTGGAACCGTACATTAGTTCCATGAGCGGGTCAGCGAGTACATATAAGACGATAACCGCCAGTCCGCCTGTTAAAAATGTCCAGCGCAACGCCTGCTGCAGCCTGTATTCGATTAATTTATTGTTTCTCATTGAATTTGCTTCACTGATTGCAGGAACTAATGAAGTAGCCAGCGAAAAGGTGATAAAGGACGGGAGCATTAACAGCGGCATCGCATAACCGGTTAAAGCACCATATTGCTTTGTTGCATCCATTGCCAATACTCCGGCCAATGCCAGGCTGTGGGCCACAACAATCGGCTCAAAAAACCAGGCAACCGAGCCAATCATTCTACTGCCCATTGTCGGCAATGCTATACTCATTAAATCATTGAACGTCTTTTTCCCTTTTTGCACAAATTGAAAGAAATTTTTTCGCAGTTTAAAGCGTTTTTTCAATTTAAATGCTGTCAGCAGGTAAATGAGTGAAATCAGTTCGCCAATAACGGAGGCGACCATTGCTGCAGCTGCTGCGTATTCTACCCCATATGGAAGAAAGGCTTTTGTAGCGGATGCGATTAAGGTAATCCTCACTAGCTGCTCCAAAATCTGCGAAAATGCCGATGGCCGCATGTTTTGTCTCCCTTGAAAGTACCCTCTTAACACGGAAGAAACAGCGATGATTGGAACGGCTGGAATAATCGCCATTAACGGATAGAATGTTCTTTCATCAGTAAAAAGCGTTGTTGATAGAAGGGGGGCCAACAGAATTAATGCCGGTGTAAGAATAAGTGATAAGGTAATCGTTGTCGCAAGGGAAACAACAAGGATCTTCTTTATTTCCCCATAGTCTTTTTTCGCCTCAGCCTCGGCAATATTTTTCGATATAGCGACTGGGAGTCCGAGCTGCACAATGGTAACTAAGAGAATAAAGGTTGGGTATGCCATCATATATAAACCAACGCCTTCTTCGCCAATGCTTCGCGCGAGGACAATTCGATAAATGAAACCAAGGACTCTCGTAATGAAACCGGCAACTAATAGGATGAAAGTCCCTTTTAAAAACTTAGACATTCCACTTCCCACCTTCTCAAAATAGGTGTAATCATATACAATTAACTATATGCATCATGGTGGACAAAGCATGACAGGTTGTCTCTAGTTTTTGAGTTTTATTATTTTGGGAGAGTTTCTCCGAGGGGGAAGTTGGCATGGAAGATAGCCTAAGGATTGATGAATTTCGGACACAGGTTCAACCGGCAATCGCCAGTAAATTGGAAGAATTCCGTCTGCTTGGATATGATTCGGTTACGGAACAAGATTTTTGGGATTTTTTACTGAAGAAAAAGTGGCGAAAAGTAAAAGAGGAAATGAAGCTTTTTGAAATCATCCAGGATATCTTCTCGGTGAAAGTTAGCGATTATCTCAGCTTTGCGACAATAGAAGCCTATAAGACAGCTGAATTCTCATTTGAAGATGAAAATGAGTGGAAAGAGTTATTGAAATGATTTTTCATTTTTGCTAATAAACATAAAATTTTCCAAATTTTATGTTTAACGCATAAATTCAACTATGCCTCTGTCGTCGTCCTCACGGACTAGCCAGTCGGCAAGTTTTCATTTATTGTAAATTGACACTCTTTATGAGTTATTCCATAATGGTAGCAGTGACTTTTTTATTTTTTTGCAGCTTTTTGTAAAAGTGCCTTTGGCACGCGCGCTAAGGAGGAACAATACATAATGGTAAAACGCAGTCGAATTGTCGCCTTCCTGTTAATCCTAATATTACTAGGAAGCACAATGGGAGTAACAACAAATGGAATTTTAAAGAACATTAAGCTGGGTTTGGACTTGCAGGGGGGCTTTGAGGTTCTTTACGAGGTGCAGCCTGCGAAAAAGGGTCAGAAAATTGACAGTGATGTGATGGCCAGTACCGCCAAGGCACTCGATAAACGGATCAACGTCCTCGGTGTAAGTGAACCAAATATCCAGATTGAAGGAAAAAATCGGATTCGTGTTCAATTGGCTGGGGTTGAAGACCAAAACGAAGCACGGGAAATCTTATCCACACAAGCGAACCTTACCTTCCGCGATGCCAATGATAAACTGATGATGGACGGTACCGATTTGAAGGAAGGTGGAGCAAAGCAGACCTTTGATGAAAACGGGGCGCCAAGCGTTTCGCTGGCGTTAAAGAGTGCGGACAAGTTCCGTAAGGTCACCCAAGAAATTGTTAATATGAGACCAAATAATGTGCTGGTTATTTGGATGGACTTTGAAGAAGGTAAAGACTCCTTTAAATCCGAAATAGCGAAGGAAAAACCTAAATATTTATCGGCACCAAGTGTTAACCAAGTATTTAACCAAGATTCGGTTTCCATTGTCGGAAGCTTTACTGCAGAAGAAGCGCAAACTTTGGCTTCGCTATTAAACGCTGGTGCTCTCCCTGTTAAGCTGAAAGAGGTTTATTCAACTTCTGTTGGGGCTTCATTTGGTGAACAGGCTTTAAATGAAACGATTTTAGCGGGTCTTATTGGCATTGCCATCATATATCTTTTTATGCTGCTTTATTACCGTTTCCCAGGTTTTATCGCGACAGTGACACTATCCATTTATATTTACCTAGTGCTTCTTATTTTTGACTGGATGAATGGTGTGCTCACACTGCCGGGTATCGCCGCCCTCATCCTAGGGGTCGGTATGGCCGTCGATGCCAACATTATCACTTACGAACGGATTCGTGAGGAAATAAAGGTTGGAAAATCGATAAAGTCAGCCTTCCAAGCCGGAAGCAAAAACTCATTTTCTTCCATCCTTGATGCGAACTTGACAACCATTTTAGCAGCTGGAGTTCTGTTCTTCTATGGTACAAGCTCAGTCAAAGGGTTTGCGACCATGTTATTGGTGAGTATCGCGCTAAGCTTTTTAACTGCCGTATTCTTATCAAGACTATTACTTGGACTATGGGTCCACAGCGGCTTCTTAAATAAAAAGCCAGGCTGGTTTGCTGTAAAGAAATCAGCCATTCATGATATTAATGAGAACTTTGACACACTTGACCTTCCAACCCGTTGGGACAAGCTTGATTTTGTCAAACCGAGAAAATGGTTCTTTATCATTTCCGGCGTTTTATTGGGGCTCGGATTAGTTCTTCTGCTAATCTTCCGTTTGAATCTATCGATTGATTTTACAAAAGGTACAAGGATAGAAGTGTTATCTGATAAGCCTTTAACTACCCAAGTAGTGGAGCAGGCTTTAAATGACCATAACATTAAACCAGATGACATCGTAATTTCAGGTGATAACAAGGAAATTGCTTCGGCACGACTTAAGGATGTCCTGTCAAAGGATGAAATTGCCAAATTGAAGGCGGATTTCAAGAAGGAATTTGGTGCAGAACCGAATGTAAGCACTGTGTCACCAACTGTAGGGAAAGAGATTGCTAAAAACGCTGTTATTGCCTTAATTATTGCTTCAATCGGTATTGTGCTTTATGTCACCATTCGGTTTGAGTGGGCGATGGCGATTTCGGCAATTGCCTCATTACTGCATGATGCATTCTTTATGGTTGCCTTTTTCAGCATCACTCGGCTTGAGGTCGATTTAACGTTTATCGCTGCCGTCCTAACTATTGTTGGTTATTCGATTAATGACACGATTGTTACCTTTGACCGGATGCGTGAAAATATGCAGAAGAAGCGGCGCCTTAAAACAAATGCAGATATTGCTGAAGTCTTGAATGTAAGTATCAGACAAACATTATCACGTTCTGTTAATACAGTATTTACTGTTCTTGTTACCGTCATTGCCTTAATATTCTTCGGCAGTGAATCAATTCAAAATTTCTCTATTGCCATGTTGGTTGGCTTAATCACAGGTGTGTATTCCTCGATTTGTGTTGCCGGCCCTTTATGGTACGTGTTCAAGACTCGCGAATTAAAGAAAAAAGGTGTCATCAAAACCGTCAAAGAAAAACGAAAATATTCCGACCAACCACAAGTTTAGTCACTTGTATAAAAACCGCAGACACTACCTGCGGTTTTTATTTTTTTGACAAAATATCCATCATTGAAAGCCCATTACCACTCCTGTATAATAAGAAAGTCTAAAAGGGGTTGAAACTTGCATGTTAAAGTCAAAAACTAGATGGATTGTTCGTAAATCAGACCAGCAATTGGCGAAAGAACTGGAAAACGAATTAAAAATAACACCCTTTGTTGCATCGCTGCTTGTCAATCGTGGCTTTGATACCGTTGAGTCTGCACGGTATTTTTTATTTGCCAAAGACGATTTCCACGACCCTTTTTTATTAGAAGGAATGGATCTTGCAGTAAAACGAATACGTGAAGCAATTAATAATAAAGAACAAATCCTTATATTCGGAGATTATGATGCCGATGGTGTCAGCAGCACCACAGTAATGATGAAAACCCTGCTTGACCTCGGGGCAAATGTAAAGTTTTATATTCCCAATCGGTTTACAGAAGGTTATGGTCCAAATGAAACCGCCTTTCGAAGAGCAGTGGAGGCAGGGGTCAAACTGATTATTACGGTAGATACAGGAATTTCGGCAGTACATGAAGCGGCAGTGGCCAAAGAGCTCGGAGTCGACCTTATTATCACCGACCACCATGAGCCAGGGCCTGTATTGCCTGAGGCGCTAGCTATCATTCATCCTAAGCTCCCTGGTAGCCAATATCCGTTTCGCGATTTGGCAGGGGTGGGAGTTGCCTTTAAATTGGCTCATGCCCTATATGGGGAGCTTCCTGAGCATTTATTGGAGATTGCCGTCATCGGTACCATAGCTGACTTGGTCTCCTTAACTGGTGAGAACCGGTCGATTGCCAAAAAGGGACTTGAAAGATTGAAATCAACGAGTAACATCGGATTAAAGGCTATTTTAAAGGTAGCTGGTGTAGATGCGATGACAGTTAATGAGGAGACTGTTGGGTTTACTCTGGCACCAAGAATCAATGCAGTCGGCCGTCTGGAAGACGCGGAGATGGCTGTCAGGCTTCTTCTTACTGACGATCCAATCCACGCAGAAGAATTGGCACAGGAAATGGACGAGCTTAACAAATTGCGTCAATCAATTGTCAATAGTATTACAGAGGAAGCAATTACTGAAGTTGAAGCAAACTACAGTGAGTCTTCCAACAAAGTGCTCGTCATTGGCAGGGAAGGCTGGAATGCCGGTGTCATTGGAATCGTTGCTTCCCGCCTTGTAGAAAAATATTATCGTCCAACAATTGTTCTTAGCTATGATTCTGAAAAGGGACTTGCCAAGGGATCCGCCCGCAGCATTCCTGGGTTTGATTTGTTCCACAATTTATCTGCCTGCCGTGATATCTTGCCTCATTTTGGCGGGCATCCTGGGGCCGCGGGGATGACGTTAAGAATAGACGATGTTGCCGATTTAAGAGAACGATTGAATAGGCTTGCCTCTGAGAGTTTAACAGAGGAAGATTTTATTCCGGTTACCTATCTTGATGAGGAAGTTCATCTAAATGATATTAATCTAGCTTCATTAGAGGAAATGAATTTGCTTGCCCCTTTTGGAATGAACAATTCCAAGCCAAAGGTGGTAATCAACAATGTAGAGATTGCCGGTATTAAAAAAATTGGCAGTGACCAAAACCATCTGAAGATTTTACTAAATGAAAATGGTTCGAACTTGGATGGAGTAGGCTTCGGATTAGGCGGACTAGTGGATGAGATTTCTCCTGCTTCAAAAATTTCATTAATTGGAGAATTATCCGTTAATGAATGGAACAATATACGTAAACCGCAAATTTTTGTTCACGACATCGCTGTTTCCAACTGGCAGTTGTTTGATTATCGCGGCCAAAAGCGGCTTAGTGCCATTATGGATTCTGTTCCAGCGGAAAACAGGAAGGTCATTCTGTTTAATGTTGAACACTATGAAAAAGTCAGCCCGATGGTTAAGGAAGAGGCAATCCTGATTAGGTCCACCGAAGAGGCTGCCAGCTTCAAAGGTGAGCAAGCCAATCTTGTTCTTGCCGATTTCCCGCCATCAAAAGATATGTTAATACAGTTATTAAAAGGAAAACACCCGGCAAGAATTTATGCCTATTTTTACAAGGAATCAAGCGATTTCTTTAGCACTGTGCCAACCCGGGATCATTTTAAATGGTACTATGCTTTTCTGTTAAAAAAGGGCCCAGTTGATTTAAAACGGTATGGATCAGATATTGCAAAAGCGAGAGGCTGGTCACAGGAAACAATTAATTTTATGTCGAAGGTGTTTTATGAACTGGATTTTGTTACAATAAACAATGGATTTATTACATTAAACAGGTCGGCGCAAAAGCGCGATTTAACAGACTCAAGAACCTATCAATTAAAACAGGAACAATATGAACTGGAAAAGGATTTACTGTTCTCCTCGTTCCAACAATTGAAATCCTGGTTTGATACGTTGATTGAAGAGTCCGTTGAAATTGAGGAGGCTATTAAAGAATGGATTTAAAACAGTTTGTGGCAATTGTTCCCGATTATCCTAAGCAAGGTATTGTTTTCAAGGATATTACACCATTAATGAATGATGGCGAAGCCTATAAATATGCAACAGACCAGATTGTCGAATACGCAAAAGATAAAAACATTGATATAATTGTCGGCCCTGAGGCACGCGGGTTTATTATTGGCTGTCCGGTTTCTTACGCGCTCGGAATAGGTTTTGCCCCGGTGCGCAAGGAAGGGAAGCTTCCACGCGAAACAATTAAAGTTAGCTATGGTCTGGAATATGGAAGTGATGTACTTACGATTCATAAGGATGCCATTAAGCCGGGTCAGCGTGTGTTAATTACCGATGACTTATTAGCGACTGGCGGTACCATTAATGCTACAATTAAATTGGTAGAAGAGCTCGGCGGCGTTGTTGCTGGGATTGCCTTCCTAGTGGAGCTATCTTATTTGGAAGGCCGCAAAAAGCTTGAAGGATACGATATTTTAACATTAATGCACTATTAATAAGTTTTTTAGGGGCACTCGGAAACAGGAGTGCTCTCTTTATATAGTTTTAAAAAAGGTGTATTCCCTTGAAAAATCGACAATATTGATGATTTATTGCAGAAATGTGTCTATTTCTCTTTACATCTCGTCCATTTTTTTCGATAATAGTAACAATCATTCTAATTTAGTAACGATTTTTCATAGAATGAATTTATATATAAAATACCGACTCGTATTTTTCATTAAATATGAGCTGAAAAAATAAAGGTGATTTCATGGCGAATGATCAAGTGTTAACAGCCGACCAAGTCATCGACAAGACAAGAAAATATTTGAATGCCGAGCATGTTGAAATGGTTAGGAAAGCGTATGAATTTGCTAAACATGCTCATCGCGATCAATATCGAAAATCCGGCGAGCCCTATATCATTCATCCAATCCAGGTGGCAGGAATACTTGCAGACTTGGAAATGGATCCGGCAACGGTAGCCGCTGGTTTTCTTCACGACGTCGTTGAGGATACGAATATTACCTTAAAGGATATCGAATCCGCTTTTGATGACGAAGTGGCAATGCTTGTTGACGGGGTTACAAAGCTGGGGAAAATTAAATATAAATCTCATGAAGAGCAACAGGCTGAAAATCACCGGAAAATGTTTGTGGCCATGGCCCAGGATATCCGCGTTATTCTGATTAAGCTTGCCGACCGATTGCATAATATGCGGACACTCAAGCATCTTCCACTTGAGAAACAGCGGCGGATTTCAAATGAAACACTTGAAATTTTTGCCCCCTTGGCTCACCGCCTCGGGATTTCAAAGATTAAGTGGGAGTTGGAGGACACTGCGCTCAGATATCTTAATCCGCAGCAATACTATCGAATTGTCAATCTGATGAAAAAGAAGCGGGCAGAACGCGAGCAGTATCTTGACGATGTGATTGATGAAGTAAAAGCACGGATGGGCGAGGTTTCCATCAAGGCCGAGATTTCCGGACGTCCAAAGCATATATATAGCATATATCGAAAAATGGCGCTGCAAAACAAACAATTCAGCGAAATCTATGATTTGCTTGCTGTGCGGATTGTTGTCAATAGCATTAAAGACTGTTATGCGGTATTAGGAATCATCCACACATGCTGGAAGCCGATGCCTGGACGGTTTAAAGACTATATTGCTATGCCAAAGCCTAATATGTATCAATCGCTGCATACCACAGTCATCGGGCCAAAGGGCGACCCGCTAGAGGTACAGATTCGTACCGGTGAAATGCATCGGATTGCTGAATTCGGGATTGCCGCCCACTGGGCGTATAAAGAGGGAAAGGCAATCAACGACAGTTCAACCTTTGATCAAAAGCTGACATGGTTCAGGGAAATCCTTGAATTCCAAAACGATACCGCCAATGCGGAAGAGTTTATGGAATCATTAAAAATCGATTTGTTTTCCGATATGGTGTTTGTGTTTACGCCAAAAGGGGATGTCATTGAATTGCCATCCGGTTCAGTACCGATTGATTTTGCGTACCGAATTCACTCCGAAATCGGCAATAAGACGATTGGGGCCAAGGTGAACGGCAAAATGGTAACGCTGGATTATAAACTTAAAACCGGCGATATTATCGAGATTTTGACTTCCAAGCACTCTTATGGGCCTAGTCAGGATTGGTTAAAGCTTGCTCAAACATCACAGGCGAAAAACAAGATTCGTGCCTTCTTCAAGAAACAGCGACGCGAGGAAAATGTTGAAAAAGGCAAAGAATTGGTCGAAAAAGAAATTCGTAATATGGAGTTTGATATAAAGGAAATACTAACGCCTGATAACCTTAAAAAAGTTGCTGAGAAATTTAATTTTTCCAGCGAGGAGGATATGTATGCGGCTGTGGGTTACAACGGCGTCACTGCCCTGCAGGTAGCCAACCGTCTTACAGAAAAATGGCGCAAAAAACGCGACCAGGAGCAGTCGGCCAGCATAACCGATGCCATCACCGACTTAAAAGCCTTCCCGTCGGCTAAGAAACGTGAATCCGGCGTTAGGGTTCAAGGGATTGACAATCTATTAATCCGCCTGTCGAGATGCTGCAACCCGATTCCTGGAGATGAAATAGTCGGATATATAACGAAGGGCCGCGGAGTTTCAGTACACCGTGCCGACTGTACGAATATTGATTCTAACGATGCCCAGTCAAGATTGATTCAAGTCGAATGGGAATCGGCATTAAATGACCGCAAAGAATATAATGTCGATATTGAAATCAGCGGATATGACCGCCGCGGGCTGCTTAACGAAGTTCTGCAGGCTGTAAATGAAACCAAGACCAATATTTCTGCAGTATCCGGTAAGACAGACCGAAATAAAATGGCAACAATCAGTATGTCGATTGCCATTCATAACGTCAGCCATTTGCAAAAGGTTGTCGATCGAATTAAGCAGATTCCGGATATATATTCGGTGCGCCGAATAATGAACTAAGGAGTTTTAAGGATGCGAGTAGTCGTACAACGCAGTAAACAGGCAATTGTTACTGTCGGAGGAGAAATAAAGGGCCAAATCAATAAAGGACTTGTCCTGTTGGTTGGTGTTACCCATGATGATAAAGAAGAAGATGCCGCTTATCTTGCCGATAAAATTGCTAACTTGCGAATCTTTGAGGATGCCGATGAAAAGATGAACTTATCATTGTTGGATGTTGGCGGTGAAATCCTGTCCGTTTCTCAATTTACACTGTATGGGGACACCCGTAAAGGCAGGCGGCCAAGTTTCATTGGTGCGGCAAGGCCGGAATATGCCATCCAAATTTATGAGGCATTTAATAAGCTGCTTCGTGAAAAAGGAATTCATGTGGAAACCGGAGTTTTCGGGGCGATGATGGATGTCCAATTAATTAACGACGGTCCAGTGACGTTAATAGTAGAGAGTAAAGTATAATAAAGGCTTGGCACAATTTGGTGCCAAGCCTTTTATTCATTTCTTAACTTTCTTTGAAATATCTTGCCAGCCCTTCATACAACCCTGAGGCGGCGTTTTCCTGGAAGCTGCTGGTCCTTACCGTCATCTCCTCTTCAGGATTACTAACAAAACCAAGCTCCATTAGAACTGCTTTTTGGTTGTTCTCGCGAATCACATGGTAATCGCCGATTGCGATGCCGCGGCCATTTAGTCTTGTTTTTCCTGCAGCGGCTGTATAAAGAGTATCTGCCAGCTTTCTTTGATATACATGATAGTAATAGCCAGTCATGCCTCTGGCACTTCGGTCTTCATTGCTGTCGAAATGAAGGCTGATAAAAGCATCCGCATTTTTGGAATGCGCCATGCTTACCCTTGATGGCAGTGAAATAAACGTATCGCTATTGCGGGTCATATAAACATTGGCTCCGGCGGCTTTTAATTTATCATATAGTAATCTCGCAGTTCTTAAGGTTAGTTCTTTCTCTAATGTGCCGCTTGCTCCGGTTGTGCCGTTATCCCTGCCGCCGTGACCGGGGTCAAGGACAATACTTTTGTTTTTCAAATATCCTCCGGCACCTGATTTCTCGATCTGTGGTGCAGAACCATTTGTAGAAACAATCCATCCGGCAATATACCCGATGCTGCCATCTTTTAATTTTATTTCATACCAATCATTTTGCACTGAGTTTACCGAAAATGTTTCTCCTTCTTTGGCGCGCAGCACCACTTCCGATTGGGATGTAGGCTCCTTCCTAATATTTGTTCCATTTTGAAGGATGGTAACACTGCCCCCTGTTTCGGCCCTTTCCGTTGATTGATGCTTTGTGGCTGTTGTGGTCTGGTCCAGATACCATCCTGCAACCCAGCCATAATTACCAGATTGATATTCTATTTTCATCCAATTATTATTCTCTTCGAGTATGGAAAAACGCTGCCCTTTGGAAACCGTACTGACTACGTTTGAATTTGCCGCTGGATTGGCACGGACACTTAAGCTTGAAGCTGTTACGGTACCTTTTACATTGCTTGTTGTGTTCTTAGCGGTTGTCTTTCCTTTATCAGTCTTACTGTCAAGATACTTTGTACTGACCCAGCCTTTCACCTTTAGGTAGCTGACCTCTGTCCAGGTATCCTTTTTGGATAGGATTGTGATGCTTGTCCCTTTTGCCAACTTGCCTACGATCGTACCAGTTGTAGTAGGTTCCTTACGTATATTTAAAGTATCAACGTTCACCACTGCGGTACCTGTTTTAGAGGCAGCAGCAGAGGATGTGCTTTTTTCTTGGTTAACATTTGTAATGCTTATGTAAGCCTTCGAAACCCAGCCTTCACCAAATGAGGCTGAAATTTGGTACCAATTTTCATTACTGTCTAGGATGGTAACTTTTTGCCCCTTGCTTAGTGACCCCACAACCTGAAAGCTTGTCCCGGGACCGGAGCGAACCCGTAACTGACCTGTATTGGCTTCTGCCGTTGTCTTTTCTGAACTGGTGGCTGCCTTTACGGTTTTTTCCGTGTCTTTTGTAACCAGCCAATTTACCACCCAGCCTGATTTTCCAAGGGATAACTGGATTTGAATCCAATCTCCCTTTTCTTTTAGGATGGGATATTTTTCACCACGTTTTGCTTTTTTTGCTAAAGGATAGCTTAATCCGGGGCCGGAACGAACGTTAACGGTATCAGTGGAAATGATAATCGAACTACTTGCTGCCTGCATTTTTCCTTGTGGCAGGAAGGCTCCGAGTATGAGAATAAATGATAATAGCAGTAAACTAAACTTTTTTGTCATCGTGAACCCCCTTCTTCCTTCATTTTAACGCAAACGGCACTGAAAATCATTCCTAAATTACCATTTTTGGCCATGGAATTATAAAATTCGATGAACAAATGAAAGTTTTTGGTCCTAGTTGGAAATAATAAGCACATCAGGGGGGATTTGAAATGAGAGCAAGTGACAAGTCGATGAATGTTCAGTCAATGGAAGGCCGGTTATTCGGAGTAGATTTTCATGATTTTATCCAGAAAGAGCAGCATTCGGGTTCGTTTGAACTTGCTTCCGAATTTGGATTATCAATGCGTGATGTCAGAAAGTTGAAAAAACGGCTGGAAAGATCATAATTCTTTCTTGACATTGCTTGCGATGCTCCGTATTATTATTAAATAATCAAATTATCTTTGAACCAGTGATGGAGCATAGTAGTTAAGGCGAAATCCATGAAAAGAGAGGAATTGCCCTGGGCTGAAAGCATTTCCGCATGAATCTTAATGAAAGAACACTCCGTAGGTTTCTCTCTGAAAAAGGGTTGGAAAAGAATCCCTTTACTAGGAGAAGAACGTGACAGGCGTTAACTGTTTGAGAGGAAGAGCGTTGATCGTTAAGGCTCTTCAACTAGGGTGGCACCGCGGAAGCAAACTTCCGTCCCTTGTTTTATACAAGGGATGGGAGTTTTTTTTATTTTTTTAAAAAAATCCACCATACATAAAAAAATATAGATGAGGAGGACTAAACAATGTCAATTAGCATTCCCAGAGGAACGCAAGACATCCTGCCAGGTGAAGTGGAGCTATGGCAGCTAATTGAAGCTAAAGCGCGTGAGCTTTGCGAGAAATACCAATATAAAGAAATTCGGACCCCGATTTTTGAGCATACCGACCTGTTTTCACGCGGCGTCGGTGATACGACAGATATCGTTCAAAAGGAAATGTATACATTTGAGGACCGCGGCGGCAGAAGCCTAACCTTAAGGCCGGAGGGGACCGCTTCGACAGTACGGTCGTTTGTAGAAAAGAAAATGTTTGGTTATGCCAATCAGCCAGTAAAGCTCTACTATATGGGACCAATGTTCCGGTATGAACGGCCGCAGGCAGGCCGCTTCCGCCAATTTGTTCAATTTGGCATTGAGGCGCTCGGAAGCAATGACCCGGCGATAGATGCAGAAGTGATTTCCCTTGCGATGAACCTGTACAAGGAATTAGGCTTAACCAAGCTGAAGCTCATCATCAATAGCCTTGGAGATAAGGAAAGCCGGCGGGCTCACCGTGAAGCCTTAATAAGTCACTTCAAACCGAATATCGGCGAGTTTTGTAAAGATTGTCAAAATCGTCTTGAAAAAAATCCACTGAGAATTTTGGATTGTAAAGTGGACCGCGATCACAAGTTGATGAAATCTGCTCCTTCTATTCTCGATTATTTGAATGAGGAGTCTCAAGCCTATTTTGAAAAGGTGAAAACATTTTTATCTCAGCTTGATATTCCATTTGAGGTTGACTCTAATCTCGTTCGCGGCTTGGATTATTATAACCACACCTCATTTGAAATTATGAGTAACGCCGAAGGCTTCGGAGCGATTACGACTCTGTGCGGCGGCGGCCGCTATAACGGCTTGGCAGAGGAAATTGGCGGACCGGAAACTCCGGGAATTGGGTTCGCGTTAAGTATTGAACGTCTAATCGCTGCCCTTAAAGCAGAAGGTGTCGATATGGAGGTTAAGGAAGGCATCGATGTCTACTTAGCCGCGCTTGGAGACGAGGCAAAGGATTACACTGTCGGACTATTGCAAAAGCTTAGACTTGCCGGTTTCTCCGCAGAAAGAGATTACTTGAATCGAAAATTTAAAGCTCAGTTTAAAGCGGCTGACCGCTTAAATGCTAAATATGTAGCTATTCTCGGTGACGATGAACTAAAAAATAATAAAATCAATGTGAAAAATATGGCTTCAGGGGAACAAGAAGAGGTGGACCTTGATTCTGTTGTGCAATATTTGCAAGGATTAAAGGAGGAGTAAGCAGATGTTTGGGAGATCGTATTTTTGCGGGGAAGTACCTGAAACAGCAGTAGGGGAAAAGGTTACATTAAAGGGCTGGGTCCAGAAACGCCGTGACCTGGGAGGATTAATTTTTATCGATTTGCGCGACCGTTCCGGTATTGTTCAAGTTGTCTTCAATCCTGATGTGTCAAAGGAAGCATTGGCGACAGCTGAAAAAATCCGCAATGAATTTGTGCTTGATGTTGTCGGAACGGTTGTGGCCCGTGAACCGGGAACCGTGAATGAAAACCTGAAGACAGGAAAAATTGAAGTCCAGGCTGAAGTAGTGACCATCATTAACGAGGCGAAAACACCGCCGTTTACGATTTCGGATAAAAGTGATGCCTCTGAGGATGTTCGCTTAAAATACCGGTATTTGGACTTCCGCCGTCCGGTCATATTTGAAACATTAAAAATGCGTCATAAGGTCACTAAGAAAATCAGAGACTTCTTAGATACTAAAGGCTTTTTAGATATTGAGACACCGATTTTAACAAAAAGCACACCTGAAGGGGCTCGTGATTACTTGGTCCCAAGTCGTGTGCACCCTGGGGAATTTTATGCACTGCCACAATCACCACAGCTGTTTAAGCAATTGCTGATGGTTGGGGGTGTCGAACGCTACTACCAAATTGCGCGCTGTTTCCGCGACGAGGACTTGCGTGCTGACCGCCAGCCAGAATTTACACAAATCGATATTGAAACAAGCTTTCTAAGCCAGGATGACATCATTGAAATGATGGAGGAGATGATGTCAGGGCTCATGAAAGAAGTGAAAGGTATCAATGTTACAGTACCATTCCCGCGGATGACCTACGATGAAGCGATGACCCGTTTCGGTTCTGACAAGCCGGATACCCGCTTTGGACTTGAACTTGTGGATTTATCTGAAATCGTCAAGGATTCCGGTTTTAAAGTATTCTCTTCAGCAGTTGACGGTGGCGGTCAAGTCAAAGCCATCAACGTGAAGGGTGCCGCAGAAAAATATTCCCGCAAGGATATCGATGCCTTAACAGAGTTCGTGGCTGTTTATGGTGCGAAAGGCTTAGCATGGCTGAAAGTTGATGCTGAAGGATTAAAGGGACCGATTGCCAAATTCTTCGCTGGTGAAGATGCATCAGCACTTACTGCTACACTAGAAGCTGAAGCAGGGGATTTACTGTTGTTCGTTGCCGATAAAAAGAATGTTGTCGCGGATGCTTTAGGTGCTTTAAGATTAAAGCTTGGCAAAGAATTGGGTTTAATCGACCAAAGCAAGTTCAACTTCCTTTGGGTTACTGACTGGCCGCTATTGGAATACGATGAGGAGGAAGGCCGCTATTATGCCGCCCATCATCCATTTACGATGCCGTTCCGTGAAGACTTGGAATTCTTGGATTCTGATCCTTCCAAAGTCCGTGCGCAGGCCTATGACCTTGTGTTGAACGGCTATGAGCTTGGCGGCGGTTCGTTAAGAATTTTCGAGCGCCACATTCAGGAAAAAATGTTTAGTGTACTTGGGTTTACACCAGAAGAAGCGAGGGATCAATTCGGCTTCTTGTTAAACGCATTTGAATATGGAACACCTCCACATGGCGGAATCGCTCTTGGACTTGACCGTTTGGTGATGCTGCTTGCCGGAAGTTCCAACCTGCGCGACACAATTGCTTTTCCTAAAACAGCTAGTGCCAGCGACCTGTTAATGGATGCGCCAAGCGAAGTGGCTCCAGCCCAATTAAGTGATTTGCATTTGTCATTAAATGTTAAATGAAAACTCGCCGATTGGCGAGTCCGTTAGGACGAAGACAGAGGCGTAGTTGAATTTATGCGTTAAGGGATAATAAATAATAGGAATTCTCCCTGTGCTGACCTTGAAGGCTGCTAGGAAATATGCTATGATTAACTCAATTAAAGAAGAGTCCTGAAATGTACGTTGTGTTACCTGAAGTTTTGACCGAACATTATTTATTCGGGAGTCTAGCGTTTTCCGACCGCGTAAATGCCCCACTCACTGACGAGTAAGGGGACTTACAAAGCCGGAAACAGGACACCCACCTGCTGAGTGCGGGATCAAAACGAAGGATCAAAAGCGACGGCACCATCGGGACTCTTCGCTTTTTTATCTAAACATAAACCTTCTGCTATGAATGGTAAAGGGTTCACTTAAAGGGTGCACGAAGACAAATTGACACACGAAATGGCATACGAATTGACGTATGCCATTTTTAATGCCAAAACCGGTGCCAGTTGGGGAGTCTTTGGCTACCGAAATGGTGAATACCCAGTGAGTTCGGTCGCCAATAGAGGGTCTTAGCTACCGAAATAATGAACACCCAGTGAGTTCGGTCGCCAATAGAGGGTCTTGGCTACCGAAATAATGAACACCCAGTGAGTTCGGTCGCCAATAGAGGGTCTTGGCTACCGAGATAGTGAATACCCATTGAGCTCGGTCGCCAATAGAGGGTCTTGGCTACCGAAATAGTGAATACCCATTGAGCTCGGTCGCCAATAGAGGGTCTTAGCTACCGAAATAATGAACACCCAGTGAGTTCGGTCGCCAATAGAGGGTCTTGGCTACCGAAATAGTGAAAATCCAGTGAGTTCGGTCGCCAATAGAGGGTGTTGGCGACCGAAATGGTGAAACTCCAGTGAGCTCGGTCGCCAAAAGAGGGTCTTGGCTACCGAAATAATGAACACCCAGTGAGTTCGGTCGCCAAAAGAGGGTCTTGGCTACCGAAATAATGAACACCCAGTGAGTTCGGTCGCCAATAGAGGGTCTTAGCTACGGAAATAGTGAAAATCCAGTGAGCTCGGGTGCCAAAAAGGGGTCTTGGCTACCGAAATGAAGAAATCTTGGAAAAAAACGTGCCCAATTCACTACTTCAAAACACCAAAGCTTGCTAAAACATCCTAAAAAAGAGTGCCATTTTGATTCAAAAAAGCACTCTTTTCTATGTTATTTTGTTGTCAAATTCTCTGGCATTTGCTATGCCAAAACAAGGTCATGCACCTCTAAAGTGAACCCTTTATATGAATGGCAGTAGGTTTTTTTTATTTTACACTTTTATTTTATTTATACAATTCCCATCAAGATACTTGTTTTTATTTGTAATGATAAGTATGATATATTCTTTAGGGTGAAAAGTATTAAAATAAATTCAATTTATTTTGGAGTGAACATCATGCTGCATCAATTTTCTCGTAATGAGCTTGCGATAGGTCAAGAAGGACTAAATATTATGAAGAACAGCACGGTTGCAGTGCTAGGCATTGGCGGTGTCGGTTCCTTTGCGGCAGAAGCGCTTGCCCGCTCGGGTGTCGGCAAGTTGATTTTGATCGATAAAGACGATGTCGATATCACCAATATTAACCGTCAGTTAATCGCCCTGCTCTCGACAGTCGGACTGCCAAAGGCTGATTTGATGAAAGAGCGGATTAAAGATATTAACCCGGATTGTGAAGTTATCGCGTTAAAAATGTTTTATACAGAAGAAACCTATGAAGAAATTTTCAGCCATAATCTGGACTTTGTTGTTGACGCTTCCGATACGATTGTATATAAAATTCATTTGATGAAGGAATGTTTAAAGCGAAAGATTCCGATTATTTCGAGTATGGGTGCTGCCAACAAAATGGATCCAACCCGCTTCAAAATTGCGGATATTTCCAAAACACATACAGACCCGATAGCAAAGGTCATCCGCACAAAGCTGCGCAAAGAGCGAATTCACAAAGGGATACCTGTTGTCTTTTCCGATGAAAGTCCGATTGTCATTCGTGAGGATGTCAGACAAGTTGTTGGAAATGATAAAGCGGAGATTCGCAAGGCCCAAATGCCGCCGGCCTCGAATGCATTCGTTCCATCCGCCTGCGGATTAATTATGGCAAGCTATGTTGTCAGAGAATTACTAAAGGATATTAAAATCACCCGTGTAAGTGATGAAAAATAAAAACAAATCCCCGGAAATGAGCTGCCGGGGATTTGTTATTTATTATTGAGCTTTTATTAAAAATCGGCAATGATCTTCGTCGTCAGTTTTACAAGTAACCCTTTTAACATGCTGTGTGCCCAATACGTTTTTAAACATATTCGTTTCACAGGTGCAGGCTTTTTTATACTGTTTCGCCACGGTGAAAATCGGACAATTATATTCTATTAATTCATACGTATCGTCGTTGAGTTTATTGAGCTCTGCCATATAGCCCTTTTTAAGTTGGATTTCTTTCAGTTGGTGAACTTTTTCCCCGAAATTCTTGTTCTGCATTTGGGGCAGATAATTATTTTTCTGTCGTTCGCTTCGTTTCTCCAATAGAGTATCGATTATTTCTTCTCCATGCAGGTCCTTTAGGTCTTGAAGAAATTCAATCGCCAATGTCTCGTAACTGTTCGGAAATAGATCATCCGCCTGTGAGGATAAGGAAAAAACTTGAAGCGGTCTTCCCATGGGCTGACGGACTTCGGTAATCGTAAGGAGTGAATCTCGTTCCAATACGGTTAAATGTTTTCTGACCGCCATTTCCGTGATTCCCAAACATTTAGACAGTTCACTTACGGTTAGGTTTGTCTCTTTTTTTAATAATTCCAGGATTTTATCTTTTGTTGAGACTCTAATTCCCACTGCTCGTCACCTGCCTAAAATTTCTAAACCAAAAGGTATAAAAAGAAGCCAAATATATAGAGTCCATTTTATCATATTTTTTTCATTGGTATACTACTTTTTGATTTTACAAACCTTAAAATGGAATATCGAGTTTATTATTTTATTTTTCAATTACCATTTTAGTATAATATAACGCACAGGGGGAACAAAATGATGGAAATTGTAATTAGTAAACAGGCATTAAAATGGTTTAAGGAAGATATCGGGCTCAAGAGTGGTGATACATTGCGGTTTTACACGCAAATATATGGAAATAGCCCGGTACAGAAAGGGTACAGTTTGGCTTTTACGGTGGAAAAACCGGTAAAGGCAGCTATCAGTACTGAGTTGGATGGAATTTTATTTTATGTTGAAAATGATGATTTATGGTATTTTGACGGCCATGACCTGCATGTTGACTATGATGATAAAGAGGATGAATTGGAATACAAGTATGTAAAACCATAAGTGGTCAATATGTGGCAGTGTCCTACACTAAAGGAGTAATCGGGTATGGAAAAAATTAAGCACATATCCGCTGAATTTAAGGATTGGATTCTAAAAACCTTGAACAGCGGGACTGCAGCAGAAGCAGTCGCCAATGCCATGATAAAAAAAGGCTTTGATGAAGCATTTGCATTAAGGACTCTCTTACGAATTACTGGAAATCAGTCCATTGAAACGAAAGACAAGCAGTCCCCATACCTGCATGAAGTGCCTGAAATCGGAAAAAAGGGAAATACACTCTATACCAGTGACCGTGATATTAAGATACTTTCAAGAGTGGAGCATCCATTTATCCTTCATTTAGACAATGTCCTAAGCATGGAGGAATGCGATGAACTGATTCATCACTCTGTAGACAGGTTACAGCCATCACATGTCATTGATGCCGATTCAGGGGAAGTAAAAGCAGCACCTGGCAGGACAAGCAAAGGGATGTATTTTAGTTTAGGCGAAAACGCACTGGTATCCAAAATTGAACAAAGAATCGCCGAACTAACGAATTATCCGGTTGAAACTGGGGAAGGACTCCAAGTATTAAACTATAAGGTTGGCGAAGAGTACAAGTCTCATTTTGATTATTTTCCTACAAGCCAAGTAAAGCCTGAACAGGGCGGGCAGCGGATCGGTACCGTCCTAATCTATTTAAACGATGTACCTGCGGGTGGAGAAACGGTGTTTCCGAAGGCGGGTGTATCAATTGTTCCCAAAAAAGGCTCCGCCGTTTATTTTCACTATTGTAATAGCAAAGGGCAAGTGGACAGGTTATCCTTGCATACTTCTATACCGGTGGCAACAGGGGAGAAATGGGTAGCCACGAAGTGGATTAGACAGTGGAATATCTACTAAAATGTTTTGAATCATGTTTATTATTGTTTTTGTTAAAATACTATTTTTGAAACTTATTAGTTGAAAAAGTTAATTAACCTACACTATAATAATTAAAGTAATCAATTAATTCAAACAGGGGGAAATAAAAATGGCAAAATATCAACTTCCAGCTTTACCATATGAGGCAAATGCACTTGAGCCACATTTTGATGAGCAAACAATGAATATCCACCACGACCGTCACCATGCTACATATGTTAACAATTTAAACGCTGCTCTCGAAGGTCTAGACGATTTATCAAGCAAGAGCGTTGAAGAACTAATCGCCAACCTTGATGCAGTTCCTGAAAATATCCGTACTGCAGTCCGCAACAATGGCGGCGGCCATGCAAACCACAGCCTATTCTGGACTATCTTAGCTCCAAATGCTGGCGGAGCACCAACAGGTGAAATTGCCGAAGGTATTAACCAAGCTTTCGGAAGCTACGATCAATTTAAAGAAGAGTTTACAAAAGCAGCAACAGGCCGTTTTGGTTCAGGCTGGGCTTGGCTTGTAGTTGATAATGGCCAGCTTGCCATTACCAGCACACCAAACCAGGATAGCCCGCTGATGGAGGGCAAGAAGCCAGTACTTGGCCTTGATGTTTGGGAGCATGCTTACTACCTAAAATATCAAAACAAACGCCCGGATTACATTGGTGCTTTCTTCAACTTGATTAACTGGGATGAAGTTAACAAACTTTATAATCAAGCTAAATAAATGAAAAACTCGCCGAAAGTCCTTAGGACGAAGATAGAGGCGTAAGTTGAATTTATAACAAAAAACCCTCATTGCGGCATCGCTGCTCTTGAGGGTTTTTTTGTGGTTAATTTTTTCGGGTAAGCTTTTCATATACACTTGCAAGGGCCTGTTCGAATTTTCCGGTCCTTTTTGGCTCGTAGTATTGTTTGTGCTTAATCCGGTCGGGAAGATATTGCTGCGGCACCCAGCCAGTTTCGTAATCATGCGGGTACTTGTAACCGATGCCTCTGCCAAGGTCTTTTGCTCCTTTGTAATGGGCATCCTTTAAATGGTCAGGCACATCGCCGGTAATCCCTTTTTGAATATCGGCAAGGGCAGCATCGATGGCCATAATCGCCGAGTTTGATTTTGGCGATAAACATAACTCAATCACTGCATTGGCAAGTGGGATTCTCGCCTCGGGAAAACCGAGTCGTTCCGCCGTTTCAATTGCCGCCAACGTCCGTGCCCCGGCTTGGGGGTTGGCAAGGCCGATATCTTCATAGGCAATGACACTCAAGCGGCGGGCAATGCTTACTAAATCGCCGGCTTCGATCAATCTGCCTAAGTAATGCAGGGCCGCATTCACATCGCTGCCGCGAATTGATTTTTGAAATCCCGAAAGAACATCATAATGGGCATCACCGTCTTTATCCGCGGCGATACTTTTCTTTTGCAGGCATTCTTCAGCGGTGTGAACATCGATATGGATAACTCCATCCTCATCCGGGTCAGTGGAAAGGACCGCCAATTCCAAAGCGTTCAATGAACTTCTCACATCTCCACCTGAACCTTGGGCAAAATGTAACAGAGCCTGTTGAGATACATCAACCTGGTAATCTCCCAAGCCGTTTTCCTTATCTGTTAAGGCTCGAGTCAATGTCTGCTTAATTTCATCAGGTGTCAATGGCTTCAATTCGAAAATTTGGCAGCGGCTGCGGATCGCCGGATTAATTGCATGATAAGGGTTACTGGTCGTTGCCCCAATCAAGACAATCATGCCATTCTCCAAATAAGGCAGCAGGAAATCCTGCTTTGCTTTATCGAGCCGATGTACCTCGTCAAGGAGCAGAATGACTTTCCCGGACATTTTAGCTTCGGCAGCGACGATTTCCATATCTTTTTTATTATTTGTCACGGCGTTCAATGTGCGAAACGCGTATTTTGTGCTTCCGGCAATCGCGCTGGCAATGGAAGTTTTACCGATGCCAGGCGGTCCATAAAGAATCATTGAGGTCAGCTGTTTTGCTTTTACCATTCTGGCAATAATTTTTCCATCACCAACTAGATGCTGTTGGCCGGCAATTTCTTCAAGCGTGCGCGGCCGCATCCGAAATGCGAGAGGTTTTAACTGCATATACATCTCCCCAACTACTGTACATATTCGCTCTAATCTTATCATTTTTCCTCGAAAAAGCATATTAAAGAAGAATATGATATAATTCTAATGCCTATCAATTTACTGAGATTATTTTACAAAATAGAATTTTTATATAATAGAGGTGTAATAATGAGAATATCGACTAAGGGACGCTATGGACTGACAATCATGATTGAATTGGCGAAAAATTATGGGGATGGACCTACTTCATTAAAAACCATCGCTCAGGCTAATGATTTATCGGAACATTATTTGGAGCAGCTGATTGCTCCGCTGCGAAATGCCGGTTTGGTTAAAAGCATTAGAGGAGCTTACGGCGGCTATATTTTATCGGATGTCCCATCAAAAATTACTGCGGGCGATGTGATTCGTGTGTTGGAAGGGCCGATTACTCCCGTAGAAGGAATTGAAGACGAAGAACCGGCAAAGCGGGAGCTTTGGATCCGGATTCGTGATGCCATTCGGGATGTTTTGGATAATACGACGCTTGAAGATTTGGCAAACCACAGTGATGACAATGTAACTGATGGTTATATGTTTTATATTTAAAAACAATGGCCATACTGGATAATTATTTTGATTGAAGGTGTAATCCATGGAACGAATTTACCTTGACCATGCCGCAACCTCCCCGATGCATCCAAAGGTCATTGAAAAAATGCTTGAGGTGATGAACCAAACATTTGGCAATCCATCGAGCATTCATTATTTTGGACGAGAGGCACGCCATGAGATTGATTTGGCGCGTGGTGTAATGGCAGAGAGTATTGGCGCGAAAGAAAACGAGATTATTTTTACAAGCGGCGGAACGGAAGCCGATAATATGGCGTTATTTGGTGTTGCTGAAAGTTATCGTGGAGAAGGCAAACACATCATTACCACTGTGGTGGAACACCATGCAGTCCTTCATGCTTGTGAGAAATTGGAAAAATTAGGATTTGATGTTACCTATCTTCCGGTTGATGAATCTGGGGTTATTTCTCTTGCTGATTTGAAGCGGGAGTTAAGAGATGATACGATTTTGGTTTCGGTCATGTATGGTAACAACGAAGTCGGCAGCCTGCAGCCGATTAACGAAATTGGTCAGCTATTAAAGGATCATCCCGCCAAGTTTCATACCGATGCCGTGCAAGCATACGGAATGGAATTCATCGATGTGAATGAAAGCTATATCGATTTACTATCGGTTTCTGCTCATAAAATTAATGGTCCAAAGGGGACAGGCTTTCTCTATGTACGAAATGGTGTAAAATTAGCTCCCCGCTTATATGGAGGAGAGCAGGAACGGAAACGCCGGGCCGGTACGGAGAATGTCGCCTCAATTGTTGGCTTCCGTGAGGCGGTATCCATTGCGCTAGAAGAGCGATCTCTAAAACGCGAGAAATTTATTAAATATAAAAGGTTGTTTTTGAAAAAGCTTCGTGACCATGAGATTGAGTTTTCCGTAAACGGAATGCTTGAAAATTCTCTGCCACATGTATTAAACTTAAGCTTTCCTGGCACTAACGTCGAAGCTATGCTCGTGAATCTGGATTTGGCTGGGATTGCTGTATCCAGCGGCTCTGCCTGTACGGCTGGTTCGATTGAGCCTTCCCATGTGCTTGTGGCCATGTTTGGCAAGGAGTCAGAGCGGTTAAGTAATTCCATTCGCTACAGCTTTGGTTTTACGACAAGTGCTGAAGAAGTTCTTAAAGCGGCGGAAGAGACCGTTAAGGTCGTTTCGCGCTTGAAAAAATAAATTTTTTAATTAATTTGGTGGTAAAGAGAGGTGAACAATAGTGGAAACACGAGATCCAAAAGACATCAGAGTGGTAGTCGGAATGTCGGGAGGGGTAGATTCCTCAGTGGCAGCTCTTTTGTTAAAGCAACAAGGCTATGATGTCATCGGCATTTTTATGAAAAATTGGGATGACACTGATGAAAACGGTGTTTGTACCGCTACTGAAGATTATAATGATGTCATCCGCGTCTGCAATCAAATCGGTATCCCCTATTATGCGGTCAATTTTGAAAAGCAATATTGGGATAAGGTGTTTACGTATTTTCTAGATGAATACCGTGCAGGCCGGACTCCTAATCCAGATGTAATGTGTAATAAGGAAATTAAATTTAAAGCGTTCTTGGAGCATGCGATGAATTTGGGAGCGGACTATCTTGCCACTGGTCACTATGCCCGGGTGGAATATCGCGATGGTGAATATAAGATGCTCCGCGGTTTGGATGATAACAAAGACCAAACCTATTTCCTTAATCAATTGAGTCAGGAACAAATCAGTAAAGTCATGTTCCCAATCGGGAATCTTGAAAAATCTAAAGTACGGGAAATCGCCAAAGAAGCTGGTCTTGCGACAGCAACGAAAAAGGACAGTACCGGAATTTGTTTTATTGGCGAACGGAATTTTAAGGAGTTCTTAGGACAATACCTGCCGGCCCAACCGGGTAACATGGAGACATTTGACGGTGAGGTCAAGGGCCGCCATGAAGGGTTGATGTACCATACGATTGGCCAGCGTCATGGCCTTGGCATTGGTGGTTCCGGGGAGCCGTGGTTCGCAATTGGCAAGGATTTAAAACGAAACGTTTTATATGTCGGCCAAGGTTTTCACAATGAGAAGCTCTATTCTGATCGTATTATCGCAGCAAATGTAAGCTGGGTTTCGGATCGGGAGAAGCCGGTGGAATTTGAATGTACAGCTAAGTTTCGCTATCGCCAGGAGGATCATAAGGTCAAGGTTGTATTGCTCGACGGCGACCGGGTCGAGGTGATATTCGCTGAACCTATTCGTGCAGTGACACCGGGACAAGCAGCTGTATTTTATAACGGCGATGAATGTCTTGGCGGCGCAACGATTGATGAAGTTTATAAAGATGGCGAACGCCTGACATATGTTGGTTAATTTTGCCCCTGATTCCGATAGTCGGAATCGGGGTTTTTTTGAGGGAATTTTGAGTTTGGCGAAAAACTACTAATTTTCGGCGAATAAGTACCAGAGTTTGGCGAATATCTCTCAAGATTCGGCGAATAACTTTTTTACAGGAGTTTGCGGTCAAAAGCCCCCAGATGCGTCGCCCTACCCCCTCAAAATATGGTATACTTCCCTTTGAAACGGAGTTGATCAAAATGGATAAAAACCAATTAGGTGTCCAATACATGCAAGAAGGCAATATGGAAGAGGCAGCAAAGGCCTTTTACGAAGCGATAAACGAAGACCCTAAAAGTCCAACACCCTATATTAATTTTGGCAATGTCCTGTCCGCATTGGGCGATAATGATAAAGCATTAAATTTTTATAAAAAAGCAATTGAAATCGACCCAACCGCCGCCGCTGCCTACTACAGTGCCGGTAACTTATATTTCAGCAACGAGCAGTACGAAGAAGCAAAAACGATGTTTGAACAAGCCATGAAAAACGGGCTTGAAAATAGCGATAACTATTTTCTGCTAGGGCTCACTTTCATGAGTTTGGAACAGCCCAAATTTGCTCTTCCATATCTGCAGAGAAGTGTAGAACTTAATGAGAACGATGCGGAAGCACGATTTCAATTTGGACTATGCTTAACACAGTTTGAACTCATTGATGAAGCGAAGCAGCAGTTTGAAAAATGCATTGAACTTGAGCCGCTTCATTCTGATGCTTATTACAATTTAGGTGTTGCATACGTGTATCAAGAGAATGCACAAAAGGCTGAAGAAATGTTTAATAAAGCCTTGGATATTCAGCCAGATCACTTGCTTGCCGGATATGCGAAGAAACTATTGAACCAATAACAAAGCAATTCGAAAGGAAAGGAGGGAGCAATGTGGAAAAACAAGACACCTTGGATTTGTTTAGTGATGAGAAAAAATATCTCAAAGGCCGTCCCATCGTAACGATTTTTCACAATGAACAAAATTTGTACACAGTCTTAAGAATTCGGGTTGACGAAACCAATGATCAATACACTGACAAGGAAGCAGTTATCACCGGTTATTTCCCGAAAATTTACGAGCAGGAAACTTATATTTTTTACGGAGAATTTAAGGAACATCCACGATTTGGCCAGCAATTTTTCGCCAGTCATTTTCGTAAAGACTTGCCGCAATCGAAGCAGGGGGTTATCGCATACCTCTCCGGAGAAATGTTCCAGGGCATCGGAAAAAAGACGGCTGAAAGTATTGTCGAGACATTGGGCGAGGATGCCATTTCTAAAATTCTAAACCAGCCGTCCCTCTTAGAATCGATTCCCAAACTCCCTCCTGATAAAGCGAAAACACTTTACGATACACTGATGGAACATCAGGGCCTGGAGCAGATTATGGTCGCCCTCAATCAGTACGGGTTCGGTCCGCAGCTGTCGATGAAAATTTATCAAGTATATAAAGAAAACACCCTTGAGGTCATGCAAAAAAATCCTTATCAGCTCGTAGAGGATGTCGAAGGGATTGGGTTTGGCCGCGCAGACGAGCTTGGTCATCAACTCGGCATTTCCGGCAGCCATCCCGATCGGATTAAGGCAGGCTGCCTATATACGCTGGAAAATGAAAGCATGCAAACAGGTCACGTTTATGTGCAGCTCGAGGATTTGCTGCAACAGGTAAAGTCGCTGTTAGAAGAAAATAAACGGGACCAAATTGACTTTCTGGATATTTCTAATGAAATTATCAACCTTGAACAAGAAAGAAAAATTATCGGTGAAGAAAAACGAGTCTATTTGCCGTCGTTATTTTTTGCGGAAAAAGGACTGGTTTCGAGCATCAGCACGATTCTGAAGCAGACAGAATATAAGGATCAATTTCCCGAGTCTGAGTTTTTGCTGGCATTGGGCAGTCTCGAAGAGCGGCTTGGGGTGCAATATGCCCCAACACAAAGAGAGGCGATTCAAACCGCATTAATGTCCCCAATGCTTATTCTGACCGGTGGTCCCGGAACCGGGAAAACCACGGTCATAAAAGGAATAGTCGAGCTTTATGGTGAACTTCATGGCTGCTCGTTAGAACCGAAGGATTACTTACATAAGGATGAGCCATTCCCATTTTTGCTGGCGGCCCCAACGGGAAGAGCAGCTAAACGGATGAGCGAATCTACTGGCCTTCCTGCTGTCACAATCCATCGGCTGCTTGGTTATAACGGTACGGAAAACTTTGACCGTGATGAAAGCAGTCCGCTTGAGGGGAAAATATTAATTGTAGATGAAACTTCGATGCTGGATATATGGCTGGCCAACCAACTATTTAAGGCTTTGCCGGAAAATATTCAGGTTATATTGGTGGGTGATGAAGATCAACTTCCATCCGTGGGTCCTGGTCAGGTGTTAAAAGACCTGCTAAGATCGGAACGAATTCCTACTGTCAGGCTGACTGATATTTACCGCCAGGCCGAGGGCTCATCGATTATTGAACTCGCCCACGAAATAAAAAAGGGTCATTTGCCGCAAGATATTACTGTTAAGCAAGCAGATCGCTCCTTTATAAAATGCGTCACTGCCCAAGTTCCCGAAGTGGTTGAAAAGGTAGCATTAAATGCGAAAAATAAAGGCTATACAGCAAGGGATATTCAGGTGCTTGCCCCGATGTACCGAGGGCCTGCGGGAATTGACCGGCTAAATGTGCTGCTTCAGGAAATTTTCAATCCGAATCCTGATGGCAAACGCAAAGAAATTCTGTTTGGCGATGTCAAATACCGGATTGGTGATAAGGTTCTCCAGCTTGTCAATCAGCCGGAAAATAACGTATTTAATGGAGATATCGGCGAAATCATTTCCATTATTTATGCGAAGGAGAATACCGATAAGCAAGACAAGATCTATATTTCCTTTGAAGGTAATGAGGTAGAATACACGAGACCGGATTTGACACAAATTACCCATGCCTACTGCTGTTCGGTCCATAAATCGCAGGGCAGTGAATTTCCAATTGTTATTTTGCCCGTAACGCGAAGTTACTATCGAATGCTGCAAAGAAATTTGATCTATACAGCAATCACTAGAGCAAAGCAGTCTTTGCTCTTATGCGGTGAGGTTGATGCACTAAAAATGGGTATCGAACGAGCGGATGAATCCTCTCGCCTGACGACGCTTTGTGAAAAACTGCAGGAGGCAATCCCAGGGACAAACGTTGTTCCAAAGAAAACTCCTCAAAACATCGATGCAGAGGCAGACCAAACCCCCATTTCACTTGAAGAAGAATTAATGCAGGTTGATCCGATGATTGGGATGGATAATGTTTCACCTTATGATTTTCTTGTGAATGACTGAAACTAAGAATGTTCAAAGGAGGAGGGACACTCTTGCGAACATTTTCCTTACTGAAAGGACAGCCTGTTTTTGAAACAAATAACGGTGTAAAGATTGGCGAAATTTGTGACCTTTGTATTTCCAAAGACGGGGCTGTTAAAGGCCTGCTTGTAAAAAAAGGCGTTTTCTTCAAACAATCCTACTTTTTGGATATTCAAAAGGTGTCTTCCTTCGGCTGGGATGGGGTCATGATTGAGGATGCCGGGCAATTGGAGAAACTGAAAGAAAATCCTGAATATACGTTCAATCATCAGCATTCTCTAGAAGGAATGATGATGATTTCCAGCAGCGGTGAGTCGCTTGGGTTGTTAAAAGATGTATATTTTAAGGAAGAATTGGGCACAATCGTAGGGTACGAAATTACGGATGGCTTCTTTTCAGATATTGCGGAAGGGAAACAAATCATCCAATCTGAGAAACCCTTAACGATTGGAAAGGACGCCATTATCGTAGACGTAAATGAAAACTTGCCGACTGGCGAGCCCGGTAGGGTGAAGACAGAGGCATAGTTGAATTTATGCGTTCAGAATTTGAAGTAAATTCTGATTAGCGTAATCAAACGTGAGGTGTCTTTTTCATGCTTAAGTGTCCCAATTGCGCTAGCAAGGATATTGGTAAAATCGGTATTAACCAATATTACTGCTGGAACTGTTTTATCGAATTGTCTGTTTCCAAAGGCATCATTAATACCCATCAGGTTGAGGAAGACGGAACACTAAGTTCATTGGATGATTTGTTTGAAGAAGAATTACGTCGTTACACTCTCTAAATAAATTATGAAGAGGTGAAACGTAATGAACAAATTAATGACGTCAATGATTGCTTTTGGTGCCGGAATGGCAGCTTATAATGTGGCACAACGAAATAACCTGATGTCAGAACGCCAAATGAAAAGAATGCAAAGGAAAATTAAACGAGCGATCTTTTAATGTTAAATCCCCCTTGAGATTCGAGGGGGATTTTTATGGGAATGGGAATATTTCCACATGCTGTCTCCAAAAATAACCATAAGGAGGCTTTTGCCAGTGGACATTCGCATGAAATGGTTTTACCGCATCGGTTTCTTACTCCTATTGTTGATTGCGATTTATGTGTTTTTAAAAATTAGGTTTGTTTGGATTCCAATCGTTAGGGTAATCATAATTATTGCTATGCCTTTCGTCATTTCTGGGTTTATCACTTATTTGCTTCATCCCATTATTGAGAAGTTGCATGAAAAAGGGCTTCACCGCGGGCTGGCAATTATGCTGATTTATTTGATATTTTTTGGCGGCATCGGCATGGCCCTATATAAAGGGATTCCGGCGATTATTGACCAACTCAAGGATTTGTCGGAAAGCGCCCCAGTGTTTGCACAACAGTACCGCGGTTGGGTTGGGCAGTTGCAATCCCATACACGGGAGTGGCCGGATGGGCTGCAAATGCGAGTAAATGATGGAATTGATGCCTTTGAACAGAGACTCGATTCCCTGTTAACAGTTCTTGTCGGTATCTTAATCCAATTCTTTAATTCAGCATTAATTTTAATGATTATTCCATTTATCACTTTTTATATGCTCAAGGACTTCACGCTTATTAGGAGAACCGTTTGGTATCTTACTCCGAAGCAATGGCGAAAAAAAGGGACACGCTTTTTGCATGATGTGGATGAATCACTTGGAGGCTATATCAGGGGGCAGCTTCTTGTTTGCACCATTATCGGTACCATTTCGACCATTTTGTTCTGGATCTTTGACTTGAAATACCCGTTGCTGTTAGGCCTAATCGTGGGGGCTACCAATGTTATCCCCTATTTCGGCCCGATTATCGGGGCAGTGCCAGCGGTGATTATCGCGGCGACAACCTCGGTTAAGCTTGTGATCATTACCGTGGCGATTGTGTTTGGTCTGCAATTTCTTGAGGGAAATATCTTATCGCCTTATATTGTTGGAAAGAGCCTTCATATGCACCCGCTGTTGATTATGGCAGCGTTAACGACGGGAGGCGAGGTTGGCGGAATTCTCGGATTAATTTTGGCCGTCCCAATCCTTGCAGTCCTTAAAGTTGGGATTATTCATGCTAAAAATCATTTCATCACATCCCGAACCAGTGAACCGACGTCGTAGTTATTTGACAAACGTGTGGCTGATAGCTATAATTCGTCATATATATAGGATGAACATGTAGAAGGATACAGTATGTTATAGTCCATCTGTAACGCTTAAAGGCGCTCAAGAGAGGAGTCTCCCTGGCTGAAAGGGACTCTAGGTGAAGGATGACAGAACGCTAATCCGGAGTGCAGCTAACCCCTGCCGTTACGCCGCGTTAAGGCTTCATTGAGAGATGGGTACGGCTGATTGCGTACTCATAATCAGGGTGGTACCGCGAGACAGGCTCTCGTCCCTGCTATAGGGATGAGGGCTTTTTTGTGTTCATTTTAAATAAAATAGGAGGTCGTTCCAGATGAAAAACTTAACGGGTGCAGAAATCCGTAAAATGTTCTTGCAGTTTTTTAGTGAAGAAAAAGGGCATCATATAGAACCAAGCGCATCACTTGTCCCGCATGATGACCCATCGTTATTATGGATCAACAGCGGTGTGGCAACTTTGAAGAAGTACTTTGACGGACGGGTTGTCCCAGAGAACCCTAGAATCACCAATGCTCAAAAGTCAATTCGCACAAATGATATCGAGAATGTCGGAAAAACAGCGCGTCATCATACATTCTTTGAAATGCTGGGTAATTTCTCAATTGGTGAATATTTCAAGGAAGAAGCCATTGAATGGGCCTGGGAATTCTTAACACATGAAAAATGGATGGGATTTCAAAAAGAACTTCTATCGGTGACAATCCACCCAGAAGATAATGAAGCCTATGAAATTTGGAACAAAAAGATTGGGATCCCTGAGGAGCGGATTATTCGGCTTGAAGGAAATTTCTGGGATATTGGTGAAGGCCCAAGCGGTCCGAATACAGAAATTTTCTATGATAGAGGTCCAGAATATGGTGATGACCCTAGTGACCCTGAATTATATCCAGGTGGAGAAAATGAGCGCTATTTAGAGGTTTGGAACCTGGTGTTCTCACAGTTTAACCATAACCCAGACGGAACCTATACACCACTGCCAAAGAAAAACATCGATACCGGGATGGGATTGGAACGGATGGCATCCGTTGTCCAAAACGTACCAACGAATTTCGATACCGATCTGTTTATGCCAATCATTCGTGCAACTGAAGAAGTTTCCGGTGAAAAATATGGGACACATAAAGAAAAAGATGTGGCGTTTAAAGTCATTGCTGATCATATTCGTACAGTTGCCTTTGCAATTGGTGATGGGGCATTGCCGTCAAATGAAGGCCGCGGCTATGTGTTAAGACGCTTACTGCGCCGTGCCGTCCGTTATGCAAAGCAAATTAATATCAACCGTCCGTTTATGTATGAACTCGTTCCGGTTGTTGGAGAAATCATGCATGATTTCTATCCGGAAGTAAAGGATAAAACGGATTTTATACAAAAGGTCATCAAGAATGAGGAAGAGCGTTTCCATGAAACACTCCATGAAGGCTTGGCTATCTTGGCAAGCATTATCAAGAAAGCGAAAGACAAGGGCAGTGACACCATCTCAGGTGAGGATGTCTTCCGCCTGTATGATACCTACGGCTTCCCGGTCGAACTAACTGAGGAATATGCCGAGGAAGATGGCTTGAAAATTGACCATGAGGGCTTTGAGGCTGAAATGGAAGTCCAGCGTGAACGTGCCCGTGCTGCCCGCCACGATGAAAATTCTATGCATGTTCAAGGCGGAGTATTGCGTGATATTACGGCAGAAAGCAAGTTTGTCGGATATAGTGAGCTGAATGCAGCATCTACGGTATTGGCCATTATCAAAAATGGCGAGCTGGCACATGAAGCTGTAAGCGGTGAAGAGGTTCAGCTGATTCTTGATGTCACACCATTTTATGCCGAAAGCGGCGGGCAAATTGCCGACCGTGGTGTCATCACAGGGGATGGCGTATCTGTTGCAGTAAAAGATGTTCAAAAGGCGCCAAATGGACAGAACCTTCATAAAGTGATGGTCCAAACCGGAACATTAAAAACAAATCAAAGGGTAACCGCAGAGGTTGATGGAGCCAACCGGGTCAAGATTATTAAAAACCATACTGCCACACATTTGCTGCACCGTGCATTAAAGGATGTTTTAGGTGAGCATGTCAATCAGGCAGGATCTCTTGTTGAACCAGATCGCCTCCGTTTTGACTTTTCGCATTTTGGTCAGGTAAAACCTGAGGAACTCGAACAAGTTGAAAAAATCGTCAATGAAAAGATCTGGAGCAGCATTGAAGTGGATATTAGTCTAAAACCAATTGCTGAGGCTAAATCAATGGGAGCGATGGCCTTGTTTGGCGAAAAATATGGTGAGATTGTTAGGGTAGTTAGAGTAGGCGATTACAGCCTAGAGTTATGCGGCGGCTGCCATGTGCCAAACACTTCCGTCATCGGCTTGTTTAAAATTGTTTCCGAGGGCGGCATCGGTGCTGGAACAAGACGGATTGAGGCTGTCACTGGTGAATCGGCTTACAATGCTTTAATTGAGCAGGTAAGCTACCTGAAGGATGCGGCAGAAAAGCTGAAAACCAACCCTAAAGAGGTTAGCGGCCGAATTGACACCTTGCTTGCGGAAATGAAGCAATTACAGCGGGAAAACGAATCATTGGCGGCTAAGCTAGGCAATATTGAAGCAGGAAACCTTGTTTCTCAAGCAAAGGAAATCGATGGGGTAACCGTGCTATATACAAAGGTTCAGGCTGCTGATATGAATAACTTAAGAAACATGGCAGACGACCTGAAACAAAAGCTTGGTTCAGCGATCATTGTACTTGGCAGTGCCCAGGAAGGCAAAGTTAATTTAATTGCTGCTGTCACCAAGGACTTAAATGAAAAAGGCTACCATGCCGGAAAATTAATTAAAGAGGTTGCCACAAGATGCGGAGGCGGCGGAGGCGGCCGTCCAGATATGGCTCAAGCAGGCGGAAAAGACCCTGAAAAACTCGATTCAGCACTTCAATTTGTCGAGGAATGGGTAAAATCGGTTTGATAATAGGACAAAGTAGTGTAAAATATAGGTAACTATTCCAATTCGAGGTGCACTTTCATGAGCTCTTTTGATAAAACGATGAGATTTAATTTTCCCGAAGAGCCGTTTGAACATGATGTCAATGATGTTCTATTACAGGTCTATGAGGCATTAAAGGAAAAAGGATACAATCCGATTAATCAAATTGTCGGGTACCTGCTCTCCGGAGACCCGGCTTATATTCCGCGTCATCGTGATGCCAGAAACATTATCCGCAAGCTTGAACGGGACGAGATTATTGAGGAGTTAGTGAAATCCTATTTAAAACAGCAGCGAGAGGGTTAAAGCATGCGTATAATGGGCTTGGATGTCGGCTCCAAAACCGTCGGTGTAGCCATGAGTGATGAGCTTGGGTGGACGGCACAGGGGCTTAAAACCCTCCAAATCAATGAAGAGAAGCAAGAGTTTGGTTTTGAGGAACTTGGACAATTAATAAAAGAATATCAAGTGGATAGTGTCGTGATTGGCCTGCCGAAAAATATGAACGGTAGTATTGGCCCGCGCGGCGAGGCTAGCCAGCAGTTCGCGGAGGAAGTGGAACGCAGGTTTAACGTCCCAACCGTTTTATGGGATGAGCGCCTGACAACCATGGCTGCGGAACGGGTCTTGCTTGAAGCGGATGTCAGCAGGAAAAAACGTAAAAAAGTAATTGATAAAATGGCAGCTGTCATGATTCTGCAAGGCTATCTTGATAGTATAAAATAATGAGGTGAAGAAATGGTTCACGAACATAATCACAACCATGAAGAAGAAGAACAATATATCACATTAATAAATGAAAATGGTGATGAAGAATTATTTGAAATTCTGTTCACCTTCGATTCGGAAGAATTCGAAAAGTCCTATGTCTTATGTTATCCGGTCGGAGATGTTGAGGATGAAGAGGAAGTCATCGTTCATGCTTACGCCTATACCCCAACAGAAGACGGCAGCATCGGCGAATTAATGCCGGTAACTACAGATGAAGAATGGGATATTATTGAAGAGGTTTATAATACATTTACCTTGGATGAAGACGAAGAATAAAATAACACTCAAGAGCCAGCAACCCAAATTGCTGGTTCTTTTTTTTCGCAATTAGCTGACAAAATAAATGATAAATTGACAATTTTCCTCCTATATGCTGAAATAATTACGATGTCTATTTTTTTGTTAACGCATTCATAATCTTATAGAAAAATAACATACATAGGCAGCAGGGGTGGCAAGGGAGGCTTATATGACGAAAGATAAAAAAGATATCATTGTGAAAAAAATGCTGGAGCATCAAAGTGAGGCACGGGTTGTCCGCAGAATCGTATTGATTATATCAGTAGTACTGATCTTACTTATTGTCATGATTGGCGGAGGCGGTTATTTTTATATTCATTCTGCACTTAAGCCTGTAGAACCAGGCAGCAAGGTTCAGAAAAAAGTCGAGATCCCGATTGGCTCTTCCGTAACAGGAATTGCCGAAAGGTTAGAGAGTAATGGAATCATTAAGGATGCCAAAGTTTTTAAATATTATGTAAAGCTTAAAAATGAAGCCGGCTTTATGGCAGGCGAATATCAGCTAAGCCCGTCGATGGATGTTCAGGAAATTGTCGGCCGTTTGAAAACAGGCAAGGTGCTAGCGGAGGCAAGTTTTAAAATTACCATTCCTGAAGGCAAGCAGCTAAAAGAAATTGCAGCAATCATGGCGCAAACTACCAATCAAAACGAAACCGATGTATTTACCAAATTAAATGATAAAGAATTTATTAAAACACTTATCGATAAATATCCGGATCTCTTAACAGAGGATATCTTAAATCCCGCAGTGATTTATCCGCTCGAAGGTTATTTATTTCCTGCGACCTATCCGTTTTATAAAACGAATCCGACTGTAGAAGAAATGGTTACCGCGATGCTGGATAAATCACAGGTAGTGCTCGCTGACTACATCGAGGCCGGCAAAGAAAAAAATTTAACTGTCCATCAAATATTAACGATGGCCTCTTTGATTGAAGAGGAAGCAACAGAAAACGCTGACCGGAAAAAAATCTCGAGCGTTTTTTATAATCGTATGGAAAAAGGCATGATGCTGCAGACTGACCCAACAGTTCTTTACGCACAAGGCAGACACAAGGATAGGGTCGTATTCAAGGATTTAGAAGTTAATTCGCCATACAATACTTATAAACATACCGGACTGCCTCCAGGTCCGATTGCCAATGCCGGTAAGACATCGATTGAGGCGGCACTGGAGCCGGAGAAAACAGACTACTATTATTTCTTGGCTACTCCGGAAGGCGAGGTAATCTTTACAAAAACACTCCAAGAGCATAATCAGGAGAAGGCCAAGCATATTTCCAATAAAAAATAGTGATTCTCGCGGGGGAAATGTTCCATTCCCCCGCTCTTTGTGGTAGAATAGTTCAAGTGTTTATAAGAAACCAATAGCGTAACTCACAGTAAGGTACTTTTAGGGTGTTTGCCCGAGGAACACAGGCTTTGTATTTCATTCCCTGTGTCAACATGTTCTGTGAACGCTATTTTTTATGTCTAAAGCGCCTTATTTTGGCAACAATGCTTTTAAAAGGATTGAGGTGAAGCAGCTTGATAGATGAGAAGCTGCATTCGTATATAGACGGACTGATCAGCGAGCGCCATCCATTGCTGATGGAAATGGAGGCTTATGCCAAAGAGCATGGAGTTCCCATCATGGAGCTTGCCGGAATTGAAACAATGTTGCAGCTGCTCAGGCTTCATACTTCAAAAAGAATTTTAGAGGTCGGGACGGCGATTGGCTATTCAGCCTTACGGATGGCTGATGCTCTTCCTGAGTCACAAATTATCACGATTGAGCGGGATGAAGAGCGCATTCAACTGGCAAAGGCATTTATCGGACGCTCACAGTACGGCGGAAGAATTACCTTGATTGAAGGTGATGCCCTAGAGGTGGAGGCACAAGTCAGCCAATTTGCTCCATTTGATGCTATTTTTATCGATGCCGCCAAAGGGCAATATCAAAAGTTCTTTGAGCTTTATTCCAAGTATCTAAGTGGAGATGGCATGATCATCACGGATAATGTATTGTTTAAAGGTTTGGTTGCAGAACCAGAGATAGAATCAAAACGAACCCGCAATCTCGTTAAAAAAATTGATGGTTTTAATCAGTGGTTAATGAGTCATCAGGATTATGATTCCGTAATTCTTCCAGTCGGAGATGGGGTCGCAATTAGTAAACGAAGAGGTGAGAGGAATTGAAGAAACCAGAATTACTTGTTACTCCCATCACTATAGATGATATTCTGCCCCTCATTGAAGCGGGAGCGGATGCGTTTGTTGTTGGGGAACAGCGCTATGGATTAAGACTTGCCGGTGAATTTAACCGCGAGCAGGTTAAACAGGCGGTTGAACTGGCGCATTCCAAAGGGAAAAAAGTGTATGTAGCCATAAATGCCATTTTTCATAATGAAAAAGTTCCTGAACTGAACGATTATATTTCTTTCGTGGCAGAAACAGGAGCGGATGCGATCATTTTCGGCGACCCTGCTGTTTTAATGGCTGCTCGGGAAACTGCTCCGGAAATGAAGCTTCATTGGAGTACCGAGACAACGGGAACGAACTGGTACACCTGTAATTATTGGGGAAGAAAAGGGGCAAAACGAGCGGTATTGGCCCGTGAGATTAATATGGATGCAATCGTGGAAATTAAAGAGCAAGCCCAAGTGGAAATAGAAGTTCAGGTTCATGGAATGAGCTGCATGTTCCAATCAAAGCGTTCACTTCTTGGCAACTATTTTGAGTACCAAGGCAAAGTGATGGAAATAGAAAACCGCAATCAGCAAAAGGACATGTTCCTGCATGACAATGAACGTGGTAATAAGTATCCGATTTTTGAAGATGAAAATGGCACTCATATTATGAGTCCAAACGATATTTGTATTATAGATGAGCTGCAAGATATGCTTGAAGCGGGAGTCGATTCATTTAAAATCGACGGGATTTTAAAAACTCCGGAATATATCAGAGCAGTGACAAAGCTTTATCGTGAGGCCATTGATTTATACGTTGAAGACCCTGATCACTATGAAGATAAGAAGGACGAGCTGCTTTCGGCCATTGAGGAAATCCAGCCTGCTAATCGTCCCCTTGATACAGGATTCTTCTTCAAAGAAACCGTTTATTAACTTTAAAAGGGAGGGGTTCATTGATGAATACAGTTAAAGATAAGATTTCTGAAATTATTGATGGAAAACGTGTCATTGTGAAGAAACCGGAACTCCTAGCACCTGCAGGAAATCTTGAAAAATTAAAAATCGCTGTTCAATACGGTGCGGATGCTGTATTTATCGGCGGCCAGGAATATGGACTTCGTTCAAACGCCGATAATTTTACCCTGGAAGAAATGAAGGAAGGGGTAGAGTTTGCAAGAAAATACGATGCAAAGATTTATGTAACAACCAACATCATTGCTCATAACGAAAATATTGATGGCCTCGAAGATTATTTGTTCGGGTTAAAAGAGGCTGGTGTTGCCGGGATTATCGTTGCGGACCCTTTGATTATTGAGACATGCCGTCGGATTGCTCCGGAAATTGAAGTTCACTTAAGCACCCAGCAGTCTCTTTCTAACTGGAAAGCTGCACAATTTTGGAAGGAAGAAGGACTCGAGCGTGTCGTGTTGGCACGTGAGACAAGTGCTGAAGAAATCCGTGAAATGAAAGAAAAGGTTGATATTGAAATTGAGACCTTTATTCATGGGGCGATGTGCATTGCTTATTCTGGCCGCTGTACACTCTCCAATCATATGACCGCACGTGATTCCAACCGTGGCGGATGCTGTCAGTCGTGCCGCTGGGATTATGATCTTTTCAAGCTTGAAGGGGAAGAAGGAGAAACAGCCTTATTTGCCGAGGGGGATGCCCCGTTTGCGATGAGCCCGAAAGATCTTAATCTGATTCAATCAATTCCTAAAATGATAGAGATTGGGATAGACAGTTTAAAGATTGAAGGCCGGATGAAATCAATCCACTATATTGCTACGGTTGTCAGTGTCTACCGCAAAGTTATTGATGCCTACTGTGCAGATCCAGATAACTTTGTCATTAAAAAAGAATGGCTTAAGGAACTTGATAAATGTGCAAATCGCGAAACGGCAACGGCATTTTTCGAAGGGGTTCCGGGGTATAAAGAGCAGATGTTTGGTAATCATAGCAAAAAGACAAGTTATGAGTTTGTCGGTCTGGTATTGGATTATGACAGAGAAACACAAATGGTTACCTTGCAGCAGCGCAATCATTTTAAACCGGGGCAGGAAGTTGAATTCTTTGGGCCGGAAATTGAAAACTTTACACATGTGATTGATAAGATTTGGGATGAAAAAGGGAATGAGCTGGATGCTGCAAGACATCCACTGCAAATTGTACGATTTAAATTGGACAAACCGGTTTATCCTAACAACATGATGCGAAAGGAGAACTAGGATGATGCACAAACCGGTTGTGATAGGTGTTACCGGCGGTTCTGGCTCGGGGAAAACCAGTGTAACAAAAGCGATTTATGAAAGCTTTAAAGATCGTTCCATCTTAGTGATTGAACAGGATTATTACTATAAAGATCAAAGCCATCTGCCATTCGAAGAACGGTTGAAAACAAATTATGATCATCCATTGGCATTTGATAATGATTTGCTGATTGAACATATTGAGAGTCTTCTACGGTATGAACCGATTGAAAAGCCTGTATATGATTATGCCATTCATACTCGGTCAGAGCAGGTCATATATGTAAAGCCTAAGGATGTTATCATTTTGGAGGGAATTCTCGTTTTAGAAGACGAGCGCCTCCGCAATTTAATGGATATAAAATTATTCGTTGACACCGATGCGGACATTCGCATTATTCGCCGCCTGCAGCGCGATATTCAGGAGCGCGGGCGCACACTTGACTCGGTTATTGACCAATATACAAATGTAGTCCGGCCGATGCATAATCAGTTTATCGAACCGACAAAGCGCTATGCGGATATCATTATTCCGGAGGGCGGACAAAACATTGTGGCAATCGATTTAATGGTAACAAAAATTCAAACAATTCTTGAACAAAAATCATTTTTATGAAACAATAGCAAAAGATAAATCTAATTTATTTTCTCGCGCGCCCTATCTATAAGGACGCGCTTGCTATCTTATTTTTTTAAGCAGCATTTAATACATATATTTCATACACAATCGCTCTTGGTTGTGAAGGACTAGAAGGAGTGAGGATTTTGGCTACTGAGAAAGTATTTCCAATGACACAAGCAGGAAAAGAGAAATTGGAGCAAGAGCTTGAATACTTAAAAACAGTTAAGCGCAAAGAGGTTGTTGAAAGGATTAAAATCGCCCGAAGCTTTGGGGATTTATCCGAGAACTCTGAATATGATTCTGCGAAGGAAGAACAGGCCTTTGTTGAAGGAAGAATAACTACATTAGAAAACATGATTCGCAATGCCAAAATCATTAGCGAAAGTGAACTTGCTGGCGACACTGTATCATTGGGCAGCTCTGTAACGTTTGTAGAGCTTCCGGATGGTGAAGAAGAAACGTATAGCATTGTCGGCAGTGCCGAAGCTGATCCGTTTGAAGGAAAGATCTCAAATGATTCACCGATTGCTAAAAGCCTGCTTGGCAAAAAAGTCGGCGATCAAGTAACCGTTCAAACACCTGGCGGCGAAATGAGCGTTCGTATTGTTAGCATCAAGTAAAATAATAGCGCTTTTATTAAATAGCGTTTGAAAAAAACAAACCTCGTCAACACTTTTGACGAGGTGTTTTTTATGTGGAGACGAAGAGCGATAGGCTGGCTTATAGTATGTATCATTGGCTTTGCGTTCTTGATTGCCCGATTAATTCAAATTCAATTAGTTGAAACAGAAACGTTTTCAAAGCATAATGTTAATTTGCTTGAAGAAAGTGTTAAGCAAAGGACACAGGAACTGGTGATTGATAACGGTCGGGGGAATTTTCTGGACCGTAATGGCGAAATGCTAACCCATAAAAAGGTCAGTGTTCTAGTACTGTTTCCTTTTTTGAAAAAAATGGACTGGCAAGCTGACAAGGTTTCCGAAATTACTGGAATTTCAGCTTATTCACTTCAATCGGCAGTGAAAAATGCCAAAAAGCCGTTTGCTTATGGTGACCCAGAGCCTCTTGAAATAACCCCCTCGCAAACGGAAAAAATTAATGCCTTAAAAATTCCAGGGGTGTTTGCGATTGAAAAAAAGTTTGAGCGCTCAGAAATACCTGCTGAGCACCTTTTAGGCCTGACTGGTGAAAATGCGAAGCTGCTAAAAGACCGGTACCCCAATAAAGAGTTATCAGAGAAAACGTTAATTGGAATTTCAGGACTAGAAGAAAGTTTCGATGAATTCCTCCTTCCCGAAGGAAAATCGAAACTAGTCTATCACGTCGATGGCGGCGGTGCCCCGTTGTTTGGGATCAATGTAAAATATGTTGACCCGGCTAATCCATTTTATCCGGTCAATGTTCGGACAACTATTGATAAAACCATCCAGCAAAAAGCCGAGGAGTTAGTCGATCAGTACCAAATGAAAAAAGGCGGTCTTGTGCTTCTAAATATCGAGGACAATAGTGTGCTGGCAATGGTGTCACGACCGGCAATTAATAAGAAAGATCCTTATAATGATGCCGGGGTAGCCAACCTGATGTTGAAACAGCAAATCATGGGCTCTGTTTTTAAAACGGTAGTCGCAGCAGCTGCTATTGATCATAATCTTGACGATCCCAATCGGCTGTTTAATTGCAGCAAAAAAATCAATGGCAAACCAGAGCTGAAATACGATTATGGCATGTTAAATTTTACCAACAGCTTTGCCAGAAGCTGCAACCGGACCTTTGGGGAACTGGCAATGGAATTGCAAAAAAGTGATCCCAATACGCTGGAGGAATATGCGGAGAAATTGTCCCTGACTGGTACTGTAGGCTGGAATGGAGACATCTATCATACAAGTGATTTCAGACAGCTATCTGATGAGGATAAGGGCCGAGTATTTTTATCCGAAGAAGCGAGAAAAGATTCCAATTACGCTGCCATGTCTGGTATTGGCCAGCACGAGGTCCGTGCCACACCATTAGCTGTTGCCAATATGATGGCGACGATTGCTAGAGGCGGTAAAAAGGAAATGGTTAGGGCAGCATCGAAAATACAATACAAGAATGGAACAACGATGGTTGAGTTTCCCGAACAAGGTTTAAAGGGGGATTCCATTTCACCTTTTACTGCGATGAAGCTTCAGAAGTTATTAAGGGAAGTCGTCGTAAATCCTAATGGTACTGGAAGAGGGTTAAAAGATCTTCCGTATGAGGTTGCCGGAAAGTCTGGAACAGCGGAGACAGGGAAGTATAAGGACGGCAAGAAATTATACAATAAGTGGTTTGCGGGCTATTTCCCCTACCAAAATCCAAAATATGCCTTAGTCGCAGTGAATTTGGATGTGACCGAAAATGAAGGCGGAGTACCTCCATTATTTGCCGATATGGTAAAAATACTTTATGAGCAATAATTCAATCGAACCAGTCAAAACATTAAAAAAGTTTTGGCTGTTTTTTTATATTTTGCAGGAAGATTATTTCTAGTGTCGAAATAAATAGTATATTGCTTTAATGTAAACTCGCCAATTGGCAAGTCCGTTAGGACGGTTCATGAGGCGTAGTTGAATTTATCTATTAGCTAAGAAGGTGGAATGTAAATGACAACAAGAGGAATTACCTCAGCAGATTTATATGACTTAGCATCAATTGCTAATCCGCAATTCTCCCCGGATGGCGGCTCTTATGTGTTTGTCCAAACAACGATTGACCGAGACATTGATGAATATCAATACCATATCTATTATGGGTCACTTAACAGTAAGTCTGAACCTGTCCAGTGGACGTTTGGCAAAGGGAAAAATCACTCACCACGCTGGTCTCCAGATGGAAGTAAGCTGGCCTTTGTATCGAACCGCAGCGGGAAAAACCAGATTCATGTATTAAGCGTTAATGGCGGTGAAGCCAGGCAAATCACTACATTGGCCTGCGGCGCCAGTAATCCCGTTTGGTCACCGGATGGCAGCGCTATTGCTTTTCAGGTTTCATTACAAGGCGGGAAAACGATTTTTGACCTGAAAGAAGAAGAGAACCAAGAAAAACCAAAACCTCTTGAGGTTTCCGTCATGCAATATAAGTCCGATTCAGAGGGCTTCTGGAAAGGTACATACAGGCAAATTGCTATTGTCGATGTGAAAACTGGAGAGCTAAAACAATTGACAGAGAGAAATTATCATCATTCATTATATAGTTGGTCACCAGATGGAACACAGCTTGCTGTTGGGGCGGATTTCTCTGAACAGCACGATTTCTCTTTTAATCATGATCTCTATGCGTTGGATGTGGAAACTAAAAAACTAACCCCAATCACGAAAGGCAGTGGATCTTTTGGCCAAGCCGTTTGGTCACCTGATGGACGCTATCTTGGTTTTCTTGGTCATGAGCGTGAATATGAAAATGCCACCCTTACGAAAATATGGGTATATCAAACTGATACACAAGAACTTTCCTGTTTGACAGCCCAATGGGAAGTACCTGTGGGGAATTATATGGTTGGGGATTTTCAGCAAGGAGCAGCGGTACCGGGTCTTATATGGACAACTGATAGCACTGGGTACTACTTTGTCGGATCCGACAAGGGAAATACAAATATTTATTTTGGCGATTTAAACGGAAATATACAATCTGTAACAAACGAACAGCAGCATGTATATGGCCTTTCTATTCATCCTGACTCCAATAAAGCAATTGCTGCGATTAGCACACCAGTTGAAGTTGGCGATTTGTATTTGCTGTCATTACCTGATGGAGAGACAATTGAAAAATTAACAAATGTTAACAAAGAATTTCTAAAAACAATTAGATTTTCACAGCCGGAACACCTCGAAATTGAAGGGGCAGCCGTTTGGACGCTGCAAGGCTGGCTGATAAAACCTCTTGGCTTTAAGGAAGGTCATAAATATCCATTAATCCTTGAGATACACGGCGGGCCGCATATGATGTACGGCAATACCTTTATGAATGAATTTCAGATTTTGGCCGCACAAGGGTATGCCGTGTTATATATTAATCCAAGGGGCAGTCATGGCTACGGTCAAAAATTTGTTGATGCCGTTCGCGGAGACTATGGCGGTAACGACTATCAGGACCTTATGGCAGCTGTTAATTATGTATTGGCTAACTATGAGTTCATTGATAGCAATCGTCTCGGAGTCACAGGCGGCAGCTACGGCGGCTTTATGACTAACTGGATTGTCGGTCAAACAAATCAATTTAAAGCGGCAGTAACTCAGCGCTCGATCTCCAACTGGATCAGTTTTTATGGAGTAAGTGATATTGGCTATTACTTTACCGAATGGCAAATTAAATCGGACCTATCGGATATTGAGACACTTTGGAAGCATTCGCCGCTTGCCTATGTGAAAAATGTGGAAACCCCCTTGTTAATTCTCCATAGTGAAAAGGATTACCGTTGTCCGATTGAACAGGGAGAACAATTATTCATTGCCTTAAAAAGACTTGGCAAGGAAACAAAGTTTGTCCGCTTTCCTGACGAAAACCACGAGCTTTCCCGGAGCGGCAGACCTGCACTAAGAATTAACCGCTTAGACTATATAACTGGCTGGTTTAATAATTATATTTAAAGCTCTAAGAAGCCGTAAGCCTATATGTGAAAGGTTACGGCTTTTTACCTAAGGAAAATTCCTTCAAGTTCTGGGCAAATCATGTTAAAATAATCACAGCCTAGGTTTTAGGAGGAGTGGTTTTTTTGAATAACGATTACAATCAAAATACGCGATCTACGTATCGTGCCAAAAGGAAAAAAACAAATATTGTCTTAAATAGTTTAATTATTATTGTGTTGGCTCTTATTATCATTGTTGCTTATAATATTTTTGTTGGCGGGGATGACAGTGAAAAAGTTTCATCAAAAGTAGAAACACCAACACTAACGGAAAAACAGAATACTGAAAAAGAAAGTAAGCCAAAAGAAGAAAGTGCAAATAAGGAAGAAAAGACTGAGGATTCTGACGCTAAAAAAGATGAATCTGATGATAGTACTGCAGTTGAGGAGGACGAGCAAGCTGATGAAGCTTCTGCAAATGAGCAAGGGGATGATTCCCAAGCAGTGGTATCAAATGGCGGGAGTTCTTCCAATGTGTTAAAAACCATTGTTAATCCTGGGTGGGAACCTGTGGGAACTTCACAGTCAGGTTCACATACAACTGCGTATGATTCCAAATCTGTTGATTGGCAGGAAATGTTGAATGCCATTACTTATGCGACCGGGTTGGATCCAAGCAATATGACGGTTTACTGGCTTGGCCGCGATAAAACAACAACCGATGCTTCGATTGGGACAGTTGCTTCAAAGGATAAGCAGCAAAAATACAATGTGTATATTAAATGGGTAGATGGTAAAGGCTGGATGCCGACAAAAGTCGAAGAAATTGCGGAAATTGTAAAACCATAATGATAGCAAGAAAAAAATAGGATGGGCCAAATTCGGCGCCATCCTATTTTTTTTTAAAATGAACTACAGCGGTAAAATAAGTTTGCCCGTTTTCGTTTACATGCATATGGTGGGTTACAGAATGAACCCCGAGTAGTATTGCCCTGTTCACTTCTATTTGTGTTTCAATTTTCTTTTGTAATGATTTTAAATCTGCTGCTTCAAAGAATTCTATTTTATCCTCAATTAATTCAAATTGAAAATTCACGATCTCGCCTCCTCTAATACACTTCCATTGTAAAATTATTTCCTTTGCCAAGCAATGATTAGGAAGAAGAAATGAAGAAATCCGGGGCAGTTTTATTTAGATATCATAGTATATCTGTAGGAATTAATGAAAATCTTTGCCAGGCCATCCTCAAAACAGGTAAAATGTTGTTTGCGGATACGTTACAGCAATCTGAGGGAAATTATAATCAGGTTATCGTTTAAGCAAAAATCAATGCAGTATAACCAATAGGAGAGGTAAAAAAAATGAAAATCGCAATTATCGGAGCAATGGAAGAAGAAGTAACACTATTAAGGGACCATATTGAAGGGCAAACACAAGAAGAGGTGGCAGGCTGTGAATTCACGTTTGGCAGCATGAAGGGCGCGGATGTTATTCTGCTTCGTTCTGGGATCGGCAAAGTGAACGCTGCCATGTCTACCACTATCTTGCTTGAAAAATATAAGCCAGATTGCATTATAAACACAGGTTCAGCCGGTGGATTAAATCCTGACCTGAATGTCGGTGATGCTGTCATCTCAACAGAGGTACGGCACCATGATGTCGATGTTACCGCGTTTGATTATGAATATGGGCAAGTGCCACAGCTTCCCGCAGCTTTTACTGCGGATGAAAAGTTAATGGGTTTGGCCGAAAGTGCAGCAAAAGAACTGGATAATTTTAAAATTGTCAGAGGTTTAATCGCCACAGGTGACTCATTCATGGAGGACCCTGAGCGGGTGGAGTTTATCCGTGGGAAATTTAATGATTTGCAGGCTGTTGAAATGGAAGCCGCCGCAATAGCCCAGGTTGCTTTTCGGTTTGGTGTCCCATTTGTAATTATCCGCTCACTTTCGGACATTGCCGGTAAAGAATCGGAAATTTCATTTGACCAATTTATTGATAAGGCCGCTACCAATTCGGCAACGCTTGTCATGAAAATGGTGGAGGCTATTAAAAACTCCTAGGAAGTGGAGCAATGAAGGTTTATCAGAACGTCCATGAATTAATTGGGCATACACCAGTTGTTGAGATCACACAGTTTCTCTTGCCTAAAGGTGTTCGCTTATTTGCAAAACTTGAATTCATGAACCCTGGCGGCAGTGTCAAAGACCGGCTGGGATTGGAGCTGTTAAACGAGGCTTTTACAACAGGTAAGTTAAAGAAGGGTGGCACAGTCATTGAGCCGACTGCAGGAAATACCGGCATAGGCGTGGCACTTGCTGCCATTAATAAAGGTATTAAGGTAATTTTCTGTGTTCCCGAAAAGTTCAGCATGGAAAAACAAGAAATCATGAAAGCTTTAGGTGCACAAATTGTTAATACTCCTACAGAATTGGGAATCAAGGGGGCAATCGCCAAAGCACAGGAACTGTTAAAGGAAATTCCCGGTTCCTATTGTCCGCAGCAATTTGCTAATCCGGCGAATCCCGCTACTTATTATAAAACCTTGGGACCAGAGCTTTGGGAGCAGTTGGATGGAGAAATCGATATCTTTGTTGCTGGCGCTGGTTCAGGAGGCACGTTTATGGGCACGTCCCGATTCCTAAAAGAGAAGAAACATGATATTAAGACAGTAATAGTTGAGCCGGAGGGGTCGATTATAAATGGCGGTGACCCCAGTCCTCATAAAACGGAAGGCATCGGGATGGAGTTTTTGCCGGATTTTATGGACAGTAACTACTTCGATGGAATTCACACAGTTTCTGATACTGATGCTTTTGCCTATGTGAAAGAGCTGGCAGCAAAGGAAGGGCTGCTCGTAGGGAGTTCATCCGGGGCTGCCTTTTATGCCGCTCTGCAGGAGGGTAAGCAAGCGAATCCGGGAACTAACATTGTCGTCATTTTCCCGGATGGCAGTGAGCGATATTTAAGTAAAAAGATCTTTGAAGGGGGTATTTAGCGTTGAGACGAAAAACACAATTAATTCATGGCGGAATTAGTGAGGACCCGGCAACAGGTGCCGTTTCTTTTCCCATCTATCAAGTCAGCACGTATAAGCAGGAGGGAGTCGGCGGACATAAAGGCTTTGAATACTCTCGTACAGGCAATCCGACCAGACATGCGCTGGAGGAACTCATTAAAGAAATCGAGGGCGGAAAAGCCGGGTTTGCTTTTGGCTCAGGGATGGCAGCCATTACTGCTGTATTTATGCTGTTTAACAGCGGTGACCATGTCATTTTGACAGATGATGTTTACGGCGGTACTTTTCGGGTGATGACCAAGGTTCTTAATCGTGTCGGCATCGATTCTACCTTTGTTGATACAAGCAACTTGGATAATATAAAAAGTGAAATCAGGCCAAATACAAGGGCCATCTACCTTGAAACTCCTACCAACCCGCTGTTGAAGATAACCGATATTGCAGCTGCATCCAGGTTAGCAAAGGAACATAATCTGTTGACGATTGTCGACAACACATTTTCGACCCCGTATTGGCAAAATCCAATAGGGCTAGGGGCGGATATCGCTCTCCATAGTGCGACCAAATATATTGGCGGCCATAGCGATGTTGTCGCCGGATTAGTGGTGGTGAATGATGACAAGCTTGCACAGGACTTGCATTTTGTCCAAAATTCCACAGGCGGAATATTGGGGCCGCAGGATTCTTGGCTGCTAATAAGAGGAATAAAAACATTGGGCATTCGCATGGAAGAGACGGAAAATAACACAAAGGCAATCGTGGAGTTTTTGCAAGGACATCCTATGGTGAAAAAAGTATTTTATCCGGGACTTGAAACACATGCGGGGCACGAAATTGCCAAGAAACAATCGAGAGGCTTTGGCGGCATGGTCTCTTTTGATGTGGGCAGCGCTGAAATGGCCGATCAAATCCTGGCAAAGATTAAATATTTCACTCTGGCTGAAAGTCTTGGGGCGGTAGAAAGTCTCATTTCTGTCCCTGCCAGAATGACCCATGCCTCCATTCCTGCCGAAAGAAGAGCGGAACTTGGCATTGGTGACGGCCTCGTCCGCATCTCCGTAGGGCTCGAAGATGTCCAAGATTTAATCGAAGATTTGACACAAGCACTAGAATAATGGGCTCAGGATGTTAGGCACCATGTGAATTTCCACATGGTGTTTTTCCTTTGTTAACAAGGGCATTTTCATTAACTTTAAAAAAATTTTCATAAAATGGTTTACAAACCACCATAAAGTGGATATAATTACCGTAGCAAGTAAAAAATTCCAAAAGGGAGGTCGAAGAAGATGTTATTACTCAATGGTGTCGCATATACAAATGGTGCTGCTTGGGCTAACGGTGCAACTAAAACTGAATATTTTAATATTGCTCATTCGACCGGATTGGAATGGATGGTTTAACTTTTTATTGCCTTACATATCCATGCCGCAGGGAGAATGACGCCTTGCGGCTTTTTTATGCCTAAAAACAGCATATAAAGCTTTGGCCGCAAGGGTGTGACTTCTTGCGGCCTTTTTGTGCTCTTTTTACAAGCCAATTGGATATGTCCGGCATAGATTAAAGAGGTTGCTCAAAGCTAAATAAAAAAGACATTTTAGGAGGTGATTTAGTATGACCCTGAATATATTATTCTTTTCGATTAGTATTAAAAAACGAAAAGTTGATCTTGAAACTGCTGCCAGAGAGGAAATGGTGGAACAGCTTTATCAACAATGTAAAGATCGTCAAATTTCCATGCATCATTTAATGTAATGAAAAACAACCCAAAAGGAGTTTTGAAAATGACTTTAAATATTTTATTTTTTACCATAACGATTATGAAACGCAAAATAAATCTCGACCATGAGTCCCGTAACGAATTGGCGCAAAAGCACTACGAACAAAGCAAGGATCGTCAAATTTCCATGCATCGTCTTATGTAATACAAATCAATGGGGTTTTACCAAAGGAAGTGAATTGAAATGACCCTAAATATATTCTTTTTAACTATTACGATTTCAAAACGAAAAGTGACCATTCAAGATGCCATGCAACAAGAAATGGTGAATAAACTTTACGAACAAAATAAAGATCGTCAAATTTCCATGTATCGCATGATGTAAATTATCGCCATTTGGCAGATAGTCACGTTTACTGGATGAACGTGTTAAAACTAATAGGAGAAAGGTGGTTTTTTAAATGATTTTTCTAATTCAAGGACGAGGTGCAAGTTTGTGGGATATGAAAGATACCACTTAGCCGTTGGAAAGATTGGATAGGAGGTAATCAAAATGCCATTGCATTTTTTACTGTTATCATTGATTTTTAAATCAAAGAAAAAAGATTCAAAATAAAGTCATAAGTTTTTATTAATTGCTAGAGCAGCAAATCGTTGTTAACACAATGTTCACATTTCCCTCAGATTGATACCGTGAAAATATGATAAATTGAAATCAAAGAGTAGCAGTATAATCTAAGGGGTGGAGAAACATGATGTTTATGGTGGCGATGGCGTTCATTATCACTGGGGCGATTGGCTGTGTTATTTCTGCAGAACTTAGTGCTGAGGCATAAGAAAAAGCATCGGTCGTATAAATTCGACCGATGCTTTTTCTATTTCCATCCTATTTTCCTTCTGTCATTTCCAAAAACTCATCGATATCAGCAAGGCAAATATCAACCGCTTTTTGCCAGAAATCTTCCTGTGTTAAATCAACCTGTAAATGCTTTTGTGCAAGGTCTTCCACAGTCATCGAAGCGGTATCTCTTAATAAGGCGATGTACTTCTCTTCATAGCCCTTCCCTTCCTCTAACGCCTGAGCATAAATTCCGAGTGAGAATAGGTAGCCAAACGTATAAGGGAAGTTATAGAATGGCACTCCAGTAATGAAGAAGTGGAGCTTGGAAGCCCAGAATAATGGATGGTATTCATCCAATGCTTCGCAGTATGCTTCTTTTTGTGCCTGCAGCATTAATTGATTTAGTCTTTCCACGGAAACCGGGCCTTGTTTTCTTTCTTCGTAGAAGCTAGTTTCAAACAGGAAGCGGGCATGAATATTCATCAACAGCGCAACTGTCCGTTGGATTTTATCATCAAGCAGTGCCAGTCTTTCTTCTTTATCCTTTGCGTTTTTGACGGAGGCGTCAGCAACGATCATTTCGGCAAAGGTGGAGGCTGTTTCTGCCACATTCATAGCGTAAATTGTATTGAGATGTGGTACGCCTTTCATCGCAAACGAATGGAAGCCGTGTCCAAGTTCATGAGCAAGAGTAGATACATTAGATGGTGTCCCAGAATAGGTCATGAAGATTCTCGACTCAGCGCTTTCCGGGAAAGAAGTACAGAATCCGCCGGGTGCTTTTCCAGGGCGGTCTTCTGCCTCAATCCACTGCTCTTTGAAGGCCATTTTTGCAAATGCCGCCATTTTTTCGCCAAATAGGGCAAAGTTCTGTTCGATAAATTCTGCCCCTTCCTGATAGGAAACTTTCGACTCTGCTTTACCATATGGTGCATCCAGGTCAAACCAGCTTAATTTTTCCAAGCCTAATAATTTTGCTTTACGCTCCAAATATTGAACGAGCTTTTGCTTGTTATCCGAGATCACGGCCCACATCGTTTCAAGTGTGTCTTTTTTCATGCGGTTGATGCCCAGCGGTTCCTTTAATACATCGTCCCAACCGCGTTTTTTGTAAACATTCAATCTAAATCCTGAAAGATGGTTTAATGTTTTCGCAAGCAAGTCAGCCTGCTCGCCCCAGGCTTGTTCCCAGCCTGTAAATACCGCGCTCCGTAAGCTGCGGTCAGAACTTGAAAATTTATTAAAAGCCTGCCCGACAGAAAGCTGTTTTTCGTCTCCGTTTTCAGTAAAGGAAACTTTTATTTTGCTGACAATTAAATCATATAATTGTCCCCAGCTGTGATAGCCGTCCACTCCAAGAGCGTTAATCATCGCCTCCTCTTCCTTGGACAGCTTTTCCTTTGCCCGGGTGCGGCGCTCGCTTAAGACGAAGGAGAGTGCTTTTAACTGCTCGTTTGCCAATAGCTGTTCCCATGCGGAATCAGCAATTTGGGCCAGCAGGTTGTCAAATGAACCCAGTGCGGTCTGGAAAGCGGCACTTAAACCTGTTACTTGGGCATCAAGGTTATAGGCTTTTTGGTCGTTCGTATTTTGTGCCTGCAGGCATCCAACAAACGCTCCAGCTTGGCGAAGCTTTTTTCCTGTTCTTTCAAAGTCCTCAAGCAACTCTAGCAAATATTTACCGTCCTCAGGGGAATTGGCCGGAGTCCAGTTGTTTACTTTTGCCTGAAAATTTTCGATTAGATCCGCTGTACGAGCTAATTGCTCTTGTAATTCACGGGAATCGCTTCCGCCTTTAAAAAATACCTCTAGGTTCCACACATCTTTATAGGTTGTGGCTGCCATTATATGTACCCCCTTTTTGATATGTACTTTCCTATTATAAAATTATTGTTGTAAAATTTCTATAACTTTGAATCTTTGGCTAGTATCAGGAGAGTTACGATTATTTGACAAGCTGATAAAAACTGGGGTATAAGTGGATGGATAAGAGAAGTCCGAAATGGTACTTAATAGATTGCCAAGATTTCCAGGAGGGGACCTATGAAAATAAATAAGCTAATTCTGCCTATTTTTATTATAGTATTGCTTGCCGTATCAGGCTGTACCAGCAAGCAGAATGACACAGATCAGCCAGAACCAAAGCAGGAGGAAAAATCAACAGAAGCGAAAAAGTTTGAGGTTATTACTGCCAATTCAATAAACATCACCCGTGTTTTTGGGCTTGGCTATCCCGGAAATGATAATGCGCTTTATGTTGCATCTAATGCCGGGTTAAAAATGTTTAAAGACGGGAATTGGTTTGAAACCACAACAAATAAGCATAAATATATGGGCTTTCAGGCAGTGGAAACAGGATTTATTTCCAGTGGACATCCACAAAAAGGGACAGGCCTTAAAGATCCGCTTGGTCTTATCAAGAGTAGTGATAAAGGCAAGTCGCTTGAAAAGCTTGCCTTCTACGGCAAAGGCAATTTTGTATTTATGGCGGCAGGGTATTCTGGCAGTACACTTTATGTTATTAGCGATCAACAGAAAAATGGTCTAAATCCGGGTGTCAACTATTCCGAGGATAACGGGAAAACGTGGAAAAAAAGTGAGTTCAATGGCTTTAATGCCGACTCGCTGGGAATAATCAGCGTCCATCCGGCAAATGGAGAATCAATTGCTATGGCAACGCGATCCGGGATTTACTATTCAACCGATAACGGGAACAATATGAAATTGATAACTGATCCAACAATGGTAACTGCGCTTACCTTTTCTGAGGATAACATTCTGTTTTCCAGCGTTGAGGATGAAAAAATATGGCTGAAGACGAAAAAACCGGCTTCCGGTGAGCAAGCCACTCTATCTATCCCATTCCTGGATTATGACAATCCAATTACCTATTTAGCGGTGAACCCTAAAAAACCAGACCAAATGGCTTTTTCTACCTATAAAAATGACCTTTACCAATCTTTGGATGGAGGCAAGTCTTGGGTGAATATTTTAAAAGAAGGCGAAAAAGAGTCGAAGTAATGCTGCTCCGACTCTTTTTATTATGATTTCTTCTTTCGTTCCTTCTCCGCCCGATAAAATTCATGAAACATTTTCATCAGGGCCCGCTTCTCGATTCGAGACACATAGCTTCTTGAAATGCCAAGCTCCTTGGCAATTTCCCGCTGCGTTTTTTCCTTTTGCAAATCAAGACCAAACCGGCCGATAATGACTTCTTTTTCCCGGCTGTCGAGGACTTCAATGTACTTTTTGATTTTTTCAAGCTCCATGTTCATCTGAATCGTATCAATAACGTCCTCCGATTCCGACTTTAATACATCAATCAATGAGATTTCATTTCCCTCTTTATCCTGGCCAATCGGATCATGCAGCGAGACATCCTTTTTTGTCTTTTTAAGTGCCCTTAGATGCATGAGGATCTCATTTTCAATGCATCGTGCGGCATATGTGGCGAGCTTTGTTCCTTTTCCTTCAGAATAGCTTTCGATGGCCTTTATTAAACCGATGGTTCCTATCGAAATTAAATCCTCTGAATCTTCGCCAGTATTTTCAAATTTTTTTACAATATGGGCGACCAATCTTAAATTGTGTTCAATCAGCATATTGCGTGCATGGGCGTCCCCTTCGGCCATTAATCTTAAATATTTTCGCTCATCTGCAGCGGATAGGGGTTGAGGGAAGGCATTATTTTTTACATATGATACAAGAAATAAAAATTCCTTTATTAAATAGCCAAGAGCAGTTAAGATTCCAGACATTCACATCCACCCCGTATCTAAATTGGACTTTAGCCTATTATTAATTCCTATGAAGAAAACGGGAAATTGTGTCTGTCCAGATTTTTTAAATTATATTTAGTGCTATTATAATAAGAAATGACCTACTCAAATCGGGCTATAGTAGGTCATTACAATATTTCTTTATACTTTTCTTAATCTGAAGGTACTAACCATTAAGAATGAAAGAATGATAATAATAAATAAGAACGTTTGCGCCGGGAGATAGGGGATGGCCAAAAAGCTTAAGGTTGCCAAGCACCCTGCCGCCGTAATCGGCAATCCGGTAAAGTACCTATTGTTTTCTGTTATATTAAACCGGGCTAGTCTGAAGGCTCCGCAGCCAATATAAAAAACGGTGAAAAAGGAACCGGGGCCCCCAAATTCATATAAAATTCCTTGGTACAACAATAGTGCAGGTGCGACTCCAAATGATATAATATCACTCATGGAATCCAGCTGCTTTCCGAGTTCAGATTCAATATTGAACTTTCGGGCAATCATGCCGTCAAACCGGTCCGCCAAAGCAGCAATAAAAATGAGCAGAAGGCTCAATCTTAAATTCCCGTGGAGACCAAAGACGATAGCAAAACCGCCTAACGATAAATTAATCAGGGTCATCACATTGGCAGTCTGCGACTTGAGTTTCTTTATTGTCTGGTCAATCACATCTAATAAAAACATTTCTCCTTATCACTCCTTTCTTTGGATTGAAGAGAAATCCGTTCAGTACTATTTACTCTATAGTATTTAATTTTACGGGTTTTATGTCTGTTCGTAAAGAGTATTTTTACACTATTTGGGGGTAATCCTATGTTGCAGCCAGCTTATCGGTTATTAATTGAATTGACGAATGGCCGATGGACATCAGTTATTTTAAAAAGTTTTGCCAGATCTCGTCTCAGCCGTTTCGTAGTACCTTCGTTTGCGAAAACATACCGGCTTAATCAAGATGAAATGGAAAAAGGGCTCCACGAATTTCCTACTCTTCATGAATTGTTTGTCAGGAATCTTAAAAAGGGGGCAAGGCTGATTGATCAAAGCCATGATTCAATTGTAAGTCCTGTTGATGCGGTACTAGAGGATGTAGGACCGATTAGGGAAAACAGCGAAATTATTGTTAAAGGAAAGACCTATTCTATTGAAGAAATGCTGAGTGACCCTAAGGTATTGCCAAAATATTTGAATGGTACATATATCATTTTGTATTTAAGTCCCAGCCATTACCATCGTATTCACAGTCCGGTCAATGGAACGATAACCAAGCAGTGGACACTTGGTTCCAAATCGTATCCTGTTAACAAGTGGGGATTAAAGTATGGTGTACGGACGCTTGCCAAAAACTATCGGGTAATTACCGAGGTCAAGACTGAATTTGGGCATGTGGCGATTGTCAAGGTAGGGGCAATGTTTGTTAATTCAATCGAAACGGTCCATGAAGGGGCAGAATTAGAAAAAGGCGGGGAAATCGCTTATTTTACATTTGGATCAACGGTTGTTTTATTGTTCGAGAAGAATACATTCCAACTGAATCCAAACCTTAATACACCACAGGAAATGAAGGTGGGCGAAAAGCTAGGGACCTTTAATATTAAAAATAAGTAGCGGTGCACAATGGCACCGCCGTCTTTTCAAAAAAAAGCCCTGTGCGGGCAAGCGTGATTAAGAAGTCTTCTTTATTTTATTATAAAGGGAACGACGGTGAATCTCGGACTCAATAAGAGTGATAAAATCCGGGCTCAGGTTTAGTTCTCTTGCTTTAAAGTAGGATTCAATCAGTAAGTCATCTGACAATTTCCTCATGTAGAAGACACCTCCAATGAAATAAATTAAAGTGTTCTATTGCATGAATTGGACTCATATAATGGTTGGTCAAGTTGGTGTACCCTAAATCTACCAAATTTATTACTGGAGAACAATCGTTCTAACTATCCACAGCTTCCAGTGGATAACCTGTGATTATTTTGTTTATAAAACACTAAAAACTGGATAATTCAATGGGTATAATGTTAATAACTTTATCCACAGATGTTGAAAAAGGCGATGTTTGTCGAAAAATTTTTTTATTCGTTTTAAAAATCGCCATAATTCAGAAAATGTCGCTATATTTTTCATGATGTTTTTAAAATACCTATCATGTATTGTCAGTAAATGAAGAACAATAAACTGAAGACTTTTATTCTTTGAAACAAATGGTAAAATTCGTTATGATGGTACAAGTAAAGAACCGTCATTAATTCTTGAAATAGTTTTGGGGTGTCATGTAGTGTTAAAACAATTTTTGCCGAATGAACATGTGAAAAGTGTTCTTGATATTAGGCCAGAAAAATTAAAAGCAAAAGGGATTAAAGGTATTATCACGGATTTAGATAACACATTAGTTGAATGGGATCGACCGAGCGCCACTCCGGCCTTAATAAAGTGGTTTGAAGAGGTAAAGAGGAACAATATTTTAGTGACGATTGTTTCCAATAATAATGAAGCAAGGGTGAAGGCCTTTGCCGATCCGCTTGAAATACCCTTTGTTTTTCGGGCTAGAAAGCCGTTGACGAAGGCATTTCATCGTGCTTTATCGGAAATGGGTATAAAAAAGGAAGAAGCCGTAGTGATTGGTGACCAATTATTAACGGATGTCCTTGGCGGCAATCGCAGCGGATTTCATACAATCCTTGTGGTCCCTGTTGCTCAAACAGACGGAATCGCAACAAAATTTAACCGCTTTGCGGAACGGAGAATCATGAATTGGTTCCGGAAAAGGGGGATGCTTTCATGGGAGGATTAGACATGAATGAGCAACAACCTATTTGTATAGGCTGCGGTGTGAAAGTTCAGACCGAAAACCCGGCTGAACTCGGCTATGCGCCTGCCTCTGCCCTTGAAAAAGAATCAATCATTTGCCAGCGATGCTTCCGCTTAAAGCATTATAATGAGGTTCAGGATGTTAGTCTGACAGATGATGACTTTTTAAAAATTTTGAATGGACTTGGCGATAGGGATGCCTTGATTGTCATGATTGTCGATATATTTGACTTTAACGGCAGCTGGCTGCCGGGATTGCATCGCTTTGTCGGAAAAAACAAAGTCCTTCTTGTGGGCAACAAAGCAGATTTGCTGCCTAAATCAGTTAAACAGAAAAAACTAATTAATTGGATGACCCAGCAAGCGAAGGAATTGGGATTAAGACCCGAAGAGGTATTCCTCGTCAGTGCCGGAAGAGGATGGAATATTGAAGAAACGATGGCCGCCATTGAGGAGCACCGCAATGGCAAGGATGTCTTTGTTGTCGGTTGTACCAATGTGGGGAAATCCACCTTTATTAACACCATCATTAAACAGGTAAGTGGTGAAGGAGATGTAATCACAACCTCCCATTTTCCGGGCACGACCTTGGATATTATCGAAATTCCGCTTGATGACGGGACAGCGCTGATGGATACTCCGGGAATCATCAACCACCATCAAATGGCCCATTTTATTGATAAGAAGGATTTAAAGGTAATTACACCTAAAAAGGAAATCAAGGCAAAGGTGTTTCAGTTAAATGAAGGACAAACCTTGTATTTTGGGGGGCTGGCGAGATTCGATTATATTAGCGGCGGCAGAAGGTCATTTGTCTGTTACCTTTCTAATGAAATCAATATTCACCGCACAAAAACCGAAAATGCGGCAGAGTTATATAAAAATCATGTTGGAGAACTGCTGACGCCGCCGCGGAAAACAGACTTGGATACTTTCCCTGAACTGGTAAAGCATGAATTTGTGATTAAAGAGGCCAAGACCGATATTGTTTTTTCCGGACTTGGTTGGGTAACAGTTAATGATCCGGGAGCAAAGGTTGCTGCTTATGTTCCAAAGGGTGTTCAAGCAATGATTCGGAAGTCGTTAATATAATTTTTAAAACGGGTGGGAGAAACAAGTGAAAAAGCTATATGCTGTAATCGGGGATCCAATTGGGCATTCGATGTCTCCCGTTATGCACAATGATTTATTTTCGTTTTATGGTATTGAAGCGGAATATCTCCCTTTTCAGGTGAAATCGGAAAATTTAAAGGATGCCGTTAATGGCTTTAGGGCAATTGGCGCTGGGGGATTTAATGTAACAGTTCCGCATAAAAGTGAAATTATTCAATATCTGGATGATGTTGACGAGCTGGCTCATAATATCGGCGCTGTCAATACTGTGGTTAACGAAGGCGGAAGGCTTGTCGGTTATAATACAGATGGCCCCGGGTTCTTAAAAGGGTTAAATGCCCTTTATCCTGTTATTAATGGAAAAAAGGTTCTGGTACTCGGGGCTGGTGGTGCGGCCAAGGCAATTTATTTTACACTGGCAAAAGAAAAACCGGCTGTCATTGATATAGCCAATCGAACTGTTGATAGAGCAATCAAATTAATCGGAGAGTGCCCTTATTCCATCGTCTCGACTGCTCATTCTTTGGATGAAGCAGGTAAACATATAGATAAGTATGATCTAATTGTGCAAACAACGATGATTGGTATGGCACCAAAAGTCGAAGAGCAGCCATTGGATTTAAAAAATATCAATCCACAAGCCATGGTATGTGATATTATCTACAATCCATTGGAAACACTGCTCCTACAGAATGCGAGACAAAACGGAGCTAAAATTCAAAACGGAATTGACATGTTTGTTTATCAAGGGGCACTGGCATTTGAAAAATGGACAGGGATCTTCCCGGATGTAACCAGAATGAGAGAAATTGTTCTTCAAAAATTAGGAGGAAAAGAATGTTAACAGGTAAGCAAAAAAGATTTTTACGGGCAAAGGCCCATCATTTGGACCCAATTTTTCAAGTAGGAAAAGGCGGGGTTAACGAGAATATGATTAAACAAATTGCAGAAGCGCTTGAAGCAAGAGAATTATTTAAGGTAAGTGTTCTGCAAAACTGCGAAGAGGATAAAACCGTCGTCGCACAACAGCTTTCAGAAGGTGCAGGCGCAGAGGTCGTCCAAATTATCGGTAATACCATCGTTCTGTACAAGGAATCAGTGGAGAATAAGCAAATCGTTCTTCCAAGATAGGAGGTACGAAGTTGAGATGAAAAAAATTGGTATTCTAGGGGGAACCTTTGACCCGCCGCATAACGGCCATCTATTGATTGCCAATGAGGTGTGTGCCGCCCTTGAACTTGATGAGATTTGGTTGATGCCGAACCGGGAGCCGCCGCATAAACAGAAATCGGGACTTGTGAAAAATGAAGACCGGCTAAACATGCTGAAATTAGCAACCCAAGATAATTCGGCCTTTAAAATTCAGCCGATTGAATTGCAACGGGAAGGTCCTTCCTATACCTTTGATACCATGAAAATGATAAATGAGAAATATTCTGAGCATCAATTTTTCTTTATTATCGGGGCTGACATGATTGAATATTTACCGAAATGGCATAAAATTGACGAGCTGATTAAGTTGGTTCAATTTGTAGGGGTAGAACGTCCAAACTATAGTCATCAAAGTGACTTCCCCATTCAATATGTTGATGTGCCCGCCTTCGACGTATCATCAAGCATGATTCGAGACAGGCTTAAAACGGGGAAGACAGTGCGGTATCTGTTACCGGATTCCGTTATAGAGTATATTGAGGAGAAGCAATTATATGGAACGTGAAACAGCATTACAGCTTGTAAAACCGCAATTGACTGAGCATCGCTACCAGCATACCTTAGGGGTTATGGAAACAGCAATTATGTTAGCCAAGCAATATGGAGCAGATGTAAAGAAGGCAGAATTAGCAGCGATTTTTCACGATTATGCAAAATTTCGCCCTAAAGAGGAAATGAGGGAAATTATTCTGAGTCAAGGGTTTCCAGCTGACCTGCTTGATTACAATGCCGAGCTTTGGCATGCGCCAGCAGGTGCCTATTTAGCAGAGACCGAAGCGGGAATTACCGACCCTGAAATACTTACAGCCATCAGGTACCATACTTCCGGTAGGACGGGAATGTCGCTCCTCGAGAAGATCATCTACCTTGCCGACTATATTGAACCAGGACGTCATTTTCCCGGGGTTGAAGAAGTAAGGGAAATGGCTAAGGGAAGTTTGGACCGGGCTTTGATTAAATCGGTACAAAATACGATTTTGTTTTTAATAAAAAAAAATCAAACAGTCTATCCAGAGACGTTCCATACGTATAATGACTTAATCCGAAATGGAAGGATTGATTAAATGGATAATCAAAACTTATTAAAAATGGCCGTCAAAGCGGCAGACGATAAACGAGCAGAAGACATCTTGGCGCTTAACATGAAGGGAATTTCTTTAATCGCCGATTATTTTGTCATTTGTCACGGGAACTCGGATAAGCAGGTTCAGGCAATTGCTCGAGAAGTCCGTGAAAAAGCGCAAGAGAATGGCTTCGATGTTAAACGAATGGAAGGGTTTGATGAGGCGAGATGGGTATTGATCGATCTCGGGGATGTTGTTGTTCATGTGTTCCATCGTGAAGAACGGAGTTATTACAATTTAGAGCGCCTATGGGGTGATGCACCTCGGGAAGATGTTTTTAGCGGGCTTAATTCATGAGCAGCTACGAGCATGTCGCCTATCTTTACGATGAATTAATGAAGGATGCCCCCTATGAGCAATGGGTTCAATTTGTTAAAGAAACGTTGGAAAAATATCCAATTAACAGTTCTGAAGGGGCCCTTCATCTTTTGGATTTGGCGTGTGGAACAGGAGAACTTTCCACCCGCTTTGCCAAAGAAGGTTTTCGGGTGACGGGTATTGATTTGTCTGGAGATATGCTTGCAGTTGCCCAAGCGAAGGCGGAGGACTTTGGTGTTAAGATCCCGTTTTTTGAGCAGGATATGGCCCAGTTCCAAGCACCGGAGCCATTTGATGTCATCGGTATTTTTTGTGACTCACTCAATTATCTGGAGACCGAACAGGAGGTCCAGGATACATTCCGTCAAGCCTTTCAACATTTAAAGCATGGTGGACTGTTAATCTTTGATGTTCATTCCATCTACAAAATAACTCAGGTCTTTATCAATCAGACATTCTCCTTAAATGAGGACGATATTGCATATATATGGAACAGCTTCCCCGGCGAGGAAGCGGGCAGTGTAGAACATGAGTTAACTTTCTTTGTTTTGGATGAGCAAAGTGGTAAGTATGACCGCTATGATGAATTGCATCTTCAACGGACATTTCCGATTGGGCATTATTCCGATTGGCTGAAAGAATCAGGCTTTGAACTTTTAGAAGTCTGTGGAGATTTCGAACATTGCCCGCCGCAAAACCATTCGGAACGTATCTTTTTTATCGCTAAAAAAAAATAAAGACCATCTTTTGAAAAAAAGATGGTCTTTTTCTATTTTTAGGAGGATTTTGTTGAAAAATAGCGAATTAATGTTTTGAGAGTTGCATATCAATTTCGTCCAAATCTTCTTTGAACTTGGCATGAGTTGCCTGAAACACATGTTCAAATAATTCCCCAAGCTCGTTTTCAAATACTTTTATTCCTTCACCGGTAATGCCGCCTTTTACACATACTTTTTCCTGTAACGACGGAAGGGTGTAATGACCTTGCTTTAATAAGTCACCTAAGCCAACAATCATTTCGCTGGCCAGAATAGTAGCAGATTTTTCATCAATTTCTGTTTCCTTGACAGCGGCTTTAATAAACGCCTGCAGGAGGTAGCTAAAAAAGGCAGGTCCGCAGCTAACTATATCGGAAGCAACCCTCGTAATATTTTCTTCTATGTGAACTGGCACTGACATCTTGGACATTAACCTTTCGAGTTCTGTACGCCAATTGTCCGAGCATTTTCCTCCATAGGTAATTAATGATACCCCGGCTAACGCACGGTTTGTAATGCTTGGAATGACCCGGGCTACGGAGCAGGAAATTTTACTCTCGATTTGATTCGTACTGATAGGACTGGTGATCGAAACAAGACATTTGTTTTGTGTTAAGTATGGATTAATTTGGTCAATAATCTTAAACACGTCAAGCGGTTTTACGCACACAAATAGTAAATCGGATTGAGCCGCAACTTCCACTGCATTTGCCCCAACCCTGATTTCGTTATATTTATCTTTTAACACCATCGCTTTTCCAATTGTTCGATTTGTAATCATCATACATGATGGAGAAACAGCCTTACCTTCAATGAATGCTTCCACCAAAATTCTTCCCATATTACCGGTACCGATGATACCTATCTTCATGATTCTACCCTCCCTCACATCCCGGTTTCTTTTATAACAATATGAATCCCGTAAGTAAAATATACCATTTGAAAGGATGAGCACTTTGAAAGACTGGATTTTGGAACACAAGTTTTATGTTGTCGCCGCTGTGTTAGCGGCAATTGGCGGTTATTATTTTTACAGTCAGGAGTCTTTTAATCCCTCGGCTAGACAGCCTGTCATTGAACAGCAGCTGCAAAGGACCGAGGAAAAAGAAATAACGAATGAAGAACCAGCAACCACCCAAAAAGAGGAAAGGATGATGGTTGATATTAAAGGGCAAGTCAAAATGCCGGGGGTTTATCAGGCCAATGAGGGGGAACGCATTATTGACCTAATCAGCAGGGCCGGTGGCTTAACAGAACTTGCTGACCAAACTGGAGTAAATTTTGCACAGCATGTAGAGGATGCGATGGTGATTTACATCCCGGCGGTGGGGGAAAAAGGAGCGCCGTTGTCAGGTACAAACGAAAGCCAGCCTATTTCGTCTGGTGGAGTGAGTCAAAATCAAGGAAAAATAAACCTTAACAAAGCGGATGAGACAGAGTTGCAAAACCTGCCGGGAATAGGTCCAGCAAAGGCTGCTGCGATTATCGAATATCGTTCAACAAGTGGTCCGTTTAATGCGGTAGAAGATTTAAAGAATGTGAGCGGCATTGGTGATAAAACTTTCGAAAAGTTAAAAGATCTGGTTTCGGTAAAATAATTTCATCATTGACCAGATGGACATGCCACATTAAACTAAACAGAAAGAACCTGCAAGGGAGAGCTGAACGATATGAATCGAATTTCTTGGGATCAATATTTTATGGCCCAGAGCCATTTGCTTGCACTGAGAAGTACTTGTACGCGCCTTACAGTCGGTGCTACTATCGTAAGGGATAAACGAATTATTGCGGGAGGTTATAATGGTTCTATTGCCGGAGGGGACCATTGTATTGATAAAGGCTGCTATGTGATTGACCATCATTGTGTGCGAACCATTCATGCTGAAATGAATGCCCTTTTGCAATGTGCCAAATTTGGTGTTCCAACCGACGGGTCGGAAATTTACGTTACCCATTTTCCGTGCCTGCAATGCTGTAAGGCGCTTATTCAAGCCGGAATCAAGACTGTTTATTATGCTGAGGATTATAAAAATCATCCCTATGCCCTCGAATTGTTTCAACAAGCAAATGTTAAGGTAGAAAAAGTTGAATTGACCCAACCCGTAATTGATTTTCGAAAAATTAACCACTAAAAGCGGCGCCGGTTACATGACCGGCGCAATTTATAAAATCTGCAAATGGAGAAAAGACGATGATCGGAAAATATGTTTATTTTGCCGTTGCCGCCCTGTTGGCTGTATCAGCTGCTCTAATCAAGTTTTTCCCGTTTTTCTTATTGATTATTCTTTATTTTTATGGATTATATAAATACAAAAGCTTCACAAAAAAACAGTTGGAAGTTCTCATGATTATGATTATTAGTTTCTACGCTATCGGGTATCAAGCGGACATAAATAATCAAAGTGTTATTCCGAAAAACTCCACTTCATTTACGTTACAGTACAGCCAAGACCCCAAAATCGACGGCGATTTGCTGCAAATCGTGGCAACAGAGAAAACGTATAACGAAAAACTCCTTATCCGCTACAAAATCAAATCCCAGCAAGAACAAACCGCGTTAATAGCCCATTCCTTTTATGGCAGTACCTGTCGAGTGTCAGGCACCATGGAACTGCCGAGTTTCGCAAAAAATCCAAATGGCTTTGATTATCGGCGTTATTTAAAAATAAAGGAAATCTATTGGGTCATAGAAAGTGACAGAAATCCTTTAGAAAATTGTCTGCAAGTTCCAAAGAAAGACCCGGTCATTATGTTGAAGCAGCTTCGTCTGGAGGGCATCCGCTATTTGGAAAATAACTTTCCGCAGGAAATTGCTTCCTTGTCGGCTGCGTTAATTTTCGGGGACCGGAGCATGATTGACCCGCTTGTGCTGGGGGATTACCAGGAAACTGGCATTGTCCATTTACTAGCGATTTCAGGTCTTCATGTTTCATTATTAATCGCGATGGTTTTCTATTTAGGAATCCGCTGTGGGTTAACAAGGCAGTTCATGACTAATTTTTTGCTTCTGCTGTTGCCGGCTTACGTTATTTTGACTGGTGGTTCCCCCTCTGTTGTTCGCGCAGCTCTCATGATTTTCTTTGTGTTATTAACGGATAAGTTGCAAGGGAGGTTCAAACTATTGCCGATTGATGGTATAAGTTTTGCCTTTTTGCTCTGTCTGTTGTTTAATCCGTTATTGATATTTGATATAGGCTTCCAACTATCCTTTGCTGTTAGTATTGCGATCATTTTATCAGTTTCGCATCTCCTTAAAAATTATCAAAAAGTAGCCGCAATGCTTGCGGTGTCAGTCACAGCACAGCTGGCAGCATGGCCTTTTCTGCTTTATCACTTTTTCGAACTCTCGTTAATCGGCATTTTGGCAAACCTGATATATATTCCACTGTTTTCATTTGTCTACCTCCCCGGGTTGTACCTATTATTTTTCTTTCAACTTTTATTTGGGAGTACCCCAATCATTTTAATCACCATTTTCGAAACAATAATTACTATTTTTAATAAGCTTATTGGCGCTATCGCTAATTTGGATTTTGGCGCCTTCGTCCCAGGGAGACCCAATATGCTTCTGCTTGTCAGCTATATCATTCTTATTTTTATGATTTTTTTCTTTTGGGAAGTTTCGAAGGGAAAGAAGCAGCTGCTGATCTTAACGTTTTGTCTGTTCTTGATACAACCTGGCTGGAACTGGTTCTATCCTTTTGGGGAAGTGACAATGATTGATGTCGGGCAGGGGGATAGCATTTTGATTGAGCTTCCACATAGGAAGGGGACATATTTGATCGACACCGGCGGGACGCTTAGCTTCAATACCGAGCAATGGAAGAGGCGGGCCAAGCCATTTGAGGTTGGAAGGGATGTGGTGGTTCCGTTTTTAAAAGGGAAAGGTATCACCAAAATTGATAAGCTTATACTTACCCATGGAGATATGGATCATATCGGGGGTGCTCTTGCTGTTTTACAAGAAATCAAGGTAAATGAAATTCTGCTGCCGTCTGTGGCAGACAAGTCAGAAATGGAAAAGGCCATTATTAATGAAGCTAACTTGAAAGGAATCTCAGTAGTTTTTGTCTCTGAAGGGATTAATTGGAAAGATGATGGAACTGACTGGCACATTCTCGCTCCAGAAGAAGATTATGCCGGGGAACGCAACGGTGGATCGATTGCTTTGGTCGCTAAGATTGGAGGCCTTCGGTGGTTTTTTGGCGGCGATTTGGACCAGTCAGGTGAGGAGAGGATTGTAAAAGAATACCGAAATTTAACCGTAGATGTGTTAAAAGCAGGCCACCATGGCAGCAGAACATCAAGTGCTCCCTCCTTCATTCAACAATTGAGTCCAGCAATTGTGTTAATATCTGCCGGAGAGAATAATCGATTTGGGCATCCCCATCAAGAGGTTTTAAACCTTCTAAAAAAAGAGGAGGCAATCATTTATCGAAGTGATATACAGGGGGCGATAACATACAGATTTAATCGCGAGGGAGGAACCTTTATTCCTTATCTGCCATAGTATATAGGGAATGAAAAAAGACTGCCAAATGTGAGGCAGTCTCCCTGAGTAAACATATGTAGCCAATCATTAAGAACCAATAAGCTTAATAACTGTTGCAATTATAAACATAGTAGCAAAAAAACCAAAAGAAACGACAAATCCAACCCCTGAATCAATTGCATCGTTCCGCTTACTTTGCAAATTCTTTTCAAATTCGTTCACAGTCTACCCCTCCTATTTCACAATATAGTATAAGCTATTCTTTTGAAAAAATCCAGCACACCTTTAATGGTGCATTTCCTATACTGACAAGTGTTGTCAAAATAGTTTGACCGTCTGGCGGCTAAAATAAGTTTACAGATGATTCCCGCCTGAAAATATGAGTCCCTAGGCTGATATGACAGGCGTTTATTATAGATCGGGAATTGGCAATTTGACGGAAGTTGTCAATTCCCTTTTACATTTTTTAGCTAATAAGAAATTATAAAATTCCCCCCAATTTTATAATTTCTTAACGCATAAATTCAACTACGCCTCTGTCTTCGTCCTATCGGACTCACCAATCAGCGAGTTTACATTTATAACTTGTCAAATGTCCCAAGCTTCATTACGATAGTAAAGAGTGAAGTAAAGGGGAGCGCTACATAATGTTAATGGAAATAAGGCGAAAAATAAACCAAAAAAATATTGCGCCGATTTATTTATTATATGGTACGGAAGCTTTTTTAATCAATGAAACTAAGCAGTTAATCCTTGATTCAGTACTAAAAGAGGACGAGCTGGATTTTAATTTCTCTGCATACGATTTAGAGGAAACACCAATTGAAGCAGCCATCGAAGATGCGGAAACCTTTCCATTTTTGGGTGAAAGAAAAGTGATTTTTATTCATAATCCGGTTTTTTTAACAGCTGAAAAAACGAAAGCGAAGGTGGAACATAATCTATCAAGGTTTGAAGCCTATATAAAGGAACCTGCACCCTATACGGTTTTTGTTGTCTCGGCTCCATATGAGAAACTGGATGAACGGAAGAAAATCGTGAAGGAATTAAAACGGCAGGCCGAAGTGGTCGAGGCAAAAAAATTAACCGAACCTGAACTGAAAACTTGGATAAGAGACCGGGCGAAAACTAACGCCATTGACATCGATCCTGCCGCTATCGAGCAACTGCTGGCCCTTGTCGGAACCAACCTGTTTATGATTTCAAGTGAACTGGAAAAGTTGGCTTTATATGCAGCCGATGAAAGACGTATTGATGTTGAATTAGTGGAAAGTTTGGTTGCCAGATCGTTAGAACAAAACATATTTTCCCTGATTGAGAAAGTTGTCCAACGAAAGCTTGATGAGGCTTTGCGGATTTATTATGATTTATTAAAGCAAAATGAAGAACCGATTAAGATTTTGGCACTGCTGGCCGGACAATTCAGGCTTATTTATCAGGTTAAGGAGTTATCGAGACGAGGCTATGGCCAGCAGCAGGCGGCCGGTTTGCTTAAAACCCATCCGTTTCGTGTTAAACTGGCACTTGGTCAGGCGACAAAATTTACCGATGAGGAACTATCGTCGATCATGAATTTCCTCGCAGAAGCGGATTATCAAATGAAAACAGGCGGAATGAATAAATCATTGCTGATTGAAATGCTCTTGTTTCGCTTAAATAAATAATTTAAAGAAACGTCAAAATGTCGAGAAAGGGTATTTTTCTCGGCTATTTTTTATTATCAGAATCCATGTAAATTGTCTGGTTTATTCCGCTCTCTGCTATGCTGCATTTGATATATTTTTCCTCTGAATAGTCATGAAAGGCAGCCATATAACATGTTTAAATGGATTTATTCATCAGACACGTCTTTGGATGTGATTTAATAACCCTTTTTATTGAAATTTTCCCTCAGGCACGTCATTGGATGTGATTTAATAACCCGTTTGATTGAAATTTTCCCTAAGGCACGTCATTGGATGTGATTTAATAACCTGTTTAATTGGATTACATTCCTCAGAAGCGTCATTAAAGGTGGTTTCATAACCCGTTTGAATGGATTTATTCATCCGACACGTCATTAAAGGTGGTTTCATAACCCGTTTGATTGGATATTTTCCTCAGAAGCGTCATTAAAGGTGGTTTCATAACCCGTTTGATTGGATATTTTCCTCAGAAGCGTCATTAAAGGTGGTTTCATAACCCGTTTGAATGGATTTATTCATCCGACACGTCATTAAAGGTGATTTCATAACCCGTTTGATTGGATATTTTCCTCAGAGGCGTCATTAAAGGTGATTTCATAACCCGTTTGAATGGATTTATTCATCAGACACGTCTTTAAAGGTGATTTCATAACCCGTTTGATTGGATATTTTCCTCAGGCACGTTATGAAAGGCGGTCTTACAACGAGTCTGAATAAATTATTCCGTCATACATGTCGTTAGATGTTTTCTACCCTTTTTAGTGATTGGTTGTGTAGAGGCTACCTAATACTCTAACCCTGTTGATTTTCGCGGAAGGCTCGAACACTACTGAGGGACTACGGTGCCTGGGAGACCCCACAGGCGCTTGCGCCGAGGTCGCTCCCAGGCACGCCATCGGAAAGCGAATTGCCTCCTCCTAAAAGCTATCGCTTTTAGTCGTGCGGTGCTTATCTCCGAAGTTTTCCTTTTGGAGCGCAAATCAATGGACTTATGGAATAGTAATGGTTCATAAAAAACAAGCAAAAAAAACTGCCGAATTATTCGGCAGCCTGTAAAAAAACGATTCCTGAGAGTAGGAATCGTTTTTTAATTATAGGGCGTTAATTTTTTTCATTAGGCGAGCTTTTTTACGAGCAGCAGCATTTTTGTGGATAAGACCTTTTGCAGCAGCCTTGTCCAAACTGCTTGCAGCAGTTGCATAAGCTTCCTTAGCAGTAGCAGTATCGTTAAGAGTAACTGCAGCTTCAGCTTTTTTAACAGCAGTACGCATTGCAGATTTCGCCATTGTATTTTGAGCATTACGAGCTTCGCTAGTTTTTACACGCTTAATAGCAGATTTAATGTTAGGCATTACTTTCACCTCCTGTAAAGAATCGGAACCCGAGACTATATGACTCGACTTAACAATCATTCACAATTTAATTGCAACAAGAGATATTTTATCAAACAGAACCCCAGATTGCAATACATTATTAAGGTTACTTATTTTCAGCTGCATTATTTAAGGGAAAACGGGAAAAAATAGGAAATAGTTTCTATTTTTCATAGGAGTGATAAATGATGAATGAATCGATCGATTTAAGTATGTACTCTGTCAGAACCGACTTAGCGATTGAAGCAAGAGAAATGGTGTTGCAACAGTCAGTTGAGCAGGAAGAAAATCTATCTCAGATTGAAGGCGTCATCATAAAAGAAAAAGATGTTGATGATATAAAAATATCCCTGGTGGAAGTGACCAAACAGGGGGAACAACAGTTAGGGAAAAAAGCAGGCAGGTATTTAACTCTCGAGGTACAGGGGATTCGTCAGCAGAATACTGATATCCAGCAAAAGGTTCAAGAGGTGTTTGCCCGAGAATTTGCCCACTTTATCGAAGGAGCAGGTGTTAAAAAGACTGCTTCCTGTCTAGTAGTTGGCCTTGGTAATTGGAATGTCACCCCTGATGCCCTTGGGCCGATGGTTTGTGAGAATTTGCTCGTCACCCGGCATCTGTTTGAGCTCCAGCCCGAAAATGTTGAGGAAGGCTATCGTCCTGTCAGTGCGCTCTCTCCAGGAGTGATGGGATTGACGGGTATTGAAACAAGCGACATTATCTTTGGCGTGGTAGAAAAAACAAAACCCGATTTTGTCATTGCAATCGATGCGCTGGCATCCCGCTCTATTGAACGGGTAAACTCAACCATCCAAATATCTGATACCGGTATCCATCCAGGTTCAGGGGTCGGCAATAAACGAAAAGAATTAAGTAAGGATACATTAGGGGTGCCGGTTTTTGCTATTGGTGTCCCGACAGTTGTCGATGCTGTTTCGATAACTAGTGATACGATTGATTTCATTTTAAAGCATTTTGGCAAGGAAATGCGGGAAGGGAATCGGCCGTCCCGAGCGCTGGCTCCTGCAGGGATGACTTTTGGTGAACGACGGAAACTTACTGAAGAGGATTTGCCCGAAGAAAAGCACCGTAAAACTTTTCTAGGTATTGTCGGAACGCTGCCTGATGATGAGAAAAGGAAGTTGATTCAGGAGGTGCTGTCCCCGCTTGGCCACAATCTAATGGTCACCCCAAAAGAAGTAGATGTGTTCATTGAAGATATGGCGAATCTAATTGCCAATGGGCTCAACGCCTCACTTCACAGCTCAATTAATCAGGATAACGCAGGCTTCTATACACGATAAAATGGATGGGGGTCTATTATTTCGATAATAGACCCGATATAGAAAATGGTTCTACCAATTCTAGTAACATCATATGATTTACTAGAATCTTGTTTGCGAGGTGGAACCATGAAAACAAAAACATCTGGAACTTTTATAATGGTCCAGGGAACTACAGTTATTAAGCTATTGGCAGCTATTTTTATATTCATGCTCTCTATTTTTTCAATCAGTGGACTATTAACTTCATTAAAGCCCCAATATAGACTATCATCCACATCTGTTAACCAGGCAGCAACAAAGGTAAATGGGGAGCTTCTGTATCAAGTGATGGGCTGGGAGAATCATCATTTCTTAAGGGCTGAGCCCGATTTTAGGTTTCCGACCCTAACAAATTTAATTTTTAAGTTGTCTAGTAATATTAATTTGGATGACCCTCGCAGTCTACTTGGCAGGGAGCTTCCAGGGTTTTATCAGTTTGACGGGAAAATACTTGTTGCCGGTGAAGGAACGAACTATACCAATATGCCGATTGAATCTTCTCCTCCACTCGAAATAATGCTTGCGGAGCGTGAGGCTGCCTTGCAGAATTTGGAGGGTTTGGATAATCCGACAAATGACAATCCTTCACCTACACCTAATCAAACAACCGGAGACCGAGAAGTTCTCTATGTTTACTTTACGCATAATCGGGAATCCTATTTACCATACTTGAAGGGTGTCTCAAACCCAAATCTGGCCTATCATTCACAAATTAACGTTACTAAAATTGGTGACCAATTAAAGGCAAGTCTTGAACAAAGAGGCATTGGAACACATTTGGATAAAACTGATGTACAAGGGAACTTAAACAAAAAAGGATTATCTTATACTAAATCGTATCAGGAATCACGCGAAGTGGTTCAAGCGGCGATGACGTCAAATCGTGAATTGCAATATTTTATCGATGTTCATAGGGACTCTAAGAGAAAAAAGGATACAACCATTTCCATTAACGGACAAAACTATGCAAAGCTTGCATTTGTTATTGGCGGTAAAAACCCAAATTATGAAAAAAACGCAAAACTGGCACAAGAATTACACAAGTTACTAGAGAAAAAATATAAGGGGTTAAGCAGGGGTGTAATGGTGAAGCCTTCAGGAAATGCAGTTTATAACCAAAATCTCTCGGAGAATGCCATTCTAATTGAATTTGGCGGTGTGGATAATACGTTTGAGGAATTGAATCGCTCGGCAGATGCGCTTGCTGATGTATTCAGTGAATTCTATTGGCAGGCAGAAAAGGTAAACCAGGACGTAGAGGAATCAACAAATAAACAATAAAAGTAAGGTGCATTCCGATGAAGATGTTTATGCTAAAGAGCTTTGTAATCGCGTCAATCATGTTTATCTCCGTTCTAACCGGAATGGAACTGGCTAATAATGGCATTCATAAAATGAAGGGGTATGATGACCCAAACTTTCAAAATGCCATGTCTATCAATGAAACGGGACCGGAACTAAATGCGACTTTCTTGGGGAAAGACATTACCAGTCATGATATTGAGGCGAAGAAGAAGAAGTTGGAGGAAATTAGTGCCTATAATTTCTTTTCATCGATGGGGAAAAAGATGTCTGAGGGGCTGACCACTGCTTCGGAGAAATTGATAGAGTTAGTAACTCAATAACAAAGGCGGTGCCAATCGGTGCCGTCATTTTTTTGTTTTCATTGAATCTTGTTTTTCCTGCTGATATAATCAAAAATAGTCTGAAGTGCGTGTGTCATATAGTAGGAGTGAACGACATGAATAGAGAAGAACGAATGAAACGGCAATCGAAGATTAGAAACTTTTCGATTATTGCCCATATTGACCATGGAAAATCGACATTGGCTGACCGGATTCTGGAGAAAACCAATGCATTATCATCACGCGAAATGAAAGATCAGCTCCTCGATTCAATGGACTTGGAACGGGAACGCGGCATTACGATAAAGTTAAATGCTGTCCAATTAAGTTATAAAGCTAAGGACGGAGAGGAATATACCTTTCATTTGATTGATACACCAGGACACGTCGATTTTACCTATGAGGTATCACGGAGCCTTGCCGCTTGTGAAGGTGCAGTATTGGTTGTCGACGCAGCGCAGGGGATTGAGGCGCAAACGTTGGCAAACGTTTATCTTGCGCTTGATAACGATCTTGAAATTTTACCTGTTATCAATAAGATTGACCTGCCAAGTGCTGATCCTGAGCGGGTCCGAAATGAAATTGAAGATGTTATCGGTCTTGATGCTTCTGAAGCAGTTTTGGCCTCGGCGAAAGCGGGAATCGGGATTGAAGAAATCCTTGAGCAAGTTGTCGAGAAAGTGCCTGCTCCACAAGGGAATCCTGAAGCACCATTAAAAGCGCTGATTTTTGACTCGTTATATGATGCTTACCGTGGTGTGGTTGCATACATCCGCGTTGTTGAAGGCACAGTTAAAGCTGGCGATAAAATTAAGATGATGGCGACAGGCGCAGAATTTGAAGTTACCGAGGTCGGAGTATTTACGCCGAAAGCCACCCTTCGCGAGGAATTATCCGTCGGCGACGTTGGCTTTTTGACAGCAGCAATTAAAAATGTCGGGGATACCCGAGTGGGTGATACCATTACCAATGCGAAAAATGGAGCTTTAGTGCCGCTGCCAGGTTACCGAAAGTTAAACCCAATGGTATATTGCGGTCTATATCCGATTGATACAGCAAGATTTAATGACCTGCGTGAAGCACTTGAAAAGCTGCAATTGAATGATTCCGCGCTGCAGTTTGAACCGGAGACATCCCAAGCCTTAGGCTTTGGTTTTCGCTGCGGATTCTTAGGTCTCCTTCATATGGAAATTATTCAGGAGCGGATTGAGCGTGAATTCAAAATAGATCTCATTACCACCGCACCTAGTGTTATCTATCATGTTCATATGACTGATGGGACACAAATTAATGTGGACAATCCGTCAAATATGCCAGACCCGCAAAAAATTGACCGGGTTGAAGAACCCTATGTCAAGGCAACGATGATGTCTCCGAATGAATATGTTGGAGCAATTATGGAGATTTGCCAACAAAAGCGCGGTATTTTCATTGATATGCAGTACTTGGATGAAAATCGTGTCAGCATCATTTATGAAATCCCATTGGCGGAAATCGTCTATGATTTCTTTGATCAATTGAAATCAAGTACAAGAGGCTATGCTTCATTTGATTACGAACTGATCGGTTATAAACCATCAAAACTGGTTAAGATGGATATTTTATTGAATGCAGAAAAAGTGGACGCATTAAGCTTCATTGTCCACAGAGATTTTGCCTATGAACGTGGAAAAGTCATCGTTGAAAAACTAAAGGAATTGATTCCAAGGCAGCAATTTGAGGTTCCGATTCAGGCTACCATTGGAACAAAAATAGTGGCACGGTCTTCAATAAAAGCGATGCGTAAAAACGTATTGGCAAAATGTTACGGCGGTGACATTTCTCGTAAGCGCAAACTGCTCGAGAAGCAAAAAGAAGGTAAAAAGCGGATGAAACAAGTCGGTTCCGTTGAGGTGCCGCAAGAAGCTTTCATGGCCGTGTTAAAAATGGATGATAATAATACAAAAAAACAGTAACAGGACAGGAGGTTAGGAGATGCTGAAATACTGGCGGATCCTGCCTCTTTTTGTTAACAAATAAAAGCAGGTGTAAAGAATGATTAAAGCGGCATATCTTCATATTCCATTCTGTGAACATATTTGCCATTATTGCGATTTTAATAAGGTATTTTTAAAAGGACAGCCTGTTGAGGAGTATTTGCAGGCATTAGACCAAGAAATTCAAATGACGCTGCAGCAATTTCCAACAACCGAATTGGATACGATTTTTGTTGGCGGAGGGACCCCTACATCCCTAGATGAAGGACAACTTTACCGGTTTTGTGATAGTATAAATCGCCATTTAAAGCAATCCGTAAATGTAGAATTTACGTTTGAAGCAAACCCAGGTGATTTATCAATGGAAAAATTACAGATATTAAAAGAGGCTGGAGTCAACCGTCTCAGCCTCGGTGTTCAAACCTTTAATGATAAATTGTTAGAGAAAATCGGCCGCGTCCACCGGGCAAAGGATGTATTTAAGACAATTGATTCAGCAAAAGCTGTTGGCTTCGAGAATATCAGTATCGACCTTATCTATAGTTTGCCAACACAATCATTGGAAGATTTTAAACAAACGTTAACAACTGCCTTTTCGTTGGAAATACCTCATTATTCGGCGTATTCATTGATTATTGAACCGAAAACGGTTTTTTATAACTTGATGACAAAAGGGAAGCTCCCGTTACCAGGGGAGGATATCGAGGCGCAAATGTATGAACTTGTGATGGAAGAGATGGAGAAGCATGGCTTCCATCAATATGAAATCAGCAATTTTTCAATCCCCGGTTATGAAAGCAGGCATAATCTGACGTATTGGAATAACGAGCATTATTATGGATTTGGTGCTGGGGCTCATAGTTACCTAAATGGAATCAGACGCTCTAACATTGGTCCGGTAAAAAAGTATATTGACGCGGTTTCCGCTGGTGAATTACCTGTCCTAGAAGACAATCGGGTATCAATTTCGGAACAAATGGAAGAGGAAATGTTCCTGGGATTACGAAAGAGTGACGGAGTATCCATTGAGAGATTCATAAAAAAATTTACTACAGATCCACGTGAAATCTTTGAAAATGAAATAAATCATTTAATCAATACCGGGCTGCTTATCATGCAGGGAGGCCGAATATATATGACAAAAAGGGGCCGACTTTTGGGGAACGAAGTTTTTCAGTCATTTTTAGGGGTATCTAATTGACACCATCCCCCCTTATTTGATAATTTATTAGTATAATTAGCACTCGTTAATAGTGAGTGCTAACAGAGGTGATGAACGTTGTTAACAGATCGTCAATTGTTAATTCTTCAGGTTATTGTTGATGACTTTATTCGATCTGCACAACCGGTCGGCTCTAGAAGCTTGTCGAAAAAAGAGGAAATATCTTTTAGCTCGGCAACTATTCGAAATGAAATGGCCGATTTGGAAGAAATGGGGTTTATTGAAAAAACACATACCTCCTCAGGGCGTGTTCCGTCGGAAAAAGGGTATCGATATTACGTCGACCATTTGATTTCGCCTCAAGCTTTAAATAAGCAGGACATTTCGATTATTCAATCGATTTTTGCTGAAAGGATATTTGAATTTGAGAAAATCATTCAGCGGTCTGCGAAAATTTTATCAGAGCTAACAAATTACACATCCATTGTTCTAGGACCTGCTGTTTCTGTCAATAAGCTGAAAAAAATTCAGATTATCCCTTTGAATAAGGAAGCGGCAGTTGCCATTTTAGTAACGGATACTGGGCATGTTGAAAATCGGAGCGTTTCCTTGCCGGTTTCGATGGACGCTAGTGATTTGGAAAAAACGGTTAACATCCTTAACGATCGTCTAGCTGGTGCACCGCTTAATGAACTGCATGATAAAATATATAAAGAAGTAGCAATGCTGCTTAAACAGCATATCCATAACTATGATTACCTGCTGCACAATATTGCCGATACTTTTAAAATGCCGATAACGGAGAAACTTTTCTTTGCAGGGAAGACCAATATGCTAAGCCTTCCGGAATTTCATGATATTGATAAGGTCCGAGACCTTTTCATGATGATCGACCAGGAAGAATGGATTTTAAACTTAATCAGAAGTAAATCGGCAGGTATCAACGTAAAGATTGGCAGCGAAAATAATAATAGCATTATGGAAAACTGCAGTTTGATTACCGCGACCTATTCGGCTGGTGTTGAGAAGCTTGGAACCATTGCGATTTTAGGCCCAACAAGAATGGAGTATTCGCGGGTAATCAGTTTATTGCAATTGTTAAGCAGGGATTTAACATCGGTTCTAACCAGGTTGTATCATTTAAAATAGAGCTGGTCATATTGAATAAGGGTGAAATTTTCAGATTTCGCCCCTATTCCCGTGAATGAAAATTGCCTGAATAATAATTGTTCCTTTAAGGGAGGTGAGTAAGTTGACGAACGAAAAAAACTCCGCAGTCAATACTGAGGCAGAAGAATTGCAAAACAATGAAAATGGTGAACTTACCGAGGAAAAAGCAGCAGCTGAAGGTATATCCATTGAACAGGGTATCGATGAAGAGGTAGAACACAGCGATGAGACAGCTGCAGTTATTGAAGAGCTTCAAAAAGAAATTCAATTGTTGCAAGGTAAGCTTGAAGAGGCAGAAAATAAATATTTACGCCTGCATGCCGACTTTGATAATTTACGTCGCCGTACACGTCTAGAACAAGAAGCGGCTGAAAAATATAAAGCGCAAAAATTAGTGACAGAATTGCTGCCAGTCCTTGATAACTTTGAAAGAGCGCTGGTAGTGGAAGCCGACAACGAACAAACAAAGTCATTGCTTCAAGGAATGGATATGGTTTATCGCAGCCTGATCGAAGCATTGAAAAAGGAAGGCGTAGAACCAATCGAAGCAGTAGGCAAGGAATTTGATCCGCAATTTCATCATGCTGTCATGCAAGGCAACGATGAAAACTTTGGTCCTGGAGCAGTAGTCCAGGAATTCCAAAAAGGGTATTTATTAAAGGACCGGGTCATCCGTCCATCAATGGTACAAGTGAATCAATAGGGTTACATATGTTTTAAGGAGGAAATAGGAATGAGCAAAATTATTGGTATTGACCTTGGTACAACCAACTCCTGTGTGGCTGTGCTTGAAGGCGGCGAACCTAAAGTTATTCCAAACCCAGAAGGAAATCGCACCACACCTTCTGTCGTAGCGTTTAAAAATGGTGAACGTCAAGTTGGGGAAGTGGCAAAACGCCAGGCCATTACAAACCCAAATACAATCATCTCGATTAAGCGCCATATGGGAACAACCCATAAAGAAGAAGTTGAAGGTAAGCAATATACACCGCAAGAACTTTCAGCAATCATCCTGCAATACTTAAAATCTTATGCAGAGGATTATCTGGGAGAACCGGTAACAAAAGCCGTTATTACGGTACCAGCTTACTTTAATGATGCAGAACGTCAGGCGACAAAGGATGCGGGAAGAATTGCCGGACTTGAAGTAGAACGAATCATTAACGAGCCAACAGCTGCAGCACTTGCCTACGGCTTAGATAAAACTGACCAAGATCAGACAATCCTTGTTTATGACCTTGGCGGCGGTACATTTGACGTTTCGATTCTTGAGCTTGGAGACGGTGTATTTGAAGTAAAGGCGACTGCCGGTGATAACCGTCTTGGCGGCGACGATTTTGACCAAGTAGTTATTGATTATTTAGTTGATCAATTTAAAAAAGAAAACGGCATTGACCTTTCCCAAGATAAAATGGCTCTTCAACGTTTGAAGGATGCTGCTGAAAAAGCAAAAAAAGACCTTTCAGGAGTAGCTTCAACCCAAGTTTCTCTGCCATTTATTACGGCAGGCCCTGCTGGTCCGCTTCATATGGAAGTAACCTTAACCAGAGCCAAATTTGATGAATTAACAGCCCATCTTGTTGAACGTACAATGGGACCTGTTCGCCAGGCATTGAGCGATGCTGGCATTAGCCCAGCAGAACTTGACAAGGTCATTCTTGTTGGTGGTTCCACTCGAATTCCTGCTGTTCAGGAAGCTATTAAAAAGGCAACTGGTAAAGAACCGCATCGTGGTGTAAACCCTGATGAAGTTGTGGCAATGGGTGCTGCAATTCAAGGCGGCGTCATCACTGGAGACGTTAAGGATGTTGTCCTTCTTGACGTAACTCCTCTCTCACTTGGAATTGAAACAATGGGTGGCGTGTTTACGAAGCTAATCGATCGTAACACAACGATTCCAACATCCAAATCACAAGTGTTCTCAACTGCAGCGGATAACCAAACAGCGGTGGATATTCACGTGCTGCAAGGAGAACGTCCGATGGCTGCCAATAACAAAACACTGGGCCGTTTCCAATTAACCGATATTCCACCGGCACCACGCGGAATTCCGCAAATTGAAGTAACGTTTGATATTGATAAGAACGGTATCGTCAATGTCCGTGCTAAGGACCTGGGAACGAACAAAGAGCAACAAATTACGATTAAATCTTCCACTGGTCTCTCAGATGAAGAGATTCAAAATATGGTCAGAGAAGCAGAAGAAAATGCCGAAGCTGATAAGCAGCGCAAAGAAGAGGTTGAACTTCGCAATGAAGCTGACCAACTCGTCTTCACTACCGAGAAAACTTTAAAAGACCTTGAAGGAAAAGTGGATGCTGCCGAAGTTGCAAAGGCAAACGAAGCGAAGGATGCCTTAAAGCAAGCCATTGAGAGTAACGACCTGAATGAAATCCGCGCTAAAAAGGATGCTTTACAGGAAATCGTTCAAGCCTTAACGGTCAAGCTTTATGAACAAGCTGCGCAACAGTCACAAGCACAGCAAGGCGGTCAAGATGCAGGCGGTTCTGCCAAACCAGACGACAATGTCGTCGATGCAGAATTTGAAGAAGTAAAGGACGATAAGTAAAACTATCCTAGTATAATGGAGTAAATTGTTATTCTAACGAAAAAGTCAAAGTCAAGCTAGCGGCTTTGGCTTTTTTGGCTAATCAGAATTGATTCCATCAATTCTGAACGCATAAATACAACTACGCCTCTGTCTTTGTCCTGACGGACTTTGCCAGTCGGCGAGTTTTTATTTATTGATATACCCTTTCTTGGGTGTTAGAATAATCTTTATGTGAAAGATTCGGGAGTGGGTAATCATGAGCAAACGGGATTACTATGAGGTGCTGGGTGTAAGTAAGAGCGCCTCTAAGGATGAAATAAAAAAGGCTTATCGTAAACTGTCCAAGCAATATCACCCAGATATTAATAAGGAGCCGGATGCGGCGGATAAATTTAAGGAAATAGCGGAAGCATACGAAATATTAAGTGACGACCAGAAAAAGGCGCATTATGACCAATTTGGCCATACCGATCCGAACCAAGGCTTTGGCGGTGGTGGAGCTGATTTTGGCGGCTTCGGCGGTTTCGAGGATATTTTCAACACCTTCTTCGGAGGCGGCGGTTCGCGCCGCAGGGATCCAAACGCACCAAGACAAGGTGCAGACTTGCAATATACGATGACCCTTTCTTTTGAAGAAGCGGCGTTTGGCAAAGAAACCGATATTGAAATTCCACGGGAAGAAACTTGTGAAACTTGTCATGGTTCAGGCGCCAAACCAGGAACAAAATCGGAAACATGTAAGCATTGCCAGGGTTCCGGCCAAGTAAGCGTCGAGCAGAATACACCGTTCGGTCGAATTGTGAACCGCAGAACCTGTCACCACTGTAATGGCACAGGTAAAGAAATTAAAAACAAATGTACGACCTGTGGCGGTGCAGGAAAAGTGAAAAAGCGCAAGAAAATTCATGTGAAAATTCCTGCAGGTATTGATGATGGCCAGCAGCTCCGCATGGCTGGTCAAGGTGAAGCTGGGATTAATGGCGGGCCTGCCGGTGACTTATATGTAGTATTTCATGTCCGTTCACATGAATTTTTTGAAAGAGATGGCGATGACATCTATTGCGAGATGCCATTAACATTTGTTCAAGCGACATTGGGGGATGAAATTGAGGTTCCGACCCTGCACGGGAAAGTGAAACTCAAAATTCCAGCTGGAACACAAACAGGAACAAGATTCCGTCTCAAAGGCAAAGGGGTTCCAAATGTTCGCGGCTATGGTGTTGGCGACCAGCATATCCAAGTGCGGATTATTACACCAACAAAGTTATCTGACAAACAAAAACAGTTGTTGCGTGAATTTGCCGACATCAGTGGGTCTTCACCATTAGGCGAACACGAGGAGAGCTTTTTCTCAAAAGTAAAGCGCGCCTTTAAAGGCGAATAAGGATTGGGGCTGGTAGAATGAAGTGGTCCGAGATTAGTATCCACACTACAAATGAAGCGATTGAACCTATTTCACATATATTACACGAAGCCGGAGCGAGCGGTGTCGTAATAGAAGATCCTTTTGAGTTGACGAAGGAAAGAGAGGATCAATTCGGTGAAATCTATCAACTCAATCCAGACGATTATCCCGTAGAGGGTGTTATCGTTAAGGCCTATCTGCCGGTGAACAGTTTCTTGGGGGAAACCGTGGAAGCTATTAAAGAATCCATTAATAATCTCATTCTTTATGATATTGATGTCGGTTTAAACACGGTAACCATCAGCGAAGTAAACGAAGAAGAATGGGCGACTGCCTGGAAGAAATATTATAATCCGGTAAAAATCTCCGAGCGTTTTACGATCGTACCAACATGGGAAATTTATGAACCTGTCAGCAGTGATGAGTTAATCATTGAATTAGACCCGGGTATGGCATTTGGAACTGGCACTCATCCGACAACAGTCATGTGTATTCAGGCCTTGGAAAGAACGGTAAAATCGGGTGATCAAGTCATTGATGTAGGAACAGGTTCAGGGGTATTGAGCATTGCTGCCGCGATGCTTGGGGCAGAAAAAATTCAGGCATTTGATCTAGATGAGGTTGCGGTAACCCAGGCCAAATTAAATATTAAGTTGAATAAAGTCAACAATGTAGTGACCGTATCCCAGAACAATCTTCTTGATGATGTGGCAGAAGCGTCGGCTGATGTCATAGTCGCCAACATTTTGGCTGAGGTTATCGTGAGATTTACGGATGGTGCGGCACAGGTTATTAAGCCTGGCGGATATTTTATTACCTCCGGAATCATTCAGCAGAAGAAAGATTTGGTCAAAGATGCTTTGATCTCTTCCGGTTTTGATATTGTCGAAACGATCTTAATGGAGGATTGGGTTGCAATTATCTCTAAAAGGGTATAATGTTAGTGACTTGAGGGGATTTATATCCCCTTTTTCTATTTTATATACTTTAAATATAGTAACATCTTTAGTAAAATAAAGCGTAAAACGTTTTTTGAGAGGATGCAATCTAATGCAGCGCTACTTTGTTCATCATCGGGCAACTGAAGGCCGATTTTTCATTGAAGACGACGACAGGCATCATATTGTCAAGGTTATGAGGATGGCAGTTGGTGATGAAATTATTTGCGTTGATACTGATGGAAACCAGGCCATTTGCAGGCTTGAAGAAATTACCGATGAAAGTGTTGTTGCAGAAGTTGTACAATGGAAAGAAGAGAATCCTGAATTACCGATTTTCGTGACAATCGCCAGCGGACTTCCAAAAGGTGACAAGCTAGAATGGATCATTCAAAAAGGAACTGAATTGGGTGCGGGTGAGTTTATCCCGTTCTCAGCGAAGCGGTCGGTGGTAAAATGGGATGAAAAAAAAGCGGTGAAAAAAATAGAGAGATGGCAAAAAATTGCCAAGGAAGCCGCAGAACAATCACATCGGACGAAAGTTCCCGATGTAAAGGCTCCAATAAGTTTTAAACAGCTACTTGCATCAGGCAAGGAATATGATTATAGATTGGCAGCATTTGAAGAGGAAAGCAGGAACGGAGAAGCTTCCGCTTTTTCTGCTGTCTTAAAGCAAATGAAGCCTGGAGAATCACTTTTGCTTGTGTTTGGCCCTGAAGGCGGTTTGGCCGACGAAGAGGTTCAGCAATTAACGAATCATGGCTTTACGATATGCGGACTGGGTCCGCGCATTTTAAGAACGGAAACGGCACCGTTGTACACACTCGCTGCCATTTCCTATCATTTTGAATTACTGAGGTGAGAAAACAATGCCAACAGTTGCGTTTCATACATTAGGCTGTAAGGTAAACCACTATGAAACTGAAGCCATCTGGCAGTTGTTTAAGCAAGAGGGCTACGAACGGGTGGATTTTGAATCCATTTCCGATGTTTATGTGATTAATACTTGTACCGTTACGAATACGGGCGATAAGAAAAGCCGTCAGGTAATCAGACGTGCCGTACGAAAAAATCCGGATGCGGTTATTTGCGTAACCGGCTGTTATGCACAGACATCGCCTGCAGAGATTATGGCCATTCCAGGTGTTGATGTGGTTGTCGGAACACAGGATCGGATCAAGATGCTGGAATACATTGAACAATATAAGAATGAGCGACAACCCATTAATGGTGTCGGCAATATTATGAAAAACCGGGTTTATGAGGAATTGGATGTTCCTTCTTTTACTGACAGAACCCGTGCCTCACTAAAAATCCAAGAGGGTTGTAACAACTTCTGTACTTTTTGTATTATCCCATGGGCTCGCGGCTTAATGAGGTCAAGAGATCCAAAGGAGGTCATCCGCCAAGCTCAGCAATTGGTTGATGCCGGCTATAAGGAGATCGTCTTGACTGGTATTCATACAGGCGGCTACGGCGAAGATATGAAGGATTATAATCTTGCGATGCTGCTTCGTGAGTTGGAAGCAGAAGTGAAGGGGTTAGAGCGTCTGCGGATTTCCTCTATTGAGGCAAGCCAAATCAGTGATGAAGTCATTGAGGTTATCAAGAATTCTAATATTGTAGTTCGTCATCTCCATATTCCGATTCAATCTGGTTCAAATACGGTTTTAAAAAGAATGCGCCGCAAATATACAATGGAGTTTTTCGCTGAGCGCCTTGAGCGCCTGAAGGAAGTACTTCCAGGCCTTGCGGTTACTTCGGATGTTATTGTTGGCTTCCCGGGTGAAACCGAGGAAGAATTCATGGAGACATACAATTTTATTAAAGAGCACAAGTTCTCCGAGCTTCATGTGTTTCCTTACTCGAAGCGGACAGGTACACCTGCAGCAAGGATGGAGGACCAAGTGGACGAAGAAGTCAAAAATGAGCGCGTCCATCGGTTAATTACTCTTTCAGACCAATTAGCCAAGGAATATGCTTCACAATTTGAAGGAGAAGTCCTTGAGGTGATTCCAGAAGAGGAATATAAAGAAGAACCAAATTCTGGCCTTTATATGGGTTATACTGACAATTACCTAAAGGTTATCCTCCCGGCAACTGAAGACATGATTGGGAAAATTGTCAAAGTGAAAATTACAAAAGCCGGCTATCCTTACAATGAGGGGCAATTCGTTCGTCTTGTAGAGGATACAGAAGCAGTTAAACAAGTAGTTTTTTCTAAAGAAGAAGCAGCGATATAATAATAAGGGTGGCTCGTTTAATTAACGGGTCACCCTTTATTTTATTATAGGATGTTTCGGCTTGCGGTCGTGGAAAAATAATATCATCTCCCCGAATTTTACGGCGAATGGCAGTACAAGCAATGACGAAACTACATTAAAAATAACGCTGATGTGGGCGAGCTGTACTTCTTTTCGGGCAGCTAACAAATGGCCATTCTCGGTCAGAAACGGAATCAATGGAATAAATACCAAGACGCCAAAGACATTCAGCCAAACATGTGCATAGGCGGCTAGTCTGGATTCTTTTCCGCCGCCGATGGCAGCAATCAATGCTGTTATGCAAGTCCCAATATTTGCACCGAAAACAATGGCAATTCCTGCATCAAGCTGCAGCAATCCGGCTGCCAAAAATCCCATCGTAATCCCCGTCATGGCGGTGCTGGATTGAATAATGGAGGTAATAATTGTTCCCGTTAACAGACTTAATACTATATTGTCATTGATTGAAACGATAAAATTCCTAATCATATGCATGGATGTTAACGGTTGGGCAAGCATTTCGAATCCCTTCATAGCTGTAAATACAGATGCTATACCAAACAACAGCATTCCGATACTTCGGGATTTTTTATTGGGAAATAAAATTAACATCGCCCCAAGGATGGCAATAGGAACAAGAACTGCATCGATGTTAAAGGTAATTAATTCGGTTTTAAAGGTGGTTCCTATATTGGTGCCAAGGATAATACCTATTGATTGAGGAAAGGTCATAATTCTCGCAGAAATAAGCCCGATCGTAATGACCATTACCGCCGAACTGCTTTGCAAAAGTGCTGTAATGAAGGTTCCAGTCAGCATCCCTTTCAAGGGGGTGCTGGTTAGTTTAATTAGCCATGTTTTCAATTTATTGGCGGATAAATTGAATAATCCGAACCTGATAATTGTCATACCAAACAGAAATAATAAAATGCAAAGAAGAAATAATAATATGTACAGCATTGTCAAGCCTCCCCTTCATTCATTGTATGGGCGGGAAAGATTGGACATGCCAGTTTTAAATAAAATTTAGCTTAATTATGCATAAAAAATTGATTTCCTTGTTCCATGAATGTGAAATACAGTTGACCTTGTATCAAGGTTATATTATAATTGCAAGGTACATGGATTGATGTAAGTGTGTTGTGTTTCGGAGGGAGGGAAAGAGGATGTCTAAAACCGTCGTTCGTAAAAACGAATCGCTTGAAGATGCTCTTCGTCGCTTCAAACGTTCTGTATCAAAAACTGGTACTTTGCAAGAGGCAAGAAAGCGCGAATTCTACGAAAAACCAAGTGTAAAACGTAAGAAAAAGTCTGAAGCAGCTAGAAAACGTAAGTTTTAAGAGGGTGTAATTAATGAGTCTTCTTGAGCGTTTAAATAATGACATGAAACAAGCGATGAAAAACAAGGAAAAAGACAAACTCTCTGTCATTCGGATGATAAAAGCTTCCATGCAGAATGAAGCCATTAAGCTTGGCGTCAAGGAGCTTTCCGAAGCGGACGAGTTAACGGTCCTTTCTCGCGAATTAAAACAACGCAAAGACTCCCTCCATGAGTTTGATAAGGCCGGTCGTCAAGACTTGGTTGAAAAGTTGCGTACAGAATTGACAATTGTTGAACTGTATATGCCGAAACAGCTTTCTGAAGAGGAACTATCAGAAATAGTGAAACAAACGATTGCTGAAGTCGGTGCAACATCAAAAGCGGAAATGGGAAAAGTGATGTCTGCAATTATGCCTAAAGTAAAGGGTAAAGCAGACGGATCACTTGTTAATAAATTTGTACAACAACACCTTTCATAGTATTCTGACACATTAAGACCACAGGCGGATTTGCCTGTGGTCTTTTTATTGCGAGATGAAACCTTTAAGAACTTCATTCGTAGTAAATAATAACCGACGACAGAAAGGAGGGCCTCTCTTGATTGAATTCCTTATCAATCCAATTGTAATTACCATACTGCTATCTATTGCTGGTGTAGGTATTGTGATGGAGCTTTTTTCGCCAAAATTTGGTCTGGCCGGACTTATCGGTATTGGCGCATTGCTATTATTCTTTTATGGACATTTTCAAGCGGGATTGGCAGGTTATGGAACTTTGGCCATGTTCGTTGCGGGAATCATCCTGATTTTCTTTGAATTTTTTCTCCCTGGGGCAGTGGCGGGGACACTGGGATTCGCAGCCTTGATTTTGAGCTTTTTTATGGCGGGGGAAGATGCCTTAAAAATGGGTATATCCATTTTAATTGCCATTTTTATTTCAACTGTTGTTTTCTTTGTAATGATCAAGCTTTTGGGTAAGAAGTTGCTTCTTTTTAATAAAATGGTATTGTTTGATGTCGCCAAAAAAGAAGATGGCTATGTATCAAATGTAAACCGGACTGATCTGTTGGGGAAAGAAGGCAAGGCGCTAACGATCTTGCGTCCATCTGGGACAGCAATCATTAACAATGAACGGGTTGATGTTGTTAGTGAAGGAGATTTTATTGAAAAAAACGCCAAAATAATAGTGTTAAAGGTAGAGGGCTCAAGAATTGTGGTTAGAGAAGTAAAATAATTTATTTACGGGAGGTATGAAGGATATGTTAACTGGCGGAACCATATTTATTGTAGCAGTTGTGATTGTTGCATTAATTTTATTTGGCATACTATTATCGTTTGTGCCGGTCATGCTTTGGATTTCTGCATTAGCAGCCGGTGTAAGGATTAGTATTTTTACCCTAATCGGGATGAGATTAAGAAGGGTAATACCGGGAAGAGTGGTCAACCCGCTGATTAAAGCTCACAAGGCCGGGTTAAATGTAACAACCAATCAATTAGAAAGCCACTATCTTGCCGGCGGTAATGTAGACCGTGTCGTGAATGCCTTAATTGCGGCGCACCGAGCCAATATTGAATTATCGTTTGAACGCTGTGCTGCCATTGATTTGGCTGGCCGTGACGTGCTCGAGGCAGTGCAAATGAGTGTTAATCCAAAAGTAATTGAAACTCCATTCATCGCAGGTGTAGCGATGAACGGGATTGAGGTAAAGGCAAAAGCAAGAATTACCGTCCGAGCTAATATCGACCGCCTTGTCGGTGGTGCTGGGGAAGAAACGGTTGTGGCACGTGTTGGTGAAGGTGTAGTCTCAACCATCGGTTCTTCGGACAGTCATAGCAAGGTATTGGAAAATCCAGATCTTATTTCCCAAACAGTCTTAGCAAAGGGCCTGGATGCCGGCACTGCGTTTGAAATTCTCTCGATTGATATTGCGGATGTTGATATCGGTAAAAACATCGGCGCTGAATTGCAAACGGAGCAGGCCGAGGCGGACAAAAAGATTGCTCAAGCGAAAGCAGAGGAGCGCCGTGCCATGGCGGTTGCTCAGGAGCAGGAGATGAAGGCAAAAGTACAGGAAATGAGAGCTAAAGTAGTTGAGGCAGAAGCAATGGTTCCACTGGCCATGGCAGAAGCTCTTAAATCGGGCAACATCGGTGTCATGGATTATATGAACTTTAAAAATATCTCCGCTGACACTGATATGAGAGGCTCAATTGGAAAAATGACAGGTGACAAAAAGGACGGAAAATAACCAAAAGAGGGGGCGGTGAACCTTGGAAACACTGCTATTCCTAATCATAGCCGGAATATTTTCCATGCTGCTTAGCAAGGGCAAGGGTAAGAATAATAAACCGTTCCAGACCGGCAAACCGTTTAGAGCTAATACCTTTGATGACATAAAAAAATTGTTTCAAGATGAAATAAAAAAAGAAATGGGTACAGACCTAAAGGATGTCGTAAATAAGGATAATATTCCAAAAAAGGTTCAAGAAGTTAAACAAGAATTTACTGATAGCCAGTCCAAGTGGGGCAGCCCGCAGCAACCAGCAGTCCAGCACAGCAGAATCGGCAACTTGGCACCGGAAAAGGTTGAAGAAGAAGAGTCCATCATTTCCGAAGTACCAGATGGTGATACACTTATTAATGGGATTATTTGGGCTGAAATTCTGGGGGAACCCCGTTCCCGCAAATCATTCTTTGCCAATAAAAGATAGAGTAATACTGCCCTGCCATTAGATTCAAAAAGGAAAAAGATGTGCTAGAACCTCTGTTCATTTCATAAACATGAGATGAAAGGGGGTTCTTTTTTTATGGCAAAAAAATGGGGCCAGCGCTTCCGTAATTGGATGACGAGCAAAATGGATCTTCCTCAGGATGTCATGATGGATTTGCCCCGAATTACGATGATTGGACAAATCCACATCTATATCGAAAACCATCGCGGCTTACTGGCGTTTACAGATAAAGAACTCCGTCTTCTGTTAAAACAAGGACAATTATTGATTAAAGGCCAATCCTTCGTCATAAAAACGATATTACCAGAAGAAATACTGCTCGAAGGAAAAATAGATCATGTTCAATATTTAACTGAAAATCCGGGAGGAACGAAATGAAGAATCAGTGGATGGAATTTATCTTTGGCATTGTAACTGTAAAGGTATCCGGCAGAGGCATTGAACGGTTTATCAATGTCCTGACCCGGAATGGTTTTTATATTTGGAGAGTAAAACGGCATGGCACAGAAACGATAACCTTCAAAATGAGATTAAAAGAGGCAAAAAAAATCAGACCTTTTGTTCGTAATAGTCAATGCAAGGTTTCCTTTTTAAGAAGGAGCGGGGCTCCGTTTATATTTAAAAGAATGTTGAAAAACAGCGGTTTTTTAGCCGGGGCGGGCATATTTCTGGTCCTTATCTTTCTGTTGTCTAATGTAATCTGGGGTATTGAAATTAAGGGGGCAAAACCGGCAACAGAGTATAAAATTCGCCAGGAATTGGACAAGATGGGTGTTAAAATTGGCAAACTGCAATTTTTCGTCAAGAATGTAGAGGGGATCCAACGTGAGTTAACGAACAGTATTGGTGAACTTACGTGGGTCGGTGTGGAATTAAACGGGACAACCTATCACCTTCAGGTAGTCGAAAAAAACGAGCCAAAAGCACCGGAAATGCTGGCACCGCAAAATTTGGTGGCGAAAAAGAAAGCAATCATAGTTAAGAGCTTTGTGGAAGAAGGGCAGAAAATGGTTGATATAAATGACCATGTGGAGCAGGGGCAATTGCTCGTGTCCGGTGAAATCGGACAAGAAGGGCTAAACCCTAGGCAGGTGGCGGCAAAGGGCGAGATATGGGGAGAAACGTGGTATAAAAGTCATGTAGAGCTTCCGTTCAAAACAAACTTTAAAGTTTTTACTGGTAATGAAGAATTGAAACATTTGCTTTCCTTTGGAAAATGGGAACTGCCAATTTGGGGTTTTGGCAAAACAGAATTTAAGGAATATGAAACGGAGAAAAATATTTATAAGCTTCATTTTCTAAAATGGGAATTGCCAATTGCTTATGTTCACAAAACGATACGAGAAAGCGAAATTATTCCCAGGACATATACTGAGAAGGAAGCAGAAGAAAATGCTTTGGAATTAGCAAGAAAAGAAATAAAAAGCCAACTAGATGAGGATGCTATCTTTAAAGATGAAAAAATTTTACACAAAGCAGTGGAAAATGGTAAAGTTATACTTGATATCCATTTTAAGATGATTGAAAACATTGCAATCGGACAACCGATAATCAAGGAGACTCATGAATGACAGAAAAGTTAACAACAATCAAAGTACAGCTTGAAACCCCGGCGGAGGCCATTGCCCTTTTGGGGAACGCTGATCAGAATTTGAAGATAATTGAAGAGGAACTAGGTGTCTCACTTATAACCAGAGGCGAATCCGTCTCCCTGAGTGGTAATGAAGACAGCGTTACGCTTGCCAGCCAAATTATCGACAAATTAATGGTTGTGATACGTAAAGGGATTAACATAAGCCAAAGAGATGTTCTCTACGCAGTGCAAATGGCCCAAAAAGGCACTCTTGAGTATTTCGATCATTTGTATGATGAAGAAATTGGACGAAATATGAAGGGGAAAACAATCAGGGTAAAGACACTGGGGCAGCGGCAATATATTACTGCCATCAAAAAGAGTGACCTGGTATTTGGGATCGGACCAGCCGGAACCGGAAAAACCTATCTGGCTGTCGTAATGGCGGTAAATGCCCTCAAAAATGGACAGGTAAATAAAATAATCCTGACTAGGCCCGCTGTAGAGGCTGGTGAAAGTCTTGGGTTCCTCCCTGGTGACCTAAAAGAAAAGGTTGACCCATACCTCAGACCGTTGTATGATGCACTCCATGATATTTTTGGTGCAGAGCATACCGGCAGGCTGATTGAGCGTGGAACCATTGAAATCGCTCCGTTAGCTTATATGCGCGGCAGAACTCTTGACGATGCGTTTGTGATTTTGGATGAAGCTCAAAATACTACACATGCGCAAATGAAAATGTTTTTAACAAGGCTTGGCTTAGGCTCTAAAATGGTCATTACCGGAGACCGGACGCAAATTGATTTGCCGAAGGGGGCAAAATCTGGCTTGGTTGAGGCCGAAGCTATTTTACAAGGTGTTCAAGGTATATCCTTTGTATTCCTGGAACAAACGGATGTTGTCCGCCATCCGCTCGTTGGCCGAATTATCGAGGCATACGAAAAGAAACCAAACATTTAAGGAATTATGTCAGCTTTGGGATAAACCTAATTTGGGGTTTATCCTCTTTTCATTTCTTAAAAATAACAGGTTCTCTCAATTGAAGGTGAAACTTCGGGAAAAAACTGTTATCATTTTACATAAGTAGACATATCGCATACTACATATTTTGTTGAACCTTGGAATTTAGTAGCCATGGTTGGAGGGATATAGTTTGGAAATACTACAGCAGTACTTCATCCGGATACGGAAACTGCTTGATATTACGTTCTTTCGTATACTGTTCTTTATTGTTTTGGGGTTAGTCCTATTTGTGTCCATGTTTAATAATGTCAAGCCGGAAAAGCTAGACGTTACCATGTTTTCCATTGCTGAAAAAACCATTCGCTCTCCAGCGACAGTGGAAGATAAACAAAGTACCGAGAGAAAACGAAAAGAAGCACGTGATCAAGTACAGCCTGTCTATACGTTAAAAAATGAATATACGCAGAATCGGGTCGACTTAATTACCTCCATTTTCAAAGCGGCATCTGAAGTAAATGATGAAGTAAAAGACCAATTAAAGAAACAACAAGAGGCATTGACGGAGGACGACCCAAAGCCTGTGGAACCAAGCCCGGCGGAAAGGGTCACCATGCTTAAGGGGAAATTAACAACGACAGTAACCAAGGAGCTTTCTGACCAAGTATTCTCAAGTTTAGTCCTTTCTGGCAACGAAGAGCTTTCAATTGCCAAGGATTTGACTGTAACAGCAATTAACAATGTTATGACCAAGCGGATTCCCGCAGACGAAGTGGAAAATGCCAAAAAAAGAGTCGAAGAGGAATTAAGATTTACGACTTTAAGTGATAGTTTGAAAGCTGCTGCCATTGAACTGGGTAGATACGCGGTGATCCAAAATGAATTTTATGACCCTTCGGCAACGGAAGAGCTTCGCCAACAGACGGCTGAAAGTGTCGAGCCAGTGAAAATTCTTCAGGGACAAGTCATTGTGGATGAAGGGGAGCTTATTAACCAAGAAATTTATCATCAGTTGCAGCTTGTCGGTTTGCTTAAAACAGAAAAATCCTTCAAACCTTTTGTCGGATTAACCATGTTGATTGTGACCATTCTTTCTGCCATTTACTTTTACTTTTATCAACTGAAGGCACAGCCGGAAAAACGGCAAACCTTTTTGCTGCTGTTTGGGTTTATTTTTATTTTATCTATATTTATAATGAAGCTGATTAGTTTGCTGCAAATCTTTAATTTTTCTGGGATTGGCTACCTTGTACCTGCAGCACTTGCTTGCATTTTAGTTAAGATTTTAATTGATGAAAGACTGGCGATCCTGACTTCGATTATAATAGCTGTCTGTGGAAGTATTATGTTCAATGAGGGTGTTTCCGGTACATTAAATTTTTCAGAGGGAATTTATATTTTATTTAGCGGTTTGGCGGCGATTCTGTTTTTAAGCAGCCAAAACCAACGGACCAATATATTACAAGCCGGTTTTTTTACAGGGTTTGTCAACCTAATGACGCTATTGGCATTAATGTTTTTGCCTAATGGACAATTTTCTGGGCTAGAATATGGATATTACTTTGTGACCGCACTCGTTTCCGGGATTGCTTCTGCGGTGCTCGCAATGGGGCTATTGCCACTCTTTGAAGCAAGCTTTGGCATTTTATCAACGATGAGACTGATTGAACTATCCAGTCCCAATCACCCGCTGTTGAGGAAAATTTTGATGGAAGCGCCGGGTACTTATCATCATAGTGTCATGGTGGCTAATCTTTCAGAATCCGCCTGTGAAGCAATTGGAGCTAACGGTCTTTTGGCAAGAGTGGGCAGCTACTATCATGATATTGGAAAAACCCGCCGTCCAAACTTTTTTATCGAAAACCAGATGCATCGAGACAATCCGCATGATCGCTTGACGCCTGATAAAAGTGCCAGTATTATAATTGCCCATGTTACCGATGGCTCGGTCATTTTGAGAAAACACCATATGCCGAAGGAAATCATAGAGATTGCCGAACAGCATCATGGAACAACTTTATTGAAATTTTTCTATCATAAGGCCATCCAAAACGATCCGGATACGAAGGAGGAAGACTTCCGTTATCCCGGTCCGAAAGCACAATCGAAGGAATCTGCAGTCGTTGGGATTGCTGATAGTGTTGAGGCTGCGGTTCGTTCCCTCTCCCATCCGACTCCGGAGGCAATTGAGTCACTTGTTAGAAAAATTGTTACTGATCGCCTGCAGGACGGACAATTAAATGAATGTGATTTAACATTGAAGGAAATTGAAATGGTCACCCATTCATTATGTGAGACATTAAAGGGAATCTTCCATTCCAGGATTGAATATCCCGAATTAACTAAGAAGGTGAAGCAAGCATGACATTACTTATTGACAGCCTTGACGAAACAAATCTAATTACTGAACAGCAGATGCTTGAAGTGGAGCGGTTAATCAATTTTGCTGCTGGAAAACTTAGTGTGGAACAACACAGTGAAGTGTCGATCACTTTTGTCACCAATGATCGGATTCAAGAGATAAATCGTGAATACCGCGATAAGGATGCACCGACCGACGTCATCTCTTTTGCCATGGAGGAGCTTGGAGAAGGCGAGGTAGAGATGGTTGGCGGTAATATGCCAAGGATTTTAGGAGATATTATTATCTCTGTTCCTAAAGCGGAAGAGCAAGCAAAGGAATATGGTCATACATTTGACCGTGAACTTGGTTTTTTGGCACTTCATGGTTTTTTGCATCTAATGGGTTATGACCATATGACTCAGGAAGAAGAAAAGGAAATGTTTACTTTACAGAAGGAAATCTTGAATGATTATGGGCTCAGTCGATAAGCAAAGATTAAAACCGATTTGGCATTCCTTTTCCTATGCCATTACAGGAATCTTTACTGCTGTCAAGCAGGAGAGAAATATGAGATTCCACCTGCTCAGTTCGGTGTTAGTGGTGGGTATATCATTTTATTTTTCCATAACTGCAACCGAATGGCTTTTTATTCTCTTCGCAGTTGGTGGCATGTTTGCCCTTGAATTGGTAAATACCGCCATTGAGCGGGTGGTCGATTTGGCAGCGCCTGATTTCCATCCGTTGGCGAAACAGGCAAAGGATGTTGCTGCAGGAGCAGTTTTCGTCTATGCGATTTTATCGGTGGTAATTGGAATTGTTATCTTTTCTCCATATTTCTTGAGGCTTCTACATAGAGGATAAAAAGATAGAAAGATGACCAGATTTGAAATGGCAGGACGAATTAGTTAAAATGACTTAACTAGTTTTTTCAACAACATTCCGGTTATTTTTACGAATATTTAAATTATTTAAAATTTTGTATATTTTTTGTTTCAGATAATGATTTTCAGGCAAAATTGAGGTAAAATAAAGGAACAGCAGTCATCTGCTGGAAAGGAAGAAGACTAGTGAACGTTGAACAACTGATTGAAGAAGCAAAAAAAGCAAGAGAAAAAGCTTATGTTCCATATTCTAAGTTTGGAGTTGGAGCAGCGCTTCTGACAACAGATGGAAAAGTATATCATGGCTGTAATATTGAGAATGCCGCATACAGTATGTGTAACTGCGCAGAACGGACGGCGCTATTTAAAGCGTACTCTGAAGGTGACCGGAAAATTCAAATGATGGCTGTCGTAGCCGACACAGATCGGCCTTGCTCTCCATGTGGGGCCTGTCGCCAGGTGATATCAGAATTGTGCCCAAGAGATATGAAAGTGTTCCTGACAAATATGAAGGGCGACATACAGGAAATCACAGTGGAAGACCTGCTGCCAGGCGCGTTTTCGCCGGAGGATTTGCATGTTAAATAATGTAAACGAATCCAAAGTATATAAATCAGGCTTCATATCCATTATTGGCCGCCCAAACGTGGGCAAATCCACTTTTCTGAATCGAGTAATCGGCCAAAAAATTGCCATTATGAGTGATAAACCACAAACTACACGGAACAAGATTCAAGGCGTCTTAACGCTAGATGATGCCCAAATGATTTTTATCGATACACCGGGTATTCATAAACCAAAGCATCGATTAGGCGACTTTATGATGAAGGTCGCACAAAATACACTAAAAGAAGTCGATTTGATTTTATTTATGGTTAATGCCGAGGAAGGCTTTGGGCGCGGCGAGGAATTTATTCTTGAAAAATTCCAATCAATTAGCACACCAGTTTTTCTTGTAATCAATAAGATTGACCGGATTCACCCAGATGAATTACTGCCTATAATCGAATCGTATAAAGAAAAGTACGCTTTTCAACAGGTAGTTCCGATTTCCGCATTGGAAGGCAACAACGTAGAGCGGCTGCTAGAGCAAATTAAGGTGGTTTTACCGGAGGGACCACAGTATTATCCAGCCGACCAAGTAACCGATCACCCTGAAAGGTTTATTATTACAGAATTGATCAGGGAAAAGGCATTGCATCTGACAAGAGAAGAAATTCCCCATTCCTTGGCTGTTGTTCTTGATAAGATGGAACGTCAAGGGAACAAGGACATTATTCATGTGATGGCCACGATTATTGTCGAGCGAGATTCACAAAAAGGGATTATTATTGGCAAACAGGGGAGTATGTTAAAAGAAATTGGCAAGCGAGCCCGTGTCGATATTGAAAATCTCCTTGGTTCCAAAGTTTTCCTTGAGTTATGGGTAAAGGTGCAAAAAGATTGGCGCAATCGAATGTCCCAGCTCAGAGAATATGGATTCAATGATGATGAGTATTAACGTTATACTCTAATAAAACTATTAAATCACTTTTTAAAATATGCGCAGTCATTATTAACAAATTTTACGTCTCATGATTATTTCGTTGGCAGGCTATGATAAATGTAAGGTTGGAAATGCAGAAACGCTAGTCTAAATATCGAAAGGTAGGGGTTTTCATGTTGGATTTTACGTGGAAAATATTTAGCCAAACAGGTAATATTGACACATATCTCCTCTTTAAAGAGTTGGAGAAGGAAAACCAAGAAATACCCGGTAATTTGAATGAAGAGCTAGCACAAATTGATTTTCCGATTTCATAGGCAAGTCGAACGTCCCTGGATGGTGACAGTCATGCTTCAGAAATGTGAAGGTATCGTTATTAGAACGACTGATTATGGTGAAACCAATAAGATTGTGACACTATATACTCGAGAATGGGGGAAGATTGGCGTGATGGCCAGAGGGGCAAAAAAGCCTAACAGCCGTCTTTCCTCGATTACCCAGCTATTTAACCACGGCTTTTTTCTCATTCAAAAGGGTGCCGGACTAGGAGGCATGCAGCAAGGGGATTTAATCACCTCAATGCGGGCAATCGGTGAGGATATATTTCTAACTGGGTATGCCAGTTATATAGTTGAATTGACCGACAAGTGCACAGATGAAAAGAAACCTAACCCATATCATTTTGAACTGCTCTATCAAACACTGCATTATATGAATGAGGGATACGACCCTGATATACTGACTCATATTTATGAAATGAAAATGTTAAATGTGCTCGGCCTGTATCCGACACTGAATCAATGTTCCGTTTGCGGCCAAACAGACGGGCATTTTTCTTTTTCTATACGTGAAGGCGGGTTAATTTGTCACCGATGTCTCGAACAAGACCCATACCATTTTAAATTATCACCAGCATCTGTGAAATTATTACGTTTATTCTATTACTTCGATTTATCTCGTTTGGGAAATATTTCGGTGAAAGAGGAAACAAAAGCAGAATTGAAAAAAATAATTTCGGCCTATTATGAGGAATATTCAGGCCTTCATCTTAAATCTAAGAAATTTTTGGATTCGATGGCCCAATTTCGTAATCTTTTATAACAGTTTATTGACAAGGCAGTCAGATTTGGTTAATATTAACTTTAAAATTAATAATTGCTGTGACGGAAAGTAGTACTTGGATTCTTCTGCAGAAGCGAACCTAGGATGGTGCGAGCTAGGGTGTAGGGGGCTAATGGAAGGCGTTCCTGAGCAATTCTGTTTAATTGAAGGTGGCTGCTTTTTTGCAGCAAATAGGGTGGAACCGCGGGTAACTCTCGTCCCTATGCTTAAGCTTTAAGCATAGGGTCGGGAGTTTTTTATATTTAATCAGAAAAAACAAAGGAGTTATTGCTATGAATGTATCAATGGAGCAAATTGTTTCACATGCCAAACATCGGGGCTTTATTTTCCCAGGCTCGGAAATTTACGGGGGTCTTGCAAATACATGGGATTACGGCCCATTGGGAGTAGAATTTAAGAACAATGTTAAGGCTGCCTGGTGGAGAAAATTTGTCCAAGAGTCCCCTTATAATGTAGGCTTGGATGCCGCTATCCTCATGAATCCAAGGACTTGGGAAGCATCAGGTCATATTGGAAATTTCAACGATCCGATGATTGATTGCAAAAACTGTAAAGCGCGCCATAGGGCTGATAAGCTGATCGAAAATGCTCTTGATGAAAAAGGCATTGAAATGGTGGTTGACGGCCTTCCGTTCGAAAAGATGGAGGATCTGATTAAAGAACATAATATCGCTTGTCCGGATTGCGGCAGCCATGATTTTACTGGCATCCGCCAGTTTAACTTAATGTTTAAAACCTTTCAGGGTGTAACGGAAACGAGCACCAATGAAATATTCCTCCGTCCGGAAACGGCACAGGGAATTTTCGTTAATTTTAAAAATGTTCAGCGGACAATGCGTAAGAAGCTTCCATTTGGCATTGCGCAAATCGGCAAGAGCTTCCGGAATGAAATTACACCGGGTAACTTTACCTTCAGAACAAGGGAGTTCGAACAAATGGAGTTGGAATTCTTCTGCAAACCAGGGGAAGAATTAAAATGGTTTGACTATTGGAAAAGTTTTGCCGAGGAGTGGCTGCATTCTTTGGGATTGACCAAGGAAAATCTTCGGCTCCGCGACCACTCTGAAGATGAGCTTTCCCACTACAGCAATGCGACAACCGATTTTGAATATAAATTTCCGTTCGGCTGGGGCGAATTATGGGGCGTTGCTTCCAGGACTGACTATGATTTGAAGCAGCATATGCAGTTTTCCGGTGAGGACTTCAATTATATTGACCCGGAAAGTAACGAAAGATATGTTCCGTATTGCATCGAGCCGTCATTAGGTGCGGATCGGGTAACATTGGCATTTCTAATTGATGCCTATGACGAAGAGCAGCTTGAAGACGGCTCATCAAGGACCGTTCTGCATTTCCACCCGGCACTCGCTCCCTTTAAAGCAGCGGTACTGCCACTGTCTAAAAAGCTTGGGGATGAGGCTAGAGAAGTGTTTGCTGCTTTAGCCAAGCATTTTAATATCGATTATGATGAGGCTGGCTCCATCGGCAAACGTTATCGCCGCCATGATGAAATCGGTACACCATTCTGTATTACGTATGATTTCGACTCAAAAGAGGACCACATGGTCACTGTACGAGACCGCGATACAATGGAACAAACCCGAGTTCCAATTGCCAATTTAGTTAGCTTTTTACAAGAAAAGATTTCGTTTTAAAAGAAAGGTGCGGTGAACTCCGCACCTTTACTAATAGATTTCAAATTATCATTAATTAAGTTATAATATTTATAAAAAGTATAGCCTTTTGCACGCTGAAAGGGTGGTGAGGACAATAGAACTAAACAAACGGCAGGAGCAAATATTACATATTGTCAAGGAACAAGGGCCGATTACCGGGGAGCAGATTGCCGACCAATTGAACTTGACTAGGGCAACCTTGAGACCAGATCTAGCCATTTTGACGATGGCAGGGTTTCTTGATGCCAGACCACGTGTGGGTTATTTTTATACGGGAAAATCCGGAACGCAGCTGCTGACAGAAAATCTCCAAAAAATATATGTGAAGGATTATCAATCTATTCCCGTGGTAGTAAACGAAAATGTTTCAGTGTACGATGCTATTTGTACGATGTTTCTAGAAGATGTGGGAACCTTATTTGTTGTGGACCAAAATTCTGTTTTAGTCGGGGTTTTATCTAGGAAGGATTTGCTGAGGGCAAGTATTGGAAAACAGGAACTGACAACTATTCCAGTCCACATTATTATGACTAGAATGCCGAATATTACGATGTGTGAGCGGGAAGATTTATTGATTGATATTGCAAAAAAACTAATTGAGAAACAAATCGATGCCCTACCGGTAGTGCGAAAAGCAGAAAAAGGGTTCGAAGTCATTGGAAGAATTACGAAAACAAATATCGCAAAAGCATTTGTAGCCTTGAGTGAAGAATAGAACATGAACGTTGAGAAGGAGATGGTGAGGGAGAATGAATTCGCCAATCATTTACGTTGTATCCGATTCTGTAGGAGAAACCGCGGAATTGGTAACTAAAGCAGCAATGAGCCAATTTAATGGCTCTGGAATGACCTTGAAAAGGTTTCCTTATGTTGAAGATAAAGAGGATATCGATGAGGTTTTATCGCTTGTTTCACTCGATAAAGCTATGGTGGCTTATACGCTGGTAAAACCGGAAATGCGTACATATATGAAAGAACGTGCTGGTCAGGAGGGCATCCCCTCCGTAGATTTAATTGGTCCGATAATGGATGAAATCCAACAATTTAGCAGGAAAACACCATTATTTGAGCCGGGCTTGGTCAGAAAGCTTGATGAGGATTATTTTAAAAAAGTAGAGGCAATTGAATTTGCCGTTAAATATGATGATGGACGTGATCCACGCGGAATCTTGAAAGCGGATATTATTTTAATTGGTGTGTCAAGGACGTCAAAAACACCCCTTTCCCAATATCTTGCCCATAAACGCCTGAAAGTTGCCAATGTCCCGCTAGTTCCGGAAGTTGAACCGCCAGAGGAGCTTTTCAGTGTACCGAAGGAAAAATGCTTCGGATTAAAAATTAGTCCGGAAAAGCTAAATAATATTAGACGGGAGCGTTTGATTTCTCTTGGACTGAATGACCAGGCAAGCTATGCAAAAATAGACCGAATAAAAGAGGAACTCAACTTTTTTGAACAGGTTGTTTCGAAAATAAATTGCCCGGTTATTGATGTCACCAATAAGGCTGTGGAAGAAACTGCGAATGTTATTTTAAATTATATTCAAAAAGGGAGACCTTAACACATAATCCAACGATTATGTGTTTTTTCATAAATAAAAAGTAACAAAATACGAAGAAATAATTATGGCAAAATGATAATGAATGTACTATAATAAAAAATTGTGATAAAAATAATACTTTTTAGGTTTAGAGTTGCATGTGAACGAATAAACTATTTATTGTGAGATGTCAAGGGGAGACCTAAAAAAATATTCGACATAAATCCTTTTTTCCTTTTGAGCCAAGCTTCCTGAGATTTATGATTAAAATTAATTAGAAAAGAAGGAATATGTGGAGTGATGTAGAATTAGTACAGATATAAGCGGAATTCCGACAATATATGTCGATGCTGATTCATGTCCAGTAAAAGCGGAGATTGTCGAAATTGCTTTAACAGTAACTTCAAGTTATTTGCGTCGCTTCCTATAATCATCATTCAAACGTGAAAGATACATACGCAACTTGGAAATATGTTGATTCCGGTAAGGAAGCTGCGAAATTTATACATCATGAATCATGCCAAGCGAGGAGATATCGTTGTTACCCAAGATATTGGCCTTGCATCAACTTTACTTCCTAAGGAGGTTCAAGTGATCTCTCCAAAGGAATTTTTATTTGAGGAATTCACTAAGATTTTGTCGAAATTTGCAGGAATTTAACGATTTTCTGCAGAATACTATTATTAGCCAATAAATGGAGTTGTTTTTCCATGAGGGCAGAACGGATTGCCGAAGAAAAAATTGAACAAATTCGTCAGGCCGTTGATATAGTCGAAGTCATTAGTGACTATGTTCAATTGAAAAAGCAGGGGCGAAACTACTTCGGTTTATGTCCCTTCCACGGGGAAAGCACCCCATCTTTTTCTGTATCACCTGATAAACAAATTTTTCATTGCTTCGGATGTGGAGCCGGCGGAAATGCTTTTTCATTTCTAATGGAGCTTGAAGGACTAACATTTCAGGAAGCTGCAATAAAGTTGGCTAGTAAGGCCAATATAGAGCTTGATATAAACCTAACATCAGCCCCGAAAGAAACAAAGGTTTCCAAAGACGTGCAGTCAATTTTCGAAGCACATGAACTATTACGTAAATTTTACCATCATTTATTGGTAAATACAAAAGAAGGTCAGCATGCATTGGAATACTTGCTGGCGAGAGGCTTCACCCAAGAGTCGATTGATAAATTTCAAATTGGTTATTCTTTAAACTCATGGGATTTTGTTGTGAAGTTTCTTGCCAAACGTAACTTTCCCTCCGAATGGATGGAGAAGGCCGGTCTCATTATTAAACGTGAGCGGGATGGGACTTATTTTGATCGGTTTCGCGATCGAATTATGTTTCCAATTTTTGATAAGAATGGCAATACGATTGCTTTTTCAGGGAGAACACTTGGGGCCGATGAGCCCAAATATTTAAACAGTCCCGAAACAGTAATCTTTAATAAAAGTAAAATTTTATATAATTATCACCTGGCCAAACCTAATATGAAAAAATTGCAGCATGCTGTGTTATTTGAGGGGTTTGCCGACTGTATTGCAGCTGATCGGGCTGGGATTGAAAATGGCATAGCCACAATGGGAACAGCCTTGACTGATGACCATATTACACTTTTGCGCCAAAGTATCCAAGCCATGACAATCTGCTATGACTCCGATAAAGCCGGGATCCAAGCGGCCTACAGGGCTGGGAATCTTCTGAACGAAGCGGGTTTTCAAATAAAAGTGGCAGTAATGCCGGATGGCATGGACCCGGATGAGTACATTAAGGCAAATGGTCCGGAGAAATTTCGCAGTGAGGTCATTGGCGCCAGTTTAACCTGGATGGCGTTCAAATTTCTTTACTTTAGGCGAGGAAAAAATCTGCAAAATGAAGGAGATAGGCTTTCTTATATCGAAACAATAATAAAAGAAATTAGCCAACTATCCAAAGCTGTAGAAAAGGACCATTATTTGCGGCAGCTAGCGGCGGAGTTTTCCTTATCATTGGATTCCTTAAAACAGCAGGAAAGACAGATTTATTTCGCTGATAAAAAGAAGGCAACTGGTAAAATCGAAACAGAGCGTAAGCCAATCGTTGTACAAAAACAAGTCAATCAATTAAAACCCGCCCATTATACTGCAGAAAGATGTTTAATTGCTCACATGTTAAAAGATCGTGACACTGCTTATAAGGTGCAGGAAAAATTGGCTGGCGACACGTTTAATGTTGATGAACATCAGGCTATCATAACGTATCTATTGGCATTTTACGAGGAACATGAACATCCTGACTCAAGTGCATTTTTATCCTATATTCAAGATGAAAATCTTAGAAGAATGGTTGCCAACATCGAAATGATGTCCATAAACGATGAATTATCTGATCAGGAATTAACTGATTATATCAAACAGGTGTTGAATCATAAAAAGTTGTTAAAAATAAAAGAAAAAGAAATGGAATTAAAGGAAGCTGAACGGCAAAGTGACCTTACCAAAGCCGTTACTTTGTTGGCTGAAATAAACTTATTACGCAAGACGATAAATTCAGTGTAGTGTCTTTGATTTTGGAAGGAGGGCCTCCATATGGCAGCTGAAAAATCAGCACGCGCAAATGAGGTTGAAAATGAACTGACTTTGGAACAGGTAAAAGATCAAATTACGGAAATGGGCAAAAAGGTCGGGGTTCTTGCCTATGATGATATTGCCGAGAAGATGGCCAATTTTGAGTTGGAATCTGAACAAATGGATGAATTTTACGAATTTCTTGGCGACCAGGGAATTGAACTTGTCGGTGATAGTGATGACGAGGAAGATGATCCGAGCATTAAACAGCTATCAAAAGACGATGATGAAGAATTCGATTTAAATGATCTTAGTGTTCCTCCAGGGGTAAAGATTAATGACCCGGTACGGATGTATTTGAAAGAAATTGGCCGTGTGGACTTGCTTTCTGCTGAAGAGGAAATTAACCTGGCTCATCGGATCGAACAAGGTGATGAAGAGGCAAAACGCAGGCTTGCCGAAGCTAACCTTCGTCTCGTAGTCAGCATTGCCAAGCGGTATGTTGGCCGGGGAATGCTATTTTTGGACCTCATTCAAGAAGGGAATATGGGTCTAATTAAAGCAGTCGAAAAGTTTGACTATCGAAAAGGCTTTAAATTTAGTACGTATGCGACTTGGTGGATTCGACAGGCCATTACTCGTGCGATTGCAGACCAGGCCAGAACGATTCGGATTCCAGTCCATATGGTTGAAACGATTAATAAGCTGATTCGTGTTCAGCGTCAATTACTGCAGGATCTTGGCCGCGAACCAACTCCCGAGGAAATTGCCGAAGATATGGATTTAACCCCGGATAAGGTTAGAGAAATTCTAAAAATCGCGCAAGAGCCTGTTTCTTTGGAAACACCAATTGGTGAAGAAGATGATTCACATCTTGGTGATTTTATCGAGGACCAGGATGCGACATCCCCTTCCGAGCATGCTGCCTATGAACTTCTAAAGGAGCAGCTTGAGGATGTTCTGGATACATTAACTGACAGGGAAGAAAATGTACTTAGGCTCCGTTTTGGCCTCGATGATGGCCGGACCCGCACCCTTGAAGAGGTTGGAAAAGTCTTCGGGGTAACGCGCGAACGAATTCGTCAAATCGAAGCAAAAGCATTGCGGAAGCTGCGCCACCCAAGCCGCAGCAAACGTCTAAAAGATTTCTTAGAATAAGGATACGGATAAAATCTAGTTTACTTCTCACCGGAGTAAACTTTTTTTTTGTTTCTCGCTAGTGTTATTGGAAATGTAAGCATTTTCTCTTGTTGTTATATATTTTACTGAATTGTCTCTCATTTTGCAAATACGCCTAGGAGAAATAATTGGTGACTCACTCTTGTTTTATTTTTCTAAGAAAAGGCGAATTTACCTTCTTTCTACTATATTGGTGGTGATAAAGGGAAAGCTGAAGAGTGGACATCTGATAATCGTTATTTTCAGATAATAAAAAATATTTATAAGTTATTTAATGTTGAGAAATATCAATCGCCCCACGTATAATAATAAAGAAAGCGTATACAAAAATAGTTCACGGGGGGATGGACATGAATTTTGATTTAACCTCTGAACAGGAAATGATTAAACGAACTGTTCGCCAATTTGCCGAAGAGGAAGTGGCTCCGGGAGCAGTCGAACGTGACCGGACCAAACGATTTCCTGTGGAGATTTTTAAAAAATTAGCAGATATGGGTATGATGGGGCTGCCATTTCCTGAACAATATGGCGGAGGCGGGGCTGATACGATCAGTTTTGCAATTGTTGTAGAAGAGTTAAGCAGAGTTTGCGGCTCTACTGGAATTACATATTCTGCACATATTTCGTTGGGCGGTGCCCCGCTTAATTTGTTTGGAACGGAAGAACAGAAGCAAAAATACCTTACACCCATTTGTACCGGTGAGTCATTGGGCGCTTTTGGATTAACGGAACCAAATGCCGGCTCGGATGCTGGCGGTACACAGACAGCTGCCAGGGAGGTAAACGGTGAGTATGTCATCAATGGCAATAAATGTTTTATCACCAATGCAAGCTTTGCCAAGCATGTGGCCCTAACAGCGATTACTAGCGAACAGGACGGTAAAAAGGAAATAAGTGCAATTATTGTTCCGACCGATATTTCCGGATTTTCGGTAATTGATAACTATGAAAAAATGGGGCTGAACTCATCCAATACTACTGAGCTAGTGTTGGAAGATGTAAGGGTACCCGTGGAAAACCTGCTGGGTAAGCGAGGAGAGGGCTTTAAGCAATTTCTAGTTACCCTTGATGGTGGAAGGATTGGAATTGGCGCAATGGCTGTAGGAATTGCCCAGGGGGCATATGAAAAGGCGCTTGCCTATGCGAAAGAGCGGAAACAGTTTGGTAAATCGATATCATCTTTCCAAGCTATTCAATTTAAATTAGCCGATATGGCACTTAAAATTGAACTGGCCAGGAATATGGTCTATAAAGCCGCATGGCTGAAGGATAAGGGCAGAGTGTTCTCAAAGGAGGCAGCAATGTGCAAGCTGTATGCTTCAGAAATATGTATGGAAGTGACTAGTCAGGCTGTGCAAATTCATGGGGGTTACGGCTACATGAGGGAATATCAGGTGGAACGGATGATGCGTGATGCCAAGCTGCTTGAAATCGGTGAAGGAACTTCAGAAGTTCAAAGAATGGTGATTTCAAGATTGATTGGTTGTTAATAAATAAATTGGGAACGCTAACAAGAGGCTGGACAAAATTTGGGCAGCCTCTTTTGTTTTACTTTCTTTTTTCGCTAATAAGAATGTATAAATTCAACTAGCCTCTGTCTTCTTCCTAACGGACTCGCCAGTCGGCAAGTTTACATTTATTAAGATTATAGTGATAAAATAAGTTTAGGTCTTTCCCTTCTGAACATTTTAAAGTAAAATAGTAGTTGTTTGTAGCCGATTATTTATTTAATTGTTATACGTACATAAGGGAGGTTATATCATGAAACGAAATCCAGTTATTCCTTACATTCTCATCATGGTATTTGGAATTGCACTGATGTTTATTCTGTCGTTCAAAGGCCTTGGAGATGCGAAAGAACTTGCCAAGGAAAATGGTGAAGGCGGCGGGAATGAGAAAACTGAAGTGGCCGCAACAAAGCCGGAGGACATCTATAAACAAAATTGTATTGCCTGTCATGGCGATCAGTATCAAGGGGTTGTAGGTCCAACATTAAAAGGTACCGGACTTTCCAAAGACCAGGTTGCAGAAGTTATAACCAAGGGTAAAGGGAATATGCCTGCACAGGCACAGTTACAACCAGCTCAAGTTGATGCTATGGCTGATTTTATTTCAAAATTAAAGTAATCTTCGTTGCTGTTAAAAGTTATACTTCGAGGTCCTTTTGCATCTGCAAAGGACCTTTTATATTATTAAGACATACATATTTTAAAGAGTGGTGTGAATTCTTGAATACAGACAAATTATCGATGCGCTTGGAAACGGTCGCCAAATATGTTCCGAAGGACGCAAAGTTAGCGGATATTGGCTCAGACCATGCTTACCTACCATGTTTTTTAGTTAAAAATTTAGGAATCCCATATGCAATTGCAGGTGAAGTTGCATTAGGACCGTTTCAATCGGCAGAGAAAAATGTTTTATCAGAAGGTTTATCAGAACAAATTTCTGTCAGAATGGGGGATGGACTTGAGGTTATTGAGGCAGGAGAAGTGGATTGCATTACAATCGCCGGGATGGGCGGGGCATTAATAGCCAGTATTTTAGAAAATGGCAAAGAAAAGCTTGGCTGTGTGAAGCGTCTTGTATTGCAGCCGAATCTGGGGGCAATTTCAATCCGAAAGTGGTTTCTCGATAATGGCTGGGAACTTATTGCAGAGGAAATCCTTGAAGAGGATGGAAAAATTTACGAGGTGCTGGTAGCAGAGAAGGGTGACCCATACAAGCCGTATGGCGACAAATTATCAATGAATTTGTTATTGGGACCTTTCCTCATCAAAAATAAATCTGCTGTTTTTAAGAAAAAGTGGCGCACAGAAATAAACAATTGGCAGAGAATTATCGAGCAGCTTGGAAAAGCAGCACAGACTCCTGAAACAATTGAAAAAAAGCAGGAGCAAATCATGAAAATAAAATTGGCAGAGGAGGCTCTATCAAATGAAAATTCCTAATGGGCACGAAATTATTGGGCTGTTCGAGAAATTTTCGCCCAAGAACTTGGCGATGGAAGGGGATAAGATTGGCCTGCAAATCGGCCGCTTAAATAAAAAGGTGGAAAGAGTAATGATTGCCCTTGATGTCCTGGAAAACGTGATTGATGAGGCTACCGAGAAAAATGTGGGGTTAATTATTGCCCACCATCCGCCGATTTTTCGCCCGTTAAAAAATATTATGACAGATACAGTCCCAGGGCGGATGATTGAAAAATTGATCAAACATGATATTGCCGTATATGCCGCTCATACAAACCTGGATGTGGCCAAGGGTGGTGTCAATGATTGGCTGGCTGAAGCCTTGGGTTTGGAGGCTGCCGAAGTATTGGTGCCAACGTTTGATACAAAGCTTAAAAAGCTGGTTGTGTTTGTGCCGGAAAGCCATGGTGATATAGTCAGGGAAGCATTGGGACGCGCAGGGGCCGGTTTCATCGGCAATTACAGCCACTGTTCCTTCTCAGGTAGTGGCACCGGCCGATTTATGCCTGGAGCTGATACACACCCATATATCGGGAAAACGGGTCAGCTTGAAGCTGTAGAAGAGGTGCGAATTGAGACCATCGTTCCCGAGGCTCTAGTTAAAAAGGCAGTAAGTGCCATGATCAAGGTTCATCCATATGAAGAGGTTGCCTATGACCTTTACCCACTTGATAATAAGGGAGAGGTACTTGGACTTGGACGGATAGGAAAAGTTCCAGAAATGACATTAGGTGAGTTTGCGGTGAAAGTGAAATCCGCTCTCGAAGTCGAACGAGTTCGTGTCGTGGGGGATTTAAATGATAAGGTTTCTAAAGTCGCGGTGTTAGGCGGTGATGGTAATAAGTATTTCTCTCAAGCCAAATTCAAAGGTGCGGATGTATATGTAACCGGAGACATTTATTATCATACTGCGCATGACGCGATGATGCAGGGCTTAAACATCATTGACCCAGGCCATAACGTAGAAAAGGTCATGAAAAAAGGTTTGACAAAAACACTGCAGCAAATGTGCAAGAATGAAGGATACGAAGTGGAAATCTTCCCTTCAGAAGAAGATACCAATCCGTTTAAATTTATATAAAAAACCGGTCAGCAGACCGGTTTTTTAACTTTTTTTAACTTTTGGAAGGATTTTGCTTAATGGAACATTTTTTCTGCGTTCCCACGTTGCTTCGTTATTTGGATCAAATTGTTCAAGGAAGCTAATTACTTCCTTCGTAATTGGTGTTGGGGTAGATGCCCCTGCAGTCACCGCCACTGTTTTGGCATCCTTAATCCAATCGATGTCAAGTTCAGTGATATCAGCAATCCGATAAGCTTTTGTTCCGGCAATTTCCTGTGAAACCTGTGCCAAACGATTGGAGTTATTGCTTTTTGGATCACCAACAACAATGGTGACATCCGCTTGATTTGCTTGCTCAGCGACGGCTTCCTGGCGAATTTGGGTTGCGTGACAAATTTCATTGTAAACTTCCACATGCGGAAATTTTTCCTGAACCTTTTTCATCGTATCGGCCACATCCCATTGACTCATCGTCGTTTGGTTAGTGACAATCAATTTATCATAATCGAGGTCCAAGGCATCGACATCGTCCGGTGTTTCGACTAAATGAACCATACCAGGTGCGACACCAAGGGCGCCTTCCGGTTCTGGATGTCCTTTTTTGCCAATGTAGATGGTTTGATATCCCTGCTGTGCTTTTTCTTGAATCAAGTCATGTGTCCTTGTTACATCGGGACAGGTGGCATCAATGGCGACAAGCCCTTTCTTTTTAGCCAGCTCTCTAACCTCGGGAGAAATTCCGTGAGCGGTAAAAATGACAGTCCCTTTATCTACTTTATCAAGAATATCCATTCGGTTTTTACCATCAAGGGTAATAATTCCTTCCTCCTCGAAAGCGTCGGTGACGTGTTTATTATGGACGATCATCCCCAATATATAAATTGGACGGGGCAAATTCTTATCCAAAGCCGCATTCCTGGCAATGACCATAGCATCGACTACACCATAGCAATAACCGCGCGGTGAAATTTTAATAATTTGCATTTATTGTATCCTCCTAAAAGGCACTATTTTAATAGTCTATGTGTTTATTATATAAAACTAATAGAAATAATACAAAGATACATTTTTCCTGTGGACAAATGTTTATGTAAAAATGAAAGAATGCTGGAGAGGGCCCGCAGCATTCTTTCATTTAAATATATAATTTTGGGACGGAAGTGCCCCTTTGCCGCTTTGGTTCATGGCCGGTTGTGTTTCTTGGCAGGTTTGTTCTCCTTGTTGAAGTCCGTGGAGGAGATTTCCTAGTAGATTTACCTTTAGTTGTTCCTTCTATGTCAGAAGATTCTTCCAGCGAGACTGCTTTTTTTGAACTTGATTCCTGTTTTGTTTCTGAGTCATCTGAGTTCTTTAGGCCTCGATATAATTTCCATAATCCTGGAATACTTCTTACTAATGGACCGTACTGCTGAATCATCGGTGCAACAGTTTGCGCCGTTCTGATTAACTGTTGGGTATTATTAAGCATGTTCATTATTCCACCCGGGTTGGACAAGGATTGAAGCAAACCACCGCCGCCTCCTGCAGCCCTTCCGGCGGCTCCCATCATACCACCAGGGCCACCCATCATTCTTCCCATGCCGCCCATCTGATTTCCTCTGCCTAATAACCTGGATAACAACCCGCCGCCTCTGCCCATTTGCTGCCCGCCCATCATGCTGCCAAATGGGTTTCCTCCCTGGCCCATCTGACCCATCATTGGCCTGCCGCCACCGCTAAACAACCCGGGTCCTGACCCGCCCATCATCGGTCTTCCGCCGCCAAACATGCCAGCTCCGGGCCTCATCATTGGAGATCCTCCTCCAAACATGCCAGGTCCAGGCGGCCTCATTCCTCCTTGGAGAGGGAACATTGGTCTTGGCTGCATATATGTCAGCCTCCTCTCTTCGTTTACGCGTAACTAGGCTGAAGCACTCGTGATTATTTGAAATGCTGTTCACCTAATAAAGTACGCCAGATTCACTTTTAACCCCTTGGTTTACAATATGCCATTAACCCAAATTTGTTTAGGTAAATGGCATAGAGAAAGGATGAATTTTTGTTTTAAAAGCATGAGAGTGGTAAAAGATGATAATAACTGGCGATTTAACATGAACAATACTATAATTACATAGGACATTATTTTAAAAGCCGCAAAGATAAATGGGCTTTTTAGAAATAGGTAAGGAGTACTTGAATGACAGAAAATAAATTTGAACGATTTAACTTCCAGCCGTTTATTTTGGAGGCATTAAAAAATAAAGGATTTTTTGAACCAACGGAAATACAGGAACGGATGATTCCTGTGGTTATAAAAGGGGAGAGTGCGATTGGGCAATCCCAGACTGGAACAGGTAAAACCCTTGCCTTTGCACTTCCAATTATTGAAAAGATAGAGCCGGAGCGTCAGCAGGTCCAGGCCGTTATTACCGCTCCGACAAGGGAGTTGGCTTCGCAAATTTATCAGCAAATCCTGAAAGTCACCGAACACGGAGATTCAACTCAAAGGATTATAACAAAAATGTATATCGGTGGAACAGACAAACAGCGGACTATTGAAAAATTAAAGGTGCAGCCTCATATCGTTGTCGGCACGCCAGGGCGGATACATGATCTTGTTAATGAACAGGCGCTTTTTATTCATACTGCCAAGACGCTTGTTGTGGATGAAGCGGATATGATGCTTGATATGGGCTTTATTGAGGATGTAGACCGCGTTGCTGCAAGAATGCCTGAAGGACTGCAAATGCTTGTTTTTTCAGCAACCATTCCGGAAAAGTTAAAGCCATTCTTAAAGAAATATATGGAGAATCCAAAACTCATTCAAATTGAACCAAAAAGAAAAACAGCGGAAAATTTAGTTCATTATTTATTACCATCAAGACACCGTGATAAAAAAGAGCTTGTCCATGAAGCATTACTAGCCTACAACCCGTATCTAGCGATTGTATTTACAAACACAAAGAAAATGGCAGAGGAAGTAGCACAGTTTTTGAATCAGAAGGGCTTGAAAGTGGGGCGCGTCCATGGCGACTTAAGTCCTCGGGAACGGAAAAAGATGATGAAGCAAATCCAGGACTTAGAGTATCAATATATTGTTGCTACCGATCTGGCTTCAAGAGGTATTGATATTGAAGGTGTAAGTCATGTGATTAACTATGAACTGCCAAGTGATTTGGATTTTTATATTCATCGGGTCGGTAGAACGGCGCGGGCTGGAAATACCGGAATGGCCCTGACAATTTATACTTTGTCAGATGAGGATGCACTAAACCACCTTGAAAAAATGGGGATACAATTCAAGAATGTGGACTTGAAAAACGGCGAGTTTATTGAATTAGAAAATCGCAATCGCCGCAAAAACCGAGTGAAACAGGAAGATGAGACTGATAAATTGGCAAAATCAGTCGTAAAAAAACCAAAACAAGTGAAACCGGGATATAAAAAGAAAATGCAAGCGGAAATGGACAAAATCAAAAAACGTCAGCGGAGATTAAATAAAAAGAAATAAGGGATGGAGAGGAAATGCAATGCTAAAAATAGGTTCTCACGTTTCAATGAGCGGAAAAGGGATGCTGCTTGCTGCAAGCGAGGAAGCCGTATCATATGGCGCCAATACCTTTATGATTTATACTGGTGCACCGCAGAATACAAGAAGAAAGAAAATTGAAGACTTGAATATTGATGCGGGAAGAAGACATATGGAGGAAAATGGCATATCGGAAATCGTCGTGCATGCTCCCTATATCATCAATATTGGCAATACAACCAATCCCGATACTTTTGAACTTGGGGTCCGGTTCCTGCGCTCGGAAATTGAGCGGACAGAAGCCCTCGGAGCCCGGCAAATTGTCCTTCACCCAGGTGCACATGTCGGTGCTGGAACAGAGGCGGGAGTTATGAAAATAATTGAAGGGTTAAACGAAGTTTTAACAGGAAAAGAAAATGTTCAAATTGCATTGGAAACCATGGCCGGAAAAGGATCAGAGTGTGGCAGATCATTTGAGGAACTAGCAATGATTATCAATGGGGTCCATCATAACGATAAGCTTTCCGTTTGCTTTGATACGTGCCATACCCATGATGCCGGCTATAATATTGTTGAGGATTTTGATGGAGTTTTAAATGAATTCGACAAAATTGTTGGTGTTGATCGGCTAAAGGTGCTTCATATTAATGACAGTAAAAATCCAAACGGTGCAAGAAAAGACCGCCATGAAAATATCGGCTTCGGCCATATCGGTTTTAAAGCTTTAAATTATATCGTTCATCATCCACAACTAAAGGATGTACCTAAGATCTTAGAAACCCCGTTTGTTGGGGAAGATAAAAACAATAAAAAAGCTCCTTATAAGCATGAAATTGCTATGCTTCGCGGTGAAAGCTTTGATGAAGACCTGCTCAAAAAAATCATGCAAGAGTAACAAAAGATTAAAAGCTGTGCGCTCTGCACAGCTTTTATTTCTTTTATTTTCTTTAATAGTTCACCGCGTTAATTTAATATAATATTATTAATAAATAGACTATTCGATATGTCTGTTGATTTGCGCTCCAGGCACTTCGCTTTCCGCGGGCGTGCCCGGGAGCCTCCTCGGCGCTAGCGCCTGTGGGGTCTCCCACTGCCCCGTACTCCCGCAGGAGTCTTCGTGCCTTCCGCGCAAATCAACAGGTGTTATTAGTAAGACAAGCAGCTCAACCAATAATTTATATAAAATAAGTGGTGAATTTAAGCCAAAAGAGTCTAGCCAGAGTGAATATGAATCTGTATCTATTGATGAATTAGTTCCGGATGATCACCTTCTTCGTTTAATTGATAAATATGTAGACTTCTCATTTCTTCTTGAAAAGGTACATCCCTTTTATAGTAATGGTAACGGCCGTCCGTCCGATTCCCTAAATGGAAATTTACATATGACAAAGAACGGGGTCTTTATATTTGCCCTAATAACCAAGAATTACCTACAAGACAACAACCCGTAAGGGTTATAGATAATACAAATCTGATTTGAGAAGATGTGAAAGCTGTCCATTTTTACCCCAATGCACACGTTCAAAAAATAAAGTAAAAGTAGTGACACGACATGTTTGGGAGGAATATAAGGAAAAAGATAAGAGTAAATCGCTTATCTAAATCAGGTAAATAGTTATATAAATTTAAAGGAAGGGGAAAAATTGAGCGAAGCTTCGCAGACTCAAAAGAGCTGCATGGGCTTCAATACTGCCGGTTGAGGGGAATAAAAAAAGCAAGTGAGCAGGCTCTTCTAACTGCTGCTTGCCAGAACATGAAAAAGATTGCGACCCACTTATTCAGACTGGAAAAGGTGTGTTGCAATTCTTTAGGTTGATTATCTCCTGTTGATTGGAGCGGAAGGTGCGAAGACTCCTGCGGGAGTACGGGACAGGGGAGACCCCGCAGGCGCGGAACGCGCTGAGGAGGCTCCCCGAACCGCCCGCGGAAAGCGAAGCACCTGGAGCGGAAATCAACAGACCCATAGCAGGGACAATTTTAATGTAATCGGCTTTTCAATTTCCAATAAAAATAAAAAATTGCCGAGAAGCAAGTATACCCTTTCTCGACAATCTGAAAAGCTGTGCAGGGTGCACAGCTTTATTTTTTTGCTAATTCCATAAATAATTTATTTACGTCGCGGGCGGTTTGTGGTCCTGCGGCTTTGGCGATTTCTCGGATTAATTGAGCACGCTGGCCATCGTCAAAGATATTGATGTTTTTTCCTCTTAAGTATTGTGCAATTTTTTTGGCCTGGACTCGGCTTACTGCAATATTAAATTGATCAGCATACTTCATCAATTCCTCAGCAGTAATAGTATTTATTTTATGATTAATGATGCTTTCAAAAATCTTCACCCTGAATCACTCCTCCATGATAATTTATGAAAAATCGAAAAGGAGTGTGACTACGGTAAAGAAGGCAGTTATACTTTACAATCAAAAATAGCTATTGTATACTACTTGAAGTTAAATCGTAATGATTCTTAAAATTAAAGGTGATGGTAAAAACGATGAACTCCATTATCGAACTAAACCAATTATTTTATCGATATGAAAACGAACTTGTTTTAGAGAATGTCAGTATAACGGTCCCAGAGGGTGCCTTTTTGGCCATTGTCGGTCCCAATGGTTCAGGGAAATCGACATTGCTCAAGTTGATTCTTGGCCTGCTTAAGGTGCAAAAGGGAGAAATTCACCTGTTTGGTCAAGAGATAAATAAATTTAAGGACTGGCAGAAAATCGGCTATGTTTCCCAAAAGGCCAATTCCTTTAATACAGGTTTTCCCGCTACGGTTTTTGAGGTTGTCGCGAGTGGTTTGACGAAAAAGCTTGGCCTGTTTACCTTTTTTAAAAAAGAACATGCGGAAAAAGTTCTGGCAGCACTTGATGCCGTTGACATGAAATCCTTCAAAGACAGAAACATTGGCGAGTTGTCCGGCGGGCAGCAGCAACGTGTTTTTATTGCCAGGGCCCTAATTGGTGAGCCAAAGCTGCTTATACTTGATGAACCAACGGTCGGGGTAGATGCAGGTAATGTCAATGCCTTTTATCAAATGCTAAGTGATTTAAACAAGAGGAACGGTATTACCTTGCTCCTAGTTACCCATGATATTGGCACAATATCAGACCGTGTGTCACATGTGGCCTGTTTAAATAAACAGCTGCATTTTCATGGGAATGTACAAGAATTCGAGCAGCTTCAAAGAGAAGATATGTCGAAGGTCTATGGTCATGATATTCAGCTGCTTCATCACCACCACGAACACGGGGGAGTCTTAAAGTGATTTCAGGAATTTTTCAATATGAATTTTTGCAAAACGCCTTTTTGACAGGTATCCTGATTGGTATTCTTGCTCCACTGCTAGGAGTCTTTATTGTAGTAAGAAGACTTTCTCTCATCGCGGATGCCTTGAGTCATGTGACTTTGGCAGGGATTGCTGCCAGCCTGCTGATTGAAAAAAGCTTTGCAGCCATGGTGGGGTTAAATCCCCTGTACATGGGAATGGTGTTTTCCGTCGGCGGTTCCTTGTTTATTGAGAAACTTAGAGGTGTTTACAAGCATTATCAAGAATTGGCAATCCCGATTATCCTGTCGAGCGGAATTGGATTGAGTGTCATTTTTATTTCACTAGCAAACGGCTTTAATACAGATTTATTCGGTTATTTATTCGGTAGTGTATCGGCTGTTAGTCGAACGGATTTATGGGTTATTTTGACGATTAGTGTTTTGGTGATACTAACTATTATTTTGTTGTATAAAGAATTATTTTTATTGTCCTTTGATGAAGAATTTGCCAAAGCTTCGGGCCTCGCTGCAAAAAGTCTTCATTTTATCTTTATTGTAATGGTGGCACTCGTGATTGCGGCATCGATGAGAATCGTTGGGATTATGCTGGTTTCTTCGTTGATGACTCTTCCTGTTGCGGCAAGTATTCGCATTGCTAATGGATTTAAGCAGACGATCTTTTTTTCAATCCTATTCGGGGAAATTTCGGTAATATGCGGGTTATTCGCAGCCTATTATTTGGACTTGGCACCTGGCGGAACAATTGTCATGTTATCTGTGATCATTTTAGTGGTTGCCATCTTTTATAAAAAAATAAAGGTTAACAGCAGATTTTCGGGAGGTGCAAAACAGTGAACGTAAATGATGCCCTGCAATATTTAAAGGAAAATGGATTTAAGCAGACAGGTAAACGGGAAGATATGCTGCAATTGTTTGCCCAAAGCGATAAATATTTAACGGCAAAGGATGTATTAGATCAATTAAAGGATGATTATCCAGGTCTTAGCTTTGATACCATTTACCGTAATCTCTCGCTTTTTGTAAATATGGGAATCCTGGAAATGACCGAATTATCCGGAGAAAAACATTTCCGTTTTAGTTGTTCGCAGCATCATCATCACCATCATTTTATTTGTTTAGCATGTGGCAAGTCGAAAGAAATTGAAACATGCCCGATGGACGGCTTAAGTGAAAACCTAAAAGGATATGATATTTCAGGGCATAAATTTGAAATTTATGGCCGCTGCCCTGAGTGTATCCAATGAAAAAAACAGCTTGAAAATAATTCTAAAGGGTTCACTTAAAGGGTGCACGAAGACAAATTGACACACGAAATGGCATACGAATTGACGTATGCCATTTTTGTTGTCGTACCAAGGGTTTAGAGGGTGTTTCAAGAAGAATTAACAGGGTAATAAATAAGTTAAATAGCAAGGGACAATACTTATTGTACAACGAAAAATTAATGTCAAATTAAATGCAATTTTTAATGCCAAAACCGGTGCCAGTTGGGGAGTCTTTGGCTACAGAAATAGTGAATACCCAGTGAGTTCGGTCGCCAATAGAGGGTCTTGGCTACCAAAATGGTGAAAATCCAGTGAGTTCAGTCGCCAATAGAGGGTCTTAGCTACCGAAATAGAAAACACCCAGTGAGTTCGGTCGCCAATAAGGGGTCTTGGCTACCGAAATAGTGAATACCCAGTTGAGTTCGGTCGCCAATAGAGGGTCTTAGCTACCGAAATAGTGAAAATCCAGTGAGCTCGGTCGCCAATAAGGGGTCTTAGCTACCGAAATGGTGAAAATACAGTGAGTTCGGTCGCAATAGAGGGTCTTAGCTACCGAAATAGTGAAAATCCCGTGAGTTCGGTCGCCAATAGAGGGTCTTAGCTACCGAAATGATGAAAATCCAGTGAGTTCGGTCGCCAATAAGGGGTCTTGGCTACCGAAATAGTGAAAATCCAGTGAGCTCGGTCGCCAATAGAGGGTCTTAGCTACCGAAATAGTGAAAATCCAGTGGATTCGGTCGACAATAGAGGGTCTTAGCTACCGAAATAGAAAACACCCAGTGAATTCGGTCGCCAATAGAGGGTCTTAGCTACCGAAATAGAAAACACCCAGTGAGTTCGGTCGCCAATAGAGGGTCTTAGCTACCGAAATAGTGAAAATCCAGTGAGCTCGGTCGCCAATAGAGGGTCTTAGCTACCGAAATAGTGAAAATCCAGTGAGCTCGGTCGCCAATAAGGGGTCTTAGCTACCGAAATGGTGAAAATCCAGTGAGTTCGGTCGCCAATAGAGGGTCTTAGCTACCGAAATAGTGAAAATCCAGTGAGTTCAGTCGCCAATAGAGGGTCTTAGCTACCGAAATAGTGAAAATCCAGTGAGTTCGGTCGCCAATAAGGGGTCTTGGCTACCGAAATGAAGAAATCTTAGAAAAAGACGTGCCCAGTTCACTATTTCAATACACCAAAGTTTGCTAAATCATCCTAAAAAAGAGTGCCATCTCATTTCAAAAAAGCACTCTTTTCTATGTTATTTTGTTTTGAAATTCTCGGGCATTTGCTATGCCAAAACAAGGTCATGCACCTCTAAAGTGAACCCTTTAAAATAATTCAAGCTGTTTTTTTATTATCGTTTTGACGCGGCTATTTCCCGTAAACCATCCTGGCGTTTTAACCAATTTTCCACCCAATGATAAGCTTCATACCAATTTTTGACGCGAATGACTCCGTTAGGGAGAGGGTCTTGGTTATAGGGTGTATTAAACAATATGACAGGAATCCCGCATGCTTCATGGAGCATAACAGCATTGTCATGCTTATCCTCGAAGAAAATATCGATTTTACACTTTTTTGCAGTCTCCACTTTATCATGTGAACCAATCAGTTCAATTTGATGATAAGTAAGACCCTGGTTTAAAAACCAATTTTTTGTGACGTCAAGCAAATGGGCACCCCTGGCACTAATAAAAACGAGTTCATGTTCATTTTCCCATTTAGTTAACACTGCCTTAGCACCTTCAGCTGGTGGTGAATGTTCATAAATGATTGGTTCTGAGTTGGTAAACCATTTAGCGAACTCATCCTCAGGAACATTCACAAATGGATTTAAATCGTATTGTGTAACATCCTCATAGGCAAGGTTTAAATTAAATGCACGATTAATAAACGGCAACATCGATTTTGGACAGGTTACGGTTCCATCAATATCGATTCCAAGTCGTCTTTTCATTTTTTGTTCACCTTCAAATCATATCTCTAATTATTTTACCAAAGAAACGCAGGCAAAAAAGATATTATTTTAATGAAAATTTTATATGTAAATGAAATGACTACCTAGTTTATACAAACATTGACATAGTAAAAACACGTTCTAGGCTAACAATAATAAATGCTCCTATCATTGAAAGTGAGGGATTTTGATGGCAGATGAACGAGACACGAAAGTGCAGGAGGCTCTCCGCAGTCCTATCATCGGAGAGAAAATTCCAAACTCTCCTTCCGATTTTCGGGAAGAGACAGCTTCGGAAATCGCTACACCTGTAACAACTCAATCCTCCAGGTATAAGGAAGAAACAGCTTCGGAATTCGGTTCTAACCTTCCAATGGTGGTTTCGCTCAAAAAGGACGAACCGAATACAAAGCGGGGAGCATCGGTTCCAATTCGTTCGCATCATCGGGAAGAGACCGCTGCTGAGATTGCAGCACCTGTCCCATTAGTAAGAAACCGTGAGCAAGGCAATCAGAGGGATAATGGACAGGCTCAAGCAATGGGAGGAGCGGGTCTAGGTACACTGGCACTCGTCCTATCCATTTTGTCCTTATTTGTTTTGCCAATCCTGTTTGGCGCAGCGGGTATTGTGCTTGGATTTGTCGCAAGACGCAGAGGCTCAGAAGGACTTGGTGCTTGGGCAATTGGAATTGGAGCGGTATCGATTATCATCGGTATCTTCATTCTTCCGTTTTTTTAAATAGGAGCAAAAAAGAAACCCGGTTTCTGCCGGGTTTCTTTCATATTATCTGGTTAATTTCTCTTCTTCCGCTTTTTTCTGGAAGTATTCTTCAGCAACTTTGTCGATTTCCTTCTTCAGTTCTTCGACCATTTCTGCCTCTGGTACTTTGCGGACGATTTGGCCCTTTCTAAATAACAAACCTTCGCCGCGGGCACCGGCAATTCCAATATCCGCCTCACGCGCTTCTCCAGGGCCGTTTACAGCACAGCCCAATACGGAAACTTTGATTGGCGCTTTAATATGTTGGATGTACTCTTCAACTTCATTCGCAATGCTAATTAAATCAATTTCAATACGGCCGCAGGTTGGGCAGGAAATTAATGTTGCAGCATTGGATGAAAGGCCGAACACCTTTAATAACTCACGGGCCACTTTTACTTCCTCAACAGGATCAGCACTAAGAGAAACCCTTAGAGTGTTTCCAATTCCTTTGCTGATAATGGCACCTAATCCTGCCGCGCTTTTTACAGTTCCCGAGAAAAGGGTTCCAGACTCGGTAATACCCAAGTGTAACGGATAATCAAATGCTTGGGCCGCTTTTTCGTAGGCTTCAATTGCCAGATTCACATCGGAGGCTTTCATCGATACGATAATGTCGTGAAAATCCAAATCCTCCAGTATTTTAATATGATGCAGGGCACTCTCAACCATACCATCTGCGGTAGGATAGCCATATTTATCAAGGATTCTCTTTTCAAGCGAACCGGCATTTACCCCAATACGAATTGGAATCCCTTTTTCTTTGGCTGCCTTTACAACCGCTTCAACCTTTTCTTTCCTGCCAATATTCCCTGGATTAATTCTGATTTTGTCTGCTCCGCCTTCAATTGCTTTGAGGGCCAATTTATAATCAAAATGAATGTCTACGACCAGTGGAATATTGATGCGCTTTTTAATTTCCGGAATGGCATTGGCCGCTCTTTCGTCAGGGCATGCGACGCGGACAATTTGACAGCCTGCTTCTTCTAGCCGCTTTATTTCAGCAACCGTTGCCTCAACGTCATGAGTCTTGGTTGTCGTCATGCTTTGGATAATAATTTCGTTATTACCGCCAATTGTCAAGTTCCCTACTTTTATTGGTCGGGTTTTGGTGCGATGTATAATTTCACTCACGTGTAATTCGCTCCTTCAGCTGGATTGAATAATAAATTTTAAAAATACAATTCATTACAATTGTATCTCCAGCCGCTATTTTTGACAAGGATAAGGATTCCTACCTATTAGTTTGAGTAATCGGGAAAATGATATGTAGACCCTATTTGGATTTTTTCTGGACTTTTCCCAGGATTTAAAGTTTGAAAATCCTTAATTAAAACGGAAATGGACACAGGCAGCGACTTTCCCAACTGATGTTCGACAATGGAAATGACGGTTTCCCCTGGTTTTACCTTTTCTGTAAAGGAAGGAATATCAGTTTTAGGTGACGGAGTATTAGGTTCTGTATTATTATTTACTTCAACCTGTGCATTAGAAGTGGATGGAAGAGTGCCAACTGTTAAATCAAAATAAACGACATATATAATTAAAATGGATAGGAGTAACCAAAATAGTTTTTTCATCGGACAAGCCTCCAAATAGAAAATTACTAATTCGTATGCTTGTCCAATCAATAATAGAACAAAAAAAAGAAAAAGCACCACAAATGGGTGCCGTTTAGCTGCTTTTTTTCGGTTTGGGGATTTCATTGATGGCCAACAGTAATACAATCAAAACAACAGACCAGTTAATCAAAGAACTGTTTGGTACAGTTGTTTTTAGTGCGGTCATGATTGTAAAGAAAAGGGTTGGCAATGTTTCACTATAAGCTGCCATTCTCCAGAGTTGGCCGTAATTTAATCTTCTGCCTAAAATGTTCTTTAATGCCAGACCAAGTAAAGCCACAATCGATACCTCTATAAAACTGGCTGCACTTGAAAACAAATAAATGAAAATAGAAATAATAGAAATGATAATTCCTTTTGAACTGCTTATGTTATGAAGGAAATCAAGCAGGTTGTTCTTTGACAAATCTAGCCCCTGCATCATGGAATATGCGTAAGACTCACTTTGTCCGCCTGCTGCGATAACAAATTCATCCTTTAATAGGGCGAATGCATCCCCCTCATCAGCCACTTCATCACGGGAGATAGCTCCAGTCGGATCGAGGATAAATGTAAAGTCTTCTTTATCGAGTGTCACAGGAACCTTAGTATCGGCTGTAAGCTGTCCATTTTTAATTGCAAAGTCCGGTGTTTCCTCTTCGATAAAGGTTTTGGCAGATTCTAATCCTGACGATAGGGCTGTACCGAAAAAAATGATGGAAGGGAGGACAGAAATAAGTGTCAGGAAAAATACATAGAGAATCGTTTTCCCAATCCCCTGAAACCGAAACAGGGCAATATCCTTTGGGGAATATATACTTTTTACAAATTGTTTAAAAATATTCATAATGACCACCTTCACATAGATTCACCATTCTATTGTAGCGGTTGTAAGGGAGATACACAAGAAAGACCGCCACAATAGGGCGGTCTTTGTTATTGTCTAGCTTCACAAGGAAGGCTGTGTCAGCATAGGCATCGCTCTTCTAGTTAATTCCACAGATTTCGTAGGCGCAATTCTGGCAATCGACTTCACGTTTGAGGTAGTGGATATCTTTTATCGTAATCTTTTGGTTATCATAGGCGATAATATCTTGATCCCGCAATTCCTTTAAGGCTCGTTGAATGACTTCTCGAGTTCCATAAGTTAAATTAGCCAGCTCCTGATGTGTCAGCGGCAAATCAATTAGAATGCCATCTGATGTTACAATTCCATAGGAATTGCACAGCCTGATCAGAATTGAGTATAGACCGCCTTTTTTTCCGTTCATGATCAAATCCTGGCATTTCATTTGTGCCTTTAAATAGCTGGTCGACAACCAGGCTGCAAGGGCGGTCATTGCCTCCGGATCAGTCAGGATAAAGTTTTCGAACTCTTCCCGCTTAATAAATAGCAACTCGCAATCACTTAATGTCTTTGCGTAAAATTGATATCTTGGGTTACTCTTAAATAACGGATATTCCACAATTAGTTCACGATTATTTAATACTTTCAAAATAAAATCTTTCCCTCGTAAATGGACGCGTCCGAGGGCAATACTTCCACTTAACAGGATATAAACATATTGGGCAGGGTCTTTCTCTTGAAACAGAACAGAACCAGCCTTCAACTTCTGTACCGGTTCAGTTTTATTAAAAAAATGATACAAAAGGCTGTTAATTGAATTCACTGTTTTTTGCATGCCAGCCACTCCTTTTATCCCTCATAATTTGATTAAAAAGAATTATAAACTGCATGTCAATATAGTGTTTACATAAATTGGAAGGCAGAAATTGCTGCTATGACAAAAATCGTTGACAGAATGCGAGCTAAGGGAATCATGACAATTTTTCGAATTATGACAAATGACCTATAAATGGGTATAAACGATAGGAAAAAGGGTATTTTATATATGGTGGAATCGAGCATATTATTTGAAACGATAACACTTATTTGGTAATCTTAACTAAAAGCTTTAGAATATTCTAAAAGTCTACTGTGATATTAGGAATGCCTAAAGCAAAAAAATTATCTTTACATAGGAGGAATTTTCCATGGCATTTGAATTACCAAATCTGCCTTACGCAGAAGATGCACTTGAACCACATATTGATAAGGAAACAATGAATATTCACCACACAAGACACCACAACACATACGTGACTAATTTAAACAATGCTTTAGCAGGAAATGAAGAGTTGCTTTCTAAATCCGTTGAAGAAGTAATCTCAAACCTTGACGCCGTACCGGAATCAGCTCGTACAGCTGTTCGCAACAATGGCGGTGGTCACGCAAACCACTCTCTTTTCTGGACGATTCTTTCTCCAAATGGCGGCGGCGCACCAACTGGTGAGTTGGCAGACGCAATCAACAATAAATTTGGAAGCTTAGAAGCTTTCAAAGAAGAGTTCGCGAAAGCGGCTACTACTCGCTTTGGTTCTGGCTGGGCTTGGCTATCAGTCAACAATGGTGAATTGGAAGTAAGCAGTACTCCAAACCAGGACTCTCCATTAATGGAAGGCAAGACACCAATCCTTGGCCTTGATGTTTGGGAGCATGCTTATTACTTAAAATATCAAAACAAACGCCCTGACTATATCGGCGCATTCTGGAATGTTGTTAACTGGGACGAAGTAGCAAAGCGTTACAGCGCTGCGAAATAATTGAAAATTAGTATTAAAAAAGACAGCCTAATAAGCTGTCTTTTTTTATAATCCAGCTCCAGCGCCTAGCCAGTTTTCACCCTGAATATGCTTCCTTGCGTATCTTGCGAGAAGCGATAGTTTTGAGCAGCTCGAGGTCTTAAGCCGTCCCCCTCCGGAGGGCAGGCCCGTCCTGCGGGGTACGTCTTAAGCTTGTCGGGGCTGACCACTAAGGGAAGCTACTTAGAGAATATGCTTCGCAGGAACAAGCTGTGCTTGTTCCGAAGGCGCTTCCGCTTTTTAATGCATAAGAACAAGCAGCTTGTTAAAGACTACCCTTTAAGAAAAAGGGGAGTTTTTAATGGCAAAAAAATTAAAATTACTAGGTGATGTCGAGTTAACAAGGGATTTGTCACTGCTTTTAATTATTGGCGGCCTGTATTCACTAAGCGTTGCGTTATCAAATACGTTTGTAAACATTTACTTATGGAAGCAAACCGGGAAATACTCTGATTTAGCGCTTTATAATCTGTCCATTGTCGTGTTGCAGCCTTTAACCTTTATTCTGGCCGGCCGCTGGGCAAAGAAAATTGACCGTGTCATTGTGCTTCGGATTGGTGTGATTTTTCTAGCCTGTTTTTATTTGGCTGTCTTAATTACAGGTTCAAAAGCCTCCACCTATTTATTGGTATTAGGAGGTCTCCTTGGAGTGGGCTATGGTTTTTATTGGCTTGCCTACAACGTACTGACCTTTGAAATTACTGAACCAGAGACGAGAGACTTTTTTAATGGTTTTTTGGGGACATTATCCTCTCTTGGGGGGATGATTGGGCCTATCGCGGCCGGAATCATTATAACCAGATTTGAAAAGTTCACTGGCTATACGATTGTGTTTGGCTTGTCACTATCCTTATTTGCTTTGGCAGTAATCTTAAGCTTCTCCTTGAAACCTAGACCTGCACAAGGCAAATACTGTTTTAAACGCATAATTCAAGAAAGAAAACAAAATGAAAACTGGCGTCTCGTAACCAATGCCCACTTTTTTCAGGGTCTTAGAGAAGGGACGTTTTTATTTGTCATCTCGGTGTTTGTTTATATTTCAACAGGGAGTGAACTGGCTCTCGGAACCTTCGGTTTGCTTAATTCCGGGATATCCTTTGTGGCGTATTACTTGGCCTCTAGACTGATCAAAAAAGATTATCGAAAAAAAGCAATTTTAATTGGTGGCTTGATTCTTTATGCAGCTGTATTGGTGATCGTATGGGAAGTGAATTATGCCAAATTGCTAATTTACGCAGCCATGATTGCGATTGCCTACCCAGTGTTGCTTGTACCTTATATTTCGACCACTTATGACGTAATTGGCATTGGCTGGAAGGCAGCGGAAATGAGAATCGAGTATATCGTGGTTCGAGAAATATTCCTCAATATCGGCCGAATTGTTTCCATTCTGGCCTTCCTTGGAGCAGTTACCCTGTTTAATGAAGAAAAAAGCATTCCGATTTTATTATTATTTTTGGGTGCCGGCCATTCGTTGATTTATTTATTTATAAAAAGGGTTCAGTTGCCTGCAACCTAATGCGATGAGGATTTTACTCATCGCATTTTTTTGTTTCGCTAATTTGTCTAAATTGGTAAGTGTTCCTCATAGAAAAAAAACGGACAATCCTTTAAAATAGAAAAGGTTAAAGGAAGAGGAGGTGCACTTCGCCCTTGAATAAAAAGAAAAAGAAAAAATCTCAGGTTCCATTTCGCTTGAATGTATTGTTTTTCATTGTGTTTATGCTTTTTTCAATTTTAGTCCTACGACTAGGTGAACTGCAAATTGTATTCGGGGAAGATTTTAAGCGGGAAATCGAACGGACCGAGGATATTACCGTTAGTAACCCTGTCCCACGTGGAAAAATATTTGACACCAAGGGGAACATTATTGTTGACAACACTCCGTTAAATGCGATTACTTATACGAAATCTCAAGATACAAGCCAAGAAGCAATGCTTGAAACTGCGGAAAAACTAGCAAAAATAATTAATATGGATACAGAAAAAATTCCAGTACGTGATAAAAAAGATTTCTGGATTATTAAACATCCTAAACAGGCAAAAGAAAAAATTACAGAAAAAGAATGGGCTCAATATAAGCAAAAGAAATTGGAAGACAAAGATATTTACAAATTGCAGCTAAAACGGGTTACAGATGAGGAAATCAACAGTATCCAAGGTGAAGACCTGGAAACACTGGCGATTTATCGGAAATTTAATAGTGGTTATGCTTTAACACCGCAAATCGTCAAAAACAAAGATGTAACACCAGGTGAATTTGCAGCTGTGAGTGAAAATCTGGAGAGCCTCCCAGGTGTGGATACAACAACGGATTGGGACCGATTATATGTATCAGGCAATACACTGAAATCCATCCTCGGGGATGTGTCTTCCTCTGAGTCTGGTCTTCCTAAGGACCAATTGGAAAAGTATCTTGCCAAGGATTACAGCCGCAATGACCGGGTTGGAAAGAGCTATCTTGAACTGAAATATGAAGATGTTTTACATGGAGAGAAGGCAAAAGTAAAAAATATCACCGATAAATCAGGGAAAGTATTATCTACCGAAGTAATCTCTGAGGGTAAACGGGGCAAGGACTTAGTGTTAACGGTTGATATGGACTTGCAAAAACAGGTGGAACAAATTATAGAAGAAGAAATGTGGGCTGCCAAGCAGAAATATGCAAGTTCAGCTCTAATGGACCGTGCCTTCGTGGTCGTCATGAATCCAAAAACAGGTGAAGTGCTTTCACTGGCGGGAAGACAAATTGTCAAAGATAAAGAAACCGGCAAACCTGAAATGCGTGACTATGCCCAAGGAACCTTTACATCTTCATATGCAGTTGGGTCATCGGTCAAAGGCGCTACGATCTTGACGGGATATCAAACCGGAGCGATTAGTCCGGGAACCGTCCTTTTGGATGAACCATTGCGTATCGCAAGCACGAAGGAAAAATCCTCTTGGAAGACGTTCGGCTCGATTAATGATTTGAGGGCGCTCCAGGTTTCATCGAACGTTTATATGTTTAAAACAGCAATCGCGATGGCTGGCGGACATTATGTTCCAAATAAACCGCTGCCTCTTGATTATACGGCATTTAATACGATGAGAAGATACTTCAGTCAATTTGGTCTGGGTGTTCGAACGGGAATTGATTTGCCAAATGAAATGACCGGATTCCCAGGTTCAGAAAAAACACCAGGTTTACTGCTTGACCTTGCAATTGGTCAGTATGACACATATACACCGCTTCAGCTTGCGCAGTACGTTTCAACGATTGCCAATGGCGGTTATCGGATTCAGCCGCATATTGTAAAAGAAATTCGTGATCCGGTAATGGAAAATAATGAAGTAGGACCAATTATTAAAGAACTGGAGCCTAAAGTGTTAAATCGCATCGATATGAAAGAAGATTGGGTTAAGCGGGTTCAGGAAGGATTCCGCATGGTTATGCAAGTTGGCGACGGAACCGGTGTCGGCCATTGGAAGAGCGCCGACTATAATCCAGCGGGAAAAACTGGGACTGCCCAGGCTTTTTATGACGGCTCTGACAAATCAAAACGAATGACTCCAGTAACAAATTTAAGTCTTGTTACCTTTGCACCATATGATAATCCCGAGGTGGCCATGGCAGTTGTTGTCCCATGGGCCTATGAAGGGCACAGCGGTCCAAGTATTAACCATTTAATCGGCCGCAGGGTAATGGATGCCTATTTTAATTTAAAGAATTCTCGTCAAGATGCTGCAGGAACAGATCAGAGTATAGAAAATGTGGTCGATCCATCTACACAGCAAACTGGACAATAAAGATCAAAACCTGTCTCGATTCGAGGCAGGTTTTTTTGATGAATTTACAAAACTCATACATTGATTTACATAAGCTTTACATTTCATTAAAACCCCGTTTACAGACATTCGATATTCTTGTACTTGTAAGGAAAACACGTACAGTCTAAATCATAGGGGGAAAAAACATAATGAAAACTTTGAAAAAAGTAAGCCTATCAATTCTGACAGCAGGAATAATGATGTTCACGGCAGCGTGTGGAAGTGCTGATAATGCCGGTGACACTGGAAATAACGATAAAAATTCGGGGGAATTATCGGGTTCATTGGTCATTTCCGGTTCATCAGCCATGCAGCCTTTAATTGCGGCTGCTGCAGAAGAATTCATGGCTGAAAATCCAAAGGTTGATATCCAAGTAAATGCAGGCGGTTCTGGGACAGGTTTATCACAAGTTTCTGAAGGATCTGTACAAATTGGTAACTCCGATGTTTTTGCTGAAGAAAAAGAAGGAATACCAGCTGATGAATTGGTCGATCACAAGGTTGCTGTAGTTGGGATGACAGCTGCAGTTAATCCGAAAGCTGGAATTAAAGATATTAAGAAAGAAGACTTAATTAAAGTATTTACCGGAGAAATCACAAACTGGAAAGAACTTGGCGGTAAAGATCAAAAGATTGTACTTGTAAACCGTCCAGACTCTTCAGGTACTCGTGCGATTTTCAATCAGTTTGCACTTGATGGGGCTACACCTGCAGAAGGTATCACAGAGGACTCTTCAAATACAGTTAAAAAGATTATCAGCGAAACTAATGGCGCGATTGGATACCTTGCATTCTCTTACTTTACTGATGATTCTATAACAGCTCTTGCAATTGATGGTGTAAAGCCGACTGAGGAAAATGTGCAATCAGGTAAATTCCCGGTTTGGGCTTATCAGCATTCTTATACAAAAGGTGAAGCAGAAGGATTGGCAAAAGCGTTCTTGGATTATTTAATGTCAGATGAAATTCAAACTACCTTACTAATAGAGCAAGGGTATCTGCCTGTAACAAAAATGAAAGTAGAACGTGATTTTGAAGGAAATCAGAAAGACATCTAATACAAGCATCTTAGTATGGCTTTAACAAAAGGGGTAAATGCAGCTGCTTTACCCCTATTACGACGTATTTAGAGGAGTTTGGTTTATTATGGAGAAACTTCTTCCTGCAAAAGACAGATTACTTAAGTCAAAAAAGAGTGGATTGAATGGCGAATTCCGTGGGAAAATGATCGTTATTTTATGTGCAATTATCATGATATCGGCTACTATTTCCATTACTCTTTTCTTAGGAACAAAGGGATTGCAATCATTTACTAAAAATGGAATCAATATCATCGAGTTTTTAACCAGCACAAAATGGAATCCAACAGATAAAACAAATCCTGCATATGGAGTTCTTCCGTTTATTTTCGGTTCCTTTGCCGTCACCTTTCTCGCCGCACTTGTTGCGGCGCCACTAGGAATTGGCGGAGCTATCTTCATGACAGAGATTGCACCGTCATGGGGGAGGAAAATCCTCCAGCCGGTGGTCGAATTGTTAGTCGGAATTCCATCAGTCGTATATGGATTTATTGGTTTATCGGTTTTGGTTCCGCTTATAAGAGATCATGTCGGCGGTTTGGGTTTTAGCCTGCTGGCAGGGACCATTGTCCTTTCCATCATGATTTTGCCAACCATCACGACAATTGCAACGGATGCTATGAGTTCGCTTCCGAACCATCTTCGTGAAGGGTCCTACGCCTTGGGGGCGACAAGATGGCAAACGATACGAAAAGTGCTCATTCCAGCAGCGATGCCTTCACTTTTGACTGCAATCATTCTCGGGATGGCAAGGGCTTTTGGTGAGGCGTTGGCCGTTCAGATGGTTATCGGAAACGTGAGAGGCTTGCCCTCAAGTATCTTGGAGGCATCCGCGACATTAACGACCATTATTACATTAAATATGGGCCATACCACATATGGCAGTGTAGAGAATAACACGCTTTGGTCAATGGGTCTGATACTGTTAATCATGTCCTTTGCCTTTATTCTCCTCATTCGTTATCTGTCATCAAGGAGGAAATTACGATGAATAGTAAAAGTGCAGACAGGATTGCGACGGGTGTTTTTATCGCAATCGCTATTATCATTGTTACCATTCTAGCCGGATTATTTTTCTATATTTTCATAAATGGATTTAAATATATTTCGTTTGACTTTCTAACATCCCCATCTAGTAATGTACGAGCGGGGGGAGGCATTCGCGATCAACTATTTAACTCGTTTTACATTTTGTTTATCACGATGCTGATAACCGTTCCAATCGGCATAGGCGGCGGGATTTATATGGCTGAATACGCGAAGCCCGGTAAGGTAACAGACTTAATTAGAACCTGTATCGAAGTATTGTCTTCTTTGCCTTCCATTGTCATTGGTATGTTCGGATTACTGATTTTTGTAAACACAACTGGCTGGGGTTATACCATTTTGGGCGGCGCATTAGCCCTGACGATATTCAATCTTCCAACGATGGTACGTACGACTGAGGACGCCATCAGGGCTGTTCCTCGCGATTTAAAGGAAGCAAGTCTTGCTTTAGGTGTTACCCATTGGCATACGATCATAACGATTATTTTGCCGGCAGCATTCCCTTCTATTTTAACAGGAGCCATTCTTGCTGCGGGCCGGGTATTTGGTGAAGCTGCGGCACTCTTATTTACTGCAGGCTTATCGACACCAAGACTAGATTATACAAACTGGAATCCTTTTTCAGAGCAGTCACCACTGAATATTTTCCGCCCTGCCGAGACATTGGCGGTTCATATATGGTCTGTCAATACACAAGGGTTGATTCCCGATGTAGATGAAGTTGCCAGCGGTTCTTCAGCCGTTCTTGTCTTTTCAGTGTTGATTTTTAATTTAATGGCCCGATGGATTGGAAGTTTGATCCATAAACGGGTATCAGCGACTAAATAAAAGGTGGGATCCTTAAATGGTAACAGCGGTAAAGGAGAGACCGAACTTGGAGTCAACTATTAAACCAACTGGTGTGTTCGAGAGTAAATATATTATCACAGTTAAAGATTTAGAGATTTTTTATGGGGAAAAACGGGCAGTAAACGGAATTTCCCTGGACATTGAGGAAAATTCTGTGACCGCGCTAATCGGTCCGTCTGGTTGTGGAAAGTCAACATTTCTCCGCAGTATTAACCGAATGAATGATTTAATTCCCGGTGCAAGAGCAGCAGGTGAAATTATCTATGAAGATTTGAATATTTTATCTGATGATATCAATGTTGTGGCGTTAAGGAAAGAAATTGGCATGGTATTTCAAAAGCCAAACCCGTTTCCAAAGTCCATTTATGAAAATATTACACATGGCTTAAAGTTTGCCGGAACCAGAAAAAAAAGCAAGCTGGATGAAATTGTCGAAGAAAGTTTGCGCAAAGCGGCTTTGTGGGATGAGGTGAAGGATAGGCTTCACAAATCGGCCTTGTCACTGTCGGGGGGACAGCAGCAGCGCCTTTGTATCGCCAGAACGATTGCCATGAAACCGACTGTAATCCTGCTGGATGAGCCGTCATCAGCACTTGATCCGATTTCCAATGCCAAAGTGGAAGACTTAATTGTCCAATTAAAAAAGGATTACTCGATTATCATTGTTACTCATAATATGCAGCAGGCATCCCGAATATCTGACAAAACGGCCTTCTTCTTGAACGGAGATTTAATTGAATACGACAAAACGGAGAAACTTTTTACCAATCCTTTAGTAAAGAAAACAGAAGAATACATTTCCGGACGGTTCGGATAAGGGGGGGAGAACTTTGGCCATTCAAATTTTAACGAGAGACATTTTTGATGTGAAAGACCTGAACCTTTGGTACGGTGATCATCATGCATTGAAAAATATTGATATCCCAATTCAAAAGAAAGAAGTTACCGCCATGATTGGACCTTCAGGTTGCGGGAAATCCACATTTCTAAAGACGCTTAATCTAATGAATAAAATGATCCCGACTGTAAAAATAACCGGGGAAGTAAATTTTGACGGTCAAAATATTTTAAATTCAAATACAGACCTAGTAGAACTGCGAAAGCATGTCGGGATGGTATTCCAAAAGGGAAATCCATTTCCACAATCTATTTACGATAATGTTGCCTTTGGTCCGAGAATTCACGGAACTAAGAAAAAAACCCATTTGGATGAAATTGTTACAAAGGCGTTGATGGATGTAGCACTATGGGATGAAGTGAAAGACCGCCTGCATGCCCCGGCATTGGGTCTCTCAGGAGGACAGCAGCAGCGCTTGTGTATTGCCAGAGCCCTTGCAACCAAGCCGGATGTGCTATTAATGGATGAACCAACCTCGGCACTGGACCCGATTTCTACCTTGAAGATTGAAGAATTAATCCTCGAATTAAAAGAAAAGTATACGATTGTCATTGTTACTCATAACATGCAGCAGGCGGCACGAGTCTCGGACAAAACAGCTTTCTTTCTTATGGGTGAGTTAATTGAAGTAGATTTAACTACCCGGATTTTCTCAATGCCAAAGGATTCACGTACTGAAGACTATATTACCGGCAGATTCGGATAATGGAGTGAAGAGCATGAATACGAGGACTAATTTTGATAACAACTTAAAACAATTAAAACAAATGCAGCTGGAAATGGCCGGAATAGCAGAAATGAGAATTAAGGATTCGATGCAGGCCCTGCTTAATCAGGATATCGAACTAGCGAAACAGGTAATAGCTGGTGACAATGAGATTGATGAACTAGAGCTTGAAATCAATGAAAAAGCGTTGATGCTGATTGCTACAGAATCTCCTGTAGCAAAGGATTTACGAAAAATAAATGTGGCCTTAAGGGTGTCGTCAGAAGTTGAGCGAATGGGGGACATGGCGGTAAATATTGCAAAATCTGTTGTTCATATTGGAAATGAGAAACCGATTAAAGAGCTGGTAGATATACCAAAGATGATGGAAATGGCTTTGGAAATGGTGGCGGATGCGCTGACGGCTTTTTATACAGAGGATATTTCGATTGCCAAAAAATGCGCTCAAAAGGATGATGAGGTCGACCGATTGTTTGGGGAACTCATTCAGGAATTAATGAGCTATATCCCAAATAACCCAAATTCAACTAATCAAATTATTCAGTTGTCATTCGTTTGCCGCTTTATTGAAAGAATTGCCGACCACTCCACAAATATCGCGGAAAATATTGTTTTTCTAGTCACCGGTGAACATAAAAATTTAAATAAATAATTGCTCCTTCAAGATGAGGCTGTATGCTTCATCTTCTTTTTTTTAGGCAAAATACGACAAATTGCGTTTATTGTCTGTCCAACATTCTAATGTTACGATAAATAAGCAGGTAAAAGGAATAATCTGTTTCTCTTAACATATATTGATAGGTTGTGGATTGGAGGAAGCTATGACTAAGCCGGAATTATTCACTCCTCAAAAGGGTGAACTTAAAATAAAACTTGTGACTCCTGAAAAAATGTTACTCTTTTGGGATTCCTCCCAATTACCAAAAACGATTGTTAGATTATTTTTTAGTACTCCTTTTGATAATCTGGTTTCTGTTGTAAGGATATTTGATGTGACGGATGTCCTTTTTAACGGGAGTAATGCCCATCATTATTATGAGCTTTCTGTACCTTATCAACATGGCCATTGGTTTGTTAAAGGATTAATAGCAAATCGGAGCTATGTGGCGGAATTAGGTGTACATTTGCCGGAAACAGGATTCTTCCCTGTGTTCCGATCAAACTGCATTAGAACGCCTTCAGCGGGTATCCTGGATGGTCATGCATTCCGTCAGGATTTATTACAATTGAAACGTCACGAAGAGAGCCCGCCAAAATGGGTAAATCATGTTAGTACCTATAGTTATTATGAGGAATCAAAAGTCATGGAGGAGAAAAATGCCTAAACCGTCTGTTCCTGAGGTTGTCTTAAACCCAAATTTGGCACAATGTTCTGGTCTGAAAATTTTGATGCTCTGTTGGGAGTATCCCCCAAATGTCGTTGGTGGACTTTCAAGACATGTCTATAGCTTATCTGTGCACTTGGCTAAAATGGGTTGTGATGTTCATGTTATAACAGCAGGGAACAACGAGCTTCAGGACTTTGAACTAATAAATGGGGTTAAGGTACATCGTGTTATTCCAATCAATGATCAGGATCCAAGTTTTCTATCGTGGATTGGCGGCCTCAATCTTGCAATGGCGTTCAAGGCAGAAAAATTGGCGGAAGAAACCCGTTTCCATTTGATACACGCCCATGACTGGCTAGTAGGTGTTGTCGCTATTGCTATTAAGGAACTATTATCCATCCCGCTGTTGACGACGATTCATGCGACGGAGCATGGAAGAAATAATGGAGTTTATACGGAAATCCAGAAGTTTATACATTCAAAAGAGCAGCAATTGATTGGCGCCTCTGATCAAATTATTGTATGCAGCGATTATATGAGGAAACATCTTTCAACTGTTTTTGATGTTGAGGCTGACTCAATAGCAACAATCCCTAACGGGGTTGATGCACCCGGCAATACTCTGGATGCAGGAGAGCAATTTCCGGAACTTCAAAATCGGAGATACATTGTATCAGTAGGAAGAATTGTCAAAGAAAAAGGTTTTGAAACGATTATTGAGGCTGCAGGGATTGCTAAGGAAAAGGGATGGGATTACTTTTTTGTAATTGCTGGTAAAGGGCCAATGCTCGATATTTATCGAAGGCAGATCAAGGGAAGAAAGTTAACAGATCATATTGCTTTTGTTGGATATATTTCGGAGGAACAAAGAAATGCCCTTATTGCTGGCAGTGAATTATCAGTAATCCCAAGCTTATATGAACCGTTCGGCATTGTTGTACTGGAATCTCTTGTTTTGGCCAAACCAACAATTGTTTCGAATACGGGTGGAATGAAAGGAATTGTAAAGCATCTGCAAACCGGGCTTTTGATGAACCCGGGGGACCCTGAAAGTATGCTGGAGCAAATTCAATTGCTTGTAGAGAACCCTATACTTGCCAAAGAAATTGGCTTAAAAGGCAGGGAGATTGCCAAAAGTTTGTACGGCTGGAATCGAATTGCTTCGGAAACGGCCAGAGTCATGAAGGATACTGTCATTGATATGCAAGTTAACGAATCCTAAGATAAAAAATCTTCAATAGGGGGGTGTAAAAATGATGAATTTCACCAAAACTCAAAATAAAAATATCCTTCCAAATACAATGGATCAGCTTCAATTTGTTCCTGGTGTCTGGGTTAATGGTAAATATTTCTGGCTGCAAAATAGTACCGAGAAGGTTATTTATGATGAGTCGATGACAATTCATGTAAAGCAGGAACAGGTTCACTCTAAAATACGCTTTTCTACTATTTTTGTAGGTAATCACGGCCATGTTAAGAAAGAATTGAAAGTATTAGTCATGCACCACTTTTCACATCTCAATCAAGATAGCTTAACATTTATTTCACCAACAGATAATATGATTTTTCATCATGCTGGGGAGCAGACCTTTCTTGTAAATGCTGCTTACAAAGAAAAGGGATTGAAGGAATATACAACTATCCCATTATGGAGTGCGTATACCGATCAAATCTGGAGTTCAATCCACAAAGGCACCTTAAAATACCAGCCAATGGTTAAAGGACCTGCCGCCAGTATTTTTGCTATCAGCATGACAATCCCTCCAAAGGAAACAATAAAAATGAAGGTTTGGTCCATTACGGGAACTAGTAAAAATGAATTAATCTCCATGGAACAAGGACTTTTAAATTGGCTAGCTACAGCGCCTAGGGGCTCGGGGTCATAAGCCAATCCGTCAAGCAGGCTAAAGAGCAGCCTTCTCGCCGGCTCGTCTTATGCCTGTCGCCCCTGGACAAGGCGCTTCCGCTTTTCTTTAAAAACACACTAGCATTTCCTAATGAAAAATGATATTATAGAAAAGTCGTATGAACGAACAGCTTAATTGTTTGGAGGGAAATAAACATGCGTGTAAATATTACGTTAGCTTGCACTGAGTGTGGAGACCGTAACTATATTTCAAACAAAAATAAACGTAACAACCCAGATCGTCTTGAGCTTAAGAAATATTGCCCAAGAGAAAAGCGTACAACTGTACACCGCGAAACAAAATAAGCAGCAGGGCTTCCTGTTGCTTTTTTTGTTGCAAAATTTTGGGGAGGTTTAATTGATGGACGATAAAAAAACAATCCGTAAGCGCATGAAAGAATTGCTTTCTGGGCTTTCTAAACAAACTTATGAGGATTATTCAAATAAAATTGCCCAAAACCTTTACCAACAGGAAGAGTGGATGGAATCGAAAATAATTGGTATTACCATCTCCAGGAAACCGGAAGTCGATACATACCCTATTATTACGAAAGCATGGCAAGAGGGAAAGTGTGTTGTCGTGCCAAAGTGCAGCCCAGAGAATAAAAACTTATCATTTCGAACATTAACTGATTTTTCTCAACTGGAATCTGTTTATTTTGGATTGTTGGAGCCAATTATAGAAGAGACTGCAGAAATTAATCCGGAAGAGATAGACCTTCTTATCGTTCCTGGTTTGGCCTTCACTCGGGATGGGTTTCGGCTGGGTTTTGGCGGCGGCTACTACGATCGCTTTTTGGCAAATTTCAATGGCAATACAGTTTCACTTGCTTTTAGTGAACAAATCATCCGGCAGTTTCCTATCGAAGAGTTTGATATTCCAGTATCAAAAATTATAACTGTTAGAGAGGTTATTCACTAATATGATGGAGGCAGTCCTTATCATTGCTGTCATCCTCATTACAGGCATTACCGGTTATCGGGTAAAATCGCTGACAACCTCGGGTGCGGTCGCAGCTTTCGTAGTTGGGCTTGCTGTATATGCAGGCTTTGGAGCGAAAGGGTTATTTCTTTTAGTCATATTCTTTGCAACTTCAAGTTTGTGGTCAAACTATAAAAGTGCAGCGAAAAGGTCAGTGGAGGAAAAATTGGCCAAAGGGGCAACTCGGGACTGGCGCCAGGTTTTTGCCAATGGCGGAACAGCGGCTTTTTTTAGTATCCTTTATTTCCTTCATCAAGATAGCATCTTGTTAGTTGGATTCCTTGTTGCGCTTGCGAGTGCCAATTCGGACACATGGGCTTCCGAGATTGGCAGCTTAAGCAAAAGGGATCCGATTTATATCCGTACCTTCCAGCGAGTGGACAAGGGAACCTCTGGAGCAGTCAGTCCGCTGGGTAGTTCCGCAGCACTTTTAGGGTCACTGATTATTGCTCTCGGTAGTTTATGGTTATTTAGCCTAGAGCTTGTTGTTTGTTTGCTGGTGTTTATCTTAGGTTTTCTTGGGAATGTGATTGATACTTTAACCGGCGCATATTATCAGCAAGTTTATATTTGCCGGCAGTGTAGGATTGAGACGGAAAAAAGAGAACACTGCGGTCAGCCAACACGCCGAATAAAAGGCATTGCCTTAATGGATAATGATATGGTTAATTTCATATCAGGCTTGTTGGCAGCATTACTGGCGATGGGGGTTTATCACTGGTTTTCTTAAGTTTTAGAATTGGGAGGAATACAATTGTTAAATCGCGTTAATAGGGTTGCAGTGATTGGCACTGGTTTTGTCGGATCGAGTTATGCCTTTGCCTTACTAAATCAAGGCATAACGGAGGAACTAGTCCTTATCGATTTAAATAAGCAAAAGGCTGAAGGGGATGCGATGGATTTAAATCATGGGCTTCCGTTTGCACCTTCTTATACAAAAATTTGGTATGGGGACTATTCCGAATGTGGTAAAGCGGATATAGTCGTGATTACAGCCGGTGCGAATCAAAAACCGGGGGAAACAAGACTTGACCTGGTGGAAAAAAACACAAAAATTTTCAAGGGAATAGTTGAGGAAATCTTGGCCAGTGGCTTTGATGGAATTTTTGTGGTTGCGACTAACCCTGTAGATATCCTCACCTATGCAGTATGGAAATTTTCCGGTTTTCCGAAAGAGCGGGTTATCGGGTCTGGGACAATTTTGGATACGGCGCGGTTCCGCTTCTTGCTTGGGGATTACTTCAAAGTCGATACCCGAAATGTTCATGCTTACATAATTGGTGAGCACGGCGATACTGAACTTCCAGTATGGAGCAATGCTAATATTGCCGGTACGCCAATCGCCGAGTGGACAAAAAATATGGCTGGGTACAGTCGAGGTGACCTAAATAAAATCTTTTTAAACGTACGAGATGCAGCATACCATATTATTGAACGTAAAGGTGCCACCTATTATGGAATTGCCATGGGGTTGGTCCGGTTAACCAAGGCATTGTTGGAAAATGAAAACTCAGTTTTGACCATTTCTGCTTGTTTAAATGGCGAATATGGCCATGATAATATCTATATTGGAGTGCCGGCCATTGTAAATCGTAACGGGGTCATGAAAATCATCGAGCTTGATTTAAGTGAGCAGGAGAAAGAGAATTTCGCGCATTCTGTTAATGTGCTAAAAAACACACAGGATTCTGTATTTAAGAAGTAACTGCAGATAAAGGGTTGAATTCATTTTTGAGTTCAACCTTTTGTTTTTTGAGTAGGATAAAACATTAAGGATCATCACAAAATATGGTCAGGAGGGATAAAAATGTCTCGTATGTTAACATCGATTCTGATGATTGGCTCGATTGGTTATTTTGCTTTTCGCTATCGGTATCGTTTAATGAATCTATTGTTTGCATCGGGGTGGCTGCGGCGGATTGCGGTCAGTTCGGTCATGAGTATGCCTGGCGTAAAGCAAAAGTTGATGCAAACCGTATTTGGAGGACCATCTGTAAGGTGAAAACCACAGATGGTTTTTTTACGGCCACATTTTTGTCTAAATGGTTAAATCTCAATTTCTCGGTTTGTTTCATTCATGTTCACTCGCTTAAATCGTTTATAATAATAGAAACGGGAAAACACTAAATCATCTTATCCGAAAATGCAGTAAGAGGTCATTACCTTTATTAGAAAGTAGGGGAGAAATGAATAATAGAGAAAATTATATCTTCTGGCAGCTGGCTTATTCATTGATTTCTGAACATGGCTACAGGCTGATCAAGTTATTTGAAAATCAAAAAGAACTATGGCTTGAGAAATTCGAAAATAAGCATGCCCCGGTCTTTAGGCTGCAGCTTGAAAACTTTGATTGGAGTAATGCGATGCAGCGAGATATAGAATTCTCTGCTGTTAATGGGGAAGGTATTCGTAAACAACTGGGAAGAAGCGAGTTGCAGGTAACAAACATTTATATTAGTGAGTATCCCCCAGTTGACGACTATGAGTTTCGAATCTCTCATCCCTTTATCAATCCTGATGGAAATAAAACAACTGTAAAAACAATTCTATTGACCAAGGACCAAGTAAAAGATGGTCTTCAAAGGATTTCAGAAGTGCTGCAATCAGACATTAATGTTTCTATTGCCGAAGAATATACTGCCGAAGAGGTAGAATTGGTAAAAAAAGCGGCTATAGAACATACCTTAAAAAAAGCACAGGCCGAAAAAGAGATTCTGCGTAATAGCAAGCCATTTTTTACCTACATATTTATATTGATCCAATGTGCCGTTTTTTTCTGGATGGAATTGAACGGTGGAAGTACCGATACTTCAAATCTAATTAAATATGGTGCAAAGGTTAATCAATTGATTGATCAAGGAGAATGGTGGCGATTCATCACTCCTGTGTTTATTCACATCGGATTTTTGCACTTGGCGATGAATACACTTTCTTTATATTATTTGGGAGTAGAAGTCGAACGAATTTACGGCAGATTTAGATTTCTGGTGATTTATTTGTTTGCAGGGTTTACTGGTGTCGTGGCCAGTTTCCTATTTAGTCCCAGCTTATCTGCGGGGGCAAGTGGGGCTATTTTCGGCTGCTTTGGAGCGCTGTTGTACTTTGGGGTTACTTACCCCAAATTATTTATGCGAACAATGGGGATGAATTTGATTGCTGTTCTGGTTTTGAACCTTGTGTTTGGATTTTCAATGGCAGGAATTGATAATGCTGGCCACTTGGGGGGACTCGCAGGGGGCTTTCTTGCTGCTGGGCTTGTCCATTTTCCGAAGAAAGCAAAGCCATTGTTTCAATTCATTTTCCTGGCTGCTTCGGCAATCCTTGTCTGGGGTTCATTAACCTATGGTTTCAGCAACTCTATAAGTACACAAGATGAAAATTCAACATTGGTTTTAGCTCAAGACTATATTAAACAAGAAAATTATGATGGTGCATATGATACGCTTAAGCAATATGTGAATCAGGGGCCAGAACAATCTGAGCGAACCTATTTTTTGTTATCTTATGTAGAGATTAAAAAGGGGCTTCTTTCTGATGCGAAGAATCACCTGCAGCAAGCCATTGACCTTGAACCGGATTTTCCTGAAGCCTATTTTAATCTTGCATTAATCTATTTGGAAGAAAATGATTTACAAAAAGCGAAAGAGAACGCTGAAAAGGCTGCAGAATTAAAACCAAAGGAAAAGCAATACTCCAATCTGGTACAGGAAATTGAACAATATCTGAAGTCCTCAAGTGGGGAATAGACTTTCACGCTCATCAATGAAATGTCTTAAAAGAATACCTTGAGGACAACCATAGCTTGGGTTATACTTTTTGTTGTAACACTACACTCTTCACTATGTAAGGGAAGGGAACAAAAATGAAAACGATTTATGAGATTCAACAATTTTTAAAGCAATTTGGAACAATCATTTATATCGGGGACCGGGTTGCTGATTTGGAATTGATGGAGGCGGAGCTAAGGGACCTGTTTCAAGCACAACTGATTGAACCAAGAGAATATCAAACCGCTCGATTATTACTAAGACAAGAAATTCAGGTACAAAGAGAAAAAACTCAAAATAAAAAATAGGTGAGAGAATAATGGGAAATCAATGGATAGTCGGAGTCGATTTAGGCGGAACCACAACAAAAATTGCATTTATTTCAATGGATGGACAAATCCTTCATAAATGGGAAATACCAACGGATAATACCAATGAAGGGCAGAATATTACACTGAATATTGCCAAGTCCATTGATGGAAAACTGAATGAACTTGGACAATCAAGGGAAGTGCTAGCAGGTGTTGGCATGGGAGCACCAGGCCCGGTAAATTATGAAACTGGTGTCATTTTGAATGCTGTAAACCTGGGATGGAAGGATAACTTTCCATTACAATCGAGCCTTGAGTCGGCAACGAACCTTCCGGCCGCTATTGAAAACGATGCAAACTGTGCAGCATTGGGTGAAATGTGGCAAGGTGCTGGCAATGGTGCCAAAGACTTGGTGTTTGTTACTTTAGGAACTGGAGTTGGCGGCGGTGTCGTTGCAAATGGAAACATCGTTCAAGGTGTAAATGGCGCAGGCGGAGAAATCGGCCATATCACGGCTATTCCGGTTGGCGGGTCACCTTGTAATTGCGGGAAAACAGGCTGTCTTGAGACAGTTGCATCTGCAACTGGGATTGTCCGCCTGGCTCTCAAAGAGCTTGCTGAAAGTGGGACAGACGGGCAATTGGCCCAAGTTTATGCCAAGGAAAATAAAATAAGTGCTAAGGATGTTTTTGACGCGGCGAGAGCCGGTGATGCCCTAGCCGGTAAAGTACTTCAAGAAGTGGCTTTTCATCTCGGACTTGTACTATCCCATCTCGGGAATACGTTAAATCCGGAAAAGATTGTTCTTGGCGGTGGTGTATCCAAGGCGGGGGACATTCTGGTAGATGCTGTCCAAGAAAACTTTAACAGATATGCATTCTCATCCGTTAGAAATTCTACTAAATTGGCGGTAGCGACATTGGGAAATGATGCTGGTGTTCTCGGTGCTGCCTGGTTGATTAAAAATAAATTAAGTTAATTTTCAAGAAGGAAGCTGTCTTTACTGCGGCTTTCTTCTTATTTTTGTTATAATATTGAAAAGATTGAAACATTTTGGTTATTTGTACGTACTAATTAAAGAGTGAAGAAAGCAGGGAGGGGGAAATGGTTGTATTGAAAGTGGAAAATGCACATGGTCGTTATTGGCTGTTGTTATTAATAGTATTATCCCTTCTCTTAAGTGCTTGTACAGAACAAGTACAGCAAAAACCGAAAGTTCCGGAAAAAAACGCGAATACTAAACTACCCCAAACCACAGTGACTGAAGAAGAATGGAAGCTGCCAATCACTGTTCCAGAAGGTGAATTTTACAAATCTGCGGGCTGGCTGTCGGATCATGAAATTATTTATATCACTAATCTGGGACAAACCTCTAGTCTATATCGATACCATCTAATCACAGGAAAAAGTGAATTAATCTATAAAAGTAATGACGCAATCGTTAATGTGGAAATTAGTCCTTCAAAAAAATACCTTTTAATTCATTCCTCGCCAACAACCTACGAGGGAATTATCACGGTGATTAATACAGACGGTTCAGTACAGGCAAGCGAGAAGATTCCCTCCTACGAATTATTGTATGAATGGAATCCCTATAACGATTCTGAGATCCTTATTTCCAAGTTTAATGAGGATTGGAGTTTTGAAGTGCTGCTCCTAGATATTAAAAGATCAGACTTGACTGAAGTATCTCTGCCGCAGCCTTTTGTTAAGTGGACAGGTAATGATACGTTTGCTTACTTAAACTGGGATGACAATAACCCTGCCTTGTATGCGCCTCTTTTAGAGAGGGATTTAGGGAGCAATGAAGAGAAACGCTTATTTCCGGTGCTTTATCAATTTTCAACTTATCAAAATGTGCTTTTGGCCATTACGGCAAATGCAACAGAAAATCCACAGGCAAATTATTCATTCTATGATCAGGATATGAATGAAATTTTTTCGTTTACCAGTCCACTGCTGTCAAAGTACTCTGATTGGTTAATTCCTTTTTATGACTATAATGTCATGAAAAATCAATTTGCCGCTTTAAAGCCGATAAGGAGCGGCGAAGCGGATGCTTATATGGATGGCTTTGATCTGGAAATTTATAACTTGAAGAAACGTGAGAGAAAAGTAATCATGTCAGGTTTAGAAAATGAACCCATTCAATTTTCACCTTCCGGAAATGCCCTGCTTTATGGCAACAGTTATGAAAAAATAATTAACCTCTCAAAAAAGCAAATCATTGAATTGATGATGAAAGAATGACTCTTGACGGGTCATTCTTTTATTTCTAAAAGAGTAATTTTGGTAGAAAATAAACAATGGTGTCCATGCTAAAGGGCCTATTGATTTCCGCTCCAATCAAAAGCGTTTTCCTAGATTTTTCGTTTGTACACGTTATGAAGGTCAACCTCAAGGAGTGTTTGCCTAGATTTTTCGCTCAAACACGAATGATAGGAGAGCTCATGGCACGTTTGTCTGGACTATTCTCTCAAACACGTTATGAAGGTCAATCTCATGGCGTGTTTGCCTGAATTTTTCGTTCAAACACGTCATGAAAGGTAATCTCATGACGCATTTGACTGAATATTTCTCTCAAACAAGTTATGAAGGTCAATCTCATGGCGTGTTTGCCTGGATTTTTCGTTCAAACACGTCATGAAAGGCAATCTCATGACGCATTTGACTGAATATTTCTCTCAAACATGTTATGAAGGTCAATCTCATGGCGCATTTGACTGAGTATTTCTCTCAAACAAGTTATGAAGGTCAATCTCATGGCGCGTTTACCTGCTTTTTTCGCTAAAACACGTCATGAAAGGCAATCTCATGACGCATTTGACTGAATATTTCTCTCAAACATGTTATGAAGGTCAATCTCATGGCGTGTTTGCCTGAATTTTTCGTTCAAACACGTCATTAAGGCAATCTCATGGCGCGTTTACCTGCTTTTTTCGCTAAAACACGTCATGAAAGGTAATCTCATGACGCATTTGACTGAGTATTTCTCTCAAACACGTTATGAAGGTCAATCTAATGGCGCGTTTGCTTGGATTTTAGTTCAAACACGTCATGAAAGGCGGCCTCATAACATCAGACATGTCTTGATGCTTTCTTAGGTACTTTGCCATTGGTAGAGGGGAATTCTTAGAAGTAAGTCCTGTTGATTGACTCGGAAGGCACCGAGACTCCTGCGGGGGTACGGGGCAGTGGAGACCACGCAGGCGCTTTAGCGCCGAGGAGGCTTCACGGCACGCCCGCGGAAAGCGAAGTGCCTGGAGCGTAAATCAACAGACAAGTCGCATAGACAAGGTAATAAACTAACGCGATGAAAACAATATGAAAGTACCAAATAAAAGGCTGCCGAAGGCTATCAACAGAATGACTTTGGACGGACGGGTCATTCTTTTTTTGAAAATAAAAAAAGACTGCTTTTGACAGTCTTTTTAGTGGGTTCCGGTAGGGTAGCCAGAATTAACAAGTGTTGCGATTGCAAATGCACCAAATACAATTAATGATGCTACTCCCCAAAATGCGCCTAAAAGGTTTTTATTCTTTAAAGCTGTGAAAGCACCGTATGCTGCCAGGATGGCAACTAAAGCGAAAATAATAACTATTCCCATGAAATAACCCCCTTCTTTCGTGAAATGTCAGACCTTAGCCTGAGCTATAGTTATGTAACAATATTATATACATTCGTTCCTATTTTATATTCTTTTCAAGCGTTTGTCGAGGGCTAAAAAGTCAACGGTTGTATTTTCCCGTTGTAAAACGGAGAAATCATTCTAACCATTTACGTTTTAGTGTAAAATAGTGATATTGATGACATGTGATTTGGAGGATTTTATATATGAAATGGCAGCAATTACCTTTGGGCAGCATTCAAACAAACTGTTACATTGTCGAGGATAAAGAAAAAAATTGTTTAATTATAGACCCGGGCGGCGAAGCAAAAAAACTGACCAATCTTCTAAATTCAAGAGGTTTAAAACCAATCGCTGTGTTATTGACACATGCCCATTTTGACCATATTGGTGCAGTCGATGAGGTGCGTGGTGCATACAAAATACCTGTCTATCTTCACAAGCAGGAGGAAAAATGGCTTGGCGATCCAATGTTAAATGGTTCACAGTTTTTTCCTGTTATTGAAGCAATGAGAATAACCCCTGCCGATCATCTTCTTACGAAGGAAGGACCGATGAAAATTGGCAATTTCGAGTTTGACATTTTTCATACCCCAGGGCATTCACCTGGAAGTGTTTCATTTTATTTTGAGAAAGATGGATTTGTCATTTCCGGCGATGCCCTATTTCAAGGAAGCATTGGCAGGACGGACCTTCCCGGCGGCAATCAGTCGCAACTATTAAATAGTATACATGATAAGCTTTTGACACTGCCTGAAGATACCTATGTATTATCCGGACACGGACCTGTAACAACGATTGCTGATGAAATGGATAGCAACCCATTCTTGAATGGTTTTTAACCAATAGAAAGGCAATGTTAAAAGAAAGACCCTTCTCTTTAGGAGAAGGGTCTTTCTGGGGGATGTTCTATTCATTAATGGGAGGGGATAATATTTTAAGCTACTATCCTAACAATATTACAAAGTTTACACTGTGTCAATAGTGTTAATTTAAAAGGAGTCATTATGATTAACTATTTAAAAGACCTCATTTACAGTTCGCCCAATAAATTAATTTCCTACGCAGATTATATCAGTGCTGCCCTTTATCATCCCAATTTTGGATATTATATGAAACAGTCTCCAAAAATTGGCCGCCAAGGGGATTTTATTACAAGCAGCAATATTTCTGATGTATATGGCAGGTTAGTGGCAAAATGGTTTTACACTCTCTGCGAAAAATTGAAAATGCAGCCTGCATTTTATGAAATTGGCGCGGGAAATGGCCGTTTTGCCCATGCATTTTTACAGGAGTGGGATGAATCCGTTGGGACACCTTTACACTATACAATTATTGAAACAAGCCCCTACCATCGGAAATTGCAAAGGGAGCTGTTAAAGTCATATCCCTCGGTTATTCAAGTGGATAGTCTTGATGAGCTTGGCGGGATTGAAGGAATGGTATTCTCTAATGAGCTTTTTGATGCTCTGCCGGTTCATGTCATCGAGAAGGAGCATGATCAGTTATTTGAGGTTATGATCAGGGTAAAAGATGATCAATTGATTGAGCAGCGAGTTCCGTTAGTAAACGAGGATATATTGACATTTTTAGCGGAAAGTAATCTCAAAATACGGGACAAGCAGCGAATCGAGGCCCCAATTGCGATGAAAAAGATGATTGAAGAATTGGCTGGGCTTGTTTCCAGGGGACTGATTGTCACCGCAGACTATGGTTATAGTAATGAGGAGTGGCAGGATCCGAGAAGGAAAAACGGCAGCTTAAGAGGCTATTCTCAGCATAGAATGGTTGATAATGTTTTAATGAATCCAGGTGAAATGGATATAACCACACATATCCATTTGGATTATTTGATTCAAAAAGGTAAGGATGTCAATCTGGAATTGATCACAAAGTTAAGACAGGATGAGTTTCTGTTAAAGGCGGGGATATTGCAGGAATTGCAGAATCATTATGACCCTAACCCATTTTCTGAAGTGAGTAAACGAAACAGAGCCATTCGCAGCCTGATCATGCCTGGCGGGTTGAGCTCCTATTTTCATATTGTGATTCAACAAAAAGATTTGCAGGTAACTATCGATGATTTATTTGAAGAGGAAAAATCGATTCAAAAATAAAAACGCCGGAATCGGCGTTTTTATTTCTTCAATGTCCTCCGCCAAGCGGCATCATGAACGTAGTCCAATATGTAAAGCCTGCGAAAGAAATAGTTAAGTATGCCCCGAATACCCATAAATACATACGCTCAGATAATTTCAAATAGCTAAGCAGGACGAAGAATCCAGTTTGGGCTAAGAAAAGCATTGAGGTTTTATTCATATCACCAAGATATAACATGACGGTGAAAATACCCGTCCAAAAACCACATACTCTGAACATGCGATCCATATGTATCCCCCCTTTTACCCTTCGAATACCATCATTACAATATTATAAAGTAAAAGGAGGCCTAATGTAAACAATGGTTTCGAATTAGTTTGTGACCAGAGCTTGGTAGGAGCAAGTCTCACAGCCAGAAATCATATTTTCTTTTTCAACTAGCTCCACAGAATCGAATAATGCCTCAAACATTCCTTTAAGGAATTCATGATGCATGCTGCAAACTGTTTCCATATGATCTTCAGCCACTTCTTTAAATGGACAGTTGAAGATTTGGAAATAAATCTTGGTATGGTTGCCATTTACTTCAAATTCAGGATAAAAACCTGCAAGTGTGGCAGCGTTCTTTAATATACTGAGCTTTTCATCAAATTCTAATTCATCCCCAAGTGATCTTTTTGCAATCTCTTGTTCGACTACTTCAGTTCCAAACCGCTTGCCGGTCAAATAAAGTGCTTCCCTGCCTGCTTCTCCAAGGGAAATCATCGTTTGGATTGCTACTTTTGATAACAGCATGTAATCGCGGAATGGGAAATGAAGTTGAATTACATCATCGGATAGACGATACAATCTGCTTGGCCGTCCGCCTTTCCCAGTCTTCTTTGTTTCGGAAATGAGCATGTTCACATCCTCGAGCTTGGATAAATGCAGTCTAGCAACGTTTGGATGAATGTCGAAATTCTCCGCCACTTCTTGTACCGTAACTTCTCTGTGACGTTTTGTAATGTATTGATAAATGTAGTATCTGGTTGGATCTGACAAAACGTTTGTTATCTTTAGTGTCTGTTCCATCTCGGTTCACCTCGGACCCCCATAATTTATTCCCATTATAATACAGCAAAATTAAAGTTGGAATGAGGTTTCTAACGTATACACTATATGTTTAGAAAATGTTCACAATTTTTGACGCTAGTTTGTAACAATATTAGAAAAATGCCCCATATTTCTACTGATTTCGATGGAATAATAATTTTTATTACAAAAAAAATATTTTTTTTTAAATAAAGAAGGGAAAAGAAGAATGGTGTCGAAAGATTACTATGACAATTTAAAAAGGTGGTGATTCATATTGTTAGTTCAATTGAAATTTTAGCGAACCGGATCATTACAGATGCAGCTAGAAACCAAGCAACTGACATCCACATTATCCCGCGAAAAAATGACACGCTTGTTCAAATCCGGTTAACAAACAAATTGATTCCCCGATTATCCCTTCCGAAAGATGAGTGCGAAAGACTTATTTCACATTTTAAATTTACAGCAAATATGGATATCGGTGAACGACGACGGCCTCAAAGCGGTGCCATTTTTTGTGAAGTCAATGGACAATTGATGGGGTTAAGGCTATCCACGCTCCCATCCAATGATCGTGAAAGTCTAGTCATCCGGCTACTGCCCCAGCAGGAACAAATCCCTTTTCACCAGCTCTCGCTTTTTCCTTCAATGACAAGAAAACTTTTAGCGCTTCTCAAACACGCACATGGGTTAATTATTTTTACCGGGCCAACTGGGTCAGGCAAAACCACCACATTGTATTCCCTCATCAATGAAACTGCACACCTTTTCCACAGGAATGTTATCACACTCGAAGACCCAATTGAAAAAAACTATGACTCTGTCCTCCAGGTACAAGTGAATGAGAAGGCCGGGGTGACCTATGCCACCGGTTTAAAGGCTATTCTTCGTCATGACCCCGATATCATCATGGTGGGGGAAATCAGAGATGCTGAAACGGCAAAAATAGCTGTTCGCGCAGCTTTAACGGGGCATTTGGTATTAAGTACAATGCATACACGGGATGCAAAAGGGGCTGTTTTCCGTCTCCGTGAATTCGGGGTAAATTGGATGGAGGTTGAACAGACGCTTATTGCCGTCACGGCGCAGAGGCTTGTGGAACTGACCTGCCCCTTTTGTGAAGGAGATTGTCCGCCGCATTGTTATTCTTATGGTCATTGGAAACGGGCAAGCGTGTTTGAACTGTTGTCCGGGAAAAACCTAAACTTGGCAATGAAAGCAGCACAGGGTGAGAAGGTAGAAACGCATTACCGAACGCTTAGCCAGGTGATCAATAAGGGAATTGCCCTAGGCTATATTCAGGAATCTGAATATGACCGGCTGGTATATGCCAATGAAACCACGTAAATGGACACTCAACGAACAAGCCAGCTTTCTGAAAAGAATGGGAGAACTATTGGCAAGGGGATATCCAATTGCCGCAGCAATTGAATCCATAGCATTACATTTGCCTGTCCACCGAAAGGAGGAATTATATGCTTGCTTAACTGAATTAAAAACAGGGGCGCCGTTTCATGTGGTTCTAGAAGGGTTGGGATTTAACAAGGATTTAATCGGCTATGTTTATTTTGCTGAACAACATGGCAGTTTTGCTGAGGCACTGCTCGAAGGCAGCAGCTTGGCAATTATAAGGGATAAAGATTTACGGAAGCTGATTAACTTGCTTCAATATCCCATGCTGCTGTTATTTATTACCGGTCTGTTGATTATATTCGTTGAGAATACATTGCTGCCTAGGTTTACCAGTCTATTTGCAACACTTGGTCTGGAGGAAAATTTTTTTACTAAGGTTATTTATGCTTTTGATCACTATTTTCCTGTTCTACTTGTGACTATGGTTGCTTTTCTTGTGATAACGGCAATTTACTACCTTTTCTTCTTTAAAAACTACTCCGCTCTCAAGCAGCGGACATTGCTCATTCGACTCCCTATTATCGGCAGAATCCTCAAATTGCTGTTTACCCACTATTTTTCCATTCAATTAAGTTTCCTACTATCTGGCGGAATATCCGTTTCTGAAGCATTAAAGCTGTTTGAAAAAAATGAAAGACAGCCGTTTTTCAGTCAACTTGGGCAAGAGATTAAGGTGAAGCTTGTTTCCGGTGAAACCTTGGTAATGATACTAGCTTCTTATGCCTTTTTTGAAAAGGAGTTTCCGATGATTGTAAAACATGGGCAAGAAAATGGGAAATTGGAACAAGAGTTACTGTTTTTCAGCAGGCACTGCATAACGACCATGGAGGAATTAGTAGAGAAAAGATTAAAGGCTATCCAGCCTATATTGTATTTGTTTATTGGTGTATTGGTTGTATCTATGTATTTAGCGATTTTATTACCGATGTTCCATTTATTAGATGGAATATAAAAATGGAGGTTACAAAAATGAACAAAAGAAGTAATAAAGAAGCCGGATTTACGCTGATTGAAATGATGATTGTTATGCTTATTATTTCGGTTTTATTGATCATAACGATTCCCAATGTTACCAAGCACAATACCAATATTAACAACAAGGGCTGTCAAGCATATGTGAAGATGGTGCAAGCCCAGGTACAAGCTTATCAAATGGATATAAATAAAACACCAACTCTGGATGACCTTAAATCTAAAGGGTATTTAGACCCGAACACAAAGGGCTGCCCAAATGGGGAAACTGTTGAAATTGATAACGAAGGCAACGTTACGAGTGTTAAGAAAGAAACTGCAACAACAACTACAACGGAACAATGATAACTGAACAAAAGGGCTTCACCTTAATTGAGTCCTTGGTTGTGCTTTCTATCTTTATGATTCTGTCTTCTGTCACGGTGTTTTCCTTAAAACCGCAGCATTCGATGATTGACGATGAAGCATTTGTGACGCAGTTACAGGCAGACCTTTACTTTGCCCAGTCCTATGCGATTTCGCACCAGATGGATGTTATCGTAATATTTTCTCCAAAGGATTACACCTACACCCTGTTGGGGAGGTCTGGGCAGGAGCAGCTGCTTAGCAGATCATATTCGACTGATCTTAAAGTCGTGGAAGGGACAATCCCTTTAAGTTTTAGATATCTAAGTGACGGAATAGTTAATAAATCTGGTACCATCCTTATTCGTTCAAGGAACAAAACCTATGTGTTGACAATATTAATCGGAAAAGGGCGTTTTTATGTTACGGAACAATAAGGGATACTTTTTACTTGATCTCTTACTGTCGTTGTCTGCCTTGTTTATGATTTTTCTGTATTTGACGCCGTTATTGACTCACCTTTGGGAGCAGTCAGGCCGGCTTGAAATGGAAAAAACGGCACGGCAATTGATGTTTGAAGAATTGCAGGCGAAATTAGCCACTAACAGCAATTTGGTCAATTATGCCACATTGAAAAATGGTATACAATACCAAATCTATTGGCGGGAATCATCCGGCTTATTGGAGGTGTGTGTTAATGTTGAGAAAACTCCGCTGCATTCAAAAACAGAAGTGTGCGGCCTCCTCGAATGAAACTGGCTTTACCCTGATTGAAGTATTGTTGGCCCTTACAATTCTTTCGATTATCGCTTTCTATATGGGACCCATTTTTCATACAGTCTTGAACAATCATCGTTCACAATACGCTTTGCAGGAGATGGAGTGGGAGGTTTTCTGTATGCAAATGAAAAAGGAAATCCGCATGGCCTCCAAAGCAGAAGTGGTATCTGGCCGCTTGATTCTAACGAAGGATAGTGAAACAATCTATTATGAAAAATATAATTCGCTGCTGCGAAGACGAGTAAATTCTTTAGGGCATGAAATTCTTTTGCAGAACGTTTCCGATTATCAGGTGACAGTTTTAACGAACCAAGTCAACATCAAAGTAACTGACCTGAACGGAAAGAATTATTGGGCAATTGCCTATTCCTTTGTTGATTGGGGGAATAAGCCATGAACGAAAAAGGGTTTACCTATCCGTTGACATTATGTTTGCTTTTGTTATTTCTATTATTTTTTTCGATGCAGTTAGAAAGGTCTTTGACACAAAGAAAGCTGGCACATGAGACGGGTATTGTTATGCAGGAAGAGTATTATTTCCTATCTTCCGTGAAAAAGCTGGAGGCAGTGTTTCAAGCTCAAGGGACTCTCCCTGTTAAGGACATCATCACCTATAGAAAGGGATGGGTGGATGTCCAAAGTGAAGCCCCTTCGAGCTCCAGCCAAAGGGTTACGTTTACTTTGTACCTAACCTCAGGTGAAAAGGTAACCGGCAGAGGTTATTTTGATACTAGGACAAAGAAGTTAATCAAATGGACAGTTTATTGATTTGTCGTTTGTTTTGAAAAAAAATGGGCATACTTTTAATGTAATTCGGGAGGCAGGTGGTGTTTCCATGAAAACAAATGACTATGTTAAATACATGACTCAGACGATTGTTAAATATGCAGATCAGCCAAAGGATGAGCGCAAACGAATGCGACTGGAGCGAAAAGAGGCGAAAGCTTCTTTTTGGTATCGTTGGTTTGGCATTCTGCCCTATATTCTTTATTCAGAAGTCAAAAGAATACGGAGAAAAGATGGCGCATAAAAAAGACCCCCAAAATCAAAAATACGATGATTTTGGGGGTTTTTTTAAATCGCTCTTTCAGTTAAATAAAATAATCCGCCATTAATAAATGAAATGTTAATTTTGGGCTCATATTGCTCCTTTAACGCCTGTTTCTCTGTTTCATAGCTTTCTTGCGTTTCCTCATCGACATTCTCATAAAAGTGGTTTAACAGCTTTAAATCCTTCTCCCAGCGCATCCTGGCCTCGTCGGCCCAAGCATGGTCATCCTGCTCGATAGTTGTTCTTAAATAATTTTCAATCCTGAGCATCCCGCTTTTTGGTTTGACTAAAGGTGAAAGGGTAAAGGAATAATCAGGGATTTTTGGTGTCAAAGGGATCTTCATTAACACATCATGAAAATTCTCGACCATTTGACCATTAATTAATTGCAGGCCAATCGATTTAAAAATATCACGTTTTCGATCGCACTGGTACGATATTTTTACGTTCATGCAAAGCCAGGGTAAAAGCGGTGTCTGGCGGTTGGCATGTGCATGGTTTTCATAAAGCCGGATGTACCGCGATAAATTCTTGGTTGATTCAAAGATTTGATGAAGCCTCGGTGAACCGAAATGGATTGTTTCGCCCCTTAATTTTTCAGGGGCAGCATCTTTATTCGTAATCAGGGTCAGCTGCATCGGGTTGGGAATGCCCCCAGTCTTTTCTAAGTAGTGCCAGTAAAACGGCCGGTTCATTAATTCTTTGTCCATCTCAATTGTTAACTGGACGGTCAAGTAGGCGGGATGATTATCAATTATCGGACATTCATTAGCCTGAAAGTAGTTAACCAGAAAGTTACGAATTTCCTGCTGCTGCATGGGCTTCCCCTTTCTTCATCGACTCAGCAAATTCAATCATTGATGATAAATTCTCCATTTTGATTCGCATTTCACCTTCCGAACTGGAACCGCTGAAAATATCGATTAAGTGATCCTCGATATTTCCAAAATCAAGCTTCGTTAGGATATCATCAAGTTCGCCGATGACCTTCTCAAATAGTTCAATTTTTTCATATAAGAGCTTAAGTATATGCTCTTCGACGGTATTCTTAATGGCAAAATTGTAAATCATTACATCTTTTTCCTGGCCAAGCCGGTGAATCCGCCCGATTCGCTGCTCAAGCCGCATCGGATTCCATGGCAAATCAAAGTTGATTATGTGGTTGCAAAATTGAAGGTTAATTCCTTCACCACCTGCTTCTGTTGCAATCAGCACCTGGGCATGCTTTTGGAATAATTCACGCATCCAGTCCTTTTTTCCCCGCTTAAACCCGCCACGGAATGGAACGGATGAAATGCCGTGCTGCTTCAAGTACCATTGCAGGTACAATTGCGTTGCCCGATATTCTGTGAAAATTATCACCTTATCGTCTATCTTCTGGATTAATTCCAGGGCTTTTTCGGCCTTGGAATTTTTTTCGACAGCCTCCACCTTTTTAATTAAGTATTCAATTTGCTGCTGATAGGCTTGAGTTGGATTCTCATGTTTTTGGAGCATATTTTTCAATGTATAGAAAACTGCCTCTCTGCTTGAACAGGCTTCCCGCTGCAATGTCATGACGGAGAAACTGCTGGTTTGCAGCCAGTCTCCCTCATTTTTCAATTCAGTAACACAGTCATATAAATCTCGCTCAGATGGCGTAAATTCAATTGGAATGGTTTCAACATGGCGTTTTGTCCATTCAATCCCGGTATCTGCCCGGCGGTTACGAATCATCACCTTGTTCACTAGTTCTTTCAAATGTTCATCATCATTTAACGAGCGGGAATCACGTTTATATTTTTCGTAAAACGACGTTTCACTTCCCAGATGTCCAGGCTTTAGCAAGGAAACAAGATTGAAAATCTCTTCTATTCGGTTTTGAATGGGGGTTGCGGTAAGCAGCAAACAAAATTTCTTCTTTAAGTTTTGGACAAATTCATAGTTTTTCGTTTTATTATTTTTCAATTTATGTGCTTCATCGATAATAATTAGATCGTAGTTCTGCTGATAAATAATGTCACGGTGCGGGTTCCGTTTCGCTGTATCGATGGATGATACGACAACGTCACATTGCTCCCACACATAACTTTTTCTTTGGGTGATGGCCGGAATAAAAAACTTGCTATTCAACTCCTGGGCCCATTGAGTGACGAGTGAAGCAGGTACGAGAATCAGGACTTTCTTAACCAAGCCTCGAATCATATACTCTTTTAGAATTAACCCTGCTTCAATGGTCTTGCCAAGTCCAACTTCATCGGCCAATATCGCTTTCCCATTCATGTTTTCAATGACTTGCTTGGCGGTTTCAAGCTGATGAGGGAGCGGTGTCAGGTTAGGCAGGTGTTTCGGTGCCTGGAGACCCTCAAATTCAGGAATGATTAAGTGTTGTTCAATATCTACTGCCAGTTTAAAAAGCTCCCAATTCCCCCATGGGCCATCATGGTCAATCTTATGTAAAAAATCATCCTGCCAGGAAGAATCAAATTCTATTTCAACATTCATGTTAGTTCAACTCCTTATCATTGTGGCTTATTATGAAGACGCTTTCTTTTGCGAAATTGTTATTGCTCAATTTATTGGTTTAATGGTAGGATGATAATAGCTTTGAAAGTTTTAAATATTTTAATAAGGTAATCTATTTTTTAAGTATAATTAGTATGACCAAAATGGAAAACTTTATAAATGCGAATGAAAACAAGGGGAGAGACTACCTAGTAGCGCCGAAGGAGCAAGCAGAAGATGTGAATCTCTCAGGCAAAAGAACTCTTGTTGGACGCAGCTCTGGAGAGCGCCGGTGGAGACCGGCCACCAAAGGGGACAGCCATTTTAGGTAAACTTTCAGGTGCAAGGACAGAGACCTTCTTTTATTGTAGAGGGGGTTTTCTGTCCTTTTTTGTGTCATAACACAAACTGATTTATGAGTTTTATCTTTTTATGTGTGGATAATGAACATCTAAAAGAAGAAGGGAGAACTAAAATGTCGGAATTAAAACGCACTCCACTGTTTGATGTTTATAAGGAATACGGGGGAAAAACAATTGATTTTGGCGGCTGGGAGCTTCCAGTACAATTTTCCAGCATCAAGGAAGAACATGAAGCAGTCCGCACAAAGGCCGGTTTGTTTGACGTGTCCCATATGGGTGAAGTCGAGGTTAAGGGTACTGACAGCCTAAAATATTTGCAAAAAATGATGACAAATGACATTTCAAAGATTAAAAATGGCGCTGCCCAATATACAGCCATGTGCTATGAAAATGGCGGCACTGTCGATGATTTATTGGTTTATAAAATTGAGGACAATCATTACCTCCTTGTTGTCAATGCCTCTAATATTGAAAAAGATTATAACTGGCTTGAGACACATCTTGAGGGAGATGTAACCATCGAAAATCTTTCAGAAAAAACGGCGCAAATCGCTCTTCAAGGACCAATCGCCGAGAAAGTTTTACAAAAGCTTACAGAAACTGATTTAAGTCAAATTGGCTTTTTCAAATTTCAGCAAGAAGTCACTTTAGGTGGTAAAAGAGCCCTTGTTTCAAGAACTGGTTATACCGGTGAGGACGGCTTTGAAGTGTATTGCAATGCAGCTGATGTTGTAGAACTATGGAAAGCCATTCTAGAAACCGGCAAAGAAGAGGGCGTTATTCCATGCGGCTTGGGTGCTCGTGACACGCTTCGTTTTGAAGCCAATTTAGCGCTTTACGGCCAAGAGCTATCACCGGAAATTTCCCCGCTTGAAGCAGGAATAGGATTTGCCGTGAAATTGAATAAAGAAGCGGATTTTATTGGAAAAGAAGCATTAGTTAAGCAAAAAGAAGCTGGTCTTTCCCGCAAAGTTGCTGGGATTGAAATGATTGACCGAGGTATTCCGCGCCATGGTTACCCAGTATACAAGGGTGAAAATCTAATTGGTGAAGTGACTACAGGCACTCAATCACCTACCTTGAAGAAAAATATCGGGCTTGCTCTGATATCTTCAGAGTTTACTGCGCTTGATTCTGAGGTTGAAGTGGAAATTCGCGGCAAGCGTTTGAAGGCTAAAGTCGTTCCAACACCTTTTTATAAAAGAGAAAAGAAATAGTCGAAGGGAGTAAGGTACATGAAACATCGCTATTTACCAATGACTGAACAAGATAAGAACGCCATGCTTGAGACAATAGGTGTTTCCTCCGTTGATGAGCTCTTCAGCGATATTCCTGAAAAAGTTCGTTTTAAGGGTGAATACAACATTAAACCTGCCAAATCGGAAACAGCCCTAATGAAGGAACTGTTTCAAATGGCTGGAAAAAATGCCGATTTAAAAACCAATGTTTCCTTCCTCGGTGCCGGAGTTTATGACCACTACATGCCGGTAATTGTGGATCATGTTATTTCTAGATCGGAGTTCTATACGGCCTATACGCCTTACCAGCCGGAAATTTCACAGGGAGAACTGCAAGCCATTTTTGAATTCCAAACGATGATTTGTGAATTAACGGGAATGGATGTTGCCAACTCTTCGATGTATGATGGCGGCACAGCACTTGCCGAGGCAGCGATGCTCAGTGCCGGCCATACGAAACGGAAGAAAATTCTTGTATCTAGTGCTGTCCACCCGGAATCCCGAGAAGTGCTAAAAACCTATGCGAAGGGTCAGTATCTTGAAGTAGTGGAAGTACCTGTGAACAATGGCGTTACGGATGCTGCTGCGCTTAAAGGGTTGGTAAATGACGATGTAGCGGCAGTGATCGTTCAATATCCAAACTTCTTTGGCAGAATCGAGCCATTACAGGAATTGGAAGAAATTATTCATCAGAATAAATCCATGTTTGTTGTGTCGAGCAACCCTCTGTCACTTGGGATTTTGACACCGCCTGGTAAATTTGGAGCTGATATAGTTGTTGGCGATGCCCAACCATTTGGAATCCCGTCGGCATTTGGCGGTCCGCACTGCGGCTATTTTGCAGTAACCACTAAATTAATGCGCAAAGTACCAGGACGTTTAGTTGGCCAGACGATTGATGAACAGGGACGCCGTGGTTTCGTGTTAACGCTGCAGGCCCGCGAGCAGCATATCCGTCGTGATAAAGCGACTTCTAACATTTGTTCGAACCAGGCGTTGAATGCTCTTGCTGCATCTGTAGCCATGACTGCCCTAGGTAAAAAGGGTGTTCGGGAAATGGCTGCCGCTAATCTGCAAAAAGCACATTATACAAAAACAGCCCTGAAAGAAGCTGGCTTTGAAGTGGTGTATGATGGCCATACCTTTAACGAGTTTGTTGTGAAGTTAAGTAAACCGGTTAAAGAAATCAATCAACAGCTGCTGCAAAAAGGTATCATTGGCGGTTATGATTTGGGCCGTGACTACCCTGAGCTTGCAAATCATATGCTATTAGCCGTTACCGAGCAAAGAACAAAGGAAGAAATCGATACTTTAGTGAATGAATTGGGGGATCTGCATGCATAATCAAGACCAGAAACTGATTTTCGAAGTTAGTACACCAGGTCGCGTCGGTTTCAGCCTCCCGGAAATGGATGTGCCGGAGCTAGATGTAAACGGACTTCTTCCTGAAGGGTATTTACGTGAAGAAGAGCCACAGCTCCCTGAGGTTTCCGAGTTGGATATCATGCGTCATTACACAGCTCTCTCAAGAAGAAATCATGGAGTAGATTCCGGGTTTTATCCTTTAGGCTCTTGTACGATGAAATACAACCCAAAAATAAATGAAAATGTTGCACGCTATAACGGATTTGCCCACATCCACCCGCTTCAGGATGAAAGCTCCGTTCAAGGTGCGCTTGAACTTTTATACGACTTGCAACAGCATTTGAAGGAAATCACTGGAATGGATGAGGTTACTCTTCAACCGGCAGCAGGCGCCCACGGCGAATGGACCGGACTAATGATGATTCGTGCTTACCATGAAGCAAACGGTGATCTAAAACGGACAAAGGTTATCATTCCTGACTCCGCTCACGGAACAAACCCAGCATCAGCAACAGTCGCCGGTCTTGAAACCATTACTGTTAAATCAAACGAAAATGGGCTTGTGGACTTAGAGGACTTAAAAAGAGTTGTGGGCGGCGATACGGCTGCTTTAATGCTGACCAATCCAAATACCCTGGGACTGTTTGAAGAGCATATTGTAGAGATTGCCGAGATTGTTCATGAAGCCGGCGGCAAGGTTTATTATGACGGTGCTAACCTAAACGCAGTTCTATCCAAAGCAAGACCTGGAGATATGGGCTTTGACGTCGTCCACTTGAATTTGCATAAAACGTTTACCGGACCACATGGCGGCGGCGGACCTGGTTCAGGTCCTGTAGGTGTTAAGGAAGACCTGATTCCGTTCCTGCCAAAACCGGTCATTGCCAAGCGTGGTGACGAATATGTACTTGATTATGATCGCCCGCAATCCATCGGTCGTGTTAAGCCATATTACGGAAACTTTGGCATTAACGTCCGCGCTTATACGTATATCCGTTCAATGGGGCCGGACGGCTTAAAAGCTGTTACCGAATATGCAGTATTAAATGCAAACTATATGATGAGAAGACTGGCTGAATATTACGATCTGCCATTTGACCGTCATTGTAAGCATGAGTTTGTTTTAAGCGGAAGACGTCAGAAGAAGTTAGGCGTGCGTACACTTGATATTGCCAAGCGCCTGCTCGATTTCGGCTACCATCCGCCAACCATCTACTTCCCATTAAACGTGGAAGAGTGTATCATGATTGAGCCTACCGAAACAGAATCGAAAGAGACTCTAGATGGGTTTATCGATATCATGATTCAAATTGCCAAAGAAGCAGAGGAAAACCCAGAAATCGTTCAGGAAGCACCGCACACTACTGTTGTCGGCCGTCTGGATGAAACCACCGCTGCCCGGAAACCAGTGTTACGGTATCAAAAAGCTTAATAATATAAACAGGCTCCGGATTCGATTCCGGAGCCTTTATTTATTAATAATTCAGCGGATTTATTTGGTAAAATTTACACAGACGTGATATTGAGCCTCCTTCCATGACTGGTTTGAGGAGAAAATCCAGTCAAATGCGTTATGAAACCATCTTTCATGACGGGGCTGAGGAGAAAATCCAGTAAAACGCGTCAAGAGACTGCCTTCCATGACTGGTTTGAGGAGAAAATCCAGTCAAATGCGTTATGAAACCATCTTTCATGACGGGGCTGAGGAGAAAATCCAGTCAAATGCGTTATGAAACCATCTTTCATGACGAGTCTGGGGAGAAAATCCAGTCAAATGCGTTATGAAACCATCTTTCATAACTAGTTTGAGGGAAATAACATTTCTCGACAATCTGAACAGGCTCCGGAAAATTCCGGAGCCTGTTATTTAAACATTATTTTTTTATTTTTACCTTACCGGTCCACTTTTTGAATCCGCCTTGCAGCTGGGTAAGATCTTTATAGCCTTTTTTGTATAAAAACTGAGCCGCGCGTGCGCTGCGCATTCCGCTTTGGCAATACAAATAAACTGGCAGGTCAGGCCGAATCTCCTTCATCCGCATTCTAATTTGTGACATTGGGATGTTGCGGGCACCTAAAATATGGCCTGCCTCAAACTCGTTTGGTTCACGAACATCTATAAGCTGTGCCTTGCGGTAGCCGGCACGGAACTCCTCTTCTGTTACAGTTTTTACAATTTTCTTTTGATAGAGGTAGGTACCAAGGGAGTAGATGAGTACCGCTCCAATAATGATTAACAATACATAAAGTGAATCCAACTTATTTTCTCCTTTCAAGCTTCGCTGCACTAGTATTTATTATATAAGTCATTTACCTAAAGATAAAGATGAATAAAAAAAAATCTTCCTAAAAAATTATCCCAAAATCATCTTATTTTGAAATCGTCTATTATTTTGATAGACTAGACAACGTATAAATTTTGATGAACGAGGTTTTTGGGATGGAAAAAGAAACATGGCGTTTTATTGACTCAGGCAATTGCTCGCCGGCATTTAATATGGCACTCGACGAGGCATTGCTAGATTGGCATAGCGAGGGGAAAATACCACCGGTGATTCGTTTTTATGGCTGGGATCCTCCAACCTTATCTGTTGGCTATTTTCAAAAGGTGGAGAAGGAAATAGACATGGAGGCGGTCAAAGCTCACGGTCTTGGATTTGTCAGGCGGCCGACCGGTGGCCGGGGTGTACTGCATGAGCATGAGCTCACATATAGCGTAATTGTTTCAGAGGAGCATCCCACAATGCCTAAAACAGTTACCGAGGCTTATCGTGTCATTTCAGAAGGGATTTTAAAAGGTTTTCATCAACTGGGCTTGGAAGCTTATTTTGCAGTACCTAAAACGCCAGAGGAACGAGACGCTTTAAAAAATCCGCGCTCCTCTGTGTGCTTTGATGCACCAAGCTGGTACGAGCTTGTCGTTGAAGGACGGAAAGTGGCCGGTAGTGCACAAACACGGCAGAAGGGTGTCATCCTCCAGCATGGATCGATTCTCTTGGACTTGGATGAGGATAAACTGTTTAGTTTATTTAAGTATTCAAATGAGCGGGTCAAAGAACGGATGAAGACAGCTTTTAAAGATAAAGCGGTGGCGATAAATGCCATCAGCCGTAGACAAATCACGCTAGCGGAAGCGAAAGAGGCTTTTTATAGAGGCTTTGCCGAAGGGTTGGGTATAGACTTGGAGCCATATCAGTTGTCCCAAGATGAATTGGACTATGTCAACCATTTGGCAAAAGAACGCTATGAAAATGATGAATGGAATTTTAAACGATAAATGTGGAAGCGGCCAGGCCGCTTTTTATATTTGGAAATATTTATAAATGCAAATCGCAAAATTTGTTAAAATTTCTCGATTTTTAGAGGAAAATGGCACATAGCTTTTGTTTTCTTTAAAATCTAGTTTTTTTTATGTTTGACAAATTGAATGTTTTTTGCCTGACATACAATATATAGTGGTGTCGAAAATTTATTGAACACTATATATTGATTCTTGTTTTTCTCTATGATACCTTTAGTATATTAAGTCATCCTGTTCTAGCTTCCAACTAGAATCTGGCATAGAGATAGAGATTTATTTGAAGGAGTTGTTCTCATGTCTGTTGTTTTTAGACAAAAATTGAATATTAATTTTGAAAGGTTGAATGAGGATATTACCCTATTCCCACAGGTACACCCGGTTACCCCAGATATGAAGATAACCCATAAGGGCGTTTCACGATTAGTCATGCTGGATCGGTACACATTTAAAGACACAGAGAAAATTACCCTCACAAACGGAGACTTTGTTGTTCTGACAATTAAAGAAGATCCAAAATTCCCGGCACGAGGCTTAGGATACATTCAAGAAATAGACTGGGAGAATAAGAAGGCCAAGGTATTGGTAGAAGAGGAATTTAGAGGCGTCCTTGATGGTAATGCAGCCGAAACGGGCATTATTTGGAGCTCACTCGATGTGATTGAAAAGCCGCTAGAGCTCTTTTACGAGCAAATCGCCAAGCGGGTAGCAACTGGAATTGCAGAGGTTGAAGAAACGGACGAGAAGCGGATTGAGTGGACGGAGAAGTTTTATCAAGAACTGGTAAATCTGAACTTCATTCCTGCCGGCCGCGTTCTTTACGGAGCAGGTTCTGGCACCGAGGTAACCTACTTCAACTGTTATGTCATGCCATTTGTTCCGGACTCACGGGAAGGAATTTCTGACCATCGCAAACAGGTAATGGAAATCATGAGCCGCGGCGGCGGTGTCGGCACCAACGGTTCTACTCTTAGGCCGCGCAACACTCTAGCAAGAGGCGTAAATGGCAAATCATCCGGTTCGGTTTCTTGGTTAGATGATATTGCGAAATTGACTCACCTTGTTGAGCAAGGGGGCTCGCGCAGGGGTGCACAGATGATCATGCAATCGGACTGGCATCCAGACATCATTGAATTTATAATTTCTAAAATGCAAAATCCGAGAATTTTAAGATTCTTAATTGAACATACAACCGATGAAACAATCAAAAAGCTTGCTAAAGAAAAGCTGAAATTTACACCTCTGACTTTTCAGGAAGAGGCAATGTATCAAGGAATTGTAAACTATAAGAACATTCCAGGCTATGGCGGCTTTAGTTCATCGATTATCGCTGATGCAGAAGAAAAACTAGCAACAGGTGGTACCTATACTGTCCATAATCCTGAGTTTTTAACAGGTGCGAACATATCCGTATGCTTAACAAAAGAATTTATGGATGCTGTTGAAAACGATGCAGAATACGAGCTTCGTTTCCCTTACGTTGAAAGCTATGACGAAGAGGAAATGAGAATCTACAATGAACAGTGGCATCAAGTAGGTGATGTCCGTGAGTGGGAGAGAATGGGACACAAAGTCCGAGTGTACAAAAAGATTAAGGCGAAAGAACTTTGGAACTTAATCAATATTTGTGCGACCTACTCAGCAGAACCAGGTATCTTCTTTATCGACAATGCCAATGACATGACAAATGCGAAAGCATATGGTCAACAGGTAGTAGCAACGAATCCGTGTGGTAAAGTAGCTTAAGTTTGCCTCACGTTAAAAATTGCGGAATAAAGCGGGAAGGCTGAGATGCTAATCCGAACCGAAGGCTGGATGTAAAAGTCTGGTCAGGGGCAACGCATAGATGGTGAACCTGCGCTTGCAGAATATAATCCATCCACGAGGCCGCAACATTACACACTAAACCTAGTCATTAAAGATTGATAATTAAGGTGGTTAAGATGAATAGAGGGTATGCGGGTTTTTATAAAGGACATTATTTAAGAAGTTCATATGAATACGCATATTGTAAGTACCTTGATTTTTCATTAATCCAGTGGGGTTATGAGGATAAAGTCTTTGACTTAGGTTATAAATTATATAAGCCAGATTTTTTCTTTTACGATAAAAGTAATAAGCTTGAAAAAATAGTGGAAATAAAATCAAGAAATCAAGAAGCAAAAAACAATGCAAGAAAAGACCTGAAAACCATTGAAGAAAAATACCAAATAAAATGCGAACTGATTTCTTATGAAGATTTGCTTAAGATTTATAAAGAGTTACCATTTTCATTAACTTCTACAATAGATGAGTGGATAAATTCAAATGATACCACCATTAATAAGGCGGCGTTTGGTGAATTAAACGGTCATTTTAATCTTAAGCATAGTAAGGATTCGAAAAAAAGAATTGGCGAGCATACTAAAATGTTATGGGCTACTGAGAGTACTGCAAAAAAAAGGATGCTTGAGGGATTAAGAAAATCCGGCTTGGCGCAAAAAGGAAAATTGAAAAAGCCAAGACTGACCAGATTTTGTGAGGAATGCGGACAAGAATTTACAGTTATTGAATCCTCACATCAAAAATTTTGCAGTCAATCATGTGCAGGTAAAGATGCAATAAAAGTGGCCACAGAAATTTATGTAGAAAATAGATTAAACGTTCATCATGATATAAAAGAATACATCATTCAATGGTCCAAGGAAAATAGGGATATTGTTCTTGCAACACCCTTAAATAAAATTAAAACCACTATTAAGCCCTTATTAGAAGATATTCAAAAACAGTTTGGAGTTAAAGACCTTAGAGTCATTTCAAAATCTGTTTTTGGAGAAGATCGTGGAAGAAAAGAATTGCTTAAATTCATGAAACAAGTGTGTATTGAAAATATATGCTGAACTTACAGAAATTGAACTGTAAGAACTATTGGATAAAAAACCAATAGGATAACAAATTGGAGCAACCACTCGCACCATATTCTGTATGTAACCTTGCTGCGGTTAATCTTGCAGAAATGGCTAATAAGGAAACCAAAACAGTAGACTTTGAAAAGCTGAAAAATACAGTAGCAGTAGGTGTCCGCATGCAGGATAACGTCATTAACGCTACTCCATACTTCTTGGAAGAAAATAAGAAACAAGCATTAGGTGAGCGCCGTGTCGGTCTTGGCGTAATGGGCTTGCATGACCTCCTTATCTACTGTGAAACAGAGTACGGTTCACCGGAAGGAAATGAACTAGTAGATAAAGTGTTTGAAACGATTGCAACTACTGCCTACAGAGAATCAATTGAATTGGCAAAAGAAAAAGGAAGCTTCCCATTCTTATCTGCTGATACAAAAGAAGAAACTGACCGTCTACGCGAGGCTTTCATTAATACCGGTTTTATGATGAAAATGCCGGAAGATATCCGTGAATCTATTTTGGAAAGCGGAATAAGAAACTCTCATTTGCTGACTGTTGCTCCAACGGGGTCCACTGGTACCATGGTTGGAGTCAGCACAGGATTAGAGCCTTACTTCTCATTCTCCTATTTCCGAAGCGGGCGTCTTGGCAAATTTATCGAAGTGAAAGCAGATATCGTTCAAGAGTATTTAGATCAAAATCCTGAAGCGGATCCAAATAACCTGCCAAATTGGTTCGTCACAGCTATGAATCTTGCTCCTGAGGCACATGCTGATGTCCAATGTGTCATCCAGCGCTGGATTGACAGTTCCATCAGTAAAACCGTAAACGCACCGAAAGGCTACAGTGTTGAGCAGGTTCAAAAAGTATACGAGCGCCTGTACCGCGGCGGTGCAAAAGGTGGGACTGTCTATGTGGACGGTTCACGCGATTCTCAGGTTTTAACATTAAAAGCAGAAGAAAACACTGGTGAACAATTATCAATTTTTGATAAAGAAGAAAAGCCGCATGTGGTCTTAGTTGACACCATTACCGACCTACGTTCTACGGATGTTACAATCGGATCGGAAGTTGGCAATACTTGTCCGGTATGCCGCAAAGGTAAAGTAGAAGAAATGGGCGGCTGCAATACATGTACTAACTGTGGGGCTCAATTAAAGTGTGGTTTATAAGATTGTAAAAAAGCCAAGAGCATGCTCTTGGCTTTTTTATAGGAACATAACTATTTAAAAGCTATTAATGGTACTTTGAGCTTCAGCATTTGGACTGTTGGTTCCGCCGTCCATCATCCCGCCTTCACCATGACAAGCCTTATACATCTCTTTTAACTCATCCTTTGAGGAATCTGGATGCATCTTCTGCATAAAAGGCAGCATTTCTTCAAACTTCAATCCACCATTTTCACCGTTATTACCTGCCGCAAAAACTGCTGTTCCCGCGCCAAGAATTAAAGCTGCACTAAACAATCCTACTGCTAATTTTTTCATGTGGAATTACTCCTTTCATTATTTCTGGCATTAGGATACCGCTAAAATATGAAGACCATATGAAAATATTTATTTATGTGAAAAAATCAGCATAGAATTTGTCTAAAATATGAAAAATCAACAATCTTCAAATCGTCTTCATTTCGTTATGCTACTCTTTTATCAGATTCCTCTGCCTCATTAGTGAACATTTTTCGAAAAAAAGAAAATGTGTTTTAAACCTCTTTACATAGGATAGGGGGGTATAGTAGGATAAAAGAGGAAGCAATGTATATCAAACTCCAACAACGAAAGGAAAGATTAGAATGGAAAAGGTAACATTAAACGTAAAAGGAATGTCTTGCGGCCACTGTGTGAAGGCTGTGGAGGGCAGTGTTGGCACGCTTAACGGAGTTAATGCCGTAAAGGTAAACCTGGATGCAGCGACAGTGGATGTCGAGTTTAATCCTCAGCAAGTAAGTTTAGAGCAAATCAAAGAAACAATCGATGACCAAGGCTACGATGTTGTGTAATAATTCTAAACTGCTGATTCCTTGGTACAATCATAAATCCTGTCTATAAGGGAGTTGGCTTGCTATGAGTCAAGCTTTGAAAGAAACCAGTTTGCAAATATCTGGCATGACTTGTGCCGCTTGTGCTGCCAGAATTGAGAAAGGTTTAAATAAATTGTCAGGAGTTGAGTCGGCAACTGTCAATTTGGCCTTAGAGAAATCTGCAATTAAATATGATCCAGCCCAAATCAAGGTTGAGGATATTGAGAAGAAAATCAAGGACTTGGGCTATGACGTGGTAACGGAAAAAGCCGAGTTCGATATAACTGGCATGACCTGTGCTGCTTGTTCGGCCCGAATCGAAAAAGGCCTTAATAAACTTGACGGTGTCGTCAGGGCCAACGTTAACCTTGCGTTGGAAAAAGCAACGGTTGAATTTAACGGATCTGCCCTATCGCCTGGTGACATTATTAAAAAAGTAGAGAACCTCGGTTATGGGGCACATCTTAAAGAAGAATCTAAGGAAACTGCAGACCATCGCCAAAAAGAGATAGAAAAACAAACGAAAAAGTTCATATTTGCAGCCATTCTTTCGTTTCCGTTGCTATGGGCAATGGTTGGTCATTTTTCGTTCACCTCATTTATTTGGGTACCAGATGCATTTATGAATCCGTGGGTCCAACTGGCGCTGGCCACTCCAGTGCAGTTTATAATTGGCGGTCAATTTTATATCGGTGCCTATAAGGCTTTGAAAAATAAAAGCGCAAATATGGACGTGCTTGTCGCCTTAGGGACTTCTGCTGCTTATTTTTACAGCTTGTACCTATCGCTTATGTCCATTGGGAAAGGTACCCATGGGGTTGAACTTTACTATGAAACAAGCGCAGTGCTGATTACCTTAATCCTATTGGGGAAACTTTTTGAAGCGAGGGCTAAAGGCCGTTCCTCAGAAGCCATCAAAAAGCTGATGGGGCTGCAAGCTAAGACTGCTATCGTCAATCGCAATGGGGTTGAAATCGAAGTACCAATTGAAGAAGTAGTCGTTGGGGATATCCTTTACATTAAACCTGGGGAAAAGATCCCTGTGGACGGAAAAATCATTGAAGGTCAGTCGGCAATTGATGAATCCATGCTCACTGGCGAAAGTGTTCCGGTTGATAAGAAAATTGGTGATGAAGTCATTGGGGCAACGCTAAACAAAAACGGTTTCCTAAAAATCGAAGCCACAAAAGTGGGCAGAGATACGGCGTTAGCACAAATTATTAAAGTCGTCGAGGAAGCGCAAGGATCAAAAGCCCCCATACAGCGTCTTGCTGATCAAATTTCCGGTGTATTTGTGCCGGTAGTAGTAGGTATTGCGGTTCTGACCTTTATCATATGGTACCTATTCGCAGATCCGGGAAATTTCCCCGAGGCCTTGGAAAAATTGATTGCTGTCCTTGTGATTGCTTGTCCTTGTGCACTTGGATTGGCAACTCCAACTTCCATCATGGCTGGTTCCGGCCGGTCCGCAGAATTCGGTGTTCTCTTCAAAGGCGGAGAACATTTAGAAATGACGCACCGGATTTCCACAGTAGTGTTGGATAAAACGGGGACTGTTACAAATGGTACACCGGTATTAACTGATGTCCTGACGAGCGAATCAATTACTGAGGAAGAATTTCTGACTTTGGTTGGGTCAGCTGAAAAACAATCCGAGCATCCATTGGCACAGGCTATTGTTCAAGGGATAAAGGATAGAGGCATTACCTTTAAGAAGGCAATGGAATTTGAAGCGATTCCGGGATTTGGCATTAGAGCGATGATCGATGGAAAAGAAGTGCTTGTTGGAACAAGGAAATTAATGAACAAATACAATATTTCTATTTCAAATGCCCTTAGTAAAATGGATGAAATGGAGAGGGCAGGAAAAACAGCCATGCTGGCAGCGATAAATGGTCAGTATGCCGGAACTGTGGCAGTTGCCGATACCATAAAAGAAACTTCGAGAACAGCGATTGACCGTCTGAAAAGAATGGGGCTCGATGTTATTATGATAACAGGTGATAATAGGCAAACAGCTCAGGCTATTGCTGCCCAAGCTGGGATTGACCATGTCATAGCTGAAGTGCTGCCGGAGGGTAAAGCAGATGAAATTAAGAAACTTCAAGCCCAAGGCAAGAAAGTAGCCATGGTCGGCGATGGCATAAATGATGCCCCGGCGCTTGCGGTTGCCGATATCGGTATGGCGATTGGGACAGGCACTGATGTCGCCATGGAAGCAGCCGATATTACGTTAATACGTGGTGATTTAAACAGTATTGCCGACGCTATCTTTATGAGTAAGAAAACCATAACCAATATCAAACAAAACCTATTCTGGGCACTAGGCTACAACTCGCTTGGCATACCGATTGCGGCCCTGGGATTCCTCGCTCCGTGGGTTGCCGGTGCGGCGATGGCGTTTAGTTCTGTTTCTGTCGTCCTTAATGCACTACGATTACAAAAAGTAAAACTATAATCCAATATTAAAGGCTGACACATAATTGTCAGCCTTTTACTGCTTTTACACTATCTTTAGCTAGTATACTAATCTTATAAAATAGACTCGCAAATTGAATTGGGTGAGAATTTTGAACCATATATTATTAGTCGAAGATGAACAAAGTGTATCAGGAGTAATTACTGCTTATTTAGAAAAGGAAGGCTATAAGGTTCACAGCGCAGGGACAGGAGTAAAAGGCATTGACCTTTTTCATCAATATCCAATCTCCCTCGTAATCCTTGATTTGATGCTGCCTGATATCAGCGGCGAGGAAGTTTGTAAAATTCTCCGGCAATCATCTGATGTTCATATTTTTATGCTGACAGCTAAAGGGGCAGTAAATGATCGGATTGAAGGATTGAATATCGGGGCTGATGAGTATTTGATTAAACCTTATAGCCCAAGGGAACTAACCGCAAGGGTAAACGCACTTTTTCGCCGGATAAATGGAAAAGTCCGTGCTTCGGGTGCCGTATTCGATGATGGGCATTTGGCGATTGATTTTGAGAAACGATCGGTAAAAATAATCGACAGAGAAATTCCATTTACCCCAAATGAGTTTGATATTCTTTGGACACTTGCTGTCAATAAAGGAAAAGTGTTATCGCGGGAGCAATTAATCAATAAGCTTTATGGTGAGGATTTTGATGGCTTTGACCGGACCATCGATGTTCATATCAAAAATATCCGCAAGAAAATCGAGACTGATACAAAAAATCCAAAATATATTGTGACAGTGCTGAAAGCAGGTTATAAATTTGGCGGTGAGTGGTAGTGCATTCTATCTCCAGGAGATTGAGTCTAATGTTTATTGCCTGTACCGTTGCCGCTATTTCCCTAGTTACTCTATTTGTTAATATCACGGTTTCAAATAAGTTTAATCAATATATGGTCGATATTCAAAACAAACGATATCAGCGAATTGTATCCTATTTTGAGGACGCCTATAACCGGGAAGGTGGCTGGTCTCAAAATACTGGTATTGAGCTTATGCACGAAGCCTATATGGGGAATTATTGTTTAACACTGAAGGATGACAAAAAACAATTAGTTTGGGGAATGGATCCCAATGATATAAAAAATCAGTTAAACATGGGAATGATGATGCCTGTTCAGGAAGAAGGTGTCTACACCACCAAAACATTTACACTAAAAGCTAATGGGAAAATTGCGGGCTACGTCGATATTGGCCAATATACCTCTGTCCTGCTTACAGAAGAGGATCAAAACTTTAAAGCATCAATAAATAAAAGTATCATTGCCAGTGCTGCGCTGACACTTATTATCATTAGCACGTTAAGTCTTTATTTTTCAAAACAGTTCTCGCTGCCAATTAAGGAGGTCGCCAAGCTTTCGGTCGGGTTATCAAAAGGAAATTTTGATACGAAATCGGTTATAAAAAGCAAGATACAAGAGCTTGAAGATTTGCGCAATAGTGTCAACATCTTGGCTGGGAAATTAAAGTACCAGGATACACTTCGTAAGAAATTGGTGTCGGATATCTCACACGAAATTCGGACGCCATTAAATGTCCTGCAAAATAATTTGGAGGCGATGATCGATGGTGTTTATCCAATTACAACGGAGAAACTTGTTTATTTGAATGAGGAAGTCATCAGGTTCGGCAAATTAATTAATAGTTTAAATACACTAAAGCAGTTTGAAGCAGAAAGCACTAAATTGAACTATGAGACGATCGTCCTAGATGAATTGCTTTCTGATATATGCAAGGATTTTTATCTTGCTGCAGAGAAAAAGAAAATTAAAATTGATTATCATATTCAAGGGAATCAAAGATATTTTATTACCGGAGATAGAGATAAGATTAAACAGGTTTTTATCAACCTACTTTCAAATGCGCTTAAATTTACGAATGAAGCGGGCAAGATCCAATTAAATTTATTTGAAAATCATCAGCAGATTGTGGTAGAAATCATCGACACTGGGATTGGAATCAACAAAGAGGATTTGCCTTATATTTTCGAGCGCCTATACCGCGGTGATCAAAGCAGGAATGAAATTGAGGGAACAGGTATTGGTCTAACCATTGTCAAAAATATTTTACAGCTTCACAATGCACAAATAGAGGTGGAAAGTCGGGAAGGAAGCGGTACAAAATTTTCGCTTTATTTTTTAAAAATTGCAGGAAATTAAAAGCCTTAGTACCGTTGGAAGGTCTAAGGCTTTTTTTAGTATTACGCTCTTGATACGTATGAAGCTTCTGAAGTATTGATAATCAGTCTGTCACCTTGGTTGATGAAGAATGGAACTTGAACCACAAGTCCAGTTTCAAGGGTTGCTGGCTTGGAACCGCCGGAAGCAGTATCGCCTTTAATGCCTGGTTCAGTTTCAGTCACTTCTAGTTCAACTGTTGTTGGCAATTCAACTCCAAGTGTTTCATGGCCGAACATCATGATATGGACTTCCATATTTTCTTTCAAGAATTTCAGTTCATATTCAATGCTGGTTGCCGGAAGCTCAACTTGCTCGTAGGATTCCATATCCATAAACACGTGCTGGTCGCCGCTTGCATAAAGATATTGCATTTTGCGGTTATCAATTTGTGCTTTTTCTACTTTTTCACCAGCACGGAATGTTTTTTCCTGAATGGCGCCGTTACGGAGATTGCGCAGCTTAGAGCGAACAAATGCAGCGCCTTTACCTGGTTTTACGTGTTGGAAATCGAGAACGCGCCAAATGCCGCCGTCGACTTCAATGGTTAATCCTGTACGAAAGTCGTTAACAGAAATCATGTAATAATCCTCCTATGTTCCTTACAAAATAATAAGTTCTTTTGTTGAATGAGTCAGTGTTTCGTTATGATCCTTTGTTAGGAGTAAATCATCCTCAATTCGAACACCGCCAAGACCTGGAATATAAATCCCCGGCTCGCAGGTTACTACCATACCGGGTTCTAAAACAAGATCCGATCTATAAGAAAGCGCAGGTCCTTCGTGTACTTCAAGGCCAATTCCGTGTCCAGTGGAATGACCGAAGTACTCGCCATAGCCTTTTTCTGTTATGTAGTCTCTTGTCAGTGCATCCGCTTGTTTTCCGGTCAATCCTGGTTTAATTCCAGCCATGCCTCGCAATTGGGCCTCGAGAACGATTTCATAAATTTCCTTCAGTTTACCATTAGGATTTCCAACTGCGACCGTCCTGGTAATATCGGAAACATAGCCTTTATAATAGGCACCGTAATCAAGGGTAACAAAATCCCCCGCCTCGATGACCTTGTCACTTGCCACACCATGAGGCAGTGCAGATCGATATCCGGAGGCAACAATGGTATCAAACGATGAGGACGCTGCACCGGCTTTTCTCATAAAGAATTCCAACTCATTGGAAACTTCAAGCTCTGTTTTGCCTGGAGCGATAAAATCCAGAATGTGCTTAAATGCAGCATCGGCAATATCCGCGGCTTCCTTTAATATCTTAATCTCTGCATCGGTCTTTATCAAGCGTAACTTTTCAATCACCCCGGAAATCGGAACAAGTTCAGCTTCGACTTCTTTATCATATACTGTATAAGAGGAGTATGTGAGATCATCCTCTTCAAAGCCAAGCTTCTTAATACCTAAGTTTTTGGCCAGTTGGGCTACTTCTACCGGAATGGAATCAGAGAATTTAATGATTTCAAACCCTTCACATTGTTTTTTAGCTTGTTCAATATAACGGAAATCTGTAATAAACAATGCCTTTTCTGCACTGATTAAAACAACGCCAGAACTACCTGTAAAATTTGATATATAACGGCGGTTATAGGGACTAGTGATTAAGAATCCGTCAATTCCCTTTTCTGCAAAACTATTCCGCAACTTTTCCAATTTTGCCATCGTTTCAACTCTCCTTTTCTCCTTCGTGCCAAGACAGAATTATTTTATCACAACCTTCCCGTGACCTACTAATAACAACTTAAGTCGAAGCCTCTTTTTGTTCAAATTTTTTATTTTGATATTCGTAGTTGATGGAGTAACCAATGAATATCCCATAGATTATATAAAGGCACACAGATGTAATAATGGTATCTCGTTTTAGATCAACTATAGGTTTTATCCCTGGGATAAGCGGATTTATTAAAAAAAATACAATCAAAAACAAGAGAATGCCATAGCCTAGTCCATACCACCATCTGTTTAGCTTTTTAAATAAGGCATAATAAATAAATGCCACGGCGACTGAAAGGATACCGAGAATGATAATGGAAACAACTGTCCCTTGCCAGGCATATTTCCACTTTCCAAGTAACCAAGGCTCAAGAAGGACATTTGGGCGAATTTCGGTAAAGTGAAAAAAGTAGGCAATAAAACCAATTGTACTCCAAAACAGTCCTCCGAATAATCCTGTCCAAAAGACCATTAATGGCAGGGGCATCGGTTTTGGATAATTCTTTATATCTTGCGTTGTCATAATAATAACCTCCTCTAGCTGATATAGTGAAATAAATACCACTTTTAGTATGTCCATGTGTTTCGGCGCTCTTACATGTAAAAAATTTTCCTATAATAATTGGAAATATTAAGCCATCTCCTAGAGGTTTTTTCGTTTTTCTAGTAGAATAAAAATAAGTACATACAGATAAAATATCATCTTTATTGTGCTACTTTGTTATAGGTTGGTGTAAACTACATGTCTAATTCAGAAAAACCGGTTTATGGCGGTCAAGCCGTTGTGGAAGGGGTTATGTTTGGCGGGAAGCATCATTATGTTACTGCAATTCGCAGAAAGGACCAGTCTGTTGAATATTTCCATTTACCGCGAAAAAGCAATCCCTCTTTAACATCATTGAAAAAAATTCCGTTTTTGCGAGGAATCATTGCGATTATTGAAGCAAGTGCAAACGGATCCAAGCATTTAAATTTCTCCACAGAACGTTTCGATCTCGATCCCAAAGAGGATGATACGCTTAAAGAAAAAGAAGTATCCAAATTGTCGATGTACCTAGGGGTCGCTGTAATCGGAGTTATCTCCTTCCTATTCGGAAAGTTTGCATTTACGTTAATTCCTGTATTTTTGGCAGAATTAACAAAACCCATCTTTCCTTCAGACTTTGCGCAGGTAATGGTAGAAAGTACTTTTAAGCTAATCCTCCTGCTTTCCTATATTTATTTTGTGTCATTGACACCTTTAATAAAAAGAGTGTTTCAATATCATGGTGCTGAGCATAAAGTTATTAATACCTTTGAATCAGGTGCCGAGTTAACCGTGGAAAATGTGCAGGCCCATTCTCGGCTTCACTATCGGTGCGGCAGCAGTTTCATTCTATTTACGGTTATTGTCGGGATGTTTGTCTATTTATTAGTACCAACAAGCCCGTTATGGTTAAGGATTGTTGACCGGCTCTTGTTAATCCCTGTCGTACTTGGAATTGCTTTTGAAGTTCTGCAATTTACGAACAAATTACGGGATATTCCCGTCCTGAAATATTTAGGACTTCCAGGGCTTTGGCTGCAGCTGTTAACGACAAAGGAACCGAATGATGAACAAGTGGAGGTAGCAATTCTTTCCTTTAAAGAATTGCTTAGAAGAGAGGCGGAGACAACGCGGTTCACTAAAACAGAAGAAATTGTCTAAATCTTTCCTTTTCGTGTTTAAAAGAATAAAAAAATGCTTATGATGCTCTTAGGGAGGTGGCTTTCTTGAAAAATCGAACATCCACATTGGTCGTTGTGGGACTAATTATTCTTGCGTTATTGGGTATTTTCACTAAGTTTACTTCAAATCCTGCCGAGTTTACACAGAATATAATTATCTTCGCCTTGATTGGCTTGGTTATTTTTTTCGTTGTTCGGAAGTTTTCAAATTCAAGCCCTCAAAAAAGGGAGCAGCGGGCATTTCTTAAAGCGGCCAAAAGGTCAAAGAAACGATTACAGCATAAGGGTGGAGAGACTAGCGCAAAAACTTCTGCTCTTGGTACATTATCAACATTGAAGAAAAATAAGACCAAAAAGAAACCTCCTGCTCACCTAACGGTTATTGACGGGAAAAAGGGAAAAAAGAAAAATCGAGCGTCCTTCTAGGCGCTCGATTTTTTTTGCTTATGCTTCAATATCCCCAACGATTCAAAAATTTCTTGGCATGGTTTCTGCCGAGGTCCAACAATTCTAATTTCTTTTCTTCTGTAAGATTAAAATTTATTGGCACAATCCCTTCAGCCGGGATAAAAATAATATTTTGCGCATGTTTCTTTGATATATACCTTGAATCATGTGCGTCCTTCATCGTTTCGAATAAGGCCCCGAATAGTTCAATTGCGTTGTTAATTTTATGCTTTTCATGTTCATACTCGCTAGAACTTAACCTAATTCCAAGCACAGGCCTAAGTTTTTTTATATGATCCATATCAAACAGCCACATCGGGAAATTACTCAGGACTCCGCCATCTACTACAATATTGGCCCCATCAGGTGAACGCATCCGGACTGGCTCAAAAAAATAGGGAATGCTGCAGCTAATCCGAATCGCTTTCGCAATAGAAAATGAGCCTGGTGAAATGCCGTACTTGGGCAAATCATCCGGAAACACGATCATCTGCCCATTCGAAAGGTCCGACCCAATCACTCGAAGGGAATTGGCCGGTAAATCGGAGAATGTACGCAGCCCCTTATCCGCCAATTTGCCTCTTATCCATTTCTCAAGTTCATTTCCCTTGTAAAGGCCCAATCGCCAATATAATAGCAGCCACTTCGCAAACTTAAAAGGAATAAAAGTTTTCCTGGAATCCAGCAGCTTTATCAAGTCAATCTCATCAATCATTTGATAAATTTCTTTACTATTATAGCCAGCGGCAACTAAAGCGGCCATAATTGAGCCGGCACTCGTTCCCGCCACCCTGACAAATTGAAATCCCCGGCTTTCTATTTCGTCTAAAGCTCCTATGAGAGCAAACCCTTTGATACCCCCACCTGAAAATACACCGTCAATGTTCATGGCAGCCACTCCCAATGATGTACTTATTGATACATCTTTAAGCGGAAACATACGGAAATAGTACCTTTGACAAGCACAATTTTTTCCTGTGTAAGAGTAAATGAGCGTTCATTTTTTTGAAAAATTATGTCCACAAATTGTTCACTTCCTCACAATGTTCCTTCATATCGTCAACATATAGATTCCATATACTTTACTCATCAAACTGGAATTGATTAGTAAAGGTAGGGTTCAATATGAGCATGAAAATGATTAAGCTTAAGGTTTTTGATATGACCTGCACCTCCTGTGAAAAGCGAATCGAGCGAAGTGTAAAAAAGCTGGACGGGGTACAGAATGTGAAGGCTAATTTCAGCGGACAATTTGCTGAAATAGAGTATGACGATGAGTTATGCAATCTTGGCAAGATTAAAGAAACCATTAATCGGGTTGGGTACAGTACAGAAAACTCACCCGGCTATAAACTGATTGGCATTTTGATTATTGCTGCAGCCATTGTGCTGCTAGGCATCAATACCGGCAGCTTTAATATGGATGAAAAACTACAAAATGCGTCTTATGCAGTATTATTCTTAGTCGGTTTAATCACCTCGCTCCATTGTGTCGGGATGTGCGGCGCAATCATGCTTTCACAAACGATTGCAAAAGAAAGTGAAGGTAAATTTGCCTCAATCAAGCCGGCGTTGCTTTATAACCTTGGCCGGGTTACCGCCTATACGATTCTCGGTGGGATCATTGGCGCAATCGGATCGGTTATTGCCCTTTCGCTTACAGCCAAGGCTGGCCTGCAACTATTTGCAGGGTTATTTATGATCATTATGGGATTTAATATGGCAGGATTTCGGGCTTTTAGAAAGTTTCAAATAAAATTACCGGCAGCCTGCGCTGCCATGAGCAAACCAAGAACGCCATTTCTAGTCGGCTTGCTGAACGGATTAATGCCATGCGGACCGCTGCAGACAATGCAAATTTATGCTCTCGGCACAGGCAGTGCCTTTGGCGGTGCGTTATCGATGTTTATGTTTTCACTCGGGACTGTACCGCTCATGCTGACGTTTGGAGCGTTATCGGGATTGTTAAGTAAAGGGTATACAAAGAAAATACTAAAATTCAGTGGCATTCTTATTATTGTTCTTGGATTAATCATGAGTAATAGAGGACTGGCTCTTGCCGGGGTGAATACAAGCCCGTTTGGCTTTATGTCCAGTGCAGCGAGCGATGCTGGGACAACAGGTTCTTTTAGTTCCGGTAAAGCAATAAAGGCTACGATGAAAGACGGAGTACAGGTCCTAAATATGAATGTTACTGTCAGCGGCTACACCCCAAATACCTTGTATGTAAAAAAAGGAGTTCCGGTAAAGTGGGTAGTCAATGTGCAGCAGTTAACCGGCTGTAATAACACTATCGTGGTTCCTGATATGAATGTGCAGCAAAAGCTTCAAGATGGTCAAAACATCATTGAATTCACGCCAGAAAATGAAGACCTGCCATTTAGCTGTTGGATGGGAATGAAGCGGGGCATGATTAAGGTGGTTGATGACCTTGCCGGCGTTTCTGCAACAGACAGCGTTGCAACCGGAGTGGATTCGACAACTAAAGCAACACCACAAGCTTCTGAACCAACCGCGCCAAGTATTTACGGAGAAGATATAAGTAAAGTCCCAACAGAGAGATTGGTCAAAAGAGCAGAGGTTACGAATAATGTACAGATCTTATCGGTAAAAGGAATCGGATATGAGTTGGAACCATTAATTATGGTAGTTAATAAGGGGATGACCACTAGATTAAGCCTTGACTTCACACAGTTTGATCAAGCTGAGGGGTCTTTCTTGATTATGAATGCCAATACAAAAGAAATTGTTAGTGAATTTACAGGAAAGGAGGGGATGAACGAAATTGAATTTACTATCAAAAAGGCTGGAATTTATGGCATTTACTTGAATGAGGAGGAGCTATTGGGGGTCATTGAAGCTGTAGATGATGTAAATAATGCGGATTTGGAGCAGATAAGAAGCAAGTTTCTAAATTAATAGATAAATAGCAGGGAGATGAAAAAAATGAATATGACACATTATATGGGGCTGCTCGCAGACAACCAGCCTTGGAATTTAATTATTTTTATGGCTATCCCGGTTATTTGTGCCGAAACGATTGCCGTTACTGAACTGGGGATTCTATTTACAAGGAAATTGGATGGTTCCTTAAGACAGGTGAATAAATTCACCAGTATTTTTGCAGGAATATATTTTACAGGTATTTTCTTTTATTTGTTAATAAACGCTTTTATTCCATTAACAGTTAATGGAGAGTGGAAGGGCTGGATTGATGTTGTTGCGGTTACGTTTTACCTTCTTGGTGTAGTGCCGTTACTGGGAATGGCATTATTAGATTTAGGAATACTGTTCAGAAATAAAACGACTGTACAAAAACTGAAGACTCATGCAATTTTTGTAGGCATGTTCCTAATTGTGGCCCACATTGCGATGATATTTGGCATGATTGATCCATCGATTAGTACACGTGGGGGTATGATGAGCCATATGTAACATTCCTAGACCGCTGGAAATCCTCTTTAGTGTTTCAAGTTTTTTATGAAATTGCTTTGCAAATATTTATACTTTAGTAATCTTAAAAACTTCACCAAATAGTAATAATTAGCATCAATTACGATTCCATCTTTTTGTTAAAATGAATTTGTAAAACTAGAGAAAGGGGTGACTACATTTGAAACGAATAACTTCTCTTTTCGTACTTTACCTTGCAATTGTTTTAATCGCTGCAGGCTGCGGTTCTAAACTTGAAGATCAAAAATGGGCACTTGATAAAAAGCATGAGCCGCTGCCTGATTATGTATTAAATTCTTCCGATAAGATTCAAGAAACTTATGTTATGGCAGCTACCTACCCTGAGGTTCTTGCCCAGGTTCCATGTTATTGCGGCTGTTTTGCCCAAGATGGTCATGAAAGCAACCTTGACTGTTACATTGACCAATTTGGAGATGACAAGGCTGTCAAAGAGTGGGATTCCATGAGTATATCGTGAGACGTTTGTATAGATATCGCCCGGGAGGCGATAGGAATGCATCTTGACGGTAAAAGCCCTAAGAAAATTTACGATTTGATCACCACGAAATATGGAAATATTGGGGAGCCGACTCCAACACCTGAACCCAAGTAATGAGGGATTCTATGAAAAAATTATTAATCGGAAGTTATATTTTGATTATTATTGGGATTATTTTTTGTATTTCCAATAGCGATATTTTTCACAACAAAAACTCCAAGGCAATTGCTGCAGGGGAAAAACTTTACGAAAAGAATTGCCTGATCTGCCATGGAGAAACCGGAAAAGGTGAAGGGAAAATGGCTGGAACAGCTATCAACAGCCAAATCTTTTTAAGCTCCGTTTCTGATAAGGATTTATATCATTATATTAGTTTTGGCAGGGAAGGTACTGGCATGCCGGCATACGGCCCTAGATTGTCAGAAAATGACGTGAATAATCTGGTTGCCTTTATTAGAGATTGGCAAACAGATGAACTGGAATTGGAGGTCCCCGATACTATTTCCGGTGACCCGGAATTAGGGTTGCAGAAATACAATTTGTATTGTCTTTCCTGCCACGGTGAGGCAGGAGCAGGAAAAGTAAAAATGGGGACCGCACTAGGAAATCAGCAATATTTGCAATATACAACCGATAGACAGCTTTGGATTGGAGCAGCCTATGGCCGGGAAGAGACAAGAATGGGGCCGTCATTAAAAGGCCTGGATGGTGCCCGGCAGCTTAAAGAAAAGGATATAACTGACATTGTCAGTTATATCCGATCGTTGGAAAAAAAATAATTCTCTCATCCCTTGGATCCAAAAGGATTCAGGGGTTTTTATTTTTTGGCACATATTATTCGCAGGCTCGCAGGCCTAAATATGAACATTTTGTGTTTATTTTTTGACGAAAACGTAACGATTTTTGTCGTTTAACAAAATGTTCAATAGTGTATTAACCATATAGGCTACATAAAGATTATATTTATTTCAAAGAGGACTATAGTGAAAAACTAGCAGATTAGAGTAAGTTTTTTAAGGTCAAGGAGGATTAATATGCTAAGAAAAAGGTTATTGGCATTATTGGTTATCGCTTCATTTTTAATGAGCTGGATGGTGCCAAAAGCAAGTGCTGAAACAGCCTTTCAACCGGAAAAATTTCCTTACAAGGCAATGCAGCTTCAGGTAATGCCGGAATTTGATTATCCGGAAGACTGGCCATCCAGAGATATTCCTTCGTTATTAGTTGGGATGTACGGAACAATCACGAATAAAACCGGTCAAGACTATGACGGGAAAGTTGAAATTGCCGTTCCTGCAAAAGAAAAAGGTTTTGAAGCCTTCCTTGTTGCCGAATTTCCAAAAGAAAACGAACCTGAAGTTCAGCGCCCCTATGATGTAGACCAAGATAAAAGCATCATTAGCTGGAAACCTAGCAAGCCAATTAAAAAAAATGAAGAATACCAATTTGTTATCGAATACTACACACAATCTATTAATGTCAAAGATCAAAAAAGCTTTACCTATGAGTTTACAAGTAATGCAGAAACAGAATTGCTTGATGTCGTATTTTATGCACCGATGAATGCAAAGGATATTCAACTAGAGCCAAAGGCACAGGAGAATTCAAAAAATGAGTATGGCGAAGAGCTTTATTTCTATCAATATAAAAATGTCAAAGCCGGCGAATCCTTAAAGTATTCCTTCTCTTATAAGAAAGAGGGGACGGAATCATCAATGGAAGCCATCAGCAAAGTGCAGCCGCCAGATGATGAAAACCATACAGGTGTCAATGGCACCGCGACAGACCAGGTTTTAGGGAACAGCAAGGACAGTAAGGATGGATCGAAAAGTCCGATCATTGGCATCGGTGGTGCATCAATTATTGGGGTTGCTCTTATTATTGCAGGTGCCTTCGTATACCTCGGATTAAAGGCAAATTCGCAAAGCCAGGCGAAAGCTGCCAAGCAACATAAGCAGCCGCAAAAAAAGCAAGCAGCCAATCAAAAGATGAACAAAGCGGTCAGTACTGAAGCCAAGAAAGAATTACGCAAAAAACTATTAACCGGAAAAATTGACCAAGAAACGTACGATGAAGAAATGAAAAAACTAATTTAATGAGGTGGTAAACATGAAAAAGAATACTCTCGTAATGCTGGGCGGGTTTATTATTGCAGGTGCAATTGTTTTCCTCTTAATGGCAGCTACTCCGGGCTCCAGCGGCATTGAATTAACGATGAAAGAACTGTTGGAAGATCAACAGGAATATAAAGACGATTTTGTCACGGTAGAGGGTTTGTTGATTGAGGATTCTATTAAATGGGACGCAGACAAAATTGAATTGAAATTTGATGTGAAAGACAACGAGGGCAACATCATGCATGTTATCCATAATGGCACGAAGCCAGATAACTTCTCAGAAGGGGTTATTACCATTCTTCAAGGGGCTCCAGCCAAAAAGAATACATTTGTTGCAGAAACAGTAAAAACACGATGCCCATCAAAGTATGAGGGCGAAGATATGAAAAACTACGATCCTGAATCACATAAAGAAAAGCTAAATCAGCCACCGAAGGAACAATAATAGGCGGACTTAAGAAGGTGACGAAATGTACTTATTTGCTAATGCAACAATCTATATCGGATTGGCAATCGCAGTATTTTCTCTATTAATCATCACACTGGGAATCAGCATAAAAAATCAAAAGCTGATAAACAGCGGTAAAGGAGGACTTATTGCACTTCTGGTCTGTACGTCCATGGCCATGTTGTCCATGTTTTATTTATTGGCAACTTCGCAATTCCAATACGAATATGTTACTGACTATACCAGCAGCGAGCTCCCGATTATATACAAATTGACAGCCCTATGGGCAGGTAACGCAGGCTCCTTGCTGCTTTGGACATTCTTTTTAACTCTTTACATGGTTATGATTGCTTTTTCAAGAAAGATGAAAGGTAACCCAATGGTACCGTATATTTCATCCATCTTGCTGGCAAACGCAGTTTTCTTCTTCTTCATTCTGGGATTTATAGCCAAACCGTTTGTTTTACTCGACCAAATTCCGATTGAAGGAAAAGGCTTAAACCCTATGCTGCAAAATCCGGGCATGATTATTCACCCCGTAACACTATATCTCGGATATGTAGGACTTGCAATACCATTTGCGTTTGCGATGGCTGCGCTAATACTTAAAAATGTCGATGATTTCTGGATAAAAATGACTAGACGCTGGACCATTGTCGCTTGGCTGTTCTTGAGCCTTGGCAACATTTTTGGCGGCCAATGGGCATATGTCGAGTTAGGCTGGGGCGGCTACTGGGCTTGGGATCCGGTAGAAAATGCCTCATTTATGCCTTGGTTAACAGCCACCGCCTTCCTGCATTCAGTGATGATTCAGGAACGGAAAAATATGCTAAAGATTTGGAACATTAGTTTAATCATCGTTTCCTACGCATTAACCTTATTCGGTACATTCCTTGTTCGAAGTGGTGTGCTGACATCGGTTCACGCATTTGCCAATTCGAATTTGGGTTTATATTTCCTAATCTTTATGGGCATTGCCACTGTCGGAGCCTTATACGTATTGATGAGCCGATACAATCTGTTAAAACGCAGTGCAGGTGAATTTACATCTTTTGTTTCAAAAGAAAGCAGCTTCCTTGTAAACAATCTTCTTCTTGTTGGCGCAGCGTTTGCTGTATTCTGGGGTACCATATTCCCGCTCGTTTCAGAGGCAGTTCGCGGCACAAAGGTTACTGTAGGCTTGCCATTCTTTAACAAAGTAGAAGCACCGATTCTGTTATCAATGATGTTTGTGATGGCCGTTTGTCCAATGCTTGCTTGGCAAAGATCAACGGTAAAAAATCTTAAGAAGAACTTCATGATCCCTGCCATCCTGGCTGTAGTCGGAATGGCGTTAATGGTCGTTTTAGGAATCCAAAAAGCTTGGGCCGTTATCGGGTATGGAGTAATTATTTTATTACTGATTACTCACTATTTAGAGTTTTATAGAGGCGTTAAAGCTAGAAGAAAGATGACAAAGGAAACACCGATCGTAGCCTTATACCGGTTAATGATCCGCAATCGCCGCCGTTACGGTGGTTATATCGTTCACCTAGGTATTGCCTTCATAACTATGGGTATTATTGGTTCCCAAAACTACGATGTAGAAACAATGAAAACCGTTCCGTTAGGCGGTTCAATAGAGTTAAAGGATTATAGAATTAACTACGAACGCCTGGATCAAAAACGAGAAGGCATCAACGATATTGTATATGCCGATGTCACAGTTTTCAAAAATGGCAAAAGAATTGGGACCTACCAGCCGGAGAAAGTATTTTACGGCAACTGGGATCAGCCTTCTTCCGAGGTGGCCATTATTGATTCCATGAAAGAAGACTTATACATTGTTTTAAGTGCTTGGGAGGAGGACGGAAAAGCAACATTTGTTGTCAAAATTAACCCAATGATGAATTGGTTATGGTTTGGTTCATTTATGATTGTCATCGGTGCTCTTTTCGCTGTATGGAACGGAAAATATGGAAACGTGACTCCAAGATACACTGGAGTACGCAAAGAGGTGTCTTAAAATGAAAACCAAATTTTTTACAGGACTCCTCATATTAGCGTTTATTTTTCAGGGTTCATTCCTTCGCGTCGAAGCAAAAGAGTTTGACTATAAATCTCCTGAATTTAAAGCGGTTGCCCAGCAGTTTGCATGTACATGCGGCTGCGGGCAGGACCATTACGAATGCGATCCGAATACGTGCAACTTGACCACCGAATTTAAAGCAGACCTCGTTGAAATGATGAATAAGGGCTGGGACAAGGATAAAATTCGTGAGTACTATGTCAACATATACGGAGAAGAAATCTTGACATCCCCTGAGAAAAAGGGTTTCAGCTTAACGGCATGGGTTCTTCCATTTGCTGCTTTAGGCGGGGCAGGGGCAGGTTTGTTTTTCATTATACGTAAATGGGTGAAACGGAGAGGACCAGAAGAAACAGTCATAGAGACTCAGCAGCTTGAGGAGGAAGTAGAAAGCGAAATTCTTTCTTCCATCATTGACGAAGAACGCAAAAAGTATCTTTAGGATGTGAACAAAAATGCAGGATATTTCCATCATTTCGTTAATCTTTACAGCCGCCTTGGCGCTTACCTGTCTTTTTCTAATATTGTCACCGTTATTTAAGTGGGATGTATATTTACATTTTAGTCCGAAAAACCAAGATTTGGCGTCGACAAAAGAAGCGTTATTAACGACATTAAATGAATTGGAATTCGAGTACAAAATGGATAAGATTTCACACAATGATTACAAGCATTTGAAGAAGCAATATGAAACAGAGATCGCCACGATTATGAAGGAAGAAGAAGAAATGGTCGTCTCGAAGGTCGACCAGGATTTAATGGCTGAAGTTGAGAAAGAAATCGAGGCGCAAATGAAAAACTATAAAACCAAAAAGGGGGAAGGAAAGTGATTAAAAAAATCACCTTAATTCTCCTTGGACTGATGCTGTTAGTCCCCCTGCCGGGATTAGCAGCGTCAGAGTCAAAAATTTCCGCTGATATGCAGTATATCGTAGTAGGCTCTGCTGAAGATGGCTCAACCTATTTAAACAATCGAGGATACTATGTTAATTCTGGAGCTGAAGAATATAAGGGCGACGGACAAACTGAGGCCGTCCTTAGCATTACTCTGCCGGAAGGGGCCAAGGATTTAAATTTTTTGGACAGCAAGATTGCTTCTAAACAGGTAGATAGCGGGTTCATTACAACCACCCCGGTTAAAGGTAATGAACGAATAGAACTGGCATACAGCTATCGAATGGATAAAGGAAAAGATATTAATTTGACTATTAATTATCCGACGCAATCTTTGATGATGCTAGTCGAAGAAGGAAATGGCAGCGTTGAATTTAACGGGGTCACTTCCACGGGACCGGAGCTTTTGAATATGGATGGCAAGAATTTTTGGCTGTACACGATTGAGGATTTGAAGACAGATCAAAAGTTTACCATGGTGTATAAACCAGATGTCCAGCCCAAAGTGGATACTTCCAAACAGACACAAACAACAAGTGATAATGGAGAAACCAGCAATGTTACCCATCAGGCACCAGCCTTCCACAATCCGGGCCATTTACGAATGTGGGCACAATCTCCGTTGCATAAGTTTGACCCGCATATCTTTTTGATTATTATTGGTGTCATTGTCATCGCAGGAATCTCTTATTATATCTACTTTAGACGTAAAGTGAGATTGGAAGAAGAGAGACTAGGTGCTGATAAGGAAGAGAAAGCCTTCAAACTGCTTATGACTAAGCAAAAGGCGATTATGGATAAAATTATTGAATTGGAAGAAACCTTTGGAGATGGCAAGCTTTCAGAGACAGAGTACCAGGCAAAACTGGATGCCTATAAACAGCATTTGGTCCAGGTGAAATTAAATTTACGCAATTTCGTAGACTAGCAGCCGGAATGGGAGGGACTGCAATGATAGAAATTAACAAGCTGACGAAGCAGGCTGATAACAAGCTGATCTTACGTGGCGTAGACCTCTCGATTAAAAAAGGGGAAACAGTAGGCATACTCGGTCCGAATGGCGCCGGGAAAAGCACACTGTTAAAAGTTTTGGCCACTTTAATCAAACCGACATCTGGTTCCATCACGATCAACCGATTGGATTTAAAAAAGAACCAGGTTGACATCAAAAAAATATTAGGTTATTTACCCCATTCCAGTTTGCTGTACGATCATTATTCACCATTGGAAAATTTGGTTTTCTTTGGAGATTTGTATGGTGTTAAGCATTCGGAACAACGGGCGGTTGAATTGGTGAAAGAGGTAGGTTTAAGCTTCTTTCTAAATGAACCGGTGAAGAACTTTTCAAGGGGGATGATTCAGCGGATTGCCATTGCGCGTGCAATTATCCACGACCCGGAAGTCCTTTTGCTGGATGAACCTCATACGGGACTTGACCAAGGGGCCATCTCTATTCTGAATAATGTCATTCTTAACATGAAACAAAAAGGGACTACAACGTTAATGGTTACTCATGATTTTAAACAAGCGGCAGAAATTTGTGATCGTATTATCATTGTGAAAAGCGGTAAAATTGTCGACGATTTCAAAATTGAACAGCCATCATTAAACGTCGTTTCGGAAAAATATGAACTTCAGGTGGAGGGAGTATCATGAATCTGTTTTCTCAAGCCCTCTTACTTGCAAAAAAGGATCTGCTTTCAGAATTAAAAACAAAGCAAATATTAGTGACTCAAATTATTTTTGCGGCGCTCGTTATTGTTGTGTTTAGCTTTGCATTTGACCCTTCCAGTAATACCACGAAGGCCGTAATTCCAGGCGTCATCTGGGTCATAATCGTGTTTGCCGGAATCTTGGGGCTCAACCGATCGTTCATCTCTGAGCAGCGTAATGACACGATGCAAGGTCTTCTGGTCGCACCGATGGAAGCAGCGAGTATTTTTTTAGGCAAGTTTTTTGCCAACTTTACCATGATTTTAATCGTCGAGATCGTTTCCATCCCATTCTTGTTCTTGTTATTTGATTTTAAAATGTCAGGGAGTATCGGTTACTTTATTCTCGTCATTTTTGCTGGAAGTTTTGGCTTTGTTTCGATTGGAACCTTTTTGGCTGCCTTGGCCGCCAATTCAAAAAGCAGTGAAATGCTGTTGCCATTGCTGCTGTTTCCGATTACGAGCCCGATTCTAATTGGGGTTACCCAAGCAACAAGGATCATACTGTCGGATATGAGCAAATTATCGAGTGCTTTGTCCTGGACGCAGATGGTTACTGCCTATGATGTGATTTTCTTTGTAGTATCGTTTTTATTAATTGATTATGTGCTGGAGGTTTAACAGATGAGTATGAATCTCGAACGGGAGAAAACATCCCTTCCTGTCGCTCAGGTGTCCGATACTAAAAAATCGACTCTTCCGAAACTATTATTCTATGGTACGGTTGTTTCGATGCTCGCTTCCCTTTATTTTATCTTCATCTTTGCTGAAGAAGAAAAAACAATGGGAGCGGCGCAAAAAATCTTTTATTTCCATGTCAGCTCAGCATGGGTAGCGTTTTTTGCCTTCTTTGTCACTTGTGTTTTAAGTATTTTATTCTTGATCAAACGAAAAAGAATTTTTGATACCTATGCCTATATTTCCGCTGAAATCGGTGTAGTATTTACTCTAATCGTTCTGACAACAGGACCGATTTGGGCAAAATCAGCCTGGAACACATGGTGGGTTTGGGAACCGCGGTTAATTACGACATTGATTTTGTTCTTTATTTATATCGCTTATATCATGATTCGCCATATGGATGGTGTTTGGGATAAAAAGGCAAGACTTGCAGCAGTTTTCGGCATTATTGGCTTTGTCGATGTACCGATTGTGTTTTTCGCCATCCGCTGGTGGCAAACGAAACTTCACCCGATTGTTTTTGGAGAAGGACAAAATCAAACAGGCGGCGGCATTGCCCCAACCATGCTGGTTGCGTTGCTTGTGTCAATTACAGCGTTTACCATTCTTTACGCATATCTATTGAACAAAGGTGTTACTGTTGAAAATATGAAGCTTAAAGTTGAGCTGTACAAAGAAAGAATAAGAGAAAGCTTAGATAAATAAAGGAGGAAGTCAATTATGAACTACGAATTTATGTATGCTGCCTATTCCGTTGCCTGGGTTATTATTTTCGCTTATATATTTATCCTTGATAAGAAACAAAGCAAGATTCAAAAGGAAATACAATTCCTAAAACAAATTGAAAAATAACAAGTGGAGGAAGTCCAATGAACCAGCGGATAATGAAGCCACTCGTGTTGATTCTGATTGTAGGCATGTTCGGATTTTTCGGATATAGCCTCGTAACCAAGGGCGAAAATACAGATGTTGGCGATAAGGCCTACAATTTTGAACTGCCTAATCTGGATGGCGGAACGACGAAACTTTCTAATTATAAGGGGCAGGTTGTCATCTTGAATTATTTTGCAAGCTGGTGCGCCCCATGTAAGGAGGAGTTTCCCGAGCTTGCAGCGTTCCAAAAAGATTATGGTGATAAGTATCCATTGCTGATGATGAATCGCGGCGAGACAATGGATAAGATTAAAAAGGTTACCGAAAACAATAAAGAGGGAATGACCTATTTATTTGACTATAACGCCAAGATCTCCAAGAAATACAACGTCACCGGCCAGCCCGAAACATTCGTCATCGACAAACAAGGAGTTATTCGCGAGCATTATAACGGCCCTGTCACCGAAATGATGTTATACAACTGGGCAAAAAAATACGATAAATAAATTTAAAAAAGGATTGAACCGAGATATAAGGTTCAATCCTTTTTTAATTCTAGTAATCGAAAAACTAGATTAATACAAATTTTAAAAGATTTGCCGGATTTGAAAGTCATAATGTGGGCAAGCAGGCATACATTTTAAATAATGAGACGAGTAAATCAAGGAGGAAGCTTTTGTGGAAACAATCCTACACTTCTTACCAAAGAAAATTGCCGACCTAATCAACCAAATCCCTCCTAATCAAAAAGAAGAATTGGAAGAAATCCGAATTCGGATTGATCGCCCGATTGAAATAACGATGAAAGGAGACCCCTGTTTCCTATCGTACATCATTCAGCCCGATGATGCCTTCCAGCTAATGAATAAGATAAGCCAGTTTTCTATTTATGCCCTGGAAGAGGAACTTAAGCGCGGATATATAACCGTTGCCGGCGGACATCGAATTGGGCTGGCCGGAAAGGTAATCCTTGAAAACGGCATGGTGAAAGCGATTAGGGATATCTCCTCCTTTAACATTCGGATTGCTAGGGAAAAAGTCGGGATTGCAGAATCAATCATCCCCTTCATCTATCAGGGGAATTGGGTGAATACAATGATAATTGGCCCGCCGCAAACAGGAAAAACGACGCTGCTCCGGGATATGGCCAGAATAATTTCAACGGGTACGGAAGCGATACCTGCCAGCAAGGTAGGAGTGGTCGATGAACGCAGCGAAATTGCCGGGTGCGTCAATGGCGTTCCGCAATTAACCTTTGGAACTCGCCTCGATGTCCTTGATGCCTGCCCAAAAGCAGAGGGGATGATGATGCTAATTCGTTCCATGAGCCCCGAGGTATTGGTGGTGGATGAGATTGGCCGCAAGGAAGATGCAGAGGCGATCCAGGAAGCCGTCCATGCTGGAATCAAGCTAATCATGACCACCCATGGGACGAGCATCGAAGAAATAACAAAACGGCCATCATTAAGGGAAATTATAAGCCAGAAGATCTTTAAACGATTTGTGATCCTTAGCAGACAAACTGGACCAGGGACAATCACCAAGATTTTGGACGAGGCAGGAAAAGAATTACGGCAAAAAGTGAGCGTGACATAGATGGTTAAAATAATTGGCGCCATTTTTATTATTGTTGCAACGACAGTCGTGGGATTTGAAGCAGCGAGACATTTTAGTGAACGGCCTAGACAGTTGAGGGCACTTCGGTCGGCCCTCCAATCGCTCGAGGCTGAAATCATGTATGGGCATACCCCATTGCATGAAGCAGCGAGACGGTTGGCAGCACAGCTGCCAAAACCATTATCAGGCTTTTTCGAAAGCTTCGCAGGGAAACTGATGGATACAGAAACAACTGTTAAAGAGGCTTGGGAAACTAGTTTACGAGAAGTCTGGAAATCTACCGCGTTAAAACAGGGAGAATTTGAGATTATGAAGCAGTTTGGCGAAACCCTTGGCCGTCACGATCGCTTTTCCCAGCAAAAACATATCATGTTGGCTCTTTCTCATCTTGAAAGAGAGGAAGATGACGCCGTTCAAGCACAAGCAAAATATGAAAAGATGGTAAAGAGTCTCGGATTTTTATCAGGATTATTGCTGATTATTTTATTATTTTAGGGGGAAAAGCAATGGGTTTAGAAGTCGATATCATTTTTAAAATAGCCGGTGTCGGTATAGTAGTTGCTTTTTTGCATACCGTATTGGATCAGGTTGGGAAAAAGGAATATGCCCAGTGGGTTACGCTATTTGGCTTTATCTACATTTTGTTTCAAGTAGCCACGATTGTCGACGACCTGTTCCAGAAAATCAAATCAGTATTTCTGTTCCAATAGAAGGGAGGGCTTTGCTATTGAAATCATAAAAATAGTCGGCGTTGCTCTCATAGCCACTTTCCTGGCCTTAATTATTAAGGAACAAAAGCCCAATATTGCGTTCCTATTAATTGTGTTTGTCGGCAGTGCCATCTTTCTCTTTTTAGTGGACAAGATTTATGAAATTATTCATATGCTTGAGCGGCTTGCCGTCAATGCCAAGGTAAATTTGGTCTATGTCGAAACCATACTTAAAATTATCGGGATTGCCTATATTGCTGAATTCGCCGTCCAAATTACCAAGGATGCGGGTCAGGGGGCGATTGCTTCAAAAATTGAACTGGCCGGAAAAGTTATTATTCTTGCCATGGCGATTCCGATTTTGACTGTGCTAATTGAAACCATCATCAAACTAATTCCGAGCTAGCATCGCCATTTTTTTCTTAAAAGTAGAGGTGTCCTAATATGAAGCAGAGGCTGCAGCTTATTCCGATTTTGATTCTTGTATTGTTATTTTTCCATGCGCCAATAGTCCAAGCTGCAGAAGAATCCACTCCGCCTTCAACTCAGGCTACTGCACAGGACCTAGTGGATGCTCAGCTCGAAAACCTTGATATATCCGAACTAGTCAAATTTTGGGAGGATATCACCGATAAGTATGGAGGGTTTCTTCCAGAAAGCCAAAAAGGAAGCCTTTATGACTTCATTAAGGGCGATAAACAATTCTCGTTCAAGCAATGGGGGATGGGCTTTCTAAAATTTATCTTCCATGAATTCGTGGCAAATGGAAAATTGCTTGGTTCGCTCATCATGCTCGCGATTTTCAGCATGTTTTTGCAAACGATGCAAAATGCATTTGAAAAAAGCAATATCAGCAAAGTGGCTTATGCGATTGTATACATGGTGCTGGTAATCCTTGCACTCAATAGCTTTCATATCGCCATCACTTACACGAACGAAGCAATTGGTACTATGATCTCCTTTGTGCTGGCCCTGATTCCGCTCTTGTTGGCGCTAATTGCCGCGTCCGGAGGGCTTGTATCGGCAGCCTTTTTCCATCCGGTTATTTTGTTTTTAATGAATATGAGCGGGATGTTCATGCAATATATCATTCTGCCACTCTTGTTTTTAGCCACTTTGCTTAGTGTTGTCAGCACGATGTCGGACCAATATAAAGTTACTCAATTGGCAGCCCTGCTAAGAAATTGGAGCATAGGGTTGATGGGGTTATTCCTTACCGTTTTCCTCGGGGTTATTTCTGTCCAGGGCGCTTCGGCAGCGGTTACTGATGGGATAACGATACGAACCGCCAAATTTATTACTGGTAACTTTATTCCCGTCATTGGGCGTATGTTTACCGATGCCACGGATACAGTGGTTAGTGCTTCCGTTCTGTTAAAAAATACGGTTGGGATTGCCGGTGTTGCCATTCTGCTGATCATCGTCGCATTTCCGGCACTGAAGATATTAATGATTTCATTTATCTATAAGTTTGCAGCAGCAATCTTGCAGCCTCTCGGCGGCGGTCCGATCATTACCTGTCTGGACATTATCAGCAAAAGTGTCATTTATGTATTTGCCGCACTGGGAATTGTCTCGCTCATGTTCTTTTTAAGTATTACGGTCATCGTGGCGGCAGGAAATTTGACGATGATGATGCGATAGGAGGTGCGGCTAAAAAATGGAGTTTTTAACACAATGGGTCACGAATATAATTCTCTTCGTTCTATTAGCTGTTGTCATTGATATGCTTCTGCCAAATTCCAGCATGCAAAAATATACAAAAATGGTGATGGGGCTATTGTTAATAGCGATTATTCTTACCCCGATATTTAAAATTATCTCGAAGGACTTTGAATCGGCGATTGCTTCAATCCCTAATTTTAAAGCACCTGAAGAGAAAAATATGAAAAATTTAATAGATTTAAAGAAAAAAGAAATACAAGCCTCCCAGCATGCATATATTTTAGAAGAAATGGCTGTCCAGCTAAAAAAGGATGCAGAGGGGGAATTGATGGAGCAGTATGGATTGGAGATTGCGAGTATTGATTTTGAAACAAACAAAGAAACAGACCTGACAAACCCTGAAAACCTCCAAAAGGTAATTGTTCTTTTGAAGCAGCCGGACAATGGCAATACGACAGTCGAAGCAATTAAACCGGTCATCATTAATACGGAAACACCTCTTCCATCTAACAAATCAACAGAGGAAGCAGAAACAGTTGCCGCATTTTTATCGAAAAAATGGAATGTAACCCAAGGGAAAGTTGAGGTTTCGATCGAAGGGGGGATCAAGAACAGTAATGGATAAAAAACCAGGACCACTAATATGGTTGAAAAAGTGGCTCAAATTGGGCGATAACGCTGAAAAAAAGCCTGGGAAAATTCAGTATATGGTGCTCGTGCTTTGTATTGGTGCAGCCTTTATGCTGGCAGGCAATATTCTCTTTAAACCAAACGGAGACTCATCAGTCGTTCCGGCATCTAGCAGTAAGACGACAGATACCGAAGATGTCGAAACTTTCGGCATGAGCAAAAGCTCCGGAAATAAGACGATTGCCGAATATGAAGAGAAATATGAGAATCGGCTGAAAGAAGCCCTTGAGGAATTGCTTGGCGCAAAAGATGTGACAGTTTTTGTCAATATTGATTCAACAGACAAAAAGGTGTTTGAGAAAAATAGCAGCGTAAAATCCCAAACTACTGAAGAAGGGGACCGCGAAGGCGGACAGCGGAAAGTACAAGAAAGCACCGAAGATGAACAGATCGTAATTATTAGAAATGGTGAGAAGGAAGTACCAATCATTGTTGAAACCAAGAAGCCCGATATTCGTGGTGTTCTGGTCGTAGCAAAGGGTGCTGATAATATTCAAGTGAAAAAATGGATTGTTGAGGCAGTGACAAAGGCATTGGGTGTACCAAGCCATCGGGTTGCAGTCTTACCTAAAAAATAAAAGGGGGAACTTTTGAATGCTTTTGAAAAAACAAACAGTTTGGTTATTAACAATGTTAAGTTTAGTGGTCGTTTTATCGGTCTATTACATTACTTCACCGGAACAAAAAGCAAATGACCTTACTGCTGTGGAACAGAAAGGTCAAAAACAAGCTAAGACGAAAACAGAAGCAAAAGATGGCAAGACAGTAGTTTCAACTGTTGCTGGTGATGTTGCTTTTGAAGAACTAAGAATGAAGCTTGATGAAGCGAGGAGTAAGCAAAAGGAAGAATTGACTGGAACAATGGCAACAACCAGCCTTCCGGTAGATGAGCGGATGAAAGCGAAGGATGAAATTGAACGGTTAAGTGATATCGCCCAAAAGGAAGAGTATCTTGAAACGATGATTAAAGCAATGGGCTATGAGGATGCGCTTGTCAGGGCTGATGGTGAAAAGGTAAGCGTAACCGTTAAATCAACGAAGAAGCATACAAAGGCCGAAGCAAACAAAATTATTCTTGAAGTCAAAAAGGAAATCAGCGATAGCAACTTCGTAGCTGTTACATTCCAACCAGCTAAATAATGATGGGAAAGGGAAGCAAAAAATGCTTTCCTTATTTTTATTTAGGTAAAGGGGCGGAGCAACGCAAAAGTGCATAAGTTTAGATATGTTCAGTTGAGAATATACTTCTAAGGATAAAAAATAAAAATAGCCAAGCTCTGCTCACACCGCCTTTCTCCTTTTGACTCGTATTACTCAGTCCAGAATTCACATTTTATTTGAAAAATATTAAGATAAAAGTAGAGGAGCGGGTTGAAAAAGAGTTCATGGTTCAAACTAGATTATTGAACTTTTACAAGATATTAAGTTATAGTATTAGTATCTAGTCTTAAAAAAAGTAATCCAAGGGGTGTTACCTACTATGTTAAAGGTACAAGAAATCCGAGAATTAATTAAATTAGTAGACCAGTCAAGCATTGATGAATTTGAATATGAAAATGAAGGTTCAAAAATTAAAATGAAGAAAAATGGTGGAGTAACTGTTAGCGCTGTACAACCGGCACTACAGCCTGTTGTTCAAGCAGCTCCAGCACCTGCTGTGACAGTGCCTGCATCGCAAACTGCACCTATTGCTGCCGTCCAAGAAACATTACAAGAGGCACCAAAGGTAGAAACAGCAGTTGAACAAGACACAGCAAACCTACATAAGATCACGTCTCCGATGGTTGGAACCTTTTATGCCAGCCCAAGTCCGGATGCCGATGTATATGTAAAAGCTGGATCAAAGGTATCAAAGGATTCCATCGTCTGTATCGTAGAAGCAATGAAGTTATTTAATGAAATTGAAGCAGAAGTAAATGGTGAAATTGTTGAGATCCTTGCGAAAAACGGACAGTTAGTTGAATACGGACAGCCTTTATTTTTAGTAAAGCCTGAATAAGGAGCGTAACAGAATGATAAAAAAACTGTTAATTGCAAATAGAGGGGAAATAGCTGTCCGAATTATTCGTGCCTGTCGGGAAATGGGAATCGAATCTGTTGCTGTCTTTTCAGAGGCAGACCGAGAAGCCCTGCATGTCCAACTGGCAGATGAAGCTTACTGTATTGGTCCGACTTCATCCAAAGACAGCTATTTGAATGTGACAAATATTATTAGTGTCGCCAAATTGACCGGCTGTGACGCAATTCACCCCGGTTATGGATTTTTGGCGGAGAATGCCGATTTTGCCGAGCTATGCCGGGAGTGCAATATTACCTTTGTCGGGCCTAGCCCCGAAGCGATTACCAAAATGGGAACAAAGGACATTGCCAGGGAGACAATGCGAGAAGCAGGTGTCCCAATTGTCCCTGGTTCAACCGGAATTATCAATGATATTGATGAAGCACTCCAGCTTGTAGAAAAAATTGAATTTCCAGTTATTATAAAAGCAACGGCTGGCGGCGGGGGTAAAGGGATCCGTGTCGCCAAAAATGAGCAGGAATTGATTAAGGGTATTAATATAACTCAGCAGGAGGCCTTAACTGCCTTCGGAAATCCCGGCGTCTATATTGAAAAATATATCGAGGATTTTCGCCATGTTGAAATTCAAATCCTTGCTGATAAACATGGAAATACAATTCATTTGGGTGAGCGGGATTGTTCCATCCAGCGCCGCCTTCAGAAATTGTTAGAGGAAACACCTTCACCCGCTTTAGACGGCGAAATTCGTGCTGAAATGGGGGAAGCTGCCGTAAAAGCTGCAAAAGCAGTTGATTATTCAGGTGCAGGAACGGTAGAATTTATATATGACTATCGTAATCGTAAATTTTATTTCATGGAAATGAATACAAGAATTCAGGTGGAGCATCCTGTTACGGAATTAGTTACCGGGGTTGACCTCATTAAGGAACAAATTCGTGTAGCAAATGGAGAAAAATTAACGTTGTCACAAGCCGATGTTACGTTTAATGGCTGGGCAATCGAGTGCCGGATCAATGCTGAAAATCCTGAAAAGAATTTTCTTCCTTCAGCAGGAAAAATTAAGATGTACCTGCCGCCAGGAGGACTCGGGGTCCGCGTCGATTCAGCTGCCTACCCTGGCTATACGATTCCACCTTATTATGATTCAATGATTGCCAAGGTTATCACCTATGGAAGTACTAGGGATGAGGCAATTGCCCGCATGAAACGCGCCTTAAGTGAATTTGTTGTTGAGGGAATTCATACAACAATACCTTTTCATTTAAAGCTGCTGGACCATGAAGTATTCGTAGAGGGCAATTTCAATACGAAATTCTTGGAATTACACGATGTAATGAAGTCAGTTTAAATACGAAAAGCGAAAGCGCCCTGGTCAGCGGCCGCTGGAGCTAGACAAAAACTGGAGGTGTTCTTGATGAGTGAATTTAACATTTTGGAAATGGAACAGGGAACTAACAGCCTGGGGAAAGTCGAAATTGCTCCTGAAGTAATTGAAGTAATTGCCGGAATTGCAGCATCCGAGGTTGAAGGGGTTTCCGGCATGCGTGGAAACTTCGCTGCGGGTGTAGTAGAAAGGCTTGGCAAAAAAAACCATGGCAAAGGTGTTAAAGTAGAGTTAACCGAAACCGGAATCAAAATTGATGTTTATTGTTTAATGAAATTCGGCATTTCAATTCCTGCGGTTGCTGGCAAGATTCAAGAAAATATTCGCCAAGCCTTATTGAATATGACTGCTTTGGAAGCAGAAGAGGTTAATATTCATATTGTCGGCGTTCAATTCGAAAATCAAAAGCAAGAACCAGTAATTGAAGAAGAAGTGTAAAAAGCCAAAGGACCTTTCCTTTGGTTTTTCTTTTTCCTTCCCATGTGTGCGAATCATGGTTACTTATGCTATTATTTTATGGATATGGTTTATTACTATATTTTTTATGAAAAATAGACATAAATGAGTTAATTTCTCTAAAGGAGTTAAATGTATAATGAAAAGAAGAACTGCAAGGGAAAAGGCATTACAGGCTCTTTTTCAAATTGATATCAGTAAGACCGAACCAGAAGATGCCATTGAACATGTATTGGAAGGCAATGCAGGTGACGACTACCTCTCAACGCTCGTTCTTGGAGTAATTGAGCATAGCGAGGAAATTAACAAGTTGATAAGTGTGAATCTGGAAAAATGGTCCATAGACCGGTTAGCAACTGTCGATCGCAACATTTTAAGAATGGCTGTTTATGAATTGAGGTACCAACAACCGGAGATTCCGGAAAATGTAATCCTGGATGAAGCAATAGAAATTGCAAAAATATACGGAGATGACCAATCAAGCAAATTTATCAATGCTGTACTTTCTAAGGTGAAACAAACGCTTATTCAAGACTAATTGATTGGGTCTACCTGATTAGGGGAGAGAAGAAAATGACCGCAGAAATTATTAATGGAAAAGACATCGCCGCGAAAAAAAAGCTTGAAATTGCCCATGAGGTTGAAAAATTGAAAAGTCAAGGCATCACGCCTGGGTTGGCTGTTATTCTCGTTGGGGACAATCATGCCTCACGTACATACGTGACGAATAAAGAAAAGACCTGCAGGGACCTGGGAATGCATTCGCTGTTAATTGAAATGCCTAAAGAAGTTTTGGAGGAAGAGTTACTTGCCAAAATTAACGAACTAAATGAAGACCCGGCTATTCATGGGATTCTGGTTCAGCTTCCGCTACCGAAACATATTGATGAAACACAGGTGATTGAAACCATTTCACCATTGAAGGATGTAGATGGGTTTCATCCGATTAATATAGGCAGGATGATGACCGGCCAAAATTCCTTCCTGCCATGTACACCATACGGGATTATGGTGCTGCTGGAAGAAACGGGGATATCTGTAGCCGGCAAGCATGCTGTCGTCGTCGGCAGAAGCAATATTGTTGGGAAACCGGTAGGACAGCTACTGTTAAATCAACATGCAACAGTAACCTATTGTCACTCAAGGACAAAAGATTTAAAGCAGATTACAAGACAAGCTGATATCCTCATTGCTGCAGTTGGAATACCAAATTTCATTAAGGCTGAACACGTTAAAGAAGGCGCAGTTGTTATTGATGTCGGAATTAATCGTAATGAGGCTGGAAAGCTTTGCGGTGATGTGGCATTTGACGAAGTGGCTCAAAAATGCGGTTACATTACTCCTGTTCCTAAAGGTGTAGGTCCCATGACCATCACCATGCTCATGTACAATACTTTAAAATCTGCAGCCGAAAGCTTGAATCGCTAATACGTAGATTATGTCCTTATCTGATTATATTTAGTTCCTTTCTTGTGAAGTTGCTGACATTGGGAAGGGCTAAATATATAATGGATAAGGACAGTTTTTATTAGTGGTTCTAAAAAAGGAGTTACCAACGATATGCAGGAGCAAAGATATTTATCTGTGCATGCTTTAACAAAATACATAAAACGAAAATTTGATGCTGACCCCCATTTGCGTGATATTCATGTACGGGGAGAAATCTCAAACTTTAAACAGCATTCGAGCGGCCATATGTACTTCACCTTAAAGGACGAAAAGGCACGAATACTCTCGGTTATGTTCTCCAGTCATTCTCGAACAATGAAATTTGTTCCGGAAAATGGGATGAAGGTGATTGTTAAAGGGGATATCGCCGTCTACGAATCAAGCGGTCAATACCAAATCTATATTAAAGAAATGCAGCCGGATGGCATTGGTGAACTGTTTCTCGCTTTTGAACAATTAAAACAAAAGCTGGGAGCAGAAGGATTATTTGCACCTGAAGTAAAAAAAGGGCTCCCGCCTTTTCCGAAAACAGTAGGAGTGATTACATCTCCTACGGGTGCGGCAATTAGGGATATCATTACAACAATCAAAAGACGTTATCCGATTGCCACAATCCTTGTGTTTCCCGCTTTGGTTCAAGGAGAAAATGCCGCACCTTCAATTGCCAATGCAATTAATAAGGCCAATACCATGAACGAAATAGATGTATTGATTGTTGGCCGTGGCGGTGGCTCAATTGAGGAGCTTTGGGCCTTCAATGAAGAGTTGGTAGCTCGGACAATTTTTGCGTCAAGTATCCCCATTATTTCTGCAGTCGGGCATGAGACGGATTTTACCATCGCTGATTTTGTTGCTGATCTACGGGCCCCAACACCAACCGGTGCCGCAGAACTCGCCGTACCGCATATCGATGAACTGATGGACAGGGTCCTGCAACGGCAAACCAGGCTGGTAAGGGCGATGCACGAAAAATTTCGCTTTGAGAAACAACGCCTTGCCCGCGTGGAAAAGTCGTATGCTTTTCGGTATCCAGAAAGGCTATATGAACAAAAGCTCGAGCAGGTGGATAAGCTGACTGAAATGCTGGTTCGTGGAACGGCTCGGATGTTCTCGAAGAAAACAGAACAGCATGAGCAGCTTTACAGGCGGCTTCGCCGTAATCACCCTAGCGAGGCACTGAATGATGCGAAGAAGCAGTTTGAGCGGTCACAGAAAGATATGGACCGAGCTATAAAGCAAGTTTTAGCTAAGAAACAAACAGATTTTGAGCGTGTCATTTCCACCATGCAGGCATTAAGTCCGTTAAAAATTATGGAGCGTGGCTATAGCCTGGCTTATACGGAAAACAATCGGTTAATTAAGAGTATCGATCAAGTAAAGGTGTCACAACAAGTTCAAATTCAACTGACAGATGGCAGTCTTTTCTGTAAAGTGGAGAATATAAAGGAGAGCGAAAAACATGGCAAATGAGCAGAAAATCTCGTTTGAAGAAGCAATGGCCAAACTTGAGGAAATTGTTGACAAGCTAGAGGTGGGGGATGTCCCATTGGAAGAAGCAATTACTTATTATAAAGAAGGCATGGAACTTTCAAAACTTTGCCATGATAAATTGAAAAGTGTCGAAGAACAAATTACAAAAATTATTACGGAGGATGGGCGGACGGAGAACTTTTCTATTACAGAGGAGGAGTAATCTTGGAAACTAGGCAATTGGCTTCATTTACACAAGAATATAAATTGCTTTTGGAAAACGAGCTTAGAACATTGGCTGAAAAACTTATTGCTCCCTCCAACCTTAAGGAATCAATGATTTATTCGCTTGAGGCAGGAGGAAAAAGAATACGTCCGCTTTTGTTATTTGCGACCTTAGACGCTTTTGGGGAGGACCCCCAAAAAGGCCTGTATGCTGCTTGTGCTATTGAGATGATTCATACCTACTCACTTATCCATGATGATTTGCCAAGCATGGATAACGATGATTTAAGGAGAGGAAAGCCGACTAATCACAAGGTATTCGGGGACGCCGTCGCCACGTTGGCGGGGGATGCCTTATTAACCTTCAGCTTTGAAGTGATGGGGAAGCTTCCAGATGAATCAATTTCCGCGCAAACCAGATTAAATCTAATGATAGAAATGGCCAAAGCTGCCGGCGCAGAAGGGATGGTTGGCGGTCAGGTTGCAGATATGGAAGGGGAGGACAGGTCGTTAACCCTTGAAGAGCTGGAATATATTCATATTCATAAAACGGGAAAGCTATTAGGCTTCAGTGTTTTGGCCGGGGCAATCATTGCCGGGGCAGACATTCGCCAAATGGAACACCTCTCTGCATTTGCTCACCATCTTGGACTTGCCTTTCAAATTCAAGACGATATTCTAGATGTAACCGGAAGCCAACAATTGATCGGAAAACCGGTGGGCAGTGATACGGCCAATCAAAAAAGCACCTATCCAAAGCTTTTGACATTAGAAGGAGCAAAATTCGCTTTAAACAAGCAAATAATCGCAGCAAAGGAAAATTTGCAGAAAACCGGATTAAAGACTAACCTTCTAATTGAGCTAACGGAATTAATAGCGTCACGGGATCATTAAATCCCGAGTATTTGAGGCAGCGAATTAACTGTGTTATAATTGGTTTCAATGTAGAAACCGTTGACAATGCCGTTATCACAGTTGTGTTAGCGGCTATTTTTTAAATGCTCAAGAACTTTAAATCAAACATATGATATAGGTTTACTGCTTGGGACGAAGAAAATGTATGAAAGTGAGTGGTCCGTAAATGGATCTATTAAGCATAAAAGACCCGGCCTTTTTAAAGAGCATGTCCAACAAAGAATTGGAGTCTTTAAGTCAGGAAATACGCCAATTTTTGATTGAAAAGCTGTCTGTTACCGGTGGTCATATCGGGCCAAATCTTGGTGTCGTCGAACTGACAATTGCTTTACATAAATGCTTTGACAGCCCGCGGGATAAAATTCTTTGGGATGTTGGCCACCAATCCTATGTCCATAAAATTTTAACGGGCAGGGCATGTGATTTCGATTCATTAAGACAATTTAAGGGGCTTTGTGGGTTCCCTAAACGGATAGAAAGCGAGCATGATGTATGGGAAACCGGCCACAGCTCGACATCTCTTTCAGCTGCTATGGGAATGGCGATTGCCAGAGATATAAAAAAGGAGAAGCACTTTGTCGTTCCTGTCATCGGAGACGGCGCTTTAACCGGGGGAATGGCACTAGAAGCACTGAATCATATCGGACATGAGAAAAAAGACATGATTGTAATCCTGAACGATAATGAAATGTCAATAGCTCCTAACGTTGGAGCATTGCACAATATTCTGGGACAATTGCGGACCGCCGGAAAATATAATTGGGTAAAAGACGAGCTGGAAATGCTCTTAAAGAAAGTTCCTGCCGTCGGCGGAGTGCTGGCCGCTACTGCTGAAAGAATCAAGGACAGCCTGAAATATTTATTGGTTTCCGGCATGTTCTTCGAAGAATTGGGCTTTACCTATTTGGGCCCGATTGACGGCCATAATTTTGATGATTTATTTGAGATCTTCAGCTATGCAAAAAAGACAGAGGGCCCTGTGCTTATCCATGTCATTACCAAAAAGGGTAAAGGGTTCCAACCGGCCGAGTTGGATAAGAAGGGAACTTGGCATGGAACGGGACCATACAAAATGGACACAGGAGATTTTGTCAAACCGAATACGAAGCAGCCTCCTGCCTGGAGCAGTCTCGTTAGTGAGACTGTTCGCCGTATCGCCCGTGAAGATGAACGGATTGTGGCGATTACCCCCGCAATGCCGGTAGGTTCAAAACTTGAAGGGTTTGCGAGTGAATTTCCCGATAGAATGTTTGATGTCGGGATTGCCGAACAGCATGCAGCTACAGTAGCAGCCGGTCTGGCAACGCAAAATATGAAGCCGTTTTTGGCGATTTATTCCACTTTCCTGCAGCGTGCTTATGATCAAGTAGTCCATGATATATGCCGGCAAAATCTGAATGTGTTTATCGGAATTGACCGTGCTGGTTTAGTTGGTGCTGACGGTGAAACACATCAAGGTGTATTTGACATTGCCTTTCTGAGACATGTACCAAATATCGTCCTGATGATGCCAAAGGATGAAAATGAAGGTCAGCATTTAGTCTATACGGCCTTGAATTATGATGATGGTCCGATCGCTATGAGATTCCCACGCGGTAATGGAGTCGGCGTTCCAATGGACGAAAAGTTAAAAAGCATTCCAATTGGGACTTGGGAAGTTTTAAAAGCTGGTGATGATGCTGCGATTTTAACTTTTGGAACGACAATACCGATGGCGATGGAAGCAGCAATGAAACTTGATAAGCAAGGTATCTCTGTTAGGGTTGTAAATGCCCGTTTTATCAAACCAATGGATGAAAAAATGCTGGCAGATCTGTTCGCAGAAAACATTCCGCTTCTAACTATAGAGGAAGCCATTTTACAAGGCGGCTTTGGCAGTGCTGTTCTCGAATCTGCCCAGTCGCAGGGATATTACCATGCTCATATTGATCGAATGGGGATTCCAGATCAATTTATCGAGCACGGTGATGTTAATTCTCTATTGGAAGAGATTGGCTTAACAACGGACGAAGTGGTCAAACGAATTTCGATTTTAGCACGGAAAAAACAGCAAAGGGCTTAATCCATGAAAACAAAAGAACGTTTAGATGTTTTGCTTGTAGAGCGAGGTCTGTTTGAGACAAGGGAAAAAGCGAAACGTGCAGTGATGGCTGGAATTGTATATTCCAATGAAGAGCGCTTGGATAAACCGGGGGAAAAGGTTAAAAGTGATATTCCATTAACCGTAAAAGGAAATGTCCTTCCATATGTCAGTCGTGGCGGCCTAAAGCTTGAGAAAGCTTTAAAGGTGTTCGATGTCAGTGTGGCTGATAAAGTAATGTTGGATATTGGCGCTTCGACGGGAGGCTTTACTGACTGCGCTTTGCAAAATGGTGCAAAAATGTCCTATGCCCTCGATGTCGGTTATAATCAGCTTGCTTGGAAGCTGCGTCAGGATGAGCGGGTTGTCGTAATGGAGCGGACAAATTTCCGCTACGTTACCACTAAGGACTTAGCCGGTGAAATGCCGAATTTTGGTACTATCGATGTTTCGTTTATTTCATTAACCTTGATATTGCCAGTTTTAAAAACCCTGCTTGTTCCAGGAAGTGACATTATTGCCTTAATTAAACCGCAGTTTGAGGCTGGCAGGGAACAGGTGGGCAAAAAAGGAATTGTCCGTGATCAAAAGGTCCATCTTCAGGTAATTGAAAAAATCATCAATTTTTGCATTGGGCAAGGGTATACCATTGCCAATTTATCTTATTCGCCAATTACCGGTGGCGACGGAAATATCGAATTCCTTCTCCACCTTGTATGGGAGGGTGAGCGGGATACGGGGGTCAACCAGCTTTCTGTAAAACCGGTTGATGTCGTCACTGAAGCACATAAAGAATTTCATACTAAACAAGAATAAAGGGTAGGCCGCCAAGGTCTATCCCTTTTGCATATCAATGTATATTTATAGAAATAAAAATGTACAAGTCCCCAAAAATCGGCTAACATATGAGTATAGATACATAGTACATAATGCACAGGAGTGGAACCATGAATAAGGGTCAACGACATATCAAAATAAGAGAAATCATTGCCAGTAACGATATCGAAACACAAGATGAATTAGTCGATGAATTAAAAAGTGCCGGTTATAATGTTACCCAAGCAACCGTTTCCCGGGATATTAAAGAACTGCATCTTGTAAAAGTCCCATTGAGCGATGGACGTTACAAGTACAGTCTGCCAGCAGACCAACGATTTAACCCGTTACAAAAATTAAAAAGAGCATTAGTCGATGCCTTCATCCGGATTGACTCGGCAGGGAATTTGCTCGTTATGAAAACTTTACCGGGAAATGCCATGGCAATTGGTGCATTAATTGATAATCTTGATTGGGAAGAAATAGTGGGAACGATTTGCGGCGACGATACGATTTTGATTATTTGCCGTACCTTGGAAGATACAGATACCATCACAAAAAGATTCCTTGATATGCTTTAATTTGGGGGAGTGTTCTTTGTTAGCGGAATTATCCATTAAAAACTTTGCAATTATTGAAAAACTGTCTATCTCGTTTAATAAAGGTTTAACTGTTTTAACCGGGGAAACAGGTGCGGGAAAGTCAATTATTATTGACGCCGTTCATTTGCTGACGGGTGCCAGGGGGTCGGCGGAATTTGTTCGTCATGGTGAAGAAAAAGCAGAACTGGAAGGGCTTTTTCAAATTGATGAAGTGGAACATCCCGTATACAAAAAGGCTTTGGATTTTGGAATTGATATGGAAGAAGGGACGATTATTTTGCGTCGTGATATTTCCAAAAGTGGTAAAAGCATTTGCCGGATTAACGGCAAGCTTGTTACGATATCGACCTTACGGGAAATAGGCGCTGCCCTTGTTGACATTCATGGTCAGCATGAGCATCAAGAATTGATGGACGAAACTAGGCATTTGCCGCTGCTTGACCAATATGGCGCGGAGGAAATCTCCCCTGCCATCGAAGAATACCAGGAGGTTTTTCGTCGCTTTGAGCAAACACGGCAGAGACTTAAGGCCTTAAGTGAAAATGACCAGCAAATGGCCCATCGCCTGGATTTAATCACATTCCAATTAAATGAAATCCAAACAGCTGATTTAAAGCTTAATGAAGATGAAGAACTATTGGAAGAAAAACGGAAGCTAGGTAATTTTGAAAAATTATATGAGGCCTTCCAGTTAAGCCATAACGCCTTAAATGGTGATCAAAAGGGACTGGACTGGATTGGTCTGGCAATGGGACATCTTGAAGATGTTGCCGCCATAGACCCAGCATATAAAGAATTATTCGAAACTGTTTCAAGCAGCTTCTATCAGTTGGAGGATGCAGCACGGTCATTAAGAAATGAGCTTGAAGGGTTGGAGTATGATCCGGAACGGCTGCATGAAATTGAAGACCGTTTAAATGAAATTAATCAGTTGAAACGAAAATATGGAAAAACCATTCAAGAAATTCTTGAATATGCAGCCAAGATTGAAGAAGAAATTGAAACACTACAGAATAAGGAAACAAGGATTGACGAACTGCAAAAAGAATTGGCTTCTGTAAAGAAGGACTTAAGCCTAGAGGCTAAGTATTTAACTGAACTTCGGCAAAAGTGGGCAAAAAAACTGACTGGATTAATTCATAAAGAGTTAAAAGAGCTGTACATGGAAAAAACAATCTTTGAGATCCGCTTTGAAATAGAAGCAGATCATTTTTCCAGAACAGGTGTGGATCATGCTGAATTTTATATTTCAACTAATCCAGGGGAGCCGTTAAAACCGTTATCAAAGGTTGCATCTGGCGGTGAATTGTCACGTATTATGCTTGGTCTGAAGAGTATTTTTTCAAAGCACCAGGGCGTTACTTCGATTATTTTTGATGAAGTGGATACCGGAGTAAGCGGAAGGGTAGCACAGGCAATCGCTGAAAAAATTTACAAGGTGGCCGTTGATTCACAAGTTTTATGTATTTCTCATTTGCCGCAAGTGGCCGCAATGGCAGACACCCATTTATTTATTTCCAAGGTTGTAAAAGGTGGCAGAACCACTACTTCTGTTAAGCCATTAAATGAACAAGAAAAGATTAAAGAGGTTGGCCGAATGATTTCTGGGGCCGAAATAACCGATTTAACTAAGCAGCATGCACAGGAATTACTGCAAATAGCTGTAAAAAATAAAAAAAATTGAAATGCTATCCATCTTGGGTAGCTTTTTTATATAGAACAAAGTTATAAATGATTGTCAAGGAGGCAAAATTATATATGTAGCCATTTTCAACTGCAGAAGAAGCGAGGAGAGTGAAAAGTTTGAAATTAGAAACATTAAGAAAAACTATTGGTGGAATTCTCCTTGTTTCATTAATAAGCCTAATTTTTTTTCAGCCAATGCGTGAGTTTTTAAGCATCCCCAAAAGTATTACCGTATTTGAAGGGCAGGATTATACCTTTAAAAAGGCTGCACCGGTTACAGCCTCTTTAGTTTCTCACAAAGCAAATACTCTTGAACAGGAAACTCATTCGGTTTCGTTCCAAGCCACGGAGCACGGCAAAGATGAAATGGTTTTAGAATTTGCCGGAATTCCAATTAAAAAGGTCGATGTCAATGTATTAAGGGATTTTCGGGTTATTCCAGGAGGTCAATCAATCGGTGTAAAATTAAATACTGTAGGTGTACTGGTGGTTGGTCACCATCAAGTGAATACAGCAGATGGAAAAAAATCTCCGGGTGAAATTGCAGGAATTAAGGTCGGAGATATTATTACTGAAATTAATGGAAATAAAATTGAAAAAATGACTGATGTCGCCCCTTACGTTCAAGCAGCAGGACAAGAAGAAAAAGCATTAGATATGCTAATTAGCCGGGAATCCGGCAAATTTAGGACGAAACTTACTCCGTTAAAGGATAAAGGCGAAAACACCTATAAACTAGGGTTATATATCAGAGATTCCGCCGCAGGAATTGGGACAATGACATTTATTCACCCGCAATCGAAAAAATACGGTGCCCTTGGCCATGTAATTTCCGATATGGACACAAAGCAGCCAATTGTCGTGGAAGATGGACAAATTGTTAGGTCGACCGTCACCTCCATTGAAAAGGGGAGTAATGGCGATCCTGGTGAAAAATTGGCCCGCTTCTCGTCAGACCGTGAAGTGGTTGGTAATATTAAAAAGAATAGTCCCTTTGGGATATTTGGTGAATTAAATAAGGATTTAAAAAATGGTGTATTGGATAAACCGCTCCCAATTGCCTTGTCTCATCAGGTAAAAGAGGGGCCTGCCAAAATTTTGACTGTTGTAAATAACGATAAAGTTGAAGAATTTAATGTAGAAATTGTCAGTACGATTCCGCAAAAGTTTCCAGCAACAAAAGGAATGGTTATAAAGGTAACCGATCCTAAGCTTCTAGAAAAGACTGGGGGAATTGTTCAAGGAATGAGCGGCAGTCCGATTATCCAAAATGGAAAGCTTATCGGAGCCGTCACCCATGTGTTCGTGAACGATCCAACCTCAGGATATGGAGTTCATATTGAATGGATGCTAAATGAAGCTGGAATTAATATATATGAAATGCCAAAGCATAAAGCAAGTTAAACAGGAAGCAAAATAGGACAATAAACCTATTTTGCTTCTTTTTTTATTCAATATTTTTCGACAAAATCCAGTAATAAATTGGAAAAATGGCGGTTTTCGTCGAATATGAAAGAAAAACAGAGAAAAGATAAGATTTTTTCACTAATTTAAGAAATATTAAAAAAAAGAGAGGAATTCTTATTGCATTGTCGAATTTCTAATTTAGAATAGAATTAGAAGAAAAATGTTTAAAAAACTGAAAATAGATAAATTTGATTTGAGTTGAGGAGGAACCGGAGTTGAAAAAGATTAAAGTGTGTGTCGTAGATGACAATAGAGAACTTGTAGGTTTATTAGAGGATTATATCTCGTCCCAGGATGACATGGAAGTGGCCGGAGTTGCCCACAATGGCCAAGAATGCCTGGAAATGTTAAGCTCTGTCGACCCCGATGTCCTTGTGCTTGATATTATCATGCCTCATTTGGACGGACTGGCAGTCCTTGAGAGACTCCGTGAACTGAAAAAGGGCGTCATTCCCAATGTAATTATGCTGACTGCTTTTGGGCAGGAAGATGTAACGAAAAAGGCCGTCGAATTAGGGGCATCCTATTTCATTCTAAAGCCATTCGATATGGAGAATTTGGGCAGTCATATTCGCCAGGTCAGCGGCAGCAGGTCATCATTTGCTACCCGTAAGGCTCCAGTATCATCGTATCGTTCTCAGTCAGAAGCAAAACCGAAAAATCTTGATGCCAGCATCACCAGCATTATTCACGAAATTGGGGTTCCAGCCCATATCAAAGGATATTTATATTTGCGTGAAGCAATCTCAATGGTTTTTAATGACATTGAATTGTTGGGTTCGATTACGAAAGTTCTATATCCGGATATCGCAAAAAAATATAACACTACCGCAAGTCGTGTGGAAAGAGCCATCCGCCATGCCATCGAAGTAGCATGGAGCCGTGGTAACATTGATTCCATCTCATCATTATTTGGTTATACTGTCAGCATGTCAAAAGCCAAGCCTACTAATTCCGAGTTTATCGCGATGGTTGCCGATAAACTTCGCTTGGAGCATAAAGCTTCTTGAAAGGACCAGTAAAAAAGCCTCTTTTTGAGGCTTTTTTACTTACTTTTTATCTTTTTCGAGTTCCATGAGTTTTTGAATTAGAATATGTTGTGGCATGTGCATAATTTGTTCTAGTGGAACCTTTAATTTTTCCGAAAGCATGATGGCTGTTTCAGGCGAAATTTGTAATGGTTTCAAGGTGAGTACCCCCATTTTATAGATTAGGATGTGACAACATGACACAAATTTTTGCCCATCGAGGCTATTCCGCCGCATATGCCGAAAATACGATGAGTGCTTTTTTGGCTGCGGAAAAAGCAGGTGCTGATGGGTTAGAACTGGATGTTCAATTAACAAGAGATGGTGAAATTGTCGTTATTCATGATGAAAAATTGGAACGCACAACGACGGGAACCGGCTTTGTAAAAGACCATACGTATAAGGAAATAAGAGCTTTCAATGCCAATAAAAAAAGTGTAAAAAAAGAACCAATCCCTTCGTTAGTGGAAGTGTTGGAATGGCTGAAAACTACGAAATTAGCCTGCAATATTGAATTGAAAAATGGCATTTTTCCATATGAAGGAATGGAAGAGAAGGTTATCACCCTTGTTCACAAATATGGCTTAGGTGACCGGATCATCATTTCTTCGTTTAATCATTATAGCATTGTTAACAGCTATCGGATGGCTCCGGAAATCGAAACGGCCCCATTATTTCTAGAGAGCATTTATATGCCTTGGGTTTATTCACAATCCATTCGTGCAAAGGGAATTCATCCAAAGCATTCTACGATTCCAGATCATATTATAACGGCAACAATGGAAAATGGAATTGCTGTCCGTCCTTATACGGTGAACCGTGAAGCAGATATGCACCGGCTGTTTAACATTAATTGTACAGCATTTATAACTGATGATCCGGTTAGAGCATCAAAAATAAGAAAGAAATATGAAAAGAGACCATAACTTAATATGGCCTCTTTTTTTAAGCAAATAGTATGTTATTTTTTAAACCTCGCTTGAACTTTGTTTCTTTTCCGATCCCGGTAAAATATAAACCCGGCTACAAAGGCGAGTCCCCCTATAAATAGGACCAATCCGACAAGGAATTGAAGCCAATACCAAGGGAACGGTTTATTCAATATCCCAAAGGTCATATCCCGCATCAATTTAATTCCCCATCCAGCCAAAAAACCTGGAATAACTAAGATAATAAGTGCAATAATCCGTTTCATAGAAAATCCTTCCGCAAAATAATAAGGAAATTAAGCCTTCAAAAAAATAATAGTACATAGATAAAATTTGTCAAGAAGGGAGCGTAAAGATAAAATAGATAGTGAAAAATATTGCATAATATTTGGGAATCCTGAAAAATTCTTCTTATACTCAAGGTGAAAAAATGGGAAAAAACATGCAAAATATCATGATAGTAGGTGCAGGCAAGGGCGGTACTGCAATATTAAAGATTTTGAAGGAATCAGAAGTAATGAATGTCTCCGTCGTAATTGACCGTAATGAGGATGCCCCTGGAGTCTTAATGGCTAAACGTGAAGGAATTAAAACCGGAACAGATTGGACCCCTTTTTTATCCGATCAAATCGATATTATTATCGATGTTACCGGTAACGAAACTGTATTTCAGGAAATAAGAAACAAGAAAAACAAGAAAACAATTTTAATTCCAGGCAGTGTGGCATTTCTTGTCTCGAAATTAATGGAAGAAAAAGAAGAGCTAATACAAAAGTCAACTAATTTAAGGGAAATTCAGACAATGCTGCAAGCAATCATCAATTCAAGTGATGATGCGATTTCTGTTGTTGATGAGTATGGTCTCGGGATTCTGATTAATCCTGCCTATACAAGGCTTACCGGTCTGTCGAAGGAGGACGTTATTGGCCAGCCTGCCACAACGGATATTTCCGAAGGTGAAAGCATGCATATGAAAGTGCTGCAAACCAGAAGAGCAGTGCGGGGAGTGCCTATGAGAGTCGGCCCTAATAAACGGGAGGTTGTCGTAAATGTGGCTCCCATTATTGTCAGCGGCAAATTAAAGGGCAGTGTCGGGGTTATTCATGACATGTCCGAAATGAAGTCGCTCAGCAGGGAATTGAACCAAGCCCGGCAATTAATTCGAAAATTGGAAGCCAAGTACACATTTGAAGACATTATTGGGAAATCGGATGAAATGACGTTGGCGATTGAACAGGCCAAATTGGGGGCGAAAACACCAGCAACTGTCTTGCTTCGTGGAGAATCGGGGACGGGGAAAGAATTATTTGCCCATGCCATCCATAATGCAAGCGACAGAAAATATAACAAATTTATTCGCGTAAATTGTGCTGCAATCTCTGAATCATTGCTGGAAAGTGAGCTTTTTGGGTATGAAGCAGGAGCCTTTTCGGGAGCGCTAAGGGGTGGGAAAATAGGTCTTTTCGAGGAGTCGAATAATGGAAGTATTTTTCTCGATGAAATCGGTGAGCTTCCAGCCAATACACAGGCAAAATTACTTCGTGTGCTTCAGGAAAATGAAGTACTCCGCGTTGGCGGGACCAAACCTATTGCTATCAATGTGCGAATTATTGCGGCTACCAATGTCAATTTGGAAAAGGGTATTGCCACAGGAACGTTTAGGGAAGACTTATATTACCGTTTAAATCGGATGCCAATACATATACCTCCGTTAAGAAAAAGGAAAGAAGAAATTCCGGCATTATGTGAAAGGCTGATTTTAAAAATAAATCGTGATTATGGAAGGAATGTCGAAGGAATTACAAATGCTGCGATGGCCCAATTAATGGTATACGATTGGCCAGGTAATGTAAGAGAACTGGAAAATATTCTTGGAAGAGCAATTATTTTTATGAAATATAATGAAACCTTTATCGATGTTCGCCACTTGCCTGAATTAAAAAATCGAAACACAGAAACTAATGCATTGACTGCAAGAGGCAGTGATACCGTTATATCAGGCCGCACCCTAACGGAAATGATGGAGGAATATGAAGCGGGTATCATAGGGCAAACCTTAAACAGGTTAAATGGAAATAAGACACTGACAGCAAAGACTTTGGGTTTGTCGGTAAGAAATTTATATTATAAGCTAGAAAAATACAAACTTGAAAACAATAGCATGCAATAAACTTCATGGTGTGAAGAAATTTGCAGATGAGTTCAATAAAAATAAAGCGTTTTCATAGAAATTTATTTTGGCACGGTTCTTGCATATTAAATAAATGGAGTTGCAGTAATTCATGAAAGGGTTGATAACAACTTGTTGCTAGAATCACTGATTGACGTATCTTCCCAAACAAACAGAAAAACAGTTGCAGTTGCTGCGGCCGAAGATGATGAAGTAATCGAAGCTGTACTAGATGCCTTAGAACGTAACCTTGCTGATTTCTTGTTAATTGGTGATAAGGAAAAAATCAATACCATTCTAAATCAGAAGAAGTATGATGGTCAAAACAGCAATCATGTAAAAATTATTCAGGCAGATTCACATGGTGCGGCTGCTGAGGAAGCCGTAAAGGCTGTTTTTAACAAGGAAGCAGATGTCGTAATGAAGGGCAATCTTCCAACCAATATTATTTTAAAAGCAGTGCTGAATAAAGAATACGGGTTACGGACAGGGAATGTTCTATCCCATACGGCTGTCTTTGAAGTTCCGGGATATGACCGATTAATGATCGTCACGGATGCAGCGATGAATATTGCACCAGATCTGGAACAAAAGGTCCAAATTACAAAAAATGCTGTATCAATTGCAAAGGCCATTGGCATCAAGAATCCAAAAGTAGCACCGATAGCTGCTGTAGAAGTAGTTAATCCAGCGATGCAGGCTACACTCGATGCCGCGGCTTTAACCATGATGAATAAGCGCGGGCAAATATCGGGCTGCATCATTGATGGGCCCCTTGCCCTCGATAATGCGGTCTCCAGTCTAGCTGCTGAACACAAAGGGATTCACAGTGATGTGGCTGGAACGGCTGACATTTTGTTGGTACCTGCAATTGAAGTAGGAAATGTATTATATAAATCATTAATTTATTTTGCTCGTGCGAAAGTCGGCGCAGTCATTGCCGGAGCTAAAGCACCAATTGTATTAACATCAAGAGCTGATTCCGCCGAAAGCAAGCTTTATTCATTAGCATTGGCATTGTGTTGTGTGCAAAAATAGATTGCTTCAAAAATTGAGGAGGAATAGACAATGGAAATTTTCAAGTACATGGAACAATATGATTATGAGCAAGTGGTATTCTGCCAGGATAAACAATCAGGCCTAAAAGCCATTATTGCGATACATGATACAACTCTGGGACCTGCATTAGGCGGAACCAGAATGTGGACATATGAAACGGAAGAAGCTGCAATTGAAGACGCATTACGATTAGCAAAGGGCATGACATACAAAAATGCAGCAGCTGGCTTAAATCTTGGCGGTGGTAAGACTGTTATCATCGGGGACCCTCGCAAAGACAAGAATGAAGAAATGTTCCGTGCTTTCGGTCGTTATGTTCAAGGTTTAAATGGCCGCTACATTACCGCTGAAGATGTAGGAACAACAGTGGCGGATATGGATTTAATTCATGAAGAAACTGATTATGTAACCGGCATTTCTCCGGCATTCGGCTCATCGGGAAATCCTTCACCAGTTACGGCTTATGGTGTGTACCGTGGAATGAAAGCAGCAGCCAAGGCAGCTTTTGGTTCCGACTCGCTAGAAGGCAAAGTGATTGCCGTCCAGGGTGTCGGTAATGTGGCTTATAATTTGTGCCGCCATTTGCATGAAGAAGGTGCCCAATTAATCGTAACGGATATCAATAAAGAGGCCGTGATGAGGGCGGTAGAAGAGTTTGGCGCTCGTGCGGTTGATCCAACTGAAATTTACAGTGTAGAATGTGATATTTATGCTCCTTGTGCTTTAGGTGCCACTATCAATGATGATACGATTCCTCAAATAAAGGCGAAAGTGATTGCTGGTGCAGCTAATAACCAATTAAAGGAGACACGCCACGGTGCCCTGATTCACGAATTGGGAATCGTCTACGCACCTGACTATGTCATCAATGCTGGTGGGGTCATTAACGTTGCCGATGAGTTATACGGATACAATCGCGACCGTGCCTTGAAAAAGGTCGAAACCATCTACAACAGTATTGAAAAGGTCATTGATATTTCTAAGCGTGATGGAATCCCAACTTACGTGGCAGCAGACCGGATGGCTGAGGAAAGAATTGAAAGAATGCGTAATTCCAGAAGCCAGTTTCTTCAAAATGGCCACCACATATTGAGTAGAAGAAGAACAAGATAGACCATTTTCCTGGTGAATGTTTGGGGCAAGAGCGCTGAATGAAAAATTCAGCGTCTTTGCCTTTAATGAAGGTGCAGTACTTCCCGGGATTACTCTTCGCCTGCATTGATAGAGAAAGAAGCAAAAAATGGAGGGCTAAACGTTGCCAAATAAAGAATATCGAATTCTCGTTATCAACCCAGGTTCAACATCCACAAAAATTGGAGTCTTCGATAATGAAATATCCATTCTGGAGAAAACCATTCGCCATGATACTGATACCATCAACTCTTTTCCTACTATCATTGATCAATATGAATTTAGAAAAACCACCATTTTAGAAACTTTGGATAACGAAGAGATTAATATATCTAAGCTTAGCGCAGTATGCGGACGAGGCGGATTGCTGCGGCCAATAGAAGGTGGAACATACGGTGTTAACGAAACAATGCTCCGTGACTTGAGAGTGGGTTTCTCAGGTCAGCACGCCTCGAATCTTGGCGGGATTATTGCGTTTGAAATCGCCACAGGTCTAAACATTCCTTCTTATATTGTTGACCCGGTTGTAGTCGATGAACTTGACCCAATTGCACGGGTTTCAGGCTTTCCCTTAATTGAAAGAAAAAGTATATTCCATGCATTGAATCAAAAGGCTGTGGCCAGAAGAGTAGCAAAGGAATTAGGAAAAAAATATTCTGAGTTGAATTTAATCGTTACTCATTTGGGGGGCGGTATCACCGTTGGTGTCCATAAATTGGGAAGAGTGGTGGACGTCAATAACGGACTCCATGGGGATGGACCCTTTAGTCCAGAGCGTGCCGGCACCGTTCCTGCTGGAGATTTAGTTACCTTGTGCTTTTCGGGAGAACATTATCGTGATGAGATTATGAAACGGCTAGTCGGCCAAGGAGGACTTGTTGGCTATCTTGGAACGAACGATGCCTTGGAGGTGGAACAACGAATTGCCTCGGGCGATAAAGAAGCTGAACTTGTGTATGAGGCAATGGCCTACCAAGTCGCTAAAGAAATCGGGGCCGCAAGTGCAGTACTCTCTGGTAAAGTGGATGCAATCGTGTTAACTGGCGGGCTTGCCTACGGGAAGGATTTTGTCAAATCGATAAGCGAACGAATTAATTGGATAGCAGATGTGATTGTCCAACCGGGGGAAAACGAACTGAAAGCACTGGCGGAAGGAGCGCTTCGGATCTTGCGCGGTGAGGAAGAGGTAAAAGAATATCCTGGCAAATTTGAAGCAGTCAAAATATTGAGCATTTAGTTTAGGAGGAAGAGTTTGTGGCACAAGAATATGATTTGGTCATTTTGGGCGGGGGCACAGGTGGTTATGTTGCGGCTATCCGCGCTTCACAGCTTGGCTTAAAAACAGCCATCGTCGAAAAAGGAAAACTGGGTGGAACCTGCCTTCATAAAGGCTGTATTCCGAGCAAGGCATTGCTAAGAAGCGCCGAAGTATACGCAACAACGAAACGCAGTGAAGAGTTCGGTGTCATCACTAGTGATGTAAGTGTTAATTTTAGCAAAGTTCAGGAACGGAAAAATAAAATTGTCGACCAGCTGCACAAAGGTGTTCAACATTTAATGAAACAAGGGAAAATAGATGTTTACGAGGGACTTGGCCGGATTCTTGGCCCATCAATTTTTTCACCGATGCCTGGAACGATCTCTGTAGAAATGAATAATGGTTCCGATAATGAAATGCTTATCCCGAAGAATGTCCTTATCGCTACAGGTTCAAGACCGCGGACTCTGCCAGGGCTTGAAATTGACGGGGAGTATGTGATGTCATCAGATGAAGCCCTTCAGCTTGAAGCACTGCCAAGCTCGATTATTATCGTTGGCGGCGGTGTGATCGGAATCGAATGGGCATCAATGCTTTCTGATTTTGGAGTAGAAGTAACGGTGATTGAATACGCAGATCGTATCATTCCGACCGAGGATAGGGATATCTCCAAAGAAATGCAGCGATTATTGAAGAAAAAGGGCCTCAAGCTGGTTACATCTGCAAAAGTTCTTCCTGAGACACTTATTCGGGATAATGGGGTATCCATTTCTGCCGAGGTAAAAGGGGAAGTAAAGGAATTTAAAGCGGAAAAATTGCTTGTTTCGGTAGGCCGCCAGGCGAATACAGAAGGAATTGGACTTGAAAACACAGAAATCCAGGTAGAAAAAGGATTTATTGTAACGAATGAAGTTTTACAAACGAAAGAATCCCATATTTATGCCATTGGTGATGTGATTGGCGGCCTTCAGTTGGCACACGTTGCTTCCCATGAGGGTATCGTGGCTGTCGAGCACATTGTCGGAGAGAATCCTACACCAATTGATTATAATCTTGTTTCCCGGTGCATCTACTCGAACCCTGAGGTTGGTAGTGTCGGCATCACTGAAGAGCAGGCGAAGGATAAGGGGCATAAAGTAAAGGTGGGTAAGTTTTCGTTTCGTGCCATTGGTAAAGCGCTTGTGTTTGGTGAAGCAGATGGATTTGTCAAAATCATTGCCGATGAAGAGACTGATGATATCCTAGGAGTGCATATGATTGGTCCTCATGTGACCGATATGATTTCAGAAGCAGGATTGGCGATGGTATTGGATGCCGTCCCATGGGAAATTGCTCATACGATTCACCCGCATCCAACCTTGTCAGAGGCTATTGGGGAAGCCGCGCTGGCAGTGGATGGGAAAGCTATTCATGGGTAATGGTTTGATTGGAAATTGACCGAAAATGAAAAGAAGATTGCTGAAAAGTCAGCATCTTTTTTTCAAGTAGGTTTCCAATATTTGAAACGTGTAAAAATGTATAAGTAACGAACAATCGGGAGGAATGAATGCAATGGTGGAAAAGCGTCATGAAGCGTTAGGGTTATCTGACGACAAAGTGCTGGAAATGTATGAAACAATGCTCCTCGCCCGCCGGATTGATGAGCGGATGTGGCTATTGAACCGTGCGGGAAAAATACCTTTTGTCATTTCATGTCAAGGACAGGAGGCAGCCCAGGTTGGCGCCGCTTTTGCTCTTGATCGTGAAAAAGACTATGTTTGCCCATACTACCGCGATATGGGTGTGGTATTAACCTTCGGGATGACACCTAGAGAGTTAATGCTGTCCGGGTTCGCCAAAGCAGAGGATCCAAACTCAGGCGGGCGGCAAATGCCGGGACACTTCGGGCAAAAGAAAAACCGAATTGTTACCGGGTCCTCTCCTGTTACGACCCAAGTTCCTCATGCAGTAGGCGTAGCTCTTGCTGGAAAAATGGAGAAAAAGGATTTTGTTTCATTCGTTACGTTCGGTGAAGGTTCATCCAACCAGGGTGATTTCCATGAGGGTGCCAACTTTGCCGGTGTACACAAGCTTCCGGTGATTTTTATGTGTGAAAATAACAAATATGCTATTTCTGTGCCAATTGAAAAGCAATTGGCGTGTGAAAAAGTTTCCGACAGGGCAATAGGTTACGGGATGCCGGGATATACCGTTGATGGCAACGATCCACTTGAAGTTTACAAGGTGGTTAAGGAAGCGGCAGACCGCGGACGACGCGGGGAAGGGCCAACATTGGTTGAGACGGTGTCTTACCGTTTGACTCCGCACTCATCTGATGATGATGACCGCACCTACCGTGCCCCGGATGAAGTGGCAAAAGCCAAAACAAATGATCCGATCATTACTTTTGGGGCTTATTTAAAAGAAACGGGCGTTTTGAATGACGAACTTGAAAAACAAATTAATGACCGTGTCATGAATATCGTGAACGAAGCCACTGACTATGCAGAAAATGCTCCGTATGCAGCGCCAGAGCACGCGTTGAAATACGTGTATGCGGATAAGTAAGGGGGAAGGGAAATGGCAGTAATTTCTTATATCGATGCCGTAACAATGGCGATTCGCGAAGAAATGCAAAGAGACCCTAAAGTTTTCGTCCTTGGGGAAGATGTGGGGGTAAAAGGCGGGGTATTTAAGGCGACACAAGGGTTATATGAACAATTTGGTGAAGAGCGGGTCATTGATACGCCGCTTGCAGAATCTGCAATTGCCGGAGTTGGAATCGGGGCGGCGATGTATGGGATGCGCCCGATTGCGGAAATGCAATTTGCCGATTTTATCATGCCAGCAGTGAACCAAATTATTTCCGAAGCGGCAAAAATCCGCTATCGTTCCAATAACGACTGGAACTGCCCAATTGTCATCCGTGCGCCTTACGGCGGCGGTGTCCACGGTGCTCTTTATCATTCGCAATCAGTCGAAGCAGTGTTCGCGAACCAGCCCGGTTTGAAAATAGTCATGCCTTCCACTCCTTATGATGTGAAAGGATTGTTGAAAGCCGCCATTCGTGACAACGATCCGGTGTTATTTTTCGAACATAAGCGCGCTTATCGGCTAATTAAGGGAGAGGTCCCAAGTGATGATTATACGCTTCCGATTGGGAAAGCCGATGTTAAGCGTGAAGGCGAAGATATCACGGTCATTACTTACGGACTTTGCGTACATTTTGCCCTGCAGGCTGCGGAAAAGTTGGCTAAGGATGGAATCTCGGCACAAATTTTGGATTTACGTACCGTCTATCCGCTTGACAAAGAAGCGATTATTGAATCGGCGTCGAAGACCGGGAAGGTCTTACTAGTTACGGAGGACAATAAAGAAGGAAGCATCATGAGCGAGGTAGCCGCGATTATTGCAGAGCATTGTCTGTTTGACTTGGATGCGCCTATCAAGCGTCTGGCTGGACCGGATGTCCCAGCGATGCCATATGCGCCAACAATGGAAAAATACTTTATGATCAATCCAGATAAAGTCGAAAAAGCAATGCGCGAGCTTGCGGAGTTTTAATAGAAAAACGGAAGCGCCTCGGTCAGCCCCGACAAGCTTAAGACGTAACCCGCAGGATGGGCCTGCCCTCCGGAGGGGGACGGCTTAAGACCTCGAGGGGCTAGGCGCTGGAGTTAGACATTGGAGGGTTTTACTTTGGGACTAGAACAAATTAAGATGCCGCAGTTGGGCGAGAGTGTAACAGAAGGTACGATTAGCAAATGGCTTGTCTCCGTTGGAGATAAGGTAAATAAATACGACCCGCTTGCAGAGGTCATGACTGACAAGGTAAATGCCGAAGTGCCGTCCTCCTTTACTGGAGTGATTAAAGAGCTAATTGCCGGGGAAGGCGATACGCTAGAGGTTGGAGAAATCATTTGTACTATTGAAACTGAAGGGAGCAGTGACAGTGCTGGTGAAGCCACAACTGTCCAGACTGATGAGGCTGCCCCCGCTGTTGAGGCTGTGGATCAGGAAAACAAAGCCCGCTATTCACCGGCTGTTCTAAAGCTCTCTCAAAAACATGGGATTGATATGGCACAGGTGTCTGGCACAGGTGCAGGCGGTCGGATTACTAGAAAAGATATTTTGAAAATTATTGAGTCAGGAAATATTCCTGCTGCTGGGAAGAAGACTGCTGCTGTTGAGGAGCCTGTACAACAAGCAGCCGTACAGCCAGCGGCTCCAAGTCAGCCAACTCCTGCTCCTGTTACGGCACCTGCAGCTCCTTCGATTCCACTGGCTGCTGGCGATATTGAAATCCCGGTTACCGGCATCCGCAAAGCGATTGCGACGAACATGCTGCGCAGCAAGCACGAAGCACCGCATGCCTGGACAATGGTCGAAGTTGATGCCACCAATCTGGTTGACTACCGGAACAGTATTAAAGACGAATTTAAGAAAAAAGAAGGCTTTAATTTAACATTCTTTGCTTTCTTTGTGAAGGCAGTTGCACAGGCTCTGAAAGAATATCCACAGATTAACTCGATGTGGGCAGGAGACAAGATCATTCGAAAGAAAGATATCAATATTTCGATTGCAGTCGCAACCGATGACGCATTATTTGTTCCAGTTATTAAAAATGCTGACGAAAAAACAATTAAAGGTATAGCCCGTGAAATTTCCGAACTTGCTGTGAAGGTTCGTTCCGGTAAACTCCGTCCAGAAGACATGCAGGGCGGTACGATAACCGTAAATAACACCGGTTCATTCGGTTCGGTCCAATCGATGGGTATAATAAATTACCCGCAGGCAGCAATTCTGCAGGTAGAATCAATCGTGAAACGTCCTGTAGTCATGAATAATGGCATGATTGCAGTACGTGACATGGTTAACCTGTGTATGTCATTGGACCACCGCGTATTGGATGGCCTCGTTTGCGGACGATTCCTTGCTCGGGTGAAGGAAATCATTGAAAATATGTCGAAGTCGACAACATCCATTTACTAATTATTAAGTCAGGCCGCCTTCATTGGCGGCCTACCCTGGTTAAATTACCAATTTTTCAACCAACGTGAAGCTCCCCATACCAATCCACCTGTTATTAAGGAAGCATACCATGGGAAATCAAACTTTGGACCAAAAGCTGGGAAGAATTGATTGGTAACAACAATAATCCCCATACCAGCCATGGCTACCAGCGCAATTTTTATTGAATAGCTAACTTCAGTTTTCTTCGCGGAGAAAAGAGAACGGGAAACAATTTTAAATATTGGTCCAATACTTCCAAGACTTATAGTAATGATGAGGAGAGATACCACTACCGATTTTACTGGATATACAACAATATCCACGTCCTTAAAAAAGCCCACAACTAATATAACCACTCCGCGAATCATAAAGAAGTAACTCACTAAACCTAAGACAATACTAGAAAAAAATCGAATAAGATTCCGTTTATTTTCTTTCGGGATTTGTTCAATGAGTTCATCCGCAAACGCTTTTGGGTCATCTCCGAATATTTCTCTAGCACTTTTCCCTTCGTTTTGTCCCTCGATTAAATGGTCCAGTATCTCCATTAAAATTTCCTCAGATTGCTGCTCCGAAAGAAATAATTGGAGTCTGATATAGATTAAAAAGTCAGAATAATACTTTTCATTTTCAGGTGTTAATTCTGTCCGCCGCTTATTATTCATTTCTATCAATTGCTTTGCTTCAATCATTGCTAATCCCCCTTTTCAATAAAAAGCTTGCAGGAATAACGATTTCTTCCCATTCCTGGGCAATGTCTCTAAGTGCCTCATGCCCTGTATCAGTTAAATAATAATATTTTCGATTAGGCCCTGATTCTGAGGGCTGCATTTCTCCGCGAATATAGCCATTCTTTTGGAGCCTTAGCAGAACAGGGTAAATGGTTCCTTCACTTACCTCATTTAGTCCTGCTGCTTGCAATTTCTTCGAAAGCTCATAGCCGTAAACGGGTTCTTTTTCAATGACAGCAAGTATGCACCCATCCAGAATCCCTTTTAAAAGTTGGCTTCGTAATGACATGGTTTGTATCCTTTCAATCGGTATATTGTATTACAAGATAGCTAGCCGATAAACAACTACCTTGCAATACAAAGTAGTTATTTTTACAATAATCAATCTTTATTTGATAGTCAATAGGTAATTGGAAAAAAGTTCATTGCCTGAAATGGCATTGTATTCTAAAATTAAATTAATTGAATTTTAGTTCAATTATCTTTGAAAGGGGGATGGGGAGCGTGGAAAGTATTCGCAATCAGACTTTTCCAGCCAAATCAGTGGACGAGTGGAAAGTAAAAGCTGAAGAGTCTCTAAAAGGAAAAAAGATAGAGTCATTACTAAGTACTACATATGAAAATATTAATTTGAAACCGCTTTATACATCACAAGACCAACAGCAGCATGTGTCAAATTATCCCGGAGGGGAAGATTACAGAAGGGGAATTGACCCGTTAGGTTATGTGACAAACGAATGGAAAGTGGCCCAGCGGATTACCTCGAAAACACCGGAAGAGCTGAAACAACAGCTGCACCACGCTGTTGAGAAGGGACAAACTGCCATTTCATTCGAAATATCCAAAGACCTTGCCACAAATTTTTCAGACATTGTTGGGGATTTAAACAGTAAATACCCATTTGCCATCAATGCAAAATGGGAACTGGCAAATTTATTAACACAACTCAACCACAATGCGACTGGATATATTGCCAATGATCCAATTGCACTTTTTGCCGAAGATGGCCAAATCGATGAGGATTATTTTCAAATGTGGCCAGCTGAAATTCGTAAGGCAGCTGAAAAGTTTCCGAAATTACGGACCGTTATAGTTGATACCACAACCTATCATAACGGGGGAGCAAGCGCTGTCCAAGAGCTGGGAATAGCCGCGGCGTCAGGGGTGTATTATATTGAGAAGCTTACACAAGAGGGTCTCTCACTCCAACAAGCTCTGTCAAAAATGGTATTCCAATTCTCCATTGGCAGCAACTTCTTTATGGAACTTGCCAAGCTGCGAGCGGCCCGTATCGTTTGGAATACAATAACTGAATTGTACGGTGCAAGCGTGGATGAACGAAAAATGCATATCACAGCTACAACATCCCACTTTACGAAAACAATTCACGATCACCATGTTAATATTCTGCGTTCTGCAAATGAAGCATTTGCAGCTGTTCTGGGCGGAGTTCAATATTTGCATGTTGAGCCGTTTGATGCTCTGACCGGCTCTAACGACTTTTCCGAGCGTGTTGCCCGCAATATCCAGCTAGTTTTAAGTGAAGAGGCCCATTTAAAGAAGGTGGTTGACCCTGCCGGAGGGTCCTGGTATATCGAAGCATTAACATCGGAACTGGCACAAAAGGCCTGGGTGTTTTTCCAGGAAATCGATGCAAAGGGTGGAATACTTGAGGCTTTAAAAACGAACTGGCTGCAGCAGGAGATTGCCTCGACCTTTGAAAAAAAGAACCTAGACATCCAGACGAGAAAACAGAGCATAATTGGAACCAATGTATATTCAAAATTAGATGAATCCATAGTGGATTATCCTGAAAAATCAAATGTCAGCGGTAAAGACTTCGAAGCAATAAAGCGGCGGAGACTTTCTGAACCATACGAGGATCTTCGCCAAATGGCTATTCAATATGCGGAAAAGACAGGCACTGTGCCTTCTGTCGGCATGGTTTGTCTCGGTAACTTAAAACAGCATAAGCCAAGATTGGATTTCATGAAAGGCTTCCTATCTGCGGGCGGAATCCAGTCTATCGAAAGCCGGCCAATCCATGATCTAGAAGACGCAAAGGAGTTTATTAGAAACTTGAATACTAACTTTGTCTGCTTCTGTGGCAATAACGAACAGTATGAACAAATCGGCCACGAAATTCTGACGGTCATAAAATCAGAGTTTCCTAACGTAAAATTCCTGCTGGCAGGGCTGCCTGAGAAAAGCCTGCAGGATCAGTGGTTTAGCGAAGGAATCAGACAGTTTATTCATTTCAAAAGCAACTGCTATGAAACTTTAAAAGACATACTTTCCGAAATCGAGGTGAGTCATCTTGAAGCCTGATTTTCAAAATGCAAAATTATATGAAGAACAGAAGTTTATCACAAAAGAAGAATGGATGGTAAAAGTCGATAAAGAAATTGACAGTTCCATTGAGGACTTGCTGTTCGAGACAAATGAACAAATTAACTTAAAACCCGTTTATACAAAGGAAAACCGTGATGGATTGGAACATCTTGACCACCTGCCGGGACTTCCTCCGTATACACGTGGGCCCTATCCAACCATGTACGTCAACCGTCCCTGGACCGTCAGGCAGTATGCCGGTTTTTCAACAGCGGACGAAAGTAATGCGTTCTATCGCCGTAATTTAGCAATGGGGCAAAAGGGATTGTCCGTTGCCTTTGACCTTGCTACCCACAGAGGCTACGATTCGGACCACCCGCGGGTAATCGGGGATGTTGGCAAAGCAGGGGTAGCAATTGATTCTGTATTTGATATGAAAACCCTTTTCGACGGGATTCCGTTGGATCAAATGTCTGTCTCGATGACAATGAACGGGGCGGTTCTTCCGGTTCTCGCGTTTTTTATCGTTACAGCCGAAGAGCAGGGAGTCAGCCAGGAAAAGCTGTCCGGGACCATTCAAAATGACATCTTAAAAGAATATATGGTGCGGAACACCTACATTTATCCGCCGGAAATGTCGATGAAAATCATTGCCGATATTTTTGAATATACCTCCAAATATATGCCGAAGTTTAATAGTATCAGTATCTCGGGCTATCATATGCAAGAGGCTGGGGCGCCGGCTGATATCGAATTAGCTTACACGCTGGCAGATGGTCTGGAATATGTCAGAACCGGTCTGAAAGCTGGCATTGACATTGATTCGTTTGCACCGCGCCTGTCCTTTTTCTGGGCTATCGGGATGAACTATTTCATGGAAGTAGCGAAAATGCGGGCGGGACGGTTCATCTGGGCGAAAATGATGAAATCGTTCAACCCGAAAAATGAAAAATCGATGGCACTGCGAACCCATTCGCAAACGTCCGGTTGGAGCCTGACGGAGCAGGATCCGTTTAACAATGTTACCCGGACACTAATCGAGGCGCATGCCGCGGCCATGGGACATACGCAATCGCTGCACACAAATGCCTTGGATGAAGCCATTGCCTTGCCAACTGATTTCTCAGCAAGGATTGCCCGTAATACTCAGTTATTTTTACAAGAAGAAACGGCGATTACCAAGGTTATCGACCCGTGGGCAGGCTCTTATTATGTGGAAAAATTAACAGACGAATTAATTAAGCGCGCCTGGACTCATATTGAGGAAATCGAAAATCTTGGCGGAATGGCAAAAGCGATTGAAACCGGACTTCCAAAGATGAGAATTGAAGAGGCAGCGGCAAGACGCCAGGCACAAATTGATTCCGGAAAAGAAACGATTATTGGTGTGAACGCCTTCCGTCTTGAAAAAGAAGAGCCAATCGACATCCTCGATATTGACAATACGGCTGTCCGCTTAAAGCAAATTGAAAAATTAAATGAACTAAAAGCTGCTCGCGATCCACTTAAAGTGGAAGAGGCGTTAACGCATTTAACGAATGCTGCCATATCCGGGGAAGGCAACCTTTTGGAACTAGCAGTCAAGGCCGCTCGTGTTCGAGCGACATTAGGTGAAATTTCTGATGCGATTGAAAAAGCTGCTGGCCGTCATAAAGCGATTATCCGTTCAATCAGTGGTGTGTATAGTACCGCGTTTACGAATGAAGAAGAAATAGCCGCAGTCCAGCGGATGACGGATGAGTTTCTCGAAAATGAAGGCCGAAGACCCCGGATCCTGATTGCAAAAATGGGACAGGACGGTCATGATCGTGGTGCCAAGGTTATTGCTACCGCCTTCGCCGATTTAGGCTTTGATGTTGATATCGGCCCATTGTTTCAAACACCGGCAGAAACTGCAGCACAGGCGGTTGAAAATGATGTTCATGTTATCGGTATGAGCTCACTTGCTGCCGGACATAAGACGCTCTTGCCACAGCTGATCGACGAATTGAATAATCTCGGACGGGAGGATATCCTCGTCGTTGCTGGCGGCGTGATTCCGGCCCAAGATTATCAATTCTTGTATGACAATGGTGCTGCTGCGATTTTCGGACCTGGTACCATCATTCCAGTGGCCGCGCAAAAGGTTATCCAGGAAATTTACAAGCGGCTAGGCTATGAGGAAGTGGCAAATTAATGACCGAGGAGCAAAGACCGGAATGGGTAAACCCGAACGAACCCGAAAAGTTTTCAAGTGTGATTCGCAAAGGCCAAGAGCATACAGGGCAGGATGCATCAATCCAGAAAAACCTTGTCTTCCAAAAGCGCCGCTCCACAGAGCCTTCGGTTGAGGAACTATATCAAGGTGTGCTAAAAGGGGACAGAAGCTTGCTGGCAAGGGCAATTACATTGGCAGAAAGCAATGCAGAGCAGCATTTTAAAAAAGCGCAAGCCCTCCTGCAAAAACTGTTGGTTCATTCCGGTCAATCCATCCGCATTGGAATAACCGGAGTACCCGGCGCGGGAAAAAGCACTTTTATTGAAGCGTTTGGAACCTATCTTTGTAAACTTGGCTTACAAGTGGCTGTCCTTGCCATTGACCCCAGCTCGAAAATCAGCGGCGGCAGCATTCTGGGGGATAAGACACGGATGGAACAGCTGTCGAGGAATCCAAGGGCGTTTATTCGCCCGTCGCCAACGGCCGGCAAACTTGGCGGGGTTCACCGCAAAACGCGCGAAGCGATGCTGATTTGTGAAGCAGCGGGCTTTGATGTGATCTTAATCGAAACGGTTGGTGTCGGTCAAAGCGAAGTTATCATCCGTGACATGGTAGACTTTTTTATGCTGCTTGTTTTGACTGGCGCAGGTGATGAACTGCAAGGAATGAAAAAAGGCATTATGGAACTAGCCGATGCCATTATAGTCCATAAAGCTGACGGGTCAAACAAACCAGTTGCAGATAAAACCAGGAAAGAATATAACCGTATTCTCCATTTTCTCCAGCCTGCAACGAAGGGCTGGACTACGAAAGCATATACATGTTCATCGATGACGTATGAAGGAATTGAAGATGTATGGCATGTAATTCAAGCTTTTGAACAGAGGACGAAGGAATCAGGAGTTTTTGCTGACAGGAGGAAGGTCCAATCAAAGGAATGGCTCTATTCCATGATAACTGATCAACTCCACTATCAATTTTTTTCTCATAGAGAAGTCAAAAACCTGCTGCCGAAATTCGAAAACGAAGTGATTGCCGGGGATATGACTGTCGCGACAGCCGTTGAGAAGCTTTTCCAAGCGTTTATAGACCAAAATGATTAAGACTTTTTTAAATCTGGCAGTTATCTTTTGGACCCTCAGGAATAATCATTTGATATCAACATATTTTAACTGTTATGATGTTGATATCTAGAGATATAAAGGAGTGATTTTAATGAGCATGGATTTTAATATTTTTATGAATGATGTTGTCCGCCAAGCGCGTCAGGAAATTTCTGCTGCCGGCTACGAAGAGCTTAAGACATCTGAAGAGGTGGAAGAAGCATTAGCGAAAAAGGGCACAACTTTAGTCATGATTAATTCCGTATGCGGCTGTGCCGGCGGTATCGCCCGCCCAGCAGCAGCTTATGCAATACATTATGATAAACGGCCTGACCATCTGGTTACAGTTTTTGCCGGTCAGGATAAAGAGGCAACCGAAAAAGCACGCAGTTATTTCACTGGCTATCCGCCTTCCTCACCGTCGTTTGCTTTACTAAAGGATGGCAAGATTTGTTCAATGGTGGAAAGACATCAAATTGAGGGTTATGACCCGGCAACGGTTGTGGCAAAGCTGCAGCAGGAATTTGAAAAATATTGTGAAGAAGTGTAATTAACAGATGCCAATCTCCTTAACGGAGGTTGGCTTTTTTGATGGAAAAAATTACACCAAAAAAATTCCGATGAATTTTTAAAAATATATTTGCATAATTATTATCATGTGTTAAAATTCAATACATTGAATAATTATTAATCTATCATTCCTAAAAAACTTCAGGGGGAAAACGAAATGAAAAAGAGTTTAATATTATTGTTAACGTTAATGTTAACGATCGGTGTTCTTGCTGCTTGTGGCACTAGTGAGAAAACAAGCAAGGCGAGTGGAGACAAAAAGGTTTTGGTGATGGCGACTTCTGCAGATTATGCGCCATTTGAATATATTGAAACAGAGAAAAGCGACGAAATCATCGGTTTTGATGTGGATTTAGCTAAGGCAATCACGAGCAAGCTTGGTTACAAACTTGAAATCAAGGATATGGAATTTAATGGTTTGGTTCAAGCTCTTAAATCAGGACAGGCAGATTTTGTTTTGGCAGGGATGACTCCTACCGAAAAGAGAAAGAAAAACGTAGATTTCAGTGATATTTATTATACAGCGCAGCACATGATTGTTTCTAAGCAGGATAGCGGGATTGAGTCCCTCGAGGATTTGAAAGGCAAGACTGTCGGCGTTCAACTTGGTTCTATCCAAGAAGGAAAAGCAAAAGAAATCAATGAAAAAGTAGCGATTAATATCCAGGACCGCAACCGGATTCCGGAATTGATTCAGGAGCTTAAATCAGGCCGTTTTGATGCTGCCATTATCGAAGATACTGTCGCAAAGGGCTATTTTAAAAATGATAAAGAGTTGAAGGGCTTTACGATCAGCGATGATCCAGAGGAAGCAGGTTCGGCCATTGCGTTCCAGAAAAATAGTGATCTGACTGAAAAATTTAATAAAGAGTTAAAGAAAATGAAAGAAAACGGGGAACTCGACAAATTAGTAGTTAAATGGTTTGGCGGCGAAAACTAAACTATAAAACATGACATGGAGACGTTTGGGAGAAGCTAATTCTACTAGGCGTCTCCGCTATTTTTTTGTGAAAGGATGGCATATTAATGAATTTGGATTTTATGCAATTCATTCCCTCCCTGCCGTATATTTTAAAAGGAATAATGATTACGTTAAAAATTGTTATTCTAGCAGGAGTTTTGGGGTTTATCTTTGGTATTATCTTATCACTTTTTAAAATTAGTTCGATTAGAGCGCTCGGCTGGTTAGCTGATATTTATACTTCGATTTTCCGCGGTACACCGCTTGTGTTACAGCTAATGCTCATCTATTACGGTTCACCACAAATTTTTGGCTATCAAATTGAACCATATGCGGCGGCAGTATTATCATTTGCACTAAATTCGGCAGCATATATTTCAGAGATTATCCGCGCGGGCATTCTTGCTGTCGACAAAGGCCAGCAGGAAGCTGCGATGGCTCTTGGGGTTCCTTATGGAAAAATGATGTGGGATATCATTCTGCCACAGGCACTAAAGAATATCCTGCCAGCATTAATGAACGAATTCATCACCTTGACAAAGGAATCAGCCATTGTGACAACCATCGGGGTTATGGATATTATGCGCCGCTCGTATCAGGTCGGGGCAGAATATTATTCTTATTTTGAACCATTAATTATCGCAGGTGTGATCTATTACTTGATGGTTATCACCTTAACCTTCATGGGAAAAGCACTGGAAAGGAGAATGAGACGCAGTGATTAAGGTAGAAGACTTGCATAAATCTTACGGTAAATTGGAAGTGTTAAAGGGAATCACCACTACGATTGGGTCCGGTGAAGTCGTTGCGATTATTGGGCCATCCGGCTCAGGAAAGTCGACCTTTCTGCGCTGCATGAATTTCCTTGAAACGCCGACAAGCGGCAGAATCTGGGTAGGCCAGCAAGAGGTAACAGATAAAAAAACAAATATCATGAAAGTCCGTGAGAATGTCGGCATGGTGTTTCAGCATTTTCATCTTTTCCCGCATAAGACTGTCTTGCAAAATCTCACTTATGCACCAATCAAAGTAAAGGGAATGGCAAAAGCCGAAGCGGAAAAGATTGCTTATGATCTATTGGAAAGAGTAGGGTTATTGGAAAAAGCCAATGAATATCCAACGAGACTTTCAGGCGGGCAAAAGCAGCGGGTGGCAATTGCCAGAGCACTGGCAATGCAGCCTGAGGTTATGTTATTTGATGAACCTACCTCGGCACTAGACCCAGAAATGGTTAAAGAAGTATTAGAGGTTATGAAGTCACTGGCACATACGGGGATGACGATGGCAATCGTCACCCATGAAATGGGCTTTGCCCGAGAAGTAGCGGACCGTGTCTTGTTCCTCGATGGCGGAGTACTTGTAGACGATGCCACACCGGAAGAATTTTTTACTATGCCTAAGAGCAAACGGGCTCAAGAATTCCTGGAAAAAATGTTGTAATCCATGTATCGGAGGAAGTATGTGGAAGCATACTAGGGGAAAAAGGCAGGTTGATAAACATGATCAAATTATTTTTGTCAATCCTGATTGCTTCCCCACTCTGGCCGCTTGGTCTAAACCCGCTTCCTGGCGATCCGTTTGTTATCGTAAATAAAAGTAACAATGAACTGGCACTGATAAACGAAAACAAGGTTCAAACCATCGTTAGTGTTGGAACCGGTAAGTCGCAGGAATTAACGCCGGAAGGGTTGTTTACGATCACCGTAAAGGCGAAGAATCCATATTACCGAAAGAAAGACATTCCTGGAGGGGATTCGCGTAACCCGTTAGGCTTGGCGTGGATTGGTTTTGATGCCAGGGATACCGATGGCAGAATTTACGGAATTCATGGCACCAATCAACCGGCCTCCATTGGTAAAAATGTATCACAGGGTTGTATCCGGACCCAAAATGAAGTGATTACCTCTCTTTATCCTTTAATTCCGTTGGGAACTAAAATATTAATCACCACTTCAAAAAAGTCATTTGAAACGCTTGCTCGTGAATACGGGGCGATAAAATAAACAAAAGGGATTGTTCATTTGAACAATCCCTTTTTTAGCTTTTATAGAAATTGCCCGATCCCAATCAGGAGAGTTGAGGCAAGCATGGCAAATAACATTAAATACACAACAATTTTTCTGTTTTTCTTACTGTTCACTTTATTAAGTCCTCCTTAATAAATGGTTTTCTTTTATTTTACAGGGAAAAGCCCAGAGAAACAACGGAACAACTAAACAATATAGGAAGGATTTATGAACTTTTTCCCGAATACAATAATTGTCGGACTAATGTTAATATTGAAATAGAGGGGTATATATGATTAAAAAAGTGGATCACATTGGTATTGCCGTCAAGTCTTTGGAGAATACATTACCGTTTTATACCGAAGTATTACAGCTGCCATTATTAGGCATTGAAGAAGTACACAGCCAGAAGGTTAGGGTAGCCTTTTTACAAGCGGGGGAAACAAAGCTGGAGCTGCTTGAGCCAATGTCTGAGGACAGCACAATTGCCATGTTTATTGAAAAACGCGGTGAAGGTATTCATCATGTTGCGCTTGGTGTTGAATCCATTGAACAAAGAATTGCACAAATGAAAGAAAAGGGCATCACCATGATTGATCAAGTGCCAAGGCCTGGTGCGGGCGGGGCGGATATCGCCTTTATGCATCCGAGGTCGGCACACGGCGTCCTGGTGGAACTTTGCGAAAAGAAAGGGAAGAAGGGGTAACGGGATGGACATCTATGAAAAAATTAACGAACTGTATGATAAACGAAGAGAGGTCGAGCTTGGCGGTGGGGATGAGCGAATTGAAAAGCAGCATGAAAAGGGAAAGTTGACAGCCCGCGAACGGATTGATTTGCTGGTAGACAAAGGCAGCTTTGTTGAATTGAATCCGTTTATTGAGCATCGCACCAATGATTTTGGGCTTCATGAACAGAAAGGTCCTGGTGACGGGGTTGTGACAGGCTACGGAAAGGTCAACGGCCGGCCCATATATTTATTTTCTCAGGATTTTACCGTGTTTGGCGGGGCCTTGGGGGAAATGCACGCCAAGAAAATTGCCACAGTCATGGATTTGGCAGCCAAAAACGGGACACCGTTTGTCGGGCTGAATGACTCCGGCGGTGCGCGAATTCAAGAAGGTGTTGTGTCCTTGGACGGCTACGGACATATTTTTTATCGAAACTCAATTTATTCTGGGGTAATTCCACAGATCTCTGTTATTATGGGGCCGTGTGCCGGCGGAGCAGTGTATTCACCGGCGATTACCGATTTTGTAATCATGGTCGAAAAAACTTCCCAGATGTTTATCACTGGACCAAAGGTCATTGAAACAGTGACTGGTGAAAAAATCAGTTCTGAGGATCTTGGCGGGGCAGGAGTACATAACTCCATCAGCGGTAATGCCCATTTTAGTGCGGCGACAGAGCAGGAAGCATTGCGGCAGGTTCGCAATCTATTAAGCTATCTTCCGCAAAATAATGAGGAAAAGACGCCGGTGCTCGTAGTGGCCGAAGAAGACGATTATCGTCCAGACATGACAGATTTGATTCCATTCGACGCGGTTCGCCCGTATGACGTCCGAATTGTCGTGGAACAGGTGGTCGACCAGGGTTCATTTATGGAAATTCAAAAGGATTTTGCCCGAAATATTGTGGTTGGTTTTGCCAGGGTCAAAGGCGAAACTGTCGGGCTTGTTTGCAACCAGCCAAAGGTGATGGCTGGCGGTTTGGACATCGATTCCTCCGATAAAGCATCGAGGTTTATTAGAACTTGCGATTCGTTCAATATTCCAATTATTACTTTTGAGGATGTTACCGGCTTCTTCCCTGGAGTGAAGCAGGAACACGGAGGAATTATCCGCCACGGGGCAAAAATTCTGTATGCCTATTCGGAGGCAACGGTCCCTAAGTTGACTGTTATTTTAAGAAAAGCTTATGGCGGGGCCTATGTGGCTTTGAATAGTAAGTCAATCGGCGCTGACCTTGTATTTGCTTGGCCGAATGCGGAAATTGCTGTAATGGGGCCACAGGGGGCTGCAAATATTATTTTTGCAAGGGAAATTCAAAATAGTGAAAATCCTGAGCTGGTCAGACAGCAAAAAATTGAAGAATATCGGGATAAATTCGCGAATCCGTACGTCGCAGCGGCCAGGGGCATGGTCGATGATGTCATTGATCCTCGCGAAACACGAATTAAAATTATTCAATCTTTGGAAATGCTTCGAAATAAAAAAGAATCACGTCCATACAAAAAGCATGGAAATATTCCATTATAGGAATAGGGCAGGTTTGCAGCCTGCCTTTTATTTGCTGGGTTAAACGGGAAAAGGTATACTAAAATAGTGAGTAGTTACATAACTGGAGGGTTCGACAATATGGTTAATCAAGAACGTCTATTGAACGAATTTTTAGAGCTTGTCCAAATTGATTCCGAAACAAAATTTGAAGCGGAAATCGCCAAGGTGTTAAAGCAAAAGTTTACTGATTTGGGCCTTGAGGTTTTCGAAGACGATACTATGGCTGTCACAGGGCATGGTGCTGGCAACTTAATTTGTACACTGCCGGCTACAAAAGAGGGAGTAGATCCCATTTATTTTTCTTGTCACATGGATACCGTCACACCTGCTAAAGGTGTAAAGCCTTCGATTAAGGACGGCTATGTGGTTACCGATGGAACAACAATTTTAGGGGCTGATGATAAAACAGGCATTGCAGTCATGCTTGAAACGATCCGCCTGTTAAAAGAAAACAATCTCCCGCACGGCTTAATTCAATTTGTCATCTCAGTTGGCGAAGAATCAGGTCTGCAAGGTGCTAAAGCAATCGACCCGGCATTGCTGAAGGCGAAATATGGCTATGCCTTGGACAGTGATGGATTAGTCGGGAATGTTGTTGTCGCTGCCCCAACGCAAGCAAAAGTCAAAGCGGTTATTTACGGGAAGACGGCTCATGCTGGTGTGGCTCCGGAAAAAGGCGTGTCAGCGATTACGATTGCCGCTAAATCAATCGCCAGAATGCCGCTTGGCAGAATCGACCATGAAACAACGGCTAACATTGGCCGCTTTGAGGGCGGTCAGGCAACCAACATTGTTTGTGACCGTGTCGATATTTTAGCAGAAGCCCGCTCGCTGATTCCTGAAAAAATGGAAGCCCAAGTTGCCAAAATGAAGCAAGCGTTCGAAACCGTTGCTTCGGAAATGGGGGGACGGGCAGAGGTGGATATCCAAGTCATGTATCCCGGCTTTAAATTTGGCGAAGGTGACGAGGTGGTAGAAATTGCCCGTCAAGCTGCAGCAAAAATCGGCCGAAGCTGTGAACTGCAGCATAGCGGTGGCGGCAGTGATGCCAACGTATTTAACGGTTTCAACATTCCAACTGTGAACCTTGCAGTCGGCTATGAAGAAATTCACACCACCAACGAGCGGATGCCGCTTGAAGAATTGTATAAACTCGGGGAAATGACCCTTGCGATCATTGATGTGGTGACAAATCAATAATTTTTATGAGGAGAGCCTTTTCTACAAAGGGTCTCCTTTTTGATATAATGGAAGGTGCAGGAGGTGTATGGAATGAAGGAAATGTACCCGAAAAACGGAAGGGTCATTTTACATGTGGATATGAATAGCTTCTATGCTTCGGTGGAGATGGCCTATGATCCATCACTCAAGGGGAAGCCGTTGGCAATAGCCGGTAATGTTGAGGAACGGCGGGGAATCATCGTTACCTGCAGCTATGAGGCCCGGAAGTTTGGTGTAAAAACGACAATGCCGCTCTGGGAAGCAAGGAAGCTGTGTCCGCAGTTAATTGTCAAATCACCCAACTTTGACCGTTATCGGGCTGCTTCAATGGGGATGTTTGACATTCTTCGCCACTACACCCATCTTGTTGAACCTGTTTCGATTGATGAGGGCTATATGGACATCACATATAGCTTTGAGTACGGCAGTCCGATTGAAATTGCCCAAAGTATACAAAAGCGGATTTTGGAACAGCTTGATCTGCCATGCAGCATCGGCATTGCCCCAAATAAATTTTTGGCCAAAACGGCTTCTGATATGAAAAAGCCAATGGGAATCACGATACTCCGCAAACGGGATATACCGGCAAAACTCTGGCACCTCAACACGAACGAGATGCATGGAGTCGGGAATAAGACCGCGGAAAAGCTGAAAACGATTGGGATTGAAACAATTGGCGACCTGGCAAAGGCAAATGAAATCCAAGTAAAAACGTTACTTGGAATTAACGGAATTCGTTTGAAAGAGCGGGCCAATGGAATGGATCCACGCCCCGTTGATCCTGAATCGATTGAGGAATTTAAAAGCATCGGTAATTCAACCACTCTTCCTAGAGACGTGGCCAATCAGCATGAGCTTTTTCATGTGTTGGAATCATTGGCTGAGACTGTTTCGATAAGGCTGAAACGAAAAAACGTGTTGGCGACAACCGTTGCAATTACGATACGATATAAAGACCGCAAAACCATTACCAGAAGCAAAAAAACCACGAATCCGATTGGCAGCAAGGATGACTTAGCTTCATTTGCCAAGCAGCTTTTTTTAAAGCACTGGAATGGTGATCCTGTCCGCTTGTTGGGTATTACTGGATATGATTTGGTCGAACAACACCTTGCTTATAAACAGCTGGATTTATTTTCTTTTGAGAAAGAAGCCAAGAAAGAACCATTGCTCAAGACGATTTCTACGCTCCGTGAAAAGTATGGTAAAACAATTATTGAGAATGCCGGAACCCATAAAGTTGATAAGAACCACAATGTGGGGACTGCTACCAGTTTTAACAAAGATTTTCTCCGTGAAAATAACAATGAACAGCAATAAAAGCTCCAGCTTGCCCTGAAAATATGCAAGTTGGAGCTTTTATGGTTATTTACATATATCTACATCCAAATCCGTTACTGGCCACCAGTAGAAACCGTCCTTTTCCAGCAGTTCATCAGCAGCTTTCGGCCCCATTGATCCTGATTCATAATTTGGAAATGCAGCTTTTTCTTTTTCCCATACTTCCGAAATTTTGTCTACAAACGCCCACGAGTAGGCGACCTCATCCCAATGTGTGAAATTGGTGGCGTCACCGCGCATGCAGTCGTAAAGCAGTTTTTCATAGCCTTCAGGTGTGTTCATTGCCTGAATACCGGTGTTGGCAAAGCTTAGTTTAACCGTTTGCGCATCAAGATGGCCGCCGGCTTTTTTTGCGTTCAAATGAAGGGTGATCCCTTCCTCAGGCTGAATATGAATCACCAGGAGATTTGGATTGAGCATTTTTTCAGTCTGATAATATAGGTTCATCGGGATGTCTTTAAATTGAACAACAATCTTCGTTGTTTTGGTTGTCATCCTTTTCCCTGTACGGATGTAAAAAGGTACACCGGCCCAGCGGAAGTTGTCAATCATGACCTTTCCGGCAACAAACGTTTCCGTATTGGACTCTTTGTCAACCATCGGTTCATCACGATATTTAGGAACCTCATTCTCTCCAATTATGCCTTCCCCATATTGGCCGCGGACAAAATAATTCTTTACCTCGTCACCTTCGATGGTTCTCAGCGAGCGAAACACCCTTACCTTTTCAGAGCGAACCTCATCGGTGGTAAGACTGATTGGTGGTTCCATCGCTAGTAAGGCAACCATTTGCAGCATATGGTTCTGCAGCATGTCTCTTAATGCACCGCTTGTTTCATAATAGCGGCCCCGTTCCTCAACACCTAGAGTTTCGCTGGAGGTCACTTGAATGTTGGAGATATATCGGTTATTCCACAACGGTTCAAAAATGGCGTTGGCAAAACGGATGACTTCGATATTACGGACCATTTCTTTCCCCAAATAGTGGTCAATCCGGTAAACTTCTTTTTCATCAAATGCGGTTCTGATTTGTTCGTTTAGTACTTTAGCCGATTCCAAATCATGACCGAACGGTTTTTCAATGACCAAACGCTTATAGCCTTTTACATCAGTGAGCCCGTCTGACTTTAAATGAAGGGCAATTGGTCCGAAAAATTGTGGCGCCATTGCTAGATAGAAAATTCGATTGCCCTCAAGTTGATAGTGAGTATCGATTTCATCAGCAAATTTTTTCAAGGATTGGTAGGAATCCGAGTCGGAAACATCATGGGACTGGTAATAAAAATGAGAAGCAAACTCATCCAGGTTATCCTTTTCTCCCAAGGCAGCGGTGACAGATTCCTTTACAGATTGCTGGAATGATTCATTGGTCAGGGTTCTTCTGGCGACACCGACCACAGCAAATTTATGTAATCTTCCTCGATCATACAGCCTATAAAGGGACGGAAACAGCTTTCGTGTCGCTAAATCCCCAGTTGCACCGAAAATCATAATTAATGAAGTCAAATTTTGTTCCACGTTTATGTACCTCTTTTCTAAAATCTTGGTTGCCTTATGTATTTTACATTAGGTTTCACTAATTTAGCCAATAGCATGTATCGAGCAATGTGAATTAGTTTGTGCTATAGTTACCATAATGGGAAATGGAACGGTTAAGAGAGGTGTTTTTTGTGGATATATTTTTTTTAGGAACGGGAGCCGGCATGCCGGCAAAGCTGCGCAATGTAACGTCCATTGCGTTAAAGTTACTGGAGGAACGCGGGGCGGTATGGCTGTTTGATGCGGGCGAGGCAACCCAGCATCAAATTTTACATACTTCGATAAAACCGCGGCGGATTGAAAAAATATTTGTGACCCATCTTCATGGTGATCATATTTACGGCCTGCCTGGTTTGTTATCCAGCCGTTCGTTTCAAGGCGGGGAATCAGAAGTAACAGTGTACGGTCCGAAGGGGATAAAAGATTTTATTCGCATGAGTCTTTCCTTGAGTCAGACTTATTTAAAATATCCATTGAGGATTGTCGAAATAGATGAAGGTATTATTTTTGAGGATGAGCAGTTTCTAGTTGAGGCACTTGTTTTGGAACATGGAATTCCGTCTTATGGCTATCGGGTCGTGGAAAAAGACAAACCTGGCACGCTGCTCGCTGATAAATTGATGGAGGCGGGAGTTCAACCTGGTCCGATTTTTAAAAGAATTAAAAGTGGCGAGCCTGTTGTACTTGAAGATGGCCGGGTCATACAACCGGGTGAGTTTCTCGGACCTGCCCAAAAAGGGCGGATAGTAACGATTCTTGGCGATACAAGATATTGCGAGAATGCACTCTTGTTGGCGAAGGGGGCTGATTTTCTGGTACATGAAGCGACCTTTTCCGAAGGCGAAGAGGGGCTGGCGCATGATTATTTTCACTCAACCACCAATCAAGCGGCTGAAGTGGCCTTAAAGGCTGGCTGCAAGCAATTGTGTTTGACCCACATCAGTTCCCGGTATGACCGAAATGCTTGGCGGGAATTAGTAGCAGAGGCGCGTGAGATTTTCCCGAATACGGATATTGCTGAGGATTTTAAGGAAATTCATATACCTAGTAAATGAATGGTGTTGTTTTTGGTTATAGAGGACATTGCGAGTAATTTTTGGGAGAGCTGTGTCCTCAATAGGCGGTATAGAGGACGGAGCAGGTGAATTTTTAATGGAAAGTGTCCTCAATAAGGCGTGTAGAGGACAGAATGAGTGGATTTTTCGTTGGAAGTGTCTTCAATATGCGTTATTGAAGACAGAATAAGTGTTTTTTTATAAAAAATGTCTCCAATAAATTTTATTGAAGCAGTGAAGCATGAAATATTGTTGTGGAACTACTCCAATAAAGCTTATTGGAGCAGTAAAGTATGAAAAATTTCCAGTCAACTACGCCAATAGACGTTATTGGAGGAGTAAAGCGTAATAAATCCCTTCCAACTACGCCAAGGCAGCTTATTGGGGAAGTGGCCCAAAAACGACCGTCCAACTACGCCAATAAAAAGGCACTCACCTTTTCAGATAGGGTGAGTGCCTTTTGCGTACAACGAACTTAGTTCCAGCCCCGCTTGTATTGCTTTGGCGCTTCGATTTCAACGCCTAGTTCCTTCGCCGCTCTCCGCGGCCAGTACGGGTCGCGCAGCAATTCGCGCGCCAAGAAGACCAAATCAGCGCGCTCATTTGATAGTATTTCCTCAGCGTGTAACGGGCTCGTGATTAACCCGACTGCACCTGTCGGAATCTCTGCCCCGTTCTTAATACTTTCCGAATACTTAACCTGATAGCCGGGATAAACATTAATTTGGGCGGGAACAACAGCACCAGAGCTGACATCAACGAGGTCAACACCCTGCTCCTTCATCCAACGAGCAAAAATTATGTAATCTTCAGGCGTCAAACCATCCTGATGATAATCATGTGCGGACACACGGACAAATAACGGACCTTCCCAAACTTCCTTAACGGCATCAATCACCTGACGGAGTAACCGATAACGATTTTCTGGAGCCCCGCCGTATTCATCTGTCCGTTTATTGGAAAGAGGTGACAGGAATTGGTTGATAAGATATCCGTGGGCACCGTGAATTTCAATCACATCAAAACCGGCCTTGGCTGCCCGCACCGCACCTTGCTTAAATGCCTCAACAGTGTCAGCAATATCTTCTTTTGTCATTTCTTTCGGTGTTTGATATCTTTCGTTAAAAGCGATGGCTGAAGGAGCCAAAATTTCTCCTTCCAATTCTGCTTTTCTGCCGGCATGGGAAATCTGTATACCTGTTTTCGCACCGTGTTCGTTCATAAGCTCAACAAGCTCCTGTAAACCTTCAATATGGTCATCACTCCAGATGCCTAAATCCTGGGGAGAAATTCGACCTTGAGATGTAACAGCTGTTGCCTCCAGAATAATCAAGCCGACCTGGCCTACCGCTCGCGATGTATAATGAGTGCGGTGCCAGTTTTGAACCATTCCGTCTTCGTTATGGCTCGAATACATGCACATCGGCGCCATAACAATTCGGTTTTTTAACGTGACTCCCTTAATGGTGTAAGGGGAAAATAATTTTGCCATTTTGCGAATCCTCCGTAAAATATATGACGTAACAACTAATAGTATAGCAAAGGGCTCCAAAATCATGTGATTTCCTGCTTTTACTCCCGGTCCTTAAGCTCGCTTAATCGATAGGTAGTTCCGCGCCAAACAATGCCGCCCCGTTTAAACGTTAAATAGCTCGCCCTGATAATGGAATAGATGAACAGTAGGGCGGTAATCGGCAGGACTAGAAATAAGACAGGAGAAAACTTGGTCATCTTGTTAATAATCATTGAATAGTGAATTCCGCTCACCAAAATATTTCCAAGGCTGAGCAGGGCAATAGTGCTGTTATCGGAAAAAACCATGATAAACGGAAGGATATTTGTGACAAATACGCCGAAAATCGAAAAAAAGATCATAAAAACCTGATAATTTAACCCGGCAAATGTATTTTTTTCTAGGCCTATAAAAGCTTCTTTTAAACTGCCATACCATTCTACTTCGATTAATTCGAGGGCAGTCACAATTCTTTGGCGATAGCCTTCCTGCTTCAGTTTCATGCCCAATTGCAAATCGTCGTCCGGACGCATTTTAATCCGTTCATGTGTGCCGAATGCTTCATATGCTTTCCTTGACATTAGGTTGAATGCACCGATTCCCGTCCCAATCTTCGACTTTGGATTATTCGCCTGCCAAGGTCGTTTAAAATAAGAAAAACCAAACAGGAAAAAGGCAACAAATGTTTTCAGCCAAAATTTCCTAGCATTTAAATTGGGTGCGGCAGTCATGTGGTCAAGCTGATGTTTTTCAAAATAATGAAGAGCTTTCGCAAAGGCTTCGTCCTGAAACTTTACATCGGCATCAGTGAACAACAGCCACTTGCCGGACGAAGCTTGCGAACCAGTGTATAAGGCATAATTTTTTCCTAGCCAGCCCGCCGGCAACTCCCGGATATGATTTACCTTAATTCGTGGGTCCTGTCGCGCCAAATCATCCATAATGTCCCCGGTACGATCATCGGATCGATCATTCACTAGAATCCATTCGACGTTTTCATAGGTTTGCCCCAATTGACTAAGTATACTTTCCGCGATGTGGTTCTCCTCATTTCTGGCAGCGACAATCACGGACAGTAACGGTCCGCTAGACAGGCCAGGTTCCTGTTTCAAGGAGTCAATCCTTTTTAATCCAATCGCTGCATCAATCAAAAACAAAATCCAAACCATGATTCCTAACGCAAACAGAACGATTAGTACCGTTTCCAAAAGCCTCAGCCCTTTTTAACTCATTCTATGTTAGTTTCGGTACCTGGGGCAGGATTAATTCCCTACCGTAAGTTTTGAACACAGCGCATCACCCATTTTTTTCGATTGGGATGTGGCGGCTTTGATACACGAAATAAATGCCTGCTGCACGCCTTGGTCCTCAAGGACACGAATACCTGCCTCGGTGGTCCCGCCTGGACTTGTCACTTCCCGCCGCAATTGCTCCGGTGATTTGGAAGAGTTCTTCACCATTTCTGCCGCACCAATCAATGTTTGGACAATTAATTCCTGTGCCATCCCTTTTTCAAGCCCGATTTCGACAGCACTTTTTTCCATCGCTTCAATCAGATAATAGATGTAGGCGGGTCCGCTCCCGGACAGACCTGTTACTGCATCCAACTGTGATTCCTCCACATATGCAGCCAATCCAACGGTGTCAAACAACTGCTTTGTTATTTCCAGCTGCTGCTGTGAAACCCGTTCATTCACAGCAATCGCCGTCGCTGATTTACCGACTGCTGCCGATGTATTGGGCATTGCCCGCGCAATCGAAAGTTTCTTGTCCGCCAGCATCTCAATTGTATTCATCGAAACCCCGGCCAGCACGGAAACCACGAGCATATCCCGAGTTAAGTATGGACGAATAGATTCAATTGCCGATGCCGCATCTTTCGGTTTCATCGATAACATCACAACGTCCGCACCTTCAAAAAGGGCATTCAAATCATATGTGCTATGGACCCTGTACTGAGTTTCCAATGCCGCCAATCTTTCCTTATTGGAGTTATTGGTCACCCACACATTATTTCGATCAATTAATTCATTTTCAAGAATGCCGGAAATGAATGCTTCCGCCATGGAACCCGCGCCAACAATCGCTATTTTATTCATCAAAACAACCTCCAAACATTTTTTAAAAAACAAAAAGACCTTTCATCCGAAAAGGACGAAAGGTCTTATCTTCCGTGGTACCACCTTCATTGAATCCCATTGCAAAAAAAGGATTCACTCTAACCCCGTTAACGCCGGAATACGTTAGGTTTGCCTAAATGCTCATAAGGTAGGTTCAATGCACAAGCGGGCGGTGAAGCCTTTCAGCCTTGGACTTCACTCTCTTTCGCCATTTCACACCTACTGGCCTTAGTCATTGCATGAAACGAAGCAAATTTTTAATAGTGATTATGCTTGAAAAACAGCCTGTCTGTCAAGTGTTAAGTTTATAGAATTTTTCAATTTTTCTATAAAAACTATGTGAAAATAATGACATTTCTTCAAAAAATCGTTACACTTAATTTTATATATTGGTTGACACATAATATTCACAATTGCCGAATAGGGTTTCTTTATTTAACGATAATGTTAGGGGTTATAAAAAATGACAGAATGGAAAAATGGAATTGCCAAAATCACCCTCCCGACCCCGTTTGCGGTAGGGGATGTCAATGTCTATCTGGTCAAAGGCGAAAAGTTAACGCTTGTTGATGTGGGGCCGAAAACGGAAGAGGCATGGAAATCACTGACTGCTCAATTGGCACAATTAAATCTGACTACCAAGGATATTGAACAGGTTGTCTTGACCCATCATCATCCCGATCATTCCGGATTGCTTGACTTTTTTCCGGACTACCTTGAGGTATACGGACATCCGATGAATGAACGATGGTTACAGCCGACAGAGGACTTCTTTCTGGGGCAGAAGAATTTCTTTTTTGAGCTATTTCGAGAATTTGGACTCCCAGAAGAGTATTTGAAGTATCTGGAGAATTTCAAAAAAGCGGCATCGGAATTAGGTAATCGCCCGTTGACTGGCACGCTTGTCGAAGGAACAAGGCCGCCGGGACTTTCTGATTGGCAGGTCATTGAAACACCTGGTCATGCCCAAAGCCAAATTGCCTTGTTCCGGGAGAAAGACGGTGTGCTAATCGCCGGGGATGTAATTATTGCCCATATTTCCCCAAATCCATTGCTTGAACCCCCGGCGCCTGGGGAAACCGAACGTCCTAAACCGCAGCTGCAGCATAATCATTCGATGCAGAAGCTGCTTTCGTATCCAATACACCTGGTATATTCCGGACATGGTGAGGAAGTCTGCCAGCTAGCGGAATTAGTGGAGAAAAGACTCCTCCGCCAGCATGAACGGGCTATGACAGTCAACGGTTGGCTGAAGGAAGAACAGCTGACCGTATTCGAAATCTGCAAACGACTGTTTCCGAAAGTGTACCAGCGGCAATTGATGCTTACGATTTCAGAGACAGTCGCCCAGCTTGACTATTTGTCATCTATCGGAGAAATTATTAGTAAAGATACAAAGCCCGTGCTTTATCAAGCTAAATAAGCATGGCGACTCTGATGGGGTGCTCAAAATGTTCAACGATAGAATAAAAGGAAAAAATATTGTGATTACCGGCGCTTCTGGCGGAATTGGGGCAGAAATTGCCAGGCTATGTGCCGCAAGTGGCGCCAATCTCGTTTTACTTGCCCGCAGCATCGACAAGCTTCAGCAGCTTGAAGGTGAGCTTGAGCAAAAATATCAGGTAAACGTGGAAGTATATCAGTTGGATGTAGCAAATACGGATCAAGTGAAGCTGGTATTCCAGCAAATTTTTGCTTGTGTCGGCGATGTCGATATTCTCGTCAACAATGCCGGTTTTGGCGTGTTCCGCGAGGCGCATGAAGCTAGAATGGACGAAATCAAAGGGATGTTCGAGGTGAATGTTGTCGGGCTGATGGCGTGCACCAGTATGGTCTTGCCGAAGATGCGCGCACGGCGTTTTGGCCATATTATTAACATTGCTTCACAGGCAGGAAAAATTGCCACGCCAAAGTCGAGTGTTTATTCGGCGTCCAAACATGCCGTGCTTGGCTATACGAATTCGCTTCGAATGGAGCTAGATGATTACAATATTCGGGTGACCTCTGTTAATCCTGGTCCGATTGCGACCAATTTTTTCACCATTGCGGATGAAAAGGGGACTTATGTAAAAAATGTGCAGAAGTTTATGCTCCAGCCGGAATTCGTCGCTCAGAAGGTCGTAGGCAGCATGCTGACGAAAACCCGGGAAATCAACCTGCCGCGCTGGATGAATATGGGCAGTGTGGTTTATGTTCTGTTCCCGCGATTATTTGAGAAAATTGGCAAGAAAATCCTAAATAAAAAGTAGTCCGTCACTTTTTAAAATGTTTGTAATCCTGCCTGTTCGGAAAGGGTGGTCTAAAATGGCAAGTAATCAAGAAGAATTTGAAAAGGCCATGGAAGCCTCTAGTAACAATTTTTCTGATGAAAAATTCTGGGACAAACTAAAGAAATTTGCTAAAAAAGCAGGTTCATCTGTCGTGTATGCAGTTTTGCTTTTATATTTTACCTTGCAAAAACCAGACGTGCCGGCTAAGACAAAAGCAGTTATTATTGGGGCTTTGGGGTATTTCATTCTTCCATTGGATTTAATTCCTGATATAGCGGTCGGGGTCGGCTACACAGATGATTTGGGAGCATTGGGCATAGCTCTTTTACAAATAGCCATGTATATTGATGATGAAATTAAAAATAAAGCAAAAGAAAAATTAGCAGACTGGTTTGGAGATCATGTAGATACATCGGATATTGATAAAAAACTTGGCTAGCAAAAAACTATGACATGTGAGTAAAAAAAGCCCCCGGCAGCGAGTAACGTTGTCGGGGTGCTTTTGTTTAATTTTGATTCCACTCTCGTACCTTCTGGTCGGCTGGCAGGAGAAAGGCGGTTAATCCTAAGAGCGGGAGAACTCCTAGGCCAATAATCATTGTTTGAAGACCAATTATGTCAGCTATAAGCCCGAGTCCGACAGAACCAATCGCTCCCATTCCAAAGGCAAGCCCGACAGTTAGGCCGGACATCAAGCCAATTTTACCCGGTATTAGTTCCTGGGCATAGACGACTGTAACAGAAAAACTCGTCATCAAGATGAATCCAGTCAAAATAAGCAAGATAAATGCTGCTGCCTGCGGAACATTCGGAATCAGGATGGAAAATGGCACGGTGGCCAGCATCGAAAATGAAATGACAGTTTTCTTTCCGAAACGGTCGGCAAGCGGCCCCCCAAAAAAGGTGCCAAATGCTCCGGCTACTAAAAAGGCGAACAAGAAAAGCTGTGATTCTTTAATCGTGAGAGCATACTCTCTTATTCCGTAAAAAGCATAAAAATTGGTCATTCCGGAAATATACCAGGACCGTGCAAAAATCAGCAGCAAGATCAAGATTAACGCCCGCTTTACCTCTTTTGATACGCCCGTTTGGTGGCCGGCGCTGCTCTGTTTTTTCCTAATTGGAGCAATTAGCAGTCTTTGATTATACCAATTTGCAATGTAGATTAATAGAATGACGGCAAGCGCGGCAACAATCGAAAACCACGAGGCACCAATTTGTCCAAGCGGCACTAGGATTAAAGCCGTAATCAGCGGTGCAAATGCCTGGCCGGTATTGCCGCCCACCTGATAAATCGACTGGGCAAGCCCTCTTCGGTTTCCGGCTGCCATATAGGCTACTCTCGAACCTTCTGGATGGAACACCGCTGAACCAAGCCCGATGAACAGGACTGATAACACGACCATTCCGAATGATGGGGCAAATCCCAATCCAAGTACGCCAAACAACGTAAAGGTCAAGCCTACTGGCAAGGCGTAGGGCATCGGTTTTTTATCGGTGAACATGCCGACAACAGGCTGCATCACGGATGAAACCATGTTCAGAGAAAAGGCGATAATCCCTAGTTGGGTGAACGTTAACCCCATCGATTTTTCCAGAATTGGGAACATGGCCGGAACAACGCTTGAATGGCATCATTCAACATATGGCAAAGCCCGATAATAAATAGGATTTTGTACATCGTTGCTTCAGAAGCTTTCGGTGCTTGCGGGGTCAGCACTGCTGGTTGACTCATATATGGATCTCCTTTTCAATGAAACTTTAATATCCATATATTACTACTGAATGAGTGAAAAGAGAATTATTTATTTCTGAACTCGAAGAAATTTCCACTTTCATAATGGAATTGATTATTCGGAGTGCCTGTTCATGAATACCAAAAGAGAATTAACGGTATACTGTAGTTGTTGTAAGAAAATGGAAATTTGAGTGTAAGGAGTATATTATGGTCAATGCAATCTATGCAGCCATATGGCTTGGGGCGTTATGGAAATGGGGGGATTGGAGAAATTGGCAAAAATATTATCCAACCATTCTTTTCTTTATTATTGGAGATTTATCATATTTATATTTGTTGTCAGATCATTTTCCGATGTGGAGATATAACCCGCCGACTATTGATGAAAAAGTAGGGCTAACCAATGCGCATATATCCCTATCAATTATTATTATTAAATATCCTGCCACTGCCCTTATTTATCTGGCAAATTTTCCAAAGGGCAGCCTGCTCAAACAATCTTTCTATTTCATCGGTTGGGTGGTAATATATTTTATTAATGAATTTATCGATGTTAAACTGCATTTTATTAAATACTTCAATGGCTGGAACCTGGCCTGGTCGGTCCTGTTTTGCACGGTTATGTTTTTTATCCTAAAAGTACACTTTCATAAGCCAATATTCGCATGGCTGCTTTCGGCCGGGTTCATTTTATTCTTATGGAATGTATTCGAAGTTCCTTCTACTGTTTTTCGATAATGGAGTGAATTCTTTTTCGCTCTGTTTTTTTATCCTGTTAAAAACTCATACACTTTATCATTTATAACCTCGTATAAATCTGCTGTCGGTTCTTCTTCTTTCGTTTGAAGAATCCGTGTGACCAGTTCATCCATTTCTTGTTCGCCAATAGGCAGGGAATCCCCTTCATAATATTGTTTAAAACAATTCCTTATCATCTTCACAACCAGCTTTTTCTCCATAATCATACACCTCATTCCCATTATAGCTTTTTTTGTGGATAAGCCATATTTGGTATCCCTCAAAAAATTTCCATTGAATACGAACGAATATTCGCTTAAGATGATATATATAATATTAAGGAACAAATGTTCGAAAAATAAAACTGTGAGGGATCATTCATGGTTGATTACAGCACGTTACCACATAATAAAATCTTATGTGTCGACATGAAGAGCTTCTATGCCAGCTGCTCCGCTGTCATGCTCGGGCTCGATCCATTGGATTGCTATATTGCGATTGTCGGCGACAAGGACCGGCAGGGAAGTGTCGTGCTTGCCGCTTCCCCTCGTCTGAAAAAGGAGTTTGGCATCAAAACGGGCTCACGGCTGTTTGAAATTCCAAAGGATCCGCGGATTCAATTAGTTGAACCCAAAATGGCCACTTATTTACGGATTTCAACCGAGATCAGCCGCGTGTTTAACCGCTATGTGCCAAAAGAGGCCATCCACACCTACAGCGTCGATGAAAGCTTTATTAAAGTGGACGGCGCTTTGGATTTGTGGGGCGATGCATGGACGATTGCGAAAAAAATCAAGGACGATATTGAGCGCGAATTCCAGCTTCCATGCGCTGTCGGAATCGGACCAAATATGCTGTTGGCGAAGCTTTGCCTCGATTTGGAAGCGAAGAAACACGGGGTCGCCGAGTGGACCTATGATGATGTTCAGACAAAGCTTTGGAATGTGTCACCGCTACGGGAAATGTGGGGCATCGGCAGACGAGTCGAAAAGACTTTAAACAGCATGGGGATTTTTAATGTTGGCCAGTTGGCCCGCTATGATTTGGATCTGCTCGAAAAGAAATTCGGCATCATGGGCAATCAGCTTTATTATCATGCCTGGGGAGTCGACCTATCCGATTTGGGCGCACCGATTATTGAAGGGCAAATCAGCTTTGGCAAAAGCCAAATACTGTTGCGCGATTATAAAGACGAACATGAAATCAAGCATGTCATTTTGGAAATGTGCGAGGAGGTAGCCAAGCGAGCGAGAACAAGGCGAAAAGCCGGGCGGACAGTCAGCCTTGGCGTCGGCTATAGCCAGGATGAATTTGGCGGCGGCTTTCACCGCTCAAGATCAATTGAGCATCCAACTAACGTCACGATGGACCTCTACCGTGTCTGTCTTGAGTTATTTCATGAGCATTATAACGGCAAAACAGTTCGGCAGATTTCAATCACGCTCGGCAATATTGTCGATGATTCCGAGCTTCAACTTGATTTATTTGACCAAGGTGCTTATAAACGGCGCGAACTCGGCTATGTCGTGGATTCGGTCCGCCGCCGCTTCGGCCCCGGCGCCCTGCTGCGCGCTGTTTCCTATACGGCCGGAGGCACCGCCAAGCACCGGGCAACCCTAGTGGGCGGGCATAAGATGTAGGGCAGAAGGGGTGCAATACAAGTAAAACAGCCTATCGGCAAATAAGATGGGTTTAATATCCGCAAAGAAAGTTTGGGAAAACAGCAAAGGAAAGAAGGAAAGCAAATGATTCGCGACCGAGGGAGAATTAAGTGGACGTCGATGATGCTGCCCGAGCATGTGAAAATGCTCAGGGAATGGGTCAAGGAAGACCAGTATGAACAACAAAGAGAAATGGATGAACAGCAGCTCGAAATGATGAATGAAATCCTGTCTGAGGCCATCGAATTCGACCAATATGTAACCATTACCCATTACCGGAACCGAAACTATGAAATCGTGATTGGAAAAATTCATTACTGGGATGAGCTTGCCCACAGGCTGCATGTTATCGATCGATTTCAAGAAGTGCACCGGATTCCAATCGGTACAATTGCCGACATCCGGCTCACTGATAAATAAAAGAAGCTGTCCAATAACGGGTTTAGTTCCTAGGAATCCTGAGCAGAGTCTTCATTTGAGATCGTAATATTCCCACAATTAATAGTTGTGAAGGAATTTATGCAGCCATCACCGAAACTAAAATTGCCACCAATCATGGTAATGTTCGAAGTGTGGCTGTTTTGAAAGGCTCCGCCAGAATTAATGTTGGCGTTTTGGGAAACTGTTTGTACCTTAAATCGACCAATATTGATTGAGTGTGACATTAACATCACCGTCCTTAACTCCAGTTTATTTTAGAGAAAGGCTTGTGATTGTCCAAATGCCTAATGGGTGTCAGGGGAATTGAATAGCAGCATAGATGTCATCTTTGGGAGTGTTTTTTCTAAACTAAAGCATGGCAGTATTCATGACTGCCAGCAAGGTGGTAATACTCATTTTCTTGTAACTCCACCTTGCTTTCAGCCTCCTGGGGGGAGCAGCAGTTATAATCGAAGCCATATCATCCCACATTCATTATTCTTTTTTTAATCTTTTTCCCGCCGAGTTTCCCTTCAAAATCATACATGTACTAGTCGAGTGCGCTACGAGACTGTCGTTTTCATCATATATTTGGCATTCTAGTAATCCAACTGAAGAGCCTTTTTTTATTAAGCTTCCTTCAGCACGGAGCTTTGATTTAAAGATGGGTTTAAGGAAATTTAATTTAATCTCCACCGATGTAAATAGTTCATCATCCGCAAGCGTACTAGAAAAAGCATATCCCATCGCAGCATCGGCTATATCACACAAAATCCCACCGTGTAATGTGCCCATTGGATTATGAAGTCTTTCCGTTGCGTCCAATTCGATCACCACTCTGCCTTCCTCAGCCTCTACCACTTTAAAACCAAGTACCTCGGCCACTGGCGGGTCAGGTCTTTCACCTGTAATCATTTTCTTTAAACCTTCTAATTTGTTCATTATTTTCACCTTTCCTATTAAAATTGCATTTTTGAATGTTCATTCGGAAAAATAGTATCATTTTTAGTACATTCGGTAAATAATATTCCGACCATTCTGATAATAAATAAGAGAAACAGAAATAAAAACGACTCAGTTTGAACTGAGCCGCTTTATTATACAAGGTTTTGAACTTTAATCTTCTTTTGGCACCCGAACCTGGGAATCGAAATTCCCCTTATGGGAGCCGTCGCAAAATGGTTTGTTTTTACTCATGCCGCAGCGGCACAGAGAAAAGGAAGGTTTGGTTGTATACACATTGCCCTCGCCATCCAACAATTCCACATCACCGGTAATTCTAAGCGACCCATTATCGTTCACTTTGATTGTGACCTTTGACATTAAGAGCACCCCTTTTAAATATTCATATTAATCAAGAGAATAACTGGTTTAACAGGAAAATGCAACCAAAAGGCCGCAAGCAAAATAAAAACCGCCTAAACAAACATATGCTACAATCATCATATGCCTAAAATAGGGGAGTGTTAAATGTGGAAATTATTATTACAGAAGATGCCGCTAAAAAGATCGATGAGAGAACAGCCGGACGTGACGGCTATTTAAAGCTGGTGTACGATACAGACGGCTGCGGCTGAGCAGTCAACGGTGTGGCAGCCCTGTGGTTCACAGGCGACATAGATCAAGACGAAATTGAAATAAACACAAATAACCGTTCAGTTTATATTGAAAAACAAAAGCTGGTTTTCTTCGATGAGCAGATGAAGATTGATTTTTCCAGCAGCAGTAATACATTTCAATTAAAAAGCCCACAGCAAATTTTAAACTCGCATATGAGTTTCGTCATTAAAGAAAAAACAGACTGATCCAGAAATGGGCAGTCTGTTTAATATGCATATTGAGTGTATTTATCCAAAAACTCGTCTACGATTCGTTTGTAATCGTCCGGATTTTCATCCAAAGCCGCGGCATGGACGCCATTTTCCGCAATATACAGCATTTTTGGGCCTTTCTTTTGTTGGAATAAATCATGGGTCATCGACGGCAGAATAAAATCATCTTCCTGGCTGTGAATAAATAAGACAGGATGTTTGATGTTTTCAATCACAGAAATAGGCGAAACGTGGCGGAACGAATACTTGTCACGCAGCCTTAGTAACGCGTCACCTATAGGCAGCAGCAACCCGGGGAATATTTTAAAATCCCGTTTAATGACATGGGAAAGCTGTTGTTTAAAATCGGAAAAAGGACAATCCGCAATATAAAAATTGGCACCGTCTTCGAGTAGACCCGCATATAGCAGCATCGTTGCCGCCCCCATCGAGACCCCGTGTATTCCAAGTTCCAGGTCTGGGCCTTTCTCCTGTTTCAGCCAGTCGACAACCGCCTTTAAATCAAACTTTTCATAATAGCCATAGCTCGTTGTTTTGCCCCCGGATTCGCCGTGGCGGCGATGGTCATAAATCAAAGTGTTGAAACCGCGCTCGAGGAACAGGTTCATATATTTTACCGAATTAATTTTGTTTTCCGTTACTCCGTGTGAAATAATCACATATCGGTTCGTCTGATGTGGTTCCACCAGCACAGCCTTAATGTTGTAGCCAAACGGCGAAGGAATCGTTACATCTCGTTTTGGAAGTGAGTCAAATTGGTCCGGCTGAAATCTGCCCGCCTCCTTTTCCCGGTTTAGAATAAAATCCTCATCCTTCTTTTTAATGTACATAATTCGGTTGGTAAAATAAATGCCGAGCACGAGCCAAAAAAATAGCACAATGAACAGGGTGCGAAATGCCTTTTTCAAAAATGGCACCTCCAAAGAATATTACATAAATTAACAAAATTAATTTTACCATAAGAAAAGCCGCTTATTCCAATGAGCGGCTTTAAACGTTCATTTATTGCTCCGAATTTTGGCGTTTTGTCGGATGGAGGGCTTTCTCCATTTCTTCAGCAGCCATCATCCGCTTGCCGCCTCCTGCTGAATCTGCATAGTTTTTCCCGGCCATACTGTTTCCTTTATCCCGTTTTTGGCTCATGAATAAAATCTCCCTTCAGTGGTCGTATCATCTAATAAGATGCTTAAACCTTCGGGGGATTATTCACGAAACCGTCCTGAGCATGCAGCCGAAAGTAACCGGTTTCAATTTCACGTGAAAGATGAGGGCGGACAATTTCTATTGCCTGGACCAGTTTTTGCAGGTCGACACCTGTTTCAATTCCCATTCGCTCGAGCATGTAAACAACATCCTCTGTTGCGACATTTCCGCTTGCACCAGGAGCGAATGGGCAGCCGCCAAGCCCGCCGGCTGACGTATCAAAGCGGTCAATTCCAGCCTGTAAGGCAGCCAGAATGTTGGCAAGGCCAAGTTTACGAGTATCATGGAAATGAGCAGTTATAAAAGTTTGGCTGAACTCGGCTTTTAATTTTGAAAAAAGTGAGTATGATTCGATCGGCACTGCCATTCCAATGGTATCGGCGACACTTAACTCATCAACCCCGGCACGGACAAATTCGCGGCACAGCTTTAAAGTGTCATCCTCGCTGATTTTTCCTTCATAAGGGCAATAAAATGCGGTCGAAATGCAGGCGCGGACAAAATAATTTTTTTGTTTAAGTTCTTGGATGATCGGCTTCAGTTCTGCGATACTGTCCTGAGTGGTTTTATTGATGTTTTTTAAATTAAAGCTGTTGCTAACCCCGACAAACAGTGCTACTGCTTTGCAATTGGTCGAGTAGATGCGGTCGATTCCTTTGCGGTTTGGAGCTAGAACAATATTTCTTGTCACGTCATCAAGGCTGTCTAAGACAATTTCTGCTGCATCGCCCATTTGCGGCACCCATTTCGGGGACACAAACGAGGTTAACTCCAACTCCTTTAACCCGGCGTCCCGTAATCCGGCAATAAACTTTTTCTTTATCTCAGTTGGGACGAATAATTTTTCATTTTGTAAGCCATCGCGTGGACCCACTTCAATTATAGTTACTTTTTTAGGCAATTTAAACATCAACGGCCCTCCTCGTGTATTCCTGTTTCCATTGTATTGGCGATAGATTCGAAAAAGCAAGAATAAAGGGAATTTTGCCAAAACTATGATACAATTATGAGGGTAACTATTTTACAAGGGGGAGAGCTGATGGGGCAAACAGAGGTAGTCATTGTCAGTGCTGTCAGAACGGCGCTCGGCAGTTTTAACGGCGGATTAAAAACTGTATCGGCACCAGAATTGGGTGCAACGGTTATCAAGGGAGCATTGGAGAAGGCGGGAATTAAGCCAGAACAAGTCGATGAAGTCATCATGGGGAATGTGCTGCAGGCAGGGCTTGGGCAAAATCCGGCAAGACAAGCGGCCATTAACGCGGGGATTCCTGAAAGCGTTTCATCCATGACGATTAATAAGGTTTGCGGCTCAGGATTGAAAGCAGTTCACCTTGCGGCTCAAGCGATTTTAGCAGGAGACGCGGAGGTTGTGGTTGCCGGCGGGATGGAAAATATGAGTCAGGCGCCATACATATTAAAGAATGCCCGCGAAGGCTTCCGGATGGGCGACCAAAAATTAGTCGACACGATGACGTCAGATGGTCTGACTTGTGTCTTTAACAATTACCATATGGGCGTCACCGCGGAAAATTTGGCGGAAAGATATTCGATTACACGCGAAGAGCAAGATCAGTTTTCGGCCTGGAGCCAGGAAAAAGCGGTAAAGGCGATTGAAGAAGGACGGTTTGAAGAGGAAATCGTCCCGGTTGTCATCCCGCAGCGTAAAGGCGACCCGGTTGTATTTAAAGTTGATGAGTATCCGAAAAAGGGAACAACTGTGGAAAAGTTAGCCGGGCTGCGTCCAGCATTTAAAAAGGATGGAACTGTTACAGCAGGGAACGCATCAGGGATTAACGATGGTGCCGCAGCAGTTGTCGTAATGAGTAAAGCAAAGGCGGAGGAATTGGGGTTAACGCCTTTGGTGACCATTAAGGCAAATGCAAGTGCCGGCGTCGATCCAAGTATTATGGGAATCGGGCCAGTGCCTGCAGTTAAGAAGGCATTGGAGAAGGCTTCCGTATCTCTTGAGGAAATACAATTGATTGAAGCCAATGAGGCATTTGCGGCACAATCACTAGCAGTGGACCGTGAGCTTCATTTTAATAAAGATATATTAAACGTTAACGGTGGCGCGATTGCTCTTGGGCACCCAATTGGTGCAAGTGGAGCACGGATTCTCGTAACTCTGATTCATGAAATGAAGCGGAGAAATGCCCGGTTAGGTCTGGCGACACTTTGCATCGGCGGCGGCCAGGGAGTCGCCACAGTCGTGGAATTAGGATAATTGAACATAAGGGCAGACTATCTTAAGGATAGCCTGCCTTTTTATTTATTTGCTATAATAAAAGAAAAAGGTAGTAAAAGGAGCGTCAAGGACCATGAAGAAAAAACAACAAAAAGCAAAACCGAAAAAGGACGATGCCCCTGTAACACTTAAGGATATGATCAATCCAGAATTAATAAAACAATTAAAGACCCAACAGGAGCAGCTTAAAGCCGAAGAGGAAAAAAGGAAAGAGGCTGAAGAGCAGCGGAAGCGGGAAGAAAGAAGATTAAAAGAGAAGAATAAATCGTTTGAAGAACTGTTAAATGAGAGTGGGATGAATTGGCGGGAGTTTAAATAGAGCCAAAAAGGAGAGCGAGGCTCTCCTTTACCTATGTTCCTGATATACATTAGTCTTGGTCAACTCTTTAATCAACATAACTTCTTTCTCTGTCAGTGCTGTGCTCCTCACTGCTGCTGCATTGCTCCGAATCTGTTCCACGCTGCTCGCTCCGGCCACAACCGAAGCAACTACAGGATTCGCCAGATTATATTGGAGAGCAACCTCGGTAAAAGAACGGCCTCGGCTCACTCTCTCTTTCAGCCTTGGCAATACATCACGCAATTCTTCGCAGCTATAGTCCAAATCCCCTTTCCCGGAAGCCTTGCCCAAAAGTTTATCACTCAACAGCCCCTTGGCCAGCGGCCCGCGGGTAACGACGCTCACACCGTGTTCGTCCAACAGCGGCAATGCCTCTTCCTCGGGACGACGGTCGAGGATGCTGTATTGCATCATCACGGAGACAATATGTGACTTTGCCACATACTCACGAATCACATTCGGGCGAATCGAGGATATCCCGTAATAACGGATGATCCCTTCGGAAACCAATTCCTCAAACGCTTCGATACTCTCATCAATCGGGTCCTCCATCGTGCCCCCGTGCAATTGATAGAGGTCAATATAATCGGTGCCAAGCCGTTTCAAGCTTTGTTTTACGGCCTCCTTGATATATGCCTTCGAAGGATCCCATGACCAGCCAGAACGGTCGTTCTTCCAGCGGTTTCCCACCTTCGTTGCAATAATGACTTGTTCGCGGACATTCTTTAACGCCTTCCCGACAAGTTCTTCATTCACCCCAAAATCATATAAATCAGCAGTATCAAAATAATTGATACCCTCCTCAAGAGCTGCTTCAATGATTCTCTGTGCTCTTCCCTCTTCAGTGCCAATCGACATGCAGCCGAGCCCGAGCTCACTTACATACAAATCTGATTGCCCCAATTTTCTCTTTTTCAAAAAAAATCACCCCGTTCTTTTTCTATTGTCCAGCTCCAGCACCCTACCGGCTAGTGTCCTTCGCTCTCCGCCCTACGATAAGTCAACATCGAATCGCCTCCGGCTCTTCGTTTTCCTTTATCTCAGTTGGAGTGCTCCACAAGGAAAGCTTCTTCAGCATTGGCATCGCACGAAGGAAAAGCGTTAGCTTTTTCGAGGAGGCCATACGCCGCTGACCAGGGCGCTTGCGCTTTTCTAATCATTTTAATCAAGAACAGGAAAGACTACAAACAGCAGGTCTTATTTTTTCGTAACATTGGCCATCCAATCGGATACTGTTTCAAATTTTTGATTATATTCCTTCAGTTTTTGCAGCACTTCCCAGCCTTTGCCGACCAGAACGATTCCCTTTTCATGCACATACACCTTCATCCATACCCCTCCAAATAAAGTATGGTAAAATGTATGACGGGAATGAACCGGACTAGAACAGGAGTTGACCAATAAATGAGCAAGCTTGAGGAAAAAACAATAAAGAGTGAAGAAATTTTTTCAGGAAAAATCGTCAGCCTGCACCTGCAGGAAGTCGAACTGCCAAATGGAAAAACGTCGAAACGAGAAATTATCAAGCATCCTGGGGCGGTAGCGATTATTGCTGTTACTAACGAGAATAAAATTATCATGGTCGAACAATACCGCAAAGCACTGGAGCGAACGATAGTCGAAATCCCAGCCGGAAAGCTGGAAAAAGGGGAAGAACCTGCCAGTTGCGCCCGCCGCGAGCTGGAGGAAGAGACAGGCTACGAATGTGAAAGTCTTGAGCTAGTGACCTCTTTTTATACCTCACCGGGCTTTGCCGATGAAATTGTCCACGTGTTTTTGGCAAAAGGTTTAACGGTAAAGGAAAATTCCGCTGCTCTGGATGAGGATGAATTCGTTAATTTGGAAGAGTTAACACTAGAAGAAGCACTGCAATATATTAAAGACCAGAGAATTTATGATGCCAAAACCATTTACGCTGTTCAGTACCTACAACTTCAAGAGGCGTTGAAAAAATAATGAATCGCTACTATGTCGATTTACATATTCATATCGGCCGGACTTGGACCGGCAAGCCTGTCAAGATTACAGGTGCTAAGTCACTGACATTTACCAATATCATTGAGCATGCCCGTCATGAAAAAGGACTTAATATGGTCGGGATCATTGACAGCCATTCGCCAGAAGTAATCTTGGAAATGGAGAGTCTGATTCAAAGCGGGGAAATTTACGAGCACGAAGACGGCGGACTGGTATTTGGTGATTTAACTGTCATTCCCGGGTCGGAGTTAGAAATTTACGATGAACAATGTAACGGCCCCATCCACCTGCTATGTTACTTTCCGACTCTTGCCATCATGCGAGAGTTTTCGAATTGGCTCTCGGCCCATCTGAAAAATATTCAGCTGAGTTCGCAGCGAGTCTATATTACTGGTTTAGTATTGCAAAAAAAAGTGAAAGAATTAGGAGGCATTTTTATCCCGGCACATGTGTTTACCCCATTTAAAAGCCTGTATGGAAAAGGGGTAAATAAGTCGCTTTCAGAAGTTCTTGACCCGAATCTGATTGACGGAATAGAACTTGGCCTAAGTTCTGACACAGAGATGGCCGATCAATTGGGAGAACTGCATAATTACACTTTTGTCACCAACTCTGATGCCCATTCGCTGGCCAAAATCGCTCGCGAATATCAGGTGGTGGCGATGCAGGAGCCAACTTTCAAGGAATTGCACAAAGCGCTAAAAGGGGAAGATGGCAGAAAAATCATTGCCAATTATGGCCTCGACCCGCTGCTCGGAAAATATCACAAAACGGTTTGTGCCAAGTGTTCCAATCAGACGAACGAGAACGATCAACTCTGCAGTCTGTGCGGCCATCCTAAAATCATTAAAGGAGTGGCCGACCGGATTCTCGAACTGAAAACCACGGATAGTGGCCGCCCTGACCGGCCTCCTTATGTTCATCAAGTGCCGCTGGAATTTATCCCCGGCCTTGGACCACGGTTACTGGGGAAATTGGTTGATCACTTTGGCAGTGAAATGGCAATATTGCACGAGGTACCGTTTGCAGCCTTGAAAGAGGTTGTCCCGGAAAAAATAGCAGCACTTATCATGCAGGCACGAGAAGGAAAAGTCCATTTGTCTGCCGGCGGCGGTGGAAAATACGGAAAAATTGCCGATCAATAGGATAAAACCCGACATTCAATGTGGATTGTCGGGTTTTTTGCTATCCAAATGAGACCCTGTCAGAAAATATCTGCGGATATTCACTACATATCCGCGAAACACAACAACATATCCGCGAAAAAATCATTTTATCCGCGAAAAATTAAATATATCTGCGAAAAACAGGCATATATCCGCGAACCACAAAATCTGCAGCAAAACCTCCACTCTAAATCTATCAAAAATTATTCATAGAAATACTAGAACGGCATAGAATGTAGTAACCATTGCAAAAACAGGAGGAACCGCCAAATGAAAAAACGTTTGTACCAGTCCAATGCCGCCAGTTATTTCCGTGAGCATTCCTCAATTTTCTTATTTATTATCGTGCTATTTTTTATGGGAGTTATTTTTGGGGCGATCGTTGTTAACAGCATGAGTTTTACCCAAAAAGAAGATTTATTCTACTATTTATCGCAATTTTTTGGACAAATTTCAGTTGAAAAAGCAGCGGAAAACAAGGATTTATTCTTACAGAGCTTTTTCCATAATAGCAAATTCATTGGGTTAATATGGATCCTTGGAATCTCGATTATCGGCCTCCCGGTGATTCTTATTCTCCTATTTTTAAAAGGAATGGTTGTAGGGTTTACGGTCGGATTTCTTGTCAGTCAAATGGGTTGGAAGGGATTTTCGCTGGCGATAGCTTCCGTCTTACCGCAGAACTTGATTATCATTCCCGTTTTCATCATTATGGCTGCATTGTCGGTTATTTTTTCAATTAGAATGATCAAAAAGCAGTTTATGAAAACATATGCCCAGCCGATGGTTCCTCTATTTAAGGGATACATTTTTGCCTTGATTGCCGCTATCATCTTTATTTCGGTGGCATCGGGCATTGAAGCGTACCTGTCGCCAGTGCTGATGAAAGCTATTCTTGGAACACCTTGATTATAGTAATTATTATATAATATAAATTATAGATTGTTATTTATAATAATTTTATTTTGACTCTCTTTTGTCATCTGTTATAATGAGAATTAACAGAGAGGCGAGGGAGGGACTTCAGGATGGAGACTAGAATCGAGAGAATAAAGAAACAATTGCATTCAGCCAGCTATAAATTGACGCCTCAGCGAGAAGCGACCGTCAGAGTCTTGCTGGAGAATGAAGAGGATCATTTGAGTGCCGAAGATGTGTACCTCCTAGTAAAAGAAAAATCGCCTGAAATTGGTTTGGCCACTGTGTACCGGACCTTGGAATTATTAACGGAATTAAAAATTGTCGATAAAATAAATTTTGGTGACGGGGTATCTCGCTACGACCTTAGACAGGAAGGGGCAGCCCATTTTCACCATCATCTTGTTTGCATAGAATGCGGTGCCGTTAGTGAAATTCAGGAGGATTTACTAGAGGATGTCGAAGCTATAGTTGAGAAAAAGTGGAATTTTAAAATAAAAGATCACCGCCTTACCTTTCATGGCATTTGCCACCGTTGCCAGGATAAAGGAAAAACGGAAGAATAATGACAGGTCAGTCCTTTTCGTGAAAAAGGGCTTTTCTTTTTTAAAAAATGAAACAAAACCCCCCGAATTAGCATGAATAAGGTATAAAACTTGTCCATTTTGGCATACCTTTTATTAATAGAAAGGTAGCAGGGGGATGTAATATGTTCTCTTTTTTAAAATTAATCTGGCAAACCTTAAAGGTTTTTATCATTTTCACCGGATGCACGATTCTTTTTTATTATGGTATCATGTGGGTATCAGAGGAATATCAAAACTACCATCGCTATGATGAACCGCAAGGATCGGCTGTGAAGGTTTCAAACGGCCTGGATGAAAAGGACTCTTCCTTGTTGGATCGGGTGATATTTTTTTATTTAAATGGGGAGTAAACAATGGAAGAACAAATAAATGGATTTATCCACTATTTACGGGTAGAACAAGAAAAAGCCCAAAATACAATTCTTTCGTATGAACGGGATTTAAAGGGGTATCTTCATTTCCTGAAATCGATAGAATCCAAACAAACGTGGAATGAGGTCCAGCGTGTTCATATCGTCCAATTTTTAAATCATTTAAAGGATAATGGAAAATCACCCAAGACCGTTGCAAGACATATTGCATCACTGCGGGCATTCCATCAATTTTTGTTAAGAACGAAAGGTGCAGACCATGACCCATCTGTTCAACTGGAGACACCACGAATGGAACGGGCGCTGCCAAAGGTATTAACCCTGACGGAAGTCGAAAGGTTATTGGACACGCCGCAAATAATTGACCATTACGGGATAAGGGATAAAGCGATGCTTGAATTGCTTTACGCAACGGGCATTCGCGTCAGTGAACTTATCGGAATCGACATTGACGATATCCATTTGGACATGGGCTTTGTCCGCTGCACCGGTAAGGCCAAAAAGGAGCGAATCATTCCGATAGGTCAAACAGCATCGCAAGCACTAAGGCGTTATTTGACGGAGAGCAGGCCGCTGTTCCAGACGAAAAACCATCAAGAACAAGGTTTATTTCTAAATCACCAGGGGAAACGATTGACACGGCAGGGATTCTGGAAAATCTTAAAGAAACTTGCGCTCGAAGCGGGGATTGACAATGACTTGACGCCTCATACGCTGCGCCACTCGTTTGCAGTCCATTTACTGGAAAATGGCGCCGACCTTCGGGCGGTTCAGGAAATGCTCGGTCATGCGGATATCTCTACCACACAAATTTATGCCAATGTCACAAAACTTCGATTAAAAGATGTTTACAATAAATTTCATCCACGTCCCTGATAGATTGATAGATTATCAGAATAATTCACGTAATTGTCAAAAGCTGCCTTAAAATAGGCGGCTTTTTTCTTGTATTTTTACAGTTATATAGTAAAATATAGATGTCAGACTTCTGACTTTACGCAAGTTGCATCCTGAGTTTAATCTATTTCTAAAAGGGCAACATATGGTTGTGTGATTTTTCTATTAACGAATGAAAACGGTATCAATTTTTGAAGGAGGAATCATAGAATGGCTTCAAATACATATAAACGCATTTTTATTATTGTTATGGACTCGGTAGGTATTGGTGAGGCCCCTGATGCGGAAAGATTTGGCGATAAAGGTGCGGATACGCTCGGTCATATAGCGGAACATATGAACGGCTTAAACATGCCGAACATGGGCAAATTGGGCTTAAGCAATATTCGCCAACTAAAGGGCATTGATAAGGCTGAAAAACCACTTGCATATTATACGAAAATGATGGAGGCATCCAACGGGAAAGATACGATGACAGGCCACTGGGAAATCATGGGGTTAAATATTCAAACTCCATTCCGCGTATTTCCTGAAGGGTTCCCGGATGAACTTCTTACTGAATTAGAACAGCGGACAGGCCGAAAAATTATCGGCAACAAACCGGCCAGCGGCACCGAAATCCTTGATGAACTTGGCGAAGAACATATGAAAACAGGGGCGTTAATTGTTTATACGTCTGCAGATTCAGTGCTGCAAATCGCTGCCCATGAGGAAATCGTACCACTTGAAGAGTTGTATGAGATTTGTAAGATTGCCCGCGAATTGACACTTGACGAGAAATATATGGTCGGCAGGGTGATTGCCCGTCCATTTGTTGGAGAACCGGGTAACTTCAAACGAACGCCAAATCGACATGACTATGCATTAAAGCCATTTGATCGAACAGTTATGAGCGAATTGAAAGATGCAGGGTTTGATGTGATTGCCATCGGGAAAATTTCCGATATTTATGACGGTGAAGGTGTGACGAAATCATTAAGAACTATCTCCAATATGGATGGCATGGATAAATTGGTTGAAACCTTTGACATGGACTTTACAGGAATAAGTTTCTTGAACTTGGTTGACTTTGATGCCATGTACGGACATCGCCGCGACCCGGAAGGATACGAGAAAGCATTGGAAGAATATGATGGAAGACTTCCTGAAGTATTTGAGAAAATGACGGAAGACGACCTGTTAATTATCACGGCCGACCACGGTAATGACCCTGTTGCACCGGGTACTGACCATACACGAGAATATGTTCCATTACTTGTTTACTCGAAGCGCATCACAGATGGCCATGAACTTTCATTAAGAGAAACCTTTGCTGATATTGGGGCAACTGTTGCCGACAATTTTAAAGTGAAAATGCCGAACTACGGCAAAAGCTTTTTATCGGAAATTGAATAAAGGGGGCGGGATTATGAATCTTGAAAAAATCCAAAATGGTGCACAGTTTTTGAAAGGGAAATATAATAATACACCGAAAATTGGCCTTATTCTAGGCTCTGGCCTTGGAGTACTGGCGGATGAAATCGAAAACCCGGTAAAAATACCTTACAACGAGATTCCGGATTTTCCAATTTCGACTGTTGAAGGTCATGCCGGACAGTTGGTTTTTGGCTTGTTGAATGGTGTAGAAGTTGTCGCGATGCAAGGCCGTTTCCATTTCTATGAAGGCTATTCAATGGAAAAAGTTACGTTCCCCGTTCGTGTTATGAAGGAACTCGGTGTTGAGATTTTAATTGTTACAAATGCTGCTGGCGGGGTAAATGAAAGTTTCGAGCCTGGGGATTTAATGATTATTACAGATCATATCAATAATATGGGAACCAATCCGCTGATTGGTCCAAATGATTCCAAACTGGGAGTTCGTTTTCCGGACATGTCTGAAGCGTATACAAGGGAATTGCGTACGTTGGCCAAGACAATAGCTTCCAGCTTAAATATTGATGTGAAAGAAGGCATTTATTTTGGCAATCCTGGACCGGTTTATGAAACACCGGCTGAAATCCGGATGATTCGTGGTCTTGGTGGTGATGCCGTCGGGATGTCAACGGTGCCGGAGGTCATCGTCGCCCGCCATAGCGGAATGAAGGTCCTTGGGATTTCCTGTATTTCTAATATGGCTGCAGGAATTCTGGATCAGCCATTAACCCATGATGAAGTGATGGAAACAACCGAAAAGGTAAAAGCCAATTTCCTTCTCTATGTAAAAGAAATTGTCAAGAGCTTGCGTAATCGAAAATTGTGATGATAAAGTGGTGAATAAACATGAGAATGGTCGATTTAATTGAGAAAAAACGTGATGGACATGAACTAACAACAGAAGAAATTAACTACATTATTAAAGGGTATACGGAAGGTTCGATTCCGGATTATCAGGTAAGTGCATTTACGATGGCGGTTGTTTTTCGTGGCATGACCGAAAAAGAACGGGCCGACATTACGATGGCGATGGTGGAATCCGGCGATCAAATTAATTTATCACAAATTGAAGGGATTAAAGTTGATAAGCATTCAACTGGCGGTGTCGGTGATACAACTACACTCGTCCTGGGACCGCTTGTTGCTGCGGCAGGGGTCCCTGTCGCGAAAATGTCTGGCCGAGGCCTCGGTCATACCGGAGGAACAATTGATAAATTGGAATCGGTTGCTGGCTTCCACGTTGAAATTGATAATAATGAATTTATTGAGCTCGTAAATAAAAATAAAATTGCCGTAATTGGTCAGAGCGGTAATTTGACTCCAGCCGATAAAAAGCTTTATTCCTTGCGTGATGTCACCGGAACGGTTGAAAGCATTCCGTTAATTGCCAGCTCCATCATGAGTAAAAAAATTGCTGCGGGTGCTGATGCTATCGTACTTGATGTAAAAACAGGCGCTGGCGCTTTTATGAAAACACTGGAGGATTCACGTGAATTGGCCCATGCGATGGTTCGTATCGGCAACAATGTTGGCCGCCGGACAATGGCTGTTATTTCGGATATGAGCCAGCCGCTAGGATTTGCAATCGGAAATGCCTTAGAGGTAAAGGAAGCAATAGATACGTTAAAAGGGGAAGGTCCTGAAGATTTAACCGAGCTTTGTTTGACGCTTGGCAGTCACATGGTATTCTTGGCACAGAAGGCAGGCTCGCTTAAAGAAGCACGCGCTATACTTGAACAGGCCATTAAAGATGGCTCAGCCCTTGAAAAGTTGAAGGTTTTCTTAAGCTCTCAAGGCGGTGATGCTTCGGTTGTGGATGATCCGTCCAAGCTGCCACAGGCAAAATTCACCTTTGAATTGGAAGCAAAAGAAGATGGCTTTGTAGCTGAAATCATCGCTGATGAAGTAGGAACGGCTGCCATGCTGCTTGGTGCTGGTAGAGCAACTAAAGAATCAGTGATTGATTTGGCTGTAGGCCTTGTATTAAGAAAGAAAATTGGCGACAAGGTGAAAAAAGGCGATTCTCTCGTCACCATCTACAGCAACTTCGAAGATGTCAACGAAGTAAAAGCAAAGCTGTATGAAAATATTAAAATCTCAGCATCCAAGATTGAAGCGCCAATTCTTATTCACGAGGAAATAACTGAATAAATTTTAAGTTAAAGTTGGTGTCAGGCACCCTGTGAAATTTTCACATGGTCCCCTGACACCATTTTTTATTTTGTTTTACAGGTAATATTTGTATAAAGTTATTAAATTTGGAAAAAATGTGGCTATAAAGAATGGAGGGTTATGCGAGTGAAAAGAATAGCTTATTTAATTGTGACATTATTATTATTTACAAGTTTCGGTGCGCCTTCTGTTTTGGCTGCCGAAGAGAAAAAGAAAGAAGAAAACAAAACTGCCGAGATTGTCACCGATGTCCGATCCGCAGTTTTAATTGAAAGAGATACAGGAAAAGTGCTCTATGAGAAAAACAGCCAGGAAAAACTACCGCCAGCGAGTATGACCAAAGTAATGACCATGCTGCTAATCATGGAAGCTATAGATGAAGGGAAACTAAACTGGGATACAAAAATCCGCACTAGTGAACATGCAGCCTCCATGGGCGGTTCGCAAATCTTCCTTGAACCTGGTGAAGAAATGACCGCCAAGGAAATGATGCAGGGGATTGCCATTGGTTCGGGTAATGATGCTTCTGTTGCGATGGCTGAACATCTCGCAGGTTCAGAGGAAGCCTTTATCGACATGATGAACGCAAAAGTAAAAGAACTTGGCTTGAAAAATACGGTTTTTAAAAACCCAACTGGATTGCCTGAAAGCGGTCACTATAGCTCCGCACATGATATGGCGATTATGGCAAAAGAACTCTTAAAATATGAAGACATTACGAAGTTTACCGGCATGTATGAATCTTACCTCCGTGAAAATACGGATAAAAAATTCTGGCTGGTGAACACGAATAAATTAGTTCGTTTTTATCCAGGAGTTGACGGATTAAAAACAGGCTTCACGGCTGAGGCAAAATATTGCCTAACAGCAACAGCACAAAAAGATGGTATGCGCGTGATTGCTGTAGTTTTTGGTGCACCAACATCCAAGGAACGCAATGCCCAAGTGACGAAAATGCTTAATTATGCTTTCGCCCAATATCAGACCCATCCAATGTTAAAACGAAACCAGGCAATTGGTGAGGCGAAAGTGAGCAAGGGCCAAGATAAAAGAGTAACGGCCCTAACGAGCGAGCCGCTGTCTCTGTTGACTAAAAAGGGTGAAAAAGTTTCTGATGTTGAACAAAAGATCTCTCTTAAGAAGAATCTGAAAGCCCCAATCAAAAAAGGCGATCAGGTTGGAACGATTAAATTGATTAAGAACGGAAATGTACTTCTCGAAAGTCCGCTGGTTGCCAGCAAGGATATCAAAGAAGCGGGCTGGTGGACACTTTATAAACGTTCATTCGGTATGTTTACGAAAGCGGGGAAATGATTGTCTAGCTTCAAAAGGAAAGCTTCGGCAGCATAAGCATCGCACGACTAAAAGCGATAGCTTTTAGGAGGAGCGCCTAAGGGTCGGGGTCATAAGCCAATCCGTCAAGAGGGCTAAAAAGCAGCCTTCCAGCCGGCTCGTCTTATGCTTGTCGCCCCTGGTCAAGGCGCTTCCGCTTTTCGATTTGTCGAATACTAGAGCAGTTTCACTACTTTTAGCGAAAAACAACTAGTTTTGTTTCCAGAGAAGGAGATTAACTGAGTTGAGGCGAATTGACTCACTATACCAGATTAAGGAGGACGGAGATAGTGAGTCTTAACATTGAATTTGAAACAAAGCATGACGTATTATGCATTCGTTTAAGCGGTGAATTGGATCACCACACAGCGGATGAATTGCGTGAAAAAGCTACTGCACTAATAGAAGAAAATGAAATTCGTCATATTGTCTTGAATCTGGAAGGCCTCTCTTTTATGGACAGCTCTGGGCTAGGCGTTATTCTAGGAAGATACAAGCAGATTAAGCAGGTACACGGCGAAATGGTCGTTTGTGCAATTTCCCCGGCAGTGCAAAGGTTATTCGATATGTCCGGTTTATTTAAGATTATTAAAATGGAACCGAATGAAGAATTTGCGTTGCAAAGATTGGGGGTTGCCTAAGATGAAGAATGAAATGAGTCTTCAATTTCGTGCATTAAGTCAGAATGAATCGTTTGCCCGTGTAACCGTTGCCGCTTTTATTGCCCAGCTGGATCCGACAATGGATGAGCTGACAGAAATCAAAACGGTTGTTTCGGAAGCCGTAACCAACGCCATTATTCACGGTTATGATAACGATGCAAATGGGATTGTGTATATATCGGTAGCCATTGAGGACAATGTCATAGATTTATCAATCCAAGATCGAGGAATCGGAATTATTGATGTGGAGGAAGCTCGTCAGCCATTATTTACAACAAAGCCGGAACTAGAGAGATCCGGAATGGGTTTCACTATCATGGAAAACTTTATGGATGAGGTAGAGGTTCTCACACAACCTGGCAGCGGAACCGAGGTCAGACTACGAAAGCATTTAAAATCCAGCAAAATGCTTTGCAATTAAGGAGACTTGCCAATGGATGTGGAGGTCAAGAACGACAAAAATCAGACGTTTCTAAAGGATCACGAAGTCAAAGAGCTTATCCAAAGAAGCCAAGCAGGAGACCAGGAAGCAAGGGATTCGATCGTTGAAAAAAATATGCGGCTCGTCTGGTCTGTTGTACAAAGGTTTCTGAACAGAGGATACGACCCTGATGATTTATTTCAAATTGGTTGTATTGGTCTGTTAAAATCAGTTGATAAGTTTGACCTTTCCTATGATGTGAAATTTTCCACCTATGCTGTTCCGATGATTATCGGGGAAATCCAACGATTTATTCGTGATGATGGAACGGTAAAGGTGAGCCGGTCATTGAAAGAAATGGGAAACAAAATCCGCAAAGCCAAGGATGAATTATCCAAAACACTGGGAAGAATCCCAACTGTCAACGAAATTTCCGAGTATCTGGAGCTTTCGCCTGAGGATGTCATTCTCGCCCAAGAGGCTAGTCGGACACCGTCATCGATTCATGAAACTGTTTATGAAAATGATGGCGACCCTATTACCCTTTTAGATCAAATTGATGACGGCAATGATGGAAAATGGTTCGATAAAATTGCCTTAAAAGAAGCCATCCGCGAGTTGGATGAGCGGGAGAGGCTGATTGTTTATTTGCGGTATTATAAGGATCAAACCCAATCTGAAGTAGCCGTCCGGCTTGGTATTTCACAAGTTCAAGTCTCAAGGCTAGAGAAAAAGATACTGCAGCAAATGAAGGATCGAATGGATCTCTAATCCATTTGGTCCTTTTTCTTTGTTAAATTTTTTCATAAAAACACACGTTTTACCCATACTAGATATACGTGAAAACTTTGTGTGGGAAGTGGATGTTTTGGAAATGACGATATACATTCGCATGAGGAATCGTGTTCAAGCCCCGCCAAACGGAATCGTATTATTAAAGGATGCCGCACAAATTATTGCGCCGGAATCCATTCTCCCTTACTTGGAAACCTTGAAGATCCACCAATTAGCTGAGAGAGACGGAAATATTGTTATCATTGATATCATGAAGGTCATTCGCTTGATCACGAAAGACTTTAATGAAATTGAGGTGCAAACTATTGGTCCGGCACAAACCATTATTGAAGTAGTAACAAAGAAAAAGGGAGTTTCGATTCCTTTTTTTCTTTTAATATGGTTCCTGCTCTTTTTCGGTTCAGCTATGACCCTGATGAATTTTCATGATGATGTCAGTATGAGAAGTGTCCAAGAAAAAATATACACAATCATCACAGGTAAACATGATGCCAAGCCGTTATTGTTTCAAATCCCTTACTCCATTGGTCTGGGTCTTGGAATGATCTTATTTTTTAATCATGTATTTAAAAAGCGAATTAATGATGAGCCAAGTCCGCTTGAGGTTGAGATGTTTAATTATCAAATGGATTTAGATAACTACGTAATTTTACATGAAAATAAAGAAAGTATGAAGCGTGTTCATGACGATTAAAATTTTGGCCGTTATTTTTCTAGGTTTGGCAAGCGGATTGGCAGTTGGTTCGGGATTTGTTGCATTTCTGACAGTCCTCGGTGTGATCCCCAGATTGACACAGTTGTCGAAAACGATGAAGATGATTCATCAATACGAATGGGGAGTCGTCATTGGGGCATTAACAGGGGTTTGGGCAAGTCTGAGGGATCCTGAGCTCGGGATTTCCGCATATTTTTTAATCCCGCTTGGATTGACCGGTGGTGTATTCGTTGGCATGCTGGCCGCAGGCCTCACAGAAGCATTGAATGTCTTTCCAATTTTAGCGAAACGAATTAACTTAGATGGTAAAATTGTCATTTTAATTATGGCCATGGTGCTGGGTAAGATATTCGGTTCGATTTTTCAATGGATGTTTTTCATTCATCATTGAATCCCCCTTGAAAGGAACATGACCATATGAACACTCTTAGAGATGTCATTTTAGTTACTGATGGTGATGAATACACAAAAAGGGTATTAGAGCAGGTAGCCAAAAGAGTAGGCGGCCGGTGTATATCTGCTTCCAAGGGTAATCCATCCAAATTATCCGGACCCGAGCTCGTTACCTTAATAAAAGAGGCGCCATATGACCCCGTTTTGGTAATGTTTGATGATAGCGGCATTATTGGGGAAGGTGCCGGTGAACAAGCTCTTAAATATGTGGCATCGCATGAAGAGATTAATGTCCTCGGTATTGTGGCAGTAGCAGCAAAAACAAGAAATGCAGAATGGACGAAAGTTGATGTCAGCATTGACCGTGAAGGGGAGATTACGCCTTTTGGTGTAGATAAATATGGTATAGCTGAATTGGAAATTGGCAGAATAAATGGAGATACTGTCTACTGTCTGGATCAATTAAACGTTCCAATCGTTGTAGGAATTGGGGATGTTGGCAAGATGTCTAGAAGAGATTCCTGTGAACATGGGTCACCGATTACGGAGAAAGCAGTAGAACTTATCCTTGAAAGGAGTGGTTATTTTGACTGAGAAACCGGTGCAGCAATGGCCGATCCCGGAATCAGTGCATGAAACTGAAAATTATATGAAGCAGCGTGTTGGTCTCGGGATAAGTTTTGATTTCGGTATTCGTAAATTATCCATATTAAAAAAGGAAGTTCATATATATTATGTAAATGGCTTGTGCGATACGATGTATATTATTCAACTAATGAAAGAGTTAGTTGGAATCAATAATAAAGAGAAATTATCGACCGATTTATTTAAAATCCTTGAAAATAAGCTGGTGAATCAATCCGTTGAAAAGGTAGAAACCCTCGACAAAGTGGTGGAACAGGTACTTTCCGGCTTAATCGCGATTGTCGTGGAGGGGGAAAGTACTGCATTCGTTATTGATGTGCGGAGCTATCCTGGACGGGGCCCGCAGGAGCCGGATACGGAAAAGGTTGTCAGAGGATCGCGCGATGGATATGTTGAAAATATTATCTTAAACACTGCGTTAACAAGAAGGAGGATTCGGGACGAGCGGCTCCGTTTTGAAATGCTCAAAGTAGGAAAACGCTCCAAAACAGATGTGTCCCTCGGCTATTTACAGGATGTTGCCGACCCAGATTTGCTCAATATTCTTCGTAAAGAATTAAGAGCCATTAATACGGATGGAATCCCGATGGCGGATAAAACGCTTGAAGAATTTATTGTCAAGCAAGGATGGAATCCATTCCCAATTGTGAGATATACGGAACGGGCAGATGTTGCAGCAGCCCATATATTAGAGGGGCATGTCGTGATTTTTTGTGACACCTCACCAAGTGTTATTATTACACCAACTACATATTTTCATCATGTTCAGCATGCGGAGGAGTTCCGTGAAGCGCCTGCGATGGGGACTTTTGTCCGCTGGACCCGTTTTTTGGGTGTGTTCGCCTCGATCTTCTTATTGCCATTTTGGCTGTTGATGGTCCTTGAGCCATCGCTGCTTCCAGCTAAGCTGGAGTTTATCGGTCCTAACAAGGAAACAAATATTCCACTGATTGTTCAGTTGTTTTTGGCAGATTTTGGGCTTGAGTTTTTACGGATGGCCGCGATTCATACCCCGACACCGCTGTCAACAGCAATGGGTTTAATTGCTGCAGTGTTGATTGGGCAGATTGCGATTGACGTTGGCCTGTTTGTTCCCGAGGTCATTCTTTATGTCGCGGTGGCCGGGATAGGCACCTTTACCACCCCAAGTTATGAGCTTAGTGTTGCCAATAAAATTGCCCGAATGGGGTTAATGCTCTTGGTGGCATTTTTCCACGCGCCTGGGTTTATAATCGGAACCACGGTTCTGTTTATCTTCCTTGTTCGGATGCGTGCACTCAATACACCTTATTTGTGGCCATTTCTTCCGTTCGAGCCAAAAGGATTTTTGCAAATTGTTATTCGCCGTGCCGTTCCGGGGTCCTTCCTCAGACCGAGCATTGTTCACCCGAGAAACCGCTACCGGCAGCCACCTAATTAAAAGTGCGGCTGCTGATGTAGAACAAGCTGCTTATCAAAAAAAATTGCACAATAATGATAGGTGTGCTACAGTAATTTTAATTAAATTAAGAATTTCGAAAGTCAAAATAGGCAGTTTCTTTTGCGGATTCTGTCTATTTGTTTATTATTTTTTTGATTGTCTACATAAACTGTAGTGAGTCGTTACGGAGAGAGGGAAAGGAATGTATTTTTACGGGACAACAGGAGTAAATAAAGTTGGGCATTTGGAAATTGGCGGTGTTGATGCTGTCAGTTTAGCAAAGGAATATGGAACACCCTTGTATGTTTACGACGTGGCACTGATACGAGAGAGGGCAAGAGGCTTTAAGCAAGCATTCCAGGAGGAAAATGTCAAGGCGCAGGTAGCATACGCGAGTAAAGCATTTTCCACTGTAGCCATGGTCCAACTTGCTGAAGAAGAAGGATTATCCCTTGATGTTGTTTCAGGCGGTGAATTATATACGGCTATACAAGCCGGTTTTCCATCAGAAAGAATTCATTTTCATGGGAACAATAAAAGCAGAGAAGAATTGGAAATGGCACTACAGCATCAAATCGGCTGTATTGTAATTGATAATTTTTACGAAATTGATCTATTAAAAACAATTTGTATTGAAAAAAAGGTAAAGGCGAATATCCTGCTGAGGGTTACACCTGGAATTGAGGCCCATACCCATGATTATATCTTAACAGGTCAAGAGGATTCGAAATTTGGCTTTGATTTGCAAAATGGCCAGGCAGAACAAGCATTAGTAGATGTGCTGTCCTTTGAATTTTTCCAAGTACTGGGGCTTCATTGCCATATTGGTTCGCAAATTTTTGAAACAACAGGGTTTCTGCTTGCAGCTCAAAAAATTGTTGAGAAGCTGGCAGAATGGAAGAAAAATATAGACTTTGAAGCAACTGTGTTGAATTTGGGCGGTGGATTTGGCATTCGCTACACAAAAGAGGATGAGCCAATTTCTCCATCACAATATGTTCGTGAAATTATTAAAGAGGTTAAAAACTTGACCCAGCAGCAGGAAATGGCAATGCCGGAAATTTGGATTGAACCAGGCCGATCACTTGTCGGCGATGCTGGGATTACCCTATACAAACCTGGTTCCTCCAAAGAGGTTCCCGGTGTGCGCAAGTATTTGGCGGTTGATGGCGGAATGAGCGATAACATCCGGCCAGCACTGTACCAAGCCAAATATGAAGCGGTTTTGGCCAACCGGCCGCTCGCTCAGACAAAAGAAACAGTATCAATTGCCGGCAAATGCTGTGAATCCGGGGATATGTTGATTTGGGATCTGCCATTGCCGGAAACAGGGGAAGATGATATTCTGGCAGTGTTCTGCACCGGTGCCTATGGATATTCGATGGCAAACAATTACAATCGCTTGCCGCGCCCAGCTGTTGTCTTTGTTGAAAACGGAACATCCATCCTTGTTGTCAAACGGGAAACATATGAAGATTTGGTAAGGTTCGACCTGCCGTTAAAATAAGCTGCCGCATCAATTGCGGCAGCTTTTTCCTTTATGAGAACATCGCCTTTATTGTATCTATTAGCCAAATGAAGAATTGCTTGACTTTTTCCAAGAATCCTTGCCCTTCTTCTGATGACAGGAATTTGGAAATGCGGTCCTTGGCCTTGTTTAATTGGTCACTGACTTGATTCCAGTCAATGTCCAAGCCCTTTAACTTATTAAATAAGTCAATCAGCCGTTGTATTTCCTCTTCGCTCAGCTGAACATTTAATTCTTTTGCCTTCTCTTCGATAATTCTCCTCAGCTCTTCATCGTTTTTTGGTTTGTTCTTGGCAATTTCCTCTTTCACCTTGGCGATTAATGCTGCCGCATTATCTGCACCAATCGAATCGCCAAGCTTCGCTGTTTCAACCATCTCCTGATTGGCTGCCTGTTTTACCTCTTCTGGAATCGTTTTATCTGCTGAAATTTCGTATGCCTTAATAATCCCCGTCAAGGCTGCCGTACCGGAAACTGCGATTGGGGCAGTTACATAAATATCTGCATCCTTCACCCCAGCTGTAATCAAGGCATTTACATACATTTCATCGGTTACCCAATTGATATTTTTTGTTTTGACGGTGATTCCCGAACCTTTTGCACCAGCAGTTATCGCTGATGAGGAGATCGCTTTAGTTCCAATCAACGATTTCGCCACATATTTTCCCAAGTATTGATGTTCTTCTTGATTTGAAACGGTGACAATCTGGACATCCTTTGGTGCACCCATCTCTGACAGGAGGTTGTTTTTTTGTTCCGCGGTTAGGTTTTCCCCCAACGTTACTATCATATCGCCCTCGGCCATATCCGCAAAACTGCGGGCTGGGGCCACAAATAAAAGCACAGCCATTAATAAAATCAATATCCTCTTCATGTTTGCCTCCTAATATTTTGTATAAAAAAATTAATGCTCTTATATATATTAACCGATTCCATTAATATTAACGAAAAAAACCATTTAGAAGTTTCGTAGATTGGGAAATGTCGGATAACAGAGGAATAAATCGAACATGGATTAATTTTATATTTTGGTGTAGAATGTAGGACAAGCAAGCATTTTATATGGGGGATATACATGGGGAAGAGCAATTGGATTTTATTTGGTGTGCTGATCGGGATGGCTATTATTTGGGGAATCATTTACTGGATGTTTATTGCGCCAGGACGATGAAAACATTTAGCATTGCTGATTGTCATTTTATTCGGTATGATTGTCTAGTGAACAAGAATTTTTCACCTACATATAATAATTACATATTTACAAGAAAAAATATACTAACGTTAAACTGCTTTATCGGTTTATTTAGCTAAGCTTCGCACGCATAAATTCAACTACGCCTGTTGAACCGTCCTTACGGACTTGCCAGTCGGCGAGTTTACATTTATATAATGAGGGATCTGTATGTTAATTCGTTATAAGAAAACATTCGAAAAGATTGCCATGGGCTTAATGTCGTTTATGCCAACAGAAAAGGATTTAAAAAAATTGCAGCAAACGATGAAGGATTATGAAGCAGACCAAAGCTGGCAGCTGTTTCTATGGAAAGAAGAAGACATTATCGGCCTAATTGGTGTCATTTATCATCAGGACCGGAATACTTTTGAAGTGCAGCATATTTCCGTCAATCCCTCACACCGTTTCCAAGGAGTAGGAAAAAAGATGGTAAAGGCCCTTAAGGAAATGTTTCCGGATAAGAACATTATCTCTAATGAACATACAGCAGCATTTATCGAAAAATGTGATGTTTGTTAACCAATACCAAAAGGCAGCGAATAAAAATTAATTATTCGCTGCCTTTTTTGTTGCTATTGCTTTGTTTCTCTCTTCAATTACACTGGAGCGGTCCCTTAGTTTATGGCGATGCACAAGTCCATTGTTGGATAAATCACTTTCATTTCCCCATACAATCCCCTGTTCTTCACATATATCGGAGCATTGTTTCAATAACAAAGGATCACTGATTGGTAAAGAAAAGCTGCGATAAGGAATACTAGCTTGAATTTCTTCCAATCGCTGTGTTACCAAACTAAACAGTTGGTGAGATTCCAGCCCTACGGCCGATAATGATTTGGTATTTTGCTCAAATATTTTTTCTGCTTTCTCCAATGTACGTTTCGCTCCGGAAAAATTGCCGCGCCGATGATGATAAGCAGAAACGGCCAATAAAATCAGTCCAACCCAGATCGATTCTTTGTTTTTGGGCTCTGTTTGTTTCCAATATTCTTCGAGAATTTCATGGCATTCAAAATAATCCCGATCGCCATGGAAATGGATTAAATATTGAATATAATCATTTGGGTACAACTAATTCCCCCCTGACGTAATGTTTAGCTACAGTGTAACATATTTGCTGATTTTTTTATGAAGAACTCTATTTAAAAAAATAAAAGACCCGCCATTTTTGGCAGGTCTTTATCCATCTACAGGTTTGTCATGTTAATCGACTTCTAAGGGTTATTACCAAACCCAAGAAGCACCAACGATAATTAACAAAATGAACAATACAACAATTAGCGCAAATCCGCCTCCAAAACCTGCTACACCATCAGACATATAAATTACCTCCTAAAAAGTTTATTGTCTTTACTCTGCCATCATATGTATTGAATTTGTCCAATGTTATAGGCATTTGTCCGATGTACAGGAAAATAGGGGATTCAATAAATTTCTATTGGAAACAAAAATTTAATCCACTATACTATTAATAGTCAATTTAAATAGGAATTTTGGTGAATATTAATGCCTTATCAGGTTAAGATAGATGCGTTTGAGGGGCCGCTGGATTTGCTGCTCCATTTGATTAATCGGTTAGAAATCGATATTTATGATATACCCGTTGCCCAAATTACAGAACAATATTTCATATATATTCATACAATGAACGATTTGAAACTTGATGTTGCCAGTGAGTACTTGGTGATGGCCGCGACTTTGCTGGCAATCAAGAGTAAAATGCTCCTTCCTAAGCATGAAGAAACCGATCAGGAGACAGACCCAGATATTGCTTTTGAAGAGGATCCTCGGGATGAACTGGTGGAGCGGTTGATTGAATATCGAAAGTACAAGGAAGCAGCCCATGATTTGAAAACAATGGAGGAAGAGCGCGGCTTAATGTTTACGAAACCTCCAAGCGATTTGTCCGATTATGCCAAGGAAGCCCAGCCGGTTAAGGCGGAGTTAAATGTTTCCCTTTACGATATGTTAGCTGCTTTTCAAAAATTATTACGCAGGAAAAAGCTGCAGCGGCCGATGGCGACAAAAATCGCCCGTCAAGAAATTTCCATTGAAACAAGAATGACGGAAATTATGACTGAACTAAAACAACTGAAAGGGCGGACAAATTTCAATGAATTATTTCCGTATCCGTCAAAGGATCATATTGTTGTTACCTTTTTGGCGATATTGGAATTAATGAAGAGAAAAGAAGTGGATGTCCAACAACAAGAGAATTTTAGTGATATCTTTATAGAGGCTGTAACGGAAGGAGCAAATCACTATGGCAATTATTAATTGGAGCAGCATTCTCGAAAGCTTGCTGTTTGCGGCGGGTGATGAAGGCCTCTCGCTTAAACAAATTGTAGAGGTTATGGAAGTGAACGAGATACAGGCAATCGAAATCATCGATTCCTTAACAGCAGAATATCAAAACAATGAAAATCGCGGAATTATGATTGTTCAGTTAGCCGGCCATTATCAGCTTGCTACAAAAAAAGAGAACGCCGGCTACCTAAAAAAGCTGGTTGACTCCCCGCATACTACAAATTTATCTCAAGCTGCACTAGAAACATTGGCGATTGTCGCCTATAAACAGCCGATTACCCGGACTGAAATTGAGGAAATTCGCGGTGTCAAAACCGAAAGGCCATTAAACACGCTGATGGCCAAAGCATTGATTAAAGAAGTGGGACGGGCCGAAGGAACAGGTCGGGCTTATTTATACGGTACGACGAAAGAGTTTCTTGATTATTTTGGCCTCAAAAATTTAGAAGAACTTCCGGCACTTCCAGAAAAGCCTGATGAAGAATACGTACAAGAGGAAGCAGACTTGTTTTTTGAAAAATTTCAAGAAACAATGAACTCATAAATCATACAGAATCAAGAAAATATGGTAAGATTAAGCTGTCAATTGGTAAACACACATCCATGAAAGGCAGAGCATGTCAATAAGGAGCTGGATTATTTTGCTGATTAAAGAATGCAAAGGGTATGAATTGGAGAAAGAAAAATCTAATACATCAGAGGATTTTTTTAACAGAAGTGAAATTACGTTTGTTGAAGATGGTACGGAGAAAACATTACATGTTTTATATGTAAGATATTTTGATCAAATCTTCCCTGAGTTTACTCCCTATCAAGAGGATCCTATTTTTGTCCAGGATGGGAATGAAGTACTCTTCAAAGACATTGTTGCCCTTGTTTGTCTGTTGAAAAATCCGGGTCTACGCGCCCGCAAACGTTTATATATTAATTCTAAACAAGAATTTGCAGCCTATTTCCGGGATATTAATTTTTCTAAGCTGCCGGAAATAATTTCAAGCCTACAGCAAAAAAATGAGTATGAGCTTAGATCGCCGCTTGAGTTTATTATGCAGCCGCAATAATGTTGCAAATTCGGAGGGAGACAAATGGGGAATACGTTAGTTGAAACACAAGTTCAGGATGTAAAAAGCTTTTTAGCCAAAACCACGGCTGTCATTGAAGAGTTCTTAAATGAAACCAGACTATCAGATTTAAGCCTCGAAAGCGAAGAAGATACCACCTATCACAAATTGATTTTTTCCAACTTGCGGAGGCTGCTTGTCTATAGTGAAGAAGGCTATGAAGCCTGCAAGGTCATCTTGCAAAATGAGCCTTTCCCAAAAAGTGCTGCCGAAAAAACATTATATAAAATTTTTCATCAATGCATCGAAGAGTTTTTCTCACCTAAAAATGATGCCTGGTTTGAAAATAGCCGTTCCGCTTATACCGGTCGGAATGCGATTAAGTTCTTTCGAAATGTCTCTGAACAAATCGTCCAATTGCTTAAAGGTTTGGAAGGAGAGTTTCAACGTATCAGAGAAGAACTGGAGTATTATGAAACAGACTATTGGACCAAAATGGCCCAATCAAAATAAAAGAATGCAGCAGCTGTCTCCCTTGGAGGCGGCTTTTTCTTTTGTTCTTAATGTAACCATTGTGTCATACCATTTAGGGGATAGCTGGAAATGGGGGGATAGGATGGACCGTTTTCGGGAGTATGTCAATGAATTGTTTAAATGGAATGAAGAAATGCGCCAGTTTCTCCACTCGGAAAATTACGCCGAAACATCGGAACTTTGGGAGCAGTTGGACGAATTTACCGAATTGATTGAAAGGACAAATCGTGAACTATCAAATGACGAATTGCTTACCCTTCAAACGAAAGCAGAATCAATCCATGCGCGGCTGGAACATTACTTTCATACAAAACGAGAAAATGAAATTGGCACAATTTGGGTGTTGGAAAAACCAGTACCGCCGGGAGGCCACACCCTTCCTGAACTTCCTTATCCCTATAATGCCTTAGAGCCGTATATTTCCGAAGAAATCATGAGATTGCACCATGACAAGCACCATCGAGGCTATGTTGAAGGCTTAAACAAAGCGGAGCTTAATTTAAAGAGTGCGCGGGAGTCCAATGATTTCTCGCTTGTCAAGCATTGGTCAAGGGAGCTTGCCTTTCATGGCTCTGGCCATTATCTTCATTCAATCTTTTGGAAAAATATGAGTCCAAATGGCGGCGGCAGTCCGTATGGTTTGGTAAAAGATGAAATTAACCGCTATTTTGGCAGCTTTGCTGCTTTTAGAAATCAATTTACTGAAGCAGCAAAACAGGTAGAGGGAGTGGGCTGGGCCTTGCTGATTTGGTCACCCCAGGCTAAACATTTGGAGATTTTGCAGTCGGAACGGCATATGCTGCTAACCCAATGGGATACCATTCCGCTATTGGTTCTTGATGTGTGGGAGCATGCCTACTATCTGCAATATAAAAATAACCGGGCAGACTATGTGAAGAATTGGTGGAATCTCGTAAACTGGCATGATGTTAACACTAGACTTGAAAAGGCAGCTGACAAGAATTGGCCAGGCAGATAACGATAACAAACGGTAATCCGTTCTGAGCGGGTTGCCATTTTCTTTTTTGTCATATCAGACCTTGTCCCGCATAAACTTTAAATATATTAACAGGGGGACGAGGTTTATCTATGAAAAAAATCCGGAAGCTGATTATTTTTTCCCTGATGGTTTCGTTAATCATTGCTACAATACCGCAAAGGGCAGCTGCAGCGCCTGGTGTAAGTGCGGCAAGCGCTGTGTTAATCGAGCAAAAGTCCGGCCGTATTCTGTATGAGAAAGAGGCCCATAAGAAAATGAGAATTGCCAGCATTACCAAAATCATGACGGCGATTCTGGCTATTGAATCGGGGAAAATGAATCGATATGTAACTGTAAGCGAGCAAGCCACCAGGGCTGAAGGGTCATCGGTTTATTTAAAGCCGGGCGAAAAAATTAAATTAGAGGACCTTGTTTATGGGCTCATGTTAAGGTCAGGTAATGATTCCGCTGTGGCTATTGCCGAATATGTCGGCGGCAGTCTGGACGGATTTGTTTATTTGATGAATCAGAAGGCAAGGGAGATTGGCATGCATAATACACATTTTGCCAACCCGCATGGACTTGATGATCATGAGAACCATTATTCGACAGCCTATGATATGGCGATATTAACTCGCTATGCGATGCAAAACAAAACGTATCAAAAAATCTCCGGTACTAAGGTACATCGCGCCCCGAATCCATCTGAAAATTGGGACAGGGTGTGGAAAAATAAAAATCGGCTGCTGTCAAAATACAAGTATACTACTGGCGGGAAGACTGGCTATACAAAACGGGCAAAGCGAACCCTTGTCAGCACCGCGCAAAATGGAGATATGAGTTTAATAGCAGTCACCTTGAATGCACCGGATGATTGGAACGACCATATTTCACTGTATGAGTCTGGATTTAGACAATATGATATGGCTGAGGTTTTGTCGAAAGGGAAAATTGACCTCGAAACACCGAAAAAATATCAGAATCATTTGTATTTAAAAAAATCGATTGTTTATCCAGTGACAAATGAGGAAATGAACTTATTTTCTATCCAATATAAATTGACCAAGTCTGAAAAAGGCTGGAGCAATTCGGATAAGGTTGAAAAAGTGGTCGGGAAAGCAATTGTGTATTTGGATGGACGGGCTGTCAAAGAAACCCCCATCTATTATCAATCTGTTCAGAAGAAAAAGAAAGGCTTGTTTGATAGTATGAAGGATATTTTCCTTTCTACAATTGGTGTGAAGACATATGGTTAATTATATTTGGGTTGCCATGACAGTGATCGGTATTGTGTTTGCGTTGTTTAATGGAACTATGGAAGATGTGAACAAAGCTGTCTTTAGCGGTGCCAAGGAGGCAGTTACTTTGTGCATCGGGCTAATTAGTGTTCTTGTTTTTTGGCTTGGAATGATGCGAATTGCTGAAGAATCCGGCCTTCTCGAAAAACTGTCAAAAGTATTTCGTCCGCTTGTAAATCGGCTTTTTCCTGAGGTGCCAACTAACCACCCTGCAATGGGTTATATGCTTTCAAACATGATTTCTAATATGTTTGGTCTAGGTAACGCGGCTACACCAATGGGGATAAAAGCGATGGAAGAATTAAAAAAGCTCAACGGCGGGAAAAACTCAGCATCTCGTTCAATGGTTACCTTTTTAGCCATTAACACTGCCAGTATTACCATTATTCCGACGACTGTCATTGCGATAAGAATGACGTACAATTCAGCATCTCCTACCGAAATTGTTGTTCCTACCATTATTGCAACAATCCTTTCGGCATTTGGGGCTGTTCTTATCGACCGCTATTTTCATTACCGCAGAAGCCGAAAAGGATGAGGATATATGGCGTTGATTTCGGTAATTTCACTTACCTTTATTCCATTATTGATTGGTTTTATCCTCTTATATGGAACATTTAAGAAAGTACCGACCTATGAAAGCTTTGTGGAAGGCGGTAAAGAGGGTATTAAAATTGCTGTTTCCATCATCCCCTTTCTTGTAGGTATGCTGGTGGCGATTTCTATCTTCCGTGCCTCCGGGGCATTGGAGGCAATCATGAACTGGATTCGTCCATTCATGAAGATGATCGGCGTCCCTGCAGAAATTGTGCCATTGTTATTGATTAGACCGATTTCCGGGACAGCGGCGCTTGGAATGACAAGTGATTTAATCGCCGTGTATGGACCGGATTCGTTCATTGGCCGGCTGGCTTCAGTCTTGCAGGGAAGTACTGATACAACTTTTTATGTGTTAACCGTATATTTCGGAGCAGTCGGAATTAAAAAGATGGGAGATGCCCTAAAGGTCGGTCTGCTGGCAGATGTCGTCGGGATTATTGTTGCTATTATAGTAGTAGCTCTAATATTTGGCACAAAATAATATATTGAGATTGCAGGCTTGGTAACAAGCCTGCTTTTTCTATGTCTTAAACTTTGAAAAGTGACGATTATGTGTCATAATGCAGATGGGAAAGTAGAATCATTTTCTTGTTAAATCTGAATCTGTTATGGATTGAACCCTATATCAGGATATAATTTTTGAGGTGAAAGAATGGAAAGATTGCAGAAAATCATTGCCCGTGCCGGGATCGCTTCGAGGCGGAAAGCGGAAGAACTGATTAAACAAGGCAGGGTGAAAGTGAACGGCAAGGTCGTTACTGAGCTTGGAATAAAGGTTTCACCATCCGATAAGGTAGAAGTCAATGAAATACCACTGGAGAAGGAAGTGCCTGTTTATTTTCTTCTTTATAAGCCAAGAGGTGTCATTTCGAGTGTGAGTGACGAGAAAGGCAGGAAGGTTGTTACTGATTACTTTCCAGGTATAAAGGAAAGAATTTTTCCGGTTGGCAGGCTTGACTATGATACCTCCGGCCTGATTTTGCTTACAAATGACGGTGAGTTTTCCAATCTGCTGATGCACCCCAGAAATGAAATTGAAAAGGTATATGTAGCTAAAATTAAAGGAATTCCCTTAAGGGAAAACTTGAGGAAACTAGAAAAGGGGATTGTATTGGAGGATGGCAAAACTGCTCCTGCAAGGGTGAAATTGCTGTCTGCGGATAAGAAGAAACAGAGCGCGATTGTCGAAATTACCATTCATGAAGGAAGAAATCGTCAGGTTAGAAGAATGTTTGGGGCGATTGGACATGAGGTCATGAAGCTTAAGCGCGAAAAATACGCATTTTTAACATTGAATGGATTGAAAGCCGGGGAAGCAAGAGAATTGACAGTCCATGAAATCAAACAATTAAGGGCCCATGCACTTGAAGGAACTAAGAAAAATTCATAGAACTGTCACAATTTGCATCGCGAGTAAACAATGTTGCCATAGTGATAAGTGATATAATTTGGATTAACTGTGTAAGCAAAGGAATTGGGGAGGGTTTTTCATGAAAAAACGGCGATTGATTATGAGAACAGTGATTCTGTTAGTTCTAGCAGCTGCCGTTGTTTATACGCTTTATGCGAACTTCGCAAAAGATCATAAACAAAAGGTGGCGGAGGGGGATGCTGCACCCGATTTTGTCCTTGTTGATATGCAGGGGAACAAACACCGCTTGTCCGATTACCGGGGGCAGGGAGTATTCTTGAATTTTTGGGGAACATGGTGTCCGCCATGCAAAAAGGAAATGCCCTATATTAACAATCAGTACCATCAATTTAAAGATAATGGGGTCCAAGTCCTATCGGTTGATATTCAAGAATCAGAATTGGCCGTCAACCAATTTGTAGAACGCCTCAAACTTGATTTCCCGATTATGATTGATAAGGACAAGGAAGTCATGACTGCCTATGGGGTCGATTACCTGCCGGCAACCTTTCTAATTGATAAAAATGGGAAAGTAGTCAAATATTCCACGGGAGAGTTGACGGAAAATAAAATTCGGGAATACATGGAGAAAATAAAACCTTAGGGGTTACAGGGAGTTTTTTAAAATGAAAGATGTAAAATGTGAATGCGGCCATGTCAATCCACATGGGACTGTTTTGTGTGAAGCATGCGGGAAAGTGCTTGACGAACGGGATCAAAACAGCCAATTGCTTGATATGCGTTACGAAGGCAGTGCACGTCGCTCACAAACCTACAACAAGACCATTATCGATAAGATTTGGAACTTTTTCTCTTCTGTAAAGGTTGGCGTCTGGCTAATTATCATTACCCTATTAGCCTCGATACTCGGAACAATCCTTCCACAGGAAATGTATATCAATCTTCCCGCAGAAGTTTATTACGAGCAGGAATATGGCTGGTTCGGGAAACTCTACTACCAAGTGGGCTTTCACGATTTGTATGGTTCTTGGTGGTATCTGCTGTTAATTGCGATGATTGGCATTTCTCTCGTTATTTGCAGTCTTGACAGGGTGGTTCCGCTATATAAGGCCTTAAAGGCTCAAAGAGTGACGAGACATGAGGGCTTTTTAAAGCGTCAGCGTGTGTTTGGCACAAACGAGACTGTAGATGTTAATGATTTGGACTTGGTTAAAAAGCATTTAAAAGCAAGACGCTATCAGGTCCGTGAAGAAAATGGCGATATCTTAGCCGAAAAGGGTCGTTTTTCCCGCTGGGGTCCATATGTTAACCATGTTGGGTTAATTATATTTCTATTCGGTGGGATGCTAAGATTTATTCCAGGTTTTTATGTGAATGAGGATTTATGGGTTCGGGAAGGGGAAACCGCATTGGTCCCGGAAACAGGAGAAAAATTTTATATTAGAAACGACCAATTTATTCTCCAAAACTACGATAAGGAAAAAAACAAAAAATTTGAAAAAGCACTTGAACGTGCTGGTGAGGTGGCTAAGAATTACCAATCCAATGTTGTGCTTTATGAGCGGGTGAGCGAAAATCTCCCAGGAGAGGAACCTGAACTAAAAAAACTTCAGGACTATAAAATTCGCGTCAATCATCCGTTATCCTTTGATGGGTATTCAGTATATCAGTCATCCTTTAAAAGTGAACTGAACGCGATGGACTTTTCGTTGACTAATAAACAAAGCGGACAATCGTTTGGTGAATTTAAAATTGACTTGAACTCGCCGAAGACAGAATATGATCTGGGAAAAGGCTATATCGTTAAAATCTTAAACTACTTCCCGGATTTTGAATTTGATAAGAACGGTGAGCCAAGCACAAAATCAAGAGTGCCAAACAATCCTGCTTTCGTGTTTACAATGATTACCCCTGACAGGCCAAAAGGGGAAACGAGCTTCGTGGCTATCAGACAGACGATTGAACCGTTTGGAGACAATACCTATAAGGTTGCATTTAAAGGGATTGAAACACAGAATGTCTCTGGGTTTATTGTCCGTAAGGATTCATCCATTTGGGCGATTATCCTAGGCGGGATCATTTTTATGATTGGTGTTATTCAAGGAGCATATTGGAATCATCGGCGCATTTGGGTTCAACACAAAAACGGACAGGTTTGGATTGCCGCACATACGAACAAGAACTGGTATGGTCTGAAACGAGAACTAGAAACTGTTTTGGCAGATACCAAGTTGAAGATGCCTGAGGATCAGCTGCAAAGGGACGAAATTGGGGATAAGGAGGAAGCTTAATTGGCTACACTAAGTAGTAATTTATTGTTTATTTCATTTATTCTTTATTTAATTGCCACGTTATTTTTTGGTGGAGCAATTAAAGCAAAGAATGAGTTTGCCGAGAAAAAGGATACAAACAGATGGGGCAAGATCGCAGTAGCTATTACCATCATCGGTTTTGTCTCCCAATTGGGGTATTTTATCACTAGATGGAGCGCTGCTGGACATGCTCCGGTAAGTAATATGTTTGAATTTACCACCTTCTTCGGAATGGCGCTTGTCGGTGCATTTATTGTCATTTATTTTATTTATCGGACGACTCTCTTGGGGCTTTTTACAATGCCTGTAGCCATCTTGGTGATCGCTTATGCAAGTATGTTTCCTAGGGACATCTCACCTTTAATTCCGGCATTGCAAAGCTATTGGCTGCATATCCATGTAACCACTGCTGCGATTGGGGAAGCGATTTTGGCAATCAGCTTTGCCGCAGGTTTGATATATCTTGTTAAGGCTATAGATCAATCAAAGGCAAGTAAACGAACATTTTGGCTGGAGGTTGTTATGTTCTCCCTCGTTGCTGTTCTGGGATTTGTGGCCGTTTCCACTGCGTTTTCTGCAGCAGGTTACCAGGAGAAATTTACTTGGATTGATAAGCATGGAAAAGAGGCAGCTGTTGAATACACAATGCCAGCGATCACCGGACCTCATGACTGGGAATTAGTGACGAAGGATGGTTTTAAACCATTACTTGAAATGCCTGCAATTATCAATGCTAAAAAATTAAATACAGTTATTTGGTCATTCCTGGGCGGATTGATCCTTTATGGAATCATTCGTCTAATCATTAGAAAGCGGATTGCCGCGGCACTCAAACCGCTGGTCAAAAATATAAAGCTCGATTTTGTTGATGAAATCAGCTACCGTTCTGTTTTAATCGGCTTCCCTGTATTTACACTTGGGGCATTAATATTTGCGATGATTTGGGCGCAAGTTGCCTGGTCCCGCTTCTGGGGCTGGGATCCAAAAGAGGTTTGGGCCTTGATTACCTGGTTATTCTATGCCGCCTTTATGCACCTTCGATTATCCAAAGGATGGCACGGTGAAAAATCAGCCTGGCTCGCTGTGATTGGTTTCGTGATTATCATGTTTAACCTAGTTGCAGTTAACCTGGTTATTGCCGGCCTCCACTCCTATGCAGGTTAGAAAAATATCGCCTTCACTTCATTAGTGGAGGCTTTTTTTAGAATTGTAAGAAATTATTTCCGCTTTTTATGTACATTGTCAAATTATTGACACTTTTTAAGGTAGTTATTAGCATTCAACATATAGCAAAAACTAACACCATTTTGTAAAATAAACAACATGGGGGGATTAATAATGGAAAAAGACGTAAAGATTTTAGTAGTTGACGATGAAGAAAGAATTCGCCGCTTATTAAAAATGTACTTGGAGCGGGAAGATTTTATCATTGATGAAGCTGAGGACGGAAATGAAGCTTTAACAAAAGCGTTGAATAATGACTACGATGTCATTCTCCTTGACCTGATGATGCCTGGCAAGGACGGGATTGAGGTTTGCCGCGAACTGCGTGAAAAAAAGGCTACCCCTGTAATCATGTTAACAGCAAAAGGTGAAGAAGTGAATCGTGTTCAGGGCTTTGAAGTTGGAACCGATGATTATATTGTAAAGCCATTCAGCCCGCGGGAAGTCGTTCTAAGGGTTAAGGCCATTCTAAGAAGATCTTCACAGACAACTTATCTGCAAACTGAAACCACCACCAAGGATGTTATTGTATTCCCGCATCTGACAATCGACAATGATGCACATCGTGTTACCGCTGACGGCAAAGAGGTTAGCTTAACACCGAAAGAGTATGAACTGTTATATTTCCTTGCAAAAGCGCCGGATAAAGTATTCGACCGCGAACAACTGTTAAAAGAGGTTTGGCATTATGAATTCTTCGGTGATCTACGAACCGTTGATACCCATGTTAAGCGTCTACGCGAAAAACTGAACAAGGTATCAGAACAGGCGGCAAGAATGATTGTAACAGTATGGGGAGTAGGTTACAAATTTGAGGTAACAAATGAATGACCTTTTTACGAAGTGTAGTAGGTAAACTGTGGTTTACCATTATTCTACTAGTTTCATTTGTACTGTTTATTTTAACAGTTATGCTCCTCGAGTTCTTTCAGAATTATAATATCCTTGAAACGAAAAATGACCTGACTCATACGGCTGAAAAAATCGCCAGTGTCCTTGAGCAACATCCAAATGAGGAACTGCAGCTTGGCTTAGAAATATCATGGGAAATTGTCGATCAGGTAACAAAAGTGGTGGTTGTCAAGAATGACCACGAGGTCTATTATTCCCCCAACAGTGAAAAGGGAATAAAATTATCGCTTGCCGATATTAAGCAGGACTCTGAATTATCGAAGGTTTTTGAGGAAAATAAGACGGTTGAAAAAATCTCGAATTTGGGTTCTAAACAGAATGGCGAAAGCAGCGATGCCAATTATTCAATTATCGGTGTTCCGCTCCATCTGCCAGGTAAGGAAACAGGGGCTGTGTTTATTTATCAATCCTTGGAAGTGATGCAGCAAACATCCCGGGAAGCAACAAAATTTATCCTGCTTGTTGCAGGAGTTGCCATTATTTTAACGACAATCTTTGCCTTCTTCCTTTCAACAAGAATTACTGCGCCACTAAGAAAGATGCGAGAAGCAGCATTCGAAGTGGCAAGAGGCAAGTTTGATACGAAAGTCCCGATTCTGACTCATGATGAAATTGGTGAGCTGGCAACTGCCTTCAATCAAATGGGCCGGCAATTAAAATTTAACATGAATGCCCTTAATCAGGAAAAGGAGCAGCTGGCAAGTATTCTAAGCAGCATGGCTGATGGTGTCATTACCTTTAATCGTGATGGAACAATTTTGATTACGAATCCGCCAGCGGACCGTTTTCTGCAATATTGGTATTATGAAAAAGGCGGCTCCGGGACCGGGGCTGAGGAAATTCCATCAGAGGCAATGGACCTTTTTCAAAAATCTGTTGATACCGAAAAGGAGCAGATTGGGGAAGTTACACTTCAAGGAAGACATTGGGTGATTATTGTTAGTCCGCTATATAGTAATCAATTTATCCGTGGTGCTGTTGCTGTTCTCAGGGATATGACCGAGGAAAGGCTGCTGGAGAAAATGAGGAAAGACTTTATTGCTAACGTCTCTCATGAACTTCGCACGCCGATTTCGATGCTGCAAGGGTACAGCGAGGCGATTGTGGATGATATTGCGGAATCTCAGGAAGAAAAACGTGAAATGGCAAAGGTTATTTATGACGAATCGCTCCGTATGGGCCGGCTTGTCAATGAACTGCTCGATTTGGCACGCATGGAGGCAGGGCATATTCAATTAACAATGGAAGAGGTTAATTTGGAAGCTTTCATCAACCGAATCATTCACAAGTTCCAAGGGTTAGCGAAGGAAAATGGCATCTATCTGCGCGCTGAAATGGAAGATAGTTTGGAGTCATTTACCATGGACCCTGATCGGATTGAGCAGGTGCTGACCAATTTGATTGACAACGCGATCAGACACACACCATCGGACGGTTCAGTCATTTTGAGTGCCTACCTTGACGAGAAGGGAATCAGAATGGAAGTAAAAGATTCCGGCTCAGGTATTCCCGAAGAGGATTTGCCATTTGTATTCGAGCGCTTCTACAAAGCCGATAAAGCCAGAACAAGAGGAAGGGCAGGAACGGGGCTTGGACTGGCTATCGCCCAAAATATTATAGAAGCTCATCATGGTCATATTTCTGTTAATAGTAAAATGGGCCAAGGAACGACATTTTCCTTTATACTACCTCGAAAATAGTAAAAATAGCGGCTATTTTCCCGATTTCTCTTGATTCACGAGAAACAAACTCATCCTTTTTGGATGAGTTTTTCTTTTTCCTATGATTATAGGGAGAATCCATTAAATACCTTCCCTTTTATTTAAAAAAAGTCTATATTTATTTAAGAGTGTAACCTTTTATACATAAACCTCGACTATTAATAATGAACGGGGAGGGGAAATGAATGGACTCCGTTTTCGATGAACTTTATCAAAAATATCATCATGATGTCTTTCAATTTTTATTCTACATGGTCAGAAACAGGGAACAAGCAGAAGATCTTGTCCAGGAAGTCTATATAAGAGTTTTCAAATCATACCATCGGTTTGAAGGAAAGAGCAGCGAAAAAACATGGCTATTTTCCATTGCCAGAAACGTCGCAATTGACTTCTTCCGCAAACAAAAAGGCTGGAAAGATAGAATCCTTGAAAAATTTGATTGGTCTACAAATCAGGTAAAGGACGATTATCCAATTCCGGAGGAAATTGCAGTTCAACGTGAAGAAATTAAGTGGGTTTATCAATGCTTGGATTATTGTACTGTCGATCAGCGCGCTGTCGTCATTCTCCGTTTTATTCACGATCTTTCGATTGCCGAAACTGCCGAGTCATTGGGCTGGACTGAAAGTAAAGTGAAAACAACCCAACATCGGGCATTAAAAGTGTTAAAGAAGCAAATGGAAAATTTTCATGTAAAGGAGGGACAGACTAGTGAAAAAGTCGGAGTGGAGCGATGAAGAGCTCATAGAACTAATACAGGAAATGCCGAAAATAGAAGACTATCGCCATCCGAGAGACATTTATCAAAACCTTCCGTTTAAACGGCGTAAAAAAATCCCTTGGCTTTTGCCAGGTATTGCAACTGCTGCGGCCTTATTTCTGTTTTTTATTTTAGTTCCCAAATTCATGGATAACAATCAATATTCTCGAGATAATGCTAAACAGGAAGCCACCCAAGATGCGAAGGTTGCCAGAGAGGATAACAATTCCAGCGGTATAGCAAATGGCGATGCACAGCAGGACCAAACATATACCATGGAAAAAGCACAGTTGAAAAATGAGGAAATTTCCACAACTGCAGTCTATGATGATGCGATAAAGGATGCCGCCGTGTTAACCTACTGGGTACCTGATGACCAGGCACAGAACCTGATCCCGATATCAACAATTGTCAATAACACAGATGGGAAAGATTGGTTGACACTCTTTAATGAAAATATGGCAAAACTTCAAGAAACAGAGTGGGGCTTGACTGATTATTATCCGCTCAAGGCATCCTTGAGTTATGACAAAACCGGTGAAAATATCATTGTTGACGTACCGGCAGGCCATCTATATGCCCAAGGCAGCGCAAATGAACTTGCCTTTATTAATTCAATAAATAATAATGTTGCTTCCAATAGCAGTGCCAAAATGATTAAATTTACCACAAACGGAGAATCCGGGCTTGAAATGGGCAACGATTATTATACCGAACTACCAGTTAATCCTGTGAAAAATCACGCCTACTTTTTTTATTATCCAAACGGAAAAGATGTACCATTTTTAGTACCTTCTCCAGAGCCATATAACGATATTCAGGCTGCATTACGAGCGATGGGCTCACCGATCGAACCACAAAATCTACAGGAAGTAACTCTGGTTATAGATGAGGTTTCAACCAGCGATCAAACATTAACGCTTACGTTTAAAGAAGATACAAATTTAAAAGTTGACCAAATGACCCTGTGGTCACTTGAGGCCATCCTGCTCACAGCAAAAGAATTCGGTTTTGAAAAAGTAATTGTCAATAATCCTCCTGTTGAAAAAATTGGACCTTTTGACCTTACACAAGAAATTAAAGTGCCTGTAGCCCCTAATTTGCGGGAAACAAAATAAATAAAAAATCAACCGCTTTGGTTGATTTTTTTATGTATAAAAAAGCAATACTCTCCAAATTATAACAAGTATGGTCGGACCATTCCTCTCTTGACCCATTGTTCTAAACGCGAGTAAGGCAACATATGGTGAGGAGAGGACAAGTATTAAGGAGGAATTTGGAAGAATGCGTGACTATTTGCGGAGGTTTATAATTGCCATCATTATGGCAATTTGTGTCAGCTTGTTATTTTTGGGTGGTCGGCACTCACAGGCTGCAGCTGCCGGGGAAGTAAAAGGAAAGGAACATTGGGTATGGCCAGCGGACGGGGTGATCTCCGATACATATGGAACAAGGCATGGCAACCACAAGGGAATTGATATTGCTGGAAATATGAATACTCCAATTCTTGCAGTTGAGGATGGACAAGTAGTCAAATCATACTACTCTACTACATATGGAAATGTTATTTTTATCAAACATCCAAGTAATTTTGTGACAGTGTACGCCCACTTGAACAAACGCCTTGTTACCGTAGGACAACCTATTAGACAGGGTGAGAAAATTGGGAATATGGGAAAAACCGGACGTGCTACCGGAACCCATCTTCATTTTGAAGCCCATCAACTTGAATGGCGATATGATAAAAGATTCGCATTCAATCCAGAAATGCTGTTAGGAAAAATGGCAGTAGGTGAAACCGTTCAGGGTGGAATCGCCGCAATGGGCAGAGATGTACTGGAGGCAAGTGCCCAATTAAGGCCATTGCTAGAAGAGGAAGCGCCTGTACCAGTGTCTGAACGTTATAGAGTGAAAAATGGCGATACGTTGTCTGCAATTGCTGTAAAAGTAAACGTCTCAGTCGCTAGAATAAAAGAACTTAACCACCTGACTTCAGACCTGATTATACCAAATCAAGTGTTAATTATTCACTGACCATTCCATTACCCGGAGGTATGTTTATACCTCCGGTTTTTCTAATTTCGTATTACTCGGAGAATTGTTACCTAATGTACAAAAATGTTTCACTTAACAAAACTGCCTTTTTCCAGTATAATAAAGTTGTAATTTCATATCGATCTATCTTCGGGGCAGGGTGTAATTCCCGACCGGCGGTATTAGAGTGTAACTCTTGAGCCCGCGAGCCGCTTTGGCAGGATTTGGTGAGATTCCAAAGCCGACAGTATAGTCTGGATGGGAGAAGATGGAGGTTCTGCAGACATTCGAAAAATTTTCTGTTTACGAATGTTTATTAAGCGTGCCTTTGTTTACTCCCTCAAGCGTTGCTTCTTGAGGGAGTTTTATTTTTAGGCGTGGTTTTGCTGAACCTCTCTTCCTAACGTGATGGATCAAAAAAAAGGAGAGAGGAAGAGTGAAAAAAATGAAAAACACAAAAGTTAAAGTAATGGTTTCTATTGCAATGTTGAGTAGTATTGCGTATTTATTAATGCTGCTAAACTTTCCGCTGCCACCATTCCAAGGTTTCCTGTTAGTTGATTTTAGTGATATACCGGGATTAATTGCAGCATTAGTTTTTGGTCCAGTTGCTGGAATTCTTGTTGAGTTATTCAAAAATCTGCTTGACTTTGTAATGAAAGGGAGTCCGACTGGCATTCCAGTAGGTCATATTGCAAATTTTGCAGCAGGAACGTTGTTTATTTTGCCGACATATTATATTTATAACAGATTAAAAACAAAAAAAGGCATGACGTTGGCTCTAATAGTCGGAACGATAACGATGGCAGTGATGATGAGTGTGTTAAATTACTTTTTCATTTTACCGGCATATACCACACTGATGGGATTACCTGATTTCCGCAGCTACGTTATACCGGGAATTTTGCCTTTTAATATTATTAAAGGAATTTTGATGTCCATTATTTTTATGCTGTTATTCGTTAGAATGCAGACATGGTTAAATAAAATTTCCACCGTAAAAAGTTAATGTATACGAAACAGGGGCTGTCAATTTACAGCCTCTGTTTTTTTATAAATATAATAAAAACCCGTCTATTTCAGACGGGTATCAGTAGCTTAAAGAGTTAACTTTTTAATTATTCAAATTTAGTTGGGTTGCCATCAAATGGCTCGTCAGCAACTTTAATCGAATCAGTTGGGCAGCCTTCAAATGCATCCATCATGTCATCGATTAATACATCCGGAATTTCAACGATTCCTTCGTTATCGTCAAGGGTTACAAATGCAATACCCTCATCGTCGTAATCGTAGATATCTGGAGCTGCAGCTCCGCATGCGCCACAAGCGATGCAAGTTTCCTTATCAACAATCGTATACTTTGCCATGAAAAAAATACCTCCCAGTAAAATAACAATATTATTGTTGCACATTTTCCAATTTGTAAAAAGGAAAACGCTTTTCTCATATCTATTGTAAGACTGAACCGATAACTTTTCAATAGAAAAAATGACTATCAACACGCTGAATGGTGTATTTCTCAAACTTCTACATTTTATGACAGCCAACATGGGAAATTCATGTTAAAATAAAAGGGAATTTGTCGTAGGAATAAAAGAGTGGTGATGAGTATGATGCAAATAGAAATAATCATCCTGCATTGTTTACGGAACATCAAGAATGAAAGAACAATTTATTCTATTTTTCACCTTCTAAAAGGAAAAAAATCATCCCAGACCATTCAAGATGCTCATCTATTTTCCATAAAACAATTTTTTGGTATTTTGGAGCCTTTATCACGGGAGGATTTTGAAGATATAATTGCTGGCATGCTTGATAAAGAACTGATTATGGACTGTGGCCGACAGAGGTTTATCCCTGCTCCGTCGGGTGAGTCAGCTTTGCAAAGATTTGGAATTCCCATTTATTTGAACGGTTGGGAGTATCATCAGATGACGGAGCCGGTATGGGAACGTTTATCCTTGCTAGTTCAAGTTGCTTCAAATCTTGAATATGGTGAGGCAAATTATATCCCTATTCAAAAAAGTCCACCCGTTCATGCCTGGATTAAGACAGTGCTAAAAGAATCTTTAGTTACAAGGAAAGAATTTAGCCGCCATTTATACGAGGAATTGACAAATTGCTTCAGTGGGGCAGAGGGAATGAACCCATCAGCTGTGGTGTTCCGTTTGACCGGATTTCAGCAAATTGGCTTAACCGCCGAGCAAGCGGCCAAAAAATTGAAACTAAATTTTTTAGATTATCTTCTCGAATTTATTCATTCTTTGCATTACATCATTCAAAAAATTAGAGCAAATCACGAGCAATACCCTTTACTGGCTTTTTTGCTTCAAGGATTTTCAGACAATGGCGAATTAACCATCTCATCACGAAAAACTTGGAATCTCTTAGTTCAAGGATATACGCCCGAGATGATAGCCAGATTAAGAAGTTTGAAACAGAGTACGATTGAAGATCACCTTGTCGAGTTCGCACTAAGCATCAATCATTTCCAAATTGATGATTATGTCGACCGAGAACTGCAGACTGAGATCTTAGAAATTTCACGTCAGCAAGGAACACGACAATTAAAAGTTATCAGGGATAACGTAAAAAGGGCAAGTTACTTTCAAATAAGGTTAGTGCTGGCGAAATATGGTGAGATAACATGGAATTAGAAGGCCTCTTATTAAAACACTTTGGTTTTCACAGTTTTAAAACGGGACAAAAAGAAGTGATTTCCTCCTTGCTTTCAGGGCAGCATACGATGGCTATGCTACCGACAGGTACCGGGAAATCACTTTGCTATCAGCTTCCGGGATATGTGTTCGACGGACAAATATTGATCGTCTCCCCGCTGCTTTCTCTCATGCAAGATCAAGTGGAGCAGTTTAAACGGTTTGGTGAAAAACGGGTTGTTGCTTTAAATTCCTTCCTGTCACTAGAGGAAAAAAATCGAGTCCTTCGCCACATAAGCAGGTATAAATTTATTTTTATCTCGCCGGAAATGCTGCGGATTCCCTATATTCTCGGAATCTTAGGGCAGATTAAGCTCTCCTTATTTGTTGTTGACGAGGCCCATTGTATTTCTCAGTGGGGTTATGATTTCCGCCCCGATTATTCTAAATTAGGAGAAATCCGCAATCAATTAGGTAATCCTTTAACCTTGGCATTGACTGCAACGGCCACAAAAAAAGTGCGTGAGGATATCATTCAATCCTTGGATTTGGACAATGTCACTAAGGTGATTGCGTCGATTGACCGTCCTAATATTGCCATCTGTGTAGAAGAAATTGCTGACTACAAGGATAAAGAAAGCCGCATCATAGACCTAGTAAGGAAACTGGAAAAACCAGGGGTTATTTATTTTTCCAGTAAAAAAGCCGCTGAACAAATGGCAGCTTTACTTGTAGAAAAAGGTATTTGTGAGGCTGGTTATTATCATGGAGGAATGGATCAAAATACAAGAGTATTGATTCAGGAGCAATTTATCCATAATCAGCTTGATGTCATCTGTGCGACTAGTGCATTTGGAATGGGAATAAACAAAGAAAATATACGCTTTGTCATTCACTATCACATGCCCATGCAAATAGAATCTTATATACAAGAAATGGGCCGGGCAGGCCGTGATGGCAATCCAAGTGTAGCCGTTTTATTATACTCACCTGGTGATGAACATCTGCCGCTCTCTCTTGTAGAGAGTGAATTGCCATCAGAACAGCAACTAGATTGGCTATTTTCCAGACTCTTCATGGAACAACGACAGTTGAACAAACAACTATTAATGAACAAGGAATTAAGGGAGCAGGGCGGCTTTTCTGAAGTGCAATGGCGTGTGATTATGGATTTGCTTCATCAATATTCCCATGCCGTATCGCTCGAGCAATTGCGGGAAAATGTTCGGGAATTTATTTTGAGCCGATTGACTGCAAAGAAAGCTGATATTTTCCGATTTAAGCAATGGCTTGATTCCGATCTTTGCAGGCGTCAAAATCTTTTACATTACTTTGGAGAAAAGTTGTTTGATAAGGTTCAGCCATGCTGCGACCGCTGCAAAATACAGCTTAGCCAATTTCTAGCTGTTGTTCCGCAACGATCATCCAAAACAAGGGAAGAGACATGGGAGGATTATCTTGGCAAAATATTAATCAACAGCGAGTTGAGGGAATGAAGCATAAATATAATGAACTAATTAAAAGTCTATCGGACAAGGAACTCCTTTTTCATCTATATATGACGCAAATTATTTTGCTTGCGATTTCGTTTATTTTAGGAATAATCTTCTTTGATCATTTTTCTTATTTAAACCAGATTCGTTTTGATGACAGGAATATCGTCTTAATTGGTATTCCCGCCGGGGTGGCGGTCGTTATCCTGGATTTTATTCTAATGAATTCTCTTCCTCGGCATTATTATGATGATGGCGGTTTAAACGAACGAATATTTAAAAAGCGCAATGCTCTTCATATCCTGTGCATCGCTGCGCTTGTCGCCTTTAGTGAGGAGCTATTGTTTCGGGGGATCATTCAAACGAAAGTTGGTCTTATCTTTGCTAGTTTGATTTTTGCGATTATACATTATCGGTATCTGTTTAATTGGTTTTTATTTGCCAATATTGTCACACTTAGCTTTGTAATTGGGGCGATATATGAATGGACTGACAATTTGGCTGTTACGATTACCATGCATTTTATCATTGATTTTCTCTTGGGAATTTATATAAAATTTAGACAGTCGAAAGTCCCGAATCAGCAGGAAGGAGCAGAGCCTTGTGAATAAAGAAGAACCATATAGAGAACAAGCAGAACGATTAAAAAAACGGATTGAAAAAATTAATGAAGCAATTGAACTATCAGGTGATGAGCTGCCGCCAAGAGAACAGCTTCATCGTGAAAGAAAGACAAAAGTGAAGTGGAAGCTGAAATATCCAGTTATTCGGATTTTAGTCTTGTTCTTTATCCTTATGCCTGTCATTATCTTTAGTGTTATTTCCTACCTTGATGGCAAAAAGAGCCCAGTGTCAGAGCCAGCAAGCAATGATCCTGTCGGTTATGAAACTATTAATCTCGAAACAAAATCAGAGGAAACAAAAAAAGCCGAGGAAGAAGAAACTCAGCCTGCAGCCCAGCAAGAGAATCAGGAATCCACTGAAGCAGAAGAAACCACTCCTGACTCTCAGCCTGTAACAGCCCAGCCTGCCGAAAATAATGATGGTGCGGCCGCGCAAAACACAGGCAGTGAGGCTGCACCAGTAAGCGGAACGTCTACTGATAAAAATAGCCAACCGATAAAAAAGACTCCGGTCAATCAAACAAAGTCAAAAATCATTTATCATAAAGTTCAGCCAAAAGAAACCTTATTCAGGCTGTCGATGAAATATTATAATAGCCAAAAAGGCATGGAAATTATCAAAAAAGCCAATGGTCTGACAAGCGAAGAAATTATGGAAGGCCAAATGTTAAAAATTCCATTGAATTAGAAAGCGATTTTTCCCAAAATCTGCAGGCTGTCGAACCTTCGACAGCCTTTTTTCTAATTTAATAAGCCGCGAAATTTGTTGTATAAAATGATTTATGCGATATGTCTGTTGATTTGTACTCCAGGCGCTTCGCTTTCCGCGGGCGTGCCGGGAAGCCTCCTCGGCGCTGAAGCGCCTGCGGGGTCTCCCCTGTCCCGTACTCCCGCAGGAGTCTTCGCGCCTTCCGTACAAATCAACAGGGTTTTAATTAAAATGATTACTTCACACGACTAATAAATAATAAAAAAATTTTGTGGAAATCAATGTTAGACAAGAGGCAACTTACAAAATCAATTAAACTTAGCTAACCTCATATGAATTTAAAAAAATTGGTCATTAACAAGAAACATTGCCTTCATTTGTGCAATAAAAGACTAACCAGGCTGTGCAAAAAGAAAAATGTCCTTCATCAGCGCAATGAAAGACAAAACTAGGCTGTGCAACAAGAAATATGTCCTTCATCAATGCAATGAAAAACAAAACTATGTTGTGCAACAAGTAAATTGTCCTTCATCAGTGCAATGAAAGGCTGAAAGTGAGTTGCACAATAAGGTAAATGTCCTTCATCCGGATCGCGAATAGCAAATTCTTGTATGATTACCACGATAAATAATTGTTGAAAACACTTGAGTATAAATATGAGATTTAGCCCCACAATCTACATTTTTGCACTCATCAGAAAAAATTTTATAACAAATAAAATAGGAAGGAAAAAAGTGTGTTGCAATATTTTAGGTTTAATTCTTCCCTGTTGATTGGAGCGGAAGGTGCGAAGACTCCTGCGGGAGTACGGGGCAGGGAAGACCCCGCAGGCGCTTCAGCGCCGAGGAGGCTTCCCGGCACGCCCGCGGAAAGCGAAGCACCTGGAGCGGATATCAACAGGCCCATTAGCATGGGTAAGTTTTTTTGATTCTTCCAATGAAAATACGCTTTCTCCATAAACCTGAGTTCTTAAAGATCATTTTTTTATCCAAAAAATCATATTCGTTCGGACAAGTTCATAAGTATATACGGAGAAGTGGAGGGATAAAAATGGATACTCCAATCCGGTTATTAAACCATACTGATGAAGCGACAAAGCAAATGCTAGAAAATGTGAGAAAGCGGAAAGAGAAGTTCGACATTGCAGAAAAGCGGCATTTTTTAGCGATCTATCTGACGCTTGCATGTGCAGTCATTTTTTTTGGCAATTTTTATATTACTATAGCGAAACAGTATTCCTATTCTTTTTTCGCGATGTTTTCTGCAACGCTTGATGACACTCTGTCCGTTTTTATGTTTGCGTTAACAATTATTGGCTTAGGATCAATGAATGTGTTAAAGCAGCAGAAGGAAAAAAAGGAAAAGGAGTACCAGGAGTTACGGAAGGAAATTGTCGATAAAAGCAAAGATTTATGGAAAAAGGAAGAGGACTGGAAGAACCGCCATCTTATTTTTGAAATGATGAAAAAAAATTATGACATTAACCTCTATCATGAAAATAAATAAGAAGCAGGCTTTTAGCTGCTTCCTATTCTCACACTAAAATATCTGCTTCTTTCCCTGTTCATCTTTCAGTATTTCTACAGCTTCACGGAATCGTTGTGAATGGACGATTTCTCTTTCCCGCAAAAAGCGCAGGCCATCATTTAAATCAGGATCGTCACTCATATTTATGATCCATTGGTAGGTTGCCCTTGCTTTTTCTTCAGCGGCGATATCTTCGTAAAGGTCAGCGATCGGATCGCCCTTCGCTTGAATGTAAGTTGCGGTCCATGGAACACCGGCAGCATTATGGTAATATAGTGCTTTATCATGGTCGGCATAATGGTCTCCGAGGCCCGCTGCTTTCATTTGATCCGGTGTGGCGTCTTTCGTGAGTTTATATATTGAAACCAAAATGCAACCATGTTAAAATATTGTTACATCAACATTTATAGACTTTTGAGGTGACAGCATGACACAGACGATAAACAAAATTAAGAAGGTTGCGATATACAGCAGAAAATCAAGACCTGATGAAACTGAGGAAGTTTTGCAAAGACAGTTAGCTTTTCTTGTTGATAAATGCGTTGAAAACAATTGGGAATTTGAGGTATTTCAAGAGGTAGGTTCATCACAGGATATTAACAGACCTGAACTTAATAAAATGCTTGAAAAGGTACAATCATATCACTATGACGCAATTGTTATTACAGACCAAGACAGACTTTCAAGAACTACAGTAGGTTTCGCACAGATAAAAGAAGTTCTAACTAACTATGGGGTTCAGGTTGTTACATCCACTAAAATATATGACTATGCTTCACAAGAAGATGACTTAATGAGTGATATGCAATCCATTGTAGCAAAACAGGAATATCTAAACATTAAGAAAAGATTGGTAAGGGGTAAAAGACAATCTGCTAAAGAAGGTAATTGGGTAGGTGGAAAAACTCCTGTAGGTTACAGCTATGACCATAAAACCAAAAAGCTAGTACCTGATGAAAATGCACCAATAATAAAAAGAATTTATAACTTATATCTGTCAGGAAAATCCTCTACAGATATTGAAAGAGTTTTTGACCTAGAAGGTATAGTAACCCCAACAGGTTCAAAATGGAATAAGGCAAGAATATCTGTAGTGTTAGCAAACCCTGTTTACAAAGGTACTGTTATCTATGGTAAAACAAAGGTTTCTAAAGTGGAGAAAAAGCCCTCAGGTGCCCCAAAACAGTTTAAGACTGAGGAAAGTGATCAAATTGTTATTGAGAACGCCCATGAACCTATTATAGCCCCTGAGGATTGGGAAAAGGCAAAAGATATTAGAGAAGGCAGACTAACAAAGCCACCTAGTGCGAGGATTGGTAAGGTGATCTTTACAGGCTTAATTAAATGTAGTTTTTGTGGAAGAACTCACAGCTTTCAAAGGAGAAAAGGAAAAGAATTAAGGGTTACTTCTTGTCAAACAAGAAATTATAAAGATGACGGTTCTTATACAGTATGCGAGAACAAAGGTGTAAGATTAGATCAGTTTGAACAGGTTTTCTTTGCAAAGTTTGGTCAGTTCGTTAAACAGCTAGAACTGTATTTAGAAGATATAAAACAAAACATCAAACATGATGAAACGCAAAATCCCGCTGATGAAAAAGCTATTCTAACAGCTAATATTAAAAAGATTGAGGCTAGTATTAAAAGAGTACAGAAGGGCTTTATAGCTGAGATATATACAGAGGATGAAGCCCAAAAAGAGATTAAACAGCTAAAAACTCAAAAGGATTATATTGAGGAACAAATTAAGCGATTAGATACTAAAACTAAGGACGAGAAAATAGACGAGTTACAGGCTGTTCTTGACAAGCTGAAACAACTCCTAGAAGGTACGTCAGATTTAGAAACAAAGGAAATAAATCACCTGTTAACGTCTCTAATTGACCATATTGAATATAATAGGGTAGGAGATTATAAGGCAGAGATTGAAATGAAAATACATTACAAAGGACAGTCAGGGGAGTAATTGGATTACTTCTCTTTTTTTATGCTAAAAATGGACAAAAAGAAAACCCCCTCAACAGCCTAAGCCATTAAGGGGAAAAGGAAAAGATATACTGGTATTACTGTTAAAGGTTATATTGCTTACGCCATGTCATTCCTTGCGTCATGCCATGCTATTTAAGAAGTAATTATATTATTTATTACTATCATAGCTATCATTTATAATTATTAGTTATTTATTAGTTATGTTGTGCGAAGCACCCGTAAGGTATATCTTTTATCTTTTAGTTATTTATATATTATAGTGTGGCAACCACCCCCACTTTACAGGCACTTTTTTAAAATAATTTAGGTAATTTATTGCAAAACGCTGAAACCCTTGTGGCTGTAAGGCTGAGGCTGTTCACATTTTAGTCACATTCATAAAAAAGTTAGTCCTTAGAACCTGAGTTTGTGCATGGGGTTTTAATAGCTAAGATTGTTAATCACTGTTCCGTTACCTTTGCTGTGATTATTAAATACTGTGAACCCTTGATATATAAGGCTTTTTAGTTGGTTAAAGTCACAAGGTTATTATTGTGATTAACAGCCCTATAAAATCAGGCTTTATGGAGGTTTATAATACCACCATATAGGGATTATTAAAAATTGTGATTAACCACCTTATAAAATCAACGTTTATCGGTGTTATTAGTCACACGTTGCACAATGGGGGAAAATCATCAAAGCCTTGAAAACTCTATATTTGTGGTCTTTAATAGCTGTGATTTTTTGGGCAAATAACGCTTGCTTGCCTGTTTTACACAGTCACCTCAGAACTATTTTTTAGCACAATAGACTAGCCCAAAATAAAAAGACCGGTGCAATACCAGCCTTTACAGTTTCCTATTTATTTAAGTGATTGATCACCAAAGCCCACAAGTCCTCAGATACGCCTAATTCGTATTCATTGATAACAGGCTGGTAAGCGTCTAGTCCTTCTTTTAAACCGTCCTCAGTGATAAAGAACCGCTTTACAGCATGATTAAATTGATTAACCCTCTCAATGACAAATTCGCCATTTTCTTTATATAATTTTAGTGTTTTCTTGTCCATTATTTAGCCACCTCTTTATTTTCTCTATATTCCTTTAATCGCCTTTTGAATGTAGCAACACTACAGCCAGCAAATTCAGCACCCTCAGGCTGTGACATTGTACCAGCTTCAACCTGTTCAATAGCGTGTAATAAAGAACCTTCTATAACGTATTTCTTTGACTTCCTACCAAACTTGACACCTTTTTCTTTAGCGTCCTTAATGCCTTCCTGAGTTCTTTCAAGTATCATAGAACGTTCAAACTCAGCAAATGCACCTAAAACATTGAATAGAAGTTTTGTCATAGGGTTTTCCATTGTCTCAGCTGTAAACATTCCCATGTTTAATATATGAACCGCTACACCACGATTAGTTAAATCTGTGACGATCTTTTCAAGCTGTGACAGGGAACGTGCTATACGATCAGCCTTAGTTACTAAAAGAGTGTCACCAGCTTTAATTACTTCCAACAGCTTACTTAATTCTTTTCTATCAGCCTTTGCCCCACTGATCTTTTCTTTATATATCTTAGTAGCACCATTTTCTTTTAGTGCCTTAATTTGAATGTCAAGTTCTTGTTTATTAGTTGATACCCTTGCATAGCCATAAATCATTGTTTTTAACCCCATTTTCTTAGATTCTATTTGATACGACTTTTTGATACTGTATGAATCCTATAATAAAGCCATTTTTTCATAGTGTCAATAAGTGTAGACATTTTGATACGATATTTTTTTATAGGCATTTTCTTTAGAGGTATTTTTTTAGGGAAATGGGGTTCTATTAAACCGATCAATACTCAACATTATTGATTGACCGCTACCAGCAACGCAATAACAAAGGGTGGGCTACAATCAAAAGTGTTTGTCATAAGTAAAGGGTATAGGGTGGGCTAATAAAGAAGGGTATAGGGTACGCCTCACAGCCACCGCACCGCCATAGCACAGCACCTATATACACGCCTCACCACAGCCTCACAGACAAGCCATACAGCACCGCTACCAGCAATGGCATAGTAAGAACCACAACGCCACACGAGGGCAACACCACGCCCACAGCGAGGCAACAGACAACGACAAGGCGAACGACACGAGGACAACAACAGCAACAGAACGAGAACGAATGGAAGAACGAACAGAACAACAAACAACAAAGAAAAGGAAAACAAACAATGAATGATAGATAAGATAGATCACGCCTATAACATAAGGTGAACAAACTGTCAATGGTGATAGCTGGAAGGGGGTATACAGGGGGGACGGGGGGTGTCTCAGGGGTCGGTCTGGTGGATGGAAAATATAGATTTCGGTTTCAAAATATTTACTGGTAAACATTGGGGTTACTGAGGGTCTTTAATTATAATTTATTGTATAATGGTTAGAGATTGATTTGAAAATAGGGAGGGATTTAAATGGCTGATTTCTTATTACCGCTTATGGGTGTTTTTATCGTTATTGCAAATATCATTGGCTTTATATTCTACAAAAAAAAGAAAAATTTATATCTTGCTGCTTTAATAATATTGTTATCAGCAGTTTTATTTGGTGCAATTGGTGGTGCAATAGCAGTATTTATTATTCGTGATGCTTTTGCAATATTTTATGGAATGCAACTAGCACAATATTTATTATTCAATAGTATCATTGTTTTCCTTATCGCAATTGTAGTAACTGTAGTAAAAAAGTATAGAAAAATATGATTCGTTTGCGTATAAGGCGTGTCTGAGATTGCGATTCTAACGCAATTAACTTTAGCTTTATGGGGGATTGTCTTACTCGATTCGCTGTAGAGGGGGTGTCCTTAGGGTTTTTGCAAAAATAGGGATAGCCATTCCTTTAAAAATAATTTTGAGGGATTTTTAAAAACTTTTAAGGATAGTTAGATTTTCCCACTACTGATATAATGGAAATAAAAAGGAGTTTGACCAATGACCACAGAACCTAAGTTAATATATCATTTCACTAATTTTGGTGAATTTGAATTGATCTGTTTAGAAAATGAAGGATTGGCTTTTCCTGAATTAGAAAAAGTAATGTATGACTATGTACTTAAACAGCCTGAAAAGTCTATTGAATTTAAAGAGTGCTGGATTCATCACGAACAGGGTGAAGAAGGGGAAATAAGAACAGTTCAAATTACTTTTCAAGACGACAATATAAATAAGGCTGTTCGCTTATGGGGTGCTAGGCTTTTAGAAAGTGGAAAAGTTCTTAAAATGACTATTGACTTTATTGATATAGAATCCCTAGAAGTTGAGTACGAACATGAATTGGAAGTAAGGCAGGGTAAGAAATGAGTAATAAACCAATGACAGCCGACCAAATGATTGAAGCCATGAAAAATATGACTAATGGTGACAGAATTGACTTTTTACATTACCTATCTAAGAACCATTTCCACTCAGGGAAACCCACTGACGATATGATTTTAGCTGTAAGGAATCACATTGAGGATTACATAGACAGGGAACTATCTGAGGATGAAAAAACAGCAATGAAACTAGCTTATGACAATGGCTATAACGTTGGGGTTCGTGTTGGAATGAAAAAGGTTTTTGAAAGTGCGAAATCTGAGGAATAAGGACAAAAAAGAAGGGCTTTTAAATTAACCCTTCTTCTTTAAAATAATCAATAAATATTTTAGGGTTTACTTTTAATTCTTTTGCTATTTGCTGAGGCGTGTAATCTTCCCAAATCATTTTATTTATTTGGTCTATTTTTATAGTTTCCTTTTTCTTTTTACCTTTACCCCCAAAACTGTCACCACGTTTAGGAACAACACCTAATCTAAGACCGTTTTTGTCACCGTAAGGCATACCACATTCATGACGCTGGTGATCTTTACCCACCATATGAGACGGTTTACCAAAGAACCTAACACCACATTTTTCACACTTAAAGCAAAGTACAGCGTGTTTATTTAAATAAGTATTTAAGGGATTCACAGCACCGTCATAAACTTTATTTAACCTTGCTTCAAATTCTGATCTATTCATTCTTCTTACCCCTTCCTATCTGTTAAAAATGTAGCTAGAAGGTAGCTTTTTAACCTTTACACGTAAAGCAATGGTTTTACCTTCACTATCTTTTTCTATACGGGAATTTGACGCTATAGCCTCGTTTTTTAGCCTCTTAATATGCTTTGGAACAGTCGTGTAAATATCCCATAGCTTTGATAACTGATCATAAATAATTACTGTTTCTTGTTCTTCTTTTTCGTAATAAGCCATTCCTAACAACCTTTCAAAGTAAAATAAAAAACCCACCTACAAAAGTAAGTGGGAAAAAATTTAATTAGCTTCTATCGTTCATAGCAAGTCCAGCCCTTGCACGTTCTACCCTTGCTTTAATTTCCTTTTCCAAAAATTCCTGTCTGATCTTCTCTTTACGTTCCTCAGCTTCACGTAATAGTCTGTTACGTTCTGCTAAAGCATTTGCAACTTCTTCATCATTTGTATAAGAACTTGATTTCTGTTCATAAAGAGAAAAACCACCATTCATAGGGATGATATTCTCGTCACGTCTTAACTGATCTACAGCAGTTCCTAAAGCCATACGAACAGTTAACGGTAAAGATTTAATTTGTTCATGTGCCTCAGCGTCTCCGTTAGCTAAAGCCCTTACTAATTCAGGATTAAAATTTGTCATAATAAATAACCACCTTATTAAATTTTATTTGTTCTTTTCTACTAGTTCAGCAATTTGCTGTATTTCCTTTTCATCAAATTTCAGTTTCCCAATGGCAAGGAAAAGTTTCCCTGAGTAATGATCTGTAACAGGGATCTTTTTTAACTCAATATCTGAAAGTCGTGCTTGTGGTATGCCACTATAAACAGCAAACTCACTTTGACTTAGCCCTCGACATTTACGAATAATAGGTAACATTTCTGCTGTTAACTTCAATTTTTCCACCCCACATTTATCCTCATAAATTATGCTTTTCTAAGTAAATAAAAAAGGCAAGGCATAAAGCCTCACATAGCTACATAGGAGATCAACCAATGTCATTTTAACCGTAACAGGCTATTAACCTGTTCCCTTTATAGTTTAAGAAACCATAGGGCGGTACAGGTAGTTTTAAAAAGTTTTTAAAATAAATGTCCTATTCCATTCCTTATCTGCAAGTACGTGTGTGTAGGGGTCATTAGACAATCTCTAACATTCATACGCTGGATTAAGGATGGTGAACACCATGACTAAACAAAATGAACCTAAGGTTATTATTGTTGATGATAAAACAGTCGCTGTAGAGGGAATTGGAAAAGCTACAGACGTGGGGGAACTTGACATAAAGAAATTTATAGAGATCGCTATGGGCTTACCTTCTTTTTGGAGGTAGGCTTTTTTTATGCCTTTTTTTATGCTTTCAGGGGGTATATAATAATGAAGGTATTAGGGTTGTAGAGGTTTTTTAAAAGATTGCATAATGGTTATGATCTATTTGTATACCATTGTGGCAATCATTTCCAAGTGAGCAAATTCTTCTGTTCCAATATCTGTTAAGAGACCAATTACTTTGTCAGGAATGGTATATCGCTGGTTTAAATAGCGTAATGCGGCTGAGAGCTCTCCATCCGCACCACCATATTGCTCAATTAAGAACCTGGCCAGCATCGGATTACAGGTACTGACTCGAACCGGATATTGCAGCTTTTTTTCATATAACCACATAGTCTAATCCCTCCCCTTGTTGAAATCTCCCACCTATACCTGCCATGGCCACGGAGAATCGTCCCAGTTCCATGGGTAGCCGGAATAGCTGTTACCGTATTGCAGTAAGGGCCCAAATTGGCTTTCAAACGCCTTTTTTAACCGTTTCCTCTCTTTTGCATAGTGATTAAACTGATTAATGGCATCTAAATCATCATTATGGGTATCAAGGTATAAGGTGAGTTCAACCAGAACAAAGTCTACTGCCTGAAGCTGTTCCATTAATTGATAGTACTCAGCTGGTACCTGCTTCATGAAGGCTCGCCTCCCCTATTTGGCTGTTCGTTAGGATTGTACCAAGGATCATAGAAGGCCTTCCATAGTGTTCCTGCTCTAAGTGCTTCCTGCGGCGTGAATTGCGGTAAATTTGGCGGTTGAAAACCCATGTATAAATGAGGCGGCGTGGAATATGTTTTTTCAAGCATCGGCTTGCAAGGATCAAACGGACTCACGTAAGGATGATAGGTTTTAAGACGTTGATGCATAGAATCCCTCCCTTTATTCAACATCAGTTAATCTTATGTGCAAAATTTCATAGACATGACATAATTCTTAAATATATTAAAGGTTTTTTACCACGGGTATAGAATTATAATAAGGAGGAAGGATTATCATTTGAGGTGATGGGAAATGTTTGTAAAAAATATTATGATACCAAAGCATGAATGCGTTACAGCACAAGAGAATGAAACGCTTAAGGCAGCATTGGAAAAACTGGAGGAACACCAAATCGATGGGATTCCAGTTCTACAAGGGGAAAAGTATCTCGGAGTTGTCACGAGGTATAACATTTATCAAAACTTTTTTAACTCCAATCAAACAAAAAAGGAGTTTTTAAATTCTACATATGTTAAAGATATCGCCGTCCACCAGGATAAGTATCTACTGGGGGCCGAATTATTTGAAAAAACCATGTTAGACCTTAAGGACTTTCCATTATTAGCGGTGGTTGATGATAGCCTGAGATTCCTTGGTGTTGTTACCCGCTCAGATGTACTAGGACAATTTGAAAGTGCATTCGGGGTAAATCGTCCAGGGGTTCGGATTGCCTTTACATCGGTTGAAACGGAAGGACGGATTGCCAGGTTATCTGAAATTGCCCATCATTTCCATGAGCATATTATTTCACTTGTAACTTTTGATGAAACTGATAAACTCGTCCGCAGGATTGTGATGAAGATTGAGAAGAAGGATAATATCGATAAATTCACAAAGAAATTGGAAGAGCATGGATTTCGAATTTTAAGTATTCAAGAAGGCTAAAAAGGAAAGGTAAAGAATGGGTCTCCCTCTCATACATTGTTATGGGAGGGATTTTTTTATGCTTAAAAGAATTGCCAGGATTGTTTTCATTTTTATATGCGGGTATCTTGTCATTGAATGGATTTCCGTACAACACCCTTTTAACCTGGCTGATTTTTTTATCGCGTTGGTTATCCAGCCGCTGCAATTTTTTATGGCGGCATTGGCCCTTTTTCTGGGGATTCTGTTGAATGCCAGAATCCTTAAAGATTTGGTGCCTACTGTAAAAAAGATGTTAGCTGGACAAAAGCCAATAGGAAATACCTACTATTGGGATTTTTTCGGTCTTCTGTGCATTTTTTTCCTTTTGTTTCATTTGGGTTGGGAACAAACTCTTGTATTTTTAGGATTGAGCATGATTTATGGTATGATTTCGATAGTATTTTAGAAGCAGAAGGAGAAGGAGAAAAAGGAATGGTTACTTTTTTGGTGATCCTGATCATGATTGGGGTAGGCCTTATCTTATATATGCTGAAGGAAGCTTTTCAAAATAAAATTACCGTCAATGACCTGGTATTTTCAGATTTCCCCGCATCCTTCGGGGAGATAAAGATTTTTTTTATTACAGATATCCATAAACGGAGCGTTTCGGAAAAGATGTTAGCCCGTATTGTTGGTAATGCAGACATGGTCATTATCGGCGGCGACTTGGCGGAAAAAGGCGTACCGTTAAGGCGTGTGAAGGAAAATTTGCTTAAATTAAAGGAAATCGCTCCTGTTTACTTTGTTTGGGGAAATAACGACTATGAAATTGACTATCTTCAGTTAACAGCGCTAATGAAGGAATTGGAAATAACTATTTTAGCTAATACAGCGGTTGTGCTGGAATCTGATGCAGGAGAAACCCTAAGCTTGCTTGGTGTGAAGGAAATGAATCACAATCAAGATAGATTGGATCTTGCTCTTGGCATTGCAGCAGAAGGAAGCTTTAAAATATTAGTCAGCCATTTTCCTAGTATCATTAACAAAATTCTTCCTGAACATCATATTCGATTAGTGTTAAGCGGACATACACATGGAGGCCAAATTCGTGTTTTTGGCTTTGGGCCCTATAAACGAGGAGGAATCGAAACACTTGGAAATACGATGCTGATGGTAAGTAATGGTTACGGGACCACCGTTATTCCACTAAGGCTTGGTGCTCCTGCCGAGTGTCACTTAATTAAACTTAGAAGAGGCATGGAAAAAGGAGGGAGCGAGTAGACATTCACAAACTGAACTCTGCTTTCATACTCTAAAACAAGAGTTATTCATAAGCAGGGGGCAAAAATATGCGCTTGGAACGATTGGCAGCAAACAAAATAAAAATATTTCTAACCTCTGATGATTTATTTGAAAGAGGCCTTTCCAACGAAGATATTTGGAAGGATTCAGGAAAATGGAATCAACTCTTTCATGATATGCTTGATGAAGCAAGTGATGAATTTGATGTTGATATAAGGGGATCGGTGGCAGTTGAAGTTTTCTCCCTTTATGCTCAAGGTATAATAATGATTATAACCGTAAACGAGGTAAAAGAAGACGAAGAATTATTGGAAGATGGAATTATTGAAATGCAGGTAAGTGTTGGTGCATCGCGGGAACTTCTATATGAATTTGACGATTTCGAGGATTTGATTAATCTCGCTAAGAGGCTCAATCCGTTAAATATAGATGCGGGCAGTATCTATTCGATGAACAATCGTTACTATCTCTTGATGAATAACCTGGAAGAAGATAAGACTGTGATCATTGCTTCGTTACTTTCGGAGTATGGCAATGCCTCTATCTTGAGTCATTTTGTTCTTGCCGAGTATGGAAAATTAATTATAAAGGACAAAGCGATTGACAGGCTTCTTCATTATTTTAAATAGCTTTCTTATGGATTTGTAAAAACTTAGGAGGAGCAGTGCCGCTCCTCTTCATCGTTTGGTGGAGGGGGGCAGAACATTAATGCTATTACAATAAAAATATCTCTATTTATAGGGAATGGCAACGGTTACATATTCACATTCCAAAATGGTGGAAAGTGAATTTTTTCTCCTTGCATTAATTAAGTAAAGGTGTATACTTGTGACTGAAAGCGGACAACATTCGTAAAAGTGATTCATAGGAGGTTTACAAATGGTAGCCGAAAAAGGTGCTGAAAAAACAAATCAAGGGGCCACACATGATGTGTTAAAATCAACACAGACTGTTATTCATAAAGCCCTTGAAAAATTAGGTTATCCTGAAGAAGTATACGAGCTCTTAAAAGAGCCATTACGGATGATGACAGTTAAAATCCCCGTCCGGATGGATGACGGTTCTGTTAAAATATTTACTGGCTATCGTGCCCAGCACAACGATGCTGTCGGTCCTACAAAAGGTGGTATTCGCTTCCATCCAGGTGTCACAGAAACAGAAGTGAAAGCACTCTCAATTTGGATGAGTTTAAAATGTGGAATTGTCGATCTTCCTTATGGAGGCGGTAAGGGTGGCATTGTCTGTGACCCTCGCGACATGTCTTTCAGAGAGCTTGAAAGATTGAGCCGTGGATATGTACGGGCTATCAGCCAAATTGTTGGTCCAACAAAAGATATTCCAGCTCCGGATGTATTCACCAATTCGCAGATAATGGCGTGGATGATGGATGAATACAGCCGTATCGATGAATTTAATTCACCAGGCTTTATTACTGGTAAGCCGCTTGTCCTTGGCGGTTCACATGGACGTGAATCGGCCACTGCTAAAGGGGTAACTATTTGTATTCGCGAGGCTGCGAAAAAGAAAGGCATTTCCATTGAAGGGGCTAGAGTAGTTGTGCAAGGCTTCGGTAATGCCGGAAGTTATCTGTCCAAATTCATGCACGATGCCGGTGCAAAGGTAATCGGAATTTCAGATGCTTACGGTGCCCTTTACGATCCTAACGGACTGGATATTGACTATTTGTTGGATCGACGGGATAGTTTTGGAACTGTAACGAAATTATTTAATAATACTATTACTAATAAAGAGCTGCTTGAACTTGATTGTGATATTCTCGTTCCCGCTGCGATTGAGAACCAAATTACGGAAGAAAATGCCCATAATATTCGTGCCAGCATAGTCGTTGAGGCAGCCAACGGTCCGACAACCCTCGAGGCAACTGAAATTCTCACAGAGCGCGGAATTTTGCTAGTCCCGGATGTGCTTGCATCTTCAGGCGGAGTAACTGTTTCGTACTTTGAATGGGTCCAAAACAACCAAGGTTATTATTGGAACGAGGAAGAAGTAGAAGAGAAACTAGAAAAGATACTAGTCAAATCATTTAAAAATATTTATGATACAGCCCAAACACGCCGTGTCGACATGCGCCTTGCCGCCTATATGGTCGGTGTAAGAAAAATGGCTGAAGCTAGCCGCTTCAGAGGTTGGATTTAATAACATAATTGAATCAATTTCATAAATCTGAGCCCTACGGGCTCAAGGCTTTCAAGCACTAAAAAAAGGAGTACCTCCCCAAAATGTCGAAATAAGTAAGCACCACACAAACTTATAGACTGGAGGAAGACTCCCTATGACTATTATAAGGCAAGGAAGCCTGTTTGGACTACAAGAATTATATGATTTAGAACCTACCCATCGTTTTGAAGCAGTTTTTTCTGCTATCGACATTGATCCTATCTTCGCTGTGGTAACGAAGAAGTCTCGTTTTGGTAGACCCATTGAACTGAATTATGCAGCGATGATTTACTCATTAGTTGCCCGATTAACGGAACGGATTCCATTCATTAAAGATTTGGTAAAGCGATTAAGAAACGATATGATTTTCCGACTAGACTGCGGCTTTTTGGTTTCTGATACTGTCCCTTCTGAGGCAGCTTATTCAAGAATGGTGACGATCCTCAGTGAATCTAATGTTCTTGAAGATGTTAAAGAAACAATTCTATATCAAGCCATGACAGAAGGATTTATCACTGATGATACAGCAGCCCTTGATGCCACACACTTTGAAGCCAAAGATCAAGCACCTCCAAAAGAGGAAAAACCAAAAACAGAACCCAAGAAACGTGGGCGTAAATCAAAAGAAGAAAGAGAACAATGGTTGATTGAAAAAGCTGAACGCGAAGCCAATCTACCCCTTTTCGAAAAGAAAATTGAAGAACAGTTAGATGTTCCTTTAGATCAACTTCGTGCTGAAATTCCTCAACACCCCGAATGGGGTGTGAAGAAAAACAGCGAAGGAAAGAATGTTTTTTGGTATGGCTATAAGGCTCATTTAGCTGTTGGAGCAAAAAGCCAATATATTCTTCAATCTCTCTTTTCTTCTGGAAATTTAAACGACGGAAAGGCAGCGATTCCTTTATTAAAAGGAATCCATGAGCGTCTTCAACTTCCGACTTTACGTTATCAAACGATGGATGCAGGATATGACTACGAACCGATTTACGAACAAATTCACCGATTGGGTCAACAATCTGTGATTGCCTATAACAAGCGTAATGAACCTGAGTTAGAAGGTTTTGATAAACATTTCGCCCCCACTTGTTTCCGGGAACACTCGTATCGATATGATAGTTTCGATCCAAAATACAAAACACTCAAATATACACGTCCAAAGGAATGTAAAGACTGTCCGCTAGCCAATGAGGGTATTTGTCAAAAGATCTATAAAGTGAAAATCACGACAGACCTCCGAAAATATACAGCACCAGCCCGTGGCTCGAAAGTTTGGAAAACTATCTTTAAACGACGTACCGCAGTGGAACGTGTGAATGCTTATCTTAAGTTATACTTTCAATTAAACAATGTTCGTTACCGGACAGGTAAACGCGCCAAAGTTCACTTTGATCTAGTGACCTTGGTTTATAATGCTTCAAAACTGGCCGCTGATCGTATTAATGCCGCTTTAAATAGTCAAAAACAAGCAGCATAAATTTTAAAAATTGAATAGATAAAAATTCTGCAGGTCTGTGATTCTTTAAAATAAGGAATTATGAAATTGATTCAATTGAAATATAATAAAAAAACTTCTATCATAAACAGGGTAGGAGTTTTTTTGTTAAGGAAGTGTTAACGAGAGTGCAAACAGAAGAGATTATTATAATTGGCGGCGGTCCGTGTGGTTTGGCAGCAGCAATTGCCCTTCAGGAAATCGGCAAAAAACCGTTAATCATTGAAAAAGGGAACGTTGTTAATTCCATTTACCATTATCCAACCCACCAAACATTTTTTAGCACAAGTGAAAAATTGGAAATAGGCGATGTTCCGTTTTTAACAGATACCTATAAACCAAAACGAAATCAGGCCCTTGTTTATTACCGTGAGGTTGCCAAGAGAAAAAAACTGCGCGTCAATGCCTTTGAGCAAGTTCTTGGAGTTTCGAAACACGAATCTATCTTTAAGGTTGTAACGAATAGAACCAGCTATAATGCCAGGTATGTCATCATTGCAACTGGATACTACGACCATCCGAATTATATGAATATCCAGGGAGAAGATCTCCCGAAGGTTTTCCACTACTTTAAGGAAGCCCATCCTTATTACGATAAGGATGTTTGCGTCATTGGTGGAAAGAATTCAAGCGTTGATGCAGCGTTAGAGCTTGTAAAAGCAAGTGCAAGGGTAACCGTTTTATATCGGGGTAACGAGTATTCACCGAGCATTAAACCGTGGATCCTCCCTGAATTCGAATCTTTGGTCCGCAATGAGGTCATTAAAATGGAGTTTAATGCCCATGTAAAGGAAATAACGGAAAATCAGCTTGTTTATATAAAGGATGGAAAGGAATTCGCAATCAAGAATGATTTTGTGTTTGCGATGACTGGCTATCACCCGGACCACCAGTTCTTGAAAACCATGGGAATACAGATCGATGCAGAATCGGGAAGGCCGATATATGATTCTGAATCTATGGAGACAAACGTGGAAGGCATTTATATTGCGGGGGTTATTGCCGCTGGAAACAATGCCAATGAAATTTTCATTGAAAATGGCAAATTCCATGGCGGATTAATTGCTAGTTCTATCTTGGCGAAAGAGCAAAAGGGTGAGTAGATAATGAAAAAAGTCGTATTGTTAACTACAGGCGGGACGATTGCCAGCAAGCCCAATAAGGAGTCCGGTAAATTGGCTTCAGGTGCCATGACGGGTGAAGAACTGGCAGCAATGTGCCAATTGCCGAACGACATCGAGGTAATTGTGGAATCGGTGTTCCAAAAAGCCAGTATCCATATTACCTTTGAGGATTTAGTAGTGTTAAAGTCTAAGATTGAGAATTATTATAAAGATGATGGTGTTTGCGGGGTTGTCGTCACTCATGGAACTGACACAATGGAAGAAACAGCCTACTTCCTCGATTTAACGATTAAAGATTCCAGGCCAGTTGTCGTCACAGGCTCACAACGTTCTCCTGATGAATTGGGCAGCGATGTCTATATTAATTTGAGGCATGCCATTTATTCGGCTTGTTCTCGAGATTTGCATGATGTAGGAACAGTCGTTGTATTTAATGAGCGAATTTTTGCGGCACGGTATGTAAAAAAAGAGCATGCTTCTAATATACAAGGGTTCAATGCATTCGGATTCGGTTATCTGGGGATCATTGACAATGACCAAGTTCATATTTTTCAGAAACCCATCAAAAGAGAGACCTTTGACATAATAGGTTCGATTCCCCAAGTTGATATCATTAAATGCTATATTGGAGCGGATGGCAAGTTTATTAAGGCTGCCAGAGAGGCTGGGGCGAAAGGGATTATTCTAGAAGGAGTCGGACGAGGACAGGTTGCACCGAAAATGATGGAAGAGATTGAAGAGGCAATAAAAGCAGGAATTAAGTTAGTCATCACAACTAGTGCTGAAGAGGGTTCCGTTTATACGACCTATGATTACGAAGGCAGCGCCTATGATTTATATAAAAAGGGAGTTATCCTTGGTAGTGATAACGACTCAAAAAAAGCAAGGATAAAGCTGGCTGTGGTTATCGCAGCAGGCTTGGAGACAATCAAATTTTAATCGCTGACCAGCCTCCGGGCTGGTTTTCAATTATGGTCTCTCATGTTACTATTAAAGAAACAGATTTGAAAAGAGGTTTGTCATGCTGGGAATATTATCTGCCGGAATTGCCCCTGGCCTGGCCTTACTAAGTTATTTTTATTTAAAAGATGAATATGACTCAGAGCCAATTTCCTTCGTGCTTCGAACTTTTATGTACGGAGCGCTGCTGGTATTTCCCATCATGTTTATTCAGCATGTCCTGGAAACGGAGCATTTGCTCACATCCCATTTAGTAGATGCGTACTTGAGTACCGGACTTCTAGAGGAATTCTTTAAATGGTTTATCCTCTTTTACGTGGTCTACCAGCATGTGGCGTTTGATGAGCCATTTGACGGAATTGTTTATGGCGTGGCAGTTTCACTTGGGTTTGCCACGGTTGAGAATATCTTCTATTTAATAGCCAACGGAATTGAACATGCGATGGCGCGGGCCTTACTACCTGTATCAAGCCATGCATTGTTTGGTGTGATTATGGGCTTTTACATCGGAAAAGCAAAATTTACAGAAGGAATCAAAGCCAAATGGGTGGTCCTCTCGTTATTACTGCCAGTCGCTCTTCATGGTTCCTATGATTTTATTCTGCTCTCTCTGGAAAATTGGTTATTTATCATTTTCCCATTCATGATTTTCCTTTGGTGGTTTGGGTTAAGAAAGGTGAAAAAAGCCAAAATACTCAGTGCCAATCATATGAAAAAACAATATGCGATTCAAGAAACTCTCCATTCATAATGGAGGGTTTTTTCTTTTTTTGGAATAAAACGACCAATCTTACAAAAAATAGGATTACTGTAAAAAACGATTGACTTTGGGGGTATTATTTCATGCACAAGAAAAAAATCCTAATAAAATCTTTCATTCTTCTGATCTTTTTGTTAGGGACATTTCTATTTGAAAAACCAATCACCGGTCATGCCTTTTCCAATCAGGTCATTCAACATGGAGCGGTTGGAGATGATGTGATTGAATTGCAAGGGAGGCTTAAGCATCTCGGCTTTTTTACCGGGAAAATAGATGGGGTTTTTGGCTGGCGTACCTACTGGGCATTGAGAAACTTTCAATATGAATTTGGAATGCCTATTGATGGTATAGCCGGTCCCGATACAAAGAATAAACTTGCAAAAGCAACACCGAACTATAAAGCAGGTCAAGGCGGGACCTCCAATGCTCAGCCAAAACAAGCGGCGCCGAAGCCATCAGCAGCCAATACACCAAAGGGTTTTTCACAAAATGATATCCGCTTGATGGCAAATGCCGTGCATGGAGAATCAAGGGGTGAGCCCTATATTGGACAGGTTGCTGTGGCTGCAGTAATTTTAAATCGCGTTAATAGCTCAACCTTTCCCAATACCGTATCCGGAGTGATTTTTGAACCAGGAGCTTTCACGGCGGTGGCCGATGGGCAAATTTGGCTGACTCCAAATGAAACATCAAAAAAGGCGGTTATCGATGCCATTAATGGCTGGGACCCGACTGGTGAAGCTTTGTATTATTTTAACCCAGCAACGGCAACAAGCGGCTGGATTTGGTCCAGACCGCAAATTAAGAAAATTGGGCAGCATATTTTTTGCAAGTAGAGGTGAGGAAAAATGATTAGAGGAATATTAATGGGAGTTCTCGCCGTCGCAGTGGCGGGGACAGCCTATTGGGGCTACCAGGAGCATCAGGAAAAAAACGCTGTTCTACTAAATGCTGAAAACAATTATCAACGGGCATTTCATAACCTTTCCTATCGGATGGACTTATTGAATGATAAAATCGGAACAACTTTGGCGATGAATTCCAGGCATTCATTATCTCCGTCATTAATCGAGGTATGGCGGCTTACATCTCAAGCACATAGTGATGTCGGCCAATTACCGTTAACATTATTGCCCTTCAACAAAACAGAGGAATTTTTGGCGAATATCGGGAATTTTACTTACCGAACGGCTGCTAGAGATTTGGATAAGGAGCCGTTATCAGACCAGGAATATGAAACATTAAAAAAACTATACACACAATCAGGAGAAATTCAGAATGAGCTGAGAAAGGTTCAGCACTTGGTGTTAAAAAATAATTTGCGCTGGATGGACGTAGAACTTGCCTTGGCATCGGGAAAGGAAACGACCGACAACACGATTATTGATGGGTTTAAAACAGTGGAGAAAACTGTCACCGGATACGAAGAGTCTGATCAAGGTGTAACCTTTGCCAATCTTCAAAAAAAGGATGAGAATTTTAAAAAGATTAAGGGTGAAAAAATTTCACGTAAAGAAGCCATTACTATTGCCAGGAAATATATTAAATTCGATGGCAATGCCGAGATAAAAGTAACGGAAAGCGGCAAGGGATCTGATTATGGCTTTTATAGTGTATCGATTAGAAATAAAGAGACTAATCAGGAAGGCAGTATGGATATTACCAAAAAGGGAGGGCACCCTATTTGGTTCATAAACAACCGTCAGGTGAGCAAGCAGGCAATGAGTTTAAATGATGCAAATAATAAGGCGCTCAGCTTTTTGAAAGAAACAGGCTTTAAGGACTTGGAAACCTTTGAAAGTACTCAATATGATAATATTGGCGTTTTCAATTTTGTCACCAATGTAAATGGGGTTAGAATTTATCCGGAAGCTGTCAAGGTCAAGGTGGCTCTTGATAACGGGGATATCATTGGGGTCTCGGCAGATGAGTATTTAAAATCATTCCAAACGAGAACTATTGAAAAACCGACAATTACTAAGGAGGAAGCCCGCAGCAAGGTTAACCCGAATTTAAAGGTTATGGAAGACCGCCAAGCCATGATCGTCAATGACTTAAATGAAGAAGTATTATGTTATGAATTCCTTGGAACAATGGGTGATGATACGTATCGAATTTTTATTAATGCGAAAACCGGTATTGAAGAAGAGGTTGAAAAATTAAAAGATGCCGAGGCAATGTATGAAGATGTTCTTTAAGGGGAAAAGGGGAAAGCAGCAGCTTTCCCTTGTTTCATGGATACATAAGAATAAAAACGTTGCCGTTATCCAATAATAGGAATAATCAGTATGACCGGGGTGTAGTAGATGAAATTGATAGAAAGGCTGTTAATCAAACTTATTATCATTCAGTTTTTGTTCATGTTCTTGTCACAATTCTTTTTTCATCAATTGGACATATTGCCGGAATTACATCAACTGACCAAGTACGAAGGCGTAAACGAAAATACATTAACAGAAATCCTCCAGACCTTTCAGGGGGAGTAAATAGAAAAGCGGAAGCGCCTCGATTAGCCCCGACCAGCATAAGACGAGCCGGCGTGAAGGTTGTTTTTTAACCTTCATGACGGATTGGCTTATGACCTCGAGGGGCTAGGCGCTGTAGCTAGACAAGATAAAGCAGGATAGCCTGCTTTATTTTTTTTATTATATTAAAGGATAAAAATAAGAGAGATTACCTCATCTTATGGTAAAATAAACAGTAGACAGCTTAGCGACTATCATAGTTTTAGGAGGATTTATGAACAAGAAAATTTCAATCGCAATTGACGGTCCTGCAGCAGCAGGAAAAAGTACTGTTGCTAAAATCGTGGCAGAAAACCTTTCCTATATCTATATTGATACAGGTGCCATGTACAGGGCTTTGACCTATAAAGCAATTGCGAATCATCTTAACCTTGAGGATGAAGAGGCTCTATCTAATTGCCTGTTAGCGACTAAAATTGAACTTCGTCCTTCAGAAACTGGACAATTGGTCTTTTTAGACGGCCGCGATGTAACACATGAAATCCGATCAGCCAATGTGACCAATACTGTCTCGATTGTTTCCAAACATCAGGACGTTCGAGAGGAAATGGTCAGACGTCAGCAAGCTTTTGCTGCCGAAGGCGGAGTGGTTATGGATGGCCGGGACATTGGGACCCACGTCTTGCCGAATGCCGAAGTAAAGGTGTTTTTGCTTGCCAGTGTCGAAGAACGCGCAATCAGGAGGCATACTGAAAATCTTCAAAAAGGGTTTCCTTCCGATCTGGAAAAATTGAAGCAGGAAATTGCGACACGGGATAAAATTGACTCTGAACGAGAAATCGCTCCGTTGAGAAAAGCAGAGGACGCTATTGAAATCGACACAACCTCATTGGCCATTCCTGATGTAGTCGAAAAGATTATGAAACTGGCGTACGAAAGGATTGGTTAAGTGTGACGTTTTATACTTTTGCCAGATCAGTGGTTTCCGCTATCTTTAAACCATGGTATCGGGTTGAGGCAATTGGAAGTGAGAATATTCCCAATGAAGGCGGAGTCTTGCTTTGTTCCAATCATATTCATAACTTGGATCCGATTATTGTTGGGACATCTGTAAAACGGCCAGTACATTTTATGGCTAAAGAAGAGATCTTTCGTGTCCCGGTACTTGGGAGCATTGTCAGAAAATGCAACGCTTTTCCGGTTAAACGGGGAATGAGCGACAGGGAAGCATTACGTAATGGCATGGGTGTTCTTAAAGACGGAAATGTACTGGGGCTTTTTCCAGAAGGGACAAGAAGTAAAACCGGTGAACTTGGGAAAGGTTTAGCCGGTGCCGGATTCTTTGCTCTAAGAACAAACTGTGCTGTTGTTCCATGTGCCATTATTGGTCCCTATAAAAATCTATCGAAGCTGAAGGTAATATTTGGGAAGCCAATTGACATGGATCACCTTAGAAAGAACAAAGCATCTGCAGAGGAAGTTACTGAATTAATTATGTCAGAAATTCATAAACTTATTAAAGAGTATCGATAGGTTCTGCTTGACAAAATTCACTATTTATAAGAAGTTAATAAATGAGATTCTTTTTTGCTAATCAGAATTTATAGATAAATATAGAATTTGCGAGTTAATGGATTAAGGAGGATTACATATGTCTGAGGAATTAAATCAAGTAGAAGTAAAAACCTTTGAAGTTGGAGACAAAGTAACAGGTCAAGTTACAAAAGTGGAAGAAAAACAGGTTCTTGTCAATATTCAGGACAGTAAACTTGATGGAATCATTCCAATCAGCGAGCTATCCAGCCTGCACATCGAAAAGGCTTCCGATGCAGTTGCGGAAGGTGATGCATTAGAACTTGAAGTATTAAAGGTTGAGGAAGAAGCATTAATTCTCTCAAAAAGAAAAGTGGATGCAGAAAAAGCTTGGGAAAGCCTGGAGCAAAAATACCAAAGCGGTGAAGTTTTCGAAACTGAGGTTAAGGATGTTGTGAAGGGTGGTCTTGTTGTGGACCTTGGCGTCCGCGGATTTGTACCGGCTTCACTTGTAGAAACTCATTTTGTAGAAGATTTCAGCGATTACAAAGGACGTACACTTTCTTTTAAAATTGTCGAGCTTGATAAAGAAAAGAATCGTGTCATTCTTTCACACCGTGCTGTAGTTGAACAGGAAAAAGTTAAACAGAAAGTAAACCGTCTTGATGAACTAAAAGCAGGCCAGGTGATAGAAGGTACTGTTCAAAGAATTACCGATTTCGGAGCTTTTGTTGATATTGGCGGAATTGATGGACTTGTTCACATCTCCCAGCTATCACACGAACATGTAAGCAAACCAACAGACGTTGTTCATGAAGGTCAAAAGGTTCAGGTTAAGGTCCTAAGTGTTGACCGCGACAATGAAAGAATTTCTTTATCTATTAAAGAAACCCTCCCTGGACCATGGTCCAATATTTCAGAAAAGGCACCTAAGGGCAGCGTATTAACAGGGACTGTAAAACGCTTGGTTTCTTACGGAGCATTCGTTGAAGTATTCCCTGGTGTAGAAGGACTTGTGCATATTTCACAGATCGCCCATAAGCATATTGCAACTCCGCATGAAGTATTAAGAGAAGGACAAGAAGTTAAAGTTAAGGTATTAGATGCAAACGAAAACGATCAGCGTCTATCGCTAAGCATTAAGGAGCTTCTAGAAAAAGAAGCTGAAGAAATCCATGACTATGAACTTCCAGAGGAATCAAAAGGATTCCAGTTAGGGGAAGTCATTGGAGACAAATTAAAGAATCTCGGAAAATAACGGTGATATGACGTGTCTAGATCGAAACGAAAGTGGGACCACATTCGCTTTGCGATAGAAGATGAACCAAAGCGAAACTTAGCTTTTGATGATATCAAATTTGTTCACCAAAGCTTACCAAATATCAGTGTGTTCGATGTTCAATTAGATCATTCCATTGGCGAACTTTATTTAAGTTCGCCAATTTTTATCAATGCGATGACTGGCGGCGGCGGTGAGAAAACGTATCGCATTAACCAGGGACTGGCAGCAGCGGCCAGTGCAACGGGTGTGGCGATGGCTGTCGGATCGCAAATGGCTGCGTTGAAGGATAGGTCACAAAGATACACGTATGAAGTCGTGCGCAAAGAGAATCCGTCAGGTATCGTAATTGCCAATCTTGGCAGTGAGGCAACCTTGGACGAAGCTAAGGCTGCCGTAGATATCATTGAGGCAAATGCCCTGCAGATTCATTTGAATGTGATTCAGGAGCTGACAATGCCGGAGGGGGATCGAGACTTTTCCAATGCCTTAAGAAGAATCGAGGCTATTGTAAAAGGCCTTCCCGTTCCTGTTATTGTGAAGGAAGTTGGCTTCGGTACGTCGAGTGAAACTGTTCGCAAGCTTGCATCTGTAGGAGTATCGGTTGTTGATGTTGGCGGTTTTGGAGGAACAAATTTTGCGAATATAGAGAATAAGCGTCGGGAAAAAGCCTTGTCATTTTTTTCTGATTGGGGCATTCCTACACCCATTTCTATTATTGAAGCGTCAACATTTTCTAAGGACATATCAGTGATAGGTTCAGGTGGATTTAGGAATGGACATGATATTGTAAAAGGGTTGGCGTTAGGTGCCGATGCAGCTGGAATTGCTGGCTTTTTTTTAAGAATACTTGTTGAAGAAGGCATTGAGGCAGTTATTGAAGAAATTCACCATTTACATGAAGATATTACGATGATTATGACCGCGCTTGGGGCGAAATCCATCGCTGACTTAAAGCTGGCTCCGCTGATTATATTTGGTGACACACACCATTGGCTGCAAGAGCGGGGAATTGATACAAAAAAATTTAGCCAGCGCTCTATTAAATAAAGCTCCTGCAAAATCGCAGGAGCTTTTTTGCTTGTTTTTTAATAATCGTCCTTCCCGTCGTTTAGCCCTCTTGCTTCATCGGGGCCTGATAGCTTGGTGGCGCCGGAGTAGTGTAATGCTTGGTCACGATCTGATTCCACTCTGCGGCTTGCTTTCAGCTTTTTTTCCTGGCGGTCTTTTCCCATTATTCCACACCTCCTGTTTATAAGATGATTCCCGAAGGAAATATTATTCTAGGAAGTATGAAACTGCCTGAAATTTACCAATAATGATAATAATTGGAGGTGTGTTTATTGGAAGGGATAATGTTCTATTGGACATTTTGGATGTCCTGGGTTTACCTTACGTTTTTCTTAAATAAAAACCATCGGGATCGTCTCAAACTAACTGTAATGGTTCTTCTTGTCATCATATTCTCGACAAGCCATTTAGTAATCGGACCATTTGATATGTATGTAAGCGTGTTGCTATTGTTGTTATTTGCCTATACCCTGTTAGGAGAGGAAACTCCTGGAACAATATTCTATCTCTGTATTTGTACGTTGATCATCTCCATTGCTTATGTGACCTTTCAATTATTTGAAATCTTTGATCCAATTTGGATGCTCTTTAAAAAGGAGTGGATGATGGGAATTGTTATCAGTTATTTAAGCTTATTATTGCAAAAATCGTTGAAAGCCAGACTCTTAATTGTAGTTTGTGGTTTGGTGCAAGGAGAGATATTGAATGGCTATATCCTTCATAATCTACATTTGTCTAACCAAATCGGAACACTTGCGTTTTTGGATGCCTGCTCTATTATTGTCTTAATCCTCGCGGGTTGGAGTCTACTTGAAAATGTGGGAGCCACCCTTCAACAGCATTTTCACCTTTTAGAAAAAGGAAAACAAAAATCCTCTTAAAAAAAGATTATCTTCCTTTCCATTGCGGGAAAGGATTAACTTTTGCTAAGATAGTATTTAGGCCCTTCTTGTCAATGGAAGGGTTTCTTTCTTCATAAGAATGTAATTTTGAAGGAAAATATATATTAATGTGTAATATAGAAGAGAAAGGATGGCGATTTGAATGGTAAAACCTGTTATTGCCATTGTAGGAAGACCGAATGTTGGAAAATCGACAATATTCAACCGAATTGTGGGGGAACGTATTTCGATTGTCGAGGATATCCCGGGCGTAACCCGCGATAGGATTTATAGTTCCGGAGAGTGGCTGACCCATGAATTTAATATTATTGATACGGGTGGTATCGATATCGGCGATGAACCGTTTTTGGAGCAAATTAGGCAGCAAGCTGAAGTAGCGATTGACGAGGCTGATGTCATTATCTTTTTAACAAATGGCCGGGAAGGTGTAACAGCCGCTGATGAAGAAGTGGCAAAAATCTTGTATAAATCGAAAAAGCCAATTGTTCTTGGAGTCAATAAGATTGACAATCCCGAAATGCGTGAGAATATTTACGATTTCTATTCGCTTGGTTTTGGGGAGCCAATCCCGATTTCTGGATCTCATGGGCTGGGACTAGGGGATTTATTGGACGAGGCTGCCAAATATTTTCCGAAAAACAAGCAGGATGACTACGAGGATGATGTCATCAAATTTTCTCTGATTGGCCGCCCTAATGTCGGGAAGTCTTCACTCGTAAATGCGATTCTTGGCGAAGATCGGGTAATCGTCAGCAATATTGCCGGGACAACCCGTGATGCAATTGATTCCCCTTATACATACAATGGTCAAAAATATGTCATTATTGATACAGCGGGAATCAGGAAAAAGGGAAAAGTTTATGAGAGTACAGAAAAATATAGTGTTCTTCGGGCTTTGAGGGCGATTGAACGCTCTGATGTTGTTTTAGTTGTTATTAATGCCGAAGAAGGAATCATCGAACAGGATAAGAAAATCGCTGGTTATGCCCATGAGGCGGGACGAGCTGTCGTTATTGTAGTCAACAAATGGGATGCCATCGAGAAAGACGAAAAAACGATGAATGAGTTCGAAGAAAATATTCGCGATCATTTTCAATTTCTTTCCTATGCCCCGATTGTTTATTTATCGGCCAAAACGAAGAAACGAATTCATACGTTGCTGCCCATGATCAATGTAGCCAGTGAGAATCATGCGATGCGGGTTGAGACGAGTATCTTAAATGACGTTATTATGGATGCAGTAGCGATGAATCCAACGCCGACTGATAAAGGCAAACGTTTGAAAATTTATTATGCTACTCAAGTAGCTGTAAAGCCTCCTACCTTTGTCATTTTTGTTAATGAGCCGGAATTGCTGCATTTTTCTTACGAACGGTTTCTTGAAAATAGGATCAGAGATGCATTTGGATTTGAAGGAACGCCTATTAAATTATTTGCAAGAGCAAGAAAATAAACTAAAGGCGGTGTGAATAACATGAACAAAGAAGCAATAACGGTTGTCGGGGCAGGAAGCTGGGGTACGGCACTGGCGATGGTCCTTGCCGACAATGGTCATGAGGTTCGTCTCTGGAGCCATAATGAGGCCCAAGTAAACGAAATTAATCAATTGCACACAAATGAGAAATATTTGCCAGGAATTGTCCTGCCCGAGTTAATTGTGAGCTATTCATCATTGATAGAGGCATTGGATAAAATTGAATCAATCGTTCTAGCTGTACCGACGAAGGCGATTCGCGAGGTACTGGGGAATATTAGGTCCGTCATTACCAAGCCGGTCACAATTACCCATGTCAGCAAAGGAATCGAACCTGATTCACTATTAAGAATTACCGAGATAATAAAACAAGAAATGCCAGAGCAGCTGTTAAAGGCAGTTGTTGTCCTGTCCGGTCCAAGCCATGCCGAAGAAGTCAGCCTGCGTCACCCAACAACGGTCACGGTGACATCGGAACATATGGAAGAAGCAGAGAAGGTCCAAGACCTGTTTATCAATCAAAATTTTCGGGTTTACACTAATTCTGATGTCATTGGCGTGGAAATTGGCGGTGCTCTAAAAAATATAATAGCATTAGCCGCTGGTATTACCGATGGTCTGGGTTATGGCGATAATGCAAAAGCCGCATTAATTACTAGGGGGTTAGCCGAAATTGCCAGACTGGGAGTAAAAATGGGAGCAAATCCGCTGACATTTTCCGGCCTGACCGGAATCGGTGATTTAATTGTTACGTGTACGAGTGTCCATTCCAGAAATTGGCGGGCGGGAAACCTGTTGGGAAAAGGAAAAACGCTTACTGAGGTTCTCGACAACATGGGGATGGTCGTTGAGGGGGTACGGACTACAAAGGCTGCTTTTCAATTAGCAAAAAAATATGAAGTCAGTATGCCAATCACCTTTGCGCTTTATGATGTTTTGTTTAACGGCAAGAATGCCAAAGATGCGGTGGATGTGTTAATGGCCCGTGGCAAAACACATGAAATGGAAGAATTGGTAAATATCCTTGATGAACGAAATTTTTAAAGGAAATTTAGGTTGAAACCTAAGAAAATGGGCGTTCACATGATACGCATTCCTGAACTTATGCATACAATGCAACGAAGTAACTTGGTAGTATGACGCCAGGAGTTTGGGTTATTTAGTCCAAATATGACTGAAGTAAAGGATTCGCCCCTCTTTACTTCAGTTTTTTTGTTTTTTACGAGACGAATAGTTATGGTATAATGACACTCGAAAAAGGGGGAATTGTGTTGTCGCCAGGAATGATAAAAATGTGGATTTCGATTGCCGGAATAGTGTTTATGTTTCTTGCAATTGCAACCATTTATCTAAGCAGGTACAAGTTAACAGGAGTCATAAAATTTTTAACAGCAATAGTTGCCTACATATTTTTAATAGCTGCCGGAATTACACTACTAATCGTTTTCCTTACATGATGAAAAATTCAAAAAACCAGGTGATAAAATGAAACGGAACGTACTTGGCCTACTATTGGTCATAACGACATTGCTGCTTGCCGGCTGTATGTATCCGAAAGAAGAATTATCTCAGAATAAAATTCCGTATAAAGACCAAATCCAGTCTGTTCAAGCAGCGGTGGACCAGTTCCAAAAGGACAATGGCGGTATTCTTCCAATTAAGACTAAGGAAGCTGAAACACCCATTTATCAAAAATATCTCATAGATTTCAAAAAAATTTCTCCGAAATATTTAGCTGAGCCTCCGGGAAATGCGTTTGAGAGTGGTGGCGTTTTTCAATATGTATTGGTAGATGTGGAAACAAAACCAACTGTAAAAGTATTTGATTTAAGGATTGCTGAAACCATTCGCGAGCTTAATTTACGAATCAAATCAACAGGGTATCCGCCTTATAAAACAGAAGTAGCCAAAAATGTCTATACCATTGATTATAAACAGCTTGGCTACAAAGAGACGCCTCACGCAGTAAGTCCATATTCCAATCAAAATCTATCGTTTGTCATAACCGGTAATGCTGATGTGTTTGTTGATTATCGACCGGACTTGTTTCAAGCTCTAAAAAATACAGATGCAGATGTGAAACCAGGCGAGGATATTCGGCCGATCTTGGTGAACGATTCCATGTTCGTTCCCGCTTACTCCTTGCCATATACAGTTGATTCTGAAACTAACGAACCAGTTTTTATGGAAAAATAAAAATATCTAGCTTCAGCGCCTAGTCAAGGCGCTTTCGCTTTTAATTTTAGTCATAACCCTTTTCCTAAGAAATATATTGTAGGAGAAGGGTTTTTTTTCATAAATTTGAACACGCAGGAGATAAAGTCTCCTTTGATAATTGATTAAGGAGGTAAAAATTTTTAAAAAAGTGTCATAACACGATAGGACAACATCATAAACATATATTGTCCAAAAATACCTAAAATGGATGAGATTATCCCACTTTACTCTATGATCAGGAGGGGATCACTTGGAAAAGGTAGATATTTTTAAAGATATTGCCGAGAGAACCGGCGGCGATATTTATTTGGGAGTAGTTGGGGCAGTAAGAACTGGCAAATCAACTTTTATTAAAAAATTTATGGAGCTAGTCGTGTTACCGAATATAGGCAGTGATGCCGAAAGATCCCGGGCACAAGATGAATTGCCGCAAAGTGCTGCCGGAAAGACTATCATGACCACTGAACCGAAATTCGTGCCGAATCAGGCCGCAACTGTTCATGTGGATGATGGGCTTGATGTGAATATCAGGCTTGTAGATTGTGTAGGATATACCGTTCCCGGAGCCAAAGGATATGAGGATGAAAATGGTCCAAGAATGATTAATACACCTTGGTATGAAGAGCCTATTCCTTTCCATGAAGCTGCCGAAATAGGCACAAGGAAGGTCATACAGGAACATTCTACTATTGGGGTAGTTGTAACGACAGATGGTACGATCGGTGAAATACCGAGGAGCAATTATATTGAGTCCGAGGAACGGGTAATTGAAGAGCTGAAAGAAGTAGGGAAGCCATTTATAATGGTGGTAAACAGCGCCCAGCCATATCACCCTAGTACAGAAACATTAAGAAACAATCTAGCAGAGAAATATGACATTCCGGTCTTGGCGATGAGTGTTGAAAGCATGCGCGAGAGCGATGTCCTCAATGTATTAAGGGAGGCACTTTATGAATTCCCGGTTCTTGAGGTTAATGTCAACCTGCCTAGCTGGGTTATGGTGCTCCGGGAAAACCATTGGCTGCGTGAAAGCTATCAGGAAGCTGTAAAGGAAACAGTTAAAGATATCAAGAGATTAAGAGATGTTGATCAAGTGGTGCAGCAATTTAGTGAGTATGAATTCATTGAAAGAGCAGGGCTCGCTGGGGTAGAAATGGGTACAGGTGTTGCCGAAATCGACTTAATTGCTCCCGATGAATTATATGATGATATATTAAAAGAAATCGTGGGAGTAGAAATTAGGGGGAAAGACCATCTTTTAGAGCTTATGCAGGATTTCGCCCATGCAAAAGCAGAGTACGATCATATTGCTGATGCACTGAAAATGGTGAAACAGACCGGTTACGGGATTGCTTCACCAACACTGTCGGATATGAGCCTTGAAGAACCGGAGATCATTCGCCAGGGTGCCCGCTTTGGCGTGAGATTAAAGGCAGTTGCTCCATCTATCCATATGATTAAGGTTGATGTGGAATCTGAATTTGCGCCGATAATTGGCACTGAAAAACAAAGTGAAGAGCTGGTTCGTTATTTGATGCAGGACTTTGAAGATGACCCGCTATCAATTTGGAATTCGGACATATTTGGACGGTCCTTGAGCTCTATTGTCCGTGAAGGGATCCAGGCCAAACTCTCGCTAATGCCGGAGAATGCCAGATATAAATTAAAAGAAACGCTTGAAAGAATCATAAACGAAGGATCAGGCGGTTTGATTGCAATAATCCTGTAAGTAGGAGACTCCTATTAGGGGTCTTTTTTTCTTTTTACAGTCATAATGTCAAAAATGGTAGAATTTTGACGAAGAAAAGAAAAGATTACCATAATTTCTTTAAATCTTCTTGATATGCTGTATTGATTGTGATAATCTTTTAACAGAATTACGTGAGAGTGCTAAACCCTTTATTTACTAGGGTTTTTCCAAAGTAATAGGAAATATTGCCTAAAGTGGTAATTTTGGCTTTCTTTTCCAATAAAACTGCGCTTTGACGTATAGAAATTAGAAAAATTGTTTAGAAATGTAGATAAGTATTGTTATTATCTCGAACATTTCTTTGGGAGGAGGTGAAAGGCATGAACAAGACAGAACTTATTAATGCAGTAGCTGAAGCTAGCGAACTTTCTAAAAAGGACGCTACTAAAGCAGTAGATGCTGTTTTTGATGCGATTTTAGATGCTTTAAAAAATGGTGATAAGGTACAACTTATCGGTTTTGGTAACTTTGAAGTACGCGAGCGTGCAGCACGTAAAGGCCGCAACCCGCAAACTGGTGAGGAAATCGAAATTGGTGCAAGCAAGGTTCCTGCTTTCAAACCAGGTAAAGCGCTTAAAGACGCAGTAAAATAATTACATAAATTATTGCTTTAAGGTAACGCTTAGGCAAAAAGGTCATGGCATAGAAGCCATGGCCTTTTTTCTATTTTGGCTCTTCTTTTTTTGCTTGGTCAGAAAAGGTTATGCTAAGATGTATTTGTTAGTTATACTTGTTGGAAATTAGGAGGAATTATACATGTCAGAGGTAAATCGTGCCCAAATTGAAGCAGCGGTACGTTTAATATTAGAAGCAATCGGAGAAGATCCCAACCGGGAAGGACTGCTTGATACGCCGAAACGGTTTGCAAAAATGTATGAGGAAGTGTTTAGCGGCTTAAATGAGGATCCAAAACAGCATTTTGAGACGATTTTCAGTGAGGACCACGAAGAACTAGTTCTCGTGAAGGATATCCCGTTTTATTCCATGTGTGAACACCATCTTGTTCCTTTCTTTGGCAAGGCGCATGTTGCCTATATCCCCCAAAATGGCCGTGTGACCGGGTTAAGCAAATTGGCACGTGCTGTCGAGGCAGTTGCCAAAAGACCACAACTTCAGGAACGCATTACCGCCACAATTGCAGATAGCATTATGGAAAAATTGGAACCGCATGGTGTTATGATAGTTGTTGAAGCAGAGCATATGTGCATGACAATGCGCGGAGTGAAAAAACCAGGATCAAAAACGGTAACTACGGCTGTCCGGGGAACACTTGCCGAGGATGCCATCGCCCGTTCCGAGATCCTATCACTAATTAAAAATTGATTGAGCATGGGGTGTTAAGGTTGGAGAAAAAGCAGCAGCAAAATAATGATTATGTAGTCATCAAAGCCATAGATGACGGTGTGAGTGTGATTGGTCTAACCAGAGGCTCTGATACTAGGTTCCACCATTCCGAAAAGCTTGATAAGGGAGAAGTGCTGATTGCCCAATTTACTGAGCACACTTCTGCTATTAAAATAAGGGGAAACGCAAAAATCCTCACTCAATATGGGGAGATTGATAGTGAAATGAAAAACAAACAATAAAAAGATGGTTGTTTGTTTTCATGTTAGTTGTTATTATTTTGTGAATTCCTGCGCAAATAATTCCTTTTATGCTATAATGGTGATTGCCTTGTTTTATTTTTAATAGGCAAGAATTTTCCTTATCAATTAGGAAATAAGAATACATAAAGACATTTTACTTCGGGGAAGCAAGGGTGATGAGAATGCAGGGAATTCGACAAAAATTTACAAAGATTAAACAGGAAGTCGAAAATAGTGTTTTTAACACGTACTTGCTAAACTATATTGAAACACCTGTTATCGATGAGGAAAAACTCCTTATCCTCATTTCGCTTTTAGATTATATGGAGCTGCCATTTGATGAAATGGAAAATTACGCATTATCAACCATGCTGGTTCAAATTGCCCTTGATACCCATGAACATATATCGACGACAAGGGATGAGCAAAGCCGGCAGCTGACTGTCCTGGCCGGAGATTATTATAGTGGACTCTATTATAAATTGCTCGCCCAGTCCGAAGATATCTTAATGATTAAAACCCTTTCCCAAGGGGTCAAAGAAGTGAATGAACAGAAAATAACCGTTTATTACAAAGAATCTAAAACTATTGATGAGCTCATGAAAAGCATGCAGGTAATCGAAAGCTCTTTACTAACGAAGCTGTCCGAGTATTTTAATGCCGAGGATTGGAATGAGGTTATCGGAAACTTGCTTTTGTTTAAACGGTTGCTAACAGAACAGAGACAATTTATCCAAACTGGAACTTCATTTTTATTTGATGCAATGAAAGAAATTTTGTTTCCGTCCTCTGCCTCTGCCTTTTCATTTACAGAACTCAACAATGACCAAAAAGAAGAACTATTAACGAATTGCGGGCGACACCTTGAACGTTCAAAGCAAATAATTGAAAAGAGTGTCTCCAGGCTTCCATTTCTTAATCCGTTACTTGAAAGCAAAATAGTCAGCCTGTTAAAGCAATATGTGCCATATGCAAAATCATTTGTGGAAGAAGGGTAAACAATGCAGCAATCGAAAGAACAACGAGTTCATAAAGTGTTTGAAAAAATCTCGGAAGAATATGACAAAATGAACTCAGTGATTAGTTTTCAGCAGCATATAAGATGGCGGAAGGATACGATGAAACGTATGAATGTCCAGCCAGGTTCAAAAGCACTTGATGTCTGCTGCGGTACTGCTGATTGGACTATTGCCCTGGCAGAAGCTGTTGGCCCTTCAGGGGAAGTGACGGGTCTTGATTTTAGCCAAAATATGCTTAACGTTGGGAAAGAAAAAGTAGAACGCCATGGGTTAAATCAGGTGAAATTAATTCACGGCAATGCAATGGAGCTTCCATTTCCCGATAACAGCTTTGATTACGTCACGATTGGTTTCGGATTAAGAAATGTCCCGGACTACCTGCAGGTCTTAAAGGAAATGCACCGGGTGGTAAAACCGGGAGGAATCGGCGTTTGTCTTGAAACATCCCAGCCTACCTTAATTGGGTACCGACAGTTATTCTTTTTTTATTTTCGGTATATTATGCCAGTATTTGGGAAGCTGTTTGCTAAAAGTTATCAAGAATACTCATGGCTGCAAGAATCGGCACGTGATTTTCCCGGCATGAGAGAACTGGCTCGTATGTTTGAGCAGGCAGGATTTAAATCAGTCACTTATAAACCGTATAGCGGTGGTGCGGCGGCCGTTCATATTGGCAAAAAATAAGCTAAAACTCTTGAAAGATAAAAAGCAGGGTGAATACAAATGAAATTAAAAATGATGTATTCATTTTTGAATTCGGATATTAACTTAATTGAGAAAAAACTAGAAGAGTCCATTCAACCGGAGTCTCTTCATTTGCAGCAGGCTTCCATGCATACACTACAAGCCGGGGGAAAAAGAATTCGTCCTGTTTTTGTTTTGCTTGCCGGTAAGTTCGGTCAGTATGATATTAATGTGATGAAAAATGTTGCCGTAGCACTTGAATTGATTCATATGGCTTCTCTCGTTCATGATGATGTCATAGATGATGCCGATTTGCGCAGAGGGCAGCCGACGGTTAAATCTAAATGGGATAACAAAGTGGCCATGTACACGGGTGATTATGTTTTTGCCCTTGCACTTGAATTAATGACCAATATAAAAAATCCGTTGGCCCATAAGATATTGGCCGATACAATTGTCGAAGTATCGATCGGAGAAATTCAACAATTCAAAGATAAATACCGTTTTAATCAAAACTTGAGGGATTACCTAAGAAGAATAAAGCGGAAAACAGCCTTACTGATAGCTGCCAGCTGTCAGCTGGGGGCAATTGCAGCAGATGCGGAAGAGTCGATCCATAAAAAGCTTTTTCGCTTTGGATACTACGTTGGGATGTCTTTCCAAATAACAGATGATATACTTGACTTTACTGCTACAGAGGAGGAACTTGGAAAACCAGCTGGAAGTGACCTGCTCCAAGGAAATATTACAGCCCCGGCATTGTTTGCTATGGAAAATGAGGATGCAAGGCAACTGATCGAAAAGGTTAACCAACATACTTCCCCTTCCGAAATTAAAGAGATTATTTCCCTGATTAAGGACACAGGTGCTATCACTCGTTCCGTGGAACTCAGCGACCTTTATTTATCTAAAGCAAATGCTATATTGGAAGATCTTCCGGCAGGTAGAGCAAGAAAAGCGCTTTTTGATATCGCCAAATACATCGGACGGCGCAAATTTTAACACTTTCTTGTAATATATTCTAAACAATGTTACTATTTTCGTGGATTGTTTTTCGATAACAATCATATACATAATTGTTTAGGAGTGGGATAAATGGAAAGAACATTTTTAATGGTTAAACCAGATGGCGTTCAGCGCAGTCTGATTGGGGAAATTGTCGCACGTTTTGAAAGAAAAGGCTTTCAACTTGTTGGGGCAAAATTGATGCAAATTCCAAACGAACTTGCCGAGGAACATTACGGTGAGCATAAAGAGCGTCCATTCTTTGGCGAATTAGTGGATTTCATCACTTCAGGTCCTGTATTTGCTATGGTTTGGCAGGGTGATAATGTTATCGCTACAGCACGCCAAATGATGGGGGCAACAAACCCTAAAGATGCGGCGCCAGGAACCATTCGAGGTGACTTTGGCTTGACTGTTGGCAAGAACGTCATTCATGGATCTGATTCACCAGCGAGCGCAACCCGTGAAATCGGCTTATTCTTTAAAGAATCAGAATTGGTTGAATACTCAAAGTTAGTTAACGAATGGATCTATTAATTTTATAAAACACAAAAAGGCACTTGTATGGAATCTACAAGTGCCTTTTTGAATGCGTATACAAAAATAAATTCGCTTTTCTGAATTCTTCCACTATGTTTATACCCTCGAAATATGTTATATTGATACATAATTCTTTAATGAGTTGAAGGGGGAAAGAAAGGGAATGAGATATTTAACAGCGGGGGAATCCCACGGACCGCAGCTGACTACCATCTTGGAGGGCTTTCCTGCAGGTATGCCTCTTCAGGCTGAAGATATAAACGTCGAACTTTCCAGACGTCAAAAAGGCTATGGCCGGGGCAGAAGGATGCAAATTGAAAAGGACACCGTTGAAATCATGTCAGGTGTTCGACACGGGTCAACACTCGGCTCCCCGATTGCTCTAGTCGTCAAAAATAATGACTGGAAGCATTGGACAAAAATTATGGGTGCTGAACCACTAGACGACATCCAAGAAGATGAAGTAAAACGTAAAGTCAGCCGCCCTCGACCTGGGCATGCTGATTTAAACGGAGCGATTAAATATGGTCATCGCGATATGAGAAACGTTCTGGAACGTTCTTCAGCTCGTGAGACCACTGTAAGAGTGGCAGCCGGAGCAGTTGCTAAAAAACTCTTGTCATTAGTTGGAGTCAACCTTACAGCTTATGTTGTTGAAATTGCTGGCATAAAAGCAACTGTCGATCACTCACTAAGTTTAGAAGAATTGAAGGAGCGTTCCGAAAATTCGCCAGTCCGAACCGTTGACCCAAATGTTGAACAAGCCATGATGAATGCCATTGATGAGGCAAAGCAAAATGGAGATTCGATTGGCGGGGTCGTCGAAGTGGTTGCATCAGGGATGCCTGCTGGAGTGGGCAGCTATGTTCACTATGATCGTAAATTAGATGCTAAGCTGGCTGCGGCCATTGTAAGCATTAACGCTTTTAAAGGAGTAGAGATCGGTATTGGCTTCGAAGCGGCACGCAAACCAGGCAGTGAAGTCCATGATGAAATTGCTTGGGATCCGGCTCAAGGATATTACCGGAAAACGAATCGCCTGGGTGGTCTTGAGGGCGGTATGACAACAGGTATGCCAATTGTCGTAAGGGGTGTAATGAAGCCGATTCCTACACTTTACAAACCGTTAATGAGTGTCGATATCGAAACAAAAGAGCCGTTTTCCGCTAGCATCGAGCGTTCTGATAGCTGCGCGGTACCAGCAGCAGCTGTAGTTGCCGAAGCAGTTGTAGCTTGGGAACTTGCTAATGCTTTGGTCGATCAGTTCTACAGTGACCGATTTGAGACATTTGCCGAAAATATTAATAACCAACGCACCTTTGCGAGGGATTTTTAATGGAAACAATTCATATACAGGCAGCATCCAAGCATTATCCAGTCTATGTTGGCAAAGGGGTTCATCATCATATCACTTCGTTTATAACGAATCATTTTCCTTCACTGACGAGAATATTAATTATTACGGATGAAAATGTTGCCAAATTGCATCTAGATAAAGTAACGGGGGCGCTGACGCCATTAAAGGCGGTTGTTTTTACTGCCCCCGGGGGTGAAAAGGCTAAAACCTTTGAGGTTTTCTACGAGGCCTTGTCAACTGCCCTGGAAAGCCGGCTAGACCGGAAATCCGTCATTTTGTCGCTTGGCGGCGGGGCGGTCGGTGATTTAGCAGGCTTTGTTGCAGCGACATATATGAGGGGGATCCCGTTTATTCAAATACCAACAACGATTCTTGCTCATGACAGTGCCATTGGCGGTAAAACAGCTATCAATCATCCATTGGGCAAGAATATGATTGGCGCTTTCTACCAGCCGGAAGCCGTATTTTACGATCTCGATTTTCTGAAAACACTTCCACCTCAGGAGATACGCTCCGGATTTGCCGAAGTTATTAAACATGCACTTATTTTTGATCATGATTTTTATCATTGGCTTAAAACGAATATTAATGATCTAAATAAATTGACACTGGACCAATTATCGCGGTGCCTTGTTAAAGGAATTCAAATAAAGAATGAATTTGTCAGCCGCGATGAACGGGAATCCGGGGTTCGTGCTTTCCTCAATTTTGGGCATACATTAGGACATGCCATTGAAGCGGAGATGGGGTATGGCAACTTTACCCATGGTGAGTCAGTCATGATTGGGATGGTATTTGCTTTAAAGCTTAGTATGGAAAGGGCGGGACTGTCATTCCAATTGGAAGATTTTGTTGATTGGATTTCGAGTCTGGGATATATCGTTGATATACCAGAAGATCTTTCGCATGAAGAATTACTGAAAAAGATGAAGCAGGATAAAAAGTCAGTTGGCGAATGTGTTCGCTTTGTATTGCTTGAAAAGCTAGGGGCGCCAGTACTTCAAGAAATAGCTGATTCTGTTTTAATGGAAAAGCTGAAAAGCTATTAACAAGGGGGAATGATGATGATTAGAGGGGTGAGAGGAGCGACAACGGTTAGTGCCAATAGTGAAGCAGAAATCATTGCTGCTACAGAAGAAATGTTGGCGAAGGTAATTGAATCTAATAATATTCAACCAGAATCCGTCGCATCCGTTTTGATCTCTACGACTGATGACATCGATGCTGCCTTCCCTGCGAGGGCATTGCGCAAGTTTACGGGGTGGACGTATGTTCCTGTCATGTGCATGCGGGAAATACCGGTCCCAGGGTCGCTAAAAAAATGCGTTAGAGTCATGATGCATGTTAATACCACCGTCTCACAACAAGACATTCATCATGTGTATTTAAAGGGTGCTGTTGTACTGCGCCCAGACTTGGGGCCCAGTCAGCAACAGGATTAATCTTTTCGAAACAGACAACTACCGAGAGGATGAGTAAATATGAGATGGAAACAACAATTATTACAATTGACTCCGTATCAGCCAGGCAAGTCAATTGAATCAGTAAAAAGACAATATAATCTTGAAAAAATTGTTAAACTTGCCTCGAACGAAAATCCATTCGGCTGTTCAAAAAACGCCCAATTAGTTCTACAGGGTAAGGATACAAACTTAGCCATTTATCCGGATGGCTACGCTACCATATTAAGAGAGAAATTGGCCTCCTTTCTAAAGGTCGATGAGGATGAACTGATTTTCGGAAATGGTTCGGATAATTTAATCCAGATGATTTCACGAGCATTGCTTTATCCAGGTGCAAGCACGGTTATGTCACGCCACACATTTTCGCAGTATAAGCATAATGCGGTCATTGAGGGGGCTATCATCAAAGAAGTTCCTGACTTGAATGGCGAACATGACCTCACGAGCATGCTTGAGGCTATTGATGAACAAACGAATGTCATTTGGGTCTGCAGCCCTAACAACCCGACAGGTACATATATACCAGAAACCAAGTTAATTTCATTTCTTGACCAAGTTCCGCAACATGTCCTTGTTGTTTTAGATGAAGCATATTATGAATATGTCACGGCTAATGATTACTATGATTCCATTAAATTGACTCGCAATTATCCAAATTTAATAGTGTTAAGAACTTTTTCAAAAATTTATGGACTTGCTGCATTAAGGGTTGGCTACGGTGTCGCGAACCGGGACATTATCAAGGCACTTGAGCCTGCAAGAGAACCGTTTAATGTGAATGTATTGGCTCAAGCTGCAGCCACTGCAGCAATAGAGGATCAGCAGTTTGTCGAACAATGCAGAGATAATAATAGACAAGGTCTGGCACAATTTTATGATTTTTGTGATGCCCATGACTTAAGCTATTTCCCTTCCCAAACCAATTTCATATTAATAGATTTTAAAGTGGATGCTGACCAAGTGTTTCAATACTTACTTGAAAGAGGCTTCATCGTCCGATCCGGAAAGGCACTCGGTTTTCCTACGGCAGTCAGAATAACGGTAGGTTCCACCGAAGAAAATGAAGGTGTGCTGTCTGTACTGAGGCAGTTTTTGCAACAGAGCTAGGAGGAGTTTTCATTGGAAGGCCGTGTATTTATTATCGGATTGGGTTTAATTGGCGGATCACTGGCCCTTTGTATCAAAAAGGAACATCCTGCGTCCGTGATTGTCGGCTTTGATATAAACCGAGAACAAGCGAGACTTGCAAAAATGCTTAGAGTCATTGATGAAGCTGCGGAAAATATTCCAGGGGGTGCGAAAGATGCCGACTTGATTATTGTTTCTGCGCCTGTAAATGATACAAAATCGATTATTTCGGCACTATCCGGACTGTCACTAAAACCGGGTGTCATTATAAGCGATACAGGCAGCACGAAAACGAAAATAGTCGAAACAGCAAACGGCTTAAAAGAGCAGGGAATTACGTTTATTGGCGGCCATCCGATGGCAGGATCCCATAAGACAGGAGTTTCCGCCGCAAAAGAAATATTGTTTGAAAATGCTTTTTACCTGTTAACTCCTGAGGAACAGGTGGAAGACGTGAAAATAGAGATATTGAAGGAATGGTTAAAAGGGACAAAAGCGAGATTCCTTACAATAACTCCGGAAAATCATGATTATTTGACTGGAATTGTCAGCCATTTTCCTCATATCATTGCTGCGTCGATTGTCAGCCAAACGGAAAAATTATCGAGCTCGGAATCATTGATTCCCCGCCTAGCTGCTGGGGGATTCAGAGATATTACCCGAATTGCCTCCAGCAGTCCTCATATGTGGAAGGATATTTTACTCCATAATCGTGACAATTTGATTGCCCTGCTGGACCAATGGAATGAAGAAATGAAAGGAGTTAAAGCGATGCTTGAAAGTGGCAACGCTGAGGCCATTTATCATTATTTTCTTCAGGCTAAGCAATTTCGAGATGAATTGCCAAGCAAGGAAAAGGGTGCGATTCCGGCATTTTATGATTTGTATGTTGATATTCCCGATGTTCCGGGGATTATTTCTGAAATAACGGGTTATTTGGCCCAGGAAAACATCAGTATCACAAACATTCGGATCCTTGAGACGCGTGAGGACATAAATGGAGTCCTAGTCATCAGTTTCCAAACCGAACAGGACCGGCAGCGTGCCGAAAAATGTATTCTTACTTATACAAACTACTCGACTTCGAACGGTTCCTGACGATTTATTAAATAAAAGGTGATAAAATGGCATCATTAACGTTAAAAACTAATATTAACAATTTAAAAGGGGAAGTCATCATTCCAGGGGATAAATCGATATCCCATCGGTCTGTGATGTTTGGCTCGATTGCCCACGGAATAACAAGAGTGACTAACTTCCTTCCCGGAGATGATTGCTTAAGTACCATTTCCTGCTTTCGTAAGCTGGGTGTATCGATTAAAGAGGAAGATGGTCAGCTTGAAATTGCGGGAAAGGGATTTGAAGGCTTGACAGAGCCTGAGGAAGTTCTCGATGTCGGCAATTCCGGAACAACGATACGATTACTAATGGGGATTTTAGCCGGACGTCCATTCCATTCTTCGCTTGTCGGTGACGAGTCCATCGCCAAAAGACCGATGACAAGAGTAACAGGTCCGTTGTCAAAAATGGGTGCTGCCATTGACGGGCGAAAAAATGGTGCCTTTACACCAATTTCGATTCGAGGCGGCAATTTAAACCAGTTTCACTATGAACTGCCTGTCGCCAGTGCCCAGGTCAAATCGGCGCTGATCTTGGCCGGTCTTCAGGCGGAAGGTGTAACAACTATTGTAGAGCCGGCAGATACACGGGATCATACAGAAAGAATGATTCGTCAATTTGGCGGAAAAATTGATAAAAAGGGACGAGTTATTACTGTAACTGGCGGACAAAGGCTTACCGCCGCGGACGTTCACGTTCCGGGAGATATTTCGTCTGCTGCCTTTTTCCTTGTTGCTGGAGCCATCGTTCCGAATAGCAATATAACTCTCAAGAACGTTGGATTAAACCCAACCCGGACGGGGATTATCGAAGTTTTAAAGAATATGGGCGCAGACCTGGAAATTAGCGGGAATGAAGATAGCTCCTTCGAACCTTCTGGTGATCTTGCAATCAACACTTCCACCCTGAAAGGAACAGTTGTGGAGGGGGAGTTAATTCCAAAATTAATCGATGAAATCCCGATTATTGCTTTAATGGCTACTCAGGCCGAGGGCACGACGATTATCAAAGATGCGGAAGAGTTAAAAGTAAAGGAAACAAATCGGATAGACACGGTTGTAAATCAATTGAGAAAATTAGGTGCATCCATCGAAGCTACCGAAGACGGGATGATCATCCATGGAAAGTCCAAGCTTCATGGCGGTATCGTTTCAAGTCACGGCGACCACCGGATTGGCATGATGCTCGCCATCGCTGCCTTAATATCCGATGGGGAAGTCATTTTGGAAAAACCAGAAGCCATCTCTGTTTCCTACCCTACTTTCTTTAATCATTTAGATAAACTTATAATGTAAAAGCTGCCTTTTTAAAGGCAGCTTTTTTCAGTATCCATATTAATGGCTTGATAAAAGTCATAGTTTTGACACCTCCCGCATAGCTTGTCTTAAAGAAGAAAAGCGGAAGCGCCTAGTCGTGAAGCTGGACAAAGATTTAAGAAAAGGGTGATTGGATGGCATATATCATCGAGGATGCCAATATCCTTAAAAACAAAGGGCTGACAACCAGTTCAATGTTAATTCAGGATGACCGGATTGCTGCAATCCAAAGCTCGTTTAAACGCTATACCTTGATAAAAATGAGTCTAGAACATTTTATCATGAGCCCGTCTTATATCATGCTCAATTCTGAAATCCCCGCAAATGGCTCCTTTCAGGAACTGAAAAAATTTATGATACAACATTTATTAGTAAAGGGATGCACCACCCTGCTTACTTATGTAACCGTTTCCTTTGAAGAAGAATTAAAAGTAAAACTTGCAGAAATGAATACGGCACTCATTAGCAGCCCAATTGATTTTATGATTGGGATTAAAATTCCCATTCGCCTGATCACCCCAGGTTTTATCAGAAAGTGTAAAAAGGAGAAAGTTCCGGCTATTTTTGTTGAACTATCAAGCCCCGATGAAATGGAGAAGGTACCATGGGGATGGATTAGGGACGCCTTATTTCCTTTCAATTGCCCATTTATTCCGATTATTTCCAATGCTAAAAAGAAGGAAGCGAAACCCCTTTTGTCGAAATGGAAAGATACCATGATAAAAGAAAAAATTCCGGCCATATATGAGGAAATTACCGAAAACTTGCCTTTGCCGGTTCCTATTTTAAATAAAATTGGCGTATACCCCAGTAAAGCAAGTCTGCTGATTGGTTCGGAATTAAGCTATAATCTATATAGTAAATCAAGAGAAATCATGAATGTTGATGAAGTTGATTTATTTCATTATCATGGTGATAGGCTTGTATTAACAGTACACAAGGGAAAAATTGTTCGCAGTGGGGAAGAGGTTTTATTTAAGCCTGGGTATGGCGAATATGTAAAGGTGCAAACCCCATCCTATTTTTCATTGTAATTTAAGGGAATTCGAGGTAACAGTCAATGGATAGAATCGATAAAATAATGGCCATGTTAGAAAACGGCCAACATAAAGAGGCCTTAGCTGAATATAATGTTGTATTAAATAAAGGCTTGCCTGAGGAAAAGTTTCTGCTCGGAGAAGGATTGTTCCAGTTTGGCTTTCTTGATGAAGCAAGAGCTTTGATTGAAAATTTATTAACCATTTATCCTGAAGAAGGTGAGCTTCTCGTCCTATTGGGTGAAATTTTGTTGGAATCGAATGAGGAGGAGAAAGCCATCCTTATCCTCGAGAAAATTTCAGAGCAAGATGCCCATTATGGCCAGGCTTTATTGCTGCTGGCAGACCTTTATCAAATACAGGGACTTTATGAGGTTTGTGAGACGAAACTTCTTAGAGCAAAGGAACTATTGCCCAATGAAATCATTATTGATTTTGCCTTAGGGGAGCTTTACAGTGAACAAGGAGAAATAAATAAGGCAATGGCTGCTTATGAAAAGGTTCTAGAGGAATGTAATGAAATGGCCGGAGTTAACATACACGGACGAATGGCCGACCTTTTAAGTGCATCAGGTGCTTTTGAAGAATCTCTAATTTATTATGATAAGGCACTGGAAGAAAAACTAGAAATAAATATTCTTTTTGGTTATGCGTTTACTGCGCTTCAAGCCGGTTACAACCGCACTGCAATTGAAAAATTTACTGAATTAAAAGAACTTGATCCTGAATACCACTCATTATATTTGTATCTCGCTCAGGCATATGAACGGGAGGAAGAATTGGAAAACAGTTTACAGGCTGTTCAAGAAGGTTTAAAACAGGATGAGTTTAATAAAGACTTATTTTACTATGGTGGTAAAATAGCCTTGAAGCTGGGAAAAATAACCGATGCTGAGCAGTATTTACGTGAGTCACTGGTTTTGGACCCTGGATTTTCTGAAGGTGCCCATGTGCTTAATCAAATGTTTCTGCAACAGGAGCGTTATGACGATGTTTTGGAGCTAATTTCCGAACTTGATGTTGTGGAAGATGAAGAACCACAATTTTTATGGGATGCTGCTGTCAGCTATCATAAACTGGAGGAATATTCACTCGCATTGGACAAATATGAAAGTGCATATACTTTTTTTAACAAAAACGAGGACTTTTTGAACGATTATGGATATTTTTTAATTGAGGAAGGAGAAAAGGACCGCGCTGCCGAAATTTTTAAACAGCTTTTAATTTTTGATCCTACCAATGAAGAATATTTGGATGTGCTGGAGCGTTTAACCGATTTAGATGTAAATGATTAAATAAAGCTAAAAAAAAGCTGAATTTGCAGAGGAGGGAAACTTTTATGGCAACCCCTGTTTCTGTCAACGAGAAGAAGGATTTTATTCGCTGGTTTCTAAATCATTATCAATTAAAAAGAAGAGAATGTGTGTGGATTCTAAATTATTTGATGAGCCACGACCAATTGATGGAAAAGGTTCACTTTGTTGAGCAGGCACAATATTGCCCGCGTGGTTTAATTATGTCGACCCATTGTGTCGATAAGGTCCCGTTCCGTTTCTATAAGGAAAATGTCATGACAACAGACGCTGAAAAGTCCTTCCATGATATCCGCCTAAATCGGGATGAGGATATTTATATCCAATTAAACTTTCATGCTTCTAACCAGGCGCATCAATATGCTGCTGTTTTGGAGGAGAATCCCTATGTACCAAAACATCTTCAAGTAAATGAAAAAGATGGAATGATTGCCGAACAATTTCTACAAGGCAGCATCGAACGTTTTCAACGGGAAAAACTGTTGCAAATGATTGACCAGGCTTTAGATAAACAAGACCGGCAAGCTTTCAAAATTTTAACGGAAAAATTAAATAACCTTGCAAAGGTTGAACAAAAAGGAAGTTTGCGATAAGCAAGCTTCCTTTTTAACAGTTTTAAAAATAATACTTTTTCTTTTTAGTTTTCGGAGATAATGATATTATAAGTGAGAGTGATAAATGGAAACTCGTCGACTGGCGAGCCCGATAGGGCGAAGACAGAGGAGTAGTTGAATTTATGCGTTCAGAATTTATGGATATAAATTCTGATTAGCTAAATAAAGGATTGGTGCAAAATATGAAATGGGCTCCACGTGAGATCGAAACTTACCTTTCCGCCAAGGAATATGTGGATAGTGCTGTTGTACCCTTATATTCGGTTGACATAGGTGACCAAATGAAAGAATCGGCGGAAGCGGCAGAATTTATTACCTTGTTGACAAATTATTTGGAACGGCAATTTACCGGCAGACTTCTATTGTTCCCGCCATTTACATACTTACATAGAGATGCTGGGGAGGATGCCTCAAAGCGTCTGCAAGCATGGGAAGCGGAGATTGCTGGTGCAGAATTTAAACATATTTTTTATATTACCAGCGATTTGGAGTGGCGAAACCATGAAGAAGAACTGAAAGGTACTGTCATCTGGCTTCCGTCGATGCCGTTTGAGGGAATGAATGATTCTCAAAAAGTGGCTGTCATCGATCGCCAAGTAAAGCAGCTTTTAAGTCTCTTTACAAAAAAGTGGCATGAAAATTCGTAAAACAATTCATAATACTTATTTTTAAAATAGTATTGATATTGACCTCGCTTGAAGATTGATATATCATTGTTATGTCCTAGTTTTATATGTGTATATTTATGTCCGCTGGACTTAAATTTGTGAACAGAGGGGGGATAAGCATGAGTAAAGAGCGCGTTTCAAGACGTCAATTCTTAAGCTACACATTAACAGGCGTTGGTGGTTTCATGGCTGCCGGGATGTTAATGCCAATGGTTAGATTTGCTGTTGATCCTGTTTTAAGAGCCGAAGAAGGTGGAGATTTTATCGCAACCAGCCAGAAGGTTGCAGATCTTACTAGTAAACCGGTACGGGTTGACTTTACCTTTAAGCAAAAGGATGCATGGTATGAGTCTGAAGTTACCAACACTGCCTGGGTTTATAAGAATGATGACGGCAAGATTGTTGCTCTGTCACCAGTTTGTAAGCATTTGGGTTGTACCGTCAACTGGGGTTCTGATAAGGAGCATCCGGATCAATTCTTCTGCCCGTGCCACTATGGCCGTTATACGAAGGATGGAACCAATGTTAAAGGCACACCGCCTTTAGCACCACTTGATGTATATCCATACAAAGAAAAAGACGGTTTCCTTTATTTAGGGAAAGCTCAACCACGGAAGGAGGCGTAATCATTGTTAAACAAAATTTACGATTGGGTAGATGAACGTTTAGATATTACGCCTTTGTGGCGCGATATCGCAGACCATGAAGTACCTGAGCATGTTAACCCGGCGCATCATTTTTCGGCGTTTGTATACTGCTTTGGCGGTCTGACTTTCTTTATTACAGTTATTCAAATTCTTTCCGGTATGTTCTTGACCATGTATTATGTACCGGATATCAAAAATGCATGGGAATCAGTATTTTATCTTCAAAACCAGGTTGCTTTCGGACAAATTGTCCGCGGTATGCACCACTGGGGAGCTAGTTTAGTTATTGTAATGATGTTTTTACATACACTACGCGTCTTTTTCCAAGGTGCCTACAAAAAACCTCGTGAACTAAACTGGATTGTCGGAGTTCTTATCTTCTTCGTCATGCTGGGATTAGGGTTGACTGGTTACCTGTTGCCTTGGGACATGAAAGCGCTATTTGCAACAAAAGTTACGCTGCAAATTGTTGAATCAGTTCCATTCGCTGGTCCTTACTTGAAAACATTAATGGCAGGTCACGAACACATAGTTGGCGCGCAAACATTATCACGGTTCTTTGCAATCCACGTCTTCTTCTTACCTGCGGTATTATTTGGATTAATGGCTGCACACTTTGTAATGATTCGCAGACAAGGTATTTCCGGACCACTTTGATTTAAATATTAATTTGAAATTGTACGTATTTTCTCATCACTGCGGAAAAAGGAGGGGGATTGCTCGATGCATCGCGGTAAAGGTATGAAGTTTGTAGGCGACTCGCGTGTTCCTGCACGCGAAAGCCGTAAGCCTATGTTCCCGAAAGATTACTCAGAGTACCCTGGTAAGACAGAGGCATTCTGGCCTAACTTCCTTTTGAAAGAATGGATGATAGGTGCCGTATTTCTTGTCGGTTTTTTATGTTTAACAGTAGCGCATCCAAGTCCGCTTGAAAGAATAGCGGATCCGACCGATACAGGATATATTCCATTACCAGACTGGTATTTCTTATTCTTATATCAATTGCTCAAATATACCTATGCATCTGGTCCATATACAGTCGTAGGTGCGATGGTTATTCCGGGTCTAGCCTTTGGTGCCCTTTTATTGGCTCCATTTCTTGACCGTGGTCCTGAACGCCGTCCAAGCAAACGTCCACTTGCTACAGGATTTATGCTATTGGCCATTGCTGCCATCACATATTTAACATGGCAGTCTGTTGCAACTCACGACTGGGAGGCTGCAGAGCGTCAGGGTAAAATTGTCGAAAAAGTAGATATTGATAAAAGTGCTGAAGGTTACAAAATTGCCAATGAAAACACCTGTCTCACATGTCATGGAGAAAATCTTCAAGGCGGGGCTGGTGCACCTCCATTAGTGGGCATTGACTTAAAACCTGAAGAGATTGAAAAAATTGCAAGAGAAGGTAAAGGAAAAATGCCGGCCGGTGTCTTTAAAGGCGATGACGAACAGCTGAAAAAACTAGCTGAGTTCATCTCTGGTCTTGGTAAAGAATAATAACAATTAAAAGCTGACGGTACACGTCAGCTTTTTTGTTGACGGAAGGAGAATAGTTGTGCGCTGGATTTATCCACTGCTGGCGAATCGGTCCATTTTAAAGCTTTTATTGATTGTCAATATTGCAGGTACAATCTACGGGTATTATTGGTATGGCTGGCAGCTGAAACAAACACCGGCCATTTTTCTGGCTTTTGTCCCTGACAGTCCGACAGCAAGTCTTTTTTTTGTACTTGTTTTAATTGCTTTTCTACTTCGTAAAAACTGGCCGTTAATCGAGGCGCTTGCCATTGTGACGTTATTTAAGTATGGAATCTGGGCAGTTGTGATGAACATTTTCGTGTTTATTGTCCAAGGTGAACTTGAACCGGTTGGCTTTATGTTAATCCTTTCACATTTTGCAATGGCGGTTGAAGGTCTTTTATATGCTCCATTTTATCGATTTAAATTAAAACATTTAGTTATAACGGCTATTTGGACCCTACATAACGATATTATTGATTATGTCTTTCTTATGATGCCTAGCTATCATATGCTTGACAAATATATACCGCAAATCGGTTATTTTACATTCTGGCTTTCTCTCATTTCAATTGGGATTGCCTATTATGTTGTCATAAAGCCAAATCGTTTTAAATTGGAAATTAACTAGTTTTGCTATAAAACATGGTCTAACCTTGTCCACCCTTTCATACATTTTATTAGTAATGAAAGGGGGGACAAGGATTGAAATTAAGGCGGTTCCTTTTATTTGCAATAATCTTTTTGCTTATTCCCATCTCTGTTAATGCGCAAACCCAATCATCTATTGAGAAGCTTGATGATATTTCTGATGAAGCTCTTCAAATGGTAAAGTTTCATAGATATGAAGATGCAAAAAAGCTGCTGGATTATTTCTCTAATCAGTTTAAGAGTATAACTGGAATGGAGCAGCCATTATCCCTAGATGAAGTGAGGATTATTACCACATCGCATGATGAAGCGATGGAAGCGGCTGTTAGTCCAGATATGAAGCATGAGGAACGGATCAATAAACTGACAAAGTTTCGTCTTGTCATTGATGCGATTGCCACAAGCCATCAGCCTCTGTGGACTGAAATGGAAGGTCAAATCATGATGGCGTTTCAGCAGGCAAAGGCGGCCGCAGTGAATGGTGATTCAGCTCATTTTCATTCATACTTTAATACTTTTTTATCTCTTTATAATGTCATTTATCCAAGTATGAAAATAGATGTACCGGTAGAAAATATACAAAGATTAGATGCCCGGATTCAGTTTATCGATGAATACCGTTCACAGGTATTAACTGATACAGAGGGACAGCAGGAACTGGACAACCTTGGGCAGGATTTGAAGAATTTATTTTCTAACATAGAAGATGATGAGGCGGATCCATCGCTTTGGTGGGTAATTATTTCAACCGGTAGCATTATTATCGCGACTTTGTCCTATGTTGGCTGGAGAAAGTACCGGGGGGAAAGGGATATGAGAAAGGATTGGTCAAGAGAGCATAAAGATTGACTCTAGGCTGCCGGCTTTACTACAATGTTTTCAACAACAGCTCCAAGGAGGTTTCTTATGCTGTATTTACTCTATTTTGCTGTCATCTTGCTGATACCTTTGTGGGCCCAAATGAAAGTCAAAAGTGCATTTGCAAAATATTCTCGGGTGCCGACCTCAACATACCGCAGGGGGGCTGAAGTGGCCAGAGAAATTTTGAATGCAAACGGGTTATTTCATGTTGGCGTTGAAGAAGGCCGCGGTTTTTTAAGTGACCATTATGATCCACGGGCAAAAACAATCCGTTTATCACCGGAAAATTATCATGGAAATTCAATTGCTTCTGCAGCAATTGCCGCACATGAATGCGGACATGCTATTCAAGATGGGGAAGGATATGCATTTTTACGGTTTCGTCACGCGCTGGTTCCCGTTGCAAATTTGGGCTCAAATGCGTCATGGATTTTGATCATGTTAGGTATTTTATTTCATGCGAGCGGTATGCTGTTATTGGGAATTATTTTTATGGCTGCTGCTGTCCTGTTCCAAATCGTCACGTTGCCGGTTGAGTTTAATGCCTCAAGCCGCGCCATGGATCAGGTGGTTTCTCTCGGTTTAATTGCCAATCGGGAAGAACGAGAGGCAAGAAAAGTCCTTAATGCGGCGGCTTTGACCTATGTGGCAGCGGCAGCAGTTGCGGTTTTGGAACTATTAAGGTTAGTTCTCATTTTTACAGGAATGAATCGTAGTAACGATTAAAAAGACGCGAAGTTCGCGTCTTTTTCTTTAATCTGTAATCGGCATTTTATTTTCATCTAAGGTAAAGCCTTCTCCGTGCACATCATGAACAATGGAAATAGAAATGAAGGCATGTGGATCGACGGAGGTGATAATCGATTTTAACCGCATAATTTCATTTTTTGCCACTACACAATATAAAACGTCCCGTTCATTTTTGGTATATGAACCATAGCCTCTTAATGCAGTCACTCCGCGGTCCATTTCTTCCATTATTTTTTGGGCAATTTGCTCATTTCTTTCCGAAATAATCATGGCTCCCCTCGCAGAGTATGCTCCCTCCTGGATAAAGTCAATTACCCTTGCTCCGACAAAGACAGCAACCAGTGTGTACATGGCCTCTTTATAATTTAAGTATGTAATCAATGATAGGGTTATGACACAGGCATCAAAGATAAACATTGTTTTGCCCATATTCCAGCCCACATACTTTTGCACTAGCCTGGCGATAATGTCTACGCCTCCCGTTGTTCCGCCGAATCGAAAAATAATCCCCAATCCAATGCCGGCAAAAACCCCGGCAAACAGGGCTGCCAGTGTCAGATCATGTTTGAGAGGCATGTCAATTGAATAGCGCTGAAATATCCATAGAAATACCGAAACGGCTACCGTGCCTATAATAGTGTATAAAAAGGCATTTCGACCAAGGAATTTCCACCCAATAATAAACAATGGAATATTTAGGATTAGGTTTGTATAGGAAGGATCCCATTTCCATAAGAAATAAAAGAGCAGGGTAATCCCTGTAAATCCACCTTCCGCAAGCTTGTTTTGCATATTAAAATGGACTAGCCCAAAGGAAAAAATGGCTGTACCCAATAAAATAAATAGTATATTTTTAAATTTAAGTCCGACTATCATAAACCTTCCTCCTCTTCCATATTTTTCACATCTACGGCGGAGACTATTATATCGAATAAAAGACGGATGGGCAATTGTTGGGATAAAACTAGTCGATTAATTAAAACATTTGTAAAACAGGCACAATTTAGCTAACATGAAAAGAGGAAAGATGACAAACGAGCATAGTTTAGAGGTGATGTAAATGACAACAAATGGGAAAACGATGAAACAGCTTCAATCAGAGGTTGATACATATATTAGTCAATTTAAGGAAGGGTATTTCAGCCCGCTGGCCATGATGGCAAGACTGACAGAAGAGCTTGGTGAACTGGCAAGAGAAATAAACCACCACTATGGAGAGAAACCAAAAAAAGCTTCTGAAACGGAAAAGGCCATTGAAGAAGAACTGGGTGATCTTCTGTTTGTCACAATTTGTCTAGCCAATTCATTACAAATTGATTTGGAACAGGCCCATGATTATGTGATGAATAAATTCAATACCAGAGATAAGGATCGCTGGACAAGAATTGACCAGGAAAGCTAGGAGTGAAGAAGATGGAAAGTATTAAAATTATTATTGCTGGCCCAAGGGGACGAATGGGCAGTGAAGCAGTTAAGCTTGTAACTAGCACAGAACATTTTGAGCTTGCCGCGGCAGTCGATTATAAATTTGATGGCATGATGTTAAGTGATTTACCAGGTTTCCAGGCCGCCCGTAATGTCCCGGTTTATGGCGATCTTAAACAGTGCTTAGAAAATGTTTCTGCTGATGTCCTTATTGATTTAACTGTGCCGGAAGTGGGCATGCAGCATGCAAAAACTGCTTTGGAATACAATGTTCGTCCGGTAGTCGGCACAACCGGATTTACTCAGGAAAATTTGACGGAACTACAGCAAATATGCCAAGAAAAAGAAATTGGCTGCATTATTGCTCCTAATTTTGCCATTGGTGCTGTCCTAATGATGAAATTCTCTCAAATGGCGGCAAAATATTTTGCTGATGTCGAAATAATTGAGCTGCATCATGATCAAAAACTTGATGCACCGTCCGGGACGGCCGTTAAAACGGCAGAAATGATTTCTGCTGTCAGGGAATCGAAAAAGCAGGGGCATCCAAATGAGAAGGAAACCTTGCCGGGTGCAAGAGGTGCAGACATGAATGGGATGCATATACACTCTGTCCGTTTGCCAGGTTTAATTGCTCATCAGCAGGTGTTATTTGGTTCTGATGGACAAACATTAACAATACGCCATGATTCCTACCATAGAGGTTCCTTTATGTCAGGTGTTAAATTGGCTGTTGAAACCGTCATGAAGCAGAACACCTTTGTATACGGTCTTGAGAATATATTAGATTAGGAGCCCTACTATGAATATTGCACTAATTGCACATGATAAAAAGAAGGATGCTTTGGTACAATTTGCAGTTGCTTACAAGGACATTTTCGCCAAACACAGTTTATTTGCAACCGGGACAACCGGACAGCGTATTCAGGAGGCAACGGGCTTGGCAATAACTCGATTTCAATCAGGTCCATATGGCGGGGATCAGGAAATTGGTGCGATGATTGCCAAAAATAATATGGATGCCGTTTTCTTTTTTCGCGACCCGTTGACAGCCCAGCCGCATGAGCCAGATGTTACCGCGCTTGTCCGCCTTTGTGATGTTTATTCAATACCGCTTGCAACTAACATGGGTACTGCAGAATTGTTACTCAGGGGTTTGGATGAGGGCTTGCTTGATTGGAGAAAAATTGCTAGGGAGAATAATAAAAAAGATGGACAATAATCAACTACATATTCTAGCATTTGGTGCGCATGCCGATGATGTTGAAATCGGCATGGCGGGGACAATTGCCAAATTGGCAGCAGAAGGAAAACAAATTGGAATTTGCGATTTGACGAATGCCGAACTTTCATCAAATGGTACAGTCACGCTCAGAAAAGAAGAAGCGGCAAAAGCTGCAGATATATTGGGAGTTAAGGTTCGCAGTTCATTGGGACTTCCCGATCGAGGCTTGCTTCTTCAGGATGAATATATAAGAAAAATAGCAGGTATAGTTCGTACGTATAAGCCAAAAATCGTATTTGCTCCGTATTTTGAAGACCGCCATCCCGATCATGGCAATTGTGCCAGACTTGTAGATGAAGCGGTGTTTTCTGCCGGAATTAAAAATTATCAAACAGATGAGACGCTTCCGTCACACCGGGTGGAACGCATTTATTACTATATGATTAACGGGTTTCATAAACCAGATTTTACAGTGGATATTTCCGCTTTTTTTGATAAAAAGCTGGCTGCCCTAAGGGCCTATAAAAGCCAATTTGAAAAGACTGCTGAAAGTATAGAAACACCCCTTGTAAACGGCTATATTGAGAATGTTGAGGCAAGAGAGAGAATGTTTGGCAAGCTTGTTGGTGCTGCCTTTGCTGAAGGGTTCAAAACAAATGTGCCGATTCTCATGAACCGTGATTTGATAGGAGAATAGCTATGAAAAAACTAAAAATCGGGATTACTTGCTACCCAACCGTGGGCGGTTCTGGAGTGGTAGCGACAGAATTGGGAAAATTACTGGCTGAAAAAGGCCATGAGATTCATTTTATCTCCTCAAGCATCCCGTTTCGCTTAAATAAAATCTATCATAATATCTATTATCATCAGGTAGAGGTAAACCAATATTCTGTGTTTCAATACCCGCCATATGATATTGCACTGGCCAGTAAAATGGCTGAAGTGGTAAATCGAGAGAAGCTTGATATCCTGCACGTTCATTATGCAATTCCACATGCAGTTTGTGCGATCCTTGCAAAGCAAATGTCGGGCAGGGATATCAAGATTGTCACCACTCTGCACGGTACGGACATAACCGTTTTGGGCTATGATCCTTCGTTATCAGATGCTATTAAATTCGGGATTGAAAAATCTGATGTGGTTACGGCTGTTTCCGGTGCCTTGGTCGATCAAACATATGAGCTAATTAACCCTGATAAATCAATTGAAACGGTCTATAACTTTATCGATGACCGCATTTATCGCAAAAGTGACACCAGACATCTAAAATCAGAATTTGGGATAAAGGAAGATGAAAAAGTCGTAATCCATGTATCCAATTTCCGGGCCGTAAAACGGGTACCTGATGTTATCAAGACGTTTGCCAATATTGCTGCGACCATGCCGGCAAAGTTACTTTTGGTCGGAGACGGACCGGAAATGACGATTGTCTGTAAACTTGTCCGTAAGCTAGGTCTAGAGGATCAAGTCATTATCCTTGGAAAACAAGAAAATCTCGAAGAATTATATTCAATCAGTGATTTAATGCTGTTGTTATCTGAAAAAGAAAGCTTTGGCCTTGTTGCCTTAGAGGGGATGGCCTGCGGCGTTCCTTGTATTGGGACAAATGTCGGTGGCATACCTGAAGTGATCGAGGATGGGGTAACTGGTTATCTTTGTGATGTTGGCGATATTAACGATGCTTCCAGCAAGGGTATTGCCCTTTTAAATGATCACGCCATTCACGAACAATTCGCCCTTAAGTGTGTTGAGACTGTCAAAACAAAATTTCAGGCTGACCAAATTGTCGAGAAATATGAAAACTTATATTTCGGCCTGGTTTGAAGGTGATTATGATGATAGAACCGTTTTTATCTGCTGTACCGATATTAAAGAAACTAGAAGACTCGGGATATAAGGCTTTCTTTGTCGGCGGTTCTGTCAGAGATTACCTGCTAGGCAAACAAATCAGCGATGTTGATATTGCAACCTCCGCTACTCCAGAAGAAGTAAAAGAGATTTTCCCAAAGACTGTTGATGTTGGGATTGAACATGGAACCGTTCTTGTTTTATATCACCATCAATCATATGAAATTACCACCTTCAGAACAGAAGGGGAGTATCAGGATTATCGAAGACCCATAGAAGTAGAGTTTATCCGCAATCTTGAAGATGACCTAAAGCGCCGCGACTTTACGATGAATGCCATTGCAATGGATTGTAATGGAAGGGTAATCGACCCGTTCCATGGTCACATGGCTATTAGGGAAAAGGTCATTCAGACCGTAGGCTTGGCCTCAGACCGGTTTCAGGAAGATGCCTTAAGAATGATGCGGGCGGTGCGGTTTGTCAGTCAGCTCGGTTTTCAAATTGAAAATGAGACCCGGCTGGCTTTATCGGACCTAGGGTATTTACTCGAGAAAATAGCGGTGGAACGAAAGCGGGCCGAATTTGAAAAATTGTTGGTTGGAAGTCATTGGCACAAGGCAATGAAGATCCTGCTTGAAGCCGGTCTTCATGATTACTTACCGGGGTTGAAAAATCGTAAGCAGCAGCTAGAAAAATTGCTTGGGTACGATAGCCATCAACTAAACCATCTCGAAATGTGGTCACTGCTCATTTACTGTATAGAGTTATCAGAATCCCAAATCGAATCGTTCTTAAGAAATTGGCGGCTTCCTGTAAAGGAGATCAAAGATATTAGACACATTTTATTTTTCCTAAGCAAAAGGCTGAGGGATGTTTGGTCGGTCTATAATCTTTACATAGCGGGAAAAGATACCATTCAATCGGTTGAAAAGCTCAATGTTGTCATTAACGGAATTGAGGAGTCAGTTTCTTTTCATGAATGGATTGCGGAATATGACAGACTGCCGATTAAACAACGCTCCGATTTGGCGGTAACCGGCAATGACCTGATGGACTGGCTCCAGCTTGACCCGGGTCCTTGGCTAAAAGAAACACTCTTGAAAATCGAAATTGCCATTTTGGAAGGAAAACTGACAAATGATAAATCCAAAATTAAGGAGTGGCTGATAACGTGCAGTCAGAAATAAGAAAAAAACTGCTCGATGCCTTTACGAATAGCGGTGAATCCTATTTATCCGGCCAGCATCTTGCCGAACTAATTGGCTGCTCCAGAACAGCAGTATGGAAACATATTGAGGAATTGCGAAAAGAAGGCTTTGAATTAGAGGCGGTCCGAAAAAAGGGCTATCGAATTTTAAAAACACCAGAAAAAATAACTGCCGATGAAATCAGACTTGGGTTAACTACCTCCTTCATTGGGGGAAATATCCATTATGAAGATACGGTTGAATCAACGCAAAAAATTGCTCATCGGCTCGCCTCCGATGGTGTACCGGAAGGCACTGTTGTGATTGCCGAGGAACAGCTCTCAGGTAAGGGAAGAATGAGCAGGAAATGGCATTCGCCCAAATTTACTGGGGTATGGATGAGCCTTATTCTCCGTCCCAATATTCCCCTGACTAAAGCACCGCAGTTAACGCTCTTAATGGCTGTTGCTATTGTTCAGGCAATCGAAGAGATCACACAACTGAAACCGGAAATTAAGTGGCCAAATGATATTTTGATTAAGGGTAAGAAAATAACTGGTATTTTAACTGAATTGCAGGCAGAAGCAGACAGAATTCATTCAATCATTATTGGAATTGGAATAAATGTCAATCAACAGATTGAGGATTTTCCTGTTGAACTCCGGGAGACGGCAAGCTCGCTTTCCATAGAAACAGGAGAAACAATTTCCCGTGCAGGGTTAATCAAAAGCGTTTTTAAGCATTTTGAAAAATTATATTTACTATACCTGAAACAAGGTTTTTTCCCGATTAAGCTTTTATGGGAAAGCTATGCCGTCAGTATCGGAAAAGTCTTGAAGGCAAGAACGTTAACACATGTTATTGAGGGGAAGGCATTGGGCATTACCGATGAAGGCGTACTAAAAATTGAGGACCAAGAGGGGACTATCCACCAAGTGTACTCTGCAGATATCGAACTATAAACCAATGAATTGATTCTTGTTCTTTTTTGGGAATTTGATATAATTTTTTATGGGCAGTATCTAAACAGAACTGCACCTTATCTTTGAAACTAAAACAAAATGGTTTCTGCCTAGATCCATAACGGACCGGGACAGAGGGATGGAACATGTCAAGAGTAACGGAATCCTTCTGCCATCAGAAGGATTTTTTTATTGCTTAACAACTCGTTTTGTCACCTCTCCCAATTTAAAAGGAGGGAAAATGATGAAGCAAACCACGGATTTTTTGAAAATGAAGCAAAATAACGAAAAGATTGTCATGCTGACGGCTTACGACTTTCCGTCCGCAAAACAAGCGGAACAAGGAGGGGTAGATATGATCCTCGTTGGTGATTCGCTTGGCATGGTTGTGTTAGGCTACGACTCCACCATTCCTGTGACACTCGAAGACATGATTCATCATACAAAGGCAGTAAAACGTGGTGCAAAGGATACCTTTATTGTTGTGGACATGCCGTTTCTTACCTACCATTTATCGGTTAGGGATACACTTGTAAATGCAGGAAGACTGATTCAGGAAACCGGTGCCCATGCCGTTAAACTTGAAGGTGCTGATGAGGTGCTTGAAATAATTTCCGCACTTACAGCGGCAGGTATTCCTGTATGCGCCCATTTGGGCCTAACTCCGCAGTCTGTAGGCGTCTTGGGCGGATACAAGGTTCAAGGCAAAGATGCTGATGCCGCAAAAAAATTATTGGAAGATGCAAAGAAATGTGAGCAAGCAGGAGCTTTTGCGGTTGTTTTGGAATGCGTGCCAAAACAGTTGGCGGAAGAGGTGACGAAATCGCTGGCAATTCCAGTCATCGGTATCGGTGCGGGTATCAAAGTCGATGGCCAGGTTCTTGTCTATCACGATATTTTGGGCTATGGTGTTGACCGGGTTCCAAAGTTCGTCAAACAATACCATTCAGTGAATCCGTTTATGATTGAATCGATTCAGGCCTATGTATCGGATGTGAAAGGTGAGCACTTCCCTGAAGATAAACATAGTTTTACGATGAAAGAAGAGCAGTTGAAAGTACTGTATGGAGGCAAAGCATGAAGGTCATTACATCCATCAAGGAAATGCAGGCAGAAATAATCAGCCAAAAACAGTCTGGCAAATCAATTGGATTTGTTCCGACAATGGGGTATCTTCATGAAGGGCATTTAACCTTGATTAAACAAGCCAGAAAAGAAAACGAGATTGTGGTAGTTAGTATTTTTGTCAACCCGCTGCAATTTGGACCTAATGAAGACTTTGCGTCCTATCCGCGAGACTTTGCACGTGACAGGGCTCTGACAGAAGCGGAAAACGTTGACTATGTCTTTCATCCCATGGCCGAAGAAATGTATCCCTCCGAACCATCCGTAACAGTGACGGTACGCGAACGGACTGACGTATTATGTGGAAAATCACGGCCTGGCCATTTTGATGGAGTCGCCACAGTTGTAACCAAATTATTTAATATTGTCACGCCTACAAGAGCCTATTTTGGCAAAAAGGATGCCCAACAGGTTGCAGTCATTGAAGGCTTGATTGCCGATTTTAATTTTCCGATTGAACTAAGGGCAGTAGAAATTATCCGTGAAAGTGACGGGCTCGCAAAAAGTTCGCGGAATGTTAATCTTTTGCCTGAAGAAAGGCAGCAAGCACCAGTACTTTATCGTAGCCTGCAGGAAACAAAGCAGGCAATAGAACATGGGGAACGGAATCCCGCCACCCTTATTGGGATAATTGGAGAAATGATTGCCCTTGATTCGCAGGGAACTATTGACTATATCGAAATTCTCTCTTATCCGCAGTTAAAGCCGTTGGAAAAATTAGAAGGCAGGATTATTATTGCTCTTGCAGTAAAATTTACGGCAGTTCGATTGATTGACAATATAATTATTGATATAAATTAAGATTCAACCAGGGGAGGAACCTAATCTATGTTTCGCCACATGATGAATGGCAAAATCCATCGTGCAACAGTCACAGAAGCAAACTTAAACTATGTGGGCAGCATTACAATAGATGAAGATATATTGGATCGTGTTGGCATGATTGCCAATGAAAAGGTTCAAATTGTTAACAACAACAACGGAGCCCGCTTCGAAACTTATATTATTCCGGGAGAACGGGGCAGCGGGGTTATTTGTATAAACGGTGCTGCAGCGCGTCTTGCCCAGCCTGGGGACATCGTGATTATTATATCCTACTGCTTAGTAGGAGAGGAAAAGCTGTCTTCCCACCAGCCTAAAGTAGCTATTATGGGTGAAAACAATGTAATCAAGGAATTGATAAAGGCAGAGCCGGCCCATACAATTATGTAAAAGGAGAAGGTCCCCAACGATTTGGGGGCCTATCTTTTTGTAAATAATAGTCTATATATCGTTTTTCTTTTTGGTATTTTTATGATACTGTACAAGGAATGAAGCTTTGGGGTGTTAATTAATGTTTACCAATAAATTTGTAGTAATTGACTTGGAGACCACGGGAAATCTCCCTAAAAAAGGTGATAAGATTATTCAATTTGCCGCGGTGGTCATTGAAAATGGAATCATAACTGAAAAATTCTCTTCACTCATCAATCCCCAAAAATCGATTCCGGTGTTTATTGAGGAATTAACCGGTATTCATGATGATATGGTTAAGGATGCACCCGTTTTTTCAGAAATAGGTGCCAAAGTAATGGAATTATTGGATGGGGCCTATTTTGTTGCCCATAATGTATTATTTGACCTGTCTTTTCTACAGGAAGAATTGCTCCAAGCTGGTTTTGAAGGCTTCTACGGCTCTGTTCTTGATACAGTAGAAATGGCCCGAATACTATATCCGACTGCAGATGGCTATAAGCTGTCCGATTTGGCTGAAAGGGAACAACTGGCTCACGATCGCCCACATCAGGCAGACAGTGATGCCGAAGTGACAGCAGAGCTGTTCCTCATCTTCTTAAGGAAGTTAGCACAATTGCCGACGATTACCCTTCAACAGCTGCAGCCGTTATCAGGTGGATTGAAAAGTGACTTGCAGCAGCTGCTGGACGAATTATTGATTGTTATGAACCAAACTCACCAAAAATTGCATGATTCACTTGAAATACATAAAGGCATTGCCATGAAAAGACTGACAGAACTACAGGATGATTCCCCCTCAAAATCTGCTTTGGAATACCCTGGGGATGATGACAAGAAGATTAATTTAATCCGCAGAGCATTTGAAGAGTATGAGAATCGGACAGGACAGTTTACAATGATGGATACAGTCTATACTGCGTTCAATCAGGAACGGCATGCAATAATTGAAGCGGGTACAGGTGTAGGGAAATCATTGGGTTACTTAATCCCGGCTGCTTATTTTTCTAAACAGACAAACTCGCCGGTAATCATTAGCACCCACACAATCCAGCTGCAGGAACAGTTATTATACAAGGAAATCCCAAAACTAAGGGGTATTCTCCCATTCGTAATCAAGACCGTTCTGCTTAAAGGACGGAGCCACTATATCTGTTTGGAAAAATTCCGCCAAAGTTTATTTGACGAAAATGATAACTATGATACAACGTTGTCCAAAATGCAAATTCTTGTTTGGTTGACAGAAACGGAAACCGGGGACAAGGACGAATTAAATTTATCAAGTGGCGGGCTAATTTATTGGAATAAAATTAAAAATGACGGCGTGGTTTATTCGCAAAATCATGGTGAGCAAGAACGTGATTTTTACCAGAAAGCGAAGGTTGATGCCAAGACCGCCAATATTATCATTACGAATCACTCATTGTTGTTAAATGACCTGCGGGATAAAAGTTCGGCTCTTCCACATTATGATTTTGCCATAATTGACGAAGGTCATCATCTCGAGAAAGCAGCGGTTCATTTTTTTGGAACCACATTAGATTACTTATCGACAAGAATGTTAATTGGCCAATTCGGTCAATATGAACAAAAACAGCTATTCTATGAACTCGAAGAAATATTGAAAGACAAACAAGCCGCCGGAGCTGGGGACACGCGCCACTTGTTCAAGTTGGACCAATTGGTCGTTGATTTGAATTATGAAATGGATGAATTTTTTAAGCTGTTGGCATTATTCGCAAAACGGAAGCTGGCGAACAAAACTGGATTCTTTCGCAGTAAGGTCCGCTTCTCTCCCTTGGATAACAGCAAAGAAAGCAGGGCAGTGCTGCATAGTGCCGAAAGGTTTAGCTTTTTAATTAAAGATTTACAGACAGTCATTAACGAGAGATTAAAATGGGTCCAGCAGCTTAACTATAAGCTAACGGTATATCAGGAGAGCAAACTTGAGGAGTTAGTTGTTTTTTTAAATGAAATTACTGAATTAAGAAATACGCTCAAAACCTGCTTTATCAATGAATCTAAAGATGTCAAATGGGTTGAAATTGATCTTCGCTCACCGCAAAACGTGACGACGTTTATTGCCCAGCCTGCTTCAGTAGGAGAGCGATTGAAAGAGAAATTATTTTCAAGTAAAAAAGCCATTGTGATTACTTCTGCCACTTTAACTGTAAACAAATCCTTTCATTATATGAAAAAGGAATTGGGGCTGGATGGTGCATCTACAACAGAGCTTGTGGTCCCATCGCCATTTGCGTATAAAGACCAGGTTCAAATGTTCGTACCGGAGGACCTGCCAGAAATCAACAGCGTATCATTGGATGAATATGTGATTTCGATAACAGAACATATTATTTCAATTGCAGAGGCAACCAAGGGTAGAATGCTGCTACTGTTTACTGCCTATGACATGCTGAAGAAAACGTATGAATTAATTAAAGAGAGCGGATTTTTAGATGAGTATGTCTTAATTGCCCAAGGTATAACAAGCGGAAGCAGGACGAGACTGACGCGGAACTTTCAGCGTTATGAAAAGGCAATTTTGCTTGGGACAAGCAGTTTCTGGGAGGGAGTGGATATCCCGGGCGAAGACCTGTCCTGTTTAGTCATTGTTAGGCTGCCATTTAGTCCGCCTGATGAACCGCTGACGGAAGCGAAATGCCAGTTGATTGAAAAACGGGGCGGCAATCCCTTTTCGGAATATTCATTGCCGGAAGCTGTACTCAGATTTAAGCAGGGGTTTGGCCGGTTAATCCGGACACAAAATGATAAGGGTGTTGTGGTTGTTTTTGATAAAAGAATTGTCACAACCAACTACGGAAAATACTTTTTGGCATCCGTCCCGCCAGTTACGATAAAAAGAGGACCACTAAATGAATTAATTGAGAGTATCCAAACTTGGTTATGATAAAGTGAAACTTCAAACAGTGGGGGGGGGCCATCCCCCACTGATTGTTAGTCCCGTTCTACTGTCTCTAATATCGTGTCTGTCGACACGATAAAGAGACAGTAAGAACCCGATTGGCTCAACTAAGCCTTGCTGACGCTTCGGCAAGTTTCGCTATATCTCACCAATCGGGCATTTACGGGCAGTTGTCCCCACCTATACTCCTTAGGTTTCTCTAAGTTTTGGTGGGGGCTTACTGCCCGTTTATGCGGGATAAAAATTGGAAAATTACCCATACTATAAGTATGGGAGGTATTTAGAATGAGACTCTTACTAATACTATTAGCCATATTATTTCCAATTGCATCGGCTGCGGCAGAGGCATCAACAATCCCAAGTAAGGTTGAGAATATTGATTTAAACATAAAAGACAATGAGATGGCCGTGACATTTATCGGTCTGACTTCAGGGGAAGCCACGATAATTCAAGGACCAAATAATGAAACGATTCTTGTCAATACAGGAAGGGAAGATACGGCGTCAGAGCTTGAGGGATGGCTTCGCCTCTATGATGTTAAGAAGGTTGGGACATTAATCCTGTCATCTGATGGTTCTGACCTTTCCTTTTCACACATCAATGATTTGATCACGAAATACCAGATAAAAAGAATCATTACGACGCCCAAACTGGCACCTCTAGTTACGAAACAATTGGATCAACAGAACCTTCTACCTGTGTTTTCATGGAAAGAGGGAACAAAGGAAACATTGCTTCCTGCATTGACCGCAGAGGTTCAATTTGTTGGTACAGATGTAAATGAGGGGCTTGATTTTGTGCTGAAGTTTTTTAACCATCGTGTGTTTCTAATGTTTTCCTCTAGCGACCGTGCCGAGGAAGAATTATTTAAAAAGAATCTACAGAACATCAATGTTTTTAAAATCCCCAATTGCACAAAAGAAGATTCTTTATCAAAAAAATTAATCCAATACTTAAATCCGCAAATATCTGTTCTATTTACACCGGAGGAAGAACATCCTGACCCCGAAATACTCCACAATCTGCAAGCCACATGGTCAGAGGTATATTCCACAAAAATGCATGGTTCGGTAACATTAAAATTTACGGATTCAAAGTATGAAGTGTTTACGATTCCTGTTGAAACCGAAGAATAGACTAAGATAATAAAAAAATTTAATGAAAGCGTTTTAGATAGAGGGCATGTTTTAGAAATATTGTTATAATAGTGGATAGAATCTTTAACATAAAGAAGTGATATAGTGAAAAAATGGATTCTTGTTCTAATAGCTGTTGTTTTTGTCGTAATTGGAGTTTCAGTAAAATTGTACCTAAGCGCGACGGATCCACTCAAGTCTGCCCAAGACAAGGCCGTTGCCCGTGCTGAAGACCAAGTAAAGTTCACTAAGGTGGAGGATTTCCATATTTATAATGGTCTTGAAACCGTCTATGTGATTGAAGGTGAAAATCAGGATGGAGAAGAAATCATTGCTTGGGTTCCTGAGAAAAAAGGTAAAATTATAGTTAAAAAAGCAAATGATGGCCTGACAAAGCAGGAAGCAGTTCAAAAATTGCTAGAAGAAAAAAATCCCAAAAAAATTATTTCAGTTAGATTGGGAGCGGAAAAAGATATCCCATTATGGGAAATTTATTATCGTTCTGAAAATGATTTAATAAATTATTATTACATTCATTTTGAAACTGGAGAATGGCTAAAGAAAATTGAAAATCTCTAGCAGGTGCAATGATTGGAGGAGAAATAATGGCAGTGCAATTAGCAAATCGGGTGTTGTCGCTGACACCATCATCGACTTTGGCGATTACAGCGAAAGCAAAAGAGTTGAAGGATCAAGGGGAAGATGTAATTGGCTTGGGTGCAGGGGAGCCTGATTTTAATACACCTGAACATATCCTAAAAGCTGCGGAAAAATCGATGTATGAGGGGCATACAAAATATACGCCGTCCGCTGGTTTGCCCGCATTAAAGCAGGCAATTATCAAGAAATTTACAGAAGACCAAGGATTGTCCTATAAGCCAAACGAAATAATCGTTGGAAATGGTGCAAAGCATGTTCTATACACCTTATTTCAAGTTCTGCTTAATGATGGAGATGAGGTCATTATTCCGACACCATATTGGGTCAGCTATCCGGAACAAGTCAAATTGGCCGGTGGGAATCCCGTATATATCGATGGACTTGAAGAAAATCAATTTAAAATTACGGCCGCACAACTGCGAAATGCCATTACACATCGTACTAAGGCGGTAATTATTAACTCCCCAAGCAATCCAACAGGAGTGTTATATTCGGAAGCTGAACTGTTAGAACTGGGCAAAGTCTGTCTTGAAGCTAATGTTTTAATTATATCAGATGAAATTTACGAAAAACTTGTATACGGAAATGCCAAGCATATCTCTATCGCTCAACTTTCTCCGGAATTAAAGGAACAAACTATTATCATTAATGGGGTCTCCAAGTCCCATTCGATGACCGGCTGGAGAATTGGTTATGCTGCAGGGATACAACCAATAATCGAAGCTATGACAAACTTGGCGAGTCATAGTACTTCCAATCCGACAACAACTGCTCAATATGCTGCGATTGCCGCTTATAATGGGCCGCAGGAGGCAGTCGAGGAAATGCGTCAGGCGTTTGAAAAAAGACTAGAAATCATTTATGATAAATTAGTTTCCATTCCTGGATTCTCTTGTGTAAAACCACAGGGAGCATTTTACCTTTATCCAAATGTAAAGCGGGCTGCAGAAATAACCGGATATAAATCGGTTGACGACTTCGTTTCCGGTCTCCTTGAGGAAGTAAAGGTCGCCGTTATTCCTGGTTCCGGATTCGGAACACCTGACAATATCCGTCTTTCCTACGCTACTTCACTTGAGCAATTGGAAAAGGCTGTTGAAAGAATGAACGAGTTCGTGACTTCAAAAGTAAAAGCTTAATGATCAACGAGAAAGTCTGCAGCCTGCAGGCTTTTTGCTTTCTTTACCAGCGTTGGATACCTAATACTCTTACCCGATGTGAAGGTTCATGTTATACTAAACAATGAGGTGTCCAATTAATGAAAGAAAACCTATTAGCATGGCTTGAGGAAGGCCAAATAACTGTTCCTGCCCTTTTATTTTCGGAGTATCGCAATCTTAATTTGACTGAAGTAGAACTTGTTCTATTGCTAAATATTTTAACCTTTTTGGAAAAAGGAAACGAATTCCCCACTCCTGAACAGCTTTCTGCACGAATGACGGTCTCCATTTCCGAATGTCATGAGATGCTCAGAAGGTTAATTCAAAGAGGCTGTCTTGAAATTATCGATGAATATTCAAAAGATGGCATTCGATTTGAAAGATATTCCATCAAACCATTATGGGAAAAACTAGTTAATCAATTTCTTAATAAAAATCGATTACACGAAGAGACCAGCAAGAAGATAGATGAAACTGACTTATATACATGTTTTGAGCAGGAGTTCGGCCGGCCGTTATCCCCGTTCGAATGTGAATCACTGGCAATGTGGATGGATGACGATCACCATGATCCGATTATTATTAAAGCTGCCCTTAGAGAGGCCGTTATGTCGGGTAAATTAAATTTTCGCTATATTGATAGAATTCTGTTTGAGTGGAAAAAGAACGGAATAAAAACGATTGAACAAGCGAAGTATCAAGGTCGTAAATTCCGTCAAAAGCAGGTGCAAAAGCATGGTGTCAAAGATGATTCCAATCAACCTGCCGTACCTTTTTACAATTGGCTGGAACAATAATTTAAACTTAACGAGAGAGATTCGCTCTCGTTTCTTTAATGTAAACGTTATGCGTTGGGAGGGAGAAATGAATGCTAAATAATGGACAAATTCGCGAATGTCTGGACAAAATCGGTGAAATGTTTCCAGAGGCCCATTGCGAATTAAATCATTCCAATCCATTTGAACTAATCATTGCAGTTTCGCTATCTGCACAGTGCACAGATGCCCTTGTTAACAAAGTCACCAAGGAATTATTTAAAAAATATAAAACGCCAGAGGATTATCTGAAAGTTTCACTTGAAGAATTGCAAAATGATATTCGTTCCATCGGCTTGTTTCGCAATAAAGCCAAAAATATACAGAGTCTTTGCCGCATGGTTTTGGACGAATACAATGGTGAAATACCGCTAGACAGGGATGAACTAACAAAACTCCCAGGGGTGGGGCGTAAAACAGCCAATGTTGTTGTGTCAGTTGCCTTCGGTGTACCTGCCATTGCCGTGGATACCCATGTTGAGCGGGTAAGCAAACGTTTGGGAATCTGTCGTTGGAAGGATTCCGTTCTTGAAGTCGAAAAAACATTAATGCGGAAGGTACCAAAACAGGAATGGTCAGACACTCATCACCGATTAATCTTCTTCGGCCGTTATCATTGCAAGGCACAAAACCCGCAATGTCCCTCCTGCCCATTATTGGAGTTATGCAGGGAAGGGAAGAAACGCATGAAGGGATTGAAGACTGTCAATGGATAATCGACAGACTATCCCAAACTTACTTGAAGATTGGCAAACAATAAAAATAAAACTTGAAGATAATTTTCGCAAGCGAAATCAGCAAGAGACGAGAGAACTAATGGAACAGGGGATTCAATTGTTCGTTATGTTTTTGTATTTGACAAACGAGAGTTCTGCAGTCATGGGAGAAAAGATTCCCTTCGAACAGTTTTCCTATAAACCGGTTAACATCGAAGAAAGATTAGGTTTTATTCAGTCAAGACCAAATTTGTTTCACTCATTTCGTCAGCTTGCTGAACTAATGGTTGAGCAAGAAAAACAATTTGTAAAAAAGAATATCAAAAAAAAATCGTCCAGGCATAATGTCTAGACGATTTTTTTATTTGTTTAATGTCCTCTTCTCGAACTCTCGCTTTCCTTCCTATACTTCGCCAATCATTAAATGTTAAGTGTATCTAATATTTTAATATAGTCAATTCGTGGTCGATATCCAAGCGGGATGTGATATCCCGTTTGATGAATTTCTTCTTTGGTAATCGATTTTCTGCCGCCATTATTCATCCTTTCCCAATAGGAAAGCAAGTTATGGGCCTCAAGTAAGTATACTTCATCAAATCTTGTAAAACGTATAATAACAAAGCAGATTCCACCTTGCTGCAGGACCTCTTCCATATGAGTGATTTGGTGTTGATGAAAGTTTTTTAACGGGAAGGAGGTGGGATTCTGTGTTTCTTTCGCTTCAAAATCAATATATTTTCCTTTATAAACCCCATTGTAATCTGTTGTCGAGGCTAGTTTAAAATAAGCCTCTTTTATGACGGCCGCACTCCGCTTTGGATAGTCAACCTGAACAATTTGGATTGGTGTCGGTTTTTTATGAATGACCGCCAGCTTTTGTTCCCGATAGTATTCATTCGTTTCGTTCAAATCTTCCTCGAGAGTCATGCCCCGGTTGCTGTACGCAGCGTTAGTTCTTTTATTATCTGTTCGCTTGTTTTCCTGGTTGTTTCGGATGAATTTTTTTCCGTTGGGATAATTTACATTCATGAAATGCACCTCTTTATGTCATACCTTATGATACCAAATCTGCATTTAAGTGGGGTGAATAAATTAAATGATCAAGCAGACTCTAATTATAATTGTACAGATTCTGTCAAGAAATGAAATGAATCATCTTCATATAGAGTCTGTATTCGCCCAAATTATAAATCTATTAGCCCACGATAAAGGGTGTTGACGACAATGAATCATCTTACAATCCAGGAACAAACCATTATTCGTCAGATCCAATCAGAAACCGATAAGAAAAATCTTGATAATATTTCAAGAACAGATGCCTATTTTTCTTATTTTAAGCAAAATCCAGATATTATTTGGTCATTTCTCGCCAGTATGGTTTCAAGGAATGGCGGCTACAATATGTGTGACTTAGAAGGGACAATCTTTCGTGAACTGCTGGCCCCGCAATTAAGGAAACAACTATTTCTAACCTATGAACGGGCTAATTGGTTGATCTTTCATGATGTTTTCCCACAATTATTGCTCTATCAATATTCGACGAAAATGGACCAGCCTCTGTTTCATTTGCTTCCGTATTTTCATGTATCTTCTTTTATACAAAAAGAGTGGTACCGCTATTGGCGGGAAAAAGATCGAGACCGCCTGACGACAGCATTGATTATTAATGAACAGAATGTCATTCAGTCTCCTGTTATTGACCATCCAGTTTATAAAAACAGGGTATTTCGCTCTCTTATTTTTAACTTTCAGGACTGGCTTCATTTTAGTGTAGTCTTGTTTCCAACCTGTGGTGGAGAGGTATACGGTGCCAGTGTAAACGGTTTTCGTTCACTTTCAAAAAGGATTAATCTGGGAAAGAGATTGGCCAGGATTTTATTTCATCCTAGATTATTTCCATATTTTTTTGAATTCGCTGAGAAAACTGCCCATACAGGATCAAGAAATGATTACGAGCAATTCTTTAAAGTTAAGAGTGCTGGAAAAACTCCTTTTTTAAGAACAACATTCCCAGTAATTTCCCATCATCAGCATGAATTTAGGGATTGGAGCACGAAACGTATGGTTTCCCCAACTTGGCTGTATATGCCCGCAAAGCATCAGCATCCCATACATCTTACCGATTGGTATATGGCAAAATCTAATCAACTGCAATTGTTGCTATCAGTGAAAAAAGTCCTTCATCTTACAGCATGGCAGTAAAAAAGCAAGGGGGATTGATATGCTCCCCTTGCTTTTTTACTCATTCTGCAGGACGATTAGGTCCTTCTAGTTTTTTATCGCCGTAACCAGTTCGGTTTTCAGCATTTTGTTGTGAAGTTTGTTTTTTGTTTTGTTTATTATTTTTGGTCATGGATAACACCTCCAATTATAGCTTGTACGGTTTTGCCATTTTCATTCGATAACTTTCTGTCGAATTAATACTTTAAACATGCCATAATCTCACTTTCTTTGACGAATAGCTTCTAGTTTTGTCAAGCAGGAAGGAAGCACGGGATGGAAAGAGAAATATACCTATAAGAATTCGCGAGGAGGCTTATAAATGACCATACCGTTAACCGAAAAAGACCAACTGATAACAAAGCTTACAGGGATCTATGATCAATTAGAGGAATTGGACTTGGCTTTAGAAGCGTCATTTTCCAACCTTCGCATAGACTTGGAGCGGGAACAACAGGAAAAGATTGCCGATTGTAATCAAAAGATGATACATTTAGAGAATATTATCGATTCAATTTCAATGGGGGCAGAAAAAATAAATGTCAGAGCGGTTAATTTACCTTACAGAAAGACTATTCCAGTATAATCGCTTGTTTTTACAGTATTATCAACATGCAAGAGAAACGGGAGAGAAGCAGGATTTTGAGAAAAGGATTAAGCCGTTTGTAAATGAAGTGAAAAATGTTAACGATGAATGGGAAAAGAGGATGAAGCAATGGCTGACAGAATCAGACCCTAAACATATTCACCTAAAGCAAATAGACACTACCACTTCCCATATTGAACAGCTCTCTGTGCAGGCTTTTTTTCCGGAAACCAGTAAAACCAGATTTCTCAATTCCCAACGTACTGTGGAATACTTTTTAACCGAGGTATTAAAAGAATTGAAATAACAAAAAAGAGATGCTTAGCAGCATCTCTTTTTTGTTATTCGTTCATTTTGATGAGGGAGTTTTCTGGTTCTTCTGGCACGGCCGCGCCAAGAGTTTCGAGTTCACGAACAAGATTGCGAAAATCGGTGATACTAATTTCGTTATAAATATACGCCTTCTTTGCAAAATCCATTAGTGCATTAACGTCATCAGTACTGTAATCTCTGCTTTGATTGAATCTACTTTTTAGTTCGCGGATGTCCATGTTTCAAATCCTCCTTCATCATTTTTTTAATCGTATCACGAAATAGAAGAGTTCATTAGTTTTTAAAAAATTTAAACTTTAGACAAAATCCACGTGATTTTGACAATTGTCGCAAGCTTCAAGTACTCACCATTCATCATATTGGTTCATATCGTGTAACAGAGATAAATACGGAGGAGATGTTTGCCCATGTTTGGTAAGACAGGACCAGGTCATCACTTTCAATATGGATATCCAGGACAAATAATGGGGCAGATTCCGATACAACACCAAGTGAATCAGCAGTCTTTCTACCGAAATCAACCATATCCTTATCAAATGGCCACGCAAAATAATGGCTGGAACCCGATTCAACAGGGGAATTACTATCCGCTAAATTATCCACAGCAATTTCAGCCTGGTTCCCAAGGTTTGTATCCTAATCAATATTTTCCGCAAAAGGAAGCGCAGTCATTATTCCATAACCCATTGCAGCCCAAGGAAGAAATGATGCCGTATCCTTACATGCCGATGACAGGATATCCAACTATGAATCCTTATCCGAAGCAGAGTTTTATTCCTAAGCAATCTGGCGGAATGCAGTCGATTTTAAATTCTTTTAAGTCACAGGACGGTTCGGTTGATTTGAATAAAATGATCAATACAGCCGGTCAAATGGCCAATGCGGTCACACAGGTGACATCCCTGGTGAAAGGTTTTGGCGGCATATTTAAAGCATAATAAAAAAGACGGTTTATTGGCCGTCTTTTTTATATTAGTCTTCGATGTTAATTATTTTTCCTGTTTCGCGTGGGACTCTGACTTGTAACAAACCATCACGGTAGGAAGCTTTAATATTTTTTTCGTTAATTGCATGCGGCAGTGAAATGGTTCTAGATGATTGATGGCGGACAAATTTGCGCCGGTAACTCCTGTTCCGATCATCCTCTGTCGTTTCAAGTTCATTATTTTCAACTGAGATAGTTAAGTAGTTTCCTGTGACATGCAAACCAATTTGTTCCTTTTTTACACCCGGAAGCTCGGCAGAAACGAGATATTCTTTGTCCTTTTCTTGCAAATCAACATGGAATCCTGCCTCAAAAGGAAATGGTGTTTTAAAGAATTCATCAATGGATTGTAATAATCCTTTAATCGGTTTCTCGCTGAAAAACTCATTCATTGATCGGATTAAGTCACCAAACGGCTCCGGAACAGGTTTTTTGGGATTATGTTTATCACTTGGAAGATTAGATGACATGTCTTTACCCTCTCCTTCGAAATTTTCACACGATATCATATGCAAATAGAACTATGGAGGTGCCCGGGAAGTCACATGTATCTCCGTAAAAAAACCGCAGTATGATTGTCTGCGGTTTTTGGATTATATTAGGTTAATCTCTTCCATTAAAATTTCAACATCCAAAATCATGTTGCCATCTTCATCAACTTCGACCAATTCATCCTTTTTCATCTTTGTCAGTGTCCGGCTGATCGTTTCTCTGGTAGTGCCAATCATATTGGCTAGATCTTTATTGGTAAATTCCGATTTTAGCAGTATGGTTCCATCCTCTTGTTCCGTACCGTGTTTCTGGGCGAGACGGATGAGCAGTTTTACGATTTGTTCATACGTATTATTTAGGATTTGCTCCTCCAAACGGTTTTGGAGGTCAACAATCTTTTCGCCAAGAACCTTAAATACCTTAATACAAAGTTCAGGATTTTCAATCAGGACATTTTCAAATTGGGAGATTGGCACAGCAATTAGAGTCGATGGTTCTAGCACTTCGGCATATGCTGGGTAATCCCCTTTGCGGAAGAAACCGACATGGGGAAACATTTCACCTTTTTTCATGATGGCCACAATTTGTTCTTTGCCGTTTACATCACTTTTATAAATTTTAATTTTCCCATCATAAATAAAGTAAACATTTTCCAGCCGATCCCCTTGAAGAAATACCAAGCTGTTTTTTTTCCATTCCCGTGCGATCGCAATTTCGGTCACCTTTAATAATTCTGTATCATTTAAGTCACGGAAAAGGGTAAAGTTAGAAAGCACCTGTTTGATTTCCTCTATTTTCATCATATCACCTTCGACTTTTTCTCATATTGATTCTATTGTAACAAAAAAACAAGAAATAGTTTAATGATTCCTAATAGAATTGCCGCAAACCAGAATTGTGAGGCAATCCTTAATGATAGGGAAAAAATTCCTGTGGATATAGACAATAAATTTGTGTTTTTGGCTTTTTATCCGAACGTTCATTCGCTACAATAGAAGTAATGAGGTGAGTAGGTTGAAACTGAAAAAAAGTCTGCAGGATATACTGTATGAGTTAAAAATAAATGAGGATTTTAAAGATAATATTGTCGCCTGGAATACGATTCCAGAACGGAAAGCGCAAACAGTCCCTTTGCCGGAGAGGTTACATCCTGCTTTAAGTGATGCCCTTTCCAATAAAGGGATTGAAGCACTTTACACTCATCAAAAAGCGGCTTATGAAAAAGTAATGAATGGAAGCAGCATTGTGGCGGTAACCCCCACCGCTTCCGGGAAGACGTTATGCTACAATCTTCCTGTTCTGCAATCGATTCTGTTAAATCCGAGTTCCCGCGCATTGTATATGTTCCCGACAAAAGCACTGGCCCAGGACCAAAAGAGCGAAATCAATGAAATTATTCAAGCGGCAGGGGTTGATATTAACAGCTATACATATGACGGCGATACCCCGGCCAATATTCGCCAGCGGGTGAGAAAGGCAGGCCATGTCGTTATTACAAATCCGGATATGCTGCATTCCGGAATTCTGCCGCATCATACGAAATGGGTGTCATTGTTTGAAAACCTTAAATTTGTTGTAATCGATGAACTTCACACCTACCGGGGTGTTTTTGGCAGTCACGTCGCCAATGTAATTCGCAGGTTAAAGCGGATTTGCCGCTATTACGGCAGTAATCCGGTTTTCATTTGTACGTCGGCAACGATTGCCAATCCACTGGAACTGGCGGAAAACCTGACCGAAGAGCAAATGGTGCTGATTGATAACAACGGGGCTCCGAGCGGTAGAAAACACTTTTTATTTTATAATCCGCCAATCGTTAATAAACCACTAAATATTAGACGGAGCGCTACACTGGAAGTCCGGAAAATTGCCGGAGAATTATTGAAAAATAAAATTCAAACGATTGTGTTTGCAAGAAGCAGGGTAAGGGTTGAAATCATTCTTACCTACCTGCAGGAATTGGTTAAACGACAATTGGGTCCAAAATCGATTATGGGATACCGCGGCGGCTACCTTCCTACTGAACGCAGGAAAATCGAGAAAGGATTGCGATCTGGAGAAATATATGGAGTTGTTAGTACAAATGCTTTGGAATTGGGCGTGGATATCGGGCAACTGCAGGTTTGCGTTATGACAGGTTATCCAGGAACGATTTCAAGCGCCTGGCAGCAGGCAGGCAGAGCGGGCAGAAGGCACGGCGAAGCCCTGATTATCATGGTGGCCAGTTCGAGCCCGCTTGATCAATATATCATTCAACATCCCGACTATTTTTTCAATAAAAGCCCGGAAACGGCCCGGATTAACCCTGATAATCTAATTATTTTAATTGATCATATGAAATGTGCGGCATATGAGCTGCCATTTAAAGCAGATGAACAATTTGGCCATGTCGGGACGGAGGAACTGCTCGAATATTTGGCGGAGGAGCGAATTCTGTATCGAAACGGGGATAAATGGTATTGGATGAACGATTCTTTTCCGGCACATAACATCAGTTTGCGCTCGGCGTCACAGGAAAATGTCATTATTGTCGACCAGACAGATGTGGCCAATGTTAAGGTCATTGGGGAAATGGATCGCTTCTCGGCGATGACACTGCTTCATGAAGAAGCAATCTATCTTCACCAAGGTACACAATACCAAGTGGAAATGCTTGATTGGGATGAGAAAAAAGCCTTCGTCAGAGAAGTGGATGTTGATTATTTCACCGATGCCAATTTGGCAGTCCAGTTGAAAGTTTTAGAGGTAGACAAGCTCAAGTCTCTTGAGGATGCCGAAATTGGCTATGGTGATGTCAGTGTCAGGGCCATGGCGACCATTTTCAAAAAAATTAAATTTGAAACACATGAAAACATTGGTTCTGGCCCGATTCATCTACCTGAAGAGGAGCTTCATACAAATGCAGCGTGGATGTCATTAAACAAATCATTCAAGGAACTTGGGCATGATCGGCTTGAACAGGGGCTTACCGGTGCTGCACATGCTTTAGGGGCGATTGCGCCATTATTTGTTATGGCTGACCCCCAGGATATTCACGTTATCCCTCAGGTAAAGGCAGACCATAACGAAAAACCGACAATCTTTTTTTACGATCGATATCCTGGGGGAATTGGTCTTAGTGAAAAAATCCATACCGGTATGGCAGAGGTATTCACAGAAGCAAAACAAATGATTGAGCGCTGTCGCTGCGAATCCGGTTGTCCATCCTGCATCGGGACAGACACGGTGGGAGATACAGCCAAACAAGATGCTATGAAAATCATTGACTCTTTTTTGCATGAGTCTTTTTATAACGGGGAAGTGCATTAAATGTCATTAAAAAACAAATTGAATCGGTTAAAGCCGCATATCTCCAACGGGAGTCAGCCGGCAAAAACTCCACCAGTTCTCCCAGTTCATCCGGTTCATCCGACAATTGAGATTCCCTTCAAGGAAAAATGGGAAAAGGAGAATGTTCTCCCCTATTTTCTTGAACAGGATTACTGTTTGATTAGAGAAGTGAAATTCCCACTCTCCTATCAGCATGGTCACTATCGGTTTGAAGAATTTCTGGAGGCAGTCAGCATCTGGAATGAAAAGGGAATAAGTCATCCCCTGTCGGCAAAAGGCTTTAATGCTAAAGAAATGTTCTTTTTTGATACGGAAACTACAGGCCTTGGCGGAGGGGTTGGCAATACGATTTTTTTGCTTGGCTATGCGAGTGTGTCCGAGGACCAGTTGGTATTAAGGCAGCATATTCTTCCGCATCCCGGTGGAGAAGTGGCTTTATATCAAAGTTTCTTGGAAAACATAAATTACAAAACCTTGGTAACCTATAATGGTAAGGCGTTTGACTGGCCACAGGTCAAAACAAGACATACCCTCGTAAGAGAGCACGTCCCGCAGCTGCCGGCATTTGGTCATTTTGATTTATTTCACGCAGCAAGAAGATTATGGAAGCACAAATTGGAGAGGCTGAAACTGACCATTGTTGAAAAGGAAGTCCTTGGCGTGGAAAGAGTCGATGATATCCCCGGGTACTTGGCACCAATGATTTATTTTGATTTTGTCGAAAGCAGAGTGCCCGACGGTATGTTGGGAATCCTGAAGCATAATGAACTGGATATTTTATCGTTGGTTACTTTATATACGCATCTTACCTACCAACTTTGTGGTAGAGATTCGGCCCAATCAAGAGTTGAGACATTTGAGGTGGGACGCTGGTATGCTGCCATAGGTGAAAATAGTCAAGCGGAAAAAGTTTTGGGTAAGCTGACAAACGGGGAGGACATTACTTCTTTCCGGGCGAAGCTGATCTTGGCATTTCAGCAAAAAAAGAATCGTAACTGGGAGAGAGCAAGGATATTGTTTTCGGAGGCCGCAGAAAGTGATGATGAACAATTGGGGTTAGAGGCTTATCTGGAGCTGGCTAAAATCCATGAACATCGCCTGAAGGATTATAGCCTGGCGATTGAGTATTGTCGGCAGGCACTTGAAATCATTGAGGAAAGTGACAAAATCGGCCCGAAGGATCCAAGTGTTGAGCAGTTTCAAACGCGGTTGGCGAGGCTGGAACGGAAAGCTGCCCGAAATTCAGCAAAATGAAAGATTGGGTTGTAACAAAATGTTCACAAATTAAACAACAAAACTGTATTGTTATCCGCCCATAAACAGGGTAAAATTTTTAATTGTGTTGAGTAAAACATAACTCAAAAACATGATGGAGTGGGTAATATGTATAAAGCAATTTTATTTTTATTCTTTGTTGTTGTTTGTCTGACAGCAGTGGTTTTTACCAGCCTTAAAGATAGTTTTTATTCCATGTTTTAGGAAAACAATCTCCGATTTTCGGATTTATTATAAAAAATAGGTGTTTTCATTAGTACAAGAGTATCTTTCTTTTCATAGGCTGTTAATGTAAACAGAATATGAATAGAAGGGAGAGCATAAAATGTTTCTTGGAACTAATTTCGCCCCGCCGGTGATTCATCCGACTCAGCAGATTGTAAACCATACTTTCTCAAATACGGTGGTGCCTCATATTCATCCGGTGCACACAACAACTGTGAACCACCATATGTTTGAGCATAAGCATTATTGTCCACAAACTGCGTCATGCGCTGAAGAGGTATGTAATCAGCATATTAACTGCTGTAACCCATGTGCGCCTGCTGCGCCTACAGCGATGATGCCGATGTCCAATGCCTTGCCAAATGCTATGCCAAATGTTATGCCAGGATTTGGCCCAGGAGCACCAGGATTTGGCCCAGGTGCACCAGGATTTGGCCCAGGTGCACCAGGATTTGGCCCAGGAGCACCAGGGTTTGGACCAGGACCTATGATGGGTCCTAGACCATAATTAATTTGGTTTCTTACAGGGGCTATCTAGCCCTTGTTTTTTACTATATTCTATGCTGTAGTTGTAAAAGTGTTTGTCCTTTTAAAAAATTTTTTCTTAAGGAGAACGTTCTTGGTAAAAGTATTGGCGATATCGGGGTATAAACCATTTGAACTGGGGATTTTTAAACACGATCATCCTTCAGTCCATTACATAAAAGCTGCGATAAAAAAAGCATTGCTGCCCATGGTGGAAGATGGGCTGGAATGGGTGTTGATTAGCGGTCAATTAGGTACGGAGCTCTGGGGTGCCGAAGTGATATTTGAACTTCAGCTTGAGTACCCAGAACTAAAACTTGCCGTGATTACTCCATTCCTAGATCAGGAAGCCTCTTGGAACGAGACGAACAAGGAATGGTATGCATCAATCTTGGCTCAGGCTAATTTTATTGATTCTGTGACGAAAAAGGGCTATGAAAAGCCATGGCAATTCCGCTTAAAAAATCAATTCTTCATTGAAAAAACAGATGGGTTACTTCTTTTATATGACCAGGAAAAAGAGGGAAGCCCTAAGTATTTATATGATCTGGCATTACAATATCAAAATAATAATCCTTACCATATGGAGGTAATCACCTTCTACGACCTGCAAATGATTGTCGAAGATGAACAGTTAAAACAGACAGGTTTTTAATTTAAAAGAATACTTCTGTAGTCTGATAATATAATCTAATTGGAGTTACTTCGGCCTTGTGTGAATTGAAAATTGACAAAACAATATATTTTTGGAAAAATAATAGGTAATGATTGGCTAAACTTGAGGTGATTGGAATGTTGTCCGATAAAGTGAAATTAACAGCAAAGGACATTTTAGAAAAAGAGTTTAAAACTGGTGTGCGCGGTTATAAACAAGAAGACGTGGATAAATTTTTAGATTTAATCATCAAAGATTATAGTACCTTCCATCAGGAAATAGAAGACCTGCAACAAGAAAACCTCCGTTTGCGTAAACAGCTTGAGGAAACATCCAAACGGCAGCCTGTGGCTCAGCCTGCAGGGACAACAAATTTTGATATCCTAAAGCGCCTTTCTAATCTTGAAAAGCATGTATTTGGGAATAAGCTTTACGATTGACAATCTGTTCCTCCATTTCCTATTGAAAACAATTGAAATGCCGGCTGAATACGCCTATAATAAAAAAGTATCGTTAATGACGTTCGGGTAATCGCTGCAAGGAGCATTTATGCGAATTGTTGAGGAAAGTCCATGCTCGCACAGGCTGCGATGCCTGTAGTGTTCGTGCCTGGCGAATTCATAAGCCAGGGCAGCCGGACGAAAAGTCTGGTTGACGGCTGGGAAAATACCTAAGTCCGGTTAGGATATGGTATGAGTACCTATAAAAGTGCCACAGTGACGTAGCCTTTCTAGAAATGGAAAGGGTGGAACGGGTAAACCCCACGAGCGAGAAACCCAAATTATGGTAGGGGCACTTTCTCTGAGGAACTGAACAAGGAGAAGGACAGATTCACTAGAATCTGTAGATAGATGATTGCCACCCTGGTACGAGACTGCAAAGTCGCTTGAAGTACCTTGGTACAGAACATGGCTTATAGAACGTTATTAATGGAAAGTATGAAATAACCAGCTCTCCGCTTTAGGAGGGCTTTTTATTTGTATTTCACACAGTTGAATTGGCAAACAGATTTTAGTCCATAATGGATAAGATGATAGAAATTGATACATAAGGGTGAAACGATGGGAAAATATCAGATAATTGCCACTGCAGCTATGGGGCTTGAGGCATTAGTTGCCCAGGAGGTAAGGGCATTGGGCTATGAGTGTCAGGTCGAAAATGGCCGAGTTACTTATACCGGAGATGAATCCGCCATTGCCAGAAGCAATTTATGGCTCCGCACAGCTGACCGAATTAAAATTAAAGTTGGTGAGTTTAAGGCCTTTACCTTCGATGAATTATTTGAAAAAACAAAAGCATTGCCGTGGGAAAATTTCTTACCGGAGGATGCCGAATTTCCGGTAATCGGAAAGTCAGTTAAATCAAAGCTCTTTAGTGTGTCCGACTGCCAGGCAATTGTAAAAAAAGCAGTTGTCGAACGAATGAAAAAGCATTATAAACGAAGCACGTGGTTTGATGAGAATGGAGCCTTATTTCGAATTGAAGTCGCGTTATTAAAGGATGTTGCTACCATTACCATTGATGCTAGTGGCTCAGGACTTCATAAACGCGGCTACCGAGCTTCGCAGGGGGAAGCACCATTAAAGGAGACGTTAGCTGCCGCACTTGTGATGCTGACAAATTGGCGCCCCGAAAAGCCGTTTATCGATCCGTTTTGCGGGTCAGGTACAATTCCTATCGAAGCGGCGATGATCGGCCAGAATATAGCCCCAGGCTTTAACCGAGAATTTGTATCGGAACGATGGAACTGGATGCCGGCAAAAGTTTGGGATGAGGTTCGTACAGAGGCTGAAGATGTGGCTAATTACGACCAGCCCCTTGATATTGCTGGCTCTGACATTGATCACCGTATGGTGAAAATTGCACAAGAGAACTCGTTTGAAGCGGGGTTTGGCGACCTTATTCAATTTAAGCAGATGCAGGTCAGGGATATTTCCACCGACAAGGAATATGGTGTCATAGTCGGAAACCCTCCATACGGAGAACGATTAGGAGAAAAGGGCGCAGTTGAACAAATGTACCGAGAAATGGGACAGGCGTTTAGTAAACTAGATACTTGGTCTATATATATTTTGACTTCTCACGAAGAGTTTGAGCAATTTTACGGGAAGCCTGCCACGAAGAAAAGAAAACTATTTAATGGATTTATTAAAACGGATTATTATCAATATTGGGGGAAAAGGCCGCCCCGACAAAATAGCGGCGAAATCGAAAAAGGTTAATGTTGGCGTCAAAGGACGCCTTCTTTTTATGCGGAGGGATTAGATGCAAAACCGAATGCCGTTTACAGTATCAAAAACCGAATCATTCTATGATAAATTAAGCGAATGGATTGGCGATTTATTTTATGATGTTTTGCCAGATGCAGGATTCGAGCTGCGAGATGAACAAATTTATATGGCCTTTCAGCTTGAAAAAGCTTTCAAACAGAAAAAGGTAATGTTTGCTGAGGCTGGAGTCGGAACGGGAAAAACGATTGTCTACCTGCTTTATTCCATCATGTACGCACGATATACGAATCGGCCTGCCATTATTGCTTGCGCAGATGAAACATTAATCGAACAACTTGTTAAAAAAGAAGGAGATATTGCAAAATTAGAACAGATACTTGGACTTAATATTGATGTTCGGTTGGCAAAATCACAGGATCAATATTTATGTTTAAGGAAGCTCGATCAAGCTCAAACGGGTGATTTCGAGGAAGCCTTAAATATCCATGAATCGCTGCCTGAGTTTGTTCATAGTGTCAGCTCGATGCAAAAGTTTGAAAAATATGGGGATCGCAAGGATTATTCCTCACTTTCTGATGAGAAGTGGGGCAGGATAAGCTGGGATTCACTGCAGGATTGTTTTTCTTGTGAGAAACGTCATCGCTGTGCCCTCACATTAAACCGGGAATATTACCGTCATGCGCAGGATTTAATCATTTGTTCCCATGATTTTTATATGGAGTATATTTGGACAAGAGAAGCAAGGAAACGGGAAGGGCAATTGCCTTTATTGCCAGAGCATTCTTCCGTGGTGTTCGATGAAGGGCACCTGCTTGAGTTTGCTGCCCAAAAGGCACTGACTTATCGCTTTACCGATTACACCTTGGAAACCCTTCTGACAAGGCTAATGGAAAATGATGTTCGGGAAAAGACATTATTTACAATTGAACAGGCATTAATGGAAAATGAAACGTTCTTTGAGACATTATCACATTTCTCCCATAAAGCCCTAGGCTCGGAAAAACAGATGATTCGGAAACATCCGCTGATTTCAAAAACCGGGCGGAAGCTTCTTGCCACGTTGCAATCGTTAGAGGAAGAGCTAGTTTTTGAAAGCGAACTATATGTCATTAACGAATATGATTTAAAAATCGTTGAGGAATATCTAGAGCAAATTACGTATTCCTTATCTCTGTTCCTTCAAGAAATAAACGGGATTACCTGGCTGGAAGCGGCAGGAGAGGAACGGACACTTGTCATTATGCCTAGAATGGTTGAAGATGTCTTGAGAGAAGAAGTGTTTTCACAAGCCAAGCCTTTTATTTTCTCGTCTGCAACCCTGTCAAATGAAAAGTCATTTGATTATATTGCTGACAGTTTAGGAATCACCGACTACCTTGCGTTTTCAGTTGCCTCACCATTTGATTACGAAGCAAATATGAAGATTTTTCTGCCTCGATTTAACCAGGGCAGCACTGGTAGCAAAATGGATTATCTCATCGAAAAAATCCGCGATTCCGAAGGACGGGCTCTAATACTCCTAAATAACAAAGAGGAAATGGAGACTTTAAAAGCAGGACTGAAGGATGAGCTCAGGTTCCCCTTTCCAATCTATTTTGAAGGGGACGAAGAGATTAGCACGCTTGTGGCAAAATTTCAAAATGAGGAACATGCTGTGTTATGTTCCACTCATCTTTGGGAAGGTCTCGACATCCCGGGGCGATCGTTAGAAAATGTCTTAATCTATTCGCTTCCTTTTCCACCGGAAGACCCAGTTTTTACTGCAAAAAGAGAAGTATCCTCCGACCCATTTTTAAAAGTCGATTTGCCTTATATGCTCCTCCGCTTGCGTCAGGGGGTCGGCCGGTTAATTCGCAGTGAATCAGACAGGGGGAGCGTGCATATACTCTTGGATGATGACCTAGATGCATATGTACTTGAAAAAATAAATGAAGTGCTGCCAACACAACCTTTGAAATAAAAAAATCGGAAGCGGCCAATTGGTCTCGCTTCCGATTTTTTTATTAGCGCCCAAGTGCTCTGCGTCCGTCAGCAGTCATTTTGTCTGGTGTCCAAGCAGGCTCCCAAATAAGATTGACTTCAACGTTCCTTACCTCTTCAATCCCTTCGACACAATAGCGGACACCACTGGTGATGCTGTTATGGAGTGGACAGCCAGGAGTTGTCAAAGTCATTGTAATAATTACATCATTGCTCTCGGCAACTTCAATATTATAGATTAACCCCAAATCTACAACATTAATTCCCAATTCCGGATCATATACGCTTTTTAACTCTTCAAGTACTTTTTCTTGTAAATTCATGTTAAACACCTCTTATTTTTTCATTACCCTAAAAATACTGCCAGAGAATATGATAAACACAACAGAAACAATGAACTGGCCGGTATTAAAGAGCAGTGTTTGTTTGAACATTAGTGCACAAAAGACAATAAGGACTGCCACGATTAACAGGGAAAGACTCGGTACGATGATTTTTTCATTCATCATGTCTTTTAACGACGGAACTTTCGTTTTACCGATTTCATTGCTGTATTTATAGGTCCACCATAAGAAAGGAACAATTTTATATAAATACCCGGCGATACTTAGGACAATCCAAAGGAGAATATAAGCATAAATCAGCGGTCCTATCGCAGTTGTAAAATAATTGGTCCATAGAAGGATAAAGGCCGCAAGATGGATTAGATTGCCAAACCCGATTGCTGACAAGGCGAACGAAAACGGCTTATCCAGCTTTTTCTTTAATCTTTTTTTGATAATGATGCTAATATGCCAGCTAAAAATTGTAAAACCTGCCAAAAGTAAAAAGAAACCTAATTTTAACAGGATGCTTTGTTCGGTAAAAAAGGAAATAAGGGTTACTACTAGACCAGAAACATATATAGTGTAAACATACCGGGCTTGCGTCATTGTGAACCCGTGCGCCAGTGAAAACATAGGAACCATTTTATAGGAAAAGCCAAAGATTAGCAGGGTAAACCAGCCTGTTAATCCCATTAATAAATGACTCTTAAAAAACGATTGATAGTATGCTGAACCTGTACCGGTCTTCATACTGATGAGCAAGGTAATTCCTAAGAATATGGTCAGTAATAAACTAACCAAAGCCGTTCCGACAAAAGCGGTAAGGATATTGGGACTCTCTTGGACTTTTAACGTCATCAGCATTTGGAACAAAAACATAAGAATCCCGATAAGCATGATGACTCCGGGAATCATCGCATATTGAGGTGCCCAATAAAGCATGCTTGAAAACACAGTAATTCCAACGGCGGTAATGAAAAATTGGATGAACCCAAACTTTTCATTCCAAATCTTCGTCAAGAACGCAACAGGCACTAGCTGGTACATGGCACCCATTGCCACCATTAAGGCCCAGCCTAAAATTAACAAGTGGGCAGCCGACCAAAGTGGCGGGATGCGGAAGCTGCCGTCCGCCATCATTTGACCATTTACTAAAATAACCACCTGAGAAAGAATCAGGGCAATTAAACTATATAGAATAAACGAAAAGGGGAGCTTTATATTTGTCTCACTTCCCAGGTTTTGCGGTACCATATTCATTCACCTGCTTATCGGAAGATTTCAATTTTAAAACTTCCGTCATCTTGTGGTTCAGTCCGTTGTTTATAGCCAAGCTCTTCAAGCTGCTCGTATAAAAACATCGGTCTTCTATCATTAATAATCGTTAAAACCTCGCCATCCGGCAATTTTTCCAAAGCGGCCAAAGTTCTCATCATCGGCTGTGGCGGCTCTAGCCCGCGATTATCCAATATCATGAAAGGTCACCCTCCTAAATCATTTAGCTTTGCTTCGTAAAAACAACTTTCCAATGTTTTTTCTCTAATTCTTCTGCTTCGTGGGTAAAGCCTTTTGCTTTTAATACAGTAAATAATGGGGTCGGCTTAAACGGGGCATGAAGTATGAAGATATCATTCTTCTTTAATTCTTTAATCGCCTCCATTATTTTTTGAAACGGTTCGATTTTATTCTTTAAATCCTCGCGAACATCTAATTCAATGATTTTCGGTTCCACTAGGTTTCGCCTCTTCCTTCTGTTTTATTTAGTTACATTGTAACAGTGGAATCCTAGCAAAAATGTGATGCGCGTCATAGTTATGATTAATATAGTGAAAATAATTCTCAGTGTAACAAACCTGTGAAAAATTCGACAAAAAAAATTAACATTTTTCTAGCTTAAGTGATAAAAGTCACTAGCCCGTGATATTTCTAGCGTTACAATACAGCTCGGATTGAATTTTGAAAGGAGATAAACTCATGGAAATACAACGGGGTACCGATACAAAAAGTGTGATAAAAGCAAACAGGAACGCACTTTTAAAATCCATTTTAATTATTACGATTTTACTTAGCTTCACCGTACTGCTTGGCGGCGGGTACTGGATCTTTAAGGAACAGGCACCTAGACCATTGAAAGTGACCAATTCAAACGGCGAAGTATTATTAACTAAAAAATCTATTATGGGCGGTCAGGCAGTATGGCAAAAGTACGGCTTGATGGATTATGGTACAGTTCTGGGACATGGTTCATATATGGGACCGGACTATACAGCAGAATCTTTAAAAATATATACAGAAGGAATGCAAGACTTTAAAGCGAAAAAACAATTTCAAAAAGATTTTTCATCTTTAAAGGAAGACGAAAAGTCTATCATTAAAAATAATGTTATGAAAGAAATGAGAAAAAACCGTTACGATGCAAGTCAGGATACGTTAGTCTTGACTGATGCACAAGCCTACGGTCTTAAACAAGTCAGAGCTTATTATAAAGGTATTTTTACAAAAGGCGATGGCTGGGGCTTGAAGGCTAACTTAATTAAGGATTCAGATATGCCGGCAACAGACCGTGCCTATGTGGACAAAGGCGATCAACTTAAACAAATCTCTGATTTCTTTTTCTGGACTGCTTGGCTGTCAAGTACTGTTCGTCAAGGGGATAAGATTACCTACACCAACAACTGGCCATATTATGAGGATGCTGGTAACCAGATGTCTTTCTCAGCAGTTTGGTGGAGTGGGGCAAGTATAACGATCCTGATCTTAATGATTGGCGTGATATTATACTTATTCTACCGCTATCAATTTAGTATGCAGGAAGCGTATAAACAAGGAAACTTTCCACGGATTGACTTACGGAAAATGCCAGTAACAAATTCACAAATCAAATCAGGAAAATATTTTACAGTCGTCTCGATCTTGTTTTTTGTTCAGTGTATGTTTGGAGCGTTACTGGCCCACTATTATATAGAGCCAGACAGCTTCTTTGGAATTAAGTGGATTCATGATATTCTTCCATTCAACATTACGAAAGGTTATCATCTTCAGCTAGCTATCTTCTGGATTGCCACCGCTTGGCTTGGAATGGGGATTTATGTGGCACCATTAGTTGGCGGCTATGAGCCGAAAAAACAAGGATTATTAGTAGATATTTTATTTTGGGCGCTTGTCGTCCTTGTAGGCGGAAGTATGGTTGGGGAATGGCTTGGTGCTAATGGGAAATTGGGCAATAGCTGGTTCTTGTTTGGGCATTCTGGCTGGGAATATATTGAGCTTGGCAGGGTTTGGCAAATCGTCTTGATTGCTGGGATGTTTATTTGGCTGTTCATCGTTTTCCGCGGAATTAAATCAGGATTGAAGCGCGAGTCTGATAAAGGCGGACTTATTCACTTATTATTCTACTCAGCCATTGCCGTTCCTGCATTTTATGTCTTTGCATTATTTATCAACCCAGGCACGAGCTTTACATTCGCCGATTACTGGCGTTGGTGGATTATCCATCTTTGGGTAGAAGGTATTTTTGAAGTATTTGCAGTAGTCGTAATTGGTTTCCTTATGGTCCAATTAGGCTTGGTAACGAAAAAATCAACTTTAAGGCAATTATATTTCCAATTAATTCTCCTACTAGGCAGTGGAGTTATTGGGATTGGCCACCATTATTACTATAACGGTTCTGCCGAAGTCTGGCTTGGACTAGGGGCAGTCTTTTCAGCATTAGAGGTTATTCCGTTAACATTATTAATTCTTGAGGCATATGAGCAGTATAAAATGATGCGTGATGGCGGTGTTGACTTCCCATACAAAGGTACTTTTTGGTTCTTGATATCAGTGGCGATTTGGAACTTGGTCGGTGCCGGAGTACTTGGATTCTTAATTAACCTGCCTGCAGTTTCCTATTTTGAACACGGACAATTCTTGACCCCAACACATGGTCACGGCTCGATGATGGGTGTGTACGGGATGTTTGCCGTTGCCGTACTTTTATACACATTGCGAAATATCGTGAAGCCGGAAGCATGGAACGATAAATGGATCAAAATCAGCTGCATATTATTAAACGTTGGACTTGCCGGAATGGTTTTCTTATCATTGCTTCCTGTCGGCTTCATGCAAATCAAAGAAGCTTTCTATAACGGATATGCTGCAAGCCGCGATGCATCGTTCCTAAAGCAGGATTTAGTTCAAAGTATTCTAACATGGCGTGCGGTGCCTGACACGATCTTCCTAATTGGTGTGGTAATATTAGTGCTATTCTGTATTAAAGCATTTTTCAATTTACGTAAACCGACACATGGGGAAGAAGTACCGCTGCCTATTAAGGACTTGTCGATAGATGAAGATTAGCGCTTAAATGGAAAAATCCGCATGGCTTAGCTTTGCGGATTTTTTTCCTTACTGGACGATTCTTCGTAACAATCGAAACAATAAATCTGTTTTTCTTCTGTTACAACCCCATTAAAGAATCCGTCAAGGCAGTAGATTTCCTTATTGCAACATGTACATAGTCCGACCAATTCCTTCAATTTAATTCCCCCTTAATAGTAAACTATGAACAAAATCATGCCCTGCATGTGATAGGACGCACTTGGTATTGGAAGAAGTTTCTTTATAATGGTAGAGAAGTTAGCAACTAAAGTAAAAGGAGTGATAATAGTGCAAACCTACGTAAAAGTGATTCATGTTCCTGATTATCCACCACGGGAGAAGCATCCGACAATCTTTAATGCCTTTGATGGATTGGCATCTGGGGAATTTATGCAGATTGTGAATGATCATGATCCAAGACCGCTGCTTTACCAATTCATGATGGAAAGACCAGAGCAGTTCTCTTGGGAGTATCTGGAGGAAGGCCCGGAAACATGGAAAGTAGCGATTAGCAAGATATAATAAGTAATCGAGTTCGGATTCTAAACCAAATTTTTCTCAAACTCTCTCTTAACGTTTTACTATTTATTTTTCACCCTCTTTTTCTTATAAGAATATTTTACAACAGAACATAAGCTTCTGTTGTTTTTTTTATAATCTTTTGTCAGAAAAATATGATAAACTTTAAACGTACAAAAAGGGGGGAATTCCATGAACGCAACACAATTGGAAAAGGAATTTTTAGAGTATGTGAGAAAGATGAGGGCCTATCATGAGGCGCTCGGGTTAATTTATTGGGATATGCGGACAGGCGCCCCTAAGGCGGGAATAGACCAGCGGTCGGAAGTAATCGGAATGTTGTCCTCGGAAGTGTTTAAAATGTCAACTTCAGAAGAAATGGCCGCTTACATAGCCAATTTATCAAAACTCGATTTATCTGAAATCTCGAAAAAGACACTTGAAGAATGCAGAAAGGAATATGAGCGGAATAAAAAAATTCCGGCTGAGGAATATAAAGAATTTGTTGTTCTGCAATCAAAGGCTGAGAGTGTTTGGGAGGAGGCTAAAAACAAGGCTGATTTCGACCTGTTTAGGCCTTATCTCGAAAAACTCGTGGACTATACGAAGAAATTTATCCAGTACTGGGGAGTCGATCACGTCAATAATACCTATGATGTATTGTTAGATATGTATGAACCTGGTGTCACAGTAGAAGTATTGGACCAGGTTTTTGGGCAATTAAAAGAAAAGATTGTTCCATTAGTTAAGCAAATATCCGGTTCTGCCCATAAGCCGGAAACACAGTTTCTTTTCAAACCATTTTCAAAAGAAAAACAGCGCGAATTTAGTTTAAAGATTTTGGCGCAAATGGGCTATGACTTCAATTCAGGCAGGCTGGATGAAACCGTGCACCCCTTTGCCATTGGCTTAAATCCCGGTGATGTTCGGGTAACGACAAATTATGATGAATCCGATTTCCGCACGGCCGTTTTTGGCACCATCCATGAGGGAGGCCATGCACTTTACGAACAGAACATATCCAAAGAGCTAATTGGTACACCTCTCTGCGATGGGACTTCAATGGGGATTCATGAATCACAATCCCTGTTCTACGAAAATATTGTCGGAAGAAGCCTATCATTTTGGAAACAAAACTACGGGCTGCTCAAACAATATGCAGATGACCAGTTTGATAATGTAGGAATAGAGGATTTTTACCGGGCGATTAATGAATCAAAACCTTCGTTTATACGAATAGAAGCAGATGAATTGACCTATCCGCTGCATATTATGATTCGCTATGAAATTGAAAAGAAACTATTTAATGATGAAATCAAGGTTGCTGATCTTCCGGCAATCTGGAATGACATGTATGAAGAGTATTTAGGGATCCGTCCTGAAAATGATGCACAAGGTGTCCTTCAGGACGTGCATTGGGCAGGAGCAAGCTTTGGCTATTTTCCATCCTATGCTTTGGGGTATATGTATGCGGCGCAATTTAAGCATGCGATGTTGAAGGATCTGCCAAATTATGAGCAACTGTTAGAAACTGGTGACTTGCTGCCAATCAAAGAATGGCTTACCCAAAATATTCACCAATATGGAAAGCTAAAAAAGCCGCTTGAAATTCTCCATGATGTTACTGGTGAAGGTTTGAATGCCGAGTATTTAATTCATTACCTTTATGAGAAATTTGGAAAGGTCTATCGGTTAAATTGATTAAAATTCTGCCAGTTGTTTTTATTACCATTAGCGCAGCATTATGGGGGATTATCGCGATTTTTGTCCGGAAGCTTGGTGATATTGGCTTTACATCGATGGAGATTGTTACCATAAGAGTAGTAATTGCCGCTGTTTTATTGGGGATAATCGGCTTGGTGAAATATCGGCCGCAGCTGCGCATAAGTTATAAGGATATTAGGCTGTTCATTGGAACAGGCATTCTGAGCATTGTTTTATTCAATTGGTGCTATTTTACCGCTGTTGGAACAATGAACTTGTCAATGGCAGTTATCTTATTGTATACATCTCCTGCGTTTGTTGCGGTTTTATCGTTTATTTTTCTGAAGGAAAAAATGACCGGGGTAAAAGCCGCATCCGTAATTGGTACCATACTTGGCTGCATCTTAATTGCCGGGGTTAGTCAGACTGATACTGCCTCATTGACTACAGTTGGTATTATTACGGGTCTTGCAGCAGGATTCGGCTATGCCTTATATAGTATTTTTGGCAAATTTGCACTGGCAAAGTATCCGCCATTTACGGTTACTTTCTACACGTTTTTAATTGCGGCGATTACACTGCTGCCAGTGTCAGGGGTATGGAAAAAAGGTGATGATTTAATTTCCAGTGATGTCTTGTTATATGGCGGGGGATTGGCCCTTTTTCCGACGGTTATCGCCTTTTTACTATATACAAAAGGACTTGAGAGAATTGAATCCAGCAAGGCAGCAGTAATAGCAACGGTTGAACCGGTTGTAGCGACATTATTGAGTGTGTTTCTTTACAAGGAAAGCTTCGGACTAATCCAAGCGATCGGTTCCACTATCATTTTACTATCAGTAACGATCATTAATATTCCAAGACAGAAAAAGGCTTCAATCGAATTCGATTGAAGCCTTTTTTAAATATTATTATTGTCTAGCTTCAGCGCCTAGCCAGTTTTCATCCCCGAATAGGCTTCCTTGAGTATCTTGCGAGAAGCGTTAGCTTTGAGCAGCTCGAGGTCTTAAGCCGTCCCCCTCCGGAGGGCAGGCCCGTCCTGCGGGGTACGTCTTAAGCTTGTCGGGGCTGACCACGGCGCTTCCGCTTTTCGTTTTACCAAGTCTTAAATCCTTTAGATCCTGGAGGTGCATTTTGAATAATATCGATAAATGGAATAGTGTAAGCGAACAGAATTAAAGCTGCAGTAATTCCAAGCCATAATTTCCAGTTTTCGAATACCATTGGAGCTTTTTCTTGCAGATTTTCAGCCTCGCCAACAGGGAATTCTTCTTCACCTTTTGGAGCGAAGAATGCCAGGTTGATAAAGATAATTAGAACTAAAATGATACCAAGGAACAGAATGGTACCGCCAACAGCCTGGGCAATTTGATATGGAATCCAATCAAGTGCCTGCTGTGAATCTCCATAGGTGGAGAATGCCGAACGACGTGGGCCGCCAAGAAGACCTTGGAAGTGCATTGCACCTGACATGAACGCCATGCCGATAAACCAAACCCATGCTTGGATAATTCCTAGTTTGTTCATTGTTTTCGTTAACTTACGTCCTGTTAAGTGAGGAACCAGCCAATATGAGATTCCAAAGAACGTTAAGACAACAGAAGTTGCCGCTGTTAAATGGAAGTGTCCAGTTACCCAAATTGTATTATGAACCACTTGGTCCATTTGGTTGGATGCATTGATAATACCGCCTGCACCAGCAGGAATGAACGAAGCCATCCCGATAAATGGAACGATGAAACGCGCGTCATTCCAAGGAAGAACCTTAAACCAGCCAAACAGGCCTGTTGCACCTTTCGATCTGCCGTATCTTTCAAAGGTAGCAAACAATGAGAATGCTGTCATTAAAGATGGAATAACCACCATAAATGTTAGGATGACTTGGAAAAACTTCCATGCTGGATCAATTCCTGGCTCGGTTAACTGGTGGTGGAAACCAACCGGAATCGAGAAGAGCAAGAATAAAATAAATGATAGACGAGCAAGTGAATCAGAGAAAATTTTACCACCGATAATTTTTGGAATGATGGCATACCAGCACATATACGCTGGAAGTAACCAGAAATAAACTAATGGGTGACCGAAATACCAGAATAAAGTCCGGCTTACGAGTACATCGACAGTATCAACAATGCCAAGTGACCAAGGAAGCAGCTGGAATAATACAGTTGCCGCAACGCCTAAAGTTGCTACAATCCACATTACCGTATTGATAACAGCCATGAAGCTTAATAGTGGGCTTGGCTTCCCTGGGTTATTCTTGCGCCATTTTGCGTATGTCATAATTTGTGCCGCACCGTCAACCCAGCTGCCGACAACGACAAATGTCAAACCTAAATAGAAAATCCAGTGTGCTTTAAGCGGTGCATAGAATGTGTATAGAACTGATGCTTCATTTAATAGAATCATCGTCCCCGCCATTAGCGTACCGGCAGTCATTAACCAAAATCCAATCCAGCCAGTGCGTCTTGCAGCAGGAGAATGAGTACCAGCAGTTCTTGAAACGGCTGCATATTGAAAACCCATAATAAAGAATGTTGTCAAAACGAGTCCCATCAAAACGCCGTGGGCTGTTAGAATTTGATAATAGCCAATACCCCATGGCAGTTCAAATTTTCCGGAACGGACCAGGGTTTGCAGAAGACCCATTAAGCCCCCAAGCGCAAGGGCACCAAATGCTACAAAAAAGTGTGCCATAGAAAGTTTCGCATCACGCGGGTCAACCTTTACTTTTGCTGAATAATTGTTCATCATTATTTTACCACCTCAATCTTCGAGAACATTAAGTGGTGTCCAGAACCACAGTATTCATTACAAACGATTAAGTATTCTCCGGCTTTGTCAAAAGTAGTCGTATATTCGCTAATGTAGCCAGGCTCAAGCATCATATTAATATTTGTCCCAGCTACTTCAAAACCATGGACGACGTCTTTTGTAGTAGCCATTACCTTAACCTTTGCTCCAAGCGGCACTTCGACTTGTGCAGGCTGATAAGAGAATGCAGATGCTACATAAACTAACTCATAATCCCATTCTTTCCCTTCAACCTTATGTAGTCCGGGTTTATCGAATGGCTTTGTTGTATCCACCTTTTCAGGATCAATTGTCGTTAAACAGCTTGCCGGCTTGTTACCTAAATAGAAGGCGCTTACCCCAACCACTGTCAGGAAAATGACTAAGCAGCTGACACCGAAAATCAGCCAAATTTTTTCAAATTTATGCATATGCATAATGTTTTCCCCCTTCAAAAATTAAAAACGATCTACAAATAGATAGAAGACACTTACCCATGAAACGATAATAAAAAGTCCTAGAAAGAAAACAGATGCCAATGTCCCCTTTAATGAGGAACTGTCTTCGACCTGTGTTTGTTGTTTTGTCTTTAGTTCCGCCTTCACCATCCCCTTACACCCCTTTCAAAATTTAGAAGAAATTAAATAAGTTCTCTTTCATAATACAAAACAATTGTGAATTAAAAATATGAAATTTAGGAGTTCACAAAATGTTCATTCCTTAGGTATCTACTATGTTAATGTTAAAAACTTGATGTAACAGTGATTTAAATCACAAATGCATCCCGTTAATTGTGAATAAAGTGTGAACAATCACATGTACCGTGTGATTTATGTAATTGATAATTCTTTCACAAACTGAAATAATACCAGCCATCGCCCGCTCGTTTCGTCACCATTTGAAAAAAACAGAAATATGATAAACCAAATATTCTATTTTGGCTGGAAGCGGTGGAATAAATGGAGAAATATTATTGTGAACAATGCCGTCTAATATATAACAAGAAAGAGATTTGTAAAGTATGCGGCAGCCTGGCAGGCAATAAAATTCAAATAGAGGTTCAAAAGCAGTCTGAAAAATGACCACATTACAATTTAGACTTCGTCTAAAATTGGAAATGTTTACGTAATGAAGGGATTTCATTTTCGAGATATAATAAAAAAGCACAGCAACAACAACCTTCAAAACGTTGGCTTCTCCAGACTGGGGGAGCTTTTTTTTGTTTGAATATATTGGGATATTTATCCGTGTGTTGGAAAAAATACCAGTACCTTATGTATTAGGAGAATGACAATGCCTTCAATTATTTCCGTAGCAGAGGTACTTCCACCATATGAAATCAAACAGGATCAGGTATGTGAATTTGCCAGAAACCTGTTTGCCGAATCTTTTAAAGATATTGATCGGTTATTACAGGCTTTTCCTAACGGTCAAATTGAAAAGAGGCATTTTGTAAAAGAAATTGATTGGTACCAGGTTGAACATACCTTTGAAGAAAAAAATGATGCCTTTATTGAGAGTGCTGTAACTCTTGGCAAGGAGGCCATTACAAAATGCTTACAAGATGGTCACTTTCTAAAAAAAACGGTTCCCTGCAAGGAAATCGAAGCCATCTTCTTTATTACCTCAACAGGAATTGCGACACCTAGTATTGAAGCCAGAATCATGAATCAATTACCGTTTAATCAACATACGAAACGAATACCGATTTGGGGACTGGGGTGTGCCGGAGGTGCCGCCGGATTATCGAGAGCGGCAGAGTATTGTATGGCGTTCCCGAAGTCCAAGGTGCTGGTACTATCTGTTGAACTATGCAGTTTGACTTTTCAACGAAATGACACCTCAAAAAGTAATTTAATTGGGACTTCCTTGTTTGCAGACGGGGTTGCCTGCGCATTAGTCTGTGGCGATTCAAGCAATATTGATGACTACCGCAGAAAACCTACTACACCATCAATCGTTGCGACCGACTCGACCCTCATGCCGGATTCACTTGATGTGATGGGCTGGGATGTTAAAAATGACGGGTTATATGTAGTGTTCTCCAGGGACATTCCGCAAATTATCCAAAATTGGCTTAAGCCGGTGATTACTTCATTTTTAAAGCATAAGCGACTTGATTTGGAGAAAGTCGATTATTTAATTGCCCATCCCGGCGGAAAAAAAGTATTAGAGGCCTACCGGAAAGTAATGGACCTTCCTGAGGCCATGACTGAAACATCCTCGGAGGTGTTAAGACAGTTTGGCAATATGTCTTCGGCGACAATTCTTTACGTGTTAAGGCGTGTGATGAAATTGGATATTCCCCGTGGTTCATACGGGCTTTGTACGGCGTTAGGTCCGGGGTTCAGTTCGGAGCTTTTGCTGTTGAGGTGGTTTGAATGAACGACTTTCTTTCTTTTTCATATTTGTTTGGTTTTGTATTATGTCAGCGAATGGTTGAGCTGTTGATTGCAAAAAAGAATGAAACGTGGATGAAGCGGCAGGGGGCAATTGAGTTTGGCACGATACACTATCGATTTATGGTCCTAATACATATGCTGTTTTTGATTTGTTTCGTCCTTGAGGTATTAGTTTTTAAACATGGGTTGTCACCGATATGGCCTGTCTTATTAACTGGTTTTGTTTTAACCCAGGTTCTGAGAATTTGGGTTATTGGATCACTCGGGCGATATTGGAATACTAAAATCATTGTCCTGCCGAATGCTGCCGTGGTTCGCAAGGGTCCTTACCGATATATCAAGCATCCAAACTATCTGGTTGTTTCTATAGAAATAGTAGTGATCCCTCTGCTTTACAATGCGTATTATACGGCTCTTTTTTTTACCGTTTTAAACCTTATTATGTTAGCGGTTCGCATTCCCAAGGAAGAACAAGCGCTCGGAAGTGTTACAGAATATAATGGTGCCTTTCAGGACTGTCCAAGGTTAATCCCAAAGATTGTTAAATAATTTTGTCAATTACCATTATCTTATTGAAAATAATTCTCACCTATGTTAATATTCACTTAACGATGAAAATCATTCTCAACAAGGATGGTGTTACATATGGCATATGCCTTCGTTGGCGGAACAATTATCATTTATGCATTTGTCATGAAGCACGTATTAAAAAATGTTACCCATTAATCATAATTTGTAGCCAGGGATAAACCCCCTGGCTTTTTTGTATTTAAAAGAGTGTAAAGATAGGAAAAGTTTGAATTATCGTATAAAATAAAACTATTATTACGATGCTAAGGGGAATTTGTTTAAATGGTACAAACAGCTTATCAACATGAGACGATTCAAACCTTAAAACAAAAAATAGTTTCAGTATATAACTATTTTATCGGCCAAGGGGATGAACAAAACGCCGAAAAACTGAAACAGCTGGCGAAAAAGCTGGAGAACAGTGAATTTGCAATCGCTTTTTGCGGACATTTTTCTGCAGGGAAATCAACAATGATTAATCAGGTCATAGGGGAAAAATTACTGCCGTCAAGTCCGATTCCAACTAGCGCAAACTTGGTAAAAGTCAAAACTGGCGATGATTATGCCAAAGTGTTTTTCAAAAACGAAAAGCCGCGGCTATATTTAGCCCCTTACGATTATGATTTGGTCAAAAATTATTGCAAAGATGGGGACCAAATACAGGAAATTGAAATTAGTCACAGTGACTCGCATTTGCCTCACAATACGGTAATTATGGATACACCGGGGATTGATTCTGCTGACGATGCCCACCGAATTGCCACTGAATCGGCAATTCATTTGGCCGATTTAATCTTTTATGTAATGGATTATAACCATGTTCAAGCCGAGCTTAATTTTTTATTTACAAAAGAGCTGACTCAAGCGGGTAAGGATGTATATTTGGTCATCAACCAAATTGATAAACATAAGGATGATGAGCTGAGTTTTCTGGCCTTTCAAAGAAGCGTTATGGAATCATTTGCGTCGTGGGGGGTTAAACCGGCAAGAATTTTTTATACATCCTTGAAGCATGAAGATCACCCTCATAATCAATATAAAGAGCTTAGAAGATTTATTGCTGACAAATTGGCTGCAAAGGACCAATTGATTATCCCGTCAGTCTATCAGTCACTAAAAAAACTTACGCAAGACCATCTTAACCAGGCTGAAAAGTGGGAAGCGGAGCAGCTTATGCCAGCCACTGAGATCCTTGATGAAATATCAGAAGCGGAGAAATCTACTCTGCTTGAGTCCTATCAGAGGATTACCAATAAGATACAGGCCCTAAAGGGTGGAACAGAAGAACAGGAAAAAGCTTTTGATAACGAAGTGGCACAATTGCTAAAGAATGCCTATTTAATGCCCTTCGGGACAAGAGAATTAGCTGAACGTTATTTGGAATCCTGCCAGCCGGGATTTAAGGTCGGCTTTCTATTCTCCAAGCAAAAGACAGTGGAGGAAAGGAATGCAAGACTGGAACACTTTTATCAGGATATCCTTGAAAAAACCAAGTCCCAGCTCGAGTGGCATGTTCGCGAGTTTCTGCTTCGCACATTAAAGGAGCGCGAGCTAGACCAAGGAGAACTGCTTGTAGCAGCCCAGTCTTATTCTATATCTGTATCCAAGGATGTGCTTATAAAAGCAGTGAAATCCGGTGCTCTGCTTTCCGGAGAATATTTACTTCATTATACGGATGATGTTGCTAATGAAATTAAGAAAATTGCAAGGAATTCACTGAATGAATTTAAATCAAAATACATGCACGCCTTAAAGGAGCAAACAACCAAACAGACACATCAGAATGAAAGTGAATACCAAAAACTGGGCAGATATGTAACAGCGCTTGCCCAGGTGCAAAAGTTTAAAGAAGTCATGTCAGATAAACAAAATGCGATTACTGAACTGTTAAATCAACAAGGAAGTCTAACGGACCAACATCATTCTCTGTTTGCCCAGGAGGAGGAAGAGTTTGATGTAATAAAATCCGAGTTAGTGCCTGACACCGATACTAATATTTCTACTAATAGTAATAAAGAGCAGGTAACCAAGGCGGCAAGTTATGTGCAGGAAGGCCAAGTGACAGACTCTATTAATGGGACTGGAGATCACTTGAAGCGAACGATAGAGAGGCTCCATCATACTTCGAGACTATTTAGGGATTTGCCCGGCTTCCAGAAGATAGGCCATGAGTTGGTTGAAAAGGCAGGAAGGCTGGAAAACAAAGGTTTTACCGTCGCGTTGTTTGGTGCATTTAGTGCCGGGAAATCTTCTTTCGCCAATGCCCTAATTGGTGAGAAGGTATTGCCGGTCTCCCCAAATCCGACCACAGCAGCGATCAATAAAATAAAGCCGGTCACCGATGAAAATCAGCATGGAACCGTCCTTGTTAAATTCAAAGAAAAACAGGCAATGCTTGACGATATCAATCGGTCGCTCAGGGTTTTTGAACTGCATGCCAATGACTTTGCAGAGGCTTCCAAGCAAATTGACAAGATTATGCTGCAACAAGGACAGGAAGGTGTCTTGGAGAAAACCCATTATGCTTTTTTACAGGCATTTAGTAAGGGCTGCAATAGGTTTGTGGATCAGCTTGGAACGGTAAAAGCAACTGATTTAACTGAGTTTCATGAATTTGTTGCCCACGAAGAAAAGTCCTGTTTTGTCGAATGGATCGAGCTTTATTATGATTGTGAGTTAACTAGAAAAGGGATAACTCTTGTTGATACTCCTGGGGCTGATTCAATTAACGCCCGTCACACTGGTGTTGCTTTTGATTATATTAAAAACTCAGATGCCATCCTGTTTGTAACCTATTACAATCATGCCTTTTCCAAGGCTGACCGAGAATTTTTAATTCAGCTTGGCAGGGTGAAAGAATCATTTCAAATGGATAAGATGTTCTTTATTATTAATGCGATTGATCTTGCTGAAGATGAAGCGGAAAAGCATTCAGTTATGGAATATGTTACCGAGCAGCTTGTAAAGTATGGGATCCGCAATCCGCATTTATATCCACTGTCTAGTTTGCTTGGTTTACAGGAAAAAATGAACCAATTAGAAAGTCAGGGTTCTGGACTTGGCACATTTGAACAAGCTTTTTACCGTTTTATTGCTAAAGACCTAACAGAAATGGCGATAGAATCGGCCCAAACCGAACTGGAACGGGTGCGGCTATTGGTGAAAAAACTGATTCAAAGTTCGCAGGAAGACAAAAGTGTCAAAGAGCAAAAGCGGTTAGAACTGGAAAGGCAAAAAGCACTAGTTCAAGACCTATTTGTAAAACAAACGTCCGAGCCGCTTAAGACAAGGCTATTTCAGGAAGCGGATGAACTCATCTTTTACATTAAACAAAGAGTGTTTCTTCGATTTAACGATTTCTTCAAGGAGGCATTTAATCCATCCACACTTCGGGATGATGGGCGAAATTTAAAGAAAGCCCTGCAGGCCGCCCTTGATGAGTTTTTAGAAAGTTTAGGTTTTGATTTTGCTCAGGAAATGCGGGCCACAACAGTAAGGATCGACCGATTTATGGAAAAGGTCTTGGCGGATTTTCAAGCTTCCCAAATTCGGACACTAAATGAATTGAACCCAGACTTGTCATTTTCAAAATATGAAAAAGGAGCAAGCGGGGAAATTGATTTTCCATTAGCGTTTATTGGACTAGAACAGCAACTGTTCGCAAAAGCGAAGACCTATTTTAAAAACCCAAAGGCTTTCTTTGAAAAGAATGAAAAACAGTTGATGATTGATGAACTGCACCGTGTATTAACCACTCCTGCAGACAATTATTTGCAGATCGAAGGTGAAAGGCTGAAGCTTCATTATGCCGAACAGTTGAACAAAAATTTCAATCAGCTTGTAGAGTATATGAAGGGCGAGGCAGACGATCTTTATTTAAGTCTGATTGCGGCCTTGGAGGGTGGCGTTTCGTTAGAACGTTTACTGGAAATTTCACAGCAGCTTGAAAACTAATTTTCTGATTTGGGGGAGTTTTTCTTGAAATATGTAGTAGATAAACATTGGCTCAAGACACATTTGGATGATACCTCCGTTAAAATTGTCGATTGTCGTTTTTCCTTGGCTGACTCGGAAAAAGGCCGCAAAGAATATAACACAGGGCATTTGCCAGGGGCGATATTCTTTGATTTGGAAAAAGATTTGTCGAGCCCGGTCCAGGAGCACGGCGGCCGTCATCCTCTTCCAATTCTTGATGAATTTATTACGAAGCTGGAAGCTGCAGGTATCGATGAAACCAAGACAATTGTTGCCTATGATGGTGGTGAAGGTGCGTATGCAGCCCGTTTTTGGTGGCTGCTTCATTATCTGGGGCATGAACAGGTATTTGTTTTAAATGGCGGGTTTAGCCAATGGGCTGCTGCTGGTTTCCCGGTTACAACCGAATTACCATCCTATCAAAAAGTTAAATTTAACATATGTCTTAAACCTGAAGTTTCTGCCTCAATAGAAGAAGTGGAACAGGTTGCACAAGGTAATCGGGATGATATCGTTTTAATTGATTCACGTGAAGAAAAGCGTTACCTCGGTATGGAAGAACCCATCGATAAAAAAGCGGGACATATCCCTGGTGCCATCAATAAGCCGTGGATGTTAGGTCTTTCTGGGGGAGAATATAACTCAATCTCAGCCCAAAAGGAACGGTTTAAAGATATCAATCCGGAACATGAAATTATTGTATATTGCGGTTCTGGAGTGACAGCAACCCCAAATTTTTTAGCTTTAAAGGAAGCAGGGTTTAAGAATGTAAAGCTTTATCCAGGTAGTTTTAGCGACTGGATTTCGTATCCTGAAAATAAAGTAAATTAAGTTATGGGTCCTACTTATGGTATAATGGGAATCGTGTTGTTAAAAAACACTTTTTAGGAGGGTTCCATACATGACAAACCAACGACCTTCATTAATGCTGGTTGATGGTATGGCTCTGTTATTCCGAGCTTTTTATGCAACCGCGGTTAGCGGGCAGTTTATGATAAATTCAAAAGGGGTTCCTACTAACGGAATCCACGGTTTTATTAAACATATGTTTACAGCTGTTTCAACCTTTAATCCAACACACCTTGCCGTTTGTTGGGATATGGGCAGCAAAACGTTCCGTACTGAGCTGTTCCCAGATTATAAAGGGAATCGCGGCGAGGCGCCGGTTGAGTTAATTCCACAATTTGATCTGGTAAAAGAAGTGGTTGCTTCATTTGATATTCCCAATATTGGCATGGCAGGTTATGAAGCGGATGATTGTATCGGTACGATTGCCAATCAGGCAAAGGAGCTTGCTAACGTATCTATTTTAACGGGGGATCAGGATATCCTCCAGCTTCTTGATGATAGTATTTCGGTTATACTGCTTAAGAAGGGCTATGGAAATTATCTAGTGCATACACCGGAAACATTTTTCGAGGAAAAAGGAATTTCCCCGCGGCAGATGATTGATTTAAAGGCGCTTATGGGAGACAGTAGTGATAATTATCCCGGCGTCAAAGGAATTGGTGAAAAAACAGCACTTAAGCTGCTCCAGCAATACGAGCATGTTGAAGGGATTATTTCCAATCTTGATCAGTTATCAAAATCTCATAAAACAAAAATACAACAGGATTTGGACATGCTTCATTTATCCCGTAAGCTTGCTGAAATAAAATGTGATGTTCCGGTCAAATGCACCATGGAAGAAGCAGGATTAAGAATTGAAAAAGAAAAAGCATTGAACAAACTTCAGGAGCTGGAACTTCGAGGGATTCAACGGCTATTGCCCCTGGAAGAAGCATTCATTTCATAGAAAAGGGTTGTCTCATCTGAGGCACCCCTTTTTCATTACTAAATTTTTGTATTTGATTTTTTTGCCCGATTCTCCAGTTTGCTTTTTGGCTCTTCTGCAAATTCAGCATCCTGTCCGTAACCTTGCGGGTTAACACCCGGCGCTTTTGTACCGCGACTATTAGCTCCACTGCCTTTATTACTCATTGTGCTCACCTCCCCTATGGTAGTATTTCCTGTCCGCATAATAAAACACGAACTTTTGAACAATAAAGATAGAGGTGATGTCATGAACAAAGGTGTCTATTTAGCGCTTTTAAGTATTGGATTGGCACAGGGATTGAAGATTCCGATTCATTACGTAAAGAAAAGGGAATGGCGTCCGGACCTTTTCTTTGGAACGGGCGGAATGCCTAGTTCCCATTCAGCTGGAGTGTCGACGTTAACAACATATATTGCCTTAAGACGGGGACTGCCAACAATTGACTTTGCGTTGTCACTCGTTTACGGATTAATCGTAATGTACGATGCCCAAGGTGTGAGAAGACAGACTGGAGAATTGACGTTAAAGGTAAACTCAATGAATGAGCTTATGGAAAAAGTGCATAAAGAAGAATCATTGGAATTCAAAGAAAAATCACCAAAGAAGCTAAAGGAAATGCTTGGACATAAACCTGAAGAAGTCATTGGCGGTGCAATCCTTGGGGTTGCCATTGGTGTAATCGGTCATCTCTGCACAAAAAAAGATAGAAAATTGTCGAAATTTAAGTTAAGCTTTTAGAGGGATGTTTAAAGAAAGTTTGGAGAGGGTTGGTTGATTTAGTGCGAACGTTAGAGGATTATCTGCATCACTTAAGAGCGAAAGGTTTCTTATTTCAAGAGGATGCAATCGGGTTTATTTACTTCGGGAAACACTATACAAGTGCTGACGATGAACTGATTAAAACAGCCATTGAGCTGACCTTAAAGGCACAGAAAAGCTTTGACGGCAGCTTTTATGTTTCGTTGCTGGAGACATTTACCAAGCATCAACTCAAAACTAGAAAAGATGCCATTGAATTTGTAAAAGAACATCAATTGCTCGCTATTTAAACAATGTAAAAACCCCCTAACACTTAGGGGGTTTATTCTAACTCGATTCCTTTTTCTTTTCTAAAAAAAAGAAGTTTCTTTGTAGGTAATTCAGCAAGTATCATTCCCATAAAAATTAACGCACAGCCAATAAAGGCAGTGTATGACAGACGTTCTCCAGCCCAAAAGTAGCCAGTAATCGCTGCAAAAACTGGTTCCATGGCGAAAATAAGTGCCACTCTGGTGGCTGATGTATATTTTTGGAAATTGGTCTGAATGAAAAAAGCAATCGCCGTTGCAAATACGCTCGTAATCACCAGGGCAACTATTACATCTTGGGATAATAAATTTTCAGCCCGAAAGGAGTCTTTCCAATCTTCAAATACAAATGATGATAGTGTGGAAAGTATAGCGACTGTTGCTATCTGAATGACTGTTAATAACAGGGTAGGATACCTGTTAGAGTATTTACCTGTAAAGATAATTTGTAGTGCAAAACTTATTGCACAAATGAAGACAAACCCATCTCCAATATTTAACCCTGTTACATCGGTCATTGTCAGAAAAAATAAACCGACTGTCGCGGTTATTACTCCAAACACGGCGTTTTTAGTGGGAAACTGTTTTAATAATATCATCGAAAATAACGGGACTAGAACCACACTAAGCCCAGTGATAAATCCTGCCTTTGAAGTAGTGGTATATAAAAGGCCGATCGTCTGTGTTACATAACCTAGAAACAACCAAAAACCGATCAGAACCCCGGCTGCAATAATTTTCCCATTTAGTTGAGTTAATTGTTTTTTATCGATAATAAGTAAACAGAAGAGCAGTAACAAGGCTGCAATTGAAAAGCGGACTCCGTTAAATGCAAACGGCGCCAAAAAATCAATGGCATTTTGAACCAAGACAAACGTGATTCCCCAAATTAATGTAACAAAAAGTAAGCTGATATCCGCAGTTAACGGTTTTTTCATGGTCTGTTTAAGCCCCCGACTTCAAAATGTTGTACACATATAATTGAAAGTTTATCACATATTAACGTTTTAGTGCATGAAAAAATTTTCACATACAAAATTGGATATCATAAAAGGAATATGTATATCTAGGGAATAATATTATTATCTATCATGAAATTTTCTGAAAGGCTGAGTAACAATGAAATATAGATTGGAATGGAAGCATAAATTAAAAAATAATGAAAGAGTACCATGTTCCTCCGATTGGGTGACTGGTGAAACAGCTGTTGTCATGGGGGATGAGCTAGAATCTTCAGGTAAAGCAAGTGATTTGTATTTCTACGATGAAAAAGGGACATCTTGGATATTAAAGGAAATGAAAAAGCTGTTAACCGAAATCGAGGAAGATCCTCACGATATCATTGTTTATTTTGATGGCGGCTTTCAAAAGGAAAGAAATCTGGCGGGTCTCGGGGCCGTTATCTTTTTCAATCAGGGCAAAAAGAAATACCGGCTGCGTGCCAACGAGCAATTTGATGAACTGGAAACAAACAATGAGGCTGAGTATGCGGCATTTTACTATGCGTTAAATCTATTAGAGGATATGGGTGTCCGTCATTTGTCATGTGAATTTAAGGGTGATTCTCAGGTTGTGTTAAAGCAACTCGAAGGTGAATGGCCGTGTTATGAAGATGTATTGAATCGCTGGCTTGACAGAATTGAGGAAAAGATGAAAGCTCTTGACCTTCATCCAAAATACACCGTCATTCCTCGTAAGGACAATAAAGAAGCGGATAAACTGGCGACCCAGGCACTTGAGGGAAAGGAGATTTTCGCCAAAACGATTATTCTATGAGGAACGGGGTGCACTATATCTGGAAAAGCGTACGGCAAGAAAAGAACTTTTTACGCAGGTCGAAAATATGATGAAGGAATACTGTGAAGGCTGCTTTGTTCATCAGCAATTGAAAAGGGATAAGGGTCGAAGAGCGGCACACCGATTTTGTATTACACAATGCACAGTTGGTGAAAAACTGCGTAATTTTGGAGAGAAGCTTCAATAAGTGAAAAAGGCTGACAATTGTCAGCCCTGGTTTTTTTATATTTAGGATTAAAGCTTAACTACGTTTGCAGCTTGAGGTCCACGGTTGCCTTCAACGATTTCGAAAGAAACTTCTTGACCTTCTTCTAATGCTTTGTAGCCGTCACCTTGGATTGCGCTGAAGTGTACGAATACATCGTCTCCGCCTTCAACTTCAATGAAACCAAAGCCTTTTTCATTGTTAAACCATTTTACTTTACCATTTTGCATGTACTTCTGCCTCCTAAGCCTTTCAGAACACCTGTAGTTGGTGCCAAAGATAAATATTATCATGTAATAAATGCTTTAGCGTATGCTTTTGTATTCGATTACATGATGCTTTAAATATACAATAATGATATTGGACAGTCAAGAAAGGCTGTAAAGCTTTTTTCTCCGCTTTTTTAATGTGATTTTTTCTTAATTAATCCAACATAAAACCTCCCTTCCTTCATATGTTTAATTAAATATCCTTTACATGTTGAGGTGGGGCTGCTTGTTTCGATTTTCGATCGAGGGCGGGGAATGGATATTAAGATTCTCTCCCAAGTTATCTATTGAGGACACAGAAAAACAGGCCATTTTACTTTCATTGCTGCATATTGGAGAAGATCTGGTCAAATTCCCCCATGGCAGCGCCTTTATTATGTTTACTAGGAAAATTGGGGCGATTGTTTTTGATGTAGAAAGAATTCCATCCCTTATCCTGACTGTATCGAATATTGTTCCGGAGGAAAATTGGTATAATCATAACTCTTGATAACTTTTTTAGAAATTAAAGTTTATTAATCCTTTCGGTCGATTATCGGGCTGGAGGGATTTTTTTTTTGCTAATCGTTTCTAACTATACGAGAATGAATGAAATAGGTAAAATGAATACTGGGATGTAATATGAAAAGGGAGATGCTTTAATGAAACTGATTATTGCAGAAAAACCGGATCAGGGTTCAACATTGGCGTCTGTTTTTAAACATAAACGACAAAATGGGTTTATTGAAGTTTTTCCAAATGAATTATTTCAAAATGGCGCCTATGTCACTTGGGCCATCGGACACATTTGCCAATTGGTACAGCCGGAAAAATACCAGCCGGATTGGAAAAAATGGTCATTAACCAATTTACCGATGATTCCGGAGCATTTTGAATACGAAGTGACAAAAGACAAGGCTAAGCAATTCTCGGTCATAAGAAAATTGGTCTCTGACCCGCAAGTGACAGAAATAATACATGCAGGTGATGCCGGGAGAGAAGGGGAACTCATCGTTCGGAACATTTTAAGGCTGACGAATTGCCGCAAGCCGATGAAAAGGTTATGGATCTCATCATTAACCCCGAATTCTATCAGAGAAGGCTTCAAGAGGGTGCTGGATGAAGCGGAGACACGCAACCTATATTTTGAGGCCTATACTCGTGCATGCGCTGACTGGGTTGTCGGGATGAATGCGTCAAGGCTGTACAGCCTGCTTCTGCAAAAACAAGGTTTTTCCGATGTTTTTTCAGTCGGCCGGGTACAGACCCCGACCTTGGCGTTAATTGTTAAACGTGAACTGGAGATCGAAAACTTTATATCCGAACCGTTTTGGGAGGTTATCGCCCATTTTAACATTAATGGTAAAAAATATAACGGGAAATGGCAAAACGAAGGGGAAACAAGGGTTAATACAAAAGAAATGGCGGAGAAGGTGGCTGTCTTTTGCCGCGAAAAAGACACTGAAGTTGGCGATGTCGATTGTGAACGAAAGGAATTCCTGCCGCCGTTATTGTATAATTTATCTGCCTTGCAAGCCGATGCCAATAAGCGTTTTAAATTTTCTCCAAAAAAGACATTGGATGTGCTGCAACAGCTATATCAAAAAGGCTACGTCTCCTATCCTCGTTCTGATTCCCGCTATGTAACAAAAGAAGAAGCAGGAAATTTCCCTGAAATTCTTACTAAATTGAGTCATATCGATGACTATGGCGGGTATTTTCCATTACCGATTGCGTCAATTGCGGAAAATAAAAGATATGTCAATGAGAAAAAGGTTACCGACCACTATGCGATTATCCCGACAGAACAAGTTCCGAACGTGGAGCGACTGAGTGCCGATGAACGGAAATTATATGATTTAATCGTGAAAAGTCTTTTGGCAGCCCATTATGACAAAGCGGTGTTTGAGTATACAACAGTCATCACTTTAGTGGATGGGCGGGCGAAGTTTATCTCAAAAGGAAAAGTGCAAATTGAAGAAGGCTGGAGAAAAGTCATTAATCAAAAAGATCAGGAAAATGACCCGTCGCTGCCGCCACTTACAAAAGGTGAGCAAGGAAAAACGACAAAAGTGGAGGTAAAGGAAAGCCAGACACAGCCGCCGAAGCGTTATACAGAAGGTCAGTTGATTACCTTAATGAGAACGGCCGGAAAGCATATTGAGGATAAAGAACTGGAAAAAGTTCTTGCGAAAACGGAGGGATTGGGCACCGAGGCAACGCGGGCTGGAATTATCACGATGCTGAAAGACCGAGCCTATATCGAGGTGAAGAAAAATTTGGTTTATGCCACGGCCAAGGCCAAAATTCTGATTGAGGCAATTGGTAAAGAAATCCTCGCTTCTCCTGAAATGACCGCAAAATGGGAGCAAAAGCTTAAAGAAATATCCGAGGGCCAAGCGTCACCGAAACAGTTTATGGAACAAACGAAAAAGATGGTTCACCATATAATAGCAACTAGTGTCGGTCAGTCCGCTGCCTGGGTTTTTTCCAAGGAAGTCAGCGAGAATTTCACTCCCGGAAAAAAACGGGGCCAGAAACGGGCACCAGCCAAACTTGGATCATGCAAAAAATGTGATGGTCAAATTGTGGACAAAGGCAATTTTTACGGCTGCACCAATTACAAAAGTAATCACTGCCATTTTACGATTTCGAAAAAAATTCTGGGAAAAACAATCACCCAGAAAAATATTAAACTGCTGCTTTCCGACGGGAAAACAGAGCTCATTGAAGGCTTTACTAATAAAGACAAAACGTTTAATGCCAGGCTTTATTTGGATGAGAGGGACCACAGCCTGAAATTTTCATTTGAAAGAGAACCGGTAAACTGACGAAATAAATTGAAAGTGATAAAGTGCCTTGTCACTCTTTTTTTTCTATAGTAAACTTTTTAATGAAGATAGACTTTTGGAGGGTATGGGATGCCAACACCTAGTATGGAAGATTATATTGAACAAATTTATATATTGATTGAAGATAAAGGATACGCACGGGTTTCCGATATTGCCGAGGCGCTATCCGTTCATCCCTCCTCAGTTACAAAAATGGTTCAAAAGCTTGATAAAGACGAATATTTGGTCTACGAAAAATATCGCGGACTTGTGTTAACTGCAAAAGGGAAAAAGATTGGCAAACGACTTGTTTTCAGACATGACTTGCTCGAACAATTTCTGAAAATCATCGGCGTCAAGGATGAAAACATTTATAATGATGTCGAAGGAATTGAGCATCATTTAAGCTGGGATTCAATTGACAGAATCGGTGATCTAGTTCAATTTTTTGAAGAAGACGAAACCAGAATAGATTTTCTTAAAGAAATACAGAGACGAAACGAGAATGAATAAATGAAAAGCACCTGAAACTCTGCTTCAGGTGCTTTTCTAAAATAGGTTAGGGTAATGATCAAAGCTTTGTTCCTGTTGTGGGACTAACGAAGCATGACCATTGGTATCCAGCTGCGGATGAACTCCGGTAATTATTCCATCACCTGCTTCAATTAAGGCCTTCCGATAAGAAATCACTCTTCCTTCCGAAGTCACAAAACTGATAATATCCCCAAAATGATTTCGATGCAATGCCACGATTGTTTCCAAAATGTAAGCCTCCTTTGCCCCTATTATTGTTTCTGAAATGATGAATATTTATCCAATAAGATAGAAAAAACCTGCCAAAATTGGCAGGTTGGTTATTCCCATAAATAAGGGGTTTCCTGGTAAACATAATAATTGAGCCAGTTTGAAAAGAAAAGATGACCATGGGAGCGCCAACGATTGATTGGAGGTTGTGTAGGATCGTTGTTGGGAAAGTAGTTTTCCGGAACATGAATCTCCAGCCCTTTATTAACATCACGCTCATATTCCTGTGCCAATGAATCTGATTCATACTCCAAATGCCCGGTAATCATTACATGCTTCCGGTCGCGGGAAGCGATTAATAAGGCACCGGCATCCTTTGAAGCAGCCAGCAGTTTTAACTGCGGGTCACTTTTGATTGCTTCAATTGAAACATCTGTGTAGCGGGAATGGGGAGCAAAGAACTGATCATCAAACCCACGTAATAAAATATCATTTTGCTCAAATATTTGGTGGGAATAGATGCCTGAACATTTTCTTGTGAGCTCAAATTTCCCGATCCCATAGTGATGAAATAGAGCAGCCTGGGCTCCCCAGCAAATATGTAAGGTAGAGGTAATGTTTTGGGTAGTCCAATCCATGATTTCCTTCAATTCATTCCAATATTTGACTTGCTCGAATTCCAACAGCTCAACAGGTGCACCGGTAATAATCATGCCATCAAACTTTTGATGTTTCACCTCAGAGAAGGTAGTATAGAATTGCTCAAGATGTTGCTTACTCGTATGTGTCGATTCGTAGGAAATTGTTTTTAAAAACCTTACATTCACCTGCAGCGGCGAGTTACTCAACAGCCTTAACAACTGCGTTTCCGCTTTTTCTTTTTCTGGCATTAAATTCAAGATTAAAATATTTAAAGGACGGATATCCTGGCTGACAGCCCGTTCATCGTCCATAATGAAAATATTTTCTTGTTCTAGAATTTCTCTTGCAGGTAATTGTTTAGGAATGTTAATTGGCAATTAACCCTCTCCCCTTCCTTAAATTATTGCTCTATGTTACTTGAACAGCGTACTAGATTTATTGAGTAGTAAAAAATTCAATATTTATATTATAAACATTATTTGAAATTTAGAAAAGATAATAATTTGTTCACAAAAACTTATCGGAATGTAGCGCTCCTTTGATAAAATAGATTGTAGATTTAAGATATGCAGAATGTGGGGGGATCAATGTGGTAATGAAAACAAATGTAAAGTCCGATATTGAAATTGCCCAAGCAGCCAAGATGAAACCTATCGCGGAGATTGCAAGCAAAATTGGTTTGAGAGAGGACGATCTTGAACTCTTTGGCAAGTATAAGGCCAAGCTTTCCACCGAAGCACTTGCCAGCCTTAAGACCAAACAGGGAGGAAAAATTATTCTGGTAACAGCGATTAGCCCTACCCCTGCAGGTGAAGGCAAATCAACGGTTACGGTAGGATTGGGGGATGCTTTTAATATTCTTGGTAAAAGAGCGATGATTGCCATGCGTGAACCTTCACTAGGACCGACTATGGGTATAAAAGGCGGTGCAACTGGTGGGGGCTACGCACAGGTATTGCCAATGGAAGACATAAATCTTCACTTTACCGGTGATCTCCATGCGATTACGACTGCTAATAATGCCTTGGCTGCATTGCTTGACAACCATCTCCAGCAGGGGAACGAGCTGCAGATTGACCAGCGCCGGATTGTTTGGAAGCGGGCAGTTGATTTGAATGACCGCGCTCTCAGGAAGGTGGTCGTGGGTCTTGGTGGCCCAATGCAAGGGGTTCCAAGGGAAGATGGTTTTGATATTACGGTTGCCTCCGAAATCATGGCAGTACTATGTTTAGCTACAGATATTAAAGATTTAAAATTACGATTATCCAGGATTGTTGTAGCCTATAATTATAACAAACAGCCGGTAACCGTTGGGGATTTGGGTGTTGAAGGGGCGTTAACTTTATTATTAAAGGATGCCATTAAACCAAACCTTGTCCAAACGATTGAACATACACCGGCTCTTATCCATGGCGGCCCGTTTGCCAATATAGCTCACGGCTGTAACAGCGTTATTGCCACTGTAGCTGCTTCAAAATTAGCTGATTATGTTATTACCGAGGCCGGTTTTGGCGCAGATTTGGGTGCGGAGAAATTCTTAAATATCAAATCAAGAAGTGCGGGAATTAAACCGGAAGCTGTTGTTGTGGTTGCGACCATCCGTGCATTGAAAATGCATGGCGGAGTACCAAAAACGGAGCTGAGTAATGAAAATATCCCGGCATTAACGCTCGGGTTTGCCAACCTGCAAAAGCATATCGAAACAGTCAAAAGCTTTGGTCTGCCAGTGGTTGTCGCCGTCAATAAATTTATTACCGACACAGACCTTGAGGTTCAAGTTTTATTGGAATGGTGCAATCGGGAAGGTGTTTTTGCTGCATTAACGGAGGTGTGGGAAAAAGGCGGTGAAGGCGGCGTTGAGCTGGCTGAAAAACTGCTTGAGGTAATCGAAAAAGAGGAGAACAATTTCCATCCTTTATATGATTTATCCGATAGCATTGAAGATAAAGTCAGAACAATCGTCCAAAAAGTTTATGGCGGCCGGGACGTTGAGTTTTCAGCAAAAGCGAAAAAGCAATTGCTTGATTTTGATAAATTTGGCTGGTCTCAATTAGCAGTTTGTATGGCGAAGACACAATATTCACTTTCAGATGACCCTTCCAAGCTTGGAAGACCGCATGATTTCACTGTTACGGTCAGGGAGTTTAAACCGTCAATTGGGGCTGGATTTATAGTAGCTTTAACCGGTGAAGTCATGACCATGCCAGGTTTGCCAAAAAAACCTGCTGCGTTAAATATGGATATTGACGAAAACGGAAATGCAATTGGACTATTCTAAAGGAGTCGAATGAACCAATGTTTGATCCTACTGCCTTTGATAACATGAAGGTTGTTATCGAAGGTGCCATTTATGACCGGGATAGTGCCGGAGAGATTATCATTACAGATCGAAACGATTTCATTAATCTTGCAAAAATGTCCCGTTTATTTAATATCTGTATCACACTACCCGAAATAAGCGGACCCTCAGCAATAGCAAAGCTTGAACTGGAATCCAAGCTTGATAATCTGGCGGCGGAGCTTCTTTCCAGCTCCCTGGCGAATAAAATTCCAGGCTGTTTTATCAGACTGCAATTTTTTTTGGAGCATAGTGATGAAGTTAAGGTCTTCCAAGATATTGAAGCCATTTTTACAGAAATTTGGGGAGAGACAAGGAAAATCACCCAAGCTGTCGAATATAACCCATTAGCCAAACCAATAAAATGCAAAAATGTAGTTACAGTTGATTTTATTCGGGTAATTGGCGAAGAGCAATTGGATGATATTGTAGAGATGACCGATTTTATGGTGGTCACACTTAAACGATTACAAGGTTTTTTAAGTGGAAGAGAATAGGGAGGGAGCAAATGTCGGTTTACTCGTTTAAGGCCAAAACAATTGATGGGGAAGAGATTTCACTTAACCAATTTGCTGGAAATGTGCTGCTCATTGTCAATACAGCAAGCAAGTGTGGGTTTACACCGCAGTATAAAGAACTGCAGGGACTGTATGAAGCGTATAAGAATCAAGGATTTAGTGTGCTCGGTTTTCCATGTAATCAATTTATGAGTCAAGAGCCAGGGGCTGAAGAGGATATTAAATCATTTTGTGAATTGAATTACGGTGTCACTTTTCCGATGTTTGCCAAGGTTGATGTAAATGGTGTGTATGCCCATCCGTTATTTGTCCATTTACGGAAACAAACACCCGGAGTCTTAGGCTTTGATACGGTGAAATGGAATTTCACCAAATTTCTCGTTGATCGCCAAGGAAAAGTTATTAAGCGGTATGCACCTACAACAAAACCAAGTGAAATAACTAACGATATCGAGGCTTTACTTAAATGAAACCGAAATTTTTCGGTTTCATTTTTTTGGCCTTTTTAGCATTTACAATTTTCTGAATAACAGTTACTATTAGTAGTAGGTACTAATTAAAAAACAAGGGGAGATGGCCGGTGGCGAAAACCGCTTGGGTTACAGATAGCACTGCCTATTTAGATGAAGAGTTAAGAAATCACCCTGATTTATATAGTGTCCCATTATCAGTTATTTTGGACGGTGAGGAATTTGCTGACGGGATCGACCTTGCGCCTGATCAATTGTTTGGAAGATTAAAAGAGTTGAAACAGGCACCAAAGACGTCACAGCCATCTGTCGGGGCTTTTCAATCATTATATGAAAGTCTATTAAAGGATTATGATCAAGTTGTTGCCGTGCTTCTTTCAGGAAAGTTAAGCGGGACGGTTTCATCTGCTGAACAGGCGGCTAAGCTGGTGGAAATCCCAGTTACCATTGTTGATTCCAATATCCTTACCATGCCAATGTCTGCACTCATTAAGAAAGGGATAGAGTTACTAGATGGCGGACAAAGTTTAGATTCAGTAATCAAAGAGCTAGAAGCCATTCGAGATACTAATGAAACGTATGTTTTAGTCGGCAGTCTGGAACAATTGCACCGTGGCGGCAGAATGTCAGGGCTGCAATTTTTTCTCGGCAGCATGTTGAATGTAAAGCCGATTATTTCGTTTGATAATGGCGCCTTATATGTTAAGGAAAAAGTAAGAAGTGAGAAGAAGGCAAAGGATAAAATACTTGATTACTTCAAGAATGCTTATGAAAAACATCAGTTTAAAGAAGTGTATTTGCTCTATGGGCTCCATGAAGAACATACAACTGATTGGAAACGGGAGTTGCAGGAAAAATATCCTGAGCTTAAGTTGTATTACGCGCCATTAGGGGCCGTTATCGGTGTCCATGCAGGTGAAAACACCCTTGGAATCAGCTGGTTTAACGCCCTAAAATAGCTTAGATTTCCATTACCTCGATGAATTTCGAGGTAATTTTTCATTTTCGGTTATTTTTCATGGTAAAATAGCATGGTATAAAGGCAGGTGCTATAGAAATTGAAGAATAAGGAAATACAAGTAACAGAACTATTCGTCCGTAATGAGTTAGGAGAAGATGCTACAGGGCATGATTGGTTCCATGTGGACCGTGTCCGAAATAATGCATTACATATTTTCAAACAGGAGGGAAGCGGAGACCCGTTCATCATCGAAATGGCAGCGCTGCTTCACGATATTCCTGATGAAAAGCTAAATGACAGTGTGGAAAAAGGAGAACAAAAGCTGGATGCTTTTCTACATACTCTATCCCTGTCGGAAAGTGACAAACAACAAATTAAAGATATCATTGGCACGATTTCTTATAAAGGCGGAAAGGGTGCCGAGCTTACCTCGATTGAAGCAAAAATCGTCCAGGATGCGGACCGGCTTGATGCCATCGGGGCGATTGGGATTGCCAGGGCTTTCGCCTATGGCGGTAAAAAAGGCCAGCAAATCTATCACCCTGACATAGAGGTAAGAGAGAAAATGAGTGTCGCAGAATATCGTAACGGTAAATCCACCAGCATCCATCATTTTTATGAAAAACTGTTAAAACTAAAAGATTTGCTGAATACAGATACTGCTAAAGTCATGGCCGAGCAACGCCATCAAATGATGGAGACATTTCTAGAACAATTTTATCGCGAATGGAATGGTCAAGAGTCATGAAAATGCTGACAGTAGAACATCTTTCAAAAACCTACGGTGAAAAACAATTATTTCAACAGATCTCTTTTACAATCGCCGAAAAAGAGCGGGTGGGACTGATCGGTGTTAATGGTACCGGAAAATCTTCCTTATTAAAGGTTGTTGCTGGAATCGACCAGCCAGATGAAGGGGAAGTCATTTCCGGAAAAGATTATTCCATCTCCTACTTACCGCAGCAGCCTGATTTTGCTTCTGATAAAACGGTATTGGAGCAGGTGTTTCACGGCGAAGCCCCGATTTTAAAGCTGATGCGGGAATATGAAAATACTTTACTGCAGTTGGATGGCGCACCAAATGATTCCAAGGTGCAAGACAATTTGTTCACACTGCAGAAACAAATGGATGCTATGGACGGCTGGGATGCCAGCACTAACGCCAAATCCATCCTCACCAAGTTGGGGATTGAAGATTTTAGCCAAAAGGTTGGCCATATGTCCGGTGGTCAGAAAAAACGGGTTGCCCTGGCCCAGGTTTTAATTGCCGAGCCAGATTTGCTGATATTAGATGAGCCGACGAACCATCTAGATTTTGATACGGTGAAGTGGCTGGAGGATTATTTGAGCAGATATCAAGGCTCGATTTTGCTTGTCACCCACGACCGTTACTTTTTGGACCGAGTCACAAACCGAATGTTTGAATTGGATGGCGGCAATATATACAGCTATAAAGGCAATTATGGTGCCTTCTTGGAAGCAAAAGCCATTCGTGAAGAGAATGCAGCAGCCACTTATGAAAAAAGAAAAAATCTGTTTAGAAGAGAGCTTGAATGGATTCGTCGCGGGGCCAAGGCCAGGTCAACGAAGCAAAAGGCAAGGATTCAACGCTTTGAAGAGTTGGATGACAAGCTTTCGAGCGGCAAACCCACGGGTGAAAAGCTGGATATTTCTTTAAACGGCAGCCGGCTCGGGAAGCAAGTGTTTGAACTAAAGGACGCATCCAAACGATACGGGTCGAAAACAATTCTTGACCATTTTGATTTACTCGTTAAACCGGGTGATCGAATTGGCATCATTGGTAAGAACGGGACGGGTAAATCAACATTATTGAACATCCTTGCCAAACGAATTCCCCTTGATGAAGGGGAGTTTAATATGGGGCAAACCGTGAAAATCGCCTACTATACCCAGGAAGGCGAGGATATGGATGAGAACAAGCGGATGATTGAATATATCAAGGAAACGGCCCAAATTGTTGAGACCTCTGATGGTAAAACGATATCTGCCGCACAAATGCTCGAGCGCTTCTTGTTTACGTCCTATACCCACGGCACCCCAATTCGTAAACTGTCGGGGGGAGAAAAGCGCCGTTTGTATTTGTTAAAAATATTGATGACAGCACCAAACGTGCTGCTGTTGGACGAGCCAACCAATGATCTTGACACCCAGACCTTGACAGTGCTGGAAGACTATCTGGAAGAATTCCCTGGTGTTGTAATTACCGTTTCCCACGACCGCTATTTTCTCGATAAGGTGGCCGAGCAGTTGCTCATACTCCAGGGAGAAGGGAGTATTGATTCCTTCTATGGGAATTACAGCGAGTATTTAGAAAAAGAGGCTGCCCAAGAAGCTCAAAAGACCGCTCTCGCGCCAAAGCCTGTTGCAAAAGCTCCTGAAAAGGAGAAAAAGAAAAAAATGACCTTCAAAGAAACGAAGGAATGGGAAGAAATTGATGAGATCATTGCTGCAACAGAAACGGAGCTTGAAACAGTTTCTGCTGAAATGGCGACTGCCGGTAGTGACTTTTCAAAATTACAGGAATTAATGAAAAAAGAGGCTGAATTGAACGGAAAACTGGAGTACTTAATGGAGCGCTGGGAATACCTTGCTGAAATTGCTGAAAACATGTAAAGGCATCATGCATGAATGAACCTTATCCAATATGTTAAACTTGTAAAAGAATAAAAAAGAATAAGGTGAGTAAGGTGAAAATCAAGTCAATCGAGCCGACCCCAAGCCCTAATACAATGAAAATTAATCTTGACCAAGAACTTCCTATGGGCAAAAGTCATAATTATAGAAAAGAAACCAGCGCAGGTGCCCCTCCAATTATACAGGCGATTCTGCTAATTGACGGCATTAAAGGTGTTTACCATGTAGCTGATTTTCTGGCAGTAGAAAGGAACGCCAAATATGATTGGAAGGAACTGCTTCCAAAGGTGCGCCAGGCATTTGGAGAAGAGATTCAACCCGCCGAAAATACCCAAAAGACACTAAACGAACACTTTGGCGAAATAAAAGTGGAAGTACAAATGTTCAAAGGGATTCCGCTCCAAGTGAAATTAACAGATAGTACCACTGAAAAAAGATTTGGCATGCCGGAATACTTCTTAAAGGCAAGAGAACAGGCACAACTGCCTCAAGATAATTATATTTTACTAAGGAAATGGGACAATAAAGGGGTCCGCTATGGTGAAATGGACCAGGTTGGTCCTGAAGTGATTGAAGAATTGGTTGCGGCATATCCGCCCCAGAGACTTGCCGAACTTGTTCAAAAGGCGCAATCAACACAAACTGTTACAGAACCAAAGCATAAACGACCGCGCAAAAAGGTGACGTTGGAGGACTTGCAGCATCCTGATTGGCAAATTCGCTACCAGCTCCTTGAGCAGATGGACGACCCAGAAATTGCGGACTTGCCTGTCATTGAAAAAGCCTTAACCGATGAAAAACCATCGATTAGAAGATTAGCGGTTGTGTATTTGGGAATGATTGAGGATAGTGCTGTATTGCCGTTATTATATAAGGCACTGAAGGATAAAACAGTAACAGTCCGCAGAACCGCCGGAGATTGTCTATCAGATTTAGGCTTCCCTGAAGCTCAGGACGAGATGGCAGCATCGTTAAAAGACCCTAGCAAACTGGTACGCTGGCGGGCAGCGATGTTTCTCTATGAAGTTGGCGATGAACGATCGCTTCCAGCACTGAAGGCAGCCCAGGATGATCCAGAATTTGAAGTCAGCATGCAAATTAAAATGGCGATTGAACGAATCGAGGGCGGCGAGGAAGCAAAAGGCTCTGTGTGGAAACAAATGACAGAAGCGAGAAAAATAGAAGATTAATGATAGGAAATGGAGTGTTAATTAATGTCAAATGCATATGAAGAATATATGAGACAAATCATCCAGCCAATGCGAGATGAACTGACAAAATCAGGCTTTGAAGAACTGACAACTGCTGAGGACGTTGAAAAATTTATGGAAACTGCAGATGGGACTACACTTGTGGTCGTCAATTCTGTCTGTGGCTGTGCCGCTGGTCTGGCTCGTCCTGCTGTCACGCAGGCTGTGCTAAATAGTGACAAAAAACCGAATCACCTCGTGACAGTATTTGCCGGACAGGACAAAGAAGCCACTGCCAAGATGCGTGAATATTTCGAAGGAATCGAGCCATCATCCCCGTCCATGGCGCTTGTTAAAGACAAAAAGGTTGTTCACTTTATTCCGCGCCATGATATCGAAGGTATGCCAATGGAAACGGTCATGGAGAACGTGCTTGGAGCAATGGAAAAATATTGTTAAACATGAAGGGCGATTACCACTCGTCCTTTTTTTATTAATTCGGACAGGAGAGATAGGATGTTTGTAACAACAGGAGGACGCACCAATCAATACATGATTGAAAAAGCAAAAGCGATCGCAGATACCCTTGGTGTCAAGTTTGTTCCAAGAAGAAAACAATCCATTCAACTGCTGCACCATGATTACAATAGTGATTGTCTTGTAGTCGGAAAAGAGCGCTTGGAATTATATAAAATGGGTGAAACAGAACCTTTTTTCTACCATCCTAACTCTGCTATGTTTCGGATTAAACGATTGCTAAGAGGGGAACATGATCCTTTTGCACTGGCGGCAAAGCTATCTAAGGGAATGAAAGTGTTGGACTGTACCCTTGGGTTGGCTGGAGATGCTATAGTGGCGAGCTTTTTAACGGGCAAGGAAGGCCAAGTAATCGGTATCGAAGGACAAAAATATATTGCTTACCTGGTTCAAGAAGGTCTGCGCTCATGGGAACCGGGAATTTCAAAAATGAAGGCAGCGATGGAGCGAATTCAGGTTGTCAATCAATCAGCATTAGAGTTTCTAAAAACCCAGCCTGATGCCTCAAGCGATTGTGTATACTTTGATCCGATGTTTGATGAAAATATTCAGGAGTCCTGTGGCATCAAGGGATTAACCCAATTCGCACTCTATGATGAATTTGATGATGCCCTCATCGCGGAAGCATTAAGGGTTGCTAAATCTCGAGTTGTGTTGAAGGACCACTATAAAAGCAACCGCTTTGAGAAATACCGATTTCATGTAACAATTAGAAAAAACGCAAAATTTCACTTTGGTGTTATCGAAAAATAGCAAGAATATTTCAAACTGTTTTTTCCAATTTTAGAAAAAAAGAAGTATAATAATTTGTATAGGCTAAAAATTTAAAGTATCGGGAAGAATTGAGGTGACCGGAATGAAAAATTGGGCTCGTAAATCACTGTTCGTACTAATCTCTATTTTAACATTTGGATTGGTTACCCCAACCCAGCTGCTAAATGCCGTTAATGCTGAAGGGATTGCTGAACGTGATGTCCTGGAAGTGCCATCACGGGAAAGCGACTTTACGCAAATCCATGAATACATAGAAGAATCAGAGTTTGATAGAGAAGATTTTGTCAGAGCAATGGTCAATCAGGCAGAACGCCAATCCTATCAAAAATTTGGAAGTAAAATTAAACCTGTCATTGAAGATGAATTCCGCGACGTCATTTTGCCGAGAATCCAGTTGGCGATTGAAGAAACAGCAGCCCAATTTCCAGAAGATGATTTGAAGAATCTTGGTATTACGGAATTTCCTGGCTCTGGTATATCCGAGAAAATTTTTCATATAAAAAACACCATAACTGGGAAAGATATTTTACGATTCCACGTTAGACGAGACCATCCACCTCAAGCTGGATACTGGTTTAATTTCCATTACCATACGTATCACGATGAATTTCAAGCCCACCATGAAATAGGGACAATTTATTGGGATAAGAATACTCCGCCAAAATGGATGAGTTGATGGAAGTAATTTCTATATGAAAAATTTATTTTAAATGTGAAACCTTTTTTTAAAATGCTCGTAAATAGACTATTACCAAATTAGGAGGAATGTAAAATGGCTATAAGTTTATCAAAAGGTCAAAAAGTTGATTTAACAAAAACAAACCCAGGTTTGACAAAGGTAGTTGTCGGACTTGGCTGGGACACTAACAAATATGACGGCGGTCATGATTTTGACCTTGATTCATCGGTGTTTTTGCTAGGCGAGAATGGTAAAGTTACAACAGAAACCGATTTTGTTTTTTACAATAATCCGCAAGGTGGCAATGGTTCAGTTGTACATACAGGAGATAACCGTACTGGTGCTGGTGATGGGGATGATGAACAAGTTAATATTAACCTGACTAGCGTTCCTGCAAGTGTGCAGCGGATTGCCTTTACCATTACAATCCATGAGGCAACAACCAGAAATCAAAACTTTGGTCAGGTTTCAAATGCTTATGCCCGTATTTTCAATGAAGAAACAGGACAGGAATTAATCCGTTACGATTTAGGTGAAGATTTCTCGATTGAAACAGCTATTGTTGTAGGCGAATTATACCGTCATAATGGCGAATGGAAATTCAGTGCAATCGGCAGCGGCTACCAAGGCGGATTGGCAGCACTGGCAACAGACTTCGGCTTACAGGTTGGATAATACAAGACTTACTTAAGAGACCCAGCGCTCGCTGGGTCTCTTTTCAAAAAATAGAGATAACATCTGGGAGGAATTTTTTTAATGTCCGTTTTACAAGGAATAATTGATACGTATGCTCAATTTTTTAATTGGGAAATGTGGGGAGAGGTCCTAACGGATCCTGTAGCTTGGGGACTTATTGGGACTCTTGTTATTCTTGAAGGATTACTTTCAGCTGATAACGCGCTGGTTCTGGCTGTTATGGTTAAGCATTTACCTGAAAAGCAGCGAAAGAAAGCATTATTTTATGGTTTGTTAGGTGCCTATATATTCCGTTTTATCGCGATTGGGGTCGGTGTTTTCCTCATTAAGCTTTGGTGGGTCAAGTTAATAGGAGCAGCATATCTTGCTTGGCTGGCAATTAAGTATTTTATCGATAAACGCAAAGCCTCTCAAGGAGAAGATGAGGAAGAGCACGGGATTAATAAAGGTGGCTTGCTTATCCGTTTATTTGGAACCTTTTGGGGAACGGTTGCAGCCGTTGAGTTAATGGATGTCGCGTTTTCTGTAGATAGTGTGCTTGCTGCTTTCGGTATCAGTGAGCAGGTTTGGGTACTGTTACTAGGGGGAATGCTCGGTGTCTTAATGATGCGGGGAATTGCAGGGGTGTTCTTAAAGTTAATTGACCGTGTACCAGAGCTTGAAACAACTGCCTATATATTAATTCTCTTAATTGCTGTGAAAATGCTTCTTGCTCTCCCGCAAATCGGGATTCATGTTGAGCATACTACCTTCTTTATCATCTTATTAATCACTTTTGCGGCAACATTTGTTGTTCACTTCATGAACAAAAAGAAAGAAGCTGGCAAAGAACATCAATCATAACTTACTAAGAGGGGGCTGACGCGAGTTTGTCTCCCTTATTTTTTACCTATTGAGGAGTACGAAGAATGAGGTTTTTTACATATTACTATGAAGATGAAATCCCACAGTTTTTCTATCAAAGGCCGCAAGAGTTTACTAAAAATACCCACCGAGAGCTGTTAGCGTATGGTCTTGGAGCAACACTTTATATGCCAGCCACCCGTCCGAATATCCATCAGGAAATACTGTCCAAGAAACATGCAGGGTTAACCTCTCTGGTAATCGACCTTGAGGATGCTGTTGGTGATCACTTGGTGCCAAAGGCAGAAGGCCTATTAATTAAAGAGTTGTTAAAATTGCACGCTGAGCATAGTAAGGGTTTTATAACAATTGCTGATTTACCGCTGATGTTTATTAGAATTCGAAATTTGGAACAGTTTAAAAGATTGATAGATAAAATAGGTGTTGCATCCACCCTCCTCACAGGTGTGGTGATTCCAAAGTTTTCGGCGGAAACTGGCAGGGAAATGCTTGAGCTTGTTAGGCAAATTCATACCGAGCAGCATCCTTTCTATGCGATGCCGATCCTTGAATCTTCCCAAATCATTCATAAGGAATCAAGAATGGCGGAATTATTGGGGATTAAACGATTAGTCGACAGCTATAAAGACAATATCCTCAATATCCGCATCGGTGCAACTGATTTCTGCGGCTTATATGGAATCCGCCGCAGTGCAGATACGACAGTTTACGATATTGCCGTTTTAAGAGATTGCCTTTCCGATATTATCAATGTCTTTGGACGGCATGAGAGTCCTTATGTCGTGTCAGGACCTGTATGGGAGTATTTTTCCGCCAAAGACCGAATGCTGAAACCACAGTTGAGGCAAACACCGTTTCGGGAACGTTATGGGGATGAAGGCGTTAAGTGGCGCAGAAAACTACTTGATGACCACCTTGACGGCTTAATTCGAGAAACCATGTTGGATATCGCTAATGGTATCACGGGAAAAACGATTATCCATCCTTCGCATATTAAAGTGGTCCAGGCCTTAAATGTTGTTTCATACGAGGAATACATTGATGCCATTAATATTGTCAATGGTGCTACTGGTGAAATTGGTGTTGTAAAAAGCGAATTTGCCAATAAAATGAACGAAATTAAGCCCCATTATTATTGGGCCAAAAAAACAATTTTTAAATCAAAGCTTTTCGGGGTGTTACATGAAGAATTCACAAACATTGACCTTATCAAAAAAGAAGTCTACGTATCTCATACTTGACGCGATTGAGGCTGAAATCGAAGTCTTGGAAAACCCATATGGGCTGCCAGTCGAAGAGCTATTTACGATGGCAGCCAGAATTAATAAAAAGCGCTCGTTTTTGTTTGTCAGTAAAGTGCTGGGGAAACATCTGCCGATTAATCCGAATAAAGGGCTCCTTACTGCAGCGTTACTGGCTGCACGTTATTTAGAAAGTGTAAAAGGGGTGGAAGACGCTTGTCGAGAAAGACTTATCAGATCCTTTTTAGAATCTGAACCGGTAAAGTTAAGCGCATTTATTCCTCCTGCAATCAATCCTGTTGTAATTGGTTTTGCCGAGACAGCAACTGCCCTTGGTCATGCTTTTTTTGATTGTTTTCAACAGGCAGAGTTTTTTCATACCACAAGGGAAGAAGTCCTTTCCCATCAACCTGAGGTTACCTTTGAGGAAGAGCACTCGCATGCTACCTCTCATCGATGCTATATACCTCTGGAAATGATTCAAAATGACCGAGAGATTATTTTGGTGGATGATGAAATGACAACGGGGAAAACGGCGCTTAATATAATAAGATCGATTCATACTCGTTACCCAAGAACCCAGTACAGTGTTGTTTCCATTCTTGATTGGCGGTCTGAGGCCAATCGCAAAGAATTTTTACAGCTTGAAAAAGAACTTGGGATTACTATACACACAGTAAGTTTATTGGCAGGAAATGTTGGAATTAAGCGGTTGAAAGAGATGGAGGAGCACCCCGGAATGGAGCAGAGAGTTGAAACAGGGGACCTAGATATGGAAGTTATTTCGTTATCATCCCTCTTCCACCCAACATCTTTCATTTCGGAAAATCTTGTGAACTCCGTGCCATTTATTAAAGAGACTGGAAGATTTGGATTATCCAGCAGCGAAAATGATGCATTACACCATAACTTGTCTGTGGCCGCTGAAATCTTAAAGGCGAAAAGATCCGGACGCAGGACCCTTTGCCTAGGTACAGGAGAGTTTATGTATTTACCAATGAAAATTGCGGCTGGAATGGGGATGGGGGTCTTCTATCAATCAACCACCAGAAGTCCTATTTATATTGAGAATCGCCAAGGCTATGGAGCACGGTACGGAATAACTTTCCCGAATCCGGAAGACCCGCAGATTTCCCATCAAGTTTATAATATCCCTCCAGGTTACTATGACGAGATTTTTCTATTTTTTGAAAGAGAAGTAGAGCTTGAGATGCTCCGACCATTCCTGAAGGAGCTGGAACGATTACAGGTTAATTCATTAAAGCTTGTCTTTTTTTCGAAGTGAGAGGTGATTACACATGGTGCAAATTAGAAATAAACCTGCAAAAATTGGAACATATCTTGAACAGGATGTTCTATTTCTGCTAAAAGATTTAAGCAATGTTATGTTGGAGGATTCTGCCGCAAATCGTGAGCTCCGCATCCAATCCGGAGGTCATTATAGCGAGACGCTGCCGATTGAATATCAGCCCCCAAAAGCGTACATTGATTTGTTTTGGAAAACATTGCACGCCTATAAACAAAAGGTAGCATTAGCTGTCGGGATTGTCGCCGAGCAAATTTATCGTTTAAAAGGAGAAAAAACAGTTCTGGTGTCACTTGCCCGAGCCGGCACACCAGTGGGTGTTCTGATTAAGCGATATTTAACATTGAAATATGGTATTTCTCTACCGCATTATAGTATTTCGATTATCCGTGACAGGGGCATTGACGAAAATGCCATTCATTATATCCGAAATGAGCACCCTGACGGAACCATCCAGTTTGTTGACGGCTGGACAGGAAAAGGGGCTATTTCCCAGGAGTTAACCAAGTCGTGCCGAGATTATCAGCGAAAACATGGGGTCAATCTGGATGATACTTTGGCTGTTATTGCCGACCCAGGACACTGCACAACCCTGTTTGGTACGAGAGAGGATTTCTTAATTCCAAGTGCCTGTTTAAATTCAACCGTATCCGGACTTGTCAGCCGAACCGTATTCAATAAGGCCTATATTGATAAGAATGATTTCCACGGTGCAAAGTTCTACCGGCATCTCATGGAGGAAGATGTCACTATTCAATTTATTGACAGTATCGTTGCCGAATTTCATGGTATCTTGGAAGCGGCAGAAGAAGCGGCACACAAAATAAACCGTGAGGAACTGACTGCCGAATTTTCTGGCATGGAAGACGTTAGGAGAATTCAAACACAATTTGCAATCGGAAACCCCAATTTTATTAAACCTGGTGTGGGAGAAACGACTCGGGTATTACTAAGAAGGGTACCCTGGAAAATCTTGATGCGCGACCCGTCAAGTCCATTTGTTCAACACATCCTTATGCTGGCAAAAGAAAAAGGGGTAGAAGTAGTTGATTATCCCCATCTAACCTATCTTTGCTGCGGCATCATTAAATCAGTCAAGGAGAATCAGTCATGATCTTTGCATCTGACCTTGACAGAACTATTGTTTATTCAGAACGGGCAATCCTCGAGTTGGGAGAAAAACAGAATAATAGACTTAAACCAGTCGAGCAAAAAGATGGCCGCTGGGTGGCATATATGCCGGAGGACGCTTTCTTTGCTTTACAAGAAATAGCTCAAACATGTTTATTTATACCTGTTACCACAAGGATAACAGAGCAATTTAACCGGTTTATTATATTTGAAGATAAAGAATGCTTTCCCTACGCAATTACTGCCAATGGTGCGGTGATCTTATACAAGGGAAAACCCATGGAAGCTTGGACGGAGCTGATTGCTAAAAAAATGCAACAGGAAACCGCCTCACAGGAAGAATTACTGTTGACTCTACAAAGGAATAAAATCCATATAACCGGCCAATTAAAAGAGGCCGGCGGGTATTTTTTCTATTATATTCTGGAGTCGCTGCCATTTGTATATGACAGAATTCTTCTAGAGGAATTAGTATCCCGGGCAGGCTGGAGAATGTCTCTGCAAGGCAGGAAGTTGTACTTTATCCCAAAGGCTGTTAGCAAGGGATCGGCACTTAAGTTTATAAGTGATATCACAGGACTGACAACGATTGCTGGAGGAGGCGATTCAATACTCGACTGGGACTTTTTACAGCACTGCCAATATCGTTTTGTCCCCAACCATGGGGAACTTGCCAAGCTGTCAGCTGGTAAGGAGTTCATCCTTACCAAAAACAGCGGAGCTGCAGCAGGTGAAGAAATCTTGAAGCGATTTAAAGACCTAATCTTTTCCGAACAGCCGGCTGACCATAAAAAAATAAACGCATGAAAATAAACTGAAACAAGCTGCAAGAAATAAAAATGACAAGACCAATGATTTTAGGACAGGAGAGAGAAACAAGGTAAAGATCAAACTGAATACAAATAAATCAAAATAGATAAACAAATCTGATGCCATGACTTCCATTAAAGTTTCCAGTTCTTCCTGTATCGCATCGATACGGGGACGTTTATATAAAAAACGCAAGTTGGTCACCTACTTTACTATCAGTACTCAATACTATGTAGGGACAAGAACAAAGGTGAAAATGCTGGAAATGTTGCTTAATGATGAAACATTTTTCCGTGGCATTCGTATAAACAAATGAACCATTAAGCCATCTATGATATGATGATAGGGAACCTTACATAATTTGCTAACTTTGAATACGTTTTGCTTCTGAGGGAAGGGATTATGAATGAATCCATCATTAAATCAATTAAACATCCGCCCAGTTGGATCCCTTTCATATGAAAATTGGCTTGGAATGCTGCAGAAGCCGCTTCCAGAACGGCCTGAATTTTCAATAGAAAATGGGACGATCCAAATCAGTCAAGTCATTGCGGAATTCTTTGGGGTTCCCATTGATACGGATGAATATTACAATCAACTATTTGATTTTGCTACAGAAAAACAATGGAAGCTACAGTTATTAAGCGTGGAATCGCTTGATAAAACAATTGAAAATGCTCTGTTCCAGTCCATCCAAAGGGTATTGAACATAAACCAGGAGCAGAATCTGTCGGTGAACCGTTTTACTGCTTTTTTAGAGGGAGAGAAGCTGCTGCTAAAATCACCAGTGCCTGCGATTCACCGCAAACTCCGGGAAGCGATGATTGCAACTCTTGAACTTTATTCAAGTCAGGAAACTGGCGGGTTGAAAAATCATGAATTAAGGCGGATTCTCGTTGATATGATCAAGTGGTCAATCAACCATTTGCAGCCATTGCTTGATGATGCCGACCCGGAGCGGGAGATGCCCAAGTTTTTATGGTATGGCGACTTTAAAAAGAGCCACCAGTACTTTTTATATTACTTAATTAAGCTTGGCTGTGACATTGTAATTTTCCATCCTGAGGGTAAGGATATTTTGGAGGGGATGTCGGTAGACGGGGTATTCATTCATCGTTATCCGAAATCGCAGCACCCTGAACATTTTCCTAGGGAAAAGCGGAGCCGGAAAACCACTGTTGCTTATCGGGCTTCAAAAGAAATCGAGACGATCCTAAACCAGGAGGGTTCAGGTCTCTATAAACCGTGGCAGTTGAGAGATTATACCCCTTCATCGGTTACGTTAAAGACTACCTATGATGAACTGTTTATGATTGCGAAAGAAATCGCGATGATCCGTCCTGATTTTACGGTAAGTAACGGACAAGTCAAAATTCCGTCACTGTTTGCCAAGATTCAGGGAGTCAGCAAAAATCGTAAGGAATATTGGGAGCGCCTGCATTCCCTTGATGAGCAGGAGGATAGTTTACTGGTCCGCCAGCTTCCATTTACCATTCCAAGCAATGGTGACTTTCGGTTTCATTATCGTAATGCGCTTGGTAAAGACGGATTAATTGATCCTGACAAAGTTATCGGCGGACACTATTGGCCCTACTCTTTTTTACCGTCGGGCCTGCAAAAAGGAATTGCCAATGCGGTCAGAACCATTTGTGACAAACCGGGTTTAAAGCCGCTTCCGATGGAGAGCATGGAAGAAGTAAAGATTTATTTGTTTACCCAAACCATGTTTATGCCGAAAAAAGTGATTCAGTTATTGGAGAAATTTGATTATTCACAGAAGGTACCAAAGCTGATTATTTTTAATAATGAAAAAACGGGCATGCTTTCAAGGGCAGATGCGGCGTTGCTGCTCCTGTTGAATCAGTTTGGAATTGATCTCATTGTGTACAATCCAACCGGGCATAACGATATTGAAAATTACTTACATGAGCAATTATTTGATATTCATTGGCTTGAGGATGTAGTCTTTGATTTGGAATTTAAGGAACCTTCCGTATCCATTTTCAAAAAAGGGCTTTTTCAAGGAATCTTAAAAAATTTAAGGGGAGATTAACCAGTGAACTTATCATCGAATCCATCCAGCGGTTTAACGCCTCAGCCTGCGGAGGACCTGCTGACCGAAACAAAAGTATCTGACATCAAGCTTGCATTAAGAAAAGAACCGGAAATTCAAAACCTAGCCCGATCAATTGACGAGCGGGATCAAATTCAGGTGTTGGAATTTGGTAAGGAACCCGCAGAACAAATCTCTAGGTTTTCCGATCAAATCCTCGGAAATATGCGGACAACGAAAGTGGAGGATTCCGGTGAGCTGTTAAAGCAGCTTGGCAAGATTATGGATAAATTTGATCCCAAGGACTTTCAAAAAACATCCGGCGGGATATTTGGCAAATTGTTTAAAAAAGGCGAGAAAATGGTCGAGAAGCTATTTGGCAAATATCAAACAATGGGCGGAGAAATCGATAAGGTTTATGTGGAGATTTCCAAGTACCGTCAGGAAATGGTCGATTCCACTACGACATTAGAGTCCATGTATGAGCAAAACTACCAGTACTATCTTACCCTGGAAAAATATGTTGTTGCCGGGGAATTGAAAGTAGAAGACTTAAAAAATAATCAACTTCCCCAGCTTGAAGCAAAAGCTGCTGCCGGTGACCAGCTTGCTTCGTTGCAGCTTGATTCGCTGCGCAACGCAATTGAGTTACTGGAACAGCGAATTTATGACCTGGAAATGGCGAAAATGGTGGCGCTGCAAACTGCGCCACAAATTAGGATGCTGCAGCGAGGCAATACAAAGCTGATTGGAAAAATCAATTCAGCTTTTGTAACCACGATACCAATTTTTAAAAATGGCTTGATTCAGGCAGTGGCTGCCAAAAGACAAAAGCTTGTCGCTGATTCCATGAGTGAGCTTGATCGCCGTACCAATGAAATGCTGCTTAGAAACGCGCAAAACATTTCCCAGCAAAGCGCCGACATTGCCAGACTTGCTGGCGGACCAAGTATCAAGATTGAAACGATTGAAGAATCGTGGAATATCATCATCAAAGGCTTACAGGAAACGAAAGCAATTGAGGATGAAAACAAGCGCTTGCGTCAAGAAGGAACAAGACGCTTAGAACAATTACAAGAAAACTTTAAGAAAATTAAAGCACAATCTTAACTTAAACTTTTAATGAGGTGATGAAAATGGCAATTAATCTGACAAAAGGCCAGCGTGTTGATCTAACAAAAGGAAATCCGGGACTTTCAAAAATCATGGTAGGCTTGGGCTGGGATCCCGTTCAAAGCGGCGGAGGCGGAGGCTTCCTCGGTTCCCTGTTTGGCGGCGGAGGCGGAGCTAATATCGACTGTGATGCATCTGTTATCATGCTTGGAGCAAATGACCGTCTGCAAAACAACAAGGATGTCATTTATTTTGGCAATTTAAGAAGCAGTGACGGCAGCGTCCAACACTCAGGAGATAATCTGACTGGCGATGGCGATGGTGATGATGAGCAAATTATGATTGATTTAAATAGAGTGCCAGCTAATATCCAGAAGCTTGTCTTTGTTGTAAATATCTATGATTGCGTTAAACGCAAGCAGCATTTTGGCATGATTCGCAATGCATTCATCAGGGTAGTAAATCCAAGCAATCACCAGGAATTGATTCATTATAATTTGACAGATGACTATAATGGAAAAACCTGCCTGATTACTGGCGAGCTGTACCGTCACAACAACGAGTGGAAGTTTGCGGCTATTGGAACTGGCACCAATGCAGCAGGATTAAGTGAAGTTGTTCGTTCTTATAGTTAAATAGAAGAGTTGCAGCGCCTTGGCGCTGCAACTGGACAAATCAAAAGTTTGTTGTAAGAGGTGATAAAAATGGGTATTAATTTATCAAAAGGACAAAGAATTGATTTAACTAAAACCAATCCAGGATTGACAAAGGTAATTGTCGGGCTTGGCTGGGACACAAACCGTTATCATGGCGGATTTGACTTTGACTTGGATGCATCGGCATTCTTGACCGATGCGAGCAGCCAAGTGGTTAACGATTTGGACTTTGTCTTTTATAATAATTTGAAGGATCCATCGGGTGCGGTCGAGCATACAGGGGATAATCGTACCGGTGAAGGTGATGGCGACGATGAACAAATCAAAATTGATTTCAGTAAGGTTCCGTCTCAGATTCATCGAATTGCTATTACGGTAACGATTCATGATGCAGAGGCAAGAAACCAAAATTTTGGTCAAGTCAGCAACGCCTTTGCCCGTGTCGTCGATGAAGACACGGGCCGTGAGATTTTAAGGTTTGACCTTGGTGAGGACTTTTCCGTTGAAACCGCAGTGGTGATATGCGAGCTTTACCGCCATAATGGCGATTGGAAGTTTAACGCTGTCGGTAGTGGGTTCGCCGGCGGCCTTGCCGCCTTGTGCAGGAATTTTGGATTACAAGTATAGAACGGTTAGAGAGGTCGCCTTTTTGGCGGCTTTTTGTATGTATAAACTCTCTGTATATGAGCTTTCTCTTTTTTCATGAAATAAACAAATTCACCAACATATTTACCATGTTATAATTCTATTAAACTACTAATTTTAATGGGGGGATAGCATGCGTAAATGGTTTGCAGGTATAGTGGTTGTTCTCTTGTCATTAATATCAATAACTACGTCAAAAGCATCGATTGACGGTATAAGACTTGCTGACTTTCCAAATAGTTCGGAGCTTTCCAAAACTATTAATAACAGCATCCACTCGAGTGTGAAGCAAATGGTGATTTTGCCCAAACAAGAGTTTGACCAAGACGAAGCTGCCGGGATTATTAATAGAATTAGTATATTGCCAGATTCCCTTTTAACTAAAATAAATGATCAAGGGATTACCTTAAAGTTGTTTACAGGTAAGTTAACCGACAATCCTACAGCCAGTCATCTTACCGGAAAAACTCCAAGAGGATACCAGTCTAACACCACCTGGGATGACGTGCCAGGCATCGGCGGAGGGCAAGTTGTGTTAGTCAAAATTGGTGCCAGTAAAAAAGGAAAGGGACACGGTTCCATCAACCTTGAATTACATGAAATGGCACACTCAATAGACCATATAATTTTTAATGAAATTAGTCAAAAACAGAAATTCCATGAAATCTGGGAAAAAGAACACAATCAATTGTTTCCGGGTAAAAGTTATTTCCTTTATCCTGAGGAATATTTTGCAGAAACTTTTGCAATGTTTTATTTGAATAATAGTACGAAAACCATTTTAAAAAATAAAGCACCTTCAACTTATAATTTTATTAAAAATCTTCACTAATACTTGCTTCATTGTTAAAATAATAGGATATGAAGTAGAGGAGTGTCGAAGTTGAAGCAATATTTAGATCTATGCAAGCACGTATTAGAGAATGGCACTTTTAAGGGTGACCGTACCGGAACGGGCACAATCAGCAGCTTCGGCTATCAAATGAGATTTGATCTGGCTGAAGGGTTTCCACTAGTAACGACAAAAAAGCTGCATCTTAAATCAATCATTTATGAATTATTATGGTTTTTAAACGGAGACACCAATGTCCGATATCTTCAGGAAAATGGTGTTCGTATTTGGAACGAATGGGCTGATGAGAACGGAGAGCTAGGGCCAATCTATGGTCACCAATGGCGTTCCTGGACCGGTGCCGACGGAAACACAGTCGACCAAATAAGTGAATTAATCCAACAAATCAAAACTAATTCCAATTCACGCAGGCTGCTTGTTAATGCTTGGAATGTAGCCGAAATTGACAAAATGGCCTTGCCGCCGTGCCACTGTATGTTTCAATTTTATGTGGCTGATGGAAAATTGTCCTGCCAGCTTTATCAACGTTCAGCAGATGTTTTCTTGGGAGTTCCGTTTAACATCGCATCCTATGCACTGCTTACCATGATGATTGCTCAAGTTTGCGGCCTGAAGCCTGGAGAATTCGTCCATACCTTTGGGGATGTCCATATTTATCAAAACCACATCGAGCAAGTCAACCTGCAGTTAACAAGGGAACCAAAACAATTGCCAACGTTAACAATCAACCCTGAAGTACAGGATATTTTCTCCTTCCAGTATGGTGATTTCACGTTGGAAAATTATGACCCACATCCTCATATTAAAGGTGTGGTTAGTGTATGATTTCATTTATTGTGGCCATGGACGAAAATCGTGTCATTGGTAAAAATAATGGACTGCCCTGGCATCTGCCAGAGGACTTGAAGTTTTTTAAGCGGGTGACAATGGGACATCCAATTGCTATGGGACGAAAAACTCACGAATCGATTGGCCGTGTCCTCCCGGGACGAGAAAATATCGTCATTTCAAGGCAGGAGGATTTCCAAGCCGGGGAATGCACCGTTTTCCATTCCGTAAATGAGTTTGTAAATTACTGTAGGAAGCAAAAAAGCGAAATTTTTGTCATAGGCGGGGCAGAAATTTTTAAAGAAACATTCCCTTATGCCGATCGCCTATACATTACTTTAATACATGAGCAATTTGAGGGGGATACGTTTTTCCCGGAGTATCCTGAATGTGAATGGAAGCTTGTTTCCAATGAGCAGGGAATTAGAAACGAAAAAAATCCATACCATTATGAATTCCGGATTTACCAACGGAAAGAATAGCACGAAAGGGAAACATTAATGTTCAGACTTATTACGCTTAACCGTAAAATGTGTTTGAGAAGAATAATATGATGATCCGCCCGGCACAAATCAACATAACGGTAGGCCAGTCAATAGACCCTCAGATATACTATAATATGGAATTAAAAGATTTAGCTGAACATGTCCGGCAAATAATTGTTGAAAATCTGGATGATAACAGTAAAGCTTCATAAACCTAACCTATTATAATTTATCAAATAAAAAAGCATCAGCCAGTGTGCTGGTGCTTTAGACCATTAACCTTAGTAGTTAACTTCGTTCAATTCATATTCCGTCAATTTGGCAAGCATGCCGCGGAATTCTTGTGGATGGCAAAATTCTTCCTCATGAAAATGCGCTTTAATCCAGGCAATCATTTCTTTCGGACTATTAAAGTATTCCCCGCTGCGATCGCTTTTTCGAATGGTGTATCTTCCATTATCATCGTCCAATGTTACCTCAACTGGCAAGGCCCCATCAAAGCTGCAAAGAGCAAATTCCATCCAACTCACATCCTATCCTTATTAGTTTCCTTAGTATATGTTCTAATGTTCCAATTATATGCAAAAACCAATTGGTTGTCAAAATATTTTAAATATTTAATTAAAAATGTGATATTGACTTACATAATGGATATTGTTAAATTTAATAGAGCAAGAATGGAAATGCTAAATATCACAGTTGGTTTAATTTTGATGGATATTGTGAAATTACTATGAATTATTTCAAATATTTATCCCAAATACCTATTTCAATACTATAATCGTAGTAGAAATAATAAAATTTAAAGGGGATGTCCATTATGTTTTCAAATATCGGAATTCCAGGATTAATATTGATTTTAACGCTTGCGCTTATTATTTTTGGACCAAAAAAATTGCCGGAAATCGGACGTGCTTTCGGACAAACATTAAAAGAATTTAAAAAATCAACACGTGAACTTACCGACGATGTAATGGAAGACATTAAGGAAGAAAAGGAAAAATTGAGCAAATAAGGTGTAAGATTTCATGTCTTGCACCTTTTCTTCTCCGGTTTTTACCTATATGAATATGAGAAAACGTAGTAATTACGATTTGGCAGGGGAAATACATGGAAGATAAAGAATTGCAATTAGTTGACCACTTAGAGGAATTACGGAAAAGAATTATTATTTCAGCACTAGCTTTTGTGGTCTTTTTTATAGTCGGCTTTATTTATGTTGACGATATTTACAAATGGTTTGTCGGTGACACCAAACTGTTGGTTCTGGGTCCAAGTGACATCATGTGGATTTATTTCATGCTTGCAGGTGTTGTGGCGCTTACGGGAACAATCCCGGTTTTAGCACTCCAAATCTGGATGTTTGTCAAACCTGCTTTAAAGCCGATTGAAAGAAAAATCACCTTATCCTACGTCCCGGCTTTGTTTATCTTATTTATTGTAGGTCTTGCCTTCGGTTATTTTGCCATTTTTCCAATGGTCCTTAAGTTCTTAATAAATATTGGGCAAGAGATGTTTGTGACAAACTTTACTGCAGAGCGTTATTTCAGTTTTATTTTGAACATGACCCTGCCATTTGGGGTACTATTTGAATTGCCAGTCGTGGTCATGTTTCTGACATCCCTTGGAATCATAAATCCATTTGTTTTGGCAAAGGTTCGTAAATACGCTTATTTTGTATTGGTGATCATCGCCATTGTTATTACACCGCCAGATTTTATGTCTGATTTTGTTGTCACAATGCCGCTCCTTCTCTTATATGAAATCAGTATAAACTTATCAAAATTTGTTTACCGGAAAAAATTGAAAAAAGAACAAGAAAATGAATTAATCGAAGTGTAATGTAAGGCCTTGAGGATGACTCCTCAAGGCTTTTTATTACGGCAAATTATTATTATAGTAAAACTTTATGGCGTGCTTGATATTCCAATATTTTCATGGTTATAAATGAAAATATGATAACAATACAGTTAAGAAGGATTTGTGTATTTTTTTGAAAAATTAAGACGAAAGACCCAAGATATACTACAATTGCCTTGAAATCAAGTTTTTTTCTATTTCTAATTAAGTGGAGGAGTAGCGGATGAAAAGACAGAAAACAGTTTATGAAGCCGCAATCGACCATGGTTTTAGCCGTCGGGACTTCCTGAAAATGTGTACGGTACTTACAGCTACACTTGGATTGGAATTTACACAGTCCGAAAACGTTGTAAAAGCCATGGAAACAAAATCGAGAGTACCTGTAGTATGGCTGCAATTCCAGGATTGCACGGGCTGCTCGGAATCTTTTATTCGTTCGTCGCAGCCAAAGACAGAAAGTGTGCTGCTAGAAATGATATCACTAGAATATTCTGAGGTACTTTCTGCAGCATCCGGCCATCAGGCAGAAGCATCCATGAAACAAGTATTAAAGGATTACAAAGGTAAGTATGTCCTAGCTGTTGAAGGCAGCATCCCTGATGATGAAGCTTTCCTAACAGTTGGAGGACAATCAGCAAAAGAAACATTTGAAGAAATGGCTGCAGGAGCAATGGCCATTGTCGCCTATGGATCTTGTTCATCCTGGGGAGGCATTGCAGCCGCCCATCCAAATCCAACTGGCGCGAAGCCAGTAACCAGTTTTGTAAAAGATATCCCTGTCATCCTTGTACCGGGCTGTCCGCCAATAGCTGAAGTAATGACGGGTGTCATTGCCCACATCATTACATTTGGAGGACTGCCGGAATTGGATCAGTTTGGCCGTCCGAAAGCCTTCTACCGCCACCGGATTCATGACAAATGTAATCGCCGTGCTTATTTTGATGCTGGATTATTTGTTGAATCCTTTGATGATGAGGGAGCAAAGCAGGGCTATTGTCTATATAAAGTCGGCTGTAAGGGACCAACCACTTACAACTCATGTGCAGAGATGCGCTGGAACGGCGGTGTCAGCTACCCAATTCAGTCAGGCAATCCGTGTATTGGCTGTTCGGAAGAGGGTTTTTGGGATAACGGACCATTCTTCACAAGAAGGGCGAAAATCCCTGGTACCCAGACAACTATGAATCCTGATGCAGTTGGGATGGCGGTAGTCGGCCTGGCAGCTGCCGGTGTTGCTGTTCATGCTGCAGGAACAGTTGTGAAGAGGAAGCTCGATGACAAAAGAGGTGAACAGGAATGAGTGAACGTATTGTTGTAGATCCAATTACCAGAATTGAAGGTCACTTGCGTGTTGAAGTAGATATAGATGAAAACGGTGTCATTAAGGAAGCATATAGCTCCGGAACAGCAGTCCGTGGACTTGAACTCATTGTTAAGGACCGTGATCCTCGGGACGTTTGGGCATATGTCCAACGAATTTGTGGTGTTTGTACAACGGTACATGCCCTTGCATCGATTCGGGCCGTAGAAGATGCGCTTGAAATAAAAATTCCGAGAAATGCCCATTTGATTCGGGACATTATGAATGAAGCGCTGTTTGTCCATGATCATGTTGTTCACTTTTATCATTTGCATGCCTTGGACTGGGTCGATGTTGTCAGTGCGATACAGGCGGACCCTTCCGAAACATCAAGAATTGCCCAATCCATTTCGAGTTGGCCAAAATCATCACCAGGCTATTTTAACGATGTTCAAAATAAAGTGAAGAAGCTGATTGCCAGCGGACAATTAGGGATATTTGCCAATGGATATTGGGGCCATAAAGCATACAAGCTGCCGCCGGAAGTGAACTTGCTGGCAGTTGCCCACTATCTAGAGGCATTGGATTGGCAGAAGGAAATTGTCAAAATTCATACTATATTTGGCGGCAAAAACCCGCATCCACACTATGTTGTAGGTGGTATGGCAACACCACTTGATATAAATAGCGACAATGGTGTTCATGCCGAGCGGCTTATGCATGTATCACAGATTATTGATCAGGCTAGGGAATTCGTTAACCAGGTATATATTCCAGATTTACTCGCTATTGGATCCTACTATAAGGATTGGACATATGGCGGCGGTTTGAATAATTATCTTTGCTATGGTGATTTCTCGACAGGTGATATTTATGATACTAAGCTATATCGTATGCCAAGAGGTATTGTTTTAAACGGTAACCTAAATGAGGTATTGGATGTGGATCTGAAAGACCCTAAGCACGTCCAGGAATTTATTGACCATTCCTGGTATTCCTATGACGGTAAGGATGGCGGTAAAGGGAAACATCCGTTTGTCGGCGAGACAGAATTTAATTATACTGGACCAAAAGCACCGTACAAACAATTGGATACTGACAAGAAATACAGCTGGTTAAAATCGCCGCGCTGGAAGGAGCATCCAATGGAAACTGGTCCATTGGCCAGGATGATTGTCGGCTATGCATCAGGAAAAGAAGAGATTGTCAGCATCGTTGATGAAACTTTACAAAAGTTGAATCTTCCAATCACCGCATTGCAATCAGCACTGGGAAGAACGGTGGCACGTGGTCTTGAAACAGTGCTTATTTCGGGATGGCTTCGCAATGATATGGATACGTTATTGAAAAATATCAAGAGCGGCAACCAGGTAACATTCGATAGAACCAAATGGGAACCAAGCACATGGCCGGAACGTTCCAAAGGTGTTGGCTGGATGGAAGCGCCAAGGGGAGCGCTTGGGCACTGGATTGATATTGAAGATGGCAAAACGAAAAACTATCAGGCTGTTGTCCCGACAACATGGAACGCTTCACCAAGGGATCATAAAAATAAAATTGGTGCCTATGAAGCAGCATTGAAAGGGACACCGATGCTGGATAAGGAACAGCCGATTGAAATCATGCGGATCATCCATTCGTTCGACCCATGTCTTGCATGTGCCGTGCATTTAACAGATTTAGAAACAAATAAAATGACCGAAATCCGATTAGGTTAGGAGGGAGACAAATGGGTGCGCCTAAATTACCGACCCAGCCTCCGGGAACCTTACCGAAACCAAGAGTTTTAAACAGCGAGAATTCCTACCACCCGGAAGAGCCAATTAAATATACAACTATGGAAAACGATGTAAAAGTTTATGTGTGGGAATTGCCAATAAGAATCTACCATTGGGTGAATGCGGTTTGCATCTGTATCCTGATTGTGACTGGAATCTATATAGGAAAGCCATTTGCCGGAGCTGGTATTCCCGAGGAAGCTTATTATTCTAACCTGATGGGCTGGACGAGATACATTCACTTCTTTGCCGCGTTTGTGTTTACTGCCGCCTTTATTTATCGGATGTATTGGTGCTTTGTTGGAAATAAGTTTTCAAAATTTAATCCTTTACGCTGGGTATTCTGGAAAGATACTTGGGAAACGGTTAAGTTTTATTTGTTCCTGCCTAATAAAAAGCCCCACTTCGTGGGCCATAATCCACTTGCTTATTTAAGTTACTGGATCTTTAACTATCTTGGATCATTGATTGTGATATTAACCGGTTTCTATATGTATTTTGAACCGCAAAAGGAAACCATTTGGGGTAAGATGTTTGCGTGGGTTCCGTATATTTTCGGAGACAGTTATTTAAGCCGCTCGTGGCATCATTGGACAGCGTGGGCGTTCATTCTCTTTATTGTCCTCCATGTCTATTTGGCTTTTCGGGATGATTACTTGGAACGATGCGGTTCCATTTCATCTATGTTTACAGGCTATAAAACAGAACCGAAAAAAACAGTTGGTGAAAAATCTACAAAGTAGTGTTTAAAAAGTAATTGGAGTACGCTTCGCTAATATTCCTGTCAGGGATTATTAGCTAGGCTGCTCCAATTTCTTTATTTGTGAAATTTTTTCGATTTTTTGCAAAAAAGATTTAAAAATTAGTCACAGTTATAACCATATCTAAGTGATAGCATAAAAGTAGGAGAAGTTTAATGAGCGTTCAAAATAATCGATCGGAGAATGGTGATGAAGACAAATAAAATTACGATTTTAGGAATTGGCAACACATTATTTTCGGATGAAGGTGTTGGCATCTATCTTCTGCCGATTTTGGAAACTGCTTTAAAAGACTACGAAAATATTGAATTTATTGAAGGACTTACTGATGGCATGAAGCTCCTTGGTCCAGTGGAGGATGCCGAAAATCTCATTATTATTGATGCGATTAATGCTGGGAAACCGGGCGGAACGATTATTAAACTGGAGGGGGATGAAATTCCGGCCTACTTCGGCATTAAAATGTCCGTACACCAAATGGGGTTCCAGGAAGTATTGCTTGCTGCAAAGTTGCGGGAGCGCTATCCGAAACAAATTGTCATGTATGGGATGCAGCCAACCTCACTTGAGCTTGGAATTGGATTGACTGAGACTAACCAGGCTAGGCTTGAGGAACTTGCGAAGTCGATTATATGCCAGGTGGAATCCTGGAGTGAGGCGACATGAAACGGGGCGATTTCTTAAAGGAAATGGCCGGCAGTCTGTTCACCACCGTTAAATCTGTTTATCAACCGTTTATTGCCGAAGATTTGGAAAAGGTGGAGGAAGCTGCAGACAGAGCATTGGGGATTACCTGGGAACCTTTCATAAACGAAGGGGAGCTATATTCTGATCTGGAAATGAAGTTCTTCCATGGGAAACCGATTGTTATCTACCGGCAGGGTACGTTTATACAAGTAATGAGCGGTGTCTGTTCTGATTGCTCCACTATTATAAACCTGGCCTCTTTAAACCGAAGTGGGAAATGTTTTCATTGTGAAAAGGAATTCAATTTTAAGACAAAAACTGGTGAACTGAAGCTAGAATCCCTGCCGATAAAAGTAAAGGACCATCAATATTTAATAGGGTTTACCAAGTTAAGCTAATAGGGAATAGGTGATTGCATGCATGAAATGGCATTGATGGGGGATATCATTCAGCTTGTGCAAGAGGATGCTTTAGCAAACGGGATAGTTAAAATTGAAAAAATAGAACTATTGGTCGGGGAAATTGCCAATGCGATGCCGGATGCCTTGAGAATGGCGTTTGAGATATTTCGCGACCAAAACCCTCAACTTTTCTCAGAACGTGCAGAGCTTGTTATTCAATTCGAAGAGGCAAAAGCAAAATGTGTGTTATGCGGTCTGGAATACCGGCCATATCAAAAAATGGCCCTTTGCCCGAGCTGCAACATCCCCTCTGGCAAGGTGCTGGCGGGCGAAACGTTCCAGGTTCTTTCATATGAAGGGAGTAATTGAAAATGAAGGTAACATTAAGAACAGATGTGTTAACCAACAATAATAAGGCTGCTGATTTCAATCGTGAGCTATTTCAAGACACGAAGACATTAGTCATTAATTTGATGAGTTCACCCGGTGCTGGAAAGACGACACTATTGGAGGAGACAGTCCGGGAACTTTCCGGAAAATATCGCATCGCCGTCATTGAAGGTGATTTGGCTACGGAAAAGGATGCCGACCGAATAAGGGCAATGGGCGCAAAAGCGGTCCAGATTAACACCCATGGCGGCTGCCACCTTGATGCCCGGATGGTCGCTGCAGCACTGGGAGAATTTGATCTTGATGATTTCGATATTCTTTTTATCGAGAATGTCGGCAACTTGGTCTGCCCATCAGGCTACGATCTTGGTCAAAACCATAAGGTGTCTGTTCTCAGTGTCCCAGAAGGCAATGATAAGATTCCCAAATATCCGCAAATGTTTATGAGAACAGAATTAGTCTTGTTAAATAAAATTGACCTTCTGCCATATTTGGATTTCAATGTCGAAGAAGCGAGACAGGATCTAATGGAGATTAATCCGCAGTCAACGCTAATTCCGGTGTCGGCGCGAACCAGAGAAGGACTGCATGAATGGCTTTCCTGGATTGAAGGAGCCTATGTAAAATGCGTACAGCAGTAAGGGTTACTGTTACAGGCAGGGTACAGGGTGTCGGGTTTCGCCCATTTGTGTTTGGGCTTGCCGACCTTCATCAGTTGGACGGAACCGTACAAAATAATATGGATGGAGTCAAAATCTATTTGGAAGGCTCCTGGACATCCATTGAATTATTTTTACAAGATTTAAAGATGAAGGCACCGCGCCTATCAAAGATTAATCAAATATTGGTTGAAGAAACGGAAATGCAAAATTTAATGGATTTTACGATTATTGCGAGTGAGAGAAGCGGTACCTCAATGCTCGTAATTCCGATTGATTCGGCTGTTTGTGATGATTGTTTGCGGGAAATGAATGACCCGGACGATTTTCGCTATCAATATCCGTTTATCAACTGCACGCAATGCGGCCCGCGCTATACGATTATTGAAGAGTTGCCGTATGACAGACCTTACACGTCGATGAAAAGCTTTCCGATGTGCGATGATTGCCGCAGGGAATATGAAGACCCGACAAACAGAAGGCACCATGCCCAGCCAATTGCCTGTCCAAAATGCGGACCAAAGGTTCGCTTGCTAGACGGAAGCGGCGAGGAGCTAGATTCGGAGACTCCGATAAAGGAAGCCATTAAACTTTTAAAAGCTGGGAAGATTATTGCAATAAAAGGGATTGGTGGTTATCATCTGGCCTGCGATGCAAGAAATGAACACGCTGTCGCAGATTTAAGGATTAGGAAAAATCGGCCAAAACGGCCGCTGGCAGTAATGGCAGCATCAATTACGGCGGCCTTTGGGTTTTCCGAAATAAGTGAAGAGGAAAAGGAATTATTGGCCAGTCCCGAATCCCCGATTGTCATACTGAAGAAAAAAGAATTTTGTGGATTGGCAGAAGGCGTTGCGCCGGGAATGGAAACAATCGGTGTTATGCTCCCGTATACACCCTTGCATCATTTATTATTTGCCGATCCAGACCTTCCGTGTTTAGTCATGACTAGTGCCAACCCAGCCGGACTGCCGATCTTATACAAGGATGAGGTAGCAGCGTATTACTTGGATGGCATTGCAGACTATTATCTGGTACATAACCGTGAAATTCTTCATCCTGTGGATGACTCGGTCGTTCAACTTAATGACGGCAAACTTGATTTCCTAAGAAGATCCCGCGGCTATGTTCCCGACCCATTTTTGACAACTGTTGATGTTTCGGGAATTGTGGCGTTCGGAGGACAGCAAAAAACGACATTCACAATTGGCAGGAATTCACAAGTTTTTGTGGGGCCGCATATTGGAGATTTAGATAATGTAGAAACTATCGAGCATTACGGACAGGAATTAGAACATCTCCTGAAATGGGTTGATACACCTCGGTCGGTTGCAGTGATTGACGCTCATCCGGGTTATCAGATACAAAATCTTGTAAAAGAATATGGGTTTACCAACATCCTAGAAGTACAACATCATCATGCCCATATGGCTGCCGTTCTTGATGAACATTGCATTCTCGGGAAAGCGTACGGCATTATCCTTGACGGTACAGGTTATGGCCTTGACGGCAATGTCTGGGGCTTTGAAATCTTCCATGGAGATGCAACGGAGTTTGAGCGGGTCGCCCATTTGCGTTATACGCCTCTTCCCGGAATTGAAAAATGCATTCGTGAGCCATGGCGAAATGCGGCGGCCATGTTGATTTCACATCACGGTGATGAGGGTGTCCAACTTGCAAATGCCATTTTTCCAGAGAAAGCATTAGAAATTGCAGTTTTAAAAGCAATGATTGAGAACAATGTTAATACTGTTTATGCTGGTACATGCGGCAGGATGTTTGATGCAGTTAGCGCCATTTGCGGTGTGACCAGGATTTCCAGTTATGACGGCGAGGCCGCCATCCATTTGTCAGAGCTTATAGATGAGTCGATTATTTATGAACCGTATCCATTTGAATTAGTAGATGCAGAAGTATTATTAATTGATTTTTCAAAAATGCTGAAGGATATAACCGTGGAAGTTTTGGCAGGTGTGGATACAGCCTCGATTAGCGGTAGATTTCATGAAAGTGTTGTTCAAGCGATTGTTTTCGCGTTGGAGAAAATTCACGTAAACCAACCAGCCTTTGAAAAAACAGTTGTACTATCTGGTGGCAGCTTCCATAACCGATATTTACGTAAGCGAATCAGTGAGGAGCTAAGGAATCGGGAATTTAGGGTATACGTTCCGGAGAAAGTTCCTTGCAATGATGGCGGGTTATCTTACGGACAATTAGCCATTGCGGCAGCGAAAAGGAGTGTGAAAAAATCATGTGTGTCGGCGTACCCGCAAAAGTAATTCAAAAGCACGAATACAGCGCTGTTGTTGATGTAATGGGTTCACAAACAACAGTTGGAACCATTTTTGTTCCAGAAGTTGAACTTGGGGATTATGTAATAGTCCATGCCGGTCAGGCCATGAGTATTGTCGATGAAATGTATGCCAGACAAAGTGTGGAGGAATGGAGGAAACTCGTACATGCTCGAAATTCTGAAACAGTCTAGTAACCCAGAACTCTGTAAATCCCTTGCAAGTAAGGTAATTGAAAAAGCAAAAGAGTTTCAGAGAAAGTTTGGTCGTAAGCCTGCCTTTATGGAAGTTTGCGGCTCCCACACAATGTCACTCGCTCGTACTGGAGTGAAACAGCTATTAAAAGAAGATGTAAATCTGATATCCGGACCAGGCTGTCCTGTTTGCGTTACTGACCAACGCTCGATAGATGCGATGATTGCTCTTGCCGAAGGTGAGAATAGGATTATTTGTACGTTTGGCGATATGATGCGGGTGCCCGGGTCGGCTAAAACACTGCTGGATGCAAAGATTGCCGGAAAGGATATTCGGTTTTTATATTCACCTGTAGATGCGGTAAAAGTTGCTGAGGAAAATCCTGATAAAGAGGTAATTTTTCTAGGAGTCGGCTTTGAAACCACCATCCCTATCCTGACCTTAATGGTCGGTGAGGCGGAACGACGCGGCATCGGAAACTTCTCTATATGGATGACAACAAAACTGGTAGAACCCGTGCTTCGCTATCTGTTGGAAGCAGGGGAAGTGAATTTGGACGGATTCCTGCTCCCTGGCCATGTGTCGATTGTATTGGGGGAGGATTCTTATCAATATTTAGTTGATGAATACAGTATTTCTGGTGTCATTACCGGATTTGAGCCAGCAGAATTATTATCTGGTATTTATAAGTTAATTGACTTGGCTTTATCCGGAAGAATGGCGATTAAAAACAACCATCCTGCCGTTGTCAGCAAAACGGGCAATCAGGTTATCCATCAGTGGATGGAAAAATATTTAACACTGACCGACGAGGCTTGGCGAGGAATTGGCGTAATTCCGAAGAGTGGTCTCGATTTAAAACCGGAATATAACCTCTATAATGCGAAAAAGAAGTTTCATGTTGAAGTGGGAGAACCCCGGAAAACAAAGTGCCGCTGCGGGGAAGTCATCCGCGGCTTAATTTTGCCGACAAATTGTCCATTGTTCGGTAAAGCATGCCACCCGATGAATCCGATTGGCCCGTGCATGGTTTCAGCAGAAGGAAGCTGTGCCGCTTATTATCAATACATGAGGGAGAGCTTTTGATGGATAAATTTATCAACTTGGCACACGGAGATGGCGGAGAATTAAGTCATCGGTTAATTCGGGATATATTCATAGATACTTTTGGTGACGGTCAGGCAGCATTATTTGATGCGGCATCAATCAATATTTTTAGCAGCAAAATTGCCGTAAGTACTGACTCATTTGTGATAAAACCCATCTTCTTCCCCGGCGGTTCAATTGGAAAATTGGCTGTTGCCGGAACGGTAAATGATCTAGTAGTCAGTGGGGCAAAACCCATCTACTTAACCTGCGGCTTTGTGATTGAAGAAGGCTTCTCAATTTCTGATTTAAAAAGAATCGTAACCGATATGGCAGCAGAAGCACGAAAAACAGGTGTAACCATTATCGCAGGAGATACCAAGGTAGTTGAGCGGGGCAGTGCTGATGGGGTGTATATTAATACTACTGGAATCGGAATCTATGAACCTGGCATCGGCTGCAGCTTGGAATTTGAAGAGGGGGATGCCATATTGGTAACCGGGACCATCGGCGATCATGGTGTTGCAGTGCTGGGTGCTCGCGGCGACCTCGGCATATCTGTACCAATAAATAGTGATTGTGCTTCACTTAATGGAATGCTCTGGGAAGTTCTTAAGCAAACAGACGGTGTCCGTATTATGCGCGATCCGACACGGGGTGGGCTGGCTACAACACTTGTTGAAATAGCCGAAGACTTTAAGCTAACGATGAAAATTAATGAAACGGATCTTCCAGTTAGGGAAGTGGTACATGGTGTTTGTGACCTGTTAGGATTTGATCCACTTTATCTTGCTAATGAAGGTAAAGCAATCATTGTAGTTGCACAACGAGAAAAAGAGAAAGTGATAGATATTTTACGAAAATTTCCCGAAGGAAGAGACGCAGTAATCATTGGTTCTATTGTTGGAAAACAGAAAGGACAATTATTGCTGGAAACCCCGCTGGGCTCCAAACGACTATTAACAAGATTAACAGGGACCATGTTCCCGAGAATATGCTAGGAAAAGTCGTCCTCATTCTATATTAGAATGGGGGCTTTTCATTTTTTATTAGTAATTTCATTATTAAACTTGTAACAACCAACATGTAATGCGAGCACAGCCCGAGTCTGTGCTCTTTATATTTTAAAATAATGAATTGTTCCATTCAAAGGATGAAACCTGTATAATTAAAGCAGTAAGTTTGAGGATGTGAACTAATGAGCAAGATTAAAATTGTAACCGATTCAACGATGGATATGCCACAAGAAATGATAGAGCAACTAGGAATTGTCGTGGTCCCCTTAGCAATCACAATAAATGGTGAAACCTATTTCGATCGGGTTAATTTGGAGCCGGTTGAATTTATTGAAATGATGGAGAATTCCAAGGAGTTGCCGAAGAGCTCTCAACCTTCAGCAGGAGCATTCCTTGAAGTGTATGACCAACTTGGACAAGAAGGCTATGAGGTCCTATCAATACATATGACTGGAAAGATGAGTGGTACGGTTCGCTCGGCAGAAAGTGCTGCCCAAATGACCGATACAAAAGTAACGGTGCTTGATTCTAAGTTTATATCAAAAGCACTTGCTTTCCAGGTAAAAGAGGCCGCTGAAATGGCGAATCAGGGCAAAAATATGGCAGAAATTCTTGATCGTCTTGAAACAGTCCGGGACCATACAAAACTTTATATTATGGTAGATACGTTGGAGAATATGGTTAAAGGCGGCAGGATCGGGAAAGGCAAGGCATTCATCGGATCATTGCTAAATATCAAACCAATCGCCTCATTGGAGGGAGCGGAATATAATCCAGTAGCAAAGGTACGGAGCCATTCTCAAGTTGTGAAATTTATGGCTAAGCAGTTTGCTGAGGATGTGAAAGGGAAGACCGTCCGTGGCGTAGGGATTGCTCATGCCGAGGCACAGGAACTCTCTCAGAGAATAAAAAATAGTATTTTTGAAATAACAGGGTTTCAGGATGTGGAAATTGATTACACGGGTCCAACCGTCAGTACGCATACAGGACCGGGCGCACTGGCGTTAATGTATTATTTTGATTAGTTAATAGGATGGGAGGCCCCATCCTAATTTGCTTTTACAAGTTCATGGGTTGATTGGGAAATGATATATCCCAGGCGGTGTAAATGCTTGCGAATTCCGCTTCGTTCCCAGGTGGTCATAATCGGATTCTCTAAGGCGGATATTGGATAGAAGATCCCGATTTTCGTAAGTTCTTCAAAATTCAAACCTTGGCGGGCGTAACTGTCAATGATTTGATCCCGTCTGTCGATGATCGCCAAAAATTTTTCCATTGAATCGCGAAACTCCTGCTTGGAGAAGATTCCCTTTTGATGGCCGGTAATATAAGTATCAGCATCAAGGCTTAATAGCCGTTTCCCCGAGGCAATGAAGTCGTCAATGTTGCCATCGGTTCCGTTATACCACGGACCAAACGAGGACATATCATAATCCCCGGCAAATACGACACCTAATTCAGGAAAATAGGGACAGGAAAGGCCGGCAGTGTGCCCTGGTGTATGTAAAAACACAACTTTCACATCACCAAAGGAATATTCCGATTCATATTGGTAGGAACCAGAGATTTCGCCAAGATTTTTCACCCATTCCTGTGGGAGCGAGTTTTTCCATACCTCCACACCACGTTGGCCCCATTCTTGATAAACTCCATTTGCCCTGGCAACACCTTCTACCGTCCGGGCAGTTTCAAATTCAATCGGATTGATGAGCTTTGTCGTATCCTTAAATAGATGGTTACTTCTTGTGTGATCAGGGTGGTAATGGGTATTAATAATTAATTCAACCCCATATTCGTGGTCAATATCCAATAGCGCATTAGGCTCTGCGCCAGTATCAATCAGTACCTTTTCGTTACAGTCAATGTATAAGCTGCGGGAATAGGGCACCTTGCTGTTATTTGGTCCTTCTACAATCAGTATTGGTCCCAATCTTTCCATCGTATTCACCTCACATAATATCCGTAAAAGTCCCAAATTTTAAAGATTATAATTTTTCCTTAAATGAGTGAACCTTCATTCATAATATCATATATTTCGGGTACATGAAATATTTTAATTCTCCCATTCAATATGGTTTATTTCTTTCATCCCTGTCGAAACTTTGTTACACTATAGTCGAATGTGGATAAGTATGTGGTCAAAGGGTGATTTTGTGAAGCGTAGACTTGCAGTAATTTTATTTGTATTTTCTGCTTTATTAGTGGCGGGGTGTGGGCAAAAGGAAATTCAGAATGCGGTTAATTGGCCGGTGAAGGATTTTTCAACGACAACCCAGGATAATAAATCATTAGAGTTAAAGGACCTTAAAGGCAAGATTTGGATCTCGGATTTTATCTTTACGAGCTGTGCTGATGTTTGTCCGCCGATGACGGCCAATATGGCAAAGTTACAGAAAATGGTTGAAGATGAGAAACTAGAAAATGTCGAATTTGTCTCATTTAGTGTCGATCCGACTGTTGATACTCCGGAGCGTCTAAAAGAATACGCCAGTAATTTTGGTGCTGATTTTTCAAATTGGTCGTTTCTAACCGGATACTCTCAAGAATTCATTGAAGGTTATGCTAGGGAAAATTTTAAAACAATTGTTAAAAAGCCGGAAAACGAAAGCCAAGTTATTCATCAAACCTATGTTTACCTTGTAGACAAAGATGGAAACATCAAAAAAACCTATAATTTGTTTAAGAATGTTCCTTATGATGAAATCATTCATGATATTAAAGCACTACAATAGACCTTTATCGGGTCTATTTTTTTTGCAAAGAATAGGATATAGTATAGATTTTTTTGAATGGCACTCATCATGTTATAATAAAAATAGTTTAGAAGGCAGGTGAAGTTGAATGAAGAAGTTAATCCCCCTTCTAATTCTCTCGACAGTTTTCTTGGGTTCCTGCAGTGAACCTGACTCTTGGGCATTACATCAGGTGAAGAGCGCAGCCGTACCTGTTTTAGAACCTGTTCCTGCAGATTTTATCCCCCGAAAATTAACTGTTTTGGCCGCGGGTGATTCTCTGACTCAAGGTGTAGGTGACAGTACAGGTCACGGTGGATATCTGCCGTATTTAAAAACAATGCTCGAACAAGAGAAGGGAATAAAAGAAGTTGATTACTACAACTATGGTGTGAAAGGCAATCGTACCACGCAATTACTGAAGCGGCTGCAAACACAAGAGATGAAGACGTTGCTGAAACAAACGGATCTGATGGTTGTCACCATTGGCGGTAACGATATCATGAAGGTTGTGAAAGATAATATTGTAAATCTCGAGTACTCTGTGTTTATGGAGGAAAAGGAGATTTATCGAAAAAACCTGACAGAGATTTTTGACACCATTGTCCGTGAAAATCCTGATGCCTCTATTGTTTTGGTTGGACTGTACAATCCATTCTCACAATGGTTCTCCAATATTAAAGAGATGGATGAAATCGTGACACAATGGAATAAAGCCGGTCAATCTGTAGTCAACAATTATCCCAATGCCTATTTTGTTGGTATCGAAGATTTATTTCTGAACCATGATGAAGAGCTCTTGTTTACCGATAATTTTCATCCGAATGATAAAGGCTATGAATACATTGCCCAGCGTTTGAATGAGACAATGGATGAGCAAGTATTGCCTGATCTGGATAAAAAGGCATTTATGGTCAGTACAGAGGAGAATTAGTGTTAATGAAAAATAAATGGAAACTTGGATTCCTGATATTACTTGGAATCAACTTGTTGGGAGTCATTATTATTTTTTCCATGGTATTGACTCCAGGCAATGATAAACAGAGTGAAAAAACCAAACTACCTACAGGTGAATATGTCTCCTTCCATGTGAACTCCAATAAGTATGATTTAAATCGGCTGATTAATCATTATTTGCAGGAGGAAACAAGTGATACCCCAATCAAATACCGAGTTGTTCTGGGAGACGAAGTGGAGTTGTACGGGAAAATTCCGGTATTTAGCGAGGAAGTAAATCTTAAGTTAACGTTTGAACCAGAAGCTCTTAAAAATGGAGACTTGGTATTAAAGCAGAAATCGATGTCAATCGGAAGCCTGCCTCTGCCAATCTCCTATGTTTTAAATTTCATTGGTGAAAATTACAAGCTTCCAAACGGCGTTGACATTATGCCAAATGATAAACAAATCTATGTTCATATGGGGCAGCTAAAGCTGAAAAGCGATATGAAAGTCAAAGTGGACAAATTTGATCTAAAAAAGGATCAGATTGGAATGACGATACTCGTTCCTGTAGATTAGGTCAATTTTACCAAACTTAATGTTTACATTTCCGATTTGGCATCATATAATAATAACAAATCTGGTTGAAAGTGGGTGAAGTGCCATGTTAATTGAAAAGAAGTCAATTGTTTACAATTTCAATACTGTTTGCACAGCCCACCTTGGCTCCGCTTAGGGGGAGTTTTGGCCATTTATTCCTTTATGCAATCAATGGAACCATGGGCTGTGTCTGCCTACGGTTTTTTATTTTGAAAAAAATTGCTGGAGGAATAAACCTTGAATTTATTAACATTTGGATTAACTAATACTATTAAAACTGATTTTGAAACAGTCAGAACTGAAGAGAGCATGATTATTGGCAGAGTGGCATTGGAGCATAAACGAATGTACCGGTTATGGACGGAACATGGGGAATTGCTGGCGGAGGTGTCTGGAAAATTCAGCTTCCAAGCGGAAAGCAGGGAGGATTACCCAGCCGTGGGTGATTGGGTGGTGGTAAAGCCAAGGATTCCTGAGGGGAAAGGCACCATTACGGCGGTACTGCCAAGAAAAAGTAAGTTTTCAAGAAAAATGGCGGGAAATACGACGGAAGAACAAATCGTCGCCGCTAACGTCGACACTGTCTTTTTGGTCAACTCGTTAAATGAGGATTTAAATATGCGGCGGATTGAGCGGTATCTCCTATTGGCATGGGAGAGCGGTGCGAACCCCGTCATTGTTTTAAGTAAGGCTGACTTATGCCCGAATGTACTGGAAAAAATATCAGAGGTAGAAACTATAACCTTTGGTGGTGTGCCTATAATACCAATAAGCGCTGCACTTGACGAAGGGCTCGAACAGCTAGAAGAATATTTGCAGCCTGGTAAAACGGTTGCCTTACTAGGCTCTTCAGGGGTTGGGAAATCGACTTTAACGAATGCATTACTTGGTGAAGAAAAGCAACTGGTACAGGATATTCGCCAGTCTGATGATAAAGGCCGGCATACGACAACCCATAGGGAAATGATTTTGCTGCCTAACGGCAGTATCTTGATTGACACGCCGGGAATGCGTGAACTGCAGTTATGGGAAAGTCCGGATGGGCTGATGGAAACTTTTTCTGAAATTGAAGAACTGGCAACTGCCTGCAAATTTCGCGACTGTGGGCATACGGATGAACCGGGTTGTGCTATTTTAGGGGCAATCGAAGCAGGACAGATTTCGCGTGAAAGGCTAGTCAGCTACCACAAGCTTCAGAAGGAACTGGCTTATTTAGAAAGAAAGGCTGATAAACGAGCCCAAGCGGAAGAGAAGCGGCACTGGAAGAATATCACGAAGCAAGTAAGGCAAAAAAAGTAAGATAATTTAGCCATGCCGAATCAGAAAAAACTGGTTCGGTTTTCTGTACCCCAAACTGTAAATTTTCTTTTTCTGATTTCATTTTGTATACTTTAATATATGTAATTCTAATATTTGCGGGGTGGAAATGTGGAAAAATCAATCCAACAGGCGACGTTTGCCGGTGGATGTTTCTGGTGCATGGTGAAGCCGTTTGATGAACAGCCTGGAATTATCAGTGTTGTCTCCGGCTACACTGGCGGAACAGTAGAGAATCCGACCTATCAGCAGGTTTGCACTGACACAACTGGGCATTATGAAGCCGTCCAAATTACCTTCGACCCAGACGTGTTTCCTTATGAGAAGCTGCTTGAATTGTTTTGGCAGCAAATTGATCCGACAGACCCGGGCGGCCAATTTTATGATAGAGGCCAATCCTATCAAACCGCTATTTTTTATCATAATGAAGAGCAAAAAAGGCTGGCGGAGGAATCCAAAGAGAACCTTGAGGTGAGCGGCAAGTTTAATAAACCGATTGTGACGCCAATTTTGCCTGCCCAAACCTTTTATCGTGCAGAAGAGTATCATCAGCATTACTATAAGAAAAATCCTGCGCATTACGAGAGGTATCAAATTGGTTCGGGGCGTGCAGGGTTTATTCAAAAGCACTGGAGGGAGCAGGAATAATGAAAGATGTAGATAAATTGAAAAAAGAATTGACACCGATGCAATTTGAAGTTACGCAAAATAATGGCACTGAACCGCCGTTCCGCAATGAATATTGGAATGAGACTCGTGATGGCATCTACGTTGACATAGTCTCCGGTAAGCCATTGTTCAGTTCACTTGATAAGTTTGACGCTGGCTGTGGCTGGCCAAGCTTTACAAAGCCAATTGAAGACTCGGAGATTTTGGAGAAAGCTGATTACAGCCATTTCATGGTCCGCACTGAAGTGAGAAGCAATTCTGCTGATTCTCATTTGGGCCACGTTTTTGATGACGGCCCCGAACCAACCGGACTGCGCTACTGTATCAACTCCGCAGCCTTAAAGTTCATCCCCAAGGAAGACCTTGAGAAAGAAGGCTATGGGGAATATGTAAAACTATTTAACCAAAAATAAAAAGCCGCACAGTTGCGGCTTTAACTTTTTTCCTTCTGTTTCCCACCCGACGTCATCCCGCCCGACAAGATGAATTTCATCGCATCTTCCGGCTTTACATCGATCACTTCTACCTGCTCCTTCGGAATAAGGAAGGTGAATCCGGCCACCTGAAACGTTTGCGGAAAATAAACGGCAACATAATCTCTTAATGGACTGTAGAATTCCTCCAGCCCCTCAGACGTAATGAAGCCGAGACTTCGCATGTCAGTCCCCGGAATTATCACTAATGCCACCTTCGAAAAGGATTTCTTTTCACCGAGAAAGGATTGGATTGTGTCTTTTATGACAGAATAAATCGTTTTGACAACCGGTATTTTTTCGAGCAGCCTGTCAATCAGTTTAATGATTTTCCCTGTCAGGTATTTAGTAGACAGCCAGCCTAATAGGGTAATTAAAACGATGGTGGTTAATAGGCCAATTCCGGGAATGTAATCTTCCCTTAAATAAGGCCTCAATGTGTCGCCTAATATACCGTCTAAAAATAAAAAAGTTTTATAAATAACGTAGATAACCAGAATAATCGGGACAATCGTCAGAATCCCGTTAATAAAGCTTTTAATGATTGATTTCATTTTTCTTCACCGCCAGTTTTTATCATTGTCTTTCATAATATAGGCGTTTGCACATACAGGTCAAGTACCTACTACATAAAGTAACCATGAACAGAAACAAAGGAGGAGTGACTGCAAATGTATGGAGGATATGGTTATGACGGCTGCTGCCATGGAGGTTACGGGTACGGCGGCTTTGGAGTTGGATTTGGATTTGGCGGGTTTGCGTTAATCGTTGTCTTGTTCATTCTCTTGATCATCATCGGTGCAAGCTGGGCCTATTAAAAATAGAAAACGGCTGACTCTGGGAGTCGGCCGTTTTTTCTTAATCTTATCCGATAATGACTTTTTCCTTAGGATAATGAAAAGTTTCTTTTCTGCCTTTGCCCCGCATCATCAGCAGGCATGTTACAATTCCTACCCGGCCGATAAACATTAAGATGATAAGCAGGATCTTCCCAAAGGTTGTTAATCTAGGCGTCAAACCAAGCGATAAACCGTTTGTTCCGAAAGCGGAGGATACCTCGAAGATGACCTCAATAATTGTCCCTTGTTCTGTAATCGACAGAATCACAATCGAAAATAGACACAAAATCATTGCAGTAGTCAGTACGATGAATGACTTTAACACATCATCCTGATTTAGTTCCCGTTTGAAAACTTTTATCGAGCCTTTTCCCTGAGCGTAAAAGAAAATTGTCAAAATAATAATGGCAAATGTGGTCGTGCGAATTCCACCGCTGGCACTGCTCGGAGAACCGCCAATAAACATTAACATCGACATGAATAACTGATTACTTGGCGTAAATTCGTTCATATCAGTTGTCGCCAGTCCGGCACTTTTGGTTGTGACCGAATGGAAAAAAGCATAAAAAAACGATTCATGCCAATTCTTATCGGCGAAAAAGTGATTGATATCCAACAAATAAATGAATAATGCTCCTAAAACGGTAAGAATGACGAAGGTTAGCGTAGTCAGTTTAGTAAACAGAGTGAAATGAAACTTTTTCTTATTCTTTAAAGTGAGAAAGTATTCGTATACTTCCACAATGACCGGAAATCCGATGGCCCCAATAATAATCAACGACATAATCATGAATTGGACAATATAGTCATTCTCGAATGGGACAAGTGATTCACCGGTAATATCAAATCCGGCATTTGTAGTGGCACTTATTGAAGCAAAAAATCCATGCTTAAAGGCTGTCAAGAAGCTGTCGTAATACTTTAGAAAATGAAGTCCTAATATGATTCCGCCAATAACTTCAAACGAAATAATAATGATAAAAATCCGCTTTGCCAACTGAACGAGACCAGAAAGATTTGACTGATTATGGTCAATCATAATTAGCTGCCTCTCTTTTAGGCCGACCTTTTTCCCGACCATCACCCAGAGAAAGGTGCTTAATGACATGACTCCCAGCCCACCCAATTGCAGGATGACGCAAAGAAGAAATATCCCAAAGTTATTAAAGGTATCTTTAATCGACATGACACTTAGCCCTGTGACGCTGATTGCGCTTGCCGCAGTAAATAGAGCATCAATAAAGCTGAGCTTCACATTCGGCTTATGGGCGATAGGAATCATTAACAGTAGTGTGGAAATGAAGAGGGCCGATAGATAAAAAATAAATATTAATTGGAACGTGGATATTTCCTTTGATTTTGATTTCAATTGATTTATGGAGTCCATCTCATTCAGTCCTTTATTAATCTAACTGCTATTCTATATTAAGCCGTAAAAAAAGTAAAAGGTTGGTTTAGAAAGGGAAGGTAAAATAAAGAATTTATCGACCTGCAGTCACAAGTATGCTGGTCTGTTTTTTTGTAGATTGATAGGGTTAATTCAATGAAAGAAACAACAAGAACTAACATACAATTTCTATAAGGAATTCTGGACTTTAAAAAAGGAAGTGGACCTGGGGTGAATCAATCGTATTTAATCAAACCAATGCTTGATGAATCGTACCCTGTTATTGAATATGGGAAAGGGGTCTATTTATACGATAAAGATGGAAAAAAATATTTGGATGCCGCTTCCGGAGCCGTTACAGCCAATATTGGACACGGAGTGCCTGAGATTATTGATGCGATGAATGAACAGGCGAAAAAGGTTTCATTCGTTTATCGCTCACAATTTACTAGTGAAGCAGCGGAGAAATTGGCTGAAAAAATTGCATCCCTCGCCCCTGGAGATCTTAATTGGAGCTTTTTCGTCAACAGCGGTTCCGAGGCAACGGAAACAGCAATGAAAATGGCGATACAATACTGGCAGGAACAAGGAATCCAAACAAAAACAAAGGTGTTGTCCAGGTGGGTAAGTTATCACGGGATTACATTGGGGGCACTATCAATGTCGGGCCATACTGGCAGAAGGGCAAGATTTATCCCGCTCTTGGAGGATTTTCCTGTCATCCATCCGCCCTATTGCTACCGATGCCCTTACAATCTTGAGGCACCATCCTGTGACTATTTATGTGCTAGGGAATTAGAAACAGCGATTAATCGGATTGGTGCAGATAAAATTGCTGCCTTTATTGCAGAACCGGTAATAGGCGCAGCGGGTGCTGCGATTACCCCGCCCAAAGATTATTTTAAAGTGATTAAATCAATCTGTGATAAGTATGACATCCTCTTTATTGCCGACGAGGTAATGACTGGGTCCGGCCGGACCGGAACAATGCTTGCCTGTGAGCATTGGGGGGTGGTTCCGGATATTGTCACGCTCGGTAAGGGCATGGGGGCAGGCTATGCACCGATTGCCGCTGCTGTCGCAAGTGAAAAAGTAATGAAACCGATCCTCTCAGGAACCAAATCTGTCATGAGCGGTCATACGTTAAGTGCAAATCCCCAATCCTGCGCGGTCTCACTTGCAGTTATGGAATACCTCGAAAAACATAAGCTTATGAGTGTAGTAGAAAAGAAGGGAAATTACTTACGCGCAAGGTTCGAGCAACTAATGGTTCAGTTTCCGTTCATTGGTGATGTTCGTGGAAAGGGGCTGCTCCTCGGAATGGAATTTGTCCTGGATCGCCAAACGAAAAAGCCATTCCCGCGCAAAGCGTTAATTACCCAAAAGATGGTGGAATTGGCGAAAGATAAAGGCCTGATTGTTTACCCGGCAGGGGCAGGGATTGATGGTGTAAACGGGGATGCCATTATTATTTCTCCTCCGCTAACCATCTCAGAGTCTGAGATGGATGAATTAATAGAGTTGTTGACAGAAACGTTTGCCGCATTTTCAAAGCAAATCAATAATGAGTAATGGCTGGTGATAAAATGGAAAATCGGTTTGGGAAAATAACCACGTTATATAAGGTTATGGAGTTTTTCTATGATGGAATGACCCTGATGTTTGGCGGCTTTGGCGGTGTCGGCACACCACCAGATCTCATTGACGGAATCCTCGAAAAAGGAGTGCGAAATCTGAACCTAATTGGCAATGACACAGGGTTTCCGCACATTGGCATCGGGAAGTTGGTCAGTCAAGGGCGGGCTGCAAAAGTAATAGCCTCCCATATTGGCTCAAATCCGTTTGCCGGCCAGTTCATGCATGAAGGAACTCTCGAAGTGGAGTTTTCGCCACAGGGAATACTTGCTGAACGAATCCGCGCGGGTGGGGTTGGACTTCCGGCAATATTATCGGATATTGGCATGGATAATGAAATCGTAACGAAAAACAAGCCCCTTTATTGCTTAAATGGCAGAAATTATCTTGTTGAAACAGCTCTAACCGCTGACGTGTCCATTGTTTTTGCCAAGAAAGCCGACGAATTTGGCAATTTGATTTACGACAAAAGTGCCCGCAATACCAATCCACTGGTTGCCATGGCCGGGGGCATCACAATTGCGGAAGTAGAAGAAATTGTTCCGCTTGGCAGTTTGGATCCGGAGGAAATCGTCACACCAGGTGTTTTCGTTGATTATGTCATTCCATCTAGGGGAGTGAATTGGAAATGGGCATGGGAGTAGACGTTAGAAACAGGCTGGCACGAAGGGCGGCAGAAGAAATATTACCGGGTATGATTGTCAACCTGGGGATTGGCATTCCCTCACTTGTTCCAAATCATTTACCCGATGATTCCATGGTCATGTTTCATGCAGAGAATGGGATAACCGGTATGGGACCGAGTCCGGCTAAGGGGGAAGAGGATGAAAACCTCTGTAATGCAGGTGGATTTCCGGTTACCTTAAATACCGGTGGATCTTATTGTGACAGTGCCGTTTCGTTTGCGATGATTCGTAAAGGGAGAGTCGATATCACCATTCTGGGCTCGCTCCAGGTCAGCGAGCGGGGGGATTTGGCAAATTGGATTGTTCCTGGGAAGAAGGTCCCTGGAATGGGTGGAGCAATGGAACTTGCCCAAAAAGCCAAAAAGGTCATCGTCTTGATGAATCATTGCGACAAAAATGGAAATCCAAAAATCCTCCGAGAATGTACCTTGCCATTAACTTCAAAATCCTGTGTCAATCTCATCATAACAGAATTGGCCGTCTTTCAAGTAACGCAGGAAGGGCTAGTACTGACAGAAATGTTTTCCCCTTTTAATGCAGTGGACATTGCCAATAAAACAGAATGCGAATTTACAATCAGTAAAAGTATAAGACAAATTCCCTATTAATGTTTGCCATCTATTGGAGGAGGGGTGTTTTTTGAAAAATCATGAAAGTAAAGTAAGAAGCTGGTTGATGGAAAACCGTGCGCGAGGGGCCAGGCTCCTGCAATTGCTTGTTCGGGAAGATAGTACAAGAGGACGGGAAAGCAGTGCTCAGGCCATTCTGATTGAAAAATGTCGTCAGCTTGGATTGTCCGTTGACATATGGGAGCTCCATCGGAAAGAACTTGTTAATCATCCTGCCTTTTGCTGCGACCGGCAAAGTTTTGACGGCAATCCCAATTTAGTGGCAGTATTAAAAGGAACCGGCGGCGGGAAATCGATTATTTTAAACGGTCACATTGATGTCGTACCTGTTGGTGACCAAGCGAGCTGGGAGAAGGCTCCTTTTAGCGGACATATCGAATGCGGTAAGCTATACGGCAGAGGTGCAACAGACATGAAGGGCGGGACCGTGGCACTGTTAATGGCAATGGAGTCAATCATCGCTTCAGGAATCAAGCTGAAAGGCGATGTTATTTTTCAAAGTGTGATTGAGGAAGAAAGTGGGGGTGCCGGCACGCTCGCAGCTGTCCTGAGAGGTTATCAGGCAGATGGTGCGATTATTCCTGAACCAACCAATATGAAAATTTTCCCTAAGCAGCAGGGCTCAATGTGGTTTCGCCTTACTGTATACGGAAAGGCAGCACATGGCGGTACTAGATATGAAGGGGTCAGCGCGATTGAGAAATCCATGACAGTTATTCAAAGTTTACAAAAGTTGGAGAAAGATAGAAATGAGGCCATCACTGATCCGCTATATGAGAAAATCGCGATCCCAATTCCAATAAATATTGGCAAAATTATAAGCGGGCAATGGCCATCCTCAGTGCCTGACACCGCGGTTATCGAAGGGCGAATGGGAGTGGCACCGGAAGAAACCATCAGAGCCGCACAAGCAGAAATGGAGCGGTGTCTCCATGAGTTGAAGGACGTTGATGAATGGTTTGAAGCCAATCCAGTTAAGCTTGAATGGTTTGGTGCCCAGTGGCTGCCTGGAAGCCTGGTAAGTGATCACCCGTTAATGGGTCAGCTTACCGATAGTTTCGCAGAGATCAAGGGTGAACCCCCAATCATCGAAGCCAGTCCGTGGGGAACAGACGGGGGGATCCTATCCAACGTCGGCAGTACTCCAGTAATTGTTTTCGGGCCAGGAACCACAGAAATTGCCCATGACGCCAACGAATTTATCATTCTCGATGAAATGTTTGCCGCCAGCGAAATTATCGCTCTGACACTATTAAAATGGTGTGGAGCAGCAGAATAGTATTTTTAATTAATCAGAAGGAAAAGTACCTGCCGAAAGAGAAATAGTGGTATATGAACCAAGTTCAACGAAATGTCTGGCTGCAAACTTGGCCAGACATTTTTCTTAGAAAGCCATTTGTACAAAAAGGAGTGAAAGGATGCCGCAATTACCGATTACAAGTGTAATAGAAACTGAAAGTTTTTATCTGGAGGCTTGTTTAGACCCTTTTAATAAAAGAATCCGAATTGATGACTATCGAGGGAACCTAATGAAAATTCTGGATCAGGCTGAAGTCCTGGTTCACAAGGAGAAGGCAGAAAAATTAATTTTCAAAGGACGAATGGAAGATTCCCTTAGGTTGTTTCAATTTGGCCTTCAGCCAGAGGCAGTTATCGACCGCTATTTTCATGGTTCCGATGCCTATTTATATTCAAAGTTTTACACACCGGACCGGAAGCAAAATGATCATTGGATTACCGAAGATGGAATCATTCATTCAATTTATCAATTGGATACAGCTGCCCAAAAAACTTATTCTCCCCATGACTATCAATTAAAAAAGGCGGATGAAACTTGTGCCGAAAAGCTCTCAGCCCTATATCAACAGGTATTTCAGATTTATCCCACACCTCTCCACGATCCTGAGTATATAAAAAAGACGATGCAGGAAGGCACCATCTATTATGGCTTTTTGTTTCAAGACAATATAGTCAGTGCGGCATCAGCCGAAATGAATACGTTCTATAAAAATGCCGAATTAACCGACTGTGCGACACTAAAGGAACATCGGAAATATGGCTTAATGAAGCTGCTCCTTCAAGAATTGGAGCTAGAGCTCAAAAGTCAGGGAATCTTTTGTGCCTATAGTATTGCCAGGGCCCTCTCGTTCGGAATGAATGCCGCTTTATATCAGCTTGGTTATTCCTATCGGGGAAGGTTAATGAATAATGTCTATATCTACGACAAGCTTGAAAATATGAACATGTGGGTAAAGGATTTGGCAAGCTGCTGAGATTTCGGCTTTACCTGACAATTTTTCGGCACCTTTTCACATTAAGAAAGGCAGGTGAATCATATGGGGCAGCTTACCGCCTTAACGAAGGAAGTACTGGGGGCCATTCTTAAAAGTATTGATGAGGGAATTCATGTGGTGAATACGTCCGGGAAAACGATCTTCTACAATGAGGTGGCAGCAAGGCACGACGGTGTGGAAGTTAAAGAAGTGCTAGGCAAGCATTTATTTGAAGCATTTCCGTCGTTAACGGAGGAATCCAGCACATTGCTAAAGGTGATGAAAACGGCTAAGCCCATCTATAACCAAACGCAGGTTTATGTTAATTTGCATGGGGCTAGAATTGATACCATTAATACCACCTTGCCGATTTTCCTTGGTGAGGAAATTATTGGGGCAGTGGAAATTGCCAAGGACTACTCAAGGATGAAGCTGTTATCGGAAAGGCTGCTGGACTTGCAAAAGGGGTTCAATAAGGGGAAAAAGAAAAAGCTGCCCAAACAGGTGAAATATACATTAAATGACTTGAAAACCATTAATTCAACCTTTATTAGCATGAAAGAAGAAGCAAAAAAGCTGGCAAAATCGGATTCTCCGATTCTTGTATATGGAGAGTCCGGAACGGGAAAGGAACTATTGGTTCAAGGAATTCATGATGAATCACGCCGCAGCAATGGTGCATTTATTGCGCAAAACTGTGCAGCCATACCGGAATCGCTGCTTGAAAGCATTTTGTTTGGCACAGCGAAAGGAAGCTATACTGGGGCGGTTGACAGAAAAGGTTTGTTTGAGCTTGCTGACGGGGGAACGCTGTTTTTAGATGAATTACATACAATGCCAATTGAACTGCAGGCGAAGCTTTTACGGGTGTTAGAGGATGGCATGGTCAGAAGAGTAGGAAGCTCGGAAAACATATTGGTCAATGTTCGTGTCATTGCTGCAGTGAATGTTCATCCTAATAAGGCCCTGCAGCTGGAAATGCTGCGTTCCGACCTCTATTATCGGTTAAATGTCTTTACCTTTTCATTGCTGCCTCTTCGTGAACGCAAAGAGGATATCCTGTTTTTAACCGATTTTTTCATTGTTGAATACAACAAGAAATTAAACAAAAATATCCAAGGGGTTGATCAAGACCTCCAATTATTTTTCCAAGAATATCAATGGCCTGGAAATGTTCGCGAATTAAAACATACAATTGAATATATGATGAATATATGTGAAGAGGAAATGCTTGGGATAGTTGATTTGCCAATTATGCTGAGACATCTTTCAGTCCCGACGCAGCGAAAAAGTGCACAGTCCGCAAGCATGGCTCTTAGAAAAAATCTTGAGGTATTCGAGAAAAAAATGATTATCAACGCGATGGAGCAATCAGATGGGAATATTAATCAGGCTGCCAAACTCCTAGAAATACCGAGGCAGACTTTACAATATAAACTAAAAAAACTATCCATGTAGGTGCCGAACTTTCGGCACTTTTTTTACTGTTTAGTCCCTTGAGTTAAAATAAAACCCTCCAGCAGATCCTGGTGGATTGTGCTTTATTAAACGGGCACCCGCTAGTTTAAGCTTTGGCACGGTTCTTGCATATTATGTTAGCAAAGCGGGATAGGAGGAGCTGTACATGAAACAATTTGTATATAAGCCGGCACGGCATTGGAAGGATATAGAGCTTTGGAAAGATGTAACCGAAGAGCAGTGGAACGATTGGTTGTGGCAATTGACTAATACCATCCGCACATTGGATGATTTGAAAAAGGTGATTAATCTTACCCCTGATGAAGAGGAAGGCGTAAGGATTTCTACGAAAACAATCCCCTTAAATATAACACCGTATTATGCGTCGCTAATGAACCCTGATGACCCGCGCTGTCCCATCAGAATGCAGTCTGTGCCGGTTTCAAAGGAAATCTATAAAACGAAATATGACCTTGAAGACCCATTATATGAGGATGAAGATTCGCCAGTTCCCGGGTTAACGCATCGCTATCCGGACCGTGTGTTGTTTTTGGTTACCAATCAATGTTCAATGTATTGCCGTTATTGTACAAGAAGACGTTTCTCCGGACAGATTGGGATGGGGGTTCCGAAGAAACAGCTTGATGCCGCGATTGGCTATATCCGTCAGACACCCCAGGTACGGGATGTGTTAATTTCAGGCGGAGATGGACTGTTGATAAATGATAATATTTTGGAATACATTTTGAAAAACCTGCGTGAAATCGACCATGTAGAAATCATCAGGATTGGTACCAGGGCACCGGTGGTGTTTCCGCAGCGAATTACGGAAAACCTCTGCAATATTTTGAAAAAGTACCATCCTGTTTGGCTCAACACGCATTTTAATACGTCCATTGAAATTACGGAGGATTCGAAACGAGCGTGTGAAATGCTGGCCAATGCGGGTGTGCCTGTTGGTAACCAGTCCGTCATTCTTGCCGGCATTAACGATAGTGTGCCGATCATGAAAAAGCTGATGCATGATCTGGTTAAAATCCGCGTCCGCCCTTATTATATCTATCAATGTGATTTATCCGAGGGGATCGGCCACTTCCGGGCACCAGTTTCAAAAGGCTTGGAAATTATCGAAGGTCTTAGAGGGCATACGAGCGGCTATGCTGTACCTACTTTCGTTGTTGACGCGCCTGGGGGCGGCGGAAAGATTGCCGTTCAGCCGAATTACATCATCTCACAAAGCCCAGAAAAGGTCGTCCTGCGTAACTTTGAAGGTGTGATTACCTCTTATCCGGAGCCTGAAAATTATGTTCCCGGCAGAGCTGAGGGCTATTTTAAAGAAGTATATCCGGAAATGGATGAGAAAAAGTCCCTGACTGGTATTGCCGGAATCATGAACGACCAACAATTTAATCTAGTGCCGGAAGGGCTGTCGCGCTTAAACCGGCGCAAGGAATATAACCAGGATCCTGCTCACTCAACATTAAAGGATAAACGGGGCAAGCGCGATGAACTGAAGGAAAAGAAATATCAAGCTTTACAACAAAAAGAAAATCAACCAGAACAATCTGCAAAGATGACTGCTGATACAAAACAAGAATAGGGGGTATTTCACGTGCAATGCGAGTGGTGCCACTGTGAGAATGTAACCAGTACTTCAAATTCAGTATATTGGGAGCTGCCGGATGGAACAAGGGCAATTGAAATCACAAATACTCCGGCATACTCTTGCCCAGATTGTTCCATGATCTATCAGAGTGAAACGATTATTAAAGAAATTGAAGACCAATTATTTTTGATAGATTGCAAAAAGGTCGGAAAAGTAATTACTTTCGAGGAATTAATGGGGATTCCCAGACTATTGAAGAGAAACTATTTTGATTTTTCTACATGACAAGAGCAGCCTATAATTGGGCTGCTCCTGTTTTTTTCCTTGCGCGGGATGAGATCAAACGATTATAGTAGGTTGTAGAACATTTTGTTAGAAAGGCGTAATCATATGAGCAAATCCTTTTATCACTTTTTGATGAAGTATCGTCACCCCGCACCAAAAGACAGTATTAGCGTATTTGCTAATGATGCCTATTTGGACCATGACTTTCCTAAGCAATCAAGAGATTACCACGAACTCACAACCTATCTCGAATTAAACGGCCAATACCTCGAGTCCATGTCAATCTTCGATGAAGCGTGGCAGCTTTATATTATTTCAGAAAACGATCAATAGAAACCTAATCGGTCGCCTTCCACACGAAGGCGATTTTTTCATTTTCAAAATGCCATGCGCTTTTAAAAATGCTCCCGCATATACTATTGTAATCATTATTCACGACAAGCACTTAAGGAGGGGAGGAAATGGCGAAACGGAAAAATCCAAAGTATAACATCGGTGACACGGTGGTGATCACCATTTACGGTACGGTTGGCCGGGTCACAAATGTAAAATGGCTCGATGGGGATTATGTTTATGAAGTAAATAAGGGCCAAGGGTTATTTGTTGAATCTGCATTGCAGCTGCTTTCAGAGTATGATGGCAAAATTATCGAGCAGGAGCAAATTGATATAGAATATAAGTTCTTTATCGGGGATTTGGTTCAGGTAAGCGGCTATGGGGCAGACCTGTTTAAAGTAATCGGCTTCCGGACAGAAATTTGGCGCTACAAGGAGGATGCCTGGGAAGATGTCATATATGAACTGTCCCGCGTAAGTGATGGAGAATGGCTGGAAGTGGGCGAAGAAGAACTGACACTTGTTGCTGACGCAGAGAGTGCCGATACGTTTATTCAAAAGCTTGGTCTCCTATACTTAGTGAATAAACAAGAAAAAACGGGAAAAGGCCTGAATGTCCACAACCTGGGCAAGAAGGCGGAATTCGAGGAAATCAGCCGTAATAAAGAAAAGAAAGAGTTAATTGATCATCTATTGGACATTTTCAATGATTATCGGATACTTTATGAATTATTCCATGACCAAGAATACTATCAGGTCATGCGGGTCGTATTGAAAAAACTGGAAACACTGGTGAGTAACGATGGGAAGAGCCATGTTTAACTATTATCTAGTAACTACAAACAACAAATAACACATAAACGGTATAGCACCCCATTTAATCAGATAAAACAAAAAATCGGTAATTGTTTCGAAAACTTGGAGAGTGATACCATCCTCCCGATTAACATCTTCCACCCAAGCTTCCCATTTCCATTTTAAGTTTTCCATGGTATAACCTCCGTATCATTCCTTTATCACATCCTATGCTTGTCCACTTGATAAATATGACCAATATTATTTTTGGGATTATTAAGCGATGACACATTTGTAAGAAACTAGCATGAAAAAGCTATCATGGTCATACATTCTGTAAAAAGGGGGCGATTACTTGAGAGAAATTGAGGTATTTATTGATACAGAAGAAATTGCTGAATTTTTCTTTCATGAACTTGTAAAAAGGGGATACGTTCCCAGTGAGGAAGAATTAGAAGAACTTGCGGATATTACGTTTGAATATCTAATCGAAAAAAGTATTATCGATGAAGAAGTTGATGATGATTAAGTGAGGAATAGAACTTCCTATTATATAGAAGAACATAAAAAGACGAGCCATTGGTGCTCGTTTTTTGTTTGGATTTTTTAAAAATTTATATATCTACGAAACCTTTGATTTCCCTTTTGCGTATATATGGGTACGAAGAAGGAGGGATTGTTGAATGTTCAAAAAAATCCTGAAGTCAATTATTGGAAGTAAGATGAATCACCATAAATACGGCTCCTCAAGCAATGCCTGGAAAAAGATGAAACACCACAAGCACAGTCATATGGGGCATCACCATTACAAGAAGAAACATAAAAGCGGAAGCTTTATTTCCAGTTTTTTCAGCAGCTGACCCTATTATTAGTATGATTAAAAGACTCATTCTATGGATTTCATCGTTGTTTGAAAAGCAGTTCGCTGTTGATGAACTAATTGCCGGCCGTTATCAAGTTAAGGAACACCTGGGAACAGGCAGCTATGGAAACAGTTATCTAGTTATGGATTTAAAATGGAAGAAGCTAAAGGTTTTAAAAGCATTGCGTCTCCATAAACGAAAAACTAAAGCAGGGCTAAGAGGATTTGAGCTGGAAAAAGAATTGCTCATCTCCATGAAACATCCCGGTTTTCCAAGGTATTATGAAGATGGTGTTAATAACAAGATCCCCTTTTATACCATGGAATATATTCATGGCAAGAATTTTGAGCAGCTAATTTTTTCTGATGGATGGAAAATTTCTGAAGTAGAGGCGTTTACCATAGCCCAAGAATTATTGGAACAAATACAATATTTGCATTCCCGTAATATTATACACCGTGATATTCGAATTCCGAATGTCCTCTTGGAAGGTTCTGTCATCAGGCTGATTGATTTGGGGTTGGCTCGGCCGCTCCATCACAAAGACCGCCGGTCAAGGGGCAGTGAAGTACGGAAAGAAATCAACTATCAGGCAGATTTTTATGGATTGGGGCATTTCTTGTTGTTTTTGCTGTATTCCAATTTTTCCTTTCCGGAAAAGATGCAAGAAAAAAGCTGGGAAGAGGAATTGGACATCTCAAATCAAGCGAAGCAAATACTGAAACGTCTCCTGCAATTAGAACCTGCATATGACCATTGCCAGCAAGTGAAAACAGATATTACAAATTTAATTGAATTTTTAGGAGGAGAAAAACATGTCGTTCTTTAACAAAGTATTTGCAAGCGTCGGAATCGGGTCTGCAACGGTGGACACAAAGCTGGAAAAGGATACGTATATGCCTGGGGAGACGGTCAGGGGTGTTGTTGAAATTAAAGGAGGCAGAATAGACCAGCAAATCGATGAAATTTACCTTTCGTTAAACACGACCTACTTAAGAGAATCGGATGATAAAAAATATACAGTTACTGCTACAATAGACAAATTCCGCATCACATCGCCTTTTGTCATTACTGTAAATGAGCGAAAGGAAATCCCATTTACATTTCAGCTTCCGTATGACACACCGCTGTCAATTGGTCGTTCCAAAGTATGGGTAACAACTGGTCTGGATATAAAGGGCGGTGTAGATCCAAGCGATAAAGATTACTTAAAGGTCGTTCCCAATCCATTAATGACGGCTGTGTTTAATGCAGTTGACAACCTTGGGTTCAGGATTCGTGAGGCAGATTGCGAAGAAGCGCCTCGTAGATTGCGCGGCCGACTTCCATTTGTCCAGGAATTTGAATTTGTTCCAACATCGGGGCCATTTCGCGGCCGTTTGGATGAGCTTGAAGTCGTGTTTTTCCCGTCTGGAAATGGTGATCTAGATATTATGTTCCAAGTCGATCGTCGTGCGCGAGGTTTGGCAGGCTTATTCTCTGAGGCGATGGGTACAGATGAAACAAACGTTAGACTAACGGTTTCAAATGCTGATATACCTTATTTACAACAGAAAATTCAAAGTGTTATCCAAAGATATTCATAATGATTTGAAACAATGGGACTCATGCTAGTTCCATTGTTTTTTATTTTTATTTAAAGATAATTTAATTTTCGACAAAAATAGTGGTTTTTCTACGGAGGAATTTAGACAGTCTACCTTTAATTATTAGAATTAACAAATAATTTATACAATTGGAGGGATATCATGATCAGAATGTTAACGAAAAGAACAGAAATTCAATATGATGTGACGATTTTTCAGACACCAAAACAACGTGAACGGAAAGGGCATAAACAGGTGTTCCGGACAATGATTCATGCGCAAAATCGTAACGATTGCCTGCAGGAGACATTTAGTACGTTTAATGTTACTGACAGAATCCCGCCAAATTATAAAGGCAGATTTGTTTCTACCGGTGATATTGTTTTAATTGATGAAGGCCGCGGCGGTCAACATTATTATCAGCTAAAACCAGGGGGATGGGTTCCAATCAACAGAATAACCCTTATGTAACCCGTAAAAAACCTAAGGGAAACCCCTTAGGTTTTTGTATATTATCTTTTCCGGCCACCTGCGGCACTAAATTCTTTGGCATGGGCTTCATGTTCAGCCACAATAGCTTCCGGCGGAATATGATTATTTTTCTTTTTTCCCTGTATACGCGCACGATGTTTTTTTCCCATTGTCAATCCCCCTGATATTCTTATTTATCCATGGCAACTCATTTCTCCATGAGTCTAACGATAGCTTCCCACATTATTGAAAATTCATGTCTTTTTCGTATGGAAACGTTTTTAATAAAAAATGGTTTATGGTATAGTGTCTATGGTGCAAAATGATAAATAGTACCAATTATGATAGGAGGAAACATATCATGAGTGTACATATCGGCGCGAAAGAAAATGAAATAGCGGAAACGGTATTGCTGCCAGGCGACCCATTACGAGCCAAATACATCGCTGAGACCTTTTTAGAAGGGGCGACCTGCTATAACGAAGTTCGTAACATGTTTGGTTTTACGGGTACATATAAAGGAAAAAGAATTTCCGTCCAAGGAACAGGTATGGGTGTTCCATCCATTTCTATTTATGTGAATGAATTGATGAACAGCTATAATGTCCAAAACTTGATTCGTGTTGGTACTTGTGGGGCGATTCAAAAGGACGTCAAGGTACGCGATGTAATCTTGGCCATGACAAGTTCAACCGATTCCAATATAAATCGTTTAACCTTTGGTCATGTTGATTATGCTCCAGCTGCCAATTTTGAATTGCTGAAAAATGCGTATGATGCGGGTATTCAAAAAGGCCTAAATTTAAAAGTAGGAAGTGTGTTTACGGCTGATTCATTTTACAATGATAATGCGGAACTTGAAAAATGGGCCAAGTATCAGATATTGGCGATAGAAATGGAAACGACGGCTCTTTATACTTTAGCTGCAAAGTTTAATCGGAGAGCACTATCCATTCTGACCGTCAGCGACCATATATTAACCGGTGAAGAAACAACGGCAGAAGAAAGACAACTTACCTTCAATGATATGATTGAAGTAGCTTTAGAAGCAGCTATTAGGGAATAATGAAGAAAGACCCCTTCCCACGGAAGGGGTCTTTCTATCTCCAAATTGACTATATTCTCAAAAAACTAAATCCCAATCGACAAATTTGGATATTCTTCGTAATTCATTATCTTTTCTTTGTTAATTTTATAAAAAAGATGTTATTCTAAACACTAAGGGTTTATATAAATTGAAATGATTGACTTGTTAATAACGGTATTTTTATGGTTAATGAAAGTGGTGAAGGCTTTGGAAGAAGAAAAAATGGAAACAGAAAAAATGGATCAAGAGCAAGGCTCCGATGCGAAATCTGGATATATTCGCTTTAAAAAATTTCACTTTATCATGCTATTGTTTTTGGTCGTGTTTTTGTCGGCTGGAATTACAACAGTAGCCCTTTCTTTTGGAGATGAAAAGGTGGTTACGGTAAACAACGATCGGAAAGAATTTGCAAAACTTTATGAAGCATTTGATACATTAACTGATGACTATTACAAGAAAGTAAACGAACAAAAATTAATAAACGGTGCCATTAATGGCATGGTAGAATCATTAGATGATCCTTATTCGGATTATATGAGTGTAGATGAGGCAAAGAGCTTCCATAGCAGCATTTCTTCATCTTTTGAAGGAATAGGTGCAGAAATTCAAGAAAAAGATGGCCATATTGTTATTGTATCCCCGATTAAGGGGTCTCCTGCCGAAAAGGCTGGATTAAAACCGAACGATATTATTGTTTCTGTCGATGGCAAAAGTCTTCAAGGTATGACATCCACAGAAGCAGTAACCCTCATTCGCGGTAAAAAAGGAACCAAGGTGGAATTGACGATTTCTAGACCCGGGTCAGAAGCGCCAATGACAGTACCGATTACCCGTGATGAAATTCCAATCGAAACGGTTTATGGGGAAATGGTAGATGACCAAATTGCAAAGGTTCAGATTACCAGCTTTTCCACAAATACCTCGAAAGAACTAACACAAACTCTGAATGATTTACAAAGCAAGGGTATGAAGGGGCTTGTTTTAGATCTAAGACAAAATCCGGGCGGATTATTAGATCAAGCTATTTCTATTTCTAGTATGTTTGTTCCAAAAGGGAAAGTAATTGTTAAAGAAGAAGACCGGAATGGGAAAATAAAAGAAATTGGTTCACAAAATACAGGGAACCCAGATCTTCCTTTAGTTGTCTTGATTGATAAAGGCAGTGCCAGTGCTTCGGAAATCCTTGCTGCAGCCGTTAAAGAATCAGCGGGTGTTCCACTCGTTGGTGAAAAATCCTTCGGTAAGGGAACTGTTCAAACAGCAACTAATTTTACCGATGGCTCAAATATTAAATTTACCATTGCGAAATGGTTGACACCGAATGGCAATTGGATTCATAAGAAAGGAATTAGACCGGATGTAGAAGTGGCCCTGCCAGAATATGCGACCTTGCCCATTATCAATCCGGATAAGGAATTGGCCATTTCCACTGCATCAGAAGAGGTTAAAACTGCACAAAAAATGCTTAAAGCACTAGGCTACGATCCTGGTCGTGAAGACGGCTTTTTCGATGATAAAACCAAAGAGGCAGTTACCGCTTTTCAGAATGCCAATAATCTCCCAGGAGATGGAATCCTAAAAGGCGAATCCAGCCTGAAACTCATGGAATTGTTAAGAGAACAAATTATTGCAAATGATACCCAAGTCCAAAAAGCAGTCGAAGTATTAAAAGAAAGAATGAAATAAACCTTAAAGAAGGCTGTCCAAAGTGACAGTCTTTTTTTTTCAGTAATTCAACCTCTTATGTATGAATGATAAGTTATCCCTCAGGTAACTCTTTAAATGTACTATAAAGAGCTGAAAGGGGGATTCAATGAGAAAGACAGCCCTATTAATTTTTCTGTTAATATTGGTTCCTCTGTCAGAGCAGGGGATATATGCCGGAACGAAGAGCAGCACAAAAGTCGAAATGCTCCAATGGGAGGATGTGGACAAGCTGCTGCCTCGTTATTCAAAGTATACAGTTCTAGACCTAGAAACCGGAAAAAAATTTACCGTGCAACGGCGTGCGGGGAGCCACCATGCGGATGTTCAGCCATTAACAGTTAAGGATACGAAAATCATGAAAAAAATATATGGCGGTAAATGGAGCTGGAAACGACGGGCCATTATCGTTATTAGTAAGGATCGCCGTATTGCCGCGTCGATGCACGGGATGCCGCATGGTGCAGGAGCATTAAAGAATAACTTTCCCGGGCATTTCTGCATCCACTTTTATGGAAGTACCACTCATCGAACAAATTCTATGGATTTATCTCATAAACTAATGATTCTTAAGGCAGCAGGCAAATTAGCCAACTATCTTGGCAGCGCTAACCCATACGAGGTAATCGAGGCGTATGTTGCCGGATTTAAACAGCAGGATTCACTGGTCACTTCTCAAGCATCGCTGCAGAAGGTTAAATGGCGGCCAATACTGGATAAGGTTGAAAATGTCGCTATAACGAGGATTGAATTATTGCCACCTGAAGATTTGGCAGGTGAAATAAGTTTGGATGTCCCAATCGTAATTGATTGGGACATAAAAAATGATGGCCACCAACGATTTAACGGTGAAGTTCATTTAGCTAGGTTTTCACCTATGGATGCATGGAAGGTGGACTCACTCGACTTTATTACTGAAAATAATCTTAAATAACATGAAAAACACCTTTATATACGGATATCCGATAATAAAGGTGTTTTTTTGTTATGGTTGTTCACCAAACTTAATAAATGTCCGTTCATCCTCAATTAAGCCGCAAACCCCGCATTGAATGCGATATTCGGGGCCCTGGTAGGGAAGGTGGAAGGGTTCCAAATCATTTTCGGTATATTCTTTGAGGACGGAACCAGATGCCGGGTCAAGTTTAACAGATTGGGCAACTTGTTGAATAATATTAAATCTGCTTCGATTCGTTTTACAATTTGGACATTTATACGGTGTAGACATAGATTCCTCCTAATTGGCTTATATGACTTTATATTTTGCAATAATGTTGGTAAATATGTACAATGCAAGTGAAGAGGAGGGAATGGATATGAAAAAGTATTTAGCGGGTTTAATCTCGTTATTATTGTTATTGTTTGCTGTTTCATGCAGTAAAGCAGAAGAGCATCAAAATACACAAATGCCGGAGTTATTGGAAGTAAAGCTATCGGTTAACCCGGAAGAAGCAGAGCCAAATCAGGCGATTACATTTGAAGCAACAGTAACACAAGGTAAAGAAGCAGTAACTGATGCAGATGAGGTGACCTTTGAAATTTGGCGGGCACATGATGAAAAACATGAAAAAATAGATATAAAGCATGCTGAAAATGGAATCTATCGACTTGTGAAAAGTTTTGACCGAGAAGGGACCTACTATATCATCTCTCATGTCAGTGCTAGAGATATGCATAATATGCCCAAAAAGGAATTTATCGTTGGAAGTGCAAGTGAACCTGAGGAAGCCAACTCAACCAAATCCATGAATGGAATGGATATGGAAGGTGACCATTAATAAGATCAAGGACAATAACTAAAAAACTAACAAAGACAGCATTTAATAGCTGTCTTTGTTAGTTTTTTCAGGAACTCTACCCAATTTTTGAATTAATTTTTCTTCAATTAATTCAGAATAGTTTCCTTCATAAGTATTTCCGATATTTAAATGACCAGTTATTTCATGAATATTTACTTGGCCCAAATTTAAGCTGATGGTAACATTTTTAACAAATACTTTTTTTACAGAAAGAGTCCCCATAGTACCCCCCAATGGTTATAAAATTTCCGAAACATCAATTTGCGAATATTGCATATCAATATTTTTAGGAATCTTTACCTCGAGCACTCCATCTTTATAGTTGGCCGATGCACCCTTTTTTTTAACAATCGCTGGAAGGGTAATTGTATGCTGGTCCTCCGAATTTGGAATATTGGCCACAATTAACTGATTGGAGGTGTGATATAAACTGAGCTTCTTAACCCAGTCGTCATTTCTCATTGGGATTCTGACAAAAACATAGTCGTGGGTTTCATAAGCTGTGGAATTTAAACTATCAACAGAGGCTGGCTGTTGAAAACCCGTAGCATTCGCGCCTTTCAACATTTCCATTGGGTTCATCATTCCATTCATGTTTGCCGGCAAGACTTTTCCCATGATATCTTGAACATATTTGTCTATTTCTTCAGGTTTCATTTTTTGCAAGGTATCCCTCATATCTTTATTAAAGGGAAACATATTCCAGGGGAACATTTCTTTTCATCCTTTCATTTTTAAGATTAAAGTTGATTTGAAATTGGCGCTGATGGGTTGGCGATTTGGTCTTGGTCGGACACATCGATATCCGTATAACCATTTAGATGAAACGAGGAAGACGGTGATATATCTCCAAACGCTGCATTCGTTCCGATTAGTTTCTGGTTGGAGGTATGACTGTTGTGAACAATAGGGCCAATATCGATATTCCCGTTATTGTTTATGGCATTGTTTTTTATGTTAAAAATATTTATTTGAAAGGGCATTGTTGCTTTCAGTCCTTTTTATATGGGATTTGAATAGACGTTTGATGGATTCGCAATATCTCCCATATCATTAATATCCGGATCTATAAATACATTTTCCATGGCAGCAGTCGGTGGTGCATAATCTCCAAACGAAGAATTTTGTCCCTGAGATTTAGTGTTGGCGGTATGTGCGTTATGGAGGGCATCCCCGATGTTGACAGACCCGTTATTCGATACATTGTTAATTTTTAAGCTGAAAATGTTTATTACAGTCTGCATGCTGTCACATCCCTTTGTGTTCATTCATTACATCATACTATGCAGATGAATGCCCAATCGTTATTAATTAATCCAAGAACAGCTGACATAGATATTTTCCACTGATAGCAAATGCAAATATTTGCATATATGAATGAAAGTTTTTAACATATAGTAAGAAGTAAAAATAAAAATTTTATGAGCAGAGAGGTAATGGTTTGGTGAAAGTAAAAACCGCTTTGGTTACAGGAGGAGCATCCGGAATAGGAAAAAGGACGGCACTTTGTTTGGCAGAAAAAGGGTACCAGCTTGCCATTAATTTTCGAAACAGTGAGTCAGAGGCCTTGTCTTTAGCCAGCCAATTAAACGAGAAATATGGAACAAAAAATATAGTTGTCCAGGGAGATATATCGGTTCAGCAAGATTGTGTCCGGATCGTAAATGAAACTCTTTCCGTATTTGATACTGTGAATGTGTTAGTCCATAATGCCGGACCCTACATTCATGAGCGGAAACGAATGACAGACTATACCTTGAATGAATGGAACTACTTAATAAACGGAAATCTAAATGCTGTTTTTTATTTGTCAAAGCTGATACTTCCAAACATGAGAAAACAAAAGTGGGGCAGAATCATTACTTTAGGCTTTGACAGGGTTGAAACCGCCCCAGGTTGGATATACAGGTCGGCGTTTGCTGCGGCAAAAACGGGATTAGCCTCCTTAACAAGGACAATTGCGATGGAAGAGGCGGAATATGGAATTACAGCAAATATGGTTTGTCCGGGAGACATTACGAACGATTGGAAAGAAAAAAGTATAAATGATGCCTTGCTTGAAATGAATAACCACTCTCAAGCCGGGCGCCAGGGAACAGGGGAGGATATTGCCAGAGTCATCGGTTTTCTTGTCGATGAAGCTTCAGACTTTATCACTGGCAGCGTGCTGCCGGTTACTGGAGGGATTGACGTATTGGGAAAGGTCTATAAGTATCCGGATCCGGAATAAAATGGACTGAATTAAATTAATAGCTTTGCATTCATTAGTGTTTAAATTTTTTGAACAATTTGTATTTCAGGTATGAAATTGGCTCCTTTTGAAGATAATAGGAAGTAATCATCAATGAAAGGAGCAAAGAAAATGAGTTTTAACATCAATCGAATCAACCCTAATCAAACCCAAGTATTTTTTCATGATGGCCGTTTTGAAACCTTGACAAACGAGGAACTAGAAGAATTTTTGCTCCAAATGGGTATTAGTGAAATAAATGAATCGCTAGAGCAAAATATAACGGAATAATTTTTATTAAATAAAAAGCAATCGGTATATTACCGATTGCTTTTAAGCTTCAAGACGCTGTGATGGTTCTGTTTGTGCCCCATTCCGCAACAGATTGAGCGTATATAAATCCTTTGGGATCTCATATAAATTAAAGATGTCACCATTTGCATTTATTTGATTATACAGTGATTTTCTTGTTTCGCTTGCGTTTAGAACATAGGGTAATTTCTCTGCCGCTTTAATCGAACGGATATTTACCTTTCGAATCCGCATGTACACTGTTTCAATCCCTAATTCATAGAAAAGCTCTTGAAAAAAAGCATCCTTCGCCAAATTATTGTAGCCTTTACCATGATAAGGTTTCCCAAGCCATGTGCCCAAAAATCCAGCATTTTCTTCAAGGTCGTATAGGCTGATTGTCCCGATTGGGGCGTCCCACTCATCTAAAATGGTCCGGGAGATAAGCTCTCCGCGTTCCTCTGCTTCAATTGTTTGCTTTGTAATAAATAAAAATTCTTCGTAGGAAGCGGCTTTATGGCGCACAAAAGGGAAGACATCCGGGTGCGTCATTAGGTCGTAAAGTACGTGGCTGTCGTGAATATCGCGTTTCTTTAGCATGAAAATCCCTCCATTAGGGCATTCCTCTTCCATGTCAAAAGAAGCGGCCCACCCTCGAAATTTTTTTAAGTTGAAAAAAAATTTCGGGGTGGGAATCGAACCCACTAGAACCAGTAACCTGGTGGCGCACCATTTGCCTTCCCAATATAAAAATTTTTATTTTGCCGATTATGTGAGATAAGCCTCCATTACGTTCGGTCTAAAACAGTTTTACCTAGAGTATAATAACCGAAAAAAAGAAAAAAAGAAATAGATTTTTGTTTGATTTTCCGTTAAAAGTTTTTACCATTTTTCAACAAAATTCTACTCATTTCTGTATACAAACTCACCAGCAATCATGGTCCATTTTGGTTTGGCCAGATAATGAAAAGGGTGATGGCTCCATAATACTAGATCAGCATCTTTTCCGGGTTCAATACTGCCGACATATTGATTGATTTTTAAATTTCTTGCCGGAAGGATTGTAATGCCCTCAAGTGCCTTTTGTTCAGTCAATCCTTCCCGCATCGCCAGTGATGCACAAATATTTAAGTATTGTATTGGAGTATACGGATGGTCCGTTGTAATCGAAACCTCAACACCATGCTCGGTAAGTTCTTGATAGGTTTTCCACGTTTTATTTTTTAATTCTATTTTAGATTTTCTGGTCAGTGTAGGGCCGACGCATACCTTCAATCCCATGCCTGCAAGTTCATCGGCAATCAGGTGACCTTCAGTGCAGTGCTCAATCCTCAGATCAAGATTAAATTCCTCAGCTAATCTCACAGCTGTAATAATATCGTCAGCTCGGTGGGCGTGGATTCTAACAGGTATTTCTCGTTTTAAAGCCATAATCAGCGGGCTAATCCTTAGGTCTTCTGGATTATCTGTATTGATCGCTTGATAGAAGGCCTCTCTAAGCATCCCCATTATTCCCATTCTCGTTATCGAGCTACTATTTCCATGACTATGAATCCGTTTTGGGTTTTCCCCCAAGGCAATTTTTAAGGCAGCCGTTTCTTGGACAATCATTTTCTTGATATTTCTTCCTGTTGTTTTGATAATCGAGGTAGTTCCGCCAATCACATTGGCACTTCCCGGCATAATGTGGACCGTTGTGATCCCGCTTCTAACAGCATCGGTAAATGCCGGGTCCAGTGGGTAGACTCCATCTATGGCCCGTATATGAGGTGTCAGAGCTTCAGCCGTTTCATTAGCATCATTTCCAGCCCATCCAGTCCCTTCATCATACAGCCCCAAATGGGTATGAACATCAATGAAGCCTGGAAATAGGTATAAACCGGAACAATCGATAATCTTTACGTCTGTTTCCGTAATCAGATTTGTACCAGTTTGAATGATCTTGCCATTGTCAATCAGTACATCACCGGAAGGAATCGGCTTTGCGGTTATAGGATATATATAAGCATTTTTTAACAATAATTTCGTCATGATAAAACCTTTCTTAACGTGATAGTGGTATTTAGAACATTTTAGCAGGCAGTGGCCTGTGGCGAAAAGTAGACAGTGCCAAATTACAAATTTCTATAAAGCATGAAACTTTAGGGTCAATGAAGCGTAAATAGTAAGAAAGCAGTATTTTTAAGGGGGGAACCTAAATGGTTACAAATGAAGAAAAAACGTTTGCAGCTGTCATGTATGTGCTTAATTTCTTTGTACCGGTGATTGGACCGTTGATTATTTGGATTCTGAAGAAAGATGAGTCAGCATTCATCGATTATCATGGTCGCGAATATTTTAATTTTATGATTTCTTACTTTATTTACTCTGTTATTAGCGGGATTTTGGTCCTGATTCTGATTGGAGCGCTCCTTCTTTGGGTTTTAGGGATAGCGGCATTTATTTTTAACATCATTGCGGCTGTGAAGGCATATGAAGGGAAAGAATATCGATTCCCGCTTATCTTTAGGCTTATTAAGTAAGTGTTGGTAAACCGGGCCCGGCAAACATTTGCCGGGCTTTTCTATTACCTAAAAAGTCTTTTCATTTGGCTTAATTTTGCCGATAAACTATAATGACTATTATTCCAGAAAGAAGGAAGGACGATTTAGCGTGTCAGAGCAAGTCGGTTTAGTATTAGAAGGCGGCGGAATGCGCGGTGTGTATACAGCCGGCATTCTGGAATACTTTTTGGAGCAGGAATTATTATTCCCATACGTCATTGGCGTTTCAGCAGGAGCATGTAATGCTGCTTCCTACTTATCGATGCAAAAGGGGAGAAATAAAACCGTTACTATTGAATATGCAGCGGACCCAAGATATATTTCTTGGAAAAATTATTTTAAAAATCGCCAAATTTTTGGCATGGATTTTATTTTTGATGAGATTCCAAATAAACATATCCCTTACGATTTCAATCGCTTTAAAGAAAATCCGGCTGAATTTGTCGTCGGCACAACAGATTGTGTAACCGGGGAACCAGTCTATTTTCATAAACAAGACTATGGAGATGACTTGTTAACGGTGTTGCGGGCATCCAGCTCATTACCATTTATTGCTCCGGAGGTACGCTTCCAAAATAAAGTTTTACTCGATGGCGGAATCAGTGATCCGATTCCAATTAAAAAGGCACAACAAGATGGCAATCGAAAAAACATTGTTATTTTAACAAGGAATTCTGATTACCGAAAAAAACCTGGAAAATTCCACTTCATGGCAGATCGGAGATATCCCGAATACAAGGGTCTGTTACAGGTATTGCGCAATCGTTATCAAATCTATAATGAAACAATTGAATACCTTGAGCAGGAGGAGAAACAAGGCAAAGTATTTATTATCCGGCCGACACAACCGCTCAAGGTTGGCAGAATTGAAAGAAATCCCCAGAAATTAACGCAACTCTACAATCAGGGATTTGAGGATGCAAAGCAATCAATGTCTGCCATCATAAACTATCTAAAATCTTAAAAAGAAGAGCCATAGCTGACTCTTCTTTTTTTCTGCTAGAAATCTTCTATCATTTTTTACCCCAAACATAAATAAACTGATATAAGAGGAGACGAACGACGAGGGGTTTTCAAGATGAATATTAGCAGATATTATCAGGATTCAGCGGCTCTCAGCCTGAATGGGAGTATTGTATCATTGGGTCCAGCGGCTTTCATTATTGTAGGGAATCTATTATTTATTAATAGGCCAGAACTCATGGTCATGGCAATGCCATTCTTCATTTATAGTTTTATAAGCTTTCACTTCTATCTTTTTCGGATGCGTCAGTCTTTTACCATCGGAAAGACTTTTGTTGACAGGCTGGAAAATAACAGCCACTCTCTTTTTGATGACCCCTATTTACTAGTTCTTTTTCAAAAGACACAATCTCCGGAATTGAAAATCTTTTTCTCAAATGGGCTTTTGGCAGGTACCATAAGAAGGGCTCGTAAAACAAAATTTAGCCTAGGGAAAGCCTATACCCTTCATTACGATGACGGAACAAAAATGGGGTTCTTTACCGTAAAAAGCAATAGAGTGGCAGTCTATGATTTAGTGAGGAATTATATCGGCTATGTCGAAGTAAGAAAAAATAAGAAATTGCTGTATGATGCAAACGAAAAACTAATTTATTATATTGAAGGCTCAACTATATTTATGGATGAAAAAGTAGTAACTAATTCCCAGCAAGTTGCAGCAAGGCTTCGGCGAGGCTGGATGAGAGTGCAGTGGCACGAGCTGTTCCCGGATCCGAATACACCAGTACTGTCATTCCGAGAGCACCTATCGGAGAAGGATAAGCTGTTAATTATGGGCTTTTTAATTCATGAATTTTTTATTATCAGATAAATTCCCCCTTGGAGTAATGTTTGATATGATAAACTATATGAAATTGTAAACTAACTGGGGGATCAACAGATGGAAATTCAATTAATTAAAGGACATGGATCCGGAAATGATTTCTTCATTATCGATGAAATCACCAACCATTATACATTTACAGAGGCAGACAGAAGCGCGTTGGCGAAACTGTTATGCAATCGGGATTCTGAGCTCGGTGCCGACGGCATTCTTTACGTGATGAACAGTGAGCATGCTGACGGCAGGATGCGAGTGTTTAATGCCGATGGCTCAGAGGCATCTATGTGCGGAAATGGACTGCGCTTGGTGGCCCGCTATATTTGTGAGCACCTAGGGGTGGAGCAGGCTGTGATTGAAACAATGAAGGCAGACCTTAAGGTGAGCAAGCAAGAGGACCTTTTTGAACAAGTCCATACCTATCAAGTGGAAATATCGCCCGTATTGTTTGAATTGAGTGCCCTTCCGCTGCAATTAGATCAACCAACATTAATAAATGAAAAAATTAGCCAGCTCTCAGAAGAGTTAAGGTTTACGGCATTGGCAGTGCCCAACGCTCATTTGATTGCCATTATTGAAAAAGACAAGCTGCAAGGAAACATTCAAAAGTATTTGAGTGAAAAGGTTAACGGCCCGAACGAGCTGTTTCCCGATGGAGTAAATGTCAGCTTTGTCAGACCGCTGATGTCTAACGCTATTTATGTTCGGACCTTCGAGCGTGGAGTTGGTTTTACGAATGCCTGCGGGACAGCGATGTCGGCTTCTTCTCTCGTTACCTGCCTGCAGGAGATTAACCAGTTTGAGCGCATAATCGACGTTTATAATGATGGCGGCAGGGTTCAGTGTGTTGTGCATCAATATGATGGAGTTTACCAAATTGACCTGATTGGAAATGCTACCTACAATTATCAGGCTGCTGTTAGTGTAAATTTAGAAGATAATACTTTAACAGTGGATTCAAAACAAGAAATGACCGAGCAGGCATCTTACGAAAAACTGAAAGCAGAAGTGCAGGAATTTTTATCAAGAAATTAAAAGGATAAGGCCTGGTGCCTTATCCTTTTTTTGGATTCTTTTGTTTTAATACCTCAAGAACAGGAGCGAAGTTCTGGATCTGCTTCGTTTGAAAGTAATTTTTAAATGGGTCGCCTTGTTTTTTAAGGCGCAATAAGGCGTTTTGAAACGTGAAATCCTTTGGTTCAAGCTTCTCACTTACTTCCTCCCAATAAAGAGGAGTGGCAACGCCAGCATGCTGATTCCCTCGCATCGAATACGGCGCAACAATTGTTTTTCCTTCTCCATGCTGGACATAATCAACATATAGCCGATTTCCACGCTTTTTTTTCATTCTTTCAATTGTAAAAGAGTCAGCATCTTTTGAGATAAGGTAGTCAGCAATAAAGCTGGTAAATAGCCTTGTATCATCATAGGTGAATTCGTCCTCCGGCAACGGAAGATAAATTTGTAGCCCTTTATTTCCAGACGTTTTAATAAACCCAATCAGGTTTAACTGATCCAGTACCTCTTTAATGTATAGGGCAGCCTTGATGGCCAAATGGAAGTCTTCCTTTGACGGTGGGTCCAAATCAAAGACTATCTCGCTGGGCCCTTTGCTGTTAATTGTCTGGAACGGAACGTGAAATTCAATTGCCAATTGATTTCCCAGCCAGACCAGCGTTTTAAGATTGTTGCACAGGATATAGTTTATTTCATCAGTTTGAAAAGTTTGGACAAAATCTGGAGCATAGTCCGGACAGTTCTTTTGATAAAATGCTTCGCCAAACATCCCGTGAGGATAGCGGATAACAGTTAACAAGCGATTTTTCAAAAATGGCAGCATGTAGGGAGAAACCTCTCTGAGATAAAGGATATAGTCAGCTTTTTGGATATCATACTGCTCCCAAAGCGGCTTATCAGGATGGGTAATCTCCAAATCTCCGGGCAGATTTTTTTGCTCGAACAGAAACCGTTCGTATGTACACTCTAACGGTTCCAAATCAAAGTGAAATTGGTGGAAATGAGGCTCCCGAAGCTGGTTATCATATAGTTCTAAATATTTTACTTCCAGACAGATGGCAGGTTCGACATAAATATATTGGCTATCCTCATGTACCATATTTTGTTTAACAATTTGAGCCAGCGCTTGCTTCTCATCAGGTTTAAAGCCGAATAAGACCTGGCCAATTTCAAAAATTTCTTTGTTTCGATAAACACCCACGTAAAAATACCCATTATTTTTATCATAGGCAGTAACAAAACAGTTTACGTATTTCCAATTCTTGTATTTCAGCCAAAGCTGTGTCCGCTTTCCTTCCTCCCAAAGGCTGTTTTTATGTTTGGCTACAATACCTTCCCCGTCATATAAAACAACTTTTTCCCAAATTTCTTGGAAATCTTCATAGGCAGTAACCAATTGAAGGAGCTGGTCGTTATAGGGATCTGCTTTTAAATTCAGCCCCACTTCCTGAAATGTGTTTATTAATTTGGCTTTTCTGGTTCGAAAGTCAAGCGAGCTAAGCTGCGTTCCTTTCAGTACAAGTAAATCAAATACCATCAGCCGGCAGGGTGCATTTTTAGCCTGTTCGGATATTTTTTTAACTGCTTTTAACCGGCCGCGAACCTGTATGGCTGAAAAATTTGCTTTATATGGGTTTTCAAGTGCAACCAACTCACAGTCCAGCCGCAGCGGTAGAAAAGGCTGAAATTCCTTTTCGTACTTTAATAAAAAATCCCTAATCTCCGGAAATTGGGGCATCAGTGATTTATCATTTCGGCTGCTTATTTCAATTCCGTTCTCATTCCAATTAAGTAAGGCCCGGAACCCATCGTATTTCACCTCATAGAGCCAATCCGGCTGTTCAGGACTTTCAAAAGTGAGCGTCGGAAGCATCGGTTTCATTTTCGATTCCTCCTATTGTTTTCATATATTTTACGGATAAAGCAAGGTAATCATCCATTTTCCAGTTGTTTTTAGGAATGCATAGACTATCGCCGCAAAAACTAACATAAAAAAGAATGGAGAGTAGTCTATGCATACGATGTGGAAGGGCAGTATCAGCTTTGGACTTGTCAATATCCCGATAAAGCTCCATACTGCAACAGAGGATAAGGATGTTAAACTGAGGACCTTGCATAAGAAATGCCACGCCCCAATTAAATATGAAAAAGTTTGCACTGTCTGTGAAGAAGAGGTCAAACCGGAGGAAATTGTCAGGGCGTATGAGTATACAAAGGGAAAATTCGTTGTACTTGATGAAGAGGATCTTGAAAAGCTTCGCAAGGAAAATGAAGACAAAGCAGTAGAAATTATTGACTTTGTAAAAATAGAGGAAATTGATCCGATTTACTTTGAAAGAAGTTATTACATGTCCCCAAACGAGGGTGGGGGCAAAGCATATTCTTTACTTCGTAAAGCCTTGGAGGAGTCACAGAAGGTTGGAATTGCAAAAATTGTAATCCGATCTAAGGAACAGCTTGCGGTTATCCGTGTATATGAAAACACTTTGGTGATGGAAACTATTCATTTTCCAGATGAGGTCCGTAAGGCAGGGGATGTTCCGAATGTTCCATCTGAAGAAAAAGTGACAGAAAAGGAACTTGAAACTGCGATATTATTGATTGATCAGCTAACGACAAAGTTTGCCCCTGAAAAATATACCGATGAATACAGGACAGCATTATTAGAACTGATTGAATCAAAACGTCAAGGAAAAGAAACAGTAACTGCTGCATCAAAAGAAGCACCTGCCACAAATGTTACTGATTTAATGGCTGCCCTACAGGCGTCCATTGATCGCACAAAACCAAAAACGGAAGCAGCACCACCAAGGAAAACAACACCAACCAGGAAAAGGACAACAAAAATAAAGAAGGAAGCCTAAATAATAGTAAATGTTTCTTAATATCTGAGCTGGATTTTTTTTGACAGTTAAGTATATATAAGATATAATTAGGGTACGCTTTTTAGATCGTTAAATATTTATTGGATTAGTAGCCGTAACTGCACGAAATGTGGGGATGTCTATTTCCCGTATTCGTGTAGGGGACGGCTTTTATTTTTAAATGTAAAATTGACTTAAAGAGTGAACAATATTTTGGAGGTAATACGCATATGAAAAACGGTAAAGTAAAATGGTTTAATGCAGAAAAAGGTTTTGGATTTATTGAATCAGAAGGCGGCCAAGATGTGTTCGTACACTTTTCAGCGATTCAATCAGAAGGCTTCAAAACATTAGAAGAAGGCCAATCGGTTTCTTTTGAAATCGTTGAAGGCGCTCGTGGACCACAAGCAGCTAACGTTAAGGGTGTTTAATTCTTCGATTTGAAAGGTGATGCTAAAGATCTGGCATCACCTTTTTTACTAGTAATTATTTAGGGGAGGTAAGATCTATGGCGTTTGGAAGGAAAAATCCTGAGGAAATCAAAGTTGAAGAAACCAAGATTTGGGTTTGCAGTTCTACATTGTGCAAATGCTGGATACGCGATAACTTTAAAAGCAGCGATGTCCCTGTATGTCCTATTTGCAATAGTGAAATGACCCCGGAAATAAAAAGTCTACAAACAGTTCCTAATCACAGCAAACATTTTTTTTAGAAGATAAAAAGCAGGGGCTTCCCTGCTTTTCTTTTAGTCTGCCACATTTTCTTTACAATAATTGAGAACTTCTTCTTCCTCGTCTTCCTCAAGTGCGAAATCAAGTACGGCTTCGCTGCCTTTTTCGAAGAAATGATAATTCAAGATTTTTGACTGATTATTCTCGACACCTAATAGCACCCTTAAACCAATACCGTTTTCAGAATATAGTTCATCCTCTTCGTCTATTTCAAGTTCAAGAAAAAATTCATAACGTTCTCCTGATAATAAGCCGAATGGATCTTCAAGTTTTTCGACAGTATGTCCAGTTATGTACAAGCATATCATCCTTTTCATTTTTGGTAATCGTTATTATTATACACATCCCATTTTTTTTCACAAATAAAATGAAATTTATCTTTGAACAATTTTCGTGTTTTAGTGTTTATGAAATTAATGTGAATTATTGCACAAACCTGCTTCCTGATCAGAAGTAATAAGGTAAAATTAATTTGAAAGGACTTACATAGGTTTATGTGAAATTATTCACAAATGGAGGTGCGGAAATGACTGCCAAGACGGAGCCTATAAATTTTGAATTGCAGTTATTTTGGTCTGCAAGAAAAAACCTTTATCAGTTTATTCGATTATTGTTCTCCGAACCAAATATGGAACTGTTAAAGGAAATTTCGCAAATAGGCAAACTTGATGAACTAGCCAAACTTCATGAAGGCGGCAAAATTTTGCGAAGCTTTTTTGACCAGCTGACAACAAACAAAATAGAAAAGGAGATTAAAGAATACCAACGATTATTTATCGGTCCAGGACCAGTAGCCGCTCCCCCTTGGGAGTCGTATTACCGGAGCAGGGAACATCTTTTGTTTGAAGAGTGGACATATCAAGTTCGAAATTTCTATCATCAAAATGGACTTCAATATATAAAAGAAAACAATGAACCAGACGATCATCTGTTGTTAGAACTGGAATTTATTGAAATTCTTACAGACTTAAGCAGCAGTGAATCCAATGTTGAAAATGTGATTGAATTACTATCAACTGCAATTGATTTTTTGAAAAATCATCTCATGGTTTGGATCCCTTATTTTTGTGAACGCGTGATTGAAGCGACTGACAGTCCATTGTATTTGGGAGCAGCAATGCTTCTTGAAGACTTTTTAAATGACGATTTAATATCACTGATTGAGGTAAGGGAGGCATTGGCAAATGTCTGAAAAAGGCGGATTACGGAATCTGTTAAATAACAAGATGCAGCGGCGGACCTTTTTAAAATGGTCCGGGGCAATTGGAATTCCAGTTATTGCAGGTGGAATTGGGACCAAGATGCTGGTTGACCGAAAGGAAGAGGACAAAGTTGTAAACGCAAAGGAGAATGTTGAGGTAATATCAACCTGCAGCATTAATAACTGTGGCGGCAGATGTGTCATTAAGGCGCATGTTCGGGACGGAATGGTCATTAGGGTAAGTACCGATACTCAAACAAGCGATGATCTGTCAACACCTCCATTAAGGGCATGTGTTCGTGGACGAAACTATAGAAAAATGCTTTATCATCCGGATCGCTTAAAGTATCCGATGAAACGAGTGGGAAAACGCGGTGAAGGTAAGTTTGAGAGGATTACCTGGGATGAAGCAATCGAGACAATCGCCAAAGAGGTAAAACGAATTGGCGACCAATACGGCCCTGAATCCCGTTATGTTAATTATGGATCTGGACAAAGCTGGGGACTGCACGGCGGACCAAGAGCGGCAAGGAAATTATTGGCGCTGACAGGCGGATATCTGAATTCCCATAATGACTATAGCTCAGGAGCCGGGAACGTGGCTACCCCATTTACCTACGGAACCAATGATTCAGGAAGCAGCTTTGATACATTGTTACATTCCAAATATATAATTCTGTGGGGCCAGAACCCGTCTGAAATGATTTTTTCTACCCCATATCGTGAATATTTAATGCGGGCAAAGAAAAATGGGGCTAAAATCATTGTCATTGACCCGCGATATAGTGATACAGCGATTGCTTTTGCAGATGAATGGATTCCAATACTTCCTACAACTGACACGGCCATGATGGATGCAATGGCATATGTCATCATTACAGAGAACCTTCAGGACCAAGATTTTCTTGACAGATTTTGCATCGGTTTTGATGGCCGCCATATGCCAGAAGGAGTTCCCGCAGTGGAGTCGTTAAAAAGCTACTTGGTCGGAGAAAAGGATGGTATCCAGAAAACTCCGGAATGGGCCGAAAAAATTTGCAATGTTCCGGCGGATAAAATTAGGGAAGTTGCCAGGAATTATGCGACCACGAAACCTGCAGCGTTAATTCAAGGGTGGGCGCCGCAGCGTCAGGCATATGGAGAACAATTTATGCGCGGTGGGGCACAGCTCGCTTGCCTGACTGGGAATGTTGGTAAACTTGGAGGCTGGGCAGCAGGCACTGGTTATTGGAATCGTTCAAACATTGTTTATCCGTTTAAATATCAAAATCCAATTAAAGCTTCGATTCCCTGTTTTCTGTGGACAACGGCAGTGGAAAAGGGTACGGAGATGACAGCAGCAGATGGTCTGCAGGGAACAGAACGATTAAATTCGGATATTAAACTCATATTTAATATGGCAGGCAATATGTTAATAAATCAGCATGCAGATATTAATAAAACAAAAAAGTTGCTTGAGGACGAGAGCAAAGTGGAATTTATCGTCGTTAGTGATCTTTTTATGACACCAAGTGCAAAGTATGCGGATATTCTGCTGCCGGGGACCACATTCTTTGAACGCTGGGACATTGGAACGCCATGGTGTTTCGGGGATTATGTCGTCTTGGGGCAAAAAACCATTGACCCGCTATATGAATGCCGTGACGAGTATGATGTCTTTGCTGAAATTGCTGACAAGTTAGGACTTAAGGACCAGTTCACAGAGGGAAGGTCCACCCTTGATATCGTAAAAGATAGCATTGAAACGACAAAAAAAGAACTGGACCCGAACTTCCCAACTTTCGATGAATTCCGCAAATTAGGCGTTTATCATTTTAAGTATGATGAGCCGCTCGTTGGATTCAAGGAACAAATTGATGATATCGACAACCATCCGTTTGAAACCCCTTCTGGGAAAATTGAATTATTCTCAAAAGCATTATGGGACATGAACCAGCATGAGGAAATTCCGGCTATAGCCAAGTACATCTCATCTTGGGAAGGTCCGGAAGACCCGTTGAAGGAGAAGTTTCCATTACAGTTAATCAGCTGGCATTACAAGCGGAGATGTCATTCTACATATGATAACCAGCCATGGCTGGAAGAAGCAGCAAAACAGGAAATGTGGATTAATCCAAAAGATGCGGATAAACGGGGCATTAAAGATGGAGATCGTGTACAAGTAGCAAACGATCGTGGGCTGTTAATTATTGATGCCAAAGTAACTCGGAGAATTGTTCCTGGTGTAATCGGGATACCGCAGGGTGCCTGGTATACTCCCGATAAGCAGGGCATTGATCAACGTGGGTCTATTAATGTATTAACATCACAGCGGCCAACACCACTGGCGAAAGCGAATCCGCAGCTGACAAATTTGGTTGAAGTCAAAAAAGCATAGGGAAGTGAGAAGGTTGGCACAATTAGGATTCTATATTAATCAAGCTCTTTGTTCCGGCTGCAAGGCCTGCACCGTTTCCTGTAAAGATAAAAATAACCTTGACGTTGGTATCAATTTTCGCAGAGTTTATGATTACGAAGATGGCATTTATCTAGAACAACCTGGAAAAGGGGTTGTGCATAACATTAAATCTTTTTATTTTAGTATTTCCTGCAATCATTGTACACAGCCAAAATGTGTTCCGAGCTGTCCGGTGGGGGCCATCTCGAAAGACAAAAAAAATGGTGTTGTAACGATTGATCAAGAAATTTGTCAAGGGACAAAGCTGTGTGTGTTGGCATGTCCATATGGGGCACCGCAGTACAATAGTAAGGTTTTCAAAACAGACAAATGTGATTTTTGCATCGATCTACAAGAAAAAGGAGAAGAACCGGTGTGTGTGTCCTCCTGTCCGATGCGGGCCATTGAGTTTGGACCTATTGAAGACCTTCGTAAAAAGTATGGAAACGTCAGTCAAATAAAAGGTATGCCAAGTTCCGAAACCAAGCCGAATCTGGTTATTACGCCGCACAGAGACGCTAAATTATAAACAGGTAAAGACATTGTCATACCCAATAATAAATCAAATCAAAAAACGCCAGAATTTAATCTGGCGTTTTACCTTTTACTATGTATGGCGGAGAAGGTGAGATTCGAACTCACGCGACGGTTACCCGCCCTAACGCATTTCGAGTGCGCCCCCTTATAGCCACTTGGGTACTCCTCCACAAGCCAATTGGAGCGGGTGAGGGGAATCGAACCCCCGCCGTCAGCTTGGGAAGCTGAAATTCTACCATTAAACCACACCCGCAAAGTATGTTAAGAACAAGTATTATTATACCATGATAACGTATATTTGTGTAGAAAAAATTTCTAATAAGGAAGGAGTGAAAAAATAAAATAGAGCTAACAGAACGTAGCTCTATTTTAACCCTGCTCCTGTGCCTGCGGTTTAATGGCGAAAAATGCCACGATTGAGGCAATAATGCTTAGACCGCTCATAATGATAAAAATCCAATGGTTAGAATACTTCATTAACAAGGCAATTATCGGAGGACCTGCGGCTACTCCGATAAACCTCATCGAGCTATAAATTGAGGTAATTGTCCCTCGTTCTTTCTTCTCCACCCCTTCCGTTATGAGTGTATCCAGACTGGGCAGACTGAGTCCGATACCAATTCCGCTAATAAGAAACATAGCAAGCATATACCATAGCTTAATCGAAAACCATAATGCGGCGATGGATATGGCTGCTGCCAGAATCCCGCCAAAGGTTAACCACTTCATTAATACTTTATTTTTCTTAATAACCTTTCCGCTAATAAATGAAGCCAGGCAGAGCGCCCCAAGTGGTAGTGCAAGGAAGAAACCTTTCTTGATATCCTTGATTCCGTATTCTTTTTCGAATACTTCTGAAAGGTAGAATAGAATTCCGAAGAGAACAAGCATCATAATCCCGCCAATAAAAAAGATGGCGTAAAGCCAGCGTCCTTCGTCACTGAAGGTTTTCTTGACATTTGATAAAAATTTACGAAATGGAATAGGTTTCTCCGTTTTTTTTGGAGATTTAACAAGAAAAATCATCAACAAAACAGAAATAGCGCAAAATACAGGTATAGAAAAAAATGGCAGGAACCAAAAAAATCCAGCTAGAAAAGCCCCAAATATCGGGCTGATGACCTTGCCAAAAGTATTGGAGGTTTCGATAATTCCCAAACAAACACTTACATCATCCTCGTTCTTAAACATATCGCCCACCAATGGCAGTACAATTGGAAATGCTCCTGCAGCTCCAACACCTTGAAGGGCTCGGCCAACTAATACCAACCAATAAGCATCCAGTTTCCAAGCTGCCCATCCGGAGATAATTCCGCCAATTCCGGCAATAATTAAACTGGGTATAATCACTTTTTTTCTGCCAATATGATCCGATAAATATCCACAAACTGGGATCAATAGAATGGCAACAATGGAATAAACTGTGATAATCAAACTCGATTGAAAGGATGATATCGCTAGTTCTTTTTCCATTGATGGCAGGACTGGTATTAGCATCGAATTACCTAAAGTCATAACTAATGGAATGGAAGAGATGGAAAGAATTGCCCATTTTTGGTTTGATATCTCGTTTGACCGCTTCTGCCCTGCCTTTTTCTTTTTTGCGGCCTGTGGCTGTTTCCACAGTTTTTCAATATGATCCATTGATCTTCTATCCCGCCTTCATCTCTTTGTATCTTTAATATGGACTTTTTTCATCAAAATAACTAATGTGTTTAAATCCTTTTAATGGCATATAAATATTTCAAAGTTACTTAGCTTCAATTTTTCAATTCGGAAAACTTTAAAAATTTATTCTTGACAATTTGTTTCTATCGTAATAATATAAAAAACAACAAAATGATGTTTTGGTGTTGACGAAGAAGAGTAGCATATACGGATTCTTTAGAGAGCTGATGGTTGCTGCAAATCAGTGTAGACGTATTTGTGAATGGCCTTCCGAGCCTCCAAACCGAACCTCTTTCATGGGCAGTAGGCTTTGGCGAAATTCTCATCGTTACATGAGACAGATATTAGGCGAATGCCTTGATATCGGTAAAGTGAGCTAATTTTAGCTAATTAAGGTGGCACCACGGGTCTTCCGTCCTTTTTCTGGATGGAGGGCCCTTTTTGTATATTAAATCTTTAATACTTTAAATCGTTGAACAAGAGTAGTACACATATTTATTTCTTTAACAGAGAGCTGGGGAAGGTGGGAGCCCGGTAAGAAAGGATTTGTGGAATGGACTTGTGAGAGACGGTCTGAACTTATAGTAGGGCCGTACGGGTTTCCACCGTTAAAAGGATAGGATATCGAGGAATTTATTGCTCTGTATCTGAAAGAGGAAGCAGGATTTTATCCATTGCTTCAAACAGAGGTGGCACCACGGTGATCAACAATCGTCCTCTATATGCTTAAAGATAGGCATATAGGGGACTTTTTTTATTTGAAAGGAGAAGTTGTCCAATATGAAAACTAATTGTGGTTATCTGATTAAAGAAATTAGCGGAGATATCCTAACGCCAATCTCCATTCTGCAAAGGCTAAGTGGCAAAAAGAAATTTTTACTGGAAAGCTCACATAAATATACAGATTCCGGCCGCTACTCCTTTATTGGTGCTGATCCGGCAATAGAAGTAGTCTCGAAGGGTAAAATGAATGAAATTATTAAGCGGAATGGTTCAAAAGAATTAGTAACTGGAAATCCGTTGCAAATATTATCAGATTTGTTACCTCCCATAGACCTGGAACAAGCTCCGTTTCCGTTCATAGGTGGTGCTGTAGGGTTTGTAGGTTATGACATTATTAGGCAATTCGAAGAAATTGGTGAACAGCCTCCTGACAGGTTAATGATGCCGGATGTCCATTTGATGTTTTATGAAGATGTGATTGTGTTTGACCATTTGGAGGACAAAGTTTTTATCATTGGGATTCCCTTTTTGGAGGACAGTGATGAAAAAAGTGTGGAACTCCGATTAAACAAAAGGATGGCACAGTTAAAGACTCCTCACCATGACCCGGAAGAGCTAGGTTTTCAATTGTCAGGGTTTGTTTCAGAAACATCAAAGGAAATGTTTATCGAAAATGTTAAGGCTGCTAAGGAGCATATTTTAGCAGGAGATATTTTTCAGGTGGTGCTTTCACGAAGAATGAAATCGGATTTTAGTGGGTCGCCTTTATCTCTATATCGGAAGCATCGAGCCCATAATCCCACACCATATATGTTTTTTATTGATTTTGAGGATTATGCCGTCATTGGCTCTTCTCCAGAGAGTTTGATTAAAACGAGAGGAAGAACCGTAATTGCCAATCCAATTGCCGGGACAAAGAAACGGGGCGAAACCACTGCAGAGGATCAAAGGATTGAGAAGGAACTAATCAACGACCAGAAGGAGCTGGCTGAACATAAAATGCTGGTTGATCTTGGTCGGAATGACCTTGGAAAGGTCTGTGAATTTGGTTCTGTTCAAGTTGACAAATATATGGCAGTGGAGAAATTTCGCCATGTCATGCATATTGTTTCAGAAATCAGCGGCACTATTTCAAAGGATAAAACAGCCTTGGATGCATTGGCTGCCTGTCTTCCAGCGGGTACTGTTTCTGGTGCGCCGAAGATTAGGGCAATGGAAATTATTAATTCCTTGGAAAATTCAAAACGAGGGCTGTATTCAGGAGCGATAGGGTATATCTCGGCTAATGGCAATATCGACTTTGCACTCGCAATTCGAACGATGATTTTGAAGGATGGTTCGGCATACATTCAAGCAGGAGCGGGAATAGTTCATGACTCAGACCCCGAATCAGAATATGAAGAAACAGTCAATAAATTAAAAGCTTTTTTGGAAGGGGATCACCACAATGATATTACTCATAGATAATTTTGATTCCTTCACCTATAACCTTTATCAGTTTCTAGGGGAACTGGGGGAGGATGTGAAGGTGTACCGCAATAACCAAATCAGTCTTGAGGATATTTACCGCCTTCAGCCAGAAGCCATTATTCTTTCCCCGGGTCCGGGACGGCCTGAAGACGCCGGTATATGTATTGACTTAATCCAAACCTTTTATGAAAGTATCCCAATTCTTGGCATTTGTCTCGGCCACCAGGCGATTGGTGCTGCATTTGGATGTGAAATTCGCAGAGCAAAGACGGTAAAACACGGTAAAACTTCATTGATCAACCACAATAGCAGCAATATCTTTAATTACTTATCGTCACCATTAGAAGTGATGCGCTACCATTCCCTGACGATTGAAAAGGACAGTCTGCATCAAGAACTCGAAAGTACCGCCTATGCCATGGACGATCAGGAAGTGATGGCAATTAGACACCGAAAGTATCCCGTGTATGGATTGCAGTTTCACCCTGAATCAATTGGAACGCCATCAGGAAAACAAATGCTTAAAAATTTTTTACTTCAGATAGAAAGGGAGAAAGAGAATGAAAAACTATTTACTCCAATTAGCTGAGCAAAAATCTTTTTCGGAACATCAAATGAGAGAAGCAGTTGACTTTATTTTAGGCGAGGAAGTCTCTGAATCAGAAATTGCTGCCTTTTTAATGGGGTTAAAATCCAAAGGTGAGACCGTTGATGAAATCGTTGGTATTGTTAAAGCGTTAAAGGGAAATACCCTTAAATTTAACCAGCGGTTTGCGGGCGTGCTTGATAACTGCGGTACAGGAGGAGATGGTTCTTCAAGTTTCAATGTTAGTACCACTTCAGCCTTTGTCATCGCTGCAGCAGGAGTTCCGGTTGCCAAGCACGGAAATCGCAGCATTTCAAGTAAAACAGGCAGTGCTGACGTTCTTGAATATTTGGGAATCGAGTTAAATTTGCCAGCGGAAACAACAGAGGAAATTCTTCAGGAAATCGGAATCGCCTTCTTATTTGCACCACATGTACATCCAAAATTAAAAAAGGTGATGACGGTCAGAAGACAACTAAAAATCCCAACCATTTTTAACTTTATTGGACCATTAACTAATCCGATTGATTTAGATTACCAACTTTTAGGCGTATATCGAAGAGACTTACTAAATGTTTTTGCTGAAGTGTTAAAACAACTTGGCCGCAAACGGGCAGTTATTCTAAACGGAGCGGGATATATGGATGAAGCTTCCTTACAGGGAGAAAATCATCTGACAATTTTGGAAGATGGCAACATTAAGAATCAATCCTTCCATCCCGAGGAAATTGGTTTGCCTATATATGATAACAGTGCCATAAAAGGCGGAGACGCCAAAGATAATGCCGAGATTTTATTAAACGTGTTAAAGGGGCAAACAGGCCCATACCGTGATACGGTTTTGATCAATGCCGGAATTGGTATTTACACCGCTGGCAAGGCACCAACCATTAATCAAGGGGTTCAGGCAGCAAAGGACATCATTGATTCTGGTGCGGCCTATGAAAAGCTAAATGCACTAGTAGAAAAAACACGGGCAATGAAAAGAGAGGCGATTTAAGTGGAAACAATTTTAGATAAGATTATTAATCAGAAGAAACAAGAGGTACTTGAATTTAAGACAAACAAGAACCATATCATTGACACAAAATATGAACGAAGGTCATTCCTGAAAAAGCTGCAGGCAGCGACTGAACTATGTATTATTGCTGAATTTAAGCGGGCGTCCCCTTCAAAAGGAATCATAAATGATTCAGTGGACCCCGGAGTACAAGCGGCCAATTACGAACAGGCGGGGGCTAGTGCCATTTCTGTCTTAACAGACCAAACTTTTTTCAAGGGCTCTTTTTCCGATTTAAAGTCAGTCAGGGAAACAGTAAGTTTGCCGATTCTTTGTAAGGATTTCATCATTGATCCGATACAGATCGACCTAGCAGCAGCGAATGGGGCGGATATGATTCTGCTAATTGTCGCTGCCCTGGACGAAATTACTTTAAGGGACCTATATCAGTACGCAAACGGACTTGGGTTGGATGTGTTGGTCGAAGTTCACAATCATGAGGAATTGAATTCCGCATTGAAGATAGGAGCAAACCTGATTGGAGTAAACAATCGGGATTTAAAAACCTTTCATGTATCACTGGAAATGACGGAAAAATTGGCTGCTGAAGTAAAAAAATCCGGTGCATTTCTAATTAGTGAGAGCGGAATCCATCATGAGGATGATGCAATTGCGGTTAGAAATGCCGGGGCAAACGGGATATTGGTCGGAGAGGCATTCATGAAAAGCGCCCAGTTAAAACAGGTGTTTGCACAATTCCGTCTCCCCTTAATTGAAGGAGTAAAACGGTGAAAGTTAAAATTTGCGGAATTATGGATGTAGAGACAGGGATGGCTGCAGCACACTATGGGGCAGATGCAATTGGCTTCGTGTTTGCCCACAGCAGGCGCAAAATATCTGAAGTGTTAGCAAAAGAAATTGTTGCCCATTTGCCTGAAGAGGTATTAAAGGTAGGGGTTTTTGTTAATGGGACAAAAGCGGAGATGGAACGGATTGCGTCTTTTGTTGGGCTTACACATATTCAATTACATGGTGATGAATCAGCTTCCTTCAGTAAGTCACTTTCTTTGCCGGTGATTAAAGCGATTAGTTTTCAAGATAATGATCATTTGGCAAGTTACAATTCATTTCCAAGCGAATATTTATTACTTGATGGACCTAAAGGAAAATATCGGGGCGGAAATGGACTGGCATTTGACTGGAGTGAGGTCAATCTAAACCAGGTTAAAGATAAAAAGCTAATCCTTGCCGGAGGGTTAACAACAGATAATGTGGAAAAGGCAGTCATTAGCATCAGACCTCATATGGTGGATGTAAGCTCTGGCGTTGAAACAAATGGGATAAAGGATTTAGAAAAAATAAAAACTTTTATTGAGAAAGCAAAGTTTGTCAATTAGGAGGAAGATAATTATGAATACTTATACATTGCCAAATGAGACGGGGCATTTCGGGATTTTTGGAGGGCGATTCGTTCCAGAAACATTAATGAAGGCTGTAACACAGTTGGACCAAGCCTATAAGGAAGCAAAAAACGATCCAGATTTTTATCTAGAGTTTAATAGACTTCTAGAAGAATATGTTGGCAGAGAGACTCCGCTTTATTTTGCAGAAAACCTTACCAAAAAGGCTGGCGGGGCAAACATCTATTTGAAAAGGGAAGACCTAAATCATACTGGTGCGCATAAGATCAACAATGCGATAGGCCAGGCACTTCTTGCGGTACGTATGGGAAAACGGAAAATTGTTGCTGAAACCGGGGCGGGTCAGCATGGGGTAGCAACAGCGACAGTTTGTGCCCTGTTAAATCTTGAGTGCATTATTTTTATGGGAGAGGAAGACATCAAACGGCAGGCGCTAAATGTCTTCCGGATGGAGCTTTTAGGGGCAAAGGTAGTCGGTGTTACTTCCGGAAGTGCGACATTAAAGGATGCTGTAAATGAAGCCCTAAGGTACTGGGTGGCTAATGTGGATGATACTCATTATTTATTAGGTTCAGTAATGGGGCCGCACCCATTTCCGATGATTGTCCGAGATTTCCAAAGTGTAATAGGTAAAGAGACCAAACAACAGTTTTTAGCGCGTAATGGGCAGCTTCCCGAAGCAGTGGTAGCCTGCATTGGCGGTGGCAGCAATGCGATGGGCATGTTTTATGCTTTTATCGAAGATAAGGATGTTAAGTTATTCGGCGTGGAAGCGGCAGGACAGGGAGTCAATACAGCCTTCCATGCTGCATCGCTTACCAAAGGAAGACCCGGTGTTTTACACGGTGCATTAATGTATCTATTGCAAAATGACGATGGCCAGATTCAAGAGGCCCACTCCATTTCTGCCGGATTGGATTACCCTGGTGTAGGCCCGGAGCATAGTTATTTAAAGGACAAAGGCCGAGCGGAATACCACTCCGTTACGGACCAGGAAGCCCTTGATGCTTTCCAGCTTTTATCGAAAGTAGAAGGAATTATTCCTGCGCTTGAAAGCGCTCATGCGATTGCATTTGCGGTGAAATTAGCGGCTGAAATGGAGCCTGGACAAAACATTGTTGTTTGTTTATCGGGTCGGGGAGATAAGGATGTTGACGCGGTCAAAACAAGGCTGGAAGGGAGAGAATAATAATGAATAGGATTGAACAGAATTTCAAATTGTTTAAAGATAAAGGCATGAAGGCGTTTGTTCCTTATATAATGGCTGGGGATGGAGGTCTGGAGTGCCTCACTGATAGGCTCGTTTTATTGGAAAAATTCGGGGCTGCAGCGATTGAAGTGGGTGTGCCATTTTCAGATCCTGTAGCTGACGGGCCGACAATACAACGAGCCGGAATTAGGGCACTGACCAACGGAACGACTCTAAAGGGAATACTTGCTGAACTTGGAAAGGCCAGAGAGGTTGTCTCCGTTCCGATTATCCTGATGACCTATTTAAATCCAGTCTATTCCTACGGGATAGACGCCTTTGTTGAAGCTATTAAAAAAATAGGTGTGGATGGCTGTATCATTCCGGATCTACCGCTTGAGGAGGAATCAATTATCGCACCTTTGCTTGAGGAAGCAGGAGTGGAACTGATTCGTTTAGTCACCCCGACAACCTCGATCGAACGAATCCAACAGATAGCAAGCAAGGGAAATGGGTTTTTATATGCTGTAACAGTTAAAGGCATTACTGGAGCTAGAAATGGATTTGACGAAGAGTTATATTCATTTTTACAGGCAATAAAAAAAGTCAGCACAATTCCTGTATTAGCTGGTTTTGGTATATCCAATCAAGAACAGATCCACGATGTGACACAGTATTGTGACGGAGTCGTGGTCGGCAGTAAAATCGTAGAGTTATTCGAACATAATGACCTGCAAGGAATGGAGGAGTTGGTTTCTGTTTTCAACTTATCTTCAAAGATGGGGTAATGTAAGTTAAATCCTGGTATGTAGCGCGATTTCCTTGATAGGCTCGACTAACTCCTATATAATATGTCTATACTAAAGTTATCAATTTTTCTATGCAGAAAAAATTCAAAACTTCCCAGATGTGGAAGTTTTGTTTGTTTAGGAGCAATGTCAATGAAAGAATTACCTGTAGAAGAATTATTCAATCTTAACAATAAAACGATTATTGATATCCGATCACCGATTGAGTTTGCAGATGGTGCTATCCCTGGTGCGGTTAATGTACCGCTATTTACGAACGAGGAACGCGCTGAAATCGGAACAATTTATAAACACGAGGGGCAGGCAGCCGCCAAGTGGCGGGCCATGGAACTTGTTTCACCGAAAATACCGGATATGCTGCAGAGAATCAAATCATATCATGAAGAAGGTGAACTAGTTATCCATTGTTGGCGCGGCGGGATGCGAAGCAAAGCAGTTGTCACCTTTTTGGAATTCGCGGGTATTTACGCTTGGCGTTTAGTCGGCGGCTATAAAGCATACCGTCACTATATCATTGAGAATATTCCTATGCTATTGCCAAACAAAGCGGTTGTTATCCATGGGATGACCGGTGTAGGGAAAACAGAGGTCTTAAAAATTCTGAAACAAAAGGGCTATCCTATTTTGGATTTGGAAGCGATGGCCGGGCACCGAGGGTCCATCTTCGGCACCATTGGTCTTGGGGATGCCCATAATCAAAAAACATTTGATTCATTATTATATAAGGGTCTCTTGGAGATACAGGGGGCAGAATATTTTCTTGTCGAGGCTGAAAGCAAACGGATTGGGAAAGCGGTTCAGCAGGAAGAATTAATGGAGGTAAAATTTAAAGGGACAAATATTTACCTTCACTCACCGCTTGAACAAAGAGTAAAGCTGCTTGTTGCCGAATATGTAACACCATACGAGCAAGAACCATGGTACTATGAAAAAATTGCACTTGGAATTGAAAGAGTATTAAGGAGAATAAAGGATTCTGATATAAGAAAAAGCCTGCAGGATACGTTAGCTGAAAAGAACTATCAAGAAATGATACTGTTGCTTCTTGAGCATTATTATGATCCACGCTATGACCATGCCAGACAAGAGTATGAAGGACAATTTTTTGATATATTCGCTGAAAATCCAAGTGAAGCAGCAGAAAAAATAATGGTCAAATTGGAAGAGTTAAGGCTGCAGCCCACTTTTTCCTGAAAGTTTTGAAAAACCGCTGAATTGATTCAGCGGTTTTTTTGTGTGGTGGAGTCAATTGTTAACTTTTTTGAAAGGCTTTAGACCGCGGCGTTCTATTTCATCTTTTAAAATCTTTATCCATTCCTTTTCCTTACCAGATTTCAATGCATCCCGATACGAAACAACCAACTGCTCGTTACTCATTATTTTCATTTTAAGAATGCCTCCTTTGGAAAGTGGATTGAATATTCAGTTTTTACTATTGTAATAGTTTCTCACCATTTTGAGAACCCTTAATAAGCATTTCTTCATAATTTTGTCATAAGTAAAAATAAACGTAATATGATTATTATATTCAAAAAATATTGAATATTCATATAAATGTGTTAACATACTTTTGAAAGCGTTTTTATTAACGGCTAGTCTACTTGTTTTAGGGGGTAAAGGAATGTCGAATTTACTAAATGTAACAATTGGCAGTCTTTTAGAAGAGAAAGCAAACTTACACCCAGAGCACGAAGCGGTTATTTATGCTGACCGGGGACTGAGATGGACATATCGAGAATTTAATGAAATTTGCCGAAAGGCAGCGAAGGGTCTTATGAAACTAGGAATAGAAAAAGGTGAACACCTTGCAGCCTGGTCCTCCAACACTCCAGAATGGCTGATTTCGCAATTTGCAACCGGGAAGATGGGAGGAGTGCTGGTAACGGTTAATACAAACTATCGAACCTCTGAACTAGAGTATCTGTTAAAACAATCCGACTCCACAACAATTATTTTAATGGATGTATGGAAGGATTCACCTTATATCGATATGCTCTATGAAATTGTTCCTGAGCTGGCTAAATGTGAGCCAGGGAAACTAAAAAGCAACAATCTGCCATTTTTGAAAAATGTGATTGTCCTTGGTGATAGACAATATCCGGGGACATTTTCATGGGATGATATCATGAAACTTGGTGATTCGGTTTCGGACGAGGCCCTTGACGAACGATTGAATTCCCTTGCGCCAGATGATGTGATTAATATGCAATATACGTCAGGCACAACCGGATTTCCAAAGGGAGTTATGCTAACCCATAATAATATTGTTAATAATGCCTATAATATTGCCAACTGTATGAAACTTACTGTACAAGACCGCTTGTGCATTCCAGTTCCATTTTTCCATTGCTTTGGATGTGTACTGGGAACGATGGCTTGTGCCACGGTTGGAGCAACCATTGTTCCTGTTCAAGAATTTAACCCAAAGCGGGTACTCCAAACCGTTCAGGATGAAAAATGCACCGGTCTGCATGGGGTGCCGACTATGTTTATCGCCGAGTTGAATGATCCGGATTTTCACACATATGATCTTTCTTCGTTAAGAACCGGAATTATGGCCGGGTCCAACTGTCCAATTGAAGTGATGAAGGCTGTTATTGATAAAATGGGAGCCACAGAAATTACGATTGCCTATGGACAAACAGAATCCTCACCAGTCATCACCCAAACGCGAACAGATGATCCAATCCAATTACGGGTTGAATCGGTCGGAAAAGCTTTACCTCATGTCGAAGTGAAAATTGTTGAACCAGGAACTACAAATGAAGTTCCAAGAGGAATACAAGGGGAACTTTGCACTCGAGGTTATCATGTCATGAAAGGCTATTATAAAAATAACCAGGCGACAAAGGATGCAATTGATAGAGAGGGCTGGCTGCATACCGGAGATTTGGCTATCATGGATGATAATGGCTATTGCCGTATTACCGGGCGTTTAAAGGACATGATTATCCGGGGCGGAGAGAATATTTATCCAAGAGAAATTGAGGAATTTCTCTATGCCCACCCAAAGATTCTCGATGTGCAGGTGGTAGGAATACCAGACGAGATTTATGGCGAGGAAGTTATGGCCTGGATTATTCTAAAAGAAGGAGTCACCGCAACTTCTGAAGAAATGAGGGAATACTGTAATGGGAAAATCTCCAAGCACAAGATTCCGAAGTATATAGAATTTATTGATGCATACCCGATGACCGCATCAGGTAAAATTCAAAAATACTTGTTAAGAGAGAAAGCGAAGAAAGTAGTTGAAAATATCTAAGGTTGCGCTGTCCCGGACCTTTTAGCTATACTTAAACATGGACAAAACGGAAAAGGACGGTGGCTGACGTGATTCATTTATCATGGCGCGAGCGTGAAACAATTAAGAAAGTAAAATGTATGCATACTAATGCCGAGAAATATATGGTTAGTAATGTTTTAAGTGCTGGGAAAGTCTATGATGTAAAGAATGAAACAGAAGAATTTTACTATATCATCGACAACACCGGAAAAGTCGGAGGCTATTACAAAGATTATTTTCAGGATGATTAAAAAGACAAAGCCTGGCACCGAGCCAGGCTTTGTCTTTTTATTTTGCGTTAGCTTCAATTGGATTTTTTCGGTAAAGCTTTTGGCTGATTAATGTTTGTATCGTCAAGAATGTTCCCCCGACAACCCAGTAAAGCGGGAGAGCGGCAGGGGCACTAAATGAAAACATAACAATCATTAATGGTGACATTAATCCCATTATTTTCATTTGTTCGCGCTGCTGGGCAGGCATTGTTGACTGTGATACTTTAAATTGGAAATAGTAAATCAGCCCGGCAACGATGGTAATAATGATATCAGGCTGTCCAAGGCTAAACCATAAAAACTTGTGGGAAGCTATTTCCGTTGAACTGCGAATTGCATAATAGAAGCCGGTCAATATCGGCATTTGAATCAGGATTGGCAAGCAGCCCATATTTAATGGGTTCACCCCGTGTTTCTGATAAAGTCCCATCATTTCTGCTTGAAGTTCCTGTTTCTTTTTAGGATCCTTTTCCGCTTTTAGCTTCTGTTGGATTTTATCCATTTCAGGCTTCAGGCCATCCATTTTTTCTTTCATAACCATTTGGGTTTTGTATTGTCTTAACATTAACGGCATTAGGGCAAGCCGGATAATCAGGGTTACCAGGATAATGGCCAAACCGTAGTTACCGTGAAAGAAATCGGCAATGTATTCGATGATTACTGTAAAAGGTTCAACGAAATAAGTGTGAAAAAACCCATCATTATTTCCATTTGGTGAACATGCAGATAAAACAATAGTTGTTAAGGCTAACAAAGCAATTAATAATATCGAAGATTTTTTTGTTTTCATATTTCCTCCTAATTGTGTGTTTGATAGTTAGGCATAAAAGAAGGAAATAGGTTCTTCATCATCATCTTTGGCATAGCCTTTTTTGCGTATATATTTAATAATCCAGACCAAAATAATGCTGCCAGTTATGGAGTTATTTTTTTTATAGAAAAATAATGGATGAATAAATTTAGTATCCGCTGAATTAGATAATGATCCAGCGAATGAATATTCAACACCATAGGCCCAGAGAAACTTTAAGATCATCCCGAGGTATATACTAATATAAAGGGCATTTAATGTATTATAATCCGAATGATCGATCAGCAACTGAAACAAAAATTTTCACCTCGCAAAATGAGCCAATGATATGAGTATATAAGAGAACACCCAAATAATCAATTATTGTTTATATGTCAGAAACTGGACGCAGACAAAGAATAAAGTGGATTAATCACTATGGCATTATGCCCAATAGGTAATCGTGTCAAGCACGCCTAGTAAGAGCAGGACAATGCCGGCAAACTTTTGAAAAGCTGCTCCTGTTTTTTTGCTCTTTTTCATTAATGCCCCGTCTACACCCAGAAACCAAATGATAACCATCACAATTATTAGAGGCAGGGAAGTGCCGATTGCAAATACAGAGGGCAGGATTACTCCGTAGCTTGAATTCAACACAATCGGCATTAGGGTTAGGAAAAATAATACAAACATTGTCGGGCAAAAAGCAATTGAAAAACTTACACCCAATAAAAATGAACCCCAAATTCCACCGATTTTCCTATCTGGTATTTTGGCAAATAGGTGATGGATCCAATTTAACTTAAAGACACCCAATAAAAATAGTCCCAGCATAAAAATCAGTGGGCCTATCAGTTTGCGAAAAGCAGCAAAGTATTCTGTAATCGCTGTTTGGAACTCCTGTCCAACCACCCAAACGATGATTCCCAATCCGGAAAAGACAACTACCTTTCCAAAGATAAAGAAGATTGCCTCGAGCCATTGCTTTTTCGTTTGCAAGCTCCTGTTACCATAAAAGGTAATGGCACTGATGTTTCCGGTCAACTGACATGGTGCGAGCGCCCCAATCACTCCTAGCAAAAAGGAAGCAAGTAAAGGGAAACTTTTTGTTTCGTTCATCAAAATGACGATCGGGCTGCTTAGGACTCGGCTAATCGAACTTAAGATTTCATACATAATGGGTCACCTTTCGAAACAAGGAAATTTGCAATTTATAAGAATAACATACTACAAATTTTTAAAGAGCGTATGAAGAATAAGCATTGTTCACAAAGAAGTAAAAAACACCAATTCCAGTTTGGAATTAGTGTTTTGCAGGTTGTTGCCATTGTGCTGTAATCATTTGATAGGCAAAATCAACTTTTTCTTGACTTGGCGGCTCAACATCCTTTAATGGATATTCATGCCCGAGTGCTTCCCATTTATAGACGCCCAGTTTATGGTAGGGGAGAATCTCAATTTTTTGGATATTTTCAAGGGTGCCAATAAATTCCCCGAGCTGTTTGAGATCTTCAGGATCATCGGTCACAGTTGGAACAAGGACATGGCGGACCCAGATTGGTACTTTTCTGTCTGATAAAAATTTGGCAAATTCAAGAATGTGGTCATTAGCCATACCGGTTAGCTTAATATGCTTTTTACGGTTAATATGCTTTAGGTCAAGCAAGATTAAATCCGTATATTGTAGCAGTTCCTCCAGTTGTTCGATAAACAACTTGGAATGGGAAAAGCAGCCACCGGAAGAATCAATCGTAGTATGAATACCTTTTTTCTTACATTCTTTAAATAATTGGATGAGAAAGGGAACCTGCAGTAACGGCTCGCCGCCGCTGACAGTAATCCCGCCGCCTGATGCTTGAATAAACGGGAGATAGGATTCCAAATCATCCATGATTTCGGAAACAGTCATTTGTTTGCCAGTGCCGATTTCCCAAGTGTCAGCGTTATGGCAAAATTGGCAGCGCAGCAGGCAGCCTTGTGTGAACACAATATAGCGAATTCCCGGGCCGTCAACCGTTCCCAATGTTTCAATTGAATGAATATTTCCGTTCATGATGATTCTTCTCCCTTCGATTAAAAACCGGAGCCCCCGTAATAAAGGGGCTCCATTCCTTATTATAGTGACTCGTGGAAGGTACGGTTGATGACATCGAGCTGTTGTTCTTTTGTCAGTTTGATGAAGTTAACCGCATATCCAGATACACGAATGGTTAATTGCGGGTAAAGTTCAGGATGTTCCATAGCATCCAATAATGTTTCACGGTTAAAGACGTTTACATTCAAGTGATGACCTGTTTTGATTGCGTATCCATCCAAGATAGATACTAAATTTCGCACTTGGCTTTCTTCTTCTTTTCCTAATGCCTTAGGAACAATGGAGAAGGTATTGGAAATTCCGTCCATTGCGGAGCTATAGGGCAGCTTGGCAACCGAAGATAGGGAAGCTAATGTTCCTTTTGTATCACGGCCATGCATTGGGTTAGCACCTGGTGCAAATGGTTCCCCGGCACGGCGGCCGTCAGGCGTATTACCAGTTTTCTTGCCGTATACTACGTTTGATGTGATCGTCAAGATTGATAAAGTATGAACAGAGTTGCGATAAGTTTGATGCTTGCGCAATTTTTTCATAAAGCTTTTCACAAGTTCAACGGCAATGCTGTCAACACGGTCGTCGTTATTGCCGTATTTAGGGAAGTCGCCCGTTGTTTCAAAGTCAACAGCCAAACCGTTTTCATCACGGATGACTTTTACTTGTCCATACTTGATTGCACTAAGTGAGTCTGCTGCAACACTTAAACCGGCAATGCCAGTTGCCATCGTTCTTAAAATTTGTGTATCATGCAGTGCCATTTCAATTCTTTCATAGCTGTACTTATCATGCATATAATGGATGATGTTTAAGGTATTAATGTAAAGACCGGCAAGCCAATCCATCATCTGATCAAATTTTTGCATGACTTCTTCATAATCTAACACATCAGAAGTAATTGGTCGATAATCTGGGCCGACTTGTTTTTTCAGTTTTTCGTCGACACCACCATTGATAGCATACAGCAGGGCTTTTGCCAGGTTGGCACGGGCGCCGAAGAATTGCATTTGTTTTCCGATTTCCATCGCGGATACACAGCAGGCAATCCCGTAATCATCACCGTATTCTAGGCGCATAATATCATCGTTTTCGTACTGAACTGCACTTGATTTGATTGACATCTTTGCACAATACTTTTTAAAGTTTTCTGGCAGCTGCGTTGACCATAATACAGTTAAGTTTGGTTCTGGAGCAGGGCCCAGATTATCAAGTGTATGAAGGAAACGGAATGAGTTTTTAGTCACAAGCGGACGTCCGTCAATGGCCATCCCGCCGATTGATTCTGTTACCCAAGTTGGGTCACCGCTGAATAATTCATTGTAATCAGGAGTACGGGCAAATTTAACGAGACGAAGCTTCATGACGAAATGGTCAACTAATTCCTGTGCTTCTTGCTCAGTTAATGTACCGTTTTCCAAATCTCTTTCAATATAAATATCAAGGAAAGTAGAAACACGTCCAAGACTCATTGCAGCACCGTTTTGCTCCTTAATAGCAGCAAGATAGCCAAAATATAACCATTGGAATGCTTCAGTTGCATTTTTTGCAGGTCCAGAAATATCATAGCCGTAGCTTTCTGCCAGTTCTTTCAATTCTTTCAAGGCGCGATATTGTTCAGAAAGCTCCTCGCGTAGGCGAATGTTATCCTCAGTCATGACCTTGCTTGTATTATTGAAATCTTTTTGTTTTTCTTTCATTAAGAAATCGACACCATATAAGGCGACCCGGCGGTAGTCACCGATGATTCGGCCGCGTCCATAGGCATCTGGAAGTCCAGTGATAATGCCGGCTTTACGGGCAAGCAGCATTTCGCTTGTATAGGCATCAAATACACCTTGGTTATAAGTCTTGCGGAACTCGGTGAAAATTCGTTCAATTTCCGGATTTAATTGATAGCCATATGCTTCGCAGGCTGCCTTAGCCATGCGAATGCCGCCAAATGGTTGAAGTGAACGATTAAAAGGCTTATCAGTCTGGACACCAACGACTTTTTCTAGGTCTTCATCAAGATAGCCAGGGCCATGAGAAGTAATGGTGGAAACTGTTTCGGTATCCATTTCAAGAACGCCGCCTTTTTCACGTTCTTGTGATGTAAGACCCATTACTTGATCCCATAGTTTGTTAGTAGCTTCAGTTGCGCCAGTCAAAAAGCTGTCGTCGCCTTCATATGGTATAAAGTTTTTTAAGATAAAGTCGCGGACGTTAACTTCTTTTTGCCAAACTCCAGTTTTAAAACTTTTCCATTGTTCCATTTTAAATCACCTCATATTTTAATTAACGAATATAACAGAGTTGAAGTATCTCTCACACCTTGAGTATAACAGCTTTCTATAGTAATAAAGGGAGCATTTGTTAACATTTTGTGAAATAGTGAACATCCCTTGGTTTTTCGGGGTTTTTTATGAATAATTTATGAACATTAATACGAGGTTGTTAAAACTGTATTATAAAAAATATAGTTGGTGTTTCATGTGTTATATAATTGAATTCCCTGAGAAATCAACATTTACATAGTGTTAAACTATATAACAGCACAAAAAAACAGGAGAAACATTTACTAAGTATGTAGTAGGAGGTAATTTTCGAATTATGAAAGGTAGTTTCATAACACGTTTGAATGGATTTTTATCTCAAACATGTCATGAAAGGTAATTTCATAACACGTTTGAATGGATTTTTATCTCAAACACGTCATGAAAGGTAATCTCATAACGTGTTTGGATGGATTTTTTTCTCAAACATGTCATGAAAGGTAATCTCATAACGCGTTTGGATGGATTTTTATCTCAAACACGTCATGAAAGGTAGTCTCATAACACGTTTGGATGGATTTTTATCTCAAACACGTCATGAAAGGTAGTCTCATAGCACGTTTGAATGGATTTTTATCTCAAACATGTCATGAAAGGTAATCTCATAACGCGTTTGGATGGATTATTTTCTCAAACATGTCATGAAAGGTAGTCTCATAACACGTTTGAACGTATTTTTTTCTCAAACACGACATGAAGGACATTTTCATAACTTGTTTGTATAATTTTTACATAAGACACGCCAAGAGAGTTGTTATTGGGATTTTTTCTTTTGGGTGGAGGATTTAAATTGATTAATCCCCTGTTGATTTGAGCGGAAGGCACGCAGACTCCTGCGGGAGTACAGGGCAGGGGAGATCCCGCAGGCGCTTTATACCGAGGCTCTCCGGCACGCCCGCGGAAGGCCAAGCTGCCTGGAGCGCAAATCAACAGCCAGTTGCAAGGACTATGTAATAGTAAACTTTACCTAACAAGTATGGTCGTTTAGAAAAAATAAAAAGCTGTCGAATGTTTTTTTCGACAGCCTGAGGAGACACATTCTCCTGTCTGTTAATCCACGACAATATCGGCAATCATTGGCCCATTGTGGTCGCGGGTGGAATGAACTTCGCAAATTAAACGATAGGTTCCTTCCTTGTCAAATTGAAGATCTACTACAGTCTCTTCCCCTTTTTTTACAGTTCCTTTTATATCTGTTCCTTCAATATAAAAGGGATGTTCTTCTCCGTTGATTCCGGCAATATACAATTTTACTTTTTCGCCTTTTTCAAGCGAGATGGAACCGGGGTCCCAACGGTATGCTTCAATTTGCTTGCCATTTTTCAACTGTGATTTGAATTCAACCGTCACCATGTGAATCTCGCGGATTTTGCTTTCTTCTACTTGATTAAAAACCGCAGCATCACCAGCTTTTAACATAAACCATGCCGAAACGGTTGCCAGCATAACTCCAATTGCCAAAAAGAATAATAGCGTTTCTTTTTTTAATACTAAAAATTTCACCCCAAACCCTCCTCCAGAATTTGTCCTAATCTATACATATGCCTATAGGGTAAGGAAACTTGTCTACTTTTTTAATTTTTAATGAGAAAAAAAAGAGGTGTGGTTTTAAGGGGGAGGAATCTGTCAACAATAGTGGATAGACTGCAGATGACGGAAAAGTATTTGTTTTTATTTCCTGTGGAAACGTTTATAGTAAAATCAGGAAAGAAAAATTAGGTGGTCGTATTGTTGGTTATAAAAAAAGATAAAGTTTTTAAAATGCTCAAATTTGTTTTTCCATTATTTTTGCTAGTTTTTGCGGTGAATGAAATTAAAAAGTTTATCGGAAATGTCGATGTAAGGTTGTTAGAACATGAATTGGACCAACTTAGCTTCATTAGTTTAGTACTTATTATTGTGGTTACTGTAGCAGCGGTTCTGCCAATGATATTTTATGATGTGATACTGGTGCGAAGCTTGGGTGGAGAGGTTTCTAGGAAGGAGCTTTTGGAACAATCATTTATTGCCAATTCTTTTTCCAATATGATTGGCTTTGGCGGATTAGTTGGAGCGATGCTAAGAACCTACTTTTTTAATAAACTCGAACATGATAAACGCAGACTTGTGCAATTGATCGCTACAATTTCCCTATTTTATTTGACAGGCATTTCATTATTATCATGGATTGTAGTGGTGGAATTTCGCCATTACCCATTGTTTCAGGATACAAAATGGCTCTGGTTTGCTGTCCTTGGCATTGGTTTATACTTCCCGCTATTTTATTTCATACATAGTGTTAAAGCAAAAAGAGATCAAGTGCCGTTGATTTCCGGGATTGATGGGATAAAGCTAATTGTCGTTTCTCTTTTTGAATGGCTTTGTGTTTTTATGGCATTATGGCTGTTAACGAAGCTGCTCGGAATCTCCATTCCAATAAGAAACCTTTTTCCGGTATACGTTGTTGCGGCTTGCGCTGGAATTATCAGCATGATTCCTGGAGGTTTGGGATCGTTCGACTTGGTATTTATTTGGGGGATGCAGGATTTGCATGTCCCTGAGGAAAAAGTGCTAGTGCTACTATTATTTTATCGGCTAGGATATTACATTTTGCCGTTTATTGCTGGGGCAGTGCTTTTTGTCAAATTGTATTGGGAAAGGTGGAATCAGTCTTGGAATAATCTCCCCAAAGCGATTATCCAGGGGGTGAGCCATATTATCCTAACGATACTTGTGTTTTTCTCCGGGCTGGTCCTGCTATTATCGGCCAGTGTTCCAGGGATAATGACGCGGCTCAAACTAGCTCAAGAACTGCTGGCTTTTCCAATTATTAATGTATCTCACCAACTTTCAGTTGCAACTGGATTTTTGCTGTTAGGATTATCCCGCGGGATTGAATATAATGTAAAACGATCGTATGAATTAACCATGATAGCACTTATACTAGCGGCACTATTTTCCATTTTTAAAGGAATCGATTATGAGGAAGCCATATTTTTAATTATTGTTGCCCTGTTACTTCGAATCTCCAAGGCGCAGTTTTATCGGGAGAGCTATGTATTAACATGGGGTAAGACCATATTTGATATCACGTTAATCCTGTTGATTACCTCAATGTACCTTATTATTGGTTATTTAAATCTGCCAGATGCAAAATTGGCGATTCCGGCAAAAATTATGCCCTATGTTATTGTCGATTACCGTGACTTGTTTAAAAGTGCGCTCATTGGTCTGGTTATTGCATTACTAATCCTGGGATTTGGATATTTGATAAGTTTGCCTAAAAAATGGAAATTCGAAACTTCTCGTGGGAAAGAACAAGAAATCCTCGACCATTTAAATAAATATCATGGTACAACATTGACCCATTTAATTTTCTTGCATGATAAGTATATTTTTTGGAATAAGAAGAGAAATATATTGATTTTGTTTCAAAGATATGCCGATAAGTTAGTCATTTTAGGTGAACCGATTGGCGAAAGTAGTGAAATCTCGACTGCCATTGAAGAGTTTCAAGAAATTGCAGACCTATATGGCTTCACCCTAGTATTTTACCAGGTTGGCGATGAATTGCTGCCACATCTTCACAATCACGGTTTCGCCTTCTTTAAATTGGGCGAAGAAGCATTTGTCGATTTAGACACGTTTTCACTTACCGGCGGCAAGATGAAAAGTTTTCCTGAAGTAAAGAATAAATTTATTCGTGAAAATTTCACTTTTGAATTGATTCGACCGCCGCACTCAGCAACCGTGCTGCAAGAACTAAAGAAAATTTCTAATGAGTGGCTGGAAGGACGAGGGGAGAAGGGTTTTTCATTAGGTTTCTTTGATGAAGAATACTTAAACAAGGCGCCGATAGCCATTGTAAAGGACAATAACCAAAGAATTTGCGGGTTTATGAGTATCATGTATGTGTATGATCATATGCAAACCATCTCAGTTGATTTAATGAGATTTAAGGCTGATGCCCCTCCTGGTGCCATCGATTTTCTATTCCTGTCCCTAATACAATGGGCACAGGGGCGGGGGTACAAGCGGTTCAATATGGGAATGGCGCCACTTTCAAATGTCGGTGTATCAAGGTTTGCATTTCTAAGTGAAAAAATTGCCGCACAAATCTTTTTACACGGTCATTTTCTCTATCATTTTCAGGGGCTTATAAGATATAAAGAAAAATATACGAATATTTGGGAGCCTAAATATTTGGCCTATCGGAGAAAATCTTCTTTACCAATTATTATGGCTCAAATCACCTTATTGATTTCTAAAAAGAAGGCCATAGATAAATAAAAAACTGGTTATGCAAATTGCTGGCCAGTTTTTTATTTCAATTTACTAGAAAATGACTCATATTTGTAATATTAATCTGTTACAATCAAAATAGGTAAATAGTACTTAGTAAGGGTGTTGTCATTGTCAAAGTTTAGCGCTTTATTCGTAGCCATTATTTTGTTTTGTTCCTTTCAGGCATATGTTTATGCTGATGAACTGCCTCAGCCTGAGTTAAAAAGCGAGGCGGCTGTTCTATTAGATACAGAAACAAATGCTGTTCTTTTTAACAAAAATGCCGATGTAAAAATGTATCCTGCCAGCTTAACAAAAATCGCAACCGCCATCTATGCGCTTGAAAAGGGAGATTTGAACAGCATGGCAGTTGTAAGTGGTAATGCTGTACGTCAGGATGGGACGAGAGTTTACTTGGTGGAAGGTGAACAGGTTCCATTAAAGGTGCTGATTCAAGGAATGCTTATTAATTCTGGAAACGATGCTGCAGTAGCTATTGCAGAGCATCTGGATGGAAGTGTTGAAGCATTTGCAGCCAACCTTAACGATTACTTAAAAACTACCATTGGTGTGAAAAATACACATTTCATGAATCCAAGCGGTTTATTTGATGAAAACCACTATACAACGGCGATGGATATGGCGATCATCACAAATTATGCAATGAAGAATCCGATTTTTGCTGAAATTTACGGAACGAAGAAACTCTGGTGGGAAGGTCAATCATGGAAGACAAATATTGTAACCCATCACGCAATGCTAAAAGGAGAGTTTCCCTACCCCGGAGTAATCGGGGGAAAAACGGGTTATACTTCGCTATCGAAACAAACGTTAGCAACAACTGCTGATAATGGCAAAATAAAATTAACTGCTGTCGTCCTTAAATCGGAACTCAAACAGGAAAAATATCAGGATACTGCCGCACTGTTTGATTTTGGTTTTAAACAATATCAACATTCCGTTTTGAACCAGAATGCCACGTTTATGAATGATCAACAAGCATTTCATCCGAAACAAAACATGGTGATTACAGAGGATTTAGTGGGGACAGTTAAAAAAGTAAGTAGGTCAGGATTGTTAACAATTGAAAATCATACCGGTCAAATTCTTCAATCAGTCCAATTAATACCAAAAGAAACAAAGCTTGCAGCGGTATCCCAAACCAGCAAAAGTGAAAAGGTGAAAGAAAAGCTGAAACAATCTCAGAAGAGCGATGCAGTCAACGCTTTGTACGGGATAATTATTCTTGCGATTGCTGTCATTATCATTACCACTGGAAGGAAATTTACCAGAAAAGCATAAGCCATGAAGGGTTAGTCCTTCATGGCTTCTTTTGTGACAAAGTGGTCGTTAATAACATGAAAAAGGATATAACAATCATTGATAGGACTAACGTCCAGGCTAATCTCATATTCCCAGATTCCATGGCAATATAGATGGCGGTTGGAGCAGTCTGGGTCCTTCCTGGAATATTTCCTGCAAACATAAGGGTTGCGCCGAATTCCCCCAAAGCTCTAGCAAAACTGAGAATCAACCCGGTAATAATAGATTTGACAGATAAGGGTATAGTTACCTGAAAAAATACATTGAACTCATTCGCCCCGTCAACTCTAGCCGCTTCTTCAATATCTTTATCAACAGACTGAAAACCTGTTTTAATCGTTTGGTACATTAAAGGAAATGCCACAATGGTGGATGCGATAACCGCAGCCAATGGGGTAAAGATGATCGAATGGGCAAAAACATCCTCAATGAAAGAACCAATAGGCCCATTTTTGCCAAAAAAGTAAATTAATAAAAACCCAATAACGGTAGGCGGCAATATAAGGGGCATTAATAAAAGGGTTTCCAACAACATTTTTCCCCTGAATTTCTTAAAAACGAGCCACCTGCTTACCAAAATTCCCAGAACTAAGACAATTGCCGCGGAGATAGAAGCTACTTTGAGCGATAAAAAAATGGGAGACCAAAAATCATTCTGCATCAATTTCAATCCTTTAGATAGTCGAATAGCATGAACAAGCCTGTCTTCATCATTATAACGAATGCTAATTGTACTTAAAAGAAAAAAACTGCCGGATGGCAGCATAATCATTTCGTCCGTTCAGTTAACGTGGAGCCATCGAATGTAGATGGAGAATCGATTTGGTCTCGATCATCGACAAAACTCCGATTTCCCACAAAATCGCTCTCGTCCCCAAAATTTTGGCCATATCCCTGATTTTTTTTATCAGAATTATGCCATTCTGCCAGCAAATTTTGGCCAATATTAACGGCCGAAGCATTTTCAAAGGAATTAATTTTAATCATAAAGATATTAATATTAATATATGGAACAGGAGCCGGCATACTATCTCCTCCTTATAGTTGCAATTTAATATATGCGTTTGCTTGGAGTTTATGAGGCAAGCTTATGAAAATAACGATTATTTTTTTGGGCACTAACTCGTAAAATGGATTAAGTAATAGTTTTATTGTCTACAGTACTGATTTGCTTTGAAAAGGGGGTAGAGTGACGATGGATATGGAAAAGTTAAAACAATGGCTGGACCTGGCTAAAAATATGCAGGGCGGCGACTTCTGGTCGAATATTTTTGACCAGGAATTCGCCAAGCAATTTATGAACGACCAGGAATTTAAAATGTCCCCTGCCGTCCCTGAACAGCAATCAGCGATGGAAGCTCAAAGACATCATACATTCCCTAAGTATGAGATATTGGAAGGGACGGATGAAGTGGTGATTATTATTGAACTTCCTGGGATTACCAAAGAACATATAGAATTGGGAATAGTCAATAATATTCTAACCGTAAAGGGGAAGGCTGTACCGCTTCAACCGAATTTAACTAGTACCTATTCGGAACGGTTTGCAGGGGATTTCCATCGGCAAATTTCACTACCAGATTCAGTAAACCCGAATGAAATTGGAGCGAAATTTTGGAATGGGTTATTAATTGTTAGTTACCGTCGGACTTTAGAGGTTGGTGAAATTATTCCAATCGATTAACTTTATGGTCATTAAGAAAATTTTGGACATGATAATGGTTTATACCCATATATTTTATATTAAGGTATAACAAAGGAGAGCGTTTGTCGGATGGCGTTAAAATTCTTATTCCATATCTTCCGTAAAAATGAGACAAAAGAGGAATGGCAAAAAAAAATGCTTTCTTTGGAGAAAAATATTGCTGATTTAGAAAAATTGGTTGGAGCGCTGCAAGACCAAGCCAAGCCTGACAAAGCCATAAAAACAAATGATCCTCCGATTATCATCGAAAAAATAAATATAGAAAAGATAATTTTAGATAAATATGAGCTGAATAATAATTTAGGTCAACTTGGAATTAAGGAACTTAAAGGAAAACTCAATATTGGAGCTACCTATGGCAGTGAATTCACACCAAATCTTCCTGAGCATGAAAATAGCAGTGAGACAAAGGCCAAAAAGACAGAAAAAGAAGAAAAGACAGCAAATCAATCTAATGAGAGTGGGCCGAAAATTAATTTCAACGCAAAAAAAGACTAAAGTAAATCCTTTAGTCTTTCCGGAAAAGTTATTGAAGTCTGCTTTCTACCTCGCGGCACACGTCGTCAGCGGACATTCCGTTTGCATCGATAACAGAAGCTTTAGTTACGGTGTCATGCATACCCATGACATTTGAATCAAGCCCAGTTACAACACAGCAATCACAATTTTGTGCATCTGACTCCTGTTTTAATTCCACAACATCATAACCCTTTTCACGCAAAGCTTGTTGAACATTTGTAAGAGATTGTTCTACTCCAACCTTAGCCATACAAACACCTCCTCTGAAATTTATCATGCCTAAATTTACAGTGATTATTCGGTATAAGTGGTATTTATGTTTCAAAAGCTAACATGGGAGGTGTTTAAATGAGTAAACGCAGAAAGAAGAAGGCCGCTCCGTCTACAATAGGGTTGAATTCACCCCAAGTAGAAGGGCAAGGTACGACAACGACTGAAACCGGGTCAAGAATGGAACCATCTTCAAGAAGGAAGACAAAGATATTTTAATACGAAAAAACGGGCACCGTCTGCTGGTGCCCGTTGACCTTTAGTTGTACATTTCTGTTACTTGCTTTTGAATTTCCGGATTCTCTAGGTATTCGTCATATGTCATTTGCTTATCTACTAGCCCGTTTGGTGTTAGTTCTAAGATCCGATTGGCAATGGTTTGGATAAATTGATGATCGTGAGATGAAAAGAGTAACGATCCTTTAAAGTTAATCAGGCCGTTGTTAAGAGCTGTAATCGACTCCAAATCCAAATGGTTCGTCGGCTCATCGAGCAGTAAAACATTCGCCCCGCTTAACATCATTTTAGAAAGCATGCAACGCACCTTTTCTCCACCAGACAAGACGCTTGCTTTCTTTAACACTTCCTCACCAGAAAATAACATTCTACCCAAGAAGCCACGCAAGAAGCTTTCGCTGTCATCTTTAGGGGAGAATTGCCGCAGCCAATCAACCAGATTTACCTCGCTATTTTCAAAATACTCGGAGTTATCTTTTGGAAAATAAGCTTGAGAAGTAGTGATCCCCCATTTATAGCTGCCGCTGTCTGCTTCCAACTCACCCATTAAAATTTTAAACAGTGTTGTTTTGGCCAGTTCATTCGTTCCAACAAGAGCAATTTTGTCGCCCTTATTCATTGTAAAACTTAAATTATCCAGTACTTTCACGCCATCAATAGTTTTTGTTAATCCTTCCACTCTTAACAAATCATTGCCGATTTCACGGTCTGGTGTAAACCCAACATATGGATAACGTCTTGAAGAAGGACGGATATCGTCAAGTGTAATTTTATCCAAAAGCTTCTTCCTGGAAGTGGCCTGTTTTGATTTTGACGCGTTAGCGCTAAACCGGGCAATAAAACTCTGCAGTTCTTTGATTTTTTCTTCCTTTTTCTTATTGGCATCCTGAGCCATTTTTACCGCTAATTGGCTGGATTCATACCAGAAGTCATAGTTGCCTACATAGATTTGGATTTTGGCAAAATCCAAATCAGCGATATGTGTACAAACTTTATTTAAGAAATGACGGTCATGGGAAACAACGATGACGGTATTTTCAAAATTGATTAGAAATTCCTCAAGCCACTGAATGGCTTTAATATCCAAATGGTTGGTTGGCTCGTCGAGGAGCAGCACATCTGGCTGGCCAAATAGTGCCTGGGCAAGCAACACCTTTACTTTTTCGGCACCGCTTAATTCAGCCATTTTCTTGTCGTGAAGTTCTTCACCAATTCCCAAACCTTTTAATAGAATGGCTGCTTCCGATTCAGCTTCCCATCCATTTAATTCAGCGAATTCTCCTTCAAGCTCAGCCGCCTTCATTCCATCTTCATCTGTGAAGTTTTCTTTCATATAAATTGCATCTTTTTCCTGCATAACCTGGTAAAGTCTTGTATGACCCATGATTACAGTCTTTAATACTTCATGTTCTTCGTATTCGAAATGGTTCTGTTTTAGGACAGCCATCCGTTCGTTCGGCCCCATTTGAACTGTTCCGGTTTGTGCTTCAATTTCGCCGGAGAGAATTTTTAGAAACGTGGATTTGCCGGCCCCGTTGGCTCCAATCAGACCATAGCAGTTACCAGGTGTAAACTTAATATTTACATCTTCAAATAACTTTCGGTCTCCATATCTTAAACTTACATTACTTACAGTGATCATAAATCTTAATTCCTCCAAAAAACATGTTGCCTTCAATTATACCATTAAACCAATAAAAGAGCGAACTTTTAATGGAATCGCGAGAAAATCATGAAAAATTTTCTAAAAAAATTTTATGGTTTTCACACTTTATTCATAATTTTGTTGTAGAATTAGGTTAAAGAGGGTGATAACTGTGGCCAAAAAACAGCTTGCCGAACTCGTTAACAAGTTAAAAAAGGCAGGAATCAAAGCGAGTTTAACCAAACCTAAGTCCAATTACCATTTATCATTACAGCAAATTAAAAAACTTCCTTCATCCGTGAATTAAATAGGAAAATTGGAATAAAAAGCGATTAATCCCAAGGACTAACCGCTTTTTTTATTACTTTAATTCATCCATTATTGTTTCATAAACTTCTTCTTTATTAAAATCTTTCCCCATCGGAAACTTATCGATAAATTTGTTGTTTTCATCTACCAAGTAGGTAAAGGTGGTATGGACAAATTGACCGTTTCCGGGATCCTTGTATTGGAATTGCAGAGGTTCTGTTATCTCCCTGAGCTTTTGTTGTTCACTTTTTATGTTTTCTTTATCTCCAGTCAGAAATACCCAAGAATCATCATTATTAATTCCATAATCCTTCATATATCTTGTTAAAACTTCTGGTGTATCACGATAAGGATCAATGGTAATTGTAATAAATTCAATACCGTTGCCGAACACACCGGATTTTTCCAAATCCTTTCTTAAGTCGACCATCTTTATTGTTGTAGTAGGGCAAACATCAGGGCAATGGGTGTAAATAAATTCGATTAATTTTAGTTGAGTCTTATCCTTGCCGAATTGATAGGGATCGCCATTTTGGTTGACTAAAGTAACATCACTAGGTATGGCTGCGTTAGCATCACGAATAAGAAAAAATGAGATACCTGCTGCTATCCCTAGGAAAATGGCAAGACTGCAAATAAGATAGATTTTTTTCATTAGTTTCCCTCCTACAATTAAGATAAAGAAGTTTATTTGAAAAAGATATGGATATTTTGTGAACAAAAATAATACCAAGCAAAAAAGCTGTCTTTTTCGAGGACAGCTTTTTTGCTTGATTACTGTTTCACTTTGAGATACTGTTTTGCCAGCAGTTGTTTTACTTCATTGTAGCTTAGGCCCGATTGCCTGTTTAACCTTTTTACTTCCTCAATATCTGTTCCAACAACGGTGTAGCGGTTTAGTTTGGACATCATTCTCACACCTCGACATCAAATAAATGAATTGGAAATGAAATGGACATTTTTGGACATACTATGATTAAAAGGAGGCGGTTCCAATTTTTTTTGGCAGAAGGACAAAAGAAGAAGAAATGGAAACAATTCTGGTAGACACAGAAATATATTCTTGTATGGATGATACATGTATCGGCTGGATGAGAAAGGACTTTGTTTCGGACGACTTGCTTTGTCCAATGTGTGGAAATGGTATGGTCCAGGAAATTCGTGAGCTTCCAAAAATTTAATTTTACGAATCAAAGACTGTCTGTTACGTTGACAGTCTTTTTTTCTTGCTATAAATTTTCATTTTGTTGGCCAATTTCACTGGCACCAATGATAGTATTAGCCTCTTCTAAACGCGCATGCTCATCCACGGAATCACCGGGAACGTTTTTCAAATTGGGAAAAATGGCTCCATTATTAATGGTCATGACAGTTCTTTTTGGAGCGGTTGTTAAATAGTCTTCCTTCTTTGCCACCTCATCATCTCCTTCATATAAAGGATTTGTCGTAAGCATAAAGACTATGCTTGCCTTTATCTTGCCAAAACGGAAACTTTTGTATAAAAAAACTCTCCGAGACCTTCGGAGAGCTTGGGTTATTCTGCTTTTTTGGATAGGCAGCGATCGCATTCCATTAAGTATGATTCCGCTTGCTCCTCCATATGTTGACCACACTCAGGACATTCCTTTTTAGGCAAATTACGGAAAAATTCTACTGGACTCATTAACATGTTAACCTCTCCTTTGTTAATACAGATTAATTTAAAATCATTTGTTATAGTACAGTAAAACCAAAAAAATTATTCTGCTTTTTTAGACAGGCAGCGATCGCATTCCATTAAGTATGATTCTGCTTGCTCCTCTATATGTTGACCGCACTCACAACATTCCTTTTTAGGCAAATTACGGAAAAACTCAACCGGACTCATTAACATAATAAATCTCCCCCTTTATTAATACAGTTTATTTATTTCCATCTTGTTATAGTACAGTATAAACAAAAAAATTAAAATTGTGTAGACTTTTTTTAAAAAAATTTAAATTTTTTAAAAAATAGGTCCTATTTCACAATTCTATGCATTTAAAAATTGGATCTTATTATGATGGATGCAAATATGGATAAACTAACAAGAAATTCGCCATTAGCACTTCCAAATCTAAATACTTTCCATTACAATCATAGTAGAAATAGACTAGGATTGGGGGGATGCGAGTTCATGACTGCTATGATCGGGGAGTTTCATCCGTTTTTATTCATTATTGCAATTGGTTTAACAATTATGGCATCCTATACAGCTTTGGATATGTTTACATTAATCAAATCATCTGGGCAGAATAAACGATTATTGTTCTTAGGGGGTACACTGGCTCTAGGTGTTGGAATATGGGTTACAAACTTTATAGGGTTAATGATAACGGACTCGAGCAGGATTACCCATTACTATATACCGCTTACGATTTTATCAATCTTTATTGGAATCTCCTTTACGGGGATGGCGTTTATTCCTTTTTTTGGCAAGGCGGTCGGCATATTCCAGTTATGGATTGGAAGTTTGTTTTTAACCTTTGCTGTCCTTGCGATTCATATTATTGGGATTTATTCGATAAATGTCATCTTTAAATTAAATGTTCTATTATTTATTTTTTCTGGCTTAATGGTCTTCGGCTCCTTTTTATTTGCTTTGTGGCTGTTGTTTTCTTCAAAAAACTTTACTACAGATAATCAGGTTTGGTTAAAGCCAGTCAGTGCGTTAATTATCACTGCAGCAATCGCCGAAGGGCATATATTACTGAAAAAGTCGACGACATTTGTAGCCGGAACAGAAATCATAAAAGGAACAGTAGAAGATAGTTCATTTTTTATCTATTTGGTCCTATTTGTCTCTGTTCTAATTATGGGCGGCCTTATTGCTTCAAGTACACTAATCAGCAAACAATTGGCCGCCTCTGATACAAACTTAAAAGACATAAAAGCTGCACTTGATGCATCCACCATCGTTGCTATTACAGACCCAAAAGGAAATATTGTTTATGTAAATGATAAGTTCGAAGAAATTTCAAAGTATACAAAAGAGGAAATTATTGGGAAGAATCATCGTATCTTAAATTCCGGATATCATTCGAAGGAATTTTTCCGTGATCTTTGGACCACTATCCAAGCAGGGAAAATCTGGAGGGGAGAAATCCGTAATAAAGCAAAGGATGGTTCCTTTTATTGGGTTGATACAACAATCGTACCTTTTATGAATAAAAAAGGTAAACCAGTCCAATATATTGCGATCCGTTCTGATATTACGCAACGGAGACAGGCGGAAAAAAGTTTACTCGAATCAACAAAGGAAGTTCAAGATATCACTTTTGCTCTTAACCAATCCTCGATTGTGGCTATAACAGATGCCAAAGGCAGGATTACCACGGTTAACGATAAATTCTGTGAAATTTCCAAATACAGCCGTGAGGAATTGATCGGTCAGGATCATCGAATCCTTAATTCGGGGTACCATTCAAAGGAATTTTTTAAAAATTTATGGAAAACCATTGGATCAGGAGAGGTTTGGAAGGGTGAAATTCGCAATAAAGCGAAGGATGGAACCTATTATTGGGTAGATACAACGATTGTACCGTTCCTAAATGAACAGGGAAAACCATATCAATATTTGGCTATTCGTAATGATATTACTGAACGGAAGAAGCAGGAAGAAGTTCTGCATCGGCAGGATAAACTTGCAGCAGTTGGTCAATTGGCCGCAGGTGTAGCACATGAAATTCGAAATCCATTGACTTCGATGAAGGGGTATACAGAATTTCTACAGTTGGATGAAAGTGACCCGGAACGACTAGAATTTCTAAACATTATTTTGGATGAAATTGAACGAGTCAATACGATTGTAGAGGATTTCATGGTTCTGGCAAAACCGAAGGCTGTGGAATTGGAAGAAAAGAATGTTGTACCGTTAATCAAAAATGTCGTTTCGCTGCTTGAGTTTGAAGCTAGAAAGAAAAATGTACGACTACATTTCAATTGCAATCAGGAGATTATTCAAATTGAATGTGACGAAAACCGGTTAAAGCAAGTGTTTTTAAATTTCATTAAAAATGGGATTGAAGCAATGCCAAATGGCGGCGACCTTCACGTAAAAACGATGATTCATGATAATAATGTACAAATATCAATTCAAGATTCCGGGGTAGGTATCCCGAAGGAGAAATTGAAGAAACTAGGTGAACCGTTTTTCACTACCAAGAAAAATGGTAATGGACTCGGCTTGATGGTAAGCTTTAAAATTATCGAAAGCCATAATGGCAAAGTCTTTGTCGAAAGCGAGCCAAACAAAGGGACCACCTTTAATATTTTATTGCCGGCGAAAACAGCCTAAAAACGGAGGAGTTCATTACTTCTTCCGTTTTTTTATTTTTAAAAATTGACATAAATATTTGCGAAAAATGAAACAATTAATGGATCAAATAGATTAATATGATTATATAGGTATTAATGTTTTTATGGGAGGGAATAGAGTGGGTGAAACTAGTTTAGTTAAAACAATCTGTGGATACTGCGGAACTGGCTGCGGATTAATTCTAGAAGTAGAAGACAATAAAATAAAAAAAATTCGCGGTGATAAGGAAGCTCCAGTAAACAAAGGTCAAACATGTGTTAAAGGGGCATTTGCCTATGAATATGTTCATGCGAATAACCGATTAACCACTCCGTTAATTCGCAAGGCAGGAAAATTGGTGGAAGCTACCTGGAACGAGGCCTATCAGTTTATCGCTGAAAAACTATCTGAAATTAAAACAACATGGGGACCAGAAGCCATCAGCATGTTTGCTTGTGCACGGAGCACAAATGAATCCAATTACATTACGCAGAAATTTATGCGGACGGTAATTGGCAGCAACAATATAGATGGCTGTAACCGAACCTGACATGCTCCAAGCGTTGCCGGTCTGGCAACTATTTTTGGAAGCGGTTTCCCCACTAATACCCTTGAGGATATTGATCGGGCAGAAGTACTGCTGTTAATGGGTTCAAATACAACTGAAGCCCATCCGATTATCGCCAATCGAATGAAGAAAGCTGTTAAATCAGGTCTTAAGATTATTGTAGTTGATCCAAGAAAAATTGATATGGTTAAGGTTGCCCATCAACATTTGCAAATAAATGTCGGCACGGATATTGCGCTCATTAATGCATTCATTCGTGTAATCATGAAGGAGCGGCTATATGACCAAAGCTTTATCGAACGGGTTACTTTAGACTATGAGAAGCTTGCCAAGCAAGTGGAGCCATACACACCTGAATATGCTGCGGAAATAACTGGAGTAGCTGCAGAAGACATTGTGGCTGCCGCTCGCGAATATGCAAGTTCGAGCGCCTCGATGATTGCCTATACTCTAGGAATTACCGAACACCATTGCGGGGTTAATAATGTATTTGATATTGCCAATCTTGCATTGATAACCAGCAATATTGGAAGACCAGGAACTGGCATCATGCCGCTTAGGGGCCAAAATAACGTTCAGGGTGCAGGGGACATGGGCTGCCTTCCTAATCAATTAGCAGGAGCAATGAGCCTGGCAAACGATGAATACCGTGCCCGCTATGAACAGGAATGGCAGGTTACGTTAAATCCAAAAGTAGGGGACACACAAACCCGGACATTTGACAGGCTGGAGATGGGGGAACTGAAGGCAATGTATATCATTGGCGAAAACCCACTTCAAGCCGATGTTCATATGAACCATACAAAAACTCTATTTGAAAAGTTAGATTTGTTAATTGTTCAGGATATTTTCATGACTGAAACAGCTAAATATGCTGACGTTGTCTTGCCGGCCCGTTCATGGGGTGAGGTTGATGGAACATACACTAACACCGACCGCCGGATCCAACGGGTGAGAAAAGCAGTGGAAGCCCATCCTGATACAAAAGAAGATTGGGAGATTCTCTGTGAGCTTGCCACATTGATGGGATACCATATGCATTATAATAATAGTGAAGAAATTTGGAATGAGGTCCGTAAAATCGCATGGGAAATGTACGGAGGTATTTCGTATGAACGGCTAGACCAGGAATACAGCATCCATTATCCATGTCCTGATGAAAACCACCCAGGAACATTCATTATGCATGAGCGTTTCCATCAGGAGGCTGGAACAAAAAAAGCCCCATTTGTGCCGGTTGATTTTACACCACCAATGGAGCTGCCTGACGAAGAGTATCCGTTTACCCTAACAACAGGCCGCCGTTATGAGTCCTATAACACTCATACACAGACTCGCCATTATGCAGCAGGTGTAAAAATCAAGCAAACTGAAGAAACGGTGGATATTCATCCTGATGATGCGCTGGCTCTCGGAATTACAGATGGGGAGATTGTAAAGGTCCGTTCCCGCAGGGGAGAACTGCAGGTAAAAGCAAAGATAACTGAGCAGGTCGTTCCAGGACTCGTGTTTATGAGCTTCCACTGGTTTGAGACCCCAACCAACGTGTTAACCTTAAATGAGTACGACCCAATTTCAGGTACAGCAGAATACAAAGCCTGCGCCGTCGCCATCTCAAAAATGTAAACTATATCATTTTAGCAGATTGTCGAGAAAGTGTTATTTCTCGGCAATTTTTTATTTGTAGTCAACAATGTTATGCGTTTGACCAGATTATTCTCTCAAACGCGTCATGAAAGGCAGTCTCATGACATGGTCATCCAGAAATATCCCTCAAACGCGTCATGAAAGGCAGTCTCATGACATGGTCATCCAGAAATATCCCTCAAACGCGTCATGAAAGGCAGTCTCATGACATGTTTGACCAGATAATTCTCTCAAACGCGTCATGAAAGGCAGTCTCATGACATGTTTGACCTGATAATTCTCTCAAACGCGTCATGAAAGGCAGTCTCATGACATGGTCATCCAGAAATATCCCTCAAACGCGTCATGAAAGGTAGTCTCATGACATGTTTGACCAGATAATTCTCTCAAACGCGTCATGAAAGGTAGTCTCATGACATGTTTGACCAGATAATTCTCTCAAACGTGTCATGAAAGGCAGTCTCATGACATGTTTGACTAGATAATTCTCTCAAACGCGTCATGAAAGGCAGTCTCATGACATGTTTGACCAGATTATTCTCTCAAACGCGTCATGAAAGGCAGTCTCATGACATGTTTGACCAGATAATTCTCTCAACCCCGTCATGAAGGTAATCTTATAACTTGATTGACTGGATTTTTCCTTAATTCAAGTGTGGAGGATAATTAGTTTATTGTGCCCTGTTGATTTGCGCGGAAGGCGCGTAGACACCTGTGGGAGTGAGGAGGGGACCTCGCAGGCGCTTCAGCTCCCCGATCCACGACGGAAAGCGAAGCTCCTGGAGAGCAAATCACCAGCATAGATATGTATCAATTTTAACCTAGTTGCCAGCTGAGTTTCTAAAGAAATAAGTGGCAAAAACTAAAAAAACAAGCCGGGGATTATCCGGCTTGTTTAACAAGTGTTTTAGCAACGGTAGCTTTTCTTTGATAGAAAAACCAGTTTAGTCCGAAAGAGATAACATAGAAAGCGATGAAGAAATAGAATGCTGTCACATAGGACCCAGTCGTATTAATCGACCAGCCAAATAATTTTGGAATTAAGAATGAACCATAAGCCGCGAATGCTGCAGTGAATCCAATTACCGGTGCTGCTTCTTTTGGAATAAAGATATTTGGAATCATTTGGAATGTTGAACCAGAGCCGATGCCGCTGGCAACGAACAGAATCAAGAATGAAATTAAGAAGCCAGCAAACTGTTTTGCATTTAAGAAGTAAACTACTCCTAGTACTCCAATTGTCATGATGACAAGTACATACGCAGTCACCCGGGCACCGCCAAGTTTATCGGAAATCCAGCCGCCTACTGGTCTTGCAGCAGCAGCTACCAATGCTCCAAGGAATGCAAGGGACACATACTCAGGAAATTGAGACCTTAATAACAGCGGGAAAGCTGCAGAATATCCAATAAATGACCCAAATGTTGCTACATAAAGAACGGTCATAATCCAAGTGTGTTTACGTTTTACAATAACAAATTGGTCTTTTACAGATTGCTTTGCACCTGGAACATTATCCATTTTGAACATGGCCAGCAATGTCATGATTGCAATTGGAATAACCCAGATAAATGCTGCGTTTTGAAGCCAAACTTCTTGACCGTTAGCCAGTACTTGTTTATCGCCAATTAAAGCAAATGTACCAGAAGAGATAACCAATGGTGTTACGAATTGTACAACTGATACACCCATGTTACCTAAACCGCCATTGATACCAAGAGCTGTACCTTTTTCCTTTTGCGGGAATAAGAAGCTGATATTCGCACTAGAAGAGGAGAAATTCCCTCCGCCTAAACCACAAAGAGCCGCTAATAACAACATAACAGAGTATGGTGTATCAGGATTTTGAACAGCAAAGCCAATACCCACTGCCGGGATTGCTAATACCGCTGTGGAGATGACGGTCCAATTTTTCCCTCCCATTGAACCTGCTGCAAAAGTGTAAATAAATCTGAGTGTTGCCCCGACAAGGCCAGGAACTGCAGCAAGTGTGAGTAACTGCCCCTCAGTAAAATTAAATCCAATATCATTTAGTTTTACAGCTACCACAGACCAAATTTGCCAAACAATAAATGCAAGCATTAAAGATGGTACTGAGATCCATAAGTTTCTTCGTGCATGTTTTTTGCCTTCTGCGTTCCAGAACTTTTCATCCTCTGGATTCCAATAAGTTATTCGTGGCATGTTTTTTCCTCCAATGTTCACTTGAGTTTTTTTATAGTAAGTTAATTGTTGTTGTCTACGTTATTACTATAAAACACATGGTAACACGATTTTTGTGACGTACCTCACAAAAAAAGTGAAGGAACTGTGAACTCAAAATGATTGCCATAAAGTTGCCATAATTAGTCTGATTTTATGGAAATAAAAAAGAGATCTCCTGTTAAGAAGACCTCCAACTCTAATCTATTCTTGTGATTAATTTGTTTCCTCTTTAAACATTCCTACATAATGCTTTATTTCCCCGGAATCATCTTTGATTGCAGTAATCGTTAACCATTCTTTGTAAATCTGCTGATTTTTTCGTTTGTTCCAGATATATCCTTCCCACAAACCATTTTTCAGTAAACAGCCCCACATTTCATTATAAAAAGCAATATCATGTTCACCTGATTGCAGAACGCTGGGGGTTTTGCCGACAACTTCTTCCTGTGTATAGCCTGTAATCTTTGTAAAAGCAGGATTCACACGCTGGATAATTCCGTTAGTATCTGTAACACAGATGCCATCAACTGTATGATTAACAATTTTATCCGACAGATCTAGTCTCTCGTGATAATACAACCAAACGACAATAACCAAACTGGCTAAGGAAAATTCAGAGAGTATCATAAACCCGATTGCATAGTGGTCGGTAAGCGTAAATAGAATCGTTAGAATGATGGGCGGGAAAAATCCCCCAAGTCCACCCATTGCCGAAACAATTCCATTGACGATCCCACTTTGGTTAGCAAAGTAGAGCGGGACAAGCTTGAAAATGGCTCCGTTTCCTATACCCGCAAAGAAGGCAACTAGCAAGCAGCCAAATGAATAGATCGGTAGTGATGGGGTAAAAGACAATAGGAAACCAGCAAAAGTCAGACTAAAGAACACGGCCATCATAATCAAAAATGGGTTAATCTTGTCAGCAAGCCCTCCGCCAATTGGCCGGAATAGCGTCGCCAATGCTATAAAACCGGCAGTACGCAGTCCTGCATCCACTTTGGTTAATTCAAAATGATTGACCAAAAAGGAAGGCAAATAGATTGTAAAGGCCACAAAGGAACCAAAGGTTATGAAGTAAAATAAACTTAAACACCAAAGCTTCGGATTTTTGTAAACCTCTTTTATTTGTTGAGATACGGAATAAATAACTTTCTTTTCCTGGCGATCGCCAAAGAGAAAATTGATAACTGCAAATAGTAAAACAACAATTAAATAAATTTGGATTGTGGTTCGCCAGCCCAATTGATCGGCAAGAACAGGTGCAAGGAAAGAGGTAATGGCTGTACCGATATTACCTACTCCATAAATTCCATTTATAAATCCATGTTTGGTTTTAGGATAATATTTTGGTAGTGAGGTAACACCGACTGAGAAAACTGCCCCGCCAATACCAAGCATAAACCCGCCAAGAATCAGCATGGATAGTGTATTTGCATAACTAATGAGCGCAATTGGTACGAGTAAAGTAATAAAACTGACTGTAAATAATACACGAGCACCAAACCGATTCGTCCAATAACCGATTGGAACCCTAAGAAGAGATCCAAGGATTACCGGTACAGCTGTAGCCCAGGCGATTTGAGTGGAAGTTAACAGTATATCTGCTTGTATAAATGGCATTAACGAAGAAATAAGGACCCAAACCATAAAGCCGGCAATAAGACTCCCTGTTTGAATAAATAGCTGTTTTGTACCTTTCATCAAGATAATCCCCCTTTTAGCTCATATAACATTGGATAGGATAGGTCGATTTATATAGTTAAAATAGGTATTGTGTGAGAAACATTTCCTCCGAAGCATTATAATACAAAAATCTGTCACAAACAGTGAGGAATCACACATTTTAATGGAAAGTGAACAGTATTTACATAATTTTATTGAAGTAGTATATTTTTCCTTAAGTGTTCTTCAAATCACAGATTGGTGGTTCACTGGCAAAATATTTATTGTTTCGTTTGGAAAAATTAGTAAAAAGCCCTTTAGTTAAGATGAAAATTGCAATATTACAAGGTGAGGAAGAAATTATGAAGCGAAAAAAGAGGTTTTATCTTGATCCTCCACAAATTCTCGTATTGGGCTTTACAATGATCATACTTGTCGGGGCTGTCTTGTTAACAATGCCTGTTTCGACGACGGATGGGCAAGGATTATCATTTATCAATGCACTGTTTACAGCAACTTCGGCAACCTGTGTAACTGGATTGGTAGTTGTAGATACAGGCACCACCTTTACCATGTTTGGACAACTGGTCATTTTGTCGATGATTCAAGTTGGCGGCCTCGGGTTTATGACCTTTGCCTCACTATTTGCTTTTGTTCTGGGAAAACGAATTTCATTAAAAGAAAGGATTCTGCTTCAGGAATCCTTGAACAATTTGTCAATGGAGGGGATTGTCAAATTGGCAAGAAGGATCTTGATTTTTACAGCTGTTATTGAACTTGTCGGTGCAATATTGCTGTCGGTCCGTTTTTCCTTTGATCTGCCCCTCGGAAAAGCCATTTATTATGGGGTTTTTCACTCAATATCCAATTTTAATAATGCCGGTTTTGATTTAATGGGAGAATTTCATAGTTTGATAAACTACGTGGCCGACCCGACGGTAACCTTAACAGTCTGTGCCTTAATAACCTTGGGTGGCATTGGCTTTATCGTAATAAATGAACTATTTGAATTCCGTCAAACTAAAAGATTATCCTTACACACCAAAATTGTTTTAATGACAAGTATGGTATTGGTGGTAATCGGAACTATTGGTATATTCCTGTTTGAATTTTCCAATGATAAAACCATTAAACCATTGACACTGTCTGGAAAAATTCTTGGGTCGTTATTTCAATCTGTCACTGCTCGAACAGCTGGGGCAAATACTTTAAATATTGGTGATTTGACCCATCCATCCGTTTTATTAATCATCATTCTAATGTTTATCGGAGCATCGCCAGGTTCAACTGGCGGCGGGATTAAGACCACTACATTCACGACATTGCTTGGGGCGGTATGGTCGCAAATTCGGGGAAAAGAGGATGTCATTTTTTATCGGCAGCGGATTGTTTATGAGACCATTTATAAGGCGCTGACTGTAACGGTCAGCGGGTTATTTTTGGTTGTATTGATGACTTTAGTATTAACCATAACTGAAGTAGGCAAGGACTTCCTTATGATTATTTTTGAGGTAACTTCCGCTTTTGCTACTGTTGGTTTATCTATGGGGTTAACGCCGGATTTGTCATTGATAGGCAAGTTTATGATTATTATAACAATGTTTGCCGGAAGGGTTGGCCCATTGACAATCGCTTATGCAGTAACAATTCGAAGAAACCCTGATGCTTTCAAATATCCAAAAGGCAAAATTATGATTGGATAGGTTTCTACATCAAGGAGGATTTTTAAAGAATGGCTAATCAATTTGCGGTTATTGGGCTAGGGAGATTTGGATTAAGCATAGCTAGAAAATTATTCGAATCAGGTCAAGAGGTGCTTGGCGTCGATGTTAATGAAGAGCGGGTGGAGAATGCCCAACCCTATGTCACTCATGCATTGATTGCCGATTCAACGGATGCAGAGGCGCTTAAATCAATCGGAATTCGCAATTTCGACACCGTCATCGTGGCAATTGGAAATGATATTCAAGCCAGTATTCTAAGTGTATTGCTAGTAAAAGAGCATGGAGTAAATAAGGTAATCGCCAAGGCATTAAATAAACTGCATGGCCAAGTGTTAACTAAAGTCGGGGCAGATTGGGTTGTTTTTCCTGAACGGGACATGGGAATAAGAGTCGCCCACCAGCTTTTATCTCCACATGTCCTGAATTTTATAGAGCTTTCCAAAGATTATAGTGTAGAGGAGATAAAAGTCCCAGAACGAATGACCGATAAAACTTTAAGAGAACTTGATTTACGTGCTAGGTTTAATCTAAGTGTCATTGCCATCCGCCAGGAAAATGAAATAAATATCTCACCGTCCCCTGACAAGATTATTGATCGGGGTGATGTGCTTATAGTAATAGGAGAAAATCGAGACCTGGAGAGATTTGCGAATCTTCAGTAGTATTAAAACAATGAGGGCAGGAATCGCTTCCTGCCCCTTATACCATATCTTCATTTTCCTTTTCAATTTCGCTCGGCTGAGGCTGCTCTTTTGAGATAATGGTTCCGAGTACCTCCCGATCATAACTACTGGCGTCTTTACCTGCACCAGGGGCGATATTCGCCATTGGCAGCTGCTCTAACTCCTTGCCTCTGGGCATTTTTCTTCCCGCCTTCCTTTAAACCTTCTATGTTTAATCTTCACTAAGCTCACTGATTTCCACAATTGTCCGCTCTTCAAGCGGGCCTCTTAAATGTACGGTTGCGGTCCGTCCATCCTCATTTAACATGTCAATCCAAACAGACGAACCATTATACTTAACATCAATATCAGCTGAACTGGACAAAATTTGTTTTACCCGATTTGCATTCATATACTCACTCCTCGAAAAATCATCATTTTATTCTTTGTTTGGGCCAATATTTTCATACATTCAACTTGAAATGTAATCGCCTTCTTCTATTATAACTATACCTTCTGAATTACATTCCGCTTATATTGTTTACCGATTGCATGGTTAAAATGAGTCTTATTTCGGATTGCGGGTATTGAATTTCATGTATATGATATCTAGAAATAGCCTCATTAATCCTGGACCAGTATTTTGCTAAAACAGGCAGAAAATAATAAAAATATTTATATCGAAAAAGATGAAACTAATCAAGAGTGTATTCGTCTTATATAATTGAGAAATGAATAGTCATGTCCTACCTTGTACAGGCATAAAAATAAAAATGATGATTTGGTGAAGGTAACAAAAAAATTGTCATTTACTAAGGAAAAATGGCGTTAATATCAGCGGAAAAAGGGCGCCATTATGGTTTTTCTTTTTAAAGAAAATATGGTATAGTAATTGGGGTTCGTTTACCGAGTTGGTTTGGTAAGTGAGAGGAGAAATATCGAATGAATAAATTACGACTTTTCAAAAAAATCAATAAAAGTCATATTACATTTTTTGCTATTGCCGTTGTGTTATTTTGGTTGAAGACCTATGCGGCATACCAAATTGAATTTAACTTAGGAATTGATAATACTTTACAGAAATTTTTATTGCTAATTAACCCTTTAAGTTCAGCGCTTTTCTTTTTTGGAATTGCGTTGTTGTTTAAAAAACGGGTAAAGCTCGTATTGATTATCAGTAACTTTTTATTGTCGTTCCTGCTATATGCAAATATTGCTTATTATCGCTTTTTTAATGATTTTATTACTGTGCCTGTTTTAATGCAAACTAAGACAAATGCCGGCCAGCTTGGGGACAGCGCTTTGTCGTTAATGTCACCATTTGATATCTTTTACTTTACGGATTTCTTTATTCTGATTGCATTGGCTTTAACTGTTTTCAGAAATGTAACAGTGACCAGTAAAAATTCATTTAAAATTGTTATGCTATTTGCGATTACGACGTTTTTGTTCAATTTAGGTTTGGCCGAAAAGGATCGTCCGCAGCTGTTAAGCCGCTCCTTTGACCGAAATTATTTAGTGAAGTATCTTGGTGCGTATAACTTTACCATCTATGACGCAATCCAAAATATTAGGTCTTCCAGTCAGAGAGCGCTGGCAGATTCAAGTGATGTTACCGACGTAGAAAACTATCGAAAAGCTAACTATGCGGAACCAAATCCTGAGTATTTCGGAAAGGCAAAAGGAATGAATGTTATATACATTTCAATGGAGTCCTTCCAGTCCTTTATGATCGATTACAAAATGCCGGATGGTCAAGAAGTTACACCATTTCTAAATTCATTAACCCGTGATAAAAATACATTTTATTTTAAGAACTTTTACCATCAAACAGGTCAGGGGAAAACCTCTGATGCTGAATTTTTAATGGAGAACTCATTATATCCGATGGCACAAGGTGCTGTTTTTGTTAATAAAGCTCAGAATACCTACCAAGCGATGCCAGCCATTTTAAAAGGCCAAGGATATACTTCCGCAGTCCTTCATGGAAATTATAAAACATTCTGGAACCGAAATGTAATTTATAAAGCATTTGGATACGACCAATTTTTTGATGCCGAATATTATAACATGACCGATGAAAATACGAAAAACTATGGGTTAAAAGATAAACCATTTTTTACAGAATCAATACCGATGTTAAAGAGTTTAAAACAGCCGTTCTATACAAAATTCATTACGTTATCGAATCACTTCCCATTTGAAATGGATCCGGAAGATACAGATTTTCCGGCAGGAGACTTTGGTGATACTGTCGTCAATCAGTATTTCCAATCCTCTCATTACATGGACCAGGCACTAGAGCAGTTCTTTAACGATTTAAAGGCTGCTGGTATGTATGACAATACGATGGTTGTGATGTACGGTGACCATTACGGAATTTCCGAAAATCACAATGATGCAATGGCAAAGGTTCTAGGCGTAGAGGAAATTACTCCTGCAATCAATGCTAAACTGCAACGTGTACCTTTATTTATACACGTCCCTGGTGTTGATGGCGGGATTCAAGAGCAATACGGCGGAGAAGTCGATGTTCGTCCAACCGTTCTGCACTTACTGGGTATTGATACAAAGGATTATCTGGAGTTTGGCTCTGATTTGTTATCCCAAAATCACCGTAATTGGACATTATTCAGAAATGGTGATTTTGTGTCACCGGAAGCACTCCAAGTAAAAGGAAAATGCTATGGAACGGAAACCGGTGAACTACTTGAGGGTTCTGATATATGCCAAAACATTGATGAAAAAGTGAATGTTGAACTACAAATGTCGGATGAAGTGGTATATAAAGATCTATTGAGGTTCTATGAACCAGACGGATATAAAGCAATTAATCCAAACGACTACGAATACCTTGGGCCAAAAGCCAACAAGGCAGCCAAAACATCTGCAAGTAATTAAATATGATATCAAAAAAAGCTGTGCATTCCGCACAGCTTTTTTCTCGTTCCACGCGAAAAAACGCCAATATCGGCGCCGTTATTGGTGATTAGTAGAAGCCCATGAAAGAAGCTCCAACAATGATTAACAAAATAAACAGCACGACAATCAAAGCAAAGTTGTTGTTGTATCCACCACTCATTAATTATCCACCTCCTATTATTGCTACTATAATTTATGTAAAGACATGTCCTCGCGTATGGACGAATATCTGCTTTTAGCTAAAAAGGGGATAACCGTTCAAAAATAAGTATTTTTTAGTAAAATATTGAAAAATCCTCAAAAAAGTGTAAAATTTCACTATAGGGAAGAATGAAACTTTTGGAAGAGAAACTATTTTAAAAGGGGCGATTTTTTTGGAGCCTAACAGTAGGGAAGAGAAGAGAAGGATTTTCCGAAATGAGTTATTTACACTTAGAGAAGAAGGGTATTTATCAGATACGGTCGTTGAAACCGTTGCAAGAGCCCATAAACAATACCACTCTGATTTGTTAGCTATGGAAGAAGCGACAGAACCACTTGTCATAAAGGTTCAGGAGGCAAAAGTGACGAAGGCGGTTAAACCTCCAAAAGTGAAGAAAACACTGAGTCCCGAGGAAATTCGTGAACGAAATATTAGTTGGTCATTAAATATTGGAGTCATCTTTTTATTAATTGGCGGTCTGTTTGTCGCTACTAGCACGTGGGAATCAATGACTAGTCTGATGAAAAGCGGCTCGATTGCAGTGGTATCACTAATATTTTACGGAATTGCCTACCTGGCAAAGCGAGTGTTAAAAATTGACAAAACCGCCTTTGCTTTTATTGTCTTAGGAAGTTTGTTTTTGCCAATTTTTATTTTATCACTTGGCTGGTTCGGGCTATTAGGCCCGTATTTATCCATATTTGGAGAAGGACGATATGTACTGGGAATGCTGGGTAGTATTCTCCCGATTGGGGTCTATACGGTGTTTGCCAAAAAGCTGTCAGCTCGACTATTTGTTTGGTTTTCCTATATATCACTTTCAGCAGGGATTGCCTTTATGCTGGCAAGTTTTAGATTAAAAACGGATTATTTCTATCTAGGTATGATGGGGTCTACTGCCATCTTGATTTATTGTTTTCATTACTTTAAAGGTAAAGATGCCTATCGATTCTTTACCAAGGAATTTATTCCTTTTGTTCAAGTTAATTTGGTATTAGTGACTTTATTCATGCTATTCTTCTATGAAAACGAAGTCGTCTATGGATTTAACCTTATTCTAACAGCTGTTATTTATCTTTCAATGATGTACGTGAGCGGAAAGAAAGAATATCATTTCGTGTTTACCGCTATGATTGTTTATGCCACTTATCAGTTAATGGAAAACAGCTTCTTGGACTATTTTGGTGAAATAGTTTATGCCATGGTTGGATTCGGGCTTGTCTTTGTACCAAAATTGCTAAATAATCAATTTTCACTTAACAAGGTATTTCAATTTACAAGTGCGATTATTTCAGGCTTCGCTTTTATTTACATAACATTTGAAGGAATCCTACTTCGGGCCGATAATCCTTCTATCGTGCTGATGCTTGCCTATTTCATCATTGCGACAAACTTTGTCTATTTGTCACATAACAGTCCGGTAAAGCTATTTCCATATTTGAGCGCTGTCTTTGCAGCATCTGGCATTTTTGAAGCCTTTGCATTATTGCTTGAACCGATCGAAAGCATTGATTTTACACTGACTTTGTTTCTGACTGGATTTACCTTGTTCCTTGTGCTGGGGATAGGTCTGCAGGTTAAATTCCTCGCCATTATTGGAATAAGTTCAAAGGATATTGGGCTTGCTTCGATGATTCTTGCTCTTCTATCCGCCCTGGTTTTTTACCAATGGTGGGAGCTTGGTGTCATGCTGCTGCTTTTTGTTAGTATTTCCTATGTGTGGATAAAGAGGGAAAAAAGGGTATTTTTCAAAGAGGCAGGGCATTGGGTGTTGCCAAGTTCACTTGGATTCTCACTAATAGCTTTTGGGGAAGAATACCTTACATCAAACAGAATGTTTTATGTTGAATATGGGAATGGAGTAAACTTTGCAGCAGGAGCATTGCTTGTTCTACTATCCAGTTTCATTTGGGGTAAGTTTCGCAATAAAGTCCTGAGTCAAACTTCTATATATGTTTCAGTGATGATTTATTCCATAGCCATCGTTCATGGGATTATCGGTCCGATTAACCAACAATGGGTTCAACCATTGCTATTTCTAATCGGTATCGGAGTCTATTATTATTTATATAAAAGAATTGGAACGAATTGGGTACCGTTTTTCGTTAGTGGCGGATCAATTTTGTTTTATTTTTCCAGCATTGGGGCAATCACTCTTAAATGGCAATTTACTGAAACAATAGAATCTATGATTGCCTCAACCTGTGCAGTATTATTGTTAGCGATTGCTTACCTTTTCCGAAAAGTGGATTCACGTTTATCATTTGCGTTTGCTTGGACAGGGCATAGTGTCTATCCGTTAGCCCTTTTATTTACATTGTTTTTCTATCATACAGAAGCACTTTATTGCTTCATCATTGCAGTAGTTGCTTATGCCATAAGTACAAAAATAACAAGTAGTGAGTGGAGAATCAAGGCATTCCTTTACGGGAGTTTTACATCATTATTTTTTGTTATTTCCACCGGCCTAGATCAATTCTATGACACACAGGGTGGACTATATGAGTTCCCAATAACAACTGCGCTAATTATGTTATTTACCATCCTAGTTCCTAATGAGTTTAAAAAGAGAGCAGCGTATTTTATTGTACCATTTTCAATTCTAGGAATTGCGTGTATGCTGTTTTCGTACCCGTTTGATTTACTTCCATATCTAGTCATGATTGCAATTACGCTAGTGACGGTCGTTTACCTGCATAAAAGTAACTGGGGTATACTGGGGATTTTGCCGCTCTTTTTACTATTTGTGGCAACAGCCCAATTTTTATTTTTAAATGACTTGGCATCAATTGTTAAAATACTGCTTCCAGGCGGGATAGGTGTATTATTGGCTGTCATTGGTCAAATTCTTTATAAATATTTGATACAAACAGGTTCAAAGTTTTCAGAGATAAATTTTGACTGTTATACTGCGATTTCTTTCCTGTTTTTTATACTTATGTACCTCTTTGGTAATCAGGCGTTATGGACACAGGCGCTCCCGGGTATTTTAATAGCAGGCAGCCTTTTTATGCAAAAGAAAAGAGTTCCAGAAAATTTGGCAGTGTTTACTATTGTCCTTGGCGGTGTGTATTTACTGCAGCCTTACTATGCCGTTATAAATGGACTTAATATCCATCCGCTTTGGGAACGGGAAGTACAAGTACTGCCATTCATCATCCTAATCATCTTTATCAGGAGAATGTTAAAAGGACGATATTCCCAAATCACCAAACCCATTCAATGGGCAGTATTAATTATTGTTTCGCTGTTATTAATTCAAGATGGGTTAGCCAGCAATACAATCTACGACGCGATTATTGTTGGCTCCCTGTCCCTGCTGTCGATGATTGCCGGAATGTTCCTGCAAGTTAAATCCTACTTTTTTACTGGTGCTGGCGTTTTAATGCTTAACGTATTCCTGCAAACAAGACCTTATTGGGGTAACATGCCATGGTGGGTCTATTTGTTAATTGCCGGGTTTATTCTAATTACGGTTGCCAGTATCAATGAATGGCATAAACAAAAAATCTTAAAAGGGGAAACCACGTTTATTACACTATTGAAAGAGAAAATAGTTGATAGGGTTAAGCAATGGGATTAGAGGTTAAAAAAATCCAGCTATTGGGCAGCTGGATTTTTTGCATACTTTAGGCTGTTTTTCTAGGCAGTGGATTCAAACTATCCTTTGTCTGCTTTCCCGCATTTCTTAAGCCAATGCAGAATCTGGCTGTGAAAATGATTGCCGCGCCAACGATAAAAATTCCACAAATCGCGCCAACCTGATCTGAAGCAACCCATTGAGGCAGGTGTTCAGCCCATCTGCGCGGTGCGCTTATCTTACCTGCGTATAGGAACGAACCTGCCAAGCCAGTAAAGAAGAAGAAATAGATGAAAATGGCGGCCTTATCCATTCCCGATTGCTTTTGGGTACCTTCGGTTTTGTTGAAATAATACATGAATCCAAAAATCATCGCGACTACACCCATTCCCATGTAAGTATGGAAGTGCCCCGGTACCCATTTCGTATTGTGCATAACATGGTTGACGACGATAGTGGCATCAATAATTGCTGGTATGGCACCCGCAACCCAGCCAAACATTGCTAAAAACATCATGCTGGAAGCGAAGTCCCATTTGACCGCAGAACGGAAGACAATCATTAATGCGCCATATGCGGTAACAACCATAACTGGAAGTCCGTTAGCATATGAGAAGATCTGGCCGATTATTAACATCCATCTGGGTACAGCAAAATCCATTAATAAATGGTGCGTATAAATCATGAGCGTAAACAGGGTAGAGAAGTTCCAGGCAATTAAAAACGCCTTATTTGATTTCCATGGACGTCCTGTATACTCGGAAAGAATTTCATAAACAGCAATTACAGCCATATAAATGGTACAATTGGCGAAAATATGGCCAAATGCGTAAGTTAAATGCTTGGCAACCATGGGATCAAATGTAATACTTGGATTTAATATGTTTATAATTGATTCCAGCAGTGCAGTTGCTCCAGCGAGAATCGCAACAGAATTGGCGATGATCACCATTGTTGTTGCAACCGCAGCAGGCGGAGGACCGTAACCTTGTTTTCCTCTAAAAATATAATCCCAGCCAAGTGATTTCCCCAGACCGCCATATACCTTAATAAGTCTTGAGGCTAAATAAAAATACATGACCAGATAGCCAACACCCAAAATTAATAAACCAAATAAAAATAATAGGGCTCCTGTCGTACCGTAAAGCCTTGCCGAAGCCGTTGGCAATGGATATAGGAATGTCCAGCCATCAGAGAATTTAAACGCAAAAATGGCAGTTAAAACCATTACCACCCCAATGATCGATAGAGTTAAATTGGTAAAAAAGACCTTTGGATTTAACTCTATATATTTGGACAAGAAGTACCACATGATAGCACAACCACCCAGTGCAGCAATACCAATCATTCCGGTTCCATGAATGGTCATAATCTGATAAAACAATTGCGAAGGAATTTTTACAATATTACCTTGATTTAATAACATTATGACCCCGAAGATCATCATAAGGACGAGAGTAATAGAGGTGACAACCAAGGAAAAAGAAACGCCTTTTTTAATTGAATTTCGCGCGGTATTTTCCATAATTATTTACCTCCCTTCGGTTTGACAACGATATCCTTCATCATTACATGATGACCAGTGCTGCAATATTCCAAGCAAAGGATTTTATAAGTACCCGGCTGTTTAAATGTAATTGAAACAACATTTATGTATTCAGGCATTGCTTGTGTTTGAGCAATCAGTTTCATGTTTGGGTCATACAGGCCAAAGCCGTGTGTGACATCCCTGCTTGTGACGCGAAACTGAACTGGTTCCCCAACCACAAAATTTTCATCACTAAACTCCCAACCAAATTGAAACCCGGTAACATTAACAATTTCTCCTGCTTCCTTTGCTTGGACATGTTGAGCGTGATAAGGTAGTTTACTTAAGGAAATAGCTGAAATAAAGACCATGGCGGTTAGCAGCCCCAGAAAGTAAAATTTGCGAATCTTGTAGCCCTCTTCTTGAATTGGTCCATACTCCCGCAATTTTCTCGATTCCCCATACACAAAAGAAAAAGCAAGTGCGAGCAGGAATACGATAAACAGTGTTGTGTACCATGCAATGGATTGGTACATGATGAATCCCTCCCGTAAAATGAATAACCAAACAAGAAATCCCCCAATCCCTTGTCTGTTTCCTTTTCCATTGTAATCGGGTTCTTATGTCAAAAGAGTGAACAAAATCATAGTTTCAAAACATACAATAAAAAAATTTAAAAACCCTTACATATTATTAATAATTAATCTTAAAAAATGATAAAATACCCCCCAGAACGATGATAATGGTTCGAATAGTTTAGTAAATGAAAACTAAAAACTCGGGAGGTTAGATATTTATGGCTATGATTATGATTGACATTGATAAATTACTAGATGCTACTGCAGATCTAACAGCTGAGAAGAGCAATAATAAAATATACCAAGTTGAGATTGATAAATTGCTTGATAGTACAAAGGATTGGTAAAACCATAACTTTGTTTCCTCCAATTTAACTATATAAATTTTTTTAATGTCTTCTGATAAAGAAGGCATTTTTTTGTACTCTTTTCATATGCGAAAGAGGCCCTAATATGTATGCTGCTTTAAAGCGAAAAAATATTTTTGTCATATCTATTGCTTTTGCACTAAAAAGATACTAGAATAATTTTTAATATATTAAATTTTTAGAAAATAAACACTTGAAACTATTTGAGGGGGAATTTTATCATGAGGAGAAAAGTAAAGGGCCTTTCCATTGCCCTAGCTGGAATGCTTCTGCTTGCCGGTTGTGGCAGCAAGGAGTCATCAGGCGGTGCAGAAAAAGGTGGAGCGGATGAGGAATTCACGGTAGGAATCAGCCAATTTGCCCCGCACCCATCACTGGACGCTGCAACAGAGGGATTTAAAAAGGCGCTGGAGGATAAAGGTGTCAAAGTTAAGTTTGATGATCAAAACGCCCAGGCCGATATGAATAATACGCAAACCATTGCCAAGAATTTTGTCGGGGATAAAGTTGACTTGATTTTTGCCAATGCGACTCCAAGTGCAACTGCGGCATTAAATGCAACAAAGGATATTCCGATTATCTTTACTTCGGTAACAGATCCTGTTGGAGCAGGTCTGGTAGAGGCATTTGATAAACCAGGTAAAAATATTACCGGGACTACAGATAACCATCCTGAAGCAACAAAGAAAACGATTCACTTCATTACCGATGAGATAAAAGCAAAGAATATTGGTGTTATCTATAACTCTGGAGAGCAAAACTCCGAAGTCCAGGTAAAAGAAGTGAAGAAACTGGCAGAAGAGAAAGGCGCCAAGCTTGTTGAAGTATCAGTGGCCAATACATCTGAAGTAAAACAGGCTGCTGAGTCGCTTGTCGGCCGTGTTGATGCAATCTACGTTCCAACAGATAATACAGTTGTTACTGCGCTCGATTCCGTTATCGCCGTAGCCAACAGCAAAAAAATCCCGTTATTCGTTGGTGAACTTGATTCAATGAAAAAGGGAGCCGTCGCAGCGAGTGGATTCAGCTATTATGACCTTGGCTATCAATCCGGATTAATGGCTGTCGACATTTTAACAGGCAAAAAGAAAGCATCTGAAATTAACGTTGAATTACCAAGCAGTTTAAAGCTCGTGATTAATAAAGCCGCTGCCGAAGCACAAGGGTTGAAGGTAAAGGAAGACTGGAGCAAGCTTGGCGAATTCTACGACGGAAAATAAGATATAAAAATAGCAGGGGTCATTCCTTTATGGGATTGGCTCCTGTATCAATACATACTATATATAACAACTTACTTATTTGAATCAAAAAACTTAAGTTTTATTAAGAAAGGATGAACACTATGTTTACAGCCATATTTGGATCATTCGAGGCGGGTATCATCTATGCGATTATGGCACTGGGCGTCTATCTATCCTTTCGTATTCTTGATTTCCCAGATTTAACGGTAGATGGCAGCTTTGTTACTGGCGGGGCAATTGCTGCTATTATGATAACGAACGGAGCCAATCCATTCTTGGCAACAGTGATGGCCCTTTTAGCAGGATTTATTGCTGGATGTATGACTGGAATCCTTCATACGTTTGGGAAAATTAATAACCTGCTTTCCGGTATACTAATGATGATTGCCTTGTATTCTATCAATCTTAGAATCATGGGACGCTCAAATATTCCATTACTAAATTCCGAAACCTCGTTTACAAAAATTGGAAGTTTGTTCCGAAGCAGCGGTATTGACTCCTTTTTCAACAATATACTTGTCATGGTCGGTTTAGGAGACAGCCTCCCAGAGACATGGGGTATTCTAATTTTCATGGTCATCGTGACATTTGTGATTAAGTTTTTGACCGATTGGTTTTTGCAGACAGAAATCGGGCTTGCGATTAGAGCGACAGGAGATAATAAGCGGATGATTCGTAGTTTTTCCGCTAATACAAACCTGTTAACCGTTATTGGACTTGGACTCTCCAATGCCTTAGTGGCGTTTTCCGGTGCATTAATTGCGCAGCAAGGTGGTTTTGCTGATGTCGGAATGGGAATCGGGATGATCATCATCGGTTTGGCCTCTGTCATCATCGGTGAAGCATTATTTGGGACAAAAACAATAGCCAGAACCACGCTTGCTGTCGTCGGTGGCTCGATCATTTATCGGATTGTCGTGTCAATGGCCTTAAGATTCGATTTCCTTGAGCCCGGTGATATGAAGTTGATTACAGCAATTATCGTAATCCTTGCGTTAACAGCACCGAAGATGATTGAACGATCGAAAGACAAAAAGCGGAAAGCTCGCAGAAAAGCAGAACGGCTTAATTTCCTGCAGGCATCTGTGGACCGAAAGGGTGAAAATCATGCTGCAGTTAAATCAGATTCATAAGATTTTTAATGAAGGGTCGCCAGATGAAAAGATTGCCATTGATCATGTTAACCTGACTCTTAAAGCAGGGGATTTCGTAACGGTTATCGGCAGTAATGGAGCTGGGAAATCCACCTTAATGAATATTATATCCGGCGGATTGTTCCCGGATATCGGTGAAGTTTCTATTGACGGTAAAAAAGTTACGAATATGTCCGAGTATAACAGGTCCAAAATGATTGGCCGTGTCTTTCAAGATCCTATGGCAGGAACGGCTCCAAGCATGACCATTGAAGAAAATTTGGCGATGGCTTTTTCCCGAAATAAAACAAGAACTATAAAAAAAGGGGTAACGAAAAAACGGCGCGATTATTTCCGCGAGGTACTAGAGTCGTTGCATTTAGGTCTGGAAAACCGGCTTAATGCAAAGGTTGGCCTGTTATCAGGTGGGGAACGTCAGGCCCTTTCTCTGCTAATGGCAACGTTTACTGAGCCATCGATTTTGCTTTTGGATGAACATACGGCTGCCCTCGACCCTTCAAGAGCGGAACTGATTACCAATCTGACGAGGGAAATCGTTGAGAAATACAAGCTGACGACTTTGATGGTCACCCATAACATGCAGCAGGCGATTGATTTGGGGAATCGCTTAATAATGATGGATAAAGGCCAGATTATTCTTGAAGTTAACGAGGAGCAAAAGCAAGGGCTTACGATTGAAGGATTACTAGAGGAATTTAAAAGAATCCGCGGTGTTCAAATGGCAAGTGACCGCGCTGTTCTCTCATAATAAAAATTTTTTGATAAAAAATGCCGGATCATTTTTGTGGAATACGTTTCCAACTCCGGTTTAGTGGAAACATACCGATTTGTGGTATGTTCCTTTTTATTTTAATAAAATATGAGTTTAATACCCAAAAGCGGTATTGCTTTACCCCCTGCTCTTGAGACAAACGGAGTGAATTCATTAGAATAGATTCAGAAAATGATAATTAACAGGGGGTTATTGAATGAAAGAAAAAAGAATTTTAGCAGAGCAGCTTGCCGATGACTTTTTCCCGGTCCGTGACGTTGATTATATAGAAATTTACACCGGTAATGCCAAGCAGGCCTGTCACTATTTCTGTACGGCCTTCGGGTTTAAGCCGGTCGCATATTCTGGTCTTGAAACGGGCAATCGTGAAACCGTTTCCTATTGTTTAAAGCAAAGAAATATCCGCCTCGTCCTGACTGGGTCCTATACAGAAAACAGCATCGTAGCGCAATTTGTAAAAAAACATGGTGATGGTGTTAAAGACGTTGCCCTCTTGGTCGACGATGTTGACAAAGCATTTGAGGAAGCCGTTAATCGTGGAGCAATCGCCCATGTTGCACCGTTTACCATGAACGATGAAAAGGGTACCGTTAAAAAAGCAGTTCTTGGCACATATGGTGATACCATCCATACGTTAATTGAACGAAAGAATTATCAGGGCGCTTTTTTACCGGGCTTTAAGCCATATATCGCCGGACTGAAGGAAGAGGATGCCGGCTTAATCGGCTTTGACCATGTAGTCGGCAACGTAGAAAGTATGGAGGAATGGGTTGAATATTATTCAAAAGTCATGGGCTTCAGGGAAATGAAGCATTTTACTGACAAGGATATTACGACAGAGTATTCTGCTTTGATGTCAAAGGTAATGCATAATGGCGGGCGAATCAAGTTCCCAATCAACGAGCCGGCAGAAGGAAAGCGTAAATCGCAAATCCAGGAATATCTTGAATTCTATAATGGACCGGGAGTGCAGCATTTAGCGATATTAACAGAGGATATCGTTTCTACAGTAGCAACCTTAAAGAAAAATGGGGTTGAATTCCTATCTACTCCTGACACCTACTATGAGTCCTTGGCACAAAGGATTGGAAAAATTGATGAAGAAATTGAAAAGTTACGGGAATTAAGTATCTTAGTAGACCGGGATGATGAAGGATATTTATTGCAAATCTTCACTAAACCGATTGTGGACCGTCCTACGTTATTTATTGAGATTATTCAGCGCAAAGGTGCGCGCGGCTTCGGTGAAGGGAACTTCAAGGCTTTGTTCGAATCCATTGAGCGTGAACAGGAGAAGCGGGGCAACCTTTAATAGATAACAGAAAAAAAGGGGGAAATTATTCTCCCTTTTTTCAAATAGACTTATAGAAAAAAGAGAGGTGAGCTTATGGAGATATCACCTGAAGAGCTTGATTGGCGTGATTCATACAGATTATTGGTGGGATCCATTCTGCCGAGGCCGATTGCGTTTGTAACATCTGTAGATAGCAAGGGAATTGCAAATGCCGCTCCGTTTAGTTTCTTTACCGCGATTTGTGCAGATCCATTGCTAATTTGTTTTTCACCAATGAGACGGGGGAGTGACGGGGCTAAAAAAGATACGTTAAACAATATCGAGAGTACCGGCCAATTTATTGTCAATATCGTTAATGGGGATATTGCGGCGAGAATGAATGATAGCGCAATTGAATTTGCCCCCGAAATAGATGAAATGGAACAGGTTGGTTTGACAAAAATTCCGGGAAGCAAGGTGAAAATACCGAGAATCAAGGAATCGCTTGTTCATTTGGAATGTGAACTATATCAGGTTCTTGAATTTGGTGACAAGCCCGGAGCCGGCAGTTTGGTGATTGGGAAAGTTGTTCATGTGCACGTTGATGACAAGGTATTTGACCGTGGAAGAATTGAAACGACGAAATTAAGACCGATTGGCAGAATGGCGGGGAATAGTTTTACTGACCCATTGGGCAAAACCTTCGAGATGATTAGAAAACAGAAACCGGGCCAATAGGCTAGAGGGCGTATATCGTTCAATTGGATTTGAATACGAAAGCAGGTGAGACTATGTATTACCGTCAACTAGGAAGGATTCCACATAAGCGGCATACGATGTTTAAAAAGGAGGACGGCAGCCTTTATCGAGAGCAAGTAATGGGGACGCGGGGGTTTTCCGGTACCCAATCAATCCTATATCATCACCATATGCCTACAGAGGTTGTCAAAGCAATTTATTCCGGTAGTTATTTGCCAGAATATGAGGAGTCGCAGTCTTTGAGGCACCGCCACTTTTTTACAAACAGAGTTTTGCGTGAGGGAGACGCCTTTACAGCCCGAGAATATATTCTGGGAAATCAGGATTTATTGATTGGTACAGCCATTGTCACTGAAAGAATGAATTCCTTTTACCGGAACGGGGACGGCGATGAACTGCTATTTATTCATTATGGCACCGGAAAATTAGAAACAATGTTTGGCAGTATTACGTATCGGCCCGGAGATTACCTGATCATTCCGATAGGAACGATTTATCGTGTAGTTCCTAACCCGGGGGAGAGAACCAAATTGCTATTTGTCGAAGCATTTAGTCAAATTACGACGCCAAGAAGATACCGAAACGAATATGGCCAGCTCCTTGAGCACAGTCCGTTCTGTGAGCGCGACATTCGCGGTCCGGAAACACTGATAACATCTGAGGACAAAGGGGAATATGAGGTGTTAACAAAGTCCAGAGGCAGTATTCATACTCATGTCCTCGGCCACCATCCGTTTGATGTTGTGGGCTGGGACGGCTATTTATACCCATGGGCATTTAACATTGAGGATTTTGAGCCAATTACGGGCAGAATACATCAACCGCCGCCTGTACACCAAACCTTTGAAGGAAACAATTTTGTTGTCTGTTCCTTCGTGCCAAGGCTTTATGATTATCATCCGGAGTCGATTCCAGCTCCATATTACCACAGTAATGTTAACAGTGACGAGTTGCTCTATTATGTAAAAGGGAACTTTATGAGCCGCAAGGGAATCCAAGAGGGGTCAATTACCCTTCATCCAAGCGGAATACCCCATGGACCTCACCCAGGCAAAATCGAGGGAAGTATCGGCAAGAAGGAAACACTGGAACTGGCGGTCATGATTGATACCTTCCATCCGCTTAAGGTAGTGAAGCAGAGTAATAAACTTGAAGACACAAACTACATGTACTCATGGATAGAAAAAGAAGGATAAATGAAGCAGTCAATCCAACTTTACAGGTTGGATTGTTTTTATTTTTGGGAATCTTTTTGTAAAAGTGATATCCTATTTATAATCTCGTTTTTAGCTAGTGAGGTGATATGATGGAACTGGAAGCGATTTTGTCCAAATTAAAAAATCACATTCCTTCTATATTGGGAAGCAAGAAGTTTTCAAAATATGCTGTTATGGTCCCACTCATACAGAAGGAGGATGGGATCCATGTGTTATTTGAAGTCCGTTCACTTCAGTTGAGAAGGCAGCCGGGCGAAATTTGTTTTCCAGGCGGGCGAATTGACAGCGAGGATTATGATGCAGAAGCTGCCGCCATTCGAGAGACTTCGGAAGAACTCCGAATTAGCAAGGATCATATTTCAAACGTTTTTCCGCTGGATTTTATGGTCTCTCCTTTTGGAATGGTGGTGTATCCTTTCGCGGGTTTTATTCGTGATCCTGATAAAATCAGTCCAAATCCTACTGAAGTTGGAGAGACCTTCACTGTCCCGCTGGATTTTTTTATTAGGCATGAACCGGAAATTTATCATGTCGAATTTAAGGTAGAACCGGAGAAGAATTTTCCCTTTGACTTAATTGTAGGTGGAGAAAATTATAACTGGCGGACCCGGGGTATAGAGGAATACTTTTACGTGTATGAGGATAAAGCAATATGGGGACTGACGGCAAGAATTTTGGCTCATTTTATTGAAATCGTCCAATAGCTGTTTATTTTAATAGTGGACTTCTTAAGAAGTCTGCTATTTTTTTATTAAAAATATATATGTGTCCTCCGGTGGTGAACAATTGTCCTCTAATAGAGGAAAAAACTCTTGATTAATTTCAAAATTGTAATAAAATTAAGTTTATATTTGTAGACAATAGGGAGAGGTAAAAATGAAGGTGGTAAAGTTTGGAGGCTCCTCTTTAGCATCAGGAGAACAACTTCGCAAGGTATTCCAGGTTGTTATGGCAGACCCTGAGCGGAAAGTTGTCGTTGTTTCTGCCCCGGGTAAGAGGTATGAGGATGATACAAAAATTACTGATTTGTTAATACAATGTGCTGAAAAAAAATTACGAAACGAAGACCCGAAACAGCAGTTTGATGCCGTGATGGAACGTTATCAGCAAATTGCAGATGAATTGTCACTGCCAACAGAGCTGATTAATGAAATATACGAAGATTTGTCCCAAAGACTAAATCGGGATACCAGTCTCCCAGACCGATTTATGGACTGCCTTAAAGCAAGCGGAGAGGATAATAATGCAAAATTGGTGGCTGCCTATTTCCAACAGCAGGGTGTAGAAGCCTATTATATTAACCCAAAGGAAGCAGGAATGTTGGTAAGCTCCGAACCGGGAAATGCACAGGCTTTGCCGGAAGCATATAAAAGGTTGTACGCACTCCGAGACCATCCGGGTATTGTCATTTTTCCTGGATTTTTCGGCTATAGCAAACAGGGCGAGGTTTTTACGTTCTCTCGAAGTGGCTCCGATATTACAGGTTCCATCCTTGCCAACGCAGTAAAGGCCGATTTATATGAGAATTTTACTGATGTGGATGCAGTTTATTCTGTAAACCCATTTATTGTAAGGAGGCCGAAGGAAATCAAGGAATTAACCTATCGCGAAATGCGGGAGCTATCTTACGCGGGCTTCAGTGTATTACATGATGAGGCACTAGTCCCGGCATTTCGGGCGGGGATACCCGTCAATGTGAAGAATACGAATAATCCGAGTGCACCGGGAACAAGAATTGTCGCCGAGCGTGATAACAACAATGGTCCTGTCATCGGAATTGCCAGCGACAAGGGCTTTTGCAGTATCTATGTAAGTAAATACTTAATGAATCGCGAGATTGGCTTCGGACGCAAGCTATTGGGAATTCTCGAAGATTTTGGGCTATCCTACGAACATACGCCTTCCGGAATCGATGATGTTTCCGTAATTTTAAAGGAAAATCAATTTGCTGAAGGAATGAAACTGGATATCACCCGGCGGATTAAGGAAGAATTGCATGCCGATGAAGTCAAGTTTGAACATCATCTCGCTCTTATCATGGTGGTCGGTGAGGGAATGCGCCATAATATCGGGACAATGGCACGAGCCTCCAAAGCGTTAGCCAAGGCTGATGTCAATATTGAAATGATTAATCAGGGCTCTTCCGAGGTCAGTATGATGTTTGGGGTTAAAGAGGTTGATGAAAAAAGAGCGGTTCAGGCGTTATATGAGGAATTTTTTGCAGCAGTAACTGTATTATAAAAGAAAAAGGCAGTTCCAATGGAACTGCTTTTACTTATGTATAAGTTTATTTTTCTTTAATTTATAGCTGGTTCTTATTCCACTCCAAACAGCAATAATCAAACCTCCAACGGTATCGGCAATCAAATCGGTCATTGTATCCTTATTGCCGCCCCCTTGCAGTGTCATGTTGAAAAATTGATCGCCGCTAAACTCATAGATTTCCCAAAGAACACCACCAAGCGCCGCGAATGACAGGGTAAACCAAAACACAAACCACGGGGATATTTCATTACCCGCATTTCTGTGAATGAGCCTTTCGTATAAGGCGATGCCGGCAAAAGCAAGAATCGCACCACTGACAAGATGTAAGAATGTATCCCACCATCCGAGGCCATACCAGCCGCGAATCGAGCCAAAATATTGTGAACCTACCAAAAAAATCAAATAGGAAAGGACCAGAGGCAAATTAAATTGCAGTTTAGTAAATAATGCAAGCAGAAGGGGGACCGCTCCACAAACGATACCGCCAATGGCTACCGTTGATTTAAAGGATTCACCCATATTACGATAATAAAATGCCAATATCACCATAAATAACACATATAGCGCACTTAGTATAATAACCAGTTTTCGGTTCATTTCAATCCCCCTAAATTGATTGTTTTCGCATTCTTGCATAAACAGCAATGATTAAACCGCCAGCAACCCCGCACAACAGATCATACATTGTATCCTTGTTCCCGCCACGCTGCATGGTATGAGTGAAGGTCTGGTCGCCAATAAATTCGTAAATTTCCCAAAGTGCGCTTGCCAAAACAGCGAGAGAAAGAACAAACAGAAATAGAATCCAGTCAGAAACGTCTTTTCGTACCATTTCTGGAACGAGCTTTTTGTATAGTGCAATCCCAATAATACCGATATACAATCCCTTATAAAAATGAATCGTTGAGTCCCACCATTTATAGTGGAGATAGAAGCTTGAAATCGACCCTAAAAACAAAGAACAAAATAAAAATAGGAAATATCCTACAATCATCGGAATATTAAAGGGGTTATTTTTTACCTTTAATAAACTTAGCGGTAATACCGAGGAAAAAATGCCGCCAAGGGCTACCTGCCACCTGGAGGAGTCATCTTTTATGAGGTAGTAAACGAATAATCCCGCCATAAAAATACTAAATAGTAAGCATAATATAATAATTACTTTTCGTTTCATGGATACACCTCATTATAAAAATCCTTTTACAATTATGTCCAATTATATACAAATCTAAATGTGTTCTAGTTAACACTCGCAAATCTTAGCTTGAAACGGTATAGTTGTAATTGTATTAAATACTTATCTACATAGTTAGTGGCGGTGATTTATATGCAAAGGGCACAAATCCCAACGTATGAACGTATAGCAATTGATTTGGCCAATCGGATATATGATGAAGAATTCAAAGTCGGGGAGAAAATCCATGGCCGATCGACACTGGCTAGTGAATATAAGGTGTCACCGGAAACGGTTAGGCGGGCAATTAAACTTCTAGAAGATGTTGAAATTGTTCATTCAACAAAGGGCAGCGGAATTGTTATTTCCTCACGTGAAAAAGCGTTTAAATATATTTCGAGGTTTTCCAATCTGGCGAGTGTTAAAGACCTTGAAAAACAAATAGATGCCCTGGTGGCTGAAAGAAACAAACTAGATGTACAGTTACATGATACACTAAGGAAAATCCTTGATTACTCAGGAAAACTTCGCCACACAAATCCATTGGCACCGATTGAGGCAACCATTTTTCCTGGCTGCACTCATATTGGCAAAACCATTTCAGAACTAAAGTTTTGGCAAAACACTGGAGGAACTGTGATTGGAATAAAGAGGAAAGGTGAACTGGTCATATCTCCAGGACCCTATGCTTTGATTTTGGAAGAGGATGTCCTTTTAGTCATAGGTGATGAGAAAACATATGACAGAGTGCTTCACTTTTTAGAAGAATAAATGAAAACTTGTCGATTGGCGAGTCCGATAGGATGAAGACAGAGACGTAGTTGAATTACTATTAGCTGAACAATACGAAGCCAGCCCCGTACTGGGAGCTGGCTTCGTTTCGTTTTTTAATCGATAAGACCTTCTTCTTGTAAAAATTCCTTCGCCACTTTGGCAGGTGATTGTTTGAGGCTGTCAACCTTATAGTTCAATTCACGCATTTTTTCTTCAGTAATTTTTCCTGCAAGGCTGTTAAGAACTTTCCTTAGTTCCGGATGCTCCTGCAGGGTTTCTTCCTTAATGATTGGTACAGCATAGTAAGGAGGGAAGAAGTTTTGGTCATCTTTTAACACCTTCAATTTAAACTCTTCAATTAATCCATCCGTTGAAAACGCGTCAATAACATCGCTCTTATGATTATCCAGTGCTGTATAACGCAATCCGCCATCGACCGCTTTAACAGCCTTAAATTCCATATTATAGGTTTGGGATAGACCAATTAGGCCGTCCTCACGGTTTGGAAATTCAATCGTTGGTCCCATGATTAATTGATTGCTGACTTTGGCTAAATCAGAGATTGTCTCCAGTCCATACGTATCGGCAGTATCCTGACGGACAGCCAGCGCATAAGTGTTATTAAAGCCAAGTGGTTTTAATAAATCTATATTGTATTTTTTGCTGAATTCTTTTTTTACATAATCATAAACCTGTTCCGGATTATTCTCTGGTGGTTGATTCAAGATATTAACCAAGCCGGTGCCCGTATACTCTACATACATATCGATATCACCGCTCTTAATTGCGCTGAATGCCACTTGTGATCCACCGAGATTCAACTTTCTTTCAACGTTTAGATCCGTTTTATTTTCAATTAACTCAGCCAGCATATTTCCCAAAATCAATTGCTCACTGAAATTTTTGGACCCAATCACAATTTTATCATCTGCTTGCGCCTTTGAATAAATCGAAAATGCCCCTGCAAAAACAAGAATAATACTTGCAAAAGAGATAATTATTCTTTTCGTTGTTTTCCCTGTTTTTGATGATGAATGCTGCTTGTTTGTATAGGAAAGTGAGCTTTCAAGTTTGCCGACGATAAAATCAATTAACAATGCCAAGATACAAGCAGGGATGGCACCAGCCAAAATCATCGCATTATCAACGGTTTGAACCCCAGAAAACACAAGGTAGCCCAGTCCGCCAGCGCCAACGAACGCGGCAATGGTCATTAAACCCACGGCTGTAACAGCCGAAATTCTGATACCCGCCATAATCATCGGGAAAGCCAGCGGCAGCTGAACCTTTCGCATTGTTTGACTCTTTGTCAGACCGATGCCTTTGGCGGCTTCCAGAATGTCTCTATCAATATTGGTGAGCCCGGTATAAGTATTCTTTACAATCGGCAGCAAGGAATAAAGCACGACCATAATAATTGCCGGGGTACTGCCAATTCCGATAAAGGGAATCAGAAATCCAAGTAACGCTAAACTCGGGATCGCTTGGATCACATTGGTTGTGCCGATTACAGGCTTAGACATTTTCGGTTCTCTTGAAATCAATATACCAAGTGGAATCCCAATAACAGTTGCTATCAGAACCGCAAATACACTCAAATAAACGTGCTGCCATACTAATTCTAAAATCTGATTATAGTTGGTACTTATATATCTCCATAATTCACCCATTAAAAGGCCACCTCCATATCTATTAGTTGACTGCTTAACGCAGACAGTATGCTGCTTCTCGTGATAAGGCCGGTTAATTGTCCTAAGGTATTGGTTACTGGAACATAGCCAATTCGATGTTCGTTCATTGTAGCCAGTACCGAGATTAAGTTTGCATCCTCTGACACTGATAGGACATTGCGTTCCATTACCTCTTCAATCAATGAATTCCGGTTTAGCAATTGAATACCTTTCAGGGTCACCAAACCAAGCAGGACATTCCTCTTGTCTGTCACTAGTAAACTATCAACTTTATGATCCTTCATAATTTCAATGGCTTGAAGAACGTTCCGTTTTGCGGCAATTTTCACCGGATTGGAAATCATAATATCCTCAGCCATCAGTAATTCCGGATTATTCCATACCCGTCTTTTTCCAATAAAATCGGAGACAAAATCATTTGCCGGGTTTTTCAGGATATTTTCCGGGGTGTCGTATTGAAGAATATCGCCATCTTTTAAGATACAAATTTTATCTGCTATTTTAATAGCTTCGTCCATGTCATGGGTAACAAAGATAATGGTTTTATTTAATTCCTTTTGCATTTGGAATAGTTCATCCTGAAGTGATGCGCGTGTCACGGGATCGAGAGCACTAAATGGCTCATCCATTAAGATGATATCGGAGTTTGTTGAGAAGGCTCTTGCTACGCCAATTCTTTGCTGCTGGCCGCCGCTAAGTTCTTTTGGATAGCGATGAATGAATTCCTTGGGATCTAAGCCAACTAATTCAAGTAATTCTCCAGTCTTTTTCTCAATCGCCTCTGGATTTTCCCCTTTTAATCTTGGGATTAACTCCAAATTTTCTTTGATTGTCATATGTGGGAACAGACCGGTATTTTGGATGACATAACCTATGTTCCTACGAAGTTCAATTGGATTCATCGTTGAAATATCAGTACCATTTACAAAAATCTGACCCGAAGTAGGTTGCACTAGTTTATTAATCATTTTAAGGAGTGTTGTTTTCCCGCAGCCACTTGGTCCGATAAAAACAACCAGCTGACCAGCTTCAATGTTCAATGAAAAAGGATTAATGATTGTTTTAGTACGATATTTCTTCACAATATTCTTAAATTCTATCAATATTGTTCCCCCCTTGTGAAAATGTAACAACTTTATGGTAACACATAAGTTGTTGGTTTGTCGAATGACTTGCAAAAATGTTATTTTTATTTAATCTTCGAAATCAAATTATTTCACCAAATAAATCGGGAATGGTAATATTGAGATAATTAAGAAAATTGAAAAAGGAGGAGGGAGAAGTTTGAGTATTATTCGAGAAAAATTGAGCATTAAGTTTTTCTTATTCCTCTTAACCGCATTTCTCCTTATACATGTCCCGTTTCTTGGAAATTATATTCGGGTTATTAATACGTTGCTTCATGAATCCGGCCATGCTTTTATTGCTTTGTTAGGAGGCAATGTGAAAAAGATTACTCTATTTACGAATGCAGAAGGAGCAACTTACAGCAGTCAGGAAACCACGATCCGGCGTTTTTTTACAAGTCTTGCCGGCTATACGTTTGCGTCATTTGCAGCCTTTATATCGTTCTTGCTGATTGGGAAAAAGAAGCAGAGTTTGCTAATAGATATTCTGTTAGGGTTTATTTTTGTTAATTTAATCTTTTGGGTTCGTAATCCTTATGGGGTTTTTTGGCTTTGTTCATTCGCAGTGGGTTTTCTGTTTCTGTTAATTAAAGGGACACAAGGCTTCCGCGACCACCTTTTACTGCTGATTGCTTCTATATTATTGGTGGATTCTGTTCAAAGCGCATTCGAAATCTTTTATTTAAGTGTGGCGCACCCGCAATTTGCAGGGGATGCTGCAAATCTTGCGAAATTAACCTTAGTTATTCCCACACCGATTTGGGGAGGGCTCTTCCTCGTTCAAGCACTTTGGTTTTGTTACTATGGATTAAAGCGAGGGTATTATAAACTGGGGATTTAGCAGTAAACTAACTCATGTCTGAGTTAGTTTTTTTTGAATATGTAATGGTTTAAACTGTAAACTATACCTTATGGAAAAAGAGTAGAGGGCAGGTGCAATAATGGTTCAACTTTTTACTGATGTTGATTTGGATGGCCTTGGGTGCGGAGTTTTAGCAAAATTGGCATATGGGGATAAGGCAAAGGTTTCCTATTGCTCTTATCGCAATTTAAATCAGCGCGTAGAGGCATTTATAAAAAATCCATACCATAATGATGAAGAAATATTTATAACCGATCTTGCTGTGAATTCAGAAATTGAACAAAAATTAGCAGATAGGTATAAACACGGCAAGCATATCCAGGTAATTGACCATCACGTCACCGCACTGCATTTCAACAATTATCAGTGGGGCAGAGTAAAGATCGAGTATGATAACGGAAAGAAAACCTGTGCCACCTCGTTATATTATGACTTTTTGGTTGAAGAAGGCAAACTGAATACAAGCGAGGCGCTTGCGGAATTTGTTGATTTAATCCGCCAATATGATACGTGGGAATGGAATGAAAATAATAATATCGCCGCCAAACGATTGAATGATTTATTTCATATACGAAACCGGGAACAATTTGAAGAGGAAATGATTAAAAGGTTAACTGAGCATACCGATGCATTTTCATTCACTGAGTCCGAAAATATGATTCTTGATATTGAGGAGCAAAAAATAAATCGCTATATTCATTCCAAAGGCAGACAAATGGTTCAGACATTTTTCGATGATTACTGTATTGGGATTGTTCCTGCGGAGCAGAATATGTCAGAACTCGGCAATGCTTTAAATACAGAGAATCCACATCTCGATATGATTGCTTTAATTAACCTTGGCACAAAGAAGATGGGGTTTCGGACAATACATGACCATGTAAATGTAGCAGAATTCGCGAAAAGGTTTGGAGGAGGAGGACATCCGAAGGCATCCGGGGCAGACTTGACTAAAGAGGCATTTGAAACATTTGTAGTAAACGTCTTTGATATCCTGCCGCTCAAGCCGGATGCAGATCGAAATGAATTTAATTTAAAGGAGTCCGATGTTGGTTCAAGCTATGAAAATCATAAAGGAGAAATTACATACATTTTCCCTTCTGGCGTTGGTGAATTTTTTGTATTTCACAATGGGGAGAAATTGCCGCCCTCTTTTTCAACATTTATGGAAGCCGAAACGTTTGTTAAAAGAATTTATTCCTCTTGGCTTCGGTATGACCGCGAATATCTGAAAGAGGCAGCACGATTACTTAAGATTTCAGAAGAGGAACTAAAGGAGAATTTTGCAGAAGTAATCAGCAGCCGCTTTACGGATATTATCGATGGTAAATAACAGATTGGGCTTCCGCCCGATCTGTTATTTTTTTAGGAAATAATAGGAAAATCTTCGTGGTACGAATTTATCATTATTTTAGTATTGTAATTTCAGTGAAAAGAAAAGTAACCACCCTTACATATTCTTGTAATAAAAATAGGGTACAATGATAAAAAAGGTATTCTAAATAAATTATTTTGCATTCCTATCTAATCGCACTTACATCTTTGTAAAAATTGCATTCACTTCCATATGTATATACCTTTTGATAAAACTTCTAGAGGTGATATTTTATGGCTGCAGGGTCAAACCGAAGCAAATATTTTGATAATGCCAAATTTGTTTTGATCTTCCTTGTTGTCTTCGGTCATGTCATCAGTCCGTTGAAGGAACATGATGGCCTCCTATATAACATTTACAGTATTATCTATCTGTTCCATATGCCGGCGTTTATTTTTATCTCAGGTTATTTTTCTAAGGGATTTCAGAAGAAAGGATATTACGGGAAATTAATAAAAAAGCTAATTCTTCCTTATATGATTTTCCAATTCATATATTCTGTATTTTATTTTGCAACCGGCAAGGAATCATCGTTTCATGTGGATTTTCTCCATCCGCATTGGTCGCTTTGGTTTTTGATAAGCATGTTTTTCTGGAATATGATGCTCATCCCATTTGCCAAGCTGAAATGGCTGGGCTTACCCCTTGCCATAATGATAGGCGTAATTGCGGGTTATGTTGATAATCTTGGTAGTTTTTTAAGTTTGTCGAGAACGTTTGTATTTTTTCCATACTTTTTTGCAGGGTATTTGATAAATGGTTCGCAATTAAAGCTGCTCTTAGGAGGAAAATACTCTCGGCCTGCGGGAATAACCATTCTCGTTGCCGCTGTATTATGCTTTGGTATGGGTCTTTCTGAAAATGCCGTCCCGTGGCTATTGGGGGATAACTCGTACGCTGGGTTGGGAAATGAGCAAATCTCTGCCGGTATCTATCGTGCATTACAATATATTGTAACCGCTATGGTTATTTTTGGCTTTTTAACCCTAATACCGTCCATCCAGTTCAGCTTTACCGAAATTGGGGAGAGAACTCTTTATATTTATTTGTTCCACGGGTTTATTATAAAACCCGTCCAATCGGTCATTCCAAAGGAGAGTATAGCATCTGTAACAGGGATCTATCTGATTCTGCTGGGTTTTTCATTTATCGTCTGTATCATATTAGGCAGTTACCTGGTTAAAAAATTCACTAGGCCGTTAGTTGAGCCTCGGTTGTAATGAAAAGATTCTCCAACAAAAGGACTTTTTTGTTCATATATGTTAAAATCATACTAAGATCTTCCAATCATTAGGGACAGGTTTCCTTTTGAGCAAAGGATACTATTTGGCTGCATTTGTTTATAAATGCAGCCAAAGGTATTTCTTTGTATTTGGAAGGTTCATTTTTTTATTTAGGAGGAATTTAATTATGAAAGAACAGATGAAGTTTTGCAGGAAGTTTGACCCTAGCATGGAGGCTATCTACTATGAACCATAGTCCACGTGCCAATAAGGATTTTTTCGTTGAGCAGTTAGTATATATTGATGAAAATATAAAGGATTTAACAAGCCTATATCTATCATCAACCCCTTTGCATGAACGGTTAAAGCACTTTTTTAGCGTGTATGTATTGGAACTTGAAGAGTTTATTAAACAAAATCCTCAAGCAGGTTTCATTACAAGAATACCAAAAGTCTTTATCGGAACGAAGGTAACTGTCTTATATGATGAAGATGGTGAAACGGAGGATTATGTTATCTGTTTTCCAGAGAATTCGGATCCGGATCATGGGTTCATTTCGTTTTTATCCCCGGTTGGCCGTCAATTGTTATTGAAAGGGATTGGTGACCAGATTTCATTAAAAATACCGACTGGTGAGCTGCGGGTAACCATAAAGGAAATTTCGTATATAGGACATCAATTTGAAACGGATAGAAAATCAAAAGAGGCGTAAATCCACATGTAAGCGCTCTAACGCAAATCTAATAAGACCGAACGCTCAAATGGCGTTCGGTCTTCCTGTTTAAAAACTAAAAAAGGAACTCACAATATTTTTCTTCTTTCTTTTTACCTTTCCATCACCCAACACGTACGGCTTTTCCTCAGTGGTTTTTGTTTTTGCTAATTCAGTTTGAAGTTTTTCAACCAGATTCGTTAATTCTTTGATATTCTCCTGGAGTTCTTCGATTTCCCGCCGATGCTGCAACAATTGATAAGATACAACAGAATCTGCTTTGGAATTGACACTAATCTCTAATTTTTTCATCTTTTGCTGCAGTCCTTTAATTTCTATTGAACTTTCAACTGTTTTAACAACCGCTTTTCGTAAAGGTTTTGTTTCCTTTACAGGGCTAATATCTTGTAGTAACGCTCCGCTTTGCAATCTTTCGTGTATTTCTTTCAATAATTGTATGTCTTCATTTTTGAAGAAATAATGCCCACGCTCATTCCGCTCCATTGGCAAATTTAGCTGCTTTACCCACCGTTGTATAGTGCTTATAGAGACACCTAATAACTTTGCTACTTCAGCTGAATTCATAAATAAGCCCCTCCTAAAGGAAAATAGCCGTGAACTCTAGTGGTATCAACAATTATCACAAGGTTAATTCCAGAATTGCCACCATTTTTTTTCTTTTGCTGCTGCAGCATCTCGAAAGTTGGTAAGCATATCACGAAATGCAGCCTCTCTTTGTCGGACATCATGCCGGTACTCTTCTCGCTCCTCCATGAAAAGTTCACGTTCTTTTGAAATTGAATCCGTCAATTGGATGATTTCGCTATTAGTGTTATCAATATAGGAGGTAAGTTTATTGGAATTTTCATTTAACTGCTTTGAGAGAGAATAAATTTCATCGGCAGTTTCAATTGAAACGTTTTTGATATTGTTGGCCAGGTACCGTAATTTGTCATTGGTGTCAACTGTTGATTTTTTAAGTGTATCGTTTAATTCCTCAAGTTCTGCCTTTGTATTGGCGCCAGATTTATAGATTGAGTCAGAGAGTGATTTGACAGTTAACAAAGTGCCCTTTGATACTTCTTTTTTTACCTCATCGATTACTTCCTTCCTGACAACCGTTCTGATTTCTTCTTTAACTTCATGTAAAAATGTCATTTTGTACGTATCTAATGCTTCGAAAAATTGACTGACATTTGCCAAGCTGTCTTCATTTGTTGAAACTGTGGCAAGGGGTTCATCCACAATCTCAAGCGAAACCTCAGTAACACTTGATGTAGAAGGAGATCCACTTGGGTGTATTTCAACATCATCATACTCTTTGTTCTCAATAGTTGATGTAGAAGGAGCTGTGCTTGGATGAGTTTCAACATCCTCAAACTGTTTGTCCTCAATAGGTGAAGCAGGGGTCTGTTTTTTTTGCAAAAATTCACGGACCTTTTCTTTGCTTGCTCTGTTTGAATACAGGTCCTTTATTTCCAATAGTTGATCTATTTCCAGGGATGAATAAATTCTTGCCCCTTGTTTGGAACGTGGAATCTCAAGCAGCCCGTTAAAATCCTTTTCCCATTGACGGATTATACCGGGAGCGATATTAATTTTTTTAGCAGCTTCTCTTAATGTATAAGTCTTCAAAAAAATCATTCCTTTCTATTTATCTCGGAAATAATTCGCATTACCTTACATATTCACCACTTTATAGGTGTTTTTCCTGCTTGCTGACAAAAGCTATCAAAACAAGACTGATATCACGGAATAACAACATTATTCTTTAATAAAACAGCGTTTTTACCGAAAATTAGCGAATGGTCACAAGAAAGGAGACTAACGCCAGCCTAAATTTTTGTCCCTGATAAAGGATTGTAACTTGTCCGAAACTTTTGTGTAAACTAATGTCGCTATAATAGATTAATAAGTGTATAGGGCAGGTGTAAACATGGAAGAAACAATGGTCAAATCCTATCTGCAGAAATCGTTAGACGAATGGAAAGAAGACATTTTGCAGGTGCTTGAAGAAATTGAAACAGAATATGAAGAAGTTGCCCAGGAATTGAAAGTTTATTCTTATAAATACGGCATCACCAAACAGGTAATCCAATCGACAGTAAATGAAGAAATCATTGAAAAAATTCGTGAAATGTACCATAAGCCATTTGAGGAAAGTTATAACCAGCTAAAGGAATACATACGTGACCTCGAGGAGAAAAAACGAGTTTTTCAAATGTTTACTCAGAAGATTGATGAAGTTACTCGAAAAGAATCGGCAAGAGTCACAACCTATTAATCAAAAACAGCCTAATCGACAAAGGATTAGGCTGTTTTTTTATGTGAAAATAACAGATATCCCTAATAGGGGATTTTTTTCAGTAATATTATCTTTTTCTGATTGTTTTTGTTCCTGCTATTGGGCCTGTTGATTTCCGCTCCAGGTGCTTCGCTTTCCGCGGGCGTGCCGGGGAGCCTCCTTGGCGCTGAAGCGCCTGCGGGGTCTCCCCTGACCCGTACTCCCGCAGGAGTCTTCGCACCTTCCGCTCCATCAACAGGGGGAATCAAATTAAGGAATTGCAACACACTTTATTGCACGATCGACACTTTCCTAGATCCGTGATTAGCAGTTTTCATGACATAATTCTTTAGATTTTTTCTTAAACACGTCATGAGAGGAGTATTCATGACCTGTATCCTTAGATTTTTTTTTAAAACACGTCATGAGAAGCGCTTTTACGACCTGTATTAATCAAAAGTTTAGCCAAACACGTCATTAGACTACCTTTCATGACATGTTTGAGATAAAAGTTCAGGCATTCGCGTCATGTGACCACCTTTCATGACATCTCTGACTTAAAAGTTCAGATATTTGCGTCATGATACTACCTTTCATGACATCTCTGAGATAAAAATTCAGGCATTCGCGTCATGAGACTACCTTTCATGACATGTTTGAGATAAAAGTTCAGGCATTCGCGTCATGAGACCACCTTTCATGACATCTCTGAGATAAAAGTTCAGCCAAACACGTCATGAGACTACCTTTCATGACATGTTTGAGATAAAAGTTTAGGCATTCGCGTCATGAGACCACCTTTAATGACATGTTTGAGATAAAAATCTTTAAACATGTCGTGAGATGCGTATTCATGACATGCCTTCTTAGCTTTTTTCTTCAAACACGTCATAAAAGGTGTTTTCATAACAAGTGTTATAAGAGTGTTTCTTGAAAAATGTCATAGGAAGGTTCCTAAAAATTCATTTCCTTGTTTTTTATAGAAATATAGAAAGGAAATCCTATAACGAGTGTATAGATTTTGTGTGGATAATCCCTATTTATTTAAGGCTCTGTTGATTGGCGCGGAAGGCACGTAGACTCCTGCGGGAGTACGGGACAGGGGAGACCCCGCAGGCGCTTCAGCGCCAAGGAGGCTCCCCGGGACGCCCGCGGAAAGCGAAGTGCCTGGAGCGTCAATCAACAGACAAGTGGCATAGCCTACACTATTATAGCTGTGAATTAATAATTGAATAAAAAGGATACGAAGTTTTTCAATAGCCGGAGCCTAATCAACCAGTGCTTAAGATTTTTTTTATAAAGAAACATCTTAAGGTTTTTGTAAGATTTGGTTAATAAAAAAGAAAATATTGCTGATTAGAATAAAGATTAGATACGAAATGGTGCTTAACAGCACAAATATAATTAAAGGATGGGATAATGATGAAAAAAATGATAGTAATAATGGCGGTTTTATTGGCATTCTTAACGACGACAGGCTGTTCCGTACAGCTAACCACCTCCAATGAGCTTGACACAAAAGCTGACCTGCTTGTAGCAAAGGGAGAAGAACTTCAGCGGGAATTAGATAGTGCATTAGTATTTGTAAAGCAATTAGGCGATAAAAATACAATCAGCTCAAGAGATCAGAAAAAATTGGCCCTTCAAATCGAACAGATTATGGGTGTTATCAATGAGTTCAAAGAATTAGAAGTGCCTGTGATGGGAGGGGAAATAAAAGACATTGCTGCTAAAAACTTAAAGCAACGTGAAGAAATTCTTCAAGAGGTACAAGAGAAGGCTGAAAAAGGGAGTATAGAAAAAGCGGATTTGCACAAGTTGGAAAAAGCTATATCAGCTGATTTCAGTATCCAATTTTTTAATTAAAGTACAGTGAGGCTTCTATTATAATGGAATGCCTTTTTTTTATGTTTGAAATAAATGTTCCCACCCAAAAAGTTTGGGGCATATATTATGTAGCAAAGACACAGCTTGAGAGGTGGTAATAGATGATCACCGCAAAATTGGGAACCAGGACATTCCGAATACCCGACAACCTTGAGAAGTACTTTCAAGAATATCGTGATCAAATAATCGGGATTAATGAAGAGTTTCAGTCACCCTATGGAATAAAAAAAATCATGTACGCTGATTGGACTGCCAGCGGCCGTCTTTACAGACCGATTGAACAAAAAATCTCGGAGGTATTTGGTCCCTATATGGCCAATACTCATACAGAATCAAACATCACGAGCTTAAAGATGACAGCGATGTATAATCAATCGAAAAAAATTATTAAGAACCATGTTAATGCTGGTCGGCATGATGTTGTCATTCTTGATGGCTTTGGGACGACATCCGTTATAAATAAGTTTCAAAGAATCTTGGGATTAAGAGTAGTCGAGCAATGGAGGAATCGGATTAAACTACCTAGTAGTGAAAAACCCATCGTGTTTCTTTCGCATATGGAGCATCATTCGAATCAAACAACATGGCTTGAAACAATAGCGGAAGTGGTAATTGTCAAACCAGCAATGCATGGTGGAGTCAATATAAACCATTTAAAACAACTTTTACAGAAATACAAAAACAGAAGGTTGAAAATTGGTTCCTTTACGGCTTGTTCAAATGTAACCGGCATCCAAACACCCTATCATAAATTGGCTAAAATTATGCATCAGCATGGCGGTCTTTGCTTTGTTGATTTTGCTGCATCTGCCCCATATGTCAAAATCGATATGCATCCCAAAGACCCCTTAGAAAAATTAGATGCTATTTTCTTCTCTCCTCATAAGTTTTTAGGAGGGCCGGGAACGAGCGGGGTGTTAGTCTTTGATTCAAGATTATATGGAAACAGGATACCTGACCATCCAGGAGGCGGTACTGTTACTTGGACAAATCCGTGGGGAGAACATCAGTATTATAAGGAAATTGAGCTTAAGGAAGACGGCGGGACACCAGGAATTCTTCAGGCAATCCGAACGGCTTTATGCATAAATTTAAAAGAAAAAATGGGCATCGATAATATTCTAAATAGGGAAAAGGAACAGTTAACTTTATTACTGACCAAATTAGAGGAAGTTCCAGGGCTTCATATATTGGAGGGACACAGAAAGGACCGTATCGGAATTGTTTCCTTTTATATTGAGGATATTCATTACAATTTAATTGTCCGGTTGCTTAATGACCGGTTTGGCATTCAAGTCAGGGGCGGGTGTTCCTGTGCCGGAACATATGGGCACTATTTATTTAACATTGATAAAACCGACTCCAAGAAAATAACGAATAAAATAAACAAGGGGGATTTGTCGGCCAAACCGGGCTGGGTTCGCTTTTCGGTGCATCCAACCATGACAAATGAAGAAATTCACTTATTTGTAAAAGCAATCATGGAAATAACACGAAATATCCCACAATGGAAAAAGGATTATGTTTATGATGCTCCCAGCAATGACTACTTCTATAGAGATTTTACCAGGGAGGACCTATCGCCGCTGTTTGATCTATGAAATAAACGCACGAGATTGACTTGTCATGGCATATGATAGTGAAAAAAGGGAGGACCCACCATGCTTCATATTGTAAAATCCGGGGAATCACTTCATTCTATATCTAGGGATTATCGGGTTAGTCTCCAACGCCTTCAAGCTGCTAACCCCGGAATCGGTCAATATTTACACATAGGACAGAGAATCCAAATTCCCGGACTTCCAGAACCTAGTACCATTCCATATCGGATTGTAGTATCAGTCAGCAAAAGAAGACTATCTCTTTACCATCATGATAAGCTTATGAAAATTTTTCCGATTGCAGTGGGTAAGATGTTAACCACGACCCCGATTGGTGACTTTGTGATTGTGAATCGACAGTATAATCCCGGTGGACCGTTTGGTGTGTTGTGGATGTCGCTTTCGAAACAAGGCTACGGTATCCATGGGACAAATGATCCAAGTTCAATTGGCAAGGCCGTTTCCCACGGATGTATTAGAATGTACAATCGCGATGTGATACAGCTTGCGGACATGGTGCCGAATGGAACAAGGGTAATGATTCAACCATAAGAAAAAGAGGCTGACATATAGGATTCAGCCTCTTTTTAATTAGAAATAAATTATGCTTTTGCTGCTTGAATTTGCAGGTTGATTTTTACTTTATCACCAACGAGTACGCCGCCTGTTTCAAGGGCTGCATTCCATACCAAGCCATAATCAGAACGGTTAAGAGTACCTGTTGCACTGAAACCGGCCTTTTCATTTCCCCATGGATCTTTTCCTTGACCTTCAAAAGATACTGCAAATGTTTCTTGCTTTGTAACACCACGAAGTGTTAAATCACCAGTTACATTATACTCGCCTTCATCTGTTTTTTCGATATTGGTTGCTTTGAATGTCATCTTTGGATGATTTTCAACATCAAAAAAGTCTGCAGATACCAAGTGGCCATCACGATCTTTATTGCGTGTATCAACGCTTGCAGTTTCAAGAGTAAATTCAATGTTTGCTGTTGTTAAATCTGCAGGATCTGCTTCGATTTCCGCAGTAAAGTTTTGGAAAGTACCTTTTACATTTGCAATCATCATGTGGCGAACAGAAAAGTCTACAGAGCTGTGTGCTGGATCCAATACCCATTTAGTTTTTGTCATTATTAAAATCTCTCCCTTTTTAGTTTGAATGTATTTATCTTGAATTTGAAATAACTAACTTCGAGATAAATTATAGTATGGAGTCGAGCATATTGTCAATTGTTTTAATAAATTATTTTTTTTGTTTTTTTAAATACACACTTGGCAAAATATAAGAGGGGTAACTATCGGGTAATGAGGGAAAAGGGCAATAAAAAAAACGCCCAATCGGCGTTTACTAATCGTGGAAGAAACTTCTTGAAAATACGGCTAGGGCATGATAAAATGACATTTGGTATCACTCGCATTTATGTTAAGTTATTTAAAATATCCCTATAATAACATTAACATATTTGGTTTGCATTTGTCAACAGGTAAGACCAAATTTTTTCTCGGGAGTGGTTGGATGAGCGATTTACAAACTAAGGACTGGATATTGGAACAGGAACGGGTGAATTCGGTTGTTGTCGAGATCGATAAAAAAATAGATAAACTTACTCACAATGCCGGGAAGGTTGGTGCTGATGTCCTTGAGATTCGAAAAACCTTCTGGGAGGATGTAACAGTCAATTTAGACGAACCAGACGATATTATTGAAACATACGCAAGTATTAAACAGCAGTCAGAATTTCTATCCGAGCGAGAACGGACGCATCGGCAGCACGGTCAACAGCTCAAAACCTTGGAAAAATTAAAAAATTCACCTTACTTTGGCAGGATTGATTTTTTTGAAGAGGGAGAAACCTCCACAGATAAGGTTTATCTTGGAATAGCTTCTTTAATGGATGAACACGATGAGAATTTTCTAATTTACGATTGGCGCGCTCCCATTTCCAGCCTGTATTATGATTACCCTCCGGGACCTGCGAAATATGAAACACTTGAAGGAACCATAGAAGGGAACATGGAATTAAAACGTCAATTTATTATCCGATCATCGGAAATTAAAGGAATGTTTGATACGGGAGTCACAATTGGCGATGAAATGCTCCAGGAAGTGCTAGGGAATAATGCAAGCACACAAATGAAAAGTATTGTCGCAACCATCCAACGTGAGCAAAATGCCATTATTCGCAATGAAAAAAGTAAATTGCTTATCGTACAAGGTGTGGCTGGCAGCGGGAAAACATCCGCGGCACTTCAACGAGTCGCTTACCTTTTATATCGCTATCGAGGGACATTAAAATCAGAAAATATAATGCTTTTCTCCCCAAACCCATTGTTTAATAGCTATGTGGCGACGGTATTGCCCGAACTTGGTGAGGAAAATATGCAGCAATCCACCTTCCAGGAATACTTGAATCACAGATTGGCAAGAGAATTTGATGTAGAAGACCCATTCTCACAAATTGAATACTTGTTAAGTGCCCCAAGGGATGTTGATTATGAAACGAGAGTTAACGGGATTCGTTTTAAGGCTAGCCTTGATTTTAAGAGTTTCATTGACGACTTTGCTGCCGGATTATCCCTTTCCGGTTTAGCTTTTAGGGATTTAACATTTAGAGGAGATATTCTAATTTCCAATCGGGAAATTTACAAATATTTTTATTCACTTAATCAAAAATTCTCCATTCCAAATCGGATCCAACTTGTTCAGGAATGGCTTTTGAAAGAATTGAAGAAATGGGTCAAACGAGAACGCACGCGGAGCTGGGTCGAAGAAGAAATCCAATATTTAGAGAAAGAGGATTATTTGGAAGTCTTTAAGAAACTTCAGCAGAAGAAACATTTTTCCGATAATACATTTGATGATTTTGAACGGGAACAACTCCTTCTTGCTGACATGGTTGTCAAAGAAAGATTTAAGCCATTGTTTGCCGCTGTAAAGGGCTTGCGATTTATTCATATGCCACAAATTTATATGCAATTGTTTAATAGTGGAGAAAACTCTGGAGTCAACTTGCCTTCTGAATGGGCACAAATCTGCGAACAAACAGTAGAAAAAATTAGTGAAATGGTCATTCCATATGAGGATTGTACACCGTATGTATATTTACAGGATTTGATTGAAGGTCGAAAATCAAATACAGCCATTCGCCATATTTTTATTGACGAGGCTCAGGACTATACACCGTTTCAATTTGCATTTATCCAAAGATTGTTTCCCTATAGCAAAATGACTTTGCTAGGAGATTTTAATCAGGCGATTTTTTCCGGTGCGACCGGTGCAGGTACAGTATTAACTGAAACAGGTAATGAAGAGAAAGAGATTGAAACATTTGTTTTGACAAAAACCTATCGTTCAACAAAAGAGATTGTTGAATTTACTAGGCAATTGGTCGAGGGGGGCGATGAAATTGAGCCCTTTAACCGTTCCGGCGATAAACCGACAGTTGTTAAGACGGACAGGGCAAACTTAAATGAATTGATACTCAATAAAATTAATGAGTTAAAGCCGCGTGGCCACCGTACGATAGCGGTAATCTGCCGGACTGCAGCGGAAAGTATCCAAGCATTTCAGGCGCTCCGGCAAGAGGTTTCACTTCATTTAATTGAAAAAGGAACAATTTCCTATGAGAAAGGAATTCTTGTCATTCCATCTTATCTTGCAAAGGGAATCGAGTTTGACGCAGTGATCCTTTACGATAGTTCGCAATATCGTGCGGAAAGCGAACGGAAGCTGTTTTATACTGTCTGCACTCGTGCCATGCACGAACTTCATATGTTTGCCACGGATGGAATCAGTCCATTAATGGAACATGTTCCAAAAAGTACCTTTATATTTCGCTAAAATAAAAAGCTGCATTGAGCATCCTGTGTTCAATGCAGCTTTATTAATGAATTATTTTTGCCATTGTTTTTGAACTTGTTCGAAGGCAAGTCGAAAAATTTCTTCATCGGAGGTGTTTCGATCAGTAATCACGTTAGTCCAATAACTTATTCCTTCGAATGTAATGGCTACTTCAATCTGTACCATAAATAATCACCTTTCTTCTATAAATAAAATTTCACAACGTTTCACAGTATTCGCGCGAACTTATTCTTATGACAAAAATCTTCAGCGGGACAAAGGTGTTAAGAAGAATGATAAATGAAGCTCGTAAAGGAGAATATGTGTTAAAATTGAGGAGGTTTTCAAATTATATCATGATCTCCCAGAAAAATGGAAGGGGGATTTTTTGTAGAAATTTGTTAATAAAAAAACTTCCGATACCCGGAAGCTTTCATACTTCTACGTTCATAAACTCTGCTGCAAATTGCTGCACTAAATTTTTATCAAGGTTATTTCGCCGTAATAAGGACTCCGCAACGACCAGATGGTTTTGTATCAAAACATTTCTTTTTAAATCACGAATAGATATATCGCCATTTAACAATTGAATGGCTTTTTCTTTGATGTCTTGATTCTTTGATGAATGGTACAGAAGATAGGAAATACAAGTGATTTTATCCACAACTAACACTCCTCATCTACCAAGAATCGAACATTACTATATTCAATTCGACGGCAATCTTATTTTTCCTTCTATTTTTCAGAAAATTGTTGATATAAAGGAATTTTGTTGAATATTGCTTATTTGTGCTGATTTTTATATAATATGGAAGGGATAAACACTTACGGTAACAACAGGGGAAATTACCTTTCGTCCCAACTGGGATGGGAGGTTTTTTGTTTAACGATAAACCGCCGCCTGTTGGTGAATTTTTATACATAAATAGGAGGAAACTCAGGTGAAAGTAACCCTAATTAAGGAATTATACAGAAACACCGAAAGCTTCATTGGTCAAAAAGTACAAATTTCTGGTTGGATTCGTACAATCCGTGATTCAAAAACGTTTGGCTTTATTGAATTAAATGACGGAAGCTTCTTCAAGAGTGTTCAAGTTGTTTTTGAAGACAAATTGGAGAACTATAAGGAAATTGCCAAGCTGCCAATCAGCTCTTCAATCAAAGTAGAGGGCGATTTTATTCACACGCCAAATGCAAAGCAGCCGTTTGAAATCAAAGCGACAAGTATTGTCATCGAAGGAATTTCCAACGTCGATTATCCATTGCAAAAGAAGCGCCATTCTTTTGAATACCTTAGGACAATCGCCCATTTACGACCTAGAACCAATACCTTCGCAGCTGTATTCAGAGTAAGGTCGCTTGCGGCTTATGCACTTCACAAATTTTTCCAGGATAGTGGATTCGTTTATGTGCATTCTCCAATCATCACTGGGAGTGATACCGAGGGTGCGGGAGAAATGTTTAGAGTTACCGCTCTTGATATGAACAATCTTCCGAAGAATGAAGAAGGAAAAACCGATGATACAAAAGACTTCTTCGGCAGAGAAACGAATTTGACTGTTAGCGGCCAGCTTTCGGCTGAATCTTTTGCCTTGGCTTTCCGTAATGTCTATACGTTTGGACCGACATTTAGGGCGGAAAACTCCAATACTTCCAGGCACGCAGCGGAGTTTTGGATGATAGAACCGGAAGTTGCTTTCGCGGAGCTGCCTGATATTATGGACCTTGCTGAAGATATGGTCAAGTATGTTATTGACTATGTACTCGAGCAGGCTCCTGAAGAAATGAGTTTCTTTAACAGTTTTGTTGAAAAAGGCTTATTGGACCGTTTAAATAATGCACGTAATGCAGATTTTGGCCGTGTAACTTATACAGAAGCCATTAATCTTCTAAAAGAATCAGGGGAAAACTTTGCCTATCCAGTTGAATGGGGGCTGGATTTGCAATCAGAGCATGAACGGTATTTATGTGAACATGTGTTCAAAAGACCGGTGTTTGTAACGGATTACCCGCAAGAAATTAAAGCCTTCTATATGCGATTAAATGAAGATAACAAAACTGTTGCTGCAACTGATTTGCTCGTACCTGGCATCGGGGAGCTTATCGGCGGCAGTCAGCGTGAAGAACGGGAAGAAGTTCTTGCTGGCAAGATTAAAGAATTGGGCATGAGTGAAGAAGATTATTGGTGGTACTTGGAATTGAGGAAATACGGCGGTACGAAACATTCAGGATATGGAATCGGTTTTGAACGCCTTATTATGTACTTAACTGGCATGACTAATATTAGAGATGTCATTCCGTTTCCTAGAACACCAGGAAATGCAGAATTTTAAAAGTTTGATTTCAACAGACTCAGTATTTTTGAGTCTGTTTTTTTATTTGGCTCTTAAAAATAATTAATTCCATAGTTGATAAAATTAATTTTTTGATAATAAAATATAAAAAATATTAATTATTACTTTCAATTCTTAAACAATTAGGGTATGATATGGGTAAGCTTAGGAAAGGAGTTCCAAATGGCATATCCATTAATTACAAATTGTCCCGTTTGCAGTAAACAACTTACCATTACTAAACTCCAGTGCAAGCATTGCCATACGACGATTGAAAATGAATTTGAATTATCTAAGTTTGCTTCACTTGGTCAGGAACAGCTTCATTTTATTGAAATTTTTCTTAAATGCCGCGGCAGTATTAAGGAGGTTGAAAAAGAATTAGGTATTTCCTACCCGACAGTAAGAGGAAAGTTGGATGACATTATATCAGCTTTGGGTTATTCCACAGTAAAAAAACAGGAAATTGACAAGAAAAAAATCGTCTCGATGTTGGAAAAAGGTGAAATCACGGCCGAGGAGGCCATTACTTTATTAAAAGAGGGGGAAGTGTAGATGAAGGATGAAATTTCACGTGTATTAACATTGGTGGAGGAAGGCAAAATTGATAAGGAAAAGGCCACAGAATTGATTAATGTGCTGCAAGGAAAAGAAGAACCGTCAGTCTCATTAGCTAAAGAAGAGATCCCTTACGGCAATAAAATGTTAAAAATTCGCGTTACTTCTCATGAAGGGGATAACGTCAACGTAAACCTTCCGATCAATCTGGTCAAAGCTGTACTAAAGGTAGGAACAAGTATCGCCGAGAAAATACCTCAGGCCGAAATGTATGTGAAGGATATTAATGTGGATTTATTAATTGAAGCCATTGAAAACGAGCTGGACGGACAAATTGTCGATATTACTTCGGCAAATGGCGATAAAGTTTTTGTGGTGATTGAGTAAACCATGTTAAAAGTCAAAGTAAAAATGAAAGATAAGCGGTTCAGTATTCCGGTTCCCTATATATTCCTGAATCTGGTCAGTATGATCATTACATCGAAAAAAATGAATGGTGTTATCAATAAAGCAATCGAAAAAGATGGTGCAAAATTTAGCTTTCCCCAGATAGACAGGACCGATTTGAAGCCATTGCTTAAGAGTTTAATACAACACAAAGGAATTACCCTGGTGGAAACTAGATTAAAGGATGGAACAGAAGTGTCAGTAAAGCTTTGAAGCATTACCAGATAAAACGGTAATGCTTCTTTTTTGTAAAAAAACAGCATGCAATTTCTGCATGCCCAGATTGTCGAGAAAGGGTATACTTCTCGGCAATTTTTTATTTTTATAGAAAAGCCGATTACATTAAAATTGTCCCTGCTATGGGTCTGGTGATTTCCGCCAGGACATAATCAACCTAAGGAATTGCAACACACCTTTTCCGGTCTTTATAAGTTTATCGTAATCTTTTTCGTGTTGGGCAAGCCGCGGTTAGAAGAGCCAACTCACTTGTTTATTTTATAAAAAGGACTATTTTGTTGTTCGAGCTCATCAGACGCTAAAGCGAGTTTGATAAGTAAGCGGAGAAATTCCTCTTAATTAGAAATTAGCACTGAAAATAGCTTGAATAGGCGGAAGGATTCCGGTTATTAACCGGAAAAACGTGAAAATGAGCAATTTTTCTTAGCTTAGGCGGAAAACCTCCGCTTAAATTCCACGAAATGAGCTATATTCTTTAGTTTAACCGGAAAATCTCCGCTTATAGTTGTGCGGTGTTTATGCTGCCGAAGTCTTTCTTGTGGAGCGCAAATCAACAGACACATCGAATAGTGGGTTTATTAATAATGAAATATCAAATTAACGCGGTGAATTGTTAAAGAAATAATACAAAAAAATGCCGTCGAGAGTTTTTCTCGACAGCCTGAGCATGCATATTCTGCATGCTGTTCATCATGATTAATTATTTAAATCACAGTCTTTTAATGGAATTAGCTTCGTTTTCTTCGTAAATTTATATCCAAGCCAGACGATGAAGAACAATGGCAAGCCGATATAGGAGACGAGAACTCCGTTCCAATCAATTTGATCCCCCATAAATGCTGAATAATTTTGACCTAACACAACGAATGCACAGACTGCAAAAGCAAAGAGAGGTCCAAATGGGAAAAGTTTTGATCTGTAAGGTAATTTATTTAAATCCCTGCCTTGTGCCACATAGGCCCTGCGGAAACGGTAATGGCAAACCGCAATTCCTAGCCAAGCGATAAAACCGGACATTCCTGATGCATTTAAGAGCCAGACATAAACAGTTCCATCACCAAATAAGGAAGCAAGAAAAGCAAGTGTGCCTACCAATGATGTGGCAAATAAGGCGTTTACCGGCACGCCGCGCTTATTTAATTTAGCGAGAAACTTTGGTGCCTTGCCCGCGCGTGCCAAATCCCAAAGCATTCTAGTTGAAGCGTACATACCAGAGTTACCGGCAGATAATACAGCTGTCAAAATTACGGCATTCATGACAGATGCTGCAAAAGCGATGCCTGCTTTTTGAAAAACAAGCGTAAATGGACTTAGTGTCACATCTCCGTTGGCCAAGTTTTCATTCGTATAGGGAATTAACAGACTAATAACCACGATGGCTAAAATATAAAACAAAAGAATACGCCAGAAAACAGTCTTTACAGCACGTGGAATGGCTTTTTTCGGATCTTCCGTTTCCCCTGCAGCAACCCCCAATAATTCAGTTCCCTGGAAGGAAAATCCTGCTGCCATAAATATACCTAACATTGTCATAAAGCCGCCGTGGAACGGGGCATCACCTATCGTAAAGTTTTTAAATCCAACTGCTTCGTCACCTATGATTCCAAAAATCATTAAGGTACCGGCAATAATAAAAACAATAACAGTGATTACCTTAATGAATGAAAACCAATATTCCGCTTCGCCAAAACCTTTTACAGAAAGATAATTGAGTAAAAACATAATAGCTAAAAAGATACTGCTCCATAATAAAGATGGAGAATCTGGAAACCAAAATTTCATAATCATCGTTACGGCAGAAAGTTCAGCAGCAATTGTAATTGCCCAGTTATACCAATAATTCCAGCCTAACGCAAATCCAAGGCTAGGGTCGACAAATTTAGTAGCGTAGGTACTAAAACTGCCGGCTACCGGCATATAAGTGCCCATTTCCGCTAAACCTTGCATTAAGAAGTATACCATGACACCAATAATCATATAGGAAAGAATCGCTCCACCTGGTCCAGCGGTATGAATGGCACCGCCACTCGCCAAAAATAGTCCGGTTCCGATTGTACCGCCAAGTGAAATCATCGTTAAGTGACGAGATTTTAAGCTGCGTCTTAATTCATTGTTATTTTGTTGTGGTGTGAGATCTTCTGAATATACGTTTTCCTTTAATGCTCTAGCAGTTTGCATCGTTTTGACTCCTTTTTGAATTATTTGGAAGGAGTTTGGAATAAAAAATGCCATCGAGAAGCTTCGATGGCATGATTAATACCCAACATCATACCTTCCGAAAGATAGCTCAACATGTTTGAATGGTAAGTCCAAACATGACAGTTCTGTTCCTGTTCGGAAACAGCCCCAGCATGCCTTTTCAGAGACCAAAGCATACTTCGGCAGTTTTTCCTTTCAAACGGAGTCGAAGATGTCTCTGCATCTCGTCCGCTTTACTTATAAAAACCGCGACCTCTACCTCATCGGTTTGATGAGGATTGTTTTATTAAATTAATACATTACTAAAGTATAAATGTTATTGTAGAAAAGTCAATGGAAAAATTTGCAGATAATTGATTATTATTGTAATAAACTATCTAGTTTACATCATCAATGAGAATCGGTATTATTTTTTAAAAGAAATGCTTTACAGGCGGGCAGGAGGAGAAAGCGTTGCGGCTTATTGGATTAATCATCGGCTCCCTCATTGTAGTAGTCGGTTTCAACCTTTTTCTTATTCCACATGAGGTATTGAGCAGTGGACTAAGTGGGATTTCGATGCTAATTGGATTAATTACCCCAATAAATACGGGATTGGCAAATTTTCTGTTGAATCTCCCTTTATTAATAATTGGTTATAAAATGCTTGGGAAAAAGTTTATTATGAACTCCATTTTTTCAGTTATTATTATTTCCTTCGGTCTTTACATAGTGCCGGTTTTCCCCGTAGCAAATGACATGATTTTATCATCGATATTTGGAGGAGCATTAACTGGTCTCGGAGTTGGGATCGTTTTCCGCTGCTCAGGTTCTACTGGTGGATTTGATATTATTGGGATGATTGTTTCTAGGAGTAAGGACTTCCCTATCGGTGATTTACTGTCAGGAATGAATGGTGTTGTCATTGTGATAAGCGGGTTTATATTTAATTGGGATTCAGCTCTATATACATTAGTATCGATTTATGTCACTGGTAAAGTAGTGGATGCGATCTATACGGACCACACGAAGTTAACCATAATGATAATTACCGATAAAGGACAGGAAATGAGAGAACATTTACTGAATAATTTGTACCGTGGATTAACGGTCATGGATGGTGTCGGCGGTTATTCGAATATGAATCGTAATATTTTAATAACAGTCATTTCAAGATACGAATTAAATGATGTTAAAAACCTAATCAAAGAAGTGGATCCGTCCGCTTTCGTTAATATTACCGAAACGATTGAGGTAATGGGGTTATTTCATCGCCCAAGTCCTCAATAATATTCTAAAAAAATAATCCCACACTAGGGTAATTTTTTTAGCTAATTCAATATTAACAAACAATTCAGAAATCTGTTATACTTTAGGATATCGAAAAAATTCCATGGAGGCAGTCCAATGTAAAATCCCCTTACTTTTAGTAATATAAAAAACTAAATAAAAGTGAGGGTGGTATTATGTCCAATTTTATCGGAAAACAGAAATCGTTCCGGTTTCTTTGGGTAGGACAAATGTTTGCCAATCTGGGAGATATATTATATATCGTTTGTTTGATAAAAATGATTTTTGATGCAACTGGCTCTGTTACCTATATGGCCCTTGTTCCTTTTATAAACACATTCTCGGGATTGGTTAGCGGATTGTTGGCCCCGTTGATCATCAATAAGTACCGTCTGAAGTCGATTTTAGTCTTTTCACAATGTGGGAAGACAATTCTGTTGCTGATTTTATGTGTTTTTGTTGTTACTCTCGAAGCCAGTGGGTTATTTTTTCTCTATTTACTCATCGCTCTGGTTTCATTTTTGGATGGCTGGGCGACCCCTGCACGGAATGCGCTTGTTCCCGGTTTGGTAAAGGAGAGTATACTAGTAAAAACCAACAGTTTATTATCGATTTCAGACCAGGTGATTCAGTTGATTGCCTGGCCAATTGGAAGTATTTTTTTGGTGGCTGCCGGCTATGGAAGAATTCTTTGGCTTACCTTTTTCCTGTACATGATTTCAACTGTTTTGATGATCCTAATCTCCCCGCCAACTACTCAATCACGCAGCAGTGGAAATCAAACACAAACAGAACTATTAATTGAGGGCTGGAGACTGATTTGGAACTCAAGGCAGCTCCGGACAATTAGTTATATGAACATACTTGAGACATTTGCCAACGGGGTTTGGATTGCCGCGATATTGTTTGTTTATGTTTCCGAAGCATTAAATAAACAGGAAAATTGGTGGGGGTTTATTAATGGAGCGTTTTTCGGAGGGATGCTTTTTGGCGGCTTTGTCATTTATCGTCTCTCAAAACACTTGGAACAAAATCTAGGAAAAACAATTCTATGGTCAACTTTTTGTTTAATCGGGATTACCTTTGTATTCGGAATCACAACGATTCCTTGGCTGGCTCTGCTCCTGTCATTTTTATTTGGTTTGCCTCAAATGGCCCGGGATGTTGCTGAAACAACGATTTTCCAAAAAAGTGCAAGAGACGGGCTGCTTGCTAAGGTTTACTCCGCGAGAGGAACGCTAATTTTTGCAGCCTTTGGCATATCATCGCTTGTCATGGGATGGATAACCGAACAATTTGGGGTGCAAACGACATTTATGACGGCAACAATCTTGTTTATCTGTTCGTTTATGGTCGCCCTCGTAAATAAAAGAAATCTAGAAGTGAAGCACAAAATTAGAGAATGAGAGGACTATTATTATGAGGCCAATCATCTTGGGCATCTTTGCTGCCTTCTTTTTTGCATTTACGTTTATCTTGAACAGGTCCATGGATTTAGCAGGGGGAAGTTGGATCTGGAGTGCGACGTTACGGTATGTTTTCATGATTCCTTTTCTGCTGGTGATTGTATTGGCGAGAAAAAACCTATTACCCCTTTTTAAAGAGATGAAAAAATATCCCGGACATTGGGTGTTATGGAGTTTCATTGGATTCGGCCTATTTTATGCCCCGCTTTGTTTTTCGGCTGCTTATGCTCCAGGCTGGCTGATCGCCGCAACCTGGCAAATTACGATTATTTCTGGTGCGTTATTGTCACCGCTCTTTTACGAAACCGTAACGACTAAAGCAGGACAGATATCCAAACGAGGGAAAATTCCATATAAAGGATTGGGCATGTCTTTGATTATTCTGCTCGGAATAATTTTAATGCAGATTCAGCAAACAGGTAATCTTTCAAAGCTGGCGATTATCCTGGGAATCGTACCGGTAGTAATTGCTTCTTTTGCCTACCCGCTGGGGAATCGAAAAATGATGGACCTTTGCGGGGGGCGATTGGATGTTTTTCAACGGGTTCTAGGTATGACTTTGGCCAGTATGCCTTTTTGGCTGGTGTTAGCTTGTTACGGATTACTGACAAAGAGAACACCAAGCATGGATCAAGCCTTTCAATCAGGATTGGTCGCAATTTCCTCAGGGGTGATTGCGACTGTCTTATTTTTTCAAGCGACCGACCTTGTTCGGGGGAATATGCAGAAGCTTGCAGCAGTGGAAGCAACTCAATCCATGGAAGTTTTGTTCGCACTTCTAGGAGAGGTATGGCTGTTAAAAGCAGCATTACCGGACCCGGTATCCTGGGCAGGTATTCTATTAGTTATGGGCGGGATGATCCTTCATAGTTATATAACCAATAAAAACTCACTGCCAAGAAACAAGAAAGTTAGTGCATAATCAATAATAAAAATCCTTACCAGAATGATGGTGAGGATTTTTTCTGTAGCTTTCAGATGATTAGCCATTTAAGTAAGGGGAAAGTTTTTCAATTATTTCCTCTAATATCGCAGCATTCTTCCTATACATCGCCTTTGATTTCTCGCAATCCGTGGAAAGTGAAAAGATTTCTAAATCGGCCTGTGTTTTCTTCAAAGTTGCCATCAATAGCGGTCTTTGCTGTGGTGCAGGAACCTGAATTTTATCATCGTACAAGTCAATGGTTAGCTCACCATAGGAATCCACCTGGGCCATAAATACGTTATCAAGTGTGGCATTCATCTTTTCCAATTCCGTATAAAGCCATCCTCTTCCCTTACCAGAAGCACGCAATCCTTCTTCAATAATACTTCCGTCCATAATGACTGTCTGGGGTTCTTTTTCATTTGGCATTTTCATTTGCAAGTCTTTTGGAGTCAAAGGGCGGTTTTCTTTCTTCAACAAAGCTGTAACATTGCCGCGTGGCTCCAAAATGGCAAACTCTACATCCGCAACTTTGAAAATATTTTGCTGCCGAAGTAAAGCCGATAATTCATCAATCGTATACCGTTCCTTTTTTAAATTATCCTCCAATATTTTTCCGTCCTTAATAATTACCGTTCCTTTTCCTTCAATAGCATCTCGAAAAAACTTGCTCTTTAACGAGAAAATGTCAACCAAGATTGTAACCAATCCAAAGAGTATAATGGCTAGAGCTCCCTGTAAATAGTTTTTTTCCAATCCAGTAATAGCTTCGCCGGCTATGCTTCCTATTGTGATACCAGACACGTATTCAAAAAAGGAAAGCTGCGAAATTTGTTTTTTACCAATAAGCTTTGTGGTCAGAAATAAGACAACAATAAAAATAAATGAGCGATAGATAACTTCCCAAAAACTTTCCATATTATCACCTCAGGTTATGAGCCCTTGTATTGCGGTTCTAAACGTTCAAGTTCTAATACACGATACTGAAGATCCTTTTTTACATTTCCAATAGCATCCGCGGCCTCATGAAATACAGATTGCGCCTCTGTTTCTATAGAATTTAACGCTAGTGCAGCTAGTTGGTTTTCTATGCTTTTTATTGTTGATAAGCATTGTTTTACATTAGAAGCTACCGTCATGCCAGGCCTCCTTAAATGTTTTAAATGGAACAGATTTTAAGCCAGCAATTGTTTGCTTAACCTGTGTTCCAACTGTCATCTATGTTACCTTCTTTCAGGAAAAATGGTCTTACAGACCTAGTATGTCAACAATTATATTGGTTATGTATTTAGGGGAGGATGAAATAGATGGAAATAACTGAAAAAGAAGAAAGGTCTTTCATTTCGTGCATATAGTTTTTATATAAACGTACGTGAGGTGATTGGATTGATTAAAATCAGCAAAGATGATTTTGTCCCAGGATTTGTTCCTCACCATAACCATGGCTCTGTTGATTATACCGGCATGAGTTCCGGTCACGTTCATCAGTGTTTGGATGTTACATCACCACCGATTCCGACTCAGGACGGGGGCCATATTCACTATACGGAAGGATTTGTCCTATTCGAGAATGGGCATACCCACCATTACCGCGCCTATTCAGGACCAGCAATTCCGGTAGGAAATGGCATGCATGTACATTATTACGACTTTTACACCTCAGAGGATGATGGACACAACCATCATGTTAAGGGTGTAGATCATCCGGCGCCTGGAACTAAATAGCCATTTAGGCCAATCTTTTTCATAGATTGGTTTTTCTTTTTTTAGATATTTTTGAATTTTCTTGAGGTAAATACTGTTAATTTAAGGTAAAATGAAAGATGCATTAGACATAAAACAGGGGGTAAGATTTTTGTTAGCACTAAAGAGAAGGGAATTCAGTGAGGAAAATTCTGTAAAATTGGTGGCTTATACGATTATTTTGTACATAAGCAGTGCATTTGTCCCATTTGTCATAGTGGCATCCTATCAAAGCATGGTTTATTATTCCCGTTCACAATGGTTCTTTGCCACACCGTTCTCAGCTTATATAGCCTTTATGGGTGGAATGTTATACATAGCTGTATTGTTAACATTATATCTAATTTTTAGGCAAAGGTGGGATGGATCTGCCTTTAAATGGATTATTGGACTTCTGATTCTTATCAGTCTTCCTGTCTTTTTTTTAAGTCTAACCAATTACTACTATGTAGACGATGATGGAATCCACTATAATCAATTAACCAGCCTTAAAGAAGATGAGTTTAAGTGGGAAGAAATGAAGACTGTTCATATTGTTTATCGAAACCATCAGGGCACCACCAGTTATTATCAATACAAATTTGAATTAAAGGATGGCAGAGTGGTTACCTTGCCATACAATGAGAAATTTGATGAAAATAGACGGAGGGTCAACGAAAAAGTAGAACAGAACCAAATTAAAGTAAAAGATAATTTTGATAACCCGGTTAAAGACTAAAAAACGAGGCTTTCCCTTTACGGGAAGGCCTCGTTTTTCAAAATGTTCACAAATACGACACAAATATTCCGTTTATTCTTAATTTTCAGTGCTATACTATAGATGTAAAAAGAAAACAGTAAATAACATCTTAGGAGGCTCAACCATACGTGTTCGTTCCGTTTGTGAACGAATAGTTAGGTTATTCCATACTCATTTGCAAAGGTGGAGCGATGAAAACTTTGGAACAAGAGTAAATCCTTAACCAACCTTTTAAATGCGACTCGGGTAAACTAAAAGAGTTAATTTAAAAGGATCTTATTCGGCTAAAAAACTAATAAGATAACTGGTAAGCATTTGCATGATTCTGAAATATCAAGTCAATAAGTGATATTTAGTTATCACCTTCTTAATTCAAAGCTTTTATTGCCAAGAAACCAAAACAACTGAAGGAATAGAGAGTTTCCATCGGTACTAGACCGATAAATATGTTTCTTTTTAGGAATTTGAATTCCATTTAATATGTGAATTAATTCCTTCAACGGAACAAACACACATCGTCTAATATTTCAAAGTTCCCCATTAGCTCGAAAGATGACTAATTGGAAATAATTAATGAAATTCAGGCTGGTGTCATGGTTGGGTCTCCTAAGATGTTAAAGCATTAAGGGGCTGCTTCTCAAAAGAAGGCAGCTTCTTTTTATTGTTTATAGATAAACTCCTGCATACAAATCCCCCATTGTTGAGAAAATAGGATGGGAAAGGAGTGAATAGGGTGTCTAAGAAAAATGAAAAAAAGAACAACGGACCATCTCTTGCTCCAGGGATGGATGACCAGGAAGAGTTGGAGCAACGTGCATCTGATACGGAAATTGCGAACGGCGAGTACACAAGGGTCGTTACTCTTTCATATGATGAGGTTGATCCAAGCTAATACATCGAAACTGCCTTGTATAGGCAGTTTTTTTTGTTAATAAAGTCAAATAAATATACAAAAAAGGGTACTCTTCGTTATTCTATAGATAAGGCCAAATGAAAGGGGCAGGATAATGGCAGGTTTTCAGGAAATTAATCTTAATGAACAACGTGAAACAGTTGCTGCAGTTATGGAAAAGACACAACATCGAAAATTGACAAAGACTAAGATTTTACAACGAATTCTTTTAATTACATTTGGAGCACTCCTGATGGGGGTGGGTCTTGAAATTTTCCTCGTACCGAATAATGTTATTGACGGCGGAATAACTGGAATATCGATAATCCTTTCATATCTCACCGGATTAAAACTCGGAATTTTTCTATTCATCTTAAACATCCCATTCTTCTTCATTGGTTATAAACAAATCGGAAAAACTTTTGCATTATCCACACTTTATGGAATTATTGTTCTTTCCATCACCACCACATTACTCCACCCGGTACCTGCTTTTACACAGGATATTCTCCTAGCCACTATTTTTGGGGGATTTGTCCTCGGCATCGGTGTCGGAATTGTGATTCGTTACGGTGGGTCCTTGGATGGAACTGAGATTCTAGCGATTCTCTTTAATAAGAAACTCCCGTTTTCAGTTGGAGAAATTATCATGTTTTTTAATCTTTTTATTTTGGGAAGTGCCGGTTTTGTCTTCTCTTGGGACCGGGCTATGTATTCACTAATTGCCTATTTTGTTGCCTACAAAACAATTGATATTACGATTACAGGTCTTGATGAATCGAAGTCGGTTTGGATTATTAGTGACTACGCTATAGAAGTAGGGGAGGCCATTTTGAATCGGCTTGGACGCGGGGTTACGTATATAAACGGTGAAGGGGCTTTTTCTGGGGATGATAAAAAAGTGATCTTCTGTGTTATCAATCGTCTGGAGGAAGCAAAGTTAAAGGAAATTGTTACCGAATATGATCAAAATGCCTTTTTGGCAGTTGCGGATATTGCCGAAGTTCGCGGAGGCAGATTTAAGAAGAGGAATATTCATTAGGATAGGGAAATCGTATTTTGGAAAATAATGAAGGCAGCGTTTTTTGCACATTTGGGATGTATTAGTGAAAATTAATTGGCTTTTTGTAATTTTTGCAACGAATATGTCGTTTGTTGTAGGAAAATTCTGTTTATTTTAATCATCATTTGTCGCACTGTGCGCTTGCCTTGGAAATAATTTTTGAAAAAATTGAAGATTTCCTAAAAAAGATGGCGGATTTCCCGGCCATCTTTTGTCAATTTAAAAGAGAAGTTCATATACCTCATTTAATTGATAGGCCCTTTTTTCATCTTGTTCCTGTTTTGCATATTCAATCTCATCAGGAAGGATTTTATTTAAAAAATCAATTTCCTCTGCGTCTAAATCACGAACAAAGGCGCACTCTGATTGATATTCGCCTTTGGACAGTTTTTGGAATAATTGCTTTCCTTTCGTATGGTTATCAGTATAATTTGATAATATTTCCTTAAGATAGCCTAAGGTTTTATCCATGCTTTCATCCATCCTTTCTCGCCTTTAGTCTTTAACCAGGATGGAATTATATTCACCAGTTTCTTCGTGAAATAGGAGTTTTAGCTGATTGTAGTGAATAAGAGGTCAGATAAAAAAAGCCTTTCATTTCCAGATAGGAAAATCAAGGCTTTTTGTGGCGTATTATTTTGTACAAGTAATAATTCGATGGCTTAGAATATCATGATACTTTATAAGCATATTTCCGTGCTGGTTTAATATCGCGAATAACTCAGGCTCAAAATTCAATGAAAAATTAAATTCTTGTGCTGTGTTGTTATTAACAAAGTCAACCTGTTGGTTTGTCAAATCGATATTGGTGAATCCAGATTCTGCGAGCAGATCCCTCCAATCAGACTCTAAAAGTAAGGAATCAATATTATAGAACTTTTTGATTTCTACCTCTTCTTGCGTACTAAGCTTTTGATTGATTGTCATCTCATTAGCGATCAATCGTCCGCCTTTTTTTAATACCCTGTAAAATTCGCTTAATGCCTTTGGTTTGTTAACAAACGCCAGGACGGATTCAGATAAAACAAAATCGAAGGAATGATCCTCCAAGGGGATATCTTCTATCGACCCCTGAATCAATTGAATCGGCAATTGTGATTTTAGAAAGCGATTCTTCGCTTTTTCAATCATAATTGGATTTAGTTCTAATCCGGTGATTTTCGCTCCGTATTGCTCATATAAATAAGCAGCCGTCTGACCAGTGCCGCAGCCTGCATCCAAAATTTTCGAATCTTTCGATATTTCCTCCTGAGCCAGTATATGTTTGGTCAAGTTTATTCCGCCTGGATGGGCTCCGCCAATTCCAAATTTGGCCAAAAAATCAATATAAGATAAACCGCCCATAGACACCACCCTAATACTTTTTTTGCATCTTATGTTAGTGAGCGGAGATAGGTTCACTTTCTGCCCATGTTTTATATATAGTCGCTTGTTTTATGACGGTAAAAACATTATGTAAACTGGGGGGAGAATCCATTAACTTACAAACCAGCTACTCATTCCATATCATATTCCTAAGAAATCTGTGCAAATTAAGCAAATGGAAGGGTGCAATGTCCTTTCCAATGACTTAAAAGGAGTGCATGAATATGAATAAGATGCGATCACTGCCGTTTATCCGAATGTTTAAGCGAAAACGTAAGAGTAATCGAGCAATGTGGGGGTCGCTAATCGGATTGGGTTTAGGTGCCGCAGTTTTAGGACTGACTAAAGGAAACCGCAAGGATTTTGCACCTCCCATTTCATCTGCAGTCAAAAATTTCAAACCGAAAGTGAATTTTCCGGGCATAAACAATATTGTAAAAAATATTGCACCTAATCTTAACCTAGACCGAATGGACAATGCCGCACTAGCCGAGTTCTCAGAAGAGTTGTTAGAAAGTGCACTAAATAAGAATGACCAAAAAAGTCCGCTGTAAAGTGGACTTTTTTGGTTAATAGGGAAGATTGGGGATTTTTCTTGGTTGATAATTAATGCTCTCTGAAGAATAAACCTTAATGACCAACATGCCGCCTAGCGTTCTGGCACGAATTAATATTGGTTGATTATATTTATTCTTAAATTTGAAATCAGGACCATACCAACTGACAGTTGCATCTCTGCCAGAGGGTATATAAGGAACTTGCCTGCTGTGAGAAAATCGTTCTACCATCTCAAGTCCTGCATTATCAACTGCATTAAAAAGGGTCGAGGATACTTGGCATATACCACCGCCGATATCTTCGTCATATTCTCCCCTGACAATGACCTTTGCTCTCAGATAACCTCGTGCCTTAGTGCGTTTACCAACAACCCTGTTAAAGGAAAAAGTTTCACCCGGAAACACCACGTAATTGTTAATCGCTTCCGCTGCTATTTTAATATTGGTTGAGCGATTTTTATTTTGTGGATTGAAGGATGTTACGTATCGGCCAATCCGAAATGTACGAATCTCACTTAGCAGCTCGCTATCCACTTTAGGATAAACGGAAGTCATCGGAAGTTCGATACTTGCCGGCCTCTGATTATAATAAAAGCCATAAATTTGTGCTGTTAAGGTATCCCGTTGGATTTTATAGCCTACTTGTTCGGGGATAATATTTCCATTCTGGTCAAGGTACGCATTAACGGGTAAAAGAGAAACCTTTTTATCAAGTTGTTCGAGAAGTTGTGAGTATTTTTTTGTGTTCATGATTGGTAAATCTGTATATGGATAGAAGAAGTCCATAGTGTTAATCTTTGTAATGGTAGAACCTTCCTTTGTAATGGATAAGCTATCGGTCGTTTGGATAGGGGCGGCCAATAGCAAAATACTTCCAATAATTGATAAAAACATATCCGAAGCCTCCTCATGTTATAATATCGGTATTACATTTCCATTTCATGTAACCAAGAATGTTGAATTTTTTAAAAAGGGATTGAAAAAAATTATAAAAAATATATTTAAGTCTTTACAAAAGTCAATTTTTATATTATTATCATTATTGATAATGATAATAATAAATGGGAGCTAATAAAAATGAAGGAATCAAAAGTCGATGTCATTTTACATCCAGTACGTATGAGAATTATTCAGAACTTAATTAACCAGCAGCTGACATCACAGCAATTAAAAGAAATGCTTCCGGATATCCCGCAAGCGTCCTTGTACCGAAATATTAAAAAATTGGTAGAGGCTGAGGTGATTGGGATTGTTGATGAAATCCCTATCCGTGGAACGGTGGAGAAGGTATATTCCGTTAATGATCAACACCTTTCAATAACCCCTGAAGAAATGAATACCCTTTCAAGGGAAGAGCATTTGGGCTTTTTTATCAATTTTATGGCCAATTTGATGGGGGAGTTTGAACGTTATTTAAGCAAGGAAAAAATTGATTTAATTTCCGACGGGGTTAGTTTTCGGCAAACGTCATTATACTTAAGCGATGCCGAATTTGCACAATTTGTTAGTGACCTAAGGACTGCTTATGCAAAGGTAACCCCGAATAAACCGGATAAGGGAAGGAAAAAAAGGACGTTAGCCACCATCATCATTCCGGGGGAGATTAACGACACGGGGGAGAAGGGAAATGAAAGCGATTGAAAAAGAGGTTACGATTCAAAGTAATGTAAAATTAAAGGGGACGCTATCTATTCCGGAGACCACTGCTGAAAAAGCTCCGGCCATTTTAATTATTCCTGGCTCAGGGAAAATCGACCGAAATGGAAAAGTAAATGAGAAAATAAATTTAAAGCTATATGGACAGCTGGCTGAATTTTTAACGTCAATAGGGTTTATCAATCTCCGATATGATAAGCGTGGGGCTGGAGACAGCGAAGGCAATTTTTTATCTGCAGGTTTATGGGATTTTGTGGATGATGCCAGGGTGGCGGTTCAGTACTTAAAAAGCCTTCCAGAAGTGGACCCGGATCATGTAATTGTTTTAGGACACAGTGAAGGCGGGGCAATTGGAACAGCCGTAGCGGCGAGAGATGAACTGAGCGGGTTGATTTTAATTGCAGGTGCGGTCGAGGCATTAAGCGAAGCATTAAAACGACAAAGGGATATCGCTGTCCAGGACATACTAAATGCGGAAGGCTTTCAAGCGGGATTACTGCGCTTGATGGGAGTACACAAAAAGGTGGAGCCACAGGCACAAAAGCATCTCGAAAAAGTGCTGAACTCCACAGAAGATGTCATAAAAACGGGGTTTGTCAAAACCAATGCTAAGTGGTTCCGAGAGCATTTTTCCTACGATCCAAAAGAGGATTTGGCCAAAATAAACTGTCCGGTACTAGCGATTACTGGAGCACTGGATATTCAAGCAAATCCGGAGGTATTAAAGGAACTTCCTCGTAATGTGAAAGGTGATGCTGAGTACTATGTGATTCAAAACATGGGGCATTCCTGTAAATTCATCACAAAACCATCAACGATGTTTACTGTAAAAAAAGATTTGCCAATGGAGGCAAATCTACCGCTTCATCCTGAATTAGTGACAAGAATACAAGGCTGGCTCCAGATTCATGTCCTCCAATATTCAACAAAACAATTGGTATAATACAGAAAAATGAGAGTGTTCGTTTGTTCTCTCAGATTGCCGAGAAAGGTATTATTCTCGGCAATTTTTTTATCATTCAAACATGTCATGAGAGGTCAGTCTCATGACGAGTTTGGATGGATTTTTTCGTCAAACATGCCATGAGAAGCAGTATCATGACGTGTTTGGCTGGATTTTTTCCTTAAACACGTCATGAAAGGCAATCTCATGACGTGTTTGGATGGATTTTTTCCTTTAACACGTCATGAGAGGCAGTCTCATGACGCGTTTGGCTGGATTTTTTTAAAAAACACGTCATGAGAGGCAGTCTCATGACGCGTTTGGTTAGATTTTTTCCTTAAACACGTCATGAAAGGAAGTCTCATGACGCGTTTGGCTGGATTTTTTCCTTAAACATGTCATGAAAGGCAGTCTCATGACGCGTTTGGCTAGATTTTTTCCTTAAACATGTCATGAAAGGCAGTCTCATGACGCGTTTGGCTGGATTTTTTCCTTAAACATGTCATGAAAGGCAGTCTCATGACGCGTTTGGCTAGATTTTTTTTAAAAACACGTCATGAAAGGCAGTCTCATGACGCGTTTAGATGGATTTTTTCCTTAAACATGTCATGAAAGGCAGCCTTATGACGATGTTTGATTGGTTTTTATCTCAAACACGTCATGAAAGGTAGCTTCATAGCCCGTTTAATTGTTATTGTTGTGAAAGCGTATTTTCATACCATCATTAATTGAATGCAAATCACCAGACCTGTCGAAAGTTCCTTTACAGTACGAGAGTACTATATTTTGTACTCTTATTTTTTTTGGTTAAAATTGTGAAAAAGATGTAGAAATATGCTATATTAGCAATAGATAACAACAAACTAGTAGAGTGCTAGCAGGATGCTAATATACGATTGGAGTGTTATGTTTTGGAACATAATGAAAGGATTCAATTAAATGTGAGAATTTCAAAAGAAACCTCGGAAAAACTTGATGAGATTGTACAGTACTACCAACAAGGATTAAAACTGGGGAGAATTTATAAAGGAGATGTTTTAACAGATATAATTGAAAAATCTTTTGATCTAATGAACAAACAGATAAAAATGAACAGAAGATATTAAGGTACAGGCTGAGAATAATCTCAGCCTATTTACTTTTTAGGGTTGCATGAAAACATAAAATAATTTAGAATTTTTAGAAAAGGGTACGAATTACCATATTTGAAATTGTGTAATAGTAATTATCGCATACTAACCGGTTAGTATTGTGGCGTTTACTATATTCCAATCTTTGTAAGCGTGTTCAAATATGTTGATTGCAATACTCCAAGAAGGGAAGTATCCATTATGAGATTACTAGGAAAAACGGCGATTGTCACAGGCGGCGGCAGCGGCATTGGCCGGGCTACGGCTATCCGCTTTGCCAGTGAAGGAGCGGCCGTAACGGTTGCAGATGTTAACTCTATATCAGGTGAAGAAACTGTCAGCTTAATTAAAAAAGCTGGCGGAAAAGCGATTTTTGTCAAAACAGATGTGGCGGATTCACATCAGGTTAAAGCATTAATCGACAATACCGTGACTACTTTTGGCGGCTTAAATATCATGTTCAATAACGCAGGGATTGGAAATTCTGAGGTGAGAAGTGTCGAATTAACGGAAGAGGAATGGGATCAGGTTATTGATATTAATTTAAAAGGGGTATTTCTTGGAATTAAATACGCTGTTCCCGAGTTAATCAAGGCAGGGGGAGGGGCAATTATTAGTACCTCGAGCTTATTAGGGCTAAAGGGACAAAAGTATATGTCCGCTTATAATGCTTCGAAAGCTGGCGTTGTTGTATTAACCCAAAATGCTGCGCTTGAATATGGGAAATACAATATTCGCGTCAATGCCATTGCTCCTGGAGTCATTGATACGAAAATCATTGAGGGCTGGAGGCAAAACGAACGCAAATGGCCAATCATTTCAAAGGCCAATGCGCTTAGAAGAATCGGGACACCTGACGAGGTGGCCAATGCAGTCCTTTTCTTGGCTTCGGATGAAGCGTCGTTCGTAACCGGAGCAACCCTGTCGGTGGATGGCGGCGGCCTAACCTTTTAAAGATAGATAAATATAATCATATAAACTTTTGGAGGGAAACCCTGTATGACTGAAAAAGTATGGTTGGCTAAGTATCCTGAGAGGATTACAAAAGAAGTGGAAATACCGAATATTCCATTGCACCAAATCCTAAAGAACACGACAGAAAAATATCCTGATAATAATGCCTTATCTTTCTTTGGAAGAAAAATTACTTATCAGGAATTGTATAAGCTTTCACTGGCATTTACCTCCGCGCTGCAGCAAAACGGGATACAAAAGGGAGACCGTGTCGCCATGATGCTTCCAAACTGCCCGCAATATGTCATCGCCTATTACGGTATTCTCCGGGCAGGTGCTATTGTTACCCAGTTGAGCCCAATGCTTGTTGAACGGGAGCTTGAGTATATCCTGAAGGATTCAGGTGCAGAAACTCTCGTCGTATTTGATGCGCTTTATCCAAGGGCGAAAGCGGTTCAGGCTTTAACACAGGTGAAAAATGTGATTGTGGTCAGTCTGCAGCCTTCAGGCCAGGACTTTTCACCGGACCGGAGCTTTGAAAGCTTTCTTCAGGAAGGAAACGGAAATGTCGCTCCTGTCGAATTTGAACCGGAACACGATGTAGCTGTATTACAATATACCGGCGGCACAACTGGACGTTCTAAAGGTGCGATGTTGACTCATCGAAATATTTTGGCGAACGTACTCCAATCATATGAATTTTTTAATGGTGAGTTCGAAATTGGCAAGGAACGTACCTTGACAGTCATCCCATTATTCCATGTTTTTGGAATGACCTCAGGGATGAACCTTTCCATTTATACAGCTGCAGAAAACATACTGCTGCCTCGATTTGATTTGGAGGAAGTATTAAATACAATAAAAACCGAACAGCCAACCACTTTTCCAGGGGTCCCGACCATGTATGTGGCATTGACCAATCATCCGCGTGCAGAGGAATACGGGCTGGATTCAATTCGTACCTGCAACAGCGGCAGTGCTCCTATGCCTGTTGAACTGATGCGTGAGTTTGAAAGAAAAACAGGAGCGAAAATTTTGGAGGGTTATGGTTTATCCGAGGCTTCTCCAACTACCCATTGCAATCCGCCGTTTGCTGACAGGAAACCTGGCAGCGTGGGAATTGGTATGCCGTCTACTGAATATAAGATTGTTGATCTGGCTACTGGAACAAAGGAACTTCCTGCCGGTGAACTGGGAGAGGTCATTATTAAAGGGCCGCAGATTATGAAGGGGTATTGGAACATGCCGGATGAGACAGCCAATACGTTAAGAGATGGCTGGTTATATACCGGAGATATTGCCAAGGTTGACGAAGAAGGTTATTTATATATTGTTGACCGAAAAAAAGATATGATTATCGCCAGCGGCTTTAATGTTTACCCTCGTGATGTGGAAGAAGTATTATATGAGCATCCATCCATTCAGGAAGCAGTTGTGGTCGGGGTACCAGACCCTTATCGCGGTGAGGATATAAAGGCCGTCATCGTTTTAAAAGCAGGAAAAACTGCAACAGCAGAAGAGATTACCAAATATTGCAGAGAAAATATGTCAGCCTATAAAGTGCCTCGCATTGTCGAGTTTCGCAATGAATTGCCAAAGACAGGTGTAGGTAAAATTCTTCGCCGTGCACTTAGAGAAGAAGCAGTAAAAAAATAGTCTAGGATTAATGTACCTTAAAGTTTCACTGATTTAGCGATAAAGGAGCGAAAAAAGTATGGTATAATTTCGATTAGACAATTTTCAGAATGCGAGGATATCAAGGTGAAAGAGAAAATAACAGGACAAAGCATACGCTTATTCGAAAAAAAGGGATTCAGTGAGACATCCATTCAGGATATTGTTGATTCTCTTGGCGTAACTAAAGGCACCTTCTATTATTATTTTTCAAGTAAAGAAGAGCTATTGATGGATATCCATCTTGGCTATATTGAAGGCTTGCTTGTCCTACAGGAGACAATTTTAAAAGATCAGACCAAATCGTGTAAGGAAAAACTATTTGAAATTGTATACATGCTGCTATCTGATATTAAAGCACGCGGGTCTGCAGCTAAAATATTTTTCCGTGAAATGAAAAATCTAAGTCCAGAGCACTTTTCGATGATCGACCCGAAACGTGACCAATTCCGTTATAATGTTGAAGGATTGATTAAGGCAGGTATGGAGAATGGCGAATTTCGCCCGGATCTAAACCCCTCCATCATCACTTTTGGGATATTAGGAATTACGAATTGGAGTTATCAGTGGTTTAACCCAAATGGAAATGTATCCGATCGTGAAGTAGCGGAGATTTTTGTCGAAATGATTTTGCAGGGAATTCAACTTGGATGAAGAAAAGTAAAAAGGGGGAATTTTTTGGAAAATCCCCCTCTCTTTAAAAAAACACATACCAACCGGTTAGTATTAATTATGCAAATTCTATTCTTTTTGGACATAAAAACAATAGGGTTTGCATTATTTTTAAAAGAAGCTAGACTTAAAAGTCTGAATTTTTAGAATTAGAGAGGAGGAGAGCAGACATGCCTCATCAAATGAGTAAGGATACTATTCCTGTTCGAAAAGGGGAAGAGCTGAACCTGACTGTTTTGGAAAAGTTCTTGCGGGAAAGAATCGACAATTTACCAAGTGGCTCGTTGGAAATATTACAATTTTCCGCCGGGCACTCGAATTTAACCTATCAATTAAGAATGGGAGATTGGGAGGCAGTGTTACGACGTCCTCCACTAGGGCCGGTTGCACCAAAAGCCCATGACATGGAACGGGAATTCAAGATTTTGGCGGAGCTTAATCCCATCTTCCCTGCTGCTCCGAAGCCATTTTTGTTTTCCGATAATCTGGAGATTGTCGGCAGCCCATTTTTTATCATGGAAAGAAAACATGGTGTCGTCCTCGACACTACCTTTCCGGCAGGGGTGCAAGTAACACCTAAACTTTGCAGGCAAATATCGGAAATTATGGTCGATAAACTGGCAGAACTTCATGCCATCGATTATAAAGAAACACGATTGACGCAATTGAGTAAGCCGGAAGGGTTTATTGAAAGACAGGTTCATGGCTGGATTGGCCGCTATAATCGCGCAAAAACGGACGAAATTCCCGAAGTCGAAGCCTTGATGGAATGGCTGATTGAGCATTATCCGAAACATTCAGAAGCAGCGGTCATTCATTATGACTTTAAGCTGAATAATGCAATGTTGAATGAGGACTATACCGAGATGGTTGGGTTGTTTGATTGGGAGATGACAACCGTTGGTGATCCGCTTGCAGACCTTGGGGCTGCATTAAGTTACTGGAATTTGCCGGATGATTCAGAGATGTTAAAAAAGGGATTGGGCAAGGACCCGGTTACAGCGGTATATGAAGGGTTTTTTACACGTAAGGAATTCATTGAACGGTATGCGAAAAAAAGCGGCAGGGATGTTTCGAATTTGCATTTTTATTTAACCTTTGCCTATTTCAAGCTGGCCGTTATATGTCAGCAAATCTATTACCGTTACAAAAAGGGGCAAACGAATGATCAAAGGTTTGCCAATTTAAACCACTTTGTAAATGGCTTGATTAAACACGCAACCATCGTGGCACACGATAAGGTATAACCAAGAATTGGCTGCAGATTCTTTTATATGTGGGGTGATAGGGATGAGGTTTCAGCAAACCATTGCATTAATAACTGGTGCTGGAAGCGGGATTGGCAGAGCTGCTGCGATCAAGCTTGCCAGTGAAGGTGCAAAAGTCATACTAGTGGGCAGAACAAAACGAAAGCTGGAGGAGACTGCGGCGGAAATTAATCGAAAAAGCAAGATTCCGATGGCGGAAATATTCGTTGCCGACTGTACGGATGCAGAGGATGTCGGGGAATTGGCTGAGTATGTTGAGCAGCATTACGGTGACCTCCATGTACTCGTGAACAATGCGGGTGGTTCCAGGCACAATAACATTTTGGAAATGTCTGAGGACGATTGGGATTACATTCAAAATGTCAACCTGAAAAGTGTTTTCTTAGTGTCACAGGCCTTAGGGAAAATCATGATTGCGGGTGCGGAACGCGAGGAGCATAATCGCGCAATTGTGAATATCGCATCTCTTTCCGGGCATCAGGCCGGGGCAGAAATTCCGAGCTACAGTGCGTCAAAGGCTGCGGTCATCAATTTTACGAGATCGTTAGCGCTGGCATTTTCAAAATACGGAATTCGCGTGAACTCTGTATCTCCTGGATTCGTAGAAACACCGCTTACACAACAGGGGTTGCAAAATGAACGGTTCGTCCGGGCGATTCAAAGAAATACCGCGCTAGAGCGGGTAGGGACGCCTGAGGAAATTGCCAGTGTCATCGCATTTGCGGCATCACCTGAAGCCTCCTATATGACCGGTTCAGATTTACTGGTTGATGGCGGCTGGCTGATTAAATAAATTGAAAGATTGCTATTTTTAAGAAGAAGGGTGGAAATTATTTATGGCAAATGAACATTTATTGGTGGAAAAGCTAGGTCCGGTTTTATCGTTGACATTAAACCGTCCGGAAAGCCTGAATGCATTCAGTCCTGACATGATTTCGGGATTAAAGGAGGCGTTAAGCAGTGCGCAAAATGACGACGATATTCAAGTTATCGTATTATCAGGTGCAGGACGTTCTTTCAGCGCCGGTGGTGATGTAAAAGGAATGGGACAGGGCAAAGGGGTTCAGGTATATGAGCATATTGGCAAACTCAATGAATTAATTTTATTGATGAAGGAAATTGAAAAGCCGATTATTGCTGCTGTTCACGGATTTGCTGCCGGGGCCGGCTTTAATTTGGCGCTTGCCTGCGATTTAATTGTTGCTGCCGAAGATAGTAAATTTGCGCTGAGCTTTTCAAAAGTGGGCTTGGTTTCGGATGGCGGCGGCTCTTACTTCCTGCCACAACTAGTGGGGACGCATTTGGCAAAGCAGTTCCTATTCACCGCAGAGCCAATACCAGCAGAGCGTCTCTATCAATTAGGGGTTATTAATTACTTGGTTCCTCTAGAAAAACTTCAGGAAGAAACAACAAAGTTTGCTCTGCAGTTGGCTCAAGGGGCCGGCAAGGCTTATGGAATGCAGAAAAAACTAGTTGAAAAGGCACTGACCTCCAGTTTAGCGGAAATTCTTGAACAGGAGCGCTTGACTCAGGTGTTAATGGTAGATACAGAGGATCATAAAGAAGGAATTACTGCATTTAAGGAAAAGAGACAACCGGTATTTAAGGGAAAATAGGAGATGACATCTAATGAAAGCGGTACAATTCACAGAATATGGCGGACCAGATGTTCTAAGCGTAGTTGACATCGAAAAGCCTGTCCCAACAGGATTTGAAGTACTAATAGAAATTAAAGCAATCGGCGTTAATTATGCCGACACGGCAAGACGGGAGGGACAGTATGTGGTCCCGACGCCGCTTCCGTTTATTCCTGGCGCAGAGATTGCCGGAGTGGTTGTGGAAGTGGGTGAAAAGGTAAGTAATGTGACCCCTGGAACAAGGGTCGTTACGTTGATTGAATCCCGTGGTTACGCTGAATATGCACTAGCGGATTCTCGGGGCTTGATACTCCTCCCAGAACAATTGGATTATAAATACGCTGCCGCCTTGCCGCTGCAGGGATTAAGTGCCTATCATATTTTAAAAACGATGGGCCGGGTGGAAAAAGGCGAAAGCGTCCTTGTTCATGCTGCTGCAGGTGGAGTTGGAACAATTGCGGTTCAGCTCGCCAAGCTATTCGGAGCGGGAAAAGTGATTGCTACGGCTAGTTCACCTGATAAGTTGGAGCTGGCCAGGCAAATGGGGGCAGATGTTTTAATCAATTATACTGAACCCAATTGGGAACAGCAGGTACTGGAAGCGACAGGTGGAAGAGGGGTTAATGTTGCCCTTGAAATGGCCGGGGGAGAGATTTTTCAGAAGACCTTAAAATGCCTTGCGACGTTTGGCAGATTGGTTATTTTTGGAGTAGCTAGCGGTGAGCAGCCGAGACTGTATCCTTCTACTTTAATGGCAAGAAATCAATCGGTGATTGGCTTCTTCCTGCCACAAATTATGCGGAAACCAGTATTGCTGCAGCCAAGCATGGTGGAACTGCTATCCTGGCTTGGTAATGGCCAGCTTAAGCTAACCATAGGCGGAGTGTTCCCGCTTGAAGAAGCGGCGAAGGTACATACTTTGCTGCAGAACCGGAAAACGCAAGGAAAATTAATTTTAGAACCGTAAACACTGAGCACCAAGTGGATTATTCTCTATAAAAGTATAAAAATTTTGAAAGGGTGAACCAAGCAATGAAAACAGTTGAAACAGTAACAGGTCCTATTACAGTAGAACAGTTAGGAAAGACACTCATTCATGAACACTTTATTTTTGGGTACCCAGGATTCCAAGGGGATGTCACACTTGGCGCTTTTAATGAGGAGGAGGCATTGGAGCAGGCCATCGGCATTGCTAGGCAGTGGCAAAGCTACGGTGTCCAGACTGTTGTTGACCCAACGCCAAATGAGTGCGGCAGGGATCCGTTATTTTTGAAAAAAATATCTGAAGCTACCGGTCTGCAAATCATTTGTGCCACTGGCTATTATTATGAAGGTGAAGGAGCACCACCTTATTATAAGTTCAGGCAGGGGCTGGGCACTGCTGAAGAAGATATCTATCAAATGTTTAAAACTGAAATTACTGAAGGAATTGCCGGAACAGGAATTAAACCTGGCATTATTAAACTCGCGTCCAGCAAGGATCAAATTACTGAATACGAGCAGATGTTCTTCCGGGCCGCAGCAAGGGTCCAACAGGAAACCGGCATTGTTATTTTAACTCATACACAGGAAGGGACAATGGGACCGGAACAAGCGAAATTGCTGATTGAGCTTGGTGCTGACCCAAGCAAAATCATCATCGGCCATATGTGCGGCAACACTAATCCTGAATACCACAAGGAAGTGTTGGAGCAAGGTGTCAGGATTGGCTTTGACCGTTTTGGTATTCAGATTCTCGTTGGAGCACCGTTTGATCATGAACGTGTTGCAACCCTATTGTCATTAGTACAACAGGGCTATGAGGACCAAATCTTACTTGCCCATGACTTGGTCAATATTTGGCTTGGCCGTCCGCCGGTTATGAATGAGCAGGTGACCCAGATCATGGAAAACTGGCATCCCACTAATATCTTTGAAAATATTTTGCCGGCACTGAGAGAAAAGGGAGTAACCGAAACCCAAATCGATAAAATGCTCGGCAGCAACGCCGTCGGCTTATTTGCCGGGGAACCTGCGAAAGTAAAATAGATTTGTTAAAAGAGGTCTTGAAGACCTAAAATTGTCGAGAAAAAATTTTTTCTCGACAATTTTCCATTTTATTAGAATTACCGTTTTATTAATAATTGCACCTGCAAATTGGCCTGTTGATTTCCGCTCCAGGTGCTTCGCTTTCCGCGGGCGGTTCGGGGAGCCTCCTCGGCGCTGAAGCGCCTGCGGGGTCTCCCCTGTCCCGTACTCCCGCAGGAGTCTTCGCACCTTCCGCTCCAATCAACAGGAGATTGTAACCTAAAGAGTTGCAACACACCTTTCCAGTCTGAATAGGTGTGTTGCAAACTTTTTCATCTTCTGGCAAGCTGCGGTTGAAGAGCCTGCTAGCTTGCTTTTTTAATTCCCCGTAACCGCCAGTAGCGAAGCCCGTTCAACTCTTTTCTATGAGCGAAGCTTCGCTGAATTTTTTTCTATCAATTTATAAGCAATTTACTCTTACCCTTCCTTGAACTCTTGCCGTACATTTCGTGTTACAACTTTTACCTTGTTTTTTTTACATGTGCATTTGGTTAGGAGTGGACAGTTCTCACGTGAGCATAAAAAAAGGGAATCAGATGACGGACGTTATCACCACTATAAAAGAGGTCGTGCTTTTTCAATAGGAAAAAGATCAACCAACATATGTATCAACTAAACGAAGAAGGTAATAATCCGGAACTATATACATCAATAGAAACACAATCTACTTTTTGGCTTAAAAGTAAATCTTACCAATTATTTAATTTAATAATTTGTTGAGCTTCTCGTCTTAATTTTATAACACCTGTTGATTTGTGCGGAAGGCACGAAGACTCCTGCGGGAGTACGGGGCAGGGTGAGACCCCACAGGCGCTTGCGCCGAGGAGGCTCACCGGCACGCCCGCGGAAAGCGAAGTGCCTGGAGCGCAAATCAACAGACATGTCGAATAGTCTACTCTTTTTCTATGAATATTAACAAATCATGAATAAACTATTAATTAATCAAGAAGATTGGGCTTGTTAGTTTGCCTTGAGCCGAAATTTGATTACACTATTAGTAGGATGTTCTATATAGCAGGAGTTGATATATTGTGAAAATATTGGTGATTGAAGATAATAAAAGTGTTTGTCAAATGATTGAAATGTTTTTTGCCAAGGAAGGTATACAAGGTGAGTTCGTCCATGACGGCCTGGAAGGGTATAACCGCATAATAGCTGGCAAATGGGATGCCTTAATTGTGGATTGGATGCTGCCCGGAATGGATGGAGTCAACATTTGCCGGAAAGTCCGGGAAGAAAAAATCAACGTCCCCATCATTATGTTAACAGCCAAGGATAGTGAATCCGACCAGGTTCTTGGACTTGAGATGGGCGCAGATGACTATGTAACCAAGCCGTTTAGCCCGCTAACGCTAATGGCCCGGATTAAAGCGGTAACAAGGCGGTTCCAAACCCAGGTTCCGAAAGAACAGGAGGGCGTCGTCCATTCGGAGCATTTTCAAGTGAATAAAACGACAAGGGAGGTTGTCGTGGATGGACAGCCAATTACGAATTTGACACCGAAGGAATTCGATTTGCTTTACTTTATGGTCGAGCATCCCCGCCAAGTTTTCTCAAGGGAACAATTGCTCGAACGGGTTTGGGGTTATCAGTTTTACGGTGATGAACGGACGGTCGACGTTCACATCAAGCGGCTGCGAAAAAAGGTCGAAACATCCTCACAGCCGTTCTTCCATACTGTTTGGGGAGTAGGATACAAGTTCGATGACACAGCCAAAGCAGATTAAGTTTCGTTATTTTTTTCAACAATTTATTAGTCATATAAGTGTCATTATCGTTGCATTTTTATTATTAAGTCTGATATTCGCCCATTATGTGGAAAACCTGGTTTACCAAAACAAAGCGGAAGAATTAATCGACTTTGGGGAAGCGATTATTGCCAATATGCATGAAAATCCACTTACGACGGACCAGATTTTAAAACAATACAGTTCCGTGTTAGGTGCAAGAAAGATGAGCTTCAGTATGTTTGACCGCAACGGAAAAATATATTTGGTAGGAAAAAAGGGACCGGTCCTTGAAGGGTTAAATGACAAGCAATGGAGTCAACTTAAAAACGGCAAGACGGTTATAGTCAATAGTGATTATAAAGCCTTTGACCAGGATGGGGTCACCTTCGTTGTCCTTCCATATCTTGATCAAGGCAAGTTTTATGGCGGGGTGTTATTAACTTCTCCAATAAGCGGCTCCGTAGAAATGATAAAACAAATTAATAAGTTCTTACTATATACAATTTTAATTGCCTTGGCCGTCTCCTTCTTTCAAAGTACTTTACTGTCAAGAATTCATGTCCATCGGATTAAGCGGCTTCGTGAAGCCACTTCCCTAGTGTCAGCGGGAAATTATGATGTAAAGGTGAATTCCTCCAATTTTGATGAAATTGGCGAACTGGCAAATGACTTTAATCATATGGTCGACAAAATTAATAAGTCAATGGAGGAAATTGAAAGCTTGGAAAACCGAAGACGGCAGTTTATGGCCGATGTTTCCCATGAAATGCGCACACCGTTAACCACCATAAGCGGAGTGATCGAGGGATTGAAGAATAACATGATTTCTGAGGAGGATAAGGAACGCGGCATTAACCTCGTCAGTCAGGAGGCAAGAAGGCTGATTCGCTTGGTCAATGAAAATCTAGACTATGAAAAAATTCGCTCCAATCAAATCCAGTTATTCAAAGAGGAAATTCAAGTCTCGGAAGTGTTGGAAATTATTCAAGAGCAATTATCTTTGCTGGCCGAGGAAAAACAGAATCAAATTATCGTGGAGGCACCAGAAGAGCTGCATGTTCAGGCAGATTATGACCGTATTGTGCAAATCTTAATTAATATTACGAAAAATAGTATTCAATTTACAAGTGATGGTACGATTTGGCTGCGGGGCAGGGAAGAGAAGGATGGAGTCATAATAGAGGTCGAAGATACAGGAATTGGAATTGATTCTGCCGAGGTTGAAAAAATTTGGCGCCGCTTTTATAAGGCTGACATTTCACGAACCAGCAATCCTTATGGAGAATTTGGACTTGGACTTTCAATAGTAAAACAGCTGGTACTGCTTCACAACGGTGAAATTAATGTGTTTAGTGAAAAGGGAAAAGGAACGAAATTTGTCATCCGATTTCCAAAATAGTGTAGCTGCAGGGGGTGCCTGCAGCTATTTTTTATATTGTAGAATTTTTCATGTTTCTTTTCAAAAGTCGTTAAAGTTTGTTAATAATTTCTTAAGATTTTTCAGGTAGAGTATAGACAAGATTAGAAATTAAGTATTTAAAGGAGCGCGATTAACATGGAGTTTCGCGAAAATGATGAGTTGAATGTTGAAGTAGAGTCACTTAAACAGGAATTCAGGCAATTGGAGCAGAGGAGAAGGCCCAGAAAACAATTTGTAAAAGGATTTGCTTCGATGGTTGCCGCAGGGGTAATAGGATCGGCATTGACTCTAGGGGTTCTGCCGCATACAGATTATTTGGAGAAATTATACCCAAATGAGGTACAAAGCAGTTCTGGGCAGAGCGGAAGCACCAGAAATGCGGTAAAGCCGGTAACAGCGAAAACTACAGCTGTTTCTTCTGGTTCGATTGCAGATACTGTAGAGCAAATATCAAAGGCAATAGTCGGGATTGTCAACTATCAGCAGCAAAACGATAATTTCTATCGATCTAATAATTCTTCCCAAGAATCGGTCGAAACCGGCACAGGTTCTGGGGTTATCTTTCAAAAAAATAATGATAGTGCTTATATTGTAACCAATAATCATGTTATTGAAGGGGCGACGAAGCTGGAGGTATCTTTGTATAACGGTGAAAAGACAACAGCTGCAGTGATTGGAACCGATGCTTTAACTGACTTGGCCGTTATAAAAATTGATGCCAAATATGTTACCGCAACAGCAGAATTTGGCGATTCATCGAAGCTTCGTCCAGGGGATCAGGTTTATGCAATTGGAAACCCGCTCGGACTTGACCTATCGCGGACGGTTACCCAAGGGATTGTCAGTGCGATAAACCGAAGCATTGCCGTTTCAACATCGGCAGGAGATTGGGAGACCAATGTCATTCAAACAGATGCAGCCATCAACCCCGGAAATAGCGGCGGTGCTTTAATTAATCCTGCAGGTCAGGTGATTGGCATCAACAGCCTAAAAATTTCGGACAGCGGTGTTGAAGGACTTGGATTTGCGATTCCGAGCAATGATTTTATTCCAATTGTAAATCAATTGATTAAAAATGGAAAAATTGAACGTCCATATTTGGGCGTAGGTTTGGCTGACCTTAACCAAGTGTCAGAAATGTATTGGCAAGGTATCCCGGCTAATATCACAAAAGGTGTTATGGTTATGAATATCGATCCACATTCTGCTGCTGCAAGTGCCGGTTTGCACGTTAAAGATATTATTGTTTCGATGAATGAAACCGAAATTGCCAATTCATCGGATCTTAGAAAATATTTATATACAAAAGCAAAAACTGGTGAGGTACTAAAACTAGGTGTTTACCGAAACGGTGAAACAATCACCTTAAATGTAAAGTTAACAGAAAATAATAATGTCAATTAAGAGGTAAAATAATCCCAAGATTGATTTGGGGTGAATATGATGAATAGGGTTGGTAAATATGCAGCCAGTGCAGGGACAGATGATTTAACCCTAATGAGTATGGTGTTGGAGCTGCCGGAAAAAGATAAAATGTTAATGTGGTCCCAAGGCTATATTGATGTAGTGGTCGAGAAATTGCCGATTTACGCACGGGATATACTACAAACGCGCATCAATAAATGGGAAGATACGCTGGCATATTACCGGCATCAGTTAGAAGAAATTGTGGCAGAAAAGGAATTTAAGAAAATATTAATGGGCGGGCGGAAAGAGTTCGCCCTTTTTGTCAATGAGCATTATCATGAGTTTAAATCATTGCTGTTTCTTATTTATGACGGAAATCTAAAGGATGATGATTTGAGAAAGTTTATATACCGGCGCAGATTTAGCTCACAGAAAAAATATCTTCATTAAAAAAACAGAGCTATACGGTGGATCCTCCTTTTTCGTGGATCCTGTCCCCAACATGGTATAACCAGCCATTGGTAGCAAGATATAAGGCGCATTGTTTCTATGAGCCATCTGCTGAAGAATGTGAAAATGTATATTCAACGTTTTAATTCCGGGAGCCGAATAATCGGTTCTTTTTTTGTTTGATATCCTTTCGAATGAAGTTCAGGTTCCTCTCATATTGTTGTATTACAAGGAAATTGGACAAGGGATGGTTAAATGTTGAAAAAACTGGCAGTGATTGGCTTCGGAAGTACTATGATTGGGATTGGAATCAATGGGTTTATTCTCCCGTTTCATTTAATTAATGGAGGTTTCTTTGGCATTAGTTTATTGTTTAATTATTTATGGGGACTAAAGGCGGGAATCACGTTTATTTTCTTGAACATACCTGTCTATCTGTTTGCCTCCAGGACCAATCCTTCTTACTTTTTCAACGGTTTGTTCGGTGCTTTGATTACAGGGGTCATGCTTGATTTGTGGCTGCCCTTAAATGGTGAGATTCATTTACCGATTATGAGCAGCGTCATTTTGGGAGCGGTAATCATTGGGATTGGAGCAGGCGTCATGTTAAAGAATCATATTAGCCCGGGAGGCATGGATTTACTTGCTCTTATGGTGGCAAAATGGTCGGGAGTTAATGTGGGGATAGTTGCTTTATTGATGGATGCGGTAATCATCATCACCGGATTGCTGCTGCTTCAAGACCCAAAGTTATTTTATTCCTTATTAATTGTATCCATTATTGGACTCTTGGTAAGTACCATTACTTCCATGAAGGACGGCGGGGGAATCTCAAGTTAAGCCACTGTTTTCACGATTTTTTCACTTTTTTTTCAGAAAAGCTTGCTATGATAGTAGTAGCAGGGACTTTTTGGAAAGGGGTGATAATGGTGAATATTTTACTGGCTGAAGATGATGTCCGGCTCGGTAAACTGATGACTCACTTACTAAAAAATGAATTTCATCAGGTAGATTGGGTTAAAAATGGTATCGATGCCTATGATTATGCCCGCCTCACTCAATACGATATCATCATCTTGGACTGGATGCTGCCGGGAGAGAGCGGGTTAGAGATTTGTAAACGGCTCCGCGAAAAAGGGATTGAAAGTGGGGTCCTATTTGTGACCGCGAAGGATGCCAATCATGATGTCATTACAGGATTAGATGCAGGGGCAGATGACTATATTGTCAAACCCTTTGAATTTGATCAACTATTGGCGAGAATCCGTGCGATTAGCCGTAGAAAAGGAAAACCGCTCCAAGATAACATCATTTCTATCCAAGACCTCACCCTTGATTTAAACACCCATGAATTGCATCGAGGCGGTTCGATTATTGAATTGACGAAGAAAGAGTATCAGTTTCTTGAGCTTTTGATGCGCAATTCCAATCAAATTATGACAAGAGAAATCTTATTTGAAAAATTATGGGGCTATGAATGTGAGGTATCAGATAACGCTCTTGACGCATTAGTAAAATTAGTTCGAAAAAAAATTGATCTACCCGGACAGCAGTCGTTTATTCAAAATGTCCGTGGTATTGGCTATAAAGTGAGAACCAGCTATGTTTAACAAAGTAAAAACAAGGCTGACTGTAGTCTACACGTTGTCATTGGTCTGCTTGTTAATCTCATTTATTGGCTTGCTTTATGTGCTTATTTCACATGAAATAAACACAAAAGAGGTGGAGGAATTAAAGGCTTATTTTAGTAAAGAAAAACATGATTTTATGGAAGACCTTTATGAAAATGACGAACACGAGTTGGAATATGATCCAAATCGCACCGTTTTTTATTATGTTTACAATATTAACGGCCAACTGGTTTATGGAGAGGAGACTAAGCGATCGCTTTATCAGAGGCTTGAAAAATATACTATCTTATCAAAACAGGAAGAGATAAAAAGATTGGAATTCGGAAAAGAACATCTATTGATCATGAATGTACCTTTGGACAATCTTGGATTCGTTGTTTTAGGAATGGATATTACGACAGAAAAACATTTAATACAAAGAATTACCATGATATTAATTGCCCTTACAGTGTTTTTTAGCGGCATTTTTGCCTTATTAGGTTATTATTTTGCAGGACAGGCCATCAAACCAATAAAACTTGCCTTCGATAAGCAGGAAAAATTTGTTTCCGATGCCTCGCATGAATTACGAACGCCATTAAGCATTTTCTATAGTTCAGTCGATTTGTTAAAGCGTGAAGAGGAGGAGAATTTAAGCCCGTTTGGCAAAGAGGTCTTGGAAGATGTTAAAACGGAAGCACATTTAATGAAAAAACTGGTAGAGGATTTATTATTTTTGGCAAGAAGTGATAAAAACTATCTTAACTTGGATTTAAAAAAGGTCAACCTGTCGGAGCTATCCGTTTCCATCTGTAATAGATTTTCCCGATTTCAGACTAATAAGATAAGATTTATTGAAAATATTCAGCCGGGAGTATATTTAACATGCGATGAAGTCAGAGTACAGCAATTATTTTATATCCTGCTCGATAATGCGTTCAGATACACAAAAGATGGGCATGTTACATTTACTTTGTCACAAGAGTCAACACAAATAAAGGTCATCATTGCAGATACAGGCTCCGGGATTGCTCCGGAAAAGCTTCCGTATATTTTTGACCGTTTTTACCGCGGGGATGAAACAAGAGAAAAAGGCGGTGCCGGTTTGGGTCTTGCGATTGCGCAGTCAATTGTCAAAGCCCATGGCGGGAAACTGTCAGTCAGCAGCAAGCTTGGTCAGGGCAGTGTATTTACGGTTATATTAACAGATTAACAATAAACGGCAGCATCAAGGCTGCCGTTTTATTTTTGTAACTTTCCTCATGGTACTGGAGCTTGCTGGGCTATTTTTGACTCTATATATCGAAGTACTCCAAGTACTAAAACGAGGGTTAAACCCACGGCATATATTGAAATTGCCCAAGGTTCGGAACTATCACTTCCAAGTAAAATACCATGGAGAATCATGAAAATCCAGGCTGGTATCACAGCCAAGTGCAGTTTTTTCCATTTTTTTATCCCCAATTTTTTAATAAAGAAATCCGACGAAACTATCACAAGCAGGAACAAGTAAAATGAAAGGGTTCCAATGCCTGAAAATACTGGTTCATTTTCTGCATAGAACGGAAGGAGCAATTGAGAGAGCGAGTATGGTACATAGTCATCCTGCCAGACTAACAAAATATGAAAGAAAATGATCAGCAGCCCATACCAGCCGCTTGTTTGATGAAGTGATACCCATTTTGCCTTTTTCCTTTTCATGACAGTAAACGACCCGATTAACCCTAATGAAAGGGAAAGCGTCATAAAGTAAAACGCCAAAAAACCTGAGGTTCTAATCAATGTCCAATTGGAAAGGTATTCGCTCATACTACACCTCCTTCGGAGATATGGTTTTACCATACTCATCGATTAATAGGGTGGAATAGTTTGGATTGATTGTTCTTAACATAGATGCTAATCGCTGTCCATCTTCCATAAAGCAGAGTTTTGCCATAACTTCAGCATCAAGACAGTTATCGGTCACGACAGTGGCTTGGATAAAACTTGTATTGACTGGCTGTCCGGTTTTTCCATCCAAAAGATGATGCTTCTTCTTATTCCCCTGAACCCAACTGCGATAGACAATGTTTGAAGTGGCAATACTGCCATTTTTCATACGGTAGTGGGCGATTTCCTGTTCAGTGTCATACGGATGCGCAACGCCAATTTTCCAAGTTTTTCTGCCGTCTGACCAAACTGTGATGTCACCACCCCCATCAACGATGCCGGCTTTTGCCCCGCCGATATTCTTTAACCAGTTAACTGCTGCTTGGACGGCATAGCCCTTGCCAATCCCACCGAGATCGAGTTGACCTGGTGCCATTCTTTCAACTGTTGATGAGGTCTTATTGAAATGAAACGGGCAGGTTTCTTGGTCGGTCACTGATGGGAGTTCCCCATGTACAAGATTAACAGTTTGGAAGGGAAAAGAAGCTGCATAGCCGTGAAACTGCAACTGCGACAATAAATATGGTGAAAAGAATCCGCCTGACTTTTGCCGATAGTACTCTGCGTGCTTCAGGACGTCTATCAGCGGAGGTGCGACTGTCATTTTCTCTCCGATTTTTAGCGAATTCATTCGTCCTAATTCATTATCTGTACGAAACCGAGACCATTCATTTGCCACATAGTGCAGCCATCCGTTCATTACATCCTTCCAGTTTTTTAACTGACAGTCATTTACAGATATATAAAAGGTGGTGTTCATGATATTGACTGTTAAACTGTCGAATTCTTTAGCTTCTTTTTGTTTGCCGGTCACTATTCTCCACTCCTGTAACCCCAGTGCCAATTACTCCAAAACTGGTCCAGTCAAGCTGTACGTATTCCTGCTCTTGTTTACTCATTGATTTAGTGGGATTTGAAATCATGGTTTGGGTTTCATTTATTGGCTGACTGGCCCCTGCTTGGCCGATGACGAAGGCAGATAAGGCTGTTCCGGTTAAGCCAATCAGCCATTTGGATTTTTTCGAGCTTGCCATATTAACCATCCTCCATTTAAATTTCCTGTAATTCAAAAGCTTTTGTTTCCTCATTCCAAGACACTCGATAACCTAAGGCATTAGCACCAACCGAAATTGGGATATACACGGAATTTTCATATGCTAGTGCCTGCAGCGGCATTGGTGTCTTGACCTTATTTTCGTAAGCTGCATTTGAACCAGCGCGGACAATCAATTCCCTATTACCCTTTGTTAAAACACAAATTTTACTTTGTGGATAAAATATGGACTGGGACCCAACTGTTTTGGCAATTTCCTCACAAGAAACCAAAAGCTGCCCATCTTGCGGAATCACGTAAATGCTACTTTCTGTGTTATTTTCAAACAGCAGCACCTCGGAAGGGACATTAATTGGCAGTGGCTGGCCCGGATTATTGCGGGCTTCTCTAGACCATATATTCCAAAACTCTGTTTGAGGGGAAATTGGTACCTGGTAATCCTGATTCCCCACCCAGTCATCCTCCTCATCGTCATCATCGTGGTCCTTTTGATGATATTCATAGTTTCCATGATCATCATCGTCGTCATCGCCGGCAAACACGGGAGTACCAACAGTAATTAACATGACCAAGGCTGTAAAAATGACAAGCCATTTACTTCGTTGTTTCATTCCTTATAATCCTCCTTTAATGCTTCTTGTAAAGAAGTTTAGCCCGCTACTCTGAAAAGAAACTGAAAAGGTTATGATAAAATAATAAAAAAATATTTGCAGATTGGAGCGTACCATGAATCTTGTCCGTGACATTATTAAAGATAAATTAACTATTTTATTTGTCGGCTTTAATCCAAGTATTCGTTCGAGTGAAACGGGGCATCATTTTGCCAATCCAAACAATCGCTTCTGGCGAATTCTTTTTGAAGCAGGGCTGACACCACGGAAGTTTGCAGCTGTGGAGGATGATCTTCTACTAGAATTGGGGTACGGAATTACTAATATAGTCGCACGGCCTACAAAGGCGGCGGATGAAATCACCAAGGAAGAATACCGGCAAGGAAGGGAGATTTTATTACAGAAGATCTCCACCATAAAACCAAAAGTTGTTTGCTATGTTGGTAAAGGAGTATACTTGCAATTCAGCGGCAAAAAGGAAGCACCATGGGGAGTACAAGATGAGGGTGTTGTCACTGGAACGATAGATTTTGTTGCGCCATCGTCAAGCGGGTTAGTCAGGATGAGGCTTGAGGACATGGTTGAAATTTACCGGGGGCTGGCGAAATTGACACCATAATAAAAACATCGACGGTCGCGGAAACCATCGATGAAGTATGAGTTAAGAGCTAAATTTTTTGTGGTAGTGCGATAATGCCAAAAGAGGGAAGATATAGCGGTAGCTATGGTAGTGGATATAAAAAGCTCCTCCCATTCCTTGACCCTCTTGATAGTCAGTGGTCCAGTCTTCTTGTTCGAGAGAGGTCAATAAGTAGGATATGCCCTTGTGGATTTCTGCTGTTGGCTTTTCGGATACCGTAAGCAAAGCATCGAGTGCCCAGGCAGTATGGGTTGGTGTGCTGGCCCCGAGCGGAACGTATTGCTTTCTCGTATCACTGTGACACGATTCTCCCCACCCGCCATCCTGGTTTTGGATACTGCGTAACCACTGCACTCCTTTTTGGATACTTGCGTCTTCCCGTGGGATTCCGACTGCTGAGAGGCCGGTAATAGCGGCCCAGGTCCCGTACGTATAGCAAATCCCCCAGCGGCCATACCAGGAACCGTCCCTTCTTTGATCCCTTATAAGCCACTGCACTGCTTTTTTTATCGCAGTGTGATGGTTTGGCAGATTGGTATAGTTTCCGAAAAACTCCAGTGTTCTGCCAGTAAGGTCGGCACATGACGGATCCATCAGCAAGAATTCTCCTTTTTCTAGCGGAAGGATTTCGAGCAGTTTTGTCTCGGTCTCTCTTTCAAATGCCGGCCACCCGCCGTCATTATTTTGCATCGAGAACGCCCAGTTGGTTCCTCGTTCCCAGGCGGCATCCTCGGGAGGAACGTTTTTTGCAATGGCTCTTAACGAGGCGGTGGTGTCATCGACATCCGGTAAAATGGTGTTGACGTTGGAAAATCCCCAGCCTCCAGGAAGGGTATTAGGATTATGAATGACCCAGTCTCCAAACTTCTCATGCTGCCTTTTCAGCAAATAACGATTGGCATTTTCAATCATAGGATCCTCACTGGGAATACCTGCTGTTTGCAGAGCATAGCTAATTAATGAAGTATTCCACACATTGGCTGTCGTGTATTGCATATGTGGCAAGCCATTGATTTCACATCTCATCGACTTTATTCCATCGACGGCCTTTACAATGATAGGATCATTTTTTTTATGGCCCAACGAGAGCAGAGCAAAAATCATTAAAAATGTAGTGCTGTAATAGCTTAAAAAGGTTCCATCAGGTTCAATCCGATTCAGCATATATTTTTCTGCCCGCCCAATTGCCAGCTTCCGCAGTTCATCAGGAATGCCGATTAAACTTTTGACTCCGTCTTCAATGAAAGAAAATATTGAGCGCCATTCAGCGGATCTTACCCATTGATCATTCTCATCACGATGGAGATTTAAATCAGATAGGTTGGGAGTTTGCTTTGTTACGATCGAAAACTTTTTCGCTGCAAGAATCATAATCGGAGTTAAATTTGCTCTCCCGAAAACGGAAAAGGAGTAGAAATTAAACGGAAAGTTGTTTGGCAACAGGATGACCTCAACGGGCAACGGTGAAAACGAGGGCCATTTATATTGTCCGGTAAGGGAGAGCATGATTTTTGTATACGTACTGACCTCCTTTAAGCCGCCCTTAGCAACAATAAACTTTTTCGCCGATTTCAGACGAGGGTCGTCTTTTGAATAAAACCCCGAAAACAAAAGGGCGTAATAGGCTTCCAAGGTTGCGGAAATATTTCCTTCGCCCTCGTCATAGAACAGTTTCCAAGACCCGTTTTTCTCTTGCTTGCGTAAAATTCTTTTACAAAGTCCTTCAATTAATTCCTCATCATTTATCTCTAGAGTCCTTAATAAAATAATCATATAAGCATCTGTAGAAATACCTGTGTCAAATGGGTAAGCCCAAGAGCCGTCGGAAGATTGATCTGTTCTAAGCCGCTCAATTAACCAATCAATTCCTTGTCTTGTATCCATTTACGCTTTCGCTCCTCTCAGAAAACTTTCCTAGGCTATACATATTCCCATTGTTTGAGTACCATTCGTAAGGGAGGGAATCTGCCATTTTTTTTGTAAGGAACAGGAAACAGACACCGCTTGGTCAAATCCGCGATGAATTGAAACGAAAACTTAAAGGCACTGGTATCTCCAGCCGCCAACCCACACTTTCCGATAAAAAGCTACTGCAAAAAATCCGATTATTAACAGAAGAACATAATCTGAATAATGTCACTCGAACAAAGGCCTATCTGGATTTTTACCTGCGGTATCCTGAAATTCATTGGGCGTTTTTAGGCCATATGGTGTCACGTAACGGCGGCTACAATATGACGGATTTAAAAGGGGAGTTTCTTGCCAGGCTAATGTCCAAAAAGGACCAGCAAACGTTTTTCGCATTTTTAGAACGAGGCAATTGGCTGATATTTCAAGATGTTTATCCGCAATTTCTTCTATATGAGGAGAGTCTGAAACAGAATAAACCGTTGTTTTATTTATTGTCTCATGTTAATGTATCCACTTTTATGGAGACGATTTGGCATCATTTTTGGAGAAATCGTGACCCTTATATTCTCTGTATGGCGATGGTGGTCAATGAACAAAGTTATCTAGAACAAAGGGTTGTCCAAAATCAATTTTATCAGAAAAAAGTATTGAACAAGCTTGAATTTGTGCTGCAGGATTTGCTTTCTTTTAATCACATTCTGTTTCCTTTTGGCAAGGAAGGTTTAAGAGGTCAGACCCTGCATCATTTTGAATCATTGCATGAACGAATTTTACTTGGAAGGAGGTTATATTTTGTCCTGTTAAACAATAAGGATTTTCTAAGTCAAGTTGTTGCCTGGGCCAAAGAGCATCCTCATACAGGCTCAAGAAAGGATTACTGGCCCCATTTATTTAATGATGTGAATCAAGGGACACCCGGTTTTTCCTATCCGCTTCGTTTAAAAGCATGCAAACTGCGTAAAGGAGCAAGGAAATTTTATAGTCCGAAGCTTGAACATACTTGGAAGAATGTAGATCAGCCAGAGGCGGAACGTGGAGATTGGTTTCATGATCTGAAAGTTGTGGAATATTTGGTTGAAATAATCGAAAATGTAGATGGAGAGATTACTAATGAATATTGTAAAACACTTGAACGACTCGAGGTTGCCGCCCTTGCGAAAAAAACAATTAACTTTGTGGAATAAGCGTTATTTCGCCTGTGCTTTGTTGGCCGTAATTTTGGGGACATTTCTTGATCATTATTTTGTTTCGAAGGGTATCTATGAATTCCCAATCAGGCCGATGCCTGAGGTCGTCTCCTTCAATATTGGGTTTACTTGTATTGTACTGCCGGTTTTCGTTGTCTCGATTTTGCATTTGATTGTACAGGTTAATAAATGGGGAAGAGTAGGAATAATCCTGTTCGTCAGCCTGCTGATGCCGATTTTTGAGAAATTTGCCGAAGAACTCGGGCTTTTTCGGCATTCTGAACAGTGGCAGCATATTTATACGTTTTTTGGTTATTTGCTATTCTGGACGGTGATTTATGGCTTTTATCGCTTTCTTGAAAAATGGGGGCTTAAATGAAGAAAAGCCGAGACATATTTGTCCCGGCTTTTTGTCATGTCAACGAGAATTGACACCACGTACCCCTTCCGTCCGTACAGTGGTTAAGTGTCCCGCAACAAGCGAATGTTCGGAAGGGGTAAGTATAGTGTAACACGAGGACAGTAGAAATATAAATGGGCAAATGTGCCAGACTTTCTTTTCTGTTTTGAAAAGTGTATGATAAAGATGATTTTTTACATAAGGAGTGTTAGAAATGGCTAAAAAAGGATACATAGTAATGGAAAACGGCGAAAAAATCGAGTTTGATTTATTCCCGAACGAAGCACCAGGGACTGTAGAGAACTTTGAAAAATTGGCAAACTCAGGATTCTACGATGGGGTTGTTTTCCACCGTGTTATTCCTGGATTCGTTTCACAAGGCGGAGATCCGACTGGAACAGGAATGGGCGGACCAGGTTATACAATCAAGTGTGAGACAGCAGGAAACCCACATAAACATGTTCCTGGGTCACTTTCCATGGCACATGCAGGCAGAGATACTGGCGGAAGCCAATTCTTCATCGTCCATGAATCCCAGCCTCATTTAAATGGTGTTCACACTGTTTTTGGCCAAGTAACATCTGGTTTAGAAACTGCCAAAAACATGAGAAATGGTGACAAGATGGTTGAAGTAAAGGTATTTGATGTAGAATAATACACGTTAGAGGGCTGATTAGGCTCTCTTTTTTTATGGAATTTTATCCTTGTATTAGCTAGTGAAACATAGGGAGAAAATACCTTCAATAAGAAACTCGGAGGTATTTTATGAACAGATTTGCTTTGCTCATCCCGCTACTTCTAATGTTTCATGGTGATACATCTGCTAAAGAGTCACAACCCATGAATCTCCGTGCAGCCATTATTAGTAGGGGTATTTCAGTCGATGGACGAAATTTAAAAAACGGAAAATTAAGATTGTTCCAGTTTCCCAACTCTATGAAGGGCAATTGATTGAAAAGAATTTTATTCCATATTAACTACTACTGCAAATTACTTTATATTATTTGTCTCACCTGTTAAAATGACAGCTATTAATTAGAAATAAATTGTAAGTAGGGGAGAGTTAAATACAGTGAAGTTGGTTTCTTGGAATGTAAACGGGCTGAGGGCCTGTGTGAATAAAGGTTTTTTAGATTATTTTCATGAGGTGGATGCAGATATTTTCTGTGTTCAGGAAACAAAGCTGCAAGAGGGGCAAATCAATTTGGACTTGGAGGGGTATTATCAATATTGGAACTATGCCGTAAAGAAAGGCTATTCCGGTACGGCTGTTTTCACCAAAATTGAGCCTATCTCGGTAAAATACGGACTAGCGGGAGAAGAGTCAGAACAAGAAGGAAGAATTCTTACCCTTGAGTTTGCTGATTTTTATCTAGTTAACGTATATACCCCAAACTCACAAAGGGATTTGGCAAGATTAGGCTATCGTCTGGAGTGGGAGGACCGAATCCTTCATTATCTTCAAGAATTGGATGCTATAAAGCCGGTTGTCCTTTGCGGGGACCTGAATGTTGCTCATAGAGAAGTTGACCTGAGAAATGCTAAATCAAATGTAGGCAATTCCGGTTTTACTGATGAAGAACGTGGGAAAATGACAACACTCCTTGAATCCGGGTTTATCGATACTTACCGGCATTTTTATCCGGAAAAAGAGGGTGCCTACACCTGGTGGAGTTACATGAACAAGGTCCGTGAGCGGAACATTGGCTGGCGTATTGATTATTTTATTGTCTCTGAAGGCCTGCGTGAACGATTAAAGAATGCGGACATACATTGCGATATCATGGGCAGCGATCATTGTCCGGTTGTGTTGGAAATGCAATAAATAGATTAAACCCTTTGCCCGAAATGAAGGCAAAGGGTTTTTGATTAAATTTCATTAAGTGCGGTGCCTATCTCATCAAATTCAGCAGTTTGATTACTTTCAACTGTACTTTCCAATTGCTCTTGGGAAGTTGAAGTAACCAAATCTTTTTCTTCATCCTTTTTGTCTTGATAAAAATTCATCCTTTTGCAGCTCCTTTTTAAAGAAAAAATATCTAAAATATTTTTTCCTATTAATAAGGAATCTAAACCGTTTTTGTTTTCTGTAGCAAAAAAAATAGCAGTTGACGAATAGTAAAATGGGTAGTATTATTATCAATGTCGCTGCTGCGAGACCGTTGCTGCTTCAGTTGAAAAGTTGTAAAACTCGTAAGATAGTTGACAACAAATTAACACTATGTTAATATAATAAAGGTCGCTTCTTGATAGATTAGTAGATGACATTATGATAGTTCTTTGAAAACTAAACAAACAAAAACGTCAACAATAAAATTATTCATTCCTAACGGAATGAAGCCAACGTAACTTTTATGAGCTAATCAACTCATCTCTTTTGGAGAGTTTGATCCTGGCTCAGGACGAACGCTGGCGGCGTGCCTAATACATGCAAGTCGAGCGAATCAATAGGAGCTTGCTCCTGTTGGTTAGCGGCGGACGGGTGAGTAACACGTGGGCAACCTGCCTGTAAGACTGGGATAACACCGGGAAACCGGTGCTAATACCGGATAATTCTTATCAACACATGTTGGTAAGCTGAAAGTCGGTTTACGCTGACACTTACAGATGGGCCCGCGGCGCATTAGCTAGTTGGTGAGGTAACGGCTCACCAAGGCGACGATGCGTAGCCGACCTGAGAGGGTGATCGGCCACACTGGGACTGAGACACGGCCCAGACTCCTACGGGAGGCAGCAGTAGGGAATCTTCCACAATGGACGAAAGTCTGATGGAGCAACGCCGCGTGAGCGAAGAAGGCCTTCGGGTCGTAAAGCTCTGTTGTCAGGGAAGAACAAGTATCGGAGTAACTGCCGGTACCTTGACGGTACCTGACCAGAAAGCCACGGCTAACTACGTGCCAGCAGCCGCGGTAATACGTAGGTGGCAAGCGTTGTCCGGAATTATTGGGCGTAAAGCGCGCGCAGGCGGTCCTTTAAGTCTGATGTGAAAGCCCACGGCTCAACCGTGGAGGGTCATTGGAAACTGGGGGACTTGAGTGCAGAAGAGGAAAGCGGAATTCCACGTGTAGCGGTGAAATGCGTAGAGATGTGGAGGAACACCAGTGGCGAAGGCGGCTTTCTGGTCTGTAACTGACGCTGAGGCGCGAAAGCGTGGGGAGCAAACAGGATTAGATACCCTGGTAGTCCACGCCGTAAACGATGAGTGCTAAGTGTTAGGGGGTTTCCGCCCCTTAGTGCTGCAGCTAACGCATTAAGCACTCCGCCTGGGGAGTACGGCCGCAAGGCTGAAACTCAAAGGAATTGACGGGGGCCCGCACAAGCGGTGGAGCATGTGGTTTAATTCGAAGCAACGCGAAGAACCTTACCAGGTCTTGACATCCTCTGACACTCCTAGAGATAGGACTTTCCCCTTCGGGGGACAGAGTGACAGGTGGTGCATGGTTGTCGTCAGCTCGTGTCGTGAGATGTTGGGTTAAGTCCCGCAACGAGCGCAACCCTTGATCTTAGTTGCCAGCATTTAGTTGGGCACTCTAAGGTGACTGCCGGTGACAAACCGGAGGAAGGTGGGGATGACGTCAAATCATCATGCCCCTTATGACCTGGGCTACACACGTGCTACAATGGATGGTACAAAGGGCTGCAAAACCGCGAGGTTGAGCCAATCCCATAAAACCATTCTCAGTTCGGATTGCAGGCTGCAACTCGCCTGCATGAAGCCGGAATCGCTAGTAATCGCGGATCAGCATGCCGCGGTGAATACGTTCCCGGGCCTTGTACACACCGCCCGTCACACCACGAGAGTTTGTAACACCCGAAGTCGGTGGGGTAACCGTAAGGAGCCAGCCGCCTAAGGTGGGACAGATGATTGGGGTGAAGTCGTAACAAGGTAGCCGTATCGGAAGGTGCGGCTGGATCACCTCCTTTCTAAGGAATAGTTAGTCCTTACGGACTAATAAAACGTTGATTGTTTTCTGTTTGTTTAGTTTTGAGGGAATTATTCTCTCGAAACTTTTTTGTTCCTTGAAAACTAGATAATCGTAAGAAGAAGTAACCAAGTAAAAACCGAGTGATCGCCATTTTAGTTTTTCTCTCTAATGAATGTTAGAGTAAAACCTTTTAGGTTAAGTTAGAAAGGGCGCACGGTGGATGCCTTGGCACTAGGAGCCGATGAAGGACGGGACTAACACCGATATGCTTCGGGGAGCTGTAAGTAAGCTTTGATCCGGAGATTTCCGAATGGGGGAACCCACTGCTCGTAATGGAGCAGTATCTTTACCTGAATACATAGGGTATGGAAGGCAGACCCGGGGAACTGAAACATCTAAGTACCCGGAGGAAGAGAAAGCAAACGCGATTCCCTGAGTAGCGGCGAGCGAAACGGGAACAGCCCAAACCGAAAGGCTTGCCTTTCGGGGTTGTAGGACACTCAACATGGAGTTACAAAGGAACGGGGTAAATGAAGCGGCCTGGAAAGGCCAGCCGTAGAAGGTAAAAGCCCTGTAGTTGAAACTTCGTTCCCTCCTGAGTGGATCCTGAGTACGGCCGGACACGTGAAATCCGGTCGGAAGCAGGGAGGACCATCTCCCAAGGCTAAATACTCCCTAGTGACCGATAGTGAACCAGTACCGTGAGGGAAAGGTGAAAAGCACCCCGGAAGGGGAGTGAAATAGTACCTGAAACCGTGTGCCTACAAGTAGTCAAAGCCCATTCATGGGTAATGGCGTGCCTTTTGTAGAATGAACCGGCGAGTTACGATTACATGCGAGGTTAAGTTGAAAAGACGGAGCCGCAGCGAAAGCGAGTCTGAATAGGGCGTCATAGTATGTAGTCGTAGACCCGAAACCAGGTGATCTACCCATGTCCAGGGTGAAGTCCAGGTAACACTGGATGGAGGCCCGAACCCACGCACGTTGAAAAGTGCGGGGATGAGGTGTGGGTAGCGGAGAAATTCCAATCGAACTTGGAGATAGCTGGTTCTCTCCGAAATAGCTTTAGGGCTAGCCTCACGTAGTAAGAGTCTTGGAGGTAGAGCACTGTTTGGACTAGGGGCCCTCATCGGGTTACCGAATTCAGACAAACTCCGAATGCCAATGACTTATCCGTGGGAGTCAGACTGCGAGTGATAAGATCCGTAGTCAAAAGGGAAACAGCCCAGACCACCAGCTAAGGTCCCAAAGTATACGTTAAGTGGAAAAGGATGTGGAGTTGCTTAGACAACCAGGATGTTGGCTTAGAAGCAGCCACCATTTAAAGAGTGCGTAATAGCTCACTGGTCGAGTGACTCTGCGCCGAAAATGTACCGGGGCTAAACGTATCACCGAAGCTGTGGGTGGACACCGTCTGGTGTCCGCGGTAGGAGAGCGTTCTAAGGGCGTTGAAGCTAGACCGTAAGGACTGGTGGAGCGCTTAGAAGTGAGAATGCCGGTATGAGTAGCGAAAGACGGGTGAGAATCCCGTCCACCGTATGCCTAAGGTTTCCTGAGGAAGGCTCGTCCGCTCAGGGTTAGTCGGGACCTAAGCCGAGGCCGAAAGGCGTAGGCGATGGACAACAGGTTGATATTCCTGTACCACCTCTTTATCGTTTGAGTGATGGGGGGACGCAGGAGGATAGGGTAAGCGCGCTGCTGGTTATGCGCGTGTAAGCAGTTAGGCTGAGAAGTAGGAAAATCCGCTTCTCGCAAAGGCTGAGCTGTGATGCCGAGGGAAATATAGTACCGAAGTTCCTGATTCCACACTGCCAAGAAAAGCCTCTAGCGATGATATTAGGTGCCCGTACCGCAAACCGACACAGATAGGCGGGGAGAGAATCCTAAGGTGAGCGAGAGAACTCTCGTTAAGGAACTCGGCAAAATGACCCCGTAACTTCGGGAGAAGGGGTGCTCATTACGGTGAATAGCTGTGATGAGCCGCAGTGAATAGGCCCAGGCGACTGTTTAGCAAAAACACAGGTCTCTGCGAAGCCGCAAGGCGAAGTATAGGGGCTGACGCCTGCCCGGTGCTGGAAGGTTAAGAGGAGGGGTTAGCGTAAGCGAAGCTCTGAATCGAAGCCCCAGTAAACGGCGGCCGTAACTATAACGGTCCTAAGGTAGCGAAATTCCTTGTCGGGTAAGTTCCGACCCGCACGAAAGGCGTAACGATCTGGGCACTGTCTCAACGAGAGACTCGGTGAAATTATAGTACCTGTGAAGATGCAGGTTACCCGCGACAGGACGGAAAGACCCCGTGGAGCTTTACTGTAGCCTGATATTGAATTTTGGTACAGCTTGTACAGGATAGGTAGGAGCCTGAGAAGCCGGAGCGCCAGCTTCGGTGGAGGCGTCGGTGGGATACTACCCTGGCTGTATTGAAATTCTAACCCGCACCCCTGATCGGGGTGGGAGACAGTGTCAGGTGGGCAGTTTGACTGGGGCGGTCGCCTCCCAAAGAGTAACGGAGGCGCCCAAAGGTTCCCTCAGAATGGTTGGAAATCATTCGTAGAGTGTAAAGGCACAAGGGAGCTTGACTGCGAGACCTACAAGTCGAGCAGGGACGAAAGTCGGGCTTAGTGATCCGGTGGTTCCGCATGGAAGGGCCATCGCTCAACGGATAAAAGCTACCCCGGGGATAACAGGCTTATCTCCCCCAAGAGTCCACATCGACGGGGAGGTTTGGCACCTCGATGTCGGCTCATCGCATCCTGGGGCTGTAGTCGGTCCCAAGGGTTGGGCTGTTCGCCCATTAAAGCGGTACGCGAGCTGGGTTCAGAACGTCGTGAGACAGTTCGGTCCCTATCCGTCGTGGGCGCAGGAAATTTGAGAGGAGCTGTCCTTAGTACGAGAGGACCGGGATGGACGCACCGCTGGTGTACCAGTTGTCTTGCCAAAGGCATCGCTGGGTAGCTATGTGCGGACGGGATAAGTGCTGAAAGCATCTAAGCATGAAGCCCCCCTCAAGATGAGATTTCCCATAGCGTCAAGCTAGTAAGATCCCTGAAAGATGATCAGGTTGATAGGTCAGAGGTGGAAGCGTGGTGACATGTGGAGCTGACTGATACTAATCGATCGAGGACTTAACCAAATAGAAAAGCGGAGGCGACTGTCCAACTCGACAGACGTTGGAGGGCCGGCACGGCAAATCCCGATTTTGGATTTGTTGGGACGGACCGAATCGGCCGAGAAGTTAGGAGCCGAAGCTAGACAAGTCATAATGATTATTCGGTTTACGAATACTTCTTCTGCATTATCTAGTTTTGAGGGAATGAAACCTCTAATTAATTTAATATTTGCGGGTGTGGCGGAATCGGCAGACGCGCTAGATTCAGGTTCTAGTGGTAGTAATACCGTATGGGTTCAAGTCCCTTCACCCGCATCAATTTGATATTGCGGAAGTAGTTCAGTGGTAGAACACCACCTTGCCAAGGTGGGGGTCGCGGGTTCGAATCCCGTCTTCCGCTCCATATTTGCCGGGGTGGCGGAACTGGCAGACGCACAGGACTTAAAATCCTGCGGTAGGTGACTACCGTACCGGTTCGATTCCGGTCCTCGGCACCATTTCTCTAACGAGAAATAACTCAGCATTTATTATATTTGGCGGTGTAGCTCAGCTGGCTAGAGCGTACGGTTCATACCCGTAAGGTCGGGGGTTCGATCCCCTCCGCCGCTACCAACTTTATAAGTTGTAAATTGGAGGAATACCCAAGTCCGGCTGAAGGGATCGGTCTTGAAAACCGACAGGCGGGTTAAACCGCGCGGGGGTTCGAATCCCTCTTCCTCCGTATTTCTTTTATGCTAAAAACTGGTGGGGTAGCGAAGTGGCTAAACGCGGCGGACTGTAAATCCGCTCCCTCTGGGTTCGGCGGTTCGAATCCGTCCCCCACCACCATTTAGGGGCATAGTTTAAAGGTAGAACTAAGGTCTCCAAAACCTTCAGTGTGGGTTCGATTCCTACTGCCCCTGTCCTAACATATACGTCTTTCTCATCAATGAGAAAGGCGTTTTTGTTGTTTTTGGTAGATCACTATTCTTTACAAACCTTATCCTAGAAATACCACCCCTTTTGCTGTCCTATAAAGTGTTCATAAGACACTAAAGCCCGTATATTCTAGTTCGTGTCGCACTCTATAAGGCGTTCATAGCCTGATTTTACCAGTACCACTAGAAAATCAAGATCTACGGTGAAAATAAAGGCTGTATTTACCCATACCAATAGAAAATCCAGTTCCGCGGTAAAAATAGAGGCGTGATTTTACCCGTACCAATAGAAAATCCAGCTCTACGGTAAAAATAAAGGCCTGATTTTACCCGTACCAACAGAAAATCCAGGTCTGCGGTAAAAAAGAAGACATGATTTTACCTGGACCAATAGAAAATCCAGGTCTGCGGTAAAAAAGAAGGCCTGATTTTACCCGTACCAATAGAAAATCCAGCTCTACGGTAAAAATAAAGGCCTGATTTTACCCGTACCAATAGAAAATCCAGGTCCGCGGTAAAAAAGAAGGCCTGATTTTACCCGTACTAACAGAAAATCCAGGTCTGCGGTAAAAAAGAAGGCATGATTTTACCCGTACCAATAGAAAATCCAGCTCTACGGTAAAAATAAAGGCATGATTTTACCCGTACCAACAGAAAATCTAGGCCCACGGTAAAAAAGAAGGCCTGATTTTACCCGTACCAATAGAAAATCCAGCTCTACGGTAAAAATAAAGGCCTGATTTTACCCGTACCAACAGAAAATCTAGGCCCACGGTAAAAAAGAAGGCCTGATTTTAGCCGTACCAATCAAAAACAAAGCCCACGGTAAAAATGATGATGGGACACGTTGTCACTGATATTCCACCTCGTAGAGTTCAATAAAGCATTTATATGACGCATAGCACCACATAATCCATCCTGACGCGCACTATGAAGCAGCCATAAGACGCAAAGCCCAGGATATACCACCTCGATGCGCTTTATGAAGCGTTCATAAGACGAGTAGCCTTGGATATCCCCCTTCAACACGCTCTATGAAGCACTCATAAGACGCGCAGCCCCTCGATACTCCATCCATCCCGACGCGCTCTATGAAGAGTTCATAAGATGCGTAACCTCAAATTTTCCCCCTCAATACGCTCTATTCATTTCCAAAGGAACAAATCTAAAAGAAATCCATAAGATAGAGTAAGTGTGCTTGTACCTTATTATGAAAAGGGGAAGACCATTGCTTTATTTAAAAGAAACCTACACGATCCACCCGAATACCGAAAACGAATGCAGTGAGTTTTTTAAAGAATATTATGTTCCGGTGCATTTGAAAAATGGAGCAATACTGATCGGGTGCTGGCTGACAGGTCAAAAAAATGAGTTCATTATTATTTGGGCGTATCCAAGTTATCAGGAATACGAGAGTATTACCAAGAGAGTCTTACAAGATCAAATGTACCAACAAATGAAAGAACAGTTACAAAAAGTGGCCAAGCATTTTTTAGATAAAAAAACAGAAGAATTACATTCATTGGGAGCAATTGTGCCCGCTAAACAGCAAGTCTCAGTCAGTGGCTATATCACAAATGAGAACGAGGAAACCTTATTGGTTAAAACCTACTGGAGAGATGATACATGGGAACTGCCTGGCGGTGGGGTGGATGAGGGAGAAACCTTAGACAGGGCATTGTATCGGGAGATTTTTGAGGAGACTGGTATAGTGGTAAAGTTAATTGGTGTAACAGGTGTTTATTCAAATGGAAATACCATTTCAATTGTCTTCCGAGGGAAATGTATCGGCGGAAACCTGACAACGTCTAACGAAACCAAAGAAGTTCAATTTGTTAAACTTAATCCTACAAATGTGTCACACTATATCAAACGAGGAAAGTTTGTTCCGCGAGTATTAGATGGTATGAATGGAATGTATGCACCATATGAATCATTTAAAATCCGTCCCTATGAACTTATAGAACGTTTCCAAGGGAAATAAACACAAATTTCATGAAAACCCCCAGTTAGGTGAAACTAAGAAAAAACGTTGGGGGGAGTCTTCTTGCCTGAACTGCCGGAAATGGAAAATTATAAATTGCTGTTGAATCAAAAAATTGCTGGCCGCTCGGTCACGGATATTCAAATTAACCGGGAAAAATCAGTTAATTTGAATCCCGAGCTATTTAGAAAAACAGTACTTCATCAAAATATTATCAATATTAACAGACGAGGAAAGCATTTATTGTTTCAGCTTCAAAATGGTCATGTGCTGTTGCTGCATTTAATGTTAGGCGGCTGGATGTACTATGGCACTGAGGAAGACAAACCAAAACGAACGATTCAGGTTCAGCTTTCCTTTGGTAATGAGCATCTTTATTTTATAGGCTTGCGGCTGGGTTATCTTCATCTTTATCGGAATGTAGAAGCAGAAGAGAAACTGGGTCACCTGGGGCCAGAGCCATTACAACGTGATTTTACCGAGGGTGATTTTTTAAAAAGAATATCTGCAAAGCACGGAAGGTTAAAAACCGCTCTTCTTGACCAAGATTTTATTGCCGGAATCGGAAATTGCTACTCGGCAGAAATATGCTTCCATGCTGGCATACTGCCAACAAAAGACATTGATGACTTAAGTGAAAATGATCGTCTCCTACTGTATCAATCCATAAAACAAGTTCTGCCTGATGCCATTAGTTATGGAGGCTATATGGAAAATCCGCTTTTTAAAGGGGATAACAAAACAGGCGGCTTTTATCCAGTACGCAAAGTATACGATCGTGAAGGGGAAAGCTGTAAAAGGTGCGGGGCAACAATTGTTATGGAGACAATTTCCTCTAGGAAAACCTACTATTGTCCAAACTGTCAAAAGTAAAAAGGAATCTCGTCTAATGAGGCGAGGTTTCTTTTTAAAATGAATTTTCAGAATTAATAGTTTATTATTTTGTCAAAATTTATTGTTTCCGATTTTGTACATATGTAATATACTATATACAAATAAGTATAGCACATTTAATGATATGTAACATATTTATTGTGTTAAAGGGGGTGTCAATCATTAAACTTAGTAAGCGTCAGGATGAAATCCTCCAGATTGTAAAACAAAATGGACCAATAACCGGGAAAGAAATTGCCGAGAAACTTTCGGTGACGAGGGCTGCGTTAAGGCCGGACCTTGCCATTTTGACAATGTCGGGCAATTTAGATGCCAGGCCTCGTGTGGGATATTTTTTTAATGATAAATTGGCAGTGAAACAGAAGGCTAAAAAGTTTATCCAGCAAAAAGTGTACGACTTTAAGGCACACCCAATTGTTGTAGAAAAGTCAACATCTGTCTATAACGCCATTGTTCAATTATTCCTGGAAGACGTAGGAACACTTTATGCTGTTGATTCGGAAGGCCGTCTTGCAGGGGTGATTTCAAGAAAAGATTTGCTAAGAGCAGCAATGGGAAACAAAAATCTTCAAGAACTTCCGGTTAGTGTCATCATGACAAGAATGCCGAATATTATCACGATTCACCCTAATGAAACCCTGCTGGAAGCAGCAAAAAAAATGATTACCTATCATATTGATTCCTTACCTGTCGTCAAGGAGACGGAGGACCAAGGCAATACATATTTGCTGTTGGGACGGATCACAAAAACAACAATCACGCGTGCATATGTAGAATTTATGGATGAGAACTCAATCTAAAGGGAGTTGCTGCGATTTTGGTACAGAAAGAAGTCGTCTATGTGGTTTCCGATTCAGTCGGCGAAACCGCCGAGTTTGTTGTAAAAGCTGTTGCCACACAATTTAATGGCGGGCAGGTAGACATTCGTCGAAATTCCTATGTGGATGATATTGAGGATATAGAAGATGTCATTATTTTAGCCAAGCGGGAACAATCCATTATTGCCTATACCATCGTTATCCCGGCTTTAAAGGAATATCTTGACATGCGCGCTGAAGAAGAGGGAATTATGGCAATCGATTTGCTCAGTCCGTTAATGAATGCCTTTACGGCCAGGTTTAACAAGCAGCCGCATCACCGTCCAGGTCTGATGAGAAAATTGGACGAGGAATATTTTCGAAAAATCGAAGCGATTGAATTTGCTGTTAAATACGATGACGGCCGCGACCCTCGCGGGATAACAAAGGCCGACATTGTTTTAATTGGCGTTTCACGGACCTCTAAGACACCGCTGTCGATGTATCTAGCGCATAAGCGTTTTAAAGTGGCCAATGTTCCACTCGTTCCGGAAGTGCCTCCACCGGATGAATTGTTTAAAATTCCGAGGAAAAATTGCATCGGGTTAATCATTTCACCAGATAAGTTGAATGAAATCCGCAAAGAGCGTCTAAAGGCTTTAGGATTGGCTTCGCAAGCAAGCTATGCTAGTTTTCAAAGGATCCTGGATGAATTGGATTATGCAGAAAAAATCATGAAACGGGTAGGCTGTCCAGTGATTGATGTCTCCAATAAAGCAGTCGAAGAGACGGCTGGCTTAATTCTAGATGTGTTGAAAAAAGAGAGGAGCTTTTAAAACCATGGAGAAATTCGTATATTTATTTCATGAAGGCAACGGCAATATGAAAGAATTATTAGGCGGAAAGGGAGCAAATCTCGCAGAAATGACAAGGATTGGGCTGCCGGTTCCTTATGGTTTTACGATTACGACTCAAGCTTGTAATGCGTACTATGAATCTGGCAAAACAATTCCAAGTTTAGTAGAAAACCAGACGCTTGAAGCGCTTGCCAAGTTAGAAGAAAAGATGGGTAAAAAGCTAGGGGACCCACAAAATCCATTATTGGTATCTGTTCGTTCGGGCTCCGTTTTTTCTATGCCTGGTATGATGGATACGATTCTAAACCTAGGCATGAATGATGAAACCGTTGTCGGGTTGGCTCGATTAACGAATAACGCCCGGTTTGCATTCGATTCCTACCGTCGGTTTATTCAAATGTTTAGCAATGTTGTGCTGGAAATTGATACGTTCTACTTCGAGCAATTTTTAGAAGAAACTCGCGAGCATAAGGGATATTCCTCTGATCCTGAAATGACAGCAGAAGACTGGCAGGAAGTGATTGCTGGTTATAAAGGAATCGTCAAAAAGCATACGAGGAAGGACTTCCCACAGGATCCAAAAGAACAGCTTTTCCTTGCGATTAACGCCGTATTTAACTCATGGAATAACCAGCGTGCGATTGTCTACCGCCGCCTGAATAAAATTCCGGACCATTTGGGAACAGCAGTGAATGTCCAAAGCATGGTTTTTGGCAACATGGGTGATGATTCCGGTACTGGTGTTGCGTTTACAAGAAATCCGTCCACTGGGGAGCATGTCCTATACGGGGAGTATTTAATTAATGCACAAGGAGAAGATGTTGTTGCAGGTATTCGGACACCACAGCCAATTGCTGCGCTTAAGGAAGAGATGCCGGGTGTATTCCAGCAATTTTCCGATACTTGCAAGCGCCTTGAAGGGCATTACAAAGAAATGCAGGACATCGAGTTTACCGTTGAGCGCGGCAAGCTGTTCATTCTGCAAACCCGTAACGGTAAGCGCACGGCTCAAGCAGCAATTCGCATTGCTGTTGAGATGGTGAAGGAAGGTATTATTGATAAAAAGACAGCGCTTATGCGTGTTGATCCAGACCAGTTGAATCAGCTGCTCCATCGCCGGATTGATGAAAAGGCTGAAAAAAGAGTGATTGCTAAAGGGCTCCCGGCCTCACCTGGTGCCGCAACCGGTCAAGTTGTATTTGAAGCAGATGAGGCCGAGCAGCTTGGCAATGAAGGTAAAAAGGTTATTCTTGTTTCGCCTGAAACAACACCAGATGATATTCACGGCATGGTCGCTTCCCAAGCAATCTTAACCAGCAGAGGCGGCATGACAAGCCACGCTGCCGTTGTTGCCCGCGGGATGGGAAAAGCCTGCATTTGCGGCTGTGAAGCGATGAAGATTGATATGAAGGCGAAACAATTTACCGTTGGCGATATTGTGGTGAAATATGGTGATATTATCACAATTGATGGTGCAACCGGTGAAATCATGCTTGGCGAAATTCCGATGATTGACCCGGAACTTTCTGATGAGTTCCAGCAGCTGCTTGCCTGGGCCGACCAAGAACGGAAAATCGGCGTCCGTGCCAATGCTGATAATCCGGAAGATGCCAAGAAATCCTTTGAATTTGGTGCAGGCGGCATCGGGTTGTGCCGGACCGAGCATATGTTCATGGATCTTAAGCGAATTCCAATTGTCCAAAAAATGATACTAGCAGAAAGCTATAGTGAAAGGATGGAAGCACTCCAGCAGCTTCTGCCGATGCAGCAAGGTGACTTTGAAGGCATCTTTGAAGCGATGCAAGGGCTGCCAGTAACAATTCGTTTGCTTGACCCGCCGCTTCACGAGTTCCTGCCGAATAAGGAAGAGTTGTTAGTTGAAGTGACAAAACTGCAAATCCTGAATCCAGAATGTGAACAATTGAAGGAAAAAGAATTATTGCTGAAAAAGGTTCGCCAATTAGATGAGTTCAACCCGATGCTAGGCCACCGCGGCTGCCGTTTAGGAATGATTTATCCGGAAATTTATGAAATGCAGGCAAAAGCAATCTTCTATGCTGCCGCAAAGGTGGCTGAAAAGGGTATGGAAGTTAAGCCGGAAATCATGATTCCACTTGTTGGTCATGTCAATGAGCTCAAGCAAATGCGCCAGTTGGTCATTGATTCTGCCCTTCTTGTCCAAGAGGAAACAGGCAGAAGCTTCGAGTATACCATTGGAACGATGATTGAAATTCCACGTGCCGCCTTAACCGCTGACCAAATTGCAGAAGAAGCCGACTTCTTCTCATTTGGAACGAATGACTTAACCCAAACAACTTTCGGCTACAGCCGTGATGATGCAGAAGGAAAATTCCTGCAGGCTTACATCGAAAACAAAGTCTTGCCTGAAAATCCGTTTGCTGTACTTGATCAAGACGGTGTGGGTAAATTAGTGGAAACAGGCGTGAAGCTGGGCCGTTCTACCAAACCGTCCTTGAAGACAGGTATTTGTGGTGAGCATGGCGGCGAAAAGAATTCAATTGATTTCTGCTACCGCACAGGATTGGATTATGTCAGCTGCTCGCCATATCGTGTACCGCTTGCGCGTTTGGCTGCTGCTCAAGCGACGATTCGCCATGAGCTGAACAAAGAGGAAGTGTTTACAACTGCATAAGTTTTTATAGGACGGTACCGTTTTGGTACCGTCCTTTTTTGCTTTGGATTAGTTGTTTAGTTTTCTGCTAATAATAAAACAAAAAAGGGGTTGTTCATGATGGGAGCAATAGAACGCAGCGGATTTCGCTTTGTACCGGAGTTTAGTGTGATTGGGCAGAATGGAGCCATCCACGTTTACAATAGGAATGAATTCATCGAAGAAATCAAGTTTCAATTTGCGGGGAAGTATCCCGAGATGGACCAGATTGAGGATTTAGTGGACAAGTATTGTGATCTGCATAATATATAAGCAACTCTTGTTGGATGTTGGGATTAATGGGATAATTTAGATTGCATTCGAATAGGATTCTCAAAGGGTTTTTTGGAGGAAAATAAATGAGTAAACTTGCTGTCATCTACCCTCAGGCCATTGAACAAACCAAAATGAAAATCTATCATGATATTGACCGGTATTTGGAATATAAGGAGTCAGTGCCAACTTTTGAACAATACCTGATAGATCGCAGTCATTATATTGAGCAAATCTGGATTAATGTATGGCTGAATAAATCGACCAATGATGTGCCAAGGAATGAAAAAAAGCAATTTTTAAGTGAGCGGGACTATGAGGTTCATGGTGTTGACCGTAAGTTAATTAATAAACTATTTCGCGATGAGATGAGATTGTACCAGCCATTTGATGTCATGTCCTGGGTTCGGGAAACCTTTGAAGGTCAGGAGGAAAAATGGACAACCCTGTATCAGCAGGCGAAGGAGAACTTTGTTCAAAGGGAACAACAAAAAGAGAAAGAAGAGAAACAAGCTGCTATCAGTGCTGAAATTGAAGAGGCAGCAGCAGGTATCATTGAAGAAAAATATGAACTGTATTATCTATATGTCCGCCAATTTGTAGCTAAGCAATTGGCAGCAGACCTTGAAAATCAAATAAAATATCAAACAGTGGATCCGGCCGCATTGGAGGAAAAACTCGTTAAAGAAGGGGCATTTAATCCTTCTTCCTATGTTTCGGTGGCGGATTTTTTAGAAGAACTGACGGGTGATATACATCAAATTCCAAATTGGGGCCGCCATTTATACGAATATGAGACCTATTATTATGTTTATGAAAGCTTAATATACGATTACATATCAGAATTGATTCCCGAAATGGTCCTGAAGGAACTGCCTGGGAAAGCAGCAGGTGAATTTTTTGAAACCTTTCATGAAGAGATCTCGCCTTCTTTTGTAAAAGGGAGTATTGGCGAGCTATTGTATGATTTAGTTGGTTATTTTATCGAGGATATTCAAGAAGAATATGTTGACGATTTATTAAAACTGGTCGATGTTCCGTTTGATGAAGCTGCCCATCGTGAGATTTTTGAAAGGGATTTACGGGAACGAGAAAGAAAAGTGGCCGAAGAATTGGCAGAACTGGAGCGAAAAAAAGCCGAAGAAGAGCGAATCATGCAGGAAATTTTCGGCCAGGAGTACGACCCTTCTTTCAAACGAAAGATTAGTTATGTGCTTCATATTGGTGAAACCAATACAGGAAAAACCTTTCACTCGCTTGAAAGAATGAAACAGGCTGACAGCGGGATTTATTTGGCCCCATTAAGGCTGCTCGCCCTAGAGGTGTATGACAAGTTGAATGCTGAAGGTACGCCTTGTTCGTTGAAAACGGGTGAAGAGGAAAAGATTGTTCAGGGTGCCAGTCATATTTCCTGTACCGTCGAGATGTTCCATGAGAAAGAATATTATGAAGTCGTTGTCATTGATGAGGCACAGATGATTACCGACAAAGACCGTGGCTTTTCATGGTATAAGGCTATTACGAAAGCGAATGCCGAAGAAGTTCATATCATTGGCAGCCGGAATTCAAAGGAAATGCTGCTCGAGCTTTTGGGTAATGCGGATATTGAGGTGAACGAGTATACCCGTGATACTCCGCTTGAGGTAGAGTCGAGGAAGTTTGATATCAAACATGTAAAAAAGGGAGATGCACTGATTTGCTTTTCGCGCAGGCGGGTGCTGGAAATGGCTTCCCGGCTGCAAAATGATGGTCACTCCGCCAGCATGATTTACGGTAGTATGCCCCCGGAAACAAGAAAGAAGCAAATCCAGCAGTTTAATGAAGGCAAAACAAAGGTCATTGTTGCCACAGATGCAATCGGGATGGGCTTGAATTTGCCAATCCGGCGAATCGTGTTTTTGGAAAACGAGAAATTTGATGGTACGAGAAGGCGCCTGTTAACCTCACAGGAGGTGAAGCAAATTGCCGGCCGTGCCGGACGGAAGGGAATTTATGATGTCGGCAAGGTAGCGTTTACGAATGATATTAAGAAGATGAAGAGTTTATTGATGCAGGAGGATCGTCCTGTTCAAACGTTTGCGATTGCTCCGACCAATTCTGTTTTTGAACGGTTTCAACGGTATTACCATGACTTGGGTACTTTTTTTGAACTGTGGGAGAAGTTTGAAAGTCCCAAAGGCACGAAGAAAGCGTCCCTATCAGAGGAACGTTCGCTTTATAAAAAAATTGCCGGAACGGAAATCGAAGCACGGCTTGCACTGACTGATTTGTATGGGTTCTTGCATCTGCCATTTTCAAAAAATGAACAGGCGCTAATCCAGCAATGGGAAGATACGATGTATGCGGTTATTGGGGGACAGGAACTGCCTGAACCGATTGTGAAGGAACGGAGCCTTGAGGATCTAGAACTAACCTATAAAGCGATTGGGCTGCATCTGTTGTTTTTATATCGGTTGGGGCAGGGGACAGAAGCCATTTATTGGGAGCGGCTGCGAGAGGAAATCAGCGATAAGGTCCAGGACCGGCTGAAAACCGATATTAAGAAATTTGTAAAAAGGTGCAAAAACTGCGGAAAAAATCTTCCATGGGACCACCCGTTTCCGACCTGTGATGCCTGCTATCGGACTCGGTTCAAGAAATATTGGGGAGATGAATAAGGTATTTAATGGGCTCCGTGATCGGAGCCTTAATTAATTGTTTTTTAGATATGTATATTCTAACCATATGCCCATATGATGGTAAAAAAGGAGGGGTTATATGGCTATACATGTGGTGCTTCCTGGAGAAAATCTATGGGAGATTTCCAATCAGACTGGTGTTCCAATCCAAACGATTATCACTTTGAATGGACTGAATTCTGCAGCTGTAATCCCAGGGCTCGCTCTTTATCTGCCTGATACTACCCAGCGAATACGACCGTATCGAATTAAAGCCGGTGACCAAATTTGGCAAATTGCCCAGCAGTTTCAAACTTCTTCCTCAGCCATACTTGCTGCAAACCCCGGTATTAATCCTAACAGCCTCACCATTGGACAAATCCTGAACATTCCAACACCGCTTAAATTACAAATAAATACCCTTGGCTTTATTATACCTCCTACTGATGGCAGTGTTCCGGCCATATTGGAATCGATAGCTGCTCAATTGACCTTTTTATCCATTGTTGCCTACTCATTTACCGAAGAGGGCTTTGCCTATAATGAAATAGAGGATACAGAACTGGTTGCCCGAAGCAAACAATTAAACATCGCCCCTTTATTGATGATTCGCAATTTTGTAAACGGAAAGTTTAGTCCAGAACTAGTCGGCAATGTGCTGGCAAATCCGACCTTCCGGCGAAACTTGGCAGTCAGTATTGCCAACCTCACCAAACAAAGGGGCTTTGCAGGCGTGAGTATAGATTTTGAATTTATTCCACCACCAAGGCGCCAAGATTTTGTTGTATTTTTAAATGATTTAAAAACGGAATTAGGAAACTTGATTCTACATGTAAATGTTCATGCGAAAACAGAGGATATCCCCACCAATCCGATTATCGGCGCATACGATTACAAAGCCATCGGGAGCGCGGCAGATATCGTCGCCGTCATGACGATTGATTATGGTTACCCTGGCGGACCTCCGGACCCAATAGCGCCAATTACTTGGGTGGAAAGTGTTATCCAATATTCCCTTACACAAATTCCGCGGCAAAAAATGCAAATGGCCATGGCTTTATATGGATATGATAAAGTAGTTGGGCTTAATACTACTACTGGATTGTCCGTACTGGCTGCTCAAAATCAAGCCATTTCGAAAGGCACCATCATTCACTTCGATCTATCCGCGCAATCACCTTGGTACAACTATTGGCAAGGAAAGGTCAAACATATTACCTGGTTTGAAGATATTCGGAGTTATCTTGAAAAGTATCGCTTGATTGACCTGTACCAAATAGCAGGTACGACTTTTTGGCAAATAAGCCTCCCTGCACCGCAGAACTGGTTCTATTTAAAGGATTCGGTTTCTATTATTAAAAAATAAAAGTGTTTGTCCCATTTTCATTCTTTAACTTATTTTTGTCTGGATTTGGACAAACTCTAAGAAAAAGAAAGGTTGGAATGCTGTTTGTTTATAAGAGTTTTGTATAGCTTTATCGCTCTTTTTACTGTCATACCATACATATTTCCCAATGCTGTAGTAAGTGCAGAACAGTCCGTAATGGAAAAACAAATCAATCAAATTTTGAATAACTCTAAAGATGTGCAAGGGGCTATCGCTGGCATCAGTATTCGCTCTGCCGCAGACGGCCATATCATTTATCAGCATAATGGTGATGTCCGGCTGCGGCCGGCCTCCAATATGAAGCTATTGACGGCTGCTGCGGCCCTAAATGTTTTAGGCGAGAGTTATATATTTACAACAGAAGTTCATGCGGACGGTCCTGTGAAAAAGAAAACAGTGCAAGGGAATCTTTATTTGAAAGGAAAAGGTGATCCAACGCTATTAAAATCAGATTTTGATAAACTGGCGGCTCAACTTCAGAAGCAAGGCATCAAAAGGGTAAAAGGAAATTTAATTGGTGATGACTTTTGGTATGATGATATCCGCTATTCACTTGATTTGCCTTGGAGCGATGAAACGACGTATTTTGGGGCCCAAATTTCCGCCTTATCCGCAGCACCAACAATAGACTATGATGCGGGAGCTGTCGAAGTTGTGGTCAAGCCCGGTGAAAAACAGGGCGATAAGCTAAAGGTAGAATTAATGCCAAAAACCAGCTATGTAAAAGTCATTAATCATGGGGTAACAGCTGGAGCAAAAGATAAAAAGGATCTCACCATTCAACGCAAACACGCAAAAAACACCATCGTAGTAGATGGCAACTTACCAGTAAATGCAAAGTCGAAAAAAGAATGGGTTGGTGTCTGGGAACCTACGCTTTATGCCTTGGCACTTTTTAAACAATCACTGGCAGAACACGGGATCAAAGTTTCTGGGAAAATGAAACGTGGTTCGGTGCCTGACAGCGCAACGGTTTTAACGACCCATCACTCTATGCCGTTGTCACAGCTGGTTGTGCCGTTTATGAAACTAAGTAACAATGTACATGCCGAAGTACTAGTAAAGGAAATGGGGAAAGTAATGAAAGGGGATGGCAGCTGGGAAAAGGGCTTGGAAGTGCTCAATACGGAAGTGGCTAAGTTCGGTGTTAATACACAAACTTTGGTCCTTCGCGACGGCTCCGGCGTCTCTCATGTCACCAGTATTCCGGCAAACCAGATTTCCCAGTTATTATTTGCGGTCCAAAAGGAAAAATGGTTTCCTTCCTACTTAAATTCTCTTCCAGTCAGCGGGGCACCGGAAAAAATGACAGGCGGCTCGTTACGATATCGGATGAAAACGGCTGATGTTGCAGGAAAGGTCAAAGCAAAAACAGGAACCCTCACCACAGTCAGTTCGTTATCAGGGTATGTTACGACAAAAAGCGGAGAATCCTTAATCTTCTCGATACTATTAAATAATCTTTTGGATGAAGATCAGGGTAAAAAAGTCGAGGACAAAATCGTTTCGATTATAGCTAAGCATGACTAGCAGAGGGGTCCTGAATAGTTTTTTTCATTCCGCTAACGCTATAGATATGAATGAGGACGGTGAACGAAAATGATTTTTGGCAGTCATGTAAGCATTAGAAACGGTTACTTAGGTGCTGCAAAACGGGCGGTTGCCAATAAGGCATCCGCCTTTCAATATTTTCCGAAAAATCCGAGAAGCCTTACTGTAAAAGATTTCGACCGAGGAGAAGCAGAAAGCTGTAAAGAATACTGTGAAGAGCATGGGCTGCATTCTGTTGCCCATACACCCTACTCGACAAGCCTAACCCCTGAAAAAGAAAAGGAAGAACTGACGATATCTTCACTACTCAATGATTTAGAAATTGCCGACGCTTGTGGGTCAATAGGAGTGGTCGTGCATTACGGAAGTCAAATCAGTAAAACGGACCCATTGGCAAGCTATCATTTAATGCTGCACATTTTAAACAGTGTCTTGAGTCAATGGGACGGGGGCAGTTTATTGCTGATAGAAAATAATGCAGGAACAAAAGGGGCGCTTGGAACAACACTAGAGGAACTGGTCCAAATTCGCAATTTATGTGAGTATCCCGAGAAAATTGGTTTCTGCCTCGACACCTGCCACGCGTTTGCCAGCGGGTTATGGTCCGGCGATCGTACAGAGCTATTTTTCGAAAAAGGAAAGGAACTGGATTATTTCGAGGATTTAAAGGTAATCCATTTAAACAACTCCAAATACCCGGCAGGCTCTAAAAAGGATCGCCACGCCAACATTTTCAGCAATAATGGATTGATTAACGATGAAGATTTAAAAAGCCTTGTCACATCCCCCATTTTAAATGGAATTCCGCTAATACTTGAAACTCCGGACGATGAAGGAATAAGCCATCTGAGGGAGATTGAGATGTTAAAGAAAAAGTGGGGCGAGGGCTGCTAGTTTTTTTATTGCTTTTTACCTAATAAATCAATATATAATAGAGAAAGATACTAGCAAATAAATGGGAGAATAGATATGAAGGCGGGAAATAAAAATTCACTACAACTTTCAGAAAGGTTTGAAGTGGCCTATAACCAGGTACATGATGCCTTAAGGGACATTGTTCAAATCAATGATGAAAGATTTGTCGTACTCGTAAAGGTCGGCGCGAAGAAGTACCAGGTAATAGAGACATTCAAGAAGGACTTGGAGCAATATGCCAGACTGAGAAATGCGATTGTCCATGAAAAGATGGAGGTCGGGTTTTATATTGCTGAGCCTAATGCAAAAGTTGTCAATCATATAGAGAAAATTGCCAATATCCTAAGCCAGCCAAACTATGCCCTAACCATTGCCACAAAAAATGTTGTTCACTTTGATTACAACGACAGCATTTTAAAAGTGACGGCAGCCATCAAAGACCACGGCTATTCGAAGTTCCCAGTTTACAAGAACAAAACATGCCAAGGTTTGTTAACTGCGGGTTCCATTGTGAAATGGATGGCCCAAAATATGGAGAACAGCATCGTAAACCTGTCAGATATCAAGGTTGGCGATATCATGGGCTATGAAAAAAATTATCGAGTCGACTTTATCTCAAAGGAGATTAATATCTTCGATGTAGAAAATATTTTTGAAAGAGCCCATAAAAAGAAATCCAAATTAGAGGCGGTCATTATTACTGAGAATGGCCGTGCCGATGAAAGGCCGCTTGGCATCATTACACCTTGGGATCTTATTCAAATCGATTATACGATGGATTAAATCAAGAAGGAGCATACCAAGGCATGCTCCTTTTCCACTTATTCAAAATCAAAGTCGCTGAGTTGATCCATATGACTGGCAATCATGGCGATAATTGTGCTTGCTTCTTCTTTGCTGAAAATAAAATGGGATTCGTCCTTAATCAGTTCATCGTCTGTTGTCCAAATTCGATTTACGCGCTTCAGGACACCATCGCCCGTTTCCTCTACAACACCAAACTGATAGGTGACCTCCACTTCATCCTCATGCTTAAAGGCTGTGACTTCCGGAGTCGACCACTCAACTTCAATTTCTTGAAAAATATCATCGCTGTCGGCTTGTTCACCTTCGTAATATTCATCTTCCTCTTCTATTAAATCCTCATCATCACAATCCACATCAAACTGCAGGTAAACGCCATCATCGGTATAGTGGTCATCGTCGTTCATATAATCATGAAGGCTTTCGTGGACTTCGTCGATAATTTCTTCAATATCAGAAAGGATAATCTTAGCAGTGTGCCCGCTGTCAGCATCAAAACTGTCAACATAAAACTCTTCATTCTGAGGGTCAAAGAACAAGGTGCAAAAGTAATCCCGGTCTACTTCCTCAGTATCGACATCTGCTGTCTCCACGAAAAATTCAATTCTAGGATGCTTGGCAGCTCTTTCAATCTTCATGTGTCCAACCTGATCATATTCTTCACAAATCGATTCAAGATGATCCTGTAACTCACTACTAACTCGGTCAAACCATTCTAATGACATCAAACATCCCATCCCTTCAATGTTAATCGTCGTTATTATATCCGCATTTTTAAAATATATGTTCTTTTAAAAAAAATGAAGGATAAATACAAAACATAATAGAAAATAACTGTTATGAATCAATTTTTTAATATAGGGTGAAGGAAATGGCTAAACGTTCCGGAGGAGAGCGCCTCCTTAAATTAAGAGAAATCCTTTTTGCTGAAACAGATGAGACCAATGAGCTTGGAATGGAGCAGATCATTGAAGCATTAAAAAAGGAATTCGGCAGGGATTATGAAGTCGACCAGCGGGCAATACTGCGGGATATTGAAGATTTAACCAATCAAAACTTCGAAATTTTTGTTACCAGAAGAGCAGCCGGAAAGAAGTATTACAGCCACAAAAATAAACAGTTTGAACAATATGAATTGCGTCTATTAATCAATGCCATCCTGTCTGCCAGGTTTATCACCAAAAAAGAGGCAGAGAGGTTAATTGAAAAAGTAAAGGGCTTAACGAGCACGCATCTCGCCGCCATGCTGCCGAACCCAACCCATTACGAAAGTTCCATCCGCAGCACCTATCAACAGCTGCGCTATGAGATTGATCAAATCAATACCGCGATTACCGAAAGCCGGAAGATTAACTTCCAATATGGCAAATACAATATTGACAAGGAATTTGTGTTAAACCGTACTGGCGAATACTATGAGGTAAGTCCCTATGCACTTATTTGGAAAAATGATTACTATTATTTAATAGGCATCCTGACCGGGGAAAAGAAGTTCCGTCACTTTCGGGTGGACCGGATGCGCAATGTGGAATGTACCGAGGATTCTTTTTTGAAAGCTGATATTAATATCTCCGATTACATCAATAAATCCTTTAACATGTACGCGGGGACTGAAGAATGGATTACCCTAAAGTTTAAACATTCCCTCGTCAATGTGATGATTGATTACTTTGGCCTAGGTGCCAATATGAAAAAACTCGACGACGAATATGGACAGCTAAGGGTAAAAGCGAATCGGAGCGAAGGATTGATTCGCTGGCTGCTTAATTGGGGAAGCGATGTGAAAGTATTAGAGCCAGAGGACTTGGTGGAAGAGATGAAGAACGAAATCCAAAGGATGTCGCAAATTTATCAGGAGAATTAGGCATGAGCCTATCTCCTTTTTAGTTTTGCCAAAAACGGCGATTCTGCTGGAAGAAAATATGAGATAATGAAATAAAAGAACTGATCCGGGAACACGATAGGAGTGGTTGGATGGATAGCTTAGTGAAAGAATTAAATCAAATTTGTTTTAGATACCCATTTAAAGAGAAAATCGTGATTGTTGATTCCCATAATATTGGTGAACAAATAAACGAAGCCTTTGTTAAAGCAGGTCATCGGGCAATAAATCTTAAGTATCAAACGGTTATGGATCTAGCAAAGAATCTAGTGGAATTGAATTCTAACCAGTCGTTGGATATTTTAGACCACTCGGTTGGTGTTCAGTTCACTTACACCTTGCTAAACCAACTGAAGGAGCAGGGGAGACTCCAATACTTTTCAGGCATGGAGGTTACCCCTTCGTTTAGTAATAAGGTTTTTTCTACGGTCCAAACATTAAGGCTCGCGGGTTATACAGTAGATAGCCTTAGTAGGGAAGCCTTTATCACGCCGGAAAAGGGAGACGATATGGCTGAAATATTGGCAGGCTACGAGGCTATGATTCAAGCCAATGGATTTGACGATAAGGCCAGTCTCATAAGAAAAGCGCTGGTTCCAGCCTCGAACGATGAAAATAAGGTGTATATTTTACAGTCAAACCTTACTCTTTCTCAATTGGAAGAACAATTTCTTGAAAAAATCTTGCCAGAAAACAGATTGAAGCTTCCATTGGCTCCTGTTTTTGGTGTGAGTATCCCAGAAAGGACAAGCCTAGGTTCAATCAGCTTTGGAGAGGGTGTACCGCTCAGCTATCTTTATCAGCAGGACCAGGCAAGAGGAGAAGCTGACTTGACCATTGTTTCAGCTAAAACAGAAGAGCTCGAGGTTAAGCAAATACTCGATAAGATCAAAGAAGAAAAATTGCTGCTCGATGAAAATGTCATCTATTATACCAATGCTAATTCCTATGTCACTCTTTTTTATCATTTATCTCAAAAAATGACCATCCCAGTCACTTTTGGTGAGGGGCTTCCAGTGTCCTTCAGCCGCCCAGGCCGGCTGGTCTCCGGGTTGCTTGCCTGGACCCAGGCCAATTACAGTGTCCAAGGACTGATTGATATAATCAATGAAGGGCTGCTGGAGTTTGATGATAAGGCCCCGTCCAAATCGAGAATTGCCAAGGTGTTGCGTGATTTACAGATTGGCTGGTCCCAGGAACGTTATTTGAATGTTCTTACTAGCGCAATTGAAGCTTTAAATGCTGAAGATGCTTTCTATGAAACGAAGCTAAGTGACCTTTCATGGTTAAAACAGTGGTTTTCGGGACTATTTAAAGAATTGCCGAACTTTGCTGTAACCATGAACTACAAACACTTACTAACTGGGATTGCTTTTATCTTGAAGAACCATAGCAGGACAAGTTCTGCCTTTGATGAAATCGCCAAAACTGCCATCCTCGAGGAAATTGAGAAAATCATTCCGTATGCGGATGAAGCGCTATCCAGCTATGACGTGGTTGAAAAAGTAAAGGATTTGCTACTCTCGATTATGGTGAATCAATCGCGGCCTAAGCCTGGACATCTTCATGTATCCTCCTATAAACGAGGGGTTTACAATATCCGCCGAAATGTCTTTATTGTCGGGCTGGATAACAAGAAGTTTCCCGGTAATGCTAGTGAGGACCCATTGCTGCTTGATACGGAACGAGTAAAGCTTAACAGCAGTCTGCCTTTGCTAAGTACCAAAGGTCAGGAAAACCTTTACACATTGCTGCAGGTTTTGGCTCAGTCCTCCGGAAAGGTAATGGTAAGCTATTGTGATTTTGACATTAATGATAATCGGGTGATCAATCCGGCGTTTGTTGTTCTGCAATGCTACCGCCTCATGACCGGGAACCACGATGCGGACTTTAAAGCATTAACATCCCTGCCAACGACGATCATTGCAGAGGATATTTTTGATGATAAGGACTATTGGAATGAAAAGTTAACCAGCGATATTCCGGTCGTCATCTCGAATGGGGTTCTCGACCATTTTGAAAATGTGAAAAATGGAATCACTGCAGAAAATGCTCGCTATGGAAACAATTATTCACAGTTTGAGGGTTTGGTGGATATAGATGCTGCTGATTATGACCCGCGTCTGAATCACGAAAAAACACTAAGCGCCGGTAAACTAGAAACACTGGCGAAGTGTCCGTATTCTTATTTTTTAAAAGAAGTTTTGCGAATTAAGCCAATCGAGGATATTGCCTTTGATGCAAATAAATGGCTTGACCCTGCAAGCAGGGGGAGTCTGCTGCATAGTATTTTTGAGACATTTTACAAGAGGTTGAAAGCTGAAAATGCCAAGCCTGTGTTTGCCATTCATTTGGACAAGCTTTTGGCACTGGCCACAGAACTAACGGAGAGGCAAAAAGAGGTGCTGCCGCCGCCGAATGAACGGGTTTACTTAAGGGAATTGGATGATATTTTAGAATGCTGCCGAATTTTTCTGAAGGAAGAAGAAGGCCACAGCGAAACCTACGATGCCCTTGAGTTTGAGTACTCCTTTGGTATCGGAGGGAAGGAGCCTGCGGTAATCAAGCTTCCATCCGGAGAATTTAAGCTTTCAGGAATCATTGACCGTGTCGACCAATCGCTAGATGGAAAATACCACATTATCGACTATAAAACCGGAAGTTCCTACGGATATGCCAAAAACGGTGCCTTTAAAGGCGGCCGCCAGCTCCAGCATTTGGTGTATGCGCTGGCGATCGAACAGCACCTTGGGTTGGGAGAGGGTGCCGTGGAAGAAAGCTCTTATTATTTTCCGACAGTGAAAGGGATGGCGGAGCGATTTGTCCGCAAGCAGGATGCTGTGCTTAGAACAAACGGCCTTTCCATACTGGAGCAGCTGATTGATATCATTAAACACGGAAAGTTTGAAATGACGGATGATGAAGCTGATTGCAGGTATTGTGAATTTAAGCTTGTCTGCCGCCGGAATTTTTATGACAAAGATATCCTTGCGCAAAAACAGTCTAATCAAAAGTTAAAGGGGGTTCGGGCTTATGACTAAGAACATTATCGACCAAGATGATCGCGATAAGATTAAACATGTGCTTGGCACGAACTTTTTGGTCGAAGCCGGTGCCGGTTCCGGAAAAACGACGAGCCTGGTCGACCGGATGGTAAACCTCATTTATACAGGAACAGCACAAATTCAGCAGATTGTCGCGATTACCTTTACCAGAAAGGCGGCAGATGAATTGAAGGTTCGCTTCCAGGCGAAATTGGAAGAAGCATGGAAGCAGGAAACCGACCTTGATGCCCAATTTCGTTTGGGTGAGGCATTGCAAAATATCGAACGATGCTTCTTAGGGACAGTGCATTCCTTTTGTGCCAAGCTTCTTCGTGAACGCCCGATTGAAGCTGACCTTGATTTATCGTTTAAAGAACTGGAAGAATCTGGTGATAATGATATTCTGGAAGAAGCCTGGCAGCTGCATTTACAGAACGTGATGGATCTGGACCCCAGCCAAATAAGAATGATTGAGGATTTAGGAATCGCGATTGATCAGCTGTTCCCATGGCTAAAGAACCTAAAGGAATATGCTGATGTTGAATGGGTCACAGAACAACATGTTGCGAAGCCTGACCTTCAGGCAGAGTATCATTCGTTTATGAATCTGATTAAAGAGGCAAGAAAAGCTGTACCGGACCAAGAGCCGGAAAAGGGCTACGATTCCCTGCAAAAGGTGATTGTAACTGCTGTTCAAAAGGAGAGATTTATCGATGCCGCTAAGGATAAGAATATCATTAGTATCCTTACTTTATTTGATAAGAATCTGAAGCCGACATATAACCGCTGGCTTTCAAAGGAAGATGCTAAGTTCTACGAGGGAAAAATCGTTTCGGAATTTGAAGTCAAAATTAAGCCGCTCATCCAAGCATGGAAGGAATATTGTCACCCAAGGATTATTGCCTTCTTAAAGGATGGGGTACAAACCTATGAGGGGCTAAAAAAGGAACGGTCGCTGTTAAACTTTCAGGATTTGATGATGCATACTGCCAAATTGTTAAAAGAGAACGCCGAGGTCCGGGGGTACTTCCAAGACAAATATCGCTTTTTACTGGTAGATGAATTTCAGGACACCGATCCAATCCAAGCCGAGATCATGTTTTTCCTCACCGGTGAAGATTTGAAGGAGAAAAACTGGACACACTGCAAGCCAAGACCGGGTTCCCTGTTTGTGGTCGGTGACCCGAAACAGGCCATTTATCGGTTCCGCCGTGCTGATATCGATACGTATAACCGTGTGAAACAGCTAATTGGGGAACACGGCGGGGAGGTGCTGCAGCTGACGATGAATTTTCGTACTCTTGATTCAGTGACAACAGAATTAAATCCAGTTTTCAAAAATCATTTGCCTGAGGTGGAAACAATCTATCAAGCTGCCTATCGTCCGTTAATTTCGTATCACGAGGATGAGGGGATAGGGTTTTCCGGTGTTAAACGCCTAAGTGTACCTGCAGATTACAAAAAGAAAGATGAAGTGATACTGAAGGATGCGGAAAACATCGCCCTGACCATTCGTAATCTAATGGAGCAGGGACATAGGGCCAAGGATTTTATGGTGCTGACACGTTATAATGATGGAGTTGCCACTTATGCACGAATGATTGAGGATGCGGGAATTCCGGTCAGCATCAGTGGTGAGGTCATCCTCGGCGAAACGAGGGAGTTCCAAGATCTATGGATTCTATTAAAATCGTTCCTTGACCCGACCGATGAACTAGCTTTTGTTGCGGTATTGCGCGGAATTTTCTTTGGCATCAGCGATAATGATCTGTATCAATGGAAACAGCAGAAGGGCCGTATTTCATTGTTTGCGCAAGTCCCTGATGGATTGGCACCAGCTGTCATAGCAAAATTTGAACTGGCATTAGGCAAATTGCAATCCTATCAAAAACTGATTCGTAATCTGCCACCGACTGCTGCGATTGAAAAAATAATGGAGGATGTTGGCTTTTATCCGCTATTATTAAAAAACGGCCGCAACAAACGGACGTATAAGAGCCTCTTGCAGATTATCGAGGCATTACGGAAACAGGAAGCAGTTGGAAACACCTCTTATAAACAAATGATTGAGACCCTGACGGAACAGATTTTTGAAAAAACAGTCGCGGCAAATATGGAAGAAGAGGCCGATGCCGTCAGAATCATGAACATTCACAAGGCGAAGGGACTTGAGGCACCGATTGTCTTTCTGGCCCATCCAGCAAAGTCAGTCAATCCGGAATCCTTCCTAAATCAACATATTAAGCGGGAGGATCACTCATCCAAAGGGTACTTTACCTTTTCGGTGGATAACGGCTTTCAATCCCGTGAAATAGCGGTACCGCTCCAATGGACATCGTATAAGGCTGAGGAATTATTGTATTTAACAGAAGAAGAGCTGCGGATTGTTTATGTGGCAGCAACCCGCGCTGAGAAGGCTCTCATAATCAGTTCCAGCGGTAACAATAAGAAAAATCCGTGGGAAATTCTATTTGGTATGGAAAATATCGAGGAGTTGGAGATTCCTGTGCTTGAAGGTTGGGGGACGAAGCCTGATTCACTGGTAGTTACTTTCAGTGACTACCAAGCTAAAACGGTTAGCAAACTTGCCTGGCTGGATCAAAGTAAAGAGAAGACGTACGATCATTGGACGCCGACAAAAGACAAGGATTACTCTGAGCTTGTGATTGAACGGGAGTCCGGCGGCGGCAAGGATTGGGGCACGCTGATTCATGATGTTTTTGAAAAAGCTGTCCAAGGTTATGACGTTTCGGATTATATAAAAATCGCCTTAGATAAAGTTGGGCTGCCACAGGAAAAAGCAGCTGAAGTTCTTTCCTATCTAAAGAACCTTAAAGCTTCTTCGCTATGGGACGAATTGCAGACGGCGGAAGACGTGATGACGGAGGTTCCCTTTACATTGAAAGCGGAACATGGAAGCAAGCTTTATTCACTTATCACGACGAAACCGGATGATAAACATCCAATCTTTGTTAAAGGTGTCATCGATCTTATTTATAAAAAGAATGGCGTCTGGACCATCATTGACTATAAAACTGACCGTGCCAAACAGGAAGAGGACTATCAAAAGCTGCAGGATTTTTACCAAAGTCAGCTTGAGTTTTATCGGCAGGCATGGGAGGAAATGACGGGTGAGACCGTTAACCACCAAGGACTTTATTTCCTTTCACCCAATCGGATATTTTTAAAGGTAAATAATTAGAGACAAGGAATCAGCGGCAGAGTTGAAATCTGCCGCTTTTTTAATCTGCTCGCTCTTAATTAACCAATTGTCCGTTCTCAAAAGCTTCAATTCGTTTGCGAATCGATTGCGGTACAGGACGAGTTGTTTTTGTATGTGGATCGTAACTGACATAGATAACTTCTGCCAGTAAAATAGGATCCTCCTCACCTTCCCTAGTTATAAGGAAATTCATTGTCATACTAGTAGTGCCGATTTTGGTCATTTTGCACCATATATTTAACCAGTCATTTAACCGTGCTGAATTTTTATATTCCAAGGTAGATTTCGCCAACACAAAATCAAAGTCTTCACCTTCAAAGTCCAGTTTTAGACCTTCTTGAAAGTATTCTGTAACTGCCACATCTATATAAGTCATATAATGAGCATTAAATACAATTTTTTGCCCATCGATTTCGGAGTATCGGACCTTAAGCCGATGAGAAAAACGATAATCATTCATCATGTTAAACCACCCTTTTCTATTCTTTAAAATTATCATTCTGCGCTTGCTGGAGAAATCCTTTAAAATTCTGATTTTTCTGCATAAAATAAATTGAGAGAAATAGGATGTTAGTAACCTAAAAAAGTGAATAGATTTCGGCAATGGTGCCTTCGATGCAGTTTAAGTCTGTATCAGGGCACCTTTTTGTCTTTTGGGAGGTGAACAGATGGTTTTAAAAAGACTTCCTGGTCTGGCCTTGGCAAGTCAAGTTATTCCCAATGTAGACGATGGTTTGAGAGAATTCCTGCAGATTCCGGGCCATATTAAAAGTCTCGCATTGGTGACAAGCACCAGTGATGATGTCGGCTATACCGCATTGGACGAAGCTACAAAAATGGCCGTAGTTGAAGTAATCTACGCCAAGTCCTTTTATGGGGGGGCTGCCCATGCCTCGGGACCGTTATCGGGGGAATTCCTGGGGATTTTAGGGGGAGCGACGCCATCGGAAGTGAAAAGTGGACTGGAGGTTGCGGTTCGGATGATTAACGAAGGACCGTCGTTTTATGCTGTTGACGAGGCGGGGGAGCACGCTTACTTTGCTCACACTGTTTCACGGACAGGAACGTTTTTATCAAAAATGGCGGGGATCAACCCGGGGGAGCCGCTTGCCTATTTGATTGCCCCTCCGCTTGAGGCGATGGTCGGTTTGGATGCGGCATTGAAGGCGGCCAATGTAAAGCTTTGTGTGTTTTACGGTCCGCCGACGGAAACCAACTTTGGCGGCGGCTTGTTAACCGGCAGCCAATCCTCCTGTAAGGCCGCCGCAGAAGCGTTTGCGGATACGATACAAAAAATCGCGCTTTCTCCCCATAGTTCGTTTTAGAAGGGAAGGCAAATAGATGAAAACCTATGCCCTCGGAATGATTGAAACAATTGGATTGACATCGCTGATTCCGGCGCTGGATGAAGCAGTAAAGGCTGCGAATGTAAAGGTCATTAAGTATGAAAAAGCGGATGCTGGTATTGTTACAGGTTACATGATTGGTGATGTGGCTAGTGTAAAGGCAGCGGTCGACAGCGGGGTGAGAATAGCACAAATGCTTGGCGGCTACCGTACTTCAAAAGTGATTGCCAAACCTGCCGAAACGATTTTTAAGCTATTAGACTTTTTTCAAGTACCGACACATGGTAAAGGGGAAATTTTTCAAAAGATGACGATGGTTGAACTGCAAAAATTAGCCAGAGAGATGGAAGGCTTCCCGGTGAAGGGGAGGGAGTTCTACAAATTGAAGAAGGCGGAGCTAATTGAACTGATGTTAAAAGTTGTAGGTGAAGGTCATGAAACTTGATCAGGATTTACAATCCATTCAGGAAGTCCGTGATAGATTACGGGAGGCTTCTAAAGCACAAAAAACTTTAGCATCCTTTTCGCAAGAAGAGATTGACGGGATTGTAAAAAGGATGTGTGATGCAGCGGCCGATTCAGCGGGAAGGCTCGCTCAAATGGCTGTTGAAGAAACAGGATTTGGAAATGTAAAGGATAAGGTGACTAAGAATTTATTTGCCGCTAAGCAGGTGTATGAAGCAATTAAGGATTTGAAAACGGTGGGGATTGTTGCGGGGGACGATCAAAGAAAGGTATGGGAGATTGCTGAACCTGTTGGTGTGATTGCAGGGATCCTGCCTTCTACCAATCCGACCTCAACCGTCATTTTCAAAGCATTGATTGCAGTCAAAGCCAGGAATGCGATTGTTTTCAGCCCGCACCCGTCTGCATTGAACTGCTGTATGGAAGCAGTTAGAGTCGTTAATGAGGCCGCGGTGGCTGCGGGGGCTCCTGATTCTATCATTCAGTGTTTGGAACAACCAACGCTTGCGGCAATACAGGAACTGATGACTCATAATCTAACAAACTTATTATTGGCAACCGGAGGGCCGGCGATGGTAAGGGCTGCGTATAGCTCCGGCAAACCCGCTTACGGGGTTGGACCGGGAAACGTTCCGGTATTTATCCACAGAAGTGCCGATGTGGCACTAGCGGCAAGGCAAATTGTTCATAGCAAATCCTTTGATTATGGAACCATTTGCGCTTCTGAGCAAGCTGTTGTGGTCGAGGAGCGTGTTAAGGAACTATTTTTACAAGAATTAAAGAAAAACGGGGCTTATCTATTAACTGCGGAGAAGAAAGATAGAGTAGCCAAGCTTATCTTGAAGAATAAGTCCTTAAATGTTGAGATTGTCGGGAGGTCGCCGCAAAGACTGGGTGAGTTGGCTGGAATTGATGTTCCTGAAAATATAAGAATTCTTGTTGGAGAAGAGGTGGAGGTTGGAAAAACCGTCCCATTTTCACTCGAAAAATTATCTCCAATTTTAGCACTTTATACAGTAAAGGATTGGCGTGAGGGCTCCGAGCAATGTGTTAGGCTGCTGGAAACAGGGGGCCTTGGACATACAGTAGGAATTCATGCCAAGGATGATGAGGTGATTCGAGAGTTCTCACTGAAAAAACAAGCGGGACGAATTGTCGTGAATTCAGGAACGACCTTTGGGGGAATTGGCGCAACAACGGCGATCTTTCCATCGCTGACACTTGGGTGCGGGACATTCGGCAACAATATCACCACTGACAATATCGGGCCGCAGCATCTGATGAATATAAAACGAGTCGCATTTGGTGTTCGGGAAATGTCCGATGAGCACGAAAAAGTGGTTGGCAGCCATGAAATACCTGAAATGCCAGTGGAACTATCAACAGGATTGAATTTTGAAATTAGTGAAGAAGAAATCACGAAAATTATCTTAAAAGTCATCAGTCAAATAAACAAGTAATCTAGGAGGTTATCGGTATGGGAAGAGAAATGTCTGCATTAGGCATGATTGAAACGAAAGGCTTAGTCGGGGCGGTAGAAGCAGCCGATGCGATGGTGAAAGCGGCCGATGTCAGACTCGTTGGCAAGGTTCAGGTCGGCGGCGGGCTAGTTACAGTGATGGTGCGCGGTGATGTTGGGGCTGTTAAAGCGGCGACAGATGCAGGGGCAGCAGCAGCGTCAAACGTCGGGGAACTGATTTCAGTCCACGTCATTCCACGGCCGCATTCCGATATCGAGCTGATACTGCCTAAATTGGAAGGCTAGTGTTAGATGGCGCTGATTACGGAAAAAATCCTGAGGCATTTAATGGTGCAACAAAAACTGGGAAAGGAGTTTCTTCTGCAAGACGGAGACAAACTGACCCCTTCCGCTAAAGATTTTTTAATAGAACGGAAGATTGTGATTCAACATGCCGGTCGTTCAGAAGCGGACGCAGCAACGCGAGTAACGATACCTGTTGGTGTATCCAATCGCCATGTTCACTTGACGGCAAAACATTTCCAGATTCTGTTCGGTGACGAGCAGGGGATGACGGAGTTCAAGCCATTATCGCAGCCAGGTCAATTTGCAGCCCGGGAGACGGTGACTGTGGTTGGGCCATCGGGAGTTATTCGCAATGTCCGGATACTTGGGCCATTCCGCGGGCAAACACAGGTGGAAATTTCCCGTACTGATGGGTTTACTTTAGGCATTCATCCCCCGGTTCGTTTGTCAGGCTCGATAAACGGGACCCCGGGAGTTACGTTGGTTGGACCAGCGGGGGCAGTGACCATTCAGGAAGGTTTAATCGTGGCTAAAAATCATGTTCATTTGTCAGTAGAGGATGCGAGGAGGTTTGATATCAAACAAGGAGATACGTTAATTCTAGGGTCATCAGGAAGGGCGGTGATTTTTCAGGACGTGGTTGTAAGGGTCAAGGAAACTTATTGCCTGGATTTTCACATTGATCAGGATGAGGCCAACGCTGCGGGGTTATCGAATGGTGACAATGTGGCGGTGCTAGGGAAAAATCGCCGCTTATATTCACCGTTTCTAGGGGTGGAACGGGATGGATAAAGATAAATTACAACAGCTAGTAGAGCGGATTACCCGCGAATTATTGAAACAGGGACACCCTCGAAAAAAAGTCTTATTTATCTTTTGTGACAGTTCGGCACATGAGCTCTATCGCGATCAGCTTATCTATCTATTAAACAGGGAAATTGATCATGATTTGCTATTTATGGATGGGGAAACATCAGCATGGCTGGGAATCCAGCAAATTCAGTCAACTGGTGCGAAGCAAATCATCGCTGCTGATGAATACGCCAAGGCACCGATTGAACTGCCTTTGGATTACGATGGTATTGTCATTCCAGAGATTGATTTGGATAATGCTGCAAGAGTCTGCGGTGGTCTAAAGGGATCAGTGAAGGCGGAGATTATTTTTTCAGCGTTGGTGCTGGGGAAACCCGTCATTGTGGGGGAGGATTCTCCGGGATTGAAACGAGCCGATCGCCAGACGTTAAGGACATTAGAGCTGCCGCTTCCATACCGGAGGAAGTTCGAATACTACAAAGAAGAAATGATCGACTTGGGAATTCGTTTTTCCAAACAAGCTTGCCTTCATAAGGAAATAGTGAACTTATTATTAGTTGGTGAAGGTAGAGAGGGGCAGCAAGACCCAGTCATGTTTCAAGAAAAGGTGGTAACGTCGGACTGGCTGGCAAGAAATACAGTAGAGTCAAAACTTATATTGGTCAGGGAAGGGGTCATTATTACGCCGCTGGCTAAGGAGTTCATCAGGGAAAAGGGTATTGAATTAAAAATTGCAGGTAAGGAGGCGGGGAAATGATACTTGGAAAGGTAATCGGCAGTATTTGGGCTACACAGAAAGAAGAGGGCATGAACCAGTTGAAGCTGTTGATTATCGAGCCGATTACCTGGAGGGGGGATTCAGCCGGTGCACCGATTATTGCGGCCGACAGAATTGGGGCTGGCCGGGGCGAACGCGTAATAGTGTCACGTGGAAGTCCGGCGCGTACCAGCTTTCATAAAACGGCGCCGATTGATGCGGTGGTGGTAGGAATTGTGGATTCTCTTGAAGTAGAGGTGGACGAAGCGGAATAATAGCTTTTAAAGGTGTGAAAATCGTGACGGAGAAGAAGCAGCGTGTAATTCAAGAATATGTACCCGGCAAGCAGCTGACATTGGCTCATATCATTGCCAATCCCGATGAGGCATTGTATACAAAACTAGGAATCGGGCAGGCGGGAGCAATTGGGATCTTAACATTAACGCCAACGGAAACAGCCATCATTGCGGCAGATATTGCGACGAAAGCGGCGGATATTGATATTGGCTATTTGGATCGGTTCACCGGATCACTGGTGATTTGCGGAACAGTTTCTAATGTGGAAATGGCGATTCAAGCCATTAATCAGTTTCTCAGCAGGCAGTTGAAATTTGAACCAGCGGAGATCACCCGTTCATGAAAAGAGGAAAAGTGTTGCTAATTGGACCGGTGGGTTCCGGGAAATCAACGTTAACAAAGGCACTGCTGGAAGACCCAACGCCCGCCGTGAAAACCCAATCGCTCAATTATATGGACTGGATTATAGATACGCCCGGGGAATACAGTGAAAACCCAATGTTTTATCGGTCGCTGCTCGCCACAGCGCTGGAGGCTCGTGTCCTCCTCGTAATTCAGGATGCAACCAGAAATAGGCAGTTTCTGCCGCCAAACTTTGCCCATGGCTTCCCGCTTATCCCGATTGGGGTCATTACCAAAATCGACCACCCAGCTGCCGATTTGAAGCGTGCAGAAAAAATGCTGATGCAAGTCCTGCCGCAAAACACCATTTATTGGGTGTCTTCCATCACCGGGGAAGGAATTTTAGAGTTAAGGACCGGAATTCTAAGGTACCTATAGAGATAAGATAGCAAATGGTATCTAACACCATCACTGTCGATTCACCATCCCAATCTGCTTGGTGAATATTGGGCGATTTCTGCGAATAGGTATGTAGAAATGCTTGACCACGGGGGTGGGGCGAAATTGAATGGTGAGATAGTGATGGGGTTAATGGGGTTGTCATTGGAAGATAGAAGGCTGCTGGAAGAAGTCTCGGAGCAGCTGCAGCTTTGGGCCGATCTTTCACAGTCTGATGTATTTATTGATTGTTTGCTGCTGGAGTTGGATGCGGCAATTGTGGTTGCCGAGGCACATCCGGAAAACGGAAAATCCTTGTACCGCCTGCCGGTGATAGGGGAAATAGCTTGGAAGGAAAACGAGCCTGGTGTGCTTTACTGTCTCAAGACTGGGGAGTCAGTCATGGGGGCACGAGGGGTTTCTCAAGAAAATGTTAATATCCAGCAAAATGTGACACCAATTAAGAACCACAGGAACGAAACGATAGCTGCCCTCATTATGGAACGAGACATTACCGACATGGTGGAGCAGGAAAAGCATGTTGAAGTGTTAATGGAAACAACCGAGCAGCTTGGCGAAACCCTGTTTCAACAAGCCATGACAGAGAGCATCATTCCCTCGCTCATCCATGAGGGGATGATCATCTTTAACGCCTATGGGTCGATTACCTTTGCAAATCAGCGCGCCTATCAGATACTACTGGAATTTGGCCACGCACTAAAGCTGATGGAAACCAATGTGAATCAGCTGTTTTCCGGCACCTTTTCCATTAAGCAGCTAGAAGAGCATGGAGGTGTGTTATCACAGGATTTTCAGCGTGGTAATTTCTATATCAAGATAAAAGCAGTGGGCATCCATCGCGGCGAACCCATAGTTGGAGGAATTCTTCTGTTGAGGGACCTAACTGAAATGAGAGAAAAAGAACGAGAAATTACGATTAAATCAGCCGTCATTAAAGAGATTCATCATCGGGTAAAAAACAATCTTCAAACAATAGCCAGTTTGTTAAGGCTGCAGATGAGGCGGTCCAATTCTGAAGAAGTGGAAAAGGTATTCCGTGAGAGCATCAATCGGATCATGAGTATTTCCATCATTCATGAAATACTGTCACAGGACGGTTTGGACGAAGTCGATTGTAAGGAAATCTTTCAATATTTGTCAAAAGGGATCGTTACCTCCATGGCGCTGCACGAACATCCCATCACAGCCGAAGTGGAAGGGGATTCATTATATTTAAATTCCCGAAGTGCCAGTTCGTTAGCCTTAGTCATCAATGAATTGGTCCAAAACGCCATGAATCATGCCTTTCATCATGCTTCAAATGGGTTAATTACCATTCACCTTAAGAAAAATCAACAACATGTGCAAATTACTGTTTCCGATAATGGCATCGGCTTTAGTCTAGATGCTGTAAGTGGCGGCAATCTTGGCTTGGAAATTTGCCATACGCTTGTGGAGGAGGATTTAAATGGCACCATAAGCTTCTCTAATACCGGAAAAGGGACGATGGTGATCATTTCTTTTCCCATATCGGAGCAGGAGGGTGAACAAGGTGAGCTATAGCTATAGGATCATGATTGTGGATGACGACCCAATAACAAGGATGGACCTCCGAGAAATGCTGAAGGATGAGGGCTATCAAGTGATCAAGGAATGCAAAAATGGTGAAGAAGCAGTAAAGCATAGCATGATGCTGCACCCAGATTTAATTATCATGGATGTAAAAATGCCAATCCTGAATGGGATCAAGGCTGCAAAAATTATCCGGCAAAGATCGAATGCTGCGATCCTTTTATTGACAGCTTATAGTCAGCGTGAGTTGATACAAGACGCCAAAGAGTCCGGAGTTACCGCCTACCTCGTCAAGCCTATAACGGAGGCAGATTTAATCCCGGCAATAGAAATGGCTCTCAGCCAGAAGAAGCAATTTGAGTGCCTATCAAGGGATTTACAGACACTTAAACAAAAATTGGCAGAGCGCCGCCAGATAGAAAAAGCAAAAGGAAAACTGATGAAAACCTTGATGCTATCAGAGGAAGGGGCCTACCGCAGGATGAGAGAATATAGCATGGAGAACAGAATGTCGCTTGGTGAGGCTGCGGATTTAATCTTGCGGCGGGATGATGTTTTTACTGAGTAACAAGATTTCTAGAATGATAGTCTGGTCCAGGAGTGACGAAAATTGACCGCGGAGGTAATCAAAAGTGTCGGCATTGACATCGGCACAAGTACGACGAAGTTAATCATGAGTGAATTGACATTAGGGCGGGTATCGAGTCACTTTGCCTTGCCTCATTTCGAAATTATTGACCGGAAAGTGACCTACGGTAGTGACATTATTTCCACCCCGCTTAAAAGCCAGGATGAAATCAATCTACAAGCATTGATTGAATGGCTTGAAGGGGAATATCACAGTATGGGAGTATCCTTTTCCGAAATAAAATCGGGTGCCGTCATCATTACGGGAGAAACAGCGATAAAACAGAATGCTGACGCCATCCTCCATTATTTGGCGGAGCGGTCCGGAGATTTCGTGGTTGCCATTGCTGGTGCCAGCCTTGAGGGTGTCCTGGCCGGCAGGGGATCGGGTGCTTACGAACGTTCTAAAAGGGCTAAAGGTGTCGTGGCCAATATCGATATTGGCGGGGGTACGGCAAATGTTGTGTTGTTTCAACAGGGAAAGGTGCTTGAAACGATAACCTTTCATGTGGGGGGCAAGCTTATTGAGGTGAATGCAGCAGGTGAAATTTTGGCGGTATCCTCATCGTTACGACCTTGGCTTGACTTTAGAAAAATAAGCCTCGAAAAAGGGATGAGGCTGGCGCTGAACCAGCTTTCTGAGATTACTGCACAGCTTTGTTGTGATCTGCTTGATTGTTTAGCTGGAAAAACATTGATTGCCGAGCTTAAGTCTCTAGTGCACAGTTCATCATCTGAAACCCTGCCCGGTATTCAAGAGGTAGTAATTTCGGGAGGTGTTGGAAGACTGACACATGAGCACAAGCCTACGAAAATATCAGAGGTGGCTATTTACAATGATATCGGGCCAATGCTGGCCTCCAAGCTGGTCGAAGCGTTAAAGAGTTATTCCTTTCATGTTGTTGCTGCAACCCAGACCTCAAGGGCAACCGTAATCGGCGCCGGAATGCAGTCAACAAGAATCAGCGGAGCAACAGTATCCATCAGGTCAGAAAAATTACCATTGCGGAATATCCCGGTTGTGAGGGTGCCAGTTTGCCACCCCGGGCTGGATAAACAACTGGAATCACAATTTTTAAAAGGAAAAGAGCTATATGGTGAAAATGCCGACTTGCCGTTTGCCATCAGTTTAGCTCATATCCCGTATTTAAACTATCAACAAATAAAGGAATTAGCGGGAGTAATCGGTACTCTATACACACGACTTTTTCCTAGGGCTTCAGTCCTTGTGGTGATTTGTGAAAATGATATGGCAAAAGCCTTAGGGCAGGTATTGCTGCTGTATTCCGCGCGTGACATTGATGTGATCTGTATCGATCAAATTATCATCGACCACGGCGATTATATCGATATTGGCGAACCGCTTCATGACACAATGGTCCCCGTAGTAGTTAAGACACTGGCCTTTTCATAGGGGAGGTGAACACGTGAAAACCAAAATTACATTGCTTAATAAAACCTATCAATTTAGCGGATTAAAAGACATCCTCGCTAAGGCAAATGAGGAGCGTTCGGGAGATCAGCTGGCAGGCATTGCAGCAAACGATGCACAAGAGCGGCTTGCCGCACGGCATCTGCTCTCAGAGTTAACCTTAAGCGACATGCGCAATAACCCGGTACTACCGCCTGAAGAGGATGAGGTGTCACGGGTGATTGAAGAATCCATCAATGAAAAAATCTATCAATCTATAGCCAACTGGACAGTAAGTGATTTGCGGGAAATACTCTTGGACACAAAAACAACCAATCAGGAAATCATGCGAATTCGCAAGGGTTTGACGAGCGAGATGGCTGCCGCGGCAGCCAAAATTATGTCCAATCTGGACCTCATTCAAGCATCTTCCAAAATGGAGGTCGTCACCCAGTGCAATTATCCAATCGGCTATAAAGGAACCCTTGCCGGCCGGGCCCAGCCCAATCATCCCACCGACAGTATCCAGGGAATCAGGGCTTCCCTCTACGAAGCGCTAAGCTATGGCATCGGTGATGCGGTCATCGGCGTTAATCCGGTAATTGACACCGCCGAAAGTGTAAAGGCAATTTTACAAATGACAAAGGAAGAAATGGACCGATTTCAAATCCCGACGCAGAATTGTGTTCTTGCTCACGTCACGACGCAAATGCGGGCAATCAAAAACGGGGCACCATCTGATCTGCTGTTTCAGAGTTTGGCAGGAACCGAGTCGGGGAATAAAGCGTTTGGCATAAGTGTCGAATTGTTGGATGAGGCGAATGAACTTATTCATAAGGAAGGGACTGGGACCGGACCCCACCTGTGGTATTTTGAAACCGGACAGGGGTCGGAGCTTTCTTCCGACGCCCATCACGGCATTGACCAAGTAACACTCGAGGCGCGATGCTATGGTCTCGCGAAAAGATATAAACCGTTTATTGTCAATACCGTCGTCGGCTTTATTGGACCGGAATACCTCTACAACAGCAAACAGGTTATCCGGGCTGGACTCGAGGACCACTTTATGGGAAAACTGCAGGGCATTCCGATGGGGGTGGACGTTTGCTACACAAATCATATGAAAGCCGACCAGAACGACATGGAAAATCTAGCGGTCCTGCTTGGTTCTGCTGGGGTTAACTTTCTGATTGGCGTGCCGATGGCAGATGACTGCATGCTTAATTATCAATCTACCAGCTTTCATGATATTGCCTCTGTCAGAAGTGTTCTTGGCCTAAGACCTGCACCGTTTTTTGAAAAATGGCTTGAGAAGATGGGGATTATGGAAGACGGCAGATTAACTGCGCGGGCGGGAGATCCGACCTTATTTATCTAACATGAGAAGGGAGGTTCAGAGTTGCAGGAGAATCAAATTGAATTAATCGTCCAAAAAGTAATGGAACAGTTGCAATTGAAATTTCCGGCAGCGGAGGACACTAATGAATCTGTACTCGAGGCTGAAGATAAAGGATTGATTTTTACAGAAGAAGATTGGCAAACTAGTATTCCTACACCCGCTTACCGAGAGGGAAGTGATGATTTAACGTCATCTACCCCGGCGCGAATTGGCGTTTGGCGCACCGGAACCCGGCCGTTAACCAAAACAATGCTGAAGCTGCAGTTTGACCATGCAGCCGCCATTGATGCGGTCGGCGGCGAGGTCCTGGAAAAAACGCTTCAGGAATTTGATTTATTTACCGTAGAAACGTGCTATGAAAATAAAGAAGTATACTTAAAGCGTCCCGATAAAGGCCGAGTGTTAACGGATGAAGCTGTCCGGACCATTAAGGAAAAATGCAAGCAGCGGCCGCAGGTGCAAATTGTTGTTTCCGACGGTCTTAGTGCCAGTGCGGTTGAAACGAATTTACAGGATGTTTATCCCGCATTGCTGGACTCCTTGAAAATAAACAGTCTCTCTTGGGGGACGCCATTTTTTGTCAAAGGAGGCCGGGTTGCCTGTATGGACCATATCGGTGAGATTCTTGAGCCGGAGGTACTGGTGCTGTTGATTGGCGAACGGCCAGGGCTTGTCTCGGCAAGCTCGATGAGTGCCTATATGTGCTATCGGCCGCGAAAAGGGATTGTTGAGTCGGACCGCAACGTGATTTCTAATATTCACCCGTTTGGTACACCACCCGTAGAGGCAGGAGCCCATATCGGAACCGTACTTCGAAAAATGATACAGCAAAAACTGAGCGGGATCAAATTGGAGTTATAGTGGAGAGCTTTGGTCAAAAGAATGATACTACGAAAGGAGGGGAAGTGATGGAGGTTGTAATCGGCTTTGCCTTAGTGATTATCACGCTTTTGACAGGCACGGCAATTGGCATGCATGCCAATAAAAATGTAAGAGCGTTTAAAGAGGAAGAACATGAAATCTTTGTTGGCCGTGATGACTCATAATCAGGATGGAAGGAGAGAACACAATGAACAATAAAGACCAACAATTGTTGGAGGATAAAAAGCAGCTCAATCGCTATGGTTATGCCCAGGAATTGTTGCGGGACATGGGCGGGTTTTCAAACTTTGCGATTTCATTCTCGATTATTTCGATTTTAACCGGTGCTGTTTCCCTTTATGGGCATGGATTAACTTATGGAGGCCCGGGAATGATGGGCTTTGGCTGGACAATTGTTGCCTTTTTCGTCATGCTGGTGGCCGCATCGCTCGCCGAACTTGCATCGGCAATTCCAACGGCCGGTGCCTTGTACCACTGGGCTGCAGCCTTGAAAGGTACCCGAGTTGGCTGGTATACAGCCTGGATCAACTTAATTGGTCAAATTGGTATTGTTGCTGGAATTGATTACTCTTGCGCCTTGTTCGCTGACCCGCTCCTAGCAGCACTTTTTGGTTATACCTCTACTGATACCACTATTTTAGTCGTCTTTGGCGTTATTCTCCTATTACACGGAATCCTCAATCATGTCGGTATAAAAATTGTTGCCAGATTAAATGATTTCTCTGCCTGGTATCATATGGTCGTTGTTGCCATCCTAGTTGTCAGCCTGGCTTTTTTTACAAAAAGCGGATTGCAGCCGATTCAGTATTTATTCCAAGTCGGCCAAACGTTTTCTGATAAGCCTTACTTTCTTGCTTTTTTAATTGGATTGTTGCAGGCCCAGTGGACCTTCACTGGTTATGATGCCTCTGCACATACGATAGAAGAGACGGTTCATCCGCGCGTTCGCGCACCATGGGGAATCTTTAACTCAGTCGCCTTTTCGTTTGTGTTTGGGTTTATCATGCTGTCTTTTGTCACGCTGTCAATTACGGATGCAGCCGGTGCGGTTAACTCGGATAATGCCTTTATCTATGTCATCAGCCAAGCATTGGGTGGTACCTTTGGGTCGATAGTGTTATGGCTCGTTACCTTAGCGATGTTCTTCTGCGGTCTGTCATCGATTACGTCTTTTTCGCGGATGATGTATGCATTTTCAAGGGACAAAGGTATGCCATTTAGCCGTCACTGGGCTGAAATCAGCCGCAAGTACCGGACTCCGGCAAAAGCGATTTGGCTATCTGTCATTTTGTCGTTTATTCTAGCTTTGATTGATTATGTAACAAAGCTAATGAACCCTGATGCCGGTTACTCGACGATTGCGTTCTTAACTGCGATAAGTGTGGTTGGACTTTATATCGCTTATGGCATTCCGATTTATCTGAAACTGGAGGCCGAGGCTAAGGGTATTTTTAAGCCAAAGCATTATGGTCCATGGAGCCTGGGAAAATGGAGCAAACCGATTAATATTCTCAGCATCATTTGGATTCTTTTTATCTCCATTATGATGGTGATCCCGCCGAATCAAATGGCGGCCTACGCCATAGCCGGGATGTTTATTATCTTAATTATTATGGATCTTGCTTATTACAAGAAGAATTTCAAAGGTCCACAAGCAGCCTTAGAAAAATCACTTGAAGAGATTAGAAGATTGGAAGATGAATTTGAACACGAGAAACACTAACGAAGGGAGTGCCTTCTCTGATAGAGCGGGCACTTCTTTTATTGAATTAAATAAAAAATGGGAAAGGTGCTTACTCCTTTCCCAACCATTTTAGCATCTTTTTTTCCGCTTTTTATATACCCACATATTCCCGTCCTTCCAACAGCTCTTGGACTGATGTCTGCCACGGGCTGTGTTGCGCCATGGACAGCAGCTTAAACCGCTTAGGTGGCGGGATGTTCTTTTTCTTGAAGTGTGTCGGCTGCTGCTGGACGTGCGGCGTCTTGTTGTCCTGGAACTCGAAGTTCTGCGCCTTGAAGTTCTGCGCCGCCTTGAAGTACCGCGATGACGTCCAGGATCCATGAACATGAAATCACCGAATCCGCCATGTCTTGCCTGATCTGCAGCCTGTTGAATATCTTCGGGTGAAAACTCGCGCTCTGCCATTTTTGCACCTCCTTTTAGATAGAAAAGGGAGTACGTAGCGTCATGTTGCTTTTGGTCTGTAACCCACTCCTCTTTTACCAATTTACGTATGGGTCAAGGCTTTTGTATCGGACAAAAGCCTAAGATATTGAAAAAATGCCAATTCAACGTGACATCACCCTTTTTTTAACATACGAATATGGAGAGGGAGGTGTTTAAATGGACAATGTCCAATTGCCGCAATATAAGCTTTTTATCAATCCTGTCGACCTCAAGGAATTAAAGCGGGATATTTGGATTGATGAACCTCTGCCTGCAAAATTAACAATTGATGGAAAAAAACTGGAGGTCGATCTCGCTTATCGCGGTTCTCATATACGTGATTTTCCGAAAAAATCGTACCAGATATATTTCTTTAAACCAAAAAAATACCGTGGTTCTAAGGAGGTTCATTTAAACGCCGAGTATAAGGACCCTTCAATGATTCGCAATAAGCTGTCATTTGATTTTTTTGCCGAGATTGGCACATTGGCTCCAATGGCGCGCCATGTTTTTCTGACACTTAATGGGAGAGCTGAAGGTGTCTATTTAGAACTCGAGTCCGTCGATGATGCTTTCTTAACGAGAAGAGGGCTGCCTGATGGCAGTATTTATTATGCCATTGATGGGGACGCCAATTTTTCCTTGATGAGTGACTTAGTGAAAGCAACGAAAAAATCACTGAAACAAGGATATGAAAAAAAGCTGGGTACTGGCCCTAATGACTATTACTTAGAAAAACTAATTTATACAATCAATACGCTGCCAAGAAATGAATTTGAACGTGAGATTCCTAAATACGTCAATTTGGAAAAGTATTTACGGTGGATGGCCGGAATTATCTTCACCTCAAATTACGATGGCTTTGTCCATAATTATGCCCTTTATAGAAATGGGGACAGCGGCTTATTCGAAATGATTCCCTGGGACTATGATGCCACATGGGGCAGGGACGTGAACGGAAAGATGATGGAGGCGGATTATGTGCCGATAACAGGGTTCAATACGCTAAGTGCAAGAATTCTCGACATAGAACTGTTCCGCAAACAATATCAAAAGCTGTTGGTTGACATCATGAATCATCAATTTACCGTAGAATATATGGTCCCCCGTGCGCAATCACTGCTCCAATCCATCCGGCCTTACATTTTAAAGGACCCTTACAAAAGCCAAACCATAGATGGATTCGACCAAGAACTTGATATTATCTCAAACTACATCACAGAAAGAAGAAACTACCTCCAAAGCAAACTATACAAACTTAACTAAAGAGAGGGTGTCAAGCGCCATGTGAACTTTTAACATGGTGCCTGACACCCTTTGCTGTATTTCCACCTTTTTTATTTTGTTTTGGTCACAAACGAGTGCCTTCAGTCGTTATGTGTGTAAATAGGAAAAAGGGAGTGGATTTACTTGAACGAAAAGGAAACGATTGTAGTGATTGGCGGAGGCTATGCTGGAATCAATCTGATTCATCAGTTGCGTAAATTGCGTTTAAGCAAGGATATGGAGATTATCCTGGTGGATAAAAATGAATACCATTTCAAGAAGGTGAAGTTGTTTAAAGCGATTGTGGAAGGGCATGATGATAGTTTAAAAGTTCCGTTTACAAACTATTGCGGTGAGGGAATTCAATTTATTCAAGGTGAATTGGCTGCCATCCACCAAGACCGAACTACGATCGAGGTTATGTGTCAAAATCGGGATATTTACGAGATACCATTTAGCCGTCTTATTATTGCTCTAGGAAGTATCATAAAGGAACCTGACCCGGCTCTCGGCGGAGAGATACTTGGCAGTATCGAGTCAGCAAAGAGAATAAGGCAAGACCTAAAAATGAAACTCCTGTCAGGACAAGGTAAGTTAAAGGCTGCCGTGGCAGGCGGCGGTATTACCGGTATTGAAACAGCTGCTGAAATAGCTTCGTGGTTAAAGAAAGAATCGGAAACGGCAGGAATAAATCCATTCGGAGTGGAAGTTATGTTACTAGATAACAAGGATCGGCTTCTTTCTGATGTACCGGAAAAGGTAGACATCCAGCTTGAAAAGAGACTTAACAAACTGGGAGTAACGGTCCTTCATAAGGTGAAGGCGGAAAGCTTTCAAGAAGGGATGGTCATGCTCCATGACGGTTCCAATATTGCTGCTGACTACTGTATTTGGACAGTCGGACTCAAACCCCATCCAAGTCTCGCTAAGCTTTCTTTACCGCTGCATGAAACTGGCAAGATTCTAACTGATTCCTGGTACCGCCTGGAAAACTCGCAAACTATTTATGCTATTGGTGACTGTGTTCATGTGGCAGATTGCAGAAATGGCAAGATTGCTGCCATGACCTGTAAAGAAGCCATTAGTCAGGCTGGTAGGCTGGCAAAGGTTATCAAAGCAGATATGGAAAGTACTTTCGCCGAAGCTCATCAAGCATACCCGAATTTACATTGTATTGGGCTTGGGCCGGAAAATGGTTTTGTCTGGGCGCAAAAGTGGGGCATCGATTTTGTGCTTTCAGGACGACTTGGGGGGAAAGTTCGAGAATATACATGGAATATGGCTAGCTTGTTTTGTTAGGGGGAAGTGGAATGGTATTAGACGAACTCTATCAACAGTATAAACCCCTGCTATTTTCGATTGCCTATCAGATGCTAGGCAGTGTTTCCGATGCAGAGGACATCGTACAGGATGTATTTTTACATGCCGGCGAAAGGGACCTTGCCCAAATTGAAAATAAAAAAGCATATTTATGTAAAATGGTCACCAATTCGTGTCTAGATCAGCTTAAATCGGCCCGGAAAAAACGCGAAGTTTATATCGGCCCTTGGCTTCCGGAACCACTCCTGGTCGCGGAAAACGACCCTTATGGCCAGGTGGTGAGAGGAGAACTGGTATCCTTCGCAGCACTGCTGCTTTTTGAAAAATTAACACCAATCGAGCGTGCCGTTTTTATTTTAAGAGAAGTGCTCGAATACGATTACTCGACTATTGCCGAAATTGTCTCGCGAACAGAACCTACCTGCAGAAAAATCCTCAGCCGCGTTAAAAAGAAGCTTGCGAGCTTGGAAGAGGAAAAAATCAAAGCAAATAGTGATAGGGAAGAAGAGATAATCGGCAGTTTCCTTTCGGCAATTTTTGAAGGGAATGTCAAAGTACTGGAAAGTCTTCTGTCTGAAGATGTTACCCTGTACTCGGATGGAGGCGGCAAGGTGTATGCGGCTATTAAACCAATAAGGACAAGGGCATTCGTGCTTCGCTTTATTGAAAGCTTGACTAAACAGCTCGCGACTGATGGGGACAATACCGCACAAGTTACAATAGCAAATGTCAATGGTCAAACTGGGGTAGTGGCTGTTGGGGTGGACAATGTGAAGAATCTCATTAGTTTCCGGGTTGTAAATAACATGATTCAAGAAATTTATGTCGTGAGGAATCCTGAAAAACTTAAACATATTTAAAAGCTAAAAATACTAATTGTTCTTATTTCTATCCGACCGGTTTGGAGTTTTTTTCGAGAGATGGGTATTAAAGGAAGGCTATATGCGACCGGTTTGGAGTTTTATCTGAGAGATGATCGTATTCGCTGGGCAATAGGATTTCTTCACTATTGTAGCGGGTATTATCGTTGAAAAGGAATTATCACTTAGAAAACAGACTAGGAAAGGAACCATTCATTTTCGAAGGGTTCCTGTTACATTTTATTAAATCCTTATCTTACGGCCTTCCTTCGCAGATGATCTGATAGCATCTAATACCTTTTGGGTTTCATGGCCATTTTGAAAATCAGCTAGATATGGATGCTTATTTCCTGTATTAATTGTTTCATAAAGGGCATCTAGGGCGCGATGGAATCCGTTGTAATAGCGTGCAGGTACCGCAGGCATATCTGCTGGGGCTGATAAATCAGGAAGCAGTTGGACTTTTTCAAGCGGATTGTCTCCAGCTGAAACAAAAACCTGATTATCATCTAACATCACAAGTGTTCCATCAGTACCAAATACCTCCAGTCGCCAGGTATTGGCAGTCTGGCGCGTAGCTGATACAAGTTCCATTGTGACGGTGGCCCCGTTTTCAAGTCTGCCTATCACTTGGTAAGCATCATCGGCAGTACGGTGTTCGACTGTCCCATCATCTGCGATTTGAGTCGGAACATGAATAGGCAGGTTGGCAAACACTTCAGAGAACGCACTGTTAAACCACCAGTGAAGGGAATCGGTCATATGCGAGCCTAGGGCGCCGAGCATCCCTCCGCCTGTCTCTTCCTTACCGAGCCAGCCGCGCGGGTTTTTCATAAGTGAGAGATAGTTTTGGAACGTACAAAGGTAACGTACATGCAAAACGGTCCCGAGACTTCCGCCAGCCACAATCTCCTTCACTTTTTGTCGGGCCGGAAGGAAGCGGAATTCATGGTTAATCAGACCAAGTTTCCCGGCTTGGTCGCAGGCGGTAATCATTACTTCAGTTTCTTTTGCAGTTAACGCCATCGGTTTTTCGCAGACGACATCTATTCCCTTCTCGTAAGCAGCAAGGACCATGTCTTTATGTAAATGAACAGCAGAGGCCACCACAACAAGGTCAAGGGATTCTTGCTCTAGCATTTGCTTCCAGTCGGTATAGACGTTGTCTACTCCGCTGACTGTTTTAACATTTTCTACATCGCCTCTCGAGACACTTGCAATGGCAACAACTTCAAAGCCTTCGTGAAACTTCAGCATCGGCGCGTGCACCTTTGCACCAAAGCCTGTACCGATTATGCCAACTCTAATTTTCTTCATATCTACCACCTCCATCCTTATTGGATAATTTTAGTTTAAAACGAACCCTGGAAAAAGGCGAATTTCAATTCCGAATACTCATAAGAATTAGTACAAAGGATTAAATACAGAAGTTTGGGAACTTTTTTTGTCTCATAACGTACATATTCAGAGTAGAAACTATTTTTGGAGGATTTAATGGAAACTTGGGTTATGGATTTAATTGAACAGTATGGCTATTTTGGCGTGTTTTTTTTGATAGCCATTGAAAATATCTTCCCGCCGATTCCCTCTGAGGTGATCCTTACTTTTGGCGGCTACATGACATCAAAAACGCATCTTACAGTTACTGGTGTGATTATTTCTTCAACCATAGGATCGGTGTTTGGCGCAGTTCTACTATATCTGCTGGGGAATTTGTTAGACAGTAACAAGTTTGAAAAAATTATCAACCGCCATGGCCGCTGGCTGAGGTTAAAAAAAGAGGATTTATATCGCGCCAACGTCTGGTTTAATAAGTACGGTATGTGGACGGTATTCTTGTGCCGGTTTATTCCGCTTATCCGCAGTTTGATTTCGATTCCGGCAGGCATGGCCAAAATGAACTTTTCCATGTTTTTATTGTTCACGACGCTTGGAACAATCATTTGGAATACCATTCTGATTCAATTAGGAGCTAGTGTCGGTGAAAACTGGGATGCTATAACGGGAAAAGTGGATAATGTCTCAAACATCATCTATGGAATCCTTGGTAGTGTACTAGTATTCATCATTTTAAGAAATTTCAAGAAACATAGTAAATGGAAGAAAGTGTGAAATCCTAATATTCTCTATTTTTAAAAATGGAAGTATAATAGAGATGGGAAGTTACTCCATTTGTTTCGGCCGTGATTTAGGACCTGCTGTTTATGAAGAAAGGTCCTTTTTGGCTGTTTATTGTATGTATTAAAGGAGTCGAGTACAATGAATCTATTTTACGAATTGCATAAGGACATTCCACGGGAGGGTCCTGGTAATAACGAATCTACAAGAAAAGCCTATCAATTGATACAAAAATATTTCTCGAATCCTTCCATTCTAGATATTGGCTGCGGGCCGGGGATGCAAACGCTGGAGTTGGCAGCGTTAACTGACGGCACGATTTTGGCAACCGATACCAACGAGGGATTTTTGGATGTGTTGCGGGTTGAAGCAGAAGGACTTGGTTTCTCCGGGAAAATTACCGTCGAAAAGGCCAATATGAAATCTCTGCCTTATGAAGCGGAGCAATTTGATGTAATTTGGTCCGAGGGAGCCATTTTTATCATCGGATTTGAAACCGGGTTGCGGGAGTGGCGCAAGTACCTTAAAGATGAAGGAATATTGGTAGTTTCAGAGTTGTCTTGGTTAAAGGAGAATGCCCCTGCACAACCAGTAGATTTTTGGAAGAGTGCTTATCCTGAAGCCGATACGATAGATGGTAATATACAAAAGGCGAAAAAACTTGGCTATGACATCATCGATACATTTGTGCTGCCCGAAGCAGGCTGGTGGGAGCATTACTATAACCCGCTTGAGAAACGAATTACGATTTTTCGAGAAAAATATAAAAGGAATCCAGAAGCGTTAAACATTTTGCAAGAATTTCAAACAGAAATCGACTTGTATCGAAATTATTCTGATTACTATGGCTACGTGTTCTATTTATTACGGAAGAAGGGTAGATAGATGCATTATCAAGAAAATGACTTGGTTTTACGGCCAATAACAGACCAAGACTTGCCGGTTCTTTGGGAATGGGTGTACAAAGAAGACTCCCCGGAATGGAAGAAGTGGGATGCGCCTTATTATGAACATAAGGCGATATCCTTCGATCAGTTCTTGGCTGAAAAGGATAAATGGGTGAACCGGGAAGACCGCTGGGCGATTGTGGTAAATGATGAGGTGGTTGGAACCGTTGGCTATTATTGGGAGCACAAACCGTCCAATTGGCTGGAAATGGGAATTGTGATTTATGATCCCCGTTATTGGAGCGGCGGGTATGGGACGAAAACAATCAGGTTGTGGATCAATCACTTGTTAAATACTATGCCGCTGGTTCGGATCGGTTTTACAACATGGTCTGGTAATCATCGCATGGTTAAGGTTGGCGAAAAACTTGGGATGACGATGGAAGCACGGCTGCGAAAATGCCGATATTATAACGGGGAGTACTATGATTCTATTAGGATGGGACTGTTGAGGGAGGAATGGGAAGCCAACTTGGTGTTTAGAGCCTAATTTTTATTTTTAATCGATGAATACGAGATGATCTTTAATGGTCATCTCTTTTATTTTTAGCGAGGGAGGAGCGTTGCCGACAGTTTAGGCTGAAAAGCTAGCAAAAGTGTAAGCAACAGGGACTATTGCCAACAGGTTATGCTTAAAATTTAGTCAAAGTGGTCTTCAATAAATGCTATTGACTCAATAGACAGCTCGATGAATTCTATATATGACATTCACCGAGAATTTCTCTTTCACAGCAGGAAATTTCTGCCTTTTATCGAATGTTAATAATTGTGTTCATTATTGATAGAAAGAAGGCGAAAAGATGTCACTTGATCCACAAACGAAATTTGTCTTAGACCAATTGGCTGCTGCCGGTGCTCCGCCATTGGAGTCATTAACACCGGAAATCGCAAGGCAGGCCTTTGTCATGCCGCATGGCGAACCAGAAGCAGTGGGAAGAGTAGAGGATCGGACAATTCCTGGTCCGGCAACAGATATTCCGGTACGAGTGTATTATCCTAAGGAACTTAAGCCTGAAAATCCGGCACTTGTATTCTATCATGGCGGCGGTTGGGTAGTGGGCAATATTGACACACATGATGATATTTGCCGGGCTTTAACTAACTACGCTAACTGTGTGACCATATCAGTTGACTATCGTTTAGCCCCTGAACATAAATTCCCGGCTGCAGTTGAGGACTCCTATGCCGCAGTACAATATGTGTATGACCATGCGGAAGACTTCCAAGTGGACCGTACCCGTATCGCCGTTGGGGGTGACAGTGCCGGAGGAAACCTTGCCGCGGTTGTGACCAACTTAGCCAAAGAAAAAAATTCTCCGGCTATTAGTTTCCAGCTTTTGATTTATCCAAGTACCAACGCTGGCGGTGAACCCACTGTTTCCATGGTAGAGAATGCCCAAGGCTACTTCTTAGAAAAAGGCACTATGGAATGGTTCCGTGATTGCTACCTTAATAGTGAAGAAGATAAACAGAACCCGATGGTGTCACCAATGCTTTATGAAGACTTCCAAGGACTGCCGCCGGCACTTGTGATCACTGCGGAATATGATCCATTACGGGATGAAGGTGAAGCTTACGCCAAGAAACTGGCAGAAGCAGGTGTGCCTGTGGAAACGATCCGCTTCGATGGCACCATTCACGGTTTTGTCTCTATGTCAGCTGTTATCAGCCAAGGTAAAGTTGCTTTGAAAAAATCCGGTGAAGCATTAAAGAAGATCTTTCGTAAATAAGTGGGTGCAGATTGCTAGGAAAGACCTTGAATACAATAGGATAACTGACTTTCTAATTAGAGAATAATGATATCAAAAGGGGGGCGGTAAAATGAGAGTATTGATTGTAGGAGCAAACGGAACATTAGGCGGACATATTGTTGAAGAATTAAAACATGATTTTGAAATTATCCAGGCTAGCAGGAGAAATTCGGATGTCCAGGTGGATATTTCCTCGCCTGAAAGCATTAAAAATATGTTTAAGTACGTTGGGAAAATAGATGCATTGGTCAATGCAGCCGGGTCTACTCATTTTGGTCCCGTTTCAGAGATGACACCCGAATTAAATGAACTCTCCTTACGAAATAAGCTTGCCGGTCAGATTAATTTGGTACTGCTTGGGCTAGAATATATAAATAATAATGGGAGTATTACGCTAACAACAGGTGTATTGATGGATGACCCTGTACGGAGCGGGGCATCAGCTGCAATGGCTAACGGGGCAATCAAAGCGTTTGTAAAAGCGGCGGCCCTTGATATGCCAAGAGGAATTCGGATTAATAATGTCAGCCCGACGATTTTAGCGGAGTCTAAAGAGAAATATGGAGCTCTGTTTAGCGGATTTGAGACAGTCCCAGGAAAGCGCGCGGCTGTTGCCTATCGAAAAAGCATCCAAGGGGCCCAAACCGGCCAAACATATGAAATATACTAATATACCAAGTGTTTGGAATAGCTATTCCAGGCACTTTTTTATTTTTAATCCAGTCATCGCTGCCTCTTTGTCAAAATCATACGGAATGTATTGCAAAAATAGCATTTATTTTTGTATAAATCGACCATAGTGATAACTGGTAAAAACCGATAAATTAGATTTATGGAAATTGAATTTTCTGAATCTATTTAAATTTATCTAGAAAGTGGGTGAAATTGTGCGTTTTCCATCAAATCGAATCGGTCAAATTCCGCCCTATCTATTTGCCGAAATCAATAAGAAGAAGGAAGAAATGATAAAATCCGGAGTGGATATTATCGATTTAGGGATTGGTGATCCTGATTTACCTACTCCAAAACATATTGTAGAAAAGTTAATTGAAGAGGCACAGGACCCTAAAAACTTGAAATATCCCAGCTTTGTCGGCTGTCGGGAATTCAAGCAGGCGGTTGCTGATTTTTATTTCCGACAATTTGGGGTTAGGCTTGATCCGGATACTGAAATATTGGCATTAATTGGTTCAAAAGAAGGAATTGCCCATTTAGTTCCTACACTTATTGATCCCGGTGATTACGTGTTAATTCCTGATCCTAGCTATCCGGTTTACCAAATGGCGACACTGCTGGCTAATGGGCGTTATCACCATATGCCGCTATTAAAAGAAAACGGTTTCAAACCTGACTTTGAGGCGATTCCTCCAGATATACTTGAGCGTTCAAAGTTAATGTTCTTAAATTATCCAGGAAATCCGACTGCTGCTACGGTCGACCTTCCATTTTTTGAAGAGGCCGTGGCTTTCGCGAAAAAACATAACATCCCGATTGCTCATGATTCCGCTTATAACATGGTTACATTTAATTCATATAATGCGCCAAGTATCCTGCAAGTGACAGGAGCAAAGGAAATTGCTGTTGAATTCGGCTCACTTTCCAAAACCTATTGCATGACAGGTTTCCGGATTGGCTACGTGGTTGGAAATAAGGAAATCATAAAAGCACTTTCGATACTCAAAAGCAACACAGATACTGGACAATTTACACCAACTCAAAAAGCAGCAGCCCACGCATTAAATGGCGATCAAAGCTGTGTGGCAGAATATAACCAAATCTATCAGGAACGAATGACTGTCATGCTGGATGGCCTTAAATCAATTGGAGTAGAGGTGGAACCACCGAAAGGAAGCTTTTTCATTTGGGCTCCAGTGCCAAAGGGTTATACATCATCAGAATTTGTAACAGGCGTGCTCGAGCAAACCGGGGTTATTATCACTCCCGGAACTGCCTTTGGGCCATCGGGAGAAGGATATTTCCGAATTTCACTTTCCGTACCGAATGAGAGATTGTATGAAGCAGTGGACAGAATCAAGCAAAAACTAAAAATGGCCATCGGTAAATAAATTACAAAATTTGGAGGGTTATCTATGAAAAAAATCTTAAACTACATTAATGGTGAATGGTCCGAATCTTCTTCAGGTAAATTTGTTCCGGTTTTGAATCCAGCAAACGGTCAAGTATTGGCAGAGGTTACGCAATCAACAAAAGACGATGTTGACAGAGCGGTTCAAGCGGCCAAAACTGCACAAAAGTCCTGGCGATTGGTTCCGGCTCCTGAACGTGCTGAAATTCTATATAAAGTTGCTTATCTATTAAAAGAAAGAAAAGAACATCTTGCCCAGATCCTTACTAGTGAAATGGGGAAGGTCATCGCCGAAGGAAGAGGAGAAGTACAGGAGGCCATCGATATGGCGTTTTATATGGCAGGTGAAGGCCGACGCCAGTTTGGCGACACCGTACCTTCCGAGCTTCGCAATAAATTTGCGATGAGTGTACGGGTGCCAGTCGGGGTTGCCGGTTTAATCACCCCATGGAATTTCCCGATTGCGATTGCCTCCTGGAAGTCTCTTCCTGCACTGGTAACCGGTAATGCGGTTGTATGGAAACCAGCCACTGAAACTCCAATGGTGGCAGCTGAATTTGTAAAAATCTATGAAGAGGCAGGACTTCCTAAAGGTTTAATTAATCTGGTTAATGGTTCGGGAAGCGAAGTAGGGAATGCTATGGTTGACCATCCGGGTATAGATCTTATTTCCTTTACAGGTTCAAACGAGGTAGGAAAGGTGATCAATGGCCGTGCCGGCGAATTATTAAAGAGAACATCCCTTGAAATGGGTGGCAAAAATGCCATCACTGTATTGGAAGATGCTGATCTTGATTTGGCTGTAGAAGGAATCTTATGGGGCGCATTTGGCACAAGCGGGCAAAGATGTACAGCGACTAGCCGCGTCCTTGTTCACGAGTCTGTGAAACAGGAGCTTGAAAATAAACTGCTTGCCCGCATAGGTGAATTGAAAATGGGTGATGGATTGGATGAGTCGGTTAAGGTTGGCCCGGTAATTAATCGTTCCTCACTTGAACGGATCGATGAATATGTAAAAATTGGCCAGGAAGAAGGTGCCAAGCTGCTTGCCGGAGGAAAAATCGCCACGGAAAACGGCTTAGACAGCGGAAACTTCTATTTACCTACCATTTTTACGGACGTTACATCAGGCATGAGAATTGCCCAAGAAGAAATTTTTGGCCCGGTTGTTTCGATTATTTCAATTAATAGTTTAGAAGAAGCGATTGAGGTTAATAACAGCGTTGAATTTGGGCTTTCCAGTGCGATTTATACATCCAATGTCAACCGTGCCTTCCAGGCAATGAGAGATCTGGATACAGGACTTATCTATATCAATGCCGGCACATCTGGCGCGGAAATCCATCTTCCATTCGGCGGAACAAAAGGAACCGGCAATGGCCACCGTGATTCCGGCGTCGCTTCGCTTGATGTCTATACTGAATGGAAATCAATCTATGTGGACTACAGCGGAAAACTGCAAAGAGCCCAGATCGACAACTATTAATGAATTGGTTTTCCGAAAATGGTAAATAAATAAGGAGCAATTAAGTAAAGGGGTCAAAACAGGCTCCTTTTTCTTTGGATATAAATTTAAGTCCTCCCTGAAAGCTAATAGAGTCATTGAGATCGACTGGCTTAAAGGGGGATTGTATAAAGAATGATTCCGGCGGGTGATTGTCGTTTGAAAAACATAAAAGTGTGGATATATTTGCTGCTGGCTAACCTTTTTTGGGCCGGCAATTACATTTTTGGTGACCATCTGATTATGGAAATGTCGCCGCTAAGGATTACGTTTTCGAGGTGGTTTTTAGCATTGATAATTCTTTTTCCACTTGGATATTTTATCGAGAAACCTGACTGGAAAAAGGTCAAAAAGGAATGGCTGTTGCTTTTGATTATGGGGATTTTGGGGATTATCGGTTATAACTATTTTCTATTAACAGCATTGAAATTTACTACCGTGACAAATGCGGCATTGGTCAGTGCGATTAACCCGGGCATCATTGTTTTGTTTTCTATTCTTTTTTTTCGTGAAAGACAATCAAAACTTCAAATGGCGGGTCTTGCTGTTTCTCTCTTAGGGGTGATGGTGATTATTACCCAAGGCAAGTGGAGGGCGTTACTTCAGTTAAATTTTAATTCAGGCGATTTAATTATGATATTGGTGGTCATTCTCTGGTCGTTTTATTCGATTATTGGGAAAAAACTGACCACTCCTCCCATAACGGCCACAGCCATCTCAACTCTATTTGCTATCGTGATCTTAACCCCGTTTATTTTTTTGGAAGGAATTGCGATTTCTGAGGTAAGTTATTTCTCGACAACCGGAATCATTTATATGGCCATCTTTCCGTGTGTCCTGTCATTTATTTTTTGGAATCTATCAGTAAAAGCAATTGGAGTAAGTAAGACTGGAGTCTCGCTAAACCTAATTCCTGTTTTTACAGCGATAGTAGCTTTGCTGTTGGGAGAAAGGATAACGTTGGAACAAATTTTGGGTGGTATATTAGTATTTATTGGTGTGTGTTTAACCTCGGGAATAATGAATTCTACTGGTAAAAAAGCAGAGTTACCTTTTGAGCAACAGGGTAAAAAAGTATTGTGAAACATATTTTTCCTTTTCAGAATAGATTCTTTATCATAAAAGCAGATGGTTCTTCAAGGACAAGACCCCAAACCTCCAAAAATTGTCCAACCCAATAATCATATGGGAAATTAAAAACAGCAGACCAAATGGACCTGCTGTTTTTCCTTTTTTATTGGTTCAATGTTTTTTCTGCGCATCTTTAATAGCTGCAATATGGTGCCCACGAATAAATTGCTCGATCTCTTGAGAGGGTTCCTTACTAGTCAAAAGTTGAATAATTGTTTCATGCTCACTAATGGCCTCGATTGCACGAGTGGGGAAATACATTGGTTTTAAACGTCTGATCGTATCAAGCTTTTCCCATGTTTGTTCTATTAATTGGTTCAATGACTTATTAGGGCAACCTATTATCGAATAAAGATGGAATTCTTTATTTAAATGTATATATCCATTGAAATCAAATTGCTGTAACGCTTCTTTTATGCGGAAATTAATGTCCTGCAGCTTCTTAATTTGTTCACTCGTAATATTCGATCTGCTTAATGTGACGGCATAACCCTCCAGTACAGCTAGTGTTGAAAGCACTTCGTAATATTCATTTTCATCAATAAATGATACAACCGCCCCAGTATAGGCTTTATTAGTTACAAGTCCTTCTGCTTCCAAACGGCGAATAGCCTCCCGTATTGGAATTGGACTTAATGATAGCTCCTTTCCTAAAGTATCAATAACTAGGCGTTGACCTTGTACATAAAATCCCTCTAATATCCGTGTGCGAATAATCTGATAGGCTTTTTCCTGTTTACTATCCTTTTTCATATATAAATCATATATGATTTGATATATTTTTTCAACTGAAAATTACTGAATTTCACTTTGGATGTCTCTAAATTATAAAGAATTGCAAAAATACACCAAATATTTGTCATAAAAAGGGAATTTTTGATTTTTAAAAAATAAAAATTCTGAATTTTTTCAATTGAAATCATATATGATTTGGTATATGATAATAAGCATAGTAGAGAGATTAAAAACATATGTGGATTAAGAAGGGAGAGAATACAATGGACAAATTAACAGTAGTGGGTTCGGGGGTTATGGGCAGAGGCATTGCTTATGTTGGAGCCCTTGGGGGATTTCAAGTTTGTCTGACTGATGTCAGTCAAGAAAATTTGGATAAAGCAAAACTTTATATGGAAACAGAAATGACCAAGAGTGCAGAGAGGGGATTTATAACAAGCGAACAGGCAGTAAGTGCTTTGCAAAGAATTCAATATACTACAAGCCTGGAGCTTGCAGCGGGTGATGCGGATGTGGTCATTGAAGCAGTATTTGAGCTGATGGAGCTTAAAGTCGAGGTGTTCCAAAAGCTGGACAAAATTTGTCTTGAACACACTATTCTTGCAACGAACACCTCAACAATGAGCCCGACAGAAGTTGCCGCGCAAACGTCAAGACCGGAAAAATGCATCGCAATGCATTTCTTTAACCCGGTACATAAGATGAAGCTGATTGAGATCATCAAAGGTCTGGAAACATCCGATGAAACAGTGGCGAAGGCGAAAGAAATTGGACGGAAGTTAGGCAAAGAAACAGTAGAAGTAAACGAATTCCCCGGGTTTGTCACCAGCCGAATGAACTGCTTAATCGGGAACGAGGCTATGAACCTGTTAATGGAAGGTGTCGCCTCTGCTGAAGATATTGATAAGGCGATGAAATTGGGGTTGAACCATCCGATGGGACCGTTGGAGCTGGCCGATCTCGTTGGTCTAGACACACGCCTGCGCAATATGGAATACCTTTACAAAACATTAGGTGAAAAATACCGGCCTTGTCCGCTGCTCATTAAATATGTGAAAGCAGGCCGATTGGGTCGCAAATCCGGCCAAGGATTTTACAATTATGAGAAATGACCAATCCCATCTGATTGGAGGTAGATGAAATGAACAAAACGATACATTGTGAGAAACTGAAATCTGCTGAAGATGCTATTAAATTGATTCAAACTGGAGACCGGGTCTTGGTTGGCGGCTTTGGACTTTGCGGCACTCCCTTTACCTTGATTGACACGATTGAGGAGTCTGACCATGCCAGAGACCTAACCATAATCAGCAATAACTTGGGAGAGGCTGGAAAAGGGCTTGGAAAACTATTAATCTCAAAACATATCAAAAAAGCGATTGGCTCTTATTTTACCTCCAACCGCGATGCGGTAAAAGCTTGGAAAAGCGGCGAGCTGGAAATCGAGTTAATTCCTCAGGGAACGCTGGCTGAGGCGATTCGGGCAGGAGGTGCCGGAATTGCCGGCTTTTACACGAAAACAGCTGTAGGAACAAAGCTTGGCGAAGGGAAGGAAGAACGGGTTTTCGACGGGGAACGGTACTTGTTTGTTAGGGGAATAAGAGCAAATGTTGCCTTAATCAAGGCATTCAAAGCGGATACAATGGGGAACTTAATTTATTCAAAAACAGCCCGCAACTTTAATCCGATGATGGCGACGGCCGCTGATTTGGTCATTGCTGAAGTGGATGAAATTGTTGATGTAGGAACGTTTGAAGCGGAACAAATTGTCACACCTCATAATTATGTTGACATCATCGTATTAAATGACCGCTATGAAAAAATAGGGGGTGAGTATGTTGAACGCAACTGAAAAAAAACAGGCTGCTGACCGAATCCGCATCGCCAAAAGAATTGCATTGGAGCTTCAAGATGGGTCCGTGGCTAACCTGGGCGTAGGCATTCCAACCCTAATCCAAAACTATTTGAAGCCAAATAGCCGGGTATATTTGCAGTCAGAAAACGGACTGCTGGGGATGGGCCATACCCCGCCGAAGGAAGAAATCGACATGGATTTAATCAGTGCCAGTAAACATCCAATCACACTCGGGACCGGTTCTTCGATTTTTTCCAGTTCTGATTCGTTTGTCATGATACGCGGCGGTCACGTCGATGTTGCGGTAATGGGGGCACTCCAGGTCAGTGAAACAGGTGAGATTGCGAATTGGGCAGTTCCAGGCCAGGATATTCTTGGTGTCGGCGGAGCTATGGATTTGGTGGCCAGTGCCAAAAGAATCATTATTGCCATCAGCCATGTGGCCAAGGATCGCTCTCCTAAAATTGTTAAAAAGCTGACTTACCCAACAAGCGGCATACGTACAGCGGAGATGATAGTGACAGAAAAAGCCCTATTCCGTATCGAGAATGACCACCTAAGGTTAGATGAAATTGCGGAAGATTCTAGTCTCGAAGAAGTAAGAGAATTGACAGGCGCAGAGTTTATTATTTCAGAAAATTTGAAAATCATGGCTGTGGATTAGAAACTGGGAGTTGGGAATGGATGGATTTTAACAATATTCTTGTAAAAGCAGAAAATGAAATCGGCTTCATTATCATTAACCGTCCAGAACTGCGAAATGCCTTAAATATTGAGACTTTACTCGAAATAGAAGCGGCGCTTGAGCAGTTAAGAATAAATAATGAGATTCGCGTGGTTATTTTTACCGGAGCAGGTGAAAAATCCTTTGCAGCGGGAGCGGACATCAGCCAGTTAAATAAACGGACAATGATTGAGGCACTTCAGCCGAATATGACCGCTACTTATAAAAAAATAGAAGACTATGAAAAACCAACGATTGCCGCCATTAACGGATTCGCCTTAGGCGGGGGGCTTGAGCTGGCACTAGCCTGTGATATCCGAATCGCAGCACTGAATGCCAAAGTCGGCCTTCCGGAAGTCGGCTTGGGGATTATGCCTGGTGCCGGCGGTACGCAAAGACTGACAAGAATCGTAGGCAAAGGTAAGGCAATGGATCTGATTTTGACCGGGGACATCATTACAGCTGAAGAGGCGGAACGCATTGGAATTGTCAGCAGGGCAGTCCCCCATGACGAACTATTGGAAACCGCAAAAACATACGCACGGAAAATTAGCTCAAAAGGCCCGCTGGCATTAAGGCTGGCCAAAGCTGCGGTTAACCGCGGCGCCGATATTGAAATGGAAACAGCACTCTATTTAGAAAAGCTGGCCCAGACGATTCTAATCGGTTCTGAGGATAAATTAGAAGGAACACAGGCATTTCTTGAAAAACGACCGCCGCAATTCCAAGGAAAATAGATTAAAAGTTCAGGAGGAAAGCAAAATGGATTTTAGACTATCAGAGGATATCGACTTATTAAAAAGGGCCGTACATGACTTTGTCCAAGAAGAAGTAGAAAAAGTGGCGATGGAAATTGAAGAAAACGATGAAATCCCTACTCATATTATCGAGGCTTCCAAGGAAATGGGCCTGTTCGGATTAAGCATCCCGGAGGAATACGGCGGGTTAGGGCTTGATATGGTCGGAAAATGCGCGATTTATGAAGAACTTGGTAAAACCCATAATGGGTATACCACATTAATTGGGGCACACACTGGAATTGGCTCGGTAGGAATTGTTGAGCTTGGCACGGAAGAGCAAAAGAAAAAATATCTTCCCAAGATGGCAACCGGGGAATGGATTGGCGCTTTTGCCCTTACAGAACCAAGCGCCGGTTCTAATGCGGCTAATTTAAAAACAAGAGCCGAGAAAAAAGGTGACAAATATATTTTAAATGGTTCCAAGCATTATATTACCAATGCCGTTTGCGGACACGTATTTACCGTTATGGCCGTTACCGACCCAAGCAAAGGTGCCAAAGGAATTACCTCTTTTATTGTTGAAAAGGATTTTCCCGGTTTTAAACTGGGAAGTGTTGAAAGAAAAATGGGTCTTCGCGGGTCCCACTCAGCTGAATTATTTTTTGAAGATTTGGAGGTTCCGGCCGAAAATGTACTCGGTGAGGAAGGGCAGGGATATGTAAACGCCCTTAAAATCTTGGCTAATGGCCGTGCCGGTCTTGCCGCGCGAAATCTAGGGTCCTGTGAAAAGCTGCTGGAAATGAGCACAGATTATGCTATGCAGCGAATACAATTTGATAAGCCAATCTTTGATCAGCAAGCCGTTCAGCATATGCTGGCAGATATGGCCGTTGAAATTGAGCTGTTGCGCTCGATGACATATCGTGTTGCCTGGATGACCGATCAGGGCATGAGAGTGGTCAAAGAAGCCGCGATTGCGAAGTTATACGGATCGGAAGTTTACAACAGGGTTGCCGATTTGGCTGTACAAATTCATGGTGGAATAGGTTATATGAGGGATTACCCGATTGAACGATTCTACCGTGATGCCAGAATCACAAAAATTTATGAAGGCACAAGCCAAATTCAGAAGAACATTATCGCCAGCGAAATAAAACGGGAATTTTTAAAATAATGGGGGGAGGTATTTGAAATGAGGAATGTTGTGATTGTTGATGGTGTGCGGACAGCGATTGGCAGAATGGGCGGCACGCTAAAAGATGTGGAAGTTGATTTCTTATCGGAAAAAGTGATGCGCGAAGCATTAAAAAGAAGTAACGTGGATGGAAAAGATATCGATGAGGTTGTTTGGGGTCATGCAAAACAAAGCTCTGATGTTCCCAACTTGGCGCGGTTGGCGGCACTTAGGGCAGAGTTGCCAATTGAAGTACCTGGTTACACGGTTCACAGGCAATGCGGCTCTGGTATTCAGGCGATTAATAATGCCGCCCAACAAATAATCTCTGGGTTATCGGATGTTGTCTTGGCCGGCGGTGCCGAGAGCATGAGTACAGCCCCATATTATTTACGTAAGGCACGATATGGTTATGGTGCAGGGAACGCCGAAATTGTTGATCCGAATACCGAAAGCCAGCCAAGAGCGCAGCCTATTGAAGTGTATGGAAATTTGACTATGGGGTTAACCGCCGAAAACCTTGCTGAAAAATATAACATAAGCCGTGAAGAACAAGATGAATTTGCCTTTGAAAGCCAGCAAAAAGCTGCAGATGCGATTGCTGCGGGCAAATTCAAGGATGAAATTGTACCGTATGAAGTGAAAGTGAAACGGGAAAGAATCCTTTTTGATACGGATGAGCATCCACGTTTAACCAGTCTTGAAAAACTTGCTTCGTTAAAGGCTGTTTTCAAGCAGGGTGGAACGGTAACTGCCGGTAATGCCAGCGGACGGAATGACGGTGCTGCTGCTCTTGTCATCATGGCTGAAGAAGAGGCACTAAAACGGGAACTTAAACCACGGCTAAGGATTGTTTCCCAAGCCTCGGTTGGAGTCGCCCCAGAAATTATGGGAATTGGCCCCGTACCGGCAACACTTAAAGCTTTAAGACAAGCGGGACTGACATTGGAAGATATTGATTTGATTGAGTTGAATGAAGCATTTGCTGCTCAAGCCCTTGCCTGTGTTAAAGAGCTCAATATTGATAGAAAAAAATTGAATGTTAACGGTGGAGCTATTGCACTAGGTCATCCAATCGGGGGTACGGGAGCTATTTTAACTGTAAAAATCATGAATGAATTGGAACGGCGCGGCGCCAGATATGGGTTAATCACAGCATGTATCGGCGGAGGACAGGGAATCGCCACGATTGTTGAAAACCTGCGTGTATAGCCATGGTGGAGGGAAAAGGTATGAGTAAACCGCGAGTCTTACAAATTCTTTCGATGTATCATCCAGCAGGAGAAAAGGTCCTAAGGGAAGGGGCCGAGGTAATCCGGACAGATGAGTACGATATACCGCATTTATGTGAAGCGGTAAAGGGTATGGAAGGGATTGTTCTTAGGGCACCGGCGAAGATAACCAAGGAGGTCATTGATGCAAATCCAGGCTTAAAAGTAATCTCCGGTGCCGGGGTTGGCCTTGATAATATTGATGTTGCTTATGCCACAGAAAAAGGTATTCCAGTTCTTCACGCTCCAGCGGTGAACAAGGTTTCAACAGCTGAGCATGCTGTAACCCTGATTATGGCACTGGCAAAATCATTAATTCCTTTTCACGATAATATGAAAAAAGGGAATTATAATTCTCGGATATCGATACCAGCCTTTGAGTTAAAAGGCAAAAAAGTGGGATTAATCGGGTTTGGAAATATTGCTCAGGAAGTGGCTAAACGGTTGAAACTTGGCTTGGAAATGGATGTGACTGCCTGGGTTCGGGAGTATAAGCCGGAGAAACATCAAATCGCTCATGAAATCGGTGTAAATATTAGTACGGATATGGAAGCAGTGTTTAAGGAAGCAGATTTCATTTCGCTGCATATTCCATTAACTGAACAGACCAGATACTCCATTGACAGGAAGCTTTTCTCACTCATGAAGCCATCCGCCTATTTAATCAATACGGCGCGGGGGGCGATCGTCAATCAAGATGATTTATATCAGGTGCTAAAGCAAGGGAAGATTGCAGGCGCAGGGCTCGATGTATTCGAGCCGGAGCCGCCGGCTAACGACCTTCCACTTTTATCATTGCCTAACGTGATTGTGACACCACATGTGGGCGGTACCACGATGGAGTGTAAATATATTATGTCAACAAAGGTTGCGGAAAATGTCATTAAGGTCCTGAATGGGAAAAAACCTGCCTATATCGGGAATCCCGAAGTATTAAAAACGACAATTGTGGAATAGGAGCAAAAATGATGGAACACTACTCTATAGCCTTGCTTCCTGGTGACGGAATCGGCGCTGACGTCGTCCGGGAAGGGAGGAAAGTACTTGAAACGGTCAGCCAATTACATGGTGGTTTCAACTATAGTTTTACAGAATTTGACTGGAGCTGTGAGTACTACGCAAAACATGGCAAAATGATGCCTAATAATGGGCTGGAAATCTTGAAAGACTTTGACTCCATTTTCCTGGGAGCAGTCGGTTATCCTGGTGTCCCCGACCATGTATCCCTCTGGGGCCTGCTATTGCCAATCAGACGGCAATTTGAACAATATATCAATTTGCGTCCTGTTAAGCTGTTAAAGGGAATTAAATCCCCGCTCGCTGAGAAAACAGAGGAGGACCTCAATTTTATCGTAATTCGCGAAAATAATGAAGGCGAGTACTCTAATATCGGCGGCCGAATGTATGAAGGAACCGATATGGATATGGCCATTCAGAATAGCGTTTTTACCCGAAAAGGTGTTGAAAGGGTATTGCGGTATGCCTTTGAATTGGCCCGGAAACAGGGGAAGAAAAAGAAGGTAACTGCAGCCACCAAATCCAATGGAATTAATCATACTATGCCATTTTGGGATGAGTATGTCGAGAAAATCAGCAGTGAATATCCTGAGATCCGTCATGAGACAGTTCATATTGATGCCCTTGCTGCCTTTTTTGTTAGCAAGCCGGAGACGATGGATGTTGTAGTGGCATCCAACCTTTTTGGCGACATTTTAACCGACCTTGGGGCCGCCATTGTTGGCGGGCTTGGTATTGCACCGTCTGCAAATATTAATCCTGAAAAGAAGTATCCGTCCATGTTCGAACCAGTTCACGGCTCGGCACCGGATATTGCCGGAAAAGGGATAGCCAACCCGCTTGCATCGATCTGGTGTACCAGTATGATGCTTGACCACTTGGGGCAGCCGGAAGCAGCAAAGGCCATCATCGATACGATGGAGGATGTCCTGAAGGAAAAAGAGGTTCTTACACCTGATTTGGGCGGCCAGGCAACCACTGAACAGGTTGGGAATTATGTTTGTGAAAAACTAAAATCCCGTTTGGGTTAATAAGTATGGGAAAGCGGCTTTTTTGCCGCTTTTTTTGTTACAAGGTTAAGGGAATAAGGTTTCCTCTGTGTCGTTAATGACTGGTGAAATTGGGATGTCATTCTCAAAACCGGAATTTTTAATTGAAAAATATAAAAGGAGACAGTGCTCGAAATTTGTGATATCTAAGGTGGTAAGCTCGCTGATTTTTTCTAGACGATAAACTAATGAATTACGATGCAGAAATAGAATACGGGCAGTTTCGCTTATGTTCATATTACAACGGCAGTAGGTCATAAATGTACTGGCCAATGTGGAAAAGTTTACGTGATGAAAAAACTTAGCCATTTTTTCTGTCAACCACTCCCTGATATAGGGAGTAAACTCATTCCCGATCATCTCTAGAATGATATTCCAATCATTATAATGATAGATTTCAGGAGAGATAGTTGTTTTTTTACCGGCTATTAACGCTTTATGAGAATCCTCGTAGGACTCTTTAATTCCTTTTATTCCTTGCTTGGCACCGCCTAAAGAAATTCTGACAGTGAATTGATGTTTTGTTTTTATATATTGAATCATCCTGTTTAGATTGTGCTCCAGCCTTTTCAAATAAAGGTCTTGGGCTTCTAAATGATCTAATGTTTTGATTAAAATAAATTGATCAAGGGTTAGTAAGGAGAGTAAGTCCTCTTTATTGTCGATTAAATAGTATCGTAAAATATCCATAACGTTATTCTGTGAAATTTGCCAAGAAAATCTATTGGAAATCGGACTTGGAGCATCTGAACATTGATCCGAAAGCATATCAATCTCAATTAGAAGGCAGACACGGTTTACATCTAAATCTAGATTGAAGCCGAGCATTTTCCCGTATCGAATGATTTGTTTCGGGTTATCCAGGTCATCAGCATTTAGAAGATAATGGATCAAATTATCAAGTGTTTTTGATTCAAGCAGCCTCATCTCCTTCTTCATGTACTCATGGCACATCAATTCTACATGACTCTTTACGAGCTGTGCATACTTTTTTACCTCTGCTGGATTGCCGACAATTCCTAATACACCGACCGGCTCATTATTAATGATAATTGGTGCTGCGACGCCAGGCAGAACATTCTCTACATCTTTTACGTCATCATATTCATAACAGATTGTTTCTTTTCTAGTTAATACTTCAATAGAAGCTTTGTGGAATGTGCCCAATCGCTTAACGTCATTTGAACCGATAATGTACCCCTTATCATCAGTAATGCTTATTGGATACCCAATAATAGTAGTCGTATTTTCAACAATAGCTTGGGAGATATCCTCTAAAAAGTCCAAATATTCCACCTCTTTCGATAAAAAATGCCATAAATAATACATTCTCCGTCATGTGGCAATTTCCTTGTTAAAATTGACAATTAAAATTATTCAAAATATTCATTTTACCGTAAAAAATGCACATAGATTACCATTAATAAAATTAGTACATTATTAATATAGCAACTTTTTAGAGAGGGGCGGGAAATCAATGTCTTACAAGGCGGATATTATTATTGTTGGTGGTGGAGTAATTGGTTCGAGTATCGCTTACCATTTACTGGATGATGGCTTTGACGGAAGGGTAATCGTCTTTGAAAAAGATGGACTTTATGAGTTTGCATCTACGCCTAGAAGTGCTGGAGGATTTAGGCAATTGTACACAACGTCTATTAATATGCAGCTTAGCAAATATAGCCTGGAAATGTACAAAAATTTTTCCAAGACTATGGCAATCAATGGTGAAGAGGTTGAAATAGACTTTAAACAACGGGGTTATCTATTCTTGGCTACTGAGGAGCTGATGCCCAAATTCGAACGGCATTTAAAGCTGCAAAATGAAAACGGTATCAAATCCCGTCTGCTGCAAAAGAATGAACTATTAAACATTATCCCAGAACTAAATATCAAGGATCTTTCCGGTGGACTCTTTTGTGCAGAGAGTGGGTATTTAGACCCGTACTCCGTTATGCAGGGATATATTAAGAAAGCAAAATTATTAGGTGCAGAGTATGTTTATGATGAGGTGGACAGTTTAATCACGGAGCTAGACAAAATAAAAGGCGTGAGGATGGCAGATGGGAGTGAATATTTTGCTCCGTTTGTTGTAAATTGTGCCGGGGCTTGGGCATCGATTTTGAGTGATAAAGCCGGATTGCCGTTGCCTGTAGTGCCACTGCCGCGTCAAATCTTTCAGTTTGATATTGAAAAACCACTGAAAAAATACCTCCCGCTCACGATGGATCCGACAGGTGTTTATTTCCGTCACGAGGGTGAGAAGTTTATTTCCGGCTACGCAGAGGAAATTGAACCGGGGATTAATTTTAAATGGCGAAGGTCAGCCTTTGAGGAACATATTTGGCCTGTCCTTGCCAACCGGATTCCAAATTTTGAGAATGCTAAGATTGAACGGGGCTGGGCAGGATTATATGATTTTAACACCGAGGACCACAATGCGATTTTAGGGGAATATCCAACTATGAAGGGCTACTTTGTAGCGTTTGGATTCAGTGGACATGGCATGCAGCAGGCACCTGCGGTAGGGAAGTGTCTCTCCGAACTAATTCGTACCGGTAAATACGATACGCTTGATTTAACGCCTCTGAGGGTAGAACGTTTTGCTGAAAAACAATTAATCGTTGAAGATGCTATCTACTAAAATAATTTAACAGTATGATCATAAAAACCCGCGAATAGGGCGGGTTCTATATTCAAATCCTCGCAACACTAGATGGCTGTGTAGAGAAACATGCAATGTTCAAAGCAACTTAATGCCATATTATTGGCACCGCTGGTTGCTTCTGATTTCTACAGTGATCAGGATAGAGGGTCATTAAATAATAGATATAGTATTTTGAATATTCCGAATTTTCAATTGACAGGTGGTATGGGCTGTTATATATTTACATTATCCAGTCAACCGGTGGACCTACCAGTTAAAATCTATTAATCTATCTTTCACAGAAGGATGGGAAAAGTGTTAGAACAGTTTGTTCCGGTAACTTAAGATATAGAATCAACATAAAATTTCAGATCCATCATGATAAGCGATAAAGGAAATGAAAGCGGATACACGAGATAAGACAATTTTATTGAATAAAAGTGCTCCTTAGAGAATTCGTACTTCATAATTGTCAGGGAAGGGAGGTTTTCTTTTAGCGAATGTAATTTTTGCAAGCGGCGGTCTTAAAAAACAAATATAAACAGAAACGAGGAATCGATGGATGAAGAAGTATAAGTTTCCAATAATCGTGGCGGCCATGTTGATGCTGTCTATATTTTTAAGCGCATGTAATTCAACGACTGGGGGAGAAAGCAGTTCAGGTGGTGACTCAAAAGGTGCGGACAGTGATGTCATCAAAATTGGTGTGATGGCTCCAACAACTGGTGCAAGTGCGGCAGAGGGGAAGGATATGGTAAATGGAGCAGAATTGGCCGAGAAACATATCAACGATGCGGGTGGAATTGATGGAAAGAAAATAAAATTAGTGGTCCAAGATGATGCCTGCGACCCTCAGCAAGCGGTAACCGCTGCTAATAAGCTAATTCAAGAAAAAGTAAGCTTGGTGGTCGGTACATATTGCTCGTCTGCTGCTCTTCCAGCAAGCGGAACGTTTAATAAAGCGGGAATGCCTGTCATCCTAATTGGGGCAAACTCTCCTCAACTACCAAAGCAAGGATATAAGAACCTTTTCTTAATTAATAGTATGGTATATGACCAAGGAAAAGAGGTATCTAACTACTTCAAGAAAAAGGATATTAAAAAAATTGCCCTCGTGCATGATAACTCTGATTACGCGCGAGATCTTGCAGATATCACGAAGGAACTTCATGAAAAAAATGGCGGTAAAGTGATCGCTTTTGAGGCTATTAATCCGGAAGAAAAAGATTTTGGTGCACTAGCAACAAAGCTAAAAACACTTAATCCTGATGCAACTTATTTTACTGGCTTTTATAATTCAGGCGGGTTATTGGTCAAGCAATTTAAACAAAAAGGAGTATCCGGTTTATTTGTAGCCGGTGATGGAAATCCGGCTGAACCTTTCATGGACATTGCGGGTAAGGAAAGTGCAGAAGGCGTCATTTTCTCACAAACCGTAACCCTTCAATTTGTTGATACACCTGAAGCAAAAGCATTCCTCGAAGAATACAAGAGCACGTATAAATCGAATCCGTTAACGTTCGGTCACCTACAATACGATGGTATCAGGCTGGCAGCAGATGCTATCAAACGTGCCAAGAGTGCAACTGATTATAAAGCGATTATCCAAGCCATTAAAGATACGAAAGATTTCCAGGCCTTTGGTGAGACATATAGCTTCAAGGAAGATGGGACAAAAGAAAATGGTAAATATATATTAATTAAAATCAAGGATGGCAGCATTACACTTGAGGATCAGTAGGCGAATGGAATAGCATTCCCCCTTGGTGCTACCAATGGCCAAGGGGAGGCTGTCTTAATAGATTAATTAGAAAGTGGTGAAAGGAATGGATATTATTATCCAATCAATAGGAGACGGCCTTGTTCTTGGCGCATTTTATAGTTTAATCGCGCTTGGCTATACAATGGTTTACGGCATCATCCGGCTGTTGAATTTTGCCCATGGAGACTTTTATATGTTTGGAGCCTTTTTAGGCTATACGGGTTTATCATTTTTGATGGGCGGTTCCATCGGTTCGAGCTTGCTCGGTATTGGCGTTGTTTTATTCATAACAATCGTAGTGGTTGGTTTGGTTGGAATGGGTGTCGAACGCGTTGCCTACCGGCCTTTGCTGAATGCCCCGCGCTTGTCTCTTTTGATTACAGCCCTTGGGGTTGGACTCGCCCTAGAATATGGCTCCATGGTTGCCTGGGGTCCAAATTACGTCAGCTTTCCTGTGAAACTGCCAACAACAGGGTTTACCTTATTAGGTGCTAATCTTACTTATTCACAAATTATTTTAGTTTTGGTCGCAGCCGCTTTGATGTTCGCACTACAAAAATTTATTCATGGCACTGCCATTGGTAAGGCCATGCGCGCCATTGCCATGGACCAAACCGCGACTAGTTTAATGGGGGTTAATATTTACCGCGTTATAGCCATCACCTTTTTCATTGGTACTGCCTTGGCTGCATCAGCAGGAATTATGTCGGCTGTTTATTACGGAACAATCAACTTCATGATGGGATTTATTATGGGTCTAAAGGCATTTACTGCGGCAGTATTAGGTGGAATCGGTAATATTAAAGGGGCTATGCTTGGTGGTTTCTTACTTGGCATATTAGAAACATTTGGAACCATGTTTATGGGAGGCGCCTGGAAAGACGTATTGGCATTTAGCATCCTCATCTTATTTTTAATCTTTAAGCCGACTGGAATTTTAGGCAAACAAGTGACGGAAAGGATGTAACAGATGAAAAAAATTTCGAAACGTCCGATCATACTCGTCCTATTCCTCTTAGCTCTCGTGTTTCCATTTTTATCAAATAATTATTGGTTAGATGTTGGCATCCTGGCCTTAATATATATCATTCTCGCGCAAGGGCTTAATATCGTTGCTGGGTATGCCGGCTTACTTGACTTAGGATATGCTGCATTTTTTGCCATCGGGGCCTATACAACTGGAATATTAATGACCGCATTTGATTGGCCTTTTTTACTCACATTACCTGTTGCTGCTGGTTTTTCTGCACTCTGTGGTGTCCTCATAGGCGCCCCAACGCTTCGGCTTCGCAGTGACTATTTAGCAGTCGTCACCCTAGGATTTGGTGAGATTATCCGAATTACAGCGACAAATTTAAAAATTACGGGAACTGCTACCGGAATTTTTGGGATACCAAATCCAAATTTCGGTGGTTTTATTTTATCAGAACCTAGCCATTTTTATTATTTGATCCTAGTTCTTGCTGTGTTAACAATTTTAGTTACCTCTCGGTTGGGAAAATCACGGGTTGGCAGGGCATGGACCTATATTCGTGAGGATGAAGATGCTGCAGAGGCAATGGGAGTAGATCGTGTAAAAATGAAACTCCTTGCGTTTACGACCGGTGCAATTATTGGTGGTTTAGCGGGATCCTTCTTTGCAGTGAAGATGGGCGCTGTTTCCCCTAATAGTTTTAAAGTCTTGCAATCTATCATGATTTTGTTAGCGGTTGTTCTGGGCGGAATTGGTAGTGTGACGGGTGTAACCATTGGCGCGATAATCGTCATAATGCTTCCGGAAGCATTAAGGGATGTTTCGGATTGGCGGTTCTTGGTATTCGGGATTGTGATGATCGTCATGATGTTGTTCCGTCCGCAAGGGCTCTGGCCGGCAAAGTATGAGACAGAGGCAGAACCTGATGCTGTTTATGAAACGGAGAGTCCGCCACTCCCCATAAAGCTCAAGAAGGAAATAGATATTAAGGGAAATCCTTAAATCGAGATTGAAAAGAGGTGTCATGATGGCGGTATTACAAGTAGAAAATTTAACGCTGCAGTTTGGCGGGCTGGTGGCAGTAAATGATTTATCCTTTACCATTGATTCTAGTTCGATCGTAAGTGTGATTGGACCAAACGGTGCGGGGAAAACGTCAGTTTTTAACATGATTACAGGATTCTATCGGCCGACAAAGGGAGCAATTTCTTTAGATGGTGAGAGATTAAATAATCAAAAACCGAGTAAGATCACCAAACTCGGGCTGGCTCGGACGTTTCAGAATCTGCGCTTATTTCCCGATCTTTCGGTACTTGATAATGTAAAGTCCGGAATGCACTGCCGTTCAAAACAACTACTTTTAGGGGCTATTTTCAAAACAAGGGCCCAAAAGGAAGAAGAAGCACTTATTGAACAGGTTGCCTTTGAGTGTATCGATTTTGTCGGAATTCGGAAATATGCGAACCGTGCTGCTAAAAATTTGCCCTACGGAGTGCAGCGTTATTTAGAAATTGCCAGAGCATTGGCAACAAACCCTAAATTTCTTTTACTTGATGAACCGGCTGCCGGTCTAAATCATGAGGAAAAAGAGCAATTAATTGATTTAATTTTACGCATACGGGAAAAGTACAAACTATCAATTTTAATCATTGACCATGATATGGGTCTAATTAAAAAAATCTCGGAAAAAGTTATCGTAATTGACTATGGACAAAAAATTGCCGAGGGGACGCCTGAAGAAGTTCTGCGAAATCCAAAGGTAATTGAGGCGTATCTGGGAAGGGATGAGGATGCAAGTTGAGCGCATTATTAAAACTGGACCAAATTCATTCGTATTATGGGAAAATTCATGCCTTAAAAGGCATTTCATTACAGGTCAATCAGGGTGAAATTGTCGCACTTCTAGGTAGTAATGGTGCCGGAAAAAGCACGACTTTAAAGACTATTAGCGGGTTAGTTACTCCCAAGAGCGGTACACTTGAGTTTGAGGGGAAAAGTATTGCCGGGCAGCTCCCCCACACAATTGTCGAGTCCGGTATCGTTCACGTACCGGAAGGCCGGAGGATTTTCGGCGGTTTAACTGTTCTCGAAAACCTGGAGCTTGGCGGGTATACGAAACGGAAAGATAAAAAGTTTATTCAGGAAGGAATCACGCGTGCATTTGATTTGTTTCCGCGCCTTAAAGAACGTCACATGCAATTAGCCGGAACCTTGAGCGGCGGAGAACAGCAAATGTTAGCCATTAGTAGAGGCCTAATGGCTGAGCCGAAACTATTAATGCTAGACGAACCGTCGATGGGACTTGCGCCGATTATCGTTGAAGGAATTATGCGGATTATTCGTGAAATTAATAAACAAGGAATGACGATTTTGCTCATCGAACAAAATGCCAAGGCAGCGTTGAAGTTGGCCAGCAGAGGTTACATTATTGAAACCGGTGAGATCGTCATGCATGACAGTGCAGAAGTATTACGGGATGACGATAAAATTGTGAAGGCATACTTGGGGGCATAGAAGGTGAAGGGGCATTGTTATAAATTAATTTATTCTTAAGGAGGTGTTATCGGTGGATTTAAAGCCAATCCAAAAAAAACGGGTGTATCGAGAAATTATTGCACAATTTAGAGACTCCATCCGGAATGGCGGGTTAAAACCAGGGGATAAGCTTCCTTCAGAGCGGGAGTTGGCTGATCGTTTATCGGTTTCCCGAAATGCCGTAAGGGAGGCCGTTAGTGTAATGGAATCAGTGGGGCTGGTAGAGATTTCACAAGGAATTGGGATTTTTCTTAAAGAAGAGAATCAAGATATTCTCACTTCTCGAATGGATGGCCTTCTGAATCAACAAGGATTAAACCTGGTAGAACTACTCGAAGTAAGGGAAGGACTTGAAGGGCAGGGGGCCTTTCTGGCTGCTGCTAGGCGTACTGCTTCAGATTTGGAAGCCATAAAGATCGCCTATGAAAAAATGAAGAATGCCTATGCGCTGAATCAAATAGCCGCGGAAGAGGACTATAAATTCCATATCGCGATCGTCACTGCCGCACAGAATACAACACTCCTTGATGCGGTGAAGTTATTTTCGGATACTTTTTTACTTGGGGTGCAGCAATTGCGAAGTAGAAGTATTAAGGCAGGTAAAAGTCAAACTGGACTTTCGGAACATTTTGAAATATATCAAGCGATTGAACAGCAGGATGCGGACAGAGCGGAAAAAGCCATGCGAGTTCATATAGTAAATGCTAAAAAAAGACACTTGTTAGATTCTAAGTTTACAAGTTTATAAGTGCCGGCCCATTCAAATGTGGAAGGCACTAAAAAGTCCATATAGGTGATGAGTTACAGGAGGGACCCAATGTTAATACTTAGTAGCAGTGACCAGCAAAACTTGTTAAATATGTCTGAGGTAATCGATGTGGTTGCTACAGGCTTAGTGGAGTATTCGGCAGCACGAACGAACACCCCCTTACGAACAATCCTCCCCGTAAGTAAATCTGATGGAAATGCCATTTTTATGCCGGCCAGTGCCGAGGAAGTTGGCTGTCTGGGAATGAAATACGTTGGTACTTTTCCAAATAATCGAAAAGTAGGCAAAAAGGTCATAAATGGGGTTGTTTTATTCATGGACATTGAAACTGGTGAGCCGTTGGCGTTATTGGAAGCTTCTTACTTAACAGTGATGAGAACCGGGGCATTATCAGGTGCGGCCACCAAGTATTTGGCACGACCAGATTCAAAGACTCTCAGTATGATTGGGACTGGGGAACAGGCTCTGGGACAATTGCAGGCCATTTTGGCAGTTAGGGATATTGAGAAGGTGAAACTAAATAATCGCAGTAAACAGAAGGCTTTGGAGTTTGCCGCCCATATTGAAAGACTTTTTCCGGTTACTGCTTCTGTGTTTGATCATCCAGACCAAGCGATTGATGGTGCCGATATTATTGTCACTTCCACAAGTTCAGACACTCCAGTTTTTACGGGAGAGGTAGCACCGGGTGTACATATCAATGCTATTGGCTCCTACCAACCAACGATGCGTGAGCTGCCAACCTGTGTTATATCACAGGCTCATAAGGTAGTGGTAGAATCAATGGCCGCCACAGCCAAAGAAGCAGGAGATTTACTCATTCCAATACAAGAAGGGAAATTTAGTAAGAACCAGATTCATGCTGAATTAGGTGAAATTATCGGTAACCGGGTAGCTGGAAGGGAAGACGAGAGTGAGATTACTGTATTTAAGTCTGTAGGTTTTGCCGCCGCCGATATTGTCGTCGCTAAGTATTTTTACGAAAAATCTCTTAAGGAAGGGATTGGACAGCGAGTTGAGCTGGGAACTGCCTGGAATTTGAGTACGATAATGGCCTAATGTTGGTGAACATGTCCATTCAGGTATCATAACGACCGTTTTAATTTTCTCGGGCATTAAATGGACAGTCCTTACAAAAAAGGAGCCTAATTAATTTTCAGGCTCCACTTTTAATCCTTCGTAACATTGGATAGCTGTATATAGAAGCAGGCAATGTTCAAAACTGCTTGTATTTAGGGAAGTAATTTCACTAATTTTTTCAAGTCTATAAATGATGGTATTGCGATGGATAAACATATTTCTCGATGCTTCACTTAAATTCATATTATATTTGCAGAACCCTACAAAGGTGGATGCTAATGTATCGTAATTATCTTGCTGGATTAATGGAGTAATAAGCTTTAACAGTTTTTTCTGATACTCGGTTGTCAATTCCTTTGGCAGGGCCCAAATTAATGTTTCCCGTTCATTAAAAATATGAATTTTGGAATCTAGGTAAAATTGACCGCCTAAATTCATTGCTCTGATCGCATTTTGGTAGGATTCTGCAATACTTATCAAATTACCGCTTACATCTCCTGCGGATATACAGGCAGTAACCTGAAATTTATTGGCAAGATAGGTATTAAGTTTTTGAAGCTTTCCCTCCAAACTTTCAATTAATGCAGAATAAGAGCCCTGGTAAGGGAGGGATTTAATGACAATAAATCGCTCTAAGCTTAAAAAAGAAATGATATCATCCTTATTCTCTTGAAAGATTAACTGCAGAAAACTAATGATTTCCCGTTGGAAGTATTGGAAGGGAAAATCTTCAAATAGTTCATCGGTTCCTTTTCTCACAGGAATTTTTTGCGAGTTTTTTATGTCAATTAACAGGCAAATCCGCTTCGTTTCGATATCATATTCAAGTAGTTTTGAAGATTGCAGAATTTGACCATATAGTTCATTCTCATTTTCGTTGTAATGAATCACCTGATGGACGAACATTTCCACCATTTTTTCCTTGAGTTCCACCATTTCTTTCCGAAAGGCCTCTTGGCACATCATTTCAACATGATTTTTTACTAGCTGAACATATTTTTCAACTTCTCTTGGTTCCCCTACAATACCAAGCACACCAATTACCTTATTATTAAATTTTAATGGCGCAGAGACTCCGGGCAGAATTCGTTTTCCAATTTCATTTGTACAATCTACCAAATCGTTTTTCTTTATTACTTCAAGAGATGGCTGATGAAAAATTCCTATCCGGCTTTTATCGGAAGAGCCAATGATTATCCCTTCATTATCTGTAATGCTGATGGGGAATTTGATAATTTTACTGGTTGTTTCGACAATATCCTGGGCGATCTGTTCCAGTATTTTCATGCCTGTTTGCCTCCTTTCCAAAGTGATTGGAGAAGTAACTCATTCTAGGAAACCCCAAATTATTTCAATAATTATTTTATCTTTAATCTTAAAATTGCACAACAATTCAGAAAACATATAATAAAAACTCGTCAAATCATGACGAATTTACCTGTTTTATAGTTTAAAAACCTGCCGAATGAAATTATAAAAAATCCCTAAATTCTACGATAAAGGGTATAGTAGTGACCTTAGACCTATTAAAAAATTTCATCCAATTCTTTATAACCTTTGTACCCGTTATTAATACTAGTAAGTGCATGTTTAAAATGATCGACTAAGGTAGTTTGCAGGCCGGCCTCGTCCTTTTTTTGTAAATAATCTAGTATAATAAGATGTTCGTCGGGACTATATTCCGAACTTGTAAGAGAGGTGCTTCAGGTAATGATGGACCTGGCGAAGGAAGGCATGACAATGGTAGTCGTCACCCATGAGATGCGATTTGCAAAAGATGTTGAATTTTATTCAAAATTTGCCATGAATTACGTATGTTCATGGCAAAAGGGACCAAACCATTTTAATCATTCAGTAAGTAATCGACGATTTTAATCATTTTTGGTGAAAAAAAACAAAAACGGTTACTATTGGTTTCTTTTTTTTGTTTAAAGTAAACATATGATTCAGAATATTATTAATTTACAATTACCTTAGTTGTTGAGTTTGTCGAAATTATGGATTGAAAGGGGAGATACATGTGCCAAAAGAGGAAGTTAGAGTAAGTGAAAAGCTAAGTGAAGCCTTTACTTTACCGTCCTGGCTCTATACAAAGCCTGAGGTTCTGGAGGTTGAGAAGAAAGAAATCTTCAGTAAAACCTGGCAATATGTTGGTCATATCAGCCAGTTTCAAAGAGTGGGAGACTATATTACGACTGAAGTTGCCGATCGGCCCATCATCGTCAACCGGGGACAGGATGGAGAAATTCGTGCTTTTTACAATGTCTGTACCCATCGTGCGGCAAAACTAGTTGAGGGCGAAGGAAGTAAATCTGTTTTTACCTGCCCATATCATGCCTGGACGTTCCGGACGGATGGATCGCTGCTTCGTGCCCCCAATATGGGAGGCTGTGACCATTTCGACTATCAGGACTTTTGCTTAAAAACCATCCAGTTGGAAATCGTTCATTCGTTTATTTTTGTCAATTTGGATCCGGGCGCCCCTTCCATGGCGATTCTATACCCTGAACTGTTTCAAACTGTGGAAAAATATGACCTTAGCAAACTGAAAAAGGTCCGCGTGAAAGAGACTATTTGCAGATCCAATTGGAAGGTCGGAATCGATAACTATCTCGAATGCGATCATTGTTCGATTGTTCATAAAACCCTGGTTTCCAAGCTGGACATGAAACAATACGAAATGGCCATGTATGATAACTATTCCTATCAAGGTACGCCGCTAAAAGGCAAGACAAGCGACTTCGGATTGGGACAAGGCGGAAGATACTATTGGCTCTATCCCAATACTTGGTTCTCTTTTGATCCCGGACCAGCTAATCTATCGATTCATCAATCGATTCCGATTGATCATAAAACAACCAAGTATGTGTATACTACTTTCTTTATGACAGATCAAATGACCAAAGAAGAAGAAGAGCTCCTCGCCATGGATGATTTGGTCAGAAAAGAGGATCTTGATATTTGTGAGGTAGTCCAGAAAGGGTTGGAAACAGGTGCCTATACACAGGGAAGATTCTCACTCACAGAAAATTTAGTCCATCATTTTCAGTTGCTGTTACAAAAAGATTTAGAACATGTTTTGCCGCTGCCAAAGAAAGATCCTTCAGCAGCGTTATAGGAGATGGATCAGTCGCTATCTCCATTTATTATCGCTTTGGTGTAAGCGCTTCCTTTGTTAATCGAGATATTTTTTTTAGGAAGATAGGTGAAGAAAATGATAGAGCAAAAGGAAACCCAGCCCAAGTTAAAAAGGGCGATGAAGAGCAGACATTTATTCATGATGTCTTTAGGGGGAATTATTGGAACGGGACTGTTTTTAGGTTCCGGATATGCAATTGGTGAGGCAGGCCCTGCCGGAGCCATTTTGGCTTACCTTGTTGGCGGGCTGCTGATGTATTTGGCCATGGTTTGTTTAGGGGAATTGTCGGTTGTCATGCCGGTATCAGGATCTTTTCAAGCCCATGCCACAAAATTTATCGGTCCTGCAACTGGTTTTGTCGTAGGCTGGATTTATTGGTTTAGCTGGGCTTTGTATGTCGGACTTGAATTCGTCGCAGCAGGCCTTTTGATGAAGCGTTGGTTTCCTGATATTCCAACATGGATTTGGTGTGCCATCTTCGTTGTGTTGCTATTTTCCATCAATGCCTTGACAACAAAGGCCTTTGCTGAAACAGAGTATTGGTTTGCCGGTATTAAGGTTCTTGCTGTTATACTGTTTATCATAGTTGGTCTGGGCGCAATATTTGGGCTTATAAGTCTTGAAAGTGAACCAACTCCATATTTGTCCAACTTTATCGGCGATGGATTATTTCCTGCTGGAATGGTAGGAGTATTCATTTCCATGATGTCGGTCATTTATGCTTTCCAAGGGTCTGAAATCATGGGGGTTGCAGCTGGGGAGACAGAAGAGCCAGAAAAAAATATTCCAAAAGCGATTCGTACAATCGTTTTCCGAATTTTATTATTTTACATTTTGGCTATATTTGTCTTATCAGCACTTGTTCCTTATAAAGAGGCAGGCGTGTTAGAAAGCCCGTTTGTTACTGTATTTGATATGGTCGGGATTCCATATTCAGCTGATATTATGAATTTCGTTATTTTAACTGCTATCCTTTCAGTTGGAAATACGGGCTTGTACGCTTGTACACGTATCATGTTCTCCCTTTCCGAAACAGGTATGGCTCCCAAGGTTTTTGGAAAGTTAAACAAACGCGGTGTGCCAATTTATTCTTTATTGGTGACGTTGGGATTTGCTTTGCTTTCCCTGCTGACGAGCGTGGTTGCAGAAGACACACTATTTGTTGTCCTGCTGGCGGTTAGCGGTATTGGCGGGACCCTTACATGGCTTGCCATTGCTGCTGCCCAAATAGGTTTTCGCAGACAATACATTAAAAATGGAGGTAAGCTTGAAGACCTGAAATACAAAGTTCCGTTCTATCCATTTATTCCAATTCTTTGCATAGTTATGTGCTTATTCATTTTTGCTTTTATGGCCTATGATTCAACACAGCGCACATCGCTTTATTGGGGATTTGGATTTATAGCAGCATGCTACTTATATTATTATTTTGTATTTAAACGGAAAAATGTGACGTTGCCAATTGAGGCTCAAACCTCAAATGTGGAGTAGGAGAAGTCTAGCATTCTGCACAGCCTTTCAATGATTTATATAGTGACACAGGTCTAGAGATTAGGAGGTTATTATGATGAATTTAACTAATTATGACATCATTATCGTTGGTGCCGGTTTTTCCGGATTGACTGCGGCCAGGGAGCTGCGTTTCTTGGGACATCGTGTTCTTGTGTTAGAAGCACGTGACCGCCTGGGCGGCCGAACTTGGGTGGATCATCGACTTGGGACTGAACTGGAAATGGGCGGGACTTATGTCCATTGGCATCAGCCTTATGTGTGGACAGAGATTACCCGTTACGGTTTGGAGCTTGCCACCGCTCCGAAAACGGAAAAAGTATATTGGATGGCTGATGGAAAATCGTATTGTGCTCCCGTTGGCGTATATAAAGCGAAACTAAGAAATGCGGTCGAACGGCTCCTGAAGGAAGGCGGCAAGTATTTGCCGCAGCCATTTAAGCCTTTACAATCCGATAGTTTGAGAGAGTTGGATGGTGTTACCGCAGAACAATTTTTGAAGGATTTTGGCCTCACACAAGAGGAATATGATATTTTGCATGGGTGGATTGCCTCCGACTTTTGCGGTGATCCGGGAGAAGGCGCTGTTACCCAAATCTTGCGCTGGTGGGCGTTTTCACAAGGAAACTGGGAAACGCAAAGTGCGATGATTTCCACTTTTCGCTTAAAAAAGGGAACGAGTGCTTTAATTGAAGCTCTTGCAGCAGATGCAGCAGCAGAAGTGAAGCTTTCAACTATTGTAAAAAGAATTGAACAAAATGAAAACGATGTTAAGGTCTTAACAGAAGACGGGTCAGCCTTTAAAGGAAAAGCTGTAATTGTAACTGTGCCACTCACCACATTGCAGGATATTGATTTCCAACCTGAGCTGTCACTTGAGAAACAGGCCTCCTCCAAAGAAGGCCAAACCTCAAAAGGCGTCAAAGTTTGGGCACGTGTGAAAGGGAAATTAGAACCCTTTGATGCCTTGGCTCCTGGATGGTATCCATTAAATTCTGTCCATTTGGACCGTTATGTTGATGCAGACAGTATCTTAGTCGGGTTTGGACCAAGCGCTGCATTGCTTAATCCGGAAGACCGGGCCGGAGTGGAACAGGCATTGCGTTACTGGATTCCGGACATCGAAGTCCTAGAAAGTACTGGTCACGACTGGGTAAATGATCCATTGTCCAAAGAAATGTGGCCGATGCTAAAGCCCAACCAGTTATCGACCTATCACAAAGAATGGAACACGCCTGAAAATACCGTCTTCCTGGCAGGAACCACCTATGCAAATGGATGGGCCGGATTTATTGATGGAGCGATTGAAACGGGAATTACAGTCAGCCGCAAGGTTCATTGCTATCTGACAGGCCAGGTAACTGGAAAACAAAAGATCCCGGTCAATAATGAATAATTTCAAGCAAGTAAAGGGTGTCTCTTTTGGAGGCACCTATTTCTGTTGTAAAAAGTTAATTATCGCCAAAAATTAGAAAAATATGTATAATAGTAATGCTGTTTTACCTAAAAATAGTAGAAATTCCATATATAGAAAGGATGTACATATGACAGCGATTCGTTTCTCTGGGAAAGTGGGGACTTTAATCCTACAATGCGTTATTGCGGTTGAAGTGTTAATCTTAATTGGTGTTCTGCCCATTCTTTTTCATAATTTAACCTTTAACCCAACTGAGTATTTTCAGGGTGTCATTGAGTTCAATAAAAGACTCATTGAATTCACGCCATTAACAATAGATGGTACCAACCCCATTTTTCCAACCATTTTTGATAAATACAAAGAATCTATGAAAATATTAGGTTTAGGAATTCTGGCGGCTGTTTCCATTGCCTTCTTTATCTCCTATTTGGCCTTGTTCTTTTTCAAAAAGAGAATGAAAACCATCAAAAATCTGCTTGAGATTTTTGAATCTATTCCGGACCTTATGCTGATTCTGCTGCTGCAGCTGGCAGTCATTGTTATTTATAAAAAAACTGGCATTAAACTAGCAACAGTTGTTTCAGTACGTGAAAAAGCAATTCTGCTTCCGGTCATTTGTTTAAGTGTACCGATTAGTTTTTACATCACAAAGGTCATCATTCATCACATAGAAGAAGAGTTAGAGAAATATTATGTAGAATTGGCAAAGGCAAAGGGGCTGGCTTTTTCCTATATCTTAAACGTACACGTCTTGAGAAATATCGTCGATGGGATGTTCGGGACATCGAAAACGGTGTTCTGGTCGATGCTGTCAACATTATTGGTAATAGATTACCTATTTAATATGAATGGCCTGATGCGGTCTATGCTGACGGGAACAGACCCATTTGTTATGGGCTGTATCCTTATTTTCGTCCCATTTTTTATTCTCTACCGGGTGTATGAATGGGTAAGTTTTGATCGTAAACGGGACGCTTAATAAACTGATTGCATACTTAAAAGGAATCAAAAATATAAACAAAAGCCAGGGATAATCGCATGCCGATTATCCTTTTTCTAATTCTATTAAGCCTTCATTTAGGGTCATTTTTTGAAAATTCTTAGAATAATAGGGTATAACGGGTCGTAAGAATAGGATAAGTGTACCAATTTTGGCCATTACTTTTAAAAATCACTCCAAGTCAGTCAATCCAAGGAGGTGATAAGTTGAGAATAGAATACAGCTATACCTTCGACCTGCCAAGGAACATTGTGTGGAGGTACATACAGGATGATAGGGTTCTTAGAAGCTCTCTTCCAGGCTGCCAGTCATTTAAAGAAACACCAAAGGGAATCTATGTGGCCGAACTGGGGCTGAATACCGGTCCTGTAAAAGGTCTGTTTTCTGCTGAGGTCCAGCAGGTTGACCAAATCCCGCCAACCTATTATCGGTTATTGGTAAAGGGAAAAGGCAAGCCTGGGGAGATTGATGCAGTAGCGGATATGATTCTTGAAGAAGCAGAAGAAGTAGAAGGGGGTTCAAAAATTACCTGCGTCGCTGAAATCGAAGTGACAGGTGTACTGGCTTCGGTTGGTCAACGAGTAATGGGAGGTGTCGCCAAAGTCATTCTCGGGCAATTTTTCAAGAGTGCTGAAAAAGAAATGAAAAATGAAAGCTAGGTATTTTTAAAAAGGGAGGTTGGTTGGGTGGCAAAAAAGCTTAATGTCGAAATAAAAGTAAATGGAAAAGTCAAACAGGCCGAGGTTGAACCTCGACTTTTGCTTGTCCATTTACTGCGCGATGAGTTCAACCTAACCGGCACGCACATTGGCTGCGATACAAGCCAATGCGGCGCTTGCACGGTGATGATGGATGGCAAAGCTGTGAAGTCGTGCACGGTGCTGGCGGTTCAGGCAGACAGGGCTGCTATTGAAACAGTAGAGGGATTGGGTTCGGTTGAACAGCTTCATCCGATACAGGCCGGTTTTTGGGAGAATCATGGACTGCAATGCGGGTTTTGTACGCCTGGAATTATGATGGCGGTCAACGGCCTGCTGCAGGAACATCAAAATCCGACCGAGACGGAGATTAGGGATGCCCTTGACGGAGTCATCTGCCGCTGCACCGGATATCAGTTTATTGTCAAGGCTGTTCAACAGGCTGCAGAAACAATCAGAAACGCCCAGCAGCAATCACAGGTCGTACCGGCAGAGGGGGGAAGTCAATGACAAAGGTTGTCGGCAAGCCGCTGAAGCGGAAAGAAGACCCGAAATTGATTACCGGAAACGGGCAGTTCACCGACGATATCAAATTGACAGGAATGCTTTATATGGCGGTCAAACGCAGCCAGCATGCCCATGCTGTGATAAAAAGGATATCGGTTGATGGTGCCTTGAAGCTTCCAGGAGTACTGGCCGTTTACACTGGCAAGGATGTTCAGGATAAAATCAAGCCGATCCGCTCGATTTGGCTGGTGCCTGGTTGTGACCTGATTCCCAAAGATAGAGTACCGCTTGCGGTGGATAAGGTTAATTATACCGGAGAAGCGGTAGCGGTGGTGATTGCTGAAAGCCGCTATTTGGCCCAAGACGCCTTGGATTTAATTGATGTCGAATACGAGGAACTTCCGGCGGTGGTTCATCAGGAGGCGGCAATCGAGGCCTCGGCTCCGACAATTTATGATGACGTGCCGGGGAATGTGGCTTTTATATGGAAAGCGGGCGAAGTGCCTGAGGAAGTGTTTGCCAACGCAGAGGTCGTGGTGAAGCAGCGTTTCTACGAGCAGCGGGTTGCCGCCAACCCGATGGAAACGCGTGGGGCTGTTGCACAGTATAACCCGGGCAGCGGCGAGTTGACGCTTTGGTGTACGTCACAGAATCCGCATATTCATCGGTTGCAGTATTCAGAGGCCTTGGGAATTCCGGAAACAAAATTGCGGATTATAGCGCCGGATGTTGGCGGCGGTTTTGGGGCGAAAATTGCTGTTTATACTGAGGAAGCGTTGGCAGCCTTTGCGGCGATGGATTTGAAACAGCCGGTGAAATGGATCGAGGACCGCCAGGAGCATTTCCTCGCGACCAGTCATGCCCGTGACCAAGTAATCACCACTGAACTGGCAGGAACGAAGGATGGCAACATTCTAGCTATACGCACCCAGAATGTCGCAAATCTTGGCGCGTATTTATCAACGATGGGAGCAGGAGTGCCGACGATTGATTTTGGGTTAATGGTGACAGGGGCCTACACGATTCCGTATGCTTCCGCTGAAACAATCGGCGTCTATACGAATACGACGCCAACGGACGCTTATCGTGGTGCCGGAAAACCGGAAGCTTCCTATCAGATTGAAAGAATTGTCTCTCTGTATGCTGAAAAAATCGGTATGGACCAGGTGGAGGTCCGCCAGAAAAATCTGGTACCAAAAGGGTCATTTCCATATACAAATGCAATGGGCTGTAATTATGATTCCGGCGATTACCAGAAGGTTCTAGACCAGGCATTGAAGACTGCGGATTATATCGGCTTGAGGAAACAACAGGAAGAGGCGCGCAAAAACGGCACTCTGATGGGAATTGGCATTTCCACTTATGTAGAACTTTGTGGCTTGGGTCCATCGCCAGTTGCCGGTGCCATTGGCTTTGGCGGTGGACTTTATGAGAACTGTACAGTCCGCGTTCATCCAAGCGGCAAGGTAACGGTATTTACCGGGGCATCGCCGCACGGCCAAGGCGAGGGAACCACTTTTGCCCAGGTAGTGGCAGAAAAGTTCGGGATTCCTGTTGAGGATATTGAGCTGCTCCATGGAGATACCCATATGATTTCAATGGGCTGGGGGACGTACGGGTCACGGACAACGCCGGTAGCAGGCGGGGCGCTTTCAATTGCAGCAGACCGCGTTATCGAAAAAGCGAAGAAAATTGCTGCGCACGAACTGGAAGTATCACCGGAGGAAATGAAATTTGAGGATGGCGTGTTTAAGGTAAAAGGGTTCCCCGGCAAGGAACGCACCTTTAAGGAAATTGCCTGGTCGGCAAACAATGCCTGGAATTTGCCCGAAGGCGTGGAACCAGCATTAGAGGGACAGTGCTTCTTTGATCCGCCTGATTTCGTTTACCCGTTCGGCGCTCATATTTGTGTTGTGGAGGTTGACCCTGAAACAGGAGTTGTGCAGTTGAAAAAATATGTTTCTGTTGATGATGTCGGCCGCATCTTGAACCCGCTGATTGTCGAGGGCCAAGTCCATGGAGGTCTGGCGCAGGGAATCGGGCAGGCTTTATGGGAACAAACTGTTTATTCGGAAAAAGGCCAGCTTTTATCGGGCACGTTTATGGATTATACGATGCCGAGGGCGAAATTCTTCCCGATGATACAGTCGAGTTTCGTTGAGTCGCCAAGTCCGGTTAATCCGCTGGGGGCAAAAGGTGTCGGTGAAACGGGCACCACAGCTGCACCATCTGCTGTCGTCAATGCCGTGATGGATGCGCTAAAGCCATTTGGCGTGGTGGATTTAGAAATGCCGCTTACCCCGGAAAAGGTGTGGAAGGCGATTCACAAAGGGAGGGTTATGAAGTGATCCCTGTTAGTTTCGATTATGTACGGGCAGCGTCAATACCGGAAGCGATTCAATACTTGAAAAATAGCAATGGCGAGGGCAAGTTGATTGCAGGCGGACACAGCCTGGTCCCGCTAATGAAGTTTCGATTGTCGACTCCGGGCACGCTGATAGATATCAGCGGTGTTAATGAATTGAAGGGCGTTGGAATCGTCGGCAGCAGGCTGATGGTTGGGGCGCTGACTACTCATGCGGAGGTTTCTCAAGACGCAACGGTCCTGGCTCACTTGCCGGTATTGGCGGAGACAGCCAAGCAAATTGGCGATATGCAGGTCCGCAATAAGGGCACTGTCGGCGGTAATATTGCCCACGCCGACCCATCCGCCGATTTGCCTGCAGTTGCTTTGGCCCTGGATGCAGTTGTGCACCTGACTGGTGAGGACGGAGAAGAGAAGGTGCCGATTCAGGAATTCTTGCTTGGACCATTTATTACCACATTGCCGGAAACTAGCGTCGTGACCGCAATTTCCTTTGCCGTTCCGCCTGTTGGCGCCAAAAGTACGTATCTAAAATATTCTCACCCTGCATCAGGCTATGCAGTTGTCGGCGTCTGTGCGGTTGCCAGTAAAACAGCTGATGGTCTTGTCAATCATATCCGGATTGGGATTACTGGAGCAGGCGATTATGCTTTCCGTGCCGAGCAGGCCGAAAAGTTCCTGTTCGGAAAACCGGCAACTTTAGAGAATCTCAAACAGGCTGCCAGTCTAGCCGGCGCTGACGGGGACATGGGGGAAGACCTGTTTGCCTCGAGCGAGTACCGGGCCCATCTTTGCAAAGTGTATACGGAGCGGGCATTGCAGAAGGTCCTAGGGTAGAACCGCATCAAATGACAACAAGGCCAAACCACCGGGGGAAAAGTTTAGCACACTAGTGGTTTGGCTTTTGGTTTTGGGGTTTTCTTAAAAAATAGTAACTTATAATTCTTGAAAAATGATGCTTCGCGGATATATTGGTGGTTTTCGCGGATATATCAAAAATATCGCGGATAAATTTAAATTTTCGCGGATAAATTGTTTTTTTCGCAGATAAATCCCCATTTATCGCAGATATATTTTTTTTCGGTCGTGAACTGTCCTATTTTAAAGATAGTTTTCAGGTTAATTAAAGGAAAAGTCGCCATTCAAGTCCAAAGTCTGCAATTTTTGCCTGCATATTTGTTGATTGTTGAACTATTTATATTGAAAGTTCCCAAACAAGGAAGTGTAAGAGAATGTTATCGAACCAGCAAGTTACCGAGCTATTATCGAGCATGATTAAGGAGCACCAGCCCGGTGTTTTGGCCACTGTTATTACAGTGAAGGGATCTGCCTATAAACGTGAAGGCGCGAAAATGATCATTGAACCTTCCGGGGATTATCACGGGATGATTTCCGGGGGATGTTTGGAAGGGGATGTTGCCGCCTCGGCCGAAGAGGTGTTCAGTTCGGGTAATCAGATTTTAAAGAAATACGAGTTGGACGAGGACCTTGTCTGGGGACTTGGTTTAGGCTGCCCAGGCACCGTTGAAATCCTGATCGAACCGATTGATTCCTCCAGGTTTTTTCAGCAAACGGCTGATGCTTATGCAAAAAAACAAGCTTTCGTTGTATGTAAACTTATCGAATCTGAGGAATTGCCGCTACTAGTAACGGAATCAGATATTTATGGTGACAACTGGGGTGATGAAATCTTACAAGAGAGCACTGTTATGATGGCGATGCAGAAATTAGCACAGCAAACAGCTTCATCTGAAACGATTTTTTTGACAAAAAAGACTGGAGAGGAAGTCCGGGTGTTTCTTGATGTTCAATTCCCGCCGCCAAAGCTTTGTATATTTGGTGCGGGACATGACGCGATTCCACTTGCCCAATTAAGCTCATTGCTTGGGTATCAAACAATTGTAATTGACCCACGGCGCAGTTTTAACACATCAGAACGGTTTCCGACAGCTTACAGCCTGTTATCAAAACCAGGGAAAATGGATAGCCGCACCTATTGTGTCATTATGAACCATCATTTGGAACGGGATATCGACTCTCTAGCTTTTGTGTTAAAATCTGAAGCCCCATATGTCGGGTTGCTGGGTCCGCGGATCAGAAGGGCAAAGATGATGAATCATTTGAAGGAGCAGGGAGTCACTTTTTCAAACAGAGAATTGGAAAAACTTCATAGCCCAATTGGCCTTGATATCGGAGCGGAAACCCCCGAGGAGATAGCCTTAAGCATCATGGCAGAAATCACAGCGTTCCGGAATGGGCATAACGGCGGATTTCTACGAGATAAGACATTTATTCATAAACCGCAGCGCTTAATGGCTGAAAAACAATCATGGTAGCTGGTATTTTGCTGGCAGCGGGCAAATCGGCGCGGATGAAGGAACCTAAACCATTGCTGCAGTGGCAGGGAAAAACACTACTAGAATATCAAATTCAACAGCTGTCACGGCTGCCAGTGGATGAAATTATTGTAGTTCTGGGCCATGAGGCCGATGCCATCTTAAAGACAGTTTCGGTAAATGACGGGCGGGTAAAGTTTATCAGGTGCAGGAGTTATCGTAATGGACTTAGTGCTTCGTTAAAATGCGGATTGGAGCATGCTTCAGAGAAATATGCCGGTGTGCTGTTGCTGCTGGTTGATTTGCCGCTTATACAACCCCGTACTTTTGAACAGGTCTATGAAATCGGTTTAAGTCATCTTTCAAAGACAGCTGAGCCGTTTGTCGTCCAGCCCAGGTATAAAAAACAACCCGGACATCCTGTATTGCTCGGTCACTTTAGGCAGCTAAACTGGCAAACGCTAGAAGGGGATGTCGGGGCAAAACCATTGATTAGACATATAAAGAATCATATTTTACTAGATTCTAGTGACCGAGGCGTTGTGTTTGATATTGACACACCTGAGGCCTATCGGGAAGCAATAAAGATAGAAGAGGTGATATGATGAGCAACTTGCAAACCCGCTACGAATATGGCGGGGACGAGTTTGTCTTTGTCCAGCTTTCGGAAGCGATGAGCTTGGAGGCGAATTTTAAGGGGATCGCAATTACGAGAAAATTGAAGGAACGGAATCTTGAAGGTATCATCGATATTTGTCCATCCAATGCTTCCTATATGGTTCGCGTCAATCCAGAGGTATTACATCCCAACCAATTAATTAACGAACTAAAAGAAATTGAGGACAGTATCCAGGACTTGAATATTGAAATCTCCTCAAGGATTGTCGATGTACCGGTTTTATTCGAAGATCCATGGACGCACGAGGCCGTGATGCGTTTTCGTGACCGCCATCAGGACCCGAATTGTACAGACCTCGAATACAGCGCAAAAGTGAACGGGTACGCCAGTAAGGAGGAATTTATTGGGGCGATTGATGCTGCACCGTTTCTCGTTTCAATGATTGGCTTCGTACCAGGATTACCGTGGTGCTTCCAAATTGTTAGACAGGAAAAACAAATCGAGGTGCCGAAATATGTCCGGCCGCGTACCTTTACCCCTGAGCGAACCTTTGGCTTTGGCGGAGCATTTGCCGTCATTTATCCAGTTCAAGGGGCAGGCGGCTATCAAATGTACGGCATCGCCCCCGCACCAATCTATCAAAAGGAACAAACCTTGCCGGATTTCCAGGATTCCATTGTTTTCCCGAAGCAGGGGGATATTTTCCGCTATCGAAGCATTACGAGAGATGAATACGATGCGGTGCGTGCCGAGGTGGAGGCCGGTACCTTCACGTATCGGAAAAAGGAGATCACGTTCACCCCGCAGGAGGTTCTGGAAAATCCTGAAGCGTTCTCGGAAATGGTGTTAAGGAGGTTATACCATGATTAAAGTGCTGAAACCTGGTCTGCAAACGACCGTTCAGGACCAAGGAAGATTAGGATTATATGAAATTGGCATGCCTCCTTCCGGTGCGATGGACCAGTTCGCCTTCCGGGTGGGTAACATGCTTGTCGGCAACCATCATAATGCCGCGGTTCTGGAAATTACCTATATCGGCCCGGAGCTTTTGTTTGAAAAAGATACCATGATTAGTTTAACTGGCGGTGAGATTCCTCCAAAAATCAACGGAGTGCCTGTGCCAATGTGGGAAACACTCCCTGTAAAAGCTGGCGATGTCCTTTCGTTTGATTTTGTCAAAACCGGAGCGCGGATTTATTTGGCGGTAGAAGGCGGGATTGATGTGCCGCTCGTGATGAATTCCCGCTCAACCTATACTTTAATTGGAATCGGCGGGTTTGAAGGAAGGGCGCTTGCGGCGGGTGATGTTCTGGAAACCGGGAACCTGCATGAGCGGAAGGTACCGGCGGGGACAAGGATTGAGGAATACCTGATACCTTCATTTGGAAAAAGTCATGAAATCCGCGTCATCGTCGGTTTGTGCAGTTACCGGTTGACAGAAGAAAGCAAGCGGACATTTCTTGAGACCGAATGGACTGTTACGCCGGAGGCCAATCGCATCGGCTACCGGCATAAGGGGGAGCGTCTGCAATTCGTTGAACGGGAGCAGCCGTTTGGCGCCGGCAGCAATCCGTCAAACGTTACTGATTTGGGCTATCCGATTGGTTCAATTCAGGTGCCGGATGGCGTTGAACCAATTGTTCTGCTGCATGATGCGGTTACCGGAGGGGGTTATGCAACAGTTGCAACCGTCATAAGTACCGACCTGAATACCATGGGCCAAATCAAAACAAATGAAAAGGTAAGGTTTGTTTCCGTCAGTCTGGATGAAGCCTTGCAAATCCGTAAAGAGAGACAGCTTGTGTTAAATAAAATTTCCGAGAGCATAGCTTCTCGTTAGATAGGAGGTATATGGATGAGCAAAGCGATTATTGCCCCGCTGCCGGGAGTATTTTACCGGCGCCCTTCTCCTGACCAACCGGATTTTGTCAGGGAAGGAGAGGTGGTTAAACCCGGAGATACTGTAGGCTTAATCGAAATTATGAAAACCTTTTATGAGTTGAAGGCTGAAGAAGCTGGAGTTGTGGGGAATTTTTTAGTAAGCAATGAGGATATTGTTGATGCCGGTCAGGAAATTGTCCTGTTAAAATAGTGAGGTGATTACTGGGGATGAAGGTCGATTTGAATTGCGATATGGGTGAGAGTTTCGGACTCTACCAAATTGGCAATGACGAAGAGATGATGAAATACATTACTTCTGCCAATATCGCATGCGGGTTCCACGGCGGCGACCCGCATGTGATGAATCGGACTGTGCTTCTGGCGAAAAAATACGGCGCAGCTATTGGCGCCCATCCCGGGTTTCCGGACTTAATGGGATTTGGCCGCCGTTATATGAGCTGCACCCCTGATGAGGTAAAGGATTACGTCATTTATCAGATGGGTGCTCTTAAAGGATTCGCGGATCGGCACGAGTTGGTACTGCAGCACTGCAAGCCGCACGGTGCGCTTTTCATGATGGCGATGAGTGATGAAAAACTCGCCCGGGCAATACTAGAAGGGATCGCCGGTTTTTCCGAAAAAATGATCGTGTTTGCATTAAATAATTCTGCGGTGGCGCATGTCGGCAAGGAGATGGGCATCCCGATTGCAAAAGAAGTTTACGCTGACCGGGAACATACATTAGATGGATCGATTATCCTGACTAGGACGGGGCCGACGATTCAAAGCTACGAGGACATGGCTCGGCGAGTTGTGAGAATGGTAGAGGAAAAAAAGGTATTTACACCTGATGGGGATGAAGCGCCGGTAGAGGTTCAGACCGTCTGTATCCACGGAGACACCGTCGGGGCGCCAGAATTAATCAGGCAAATTCGGATAGCGTTGGAAGTGGCGGGGATAACTGTGGAACCGGTAAAGGATATATTATAAAAGCCACTTTTTAATAAAAACTCATGAAAATGGCTTATAGAACGATTCTATTAGACAGAATTGGTTTGGTCTATGTTCGATTTGTCTTATAGAACCCGTCTAAAAGACAAAAAAGATACTATCAGGGCTCAAACTGTCTTATAGAAGGATCCTATTAGACAAAATCGCCCATACCCATAAAAAAATGTCTATTAATAAAAAAACCAGTACCATCTGCTAATCAGCTGGTGCTGGTTTTAATTAATCGGAAAAATAATTTTATCTACTAAGTCAGGCATATCAATAAACGAATCTTCATAGGGGAAATTTGACCTCGCAATATTGCACTCCGGTTCGCAAACAAAAAGGTGATGCAAATCGCCCTTCATCGGTTCTACCGCTCCGAACCAGGATTGCGGCACAATATGCTCGGTGTTCATCTTTAACGTACGCTCGGATAATTTCAATTCTCTAAAAGACCCGAACTATTATACTGGTAAGCGAGGAAAATTGAAAAATCTGTCTGTTATCCTCACTTGAATTTTTTTATCAGTAAAAGCTACAATATAGTACATATGACTAAAGAAAGAAGTAGGTAAGAACATGATTGCAAAGACAGAAGAAGATTTTAACGGTTTAAAGGAAATTGGCAGGATTTGCGGGATGATCAGGGACGAACTGGTCCGTCGTACAAAACCGGGCATCACGACAAAAGAACTTGACGAAATTGCGGGTGAGCTTTTTCAAAAAGAAGGAGCGGTATCAGCACCCAATGGAGAATATGATTTCCCTGGCTACACCTGCATAAGTGTGAATGAGGAGGTTGCCCACGGAATTCCCGGCAGCCGTGTCATCAAGGAAGGGGACCTGGTCAATATCGACGTGTCAGGTTCTAAAAATGGCTATTTCGCTGATACTGGTATTTCCATTGTAGTTGGTAATGGTGATGAAGTCCTGAAGCGACTCTGTGAAGTGGCCAAATTGGCGTTTGAGGAGGGCTTAAAAAAAGCAAAGCCCGGTTCACGAAAAAGTGCTCTAGGCAAAGCGGTGGTGAAAACGGCAAGAAATCACGGTTTTACAGTCATTGAAAACCTGACCGGACACGGTATTGGCCGCACGATCCACGAAGAGCCAGAGTATATTTACAATTATTATGAGCCTTCAGATGATGAACTGTTGAAGGACGGAATGGTCATTGCCTTTGAACCGTTTATTTCCACTTTTGATGAAGAAGTTGTTGAAAAAGGTGACGGCTGGACTTATATAACGGAGCAAAGCTTTGTCGCCCAGTACGAACAAACGATGATCCTGACGAAGAACGGTCCGATTATTACGACACTTTAATGGAGGGAACGCTGTAAGTTTTACAGCGTTTTTTTTCTTACATAAGTTTGTTGGAATATTCTATCTTTTGTACAATGGATGAAGAGGAGGAGAGAATATGAGGACCGAAAAAGAAATGTTTGAGTTAATCCTTGGCACAGCAAAAAATGACGTACGCATCCGCGCCGTGTTAATGGGCGGGTCACGGACAAATCCCAATGCCAAAAAGGATTTTTTCCAGGATTATGACATTATTTATATTGTGAAGAACATAGAATCGTTTACCTCTGATCTTCGCTGGGTTGACCGGTTTGGTGAGCGAATCATGATGCAGATGCCAGAGGACATGGGGACGCCGCCACCATCTAATCTTGGACAATTTGTCTATCTAATGTGGTTTAAGGATGGAAACCGCATCGATTTAACGTTGATTCCTTTGGAGAGAATGGGTGAGCTGCTACACCCGGAAAGTCTGAGAACCGTACTGCTTGATAAGGACGGAATCATCGGAGAGCTGCCTCCGTCGAGCGACAAAGATTTTCATGTTAAGAGGCCTTCGGAAAAAGAGTTCCAGGATGTTTGCAATGAATTTTGGTGGATCTGCCTGAATATCAGCAAAGGCCTGTGGCGTGAAGAACTGCCTTATACAAAGTTCATGTTCGAACAGATAAACCGGAATGTACTTCACCAAATGCTAGGCTGGTCAATTGGAGGTAGGACCGATTTTTCAATAGGCATTGGCTCTTTTGGGAAGTACTTAAAAAGGTACTTGGAAGAGGATGAATGGGTGGTTTACACTGATACCTTTGCCGATGCTAATGAAGAAAACATCTGGGAATCTCTCTTTGCTATGTGCGATCTGTTTCGGAAAACGGCCATTCATGTTGCCGGGCATTTTGGGTACGAATATCCCTATGAGGACGATAAAAATGTGTCGGCCCATTTAGTCCATATTAGAAATCTCCCCAAAAATGCGAATGAAATGTATTAGAGTTTTTTGAAAAAATGGTAAACTAGTAAAAAAGTAAAAGTGAGGCTCACTATGATTAAAGCAATTTTCTTTGATTTGGATGATACATTGCTATGGGATCAAAAGAGTGTGAAGGAAGCGTTTGTGGCTACGTGCAAAGTGGCAGAAGATCGTTATGGAGTGGACCCTAATTTACTAGAGGAAGCAGTTAGGGAAGCGGCACGAAATTTATATTCTTCTTATGAGACATATGCATTCACACAAATGATTGGAATTAATCCGTTCGAAGGGTTGTGGGGGAATTTTCTCGATGACCAGGATGATTTTAGGAAAATGAAAGAAATCGTGCCTGGTTACCGTAAAGATGCATGGACTGCGGGGGTAAAGGCACTTGGGATTGATGATCCCGATTTTGGCCTCGAACTAGCGGAGCGGTTCCCACAGGAACGCCGAAAATTGCCGTTTGTCTACGATGAAACGTTTGCCACGCTGGAGGCTCTTAAAGGAAAATATCAATTGCTGCTATTAACCAATGGTTCACCAGACCTGCAACATACAAAACTAGCAATCACACCCGAATTGGTTCCTTATTTTGATTTTATTGTGATTTCCGGTGATTATGGAAGAGGAAAGCCGGATCCCGGCATTTTTGAACATGCCCTTTCCCTGACAGGACTTGAAAAGGAAGAAGTCATCATGGTAGGGGACAACTTGATGACAGATATTCTCGGTGCCAACCGTGCCGGAATCAAATCGGTTTGGATTAACCGCCATAATAAAGAGCGTAATGAAGTGGTCCCAACCTTTGAAATCCAACACTTGCAAGAGCTTTTTCCAATTATTGAAAAGTAAGCTGCCATTTTGGGCGGCTTTTTCTTTTGGAAAAAATCTTTTTTATTTGTTGTAACTTCTATCCCTTTTTCTCCGACTACTTGAGTGAAAACTAAAAATATACAAAAAAGGGGTTAATGAAATGTTAAATAAAAAGTGGTTAATCGCTGCTGGTTCTTTGCTAGTGTTTGGGCTTTTAACAGGATGCGGGACAGCGTCCAATTCAAACGAAAAAAGCAGTGGTGCAAAGGCAGAAGCACCAAAGCAAGATGAAGCAACCGCCAAATTCGCGGCAACATTCGAAACTTCCGAACAAAACAATTCTCTAAACGTCAGGTATACTGTAAAAAATACTTCAGAAGAATCGCAAAAGCTATCGTTTTCCGATGGATTAAAAGTAGACTACATTTTGTATGATGGTCAGGGAAAAAAACTTCGTCAGTTTTCAGATAGTGCTATTGTTACACAAGCCATTGAGGAAGTAACGCTTGGAAAAGATAAAGAATTTTCAAGAGATTTTACGATTGAAGATGTATACAATGGCGAATATATTTTGGAGGTTTTCTTAACAGCCAAAGAGGAACAGGCAAAGGTATCCAGGCATGTGCTTATAAAACAATCTGCCGCAAAGGTGTCAGGTGAATATATTGGGCAAGCCGACCCGCATACGGTCGAACTAAAGGTTAATGGCAAAGAGACGGCTTATCAGCTTTCCGATGAAGCAATGCAACAAATACCATCGTTTAAGAAAGGTGATCAGGTTACCGTTGTTTATAAAACCAATGAAAACAACCAAATGGTGATAGAGAAATTTTTGGTAGAGTAGTCATTCTAAAAGGGCAATGATCTTCGCTGATTATTGCCTTTTTAGTTTCCAATGTTCACAAGTTGTTAATATTTCACTTGTTAAGAATGATTTTAATCACAAACTCTGCACGAAATAAATGATATTTTTTCATTAAGAATTATTTTCAATTAAGTATTTCGTGAAGGAGAATACCGATGAGTGAAATTATTAATAACCGGGAACAAGTAACTTTTAACAATACAGAACGTATGGAAACATTAAAATCAATCTTTAAAGATCTTCATAATGGGAGAAATCTCGATGAGGTCAAGGCGCATTTTGACGCTTTTATCGGAAAAGTAACGATTGAAGAACTTTCTGAGCTCCAGCTTGAATTCGTAAACGAGGGTATTATGCCAGCAGACGAATTAATGCGGCTTTATACACAGCACACCGGGATTTTTATGGGTAGAATTGAAGAGGAGCAGCGCCCTCAAAGGCCTGAGGACCAGCCAGGGCATCCTGTTCATACCTTTATTTTGGAAAATAGAGAACTGGATAAGCTCGTGAAAACAAAGCTTCAAGTTCATCTTTGGCAGTTTGAAAAAGAAGCTTCAGATGGAAATGTCTACCAGATTCTCGAGGATATTAACCTTCTATTAGACATTCAAAAGCACTTTAGCCGTAAAGAAAATTTAATTTTCCCGTATTTGGAGAAGTACGGCATCTACGGTCCGACCAACAACATGTGGAGAATCGATGATTTTATCGTCGATGCAATAAAAGAAGCCCGGAGTAACCTAGCCGGATATGATGGTGATAAAAAGGCAATTGTCGAAGCGGTTAACTGGATCATGGAAGAAGTCACGGCGATGATTTATCGTGAAGAAAATATTCTGTTCCCAATGGCGCTGAAAAACTTTACGGAAGATGAGTGGATCAAAATTGCCCATGAAAGCGATGAAATCGGCTACTGTTTAACAGAGCCTGCAGCGGAGTGGAAACCAGAACGGAAAGCTCTTGACGAAAAGGCGATTTCGGAAGGGTATATTAAGATGGAAACTGGCATTCTGTCATTAAAACAGCTGGAACTGCTGCTCAACCATTTACCGGTTGACATCACCTTCATTGATCATGAGGATGTGGTCCGCTACTTCACACACGGGAAGGAACGTATCTTTGCCCGCACCAAAGCGATTATTGGCCGTACAGTGCAAAATTGCCACCCGCCAAGAAGCGTCCATGTTGTTGAAGATCTGTTAGCAGATTTCAAAGCAGGCAGGAAGGATAGCGAGGATTTCTGGATTAAAGCGCGAGATAAATACGTGCTTATTCGTTACTTTGCGGTTCGTGACGAAAACGGAACATATATGGGTACAATGGAGTTTACGCAAAACATCGGCCCGATTAAGGAAATCGAAGGCGAGAAACGGATATTGTCTGAATAAATGAGACCGGCAAGCCCCCCTCAAGGTAGTAGTGAGGGGGGTTATTTAATTTCTGCCAACTGTCGCATAACTTGTCTTTACTGTCATATAACCAGTATTTACTGTCGTATAACTTGTCTTTACTGTCTTATAACCCGTATTTACTGTCTTATAACCGGTTCCAACTGTCGCATAACATTGTTTAACTGTCAGTCCCATTTGCCTGAGGCAAAATCATTGGCATAAATAGAAAATTCAGGTAATCTTTAAAGGACTTTTTGAAAAATTTAAAAATAATCCTTTTCAAAAAGACCCGGAGGACATAATATTGTAATCTACATCCAGAAAAAAGGAGAACGATGAATGACAGAAACTAAAATTAGGCAAGGTCCAATCGTCGCATTGTTATTGGCAGGAACTTTTATTTCAATCCTGAATCAAACGTTAATGATCACAGCCATTCCGCCAATCATGCATGAAATGAACATTACCGCTAACAGCGCCCAATGGCTGACGACGATCTTTATGCTGGTGAACGGGATTATGATTCCGGTTAGTGCATTTTTAATTGAACGTTTTACTACAAGACAGCTGTTTATAACTGCAATGAGTGTGTTTACTGTCGGGACTTTAGTCTGCAGTATTGCACCAAACTTCGAAATGCTTCTGGTTGGAAGAGTCATTCAGTCATGCGGAGCTGGTGTAATGCTACCATTGATGCAGACTGTATTTTTAATGATATTTCCAGTAAATAGACGCGGTGCCGCCATGGGATTGGTCGGTCTCGTGATTTCCTTTGCACCGGCAATTGGCCCGGCATTATCAGGCTGGGTAACATCCCATTATTCATGGCGGGTGTTATTTTTTATCATTTTACCAATAGCCCTTATTGATATTGTAATCGCATTTCTTACATTAAAAAATGTAACGGAAGTTTCCAAACCGAAAGTGGATGTCCTTTCAATTATCCTTTCTTCATTTGGTTTTGGTGGACTTCTTTATGGATTTACGTCCGCCGGTAATTTCGGTTGGTTACATTCGATTACTCTTGTTTCCTTGGGAATTGGCAGCCTTGTTCTATTCCTGTTTATTTTCCGGCAGTTCCGCTTAAAACATCCAATGCTCGAGTTTAGAGTTTTTGTTTATTCGGTTTTCCCGCATGCCATTATTATCGGCATGATTGGGTTTATGGGTTTAATCGGTGCTGAGACGATTATTCCGTTATTTATGCAGAATATGCGAGGATTTTCAGCATTTGATGCCGGTCTGGCCTTGTTACCTGGAGCGTTAATCAGTGGGTTTATGGCTCCGTTTATTGGCAGGGTATTTGATAGAGTGGGTGCAAAGTGGCTTGTTATTGTTGGGTTAATCATCGTAACGGCCTCTTCCTTTGCCTTTACAAATCTGGGTCCCGCAACAAGTATGACGTTTATTACGGTCATGTATGGCATCCGGATGTTCGGATTGTCGATGGTGATGATGCCTGTTGCTACTGCCGCTTTAAATCAGCTGCCAAAGCGATTAATTCCTCACGGCGCAGCGATGGATAATACCATGAAAATGATTGCTGCTTCAGTTGGTACCGCGATTCTTGTGACCGTAATGACAACAACAGCCGAGACTGCGGCACAACGCCCGGAGATCTCCAATCCGGACATGTATGGAGCCAACATGGCGTTTATGGTTGTTGCCGTACTTTCGTTGGCAACCCTTATTCTTTCTTTATTTATAAAAAATAGCCATGCGGCTGAGGAAGAACAACCAAAGAGAAAAATGAAAGTCAATATGCAGGAGTAATTCGAAGACATATGCTGTTAGGGCATATGTCTTCTGTTTTATTAAATGGAAAAATTTATGCATTGTTCAGTTCAATTTAGCGTGATAAGATAGTAAACATTCCGCTGAAACAAGTTGGAATTAAAAAATCTGGTTTTAACGAACTGGAAAAAATTGATGGTTGATATGTTGATAGAATTGCGATAAGATACTCATTGTCGCTTCTTTGACAGACGATAGTTCTTTGAAAACTAAACAAACAAAAACGTCAACAATAAAATTATTCATTCCTAAAAGAATGAAGCCAACGTAACATTTATGAGCTAATCAACTCATCTTTTCCCCGTATTAACGTGCAGTAATATCCTTCGGATAAACTGCACGTAAATACCCGGAAAATTCGACTAACCATCGCGGAAAAATCATCCGCGACGGAAGTCTCATTTTTTTGGAGAGTTTGATCCTGGCTCAGGACGAACGCTGGCGGCGTGCCTAATACATGCAAGTCGAGCGAATCAATAGGAGCTTGCTCCTGTTGATTAGCGGCGGACGGGTGAGTAACACGTGGGCAACCTGCCTGTAAGACTGGGATAACACCGGGAAACCGGTGCTAATACCGGATAATTCTTATCAACACATGTTGGTAAGCTGAAAGTCGGTTTACGCTGACACTTACGGATGGGCCCGCGGCGCATTAGCTAGTTGGTGAGGTAACGGCTCACCAAGGCGACGATGCGTAGCCGACCTGAGAGGGTGATCGGCCACACTGGGACTGAGACACGGCCCAGACTCCTACGGGAGGCAGCAGTAGGGAATCTTCCACAATGGACGAAAGTCTGATGGAGCAACGCCGCGTGAGCGAAGAAGGCCTTCGGGTCGTAAAGCTCTGTTGTCAGGGAAGAACAAGTATCGGAGTAACTGCCGGTACCTTGACGGTACCTGACCAGAAAGCCACGGCTAACTACGTGCCAGCAGCCGCGGTAATACGTAGGTGGCAAGCGTTGTCCGGAATTATTGGGCGTAAAGCGCGCGCAGGCGGTCCTTTAAGTCTGATGTGAAAGCCCACGGCTCAACCGTGGAGGGTCATTGGAAACTGGGGGACTTGAGTGCAGAAGAGGAAAGCGGAATTCCACGTGTAGCGGTGAAATGCGTAGAGATGTGGAGGAACACCAGTGGCGAAGGCGGCTTTCTGGTCTGTAACTGACGCTGAGGCGCGAAAGCGTGGGGAGCAAACAGGATTAGATACCCTGGTAGTCCACGCCGTAAACGATGAGTGCTAAGTGTTAGGGGGTTTCCGCCCCTTAGTGCTGCAGCTAACGCATTAAGCACTCCGCCTGGGGAGTACGGCCGCAAGGCTGAAACTCAAAGGAATTGACGGGGGCCCGCACAAGCGGTGGAGCATGTGGTTTAATTCGAAGCAACGCGAAGAACCTTACCAGGTCTTGACATCCTCTGACACTCCTAGAGATAGGACTTTCCCCTTCGGGGGACAGAGTGACAGGTGGTGCATGGTTGTCGTCAGCTCGTGTCGTGAGATGTTGGGTTAAGTCCCGCAACGAGCGCAACCCTTGATCTTAGTTGCCAGCATTTAGTTGGGCACTCTAAGGTGACTGCCGGTGACAAACCGGAGGAAGGTGGGGATGACGTCAAATCATCATGCCCCTTATGACCTGGGCTACACACGTGCTACAATGGATGGTACAAAGGGCTGCAAAACCGCGAGGTTGAGCCAATCCCATAAAACCATTCTCAGTTCGGATTGCAGGCTGCAACTCGCCTGCATGAAGCCGGAATCGCTAGTAATCGCGGATCAGCATGCCGCGGTGAATACGTTCCCGGGCCTTGTACACACCGCCCGTCACACCACGAGAGTTTGTAACACCCGAAGTCGGTGGGGTAACCGTAAGGAGCCAGCCGCCTAAGGTGGGACAGATGATTGGGGTGAAGTCGTAACAAGGTAGCCGTATCGGAAGGTGCGGCTGGATCACCTCCTTTCTAAGGAATAGTTAGTCCTTACGGACTAATAAAACGTTGATTGTTTTCTGTTTGTTTAGTTTTGAGGGAATTATTCTCTCAAAGCTTTTTTATTCGTTCTTTGAAAACTAGATAATCGTAAGAAGAAGTAACCAAGTAAAAACCGAGTGATCGCCATTTTAGTTTTTCTCTCTAATGAATGTTAGAGTAAAACCTTTTAGGTTAAGTTAGAAATGGCGCACGGTGGATGCCTTGGCACTAGGAGCCGATGAAGGACGGGACTAACACCGATATGCTTCGGGGAGCTGTAAGTAAGCTTTGATCCGGAGATTTCCGAATGGGGGAACCCACTGCTCGTAATGGAGCAGTATCTTTACCTGAATACATAGGGTATGGAAGGCAGACCCGGGGAACTGAAACATCTAAGTACCCGGAGGAAGAGAAAGCAAACGCGATTCCCTGAGTAGCGGCGAGCGAAACGGGAACAGCCCAAACCGAAAGGCTTGCCTTTCGGGGTTGTAGGACACTCAACATGGAGTTACAAAGGAACGGGGTAAATGAAGCGGCCTGGAAAGGCCAGCCGTAGAAGGTAAAAGCCCTGTAGTTGAAACTTCGTTCCCTCCTGAGTGGATCCTGAGTACGGCCGGACACGTGAAATCCGGTCGGAAGCAGGGAGGACCATCTCCCAAGGCTAAATACTCCCTAGTGACCGATAGTGAACCAGTACCGTGAGGGAAAGGTGAAAAGCACCCCGGAAGGGGAGTGAAATAGTACCTGAAACCGTGTGCCTACAAGTAGTCAAAGCCCATTCATGGGTAATGGCGTGCCTTTTGTAGAATGAACCGGCGAGTTACGATTACATGCGAGGTTAAGTTGAAAAGACGGAGCCGCAGCGAAAGCGAGTCTGAATAGGGCGTCATAGTATGTAGTCGTAGACCCGAAACCAGGTGATCTACCCATGTCCAGGGTGAAGTCCAGGTAACACTGGATGGAGGCCCGAACCCACGCACGTTGAAAAGTGCGGGGATGAGGTGTGGGTAGCGGAGAAATTCCAATCGAACTTGGAGATAGCTGGTTCTCTCCGAAATAGCTTTAGGGCTAGCCTCACGTAGTAAGAGTCTTGGAGGTAGAGCACTGTTTGGACTAGGGGCCCTCATCGGGTTACCGAATTCAGACAAACTCCGAATGCCAATGACTTATCCGTGGGAGTCAGACTGCGAGTGATAAGATCCGTAGTCAAAAGGGAAACAGCCCAGACCACCAGCTAAGGTCCCAAAGTATACGTTAAGTGGAAAAGGATGTGGAGTTGCTTAGACAACCAGGATGTTGGCTTAGAAGCAGCCACCATTTAAAGAGTGCGTAATAGCTCACTGGTCGAGTGACTCTGCGCCGAAAATGTACCGGGGCTAAACGTATCACCGAAGCTGTGGGTGGACACCGTCTGGTGTCCGCGGTAGGAGAGCGTTCTAAGGGCGTTGAAGCTAGACCGTAAGGACTGGTGGAGCGCTTAGAAGTGAGAATGCCGGTATGAGTAGCGAAAGACGGGTGAGAATCCCGTCCACCGTATGCCTAAGGTTTCCTGAGGAAGGCTCGTCCGCTCAGGGTTAGTCGGGACCTAAGCCGAGGCCGAAAGGCGTAGGCGATGGACAACAGGTTGATATTCCTGTACCACCTCTTTATCGTTTGAGTGATGGGGGGACGCAGGAGGATAGGGTAAGCGCGCTGCTGGTTATGCGCGTGTAAGCAGTTAGGCTGAGAAGTAGGAAAATCCGCTTCTCGCAAAGGCTGAGCTGTGATGCCGAGGGAAATATAGTACCGAAGTTCCTGATTCCACACTGCCAAGAAAAGCCTCTAGCGATGATATTAGGTGCCCGTACCGCAAACCGACACAGGTAGGCGAGGAGAGAATCCTAAGGTGAGCGAGAGAACTCTCGTTAAGGAACTCGGCAAAATGACCCCGTAACTTCGGGAGAAGGGGTGCTCATTACGGTGAATAGCTGTGATGAGCCGCAGTGAATAGGCCCAGGCGACTGTTTAGCAAAAACACAGGTCTCTGCGAAGCCGCAAGGCGAAGTATAGGGGCTGACGCCTGCCCGGTGCTGGAAGGTTAAGAGGAGGGGTTAGCGCAAGCGAAGCTCTGAATCGAAGCCCCAGTAAACGGCGGCCGTAACTATAACGGTCCTAAGGTAGCGAAATTCCTTGTCGGGTAAGTTCCGACCCGCACGAAAGGCGTAACGATCTGGGCACTGTCTCAACGAGAGACTCGGTGAAATTATAGTACCTGTGAAGATGCAGGTTACCCGCGACAGGACGGAAAGACCCCGTGGAGCTTTACTGTAGCCTGATATTGAATTTTGGTACAGCTTGTACAGGATAGGTAGGAGCCTGAGAAGCCGGAGCGCCAGCTTCGGTGGAGGCGTCGGTGGGATACTACCCTGGCTGTATTGAAATTCTAACCCGCACCCCTGATCGGGGTGGGAGACAGTGTCAGGTGGGCAGTTTGACTGGGGCGGTCGCCTCCCAAAGAGTAACGGAGGCGCCCAAAGGTTCCCTCAGAATGGTTGGAAATCATTCGTAGAGTGTAAAGGCACAAGGGAGCTTGACTGCGAGACCTACAAGTCGAGCAGGGACGAAAGTCGGGCTTAGTGATCCGGTGGTTCCGCATGGAAGGGCCATCGCTCAACGGATAAAAGCTACCCCGGGGATAACAGGCTTATCTCCCCCAAGAGTCCACATCGACGGGGAGGTTTGGCACCTCGATGTCGGCTCATCGCATCCTGGGGCTGTAGTCGGTCCCAAGGGTTGGGCTGTTCGCCCATTAAAGCGGTACGCGAGCTGGGTTCAGAACGTCGTGAGACAGTTCGGTCCCTATCCGTCGTGGGCGCAGGAAATTTGAGAGGAGCTGTCCTTAGTACGAGAGGACCGGGATGGACGCACCGCTGGTGTACCAGTTGTCTTGCCAAAGGCATCGCTGGGTAGCTATGTGCGGACGGGATAAGTGCTGAAAGCATCTAAGCATGAAGCCCCCCTCAAGATGAGATTTCCCATAGCGTCAAGCTAGTAAGATCCCTGAAAGATGATCAGGTTGATAGGTCAGAGGTGGAAGCATGGTGACATGTGGAGCTGACTGATACTAATCGATCGAGGACTTAACCAAATAGAAAAGCGGAGGCGACTGTCCAACTTCGACAGACGTTGGAGGGCTGGCACAGCAAATCCCGGTTTTGGATTTGTTGGGACGGACCGAAACGGCCGAGAAGTTAGGAGCCGAAGCTAGACAAGTTATAATGATTATTCGGTTTACAATTACTTCTTCTACATTATCTAGTTTTGAGGGAATGAACCTCAAATAAATAGTCCGGTAACAATGGCGAGAAGGTCACACCCGTTCCCATACCGAACACGGAAGTTAAGCTTCTCAGCGCCGATGGTAGTTGGGGCGAAAGCCCCTGTGAGAGTAGGACGCTGCCGGGCAAACAAAAGACAACCTGAAAGATGGTTGTCTTTTTTGTGTTTCAAATAGGTGAACTATTTGATTTAAAATTAAAGTAATAAATAAATTTCATAATGTGGCGGCTCCGCCAGCTGTGCTTTTTTTAACTTTCCCTCTTTGATTAATTCCTGTAAATTCTTCTCAATTTCCATACTTGAAGTCTCCAATAAATCTGCCAATTTTACTGAGGAAAGAGATACATGCTTTGGTTTTTTAGTAGAAGATGTAATCATCGCACATACTCGTCTGTATAATTCTTCTTTCTCCATTTAGACATTCCTTTCTACCTTCATCTTTACATAGTTTCTTCATTAAAAACTGTCCTATTCCCAATGAAGGTTCACCAATTATGTTGTCATGATATTCCGTTAGATGTAAATAATAAAACCAATTAAAAGGGGGCAAAAATAATGGGATTCCATAGTCAACAACGGATTGCTGAACTGTCAATGGAAGCAAGGCACGAAAAGCGGGTCTGCCGATTCAAGGGCAGTTAAGCTAGCTGATTTTGTTCCTGTGTTTATTGGCAATGCCATTGGTAGGAGTATGTTTGTCGCAGCCATCTATTAGCTCGCCTATATCCAACCTATAAAACAGGAGGAGCCTGCGACTGAAAATAACCTCTATCAAATAAATAATCGGAGAATAAGGAGGTAAAAATGAGCGAGAAGAATTTTTCAATCAAAATTAATGGAATAGAGTATAGTGCGAAACCCGGGCAGACCATTCTGGACGTAGCTCAATCACAAGATTATTACATTCCGAGTATTTGTTATCATCCCAATCTGGGGACAATTCAGACATGTGATACGTGCTTTGTCAGTGCAGGAGGGGACCTTGTCAGGGCCTGTGCTACCAAAGCAGAACCGGGCATGGAGGTCGATACTCTCTCAAAGCCGGTGAAAGATGCGCAGTATGAAGCAATGTCGAGAATCTTAAAAAATCATGAATTATACTGTACAGTCTGTGATAACAACAACGGAAATTGTGTGGTACATAATACAGCGGAATATCTGGAAATCGAACACCAAAAATACAAATTTGAAGCAAAACCATATCCTCCTGACAACTCACACCCTTTCTACCGGTATGAACCGGACCAATGCATTCTGTGCGGCAGATGTGTAGAGGCATGCCAAGATCTTCAGGTAAACGAAACATTAACGATTGATTGGAGCAGACAAGCTCCACGGGTCATTTGGGATAACGATGTCCCGATTGATCAGTCGTCCTGCGTGTCTTGCGGCCATTGTGTCACTGTTTGTCCTTGTAATGCCTTAATGGAAAAATCAATGCTGGGAGAAGCAGGGTACTTAACAAAAATACCACCAAAAATACTGGAGCCAATGATCGATATTACGAAGGAAGTAGAACCTGGTTACAAGGAGATTTTTGCGATCTCTGAAATGGAAGCGGCCATGCGGAAATCCAGGATTAAACGAACGAAAACCGTCTGCACCTATTGCGGTGTCGGCTGCAGCTTCGAAGTCTGGACGAAGGACCGCCATATTTTAAAAATTGAACCGCAGGCAGAAGCCCCTGTAAATGGGATATCTACTTGCGTGAAAGGGAAATGGGGCTGGGATTTTGTCAATAGTGAGGAACGCCTGAAAAAACCATTAATCAGAAAGGGCGATGAGTTTGTCGAAGCAACGTGGGATGAAGCATTAAATCTTGTAGCTACCAAACTTGGTGCCATAAAGGAAGAACATGGTGCGGATTCTATTGGTTATATTGCTTCCTCTAAATGTTCCAATGAAGAAAATTACCTATTTCAAAAATTTACCCGAGCCATTATGGGAACAAATAACGTGGATAACTGCTCAAGGTACTGTCAGTCTCCTGCCACTGCAGGGTTAATGAGGACGGTAGGAATCGGCGGTGATGCAGGGACAATGAGAGATATTGAAAAGTCCGATTTAATTATTATTGTCGGTGCGAATCCCGCAGAGTCACATCCGGTATTGGCGACTAAAATTAAACGGTCTCACAAGCTATATGGCCAGAAATTAATGGTTGCAGATTTGCGGAAAAATGAATTAGCAGAAAGAGCCGACCTTTTCCTACATCCAAAACCAAGTACGGACCTTATTTGGATATCTGCCGTGACCAAATACATTTTGGACCAAGGCTGGGAAGACAAAGAATTTTTGCGGAATCGTGTAAATGGTTTAGATAAATATGTAGACTCACTTGAAAAATATACCATCAGCTATGCTGCTGAGATGACTGGCCTATCACAAAATGAACTGATTCAAATAGCTGAGATGATTCATGAGGCAAAGTCAGCGTGTATATTATGGGCAATGGGTATAACCCAGCATATGGGTGCTACCGATGCTAGTACAGCGATTTCAAATTTATTGCTGATTACCGGAAATTATGGACGACCAGGAACAGGAGCTTACCCGTTGCGAGGGCACAATAATGTACAAGGTGCCTGTGATTTTGGAACCATGCCTGCATGGCTGCCAGGGTATCAGCCTATACAGGACGATCAGGCAAGGGAACGGTATGAAAAAGCGTGGGGTGTAACTCTGCCAAAGGATCCGGGACTTAATAATCATCAAATGATTGAGGGAGTCGATAAAGGGGAACTGAAAGCATTGTACCTATTTGGTGAAGATATGGCACTTGTCGACTCAAACTCCAATCATGTAGAGTCAGCATTTGAGAAACTTGAATTTTTCGTTGTTCAAGATGTTTTTTTCAGCAGAACAGCACAATATGCTGATGTCATCCTGCCTGCTGCCCCAAGCCTTGAGAAGGATGGAACTTTTACGAATACGGAAAGAAGAATTCAACGATTCCATAAGGTTTTTGAGCCATTGGGGGATGCAAAACCGGATTGGATGATTTTTCAGGAGTTGGCTAACCGGTTTGGTGCAAATTGGGATTATCAGCATCCAAGTGAGATTATGGCGGAGGTTGCTTCCCTAACCCCGATTTTTGCCGGAGTAAGTTATGAGCGATTGGAAGGCTGGAATAGCCAAATATGGCCTGTAAAACAAGACGGAAAAGACACGCCACTTTTATTTACAGATAAATTTGGTTTTCCGGATGGAAAGGCTCGGTTATATCCTGTTGACTGGACACCACCATTTGAAGCTGGAGAAGAATATGATTTGCATCTGAACAATGGCCGCTTACTGGAGCATTTCCATGAAGGAAATTTAACCTATCGTTCTGAAGGACTTACTCATAAAGTGCCTCATCCATGGTTGGATGTTTCACCTGAATTGGCCCAAGAACGGGGTCTTGAAGATGGATCGTTAGTTCGACTGACTTCCCCATATGGACATGTGGACGTTCGAGTAATGGTTACGAAGCGTGTAAAGGGAAATGAATTATATTTGACAATGAATTCAATGGAAGAAAGGGCAGCTGTAAACAGATTGACAAGTTCTTACCATGATCGAATCACTCATACCCCTAACTATAAAGAAATGGGTGTAAAAATGGAGGTTCTGGAAGTCAAAGGTGAACCGCCATTGCCAAAAGTGAATTACCGGTTTGGGAATCGAATTCCGCAGCTTAGTGTCAGAGTAGAGGAAAAATGGAGCCGCCCGGACTTTACACCAATTCCAGAATTCTTAGGTACGGAGGGGGATTCTTATGGCGAAACCAATCAGGCAAATTAATAAGGCGGTACCTGATCCTGTGGAAGAACAGGCGCAGGCGATTACTGACATTGTAAAGTCTTTGAGTGAAAACCGTGATGCCATCCTGACTACTTTAGGTATATTGAGACATCTACAGGATATGGGGGTATTAAATGCGTTGCATGGGCTTCTGGAGCAAAGAAATGAAATAGGGTCGCTTGCCATCCAGCAAATTAATCAGCCTGCGATGCATAATACGATAAAAAATGCTATCAATGTATTTAAATTTATAGGCTCTGTGAAGCCGGAGCAATTACAAGCGATTATTCAAGGAGTCAGTCAGGGATTCGAGCGGTCAATTGAAACGCTTCAAAAAGGAGAATCCCTAAGTTTATGGAAGCTTGGCAATAGCTTCCGGGACCCTGATGTCAAGGCCTCGTTAACCACTATGGTTGAATTCCTTCATGGAATGGGAGAAGTGTTCAACCAGGACCAAAGGAACCTGCATTAGGAAGGGGGAGTTTCTCAGTGAAGGAAGGAAGAATCAAGTTAGAGGGAGTTCACAATCCAGAGGATGCAGACAAAGTTCTTAACGCAATAAACGAAGTATGGGGTGTTCGACAGGCACAGTTCAACACTAATACAAGCTTAGCCATTTTCAGATACGATGAAAAAGCAGCGTCCCTCCAAGATTTTGAACAGGCTATTGTTGATACAGGTTTTAGAATGGCAAGAGCACCGGAAGAAAGGGGGAATTTATAATGCGAGTATGTGAAATTTGTGGACAAGAAGAGGAAATGGAGAATGGGAGTGAAAACAATCAAAGAAGAATTCTTCACGTCTGTGAAAATTGTCAAAACGACAGAAGACACGAATGAATAGCTTCAAGCTTCCAAAATTAACAAGGGTATCCTGGTTTCAGGGGATATCCTTGCCTTTCTCTTTCATGTAGTTAAGGAGAGATCGTTATGAAACCAATTGAAGTAAAACGGAGGACACTTCGTATTCATAATGGAAGTGCGGAACAAATGGAAGATTGTATCGTCACCGAATACCCGATAACGATTAAGCTTAACGGAGAAGAGTTTGCCACTTTGGTATGTACACCGGAGTATATAGAAGATTTGGTCATCGGTTTTTTAGCTTCGGAAGGGGTTATAAGAAGATATCAAGATATTGATGAACTTTGGATACAGGAGAAGGATGGATTCGTTCATGTAACTGCAAAAAATAATCCATATATGAAGGATTTCATCAGTAAAAGGTATATTACTTCTTGCTGCGGCATGAGCAGACAAGGATTTGTATTTGTAAATGATGCTCTAACAGCCAAAAGAATGAATGCGATGAAAGTTAGAATATCTGTAGAAGATACCTTTCGTTTAATGGATGATATGCAAAGTGCTGCGACGTTATTTCAACAGACCGGTGGTGTTCACAATGCTGCTTTATGTGATGTAAATGGAATGTTATTAAGCAGAATGGATATTGGACGGCACAATGCCCTGGATAAAATATACGGTTACAGTTTAAAAAACAACCTTTCTCTCGCGGATAAAATAATTGCATTCAGTGGCAGAATCTCTTCCGAAATACTAGTGAAAGTCGCCAAAATTGGCTGCGAGATCGTATTATCAAAATCCGCCCCGACAGAGCTAGCGCTGCAATTAGCTGAAGAATTGAGGATTACCACAATCGGGTTTATCCGAAACCAATCTTTAAACGTGTATACTTGTCCAGATCGAATTTTAAATGTATCAAATATATAGTGTAGATATTAGTATATAGTGAAAGAGACGACGGAATTTAAGTTCTGTTGTTTCTTTTTCGTATGGAATATATTACCTCTTGTTTGTATATGCTCATGGTGTTATTATATAAAAGTCGCTTATGAACAGCGTATTCATTCACTGACTCCAAATAAATTAGAAAAATTTGATGATTGATATGTTGGTAGATTTGCGATAAGATATTTATTGTCGCTTCTGACAGACAATAGTTCTTTGAAAACTAAACAAACAAAAACGTCAACAATAAAACATTCATTCCTAACGGAATGAAGCCAACGTAACATTTATGAGCTAATCAACTCATCTTTTTTGGAGAGTTTGATCCTGGCTCAGGACGAACGCTGGCGGCGTGCCTAATACATGCAAGTCGAGCGAATCAATAGGAGCTTGCTCCTGTTGGTTAGCGGCGGACGGGTGAGTAACACGTGGGCAACCTGCCTGTAAGACTGGGATAACACCGGGAAACCGGTGCTAATACCGGATAATTCTTATCAACACATGTTGGTAAGCTGAAAGTCGGTTTACGCTGACACTTACAGATGGGCCCGCGGCGCATTAGCTAGTTGGTGAGGTAACGGCTCACCAAGGCGACGATGCGTAGCCGACCTGAGAGGGTGATCGGCCACACTGGGACTGAGACACGGCCCAGACTCCTACGGGAGGCAGCAGTAGGGAATCTTCCACAATGGACGAAAGTCTGATGGAGCAACGCCGCGTGAGCGAAGAAGGCCTTCGGGTCGTAAAGCTCTGTTGTCAGGGAAGAACAAGTATCGGAGTAACTGCCGGTACCTTGACGGTACCTGACCAGAAAGCCACGGCTAACTACGTGCCAGCAGCCGCGGTAATACGTAGGTGGCAAGCGTTGTCCGGAATTATTGGGCGTAAAGCGCGCGCAGGCGGTCCTTTAAGTCTGATGTGAAAGCCCACGGCTCAACCGTGGAGGGTCATTGGAAACTGGGGGACTTGAGTGCAGAAGAGGAAAGCGGAATTCCACGTGTAGCGGTGAAATGCGTAGAGATGTGGAGGAACACCAGTGGCGAAGGCGGCTTTCTGGTCTGTAACTGACGCTGAGGCGCGAAAGCGTGGGGAGCAAACAGGATTAGATACCCTGGTAGTCCACGCCGTAAACGATGAGTGCTAAGTGTTAGGGGGTTTCCGCCCCTTAGTGCTGCAGCTAACGCATTAAGCACTCCGCCTGGGGAGTACGGCCGCAAGGCTGAAACTCAAAGGAATTGACGGGGGCCCGCACAAGCGGTGGAGCATGTGGTTTAATTCGAAGCAACGCGAAGAACCTTACCAGGTCTTGACATCCTCTGACACTCCTAGAGATAGGACTTTCCCCTTCGGGGGACAGAGTGACAGGTGGTGCATGGTTGTCGTCAGCTCGTGTCGTGAGATGTTGGGTTAAGTCCCGCAACGAGCGCAACCCTTGATCTTAGTTGCCAGCATTTAGTTGGGCACTCTAAGGTGACTGCCGGTGACAAACCGGAGGAAGGTGGGGATGACGTCAAATCATCATGCCCCTTATGACCTGGGCTACACACGTGCTACAATGGATGGTACAAAGGGCTGCAAAACCGCGAGGTTGAGCCAATCCCATAAAACCATTCTCAGTTCGGATTGCAGGCTGCAACTCGCCTGCATGAAGCCGGAATCGCTAGTAATCGCGGATCAGCATGCCGCGGTGAATACGTTCCCGGGCCTTGTACACACCGCCCGTCACACCACGAGAGTTTGTAACACCCGAAGTCGGTGGGGTAACCGTAAGGAGCCAGCCGCCTAAGGTGGGACAGATGATTGGGGTGAAGTCGTAACAAGGTAGCCGTATCGGAAGGTGCGGCTGGATCACCTCCTTTCTAAGGAATCGTTAGTCCTTACGGACTAATAAAACGTTGATTGTTTTCTGTTTGTTTAGTTTTGAGGGAATTATTCTCTCAAAGCTTTTTTATTCGTTCTTTGAAAACTAGATAATCGTAAGAAGAAGTAACCAAGTAAAAACCGAGTGATCGCCATTTTAGTTTTTCTCTCTAATGAATGTTAGAGTAAAACCTTTTAGGTTAAGTTAGAAAGGGCGCACGGTGGATGCCTTGGCACTAGGAGCCGATGAAGGACGGGACTAACACCGATATGCTTCGGGGAGCTGTAAGTAAGCTTTGATCCGGAGATTTCCGAATGGGGGAACCCACTGCTCGTAATGGAGCAGTATCTTTACCTGAATACATAGGGTATGGAAGGCAGACCCGGGGAACTGAAACATCTAAGTACCCGGAGGAAGAGAAAGCAAACGCGATTCCCTGAGTAGCGGCGAGCGAAACGGGAACAGCCCAAACCGAAAGGCTTGCCTTTCGGGGTTGTAGGACACTCAACATGGAGTTACAAAGGAACGGGGTAAATGAAGCGGCCTGGAAAGGCCAGCCGTAGAAGGTAAAAGCCCTGTAGTTGAAACTTCGTTCCCTCCTGAGTGGATCCTGAGTACGGCCGGACACGTGAAATCCGGTCGGAAGCAGGGAGGACCATCTCCCAAGGCTAAATACTCCCTAGTGACCGATAGTGAACCAGTACCGTGAGGGAAAGGTGAAAAGCACCCCGGAAGGGGAGTGAAATAGTACCTGAAACCGTGTGCCTACAAGTAGTCAAAGCCCATTCATGGGTAATGGCGTGCCTTTTGTAGAATGAACCGGCGAGTTACGATTACATGCGAGGTTAAGTTGAAAAGACGGAGCCGCAGCGAAAGCGAGTCTGAATAGGGCGTCATAGTATGTAGTCGTAGACCCGAAACCAGGTGATCTACCCATGTCCAGGGTGAAGTCCAGGTAACACTGGATGGAGGCCCGAACCCACGCACGTTGAAAAGTGCGGGGATGAGGTGTGGGTAGCGGAGAAATTCCAATCGAACTTGGAGATAGCTGGTTCTCTCCGAAATAGCTTTAGGGCTAGCCTCACGTAGTAAGAGTCTTGGAGGTAGAGCACTGTTTGGACTAGGGGCCCTCATCGGGTTACCGAATTCAGACAAACTCCGAATGCCAATGACTTATCCGTGGGAGTCAGACTGCGAGTGATAAGATCCGTAGTCAAAAGGGAAACAGCCCAGACCACCAGCTAAGGTCCCAAAGTATACGTTAAGTGGAAAAGGATGTGGAGTTGCTTAGACAACCAGGATGTTGGCTTAGAAGCAGCCACCATTTAAAGAGTGCGTAATAGCTCACTGGTCGAGTGACTCTGCGCCGAAAATGTACCGGGGCTAAACGTATCACCGAAGCTGTGGGTGGACACCGTCTGGTGTCCGCGGTAGGAGAGCGTTCTAAGGGCGTTGAAGCTAGACCGTAAGGACTGGTGGAGCGCTTAGAAGTGAGAATGCCGGTATGAGTAGCGAAAGACGGGTGAGAATCCCGTCCACCGTATGCCTAAGGTTTCCTGAGGAAGGCTCGTCCGCTCAGGGTTAGTCGGGACCTAAGCCGAGGCCGAAAGGCGTAGGCGATGGACAACAGGTTGATATTCCTGTACCACCTCTTTATCGTTTGAGTGATGGGGGGACGCAGGAGGATAGGGTAAGCGCGCTGCTGGTTATGCGCGTGTAAGCAGTTAGGCTGAGAAGCAGGAAAATCCGCTTCTCGCAAAGGCTGAGCTGTGATGCCGAGGGAAATATAGTACCGAAGTTCCTGATTCCACACTGCCAAGAAAAGCCTCTAGCGATGATATTAGGTGCCCGTACCGCAAACCGACACAGGTAGGCGAGGAGAGAATCCTAAGGTGAGCGAGAGAACTCTCGTTAAGGAACTCGGCAAAATGACCCCGTAACTTCGGGAGAAGGGGTGCTCATTACGGTGAATAGCTGTGATGAGCCGCAGTGAATAGGCCCAGGCGACTGTTTAGCAAAAACACAGGTCTCTGCGAAGCCGCAAGGCGAAGTATAGGGGCTGACGCCTGCCCGGTGCTGGAAGGTTAAGAGGAGGGGTTAGCGTAAGCGAAGCTCTGAATCGAAGCCCCAGTAAACGGCGGCCGTAACTATAACGGTCCTAAGGTAGCGAAATTCCTTGTCGGGTAAGTTCCGACCCGCACGAAAGGCGTAACGATCTGGGCACTGTCTCAACGAGAGACTCGGTGAAATTATAGTACCTGTGAAGATGCAGGTTACCCGCGACAGGACGGAAAGACCCCGTGGAGCTTTACTGTAGCCTGATATTGAATTTTGGTACAGCTTGTACAGGATAGGTAGGAGCCTGAGAAGCCGGAGCGCCAGCTTCGGTGGAGGCGTCGGTGGGATACTACCCTGGCTGTATTGAAATTCTAACCCGCACCCCTGATCGGGGTGGGAGACAGTGTCAGGTGGGCAGTTTGACTGGGGCGGTCGCCTCCCAAAGAGTAACGGAGGCGCCCAAAGGTTCCCTCAGAATGGTTGGAAATCATTCGTAGAGTGTAAAGGCACAAGGGAGCTTGACTGCGAGACCTACAAGTCGAGCAGGGACGAAAGTCGGGCTTAGTGATCCGGTGGTTCCGCATGGAAGGGCCATCGCTCAACGGATAAAAGCTACCCCGGGGATAACAGGCTTATCTCCCCCAAGAGTCCACATCGACGGGGAGGTTTGGCACCTCGATGTCGGCTCATCGCATCCTGGGGCTGTAGTCGGTCCCAAGGGTTGGGCTGTTCGCCCATTAAAGCGGTACGCGAGCTGGGTTCAGAACGTCGTGAGACAGTTCGGTCCCTATCCGTCGTGGGCGCAGGAAATTTGAGAGGAGCTGTCCTTAGTACGAGAGGACCGGGATGGACGCACCGCTGGTGTACCAGTTGTCTTGCCAAAGGCATCGCTGGGTAGCTATGTGCGGACGGGATAAGTGCTGAAAGCATCTAAGCATGAAGCCCCCCTCAAGATGAGATTTCCCATAGCGTCAAGCTAGTAAGATCCCTGAAAGATGATCAGGTTGATAGGTCAGAGGTGGAAGCGTGGTGACATGTGGAGCTGACTGATACTAATCGATCGAGGACTTAACCAAGTCATGTATTACTGGTGAACTCGTTTTTACAACACTTCTTCTGCATTATCTAGTTTTGAGGGAATGAAACCTAAAAAAAATAGTCTGGCAACTATGGCGAGAAGGTCACACCCGTTCCCATACCGAACACGGAAGTTAAGCTTCTCAGCGCCGATGGTAGTTGGGGCGAAACCCCCTGTGAGAGTAGGACGCTGCCGGGCAAACAAAAGACAACCTGAAAAATGGTTGTCTTTTTTGTGTTCTTTTATTAAAAGGGTAATTGGCTTTGAAAAATGGAGTTTCGCGGATATATTGGGATTTTCGCGGATATATTTGTTTTTTCGCGGATAAAATCAAATTAACGCGGATATAATTTATTTTTCGCAGATATATGATGGAAAACCGCGGATATAATTTTTATAGACCATAATTGGTGAATAGGAGACCGAAATTTTACCCTCCAATTACGCAAATGGGCCTTATTGAAGCAGTCGACCACTATTTTTCGTCCGCCAACTACGCCAATCGATCTTCTTGGAAAGGTTTTCGTAATATACAAATATTAATCATAACGATTCCGTGTTGCTGAAAGTAAAATATCGATTCACCTAACAAGAAACAGCCTGTACTATGGTTGTTTTTTTTGCCTAATTTGAATAATATTCTTTGCATAGAGAACGAAAAACTCTTATGTTAGATTAGGATGCTTTTTGACAAAATAAAAAAGTAAAGGAGTGGTGCAAGTATGGAAACAACCATTAAGTGGACAGGCAAAATGGCGTTTACAGGCGTTACACCTTCGGGTCATGAAATTAAAATGGATGCAGCAGAAGAAATCGGTGGGGAAAATTCTGGTGCAAGACCGACCGAACTGCTGTTAAATGCAGTTGCAGGATGCACTGGCATTGATATTATCTCGATACTGCAAAAAATGCGCCTCGAGCCAAAATCATTCGGTATGCAGGTCAAAGGGGATCGTGCCGATGACCATCCGAAGCGGTTCACCGATATCCAAATCCATTATGCGTTAGAGGGAGACCTGCCGGAAGAAAAAGTAGTGCGTGCGATTCAATTATCAAAGGACAAATATTGTTCCGTATCTCATTCCTTAAATGCTAATATTACTGTGAGTTATTCGATTAATGGGGTTGAAGGGAAGCAAAGTTTGTAGCGAGGAGATGAAAAGGGCAACCAGAACACGGTTGTCTTTTCTCTCTTAATAAAATAGGAGTGTTACCGCATGGAATTAAGACAATTACAGATGTTTATGGAAGTCGCCAAACATAAAAGCATTACCAGGGCGGCGGAGCTTTTGCATCTTTCCCAGCCGGCGTTAAGTAAATCCATTATGGCGCTTGAAGAAGAACTTGGAATGACCTTGATTATTCGCAGCAACAAGACAAGTGACCTCACCGACGGAGGAAAGGTCGTTCTCGAATATGCACAAAAAATGACCGCTCTTATGGAAGAAATGAAGACCACATTAAATGATATGACCAATTTGACGAGAGGCCAACTAAATATTGGGCTGCCGCCGTTTATTGGCAGTTTATTTTTTCCAAGGGTAATGGCCAAGTTTCACCAAACCTATCCCAATATTGAATTGAACATTGCCGAGTATGGCGGGGCGAGGGTAGTGAAAAGCGTAGAGGAAGGAGAAGTAGAGCTCGGTGTTACAGTTCTGCCAATTGATGAGCACCCATTTCATGTCTACCCGATTGTGGAGGAGGAAATGAAGCTGCTTGTTTATAAAGACCACCGGCTCGCAGGGAAAAATGAAGTGAATATCAGAGATTTAAAACGGGAAGAATTTATTTTTTATCATGAGGAATTTTCCTTGAATCAAATCTTGATGAATCATTTCCAGGCGTTCGGCTTTATACCCAAGATTCTATTTAAAAGTTCGCAGTGGGACCTGATGTCGGAAATGGTAGCGGCTAATCTGGGGATTACCATTCTTCCTCAATCCATATGCAACCGGGTGTTTAATAAGGACATTAAAGTATTGGATTTAAAACCAACCATCAACTGGAATCTAGCGGTCCTCACGAAGAAAGACCGATACATTTCAAATGCCGCACGAACCTTTATTGAATTTATTTTGCAAGACCCATTATAACTTTTAGTTATGAAAATAATTCTTAATATGTATTTTACGAATAGCCAATTTCGTCGTACTATAAAAGTATATTAATTCGACTTTAAAGGAGTTTTGAACACTCCTTTTTGTTATTTTAGAAAGGGTTGGTACGATGAAACTGGGTTTAATTATTCTGCAGGTGTTATTTATCCATATTTTCTTATTTTTGGGTGCCGCAGCTAAAGCCTTCATTCCACTGCCAATCCCTGCTTCCATGTTTGGATTGGCCATTTTGTTTTTAGCGCTATGCTTAAAAATTGTTAAATTAGAATGGGTTGAAAAGGGAGCCAATTGGCTGATGGCCGAATTGCTGTTGTTTTTTGTCCCGTCAGCAGTAGGAATTGTAAATTATGATGAAATTCTCAGCTTTCAAGGGGCAGAAATTGTCGTTTTAATCGGAATTAGTACCATCCTTGTAATGGGCATGACAGCATGGATTGCTGAAAAAATAATGGGCAGAAGACGAGGTGAGCAGCATGATGATGGTAATCGTAACAGTCGTAACATACTTCACATACCGATTGGCAAAACGAATTGGCGCTAAATGGAACTTCCCACTGTTCCATCCGTTGCTGCTTGCACCAATTCTTTTAATTGGGTTAATCTCGGTGTTCCATATGCCTGCTGATCAGTATCTAGATGCATCCAAATGGCTGACACATATGCTTGGACCGGCGACGGTTGCCTTTGCCGTTCCAATTTATAAACATCTGCCGCTAGTGAAAAAATACATTTCAACTATTATTATTAGTATTACATCGGGTACACTGATGGCCATATTTTCCACATTTGCCCTGTCAAAATTAATTCACTTAGACGTGGACTTTATCACTTCCATCATGCCAAGATCGATTACAACTCCAATTGCGATAGAGGTTTCAAAGGAAATTGGCGGCTTGCCTGCGTTGACGACGGTGTTTGTAATCCTGACAGGTGTGATTGGCGGAGTTGTTGGTCCATCCGTCATCAAATGGCTGTCGATTCAGACACCAATAGCCAAAGGCTTGGCTCTTGGAATGGGTGCCCATGGATGTGGCACCAATAAGGCGCTGGAATATGGGGAAAAGGAAGCAACATTCTCATCGCTCGGAATGATTTTCGCCGCTTGGATTACCTTGCTTTGGGGGTCCTTGTTAATTCCTGCCTTAATGAATGTTCATTAAAAAAAACGCTCGGGATGAGCGTTTTTTTTGACTTTAAACATTCTCAGCAAATTCATATTCTGGCGGCTTGACCTTAAAGCCTTTTGTCAGCCAAATGAGGTAAACCAAACCGATGACAACCCAGCCAAGTCCAAAGCTAAGGGCCAAAATATCGAGACTGAACCAAAGATAGATAAGGAAGGCCAGTCCAATCAGCGGGAACAATGCATGACTAATAAATCTCTTACCGTTCATTGCCTGTTTATTTTTAAAATAATGGACAATAACAGACAGATTGACGAATGAAAATGCAGTAAAGGCGCCAAAGTTGATTAGTGATGTCGCTGTCACAAGGTCTAGGAATAAAGCACTCAAGGACAGGACTCCGACAAAAACAATATTGAAAACAGGAGTCTGCAATTTTGGATGGACTTTTCCAAACCATTTCTTTGGAATCACGCCGTCGCGGCCCATGGCAAACAGCAGTCTGGAAGCACTGGTCTGAGCGGCTAGGCCAGATGCCAGTACCGATATTAACGCACCGCTTGTAAAAACGGATTGAAACAGAATTCCACCAATACGCAAGGCAATCTCCGGTGATGCTCCTTCAATATCATGGAAAATAGAAACGTCCGGGAAGAGAACCTGCATAAAATAGGTCACTGTGATAAAAAAGACTCCACCAATGAAAGCAATCAAAAAAATCGCTTTCGGAATATTTTTTTCCGGATTAATGGTCTCCTCAGATAAAGTGGTGACTGCATCAAATCCAAGAAAGGCCAATGCTAGAATCGCCGCTCCCGAGAACAATAGACTCATGTTGATTTCTTCTGAAAAAAACGGTCTCACTCCAAATCCCGTTCCGCCATCTCCCGAAACAATCGCCCTAACCGTTAAAATAACAAAAATAATAGCAACAAGCAGTTGAAACAGGACGAATAGCGTATTCGCGGAAACAGTGATTTTAATTCCGGCAATATTCATAACCGTGATGATGACGATTAATCCGACGACCCAAACCCAGGAGGGAACATTGGGGAAACTTGCAGATAAATAAATCCCTGCCAACACAGCGTTGATCATCGGTAAAAACAAATAATCGAGCAAAGCGGACCAACCGACAAGAAAGCCGAGTTTTGAACCCATGGTTCTTTTAGTATAAGTATAGGCAGACCCTGCATCAGGATAAAGTTTGACCATTTTTCCATAGCTTAGGGCAGTAAATATTATCGCAATCGTAATTAATATGTAGGAAGCAGGTACATGTCCGTGTGTTTCCGCTGAAACAACTCCAAATGTATCAAAAACCGCAAAGGGTGACATATACGCCAACCCCAAAAATACGACAGGCGCTACCCCCAGCGTGCGCTTTAATGTTACTTGTGAAGACTCCAATTCTATCATTCCCCTCTCATTATGCATGAATATTATTTTAAAAGAATTATTATGCGATGTGAAGATATTTTTTAAATAAATTTTTCCTGTGAAATAGTTTATAATGAGAGAAAATCTATTGGATATTAGGTGAGGAAATTTGAAAATGGAACATATTTTGGTCGTAAGCCCTATGTATACTCAATTACAAGCTTTTATTGAAAAAGAAAACCTGTTAAACCAATTTCGATTTATACCGGAAGACGAGTTGACGCAGGCTGAGTTGAACTGGTCAGATGCTTTGGTGGCATTTAACCTTAGGGCCGATTATGATTACAGCAATGTCAAATGGGTTCATTCATTAGGGGCTGGGGTAGACCGTTTTTTATATAAGAAGGCATGGAATGAAAATGTGTTGTTAACCCGGACGATTTGTTCCTTCGGGCAAAGAATTGCCGAATATTGCTTAAGTTACATATTGAAGGATTTGCAGTTTCACGACCAGTTTCGGGAGTGTAAGCGGCAAAAGAAATGGCAGCCTATGACTCCAAAGCTCTTGAGTGAGCAAAAGGTGATGATTTACGGGACTGGTGAGATTGGTCAAGCAACCGCCAAGGTATTGGCGGGTTTGGGTATGGTAGCATACGGCTGTTCGTCGAGCGGCAAGGAAAAGGAATTTTTTTCAGAAGTGTTGACAGTTGAAAAACATTTTTCACGGTTGGCCAAAATCGATTATGTGATAAATACGATGCCATTAACCAATCAAACAGCTGATTTTTTTGATGAGCGGATTTTTAAGCAGTTATCCGGTGCAGGGTTCGTTAATGTGGGGAGAGGGGCGTCCGTGAACGAAGGAGCACTACTGGAAGCGTTAGACCAAAATCTGGTAAGGTTTGCAGTTCTCGATGTGTTTGCCGAGGAGCCGCTGCCAGGGGACAACCCATTATGGAAACATCCCAATGTTATAATCACTCCGCATATATCAGCGGTTACCACACCCGAAGAGGGGGCAGCCTGCTTTTTGGACACGCTGAATAAGATAGAAGAGGGGATTCCGCTTGATAATGTAGTAGATGTAAAAAAAGGATATTGAAATAAAAATGGGCTGTCAAAAACGTCAGGTAACTGACCTTTGGCAGTTCCCTTTTTTTATTCTGGAACAATTCGACCTGTTTTTTTGCACTCTAAGCATTTCGTTTTCCGACTTTATTTCCATTCATTAATGTGTATGGGAACAAATTTCTCTCGCCTGTTGTTTATATCTATTAGTTTACGTTAATAATGGTATATCGACTAGTCACAGAGGAAATTGAGGCAATTTACTATGGATTTGTTTAAGAAATTGATGAAAAGAAAATTAAAAAAGGTGAAGTTCCAAAATCCGTTACTTGGTCTGGAGAAGGAGCATCCGTCTTTATCTTTGCCGCATTCCCCCACCACTGATCTTGAGACCAATTTGTCATTTTTGCAATCGATTTATAAGGATTGTGCTGATGTTGTTTTCCGGCATTTTACCATTGCTGGGAAAGTGAAAGCTGCCCTTATTTATATCGAAGGGATGTCCAATATTGAGGAAATTGATAAAAGCATTTTGGCACCGCTGATGCGGCAGACAGTCACACCTAATGAAAAGCTGAATGAAATTATCGCACAAAGATTAACGGTTTCTAGTATAAAAGAAAACGAGACGTTTGCTGATGCAATCGAGCAAATCGCATCGGGTAATCCTGTAATCCTAGTAGATAAGAATCCCGTTGCCATTTCTGCGGGATTGTCCAAATGGGAGAAAAGAGCGGTGGAGGAACCATTGTCCGAGACGGTCGTTCGCGGTCCACGAGAGGGCTTCACCGAATCTTCCGTCGTAAACACTTCCCTGTTGCGAAGAAGGATTAAAAGCCCGAAACTTAAAATGATGTCGCTAAATATCGGCCGAGAAACGCAGACAAAAACGACCATTGCCTATTTGGAGGGAATTGCTGACCCGACCTTGGTGGAAGAAGTAAAGAACCGCCTAAAGCGCATTGATATTGATGGTATTTTGGAAAGCGGGTATCTCGAGGAATTCATTGAAGACCACCCATTTTCTCCTTTCCCGCAAATTTTGAGTACCGAACGTCCAGATGTTGCCGCTGCCAATCTTCTTGAAGGTCGGGTCGTGATTTTGGTTGACGGGACGCCTTTTGTGATGATTGTTCCTATTTCGTTGTATTCGTTGCTCCAAGCATCCGAAGATTATTATGAACGGTTCATGATTGGCACATTAATCCGCTGGATGCGTTATGGATTTTTGGTGATGGCGTTATTGCTTCCGTCTGTGTATGTGGCGGTGTTGACCTTTCATCAGGAGATGATTCCGACAACCTTGTTGCTCACTTTTGCCAAGTCAAGGGAATTGATTCCTTTTCCTGCGCTTGTTGAGGCGTTGATCATGGAAATCACCTTTGAGGCGTTAAGAGAAGCGGGAATCAGGCTGCCGAAACAAGTCGGTTCTGCTGTCAGTATTGTTGGTGCCCTTGTTATCGGTCAGGCCGCTGTTTCCGCCGGTCTCGTTTCCGCACCTATGGTCATGGTCGTGGCGATTACGGGAATTGCTTCGTTTACAATCCCACGCTATAATGGCGCCATTGCCATCCGGATGTTGCGGTTTCCTATCATGCTCCTGGCCGGTACACTCGGGCTTCTTGGGATTATGCTTGGTCTGATTGCCATCATTGTTCATTTAAGTACGGTTCGCTCTTTTGGCCTGCCGTATCTGGCTCCGATGGGTCCAATGAGAGCGAGCGAAATGAAAGATGTCATGATGCGGGCTCCTCTTTGGTCATTCCGGACCCGCCCGCGCTTGACGGGAGATTATAATCAAAACCGGCAGGCCCCTGGGCAAAAGCCGGATCCTGCCAAGGGGACGGAGTAGGTGATGGAAAACATGATCGAAAAAGGAAAAATATCGGCTTTTCAAATGGCAATTATGATGACGCCTACGATTTTCGCTACAGCCTTGCTGCTAGTCCCTGCGGCTACAGCAAGACATGCAAAACAGGATTTGTGGCTGTCGCCAATTATGGCATCCGTTAGTGGTTTTTTAGTTGTGATGATCGCCGCTAAGTTATATAAGCTCTACCCGGAAAAGAGCTTCATTCAGTATTGTGAACTTATTCTAGGCAAAATAGCGGGCAAAATCGTCGGGCTGATTTTTTTAGCGTATTTACTTCATATTAACGGGATCATCTTGCGGGAGTACGCAGAGTTTGTTGTCGGCACTTTTCTTCATTTGACACCGTTGAATGTGGTCATGGGTTCCATGCTCCTCGTTTGTGCCCTTGCCGTATACGGGGGAATCGAGGCAATCGGCAGATCTTCACAAATTATCGTCCCGGTTGTGACTTTACTGTTTGTGTTAATGACGTTATTGCTCTTAAAAGATCTTGATATCAAAAATTTACAGCCGTTTTTGGAAGATGGGCTACTCCCTCCTTTCATGGGTTCGATTGTACCTGCGGCTTGGTTCAGCGAGTTTATCCTAATCGCGTTTTTATTGCCGTATTTAAAGGACTCGGCGAAAGCGATGAAATGGGGATTTCTATCTGTTGTCAGTGTCGCGGCTTTATTGGTTTTAACAAACCTTGCCACCTACATGCTGTTAGGCAAACTTACCATAAAGGACACGTATCCGGTCATGGTTGCCGTCCGTTACATCAGTATTGCCGGTTTTTTAGAACATCTAGAAGCTGTTGTTATGGCGATTTGGGTATCCGGAACATTTATTAAAATTGCCGTGTTTTATTACGCCGCTGTACTTGGGCTTGCGCAATTGCTTGGGCTTTCCGGCTATCGGCGACTCGTGCTGCCAACCGCTTTTCTTTTGCTCGGTCTCAGCAATTGGTCAGCTTCCAATTTGCAGTCATTGGCCCACTTTCTTGAAACTACGGGGGCATTTTATCTGTTAACGATGCAGCTTGGCGTTCCTTTTCTGCTGCTTTGTATAGCTTGGATTCGAAAAAGTTTCATGAGAAAAAGGATGGAGTCAAATGAGTCCGGTTAATATTTTTACGAAAATAATGATCATGCTGCTGCTAATTGTCATCCCTGCCCTCTTACTCGCTGGCTGCTGGGACAGGAAGGAATTGAATGATCTAGCCATCATAACCGCTGCCGGCATTGATAAAAAGACCGACTCAACCATCGAAATGACAGTTGTGGTGTATATACCGAAAAAAGCAGCCGGCGGCGGGGGGGAAACCGGGGGCGGCGGAGGAGGGGAAGGACAGGTCTTGGTTCGCTCCGCTAAAGGCGCGACACTTGCCGAGGCCACTTCTGCGCTGCAACAGGAGTTTCCCCGCCATTTATTCTGGGGCCATAATGAGGTGTTCGTAATGCATGAAGATTTTGTCAGGCAGGAAGATATCCGCCCCACCATTGACTTTATTTTACGCCATCCGCAAACTCGTGAACGCTCCCACATTTTTGTCAGCAAACAAAAAGTGGCGAAGCTCTTCAGCCTTGATCCCCCATTGGAACGGGACTTAGCGGAAGTGCTGCGAGAGTTGGCAAGCTTAAAAACTGGCGTAGACATCACCCTGAAAGATCTGGGGCAGATGCTGATTGGTGAAAGCGGGGCCGCCGCTGTCCCTTATATTGAAATATTACCGACCCAGCCAGGTCAGGGGAAAAATCAAACCATAGGCTATATCGTAGGGACGGCGGTATTAAAACAAGGAAAAATGGTTGGGGCCGTCGACCAGTCGACAACGCGGGGAATATTATGGCTGAGAAATGAAATTGAATTGGCTATTGTAACCGCCAAACCTGAAAATGTGGAAGGGTATATTTCCATGCAATTACTTCGGGCACAATCCCAGATCATCCCCAAAATCGAAAATGGTAACTGGAAAATTACTCTAAAAGCGGAAACGGAAGACGATATTATTCAAAATGGCACGACTTTGAATACAGGAGATCCGGAAACCATCAGCAAATTGGAGGAAGACCTGAGAGATGATATTAATACTAGAGTAAAGGAAGCTTTAACCAAAGTACAAAAAGAGATGAACGCGGATATATTCGGATTTGCGGAAGCCTTTCACCGCGCCTATCCTAAAATGTGGAAAAAGCATAAACACGATTGGGATGATATTTTTCCAACGATTGACGTAACGATGGACACGACGGCGAAAATCCGAAGACCTGGGATTGTCACCGAACCAGGGGCATATCCGGAACAAGAGGTGAAAGACGAATGAAGTGGGGCTCCGCTGCTGGAATCACGTTCATATTTATATGCATCATCCTATTCGAATGGACGAAACTAGGTAAGGGCCAAAAAAAAGAAAAAGCTGCTTTATTTTCGCTGGCCCTTATCGCCTGGGCCCTTTGCAATCTGCTCGTATTCTTCACCAATATCCCCGGACCAACAGATTTTGTAGACGGCATCTTCAAACCCCTTGGGAAACTGCTGGAGAAATAGGGTAGTTGATCGATACCGTCTATATCAGCGGTTACCACGCCCGAAGAGGGAGCGTCCCCCCTTTTTTGGACACACTGAACTAGAATATTAGAGGCTGGGAATCCTGTGGATAATGTAGTCGATGTAAAAAAGGATCTTGACATAGAAAAAAGTAAGCGCCCGGCACCTTTTTCTGATTTTTATTTCCTTATCCCTGCCTCTTCGGCCAATTTTGTAAATCTGTCTTTTTCTTTTTTTACACTTTTGGAAAAATCGGCTGAATTCAAATAAGCAGGCTCAAGCTTGATTTTTTCAAGTTCCCCAATAAATGCTTCGTCCTTCTGCATTTTTGCCACTGCCTCATCCCACTTCTTGACTATTTCGTCCGGTGTTCCCGGTGCGAACGACAATCCCGTCCACCATTTTACAGTTAAGTTGTCAAATCCCAGTTCTTTTGTGGTTGGGACGTCTGGAAACAATGGACTCCGTTCTTCTGATGACACGGCAAGAAGTTTTAATTTTCCAGCCTCGGTGAGAGCCGCCATTTCGCCAACTGTATGAACAGCCAATACGACATGGCCGCCAGCTACCTTTGCGGTCGAGTCCGAAGCCCCTTCAGAAGACACCATCGAGGTCTTTTTAAAATCTACCCCAATGGTTTTCAACCACTCCGCTACGCCAAATGCAGAGAATCCAGCAGGACCTACGCTGGCCCATGTTAATTTTTCAGGGTTTTTCTTGACCCAGTCTGAAAACTCTTTTAAATCCTTCCATTCCGCATCCGCTTTTACACCAAAAGCAAGAGACCCTTGTGCAACCCGAGCAGCAAATATATTGTCCTCAATCGTTAAAGTTGGGTTGGAATTTCCTGCTTCATACATCGTCGTCGAGGAATTGTTATTCACCAATACCGTATAACCATCTGGCCTAGCCTCTTTCAGAGCATATTGGGCGCCAATTATGCCCCCGCCACCCGGTTTATTCGTAACGACAATCGGTTTGCCCCATTCCTTGCTTAGATAGTCTGCCACCGTACGGGCTGCTAAATCAACCCCGCCGCCAGCAGCAAACGGTACAACCAGTTCAATCTGTCTAGTCGGATACTCAATCTTCTTGTCAGCATTCCCGCCAGCGTTAGTAGCCGGTTTTGACGTTGAATTCGAGGAGCAGGCGGCCAAAATAACAGCCAGAATGAAGGAGAAAGCCAGCGTTTGAAACGATTTCTTTTTCAAAATAAACCCTCCCTTATGAAAATTCCATCTTTTCATTTGTTTCTTGCAGGAGTCGTTTTTTCGTTCTTTTCATCAGAAAGATTGATAGAGCTAAAAGGATGACTGCCAATAATAAAATCGTAAGTGAGAGGGGACGCTGCACGAAGATGAATAGGTTGCCAGAAGACATTTCCATCGATTGAATGAACGAACTTTCAATTTTAGGACCGAGGACAGTAACTAGGACAAAAGGGATGATGGGCCAATGGAACTTATGAAACAAGTAACCTAGAATGCCAAAAATGATGGCTACTACAACATCAAACATACTATTGCGGACGGAATAGGCTCCTAATACACTTACTAGCAAAATAATTGGCGCCAATATGCCAAATGGGACTTCCGTCAGTTTTGCCCACAACCCAACCAACGGTAAATTTAACACTAACAGGATGACGTTTCCGACAAACATTGAAGCAATGACCATCCATACCATTCCACTGTTTTGTTCAAACAAGAGTGGACCAGGGGTCAATCCATAAATCATCAGTGCTGCTAACAGCACAGCCAATGGTGGTGATGCCGGAATTCCTAGTGATAACAGGGGAATAAACCCGCCTGAACTTGTCGCATTGTTGGCCGATTCAGGACCAGCGACACCTTCAATTGCTCCTTTGCCAAATTTCTCAGGCTGCTTGGAAAGTTTTTTTTCTAAATCATAGGAAAGAAAGGAGGTGATGGTTGCGGATATTCCTGGCAGGATTCCTAGGAAAAAGCCCAATAGACTTCCTCTTAAAATCGCAAATTTACTCTGATTCAAATCCTTTTTTGTCGGGTACACCCGTTTAATCTTGACTCGCTTTGTCACTGTTCGATTTTCCTCCAGCCCCTTTAAAACCTCGGTAATGGCAAATAAACCAATGATGATGCTGACCATATCGAATCCGCCAGTCAGCGTGCTAAATCCAAAATCTAACCTTGGGATCCCCGTCGTCATCCCGATGCCAACTAACGAAATAATGAAGCCAAATAACCCCATCAGGATCGATTTTCGCAGTGAGTAGCCGGTCAAATTAAACAGGACTAACAGGGCAATTAACATTAGCGTAAAGTATTCGGGCGGGCCAAACTTCAACGCTTGATCAGCTAAAAATGGGGCAAATAGGACAAGGCCGATTAATCCGATAATGCCAGCAAAGAAAGAACCGATTGCAGCAATTCCAAGCGCTGAACCGGCCCTGCCCATTTTGGCGAGCGGGTAGCCATCCAAAGTGGTGGGCACGGAAGAGGATTCGCCGGGAATGTTCATTAATATCGCTGTGGTCGAACCTCCATACATCGATCCATAATAGATACCAGCCATCATCATTAATCCTTGGGCGGGTTGGAGTACGGTTGTGACCGGCAGTAATACCGCAATCGCTGACGTGGGGCCAAGTCCGGGAAGTACCCCGACCAATGTGCCGAGCAATGAACCCAGCAATACAATTAAAAGATTGGAAGGAGTGACAACTTCACTGAGCCCGCCCCATAAATATAGGAACGTTTCCATCTATAGATCAACCTCCTATTAAAACGAAAAGATGCCGACGGGGAAAGGTGTTTTTAAGATGAAAATAAATAGGTAATAGAAAACGGCAGTTATCAGTCCTCCAATTATGATGGCAGGGATCCATCGGCTATGGTTTATCAACTTTAACAGGGCAATGGATACAACCAGCGTGCTTGCGACATAACCAAAAAAATGAATGAAAAGGCAGTAGACAAATAGAATGACAATGGAAGCTGTTAATGTAAATAGGGTCTTTCCTGCCGGCAGTGCAGAAGTGCTTTCCTGTTTGGTTTTTTTCTCGAAAAATAGGCTGATCCCAACAACCACTAAAAATAGTCCGATAAATCCTGGCAAGGCATGGTCACCGGTAACCAGGTTGAGACTGTAAGGAAATAATCTGTATGCTTCATATAAGGAGAGCATACCGATTAAAACGGCGATGGAACCTCCCACTTTTTTCTCAAGGTTAGCTTTTCCTAACATAGGGATACCCCCATCATTCAGAATGGTGTGAACACAGAGAAAATAAAAAATGCCATGCAACGTTCATTTTCCGTTCCAAACATTGCAAGGCCTTCAGTGGTCTGAATGAACCTTCATTATTAGGGTTAGTTTTGTAAATGGTGGTATTTTTCGCAAACAGAGGAAAAAACGTTTAATTATATTTATTTTATTAAGACTTATCTCATAACCAATGAAATGTAATATCTGCTAAACCAATGAGGTTGGCAGTCTTTATCTTTTTTGGTTATATTATTGATAATAACTTGTCTGAATGAGGTTTTAGCGAATGAACTTAAAATTTCAATTAACTCGTGCTTTTTTAATTAGTCTTGTTTCATTGACGGCATTTGCTTTGATGGCAGCCCTCGTTAGTGCTGATAGAATTGTTAATTTCGACAGTATGGTTATTGGGACAGTCCAAGGCTGGGAGGCCCCTTGGTTAACGTCTGTTATGGAGTTTTTTACTTGGATCGGATCTACGAAGGTTGTGGTGGTTTTAAGTCTTCTGGTGATCTGTGTTCTTTATAAAGTGATGCAACATCGATCTGAGTTAATTTTGTTTATTGCGGTTGTGGCAGGGACGCCAATTTTGAATCACTATTTGAAGGCTTTTTTTCATCGGGCCCGTCCTGATTTCCATCGGCTGATTGAAATAGGCGGGTACAGCTTCCCAAGCGGTCATGCGATGAATGCATTTTCGGTCTATGCAGTATTGGCCTTCCTACTGTGGCGGCATATTCCTACTAGGATTAGGCGCAGTTTGTTGATACTATTTAGCTCGTTTATGATTGTGATGATTGGGGTTAGCCGAATTTATTTGGGTGTGCATTATCCGAGCGATATCATCGGCGGCTATTTCGCCGGCGGTTTTTGGCTGACTGCGGCCATTTGGTTTTTTCAGTGGTATAAGGAGCGCCAGCCGCAGCTTAAAGCGGGGGAACTGCAGCGGAATGAAGGGTAAAGCAAGGGGAGTCGGTACTTATGTGCCGGCTTTTTGTTTATTTAGGGGGGATGATGATTTGATTTTGCCGGAGAGGCAGCTGTGAAAAGGGTCGGCGGTAAAAAAGAAGACGTTATTTTGCCCGTAAGGTAGTCGAAGGCTGTGGTGGCCGCAAAAAAGAAAATATTGTTTGAACATTCTTAACAAATTAAAGTCGACTAGTGTATAATTACTCTCAATTATCATTAGAAGGAGATATACAATGAGCACAAATATAACCACTCAACTCGATGAGTATAAGCAGCGAAATCAAAATCGCGGACGTTTGTTGGTCAGTTGTCCGGACCAGCCGGGGATTGTCGCAGCCGTTTCGCAATTTTTATTTTCACATAATGCCAATATCATTGAATCCAGCCAATACTCTACCAATCCTGAGGGCGGTACTTTTTTCATCAGGATTGAATTTGAATGTCCATCACTAAAGGAGAAGGCGGCCGAAATGGCACAGCAGTTTGCCGCCATTGCCGACAAGTTCACAATGGAGTGGAGTTTAACCCCAGTTTTTAAAGTGAAAAAGGCGGCGATTTTTGTTTCAAAGGAATTGCACTGCCTCCTGGAGCTCCTTTGGGAATGGCAAAGTGGTGATTTAATGACTGATATTGCCTTGGTGATCAGCAATCACGAAGAGGCTAGGGAAATCGTGGAACGCCTAAATATCCCATTTTATTATATTCCGGCTAATAAGGACATCCGCGAGCAGGTTGAAGCAAAACAACTCCAGCTGCTGAAGGATTATGACATTGACTTAATCATTTTGGCACGCTACATGCAAATTCTCACCCCAAATTTTGTGGCAGCAAATCCAAACAAAATTATTAACATCCATCATTCGTTCCTGCCGGCATTTATTGGGGCAAGACCGTACGAGCGTGCCTATGACCGAGGAGTTAAGTTAATTGGTGCGACTTCTCATTATGTAACCAATGATTTGGATGAGGGACCGATTATCGAACAGGATATTGCCCGGGTCGATCACCGAGATAATGTGGATTCGTTGAAAAAAATCGGCCGTTCCATTGAAAGGAGCGTCTTGGCGCGTGCGGTGAAATGGCATATCCAAGACAGAATCCTCGTCCACCAAAATAAAACTATTGTTTTCTCATAAGCCGAAGGAATCCTGCTAACAATAAAAAGGATTCTATTCCTGGGAGGGAAATCAATGACAAATCAAAATCCTATCGAGTTTACAGGAAAAGTTCTTGACCAGAGAAACACATTGACTGGACCAAATGACGGTAAAGCTACATACCCTGAGCGGCCGAAAAACGTAGCTATCAAGCAGGAACATAATAAAAAATAGCGGTGAAGGCTGTCGGTATGTGGCGGCCTTACCTTTTTCCGGCTGTGAGCATTAAAGTTTCCTTCCTTGTATCACAAAGGGTACTATAGTAATGTATCTTTTTTTAGAAAGGAAAAATTGTGATGTCAAACATTCATATACCATTATCAGTATTAAATCTGGCTCCAATCCGCGAAGGACAGGGCCCGCAGCAAGCTATAGATGCGATGGTTGACCTAGCGCAAGCTGTTGAAAAAATGGGCTATAAACGCTATTGGATTGCCGAGCATCATAACACACCGACACTTGTCAGCTCGGCAACAGCCATTTTAATAAAACATACATTGGAGCATACCAGTACTATTTCAGTCGGTTCCGGCGGAATCATGCTTCCTAACCATTCACCACTGGTGGTGGCGGAGCAATTCGGAACGATGGCGACGATTTATCCTGGGCGTGTAGAATTGGGGCTAGGGCGTGCTCCGGGTACAGATATGCACACAGCAAGTGCATTACGACGTTCCAAGAATGATTCTGTATTTACTTTTCCTGACGATGTCCAAGCGCTGTTAACATATTTTGGACCGGAAGAAAAACAAGGTTACGTAAGGGCCTATCCTGGCGCCGGTACAGAGGTTCCCATTTATATATTGGGATCCTCCACTGATTCCGCTTATTTAGCAGCAAGTTTGGGGCTGCCTTATGTATTTGCTTCGCACTTTGCGCCACGATATATGGAAGAAGCGATTTCCATTTACCGGAGCAGGTTCCAGCCTTCACAATACCTCGACAAGCCGTACATGATGGTTTGTTTAAATGTGATTGCAGCGGAAACCGACGAGGATGCAAAGTTTCAGTCCACTACCATGCAGCAATTTTTCTTGAATGTGGTCCGTGGATCACGGATGCCAATGCAGCCGCCAGTAGAGAATATGGATCTTATTTGGAATGCAATGGAAAAAGAAATGGCCAGCACGATGACAAGTGTGACGCTGTTAGGATGCAAGGAAAGTATACGGCAGCAGCTGACGAGCTTCCAGGAAAAATACAATGTCGATGAAATCATGGCTGTGACGTATATGTTTGATCCGGAAAAACAAAAACGGTCGTATGAGATATTGAAGGAAATTGTCGACGGGAGATAATCTGCCTTAATAAAGTTTAAAAAAACTCTTGAAAAATGTACTAGCTTGTACTAATATTTAACATAGTTTCCAATTCAATATATTGTTGGATTCTAAATTAAATTAACTATATATAGTGTTTGCGTTAAGAAAAGATGCCGATCAAGGCTTAATAGGGAATCCGGTGAGAATCCGGAACTGCCCCCGCAACTGTAAATGCTGACGAAATGAGCAAACCACTGTATAAGATAGCTGCATTAAAGGCGCTTATACGGGAAGGGTTCAAAGTAGGATGAAGCATGAGTCAGGAGACCTGTCTTTCTTAAGATGTTTCAACTTCTTCGGGGATTGAGAAGATGAAACGGTGGCGACAAGAGGCTTAGTATCTGTTTTTGATGCTCTCTTTTGTTCGAATCGTTTCATCCGCTCATCCCCATGAGCGGATTTTTTATATTTAAGGGGGAAGAGAGCGATGAGCACTCAAATTAAGAATGAAATGAATGTTGTGATGGAAACCATCAAGAAAGCGTCAGTAAGGTATCAATTAGATACGAGCGACCTTCAAAACTCCATCTGCGCTTTAGATGTCACAGATTCGGAAGCCAGCCAGGCAGCATTATATTATGCTATTAATCAAATTGCGATGGACAAGCCAGACTGGACATTCGTTGCGGCCAGACTTTATTTAAATGAATTGTATCAAAAGGCTGCCGAAAACAGAGGTTCCGACCCGGCAAACAAATACGGAGACTTTTTTAAGTTAATTCAAAAGTTGACAGTGAAGGGAATCTATTCTAGCGATCTAGTAATCCTATACAACAAAGAGGAAATTGACGAATTAGGAAAAGAAATCGATCCGGAACGTGATTATCTGTTTAATTACATAGGGTTATTTTTACTCGCTGACCGATACCTGGCAAAAGATCATCAGCAACAGGTATTTGAGCTACCGCAAGAACGTTTCATGATTATTGCGATGACGTTAATGAAACATGAAAACAAGGCAGGACGGTTAGACCTGGTTAAGGAGGCATATTGGGCGCTTAGCCATTTATATATGACAGTTGCGACTCCGACGTTAGCGAATGCAGGCAAAAGCTTCGGACAGCTGTCGTCCTGTTTTATTGATACCGTTGATGACTCTTTGGATGGGATATATTTAAATAACTGGGACATTGCCCGGTTGAGTAAGGATGGCGGCGGGATTGGGATTTACTATGGCAAAGTCCGTGCTCTCGGTTCAGATATTAAAAGATTCAAGGGAAATTCCTCTGGAGTCGTGCCATGGATTAAATTGGTAAACGATACCGCGGTAAGTGTCGATCAATTGGGGCAGCGCCAGGGGGCCATTGCCGTTTATTTGGATATTTTTCATAAAGACATCATGAATGGGTTCCTAGATTTAAAGACGAATAACGGTGATGAGCGACGCAAGGCACACGATATTTTCACCGGTGTGGCAGTGCCGGATCTGTTTATGGAAAAATTACTAGAGACCGATGAAACTGGCAGAAGTATTGGGGAGTGGCATACCTTCTGTCCGCACGAAGTCAAGCAGATAATGGGCTGGAGGGACGAAGCGGGCAAACCGCTCGGTCTAGAAGACTATTATGATGAAGACGACCGAAAATATTTTTCGGAAAAATATCAACAGGCTGTTAACCATCCGCTGCTCCCGCGAAAAACGTACCGGGCGATGGATATCATGGCCCGCATTATGATGGCGCAATTGGAAACAGGCACCCCGTACATGTTTTACAGAGATGAAGTGAATAGACAAAATCCCAACAAGCACGTAAGAGGCAAAGGCCATACTTCGATTTATTGCAGCAACCTCTGTACAGAAATCACACAGAATATGTCTGCGACCACGATTGTCAGTGAATACCAGGATCAGGACGACAATATTGTCATCGTCCGGAAGCCTGGGGAATTCGTTGTTTGCAATTTGTCGTCTATTAATCTGGCAACGGCGGTCCCGGCTAATGTATTAGAACGATTGATTCGGATTCAGGTTAGAATGCTTGATAATGTAATTGATTTCAATAGCATTTCCGTTGGCCAGGCCCGGCAGACTAATCAAAAGTACCGTGCCATTGGTCTTGGTACCTTCGGCTGGCATCATTTATTAGCTTTAAAAGGGATTTATTGGGAGACAGACGAAGCCGTTCAATATGCGGATGAGCTGTATGAAAATATTGCCTACCTGACCATCCAATCCTCCATGGAACTAGCCAAGGAAAAGGGACAATACAGTCAATTTCGTGGTTCGGAATGGCAAACCGGCGTTTATTTTGAACGAAAAAATTACCAGTCCGAACGCTGGCTTACGCTTAAGCAGGAGGTCGCTAATCATGGTTTGCGGAATGGCTGGTTAATGGCAGTTGCGCCAAATTCCTCGACTGCAAAAATCGGTGGTTCTACCGATGGGATTGATCCGCTTTATTCTATTGAATATGCTGAAGAAAAGAAAAATTTTAAATTGAAGGTGACGGCACCAGATTTAAACCATCGGACGTATGATTACTATCGCCGCGCCAGACATGAATTAGATCAATTATGGAGCATTAGGCAAAATGCCGCCCGCTCTCGTCATATCGATCAGTCAATCAGCTTTAACCTTTATGTCCGGCATGATATAAAGGCAAAAGATTTGTTCAACCTTCATATAGAAGCTTGGAAGCAAGGGTTAAAGACGACATATTATGTACGGAGCACGTCGCAGGCTGAAATAAACGAATGTGAAGCTTGCCATAGCTGATAGGGGGAAAATTGATGAAACGTCTGCACAAAATAAAACTGCTGAACCCGGAGTACCCAAATAAATCAACCGGGATCATTAACGGACAGTCATCCGGTCTGCTCAACTGGAATGACATTGCCTACCCGCAAATGTATGAGTTGTATCAAACCTTACTTTCGAATTTTTGGAAGGCACAAGAAATTAATATGCAGGATGATATTAAGCAGTGGGACTTGCTTTCAGCTGTAGAAAAGGATGTGTTTTTGCGAATCAATACCCAGCTGGCATCGTTAGACAGCCTGCAAACACCTACAATGACACAGGTGATGGACTATGTGACCGATTCCAGCTTTAAAGCGATCTTTGCGGTCATTGCCCAGCAGGAGGCAGTGCATAATGAATCCTATTCCTATATTCTAAGTTCGCTGGTTCCTTTAAGTGAGCAAAATGCCCGGTTCAATCAGGCCAAAGGCGATCCTATTGTCCAAAAACGAAATCGGTTGATTTTAACAGCCTATGAAAAATTCCGTGAGGAGCCGACAGCACAGCATTTATTTGAATTGAGTGTGAACTCGATAAATCTTGAAGGAATCTATTTTTATGCCGGGTTTGCTTTTTTCTATCATCTTGCCCGTCTCCAAAAGATGCCAAAGACGAGTACAATGATCAGCTACATCCAGCGCGATGAAATGCAGCATGCCTATTTTATGGCTCAGTTTATTCGGATCCTGTTAACGGAAAATCCAGAGTTACATACCGAGGAAAACATTCATTATGTTTACCGGACGATTGGACAAGCGGTGGAGCTGGAAAAAGAATGGGCGTCCTTTATTTTGCGTGATGTGGAAAGGATAAATCTGAATGAATACAGCTGCTACACGGAGTACCTCGCAAATAAACGGCTGCGTCAGCTTGGTTTGGAGAATTTATATGAAGAACACGATAACCCAATGCCGTGGATTCATGTATTTTCTGATGAGATGCTTAATGGCACGAAATCCGATTTTTTTGAACAGAAGCCGCGCACCTATGCAAAAGTGACACAATCAAATGGTTTCGATGAGCTATGAATATAGCGATTGTTTATTCCTCTAAGACGGGGAACACGGAAGAACTGGTTTATTTGCTTCAAGAATTATTTGCAGAAAAACAGATCGTAGTCAACATGTATCGTGTTGAGCAATTTCCGATTTCGGAGCTTAACAGGCTTGATGCAATTGTAGTTGGAACCTATACTTGGGGAAATGGAGAAATACCGAATGAAATGCTCCCGCTATATCGCACTTTTGAGAGCCATAATGGTAAAGATTTGGTGACGGGAATTGTGGGTACAGGTGACAGCGGTTATCCAAGCTTTTGCGGGGCCGTCGATGAATTCAGGGATATGCTGTTTGTTCAAACACATTTGACCGCCACCTTAAAGATAGAAGTACAACCTCAGGCGAAGGATGTTGACCGCTGCCGGAAATTTGTAGACCTGGTGGTGGAAAGGGTTAATAAGAGTACTCTTTCAGTTTGATGAATGGATATTAGAGGTCCTCCATTTTTTGAAGGACCTCTTTCTTTTTACCTCATGATGCAGCTTTTGCTAGGTAAATGGCAAGGGGCAATTATTTTTAAAACAAACTGGCTTGACAATTCTGACTATTTATCACATTGTTTATAGTAATGAAAAAAGGGGGAGGAAAGGGAGAATTATGGGATTAGAAAATAAATTCGAAAAAAGGCAGATAGTAGAAATCCCAAGACAGGAAGGAATACTACAAAGCCTGAACGGTCAAAACGTATCCTCTGGGCTGATTTCCAGTACGCTGGTTATGACGGGACCGGCCATCATTATTCTAGAGGCTGCGGCGGCAGGTCATTTTTCCGACCAGCAGACCATCAGCTGGATGTTCGCTGTCTATTTTTTCGGCGGACTATTCGGCATCATCATGCCGCTCCTATTTCGTATTCCAATAACCGGCGGTCACTCGATCACTGGAGTGGCATTTTTGGCAACTATCACATCACAATTTACCTATCCCCAATTAATAGGGAGTTACCTTGTATCGGGTTTGTTGATTTTTCTCATTGGGATATCTGGTCTTTTTACAAAAATGATGAACTTGGTTCCAAAAGAAGTCATTGCGGCGATGCTGGCTGGATTGGTGACAGGGTATGTTGTCAGGATGGTACCGTCACTGAAGGAAATGCCATTGGTTGGGGGAGCGGCGCTGATTAGTTTTATATTGGCATCGAAATATAGTAAACGTGTGCCGCCAATACTGGCTGCCGTTGTCACGGCCTTTGTAGCCCTTTTATTTACAGTAGATTTACACATGCCCTCAACGGAAATCGCTTTTTCTTTGCCTTCCATACAAATCCCGGAGTTTTCGTGGATCGGGGTAGTTACAATTGCCTTGCCTCTTGCCATGCTTGTTCTGAGCAATGATGCAGCTCCTGGAATCGGAGCGTTAAAGAGTTCTCATTTTGAGCCGCACACTCGTCAGGTCATTACCTTTAGCGGAATATTTTCGATCCTTGCCGGTTTTTTTGGAGGGCAGAGCGCCAATATAGCCGGAATGATGACGACCATTTGTGCCGGTCCTGATGCGGGGCCGAAACCGAAGCGGTACATCGCCTCCCTTGTTTCAGGAATCGTCATACTAATCTTCGGCATTTTTGCCTGGAAAATCGTTCCGTTCATTCAGTCCTTGCCACAGGCCTTTGTTTCGATGCTCGCCGGATTTGCTCTAATTGGGGCATTGCAGTCTAGTTTGCATATGGGGTTTTCACAAGCACGTTATCAATTAAGTGCCCTAACTGCATTTGTTATTGCCCTGTCAAATGTATCTTTTTGGCAAATAAGTGCTCCTGTTTTGGCGCTTTTGTTTGGTGCGATAATCGCACGGAGCGTTGAAAATAAGGAAGGCGTATAGTAATGGCTGGAATAATCAGACTATATACTCAATTCTAAAAATTAATTTGAAAAAATACCCCACTCATGATTTAATAAAATCAGACATATCAGATATGTGATATCTGACGGGAAGGTGGTGGGCAGGTGAAGGTAGAAAAAATTTCAACAAAGAAGGTATCAGAATCCGTTGAGGAGCAGCTGGAGAAAATGATCCATTCAGGAATGTTTAAGGCTGGGGAAAAACTCCCTTCTGTTCGTGAACTGTGTGAACTGTTTGGGGTTGGCCGTTCCGCTGTACGTGATGCGATTACAACCTTATGCGGCAAGGGAACGGTTTATGTGAGGCGAGGGGAAGGAACCTTTGTTTGTGAATTCGATTCCAGCAAATTATTTAATCAGAATATGCTTTTGTCCAGTTCAAGAGATATAAGTGAACTTTTTCAAGTAAGAAAATTATTGGAAACAGGTATGGCTGAAATAGCCGCAGTCAATCGAACAGAGAAGGATTTACATAGTTTAAAACACACACTCTATAGTCCATCAACAAATCCTTGGGAATCCGATTACCAGTTTCATTTAACAATCGCCAAGGCAACAGGCAACGAGATCCTCATTCAATTAGTCCAGTTTATTTCCACTACCATGAAAAAAGTGATGATGGATTTTCATCACTACATCCAAAAAGATGAGGATACAGTGAGCTTAATTTCCCGCCAGCACCAGCAACTCATTGAATCGATTGAAAAGGGAGATTCGAAAGCAGCGAAACAGAGCATGAGCAACCACTTAAATACAGTCGAAGAACTTTTGCAAGGCAGTGTTTTGTGGAACCAATAAAGTAGAGGTTTTTTAAAGACATTTAGAAACGATGTTTCTTATTACAAAACAAAGAGAGGTGTGTGTGAATGGTAACAGCAGAAATTCTGGAAGACTTGAAAGCTATTTTACCAGTGGAGCGAATAGCTGCAGAGGATGAGCAGGGGCATCCTCTAGGTAATAGCGCAAAAATAACAGTCTATCCAGTTTCAGAAGGAGAAATTGCAAACATCTTACGCTATGCCAATGACAATGGGAAAAGCATCAGCATTGTCGGGGGCGGTACAAAAAGAGGGTTTGGCGGGGGAATGGAGGATGCCGACATCGGATTGTCTTTGGCGAAATTTAAAGGCATCGTGGAGCATGTTGTTGGTGACATGACTCTGACCGTAAAACCAGGAACCCCGGTTAAAGAGTTACAGGAGTATCTGGCCCAGTTCAATCAAAAAATAGCGCTTGATGTCAATTGGCCTGAATTTGCAACTATTGGCGGGATTATTGCTGCAAATGACAGCGGTCCCAAACGGCTTGGCTATGGTTCAGCCAGAGATGCAGTGATTGGCTTAAGGACCGTCTACCCCGATGGCACCGTTATCCGGTCCGGAGGAAAAGTGGTAAAGAACGTGGCTGGCTATGATATGAATAAGCTGTTTATTGGCTCTATGGGAACACTTGGAGTGATATCAGAGGTGACCTTGAAGCTCCGGCCGCTAACAAAGTATGAAAGTTTGATTCTCTTGAATTTCCCGGAGGGGGAGCTTCAGGAGGTCTCTTCCTTTGCTGTCAAACTCTTGGACTCCATGATGGAACCAGTGGCAGTAGAGCTGTTGAACCCATCCCTTGCTGAGAAAATGACTGGTCAGCACCGTTATACGTTAGCAATCAGCTTCGAGGATGTAGAAAGCTCTGTCCACTATCAAGAGGAGTTTATTAAAAAGATTCAGCCGGCAAAAACAGAAATGAAAATTCTCTCTACAGCCGATGCGCAAGAGTTTTGGAATCACTTCTATCAAATTGCTCCGAATGGTGCAATAGAATCGGCCGGCCCTCAAATAGAGGCAGCTTTAAAAATTGGTGTCATGAACCTGGATGTTGTAAATGTCATCCGCGAATGTCAGCTGCTGGAGGATTCCCATCACGTATCTGCTTTGGCACACGGGGGACTCGGACACGGTCTATGCCAGGTTATTTTAAACGGTTCTAGCGAAGATATACTATCAGCTATCAATCTATTAAGAAGTTCAGCAAAACAGCTTGGCGGGTATGCCATTGTAAAGCATTTACCCCCTTCACTCCGGCAACAGGTGAATGTCTGGGGGGAGAAACCATCCCATTTCTTCCTATTAGAAGGGATTAAAACAAAAGTTGATCAGAATAGAATTCTAAATCCTGGCCGATTTGTAGGAGGGATATAAGACTATGAGTTTAAAAGAAATGGCATTAAAGCAAAGTCCGGCGGCGTGTACATCTGGCGGATTGGGAAATTATCTTTGGAGTGACCCGCCAGATGAGAGTAAATGGGCAGACTGCGTTCACTGCGGCATGTGCCTGGAATCCTGTCCTACCTACGAACAAACCGGAATGGAGCAGCACTCCCCCCGTGGGCGTGTTTACCTGATTAAGTCTGTTGCAGAAGGAAAACTGGAAGTAAACGAGCAATTTATGGATCCCGTATTTGCCTGTCTTGATTGCCGTGCTTGTACAACGGCCTGTCCGGCGGATGTCGATGTGGGCGGCTTAATAGAAGAAGCCCGTGGTCAGGTTCGTCAAGCCATGCCGCTGACAGGTGTAAAAGGGGCGGTGAACAACTTTTTCCTAAAAGGATTGTTCCCGCATCAGAACCGGTTAAATACCGTGGGAAGCCTGTTGAAGTTTTATCAGAAGAGCGGTATGCAAAAGGTTGTCCGAAAAACCGGACTGATAAACATCATGCCGCAGCACTTAGTGGATATGGAAGCAATTATGCCGGAGGTGAGGGAGCCGGTCAGTAAAAAATACAAAAATGAACAGGTGATTAAAGCAAAAGGGGAGACCAAGAATGAGGTGGGACTCCTGACAGGCTGCATCATGGATGTCATGTTCAGTGATATTAATGAGTCCACGATCAATGTATTAACACGAAACGGCAATGACGTGGCAATCCCGAAAAATCAAACCTGCTGCGGCGCGCTGCATGTTCATGCCGGTGACCGCGAAACAGGCAGAAAGCTGGCCAAGCAGAATATCGAGGCATTTCAGGATGTAGAAAAAGTGGTTGTCAATGCTGCAGGCTGCGGCTGTATGATGAAGGAATATGCAGAATTGTTCCGCGAAGAACCTGAGTGGCGCGAAAAAGCCGAAGAATTTGCTGCAAAGGTCGAAGATATATCTAAATATTTGTATGACACAGGCTATGAAAAGCCAAAAGGTGAAATCAATACGAGAATTACCTATCACGATGCCTGCCATTTGGCACATGGTCAGGGAATCCGTCAGGAACCGCGTGAACTCCTCCTGGATATTCCCGGTGTGGAAATGGTCCACATGCCTAATGCTGACCGCTGCTGCGGAAGTGCCGGTATATACAATATTACCAACCCTGAAATGGCCGCTGCTGTACTAGAGAGCAAGATGGAAAATGTTCCGGATGATGTGGAAATGATTTCGATGGGGAACCCTGGATGCATGCTGCAAATGGCCATGGGTGTCCAAAAGCATGGCAGAAATCAAAAGATTGTGCATACGATTCAGCTATTAGACTGGGCTTATCAAAAAGGGGATGCTGAAAGCGAGGAGGGGAAGTAAATGGGTGCAAAGGGCATCAAATCAAACGATAAGCATATCCAGAACCTAGCTGCCATCGTTGGCGGGGAAAAGTCAATCTTATATAAAAAGGAAGATTTGGTAGCTTATGATTGCGATGGCTTTACGCTTCATAAGCATTTACCGAAGGCTGTTGTGTTCCCGAAGAACACCCAAGAAGTGTCCCAGTTAGTTAAATACTGCTCAGATAACCATCTACCCTTCCTTGCACGCGGAGCAGGAACGGGTCTAAGCGGCGGGGCCATTCCCTTAAACGGTGAAGTCATAATTAGTCTGGTCAGAATGAAGCGTCTCCTAAGCGTCGACCTAGAAAATCGCCGTGCAGTTGTGGAACCAGGCTTTGTCAATCTGAAGCTGACGAATTCAATTTCCGATAAGGGCTACTATTATGCACCGGACCCATCCAGTCAGTATTGTTGTACAATTGGCGGAAATGTCGCGGAAAACGCCGGTGGAGCCCACTGTTTAAAATACGGGGTAACGACCAACCATATTCTAGGACTCGAGGTCGTGCTGCCTAACGGACAAATAATTGAAATTGGCAAGAACGGTATTCCAGATTCTCCCGGATATGATTTGCTTGGGCTTTTGACGGGCTCAGAGGGGACGCTTGGGATTGTGACCAAAATAACTGTTCGCATTTTAAAAAATCCGGAGGCAAAGCAGACAGTTCTTGCTTACTTTGATAAGGTTTCCGACGGAAGCCAGGCCGTATCAGACATTGTCTCGGCAGGAATAGTTCCGGCCGCTCTTGAAATGATGGACAAAATTGCTATCGAAGGTGTAGAGGCTGCGGCCTTTCCAGTCGGGCATCCCAGGGACATTGATGCGGTACTCCTAATCGAGGTAGACGGCATCTCAGCAGGAATCGATGAGCAAATAAATCAAATTCTTGAGGTTTGTAAAAAAAGAAATGTCCGCGAAGTGAAAGTTGCCCAAGACGAACAGGAGCGAGGCAGATGGTGGGCGAACCGTAAAACAGGTTTTGGAGCGATGGGAGCGATATCGCCCGACTACTTGGTACAGGACGGTGTCATTCCAAGAAGCAGGCTGCCTGAAGTGTTGGAGCGGATTAACAAGGTAAGTGAGGAGTATGATTTACGGATTGCTAACATATTCCATGCCGGGGATGGGAATCTCCATCCGCTCGTCTTGTTCGATGCTCGTATTCCGGGTGAGTCTGAGAAAGCTTTAAAGGCAGGCAGTGCCTGTCTGCAGATATGTGCTGATGTAGGCGGGACCATTACAGGTGAACACGGTGTCGGCATTGAAAAAAGAGAAGAAATGCGCTTTGTTTTTAAGGATGAGGAAATAATCGCACAAACCAACATTCGTGAAGTATTTAATCCGGATAGTCTACTAAATGCCGGGAAACTGTTCCCGTCACCAGGGCGCTGTGTAGAAATAAAGAAAGAGATGAAAGCTGCAGCAGCAAGGTAAAAAGATAGAAATGGCACAAATTTTGCGAAAATTATTGAAATGAATGCAAGAACTGTGCTATCTTTTTTTTGTAAAGAAAAGAAACGGTGTTTCGTAATAACAAACAGTAAGTTTTCATATCAACGAGAAAGAAGCTCGAAAATTTATAAGGAGGAGAATATAACAATGACAAACTACGTAAAGGCAGGCCATCTTCAAGTTGCTTCAGAGCTCTATGACTTTATTAATTTGGAGGTACTTCCAGGGAGCGGGGTGGAACAAGATCAGTTTTGGGCTGATTTTGGAAAATTAGTCAAAGATCTGACTCCTAAAAATAAAGAATTATTAGCGCGTCGTGATGAAATCCAAGCGAAGCTGAATGCCTGGCACCGTGAAAATACAGGAAACTTCGATTTTGCCAAGTATAAAGCTTTTTTGGAGGAAATCGGCTATCTTGAGCCCGAAGTAGACGACTTTCAAATTACCACTGAAGGAGTAGACGATGAAATCGCCCTCCAGGCCGGCCCGCAGCTTGTTGTACCTGTTAACAATGCCCGCTATGCCATAAATGCAGCCAATGCCCGCTGGGGAAGTCTGTACGATGCTCTTTACGGAACAGATGCGATTAGCGAAGAAGATGGAGCAGACCGCAGCGGCGGCTATAACCCTGTTCGCGGGAATAAAGTCATCTCATTTGGAAAAGAGTTTTTAGATGAGGCGGCACCGTTAAGAGAAGCATCACATCGGGATGTTGTTCAGTACAGCGTTGCAGGCGGGAAGCTATTCGTTACTCTAAGCAACGGCAGCACAGCAGGCCTTGAGGATGAGTCCAAGTTTGCCGGCTATAACGGAGAGCTTGAAAGTCCATCTGCAGTCCTTTTGAAAAATAACGGCCTCCATATCGAAATTCAAGTTGACCGTAATCACCCAATTGGAAAAACAGATAATGCCGGGGTAAAAGATATTCTTATAGAAGCAGCAATTACAACAATTATGGACTGCGAGGATTCCGTTGCCGCCGTGGATGCGGAGGATAAAGTGCTTGTATACCGCAACTGGCTCGGCTTGATGAAGGGTGACTTGTCTGCCACTTTCGTAAAAGGCACTAAAAGTATGACGAGGACCCTCAATCCTGATCGCCTTTACACAACGCCAGACGGCGGGGAACTAAGCCTGAATGGACGTTCACTGCTGTTTATCCGTAATGTCGGTCACCTCATGACAATTAATGCGATTCTAGATGAAAACGGCGAAGAAATTCAAGAAGGTATCTTGGATGGAGTTGTCACAAGCCTGATTGCAAAACATACTCTTTTAGGCAATGGTCAATACCAAAACACTTCAAAAGGTTCCATTTATATCGTGAAGCCTAAGATGCATGGCTCCGAAGAGGTTGCCTTTGCAAATGAACTATTTGACCGTGTCGAAGACATGCTAGGATTAGAGCGGAATACCCTAAAAATCGGGGTCATGGATGAGGAGCGCCGGACTTCCTTAAACTTGAAAGCATGTATCCGCCAGGTAAAGGATCGAATCGTCTTTATCAATACCGGTTTCCTAGATCGTACGGGGGATGAAATGCATACTTCCATGGAAGCAGGGCCAATGATCCGGAAAAATGATATGAAAGGGTCACCTTGGCTGCAAAGCTATGAGCTGTCAAACGTTAGTGCAGGTCTGGCAACCGGACTTCCAGGCAGAGCTCAAATCGGTAAAGGTATGTGGGCTATGCCAGATTTGATGGCAGAAATGCTGAAGCAAAAGATCGGCCATGTGAAAACGGGCGCCAATACGGCATGGGTTCCGTCACCTACGGCCGCTACCCTGCATGCGCTCCATTACCATCAGGTTGATGTAACAGCAGTGCAGGAGGAGAAGAAACAGCAGATCAAGGATTTAACAGATGACATACTGCAAATCCCGGTTTCAGAAAATCCAAATTGGAGACCGGAAGAAGTTCAGCAGGAACTTGATAACAATGCCCAAGGGATTTTAGGCTACGTAGTCCGCTGGGTTGAGCAGGGCGTCGGCTGCTCGAAAGTACCGGATATTAATAACATCGGGTTAATGGAGGACCGCGCCACATTACGGATTTCCAGCCAGCATATGGCCAACTGGCTGCACCACGGTATTTGTTCAAAAGAGCAGGTGTTGGAGACCTTTAAGCGCATGGCTAAGGTTGTCGACCAACAAAATGCTGGTGATGCTGCCTACCGTCCAATGGCGCCAGATTATGATAATTCAGTAGCATTCCAAGCAGCTTGTGACCTTGTTTTCGAGGGCTATGATCAGCCGAATGGCTACACGGAGCCAATTCTGCATCGCCGCCGTATTGAGGCCAAAGCCAAGTTTGCCGTTAAAAAGTAATTTACTAGCTTAGGAGAGTGGAGCAGTGTTCCTTAGGGCTGTTCCATCCTTTTCCAGCCTGATTTTTTACAAGGAGATGAGATAGCGATGAAGTTTGCCAGATTTAAAGTCAATGAGACTGTGTATATAGGGGTTATCAGTGAGGATGCTATCAAAGCGATTAAAGGAGATCTATTTGGAGACTGGGAATACACGGGGGAAGAATTCTCCAAGCGTGATGTAAAGCTGCTTGCGCCGCTGCAACCTAAGCAAATTATTGGAATTGGGGCCAACTACGTTTCCCAACTTGAGGACCTTCCAAGTGAATTGCCGGAAATTCCTGTATTCTTTTTCAAACCGGTCACTTCTGTCATTGGACCTGAGGATGAAATCATCATTCCTGAGGGAATCGACCTAGTGAAATTTGAGTCAGAGTTAGCTGTTGTCATCGGGAAAGAAGCAAAAAATGTGCCTGAATCAGAAGTATTAGATTATATCTTTGGTTATACCGTAGGGAATGATGTCACGGCACCGCAATTTTTCCATCAGGATGGGCATTGGACGATTGGAAAATCATTTGATACGTTTACTCCTCTTGGTCCAGTGATTGAAACAGAGCTTGATCCACTTAATGTCAGGGTAGAAGCTAGGCTTAATGACGTGGAAAAGCAAAACAGCCACACGGAACTTATGATTGTTCCGCTTCGTAAAATGATTTCCTATCTCACGAAGGTCATGACGTTAAAACCAGGGGATGTAATATTGACGGGAAGTCCACTGGGAGCGGAATTTGTAGGTGAAGGTAACGTCATTGAATGTGAAATTAAAGAGATTGGGACCCTCCGTAATACATTTGTTACTGTAAAAGAAACCGCAAAAGCCTGATTAGGTTTGCGACAATGTCCGGCTGCCAGCTTTGTGCTATGATAATAGGAAATTTCCCTCAATAATACGTAATACTGGAGATGAACATTTTGGAAAGAGAAAACATGGTAAAGTCTGTGAGCCGGGCATTGGATATTATAGATATAGTAGGTTTGAAAAAGGATGGAATGGGTGTAACAGACATTTCCAAGAGAATGGATATTAATAAAAGCTCTGTCTTTCGAATTCTAGCCACATTAGTGCGATATGGATATATCGAACAAGATGAGGAGTCAGGAAGATATAAACTAGGATATAAGTTTTTAGAGATTAGCTCGAAACTGCTGGAGTCCATTGATTTACGAGCAGAGGCTAAGCCATTTTTAAGGGAATTGGAAAAAGAAACAAATGAAGTCATCCACCTCGTTGTATATGACCAAGGAGAGGTCGTGTATATCGAAAAGCTAGAAGGCAATGAAACTTTAAGGATGCATTCGAAAGTAGGAAAAAGAGCTCCGATGCATTGTACCTCAGTAGGAAAAGCAATCCTTGCTCACCTGCCTTCAAGCGAAGTCGTGGATATTCTTGAGCACAAAGGGCTGCCGGTACATACGGATCAAACCATTATAGACCGTGATGTCTTCCTGCAGGAATTGGTTAAAGTAAAACAAAAGGGTTATGCACTTGACCTGGAAGAAAACCAATACGGGATTCGCTGTATTGCCGTCCCAATTTTTGACCATCTGGGGAAGGTTTGTGCAGCTGTGAGCATTTCCGGTCCTACCATCCGAATGACAGATGAAAGGCTGGAAGAATTAATGCCAAGAATAATAAAAATAGGAAGACAGATTTCTACCAGATTAGGAAATCCAGATTAGGGCAGGATACAAAAATTATTCGATTGTTAACCACATCGAATAATTTTTTTGTCTTATCTACTATTCTAATTATTTTAAGTTTTCTAAATATTATTGAAAATTATTCTAAAGAAACATATAATTATAAATGATTGGATTGTATAATATTATTTTAATCCAAAAACAAATGGAATATGGGGGGATTACATGGGTACAGGTATGTTATCTTTTTTATCACTGCTGCCAATCATTGTTGTTGGGGTCTTTTTAGTTGGCCTTAGATGGCCAGCCAGTAAAGCGATGCCGATATCTTACATCGTGGCAGTGGGGCTGGCCTTATTTGTCTGGCAGGTGCCGGGAGCTCAAGTAGCGGCCGCATCTATAAATGGTCTTGTGACAGCTGGTACGCTCTTATACATTATATTTGGGGCCATTTTGCTTTTAAACACATTGCAGGAAAGCGGCGGGATTAGAGCTATTCGTCAAGGGTTTACTGAAATTTCTCCGGACCGGCGGATTCAGGTTATTATCATTGCCTGGTTATTTGGATCCTTCATTGAAGGGGCTTCGGGATTCGGCACACCAGCGGCTGTTGCCGTACCGTTAATGGTCGGACTAGGGTTTCCAGCAATGGCCGCCGTTATCGCCGGAATGGTGATTCAAAGTACACCAGTTTCATTTGGGGCAGTAGGTACTCCCGTCCTTGTTGGCATCCAAACAGGTTTATCAGCAGATCAAGGTATAACAAATGATTTTCTGGCACTCGTAACGGCCATTGGCGGGAAAGTCTCCATACTACATATGATAGCCGGTACGCTTGTTCCTCTTTTCGTTGTTGCTTTAATGACGAGATTCTTTGGTAAAAACAAATCCTACACAGAAGGAATAAAGGTGTGGAAATTCGCCTTATTCGCCTCATTCTCCATGACTATACCATACGTAATTGTAGCTAATACAATAGGACCAGAGTTCCCGTCGATGATTGGGGGGTTAGTCGGCCTGGCCATCGTTGTTTCAGCAGCCAAAAAAGGCTTCCTACTGCCTCCTAAAGAAGAGGTATGGGACTTCGAGGAAAAATCAAAGTGGGACCCAGAATGGACGGGGAACATTGAAATCAAGGATATTGCACACAAAAGTGGGAGCATGAGCTTAATGCGTGCCTGGTCTCCGTACATTTTGGTAGGCTTGTTCCTTGTATTAACAAGATTGTCATTCCTTCCTTTAGGTGGATGGATGAAAGCTTGGACCGTTACTTTTAGTAATATTTTTGGTTCGGAAATTAGTTCCAGTTTTCAACCGTTATATTTACCGGGAACAATCTTTATCCTCGTTTCGATACTAACCTATTTTATTCACAGCATGAATGGCAGCGCATACAAAAGAGCGTGGGCTCAGTCTGGTAAAACCACACTCGCCGCTTCAACAGCCCTCATCTTTACGGTGCCGATGGTTCAGGTGTTTGCAAACACAGGCGGTGGTGCCGTAGGCTTTGATAAAATGCCTATCGAGTTGGCTAACGGTGCTGCTGCGTTAGCCGGTGAGTTCTGGCCGTTCTTCGCCACTTTCATTGGAGGGTTAGGGGCTTTTATTGCCGGTAGTAACACGGTAAGTAATATGATGTTCTCTTTATTCCAATATGACGTTGGCTCCCAAATTGGCGTGGATCCAACATGGATTGTCGCGCTTCAAGCAGTTGGTGGTGCGGCAGGTAACATGATATGTGTTCATAACGTAGTTGCTGCGTCAGCAGTCGTCGGCTTGGTCGGGAAGGAAGGCACTGTCATCCGAAAAACGCTATTGCCATTTGCCTACTATGCCTTAATTGCAGGAGCAATCGGATATTCCATTGTGTGGTATTCTGAAAAAGGCTTCTTTAACATTGGAACTTTTGTGGCTGCCGCCATTGCCGTTGCCGCGGTTTATATTATTGCATCCAATCAAAAGCGGGCAAATATATTGGCAGGCAGTGGGAACTCGTTTGGTGCAAAATGATCATAATATGCTAAAGCTTATTGGACAGCTTTATGAATTGGTTTAGGTGTTGACTAAAAAAGGGGAATCGATTAAGTTCGATCCCCTTTTTTCATGTGGCGGATTACTATAACTGTTATAATAGGTAAAAAGTTTTAAGAATGAAAATGGGGTTGAAGAGTTTTGAGTCAGACATTTGCCAACTGGTATGATTTTTTCATGAGTCCGTTAGAGAAAAACAAATTCAAAGGCATTCGAAAGGAGCTCCTTGCCAAAGCAACAGGCAATGTCCTAGAAATCGGTTCGGGGACAGGGATTAATTTTCCGCTTTACGAATCGGCAGAAAAGGTTGTGGCGATTGAACCTAGTCCCTACATGCTGGAGCGTTCCCGCTCGAAATATAAGCAAGCTGTTGTCCCAATACAATTGGTGCAGGCGGGGGCTGAAAACCTTCCATTTGCTGATAGCACGTTTGACACTGTGGTAGCGACCTTAGTCATGTGTACGATTCCCAATCCGGAAAAAGCAGTACAAGAAATGAAACGTGTGTGTAAACCTGGTGGGAAGATTCTGCTGTTTGAACATGTAAAAATGGAAAACCGCTTTTTGGGTGCACTTCAGGAGGGTTTAACTCCTGCCTGGAAAAAATTTTGTGACGGCTGCTGTTTAAATCGCAGCACGATGGATTTATTTACAGAGTTACCACTGGTTGAGAAGAAAAAGTATTACAATGGTTTGTTTATCTTTGCCGTGGCAGAAAATGCAAAGTAGGATCTTTCTCCTATTTTCATAGGGATATTATTCCAGTATATTAGGATTACAGAGAATTGACATCATGAATTTCTCCTCATCAAAGTCCGATAAAAAATAGGTTGAGAGGAGTTTTTTTATGCCATTAAAGCCTTATGTTGAAAAATTCTTAGCAGGAAATCCACTTGGGGATTTAAACACCGCCGAGGATTTGATCAATTACCGTGGTGCCGCCCTAAGCATGATGCCGCCTGTAGTGGCCAGGCCAAGGGTACAAAGAATTGAGAACAGAACCATTCCTGGTCACAATGGTTATCCTGTTCCAATACGGATTTATACACCGGAAGGAAAAGGACCGTATCCTTTGCTTGTGTTTTTCCACGGCGGCGGATTTGTCGTCGGCGATATTGAAAGCTATGACGTTACCTGCCGAATTCTGGCCAGAGCAACAGGAGCAAAGGTGGTTTCAGTCGATTATCGGCTGGCGCCGGAACATTCCTTCCCAGCAGCACCTGAGGATTGCTATGCAGCAGCAGCCTGGGTGGCAGAGCATGCCGAAGAGTTAAACGGTGACGCCAGTAATCTGTCAGTCGCAGGGGATAGTGCCGGTGGGACGCTATCGGCAGCTGTCTCGCTGATGGCCCGCGATCGAAAGGGTCCAACCATTGCAAAGCAGATTCTTATTTATCCTGTAATCGATTTTCATCCATTGGATAAAACGTCCATCTACCCTTCATATACCGAAAATGCTGAAGGGTTTGGCGTGACAAATACCCACATGGCGCTATTTTGGGATTTGTACCTGGAGAACGTAGAAGACCGGCTTCACCCGTATGCATCTCCAATTCGCGCGGACGATGTGAGCTGCTTGCCTCCAACACTTCTTTTGACAGCAGAGTATGATGTGCTGCGCGATGAGGGAGAGGCATATGGCCAGAGGCTTCAGAAAGCAGGTGTCCCAATATTAGCGAAAAGGTTTGCCGGGATGATCCATGGATTTATTCAATCTTTTATTGATCAGGAAGAAGGCATTGAGGCTTTAAAAATGATTGTGGAGTTCGTTAGAGAACAATCGCCTGTGAAAGTAAAGTAAGCCTGCTGACGGTAAGTGTATTTTAATAGTCAATAGAAGAAAAGACGTAAATATTTTTCATAGTATTTGCGTCTTTTTTGTTGCTAATTTTCTGTATAGTTTTAAGAGAGGAACGTGTAAGAAAGGGGATGGGAAAATGGAGGATAAGCGGTCGGCACTGCTGGTCATCGATGTTCAAGCAGGCCCGATGTGGGGAACGTATAAGCGGGATGAAACGTTTGCGGTCATCAAAAAAATGATTGGTAAAGCAGAAGGGGAGGATGTGCCGATTTTTTATATTCAATTTGAGGGACCTGAGAATGATTTACTGGCCAGGGGGTCGCAGTTCTGGCAGTTTGCCCAAGGCATTAACCCTCGCAAAGAGGATTTCATCATTCCTAAAATGGCAGCGGATTCCTTTTTTCAGACAGATTTAAAGAAAGAATTGCAGCGGCGCAACATAACACATCTTTTTGTAGTGGGGGTACGGACGGAATATTGCATTGATACAACCTGCCGCGCCGCATTGTCGTTAGGATTCGATGTCACGCTTATTGCTGACGGTCACACGACGGTCGATGAGTTCGGGTTCCTTCCGGTGGAGCAAGTGATTCACCATTACAATACTGTATTAAGCCGCATAAACACTCCTGAGCGGCGGATTTTGGTGCAAGCTTCGAATGAAGTAGAATTTTAATAAACAAGAGGCTATGCTTGCCTCTTGTTAAATTAATTGATAGTTTTTAAAATCGAGTTTCGCCGATGTGTCAAACTTGATAACTTCTCCCAATTCCAATTGAATCTTTCTTTCAAATAACGGCCCATCGAAAACAAAGGTATGGTACTCACCGGACTCACCCATTGGACAGATTGCCGTATTTTGTACATCCTTTAAAAAGGAGGCATCTACTAATCTTCCAAGCCAGGATTCATCCAAAACTTCATCGCCAATACGGACTACCACTGCCTGATATCCAGAATGAACAAATTGCTTCAGTGACTTTAAGGCAATTTCCTTAGTCGTCCATAACGGATAGAGTGCCTGAACACCTGCTTCAGCCGCCACTTTCTCGCCCCATTCCCGATGTTCGTTTAAATATAAATCTCCAAAAGCAATTCCTGTGATTTGGTGTTGATTTTTCAAATCTTTGACGGACTGGATAAACTGATCCGTATAATTTTCAAATGAACATTCAATAAAATGGACCGGGATGGATAATGCTTGTCCCTGTAATTGAATCAGCTCTATACGTTCATCATGGGCAAAGGTCCGGTCTTCGGCCTCCGGTTTGGTTGTAACTAATGATATGACTTCATACCCTTGCATTATTAAAGTATCTAATGCCATACAACTGTCCTTTCCGCCGCTCCAGGACAGGAGAATTTGTTTTTTCATAGTCATCACCTTTTGGAAAAATAGTTTATTTTTATTTTATCATAAGATTCATTAGGAGCAGTTGGTCGGTCGTGATATAAAAGACACATTACTATGATAACTAAGCAATTCTGTCTAATAGAAGGCTTCTAAAAGACACTTTGGCTAAAATTAATAGTTATTTTGTCTAATAGGAGCCATCTAAAAGACAAGTAGCTTCGTTTAACAAAAATTTTGTCTAATAGAACCTCTTTATAAAAGGTGAAATTGAAATGTTGTTGAATTAATAGATTAGAAACTTTTTGAAAAGAGGAAAACACATGTTTATCGAATCGAACAGGCTAGTCATCCGAAAGTTTGAGGCTGAAGATTGGCAGGCAGTCTACGAATATACCTCAAATGCTGATGTTATGACCTACATACCAGAAGGGGTTTTTACAGAAGAGGATGCAAAAAAGTTTGTCGAAGAAAATAGTGGTGATAAAGCCGAGAAGTTTGCGGTGGTGTTAAAGGATGAGAATATTTTGATTGGGCATATTGCTTTTTATAACGTTTTTGGAGGGCATACCTATGAAATTGGCTGGGTGTTCAATCCGAAATTTTATAACAAAGGCTATGCCTCCGAAGCAGCATATGCGGCTTTGAATTATGGTTTTAAAGAATTGAAATTACATAGAATCATCGCCACATGTCAACCTGAGAACCCTCCATCCTACCGAGTCATGGAGAAAATCGGGATGAGAAGGGAAGGCCACTTTAAAAAGTGTATCCCCAACGGAAATGAATGGTGGGATGAGTACTATTACGCAATCTTAGACGAAGAATTTGGATGATGGTGTCAGGCGGCAATAGGGCTGTCTGCACAGTAAAGAAGCTGGAAACGGTGCTTACCCATTCCCAGTTTCTTTTTTTAAGTTAAACCTGTTATTTCAGATTCATGAACCAGTTCAATCTTATAGAGTCCTCCAATTTCTTTGATTTCGCAGTAACCGGAGCTGTACTTAAAAAGGACTTCATATTGTTTTCCGTTATAAAATACTAAACCTTTATTCTCCATCATTCCCCATCCTTTGCAATCACTTAAAAACACTGTAAAATACTTTCCTTTAAGGATTATGAAGTCGTGTTAAAGTTTATGTTAACTTTTTGGAGAAATATGAAGAAAAATGGCTGTCGCTTTCTGGGCTATTCAGTCTTAACTTTAATCTGTGTTACTTGGTTATAACCATAGCCCTTTCGATTCCAGAAAGCTTGCTCGGGCTGCGTTTGGCCGTTTGAATCAAATGCACGGACCTGTATGGTATACTCCTTTTTTTCTTCAAAAACCGTAGAATGATGCCATTGTACCCATTGGTACCGTTGGGGATTCCCGTAGAGAACAGTCTCTTCCCATGTTGCTCCATTGTTTAAACTAATTTCGACAGAGATAATAACACCTTCACCCGTCCAGGCTAAGCCAAAAATATCATGCACACCTGGTTTTAGAATCTGTCTGTCTAGAGGCTGCTGGATAATGGAATTAACATGATTTGTCGTGACAGGAAATGCACCTTGATTATCATCCTTATTTGGATAATAGACATAATCATCTGTTTGAAACGGCCCTGAAAAAGATTCGTCTATGACATGGATGGCTCTTAGCCACTTGACCGAGGCCATGCCGTACCAACCCGGAACAATCAGACGATAAGGAAACCCATGTTTGGCAGGAATCGGCCTTTGATTATATTCCCAGGCGACGATGATGTTATGATCCGATGCCTTTTCAAGCGGAAGACTTCGCTCAAAATGAACATGCCTTCCTTTCTTAATACCAGCATCCGCCCCCTGAAACACAATTGCACGTGCGAGTTCGTTTATACCTGAGAGGCTCAGAAGATAGGAGAGGGGGACGCCTTTCCAGACACCTTGACTTATCGCCCCGTCTTTCCATTGGTCTCCAAAAACGTTTGGTTCAAAATAAGCACGCTTATTTCCTGCACATTCGACTAAGGAGGTAACGGTTCTGGCGGGTAATGTAGTAATTTGACTGTATTGTAAGGTAATTGGAGTTATTACCGAACCATCAATGGAAAGGGAGTAAGATTGATTAGAGATGGCGGGGTAGGGAAAATGATTTCTTCTGTACATTTTTGAACCAGGTGTTTCCAGACCTTTAAGAAAATGAATGGGAGATTCCTGGTTTTCTGGATATAAATTATGAGTAGTAAGGTTAGGTTTCACCTTGAAAAATTGGTCATTTGGATGCAAAAAACTCACTCCTTTCCTTCTATTAAATTTTATTTTGGAAATGAATAATATAATCCAAAAAAAAGCCACCCTGTGGGTGGACAACAGTTTAAAATAATTTCATTTGCTCCGATTCAGAAGGTGTCTTAGACTTCGAGTTCAATTCTTTGTAGCCCATGGATTTGTAACCTTTTCCTCTTTTTTCGAACATTGCCTTCAATATAGGTACTTTATGGTCAACATAATCAATGACCTTCACCCTATATTTGTCATCGTGAAGCCTGTGCAGTCTTCCGACATATTGCTGCAGTGTTCCTTCCCATGACAAAGGCATGACTAAAAATAAAGTATCCAATCTGGAGTGATCGAAGCCCTCGCCAATATATTTACCTGTCGCAATAACCAATCTTTCCACGTGATCACCCAACTCATTCAACCTTCGTAAATTTTCCTTTTGTTCCTTCTTGCTCATTTGACCTGTTAAAAGAATGATGTTTTTTGCAAAACCTTGAAAGCGGCTATGCAATTCGATTGCATGTTCAACCCTTTCGGTTAGAATCATTGGAACAGAGCCTTGATCCAATTCTTTTAGAACATCGTCAAAAATCATTTGATTTCGCTGTTCGTCTTTTGTGATTTGGTTGAAAAGGAATTGAATATCCTGATTTTCCTCTTTAATTTTAAAGTTTGTATACCTTGGGACCAGAATATGTTCAAACGGACGAACCTTTGCCTGATTTTTTGCAGTAACTTTATGGCGGATCGGACCCAATTGCATGGTCATGACTGGCTGCAACCCATCTTTTCTTTTTGGGGTTGCGGTTAGGCCGTATATATATTTGGCAGTAACCGCTTTTAACACCTTCTCAAAACTAAAGGCGGAAATGTGGTGACATTCATCAACAATGACTTGGCCATATTTTTTAACTAGGTCCTTTATTTCTCCGTTATAATTCAGACTTTGAATAGTTGCGATATCTATAATCCCTGTCTGCTTATTTTTACCGCCACCAATTTGGCCAATTTGTTTCAGTTTTAAATCCAAATAGCTGGATAAACTTTGTTTCCATTGGTCGATTAATTGTTTGCGGTGTACTATCACCAACGTATTAACCTTCCGTTCAGCAATTAAGGCGGCAGCAACAACTGTTTTCCCGAATCCTGTGGTGGCGGATAAAATTCCATTATGATGTTCTAACAATTTAGAGACGGCTTGTTCTTGTTCCAGTCTCAATGTTCCTTGGAAATTGGCAGAAATTTCTAGTCCATGATTAGTTTCATCCTGAAATTCTACGTCAATTGAATGCTCCGATAATAGGGAAAATAATTCTTCCTTACATCCGCGAGGAAGGATAAGAGAATACTTTGTTTCCTCGGAACATTTAATCTTTCGTGGGATTAGATTGGTCGATAACCGTTTTGCCTGTGCCTTATAAAATTCAGGGTTATTAAAAGCGGCAATCCCTATAATTTTTTGAATAAACGAAGCCGGGAGTTTAGCTTTTTCAATATATAATCCATTTTTTTCGATGACTTTTAATGTTTTTGGAAGTACCTTTACCTCCTGCTTGGGGTGAGTATCGATTATAGGCGGTTCAAAACCAACGGTGAGACGAATAACTTCATTCAAGGTCATTTTTCTTACTTCCTTGAGAAACAGCCATTGTTCATTAAATGGCTTAAAATTTTCATCAACAAATATGCTGTTCCCTAATTTTCTCGCTGTACCTTGTAGTGGGAGGGCAATAAGGTTCCCAAGTCCTGCCTTAGAAAGAGTATCTTGATTTGGAAAAAAACGATCAAACGACTTCATACCAACCTCATGGTTATTTTCAATAGTTCGAGATAATAACAGATGCCCGAGTTTACGGGCAACAGCAGCCGGAATTGCCTGTTCGAAAAAAATCCATAAATGACAGCCATTTCCGGAACGAGAACGTTCCATACAAGCAGGTACATTTAATTCTTGGCAAGTCTTAAGAAATGCTAGCGCGTCCTTTTGCCAATTGTTTTTATCAAAATCAACCGCTAAAAACCAACATGTTTCGTCTCTTAGAAGTGGATAGATTCCGATTGTTTGTTTCCCAATTAAATGATTATATAGAACCTGATCGTTGAGTGCCAGATATTGGTCGTTGCCATCTTTTGCTGGAGAGTATCCTTTCTTTCCATCGCTAGTTTCCCAGCGAACTGCGAAAACATCAGTTCTCCCTCTAAAAAATTTTTTGAAAATCTGGATTCGTTCCATTAATTTTGCTTTTTTGGCTTGCTCCCTCATAGAATTCTTTGTGGAATCTAGTTGGTGATAATCTATATTATGAGATAATAAAATTTCTTTTAATTGTTGATTCTCTTTTTTTAGTTTTTCAATTTCTAGTAAAGCTTGCTGAAACTTTCGCTCAAGGTTTTGCATTGAAATCCCTCTATTAAATTGATTTAAGATAATTATAGCCAATTTTATAGGAACATAAAATTGAAACCATAGGATGAGTTCGCTTTTTCAGTAAAATGGCAGGGATTTCCCCCATAAAAATAGAACATGTTAACAAGCACCAGGAATACACTTCTTTAGAGGAAAATAACTAAACAGGGAGTGGGTTATATGGCGAATAGTGTAAATCGGAAAATATTGTTTGCGAGCAGGCCAGTGGGGATGCCAGATGAGAGTAACTTTAAGATGGTTGAAGAAACGGTTCCGGAGATTCAGGAGGGAGAAGTGTTAATCAAAACACTTTATCTATCTGTCGATCCATATATGCGCGGGCGGATGTCGGATGCGAAATCGTATGCCAAGCCGTATGAAGTCGGCGAGCCGTTCCTTGGCGGCATGGTCGGGAAGGTTATAGAATCGAAGAATTCAAGATTTGAAGTCGGCCAATATGTGGATGGTCGCTTAGAGTGGGCCGAGTACAATGTTTCGGATGGCAGTACTATTCGAAAAATTAATCCGGAGTGGGGTCCCGTTTCCACTGCACTTCATGTCCTCGGAATGCCAGGATTAACCGCTTATTTTGGACTGCTGTACATAGGAGAGCCGAAGGAAGGGGAAACAGTCGTGGTGTCTGGTGCCTCTGGAGCTGTCGGTACGATTGTCGGTCAAATTGCCAAACTTAAGGGCTGCCGTGTCGTCGGGATTGCCGGCGGTGATGATAAGTGTGCGTATTTAACAGAGGAATTGGGCTTTGATGCGGCAATCAATTATAAAACAGCCGAGAACCTTCGTAAAGCCCTGAAGGAAGCATGCCCAAATGGAGTTGATGTCTATTTTGATAATGTTGGCGGGGCAGTGAGCGATGCAGTCATGTCCTTAATCAACTTCCAGTCGCGGACAATTATTTGCGGGCAGATTTCGCAATATAATCTTGAAAATCGGGAGCTTGGACCACGTGTGGCCGGCCAGCTGCTGACAACCAGTTCACTAATGAAGGGCTTTATTGTCTCGGACTTTGCCCAACATAATAAGGAAGGTTTGAAACAGCTCTCCCAGTGGGTTAAAGAAGGAAAAATTAAATACCGGGAAAATATCGTGGAAGGCTTTGAAAATACAGTTGATGCGTTCCTCGGGCTGTTCCGCGGCGATAATATCGGAAAACAATTAGTAAAAGTAGCGGATGAATAATTTTAAAAACCAAATGAGCTGTTTTGCGCAGCTCATTTGGTTTTTGGAGAGATTTTATTTTATCTCTATGAAAACATAGGCCATGGCCGAGATAGACGTTGGGCTGGTTTCCCTTTGAAACTCTAAATTTTGTATGACTAAGGTTATCTTTGCTTGATCATTCTCGTTCGTGAAGGTGGCTTTATCTGCAGTGATAAAATTTTCACCTTTATAGGTTGAGAATTTATTCAATATCTCCTCTGTATCAAATATTAAAATTTCATCTTTACTTTCGTTAAGGAGCTTAATCTCTGTTTCCTTATTACTCACATCCTTTGAAAGTGAATATTCTTCTCCATCTTTTTCAAAATGAAATTCCTCATTACTGCTGCCGTTAAAAGATGAAATATCCATCTGAATAAAGAAATCGCTGCCAGTAATTTTTAATGGGGTTGGTTGTTTTACTTGAACAATAGTATAGGGGACGTCATCGAATTTTCCAGGATCGTTATATGGATCAAAACCAAAAGTAGGGCGGAAATCCTTATAGGGATCAAAATCCTTTGGCAAAAACGGCATCTCATCGGTGTAATTCATCATCGATAAATATTGAATGGCGTTTGTGAGTTTCTCTTGATCTTTATCAGGGATTGATTCTTTCGGTTTCAGTTTATTGTTTTGGAGCATCCCATTTTTCACAAGTATTTCTTCCACCGTTTTCATTTGGCTATTTTTGCTGATGGTGAAGGCGTCAACAGGAGGAACGCTTGAAATGACCGAAAACAGGATCAGCAGCGCGGCGATGACACCGTTTTTTCGGACAGGCAAGAAACTTAATAATATGCCGGAAACAACCGCGAAAATACCATATAAGATGACATAATAACGCGTATGTGTAAGACCTGTATCACTTAGGGTAATAAAGGAGGCGATTATTTGTAACGCGACAATCGGCACAAGTATTTTGGGAAAAATCTTTCTAAAAAGAGTGGTGAATTTATTTTCAATATCACTAGCCAATATATATACCAATATAACCGTAATGGAGTAGGAAACAATCATAGGTTCAAGCAGGTTATCACTCCAAAATTCACCGCCGATATTTTTGACTAGGTAAATCACTAGGATTAGTGTAAAAACGCTTAATAACGGAATGACGATATAAGAGATGAGAATCTCCAAAAACTTTGGACAGCGGGCTGCTTTCTCAATAGCCTGTTGTTGATCTTTCTGGTTTGTGTTCAAATATACCGGAATCAGCGACAGGAAATACATGGGCGCAAACAGGAGAAACGTGATATTGGCTGCTTGCGGGTATGCTTTATAATTCAGGGAAACAATCAGCAAATCGATTGCTCCGAGAATAATCGCAACCCCTGCGAAAATAACACCAGAAAAGAACAGAGAATGAAAGAATGACTTGAAGGAGATCATAAAGTTTTTATTAAAACTGATACTGTTGTTTATCGTTGGAATCCAAATGAAGGCAATCAGCAGTGTAAACAAAGCGATATATGTTCTAATTTGTATTTCCAGACCCAACGTTGGAACGGACTGAATGATGAGGTAATATCCCGCTGTAAGCAAGATAGCTGCAGCCATTAACATCAGCCGATGAGCTAGTTTGGTAAAAAAACGTTCATAAGCGGCCTGCGACACGGCACCGAGGAACGCACCCATTATAAACGTAAACAGATAGGTAGAGTCGTTCTGCTCATTAATAATCAGGTAGGCATTGATCAAGGCTGCACCCAATAGGAAAACTGTACTTAAGGGAAAACGGGCAACGGCATCAGTCAATCCTGATAGTTTGTCCTGAAGCTTTTTTACCCACTTCATTTTATTCAACCCCTCATATTTTTATTGACTCCTTATTCTCCCATTATATTGCGAAGCATAGCAAAGTAAGCAGACTTCTCTGTATATATTTTACCATTTTTCAGATAATGATGATTCGTAATTTGTGAAAGATTCCACATAATTACGATGGTTCTTTGGATTTTTTCTTTTGTTGTCAATATTTAGTCACAATTCAGACAAATTGCTTCAAATTTTTTTACCTTAATTTTTGACACTGAAAGACATGGATTGTCTACAATTTCTTTTCAAAAGCGGAGTCACATATAGAATTTAGGAAGTTTTTGTAAAAAAGGGAGAAATAACGTCGATATTTTCAAATTTCCCCAATGGGCCATGCCTGTTAAAATAAATACATAACAAACAAATTTGCAGGCATATGGCGAAAAATGAATATTGTATGAGAGAAAACTGTCATTTAGGTTTTAGGGATATTCGCAGTTAAGGGAGGCCTTGAAATGAATTTTAAAGTTAAAATCTGGCGAAGATTAACCAAGAATCAGAAACTGCAATTATTGAGGGAAAAAGCACACCTATCAAAATCAGCGTAATGTTGTGTTGTTACGCTGATTTTTATTGGAATTATAAATAAAAGCGCCTGTTTGCAGGCGCTTTTTTAGCTTGTTCATTATTTTTTTGGAATTTCGCAGCCGTTTTCATCACAGTTGAGACCATCTTGTCCGCCAAGGTCTAAAGGTGTGAAAGGTCCATCCTGGGCCATAACCTGCTTTAGTGCTTGGACAAAGGTTTCAGTAGGCTGTGCACCGGTGAGTGAGTATTTTTTGTTTATAAGGAAGAATGGAACGCTGCGAATACCGTATTGCTGTGCTTGAGTTTCATCTGCATAAACCGCATCACTCATAGCCTGGCCAGCCAGCATTTCTTTTACGGCATTACCGTCCAACCCTACTTCCTCAGCCAATTGTATCAATGTATCATGATCCCCGATGTGCTTTCCTTCGGTAAAGTATGCCCTTAGTATTACCTCGGTCATTTGTTTCATTAGGCCTTGTTTTTTAGCAAACATCGTTAGGCGGTGAGCGTCAAAGGTATTGGTTAAGATGGCTTGATCTAGATTGTATTCTAATCCGGTATCTTCGGCCATCCGCTCCATGTTGTCGCAGTTTGCCTTTGCCTGCTCAAGGCTCATCCCGTATTTTTTAGCAAGCCCTTCATACATATTGTATGGCACGTCTTTTGACATGGATGGGTCTAATTCAAAACAGCGATAAACAACATCGACAGGGAAATCTACTTTCTGAATAGCGTCCTCCAGACGCTTCTTGCCAATATAGCAAAATGGTCAAGCAAAATCGGTCCACATTTCAATTAACATTGTGGAAAACCTCCTTGGTGTTGATTTTATTTAGTATACCTATTTCATACGAAATTGACCAACTATTTGCTTTGAATTCGAAATACTTTTTATTGGTATGAAAAATAAGACCGGAAATCGAAGGACAACCATTATTTTTCAAGAAAACAAGTCTAAATTGCTGGAAGCTTGAGTATTATCTACTAGACAAGGAGGCGATAAATTGAAATCAATAGGCATCTTGGGAGTAGGTCAGGCAGGAGGAAATATCGCTGAAATCGCATCGACGATGGGTTTTCAAACCGCCCTTATCAACACCAATCAACGAGATGGGGCAGCTAACACGAAGGTGGAAAAGAAATATTTTGTCCCCGGATATAATGGAGCGGGGCAGGACAGGTCTATTGGCTTAAAAGCAGTTCACGAGCATTATCGCGAACTGATTGACTTTGTGAAAAAATCGTTTAAAAACGTCAAACTGTTATTGGTTGCATTTTCGACGGATGGCGGAACTGGTTCCGGAATGAGTCCGCTGTTAATTGATATTTTGTTAGACCAGCTGCCAGGCATCAACGTTGGTGCGATTGCTGTGGTCCCGGAGCGGAATGTCCTCGCCGGAAACCGAATCAACGCGGCGGAGTGCATCGAGCAGGTTTCTAAAATTGAAGGAATCTCGTCTGTATTTCTCGTAGACAACGATCAAGTCCGCAAGACTAACCCGCAGTCCAGCAAGCAGCAAATCTATTTATCCTCCAATCGTCAGGTCATGGAGGCAATCGGCTACGTCTTGCAGGTGACACAAAAGAGCTCGTTATACGGCAATTTTGATGAAACGGATCTTATGAATATTTTAAATACTAGGGGAGTTACGGTTATTTCCTCTGCAACGGTAACCGATGCCAAGAGTACTGCAGATATTTCCTCTATCATTCAACGCTCTTGGGCAAACACCATATTTTGTCCGGTCGACACTGTTGGTGTTATCCGTGCTGGTCTTATTTATGAAGGGCCGGAACAAGTATCGAAGCTCATAAGTGCACCGGCAATTTTTGAAAGAATTGGAGAACCGGTAGAATTGTTTGAAGGAACGTATATATCGGATACAGACCCAACGGTCACGATGATTTTGGCGGGTCTATCGTTCCCGCGCCGCCGAATGCAAGTCTTAGAAGAGTCGTTGGAAAAAAATAAAGAGCGATTGCAGTTTCTGGTTAACAAGGAGCATTCGGAGAGATATGAATCACAAGTATCATGGGCATCCAACCTGAAGGCGAAGCCGCCGGAACGGAAACCCACGGGCGTGACATCGAAATTATCAAAGTATCAGAAATAATCATTCAGGGCATCTCCTTTAGGGGAGATGTTCTTTTATTGTAGTATCGCAGCAGGGGAATGTAATGTATAATATTACCAACAAGTGATGTGATTGGAGGTGTTGATTTGAAGTTGAAAAGTTTCATCATTGCGTTTACCGCCTTATTTGTGACGACTGGAGCCCTTTATTTGATAGGCCATTTATTTACCATTCCTTGGTTAATGTTTCTTCATGAATATATCAGTAATGAAGATGGCTTCAAATTTACGACAACCGGTTCGTTGATTCCTCTCGTAATCGGCTGTGTTGCCAGTTTCGTGGCAGAAAAAATCTATATGTATTCATACCGGCAAAAACTTGGTTAAATTGAACCAAGTTTTTTTGTATCCATTTTGAAAAAAATGACTAGACTGTATGGGGGAATAGTATTGCGTTAAGGAGTTGAAAGATCGTGAACGAGCCATTAGAGTACTCGGATATTTTTTATAATGAAGTGATTTATTATCTCGAGCAGAAATGGAACCGCCGTCTGGATGCTCATGAGCGTCATGTGCTGATTGAAGGTTACCGGTTTGGCCGGATGGTTGAGGCGGAGAACGAAATAAGAATATTGTTTGCAAAATGACTTAGAGGAGAATCGAAATGTACGAAATCACCAACATGATTATTGATGACGATTTTGACTCAGAAGAGTATGTGACGGTTGATTTTAAACATCATCATAAAGACTATAGTATTACTTTTAAGAAGAGTGATCTTGAAATTATCAATTGCTGGTCTTTTGAGAATGGTACATCTCTCCCGGCGGATTTGCCGGAAGAAATGGTGGAATCCATCAGGGAAGAAGTCCAGAAGAAAATTTGATTAAGGAAGCAGTCCGGCAATATCCAAAAGTGTTAGGACAATTTCAAATAGGATTAGGATGACAATAATCCATTCCACGAATAGGCCGCGGATGGAGTGGCTGATGGTAGAAAAACCATCCATAATGTTATACAAAATATCTGTTTTGCTTTTCAGGATTTTATAGCGGTCATTTAGCTCGAAAAATTCTATCATCTTGTCGTAAAATTCACTTGCGCTGCTGCTTGTCCAGGTGATATCAGGTTTGTCGAGAATCATAATATAGGCAAGAGTGTTGTATTCGTGCCGGACAATTTTTGCCGTAGTTCTCGCCAGCTCTTTATTACCGATTCTCAGCTTGCCTTTTTCGAGCCGGTCAATCATCGTTTCGAGCTTGTCATGGATTTTTCCAAGCTGCTCCTCCGTTTTTTCGAGAGCTACCGATTTTGCAAGCACGGTTGATATTAATTCAGGATAAAAATCTTCATATTCAGGGACCATCACATATTCGTCCGCGAGTTCCAGGTCTTCGTTTTCGTGGATATGAAGACTGTAGTCATCGGTGTAACGGTCAGCGTTTATGAGATCAACATCCGGTTCGAAGGACTGAATGTATTTTAATAGTATCGTGGTCTCATCGGGGGTGGCCTGATTGATAAAAACCACACTGCCGAAGGAGAAAATCAGTACCATTTGTCCGGAGGTTAATTTCCGGCCGAGGATGGCCTCCAGGATACTGCCTTTTAGGACGAGAGGCTCTTCCCAGGTGAATTTCTTCGGAATGCCGCAGTGAATCGCGATTTTGTTTAGATCAATTTCATTAACGACTGCAAATGCTTTGAAGGTCATCGCCTTCATGGTTTATCACTCTTTCCGGCTATTTTTTAAATACATGATCACCAATGATAATGGTTGTGGCTCTGGAATCGAGCCAGCGGCTGGTGGCAATCGCAGGATTATAGAAAAACAACGAATCTTGTGCAAGTGTTCTACTTTCGTTCAACGCTTGATGAACCGCTCTAATAGAATCTTCGTTGGCCGGCTTGTTGATTTGACCGTTCCTCACCGGTTGAAACTGCCCTTTTTGATAGATAACTTCTTTGATAGTATCGGGGAACTTTGCGCTTTCCACTCTATTTAGGACTACGCAGGCAACAGCAACCTTGCCATCATATGGCTCGGTTTCAGCTTCAGCACGGACGAGCCTTGCCAGCAGGTCGATTTCGGATTGCGAAAACGATGGTGCTTTAACTGCGTTCACGGAAGCGGGGGTTGTGGCGGCTGCTCGAGCCTTTACGGTATGAACTCTGGTTTCAAGGTCGGCCAAGGTTGTCACTGTGGTATCGGAATATGATTCTGGTTTATTTATATGTACGGTTTGTCCAACATATATCAAGTTTAAGTCTTTGATTTGCGGGTTCAGTTGTGCTATCTCTTGTAATGAAAGATTATGATCTCTGGCAATCTTATCCATCGTGTCCCCAGTTTGCACATTGTATGCTGCGAGTGCTGGTGTTGCAAATAACAGTGAAACTCCTAAAGTTAGTGCTGCAATTAGTTTTCTCATAGAAATACCTCCAGGTTCAATTCTCGTATTGTTTTCTATTTCTATGAAAGGAAAAAATAGATTAGTATTACAGTTAGGTTACATGATAGAGACAAATTGTAGAATTCCATGGGGAACGCGTAGAATTGTTCTGATTTTTTGAAGAATTCGCATGTGTTTATGTAGAATTCCTCTGCAATTTGGTAGAATTACAATAAAATTACGTAGAATTCTACCTAATAAGGGGATGTTTCTCTTTTAAAATGGTGTGGGATTTCGGTAAAATGATTTTATCTGCGGAAAATTGAATGATATCTGCGATTTTTCTGATATATCTGCGAAAGTCCTCATTTATCTGCGACAATTTAGATATATCTGCGAAAAAACAAATATATCTGCGAAACCGTTACAACGAGGAGGAAAACACAATGTACAGCTTCAAAAATGATTACAGTGAAGGGGCGCATCCCCAAATATTGAAGGCGTTAATGGAGACCAACCTGGAGCAGGAGGAAGGGTACGGCGAGGACCGCTACACTAAAAAAGCAGTGGAGCTCATCAAGGAAAGACTCGGACAAACTGATGTCGATGTTCATCTTTTATCGGGCGGGACGCAAACCAATCTGACCGCGATTGCTGCATTCTTGAGACCGCATGAGGCCGCGATTGCCGCAAGTTCGGGTCACATTTTCACTCATGAAACCGGAGCGATCGAAGCCACCGGGCACAAAGTTATTTCTGTCGATAGTAAAGACGGGAAACTAAGCACTGACCTTCTTCAAGGCGTACTTGATTACCATACAGATGAGCATATGGTTAAACCAAAACTAGTTTATATTTCCAACTCAACCGAAATTGGGACCATTTATAAAAGGAATGACTTGGAACAATTGAGAGATTTCTGCAGCAAGAATAATCTTATTTTATACATGGATGGGGCGCGGCTCGGTTCGGCTCTTACCTCCTCAGAAAATGACCTTACGATGGCTGAGCTTCCGGCACTTGTCGATGCCTTTTATATTGGCGGGACGAAGAACGGGGCGCTGATTGGAGAGGCCCTTGTGATTTGCAACGAGTCTCTTAAAGCTGATTTCCGCTTCCACATCAAGCAAAAAGGCGGACTGCTTGCAAAAGGGAGAGTGCTCGGGATTCAGTTTCATGAACTGTTCCGAGGCAACCTATTCTTTGAATTGGCGGACCACGCCAACAAAATGGCAGCTTTACTCAAGCTGGAACTGAGCGAGGACAATGTTACGTTTCTAACGAATTCACCAACCAATCAAATCTTTCCGATATTGCCGAACGCAGTGATAAACGAGCTTCAAACGAAGTATGCTTTTCATGTTTGGGAAAAAGTCGATAACGAACACTCAGCGATTCGCCTTGTTACTTCATGGGCGACGAAGGAGGAGCAGGTCGCAGCCTTTATTGAGGATTATAAAAAATTGGCGCAGTAATAAAAAATAAATCCATGCCATCGTTGATCTAATGGCATGGATTTTCATTTTTTAAATAAGACCGAGACGTTCCAATCCGTGGCAAACGCCATCTTCTTCCGCAGAGAGTGTAACCATGTTGGCCGCACGCTTCAGTTCCTCTTGCGCAGATCCCATGGCAACGCCCATGCCCACGAATGACAACATTTCGATATCGTTCATGCCATCGCCGAACGCAACGGTTTCATCTGGGGCGATGCCGAGACGCTCCAGCAGCTTGGCAATTCCTACTGCTTTGTTTGAATTGGACATATTGACATCGCAGGCTTTCGCTCCGGTTGAAGTCCATCTCCGAAAATCTAGTTCAGGAATTTGAGATTGATAGGATTGTTCTTCTTCCTGATCACAGTGGAGGAATAATTGGAAGATATCCTGTTCCAGCCAAAAACTAGGTGACGCCAATTCCGGCTTCCAGTCATCATGCTGATAAGATTCCACAATATATGGATGATTTAAATCGCTTGCCTTGAAGGTTTGATTGCTTAAAAATGTCAGCGGATGCTGATATTCTTTAGTCAAACCATGTAATCTTTCCAAAAACTGCTTCTCTATCGGGCTTTGGTAGATTTCCTTTTTTTCATAATACGCAAGGGAACCGTTAAAAAAGACCGCCGAATCGACACCCACTTCCTCGACAATCGCACTAGAAAAATAAGGCGCTCTCCCAGTCGCGATGGCTACTGTTATATTCTTTGCTTTTAACCGCTCGATAGCGTCTTTTGTGGCGTGACTTACTGATTGCCCATGGGGAAGGATAGTTCCGTCAATATCTAAGATGACTGCTTTGTAATTCATATTTACACTCCTAAATTCAATCATACTTGTTGTTTACACTATACCTATAATTATATCATGTTGTCTATTTCAGAAAAAAATGAAAAAGCATCCAAGTGTGACCTTGAATGCTTTTCAATGTAACTGAATTCTGCCCATTTATTAGCTGCCCATTTTTCTCCGGGTATTGCTAGGCTTCTTCGTTTGCTGGCTTCTCATTTTTTGCGTTGAAAGACTGCCATTTGCTTTTCCATTCTCAGAGGCATTTTGATTCTTTTTGTTTTCAAGCTTTTGCTTCATTAGCTCTTGCAGGCTGACTTTCTTTTTTTCAGATGCAGAATTTTCTGGCATGGTAAGTATCTCCTTATACTGTGTAGTTAATCCAGTATACTTGATTTTTCATTATTAGGAAAGCAGACGTTTAAATTTTCTCTATTTATAGAACAAATCGATTTATGGTAGTAAAATAATTTCCTGTTACATGTGGCGAATTGTATTGAAGGGCAATTGAAGGAGTGGGATGAGAATTACGTTGAATTGTGAACTTTGTTACATAAATAATTAATAAATTGTTCACAGCGTATTTAGGGAATGTGATGTAGAATAACTATGTTAATTATTTCACAAACTTAATTTGCATAGGGTGGATAGGTATGGCATTTAGCAAACCGGAAAAGATCATGGAAATAACCGTTGAGAATGGAGTGAAGAAAACAAAATATGCTGCAACGCAAACGTTGATATTAGGATTTGAGGCAGGGGCCTTTATCGCACTCGGTTATCTGCTGTTTATCCGTGTAACAGCAACGCTGCCGGAGAGCTTGCAGGGACTAAGCAGTTTAATTGGCGCCTCCTTGTTCCCGATTGGTCTCATCCTTACGCTGCTTGCGGGAGGTGAGTTGTTAACCGGAAACATGATGGCGGTGCCGTTGGCGCGGTTCGCGAAAAGAGTATCCACTAAACAGGTTGCGTGGAATTGGCTGCTGGTCACGGTAAGTAATTTTGTCGGTGCCATTTTTGTCGCATATGTTTTCGGTCATTTGATTGGCTTAACCGAAACTGGTGTATTTTTGGACAAAACGATCGATGTTGCGGAACATAAACTGGAGGCATCATTTCTCCTGGCATTCCTTTCGGGAATTGGCTGCAACTGGCTGGTAGCATCTGCGGTTTGGCTTTCCTATGGAGCAGAAGATATGTCCGGAAAAATTCTCGGCATTTGGTTCCCGACGATGGCGTTTGTTGCCATTGGCTTCCAGCACGTCGTCGCCAATATGTTTGTCATTCCTGCAGCCATCTTTGCCGGACACTTTACTTGGATGGAGTACCTGCAAAACTTTGTCCCTGTATTTTTAGGAAATGCCGTTGGCGGTGTTGTATTTATAGGGATGGCTTACTACCACGCCTATAAGAAAAAAGAGCCTGCCTTTAAGAGCAGTCCCGTTGTGCAGCCAATGGTGAAAAGCGGAAGCAGATAGAGGGTGGCGATGGCGAGATGGGGAATCTCGCCATTTATTTATTTTTTTAATAGTGTGTTTGGATTGGCATTTAAGATTAGCGTGTCGCAGATGTTTTAAGCCCTCAGCAACCATTACCCCGATGACAAATGCCACAACGGGCGGAATATTCTCAATCCCTGGTCCCACTGGTCTTGCACCCCATATTATAGGAATCTACAAATATTTCAATTTTTTGGTATTATATAAATATCATATTTAAGTAAAGGAAGGCCTCTATGAAGAAGATTAAGATCATCATCCCGGTAGTTGCGATTCTTTTGGTAGCAGCCTATTTTTTGGTTGGAAACTATTTTTATAATTTCGCACTAAACCCCCACCAGGAGAAGGATTTTCTGACTGGCAACCCTCATTTGGCCCAGTCGGAAGCAGTTAATGCAGCCGTTGCGGAAGAAAACAAGCTCGATGATGCTGAATTCTCCAGTAACCATCAGCCAAGTAAATGGAGTGTTGTATCATCCGACAAATTACATTTGAAATTAAATGGTTGGGTTTATGAGAATAATGATGCAGGGCATAAATGGGCAATTGTCGCACATGGATACACCATGAATGGCAAGGGAATGACACGCTGGATACGAAATTTTTACAATCAAGGCTATAATGTCCTGGCACCGGACCTAAGAGGGCACGGGGAGAGCGAGGGAGACTATATCGGCATGGGATGGGATGACCGAAAAGATATGCTGCTTTGGATTGACCAGATCATCGAACAAGATCCCGACGCTGAAATTTTATTATTCGGAGTTTCGATGGGCGGGGCGACGGTAATGATGACTTCTGGCGAAGAGCTGCCTAGCAATGTTAAGGTGATTGTCGAGGATTGCGGTTATTCCTCGGTTATGGATGTATTCACCTATCAGCTGGACGACCTATTTGGATTGCCGGAGTTCCCGGTCATGAACGCGGCCAATACGGTTACAAAAATTCGGGCTGGATACGATTTAAACGAGGCTTCCGCGGTGGAACAGGTGGCAAAAAGTAACACACCGATGTTATTTATTCACGGGGAAAGCGATTCCTTCGTTCCTTACTCGGAGTTAAATGATATATACGAAGCAGCAAAGGTTGATAAGGAGAGATTGACGATACCTGGCGCAGGGCACGGTGAAGCGGAGAAAGTGGACCCGGAGAAATATTGGGGCACGATTTGGAACTTTGTCAATAAGTATATGAATTAACAAGGGTGGGGCACTGGGCTTCACCTATTTAAATAAAAGAGGGTGTAAGGCGACACCCTCTTCTGTGCTGCAGTACATATCGATGTGTTTTGGAACAATCGTAAATCACCTACCGGCATTTAGGTGCAAATTCCACCGAAAGGAACTTGTTACATATGAGTAACATGTTGTTTCACCTTTGTGTTAAGATAGAGATATAGATAGTTCTGGAGGTAATTTCGTGTTCTCAAGTGATGTTATTGCAAGCTTTAATGAATTAGAAACTTCCTTATATGATTATATTTGTAAAAATGGCGAGAAAGTGGTCTACATGCGGATTCGTGATTTGGCGGATGAAACACATGTTTCAACGTCAACGATTTTGCGGTTTTGCCGAAAATTAAACTGCGAAGGTTTCTCGGAATTCAAAGTCAAACTAAAAATGTATTTAGATGAAAATGATGACCGAAAAGTCAAAAGCAGCCAATATGCTCTTAACGAATTTTTCGAACGAACAGTAAATGGCAACCTTGACGGGGCAATCAGGGAGGCTGCTTCGTTGATTGTGAGATCGGACAATCTCATTTTTATCGGTTCTGGGAGTTCCGGGATATTGGCAGAGTATGGGGCGAGATATTTTTCAAGCTTGGGGAAATTCTCGATGTATGTCAAGGATCCGTATATGCCAATCCATGCGAATTTTCTTGAAAACAGTACAACGATTGCTCTGTCAGTTGGAGGAGAAAATTCATTCACGATTTCTCATATCAATCAACTAAAGCAAAAAGGCAGCAAAATTATCAGCATCACCAATAATAAACATTGTACGATTGGCAAAGTGGCCGATATAAATATTTCCTATTATGTAACGGAAGAGTGGTTTCAACGTTCGAATATTACCACGCAAGTACCCGTTGTCTACATCCTTGAGGAAACAGCGAGAGAAGTGCAGAAGCTGACTGAGGAATAAGCACTGTCCTTTTTATAAATAGCACCTCAATCGAATTTGCCGCATAGTTTAAAGCAACATATGCGGGGGTGATAGCTTGAAGACATGGTTGAAAGCTGTTATTCTGTCCTATCTATTGTTGCTATTTTTCGGCAGCTTTTTAGCAGTGGGAATGCTGTGGGTAGGCATGCTTGAAAAAATGCTCCCTTACATTACGGACATCAAAATATTCCTGTATTATTTCTTTGCAGGAGCAATCGGCGGCTCTCTGCGCCATCTGTACATGTTCTGTTCCCATTACATGGAAGGGGAGCTAAACGACTACCGCCACTGGGTTATGTACATTTTCTATCCTATCTTTGCAACAGGGACAGCCGTTATAGCCGTGATGTTAATCCAGAGCGGGATATTATTAATTGAGTTTGTGGACTATGACAAAACCCCTTATGCGCCAATTAGCATTGCGTTCTTTGTCGGCTTTGGGTTTAATCGGTTTTTGAAAAAATTAAACAGCATCTCAAAAGACGTTTTCAAAACCAATAATCAGGAAAAAGAGGCAGCCCAGCCAAAGAAGGATGAACTGCAATTTTAGAAAAAGTGGAGGAATCGCAGCTTTAGTACTTTAGGCTGCGATTCCTTTTTGTATATATTTATGAAATTCCTGATTTCCTGTTATGATGAGGGTAAATACTTGGATGAGGTGATTGAGATACTGGACGTTATTTTATGGGTTATTATCGTTGCCTGCTTTATTGTTAGTTTCATTGGGCTCGTTTATCCGATTATCCCTTCGGTCCTGGTTATTTGGGCAGGCGTAGCAGTTTATCATTTTGGGATTAATTCTGAGGAACTTTCGTGGATTTCCTGGACGATGTTCGTGCTGCTGACGGTTGTATTGTTCGTGGCAGATTATTTGGCTAATCTTCACTTTGTCGATCGGGCAGGCGGTTCTAAATGGGGGATGAGGGCAGCAACGGTCGGCCTGATCGTCGGAAGCTTTGTGATTCCGCCGTTTGGCGTCATCATTGTTCCGTTTGTCTTGGTTTTACTTGCGGAATTGGTGCAAAAGAAATCATTTTCGGAGTCTTTGAAGGTGGCGTTTGCGACTTTAATTGCCTTTTTAAGCGGCACGTTTGCAAAGGGTGTTATCCAGTTGATTATGATTATCGTTTTTGTAGCGGATGTGATTTTTTAAGAGACGGAAAGCAATAGAATCATGGAAATGTGGGGTTTTTAAAGAAAAGTTTCTTCGAGAAACTTGAAAAAATATCTTTGATCAAGCCTATTAAAGACAAAATGCATATAGAAGAGACGGGAATGTCTTTGATATGGGTATTTTTGGAATATCAAAGACAAATTGCCTCCAGAAAAAGGTAAAAATGTCTTTGAACGGGCTTCTTAAAGACAAAATCGTATAAGAATGTAGTGAAATTGTCCTTGATTTGGATATATATGGATTGGTTGAATGAATATAGATATTTCTAAAAAAAAGCCTGCTCTCCAATATAATAGGAGAAACAGGCTTTTGCAGCATTAATAGATCTTATCCCCATTAAAAATCGAATTCTTGACGACTACATAATCTACCGTGCGGATGTCTTTTAACTTGTTTCCGCCTGCGTAGGAAATGGAGGACTGCAAGTCTTGCTCCATTTCGATCAAGGTATCGATTAACGGGCCTTTGTACTCTACGTACATTTTCTTGCCTTCGACGTTTTTGCGTTCGCCTTTTTGGAATTCGGAAGCCGAACCGAAGTATTCTTTATATAGCTTTCCATCTCGTTCAACCGTTTCTCCAGGTGATTCTTCATGACCGGCAAACAAAGAACCAATCATCACCATCGATGCCCCGAAGCGAACAGATTTTGCGATATCGCCGTGGGTGCGGATTCCGCCATCGGCAATGATAGGCTTGCTTGCGGCTTTTGCGCACCATCTTAGTGCCGCCAGCTGCCAGCCACCGGTACCAAATCCGGTCTTAATTTTTGTAATACATACTTTACCTGGTCCAATGCCAACCTTTGTTGCATCGGCGCCAGCATGCTCCAATTCTCTTACAGCCTCTGGAGTTCCTACGTTTCCAGCGATCACAAAACTGCCAGGTAAAAGGCTCTTAATGTGCTTAATCATATTAATGACGGCATTGGAATGACCGTGAGCGATATCGATGGTAATAAATTCAGGTGTCAAATTTTCATCAGCCAGCTGCTGGATGAATTCATATTCGCCTTGTTTTACACCCACGCTAATAGAAGCTATCAGCCCTCGTGCCTGCATGTCCTTTACAAAAGCAAGACGGGTTTCAGGCTGGAAACGGTGCATGATATAGAAATATCCATTTTCGGCTAAGTAAGTTGCAATTTTTTCATCAATAATCGTTTGCATATTGGCAGGGACGACTGGCAATTTAAATGTATGGCCGCCGAAGACGACAGTTGTATCACATTCAGAACGGCTATTAACGATCGATTTTGCAGGAATTAGTTGAATATCTTCGTAGTCAAATACTACATCCATGGAAAAACACCCCTAAACACGAATATTATATAAAATTTAATTGTTATCGTTCGTACATTTGTTAATTTACAACATGTTCACTCATTTGTCAAAACATTTCTGAAATCATCTTCAGTTTTTCCAAAATTGTCTGTATTAACCAAAAGCGTTAGAATAGTTGAAGTGAGGTGTAAAAATGGATAAAAAATTAAAAGTGTATTTAGTAAGACACGGCGAGACGTATTTAAACCGCTATAAGAAAATGCAAGGCTGGGCGGATAGCCCGCTTACCGAAGAGGGTAAGGAAATCGCTATTGAAACAGGAAAACGACTCGCGGATGTAACATTTGACCACGTTTATACCAGCGATTCAGGTAGGACTTTAGAAACCGCCGAATTAATCCTGCAGCAAAATCACCATAGCAATCACCTGAAAATCAACAGAAGAAAAGACTTTCGTGAAATGTTTTTCGGCGGTTTTGAGGGAGAATATTCTGAGGTTGTCTGGAAAAAGATTGCTCAGGATAATGGCGTTACTGATTTTGTGGATTTACATAATAAATATAGTATCGAAGACTTTATGAACCTCATGAAAAAATCGGACTCCTATCATCATGCTGAAAATTTCCAGGAACTTTGGGACCGGATTGAGAGAGGGCTAAATGAGGTAGTGGCCAATTGCCGAGGCAACAACGAAAATATTTTACTAGTGACACATGGGGTTGTAATTAGAAATATCCTAAGTAAATTTTCTGATGAATTTAGCAATGAGATGGAAATCAAAAATTCAAGTGTTTCGGAATTGGAGTTTCTCGGGAACACATTTAAAGTGATTTCATTTAACCAATAAATTGCGCCAGATATCTGGCGGTTTTATTTGAAAATGGAGCCTAATAAAGAAAAACTCAAAAAGAGGTGCAGGGGAAAAATGTCCGTAAAAAACAGTTTGCTAGAGGCTTTTAAACAAACAAAGTACCAATTGGGTGGACACGGTCCAAGAAATATTGGGCTGTTAAAAGAGGTTATTAACGATTTAGATGAGCAGCTGGAGAGTGAAATGTACGGAAAAGGGAAGTTGATTGAGGATTTCCAGGAGAAAATGGCTGGTATTTTAGGGAAGGAAGCGGCTGTATTTTTTCCAAGCGGGACGATGGCTCAGCAAATCGCTCTGCGGATTTGGTGCGATCAAAAAGGCGTGAAAAAAGTCGCGTATCACCCATTGTCCCATTTGGAGATTCATGAGGAAGATGGATTAAAAGAGTTGCATGGGATAGAGTCAGTTTTATTATCAGAAAAAGATAGAGTGATAGAATTTGAAGATGTAGCAGGAATGGCCGAAGAGGTTTCCTGTGTGCTTTTGGAATTGCCGCAGCGAGAGATTGGCGGGCAGCTGCCTGAATATCAAACACTTGAAAAAATCTCAGCTTATTGTAAGGAAAAAGGAATCAAATTGCATTTGGATGGGGCCAGGTTATTTGAAATCCTGCCTTTTTATAAAAAAAGTGCTGCTGAAGTCTGCCGCCTGTTTGATAGTGTTTATATTTCTTTTTATAAGGGCATTGGCGGGATTGCTGGGGCAGTTCTTGCCGGCGGCCGGGACTTTATCGAGGAATCAAAGGTGTGGAAGCGGCGCCATGGCGGGGACCTAATTAGCCTTTATCCCTATTATCTAAGTGCGGATTACTATTTCGACAAACGGATTGGGAAAATGGAACGCTATTATGAAGCAGCTAAGATTGTTGCTTTGCATTTTAATCGTTGTTTTGGTGTTTCAACACTGCCAGAAGTGCCTGTCTCCAATATGTTTCACGTCCATTTTGAAGCTCCGAAACAGGAAGTGGAGCGGATTTTAACTGAAATTTGCCTGGGAATTGGTGTCGGGTTATCCAGTTATGTACGCGAAGTGACAGAGACTACCAGTTATTTTGAAATTAGTATCGGGGATTCGTTTGGAAGGATGGATATTGAAAAATTTTATAATGCTATTGCTCAACTAAGTCAAAAAATGAAAAAAACGAAACAATAATGATGTACATCACCTCGTGTCTTTGGGTTTCCTTTTAAAATAAAGATTAGAGGTGATTTTTCATGAAGGAAAAGAATTGGTCAATCTCACTCGAACATGAGGAATACGAGCATGACCGGGATTTAGTGATTGGTGATGCAATAGATGCTGTTAAAGAGACAGCAAAGGGATATTATGTGAATGTGGTCACTCCTGCAAGCTTCGGCAACCCGGATGAATACTTAACGAACGAGTTATTGTTGAAGTTTGGAAATGAGGTTGACGTGAAGTACATAGACCAATGCGGCTGTGGCGGTCATGTGTTGCGGGTTTGGAAGAGCAAATGAAAAGAGGCCAGGTACATCAAATGTGCCTGGCCTTTTTTGTTTTTGCAAACTGCAGCCATAGGATATTTTTGTAAAAAATCCTCATAATAAACGTGGAGGATGTGAGAGGATGAGAAACGAGGACATCGTTATTGAAGAATTAAATACCCTGCTTCGCGGGATCTATATGGGGATTCATGCCTTGGAACATCACATCGAAAAACTGCATCAAGAAGATGTGAAGAAAAAGATTCAAAGTATGCAGCAGGAAGCAAAGCAGAACGCCCAAAAACTGGCGGAGCGAATTCAAAATTTAAACGGTGTTCCTTCCGACAGTGAAGGGGTCACTGGCAAGATGCATAGTTATATGCATAAGATGATGCTCTCTGACGATACGTCGGAGATTATTGAAGATGCGTTAAAGGGCATGGAGCAATACGGGGTTCAATATTCGGAAGAGCTGGTAAGGGGAGACCTGGACCCGGAAAGTCAAAGGTTGGCTGAGGAAGTCATTGATACGAGCCGTAAGCACGCTGAGGAATTACGGCAATTATTGCACTAAGGAGGCTGATGATTGTGAAGTCATCTAATAATCAACAAAATCATAAACAAAGCAAAGTACAGAACAATAAGAGCGTTCCGGCGCAAAAAGATGGATTCCGTTATGATTATAATGATTCTTCCGATTTTAAGAATGATGAAAAGATCTAAAACATGCTATGCTAGTATAGGTAGAAGTTTTTAATCAGGAGGAAGCAGCATGGCGATTATTGATATTACGGTAATACCGGTCGGGACGGGTACCCCAAGCGTTAGCGACTATGTCGCAGAAATACATAAGGTACTTCAACAATATGAAGGAAGAGTGAAATACAAGCTAACGCCAATGAGTACCTTAATCGAAGGGGATTTGAAATTACTGCTGCAGATTGTCCAGGAAGTGCACGAAGTTCCATTCCAGAAGGGATTGCAAAGAGTCTGTACCAATCTCCGTATTGATGATCGGCGCGACAAGGAAAATACAATGGAGCGAAAGCTGCAGTCGGTACAGGCAAAATTATAAGGCAAATCTGAAGCTCGTCGGGTGGCGGGCTTCTTTTTATTTTTCATAAATGTATTATGTAAACTGATAGGTGTAAAAAGGATTTTTCATAGTTTTTCAAGAATAGTAGATTATAGTTTTCAAAGAAAGCGAGTGCGTAGTATGAAACATGCTTTAGTTATTGGCGGCAGTGGGATGCTTTCAGCGGCGACGTTGTGGCTGGTGAAGGAGGGCTATCATGTCTCGGTGATTGGGAGAAATCAAGAACGGTTGGATCACCTTAAGAATCAGGTCAGTGACCCAACTAATATCACAACGTTATCTGTTGATTATCGCCAGGAGATTTTGCTTAAAGACCGAATAGGATGGACGATAGAGAGGAATGGCCCGCTGGAATTGGTGGTTGTCTGGATTCATTCACCTTTTAAAAAAGTATTGGAAACCATATCTCGGAAGGTGGCAAATGATCAGCCATGGAGATTGTTTCAGGTTATTGGAAGCCGCGCGAATCACGAGGAGATCAGGATGGGATTAAGCTTGACCGATAACTGCAGTTATCACCAAGTTCAGCTTGGATTTATCTTAAACCGTGATACCTCCCGATGGCTAACAAATGAGGAGATTTCAAACGGTGTCATTGAGGCCATTGCGAAAGATAAGCAGTATCATCTGGTTGGCGTATTGGAACCGGAAAACAGAAAGCCATATTAGAAGGGGGAATCAACTTGAGTTTAAGAGACAAAACGCTTGAGGAGCTGGAGGACTTGGAAGCAGAGCTAAATGATCAAGAAGCCGAAAGCGGTTTTGCCAACTATTCTATGAAAATCGATATCTATAAGGAAATGTACCGGAGGCTGGATCAGCTTGTCCGGGGACGGAATAAGGAATATCAACATTCATTGGAATATGTGAAAAAGAAGCTGGTGTTTAACCTGATTCATTATGGCACCTACTTAAAAACAGAATATCAGAAGGATGATTATCTTGCTGCCCGCTGCTTGGAAGAAGTGTTGAAATATGATCGGACCAATCCAATTGCTCCTTATCGGCTTGGATTTTTGTCCTACAAATTTAAGGAGTATGCTAAAGCAATTCAATTTTTCCAGAAGGCATTGGACAATCACCAATACTACAACAATCATGCCTACAACATGAACGGGCAGCAGCAATTGAATGCCCACTTGTTTTTAACAAACAGTGCGTTGCATATTGCCAATAGAACCTATGAAAAAATGAATCAACTTCAGGACGCGGAGTTTCCAAAACAGGAATTCTCGCATTTAATTGAGAATATATTGGTAAATGAACAATATTTGCAGCGGCATGCTTTTTATCAGGTGGATCGTGCGGATAAAACCACTTGCTCGAAAGCAGATTGCGAAAATCTGATAAACACAACTCCATTCCAAACACTATTGTTATATTTTAATGACCGGGACATTCTTCTGGTTTTTGAGGATAAGGAGATTACACTTTCCTATAATCAAGGGATGATGCTTAGGCATTTTCTTTTAAAAAGTTCAGAGGATCGACCGGCTACAAGAACTTCTTTTTTCAGTGAGGTTGAAGAAAATTCGTATGTTCAAAACGTAAATCGATTTAGAAATAAAATGCGGGATTATGGCTTTCCGCCGATTATTCATAGTAAAAGGTATAATGGTGAAACGGCCTATTATTATAACGGGGCCTTTCCATTTAAGATTATGTACAGGGTAGACGACGAAATACAATTCTTATAACTAGGGCGATGACAGGGGTGTCATCGCCTTTTTTATATAATGTGAGCATCAAGGGAAAGGGAGATGGTCACATGAAAAGCTGGAATCAATTATTTGTACGTCAGGGGTTTATTGTCGAGGAGATTCGCCCGAATGAGTTTGTTTGTTTAAAAGAACGAGAGGGAAATGTCGCATTTTTGCTGGAAAGTCTGGAAAAACTCCAGGTCACTTTCAGCTATGAAGGAGGATTATTATCTATAACAAGCCCGGTGGTTTCTGAAGAGCGTTGGCTTGATTGTGTCGACTTTAAGTACAGAGGCCGCGGGGAAGGGTTATGGGTTAGACCTGGAGAAGATCAGCCAAAGGTTAAGGAACTAGATACGTATATTTCTGGCGTTGTCCGGCAGTTGAATCGTCTTGGTTTCCATACAAATATGAGTTGTGACGGGCATGGGGAACGCAATCCACTCTTGGGTTTTATGAATGGAACGGACATGGAAATGGTGATTGACGTGCTTCATGCAGCAGGTGTACCAAGAATCCGTTCTCGTCGTCGTGAATTTAGGATGAACATATCAAGACCGTTACTTTTGGATGTGGCGGAAAAGCTATCGCATATTGAAAAAGAATGGCTTGAACGTGGTGCGGAATTTATTAGGAAGCAATTTTTTTTCGAAATGCTGGAACAGCTCTTATCGATTCCAGGAGAGAGCGGCAACGAGGAGAGCATTCGGCAATTTGTAATGGAACAATTGGAGGGGGGCGTAGATTTTAAGACGATTGATCAAGCGGGGAATATTTTGGCGCAAAAGAAGTTTGGGACCGGAGCAGGGCCGACAATCTTGTTGAATGCACACATAGACACGGTGGAGCGGATTGTAGAGGGCAGAACGATTGTAAAAAATGGCTCAATTTGGTCCAGTGACAAAGGTATCTTGGGTGCTGATGACCGGGCGGGGGTGGCAGTACTGTTGGAATTGGCCAGGCGATTCCAGTTTTCGGACTTCAACGGTACGATAAAATTCATTTTTACCGTAGAGGAAGAGTGCGGGTTAGTCGGAGCAAGAAGCGTTGATGAAACGTTTTTGTGGGGAGTTGATGGTGCAATTGTTGTGGACCGGCGTGGTACAGGTGACATCGTTACATCCTGCGGCGGGTTTGAGCCATTTTGCCGTGAAGGTTATGGGGAGCTTTTTGAAAAAGCAGCGGAACGGATTGGTCTGGGGTGCTGGAAGATGACGGCCGGGGGGAGCAGTGACACAAGAATTTGGGCCGCATATGGCATTCAAAGTGTGAATCTATCTGCCGGTTACATGAATGAGCATACAGATTCAGAGACTTTGAATATTGAAGCTTGCTATAACACGGTTAGGCTGATTCAGGAAGTACTGGGTGATACAAGATGTTTGCGGAGGACACTACGCCAATATGGCTCATTGGCGTAGTGGAGGACGAAAAAACTGTGGTCGACTGCGCCAATAGGCGTCATTGGCGTAGTGGAGGTCGAAAAAACCGGGGTTGACTGCGTCAATAGGCGTCATTGGTGTAGTGGAGGTCGGAAAAAATCGAGGATGACTGCGCCAATAGGTGTCATTAGCGTAGTGAAGGTCGAAAAAACCGGGGTCGACTGCTTCAATAAGGTCCCTTGGCGCAGTGAAGGTCGAAAAAACCGGGGTTGACTGCGCCAATAGGCGTCATTGGCGCAGTGGAGGTCGAAAAAACCGGGATCGACTGCTCCAATAGGGTTCATTGGCGTAGAGGAGGTCGGAAAAACGAGAGAAGACTGCGCCAATTAACTTTTGTCAATAAAATAACTTCATAAGACTATAGTAGGAGGCTTGGAAAATGGTAAAATAGAAAATATTATTTTATGAGGAGTCAAAGCCAATGGACAAAATTGAAGTTATTGCACGAAGGATATTTGGGTGGAAATTAAATAGATGGGACCGCTGGTACGATTTTGAAAATGATAGATTCATACCTGTAACGGAGTTTCAACCAGAGCACAACCTTGATCATGCCAACCTTATCGTTGAGAAATTAAAAGAGTTGGGCTTTACCTATAAAAGTGATGGTGTTTCTGAAGCATGCTTTAATGACGTTTGTGAAACAGGGGATACGTTAGCTGAGGCGATTACAAATGCAGCTTATGCCATTGCCGACAATAGCTCAGTCCCGGAAGAATGGTTGTAGAGCTGAAACTGTATTTTTATAAATAATTTTATTATGTAAACTCTACAGTGCGAAGTCAGCATGGTGCCTGACACCAAGTGAAAAATTCACAATCTGTTTCTTTTTGCGAGGGTTTGTACTCTAGTTTGTGTGCTACGCTTGTTGTACAAAGACTATTTTTCATGGAGGGTTTTGCAAATGAGTTGTGGATGTTCATCGAGATTGTTAGATGGCCAGGCTGTTGTGGATCATGTTAAGAGTAAGGGGAAGGAACACTTTGCGCCGACTGTGGCACATGAAATTGATTGTGAGTGCGGGGAGCGGTTTACGCTGGAAACGGTTATTATGAACTGCCCGAAATGTGGCATGACTTATGCTGTGACCCCTTGTGGGTCTGGTGACAAAAGCAATATCAAGCTCGCCGGGATTAGATACGCTTAAAAACAAGCAAGCCAGGCACTAATCGAAATCCGAAAAGTGCCTGGTTCTATTTTTTATAGCTGGTGTTCAACCCGAATTTTTTCAAGCAGTGCCTTACACCCTGTCGTAACAAGGTCATAGGTTTCATCAAAATTACCTGTATAGTAAGGGTCCGGCACATCCTGTTTATGTGCTGTTAAGTCGAGGAGCCGCATGATCTTTGGATGCTTAGGCTGACCAACGATGTCCGCGATGTTCTCCGTGTTGCTCTCGTCCATCCCAATGATGTAGTCGAACTTCTCAAAGTCTTCCTTTTTTAACTGGCGGCCCGTAAGTCCTTCTGCCGAAATGTTGTATTTTTTTAAAATCGCAAGTGTTCCCTTGTGAGGCGGGGACCCTATATGCCATGAGCTGGTGGCGGCAGAATCAACGTCTATTTTGCCTTTCAAATTTTCTTTACTCACCAAGTCTCGAAATACTGCTTCGGCCATTGGCGAGCGGCAGATATTGCCGAGGCAGACAAATAAAACTTTTATCATCATACGAACTCCTTTAAAAAGTAGCATAGAAAAGTTAAGCTAGTAATATCATCGTTGAAAAAGACAAATTAGTAAAGCAAAATGGGAGAATCCCATTACAGAAAGGAGCAAAAGAAATGACGGAAGCTTTTAAAGCATTGGTAGTCAATAAGCAGGAAAATGACTTCACAGTAAAATTACAAGAATTGTCGCTAAGTGATCTGCCAGTGGGTGAGGTGGTAATCCGCGTTCAATACTCAAGCGTCAATTATAAGGACAGCCTTGCCTCGATTCCTGAGGGCAATGTGGTAAAATCCTACCCGATGATCCCTGGCATTGACTTGGCTGGTGTGGTGGTTTCCTCAGAAGACCCCCAGTTTAAAGAAGGGGATGAGGTCATTGCAACGAGTTATGAGATTGGAGTTTCTCATTTCGGCGGGTATAGTGAATATGCGCGAATTCCTGCACAGTGGGTTGTTCCGCTTCCAAAAGGCCTTACATTAAAGGAAGCAATGGTAATTGGAACAGCAGGTTTTACGGCAGCATTGTCGGTTCAGCGCCTTGAGGAAAATGGTGTCACACCGGAAAAAGGAAGTGTCCTGGTTACCGGTGCAACCGGCGGTGTGGGGAGCTTTGCAGTTGCCATCCTTTCCAGATTAGGTTACCAAGTAGTGGCAAGCACGGGGAAACATTCGCAAGAGGAATTTTTGAAGAAACTTGGTGCACTGACGATAGTTCCACGTGAAGAAGTTTATGACGGAAAAATAAGAGCCCTCGGAAAACAAAAATGGGCGGCAGCGGTAGATCCTGTTGGGGGCGAACCACTCGCAGCGCTTCTTAGCCAAATTCACTACGGTGGATCAGTAGCGGTGAGTGGTTTAACGGCCGGAGTAAGGGTTCCAACTTCCGTTTTTCCTTTCATCCTAAGGGGAGTTAATTTACTGGGCATAGATTCTGTTTATTGCCCAAGGGAAACCCGTTTAAAAATTTGGGATCGACTCTCCTCTGACTTCAAACCGGCCAACTTGGAAGGACTTATTCAACAAGAGGTTACGCTGGAAGAACTGCCAGGAGTTCTTCCAACCTTATTGAAGGGTGAAGCAATCGGAAGAATTTTAGTGAAAGTGTGAGCTTCAAACTGAATAATAAAAAGGAAGTATCCACATTCGAAAGAAATAGGATGCTTCCTTTTTATGTTCTTACACATTCTCTTTTGTAATAACCGATTCGAAGTCGTCTGTGTAAGCAACCACATTGCCCCAGCCCATTAATTCCTCGTCAGATACCTTCCAAGTATGATTCTCAGCATTGTGCCGGATGACAGCGAAATCTTTATGGTCAAGGGCAAAAATAGAATAACCGGATTTTTTAGCTTGATCAATAAAAAAGTAATCCTCCGCGCGATTTACTTTTTCAAATGGTACTTTATTAAATATTTCCTTTCTAAACACTAAGGTTGCCCCTGCGACTGATTCGGTAAAAGAATTCTCTTCCCCCGGAACAAGGACCAGCGCCTTATTGTTTTTAAAGTAGATATAGAGTGAACTTTTTCCAGCAATCGATAATTGGTCATTTTTAAAGGCATTCATGGCGTTTGTTAGATAGTTTGGTCCATAATAGTCATCATCATCAAATTTTGCAATAATATCATATTTTGATTTAAGTATACCAAAGTTCAAGCAGTCGCCGAGTGTTGCTTTTTCGTGAAGCTGAAATACGCTAATATTGGAAAAGTTTTCTGCCTTGTTGATCCATTTATCGATGTTCATAGAATCCTTATTTAATATAATAATTAGTTCTTTATTAACCAAATTTTGCTGTAAAAAATTTCGGAACACATTTTCAATAAAATCTTCTCTAATCGTACAAGTAATGACTGAAACCACCTCTTCCCCCCCTTTACGAGTTAAGTATCTTGCTCAATAATTTACTTAAATTTGGATAATCTTTCTGCTTTTTAATTAAGTTGATACCTTTTTCAAGCTCCGATTTTTGACTTGAACCATATCCCATAGCCCCTAAAACATTGAAATGCCTAACGTCAATCCGTAGTAATAGGGCAATTGCTTCAAGGATGCTAATAAATTTTTCTTGGAAGTATTTAAACTCTTCGTTTTTCATAAGTTGTTTATATTCTTTAACAATTTTGTTCAAACTTAATAAATCAGTGAATCTCGCAATTTCCAGTCCTAGGATTAATACGTCGACATCACGATGCTTGGATATAAAAAGATAGAAGTTTTCCATTGCTTCTTTCCATTTGCTTTCACCAATAGGGTGCTCCTGATGATAGGTTACCAAATTATCCTTGATAAAAAATTGAGCCCCCATTTTATATAAACGATAACCCAATTCCCAATCCTCATAGCCAAACTTTACAAACTCCTCATCAAACATCCCTGCTTGTTCAATTAAATCCTTTGTTATTGAAACATTCCCTGTTAAAAAGGCCATCCAAGGAAACTGGAAACCTTTTAATTCTTCATCAAAGTTTTGTGTAATGGTATTAAACCAGGAGTCTGTTTTAACAGCGGAATCTTTATAGGTTTGATTAGTGATATCCGCTTTCGTTAGAAGTAGAGACGGTTTATTTTTTTCTAAAAGGGTAGTAGATTTCTTACTTCCCCTTTTTGCCTGGCTAGTAAGACGATCGTTGCTTGTTTCTGGAAAAGAACAGGAAATGATTCTTTTCATATGCATAACTCCTGTTATGATTGCATTCTGAGAGGTCTGATGATATTGATAATGATTTTCTACAAAATCCGGTTCACAAATCATTTCTGCATCCAAAAAGATGAGGATTCTGCCTCTGGCTGATTTGATGCCTAAATTTCGAACCTTTGCTCTTCCTAAATTTTGCTCACTTCTCATGTATTTAAAATGATAGACAGGCCGGTAGTTTCTTAATTCATTTTGTGTTTCATCTGTTGAGGCGTCATCGATGAAGATAACTTCCATTTTTGAGGGATCGAAGGTTTGATTTTCAAGTGAATAGAGAGAAAATAAATTTAACGGATATCGATTATAGGAAGGCATTATAATACTGACCTCAATGTTTTGTGGCGTAATTAATGAGACGTTGGTATCGTTTTGTCTAGCGGGTAGGGGAGATGATATCTTTTTTGCACCGTAAAAGCTGCGTCTATTGAAATTTTTAATAGGCTCTCCATTAAATCTACGTCTTGTTGACATGGCTTCACCTCTTTCGCGTTTAACTTTCTTAAACTTGTCCAATTCAAGCTCCTAATACAATACGTGAAGAATTCCCATCATGACTAGACTTTTGTAGACTGTTTTTTAAATTTTTTATTGGGTGTTTGTTCTATAAAAGGAAAATATCGGACTATTTTTGTATAATAGAACTAACAAATCACTAGGGAGTATTCGTATGGAAGATTTTTTCGTGAGAAAAGAGCGGGAAATCGGGGTTTCGCTGAATGAGGTTCAGCAACAGGCCGTGCTTCATACCGAAGGGCCGTTGCTGCTGCTGGCTTCTCCGGGTTCAGGGAAAACGACGACCACTATTATGCGAATTGGCTATTTAATAGAGGAGAAGGGCATAAACCCTGCCCGCATCAAAGCGGTGACCTTTAGTGTGGCGGCGGCGGCTGAAATGGAGGAGCGGTTTGCCCGATTTTTTCCTGGCCAAAACAAGCAATCTGTAGATTTTTCTACGATTCATAGCTTAGCAAATAAAATAGCTAGTGAGTATTTGTTGAAAAAAGGGTTTCGCCATGAGGTCATGGAAGAACCGAGAAAGAAATCGATTTTAAGAGAAATTTTTCAAAAAATAAATGAAGAAAAAATTACCGAGGACCAATTGGACGAGCTTTCCACCTACATTACGTTGATAAAAAATAAATTACTTCCTGTAGAAGACTGGAAGAAGGTGAACTGTGACGTCCCTAACGCGAAAAGAATCCTTCAAGAATATGACCAGTATAAGAAAAATGGTAGTGAAAAGCTGCTGGTTGATTTTGATGACATGTTAACGATTGCCAATCATGCGCTGGAGAGGGACCTTGTGCTGTTAAGGAAATATCAGCAGCGATTCGATTACATCCTCACCGATGAAAGCCAGGATACGTCACTGGTACAGCATCTGATTGTGGAAAAATTGGTGAGGCATCATCAAAATTTGTATGTCGTTGGTGACGATGACCAAAGCATCTACAGCTGGCGCGGGGCTGATCCGCAGTATTTGCTGGATTTCAGTAAGGTTTATCCAGATGCCGTTATTTTAAAAATGGAGCAAAACTACCGGTCGTCAAAGGATATTGTCGAGGTGGCAAATCAATTTATCAAGCAAAACAAGAACCGCTATGAGAAAAATATGTTTACAGAAAATCCGCCCCACAAACCAATTGTCATGAAAAATCTTGCTGATTATAAAGATCAGGCCAAATATTTGGTGAAGGAGATAGGACAGCTTGAGGACTTTGACGAGGCAGCGGTATTATTTCGGAACAATTCTTCAGCGATTGTTATCATCGATGAGTTTGACCGTGCCGGTATCCCCTTTTATATCAAAGACCATAACATCCGATTCTTTTCCCATTGGGTAGTAAAGGACATCTTGAACTTCATGCGCTTGTCGTTCAATGACCGAAAGTTGTCCGTTTTTATGGAAATCTATAAAAGGTTGAATCTTTATTTATCGAAGGAACAAGTGGCGGAACTTACTCGAAACTTTGCGAAGAATTCTGTGTTCCAGCAATTGCTGCTGGTATCGAATGTAAAGGATTATCAGGTTGAACGGATCCGGGAGTATCAGCAAATTTTTCAAAATATGAGAGGGAGTTCACCGCTAAATGCAGTCCGGACCATCCGCTATGGATTAGGCTATGAAGACACTCTGATCAAAATGTCCGAGGAATTGGGGTTTAACGAAGATGCTCTGTTGGGCATTCTTTCCACCCTGGAGGTCATCGCCGAGCCGCTGGCTACGATGGAGGAGTTTGCAGAGAGACTAAACCATCTACAAGCTTTGATGAATGCTGCTAAAAACAACAAAAATCAAAATGTGGTCACGCTGTCTACCTTTCACAGCTCCAAGGGAATGGAGTTTAAGAGAGTCTATATGATTGACCTTATTCAGGGGATTATTCCTTCGCATGATGATGTTAATCAATATGATGAGGGAAACCCAGGGCTGTTAGAAGAATCGGTCCGGTTGTTTTATGTGGGAATGACCAGGGCTGAACTTCACTTGGAGCTGTTAACATATCGAGAACGGTTCGGGAGTGCAGTGGAGGTATCGCAATTTGTGGATGCCGTACGAAATATTATTGCTCCTCCTGCTAAAAAGTCGCCACCTGCTAAAAAAGGTGGAGGAAAGAAAGCACGCCCCCACTCCGGGAGCGTAGTGGAAGTTAGGGACACAGAAAAAGGCTGGCAAAAGACTATGAGCAGTTTGGCGATGGAGATTGAACAGTCGTTGCAAAAACAAAGTGAAAAATGGTCTCATAAGGATAGAAAGAGTTAGAGAGAGAGGTGTTGTGCCGTGACCAATCATACATTCGTGTATCCGGTGCTTGAAACGGAGAGACTGCATCTTCGGGTGTTAACGCTGGATGACGCCGCTAAAGTAATGAAGCATTTTGCTGATTCGGAAGTGACAAGATTTATGGATATTGAGCCTTGTAAGGATTTGAGTGAAGCAGAGGAAATTATTCAATATCATATAGATGATGCCGGCTGCAGATGGGGGATTTTTGAAAAAAGTGAAAATCAATTTGCGGGGACCATCGGTTTTCATTACTTGAGAAAAAAGGATGGGGAGTTCATCGCTGAGATTGGATTTGATTTGTCGAGGACATACTGGGGCAAAGGGTACATGACCGAAGCCATTACTGAAGTGATTAGGTTTGGTTTTTCACAAATGGGGTTAACGACCATTGATGCGACGGTCGAACCCGAAAATGAAAAATCATTAAACTTAATGAGCAAGCTAGGTTTTAAGCGGGATAAAGAGTTAAGAGATAACTTGGTATACTTTTATTTAAATTCTGGGGGACATAAATGAAAATAAGGTTGAACGGTGGATTTCACAACGAGGTTTTTTACGATGAGGGATCAAACAAGGTAATTAGAATCTCTGAAACTAAGAAAACAAAAGAGATGGTTGGGCAGGAGCTGCAATGGATGCAGCATTTATATAGTAAGGGAGTGCCTGTACCCAAACCTGCTATGATAATTGAAAGCGAAGGTGGACGGGTAAGAACCTCTTTTGAGTATATTAATGGAAAGGCAATTGATGTGACGAACTCAGCCCATTGGAATGTGGGGATGTTCCAGCAAATGGGAAAAATTGCTGGAAAAATGCATGCCTTATCAAAGGATTTTTATTTGGAGGAGGTTCATCGCCCTCAGTGGACGGAGGAGAATCCTGACGTTTTTCAACTTAGAGGTAAATTAAGTACTTGGCTCTTGGAGAAGTATGACTTGTTGATGGAGCGGCTGTATGCATTTAAAATTACTCCGGATAATTTTGGACTTATTCATAATGACTTTCATCAAGGTAACCTGATCATCCGGGACGAAGCTAGTATAACTGTCATTGACTTTGATGAATGTTCGTATAATTGGTTTGCCCAGGATATAGCGGTTTGTTTCTATCATGCGTATTGGCAGCATGACTCTTTCAATGGTGATGGTGAAGCGTTTTGTAGTACGTTTTTACGTCATTTTTTCGATGGGTATATGGAGGAAAATTTGCTTCATCCTGATACGGTGGAACAAATTCCGATTTTCTTAAAACTGCGGGAGATCTTTTTGTATTCCTTATTCATGCGGAAATGGGATATGAATAGCTTAGAAGATTGGCAGAAGTATACCTTGCGGGACTTGGAAGAGCGGATTAAAAAAGAAACAGTTTATGCTGGTATTGGTGATTTTTCGGAATTTATTTAGTGGCTTCGGACAAAATGAATGAAAATTTGAAGCGAAACTGTCCGTAAGAAAGCAATAATCATGCAACAATAAAAAATTAAACGAAGAGGAACTAGAGAATATCGAGTATTTTGTGAACGGGTACGAATAGTACCAAACACGCACTGTCGATTGATGATAAAAGACGAAAAAACGGGAACTGCAGTTAATTTAAATTCACTCCAAGGTACTGACCAGATTCGGTTGGTGCCTTTTATTTTTGCGATAACCAAGAAAACGCTTCAAAAACGTTAAAAGAATGTTCACAGGTGCTGCGGGAAAAAAGGAGTACAATGAATATGTAAACAAGTTATGTGAAAATATTCACAAAGTAGAGTTTGGACAAGTCATCCAGATACACAAAACAAAAGGTGGTTAAGATGGGGGAACTTTCAATTAGTGCATTACTTATTCGATTTGTTTTAGGGGGATTGGCAGTTGTGGCATCCACGATTGTCGCTAGAAAGTTAGGGGAGAAGGCAGGCGGAATTTTTGCCGCATTTCCTGCAGTTTTTTTGGCAGCGCTATTAACGGCGGGACTAGACCTTAAGGGCGAGGACCTTGTTTCTCAATCCATTACACTCTCAAAAGGGGCAATGGTGGGAATGGGCATCAATATTCTCGTGGCGATTATCGCCGGTTTCCTTTTAAAAAAATATGGTTTGAAAAAGGGACTCATGCAAGTGCTAGGGTGCTGGTTTGTCGTCTCGATGGTCGTTGTTGCGATTACTTCCTACTAAGAAAGGTTGTTCATCATGAATAAAGATTTATTGTTACGTTTTCTACTAGGCGGGGCAGCTGTAATGGCCAGCTATTTAATAATCGTTGTTTCACCTTGGGAAATCCTAGGCGGCATCTTCGCGGCATTTCCGGCCGTGATGATCACCGCAGTGCTAATGACAGGTGTTAAATCGGGTACTAAGAATGCTGCGAAAATTGCCAACGGTTCAGTTTATGGCATGATTGGCGGGATTATTTGTGCCGCGACTGTTTATTTATTCTTAAAATGGAGCCATAACTGGGGCTTAAGTATGTTAGTTGGTTTGCTTTTCTGGCTCGTCAGCTCTGTATTGGTTTCAACTTTGAAGGAGCGTCTTGCTCCTATTAAAATCAAGCCCTTTAGCGGCAAGATGGCATTGGCAGATTCCCGTTTAAGGCAACACAAATAGGTTTATAACGAAGCACCAGGCTCTTCCGCTAATGGGGAAAGGCCTGGTGTTTTATTTATTGAAAATAATCTTATAAAAATACCGCGAAACAAAAGGCATCAATCCATATCGAGGAATAAGTTTAAAAAGTGACTTTACAGCAATTTTTAGAATTCCCGTTTTTGTTAGCACAAAATCAATAAAAATATGGCTAAACAACAGAAGGAATCGATAATACCAGCCTGACTTTGAGGATGTAAGCATTGCAATAAAAGATAAAAATAAGCTGTATAATGGTGCAATATTAAAATGCTCAGTCCAAGAATGATAGCGCCCGCGCCCGAATCGGATGAGACGGAATTTCGCAAAAACAAACATCAGTGTAACCCAAACAACATCAATCGACCAATAATGAGCCATCTTCAGTGCCCAGCTTTTACGAGCATCAAGCGCCTTTTTCAGACTATCGCTAATAAAGAAATAGACATTTAGTAACACAGGAGTATAGATGGATTTCCACCAATAAACTTTATAAATCCCCAAGTACTTAAATAACTGCTCAATATAAAAATACATAAGGCTAATACTGACCTTCCATACCCAGTTCTTTCGAAAGAACGTTAAAAATGTTGCTGTAACGGGAACATAAAATCCTTGGGATAGAACGGCTCCCAAGATGGCATCAAAAAAACGCTTTTTCATGATGCCAGGCTTGTATCGATACCCATGAAACAAATTGAGGGTGAAATACTCAAATAAATAGGCCAAGCCCGTATTGGTTAAAAATAAGATCCAAACATCCTTCTTGTTCCTCCGGCTTAAAGTAATCATGAACATTACAATATGGATGGATGCCAATATTAAGAAGGGTATAGAGTTTTTGCTGTTACGAATTCTCTTCATTTTCATACCAGTCACCGTTCACTTTCTATATAGTGCTAGCCTATGTCAATATGAACAAAGCCATTCATAGAATAGCAATGGTGAAATGTGGACTACCCGTACGCATGGCCAATATGGGATGTTTCCCTACATGAAAGGACATAATGAAGGCAAGGGAAATTTTTCAGCAAGGGGGATTGCACATGGAATGTCCGGAATGTGTTTACACCAATCCGGAAGGGGTAAGGTTCTGTATAAGCTGCGGCACCAAATTTTCCAAGGATGATGGGAATGTAGACCCGAACAGTTTGTTTTATGAATTTGCTACATACGTAGACACGATACCGAAAATGAATCGCTCGGTAGAGCCCAAAATGCAAAATATTTTTTCCAGAGTGTTTCGTGACCATAGTGAACTTGAAGCAGAACGGCTGTTTATTGTGGGCACAGCCATTACCACACCTAAACTGGAAGAAGTAAAGGAAACATGGCCAAAACCTTGGCTGTTTGCAAGAATTTTCATCATTGGATTGATTGCTTTTGCAGGAATGCATGTTGGGGTAAGCGTGTTTCAAAATTTTAACTTTATCCCTGGACTAATTATCATTGGAGCCTTTACAGTCCCGTTTACGACACTCATTTTCTTCTGGGAAATGAATGCGCCGCAAAACATAGCCATTTACCTTGTGCTATATGTGGTGCTAATCGGGGGGATTCTCTCGATGCTGGTGGCTCTGGTATTCTTTAATGTTCTAAAAAATAATATCAATCCGATTACCATTGGCATTATCGAAGAATTTGCTAAGACGGCCATCGTGATATATTTCGTCAGTAACCGAAAGTATAAGTACATTTTAAACGGGCTTTTGGTTGGGGCGGCAGTAGGTGCAGGTTTCGCGGCATTTGAAACGGCCGGGTATGCGTTAAGAGGGCTTCTAACGGGGAGTTTTCCAAACCTTTATTTCACGATTCTCTGGCGCAGCTTCTTAGCCCCCGGCGGGCATGTCGCCTGGGCTGCTTTGACAGGAGCTGCTTTCTGTAAAGCGCAGGGCAATAACAAATTTGAACTATCCATGTTGGTAAAACCGTCATTTCTTCTTACCTTTATTGGTGTGGTGGCCATGCATGCATTATGGGACACCCCGATTGATGGCATGTCGCCATATGGGCAAATTATTTTGATGGTGATTTCGTGGGGGATCGCCTTCTGGTTCATTCGAGCAGGACTGAAAGAAATTATTGAGAAAAAAGACCAATTATCTCTTCGAAATGACGTGTGAAAGGCGCACGTCATTTTTTTGTATGAAAACAGACAAAATCCTTTCATAATTTGCCTATTCAAAAATCCATCTAAAGTGGTATTCTTAATAGTAAATAATCTAGTGTTGGCAGTAGGAACGGTACCCTTATTTGCCTCCCCGAATTGTGAACTTCGCTTTACCACCATTTAAGCAAAAATCATTCAAGACAGCCATTCTTTTTTTATGAAACAGGAAAAACGGAGGTGCAAATCATGCTCATTGAAACCTTGGAACACGCAGAGGTTTGTTCGGTTATATTCATTCGAGACTATATTCAATTCTATTTTGAAGGGGAAGAAAATACCGGAACCTTGACCACGTATTCATTACCAGTCGCCATTGTGGGCGGTACATATTTTGCCATGGGGACTTCTGGATATCGCGATGCCCTATGTTCGTTCATTAACCTTCAAGTAAAACGCTTCGAGATCATCAAAGGCCAGAAAATTACGATAACCTTCGAAAATGAAGACCGGTTAGAGGTTTCCTTGAAAAAGGAAGATAGCAACGGCTTTGAGGCCGCGATGCTGCGGATTGAAAATCAGATTGCCGTTTGGTAAAGGAAAAAAGCAGGGGAATTAATTTTCCTCTGCTTTTCCTATGGTCTTTTTTAGTAATCCATTTGACGTAAATACAAAAGGTATTCATTTTCATTTATTTTCTTCATTTTGTACTTGCGATTTGGAGAATTAAAAAATGGTAAGATGATAAAATTCTCAACCATGTGAAATTCAATCATAACTTTCTTTGTTAAGAGAAAAATAAAAATAGTGTTAAGGAATAACACTAAATTCAAATGTGGAGGGATATACGTTGAATATACTGTTAAGCTTCATCTCAACATTATTATTAATGTTCATTAATGTTCGGCTCTCCCTGCACCATAGGCTTTCATGGTTAAAGTCTTTATTAGGGGTTCCAGCTTAAGATTATATGAAGTGTAGGAATCCATTTCACATTTGATAAAAGGGGGGAGCGCAGCAGAACGCTTCCCTTTTTCAAATATTAATGGTCACGAGCCAATAAGTGTCTGTCCAAAGTTGTAGAAAAGTTCAATTTAAATATTCAGTTCATGGTCCCTCAAATTCGATGATTTTTTTGGAAAATTTATCAATTTCCACTTGCGCAAAACACCAAATTCGAATATCATCTAATTAGATAAATATAAAAGTAGGTGAATTGCAAAATGCAATTAAACAAAATGGTTGAATTTCATAAAGCACTAGGGGACCTCACGCGAATTCGCATTATCGGCTTGCTGAAGCAGGGCCCGCTTCATGGTCAGGCGATTGCCGGGAAATTAGGCCTCAAGCCGCCAACGATTACCCACCATATTGCCAAGCTGAGGGACGTGGGACTAATTAGAGAGCGGCGCGATAAGAACACGATTTATTTTTCGCTCAACACAAAAACATTAGAGATGGGTGCGAAGGCGATTTTAAACATCGGAAGTGGAGGAGGAGACGAGATGGAAATGGCGGTAACAGCAGAAGAACGGGAGTCCATTATTAAAAATTTCTTCACAAAAGAAGGGAAGCTGAAAAACTACCCGGCCCAGAGAAAGAAAAAGCTGGTCGTGCTTGAGCATATGATTAAGGGGCTGCAAGTGGGGATAGTGTATCCGGAAAAAGACATCAATGAACATTTGAAGCAGTACTTTGATGACTATGCGACATTACGGCGTGAGCTGATTATGTGCCAATTTATGTACCGGGAAAATAACCAATATGAATTAAACCCGATTGAGCTTTGGTGGTTGAAATAAATTTTTTTACAATACTAATTAGATGAATGTTAAATTAGACGAATGCGAAAGTAGGTAGAGGGGATGAGCACTTCTTTTATCAAACAAGAAAGAAACTACCGGAAATTATTTCTGGCGGGAGTGGTAAATGGGATTGGGGACCGCTTCAGTTCGGTTGCCGTACTAGCAATGCTATTGGAAATAACAGGGTCAGGGCTGGCGGTGGGGATGACGTTGGCGATTCGGCTGCTGCCGTTTATGATATTCGCACCAATTGGCGGGAGATTGGCAGACCGTTTTTCTAAAAAAACAATTATGGTTGCAACCGATCTCATCCGCATCATTTTTGCCTTAGCCCTTCTCCTGGTTCAAAGTAAAGAGGATATTTGGATTGTCTACGTGACCACCTTTATATTGGCGGCAGGGGAGGCCATCTATGGGCCAGTTAGAAAATCTGCGATTCCTCAGCTGGTAAACAAAGACCATTTATTGAAAGTGAACAGTCTGGAACAAGTATTAATTGGAATCATGTTAATCGTAGGGGCGTTTTCAGGAGGAGTAGTAGCTTTCCTGTTTGGGGCCCAATGGACGTTTTGGGTGAATGCCGCCTCGTTCTTGGGGGCAGCTGCGCTTATTTCAACAATTAGGTTCCCTGTCCAGCAACAATCACCAAAAGAAGAACAAGAGATTCAAAAGGAGAAGCTGCTGCCAACCTTCAAAAAAGTCATCTACATGTCTGTTTCAGTGCAAATTCTTCTTTTATGCTCTATTGTGGCGGCTTCCCTCAATGGAATTGATAATGTCCTGATTAGTGTATATGCAGTGAAGGAGTATAACTTGGGTGATGTCGGCGTCGGGCTGTTCTATGGTGCCCTAGGAATTGGTTTGGCATTAAGCTTTTTAGTAGTCAACCGGCTGCGAAAAAATATTTTAGGAATTGGGCTAATCTGCCTCATGCTCGAAGGTACCTTTCACGTATTCATAAGCCAAACCCATTTTGTTGCCGCCGCGTTTTTCCTATTTTGCGGTGCCGCCCTCATGTCCGGAATTGGCAATGCTTGTTTTGATACAGTGCTTATGAAGGAAATTCCTGAGGAACACCAAGGTACCATGTTTGGATTATTGGAAGCTATCACAAACCCGTTATTGGGTGTATCCATGCTCTTATCGGGAATCGCCTTGGATTATCTCACACCGCGGTCCTTGGGCTTGCTGGGAGGAATTGGCTACATGCTAATCGCCATCATCCTCATTGCCGTCCTTTCCACCAAACGGTTTCGGCAAAGAGTGACAGCTTGAAGCAAAGCAGCAGGGACCGGTTCTTTGCTTTAAAAGAAAAGGAAGCAGAGAACCGGCCTCTGCTTCCAAATTTATTAATGATGCTGCATTTGTACTACTTTCACCTGTTTGCCTTGTTTCATTTTTTGCATTGGCAGCATGGCGATTGCACTTATAATGAACAAACTGGATGCCATCATATACAGCATGCCAAGCGGGAACTGCTCTTTTAGGATCCCCACGAGGCTCATGTTCAGCACCATTCCACCGATAAATAGCGGATTTAAGATTCCGTTGACTCTTCCTACATATGATTCCTCAGCGTTTGTCAAAATTAAGGTATTACAAGCGATATGAATGGGCGGACCCATGACTCCGGAGATGAACTGAGCTATGAGGGCCACTGCTACCAGTTTCACATTACCCATTACGGCAACGGCCAAGGCACTGCCAATAAATCCAACCAGGAGCATCGTTTGCGGTTTCACCTTTTGAGAGAGAGCCATGGCCCCGACACCGCCAAGGATCATCCCTACACCATTTAAAGCGGTAAACCATTGCAGGTCTTGTGCAGATAATCCTAAATTATCGGTGACCAAAAAGATACCTAGTGGATTAATAAGACCAAGACCCATCCCGGCAGCCAAGAAAAATCCACCCATGTAGAGAAAAAGCTTATTAGAAAACACGTAACGCAAGCCCATTTTCATTTCTTGAGACACATTGGATGTTGAAACAGTTTCTACCTTTTGATCAGCAGGCAAGAACGCCAGGACAAGAGCAGATAGAAGGAAACAAGTTCCCATGATGGCGATGGAAACATAAATCCCGAATTGGAAGTAAATCAGTGTTCCGATGATCGGTCCCAATACAGTGAAGAGAGATTGAATCGTCTGGTTCATGGACATCCCCATGCCTATCAACGATTCCGGAACATGAAGCTTAAACAATTTCATCCCGGATGGCTGTGAAAACTGGGACAGCACAGAGGAAACAAGTGTGGCGAAGAAAATGGCTTTCCAGCCGCCAAATGCAAGGGCCAAGAGTACGACAAACACGGAAAGAGCGCTTAACAAGTCACATAAAACCATCGTCCTTTTTGGTCTCCAGCGGTCGGCGAACGTTCCGCCGATGAAGGAAAATAAGAAGATAGGGGCGAATTCCGCCACCGAAATCATCGAGATGGCGAACGGATCTTTATTGGTTTGCGCTATTACAAACATTAAGATGGCAAAGTTTCGAACCCAAATTCCCAGCTGTAAAAACAGCCCTGATAATAAAATGGATTGAACATAACGATTGGAAAACAACGATTTCATAGATGGTTGATTATTCATATAAACAACACCTTTCGAATTTTTTTTGTAATAAATTTGCTTTAAGCGAATCTTTCTAGATGTGGTTTCATCAACTCCCTCACACCGGATTTGTTTGCTATGGACTCATCTTACGCCAAATTGGGGGAGTCAAAACCGCAAACGTTCAGCAATAACACCGCAATAATCCCGGTAATTCATGCAGTATCGAATAGCAGGATCCCGCAAGATTTTTGCGTGGAGGTACACGAATTTAACGGTATAGTTGAATTAGGTTGAAACAGATGAAGAAGCCGAGAACATTCTCCTGCTTCCGAATTTCTAACTAGTCACATTTCGGATCATCATGTAAAATGGAATTAATAGGTAAATTTATCCATAGGCGGTGGGATATTGGAGAAAGCAAGCCAAAATAACTGGGAATTTGAAACTATTTCGAAGCATACATTGGATATCCTTTTGATTGTTGACCAACATCAAATTGTAAGGTTTGCGACACCTTCTTTGGAAGTCATAATGGGATATCATCCAGAAGAATTCGTTGGAAAAAATGCCTTCAATCCCCTTTTTCCAGATGACAGGGAGCGGTTAATAGCTTCGCATAGGGAAGCAGTCCTCACAGGTGTACCCAAAGTGGATGAATATCGGGTGGTACATAAAAATGGGGAATTAAGATATTTTGAATCTCGCGTTATGCCTGTTCAAAACCATCCAGACAAACTTGTGGTAGTGTCAATTAGGGATGTTACCATAAGAAAGAGCATGGAAGCCGAGCTTAAGCGGAGAAAGAACCGTTATCAGGAATTGCAAAATAGCTTAAAAAACTATTCGCAAGACCTGTCCAAAATTATGAAGATGTCAGAACTCGAGACTAGACTGATTACCGAGCTAAACAGTTTAATCCCAGATGCTGAGCCGCAAATCATTGTCTACAATCGGGAATCACAGGTTGTGGAAGGAAAGTCGGATTATTCCAATTTGACGGTCGGAAAAATGCATAACAAAAACGGGCAGATTACTATATTAATAGGCGACCGGAAAGAACTGGCTTATATTCTCAATATGAAGTCTTCACCGTTGAAGGAATCGATGGACTCCATTTGGCTGGAGACAATGGTTTACTACACGATTATGGTTTTTGAAAGTTTAATTGTCATCGAAAGCTTGATGAGCCAGCTGGAAACAGCCCTTCAAAAAACAGAGAAACCACAGTGGATTCTACGGTTAATGTTTAATCTATCGGAAAAGCAGAGAATGGAATTATCCAGTGATTTGCATGATACGGTCCTCCAGGATCAAATGGCGTTATATCGGAATCTCGAAGGTATTTTAAATGAATATCGGTTTGAAAATGAAGTAGACCAGCAGTTAAAGGGGATTGTCCAGGGACTGCTCGACACCATTCATCAAATCAGAATGACCTGTAATGAACTGCGTCCGCCGCTATTAAGGGAAGCGGGGCTCATCAGTGCATTGGAAAATCTGTTTGATTATACCCAGCTCTCTTCCACTTTCAAAATCAAATTCACCAGTGACAATATTGAAGCACTTTTATTAAGTGAAGAGGAAACGATCGGCATTTATCGTGTTGTCCAGGAGCTACTTAACAATGCTGTGAAACACTCTCAGGCTGCCAATCTTCATTTACATATGAGAAAAGAGGAGGAACATGTTCATCTCCACTATAGAGATGACGGCAAGGGGTTTGCAGCCGAGAAGCTGACACCTTCCTTTTCAAGTATGGGGCTTTCCGGTATGCGGGAGCGAATCCGAAGCCTGAACGGACAAATTGAATTCCAGTCAGAGCCGGGCAAGGGGCTGTCCGTTACGATGTTAATCCCACTTGGTCCAAAGGCCCAACCTTTTTGAAAAATGTTAAATGGGTGTCAAATTGAAACCAATTTGACACTCATTTTTTATTGAATTGAATAATGTGTTAATTTAAAAAAGCTTGTAGAAAAAGTATAGACTTCCTCTACAAGCTTTTTTCCTATTTTACATGCTGCATTAGTGTTTCGGGATCAAAGCCAAGAACCCAATGGCCATTTACCTTTGTCTGTGGTACACCCATCTGGCCAGTTTCCTGGACTAATTTCTGGGCTGCCTTTTGATCTAACTGCACATTTACTTCTTTGTAGGTTAATCCTTGAGACTCAAGGAATTGTTTCATCATTGTGCAGTACGGTCAAGTATTAGTAGTGTAGACAGTAATATCGTTCATTTTCCATACCTCCTTATTTTTATACCCTTAAGGGTATAATTTGTTGGTGAAGTTGTCAATTAATAAAACTTGTGATTTACAAAAATTACTTACAACCTTGTTATTCCCTATTGATGATAAGAATATTTAGTTGCTTACTCCATTCTGGAACATAGGTTTTCGCCGAAAAAAACCTTGCAGGGGAACAACAAATTCCTGTGGAGGTATTCAAGAACATTGCGGTTTGGAGGTTTAGCACTTTTTATACAATAAAAATGTAAATAATTTGAAAAACCAAGGAGCGATGAGAAATGGTAGAGGTAACGTTAGCTGTTAAAGGAATGTCTTGCCTGCATTGTGTGATGGCAATCAAAGGTAGTGTTGGAAAGCTTGCTGGAGTAAAGAAGGTAAAAGTGGATTTAAAGGAAGCAAATGTAAAAGTCACCTTTAACCCGGATCAAGTGCCGCTGACGCTGATAAAAGACCGGATTGAAAGGAAAGGATATATTGTTGCAATTTAGGCCCGGTGCCTTTCTGATAAATGCATATAGAAAGGAACAATACTATGAGCATAAAAGATACAAACTCGCAAACTACGGAACAAGTGGATTTCTTGATTACCGGTATGACGTGTGCGGCCTGCTCGGCAAGAATTGAAAAAGGCCTTAATAAGGTGGATGGGGTAGCCATGGCGGTTGTGAATCTCGCGTTGGAAACAGCCACAGTGGAGTATCATCCTTCCATGGTGCAAGTGCAGGATCTGATTCAAAAGGTTGAACACCTGGGCTATGGGGCAGAGCAAAAAGAAGCAGCAGGCCAAGAAAACGAGGATCCCCGCGAATTGGAGCTGCAGGTGCAAAAGGGGAGATTTCTGTTTGCGATGCTGCTGTCTTTCCCGATGGCACTCGTGATGTTGGCGGACATGGCCAAGGTACCCGACACCTTGGGAATCCAAGCCTTCTTTATGAATCCCTGGGTAGGGTTAGCCTTGGCTTCACCTGTTCAATTATTCATCGGGCTGCAGTTTTATAGGGGTGCCTTCAAAGCAATAAGAAGCGGCAGCGCGAATATGGATGTCCTTGTGGCGCTCGGGACATCCGCCGCCTTTTTTTATAGTCTGTACGTTTTATATAACTCTTACGGAACAAGCGCGATGATGCTAGAGGTCTATTTCGAAACTAGTGCCATTTTAATAACGCTGATTCTATTAGGAAAGATTTTTGAAGCAAGCGCAAAAGGACGGACCTCGGAAGCCATCAAAAAATTGATGAGCCTTCAATCGAAGCTGGCTGTTGTCGAACGGAATGGTCAGGAACTGGAGATTCCCCTTGAAGAAGTCGTCGTTGGAGATATCCTGTTAATCAAACCCGGTGAAAAAGTGCCGGTGGATGGTGAAATTATCGAAGGAAGAACATCATTGGATGAATCGATGTTGACCGGCGAAAGTGTTCCGGTTGATAAATCAATTGGTGACATGGTCATTGGTGCCACCATCAATAAAAATGGTTTTATCAAGGTCGTGGCCACCAAAGTGGGCAAAGACACGGCATTAGCGCAAATCATCAAAATTGTCGAAGCGGCCCAGGGCTCAAAGGCGCCAATCCAAAGATTGGCGGACAAAATTTCCGGGATTTTCGTACCAATTGTAGTAGGAATTGCACTGTTAACATTTCTTGTTTGGTATTTCTGGGTTACTCCAGGGGACTTCTCCGGTTCACTGGAAAAATTAATAGCCGTCCTCGTCATTGCCTGCCCGTGTTCATTGGGACTGGCGACACCCACTTCGATTATGGCAGGGTCAGGACGTGCCGCCGAATTCGGGATCCTATTTAAAGGCGGCGAACATTTGGAAAGAACTAGCGGTCTAACCACAATTGTATTGGATAAAACTGGAACGATTACAAATGGCAAGCCTGTATTGACCGATATCCTCGCAAATGGAAACTTTACTGAAGCGGAATTTTTAGCGTTGGTTGGCGCGGCAGAGAAACAATCAGAACATCCATTGGCCCAAGCCATTGTGCAGGGGATTCAGGAAAAAGCGATTTCTATAAAAGAGTGCACCGATTTTGAAGCGATACCAGGGTATGGTGTTAAGGCAACTGTTGAAGGAAGAGAAGTATTAGTTGGTACTCGCAGGTTTCTTGGGCAATACGGCGTACCCTTTGAGAAGGCTGAAACCCAAATGGAGAACTTGGAACGTAACGGAAAGACAGCGATGTTGGTCGCGATCGATGGAGCTTATGCTGGGATTGTTGCGGTTGCAGATACGATTAAAGCCTCATCCAAAGTAGCGGTCCAACGCTTGAAAGAGATGGGTATGGAAGTGATCATGATAACCGGGGACAATCAACAAGTTGCCCTGGCAATTGCTCAACAGGCGGGGATCGACCAGGTTCTGGCGGAAGTGCTGCCTGAAGGGAAAGCGGACCAAGTCAAAAAGCTTCAGGAGCAGGGGAAGATTGTCGCCATGGTCGGAGACGGCATTAATGATGCGCCTGCGTTGGCGGTTTCCGATATTGGTATGGCGATTGGCACGGGAACAGATGTTGCGATGGAAGCAGCCGATATTACTTTAATGCGCGGGGATTTGAACAGCATTGCTGATGCCATTGGGATGAGCAAAAAGACGATGCAAAACATTAAGCAAAATTTGTTTTGGGCATTTGCCTACAATACCCTGGGGATTCCTGTGGCAGCATTGGGCTTTCTTGCCCCGTGGCTGGCGGGTGCCGCCATGGCCTTCAGTTCTGTCTCGGTTGTGTTAAATGCACTCAGACTGCAACATATACAGGTTAATGCCTCGGATGCTGGTGTCGAGCCAAACCCAAAAAGATGGCTGCTGCCGGCCTTGTTGTCACTAGTGGTCCTGGGTAGTGTCAAAAGTTCTATGAAAACTCCTTAAGGGGTTAGGCTCCTTTCCACATATTGGGTGCGTCGGCCCCGCAACCGCTCTTGACAAACACGCCAATGGTTTGAGATTCCTTTATCAAGGGCGACGGGGACAAAAAGAAGGCATGCCAAATAGCCCTTGGTATTTCCATTTTAAACCATTGGCAAGTTCGGTTTGTCAAGAGTTCGCTTCGCCGGTTGCTAGTGGGTTCAAGGGCTCTGCTAAACAAAAAGTTAGACTGTTTGTTCAATGATCCAATCTTGAGCTAAACCTATTAATTTAGTCCAGCGTGCAGGCATATTCGGTCGCAGTAAGAGCTCTGGATTAACCACTGGCACATTACCTTCTAACGCTGAGTGAGACCGTAAAAAGTTAAAGTAAGCCACAAAAAGCGTCACAAACGAAACAGACCCATGTTCGGACCCAAACCCGTGTGTTGAGCGATAATTGCCCTTAAATGTGCGATTGAGTCTTTCAATCACTTGTTTGAGAGGCCTATACTCCTTTGATACAGGATCTTCATTGGTAAGCCCAATGACCTGAGTAATGTCAAAGTGAATATCATGCTGGGCGTAAAAGTGTTGGGCTAAGAGATATATCGGATTGCCGCCCACCACAAATGTAAGATCTTCCGGAATCTCTTTAAATTTCATTAGGACATCATCAATGGCACGGATTGCTGTCGCTGTATCTCGATTTGCTGACACTGGATAAGACAGAATGATCTTTTTTACCGCATCAAAGAAGAAGAACAAGTAATGCCAACGACCTTGAACCCTAATATAGGTTTCGTCCCCACAGAACTGATCAGAAAGCTCGTAGGGATAGTGGTCTACGTAAGGTTTAAGGATTAATGCAACTGCGTTCTCGTAATTTAAAATGCTTTGATGCGATATAGAAACACCATGGATATCTTTCATGAGTGCAGCTGTCTTCCGGGCCGAAAGGCCATAGTTAACGTGATAGGTTAAAATAAGCCCCAATGTATGTGGCGACACATAAAGCCTGGCCAAGTCAACCTTTGGTTTCTTAGGAGAAGCCTTTGACAATGGCTGAAAATCAATGTGGAACTGCCGGAAGATATATCTTAATTTAAAGGCTTGTGGATCCTTTTTAAACTGTTTCTTCTCTTTCGCAGACATGCCATTCAGTTTCTGCTGGTAGTAGGAACAGTCATTATTTTTACACTTGTACACGTCAAAGTCTTTTCGCTCTTTGACTTTCTCAAGGGTCCTAGAACAATGAGGACACTTCAAAATAGCCTCCTTCGAATATCGATTTTTATCATTGAAAAGACAGGCACACACCTTACATTGAAACTGTCCTTTGCCTCCATTATTGGCATAAAGATAATCCGCTGGAGCACCACACTGCGGACATTTCATTGACTTGGGCACACATGCCTTTGTATTCGAACGCCTTTGAACAGGTTTTAGTTGTTTACCGTTCTTCTCCAGGTATTCGGTTAGGAGGCTTCGGTAATCAAGTTTCTGAATGGTTTCGATGATCGGAAGATCATCCACCTGGAGTTTACGATAAGGTTTATTTACAGGTTTTTCCTCAGGCTTTTCAAACATCCCCTTCCCAATAAGAAGGGTAAGTAATGTTCGAATTATTTGTTCTTGGTACTTAATAAAAGTTAATAAATAGGTTATAATTTGAGGGTACAAATTGTCACTTCCTATCTAGGTTGTTGAGAGTGTGGTAACCTCAATTATCCTTAGATTTAAGGGGGTGGCAATTTTTTTGCTTATAAAGCCCTCTATAATAGGATTCTATAGCCTATTTCTTATAAAAGTTTTTACAATACGTGGTCCTGTTGGGGGGTTATTTTATCTATAACAATTTAGTGCAGGATGCAAACGTGCAAAAGTTAGTAGATGTGTTTTTGAAATAAATAGGAGGGGGCTTGTTTATTTGTGAGGTGCTAAATCGTAAATTACGCAGCGACTTCACAGTATATTTCACAGGCGAAAAGGGCTAGAGTTCTCTAAGCCCTTTTTAAATTTCCTTTTTTACCAAATTCCCCCTAAGTTATTAAAATTCATCAGACGTTAAAGCGAGGTGTTTGATAAATAGGCGGAAAAATTTCCTTTAATTATGAAATAGCACTGAAAATAGCCAAAATAGACGGAAAGATTCCGCCTATTGACTTGAAAAACACGAAAATGAGTGATTTTTCTTTACTTAAGCGGAAAACCTCCGCTTAAAATCCCCGAACCGAGCTCTATTCTCTAGGCTAACCGGAAAATCTCCGTTTATTGAAGCAGCGATAATTTGGCGGAGGTCACCAAAATCTTTGCGGAGTGGTGCGGTTGATTTGCGGTTTGTGGTGAGCATTTCCGCCGTAAGATAGGAACATAGAAATGAACCAAGGAGTGAGAAGAATGTGGAAATGGGCAGTGGCAGGAATGCTGTACGTGACCGTCGTGATCGTCGGTTTTCAGGCATATGACAAATGGTTTGCTGATGAAAAGGAAACGGCACAGGCAAATATGCAGGATATGGGAAAAGCCACAAAGAATAAGGAAAACAAGGATACGATGGATACCATGGAAGATATGGGGACAGAGCCTAGTGAGGAAGCCGCAGAAACGGGCGGTCACGGGGAAGAAGAAAGTCATGGTCATGGTGGAGATTCCTCTCATGGTGATGGCAGCCAGGTCAATACCTTTGTTTATAATGATGGAAGCCATATCAAGATCTTTTTAAAAGATAAGGCTGGGAATCCGGTTGACCAATTAGAAGTCAACCATGAAAAAATACTTCATCTGATCATGGTCGATGAACAACTGCAGAAGTATTACCATGTGCATCCGGAACGAACAGGGGAAGGCGAGTTCACCATCGGAAATCCGCTGCCTCCAGGTTATTATAAGGCCTTTATTGACATTAAGCCGACAAACTATGCTTACGAGGTAGAGCCGGTTCCATTTGTGGTTGGCACTCCGAAACAGGAAGGACATGGCCATGCATTGATGCCTGACACAGCTTTTACAAAATCAGTGGATGGGGAAGAGGTAACAATGAACGTCAGTTCTTTTAAAGCCGGCGAACCGGTGAAACTGACCTTTGACCTTGATAGAACCAACTTGACCCCTTATTTGGGTGCGATGGGCCATGTGGTGATATTAGACGAATATGGAAAGAAGTTTCTTCATGTACACCCTTCTAACGATACTGACACGATTTTTGAAACAACGTTTAATAAGCCAGGTATTTATAAAATTTGGGCGGAGTTCCAGCAAAATGGCAAGGTCAGAGCCTTCCCGTTTGTCATTGAAATTACAGAATAAGTAGTCCAGCAGGTAATGGGGGAGGGCAGGAGCTGCTCTCCTTTTTCTATTTTTGAAAAAGAAAAGGGGAGCATCACAAAAAAGTCGCCACTCACGCAAGATTTTTGCGGTTTGTGCAGGATCCAATTCCGTTAAACTATTAGTAGAAAGTAAGAAATACAGGTGGTGTTTTTTATGAACGGCAGTCAGCAATTCTTTCAATACATTGCAGATCACACCAGCGATGTGCTCATGATTGTGGATCGGAACCGGCACGTTGTCTATGTAACCCCAAATATTTATGAATTCAGTGGATATAGTCCTGAAGAATTTCAAAATAGAGATACATTTTTCATGATTCATCCCGAGGATCGGGAATATTTGGAGCAGCGGCATGTAAATCTGCTGGAATCAAAGCAAAGTAATACTTCGGAATATCGGGTTGTCAAGAAGAACGGAGAAATCCGGTACTGTGAATGTAAAACCACGCCGCTCCCAGATACGGAGAATTACCTTCAGGTCGTGACAACAAGGGATATTACCGAACGAAAGCTGATGGAAATGGATCTGGCCTATCACAAGAATCGCCATGAAACACTGCAAAACAGTTTGAAGAATTTTTCGCACGATCTTTCTTATGTGATGAAACCTCCCGATCTTGAAGCAAGGCTGCTAAGGGAAGTGGAAACGATTTTACCAAACTCCAATCCTATCGTATTGAAAGCATATCCCGAAAATATGGTTTTACCAACAGGAAAAATAGAGAGGGCTGGCGAAAAAGTATTTATCAAAATCGGTGAACATAAGCAAGCCCCGTTCCTTCTGTCCATTCGAGCCGAGGCTTTACGTGAAACAATGGAATCAATTTGGCTGGAAACATTGGCTTTTTATGCGATGATGGTGTTGGAGAATTTAAATATGATTGAAGATTTGATCCAACAGCTGGAGACGGCAACCCAGCAAAAGGAAACACCGCCATGGGTCCTCCGGATGATGTTTAATCTCCAGGAACAGCAGCGGTTAACGTTATCTAGTGACCTGCATGATACTGTTTTGCAGGATCAAATCGAATTATACAGAAGATTGGAATCCCTATTAAATCGGGTGGAATTTGAAAAAGAAGCAAAGTCTAGGCTGACCGGCATTGAGCAGGGGATGCTCGATATTATTCATGACATCCGAGCGACGTGCAATAAGCTTCGTCCACCGTTGTTAAGAGATTTGGGGCTGGAACGGTCATTGGAAAATTTATTCGAGCATATCCAGATTTCCTCCACCTATAAAATACTGTTTACCTCTGAAGATCTAACGGAATTAAATTTAACCGACGAACAAACAATCGGCATCTATCGAATTGTCCAGGGACTGATTCAACATGCCGAGGAAGTCCCCGGAGCAAATCAACTAAGTTTTGAGTTTTATGTTGAAAATGATTCTTTGATGATGACCTATCGTGATGACATAACAAATTTGGATAAGAACAGCTCTGAATATTTAAAACTGACAACCATCCAACAAAGAGCACAAAGCCTTGGAGGGAATGTAGAGCTTCGCGTAGTGCCCGGCGGCGGGTTAGAAGCACACTTGGAAATTCCCATTACATTGGAAAGGAGTTTAGTATAATGGTAAATATCTTAATTGTTGATGACCACTTGTCGATTATTGAAGGAACGAAAATGCTGCTGGAGCAAGAACCTGATTTTAACATAATGGTGGAGAGCAGCTCACTGAATGCGATGAACGTGATTAAATTGAATCATTATGATGTACTGTTGTTCGATTTGTATATGCCTCACTTAAATGGATTGGAATTGGCAAAGCAAGCATTGGCCTATAATCCGGATTTAATTATTTTGATTTATACCGGTTTTGATATCAAGCCTCATTTTAATTTACTCGTGGAAGCAGGAGTGGCGGGATTTTTGTCAAAAACGTCCTCCAGGGATGATTTGGTTACCGGGATCCGCTGTGCGTTGAAGCGTCAGGTCGTCCTTCCACTTTCGCTTGTAAGGGAGCTGCGCAGGCCGGGAATTATCGCCGATAACTCTTCTGCAAGTGAGAAAGTCATTTTGACATCAACGGAGGAACAAATCCTTTCAGAACTATCAAAAGGGAAAAGTACGCGGGAAATTGCCAGCGCCTTGGCGATGAGTCAGCGTTCATTGGAATATAACTTAACTACGCTATACCAAAAGTTTGGCGTCCGGACTCGTGTCGATACGATTGCGAAAGCGAAAAAGCTGGGATTGATCCCGGAAGAAGAATTGAAGTAAATAAGATAGGAAGAATGCAAGCTGCCAAGGAAGAATCCCCGGCAGTTTTTTTATGTCCTTCTCCCGCAAAAACCCGCAACTTGCACCCCAAAATCCTGCGGTTTTCCTTCAAAAGCATGCGGTTTGGAGAGCGGCTGAACTGCGTAAAATGAGACTATAGAAACCAACACAAAACACAAAGGAAAAGTAACAAGGGGTGCCAGAGGGACGGTTCTAATGGTTCCCGGCCCGGCGCTTCGGCGCCAGGAGAACCGTCCCCCTGGTCCCTTGGTTACCAAAACTCAAAGGAGATGGATGAAATGACTCTTAATATTTTTTCTTTATCAATTATCATTAAAAAGAGAGCTGTAAATTTGGAGAAGGAGATTCACAGGGAAAAGGTTGAAAAGCTCTACCAACATTATAAAGATCAGGCACATTCGATGGGGCACTGGCTATAATTCGGAAAAAGGCGAGCAGCTTGGAAACTGCTCGCCACCTCATTAATTGAATCCTGCTTAGAGGGTACCCCAAACGCTCTTGGCAATACCGACGATGTGTTTAATCTTATTCCACTGTTCTTCTTCTGTTAAGATGTTTCCTTCTTCTGTACTGGCAAATCCACACTGAGGGCTTAAGGCCAGGTTTTCCAAAGGAATATATTGACTTGCTTCTTCAATTCTTGCTTTAATACTTTCTGGGCTTTCAAGTTCTGGAAATTTTGAAGTAACTAACCCCAGGACAACGGTTAAATCTCTCCGTTTAAAGCTTTTCAACGGTTCAAAATCACCGGAGCGCTGGTCATCATATTCCAAGAACAGCCCGTCGACATTTAACTGTGCAAAGATTGCATCGGAAATTTCATCGTATCCGCCGCTTGTAATATACGTGGAGAGGAAGTTGCCGCGGCAAATATGCATGGTAACCAGCAAATCATCCGGTTTGTCGGCAATCACTTCATTCACACAATTAACGCGTGTTTTGATAATTTCTTGTACGTCTTTACCTTCTTTTTCCACAACTGCTTGGATGCGTTCATCGGAGACAAAATCAATCCAGGACGTATCATCCAATTGCAAGTAAGTGCAGCCGGCGTCATAGAATGCCTGGACGGCTTTTCTGTAGGCAGCGACAGTATCCTGATAAAACTGCTCTTTGTTGTCGTGATAATATTCATCGCCTTGAATCCGGGTGAATAGCATATTCGGGCTTGGAATCGAAAACTTCGCTACTTGACTGCCGTCCCCATGCTTTTCAACTGCTTGCTTTAAAAATCGGAAGTGCTCCAGCATATAGTGATCATTAAAATCAATTTTGCCTACCACTTTAATAGCACTATTCCTAGTGTTCGCACCCTTGAAGGCACTGATATATTCATTTTCAAAGAATTCGACACCCTCTAAACCGGCAAGGAAGTCCAAATGCCACCAGGACCGTCTGAATTCACCGTCTGTGATGGATTTCAAGCCTGCTTGTATTTGCTTCTGTACAAGACTGTCAATCTCTTGATCTTCCACGATCTTTAGGGCTTGCGCGTCAATTTCGCCATTGGCAAAAGCCTTTCTTGCCGCCTTAACAGGTTCAGAACGGAGAAAGCTTCCTACATGATCTGCTTTAAATGGTGCTTTAACAATTGTTTTAGTCATAGGTGTATTCCTTCCTTCATAAAAAATAAAAACCCTCTTCTAAAAATAAGAAGAGGGAATCATTACAATAATGGGCTCTTCCTATCTTCAAGCATCCGCTTCTGGAATTGGCACAGTACTACAAAAGTCTGCTGCCGAGGCTTCAACGGGCCAGTCCCTCCACCTCTCTCGATAAGAATATTCAAAACTATTTAATTAAACAATACATTACAACTGTTCTGCCAATCTGTCAAGCAGGGACCAGGGGGACGGTTCTTATAGGGGACAATCGGAAGTTTTGCGCGTAAAAAGGCACAGCTAGTGAACTGAACTAGCTGTGCCTTAGTGCTTTCTAATGAAACGCGTCCATTTGCGCAAAATTTTTGATTGCCCGAGAAGAATGAAGTCGCGGCCCCCTTCTCTATGGGGATTCAATCTTTTTCTTACCCTATTAATTTTTGTTTTTTCTTCTATTTTGAATCTGCTACCAGCGTTCCTCTTTGATTTTCATTGTTTTTGGGTAAACTTTCCCCCTCCCCACTGAAGAGGCTTTTTAAAATGGTATTCAGTTTTTTCTGCTTAAGGCAGCCCGTCTGATACGGCAGCCACCAGGTGTGCTTTTTTACAGGAAGGACATAAAGTGATGTCTTTCCCAATAAGTTTAGAAACTATTTCAATGGTACTAAGTCCTTCAAAAGCTGGTTTGTAGACTCGGCTTTGGGTTAAAATCCTGCAGATTCTTAGTTTGGTTTTCTTATTCCGGTTGGCCAGTATTCCGTAATGCCTGATTTTCACTAATCCCTTCGGGAGAATATGCATGAGAAATCGGCGAATAAATTCCACACCTCTCATCGTAATAGTGTTTTTCCGACTATTGTCCCGATAATTTTTTGCCCGAAAGGTGACAGTATCTTTACCAATTGAAATAATTCGTTGATTGGAGATCGCGATTCGATGAGTATAACGGCCAAGATATTGCACCACTGCCAATGGACCTGAGAAGGTTCTTTTCGTATAGCTATACCAGTTTATTGAATAACATTTGTCTATTAACCGCTGAAATTGTTTTGGATCTTCGTAACTCTTTGCCTCGTTATAAAACTGGAGTCGGTTCTGTTCATAATATTGCTTTAAAAAGTATAGATACTTCCCACGGAATTTCTTAGATAACACTTTTACAGGGATGAAAAACTTATGACTGGAGTTACACCAGCGATTTAGTTTGTTTAATCCTCCAGCCAATACCACGGTATGAATGTGAGGATGATAATGCAAATTTTGACCCCAAGTATGCAAGACAGAAAAAAAACCGATTTGGGCTCCCAAATATTTAGGGTCTTGGGCTAGTTCCGATAAGGTCTCCGAGACGGCTTTATACATTAAATCATAAAGTAGTTTCTGATTATGATAAATTAACATGTGCAGCTGTTCCGGCATGGTAAAAACCACATGAAAATATGGGGCGTTAAGGATATCCTTTTTCCTTTTATCAATCCAGACCTCTTTTGTCACCCCTTGGCACGACGGGCAGTGCCGATTCCGGCAAGAATTATAACTTACTTGAGTATGACCACAATTATGACATCCATAGGCATGGCCACCGAGGGTGGCCGTTCTGCAGTTCATGATTGCCCTAGCTGCCTTGGCTTGCCCTTTTGATGGTCTGTACTTTTCTACATACATGGGATAGAATTTCCGAAAAATTTCTTGGATTGTACTCATGCCTTATCCCCTCCGGTATCTAAGGGGCTCTTGATTCCCATGACACTCTTGGAGGTCATATGCAGGTACGTTAAAGTAGTTTTCAAACTCTTATGCCCAAGCATCTGTTGGATGAACACTGGTTCCACCCCATCTTCTAAAAGATGCGTGGAAAAACAATGTCTAAGTGTATGAGCAGAAATATTCGGATCAAGTTGAAGCTTGTCTTTTAACTTAATTAAGGTATTTTTTATCGTTTTGACATGAATAGGGTCCGACTTATCTCGACCTGGAAATAACCAATCATTCCGTGTATAATCTTTGGAAAAGTAATGTTTAAAATATTCCCTCAGCACTATCAGTGCTGTCTCGGATAGAATGGTATATCGATTGGTATTGTGTTTAGCGTTTTGGACGCGAACTCGCATACTCTTACTATCAATATCGCAAATTTTTAATTTAGCTACTTCGCTAACTCGAAGTCCACTGCCGTAAATTAATGCAAGAATGGCTTTATGCTTCAAGTTATTGGTTGAATTTAATAGTAAAAGAACTTCTTCTTTAGGTGGGATGACAGGGAAACTTTGGGCTCTTTTCATCCTCGGAACCTTAATAGAATTCCATTCCTTTTCTAAAACATAGGTATAGAAGAACTTAATCGCAGAAATGTAATTATTAATGGTTCCTGGGGATAGACCCTTGTCTTTTTTGAGGTAAAGGATGTATTGTTGGACATCCTCCAAGGTCATTTCTTCTATGGGTCTAGTGTGTTCCTGCATATAACTCAGAAAAGCGTTCATTCTGCGCCAGTACGATTCTTTTGAGGAATCCGGGGTGCCCTTAAGCTCAAAGTATAACTCCACTTTTTGTTCATATTGATTCATGATGTTTCCTCCTGATGTTGATTAATAGCTAAGTAATAGATCAATAATCAGAAGGCAGGAGGAGCCCTGTTTGGAAAAGGGAAAATATGTAGATTTATTTTTTGGAAAGTGCGTGATATAATCTTCAAGTGAAAAAGTATGTCCTTCCTTGGTTGTTTTGTTTGGCGATAAAACAATACCACAGAGAACATACTTTTTCATTTTTTTTATACTTTTTTAGGTGCGAGTGGGGTTTTAAAAAGCCATCGCGTAGCGATTTCGTTCTTCTGATGGCGCCCAGAACGGGCGCCATCAGAACCGTCCCCGTGGTCCCCATCATACCTTTAACGATTTCTTTATCATTAAGTATTGTTCAAGTTCTTTGAGAAATTGGAATAGTTGGGCTCTGGCTTCAAATTCTTCTCTTGTTTGGGGGAGTGGTTCTTCTTTCATTTCAGTTTGCAGCTGATATAAGTGATTTAGCATTTTCTGGGCCGTATTCCCAGGGTGGATGGATTGGCTTAGCTCTTCAAGGAAATCGGCAATCATAAATCTTTGCTTCACCAATGGTTCAATCGAAGTCACAATCGGCAAGAAACGTTCAATGATTTCAAATTGCTTTTCGCGGGTTTTGAAATAATCATAGAAATAATTTTCTGAGCGCATAAATTGGTTTTCAACATTCCGGAGGGCCAAGCTTTGTGCGTCTTTTAGCAAATGGACCGTCTCGGTAATTTCCTCGCCCATCCAACGGCTTTCATTGGTCCGTAAATACGAAACCATCTCCTGAAAGATTTTTCGGAAATTCTCTTCAATGTCCACTTGGTACTGTTTCAATTTTGAATCAAGACTTGGCATGTATAGGTTAACGACAAGGGCCGTACCGATCCCAATAATAACCAGAGCGACTTCGTTCAACACAATTCCCATCGTCATGTTATGTTCAGAGTAAATATGGAGAATGATGACGGAACTTGTGACAACCCCCTCCGCTACTTTGAACAGCACAGTGACTGGAATGAAAAATAAGAGCAATAAACCAATCACTAAAGGATGGTAGGCAATTCCTTCAAAGAAGGCAAATGAAAAGGCGATCCCAAGCAAACAGGCGGTAAATCTGGCATACGCGGTTCGAAACGACTTTTTCTTCGAGTTCTGGATACACAGAATGGTGACAATACCTGCAGAAACAAAAAAATGCAAATCAAAAAATTGCGCGATGATGATGGCTGCCGCCGTTCCAATGGCAGTCTTTAATGTCCGATATCCGATTTTTAAACGAACCATAAGTTAACCTCTATCAGTGCTGTTATTCTTCAATTCTTCTTCTATCATTGCATCCAAGCGTTGTACCATGGCCGCCGCTTTCTCTCTATTGATTGTCCGGTAATGATGCATACCGCCTTGCTCTTCGTCCATTTCGTCTGCCAGTTTGACGATTTCCTGCAGGGGGTTCGTTTGATAAATCCTTCTGGCATATAGGAATCCGTATGAAATAAGATAGCTAGCGCAATTTCTTTGGCAATGATAGGATTTTCCCCTAATCGAATCAATAATTTATGCGCTCGCTCAGCACCTTTTATGGCATGGATATCATTTTGTTTATATAAATCATAATCCCATTTCCCATTACTGTACCAAGTATAATGTCCCATATCATGCAACAGAGCGGATTTAGCGGCCAAATCAACCGAAACATCATATTCCTTTGCCAATTTGAATGCATGGTAGGCACAGGCAATGGCATGAACAATTCCAGAGCGGCTTAAATACTTCCTAGCGATATGATGATTGAAAATTTGAATCAGAGTTACCTCTCTCATTTTTAATCACCCTTTTAAAAAATAGTTAACCTGTATTATAAAACAAATAAGGTTGATTTTGTATGATAAGGACATAAAAAGAGAAAAAAGTATGTGAGATATCGTTCCAAGCTACGTGGTGAAACATTTTGTAAATACTAATGGGTTTCCTTGGTAATAATAAAATAAATAAAATTACTATTTGGAGTATGAGCATGGCACAATCCAATATCAGATTAACAGCATCAGAAATTTCAAGCCTTTGGACCCAATATATGTTTGACACGATGTCGATTTGTTTTATCAAGTATGCCCTTCACCATATAGAGGACAAGGATATCAGGGAAGTCTACCAACAATCACTCATTATTTCGGAAGAGCATGTTCAAAAAATAAAGCAGTTCTTTAAGGGGGAAGAGTTCCCGATTCCTATAGGTTTTACGGAAGAGGATGTGAATATTACAGCACCAAGGCTGTTCCAAGATCCTTTCTATTTGTACTACATGTATATCATGTCGATTCAGGGGCTTACTGGCTATGCGCTCTCTGTTGGTACCTCGACCCGTTCTGATCTCAGAAAATATTATATGGAATGCAATATTGAAACCATGGGCCTTTTTGAAAAAGTTATCGATGCTTTACTCACTAAGGGGATTTACGAAAGACCTCCAGTGCTATCACCACCGGAATCGTTCGATTTTGTTAAACACCAAAGCTTTTTGACAGGCTGGTTCGGTGAACGGCGGCCGCTAACTGCTATGGAAATTAGTGATATAACCTACAATATGAATAAGATGCACCTGCATGTAGCCTTAAAGCTTGGATTTACCCAAGTGGCTTCTTCCAAACAAGTTCGCCAGTACATTAAAAGGGGAATGGAAATTTCAAATAAGCACATTGCAACTTTTGAGAAAATTTTTCGTGAAGAAAAACTTACCTCCCCAATCTCTTGGCAATCTTCGGTCACAAACGCTACAACTGCACCTTTTTCTGACAAATGGATGATGTATCAGATCCAACTGTCGACACAGGTGGCAATTGCCTTTTATGGGTCCGCCTTAAGCGTGACGTCAAGAAGAGATATAGCAGAAAAATATTTAGGACTTACCAGTGAACTTTTAAGGTTTGCCGAAGATGGGATGAATCTCATGATTGAAAAGGGATGGGTAGAGGAACCGCCGAAGGCTGTCGACCGAAGGGCCTTAACCAAAGGAAAAAAAGAAACGGGTAACTAAATAAAAAGCTTGGCAGGGGGATTCAACGATGTGAAACCGTGAGAGATTTGTTACCAAGATTGTTGAATTGTCATTTCCTTCCTTTTATACTCAAAACAACTCGAAAGAAAGTGGAAGGTCGAAATGGAAGGGAGTGGGGCAAATGGGGAATATCCTGAGGAAGGCAGTAGAAGATAGGCGGCAAAGGCTAATTGATCGACTCCTGGCCTTCAGTGTATATAAGATCGCAGATAAGCAGCTTTTTGAATTATCACTTACTGAATTGGAACATGAATACAGGCAGTTTAAACAAACGAGAACACCCTCAAAGTAAAACATTAAGGGAAAAAAAGTAAGGCAGAGCACTGCTCTGCCTTAAAATAATTAATAGTACGGATATGGGGATGAATATGGAGATGGGTAAGGATAAGGATAAGGATAGGGAGCAACCGGATATGCTCCTGGTAAGGCAGCGCTAAGTGCCAAGCCAGTTAACGCTCCAGTCGCTAATCCTGGTAAGAATCCACCTTGCCCGTAACCACCGAATCCACCGAATCCACCGAATCCACCGTGACCCCCGTGATCCCAGTGACCATGTCCACCACCGTGACCACCGTGATCCCAGTGACCATGTCCACCACCGTGACCACCGTGATCCCAGTGACCATGTCCACCACCGTGACCATGTCCATCTCCATGTCCACCGTGATGTTGACCGTGACCACCGCCATGGTGTGTTCGCTGATCGTAGATTGGATAATTCATCAACTGTCACCTCATTTACGTTTTGTCTCTATATCATATGCCTAAGAAATTTATTTGACATTTATCTATCTAGACAGGAATGTCATGGTAACCATCCTAAAACCCCAGGAACTAAAAAAGACTACCTTTCCCTTGAATAGCTCGGAGAAAGATAATCTTTTGTACCTAATTCTTTTTTATAGGAAACGTAACTTGGAAGGTGGTTAAATGATCATCTGACATACAACTGATTTCACCGTTGTTTTTTTCAACAATGTTTTTGCATACAAATAAGCCAATTCCTGTACCCAATTTCTTCGTTGTAAAAAATGGTTCGAAAATAAATTGTACGGCTTCTGGATGGATCGTTGGGCCATTATTTGAAATACATATCTTGACTTGCTGATCCTCTATATTAGATTCAATCGTAATTTTTCGCAGATTTTCTTCTTCACACACAGCATCAATGGCATTCATTAGTAGGTTTAGAAAAATTTGTTTTAATTCATTGCGATCGCCGTTTACCTTGATATCTTCATCAATAGTTGACACCATCTGAATATTGCCGCCGACAATGCTCGGATATAAGAAATCGACTACCTCTTTTATTAATAAATGTATCGTAATTTCTTCACTGTTGCTTTCAGCAAGCAGGTTCATTTTGGATGTATGAAGGAACTGAGTAATCCTAAATTTTAACTGGTCCAATTCCGTTGAAATAATATCCAAATAGGGCAGCTGGGGATGATCATGTTGTAACAGTTTGATAAAGCCCATGACAGATGTAAGCGGGTTGCGAAATTCATGAACAAAGCTTGAGGACATCTGTCCAAGTATAGACAGTCTGTCCTTATGAGTCTGTGAAATAAATAGATTCTTTTCTTGCAGCCTTTCATCCATTATTTCGGTGTATCGTGTCACTGCATAATAACAGAATAAATCGAACTGCTTATTGATTAAGTCAATGATGGGCTGCCATTCTTCGGTCTTAATTCCAGATAGATTAATATACTTGACAAGGATACTTCTACCCAGATTAACATTATAAACAAATTCCCCAATATTGACATTAGCATTGGCCCGTTCCTCGCCTACTTTGTATGCAAATGATTGGATATCATGATCGGAGTAACCATCCTCAATGGAAGTCGTGATGATGTCATACATCAAAGAACCGTTCATTAGAATCAGGCCCTTATTGTCCTTTTGATAGTGTACGATGATTTCCTCTTCCCAAAAATGTAGAAATTTTTCTCTATTATCTTTAAGATATCGACCAATCTGCTTCTTGTCATTCCCCGTTTGTACGATAGATTCCATTAACAAGCCCACTCTCCTCGTATATAAAGAAAATATACCATAAAAGTGCCAATCTTTATACAGAAAAATGAACCAGGGGGGTTCGCTGCCTCCGTTGGGCCTAAAGAAAAAATGGTAAAAAAGAGGAAACGAGCGGTTGGTGTGGAATTTAATATATACGTAGGGAAAAGTGTTTCTTATTTTTGTAGAAATAAAGTGCACTTTTAAAATGTAAGCGCATACAATGATAATGATGATTGGAGGCGATACCAATGATTTATATTTATGGTGATGATTATATCAAATATTTAAACGATGATAGTGCTGGTAAGCTAACGTACGATCAATGGAAAAGTAAAAAAAGTCAGCAGGGGGATTATAAAAGCATTTCTTCTGGACCATATGAAACGGCTAAGTATACGCATGGCTTAAACTCTCCAGGGTCCAAATATAAAAAGTTCATAGGCTAAGATTTCTTTATAATGACCATTGCCAGGCACCACAACAAGAAGTTGCATATGTGAAAAGTCAAAAAATGCTGGAGCAGACAATAAATAGCTCCAGCATTTTTTTTGTGGAATCTTAACGGTATAATAAGGTGTATTCACTCAAGATTAGAGAAGAGGTACATAAGATGATTGTGATGGAAAATGATTGGTTAAAGGTAGAAATAAGTGAAAGTGGTGCAGAAGTACGAAAGGTGCAGCATAAGAAAAACGGTCTCGATTATATGTGGAATGGGGACCCTGCCTACTGGGGACGCGTCTCACCTGTGCTATTTCCGATTGTGGGTCGATTAAAAGAGGATCGCTACCAACTTAATGGCATGACCTTCGAGATGTCCCAGCATGGATTTTTACGTGATGTTGAATTTACGGTGGGGAATCAGACAGCAACAAGTGTTTCATTTGCGTTTAAATCTGGCGATTCCTTCCTACATATCTATCCATATGAATTTACCGCGATTATTACTTACAGCCTTAAGGAGGACTCACTCCTCGTTAAATGGGAAATTGTGAACGAAAACAAGGAAGAGATGGTTTTTTCCATCGGCGCTCATCCTGCCTTTAAGATTCCACTTTTGGAAAATGAAAAGGTTGAGGACTACAGTTTAGAACTGACTCGTGCTGCAAATAAAACTGTAATGGAATATGAGTTGGAAGATTCATTAATTCATGAAAAAGGGACTGCTGATTCTATTTCTGTCATCCCCCTCACTGACGCATTATTCGCCAAGGATGCACTTGTGTACAGCAATATTGACAAAATCTCCATGGTCTCGAATAGAACAAGTCATGGCGTAGAAGTCATGTTCGAAGGCTTCCCGTTTGTGGGAATCTGGTCAAAATACAAGGATGGAAAGATCGCTCCATTTGTATGCATTGAGCCGTGGTACGGCATCGCTGATACTGCTAATACAACCGGTAACCTCAAAGAAAAATTTGGCATAAATACACTAGCAGCAGGAGAATCATTCCAGGCTGAATATAGTATGAAGTTTAAGTGAAGCTAGGGAGTGTTCTTCTCTTCCAAAAAATTGCCAGGCATCTGCCTGGCACTTTTTTGCGGCTAAAACTCTGAAATCCTTATTAAGATAACACCTCACCGGCTATAAGCCTATAGGACTCCAGCCGGTCCTTTGGTGAGTGGGTAATGGTGACAATCATGATTTCATCCGCTTTATATTTTTCCTGTATCACCATCAGTTTCCTCCCAACCTCCTGTGGGGTGCCGATGATCATATTTTGTTTCATTTTCTCGAGCTTTTCATTTTCTTTCTCATTCAATTGGTAACCCTTGGCCTCATCAATCGATGGAACAAATTTTCCTTCCCCTTTTTCTTTTTGCAAGGCCCAAATTAGGCTGCATAACGCCATTTCTTCGGCTTTTTCAGTGGTTTCCGCGCATATGGCCGTTACAGTTAATAATACATAAGGGGATGACCCAATTTTTCCCGGGTTAAAGCTATCTTGATATTGTTGAATGATCGCTGCCCCATCCTGGTCGCTCATGAACTGGCCAAATGCATAAGCCAAGCCATTCTCAGCCGCAAGTAAGGCACTTTTTTTGCTGGTTCCCAGAATCCACGGCATGGGAGGAAGAATGGGCTTTGGTGCTGCCGTCACTTTTGCAAACTCATGATCTTCCGGAAAATCTCCATTCAAAAAGTGAAGCAGTTCCTTTACTAAGGCTGGCATTTTAAAAACCTGCTGGAGAAAATTATCCGACAACGCATTGGTTGCTTCCGCCGAACCGCCTGGTGCCCGGCCGATCCCCAAATCAATCCGGCCCGGAAACAAGGTGGATAGCATATTGTAAACTTCGGCTACTTTATACGGTTTGTAATGGGGTAATAAGACCGCTCCAGAGCCGATCCTAATCTCCGATGTATGTGCTCCAATATAACCCAGCATGACTTCAGGAGCAGAACAGGCGAGTCCTGCCAAATCGTGATGTTCGGCAATCCAATACCTGCTGTAACCCAGCGCTTCTCCCGCTTGGGCAAGCTTCATCGATTCAGTTAAAGCTTCGTGGGCAGTCTGTTGTGAAGAAATAGGGGATTGATCCAAAATACTTAATTTCACCGTTTTTTGCCTTCTTTCTTACTTATTGACTTCAACCAAAGATAATACAAATTCTCCGACCCGGCCGCCCTCATATAAATTGGTAATGGAAGTGGAATATTCTTGAATGCTTCCTCTAAAAGCCAAATCCGTTTCTGGAACTACTACATCGAAGGTTCCTTTGTATAGGAGAGTAGTAATATCATGGTAATCCTCACTTGTTACATGAAACTTCACATCAATTTTATGCTGGCCGTTCTGGATCTCTGTTTGTAAATGATCCACAATAATCAATGTTCCATCTAAGCTGATTGCTTTTTCCAAAGTATCGTCTCCTTATCGTTTTTGTATGAAAATCATAGCACTAGTCCAAAAGACGGGCAACTTAAGGGGATTTTTGAGGTTAAAGTACAAAAAATTGGAAAAAACTTCTTTGCAAACTAACACATGTTAGTATGTAGTATCAATATAAACTAACGAATGTTAGTATGTGCTGTTGGCTTCGTTAGGGATGCCAATTGCGTAATAGTGGAGTGGATTTTTTCAAGGCAGGCCGATTGAAACCGGTCTGCCTTGTTTTTATTCTTGGATACTTCAAGAGAGGCAGAGAGGGAAGCGAAAGAACATAGGTTTACATATTTAAAATTTGGTTTTAAAATTAAAGTAAGAATATTTTAAAAATAAAGACTATACATCAGATAATCGCACTTACTTTCTAGTAGGGAGTGAAACAATGATTGCACTTTTTAAAATGAAAGATTTATATGAAGAACAAATAAAAGATTTATTAAAAGAGATGGGATACCCATCTGCCAGTTTTTATTCGATAAATTCCATTTTGGATCAAATCATGAATCCAATGGTCATTATCACACCTGCCATTTTTCAGAAAGAACTGGCCGGTCTCTCGTTTCCGATTATCCCAATTCCCCTCACAATTGGCGATATCAAAACGTCAATCAAGACCATTTTTGATATATCGAATGATACGGAGTATGTTTTTCTTGCCTCAGCGGAAGAAATACAGTGGCTGAAAAAAGAGCAGGAAGGACAAAGCAATGCAGACGAAATTCGTCTCGACTTTTTCACAGAAAGAAAATTAACCGCACAAAATCATAATCGGGTATGTTTGGCTCCGATCTGGATGAAAGGATTATTATCCAACCCGCATATGAAAAACTTACATTTCATTAAACCCTCTTATACATCATTGCTTCCTTTTTTACAGATTGCAGGTTCATTGGTGAATTATACAGAGGAGATGGTAAAAGAACGGTATCAAGTCGATGCCATCGTCAATTCCACCCACGATGGCGTGGTTGCGATCGACCGAACCGGAAATATTCGGTTGGTGAATGAACATGCCAAAACGATCCTGGGCGTTGAAGGGAAAATGAAGGGACATAATATCACGGAGTTTATCCCGCAATCGGACATGCTGCGGGTGTTGGAAACCGGGAAGGAGGAAAGAGGGGATATTGCTGCTGTCGGCGGGCGGCAAATTGTTATCAATCGCACACCGGTTATCGTCAAAGGAAAAATTGTCGGCGCCGTCTCCAATTTTAAAGAAATTACCGATATTCAAAAAGTCGAACTGCAATTAAGGAAAAAACTTCATCAAACCGGCCTTGAAGCAAAATATCGTTTAAGTGACATCGTCGGGGAAACCGAGGAAATCATCGAGGCCAAAGAACTGGCCGCTAAATTTGCTGGAACGGAATCGACCGTGTTAATCACAGGCGAGTCGGGGACAGGAAAGGAATTATTTGCCCAAGGAATCCATGCCGCCAGTCCCCGGTCGCTGGGCCCGTTTGTTGCCGTGAACTGCGCCGTACTGCCGGAAAATCTCCTCGAAAGCGAAATGTTTGGCTATGAGAAAGGCACGTTTACCGGTGCGCTAAAAGATGGAAAGCCGGGGTTATTTGAACTGGCCCATGGGGGAACCTTGTTTTTGGATGAAATCGGCGAAATTCCACTGCGGATCCAAGCATTATTGTTACGGGTGCTCCAAGAGCGGACCATTAGGCGTGTTGGCGGGGAACGGATCATCCCGGTAGACGTTCGCATCATTACCGCCACAAACAGGAATTTGGAAGAAGCGGTGGAAATGAAACATTTCCGCTCCGACCTCTTTTACCGTTTGAATATATTAGCTCTGGAATTGCCGCCGCTCCGCCAGCGTTTGGTGGACATACCGATGCTGGTTGATGCGTTTGTGAATGAATTTAATGAAAAACGAAAAACGAAAATTACCCATGTTGAAGAGGAGTTAATTCAGTTATTTCAAAGGTACGACTGGCCGGGAAACATTCGCGAATTAAGGAATACCATTGAACGAATGGCGGTGCTGGAAGAAACAGAGGTGTTAAGGCTTCAAGGAGCAAAATTCCTATCTGAAAAAATGAGAAGGAAGGCTGCAGAACTTGCGGATAATAAACTAAGTATTAAGGGCAAGGAGAAGGAGCTCATCATCTCGACATTAGAAAAATTTGCCCATAATAAAAAACTGGCAGCACAATCCCTTGGAATTGATCGGTCGACGCTGTGGAGAAAAATGAAAGAATACAATTTATGATGTTGCAAAAACCAATGCCGTGTTGCAAAATACAACATCCTATGTACTAGCAGGGAAATCTTATTCCTGCTTTTTATTTGATATTTCCGACTCTTCTAAATTTTCAATCTTGGCACAGAACTTGCAAATAAATGAGGCAAGATAACAAATCTTGGTGAATGGGAGGGTTACGATGAAGAGAATGTATATCAATGGCGAATGGGTGGCGTCAGTTTCAGGGGAGTCATTTTCCGTTTATAATCCGGCCAATCACGAAGTCATTGCCGAAGTACCACGCGGTGGAACAGAGGATGTCGATCTTGCGGTCACTGCGGCGAAAAATGTTTTTGACTCAAGGGAATGGCAATTATTAAAGCCAATTAACAGGGGGCAGGCCCTGTATGAAGTCGCCCGAAAAATACGCGAGCGATTTGAGGAACTTGCGATAGTCGAGACGCTCGACACCGGAAAGCCGCTGACACAGGCAAGAAGTGATGTTGAAAGTGGAGCACGTTATTTCGAGTATTATGCAGGCATCGCCGATAAAATGTTTGGCGAAACCATCCCCGTGGCCCCGTATGTAATTGACTACACGGTACGGGAACCAATGGGGGTATGTGCGCAAATTATTCCGTGGAATTATCCGCTGCAAATTACCTCAAGGGGCGTGGCGGCAGCTATCGCGGTTGGCAACACCGTGGTCGTAAAGCCTGCTGAGGATACACCTCTGTCAGCCCTAAAGCTAGCTGAGATTTTTTCTGAGATTGATGTGTTGAAACAGGCACTTCAAGTCGTCACCGGTTATGGGGCGGAGGCGGGAGCGGCGCTCGTGAACCATCCTGATGTCAATCATATCACGTTTACTGGCTCAGTCGGCACAGGCTCAAGCGTGATGATGGCGGCGGCAAAAAATATTGTTCCTGTCACCCTGGAGCTGGGAGGGAAATCACCGCATATTGTGTTCCCTGACTGCGATATCGAGGAGACTGTGACATGGGTGTTACGGTCGATTATTCAGAATGCTGGCCAGACCTGTTCCGCCGGCTCGAGGCTGCTGATTCATTCCTCCATCAAAGAGGAAGTCGTAAGCAGGCTGGCCGAGCGAATGAAAAATCTAAACCTCGGCCCTGGGATAACCGATAGCGATCTCGGCCCGATTATTTCGAAAAAACAGTTTGACCGAATTGTAGCGATGGTGGAGCGGGCCAAGGAGGAAGGCGCCACCGTTATCGTCGGTGGCAAGGAAGCCACGGTGGATTTGCCAGGTGAAGCGTATTATTTTGAACCGACCATTATTGACAACGTTTCGCCAACCAGTGAAATTGCCCAGGAAGAAGTGTTTGGTCCGGTGCTGACTGTGTTTGAATTCGAGACAGAAGCAGAAGCGATACAGTTGGCGAATGGTACCTCATATGGGCTGGTGACTGGGATTTGGACAAGTGATATCTCTCGGGCACATAGAATCGCGGCCAAGGTGAAAAGCGGCCAAGTGTTTATCAATGACTATGGCGCTGCAGGCGGTGTCGAGCTTCCTTTCGGCGGCTATAAAAAAAGCGGAATCGGCCGGGAAAAAGGAGTCGAGGCCCTGCAAAATTATACGCAGTTAAAAAATATCGCCATTAAAATCAAGCCGGCGGAGGACTGAGCAGGCAGGTTTTGTAGTAGTAGTGGGCGTTACTCGAGGATGAGTGTGGTTTACTCTCGGATAAGCGTGGATTACTCTCGGATAAGTGAGATTTACTCTCGGATAAGGTGGTTTTACTCTCGGATAGGGTGGTTTTACTCTCGGATAAGCTGAGTTTACTGTCGGATAAGATGGGTTTACTGTCGGATAAGATGGGTTTACTGTCGGATAGGATGTATTTACTGTCAGATAAGCTGGGTTTACTTCGGATAGGATAAATTTACTGTCAGTTAAGAAAACCCACCAGCTTTTTCGTCAGTAATTTTTAAAAAATGAAGGAAAGGAGTGAAGCATGTGCAGCATTTTTCGATCGCGTTGATTCCCGGTGACGGCATTGGCCCGGAGGTCATGAATGAAGCAATGAAGGTGTTGAAAAAAGCGGAAGAGATTCACGGCGGGCTCACGTTTTCCTGCGAGTATTTTGAGTGGGGCTGTGATTACTATCTTCGGCATGGAAAAATGATGCCCGACAACGGCATCGAACTGTTAAAGGATTTTGATATCATACTGTTTGGTGCTGTCGGGGCAAAAACGGTGCCGGACCACATTTCGGTATGGGAACTGATTCTGCCGATTCGCCGGAAATTTCAGCAGTATGTCAATTTACGGCCGATTAAATTGTTACGCGGCCTCGAGAGCCCGTTAAGGTATAAAAACCATGACGACCTTGATTTTGTTGTCATTAGGGAAAACACCGAAGGCGAGTATTCCAATATGGGCGGACGGGTCCATGAGGGCACCCCGTATGAACTGGCGGTGCAGAATAATATTTTTACAAGGTACGGGTCTGAAAGAATCTTAAACTATGCTTTTTCCTATGCCCAGAAAAGAGCCAAGAAAAATTTGACCGTGGCAACGAAGTCAAACGCCATCAACTTTACGATGCCGTTTTGGGATGAAATGGTCAAAGAAATCGGCACCGGTTATCCGGAGGTATTAACGCAAATCTACCATATTGATGCCTTGGCGGCCTACTTTATATCCCGTCCGGAAACCTTAGATGTGGTCGTTGGCAGCAACCTGTTCGGGGATATCTTGACCGATTTGGGCGCGGCCATTGTCGGCGGCCTGGGGCTGGCGCCATCTGGCAATATCAATCCGGAGCGCATCTACCCATCGATGTTCGAACCGATTCACGGCTCGGCCCCCGACATAGCCGGAAAAGGAATTGCTAACCCAATAGCCTCCATCTGGAGCCTGAGCCTGATGATGGACCATCTTCAGCTTCCGGAAGTCGGGAAACTAATTCTCGATTCCATTGAAGGGGTGCTGGTAGATGGAAAAATCAGAACCCCTGACCTTGGCGGAAAGGCTAAAACGATAGAAATGGGCGATGCCATCGTCGCCAAAATGGCAGAACTTAGTCTTAGCGCAAAAATTTAATGGAGGTGTCCAATCTATGAGTCTATTAACCGGAAAAACGGCGATTGTGACCGGCGCCGGATCAGGGATGGGAAAAGCGATTGCCCAAACGTTCGCGGCAGAGGGCGCCAATGTGACGTTTGCCGATTTAAATGGTGAGGCTGCAGCAGAAGCAGCAAATGCAACAGGGCTTAACTCGGTCCAGGCTGTCCGGGCCGATGTGACGAACGATGACGATGTTGCCAATCTTGTAAAGCAGACGCTCGAAGCCTATGCCGGCTTGGATATTGTCATTAACTGTGCCGGTGTGCCGCAAGCCTTCACCGCGATTGAAGAATTAACCCTGGAACAATGGGACTTTATTATGAACGTCAATACAAAATCTATTTTTCTGACCGCAAGGCATGCTGTTCCTTACATGAAACAACAAGGGAGCGGCAGCATTGTCAATATCGCCTCGATTGCCGGGATTCGCGCGCGCCCGGGATTAAACGCCTATTGTGCTTCAAAAGGAGCGGCGCTCATGCTGACGAAGGCTCTCGCGCTCGAACTGGCACCTTACAAAATTAGAGTCAATGCGATTAATCCCGGTCCCGCTGACACACCGATGATTGGAAAATTCCTGTCCGGCGACCAATCCAAAAAGGACGAGGGCGTGAAAAAGATTTTTCAAGATAGCGTGCCGCTTGGAACGTTAATTCAGCCAGAGGATATTGCCCGGGGTGCGCTGTATTTGGCATCAGACCTAGCCAAAATGGTGACAGGTGAGGTGCTGAATATTGATGGCGGACGCGGGATCTAACCTGAAAGTGCCAGAAAGGAGGACAAAATGAACCCGATTATCAGTCTTGATCATGTATCGTTTTCTTACAAAGTTAATGAAAAGACCCAAGTTCCCGTGCTAAAAAATGTCTCCTTTTCTATCTACCCAGGTGAGTATGTTGCCATCATTGGCCATAATGGGTCCGGGAAATCGACCTTATCGAAACACCTGAACGGCATTCTGACCCCGGATGAAGGCGATGTCTGGGTCCGCGGGTATAACACGAGAGAATTAACAAAGAAACGGGAGATTCGCCGAACAGTCGGTACGGTGTTTCAGCACCCGGATAACCAGATTGTCGCAACCATCGTCGAGGAAGATGTCGCCTTTGGTCTCGAGAACATCGCTGTCCCGCGGGAGGAAATGAAAAAACGCGTCGATGAAGCGCTGGAAATCGTCAACATGTCGCAGTTTCGCCATCGGCCGCCGCATCACTTATCGGGGGGCCAGAAGCAGCGGGTTGCAATTGCCGGAGTGCTGGCGATGAAGCCCGATTGCATAGTGTTTGATGAGGCGACAAGCATGCTCGATAGTTTTGGCCGCAAAGAAGTGCTTGGGGTCATGCGCGAAATGAACAATGCCGGGATGACGATTGTGACGGTAACCCACCACATGTCGGAAGCGGCAGAAGCAGACCGGATTCTTGTCATTGAGGACGGGCAAATTGTCATGGACGGTCCGCCGCGGGAGATTTTTCAACATAAGCAGGAATTGGAGGATTTACAGTTAGAAGTGCCCGCTGTAAGCAGACTAGCTGAAATGATTCACCTGCAGCATAGCGATTTTTCAAAGGACCTAATAAAGGAAGCGGAGTTTATTGAGGAAGTAGAGAAATTCGTCCAAGATGTTCGCAAGGAGGTGGGATAAATGCCGGCGCAGCCAATCATTGAAATTGAAAACCTGTCACATACGTACATGAAGGGAACGCCCATGGAGCATGTCGCCTTAAAGGGGGCCAATCTGCATGTTGAGGAAGGCGAATGCATCGCCATCATCGGCCATACCGGGTCGGGCAAGTCAACATTAATCCAGCATTTCAACGGTTTGATGCGCCCGGAATCTGGTAAAGTCATCATCGATGGTGAAGACCTGTCACAGAAAAAAGTAAATTTAAAGACACTCAGGCAGAAAGTGGGACTTGTGTTCCAAAATCCGGAGGACCAAATTTTTGAAAAAATCATTGGCGATGACATTGCCTACGGGCCGTTTAAACTAGGACTGCCATTAAAGGAGGTGAGGGAGCGGGTAAAATGGGCGATGGAGGTTGTCGGCTTGGATTTTGAGGAAATGAAGGACAGACAGACCTTTGCCTTAAGCGGCGGCCAGAAGCGCAAGGTCGCATTGGCAGGGATACTGGCATTGAAACCGAAGATTTTGGTACTTGATGAACCGACAGCAGGACTCGATCCAAAGTCAAGGAAAGAACTACTTGATAAAATTAAAAGGTTAAACAAGGAAGAAAAATTAACGGTTGTGTTTGTCTCGCACAATATGGAAGAGGTGGCGATGCTCGCCGACCGCGTCTATGTCATGGCAGACGGAACGGACGTATTATCCGGTACACCGAAAGAAATTTTTACCGACAAAGAGAAATTGCAGCGCCATCAAATCGGGACGCCTGAGACGGTTCAAATTCTATACCGCCTGACAGACCTGGGCTACAAGGTCAAGACGGATGCCTTTTCGGTTCCGGAAGCCGCAGGGGAAATAATGAAGGTTCTCACTGGCAAGAAGGAGGGTTCGCACTATGTCTAGTGAATTTGAAATATCCCGCAATATTACCATTGGTCAATATGTTCCGACAGGTTCGTTTATCCACCGCCTTGACCCGAGAATCAAGCTGCTGGCGTTTGTGGTGCTTGTTCTGGCGATTGCTCTTAATACTAGTTATCTCGGAAATGCCATTGGGCTGGTGCTGTCGCTTTACCTTTTCTGGGCTTCAAAAATTCCCATCAGCTACGGGTTATCAGGGGTGAAACCGGCGATTCCGTTTATTATCGTCCTTGCTTTGCTGCAGCTGCTCTTTCAAGGACAGCTGTTCTCGGGGGGCACCGTCTATGTCGATTTTAGCTTTATCTTGATCACCAGTGAAAGCATCCGGTTGGTGATTGTCTCGGCAGTTCGCTTTATAGAAATTATCTTCTTGAGCAGCGTACTTACCCTATCTACTTCCACCACAGAAATGACGCATTCCATACAAAGCTTGTTGAGTCCATTAAAGAAAATTAAGTTTCCGGTTCACGAAATATCGCTGATTACTACGATCTCAATCCGATTTGTGCCGACCTTCGCGATTGAGATGGAAAAAATGATGAAAGCGCAGGCGTCAAGAGGAGCCGAATTTGGGACCGGCGGCTGGTGGAGAATCATTCAACGGACAAAAGAAATGTTTCCCATCATCATTCCATTATTCAATATCGCCTTGTCACGGGCGGAGGACCTAATTCTAGCAATGGAATCCCGCTGCTATACACCGGGGGGAGATAGGACATCGTACTCCGTGTATAAAGCGGCAACGAAGGATTATCTTGTTTTGCTTGTCGGACTGCTATTTTCTGTGCTGATCCTTTTTTATCCGTTTCCTTTTTAAATGAAAATTCGCCGATTGGCGAGTCCGTTACGAAGACAGAGGCATGTTTGAATTATTTTTTATTAGCGAAAAAATACCGAAAACAAAGGGGAGAGTTTGAATGAGAAAGACATTGACAGTTCGTGATATTGTCATTGCCGGTGTGCTTGGTGCGGTTGCGATTTTGTTAGGGGTAACACGTCTGGGCTATATTCCGGTTCCGACGGCAGCAGGGAATGCGACCATCATGCACATTCCCGCGATTATCGGCGGCATTATGCAGGGACCTGTTGTCGGTTTGATTGTTGGTGCGATTTTTGGAATTTCGTCCTTCCTCAACGCTACCGTTCCGTTGTTTAAGGACCCGATGGTGGCGATCTTACCGCGGCTGTTCATTGGCGTCGTTGCTTGGCTTGTGTACGTCGGGATCCGTCGCAAAAGTGAATACTTAGCAGTTGGGGTTGCCGCCTTTATTGGAACACTGACCAATACTGTGCTTGTTTTGACAATGGCTGTTGTTCGTAATTACATGACTGCAGGCGTAGCCTGGACCGTGGGTGTCACCAACGGAATTCCCGAAGCGATTGTCGGTACGATTGTGACGCTCGCTGTAGTCTTGGCCTGGAAGCAGCTCGGCAAATCGCAAAAATCAAAGATTTCGAAGGATTTGTAAGAAATGCATAACCAAATCACTGATGTACCGGGCGTAAAAGTTGGCAATGCCGAGAACATGAAGGCATTGACTGGCTGTACCGCCATCCTGTTTGAAGGAGGTGCGGTGGCGGGGGTGGACGTAAGAGGGTCCGCTCCCGGCACCCGGGAAACCGACCTGCTCAACCCCGTTAATTTAGTCGATAAGGTTCATGCCATCTGTTTAAGCGGCGGCAGCGCTTTTGGCCTTGATGCGGCTTCTGGTGTGATGCAATATTTGGAGGAAAAGGACATCGGCCTTGATGTTGGCGTTGCCAAGGTTCCGATTGTCCCGGCAGCAGTGCTGTTTGATCTTCCGTATGGCGACTGGAAGGTGAGACCAGATCGGCAGATGGGCTATGAAGCAGCCAAAATGGCAGACACAGGAAGGTTTCACACCGGAAATTACGGGGCTGGGTGCGGCGCAACCGCAGGAAAACTGGCGGGTCCAGGTTATTGTATGAAGGGCGGTCTCGGCACTGCCTCGCTTAAGTTGGAAAACGGTGTTGTGATTGGGGCGGTTGTCGCGGTAAATCCGGGAGGAGACGTTCGCGACCCGGCCACCGGAGAAATCCTCGCCGGACCTTACAAGGATGGGAAGCTGCTCGACAGCATCAAGCTTCTTGAACAAAACTATCAGCCAAGTATTCCAGCCGGGTCGAATACCACCATTGGCGTGGTCGCGGTCAATGCACAATTAACGAAGGCCGAGGCAACAAAAGTGGCGCAAATGGCTCAGGACGGATACGCGAGAACCATTTTTCCAGCCCATACGATGTTTGATGGCGACACCATTTTTGTTGCTGCTACCGGCGGGGAACGGGTTCCTGTTGATGTCATTGGCGGACTTGCGGCCAAGGTGATGGCGGAGGCGATTGTCAACGCTGTGAAATCGGCGGAAACCGCTGCCGGCATCATCGCTTATAAAGATTTGCCGAAAAATCAATAACACGGAGGGGTAAAGTTTGGCTGTATATAATTATGTGGATGAACAGGAAGTCATTAAGTTAACGCAGGACCTCGTTCGGATACCGAGTGTGTACCGCCCGCAGGACCCGCTGGGAAATGAAAGCAGGGCGGCACAATATGTCTTCGATTACCTGAAGGGCTTGGGGCTCGAGGTTTACATTGAGGAAGTCGTCAAGGGACGACCGAATGTCATCGGAATTCTCGACTCGGGCCGCCCAGGCAAAACCATTCTATTTGAGGGACATACCGATGTGGTGACCGAGGGGGACAGAAATGCCTGGAGTTATGATCCGTTTGGGGCCGTAATTGAGGGCGGCCGTATGTTTGGCCGAGGGACCAATGATACAAAAGGGAATCTGTCAGCAGCGATTGCTGCCGTTCATGCCATTAAACGCAGCAACATCAAATGGAGTGGAAAAATCATTTTATGCGTCCCTTGCGATGAAGAAGGGATGATGATTGGTATCAAGCACTTCATCAAACGGGGCTGGGCAGACGGCGTCGACGGAGCGATCATTTGCGAACCCGAGGAAAATCAAATCTGCATCACACAAAAAGGAGCAATGCGGGCTGTGGTCCGTACATACGGAAAGATGGCCCATGGGGCGATGCCGCTTACCGGGATTAATCCGAACACAAGAATGGCGCAGATTATTTGTGAACTGATGGCCCTTGAGGAACGTGAGAAGGAGCGAGTCGGGCAGCACCAATACCTAGGCTGGCCGAGCATTACCCCAACCATCATTTTAGGACCTGAAAAAGGTGAACCGCAAATCAATGTTATCCCCGACCATTGTTACAGCACTCTTGACATCCGGACCGTTCCCGGCCAAGAACATGAACAGCTTCGTACTGATATGGAGAACATATTGGCGCGGCTTGGTGCCAAGGACCCTGATTTTAAGGCAAGTATTGAAGTGATTGAAAGCCGGCCGTGGACTGAAACGAGCCTGGAAGATCCGATTGTTAAAGCTAGTGTGGAATCATACCGGGCCGTGTGCGGCAAGGAGCCGATTTATAACGGCGTCCCAGGTGCAACAGACGGTACCTTCCTGCACATGGCAGGAATCCCAATCGTCACCACGGGAGCAGGCGACCGCCACATTCCCCACCAAATCAATGAATACATCGACATGAAAGAATTAGTCGAAGCCTCAAGAATCTATGTTCAAACGGCGATGCTATTCCTAGAAGCGTAGATGTTATTGATTTACAAATAATATTGCCAGTATTGACGGCAGAAAAAAAAGAACCTGTCTCCTGTGTTAATGAATAATCACAGGGGGCGGGTTCTTTTTTAGAAAAACGTTAATCATTCATGTCATCAAGAATTTGACCTATGTAGTAGGAGGGAACGGCTGCACCGATAATTTCTTTGGTGTCGATTTCAGGGTTTTGCAGCGTGGCAAAGATCACCCCGATTACCTTGCCATCCTGATTAATGACCGGACTGCCGCTATTTCCTTTATATATCGGGGCTTCAATCATCATGACTGGAATCTCCCAGCCCTTTACCAGGACGGGACTTTTAAATGTGCCTTGGTTGGCAATTTGCGTAAAGGCTAATGGGTTGCCGATGAAGAGGATTTTCTGGCCTGCTTCGTTCTCCCAGTCTTTTTCGGTGTCGATCGGCAGAATGGAAAGATTTTTTGCCTCTATGTCGATGATGGCAAGGTCCCATTCCGGCCGTGTTGCAATGACTTTACCGGAAAAAGAATCCCCGTTTTGAAAATGCACGTTAACGTTATTTGATTTCTCCACAACATGATGGTTGGTGACGATTAACCCGTCTGGTGAGACATTAAAGCCTGTTCCTTTTACACCATCCCATTCCACGGTGACAACAGCCTTTTTGTATTTCTTTACTTCCGGGTTCTTTGAAAGCTGATTGGACGTCTTAACAAAACGAATCGCTGGCAGATTATAGACATCAATCCACATGCTCAATCCGCTGATGAGCATGGCGAACACAAGCAGAGAACTGACCAATTTGGCGGCTATTTTCTTACGTTTTTTCCTGATTGCTTTTTCCTTTTCCCATTCTTTTGCTTCTTCTTCTATATATAAAGCTTCGAAATCGGCTTGATCCTGATTAAAATCCTGATTTTCCTCGTCCACTTTAATCCCCCATAATGGTTGGTATATCTTCATTATAGCGGTTTATGTGAAACTACCTCTTAAAAAGTTATTTTTTCTCCATCACAGCAAAGTAATTTTCTTCAAAATCAGCAAAGTTAAATACCTTTCCGGAAGGCATGGTCACAATCTCTCCGACGGTAATATTTTTGTTGGTTAAATCGGTATGCAGTTGTTCAAGATTTTTTGTAAAAAACATCAAAGAAGGGGTACCAAGGTTTAATTCCGGTGACATTTTTGCAATGAATTCTTTGTTATGAAGGATGATACTTGTTTCAGCTTCTTTTGATGGGGCGATTTCGATATATCTAAACCCCTGACCATTGTCTTCCTCGGAAATGACACTAAATCCTACTATTTCTGTCCAAAACCTCACAGCCTCATCTTGGTTGTTTACGTATACCATGATTTGCCCGACCTGATTAATCAATTGGATCACTCCGATCATCAAAATAAATACCTATTATTTCCAATAATACTCGAATCTGATATGGTTGTCTATTTGATTCTATCTGTAATCGATTGGAAAGGGTGTCAACGGAAAAAAATTGAGCTTTATTTTTCCGCCAAAGATCCGGGAAGGGAGCCAGCGGTATAAGAGCGATAGTTATTTTACCCGTTGAAGGACTTGTTAAGAATTAGCGGTTAAAAAAGTTCTCCACCTTAAAAGTGGCCGCTGAACTCATCTCCCGGAACGGCACATATGGCCCCAAATAGGGGAATGCAGGTGGATATCCGTGAAGAATTGGGATCAAGTGATATGTGTGATGCCCAAGATGAACACTATATGGATGGTGGTGAATGAACTGATTCCAAGGCCCAAACGTGGGTAAAGGGACACCTAAGTAGATGGCACTGGTTGGTCCGGTAATAATGGTTGTGGTCATGGTATCACCTGCTAAGAAAGTTTTTTACATTTTATGTCAGGATGGAATGAATGGTTTTGATCCGGCGGGAACCAGTAGAAGCAGGAAATTTGACTATGGATGTCGAATTACTTGTACAAAAACTTTAAAACTTCCTGCTTACTCAGGCAATCAAAAATTTTGCGATAATTCCTTAGAAGTAATTCCTTTAGATTAAAATTCCGTTTACTTATAAAGTGCTTCGAAACTTGAGCAAAACTTCCGATTGCCTATATTAGAACCGTCCCTATGGTCCCATGGATTTCGCAAAAAAACATGGATATTCTTGCAAGTAATTGTCGATACTGAAACTGTTTGAAAAAAATGATTGGAAAGGGGAATTGTATATGGCTCAAGGTGCTTCTGAGACAAGCACGTTAAAATTGGGTGATCAAGCACCTGATTTTACATTGGAAGCCCATGGTGGTCGCAAGGTGTCACTTAGTGAGTTCCGTGGCTCCAAGAATGTATTTCTATGCTTTTATCCTCTAGATTGGACTCCGGTCTGAGGCGCTCAAATGCCTTCTTACGAGGATGACCTTCCTCGTTTTGAAGAGTTTGATACCCAGGTCTTGGGTATCAGCGTTGATAGTGTCCACAGTCACGATGCATGGCAAAGATCGATTGGCGGCATTTCTTACCCGCTATGTTCTGATTTCTATCCGCATGGTGAAGTTTCTGAAAAATACGGTGTCCTTCGTAAAAATCCGGATGAACCAGCATATGGTGCATCAGAACGCGCTCTCTTCCTGATTGATAAAGAAGGAATCGTCCGCTACATTGATGTTCATCCTATTGGCGAACAGCCGGATAATGAAGAATTATTTGATGTGTTGCGTAAATTGTAAGGTTTAAAACTGAAGGATAAAGGAGTGGCTGTGTATGGAACTGTCAAGGAAAGCCATACCATATACACCCGTTACAAAGCCGCTGCATGAAATGACGATTATGATTGTTTCGACATCTGGTGTTCACCTGAAGGATCAGGAACCATTTAACACCAATCCAGCAGAAGGGGACGCTACGTTCCGAATTATTCCGGGAGATGTTGATGCTAAGGATTTAACGGTTACGCATGCAGCACCGAAAGAGCATTATAATACAGATTATCCAAAAGAAGATATCAATTGTGTGTTTCCGATTGATCGGTTAAGGGAAATGGTCGATGATGGGGACCTTGGCGGAGTTGCCGAAAAGCACATGACCATGATGGGTTACTCAATGAGATTAAATAAGATCAATAACGAGACCATCCCGGCACTCGTTAAAGAGGTCGTCCGCTCCAAAGCAGATGCCGTCATCTTAACAGCCGGCTGACCCCTGTGTCATCGCACTGTAGTTACAGTGCAGCGTGGAATTGAATCTCAGGGGATTCCAACAACCCTAATCACTTTGGATGTAGCGCAATCAAGTCTGATGAGACCGCCTCGTGCGATACATCCAGTTGGATTTGAATTTGGGCACTCTTTGGGCAAGCCGCATGACAAAGAAACCCAAAGAAAAGTATTACTCGCGGCTTTAGAGGAATTATTGACCAAACAAGAACCAGGACAAATACACGAATCGCATTTTCCAAGCTATTAAACATAGGAAAGGGACGAGCAACTTTGCTTCGTCCCTTTTTTGTTTGGAGTGAAACCGGTGTTTGGTTTGATATCCTATGCGAGGGTTCGCCAAAATTACAAAACAAAGGAACACGTCCTGGACTTTCTGCAACAGCCCTCCCAGTTGATGTATTCTGGAAAGTAGTAGAAAAAGCCATTGTAAAGGTTTGTATTCGAAAGAATAAATGTAAATGACCGAACTTCAAGTACCTATCATGCAAAGCTTAGATGAATGGGTGCCGGCCGCCATATGGTAAATTGGAACTAGCAAGAGCCCAATCCGCTAAAATGGATTGGGCTCTTTTTTAAAATTAAGGATCTGTTTAAGTTTAGTGTCGATTTTCGTGTAGGCATGAGGATTAATAGGCGGAGAATTTCCGGTTATTGTATCTAGGGGAGGCTTAATGAGCCGATATAAGCGGAAAAATGAGACCGTCGATTAACTCACGACAAACACCTTTTTCACATACTTTTCTAAATTCTATTATTTTATTATCATCCACTCCATATATACGATAAAATTAAGATATATCTTATGTATGGAGTGATTGTGATGGCGCACATTCAATATAAAACATTTGGCCAGTTAACCTTATCAGATTATGAAGTCTTCGCTTCAGTTCCTCCCCATCCTTTCTGGAGCCGAGTGGAACAAGTGGTTGACTTTTCCTTTGCAGATGAACTCTGTGCGCCCTTATATTCCTCAAATGGGCAACGTCCTTTTGCCCCTTCATTAAAATTAAAGATTCATTTTGCTCAACGCTATCACAATTACTCTGATCGTGAAATGGAAGAGGCCATCCTTTATCGTATGGATTTAAAACGTTTTTTCGGAGTACCTGTAGCTTTTAACGGATTCGATCATAGTACCTTGGGGCTCGACCGAGACCGTATGGGTTCTGACCTTTTTGATGCGTGCCATCATCATATTCTTTCCCAGGCTTTGGCGAAAGGGCTATGGGGGAAAGAAGATGACCGTTGGCTTATCGATTCTTTTCATACCTACGCCAACATTGCCAAGGTGGGGGCATACCGTTTAATCCAGCAAGGGATCCTTCAACTTATCCAACACATCAAACGTACATATCCGAAGTTATATACCCATCTTTTACAGGACTGTCCCCTCAAAAGCTTCCTGAAACGGCTATCAGATCGAACAACTGAAAAGGATCGATTGGTATTATTTAGCCGCCTGGCGGTGGAAGCCTACAGCCTATTACATTGGCTAGAAAGTGAAAGGGTACACCCCTTATTTTGGACATGGAAAAAAGCGGAGCAGCAGCTTCGTTGTTTGGAGCTTCAAGCGACCCTCTATCAAATTTTACAAGAGAACACGAAACCGATGGTTTCAAATAAACCTGAAGGTACTGGACAGGAACCACTCCACTACCAAGAATTATCGAAAAAAGAAAAACCACAAGACCGTATCCGAAGTGCCTATGATCCAGAAATCCGGAGTGGACACAAAACGAAATCAAAGAAGTTTACCGGAGATAAAATCCAAGTCTTGGAGTCAAGGGAGCACGGATTAATCTTAAATGCGGAACCCATTCCAGGCAACGAATGGGATGGGGACCGTCTTGTCCCGATGGTGGAGGAAATGATTAATCGCCATGGTGTGGCACCGAAACATGTCATCGGTGACACGGCTTATGGTACAGGTGAAAATCGCCAGAAAATAACAGAGATGCAGATCTTACTGAGCGCCCCCATACAAAGAAGTACAAATCCAACGGGATTGTTGGAAAACGATTGGTTTGTCTATGACACTGAATTGGATGAAGTCACTTGTCCGCTGGGGAACTCGACTTCTAAAAAAGTACGAAATAACAAGGCGCAAGGGTATCAATTTAAATTCGGAGAAACGTGTAAAGCCTGCCCGTTGTTTGAACAATGTACGACGAATAAAGACGGCCGGTCTATCTTTATCAGTGATTATTATGAACTCATGGAACAAGCGAAGTCCTTTAACCAAACCGAAGCTGGAAAGCATGCATTAAGGGCCAGGTATGATGTGGAAAGGACGAATCATGAAGCTGCCAACCATCATGGACTCAGGAAGCCAAGAACACGAGGAAGGGAACCATTAAGGATTGCGTCCAAATTGACGGCCATGGTCATCAATTTAAAAATTATGGTAAAGAAATTAGCCGAACCCATCAAGCCCTTTTACCGTTACAAAAAATGCGAAAATCGGGTGATGGCCCCCGTTTGCCCAAATTAGGGAAATTAGGAAAAACAGAAGGCCTTGGAACGCGAAAAGACCAAAAAAATCATGAAAGATTGTGAAAAAACTCAATAAAATTCACAAAGTATGTGAAATAGGGCTTAGAAGGCGACTAAACTACAACTTAATCGACGGTCTCAAAATTCCGGTTAAATACTCAAAATAGGACAAAATCCAATGACTTGGATGATATAACCGGAAAAACTTCCGTTATTTTTAGGGAAATATGGGTATTTCCCAATTTAAACGGAATTTCTCCGCTTATTACTCAAACACAGGGAAATCAACATTAAGGGTTTAACAGGGCCAAAATTTAATGAATTTTTCAGACACTTTTCATATAGAAAGACTACACTAAAGTTAAATAAAGGAATAAGGAGATTTTTTTATGAAGCATATATACATGTTATGTATGGCATTTTTGATTGTTTTTGTCCTTCATTATGCAATCCCTGGAAGCACACTAGTCTCTGCAGATCATGATGACGAGAAATATGAACATTACCATAAAGGTGACCATGACGAGGAGGAAGATAGACCGTATGAGGACATTGGGAAAACAGTTGGTTGGGGAACCGTAGTGGCTATGGGGACTTCAGGGATCCTATTTCCGCTTCGAAGATCGCTCAAGGTAGTCATAACAAATTTTCCGGATGCCAAACAAATGTTTATTTCTATTTCCAAGTTTTTTGGAAAATACCACTTTATTTTTGGCATATTGGCGTTGGTCTTAGGGACTTTACATGGAATCACCATGTACCTAAGCGAAGGGGAGCTGGAAAGTGAAGGGATACTTGGACTAGGGGCAGTTGCCTTTTTGGCCATTGCCGGTATCGTCGGTGCAGTATTAATGAAAAATAAAAAAGCGAAAGCTCTTAGAACCACCCATTCTATTTTAATCGTTATGGCCCTTCTAATTGGATTCGTTCATATTTTTGTCTCCTAAATGGTATGGGGTCCATCCTCCGATACATAATGTCTAGAAGTATCGGGGGATTGACCCCATTCGTGCATTTAACGGCTTTCAATAAACCGTACGACATCTCCGACCGTTTGCAGGGTCGCTGCTACTTTGTCGCCAATTTCAATCGCAAATTCATCTTCAATTTCCATTGTCAGATCAACCATATCAAGGGAATCAGCTTCTAAGTCGTCCTTGAACGATGCGTCGAGCGTGACATTCTCCATTTTGACACCGAGTTGGTCGGAGATAATAGGTTTTAATTTTTCAAAAGTTGTCATGGGTGTTCCTCCTAGTACTTCATAGCCACCATTATAACAACATAATTTGAATCATTAAACATAAAAGAATTACCATTAACCTGATACCATCTGACACTGTGTATCCAAGGACCTGTACTTATAGGACAAAGGATGAAACGTGCACCCATTTTCCCTGCGTTTTCTAGGTGGATGCTCCTATTTTGAGCGATAATCTGTCACAAGCATAATAAAAAATAAGAAAAACTTCCCGCGGAAATTCCCAGGATGGCTCCGGCAATCACGTCTGTAGAAAAAAGAAATCATTTTTCCAATTCTTACCACAAATTAACTCAATCTATGAAACCCATTAATATCTATCATTCTATTTTTACTTATCTGGTAGGATAATACAGTGTTTCCTATGTTTGAACGTGGAGTTTTTTAGTATAATGCAAGTATTGGATATTATTAGTCGTTTTACCAATTTAATGTTGGGGGTAAAAAAATACATGTCTTTAAATAAATCTATTAAAGTTCTTAGCACCGCCAAACTGCGAGATATTAAAATACCAGAAGATTATGAGAAGCTTGCAGAATTGATGAACCTAATTGAACCGGAATCCACAACGGCTCAAGCTCTTGAAGAAGAGGACCGGCAAATCCCGGCCACAAATAATTTGAAACTAAATGAAAATGACTTATTAGTTGGGTACGGAAGAACGAGAGTGGTAGCACAGACCGAAGCTGGACAAATCATTGGATATGGTGCTGCTTTTCGTGCTCCATGGGTGGAACCTGGTCAGGTCGGAAGTGAATTCTGCGTTCACCCTGACTTTCGCGGGCAAGGTGTAGGGGAGATGATTGTAACACATCTTGTAAAGTGGGCAACTGAACAGCAAGCCTCTGTATTATCGTCGATCGTCATGGATTGGATAGACGGCTCGCTTCCTTTTGTTCAGAAGCGTGGATTTACGGTAGATGCTCATGTGTTTGAATTAGAATTGGATGTTAAGCAATTTGATCCTGCTAAATATGAAGGTTTTATTGAACAAGTGGGAGCGTCTGATATTCAGTTTGTTACGTTAGCGGACCTGCCAGGGGAGGAATCAGAACAGAAATTATACGAATTGTGTGTCGAGACATCAAAACACAATCCTGGTCAATACGGAAGCCTCCCTCCGTTTGCGCAGTGGCGAAACGAGTTTTTTCCAGAGGGTGCTTCTCGCAATGATTGGGTTTTCATCGCGATGGAGGGGGACACTTTTGTGGGAGTGACACATCTATACAGCACCGAAACTGAGGGTGTCATTTATACGAACTACACAGGTGTTAGAAAAGAATATCGCGGCCGCGGCATCGCAAAAGCGTTAAAACTACGATCGATTCGTGAAGCAATGAAAGAAGGCGCACATACGATGACAACTGATTCAGAAGCAACGAACGTCCCGATGCAATCTGTAAATAGAAGCCTTGGCTACCGTCAAGGGAAAGGTCATTACCGAATTCTCAAAAAAATACGGTAGAAAAAGTGCCAGGCACCTTCCAATAAAGGAGTGGTGCCTGATGTTTTTTCGTACTCTAATTCGTCCAACGGAAAAATTTTGTTCCTATCAAGGTAGAGACGACCAAGATTCCCGCGAGCACAATGATATCAATGACTGCTCCCGATGTGAATAGCGTTCCATTCCAGCCATCGCGCAATACATTCACTACATAGGTTAACGGGACAGCAACGGCCATTTTTTGCAAAATGTCAGGCAGCTGTTCCAAGGGGAGGGTGGCACCCGAAAGAAAGAACATTGGATACATGGCAATCATTGCAATGCCCAATGCCGTTTGCATCCGCTTCGCTAGACTTGAAACAATAAAGCCAATCGAAAAAAATGACACCGAGCAAAAGGTTAACGCAAGAAAGAATTGTAACGGATGCTGCGTTAAATCTGCTCCGAAATAAAGCTTAGCAATCAGCAGAATCTCAATTGCACCGACATAAATGGCGAGAAACCCTTTGACAATCGTCGCAGTAAAAATGGCATTTTGGTGCAACGGGGTACCCATTAACCGCTTATACACGCCTTTTTCGCGATCAATTACCACCTGCAGACCCATCGAAAAAAATGCGGTCGTAAAAATGATGATTGAAATCATCGCCGGGATATAAGCTTGAAAATAATCCAATCCGCCTTCATAGGTATTTGATTTAAACATCAGCCCAAATACAACAAAACAGACGGCTGGCACAATAAACGTAAACAGTAAAGCCAAAGTTTCGCGGAAAAACAACTTCAATTCCATTTTGGTATGCGTCAATATTGAATTCATCATCAGTTCTCCTTAAACATCCACTGCTACTTGTAAATAAACATCTTCCATCGTACCTGTTTCACTGAGCAGCGAAGAAATTAAGTTGTTCGGACGATCACAGGCAACGAGCTTTCCTTTTTTAATAATCGCAATCCGATCACAATGCTTTTGCGCCTCATCCATATAATGAGTAGATAATAAAATGGTCTTCCCTTCCTGACGAAAGCGGTTGATGCAGGCCCACAATTCCAGCCGCGCCTGCGGATCCAACCCGGTGGTTGGTTCATCGAGAAAAATAATGTCCGGATCATTGACGAGGGCCAGCGCGAGTGAGGTCCGCTGCTGCCAGCCGCCAGAAAGATTTTTCACATACTTATTCAAATAAGGTGTAAGCCCTAAGGTCTCAATAATCTCCTGTAAATCTCTTTTTCTATCATAATAGGAACTGAATAATTCCAATGCTTCTTTCACTTTAATCCGGTCGTATAAAGACGTTTGCTGGAGCTGAATTCCAATCCGCTTTTTGATTTCAGTGGCATATTCTTTCAAATCCATCCCCAGAATCTTTACCGTCCCAGAATCAGGACTTCGCAGACCCATCATCATTTCCAGAGTCGTCGTTTTACCGGCACCATTCGCCCCAATGATGCCCATGACTTCTCCTTTATTCACTTTCAAGGAAATCCCATTCACAGCTATTGTATCCCCATAGCATTTATGTATGTCCTGTAGTTCTATCGCAGGATAATCCATTTTACTCCCCCTAAACCCAATTTGAGACTATTTTACCATTATTTAACTACATGGGTAAATAATTCTGTTTCCGGAATATTCAAGATTGTGATATTTATAAGTTTAAAGTTGAGTTTATTCGGTATGTGTTGGCACGATGGCGGTAAAGGTGTTTTCGCGATAAAATAGATTTGGAATGAACGAAACGGGGAGATTGAACATGAGTAGTGTAGAAATCGAAAAGTTAAAAATGGAATTAAATCATTTAAAAGATCTTAATCGAGAGTTATTTCAAACAAACGTGGAACCAGAGTTACATAGGAGAGTTCAGGAATTTCTGAATGGCTTTGAGGATTATTTTCGCGAAAGAGGCTTTGTAATTCGAAAAAAGGACGACAAGGTAAGAGTTTCTTTTGATACTCTTCATTTAAAAGCCTTTTCCGATGGCGGCCGTGATATTTTTATCATGAGAGGGAAAGAACAAATTGCCTCAGTGACCGTGAAATTCATCGGCGAAGCGAACCCAAGTGTTAAGGGCAAAATGGATGATTTGGAGCAGCTTGAAAAAGAAATAGGAAGAGAAAAATCATTGGCAAATGACCTTAGAAATCCCGTGTTTTATTATACAGGGAGGGATTTTGGCTTTAAATATGAAACCCCTTTAGATGTTCTTGATAGTATTTTTGGGTTATAAAATGGTAAAAGGGAGATTGTTTTCAAACAGTCTCCCTTTTGATTTTCATTAGTTGTTCTGCTCCAGAAAATCCTCTGTCGAAATGATGTTGGCATATATTCCGTTAAGAGCGCTAATAAAGGCATAATGAACCTGTTCGGCAGGCACAACATGGCCGTTGTAAGTTAAATCCCTTGTTGTACAGGCGTCCTCAATCAGGGTAGTATCAAAGCCTAGCTCCTTGGCGGCTCTCACTGTGGCATCCACACACATATGAGTCATCATTCCGACAATGAAAAGTTTGGTAGCACCGATTGCTTTTAATTCCCTTTCTAATTCGGTCTTGAAGAAACTGTTAGGTGTATGTTTGATGATAATCCTTTCATTTTCCAATGGTAACACTGCTTCGTTTATTTTCACTCCCTCTGTATTTGGCAAAAAGAAACCGGCATCTTCTCTAGTTGCGATATGCTGGATGTGAAAGATGGGACTTTTTTGCTGTCTAAACCAGCTTAGTACTTTACCAGCATTGGCGGCAGCTTTTAATGGATTGCTTAATTCCATTTTTCCGTTTGGGAAATAGTCATTTTGAATATCAATAAGGATTAACGCAGTACTCATTTTTTCCACCTCATTCAATAAATTGTTTATAATTAAACGATAGAGAATATCTTGATTTTTATCGATAGGTTAATGAAAGTCTTTTAGGCGAAATCATTTCACAGTGAAAGGATATTATTATGGAACTTGATCACATCGATTTTCAGATCCTCCGGTTGCTTACCGAAAATTCGCGGATTCAATGGAAAGACCTAGGGCAACAAATTCATATGACGGGACAGGCAGTAGGAAACAGGATTAAAAAACTGGAGGAAAGCGGGATTATTAAAGCTTATTCACTTATCATTGATGAAATGAAATTAGGGCTCGTCTTTACGGCGTTTGCCATCGTTCATATGAAATCAGCCAATCATGAAGCATTTGTCCGTTTTATACAGGATCGCAAGGAAGTAGTCGAAGCGCACCGAATTTCGGGTAAGGGCTGTTATCATTTAAAAATAAAAGTGGCAACCCAGGAGGAATTGAACCATTTCCTTGATCAACTTCTGCATTATGGGAACTACAGTTTAAACTTGTCCATCCAAGTGATCAAGCTGTGTAATCCTTTGTTTGCCAGAAAATAATACTTTATATAAGTATCAATCATTTGAAAATCTCTCTAATGAAAAGAGAGCATAATGTTCAAATTAATGTTACAGTAAGAAAGAATATTATCAAAGTGAGTAGGTGTACAACATGATTGAGGTAAAAACATCTTCATTAAGTGATGGAGAATTTAATAGAGGGGTATTTGCTACATGTGATATCAAAAAAGGGGAGCTTATCCACGAAGCGCCTGTCATTGCTTATCCAAACGAACAACATCAACACATAGAGAAAACCTTACTTGCTGATTATGCTTTTGAGTATGGGATTAATCATTCTGCTATTCTTCTTGGTTATGGAATGTTGTTTAACCATTCTTATGAACCTAATGCAAATTATGAGATTAATTTTGATAATCATACATTTGATTTCTATGCATACAAGGATATAAAAGCAGGAGATGAAATTCTAATCAATTATAATGGCGATATTGATAACAAAGACCCATTATGGTTTGATGAAGAATAATAGTTATTTTAGCTGAAAACTTGGCATCCTTGACCAAGTTTTTTTCTTGGAACAAAAAAGGGCGGTCTCTCTGTTTTGTTCATAGGACCGCCCTGCTGCTCAACCTTTCTTCAAGAACTTCTTAAAAAAAGGAGTAATTTCCTGAAAGATGGGTTGATACATTTTATATGTTTTGATAGCTTCATCGACCGTTTCCATCAGCAAAAATAAGTCTACTTGGTCAAGTAGGTTTTCGATTTGATTGGAGGGGGTGTGTTTGTGATCCTCTGTTTTGCCAAAAAGCCATGGGTCCCATTGGGGTTCATCAGAACGTTCTGTTTCGCTGAGGGGTGATTCCTCAGTACTTTCTTCCTCCTGATCATCTCCTCTATTTATCCCAAACATTAGACTTGTAAATGGGTCCACATGATCCTTCGGTCGCTTTTGGTCTCCGTGAAGCTCCATAGCAGTGTTCTCTTCCTTTCATCCCGTCATTCCTACAATAAATTATGATTATTTCTATTACTGGTGTGGACATATTACTTATCTGAGCTTCAAGGCTTTTAAAAATATCGTGTAAACGACCATCAAGTTGAAATTTTTAAATTGCAGGAGACTATATGGGTTTTCTTTATTTCTACATCCATTCCCGGTATCCTATTAGTATGACAGCATATGGAGGCGTTCATCATGAAAAAAGTCTTTGCGGATGTCGTGCAATTTCGCGGAAACCATTATGATTTTGGCTATAAACAGGGAGAACAGCTCAAGAATTCCAGTCTGGTGGAAAATCGTGAGCGTCAATGGAAAGTACGGAAGCCCCAGTTTCGGATTGATATCGAAGAAACGAAAACAATCTTTGAAAAGTGGTCTCCGCTTATTTGGGAGGAATTTCTCGGATTCCGGGATGCCCTAGGTTGGCCGATGGAAAGAGTCCTGCTCGAGTTCGGTGGTTACAGAGTTAAAATGAATCCTTCTGGCTGTTCCATCTATGTAGGGGATAATTATATGATCCGTAATTATGATTATCATCCAAAAACCTATGATGGCCGCTATGTAATCTACCAGCCAACAGACGGAGGCTATGCAGTAACAGGTGTAAGCCAGAAAATTACCGGCCGAAGTGACGGAATGAACGAAAAGGGTCTAGCAATGGGGTACACCTTCATGAACCGCAAACGCCCAGGGGACGGATTTATCTGCCATATGATCGGCAGGCTTATCCTTGAGCGCTGCGCGAACACAGAGGAAGCGGTTGAACTGCTGAAGGAGATTCCGCACCGTGGTTCCTTTGCGTATACACTATTTGATCAAACGTGTGAAGCGCCGAGAATTGTGGAAACATCACCAAGAAGAGTAGAGGTCCGACAAGGCTATGCCTGCACCAATCATTTTAAAATACTGACCGAAGAAAATCGGCATGTACTCGATGATTCGAATAAGCGAATGCAAATTGTCGAAGAAAACCAGGCAGTTGGATTGAACGGACATCAAGCCTTCAGGCTCTTAAATGACAGTAATCAAGGTGTGTTTTCCAAGCTTTATGGCAGCTGGGCCGGAACCATTCATACCTCTGCTTATTTTCCAAAAGAGTTGGAAGCCTGGTTTGCCTTAGGCGGCGACCAAGAACCAACTGTATTCCCATTTTTAAAGTGGTTAAGTGGTGCGGACATTCCTATTAAGATAGTGGATGGAGAGGTGGATACAGCTATTCCATTTCCTAATATGGAACGGGCAGATTGGTATAAATAATGGAATGAATAATTAATTCTAAAATACATATTCTATTGCTGTTTAGGAGGTGACACTAAATGGCAAATCAAAGAAAGAATAATGAAGGAATTGCAGAAGGCATTAAAAACACAGCAGGGTCTGCCTTTGAAACTGTGCATAATGCGTTAGAAGCGACTGAGAATATTGCGATGAAAACAGTCGATGCAACGAAAAATGCGGTAAACAATTTGACAGGTAACGCTCGTAATAGAAACGATCAAGAATAATGTTGAAAAAACGCCATCTGGCGTTTTTTTTGGTATAGTGGATAGTAGGAAATGAAGGCCTTTTATTGGTGTGGGAGATAACCCAGTGCAAAAGAGAATAAAATTAATTATTGATTAACAGGTTCTATAACCCGTGGTAAAATTAGGTAATCATTAATGGGAGGGATTACTGATTTTTACCTTTATTCTGTTGATCGCCCTTTTTGTAACCGTTGTCTCTATGGTTCTAGCAGCTAAAGGAAATCGTAAGCTATATTGGGTTGCTGCTCTAGCAGCCTATATATTCAGTTTTATTGCGGGCTTTAGTATTGGACAGCTTACGATTGGACTCGTTTTTATTCCATTATTGTTAGCAATTGGATATACTTTAAATCTAATAAAAAACAAAATTCAGGCTGCACTTTTTCTATTACTTGGGATTGCAACAGGCGTGGTCATGGTGTTGTATGTTGATGATGCTTGGCTATTTTTTCCTTTCCGATTTTTTAGTTAAATGGAAACCCTTTCTCAATCCCTTTTTACAGAATGAACGGAGCAGTACTGCATTATTTGGGAAAGTTGGAGCGACATGAAAAACAAAAGCGTGATATTTTTTGATATTGACGGCACCTTGTTGGATCATGATAAGAAATTGCCGATATCCACAAAAGAAGCTATTTTTACACTAAAAGAGATGGGGCACGTCGTAGCCATTGCAACAGGCCGCGCTCCGTTTATGTTTGAGGATTTGCGTGAAGAATTGGATATCCATACCTATATTGGCTATAACGGGTCATACGTGGTGTTGGAAGGAGAAGTCCTGTACACAAATCCATTAAAAATTTCATCTATAGAAAAATTAACCAGTACAGCTCTTGAGCGGAATCACCCGGTTGTCTATATGGACCACGAGGACATGAAAGCAAACGTTCCAGAACACAGTTACATTAAGGAAAGCTTTGAGTTTTTTAAGTCAAAAAGTCTTCCTGCCTATGATCCGCACTATTATAAGGGTCGTGAGTTGTACCAAGCTCAACTTTTTTGCAGTGAAGGAGAAGAAAAGCAGTACCAAGAGGAATTCCACGATTTTGATTTTGTCAGATGGCATCCTGTTGCAATGGATGTCGTTCCTAAGGGAGGTTCAAAGGCCAATGGAATCAACGAGATAGCGAAAACACTTGGGTTTTCCGAGGAGCATCTCTATGCGTTTGGCGATGGACTGAACGATATTGAAATGCTCTCAGCAGTAAAGAATAGCGTCGCCATGGGGAATGCGGAGGAAGTGGTAAAGAAAGTCGCAAAATATGTGACAAAATCAGTTGGGGATAATGGGATTCTTCATGGACTTCAATTGGTCGGTTTGTTGTAACCTTCTACCGGATAGAGCAGTATAGTTCTAATTCTTAGCGGGTTAAAAAAACGTAGGGGTCTCGGGAGGGATTTTTTGAAGATTCAAACATTTCAGCTGAAAAGCGATAGGAAAAGTATTTGTGAGGATTATTACATCTGTGATGAAAAAAAGGGACTATTCGCTGTATTGGATGGGGCCACTCCCATCTCTGATTTTGTTGATCAAGAAGGACGTAACGGTGCCGTTTTGGCTTCAAGAATTGTAGGAAATGCAATTAAAAATAGCAGTTCGCTTCCGCTTCAATCCAGAATCTCTGAGGCAAACTCCTTACTTTTAGAAGAAATGAAGAATCATAACATAGACCTAACGAAGAAAGAAGAATTGTGGTGCACCTGTTTGGCGATGGTAATAGTCGATGGTAAGTCTATCCATTTAGCCCAAATTGGAGATTGCATGATCTTTGCATCGACAAAATCGGGAGAATTTAAAAGATTAACAGAGGACATGGTATCCGGGATATCCAAAAGAGCGATGCTGCAAAGAGAGAAAGAAAGACGGGAAGGGAAAGACCTCCCTAATGGAGATTTCTATGGAGCCCCCAAAAATGCAATGATTTATAACCGTTCTTTAGCAAACCAGGAGAATGGGTATGGCGTTTTAAACGGTGACCCCGCAGCAGAGAATTTTTTGCATGTTGGAATGCTGCCGAGAGAAGAATATAGTGAGATACTGCTTATTTCGGACGGACTTTTTCCAAAGGGCAGGAACTGGGAAGACATGTTTAACATGATTAGAGACCACGGGTTACCTCAATATGCAACAGATTTAGTAGAATACGAACTATCAAACAACCTGCTTCAAGATGATAAAACAGGTATATTGATAAAGTTTTAAATTATTGGGGGACCACGGGGACGGTTCTAATATAGGCAATCGGAAGTTTTGCTCAAGTTTCGAAGCACTTTATAAGTAAACGGAATTTTAATCTAAAGGAATTACTTCTAAGGAATTATCGCAAAATTTTTGATTGCCTGAGTAAGCAGGAAGTTTTAAAGTTTTTGTACAAGTAATTCGACATCCATAGTCAAATTTCCTGCTTCTGGTGGCGCCACGGCGCCACTAGAACCGTCCCTGTGGCGACCCGTGGCGACTTTAGTTTATTCTGGTGAATTTGTATTTTCTTAAAGAAATATACATAAAAATACCCATTGAAATAGCTGACCACATAAGGGAAGCTGCAGGGTCGATGTCCTTGACGACAAATAAGGATGGGATGCTGCCAAAGGCGGAGTTGTCCATTGTGAGAAACCAGCCAATGAGCATATTATTAGCGGCATGGGCCCCAATCGACAATTCGATGCTGTTTGTTTTTGCGGAAATATAACACCAAACGAAGCCCATTAAAACATAATCCGCTCCAACCAAGATGGGAGAGTAACTCATTTCAGGATTAACAAAATGCAGTGAGCCGAAAATGCCACCTGCAATCAGTGATAAAAGAAAAGGATTCCGAATCCACTTTCCAATTAGCTGCATCAGATATCCCCTGAAGAATACCTCTTCACAGGTCGTTTGAATCGGCGTGAGAACTAACACGAGCACAAATAAGATTAGAAAATCTGAAATTTTAATATCGTTGAAAGAATAATCCCCAGGGTTTAAAATGGCATCCATTATGGTAGTGATAGCCAGGATGATAAAAAACACGATAAAGCCGAAGCTAATTTTCTTCCAGTCAATATTCCGATTTGGTGTAATCAGCGTCTTGAACTTGCGCTTATGGATGAAACGAATCGCAACAAAAATACCCAAAATCCAGATGATAAAGGTGGAATTCATTAATACGAAATTAAGTAAGGAATTGATCCCGATATATTCCTGTTTCTCAAAGTCATAATAGGTATTAGGGTTATTATCAGTTCCAACAATGAACTCCCCAATAATTGCATAAGGAATACCTGCGAGAAAAATAAATACCAGCATTAATAAAAATGAAGACAAATACCTTTTCCAACTGTTCTTGCCCTTTTCCACTTTAATAAAATCCATTCAGTTAACACCATCAATCTAGTAGTTTAGGATAAACGCATATGAAAAATATTATGTCATTATTTGGCATTTCAGTCAATCACTTCTTGGAACTTATAGAGGGTATGGAAAAACATCTCTTCAATTCCTGATTATAGTAATGAAATAAAACCTTTGACAGTTAATGAAGGTTGATGTTAAAATATAATATTTTGATAAAAAATAGGAACTGTGTTATGGTAATGGAGAGTTCTAATTTCGCGGGGGTTGGTATTACATATTTTATTTGTCCATACATTAGAGTAGACCTTCCCAACCGCTGTCATTAGTACTTAACGTTATAAATCTTCATTTTTCCTCACTTTATATGAACGTTTCTACATCTTTTATACAAATAATTCCTTACACAAATGATTTCACATAGCGTTAATATAATAAATTTAAGATAAAGGGAAAGGAGAATTCGATGTACGAGGTAAAAGGTATCCAAAGTATAGATTTCGAAGAATTAATTGGTAAAGTGAATGAGTTTCTGGGCTCCTTAGCGGACGGTAAGTTAATAGATATAAAATACAATACTACGCCTCTTGATATTAGCACTCATACGGAATATGGAGTTTATCCGGATTCAAGATATACAGCTCTAATTATTTACAAGAAATGATCCTAGATAAATCGGTTTAGCCGGGGCACAATAACTAACCTCAAATTCGGGCATGAGTTTGAGGTTTTGTTATTGTATCGAGAAGAGTAAAAATGTTAGCCTCTAAAAACCTAGTTGACAGGTAGGAATAATATGGATTATAATCCGTGTAATAAGAATGAACGCGGGAACTTTTATTAAGGGGGTAACGATTGATGAAAGAAAGATATCCGGTATTGGACGGTGCAGAATCGTTTTTTATAAAGGGAAATAACATCGGCATCTTACTCTCTCATGGATTTGTGGGAACGCCTCAAAGTGTAAAATACTTGGGAGTAAAGTTATCACAATGGGGTTATACCGTTTTTGCTCCAAGATTAACAGGCCATGGGACACATTATTATGACTTGGAGAATGCTACTCATTATGGCTGGATTTCTGACCTTGAAACGGGATATCAGTTCTTAAAGGAGAGGTGCTCAACGATTGTTGTCATGGGGCAATCGATGGGCGGGGCTTTAGCACTTTGGCTGGCAAATAAATATGAAAACATAGATGGTGTCATCACGATTAATGCTGCGTTAAGCATTCCAGATTATGAGTATTTGGTTGGTAAAACAAGTCCCAGATTTCTCCCGGAAGGCTCACCGGATATACGTTTAGAAGGTGTTGATGAAATAACCTACGCCAAAGTTCCGCTGCATGCGATTCATGAAATTCAAGCGCTTATGAAAAAAACACCTGAAATCATTCCAACCATCTCACAGCCTGTTCTTTGCTTTAAATCAAAAGTGGATCATGTCGTGCCGCCAGAATGCACAGATTATATTTTTGAACATATTGGATCGACTCAGAAAAAAGTAGTGACACTTCATAACTCATACCATGTTGCCTCGATGGATCATGATAAGGATGAAATCATTAATACAACACATGCCTTTATCGAGGGAATCTTAGCAACGGTCACAAAAGAGCGGATTGCTTTAACATAAAGACTGGAAACAAGTATTTAATAGTAATCAATTGTCAGGCACTTTCTGAGAAATAGGAAGGTGCCTGACAATTTTTATGTGCAAAAAATCTTCCATCTAAGGGAGTTATTTTTTCGCCTATAAATCAAACGTATGTTCTATAATAAAAAAGAGGTGATGTTTATGAAGTTTAACGTAGATGTCCACCTGAAGATTGATGGAACAGGCATGTTCTCTGGTGGATCGTTCACAGCAAGGAGGAAAAGTGATATTCCGGGGGTGGCACATCAATACATACAAGAAATAAAACGAGAAACCGGGTTTCGTCCAACGCTTATCGAAAAAGTTATGGTAAACGGAAGCGAGGACATAACAGATAAAGTACAAAAAATTGAAAACGATTGAATTAAAATTGGAACAATTATGCATTCCCTTCGTCTAATTACTGAATGAAATTTTTCGGTAAGGAAATAACTAGGGGGGCTTAAATTGGACTACTTAATCAATTTTGTTTTGTTGGGGTTATTTTATTTTTTGTATTTTTATAAAAGGTGGAAAAGGGGACCCAAACATGAATTTATAATCAAGACACTGATGTACGTTTATATCGTGATGGTTTTATTTGTTACCATCATGCCTTTTTCCCTTCCTACCGGGGGAATCAATCGAATTATTTTGGGGGAAGGCAATTTCACTCCGTTTCGTGATTTGAGAATGGGTTACGATGGGGCCATTAGAGGCATCGTTCTAAACATGATTATGATGATGCCTTTTGGGTTTCTATATCCCATAATCAAGAAACGGGGCGTAATAAGTACAATTGCCATGTCCTTGCTGTTTAGTTTAGGGATTGAAGGCTTCCAATTACTAAATGCATGGTGGGGCAGTCCCACTTCGAGAATCTTTGATGTTACCGACTTAATCACCAATACGTTCGGTGGTTTCGTAGGATACTGTTGTTATTTTATCTTTCGGCCAATCCAAAAAGTATTAAATAGTTGGATTCAAATATAATCCTGTCATTTCATTTTATTGATAAGATATTAAAAGTGACAGTTGTAAGGGTTCTCGCGGTTTTTATAAATTAAGGAGAGAAGTAAGTTCATGAACAATAGTTCTCTAGTATCCCACAGTTTACTATCAAGTAATTATCTAGATAATTTTGTTTCAAGGAATTATGAAGTCGGTCAGGTGAAGCTGTGCAGACTCCTTGTGAGAGGAATGAATGATACCTACAGTGTTGAAACAGACAGGGGGAAGTATATTCTTCGAGTGTATCGCTCCAATTGGAGGAGTCAGTCCGATATTTATTTTGAACTTGATGTCTTAACGTTTCTTTTTGAAAAAGGAATGGCTGTTTCTGCACCAATAAAAAGCATCGAAGGACAATTGGCAGTTGAGGTAAATGCACCCGAAGCAGTGCGATACATAACCCTTTTTACGTTTGCACCTGGAGACCGCCCGAAATTAAATCAAGAAATTAGCTATATGTATGGGAAGACATTAGCAATTATTCATAACTTCACTGACCATTTTCAACCGGCGCATCATCGTTTTTCGCTTGATTTTGATCATCTTTTAAATAAACCACTGGGCATGATTCGTCCTTTGGTGGATGAATACAATGTGGATGTTCCTTATATTGAGTCATGGGTTTATTTTATTAAAAATCATGTTCCTTCAGGATTAGATTGGGTAAACAGTGGAACAAAATCCTGAATATCTGGCATATACTAAGTATCTGGAAATTAAACGAAAAGGATGTTTGTTTATGTCAGTTCCTGCAGTGGATATTGGTACTATTACTGGCGGAGTGGTTAATTTTGGCGGGGCAGTGTTTATCTCTCCAAAAAGTTCAATAAAGACCACAACAGGTTCAGGTGGGGATAATACGGGCGTTCAAGTCAATACGGTTAATGGCGTAAGTTCCTCCAATACAGTAAGTTCTTCTGTAGCAGACCAGCCTATCGTTAGAGATAACTAGCTAGATCACACCAAACAATGTAGATTAAGCAGAATCAACCAGTCGTTATGATCTAGCCATTTCCTTAGGTGGATAAAAATGGTAATATAAAAATAAACGATCTGAGAGGGACCAATTCATGAAGGAAATTCTGTTAAAATATATGACTGAATTTACCTCCCTAAGCGATGCAGAGAAACAGAAGATCTCCGAGGCTATCAAAATCAAAGAATATCAAAAAGGAGCAGCCCTTCTTAAACAAGGAGATCTTCCATCTATTAAATGTTATTTCGGTTTAAAGGGCTGCGTTCGGCAGTTTTTTGTCGATGAAGCAGGCAAAGAGGTAACCGCAAATTTCTTTACGGAAGAACAAGCGATACCGATCATGAATGACCAAAAGCAAATGGAGCCATCGAAATACTCTTACACATGTTTAGAAGATTGCCAATTGGTCGTCGGCGACGAGGATTCTGAAAAGGTGATGTACCACAACTACTCGCAATTGGAAACGATGACCCGCAAAATGATGGAGATTAGCCTTAGCGAGGTACAGGATGAATTCGCTGAATTTATTAAGTCGACACCTGAAGAACGGTACATATCAATCGTAAACAAGCATCCTCAGCTACTACATCGTGTAGCTTGAAGATCTAAGGCGAATTATGTAAATTTAAAGAAGAAATTGAAAAGTTTGTCAGAAGGTCGAGTGAATATCTTTTGTTAAGGAGCTAATATCTTGGAAAAAACAAATTACAAACCAAAACGTCTAAAAAAATATCGGATTGAAAAGGATATTTCTATTTATCAATTAGCTGAAGATTTGGGAGTCAATTATTCTACGATATCCTATTGGGAGAATGGTAAGAAGTATCCACGACATGACATGATTATTGCGTTAGAAGATTATTTTAATCGGGCATACCGAGATTTGTTTACCGACTTAACAGACAACGAGATAAAAATAATAAATGACCTGCAGAATCTAAGGAAAATGTAAAAGAATACCGGACATAATCTATTAATTAGTACGTTCAGAATCATCGAACATAGCTTATCGGAGGTAATAATGCTAGTTATACTAACAAGCATCTTTTCCGCACGTCATCATTTTTATGACAGTTTATCATTTGATAAAGGTATTCATGATTGCCTATAAAAGGAAAGAAATATCGCTGCAAAAGTTTACTTACTTCAATTTGTCATTCAGGACATTTTCCTCCAGAACGGTAAATTTGTCCCCATACACTTTTGTTATGTGACTTTCTCCCCAGGCACATAAAGAGTCCAGAATTCCTTTTAAACTCCAACCATATTCACTGAGTTCATATTCCACTTTTGGCGGAATTTGATTATACATAATACGGTTAATGACCCCGTCATCTTCCAGCTCGCGCAATTGTTGGGTTAACATTTTTTGTGTAATGTTAGGCATCAGGCGTTTCAATTCGCTTGTGCGTTTTTTGCCGTGGGTAAGATGGCAAAGGATCACGCATTTCCACTTTCCTCCAATCACTTCCAATGTTGCTTCAACGGCAATATTATACTTCTTATTATTCATATATGCCCTCCATATCTATAGGTACTAAAAAGTACCTATCGTACTATTTGGTACCTATAGCACTTTAAAGTACGTTCTTTTCTATTAGAAATATATGTTCCATAATAACATGTGCCGGTTAATCTGCAACATACTTTATTTATCTGCTAGCGGAGATTAAATAATACAAAAAGAGACAGTAAGCAGGGGGAGAATTCAATGTCTTTAGATAAAAAACGGAGCACATTGGCGCTTTTGGCATTAGCAGTCAGCGCATTTGCGATTGGTACAACAGAATTTATCAGTGTCGGCTTATTGCCGCTGATTGCGAAGGATTTAAACATATCTGTCACAACAGCAGGGTTGACAGTTTCGATATATGCTTTAGGCGTGACATTTGGGGCGCCGGTTCTGACGTCACTTACGTCCAGGATGTCACGTAAGTCATTGTTACTTTGGGTGATGATTGTATTCATTATTGGCAACAGCATTGCGGCAGGTGCGGCAAGTATTGGCGTTTTACTTGTTGCCCGAATTCTAGCCGCATTTTCACATGGAGTGTTCATGTCAATCGGTTCGACGATTGCGGCTGATCTTGTTCCGGAAAACCGCCGGGCAAGCGCCATTGCAATTATGTTTACCGGCTTGACCGTCGCAACGGTTACCGGAGTCCCGTTTGGTACATTTATCGGGCAGCAATTCGGTTGGAGAACTTCGTTTATGGCTATTGTTGCCGTTGGGGTAATTGCCTTTATCGCAACCAGCATTCTGATTCCAGCTCAGCTGCGTAAAGGTGCTGTGACAACGTTAGGTGACCAATTCAAACTGTTGGCGAATGGCAGGTTATTGCTTTTATTCGCCATTACCGCGTTGGGATATGGAGGCACGTTTGTTGTCTTTACCTATTTAACTCCATTGCTTCAAGAGGTAACAGGATTCAAAGAAGGAACTGTGGCAGTTATTTTGCTTTTTTATGGGATTGCCATTGCCGTCGGAAATGTAATCGGTGGAAAAGCGGCAAACCGAAACCCGATCAACGCGTTGTTCTATATGTTTATTGTACAAGCCATTGTGCTGCTAGTGTTCACGTTCACTGCTCCTTATAAGGCAGCAGCATTGATAACGATATTCTCGATGGGGTTATTGGCGTTTATGAATGTGCCAGGTCTGCAGGTATATGTGGTGATGCTGGCGGAGCGTTATGTACCTAGTGCTGTTGATGTGGCTTCAGCAATCAACATAGCCGCGTTTAACGCCGGAATTGCCATCGGATCCTACATGGGCGGAGTTATTACCGATACGATTGGGCTCATTCATACGCCATGGATAGGGGCGATAATGGTACTCGGTGCTGTCATTTTGACAGGCTGGAGTCAAGCACTGGAACGCAGGGAACAAAGAACGGAAGCACGGAATGGGACACCAATTTTTCAAGAGAAATTAGGAGGAAACTGAAAATGACCGCAATAAATTTACAAGATACAACCACTTTGCATAATGGACTCAAAATGCCTTGGTTCGGAATCGGCGTGTTTAAAGTCGAAGAGGGTCCAGAGCTGGTTCAAGCTGTGAAAACGGCGATTGTGCATGGCTATCGCAGCATTGATACAGCCGCTATCTATGGAAATGAAGAAGGTGTCGGACAGGGAATTCGGGAAGGGCTGAAGGAAACAGGCATTTCGAGAGAAGAGTTATTTGTGACATCGAAGGTTTGGAATGCCGACTTAGGCTACGAGTCTACCATTGCTGCCTATCAAAAAAGCTTGGCGAAGCTCGGTTTGGAATATCTGGATTTATATCTCATTCACTGGCCGGTGGAGGGGAAATTTAAAGAGGCCTGGAAAGCGTTGGAGACACTTTATAAACAGGGCCGGGTAAAAGCGATTGGGGTAAGTAATTTTCAGATTCATCATCTGGAGGATTTAATGAAGGATGCTGAAATCAAACCGATGGTGAACCAGGTCGAGTACCACCCGCGGTTAACCCAGGAAGAGCTTCAAGCGTTTTGCCGGGAACACGGTATTGTGCTGGAAGCCTGGTCGCCGCTTATGCAAGGCCAGCTATTGGACAACCCAGTGCTGAAGGAAATCGCTATGCGGCATCACAAATCGGTTGCGCAGGTAATTTTGCGCTGGGACCTGCAAAACGGCGTCGTAACGATACCAAAATCGACGAAGGCCCATCGCATCGCTGAAAATGCCACTATATTTGATTTTCAGTTAACTGAGGAAGACATGAGACGGATTCATGACTTGAACGAAAACCACCGTGTCGGTCCGGATCCGGACAATTTTGACTTTTAATCTATTGCAGCAGAGGGACTCATCTGGAGGATGGGTCCCTTTTTAAATTATATGATTTAACCTGTTTCGTTTCTCCATCATATACATCGTATATTCTTGTGTTTTGTTGATCTAAATTTTGTAATAATACGTAGTCAATGTTTTGTTCAAAATCCTTTGGCTTTTCTAATTGTATCCCTCTTTTTGACGCAGCTGCAATGATTAATCCTAATTCATAGTACATTTTTTTAGATACTAGACCTTTTGAAATGCTTTTATTTATTTCATTAAAAAATTGAATCAAAAAATCACTTGGTAATTTATCATACAAAGACATAATTAAAAACACCTACTAATCCTACTATTCTAATAGGAATAATATCAATTATAATTAAAAATGAAAAGATTTTTTTCGCCACAAATTCATAAATTTGGGGACAGTCTGTCAGCGACTGCCCTCATTTCGTTTGTTTTTATGAAAAGTTTATTATGATTTGCGGGATCATTTCGTAAAAAATCTCCAGAATCATATTAACAAGCATAATGGCTGCGGGTATAACGAATATCGCAAAGCATACATAGGCAAGTCTCAGTCTGCGATTAGAACGATTGAGCCACCTGGTAATACGCTCAACGGAAAACGCAAGACGGAACGACCCAAACCATGCCCCCAGTTTAATAAAAATATCGATAATATTAAGTGTATTACGAAAGTACCATATCAGCACCCCGAATTTGCGGTACTAATGTTGGGGGAGAATAGAATGTTAGGAACAGGTTATAAATCAGGTGGCATAAAAAATGGCGAGCAGTACCTGTTACTCTTCGCCATTTTTGCTTAATAGAAAAGTTATTCGTTTAGTACACGTTTTGCTCCAACATAGCGATCTTTCCAGTACTTGGAATTAAGCGATTGGTATCTAACACCTTTTGAGGATGTAGCAGATAGAAATTTCCCATTTCCATCATAAATCCCAACGAAAGACACACCTTTGCCACTCGTATTAAAGAAAAGCAGATCACCTTGTTTCAGTTGTGACTTTTTCACCGTTACTCCTACTTTATATTGAGCTTTTGAGGAATGAGGTAATTTAATCTTTGCAGCAGAAGTTTTGAAAACATATTGTGTATATCCTGAAGCATCAAATCCGCTTTTAGGCGTATTGCCACCCCATTTGAATTTTGTTCCTATCGAACGTTTTCCTACCTCAACAACTTCCTGGCCCCAAGAAACGGAAGCTTCTGCTTTAAAAAGCGGTACTAATAAAAGTGTTAATCCCAAAATGACTGAAGAGAGAAACAACAAAAAGGTTTTTGGAGACCGTACAGACATTAACATTGAATACCCCTCATTTTTAATCAATTTGTTGTGCGCACACATACATAGACGCAGATGTTTTTTATCAGTTACACATTTTGGAAATTAATTTTTGGGGGGCACCACAGGGACGGTTCTACTGGTGCCGGAGCCAGAAGAACCGTCCCCATGGTCCCTTCTCATATATTGACCGTTCGGTATAATTTATTTATAATTATACCGAACGGTCAACATAAATATGAAGGGTGAAACATATATGAATGAGGCCAACACTAGAGATAAAATATTAAGGGCTGCTTCTATGCTCTTCAATAAGCAAGGCTATAATGCGACAAGTTTGAATCAAATTACAGAAGTTAGTCATTCTCCAAGGGGTTCTGTGTATTACTATTTTCCGGGTGGGAAGGAACAATTAGCTAAAGAAGCCATTAAAGAGACCGGGGAAAGAATAAAAAATTTAATAAAAGAAACGTTATCTTTACACAAAAGTACAGCATTAGGAATCAGCGATTACATTAAAAAGATTGCAAAACATTTGGAGCAATCAGATGAAAATACAACCATTTCATTAGTCGCTATGTCGAGTGAGGTTTGGTCAACAAATGAAACACTAAGACAATTTTGTGAAGAGGTTTATCAAGAGTGGGAAGGGGTTTATGTTCAAAGTCTAGTAGACTCGGGATATGAAAAAGAGGAAGCTGCACGCTTGAGTACAGCGATTCAATCGATAATTGAAGGCGCCTATACTCTTTCCCTTACCAAAAAAAGCACACAACCGTTACATATAGCTGGTGAAATAGTTTTACAATTACTCAAGGTTCATGAGTAAGGGCTAAATAAAACTTCATTTAAGGGAGAGACACAATGATGAAACTTATTGCACTTGATTTGGATGGTACGGCTTTAAATTCAAGAAAAGAAATGACGGAAGAAACAATACGAGCGATTAAAAGTGCACAACAACAAGGACATATTGTGATGGCATTATCAGGTCGACCGGCGCAATCCGTTAATATGGAGCTAACCAAATATGGTCTGGACCTTCCTGTAGGCGGCAATAACGGAACAGAATTATTCGCAAATGGGAAAGTGGTGGAGATAACAGCTTTGAATCTGTCACAAAGCCAGCGAATTGTAGTTGAGCTGGAAAAAGAATCCATGCCTTATAAAATCAGTACTGAAAAACGTTCGTTTGCACATAAAGAATGGCTTCAACGATTTGATCATGTGGTAGCATCAGGACGTGTACCCAAGAAACACTTCGAGCATAAGGATTTTAAAATGTTCACGACCCCTCCTCATGTTTACGGACAGCCATTATTTAATGGACCTGAAGAGATTGTCAATGAAAACTCGTCTGTAATCAAATTTCTTATTTTAGGACTGGATCCTGAACAGAGGCAGCGTGTACAAACAGTATTGGAAAGTATAGAAGATACGTATGTCACATCCTCTTCTCCCTTTAATATTGAAGTCACACATGTGAATGGAAATAAGGGAAATGGACTTAAATCAATGGCTCGTTTTTTTAATATTCCATTAGAAGATACGGTGGCGATTGGGGATGAAAAAAATGACATCCCTATGTTTAATGTAGCTGGTTTGTCTATTGTAATGGCAAATGCCGAAGAAGAAGTGAAAAAGCATGCCGATATTGTTACCTTAACCAATGATGAAAATGGAGTCGCATACGCGATTGAAAAGTATATATTAAAAGATTCATATGTTAAGTAACTCAACGATTTAATCGAAAAACGGAGAATGATACCCAACCTTATTGTAGGTTTTAAGTAAGATAATAGTAAAAAAAATAAGTATTAATAAAATAATTGGGTGCTTTGGTCTAGAAGGATTAACGCATCTTTTTTATTAGTTTTTTCTTTTCCAGCACAGATGCGTAAGTGGGATAGTTGAATAGCATCTTATATTTTTGTAATATTCAAATTGTTGGGTATAAAACGTTGAGGGGGGAGATTTACATGCCATTAAAAGTAGGAGATCTCATTTCGTTTGAACGGACTTTTACAAAAAGTGATGTTGAATTATTTACAGAGATTTCAAGCGATGAAGGGATTCATCATAACACTCCAGATGAACAGGGGAGACTTGTCGTACAAGGATTATTGACGGCCACACTGCCAACAAAAGTAGGCGGAGATCATAATGTACTCGCACGTAATATGAACTTTGAGTTCTTAAGACCTGTGTTTACAGGAGATACCATCATTTGTGAAGTAACAATTGAAAGGTACGAAAAACAACAAAAGAATCGAACAGCCATTAAGGCAACCTTCCTATGTAAAAACCAGCATCAAAAAGAAGTATTAAAAGGGGACTTTTCAGGGGTAATCCTGTAGATGGGACCATGGGGACGGTTCTCCTGGTGTCGGGGCCAGTAGAACCGTCCCTGTGGTTCCTTTTTTAATTAAACACAAGTAAACGATTGAATTTGTCTGAGGCTAATTCCGAAGTTAACCCATCTCCGTCCAGTCCAGCGATAGCCTGAAACAGAGTGTCGACCGATAAAAGTTGGATAGAACCAAAATTGTTCACGACCTCTTAACCATACATAGGTGTACCTGTGTAAACAACGAACCATACTGCCTGGGTCTACTGCAAATGTCCCTGCCTGCTGCGTTTGCTGCGGAACAACAGATGGCGGTGGCGATGTGGGTGGTCCGGCTTCTGGATCATGATGACCTGGTGGCTGCCCCGGAGGACCTTGATGACCTGGTGGCGGGGCAGTAGGAGGCTGAAATGAGCTAAATTGTCTAGGATCAACATAATAGTAATCTGTTTCGTATGGAATTGCCGGTAGATAAGCATCTTGACTATACGGAAGGCTATAGTAAAGATGACTATAACTAGGATACATAAAATGCACTCCCTTATTTTATTTTTCAAATTATCGTATTCCTTAGACATTCACCCATAAACTTGTTCCAACCAAAATGTGCTTTTACCTAGGAATCCTGGTTAGGTTTTATGACTGTTGAGGAGCACTTTCAAAATCAGAAGGATTAAATAACCTTTTCCAATAAATTTATAGGAACAGTTCCTAACCCAATCTCGAATTAATATAATGGCTTAGTTAAATTTGTCCAGAGGTGAGAAGGTTGGAGATACTTGGGTTATCCGTTGCGGTTCTTTTGGAGGTTATTTTTATCAATTTTGTGTTAAGTGGTGATAATGCAGTGGTCATTGCCATGGCAGCACGAAATGTGCCAAGGAAACAACAAAAGAAAGCGATCTTTTGGGGAACACTTGGAGCCATACTTTTACGATTACTTTTTGCAGTGACCATTGTTAATTTACTAGAGTTGCCTTTCGTCACCTTTGCTGGGGGCCTTCTTCTCGTGTATATCGCCATAAAACTTTTATTGGGTGACGGCGAGGAACATCATAGAGAAGGCGGTTCAAGTTTATACTCCGCTGTGAAAACAATTATTACGGCTGATGCGGTCATGTCCCTCGATAATGTACTAGCAATTGCAGGAGCAGTCGACGGAAATATGGCTGGGATTATCATTGGCGTGGTAGTTAGTATTCCCATAGTGATTTTTGGAAGCCAGATCATTCTGAAAACAATGGAAAATTACCCTATTATCACGTACGCAGGTGCTGGTATTTTAGCGTGGATAGCAGGTGAAATGATGGTCGGAGAGCCTAAATTTAAGCCTTTTCTTCCTGTCGATTTTCACTTATTGGTTCCTGCTGCTATAACCTTGATTGTCATCGGTTTTGGCTATTTATCTTCCAGAATAAAAACCGCTTAGTGTCAGGAAAATGTTGTCTGACACAAGCGGGATGGTTCCTGTTCATAACCTCAAGGCTTCAACCATGCTATACTATGTACTCCACCATTTTCAGAGTTGGAGATTACTTAGTCTTTTAGCCATGCCTCTCAGATATAGCAGCCTCTTCTCCTAGAAACAAAGCTACTCAATCACGACCAATTTAGTAAAATCCATCATTTCTACATAATCAACTATTTCCTTATGTATCTAGCAAGAAAAATAATGCAGTATCAAGATAACAATAGTATCCATTGTTACCCCTTTGGACCAGACTTTTTATAAATTTTATAGACAAATCGAAAAGAATGGTAGATTATGGGGTTATTAGGGATGGGCGCCAGTGGGACGGTTCTACTGGGGCTTGGGACCAGTAGAACCGTCCCCGTGGTTCCAATTAAAGGGGAAACGGTGATGGAAAATAAGAAATTAATTATAATAGAGGGGCTACCTGGGTCTGGAAAATCAACGACAGCTGAATTAACAAGGGATATTCTTCAGGAAAACCACATCAGCACGCAATTGTTTTTGGAGGGGAATCTGGACCATCCTGCTGATTATGATACTGTTTCCTATTTTTCTGCAGAGGAATTTGCCAGTTTAATAGAAGAATATGCAAATTATCGAAACCTATTGATTAAGCACGCAGAAGCAAAGAACGCTGGCTTTATTATTCCGCGGTTTAAGCTAAGACAGGACCTAGGTGAAGTAAAATTGCCAGAGGCACTTCAGAAGCAAATGTGGAAACATGATATTTATGAGCTCCCTATGGAAAAACATATTGAATTAATCACGGCGAAATGGAAAAGGTTTAGTGAGCAAGCAATAAATGGCGAGGTTACATACATATTTGAATGCTGCTTTATTCAAAATCCCGTTACAATCGGGATGATTAAATATGGGGCATCTGATGAGTTGGTGATGGGCTATATTAGTCGATTGGCAGAGATTATACAACCATTAAACCCGATTCTGATCTATATAAAACAGGATGATTTGCAGAAGTCGTTTGAAAAAGCGGTTCAAGAAAGACCAAAAGAGTGGTCAACTGGTTTTATTGATTATTATAATAATCAAGGTTACGGAAAGGAGCACGGTGCTGAAGGGCAAGAAGGCATATTAGCTGTGCTTGAAGCAAGGAGCGTATTGGAGTCTAAAATATTTGACGCCCTTAACATGGAAAAATTCAAAGTGGATAACTCGGCCTTTGATTTTAATGGGCATAAACAAAGAATAATAGAAAAGTTGAAGTTATAGGGAGTGTATACTTTGATAATCAAGCGTCAAGAGTTCAAGGCGAAAGATATAACCTACAGTATTCGTTCTGCAGTGATAAATGATGCCAAGTGTTTGTCGGAATTAAGATTGCAAATTGATGGTGAAACCGAAAATATGGACAGAGAAAAGGGGGAAGCGTTTATCGATCAAGCTGGATTCCGACGAATTATCGAAAGAGATACAAATCATCCCAAAAACCTATTTTTAGTGGCAGACGTGGAGGGAAGATTAGTTGGCTACTCCAGATGTGAAGGTTCTGATTTAAAACGTTTTGCTCATAAGGTTGAATTTGGTGTAGGGGTACAAAAAGACTTTTGGGGATATGGCATCGGAAAAAACCTTATGAAACAAAGCATTACTTGGGCTGACGATAACGGTATCACAAAAATGGTCCTAAATGTTCTAGAAACGAACAAAACCGGTATAGAACTGTATAAAAAACTCGGTTTTGAATTCGAAGGGACGATTAAAAATGATCGAATTCTTTCGGACGGAAACTACTATAGTACATATATGATGGGCAGATTTAAGGGATAAAAAGCTTTATGGGGGGGATCGATGTGAAAACAATTGGTTTAATAGGCGGAATGAGCTGGGAGTCTTCGATAGAATATTACCGAATCATCAATGAGGAAGTTAAACGGCAATTGGGCGGATTACATTCGGCAAAGTGTATATTATATAGCTTTGATTTTGACGAAATCGAGCGTCTTCAGGCTATGGGGGAGTGGGACCGCGCGGGGCAGGCCCTTGCAGAAGCATCATTGTCATTGGAACAAGCAGGGGCAGATATGATCGTCATTTGCACCAACACCATGCACAAGGTCATGGATGATATACGTGAAAAAGTAACAATTCCGATTCTTCATATCGCAGATGCAACCGTGAAACAAATTCAACATTCAAAACTAAGTAGAGTGGGGTTACTGGGCACGAAATATACAATGCTAGAAGACATTTACACATCGAGAATTGAGGCAACAGGAATACAGGTATTACTACCAGATATAGAGGAAATCGAACAAATAAACAGGGTGATTTATGAGGAGCTGTGCCTTGGCACAATTAATCAAACTTCAAAAGAATTTTATAAAAAGGTCATTGAAAATTTGGCAGCGAGGGGAGCACAAGGGATTATATTAGGCTGTACAGAGATTGGACTACTAGTGAAAACAGAAGATTGTGAAGTTCCATTATTTGATACCACTGTCATTCATGCTGTTGAATCTGTTAACCAAGCTTTGGAAAAATAAGATTTAGAATGGGCCCGAAGTCTTTAAGATTTCGGGCCAAAGTTCCATTAAGTCGCCAGGAGAACCGTCCCCATGGTCCCCCATGGTCCCCCATGGTCCCTCATAAATTAGTCCTTAATGGTGATTTTTCGATTTTTAAAGGATCCTGAGTGCTCCATGGTGATGTGTGCTTGAATTGATTTTATGCTGTCTTCGCGGAGTAAGGTTTCCTGATTTTTTAGTTTTTTCCATTCAGCATTGTGTTTTCTGTATAGCTGGTGCTCTAGGTTTAGAAAATCAATCTTATGTTTTAAGCCTAGTTGGTATAGTTGCCGTATCTCGGTCATGACTCCTTTTTTTACGAAGTCCTCCATATCATCGACATTGATGATGTTGTTTTTCATGCGATTACTGACAATCCCATTGGCAGAGTAAGTGATGATAAAGCGAAAGCGGCCGTTTTGTTTTTCTGGGTGAATTCTTACGACTTGGTCCTCAAGCACCGCTATAAATTCGGGATCTTTTTTGTTTGGCAGTAGTAGGGAAGCTCGCACGGTTTCCGGAACCAACCAGCGCAGACCCTTTAATTTCTCATACGGAAAATACCCTTTGTACTTATGGTTTTCAATAAAAAATGCTCCATTAATGGTTATTTTCGCCTCATTTTTTTTGTTTTTCTTCCATTGCTTGTCATTGATAGTAAGCGAGGGAATGTAGGTGGTCAGTCCTGGTTCAAAAAACTCCCGTGCAAATTGATTTAACTTGACCGGATGAATCGTGGAGCTTTGTTCATACGTACTTTCCGGACTATGCAGAATCGTATTCAACGAATTTTGATTAAAAAATCCACCTGTAGAGAGAATATCAACCATGGAGTCCTTTGTTCCAAAAATCCAAGGAGACGGCCGAAATTCATAATAGCGTGTTAAGCCATCAAAGATACTGCCCATTCCTTTTTTCAGGGCAGCTTCACTCAGAACAATGGATGTGACATGTGCCCACAGAAACCGTTCTTGTGCTGTATAATAGGCTTTAAAGAAGGCATCGATAAACGTTGCCCCGCTTGTCTCGGAAACATAAACTGTAGGCGGCACTGGGGTACCGCCTTCCCTCTTAGCAACAGAGGTCAATCCCAGCATTTGAATATACACATGGTATTTCCCATCGCGAAAGTCAACTCCGACCGCGGTGGCAAAGTTTTGATTTTCAATTTCCCCGATGTCATGGCCACAGCCAGTGACAAGAAATAGAACAAGAATGATAGAAAAAGCCATCAGTAAACTTCGCTTCATACTACTTTCTCCGCTTCTGCAAAAATGAAATGCCAAATTTTTTTCGATCAAACGGGTTTACTAACAATGCTGCTAAAAATTCTTTGAATGATAACGAAGCAATGGGTTCGAGATAGGCTATTTTAAATGACTCCAATGTAGATAAATAAATTAGAATGCTTAGAAAGCCAATAAATAGTCCATAGATTCCTAAAAAAATCGATAGTAGTAAGGTGAAAAGCCGGAGGATGCTTACAACTCCAACTAATGATTGATTCACTAGCGTGTAGCTTGCGACCGCTGATAACGCAATGATGACAATCATTGTAGGGGAGGCGAGTCCCGCTCGAATGGCGGCGTCCCCGATAATGATACCTCCGACAATCGAAACCGTTTGGCCAAGAACAGTTGGCATTCGAACTCCCGCTTCTCTTAACAATTCAAACAAAGCAAGAATAAAAATCGCTTCAAGGCCGATGGGTAAGGGCAAGCCTTCACGCGAAACAACGACAGTGGCCAACAGGGCGAACGGCAATTGATCAATATTGACAGAAGCCAGCGACACCCAAAAACCCGGCAGGAAAACGGCGACAATAAAACCGATAATCCGAATAACCCGCCCAAACAGAACTAGATAGTAAGGAAAATGGACATCCTCAGGCGATTTAAGAAGCTCAAAAAAATTGATTGGTCCAATTAGTACGGAGGGGGAGCCATTTACGATTAAAATAAACCTTCCGCGCAGCATGCTCTCGATGACATAATCGGGACGCGTGACATAATCGAATAAAGGAAACAAAGAAAAGGACCGATCCGAAAGCCATTGTTCCAATTGACCACTGCTGACAATACTTTCACCTTGAAGGTCAGCAAGCCGCTTTCTGACTTCCGCAATGATGTCTTTATTGGCTTTATCATCTAAATAAAGCAGGGAAACGTCTGTTTTACTTAGTGAACCAACGGTAAAGGACTCGCAATAAAGCTGTTCCGACTTCATTCTTTTGCGAATCAACGAAATGTTGACATTCATTTCTTCAGTAAAACTATCCTTCGGTCCTTTAATGGAAACCTCTGTCGTCGATTCCTGCGGTTTCCGTTGGGGCACATTGCTAATATCAAACACATGAAAAAACGGAGTCCCTTCCCGAAACACAATCAGGTAACCTGAAAACACAAAGTTGATCATTTCCTTCATGCTTATTATGTGCTGGACAGGGGGCAGCACGTCAAAATCCTTTCGTGGCTCTACACTGCCGATGCTTAGAAGAATCCGGTTAAAATATTCATTTAACTGTGTGGAGTCAAGCATTCCTTTGCAATAAAAAGCTTGAAGTTTCTCATCTTCTTCAATGGGGATAAATGTAATATCCGCATAATGATGAAAAAAACTTTTCAACTCCTCGCAGGACAATGCTCCTTTTTCTAAAGCATGATCGAATCGTTTCAAGTTCATATGTTTTGGGTTCCTTTCTTCATTGGCAGATAACTAATAATTAATAAGGCCAACGAAATCAACACGGCAAATAAGAGAGCAACCGGATAAAAGAATTTACCGACCATTGTTTGCACCCATATGTCACTTAGCGGAACGAAGATCAATATTCCTAACAAAATTGAAATAAGAACAAACACGTACTTTTTTTTAGAAGCAGGTGTTTCAGCTTTCAGCATGTTGGCAAGTAGGTAGAAGCCCAATGAAATGCGGATAATCTCGCCGCTTAATAATTGAAACACGGCCAAAAAGTCAACATGGGAAATATAGGATCCCAACTTGATAAGACGCCATTGTTCAAAGGCCGGGAACCGCATATCGGCCGCAACTACTGGACCAAAGGAGGACAAAGAACCCATCGTGGGTCCAAGAATCAAACCAACCAGAATCGTAATGAGAAGGAAAAGGTTGGCCAATGTAAACGATTGTTTTAAATGGTGCTGCAGAAGCAACAGCACAAGCAAATCAGCGCTTCCCCCAAGAATGACAATCGTCCCTTTGACAATGGGGTGAAAGCCATTACTAAAGACAGGGAATAGGTAGGAATAATCCTTTGCCGGTAGGGTAAATAAAGCGACGAAAATCCCAAGCAGCCAAACAAAAGGTAATAAAACCGCTGAAACATAGACTATCGATTTTAGGCCGCTATAGGCCGACCAAGCACTTATCAACAGAAAAGGCAGCATCACTACAAAGGCTGGCGTTTGCGGCAGGAAATAAATATGAACAGATTGAATCAAGTCATAAAACGAAATGGCACTTATAGTGAATACATAAACCGCAAGGATGCTGATGAAACCATAAGAAATGCCACCACTTGTTCGTGCTTTGATCCAGTCAAAAAGACACAGTCGCTGTTGGTTATTCTTCATGATCAAATAAAGGACCAACCCCCAAATGAGTAAAATCACATAGGCAACTAATGCGCATATCCATGCATCCCGCTTTCCATTTGCCAGCAAATGAGGAATGATGAGCACATGATTAGAGATACCAATAAATAGGATGAGAACAAAAAAGAATTGAGTTCGAGAAAAAAGCATGAAAACACCACCAAATAATTTCCTATCATGGTTAGGTTTAGTTTGTGTTTCCAAATTATGCATGGAATGGAAACGAGATAAACTTTTATTAAGCAACATTTCCGATGTTCAGAATAATTTTTTAATTTGACGAATGGGAAGGTCTTCATTATAGTAATGTTATTAGAGAAAAGAATACCCGTCTTGAACGGGAGAGGTTCATAGCTGATACCCTCTATAAAAAACTATGGATTCATGACAATAGGCCATGTCCATAAGGATGTGGCTTTTTATGTTTTTATCCTTGTTAGTTTGTAATAGAACGGAAGCGTGAAACTCTCTTGTGAAAGTGTGGAACCCACCATTTAACAGGAGGTTTTTTTATGTCTGGAAGAAGTCATGAAGAAGGTTTAAAGGATTTAACCCTACTCGGGAATCAAGGAACAAAGTATGTTTTTGAATATGCACCGGAAGTATTGGAGTCCGTCGATAATCTTCATCCGGACCGCGATTACTTCGTGAAGTTTAATTGTCCGGAGTTTACTAGCCTATGCCCACTGACCGGGCAGCCAGATTTTGCAACGATGTATATCTCCTATATTCCTGACAAGAAAATCGTCGAAAGCAAATCACTGAAATTATATTTATTCAGCTTCCGGAATCACGGGGACTTTCATGAAGACTGCGTCAATATCATCATGAATGATTTAATCAAGCTGCTAGATCCTAGGTATATTGAGGTTTGGGGCAAATTTACACCACGTGGCGGAATATCCATTGATCCGTGGTGCAATTACGGAAAACCGGGAACCAAGTATGAAGAAATGGCCAATTTCCGCTTGATGAATCATGATCTGTATCCTGAAAAAATTGACAACAGGTAAATGGAAACTCACCGATTGGCGAGTCCGTTAGGACGAAGACAGAGGTGTAGTTGAATTTATGCGCGCGAAGCTGAGATATGAAATTCTGATTAGCAAAGGTAGGAGTAAAGAAATGATTTTTTATTTAAATGGTATTTTTGTAGGATTATTAATTTTGGCCAATATCGTGGCCGTTAAGTTATTTAGCATTGGTGACAACATTATGCTGCCAGCAGCAGTCATTGTATATATTTTTACCTACCCCCTCATCAACGTGATCGTGGAGGTTTATGGAAAAAAAGAGGGGAAAAGAACCGTGCAGGCGGGGTTAGTAACACAAATTTTCGCTCTTATCTTTATTGCGATTACCGTGCATTTGCCGTCGGCACCAGTGTTTAAAGACCAAGCTTCATTTGAAACCATCTTAAATGGAAGCTTCCGGGTCATTCTGGCAAGTCTCATTTCCTACACAGTCAGCCAAAATCTCGATGTGTTTGTGTTTAATAAATTGAAGAGCAAGCATGGGGAGAAAAAGCTTTGGCTTCGTAATAACGCGTCCACCATGCTGAGTCAATTAATCGATACCACGATCTTTATCACGATTGCTTTTTATGGAACGATGCCAATCGCTATTTTGGGGTCCTTAATCATTACCCAGTACATTTTCAAATTTTTAGCAGCGATTTTAACGACTCCAATCGTTTATTTCCTTGTTAATCTCGCAAGAAGGATGGACTCTGACTCCAATGTTTCTAAAAATACAGTAACGAGATAACTATTAGCTTTATTTTAAAATGGCCGATGGATAAGAAATCCGTTGGTCTTTTTTTTGAAAATTACTTGCTGAAATAGAAATAAAGCATGAGATATATGAATAAACTAGCCCTATCAACAGAAAAACACCAAAATGAACAAACATTTCATTGTTATTGTAAAATTTCAAATAAATATAGTAATAGAATTCCTGCCCAATTGATCGTTGCGGTAAGGGAACTATTACAGTTCATTCTTCTTTGAAAGGGATGAATCCTATGGATAAAAAGCAATTAGTTGAAAGCGCAATCAGGGTGAAGGACAACGCCTATATTCCTTACTCCCATTTCCCGGTTGGAGCAGCACTATTATTAAAAGATGGCACTGTCATTAATGGAGTAAACGTAGAGAATGTTACCTTTGGAGCAACAAATTGCGCGGAGCGAACAGCCATTTTCACGGCAGTGACGAATGGCTACAAAAAAGGGGATTTCCAGGCGATTGCTATCGCAGGAAATACGGCAGATTATTTGCCCCCCTGCGGTATATGCAGACAGGTTATGGCAGAATTTTGTTCGCCTGAAATGCCGGTTTATTTAACAAACGAGAAAAGAGAAATCCTAGAACTAACGCTAAGGCAGTTATTACCTTATGCTTTTACTAATTTGGATATGTAATAGCGAATTCAGTATACATAAATAATGGTCAGCCCATTTAACGGGTTGACCATCTTTTATTTTCATAAACTTAACGGTTTAAGGAGTACTTTTCCAAATCGAGAGTTTGTATTCCTGTTGCTTTTATAAAACTTCCTTCGAAGTCGCCTGTTTTATTTGTTGACTTAATTATTTCTCTAAGGATTCCTTCCCCATAATGTTCAATCAAATACTTAATAGCAAAATAACTTTGTTTATATACATTTGTGTCTTCCTGCAATCTTGCAGCTTGCCATTGGTCTCCACCCTTCAATTGACCCAACGGTACAGCTTTGAAATGGGAGAATTCTACAATCGTTTTATCGTTACCTATGTATTCAGCGATTCCTTCTTGAAACCATAATGGATAAGCAGCAGAACCGCCTTTCGAATTGTCAATCAATCGTTGGAAAATATAGTGAGTATACTCGTGTAGGATAGATTTTTGGAAGAAATAAAGAGGTGTTTCTTTTTTTTCTAAGATTAACTCTTTATACTCATTATCAAAATAGGTAATCCCAACTAATTTATCAAAATCCGAATAAAATCCTGAAACATCCTCAAGGTCAGAAATCTGCTCCATTTCTTCCTTATCTTTAAATACGATCAAATCAACTGTTTTTAGTTTACTTGTTCCAAACACCTCTGCATTTTTAGCTATGGCCCAATCGATTGTTTCTTTTGTAATCGGCATAAGTTCTGAAAACTCATCTGGATAATAAATGGTAATATTTTTATATTTTTCTTTCAATCTGTTTTCCTTTAAATTTTTCTCAGTCTTTCCTTCAAAATTTTGGGTTAGTGCCATTTTGATAGATGAAAAAAAAGGAATATCCGCATTTGTTGCTTTTTCAAGTGTCTTATTTATAAATACACTTATTCCTATTGCTAGTAATAAGAAAATAATAAATAAAACAACAAAAAATGATTTAAACAGTTTCTTCATTTCTCCAACTACCTTTAGTTCTAATTTTCTAAAAACTCCTTCACTATAACTATATTAGCATAAAATGGTATTTCCTTTCGAAAAATTATTTATTGCATCAAGAATTGTTTTACTTCTTAAGTAAAAAGGAAAAAATACGACAAGCTAAAAGGAGGTAAAAGTTAGGATTCGGAGGGATTTGTAGATGACGACTTGGAGCGAATGCAGAAATACTAAATAAATTAGAAACAAATGGTATGTAACGCAGGATAACCCCTGCGTTTTTTATTTATCCAGCTTTAAAAATTTCCGGACACTGTGATACGGGCACTTGGTCAGCGACGTATCATCATCCCGCAGGAAGTATTGCCGCCACTCAAAATTATCCTCTGACCCATAACTGTTTAAATCAGGATGAATGGGTGCAGAATCGTAGTTGGCTAGCCGTTTTCTTACTTGTTTTTTTATTCTCTGAGCAAAATTTGCTGACTTGTTAAATGCCTGAAGAACCCATCTTGGCGTAATGGCAAGCATCATCACGTCAAAATGCCTGCTCTTGCGATTCTGATGAGAAGGTGTTGCGCAATACATAAAGTATTTTTCACCATTGTAACAGAACTCCCAAACCGGGTTATGGGGGTCTGTTGGAATATAGTTTGGCCATTCAAAGGCATCGAGGGCGCTTAATCCGCTAAGGTGCTCCCAAAATAGTTGTTCGTACTCTTCCACTCTATAGTCAGATTTCATTTTTTCGGGGGTTTGATAAAAGACAATCAGCGATGTGTATGGGCCGATTTCCCGTGAAACCTTTGTATAACTGCTTAAGGATTCCGCCAATTCATGTAAAGTGGAAGGTTCTCTGGGATCGCCAATAAAGCTATACCGCAGCTGGTTCTTTGCGAACCCGATGGTAGCCGGGATGCAGGGAAAGGGCTTTTCTTTATCGCTCATTTTCATTGAGAATTTCTCTAGGGCATTTAGTTCCCAATCTTTCAGATGTTCCCTATCCAAGGGATCATCTTTAAAAAGATCTTTCATATCTAATCACCTCCATGGATACTCCAGTATATTCATCGGTACAAGAGAGGGTAAATGTCCAACGAGAAACTTGGGTTAGAGCAGGGAGGAAAATACGGGATGGGATGGTATTTCAAAAATGTGATCCATGATATGATTGTACTTGGACTAATAGATTCAGAATTTAGCAAAAATGAGGTGATTGGCATGAATCTTGAAAAGGGTATGACTTGCCGTGTTTGTGGCAGTACTACATTTACGAGCGGAATAGTCAGTAATAGTCATGCAAAGTTAATGCCCCTGGACAAGGCATTTTTCAGTACGGGGTCTTCTTTGATATTTACCTTTTGTAAGGAGTGTGGGGAGGTATCCTCCATTAAAGTGAAAGATCCAAGTAAATTTTGAATGAGCAAATAAACAGAAGCACCTTTAGGTTCATTAGATAACCTCAACTTTATTAAAAGGTATCCATAATTTTATTATGTTAACTTATTTTTAGACATCAAATACAAAATACTTTGGGAAGAAGGAGATAGAATGGCGAGAGTAATCGGATTTGAATTAAACAGCCAAGAACCTAAAAAGGCGTCTGAATTTTATGCTAAAGTTTTCGGGTGGGAAATTGCCGAACCAAAGTGGGATTATTGGGCCCTTACAACCGGAAGCAGTGAAGAGTCTGGTATTGATGGTGGGATTGGAAAGGGCCCCAATGATTATCCACACGGTACCCGGATTCAAATTCAAGTAGATTCGATTGATGATGCCATTGCAAATGCTAAAAATAACGGAGCAATGATTGTCCGCGATAAAATGGAATTCGATGACTTTTATCTTGCTTACTTAGTCGATCCGGTTGGACTTGGTTTTGGGTTGATTCAACAAAAAAACAAAGATATATAATGATAATTCATATTCGAACGATAAAATAGGAGCAGGGCTTTGTAAGCCTGAGGAACGCATTGGTGTAGACCAGCATACGTACCCTGGTTTCAGGCAGTAAGGGTTTCTGTCTGTGCACCAAAAACACCCGAAGAACTTGAGGAAGGGTTAATCATCCTTAAACGTTTGCTTGACGATCTTTCCTAATATTGTTTGCCATACAATTGTAATATTGTGTGGTTTTTTTGTGCGTGTTATGATGAATCAATCAAGCTGGACGTTATTAAAAACTAGAAATATTTTTCTAGAAAGGTAGGGCATAATATGTTGGAAAAAGAAAGTGCAAAAGCATTAGATGGTCAATCAGTTTGGTTACAAAGCGCAGAAAAACAAAAATCCTTATACAAGCGAACATTATTCGTTGTAAGTGTTTCACAAATCTTGGGCGGTGCAGGGTTAGCGGCAGGAGTGACAGTCGGCGCACTTCTTGCCCAGCAAATGCTTGGTACTGATGCATATGCTGGAATTCCTTCAGCCTTACTTACTTTTGGGTCAGCAGGAGCCGCTTTATTTGTAGGAAGACTTTCACAGGCATTTGGACGTCGTACAGGTCTGGCAACTGGTTTTATGCTCGGTGGACTAGGAGCAATAGGAGTCATAATGGCAGCAATTATAAATAGTATTTTACTATTATTTGTTTCCCTGCTTGTTTATGGTGCAGGATCAGCAACAAATTTACAAGCACGTTATGCAGGTACGGACTTAGCAAATAGTAAACAGAGAGCAACGGCTATTAGTATTACAATGGTTTTTACGACATTTGGTGCCGTTGCAGGACCAAATTTAGTAAATGTGACGGGGAAATTCGCTACTTCTATTGGTGTTCCATCACTTGCCGGTCCTTTCATTTTAGGAGCAGCAGCCTATATTTCTGCAGGTCTTGTCCTGTTCATCTTGCTTCGCCCCGATCCGTTCGTTATAGCAAGAGCGATAGAAGCCACTAAACAGGAAAGTAGCGAAAAAGGATATTTGGCAGCCACTGAGATCACAGACAATAAAAGAGGCATAATCGTTGGTGCAACAATTATGGTCCTTACGCAAATGGTCATGGTCGCGATTATGACCATGACGCCAGTTCATATGATGCATCATGGACTTGACTTGCGTGCAGTCGGTCTTGTTATTGGATTTCATATCGGTGCGATGTATCTTCCTTCCCTGGTGACAGGTGTCCTTGTTGATAAGTTGGGGCGGACTGCGATGGCTATTGCTGCTGGAATCACGTTACTACTGGCAGGTTTAATCGCTGCATTTGCACCAGGAGATTCTATGATTCTCCTTGTCATTGCTCTGTCTTTACTTGGATTAGGATGGAATTTTGGTTTGATATGTGGAACTACACTTATTGTTGATTCAACTGGTACTTCCACGAGGGCTAAAACTCAAGGGACAGTGGATGTATTAATTGCATTGTCAGGAGCTGCAGGCGGAGCCATGTCGGGAATAATCGTGGCAGGTACAAGTTATCCAACTTTATCATTGGTTGGAGGGATTTTGTCCTTATTCTTAATTCCAGTGGCGATTTGGTCTCGTGGAGGTAAGAAATAAAGAGTAATGCATAACATTTAATTTAAATGTTGCTATCAATTGATACCAATACAACAACCACTCTCAAAATAGAAATTCCATTCAATCATCTATTTCTTAAAAAACAAGTGCCAGGCCTCCTGCAAAAAATGGGTACTTGTAAAAGAGCCAATACAAATTTCATTATGAAAAGAAAAAAGCCGATATTCCTAAGGAAATCGGCTTGTCAGATTGTCGAGAAAGGGAATAATGCCAGTCCATTTTTTATTATTCTAAGTCTATCTTGAATTCCCTCTTTTTTTCAAAGGACTATTTAGTTGTGTTGTACAGGTCCATCAGAGGCTAAAGCAAGTTTGATAAATAAGCGGAAAAATTTCTCTTAATTCGGAGAAAGCACTGAAAATAGCCAAAATAGACGGAAGAATTCCGGCTATTGACTCGAAAAACGTGAAAATGAGCAATTTTTCTTAGCTTAAGCGGAAAAACTCCTCTTAAATTCCCCGAAAAGACCTATATTCTCTAGTCTAACCGGAAAATGTTCGCTTATTTATATATCACTTATTACTTTAATTAAGGATAAGTCTTCTTATGTTTCAAATAACAAAGTGAATCTCATTTCCATGGGTTGCAGGGTGCCTACTATCAGGAGGCTCCTAGGCACGCCTCCGGAAAGCGAAGTGCCTCCTCCTAAAAGCTATCGCTTTTAGCCCTGACTAGGCACCAAAAAAACTTCTGCAAATATAATGGTTTGGATGAGAAATCCCTATGTGAACAGGGAGGGGGATGCAATTGTTACAAGCGAGTATTGAGCCTTATTTACATGTTCGTTCTGCCAAGAATCCTGTCTATGCCCCTAATGGTCAAAGTCTAAGTTTTATCGCCGATTATACTGGGATTCCACAGGTTTGGGAACTTAGTCGAGGGGAAGAATGGCCTGCTCAAGTTTCTTTTACAAAAGACAGAATTACTTTTATTGGCAAAGTAAACGGCACTTCGGATCGGATTATCGGGATGGATGAGGGTGGAAATGAAAATCAGCAATTGTATTTACTTAAGGAAGATGGAACACTGGTCGAGCTGACAAAGTCACAAAATCATGTTCATCGTTATGGAGGCAGCTCCCCCGATGGAAAATCGATTGCCTGGTCAAGTAATCGAAGGCACCCAGCCTATTTTGATCTTTATATTCAAAATCTGGAAACATTGGAGTTTCATCCAGTGTTAACCGGTGATGGTCTATTTACAGCGGTGGAATGGTCTCCAGATGGTCAATCCATATTGGTCCAGAAAACCAATTCTCCGCTGGACAATGATTTGGGTATTCTTGAGCTGACAACAGGTACGGTAAACTGGATAACAGAGCATAAAGGAGAAGCTAGTTTTAGAGATGTCCATTTTAGCAAGGATGGAGAGCATATCTATCTTTTATCGAACAAAGATAGAGAGTTTTTTGACCTTGCACTTATCCATTTAAAAACTAAAAATTTCATGTGGCTGGAGCAGGGAAAGTGGGATTTTGAAGAACTCGAAATGAATAAGGATAAAAACTTGCTAGCCTTTACCATTAATGAGGGTGGAATATCCAAGGGGCTACTTTTAGACTTAAATAGCAGTCACCTCTATACGTGGAAGACACCTCCTGGAATCATAAAAGATTTGAAATTTTCCCCAGATAGTAAGAAATTGGCCTATGTTTTTAATGGACCGGCTCACCCGTCGGATATATGGGAGCTTGATTTAGATACGATACAGTTGGAGAGACTTACCTATGTTTCTCGTTCACCGATATTGGAACATACATTAGTTGAACCAGAACTAATAAGTTATCGCTCATTTGACCAGCTTCAAATACCAGCATTTTATTATAAGCCTAAAACCACATCAGAAAAATTCCCTGTGGTCATTATCATTCACGGTGGACCGGAGATGCAGTCTCGTGCTGTATACACCCCAGTTGTACAATATCTAATCCGCAAAGGTTATGCAGTATGCACACCAAATATACGTGGGAGTACAGGTTATGGAAAAACGTACACGAAATTGGACGACGTCCGAAAAAGAATGGATGCCGTAAAAGATATTGTTTTTCTAGTCGAATGGCTTAAGGTGAATGGGAACATCGATTCTAATAGAATTGGGTTGATGGGCGGCAGCTATGGAGGATTTATCGTCCTTGCAGCCATCAGCCACTATCCACACCTATGGTCTGCCGCCATTGATATCGTGTGAATGTCCAGCCTTAGAACCTTCCTGCAAACAACAAGTCCTTGGCGTAAGATGCTAAGGGAGGCAGAATATGGAACGATTGAAAAAGACGGAGACTTTTTTGATAAAATTGACCCATTACATCATGCAAATGCCATTTCCTCCCCTCTATTAGTCATCCATGGTGAAAGGGATCCACGTGTTCACATTCAAGAATCACAGCAAATCGTGAATAAATTAAAGGATAGACAACATCAGGTGGACTTTATTACTTTCGAAGATGAAGGCCATACTATTTCAAAACTTAAAAATAAGGAGATTGCTTACAAGGCAATTGTTAACTTTCTCGAACGAAATATGGGAGTGGATGAAAAGAGAAACAGCGGCTTCAAAAGGGGCCGAGAATATCCTTTCTTCCATTTATAACTCTCTTTAGAATTGGACTATAAAATTGGTCATTCATTTATTATGTAAATCCAAACACTCACACTTGTTGTTCACTCATCATGTGTGAGTGTTTTTTTGTTGAATTATTTTGTGATTGAAGGACGATTTCCGTAATGCAACGGAAAAAACCTATGTGTATATGGCAGCGCTTTTATTCTATGATGAATTTGGGATGATAGATAAATTAGGGGGTTTTCAGCATGCATCATAAACAATTAAAACCGTTTCCAAAAGATTTTTTCTGGAGAGCTTCTACTTCTTTTAAAAGGATTGTTTTGCAAGCGCTTGTTCAATCCTAAGCAGTTGCTGAAATTCTTTAGCAGTTGCAGACATTACGAAAAGGACGAAGGGATATTGTGAAATAGGAATATTAAGAAAAAACAGGAGAAAAACAGTGAAACAATTAAAAAGAATTATTTTATTAATATTTTTCGTGGTATCCGTAGGGGTGGGGGCATCCTTTACCTTAAAAGTTGCCATCGGGCTTGGGGCATGGGATGCAGTCGCGCAATCTGTCTCGTATTTATCTGGCATTAAAGTGGGAACTCTTGGAATGATATTGAACATTTCATGTGTGGCAGGCCAATTGATTCTTCTTAAAAAGAAATTTAAGTTTAAACACCTGTTACAAGTGCCTGTGGCCATTATTTTGGGTGTAGTGGTAAATTTCTTTCTCTACGGTGTTTTAGGAGCTATTACACTAGATAGTTACATCATGAAACTAGTGGTGTTACTTGCTGCCTTTGTTATTGTTGCTTTTGCAGTTTCGTCTGTCATGGTATTAGATGTTGTCACCTTTCCATTAGAAGGATTTTGTATGGCATTGGCAAATAAAACAAAATGGAAATTTGCTGTCATAAGACAAGCCGCGGATATTATTTCTATCCTTGTTGCATTGCTGCTCACATTTGGACTTTCTTTACCAATGACATTAAGGGAAGGAACCATTATTGGGATGCTTATTTTTGGCCCATTATTAGGGTTCTTTATGAGGATTATTGAACCAATTTTCAGAAGGTTTAATCTTCTAAACGAAGAAGCAGAAATAATAGTAGCAGATATTGAATCGAAAAAAGCTGTCTAGTATTTTGGCAAGATTTTTTTGTAATGGAAAGGGAATGAAAATTAGATTTCATGCGAAGTGCCAGGCTTAAAAACTTGGTGGTGGCCTATTTTTTTCGGTTAGGTCGACTCTTAACTTTCATTGTTTATAAGCCTGGTAACTATTTTATTAAGAAATAATCGATTCACTTCAATTAAGCTATTCAACAATTTTAATGGATTTGTTGATTAATAGGCGAATTGCGCTTTTTTACCCATTGAAAGCATATTGGTTAAAGATATAATTTTATTTTGTATAGATTCAATAATACATAGTTTACAGGAGGGTTACATATGATTACAGCTAAAGCACGTGCGACATTCAATCCGGAAGGTCCGTTTCAACTGACCACAATTGAACGACGGGATCTCCAGCCGCATGACGTCCTGATTGAAATTAAGTATGCAGGTATCTGCCACTCTGACATCCATACAGCCCGTGGCGAGTGGGGGCCGGTTAAGTATCCGCTTGTACCAGGACATGAGATTGCCGGAATTGTTGCCGGAGTTGGTTCTGAAGTGACCAAGTATGTCGTTGGTGACCGAGTTGGGGTAGGCTGTATGGTTGACTCCTGTGGAGAGTGTGATAACTGCCATAGTGGTGAGGAGCAGTACTGCCTAAACGGAAACACAGGAACCTATGCTTCTACTGATAAATACGGGCAATATACACAGGGCGGCTATTCCACCCATATCGTCGTAACCGAAGATTTCGTCCTCCGCATTCCCGACGGTATTGAGCTTGACGTTGCAGCGCCTCTTCTTTGTGCTGGCATCACAACGTACTCACCGCTCCGGCATTGGGGCGCTGCACCTGGCAAAAGAGTAGCAGTTGTCGGACTTGGCGGACTGGGACATATGGCAGTGAAGCTTGCTCATGCTATGGGGGCAGAAGTCACTGTTCTATCACAAACATTGAAAAAGAAAGAGGACGGTTTGCAGCTGGGTGCCGACCACTATTATGCGACAAGCGATCCTGAGACATTTAAGAAACTGGCTCGTTCGTTTGATCTTATCATCAATACGGTGAGCGCGAAGATCGATATTAATGCCTTCCTTTCCTTGCTGGCACTAGACGGTACATTGGTCAACGTTGGTGCACCATCAGAGCCGCTGGACGTTAAGGTATTTTCACTGATTGGACACCGCCGTTCATTTGCTGGATCGAATATCGGTGGTATTCGCGAAACACAGGAAATGCTTGATTTTTGTGCTGAACATAATGTCGCACCGGAAATCGAGGTTATCTCCGCTAACCAGATTGACGAAGCCTGGGAACGCGTCCTAGCTTCTGATGTCCGCTATCGATTTGTCATCGACATCAGCACGATGGAGAAGGAATAAACCAATAGAATTTATGTAAAAAAGGCTAGGTACTCGATACCTGGCCTTTTGATTTTATTAATATACTTTTCACAATTGTTCAACAACAATTCACAATTGATTTACATACTTGGTATAAAATAAAAATAGAGAACATTCTAGTCAATCATCGTAGGATGCTTTAAAAATAGGTTAAGCGTGGTGGATACGATGAATAAATATGATTTCATTATCATTGGAGCAGGTATGGGAGGGTTAAGTGCTGCCAATTTTCTAGCCAAGTACAACAAAAAAGTTTTGGTGTTGGAAAAGCATAATGTACCAGGAGGTCTAGTAACCTCTTTTTCTAGAAAAGAGGTTCATTTTGATTTGGGCATTCATGGACTATATGAATTAAAGGAAAATCAAGCAATTCCACAATTTTTGGAATACTGGGGCGCACCACCGATTAGCACGGTTCCATGCCATGGAGATATGAACTGTTACATAGACGGAAAAAAACATGTGTTTAAGCACGGGAGTATAAAAGAAGATTTTAAACGAGAATTTCCTGACCATCCAGCAGATGTTGAACAACTCTTTACCATAATGGAAACGATCAATTCCGAAATGTTTTCCGGTACAGAAGCGCCTGAACCTCCATATGATTTAAATCTGTTTGAGCTAATTGTGTTCGGAATGAAAGCAAAGAAGCAGAAACCATTGTTTATGAAATATGGCCATAAGAATGGGAAGAAAATACTGGATCAATTAACGGATTCGGAGGAACTAAAATCAGCCATTTATTCCTATTGCCCGTACCCGATGGTGTTTATGGCGTTTGCTTACCAATGGGGGGTATTCAGCAACAACGAATATCCAAAAGCAGGAATGCAGGCAATTCCTGATGCAGCGGTGAAAAGTTTTAGTGAGATGGGTGGGATATTGAAACTGAATACGGAAGTAACTGAAATCCTAGTTAAGGATGGAAGTGCATATGGTGTCATGACAAAAAATGGCGGCGAATATTATGGACAGGTCATCAGTAATGCATCGCCACAGTATACCTTTAGCTGGATAAAGACAGAAGAAAAATGCCTGAACAAGATGAAACGCAAAATGGCGGATAAAAAAATATTCCCCTCCGTATGTGCACTATTTATGTCTGTGAATGATCAGTATGATTTTGGAAACGTGGAGTGTATCACCATTGCGGGAAGTAAGGATTATCAGAAGCAGCCAGAAGAATATACCGAAGAAACAGCACCAATTGTCATTAATATTTATCCAAAACGGGATGGAGACCGCCATAGGCCGCTGATAGCACTAATTCCATTAGCTTATAGCTATCGAAACAACTGGAAAACGGAAGCAGGAAAGATGCGCGGGGAAGATTATCGGGAGCTTAAGAATCGAGTGGAAAAGATCATCTTAAGCCGAATGATGGATCATTTGGGAAGTGATTTTATTGGAGCGCTTGAACATCATGAGCTGTCTACTCCGATAACATATGAAAGATATACATACAGCCAGCAGGGCTCTTTTATGGGATGGTCCGTAGACGAGAAAGAGTATGGAAAATACTTGAAGCAAAAAACAGATATAAAAAATTTATACCTAGTTGGACAATGGGTATTTCCCGGCTTTGGTGTAGCAGGGGTGATGGCCAGCGGCTACTATTTGGCTAAAGAGATTTTAAAAGCTGACGGGATTGATCTAAAAAAAGAATTTACGGAATATTTCAACTCCTGACTTACTTTTATTGCTTATCGGGGATTTTTGTGAGTACTTTCACAAATGGCAAGAAAGGGGGATTGTTAGATAAATTTTTCAGGTCTATTTTTGCCAGGTGGGAAAGGCGATTCGTTATCTTGGGGAAGGGAATGCCATGGGGAAGTAGCGTCTGTGTGGTAAGTAATTAGATTTGGTAGCTGTCGAAAACCTTCGGCAGTTTTTTGTTTGTTTGAACTTCTTTTATAACGGGTTTGAGGGAAAAATTAAACAAGGCCATTCTTAAATCGTCTTGAGGACAAACTAGCATCAAAAAACAACAAAAGTGTCCTCAATAGAGCTCCTTGAGGACAAAACAGCTTCGAAAACTAGCAAAAGTGTCCTCAACAGGGCTCCTTGAGGACAAAACAGCTTCGAAAACTAGCAAAAGTGTCCTCAACAGGGCTCCTTGAGGACAAAACAGCCTTGAAAACTAGCAAAAGTGTCCTCAATAAAGCATCTTTAGGACAAAACAGCCTCGAAAAATACAAAAAGTGTCCTCAATAATATGAAGCCTTGAAAAATTGAAGCTAAAAGTGGGCTTTTTTATGATCGGCAATATTGTGATTTTTAAAGTGCCAGGGATTGTTGAATTAGAAAAGGATATGTTTATTAACATGTTGAACTAATATGTTATCCAAATTAAAGATTCATAGGAGTGAAAATATGAGCTTGGTTGTAAATACAGAGTTAGCGAAACGGTTGGAGAATTCGGAAATGGAAACTTTGAGTTCTAGATTAACAGAAATTCAAAAGATAGCAGGGAACCCAATGGGAGTGGAAGTACAAAAGTTTGGAAATGCAACAGCATTTTCGGTAAAGAACATCCCAGGTCCATCCTTCAATACAGTAAAAGGGTTAACAGAAGGTGATGAAAAGCAAATAGATAAGATAATAGATTTTTATAAACAAAAAGAGATTCCTGTTCGATTTGAACTAACTCCAGCACATGCTTCTTCAGAATTACTAACTTGCCTCAATAAAGCTGGTTATTATCAACATGATTTTCATACAACTCTTTATGCTCCACTTTCCAATGAAGTAGGAACAAGTTATGAATGGAATGAACAAGAAATCACGATCCGGAAGTTAAAAAGAAACGAATTTGATACATATGCAGACATCTACACAAAAGGTTTCCAGATGCCAGCATTTTTAAAAAGTGGAGTAGCTCAAAATAATGAAATCCTTTATGACATTAAAAATTGGACATTTTATCTTGCGAGCTATGAACACGAACCTGCTGGAATCGCGGCTTTGTTTATTAAAGACGGTATAGCTACCTTAGCGGCTGCCGCAACCTTGCCAAATAAAAGAAATAAAGGAATTCAGAGTGCATTAATAAAGCATCGTATCTACCAAGCCAGTTTACAAAATTGCAGTTTAATGGTGGGACAAGCAAAATTTGGTTCTATCAGTCAAAATAATATGGAAAGAGCGGGACTGAGTATAGCCTATACAAAGGCTATTTGGGGTGAATCGTAAGTTCCTGGTTCTTGAAGGTTAATTTTAGCGCTTGGAGGTTTTTGCATGTGTATTATGCAGGGAACCTCCTTTTTTGTTTTCTTCAGCAAGCGGCAATCTGGTTTCAAGGCGGCTGGCTTCTGCTTTATGAGTCCAAAGTCTTTCGCCATTAGTCACTTAAAATCTATACATAACAATTCAATAAAAAAGTTATTTAATTTAATAAATATTTATTGAAAAACAATAAATATTGTATTAAAATCAAAATCATAATAACGATAAAAAAAGATTGTGGAGTACTTACAACCATAATTAGAGGAGGTATACAAATGGACATTAGCCATTTAATTATTGAAAATATGGCTGACCCTCATGAACTGGAGAGTATCTATAGGAAAGACCCGAAAGCGTTTAAAAAGTCATTTTTAAATGCATGGGAACAAAATCCGGATTCTCTGGTTCTTGGCGTTTGGTTTGAAAGATTACATTTCAAGGAGAAGGAGAATCCTGAAAAATCTTCTTTGCTTCAAAAAGGGTTCTTGTTCATGGGCATGTTAGCCATTCTGGCCGGGATCTGCACCAGGATCATTTTTCATTTTGTGGAACAGCAGGCAATTGCACCAATGAACCTGGTTTATGGGATCATTCCCTTTATTGCTGCCTTTTTCGTTTACAATAATACTCCAAAAAAGAGTGTTATTTATTCCCTTGCAGCGTTGTTCCTCATTTCTGGGTTTTACCTTAATACGCTGCCACTAAATGATTCAGACAGTGTTATTCTTGCTTATTTACATCTCCCAATATTCTTATGGGTATTGCTGGGGCTTGCCTTTACAGGAAATCAATTTTCAAAAAGCAGTGCAAGATTAGCCTATATTAAATTTAATTTGGAATATGGTATTCTCTACGCTTGCATGGCGGTTAGCGGAATGGTGCTGGCGGTACTCACCATGAGGTTATTTAGCTTTGTTGGCATGAGTATCGAAGACTTCTATTTTAGTAACGTCGTTTTATTTGGTGCTGCCGCACTTGCTATTGTGGCTGCCTACCTAGTATCCATGAATCTTAAACTGGCTAAGAATATTACACCCTATATAGCAAAAATTTTTAGTCCGCTTGTCTTGGTCACATTGTTCGTCTATCTCATTACGGTTATATGGGTCGGAAAAAATCCATTCTTGGACCGCAATTTCCTGATCGCTTTCAACGGAATACTCCTTGGTGTCTTGGCCGTTACCATATTTTCCATTACTGAAAGCGACTCTGACGAGAAAAAGACCATTTCGGACTATATCAATTTTGCCTTAATTGTCCTTGCGCTAATCATTGACAGTGTGGCTTTGTCAGCCATCGTGTTCAGACTTTCTTCCTATGGAATTACGCCAAATAGACTTGCCGTTTTAGGGGTAAACATCCTTATCTGGGCAAATCTAATTTGGATTATGCTATCCTATATGCGTTTTCTGCAAAACAAATCTGGACTTTCAACAATCCAGGATGCTGTTACGAAGTATTTGCCGGTCTACGGACTTTGGGCAGCATTCGTGACATTTGCTTTTCCAATCATTTTTTAAATAGAACGATGAACAAGTGCCAAGCAGCCCAGCCTACAGAAATAGGAGGGTGCCTGGCACTTGTTTTTGAATTCATTGCCAATTGTAGGGAAATAAGTGAGTCGAGGCCTGTTCTTAATGTTAAATAGGTTTTAACTTGGGGTTCCTTGCAAAGAATTTTAAATAATGCTACTATAAAATTCAATTATTTTTGTTCGGTGTAAAGGATTGTATTAGTAAAACTTTTCGTCTTGATGATCACTGAGAGCAAGGATAGTAATACAATGTGTATGCTAAGCACACTAGGAGGCAACAAACATGGAAAAAGGTAAAGTAAAATGGTTTAATGGCGAAAAAGGCTTCGGATTCATCGAGCGCGAAGGTGGAGAAGATGTATTCGTTCATTTCTCAGCAATCCAAGGCGAAGGGTACAAAACATTAGAAGAAGGTCAAGAAGTGACTTTTGATGTTGAGCAAGGCCAACGTGGAGCACAAGCTGCTAACGTTCGTAAAGCTTAATAATAATTCTAACCATGGACAGACTCTTTTTAGGGTCTGTTTTTTCACTTTCTTAGGAAAACAAATAACCCCACTCACTAATGAGTAGGGTACCTGAAAACGGTAAATCAAATGGTAAACCAAGTGTAGCATATATATTGTGGATTACCTAATTTATAGTGAAATTGCACATTTGAAAAGTTTCTTAAATTTCTCCCTATCTTCTGATGTTAATGGTTTTGGACCCTTTGTACGCTTTCCGCTCTTTCGAGCCATTGCACTCAAATAACGTGTTTGTAATAATTGGTCAATGTTTTCATGGGTATAGCGAAACCCACTATGGTGAAGTACCACACAACCTTTTGCTAAACCCAGCGAAGCAAGACCATAATCCTGCGTAACGATTATATCTCGTTTTTGAGCTAACTTCATGATCCGATAATCCGCAGCATCTGCTCCAGAGTCGACATAAATGGTTTCTACACCCGATGGTTGTTGCGTATTAGAGAAATGAGAGAAGCTAGTGACAAGGATAACAGGAATGTCAGCATTCCTAGCTTCAGAGATAATGATATCTTTTACCGGACATGCATCCGCATCAACATAAATTTTCAAACTTATCTCCCCGTTATTAAGTTTGAATTGATGATAATGATAAATTTAGACTTTGTCAAACGATAAAGATAGTTTTAATAATAATAACCAGGATATTCACGAACATCAACTTCGTTGCAAAAAACATCCTTATATGCATTTCATGAAGACGTTTTGCCCAATATAAGAAATAGTGAAAACATAGAAGGGGTTTTTGAAGAATGACAACATTTCATGAAATGGACATTAGTGAACATATTCAAAGAGCAATTACGGATATGGGATTTGAAGAAGCATCTCCTATTCAAGAAAAAGCCATTCCCATAGCTTTGACAGGGAAGGACATTATTGGTCAAGCACAAACAGGCACAGGAAAGACGGCTGCCTTCGCCATACCAATCTTGGAGAAATTGGATAAGAGCAAAAAATATGTTCAGGCGATTGCCATTGCGCCGACAAGGGAATTAGCTATTCAGGTTTCAGAAGAGATTAATCGGCTTGGGAAATACATGGGTATAAATTCTCTCCCTATTTATGGAGGGCAGTCAATAGACCGCCAAATCAAAGCATTAAGAAAGGTTCCACACGTTATTACGGGAACACCAGGAAGACTTCTGGACCACATTAAACGTAAAACGCTTAAGTTAGATCGTATCTCAATGGTGGTTTTGGACGAAGCGGATGAGATGTTAGATATGGGCTTTATAGAGGATATCGAACGAATCCTTAGTGAAACCCCTGAAGAAAAACAAACCTTGCTGTTCTCTGCCACTATGCCAAAACCGATTCAAAACCTTGCGGAAAGGTTTATGAACAATCCGGAGTTAGTGAAGATAAAAGCGAAGGAAGTTACCGCTCCAAGTGTAAAGCAAGTTTATTATGAGGTTAAGGAACGAGATAAATTTGAAGTCCTTTGCCGTCTGCTGGATGTGGGTAATCCAGAATTAGCCGTGATTTTTGGAAGGACAAAAAGGCGCGTGGATGAATTAAGCGATGCATTGAATAAAAGAGGATATCTTGCTGATGGCCTGCACGGTGATTTAAATCAACGGCAGCGGGATGTCGTGATGAATAAATTTCGTGAGGGAACCATCGATATTTTAGTCGCGACCGATGTGGCTGCGAGGGGGATTGATGTGTCAGGGGTTACCCACGTCTACAATTTTGACATTCCTCAAGACCCAGAAAGTTATGTTCACCGGATTGGCAGAACGGGACGAGCAGGTAAAACGGGAATTGCGATTACTTTTGCTACACCGAGAGAAACTGGACAGATCCACAGTATTGAAAAAGCATCAAAAGGGAAAATCCAGCGCAAATCCATACCGACGGTAGCAGAGGCAATGGAGTCTATACAGCAAGCTGCAGTAGAAAAGATGATACAATTGGTGGAAGAAAAGCAATACTCAGAGTTTAAACAAGCAGCAACCGAATTGTTAGATCAATACGATTCGACCACGTTAGTTTCAATTGCCTTGAAATTGTTATCGAAGGACCAGAGGGAAGTTCCGATTCAGCTAACATCCGAAGCACCGCAATATTCCAAGAAGCCACGGGAAAAGCAAACGCGAAACTATAAAGGGAATAGGGGATTTGTGGGAAAAGGGACAAGTGGTAAACGTAAAGAAACTTCCAGGTCCTCTCGCAAGAAAGAAGTATAATAAATTTTTTATTCAAAGTGGATGGTATTAGAGACCAACAGGGTTCCGTTAACTTTCACAAACATTAAAAATGTAATGCAGAATGACCTTCAAATTGTATTGGAATTTGAAGGTCTATTTTTACATTAGCAGGAAATTCTCCGCCTAAAAATTATTTCGCAATAAATTCATATTGGTTAATATCAATTTCTATTTACTACGAATGAAGCCAAATCACTGTGAATAAGTTACAACTTTTCTCAGCACCTTAAGAACTATACAACTTAGAAGAAGGTGTAGTATGGCGAGAAATTGGTATCAATCATTCATCATCATTTCTTTATGCATCGGATTATTATCATCCTGCGGCAAGGCGGAAAAAAAACAGGCTGACAATATAAAGGAAACTTCTCGTGAAGTGTTAGGGTTTTACACAGAGCAGGAAGGGACGTATCCAGGATCTCAGCCAACAGTTGACGCCCAATCCTCCAGGTTAAGCAGCATTGCCCCTTTTTGGTATAAGCTTGATGATAAACGCCCTGGCAGTCTTATAGATTCCGTTACAGCAGAGCATAAACGAAAGATAATTGAAAGTGCTCATGAAAAACACCTGAAGGTATATATGGTTGTACATAATCTTTTTTATGAAACCGTCGAGAAGGGCAAGCAGGTAGCGAGTAAAGTAATCGATAACGATCGTAATCGGGCTGTTTTTATTCAGAGTATACGTAATGAAATCCATCAGTTTCATTATGATGGAATCAATATTGACATGGAGAATTTGCAGTTAAATGACCGGGATACTTTTAGTGGAATGATAAAAGAACTGACTGATTCCCTTCATTCTGATGGAAAAGTAGTGACAGTTTCAGTCCCGGCAAACACGGGTGATTCCCGCGCAAATCCCTGGTCACCATGGTTTGATTACGAAAAGCTTGGTCAATATTCAGATGGATTAATGGTTATGACATACGATGAACATAATCCCAGAACAAAACCCGGTCCATCAGCATCAGTCGACTGGACAGAAGATACCATTCGTTATGCCTTGAAGCATAAGGTACCACCAGCAAAAATTCTCCTTGGAATCGCTGGTTATGGATGGGATTGGGATACAACTTCAGGTGAATCCAAATATAGCTCGTATGAAGAGTTAATGGGACAGAAAACAAAATTTAAAGCGAAGGTGATTTGGGACACTCAATCGCAAACTCCACACTTTAGTTACGTAGATGAAAAACATCACAGCCACCAGGTATGGTTTGAGAACAGTAAAAGTTTGAAGGTGAAGCTAAACCTTGTTGAAAAATATAACCTGCGGGGAATCGGGATTTGGCGGCTTGGCTTAGAAGACCCGAAGTACTGGGAGACCATACCAGAAAATATAAAAGTAAAAAAGTGATTGAAACAAGTGCCAGGCAAGGGTATCTGGCACTTTTGTTTATTGCTACTTATCTTTCAACCAATTCCAGCTTCTCACCGTTCGGACCTTGGAAAAAGGCAATTTTAACGGTATCATTTAAAATGCTGCGAGGTTCTTCATCTACTAATTGGATCCCTGCTTGTTTTAAGCGTAAGAGTTCGGCTTTAATATTTTCAACTGTAAAAGCCAAGTGATTGACGATTCCTTCGTTATCAACCGAACCGCCGCCATAGACAAGTTCAATCTCTACACTTGGCTGGTCTGGGAAATATAAAAAGGCAAGCTCAACAGAGTCAGTTAACCACTCACGATTTCTTAATTCCAACCCGAGGATGTTTTGATAGAACGCCAAAGACTCGTCCATATTTTTTACCTTAATCCCCACATGTTCCATTTTCACAACGCATTCCTCCTAACGGAAAATAGTATGTATCATACCTTTATAATCATATTTCATAATTGAATGTTTCGACAGCATTTTAAACCGTGCATGATTTTAGTGTGCCTTAAAAACAAATATTTTTATAGTATTATTAAACTTTTTTTACAATTCATTTCAAAAATGTAATATAATTTAAAAATAATAATATTTAGATAAAGGCAAACCATTCGAAAGATTGGGACGCAAAGCTTCAGGTCTAAGGTTCTAAACTATGACGGCTGAGCTGCCTAAAATAGAACATATTTTAGGGGTGTTATCTGTGGCTGCTCTTGCTTGTGCACAAGAACCATTTATTGATGTGAAAGAACTAAGTAATGAAAATTTAGTAGAGTTATATGTGACTGCAGTTCTTGAAAAATATGAAAATAACTTAAAATTCTTTGAAGAAGAATTATTGGAAAGAAGATTATTTTTGGTCGCATTAGAATGGTTCGACTATAAGAAAAGCTTTTTAAAGCATACTCTTGCCTTTAAATAGTGACAAATAAGAGTGATATATAAACGACAGAGGGCGATTCTTCCATAACGAAGGATCGCCATTTTCATATTAGTAGTTTCTTCATCTACATTATAGGGTGCGTTTGCCCAAGCAGGGTTAACGCTTCTTTTATTAGAAAAGGATTTTTCTTTAAAACAAGGGCGTGAAAATATGGAACTTCAATGGGAAGATGTTAAGTCGATTAAGGGTTGTACATTATCAGGAATATATGCAAATCAACTCAATATCCATCAATTCAACAAGGAGCTTATTCTTCATCCAACTACTCCTATTTTAGCAATAGAATATCCAAAAACACATGAAGTAAAGTATTGGAGTTTAGAGTGGATGGAAGACAAGGCTGGGGATGACTTACTGTTGGTTAAGGAAAAGGAAACTCCTAAGCCATTGGAGTATATGGAGGGCAGTCACTGTCAAAGGCATATAATAAAGAGTTCAAGTTTTTTTATTCAACCGAATGTTATAAACCAGGTAATTGGATATGGAGTTAAAAATGGAGAAAGTCCAGTGTTAACATCCATTATCTTAAAATTAGAAGAGGTATATATTTTTATCAAGGCTGGACCGGTTATTGAAATTAGGATTACTGAAAATAAACCAATCGGATTGGGAGACTTAATTTTTTTCACTTAACTGGCATTATGAAGACGAGGAAAAAGGATTGATTTTCCTCCTGCGTCAAAGGGAAGCTTTAATTCAACGATCATATTCACTATAATAAATGTATTACATATTCAATTGAAAGGTGGATGAACATGTCAAAGGTTACACCGTTTTTAATGTTTCAAGATGGCAAGGCTGAAGAAGCAATGAATTTTTATACCTCCCTTATTGATGATTCCCATATTACTAATTTGGTTCGATACGGAGCGAATGAGTCAGGGGACGAAGGAACTGTGATGAAGGCTGCCTTTTCCTTAAAAGGACAGGATTTTATCTGTATTGACAGTAATATAAAACATCAGTTTACCTTCACACCTTCCTTTTCAATCTATGTTACTTGTGATACTGAAGAGGAAATTGACAATCTTTATCAAAAATTGTTAGATGGTGGAATGGCCCTAATGCCAATTGGTGATTATGGCTTCAGTAAGAAGTTTGGCTGGCTAAATGACCGTTTCGGGGTATCATGGCAGCTTGATCTTCCTAAATAATACATAAGATTTTCAACAGGGGCGTTTCAACATGAAGCAGCCCCTATTTTTGTAGCCTTATCCAGATTAACAAAAAGTACTTTTTATAACGGTCATCATATAAGAAATCCAATAACAAACAAGGAGCTATTTTGGAGATGTAATAGACAAATTCGGTGTGGCCTTTCAGGTTTATACTGAATTTCAAATCAATAATAAAACTTATAAATGGGGGAATTTGATTGTCCGCAGAAATTCTTAAACAAAACAAAAACAGCTGGGATATAGTAGCACATCATTTTAATGGGAAGGATGCATTACCTAATTATGGTCCTTTTGCACAAACCGAAGACGAGCTAGGACTCTTTGATGAAATAATAAATAAAAAAGTTCTTGATATTGGTTGTGGAAGCGGTCATTCATTGAGATATATGGCAGATAAAGGGGCCGGTGAACTTTGGGGTATTGATTTATCCGAAGCTCAAATTTCAGCAGCAAAAGATACTCTTAAGGATGTTAAAGCCAATTTATTCTGTGCACCAATGGAAGAGGACATTGGGATACCTAAGCAATATTTTGACGCAGTTTACTCTATATATGCTATTGGATGGACGACAAATCTTGCTGCTACTTTTGGACTTATCCATTCTTATTTGAAACCTGGTGGATACTTTATATTTAGTTGGGATCATCCTCTCTACGCTCATTTAAAAAGCAAGAACGGTCAAATCTATCTTGATGGTTCTTATCAAAATGAAGGAGTTATTAAATATCCAAAATTTAAGGGAGAAGATGCACCCGTTATAATACCCAAACGAAAGATGGCAACTTACATAAACGAGCTAATAAGAGCAGGTTTTACAATTGAGTCTGTCATAGAAAGTGATGTTTCATCTGGATTTGAAACAGTTGATGAAGGAATCTCTGATCGTTATTATTCTCTATACAAGGCAAGGAAATTTCCGACTACTATGATCATCAAATCTATTAAAGAATGATCTTCTTTTTTATTGGAGATACAGTTGATTATAGTAATAAAAAATCGCTCAGTATGAACGAGCATAAAAGTGACGATGCTTAATACTTTGTATAATGGGGGGATTAAAGTGGCGAGTAAACAACATATGATTAAGGAAGTATTCCGGTGAACAAACACAAATTCATAATAACTGAGTATCTTCCTAAGTACGCTGAACAGACAGTAAAAATGTGGCGGGATAGTAAGGAACGGGCGATTGGCCAGAAAGAAATTCATAGCTTTGAAAATCATCTCTATTTTTTAAATCATATATTGCCTGAGGAGTACCAAATAGATTTAGCGTTAATGGATGACGAAGTAGTTGGAATGGTTGCATATAATGAAAGGGAGATAAGCCAGCTTTATATTCATATTGATTATCAAGGAATCGGTATAGGTCAAATACTACTAGACAAGGTAAAAGAACAATCAAGTGGGAGATTAACCTTATATACATTTGAAGTAAATGAAAAAGCACAACGATTTTATGAAAAGAATGGATTCACTGTCATTGGTAGAGGACACGAAAATGAAGAAAATTTACCTGATATTCAATATGAATGGGTATCCCAATAAATATCGGCCAGGTTAGTGTAAACAAATACAAGTGATACAATAAAAAGTTAGGTTTTGTTTTTCAAGGAGGTAATATATCGATTACACTTCACCGAAAGAAGCAGTGGTAAAGGTGAAACGGAGGCCTCAAGACACCATTGCGGCGGGAGGTCGTCATACAGATGGGCTTAAATCTGACGGAACGGTGATGGCTGTAGGTGATAATAAATATGGACAATGCGATGTAAGCGGGTGGAGCGGCATCAAGCTGCCCAACAATAAGTTTAAGCAAAGGTAATCCTCATCTGGAGTTAAGATGAGGATTATTTAATAGATATTATCACACTTTTTACCGAAAGAAACAAACTGCACCCACAATGATTAATAAAATAAACAACACAACTATGAGTAAAAATTCATTGCACCCACTTACAGGAAAACAACTCCCATAAACAGGAGCAGCATAGGAATAAGCCATTGTAGGCTGGGGAAGAACATTTGAAGCCATAGGAACCGGTAGGGCATTTGACATTGGTAAGGAATTATCCATTTTTTCACACTCCCTTTCGAATGTAGTCATTACCCTATATATTACACTCAAGCAGGATATTGGAGCCCGTCTATAATAAATATGGGCATGACTTCGTGACCATCGCTTATTTGCTGATAAAAAGACCATAGAGTGGAAAGCTGTTGGTTTCGAAAGGTAGCAGGTCCTTGTCATCGGCAGCTCCTACATGTAGAATTTGCCAACCGATACTTAGTTGGATACTATCAAGGAGAGAAAAGTAAAGGAAGGAGAAATGGTATGAGCTATAAGAATACATTTATTAAAATCTCTGAGGATTCAGAAGTGACAACAGCTATTACACCTCTCCAAAGAAATAACAAGCCTACAATCGCTTCAATTGAATATGACTTAATCAGTAATAATCCCTACAAATATACTCAGGAAGATGTACAATTTCAAACGTATTTAATAAAAAACCAAATAATTTCAGATCAATTAAATGAATTAAGGGAAGATTTTTTCAAAAAACCTAAAGCGTGTTTTCGTGCTTCACCATTAGTAAAGAAATATGGGTGGGGGATACACTACAATGATCAAGGAAGAATTGCCATTTATGGAGTAAATAGTCAAGCATATGAGCTGTTTCTCCATTCAAATCAATGCACATTAATAAAAGGTATGCGTTCAAAACGGAAATAGATGGAAGGAATAAAGCTGTGCCAAATGATCGGTTGCATAGAAGGGCTATACCCGACTGAACCGCTTTCTTTTACAAAGGATAGGTCGTAAAAAAGGTTTTTATACGACCGAACCGGTGTCCAAACTAATAGGTGGGGTACATAGAAAGTGGATATGCGACCGAACCGGTGTTTGGATAAAGAAATGGGTCGCATTGAAAGGAGAAATGCGACCTCCTTTTTATCGTTTTACAAAATGTGCTGAACTCCAAACCGTTAACTTTCACAGGAACTGGCTGGCGACCAATTGCCAGTTCCTGTGAAAGTTTACATAATATTTTTATGCATCTTCCTTCAAATGCTCAACGAGCCGACTGAGTAAATCGTTTAAAACCAATATTTCTTGGTCACTGTAAATGTTATACGACTTGCTATTAAACTCATTTCGGGAAGAACTCAATATTTCATAAACTCGTCTGCCTTCTTCAGTGATTCTCACACGCGTGCGTCGTTTATCTTCAGGGTCTGAAAATAAAGTAACTAAATTTGCCTGCTGCAGCCGATTAATCATGCCTGTCATATTTTGCTTTGTGACAAGTGTTTCTTCCTTTAATTCTCCAATTGATATTTCTTCTTTTTCGATAAGGGTTCTAAGAATAACCCATTGCTGAATGCTAGTAAGTCCAACATCTGCAACCATCTTTGCTCCAGTTCGGCTCAATATATTGGATATCCGTAAGAAATCTAACGTGATATTGGTTTTTAAATGTTCCATCGTAACCTCCTGGTTTGGAGAAGAAATTCATATTTATTTCTCAATTTTAATAAGCTAAATAATAATAGTCAAGTTGTTGACTATTTATCATGGCGGGTTTAAACTATGTTAGTCAATAACTTGACTAATTGTGTGAAAATACCTAGGAGATGAAAAGGATGGCCCAAAAAACAACGAATCGCAAGATGGTCACAATAGCTATGCTGGTTGCGATTCTTTTAGTAGCGATTGATGTAACGGTAGTTAGTACCGCCATGCCGCAGATTGTCAGCGACCTCAGCGGATTAAAGTTAATCAGCTGGGTATTTGCAATCTATACGCTTACCACATCGGTCACAACACCGATTTACGGAAAATTGGCGGATTTATTCGGCCGTAAGAAAATCTTTATGACGGGTGTTATTTTGTTTGTGGTCGGCTCGATGCTTTCTGGTGCCGCACAAACGATGACGCAATTGATTTGGTTCCGTGCGTTTCAAGGAATTGGGGCGGGAGCGGTCATGCCGATCACTTTTACGATTATTGGTGACCTCTTTCCCGGTGAGCAGCGCGCAAAGATGCAGGGAGTATTTAGTTCGGTTTGGGGAATCGCCGGTCTACTAGGTCCATTAGTAGGCGGTTTCTTTGTGGACCAAATCAGCTGGCGATGGATCTTCTATATTAACCTGCCAGTTGGTTTCGTATCACTACTGTTGATTATGATTTTCTTCCACGAAAAAGTCGAAATCAACAAGGATCGTAAAATTGATTATCTAGGGGCAGCTACCTTTACCATTGGAATTTCAACCCTATTATATGCCCTTTTAAATGCAGGTCCTGGGCAGCTGTATGCGTGGAATTCCGCACCGATTTATGCGCTATTGACGGTTGCTGTGATTTTTATTGTGCTGTTTGTCTATATTGAATCAAGGGTGAAGGAACCAATGCTTCCTCTATCATTATTCAAGATACCCGTCATTTTCGTTTCTAATCTAATTGGGTTTTTAACCAGCGCTGTACTTATTGGAGTGAATGTTTATTTGCCGATGTGGATTCAAACCATTCTTGGGCACAGTGCGACAAGTTCAGGATTTACCCTCATGCCAATGTCGATTGCCTGGCCCTTGGGTGCCACTCTTGCCGGTCGATATATGTATAAAATTGGCTCTAAGTTGACGGCTATTATTGGTGCTGTATTGATTACCCTTGGCGGAACATGGGTGCTGGCTGTAGAACTTGGATCACCCTATTGGTTTTTTGTTGGAATTATGATTGTCATTGGTCTTGGGATGGGCTACGCCGTCACCCCAACAACCGTATTGGTCCAATCAGCTGTTGGCTGGCAAATGCGAGGTGCCGCTACCGCATCAAACACCTTTACGAAGTCAATTGGCCAAACGATTGGGATTGCTGTATATGGAACAATTTTTAACAACTCACTTATACAATATGGAAAAGAACATGCTAACGGTGTTTGGGGAGGGGAAGGGAATATTGGCGATGTCCTCAACTCAGATATGACGAAGCTGCCTTCAGCCGTCATTTCCATGATTCAGGATGCACTTGCACACGGCATGCATCTTGTGTTTATCCTCGTCTTTTTTATTGGGATTGCCAATCTGTTAGTGACTCTCTTCCTTCCATCACATAAGAAGGTTATGGAACAACAAAAACAAGTTCAACATTGAGAGAAAGCTGCCAATCTTGGCAGCTTTCTCTTTTTGGACAGTTGGTCTTTTTAAAAGATTCCCTTTTTGGTATAATATAGGGAATTTCAAATGGCATGCAAAAACTAGGTAAGAGTAAAAGATTACTAACATTAAATACTATACGAAGTAGAGAGAGGGTGTATGAGGTGTTTATAAAGCAGCCTTTTGACGAATTTTTAAGATTAGAATACAAAATGCTTGATAATCAAAATTTGCAAGTTATATTGCCCGTTCAAGACCTTTTCATTAACAGTGCTGGGGTAATCCATGGCGGCATCATATCTTCATTGGCTGATATAGCACTATCAAACTTGATACCAGCAAATCAAGATGGAATCCAACAGGCTGTCACTGTTGATTTAAATGTTACTTTTTTGAAACCCGCTGCGGGTACATACTTGAGAGCCATTGCCAAAATGGAAAAGCAGGGCAGAACCTTAATTCATACGGAGTGTTTGATTTATAACGACCAACAAGAGATTGTTGCTAAATCTAAAGCAATTCTATTTCGTATACAACCATAAGTCCACGCATTTGTTGTGAAGAACGGTAACTGCCAGCGCTTGTAAATGAACAGAGAAATTGAGTGATTTTGTGTGGTATCGTAAAAGACGAAATATCATTAAAGAATTGGCTTAGCAGTGCATACTGATTATTGTCAGGACGTTGGATATTTTGTTAAAATAGGTACCGAATACAATAGGCGATGGAGTTTGCCATAAACGCCCTTAAAGCTGATGACTCCTACCAGTAGAAATCTGGTAGGAGTCTATTTATTTAGGGAACTTTATTTTTGAGGTGAGAAAATTGAATTACTTATTAGTGGGGCTTGCTGGAATTATTGGGGCGTTATTACGTTATTTATTAGGCGTTTATGTTGGTCAATGGTGGATATATCACTTCCCATTGGCAACCTTTATTACCAATATGGTCGGGAGTTTTCTATTAGGTTGGTTTACAAACTTCTTACCAAGGTTTAAAGCTTTACAACCTCATATGATAACGGCATTGAGTACTGGGCTCATTGGCTCATTTACTACGTTTTCAACATTTAGTGTTGAAACGGTCCATTTAATGGATACCTCTCATTGGGGAACGGCGATTGTTTATGTACTCCTTAGTCTTTGGGGAGGTCTCCTATTCTCTTGGGTGGGCTATCGTTTCGGATTAAGTGCCGAAAAAGCATCAGAAGCAGTGAGAGGTGAAAAATAATGATAACGAGTATAGCTTGGGTGGCCATCGGAGGATTCTTTGGGGCGATGTCCCGCTTTGGGATGAGCAATCTAATTAAATCAAAGTACCCTTCAACGTTCCCTCTCGCTACTTTATTTGTAAATTTGGTTGGTTCATTTTTGCTTGGATTAATCTTTGGTGCGCATCTGGAGAATACATGGAGATCGCTATTGGGTACTGGTTTCATGGGGGCATTTACGACATTTTCCACATTTAAGTTGGAGAATATACAGTTACATGCTAAGGGAAACTGGAAAGTCATGATCTTATATTTAGGAATCAGTTATACGTTTGGCATTTTATTAGCCGTTATTGGAATGAAACTGGGCAGTTTATTTGTTTAATGTAAATGTTTATGTATTTTAAAAGAAAATGAAGTCATACTAGTACACTATAATAATTATTAGCACACACGGGAAGTGAAGGAGGGTGCTCTTAATAATTAGGACTGGAATAAATATATTCCACATTTGGAAATATATTATAAATCGTTCCTAAAGGTGGATTAGATGGACAACTATACGAATGATAATACTGCCAGACGCTATATAGCCCATGTTAGTATTTTTGGAACAACTCAATTGCATTTACGAAATCCTTATATCATTGCGTGGTGGTCTGCTGCATTTCCTGGATTCGGGCATTTGCTATTATCTAAATATCTTAGAGGTTATGTATTATTTATTTGGGAAGTTGTAGTTAATATTAAAGCGCATGTCAATTCTTCGATGATTTATTCATTTCAGGGGAATATTGACATGGCTAAAGAGGTACTAGACACAAGATGGCTGCTAATGTATATACCAGTTTATCTTTTCGGGATTTGGGACAGTTACCGGACAACAGTCGATATGAATAAGGTCTATCTTTTAGCCGAGCGAGAGAAACACCGTTTCAATTCATTTTCCTTAGGAGCCTTAGAGATTAACTATTTGGATAAGCGAAATCCCATTCTTGCCGTAATGTGGTCCGCTTTTATTCCTGGGCTGGGGCAGCTTTATATACATAGGATTTTAACAGCTTTATTTGTCATCATATGGTTAGTGATATTTTATTATTATTCTCATGCTCAAGAAGCTATTGTACTTTTATTTTTAGGGAAAATAAAGGAAGCAACTTCGGTTATAAATCCAGAGTGGCTTCTTTTTATCCCTTCACACTATGGGTTTGCTCTTTATGATTCTTACATCAATTGTATTGAAAATAATAAACTTTTCGAAAAGGATTTACGAAAACATTTAACCGAGAAATATCAATCGGAGGGCTTCAAGATATTAAAAGGACAAAAAGTGAAGTGATAAATGTGCAGATATTTTCAACGTTTGAAACGCATAGCTTCTTAGAAATGGCTATAAAAACGTTAGAAAAAAAGGGGATTAATAAAGAAAGCATATTTGCGGTTCCTCTGGATAATAGAGCAGAAGAGCCTAAAATTTTAGATAACCTTCATCGCTCAGACGGAACAAGCCTGATTGATATTGGAATGGCACTTGCCACTGCATTTTCCGTTATTGGAGCAAGTATTGGGTTTAAATTAGCTTGGGGACCAATTTATTGGGGACTGATCGGTGCGTTTGGTGGATTTGTCCTTGGCTTTGCCATTAGACTTTTTATGGAATTAGTTATAAAGAAAAAGAAAAGAGTATTAAAAGGAAAACACTCTGAAGTCATCTTAATTGTGGATTGTGAAGATTCACAAGCTGAATTCGTAGAAGACGTCCTTTGGAGCCATTTTGCATTAGGAGTAGCGAAAATAAACTGATTTGGCTAGGGACCATGGGGACGGTTCTGGTGGTGCCATGGCACCACCAGAACCGTCCCCATGGTACTTTGAGCAGTCGCTTTTTTTGTTCTTTTTATGAAAGCTTCCTCTTCAAATCCATTTTTTACAACGTATTGTATACTTCTTGAGAAAAGTTGGAAATTTAAAGATGTATGTGAAACCAGAGGAGGAACATGAGTTGATCAGAGTAAGAAGGGGTCCTTCAAAGAAGCAAGCAAAACAACAAGCAGAAACACAACAGCATTTAAAACAGGACATCCCTTTATCGAAACAGCTTGATGAAAATTTACAGTTTTTCTCCTCACTATACCAGGATAGTTCTGATGTCATTTTTCGTTCTTTTGTGGTTGGTAGAATTGACGCCACCATCATCTATTTAGAAGGAATGAGTGATACTCAACAGCTGGACGAACACGTACTGAAAACATTACTAACCCAAACCGAATTTGTTAAAACAGACTTTCTTCTGTCGATAAAAAATCGCCTGCCGATTTCCAACATAAAAGGGATATCTACGTTTTCGGCCTGTATTGATGCCATTGCCGAGGGGAAGCCAGTCTTGTTTTTTGATGGTTACCAACAGGCTTTAGCACTCGGTTTAGTGAAATTTGAAAAGCGTTCGGTTGAAGAGCCTCAGGCTGAGACCTCCATTCGAGGTCCGAGAGAAGGGTTTACGGAATCTATCGGTGTCAATACATCTTTAGTTCGTCGGATTATAAAGGATCCAGCATTGAAAATGAAGACCGTCCAAGTCGGCCAATATACGAAGACAAAGGTGGTCATTTCTTATATAGACGGAGTAGTAGATTATACGTTAATTGAAGAAATTGAAAACCGCCTAAATCGGATTAAGATTGACGGGGTGTTAGAAAGCGGGTACATTGAACAATTCATTGAGGATAACCCGTATTCTCCCTTTCCGCAAGTGTTTTATACGGAGCGTCCTGACGTAGTTTGCGCAAATTTACTAGAGGGCAGAGCAGTTTTGATGATTGAGGGGACCCCCATTTCCTTAGTTGCGCCAGTTAGTTTCTTCAGCATATTCCAGTCTCATGAGGACTATTATGAACGGTTTTGGATTGGAAGTGCAATTAGGGCTCTCCGGTTTCTCTTTTTAGTCTTATCCTTATTTTTTCCCTCGATGTATGTGGCGATTACAACATTTCACCAGGAGATGCTTCCGACAAACCTGCTGTTAAGTATCGCTTCGGCCAGAGAAGGAGTGCCTTTTCCGGCAATTGTGGAAGCAATTATGATCGAGATTACCTTTGAAGCATTAAGAGAGGCGGGCATACGGCTTCCTAAACAAGTGGGTTCAGCCGTTAGTATCGTAGGGGCACTTGTGATTGGACAGGCAGCGGTTCAGGCGGGGATTGTTTCTGCACCGATGATTATTGTGGTGAGTATCACCGGGATTGCTTCGTTTATGGTCCCTCGCTATTCGATTGGCCTTGCCATCCGATTGTTAAGGTTTCCGATCATACTCTTAGCAGGCTCTTTAGGATTAATCGGAGTGATGCTGGCGTTCGTCATCCTCATTATCCATTTAGCAACGCTAAGATCTTTTGGGACTCCTTACTTAAGTCCAATCGCAACAGTTCAAAAAAATGCTATGCAGGATACAATGATTCGTTCTCCTTTATGGAAAATGAACAATCGTCCTCATTTAACAGGTGAATTCAATGCTGTAAGACAAGTAAGTAACTTAAAGCCCGGTCCCGATAAGGGCCGTGAATAAACAGGGTGAGATTGGTGGGATCGCAAGTGCTGGAAAAAGGAAAAATATCGGCCCTGCAAATGTCATTTATCATGGTTCCAACCATTATTGCTACAGGTGTGCTTACGATTCCGTCCATAGCTGCTAGATATGCACGGCATGACATGTGGATGACGCCAATCGTTGGTTCCATCATCGGTTTTCTTACGGTATACATCGCTTGGAAGCTCCATCAACTGCATCCTGAGTTAACTCCTATTCAATATAGTGAAAAAATTCTTGGGAAAGCGGTCGGAAGAATCGTCGGTCTTTTCCTTGTAGGCTTTTATATTCATAATACGGGACTAATCATCAGACAGTATTCTGATTTTATTACTGGGAACGTCATGCTTCAGACTCCTGGGGTTGTGTTTTCCGCTAGCATCATTTTTGTAAGTGCACTAGCGGCGAGAGGGGGAATTGAAGTCATTGCCAGATCGGCCGTGATTTGCACAACCCTATATTTGAGTACCTCCTTATTTCTCCTGCTATTATTGAAGGATATTGATGTTTCCTTACTCCTTCCTTTTATGGAAAAAGGACTGATTCCGGTGATAAAGGGAGGATTGATACATGATGCATGGTTTAGTGAATTTTTTATTTTAGCATTTATATTTCCTTTTATTCATAATCAAAGTAAGAGTTTAAAGTCAGGGATGAAAGCGTCTCTTTACGTCATGCTGATTCTTTTATATGTTCACTTTTTTGTACTTACGATTTTAGGGGTGTCATCTGTAAACCAATTCTATCCTGTTTACTCCATTATTCGGGCCATTTCGGTAATGGGTTTTTTCGAAAACTTTGAAGTCATCATTACCGCCTCATGGGTACTTGGAAACTTTATAAAAATAACTGTTTTTTTATATGTCGCTAGTTTAGGTTTTGCGCAACTAGTTAGGCTATCAGATTATCGTCCGATCGTATTTCCTTTAAGTCTCCTGGTTGTTTTATTAAGTTATTGGGACATCCCGAATATTGTGGTGTTGGTTGATTATATGACGAAAATTCAGCCCTTTTATTTTGTCTTGGTTCAGACTGTTCTCCCGTTCATTTTACTAATGATTGCTCTACTACGCAGGAAAAGGAGCGATAGCGGTTGAAGAAAAACCTTTATTTCATCTTATGTCTTCTTGTTCCAACACTTTCTGGCTGCTGGGATCGGGTGGAAATGCAGAATCTCGCCATTGTGACGGCAGCGGCAATCGATGTCTTGGAGGATGGAAAAACAGCAATCACAGTTCAAATATTTATCCCGCGTACGATTACAAGCGGCCAGACAGGGGAGGATCCAAGCTTAGGTTACACTTTTGTACGTGAAGGAACGGGGACGAATCTTGCGAATGCGATTTCCAAGCTGCAAATCAATCTACCAAGAAGATTGTTTTGGGGTCAATGTAAAATCTATATTTTTGGAAAGAAGCTGGCTAAAAGTGGGATACGAAGTCATATAGACTTCTTGGCTCGTCACCCAAGCCCGAGGGGGAATTCACTGCTATTTGTAAGTGCTGGAAAAGCAAAGGAAACTTTGGAATTAATTCCACCATTAGAAAGATATTCAGCGGAAGCACTGAGAAAATTGACAGAGGAGGAATATGGCATGATGACGACCTTAATGAATGTCGATATGGGCTTAATGGGGGAGAGTGAGAGCGTAACGATCCCCTATATAAAAAAGTTGGTTTCAAAAGAAAAAGCAAGAAAACCACACGAAACCATATCTGTCATTGCTGGAGCAGCAATTTTTAAAAAAGATAAAATGGTTGGAACGTTAGACATGAAGGAAACGCGCGGTTTATTGTGGTTAAAGGACGAAGTAAAAAGAAGTACCTTATCCGTCAGGCCGAAAGGGGAAAACGGAGAAATTACCATGACTCCGACTCTAGGTAAGTTGGAATATAGCCCCCAGATCATAGGGGAACGATGGATCATGAATCTAAACGTGGATATTGAAGGGGATATTGTTCAAAACGAAACACATTTAAATTTAATGAATGAGGATGTAAATAGGACAATTAAGAAAGAATTCGAAACAGCATTAAAGAAACGTGTGGCTCTAACAGTTGGAAAGCTTCAACACGAATACAAGGCAGATGCGATCGAATTCGGGAGGAGGTTTCATCAAAAGTACCCGAAGGAATGGAATGGAGTAAAGGACAGATGGGATGAAAAATTCCCGGAGGTGGTGGTCGAGATTAAAGTGGATGCGAAAGTAAGAAGACCTGGATACATTGGCCCGCCTGCAGCACTTCCAAGAGACGAGGTGAAGGAATAATGCAATGGGATTGGAGTACAGTCTTTGCGGTCCAAGTCCTGATTTGGTGTATTGTGTTATTCGAGTGGAAGCGGTTAAAGAAGGCCAAGATGGCCGACAGGATCCCATTTGCTGTAATTCTGATGATCTCGGCCGTACTGTCCTTTTTTAACCTAGAAAACCTACCAGGGCCACTCACACTCATTCACTATATTTTTGGTCCTTTAGGAAGATGGATGGATTAGATACCATAAGCCACGGGTGGGCCATGGGTGGGCCACGGGGACGGTTCTGGTGGTGCCATTGCGCCACCAGAACCGTCCCCGTGGAGTAACCGTGGAGTAAATGATGTAGCCTCAGAGCATAAAAATGTAAAATCATTTGTTATTTACGAAAAGCCAACAGAAGAAGATCGGGAAATGAAGAACTTTGATAAGGAAGGGTATATCACGCTGGACTGGATTCAACAAGTGGTGCCGTCTAAGGAAGCTGACTTTTATTTGTGCGGACCGGAACCTTTCATGAAAGCGGTCAATAAATCATTGAAACAATGGGGCATACAGGATGAACATATTCATTACGAATTCTTTGGCTCCTTCGGCAGCTTAGATGCTGGTATCTAAAACTTTAATCGATCGTAAAAGGAGCAGTAATCTGCTCTTTTTTATGCGTCTTTTTAGAGCATAACCATCCCAATACATATAAGAGGTCATGAATGGGAAAGGTACATTATAGTATTTCTTTTTTTGGAGGCTGCTTTATGGAGGAAAAGGATATCCAGATAAGGTTAACTGCGGGTGAGATTTCTCAGCTATGGGTGCAATACTTAAATGATAGTGCTAGCGTTTGTGTCCTCTCCTTTTTTTTAGAAAAAGCCGAGGATAAGGAAATTAAACCCCTCATAGAATACGCTCTAGGGTTATCCGAATCACACATAAAAATAATTTCAGCTATATTAACAGAGGAAAAAAATGTCGTTCCTCACGGTTTTAGAATAGAGGACGATGTTGATTTAACGGCATCTAGATTATATTCTGATAGCTTTGTGCTTAATTTTATAAACCAGATGGCCAAGGTCGGCCTTACGCTATATGGAGCAGCTGTTGCATCATCGGTAAGAAATGATATAAAAACCTATTACATGAATTGTCTTACGGAAACAATGGAATTATATAAACGCTCAACAGAATTATTACTATCCAAGGGCTTGTTTATCAGATCTCCGAGCCTGCCTAATATAGAGAAGGTAGAATTTGTGAAAAAGCAATGGTTTATGTTAGATGTTTTTGGAGAAAAGAGACCGTTGATTGCGGGGGAAGTCGATAATTTATTTGCGAATATGCAAAGAAATGCACTAGGAGTCGCTGCACTTACTGGATTTAGCCAGGTTGCAAAGGATAAAGATGTCAAACAATTCTTTTTAAAAGGATTAGAAATTGGCAATAAACACATTAGATTATTTAGAGGAAAGTTAGAGGAAAGTAAACTTCCTGCACCGATGGGGTGGGATGCAGAAATAACAAATAGTACCGCCTATACATTTTCTGATAAACTCATGATGTATTTTACATCTGGTTTGATTGCCATGAGTGTCGGCTATTACGGCACTGCTGTCAGTCAAAGTCCCAGAGGGGATATTGCTTCCATGTATAACAGGCTATCCTTAGAGGTTCAATTGTATTCTGAGGATGGCGCGAATATCATGATAAAAAACGGCTGGATGGAACAGCCGCCAATGGCCTCAGACCGTGATGAATTAATTAGAAAAAAATAATCCTGATTCAAGTCCTTCAGCTAATAAACAGACAGGGCTTGTTTTATTTTGATAGGAAATTCTACACGTCTTCCTACTTTAATTATAACATGTAAAAAAATGTTAATATAGACTTTTTATTCTCAACACCTATTGCTACAATCAATAGACATGAATGGATAGGGGAGATGCGGGATGAGTCCTTTGGTTCTGGAGTTACGAAAAATCGAAAAAACACAGCTATTTCTCGTTGGTGGAAAAGCGTTAAATTTAGGAGCGCTATCCAACATCGAAGGAATACAAGTTCCAGATGGATTTTGTGTGACAACAGTTGGATATCAAAAAGCAATTCAACAGAGTGATATGTTCCATGCACTGGTGGACCAACTGATACCGTTAAAAGCAGAGAACCGTAAACAAATTGGTGAGATTAGCAGTAGGATTCGCCAAAGCATAACAGAAGTAGAAATTCCATCCGAGGTTGAGGAAGCAGTTAGTGATTATCTCTCCCGGTACGGAGAAGAACATGCTTATGCTGTACGTTCCAGTGCGACCGCTGAAGATCTGCCACATGCCTCGTTTGCCGGCCAGCAAGACACCTATTTAAATATTATTGGAAAAAAAGCCATCCTGCAGCATGTCAAAAAATGTTGGGCGTCTCTATTTACAGATCGCGCAGTCATCTATCGAATCCAAAACGGATATGACCACAGACAAGTATCTCTATCCGTAATTGTTCAAAGGATGGTTTTTCCACAGGCTTCAGGGATACTATTTACTGCTGACCCCATTACCTCAAACCGCAGGGTCCTGTCTATCGATGCCAGCTTTGGGCTTGGAGAAGCACTGGTTTCTGGTTTGGTATCTGCCGATTGCTATAAAGTAAAGGAAGATGTAATCGTCGATAAGGTGATAGCAGCCAAAAAGTTAGCTATTTATCCTGTAAAAGAAGGCGGAACAGAGACAGTGCAGCTTGATTCTGATCAGCAAAAGGTACAAACACTGACTGACCCACAAATACTACAACTTACACATATCGGCAGAAAAATAGAAGCGTATTTTGGCTGCCCGCAAGATATCGAATGGTGTTTAGTGGATGGTACTTTTTATATTGTACAGAGCCGGCCCATCACTACGCTTTTTCCCATCCCTGAAAGTAATGATCAGGAAAACCACGTCTATATATCTGTAGGCCATCAACAAATGATGACAGACGCCATGAAACCATTGGGACTGTCGTTTTACCTGTTAACGACTCCTGCACCGATGCGGAAAGCGGGCGGCAGGTTGTTTGTTGATGTCACACAGCAGCTTGCTTCACCTGTCAGTAGAAACATGTTATTAAATGCGATGGGACAACACGATCCGCTCATGAAAGACGCACTTATGAACATCATGGAGCGAGGAGATTTTATAAAAGCAGTGCCAACTGATCATAATTCACCGAGTCCCACTAGAGGGAATCCAGATAAACAAATGGAAAACAATCTATCCATCGTTGCTGATTTGATTAAGCGTAGGGAAACATCCATTGAAGAGTTAAAACAAAACATCAGGAGAAAATCAGGATCCGCTTTAGTTGATTTTATTCTAGAAGATATTCAGGAATTGAAGAAGATCTTATTTGACCCACAAAGTACAGCCGTATTTATGTCGGCAATGAATGCTTCAACATGGATTAATGAAAAAATGTACGAGTGGTTAGGTGAAAAAAACGCAGCCGACACGCTTTCTCAATCCGTGCCAAACAATATTACGTCGGAAATGGGTCTGGCACTATTGGATGTCGCCGATGTTATTCGTCCTTTTCCGGAAGTAGTGGAATACCTGCATCGTGCAAGTGATGATTACTTTTTCGAAGAATTGGTCAGGTTCGAGGGCGGGCAGGAAGCCAGAATCGCAATCGAGAATTACCTTAACAAATACGGAATGCGATGCAGCGGGGAAATCGATTTAACGAAAACACGGTGGATTGAAAAACCAACAACACTTGTCCCATTGATCCTAGGTAACGTCAAAAACTTCGAACCTAACGCCGGCCATCGGAAATTTGAGCAAGGACGACAGGAAGCGTTGAAAAAAGAACAACAGTTAATAGAGCGATTGATGAGATTACCTGATGGGGAACAAAAGGCCAAAGAAACAAAAGAGAGGATTGACCTTCTCCGGAATTACATCGGATATCGGGAATATCCAAAATACTTCATGGTGAATCGCTACTTCATTTATAAGCAGGCTTTGTTGAAGGAAGCACTACGGCTCGTCCAAACGGGTGTTATTCATCAAAAAGAAGATATATTCTATCTTACTTTTGAAGAACTGCGTGAAGTTGTACGTACAAATAGACTGGATGCCCAGTTGATCAGCCAACGAAAAGGCGAGTACAAATTATATGAAAAACTAACACCACCGCGCGTGATTACGTCAGATGGTGAAATCATTTCAGGCAGGTACAAACGAGAAAATCTCCCAGCTCAAGCGGTTGCAGGCCTTCCGGTTTCTGCTGGAGTGGTCGAGGGAAGAGCACGTGTCATCCTAAACATGGAAGAGGCTGTTTTAGAAGAGGGCGATATACTAGTCACCACCTTCACCGACCCTAGCTGGACACCATTATTTGTTTCGATAAAAGGGTTGGTCACCGAAGTCGGCGGACTGATGACCCACGGAGCCGTAATCGCCCGCGAATACGGCCTGCCAGCCGTCGTCGGAGTAGAAAATGCAACCAAACAAATAAAAGATGGCCAACGAATTCGCGTTCATGGAACAGAAGGGTATATCGAAATATTGTAATAGAGGGTCTCCATGGGTCTCCATGGGGACGGTTCTGGTGGTGCTTGGCGCCACCAGAACCGTCCCCGCGGTGCTCCCGCGGTACTTATCGTTTTTATGTTCCGCAGTGTACGGTTTGAACATAAACTAATGTATAGTATCGGGAGAAGAGGGGGAAATTGAAGTGCCTTCGGTAATTAATGTGGGAATATTTAATATAAATTCTCCTCAACCTAGTTCCGCCATCTTTGTTGGTGAAGGGATTGTAAATGGAATGGATGCTAACAGGACATACAATCTCAATATGGGGGGGAATTACGGTTTTAACAACCTTAATACAGGGATTATAAATAATGTGAACGATAGCTTTGAAGTCATAGACGGGGTGATCTTTGATCAGGATATTAAGCCTAATACCGGATCTGGAGTGAATATATAGGAGGGTGCACCACCCAAGATTCTTAACATAAATTAAATCATTAAGCTTCATTTATAATGAACCAAAGTGGTGAACCATATATGTTTAAAACGACAAATTTCCATTTTACGGGAAACATTACGGTCCAAACAATGGAGAGACAATCTGGTATTTTTATTGGGGAGAAAAATACGGCCATTGGTTGGAGTGCACATGGGAAGCAAAACAGTGTAATTGGAAGTATTGGCGGACAATCTAATCTTCTATTAAATAATATATCTATCCTCATTGACCCTGACATAGTTGATACACCAATTGATGATCGGGACATTCATATTGCCCTTGAGAATTCAAGTAATGAAAACAACACAACAAACCTAAATCTTAAGAGTATAAACGTTAATTCCATGCAGCCAAGCAGCACATTAATTGTCGGCAAAGGTCATGTGAATGGGATCGATGGTAATCAAAAGCAAAATACCAACCACAGTAACTTAAATGGGAATTATAATAGACTGGTGGATAATTTCAATGTAACGAATGATCAAGATCAGGTTGATGCCATCATTGATGATCGTGATATTAAAATTGCCAACATAGAAAAAGAAAAATGATTTTGAGGGCACCATGGGGACGGTTCTGGTGGCGACGGGTTGCCACCAGAAGCAGGAAATTTGACTATGGATGTCGAATTACTTGTACAAAAACTTTAAAACTTCCTGCTTACTCAGGCAATCAAAAATTTTGCGATAATTCCTTAGAAGTAATTCCTTTAGATTAAAATTCCGTTTACTTATAAAGTGCTTCGAAACTTGAGCAAAACTTCCGATTGCCTATATTAGAACCGTCCCCGTGGTGCCTCCGTGGTGCTTTTAGTCCTGTTATTCATTCTTATCAAGCAGAACTTTACTCATGACCCTTTTAGTTAGTTGTTTCATGCCTGACATGCTTAGTCTCATCCAGATCCAGCTGTAGATAAGACTGAAACATGCAATTCCTAGGATGGATAAAACATTAACATTGCTTGAAAGGGATGGACCTAGGACAGGGAAGTGGAACAATTTTAGCAGCAATAGGATTCCTAGCGTTAACGCGATTCCTCCGATTAAGGTAACGGATACTATTCGCCTGCTCCATTTAAATCCTAATCCTAGTGCAACCCCGAATAGGCCGGTTGTAAACAGAAACACCAATACCTCTGAGGGCTGAATCACGAGCAGTAATAATCCGGTCACGACATACGTAAGCACGCCAAAATGGGCCGAGATGATCGTCGCTAACACAATCGGCCCAGTTGCCATCATGCTAAAAGCATAACCGACCCCGCCAATAAACCCCGCAGACTGTAAAATAGCCGCGATGGCTCCCAACAGACTGCCCAGTATCATCTTTGTATTTCTTGGATACTCCGCAACTGATACATGATGATCTTTAAAAAATGACAAACCCTTATGTGACAGTTTCACAAGTATTCCCCCCACAGAAAACGGTCCCTTGGTCCCTGACACCTACGTGTCTTGTTTGTATAGGATTGAAATCGGTGCCATCTCTAACATGTATTCTTGAAGGAGTAATGTATGCATCGTTTTTTCATGGACAATCGGAAAAGCGAGGGCGACGATTCGAACCGACTTCGTGTAGGGATAAGAATTTATAGGCGGAGAATTTCCCTCTAATGTAAAAAGGGGAAGCTTAAAAGCGGAAATAAGCGGAAAAATTCCGATTAACGGCTTTAAAATAGACAAAATCCAAGGATTTGGATGATATAAACGGAAAAACTTCCCTTATTCTTAAGGAAATATGGGTATTTCCCAATTTAGGCGGAATTTTTCCGGTTATTTTTCATACACAATGAATCCAGATTCAACTACAAAAGAGCGCAGTGTATCTTGCTGGGTACACTGGCTATTGTACCCTCAAAATTCTCCTAAATAATTATCGAAATGTATCCGATCTTTAATTGAATAAAAAGACTGTGCTTTTTATAGGTATAAATAGGTTGGGAAAATGGGGGAGTGGAATGAATGGGGATTAGAAAAGCGCATGTGGAGGATTGGCAGCAAATTTGCTTGTTATTAAACCAACTTGAGTATCCAAATTCAGAACGTTTTTTAAAAGAAAAGCTTGAAGTACTTCTTAAGGACCACAATGAGGTCTTATTAGTGTACGAAGAAGATAATAGAGTTATAGCATTGATATCGGTCCATTTCATCCCTCAATTAGCGGTAAAAGGAGATTTCGCTAGAAGCAGTTATTTCGCAGTTGGCCAAAACATTAGAAGTAGGGGGATAGGCCGTAGTATTGAAGAATATTGTACGGATTTAGCCGTAAAAAGAAATTGCGATAGAATCGAAGTGCATTGCCATTCAAGGAGAGAAGAGGCCCATCGATTTTATAGGCGACAAGGATATACGGAGTCACCGAAATACTTTATAAAAATGTTACCTGAAGCTGACTAATATCCACACGTCATTAGGCCCAGTAATAGCGTTCATCTATTTTTCCACTTCTTTTGGGGAAGTTTAACTAAAAAGGAGTGAAGAGGATGAAGAAGTTTTTCCTTGCTTTATTGATCTTTGTGTTAACTACAAAAGAAGCATATGCAGTAACCTCTCCAAAGGGTGAGATGATGGAGGAGATTTTATTTCAGCATTATGCTTCAGATTTATTAAAGATCACAAACCGATTATATGATTGCAGAAAAATTCTCAGTATTAAAAGAATGGATAGTGGGCACTTGATTAAGGTAGGATTAATTACATTTACGGGACCTCATAATCCTCCCAATGATTTATATATTATAACGTTCAAAGATAGTCCAATTGGCCAGGACCAGCCATTTCAATTTCATTTGGAAAATGTTGCTATTACTAAAAACATATCAAATGACCAATATGAAGCTTTTTGCAGGCAATAGTTATTAAGTAAAGAAGTAGTTGTATAAGATAAGCTAGGACCAAAACCAGTCCTTTTTATAGTTGCAAATTTCGTATAAAACACCACTTTTGTGGTGTTTTAATTACTTCTGTCTTACAGATTTAAACAATCATGGAAAAAGCTTAAAACTATACTCCCCAGATTTCTTGGATAACAATGACAGCTGGAAGGTTTTCGCTTGCACGATTCATCTTTGCCATGTATCCAATATGTTCATTGTTTTTTCCATAACGTACCCATTGAGTCTGGTTTAATTGCTAAAAAAGTACACATCATAATCGGTAGTGTCAAAAGTTCTATGAAAACTCCTTAAGGGGTTAGGCTCCTTTCCACATATTGGGTGCGTCGGCCCCGCAACCGCTCTTGACAAACACGCCAATGGTTTGAGATTCCTTTATCAAGGGCGACGGGGACAAAAAGAAGGCATGCCAAATAGCCCTTGGTATTTCCATTTTAAACCATTGGCAAGTTCGGTTTGTCAAGAGTTCGCTTCGCCGGTTGCTAGTGGGTTCAAGGGCTCTGCTAAACAAAAAGTTAGACTGTTTGTTCAATGATCCAATCTTGAGCTAAACCTATTAATTTAGTCCAGCGTGCAGGCATATTCGGTCGCAGTAAGAGCTCTGGATTAACCACTGGCACATTACCTTCTAACGCTGAGTGAGGCCGTAAAAAGTTAAAGTAAGCCACAAAAAGCGTCACAAACGAAACAGACCCATGTTCGGACCCAAACCCGTGTGTTGAGCGATAATTGCCCTTAAATGTGCGATTGAGTCTTTCAATCACTTGTTTGAGAGGCCTATACTCCTTTGATACAGGATCTTCATTGGTAAGCCCAATGACCTGAGTAATGTCAAAGTGAATATCATGCTGGGCGTAAAAGTGTTGGGCTAAGAGATATATCGGATTGCCGTCCACCACAAATGTAAGATCTTCCGGAATCTCTTTAAATTTCATTAGGACATCATCAATGGCACGGATTGCTGTCGCTGTATCTCGATTTGCTGACACTGGATAAGACAGAATGATCTTTTTTACCGCATCAAAGAAGAAGAACAAGTAATGCCAACGACCTTGAACCCTAATATAGGTTTCGTCCCCACAGAACTGATCAGAAAGCTCGTAGGGATAGTGGTCTACGTAAGGTTTAAGGATTAATGCAACTGCGTTCTCGTAATTTAAAATGCTTTGATGCGATATAGAAACACCATGGATATCTTTCATGAGTGCAGCTGTCTTCCGGGCCGAAAGGCCATAGTTAACGTGATAGGTTAAAATAAGCCCCAATGTATGTGGCGACACATAAAGCCTGGCCAAGTCAACCTTTGGTTTCTTAGGAGAAGCCTTTGACAATGGCTGAAAATCAATGTGGAACTGCCGGAAGATATATCTTAATTTAAAGGCTTGTGGATCCTTTTTAAACTGTTTCTTCTCTTTCGCAGACATGCCATTCAGTTTCTGCTGGTAGTAGGAACAGTCATTATTTTTACACTTGTACACGTCAAAGTCTTTTCGCTCTTTGACTTTCTCAAGGGTCCTAGAACAATGAGGACACTTCAAAATAGCCTCCTTCGAATAGCGATTTTTATCATTGAAAAGACAGGCACACACCTTACATTGAAACTGTCCTTTGCCTCCATTATTGGCATAAAGATAATCCGCTGGAGCACCACACTGCGGACATTTCATTGACTTGGGCACACATGCCTTTGTATTCGAACGCCTTTGAACAGGTTTTAGTTGTTTACCGTTCTTCTCCAGGTATTCGGTTAGGAGGCTTCGGTAATCAAGTTTCTGAATGGTTTCGATAATCGGAAGATCATCCACCTGGAGTTTACGATAAGGTTTATTTACAGGTTTTTCCTCAGGCTTTTCAAACATCCCCTTCCCAATAAGAAGGGTAAGTAATGTTCGAATTATTTGTTCTTGGTACTTAATAAAAGTTAATAAATAGGTTATAATTTGAGGGTACAACTTGTCACTTCCTTAATCTAGGTTGTTGGGTGTGTGGTAACCTCAATTATCCTTAGATTTCAGGGGGTGGCAATTTTTTTGCTTATAAAGCCCTCTATCTAGGTATTTTATAGCCTATTTCTTATAAAAGTTTTTACAATACGTCATAATCAATGGAGGTGTAATAATGAAAAATGCGAAATTATTTTATATAGCTTTGCTAATTCTACCTTGGCTTACAGTACCGTTTTTAGGTCAAAATTCATTAAAAAAATATCTTCCAGCCTCAATATTTATGTGTACATTCACAAAAGCTTTGCAGTTATTTGGTGAAAAGAAAAAATTGTGGAGATTTTATAAAGGAATACCACCTTTGAATAGTGCAAACTTTTTTAATTTTGGTCCATATGTTGTTATGAGCCTTTGGATATTAAAATTTACTTTTGGTAAATTCCCATTGTATATAATCTCTAATACAATTCTTCAATTATGTTTTATTTATCTAGGAGGATTAAAATTTTTAAAACATTATAAAATTGCTTCATTATATGGAATAACCAAATTTCAATACTTAGCAATAGACTTTTGTAGGGCATTGGCTCTTTATGGTTTCCAATACATTAATAATTTCACTCAAAATACAAAGGAGCTTTCTAACAAGAAATCAAATTATAAGTTTAATGCAAAATGTTGATTATATAGGACATTGTGAATAAAGGTACTTAATGTAACGGGGGCGTTACTTGATGATCTGGCTGCCATTGCGGTGGCCATTTTTTATTGAATTGGGCAGGTTAGTGGTGCGAAATGTTTCTAGCTTAAATTGAGAATGGATACATTACTCTGGTAAAGGCTAGACAGTTCCTGTCGGAACTGAAGGATTATATCGAAGAATCAAATGACGGGGTAACGCCCTGAAGGGTTCTCTCTTAGTCGAACAGCACTAGATTTAGTAAGAATAATAGTGTTATAAGCTCGGCAAAAAGGCGTGAGAAATTACCGTACCAGTTCGGCTGACGAAATCCTACTCGATGGAGTGGTGTAATTCATGATGCTTGAGTTGAATGAATATGGTGAGAATGCGAATAAACCTACAAGAAATGGTTAAGCTGACGAACTTCTGAATGTACGGGTCTATACCTGCAATACATAGAAATGTGTATATCACCAAATTGTGAGGTTAGATGTGGATGAGTAAGACTCACTAATATGAAAATCCATGATACGTTACAGGCGTATGAATACTAACAGGCTTACAGGGAGCACCTAAGTTTATTCCATAATAGATATAATTCAACATTGTAAGCTGATAACGTGGAAGGCTTACTCCTAATGAAACGGTAGTAAGGAAATCAATAATGATATTAGTTATTGCATAACTTACTTTTATATCAGTGAAAGTGGTGGCACAGTACCGATGAAATGTCTAATCCACATGGAGGGATAGCCACTAGACTATTGAAGAATCATTCAACCATGTAAGACAGTTCTTTATCGGTTAATAAGGTTCTTGTCAGACTAAAAGAGGTTCAACTCCCAAGGGAGTCACCGACTTGTTAAAGCGAAAGAAACTGCGACACAATGAGTATTACGATATGCAATATTGTTTTGATAATTTATATGCTCAAAGTGTCGATGGTCAAAATTTCTATAACTTAATGAAACTAATTAGTTCGAATGAAAATATACGTCTTGCTTATCGAAACATCAAAAGAAACACTGGGAGTAAAACGGCAGGTTCAAATAGATTAACCATCGAGGATGTAAAACATCTATCTGTGGAAGAAGTGATTGAAAAGGTTCGATTAATGATAGGTTCGTACGAACCTCAAAAAGTTAGGCGTGTGTTCATACCAAAAGCGAATGGAAAAGTAAGACCACTAGGAATTCCAACTATATGGGATAGAATCTTCCAACAGTGTATTTTACAAGTGTTAGAACCTATTTGTGAAGCGAAATTCCATAAACATAGCTACGGATTTAGACCGAATAGAAGCACACATCATGCCAAAGCTAGATTTGAGTTTCTTATCAACCAAACAGGGCTTCATCATTGTATAGATGTTGATATTAAAGGCTTCTTTGATAATGTTAACCATAGTAAACTACTGAAACAAATTTGGTCATTCGGGATAAAAGATAAAGCATTATTATCAATCATTTCAAAGCTTTTAAAAGCAGAAATTGAAGATGAAGGAATACCATCACGAGGCGTGCCGCAAGGTGGCATTTTATCACCGTTATTATCAAATATTGTCCTAAACGAACTAGATTGGTGGGTAAGTGACCAATGGGAAACCTTCAAAACAAGGTATAACTATAAATACCCTGGAAAATACCAACCAATGAAAAAGACTAATTTGAAAGAATGCTTCATCGTAAGGTATGCCGACGACTTCAAAGTTTTATGTCGCACTCGGTCACAAGCGATTAAAATGAATTACGCCATCAAAGACTTTTTAAAAACTAGGTTACACCTTGAAACCAGTGAAGAGAAGTCCAATGTCTTAAATCTAAAGAAGAACTCTTCAGAGTTCCTTGGATTTTCAGTTCGAGCCGTAAGAAAAGGCAAGACAAGAATGGGTTACGTGGCTCAATCGAACATGACCAAGAAAGCAAAATCAAATGCATTTATCAAAATTAAAGAAGCCATTAAAGCTATTCAAAAGAAACCATGTATAGAAACAGTATGGCATTACAATACAGTTGTAATGGGTATTCAAAATTATTATTCAGCAGCTACGCAAATCACAAATAATCTAAGTAAGTTGACCTCCTACCTCGGCAAGACATTATATAATCGACTAAAGAATCTTAGAACAGAAGCGAAATTTTCCGATATGACTATTACATTACAGAAACGCTACAAGGGCTATGAACCAAAGTTTTATAAGATAAGGGAAATGGTGTTTGTCCCTATCTATGCCCAACGGCATAAAACGAATCTTTGTTTTTCTCAAGACACCTGTAATTACACTGCCAACGGCAGAGCAAAGATACACAAAACCCTGAAGGCGATTAACAAAAATGTCCTAAGTTATGTCATGAAAAACTTTATTCCAAACCGCACGATTGAATATAATGATAATCGAATTAGTCGGTTCATTGCCCAATATGGCAGATGTGCTGTTTCAGGTGTTGAACTTGGCTTTAATGATTGGCACTGTCATCATAGAAATCCCTATCACCTTTCAAAAGATGATAGCTATTCAAACTTGATAGTGTTACAAGAAGGCATTCACCGACTCGTACACCTGAAAGATATTGATAAAATCAAGCCTTTACTGAATGCTTTACAATTAAACAATAAGCAAAAAGAAAAGCTCAATGAACTTCGTAAACAATGTAAAAATGACACAATCTGATTTGGATATATATACTTCTCTTCATTAATTACATAGAATTGAATGAATTGGATTAGTTGGAACGCCGTATGCGGTGAAAGTCGCACGTACGGTGTGAGCAGGGGGAAAAGCTGGCGATAACTTCAAAAGCTTACCTATCTGTCATAAAGAAAGAATCCATTTTTAATATCTTCTGATAAAACAAAAATTTCCAAATATCCCCTAAAGGAATACAGTATAATGTAACTAATGGAAATAGAATGTATTAATTTAAATAGCGTAACTATGGGGGCTGGATATGTTCTTCTTTAATAAGGAAGAAGTTTATATTGGATATTCAATGGATGAATTTTCAAAAGTAAGAGGGATTTTAAAAAGTAAGGGCATTAAATATATCTACAAAGTTATTGGCCGTGCAACACAATGGAGAGGAAATGGGTCAACTAGGGGTAACTTTGGAAGTATTGGAGTGAACAAGAATTACGAACAACAATATGTTGTTTTTGTTAAGAAAAAAGACGCAGAGAATGCAAAATATTTAATTCAAAGCATTTTATATTCATAACTCTTATTGCACGAACGGGGGCAAGAGTTAAAGCTCGGAGCTACCATATTAAAGGGTTCACTTTAGAGGTGCATGACCTTGTTTTGGCATAGCAAATGCCAGAGAATTTGACAACAAAATAACATAGAAAAGAGTGCTTTTTAAATCGAAAATGGCACTCTTTTTTAGGATGTTTTAGCAAACTTTGGTGTTTTGAAGTAGTGAATTGGGCACTTTTTTTCCCAAGATTTCTTCATTTCGGTAGCTAAGACCCCTTATTGGCGACCGAGCTCACTGGATTTTCACTATTTCGGTAGCCAAGACCCTCTATTGGCGACCGAACTCACTGGATTTTCACTATTTCGGTAGCCAAGACCCTCTATTGGCGACCGAGCTCACTGGATTTTCACCATTTCGGTAGCCAAGACCTTCTATTGGCGACCGAACTCACTGGGTATTCACTATTTCGGTAGCCAAGACCCTCTATTGGCGACCGAGCTCACTGGATTTTCACCATTTCGGTAGCCAATGACTCCCCAACTGGCACCGGTTTTGGCATTAAAAATGGCATTTAATTTGACATTAATTTTTCGTTGTACAATAAGTATTGTCCCTTGCTATTTAACTTATTTAATCTTTGGCTCTGTTAAACTTTAATATTGATAAATGATAATAATTATAGGAAACCCTAATATATTGGGTTTCCTATTTTACCCCGATTATTGTTCAACTAACTGGTTAGACTCAATATTTATGAAATATTATACCACCCGAAAATTTTCCGACTCAAGTCTGTTCAACCAGTTATGAACTAATGAGTTAAATACATCAGTTTGTTCGATTTGTAAGTTGTGACCAGCCATATCAAGCACTGCAAAAGTTGCCCTTGGGTAATCTTCAATTAGTTGCCACGCATCGTGGTATCCAACTACATTGTCCTGACGCCCTGTGATAATTAGCGTGGGATACTCAAGTTTAGAAGAAATATCGAAGTTAAAGCCATAGCCGTTTTGACGGATATGGTTTAAAAATTCATTATTTGCTTGTTTAGAAGGAAGCAAAATTTCATTTTTAAATCTCTCCCATTCAGTTTGACCTTGCACTACACCCATAGAGCAAAATTCATCAGCATCCTCTGGAGATAAATGTGATATCAAGTTGTTGTCTTTTTTCAGAACTGTCTGCTCTGGTACTACCCTTTCATTGAATTCAGGTATAGTCATTGGTGCCATCAACAGTAATCCACGAACTGCATCCAGTCGAGAATGGACTATACCTCTGGCAATGTACCCACCATATGAGTTACCACAAATAATAAACGGTTGATTAGGGATAAGCTCGTCCAAAAGGCGTAATATCGCTTCTAACATATCATCTGAGTTCTGAATAGATGGTTGTGAATCGGAATGCCCCATACCTGGTAAGTCTATGTAAATTCTCTTCCAACCGCTTCGTTTTTCGAATAACGGTTCCATTGCTTGTAACATCACTTGATGGTCAAGTGTCCAACCATGCAACATAACGATAGGATATCCATCTCCAATTATTTTATAATAAATCGACATGTATTTGTTTCCCCTTTCCTTATAAACCAAATGAATCGACATGGACATTTAATCCATTCACAATTTTAACAAAGTTCCTTGTTCGACTAAACTGACCTTCGTAGGTCGAACAAGGGTTACACATTGAATTCTGACAAACGCAAACTGTCATATGTTTCCGTCATATCAAACACAAATGATGATAATAGAAATTCTTTAATGTGTTGCTTTGTGCTTTCGTTACTTCGACTATCTACGAACAAAAACCAAGAAAGGTAATTGTCGAGATATTTTGTGGCGACACCTTTAAATCGGTCAATCCATTTCTTCATCCGAGAATGAAAGCTATTGACATTTTGAATGTGATATAAGCCCTTTAGAACGTACTTTCCATCATCTGATTTGATTCAATAATGTTCTATCCCTTTTTCTTTCGCATAGGTTTTTGTAGGCTCTCCAAGCATCGGTGACAAGCACATTGTCAGAGGATAGTTTAGACCCAATGATTTTTTCAACTTTGGGTTTTACTATACGCCCCATACAAGAAACCTTAGCGACAGTTGCTTTGGTTCGGTCTCTTGCGACAAGAACACACACTTGTTCGTGGCTGATTCCTCTGTGTTTGGATTTACCTCCACGCTTTCGAGGTTTCCGTTCCGTAATGCCACGTTGCCCTTTTTGAGAATACAAGAAATAGGTCTCGTCAACTTCAACGATACCTTCAAAATGGTCAAAATCAATCTGTTTTAAGGCCGATAGCAGTTTATGTCTCCAGTAAAAAAGCGTAACCCAAGTAACCCCTACGATGTCAGCCGATTTTCGCAGGGAGTAGCCTTTGAACATACAGTCCACAAATGTAATCCATTCGTCACCTTTTCGAGTTCGGTAAAGTACAGTGTTAGTTGTATCGGTAAATGTTTTTCGGCAACTTTTACAATGATATCGTTGACGACCTTTAACTTTGCCGAACCGAACAACGTGTTCAGAAGAACAATGAGGACACTCGAAACCTTCTTTAAAACGGGTTTCCCGCATTTCGTTAATTAATCCACCACCAACGGAAGAGGTTGGGTCAACATAGCGTTTCACCCATTGATAGACTTGTTCCTTTTTAGTGTGTGGTAATTTGTCAATGTACTTTAATAAGTTACTAAAGGCTTTTTCCATCTAAAACCTCTCCAGAATGTTTGTTCTTAGTAAAATTATACTGTGAATTTGGAAAGGTTTCAAATATCAACAATATTCTTTAACAGAGCCTAATCTTTAATTAGAATATACAAAACTGAGTCCAAAAAGAGCATACCCCGCCTTATACCTGAATCACTTTTTTGGATTTACTATTTTTCATGCAATTTATATCTTCCAGAGTAAACAATGTTCACCTCAATATTTACGTTGCGCAGAGAATCTTGGTTTAAAACGAGTTGCTTTTTTCCTGTGGCAATGTGTTTCCATTGATGTGGATGATGGCGATATAATGATTCACCCAAGTTGTAAATATCTATACCCTTATTAAACGCGGTTTGATACGTATTACGGATTTGCTTCTCTATTGTTTTTCGAGCAATTTGTGTGAGTTTCTGTTCTGTAAGGTCAGTGTGTAATTCATTGATTCCGGCTTTCACACTCACAGATATATCGAAAAACACTTTGTCCAATTTAACAATTGGGGTCACTTCATACTTGGGTTTTTCGGCGACAAGAACAGCAGCAAGCTTTTCTTCGGCAAACAGATCAAGAGGAACTCGGATGGTGTGAGTACTTAGCCAAGGCAATCCAGACAAATCCTTGAGATCCATTCGTCCATAATAATTGTCCTGATCATATATATGTATACCTGAATATGTAAGCAACTCTTTGGGTTTATTACTTTCCTGCCACTGACCTTTGCGAATCGATAATTCAGGTATATAACTGGTCCTAGACTTTTCATTTGAATCTAATACAAATTGTTGCAGGCGGATCGGAGTAAGGATGGATCGCTGTCTGTAATTTTGTTCGGGATTGTGAAGAATCGATGCTTTTGGCGATAATCTAAAAAACGGTGTTGCCAGAAGGATTTCTTCAATAGGCTCTCTTGTACTGAAAAGCCAAGATATGTACCTTATTTCACGATAACGGTTGATTAATTCCAGCACTTCCCCTACTTTGTTTTCTTTTATCATTCTCTCGCTAAACAAGATAGCAGAGATTTGCCCAAAGTTTAGGCGCTGTTGTGATGTACTATACAAATCATTTGCGGCTTCAGTAAATGAGGCACCCTGACCTTTGCCCACCCAAACCGGGGGCTGTTCCGCTTTTTGCTGTCCCTCCAGCTTTGCCACTGTCGAGAAATCTAGTAATTGCACAAAAATTGTGTATTTGTCATTGATATAGTCAATACCAACCGCAGTTGCATAGTTCATGTTTTGCACTTCATATCTGCTCCAACATCCGGTAAGGTTGAGGAGAAGGAGAAATATAACAATACTTTTATATCCCCGCATTTTTACCTATCCTCTTGATTTGTAGAATCTTGAGTATTTAACATATCTGGGCGAGTTTTTTTCCATTGCCAAGGTAATCTAAGTAATGCATTGGCTAAGTCTTTATATGGAGGTGAAATCGGAGCCAAGTAAGGCAAACCGCATGAACGCAAAGAAGCTAAATGGCTGATCAAAATAAATAATCCAAGGAAGAACCCGTAGATCCCAAGGATGGAGGACAGCACGAAAAGGAAGAAGCGTAAAATGCTAATCGTTCCAGCCAATGACTGGTTTGATAAAGTTGAACCAAACACATGGGTAAGGGCTCCGATGACAACGATACCAGGGGATAGAAATCCAGCACGAATGGCCGCATCCCCCAGAATAAGTCCGCCTACAACGGTTACGGTGCTGCCGACTGCAGAAGGCAATCGGATACCAGCTTCTCGTAGGATTTCTAAGAAGACAAGTCCAATAAACATTTCCGCTACTACATCAAACGGAATTCCCAATCGGTTAACGCCTACTATCGCAAGTAGATAATAGGGTAGTTGATCTTGATGATAGGCAAGAATGCCAACCCAAAATCCAGGAAGTAGCAGTGAAACGGACAAACCTAATAAACGAAGAAATTGACCAAAAGTTGCCGATAGTGCAGTATGGTGGATATCTTCTGGGGTTTTCACGATTAGGAACAAATTGGCAGGTGCGATTAAAGCAGCCGGCGTACCATCCACAATCAACGCCACACGACCACTTAGCATACAGTTAACGGTAAAGTCTGGTCTTCCTGTATACCCCATTAAAGGAAACAACGTTTTGGTCGGTTCCATTAATTCTTCTAGCTGAGTGGCACTGAAAGCCCCGTCAATTTGAAGTTCATCTAATTTATTCCTTATAGTTTGAACAATCTTTGGTTCAACAATGTCACGCATGTATAGAATCGCAATGGTTGTTTTAGTGCGAACGCCTACTTTTTTCGTTTCATAAACCATGCTGGTTGATTTGATACGTTTCCGAATTAATGCCACATTGACTCCCAATTCTTCTACAAATCCATCTTTTGGTCCCCTTACCGAAACCTCAATGCTCGATTCTTCCGGATTTCGTGACGGTTTTTTTGAGATATCGAGGGAGAACAAGGTTTCTAGGATCGGAATAAACAACAGTAGTTTACCTTCAAAGATATCCGTTTCGGCCGTTTGCTCCCACTCTTCAAGATTGACTATATCTAATTTTAATTGACTCGACTCGGCAATTTCCTTATGATGTTGAAATCCATAGTTTTCGTAAAATCGGGTCAAATGAGGGAGCGCTGTCTCATGAATGAACGTTTGGTTGTCACTTAAGCCCTCACAATAAATCAATAGGATTCTCGAATGTTCATCATTAGGTTGTAATTTGTAAACATGATGCTTTACATCATGACTCATGTTAAAGTGTTGGATCAATGATTGCTCATTAAGAGGCTGCACGACTGTTGCCTCTGGATTAGTTGATGAACTTTTGCCTTTTGCTATCTTATTTCTTAATATTTTCATCATCCGCTGTTTCCCCTTTTACTCTGTATAGAGATTATGATTCGAACTACATACAAGATCAAGGTCCCGATGGTAAAAATGCAGAATGAAGGTAAATAAAATCGGCCCAACAGGTCTAGAAAAGCCATGTCACTAATCGGCAACAAAATAGCAAAAAGCATGGTGATTGTGCCTAGTAACATGGGAAGCCATCTACGCTTTTGCAAATTCCATAATTCTCCCAAAAGATAGATTGAGAGACACACACGAATGAATGTACCTGATAGCCATTGGTAAATCGAAAAAAAATCCACATGCTCCACATATTCTCCCATCCTAACTATTCTCCATTGAGCGTAAGGGGGGTATCGCTGGTTAGCTGCTTCATCAGGGCCAAATATCGTAATCGAGCCTATCAATGGTCCTAATGTAAGTCCTGTAAGGATGAGGCACAGCAGCATCAAGCTTCTGAATCCTGGTTTCTTTGTTAACTTGTGCTGAAGAAGCAACATCAATAAAAACAACTCCAACAATCCTCCGGCAACGTAAGGAACACCTTTCCATAATGGAGCAGCACCGTCTTCCAACAAAGGAAAAAGCAAGGTATAATCTTTAAACTGAAAATTTACAAACGACACAAGAAAACCAAAAACAACCACAAAAGGCAACAAAATCCCACTCACAATCGCAATCGTTCGGAGCCCTTGACAAGTGACAAAGAAGCAAGCAACAAGTGTCGTTCCCGCGAGAAAAAGCATTGGAGTTTGAGGCAAGTATGCTGCGATAGTCCATGTTAGAGTATCTTTTAAGGAAATAAAGCCAATGACCCATACAAACAAACTATAGATAATAACTAAAAGTGCAGATACAAACTTTCCAAAGTGCTGCTCTAGCCACTTCTTAAAGTGTTGATTCTTCATGTTTTGTATTATGTAGTTCAAACAACCGATCAATATAGGTGAAGCGACAAAAACAAGAAGCACTACAAGCCAAGAATCTCGCCCTGATGCTCCTAGCAGTAACGGGATAATAATAACGTGGTTCATCAATCCAACTGAAAGAATAATCATCATGTATGACTGAATAGGAGATATCTTAGGCAAAAATTCACCTCATTTCCAACAAATGGGAACGGATTATCATGAGTTATAGTTCCCTCAACAATTTTGTTCTATTCATTATGGAAACTGTTGATATCGTTTTAATGGAAGACAATCTTCAAAAGACCTCCACATATAATTAATTTAAGATGAATTAAGCTAATGGGGGTAGGATGAGGATAATAAATATAAAAAGAATGCTATAGTTTTCATCTTACTTATAAACTGAAAGCATTGAAAACTAAATCATTCTTATTATATAAACAATGACACCAATGTAGGCTTTTTTCATACTTTATTTTGGGGGTGGAAAAATGCCAAGAGTAAATTACCGAAGTTCAGATGTTGCCTTAATGGCAAGGATGATGAGAGCAGAAGCCGAAGGAGAAGGAAAACAGGGAATGTTATATGTTGGCAATGTAATTGTGAATCGAGTTGTAGCAGATTGTTTGGACTTTAAAAGTTTAAGAACAGTTAACCAAGTTATTTTTCACGTACAAGGTGGAAATTTTTCCTTTGAAGCAGTTCAAAAAGGGAATGTCTTTTATCAAAGAGCAAGAACCTCTGAAAGAAGATTAGCAAAACAAAATTTGGATTATTGGAGAGACCACCCAGCGAAATATGCTCTTTGGTATTTTAATCCTCATGCTCCATGCCCTCCAACATGGTATGGTCAACCTCATTCTGGTCAATTTAAAGAACATTGTTTTTATGAACCAAAACCTGGAACATGTGATAGTGTTTATCGCGGTTGAGCTTACTCTTAAAGTAAGCTTTTTTACATATTTAGAATTATAAATTGTCTCTGTATTGATAAAGCATTGCTGCAAAGGTAACAACGGTATAAATCAATGATAAACATTGCCATAGGAAGGCATGAATACCATATGATCCTCACTCCAAATATCGAACTAGAGATTTTCACCGATGGATTATTTGCTGCCAGCCTCACTCTAATTTAAAGGTGAGGATTTTTCTCCTTTTTCTATTTTAAATAACAAATTAGATTGTGAATTATTACTCTTTTTAAATACGGGTGCTTTAGTAAAGAATGAAGGGCCTTGCAAATAATTTCAAAAAATGGTATTCTGAATAAGAATTATTTTTGTTCGGTGTAAAGGATAGTATTAGTAGAAACTTTTCGTCTTGATGATCACTGAGAGCAAGGATAGTAATACATTGTGTGTGCTAAGCACACTAGGAGGCAACAAACATGGAAAAAGGTAAAGTAAAATGGTTTAATGGCGAAAAAGGCTTCGGATTCATCGAGCGCGAAGGTGGAGAAGATGTATTCGTTCATTTCTCAGCTATCCAAGGCGAAGGGTACAAAACATTAGAAGAAGGTCAAGAAGTGACTTTTGATGTTGAGCAAGGCCAACGTGGAGCACAAGCTGCTAACGTTCGTAAAGCTTAATAACGAATGACAATTATGGACAGGCTCTTTTTTTAGAGCCTGTCTTTTATTTTTATTAAAACAAAAAAACCCCACTCACTATTTGTGAGTAGGGAACATGAAAACAGTAGTTCAAATGGTAAACACATTCTAACATATAATTTGCAGGATTCCTAATTTTCTTCAGCCTATTGGATAAAAATAACCAAATAGATAACTCAAAGTAGGATAATGGGGTGAATGTATGAGTAAAGCCAAGGGGAAAAGCGGAACAGGCAGAGGGACAGACAAGAAAGGCTGGAATCGTTGGCAAGCTAGTGCAAACAAAGCAAAGAGTGCCAAACCTTATAAAAGTAAAGGTACAAAAAATACGGAAAATGCCAAGACCACAAAAAATAGTTAAAGTAGTATATCTCAAAATATAGTGGTCCAAATACAATTACAAGTATTACGTAATGTAGCCTAAGTTTAAATAAGCTTGGGCTATTTTTAAGTTTCAATGATGGAAAATAAAGAAAAAGCATGAACTATTACAATGTTCATGCTTTTTCTTTTGTTAATTACAATGCTTTTTTACATTTTGTGATTCAAAAAGGAACGTCTTAGGATAAAAGACCATCACTTTTTTTATGTATTAAGAATAATTTATTTACCAGCTACGGCATCCTTTAATTGCTTTCCAGGCTTAAATGCAGGAACTTTTCCAGCTGCAATCTCAATTTCTTCTCCGGTTTGAGGATTACGCCCTGTACGCGCAGCACGTTCACGAACTTCGAAGTTACCGAAACCAATTAATTGAACTTTATCACCGTTTTTCAATGCTTCCGAAATGGCACTAAACACAGCGTCCACTGCTTTTGCAGAATCCTTTTGTGTTAATTCGGATTTTTTCGCAACTTCCTGAACTAAGTCTGTTTTATTCACTCTAAACACTCCTTTGAATACGATGCAATCCCTATGGGATCTATCTTATTTGTATCATATCGTACACCAGTTCGCAAGAAAAACATTAATCACCGGATAGGATGAAATCAATGCGAATACGGTGGAAATGGTTATGCATTTTTTACTTTACATATTAGTTGTAAACTCACGTTGTGAAAAAGGTAACGGAACCTGCCCCATATGCTATTTTTGGCTTAAGAGGAAGAAGAAAAAACAATAACCCCCATAAATTTTAGGCTTTTACGAACTTATATAAATAGTCTCAGTAATTTAACATCTAACTGAAGATTTGTTGAGGTTGATCAACATGGTGTGGAGTGAATAGGAGAGTTAGTATGAAGGAATTTGTGGTTTGTTATACCTTAGAGGATGATATTAAACGAGAAAGAATATTGAAAGAGGCTAATGTTAGTAAGGAACAAGTAATACTAGAAATATTAAATAGGATTGAACAACGCAAATACTTTCTTGCGAAAGGTGATCAAGGGGAATATTGGATTAACCGTTCTTCAGTCCGTTATATCGGAGTTTATGAAAACGATGAACTGAATTTTAAACCTATTAGTCTATAAATATAGAATAAGTTTTTTATCGTAAATTAATTTTGATTGATCACACATGGGAGAGAAGATGAATGTCAGAAGAAACGTATCAATCTCGTGAGGAACGAAAACAAGCTGAAAAAACAAGTCAAAATAAACAAAAAAGTATTGGGAGACTAAAAAAAGGATCATTGTTAAAAAAACTGCTCATTGTCTGTTTGGTTCTAGGTCTTGTTTCGACAGGGGCAGGTGCCATTACGTTCGCTTCAATGGTGAAGGGTGCTCCCGAACTCGATGCTTCTAAACTAGTCGATCCGCTTTCGACAAAGTTCTATGATAAAGACGACAATTTCATCTACGAATATGGGAAGGAAAAGCGGACAAAAATTGCGTATGAGCAATTACCAAAAGTGTTGGAACATGCTTTTATTGCAACGGAAGACTCTCGCTTTTATGAGCATAATGGGATTGACTTTAAAAGGACAGCAAAAGCCATATTCCTGAACGTGACCGGAGAGTTTGGATCACAAGGCGGAAGTACGATTACACAGCAGGTGATTAAAAACTCATTTTTGACTCCAGAGAAAACATTGAAGCGTAAAGTGCAGGAATGGGAGCTTGCCTATCAATTGGAACAAAAGTATTCCAAGCAAGAAATCCTCATGATGTATTTGAATAAAATCTACTTGGGGAACCAATCGTATGGAGTGGCGGCAGCAGCAAAGAACTACTACGGACTAGAAGCAAATGAGTTGAATAAATTGACCCTGGCCCAGGCGGCCATGATTGCAGGATTGCCACAAAGTCCAAATAATTATGATCCTACTAAACCCCAGAATCAAGAATCGGCAACTAACCGACGTAATGTGGTGTTAAGTTTAATGCACAGGCACGGTTATATTACCGAGAAACAGATGGATGAAGCTTCAAAACTTCCGGTGACAGAGGGGCTTATACCAAAAAGTAAGCAACAAGGCATGCCTTATGAAGCATTCTTGGACGCGGTTGTAAAAGAAATTAAACGAAAGCTGAAGGATGTAGACGTCAGCACGGATGGATTATCAATATATACGACCTTGGATCCTAAAGCACAGGATTATGCTGAAAAAGTGATGACTACTACTGAAATCATTGCCTATCCAGATGCAAATTTTCAGGGAGCCTTTGTTTTTTTGGATACTAAAACAGGTGATGTAAGGGCGATTGGAAGCGGGAGAAACGACTATCAAGCAGATTTTATGGGACATAACTTGGCGGTTGATCTCAAGAGACAGCCAGGCTCTTCCTTCAAGCCGATTTTTGATTATGGGCCTGCGATTGAAAATTTAAAATGGTCTACTGCCCATTTAATCAATGACCAGAAGACGACCTATTCAACAGGTGAGCCGATTTCAAACTGGGATCATCAGTATCACGGAACGCTCACAATCCGCTCGGCCTTGCAAAATTCCTATAATATCCCAGCTCTTCTTACACTCCGGGAGGTTAGACTTGATAAGGCAAAGAATTTTGCCGAACAGCTTGGTATTACGTTTAATAAGAACGAGGTATTTGAGTCTTATTCAATCGGAAGCAATACCGTTAGTCCATTAGCCATGGCAGGGGCCTATAGTGCATTCGGAAACGGCGGAATATACAATAAACCGCATTTTGTTCAAAAGGTAGTTTTGGCAGATGGTACAACGGTCAATTTTACAGAAAAGCCAAAACGTGTTATGCAGGATTACACTGCGTATATGATCACCGATATGTTACGCACGGTGGTAGATGCCGGGACAGGGAAAACAGCCAATATTCCTGAATTGGATCTGGCAGGAAAAACCGGAACCACCAATTTTGATGCATCTACCCGGGCAAAATATGGCTACCCTAATAACGCAACGAATGATAGCTGGTTCGCCGGCTATACACCACAATACACAATGGCTGTCTGGACTGGATACGCAAAGAATGGCTCAGGAAACTATTTGACAGGGAATACCACGAGAATTGCCCAGTTGATTTTTAAAGCAATGATGCAGTCATTTGGTACAGATTCATCGAATTTCCAGCAGCCAACCAGTGTTTACAGCGTGAACAATGAACTTTATATAAAAGGAATTGATTCTGCAGAAGTTCCACCAAAGAAAGAAAATGTAATAAATCAACCTAGTATTGGTGGAAAAAAACAGGAAGAGAAAATGAATAAAGGGGCAGGAAAATTTAAAAAAGAGGAACAGAAACATAATAAAGAGCTTGGGAAACGTAAAAAGGAAGAAGAGAAACGTCGAAAAAAGGAAGAGAAAAAAAAGCATTAGCAAAGTTAATGACGTAACAGGGGCGATGTTCCAGAAGGAATAGCGCTCCTTTTTTGTTGAACTTTATTGAACGGGCAGTTCAATAAGCTTAAAATTAAGTTTTTCTTAAGAATTACGATAGGTCTTTCTTAACCTTCTTTCTTTATAGTTAATAGAAACAAAGATTAAGGGTGGGGGCCATGAACAGAGAAAAAAAGATTTATCTTCTTTTAACAGACATAGGAACAGTTTTAAATAAGATGATTAAGACCTATACGAAAAAACCCTACAATCATGCTTCCATCGCCTTCGATGCTGACTTAGCGGAGGTTTATAGTTTTGGGAGAAAAACAGCGAATAATCCTTTCATTGGGGGATTTGTTCAGGAGGATATGCAGTCCGTGCTATTTAGGCAAGCTGGTTGTGCGATTTATTCTTTAACCATAACAAATGATGAATTTCAAAAGATGCATGATTTTATCCAAGCAATCGACTCCAAAAAGGAAGAGTATCGCTACAATTTTATTGGATTATTTGGTGTGCTCTTGAAAAAGCCGATAAATAGAAAGAATGCGTTCTTCTGTTCTCAGTTCGTGGCCTCGGTACTGAAGGAAAGTAAAATCATTGACCTTAAAGAAAAAGATCTTCCCTTGGTCAAGCCTTGTGACTTAACGTATTGGGCGAACTTCCAATTAGTTTTTGAAGGTAGATTAAGAGATTATCAAAGTAGACAGGGTACCGCGGGGACGGTCATGAAAGGAGTGCTCATGACGCTTTTACCAAAATTTCCACCTCAAACACGTCATGAAAGGAGTGCTCATAACGCGTTTGCCTAAATTTTTAACCCGAACATGTCATGAAAGGAGTGCTCATGACGCTTTCACCAAAATTTCCACCTCAAACACGTCATGAAAGGAGTGCTCATGACGCGTTTGCCTAAATTTTTAACCGGAACATGTCATGAAAGGAGTGCTCATGACGCGTTTGCCTAAATTTTTAACCGGAACATGTCATGAAAGGAGTGCTCATGACGCGTTTGCCTAAATTTTTAACCGGAACATGTCATGAAAGGAGTGCTCATGACGCGTTTGCCTAAATTTTTAACCGGAACATGTCATGAAAGGAGTGCTCATGACGCGTTTGCCTTAATTTTTAACCCGAACATGTCATGAAAGGAGTGCTCATGACGCGTTTGCCTAAATTTTTAACCGGAACATGTCATGAAAGGAGTGCTCATGACGCGTTTGCCTTAATTTTTAACCCGAACACGTCATGAAAGGAGTGCTCATGACGCGTTTGCCTAAATTTTTAAACCGAACATGTCATGAAAAGAGTCCTCACACGATTACGTATTTAAAAAGGGCCACCGCATTGGGTTCATCATTAAGCAACTCTTAGGAAAATGTTTTATTTCTTATAATTTAGAGAGAGCTTGTTGAGTTGACCAAGTAGCACTGCTGAATGCCTGGAAATTTGTAATAGCTGCCTGAAAATCCCGCTCACTTATGGTGGCGGTGGCATCATATACAACGGCTGTTTGGAATCCATTCTCGATTAAGTCTCTCATATGAGATTCTACACAAATGTTTGATAAGACACCCGCCAAGATCACCGAGTCTTTCCTATGCTGACGTAATTGATAAACAAGATCATTTGTCTGCGGACTGGCAATCTTATGTGCGGTCGCAATGACAGTTTGGTTAGCCAGAATGTATGGCTTAAGTGAAGGAACCCAGTCAGCTCCTACAGAGGTGTAGTCATTTTGTTTTTGATATAGTCGGAGCTTTAATAGCATTTCTTGTTCAGCACCAGTAAATTGCCAACTATAATCATGGGGATATAGATAATGTGGGGATACAAAAAGTTGATATCCTTTACTCATCGCTGTCCCTATTAGCATTTCAAGGTTACCAAGTGTGTTGTATTGCTCAATATTTTTTTTTGTTAAGTGGTATCCTTTGCCTCCGGGGGACAGAAAGTCATTCTGTGGGTCGGTAATAACAATCGCAGTATGAGCGGGATTAGGTATAAACATTTTACTTCCTCCAATTCACATAAATAAGTTTCCTGTCATTCTTTCAACTTATGTTCACTTGAGAATATATATGGATGGGTGCTTGGAGAAATTCTATTTATATTTGAGCTTTGGGATTAAAGTTGGAATAGTCTCTGTTTTAGCAAAGGTAAAGTTTGTGAAGAATTATACCTACAGGTGGAAGCAACAGTGGGACTTTGGGGGAGCAGTTTCCTGGTCAATATCAAAGGCTTAAACGCGGCCACTGCAGCACAATTCCTGTCATATGGGCTGGTGGAAGGACGAAGAAGAACCCTTCAAGGCTCAAGCAGATAACCTTCTCCAAAACATAAATAGAGACCGAGTTACCTTTTTAATGGGCGACTTTAATAACGACGCGTTCGTTGAAGGGGAAGGCTATGACTATTTACTGGGTAAAGGCTTCCTTGACACCTATCAGCTTGCAGAAACTAAAGATGAAGGCGTGACGGTAAAAGGAGAAATTGGGGGATGGGAAGGCAATTTTTTTAAAAAAAGAATCGACTTAATTCTCACCACTCACCGGGTTCCAGTGATTTACTCGACAGTCATATTTAATGGTAAAAATAAATCCGTCGTTTCCGATCATTATGGGGTAGAGATAAAAGTAAATTTGATTTGAAATTAGAAACTCGTCCATACTGGGGCGAGTTTTGTTATTTGCCGGATAGATTTTGGATTTCGTAGCCCTTTTAATTAAGATGTCTTGTCCTTAATTGAGTGACCTACAAAAGTAATAGGCGGAGAGTTTCCGGTTAAATGCAAAATAGAGCTTATTTTTGGAAAAATAAGGGGCGAGTTTCCGGTTATATAAAGAAAAATCCCTCTTTTTCACATTTTTCGAGTCAATAAGCGGAATTCATCCGCCTATTTATGCCTATTTTGATAAAAAATTGTAATTAAGCGGAATTCCTCCGTCTATTTCTTACGATTAGTCAAGTGTATTTCAGTTAATCATTTGTGTTTTTTTATTTAGATGTATTTGGGAGGGGTACCCCTCCCAAATACATCTAAATTTTTCCATGACTAAAAGACCTCACGATATTCTTTTTTTCGAAAGGTCAGTGTGCTATAGTGAATATAAACTTGGCTACGATTTCTGAGCTGGTAGTGCGGACTCATAATCGTAAAGTATGCCGTGTGTCAGTAACTGAAACGTCACTTTCAGAAACTTATTGATACACGCCACAATCGCGACCTTATGAGGCTTTCTCTGAGGTTGCGTTTTTAATTTGTAATAATAGTCTACTAAATGATTAGGCTTACCTTTGGCCATAATCATCGTACAAATCATAAAGAATAAAATCTTCCGTAGCTTCTTATTTCCTCGTTTATTAATACGATCACGGTATTGTGTATTGCCAGATTGATAGCGCATAATATCGATGCCAACGTAAGCGTTCAGTTGTTTCGCGTTTTTAAATCGGCGAATATCACCTAGTTCGCCAATAAGTCTGCACGCTGTTGTATCACCAATCCCTGGAAAAGAGCGTAATACGGTATATTCCTTTCTTCCTTCAGACATCATAACCATTTGTTTCACAAGCTGGTCTTTCTTTTCCATTAAATCCGCAATACGTTGGGCATAATCGCGTACTTGATTACATCGAATATCCGTTGATTCAATGGCAGGATATGAATTTTTCGCAGCCTCTAATAACACGATGGCTATTTTCTCTGCACGTTCTAGTGAAAGTTTTTTTCGTGTATTGCTTTTTAAACGATTTTTAATAATTGTCTTTGAATGAGCTAATAATAGTGTTGGATGTGGATACAATTGCACAAAATTTAAAAATAGGGCTGAACTCGGTGTAATAAGTCGTTCCAACTCTGGAAATGAAATATGTAAAATGGCATGCATACGATTGCGTAAAAGGATAAATTCCTCTTCAATCTCGTCATAATAACGAGTAATCGCCCGCATCTGTTCATAATAATCATTCTGCACATACGTCGTTTCACGTTCCAATTTGAAGTGGGTTTTCGCTAACTCATGGGCATCGCTAACATCAGTTTTGTGTCGACGCATTGAAGCCATTTGTAGGTTCGCTTCAAGCGGGTTCATGCGACAGTATGTATGTCCGTGATCCTGTAGAAACTTTTCAACTGATTTTGAATAGACACCCGTCGCCTCAAATACGATTTCGGGGGCTTGTCCATCAAGAGCTGTTATTTCCTTAATACGAAGGTGTAGCTGCTCAAAATCAATGCGTGTATGATACAATTCCCCTTCAAATTCACATTGTCTATAACCATCATAAATGGCAATGGTACTTTTCCCTTTACTTACATCAAGAGCGATGACATGTTTCATATAAATATTCTCCTTTTATAACCAATCATAGAAGTCTTCACAGTGCCTTATCGATTCCATTTTCTTATACACGGTCTCTAGGACCCAACATACTAAACTGATTCAAACAAGGGTGTGAAGTTGGTCTGTTTAAGATACGGACTCTTACATGGTCCCATAGACGGATCGACCTTCCTTCACTTCTACTATAAAAAAATAGTAGCACAAACCATGGCCTTGGTTTGTGCTACTAATGTTAGTATGTTTAGCTCGGGTGCTCAACCTGATCCCCCCAACGGAGTATTAGCAAATTTCTGATACAAAATTTTTATTTTACACCAAACAAAAATATCTTGTCAATGGAAAATTTGTATTATTTTCTAACAAATGGTATGATTAGAATACTTATTGTTTTCCAGTCGTATTCCAACTACCACAGTAGTATTTGCACTTAGAAGAGGGGTACGTTTTTACGTTTAAGGTGTGAGCTTTGAAGGGAGTTGGGGATAAAATCCATTAACAGAGATTTTATTCTACAAGGAGGTCCAAAAGATGAATCTAATCAATAAGAAAGTGACACACATGCGTTTTGGCACGGGTAGTATCGTTAATCAGAATGATTCTGTTATAGAAATACATTTCGAAACAGAAAATAAAAAGTTTGTTTTCCCTGATGCATTTGGAAAGCACCTAAAACTGCATGAACAAAGTGCAGCTCATTCTCTTGAAAAAATCATACATGAAAAGGAAATGGAACGAGAGCAGGAAGAACGGAAGAAGGATGAGGCGATACAACGGTATCGTAAAAATCTGGAACTTCGCTTGGAACATGAAAAATTGATGAAAAATCATAAACTTCATCCCGAATCACAAATGGCTTTTTGGTGTGACTCAGAAGAACAGATTCGTGCTTTTACAGAGTGGAAGGTTTTTTCAGGTGTCATAAAAACTGGGAATAACAAAGGGAAGCCAAACAAACCCATTCGCCTGCACCAAAATAGCGTTTGTTTATTAACAGCAAGAGATTCCGACATGCCCGAAAAAGACAGACGGATCTTAGGTGTCTATATGATGAAAGAAAATTTTATTGGTAAGCTTTGTGAAAATGGAATGATTCCTGCTCATTCAGAATACAGACTCCAACTTACGAAACAGGAATCGGATCAAATGCTTTTCTGGAATTATTATGCGAATGAAAAGTCCCCTGACAGCATGACATGGAATTCAGGTAAATACCGTTATTTTGATAATGTATGGATGGCTCAAATACTGTTTGATATGGTTTCTTTGAAAAATGATCCAAAGGAACGAGAGCTGGCACAACAATTTTTTGAACACTTTTGTAAAATGAATGCGATTAGTGATCATGAGCTGCCAAAACCGAATGGCGTACTAATGCGTGTTTAGGTGTTGGCGTACCGCCGGGTAATGACGAGCTAATTCTAATGCGCTACTGTAGACTAGTTAAGTAAGGGGCAGACCCACGTTATGCAGCGTGGAATGCCCCTTTTCTATTCTATAAAAGATTAATTCTCCACCTACTCAGGTGGATGTTATTTTCCGTTCCCCGGACCAACCCGTCGTGTCATGGTCGAAGTTTTACTAGAATCTGTTTCAGAAGTAGCGGTAAAGCTCACGTTAGTCGGAACGGGTCTTACATTGTCGTTGCTATTCTTAGGGATTTTTACATAAACAGGCACGCTGACAGTCTGACCTGCAGGCACCTCGATTACTTCATGCTGCAGCCTTACGTCCCAGCCGGCATCAGTTCCAGCATTCAAGCGGACTAAATCTGTCCCTGTTCCTGTATTGGTCACATTAAAGTTGTAAACTGCAACCTTGCCTGGTGCCGCGAATTCCGATGCCCCATTAGTAACCGTCACACCGCGGGTAAAGGCACCTGCACCATCCAAATGACGGACAGCCACTCGATAGGAGAGGGCGCCAACAGCATCATACTTTTTATCCAAAATATAGAAGTGGAGGCGGTTCGGTTCATCTACATATTCGCTGACAACCCCTTCGCCAGTCCCGGCCTTAAACAGCGCATCGGCAAGCTGCTGATAGTCTCCTTTAGAAAGCATCGCTGTCGAACCGTCTGGGCGCTTGAAATCGACTTGATTAATATCTTCTTTGTTCGCGTCAACGACCCAAATGTTCGGGGAAGACTCGGCATTTCTCGTTTTAGCCATTAATACGCCAGAATCCGGAACAAAGGAGTCATAGCCCACCCGGTCCACGACTTCCAGGGTGTAGTTATTATACCACTTAGCTCCGCGCTGCATATCAGCACGCCAGTCGTCATTCAAAGAGTTAGGCGGCGTGTTATCGACCATGGAAATATTGATACCGTGCAGTCCTTCTCTGCCAAATTGCGCACCGGTTGGCACCTCGCGGGCAAGAATATCCGCAAAGACCGGACCAGAACCAGCTAGTGCATCACGATCCAAACTTAAGTATTGATCAGGTGTCAAGAAGCCCTGCTTAATTTTATTCCGCAGCATGTGGTGGGATGGAGCAGATGCACCCAAAGTGGACGGAACCATCCAACGGGTGTGCGGGCCACCCGGACCATTAAAGCTGCCTCGGCTCATTAATTCCCATGGACCCGAATAGGTCCGGGAAACCGGAATAGCATATGGATTGTTGTAGTTGTCAAGGAGACTCATAATATGGCCAAATTCATGCGCGAATGTGCCCATTCCGTCATTTTCCCCTTGTATCGAGGTGCCGCCGCCGGCACTTGACCAGATACTTTTCGCTGCATACCAAGAGGTCCAAGGGACATAACGGGTCACAGCAGAATTCGGCATTCCCGGAACATTTTGTCCGTTAACAATAGGTCCAAATGGGCTCGAAACAGAATCCGGGCCTTGGAACATCATCTCACCAAGCTCCTGCCATACCCCCGATTCATCATAACCAGCATGAACAATAAAATTGAAATCAAATTTTTCGCCGGATGCAGCAATGTCCGCTTGGGCCTTTGCCACGGCTTCAGACCGCAAGTTTCTGCGGGTAGATCCCTCAGGCATATTCACCTGCTGCCCGAATTCATTCAAACCGTATTCATATTCCTTACCCTCCATTTTGTAAGGACCAAATGCTTTAAGCTCAATTTTCCATTTACCGAAAGAGTTTTCCTGCCAGTACTCATTAACGGTGCGGTAGTTGTTCAGTGCTGATGGTTTATTGAGGAAATCCTCCCACCATGTTCCCAGTTGGTCACGGGGAACATTTCCGGTGCCGATTGGGTTTCCGGCGATTTCGGAACCCGGCGCCCCACTCAAAATAAATTCCCTGTCCTGGAAATCAACGATAATCAGAGTACCCTTGATGACTCTTTCTGGAGTAATCGTGGCAGAATGCCAATCAATCCCGGGAACGGGTCTGTAATCACTCCATGACATATCCCTAGGCAGTACCCATGACTGGGAATCAACCGGTTCAGGAAAATCTGACAAACCTGGCTGCTCGGCGTAAACAGATGAAACTCCCATAGTTAAGGATGCTACTAGAAAAATTAATGACCTTTTTAACCTCTTCAATCTATCAACCTCCCAAAATTTGCTAGATTTATCATATCATCAGGAAGAGTGATAAAGAATATTGAATATTCATAATCTTAAAAATGGTAGAAAAATACTAGTATTTTTTTCCAAAAGGTGAAATGACTAGGATTTTAGATATGGAAGAAGTTGGGTAATCCTGCACTACTGAAAAAACGACCAACCACCTACAATTAGTTTTAATAGGAGAGGAGGAGTGAAATGAGAAAGAAAAAGTTTCTTGGTGTAACCACCACAGTATTAACGACAGTTGCTTTAACTCTATCATCGATGAACTATACATATGCAGAAACAACAACGAAAAAAGAGATTGCACCATCCAATCTCAAAGTCTTACAATCAGAGCCGAAGTATTCCTACAAGGATGCGATTCGTGAAACCGTCTTTGTTCAGTCGAGCCTGGACACCGATGAAAATGGGGTGCCCGATAAAATTGCGGTCGACATCATCCGTCCAAAGGAATCAGAGGGGGATGTGAAGGTTCCAGTCATCATGGATGCGAGCCCGTATTACGAGAATTTGGGCAGGGGAAATGAAAGCGAAGTAAAGGACAAGGATAAAGACGGAATTAACGAGAAGTTCCCACTTTATTATGACAACTACTTTGTGCCAAGGGGATATGCCGTCGTCCTGCCGGAGATGGTAGGGACCAATCAATCAGACGGCTGCCCGACAACAGGCGGATATGAAGAAATTGAGAGTGCTAGAGTTGTCATTGACTGGCTCAACGGCAGGGCAACAGCTGTTGATAAAAATAATCAGGAAGTCAAAGCAGATTGGACGACTGGTAATGTCGGCATGATCGGGAAATCGTACGATGGCACACTGGCAAACGGCGTGGCGGCCACTGGAGTCGAAGGGTTAAAAACGATCGTGCCAATCGGCGCCATCAGCAATTGGTATAACTACTACCGCTATGCAGGATTGACTTACTATAACAACGGGCCTGGCGGGCTCGCAAGCAGGGTGGCCAACAGTCAACGCATCGCGGAATGCCAACATGTCTTCGACCGTCTCAATCAAGAAGCAGACGATGCCACAGGTGACTACAATGAATTTTGGGATGAGCGAAATTATGTGAAAGATGTTAAAAAGGTAAAAGCAAGTGTATTTGCCATCCATGGTTTAAACGACTTAAACGTGAAGATGAACCATTTTAACGAATGGTGGGAAGCGTTAAACAAGGAAAACGTTCCACGCAAGCTTTGGCTGGCCCAAACAGGTCACGTCGATCCATTTGATTTCCGGAGAGCAGAGTGGGTGGATACACTGCACCGCTGGTTTGATTACTGGTTAATGGGTATCGATAACGGCATCATGGACGAACCGGCAGTGGATATTGAACGGGGAGCGGATGTGTGGGAGACACAGGCTGCATGGCCGACACCAGAGGCGAAGAATTTCAAAATCCGCCTTGCCCCGGGGGAAAACGAAAGTTCACCTGGAGTATTGACGACAGGTCCTGTGACAGGAAACTTCACGCAAACCTTCACTGACAATCCAAGTCAAACGGAAGTCCAAATGGTAACAGATGAAATGACAGTCCGAAGCGACCGGCTCGTGTTCCTGTCAGAGGCGTTAACGGATGACGTCCGGATGAGCGGGATGCCGGAAATATCGCTCAGGGCAAACGTAGATAAAGAGAATAGCAATTTAACCGTGATGATCGTGGATTACGGAATGGATACAAGAGTCAATTACCGTGCAAGCGGCGAGGGAATCAGAACGCTGCAAACCGAAACCTGCTGGGGTGAAAGCAGTGAAACCGATGATGCCTGCTATCGGGACACGGTGAAGAATACGTATACAGCATCATACGAAATGGTCACGCGCGGCTGGTTTGATCCGCAAAACTGGAAGTCAATCGAGAAAACAGATCCACTTAGCCCGGGAAGAAGCTATAAATTCGAATGGGGTGCCTTGCCGCACGACTACGTATTTAAAAAGGGCCACCGCATCGGGGTCATCATCGCTGGAAGCTCACGTCAACGCACGATTCCATCCACAACCGGGGCCACATTCGAAATCAACCTCGGCCAAAGCTTTATCAACCTGCCGATTGTCGGTGGGAAAAAGGGCGTAAATTTTTAAAAAAATGCATAGTGAAACAGGCCGCCGATTCTAGCAATTGGCGGCCTGTTTTGGTTCTTAAGCTAAATATTAAATATTATATTTTTTGATTTTTGAATAAAAGGCCTTTCGACTAATCCCAAGTTTGCTGATAGCCTCTGACCGATTTTTACTGCCTTCAATTGCTTTTCTTAATAAATTTTCTTCTATATTCTCAATGATCTCATTTAAGGTTAATTCACCGTTTAGATTTATTGTTTCGGGGTTGTGTATGTATGTACTCTGATAGCTGAATTTAGAGGTATCTGGGACTGAATTGAAAATTTGATGAATATCATGAAATTCTATGTGAGTTTTAGTGTTGGTTGTAATCATTCTTTCTAAAACATTCATTAATTCTCGAACATTACCTGGCCAATTATATTCTTTAAAAGCTTGAAAAATATCATCAGACAGGGTAATCGTTTTACTATATTTTGTTGTTAGGTCCCCTAGAATGTTTTGTACTAAATGAAAAATATCTTCTTTTCTGTCCCGAAGAGGCGGGATATAAATGGGCACTACATTTAATCGGTAGTATAAATCTTCTCTAAACCTTCCATGAGTAATTTCCTCCTGAAGATTTCGGTTTGTAGCCGCAATTAAGCGAACATCTAATGGATAGGATTTTGTTCCTCCTACTTTTTGAAAAGTTCGTTCTTGAAGGACACGTAATAATTTTGCCTGCATCGAAAGAGGGAATTCTCCAATTTCGTCTAAAAATAAGGTCCCTCCGTTAGCGATTTCGAATATGCCTCTTTTCCCGCCTTTACGCGCGCCGGTGAAAGAACCATCCTCATATCCAAACAATTCGCTTTCAAAAAGTGCTTCAGGAATGGAAGCCATATTTATTGGGACAAATGGCTTGTCTCTTCGACTGCTTGAACTATGGATGGCCCTTGCGAAAACTTCCTTTCCAACACCGGTTTCACCATGAATCATGACCGTTACATCTGAATCTGATATTCTTTTGGCTATTTCAACCGCCTTTTTCATTTTTGGAGAGTAACTTTCCAATAAAGCGAACTTTGTATTATTAAGTTCTTGCTTCAACTTTTTAATGTTGTTTTTATATTCATTTAATCTATTTTGCAGTGTGTTTACTTCACTAATATTTTTCAAAATGCTGTATGCTCCTACTACAATACCGTTATCGTAAATAGGACAAATATTTGCTAATACATGGGTTTTTAAAGATTCAACATAACTATAATCATTAATCATAGGTTTACCCGTTTTTACACACTCCAAAAATCTTGCATTTGGTTCAATGATTTCGATTTTTCTTCCAATGATCTTATTAAAAGCCACAGAGAAATGCTGTGTATAAGATTTATTGACATAAATTACAGTACTGTCTTTTTGAATGATAATAATGGGTTCCGGATAATTATCAAAAATATCAACTAAATAACTTCTCCAGTCCAAACTTTCCCCCCCTAAAACAACCTTTGACATAATTATAGTAATTTTCAATAATTTTGTAAATATTATGAAAATAATGTATCCAAAGGAGATAACTTTGTTTCTTTTCGAAACAAAGTTGTTTCCTTTGGTAACAAAAAAATATGGTTTTTCAGGAAAATAGCATTGATAGATACATAGAATATTCTGGCACAGAACTTGCATTATAGTAAATCGAAAGCAATTTTACGAAGGGTGGAATTTGAAAATATGTCTGCTTCAATACAAAAACCATGGCTAAAAATGTATGAAAAAGGCTTTCCACATGAACTGCCATTGCCAACGTTAACACCCATAGATCAATTTCGGGAAACTGTCAAAAGGTCACCTGATTTCCCAGCAGTCCATTACTTTGATACAACTATCACTTTTGATGAGATTAATCAGTATAGTAATGGACTGGCCGCAGGACTGCAAGAATTAGGAGTTGGAACAGGGGACAGGGTAGCCCTTTTCATGCAGAATATCCCGCAATTTTGGATAGCAAATCTAGCTGCATGGAAAATAGGGGCAATCATTGTTCCATTAAATATTATGTTTAAAGAGAAAGAACTCATCTACCATTTAAATGATTCCGGCGCAACGGTATTAATCTCAATGGAAACATCTTTTGTTGAGGTAGCAAAAGAAGCTCTCCAGTATACATCTGTAAAACATGTCATTACAACTTCAGAATTGGATTTACTCGATCAAATGGTAAGGCCGGAAGTGCTCAATGCTTCAACAAAATTGACTGGATTGGATACCATTGACTTTCTAGAATTATGTAAGCGCTATCGTGAGGCGGCAGATCCGAAAGTAAAGGTTGACTTAGACGGAGTCGCAATGCTTGTTTACACATCAGGAACAACTGGTGACCCAAAAGGGGCCATGATCACATTTGGGAACATTTCATTCAATGCAGAAACGTATAGAAGATGGATGCAAATTGACGAACAGGACGTGATCGTCGCAGGTGCTCCGTTATTTCATATTACAGGTCTCATTGCACACTTGGCGCTTGCTGCAGTAAGTGGTATACCAATAATCTTGACCTATCGTTTTGATGCTGGTGAATTATTGAGGCTAATTGAAAAATGGAAAGGCTCTTTTTCAGTTATGGCGATTACAGCCTATATGGCGTTACTTAACCACAAAGATTTGAAAGAAAGAAATATAAAATCTCTACAAAAGGTTTATAGCGGAGGCGCTCCAATACCACAGTCAATTGTAAAGCAATTTAAAGAAAAAACTGGAGCCTATATTCATGGGGTATATGGACTTACAGAAACTACATCTCCTACTCATGCTGTCCCTTATGGAAGCAACGCTGAGGTAAATGAGGAATTTAGTGTTCTTTCTGTAGGGGTACCCGTACCCAATTGTGTTAGCAAAGTGGTAGATTCCATGACGGGTGAGGAATTACTGCCAGGCGAAGTTGGGGAAATTGTCGTGAAAGGGCCGATGGTTGTATCCGGCTATTGGAATAAGCCAGAAGCTACAGCTAAAGCAATTAAAGATGGATGGTTTTATACAGGTGATGTTGGCCTTATGGACTACAATGGATGGTTCTACGTCATTGACCGGACGAAGGACATGATCATTGCGTCTGGTTATAAGGTTTGGCCGCGGGAGGTTGAAGATGTGATCTACCAGCACCCTGCCGTTAGAGAAGCAGCTGTTATCGGTGTAGAAGACTTATATCGCGGGGAGACCGTAAAAGCATATGTATCTCTAGTTGAGGGAAAAGAAGCCACACCTGAAGAGATTATTAGTTTTTGTAAACAGAGATTAGCAGCGTACAAATACCCTAGAAAAGTAGAAATAATCGATGAAGTTCCGAAAACGGCAACCGGAAAATTTTTAAGAAGGGTTTTAAGAGACAGGCTGCAGGCTGAAATTGAAAAGTAAAAGGAGGGAAAATGGTGCTAAAAGAGTTGTCGAGTCATGCACAGCAACTTCAGATACAACTTCTTGAATTTATGGAGGAGCATATTTACCCAAACGAGGCGGTCTTTGAGGAAGAGTTGAATCGTCAGGAAAGCCGGTGGGTAATCCCTTCATTGGTTGAGGAATTAAAGGCTAAAGCAAAAGCTCAAGGTCTATGGAATTTGTTTATCCCGGATGAAGAATATGGTAAAGGATTATCAAACTATGAATATGCGCATCTTTGTGAAATTATGGGCCGTTCCCTAATTGCACCGGAAATTTTTAATTGTAATGCTCCTGATACAGGTAATATGGAAGTCCTAATGAAGTACGGAACCAATGAACAAAAGAAGCACTGGCTCGAGCCGCTTTTAGAAGGAAAGATTCGTTCTGTTTTCTCGATGACTGAACCGGATGTTGCATCCTCAGATGCAACCAATATCCAAGGCAGTATTATTCGTGAAGGTGATGAATATGTCATTAATGCAAGAAAATGGTGGTCAACAGGCGCATTAGATCCTCGTTGTAAAATCGCCATTGTCATGGGGAAAACGAATCCTTCTGCAGAGACATACAGGCAGCAGTCAATGATTCTCGTTCCATTTGATGCACCTGGTGTTGAAGTAGTAAGGCATTTGCCGGTATTTGGCTATGATCATGCACCAAACGGACATGCTGAAGTTCACTACAATAACGTCCGCGTACCAGTTTCCAATATTTTATTGGGTGAAGGCAGGGGGTTCGAAATTGCTCAAGGACGTTTGGGACCTGGGCGAATTCACCATTGTATGCGTGCTATTGGTGCAGCAGAACGGGCTCTAGAATTTATGATCAAGCGTGCGAAAAGCCGTGAAGCGTTTAAATCAAGACTGATAGATAAAGAGACAATTAGAGAAGAAATTGCTGAAAGCCGGATTGATATTGAGCAAGCAAGACTTCTAACACTACATGCTGCTAATAAAATAGATCAAGAGGGGGCAAAAGCGGCAAGAAAAGAAATTGCCATGATTAAAGTTGCCGTACCTCGATTGTCCATTCGCGTTATTGATCGTGCCATCGAGGTATTTGGCGGCGCTGGAGTTTCTGATGATTTTCCTCTCGCAGCACACTACGCTAACGCAAGAACGCTTAGGATTGTTGATGGTCCAGACAAAGTCCATTTAAGAGATATAGCCAGATTGGAAATTAAACAACAACTGTAGGAGGTAGGCCCTGGCATTTAAAGAAATGCGAGTTCCTACCTATTACGGGAAGTAAAGGGAGTATTTTTGGCCAATGAAAACTGTCGAACAAACCTTAGAGCATGAGCAGATAAATTGGAGACAACTAGAAAAGCATATACGTGAAAGGATACCGGGTATTCCCAATGAGACAATGGAAATTAGAAAATTTTCCGAAGGTTATTCTAATCATACTTATTTACTGACAATAGGGGATTGGGAATCTGTTTTAAGGAGGCCGCCATTTGGGGAGATCCCAGCGAAAGCCCATGATATTAAACGCGAATATACGATTCTATCGAGACTGCATAACACCTATCCCCTTGCCCCAAAACCTTATTTTTATAGCGAAGATCCTGCGATAATGAGTAAACATTTTTACCTAATGGAAAAAAAGCAAGGGATTGTGATTAATAAGATCATACCTGAATCTTTGGGACCTTCGGACTTGGTTGGGCCGGCGATATCAAAAAGTATTATTAAGAGTTTGGTAGAGCTGCAACAGGTAGATTACAAGAAAGCGATGTTAGAGGATATAGGGAAACCTGAAGGATTTTTAGAAAGACAGGTTTCAAGCTGGATCAAACGCTACAGCATGTCCAAGACCGATGAATTTAGCGGTGTTAGGGAGCTGGAGGAATGGTTTACAAAGAGTGTGCCGACAACGAGTGATACGACAATTGTCCATAACGACTTTAAACTTAACAATCTTGTCCTAGATTCTGATGACCCAGGTGTAGTAAAAGGGGTCCTTGACTGGGAAATGGCTACCATTGGCGACCCGATGACGGATATTGGTGCGGTCCTCGCGTATTGGAGTGAAGCAAGCGATCCTGATATAGGTATTTCGGTGGTGACAAACCAACAAGGCTTTTTTTCAAGACGAGAAATGGCTGAACGTTATGCATGGATAAGCGGCCGTGACATGACCCATATCAACTATTATGTGGCATTCGGCCTTTATAAGCTAGCGATCATCCTGCAACAGCTCTATTTTCGGTGGAAAAAAGGAGCTGTCGACGACGAAAGATTCTCAAACCTGCAAACCCCAATTGCAAATTTATTTGACTTGGCCAATTTAACCAGGATGAATAAAATTTTATAACTTTCATGTAACCATAATGACTGCAAAACGATCATGAATAGAACATAAGCAAGATTAATGGAGGAGGTGAATCTATTTAGGAAGAGGAGGTCTTAGGAGCTTAGATTTATTTCTAAAAAAAAATCAAACAAACCAAGGAGGAAAATAAAATGAATAAAAATGTAAATACCGTATTAGGACGCGTTGCAGCAGATGATCTGGGAAAAACATTAATGCACGAACATTTCTTTTTTGGTTATCCTGGATTCACTGGAAACACAAAGTATCCGGTAGATAGGGAAGCTGTAATAAAATCAAGCGTTGAGATAGCCGATAAGATTAAAGCCCACGGTGTAAAAACAGTTGTGGATGCTACACCTAACGATTGTGGCAGGGACCCTGAACTTTTGAAAGAAATAGCTGAACAAACTGGATTAAATATTATTTGCTCAACCGGGTTCTATTATGAAGGCGAAGGAGCTCCAGCCTATTTTAAATTTAAGCAAGCTTTAGGCAGTGCCGAAGCCGAGCTTTATGAAATGTATATGACGGAAATCCTAGAAGGAATCGGTAACACGGGGATTAAAGCTGGAGTAATCAAGCTAGGATCAGGAAAAAATGCAATCACAGATTATGAAAGAATGTTCTTCAAGGTAGCGGCAAAGGTTCAGAGGGAAACTGGAATTCCGATCATTACCCATACACAGGAAGGTACGATGGGCCCAGATCAGGCAGAATTACTGATCTCTGAAGGAGCAGACCCTAAAAAAATACTTATTGGCCATATGTGCGGGAATACAGATGTCAAATATCATATAAGGACTCTAGAACAGGGAGTTTTCGTTGGTTTTGACCGGATTGGAATTCAGGGATTTGTTGGCGCTCCGATGGATAAGGAACGTGTCACTTTACTATTAGGCTTAATCGCCGCAGGTTATGGTGACCAACTGATGATGTCCCATGATAAGGTTCATACTTGGTTGGGTAAGGCACCAGATTGGCCTGAGGAATTGCAGAAGTTAATAGCCAATTGGCATATGGATCATATCTTTGAAAATATTATTCCGCAGCTAAAAGAAGGCGGAGTATCAGATGAACAAATCGATACCATTTTAGTGAAAAATCCTAACAGAATCTTTGGCGGTAGCGAAGCTAAAAAATATGAAACCGTCGGTCAATCATCCTTGGCCCGCTAACAGCAAAAATTGATTTTCATAATAATCAAAGTGCTAGGCTTGTGCCTGGCACTTTCTTTTAACCAACGTAAGTAAATAAACGGAGAATTTCCGGTTAAATGCAGAATAGAGCTCGTTTTTGGGAAAATAAGGGTAGGTTTTCCGGTTATGCAAAATAAAATCCCTAATTTTCATGTTTTTCGAGTCAATAGGCGGAATTTCTACGTCTATTTAAGTCTTTTTTTAATAAAATTTCTAATTAGGCGGAATTTTTCCGTCTATTTATCAGCTCAGGTGCTCAGGGCAAGTGTAAATAGGGAGAATAGTAATAAATCATAGCGACTAACACTGATGTATTTTCTTGGTGGTAATCGTCTTAATTGATAATACTCCATTTAACAAATCATAATATTACAATTTCCTGAAATTCAAAAAAAATATTTCAACGATGCTTCTACATTGCTATACTATTAATAGGTTTTTCAATTATCTGCAATTACCTCCATAATTCTACATTTTTTTGCATTGTTATTCACTTCTAGTCTTCATTCATGTTATGCATTTTCTCTAAGTGTTCTTCTCTTCTGCCGATTAAATTCCTATTGGGAGGTGTTTTTCAAAAAAATTATAATGTACAATAAAATACCACTGACCAAAATCCACTTAAGTATGTTTTCCTCAACAAAAGACTCAGTAATAATAACTCTCGATTCTTAAGTATAACTTTTCCTATGATTGCTCTAATTCTTTTTTTTCAGTATTTAGCCCTAGTATTGCGGCAAGTGATGGAAAGGATTAACGTCTTAAAACAATAGTAAGGAAGGATAAAAAACATTATAATAAATCATGGATGGTGAACGAAATGGAAAATAAAATATTAGATTTGTTAGAAAAAATGAATGATAGACAGGAAAGAATGGAAGCTAAACTTGAACATATGGATGATAGGCAGCATAGCATGGAAGATAAACTTGATCGTATGGATGATAGACAGCATAACATGGAAGCTAAACTTGAACGTATGGATGATAGGCAGCATAACATGGAAGCTAAACTAGAACGGATTGATGATAGGCAGCATAGCATGGAAGATAAACTTGATCGTATGGATGATAGGCAGCATAACATGGAAGATAAACTTGACCAGGTATTTGAAACGGTTAAAAGAATCGAGGTTTCACAAAAAGATGACGTAATTGGTCTTCTAAAATTACAGAAAAAGAATCTTGATTTCGAAGTGGATTATATTAACAAAAGAGTAACCGAAATGGACAAAAGATTATTCAGCCTTGAAAAAAGAGTTGAAAATTAAACCTAAAAAATGTAACTAAGTGTCAGGTACCCTCCTGGCGCTTTTTTATTTCATGTTTTTAGTAGGATAAAAAGAACCCGAGTCGAATATCTCACAGTATCATGATTGATTGGTGCTGTGATGATGATCTGGTCCCTTATTACGAGAAGTTTGGAATGATCAAAACAAACGGTATGCTCGTAAGAAATTTCCGCAGGCAATCGGGGATCTCAAACAAATTATGATGGTTCATGGGCTTGGATAGTTTTCCAGGCGCTTTTACTAGAATGGTACGGAGGGGTTAATTTGCAAACATTTTTCAGATATAACTGGATGGTAAGAGAAGAGTGGTATCGTTGGTTTGAAGAGGTAAGTGAAGAAGAGCTTTTGAAAAATCGAACGGGCGGAATGGGAAGTATATTACATACGCTTTTCCATATAGTTGATGTCGAGTGGAGCTGGATCCGTCTTTTACAGGGGAAAACGGACTTGCAGGAGAATTTCGATCACTATAAAAGCCTAGTCAAGGTTCGAGAATTGGACGCAAAATTTCATTTGGAAGTAGAGGACTTCGTGAATAACTGGGATGATAGGATGGAAAATCAACTATTTGTCGATACCCTGCCGGATGGAAGGGTTGAAAGTGATACCTGGGGCGAAGTGATGAGACATATCATTGCGCACGAAATACATCATATTGGACAACTATCCATTTGGGCAAGAGAAATGGGGAGAAAGCCAGTCTCTGCCAATCTAATCGGGCGGGGGCTATCTTCTTATTCTAAAAAGTGAACCCAAATCCATTTTAAAAAAGGTCAGTAGTGTGATGCAACAATGTATGTGCTTTCTATTTAGCTCTTTTCAATTAATAGTTTGGTTGTGTTTCTCTTCAATACTAACGTAGTACAGGGATATTATTTACCTAGTGGGTTGCGATGATCTAAATAGGATTAATGCCCTCTACCACATTGCTTTTTGAAAATTCTATAATTTGTTATAATGTACTTTGTAAGTAATTAGAGTATACAGAGGAGTGCTTAAAAATATGGAATACATAACACTTAATAATGGGATAAAAATGCCAATTATAGGTACAGGTACAAATACTTATGGAAAAGAAAATAACGAGTATAACGGGGCGTTAACAAATGAAATTCCTGAACTACTATCAGCACTTGAGTTAGGTTACCGTTCAATAGACGCAGCGATCATTTATCGAAACGAAGAACTTGTTGGTAGAGTTTTAGCAGAAAGCACAGTGCCTCGAGAAGAGTTATTCATTACGACAAAAGTTCCAGCTAATGAAAAATATATTTCTTCAAAGGAAGCTACTCGAGCAGCTATCGATAACAGTCTAAAAAACTTCCAAACAGACTATCTCGACCTGCTTCTTATTCACTTCCCGATCGAAGACAAAGTACAACTTAAAAACACTTGGGAAGTCTTTGAAGAATATTACGAAGCGGGCAAACTAAAAGCAATCGGCGTTTCCAATTTTGGAAAAAACCATCTAGATGAATTGAAAGAATTCGCTAAAGTGAAGCCAGCTGTTAATCAAATACAAGTGAACCTAAAAGAACCTAACAAAGATCTCCTTGCCGTATTAAAAGACGAGGACATTACACCTGTTGCATGGGGACCTATGAAAGCCGAAGCTCATCAAAAAGAAGTTTTGGAGAAAATAGGTAAAGCCTATAAAAAATCTGGTGCACAAGTCTTATTAAAATACCAAATTCAACGCGGTGTGATCGTTATTCCTAAATCTCACAAACGTGAAAATCAAGCATCCAATATAGATCTTTTCGATTTCGTCTTATCTGCAGAAGATCTTGAAAAAATTGAAAAATTATAATTAGTTAGTCCTTCATCCTAGTGATATGAATAAGATCGCTAGGATTTTGATTTTTTCAAGAAATGAGGTTGGAGTAGTACCGTTTTTTATTTAACTATAGGGGCAGTTAGTGGAAGAGGAATAGGACTTGTTCAAGTAAAGGAAGGGAATAATATGAACTATAAAGTTATGATAAACATTCCAATATCTAATAACGAAGTACCAGAATTAAGAGAACATGTTGGTTGGGGTAGACGAGATGAAGATTATCCAACATTGTTTGAACGTTCTAATTTCTGGGCAGGGATTAGAAATGAAATAATAAACTGATTGCCTTTGGGTATGTTTGCGGAATGGGTTTAGAACATGGATATATGGAAGATATAGTCGTTCAGTGGTGGCCGAGGGTGAAAGTGTCTAATAGAGCGGTTTTAAAAGACAAAATAGTGATGGCCAGGAGTGAAAATGTCTAATAGAGCGGTTCTAAAAGACAAAATAGTGGTGGCCAGGGGTGAAAGTGTCTAATAGAGTGGTTCTAAAAGACAAAATAGTGATGGCCAATGGCCAAAATGTCTAATAGAAAGTTTAAAAAGAAATGTGGCTTTACACCTGGTTCAGGAGGATTATGGCAATCATCGAAATAAAGATTTTTACTCAACTAACGTGTGCATGAGTTCGAGATGGAACGCTGCGGCCGGAAAACCGCCTCGTTGATGAGGCGGCTTACTGAGTGATCGTATCCGTCGTAATCTGGATTTAGGAGAAAAGGTCATCTAACTGTCTGGTAAACGAGGGCTATGGCTCCAGAATCAAATGTCTTGTTTTCGATCAGTTTAAGATTATGTTTGTTGAACACTTTATCTCAAGGAGGTGTGAGATATGAGGATCAATAGAATAGATCATGTGAGTATAAACGTAAATGATCTTTCAGCGGCCAAAGAGTTTTTTCTTAATTTAGGACTTGAAGTGCAAGCTGAATGGGAATTGGATGGAGAACAGTTGGACAGAATAGTTGGGCTTAAAGATGTCAAAACGGCATGTGTAGGATTGGGGATGCCAGATGGTCACGCGTGGATAGAGCTAGTCAAATTTTATACGCCGTCAGATGAAAAAGGAATCCAGCCACCTTTTGCCAATACGCTAGGTATTCGACACATTTGCTTTGCAGTTGAAGATATTGAAGCGATTGTTGCAAAATTGAAAAAGAAGGGCACGGAAATCTTTAGCGAGATACAGCAATATGAAGAAAGTTATAGGTTATGTTACGTTCGTGGTCCAGAGGGAATTATTTTAGAGTTGGCGGAGAAAATCAACTAAACAGTCGATATCCTGACACAAATAGAGAAGCATTTTCGCTTATCTTAATCCCTCTGATATTTCAGACTGTACAAAAACATAGTGCCAGGAACCAACCAGGAAATTGGCAGGTCCCTGGCACGTATTTTTTGACCCACTCACAACTCAAAATGAGCTATTGATAAAATAGCAATCCAGCTAAGTACGGCTCAGGAAGATCCATCCACAGTTGCAGACTGCGTTATGGATAAAACAATCTCGAACCAAGCAATACCAGAGAGTAACACATAGATTACTTCAAAGAATACGACAGAGAAATATATATACTTGTCCCACAAATAAAAACCTCTTTTTCGCAAATAAACATGTCATTTCGCAAATAAAAGCAGCTTTACCGCAAAAGTCTATCCGCAAGTAAAACTCGCTTATCCGCAAGTAAAACTGGCTTATCCGCAAGTAAAAAAGCCCTATCCGCAAATAAAAACCCACTATCCGCAAGTAAAAACACGCTATCCACAAATAAAAATAAAACTCCCATAAAAATTATTAAACCACCCTGTCCTTTTTGAGTCCTAATCGATATATAGAAGGTGAAGCGGATGAGCCGATGCATCGGTCAGCACTTCAAACGGGACGAACCATTCCATTGGCGTTCGAAAAAGAGGAGGGTAATAAGGTGAGTAAATTATTAATCAACGAAAATCCGGTGATGATCATCCCATCACTGGCAGTAAAAATTGGCTTGAACGAAGCCGTTATCCTGCAGCAAATCCATTATTGGGTCCATGGTAGCAGACATGTAATCGAAGGTCGGAAGTGGATATTTAACACGTATAAGGATTGGCAGGAGCAGCTTCCGTTCTGGTCTGAAAGCACGATTAAACGGAGTATTCACTCCCTGGAAAAACAAGGATTGCTCCTATCCGGGAACTGGAATCGTTCGAAAATGGATAAGACCAAGTGGTACACCATCGATTATCAAGTGTTGGAGGAACTGATAGAGGGAGAGGCAATCAACCCTTCTGAGGATCCACAAACGGCCGAAGATGAAACCACTGCAACCGAACAAGACCACATGCAGGTGGACTTATATCAGTATTTGGAGGACGAATACACGCCACAGCAAACAACACCAACACCAGCACCAGCACCAGCACCAGAGAAAATACCTGCTGCCGAAGTCATTCACTACCTGAATGAAAAAACAAACTCTGCATACAAGCCAAGCAGTCTGAAAACAAAGGAACTGATTACAGCAAGGGCAAGAGAAGGGTTTACCCTGGAGGATTTTAAAACGGTGATTGATGTAAAAGCGGCGGAATGGCTGGAGGACCCTGTCATGTGCAAATATCTCCGGCCGGAAACGTTATTTGGCTCGAAATTTGAGGCCTATCGCAACCAAAAGTCATGGAAAAAAGAGCTAACCGAGGAGGATTTTGATTTAGATGAATAAGCGCGAAACGTTCGCCCTATTGAAAATGATTTCGGTGTTTTATGAACAATTTAGTTTCGATCAGGAAAAAATGAACCTTTGGCACGATGCGGTGAAAGACCTTACGTTTGTCGACCTGGAGGAGAGTCTGCTAAAACACGTGCGGCAATCGCCATTTCCACCTAAAGTGTCGGAACTTTACACAAAGTCTAGTGTTCCAGGAGTTGTTCCGAACCCTGATGAGACAAAGATGATCCTGACCCGTCATTATGTGCCGGCCAACAGCGAAGTCGTGCAAAAGGAATTGACCAATATCAGAAAGTTATTAGGAATAGAAAGGGAGCAGCAGGATGACACCATTTGAACCTTATAACCAAGAAGCGGAAGAAGCATTTGTCGGGTCCTTTTTCCTCGACAGTGAGTTAGTAAAAGAGTGTACTATTCTCCCGGAACAGCTTTACATTCCACAGCTTAGACTACTCTATGCAGGCATTCGCAGCCTAGTTGAAAAGGGAAGGCCTGTAGATTTGGTGACCATTATCAATGAAGTTGGAATCGAGCAGATTCGAAACGCTGGCGGCATGAGTTACATCGCCCAATTGACAGGGAGTGTGCCAAGTATCGCCAATTTTCACTCTTATGAAAATTTGGTCAGGGAGTATGACAAAAAACGAAAGCTAATCGCAGCTGGCGAAAAAATAATGTATCAGGCCTCGAGTGAGGATAGTGATACAACAGTAAGGGATGGAATCCATGATCTGATGAGTATTGGAGAAGAACAGTCTGACGATGACAGTGGCGAGATCACCTCGTCATTGGTGGAATTATTTGTAGAATGCGAGCAGGAGCAAGGCGAAATGGTGGGAATCCCCTCCAGCTTTCATGATTTGGACAGGCTGACAGGAGGATTTCAAGCCTCGGATTTAGTGATTATCGGGGCACGTCCAAGTATGGGGAAGACGGCTTTTGCGCTAAGTTTGGCACTTCAAGCGGCAGAAGAGGATGTAAGCCTGATTTTTTCACTGGAAATGTCCAAGAGGCAGCTGATCAAGCGAATGACCGGGTGCACAGGGAGAATCGACAGCCTTAAAATGCGGAATCCCCAACAGTCGTTTGGGGACGAGGATTGGGAACAATTCACTAATGGGATCGGAAAGCTGTCACAACTAAAGCTGCATATCTTTGACCGGGCTGGAATGGATGTTGCTTATATCAGGGCGAAGGTCCGCAAAGCGCGCAGGGCTTATGAAGAGCAAAGGCGGATGCTCGTGGTGATTGACTATTTGCAGCTCCTTGATGGCGATCGAAAAAACTATCAAAACCGCCAGGCAGAAATCAGCGAAATCAGCCGGGCCCTCAAGACCATGGCGAGGGAACTGAATGTCACCGTAATTGCCCTATCGCAGTTAAGCCGGGGAGTCGAAACTAGACATGACAAACACCCGATTCTCTCTGATCTTCGCGAAAGCGGGCAAATTGAGCAGGATGCCGATCTGATCGCGTTTTTGTACCGCGACGATTACTATAGCAGCGATTCACCGAAGAAAAACAGGATGGAAATCATCCTGGCAAAACACCGCAATGGACCGACCGGGACCATTGAGCTTGGCTTTAACAAGCAATATGGGGCGTTCGTAAACCTCTAAGCATGAGTAAGAGCACGCTATTTTTTTAAAAAATAAGAAAAAGGGAAGTGTGAAAGATGGGAAATCGTAGAGGAATCAATGTTGAAATTTGGGATAAACCAATTTTTAAAAAGATGAGTGTAGAAGAGAGGACGTTGTATCTTTACCTACTAACAAATAGTCATTCTACTAGTATCGGAATCTATCGAATTTCAAAAATACAAATGGCCTGTGAACTGGGTGTTTCGATTGAGAGTGTACAAGCATTACTAGACCGATTGGGTTCGGAGTACAAGTTGATTCGTTACAATCCTGAAACGAGCGAGGTCGCCATTAAGGACTGGGGAAAATTAATTTTGCCCGATGGCGGGAAAGAGGTTATAGCTTCTAAGATAAAAGAAGTGCAGGATCATTCGCTTATCACATATGTTATGCAATCCATTGTTGATCCGAAAATTCGCAGCCTATATAAATCATTTTGTCCTTAAGAGCAAGGGATCTTATGACAGGGATGGAAATGATGATATGTAATAGAATACGAGGGATTAGGAGGGCCACGTTATGAGAAAACAAATAGCCGGCACGGCCCTCCTGACAGCAGCTGCCCTATTCATGGTTGAGCTTCCCGTACAGGAACCGAATAATTCGAGCGTCAACCTACAGGAAGACGTTCAACCAGACGTGGTATCCATGCCGAAAGATCAGGTTCCAGTCATCCTCGTGGAAACAATCGATGGCGATACCATCAAGGTGAAATTTATGGGTAAAATCGAAACGGTCCGATATTTGCTAGTCGACACACCGGAGTCGAAAAAGCCGGGCATGTGTGTCCAGCCCTATGCCAAGGAAGCATTTGTACGGAATAACGAGCTAATCCGGAACGGCTCGATCACATTGGAAATGGAGGAGGAAAATACGAGAGATAACTACGGGCGGTTGCTGGCTTATGTCTATGTTCACGGGAAATCGGTTCAGGAAACGCTGTTACAAGAGGGTTGGGCACGAGTAGGTTATATACTAAATCCTCCCTATAAATATCTGAAGCAATACAAAGACGATGAGAATTCGGCAAGACGCAGCCAAATAAACATATGGAGTAAGAGTGGGTTTGTAACAAAATGGGGGTTTGAGGGGTGTGAATAGTGGCTTGGGAAGGAATTGGCAAGGATATAATGGTAAAAGAACTGGTTAACAGGGAATAGCTAGCTTATAGTAGTTTGAACAAGGAGGTGTGACGATGATAAATACCAAAAAATTCGTTTATCCAGCTTTTATACTAGTAGATAATGAAGGAATGTATGGAGTATATTTTCCCACTCTGTTTCCTGAGGCTGGTTGGGACTATCCTTTGTCACGAGGAGAAACGAAACGTATAGCGATAAACAATGCGAAAGAAGATTTAGCCTGCTCATTGGCTGGCATCTTATATGATAATGAAAAACTTCCTGAACCGATCCCGATTGAAAGCAATCAACTTACGGAAGGGATGGAATTAATCGATATCGAGACATCGTTCGAGCCGTATGCCGATGAAATTCAAGAGCATTTAAAAGGACGCCATTGGCATATTGGTTATTACATCCAAGAAAACGACCAATATGTAGAAGCCATTGGGTTTAAAAATGACCAAGGAATGTGGGATATCTACTTTGAGGATGAAGATGAGGAAAATCCCCTTAACAAAAACCCCAGGGATTCAGACCGGCCTTTATTTACTGTTAAATCACATACCGAAGCAGAGGAGAAATTTAAGGAATACGTTGAAACAGTGTTTCTAAAACGTTGAAAAAGACACGATTCCAATAGAAGGAATAAATGGGTTAAAGGAGAATGAAATATAAGTGGTTAATAAAGAGGTAGTGTCAAAAGTTCTATGAAAACTCCTTAAGGGGTTAGGCTCCTTTCCACATATTGGGTGCGTCGGCCCCGCAACCGCTCTTGACAAACACGCCAATGGTTTGAGATTCCTTTATCAAGGGCGACGGGGACAAAAAGAAGGCATGCCAAATAGCCCTTGGTATTTCCATTTTAAACCATTGGCAAGTTCGGTTTGTCAAGAGTTCGCTTCGCCGGTTGCTAGTGGGTTCAAGGGCTCTGCTAAACAAAAAGTTAGACTGTTTGTTCAATGATCCAATCTTGAGCTAAACCTATTAATTTAGTCCAGCGTGCAGGCATATTCGGTCGCAGTAAGAGCTCTGGATTAACCACTGGCACATTACCTTCTAACGCTGAGTGAGACCGTAAAAAGTTAAAGTAAGCCACAAAAAGCGTCACAAACGAAACAGACCCATGTTCGGACCCAAACCCGTGTGTTGAGCGATAATTGCCCTTAAATGTGCGATTGAGTCTTTCAATCACTTGTTTGAGAGGCCTATTCTCCTTTGATACAGGATCTTCATTGGTAAGCCCAATGACCTGAGTAATGTCAAAGTGAATATCATGCTGGGCGTAAAAGTGTTGGGCTAAGAGATATATCGGATTGCCGTCCACCACAAATGTAAGATCTTCCGGAATCTCTTTAAATTTCATTAGGACATCATCAATGGCACGGATTGCTGTCGCTGTATCTCGATTTGCTGACACTGGATAAGACAGAATGATCTTTTTTACCGCATCAAAGAAGAAGAACAAGTAATGCCAACGACCTTGAACCCTAATATAGGTTTCGTCCCCACAGAACTGATCAGAAAGCTCGTAGGGATAGTGGTCTACGTAAGGTTTAAGGATTAATGCAACTGCGTTCTCGTAATTTAAAATGCTTTGATGCGATATAGAAACACCATGGATATCTTTCATGAGTGCAGCTGTCTTCCGGGCCGAAAGGCCATAGTTAACGTGATAGGTTAAAATAAGCCCCAATGTATGTGGCGACACATAAAGCCTGGCCAAGTCAACCTTTGGTTTCTTAGGAGAAGCCTTTGACAATGGCTGAAAATCAATGTGGAACTGCCGGAAGATATATCTTAATTTAAAGGCTTGTGGATCCTTTTTAAACTGTTTCTTCTCTTTCGCAGACATGCCATTCAGTTTCTGCTGGTAGTAGGAACAGTCATTATTTTTACACTTGTACACGTCAAAGTCTTTTCGCTCTTTGCCTTTCTCAAGGGTCCTAGAACAATGAGGTCACTTCAAAATAGCCTCCTTCGAATATCGATTTTTATCATTGAAAAGACAGGCACACACCTTACATTGAAACTGTCCTTTGCCTCCATTATTGGCATAAAGATAATCCGCTGGAGCACCACACTGCGGACATTTCATTGACTTGGGCACACATGCCTTTGTATTCGAACGCCTTTGAACAGGTTTTAGTTGTTTACCGTTCTTCTCCAGGTATTCGGTTAGGAGGCTTCGGTAATCAAGTTTCTGAATGGTTTCGATGATCGGAAGATCATCCACCTGGAGTTTACGATAAGGTTTATTTACAGGTTTTTCCTCAGGCTTTTCAAACATCCCCTTCCCAATAAGAAGGGTAAGTAATGTTCGAATTATTTGTTCTTGGTACTTAATAAAAGTTAATAAATAGGTTATAATTTGAGGGTACAAATTGTCACTTCCTATCTAGGTTGTTGAGAGTGTGGTAACCTCAATTATCCTTAGATTTAAGGGGGTGGCAATTTTTTTGCTTATAAAGCCCTCTATAATAGGATTCTATAGCCTATTTCTTATAAAAGTTTTTACAATACGAATAAAGACGTGGGGGATAGAATATGGAATTTAAAAAGGTTCAGAAAAATTTTAGAGTGGTAGGTATAAAAGGCCGTGGAGGTTTTGTTGATTTTGCTACCGAGGTTCCAAAACTTGCTCAGCAATTTCTAAAACGTTTAGATGAAATTGATAACTGTTCAGTTACTGAAATAGCTCTTTTTGAACCCAAAAAGGATCAAAATCATCTGGAAGGGAACTATTTAGTGGGTGTAATGATTAAAGAACCTCTAACAGAAGTTCCAATTGGGATGGATTACATAGAAACGGATCAAGATTATGTAACGACTAGGGGGAACATTTTAAATATCGGAAATTTACATGACCATTTATTGAACTGGACAGAAGACCAAGGGTATAAAAGGAATCTAGAAGCTTATATTGTGGAGACCTATCATTCAATGGATAATGGTGAGGAAGAAGTCGAGATTTATTTACCAATCCATTCATAATATTCGCTAACAAAAATAGCAAGTCTCACTGAAAACATATGGACTTATACTGCCAGTAATTATGCATCTAAGCGTTATTCTTACCATCTCCTTCGCACTACAGTTGAAAAGCTCTGAAACTACCAAAAGGAGAAGTGCTGCTGGCACTTCTCCTTAAATTAAACCTATTTACCAATTTTTGATTGGGCGGCTTCCTCACGGATTTTCTTTGCATCTTCTTTCAGCAGGAATCCTTGTTTAATAACTTTATTAGCCGCTTGGGTCACAGCCGAAACATAAGAGCCGTGGTTAGGATAAAGACTCTTTAATTTTTCCGGACTAAATGGTTCATGCGATCCAAACAGGTAGCAGAAACCCCCTCCACCATTCATGCCAGTATTTGTAGCAGTTGCTACCTCATGCTGAGGCAAACGGATACCACCAAGTGCATTTCCGTTGCTGTCTCGGGCAATAATTACAGGAGAAGTGGATTGCACTTGAATTCGTTCACCACTTGGCGGCGCAACTCCATCTTCAATCCAGCGAACAAGATGCTCATAAGCAGCATTGACAACGTAGCCGGTAGGGACGCGGCTTAATGCAGGTTTTTGGCAAACTGTTATATCAGCTACTGGGAGGTCATCACGTATCAGGATATTGGATCGGTAATCAGAGCCGCCACCAACGTGAGAGGCACCGGCCACTTCATAAGTGCGGAGCACATTGGAATCGTCCTGTCGTGCGGCCACTTCGCCAAGTGCAATCAAATCATTTTCTGTATTGACCTTTATGACCTTTGTATCAAGGTCAGTTCGCAGCTTATCGCCAATTCCAAGGTACATAAGGTAACCGTCAAAGAGGTTGGTCAGAGGGTGGATTTTATTATAATAACGCACCAAATAACGCTCTGATTGTGATGCGCCAGCTGCTATCATCATTTCTGGCTTGAGATTGCCTAACGGATTAACTCCATCTGGATGGAGGATGGCTTGGGCCGCTTGCGAATAGATATCGAAAGCCAACCCATCATCGGTAACCTTGCCGCTATCCGTGACATCGAGGGATCCATAACGAGCTGGACTCCATGCTTTCAGGCCACTTCCCGCCTGGTGAACCCCGACTCGTTGTGCCGATACTCCGACATAGGCATATCCTTCCCTTAGGTAATGTTCATAGGAAGACATAAACATCGCATCTAGATTGTAACCGCTGGTAACGTTTAACCATTCCACAATCACTTTCCCATTAAACTTGTCCGGAGAGGCAGGGCGCCGAACCAACATGCGTGATTTGTAAGGATGACCGGTGGAGATCGATGTAGCGGTCTCATAGGATTGGTCGGGACTATAGCGTGTGGCCTTTCCTTCAAAAAAGAATTCCTCCTCTATGTACCCATATTTCCCTAAATCGATGCTTGTCGCCAACTGTGGATAATTGTGGGACGGATCTCCGTATGGACTTGATGGGATCGGTCCGGTGACAACAGGATTCGGAACATTGGAGGCAACTGACTTCTCCTGTTGTGCTGGTTGATCTGCCAGAGCTGAAGAATACAATGACAACGTTAAAGTTAAAGCAGCTAAAACAATAAACGGTTTCTTAATAAACCTCATGCTTTACTATCCCTCCCGATTAATAGAATTCACAACAGACTGGTACATCTCTCCTTTCTTTAAAAGTGCAAGGTAATACTTTCTAGGAACACTAGTTGTCTATTTATAGGATAGCAGTTGATGTCTGAATATTTCTATAATTAACGTTAGTGTTTTACTGACATTTCGTCATGCGAAATGAATAAAGATTGTCTAACTTTGGAAAAACATGGAACTATTATTTTTGTTCTTTGATCTGATTTTTGAAAGAGGTTTAAGTATAATGAAGAGACGAATATCGTTATTATGAGCGGTGACTTTATCGTGGATTTTTGAGATAAACCTTCTCCCCTTTTTAAATAAGTTAACTTATCCTTCATCGAGTAAACAACAATAGGCGGAGAGTTTCCGGTTAAATGCAAAATAGAGCTCGATTTTGGGAAAATAGGGGGAGGTTTTCCGGTTATGCAAAGCAAAATTCCTCATTTTCACATTTTTCGAGCCAATAGGCGGAATCTCTCCGCCTATTTAACCCTTTTTTAATAAAAATTTCTAATTAGGCGTAATTTTTCCGCCTATCCATCAGCTGGGGTGCTCAGATTTAGTTTGGAATCCTTTTTAAATTATAAAAATTTATTCTCTTTTCAAAGTATTTTAGAAGTATAATAGTATTGGTGTTTCTACAAATATTTACAAAAAGGGGATAATTATGAAGGGGTTGACCTACTTATTTATGGCGTTTTTAATAGTTTTCCTTCCAGCTTGTTCATCAAATGAATCAACTAGCAAAGAGGAAAATGCTAAAACAAAGGTAGAAGAGAAAAAGAAAGAAGAAGCAGAAGCTAAAGCAACGGCAGAAGCTGAAGCAAAGGCAGAAGCTGAAGCTAAAGCAAAGGCAGAAGCTGAAACTAAAGCAAAGGCAGAAGCTGAAGCTAAAACAAAGGCAGAAGCTGAGGCTAAAGCAAAGGCAGAAACTGAGGCTAAAGCAAAGGCAGAAACTGAAGCTAAAGCGAAAGAAGAAGCTGAGGCTAAAGCACAAGCGGAAGCTTCAGCAAGTTCGACTACTACTAGTGGAGGGTCAGAGTTCTTTGCCAACTGTACTGATTTAAGAATGGTATATCCAAATGGCGTACCAGCTGACCATCCAGCGTATCAATCTAAAATGGACAGAGATAAAGATAATTATGCATGTGAGAATTAGTAGACTTATGAGGTAATTTATTTGTTTTAATCGGCCCCTCTCAATAAATGAGAAGGGCTTATTTTCTTTAAGGATTTAACTTCTTCAACTATCGGGAGTGCAAGAAATCATTTCAGCTTAATTAGAGTAATGTTACAATTCAGATATAAATTTTTTCCAAATGAGTCCTTTAGTATAGGGAGGATAAAATTGAAAAGTCAAATAATTATAGGATTTGTATTATGTATGATTTTTTTAGGCGGATGTTCTAAAGAACAAAAATTTGAAGAGTTTTTTCAACAAAGAATGACTGAAATGCACACTGACGAAAAGAATTACTCCTATTCGCTTATCCACACAGAATTGAATGCCTTTCACGAAGACGATGCGATTGCGGTGTTCAAAGAGCATAATAATCAAGGGGAACAGATCTAAATAGCTTACTTTACGAAAGAAAATAATCAATGGGAATGGAAGCAAACAAGAGGAGCAGAATTGGATTCCCCTGTTGAATGGTCTTCAATGAATCAAGCACCTTTTATTTATTCCGGTTTAATCAGTGACAATTCAATCGTTGAAGTATTCGCTGGCAATGAACCAGCAACAATCATAAATCTTGAAGGTGACAATAGGTTTTGGTATGTAATTAGCCCAACTAAGGATGTAGAAGTTATGATGGTTGAAAAAGATGGGACAAAGGAAATGATTGAAGAAATAAACTGAGAAGAAATATAGAGTAAATAAGTTTGTGAAAATTTTATATAAACGGGGCAATAGTAAATGGAGGTCGCTGCGGCGATCTTTTTTGTTGTCCTAACGGGGCAGGTTAATTGAATACAAACTGTAACATTCATCTGGTAGATGCGTCTAATGTGAAAAGTAGATGCTGTTGTGATGAATACTATTAAAGGAGAATGTATCTTGAAAAAGAAATACAATTTGTTATTTATACTATTCATAAGCTGTTTATTATTTGCTTGTAACACAGAAGATGTAAAAAGCATAGATGAACGTGAAGTATATGTAACTTTTAGAGGAACAATCGCAAAAATGATTACCGACGATCGTGCTATTGTCCATTGGGAGGAAGGCGGTAGAACGCATAGAATACTTGTTGACCTTGCAGTAAATAGTGCAGTAACCTTTAAGGTTGGGGATGAAGTAGAAGTTGGTTATGATGGTGAAATCAGGGAATCAGATCCTGCTCAAATTAATACCCTTTCCGTTGATTTAGTTGATTAATACATTAGTGGAAAGCTCAAAAAGCTAAAATGTAATCACGATTTCAAAATGAAAATTTCGGAATAATCCAATTAAAACCATACATTTAATGATGTTAGTTTGTGAGAACTTACACTTAACGATCGGGGGCAAGAGTGAAAGATGGGGTTGCTGTGGCGACCCCTTTTTGTTATTGAACTATCGGGCAGGATAGTTGAATAACAAAAAGGATTTTGTTGTATTTAACACGAAAATAAATAGATATAATATGCAAGCAAAGAATTGTTGTTTTTTTATAATATGTCGATTTTGAAGATGCAGCTTTGCTGGAGGATGTAAATTTTTACTGCTAATAAAAGGAGGGATATTTTATGCTATTTATGTTGATTGTAAAAGCCTCAAAGAATTCGGAAGCCGGAATTCTTCCGAGCACTGACCTCATGGATGCCATGGATAAGTACAATGAGGAATTAATTAAGGCTGGTGTACTGGTTATGGCTAAAGGACTTCACCCAAGTTCAAATGGGATTCGTCTTTCATTTCCGAAACCAGGAGAAAAGCCAGTGGTTACGGATGGTCCATTTACGGAAACAAAAGAATTGATTGCAGGTTTCATTCTGATTGATGTGAAGTCGAGAGAAGAAGCAATCGAGTGGGCAAAACGGATGCCGGATCCTCAAGGACATGGGGAAGGTCAGATTGAATTGCGTCAGGTATTTTAAGCACCAGTCTTACCGAGGAACTTTTAAGAAAGAATGAAGCTAATTATTGGTAAGAGGCTTTCGTTTCTACTTCAACTAAAGGGCCAAGTTTGTTGAATGAGCGCAACTCCCAAATTGACAGCTGTTAAGCCATGAAAAACATAAAAAAGAAATACTAATATCAACGATATCCCTCTTTTGAAAATTACAAAATATGTTAATATCAAATTATTAAATTGGAAAGAACACTTATAGGGATGGATGATAAGAGAATGAAATTTTTTCTTGTTATATTACTTACATTATTTGGAGGTTTTCTAAGTGGTTTAACAAGTAATAGCTTAAGTAAGATGGGTAACAATATAATGCATATTTTAGGGATGGGATGTATTATAGGGGCTATTTTCATTGCTAGAAGTAAGAGAAGAAAACAATAAAGAAACGGGCTTGAATAAGCAAGGGGTGGTTTTTAAAAGGTGTATATTTCCAAATCATAAAGTTCTGGCAGGGCAATCAGGCTTACTTGTCGAAACTTAGACATATGAAATCCATTAAATTGGAGGGAAAGCAAATGGCAGAAGTTTTGTTGTTACACCATGTTTTAGGCCGAACAAAGGGGATTGAAGCAATCGCCGATCAACTGAGAGGTGCAGGGCATACTGTGCACGTACCAGATTTATTTGATGGCCGCATGTTTTCCTCGCTGGAGGAGGGCTTGGTATTTGTTAAGGAAATCGGGTTTGAAGAAGTGACGGCGCGTGGCGTTCGGGCAGCCAGCGAGCTTTCACGCGATGTTGTCTATGCTGGTTTTTCACTTGGTGTCCCCGCAGCACAGCAGCTCGCTCAAACTCGTGAAGGCGCCAGAGGTGCACTGTTTTTTCATGCATGCCTCCCGACCTCCGCGTTCGAATCTCAGTGGCCGGTCGACTTGCCTGTGCAAATTCACGCCATGAGTGAGGACCCTTTTTTCGTTGAAGACGGCGACATCAACGCGGCACGTGAGCTTGTGGCGTCGGCCAATCGCGCTGAACTTTTTCTATACGAAGGCAAGGAACATCTCTTCACCGACAGTAGTTTACCGTCTTACGATGCTGAGGCGACGAAACTTGTAATCAAACGGGTTCTCGACTTTCTCGCGTAATAGAGAATATCGTTATATTGTAAAAAGTTGTCACGAACATGAATGGTTTTAAAGATGGGATCTCTTACTCATCAACAGAAAAGAAGGTTTATAGAATCAAAACAGATGCACCGAGAACTCGTTCTTGAAAAGAGGAAATGAGAGTAGACACTAAAAAAAAGGTCTGCCCTATAGGGTACTTTGTCATCATGAAGGAATAAATGCTGGATCAGCCGAATAAGTCATAGTGATTATGGTTTTGTTAGGACGGAAGAATTTAAACTATAGTCAGATTTTTTCTTGTCTTTTAACTTGAAAAAATTACACTAAACAGTGAGGAGATTGGTTTTATGCAAGTTGTAACCAAAATGTTTTTAGAACAACTGGACATGCATTGCCATGAGAATGAATGGTTTGCTTCCATGGATCAGGCACTCCAAGGAGTTACCGCAGCTGAGGCAGCATGGACAAGTTCGGGAAGCAGCAATTCGATTTGGCAGATTGTCAACCACTTGATATTTTGTAATGAAGACGTTATCCATCGAATTAAGGGCACAGAAAATCCGCGTAAGGCAAAAGATAATGAAGAAACTTTTGGAAATCCGGGAGACCCAGAAGACGAAAATGGCTGGGCCCAGACAGTACAATGTCTCAAGGAAATCATGAATAAATTAAAAACGGTCATTGGTGAACTTGACGATGAGAAGTTAAAAGTACCGTTTGCACCGAACAGGTACTCTGTTGAGCGTTTACTCAGCAATATCATGATGCACGATTCGTATCATCTCGGCCAAATCGTTCTGTTGCGAAAGCTGCAATCCTCTTGGGGTGGCGTTGATTGGTCCTAGAGCACTATAATTCAGAGAGCTTCCTCAGGTCGGGCGCTTTTCTTAATAAGAAAGGCGTCTTTTTGCATGTACAACACGTCCGTGTATTGTAAGGATGATTGGTAGAAATCGCTGTAGCTGTCTCAAAGGATTGGGAGGTACTATAGCGTGTGGCTTTTCCTTCGAAAAAGAATTCCTCCTCTATGTACCCATATTTCCTTTAAGGGGAGATTAAATGAATATCGGAATGAACATTATCTCCCTTGCGCACTAATAAGTTAAGTTTTTTTAAAAAGGCAGCGCGGAGGAGGGACGGCTTGAAATTCCCCAACAATACATTAGTTGGTGAATGCCTGTTTCAATCTGCTCTAAGGGAATACCGCCAAAGCCTAATAAAAAGGTTGGATGCTGATAGTCAATCGGACCTAAGAGATAATCACTTACTGGATAGATGGCAATGCCGTTTTGGCTCGCCGTCTTTTTTAGTTGATCTTCATTATTTGACACGGGGACAGAAATCAAAATGTGCATGCCCGCCTGGTCCCCTGTAATCGTAACATCAGGATAATTTGTTTTAAATATATTGGTTAATTTATCGTGTTTTTTACGATAAATTTTCCGCATCCGGTTCAAGTGTTTGGAAAAATACCCATCTCTCATAAAGTTGGCTAAAATATGCTGATCAAATCTTGGTACGGTTGCCGAGTAAAAACTAAATGTCCTTTTATATTTATGGACGAGCGTTGGAGGCAATACAAAATAGGCAACACGTAGTGAGGGCATTAAGGATTTCGTAAACGTGCTTATATAAATGACTTTATTGTTTTGATCCAATCCATGTAAGGCAGGTATGGGCTTTCCGATATAACGAAATTCACTATCATAGTCGTCTTCAAGAATATAGCGATCTTCATCTTTTGCTGCCCAGTTTAATAGCTGCGTTCTTCTTGTAGCGGATAGCACAGCACCTGTAGGGAATTGGTGGGAAGGTGTAATATAAACAACATTGGCATTTGTTTTTTCAAGTTCATCCACTAGTAACCCATTTTCATCTACCGGAATGGAAACGGCTCGATTTTGTAATTGGATTTTTGGAATGGCGGAATAGCCAGGATTTTCAAGGGCAAATTTTGCATCACTTTCCAGTAATCGTAGAATCATAGGAAGCAGCTGCTCCGTTCCCGAACCAATGACGATCTGTTCTGGGGTGCAGACAATCCCCCTTGATTGATAAAGATATTTTGAAATTTCAGCTCTTAATGCAAATTCTCCTTGAGGATTTCCAATTTGTAATAACTCTTTTGAATGACTATCATATAAATTTTTAGCATATTTTCTCCAAAGTGAAAAAGGGAAGGAGTCTGTATCAATTTTCCCAGGATGGAAGTCAAATTGAACAATTTTCTTCTCTAGCTTCTCTATAGGCACTTTAGGATACCCTTTTTCAATATAGGGTAATTCGTCAATCTCTTCGACAAAAAAACCAATGCGGGGTTTGGATCCCACAAAGCCTTCTGCAACAAGTTGGGCATAGGCAATTTCAATGGTTGTTTGGCTGATATTTAAAAATTCAGCTAATTTTTTCTTTGATGGCAATTTGGTTCCTACTTCAATTTGTTTGTGGATAATAGCGTCTTTAATCCCGGTATAAAGCTGTTCATATAATGGTTTTGCCATACTTTTATCCAATTTAAACATAAGCATATCCATCTGCAATCCCCCCTAACTGACCACATTGTTTTTTAAAAAACTGAACCTTTTCTTAAAGTCAATATCTATTATACTAGTAACCATCAAAGATATGGAGGTTATTTTTATGAAACAATTAGGAACCGAACGAGTAAAACGCGGAATGGCTGAAATGCAAAAAGGCGGCGTGATTATGGATGTCGTGAATGCCGAACAAGCAAAAATTGCAGAGGCCGCAGGTGCTGTTGCGGTAATGGCTTTGGAGCGTGTGCCATCCGATATTCGTGCAGCTGGCGGCGTAGCCCGTATGGCAGATCCCCGTATTGTGGAGGAAGTAATGAACGCGGTAACCATCCCGGTCATGGCAAAAGCACGCATTGGACACATTGTAGAAGCACGGGTATTAGAAGCAATGGGCGTTGATTACATAGATGAAAGCGAAGTATTAACTCCAGCGGATGAGGAATACCATTTATTCAAAAGTGACTTCACGGTTCCTTTTGTTTGTGGGTGCCGAGATTTAGGGGAAGCTGCCCGGCGTATTGGAGAAGGTGCCTCCATGTTACGGACAAAAGGGGAACCGGGAACCGGAAATATTGTCGAAGCTGTCCGTCATATGCGAAAAGTGAATGCACAGGTAAGACGCGTTGTCGGGATGAGTACAGATGAATTAATGACGGAAGCCAAAAATCTGGGAGCACCATTTGAATTATTAGTCGAAATCAAAAAACTGGGGCGCTTACCTGTGGTGAATTTTGCAGCCGGCGGCGTGGCCACACCTGCCGATGCAGCATTAATGATGGAACTTGGAGCAGATGGCGTATTTGTAGGATCAGGGATTTTTAAATCTGATAACCCGGAGAAATTCGCTCGGGCGATTGTAGAGGCGACAACGCACTATCAAGACTATAAGCTCATTGCTGCAATTTCAAAAGAGCTGGGGACACCAATGAAAGGTATTGAAATTTCAACACTGGATGCAAAAGACCGTATGCAGGAGCGCGGTTGGTAACACGCTGAACATTGGTTGATTTATCTATAATTCAAGTGCCAGGTCACACAACTACGCTAATGACAGGTAAAGAGGGACGCATTTTTGAAAAGAGGAAAATGTGAAATACAAAAAAGGTTCATAAAATGTTCACAAATCAATGAATCCATGTTACTATTAGAAAGGTTTATAGAGGATGGAATGTCATTGATGTAAGTTAACCGAAAATTGACTGTATATCCTGATCTTCCATTGTGTCTATAGCGGGATGGATTGCTAGTATAAAAAATGCTCAGTTATCAGCCCACTGTAAAACGGTACATGCAAAGGCATGTGAACCGATTTATGGTGGGCTTTTTTGCGTTTTCATAAATGAAAATGACCGGCGATAGTCCCAGTGTATAAACAAAAGCTTTTATATTCAACAAATTGGAGGAAAACGGATGGCGTTTCATAGTTCTCAGCGAATCGCGGAATTAGCGGTGGATGCTGGTGCAAAAAAGGCAACAATGAATCCTTTTCATGCACTTTTATTAGGATTTTTGGGGGGGGCTTTTATTTCCTTTGGTTTTTTATTAGACATTCGAGTGATTGCCAACTTACCACAGCAATGGGGTTCCTTTAGCTCACTATTAGGCGGAGCGGTGTTCCCTGTAGGTCTCATGTTAATCATCATTGCAGGCGGGGAGCTGCTAACAGGAAATATGATGGTGCTTCCGATGGCTGTTTTAGCCAAGCGTGCGACACTAGCCCAGCTAGGTAAAAATTGGCTGTTGGTATTAATCAGTAATTTTATTGGAGCGATCTTTATTGCCTATTTCTTCGGTCACATCGTTGGCTTAACGGAAACAGGTCCATTTTTAACCAAAACTGTCGCTATAGCAGAAGCGAAGATTGATGAATCATTTATGAAGACCTTAATTTCTGCGGTTGGCTGTAACTGGCTCGTTTGTTTAGGTGTTTGGCTTGCTTATGGCGCAGATGATATCGGAGGAAAAATACTTGCGATTTGGTTCCCGATTATGGCGTTTGTTGCAATCGGTTTTCAGCACGTGGTGGCTAACATGTTTGTCATCCCAGCAGCGATTTTTGCAGGTGGGGTCACATGGGCAGATTATCTGTCTAACTTTATTCCAGTCGTCATCGGAAACGCGATTGGCGGCGGTGTGTTTGTAGCCTTGATTTACTGGACGGTACACAAGGATTCCCTACAAGCATCAACAAAAGCAAGATCAACTATTAAGAAAGCTAGTTAATTAGAGGTTTATAGATTTTTTCGTTTTTTACCAAGGAGGACTTATAGTGAGTGAAAAAGTGAATGTTCTTATTAACGGAACAGCACACGAAGTAGAAAAAGGAACACGTATATTAGATTATTTATTAAAACAGGAGATGGAGCATCCGCACGTCTGCTACTCTGAAGTTCTCGGACCGGTACAGAGCTGTGATACATGTATGTGTGAAGTCAACGGCAACATCATGCGTGCATGTTCCACAGTGGTTGAGGACGGCATGGATATTTTGACTTCGTCTGAAGTGGCCAAGAAAGCCCAAGAGGAAGCCATGGACCGTATTCTAGAAAATCATCTACTATATTGCACCGTTTGTGATAATAATAATGGCAATTGTCGTGTACATAATACGGCGGAATTGATGGGAATTGAACACCAAACACGCCCGCATCGTTCAAAGGGCTATGAAGTAGATATGTCGCACCCGTTTTATCGGTACGATCCGGATCAATGTATTTTGTGCGGACGATGTGTGGAAACCTGTCAGGATCTTCAAGTAAATGAAACACTAACTATTGACTGGGAAACCAATCAGCCGCGTGTCTTATGGGACGGTGGAAAAAGCATTAACGAATCATCATGTGTCTCCTGCGGTCAATGTGTGAGCGTTTGTCCGTGTAACGCCTTAATGGAAAAATCCATGCTTGGTAATGCAGGATTTATGACAGGTATTTCCGATGACTTGCTTACACCCATGATTGATATCGTCAAAGCAGTAGAGCCGGATTATCAAACGATCATGGCCGTGTCAGAAGTAGAAGCAGCCATGCGTGAAGAGCGAATCGAAAAGACAAAAACCGTTTGTACATTCTGCGGTGTGGGTTGTTCATTTGAAGTATGGACCAAAGACCGTGAAATTCTTAAAATTGAACCATCTGAAAATGCGCCAGTTAACAGTGTTTCCACTTGTGTAAAAGGAAAATTCGGCTGGGATTTTGTCAATTCACAAGAACGAATTACCACACCTTTAATCCGTAAAGGGGATGTGTTTGTGGAGGCAAGCTGGGATGAGGCTCTCTCAATTGTTGCAGAAAAACTTGGCGGAATTAAAGAAACCCATGGCAGCGATGCAATCGGCTTTATCTCTTCATCTAAAATTACGAACGAAGAAAACTACCTGATCCAAAAGATGGCTCGTCAAGTGTTTGGAACCAATAATGTGGACAACTGTTCTCGTTACTGCCAGTCACCTGCCTCATGGGGACTGCAGCAAACCGGAGGCATCGGCGGCGATTCTGGAACGATTCAAGATATCGCAGGAGCGGGTCTTGTCATGCTTGTAGGATGTGCGCCTGCTGAAGGACACCCTGTACTTGCTACACGTATTAAACGTGCGCAAAAACTTCATGGGCAAAAATTAATTACCGTGGACGTGCGCAGACACGAAATGGGCGACCGTGCAGACTTGTTCGTTCGTCCAAAACAAGGAACAGACTATGTTTGGCTTTCCGCTATTACGAAGTATATCATTGACCAAGGATGGCACGATGTGAAATTTATCACAGACCATGTAAACCACTATGATGAGTTTTTGAATATGATCGAGCCTTATAGTTTGGAAGAGGCAGAGAAGATTACCGGAATTTCTTCAGAAACATTAATTGAAATGGCAGAAATGATTCGTGATGCGGATGGAACCGCCATTTGTTGGGGAATGGGTGTCACGCAAAATATCGCTGGTTCACATACATCTGTTGCGATTGCCAACCTGCTTCTTGCAACAGGCAACATGATGCGTCCAAACGCTGGTGCCTACCCATTACGCGGACATAATAATGTGCAAGGTGCTGCTGATATGGGTACTATGCCCAATATCTTCCCTGGGTATCAATCTGTAACAAATGATGAAATCCGTGAAAAATTCGAGAAGGCCTATGGTGTAGAAATCTCTCCCAACCCTGGCCTTGATAATATTGAAATGCTAGCTGCTGTCGATCGAGGCGATATGAAGGCAATGTATATCGCTGGTGAGGACATGGCATGGGTGGATGCAGACTCGAATCATACACAGGCTATGCTTGAGAAGTTAGATTTCCTAGTCGTACAAGAAATCTTCCTAACAACAACTGCCCAATTTGCCGACGTTATTTTACCAGGAACACCTTCTCTTGAAAAAGATGGAACGTTTACTAACACTGAACGCCGTGTACAGCGCTTGTACCAAGCTTTACAGCCCCTAGGCGATAGTAAACCGGACTGGTGGATTATTACACAGCTAGCGAAAAAGATGGGATTTGACTGGAATTATACACATCCAAGTGAGATCTTTGATGAAATGGCTGGCTTAACACCGTTCTTCAGCCAGTGTAACTATGAGGTTCTTGAAGGATGGAACAGCTTCCATTGGGGTTCTCTTGATGGATCAAACACACCGTTGCTTTTCCAAGATGGCTTTAATTTCCCTGATAAAAAAGCTCGGTTCGGCTTGTTTGATTATGTACCACCAATGGAGTTCCCGCAGGACTTCGATCTCGCGTTAGATAACGGACGTCTGTTGGAGCATTTCCATGAAGGAAACTTAACACAGAAATCCAGTGGTTTGAACTACAAATTTCCGAAGGTGTTCGTGGAGCTATCACCGGAATTAGCGAAAGAGCGCGGTGTTAAGGACGGCACACTTGTTCGTCTAGTTTCACCGTACGGAGCGATTAAGCTTCCTGTTCTCGTAACCGATCGTGTCCATGGAAAAACGATTTATGTACCAATGCATTCCTCAAGCCATGAGAGTGCGGTGAACCTTCTGACTGGCGGGGCTGTTGATGTCGTCACACATACACCTGCTTATAAACAAACGAAAGTGCGGATGGAAGTCCTTGAATTGAATGGAGAAAATCCACTTCCAAGGTATAATCCACGTAATGCGACTCGTACACCGCAAATGGGTCTTGAAATTTACCGCAAGTGGGAACGCGGTGACTACACGCCGATTGCTGATGTGAACGAATATGTTACACCTGGTTTTTATGACAGGAGGAATGCATAATGGCCAAGCCGATTAAAATTGTTGAAAAAATAGAACTTACAGAAGAACAAAAGAAAATGCAATCCCTGGAGAATCTTCTCTCCGGGGTTGCGGAAAATAAGGACTCGTTACTTGAAACATTGAGTCTGATTCAAGAATTACACGATAGCGGAATCTTAGATGCTTTTGGAAGTCTGTTAAAAGCGAAAGAGAAGGCAGCAAAAATCGCTGTCGGTCAGCTTACACGTGAGCCTGTCACCAACATGATTAACAATGCGATGGCAGCAGGCGGTATGTTAACTGAGCTGGACCCGGAGACAACCGGTAAGCTTGCTAAAAGCCTGACCAATGGATTGAAAAAGGCGGAGCAGGGATTAAAAGCGGATTCCAAAATTGGAGTATTGGACTTAATGAAGGCGTTAAAAGATCCTGATATTAACAGAGCGATCGGTTTTGGTTTTAATCTGTTAAAAGGCATGGGTGAGGGATTAAAAGAGTAAAATGCAAACCCATTGTTGAAGTTGATGAATGGGTTTCCTCTTAGAATCAAATTAAGTGTATGGATAGGGAGGGACAATCCTTGGCAAAGAATTTGGAGCATCAATTTAGTATGCTTGTGCGTGAGATTCGGAAGGAATATGTCGGCAACGGTCCAAAGGAAATCACGACTAAATTTATCGGTTCTTGGGCGGTCAGTGAAATGAAAGGGAACCTGACAAATGTGGAGAAGTTTATGATTACTTCCGAAGATGGTGAACAGATGGTCCATGAAACGAGAACGAGATTTGTGAAGGAAATCTATAAAAAGCCAGAGGTCCTTTTACGAATTGAAAACCTAATGGGTGCAAAAGTCATGCGGTTATTTTCTGACATTAATATCAAAGAAGATATAGCCATGACTGTATTCGTTTTTGACAAGCCAATTGAGGGAAAGTAACAGGGAGTGAAAAAGTATGGATCAGCCAATGAAACTAGAAAGTAATGTTTGGCGATATGAGGACGGGGCCATACAAAGAGTAACGGATACCATCGTTACGGAATATCCGATCACCATTGTTCTGAATGGGGAGGAATTCGCGACACTCGTCTGCAGCCCTGAGCACATCGAGGAATTAGTCGTTGGCTTCCTGGCATCAGAAGGAATCATTAGAAGTATTTCAGAAATTAAGGAACTTACGATGATCGAGGCGACAGGTCGTGCAATCGTCAATACGCATAAGGTCAACAAACTGAACGAATTGTTTCACTCGAAACGGGTCGTCACCTCTTGCTGTGGAAAAAGCCGTCAAAGCTTTTATTTTTATAATGACGCAAGAACCGTTAAACCACTCGAAAACGTGGATGCGAAGATTTCAATTGAGGAATGCTTTCATTTGATGCAACTGATGCAGGAGTCATCTGTAATCTTCCAGGATACAGGGGGCGTCCACAATGCTGCCCTTTGTGATCGCAACGGAATTATTGTTGACAGAACGGACATCGGACGACACAACGCCCTTGATAAAATTTATGGTCATTGCTTGCAGCATTCAATTTCCCATTCAGACAAAATTATTGTTTTTAGTGGTCGTATTTCTTCTGAAGTTTTACTAAAAGTAGCCAAAATAGGATGCGGTATCGTATTGTCAAAATCAGCTCCGACTGAACTAGCCTTGAGGCTGGCAGAAGAGCTGCAAATTACAACTGTTGGGTTTCTTCGCAATCATTCTTTAAATATTTATACAAGACCGGATCGCATTGAGGTACAGGGAAAGCAATCATTGACTTAAAGAAGTGCCGTTTCAACTTTGAAGCGGTGCTTTTCTAATGATATTTTTAGGTGAGTTTTATATTAGTAATTCGTCCCCAGGGTCCATTTGGTTAGCAAAAATGTATTAAGTGAATGATAATTACACCATTGTATGTACTGGAGGAAAAACAAATGAAATTCCCAAATGATGCAGATGGAGAGGCATTGCAAAGCCTATATAAAGATGGAGTGAATTTTAAGAAACCACAATCTGTCGAATTTTTTGTAGCGGTGCCAGATGAAGCAGCCGGTGAAAAATTATCGATAGTACTTAAAGGAGAAGGCTACAATTGTTTCTTGGAACAAGATGACGAAACAGATGAGTGGGCATGTAGTTGTTCTAAAAGAATGGAATTAAATTATAATCAATTAGTTAAGATCCAAAAGGAATTAGATAATTTAAGTAAACCATATGGTGGTTATTCCGATGGTTGGGGCGTTTTTGTGGACTAAAAAGAAGGCATAAAGATGTTTGAAAAAAGGGGATATAGTGACTGTCACTGTTCGCTGTCAATAGTACAAATAATTATATTATGTAAACAATAAATTTTTTTTGCTATCCTATGTTTGGGATAGCCAATAAATTATGCTAAATAGCAGAGTGAAGTCTTATGCGAATTACTCTGCTATTTTAGCTGTTTTTATATGTATTTTTATACCTGCGGGTACTCCATAAGAGAACGGCTCCCGCCTACAATTCAAAGTCTAGAATCAGCTTACTTGTTTGACCTGTAAATTGATAATGATAGGACCCTTTCAGATCTTCCAAATCACCGGCAGCTTTGATGATGGTCCCTGGAGAATCTAGATTTCCTTTATCAAATATTCCTTGTTCAATAGCTGTAAATGACCCCTGTTTTCCTTTATACGTTCCTTCGAAAAATAAAAATCCAGAGATTTTCGCAGTGGCTAAGTGCCCATCATCTACATTTGATTCCATGTAATATAATAAGTACTCAATCAACGCTTTCCCTTTTAATTCACCGTCAAGATCATATTCGACGTGGGCTATATTAATAGGAAAATCGTTTCTAGTTTCATGCAGTGGCTTTTCATCCCATTTGGTTACTGTAAATGTTACTTCCATTCCGTACATCACCCTTCATTGATAGATAACAAGCTATCTACATAATACCAGAAAATACCAATAATAGCGAAGGTAGACCCAAACTATTTTATCATTAAGGTCGTTGTTCAACTCCATTTATTTGCTCAATAGCAACCTGTTGAAAAAGAAACCTATTCATTCACTCGATCACCACTATGATGAATATTAGGCTGTGATATGACCAAGAATTCAACATCTTGGTCTGATTCATTCCGCATTTGATGTGGTGTATGAGGGGGGACTTCTATTCCTTCTTTAGGATGTAATGAAATACATTGACCATCCATTTCTATTGTGGCGGTTCCAGTTAAGACATAGAAAAATTGGCGGGAATTTTTATGATAATGCCTTACTTCTTTAGTATTAACAGGCATACGTTCTTGGATGACACTTATATCTCTATTGTTGACTAAATACCAACCATCACATTGATTTCCCCATTGGTAATGTTCCGCGTTCTGTTTACTTATCTTCAATACTCCCACTCCTCGTTCAATAATCAGTAAAAGTGTGACCTTCGTTCTGTAATACGACTTTTGCCTTTTCAATGGAATCCCTTTTAATAAGCAGGTAATCCGTATTGAAGGTTGAAATCGCAAAGATACTAATTTTGTTTTCAGCTAACGGATTCGCTAATGAAGCTAGTATCCCAGTTAAGCTAAAATCCAAAATTCCCTCTACTTTCATACACTTCCAATCATGTTCAACATCTGTAAAGACTGCGTTCGCCGGTAAAGATTCGGAAGGACACACGATAGAAAGCTCTTCATCTGTTCTGGTGATAGAAAATACTTCGGAGTCGATTGCCCACAATGGCAGTTTTTCAGTTTGTGGAAATTTTACAACGGAAAAAGTGGAATCTAAAACTTTTAATTTCATCATCTAGCACCCCTTTTTGAAAAAGTATACCATTTAAAGTTTGAAACCATTGCAACGGGTTTAATTTAATTTTGGTGGAGTAGACCAGTGACTGTCACTACCCGTTAATGTTATTTTAATAATAAGTTGTACATCCTATATGTATAAAACGAATAGTGGAAGGTGTAATACGTGGGTGAATATATGGATGAGTTGAAGCCTTTACCAGAATCATTTTTTGAGCAGCCTACAATCGATCTGGCAAAGGCACTTCTCGGCTGTATCCTGGTAAAAGAATCAAACGAAGGAGTGACAGCAGGCTATATTGTCGAAACAGAGGCTTATATCGGTCCTGGAGACCGGGCTTCCCACAGCTATAACAACAGGCGGACTAAGAGAACGGAAATTATGTTTCACCGCTCAGGTCTTGTCTATACCTATGTCATGCATACGCACTGTCTCTTCAATGTTGTCAGCGGTGGGGAAGATAATCCAGAAGCTGTTCTAGTTCGTGCATTAGAACCTTTATACGGAATAGAAATCATGAAAAAAAGGAGGGGAATGGAAGATCTCAAAATTCTAACGAACGGCCCCGGAAAATTGACGAAATCAATGGGAATTACAAAGGAAGACTACGGACATTTATTAACATGTCCCCCATTGTATATTGCAATTGGCTACTCACCAGAAAGGCTATCCTCTGGAAAAAGAATAGGGATTGACAATTCAGGAGAAGCCCGCGACTATCCATGGCGATTCTGGGTAACCGATAATAAATTTGTTTCAAGATAAAAAGGCGCACGGAACTGGCCACATCCAGTCCAACAACAGGAATCATTTTTTTCCCTGGTAGATTAGAGCAACGCAATCGCATTGCTTATTTTTTGTAGAAACCGGTAACTTTTTAAAAGATATTGTTTGAATATATGGAATATTTGTGAATAAATTCCTACAATTTTGTATACAAATGGTAAATCCACTGCTAAAATAGCTATTGAAACTTGAAATCGGAGGGGAAATATGAGGAAATTTGTACTAAAGGCGATGGTTTACCTGAGCGTTATGATGTTATTATTTATTACAGTACCATCAGTAAATGCTGAAAAGTCGTTTACTGATATTGACAATTCTTATGCTAAAGATGCAATTCTTGAATTAGTATCGAAAGGAATAATTTCAGGCGATGATGTAAAGTTCAACCCGACAGCTAATATCAATCGTCAAGATTTTGCTATTATCCTAGCAAAATCATTAAATTTAGATGTAGTTGATGCACCAAAGAGTCCGACGTTCTCGGATGTACCTGCTAGCCATTATTCCTATCAATACGTAGAAGCAGCTGTTAAAGCTGGCCTGATTGCGGGAGCTGAAGGAAGGAATTTTGGTGTTGACGATGATTTAACGCGTGAAGCGATGGCTACTATGTTTGTGAAGGCATTAGATGTTGACACAACAGGCTACGACAAAAAACTTCCATTTTCAGATGCTGGGGATATTTCTTCCTGGGCAAAAGAAGCCGTAGGTTACGCTGTTGAAACAAAAATAATGAGTGCGGAATCTAATAAGTTTAATCCCCAAGGATCTGTTGAACGTCAACAAGTGGCACAAGTCGCTTCTTCTTTCCTTGTAAAGGCTGAGTCACTAGGAATTATTCCACCAACAGAATCCACTCAACTGAAGCAGACAACAACTAAGAAGAAAACAACTGTTACAAAGAAACGGAAAGTTGCTAAAAAGCCAGCAGCTGTGCAACCACCAGCGGAGCAGCCACGAGTAGAGCAGTCGCCAGCGGAACAGGCACCAGTAGAGCAGCCGCCAGCGGAACAGGCACCAGTGGATCAGCCGCCAGCGGAACAGGCACCAGTGGATCAGCCGCCAACGGAACAGGCACCAGTGGATCAGCCGCCAGCGGAACAGGCACCAGTGGATCAGCCGCCAACGGATCAGCCGCCAAATGGAGAAACACCATGCGATCAATCACCAGGAGAAGAACAATGGCCATGTGATCAACCACCAGGAGAAGAACAGCCGTCAAGTGATCAACCACCAGGAGAAGAACAACCGCCTTGTGATCAACCACCGGCAGAAAATCCGCCATGTGATCAGCCGCCAATAGAAGAAAATCCATGCGATCAACCACCATCAGAACAGCCGCCCTGTGATCAACCACAAGTGGATACCCCGCCAATGGACGTAAATCAGCCATAGTGGATTCTTTACACCAAATTTAAAAAGCTGAAAATCGGCATACAGTCAAACAGACGTGCCAATTCTCAGCTTTTTTTATTTGGAAAGGGTACTAAAGGCTTGTGTGAGGTTAATTTTATAAGTGAATACTGTAAAATGGTGATTTAGTTTAATATACATTCATCATTATAGAAGAACGAGTTCTTAGTGCTTCAGTCCGAAAATTAGCAATGCCAAATACATCAAAAAGGTTTGTAGCCGTGTAACTATTTTGGGTTTTTGTTCCCTTTTTTCTATCTTTAATACTCCAACGACCTTTGCATGGTTAGTTCACACTTGGAAGAAAGAATCTACTGAAATAAAGTGAATCTTGGAATATACTATTGATATAGGTATACATGTTGATTATCGTAACATTCCGAGATTGATAGAATAAACAATATAAAACGATTATAGGAGCGTCCTAAAATAATGAAAAAGAAATTGAACTATCTAATCTTACTTTTAACGGCCATCTTTATTGTTGGGTGTACCAACGTAGAAGATGCATCCAATACAAATGTAAAAAAAGATACACAAGAAGTAACCGAAGTTACTACAAATGAACCAGCAGCAGAGGAAACATCAGCCCAGCCAAATAATGAACTGTTTTCAGGGTACACACTTATTGAAGTGGATGGTGGTGATACTTCTGGAATTCGTAAACCTAACGTCGTCGTTGACATTGGATTTGGAGACCGTGAATATTGGGCATTTACTAATGAATATGGGCAACTAGTACGTGTCATTGCGGATGAAATCATTCTACAAGATGACAATAACGAACCTGTAACATCGTCTGGCAGATACTATTCTGATGAAGCGAAAGTTCCTGGTGTTGAAAGCGCCGATTTAGATGAAGGACATATCATTGCTGATTCTCTCGGAGGGGTATCGAATGCCTATAATATTACCCCACAAGATAGTACGCTCAACCGACATGGTGATCAAGCTTATATGGAAAAGGTGATCCGTGACGCAGGTGGAGCAACTAATTTTGAAGCCATTATCACATATCCGAATACGAAAACGCAGATTCCTTCAAGTTATCAGTATACTTACACTTTAAAGGGTAACGTGATCGTTGATAAATTTGACAATGTGAACCCCGACAAAGTAAACTCAGAACTCGGTTTAACAGGCAGTGATCCTTCTGATTCCACTAGTTCAGATACAAACGGTGATATTTCTAGTGTTGATACAGACGGTAATGGACAGGTGACGATTAAAGAAGCAAAAGCAGCAGGTTATAAAATGCCAATTACGAGAGATCATTGGTTATACCCATATATGCGAGATAATGATCATGACGGTATGGTAGGGGAGTAGCCTCTGAACATCTTGAGGACGTTAAACTTTAATATTGTTTTTGACTATCGAGGCGATTCTTCAATAATGAAGGGTCGCTTTTTCCTTTAGAGTAATTTTACTTGTCCAACTGGTGCGATTGTTCAACAAGAACATTTGCTTTTTGTGATAATGGAGCCGGTTATTAAAAAAGGATTTTTGATTGAAAGTGAAGAATATTAAAATAAATCTATCTAAAATTTTTGAAGGATAAATGTAAAAATAATATGATTCGAGTAGTAGTGAAAGTCGATTCTCAATTATCAAGTATATGTTATATTTAAAAGTTTAAAATAGTAGCTTGTAACGGGTAGTGTCAAAAGTTCTATGAAAACTCCTTAAGGGGTTAGGCTCCTTTCCACATATTGGGTGCGTCGGCCCCGCAACCGCTCTTGACAAACACGCCAATGGTTTGAGATTCCTTTATCAAGGGCGACGGGGACAAAAAGAAGGCATGCCAAATAGCCCTTGGTATTTCCATTTTAAACCATTGGCAAGTTCGGTTTGTCAAGAGTTCGCTTCGCCGGTTGCTAGTGGGTTCAAGGGCTCTGCTAAACAAAAAGTTAGACTGTTTGTTCAATGATCCAATCTTGAGCTAAACCTATTAATTTAGTCCAGCGTGCAGGCATATTCGGTCGCAGTAAGAGCTCTGGATTAACCACTGGCACATTACCTTCTAACGCTGAGTGAGGCCGTAAAAAGTTAAAGTAAGCCACAAAAAGCGTCACAAACGAAACAGACCCATGTTCGGACCCAAACCCGTGTGTTGAGCGATAATTGCCCTTAAATGTGCGATTGAGTCTTTCAATCACTTGTTTGAGAGGCCTATACTCCTTTGATACAGGATCTTCATTGGTAAGCCCAATGACCTGAGTAATGTCAAAGTGAATATCATGCTGGGCGTAAAAGTGTTGGGCTAAGAGATATATCGGATTGCCGTCCACCACAAATGTAAGATCTTCCGGAATCTCTTTAAATTTCATTAGGACATCATCAATGGCACGGATTGCTGTCGCTGTATCTCGATTTGCTGACACTGGATAAGACAGAATGATCTTTTTTACCGCATCAAAGAAGAAGAACAAGTAATGCCAACGACCTTGAACCCTAATATAGGTTTCGTCCCCACAGAACTGATCAGAAAGCTCGTAGGGATAGTGGTCTACGTAAGGTTTAAGGATTAATGCAACTGCGTTCTCGTAATTTAAAATGCTTTGATGCGATATAGAAACACCATGGATATCTTTCATGAGTGCAGCTGTCTTCCGGGCCGAAAGGCCATAGTTAACGTGATAGGTTAAAATAAGCCCCAATGTATGTGGCGACACATAAAGCCTGGCCAAGTCAACCTTTGGTTTCTTAGGAGAAGCCTTTGACAATGGCTGAAAATCAATGTGGAACTGCCGGAAGATATATCTTAATTTAAAGGCTTGTGGATCCTTTTTAAACTGTTTCTTCTCTTTCGCAGACATGCCATTCAGTTTCTGCTGGTAGTAGGAACAGTCATTATTTTTACACTTGTACACGTCAAAGTCTTTTCGCTCTTTGACTTTCTCAAGGGTCCTAGAACAATGAGGACACTTCAAAATAGCCTCCTTCGAATAGCGTTTTTTATCATTGAAAAGACAGGCACACACCTTACATTGAAACTGTCCTTTGCCTCCATTATTGGCATAAAGATAATCCGCTGGAGCACCACACTGCGGACATTTCATTGACTTGGGCACACATGCCTTTGTATTCGAACGCCTTTGAACAGGTTTTAGTTGTTTACCGTTCTTCTCCAGGTATTCGGTTAGGAGGCTTCGGTAATCAAGTTTCTGAATGGTTTCGATAATCGGAAGATCATCCACCTGGAGTTTACGATAAGGTTTATTTACAGGTTTTTCCTCAGGCTTTTCAAACATCCCCTTCCCAATAAGAAGGGTAAGTAATGTTCGAATTATTTGTTCTTGGTACTTAATAAAAGTTAATAAATAGGTTATAATTTGAGGGTACAACTTGTCACTTCCTTAATCTAGGTTGTTGGGTGTGTGGTAACCTCAATTATCCTTAGATTTCAGGGGGTGGCAATTTTTTTGCTTATAAAGCCCTCTATCTAGGTATTTTATAGCCTATTTCTTATAAAAGTTTTTACAATACGTTGTAACGACAAGGAGTGAGATTATGAAATTACTGCTTACATCTGCAGGCATCAATAACAAAAGTATTCATGACGCGTTGGTTGATATGCTGGGCAAGCCAATCTCCGACTCCAACGCCCTGTGCATCCCCACCGCGATGTACGGACATCCCTGGGTTGGCCCCGGCGTCAAAGCCTGGCAGTTCATCAGCGGCAAAGAACAGAATCCCATGGTCAACCTGGGCTGGAAGTCCGTCGGCGTGTTGGAGCTCACAGCGCTGCCCAGCATCGACGAAGACCGCTGGGTACCGCTGGTCCGGGAGACGGATGTCCTGCTGGTGTCGGGCGGCGATGCCCTCTACCTGTGCCATTGGATGCGGCAATCCGGCCTGGCAGACCTCTTGCCGTCGCTGCAAGCAGTCTATGTGGGAATGAGTGCTGGGAGCATGGTGATGGCACCAAGCATCGGGGACTTCTTCGTTGGCTGGACTCCACCCAACGGTGGTGATGAAACGCTGGGATTTGTCGATTTTGCAATGTTCCCGCATTTGGATCACGAGATGCTGCCGTATAACACGATGGCTAATGCAGAGAGATGGGCCGCCGGGATGCAGGGGTCGGCGTATGCCATTGATGATCAAACCGCCATCAAAGTGATCGACGGAGAAGTCGAAGTTGTCTCCGAAGGGAATTGGAAACTGTTTTCGAACTGATATTACTCCGCCGCTAAACATATCAAAAAACGTAAGCGGGATTCTCGTGAAAATATGATTTCACTTGACTGGGTCTTCGCTTCCACCAGCGTTAATAGATGAAGTGATGGTCATTGCTTGATCACTTTTGGTCATAGAATCTTGATAATATAGGAAAACAGTAGAAGTGTTCTATTCAAGGTAAAAACAAAGTAAGACCATAAATATGACTAAACGAAAGAGGTCAACTGCGACCTCTTTTTTTAATTTAATAAATTCAACATTATTCTTTTACAAGCTTATTTGATAATTAGAAAAAACACCCTCAATTCATGGCTCTGCATCATTAATGGATAAATGTTGACCAAAAAGTGTCGAAGATGTTAACAATTAAAAAATAATTATGAAATAGGATTTCTCTTCCTATTTTTCTTAAGAAACGTTTGATTTGTGGTCTATAGACCGCATAAAAACTAGAAACATTTTAAAAAAATATTCATTTTACGATAATAATTGGATTCCGTCAAGGTTCTGCTGAATTGGGGATAACGTACAAGTGAAAAAGTAGAGTTTCAGTAAAGAGTATTCAGAAAAATCGGTTTTACATAGGCTAATATCTTAATATAATAAAGCTCAGGAGGGTTGATGAATTTTGTCGAAACATGACTTTAAAACGATTATTGAGGGAATGGGCCATAACCAATTTGGAAAACAAATACTCGCCACACAAATCCGTTTCGCCACACTGGAAGCATTGTTTGAAGTAGATGAAGAAGTGCAGCGGAAATTGGATCCTGGCAGGCGAGCAGAAATCAGGCAATTTATCTTAACTTCATTAAAGGACAAAGATTTTTACTTTTCCCCGTTTATTTTTTCCGCAAGGGGAGCAGTAACAAAAACCGAACACGGCTGGGCAATTGAGCCGGGAAGCAAGCTTTACATACTCGATGGACAGCACAGAAGCTCTGCGATGGCATCGGCATTAAGCCACTTAAAATCACAAAAGGAAACAGCAGAAGAAACCGGAAATGACAAAGAGGCACAGAAGCTGCAAGGATATATTGATAAATTAAGAGACTATCCGGTGGCGATGCAGGTCTATTTGAACCTGTCGCAGCAGGAAGAGAAGCAGCTGTTCACCGACATAAATACTGAGCGGAAAGAAGCCCATACAGGCATCATCATGCAATACGATCACCGTGATACCTATACAGAATTAACGAGAAACGTAGCCAAGCTACTGCACCACAAGTTTGAAATTGAACACGAACTATCTAGGCTATCTAACCAAAACACAGCGATGACCTCACTTACGACGATGAGAAAATGTCTGCTCGCCTTGTTTGAAGGAAACCTCAGTGTCAAAAAAGGCAATGCTAACTTTGGCCACTACAGCCAGGAGGAAGTCATGACAACCGCACATGCCTTTTTCGATTCATGGCCGCACTTGTTTCCGAAACAAATGGCCAACCGTAAGAAGTTCGTTACCGGCCTGACAGGCATTCAAGTGGCGTTGGCACTTACGGTTTTTAACATGACGAAGAATCAATGTATCTCCCATCTAGAAGCCCTTCAACAGCTGCGACTGTTAAATAAACATTGTTCATGGAAACACGATGACCCGCTTTTTTCCCATCTTTATGATTCAGCATCCAGAAAAATATTGAACCATTCATCATCAACAGCGATACAAAGGACCACGGTGAAATTTTTATCTATATTAAATAAGAAAGGATAGGGTAAACGTGATTGTAAATGACGTATTTTCCAAAAGACAATCTGTCACAACTTACACGGTTCAAGAGCTTTCCTCACTGATGAAAAATGGACAAGTGAAACTCCGTGAGGTGAACAAACTGCATGTCAGAGCGATCAAAAAATACATTCTTGAAAACGTTTTAACGGAGCAAATTTATATTCCTCCACTTGTGGCAACGGCAGCTGTTTTGGAAAATAACAAGCCTTCAGAATTCACAATAATTGATGGCAACCAGAGGCTGAAGGCGTTTTGCCAACTAGAAGAAATGGGGTTCCGTGCCGCCAAAAGCGACAATGAAGAGGAAATGAAAAAAGGCTACAAGCTGCTTCATTTCATTCAGAACACAGAGGTGACCATTCAAATTTTTGAAGGGCTGTCAAAGGAAGAGTCTGACCAGCTCTTTATCGACTTAAACACAAAAGGGAAAAAGGTAGCACTCTCGAAACGGATTGCCTTCGATTCCCGGAAAGAATTAAACATCATCACCAATACGATCCTGAAAACAAACCGGCAGCTAAAAATAGCCGGAGTGGAAATAGAGAAAAGAGCAGTAGTTCGGCCAACCAATAAAAAGCTGCTTTCCCTATCCCAGCTACGGCAAATTGTCGCGATTGTGATTACTGGAAAAATGGTGTATCGAACCGTAAATGACCGGTATGAAACCTATTTGTCTTCCGAGGATTATATCAAACTGGTAAATACTTGGTTCTCAGAACTTTTCCGGTTATATCCGCCAGAGAAAATAGGGGATTTCAATGAGTCAATGATCGCCAGTCAACCATTGCTCATCAGTATCGCTTACTATGCCAATAAAGGTTTGGAAAAAACGAGTTTCGAAGAGCGAAAGCGGGAAACCGTCAATCGAATGCGGGCCTTGCAAAAGGTAGATTTCAATCGATTGAACCCTGTTTGGAAAGAGTTTAAAGGCAGCACCAGAGCCGGCTACTATTATTTGGCCAATGACAAAGCCTCATTCGAAAAGATGGTTGCATGGCTGCAAAATCAAGGAGGTGAGTAGAATGTGAGTGTAAATAATAAAAACCCATAGGCGATCATGTCCTGGAAGACGGCGCCCACGGGTTTCCACAGTTGGGTATACCAACATGTTGTTAGTATACCCTTTTTCATGAAAAATGAATAGTTATAAGTTTAAAAGGTAATCAATCTATCATGAGAAGGGAAGAGTTAACATGAAAATAAAATACGATTATTTGATTAATAATAGAACAATCCTACTGTACGGAGTCCTTCATGAAAATGGACACTTATATACATTTGTCCTGGAAGAAGAAGAAGCATTTTTAGTTGCCATGGCACCGGTTAAGCTAATTGATCAGTCACTTATTAGTTATGGGTCTAGCTTCAGTGGAGCGCTTAAAAGTTCAACGTATTTGCTAGGTAAAGAACGCAAGAAATATCCAATCAAGATAGATGCCTCATTGGACATTTGGTTGTTTCCAACGAAGTCTTATAGACAGGATAATTGCGTTTGGTTTGCCCTCAATCATGTGAGAGATACAATGCCGATTGGTCAAAAATTCACCCAAGTATACCTAAGAAATGGACATATGTTTGAACTGGTAATGAACGAGTCTGCTTTTCGGGCTAAAATTAGAACTACTGAGCACCTAAGGGACAAGATTACATATAATACAACAATCTCTTTAAAAGGTACAGACAAAGTGAGAATGGGATTTACGATTGTAGAAAAGAAGGGCGAGTATAAGTGTAAAGAAAAGTATAAGCTAGATATGTAGACCAATATTCTAATTCTTTTTTTCACCTGTACCTCAGACCTCGGGTATCTATAGAACAAATGAATTAACTAGAAAAACGATAAAGTACTCACAAATGTTGTTGCAGCAATGTTTGTGAGTGTTTTTGTGTTTGGGGGAAATATTAAAATAATGGATAAATAATAAATCAATTTTTTATTTATTTTGTCACTAAAAATCACTAAATACTTATCCCAATTCTTTAGAGAGTATTTATGACATATTAATATATAAGGATTAGTATTGAAAATATTCTTAATGTATTGGCATACCAGCAACGAATGGAAGTATCTCTATAAAAAAGTGCTTATAATCCCTAAGAAAGAGCAGTAACAATGGCATTATAAACAAATAGTACAATCTTCCTGTATTGAATGGAAATACCCTAGTGAATTTCTAATTTCATACAGTATAATGAGGATAATATACTATTAATATTTTATAGTTAGCTATTTTAGTTTAATGGGAGGAAATTATGTCAACAGGTTACTTTATTTATATTCTTTTGATGATTATTATTTTTTTCATTGCTTTACTAACGGTTTTAATACCATACAATAAATCTAAAAGTGATGTAAGAAAAATTAAGTATAAATTAGACGAGCTAAAAGAAGTTCAAGATATTACAACAAGAATTAATGATTTTAATAGTTGGATAGATAAAAATTCTCAGTCTAAATTTATGAAGAATTATATTCAGCCTTCTTGGAAAAATTACCACGATAAGTTTATCCAACTTAAACAAAATGGAAAGCCGTTTACACCAGATGTATATGATTTCTTTCTAGAAGATACACTTATGGATCGATTTGGTAAAAGAAAACTAGTTGAAGCTGTTCCTGGTTCATTTCTAGCAATGGGTATTATCGGGACCTTCTTCGGTATTGCATGGGGAGTATCTGGTGTTCATATTACAGGAGATCCTGAAACAATGAAATCCGGTATAGGGGATTTGTTAACTGGGATGAAAGTAAAGTTTTATTCATCTATTGCCGGGATATTTCTTTCACTTGTTTGGCAGGGAATCGATAAGATTTCTTGTCTCCCCAAACTTTTAGATAGCTTCCATGATTTACGACAAAGTTTAGATATTACTTTCCCTACACAAGAACAAAGCACCGTTCTGTCTCAAATGTTAGTTAATCAAGAAAAGCAGATGAAGGATTTCCAATCTTTTGTCACGGAAATGATGATTCCTACCATGGTTTCAGGGATAACAGATGCAATTAATCAAAGCATAACACCTCATTTGGAACAGACCCAAACGATAATGCAGAATATGATGGATAATGTAAGTACGAATCAGGTTGAAGGTATTAATGCCATGGTTGATCAATTTGTGAATTCCTTAAATGAAATTACCGGAGATCATATGAGGGATCTTGGAGAAGCATTAAAAACTACCATTGAATGGCAGCAAAGAGTGCATTCAGAAATGAGTGCTTTGGTTCAATCAATGCAAGATTCAGCTAAAGAGCAATCAAACATGGTTGAAAAAACAACAGCATTAACAGGTCAAATCAATACCTACACTGAAAAAATTACAAATTACCATAGTGTTATGGAAGAAACTATTAATCAATTAAATTTGACTACCGAGAAAAATACAAGTCTTCATGTTAGCATTTCTGAGTTATTAGAAAAAATGACAGAGGAAAGAAAGGTTTTTCATAATCACTTTAATGAGCATATGCAAACTTTAAAGGAAAGTGGAACATCATTTGTAAATCAGACAGAAAAACAACTTCAGCTTAATAACAAGCTCGAGTCAAATTTAGCATATTTTACTTCACTTTCAGAATCTCAGATGCAACTTTCTGATAGCTTATCGCAGCAAGCTGCTCTATCAAATGAATTAAATGAAAAAACAGATGGTCTAATACAAAAAATTAATGATGCTGGTACGAAGCAAATTCAGCTTCAAAATGAATTAAATGCTGCACTACAAACGATTCTTAAAGAGAAAGCGAATGTAGGTAATATGGTTCATGATTTAAACGATAACTTAATTAGCCAACTTTCCGACATGGATAAGAGAATTGAACATTTAAGACAAGTTTGGGAAACGACCTCCAATGTATTTACAACAGTAAATAAACAACTTGCAGTATCAATGAATCAATTTACTGATGATATGCACCGCGGATTAGAACACACATTTAAACAATTCGATGACGAACTTTCAAAATCAGTAAATTACCTAGCGAAGGCCGTAAGTGCAATTTATGAAGGTGTTTCTGATTTACCAGATTCTATTCAAACATTAAAAACATCGGTAAACGAATTGAATAAGCATGCAAAATCGATGGTTAAAACTTTATAAGGTGTTGAACAATCATGGCAAGAGGATTTAGAAACGCTAACCGTCATGCGACTAGTAGTCATGAAGAGGAAAAAGAAGGATTTTGGGTCTCCTATACAGATTTAATGTCTGGGCTTGTTATTATTTTCGCCCTAGTTTTATTGGTGGCTATTTTTGATATGCAAAAATCTTATACTGAAGCTAAAGTTGCAGTTGAAGAGAAAAATGAAGCTATTAAAAAACAGCAAAAAATGATTGAAGAAGTTGTTGGTGTGAAGACAAAGATTATAGCCCAGTTAGTAAAAGCTTTTAAAGATTCTAATTCACCCCTGGAAGTTGATCCACAAACAGGAGCTATCCGATTTTCAGGTGGAGTTTTCTTTGACACTGACAGTACTGAGGTGTCGCTACAGGGGCGACAATATTTAGAAGAGTTTATACCTCAGTACATTGGGATTCTTCTATCGGATCAATTTAAAGATGAAATAGCTCAAATAATTGTCGAAGGTCATACAGATTCAAATGGAAGTTACTTGTATAATTTAAATTTATCCCAGGGAAGGGCACTTTCTGTTGTAAGTGAAATCTATTCCCTAACCTTTCCTAAATTTGAAAATCAGGAATATTTAAGCAAAATAATTACTGCAAACGGTCGTTCATTTAGTATGCCAATTTTAGATTCAAACGGAAATATTGATGCGGATAAATCGAGAAGAGTAGAATTTAAATTTCGATTGAAAGATGATCAAGTACTGGATAAGATTCAAAAAATGGTGAGCGAAAATGAGTAATAGTCCTAAATTTCACCTATTTTCATTTCATCCATCAAAATTACTGGAAGAACGAATAGATGTGGAAAAAAAGTTTAGTAATCTAGAAGAAAGTGTCGTTAAGATAAGAAGTAGAATGAACCTGCCGAAATTGCTCGAAAAAATACGTAAAGTGCACATGAAAGATTTATCTATATTCATTGAAACATTATCTAGAATGGATATCATGTTATTAATTTATGAATATCCATTTCGAGAAGAGTCGCATGAAACAAAAATGAAAATCAATGAAATTTTGACAAGCAAATATATATCACTAGTTGGAACAACAGCTTGGAATATATTTCAACATGATATTAACGACTCTTATTTGAACAACCTTATTAAAAGATCCTATGAAAAGGAAAAAGACACTTTTCTTAATATTGATAACAACTTCTTAGAACCAATGGGTAGGGCCATTCAGGACAAGGATGGTATTATCAATGGTTTAGTAAAATATTTAGTTACAACGAAGCATATGTTTAGGGAAGTATTATCCAGATGGAAAATTAAAAAGGGTTCCGTTTTGGAAGGAAAATTAATTAGCAATATGTTGATAAAAGGACTTTTTTCTGATTTCATTGTAAAACGAGATGGCGCTGAAAACATTGCAGCAATACTCCAACAATATCCTATGGAAGAGTATAAAAAGTTAATAAAAATTTATATTGAGGCTAGAAATAGAGATGGATTTAATGTAGTCCTAATGAATCAAGCAATAAAGAGATTGCTTGACCCGAGGGAAAGGTTAGATGACTGGACCTTTTTATCGGAAGCCGCTTTGGCTGAAGTCAAAAAGTGGTTAATAGGCAACAAGCTTAAGCGATTCTTTGAAAATGATTCAAACAGTAAAAGATTTGATTATTGGAAGAGATATATTGACTATATGGAGGAGGTAACTCCATTAAAGGTTCCCCTTGTGGCATTTATTTATTTTAAAAATTTTGTCGTTGTAGAATTTGGGAATATAGGAAATGCAGCATATTTTTACCACAAAGATGGTTTTGAGGAAATAATACTTCAAAGAACACATAGTTCAGATTTTAGGAATACCAGAAGCATTCAAAAGAAAGAAAGTCTTCTAAAGGAGCCGGAGAGTTACTATAAAGGAAAAAAATTGTTCATAACAAAAATGGCTCACAGTGGCAATTGGCAATATAGATTTGATTCTGAAATGCGAAATTTACTAATCAGGTTTAATGAGTGAGGGTTCGTATGGCTGGCATTTTTAAATTCTTTAAGAGGGAAGAAGCAATACAAATACCCCAGATTAACATCAAAGTAACTAAAACGATAAATGGGTTAGTATTCTATATTTTTTGGGAAAATCATATGGACTTTTTAAAGTTTCCTTTGAAATTATCTATTTTAGAGATAAAACAACAGAAAAATATAGAGTTGTTGGAGGCATTGGAAGAGTTATGGTATGAAGAATATTTGGAAGTAACTGAGGAAGGGTACCTTCTTTCATATGATAAATTTTTTGAATTGCCTGTAGAGATTAAAAATATTTTACAGATTCCAATAGAGGTAGAGCTTGATCTAAGATTATCCCATGAAGGGGCAATTGGTACTTCCGATTTTAAATTTATTCTAGAAAAAGATTATAAAAACTGGTTTAATATTCAAAATACTGCTAATCAAATAGGCCCCTGGATTACCCTAGCTGATGGAACTGATTTACTTATGGATAAGTCTCAATATGAATTTGAACAGAATATTTATCATCAGCCATCCACAATGGAACGAAATCAAATATTCTCTTATGTCGCTAAAGTCCGAAATGAAGCAATGATAAAAAATATACCACTTGATTCCTATATAGAGAAACAGGAATATCTATTTCTTGATGACTTAGATGTTGAAATAAGTTATGACAATAAAGAGCTGGTTTTACTTCCGAAGTACAGCCATGCAAATCTGGAAATAGATCAGTCCGTTATTGAAGTAATGAGTGATAATACTGCTGCTTATTACTCTGATGGTACTGGAAAAAAGTATTTTGTTGACCGAGAGACTCAATATGAAGCTCAGCATTTAAAACAGTTGGCCCCAATTCGTGGGGTACAGATACCAAAGTTTGTGGAAAACCCAGAAGCGTTTTTACCGAATTTAAAGAGTATTGATATGTCACTTTTTAGTGAGCGAGTAAAATCTCTAGGAATACTGGTTTACCGAGCTCAACCTTATGTCCATGCATCAGAAAAAGAAAGAGGCTGGTTTGATTTAAACATAGGATTTTCAGCTGTAGATGAAAATGGGGAAAAGCAACATGATTTTTCGGAATCGGAAATGGAAAAATTAATTAACCAAGCAAGAGCTAAAGGTGATGAATATATTGAGTGGGCTGGAAACTGGCTTAAGATCCCTGATGGAGCAGACGAATTTGTTGAAGCTTCCAAACAGGTTAAAGAGCACTTTGACCTAAAAAATGGGCTAGACATTAGTAATCTGTCCTATATTCTAGAAATCTACGAAAATATTAATCATTTGGAATTTAACCAGCCTTTGTTGGAAGTTCAACAAGTAATAGATGACCTTGGGGTAGTCAAATCTGAAACCCCACCTCAATTATTAGCAACTCTAAGACCATTTCAAAAAGAGGGATTCATATGGATGAAGCTGCTACATTTTCGTCGTTTAGGGGGGCTTTTGGCTGATGACATGGGATTAGGGAAAACGGTCCAGGTAATTTCGTTTTTAACATATCTTTACAATACAAGTCAGCTGACACCTGTTTTAATTGTAGCTCCGAAAACGTTAATTGATAATTGGTATAAGGAACTTGAAAAGTTTGCACCTTCCTTACTTTCCTCATTGTATATACATCGTGGAAGTAACCGTATTAAAAATCCTGAAGTGATTAAACGGTATGGAATCACTATTACCACTTATCAGACACTCGTTAAAGATCAGTTTACTTTCGGACAAATTGACTGGAATGCTGTCGTTTGTGATGAAGCACAAGCAATCAAAAATCCGTCCACTTCGGCATCAAGGGTTATTAAAGCAATGAAATCAAGGTTTAGATTGGCAATGACGGGAACACCAGTTGAAAATGGTTTAAGCGAATTGTGGTCAATTATGGATTTTGTCCAGCCTGGACTTTTAGGAAGTTTAAGCCAATTTAAACAGGAGTTTATTAATAAGTTGGAGACAATATCTGAATTTGAGGTTGAAAAGGAACTCATTGCAAAGATTTCCAAGGTTTATAAACGAAGGACGAAGTCGGAAGAGTTAGGGGATCAATTGCCGCCAAAACATGTTATAACCAAAGAAGTTGGAATGGGCAAAATCCAGGCAAAACTTTACGAAGATATTATTTCATTGGTTCGAAATAAAATGATGGATGGGTTAGAAGCCATCCAAAAATTAAAGGCACTATCTTCTCATCCTGCGTTAATTTCTGAAAAATATCTTGATCTCCCTGTAGAACAAGTTCCAAAATTACTGGAAACGTTAAGGATAATTGACGAAATCAAACATAAAAATGAAAAGGTCATAATATTTACAGAATACATTAAGATGCAATCAATCTTGAGAAATGCTATCCGTGACCGATTCAATATCAATCCAAATATCATTAACGGGATGACGAATCGAAGACTCGAAGTGGTAAATTATTTTAATTCCAAAGAAGGGTTTGACGTATTAATACTTTCACCTAAAGCAGCTGGAACGGGATTAACAATTACATCAGCTAATCATGTAATTCATTATACCCGTTGGTGGAACCCGGCTGTAGAAAACCAAGCTACAGACAGAGCATATCGAATTGGTCAGGAAAAACCTGTCTATGTATATTACCCGATTGTCACTGATCAACAGAAAATAACCTCAAAAGGTTCCGTCGAAGAAATAGTTCATAATATACTAAATGAAAAGCAAGTATTGGCATCTAATGTAATTACCACGAGTAAGAAGATGAATATAGAAGACGAAGTATTTAATTTTTATTTACAATAATAGATATCAAGATTTAAGGCTCCTAGGAAAACTATGGAGCCCTTCTTTTTTTAACCTTCAAAAAAATGGATATGAAAATATGACAAAATTTAATAGAATAGGTATATAGACACATTTTTAATAGGGAGATAACTTTATGAACGCTTTTCCTTCCGAACAGGATATAAAAACAGCATTAACATTATTAGTCGATGAATATAAGGTTCCGGATTCAATCATCAAGGATATGTTTGGGCAACAAAATTACATAAATTTAAATTCAATATTGGGTTCATTACAAAAAAATACAATAAACACCACTGAACTTACGAGAATGTTAATTATAGAAAAAGGGGCATATCTTTTTTCGGGTCATGATGATGCGGTTCGTTCTCTGAGGGCCCATCTTCTAAGGCAAATTCCTACTGACAAACTAATTGAACTGTATAATAGGAACCCTTCACAGGGACGCTCCATAAATTCACCTTCTTATATGTTCAGACCACTGGCTGAAAAGAAATGGGTAATGGGAGGTACTTGGCCACGTGATTTTGTTAAGACCTTGGGTTTCCCAATGATTTTTTCTGGGATTTCGGTTCCAAAATCTACTTCAACAGAGGCCGTCGTAGATATTGAAGCGCGAAAAGCTGTACCGCCTCTAGCTGGCTACCAAATTGGATTAAAAGAGAGAATGCTAGAAGTCTTACAAATGAAAGGCGATAAAACTAGGTGTGTTGTAACCCTTCCTACTGGTGGGGGGAAGACTAGAGTTGCAGTAGAAAGTTTCATTGAATGGATGCAAATAAGATTTTCTGAAGGGAAATACATGATTTGGATTGCCCAAAGCGAGGAACTTTGTGAGCAGGCCATCTCATGTATTACCGACATGTGGCAAGAGAAGGAGTTTCCGGAATCTTTGAGAATTTACCGTTATTTTGCTGGAAAAAAGGTTCAAGAGGATCAATTAATAGGTGGAGTGGTAGTAGCAAGCATTCAACAGCTATACTCAAGGATAAAGAATAATGACTCAGTTATAAATGAAATATTACTAAATTGTGGTGCTATGATTATTGATGAAGCTCATCATGCGGTTGCACCTATATATCGTACTCTTCTTGATAAAGCTGAAGAATTATGTGGACCTGATTTATTCCCCATATGCGGTCTTACTGCAACGCCGGGCAGAAATAATGAGGAAACCACGATGTTGGTCGAACAATTTCAGGCATACCTTATTCAGCCAAAGCTCCCACCTGACAGTCGATATTACCGAAATCCTCTCTTGTACTTTAGAAATGAGGGTTACCTTGCAGAACCTCGCCATATCGTGTATCAGTCTGGAAGTACGGTGGAAATAAATGAAGATGAATTGGAGGTATCAGAAGGGGATTTTAAACCTGATTTCCTTGAGGTACTTGCGAACGATGAACTGCGCAATAAAACTATTGTGCGCCATTTGCTCGAAATTCCCGAAGGTGCGTCAACTCTTGTCTATGCATGTACAGTTAATCATGCGGAATTTTTAACATCCGTATTAAATGCTGTAGGGAGAAAGGCAGCCTCTATATCTGCTAACACACCTAAAGCTACAAGGAGAATGTATATAGATGCCTTTAAAAGGGGGCAAATTGAATTTTTATTTAATTATGGAGTATTGACGACTGGTTTTGATGCTCCAAAAACTGAATATATTGTAGTTTGCCGACCTACCACTAGTGTTGTCTTGTATGAACAGATTGTGGGTAGAGGACTTCGAGGTCCCAAATTTGGTGGAACGGAAACGTGTACGATTATTGACTTCGCTGATAACATTTCCAGATTAGGTAAGCCTCTTGCATATAAAAGATTTCATGAATTCTGGGAGAACGAAAGCCACCGTGGAAGTTATCATACAGTTTAGGACAAAGAAGTTTATGTCTTTCGAAATATTAAAGGGTTTGATTTATCAAACCCTTTAATTGCATTTGGAATTGCTATCCATTCACCTTTAATACTTCCTTGACTTTTAGTATTATTAGTTATAATAAGAAAAAGTTATTGGTTAATATCCCTTTTAGTTTTGAGGTGTAATATGAAATATTCAGCGGGGTTCACGAAGGAAAGCTGGTCTGAAAAAGAGATGGAAATAACTATAAGGTTAATGTTAAAGGGTATGGATAGAAAAGATGTATTGGATCAAATTGTGAATGAAAACCTTTACCAACTCAGGAGCCCTTCAAGCATTGAAAATAAGTTTCAAATGGTGTATCGCCGATCAAATATGTTGGATGACGCTTTAAAGGAGCATTTTATTAAAGCAAATGACCATGACCGAAAAGCTTTAGTTCTCCTTAGTTTTATTTTGGCATACCGATTTCCCAAGGAGTTTTTTTATGAGGTTATTGTAAACAAGTATCAACTTAAAGAAAAACTACATAAAAGTGATATTGGTTATTATTTCGAAAAAAAAGCATTGGAATCAGATAAGGTGAGCCAATGGAGACCTGTAACTGTCAAAAGATTAACAAATACCCTTATTCTTTTCTTTAGACAATCGGGGATGATTCAACCTATTAATAATCAGGAATTCCTACCTTATCCTATATATATAAGCAAGACATTAAGAGAAATCGCAGATGATAAAGAAACTCTATTGAAACATTTTAACGAACTAAGTAGGTGAGAAGATGAATTCTATTTTGGAGAGACTTGAGAAGATGGATAAACGTATCCATGAACATGGATTTACAACTCCTAGAGGTATTGGGAGTGATATTCCACACTATGTACTTGATTATGAGGCTGAAGATGAGCTCCAAGTTAGATTATATATAAAAAATTTATTGAGGCGGACGGTTTTAAACATAAAGGAGATAAATTTATTCGAATTTCTTTTAAGTTTCTTTCAAGACGAGCTGGAAGAATTGAAGGAACTAAGTGAGGAAGAAGGTATAAATGGCCTTATTGATGCTATAGAGACAATCTTAGATGAACAGCAAACAGTCGTGGAAAGCTTTATTGCTCTCACTGAAGGTGCGGAAATTATCTTTATTACAGGTGTAGGAAGTGCTTATCCATACATACGTTCCAGTCAGCTATTAAAAATGTTATCAGTAAATGCATTTAGAAAGCCAATAATCTTGTTTTATCCAGGACATTTTACAGGATTAAGGTTAAAAATGTTTGGAATCTTGGATAATGAAGACGATTATCAACTATCTAGGATTTCATAAATTCGGGGGAATAATTATGTTAATTGAAGAAATTTTTAAAAAAGATATATACCGAAATATCAATAGTGTAGTCCAAGCGGGTCAATTAGACGAGGAAACTATCCAAAATGAGCTAGAAGAATATGTCATGACAGAAGAAGGGACCTACTTTCTTGAATCCTTCTTTAAGAATTATTTAGCAGTATATAAGAATCCATCGGCTGACATTGGGGTGTGGATATCTGGTTTCTTTGGTTCTGGTAAATCTCACTTTTTGAAAATACTATCATATATTCTTCATGGCAGAAATGTTCGAGGGAAAAGACCTGTTGAATTCTTCTATGAAAAGACGAACAATCGATATCTTTTAAACATGATGGAGGAAAGTGCTCAATATCAAACCGACGCGATCTTATTTAATATCGATTCAAGAACTTCCTCAGCTTCCAGTGAAAAGGAGCGTATTGTCGAAGTATTTTTGCGTGTTTTTAATAGGCACCTTGGGTATTCAGATACACTTTGGGTAGCAGAAATGGAACGTCAACTAGCTGATGACAATAAATACGAAGATTTTAAAGCTGCAATTTCAGAGATTACCGGGAATTCATGGGAACAGGTTCGTTTAAAAGTCTTACTTAGAAAGAGAAAAATTGTTCAGGCACTTGTCAAGATCGGATACGAAGAGAGTACGGCAGAAGCATTTTTTGAAGTAAATCGTCACACCTTTGAGATGACATCTGAACGTCTTTCCCAGTTAATAGCTAACTACTGTCGTGAACGTGGGACCAATTACCGACTGATATTCTTAGTAGATGAGGTTGGTCAGTATATAGGAAATAATACAAGCCTTATGTTGAACTTACAAACCGTGGTTGAGGATTTAGGGAATCGAAGTCGAGGTCAAGCATGGGTGCTTGTCACATCACAAGAAAAACTAGAGGCTACAGTGTCAAATCTGGATAGTACAAAAGACTTTTCAAAAATTCAAGGGAGATTTGCCACAAAAATTAATCTTTCTAGCGCTAATACAGATGAAGTCATTAAAAAAAGGTTACTTGAAAAGAAGGATATTGCGGCAGATACTTTAGTTACTATTTATGACCAAGAAGAACAGATGATTAGAAATCGTCTCAGTTTTGACCATAATACAACTCAACTTCGCTCTGGGTATCGGTCTGCAAAAGAGTTTGTATCTATTTATCCTTTTGTTCCATATCAAGTAGATCTGTTACAAAAAATCTTCACAAAAATTAGAAATCAGGGTGAAGGTGGTGCTGCTGTTGCCCACGGAGAACGTTCGTTATTAAAAGGATTCCAAGAGGCAATCCTAGCTAATGCAAATGAGTCGGTTTCCAATATGGTTACATTATCAGAGTTCTACCCATTTATAAGGGATTATCTTGAATCCAATATAACAAGTACAATTGCAAGGGCAGAAGACAGGGCACGTAATAATGAAATTCTCCAACAAAAGGATATACCTGTCCTGATGACATTATATTTAATAAAGGGAATAGATGAGATAAAAGCAACTGCCAATAATATTGCTACATTATCATTAGAAACTATTCATGACGAAAGGCAGCCGCTTGAGTTAAGGATTAAAGAATCTTTAAATAGACTTCAACAGGCCATGTTCATTGAACAGCATGCAGATGGAACCTATTCATTCTTATCTGATGAGGAACAGGAGGTCAATCGAGAAATACGGGTTGAAGAAGTTGATCACAGGATAATTAAACAGAAGCTCAGTGACTTGTTCTTTGGAAAGATGTATCCTAAGATTCGATATGACTTTAAACAAGAAAGTATATCGGCCACATTTGATTTTAATAAAAGATTCGATAGTTATTCAAAGGGGCCGATGAGTCACGCATTAACTATGCAGGTGTTTTCTGGAGGGATTACTCCGACTGAAGCTGCACTACAAGCAAATTCAGGGGTGCTTGTAATTACTCTTGAACCTGAGTCACTTGCCGAGGCAGAGAGTTCATTAAAGTTTATTGAACAAGTTCAAAGCTATATTCGCAGGAAGCGTGGCCCAGGAACAACACAATTACAGCACAGGATATATGATGCAAAACAGGCTGAAATAGATGAATACGCGGATAAGGCTGAATTATTACTTCGAAAATCATGTAATGAAGCAAAAATTTATATTCAAGGTCAAGAACGTTCATTTAAAGGAAGTTTTGATGCTCGGTTAGACACTGCTTTAGAAATGCTTGTTTTAAGTACCTATTCAAGATTTCATTACATTGATACACCAATTTCATTTCGAAATAGTAAACAAGAATGGATGCAGATAAGCGAAGCAGGTTTTGAGAACAATCTTTTTGGATTAAATAACCAAAAGGCTTTTGATGATATGAGACATTATGTAGATGAATTGGCACGACTTAACGATCGAAAAACACTAAAAGATATCATATTAAAATATAAAAATGTTCCTTATGGCTGGCAGGAACAAGATACTATTGGAGTTTTGTTAGGATTAATGAACGCAGGTAAAGTTAAGTTGAGTTATGCCGGTGAACCATTCACACCAAATAATCCTTATTTTTATGATCGGGTAGATAAAATATCAGAAAGAGAACGAATAATTATTATACCGATTGTGGCGATGGACCGTGAAGTGAAACAAGATATAATCATTTTGTGTCGAGAGTTTTTCTCCATCCAAGAAACTTTTGAAACATACGAAGATTATCATCGCATTATACTGCCTAAGGTAGAAGAGATGTTTATTGAGCCAATGACAAAGATAAGAGAACGAAGAAATCAATCCTTATCAAGCGAATATCCTTATCCTGGTGAAAAAGAATTAGCAAGAGTGACAACAGAAACCCAACGCCTCTTACAAAACAGGGATTCTGAACAGTTTGTTAGAAGTTTTATCCAGTTGGAGGATGAGGTGGATAATTGGTTTTCTATTATTGAAAAATTACAGGGATTTTATTTTAAAAATCCAATTCAAAAATTTGATGAAGCTGTAAGTATATTGAATGAGTATAAGCAGGATTTAATTATTATTCGCAATGAGGAAATCAGGGAAATCGAATCTCAAATCAAACAAATTCTTATAAAAGAGAGTCCATATCGTGATATTCCCGTACTCCCAACACTTGTTAAAAAGTTAAGGGGAATGTTGGAAGGAGAAATGGAAAAGCAAAAGGTAGCTGTATTAAGACAAGCGGAAAATGCCATTTCTAAAATAAACTCCCTACACGATAAAGAGGTATTCAGTCCTTATCCTGAAATCATTACCTTTATAGAAAATCAGTTGACTGAAGCCAAGCAGATTTATGAGGGGATTCAAAATGGAGAACGGGTCACATCTATTCGTTTATTACTACAACAGGTATTAGAGATTGCAACAAATACTGAAGAAAATGCATATCAAATGATACCAGATAAGGTTATTGAAAAAACTCCTAAGCCTATTTCAGAAAATCAAATCTATAATTTATTTTTCAGTGGTTTAGAAAAGATTGAAAGTGAAGCGGATTTAGAAAGAGCGATCAATCAAATAAAAGAAGAATTTAAGAAAGAGTTACAGCATTATTATCTAATAAAGCAATAATACTGTACACAAAGTATATAAACTAAAATATATTGTAACTTGGAAAGAGGAAAGTTTCCTCTTTCCTTTCGAATAGGGGTGACCCACTTGAATGTCATCGAGATGATAAAAGAAAAAATAGTTGACGAAGAAGGAAAAAAAGGCCGTGCTATTGTATTTTGGTATGATCCAAATGAGCAGGAATCAATAGATGATTTAATAGAGGCTTTACCAGAGGTTCAAATACGACAATTAACTGAGAGAAATTTTTTTAGTATTAAATTGGAAATTGAAATTGAAAGACCCAGAGACACATTTCTTTTATATGCAACCTTCTTTAAACCAAGTGATAGGAATAATCTTCTGCTGGACATTCTGTTATACGGTACGGAATTTAAGTCAGATGAAACTGCAATTTTGGCTGAAAATCTTGGTATAAGTGATAGTGTTCTCAGAGAAACGATGAAAAAGTATCCATTGTTTTTCAGAAGTAAGGAACGGAAAACTATGCTCGGGAAAATTATACCGACAAATGCTTCAGACCAGGAGTTGGAGCTATCCATTTTAGCTGTTTTGTCTGGTGCGAAAGTACCTGAAATAAGGTTGATTCTAAAAAACATACTATTGAATGGGCTGAATACCCCTAAAAATGAATTAGTTGGGAAGATAATAAAATTTTATTCTTGGGACCGGACATTAGAAATAATTCAACAGTATTTTGGAGTATTTCTGGAGAATAATCACAACTCATTACAGCAATTACTAAATGTTTTTATCTACCAACATTTGAAGCAAAATATCGAATGGAGCTTTAGGGAGTGGGAAGAAAATTGGAGTTCGTCTTCTCCTAATTTATGCGCTTTGTTTATTGAGGATTGGTTAAATTCTAATGTAGAGGAGACATCGATCCTTGAAGGATACCTTAAGGATTGGGAAAATGGATACTCTATAGAACATGTGCTTCGAAACAAAACTGTTGAAGAGATTGAAGATATTTACACGGTCCCAGTTGTAGATGTGCTTATCATTGAAAAGTGTGTACAGGAACTGGAACACGACTTAGTTGAGTCAGAGGAATGGATGGATAGGATAAATAAACGATTAAGATCTTTTTGGGGAAGGAAGAACCCTGTATCTGCTCTTTACAGTACATTATTTCATGCAATTAAACTTACTAATTTGAAGAAAAGAATCATTTCTCAAATTACAACAGATATTTATGATCAGTATGCTAATGAATGGTATATGGTTGACAAAGCTTATAGAAACTTCATAAATTGCTATTTAAAAGTTATTCACAGGGACTGGTTAGGTAACGTGCCAAATATATTGACTAATTGGTACGAAAATGATTTCCTAATACAGTTAGCAAACGAAACTAACCAGTGGCTAGAGCATTCTTGGAACACTAAAGTCAAAAAGCAAACATCTTTTTTCCAGACATACATAAACCCAATACTTGAAAAAGAGACAACCAAAATATTCGTTATTATATCTGATGCGTTTAGATACGAATGTGCAATGGAACTTCAAGAAAAATTGAATCGTCATACAAATGGAAAAGCTGATGTTGAACCTATGATAGCTTCCCTTCCAAGCTACACAAAACTAGGTATGGCTTCTCTGTTGCCGCATAAAGTACTGAATCTAAAGGATAATGGTTCTATTTTTGCTGATAACATGCCAACAGATGGCTTGGTAAACCGGCAAAAGGTTTTACAAAGCAAGGAACCAAACACAGCCGTTTTTCATTTAATTGAATTACTACAATGGAAAAGACAGGAAGTAGATGAAAAGCTAAAAGGAAAAAGACTTGTATATCTATATCATGATTTTATCGATGCCATTGGGGATTCAAGGAAAACAGAGCGAGAGACATTCGATGCTGTTGAAAAAGCCATTTCAGAACTTGATAAAGCTGTCACAAGACTTTCGAGTCTCCAGGCTAAAAGAATCTTTATTACGGCTGATCATGGCTTTTTATTTCAGTTTAAACAAATTGAGAACTATGGGAAAATTGATACGCCTTTGGGAAACAGGGTTGACGGGAATAGGAGGTTCTCTGTAGGAAATCATTTAAGTGCTAGGGAAGGCTCTATAAAACTAAATATTAATCAGACTCCATTGAATCAATCAGACGTAGTCATTGCTAAAGGCCTAAATAGATTTATTGGGGGCGGAGGATTGCAGTTTATCCATGGTGGAGCCATGCCCCAGGAAGTAGTTATCCCAGTAATCGATTACAGGAAAATTGAAAAGGCAGTCTCAGTTGATATTTCAGTGGCAGTTATTGATAAAAATATTACAAATTATCGTGTGCCAATAACTTTTTACCAAGAACAAAGTGTTGGGGATGCATATAACCCTCGAAATGTTAAAGCTGCTTTTTACAAAGAAGGAGAACGTATTTCAAATGAGGTAGTTCTGCATTTTGGTTTAACAGGTGAAAACAACGAACGGAGTCAGAATGTAACGTTTAATTTGGTTGAGAAATATTACAAAATTGGCGATACGTGCAGTTTGGTACTTGAATCGTTGGAAGGAGACAATGTTAAAAGGTATAAAGAAGAAACCTTTACTCTCCGCTTATATGAATCACTTTATTAATTTTTGTCAGAAAAGCAGGTGCTGCGCATGCTCCGGATAGGTGAGTTGGTTAAGGGTCCATTCTGGCCAGAGACGGTTGAAATAAAGAAATGTGAATTGATCGATAATGATTTGTATTTAGTCGAGGCGATTGGTAAGGTTTCAAATCAGTTTTATGCTCAATATCTGGAAAGTGTCCAACTCGGAGTGGTTGAGCATTTTTCCGAAATTGATAACTCGTATGAGGAAAAAAACTTTTACCAGCATTTATTGCAGTATTACTTTTTAGAGTCTGAAAGTCAATTCTCTAAATCAAGAGCACGTGGAAATAATAAAATGATTCCATTGCCCCATCAAATTGATGCAGTATACAGCCGGATGCTCCAATCTCCGCAAGTAAGATTTTTACTTGCGGATGACCCTGGAGCTGGGAAAACTATTATGTCCGGTATGCTGATCCGTGAATTAAAGGCTAGAAAAGCCATAGAGAGAACATTGATTCTTGCCCCTCCATTAGTGGTGAAGCAATGGCAGGAGGAGCTAAAGGAAAAATTTAATGAAGATTTTGTAGTTGTCGAAAGATCTCTCCTGAATCATTCCGGCGATATGAATCCGTTTGATGTGAATGATCAAGTAATTGCTTCAATGTATTGGGCTACTAGGGAAGATGTCAAAAATATGATTGTCAATTCAAAGTTTGATTTGGTCATTGTTGATGAAGCTCATAAAATGGCAGCCTATACAGTCGGGCAAAAGAAAAGAAAGGTGCAACGGACAAAAATGTATCAGTTAGGGGAAACCCTTCTCCGCCATACAGAACATTGTTTGTTGCTTACTGCAACTCCCCATAAAGGAGATAAGGAAAACTTCAAACATTTAATGGGTCTTATCGACCATGAAATTTTTTCACGGTTAACTAAGGGTGATTCATTATATGAAAAAACAAATCCTTACATCATTCGAAGATTAAAAGAGTCGATGGTCAATTTCGATGGAACACCGATTTTTCCGGAGCGAACGACAAAAACACTAGGTTTCGAACTCAGCAGCGAAGAAAAAGAGTTGTATGAGGATGTCACCGAGTATGTAAGGGAACATTTTAATCGTGCTAAGCAGAACAATAAACCTAATGTTGCCTTTACTATGATGTTATTGCAAAGAAGGCTTAGTTCTTCCATTGAAGCAATTTATTTGTCTCTGGTCCGGAGAAAAGAAAGACTTCAGGAAACTTTAGTGTCAGGTATGAAACAAACTGGCTTCAATGCGGATGAGTTTGAAAATAGCATTTTGGAGGAGCAGGAAACCTATGAGGTAGAGGCTGAAGGGGAAATTAATAGTTTTAACTTTTCAGAACTCCAACTTGAAATTGATATTCTTGACAGGTTGATTCGAAAGGCTAGTCAAATTAGACAAAGTGGTAATGAACGAAAATTTCTAGAACTGGAACGAACCTTATTCGGAGCAGGAGGTTTATTATCCAGAGATGAAAAGATTCTTATTTTTACAGAATCTAAGGACACTCTACTGTACTTAGAACGGAGACTAAAATCCAGGGTAGCACATATAGCCAAAATAGTTGGTCATTTCTCAATGGATCAGCGAAGAGCTGAAGTAGAAAAGTTTCGAAATAATGTACAGATTATGTTGGCAACTGATGCTGGCGGAGAATCAATAAATCTTCAGTTCTGTAATCAAATGATAAACTATGATATTCCATGGAATCCGAATCGACTTGAACAAAGAATGGGTCGTATTCATCGAATTGGACAGAAAAATGAAGTGTTTGTATTCAACCTTGTTGCGGTTAACACTCTTGAAGGGGAAGTTTTAACTCGTTTGTTGGCTAAAATGGAACAAATGCGTGAAGATTTGGGGCAAGAACAAGTATATGATTTCATTGGAGATGTATTGGAAGAACAATCAGCAGATTTGGCATCGATTATGGAAGAAGCTATTGAAGGACGCCAGAATATAGATGATATTATTGAACGAATGGAAAAATCAATCTCCCAAGAGCATAAGAGACTATTGGAAATGGCAGCAAAGGAGCGACTGGATCAGGGAAGCTTTGACCTTCCTGGAGCAAAGCGTTTATTTGATGAATTATCCATAAAAAGTCTACCGATACGTGCATATGGAAAGTTTGTCTTGGAAGCACTATCAAAAACAAGGACAAGAATTTCACTTTCTCAAGATGAGACATTGGTTCGTATAGATCGTTTTCCCAAAAATTTACGGGATTTTGCGAGGAAAAATAAAATTATTCTTGCAAATCAAGAATCGATTCGCTTTACCTTGAATGAAAGGAAGGAAACTGAAACTACACCAATGATTCATACTGATCATCCTTTATTTAAATTAGCCTTGGAATTGTCTGAAAGAAAGTTACAACAGATGGTTATTCCTTCTTTCGAGGCGAAACTTCCAATACATGAAGAAATGAATCTAGAATTAAATCGAGTAACCATTATTGATGGAACAGGGCGAATTCTCGAGCAACAACTTGCAATGATTGGTAAATTGAATGATGGAACGTGGTTTGAAATATCTCCATATTTTTTATTCAGTACGAACCTAGATATAATAAAAGTTGGTATTGAATTAGATCAGTCTTTTGGGACGGAGAGAATAAGAAGAGCACGTAAAATGCTTCGAGGAGTTCAGCGGGAAAGAGAAGAGTATACAAACCGACGAAATGTTTATCTTCGTAATTCATTTAATGAGCAAATGAACATTTTAAATGAACGTTTGGAACGCTATCGAGCTGAGAACTACGATGGAAAAAATACGGGATTAATCAACCAAACATTTACTCAAATTCAGGAATTGGAAGAGAAAAGCCAAGAACGACTTGAAGAAACTGAAAGAGAAAAAATGATACTTCTAAAGCCAGTCCAGAAGCTTGTGCAATTTAGGTTAGTACCTAGTGGTATAGATAACCGGAGAGTGATTCCATCAGTTTATCATAATCTTATTGAATCCTTTGAGTTAAATGAAGGAAGAATTAATATTGCATTGCAGCCTGCATTTGGGATAGCAGACTTTATTAGTGAAGAAGCAAATGGTGAGACAAGGTTTATCATTGTAACACCTAATATTGATCTGCTTATAGACGAACTAATTCTTGAGGATTTTAAACCAATTTGGAAAAGTCTTTATTTTTATGAGGTTGAGGGAGATAAAATAACGGTACAAAAAGCTGGAAGATAGGATTGGGTTTCAATGGTACATTTAGTAACTACCGGGTCATATTATTGGAGGTAAAGCATGAACAAGACTCAATTAAAAAACTTCGCTGTCTCTGCACGGAGGGACCTACTTGAAAAAGTTGCCTTACGTGCAAAGATTTTTGGTATTGATGAAAAAAATGATTTAAAAATGGAAGAAAAGTTTGGTCAGGTTTTTGTAAATGGTACAGGTTACCCATGGCAAATGAAAACTGCTTTTAATTCACTGGCATCCCAATTAAAAACAAAAGGATACGAGCAACTAATCGAAGAGGCTGCGTATACTTGGTTCAACAGAATCATTGCTATCCGCTACATGGAAGTCCACGATTTCCTCCCAAGTCGTGTTAATATACTTTCGAGCAAAACAGGTAAATCTGAACCTGATATTTTAACTTTATTTGAAACAGTAGACTTGGATGTTGATATTCCGGATATAAAAGATAAGCTAAATCAAGGTGGAACAGAGGAAGCATATAGAAAACTCTTCATTGCACAATGTAATGCTTTAAACAAAATATTACCATTTTTGTTTGAGAAAATTAATGACTATACAGAATTGCTTCTTCCGGACTTTTTACTAGATAGTGAATCGGTCATCAGCAATCTTACCAAAAATGAGGCATTAACGGAAAGCTTTCTAGAAGTAGAAGTTATCGGATGGTTGTATCAGTTTTATAATTCTGAACCAAAAGATAAAGTATTTGCTAACCTAAAGAAAAACAAAAAAATTGAAAAATATGATATACCTGCGGCTACGCAGCTTTTTACTCCAAAGTGGATTGTACAATATATGGTCGAAAACTCTTTAGGACAACTTTGGATGGAATCATATCCCGAATCTTCATTAAAAAAGAACATGGAATTTTTCATTGAACCTGCTGCTCAAGAAGAAGTAGTTAAAAAACACTTAAAGGAAATGGGCTATAAAAACATTAGCATAGAAGAAATTACTATTATTGACCCATGTGTCGGATCTGGTCATATCCTTGTTTATTCATTTGATATTTTATTTCAAATGTATGAAGAAGCTGGTTATCCCGTGAGCGATATTCCAAAATTAATACTTGAGAAAAATTTATATGGTTTAGATATTGATACTCGTGCAACTCAATTAGCAACTTTCTCTTTAATAATGAAAGCTAGGAGCAGGTCAAGAAGTATTTTACGTAAAAAAATTAAGTTTAATATTTATTCAATTGAAGAATCAAATCACCTGGATAAGGAAGGAATTATTGAATTACTGAGTAAAGATGATGAAGAAAAAGAAGAACTACAACATATGTTAGAGACCTTTTATAATGGTAAATTATATGGAACAATGTTGCAAATGGAGTCTTATGATTATAAAAAATATATAGAGAGAATCGACAATTTGGAAGATACCCAGTTAACCGTTGAGACATTTGAAGTATTTAACCATTTAGAGGATTTAAGACACTTATTAACTCAAAGCCAATTATTAGTTTCATCATTTGACATTTCAATAACGAATCCCCCATATATGGGTACTAAAGGTATGTCAAAGGATTTAAGTGAATTTTTAAAAGTTAATTTTCCCGATTCTAAATCTGATCTTTTTGCTGTCTTTAAAGAACGTTTACAAATATTCACAAAGCCGAATGGTTTCTATGCAACTATAAATCAACATTCGTGGATGTTTTTAAGTTCCTATGAAAATTTAAGGAAAAAATTTATAAGGAACAGTTTTATTTATAGCATGTTACATTTGGGAATTGGAACTTTTCCTGAATTAAATACAAAAACAGTACAAAGCACTGCATATGTGGCAAGAAATACCACTAATACTAGTTATATTGCTACCTATTTTAGATTGACTGAAAATTTTAATGTAAAGGATAAAATAGATGAGTTCTTTAAGAAAAAGAATTTATATCTCTCTTCATTAAACAAATTCGCTAATGTTCCGGGTAATCCTATTGTTTATTGGGCATCTGATGAAATGATAAAAGCATTCCAAGAAAATCCAACTCTTGATAAAATTGCAGAACCAAGACAAGGGTTGGCAACATCAGATAATGATCGGTTTTTAAGAATATGGTATGAAGTCAATTATCAAAATATTGGTTTTTCTGTAAAAAGTCCACAAGAGGCTATAGATAGTACAAAAAAATGGTTCCCTTATAACAAGGGTGGAGACTTTAGAAAATGGTATGGAAATCAGACATATATTATTAATTGGGAGAACAATGGGGAAGAGATAAAAAATTATGCAGCAAAGTTATATAAAAGCTATACTAGAACAATAAAAAATATAAATTATTATTTCAAAGAAGGTATAACTTGGTCTCTAATTAGTTTGAATTTTGGAGGAAGGTATACCCCTAGCGGATTTATTTTTGATATAGGGGGTCCTACTCTATATCCGGACAAAAAAGATATGTTAACAATATTATCATTCTTATGTAGCAAAGTTGCGTTTACATTCCTATCAATTTTAAACCCAACCTTAAACTTTCAAGTTGGTAACATAAAGTCATTACCTATTGTTAAAGTGGGGGCAAATAAGAGAAGAATTGAAGAGTTAGCAATAAATTGTATCAATATTGAGGTGGAAGATTGGGACGCGTCCGAAGTTTCATGGAATTTTAAAACCCATCCATTTATATATTCAAAAAATAAAACAGATTCTTTGTCGTCTACCTTTGAAAAGTGGCTTTCTTATACAACAAAACAATTTGATCAAATTAAAAGAAATGAAGAAGAACTAAACCAGATTTTTATAAATTTGTACCATTTACATAGTGACTTATTACCTGAAGTTCCGGATAATGAAATTACCACACTGAAAGCTGACCGTATTAATGATACTAAATCCTTTTTATCTTACTTTATAGGATGTGTGCTTGGTCGCTACTCTTTGGATTTTGATGGAATTGCTTTTGCTGGTGGTAATTGGGATTGGACAAAATATAAATCGTTCTATCCAAGTAAACATGGATTAATACAATTTACAGATGAACAATTTTTTGAGGATGATATTATTGTTCGTTTGAGAGAATTTTTGTCAAGCGTATTTGGTTATGATTCAGTAGAAAAAAATTTAGAGTGGTTAGCTGGTTCATTGGAGCTAAAGCAAAATGAGTCCCCTGAAGAACGGTTACGGAGATATTTTCTTGATGAATTTTTTAAGGATCATTGTCAAGTTTATCAAAAACGCCCAATTTATTGGCTGGTGGATTCAGGTAAACAAAAGGGGTTAAGGACTTTAATCTACATGCATCGATATCAGCCTGACACGATGGCAACTATTCGGTTTGAACATTTACAGGAAATTCAGGCAAAGTATCATTATGAGATTTCAGCTGTTGATGCCAGAATAGTCAATCCTAACTTAAGTGCAACAGAAAAACGGGAATTAGAAAAACGAAAGACAGATTTTCAAAAGCGTCTGGATGAACTTCTTGAGTTTGATAAAAAACTGGCTGAATATGCCAATGCACAAATAAGCATTGACCTGGATGATGGGGTGAATGTGAATTATCAAAAGTTTGAAAAAGTATTGGCAAAAATTAAATAATTGGTTTATTGACTTTCGTATGTGGCTTACGTAAAACGTGAGCCACATTTTTTTATTTCCAACTAAATCCTTTTTTGAAATATTCAATAGGATAATTATGGTATAATAATAATGCTGAATAGAAGTTTCATTTTTGAAATTAAAAGTTAAATGGAAGTGATTAAATTTGAGTAGAGAAACCTACAAGCTTGTTCGACAGAAAATGCTGGAAGATTTAAAACGTGATTTAATTGGCCCAGAGCATATCAAGGATGATGTAATTACCGAGCCGCCATCACAAGCTTATTTAACCGGTATTCTTTTTCCTCTTGAATCCGAGGTGGAAAAGCCAGATGATGAATTATTAGATGAAGGTTTGGAAGCGGTGTCAGATGATCCAGAAGAATCATCTGAAGAAGGAGCAGTGGAAACTAAAAATAAGACGTTTAAGCAGCAATCTTCCATGGGGATAAGATTTTACATAAAAGAATCAACAAAAAGTTTTAATATAAAGTATGCTTGGGGTAAGTACGTCAAATCCAAAAGGTTTGATGATGAAAAACAGAAGGATATCAATGTCTGGGTACGTAATATCCAGTCAGATGTTGAACCAATTAATATTGGTAAAATAGAGGATAAATATGAGGTTGAAGTTTCCGAAAACGTATATATTGTGGTTAATAAACGAAAAGTGAAAGATACAGACAATTATCTAGTATCTGTATTTTTAAGCAATAGAACCGTTGATAAGAACAGTAATAATGGCATGTTTCAGTGTGAAATGGAAGTGTTCGATGAATCCGGGGAAAGAATCTTTCTTGCCGAAAACTATGCTAGAAAGGATTCAAGTAAGTTTGAGGAGTTCTTATATCGCCATAAACCGGTTTTTGCAAAGGGATTTGGCTGTGCTGCATCTTGGAATAATTATGACGATATTTTTGCGGGTAAAATTAAATCTGAGTTTATCCCGACTCATGAAGTTGGCAGCATGAGCACAGAACTTCCTAAGGATGAGGAATTGGGGGAATTACCTGAGGGATTCTTCTCCATTAAAAGGTTTTCAGAAGAGAAGGACAAACGAAAAGTAATAGAAAAATTGAACAATCTTGCAAATCGATATGAAAATTGGATAAAGAAACTTCCAGTTGATAAAGTTGAGGATACTGAATCCGCAGAAATGAGTGTAGTCGAGTGCTGGAAAGTACTAAATCGTATTCGCGCTGGCATTCGGTTATTGGAAGATGATAAAGTTTTTCGTGCCTTTATTTTTATGAATCAAGTCATGCACACACAAATATCAATGAAAAACTACTCTAAGAAAAATGGAAGCACAACATTGGAGGCTGAATTAAAGAAGGAAAACTTTAGTTGGCGGCCTTTCCAATTGGCATTCATTCTATTGAATTTAGAGGGAGTAGTAAATCCTAAATCGGAAGATCGGTCCATTGTAGACCTATTATGGTTCCCTACAGGTGGAGGGAAGACGGAAGCGTACTTAGGTATAATCTCATTTTTGCTTGGATATAGAAGACTTCTTGCTCCGGAAGATCAAAAATATGAGCGAGATGGTGGAGTCACTATTTTTCTTCGCTATACCTTAAGGCTTTTGACTACCCAGCAAAGAGACCGATTGATGAGGGTCATTTGTGCTGCGGAATTTTTAAGGGCAAATGATCGTACCTTTCAATTTGGACAGGCTGAATTTGCTGTTGGTTTTTGGGTTGGTGGACAAGTCACCGCAAATAAATTAAGTGATTTACAGGAGACATACTATAGAAAACCATACGAAGTAAAAAATATGTACAAAAATATTGAAAAGCAGCTCCTTGAATGTCCATGCTGTGGTACGAAGGAACCTGATTTTAAGTTTTTACCAGACAGAAATACAAAAACAGAAAAAACAGGTTTAGATATTTATTGTACTAATTCATCCTGCTTTTTCTCAAGGAATCATATTCCTGTTTATTTGATAGATGAAGAAATATATCGTAGGGTTCCGTCAGTTATCATATCAACTGTAGATAAATTTGCTCGTCTTCCATGGGATGAGATAACTGGAACACTTTTTGGAAAAGTGGATAGACATTGTGAAAAGTGTGGGTTTATTGCCGAAGGAGAAAAGCATGCCGCTTACCATAATAATCCTAGAGCAAGTGTATCTAAAATGAGGCCATTTTACCCGCCAGAGCTTATTATTCAAGATGAGCTTCACTTAATAACTGGACCTTTAGGGACAATTTATGGTGGATATGAGACAGTAATTGAGGAGCTATGTACGGTTAAGGAAGAGGATGGGCGCCTATTGAAACCTAAGTACATAGCTGCCACCGCTACAATTAAAAACGCGGATAAACAAATAGAGCGTGTGTTTGGAAGAAAGACGATGCAACAATTCCCTCCGGCAGGACTAGAAATCGAGGATTCCTTTTTCGGAAGAGAGGTTAGTGTAGAGGAATATCCTTTCCGGTTATATAGTGGTATTTGCGTATCCGGTCAATCGATGAAGACTGTATTGCTTCGTATTTATGCAGTTCTCCTTCAAACAACAGAAAATTTATTAAAGGATGAAAAATTAGCAAAGTATGTGGATCCATATAGAACGTTAATTGGTTATTTTAATAGTATACGGGAACTTGGTGGTGCAAAACGTTTACTGGACGATGACATTAGAAAACGGATCCAAACCCTTCAAAAGAAATATGGGTATGAAAGACAAAGATATATCAATCGGGATGATGAACTAACAGCACGTGTCCCATCCTATAAAATTCCCAAGGTATTAGAATTACTTGAAAAAGAAACAGGCAATAACGAATATGATGTTGTCATTGCTACTAATATGATTTCAGTAGGAATGGATGTTGACCGTTTGGGTTTGATGGTTGTTACTGGTCAACCAAAACAAACATCAGAATATATCCAAGCTTCTAGCCGGGTAGGTAGAAGTAAACCAGGACTGGTTATTACCGTTTATAATCCTTATCGGCCACGTGATATGTCTCATTATCAAAATTTTAAAGGCTACCATAGCCGGCTTTATTATTATGTAGAGGGAACCACTGCTACTCCATACGCTTCCCGTGCTCGCGATAGGGTCTTGCATGCCATTACGGTGGCTCTCGCAAGAATGAGGGAAAAAGAGCTTGCCCAAAATGAAGGGGCTAAGAATATCGGGACTGTTGACTTAAGTGCTATTAAGTCTATAATCCGAAACCGGGTAAGTATTGTTGAACCGAAAAATATCGATGGGACTCTTGCGGATTTGGATGAATTCTTAGACGAATGGATAGCTACGAGTAGTTTAGAAAAAAATCTTGTTTATTATTTTAGTACGATGAGCAAAAAAGCAAAGTACCAAACACAAAATAGGCTTTTACGTAGATACTCGGAAAAGGAACTTTCTGTACATGAAAGGCCCACACTAGACTCGATGAGACAAATCGAAGGCAGCTCTAGGTTATACTTATATGAAGGGTGGGAAAAAGAATGAGTAAAAATCAGGTGGGAGAGGTAAGACCAGGACAGTTAATAACCACTTTTGGCCCGGGGGCAATCCTTGATTCAGTTAAGGATTCTCTAATGGTTCTTGATATAAAGTATTGGGATAAAGCTAGGGAAAAAATCTTTGATAAGCGGTTGTCCCAGTTTTTAAAGAAATCATATTTCAAAAAGATACCTGATAAAGGTTGGGAGGATTTACCTGCTATTCCTTTCCCATATTATCACGTATGTAGTAATAATAATTGTCGTCGTTTGTTTAATATAAGGGATAAATTTCAGCTTGAGACATATTTGGATGAAGGACCAAAATGTCCTGATTGTGATTGGAAGGCATATCCAGCAAGATTTGTTGTTTCATGCCGGGATAATAACCATCTTGATGATTTTCCATGGCGTTGGTGGGCGCATGAGAAACAAGAAACTTCATGTAAGGGTAAACTTTATATGACAAGTTCAGGTAATACATCCAGTCTTGCTTCATTGGGAGTAAAATGTGAATGTGGGGCATTTCAATCTATGAATGGTGCTACCCAAGCAAGTTCGTTTAATGATTATGCTTGTACTGGTCATCATCCTCACCAACTTAGTAAAAGTGGATATTGTGAGTCACCAATTATTCCATTGCAGCGTGGAGCATCGAATGTTTATTTTCCTGCTCTTAGGAGTGCTATCTCAATTCCAGAAAAAGATGATGAAACTCCTAATGAATTAATAGAGCAGGAAGAAGAGATTCTTGCACACGAAGAAGATTATGGAATGATGGGTCTGAAAAAATATTACAACAGAAAGTTATCTGGAGTATTCAGTACTTTTGAAAAATTTCTTCATGCTTGGGAAAAGTATAATAATGCACCTCCGGAAGATGTGGACAATTACCAAAATATTAAGGAAATTGAATATGCAGCCTTTACAGATTTTACTGGCAGGAAAAAACTTAAAGATTTTGAAGCGGAGAATCAGGAAGTTCCTAATGATTTAAAACCTTATTTCACTCGAATAATAAAGGCGCATCGACTTAAGGAAATCTTGGTTTTATTAGGTTTCATGCGAAATGAGAATCCAGAACCAGAAGTAAATTCACCTAAGAATATTGTTTGGTTAGGATCTGGAATGGAGGAAAATTGGCTTCCGGCAGTAGAGGTATTTGGAGAAGGTATATTCCTGGAATTTAATAGGGATTCAATAATAAGTTGGTTGTCTGATAACAGTAAAATACTTGAAAGTAAATCTGCGCAATTTTCTCGGTTGTATAAAGAGTGGATTACAAGTAAAGGATGGGAAGTCACTGGTGTTAGGGATGCTGTATATGTTATGATGCATACTTTGTCCCACCTTTTAATAAAGCAACTCTCCCTACAATCAGGTTATTCTTCCGTTGCAATAAAGGAGCGCATTTACTGGAACGAGAATATGGCCGGGATTCTATTGTATACAGGAAGTACAGATCAAGAAGGTTCTTTGGGAGGCTTGGTGGAAATGGGGGGCACAGCAAATATTCGTAAAACGTTATTTGCTGCTCTTCAGGATGCGGTATTTTGTGCCAGTGATCCCCACTGTGCAAATCTCGAACCTTCTGAAGAAAATCATTTAAATGGGTGTGCCTGCTTTGCTTGTTCAATGGTTGCAGAAACCTCTTGTGAAACAGGGAACCGATTCCTTGATCGTTCGCTAGTGGTGAGAACAATGGACTCCGAAATTAAACCATTTTTTGAAGGGTTTATCTAATAATGGATAACGTTTTATTGTCTAAATTTTATTTAATCCTAAACGAAGTAGAGGCCGAACTTAAGTCATATGAAATGACTGATATGGAACTATACAGTTCTATTATTGAAGGAAGGAAAAATAGTATGAGCAAGGATTTTCCCTTGCTCCTTTCTTTATTCCCTTCACTGTCAAAGGAAGAGTTAGGGAATCTTTTAGTTTTAATAAAGCTATTAACCACTAAGTACAGTCAAGACAAGGTTGATATTGTAGGAACCCTTCCGATTGCTGTCCCTAATGTCCGAAAGACGGTTGGAGTTGTAAGACAGCTTTTAACCGAGGCTAAATCTCATATTCTTATTACTGGATATGCCATTTCAGAATACTTTACTGATATTTTTGATCTAGTTTTAGCAAAAAATAGTAATGGTGTACAAGTTGATTTATATGTTGATGATAATCAACGTGTCAGCCAGTTTTTAAACCAGATTAAAAATAAAGATCATCTGCTAAATATTTATACATATCAAGGAAAAGACTTTTCATCTCTGCATGCCAAGGTATTGACAGTTGACTATCAAAAAGCATTTGTGTCATCAGCTAATCTTTCTTATAATGGTATAGTAAATAATCTTGAACTTGGTACTCTAATTTCAGGAAAAAAAGTAACAGCATTAACTCAAATCTTTGAAGACTTGAAAAACCAAGGTTATTTCAAAAAGTTATAAAATAGATAGGGTTAAATCAGGAGAGATGCAAAGTGGTAATAATCGATCTTTTTTCAGGAGCCGGCGGCCTCAGCGAGGGTTTTCATAAAGAAGGTTTTAAAATAGTCGCCCAGGTTGAAAAAGATCGTTGGGCAACTGAAACACTTAAAACCAGATTCATATATCATGAATTGAAAAAGAATAAGGATTTAGATTTGTATTATAAATATTTATCCAATAAAAAGACGTATAGACAAATTGGACAGGATAGAGAAGTTATATTTAAGAAGTATGATTATCTAAGAGAAAAATTAGATATTGAGATTCTTAATAAGAAGTTTGGGAACCCTGCAAATGATCAGGAAGCCACTTCATCAAAGGAAGTAATTTCGTTAATTGAGGACAGTCTGAAATATAATAATGAAAACACTGTTTCGTTAATCATTGGCGGGCCGCCTTGTCAAGCGTATTCCCTTGTTGGAAGAGGCAGGATGGGTTTAGATGCTGAAAAAGACAATCGAAATTTCTTATTCTATTATTATCTTCGTATTGTTAAGGAATTCTCGCCAAAAATGTTTGTTTTTGAGAACGTACCTGGTATTCTTTCAGCCAAAAAAGGGAAAGTTTTTGAGGAAATCCAAGAACAATTTGATAGGATTGGCTATACCATTCTATCAGGGAATAAATCAGGAGATTTAGCAAACGTCTTGAATTTTGCTGATTTTGGGATACCACAAACTAGGAAGCGTGTACTATTATTTGGTTTCAAAAAAGGTCTAAATCTACAGTATCCTGATTTCTGGAATGAAAAAATGGAGTGGGGTCATGAGATTAACACCCGGAACGTTCTTTCTGATTTGCCTTTTCTGCTACCAGGGCAGGGAGTGGATGGACTTCAGCAATATGATAAAAATGAATTAACGACATTTCAAACGTTGATGCGTAAGGATTCTATTGGTGTTTTAAATCATCAGGCGCGCCCTATTCAAGAAAGAGATAGGGAGATTTATAGAATCGCAATCAATAAAACAAAAAATGGTGAAAGACTTAGCTATCCGGATTTACCAATAGAACTTAAAACACATAAGAATGAGCATGTTTTTAAGGACAAGTTTAAAGTTCATCCTGATAATCAAATTCCACATACTGTCGTTGCGCACATTTCAAAGGACGGTCATTATAATATTCATTTCGATATTAATCAGGCTAGATCTCTAACAGTGAGAGAAGCTGCAAGAATTCAAACCTTCCCAGATAATTTCTTCTTTGAAGGTCCGAGGACGGCACAATTTGTACAAGTGGGTAATGCTGTACCACCGTTAATGTCGGAAATAATTGCAAGGACTATTAATAAAAATTATTTATAAAATTTACTAGCAAAACAAAAGAGCACTTATTAATCTTTTGTTTTGCTTTATTTTTTTATTTAAAAATATTTTTTTAGATTTTATAAGAAGGAATAAAAGCAATTATTGGCGAAATTTGTATTATATCTTAGAAATTCCCAATGGTAAATAAAAGGAGGAAAATATGCAAATAGTAGAAATTTCTGTAACTAATTTATTCGGTATCTTTAATCATAAACTAAATTTAAAAATTAAAGAGGGAGTAACAATAGTTCTTGGCCCTAATGGTTTTGGAAAAACAACCATGCTTAAAATGCTACAAGCTGTGTTTAATATCAATTTTAAATATTTTTCAGATGTCCACTTTTCTGAGTTTTGTATTATTTTCGAAAGTGGAACGAAATTAATCGTTAGTAAATCTGAATATAGTAAAGAAGAGCAAATTGAAAAACTGGTCGATCCTGCTCACAAACAAAATATCTTTACAAAAAAAATAATAAGTTTAGACATTAGGTTAGTGGAACAAAATGATGTTTCTTGCAATTTTATATTAAATTATCCAGATTATAATGAAATGGTAAGGGCAATCAAACCACAACAAATGGGTAGATTATTGCCAGAGCTTTTTAGACTTGGTCCTAATATGTGGAGGAATAGAGTTACTCGGGAAGTATTAAGTCTTGAGGATGTTTTTAAAGTATATAAAAATGAGTTAAAGAAAAGAGTATTTAATGAATTTGAGGCTGAGGAACAGATTGATTCATCACTTTTAGAGTTTTTACATAATATTAGAGTACATTATATCGATACAAAAAGATTAAATAACGTCCCTGTCGATTTAAATGAAGACTATGGGGAAAACCTTTATAGTTTTATATCTACTGTTGACCTATACTCAGAAAATATAAAGTCTATTATTTCAGATAGTATAAATGAACAAAATAAAATCACACAAAACCTTGATAGGTCATATCCACTAAGACTCATTGATAAGTTAAATGAATATAGATATACAGAAGAAGAACTTATTAAGCTACAAAAGCAAGTAGAAACCAAGAGAAATAGATTAATAAATGCAGGTCTGTATGAGGACTTTGAAACAGATGGTCAAGCACTGCTACCTAAACAAACAGACGATATTGTAAGAACAGTATTAGCAGTACATGCTCAGGATGAACTTGAAAAATTACAGGTTTTAGACGATCTTTTAAGTAAGATAGAGATATTAAGGGATATAATAAACGATCGGTTTTTGTACAAAACGTTAATTATTGATAAAAGTGAGGGCTTTTTATTTAGAGGCGCCTCTGAGAATTTTATTTCTCCATCAGACTTATCCTCAGGGGAGCAACACGAATTAGTCCTTTTTTATGAATTATTATTTAGAGTTCAAAAGAATTCATTTGTTTTAATTGATGAACCAGAATTGTCATTACACGTAGCTTGGCAAAGAAAATTTATTGATGATATAAAACGAATAGCTAAAATTAATGGATTTCATGCAGTCATTGCAACTCATTCGCCTTCTATAATTGACGACCAGTGGGATTTAGCTGTTGAATTAGTAGGTGAAGATTTATGAAAAAGGTAGGCCACAGTTTAAGAAATTCTATAAGTCCACATTATTTTCTAAATGAGATTAGGCAAATTAGAAATGTAAATAAAATGTTTTCTATCCTATTAACGGAAGGAGAAACTGATAAAAGACTATTTAAAAATTTTATTGACAATACAAGTTGCTATCTAATAAGTGCAAATGGGAAAGATAATGTAATTAACGGTATTACAAAATTGGAAAGCATGAGATATGAAGGAATTTTAGGTATTGTAGATAATGATTTCGATTTACTTGAAGGAATTAAGAATAAAAGTTCAAATGTTTTTAACACATATATGCATGATTTAGAAATATTAATGATAAATTCTCCCGCTTTTAATAGACTGATAAATGAGTATACAAACGAAACTCTAGTATCGAAAGTAGAAAAAGACCATTCTTTATCACTTTTGAACCTTTTATTTAATTTAGCTTTACCTATTGGTTATCTAAGGTGGGGTTCTATTAAATTTGACTGGAATTTGAATTTTGGAGATTTACCATATGAAGATTTTATTGATTCCAAAAGTATTTCAATTGATACTGAAAAATTAATTGATATTTTAATTAGATCCTCGTTTAATAAAAGGATAAATAAGCTAAAAATATTTAATGGAATTGATGATTTAAGTCAAATATCTACTGACCCATATATCATATGTAATGGACACGATGTATTAAGTATATTCACTTTACTATTTGTTTATAAAAATAGATATAGAAGAGAGGATATGGAAGCGGTCCTAAGAGCTTGTTACAATTTTGAGTTTTTTAAAACGACTAGTTTGTACAAAGATTTAATTAATTGGGAAATTGAAAGAAAATATCCTCTTTTTAATATTAAGAGTAGTGAGGAAATTAAAATTTCATAGATTTAAATCACTTATTTTTTTGACGCAGAATTCTATCATTTATTGAATAAAATGTGAGTGAAGTAAACCAAAAAAAATTGAGAAGTTCTATTAAAAAATTTGTTAACAGGTTATACTACAAAATAAAATGTGCCAAAGTTCAAAAAGTCATAAGTGTAAATAGTAAAAAATATATAAGATTAGTTGATAAAGGGGAATTAATCTTAGGTGGATTTTAAATTATACATGATACTGTGTAGAAGTCAGATCCAAATGCATTATCATAAATAAAAGATTAATATTAGTAAAATTGCCATACATCTATCAAAAAATGATGTATGGCTTTTATTTTTTACCTCTTTATTCTTGTTTAAAGTATATAAATCTCATACCTAAATTTATTTATACATAATTTTCAAATAAATTTTTTGCTAATATAATTTACCATGTTTCATGACTTCCAAAAAACTGTTAAAATAAAATTATAACGATATAGATTTTAAGGGAGTCATTAAAAATGAATTCAGAAGATTTGAATAATGAACAAAAAATCCTTGATACCACAATAAAAAAAATTAAAGACCAATCCTATTTTGTTTGGGAGTTATTAGAAAGGCAAAAGGGGAATTTTAAAAGAGGAATCAATGATACAGGTGATGAGATTGCTTATCGGAGAGGGAAACTGGACAGGGAATTATTAAGAAGAGCAGAAAAGGAGCCCTACTTTGGGCGATTTGATATTACTTCCGATGATGAGGGGAAAGAAACTTTTTATATTGGTAAACAAGGGGTTCGTGACCAAAACGAAAATGTTGTGGTAGTTGATTGGAGAATGCCGATTGCCTCTGTATTCTATAATTTTACTCCAGAGCAACCGAGACAGTCTTATTCATTCCATGACGAAAAAGCAAAAAGGAATATTAATCATTCAGTAGATGTTCTTAAAAAGAAAGAATTCACGATTAAGGATCAAAAAATTATTAAAATCATTCAACAGGTCTCAGATAAACTTAACGAAAACCTTAATGTAACTATAACTGAAAAAGGTGAGGAATTAACCATAACTGATGACTTTTTAAGGGAAATCATTGAAAATAGCGAAACAACCGGCTATTTAAAAGAAATAATTGCCACAATACAAAAAGAACAGGATAAAGCAATTCGACAACCGATTGATCGCAATGTTATTATCCAGGGAGTTGCAGGTTCTGGAAAATCATCCATCGCCTTACACCGTTTGTCCTACCTGCTTTATAATAATAAAAATATTAAACCGTCTGACGTTTTGATCCTTGGTCCGTCCAATTTATTTATTAGTTCAGTACAGGATTTATTGCCAAATTTAAATTTGGAAGGAATTAGACAGTCCACTGTTCAACAAATGATGTACCAATATTTACAACCAGTATTAAAAGAAAAGATTGATTTAGCTTACAATACCTATTTTGAAGAAGTGCTATTTAATAGGAAAAATGAAACTAAACAAATAATAGAGTTTAAAGGTTCAGAGACCTTTGTACTCATTTTGGATATTTTTATAAATGAATTAAAGGACCAGTACGAGAGTCGTATTCAGCCAGTTACCATCTTAAATGAGTATTTATCCAAGGAAGAATTATTGACCGTTTATAATGGATATAAATATTTACCATTCACCAAAAAAGTGGAGCGCTTTCAACAGCATGTTGACAATCATTATCGTCGAATAGCAGATGCAAAAATAAAAGAAATTCAAGAGCAATACGATTTTGTTGTGAAAACCTTTATGAAAGATGGCGGTTTAAATCAGAGTGACTACCTTAATTTAGTCAAAAAAATGGATGGGATCGCAGACTATAAAATTAAGAAAGTTCGACAGGAGGTTACAACTGGTATCACAGCCTGGAAGGATAGTGTGAAAGGACCTGATTTATTATCTGTCTATAAACAGGTATTATCCTTTGAGGTTCTTAACGCCTTTGAACACGAACTTGGACCGAATATTCCTGTATTGTTTAAAAATTATACCTTAAAGAACTTATCCTATTTTGATTTGGCCCCATTATTTTATATCTATTTAATAATGTATGATAAACCTGAATATTTTTCACATATTGTAGTTGATGAGGGTCAAGATTTAAGTTTTGTCCATTACGCAGCCTTAAAGAAAATAACGAAAACCATGACTATTCTTGGTGACAAAGACCAATCAATCTTTATGGAATATGGCCAATATGATTGGTCCCTAATTAATAATGCATTATTTGAAGGGAATAAGGAAATGGTTTTGACTCTCGATACAAGTTATCGATCAACTTTTGAAATTATTGAAGTTGCGAATAAGGTCTTAACTAACCAATATGGGCTGCTTCATAACTCAATCATTCCTCTAAATCGAAGAGGAGAAAAAGTTACCTTTGCAGAAGTCCACTCTGGAAAGGATTTGTTGGACAATATAGTCCAAACATTGAAAGTTTGGAGAAAAAAGTATAAAAGAATTGCCATTATCCATAAGGACGAAAAAAGGGCTAAGAAATTAGCGGAATATCTTAGTCAAGAATACTATCGTGACATCGTTTATATCAGTCCCGAAGATGAAATCACCAATAAATCAATAACAGTGCTAACCTCATATTACTCCAAAGGAATGGAATTTGATGCGGTAATCCTTTGTAATGTAAATGAAGAAAGTTTCCCACAGGATGATTTGCACGCAAGGTTGTTGTATGTCCTTTTAACAAGAGCTCAGCAGGAGGTAAAAGTCTTCTACCAAGACACTCCATCAGCATTATTGGAAGGGCTAATTGAGGAAGCACGGAAGCCGGTTTCGGTTTTTGATGATATCCTGTAGTTTCTACTAAAACTGATAATTACTAGTTATAATAGGTCTCTTAAATAATAAAATCAAATAATTTATGGGTTAATCCCTTTTCTTCTATTAGGTTCCAATTACCACATTTATAGCTTGGTGAACGGAACCTTTTTAGTTAATCATCACTGTAAAATTATGCCTTTCTTACCATAATACTTTAATATTATAATATAGTTATAAATTAATTGTTTTATGGGTATTTTACAATAGATTGAGCAAGAACAATTGCCTATTTTGGGACGTTGTAAGTAATCTAATATATTCCACCTTAAGAAATAAAGGTTCTCTCCTATTCATAATTAAAGTAAATTAAAGTGGTGGTTTTTCAATGAATATGCATGTTGAAATCCTGAACAATCTTAAGAACACAATTGAAACCTATTTAGAAAGCTATGATTTTGAATACAAAAGCTCCAATAAATTAAAAGTATATATGTTTGGAAAGTATAATGGGAATTCGGAAAAACATTATGTTTATGTAATTATGAATTTACAAAACTGTAAACTCTATGTAGGACAAACTAGAAATATTAAATTACGACTTGAACAACATAAATCGGCAAAGGACTATAAGACAAGTTATTTTCATAAGGAGATACTAAAATTTGGAATCGAACGATTTAAAACGATATTTCTAATTGAAATAAGAAGTAAGAAAGAATATTATGCTATCGATCTTGGAATATCATTAGAAAAGTTTCTACAGGATAAAATGGAAAGTAATATACCAGGAAAAGGTTATAATGTTAATCACCCTGTAACATCAGTGGATAGATACTTAGACGAAAGATCTTCTAGAAGAGAAGATTTAAAATATATTAAGTGGATGTATCCAATAATACCAAATGTCCCGGAAAATAATATAGACCAAATTCTATTAAATAAGCGATTTAGGATTAAAAATTCCCAGTCTAAAGGTAATAATAATAGAATGATAAGGAATGAAGTTATTTCTTTTCTTAAGAGTACTAAAGATGATGATAGACTTAAAAGTTGGTATAAGATCCTTTATACACATGAAGATGGTGAATGTAAAACACGGTGCCACTTAAGCGTTTTCAGAAAATTAAAGCCTATAATCAATCATTTCATTGATAGAAACAATAACGACATTAGCCTATATTTGATTAATGGTTTTATTAGTTTAGCCATTGATGAATTTGACTCAGTTTACAGTCGTGAAGAACTGAAATACGCCATTAAGAAAATTGCAAGTTTAGGGGAAGAACTTCGCAAAGGAATGCTAATTTCTATCCTTAAAACTGCAGTTGACTTTTTAACTATTGGGCAGTGCAATCAACTAAGTAAATTTCTAATTTCAAATGGCTTTAATCTGATGGATGACCTAAAGCAAATCCATTTGCACCTCGATGACCAATTTAGTTACGGTAGCATGATTAAAACACTTCATTCGAAAATAAGAGAACATTCATACGGAGGTTACCCATGGGAAACATAGACCAAATCGACCAACTTGAAACCTATATAATTGATCTCGGCAATGAAATAGAAAGTGTCAAAAAGGCATCTGACTACCTAAAGTTAATTGAAGAATTTCAAACTGATATAAAGAGAGCATCGTCTAGCTTAGATCAGTCGAATACCCAATTAAAGCTTATCCAAGATATCGTTGAAAGCAAATTGGAGTTATTTTCAACTACTACTAAAAACATCGAGTCAAAGCAGCAGCAGCTTGAACAATCATTATTAAATGTAAATGCTAGTTTGGCAGAGTTGAAACAACAACAAGAAAAGGGACAAAAAGGAATGATTGCGGCTTTTCGAGAAATGAACAAACTGCTTAGCCAAAATAAAGAAGTGGTTGTCGGGGAAGTAACTCGTGTGGAAAAGGAGCAAAAGGAATTGCTGCTGGGGATGGTAAAGACAAATAAGGTGCACTTTGGGATTTCTACCTTTTTTAGTATTTGTCTTTTAGGGTTATTGGTTTACTTGATGATGAACTGATAATTTATTGTTCAAGAGTTTTGGGTTTTACAGGTTAGGTTTCTATTAAAAATGGGAAGTGGTCCTTGTGTTACCGAATAATTGTCCACTGCCACTTTCAATGGCAGTGTTTTTTATTGTTTTAGGAAAATTTTATGTCGGTACAATTAGAGAATATTATGCGACAATGTAAAAATACAAATAATTCCCTGGCGGGAGGAGGACAAAAAAATACCCCGAAGAGATTGCAGTATCTTCGAGGCAGATTGAACTAATAAACTATGAATAGAGTAAGATATCTTGGTAAGACAGTCAAGGGCTACCTACGGCTTTACCAGGATGTACCTCCGATATGTGAGGAGGGTTGCACTGACTGTCAAAGGAAATTATACAGACATGGCCGCTACTATCGATCAGTCGTAACTAGAAATAAAATTATAAAAATCCCTATTTATCGCTGGCTTTGCCCTGCCTGTGGAAAGACATTTTCTTTATTGCCTGATTTTCTTTTTCGATACCATGTGCATAGTGAGGAAATTCTTCAAAAAGCATGGCTTTTACGGTATGCAAAAGGAAAAAGTTATAACCAAATTCAAACGTATATTTCTACAAATGTAATTGGGGGCATCAGTTATAAGACGGTTAAAAAATGGGATGGGATTTGGAAGAATAAAAAAAGCAAACTGATAAATTTTCTCCTTTCAAATATAGTTGAGAATCATCCAATTGCGTTTGATTTTCAAGCTATAAAACCATTAACAGATGAACAAGCACTTATATTCCTCTTACCATTGGCATGGAAAATATTTCATCCCAGTGCCCCTTACCCTTTCTGTGGCTTCTTCAAATGGATAAATCAACTAATCCATAGAATATAAACCTCCAAATCCATTATTGCCCATTCCCACTGTTTTGCCATATTCCTTTCCGAACCTTATTTTCCACCCCTTCGGGGTAATTTTAGCTCATTTCCCCTATTCGAAACTAATGTTCCCACAAAATCTGTACTCTCCCTTTCTATTTGTAATCATTATTAAATGGAACATATAAGAATTTTAATTATGAAAAGGAGAGTTTTTAATGGATGAAAAGTTAAGAAATGATATTGCTTTATACCGTTTCGGCCTAATTGCCGAAATCGTAACAAGAGAGCTTCCAAATGGAGAGCAGGCACAAAGGCTTCGGAATATTGCAGAGAGTGAGCATCTTAATCCATATGGGGAGTTGCAAAAAGTCGGGATCCGTACATTAGAACGCTACCTGCAACTTTATCGTAAAGGTGGATTCGAAGCTTTGAAACCATCTAAACGGGGCGGATACGCTCCGAGAGCTGTTTCAAACGATGTGCTTGAACAAGCCATACTATTGAAAACAGAGCGTCCAGAGCGCTCCGTTCAACAGATTATTCGAATCATGGAATTGGCAGAAGTAATAGAGCCAGGATCTATTTCAGAAAGTACATTATCTAAACAGTTGCGCAAAGCAGGAATTACCCGAAAGAAATTACAAAAGTCACCAAAAGGAAGGCAATTTCGCCGATTTGAATTTCCTTATCGGAACGCTTGTTGGCAAGGCGATGTGCAGCACACTCTTTATTTACCGGATCCGAAGGACTCAAGCAAAAAGCGAGTAGCAAAACTATTTGCATTTATTGATGATTATTCTAGGCATATCGTGCATGGGCAGTTCTATTTTGATGAAAAAGGGGCACAGTTAGAGGACTGTTTATTTAAAGCCATAATGAGCCACGGAAAGCCCGAGCAAATCTATGTCGACAATGGAGCAATTTATCGAGCAAAGGCATTAGAAACTACCTGTGCAAGATTGGGGATTAAGCTTTCACATTCAACCCCGAGAAGGCCCCAGGGGCGTGGGAAAATTGAGCGATTCTTTCAATTTGTAGATTCATCATTTAAGCCGGAGGCTTATGACTTAATAGAATCTGGAAGGATTCAATCTATAGAGCAGTTAAATCGCTATTTTCATATTTGGAAAGAATCTATTTACCATGAGCGAAAGCATGGTGAAACAAAACAGACACCAAAACAAAGATGGGAAGAATGTGAGCAACCTACGGTTTCTGTTTCCTTTGATGAATTAAAAAAGGCATTTTATTGGGAAGAGGAACGAAAGGTGGATAAAACCGGTTGTATTTCCTTTCAGGGGAACAAGTATGAGGTGGAATCGCAGCTTGTCGGAGAATACATCACGATTCGTTTTAATCCTAATGATCTAGAAAAATTAGAAGTTTGGTTTGACGGAAAACAATTTGAGAGTGCCATTCCCTTGAATCTTTCACGGCCAAAACATGAAAAAGCAGCATCTGAAGAATTGATTCAAACAAGCGAAGAATCCGGCTTAAACTTTCTTGAATTAACTGCGCCTAGTCATGAAACAAAACAAAAAGAAAAGCGAGGAGCATTAAGTTATCAATCCCTTGTGGAGGGAGAAAAATAGATGATTTCTAAACATTTTGGATGGAACTTTACCCCTTTTCAAAAGGATGTTCAAACAAAACATTTGTTTATGACCAAGCAATTTAAAGAACTGCAAGCGCGTCTGACCTTTATGATTCAACAACGTTCATTTGGCTTGATTACCGGCGAGGTTGGGGCAGGTAAGTCTACAGCGATTCGAGATTTAAAAGATCGATTAGAAGCAAATCAGCATGTATTTCTTTATTTATCGGATTCAGCTTTGAAGCCACGCGACTTTTATCGGGAGATGCTTCTCCAAGTGGGAATTGAACCTATGTTTTTAGCTAGTGATTTAAAGAGGCAATTCAAAACGGCATTGATGGATATCTATGAAAATAAAAAGAAAACGCCCGTCGTAATCATTGACGAAGCGCATTTATTATCTCCATCGATGTTGCAGGAGATTCGTTTTCTAACAAATTTTGAAATTGACTCTCTTTCGCCGCTAGCGCTAATCTTGGTTGGACAGCCAGAATTACGAGACAAGCTGCGTTTACGAAGTTTAGAAGCCATTTCACAACGGATTAACACTCGATTCCACCTTGAAGGTCTCACATATGATGAAACGCGTGAGTACATTACTCATCAGTTAGAAAACGCTGGTGAAAATCGGCAGATTTTCACTGAAGCATCCTTAAAGAAGATATACAAGGAAACAAGGGGCATTCTACGCTTAACTAACCGTTTATGTACAGAATGCCTGCTTGATGCCGTTTCCAGAAAACAAGAATTGGTAGATGAAGACTCCGTAGAGAGAGTCATTGATGACTACCGTTTTTAGGACCTTGTCGGTCCTTTTTCTTTTATTGAGAATAATACAAACAACAATAGATTTCAATGGAACTTATATCCATAAAGTGCCAATTAATATGGCGAAAATAAAAAGGAAACGAAAGTTTCGGTTGCGAAATATATTCATCACCGAAACTTTCGTTTCCGAATTTACCGTCATTAAAAATGGCTCCTGACAAATAATGAACAGAGACAATCTAAAAAATGGTTTTATGTAGTAAATAATCAACAACATGGCCCTGTGGTTGAATCGGAGTTATTACGATTGTTTTATGAATGTGCGTTGAATAATGAAACTTTAGTGTGGACAACAGGGATGGATAACTGGGAGAAGGCCTATTCAATTCCTGAGTTTTCTGTCATAGTGCCGCCGGCAATACCACCTAAAACTCCAATTGATAACGGGACTAAAAAGGAAGTATTACAAGTTAATGCATTCTATACTCCTAGACCATGGATTCGATATTGGGCAAGAATGATTGACATAATGACCTTTTCTTGTTTTTTAGGGTTTTTCATGGGACTATTTGCTCCTAACTTCCTCGAGGAAGCGCCTGATAGTATCTTTGGGGTAATTACTGTTTTCATTTGGGTATTTTTTGAACCGCTAGTATTGATATTATTCGGAAATACACTAGGAAAAGCACTATTAAATACGAAAATTGAATTGGAGAATGGAGATAAGATAACTTTTCCTATTGCTTTTAAGAGAAGTTTTTCCTTATGGGTTAAAGGATTAGGGCTTGGAATTCCTATCGTGAATTTAATTTGTATGGTTATCTCAAAAGGGGACCTACAAAAATCTAATTTTACTAAATGGGATTTGGATTCTGGTACGTTCGTAACACATGGCAATATTGGGGCAATAAGAATAGTTGCAGTTATAATACTTTTTATTATATTTTTATTTTTTATATCTCTTGCTTAAAAAAATTAAGTCTGTTCTATAGATAAATTAATGAAAAGGAATCTTTACTAAAAATAAGGAGAAATGATAAATGACCAAATGGTGGATGATCCGTGCAGGTGATGATAATGAATTGATCCCGTTATGGAGAGAAAAGGGAATAGCTTCTATCGGGTGGGCCAAGCTTGGGAATCCTAAAAATTTCCGATCTAAGGAAGAATTAATGCAGAGGGCGGATGAAGTTTATCCTGAGGATAAACCAAACTCTCGAAGGAGTGGGGTAAGTCAGATTTGGCGTTTTAGTAAGGAAGTTGAAAAGGGAGATCGGATTATTACCTACTTAAAAGATAGAAGAGAATACATAATCGGTAAAGTTACGGATACTTATTTTTATGATACGTCAATTGGGAATCCTAAATATCCCAACCATATTCGAGTACAGTGGGATGACCCAACAATTGAAAGAGATAAATTATCACAAGCAGCTAAAAATAGTTTAGGCTCTGTTTTGACTGTTTTTCGTGTGGACCAATGGGGATACGAAATCGAAAATTTATTAAAAAATCCAAATCAGTCTACTGTTGTAACTGATGTTACTGAAGATGAAGCGGTAATAATTGAAGATTTTGTTAGTAAAGCAAGTGCAATGATTGCTGATAAAGTAGATAAGCTTAACCCATGGGAAATGCAGGATTTGGTAGGCGGACTTTTGGAGGCAATGGGTTACAATGTGCAAATTAGCCCTAAAGGACCTGATGGTGGAGTGGATGTCCTTGCTTATAAAGATGCATTTGGCTTTGAACAGCCCATTATTAAAGTTCAGGTTAAACATCGGAAAATTACAGCATCTGCACCTGAAATCCAACAATTATTGGGGGCTAACCCAATCCACGCCAATAGTTTGTTCGTTTCAACAGGTGGATTCACTTCACAAGCCTATGCTGTAGCAAAACATAATTCTGTTGGTCTTGTGGACTTAGAAGAATTGGTAAGGTTAATAGAAAATTGGTATGAAAAAATGCCAAGTGATAAAAGAGCTTTATTGCCGTTGAAGAAGATGTATGTGCCGGAATAGAGCAGTAACTAGATGTGAGGGTAAGCCCCAGTTTAGACAAAGGATTTTCCTACTGAGGGGACGAATCTACAGAATAAAATAAGCCGAATTCCACCAACTCTAAGAATAGGGATTATTATTTGAAAAGGGGTAGTATATTTAATGCAAACATTGGAGTCATTAAAGAGTATATTTAAGGACAGAATTTTTAAGATACCTGATTATCAGCGTGGTTATGCTTGGCAGAAAAGGCAGTTAACTGATTTCTGGGAGGATATTGTGAATCTTCCGAGTGATCGATTCCATTACACTGGATTGTTGTCACTTAAGCAGGTTTCAAGAAAGGATTACGATGGAGAAAACTGGACCTCAGAACGCTGGTTAATCAAAGATCGGGCATTCCGGCCATTTCATATTGTGGACGGGCAGCAGAGATTAACCACATTTGTCATTTTTATTAATGAAATTTTGAATTTAGTAAAGTCACTTCCGGAAAACAGCGGAAAGTCCGAGGCAGATATTTATATCGGTACTTTTAGTTTAAAACAAATTAAAGAGGAATACTTGGTTGTCCAAATGCCTCCACAGTTTTTAGTTAACACTTATAAGTTTGGATACGAAAAGGATAACCCGAGCTTTAAATATATGAAACATAAAATACTTGGTGAGCCAGATGGTGGGAGCATTACGGAAACTTTCTATACATTGAATCTGGAGAATGCCAAGCAGTTTTTCAAGGATAACTTGGAAAACTATTTTAAATCCTTTGGACTTTCAGAGATTGAAGTGTTATTTAGAAAAGTGACTCAAAATCTAATGTTCAACCTCCATGAAATAGAAGACGATTTTGATGTTTTTGTTGCTTTTGAAACCATGAATAACCGAGGAAAAAGGCTTTCTAATTTGGAGCTTTTAAAAAATCGCCTTATTTATCTAACCACTCTTTATGAACCATATGAGATTACAGAGGATGAAAGAGCAGTTCTGCGTGAAGATATTAATAATGCTTGGAAAGATGTCTATTATCAGCTTGGTAGAAACAAACAAAATCCTTTATCAGATGATGATTTTCTTACAGCCCATTGGATTATGTATTTTCAATATACACGACAAAAAGGCGATGATTATATAAAATTTCTTCTTGAGGAGAAATTCACACCACAAAATGTATTCAATAAAACTGAAATCAAATTAGATTCTATTATTGACGTTACGGAAATTAGAGATGAGGTTGTTGTAGAGGAAGAGCCTGAGGAAAATGGAACTGTAGAGAAGGTAGTGTTAAAGGCAAAGTTAGCCCCGAAGGAAATATCGGATTATGTAAAAAGCTTACAATCAGCTGCAGTTCATTGGTATAACTCATTTAACCCTTTAAATAATTCCGATTTAACCCAAGAAGAGCAACTTTGGCTTGACAGATTAAATCGAATTGGAATTGCCTATTTTAGACCGCTTGTTGTTGCTTCCTATGTCAGAACAGATATCAAGGTTAATATCCGGATTAAACTGTTTAAGGAAATTGAGAGGTTTATATTCATTGCTTTCCGAATGGGCCGAGCATTTTCTACCTACCGGAATAGTGAATATTACAGGCTCACTAAGCAACTTAGAAATGGAGAAATCTCAATTGATAAAATTTGTGTTACATTAAGAGAACGAATTGAGGAGTGGCTAAGCCCGGCAACTGCTTTTGATATTCAATCATTTAAATCATATATTGGAAAGCATTATAAAAATGGAGGCGGTTTCTATTGGTGGAATGGCCTGCATTACTTCCTATATGAATATGAACAAGAAAAAGTTATGCAAAATGGTAATCAGAAGATTGATTGGACTTTATTTGCTAAAAGCGAAAAAGATAAGGTTTCGATTGAACATATCTATCCTCAAACACCTAATAATGCCTATTGGGAGAATGCGTTTGCAGATTATACAGATGAGCAGAAGAAATACTTAACTGGGTCACTCGGGAATTTGCTGCCACTTTCTAGAAGTAAAAATTCAAGTATGCAAAATGACAGTTTTCCAGACAAGAAATCCCCAGTGGGCAGATCTCATAAGGGATATACAGATGGTTCCCATAGTGAAATCGAAGTAGCAGCTTATACTGATTGGAATGCTAAGCATATTCTTGAAAGAGGACTTAAGCTCCTTGAATTTATGGAAAGACGCTGGAACATAAAATTTGAAAGTGATGAAAGCAAGAAAGAATTGCTCTTTTTAGATTTCATGTCATAAGTGTCGGGTGTTAATGTTATTAATAATATAAAGGGCGGTGCACCTGCACCGCCTGACTTTTATTTAAAGAATGGTTATGCCGACATTTTAAAAAATATTTATTAACCGACTCACTCGGAAAAGCATAAAAGTGAATCATCATTGTTCATGTGGATTTCCCATTCTTTTTTTATCAATTGGAAATCACCTTTTTTTAAGGTTTCTAGAAGAATAGTATGGTCAGTTACAACCTTCCCGAGGTCGTTATACATTTTTGTGTTTTTTATAAAATGAAGTCGGATACGATTCACAATGCCATCCCATATGTGTTTTAAATAAGGAAGGTCATCAAAACTAATTAGTGTTTCATGGAACTTAATATCTTCTTCAATTAAGTTGTAAATATCATTTTGAGAAGTGTATTTTTCCATGTCTTCGATTATTTTCTGAAGTTCCTTAAATAAGTCATGGTCGAAGTCATTTATTTTTTTTTCAATTACATATAGTTCTAATTTTAAACGTATTGGTATTAATAGGTTTATTACTTCATCTTTGGTTACATCGGCTACTACCGTTTCACGATAAGGCAGACTCAAAACGAGTCCCTGTGATTCTAACTCCCTGAAAGCCTCACGGATAGGACCTCTACTTACTCCCATTTGAGTAGAAATCTCAATTTCTCTTAGTTTATCTCCTGGTTTGAGATTTCCTTGAATAATAGCATCTCTGATATCACGGGAGACTTGTTTTCTTAAAGAAAAATTCCTTTGAGATTTAAATTTATATTTGGACAAAAGCAACACTCCCCATCTATTTTCTTTCATCCCTAAACAATAGAAATATAGTTATTCTTACTATACAACTAAAATTGTTAACAATCAACAATAATATATCTGAAAATTCAGAAATAAGATTGTTGACAATCATACATTACGCCTATAGAATGTACTTATTAACTATTCTGAATTTTATGAATGGAGGGGTTCTATTGAATGTATTAGCAATCTGTGCGCATCCTGATGATGCAGAGATTCTTTGTGGTGGAACACTGGCAAAATACTCCCAGCGTGGCGATAAGGTCACCATTGCAATCGCAACTAACGGGGAGGTTGGTTCCCCAACGATGGGGAAAGAAGTAATAGCAGCGCTTCGGAAGAAAGAGGCGCAAGAAGCCGCGAGTGTCATTAACGCAAATATGATATGGATGGGCTTTCCTGATGAATTCCTATTTGATACACAAGAGACCAGATTAAAGTTTATTGATGTTATGAGACAAGTCGAACCAGATGTCGTACTAACTCATTGGCCCCAAGATTTATATAATCCAGACCATACACTTACTGGCCAAATCGCAAATGATGTAGCCATCATGACCACTGTGCCAAATATTAAGACAAAACATCCTCCTACTAAGAAAATACCCATCGTATATTTCATCGATAGTTTAGCAGGTTTACATTTCCAACCAGAAGAATACGTAGATATTAGTGATACTTTTGAATTAAAGAAAGCAATGCTAAGTAAGCATAAAAGTCAAATTGGGGATTGGTTAAGCGATCAGTACAATCTAAATAGCATTGAAATGATTGAAGTAGTTTCGAGGTTTAGAGGAATTCAAACAGGCGTACGTTATGCAGAGGGTTTTATACGGGCGAAAGCATTTCCAAGAAATATTGTTGGTAGTTTATTGCCTTAATTAGGTGAAAAAATATAAATTTGGGGGAAAAATCATGAAAAACCATTTTTCAAAAGTTTGGATCATGTTACTTTTGCTTTTTCTTATCCTTACCGGATGTGTCCCCGCTAAAGAAACAACTGAAGAAGAAAGTGGCTCCAAAAAAGATGAAAATGTAACCTTAAAAGTAATGTTTATGGAACAATCTGCTGCTAAAGCACTGGAGTCATTAGCTAATAAGTTTACGAAGGAAAATCCAACTATTAAGATTGAGTATCAATTTACCCCTAATTCTCAGTATAAAGGTGTTATCAGGCCACAATTACTATCAGGCGAAGGACCTGACTTATTTATGGTTTATTATGATTTAGCTTCATTTACCGATGATTTAAGTAAAGAACCCTGGGTAGAAAATATGCTTCCTGCAGTAAAAGATGCGATCACAATCAACGGAAAATTGATAGAAATGCCAATGACTGCTGCAGGCTATGCGGTTTTCTATAATAAAGAAATCTTTGAAAAGTTAAATCTTGCTGTCCCTACTACCTATGAAGAGTTTCTCTCTGTAGCTGAAAAAATAAAGCAGGCGGGAATTACACCGTTAGCAATGGGGATGAAGGATGGCTTTGTTCCTAATAGTGCGATTACTCAGCTTTTGGGGACTTTCTATGCTGAAAAAGGCGATAACTATTATAAGGATTTGTATGAAGGAAAGGAAAAGATTGCTGAAAACGACCATTTTAAAGCAGGAATTAATCAATTTGTGGAGCTAAACAAAAAAGGATATTTTTCAAAAGGCGTATTATCTGGTGGATATCAGGAAGTCTATCAAGAAATTGCGCAAGGTAAGGCTGCTATGATTTTGCAAGGTACGTGGCTTCCAGGATTTACAGGATCTATGAATCCGGATCTGAAGTTAGGTTCGTTTATCCTGCCGAATCCTAGTGGAAAAACAACCGTACAAATATTCCCCGACTGGAATTTTGGGGTAAATAAGAACTCAAAAAATAAAGAGGCAGCTAAAAAATTCCTGAATTTTGTAGCACAACCAGAGAATATGGGTTATCTAGATAAGGAATGGACTTCTGTTCCAGCATTTAAAAATGTCACTGTGGATTTGGGAGAATCAATGGTTGGTTATTTAGAGGGGCTTCAAAAGTTGGATTCGACCATTCCGTGGTATCCGTTGGTATCAGACCCTAACTATGAATTTATTAAATTATTGACCAGTAACATGTCAGGTCAATTAGATGCGGATGAGATGTTTGCGAAGTATGATGACGTTCTCATCCAGAATAAAAGTTCAATGGATGCGATTTATAAGTAAAAATATTTCTTCAATAGACCCAAAAATTTAATTATTTTTGGGTCTATTGACAGAAAGGAGTTTTTTATGACTAAAGTAGTAACTCCTTTGAAACAAAATAATGGAGTTGTGATTTTACCCAAATCCACTAGGATTAAAGTTATTTTAAAAAATAATAGTCTTTTGTTATTTTTAGTGCCAGCTTTTATCTTCTTTTCTACATTTGTCATTTATCCCTTTGCAATGAGTATCAATATTTCTTTTACGGATTGGAACGGTATCGATCCGAATTATAGTTATGTAGGATTTAAAAATTTTGCCTCCTTATTTTCTACTGACATTGTAAAAGAATCTATCATGAATACTATATGGTTTTGCATCGGTAATGTGTTTGGTGCAGTTGTATTAGGCCTCTTGTTAGCTCTAGTGTTTGATCGGAAGTCCTTTTTTTTAAATATTACAAAGTCTGTATTTTTTATTCCTGCTGTCATAAGTCCATTTATTATTGGGATTATATGGACCTATATGTACCAGTTTAATGGAGGTGCGTTAAATAACTTATTTTCGTTATTTAACCTGCCAAGCTTGGCGTGGCTTTCTAACAGTAAATATGCCATGTTTTTGGTAATCCTTACCCAATGGTGGGCGTGGACTGGATATAGTGCGATTATCTTTTTGGCTAATTTGCAAGTCATTCCTCAAGAATTATATGAATCAGCAGATATAGATGGAGCCTCATCTTTTCAAAAGTTTAGGGAAATTACTCTTCCTTTACTCATTCCTAGTTTAAAAATCAATTTGCTTCTAAGTGTAACAGGAGGTCTTCGTGTTTTTGATATTATTTATTCTCTTACGCGTGGGGGGCCAGGCTACTCAACCTCGACCATTGGATACGCTATTTATGAACTTGGGTTTCAAAGCGGTCAGATTGGGGTCGGCAGTGCGTTAAGTATTTTTGTCCTCCTTCTATCAATCTTCTGTGTATTTCTGATACTAAGGGCATTGTCAAAAAGGGAGGTAGAGTTTTAGTGGAGTATGGGCAAAAGAACAAATTTATGTTTAATTCTTTCTTAATCATCTTGATTATTATTCAATTTTTCCCTTTCTACGTTGTTCTAGTAAATATTTTGAAAGAAAAAACAGAATTAACGAGTATCATTAGTTGGCCAAATTCAATTACATTGGAGAATATCACCTATATTATCCAACATACCAGCTTTTTGCATTCGCTTTTAAACAGTATTTTCGTTACAGTCGTAAGTATTGTTATTTTGGTTTTTGTTGGAAGTATGGCTGCATACCCTTTGGTGAGGTTGAAGTCCAGATTAATTTCACTTTTTTCTGGATATTTCCTTTTAGGACTCATGCTGCCAATGCAGTTTTCGATGATCCCATTGTTCCAATTGATGAAATTACTTGGGTTAATGGACTCCTATATAGGCTTGATTTTAGTCGAGGTAGCCTATAATTTGCCATTAAGCATTTTTATCTTTATGAGTTTCATACGAACCATTCCGGTTGAATTGGAACATGCTGCTTTTATTGACGGCTGTAATAAGTTTCAAACCTTTTTTAAGATTATTTTCCCCTTGATAAAGCCGGCGATTGTAGTAGTAATCATCTCTGATTTATTGGTCATTTGGAATGACTTTTTATCTCCATTGCTCTTTATTTCCGACAGTACGAAACATACATTACCTGTTATGGTATTGGCTTTTCAAGGTCAATATGGATCAGATGTCACTTCCATGTTTACCGCCGTTACCCTGGCATCCTTGCCATTGGCTATCGTGTTTATCATGTTACAAAAGTATTTCTACAAAGGGATTACTGCCGGAGCGATTAAATAAAATCCAACAGCCACTGTTTATTCGAGGAGGATGAAGTTCATGAAAATAACCGAAATAGAAACGATTTATTTAAGAATACCGGATTTGGATGAGACTAAGTGTGATGGAACTCAGGACACATTAATCGTTAGGATTCATACCGATGAGGGAGTAACTGGTATTGGGGAAATTGATTCTGTTCCTCTTGTTGCTAAAGCCGCAATCGAAGCACTTCCGTCACATTCGATTGCAACAGGGTTAAAGAATGTCTTAATAGGTGAGAACCCGCTAGAAATCGAGCGACTTTGGGATAAAATGTATAAAGCTTCCATATATTTTGGACGGACCGGTCCTGCAATTCATGCCATCAGCGGAATTGACATGGCGTTATGGGATATCAAGGGGAAGGTCATGAAAAGGCCTGTCTGCGAAGCTCTTGGAGGAATTTTCAATAAAAAGCTGAAAGCGTATGCTAGTGCACTAATGCCTGAAACGATTAAAGAGGCTGGGGAACTTGCCTTAAAATATGCCAATGAAGGCTATAAGGCGATAAAATTTGGCTGGGGCCCAATTGGAAGAGATTTTCAATTCGATCAAGAGCAAATAAAGACAATTCGTTCTGCTATCGGAGATGACATCGATATAATGATTGACGCTGGGTTAGCTTGGGACCTGAAAGGAGCGCTAAAAATTGCTGAAGTTTATGAGAAGTATAATCTTTTTTGGCTGGAAGAACCCTTACATCCCAATAACCTAGATGGTTATAGAGAATTGTCAAAGCGGACGACCTTAAACATCGCCGGGGGAGAACAAGAAAGCAGCAGGACATCATTTCTTAAATTATTGGAAGAAGGGCATTTAGATATTATACAACCGGATTTAGGAAGATGTGGGGGCTTGTCTGAGGGAACCAAAATTGCCTACATGGCCTATGACCGATATAAGAAGGTTGTTCCGCATGCCTTTAAAACTGGTATTTTAGTAGCAGCCAGCACACATTTTGCAGCCTCTATCCCAAATGGATTTTTAATTGAGCATACAGTTTCTAATTCCCCTCTTACTAGAGACTTATTAAAAACAACCATTGAATACAAGGATGGATTTGTACATGTTCCTCTCGATAGCCCTGGCTTAGGGGTGGAAATAAATGAAAAGGTCCTCGAGGAGTACAGGGTTGGGTAATGTTAAACTATACCAAAGAGCAATTATATGAGGATTATACAGCACTCATTTTGGAAAATGAATATTTAAAAATAATGATTCTCCCCGAGTACGGAGGCAATATTTGGGGAATTGATTATAAGCCGAAATCTCTAAATTTGTTATGGCAGGATCCATCTAGAAAGCCTTTTAAAGTGAGTAAAGGCATGACGTATGATGATGTCTTTTTTGGAGGATGGCATGATATCTTTCCGAATGATCGAGAGGAAACAGTCGATAATAAACAACTTCTTGATCATGGAGAATTATGGTTCCTTCATTGGGACTATAACTTTATAGAAGAAGAGAATTGTATAAGGGTTGAATTGGAGACAGAAAGTCCACTTAGTAAGGTGATTTTGAAGAAAACGATAAGCTTGGGATCGGATAAAAGTTATTTTAATGTACATTATTCGATAAAGAATATCGGAGAGTCTCCAATGGATTACATGCTAAAGATCCATGCCGCTTTTAAGGTTAATGAAGAAGATAAAATTTTACTAAATGCTGCCAAATCCTATGTTGTGCCGGCTAATTTAGTCCCGAGAGTTCCTGAGAACACGATTTATTCTTGGCCTTATGCCACTAGGGACAACATTAAAATTGATATGGCAAAAATCCCTTCTAATTCCTCCGGTTTTGCTGAATTACAATGCCACTCAAATTTATCGGAAGGTTTTTGTGGATTAGTAAAAGAGAAAGAAGGAATAAAGGTTCAGTTTCATTTTGAACGAGAGTTTTTTCCTACGGTATGGACTTTTGGAACGTATGGTGGATGGCGAAAAATTAATACTTTAATCTTAGAACCAGCTACTGGCTATACACTATATTTAAATGAAGCAAAGAAACTAGGAAAGCGAAGAATATTACAAGCCGGGCAGGAGATTTCAACAAGTGTACGCTGCATAGTAAGTATGTTAGAGGAGGATTACCGTGAGCAGGTTTGAAAAGCTGAATCAGGTAATGGAGGAAAAAGGGTGGGATATGATTATTGTTTCCTCCCCTCACTTAGTTCAGTACTTAACAGGGGTGGGAACTGACATAGAAGTAGGCCCTAATCCACTGGAGGGGGGCCCAAGAATACTTAGAATTGAACGAAGTGGGAACGAGCTTAATGGGGTATTGTTATGTCCTGAAGAGGTAGAAGATGAGATACAAACTCCTTGGGTTCGTCCCCTTACTTATGTCCATTACGACGTCCACACCAGTGATTATAATAGACAAAAAGCCTACAGAAGTGCTTTAGATAAATGGCTGATAAAGAGAGGGTCAAAACATAGAATCGGTATGGAAATGGGATTTGTACCCTATATCGTAAATGAGTTTATTGGTAGTCAATTTATCGAGGACTGTACCACAGCGTTTAACCAAATTAGGCGAATCAAAGATCATGATGAAATTAAACAATTAAAAGCAGCTGTACATTTAGCGAACATAGGGCAAAGAGCTGTTAAAAAAATTGCAGAGCACAATCTTAGTGAAATTGAAATGTATGGATTTGTAAAGGCAGAAATAGAAAAAGCAGCAGGACAGCGCATTCCATTATTAGCGGATTTCGTCTCCGGTCCAAGAACGGCACAAATAGGAGGTCCGCCTAGTAATAGAAAAATCCAAGCTGGAGAACTATTTTTAGTTGACTTGGCTCCATCTTTGAAAGGGTATTGGGGTGACAGCTGTACAGTTTCTGCGGTTGGGAAACCACAAGGAAAAGTAATGGATGTTTTGAATTTAGTAAAGGAATCGCTGAGCCTAGCAAAAGATCGTATACGTCCAGGAGTTCCAGTAAGTGAAATTGATCAAATGGTTCGTGGGTTCTTAAAAAATCATGGATACTCCTATCCTCATCACACAGGTCATGGACTTGGTCTGCAATTCCACGAAGCGCCACTGATTAGTGCAAATGGGACAGATATTTTTGAGGAGAATATGGTCATTGCCTTAGAACCTGGAGTATATCTGGAGGAAGATGGTTTTGGTATACGTTTAGAGGATGTCGGAATGGTTACCAAATCTGGATTCGAACAATGGTCCAATTATGAGTTGGACATATAATGGGGGTTAGTATGAGGAGATTCGTAGATAAATCAGTTTTAATTACAGGTGGAGCAACAGGCGTTGGTTATGCTACAGCTGAACGGTTTGCAACCGAAGGGGCAAAAGTGGTAATAACCGGAAGGAGACAGGATGTAGGAACAGTTGCCGCTAATAGACTAAAAGAACAGGGGTTGGATGTCAGTTTTATCGCAGCTGATGTTACAGATGAAAATGAGGTTAAATTGCTTTTTAATAAGTCGATAGAATTAAACGGAAAAGTAGATGTTTTAGTAAATAATGCTGCTATATCATATCCCATTCGTTTCCTAGGGGCTGACTATAATAAATGGAGAAATGTATTCGATGTCATTGTCAATGGGACTTATTTTTGCTCACAGGAAGCTGCTCAACATATGGTCTCAAATCAGATAAAGGGCAGCATTATCAATGTTTCCTCTGTTAATGCATATCGAGCATTGCAGGACTCCTCTCACTATAACGCAGCCAAAGGGGCATTAGACCAGTTAACTAGATGTATGGCGTTAGAACTTATTGATTATGGAATCAGAGTAAACGGCGCCAATTTAGGCTTTATTGATACGCCCATGTCTATTATTGAAGGCGAGAATGAGTTAGAAACAGATTGGTTTAAATCAATCTATGTGGAGCAAAAAAAGATCCCTCAAAGGAGGGCAGGACAGCCATTTGAAGTGGCAAATGTTCTTACCTTTCTTGCCTCTGAAGACGCCTCATACTTGTGTGGTGCAATGATCCCTGTTGATGGCGGCTTATCTATAACATTTTAAAAATATTATATAATGCTTTATCAATCCTTACAAAGGAGTCAATACGATGGAGAAGGGAAAAATGAAAGCTTTAGTATATGAGGGTCCTAAAATATTGAATTTGAGACACGTAGAAATTCCAGAGCCTGGTGAAGACGAGGTATTAATTCGCGTGGAACGAGTTGGCATTTGTGGATCTGAGCTTTCCGGTTATTTAGGACAAAATTCATTAAGAACTCCTCCCTTAGTTATGGGTCATGAGTTCTCCGGTTATGTGGAACAAGTTGGACCTAATGTTCAATCCATAAAAGTGAATACGTTGGTCACTTCGAATCCTTTAATCTCATGTATGAAATGTAAATACTGTATGAATGGGAAAACGCAGCTTTGCAGTTCTAGAAAACTTCTAGGTGCCCATTTACCTGGAGCTTTTGCTGAGTATGTCACTGTTCCCGAACGCAATGTCTATGAAATTCCTAGCCATCTGTCACCAGATGTCGCCGCGTTAACAGAGCCGCTTGCTTGTGCTGTTCATACTTGTCGTATGATAGATGTAACTTCATTAGATACTATATTAATAGTTGGTGCCGGGCCTATTGGCTTATTTGTATTACAATCAGCAAAATTATTAGGGGTCGAGTCGATAGTCATCATGGATATTGATAGAAATCGCTTAAAAATCGCAGAAGAAATGGGCGCAAAAATCGCTTCTAATCAGGTAGAGCTTTCGAAGGTAGCCCCAGCAGAAGGATTCGATATTGCAGTAGATGCGGTAGGGTTAGATCAAACACGAAATGTATGTTTAGAAATTGTAAAACCGTCTGGCAGGGTAGTGTTTACTGGTCTGCATCATTCCAATTCCAATTTACCGATTAATGATTGCATTCGGAAAGAATTAAAAATGTATGGCGCATTTGCTTATTCCAAAGAAGATTTTGAAATTGCCTTAAAATGGATCATTGAGGAAAAAGTTAATGTTCTTCCTTCTACTAAATGCTTATCTTTGGAGGAAGGTAGAAATGCCTTTGAAACTCTATTAAATAATAGTGATAATGTGACCAAGATTCTTTTAACTCCCTAATGGATAATTAAGTTGATTCCCTAGGTAATTACTTCTTTATAAACTATCAATTTTATGCTAGCGGTACTTATTAGTCATAAAAAATAAAATTTAAATAAGGAGCAAGATAAAAGTGAAATTACTATCAATAAGAACTGAGGAAGGATTACATTTAGGTATAAAGACGGAAAGAGGAGTGATTGATATTCCTAAGACATTGTCAGCCTTTCCAGAAGATCAGATTCCCAAAACTGTAGAGGAATTAGTAAATGAAGGAACAATCGAGAAGGTTGCTGCTTATGTAGCTCGAATTGAAGAACTGGGTGTAGAATATCAGCAGGAAGAACATTTAACATTTGGTCCTTGTGTCCCTGCTCCAGGCAAGATCATTTGTGTAGGGTTAAACTATCGCAAACACGCAGAAGAATCAAATATGTCCATCCCGGAATCTCCTATTTTATTTAACAAATTTAATAATGCTATTTCAGCTCATGGGGATATTATTCTCCTTCCATCCAACTCTTCACAAGTTGATTATGAGGCCGAATTGACTATTGTTATGGGAAAAAGGGCTAAAAAGGTTAGTAAAGAAAATGCTTTGAGTTATGTTTTTGGTTATTGTAATGGGAATGATTTATCCGCAAGGGATCTTCAGATGAAAACGAGCCAATGGTTATTGGGTAAAAGTTGTGATGGATTTAGTCCTCTAGGTCCATATTTAGTAACCTCTGATGAAGTAGGGGACCCTAATAATTTGCAAATAAAAACGTTTGTTAATGGAGAAATCCGGCAGGACTCTAACACATCAGATATGATTTTTCATTGTGATGAAATTGTCAGTTATATTTCTCAACACCTGACGCTCGAACCAGGAGACATCATCCTAACAGGTACACCCGAAGGGGTAGTTTTAGGCTACCCAAAAGACAGTCAGATATGGCTGAAAGATGGTGATGAAGTAGTTATTGAAATTGAGAAACTTGGTAGATTGGTTAATTACATGAAACAAGAGGAATGTTTAAACGCCTCAGTTTAGGAGATATGATATTAGAAAATATTACCTTGCAACAAACTCCTTTGGTGATTGAAAATAATCAGGAGAGTAAATTAACGTTTCCTGGTTTTGTGGAGCAGGTTTAGGCCTGCTCTTTGTTATTTAATAGATGTTTAGATTAACATTACTTGTTAGGTCCAACATAATAACAGCTATTTCAACTATCCATAAAGGAAAAGACAAAACGGATTATCGAGAAAAGGACATCGTATAATGTATTTATATAACCCAATTCTGCATAAAATGTGTCGTAATATTGGCGTTTAAATTGTTTATTTAGTATCCCACGAACTCTGGGGTCAGACCCCCGACTCGCTAAAGCTTTAAAGCGACGGGGGTCCACTGGCCACTGATTAAAAGAAAATGGATAAGAAATTATCCCGATACTATGCCAAGATGAACTAATTCATCTTGGCATTTTTTTATAACTGATGAAATGAACAAGAAGAGAAATTAATTTGAGGATTCGAATATTTGTCAAATACAGCCGATAAATAAACTATTAAATTCTTATTAATAGTTATTTTTTTGCAAAGTTTGTCTAAAAATATTGTAAAAATCCCCCTAATTATTTTTATAAAATAATTATAGTGCAAATTTACTATAAAGGGGTCTTTTGTGTGTCTGTAGAAAGCTACATTAAGGAGAATGTCTCTGAATTAAGAGGGAAAGTGTTTGTTGCCCCAGAAATCCCGGAAAAGAAGCTGAATAAGGCTATATCGGCAATTGCTAATGAAGTTGACCCGGATTATGTTGTTGCTGTCGCCGATACTTCGTTGTTTGGCAATACCAAGGAAGGTTGTGTATTCCTCGGAGATTCAGTCCATATCCGTGGCATGATGGAAAAACTGAGTATTGCGGATAGTTTGAGCCATATGTGCGGAGTTTTGAACCATCATTTGCGGATAAATGAGCCAGTAAGTGCAGGATAAAGAGCCAGTAGAACGGGGATTGTTCTAACGGCTCTTTATCTTATCTAAATCTCTTTTTCTTTAATTGCCTATCAATTATTTCAATCGCCAAACGTACAAGTTCATCATGATCTAAATCCTCTTCCTCAGTCCATATACAGGCGGCTAATAGCCTTTCTTCAACTCTATGCATCACCTTGCTAGGTAAATACCTATGAAGAAAATACTTAGCTATACGGTCTTCTACCTCTGTTGGTATCATCTAGATCCCACCAAGCCATTACGTTCTCTCATAGAGACTTCACCATCCACTAGGATCTTGTAGGAATCATGAACAATGCGGTCAAGAATCGCATCAGCTATCTGTGCTTGGCCTAGTTTTGAGTGCCATCCTTCCGGTGAAAATTGAGAACAGAATATAGTTGATGCTTTCTTAAACCTTGCCTCAATAATCTCCAACACATGAAGTACATTCTCTTCTGAAAGATCTGTTAATAACCACTCATCTAGTATCAATAAATCTACCTTTCTATATTTTTGAATTAAATTACGGAAGCTACCATCTGCTTCATACTTCGCTACAGCTAGCTCATCAAGTAATTCTGGTAATCTAATATATTTTACATTATAAAATTGACGACATGCATGAACCCCGAATGCATTGGCAATCCACGTTTTTCCGTTTCCTGATGCCCCCATTAAAATTATGTTATGATGGCTTTGAATATAATTCCCTGTTGCTAACTCTAGCGGTTTCCCTTCTCATCCGTCTCGATATTAGGAAATTAAGAAATATGAGCGAAAATCGAGTGATGAACAACGCTAGGAATATTTAGAAATCCGCATAATATATAGAGGTGCACACAAGCTAAAACTCATAGGATAACACACTGTAATTCGCAATATAATTTACAGTGTGTTTTTTATCGTTATTTCAACGCTTATCAGATATTGTTACTCAAATTCACCTCAGTTTTCACAATCTAATTCAAAAGGAATGAAATAATTATTGGAGGGTATGTGAATTTGTTGAGATTTTGCGTGTGATAGATAGAGTGTTTTCCAGAATATATATGTTAAAGTAATATTAGAAATATACAAGAGTTATAAGGAAAAAGAGAGTAAAAATAATGTGTTCTTTCATGAACATTAAATTTTTAATGGTAAAGGAGTGATTAAATGAGGGATTTAGAACTAATTGAAACCTATAAAAGCGAACTGCAAAATTATTCACTTGAGCAACTAAGATATGTAACAGCTGAAGGGGTTTGGTCCATTGGTCAAATGTACGACCATGTGATTCTCGTTGCCATGGAGTACTTAGATAATGTGGAAACTTGTGCAACATTAAAGGAAGAGCAAAAGCTTGGGAAAACGGAGGCTGGTGAATATGTATATAACATTGGAGGGTTCCCACCAATTAAAATCAAGTTACCGGACAAACTAAATTCCCCACCAAGCAATTCGGATAGTATAGAAGAACTAACGAGTAGGCTGGATCAAGTAATGAAGAGGTTGAGGCGATGGGAATCTAGAGTAGATGCTATAAATCCCAACTACAAAGTTAAACATGGAGGATTTGGCTGGCTGAACTCAAGAGAATGGTTCGATCTTGTCGGTATGCATTTTCGCCATCACTTACGTCAGAAGTCTGAACTAGAACATAAGATTGGGATCAGAAACTGATTTGGAAATATTGTAGAATAGATTTAGCATTGTAATAAAAAACTTAAGTTGTGCAAAGTAATTTCACCTCGCAAGAGAACCCGTTAATAATATATAAAAACGTTATGGAATTGAGTAAACAAACCGTTTTGGTCACAGGAGCAAGCAGGGGGTTAGGAGCTGCATTGGCAACCGCATTTGCAAACGAGGGAGCCAATGTCATTGGGAACTATTATAAAAGCAATGAAAAGGCAGAAGACCTAGTCAAAACCTTAGGTGAAAAGGCCGTTGCCATTCAAGCGGATGTGAGAGACAAGGATCAAGTTAATGAAATGGTGGCGAAAGCAAAAGGGTACTTTCAAACTCCAATCACAACCATAGCCAATCCCCTTTGAGGGAACCGTCCATTGCCGGACCGAACATGTTGCTGCATGTTCGGTCTTTTTTAATTTATGAGAATCTTGATTACATTATAAGCCATCATGCAGTACAGAAACAATCTAGTAATAAAGGATTATTTTGTATGTCGGGAACTGGCATATTTGTCCTATATTTTGAACATTTGTAATATTATATCTATTTAACCAATAAAATACCTAATAATATTAAATAGACAAGTCATAAGTTATGTATTATTCATTACATTTCCTTATTTTATCAAAGGGAGAGGGGTGTTTGAGAAATTGTTTTTTTATCTTAAAGGAATATGCTGCTGATTACCCATTTTTACATAGTAAAAGCAAAAAGGAGGATGTTAAATGAAAGCAAAGCGGTTTTTATTGTGGGGGTTTCTTTTTGTTCTGAGTTTGGTAGTTATCGGCTGCAGTAGTAAAGAAAGTAGTAAGGAAGGCGGCGAAGAAAAAGTAAAAGATAGTGAAAAAGTAGAGTTAACGATGTACAGCTGGAGACCGGAAGACAGGGAAATGTATGAAAAGGCGATTAAAAAATTTCAAGAGAAGCACCCAGATATTACTGTTAAATTCGAACCTTATGAATCCACAGAATACAACACCATTCTATCAAATGCTCTTGTATCCGGTGATGGGCCGGATATCCTCCAACTTAGACCCTACTCTGGTGCCAAAACCATGGCAGATAGCGACTATTTACTTCCTCTTGATGACCTAGATGGCATTAAAAATATTAATAGCGAGTATTTGGATGCTGCCAAAGGAAGCGATGGAAATGTTTATGGGGTTCCACTTTCCTTAAATTCCGGAGTTATTTTCTACAACAAAAAGTTATTTGAAAAACACAAAATCGAAGTACCAAAAACATGGGAGGAATTTACTGCAGCCTGCGAAAAGTTGAAAAAAGCTGGCATCATTCCAATCGCCCAATCAGGAAGGGCAGCGTACTTGTTATCCATGACTCACGCAGTTATTGCTCCTAGTGCTTACGGTAATAATGAGTTAGTAGAAAAAATCACGTCCGGAAGTGCAAACCTCACAGACCCAGCTTTTGTTGAATCTGTAAAGCGCATGATGGATTTAGAGAAGTTCTTCCCAGAGGATTTTATTGCTCTTGAAGATAACGATGCCCAAACATTGTTCTATACAGAACAAGCTGCCATGTATATTAATGGTGACTATCGTCTGGCTACCATTGAAGGGACAGCACCGGACATGTCGATTGGTGTCATTCCAGGTTTAAGTGCGGATAATGGAGAGCTTGCTGTAACAACTTGGGTAGACGGTTCTTATGCAGCTGCCAAGAGTACGAAACACCCTGAAGAAGCAAAACAATTTATGGAATTTTTAGCCTCGGAAGAATTTGGCACAATCTTTACTGAAGAGTCTAATAGATTAAGTGCAGTAAATGGCGTAACGCCAAAGCATCCAATTGTGAAAGAGATTTCTACTGCAGCGGCAGCAAACTCAACTCCTTATTTAATGCTAGTACACTTTGGAGAAGGGGAGCCGACGACAAAAACAACTTTCGAAAATGCACTTCAAGGAATGTTTTTAGGAAAACTTACAGTTGATGGTGTCATCGAGGAAGCACAAAAAAATGCTGACAGAGCAGCAAAAAAGTAAATGAATTTGACAACTTTTTATCGAATAATATAGAGCCATTTCTTGGCTCTATATTATTTACGACCCGAGGAGGGATAAAATGGCTGAATCCAAGCCTTCCATAGAATCCGTAAACAAACCAGTGAAAAAAAACTTTGTGGCTAGGAAGCATCTAGCCCATTTGTTTCTCTCGCCAGCAGTGCTCTTATATGGAGTCTTTCAACTTTTCCCTCTTGTCACTGCGGTCATTAACAGTTTTTTTTCTTGGAAGGGATTTACCAGAGATACATTTATCGGACTTGAAAATTTTATTGTTTTATTTACAGAGTCTCCATTCAAAGAAACCTTTTTAAACGCGTTTAAACATAATTGGATCTTTTTCGTTGTTAATGTTTTTTCGGAATTGGTGATTGCGTATATTTTGGCTCTCATTATCAATAGCCGAATGAAAGGAAAAGAATTCTTCAAGACGATCTTTTTCTTGCCTAAACTTCTTTCCGTTATCGTCATTGGATTTCTGTTTAGCCTTATCCTTAATCCAACATCAGGAGCACTGAATCTTTTTTTAAAAGCAATTGGGTTAGATTTCTTAGCTCAGCCGTGGCTGGGAAGTACTGATACAGCTCTCGTAACGATTATTTTGATTAATAGCTGGGCAGGGATCGGTTTCTCCATGCTGATTTTTCTAGCCAGCTTACAAACAATAGATAAGGAAATTTTTGAAGCAGCAAGGATCGATGGTGCATCTGGATTAAAGATGATTTTTAAGATTACTATTCCCATGACGATGAACGCTATTATGACGATGACCATTTTAACTTTTATCGGCTGTTTTGAAACCTTTGAACTCATTTATGCAATGCAGGGATCTTCTGGTGGACCATACTATTCAACTGACGTGTTAGGTACATATTTTTATAGATTAGCATTTGGATCGGTTGAGGGTGGACAATCTATTGGTCTAGGTTCAGCTATAGCTGTCGTGTTATTCTTGATTATTGCCTGTTCGACGGCCATATTAATGTTTTACTTCAAACGAAAAGATTTTGAAAGATAGGAGGCGAGTACTTTTGCAGACAAAATGGCAGATTCAGTCCATAAAATATATTATTTTGACGATTACAACCGTTATCATTTTTTACCCTATCTTTTTGATGATGAATTCTTCCTTTAAGCCTAAGCTTGATATCATGACTTCTCCCTTTAGCTTGCCAAAAAGTGTTTCATTTGAAAATTATCAAGTAGTCTGGGAAAAAGTTAATTTCTCCGGCTATATCTGGAATAGTCTTATTGTAAGTGCGGCTTCCGTTTTCATTGTCATTTTCGTATCATCCTTGGCAGCGTTTTACTTATCGAGATATTCATTTAAGTGGAATTCTTTTGTCCTGTTCTTTTTTATGATTGGATTGATGCTGCCTATGAAGCTTGCTATTATCCCTCTTTATTTAATCATGAGAAATCTGGGGTTATTGGATACGCATTTCTCCTTAATTGCCGTTTATGTAGCAGGAGGGATTCCGTTTGCTGTGTTTTTATTTTATGGATTCTTTAGAACCCTTTCGCAAGACCTGGTGCAGTCGGCTCGATTAGATGGTTGTAATGATTTTCAAGTTTATTATAAAATCATGCTGCCTTTAATGAAGCCTTCTATAGCTATAGTTGGAATTGTTAATTTAGTAAATGTATGGAATGATTTCTTTTATCCATTAATTTTCATAAAGACAGATGAATTAAGAACGATCCCACTTGGAATGCTAACGCTTTTTGGGGAATATGACACCGAATGGAATTTATTATTCGCGGGTTTAACACTTTCATCCTTGCCGTTACTGATTGCGTTTATTTTTGCCTCCCGTTTGTTTATTGAAGGCTTAACGTCAGGAGCATTAAAATGATGGAAGAACGCTGGATTACATTTGACCTCGACGGAAATAAAATCGACTTAATTGTTGGACCGGACTAGTTGCTGCTTGTCTGGTCCTTTTTAATTTTTCAAATTCTTACGTTTATTATGACTATGCAACAACTATGGTTATCAAAATATCCCATTTCAATACCCAATGAACTACATAGCTATTTAAAAAGGGGAGATGTTCATCATCTCCCTCTAACTCAATTAATTTGCAGTATATTCCTCACTAAAAACGCAAATTACATTCATATCAATTTATTTGCGAAGTTTGTCTAAAAATATTGTAAAAATCCCCCTAATTATTTTGATAAAATAATTATAGTGCAAATTTACTATAAAGGGGTCTTTTGTGTGTCTGTAGAAAGCTACATTAAGGAGAATGTCTCTGAATTAAGTGGGAAAGTGTTTGTTGCCCCAGAAATCCCGGAAAAGAAGCTGAATAACGCTATATCGGCAATTGCTAATGAAGTTGACCCGGATTATGTGGTTGCTGTCGCCGATACTTCGTTGTTTGGCAATGCCAAGGAAGGTTGTGTATTCCTAGGAGATTCAGTTCATATCCGTGGCATGATGGAAAAACCTAAGGTCTTTAAGTATGAAACCATTGAAAAGGCCGAATACATATGTACGGAAAAGAAAAAAGATAATGGAAAAATAGAGAAAAAAGAAGAAGTAGCTTTATATTTTCATAATCAGGAACGGGTCTCGTTAACCTCCAGCTTAATTGGAATCAAGTATGAACTATTTGCTAACCTGATTAATGGCATTATCGCTGAATCAGGAGATGAGAAAAGTTTTACAACCACCTCCCAAACGCTGCCGCTTGCGATGATGGAGGAGGATATTAAAGCAGCCTATATTAAACTGGTATGTAATTTTGCTTATTCTGATGACGACCTCATTGATGCAAATGAATATGCGGAAATAACCTCTCTAATTGCCAGGATTGAGCTTTCCGTGAAACAACGCCTGGAGTTACGAGGTTATATGTGTGATAAGAGTGTTTTGGAAGTAAATGATGTGTTGCTGCAATATCTACAGGACTATGTTCCAGAAGGAAGTTTCGATATTGTCAAAAAATCGCTTATAAAAGATATTCTTTATATTTTTAAACTTAAAAATGATGCCACTCTATGGGTGCAAAATGGTTTTATACGGGACCTCCAAAAGAAGTTATCTATTGACGATGAGCAAATCAATGTTATCCTGGCAGCAATACAAAGTGACGAGGATATTTTGAAGCAAAGAAAAAATGATTCCGAAATCAAAAAGGCAATGAAGGATTTGGCTGCAAAAGCAGGAGCAGTTGGTGTCCCGATGGCTGCCATTTACTTTTCCGGTTCGGTAATCGGCCTCGGTGCCACAGGGATTACTTCCGGTTTGGCTACCCTGGGTATGGGTGGAATTCTTGGCTTTTCCGGTATGGTCACCGGGATTGGTGCTGCATTGTTAATTGGAGTAGGGGCCTATAAAGGAATTAAGAAGGTTACAGGCATAAGTGAATTGGAGAATAATAAACAAAGAGAATTGATGCTCCAGGCTATTATTCGCAATTCGCAAAAATCCCTTAACTATTTAATAGAAGATGTAAACGAGATTTCTCAGCAATTAATGTCTGAAGTTCAAAAAGGAATGGAAACCACGAAAAAAATTGAGAAGATGTCAGGTCTTCTGGCCATGCTGAGTAAGGGTGCTAAAGCGACTACTGAGAAAATTAACTCCGCAGAAATTGAGACGACTTTGGCGCAGCTGCCACAGAAGCTGGATATCGTCAGATTAGAGGAATTAACCAACCAGGCAACAAAAGAAAAAGTACGTGCCTTTATTTTATCCTGTTATAACGAGACCGAAATTTTTATGGAAGATGGAAAAACTCAAAAGTCCTTTATTTTAAACGACCAACTGCCATTACCTACATTGGAAAAGCTGTATCAAGCCATTGATGGAATTGGCTACTTAAATGTAAAAGATGCCGCATTTGCGTCAGTAAAAGGAGCCGCGAAGGGGTTAGTAAAAAACTTCATGAATTAAATCATGGGTGAAATGCTTTATGTGCTGGGGGAACCAATGTGAAAAAGGAAATAAAAGATGAGCTAATCAATAATGCCGGAAATGCCATGAAGATTCAAAAGCATCAGCAGCAGGCTGTACAAAATCAGCTAGCTTCTATCGGAAAATCAATCGATCACCTTTCTGATATCAACCAGAAAAATGCTGATGATTTGGATGACTTACTCTTACAGGCCGAATTATTATGCCTGCAGCAAGGTGTGGATACTAGTTTGATAACAGAAGATGATCGGGAGTCAGGCATTGAGCTTTTTTCATTAACTGAGGAAGAGAAATCAAGTATTCAATTTGAACAGCTTAAAATGTTAGATACAGTAGATGCGGATGAAGAGGTAAGCTGGGACGATTATCTAAATAATATTGAAGAGTATGCGGAAAAACATCACATCAATCTGGACCGCGACCCTTTTGAGGATTTGATGACCAGTGCAGAACGTGCACAAATTAGTGAACGCATCCGCCATGATTACAAGATGAAAAAAGCAAATTGTGATAAGTATGATTATCTGATTGCGACGTTTTGCGGGGTTGCCTCGGGCTTGATTGACAGCTTTTTTGTAGGGATGCCGGGGGAGAGCAAACTGGGAAAATGGACAGATGCTCAAACGGATAGTTTAGTGGAAAAGTTTTCGAAGATGGTGTGGAATGCGGACAAAAATAATGGTAGTACCCGTCGCAGGGAACCAGATGGTATTGCAAGTGCAATCGGGTTTCTTGAGGAGCGGTTTGAGGTCAATTATGATGCCCGCTATGCTGCTGACTTGGAACTGGGTGATCAAGTTCTTAACATGAGCCCAAAAGACCATCATTTAAAATCACTTGCCCACTCGCCCGACTTGATTGGATTGTTTTTTTCAATCCTAGACCAATTCACCGGTAAAGCCAGTTTTGTTTCTGATGGGCAGCTTATTCGCTTGAGGCCAGTAGGAAAAGGGGCGAGGTTTGAACTGGAGGGCGGTAATTTCTTAGCAAAACTGTTTTGTGGTTTTTGCAATTGGATTGGCCATATCATGTCCGATATTGCCGGATCCAGCGGAACGCGGGGCCATAATGATGGGAGAAGGGGTGCTGGTGTTCCGATTCCTTTCTTTGAATTATTTCAGTTTTGTGATTTTGGGTCTTTCAAGGTTGGGGATGAACGAAAGAACCTTGCGGAACTGATGTCTAGTGTATTTCAATCCGGCTATGATGCCCGTTTCGGTGCCGCCATGGCGATTCCAGTGGTGATTAATGAGCTGCTGATTCGCCTCCTATGGGCGATCAAGAGCAGGTATTACCACAAACGGACTTGGAAGGAATCCATTCCCATTGGACTTGGAAGCAGACCAGAGCTGCGAAGAATGCTGGTTGTTGGCCACGGTTCATTATGCCTGGTTGATGGGTTGGATGCAGCTGCTCGTTCAGGGGGCCAACTGCTGACATTTGCTCTTCATTTAAATATGATTGCCTGGTCGAGATTTGCTTTTTCAGCCTTAATTGAAATACGTGCACTGTATAAAGAAAATTCTTTGGACCTTGTTGCAATGAAAAAGGACCTTGCAATGGAGTGGGAACGATTGTATGGGGATACAAAATTACGATGATAAGCAAAAGGGAGATGGACTGGTCATCTCTTTAAGAGAGGTTGTCGATAATATAAAGCAGTTTAATCAAGATTTAACAGATAACACAGAAATTGTTTCACAGCTTACACAGTTCAAGCACGGGTACTATATTCCTAGTTTAGATGCATTCGGGCCAAGTAAATACATAGGCTATAAAAATATGAACACCTCCAGATACGACAGAGGTAAAAGAAAAACAGGAGTAGACACCGAGAAAATTCTGAAAGAATGGTTTACAAGCTGCCAGTGGAGTCTGCAAAGAGCCAAGAATTGATGAAGGAACTCTGTAAATTGGTTGAAGCCCACGGTAAAAATGTAAGAAGCAATGCTTATATTCATGTGTTAAAGAATGGGATAAGTTGTCCGTAAAGTGTACAAATGGCTAATGGTTTTATAATAATCATTTTTAAAGTCTAGCAAAATACTAAAGTGGTATCACAAGGGAGTGCATGTCTTGATACACATCTTTAATAGAAATAAAAGAGTAAGTGTGGTTAGCCAACGTACAAAAGATGATATTATCAATGCTTTGTGGTTTGATCTAAAAGAAAAAAATTTCTTAGGAAGTGAGGGTACTATAGAGAGAGCTATTAGAGATGATTATTTACCACATTTCACTCATTTTGGTAGTAGACGTGGAATAATTGGAAATATGTATTGGACAGAAAATGCCCTGCAAAATATAGAAAAGTTGAAGCGTGTTATTAGAGTTAAACCAAATTTAAGTAAAGAAGAGAAATTGCAACATGAACACATTGTTCCTAGAAATAAAATATGTGATACGTTACTAAATAGCAGAGGAGAAGTTTATTTTACAAAGAACTTTGTATCAGACATACTTACCTATTATGCTAAAGGAGTCACTATAACTAAAAAAGAGCATGACCTATTAAGGAAAGATGACATGCCAGATGATTTTTATGATGTAAATAATATGGAGTATTTTTACAACCCATGGGCGAGGTACAAATTGGTTCCAGAGATAAAGGTTTTTCAAGTAAGTTGGGTCAAAATTGGAAATGAATATCGGGATTATAATATCGGTGAACAGGTTGATTACAGTAAGTGGAATTGGAGGCATTAAAACAAATTAATTTATCCGATGAAAATGGGAAGTTACTTTTAAAAATCTGATTTTTCCCCGTGTGACAGAGCAATGGGGCCCCTTTATTTGTAAGCGTCAAATAGAATCCACCTATTAACATATATAGTACCTGTGAGATAATCTCTTCAAATCAAGGTTTGAGGAGGTTTTCTATGTCCAAGAGAAATAATCTAGAATTGTATAAAGAATGGGAGCGGAGGATCGCCCTTTACAAGACGAGTGGTCTAACCCAATCCAAATGGTGTGAAATCAATGAAATAAGTATTCATCAGTTAAAGTATTGGCTTTATAAAATCGATAGTTCTGATTCAAGCCAAAAATCCAATAACAAGTGGATACCGATAGCATTAGAAGAATCTGATGAGCAACAAAATGAAACATTAAATATTAAAGTTGGTTCAGCATCCATCGAGGTTAAACCTGGCTTCAATCCAAAACTACTGGCGGAAGTAGTAAAGGCATTGAAATCAGTATGTTAAAAGAAGTTACGGTAGATCGTGTCTACCTCGCACGAGGTAGCACAGATTTACGGAAATCTATCGATGGATTGGCTGCTCTTGTAAAAGAAGAATTCGAACTAGATCCCTTTTCTTCAAGTCTATTTGTTTTTTGTAACCGGCAGCGGGACAAGTTAAAAATTCTTCAGTGGGAGCATAACGGCTTTTGGCTTTATTATCGCCGGCTGGAGAGAGGAAATTTTCATTGGCCATCTGAAAGTAATAGTACAGCTCCTTTGAAAATTAGTCCTCGACAATTGCGGTGGCTCCTCGATGGATTATCATTGGAACAAAAACATGCTCACCCTGTTGTAACGGCAAGAACAGTAATTTAAATAATGAAAAATCAGGGAATTCGCCCATTTTGTCGTATAATAAATTTATGAAAAAGACAGTGAATTCTACTACCCCAACCCCTACAATTGAAGAACTTCTGCAACGCTTGGAAATGCTGGAGAAGCAAAATGCAGAATTAGAGGCGAAGCTAAAAAAGCAGAGCTCGTTAGAGGCAAAATTAAAATGGACTGAAGAACAGCTTCGCCTTCTGCAGAAAAATAGATTCGGCTTTTCCAGCGAAAGAACTAACCCCGATCAATTGGAACTTTTCAATGAAGTCGAAAAAGAAGCCAATCCAGATTTGCCAGAACCTACTTTGGACTCCATTACCTATCAACGGCGCCGCAAAGTTAGCGGCCAACGTGAAATGATGTTAGAAAACTTGCCTGTGGAGACGATTGACTATCGTCTATCCCCTGAAGAGCAGGTTTGTTCGTGTTGTGGTGGAAACCTACATGAAATGAGTACGCAAGTACGCCAGGAACTGAAATACATTCCTGCGGAATTGAAAGTGGTCAAGCATATTCAACACATTTATTCTTGTCGCCATTGTGAGCGAGAGGAATTGGAAACTCCGATTGTAACAGCACCAATGCCTAGACCGGTTCATTCGGGAAGTTTAGCATCTCCATCTCTAATGGCACATATTATGAATCAAAAATATGTGGATGGGCTGCCATTATATCGCCAAGAAAAGCAATTTTCCAGATTGGGGGTACCGTTATCACGCCAAACTCTTGCCAATTGGATGATTCACGGGGCCAGCCGGTGGTTGAGTCCACTTTATGATCGCATGCATCAACTTCTTTTGGAAAAGGATATTTTGCATGCGGACGAATCGACTCTGCAGGTACTTCACGAACCCGGTCGGCCAGCCACGTCAAAATCATATCTCTGGCTCTACCGCACTGGAAAGGAAGGACCTTCAATCATCCTTTACGATTATCAGGAAACTAGGTCAGGTAAAAATGCCGAGAAATTCCTGTCAGGGTTTAAAGGATATTTACAGGTTGATGGATACGCCGGGTACCATAAGGTACCTAATGTAAAACTAGTCGGTTGCATGGCCCATGCTCGACGTAAATTTGATGAGGCTTTAAAAGTATTGCCTTCTTCAAAGCGTCTGACATCAGGAGCAGCTGCAATAGAAGGTCTCCAATACTGTAACCAACTATATCGCATTGAGCGTGATCTAAAAGAATTATCCCATGCAGAACGATACGAAAAACGTTTAGAACGCAGCAAGCCGGTCTTGGATGCTTTTTTGTCATGGCTAAAAATACAGCAGCAACAAGCGTTACCAAAAAGTGCTTTAGGTCAGGCGGTAACTTACTGTCTTAATCAATGGGATAAATTAGTGGCATACCTAGAGGATGGACGTTTGGAGATTGATAATAATCGAAGTGAGCGTTCAATCAAGCCCTTTGTGATTGGAAGAAAAAACTTCTTATTCTCAAATACACCGAGAGGTGCAAGGGCTAGTGCAATTATTTATAGTATTGTGGAGACAGCAAAGGAAAATGGGTTAAATCCATATTGTTATCTTCGCTTTCTTTTTGGGAGGTTACCCAACATTGATCTAACAGATAAAAATGCCCTGGATAAAGTGCTGCCTTGGTCAACAACACTTCCAATTGTTTGTAGAGATTTTAAAAACTTACCTAAATAATAACGCGATCCCCGCCTGGTTCACAGGTGGGGATTATTTTACGCTTACCTTTATTTAGATAACAGTACAGACATTCATCCTTTAGATTACGAGGGTTTGCCATTTTAAGAATTCAGTTAGCGAAGCCCAAGTTCTATCTAAATTATATGATAAAACATTGCTGATTTTAGAAATGAGTGATCATGCTGTATCATCTCTTGGATGATGCCAGTGGTTTTGGGAGGATAACAATGAAAATTAAAGTTACCGAATTGAAAAAGCAATTAAGAGAGTATGAACAAAAAGAATTAATTAATTTGATTGTAGAATTGTTCAAGGCAAATAAAGAAGTACAAAATATTTTATCCAGCAAATTCCTGGGTGAGGAGGCAGTTGAGTTTCTCTATTCGCAGGCTCGGAAAAAAATAGAGAATGAATTTTTCCCTGATAGAGGTGATGCAAAGCTAAGACTAGCGGAAGCCAAAAAAGCAATATCAACCTTTAAGAAAACAACGAATGATGAGAAACGGACAGTCGACCTTATGCTCTATTATTTAGAGCAGGGGGTTGATTTTACTAATACATATGGCGATATATACGAATCTTTCTACGTTAGTATGGAAAAAATGTTTGAACAAGTTTGTTTAGAGTGCAACAGGAATATAGAACTTTACGAAGAATTATCTGGTAGGTTAAGGCATGTTGTCGAAGCAGCAGACGGCACTGGATGGGGCTTCTTTGAAGGGTTAATAGAATCCTATTATATAATTGAATGGGTTGATGAGGAAGATGAATAATTTTAGAAGAAATTGATACCCTAATTGATCTCGTATAATAAAGTGTGATTAAATCAAAAAAATTATCGATTATTTTATTACGAAAGCTATTATGGAAAATAAAGGGTAAATAATAGTGTATTAATGTTTACGATAGAAGAAGAGCAAAATCGACAAACTAAACCTGATACCATTTTGTTAAGGGGTGATCGAATGTTTAATGAGGAGGAAAAAGATATGGGGACAGCTGCCATGAAGAGGATTGACAAGTCAAAAATATCTGGGACTATCTAAGGGTAAAAAAGAAATGCTTAGAAAGCACATGGGCAGCGCATCAGTTAAAATTGATTTAAACAAAGTTACTATACTAGACCCCCGACTCTCTAAAGCTTTAAAGTAACGGGGGTCTGACCCACTTGCCCATTTGTCCTATTTTACACTTGCTCAGTCGTAATCCCCAAGGATTCATATAATCCAACTCTACCTGTTTTTGTAACCTTAATAGCCCTGTCGGGGAGCTTTTCAATCCAACCTAGATCTAGCAACCGTACTAGAACAGCATTTCCTAAAGACCCTGCAAGGTGATAGCGCCTTTCACTCCAATCAAGACACTTTCGGGCAAAATATCGGCGTTTATTTCTTAAAGCAGCAAGGTCTATTTCAAAATCACGAAAGAATTTCTCTCCCATATCCGTTACATGAAAATCAACCTCACCTTCAATCAAAAGTCCTTTTTGTATGAAGGCTTCAGTCAAGGATACTCCAAGTTTTCCGGCCAAATGGTCATAGCAAGTTCGAGCAATTCTAACTTTTTCTGCGCGTGAAAAATCCTTCAAGGAATTTATATTTGGTGATGGCGAAATAACGGTCAACGTTTCTATCGCATGAGCAACATCTGGGCTAGCCAAACGAAAATAACGATGGCGTCCATGTTTTTCAACACCGACTAGATTTCCCTCTACCAGTTTTGCTAGATGGCCGCTAGCTGTTTGCAATGAGACATTTGCCTTCCTTGCTAACTCACTTGCCGGAAGACCGTCAAGTCCAAGGAGAGCTTCTAACATGGCTGCTCTAGATGAATCAGCCATTAGTTTTGCAACGTACGAAAAATCAGGCCTACTTCCCATTGTCATCCCCCCATTTACATTTATACTTCGATTATAACCGAAGTTTTCACGTGATAAAATAATGGAAACGTTATAGGGAGGAATAAAAAAATGAATGTACATGACTTAATCATTTTTAATTTTGAAGAAGTAAGACGAAGAAGTATAAAAGTATGGAAAGCAATTCCCGAACCAATGTTGAATTGGAAACCCGATAAAGATGCGCTTTCTTGTGCTGAAATGATTAGACATGTATTAGAAGCTGAATTTCTTTATCACCAAATTCTTATTGGAAGAGGTAGTAAAGCATTATCTAATTTAACTAGTCCATTTGAGACAAAAGAATTCACAACAGTAGAGGCTGAACTTGCATTCGCTCAGCCATATCGTGAAGAATTTATAAAATACATAAGGTCAATTAGTATATACGATTTAGAAAATACAGTAATCGACCGTTCTGACGTAGGCTATGTAAGAAAACTTGGGGATATGTTTTTGCGTATCGCTTATCACGAATCTGTTCACACAGGGCAATTGTTAGATTACATGAGAACGATGGGAATAGACCGTCCTAAAATTTGGGATTAATCTTTGTTCAATTAATGATTAGTTAGTAAGATAACTAAGAAGCTGTTTTTACAGTTTCTTTGCATTTTTCAATATTCCGCAATCGTGTGCTTTTATTGAAGAAGCAGGATAAAAAATAGCATTATTTACTGCGCAGTACAACAATACAAAGCCAAAAGCCTAATTCCTCGATGAAATGGGGGATTAGGCTTTTTCAAGTTAATATCTCATTGTTTTCCTAATCGTAAATTCCTTGGAAACAGATGGTACATAACATGGCATAGGTGGTAATTTCTTGTGCCTGTAATCATAGCCGCATAACCTCCCAATAATCCTCTTAAATCATTGATCTTAAGCTTTAACATTACCTTCTAAGGTATTCCAAACCAATTCAGTTTCACCAAATTTGGTAGAAGTATTTTTTTCTAAATTCTGCTAAAATAATAGTAAATGGATTATTTTTCATAGTGGGTATATTGATGGCTTATTGGATCTTTCAAGGAAATCCGAAACAGTTCGATGTTGAAATAATAATATGGAAGATTTCAAGGTTGTTTGCCAGTTGGGAAACGAAGTTTTATATATTAAGAGGATGTACGAGAGAGGAATCGGATCGAAAGAGTATTATCCTTTTACAAAACTATATAAGTGAGGCAATATCATGGCAAATAAGAAAGATAACAAAAATAGCACTCCAAGAAGGAAGCGATATTCCCGGTCTGGCAGTCTTCAAAACGCCAAGAAGTGGGCTGAACAATATAATGGGAAAAATGTTGCGAAGGGGTATAGTAAATGGTTTGGTGTAGATTTATTATGTGCCATTACGGAATTGGAAATGCTGGGTTATCAATGTAAACAGTCCTATATAGAACAGGTCAAGCAATCCCGTAAGGCTAAACAGATACAGAAGGAAAAAAGAAAACGTGAAAACGCAAAAATGGAAGAAGATTTTGGTGATGAAACGTTTTATTTTATAGCGGGATATACTGAGAATGGAGTCCCTTTTGGTTTGACTTGGGGAGAAATGGAAGAAGATGATAAAAATATATATTTGGATAAAAGTACAGTCATTCATTCTATAGACGACGAGGGCTTGCCATTTTAAGAATTAGTTAGCGAAAGCCCTAGTTCTATCTACATTATAAGATAAAAATTTGCTGGTTCAGAAATGAGAGATTATGCTGCATAATTTCTTGGTTGATACCAATATTTTTGGAGGATAACTATGAAAATGAAAGTGACCGATTTGAAAAAGCAATTAAGAGAGTATGAACAAAAAGAATTAATTGATCTGATTATAGAATTGTTCAAAGCAAATAAAGAAGTACAAAATATTTTATCCAGCAAATTCCTGGGTGAGGAGGCAGTTGAGTTTCTTTATTCGCAGGCTCGGAAAAAAATAGAGAATGAATTTTTCCCTGATAGAGGTGATGCAAAGCTAAGACTTGCAGAAGCAAAAAAAGCAATAACAACCTTTAAGAAGACAACGAATGATGAGAAACGGACAGTCGATCTTATGCTCTATTATGTAGAGCAGGGGGTTGATTTTACTAATGCATATGGCGATATATCCGAATCTTTCTACAGTAGCATGATAAAAATGTATGAACAAGTTTGTATGGAGTGCGACAGGAATAAAGAACTTTACGAAGAATTTTCTGGCAGGTTAAGGCATGTTGTTGATGCGGTAGATGGCATAGGATGGGGCTTCCATGAAGGGTTAATAGATTCCTATTATATAATTGAATGGGTTTATGAGGAAGATGAATAATTTTAGATAATAAATCAGATACAATTGCTAATGCTGCAAGAATCTTGATGTGCTTTAGAATTTCCTTGAAATAATCGATGAAAAATTCTTAAAAGAAGCAGAGGACAGTAATAAAATCAAGGAAGAAAAGCTAAAAAATGCTAGTAATATTATCAACCTTCAATTACATATATGTTTAAACATTCGAAACGTTTATAGATTTTAACGCTGGCACTTTGATTATCAGTGCCGAATCTTTTGATTTACATAAAAAGGAAAAATGTTCATTCCCCCACCCGATTTATTCTTTTTTTTGAAAATTGTTGGTAATTCTGGTGTGTGATACACTATTGTAAAGATACGCAATGTTCAAATAATTTGTGATTATGTTTATATTGAAGAGGGGGAAAGAAAATGAGCAATCCTATCAACGATCAAGTGAATCATTTTATTCAGCAATATCAGGGGCCGATTTCTTCTGTAACTGAATTACTTTGTGACCGCCATGAGGATAATAAAATTGCCTTTTATTATGAAAGCGCTAACGGAATAAAGCATCGCTATACATATGGTGAGTTAAAGAACGACTCTAAGATTTTTGCAAATGTATTAAAATCACTAGGTGTTAAGAAAGGAAGCCGTGTAGCAGTCTTATTACCTAAAGGCCCGGAATTGATAGTTTCTGTATTAGCGATTTGGCGTTTGGGTGCCGTTCATGTTCCACTTTTCACAGCCTTTGGTCCTCAAGCCATCTTTTATCGTGTGGAGAACAGCGGTGCTGAGCTCATTATTACGGATTCAACTAATCGTCCAAAGCTAAATGGTACCACAGCAGGGACGGACGCTATTGATACAAACAAAATAAAAGTGATCACTGTCAATGCAAATCCAGTGGCTGGGGATCTGGATTATTGGTCAACATTTGAAAATACTGAACCATTAGAGCGGAACGAAGTCGTCACCAAGGATGATTTATTTATTATTCTTTATACATCAGGAACTACGGGACATCCAAAGGGTGTGCAAGTCCCTGTTTATGCTCTGGCTGCCTTTGAAGCCTATATGGTATTTGGCTTAGATTTAAGGGAAGGGGACGTATTCTGGAATATTGCTGACCCAGGCTGGGCATATGGCTTATATTATGCTTTAATTGGGCCGCTCCTCCTTGGCGAAACTTTTATCGTCTACAATGCACCTTTCAATGTCGAAAATACATTACGAGTCTTCCAAGAAAACAAAGTGACGAATTTTGCCGCGGCACCTACAGCATATCGATCGATGCGAGCGGAAGGAATCGGTAGTAGTCTAAAAGAAACGTTACATCTCCGTGTTTTATCGAGTGCAGGAAAACCTTTAAATCGTGATGTGATTAAATGGGCTGAAAACTATTTAGGTTTACCGATTTATGATCATTACGGGCAAACAGAGCAAGGCATGGTCATCAATAATCATCATCATCCTGACTTACAAAGTACCTATAATCCGGGTACAATGGGGCAGCCAATGCCAGGATTTACAATGACCATTTTAGATGATCATGGGGTAGAAGCAGGACCAAATGTTGAAGGTCAAATTAGTATTGACACAGAGCAGTCTCCACTTTTTTGGTTTAGAGGCTACTATCAAAATGAGGAGAAAACAGCAGAACGCTATCTGTACGGTTCACGCTATTATTTAACAGGCGACGATTCTAGTTATGATGAAAATGGTTATTTCTATTTTTCTGGACGAAATGACGATATTATCTCAAGTGCTGGATACCGTATCGGTCCGTTTGAAGTGGAAAGTGCCATTATGGAGCATGAAGCCGTTGCGGAAACGGCCGTCATTGGCGTACCAGATGAACGTCGCGGCGAAGTAGTCAAAGCCTATATTGTCCTAAAAACAAGTTACCTTCCTAGTAAGGAACTTGAAAAGGACATTCAGCAGTATGTAAAAAGTAATTTATCAGCACATGAATATCCTCGTATTATTGAATTCGTTGATGCTTTACCAAAAACACCAAGTGGTAAAATTCAACGGTTTCTTTTGCGGAGTTAACTAGCAATTATAGAAATTCCTTGTGAATTCCGGGTAGCCTTTTAGCTAATCCCAGATTTTATGTTTGAATCGAGAATTACCAGGTACCATCCGGAAATTGGAAGGTGCCTGGCACTTCTTGTTGTTCGCACAGGAGCAGCAGGCAAAATTCACTCTATTTATTTCAGGGATCCCGACCTGAATTTAATCGAAGTATCTAATTATGTTGAAAGTCAGACTAGTTTAAAGAGAGAAGCATAGTAGCTTGCTTTTTTCCACGTAAAGGGAGTGATTCCTATTGATCAATTAACCATTCTTTTAATTTGGCTATTTCCGATCATTTTTGGCATACATGACTTTGAAGAAATTATATTGGTAGAAAATTGGGTTTCTAAAAATAAGGAGGATCTTATTAAAATTCTTCCGAAAAGGGCTAGTGCATTAATTGAAAAGAACTTTGCCCAGAAAACAAATCAGTTTTCTTTGGTTGTGTATGTTGAGTTTATCTTAATCTCACTTTCTACCATATTCGTATTTTTAAATGGATTTAATGGAGGGTATTAATGGCTGTATTTAGGGTTTTATAGTGTGTTCTTTCTCCATTCCTTTACCCATATTGGCCAGACCATTTTATTAAAAAGATACACACCTGGTGTCATTACTTCGGTCCTGTTCATTATTCCATACGGTGTTTGGTTTTATAGTGTGTTACTGGAAAATAACACCCTAGTTGTTCGGGATCTATGGATTAGTATCCCGATTGGGATTGTTTTGTTCGCTTTATTTTTTCCTGCATTAATGAAAACTGCTTCTAAATTCTAACGATAATTACGTTATTTAATGAAAGGTAAGGATGTTTTTGATAGGTAATAAAACTGATAAAGGTTTCGAATCTCTATAGGGGAAAACTTCCGAAATTACAGATATAAATGACAAGTAAAAACGGTCAGACTTTTTCTGACCGTTTTTGTCATTATGGGAACCACATTACTCTTCTCCTTGATATTTATAATAATTACGATTGTTGTGGATGTACTCTATACTCTTTTAGATCCTCGAATCAGGGTAAAGTAAAGAGGAAGGTGGTAAATGGCCAGGAATCTATTTCTTGGTCTTTTTCCATTTCAATAGAAATAGAGTCCCACTCAACCGCATTTTGTGCATTAATCCTGCTATAATTGTATTAATTGGATTCGTATAAAGGATTGGGGGACCAAAAATTGCTACATGTCTTATATGTAGAAGATGAACATGAGATTGGCAGATGGGTTACGGATGATTTATCTGCCAGAGGGTATAAGGTAACTTGGTTAACGTCTGGTGAAGGAATGGAGAATTACCTCAATGCGGCAGACATCGTCGTGTTGGATGTCATGTTGCCGGGGTTGGATGGATTTTCACTTGGAAAGAGAATAAAAAGGGAATATCTGAATCTACCTATTCTAATGCTTTCAGCCAGAACAGCTGTAGAAGATAAAATTGAAGGCCTTGGATTTGCCGATGATTATCTTACGAAGCCCTTCCATCCGGAGGAGCTGGCTGCTAGAATAGAAGTCCTATTAAGAAGATTCGAGAAAAATCATGACCTCATTCAGATTCAGCATTTAACGATACATATGATAGATCAGCAAATTATGAATCAGGAAACAGGAAAAGAAATTCTTTTGACAGGGAAGCAATTTCAAATCTTTCAATTCTTTCTCCGCCATTTAAATCAAATATTAACGAAAGAACAACTCTATGAAGGGGTCTGGGGTGAGACCTTTATCGAAGGGGACAAAACATTAATGGTCCATATTCGCTACTTGAGAGAGAAGTTGGAAAAGGACCCGGCCAACCCCGTCATTATTGAAACAATCCGCGGAATTGGCTATAGGGTGAAAAAATGAGATTCCTAAGGTCGTTACTAGCAAAATATATGGTAATCATCTTTACGGCAATCTTCCTGATTCAAATCACCTACTTGGTATCCGCTTTCTTCATGTTTAATACCGATCAAAAAATGCTCAATAACACTGAAAAACCAAATCCAACTGATATCGAGAAGCAATGGCATGAGGAAGCCAATACATTACAAGGGCTTACAACCGAAACAGCCCTTCATCACTTTGAAAAATGGCAGAAGAAATATCCTCCTTCTACCATGTTTTGGGTGGATCAAAATGGAATGCTAGCGGCGAAGACAGCCGTAAAAGAGGACATCCCTAGCAGGTGGACAGCTGTTGATACAGCAAAATTTATTAAGGAGCGTTATGAGGGTGATCCCTTCACAGTGATTGCCTTTGTCGGATCTAAGCAACAAGAAGGGTTTATCGTGTTTGAGCTCCCCAGAAAGGAATTGGCACAGCCGGGGGGGCAAAAATATGGAAATATCATTTTGATAATTGCTGCTGCCATGATTATTCTGTTTATTACCGTTTCATTTTTATTTTTCCGGGGGATTCGAAAGCGACTCTTGCATTTGCAGGAAGCAATGGAGGTGCGTGACGTGGATGGCCTTCCGATCCTGACGGAAGTAAAGAAGAAAGACGAAATTGGCCAGCTGGAACAAGCCTTCAATGTTATGGTGAGCGAATTGAAATTAAGTAAAGAGCGGGAACGGAAAGAGGAGCAGTTAAGGCGTGAGCTGATTGCCAATCTGTCGCATGATTTGCGTACCCCCTTAACAAAACTTTTGGCGCATACATATTCTCTCAAAAAAGAAGAATTGTCTCTGGAAGGAAAGAAATCGGTTCAAGTAATGGAAGAATCGATTAATCGTGTAGATCGGTTTATCGAAAACCTCATGTCCTATACTCTGTTAATGGCAAGCAAATTTAAATTCGAACCGAAAGAAACCGATATCCTTCGCTTTGTTCGTGGTTCTATCGCATCTTGGTACCCTGTTTTTGAAAAAGAAAACTTTGAGGTCGATATTCAATTAGAACCATTTAAGCAAAAGGAATGGTTAATAGATCCGATATGGATGGGACGGATTTTAGATAATGTGTTCCAGAATATTCTCAGGCATGCAAAGTCAGGAAAATATGTTGCGGTGGCTACAGAATCAACAGCTGGATATGAGGCTATTGTTATTTGTGATCGGGGACAAGGAATGAAAAATGGTTCAACTGAAAAAGGGGCAGGTATTGGATTATCCATTATTGACATGATGGTAAAGGGAATGAAGCTGGATTGGGAAATCCAATCAAGCGATCAGGGGACCGTAATAAAAATAAAACGAAAAAAGCTGGATGAACCCGGGGAAAAACGATGATTTTTCTCTGGGTTCTTTTTTTAAACAAATTTTAAACTTTCCTATTACTTGGATTTAACCTTTCGCATCTATGATAGATAGTGAGGTGAGGAAAGTGGAATATATTCTAGAAACGAAAAACTTAACCAAACAATTTGGCGGGGAACAGGCTGTTATAGGATTGGATATGAAAATTCCCAAAGGAGAGATTTATGGATTCCTCGGCCCGAATGGCGCCGGAAAAACGACTACGATTCGCATGCTGTTGGGGCTGATGAAGCCCACGAAGGGATCAATTCAAATTTTTCAAAAGGACTTAAACAAGAACAGGATGGAGATTTTGCGCAAGATAGGCTCATTGGTTGAGAATCCTTCGTATTATCCACATTTAACCGCGCGTGAAAATTTGGAGGCGATTCGAAAAATAGCAGGGGTGCCAAAAGCAAGAATTGAGGAAGTATTGGAAATTGTTAGATTGACCGAGGCAGCCAATAAAAAAGTGAAGGGGTTTTCACTCGGAATGAAGCAACGGTTAGGCATTGCTGCTGCCCTGTTGAATCAACCGGATCTGCTAATTTTGGATGAACCGACAAACGGGCTTGACCCATCAGGAATCATTGAGATCCGAAATTTAATTAAACGACTCCCGGCCGAATATGGCATGACAGTATTAATCTCAAGCCACCTATTGTCGGAAATTGACCAAATAGCGACAACGGTTGGGATTGTTACGAAGGGGAAAATGATTTTCCAAGATTCGATTGATGCGATGCGTCAACAAGCCCAGCAGAAAATTATCCTGAAAGTCAGCAATAGCGTTCATGCTTGGCGCGCGTTGTTGGCAAGGGGCATACAAGCAGAATATAAAGATGAAAAGATCTTGTTATATGAACGTTCAGAACAACATATCGCCAAGGTTGTCACATTGCTTGTTCAGGATGGATTCTTAATTTACCGGGTGGAAGAAGAAAAACGTTCTTTGGAGGATATTTTCCTACAAATGACCTCGGAGGCGACAGCAGGATGATGTTGAAACTTTTATGGGTTGATTTTTTTAAAATAAAACGTAAGGGCTTTTGGCTGTTGACCTTTTTGGGGCCGATTGGGGTAGTGGCGTTGCAGATGCTCAATTACGGTGTGCGCAAAGACTATTTATTGCAGCAAAGTGAGGATGATTGGGGTTATTATTTGGGGAATATCCATTCCTTCACTCCTCTTGCGCTTGTATTGGGCATTGCGATCTTAACCTCGTTTATTACAAGTATAGAAAATGAAAATAATTCGTGGAAGCAATTGCTTGCGCTGCCTGTCTCCAAAATGAGTGTTTATTTATCAAAATTTACGGTATTGGCCATTCTTCTGTTTATTTCTTCCACACTATTAATGGTCTTTACACTTGGATTTGGGATGTTTCTTGATTTGGGGACAAAGATTCCGTTCGGCGCGCTGTTAAGGTATAGCTATTTTCCATACTTTGCGGTACTTCCGGTTTTAGCCCTGCAGCTTTGGGTTGCAACAGTCAGTGTCAATCAGGGGGTCCCGATTACGACCGGTATTATGGGAACTATCTTAACGTATTCAGCCTATTTCTTGCCGGATTGGATGCCTTGGAAGTGGCCGACGTTGATGAACGAATGGAATGAGCCGCTAATAAATGTAATGCTCGGGCTCGGGGCAGGGTTTCTGATTTATATGGCGGGTATGTTTGATTTTATCAGAAGGGATGTGAAATAAATGTTCATTTCCATTTTGCAATCTGAATGGTATAAATTGCGAAAGTCGAAAATAACCGGGCTTTTCCTTGCAGGTCCATTATTGGGCTTGCTGATTGGTTTGCCTAGCAATTTCACTCCAGATGGTGTGGAAATGAATCAGTGGTATATATCACTGATTACAATGAACTTGTCGTATGGTTTATTGTTTTTGCCACTGATTACGGGTGTTCTTGCAGGACTTATTTGCCGATATGAACACCATGCGGGAGGCTGGAAACAGCTGTTGGCGCTGCCTGTCACCAGAGGAAGCGTGTTCTTGGCGAAATATTCCTTATTAATGCTGATTGTTTTTGTGATCCAGGTTTGCTATCTAGTTGCGATTTATGCTGTCGGAATGATAAAAGGATTTAGTGACCCATTTCCCCTGGCGATTGTTTGGAAAAGTATACTTGGCGGCTGGATTGCGACATTCCCATTAGTTGCACTGCAGCTATGGATGTCGGTTATGTGGAAGAGCTTTGCCGCTCCGTTCGCTGTTAACGTGATCTTTACGTTGCCGGCTATCCTAGCAGTTAATTCGGAACGCTTTGGACCTTACTACCCATGGGCACAGCCATTTTCAATGATGTACTTGGACGGAATAAATGAAGGTGTTTTCTCTTTTCCTTGGGAGCAAGTCTTGACGGTTGTAGGAGGTAGCTTCGTAATCTTCTTCCTGGCTGGATACCTTTATTTTCAGCGGAAAGCGGTGTAATTTAAACTATAGCAGTAAGGGGACAGGTTCTGGTGGCTTCAGGTTGCCATCAGAACCGTCCCTGTGGCGTCCCGCCCGACTTATTCTGTTTTTTGATGATTGTTGGTCGTTCTAGTGTGTGATACACTATTCTAAATATGCCTAATATTTAGATAATTAATCATGATCATCATTTTATCTTGTGGAGGGGGAAAGAAAATGAGTAATCCTATCAATGATCAAGTGAATCATTTTATTCAGCAATATCAGGGACCGATTTCTTCTGTAACTGAATTACTTTGTGACCGCCATGAGGATAATAAAATTGCCTTTTATTATGAAAGCGCTAACGGAATAAAGCGTCACAATACATATGGTGAGTTAAAGAACGACTCTATGATTTTTGCAAATGTATTAAAATCACTAGGTGTTAAGAAAGGAAGCCGTGTAGCAGTCTTATTACCTAAAGGCCCGGAATTGATAGTTTCTGTATTAGCGATTTGGCGTTTGGGTGCCGTTCATGTTCCACTTTTCACAGCCTTTGGTCCTCAAGCCATCTTTTATCGTGTGGAGAACAGCGGTGCTGAGCTCATTATTACGGATTCAACTAATCGTCCAAAGCTGAATGGTACCTCAGCAGGGACGGACGCTATTGATACAAACAAAATAAAAGTGATCACTGTCAATGCAAATCCAGTGGATGGGGATCTGGATTATTGGTCAACATTTGAAAATACTGAACCATTAGAGCGGAACGAAGTCGTCACCAAGGATGATTTATTTATTATTCTTTATACATCAGGAACTACGGGACATCCAAAGGGTGTGCAAGTCCCTGTTTATGCCCTTGCTGCCTTTGAAGCCTATATGGTATTTGGGTTAGATATAAGGGAAGGGGACGTTTTTTGGAATATTGCTGACCCAGGCTGGGCTTATGGTTTATATTATGCTCTAATTGGGCCTCTCCTTCTTGGTCAAACATTTATCGTCTACAATGCACCTTTCAATGTCGAAAATACATTAAGAGTATTCCAAGAATATAAAGTGACGAATTTTGCAGCTGCCCCTACAGCTTATCGATCGATGCGAGCGGAAGGAATCGATAGTAGTTTAAAAGAAAAGTTACATCTCCGTGTTTTATCAAGTGCTGGAGAACCTTTAAATCGTGATGTAATCAAATGGGCCGAAAATTATTTAGGCTTACCGATTTATGATCATTACGGGCAAACAGAGCAAGGCATGGTCATCAATAATCATCATCATCCTGACTTACAAAGTACCTATAATCCGGGTACAATGGGACAACCAATGCCAGGATTTAAAATGACCATTTTAGATGATCATGGGGTAGAAGCAGGACCAAATGTTGAAGGTCAAATTAGTATTGACACAGAGCAGTCTCCACTTTTTTGGTTTAGAGGCTACTATCAAAATGAGGAGAAAACAGCAGAACGCTATCTGTACGGTTCACGCTATTATTTAACAGGCGACGATTCTAGTTATGATGAAAATGGTTATTTCTATTTTTCTGGACGAAATGACGATATTATCTCAAGTGCTGGCTATCGTATCGGTCCGTTTGAAGTGGAAAGTGCCATTATGGAGCATGAAGCAGTAGCGGAAACGGCCGTCATTGGCGTACCGGATGAACGTCGTGGCGAAGTAGTCAAAGCCTATATTGTCTTAAAAACAAGTTATGTTCCTAGTAATGAACTAGAAATGGACATTCAGCAGTATGTAAAAAGAAATTTATCTGCTCATGAATATCCACGTATTATCGAATTCGTGGATGCTTTACCAAAAACACCAAGTGGTAAATACAACGGTTTCTTTTACGAAGTTAATTAGAAATTATACAGATTCCCTGGTGTTTTGCGCGGAGTGTCTTTAAAATCATACAATTATGGGCCATAGGGTCAGGCGATGGGTGTCTGACCCTATATCTATCCGTAAAGGAAATAAGGGACACCCAATACCAAACCAAATTCTTCGAAAAGTGCATCACATGTTATTTTTTTAAATACGTTACACCCTCATAATCTTTTAACCTATTTTCCTTTAAGAAATCCAGCACCATATCATTAAAAATATCTCTTCTCATGGTACTTAATGGATCAAATGCATCTTTAAAAATGGCAACAACGGCATTTGGGATATTTTCAAACATGATTTGCGCGGCCTTCACTTCTGGTCCCACGTTCTTTTTATCTCCTGCCATAATTAGTGTTGGAGCCGATATTTGGAGAAGTTGGCCTGTATGGTTAGGAAATTCCGATTTCTTCATCGCAAGAAGCATCTTTTTGTCAATAGTTAATGAATCCTTGATAATCCTCTTTGTGTATTGATCATTTCCATATACCTTCATCATTAACTTGATGATGGTATTATACGGAAGAAGGCTGAAAATCGCATTCGATAAAGCTAAAACCCATCCTGAAACCTTGGTTGGTATTTCGCTATAGCCATTTGATAAAACCAACTTTTCAATATATTCAGGGTGTTTAGTCGCAAAAACGCTCGCTACAACTGCACCTTGAGAAAGTCCTACTATAGGAATCTTTTGTATTCCAATTGCATCTAGAAAATGCTTTACATCTTCAGCTATGACTTTCATCGAATACTTTCCATCAGGAAACTCCTTGGTGCTTCCTCCATGTCCTCTCATATCTATTAAGAACATTTTAAACTCCTTTGAAAAAACATCAATCTGCGGTTCCCACATTTTCCAAGACCCGCCGCTCCCATGAATAAACAATACAGGTGATCCTTCGCCTATTGTTTCATAGTTTATGGTTACTCCATTAGCAATAACTTTTGTCATCTGATTATCCCCTTATAGTCAAAGAGTCTCTTTCCGTTAGAAAATTTCGTTAAACTATTCCATCTGAGATTGGTCCAATTCGTTTTTCTTAATGCCGTAGAATAGTATTCTCATTATTTTTTTAGCTTCCACTTCCGGTATAATCGTTTTTTCATTTAACAGAATATCTGCTTTTTTTTCATTGATAAGGGCCTGGTAAGTAAAAACGATATCTGAAACGTCCAAGTCTGGATTGATTTCTCCGCTCTCGACAGCTTCTGTAAATAAAGAAGTCATTTGTAAAGTCCATTGTTTAGTCATTTCTGCAAAATGCTGAGTGGTTTCTCTAGTGAAATTTGATTGCTCCTGCAAATGGATTTTTAAAATCAACCGGTTCTCTTGAAACTTGGTAAACAAATCCGCAGAAAGAAAAACTAGTTGTTCGAACAACGTTTCACCTTTTGGCTCCACCTGTCTGTTTCGTCTGGTTAAATCCCCAATAAGCTTAAGCAGGATTTCATACTTAGAAGGAAAGTAATCATATAACGTCGTCCTTGCCATTCCGCATTCTTTTGCTATGTCATTCATCACCACATTCTGGAACCCTTTTGAGTGAAATAAGGTTAAGGATACATCCAAAATCTCCTTCAACTTGTCTTCCCGTCTTGATTTTTTCATTGTTCACACTCTTTCTTAATCGAATCCCGACACTGTGTCGGAATTATTATAATTCCCAAAAAATTAGATTTTCAAGAGTTTTATTTCACCTTCTAGAATGGTGGAAAAAATTCCTTGAAATACCGTAAATTTCTATCTATAATAAATCCGACATAGTGTCGGACTTTTTTGTGAGACGTTTCAGAGGTTATTATTTAAAGAAAAGCTAAGGGGTGAACAGTAAATGAAAATCAAAAGTCTGGACCATCTTGTTTTAACTGTTAAAGATATTGAAGAGACCTGTAAATTTTACTCCACTGTAATGGGTATGGAGGTTCAAGTCTTTGGCGAGGGAAGAAGATCGCTACAATTTGGATTTCAAAAAATAAATCTTCATCAAGCAGGAAATGAATTTGAACCTAAGGCAAACGTGCCGACACCCGGTTCGGCAGATTTATGTTTTATCACAGATACTCCAATCGGAAAGGTGATTCAAGAATTAAAGAATCACCATATTAGTATTTTAGAAGGTCCAGTCGTTCGTACAGGAGCAGCAGGAAAAATTTACTCTATATATTTCAGGGATCCTGACATGAATTTAATCGAAATATGTAATTATATCGAAAGTCAGACTAGCTTAAAGAGGGAAGCCTAATATTATGCTGTAGCTTGCATCATTTCAATGTAAAGGGAGTGATTCATATCGATCAATTAACCGTTCTTTTAATTTGGCTATTTCCGATCAATTTCGGTATACATGACTTCGAAGAAATTATCGTGGTGGAAAAGTGGGTTTCTAAAAACAAGGAGGATCTTATTAAAATACTTCCGAAAAGGGCTAGTTCATTTATTGAAAAGAACTTTGCTCAAAAAACAAATCAGTTTTCTTTGGTTGTCTATGTGGAGTTTATCTTAATCTCACTTTCTACCATATTGGTATTTTTAAATGGTTTTCATGGAGGGTATAAATGGCTGTATTTTGGGTTATATAGTGTATTCTTTCTCCATTCCTTTACCCATATTGGCCAGACCCTTTTATTTAAAAGATACACACCTGGTGTCATTACTTCGATCCTGTTAATAATTCCATACGGTGTTTGGTTCTATTATGTGTTACTGGAAAATAACACCATAGTTGTTCGGGATCTATGGATTAGTATCCCAATTGGTATTTTTTTGTTCGCTTTATTTTTTCCTGCAATAATGAAAACTGCTTCTAAATTCTAAGATAAGAAGATTACAAATCCATACCTAACGATTAAAAATATAGAATGAAAGGAATGGGCCTCAAAATGCCTATAGTGGATGTATTTTATCCTGAAGGTTCAACCAATAAAGCAAAATTAGAAAGTATTTGGTGAAGGTATGGCTCAAATGGCTCCTTGCAAAATGATAAGGTTTCTCAATAATATTGATAGATTAAAATTACTAAAATAGTAGGGAGGTTCAATTATGAAGGAAGAGTCTATACAATTGCTTTGTTATCATAACTGGGCAAATTTAAAATTATTAGATCACATGTTGGAATTACCAACTGAGACTTTTACAAAAAAGCATATCGGAACATTTCCTTCGATATCTGCAACATTCCATCATATTTATAACATTGACCAACAATGGTTTAAAAGGTTCAACCCCGAGGCATTAACTAAGACCATTGATTTGAATGGAATTGAAGAAACCAAAGAATATTTTATTGAGCTGCATAAAAATATGAAAGATTTTATACGAAATCATTATGATTCTTTACAAGAAATACAGTACGAAAACTCAAAAGGCGAACGGTTCCGCAATAGTATTGATGAGTTAATCCGGCATATTACAAATCATGGGACCTATCATAGAGGAAATATTTCAACGATGATTCGGCAGCTAGGACATGAAGGAACATCTACAGATTATATTTTTTTCTTAAGAATGAACGGTTAATTCGATCATTTCTTATGGGGGGGATAGATTTGAAAACCATTTATCGAAAATGGGGCTCTGAGGCTTTATTTAAAAAAGCTTATCAGAATAATTTCCGGGCAAAATACTTCATCAGTAATAAAATATGCAAAAGTTGCTGTTTAAATTGGTGCAATTATTGAAGAGAAGTCTTTTTATAATATGGTTTATTATTAATATTAAAGCAATGAAATCAAGAGGTGATATATGAATGAAACAGTCAAATCACTGTAAAAATGGTACCTATATATTGTAAAGAAATAAATGTTAATGTTGAACTTGTGGGAAAAAGATCCAAGAATGTTCCTTAAGGAGCATTCCTGTTAGAAGGATTTTCGGGGACTTGAACAAAAGAGCCCCCTTGGTATGATGCGGGGTGTCAGATCGTCGACGAAATGACCCCTAATTTGGTAACCAAGGAGGACTCCATAATGGATTTTAAACAAAATCAAAAAATAAATCAAGTCACCGAAAAAACACTCGTTGTTGGAATCGATATTGCCAAGCGGACACATTACGCTTGCTTTGTAGATGACCGCGGTCGTGTGCTCCAAAAATCATTCTCTGTTTCTCAATCTGGTGATGGTTTCGAGCATTTCTATCAACGTGTTCTGGCAGCTATGAAAGAAAACGAAAAAACAGAAGTCATAGTAGGGATTGAACCTACTGGCCATTACTGGCTAAATTTAGCCTACTTCCTAGAAGAACGAGGCATTCCCTTAGTCATGACGAATCCCATGCATGTCAAACGGTCAAAAGAGTTGGATGACAATCTGCCAACCAAACATGACCGTAAAGATGCGCTGGTAATCGCTCGTCTTGTAAAGGATGGACGCTTTAGTTATCCTCGAATCCTCAAAGGGATGGAAGCCGAACTTCGTGCTGGTTCAACATTCCGTAGTAAATTGACTGAGGAACTAGGAGCTGTCAAAAACATGATAATTCGTTGGTTAGATCGCTATTTTCCTGAATTTACTCAGGTGTTCCCATCATTCGGAAAAATGGCTATGGCTGTTCTTGAATGCACTCCATTTCCAAGTGATCTTCACCAAAAACAACCCGACGAAGTGTTATCACTTTACCGGAAGGTTGAGGGACTCAAATCCCCACAAAGACCAAAAGCAGTACGCCTTATCGAGGTCGCAGCTAGCTCTATCGGGGTAACAGAAGGACGTGAGATGGCCCGTATCGAAATCGCCACACTCGTTCGCCGTTACCACCAGCTAGAACAAGATATCGAAAGTATTACTCAACACTTAGTTGAGCTTGTAAAAACGTCTGTAGAATACGAATGGCTATCAACGGTTCCTGGGCTTGGAGATACAACCATTGTCGATTTATTAGCTGAAATCGGAAGCTTTTCACATTACGAAGATCCACGCCAACTAATCAAACTCGCGGGACTGACATTACGTGAAAATTCCTCCGGTCTGCATAAAGGGCAAAAGCGCATATCCAAACGAGGCAGAAGAAAGCTGCGTGCCCTCCTGTTCCGAGTGATGATGCCGATGATTCGCCACAATGAAGCCTTTAGAAGGCTACACGAATATTACACTAACCGTAAGGTTAATCCGTTACGCAAGAAGCAATCCATCGTGGTTCTATGCGGTAAGCTATTAAAGGTATTACATGGAATTAGCACCAAGCACAAAGCATTTGACGCACAGCGAATGATGAGGGATATTCCAAGTCTAGTAGAGGCTGCATAAGGTCCTACATCCCCTTAACTAAACCTAGACAACAGGATGACACGGAGAAGCTGGCACTATTTTTTCCATTCGACCTAGAGTCCCTAAAGGAGCTTCGCTAGCCTCTGCCTTATGACTAGACCGAACGAAGGAATGTAGGCACACTGATGCCCAGAGACATGGGAGGGTACGTCATCATAAGCTACGCAGAGATCCATTGTGCATCGCATAATTTCCTATCGCTACTTTCCACCATTATCCAGTAGTGACAGCGTAGCGTACCCATGAATTGGAATAGTTTCACATAATATTAAAATATTGTTAGGAATCGTGTCGAAAAATATTTTTTTGGCACCCCACCAACGGGTCCAAACCGTTGATAAATCAACATTTATAGAGGGAGGAATTAGTATGTTCATAGGCCACTATTCAATAAGTTATGTTATCAAAAAGAAAGACCTGGGGATACCTTTATGGCATTTATTTTTAGCAACCCAATTGATGGACATTATATGGTGTATATTTATTTTTGGTGGGATTGAAAAGGCAGATACTAACAACGGTTTACCCGGCAGCCATATTCACCTAGAATATATGCCGTATACACATAGCTTAATCGGATCGTTAATTTTGTCTGCCTTGATGGTCATTACTTATCGAATTTTACCTTCAAATAGAAATAAAGCCAATTTAAACCGTAAGTCACTGCTCATGGGAATTGCGGTTTTTTCCCATTGGGTATTAGATTTAATCGTGCACTATAAGGATCTACCGATTATTGGGAATTCCTTTAAAGTGGGCTTTGGTTTATATTCCAGTGCATTTTGGAGTTTTACCTTAGAAGCCATTTTACTGGGGGTAGGGATGCATATTTATTATTATTCTACCAATCTCAAGAAAAAATACAGGACCCTAACATTTTATTTGTTTTTGCTAATTCTAAATGCCAATACCGTTTGGGGACCAGTTGCACCAAATGAGAAAATTGCAGCCACTTTCCTTTTCATATGTTATTTGTTATTTGCCGTTATTTCTTTGTTGATGGAGAAAAAAGGTAAATCTAAGGTTTCAAATAACGATTTCAGTAATTTTTAAACTGAAAGTTATTATATAAACTTTCAAGATCGGGGGAAGGAATGAAAGTTCGGAGATTATTAATAGGAATAATATCAATATTCCTAATTCTTCTTTTACTAAATGGTGCTTCAGTTCAAGCGATCGTTGACACTTTTTATTCACCACACATTGAAGAGCTTAAAATCTATAGTAAATCTCTTCAAAAGGAGATGAAGGTGAATGTTTATACTCCCCCTAACTACAGCTCTAAAAAGAAATATCCAGTACTTTACTTACTTCATGGTAAAGATGGGAATCAAAATAGCTGGATGAATGGCTTTTTGGGAATTAGTGCTGTTAAAATCCATCAAAAAGCGGATAAACTTATCAAAGGTCATAAGATTGAGCCTTTAATTATTGTTTCACCCCAAATTGATAATAGTTATGGTGTCAATTCCTCATCTGAAACAAAGGAGTATAAGGATTATAGTAAAGGAATGTATGAGGATTATATTGTTCGAGACTTAATACCCTATATTGATAAAAAATATAGTACACAACCAACTCGAGAGCACCGCTTTATTGGTGGATTGTCTATGGGAGGTTTTGCTGCTATTCATATTGGGTTTCTGCACCCTGATTTATTTAGCAAGATTGGAGGCCATAGTCCAGCTTTAAGAAAGAATCCTACTTCTGGAACTAATATCTCTTGGCTATTTCCTAGTGAGACAGAACGGTTACAACGGGATCCGCTTTATATGGCAAAAAATTTAAAACTTGATGAAATTCAAATCTATTTAGACAACGGAGATAAAGACCATGAGTGGCTTATTGAAGGTAATGAAATATTATTAGAAATCCTAAAACAAAAGGGCATAGAAGTTCAATATAGCGTAAACTCCGGTGGACACGACTATAAGTACTGGGGTTCACAAGTTGATAAATATCTTAAATTTTATTCAAGCTCTCATTGATCAAAATTGGTGATTACCATATGTAAAAGGCAACCCATCGTTTGTGAAAAATTATTAAAAGGGGTTTGTTCTTAAGCGTTAATGAAACCCTTAAAAAGGGTTTGAGTTATGAGGAGGGACTTTTGGTCTCTCCCTAATTATTCAATTATTTGTGGTATTATAGCCGGATCATGATTCGCAATCACTTTAATTTCATCATTACTAGAAGCAAATGATTTAATCCATTCTAATGATAAACGTGCAGCTTTTCTATCGGTTGTTACACCAGGTAGTATCATATCGTTCCATGATTTCTCTGAATACCCAACATCACTTGCTAATAGCAAAAATCCTTTTGACAATTTAACTAATACTGAAAACATCCCGTCGCTATGTCCGGGAGTATGGATAAGATACAAAGAACCATCGTCAAATAAATCATACCCCAATTTATAAGGACCAAAGGGTATGTCTTTTAAACTATATGTATCAACTGAAATACCCTGCCACATTGATTTTATATATCCGGCTCTTTTGTGCGCAGCCTTCCATTCTATCTCGCTTGTAAGAATTTTCTTAGCATCTTGAACATGTTTTAAACCACTAACATGGTCTGAATGAAGATGAGTAAGTAGGACAAAATCTAACTCTTCACTCTTAATTCCCAAAGAATGTAGTTTTTCTGCAATTGATTCGCCTTCGGGAAGACTGCCGTTAAACATGGAATAAGCTAAACGTCCCAAATGTTTTTTTTGATCTGTCCTAATCTCTTCATGCCATCCTGTATCCACTAAGATGAGCCCTTTTGGATGCTCAATTAAATAAGAAGATACTGGAACCCACATCTTTTTATTCTCTCCTCTAAACCAACCTGTATATGGCATAGGATGAAAGCTCTTTTCCTTATAAGCTAATGCCCGATCAATATATACCCTGCCAGTATGCAATACATGCACTTTCATTAGGATTCCCCCAAAAAAATTATTTTATCAGATTAAAAGCCATGTTTTCATCAATGATTACATGTCGAAATTTTTTACACTTAAATAACGGGTTTTTTTAATGGAGAATTATGAACACTTGAAAGAGGTATTAGAAATTTTGATTTTGAGATAGGAAACTTAAAGCAAATTCAATTTTTTGAACACTTTTCCTAAAATAACAAACCATCACACTATATAATGGTTAAATAGTTTGTTATTTTATATTTTACGATTTTTTCGGAAATCTGAAATTGTACAACCCAATTTTTTCTTAAAAACTCTTTCAAAAGTATTTAGACTTCCAAAACCCACTTCATAACATATAGTGGTGATATCTAAATTGGATGAAAGTAACAGGTCTAGAGCTTTTTCAATTCTAATGTTTAATACAAAGTTATTAGGGGTACAGCCAACAATATCTTTAAAGGTCCTAATAAGATAAAATTTACTAAGGTTTGATACCATTGACAGCTCATCTAATGAAATATCATTTTGGTAGTTTTCATAAATATATCCAATAATATTTTTAATAATTGGATGTTGATTAACAATAACTTCTTTTTTCCATTTTTCACTATGAGAACCTTCGTGCATTGTTAAAAATGTTTCTACAAGTTCCCATTCAAGTTCTTCCATTCTAGTGGAGTAATCTTCATGAAAAAGGTTGGTTCTTATAACTTCATCTGCTACTTTTATTAACTTCTCTGATGAGCCCACGCTACAAATTGAAAAATCGATACCACTCGTACCTTGATCCAAACATGAAAAAATTATAGTGTCAATTAAACTTCTTTTTATATTTATTAGTAAAATACGACTTTCACTTTCTTTGGTATAATGGATATGTTTCTCACCTGGAACTGTGATTATTCGAGTGTTTTTATTTAAATGGTTTGATTTATTATTTAAGTCTAAGTTAGGTGTACCGGAGATTGGAATTGTAATTTGATAATCATCACCATGATCATGTTCGACTGGATCTGATGAATAAGGATCTAAATGAGTCATCATTAATTTTGTATTTTTTAGTTTTAAGTTTAGATATCTCATATTTCACCTCACTTAGCTAATTTTATGACCTTAATAAATATAAGTATATAAAATGGATATTTATGTTTCAATATATATATGGTCAAATATGGAAAATGTTAAAATGCGTAAATGTTTATGCCTTGTTAAATGAAAACTATTAAGAGGTTGAGTGGGTTTCCGAAAATGCCGAGGCTGATAGTGTGAATTCCAAGGTAAAGCGGGTCTGGGCTATGATTTGACCTACCTGAATGAGGAGAATAAAAAGATTTTTGTAGAAGTCAAAGCATCCACAGGTGATGCAGATTATTTTTACCTAAGTACAAATGAACTGGACTTTGCCGAATTTTCCGAACAACACGCTGACCATTATGAAGTTATCTTTGCTGCAAATATTAATGATGAAAAGAAGAAGTTTTATAGGTGAATCAATTTCATAAATCTGAGCCCTACGGGCTCAAGGCTTTCAAGCACTAAAAAAAGGAGTACCTCCCCAAAATGTCGAAATAAGTAAGCACCACACAAACTTATAGACTGGAGGAAGACTCCCTATGACTATTATAAGGCAAGGAAGCCTGTTTGGACTACAAGAATTATATGATTTAGAACCTACCCATCGTTTTGAAGCAGTTTTTTCTGCTATCGACATTGATCCTATCTTCGCTGTGGTAACGAAGAAGTCTCGTTTTGGTAGACCCATTGAACTGAATTATGCAGCGATGATTTACTCATTAGTTGCCCGATTAACGGAACGGATTCCATTCATTAAAGATTTGGTAAAGCGATTAAGAAACGATATGATTTTCCGACTAGACTGCGGCTTTTTGGTTTCTGATACTGTCCCTTCTGAGGCAGCTTATTCAAGAATGGTGACGATCCTCAGTGAATCTAATGTTCTTGAAGATGTTAAAGAAACAATTCTATATCAAGCCATGACAGAAGGATTTATCACTGATGATACAGCAGCCCTTGATGCCACACACTTTGAAGCCAAAGATCAAGCACCTCCAAAAGAGGAAAAACCAAAAACAGAACCCAAGAAACGTGGGCGTAAATCAAAAGAAGAAAGAGAACAATGGTTGATTGAAAAAGCTGAACGCGAAGCCAATCTACCCCTTTTCGAAAAGAAAATTGAAGAACAGTTAGATGTTCCTTTAGATCAACTTCGTGCTGAAATTCCTCAACACCCCGAATGGGGTGTGAAGAAAAACAGCGAAGGAAAGAATGTTTTTTGGTATGGCTATAAGGCTCATTTAGCTGTTGGAGCAAAAAGCCAATATATTCTTCAATCTCTCTTTTCTTCTGGAAATTTAAACGACGGAAAGGCAGCGATTCCTTTATTAAAAGGAATCCATGAGCGTCTTCAACTTCCGACTTTACGTTATCAAACGATGGATGCAGGATATGACTACGAACCGATTTACGAACAAATTCACCGAATGGGTCAACAATCTGTGATTGCCTATAACAAGCGTAATGAACCTGAGTTAGAAGGTTTTGATAAACATTTCGCCCCCACTTGTTTCCGGGAACACTCGTATCGATATGATAGTTTCGATCCAAAATACAAAACACTCAAATATACACGTCCAAAGGAATGTAAAGACTGTCCGCTAGCCAATGAGGGTATTTGTCAAAAGATCTATAAAGTGAAAATCACGACAGACCTCCGAAAATATACAGCACCAGCCCGTGGCTCGAAAGTTTGGAAAACTATCTTTAAACGACGTACCGCAGTGGAACGTGTGAATGCTTATCTTAAGTTATACTTTCAATTAAACAATGTTCGTTACCGGACAGGTAAACGCGCCAAAGTTCACTTTGATCTAGTGACCTTGGTTTATAATGCTTCAAAACTGGCCGCTGATCGTATTAATGCCGCTTTAAATAGTCAAAAACAAGCAGCATAAATTTTAAAAATTGAATAGATAAAAATTCTGCAGGTCTGTGATTCTTTAAAATAAGGAATTATGAAATTGATTCAGGTTTAAAGATTTTTCCAATATGGTGAGGACGAAACTCGGTATACCAATAAAAAAATTATTGCCGTAGGAGAAGATGTACATAAAAAAAACCGTCAATTTCTTAAATCTAAATATCCTGAAATAATAGTTGTACAAGCAGCACATCCAGCGTTTGAATATTTATAAGTACAGAGAAAAGTAGATGGGTTAAAATGTTTAAAAGTATTTGCATTAAATGATAACATTATATATAAAGAAGAATAATGTATCTACCTGGAACATCAATGGTTATTGTTTTCCCATAACGTAAAGAACAAACGGATTATTACTGAAGGGATCGTCAAATGAGGTGTTAGGATACCCAAATTCTTCGTAAAGTGCATCGTAATACCGGTGCTTAAATTGTTTATTCAGTATCCCATAAAAATAAGCAACCGGCTTCTTAACTGTATTAGTTACTTTCATCTTCCGTATCATCTGTTTAAATGCTGCAATTGCTACCTCCAGCATCCGTTCTCTTTCGTTTTCACTATTATTACGATAGGCCGCAATCTCTGTCATATGCCAATATTCTTCAATCGTTTTAGCATCTGAATAGAAATACTTAACCAGCTGGACAAACTCCTGTGGAACTGTGCTGCTTACATATGTATGGTCCAATTGGAACGGTTCTTCTTTATGTTTATTATTGTTTTGATCTTTTTCAGTTTTTAAAAGATTACTAGTTTCTTTTGGCTGGTTCATTTTTTCTGCTTCGGGTGGTTCATTAGAAGGAAAACGATTAAACACATACAAGTTGCTGGATTGTAAACCGTTTTTTCTTCCGGTTTCATGTACGGTGAGTATCCCGAATTCCTTTGCTTTTTGGACCATGCGTTTAAAGGTGGAACGTGAAATGCCATTGTCATGATATTCCTCATGAATCGCCTTCAGGATCGTGCCAATTTTCGCGTTACAGACACCGGGAATTTTGGCCGCATAGCGAACCAGCCGTTTTAACCCCATCAATTCTCCTTTTGAAAAATCATTTTTGTGCTCCAGCAGCCACATTTCCATCGAATGATTAAAATCTGTCAAACTGACAAACTGCGAATACTCTTCAAATCCTTCAATGCATCCTGATTTAATACTCATATTTACTGCCACCCTTCATCACATCAGTAAGACCAGCCATTAATACCGGCCTCTTAACCATATCGGGATTGACAGTTTTAATCGAATCACTAAAAATCAATTTTGAACATCATTTTCGAACTAAAAACGCTTTCTTTTGCTTTCCAATGATGGTACCGTGCTGGATGTTCCCGCTTGCGATTGCCCTCGGGAATACGTTTGTACTGAAACCGTCTGAGCGGACACCGCTCTTGGCCACTCGCTTGGCTGAGCTGCTGAAGGAGGCGGGACTTCCAGATGGTGTGTTCAATATCGTTCATGGTGCTCACGATGTGGTCAATGGATTGCTTGAGCATAAAGATGTACCGGCGATTTCTTTTGTCGGCTCGCAGCCGGTCGCTGAATATGTCTACAAAACAGCAGCAAACCACGGCAAACGGGTGCAGGCATTGGCGGGTGCGAAGAACCACTCGATTGTGATGCCTGAGGCTGATTTAGATCAAGCTGTGAAAGAAATCATCAGTGCCGCCTACGGGTCTGCAGGTGAACGCTGTATGGCTTGCTCAGTGGTCGTCGCTGTTGGCGAAGTCGCAGAAGCTCTGATTGAAAAATTAACACAGGCTGCTGAACAGATTGTGATCGGGAACGGGCTGGAGGAAGAGGTCTTCTTAGGGCCAGTCATCCGCCAGCAGCACAAAGAGCGGACAGCATCGTACATACAGACTGGTGTTAGGGAAGGAGCCGTTTTGGTCAGGGATGGACGAAAGGATGATGCCTATCATCAGGACGGATATTTTATTGGACCGACCATCTTTGACCAGGTGACTCCCGAAATGAAAATATGGAAGGAAGAAATCTTTGCCCCGGTATTGTCGATTGTTCGGGTTGCTAGTTTAGAAGAAGCGGTAGATTTAACGAATCAATCTGACTTTGGTAATGGTGCCTGCCTGTTTACGAAAAATGGAGCAGATGTCCGTTATTTCAGAGAAAAAATACAGGTCGGTATGCTTGGTGTGAACATTGGGGTCCCGGCACCAATGGCCTTCTTCCCGTTCTTGGGCTGGAAAAACTCCTTCTACGGAGACCTCCACGCCAACGGCTCAGACGGTGTCGAATTCTACACTAGAAGAAAAATGTTGACAGCTAGATGGTAATCTATTAAGGTGTGGGGCGTACAGCCGGACTATGATCGATACCTAAAGTGGGTGGGAATCCCGTCGTAAAAAACGGACAACTATAAACGATAGCACTTTATACCGATGAGTGAAGCTTATAAACCAGTCACTTTTCGGTATTCTTTTTTTGATGCGGAATTGGTCTACACATTTAATACATACAAAATTTTGGAACAAAAGGAGCAAGAATTGCTTCACTCCCAAAACCCTTTTTCCTTAGCTATCATGCAGGTTTGTATATATTAAAATCTTGAAAACAGGATTGAAAGCATTATTAAACTATGTTATTTAAATTATTGCTTACGGATCATCGGATTTCCAAGGGGAGTTTTCGACATTTGCTCTTCTTGAAAAGAATACGGAACAATTATTAGAAGAGGTAACTCCTTAGTTGGATAAGGGGGAATTAATTATTTCGCTTACATTGGATGATACATCATTCACTAAGGACAATTAAAAAATTGGAAAAGGTATAGAAGAGGGTAGAGAAGTAGGAAGAAGAGAGAAAAAATTGAATTTCGAACCGGTGCAATGGAAAAAGCTTGGAGAACACACGGATGAAATAATATTGCAAGAGTTGGGATTGCCTAAAGAATTAATAGAAGAACTTAAGAGAAAGCGAGTAGTGGAAGGATTAACTACAAATAACATTTAAAAATAAACTAGTTCTATATACATCATAGTCTCGGTATACCCAGTAGTAATATAAGGGGGGCATGGCACCTCCCCAATATTGCTAACTGCGAGATGGAACAATAAAAAAATAAATAGAATCACTAAGAAATTATAAATGTAAATAAAACCAAAAAGATTAACGAAATATTAAAAGGCATGAGTTTTTAAAACTCATGCCTAAGCACTTGTATAAATAGATGCTGTTCTTAGCAACAATGAAGATTATTATGCCATCTATTGGCCTCTTGAATAATAACGAACTTCAAAAATTTTACAACCATTTTTGGATATCCAAGGACCATGTTTCATTCCCGGTGGGCGACATGCTACCATTCCTGCAGTAAATTCTTCATTTAGTTCTAAATCCAATATAGAACCTTCCATAATATATAATTCCTCCCAAAAATCGTGATTTTGCACCCCGTTTGGGCTAGTATCTGTACCAGGGTCAAATTGTAAAATTCTTGTTGCAATATTTGAACCGGGGATTCGTGCTATAATTCTTTCGGATAGTCCCTCTATATTAGTTGAAGGCTGAGACGGAAAATCGGTGTAAGGGGTAAATTCAATTTCTGGTTTACTCATAATTTGCTCCTCCTCATTTTTTATGTACTACTAATACTAAACCTTATAACCTTTCTAAAGGACCCGATGCTTTAATTGAGGAAATTCCTCACGAATTCTATCAACCTCATCTAAATGAATCTCTGTTATCAGGACTGTTTCATCTTCACCGGCCGATGATGTTACAATCCCCCAAGGGTTAACCACCTGGCTATGACCTCCTAATAAAACATTTCGGGTTTTTCCTACGCAATTACAAGATATTAAAAAACATTGATTTTCTAAAGCACGGACTGAATTGAGCAGTTTCCAATGTTCGAGTCGTTGGTGGGGCCACGCAGAAGTAACAAGGAATATTTTTGCACCTAAGTCAATTTGTGCACGGAACAGTTCTGGAAATCTCAAATCATAGCATGTCGATAACCCAACTTTCCCAAACTCGGTCTCCACAACAGTAGGAACTTGACCAGCAGTCAAAATATCCCCTTCTTGGGAACCATACCTGAATAAATGAATTTTTTTGTAGGTTCCTGCAATTTTTCCTTCTCTATCAAACAAAATACTTGTATTAAAGTAATTGCCTTCCTTTTTTTCGATAAAGCTTCCGGCAAATAGATATGAACTTAATTCTTTTGCTTTATTTGAAAAACGTTGTGTAAAAGTTCCGGATAATTCTTCGGCTTCATCCGTATAATTATCAAATGTAAAGTAGCCTGTTGCCCAAACTTCAGGGAGTAGTATTAGGTCAAATCCAGTAAGCTTATCCAACATCTGCTCAACTCGTGCAATTCGTTGTTCCTTTGTTTCATGATCATTAATCCCTATTTGGATTGAAGCAACTCGCATTCATTTTTCACCCCATGGTTGACAATGTAGAATTGAAATGTGGATTTTAAGAATATAAAAAACTAAAAAAATATATAGAGTGCCGACCGCGAAAAAGTATTTCGTAGAGGCGATGCGGGGCACTCCATTATTCAAAGGAGGTCTCTAAGTTGGAAGCAAATACGTAGACTAGCCCATTATGATTTAATTAAATACTATTAAACTTGCACTTCTTTTGGCACGATGCTGATGTCAGGGGAAACGTCTTCGTCAACCTTCTCAAGATTGCGCCTTGGTAAAAACATACCAACTAAGGCTACTAAAATAAAGCCTGCTGCACCGATAATCATAGCTTTGCTAAGTCCCATCGTAACTGCAAGCGTTCCTACTATAACAGGTGCTTGACCACCAATGAGTCTTCCTGTATTGAATATAAATCCTAATGCGGTACCACGAATGCGAGTAGGATAGGATTCAGAGATGGAAACACCATAGGCTACAAAGAATGCTTCAAATAAACCAATCATAATTAATCCTACAGTCAGCATACCAATACTTGAACCGGCATATGCCATTATACCCATTCCAATAGTGCTTAGGATACCACATACACTGATGATGAATTTTTGATTACCAAACCGGTCAACTAAATATCCATACAGTGGAAATGAGACAATTCCCAGCACATTCATAAGGATCATTAATGGTAAGACCAACTCAGGTGAAGCAAACCCGCCTTGCTCTGCTGGCCCCTTAATCATGGTTGGAAGCCATGTTCCTCCGGCGTAATATCCAAATAATCCCCCAGTTGTAAAAAGGGTAAGGATAATAGTCCGCTTGATATATTTTTTATGGAACAATTCAATGGGATTTATTTTCTCTGAATTTTTCGCTTCAACCCAGCTTTGTGGTTCAGGCATTTTCATTCTCAGGATACCAACTAAAACAGCAGGTAGAACTCCAAGCATGAAAAGACCTCTCCAGCCCAAAATAGGAACAATAATAGAGCTGATTATAACTGCTAACAAATAGCCAATTGGCCAACCTGCCTGCACAAAACCAATTGCTTTCATGCGGTGTTTTGACGGCCAAGTTTCATTAACAAGTGCCATTCCAGCACCCCATTCACCACCCATTCCTAGTCCAAGCAAAATTCTCCATAGCAGCAATTGAGTGGCATCCTGGGAAAATCCCGACATTAAAGTACCAATCGAATAAATAATGACGGTAATGTATAAAGCTTTTGAGCGACCGATGTAATCTGACAGAACGCCAAACAAATATCCGCCTAAAACTGCAGCCATTAGGGAGACTGATGATATTAGTCCTGCAAACCCTGGTGTAATTCCAAACTCACTAATAATTAGAGTAATAACTGTGGAGTAAAGGAGGAAATCCATAGCGTCAAGGGCGTACCCAGTAACAGCAACTGTAAGAGTTTTCCATTGGTACCTTGTAATCTCCTTATACCAAGGAGCAGTCATCTCAGACATCATTAGTCCCTACCTTTCAATTCATTATTTTTATGCCATTTAGGTCATATGCAATTCTACAAAACTATCACCACCTTAAGTCGGTACGTTGTCCCAAATTTAGTTCAAAATTATTATCATATACATAGTGTTTAATTGTCAATAGTTTATTAAGAATATTTGGAAAATTTAGTCTACAAAAAATTGACAAATTTCCACCATAACGGCTGAACAATTAAGGTGGTGATCAGGAGGATAATTGTTAATGGAATGCCAAATTTTAGAACATCTCTATCGGAAAAATAACCTGTTTTACCAGATCCTAATAGAATGACAACGCTATGATATGGTAAAAAATAGTGAAAGGCTACGGTGGAATAAACAATTAAAGAAACTGTCAAACTGTTTAATTGCGGGAACATTTGAATGATAGGTGGGATGATTAAACTCATCGTCGCTGATGCACTCCCAATCAGCATATGGACTATGGCAGAAAGAAATACAATGGTGATAATAGCAAACAGCAAGTCGTTCGGTATATTATCTGGCGTTAATAAATTTAGAACCCAAGAGGAAACACCGGTCTTATATCCGATTCTACCAATTGAAAGAGCACCTACAATGAATAGAATAATATTCCAATTTATGTTTTTTGAGATGTCCTCTTCATTTAAAAGGTCTCCCACCTTAGGCAATGCAAGACCTGTTGCGGATAATAGGGCAACCCAAGCGGGGTTAATATGATGAAAGGACTCAGTAATCCATAATAGAAGAGATAAACCTACCCAAATGGAGACCTTCCACTCCGCTGGTGAAAACGATCCCATGGAATCTAATTGTTGTTTTAGTTTTGTTTTGTTAATCGTAAAAGAAGTTCTTTGTCGGAATATAAACAAAAAGCTGAGTAACGTAAGGGCGGAAATGAAAATTCCCGGAACAGACATCAGCTTAAACCATTCCCACCAACTTATGTTTGCACCGGCTAATGTAAAAGCGGATCCATTTAATAAAGTATCGCCAGTCAAGAGTATAGTTCCTGTAACCGTAACGCCTACAAAAACCGAAAATCCTACATATCTCTTCATAGTTTCATCCATATCTGTATTGTTAATCATATAATTAACAATCGATATCATTAAAAACACTCTGGGAAAAGGGTGTGGTATAAAAATACTTAATATAAAACCAAGGAAAAAAATAAAAGCAATTAGGCTCGTATAGGAGTTTACAAATTTTAATGTAAAGTAGTACGCTATTCGTTCCGCCAGACCTGATTTACGGATAGCGTGGGAAATGAGATAGGAACCAACAATCATCCAGACTAGGGGTGTCAGAAAAAAAGAAAAAAGTTCATTCGCAGTCGCTATGTCCATTAATATAAAACAAACAAATAGAAAAAACGTAGTATAGGCATGGGGAAGGATTTCACTGGTCCATAAGAATATTGCCGTTAAGATTAAAATGAGGGTATACCTTCCGTCGGCTGATAATCCTTGGGTCTCTGGTAAGAACCAAATTGTACCAGCTAAAACAACAAGCAGTAAATAGAACAGCACTACAATCCTTCTCATGTCCTTCACTCCTTAATCTATAAAAACACAAAAATTTCAGAATTAATTGATAGATAAAAGTGTACCATAATTGGCAGTTATGGTACAATGTACCAAAAGATATTTTTTTAATATAATTATCAAGCTGAAAAGGCGGTAAAAGGGGGATTTTTCATGGGATCTGAAAGTTTAATCACTCAGGAGAACGAGAATAAGAGGGATACAATTAAACAGGTTGAAAAGACAATCGAATTGCTAGAATACTTGAGCCTAAAAGAAGACGAGATTGGTGTAAGAGAGGCGAGCCGCATTTTTGATGTCTCCAAGAGCACCATGCAAAGAATATTGAATTCTTTATTAGAAAAACAAATTATCCATTTTAATGATAAAAGTCAGAATTATAGTCTCGATTTCGGCGTTCTTCGCCTCGCGTTGCCATTTTTCGAAAGAAACATTTTAAAAACAGTTTCTGAAAAATACTTACTGGAGCTGCGAGACCGATTCGGAGAAACCGTTGGCCTACATGTTAACTTGAATGACAGGCAAATTATTGTTCATCAATTTGAATCCATGAATGAATTAAGATGGTCTATTCCTATCGGAAAGTCTCATCCGTTGAATGTTGGCGCATCAGGAAAGGCACTCTTGGCCTTTATGGATACTGAAGCCTTTGAAAAAGCAAAGGTACACTTTACAAAAGAAACAGAGTTTTCACGACAGGGGGAGCCACTATTAAAAGAGTTGAAGAAAATTAAGCAGGATGGTTTTGCCATTTCTCGGGAGGAAATTTCAGTGGGAGAGATGGGAATAGCCGTTCCAATTTTTAAACGAGATGCGGTCATCGCCTCATTAAGTATTTATGGACCAATAGCACGGTTAGATTTATTAGATATTCGGGAAATGGTGGATCAATTAAAACAGGCAAGTAAACAAATTTCTGCAAAATTGTTTTAATACTTCTTTTGAAACTTTATAAACCCTAAAAAATCTCCCTCTAAAACCAAGAGGGAGATTTTTTTATAAACCAATTGACAGATAATTTAGAATCGTGCTACACTTTCAATAAAATCGGTACACCGTACCGAAAAGAAAATGTAAAGGAGGAATGGTAATTTTTGATTTAAGCGTTTAACTACGATAGTTTTTCAAGCCTCACAGTAATTGCATGCTAATTGCAATTTCAAAACAAATTTTTCTTAAATATTGAAAGGTGTTGTTTTTTTATGCGCTATGTCGTTCTTTTGAAAAAGACTTCAAAATCTACTCCAGATGAAATCGCAAATGCCCATGGTGTTTATCTAAATGATATGCATGCTAATAAGAAAGTTGTTTACTCCGGCCCATTGGAAAAAATCGGTGGTATGGTAGTTTATGATGCTTCATCCAAGGAAGAAGCAATTGGTTTAGTAGAACTTGATCCCTTTGTTTCTGGAAACTACCGGGATTATGAGATTTATGAGTGGAAACAAACGATTGGTTTATAACCACTATTAATGAGTGGCAACGAGCTGCTACTGATAAAACAACACATAAGGTGTTTACCTATTGTACTTAATTATTATGACTAAATAGAATTTTTAGAAAGAGGGGAAAACATATGGAATATGTGACAGAGTATTACACCGTACAGGATACAAAAATCAGAATTCTTAAAGGGGGAACCGGGGCACCTTTGCTTTTCCTTGCCGGTGCAAATGGAGCAGGAGACTGGCTCCCAGTATTACAATCATTATCCAAAGATTACACAGTTTACTACCCAGACCATCCTGGATATGGTTTGAGTGAAACAAATCCGAAAATTGACAGCGTTCAAGATCTGGCATTTTTTTACTTGGACGTAATGGATAAACTAGGTTTGGAAAATGCCATCATTATGGGATCCTCTTTAGGTGGATGGCTGGCAATTGAAATTGCCCTAATAGCCCAGCAGAGAGTGAATAAATTAGTTCTCATTGATGCTGCTGGTATTCGCATCGAAGGCGTTAAAGTACCAGATATTTTCGTAATGAACCCACAACAAGTATACAACATTCTCTTCCATTCTGATGAAATCAGAACGCAAGTTGCCTCTAAGAATATTTACAATCCTGAGATGGAAACCATTGTACTTCGTAATCGAATTGCTACTTCACACCTTGCTTGGAATCCATATTTCCATAATCCAAAAATTGCAGACCGAATTCATCGCCTAACAATGCCTGTCCTCATTGTTTGGGGAGCAGACGATCAATTCTTCCCGGTTGCTTACGGAGAAAAATATCATGAATTAATATCTCACTCTACTTTACAAATTATTGGAGATGCAGGACATTTCCCACATATTGAGAACTCGGATGAATTTTTATTAACCGTGAAAAATTTCTTGACTAAGGAGGAAGCTGTACATGAAATTTTATAGTTTTCATTTAATGCCCTGGGCCTATTTACCAGAGAATTTTCGGGATCAATATGATTCTGCTTGGGTAACACTCTCCAATACCATGTACGATCCTGAAAAGGGTGCTGAATTGTATCGCAGATATATTGACGAGTTGACTTACGCTGACCAGATGGGATTTGATGGAGTATGCGTAAACGAACATCATCAGAATGCTTATGGAAATATGCCTTCTCCAAATATAATTGCCACAATGCTGGTAGAAAGAGTAAAAGGAAAAATTGCCGTTCTCGGAAATGCCATCCCATTGCGTGAAGACCCTGTTCGGATTGCGGAAGAAATTGCAATGTTGGATTTACTTTCTGGAGGAAGGATTATTTCAGGCTTTGTCCGTGGACTCGGTGCGGAGTATCATTCCTTTTCAAAGAATCCAACCGAATCACGCGATCGTTTCCATGAGGCACATGATTTAATTATTAAAGCATGGACACAGCCAGGCCCGTTTGAACATTACGGAAAATACTACAAATTTAGGTATGTCAATCCATGGCCATTAACGTTACAAAAGCCGCATCCGCCAGTGTGGATCCCATCACAGGGAAGTAACGAAACCATTGCCTGGACTGCTGAGAAAAAGTATGCGTACGTACAAACCTATAGTTCGATTGACACGATAAGACGAGTGTTCAAGCAATTTAAAGAAGAGGCCAATAAATGCGGATATGAGGCATCACCTGAACAAATGGGTTGGGCACTTCCGGTTTACGTGGCCGATACCGACGAAAAGGCCTTAAAAGAAGCCGAGCACGGAATTGATTATTTGTTTAACCAGGCTTTCAAAATGCCGCATGAGATCTTTTTCCCAGCTGGTTACTTGACCTTGAATTCGATAAAGAACGTGTTAAAAGCGAAACAAGGTATTGGTACAAGTAAATTGGCATTTGAGTATTTGGTAGAGAAAGAGTATGTAATAGTTGGATCACCAGACACAGTGCGTCAAAAGTTGGAAAGTTATCAGAAAGAATTTGGGTTCGGAAACCTATTGCCAATGATGCAATTTGGAACCCTTTCACATGAAAAAACAATGGAAAATATAAAACTATTTGCTGAAAAAGTCATGCCATCCCTAAGGCCATTGGGAGAAAAAACAGCTGCAACTAAATAGATGGGGGGTTAGTAAGTTGCAAAGTAAATATGTAATGGTTGGGAACATCCGGACCCATTATATTGAGGCAGGGCAAGGGGAACCAGTAGTTTTGCTCCACAGTGGTGAATATGGTGCCTGTGCCATTAACAGCTGGGAATATAATATTGAAGCATTGAGCAAGCATTTCCATGTTTACGCTCCGGATATGCTGGGTTACGGTAATACTGAAAAATTGTTTAGTTTTGATGATGCTCAGGGACTTCGTTTGAATCATATTAGAGATTTTCTCCGAGTGCTTTGTATTGACGAAGCTACGTTTATCGGAAATTCATTAGGCGGAGGCATGATTCTGTCAGTAGCTGCACAAGAGAATCCAATTTGGCCCATTAAAAAGATTATCACAATCAGCGGGGGAGGACCCAATAACCCCGCTGCCCATGATATTTTGAACAACTACGATTGCACGAAAGAGTATATGAGAAAAATACTAGATTTAGTATTCTATGATGAAAAATGGAAGACAGGTGCATACCTGGACAAAAGATATGAAACTAGTATTATTCCGGGTGCATGGGAAACAGCTACAGCTGCGCGTCTTAAATCGCCTGTCGCTCAAGAAAAGGAACGAGTTTTCCCTAACTATGGAAATATAAGGGTACCGGTTCTCATTTGTGCGGGCGATTGTGATCAATTAAAGTTCCCAGATTATGCTGAAAAGCTGCATAAAAGTATTCCTAATTCCACTGTCGAGATATTTGAAAAATGCTGCCACTGTGCACATATCGAACATTCAGATAAGTTTAATGAGCTTGCCTTAGAATTTCTATTAAATAAAGTAGGTGCAAAGCATGGGGTATCTTGAAACCAATGGCATAAACGTGCATTATACTGCTCAGGGATCTGGTGAGACCATTGTTTTCCTGCATAGTTTAGGAGCTCAAAGTGATTTGTGGGCAGAACAGGTAATTTATTTTAAAGAGTCTTATCAAGTTGTCACGATTGATGCCAGAGGTCACGGAAAAACAGACAGTAGTATCCCCTTCAAGGTAAAAGACTGTGCAAATGATGTATTAGCCATTTTGGACGCACTACATGTGAACAAGGCTCACATTGTCGGGATATCAATGGGTGGTCATATGGCATTGGAACTTTACCAGATCGCCCCTGAGAGAATGATAAGCATCACCTTGAGCAATACCTTTGCCAAAATACCTGAACATAGTCGCGAGGAAAAAATGAATGCCCGGCTAAAACTATTAAAGCAAGACAATTTTGTTCAAGAATGGGCAAGGATTTCCGTGCATGATGGGGCAGATCAGAAATTAATTAATCAAACAATAAACTTGTATGGATGTTCAAAAGAAGATTATAAAAGTGCATGGATTGAAATTAACCATGTGGATTATACCAGGATGTTAAGTTCTGTCGAGTTGCCGGTTTTAGTTATGACTGGTGAAAAGGACCATATTGCTCCTTTGCAGTTGGCACAATTTCTGCATGAAAATATAAAGGGTTCACGCCTTGAAATAATTAGTCAAGCAGGACATCTTGGAAATTTATCAAATCCAGAAGAATTTAATAAAAAGGTCACTTTTTTTCTTAAGGAAGTCCATCCATCTTTCTCTGATAGGAGGGCATAAAATGGTATATGAAGAACGAATAACGATACATGGAAAAAATGTAATTATAAAAAGAGAGTCCTCACCGGTTCAAGTTGAGGTTGTAGATGGTAAGGAATTCTTCCCTTTAGAAAAAATTAATGTTAACGATTCGGCTTTGGTGCCAAGCAATTACGATAATGCAGATGGTACGCCAATGACTTTATTCAAATGCGAAGACAGTACCCGGTTGGATCTTTCAAAGAGATCAAAAAAGGAGATGTCCTTTTGGCATCGGTCGACCGATTTTGATGAATTAATCTTTTGCTATAAAGGTTCAATTATTTGGGAAACTGAATTAGGTGAAATCAAGTTGGAGTCTGGAGAAATGTTCGTAATCCCCAGGGGAATCGCCCATCGCTCTAAACCAGGAACCGATTGTGATGAAAATATCATTCTCGAAATAAAATTTAGATCAAATGTAAACCCAATTTATTGATGCGGATGAAAAGGAAGTAAAGCCATGAAATTAATCGATACGTTAATAAAAAATATTGATTGGTTGATTACAGTAGATTCAACCAGGAGAATCATAACCGATGCAGCAATCGCCATATCAGGGGGCACGATTGTGGCTGTGGGGAAAACGACGGAACTTGAAAGTATGTTTACAGCAAAACAAATGATAAGCGGAAAAGGCAAAGTTGCAACGCCAGGGCTTATTGACAGCCATATCCATGCTGATTTTCAGTTAAGTCGAGGATTAGCGGATGAGGTTGCCAGCAGCAGGTTTTTGTTTGAAAGAATGTATCCTTATGAAGGCCTTTTAACAGACCAAGAATCATATTGGAGCGGTATCTTATGTTCTGCTGAATTAATTCAGCATGGTGTCACAACCTTCATCGATCCCGGTAACTATCATCCGTACATCACTGCAGAGGTAATCGGAGAGGTAGGCAATCGAGGGATTGTCGCAAAGAGTGCTTTTGACCTTACAAAGTCCTCCTTTGGAACGCTTCCTGCAGCTTTTCATGAGACCACTCAGGAAGCTGTGGACCGAAGCAGGCAGGTTGTGTCAGACCTGAATGGTTCATTTGGAGGCCGGGTTAAGGCTTGGTTATCATTTCGCGGAGTCAATAATTGTACCGATGAACTCATTGTCCGCCTTAAGGAAATAGCAGATTTTCATAGTGTAGGAATTCAGGCTCATGCCTGCTTCGCAAAAGAAACCTTGGAAGCCTCCTTAAACAAATATGGAATTCCTGAAATTGAACGGTTGCATCGTTTAGGTGTCCTTGATCATAACCTGCTGTTAATTCATATGGGGTGGGTAATGCCACATGAACTTCAATGGGTGAAAGAAAACGATGTAAAAGTCGTATGTGCTCCAAGTTCTAGCCTTCACAATGGATATGGAAATATAATCCATGGGAAAATCCCAGAAATGTTAGAAATGAGGATTGCGGTCGGATTAGGTTCGGACCATGCTTCCTCTGGGATTGTTGATATTGTTTTAGAAATGTTTCTGGCCAGTACAGCATACAAAGAAGCAAGAACCAATGCCATGGTTATGCCTCCAGAGAGAGCTATTGAAATGGCAACGATTAATGGTTCCCGCTGTGCTTTATGGGATCAGGAGATTGGTAGTATAGAAGTAGGGAAGCAAGCTGATATTACAATGTTTAACACGAACAATCCGGAATGGCAGCCACTTTATAATCCAGTTTCGAATCTGGTATATAGTGTGACAGGAAGCAGTGTAGATACCGTAATGGTTGCTGGTAAGCTTCTCCTGCAAAACGGCGAGCACCTTACCATAGATATCGAGCGGGTATATTCTGAAGTTAAAAAACTGAACTCAGCTATTTTAGAAAAAACTGGACTTACAGATACTATAAAATCAAAGTGGACGATTATTTAATGAAAACGGTGGACAAAAGGAACTACAATAACTATCAGTTAGGAGTCATTTAATGATCGAGTTTGAAATAACAATTCCCGAATTAGATGGGTCAGAAACAAAACAAACCGTCCCAATAAAGGACGTATTAGTAGTAGGGTACGGGGGAAGAGAACCTGAAAAAGTACAAGAACACATCCTTGAACTAGAAAAAATAGGGATTGCTCCACCGCAATCTATACCAGCGATTTATCAACAAAAACTAGAAGCCTTAACATCAGATTCTAAGATAACAGTTCATAGTAATAAGACGTCCGGGGAAGTGGAATATGTGCTTTTCAATGATGGCGTGGAATGGTTAGTAACAACAGGCAGCGATCATACAGACCGGGAACTAGAAGCAATCGATGTGCAAAAATCAAAAGAAGTTTGTCCAAAACCCTTTGGAACAGTTTTCTGGAGACTAAAAGATATTGAAAAACATTGGGACGATATTATTTTGCGGTCTTGGGTTATCGACCAACAAGGCAGAAGACTATATCAAGAGCACGATCTTACTGCTTTATTACCGGTGGAAAAATTACTAGAAAAACTCTCACAATTTGGTTATAAGGATAAGGATCTTACTCATACTGTAATTTTTTCCGGTACAGTTCCTACCTTGGGCGGGTTTATATATGGGGAAAAATTCATGTACGAAATCTGTGATCCCGTACTTAAAAGATCAATCGCAGGAGAGTATTCCATTCAGAATCTTGAGAATACAGTAGGCATTGCAGGTAAGAAATAATTTCTGAAAAGAGGTTTTTTAATGAGACCTGATTTAGTTTTGGAAGGGGTAATCCCGGCTAATCTGCTTCCATTTGATAAAAATTTAAATATTGATGAAGATAACTATAGGCGCCATATCCGATCTATCATTGACACTAGAGGGGTTACAGGGTTGACAACTAATGGCCATGCGGCTGAGGTTGCGACTCTCACCTTGGAAGAACAGCAAAGAAGCGTGTTTATTACAGTTGACGAGGTAGCAGGTAAAGTACCGGTTGTATGCGGCGTTTATGAAGATGGAACGGATAAAGCAGTAAAGATTGCCAAAATGGCTGAAAGGGAAGGTGCAGACTGCCTTTTAATTTTCCCTTCTAATGTATTTAACAATGGGTTCCAGCTTCGGCCGGAAATGGCTTATAAGCATTATGACGCCATCGCTAATGCCACAAATCTTCCATTAATTATCTTTGTTTATCCGGAATCTTCTGGATTACAGGTTAAAACTGACACACTTGTAAAAATTTGCAGTGAAATTGATAATGTAATAGCCATCAAGGAATGGTCAAACGATATCCTGACGTATGAAAGAAATTTCCGTGAATTACGGAAATTGGATAAAAAGATTTCTGTCCTGACAAGCTTTAGTAAATCCCTACTGGCAACATTATGTATTGGTGCTGATGGGATTTTATCGGGGCATGGAAGCTTAATTGCTGATTTGCAGGTTGCGCTTTTTGATGCGGTAAACGGGGGAGACTTACCAGAGGCGCGGAGAATAGCTGAAAAAATACATCCATTAGTAGAAGTTTTTTACGCTGAACCATTTTTGGATGGCCATAATCGGATGAAGGTTGCTAACGCTTTACTCGGAAGAATAAGCGAGGCGCATGTTCGTCCTCCGCTTCAACAAGTCCCATTAGAGGAACAAGAAATTATTAGACGAGTTATAACGGAAGCGGGCCTGCCAGGCTTACCCAACAAATTAAGATCCTGAAAGGGGATTATTCATGACCAATTCTCGTTTTGAGACAGGGTTAGAAATTAGACGTTCTGTATTAGGGAAAGACTATGTAAATAGGTCTATTGAGAATGCCGACGATTTTACCCGAGATCTGCAACAGTTGGTAACAGAATATTGTTGGGGGGAAATCTGGAGTAGAGGTGGTTTGCCCAGAAAAATACGAAGCATAATTAATCTTGCAATGTTGACTGCATTGAATAGACCCCATGAATTAAAACTCCATATTCGCGGTGCACTAAAAAATGGTGTCACCGAAGATGAAATAAAGGAAATTTTATTACAATCTGCAATCTATTGTGGAGTGCCAGCAGCTATTGATAGTTTTAGAGCAGCTCAAGAGGTTTTAAAAAACGAAAAAGAATAACCTAGGAATAATGGAAGTTTTATTATTATAAACGGCATAATCATACTTTTTTTAGTTATGGTAATGCCGTTTGTATTTATAACCTGTAATCAAAAACGAAGCTTCAAAAAAGGAAGGATTTAATGAACACAATTATGGATATTTCAAGACAGTTAAACAAAGGGGATCTGATAATCCTTATTGACGATTTCGGAAGCTTTTCAGGTTATTTACTGGGTTTAGCGGGTACAGGAACAGAGCATCATGTAAAACTTTCTTCAACCTCTTCAGAGTTTACCTACTTATGTAGAATCCTTAATTTACAAGGAAATATCGGTATACTACGCGAGGTTGTAGACATTTCAAAAGAGTTTAGTATTCCTTCTATTAAAATATCAGAAGTTTATAAATCATTGTATGATAGGTCCATTTGTACTCTTTCAGGTCAAGTTATACATGGACAAAAACTTGGGAGGAAGCTTGGTTACCCAACCGCAAACCTGGATTTGTTCACTACAAATGAATGTTTAAGAAATGGTGTCTACGGCGTGAAGGTAAATTGGCGAGAGCAAACTTATCTAGGCATAATGAATGCAGGTGTGAAACCGACCATTAATAACTATATGAAAATGTCTTATGAAATTCATATTTTAGATTTTACCCATGATATTTATGAAGAAACACTAAACGTTGAGGTTAAATTTTTCATTAGAGAAGAAAAAAAGTTCAACAAAGTTAATCAGCTAATTCAACAGATCGAAAATGATATTCAAAAAGTAAAAAATATATTTAAATCACAACTAGCCGTTAAAATCGGATAATAGGAAGAATCATATTGCCGGTTATCATATTGCAACAACTTGCTGTTGATATAATGATAAGTATGAAGGGATTTTATGTTAAAAATTTTGGTGTATCTTTCGGGGTTATCTGCAAGCTTGAAGGTTTGAAATTTTTAATATGATTGGAGGCCCTGTTATGTTAACAACCAATATAAATGTTCCAGATTATACCTTTCAAAAAAGTATTGAAAAGGACTTTGGGATTAATCGCGGAATTTACAACAGGATTGATGAGTGGTTTTTTGAAAAAGGCATACAAGATGTAATCATAAGAAGACAAATCATTGTCGAGTTTTCTCGTTTTGTGGGAGAACCAAAGATGAAAATTGGCACAAAAACAAAATTTGGAAACGGTGGTCTTGTTAAGAAACTGAATGATTTTTGGAGTGCCAAGTTACACATTAGCCATAATTAGTAAAATTGCCAAAATATAATATAAAATAAGTTAGCAAGGAGAGGGAGTTATTTAAATGACAAAGACCATGGAAGAAGTAAATATTTTCAAGAAAATAATGGGACAATATCCAACCGGTGTGACGATTGTAACTACAATGGATAATAGTGGAAACCCGGTTGGTTTAACAGTAAATTCGTTTGCATCGGTTTCTATTGAACCATTAATGGTGCTTTGGTGCATTGATAAAAGGTCATCTGCATTAGATACATTCCTAAATACCGAAAAATATGCTGTCCACACCCTTTCTACAGATCAGGCAGGAGCATGCTGGGCATTTGCCGGAAAGGATAAAGACCGTTTTTCAAAAGTACAATGGAAGGTCTCACCAAATGGGCTGCCAATCATTCAAGAATCTTTAGGAATTTTCGAGTGCAAAACCATAAATAAAATCGACGCCGGAGACCACTTTATTCTTTTAGGTGAAGTCATCGACCTTTCAAGTACAGAAAAAGATCCTCTATTATATTATAACCGGAATGTTGGGGCGATCCCGAAAAATTGGCCAAATCCATAGAATTTCTTGGGTTTGAGGGCGTAGGAGGACATGGAATTGAAAATATTAGGGGTATCAGGCACAATAGTTGGTAGTAAAACAGCAATTATCATTCGTAAAGTACTAGAACAAATAAAAATCGAGAATCCTGTTTTTGAAATTGAATATCTTGACCTTAGAGATTATCAAATTGAGTTTTGTGATGGCCGTCTAATTTCCAATTACACCGAAAATACAAAAATGGTAATCGAAAAAGTGATGGAGGCGGATGGGTATATTTTGGGTACCCCTATTTTCCAGGGTTCCTTTAGTGGAGCTTTTAAGAATTTAATTGATTTAATCCCGCCAGAATCCTTTAAAGATAAAGTCATGGGTTTTGTTACGACAGGAGGAAATGAACAACATTTTCTTGTAGCAGAAAACCAGTTAAAACCATTAGCAGGCTATTTAAAGGCTTATGTTATTCCAAACACAATTTTCGCACATAGCAGCTCTTTCAATGATAGAAATGAAATAGTGGATAAACACTTATTGGAAAATATTAATGATTTCACTCACCAGTTTTGTTATATGAGTGAGCGATTATTTGGAATTAAAAATTTGACATAGACTTAATATAGAAAGATTAAGGTGGTGCCTGTGGCACCGCCTACTTTAGTAAAAAACATTTCGAATAGTGTTTCTTGCGCGGGGCTGTCTTTCATATCTTTTACATCTGCTACTTTATTATTGGTCTTTCTTTTTCCTTAGCATACATATTGATTAAATTAAATTGGAACATACAAAAAAGTAAACAAGATCAAAAACAGAAGTATTATTTTTCAAGAAGGAATTCCCATATAAAATGAAGAAATGTTCTATATATAGTATCTACCATTGGTACATTATTTAAAACGTTTATACAAAATAAAGTTTTGGTGTTCGTCATGGTATTTCTGGGCATAACCAATATCTTTATGGAAGGGGATTTTGGTGAACGAGTCTATAATTAGGCAACTGTACATTGTTCGTTCCATTACAGAGGATCTGTTAGAAAAAACACCGGAGGAAAATTTAGATATTATTCCAGATGGTTTTAACAATAATATAAGATGGAACTTCGGTCATATTACCTTTATTCAAGAAAAACTTGTTTTTGGGTTATCCGGTGAAGAACTAAGCCTACCAAATTCCTACCAGAAATATTTTTCAGCAGGTACTACACCCAAAAACTCTCTTACAGGGGTACCGTCTATTACCGAAATTGCTGTTGAATTAGCTAATCAGAAAGAAAGGGTAAGAGAGTACCTCTTAGAAAATACCCATAAAACGTTGCCGGTACCGTATACAAATAAAATGGGAGTTACCTTTTATACTTTTCTAGATGCCTTGCTGTTTAGTTTTTATCATGAGGCAATACATGTACAAACGATCAAAGATATTAAGAAGGTAATACTTAAAAATAACTGAAGACCATTTGAAGTTCCAACAATTGACAAGAGGCGTTATCTACCATTTTACCGAAATTCTGATTTTAAGTAATAAGTTTGCTAAGAAGACTTACCTCATTGATTTCCCCTACACTAAAATTCGCTGAGAGTTAAATCAATAGAAAAGAAACCTATTTGTATTCAGATCCAACTACTCCTAATACTAATTTCGTAGTGAGGTGTTCCAGTGAATATACATGAAGCAAATTGGCACAAATTTGTTATCAATGGTGAGGATAATATCAACGTAAGAAAGCCTGTTTTAGATTCATGGCATCGAAGCAAGAGATTAGGTGTTTCACAATTGGAAAAAAGAAAACTCCCATTTGTTGAGAATAGTGATTGGGAGGCTAGGGTAAGAAAAAACCAACTTCTAATTAGATCGGCACGACCTGTAATGGAAGATATGTATAAACGTTTGAAGGGCGGAGGATATCAGGTTGTCCTCGCTGATGCAGAAGGTTATATTATGGGGTATATGGCTGATCATAAGGCTGAAAGAGCCTCAAGTAAAATTGGTTTGTCACTAGGTGTAAAGTGGCTGGAAAGGTATGTGGGCACAACAGGTTTGACGGTTGCACTTGAAACTCACAGGCCAATGGTCACGTTAGGTGCAGAAAACTTTTGGAATAAACTCTGGGAGTGGGATTGTGCAGCGGCTCCCATTTTTGTAGAGAACGAGTTCGTGGGGGTTTTAAATATTTGCAGACTCACAACTGGAGTAGAAATGAAGGAGTTTTTGGCGTTAGCATTCTCTGGTGCAAATGCTGTTGGGTTTCGAATGCAGGTAGAAAAGATGAAATTAAAAGAAAAGGCATATAAGGATGTATTATCATTATCCCAAAATTCAATCGGGATTATTGCCTTTGATAGCGAAGGGAAGTTATTTTATAATAACAAGCCTGCCCAAGAATTCTTAAATGTCCTTCAGAAGGATAAAGATTATAATGACATAAATTTTTTTATGAACAACCTGGAATCCTATCCTCAACAAACATCTAGTGCACTATCGCATATCATTTTTGAAGAAAGCAATAAAGAGTATTTCCTAGAATCAAAGGAATGTAAATACGGGGACGATGTCACTTCTAGAGTATTGCTTATTCATTCAAGAATGCCAGCACACAAAAAGTTCTATTCACAAGAAACCTCCGCTATTTTATCAGCTTTCCCCACGAAAAACAGTGAGTTCAAAAAACTATTATTGAGAACGGTAAAAATTGCAAAGAGTGACATGAGCATCCTAATACAAGGAGAAAGCGGAACAGGAAAGGATTTTATGGCCCATGCAATCCATAAGGATAGTGGCAGAAACCAATCTCCTTTTATTGCTATAAATTGTGCCTCGCTACCACGAGAACTGATCATTTCAGAATTATTCGGATATAGTCCAGGGGCATTTACAGGTGCACATAAAAATGGTAACCCTGGAAAAGTTGAAGCCGCAAACGGGGGAACCTTATTCCTAGATGAAATTGGAGACATGCCGCTAGATCTACAGGCTGTCCTTCTTCGTACAATAGAAGAAAAACAGGTAACAAGGATTGGTTCTGTTACACCAATTCCAGTTGATGTTCGTTTTATTGCAGCATCTCATAAAAATTTGCAAGAATTAGTCAGACAAGGAACGTTTCGAGAAGATCTTTACTATCGACTTTCTATTTTTACGATAAAGCTACCTCCATTAAGAGAGCGAAAATCAGATTTGGAAAATGTTATACACTTAATTGCTGAACCTATTTGTAAAAAAATAAATCGTCCGCTTTTTAGTATGACACCCGATGCGTTATCGGTCCTGCAAAGGCAGCCTTGGAAGGGAAATCTAAGGGAACTCCGCAATATGATTGAAAGAATAGCCTATTTGCATGAAAACGATGTAGTTGACGCAAAACATTTAGCTGATTATATTGAACTATCCATTATTAGCCACACTTCACAAGACCGGATCGATCATGAGAAAGAAATGATTCAAACCGCTTTAAAAAGAACCTCAGGAAACCGGGCCATGGCCGCACGAGAGCTGGGAATTTCTCGGGCCGCTTTTTATCGGAAACTAGAAAAATATGGACTTTAAAAAAATGCTAAGTCCAATATAAGAGGACGTGGAAAAAAGATGTAGTTAGAATTTTTGATAATAATTCTACACATCTTTTTTCTTTGTCATTCTTAATGTTCATATGAAAAGTGTCCGCTCTAGTGTATCACTGGACGTCCGGTGATACACAAATATGAGTCGGGCGTAAGTGAGCGTTTTAGATTTTACTAGGGGTTAGGTTATTTTTCTGATTGGCACGAATCTTGCATTTATAAAAAGTAGATGATTGATACGACGTAGTTCAATCGTTCATTATTATTTTATAAATGGAGGCGTTTACATGACGAAAGTAATTCTGCAAGTGTACCCAGCAATGGGTGATGTCGAAGAGATGAAGAAAAGAAGACCAATTGGCAGGGACAGTGATGCTTATCAGAATACACTGTCCGGCTTAGTTGATCTAGTTAAAGCAGCAGACGAACTGGGGTATTGGGGAATTACCCATGTTGAACACCACTTTCATTCGGAAGGTTTAGAAAATTCACCTTCTCCATTATTACTAAACGCTTATCTTGGACAGTATACGAAGAGACTGAATCATGGCCAGCTAGGAATCGTGTTGCCAACACATGATCCTATCAGACTAGCAGAAGAGACAGCCATGGTAGACCATATGCTGAAAGGACGCTTTTTTGTTGGTCTTGCCCGTGGATACCAAGCTCGATGGCAGAATGTAATTGGCCAGAAATTTAGTGTTACTTCCACAGCTTCAGACAAATCTGAAGCAGATCGGAACAACCGTATGGTGTTTGAAGAGCATTTCAAGATCATGAAGATGGCTTGGACACAGGAATTGTTAAAGTATGATGGCCCTACCTACAAAATTCCTAATCCAATTGACGGAATTCCAAATTGGCCGCCAACTAAAACCACAACCCTGCCATATGGCGCACCAGGAGAAGTTGATGAGAATGGAACAATCAAAGCAGTAAGTGTTGTTCCTAGCCCTTATACAAAGCCACATCCAAAACTGTTCCAAGCGTTTGGTGCCAGTGAGAGGACATTAAAATGGTGCGGAGAAGAGGATATTTCACCAACCGTCCTATGGGGACCAATTGAAGGAGTAGAAAATCTTATTCGTTCTTATCAAGAGGGAGCAGCCTCCAGAGGCAGAGTAGTTGGCTTTGGTGAAAATGTAGGTCTATGCAGAACTGTCCATATTGTAGACAATCAATCAGACCTATATACAGCCGTTGAAAAATACGAAGATCCGGTTTGGGCTGGGTGGTATAAGGAATTTGGCTTTATGGAAGGAACACGCCTCCCAGGGGAAGAGGGCCCGGTACCAAAACCAGGAGAGCATTTGGCAGACCGTTTAATGAAGAGCGGTGTCTTAATAGGCGGAACAGTGGATGATGTGAAACGCCAGGTTGAGGCAACTCTTAAACGTATACCGAAACTGGAATATTTCGTATGGCTGTTCCATTGGGGATTAATTCCAAAAGAAGAGGGTTTCAGACAACTAGAAATCTTTGCGACTAAAGTTATGCCTGAGTTCGGTATGGTCTATTCTGAGCCTCAGCCAGTAAAATAATGTAATGAATTTTATGTAAAGAAGGGGAAATGAACTCCCCCTTCTTTATTCATATCGTTTTATAAGGAGTGGATAAACGGGTGAAGCTTGTGACATTTGAAATCGGGACCCCCTTGATAACCTCTTATAGGGTAGGAGTTTTAAAGGAAACCGAAGTAGTTGATTTAATTAATGCGTATGCTCTTTATTTACATGAAGAGAAGTCAAGCAGCCGTGCTGTTGATACGGCACAAGTCATAATTGGAGAAAACATGCTGTCTTTTATTCAAGGTGGTGATCACGCTAGGGAGGCGGCAAATGTGGCTCTTGATTTTATCGAATCAAGGACCACCGAACAATTACTAAAAAATGATATTGGGCGAATAACCTTCCCCTTATCAGACGTTCGAATAACCCCACCCTTACAGCCGGTCTCGATTCGGGATACCCTTAATTGTGAGGTTCATTTCAAGAACTGCTTAAAAGAAGTAGGTCTTACTGAATTGCCTGCCCTTTTCTATGAACGCCCATTCTATTATCGTACCAGTCATACGTCCATCGCTGGTCCGGAAGATAATGTACCGTGGCCAAGCTTTGGAGAAAAACTTGATTTTGAGCTTGAATTTGCCGCCATAATTGGGAAAAAAGGTACAAACATACCAGCAGAAATAGCTCATGAGTATATAGCAGGCTATACCATTTTTAATGATATAAGTATAAGAGACTATCAAAGTAAGGACATGTCCACTACCATGGGGCCATCCAAGTGCAAGAACTTTACAAATGGAAATATCATCGGACCTTGCATTGTCACGAGTGATGAACTAGACCCTTCCAATATACGCTTACAGGCCAGAGTGAATGGGGAAACATGGACGGATACCCGAAGTACGGATATGCATTACTCGTTTGCCCAATTAATAGAATTTATTTCAAAAGAAGAAACCCTGTATCCAGGTGAAATCATTTGTTCAGGGACGATGGCCTTTGGCTGCGGTTTAGAGCAGAACCGCTTTTTAAAGCCCAATGACATTGTGGAGCTGGAAGTTGAAGGCATTGGGATTTTAAGAAATCAGATTGTAAATAAGGTGGTGGAATAGGATGAATTTTTTTCGAGGACGGAACAACGTGTCACTCATTGACCTTAGTGATTGCATTAGTAATAAAACAAGTTCATTCGAACCAAATGCCCATAAAATTGAATACTTGGATCATCAACAAAGTGTAGCGGTCAGTGAAAAGATATTTGGCCTGACCCAAAAAGATTGGCCTCAAGGCCATGCATGGGCTGCGGAAAATGTATCTCTTTCGACCCATTCCGGAACCCATGTTGACGCACCGTATCATTATGGGTCTACATCTGGGGGGGAACCGGCAAAAACGATTGATCAAGTTCCTTTAGAATGGTGCATCGGACACGGAGTCGTTTTAAATATGACCCATAAAAGAGCGGGTGAAGGCATTACAGACAAGGATATTCAGCTAGAGTTGGAAAGAGTGGAATATGAACTACAGCCCTATGATGTTGTTTTAATTCGCACGGACACTTCCAAAAAATTCGGTCAGCCTGGTTATGATAAGCAGCACCCGGGCTTAACCAGGTCGGGAACACAGTACTTAGTAGAAAGGGGAGTAAAGTTAATCGGCATTGATGCTTGGGGGCTAGATCGGCCGTTTGACGTAATGGCAGAAGAAGTAAAGAAGGGGAACCGGAATCAATTATGGGAATCCCATTTTTACGGGAAAGAAAAGGAATATCTACAAATAGAGCGTCTATCTAATCTTGAGGCAATCCCAGTCCCATACGGATTTACCGTAGTCGCGTTCCCAGTTAAGATTGAGGGGGCAAGTGCCGGTTGGAGCCGTGTTGTTGCAATTGTTGATAAGGAATAATTGGTTAAAATTAGTAATTAATATAACTAGGAGGTTCCGGGGATGTATTTGCATATGGTTCATGACCCAGATTATACATTCCAAAAGTTCATTGAAAGAACATTCGGAATTAATCGTGGTATTTATAACAGAATAGATGAATGGTTTTATTGTCAAGGGATTAACGATGTAATCAATCGAAGAGTACTCATTCTTGAGTTTTCAAGCTTTGTTGCAGAGTCAAAGCTAAAGATGGGATCTCCCATAAAAATAAAATTTGGGCATGGAGGTCTCACAGAGAAATTAAATAATTTTTGGGATGGAAGATGTACAGTAAAAGTAATGGATGGAAAAACCAGAGGTACTTTTAAAGCGTCCCTATAATACAATTAAATAGAATAAAAAAGGAGTAAATTTAAATGACGCAATTGCTAGAAGAGACGCAAATTTTCAAGAAAATTATGGGGCAGTATCCAACCGGAGTGACAATTGTAACTACAATGGATGAAAACGATGAGCCAGTTGGCCTAACGGTTAATTCTTTTGCTTCAGTTTCTATTAATCCACTTATGGTTCTTTGGTGTATCGATAAAGGGTCATCTGCTTTAAATGCATTTTTAAAAGGAGATACGTACGCTGTTCACACTCTTGCAGTCGAACAAGCTGATGCTTGTTGGGCATTTGCCGGAAAGGAGAAAGATCGCTTTTCGAAGGTGAAATGGGATATTTCTCAAAATGGATTACCTATTATTAAAGACTGCTTAGGAGTTTTTGAATGCAAAACAGTTAATAAAATAGAAGCAGGAGACCACTTTATCCTTTTAGGTGAAGTAATTGATTTATCATTTTCGGAAGGGAATCCACTGCTATACTATAATCGAAACGTAGGCCAAATACCTGAAAATTGGCCTAATCAATAATTTCTCAACATTTTTGTTAGTTTAGTAGTATTGGGGGAAATCAGTATGAAAATTTTAGGGGTATCAGGTACCATTGTTGGCAATAAAACTGCAGAAGTGGTTCGTAAAGTTTTGGAACAAATCAACATTTACAATCCTGATATAGAAGTAGGAGTATTGGACCTTAAAAATTATCAAATTGAGTTTTGTGACGGGCGGCCAATTAACAATTACACTGGTGATACAAAGAAGGTAATTGATCAAATGCTTGATGCAGACGGCTACGTACTGGGAACACCTATTTTTCAAGGCTCCTATAGCGGCGCCTTCAAAAACTTGATTGATTTAATTCCACCTGAAGCGTTTAAACATAAGGTTATGGGATTTATAACAACAGGGGGAAACCATAACCATTTTCTTGTAGCTGAAAATCAGTTAAAACCTTTGGCGGGATATCTAAATAGTTACGTCATTCCGGCTGTTATCTTTGCACATAATAGCCAGTTTGATGATAACAACCAAATAATAGATATCAACTTATTGGATAGTATAAACAGGTTTTCACATCAATTTTGTCATTATCTACTAAATTTGATGAAAATGGAACAGAAATAAAGTGTAAACGGAAAATAAAAGTATCTTTCATCCTATTGCAAGGTAGTTTTTATTGGTTTATAAAATGGAAAAGAGTTAAGACTAAAAGGAAAATATTACTCAATCTCGCCAAGTCTCTCAACAAACTGAAAAAAATAAACATTACACTCCTATGTTTAACACCCATCATACTAATTATTGATATTATTTTATTAGAACGAGCATCCTTTTTAAGTTGTTTTTTAACAGGTTGTGTTTATATTTTTGCCATTACCGAGTATATTAACTATTTTAATATACAATTAACGAATTATAAAAACGGAAGAGGGAAAAAGTCTTCCATTGCTAAGGAACTTGTTAGATGGAAAAAAATAGATTTGTAAAATCTCCTCTGGGAAAGTTACTGGAGGAGGTTTTTTTGCGTTTTATCTATAAATAACGATTACATTGTTACTATAGATCTATTTTTTTAGTTCAGATAAAAAGCAAAGAATATTTATAAGATTCGTAAAATAGGCATAAGGTAAAAGGGTCGCATTTTAACGAGTTTCTAGTGATAAAAGAGATTTACGAAAGTAAAAAAAGTAAATGGAAAGGAAGAGGACGAATGCTGTTACAAACAATTGTAAGCGGTTTAGCGATAGGATGTATTTATGGACTGGCCGCGCTGGGATTAGTATTGATTTATAAGACGACAGATGTTGTGAATTTCGCACAAGGTGAAATGGCGATGTTTACAACCTTTTTTAGCTTCATTTTGCTTAACAGCCATGGTTTTTCTTATTATACAGCATTCATTTTATCGTTAATATTTGCGGCTGTAATAGGTATTGTGACTCATCAAATTGTGATGAGACCGGTACAAAAAGCTCCACTGTTAAATCAAATTGTATTGACACTTGCTTTGTACATGTTTTTACGAGGAATTGCCGGAATCATTTGGGGACATGTTCCTGTTGGTTTTCCAGAAGCCGTTCCAGGTGAACCATTTAAAATGGGTCAAATATTTATTAAACCCAATGAATTATTCGTGATCGGTGTATCTCTCTTTTTAATGGTTGTCTTTTATATTGTTTTTCAATATACAAAAATAGGCTTAGCAATGCGTGCTGCTTCACAGGATGTACATACTTCACAGCTAATGGGAGTTAAGGTTTTAGGCATTTTTACATGGGCGTGGGGAATTGGAACTGTACTTGGCGGAGTAGCTGGCATGTTAATTGCTCCTATCACATTTCTTGATCCTAACATGATGCAGGAAGTTTCTATTCTAGCATTTGCGGCTGCAGTTTTAGGTGGGTTTGTGAGTTTACCGGGAGCAGTAGTCGGCGGGCTCTGTATTGGGGTTTTTGAAAATTTGGTATCAACATATGTGTCTACAGAACTAAAAACGCCATTGGTTTTCCTGTTGATTATCCTCATTCTTTATGTAAGGCCAAATGGTCTGTTTGGTGTTGAATACTCAAGAAAGGTGTGATGGGAGGTGGAGAAAATGTTAAGGCATAAATGGTCGCTCTTGCTATTTATCCTAATTCTGTTTTATCCAATAATCGTAGGCGGCTCGAATTATTATATAATCATCGTTAATATGGTAGCCATTTATGCTATTGCCTCACTTGGATTAAACTTGCTTACTGGGTATGGCGGACAAGTTTCAGTTGGACACGCTGGCTTTCTATCAATAGGGGCTTATTCCGCCGCGATTTTTTCAACAAAGTTAGGAATACCTTTTTGGGTTGCACTTCCTCTTTCAGGGGTAGTATCGGGAATCATCGGATTTCTTATCGGGATACCGGCTGTTCGATTAAAAGGGCACTTTTTGGCAGTAGCTACACTCGGATTTGGTGTATCAATACCACTCATTGCAATGAAATGGGATAAGCTTACCGGTGGTTTTGCCGGGATTTCGGTAATGAAACCACCCTTGTTCGCTACAAGCTTCAGTTTTTATTATCTTGTGGTTTTTGCCACGATATTTCTTGCCTGGGTCATCTACAATATGATTCACAGCAGTATGGGAAGAGCTTTTATCGCTATTCGCGAGAGTGAAATTGCAGCCTCCGTAATGGGTATTAATGTAACTCTATATAAGGCGCTCATGTTTGCCATTAGTGCAGTCATTACCGGTCTTGCAGGGGGACTTTACGTTTTCATGGTAGGGTTTATTAGTCCCAATGATTTCACAGTGACAACTTCATTTTTAATTCTTGCCATGATCATCGTCGGAGGGATGGCCTCCTTACCGGGCTCTGTCCTTGGAGCTGCCTTGATGACGCTTTTACCATATATGACTGACCGTTGGATTGGGGTAACGAACACGGTGATCGGGTTAGTCATGGGACTTGTGATTATCTTCTTTCCGAACGGTCTCATCTCCATTCGAAAAAGCAGAAAGAAATCGGGAGAACATGCGAAACGAATGGAAAAAGCAGTTCTAGGTGGTGAACGCAATGCTAACATTTGATAATGTGGTTCTTAAATTTGGTGGACTAACGGCAATAAATAATCTCTCATTTCAGGTTGATGAAGGTCAAATTTTCTCTTTAATTGGTCCTAATGGTGCCGGTAAAACTACTGTTTTTAACTGCATTAATCGGTTGTATACACCTGTGTCCGGCAATATTACCTTCAATGGCCAAAATCTGCTGGCGGCTAAACCACACCAAATAATTCATTTTGGAATTGCCCGAAGCTTCCAAAACGTTGAACTATTTTCCAAAATGAGTTTAATCGATAATTTATTGACTGGGCTGCACCCGCATATTAAAAAAAATCTGTTATCCATTGCCTTTAACTTTCCTTCATTTAGAACTGCAGAGAAAGAGGCCAAGAAGAAAGCAGAAGAAATTCTGGAGATCCTCGGGTTACGTCATCTACCCAATGAGGAGGTTGTCAATTTACCTTTCGGCTATCAAAAAATGGTCGATATCGGTCGCGCCTTGATTACAAAACCAAAACTTCTGTTGCTCGATGAACCGGTGGCTGGCATGAACCCGACTGAAACGGAGGTTCTCGGAAAGCTGATTGTTCGATTAAAAGAAGAAATGAACATCACTGTATTGTTAATAGAGCATGATATGTCGCTCGTGATGAAAATATCTGATTACATTACGGTCATGAATTTCGGTAAAAAAATAGCTGAGGGACTGCCTCACGAAATCCAAAATAATTCTGAAGTAATTGAGGCTTACTTAGGGGAGGGAGAATCGATTGCTATCACTTAAAGAAGTATCCGTCAATTATGGTCACGTCCAGGCTTTAAATAATATTTCATTAAGGTTGGAACCTGGAAAAATTGTTGCATTATTAGGCGCTAATGGGGCGGGAAAATCAACGACACTAAAAACGATTTCCAGGCTGGTTACGCCCAAAAAAGGAACAATAGAGTTTGATGGATTATCTCTCTTAAAATATTCTCCAGCTGCTGTAGTAAGAAAGAGGATTATACATTGTCCTGAAAATCGTAGAATTTTCCCAAAGTTTACCGTGGAGGAGAATTTAAGAATAGGAGCTTACACTCGTAAGGATAATCATATAAAAAAAGACTTGGATAAAATATTCGAGTTGTTTCCGAGGATAAAGGAGCGGCTAAAACAGGTGGCCGGAACGTTAAGCGGGGGAGAGCAGCAAATGCTTGCCATCGGGCGTTCTTTAATGGGTAATCCGAAGGTCTTACTTTTGGATGAACCTTCTCTAGGGCTGGCACCTAATTTTGCAAATGAAATTTTTTCGATTGAATCAATTTCATAAATCTGAGCCCTACGGGCTCAAGGCTTTCAAGCACTAAAAAAAGGAGTACCTCCCCAAAATGTCGAAATAAGTAAGCACCACACAAACTTATAGACTGGAGGAAGACTCCCTATGACTATTATAAGGCAAGGAAGCCTGTTTGGACTACAAGAATTATATGATTTAGAACCTACCCATCGTTTTGAAGCAGTTTTTTCTGCTATCGACATTGATCCTATCTTCGCTGTGGTAACGAAGAAGTCTCGTTTTGGTAGACCCATTGAACTGAATTATGCAGCGATGATTTACTCATTAGTTGCCCGATTAACGGAACGGATTCCATTCATTAAAGATTTGGTAAAGCGATTAAGAAACGATATGATTTTCCGACTAGACTGCGGCTTTTTGGTTTCTGATACTGTCCCTTCTGAGGCAGCTTATTCAAGAATGGTGACGATCCTCAGTGAATCTAATGTTCTTGAAGATGTTAAAGAAACAATTCTATATCAAGCCATGACAGAAGGATTTATCACTGATGATACAGCAGCCCTTGATGCCACACACTTTGAAGCCAAAGATCAAGCACCTCCAAAAGAGGAAAAACCAAAAACAGAACCCAAGAAACGTGGGCGTAAATCAAAAGAAGAAAGAGAACAATGGTTGATTGAAAAAGCTGAACGCGAAGCCAATCTACCCCTTTTCGAAAAGAAAATTGAAGAACAGTTAGATGTTCCTTTAGATCAACTTCGTGCTGAAATTCCTCAACACCCCGAATGGGGTGTGAAGAAAAACAGCGAAGGAAAGAATGTTTTTTGGTATGGCTATAAGGCTCATTTAGCTGTTGGAGCAAAAAGCCAATATATTCTTCAATCTCTCTTTTCTTCTGGAAATTTAAACGACGGAAAGGCAGCGATTCCTTTATTAAAAGGAATCCATGAGCGTCTTCAACTTCCGACTTTACGTTATCAAACGATGGATGCAGGATATGACTACGAACCGATTTACGAACAAATTCACCGATTGGGTCAACAATCTGTGATTGCCTATAACAAGCGTAATGAACCTGAGTTAGAAGGTTTTGATAAACATTTCGCCCCCACTTGTTTCCGGGAACACTCGTATCGATATGATAGTTTCGATCCAAAATACAAAACACTCAAATATACACGTCCAAAGGAATGTAAAGACTGTCCGCTAGCCAATGAGGGTATTTGTCAAAAGATCTATAAAGTGAAAATCACGACAGACCTCCGAAAATATACAGCACCAGCCCGTGGCTCGAAAGTTTGGAAAACTATCTTTAAACGACGTACCGCAGTGGAACGTGTGAATGCTTATCTTAAGTTATACTTTCAATTAAACAATGTTCGTTACCGGACAGGTAAACGCGCCAAAGTTCACTTTGATCTAGTGACCTTGGTTTATAATGCTTCAAAACTGGCCGCTGATCGTATTAATGCCGCTTTAAATAGTCAAAAACAAGCAGCATAAATTTTAAAAATTGAATAGATAAAAATTCTGCAGGTCTGTGATTCTTTAAAATAAGGAATTATGAAATTGATTCGATTATTAAAAAAATTAACGATGAAGGCACATCTATTCTGTTAGTAGAGCAAAACGCACACAAGGCATTAGAAATCTCAAATTACGGATATGTGTTAGAAAATGGCCATTTGGAACTTGAAGGATCCGCTGAGCACCTAAGAAATAATGAAGAAATTAAAAAGCTTTATCTAGGAGGATAAAGAAAGCGAATGTTCAGCAATTAGTGTTTATTAGTAAAATTTATGATTTTACTATATGAATAAGGGGGAATTTGGGTGAAAAAATTGCGGTTGATTGGAACAGTTCTTTTAAGCATGCTTTTAGTTGTTAGTCTGGCTGCCTGTAATCAGTCTGAGACCTCTTCTAAAGGCGGATCAGGAAAAAAGGGTGTCCAGGGTGTCACGGACACTGAAATTCGTATTGGCCATTTTGGTCCGCAAACTGGTTTTGCTGCAAACTATGACGCGATTCGGCAAGGAGCCCAATCATATTTTAACCTGGTAAACGAAAAAGGTGGAATAAACGGCAGAAAAATAAAGTTTATTGCTTACGATAATGAATATCAGCCAAATAAAACGGTACCAGTAGCAACAAAGTTAGTTCAGGAAGACAAGGTCTTTGCGATTGTTGGCACTCCATGTACTCCATGTCATCAGGCGGCAGAGTCACTATTTAAAGAGATTCCAATGGTCGGACCTTCACCTGCTTCTACCAGTGCTTTTACTGAACCGCTAAGAAAAAACTGGTTTGGCGCGCAAACAAATTATGGAATCGAGGGTAAATTCTTTGTTAATTACGCGGTAAATGAGCTTAAAGCAAAAAAGATAGGAATCATATACGAAAATGATGATTATGGTAAGGAAGGCTTGAAAGGGGCAAAGAGCCAAATCGAGAGTATAGATGGGGTAGAAGTCGTTGCTGAAGTTCCATATAATGTACAGGATATTGATTTTAGCTCCCATGCGCAGCAATTGAAACAAGCAAAGCCTGACGCGATTATCATGACAGGTGTACAAAAGCCAGCGGCTGCATTTAGAAAACAAATGAGCAAAATTGGCGCTGCGGATATCCCGTTGTTTGTCACATATGCAATCGGACAGGATCCAAAAGTGATGTATGATTTGGCCGGTGAATCATGGGAAGGTGTATATTCCTCACTGGCACTGCCAACGACAGACGACACCGACGATCCTAAAATTAAAGAGTTCTTAGATCAATTTAAAAAGGACTTTCCAAACGCAAAAGCGAATGGAAGTGCGGAAGCTGGTTGGGCAGCTGCACAAATTTTGGTAGAGGGAATTAAACGTGCCGGGGACAATTTGACTTGGGATAACTTTATTTCTCAAATGGAGACCATTAAAGATTGGGAGGGCTCCTTATATTATGATGTTTATTATACACCAGATACACGTTATGGTCAGACAACAATGTATTTAACCCAAGCAAAAAACGGAAAACTTGAGACGATCGGAGAATTAAATAAATACGATCCTGCCACAAAGGCATTTAAAACAATAAAGTAGACTTTTCGTGCTTGGAGGATATTGAAACATGACTAAACCAGTCTGGTTCCCAACTGAGGAAATTATTCAGTCATCTCGAATGTTCAAATGGATGAAGCGACTAGGCTTTGAGGATTATGATTCCTTTTATCAGGAATCAATCAAAGATATTCAATGGTTTTGGAAAGAAGCAGAGAGGGCAATGGAATTCAAATGGTTTAAACTCTACGAACAAGTCCTTAATCTGACCGAGGGAGTAAAATGGCCTAAATGGTTTGTCGGTGGGAAGTTTAATATTACCTATAATTCTCTTGATAAATGGATGAGCGAACCGGGAGCAGCCGAACGGCTGGCTGTTATATGGGAGCGGGAAGATGGCAAAGTAGAAAAATATACGTACCAAGAGTTGGCTTTATGGGTCAATCGAGTGGCTAATGGTCTTAAGAGCCAGGGTGTAAACAAGGGAGACCGAGTTGCTATTTACCTTCCGATGATACCAGAGACTGTTGTTACTGTTCTGGCCATCGCTAAAATCGGTGCAATATTTGTTCCTTCCTTTTCGGGATTTGGAGCTGAACCCGTAGCGACACGAATAGAAAGTGCCAATGCGAAGGTACTAATCACTGCGGACGGATTTTTACGAAAAGGTAGAGTCATAGAAATGAAGGAAGAGGCCGATAAAGCTGTAGCTATGGTTGATTGCGTAGAAAAAGTTATTGTAGTGAGAAGATTAGGACGTGTTGTCCCTTGGAATCACAAAACAGATGTGGACTGGGCAATGCTCGAAACGGATAATACGAAGCTCGACTGCGAAGCTATGGACAGCTCAGATCCTTTTATGATCTTGTATACATCCGGCACAACAGGCCGACCCAAGGGGACGGTGCACACACACACTGGCTTTGCTGTCAAAGGGGGATTTGACAGTGGTTATGGGATGGATATCCATCCAGGAGACGTACATTTTTGGGTAACGGATATAGGTTGGATTATGGGTCCATTCCTAGTATTTGGTTCTCTTCTAAATGGCGCTACTATGGTTGTATATGAAGGCTCACCAGATTTTCCGTCCCCAAACAGGCTTTGGAAGCTCGTGGAAGATCATAAAATCAATTTGCTCGGCATTTCGCCGACATTAATACGTTCTCTTATGCCGCATGGCGAAAGCCCCATAGAAAAACATAATCTATCCAGTCTAAAGGGAATTGCTTCAACTGGGGAGCCATGGAATCCAGCACCGTGGAACTGGCTATTTGAAAAAGTAGGAAAAAGGAGGATTCCTATTTTAAATGTTTCAGGAGGTACGGAAATCGGGGGAGGTATTTTAACCAATACAATATTGCGCCCAATAACACCTACAGGATTCAATACACCGCTACCAGGGATGGACACAGATGTTTATGATAAAAATGGCCAGCCAGTATATGGAACGGTGGGTGAGCTTGTTATTAAGCAGCCATGGGCGGGGATGACAAGTGGTTTTTGGCAAGAACCTGAACGATATGAGAATACCTACTACAATATATGGGAAGATACCTGGGTGCATGGGGATTCAGTAACCAGGGACAGAGACGGTTTTTGGACGATTGTTGGCCGTTCTGATGATATTTTTAATATAGCAGGTAAACGACTTGGGCCGGCAGAAATTGAATCCATTTTAATTGCCCATCCAGCAGTTCTGGAGTCGGGGGCAGTTGGAGTGCCTGATGAATTAAAAGGAGAGGCAGCCGTTTGTTTTGTTGTCCTAAATGAAGGTTACGCACCTTCTGAAGGATTAGCTCTTGAGCTCATGCAAATGATTTCCGAACGTTTAGGAAAATCGCTGCGTGCAAGGGAACTTCATTTTGTTTCCGACTTACCAAAAACCAGAAGCGCAAAAATTATGCGTCGTGTCATCCGTTCGCTCTATTTAGGAACGGATCCAGGTGATTTATCTTCTCTTGACAATCCGCAATCAATGAAAGAATTTCAAAATAAGACTTGGAATAAAAATCAGCCCAATGTCGAAATCAACTGCCGCGAGCGGTAAGAGTACACAGTTATAATCAATTCTTTTCACTAGACTCTTTTATAAGTGATATTCAAGCCACCGGCATAATCCTGTTCTCGTTACGGAGGAGAGCATATTCCTTTCACTCAGCTTACCGAAGCGTATGGAAATAATGTGGTCCGATATTGAAACAAATAAAGACCAAAAAAGTCTCGATTCAAATCAAAATTGAGGCTTTTTTGGTGTTTTAACTTTATATTTTGGTTGGAACATTTGGGTTATAAATAGACTGTTGATGACTATAAAAAAGCCATTAGATCCCACATGTTATTTTTTTACATACGCTACACCCTCATAATCTTTTAACTTATTTTCCTATAAGAAATCCAGTACCATATCATTAAAAATATCTAATAGTGATGTTTTTAGTGAAATTGGTTTTGGACCTAAAAAACGAGGTCTCTCAGCTGAAGAAGTTAAAGAACGTGTTTTAAAAGCTGCAAAACTAGCAGGTGTCGAACAGTACTTGGACGAAAATCCATATAACCTCCCGTATTCAACCAGGAAGTTTGTAACAATAGCATGTGTCCTTGCAGTGGATACAGATATCATTATTCTTGATGAACCAACTGCTGGTCAGGACATTCTTGGTATGGAGCGAATCTCGTATATCATTAAAGAATTAATAAAACAGAACAAAACTGTTATCACAATTACTCATGATATGGAATTTGTTGTTGATAACTTTGAAAGAGTCATTGTTATGGCAAATAAACAAAAAATTGCGGATAAGAATAAACGGGAGATATTTTGGGACTTTGATGTTATTGGAAAGGCAAAAATTAAACAGCCACATATGAGCAGGCTCGCACGAAGTCTTAACTTTAGCAGTTCTATTATTAATATTCACGAGCTTATTGCTTATCTTGAAAAAGGAAAAAGTGCAGGTTAATCCAGGTATTAATTAAACTAAGGTTTATTACCTGGTAATATTTCAAAATCAATTATAAAAAAGGGGATGGATGGAATGAAACGCGGTTTAAAATACGATTTTACTTTATTAGCTATCTTATTAATTCCTGTTGGTGTCGCAATTAACTTTGTTAGTAGTCAAATTGTTCAGCTTCTAAGACTGCCTGTGCATCTTGATACAATTGGAACGATTGTCGTTTCTATGATCGCGGGACCATGGGTTGGCGCAGTTACAGGCTTATGTACGAACCTGGTTAATTCGATTACCAACCCAACTAGTTTGTTTTTTGCACCTGTCTCGATTTTGATTGGCTTGGTTGTCGGTTTTATGTCTAAGGGAGGAATGTTTAAAAAAGTTTGGAAAATGATTGTGGCAGCCATAATCATTACTCTGGTTACCACACTTGTTGCCTCTCCTACTGCTGTTATTGTATTTGGTGGAGCTACCGGTAAATCAGTAGATGCCGTTACGGCTGTATTCCTCGCCTCCGGTAAAAGTATTTGGACATCTGTCATTTCTGGAGCCATTTTAGTAGAAAGTGTAGACAAAATATTATCAGTTGTCGTGGCATTCTTTGTTGTGAAGAAGATGTCACCAAGATATCTGTCTAAGCTAAATTATGGGGCAAGCTTCATTTCAACGTCTAAAAAGGATAATAATAAAATCTCAGCATAAACGACTTTTAATGTTAATGAGTTTGAGTGGGTTTGATAGATTTTTATCAAACCCCTTCTAATTAAAGAAGGGTAACTAAAGGCTTTCTATGCAGAAAAGGGGTAAAGTAAATGAAGAAAAAAATGATATTGGACTGCGATACTGGAATTGATGATGCACTCGCTATTGCTTATGCAGTTTCATTGCCAGATGTAGAACTATTAGGTATTACCAATTCCTATGGTATGGCACCAGTTGAGTATACCTATCGAAATTCAAAAAAAATACTTGAGTTACTAGAAAAAGACGTGCCGGTCTACACAGGTTCAGAACAGCCACTGTTCCGGAAAAAAGAATATAACGGAATTATCCATGGAATGGATGGCCTCGGTGATACGTTAGGACCAGTTGCAAACCCGGAAAGAACGGAAATGGATGCTATCGATTATATTATTGAACAGGTTCATCTCTATAAACAAGATTTGACCCTTGTTACGACAGGACCGCTCACGAATCTCGCCCGAGCTATCCAAAAGGCACCTGAGATTGTCGAGATGGTTGGGAGAGTTGTTACTATGGGAGGGGCGATAATGACTCCTGGCAATGTCAATAAGTTCGCAGAAGCGAATATTTATATTGATCCTGAAGCTGCAAAAATAGTGTTTAACTCAAACCTTCCTCTTACTCTTGTTGGATTAGATGTAACTAGAAAGACACTGCTTACAGCTGAAGATGTGAAAAGGTGGAGAGAAAAAGGAACAAAGGCCAGTATGCTATTTGCTGACTTTACAGAACACTACCTAAATGCCTATAAAAAATTACATCCCTATTTAGAAGGTTGTGCCCTTCATGACCCATTGGCTATAGGTGTTGCTGCTTATCCAGATTTAGTAACAACAGTTCCATTACATATAGATGTGGATTTAGATGAGAAGGAACTTGGGAGAACAACTGAAGATTTACATCGGGTAGGCATCGCCAATTCCATGGTAAGTGTTCAAGTAAATGCAAAAAGATTTATGGATAGCTTTTTTACTCATGTAATCTAACTCTAATAAAAGTATGGTCTATAAAAAGCAGGCAAAAATAATTCAAAACTGTTAGGGGGGAAAATAGATGAAATACTCAAAAATTACGATTATAGGTTCAATACATATGGATATGGTGACGGTATCAGAGCAAATGCCAAATAAGGGTGAAACTGTTTTTGGGACTCATTTTCAGACAAATCCTGGTGGTAAAGGAGCAAATCAAGCTATCGCAGCGGCTCGTCTTGGTGGTAATGTCAATTTGATAGGTTGTGTAGGAAATGACGCTTTTGGAAGAGAACTAGTTGATTATTTTAATACTCAGAACATAAATGTGGCGAATGTAAAATTTGTAGAAGGACAGACTGGAACAGCAACCATTATTGTATCCGAATCGGATAATAGTATTATTGTCGTTCAGGGAGCAGGTAAACATGTAACACCCGATTTTATAGAGACAAAAAGAGAAGTTATAGCAGCTACTGATATTTTGCTTTTACAGCTTGAAATACCATTGGAAAGTGTAATTAAAGCTGTTGAGATTGCAAAGGAATACAATGTAACAGTTATTCTAAATCCAACACCAGTTCGTAAGCTTCCAGTAGATCTCCTCCAACAGGTTGATTATTTGACACCAAATGAACATGAATGGGAGCTTCTAAAAGAGGACTTCATGCCAGCTCATATTATGTCAAAATTAATTGTCACGAAAGGTGATGAGGGAGTTTCTTTTTTTAAAAATGATGTGGAGCATAAAATTCCTGCATATCCTATAAATGTTGTTGATACTACTGGTGCAGGTGATACGTTTAATGGTGCTTTCGCGGTTGCTTTAAGTAAGGGAGCTTCTTTAAAAGTAGCATGTCAGTTTGGTAATGCGGCCGCAGCTCTTTCAACCACTAAAATGGGAGCCCAAAGCGGGATGCCAACTAGTAAGCAAGTGGAAGAGTTTATGAAATCGTTTAACAGATAAAATTTTTTTCGGATTTAAGAGAACAGAGTTCTTGAAATAAGAACCACTGCAAAATGAATCCGCATTATTCATATAAGTAGAATTGATGGACTGTAAGGTGACATCTAAATGAGAGGAGTTCTGTGATGAAATGCGATATCGTCATTAAAAATTGTGCAATTTTGACACCGGATTTTGAAATATTGTATGATCAATCAATTGTAATAAGTGATACTAGAATTATTGAAATTGGAGTTTACCAGGTTATTAATGAGAAGTATCAACCCGAGAATATTCTTGAAGGCAAAGGAAAACTTTGTATGCCTGGATTGGTTGATGCCCATACACATATTTGTCAGCAATTATTAAAAGGAAGAACAATGGACGAATTACCAATGATTTGGTCCAGAATCTTGGTACCCTTTGAGGGGAATTTACAGGAAGAGGATGTCTATGTTAGTGCACAATTAAGTACCTTAGAAATGATTAAATCTGGAACAACCACCTTTGCAGATGCTGGCGGAGTGCATATGCATAGAGTTGTTGATGCAACAATTGAGTCAGGAATGCGAGCTGCTATCACCCGATCTGCGATTGATATGGGGGATTTTCTTCCGGATACGATGAAGCACCCAATGGAAGAAATTCTTGATAATACAAACTGGTTATTTAATAAATACAATGGTGCCGGGGATGGAAGAATCCGGATCTGGTATGGTATTCGTCAAGTCATGTCATGTTCTCCTGAATTAATCCAGGCAACTACCGATTTAGCAAGAGCAAAGAATACATCGGTGCATGCACATTTGGCAGAACACCGCGATGAGGTCCGTTTCTGTTTGGAAAGATACAAATTAAGACCTGTTGAATATCTAGATTCAATTGGTGCCCTCGGTCCCAATTTAGTAACAGCACATAATGTAGTGTACTCCGAAAATGAAATCGAAGTTCTGAAAGAAAGAAATGTAAAGCTGGTTCATTGTCCACGTGCAAACTTTACTTCCCACGGCTTTCCCAAAACACCAAGGATGGTACAGCTTGGCATGCCAATTGGAATAGGCAGTGATGGTTCATCATCCTCCAATTTAAGCCTCTTTGATGAAATACGAGTATTTCATTCGGGAATCAATGCTTATTGGGGACTTCCAATCTTTGATCCACAAGTATTACCTGCGAAAGAATTAATAAAAATGATTACATATGGTGGTGCGCAGGTGCTGCAGATTGAGGATGAAATTGGAGCCATTGAGGTTGGGAAAAAAGCAGATGTTATTTTAGTTGACATTGATCAACCGCATATTTTGCCATCAAGAAATCTTGTAAATACAATTGTTGAATCAGTAACAAGTAAAGATGTAGAAGATGTCATTATAGACGGAAAAATAGTTATGAAAAATAGAGAGGTACTAACCTTGGACGAAGAACGCATCATGTTTGAAAGTAAACAAACAATGGAGATCATGGCTAAAAGAGCTGGTATATAGTAAAGGGAAATCTTAGACTACCAAAACTATTAAGCCAGTGTGATGATTATAAAGTGTTTCTTAAATTATAGAAAAAGATTTTGAATTGCTAGTGAGTGTGGAATAATTTTTAACATTTTATCACTACAATTGGTCCTCAGAGTGTTTATAGCATCCCATTTCTTTTTTTAAATATTGAGAATATGGAAAGGACACATCATTAGGGCTCACAAGGTAAAGACTCCGGCAAATTTAGATGATAGGGAGACTTAGCTTGATCTTGATTTGGAAGTGTTTTTTATTGATTATATTGCCTCTAAGGACTCTCATTGAGGGATAGTATGTTAGACCTGACATGTTGCTGCATGTTTGGTCTTTTTTGTTTTTTTAAGTGTTACCCGCCCGATGAATCACAGTTCAATTCCAACTCGTAATGATAAATGTTTTTTCGACTAGTTGATTGGTAAAAATTAATCACTTTTATCAATCAAGTGATTGATGGAATATTTTACGGGATGCACAAATAAGATAAAGTAATTCCATTATTAATACTTAGGAATTAATTATTATGTAACACCGAAAAACATTTATTAAAGGAAGTGGTCTGAAATAAGGGTTAGTATTTAGAGTAAAATACCTATGTTTTGGAAGGAAGGAAATGTATTGTTGAATACTGGTGAAAAAATCATTCAATCCTCTCTAGTACTTTTTGCAGGTAAGGGCTTTGAAGCTACAAGTATACGTGATATTGCTCAAGAAGCCGGAATTAACTCTTCTACCTTGTACTACTATATAAAAAACAAGGAAGATTTCTTAGCCTCGATTATGGAACATGTTATGGAACGATTAATAAAGAATTCGGAGAAAATACTATCTATAGTAGATACACCTGAGCATAAAATATCAGTTTTAGTACAGCACCATGTGTTGATTCATGGTTCTCACAAGTTATCTTCGGTAGTGACTGATTATGAATTCCGATCTTTACATGGTGAAAATAAAACAAAGATAAAAAATCTTAGAAAGAAATATGAATTGATGTGGTATGAAATTATTGAAACTGGGATAAAGGAAGGAATTTTTGTAAACGTAGAAAGCTCAAAGCTCGCTACTTTCGCATTATTAGAAATGTGTACGGGTGTGGTTCATTGGTATTCTCCTAAAGGCAGGATTACCTTAGAGGAAATTTGCGACAAGTATGCAGATATGGCTTTGAAATTATTGGGAGCTGTGCGTGATAGGAGACTCCTTTCTATTGATGATTTGGTTTTACCAGATCCCAAGGAATTTATTAATTTAGAATTACCTAATTACATTGATTATAGGGAGGTTTTGAAAAATTGAATAGAAATAATCTAATTCGATTGCGAACGTACTAGTAAAGCTGGGAATAAAAAAAGGTGACCGTGTAGCGATTATGATGAAAAATCGACCGGAATTTCCGTTAACTTGGCGGCTATTGGAAAAATTGGGGCTATCATGGTACAAATTTATATTTTTTATAAAAAATTTGAAGCAAAGTACTTATTAGAGCATTCTTTAGCAAGAATAGTCGTAACCACATCTGATAATATACCTCTTTTAACCAAAATAAAAGCCTCTGTAAAATCTATTAAAAAAATTATCTCTGTAGACGATTCTCCTGATTCTGAAATACCAAATTTAATTGAATTATGTAAAGAAGCGCCAACAGATTCCCCTTCCATACCTTTATATCCTGAGGACATAATCAATATCCTGGAACAAAGAGCCGGCCTAAGGGATGTATACTTACCCATAATGATTATTGGCTGGAAATTGCAAGATTTGCAATGAACGGCTTGCGTACTTTAAAATTCCTAGATATTAGGAATTTAAAACTGATCTACCTAGAACTCCTTCTGAAAAAATTGCTAAACATGTATTGCGAAATGAAAAAAATGAAACCCATATGTTGGGTTATTCGAAGTGTATCCTTCAAAACCAACTATTACGGCAGGTAAAGTAGAATTTATTTTTGGTGTAAAGCATTATAAGGATGATGTTAGGAATCAAGCAATAGAAGCAATTAAGGTAAAAGCACAAGAAATTGCCCAATTTAGGAGTGTAGAGATATATATAAACAAATTTCTTGAAATGACAAGCACTGAATTTCCTCAAGAGGTTATTAGCTTGGTTGAAGAAGGAGTAAAACTTCATGGTTATTCCTATCAAAAAATGTTAAGCCCAGCTGGCCACGATGCAAGAATCATGAATGAGATTGCCAAGACAAGTATGATATTTGCTCCAAGCTCCGAGGGACTCAGTCATTGTGAAGAAGAATTCACATCATACGAGGATATTGAAAAAACAGCAAACGTTTTACGGTATGTTGTGAATTCTTTAGCGTCTAAATACGATGTGGTATAAGTTAAATTAAAGTAAAAGTTTGAATTTTGCATTGGAGACAATTGTCATTCTCATTTCTTTTTATATTAGGGTGTCCTCGTCATAGGTCCAGAGGACACCAAGCTATATTCACTTTTTGAAATGAAAATTGATATTTAATGATGATGGGAAGCGTGAAAGATGCTTCCTCTTTTTTGACCAAATTTAATTGTAGCTTTAATAATCTACATGGTAGGACTCGGCTAGCCCAAACAGCGAGCATTTCACAGTTAAGTAAATCCTTTTCCAATGAAATACAAAACTCTTTTGTTATGCCCCATTAAAAATATCAAATTTAAAAGGATATCCTTTTAATATGTAGAACTATTCTGTATATTCGCTTTTTTAGAGCGAATGAAAATTCTTGCTGACCTACTTCGGATTTTTTCATTATTTGTTGAGGCAAGAAATTAAACGAGGTGAATGGAATGGAAGGTTTTGCAGTATTTCATACTCCGGAAAAAATTTTATACGGACGGGGTTCTTTCCAGCAGGCTGGAAAGCAGGCGGCTGCCAGGGGGAAAAAGGTACTGATTGTGACCGATGAAGTCATGACAAAGCTTGGGTATGTGGCAGAACTGAGACAGCTTCTAACAGCAGAAGGCGTTGAAAGTGTCGTCTATCGCGGAGTGGCTTCCGAGCCGACCGACCAGTATGTAGCCGAAGCGCTTGAAATGCTCGAAAGTGAAGCATGTGATGTGGTGCTGTCACTCGGCGGAGGAAGCTGCATTGATACTGCGAAAGCGATTGTCGTCCTTGAGAATAATGGCGGCTACATCGGGGATTATATCGGCGGCCAAAAAGACTGTACACCGCCAAGGATTCACCACATTGCCCTGCCTACAACAGCCGGAACCGGATCAGAGGCTACGGATGTAACGGTGATTACCAATACAACGACTGATGTGAAAATGATGATTAAGCACCCGGTGTTTATGCCGGCCGTGGCCATTGTGGATCCATATTTAACACAGTCCGCTCCACCACAAATTGTGGCGGCAACCGGGGTGGATGCCCTTTGCCACGCCATTGAAGCCTTTTTATCGAAGAAAGCCCATCCGATGACCGACACATTGGCCAAATCGGCGATCGGGCTGATTGTTCGCTCACTTGAGCGGGCCTATCATGATCCCACTGACTTGGATGCGAAGGAAGCGATGTGTTTAGGCTCCCTCCAGGCAGGGATGGCGTTTTCGAATGCTTCCGTTACATTGGTCCATGGGATGTCCCGTCCGATTGGGGCGCTATTTCATGTCCCGCATGGTCTTTCAAACGCGATGCTGCTTCCGGCAGTTCTCGAGTTCAGTAAACATGCTTGTGCGAAACAATTGGCGCAGATTGGCGAATTGTTTTTTGAAAAAGACCATAAGGCATTTGATGGGGATGTTTCTGAAAAAGCAGACGCGGTCATTCACAGGATAATGGAAATTTGCAGTAGCCTGAATATTCCGGACCTAAAAAGCTGGGGCATTCCAGAGAAAGAATTCCAAGCCGCCCTCGAAAAAATGGCAGGAGATGCCTTGGCAAGTGGAAGTCCGGCAAACAACCCAAGAGTCCCAACCAAAGAAGAGATTATTAGTCTCTATCAGATATGCTATCAATATATGACAGTTTAAAAGGGGGGACGACTCCCGTTAGAATAACGCGGTGAAGAATGGCCCCGGAATGATTAAGTATAGGAGGAAGAATACATGTCGATTATTCAAGTTAAGGATTTGAAGAATTTCATTGGCGGCCAGTGGGTTGAGGCCAATACGCAACGATACGAAGAAGTGCCGAACCCGGCAACAGGAGAAATTTTAGCAAATGTACCTTTTTCTACTAGAGAGGATTTGGAGACGGGCGTCGCTGCCGCCAAAGAGGCGTTTGCCACTTGGAGTGAGACACCAGTCCCTAAACGGGCACGAGTCATGTTCAAATATCAGCAATTATTGGTAGAGCATTGGGATGAGCTGGCGGCGTTAATCACAAAAGAGAACGGAAAAAGCTTCAAGGAAGCCCATGGCGAGGTACAGCGCGGCATCGAGTGTGTGGAGTTCGCAGCAGGTGCGCCAACCCTGATGATGGGCAGACAGCTGCCAGACATCGCGACAAACATTGAATCAGGCATGTACCGTTACCCGGTAGGAGTCGTCGGCGGGATTACCCCGTTTAATTTTCCGATGATGGTCCCGTGCTGGATGTTCCCTCTTGCGATTGCCCTCGGGAATACGTTTGTACTGAAACCGTCGGAGCGGACACCGCTACTGGCGAATCGCTTGGCTGAGCTGCTGAAGGAGGCTGGACTTCCAGACGGCGTGTTCAATATTGTTCATGGTGCTCACGATGTGGTCAATGGATTGCTAGAGCATAAAGATGTTCCGGCGATTTCTTTTGTAGGCTCGCAGCCGGTCGCCGAATATGTCTACAAAACCGCAGCAAACCACGGCAAACGGGTGCAGGCATTGGCGGGCGCCAAGAACCACTCGATTGTGATGCCTGAGGCTGATTTAGATCAAGCCGTGAAAGAAATCATCAGTGCCGCCTATGGGTCTGCAGGCGAACGCTGTATGGCATGCTCAGTGGTGGTTGCTGTCGGAGAAGTTGCAGAACCTTTGATTGAAAAATTAACAAAGGCTGCTGAAGAGATTGTAATCGGGAACGGGCTAGAGGAAGAGGTCTTCTTAGGGCCGGTTATCCGCCAGCAGCATAAAGAGCGGACAGCATCGTACATACAGACTGGTGTTCAGGAAGGAGCTCTTTTGGTCAGGGATGGTCGAAAGGACGAGGCCTATCATCAGGACGGATACTTTATTGGACCGACGATCTTTGACCGGGTGACACCTGAAATGAAAATATGGAAGGAAGAAATTTTTGCCCCGGTATTGTCGATTGTTCGGGTTGCTAGTTTAGAAGAGGCTGTAGATTTAACGAATCAGTCTGATTTTGGTAACGGCGCCTGCCTGTTTACGAAAAATGGTGCGGATGTCCGTTATTTTAGAGAAAAAATTCAGGTCGGTATGCTAGGTGTAAACATCGGAGTCCCGGCGCCAATGGCATTCTTCCCATTCTCAGGCTGGAAAAACTCCTTCTACGGAGATCTCCATGCCAACGGCTCAGACGGTGTCGAATTCTACACCAGAAGAAAAATGCTAACTGCAAGATGGTAACACATTTAGGAGTGGGGCAGGCTGTGAGGCCGGACACCACTACGAACAAACTGCAATTACGATTTTAATAATTGGGTATGTTATTATTCATTATTGATTTTTCTTATAGATATGAGAATTTATAGGCGGAGAATTTCCGGCTAATGTATAAAGTCGCGGCTAAAGAAGCTGCAATAAGCGGAGTTATTCCGATTGACGGCTCTAAATAAGATAAAATCCAATGATTTTTACAAGATAGACGGAAAAACTTCCTTTATTTTTAGGGAAATATGGATATTTCCCAAATTAAACGGAATTTCTCCGTTTATTTTTCAAACGTTGGGAAATCAACATTCAGCAATAACAGAGCCTAATTACAACAAGATGAGTAAGACCCGAAAGCCGAAGAATTCATTTCATTGGCTTTCTTTTTTTGGGTTAAATAGACTACGTGACAGGTTGGTAAATATTTACTTTGGTTCTATAGTTGTATAGACGGCCTTATGTAAAATCTGGTAATTTTGTATTAAATAATACATATTGGGAAATGGAGGGGTTTTCTAATATATATAGCTGATAGATTTTAACGATGCTTGCACCTGTATTTCAATACTCCTTAGATTTTTTCAACATACTTTCTCCTAACTTTCACTTCTCGAATCACACAATTAGTTGGTTACCCATTTTTAAGAATTAAATTACAGAATAGGAGGCTGTCTTTCTATGAAATCAGCTGGTAAAAGGTTTTGGCTTTACTTTGTAATTTTGACATCGTTTACATTTTTATGCAGTTCCTCGGGCTATGCCATGGGGGAATCGGCACCGGGACGTACGGTGGATGTAAAGGTGATGACCTATAATATTCAAGCTGGGGCTGGAGCCGATAGAAAGTATGATATTCAACGGACTGCTGAAGCAATCCGCCAATCTGGAGCGGAAATTATTGCTCTCCAGGAAGTCGATGTTCATTGGGGTGCCCGGAGCTTATTTGAAAACGATATTGAATTATTGGCCAATGAGCTTGACATGTATTATTTCTTCGCCCCAATCTACAGCCTGGACCCTCTAAATGATGGGGATCCACGCCGCGAATTTGGCGTGGCTATACTAAGTAAATACCCGATTATACAAGCAACTAATCGTGAAATTGCGAGACTATCAACACAGGAAGCGAATCCGGTTCCAAAACCCGCACCGGGATTTCTCGAAGCGTTGATTAATGTAAAGGGTGCAAAGGTTTGGTTCTATGTCACGCATTTGGATTACCGCTCGGATCCGAGTGTGCGGGAAATGCAAGTAGCCGATATGCTGCAAATTGCTGGACAGCATGAATATAGCATTTTGGCAGGTGACATGAATGCCGGCCCCAATGCTCCCGAGCTTCAGCCGCTCTTTGAGCACTTCACTGATGCCTGGGCGCTAACGAATGAGGGACCAGGATTCACTTACCCAGCGCTAGCGCCAAACAATAGAATTGATTATATATTGCCAACACCAAACATTGGCGTAAAATCTGCCAACATTATTGACACACTTGCATCCGACCACCGTCCTGTCATAGCGGAGCTTACATTAACTCGCGGAAATCAGCCATAAGGAGGAGGAGTATTCGATGAAAAAGAATCGCTTGTTTTCAATCCTTGCCATTATTTCACTAGTATGCTTGTGCCTGCCCTTTTCCGCAGGTGCCACCGGCTGGCAGGATCCAACAAAACCGGGCTGGAAAGAAGGGGAAGCCAAGAACGGCTGGATTCAAAGCAAACTTCAGCATATGACACTTGAAGAGAAGATTGGCCAGCTGTTCATTGTCCATGTCTACGGTAAAACACCCACAGACCCAAATTATGAAGCAACCAATCTAAATGGAAATCGCGGCGGCAAAAACTTTAAAGAAGTGATTGAAAAATACCATGTTGGTGGTGTCATTTATTTTAATTGGACAGATAATATGTTGACCCCGCTCGATGCCGCACAGACTAACGCTCTTTCGAACGGGATTCAAAAAATCGCCATGGATCAGCGGATGCCAATCCCGCTGTTTGTCTCGACCGACCAGGAAGGCGGGATTGTCCAGCGCCTGGTAAACCCTGGAACGGTGTTCCCGGGGAATATGGCTCTTGGCGCGACTCGTTCCTCTCAATTAGCCGCTGATTCTGCCGGTATTTTAGCCACTGAATTAAAAGGGATTGGCGTGAATATGAATTTTGCACCGGTGGCGGATGTCAACGTGAATCCGGCTAATCCGGTTATCGGGGTTCGTTCCTTTAGTGAAGATCCCGGTTTGGTTTCAGACTTAACAGTCGCCCAAGTCGGGGCTTATCAAAACAAAAATTTGATTGCCACTGCCAAGCATTTTCCAGGACATGGCGATACAGCTGTCGATTCTCATTATGGCCTGCCGATCATCAATCATGATTTGGAAACACTTCATAATGTAGATTTACAACCGTTTAAAGCAGCAATTGACGCAGGCATCGATGCGATTATGACGGCCCATATCGTTGTTCCGGCTCTCGATCCGTCCGGTCTGCCTGCGACACTGTCAAAGCCGATTCTTACCGATCTACTTCGCGGTGAGCTCGGGTTTAAAGGTCTGATTATTACCGATAGTCTTGGAATGTCAGGTGCGAATGTCGTACCTGCTGACCGAGTGGCCGTTGAAGCATTCAAGGCCGGAGCTGATATTCTCCTGAACCCGCCGAATGTAGAGGTTGCCTATAATGGAATGCTGGCCGCTGCCCAAAGCGGAGAAATCTCAGAAAAGCGCATTGATGAATCTGTGTACCGAATACTCGAGTATAAATTCAAGCGGGGGTTATTCCATAATCCTTACACACCTGAATCGGCCATTGCTGATATCGGAACAGCCGAACATTTGGCAGTTGCAGATGAAATCGCCAATAAAAGCATTACTCTAGTAAAAAATGAAAATAATCTGCTTCCATTGAAAAATACGGACAAGATTTTTATCACCGGACCATCAACCGGTAAACCGAACATGCTTTCCGGATTGCTTGGAAATAAAGGGTTTAATACAAGTTACTATGCAACCGCCGCTTCACCGACTGCTGCACAAATAAACAGTGCCGTAGCATCTGCTCAAGTGGCCGATAAAATCATTGTGACCACGTATACTGCAAATACGAATGCGGCACAGCAAAACCTGGTAAAGGCGTTGCTGGGAACAGGCAAGCCGGTTATTGTCACAGCCATTCGCAACCCATATGATTTAATGTCCATTCCAAATGTGAATGCCTATCTGGCAACCTATGGAGACCGTGACGTTTCTGTAAATGCCTTGGCTAGAGTACTGGCAGGTGAAGTCAATCCGTCCGGAAAGCTTCCGGTAACCATTCCGGGAGTAGCCCAATTCGGTGATGGCTTATCTTATTAATCTAAGTCTAATATTGCGATCCTGTCATTTCATAACCAAAAAAAATAATCCACCCTTGAGTTAACGCGCTCAGGTGGATTATTGCTGCCTAGCCGACCCCTTTAGAGGGAACGGTCTATTGCTGGACCGGACATGTTACCGCATGTTCGGTCTTTTTTAATATATGAAATTATTAATTATATTATAACCTATTAATTGGATAAGATATAAAAGAATTTTATTAAGTAAGAAAATACTTAGTTTGTTTCAAATTAAATAACACTTCAGAGTTACCGTGCCAGCGAAAACAAAAAAGATTTCATTTTTTTCAATGGTCAGAGACTTTGCATTTCAGTGGGAACGTTTATATGAGGAAAAAATACTACTTTTGCTCATTGTGAAAGACTACCCAAAATAGTCTATCAATATATCAATTGCCTTTTAAGCTATGGCATTTTACCCCTGTTTATTCCTGTAACCGAGGATTATTTCCGAAATTATTATTATATCAATAGTATTAATAACCGGGTCCAACTAAAAAAACAGAAGTTACAATACGACAACTAAAAAAGTAAATCAATTGTAAAAATATAATGATAGAAGTATATTTCAGTTAAACCAGCCTGATAACTGAGACTGTTGGGGCAGGTTCTTAAATTATATTATTGATTAATATATATCAACTTTTTTATTGACTTAAAAATATTACCCATGTTATATTGTTGTTAAATTAGTCAGATAATTATAAAAAGAATGAAAAATACAAAAACATTTTCTGGGTAATATAGATTAATTTTAGGAAAAAATTGTATTATATTAACCGGGTATTTTTTATTAGAAGGTGGTGAGTTACTTGTAGGGGAGACTATTTTGAAACAAATGATAGCGCTTTATAATATGACAACTTTTGTTTGTAATCAACTTTTCAGCTAAAAAGACCTCTAAGAAATTGCAAAAGCAATACACCTGAGTGCACTCCGCTATATCTTCTTTAAAAATAGTAAATAGATCAACAATTAGTTCATCCGTGATAAATAGTTCATATATGGAACCTGCCAAGTGTTTTTTAGGACTCTATGACGCATGAAATCATGTTAGAAAAAGCAGATATACATACCGATGATTGGGTTCCCTATATTAGAATTGCTTTTCTAACATGGCAATAGTTTAGCTTAGGCTAATAGAAGGAATTCACCTTGAAAAGAAAGCGATTACTTTAAATCACGGATTAAAATACAGGTGGATAAAGCCTATATTTCGATAAGTTAATAGGGGGTAATGAATAATGTCAGCTATCTTAGCAAAGACCCGCTTTGGTATGGTGGAAGGCAAAAGGGAAGGGAAGGTTTGCGTTTGGAAGGGTATACCTTACGCGGCACCACCTATTAACTCGCTCCGTTTCCGGCCGCCACAAGAACCAGAACCATGGGCAGGAATAAGGGAAGCCAAAGAGTTTGGTCCAGCAGCTGTTCAGTCCGTTAGCCCGTCGATGAAGTTTTTGGGTGATTTACCAGCGAATTTGAATGAGGATTGCTTATATCTCAACATTTGGTCCCCAGGTGCAGATGATAAAGGGCGGCCCGTGATGGTCTGGATCCATGGCGGTTCCTTTATGTATGGCTCTGGTTCAAGCCATTTATATGACGGTAGTTCATTTGCGGAACAAGGCGATGTAGTGGTCGTCACTCTCAATTACCGGCTAGGTGTTTTTGGATTTCTCCATTTTGGTGATATTGGGGGTGACGCCTACCGAGGTTCAGGAAATTGCGGTCTCCTCGATCAAGTGGCTGCATTGAAATGGGTCAATGAAAATATCGAAGCCTTTGGCGGAGATCCGAATAACGTAACCATTTTTGGAGAATCAGCAGGAGCGGTCAGCGTTGGTAATCTACTATCCATGCCCATTGCAAAAGGGCTTTTTCACAAAGCCATCCTGCAAAGCGGGACTGCCAGATGTAAGGTAAATGGTGATAAGGCAAAGGAAATGACGGAACAACTTCTTTCCGAACTAAAGGTAGATCCAGAAAACCTGTCAGAATTAGAATCTATTCCTGCAGAAACAATCTTAGAAGCTATTAAAATTTTTCCAAGAACGGCCTTCGGCCCTGTTGGAGATGGCATCGTCATTTCCGGTGAGCCAGAAAAAGTACTGGATGAAGGCTTTGCAAACAATATTCCTGTATTAGTCGGAACAAATAAGGATGAATCCCTCCTTTTTACTCATTTTGATCCTGTTTGGAAAGAAGTGGATCAAAGCAATTTGAAACCGATCTTTGAACTTTCCTATGGGCCTTTTTGGAAGAGTATTTCTAAATATGTCATACAAGATCATGAGTTAAGTAAAACGCTATATGAAGATGTTTTGACAAACTATGTATTTACGATTCCTGCTATTTTATTCAGTGAAAGTCAAGCAAAGCGCGGTGCGCCAGTTTGGATGTACAGGTTTGACTTTGAAAGCAATGTATTGGATGGAGTTTTAAAAGCTTTTCATGCCCTTGAGATTCCTTTTGTTTGGAATACTCTGGTTGATCTAGAAAAGGAACGCATTTCAGGAAATGACCGGCAGCGTTTCAAACTGGCAGAACAGATGCATCAAGCCTGGATTGCTTTTGCGCACCATGGTGATCCGAATATAACGGAATTGCCTGAGTGGCCGAAATATGATTTGGAAAACAGAGCCACCATGATTTTTAATACTAAAAATGAGGTGGTAAATGACCCCGATCGTCAAATACGCTTGAATTGGGAACAAGTCTTTCAAAATAAAATTAGTAAGGAGCAAGTACAATGAGACCAAAATTCAAGAAAAGTTTTCTAACCATCCTCATGGTTTTAGTTTCATTATCGATGGTATTGGCAGGGTGTAATAGTTCTGAAACTTCAAACTCTGGAGGAAATAAATCAGGAGGTAAAACCACCACGGGCAATGAAGCAAAAGGGGAGCCCCAACGCGGCGGAGCCATAACGGTTGCTTACGTGGCGGATATTACGAACTTTGACCCTATTAAAGGTACTACTGGTAATGACCATTCCTTGTTATGGCCAATATATGACACACTCGTTAAATTCACCCCTGATTTGAAGCCTGAACCAGGGTTAGCTGAATCTTGGGAATTTCCAGATGACAAGTCCATGGTTCTTCATCTTAGAAAGGGCGTAACCTTCCAAGACGGTACCAAATTTGATGCAGAAGCAGTCAAATTTAATATTGAACGCGTCAATTCAGCAGAGTCACAAGTCAGTGATTTAAAGAGTATCGAAACTGTGGAAGTGGTTGACGAGCAGACGGTAAAACTTCATTTATCTAAGCCTGATTCTTCCATTCTGCTAGCCTTAACAGATCGCGGCGGAATGATGGTTTCTCCAACAGCAGTAAATAAGTATGGTGCAGATTATTCCCAACATCCTGTTGGAGCAGGTCCATTCAAAGTGGCTAATCATGTTCCAAACGGCCAGATTGACTACGAAGCTAATAAGGATTACTGGCAAGAGGGCCAGCCTTACCTTGATAAGATTACTGTAAAAGTAATTCCTGATGCCAATTCACAAGTCAATGCTTTGAAAACTGGTCAAGTTGATTTTGTTCCGGGAGTTCAAGCGCAGATGATTCCTTCTTTAGAGAAAAACCCTAAAGTTGTCTTAAGTACAGAACAAACTTTAGGTCTCAACATGCTTTATCTCAAAACGAATGTAGAACCGTTTAATAACCAAGCGGCCCGCCTAGCTGTATTATATGGAATTGATCGTAACGAAATCATTAATGCGATTAACTTTGGTCAAGGAGAAGCCACCGCACAGCCATTCCCTAAAGGTTATTGGGCACATGACGAAGGGATCAAAATTAAGTATGACCCTGAAAAAGCAAAGCAGCTTTTGAAGGATGCTGGTCTTACTGATGTTTCTTTCACTCTAGTAACCTACCCAATTGATTATTGGACCAGGTTAGCCAATGCTATTAAAGGACAACTGGAAAAAGTGGGAATAACCGTAAAGATTGAGCCATTAGAAGCAAATGCAGCTGTGCAAAAGTTTATGACTGATAAAGACACGGATGCGCTGACAGGCAACTGGTCAGGACGGCCAGACCCACAAATGACGATTAATAGTCTTTACTCAAAGGATAGCTTTTATAATCCAGGAAAGCTTTCTACACCAGAATTGGAATCACTTATTTCAGAAGCTGCCGGCACGTATGATCAGGATAAACGTGGAGAGCTGTATGGGAAAATCGTTAACGAGGCTATCATTCAACAAGGATTCTCTATTCCATTATTCTCCGGGTCGATCACACATGCGATGGACAATAAAATCAAGGGCTTTGAGTCCAACTTGTTAGGAAAGCCAATCTTCTCAGAGCTTTGGGTAGAGCAAAAATAAATGAAACAGTGAAGTGGGATATTAATCCCGCTTCACTCTCTTTTAAAGGAGGGTACATATGTTTTGGAAATTCCTGCTGCGGCGCATGCTTTACGTCATCCCGATGCTGCTCGTCACAACCTTTTTGGTATTTTCGTTAATTTTACTAATACCAGGTGATCCGGTTCTCGCTATGCTTGGTGATAGTGCCACTCATGAAAAAGTTGCAGAATTGCGCAGCCAATTAGGACTTGATCAACCTGTGGTCCTCCAATATTTTCATTGGTTGAATAATGCCATTCATGGGGATTTGGGTAGATCCATTTTTACAGGTCAACTTGTTGACGAAGCCGTCATGCAGACGCTTTTTGTTACCATTCAGCTAGTTGTGGTTGGAATGCTTTTTGCTATTGTAGGCGGGATGTTTTTTGCTATTACCTCGATTTATTTCCCCAATAGCTGGATGGATTATGTTGCACGATTTTTTGGAACATTAGGGACAGCAATACCTAACTTTTTAGTTGCTATGGTCCTCATCATCCTTTTTAGCCTTACGCTCAATTGGTTTCCGGCAATTGGATTTACCAGTATTACAGATGGACCGGGATCTTTCTTAAAATCTATTATTCTGCCTGGCTTTTCACTGAGTTTAGCCGGGATTGCCATTATTACCCGACATTTGCGCTCCTCATTAATGGAAACGATGGATGCAGAATTTGTTCGTACCGCCTATTCAAAAGGCGCGGGCCGCTATCGGGCTATTTTTAAACATGCGCTTCAAAACGCTATGTTACCTGTTGTCACAACGATTGGTCTCATGTTTGGAAATGCGTTAGGAGCGACTGTTGTGGTTGAAAGTATTTTTGCTATTCCGGGAATGGGGCAGCTTGCTGTTAATGCGATTGAACAGCGTGACTTCACAATGGTCCAGGGTGTTGTCCTTGTCATGATTGTGATGGTTATCGTGATTAACTTTATTACAGATATTGTTTATGCGCTGTTAGATCCTAGAATCGAATATTAGAGAGGATTAAGAGGATGAGTTTTAAAACAATCTTTAAACGATTAATGACCGAAAGACTTGCCTTTGCTAGTTTTATCTTTCTCGCTATTCTGACCATCATTTCCATTGTGGCTCCTTATATTGCACCATACGAGCCTTTCAAACAAGATTTATCACAAGTCATGTCTCCGCCAAGTGCAAAGCATTGGCTGGGTACAGACGGGTTGGGGTCTGATATTTTCAGTCAACTGCTGGTGGGTTCACAAACAGCGATTAAGGCAGCCCTGTTTTCGATTATGATTCCACTTTTTATCGGGGTACCATTGGGGATTTTAAGCGGCTATTTTGGCGGTATTATTGATGATATTTTCATGCGGATCGTAGATGCCATCATTGCCATTCCAGCCATTATCCTTGCCTTGGGGATTACAAGTGCCTTAGGTGTCAACCTTTGGAATGCCATGATGGCGATTGGGGTTGTCTTTACCCCGCAATTTGCCAGACTGGCGAGAGGTCAGACTCTGCAAATACGATCAGAGCCTTATGTTGAGGCAGCCAAAATTTCCGGTGCGGGATCTGTTTGGATCATGGTTAGACATATTATTCCAAATATTTCACCGCCCATTGTTGTTCAAGCTTCCTTTAATCTCAGTATTGCCATTCTGATTGAAACCACGCTTAGTTTTCTTGGCTTGGGTGCCCAGCCTCCCGATGTAAGCTGGGGGAGTTTGATCCAACAAGGCTACAGCTTGATTGACGTTAATCCATGGATGATGGTTTACCCTGGAATTGCCATCCTGTTTACCATCTTGGCTGGGAATTTTCTCGGTGACGGTTTAAGGGTAGCACTCGATCCAAAACAAAAAACATCTTAACAAAGGGGAGAGACAATTTGAATGCAGATACACCATTACTGGAAGTCAATCAACTAAAAGCATACATCCCGTCCCCAAAAGGAGAAATTAAGCCTGTCGATGATATTTCTTTTACCATAAAGAAAGGTGAGATTGTAGCCTTAGTGGGTGAATCAGGAAGTGGGAAGAGTGTTTCATCTCTTTCGATTATGGGATTGAATGCCAGTGCCATCAAATATCGTCCGGAAAGTTCGATCCTGTTTGAAGGCCAAGATATATTGAAATTAAAAGAAAAGGAATTGCAAAAAATCCGTGGAAATGACATTGCTATGATTTTCCAGGATCCGATGTCTTCCCTAAACCCAGTCCATCCGATTGGGAGACAAATAGCAGAATCGATTGTTCTTCATAAAAAGGTCAGTTATCGAGAAGCGAAGAAAATAGCCTTGGAGCTGTTGAATAAAGTGGGTATTCCTGATGCGGAGAGGCGTCTCAATGATTACCCCCATCAATTATCAGGAGGAATGAGGCAAAGAGCCATGATTGCCATTGCACTTGCCTGCAATCCGAAACTCCTGATTGCTGATGAACCGACAACGGCCCTTGACGTGACAATACAGCTGCAAATCTTAAATCTATTACGAGAATTACAGAAGGAATTTGGCATTTCGATTCTATTAATCACACATGACCTAGGAGTTGTAGCTGAAACAGCTGACCGCGTTCTAGTCATGTATTGCGGAAAAATTGTCGAAGAAGGCAATGTGGATGAAATTTTTGAAACTCCAGGTCATCCTTATACAAAAGGGCTAATGGATAGTATTCCATCCTTATACGGACCCTCCGAGGAAACGTTGAATGCCATTCCGGGTGTTGTGCCAAATCCGCTTGAACTGCCAAAAGGCTGCAATTTCGTGACACGATGTGCCTTTGCTACAGATAAATGTCACGAGGTCTCTCCTACACTGAAAAGTCATGTATCAGGAAATCGTGTTTCATGCTGGAATCCACTCACGAAGGAAGGGGTTGAAGCGAGATGACAGAGAATCAGCCGTTATTGTCACTGAGAGGCATCAAAAAACACTTTCCAGTCGGAAGCGGGCTTTTCGGCAAGAAGAATCAATCTGTCAAAGCCGTGGATGGTGTCAGTCTTGATATTTATCCCGGTGAAACGGTCGGGTTGGTCGGAGAATCTGGCTGCGGGAAATCAACAATTGGAAGAATGGTAGTGGGCCTGACAGACCCGACAGATGGGGACATCTATTTTGAAGGGGAAAAACTGTCTGACTATAAAAACAAAAAAGAATTGGGCAAAAATTTGCAGATGATTTTCCAAGATTCCTATTCTTCCCTGGATCCGAGAATGACGGTTGCAGACATTATCGCTGAGCCCCTTGTTCTTCATAAAGTTGGAACAAAAACAGAACGAAGAAAAAGGGTGGATGAACTGCTTGAAAGGGTAGGACTGGCCTCCCTTCATGGCAACAGGTATCCAATTGAATTTTCAGGGGGACAAAGACAACGAATCGGGATCGCTCGTGCCCTTGCCTTACACCCGAAATTAATTGTCTGTGATGAGCCCGTTTCAGCGTTAGACGTTTCCATTCAAGCCCAAATCTTAAATCTATTAAAAGAGATTCAAAAGGATATGGGGCTATCCTATCTATTTATTGCCCACGGGATTCAAGCGGTCAAGCATATCAGTGATAGAATCGCCGTCATGTATTTAGGAAAAATCTCGGAATTAGCAGAGAAAGAGGATCTGTTTGAAAATCCTCATCATCCTTATACAAAGGCATTGTTATCTGCTGTGCCTTTACCTAATCCAAAGCTTCGGGATCGAGAGCGGATTATTTTAAAAGGAGATTTACCAAGCCCTGCAAACCCTCCTACAGGCTGTCGTTTCCATACACGCTGCCCTGTGGCGATGGAAAAATGTAAGAGCTTTGATCCAAAATTAATCCGTACCTCACAAGATAGACTGACAGCTTGCTTATTATTCGAGGAAGAAATCTCCCATGAAAATAAGATGATTATGTAGCTAGTGTTTCCATGCTTTTTATTGGAATGTTCGGCAAAGGCTTTGGAAAGGGGTTCATAGGGTTGTCAGAAAAAAATATTTTAGAAGGAATTCGGGTAATTGATGCGTCTACCGTTTTGGCAGCTCCTTTGATCGCCAATTTGCTTGGTGATTTCGGAGCTGAAGTGATCAAGATTGAACAACCTGGTAAAGGGGATCAAACCCGAAATTTTGGGGAAGGGACATGGAAGGTTACAAATCGAAACAAGAAGACGATTACGTTAGATTTTAGCAAAGAGATAGGGGTCCAACTATACTATCAACTAGTCTCCAAAGCTGATGTGGTGATTACCAATTTTAGGCCAGGAACATTAAAGAAATGGAAAGTAGACTACCCTGATTTATTGAAAGTTAAAGAAAACCTGGTCATGATTCATTTCTCAGCATTTGGAAGAAATGGACCCTACGCTGAAAAACCGGGATTTGCCAGGGTTGCCGAATCGTTCTCCGGATTAACTTATATGACTGGCTATCCGGATCGGAAACCCATTTTTTCAGGTTATCCCATCGCAGATGCAATGGGAGGGGTGTATGGAGCGTTTTCTGTCATGCTGGCGCTTTATCACTTTAAGCAGACAGGAGAAGGTCAACTCGTTGATCTATCATTATATGAACCTCTGATAAGAGTGATGGAGAACTATATCGTAGATTATGACCTGGAAGGGAAAGTTCCTGAGCGGAGCGGGACTTATAATCCTGTTGTTGCCCCAAATGATCTATATGATACAAAAGATAACAAGTGGATTGTGATTCCAGCCTCGACCCAAAATATTTTTGAACGATTAATGATGGCCATCGGACATCCGGAATTGGTGAAGGATCCAAGATTTCTTACCAATCAATTAAGAGTAAGAAATCGTAATCAATTAGACGAATATATCCTATCATTCTTTTCTGAACATACACTTGATGATTCTCGTGAACAATTGGAAAAGCACGGCGTTGCTTATTCTTCGGTAAATTCAGTTGCTGACCTATTTCATGACCCGCATATTCAGGATAGAGAAAATATTATCTCCGTTTTTGATTATGAGCTAAATAAGGAAATAAAAATGCAAGGAATCGTACCGAAGTTTTCAAAGACACCAGGCAAAGCCAAATGGGCCGGGGCGCCTTTAGGGTGGCACAATGACGAGATTTATAAAGGCTTACTCAACCTATCTGATGAGGAAATCGACAAATTAGAAAAACTCGGTGTCATTTAATTTGGATTGGGAGGAAACTATGGCAAATTTTGAAGCCCTTCGAAACTTTATGGATACGGTACCTGAGCTGGGCGTTTCTGGCATAGATTGTATCGTATATAAGGATCATGAGTTGATTTTCCGCTATGCGGCGGGTTACTCCGATATTGAAAATCGGATTCCGATGAAGCAAAGCGCTCTCTATAACATTTATTCAGCCACAAAAATGATCACCTGCATTGCAGCCTTACAACTCGTTGAGAGAGGAAAGGTTCTCCTCACGGACCCTGTTTATACATACTTGCCTGAGTTCAAGGATATGAAAGTTAAAAGTGGAACCTTTGTCATCAAACCGGCAGCCAGGCATATTCGCATCGTTGACCTGTTTACTATGTGCGCTGGTCTCAGCTACGAGTTGGATACTCCGGAAATGCGGAAACTGATGGCTGAAACCGGACGGGATTTCAGTACTCGGGATTTCGTGAGGGCTCTGGCAAAGGAACCTCTCCTGTTTGAACCAGGAGAAGGCTGGAATTATAGCTATTGCCATGATGTTCTTGGTGCTGTTATTGAAGTCGCTTCCGGAATGTCGTTTGGCGAATACTTAAAGAAGAACATATTTGAACCACTGGGAATGGAGGATAGCGGTTTTTCTGTACCGGAGGAAAAACGCGAAAGAATTGCTCCGCAGTATCAGTACAGCTATGAAACGGGCTCGGTCGTTCGGGTAAGCAGCGATTGCATTGGTGCTGCTGGATTAAGGCACGAAAGTGGCGGCGGCGGCCTGATCACGACTGCAGAGGATTACATTTTATTTGCAGATGCGCTTGCCTGTGGGGGTACCGGGAAAAATGGCGCAAGGATTATCAGTGCAAATACAATTAATCTCATGCGGAGGAACCAGCTTAAAGGGAAATGTCTCAGTGATTATCGGGAAATGGTTGTGTCCGAAGGGATCGGATATGGGCTTGGTGTGTCCGTCGTAATGGATTCTGCGGCAGCTCTTAGGCTTGTTCCTGAGAACTCTTTCTCTTGGGGAGGTCTTGGCGGGGTGCAGGCATTTATCGACCCGGCCAACAAGCTATCCTATTTCGTAGCCCAGCATACCTTATATTGCCCTAAGCATCTGTTTGAGCAAAAAAATGCTAAACATTCTTTATTCCAGTATATAAAAATAAATTACTAGCTTCATGGAACTATTTCATCAATTGGAGGAATGATTATGGGAAAGTTGTCAGGAAAATACGCCATTGTGACTGGTGGTGGAAAAGGAATCGGTGAAACAATCGTCAAACGCTTCTTGGAGGACGGGATTGAAGGAGTTGCAGTACTAGAGTATGATGGCAAACTCGTAGAGAACTTTGATGTATCTAGTGAGAAAGTCCTGCCTATCCAATGTGATGTGTCTGCCGATGAACAAGTAAAAGCAGCTGTTGCTCAAGCAGTGGAGCATTTTGGTACCGTTGACATCCTCGTCAATAATGCAGGCATCACAAGAGACAGCATGTTCCACAAGATGGGAGATGAAGCATGGGATGCGGTTTTAAATGTGAATCTAAAGGGAGCTTACCACCTCTGTAAATATGTCATTCCGATTATGCGGAAAAATGCCTGCGGAAGAATCGTCAATATCTCATCGGTATCCGCATTTGGTAATGTCGGGCAAACCAATTACGCTGCCTCAAAAGCCGGTTTAATTGGATTTACAAAAACACTGGCGAAGGAAAGCGGCCCCAAAAATATCCTAGTGAATTGTGTTGCCCCTGGATATATTGAAACCGATATGTACAATGATGTACCTCAGGAAATTATTACAGAACATATGAAGCTAATCCCTTTAAGAAGACTCGGACAACCAGGGGAAGTTGCAAGTGCTGTCTCCTTTCTTTCCAGTGATGACGCGAGTTTCATATCGGGTCAGTGCCTCATTATTAGTGGGGGTGCGACAACTTGATAAATCTGTTTGCAGGAATTTTAGAAGAGGGTGAAGAAATATTATAATAATAACATTTTTAATAAGGTGATTGGAAAAATGAAGAATGATATGATCAATATACTTTGGTTGGCTAAAAGTGAATATCCGTCTGGCAGCAGTCTTAAGCCTCATAATCATGAATACTATCAGATTTACTATTGTATAAGTGGGGAAGGCGATTTTATCGTAGGGAATGATACCGTGAAAATGGGGAGGGGGATGTACCTTTTTACAAGACCGAACGATATTCACGGCATATCCAACACCCGAGATGTAGACGGAAAACCTTTACGAATGCTGGAAGTAAAGTATGTTGTTTTCGATAACGAATTTCAAGAAAGTCTCAACAGGATTCCAATTGTATGCCAAGGATCCGATCAGATAGAAGAAATGCTCGAGGTCGTTTTTAAAGAAGGAATTGACACACTTCCTTGGTATCTGGAAATAGCAACACATACTTTCATTGCTGCCTTATACTATATGGTCAGATTTCAAAAAATTGAAATATCGGCGAATCCCCAAAAGTCAAAAGTGGTGGAGAAAATTAAAGAAAATATCCAGGAAAATTACAAACATGAAATTTCTTTGGACCACCTTTCACAGCTTGTAGGCCACAGCAAAAATTATATTTGTAAAACATTTAAAGAAAATACCGGTATGACTATTAATCTATATCTCAACAAAGTAAGAATCGATAAAGCGGCGGAGTTGCTGGTTAACTCCAATTTGGATATAGCCGATATTAGCGGTACTGTTGGCTACAATAACATCTATCATTTTATTAAGACGTTTAAAAAAATTGTCGGAACTTCACCGGGAAACTTCCGTAAAAATGAACTCAGCGGCAAAGCGCTTGTGAGCTCTAAAGTAAGAGCGATTGCTACCATTCCTGCACAACAGGCGAGGAATGATGTATAGACATTCTAAAAAATGAGGTGACAATTATGACTGTTCTATCTGGAGTAAGAGTTTTAGATTTAACCCATTATATTGCGGGACCCTATTGCAGCCAAATGCTTGCTGATTATGGTGCCGATGTCATAAAGATTGAACGGCTAGAAGGAGAAGTTGGAAGAACGTCCGCCCCGATGCAAGATGATGTCAGTTTGTATTTTGCCTCAGAAAATCGCAATAAGAGAAGCATTTCATTGGACTTAAAGAGTTCAAAAGGGAAAGAGATTCTTCACCGCCTCATAGAAAATGCAGATGTTTTGGTTACCAATTATGGTTCTAATGTACCCGAGAAATTAGGTTTTGGTTATGAAACCATATCCGCGATCAATCCGAAAATAAGTATGGTTCATATTACTGGGTTTGGGACAACCGGCCCTTACCGGGATTACGGTGCCTATGATGGAGTCATTCAGTCCATGAGTGGCTTAGCGGAACTAACAGGACATCAGGATGGTCCGCCTACCTATGTTGGATTTTTTATTGCCGATCATATTGCAGGTTTGCAAGCGACATTAGGGACGGTGTTAGCCTTGTTTCATAAAGAAAGAACTGGAAATGGCCGCTTGGTGGATATAAGTATGCTTGATGGATTGGTATCATTGTTAGGGTTTAGTGTTGCTGAAGCAAAGTTACATGGCATCAAAACACAAAGGTGGGGAACGAGTGATCGTTTCCAATATTCGAAAGCATTCCCTACCACTGATGGGTATGTATTTTTGGGAGCCTATATTAATGCCCCTGAGAAAAAGTGGATGGAATTAGCTAAACTAATAGGCAAAAGTGAATGGGCTCAAAGTGATTCGCCATTCTTGAAAGAAGAAGAAAGATTCAAAAACAGAAAAAATGTGGATAAGACGATTGCGGACTGGACGATTAAACATACAAAAGAAGAAGCTTTTCAACTTTTACAACAAGCGGGTATTGCCAGTAGTCCTGTCAATAATTTAGAAGAAGTCATTAAAAATCCGCAAATCCAACACAGGGAAATGATTCAAACTTTAAATGTTGAGGATATTGATGTGCCTGTTCCTGGTCCTGCTATTAAGATACAAGGAAATCCTGTAAAAGAGTTTACCCTCCCTCCAGCACTAGGTGAACATTCAGAGGAGATTTTATCTCAATTGGGCTTTTCTGACAAAGAAATAAAGGATTTAATCGCCAACAATATTGTTAGAACTGCAACCAATGATAGTCGTAATAGTCATCTGAATTTACAAACATAATGTCATTCATTATAGAACGATAGGGGTTGGATTGGGAGTAGATGTTTCAAATCTGACCAGGTGAACAGGAAAGTCAATGAGATTATTGTGAAAATTATATCTTGATTACATGAAGAGAGACATCGAGTGTGTCTCTCTTTCTCTTTTTTCTCTTTAAAAAGCGGAACGCTCATTATCTATTTTTACGAACAAAATTATTAATTAAATATTTATTGTTCGTGTTTTGAGGAAAATTTCCACTTGAAACATGCTTTAATATACGTTATTATAGTCAAAAGACAAACAATAAGGGGTTGTACATAAGTGTTTGGTATCAAGGCGAAAAAGATTATGCTGCTTGGCTCTGGTGAGCTGGGAAAAGAGACCATCATTGAGGCTCAGCGTTTAGGGCTTGAGAGCATTGCCATAGACCGTTACGAAAACGCGCCGGCGATGCAGGTGGCCCACCGTTCCTATGTGGTGGACATGCTTGATGGTGGTGAGCTTCGAAGAGTAATTGAGCAAGAGCAACCAGATTTAATTGTTCCTGAAATCGAGGCAATTGCAACTGAGACATTATTTGACCTTGAAAAAGAAGGGTTCCATATCGTTCCAACAGCGAAAGCGGTCAACCTGACGATGGACAGGGAAGGCATTCGTCGATTGGCAAGTGAAGAACTCGGGCTTCCGACAGCGAAATATGCTTTTGCCAACTCTTTAGAAGAGTTAAGGAATGCAGTCCAAGAAATCGGAACACCCTGCGTGATTAAACCCATCATGAGCTCTTCGGGAAAAGGGCAAACCGTCTGCCGTTCGAATGAGGATGTTGAATGGTCCTGGAATGAGGCCATTTCAGGGGGGAGAGCGAAAAAAACGAGAGTGATAGTGGAAGAATTTATCCAATTTGATTCTGAAATAACTCTCTTGACTGTCCGTTCCGCTTCTGGAACTACATACTGTGCCCCGATTGGGCATGTGCAAAAGGATGGAGACTATATTGAATCCTGGCAGCCACATGACATGTCGGCGGAACAAATTATGGAAGCGCAGGATATCGCAAAAAAAATTACCGATGCTCTTGGGGGTTACGGGGTATTTGGGGTTGAATTATTTCTTTCGTCAAAAGGGGTGTATTTCAGTGAAGTTTCCCCACGTCCACACGACACTGGGATGGTGACTATGGTCACTCAAGATCTCTCTGAGTTTGCCTTGCATGTGAGAGCCATTTTGGGATATCCGATTCCAGAGGTTGGGTTATTGAGAGCTGGTGCAAGTCATACGATTAAAGCAATGAAAGAGAGTAACAGTTACCAGATTTCCGGAATTGCTGATAGTTTATTGATCCCACATACACAGGTAAGAGTGTTTGGAAAACCGGAGACCAAAGTGGGACGACGAATGGGGGTAATTCTGTGCAACGGAGAAACGGTACAAGAGGCTAGACAACAAGCAGAATTAGCTGCATCAAAAATAACGATTAAATATGACTAATCACTATGCGACTTTTCATGGGTATTGCCGAGCTCGACCATGGCACTAAGTCTTATAGAGTTAGAGTTTTAGAAGTCTGGAATGCAGTTCGAAGAAAATTAACTAAAATTCAAAATCACAACAAGATGGAAAAGGGGATGGAAGGATGAAAACAAAAAATCGTTGGCTCATCGCACTAGCAGCAGTTGGTATACATATTTCGATTGGTTCGGTTTACGCCTGGAGTGTATTCACCAAACCGCTGCAACAACAGATGGGCTGGGACTTAAAGCAGGTTTCTTTTACGTTTAGCTTGGCTATTCTATTTTTAGGTTTATCTGCTGCCTTTTTAGGGCACTTTGTCGAGAAGTTTGGTCCAAGAGCAGCGGGAACTCTAAGTGCTGTGTTTTTTGGAGCAGGAATTGCCGGGGCAGGTTTGGCCATTCAGTTAGAGTCGTTACTATTACTCTACTTATCTTATGGAATGATTGCTGGTATCGGGTTAGGGGTTGGCTATATCACACCTGTTTCAACGCTGGTAAAGTGGTTTCCTGACAGGAGAGGTTTGGCAACCGGACTGGCCATCATGGGTTTCGGATTTGCAGCATTAATCAGCAGTCCGATTATGAATACTTTAATTGAAACATATGGCATCTCCAATACTTTCTATCTTCTAGGGGCAGCTTACTTTGTGATTATTTTTTGTTCTGCTCAGTATCTTGCTCCTCCGAAAGAGGGCTGGGTACCGAAAGGCATGGAAGAAGGGGCAACAAACTCAGGTGGGTTGAAAATCAAAAAGGACCTGCAGCAGTTAACGGCCAATGAGGCAGTTAGGACAAGACAGTTCTGGGCTTTATGGGTCATGCTGTTCATCAATATTACTTGTGGCATTGCGATTCTTTCCGTTGCATCACCGATGGCTCAAGAGCTGGTCGGAATGTCAGCGGCTGGAGCAGCCACAATGGTTGGCATCATGGGGCTATTTAACGGATCAGGAAGGATTGTTTGGGCGACGATCTCTGATTATATCGGCAGACCAAACGTGTACACCCTGTTTTTTGCTTTTCAAATCGTTGCCTTTTTTATGCTTCCAAATATGACAGTTGGCATTCTCTTTTCGATTATTGTGTATTTGATCATGACTTGTTATGGAGGGGGCTTTTCCTCGATACCAGCCTATATCGGTGATTTGTTTGGAACAAAGCAGCTTGGGGCGATTCATGGTTACATTTTGACTGCTTGGGCTGCAGCGGGGCTGGCAGGACCCATCTTTGTTTCCTGGGTCAGAGAAACGACCGGGAGCTATCAGGGGACATTAGTTATTTTTTCAGGAATATTTATTGTAGCTCTAGCCGTGTCACTTCTCATCCGTCTCGATATTAGGAAATTAAGAAAAATGAGTGAAAATTCAGTTGTGAACAACGCTAGGAATATTTAAAAACCAACAAAATATAACTTTATAGGTACTCACAAGCTAAAACACACTGTAATTCACGATAAAATTTTATAGGGTTCACTTAAAGGGTGCACGAAGACAAATTGACACACGAAATGGCATACGAATTGACGTATGCCATTTTTGTTGTCCTACCAAGGGTTTAGAGGGTGTTTCAAGAAGAATTAACAGGGTAATAAATAAGTTAAATAGCAAGGGACAATACTTATTGTACAACGAAAAATTAATGGCAAATTAAATGCCGCCAATAGAGCGTCTTGGCTACCGAAATGGTGAAAATCCAGTGAGTTCGGTCGCCAAAAGAGGGTCTTGGCTACCGAAATAGTGAATACCCAGTGAGTTCGGTCGCCAAAAGAGGGTCTTGGCTACCGAAATGGTGAAAATCCAGTGAGTTCGGTCGCCAAAAGAGGGTCTTGGCTACCGAAATAGTGAATACCAAGTGAGTTCGGTCGCCAATAAGGGTTGTTGGCTACCGAAATGGTGAAAATCCAGTGAGTTCGGTCGCCAAAAGAGGGTCTTGGCTACCGAAATAGTGAATACCCAGGAGTTCGGTCGCCAATAAGGGTTCTTGGCTACCGAAATGGTGAAAATCCAGTGAGTCGGTCGCCAAATATATGGATTATCGAGATGGTGATGGCTTAGTAGGTGAATAAATGGGTTTAAAAATCGTATTGCCACAAAACGCGGAAATCATACGCTATACAAATTCCGACATAAAGAAAGCAGATTCTTCCTAGAGATTGTTTTGATTGTCGGGATTATGATGGATACCTTGTTGCTATAAGTTTTTTTCTCTGCGTATTTTATTGAGTAATGTCCGACAGCCAGCTGATACAAGACGATAGGTTTCATCAAAATCATCTGTAAAAAATGGATCGGGGATATCCCTCCTGTATCTGGTCAGGTCGAGCAACCTAGTGATTTTTGGATGATTTGGCTTTCGAGTTATCCTGTAAATATTTTTTATGTTGCTTTCGTCCATACCGATAATATAGTCGAATTTCCAAAAGTCTTCTTTCTTTAATCGGCGTCCAACAAGCCCTTCAGAAGAGATATTGTATTTCTTCAGAATTTCAAGAGTTCCTTCGTGCGGAGGGAAGCCGATTTGCCATGAACTAGTTGCAGCGGAATCAACTGCGATTTTGTTTATTAATTTTTCTTTCTTTACTAAGTGGCGAAATATAGCTTCAGCCATCGGTGAACGGCAAATATTCCCTAAGCATACAAATAAAACATTGATCATGTACTTACCGCCTTTTAAATTATTTTTTTTCAATTTGTTAGACTCGAGCGGTGATAAGAAATTAACATACAATGCTTCGAGCAAATCAGTGCAATAAGCTCCAACTGCCAGGTAAAGTGCTCCTTTCACGCGTAATCACAGTATGTATAAAACAGAAAGATGGAACGGCGATAGTGCTAATTTTAAATTCTTTTCTAAGGTTGTAAGCAGAGCCAATTTATTGCTCATTTTATTATTACGGTTTAGAATGAATGTTGAAAGATTAAGAGAATAATTGTTCTACTAGGGGAGCCTGTGATGCAGGCTGAGAAAAAAGCTGATAACTTTTTGACCCTTTGAACCTGATCTGGATTATGCCAGCGTAGGGAAGTAGTTTAGCTCACTAATAAACTAGGCCCTTTTTGGTCTAGTTTTTTTTATTGAGTGATTATTTCTAATCTTCAGCAAAGAAAATGGAGGGAAATATTATGGAATTGAGTAAACAAACCGTTTTGGTCACAGGAGCAAGCAGGGGGTTAGGAGCTGCATTGGCAACCGCTTTTGCAAATGAGGGGGCCAATGTCATTGTTAACTTTTTAAAAAGTAAGGAAAAGGCAGAAGAACTGGTCAAACGGATAGGTAAAAATGCCGTTGCCCTACAAGCGGATGTTAGAGACAAGGAACAAGTAAATGAAATGGTGGCGAAAGCAAAAGAATACTTTCATACGCCAATCACCACCATTGTAAATAATGCTTTAATAGATTTTCAGTTTAATCCAGTTACTCAAAAAAATGTGTTTCAACTAGAGTGGGAGAAGTTCAACACACAATTTGAGGGAAGTATAAAAGGTGCTTTAAATACGGTTCAAGCCTGTGTAGCAGACATGAAGGAACAAGGGTATGGCCGCATTATCAACATTGGAACGAATTTGGTTCAAAATCCGGTAGTTGCCTATCATGAGTATACGACTGGAAAAGCTGCTTTACTTGGATTTACACGGAATCTGGCTAAAGAATTGGGGCAGTATGGTATTACGGTGAATATGATTTCTGGCGGATTGTTAAAGCAAACCGATGCAAGCAGTGTTACGACTAAAGAGGTGTTTGACATCATAGAATCCATCACCCCTTTACATAAGGTAACGACTCCAGAAGAATTGGCTGACACAGCCTTGTTCTTTGCCTCACCATGGGCAAGAGCTGTTACTGGTCAGAACCTGGTTGTAGATGGAGGTTTGGTAATGGATTAAGTATGCATCTATTTCGGCCCAAAAGCCGACCACCCTTAAAGGGAACGCTGGACCGGACATGTTGCTGCATGTTCGGTCTACTTTATTTATGAAATTACTAATTATATAATACCCTATTAATAGAGATATCATCCACAATAAGTATATATCTTATTTTTAATTTGTTAATCTGTGTGTTTTACATGTGAAAAGTAGTCCCCATGTTTGATTAACCCTGCATGAGATTATTTAAGAATGTGGGGGAAATTAGAGAGTTAATTACTTTGAACATGAATCAGAGGGACAGTTTTTTAATAACCGGGTAATTTTGATTAGTATTTGGGTAGATATCGATAAACCAACAAACACTTTGGCATTCTTAGAAGTATAAATCACGAATCCAAAATATAAAGGGATTAATCAACGGCTGAGAGATGGAGGAAGGTCTAAACTTTCATCAATATATGATGCATAAGATTTACATAAACGCGAGTATCCGCATTATACATCAGTAGATCGGAAAGAAGAGTAATTTTGTTAATGGAGTGGCCCAACCTTGGGTTGCTATATTTTATTTCAGTCCTCGATAAAAGCACGAATTATTTTCATATCAATTTATTTGCGAGTTTATTTAAAATATTGTATAAATACCTCTAATTATTTTGATAAAATGAATATTACTATAGAGGGGTCTTTTGTATTTCAGTTAAAGCTACAAACGTTTCTGGATTAAGCGGGAAAGTGTTTGTTACCCCGAAAATTCCAGAAAAGAAGCTGAATAACGCCATATTATCTGCAATTGCAAATGACGTTGACCAGGATAATATGTTGCGGTCGCCGATACTTCTTTATTTGGCAATGTGTAAAAAAGGTTGTGTTTTCCTCGGAGATTTGAATATTTTTGACTAATTAAAGCTATAGTGAGTCATACTTTTGAATAACTCTAAGAACAATTCGAACATGAATATTCAGAATATGCAGAATGTTCCCTTGATTATAAATTTCGTTTTATATATTATTATTATTATAGCCAATAACTTCTTCTTTAATAGAGTAATGATGTTGCGTCTGAGATACCCCTATTTTTGTCACTTTTAAAATTTATTCAAGAGTAAAATTGTTATTGCGGTTTGTCACTTTAGTTTTTTGGGTTATCTTTTAAATGCGACACAATAAAATAAACAATAATTATAGAAAAAGGAGCGCGTGAAGTGTCTACTAAAATACTAGTAATTACTTATAAGCTTCTTTCAGATTTGGTATACGAAGTATTAGAAATTCTCAACCTGCCAATTGAAGTAAAAGTGCTTGAAGTAGATTATAGACAAATAGATGTTAATTTGGGTAATTTATCAGAATTTGATTTAATTATCACAAGTGGGGCTCATCTGGAGATTATTAAGAAAGAATTTAGAGAATTATTATATATGGCACCGATTTATCCTTTGCAATTCTCTGAGGCCGACCTAATTAAAGCCCTTGCGCGAGCGAAAACGTTTGGGAACAAAATCATTTTAATGTACTACAGTCAGAAGGAATATAATCTTGAGAGCTATGCTGATTTATTTAATATCGAAATATTAAGAGTGCCTTTTTCAGATTTTAAAGATCTTGAGCCAATTTTAATAAAATATAGGCAGGATGGCTTTAATACCGTAATTGGAACAAGCGGGGTTTGTGAAGCTGCGAATAATCTTAACTTAAATAGTGTATTAATATATTCCATGGATTCTCTTAAAATGGAATTAATGAAAGCATACCAACTCGCATCTACCCGTAAAAAAATGATGGAATACGAAAAAATAAATAAAATCTTTTTTGAACATTCAAATGATGCTGTATTTCACCTTGATTCAAAATTTAACATAATCAAAATTAATAAGTTTGGTATTAAATTCCTTGGAAGAACATCAAAAGAGGACGTTGTTGGAAGAAGGATTGATACCATTATTGATATTCCCATGGATATCAATAGCCAAAGGAAAGTAGAAACGTTTTCAGCTAATCAAAACCTCGAATGTATCACCATTCCATTGTTTTTACATGAAGAAATCAATGGCTATATTACTCTCATCAAAAATAGTAAAACGAATCTAAATCCCAAAAATAATAAAACATTTACCTCAAAATATAACTTTAATGACATTATCGTTCATTCCAGTATTATGAAAAAAGTGATTGTAAAATCCCAGCAGTATGCCCAATCGAGTGCACCCATTTTTATACTCGGGGAATCGGGAACAGGCAAAGAATTATTGGCTCATAGTATTCATCAGTGTAGTTCGTTGAAAGATGCATCCTTTTTACCTGTGAATTGTGCTGCAATTCCTAAAGATATTCTTGAAAGTGAGCTTTTTGGATACGAAGAAGGTGCTTTTACAGGTGCACGAAAGGGAGGAAAGCCTGGTTATTTTGAATTAGCAAATGGCGGTACCATTTTTTTAGATGAAATCGGTGATATGCCAATCGAGACTCAAACAAAACTATTAAGAGTTCTTCAGGAAAAAGAAATCATAAGATTAGGTGGTAAAGATGTTATTCGTTTAGATGTCAGAATCATAACAGCAACCAATAAGATACTACCTGATTTAATTAAACAAAACCTTTTTCGAGAGGATTTATATTACCGTATCAATGTCCTTCAGTTAACTGTACCACCGCTTAGAGACCGTAAAGAGGACATTGTCCCTTTATTCAGGCATTTACTATTAAAGTATGGATTGACCCAGGAACAAATTGAAGTAATCCTAACCATTGGAAAAAAACATGTAACTTCGTACAGTTGGCCAGGGAATATTAGGGAATTGGAAAATTTTGCACAAAGAATCTCTGTTGTAAGTTCCAATATAACCACTGCAACATTTGATTTGGCAAAGTATTTTGAGGATGAATTTCTAGAATATTTTTGCAAGGTACACCAAAAAACTATAAATGGAGCAAAAGAGTTAGGTAGTGATAAAGTAATTACAGACGTCTTGAGAGAAAAGGAAAAAATGGAGCTCATCAATACTTTAATGGCAACGAATGGGAGTAAGTCAGAAACAGCAAAAAAACTTGGAATTTCACGTACAACCTTGTGGAGAAAGATGAATTATTTTGGCATTATTTAAAAATTGGAAACGGACTCATTAAAAAGGGTAACCATTACCCTTTTTTTTGTCTTTTATGGAGAATCAATAAACAGTGTTGCAACATGTTTCAGTTTGTTTAGCGGTACATGTAACAATTTGAAACAGTATTATTGGATATTTATAATTTTACAAATTCAAAAGAACTATATTCATGGTATTTATGGACTGGTAACAACTTGGCACGGAACTTGCATTATTAAAGAATGTAAAATAATAAAAAAAGGTGGTGAAATCAAAGTTAAATAGATAACCTAGTTTTCTATTTAACTAATACTTATTAAATCGACAAGTATGCTATTTTGAAGGGAGATCGGTGAAATGAAAAAAATTAGAGGTAGAAGATGCCAGCTTTCGACGCCGGCTAGTAACATACGGATGATTCAAAAAGCTGTAAAATCAGAAGCGGATTTTGTATTTTTAGACTTAGAAGACAGTGTGGCACCGACTGAAAAGGAATCTGCAAGGTTAAACATCATAGAAGCTTTGAATACCTATGAGTGGGGAAATAAGACTAGAGCAGTTAGAATCAACAGTGTTGATACTAGGTGGGCCTATAAAGATATTATTGAAATCGTCCAGGAAGCTGGACAAAATCTTGATGTTATAATCGTTCCGAAGGTTTTTTCAGCGAAAGATGTCCAATTTGTAGATACCTTACTAACACAACTGGAAATGGAATTAAAACTTAATGAGAAAATTGGGATTGAATGTCTAATAGAAACGGCTGAAGCCGTAGAAAATATTTCAGAAATTGTCAAATCGACAGATCGATTGGAAGCTGTCATATTTGGACCCGGAGATTATTCAGCATCCATTGGCATCCCTCATGATACGAAATCAATGTCTTCAGGAAATACCTATCCAGGTCATCGATGGCATTTCGTCCTAAATCGAATACTAGTAGCGGCCAGAGCTGCCGGCTTACAAGTGATTGATGGGCCGTTCCCTTCGTATAAGGATTTGGAAGGTTATCGTCAAGAGGCGATATGGGATTTACAACTTGGTATTGATGGTAAGTGGGCAATTCATCCAAGTCAGATCAGTATATGCAATGAGGTTTTTACACCTAGTGAGCAAATAGTAAATAACGCAAAAATGGTAATCGAAAAATACGAAAAGGCAAAGCAGGAGGGACTTGGTGCTATTTCAATCGATGGAGAAATGATTGATGAAGCAACTGTAAAAATTGCCCAACGCATTTTATCAAGAGCTGGCATCCATATATGTACCACTTAATCTTTTCTGCTTTCAAATAGGTAACTGAAAGGGAGGATGTCATTGTTAATAGGAACATTTGTAAGCGTTTTAATCACTCTGTTAGTGATTGGAGTTCAGATTGGAATTGCCTTGGGCATTACTGGAATTGTCCTTATGTTTATTCAAGGTAATATTCCTTTCGATATCATAAGTCAGAATATTATGAAAAGTATCACTAACTATGCCTTTACTGCGATCCCTTTCTTCATTTTAGCAGGAAATTTGATTATGCACGGTCCAGTACTGACATCCATCGTGAACTTCGCAAGCAAATTATTTAAAAGAGTAACGGGCGGCTTGGGTATCGCCACAATGGCCGTCAGTACGTTCTTTGGTGCAATTTCGGGGTCCAGTGTGGCGTCTGCTGCAGCTTTAGGAGGAAGTACAACAAAGGCCCTTGAATCAAAATATCCAAAAAGATTTGTTGCCGGAATGGTAGCATCCGGAGGTACAATTGGTTTAATGATTCCGCCGAGTCTTAGTTTCATAGTTATCGGTGGTATTGTTGGCCTACCAATTTTAGATTTATTTAAAGCAGGACTATTTGTAGGAATTTTGGAAGGCGTTATGTTGATGGTAACGATCTACCTTTTATGTAAAATTAAAAAATGGGATATTGCCGGGCAAGCAGAAAAAGAAACTCCTAAGGAATATTTTAGAAGTTTAGGGAAGCATGCTTGGGAAAGCTGGGCCATTCTCTTGATGCCAGTCCTTATCTTAGGCGGAATTTTCCTTGGTATCTTTACACCAACAGAAATTGCGGCCGTCTCGGCTATCTATGCTTTGATAATTGTAACATGGGTCTACCGTGTCGTCACAGGGAAACAATTATTGGAAATCATTCAGAATACAATTTATCAATCAGGGATGATTTATTTAATCATCATAGGCGGAAACCTGGTTGCATTCATGGTTACACGTCTTGGTTTTTCGCAGTTATTAGTAGATGCATTTACTGGTATGAATTTATCTGCCTGGCAATTTTTACTGATTGTTAATCTTTTATTGCTATTCTTAGGATGCTTTTTGGATGGGACCTCTGTAATTCTATTAACAGCACCATTATTATTCCCTTTAGCCGAACATTTTGGAATTAATCCCATTCATTTTGCCGTAATTGTAACTGCAAATATTGAAATTGGTACATTGACGCCTCCGGTAGGATTGAATTTATTTGTCATGAGTGGTGTATCCAAAATTCCTTTATTAGAAGTAGCAAAGGGAACTCTTCCATTTTATGTAACAATGATTCTTTTCTTACTGATCGTTACTTACTTCCCTGAATTGAGCTTAATATTTGAAAAATAGCTCTATTATTGGATTTTTAAATTTTAGACTAAAAAAAATTTATTGGAGGTGGTTTATTTGCCAACCATATCAGAACAAATTGTCAGGAAGTCGGTGGAAACCAATTATCAGGCATTGCCTGAAGATGTTGTGGAAGTCGTTAAATCCCATTTGCTTGATTGTATTGGAATTGCGCTCGCCTCAAATAAAACGGATTATGGCGATAGTATTCATAAAACTTCGCTCCGGCTGGGGATGGGAACTGGCGCAACAATCATTGGATTTGGAGATAATGTTCCTACTTATATTGCCGCATTAGCAAATGGTACCTTAATCCATGGGCTGGATTTTGATGATACTCATATTGCCGGGATCATCCATGCCAGTGCCCCTATTGCTGCTGCTGCATTGGCGATAGGAGAAAATGAAAATGCTAAGGGAAAGATAGTCATTGCTGCCATGGCAAATGGATTGGAATTGATTACCCGACTAGGTGTTTTGGTAGACGGAAAATTACATGACAGGGGATTTCATCCTACCTCGGTACTTGGAACCTCCGGTGCCAGTCTGACAGCAGGATTAATCTTGAATCTTGATGAGAAACAAATCGTCAATGCATTAGGATTATGCGGCAGCATGTCTTCCGGTATATTGGAGCTTAGCGGTTCATGGCTAAAAAGGATGCATCCAGGCTGGGCTGCACACTCCGGAATCATTGCTGCTGAAATGGCAAGAGATGGGTTTAAAGGGCCAGCGCTAGTATTTGAGAGTACAAAGGGTCTTCTTGCTTCCCATTTAAGTGAGGTACCTAAAAAATTATCTAAGATTGTCGAGCATTGGAATGTTTCATGGGAGACTAAAAACATTGCATTGAAACGCTATCCATGCTGCCATTTCACTCACGCCTTTATTGATTGTGCAGAGGAACTGAAAAAAACACACAACTTTAATTACAAAGAAATACAAAGAATTGATTGCAAAATCGGTGAACGAATGGTTCCAATTATCTTTGAGCCTAGGGAAGTAAAAATCCAACCTAGGATTATCTACGATGCCTTATTCAGCATCCCTTATGTGGTAGCCTCAATGCTTGTTAAAGGAAAGGTAGATGTAAGTACATTCTACGATGAAACATTTGATGATCCAGATGTTCTTGAAGTAGCTAGCAGGGTGTATTGGGAAAATGATCCAAATTCAACCTATCCTGCCCATTTTCCGGGAGAAGTTACCATTCATTTAAAAAATGGCCAGATTCTTAACCATCGCGTTGATATCCTTAAGGGTGAGCCGGAGAATCCTTTAACGCAGGAAGAGATAGAAACAAAATTTTTCAACAATGCAACAAGAGTCATTTCATACAGCAGAGCCAAGGAGGTCTGTGATGTAGTCAATCATTTGGAGAATTTCTCAATCAAGGATTTAATGAATTTATTAAAGATTTAAATTAGTGATATTAATACAGATAATTGAACTGAAAAAATTTCTCTTGGAGGTAATTATGGAAGTAATACGGATTAATAGAGGAATGTTATATGAAGACTTTGTGGTTGGTGAAGAGATTAAGCATCATTGGGGTAGGACCATGATAAAGGAAGATAGTATTCTATTTAGTAATCTGACAATGAATTATAATCCGATATATTTTAATGAAGAATATGCAAAATCATTGGGTTATGAAGAAATTGTTATTAATCCATTATTGGTGTATAACACGGTTCTTGGTTTAACCGTGGAGGATTTAAGTGAAGCTGGAGGACCCTATTTGGGTGTCGACAATGTGCAATTTTTTAAAGATGTTCATTCCGGTGATACGCTGTATGCAAAATCTGTAACGGTTTCCAAACGGGAGAGTAAATCAAGACCAGGTTGGGGAATCGTGGAATGGGAAACGACTGGTTTTAACCAAAATGGTGAAAAAATCGTAAAATATTCCCGAAGAAATCTATCAAAAATGAGAAATAGTTAACTGAGAACCATTTAAAATATTATATTATCAATTTCAATAATTAAGGAGGATTCAAAATGAGTGCTTATTTAACAGAGGAACATTTAGAATTACAAAGGATTGCAAGGAAATTTTCAGAACAGGAAGTTGAACCAATAGCCGATAAGTTGGATCAAGCAGGGGAAGAAATTCCGTTAGATTTAATTAAGAAAATGGCGGATTTGGGATTTTTAGGAATAACAATTCCTGAGGAATACGGTGGAGCAGGGCTTGATGCAACGGCGCTCTGTGTTGTAACGGAAGAATTGAGTAAAGGATGGCTTTCTGTCGGAAGCTTACCTGCACGAAATGTCATTACCGGAATGGAACTTCTTAAATATGGTACAAAAGATCAAATTGAACGCTATATGAGCAAAATTGCCACGGGTGAATTTTTAACGGCTTCTAGCGGTACAGAACCTACAGCCGGATCTGACGCCAAGAATTTGAAAACGGTTGCAAAAAAAGCAGGAAATAAATATGTCTTAAACGGAACCAAAATGTGGACTACACATGCTGACCAGGCCAATTTGTTATTTGTATATGCCCTGACAGATCCTGATGCACAACCAAAGCACAGGGGCATCAGCTGTTTCATGGTTGAAAAAGAACCTGGATCGAAGTTTTCCCCTCCTCAGTTGACAGGCTCTCGATTAGATACTGTTGGGTACAGGGGAATGCATAGCTATATGTTGTACTTTGACGATTTGGAAGTTCCAGAAGAAAATCTTTTGGGAGGAGAACCTGGAAAAGGTTTCTACCAGTTAATGGCCGGGTATGAAATTGCAAGAATTCAATTTGCCTTCCGTTGTATTGGTTTGGCCAAGGCAGCATACGAAAAGGCATTGGCTTATTCCCAGCAGCGGGAACAATTTGGGCAGAAAATTTCGAATTTCCAGGCTATGAGATTCAGATTAGCTGAAATGGCAACTGAAATTGAAGCTGCCAGACAATTAGGCTTTTATGCTGCTGACTTATATAACAAGGGTAAGCGTTGCGACCTAGAGGCAGGAATGGCCAAATTGTATGCGAGTGAAATGGCTATGAGAGTGACATGGGGGTCTTTGCAAATGCATGGTGGAAACGGATATTCAATGGATAACCCTACACAGCGTTATTGGAGGGACTCAGGTCTATTGACGATTGGGGAAGGAACAAGTGAGATTCAAAAAGAGGTAATTGCCCGCAGACTTCTACAGGAATAGAAACAATCTTATATTCAATAAATCACCTCTTATATAGGAGCTGGTAAAATGACGATTACAAATACAAATAATTATTTTGAGGATCTAAAGATAGGGACGAAATATATACATGTCCGAGGCAGAACCATTTCAGAGATGGATAATCATACAGTTACCTTAATGACCATGAATACTGCACAAGGCCATTTTAATAAAGAATATATAAAAGTGATGATGGGTGGTGCATTTCAAGAGCGGTTAGTGATGGGAGGCTTGACCATGTCTATTATCATCGGATTAACATCAGAGGATATTAGTGAAAATGCCATCAGGGATTTGGGATACACTCGAATTAGAAATACAAATCCAGTTTTCCATGGCGATACGTTAACAGCTGAGACTGAAATCATTTCAAAGCAGGATTCTTCAGAACGCCCTGATGCAGGAATCATCACCACCTTTACAAAGGGATATAATCAAGAGGGAAAACAAGTTTGGGAGGGAGAACGGACCCTATTAGTTAAAAAGAAACACTACTGGATAGAAAAAGATGCATCTTTATTGAAATAAGGCCAATAAAAAATCATTCCATTAGGAGAGGATTATTATGGGGGTTAATAAAGACTTGAAAAAAATAATTGCACTATCTTTTCTCTTATCCATATTTTTGTTGGCAGCTTGCGGAGACAAGACCAATTCAACAGAATCCTCAGACGATGGCAAAGGCAATCAGAAGCCGATTCAAGTTATTATGACCCATGAAAACACAACAACCCATTGGAAACATGAATATATGCAGAAGTTCGCTGACTTATTGAAAGAGAAAAGTAACGGAAAATTAGAACCTTTGATCTATCCAGCAGGTCAGTTATATACCGATAAAGATGCGATTGCCGCATTGGGAACGGGTTCCGTACACATTACCTGGCCTGTGACAGTTAATGTTGAACAGCTTAATGAGGCCTACGGACTTTTAGCATTGCCATTTGCGATTCCTGACGAAGTAATGTTAGGAGAGCCAGAGTATAAAAAAGAAATGAATGATTTATTAACAAGTATGTTAGAGGATAAAAATATTAAAAATCTTGGTCTTTTAAGGACATCAGAAGCTTTATTCATCTCGAAGGATATACGGATGAAATCTCTTGAGGATCTAGAGAATTTGAAGGTTCGTGTAACCGGTGGCCAGGCAACACTTGACATTCTGGATAAGTTGAAAATTACTGCAATTGGAATGCCTTCATCTGAAATGACAACAGCCTTATCGCAAGGAACAATCGATGCGATTTTTACATCCCCTGATGGATGGGCTTCCATTGTGGCAGATGCAGCAAAATACGGAGCAATTATTCCGAAATTTTATGTTGCCACCTATACGATGGTTGCAGATAATAAATGGTTTGACGGCTTACCAAAAGATTTGCAAAATATCATTGTCGATGCGGCGAATGAAGTGAGTAAGGAACAGTGGCAGTATGGTATCGACATGGATGCAGAAGCACTTGAAAAAGTAAAAGCATATGGAACAATGGATACCTTCTCTGAAGCAGAGCTGGATAAGATCGCTGAAAGAGTCAAACCAACCATTGAAAGATTTAAAGAAAAGTTCCCTGAAGAGTTTAATACTTTTATAGAAATTCAGCAAAAATATGGTGTAGATTGGCCAAGAAAATAATCCGAAAAAACTTATAATCTATATCGATATTAACCGCGTATACTGTTTCGGTATACGCTGGTTTATATCTTATAAATGAGGAGGAAAATATGAAGGGTCTAGAGGGGATAAAAGTAATCGATTTAACACAAGGGGTATCTGGTCCTTTTTGTACAAGATTATTAAGTCAAATGGGTGCTCGATGTATTAAGGTTGAAAGGCCAGGTGTTGGCGATTTAATCAGGCACTGGGATGATATTGTCCAGGGAATGTGTTCCGGTCATGTATGGGTTAACTATAATAAAGAAAGTATTTCATTAAATTTAAAAACCGAAAAAGGTAGAGAGATTCTTTTTAAATTATTAGAAGATGCAGATGTTCTAGTTGAGAATTTCGTCCCTGGTACACTAGAAGGCTGGGGTATTACTTATGAGAAGTTGAAAAGTCACAATCCGAAGCTGATTTTTTGTCAGATCTCAGGATTTGGCCAGGAAGGGCCATTTAGAGACCGTACGGCTCTAGACTTAATCATGCAAGGTGAATCCGGTCTGATTTTTACCAATGGATCACCAGAGGAACCGGCTAAACTATCTTTATCTATATGTGATATTTCCGCTTCCATGTATGCTACGACAGGAATCCTTGAGGCTTTATATTACCGTGAGAAGACAGGCCTCGGGCAAAAAATTGAAATCTCATTATTAGAATCAATCCTGACTTGGACAGGATATTTTCCATATATGGTTTGGTATGAGAATCGGCTGCCCAAACGAGTTGGACTCCATCATCATACTATGTGCCCTTATGGTCCTTATATGGCTAGTGATAATCAGTACGTTATTGTCGCAGGCGGAGCTGGAAGTTGGGACCAGTGGAGCAGATTCTGTGAATGTGTAGAGGCGACTTTTCTAATGGAAGATGAGCGATTTATGACTAATGAACTGCGCTTGCAAAATCAGAGTGAATTGGATGAACTATTAACCCACGCTTTTAAGAAAAAGACACGTGATGAATGGCTCGAGCGCTTTAACCAATTTGGAATCCCGGCAGGCGCCATGAGAGATTTAAAAGATGCACTCCAACACCCTCAGGTTGTTTATAACAATTTTATAAAAGAAGTAGAGAGTGCGAATGGAAAAGTAAAAGTTTTTGATTTTCCAGTTAAAGCTAACGAGATGGAGTCATCCTTAGAGTATGGACCCCCATTACTAGGTGAACATACTGAGAAAATATTAAAAGAAATCGGTTACGACGACCATTCAATAATTGATTTAGAAAGAAATAAGGTCATTTAATGGGTAGTGTCAAAAGTTCTATGAAAACTCCTTAAGGGGTTAGGTTCCTTTCCACATATTGGGTGCGTCGGCCCCGCAACCGCTCTTGACAAACACGCCAATGGTTTGAGATTCCTTTATCAAGGGCGACGGGGACAAAAAGAAGGCATGCCAAATAGCCCTTGGTATTTCCATTTTAAACCATTGGCAAGTTCGGTTTGTCAAGAGTTCGCTTCGCCGGTTGCTAGTGGGTTCAAGGGCTCTGCTAAACAAAAAGTTAGACTGTTTGTTCAATGATCCAATCTTGAGCTAAACCTATTAATTTAGTCCAGCGTGCAGGCATATTCGGTCGCAGTAAGAGCTCTGGATTAACCACTGGCACATTACCTTCTAACGCTGAGTGAGGCCGTAAAAAGTTAAAGTAAGCCACAAAAAGCGTCACAAACGAAACAGACCCATGTTCGGACCCAAACCCGTGTGTTGAGCGATAATTGCCCTTAAATGTGCGATTGAGTCTTTCAATCACTTGTTTGAGAGGCCTATACTCCTTTGATACAGGATCTTCATTGGTAAGCCCAATGACCTGAGTAATGTCAAAGTGAATATCATGCTGGGCGTAAAAGTGTTGGGCTAAGAGATATATCGGATTGCCGTCCACCACAAATGTAAGATCTTCCGGAATCTCTTTAAATTTCATTAGGACATCATCAATGGCACGGATTGCTGTCGCTGTATCTCGATTTGCTGACACTGGATAAGACAGAATGATCTTTTTTACCGCATCAAAGAAGAAGAACAAGTAATGCCAACGACCTTGAACCCTAATATAGGTTTCGTCCCCACAGAACTGATCAGAAAGCTCGTAGGGATAGTGGTCTACGTAAGGTTTAAGGATTAATGCAACTGCGTTCTCGTAATTTAAAATGCTTTGATGCGATATAGAAACACCATGGATATCTTTCATGAGTGCAGCTGTCTTCCGGGCCGAAAGGCCATAGTTAACGTGATAGGTTAAAATAAGCCCCAATGTATGTGGCGACACATAAAGCCTGGCCAAGTCAACCTTTGGTTTCTTAGGAGAAGCCTTTGACAATGGCTGAAAATCAATGTGGAACTGCCGGAAGATATATCTTAATTTAAAGGCTTGTGGATCCTTTTTAAACTGTTTCTTCTCTTTCGCAGACATGCCATTCAGTTTCTGCTGGTAGTAGGAACAGTCATTATTTTTACACTTGTACACGTCAAAGTCTTTTCGCTCTTTGACTTTCTCAAGGGTCCTAGAACAATGAGGACACTTCAAAATAGCCTCCTTCGAATAGCGATTTTTATCATTGAAAAGACAGGCACACACCTTACATTGAAACTGTCCTTTGCCTCCATTATTGGCATAAAGATAATCCGCTGGAGCACCACACTGCGGACATTTCATTGACTTGGGCACACATGCCTTTGTATTCGAACGCCTTTGAACAGGTTTTAGTTGTTTACCGTTCTTCTCCAGGTATTCGGTTAGGAGGCTTCGGTAATCAAGTTTCTGAATGGTTTCGATGATCGGAAGATCATCCACCTGGAGTTTACGATAAGGTTTATTTACAGGTTTTTCCTCAGGCTTTTCAAACATCCCCTTCCCAATAAGAAGGGTAAGTAATGTTCGAATTATTTGTTCTTGGTACTTAATAAAAGTTAATAAATAGGTTATAATTTGAGGGTACAACTTGTCACTTCCTTAATCTAGGTTGTTGGGTGTGTGGTAACCTCAATTATCCTTAGATTTCAGGGGGTGGCAATTTTTTTGCTTATAAAGCCCTCTATCTAGGTATTTTATAGCCTATTTCTTATAAAAGTTTTTACAATACGATTTAATGAAAGGGGAGGGAAAAATGACGATAATTCAATCTTCATCGAAAATGAGTAAGTTTATTCATGAACTATCTTATGAATCGATACCATCTGTAGACGTCGAAACATCAAAAAAGTTGATATTGGATTTAATTGGGGTGAGCTGCATTGCACATGAAGCCGAAACGACGGAACCATTTATCCGTTCTATCGACAGGTTAGTGGAAGGGGAGGGAGATACGACGGTTATTGGCTTGTCAAAAAAATACCCAACCCAATACGCAGCCTTGTTAAATGGAGTATTAGCACATACATCTGATTTTGATGATACAAATATTTTGGGTGGTTTGCATCCTGGGGCCGTGGTTATCCCAGCCGTCTTGAGCGCGGCTCAGCAAACAAATGCCAATGGTAAGGAGTTCATCACTTCAGTTATTTGCGGATATGAAATTATGTGCAGGGTAGGGGCGGCTTTAGGAAGGACGGCATATGACAGGGGATTTCACCCCACATCTGTTGCCGGAATTTTTGGGGCTGTTGCTGCAGTTTGTAAAATAAAAAAATCAGAACCTAAAGTGATTGATAATGCACTGGGATTAGCACTTAGTTTAACTTCCGGAACCATGCAATATCTTGAGAATGGTTCCTGGAACAAACGACTGCACCCAGGTTTTATGGCTCATCACGCATTTCTTTGTGTGACTTTCGCTGAGGAAGGAGTGCTTGGTGCGGCAAAGCCATTTTCAGGTACATTCGGTTTATTAAAGAGCCATTCTGATGAACCATCGCCTGAAAAATTAGAGAGTAATCTGGGGGAATTCTGGTATACAAGTAAAACTGCTATAAAACCGTATCCATCCTGCCGTTTTACCCATGGTGCGATTGATGCCGTATTAAAAACTATCAACCAGTATCAGCTATCAATAGATGAGATTAATAAAGTTGAAGTTGAAATATCAAGAGTAGCATTTAATGTCGTCGGTCAAAAAAGCGATAGAAAAGTTACGCCCAAAAATGTAGTAGATGCCCAGTTCAGCATCTATTTCCAAACAGCTGCAGCATTAGTGGATCAGGAAGTTACATGGAGGACTTATACTAAACTTGAAAGCACTAGAATCCAAAAAGTGATTCGGAAAATTGAAGTAAGCCAGAACCATGAACTAACCGATTTAAATACCATCGTAAAAGTAACTTCCATGAAGGGGACATTTGAAGAAAAGATTCAGTATCCTAAGGGTGAACCGGAAAATCAATTAACTTGGGAAGAAGTTAAATTGAAATATAACTCTCTAGCCATAGGCAGGTTAGGCATGAAAAAGAGTCATGTTGTTTCAGATATTTTAATTCATCTTGACAACAAAGATAAATTAACCAGCTTATATGAGGCTTTATCGATTTAGATGCATTTCCCTTAAAGAGGTGAGAATTGAAGGGGGAAGATAAATGTTAAAAAAGGTTAACCAAATTGTTCTTTTTATTGAAGCAAAAGTATTTCCAAATATTGCTGTCCTTTTCTTCTTAGTATCTGTGGTATGGATGATGTTTGAAGCTTTAAGCCGCCAGGTATTTTCCAAGTCCTATGCCATATCGGAAGAATTGATTACCTTTTGTATTTTATGGTCAATTTTATTGACATTAGCTCAGGCCGGCAAAAAAGGATACCATATCAATATCGATATTTTGCTGAATTTCTTGCCGAAACCCGTTGTCCGTATTCTTTATATCGTCACCATGGTTTTTGGATTGGTTTTTTCTATCGCGATCTTATATTCAGCAATAAAGTATTTGCCTCATTTAATCCAATCTGACGTAAGAAGTGCCTCACCCATGAGATTACCAATGTGGATTGTCTATCTAGCTATACCTATTTCCGGCTTACTACTAACGCTCTATTATGTTCGTGAAATTGTTAGTACATTAGTAAACAAGGAGAGTCAAAACACTCAAAGTTCTGGGCAGGATCAGAACGACCAAAATAAAATTGATCAGGTGCTCTAGTATTTAGAAGGCTGGTGAGTGAATGCTTTTGAAGAATTTAACGGTCTTATCCTTAACGGAATACGGAGCGGGTTCACTAATTGGAAGCTTATTAGCGATGATGGGGGCAAATGTTTATAAAATTGAAAATCCACTGACTAAGGGTGATAGCGGAAGAAAAATTCCTCCAGGAGTAAAAGAGAACGAAAGTCTATTTTTTGAGCAAATGAATCAAGGTGTTAAGAGTGTTGTCTTAGATAAGAAAACTTCAGAAGGCCAGAAAATTTTTTTAAAAATGGTGCAGAACTGTGATGTGCTTGTTACCAATCGCAAAGGTATTTCAGTTGAAAAAGAAGGCCTGACCTTCGACCATTTAAAAAAATACAACCCAAAAATAATTTGCTGTGCTTTAACTGGATATGGCAGATATGGTCCATTGCAGGCTGAGCCTGCCTATGACTATTTATTGCAAGCTAGATATGGAATCATGTCACTAACAGGCGGTACAAAAGAAATCCCGACAAGGTCGTTTTCTGCTTTTATTGATACATGCAGCGCCATCCAAGCGACGAATCTTATTACAGCTGGTTTAGTCCATAGTCATAGGACAGGAAATGGTTGTCAGCTTGACACGTCGATGATGGACGCTGCATTGCAGTGCCTATTCTACCTGCCAATCTGGTATTTTAATACAGATTATCAGCCCAAAAAGACCGATTGGTCCGCTCATCCTTCTGTTGTTCCTTCGAGGATGTTCCAAACAAAAAATGGCTATATCATCATCATGTGCCAAACACAGAAATTTTGGGAAGAATTATGCATGCTAACTCAATTAACACATTTATTGAGTGATGGTCGATTTTCTACTTTTGAATTAAGATTTCAGAATAAGAAAATATTAGAAGGTATTTTAGAAGAGAACTTTTCGCTAAAAACTACTGAGTATTGGATTCAATTATTGACAGGGAAGGTCCCGGTTGCTCCTGTAAATAGTCTGGAAGACTCATTACAGGATGAGCATCTGGCAGCAAGCGATTTACTAACTATGATCGATCATCCTGTATTTGGAAATATATTGAAAGTGGGGACCCCTTTTATGGTTAACGGGATCCGTCCAGGGCCGTATCGTTCACCACTTTACGGAGAGCATACAATCGAAGCATTAGAAAAGCTTGCAAATATAAAAAATCAACCTTACATCGAGCATCTGGCTCAACGGGGTATTATTTCTATTTATAAGAAATAAAGCTTCTGTTTGGTTGTTATATTTATAATATGAAAGAATTCTGGTGAAAAAAGCGTGAAGAATAAATCACCTTGGGTCATGTTGATATGGCTTTTAATCATTCAATTATCTGTGGCATTTGTTGGCCGAAGTATAGGTCCTCTCGCTCCATTTATAGAAGAAGAATTCCGACTTTCCAAGACAATGGTTGGTTTCTTGCCGGCGGCTTTATTTTTGGGCACAACACTTACAAGTATTTATGCAGGTTGGTCCGCAGATTTGTGGGGAACCCGAAAAATGCTTTTGGTTTTAACTATAATTCTAGCTGTCTTTTTTTTCATTGTCAGTATAGTTCCTTCTTTTATAGTTATATTATTATGTATTTTGCTCGCAGGCTTAGGATATGGGGCGATGCAGCCTACCTCAAATCGAAGCATTATTTACTGGTTTCCCGCAAACCGTACAGGGACAGCAATGGGAATAAAACAGTTCGGTGTTACCATGGGATCGGCATTGTCTGCACTATCGTTAGTACCTCTGGCGATTTATGTAAATTGGCGGTTTGCTATTGGCGTCTCTGCGATTATTGTTTTGATTATCGGCATCGTCACCTATCTCTTTTATCAGAACGCACCTTCAGAGGAGAATTCGAAGAATAGCTTGAAATTTCGGAAAACAGTCATTGAGCTAATTCATCACAAACCATTAATTCTAGTCAGCATTGCAGCGATCGGTCTCACCGCCGCACAAAGTTCGTTAACGACCTATATAATTTTTTATATTTCGGATTCTTTACTTTACCCTCTTGTCACTGCCAGCATGTTTTTAGCTTTATCGGAAATAAGTGGTTCTGCGGGACGGTTAGCCTGGGGAATTATAAGTGACCGATTTTTTAAAGGTGAACGTATAGCAGTATTAATTCTAATTTCCATCATAACGGCTTGTTGTTCCACAATAACAGCTTTTCTGGTTCCGAAAATAAGTTTATGGATTTTATTTCCTCTAATTGCTGTCTTTGGTTTTTGTGTTTCGGGATTTAATGGAATGTGGATGAACTACTCCGCTGAAGCAACCCCGCGTAAATTCTCCGGAGTTGCTAGTGGCTTTAGTTTAAGTATTGGTTCATTAGGTGTTATTTTTGGGCCGCCCTTATTTGGTTTAATCGTTGACATAACAGACTCCTTCAAGCTTGCTTGGTTATTTCTTTCAATCGAAATGGTTTCGGTCATTTTAATACTATATTGGGCTCAACGGGTGATTAAGAAATCTAAACCTGATTATGGAAATGAAAAGTTTATTGGTATTGATAGCCATCATTTTTCAAGAGGGGGGAAATAAATGCCATTATCTGATATTCGGGTACTGGATATTGCAACGATGCTGGCTGGGCCCTATATTGCTACAAATCTGGCCGATTTTGGGGCAGAAGTGATTAAAATAGAACATCCTGATCGATTGGATTCTACAAGGGCATTAGGTTTTAAGAAAAATGATTCCGAATTAATATGGAAGTGGCTTTCCAGGAATAAAAAAACAATGACCTTAAATTTAAAAGAGGTAAAGGGTAAGGAGGTTTTTAAAAAGTTAGTCGAATCGAGTGATATAATTGTCGAGAATTTTCGGCCTGGGACACTTGAAAAATGGGGACTGGGCTATGAGTCCCTACATGATATTAATCCGAAAATAATACTAGTTAGAGTGACGGGATTTGGTCAATATGGTCCCTACTCAAAACGGGCCGGTTTCGGAACGATTGCCGAAGCAATGAGCGGCTTTGCCCATATCACTGGATATCCTGATGGACCTCCAACACTTCCGCCATTTGGATTAGCTGATAGTATTACAGCCTTGTACGGGTCATACGCTGCTATGCTGGCACTATATTATCGGGATTATTTTAATAAAGAAGGACAGATTATCGATTTGTCAATATATGAATCGATGTTCTCCATTCTTGGGTCACAAGCAACTGATTATGACCAGCTTGGTGTCATTCCAGAACGGACAGGAAATAGGGTACCCTTCTCTGCACCAAGGAACTTGTATAAAACAAAAGATGATAAGTATGTTGTACTTTCCGGAAGTGCACAAAGCATTGCCGAAAGGATTTTTAAAGTAATAGGAAAAGAGGAACTATTGGCCGACCCCCGGTTCAGTACTAATAAAGCTAGAGTTGAAAATGTTGAAGTAGTGGACCAGATTATTGGCAATTGGATGAAAAAACATACTCAAAACGAAGTGATCGACCAATTTAATGAATTTGAAGCAGCAATTGGACCTGTCTACGATATTCAAGATATCTTTCAGGATCCTCAGTTTATTGCCAGAGAAACCATTACATCCGTTAAAGATGATCAGTTAGGCGAGGTCAAGATGCAAAATATCGTCCCTCGGTTAAGTCAAACACCTGGCCGTATCAATTTTGCCGGAAGAAAACCTAGTGAATTTAATAATGTAATCTTAAAAGAATTAGGGTACTCTGTGGCTGAAATAAAAGAGATGGAAGAAAAAAATGTTATCGGGAAACATATTCAATAACAACTCAACTATTGAGATTTATATTGATAAATTTTTAGCATTAGCACATGTTGTTAATATTAACGCTCTAAAAACGATTATGAAATTTCTTTTCATAGGGGTGGTGCAAGCACCACCCGATTTTTATTGAGGATAATAGTTTGCTGTCACATAAAAAGCAAACGGATTATCACTAAAAGGATTTTCATATGAAGTATTTGAATCCTAACAAACGTCTCTATTTTGGCTGGTATATTGTCATCTTCGCCGCCATCATTGTCCTGCTTACAACAGGAATGCGGATGGGAATCGGACCTTTCGTCAATCCGATTATGGATGATTTAGGGTTATCAAGGACGCAATTTTCACTGATTGTTTCGGTGGGAATGATTGCTTATGGAATCGGAATGCCTATCGCAGGGATTCTGATAAAGTCCTTTAATACCCGTATTTTGCTGCTTACCGGGCTGACCATTGTCTGTATTTCGATTGTTTGGACGGTACTTTCAAGAGGGATCATTTCCTTTCTCCTTTCTTATGGACTGTTCCTGTCGATTGGGCTTGCCTTTTTAAGCAGTGTCAGCTTGTCGCCGATTATTAGCAAATGGTTTGTCCGTCAAAGAGGAAAGGCGCTTTTTTATTTGACGACTGGGGGAATGGCCGGGATTGCCGTGATGACACCCGTCGAAACTTGGTTGATCGGCATGATCGGCATGATTGGCTGGCACAATACCCTCTTATTATTTGGAGGGATCTTCATTTGTCTCGTTCTTCCTTCAGCTCTTTTTATCATGGTCGAGGATGTTCCTGAAGGCGCTGATGGGCCAGGGACTGCCGGTGGAAAAAGTAGACAGGAGGCACCACCAGAACTCACCTTAAAGGATGCGCTTAAGACACCAACCTATTGGAAAATTGTTTTTGCCTTATTTGCTTGCGGCTTTGGAATGAACTTACTAGGCTCCCACGTGGTCCCGATGTTGATGGACCATCATTTTGCGCCGATGACCGCTTCCTTTGGAGTGGGGATGATCGGTATTGTCGCCATCTTTGGCACGATCTTTTTAGGCCAGCTGGCGGACCGTTTTCCGCGAAGAAATATTTTGTTTTTAGTATTCTTTGTCCGCGGTCTTGGATTCTTCGGGCTAGTGTTGTCGATGGCCACTTGGCAGCTCTTTCTTGTTTCCGCCATTGGAGGTTTGGTATGGGCTGGTTCTGTAGCCATGTCCACTGCCATTTTAGGTGATTTATATGGAGTTCGGCTATTAGGCATTTTAAATGGTTTGGCTTATTTTATTGGGCACCAAATTGGAGCGGCCATCGGGTCATTCCTTGGAGGCTGGGGTTATGAAGTGTTTGGGACACATCTATTTTCGTTCAGCGCAGCAGGCATTCTGGCGCTGCTAGCTAGTTTTGCCTCCATCACACTGCCACAAAGTCTATCATTCTCTAAGAAACTAGGGATTGGAGAAAAGAACAACCTAACGGCAGGGCATTGAGAGTGAAAAATATTGTTCGCCATACAATGATAGTGTTGTATGGTTTTTTGTATCCTTGGCTCATCATCAGATGACATCGGAAAAGCTTTTGCTTTTTGAAGCCTGTATCTAATTTCGACTTAAAATTCCCCACATATTTCAAGGGTAAAATTCCCAGTTTGTTTCCAAAAAAGATATTTGGGTAGTTTCATGACGCGTTTGTGTGGTTTTTCCCTCAACCGTGTCATGAAAAGGCGATCTCATGACGCGTTTGCCATGATCTTTTCGTCAAACCCGTGATGAAAGGTAATCCCATGACGCGATTTGAGTCAAACCCGTCATGAAGGGTAATCTCATGATGCGATTGCTTGGATTTTTGAGTCAAACCCGTCATGAAAGGTAATCCCAAGACGCGATTGCTTGGATTTTTGAGTCAAACCCGTCATGAAAGGTAATTCCATGACGCGATTGGTTGGATTTTTGAGTCAAACCCGTCATGAAAGGTAATCCCATGACGCGATTGCTTGGATTTTTGAGTCAAACCCGTCATGAAAGGTAATCTCATGATGCGATTGCTTGGATTTTTGAGTCAAACCCGTCATGAAAGGTAATCTCATGACGCGGTTGCTTAGATTTTTGAGTCAAAACTCGTCATGAAAAGCAGTCACATGACGTGTTTACTTTGATTTTTGCCATAATCCCGTCATGAAAAGCCCACCATAGTCATTTGCGTATATTTTGCCAAATTTACTCGGTGAATTATTAATAAATTAAGGCTGTCGAAAGTTTCTCGACAGCCAAATAAACTACCGGTTCCCCATCCCAGCAGTTCAGTGTGTGATCCTATTATTTCTTAGTCTCTCGTAAATATTGCTTTAAATCGGCGGAAGATTTTAGTTCGTCTAGCCTATTTTTATCTCCGCCATCCCCAGAATCATAGGAAAAATGAAAGACATAATCTCTTAATTTAAGATGTTTACTTGAAAAATCATTGTAATTCAGCTTTTTGTCTATCGAAGAGATTTCTTGTTGAAGTTTTTTATTAAAGTAATTGATATCAATACTGAAATATTCTAATTCCTGGTCCTTTAAGTGCTGGATCAATTGGTACACCAAATCAAGCTGTTGGTCCATTTCATTGGAAGAGGTAAGCAGCACATTGGCAAATACAATGTTACCAATTCCGGTATGGTCCTGTTCAAAGATGTCTTGATAGGTATTTGATTTGTTGTATTTAGTTTGGGCGTTCTCGGGAAATGAAGCATTGACCATATAGGAGTATTTTTTACGGGTTCCATACAGTTCTGTATAAATGGAACCAAATTGGTCGTTGAGCTCCGCACGCCATTTCATTTCTAAATAATCATCAGACATCGCCTCCATGTCTTCAGTAACGGAGATACGAACAGTCAGTTTGGGGCTGTTCGCTGGGTGGGCATCAATCCGGTAAGTCCCAATGTCATCCCCTAGTGGTTTTGAAAAGCTTGCTTCATCAATAACAAAGTCTTCTCCATATTTTTTCTCGAGGCTTTTCTCAGCTGTCTTTTCAGCCTTAGAGCTAATGAGCGGATAATATATGTCATCAAACAAAACTAGACCAATGATAAATAAAAAGAAAACCGGAATAATTAATAAAAAGACAAGTATTTTGCGCATTTCGCTTTTCTCCTTGAAGATATGTATTTTGATATAAAACTAGACGTAAAGAATCCACCAATTGTTTCACACCTTAAAAATATCCAGTCCATTATCCCTGCTAGAAAAGTACCAGTACTTTAATTATTTTTTAATAAATTCAGTTAAAATGTTGATGAATTATTATAAATATATAGTAAAATCATAATTAGATTATTCGTTTTAATAGGAGTTAGTCTGGTGTTTTTCTCTTTTAATATATGAATTTTAAAAGGAAATTAGCGATATCCAACTAAGTGAGCAGGTAAAGCAGCAGGGGAAAAATAACTATCAAATCTATGGCGATAGCAGACAGCTTACAATAAGAGTATACAGATTCTTGTAAAGTTATCTTTATTATGCCAGATATTAAAAGAGGTAATAGAAATGAACAAACAGTATGCACATAGTCCATTTGAAACTGTAAGGTTAAGAGGTTTAACTGTTTCACTATTGGGCAAAAAAGATGGAACCGAAATATTAAAACATCAATTAAATAAAGGTCAGAGCTGGGGAATCGGTCCGGAAGACGGCTGGGATGCCTTGGAATTTGTTTATGTTGCGAAAGGTAAAATGACGTGCAAGAAGGACGAAGGTGATATCATTTTACAAACAGGAGATTATTTAAGTTACCCGCCGGTGAATGAGTTATTGTTTTTTATTGCCGATGAAGATACGGAATTTCTCTATGTTACTTCACAACCCGTTTTTTATCGGTATAGTGATGGTATGAAAAGATTATTGAATATGGCCATTGATGTCGAAAAAAAGGACGGCTATACAGCTGATCATTGTGAAAGAATTTTGCGGTTAGCGACCAAGGTAGGATTGAAAATGCACCTGTCTGCTGCGGATATGTATGTATTAAATGCTGCTTCCTTCTATCATGATATAGGGAAAATTAAGGTTCCAATTGAGGTTCTAAATAAACCTGGAAAATTAACCGATTCTGAGTGGGAAGTTTTAAAACAGCATACTACTTTTGGTAGAGAAATATTAGAAGAAACAGATAATCCTTATTTAATTGAAGCTGGAAAAATTGTTGAACAGCATCACGAGAGATGGGATGGAAAAGGTTATCCTCATGGGTTAAAAGGAGAGGAAATCGACATTAGAGCAGCCATTATATCTGTAGTAGATTCCTATGATGCGATGACCTCGGATCGGGTTTATCGAAAAAGACTATCAGAAGAAAAAGCAATTGAAGAAATTAGGAACAATTCGGGAACTATGTACAATCCAAAAGTTGTTGATATATTCCTCAAAATAATACAAAATAGGTAGAAAGGAGGTGTAAATATGAGAAAATTGTTGTCGGTTTTTGCGATTTTATTAGTTTCTATGACTCTTTGGGCTGGAGTAGGCAGTGCTGCATATCTACCTGAGTATGATACATATATTAAGATTGAGACCAATGGGAAATTAGACCGTTTCCCATTAAATGAAAGTACGGCTCAGGCAATGTTTGAATATCAAGAAAATATTATTGCAAAAATTCAAGAAGTTACTGGTAAAGAAATTGACCATTCCTACATATGGATTGTTATCGACGGAAAAACCGTTTTAGCTATCGATCCACCACTACCTGCATTATAACATAGAAATCATACCCTACGGAGAAACCTGCATTACTTGCAAGGAATAACCGAAAGGTATGATTTTTTATTTTTTGAAAGTAATTGTGAACAAAATCCGACAGTTATTCTGGAGATTATATCATTCTACTTTTTTCTACAAATTTCTAACATACCAGGTAGTATGCTTGAAAAGTGGTATAAATATTTTCACTTGGAGGGCATTGCAATGGCTGTTGAAGAAAAAGTTGTGAAAGAGCAGCAAATGGCGTCAATGCTTGACACCTTGGCGGATAACGGGGTCAAAGCATTAGCACAGTTCCGCGGCTTTAATCAAGAAATGGTGGATGAAATTGTGAAACAAATGGCACTGACCGCCATTCAAAATCACGTGGAACTGGCAAAAATGGCAATAGACGAAACGAATATCGGCGTGTTCGAGGACAAGATTACGAAAAATTTGTCAGCCTCGGAAACGATCTACCACAGTATAAAAGATGTAAGGACAGTTGGGGTCATCAGCGAAAATGAACATGATGGTTCCTATGAATTGGCAGAGCCTGTCGGGGTCATTGCTGCGCTTGTACCGATTACGAATCCGTCATCAACGGTTATTTTTAAATCGCTGATTTCATTAAAAGCACGAAATCCGATTATTTTTTCGTTTTCCCGCTACGGGTTGAAGACCGGTATTGCCACCGCAACGCTGCTTCGTGATGCCGCTATAAAAGCAGGTGCGCCGGAAAATTGCATTCAATGGATTGAGGAACCTTCCCGCGCTGCCGTAAATGCGTTGATGCGCCATCCGAAAGTTTCGTTGATCCTGGCAACTGGCGGCCCGGGAATGGTAAAGGCTGCCTACAGTTCAGGTAAGCCAGCGATTGGAGTAGGGGCGGGCAATGTGCCATGTTATTTTGAAAAGACAGCCAATATCAAGGATTCCGTGTATGACCTGCTTCTATCCAAGATGCACGATAACGGATTGATTTGCGCTTCCGAGCAAGCACTCATTATCGATAAGGAAATTTACACCGAAGTGGTTGCTGAATTAATCAACAATAATTGTTATTTCCTGAATGCTGAAGAACAATCGCTATTGGAAAAGGTGGCAATCAACAAAGAGACAAAAGAATTAAATCCCCTCGTGGTGGGCCTGCCTGCTGTTAAAATTGCCCAAATGGCGGGAATTGACGTGCCATTACATACAAAGATCCTGATTGCAGAATTGGAAGGAGTCGGGCCGAAATACCCGTTATCCTGTGAAAAACTAAGCCCAATTCTTGCTTGTTATAAGGCAGATAGTACCGAACATGCTTTCCAACTTGCTGAGGAGATTCTTGAATACGGCGGTCTCGGTCATACGGCTTCCATTCATACTTATGACCAATCGCTGGTCGATCAATATGCTCTAAGAATGAGAGTCGGCCGGATTCTTGTCAACACACCTACAGCGCAAGGGGCAACCGGGAATTCCTATAACGGTTTGCAGCCTACTCTATCCATCGGCTGTGGCACATATGGGGGGAACTCATTGTCAACCAACGTCAGTGCTATAGATTTAATTAACAGAAAGAAAGTCGCCAAAAGAAATCCCTATCCGCAGGTATTAAGAACCCCGCCGGAAATCTATTACCGAAAGAATGCGGTTCAGGCTTTGGAATTTATCGATGACGTTTCACGGGCCTTTATTGTAACAAGCCCAAGTTCAATTAAAAATGGCTATGTGGATAAAGTCGTCCATTTTCTAAAAAAACGCCCTGATTTTATCGAATTTGACATTTTTTCCGAAGTGGAACCTGACCCAAGTATCGACACCATTCAAAAAGGGGCAGAATGGATGAGGCGTATCCAGCCCGATTGTATTATTGCCCTTGGCGGCGGTTCCGTTCTCGATGCTGCAAAAGCAATGTGGTTATTTTACGAAAGTCCCGAAAGTGATTTTGATGTGTTAAAACAAAAGTACTTAAATTGGCGCAGACGGGTCGCCGCTTACCCTAAACTTGGCCGCAAAGCCAAGCTTATTGCGATTCCAACCACATCCGGAACTGGTTCAGAAGTGACGTCGTTTTCAGTTATTACTCACAAGAAAGATGGGGTGAAGTATCCGTTATCGGACCGCCAGCTGCTGCCAAATATCGCCATCATCGACCCGCAATTTACCTATACCGTTCCAAAGCACGTGACAGCAGACACGGGTATGGATGTGTTGACCCATGCATTGGAGGCCTACGTCTCCATAGCGGCAAATGATTTTTCTGACGGACAAATTATTAAAACGCTTCAGCTCGTGTTTAAATTTTTATCACGTGCTTATCATGATGGATCAGATGAACTAGCCCGTGAAAAGATGCACTACGCCTCCACTTTGGCGGGGCTTGCCTTCAATAATGCGTATTTGGGGATTAACCACAGCCTTGCTCATGCGGTTGGGGCAGAATACGCCATCGCCCACGGCCGGGCAAATGGTATATTCCTGCAGCATGTCATTCGCTTTAATTCGAAAAATCCGAACAAGATTCCGACAAATCCCTATCAGTCGCACTTTGTTGCTGGGGAGCGTTATGCCGAGCTGGCAAGGATTCTTGGCCTGCCTGCCTCGACAACAGAAGAAGGAATTGAAAGTCTGATACATGCCATTGTTAACCTAGCGAAAGAACTAAACATGCCATTAACCCTTGAAGAATGTGGCATTGACCAAGCCGACTACGAAAGCAAGATTGATAGCTTAGCCCTTCATGCATTCAATGACCCGGATACAGGCCCAAATCCGAGAAGGCCGTTTGTAACAGAACTGGCAGAGATTCTGCGCTTGGCTTATAAAGGGGTATAACTTAATATAATAAGAGGTCAGCCCCACGGCATATGAAAGCTTTTATGTTCAGAGGGACTGACCCTGGCCTTTAAGGATATTATTACCAAATCTAATTCTGAAGCAGGTGTTTCATTGTGTTTGCCCCCCAAAGTATTATGACTACTTGGAAAAAGTTTGATAGTTTTCCTATGGAGACTTTAACAAAAGCTTGGTTTTATAAGCAGGGAACGGATAAGAAACAAAGAGATGTTTCACTGATGAAAGAACATAGAGACCAGTATGGTATAACGGGGAATTGCTTTGACCTTGCCATTTGGTTACTTGATGAATTTAAAAGAGACGGTATCTGTGCCTATCCAATTGGTCATGACTTACATACTGAACATGCTCATGTTGCTGTCATCGCTATTGATGAATCAGGTAATCGGTTTTTGTGTGATTTGGGAGATCAATGGTTAAGTCCAATTTTGGTTGATAAGAATACCGATGATTATACTAATGAGAAACTTAGTGGTTTTTTTCCTGGTGCGAAGGTCCAAGTTAAACCAAATGGCAGGGAGTTAGAAATTTTGTATATTAGACCAAATGATAAGGTATCCAGACAAGTATTTGATGCAGAGCCAATTGACATGGATACCTTTATGAAGGGTGCAGAGTTTTCTCAGAATTTAATTAAACCAAAACCATTATTAGAATGCAGAATTCCTTTGAAATCTGAAATTGCCCATTGGGAATTCTATAATTGGGAAAGTTTTTTAAGTACAAGTAAGGGCTTAATGAAGGAACCCAAAATAGAAACAATTGAAAATTGGGCCGTAAAAATAAATCAACATACTGGTTATGATATTCAGTTCCTAATCGATGTTTTAGAACAATATAAAGAACTACAATTTTAGGATCTTTTTATTCGCGATATTATAATTCTGAATATTTATTTAATTCTATTGACAATTCTACCTGCAATTATCATAATAGATTTTGTAAACGTTTCAATTTTTTTGATTATTATATTGAAACGTTTCAAATCGAGAGAGTCGTGGTGAAATGAAGTGGCCACTATTAAGGATGTATCGCGTGTATCCGGGATTTCAATTGGTACGATTTCTCGGTATCTAAATGGTCATAGAGTCAAAAAGGAGAACGAGAAGAAAATCCAGGATGCGATTAGGCAGCTAGATTACAAAGTCAATCAAATGGCAAGGGGACTAAAGACAAACAAAACGTATACTATTGGCGTTTTGGTTCCAAGTATTACGGATATTTTTTCCAATCAAGTTATTGAGGGGATGGAAGAAATATTAGACCAGGAGAATTATAGTCTTATTGTCTGCAATGCCAGATATGCTCTTAAGACAGAGAAGGAAAAACTCCAATTTTTGAAAGAAAAACGTGTAGACGGCATTGTCATGATGCCGGTATCAGATGAGCATGAACATGTAAAAGAGATAGTTGAGGAAGGAATTCCGCTTATTTTAATTGATCGACTCCTTGACGGTGTCAAATGTGATGCTGTTGTATGTGATAATGTAAACGGTTCCTATAAAGCGATGGAGGAATTAATAGCTTTTGGACATAGAAGGATCGGCATTATCGCGGGTCCAACAAATGTGTATACCGCACGCGAACGCCTAAAAGGATATAAGAGAGCCCTAACTGATTATGATATTTTGATAGATGACAACTTGATTGAATATGCGGAATATCGAAAAGGCAGCGGGATGGATGCCTACGAAAAACTATTGCATATGGAAAATAGACCGACAGCGATTTTTGCGACCAACTATGAAACAACCATGACCGGAGTGAAATACTTCACGGAAAATGGCATCTCTATTGGAGAGGATATTTCCTTTTTTGGGTATGACAATTCCGATGTGTTTCAAATGTTGACACCAACGATTGCAACAGTGGTTCAACCAATGGGGGAGATAGGCGAGAAAGCGGCCCGCCTTCTTTTAAAACGGATTGAAAATGATTTCTCGCTTTTTCCAGAGGTAAGTCGCTTAAAAACAAAGCTTCTCCCTGGAACCTCGATAAAAAACTTATCTGAGTCAGTCAAGACAAAATCTTTTATTTAGGGAGGTGATGGCAGCGGAACAATCCTCGTACATAAAGAGTAAACTTGAATGTTGATAGGAAAAGACCTTAAAAAGAAATTGGAGGGTCAAGGAATGGCAGATATTTTAACCATCGGGGAAATCCTTGTGGAAGTCATGACTAAGGAAGTGGGACAGAGGTTTGATGAAACGGGGGAATTCGTTGGACCGTTTGCTAGTGGAGCACCTGCTATTTTTATTGATCAGGCAGCGAAAACAGGAAGTACGGCCGGTATTATTTCAAAAATCGGAAACGATGCATTTGGGGAATTGAATTACCGCAGACTGAGGCAGGACGGAGTGGATGTCTCATTTATTCAAAAAACCCCTCTTAAGCCTACCGGTGTTGCCTTTGTAACCTATAAGGAAGATGGGGATCGGGATTTCATCTTTCATCTTCATGACTCGGCATCATCTCTAATCGGACCAGATGATATTAAAGGAGAGGATTTTGTAGATTGGTAAGCGTAAAATAATCCCCACCTGTGAACCAGGCGGGGATCGCGTTATTATTTAGGTAAGTTTTTAAAATCTCTACAAACAATTGGAAGTGTTGTTGACCAAGGCAGCACTTTATCCAGGGCATTTTTATCTGTTAGATCAATGTTGGGTAACCTCCCAAAAAGAAAGCGAAGATAACAATATGGATTTAACCCATTTTCCTTTGCTGTCTCCACAATACTATAAATAATTGCACTAGCCCTTGCACCTCTCGGTGTATTTGAGAATAAGAAGTTTTTTCTTCCAATCACAAAGGGCTTGATTGAACGCTCACTTCGATTATTATCAATCTCCAAACGTCCATCCTCTAGGTATGCCACTAATTTATCCCATTGATTAAGACAGTAAGTTACCGCCTGACCTAAAGCACTTTTTGGTAACGCTTGTTGCTGCTGTATTTTTAGCCATGACAAAAAAGCATCCAAGACCGGCTTGCTGCGTTCTAAACGTTTTTCGTATCGTTCTGCATGGGATAATTCTTTTAGATCACGCTCAATGCGATATAGTTGGTTACAGTATTGGAGACCTTCTATTGCTGCTGCTCCTGATGTCAGACGCTTTGAAGAAGGCAATACTTTTAAAGCCTCATCAAATTTACGTCGAGCATGGGCCATGCAACCGACTAGTTTTACATTAGGTACCTTATGGTACCCGGCGTATCCATCAACCTGTAAATATCCTTTAAACCCTGACAGGAATTTCTCGGCATTTTTACCTGACCTAGTTTCCTGATAATCGTAAAGGATGATTGAAGGTCCTTCCTTTCCAGTGCGGTAGAGCCAGAGATATGATTTTGACGTGGCTGGCCGACCGGGTTCGTGAAGTACCTGCAGAGTCGATTCGTCCGCATGCAAAATATCCTTTTCCAAAAGAAGTTGATGCATGCGATCATAAAGTGGACTCAACCACCGGCTGGCCCCGTGAATCATCCAATTGGCAAGAGTTTGGCGTGATAACGGTACCCCCAATCTGGAAAATTGCTTTTCTTGGCGATATAATGGCAGCCCATCCACATATTTTTGATTCATAATATGTGCCATTAGAGATGGAGATGCTAAACTTCCCGAATGAACCGGTCTAGGCATTGGTGCTGTTACAATCGGAGTTTCCAATTCCTCTCGCTCACAATGGCGACAAGAATAAATGTGTTGAATATGCTTGACCACTTTCAATTCCGCAGGAATGTATTTCAGTTCCTGGCGTACTTGCGTACTCATTTCATGTAGGTTTCCACCACAACACGAACAAACCTGCTCTTCAGGGGATAGACGATAGTCAATCGTCTCCACAGGCAAGTTTTCTAACATCATTTCACGTTGGCCGCTAACTTTGCGGCGCCGTTGATAGGTAATGGAGTCCAAAGTAGGTTCTGGCAAATCTGGATTGGCTTCTTTTTCGACTTCATTGAAAAGTTCCAATTGATCGGGGTTAGTTCTTTCGCTGGAAAAGCCGAATCTATTTTTCTGCAGAAGGCGAAGCTGTTCTTCAGTCCATTTTAATTTTGCCTCTAACGAGCTCTGCTTTTTTAGCTTCGCCTCTAATTCTGCATTTTGCTTCTCCAGCATTTCCAAGCGTTGCAGAAGTTCTTCAATTGTAGGGGTTGGGGTAGTAGAATTCACTGTCTTTTTCATAAATTTATTATACGACAAAATGGGCGAATTCCCTGATTTTTCATTATTTAAATTACTGTTCTTGCCGTTACAACAGGGTGAGCATGTTTTTGTTCCAATGATAATCCATCGAGGAGCCACCGCAATTGTCGAGGACTAATTTTCAAAGGAGCTGTACTATTACTTTCAGATGGCCAATGAAAATTTCCTCTCTCCAGCCGGCGATAATAAAGCCAAAAGCCGTTATGCTCCCACTGAAGAATTTTTAACTTGTCCCGCTGCCGGTTACAAAAAACAAATAGACTTGAAGAAAAGGGATCTAGTTCGAATTCTTCTTTTACAAGAGCGGCCAATCCATCGATAGATTTCCGTAAATCTGTGCTACCTCGTGCGAGGTAGACACGATCTACCGTAACTTCTTTTAACATACTGATTTCAATGCCTTTACTACTTCCGCCAGTAGTTTTGGATTGAAGCCAGGTTTAACCTCGATGGATGCTGAACCAACTTTAATATTTAATGTTTCATTTTGTTGCTCATCAGATTCTTCTAATGCTATCGGTATCCACTTGTTATTGGATTTTTGGCTTGAATCAGAACTATCGATTTTATAAAGCCAATACTTTAACTGATGAATACTTATTTCATTGATTTCACACCATTTGGATTGGGTTAGACCACTCGTCTTGTAAAGGGCGATCCTCCGCTCCCATTCTTTATACAATTCTAGATTATTTCTCTTGGACATAGAAAACCTCCTCAAACCTTGATTTGAAGAGATTATCTCACAGGTACTATATATGTTAATAGGTGGATTCTATTTGACGCTTACGTAGATTGTAACTATTTTCACGTGATGGGATCTTCACTCTTTACTCAAGGGCTCCGCGAAGCAGTGAGAAAAGCAATTGATTGCTGTAAAAAAACTGGCACGAAAATTTCGTTTGATCCAAATATAAGGAAGGAACTCCTCCAAGACTCTGTCATGAAAGAGTTCTTAGAATATGTTTTATCTCATTGTGATATTTTTCTGCCTGGAAGCGACGAGCTTGAGCTTCTTTTTGGGCCGGTTGAGGAAGAAGAAGTGGTGGCGAATCTGCTTGAAAAAGGAGTGCAGCATATCGTTGTCAAGAACGGAAGCAAGGGTTGCCGCGCTTATAGTAAGGAAACTAGATTTTCTGTTCAACCGCTAAAAGTAGTAGAGAACGACCCCACAGGTGCGGGTGATTGTTTTGCAGGGACGTTTATTTCCTGTATGAACCAAGGTATAGGGTTCCGTCAGTCGGTAATGTACGCCAATACAGCGGGGGCACTTGCTGTTACGAAGAAAGGGCCAATGGAAGGCAATACCCATCTGGAGGAAATATAGGCAGTACAAATTATGAGTTAAAGTGCCTGTCTAAACAAGCTAAATAACGCGGACAATGTCGAATAATGTCGAATAAATAGATTTGTATAACAAAATAAACTGATGCTATACTTAAAACAACTGGTAATGACATCACTACTATTCGTTAGGTTGACTGTAAAGGATGCGATATCAGTTTAGTAATTCTATATTTTTGTAAGCCTTGCCAATTAACTGGTAGTGACATCATTACTATCAAGGCTGGTTGGATCGCTTATCGAAGATGGGAAATCACCTTGGTCATTCATAGAACGAAGGAATGGGAAAGTATTTTTGTAAGCCCTTCCAACTAAATTAGTTGAGAATAGCAAATCAGGAAAGGAGGAGAAAATGGCAGGAAGAAGGGCATACTTTTTGCGGAATTTTCCGTATTTCCTTTAAAAAACAAAAAGTCTTAAACTATGAATCTTTTTTGTGACAAAAAAGAAAATGGAAAGGATCGTTACCATGACAAAAATAACTATTATTGGAGCAGGCAGCTTTTTCACCCACAATATTGTGATTGATATTTTAAATATTGAAGGCTTGGATAAGGGTGTCATTGGATTAGTAGATATTGATGAAAAACGTCTGGAAATTGCTCATCGTCTAGTAGAAAAGGTTGTAGCCCTTACTGGAAAAGACTGGACTGTCATTTCCTCTATCAATAGAAGAGACGTTTTGCCAGGATCCAACTTCGTTATTAATCAAATTGAGGTTGCTGGATTATCAACTGTTAAACATGAGTTTGAAATACCGCTAAAATATGGTGTAAAGCAATGTATTGGGGATACATTGGGACCGGGCGGACTTTTTAAAACACTAAGGACACTACCCGCATGGAGAGATATCGTCGCTGATATCAACGAATTGTGTCCGGAAACGACCATCTTAAATTACACGAACCCAATGTCTGCGGTAACCCTTGCGACGACTCGATTGACTGATACTCCGGTCGTAGGTCTTTGCCACTCGATCCAAAATACGTCAAGACAGTTAGCAAGCTATTTGGATGTCCCTTATGAAGAATTAAAATGGAAAGCAGCCGGCATTAACCATATGTCCTGGTTCCTGGAGTTAAATCACAAGGGTGAAGATATGTATCCGGTCCTAAAAGATAGGATTGCCAATATTCCAGGACTCTTAGCAAAAGATCCCGTGAGGTTAGATGCTATGAAATATCTGGGCAGCTTTGTATCGGAATCCAGTGGACATTTTTCCGAATATATCCCTTATTATCGAAAACGTCAGGATTTAATTGATCAACACTGCAGCACAGGTTATAACGGTGGGACAGGGTTTTATGCCAATAACTGGCCGACATGGAGAAAAGAAAATGATGAAAATATCTTAAAGATTTTGTCAGGTGAAACCGAACTTAAACTGGAATCCAGTCATGAATATGCGGCAACGATTATTGAAGGGATGATCAAAAATACCCCGCAAGTAATCTATGGAAATGTCGCGAATAAAGGGCTTATTGATAACCTGCCGTCTACTGGAGTTGTTGAAGTCGCCTGTCTAGTGGATCGGAATGGCATCCAGCCTACTCACTTTGGAACACTCCCTGAACATCTGGCTGCATTGTGCCGCAGTAATATGGCGTTTTTCGAATTAGCTGTCCAGGCCGTACTGGAAAATGACAAGGAAAAAGCTCTATATGCCTTGACCATTGACCCTCTTACATCTGCCGTTTGTTCATTGGCAGAAATAAAAGACATGTTTAATGAATTATTTGAAGCCGAACGTGAGTTTATTGGTGATTTAAGGTAAAGAATCAACCGGTGGGAATTCAAATCTATTAAAAACAGAAAAGAGGGAATTCAGTGAAAAACTTTAAAGTAGTTTCGGTTATGATCATGATTTTTCTACTTCTAATGACTGCCTGCAGCAGTAAGGAAACTGGTTCATCTGAAAAGGGATCTAGTGACGGTAAAGTAACGTTGACATGGTGGAGCCATGATGGTCCAGCGTTTGTGAAAGCAAATAAAAAGTTTATCGAGGATTACGAAGCAGCCAATCCAAATGTAAAAATAAAATTGCAAATCTTTCCGTATGATGCGTTTATTCAAAAATTAAAAGCAGCTTATGCGTCTAAAAATCCACCAGATATCGCTCAAGTATTTGGTAACTGGGTACCACAATATACGAAAAATAATTTGCTGTCTCCTGTACCTGATGATATGAAGGATTGGGTAACATCCGGTTTCTATGAACCTGCTTTAGGTGCCTACACCCGTGACGGAGTGCCTTATGGAATTCCACATGAATATAACATTGAAAATGGCGGTGTACTAGCAAACCCTGACATGTTCAAGGAAGCAGGACTAGAGTATCCAAAAACTTGGGATGAGTTTGTAACAACCTCCCAAAAATTGACAGTAACAGAAGACGGAAAAATCAAAGTAAAAGGTTTTGACTTCATTAACAATGATAGTATCACCTTTACATTTTTGTCTCTAATTCTTCAACAAAAAGGGGAATACTGGGCAGATGACAAAAAAGTTGATTTTTCTAGTCCAGAAGCTGTAAAGGCTATGGAAGAACTTAAAAAATTCGTAACCGATTATAAGGTGACAAACTTCCGTGACTTTGGCGGAAAAGAAGATACATCTGATTTATTTTTCAAGAATAAGGCGGCAATGGTCTTAAGAGGCCCTTGGTCGATTGCGGCTGGAAAAGAAAATTATAAAATTGAGAAGGTGGAATATATTCCGATGCCTTCATTTACGGAAAATCCTCCATATTTTGCAGCTGAATCCGGCTGGGGGGAAATTGTCGCAAAAAGCAGTGAACATCAAGAGGAAGCATGGAAATTCATTCGATATATGACAGAAAAGGAAAATGCTAAATATTTCAATATTACAACATTTACAATCCCTGCCAACAAAGAGGCTGCTGAGGATCCAGAATTTTTGAAGGCGTTGCCGGAAATGAAAGCTTCCATCGATGTCCTTCCAAATGGACAGTTTATTGGAAATGTTGATACAGATTTCTTAAAGAAAACCATTAATGATAACTTCCAATTGATTGCTGCTGATAAAGTTTCCGTTGAAGACGGTTTAAAGAAAATCGAAACCACTATCAATCAAATGCTGGCTAAGCAATAGTATTGTGGTAGGGAATCATTAGCATTACCCAGCATCGGTATAAAAGGGGGGACAACCCCCTCCTTTTATACCGAAAAATGTTGTTGATTAGTTTGAAAAGAGTTGGCGATTAAAGTAAGCAAGGGGGGGACAGCGATGTCATCAATTCCTGAAACAACAGTAACTGATACATCTATAGAGGTTAAGGAAAAGAAAAGTAAGAAATCATCCCAAATTAAGAATCAGAACCGCTTTGTTTTCTTTTCTTTAACACCGATTATGATTGTTTTCTTAGTTTTCTCTGCCATCCCAATCGTTTGGGGATTGGTTTTGTCCTTTTATCAATATAATCCACTGCAGGAAAGTTCTCCGTTTATCGGATTAGAGAATTATATGAATCTCTTAAAAGACGATGTCTTTACAAAGTCTTTTTGGAATACCTTTAAATTTGTCATTATTGCGGTTCCTGCCAATATCATTTTTACGTTAATGATTGCAATCGGGATCAATCGAATCAGAAGTAAGCTGTTTCGTAATCTATTTAGAACTGTTTACTTTCTGCCTTGTATTGCTCCTTTAGCGGGTTCAGCAGTGGTATGGTCGACGATGTTTAATAAAGATACAGGCCTTTTCAATGTCATGCTAAATGCTTTGCACATGCCTGGTGTCGATTGGCTCACGGATCCATCGATCGCCATGTACTCGATTATTGCGATGACCCTCTGGGCGGATATGGGCTTTAATATCGTTCTATTTATGGCAGGGTTAGATTCTATTCCGAAAATGTTTTATGAGGCAGCGGAATTGGATGGCGCCAATCGCTGGAAAATCTTTTGGAATATTACGGTTCCACTGTTGAGCAGAACTACTCTTTTTGTCACGATTATGACTTGTCTTTCCTATTTCCAAATGTTCCCTCAGTTCCAAATTTTAACGAACGGTGAACCTCAGAATGAAACGCGTGTCCTAGCTTTAGGTATCTATGATCACGCTTTTACTTATATGAATATGGGGTACGCATCAGCCATCGCAACAGTGCTGTTTGTCATCATCCTGATTATCACGATTATTCAGTTGAAATTAGGAAAATCACAGTGGGAATATTAGGGGGCGCATTATGAAGAAGAAACTGGATATTCCATATATTATTTTGTTTGTGGCTGTTTTTATTGGTGCTGTCATCATGTTTATCCCATACCTTTGGATGGTTCTGTCTTCCTTGAAAGGGAATCATGAAATTCTTTCGGGACAAACCAATATTTTTCCTAAAGAAATTTCACTAGAAGGCTACAAGACGGTGTTAAATGATGCACCTTTCTTAAGATGGCTGGTTAATAGTTTAATATCTTCTACAGTTATCACAGTGTCCACATTGTTTACAAGTGCACTTGCGGGCTATATTTTTGCAAAATTCAAATTTAGAGGGCAGAAGTTTTCCTTCTTATTAATATTGGCCACCATGATGGTTCCCTTTCAGGTCATTATGATTCCCCGATATTTAATCGTTTCTGATTTAGGGTTAATAAATAATATACTAGCCCTGATTATTCCAAACGTTATCAGCGGTTTTGGTATTTTCCTAGCAAAGCAATTTATTGAGTCCATTCCCAATGATTTAATTGAAGCGGCAAGGATTGACGGGGCTGGGGAATTCAGGACATTTTGGAGCTTGATACTGCCGCAAATTAAGCCAGCCTTGTCTGCTGTCGGTATTTTTACTTTCATGGCTGCCTGGAATGATTATTTATGGCCATTAATTGTCCTAAACGATTTGGAAAAAATGACTGTTCCGCTGGCCTTGGTCTTCTTTAATGGACAACATGTTGTGAACTATAACGTGGTCATGTCTGCCGGTGTGTTAATCATGATTCCGGTTGTCATTGTATTTCTACTGTTCCAGCGCCAATTCATTAAAGGTATGACGATGACTGGGATGAAATAAGACAGGAAGTGAAGAAATGAAGAAAAGAAAAATTGTGCTGATTGGTGCCGGCAGTTCTGTTTTTACCCAAGGCTTAATTGCCGATTTCATTAATTCTCGGGACACGTTCCCGTCTCTGGAAATCGGGCTAGTGGATATTGATGAAGCAGCATTGGATTCTATTACAAAGCTTGTCAAAAAAATGGTTTCTGCTAAAGGGGCGGAAATCGAGATCCATGCTTCAACGAATCGCAAGGATTTGCTCCCCGGTGCAGATGTGGTGGTAACCACCATCGCGGTAGGCGGAAGAAGAGCTTGGGAGGCGGATGTCTTTATCCCCCGAAAATATGGCATCTATCAACCGGTGGGGGACACCACCATGCCTGGAGGGATTTCCCGGGCGCAAAGAATGATTCCCGTCATGCTCGAGATTGCCAAGGATGTTAAAGAATTATGCCCGAATGCTCTTTTCTTTAACTATTCGAATCCGATGACCGCGATCTGTGCGGCCATCCATAAGCAGCTAGATATGAATGTAATCGGGCTCTGCCATGGCGTTATCCATGTAGAGCACTACTTGGCCAGATTCTTGGGCAGGGAATTGTCGGATCTTAAATCCCTTGGTGTGGGGTTAAACCATTTAACCTTTCTATATGATATCAGGGTGAATGGTGAAGACGCAAAGCCATTGCTGCTGGAAGAATTTCATCGGCAAGTAAAGGGTAAAGCCACAAAAAGTGGCAACCCGCATTACAGTGACAACCCGTTTTCTTGGTCATTTTTTGAAAGGTTTGGCTTATTTCCGGCCGTTTTGGACCGGCACGTCGTTGAATTCTTTCCTGAGCGGTTTAGCAGCGGTGATTATTATGGAAAGAAACTGGGTGTGGATGCCATCTCTTTTGAAAATGTGATCGCAGATGGAGACCAGGTTTATGAAGCCATGCATGAAATCGCTGCCGGAAAAAGAAATATAAATGAGCATCTGTTTGAGCGGTCAGAGGGGGAGCATGAGCAGCTTGTTGACATTTTACATTCGCTGTATCGTGATGAAAGAAAAGTCTTTTCTGTTAATTTACCCAATAATGGGGCCATTCCGAACCTCCCCAAACATGCAGTGCTAGAGCTTCCTGCTGTTGCTGCTGCCAGTGGTTTTAAACCGCTATTTTTGGCAGACTTCCCTGAGATAGGAGCATCTTTTATTAGAAAGAGGCTGAATGTTGTTGATTTAACGGTAGAGGCAGCACTTACAGGAGAATTTTCACTATTTGTGGAGGCGCTGCTAGCTGATGGTTCCATCAGAACCGAGGATGCAGCAAAAAAGCTGGCAAAGGAATTGTTGGACGCGCATCAAGATTATCTGCCGCAATATTTTAACTAGACTCATCAATTTTCATCCTTAATAAAAAATAATAGGAGAATCGGCTTATGGAGAAAAACATTTTTATTTTAGGAGAATTGAATGTAGATTTAATTTTCTCAGGGGAAAATATCACTCCAGAATGGAATAGGGAAAAGTTGGTCGATCATTTTGAACAGGTATTAGGTTCATCCTCGGCGATAACGGCATGTGTCTTAGCGGGGCTTGGTCACCAGGTCTATTTTGTTGGGGTGGTAGGAGATGATCCATTCGGTCATTTTTGTATCGAACAACTGAGGGATAAAGGGGTTCATACCGATTATATAACTGTCGATCCTGGATTAAAAACCGGAGTCACTCTGTCGTTAACAACCCCAAAGGACCGAGCATTGATCACATACATGGGTGCCATTTCAAAATTGACGAAGGAGTATTTGCCGGAAAATTTATATGATATGGCCGATCACATTCATTTTGGTTCATATTATCTACAGGAAGATGCCAGACTGCAATGGAAGGAAATTTTTGCAGAGGCTCACAAACATCAGGTCAGTACATCCTTTGACACTGGTTGGGATCCAAACAATCAATGGTATCGAGAAGATTTATTGGAATTACTGGAGTTTACCGATTTATTTATTCCGAGTGAAGAAGAATTATTTAGCATTTTAAATATTGATAATATAACTGATGTACCGACCTGTCTGCCCGAAAAGCGTGGAACGGTAGCCATAAAAAGAGGGAAAAATGGTTCGGTTTTATTTGGTCATAATGCCGACTTCATAAGTGCTGAAGGATATAAAGTAAACCCAATCGATACGACCGGTGCTGGTGACTCATTTAATGCGGGATTAATATCAGGCTTTTTACAAAACAAACGTGGAGAAGAGCTTCTTAGGTTTGCCAATGCTTGTGGTGCATTAGCCACGTTAAGAATCGGCGGCGCGAGTTATGTTCCTTCTTTGAAAGAGGTTGTTCAGTTTCAAAATAGCCATACAGAAGTGGTTTAGTATTTAAAAAAATATTACTGGTAGTAACAAAGATACCATATAAGGAGTAAGCCATGTTCACGATTGATTCACGGATTCCCTTATACTATCAATTGATGGATACAATCATTGAAAAAATCAATTCTGGTGAGTTTAAGGAAAATAATCAGCTTCCGTCCGAACGAGAATTATGTCACTCCTATCAGGTCAGCCGTACGACCGTAAGGCAAACCATGCAGGAGTTGGAAAAGGAAGGGTATATTTATAAAGTTCATGGTAAGGGGACTTATGTTACACCAAAAACACATCGTCAAAGTCTGCTGAAATTTTATAGTTTTTCAGAGGAGATGAAGAAAGCGGGTAAACAACCGTCTACACAAGTTGTTTCTTTTGAAAAAATTCATGGTGATAAAAAAATTGCCAAAGTCATGTATTTAGATGTAGAAGATGAATTTTATAAAATTATTCGTGTTAGGCTTGCAGACGATGATCCCATGTTATACGAAACCTCTTATATTCCAGTGAAATATTTTCCAAACCTTACGCGTGAAGAATTGGAGCAAACCCCAATGTACGAGATATTTCGCTCCAAGTATAACATGAATATTTCAAGTGCCCTGGAAAGTTTTAAAGCGGTTAGCGCAAACAAGGTGGAAGCAGATATGTTAAATATCATAGAGGATTCACCATGCCTGATGTTGGAACGTGTCGCGTATGACCAAGCTGCGGTGATTGAATACACCACTTCCATTGCAAGGGGCGATAAATTTACTTATACAGTCGAACTAAAATAGATTTTCCAAAACATCTGCCCACAAAATGCGGCAGATGTTTTCTTATTTGTCTTGAATGGATTTTCTGGCAGGCTAATAGGACTTTTTGATTAAAATGAGTGAATGATGTAGATTTTTGAAGTAAGTGGCAGGATTTTTGGCTTTTATCAGGGAATATATACTATAAAAAAGAGTCATCCGAATTTTTTGACAAATTACGAGAGAAGTTTTCGAAAGTACATGCAGGTAGAAAGAGACAAGTGCAAGGTGGTTCATCTATTAATCTAAGTTCGAAAGAAGGTAGACGAATGATTGAAAATTTCTTTGCTAATTATAAAAAGTTTATCGTTGTACCGGAAGATGAAAAGAGTGTTGTTAATGAAGCATTTGATCCTAATAAGTTTGCGGCCTATTATATACTAACACTGTCTATTTTTGATTCTCGCTTAACGACCTGGAAAGATGCAAGTAAATATGAAATCGATGTTGAAAAAAGTATCGGAACCGTTCTAATGGATTTCAATCAAAAGCAGCGTGGAAACTATCATCTGCAATTATTGGAATTGGATCAGTCTTCAAACTATATGATCCTGGCTCTTTCTTCTAAAACAAAATTTGATTCCGATGAAGAAAAAGACCGTATATCCTTCATCGTTGATAACATCTTAACCAATCCACTTTATATCGGGCAAAACTGGTTCAACCTCATCGGTCATAAAGGGCGAGTGGCTCGAAAACTCTTTAACTGCTCCTTTAAGGAATATGTCGCGGAGGAGAAAACCGAATCAAAATGGGATGAAAACGTTAGTGAATTAATCCCCAAAACTGGAGAGTTAAAGCTGGTTAACAGTTCTCCTAAAAGAGAAGTTCTATAGAATATCGGATTCTAATTGATGACCAGTGATATATAGGCGGAGATTTTCCGGTTAAATTCAGAATGGAGCTCGTTTCGGGGTGAATAAGGGGAGGATTGAGACCGTCGATTAACTCACGACAAATACCTTTTTCACATACTTTTCTAAATTCTATTATTTTATTATCACTCCACTCCATATGTACGATAAAATTAAGATATATCTTATGTATGGAGTGATTGTGATGGCGCACATTCAATATAAAACATTTGGCCAGTTAACCTTATCAGATTATGAAGTCTTCGCTTCAGTTCCTCCCCATCCTTTCTGGAGCCGAGTGGAACAAGTGGTTGACTTTTCCTTTGCAGATGAACTCTGTGCGCCCTTATATTCCTCAAATGGGCAACGTCCTTTTGCCCCTTCATTAAAATTAAAGATTCATTTTGCTCAACGCTATCACAATTACTCTGATCGTGAAATGGAAGAGGCCATCCTTTATCGTATGGATTTAAAACGTTTTTTCGGAGTACCTGTAGCTTTTAACGGATTCGATCATAGTACCTTGGGGCTCGACCGAGACCGCATGGGTTCTGACCTTTTTGATGCGTGCCATCATCATATTCTTTCCCAGGCTTTGGCGAAAGGGCTATGGGGGAAAGAAGATGACCGTTGGCTTATCGATTCTTTTCATACCTACGCCAACATTGCCAAGGTGGGGGCATACCGTTTAATCCAGCAAGGGATCCTTCAACTTATCCAACACATCAAACGTACATATCCGAAGTTATATACCCATCTTTTACAGGACTGTCCCCTCAAAAGCTTCCTGAAACGGCTATCAGATCGAACAACTGAAAAGGATCGATTGGTATTATTTAGCCGCCTGGCGGTGGAAGCCTACAGCCTATTACATTGGCTAGAAAGTGAAAGGGTACACCCCTTATTTTGGACATGGAAAAAAGCGGAGCAGCAGCTTCGTTGTTTGGAGCTTCAAGCGACCCTCTATCAAATTTTACAAGAGAACACGAAACCGATGGTTTCAAATAAACCTGAAGGTACTGGACAGGAACCACTCCACTACCAAGAATTATCGAAAAAAGAAAAACCACAAGACCGTATCCGAAGTGCCTATGATCCAGAAATCCGGAGTGGACACAAAACGAAATCAAAGAAGTTTACCGGAGATAAAATCCAAGTCTTGGAGTCAAGGGAGCACGGATTAATCTTAAATGCGGAACCCATTCCAGGCAACGAATGGGATGGGGACCGTCTTGTCCCGATGGTGGAGGAAATGATTAATCGCCATGGTGTGGCACCGAAACATGTCATCGGTGACACGGCTTATGGTACAGGTGAAAATCGCCAGAAAATAACAGAGATGCAGATCTTACTGAGCGCCCCCATACAAAGAAGTACAAATCCAACGGGATTGTTGGAAAACGATTGGTTTGTCTATGACACTGAATTGGATGAAGTCACTTGTCCGCTGGGGAACTCGACTTCTAAAAAAGTACGAAATAACAAGGCGCAAGGGTATCAATTTAAATTCGGAGAAGCGTGTAAACCCTGCCCGTTGTTTCAACAATGTACGACGAATAAAGACGGCCGGTCTATCTTTATCAGTGATTATTATGAACTCATGGAACAAGCGAAGTCCTTTAACCAAACCGAAGCTGGAAAGCATGCATTAAGGGCCAGGTATGATGTGGAAAGGACGAATCATGAAGCTGCCAACCATCATGGACTCAGGAAGCCAAGAACACGAGGAAGGGAACCATTAAGGATTGCGTCCAAATTGACGGCCATGGTCATCAATTTAAAAATTATGGTAAAGAAATTAGCCGAACCCATCAAGCCCTTTTACCGTTACAAAAAATGCGAAAATCGGGTGATGGCCCCCGTCTGCCCAAATTAGGGAAATTAGGAAAAACAGAAGGCCTTGGAACGCGAAAAGACCAAAAAAATCATGAAAGATTGTGAAAAAACTCAATAAAATTCACAAAGTATGTGAAATAGGGCTTAGAAGGCGACTAAACTACAACTTAATCGACGGTCTCGGATTTCCGGTTATGCAAAGGAAAATCCCCCCTTTTCATGTTTTTTGAGCCAATAGGCGGAATCTCTCCGTCTAATTTTGCTATTTTCAGTGCTATTTCCAAAATAAGAGGAATTTCTCCGCCTATTTTCAAGCCCAGTGATTAATAACCTGCTCCCCAATCCATAAGTGTGGACCCTCACGGAACTCGTTATCTTTACAGGATCCTCTTTTCAATCAGTATGGTTTTTAGATGATGCTACGGCAGTTTTTTTCTTTACAAAAAGAATACACTAACATGTACTTGCAATACTGTCGTCATATTTTTTAAGAGTTTTTGTGATTTAACGAAAGGTTGTAACATTTTTATCTAGCATGAAAGAATCTTAACGGAATCAGCATAAATGTTATCTTTTCTTATCATGAAATCAGAAGCCTCCAGTGTTATGATAATGCAAAGCCACATTTTCAGGAGTTGTTTTTTATAAAATAATGCTCTTATGAAAAAGCGGCATTCACTTCCCAGCGAAGCTACAAATGGGAAAAAGGAGGTCTTTTTTTTGAAACCGAATTTAAAGGCAATGTTTCTTGCTATAGCGATGCTTTTTTCTATTCCTTCGCTTTGTTTTGCAGATGCATCAGAAGGAGATGTCATTGTGACACTAGGTGAAAACCTTTCAGCACAGCAAAAAACTGATATGTTGAAAGAATTAGGGGTACCGGAAACGGTACAGAGTATTACTGTATCCAATCAAGAAGAGCATGAATATTTAGGAGAATATATACCAAAGGCACAAATAGGGAACAAAGCGATTTCGTCAGCAAGTATCACAATTGACGCGAAGGATTCCGGCTTAAAGGTTGAAAGTAACAATATAACCTGGGTGACGGATGACATGTACATTAATGCGTTGATGACAGCAGGAGTAAAGGATGCTACCATCAAGATTACCGCACCCTATTCTGTATCAGGTACAGCGGCTTTGACAGGAATCATGAAAGCCTATGAAACAACAACGAACCAACAAATTCCTGAAGAAGTAAAACAAGCGGCGAATGAAGAAATGGTGAAAACCGCACAGCTTGGTGATTCCATTGGAGGTGACAAAGCCGCTGCTCTGATGGGAAAAGTCAAAGATGAAATTGCCCAAAAGGATCCAAAAACAGAGGCTGACATCCGGGAAATCATTCAACAAGCGGCCACCGAGCTTGGAATTACGTTAACAAATGAAGAGTTAGATACGTTAGTAGATTTCTTCAACAAACTGAAGGGTATGGACATTGACTGGAACGGGGTAAAGAACCAGGTTAGTGAAACAGCAGAAAAAGTGAACACTTTCTTGCATTCAGATGAAGGGCAGTCATTTTTACAAAAACTGCAGGATTTCTTCAATCGTGCCATTGACGAGATTCGTGCCTTTACTGCCAAATAGATATGGTGATCTTTTGAATACCTCAGGGAAATGATGGGCTGGCGGCCCATCATTTTTTTGCTTGGAATAGAAAAACGGAAAGGGCCAAATGTTCTGACATAGGTATAAAGCAGGATTTACTTTGTTGTTGCTTTTCTTAAAAATAATGAGAGGAAGGGGGGATCGTTAGTTGCTTTATATATGGGATATTGAAGAGATTATAAAAAATACTTTAGAAGAGTACAAATTGGATATTAATTATGAAATAAACAATACATTACCTGCACCGATGAGTTATAACGTTTCGACCAATACGATTAAGTTTAACTATCTGCAAATCAATGGATACATAGCGAATATCAACTTTAAAATTAACCAGAGTGATGAAGACTGTGTTAAGCTCATTCTTTATCATCAGCTCGGCTATTATTTGGATTTTAAGAAAAACAAACATAGTTTAAGGACCTTACTGTATGGCGGGGAGGAAGAAAAAGCGGAGCTCCTAGCTCAAATTGAAGAGAATGCCTGGGAATTTGGCAGAACTCTGGTACCGGAGAAACTAGTAGATTCATATGATACAGTTCGTGGAATAGATAAAATGCTGATAAAAAACTATTAGAACCAGAGTGCTTCTTCTGGTGGTCATTGCAGAAAAACTTTTGCCCGCTAAGACCAATGTCTTGGCGGGCATTTTTTCGGGATTAGCGGAATTATTCTTGTGTTTGTGCCGTTCCTTGTCCTTCTATAAAAGTAGAAAGTGCCTCTTTATTTTGAGCAAAGTCTACTTCTAAGACTTCACCAAGCCCTTCATACCGTTTGTTTTCAAAACTGCCATCCTCGGGGATGCGTAATGTTTCTACAGTACTGCTTTTATTGGTGAGAAGATCTTTTCCAACACTCATAAGGGTGGAACTATCGATATCGGTATCTAAGTATTTATTTAATAGACCTACTAGTTCTGGAAGTTTGATAATGCTTTCTGGACCAAGTGCTTCTTCTTTTAATTTGGAAATGACTTCTTGCTGACGTTGGATTCGTCCGAAATCACTTAACCGGTCGTGACGGAACCGGACATATCCCAATAGTTCTTTCCCATGAAGCTTTTGCTTACCTTCATTGATTGTCATTCCAATGCCATAGGACATCTCATAGGGAACGTCGACTTCCATTCCGTTTGGAACTAGGACATCGATTGCTTTTTCAAACCCTTGAAAATCAACAATGGCATAGTAATGTATATCCAGATCGAAATTCTCTTTGATGGTTTGCCTCAGTAATTCAGGTCCACCAAAAGAATAAGCAGCATTTAGTTTTTGCTGGCCATGGTCTGGGACAGTAACAAGCATATCACGCATTAACGAAACCAGTTTAAATGCATTATTTTGCGGATCATAATGGGCAATCATAATCGTGTCCGTTCGCGCTTGTTTTTCTCCCCGCGAATCACTTCCTAATAAAAGGACATTTATTGGTTCTAGCTTATTTTTTGTTTTTGCACCTTTAAAAGTATGTTTTCCTTCTACTTTTTTAAGCGGCTCGTTAAGCACTTTGACTTTTCCTTCTATGTATTGAACTATCGTATAAATACCAACCACAAAGATACCTGATAGAATAAGAGCCCCAAACACTCTACCCCACCTAATTCTTTTCTTTTTCTTCCGTGACAATTTAAGCACCGCCTATTATGTGAAACTTCGTAAACTATTATCTTTATAAAATCGATTTTTTACAACCCCATGAGTAGTCATTATCACATAATTAGGTTTCATGTTTTTAACTATCAGGTTACATTTAGTTGAATTTTGATGGTTATTACTTAAAAAACGACAAAAATCAAATAAATTGTCATACTGGATTATTTTTTAGGGATAACAGGAAATCTAATGGTTAATTTGGGAATTCTATTCGGGTTATTGTGGAATAAACAGAGGTGATTTTAGGGTAATCCTTACTCTCCTGGAGAAAATAAATGTAAGACATGGGAATTTATACAATAGTTAGGGTGAATGGCATATGGGGAATCGGAATGAGTAGGGTACTAAGAACCCAGACACAGCGTATAAGAGAAAAGCAACGATTCACCGCGAAAGAAAAGGCGATGAAAGCACCGGTGAAAATGCTGATCCCAATGGTGCTTTTTATCTTTCCAACATTGTTTATTGTTCTAATTGGTCCTGTAATTGTTAACTTAGTAACTCGATTTTTATAACTGCATTTTGTCTTGCTGGAAAATATATGATGGTTTGGAAAGGCTTCTGCACTGCCTTTCTTTTTTCTGCATCAGGACTATGGAAATTACGGTGAAAGGCCTGACTTCATTTCTAAGTCAGGCCTTTCACGTTTGATTTTTTGGAAATTACTTAAGCTATTCCTAAACAATCCTTTGCGTTCCCTTAATAAACCATTAAGAATTGATTAAGAAGGCTTATTAATTTATTCCAAGTGATATCCTAATGGTGAGGCCGATATACATTGTAGGCCTCTTTTAAAAAAATGGGGGCATTTATATGTCATTCTTACTATCATTATTTGAACAACATAGTTATCTCATATTATTCATCGGGATTTTCTTAGAACTCATGGCCCTTCCTATTTCGGGTGAGTTTTTAATGAGCTATACTGGATACTTTGTTTATCAGGGTAAAATGAATTACCTCCTAGCGCTCTTGATTGTTTTTCTTTCAGGAGGTGCGGGAATTACGATAACCTATTGGATTGGGAAAGCAGGAGGATATAAACTGATCGAGAAATACGGAAAGTTTATTCACATGGGACCTGAAAGGTATAAAAAAACGTCCGCTTGGTTTGAGCGGTCCGGCAGCAAATTGCTAATTTTTGCTTATTTCATCCCAGGCATTAGACATTTCACGGGTTATATTTCTGGCAGTTCTAGGATGCCTTTCCGGAAATTTATCATCCCTGCGTATTCAGGGGCTTTTTTATGGGGCGTTTGTTTTATTACTTTGGGGAAAGTATTAGGTCCAAAATGGGAGAGTTTCCATCATGCTGCTAGTAAATATTTTATCGTCTTCATTATTGTTATCGCCATCGTTTTAATTGGCTATTTTGCTTTCCGTTATTATAAAGTTCAAATCAAATCATTTATTGTCCATTTTTTAAATGCTTTAATGCTAAAACTAAAAACCCTTCGTGCAACGGAGGTAATTCTCATTGTCCTCACGCTGCTATTAGTTGGTTTGGTTACATTGATGCTGAGTATGGCACAGGATTATTTGGCTGATGAGTTTACTCAGTTTAATGAAGTGACGAAATACTTAATTCATTCTGTTGTTGATATGAGTTGGATGACCGTGTTTATCGTATTTCAAACCAAGATCGCATTTGGTTCGATCCTAGCAGTAACCATGATCAAAGTTTGGAGCAATCGCCGAAACAGAGGTCTTGAATATTTGTTGCTTGGAGTCATATTAGCAGGTGCCAAACCCTTTCATGATACCGTTTTGAAGGCATTTGCTTATCTTCAATCCACGGGATTTGTCGGGAAATTTCATTCAGCCAATTTTCCTGATTTTCATGCTACAGTTTTGATCATTATTTATGGAACCTGCTTATTTTTGCTAATTCGTCATACTAAAAAGCATTTCGCCATTATCTTTGGCCCAATATTTGTCATCATCCTATTAATTGGCTTAGCCCTTGTAAATATTGAATCAAACACTGTACTTCCAAGTGATGTTGTTGGAGGTTACGTCTATGGCGGTGTTTGGATATTCTTCAACTTCCTTTTGTTTGAAATGATCAGACTTGGAAAGAACCTCGGGAACCAAGGGGACGGTTCCCGTGGCGTTCTTGTGAGTAAGGAGGAGTTATGAATACTGATACTCTTTTGCACTATCTTAATATGTATGGCTATCTGGTGATTTTTCTGTTTTTATTTTGTGGGATCGTGGGTATTCCTGCACCGGAGGAATCTTTGTTATTCTTGATTGGTGTATTGGTTGACGAGCGCAGTCTGGCGTTTATTCCGGCCTGCTTGTCGGCGTTTTTTGGAGCTTTTATCGGCATGCTGTCAGCCTATTTTGTAGGAAAATATATAGGCAGTCCTTTTATCCTAAAATACGGGAAATATGTTGGCATTACAGAAGAACGCTGGGAAAAGGTAAATAATAAATATTTAAAAAATGTCCGTAAAACGATTATATTCGGTTTTTACATGCCTGGTATCCGGCAAATCAGTCCCTACTTTGCAGGGATGAACAAAATTTCACTTTTGGACTTCCTCCTTTCATCTTTTGTAGGAATAGTTTTATGGACAATACCGTTTATTTTAGCCGGTTATTATGCTGGAGGTGCCTTTCACCTTAATCCAAAGTATATTCCCTATTTTGGACTGGTCTTTTTCCTAGTATTCTTACTTTTTGTGTTGGTGAATTTTATTAAAAAAAGAAAAGCTTTATGAAAAGAGCTGCACCCAATAAAAACTTGGTGCAGCTTTTTTCTTATTTCCTCTCCGAACCTAAAAATATCCTGTCACTTTCATTAAAAATTGATGAAAATAAAAGGTTTAAAAAAATTAGGTGTTAGATTAATAGGGTAGTAATCACGTCATAGTTTCCTACAGAACAGGAGATGAAATGAAGATGAAGAGGATTTTGTTCTTACCATTCTTGCAAATGCGCTCAGGGCATCATCAAGTTGCTGAGGCAGTAATGGATATTGTGAAACAGCAATTAAATGGAATCATCATGAAAAAAGTGGATCTATTAAGCTATGCAAATCCACAGCTTGAGAAAATGATTACGACCGGGTATTTAAAGTGGATTCGCTATGCACCAGAAACCTATGACCTTGCATATAAGAAATTTTTCTACGCGCCATCAGCTAATGACCATTCCTTTAAATGGTATCATTATTTCCTTTTGAAAAAGATGGAGAAGCTGTTAATGGAAGAGAAGCCTGATCTCATTGTTTGTACACATGGTTTTCCATCCTACCTTCTCAGTCAGTTAAAAAGAAAGAGAAGATGTGATATTCCGGTCGCGAATGTATACACGGATTTCTTTATCAACAATGTTTGGGGGAAAGATGACATAGACTATCACTTCCTTCCAAGCCAGGACGTAAAACAAGACTTTAGTAAAAAGTACAGAATACCTGAACATAGGATGTTCGTTACTGGTATTGCAGTCCATCAGGAAATCACCAAAAGCACTAAGCAGAAAAATCAAGGGGGCAGGCCAAAATTATTAATCTCAGGTGGAAATAATGGTTTGGGAGGGATTGTCAAGCTCTTGGAAAGATCGAAGCCATGCTCCCCATTTGATTTCTTCGTCCTTTGCGGAAACAATCAGAAACTATATGATGAAATCCAATCATGGAATGCGGATCATATCAAACCCCTCCCATACATTTCATCCAGAGCTGAAATGAATCAATTGTATGAAAAGATGGATGCCATAGTGACAAAACCAGGCGGCGTCACGATTAGTGAAGTGCTGCAAAAAAGGCTACCTGTTTTTGTTCAATCCGTTCTCCCAGGACAAGAAGAAATCAACCTGCGGTATTTAACCAAAAAAGGCTTGGTTTTTCAGCTTAATCCAAAAAACTCATTTGAACTGGAAATGCTGAGTATTTTAAACGACCCTATAAAAATGAATCAATGGGAACACTCTATCGATGCTTATCAACAGGGAATTGAGGTCGAAGGGCCCACCAGAATCGCAGAAATCGTGAACGGAATTCTTGAACAAAAATCTCATGTTCCTGCAAGTCAGGGTGAACAGTCGAAAGTTTACCGGCTGGCTAGAGCATAGATTTGTATGAGGAAGAATGTCCGTGAAAAAAGTAAATGAGGTGAGTAAAGAGTATGATTTACATTTTTTCTGCTATCATCTTGTTCATTTTATTATACACCGTTATCCCCTATATTCTTTCACGGGGTTTAGGGATGAAGGTATTTAAAAGAGGGAGTGAGTCAGCTAAGATTGCTTTTTCCTTTGATGACGGCCCGGACCCGATGTACACCCCCATTCTGCTTGATTTATTGAAGCAAAATGAAGTGAAGGCGACCTTTTTTGTGGTCGGCGCTAAAGCGGAAAAGCATCCTGGAATCATCCGGCGAATGCACCAAGAGGGCCATTTAATTGGGATCCATAATTTTGTTCATCATTCGAACTGGTTTATGTCCCCATGGAAAGTTCGCAAGGGGCTAGAAGATACTGCGAAAATTATTGAACATATCACTGGGGTCAGACCTATTTATTATCGTCCGCCATGGGGAATGCTCAATCTTTTTGATTTTGTCAAAAGAAGTAAATACAAGATTATTCTTTGGTCGATTATGGCCGAGGATTGGCGAACCTCTGGCGGCAGTGAAAAGATTAAAAACCGTCTATGTAATATAAAAGGCGGGGACGTCATCCTGCTGCATGACTGCGGCGATACACCGGGGGCAAAGCTGGATGCTCCTAGAAATACGATAGATGCGTTAAAGGATGTTTTAAAAACAGTGAAAACAAAGGGATTCACCTGTGTCACTGTGGATGAATTAGTAAAGGAATTATAGACACTAACCGTAAAATCAGAAAGTAAGGGAGTTATTCTTATGATAGGGCCAATCTTAACCATCGTTGTTCCGTGTTACAACGAAGAAGAGGTTTTGCCGGAAACTGCAAAGCAATTATCAGCGGTTTCAGGAATAAGCTATTTATCTGGCTGCACCTTGCTAACTTTCTGCTATCAGCCTGGTATGCCTTCTGGTGGTATGACGGCTAGGTGCCATTGAAGCAAAAAATCAGTATTTTAAGTACGTTTAATTTTTCTCGCTATCAATATTTGCGTCCGATGATTATATATGTTTTATTTGCACTATCACTGCAAATTCTATGGAACTATCATAAAAAATGGCGCATCGCAGCGGTTGTTTTTTCCCTGTTGCAGTTGGGTGTTTTGATACCTTCAAACGAACAAATCTGGTATCAACATGACCCTTCATTCGGAGAGTTTTACGCAGTCAAAGAATTCGAGGATATTAAGAAGTTTATTGGCAGGCCAGTACAGGATTACCGGGTCACAAGCATCGGCATGCATCCAGCAATTGCCCAGTATAATGGGCTGTTTACGTTGGATACGTACAATAACTTTTACCCGTTGTCCTATAAACATCAATTTCGGAAAATCATTGCGCCGGAGCTGGCGAAAAATAAATCGTTGGAAGGCTACTTTCATCAATGGGGCGGCCGTTGTTATTTCTTTGTTAATGAATTAGGGAAAAACTATCTATTTTCTAAACATTCCTCGAAGGTCATCCATTACTTGGATTTAAATACTAAAGAATTTAAAGAGATGGGAGGAGAATATCTCCTATCAGCTGTTCCGATACAAAATGCAAAGGACAATCAGCTCCAATTGCAAAAACTTTTTCATTCAAAGGATGCTTATTATAAAATTTACCTGTACAAGGTGATATAAAAGGAGAACACAAAAACACTGGCTATGCTGCAGCCAGTGTTTTTGGTATGAATTATAGATTTTTGCTGTTTTGCCCTGCAGAGGTTTTCGGAACAAGCGGGATTCGGTTATATAGGTTTATAATACCATTGGCAATTGGCTCAAGATTTGGGCTCAGCTTGTATACAATGGTACTAATAATTAACGATACGATGATGCTGCCTAAGATATCAAATGGATAATGATGCCCGACATAAATCCGGGAAAAACCTGTTAAGATGGCAAACAAGAGCATCCCGATTCCTATTTTTCGATGAACAAAAAGGACGGATAGGGCCAGAGCGAAGGCCCCGGTAGTATGGTCACTAGGAAACGAGGCGTCTGCTGCATGTTCAACTAATAAATTGACATGATGGGTAACAAACGGACGGTGTTCAAAATAGAGATGCCCAATGACGAAGTTTATGAACAATCCTAGGACACCGGTAATACCAGCGTAAACGACCGTTCTCTTATACTGATCATTTCCAAAAAACCAAATGAGAAGCAAAACAATGGCAAAGATGATCAACGCGTAGTTCGTGACGCTAGCCATCAAACTATCTAAAAAAGGATGATGACCTGCTAAATGATTAATGGACTTAAATAAATTGTAATTCATTATTATCTCCTTATATGAAAGTACTTTTGACCCTAGACGGGTACCTTAACTATAAAAGAGAAACCTAAACAGGCTATGAAAAAAACATTAAGATTCCATTAAAAAAAGAATTGATTTCATTTTAATGGTAGAGTGATTGTATGAAGATCCTGCGGGGGGAATATAGTTGAAAACTCATATATTAGTGGTAGAAGACGAATTTCAAATTGCCCGTGTCTTAAAGATGGAGCTAGAATATGAAGGATACAAAGTGACAGTCGAGCATAATGGAAAGGACGGACTGGAAACGGCCTTACATTCGGACATCGACTTAATCCTTTTGGATGTCATGCTGCCTAAATTAAGCGGTATCGAGGTGTTAAGGAGAATAAGAAAGGAAAAAGAAGACATTCCTGTGATTCTTCTAACTGCTCGAAATACCACTTTTGATAAGGTTGCCGGGCTTGATCAAGGTGCGAATGACTACGTGACCAAACCATTTGAAATTGAAGAATTATTAGCCAGAATTCGTTCCTGTCTCCGCCATTATTCGAAAATTGGTGAGGTCGGGGATGGTTCCACTCTTTCTATAGAAGATATTGTCATTAACAGTGATACCCGCGAGGTTACAAGAGCCGGTATTTCCATTACCTTAACGCCCAAGGAATATGACCTATTGGTGTATTTAATTTTGAATAAAAATAAAGTGGTAACAAGAGAAAATATCCTTCTCAACGTTTGGGGCTACGATTATCAGGGCGAAACGAATGTTATTGACGTGTTCATCCGGCACTTACGTAAAAAAATAGAAGAGGACTTTTCTTCTCCCTTGATTACGACAGTAAGAGGCATCGGCTATACCATTAAGGAGAAAACGGATGAGGATCACACAAAAAATTAATTTGTTAACAACGGCCTGGATGCTCCTAATATTAATATTGATTAATATCGTCGTGTTTATTTTATTTATGAAATCAACCGTTAATATGGAAGAAGATTTGGCGATTCAAAAGGCTAGCGACATCATCCAAAACATTCGTAACAATGATCAGCCTGTAGAAATCGAAAGGGTATTAAAAAATAATTTAACCGCTCATTCTTATATTCGTCTCATAAAGCATGATGGACAGGTCCTTTATGAGGTAACAAACGAAACGGAACTATCCAAGAAAGTCAACGGGAAATTTGTTAATAAGCAAGAAGCTGAGAGACGGACATTAAGGATAGAAGAAAAGGAAAAGCAAGTGCTCATTGTTCGGGTGCCCATAAAAGATATTCCACAGCTAAATGGAAGTATGGAGCTGGGAGAAGAACTAGAAGGCCTGGAAACGAGGAAAGATATCCTTGTGTGGATTCTTGGAGTCAGCACGCTTTTAGCCGTTCTATTGTCATTACTTAGCGGCAGATGGCTGTCGAATATTATTATGCGGCCAATTTCGAACATGATCAATACGATGGAAGACATTGAAAAAAGTGGTGTTCCGAAGAAAATCAATATTCATAATGAAACAAAGGATGAACTTCAAACATTAGCCAATACGTTTAACCGGATGATTGATCGGTTAGAGGAAAATTTTGAAAAGCAATCTCAGTTTGTATCGGATGCCTCTCATGAATTGAAGACACCGTTAACGGTTATTAAGAGTTATGCCAATTTATTAAGACGGCACGGGCTTGAAGATAAAGAGATGGTAGAGGAAGCCATCCAAGCGATTCACTTAGAGGCTACCAGGATTCAAAAAATGACCGAAACCTTTTTGGAGGTGGCATCCTTAGAGAGAGAAATGGAATTGGAAATGAGTTGTGTCAATCTCGTTTCGTTATGTCAATACATTTTAAAACAGATGAAAGATGTGTATAAACGTGAGGTTCATCTTCACTTCGAGGAACCATCAGTATTGATTAATGGGGATGAATTAAAGATTAAGCAGGTGATTATTATCCTGCTCGATAATGCGATTAAATATAGTCATGATAAAATTGATGTTTTCCTAGAAAAAAGAAATCACCATGCGATTATTCGAGTAAAAGATTATGGAATCGGTATACCCCCGGAAGAAATAGAGAATATTTTTGAACGGTTTTACCGTGTGGACAAAGCAAGAAGCCGGGAAACCGGAGGCTCCGGTTTGGGCCTTCATATTGCTCAACGGATTATGAAGTTGCACAAAGGGGAAATCAGCATCAAAAGTAAAGAAGGAGCTGGGACTGAGGTAGAGGTAGTTCTGCCTTCCTAGTTTGATTGAGTGAAAAAAATAGCGTTATTCCTTGATGGAATAACGCTATTTTTTATTACACGGCTGACAATAGGGAATTGGCCCTAAATGTTTTTGGGTTAAAATTTATTTTTTATCAATGTAAAAACAACAGGCAGCAGCGAAACTACGGCGATTCCTAGAACTACAATACTGAAATTATCCTTTACAACTGGTATATTCCCAAAGAAAAAGCCAGCAAACAGGGCAATGCTAACCCAAAGAATCCCACCGATGGCGTTAAATGATATAAACTTTCTGTATGGCATCGACCCCACTCCAGCCACAAAAGGCGCAAAGGTCCTGATAATCGGAACGAACCTCGCAAGGATAATGGTAGTAGAACCGTGTCTATTAAAGAACTCAGTTGTCCTGTCCAGATATTCCTTCTTTATGAAACGAATGCTTTCCCGCCTAGCAACTTTGTCCCGTAAATAGTGCCCAATGGCGTAATTGACTGTATCACCGGAAATCGCAGCAAGGCAAAAGATAAGGTGAATCGGGAGTAATTGAATTGAACCCGCTGCAGCTAAGGCCCCGGTTGCAAATATGAGAGAGTCTCCCGGTAGAAAAGGCATAACGACAAGGCCTGTTTCACAAAAAACAATGATAAACAGGATAAGATAAATAAGCACTCCATACTGATTCATATAAAGACTCAAGTGCTGATCGAGATGTAAAAATATATCCATCAAACCGCTCACTATAAAGATCCCCTAATATTAAATTTCATGTTACTACTTCTAATCTAGCCCTTTAAGATAAACTTTATCTTAAATAAATATGAATATATGATTAATTTTTTCGACGCCAAAGGGTCAAGGGCCAGGCCCCCAACTCGCAAAAGCTTTAACTAGATGGGTGACTGACCCTAATTTTCAAGGTTTGACCTACATAAATTGAATCACTAGGTAAATGGTTTTCCTCTTTTATGGCGGTGACCGATGTGTTATATCGATTGGCAATTGCCCATAGAGAATCTCCTGCTGCCACCGTATAGGTGAAGGAGGATCCTGCTGGTGCTGTACTTGTAACAGTTGGAGCAGGCAATTTTAAAATCTGACCAATATAAAGATTGTCTGTTGTCAAATTGTTCATTTCTTCTATTATATTTACGGTTGTTTTGTAGTGATTGGCCAGTGAGTACAATGTATCACCGGAAACAACTGTATGCGATTGGTAGCTGGGAACTGCTGACGCTGGTTCTGCAGGATCCTGTGTTACAGCTACTTTCGTTGGCAAGGTGGTCGTGTAGCTGTTCCAAACTTCTTTGTTCTCCTGGCCGATACTCCAATTTCCAACACCTCGCAGGTTATATTTGGCCACCAGTAAAAGCTTCTGCCTAATCGATTCTTCATTTTCGTACCAAACAGTATAAGTGCCGGCCCCCAGGGTAGTTCCGCTTACCACAGGTTTCGGGTCTCCTGCTTTTATGGTAATGACCGCTTTTGGTGTTTTGCTCACTTCATCAAAAATGACACTTCCATTATATTGCTTTATTAATTGCTCCACCTGCCAGTTAGGGATGCCAAAGCCCCCATAGGTTTGGCCCTGAATCCAGAAGCGGCCATATTGAGCAATGCCAATAACAATTTTATCAGCGGCAACCTTTTGATTAAGAGCATATTGGACTGATTTATCGACCCAAGGTTGGCTGGCAACAGGGCCAGCTTCTCCTCCAGGAAAACTTTCGTCATATGTCATAATCATTAAATAATCGGCATACTTGGCCAAGCTGTTGTAATCATATGAGCCATGCCAGCCTGTGGTCCAGCCATTAGGATTGGCTGCAACCGCAACCGATACTTCCTTCCACGCTGGAATCTTTTCCCGTAATAACCGAACGAACTCAGTATAGTTGGCTCGATCCATATTTGAATCGTTTTTGGTGCAATCATTCCATCTGATACCGTCAAAGTGACATTTGCGTTCGCTTCAGTTGACCCGGAGATGGATAAGTTTGATTGGTTGGCAGCGGTAATGGCACCAATCGAGTTTATAATTGGAGCTACAGGAGCGATTGTATCAGTAGCAGCTGCAGTGGTACCTGTCGGGATGGACAGTTTTTGGCCAAGATAAATCTCATCGCTTGCTAAACTATTGGCAGCCTTGATGCGTTCAACTGTTGTGTTAAATTGTCTTGCGATCAGGAACAAGGAGTCGCCTGCTGCAACATTATAGGTTGTGAATGTTTCCGGAGATGGTGCGGTCTGCACTGGCTCCGTACTCTGAACGATTTGTGTTTGCGGCACCCGTAACATTTGTCCGACAAAAAGGTTATCAGATGATAAGTTGTTCAGTTTTTTTATGGAATCCACGGTTGTTGTGAATTTTTTGGCTATTTGATATAAGGTATCACCAGCTGCTACTTTATAAGTAGTGGTGGTTTCTACAGTCGGAGCTGGAGCTGGGGCCGGAGTCGGTGCAGGCGTAACGGCCGGTTGTGTAACAGCTGTTGTTTGCTCCCCGGTACGTGGAATCTTTATTTTTTGCCCAATGGAAAGGTAGTCGCTCGAAAGTTGATTATAGAGGCGAACGCTGTCCACGGTAATGTTAAACTTTCTTGCGATCCTGTACAGCGTGTCTCCAGCCACGACTGTATACGTATAATAAGGCAAATTTAATACCTGTCCGACATAGATATTGTCGGAAGTTAATTTGTTTACCGTTTTAATATCCGTTACTGTCACATTAAATTTTTTTGCAATCCCGAATAAACTGTCACCGGCCTGCACCTTATAAACATCGTATTGTCCTGATTGCTGTACTTGGCGGGGAGCTGAAGTTTCCGCATCTGCTTTTAAAATGTTTGGGCCGAAATAAATGGTGGTCATTAGGAATGATCCAACCATTACTCTTGCGGCTGTAATATGTATATATGGGAATTTTTCTCTAATTAATTCATGGATTTTTACCTGAAGAGTCGTTTTTCTGTCAGAACGAGTTTTAAACTCATTCGAAAACTCCTCCAAATGCTGGTCAAGGTGAACAACTAACGTAAATCCGCCACCATCTGGGATTAGTTCATATTGTTTTATATCCACGAAACCACCTCAAGTTTTTAAATTCTTTTGCTATTTTCTCTAGAAAAAATATATTCATTCAGAATACGAAGTAAAGCGGCTGTATTGAGCCTTTAGTCCTATATGACAGCTTGGTAAAATTCGGTAATAATCTCTTTGGTGTTGTTAATCAAATTTTTTACGAGAAGAATATACAAAAAATGAGTGAGGCAAAGGAGAAGGATGCATATGGAAAACATACAGAGCTATAAAATAAACAAAATCGCCCCCAATCGGGATGAGTTTGAACTCATACTATACCTTGATGATCAATTAACCGAGTTTGCAAGTGAATTAGGGACCGTGCCAAGGGAAAACAAAAATATTACTGCTTGGGCAAAGCAAATTCTGAGGGATAAGTACCCATATTTAAAAGTAACCGTTATTAAGGTGATTCTCGGAGGGGTAGCTGTTACATCGATTCCGTTAACTGCCCATTCCTCTACTGCCCATGCTGAGGATGCAAAAGGTAACAGTCCTGCACATATGGCACATGCAGACTCAATTTATTATCACGTTTCAATTGGAGAAACGTTATATGGAATATCCAAGAAATTCGGGATAACAGTTGATGATATAAAAAGAGCAAATCAGTTAAGTACAGACATTTTGAAGGTCGATCAGCTTTTGATTATCCCAAGGGCATTTCATACGGTAGGTACAGGAGATTATTTAACAGTCCTCGCCAAAAAATATGGAACGACCGTTGAGGGAATTAAGCAGGCTAATAACCTGTATAGTGATGCAACTTTTATTGGTCAAACGCTGATTATCCCAATGGTCATGGAGGGAGCCCCAAACAATGGACAGGCCCAAACAGGTGTACAGCCGCCACCCCAAAAGGAGACTGCTTCTATCCATAGTGTCGCAGCGGGCGATACTGTGTGGGGCATATCTTCAAGATATAAAATAGATGTTGATACTTTAAGGAAGGCCAATCAATTACAAAGTGATATGCTGCAAATAGGTCAAACCTTAATCATTCCAGGAACTCAAACGGGTGAAACAGCTGCTTCTGTTCCGTCTCAACCGCCAAAAACTTCAGGGACGGAGTATACGGTTGCAGCGGGCGATACTGTGTGGGGCATATCTTCAAGATATAAAATAGATGTTGATACTTTAAGGAAGGCCAATCAATTACAAAGTGATATGCTGCAAATAGGTCAAACCTTAATCATTCCAGCAACTCAAACAGGTGAAACAGCTCCTTCTCTTCCGTCTCAACCGCCAAAAACTTCACGGACGGAGTATACGGTTGTATCGGGGGATTCATTATCAGCCATTGCCAAGCGGTCCAACATTTCTGTATTGCAATTAAAACAAGCTAACCAAATAACGAGCGACCTCATTAATGTTGGGCAGGTATTAACAATTCCACCGTCCGTCCCAACACCTACGCCAGCGCCAGCCACGTCTACTGATGAGGAATTGGCTGCTGCTCAAAGGAACTTGCAAATCCTCGGGTATTATTCCGTAACTGCCATGACTGGAAGATATGACAACCCTACGATGGAATCCATAAAAAGTTTTCAAACTGCCTATGGTCTTCCGATTACAAAATCAATGATGCAACTAATACGGCGATTAATCATGCAGTCGTTAAAAAGAAGCTGGTACAAGACACAACTAACTATCTCGGCGTTCCGTATTTGTGGGGGGGAGTGACGCCAAAAGGGTTTGATTGTTCAGGTTTTGTCTATTACATGTTTAATCAGCATGGTGTCAAGATGCCCCGTAACACTTCAGCGGGATTGTTCCAAACGGGGACAACCATAGACCGTTCCCGCCTACAGCCTGGCGACTTAGTTTTCTTTGCCGTTAACACAACTGGAACTATTTCACATGTTGGATTTTACGTTGGAAACAACCAGTTTATTTCGGCAACCAGTTCAAGTGGGATTGACGTTCAACCAATGGATCGCGGGTATTGGGCAAAATATTATGTTGGTGCGAAACGAGTTTATTAGCTGAAGTAGAACCAGTAGAACCGTCCCCGTGGGGTTCAGAGGATTAGGACTGCCAGGAAGACATAGCGCAAATTCAGGCAGTATCTGTAATTGATAATTTTTCTCTAAGCTGCTCCCTATGAGGGAACTGTCTTTGGCCGAGCATGTAGCTGCATGTTCGGTTTTTTTTTATTTATTTGAGCTTTGAATTGGGTTCGCTTTTTACTAGTGGCAGGTTACCTTTCTCTTAGTCCATATTTAGCATACTTTTGGCAGGATTGCATAAGTAAATGTGAAACTTTTTGAAACTAAAACAGTATATTGTGTATGATGTTTTTTCGAAGGAGTGGCTTGGGATGAGTATTTTGGCAAGATTCAAAGAAATTATGGCCAGCAACCTCAGTGAGTTGTTGGATAAGTCAGAAGACCCAGAGAAAATGATTGATCAGTATGTGCGGAATTTGAACAAAGATTTAGGAACAGTAAAAGCAGAAAAAGCGTTGGTTATGGCAGAAGAACAGCGGGCCAAACGGCTGGTGGATGAGTGCCACGATGAGATAGATAAAATGGAACGCTATGCAGCCAAGGCGCTGGAGGCAGGCAGTGAGGGTGACGCAAGGAAGTTCCGGGAGAAAAAAGATATGTTGCTAACCAAATTATTGGAACTTCAACAAGCACACCTTTTGTCATCACAAAACTCCAAGCATTTGAAGCAAATGCATGATAAACTGGTGAAAGAAGTGGAAGAGTGGGAGCGCGCAAGAAAATCCTGAAAGCAAAATGGTCTGTGGCCATTTTTATTTGTACGAAAAAGGGGCGAGGGGAACATGATCCTTCATTATAAATGCCCCGGCTGCGGGAGTGATATGAGCTTTGATGCCAATTCAGGAGAGTTATCCTGTGAAGCTTGCGGCCGGCATGAAAATATTGAAAATTATCCAGAAGAATTGAAATCACTGCGATTTTCAGAGGATGAGGCTAAGGAGTACCATTGTGAAAATTGCGGAGCCGTTCTCATAACAGACGCGGAAACAGCGGCGACCCATTGCAGCTTCTGCGGTGCCGGAGTTGTGATCGCCGACCGATTATCAGGTGATATGGCACCATCAAAAGTCATTCCTTTTACGATTAGTAAGGAACAGGCCATAACGGCGTTTCAAAAATGGTGCAGAAAGGGGTTGCTTACCCCGAAAGGCTTCATGAATGGTGATCGAATCAAAAGTATAACAGGAATGTATGTCCCTTTTTGGCTGTATGATTTAAACAGCAAGGTGCAGGTCAATGCAACAGGTACAAGGGTCAGGACCTACACTCAAGGGGATTATATCTATACAGAAACAAAATATTATGATGTTTTTCGTGATATTACCCTTGATTATGTCAAGATTCCTGTTGATGCATCGGAACAAATGAATGATGAATTAATGGATAAATTAGAGCCATTCCCGTACGAGCAATTAAAGGATTTTAAAACACCGTATTTGGCTGGTTATCTGGCGGAAAAATACAATTATAGTGACGATGAGCTGCTCCCACGGGCGAAAGACAAAATCAGCGATTATATTGAATCCTATGTCCAGTCGACATTAGGAGGCTATCATTCTATCAGGATAAGGGATAAGCAGATTAATATAAAAAACCAAAAAAGCGATTATGTGCTTTTGCCTGTATGGATGGTCAGCTATGATTACAACTATTGTAATTATATATTTGCGATGAATGGACAAAGTGGCAAAGTTGTCGGCAAACCGCCGATCAGCAAGGGGAAAGTGGCTTCGTGGTTTAGCGGTATTGCCATGGGCACCTTCTTCGCGTTGAAATGTGTCGCCTATTTTATGGGAGGTGGCTTTTGGTGAGTGTGAGTTATTTTCGAAAACAATGCCTGCTGCTCTTATTAATGATTCTCGGGCTGGTGCTCCCATTTGGGTTCTCTCAGACTGTGAAAGCGCAAGAATTTGATTCGACGCATTATATTTATGATCAGGCTCAGTTGCTGACGGAAGAGGAAGCGGCGGAACTGCAGGCTTTGGCAGCGGAATTGGGAGGACAGCGGGAAACAGCTTTTATCATTCTCACCTTGAATGGGACCGATGGGAAGGACATTGTCCAGTATGTCGAGGATTTCTATGATGAAAATGCCCCCGGCTATGACCAACCCCATGGAAATACCGCAATCCTAGCGATTGATATGGGAGAGCGGGATATCTACTTGGCTGGGTTTAAAAAAGCCGAGCAATATTTGAATGATGAAAGGCTTGATATAATTCGCGAGCAAATTACTCCTGATTTATCGGCTGGACATTATTTTCAAGCGTTTTCGCAGTTTTTAAATAGTTCGTATGAATACATGGGCCAAGAGCCAACTAGTGGCTCCGATGGATACACTGATTACGGAACCGGTGGCGGTTATGTTGGGCAGAATAGCTATGAAACGGGCACGGGTGGGGAAAACATCTTTTTTCAATGGTGGTTTCAATTAATCGCCTCCCTTGTTGTGGCAGGTATCGTGGTCAGCGTCATGGCCTATCGCTCCGGCGGAAGAGTCACGGTCAATAGCCAAACTTACATGGATCATGATAAATCCAGAGTAATAGGACAGTATGATAACTTTACCCATCAAACCGTGACAAGGCAAAGAAAACCGTCCAATAATACAAGAAGCGGCGGTGGCGGCGGAATCACCGGGGGCGGACATTCGCATAGCGGCAGCAGAGGTAAGTTTTAATAAGGTGTAAGGGAGTAGATGACTGATGTCTTTTTTTAAAAATCAATTTGCAAACGTAGTAGAATGGCAGGAATTTCGCGATGATATGATTTTCTATAAATGGAGCAATACTGAAATCAAAAAGGGGAGCCGGTTAATTATTCGCCCCGGCCAGGATGCCATCTTTTTTAACAATGGAAAAATTGAAGGGGTATTCCAAGATGAAGGTGAATATGATATTGAATCGCAAATCATTCCCTTTTTATCGACCTTAAAGGGATTCAAATTCGGCTTCAACAGCGGCATGCGGGTGGAAGTACTGTTTGTGAATACGAAGGAATTTGTTGTGAAATGGGGTACGCAAAACGCGATTAATATTCCGGCACCAGGGCTTCCGGGCGGGATGCCGATCCGGGCAAACGGAACGTTTCATTTTAAAGTGTCAGATTATATTGCGTTAATTGATCAAATTGCCGGCGTCCGCGAGAGATACTTGGTGGAGGATGTCAAAATTCGCATCACCGCTGTCCTAGACCAGCTTTTGATGAAATGGATTACAAAAGAAGGAAAGGATATGTTCAATTTACAGGCTAATTCCTTCGATATTTCCAAAGGGATTCAGGATGATTTGGATATGCAAATGTTAAAAAGCGGCATCTCGGTGACCGGATTTAATGTGATGAGCTTCAGCTATCCAAAAGAAATTCAAGACCGAATTACCAAAAATGCTTCGCATGGTATGGTCAGCGATGTTGACCGCTACCAGCAAATCGAGTTAACTGATGGCATGGCTTCAGGGAAAATGAGCGGCGGCGGGGCGGCATCGGATTTGGCCGGAATGATGATGGGAATGAACATCGCGGGCAAAATGATGAACGGAATGAATCAGCAGAGCCAAAACCAACCCGCACCTCCAGCGCCGGCAGCACCAGAGACTCCAGCACCAGCGTCAACAGAAAGCAAAAAGCGTCCCAACTTCTGCCCCAATTGCGGTACAAAAAACCAAGGAGCCAACTTCTGTCCAAACTGCGGACAAAAACTGGTTTGAGGGGAACCAAAGGGACCAGGGGGACGGTTCTAGTGGTGATTCTACGGAACCATTAGAACCGTCCCCGTGGAGCTGAAAACCCTCACAATTTGCTTATTGTGAGGGTTTGTTTTTTAAATAGATTAAGCCTCTACCTTCGCAACTCTTTTAAATCCATTCTTTACTGCTTGGATATATTCGTTCTTAGCGCGAATTGATAGGTCTGCATCAGGGCTAATACCTTCGAATCCATGATACGCCCCAGGATATAAATGAAATTCGACATCGACTCCAGCTTCCGCAAGTTTAGATACATAGGTTAATGTTTCACTGCGGAATGGGTCTAATTGACCAACGCAAGTATAGGTGTAAGGTAGATTACTATAATCCTCTGCACGGGCAGGAGCAGCATAGGAAGGAATGTTATCCGTCCCATATAAATCTCCTAAATACATTCTCCAGCCGGCTTCATTTGTCTTTTGATTCCAAATCATCCCTTCTGTGATCTCATTTGCGGAAGGGGTATTATTCCGGTCATCAATCATTGGATAGAGCGGCATTTGGAAACAGATCGAAGGATATTGCCGGTCGCGGGCTAATAGAGTTAAGGCTGCAGTTAGACCGCCGCCAGCACTCGCACCGGCAACGCCGATTTGATCACGATTGATGTTTAAGGAATCTGCGTTATCCGCCATCCATTTCAATGCTAAATAACAATCCTCAATGGGTGCTGGATAGGGATGTTCAGGCGCTAAACGATAGTCTACAGAAAAGACCACACAATTTGCCTCTTTGACATAACTCATACAAAGATCATCATCATCATTATAGGACCCCAAAATATAACCTCCGCCATGGATCCATAACAAGGCGGGTAAGACTTCATTAGTAGATTTAGGGCGGTAAATCCTTAATGGCAATGGATTTCCGTCTGGTCCTGCAATTACTTCATCTGATACTGAAATGGATTCATCTACTGGGGCAGGGGGTCTCATTTGATCGGAGCCCTCTCTGATTGCTGGTAATAATTCTGGACGTAAATCGAGTTCTGGAAACATTTCTAAGTTTGGTACTAATGCTGGATTTATACGTTTCTTCATTAATTAACACTCCTTTTGTAATCGTTTTCAAAAGAGAAGGGGATTCTAAGTAGCCGTAGAAAATATAAAAGAGGTTGTCACAAATTAAATTATAAGGTGGATATGTTGTAATCGTCAATTGAATATACACAATATTGACGACTTAAGAAATATATTTTGTAATAGAAATAATTAAAGATGTAGAATCTATAATAATATTATGTAAACTAATGAGAACCATTACAAAGCTCCAGTGCATTGTTTTTTTACATTTGGAAAAGGTACAAGTAAATATATATATATGGAGGTGCAGTCATGGATTTCAAAAAGCTGGAACAGTTGGGTGATGAATTACGCGGGATTGGACACAGGAGAAGAGAACTGGTCGAGGAAATTTATCAGGAAGTTCAGGAAGGGGATTCACAGTCATCTAAACAGTTGTAACAAGAATTAAGCAGTGTCTCCGACCAAGCAATCGAGATTATTCAGCAACAGAAACAAATCGTAGATGATGCTGTTGATAGTTTGTAAAGGCAAGATGTGTTATACCCGCGAATGCGGGTTATTTTTTTGATGACCATTCTGGAGGGGGCGCCCCTATGGGTTGAGAGAGGCGGATTTTGTCATCGTCAATCCAAATTACGGGTTTGTCGTGGTGGAAGTGAAAGAGGGGGAGGTCTCGTATGGTAATGGCATCTGGCAGGAATTTAAAAATGGCCACTTTACACCGCTTTCCAAGGACCCGCTTAAGCAGGCACGCGATGCCATGTTTGCCATATTGAACCGCTATAAGGAATTAAGCAGCCAAAAAGAGTATCCGTTAAAGTTCAGGTATGCACTCTGCTTTCCCGATACAACAAGAAAGGCAGGCATCTTGCCTGAGGATTTGGATGAGAATAGCTGCTGGACCTCGACAGACCTGGAGGATTTGCAGAGTATGGTTCAAGGACTGTTCTCACACATCGATCAGCGAACGCCTGTCGAAGCAACCAAGCAGCTGATTACAAAAGTTCTGTCGCCGTCATTTCGGATTTTTTCCACGCTGGATGACCAGCTGGACCGACTTAATCAGCAGGCCGCGATTATTTTAACAGAAGAACAGGAACGGATATTGGAAGAAACGGAGGAAGATCATCGTAAAATATTCTTCGGGGCAGCTGGTACGGGGAAAACCTTTATTGCGATGAAAAAAGCACTCGATCTGGCTGATCAAGGAAACCGAGTTCTATTAACCTGTTACAATAAGCATTTGGTCAGTGTTTTCCATAAGCATGCACACCACGAGCTGATTACAGCATCGAACTTCCATGATGTTCTGTACATGACCCTAGAAGAGCATGGCTATGATTTAATCGAGCCTGAGGATGCCAATGAATTTTATAAGGAAACCTTGCCGAATTTGATGTTCGATTTGTATAGCCTCAAGGAAAATGACGAGAAATTCGATGCGATTATTGTGGATGAGGGTCAGGACTTTCAGGAGAACTGGTACTTGTGCCTAGACCAAATGCTCAAGGATGATGGGTATTTTTATATTTTTGCCGATAAGCATCAAAATCTATTTGGCAATGGCTTGGATGCCTTGAAGGATTTCAGTATGTCTAAGCATAAGTTGACGATTAATCTGCGAAACACGCAAAAGATTAATGAGTGGTGTCAGCCGTTAATGGGCAACACAAAGCTGCGCTACCGCCTGTCAGGAGGGCAGCCGGTTGAATATTTTGCCTGGAATGACTATGCTGATGAGAGAAGACTGGTGGAAAAGGAGCTCAATCGCCTTATCAGCCAGGGACTATCGCCGCAGCGGATTACGATTCTCTCGACCTATCGAAAGGATAAAAGCAGTTTAAAAGATGTAGATCGAATCGGTTCCGGACAGTGGCCGCTTGTGGAAATGGGACAGGGAAACCAGTACGGAATTCGGTTCAGTACAATTCGATCCTTCAAAGGCCTGGAATCCGACGTGGTCTTCATCATTGGAGTAAGAAAAAACCGCTATGTGTGCAGCCCAGCAGATATCTATGTGGGCAGGACGCGGGCACGATATTTGTTGAAAATCTTCCATCATGAAGACTGGTCGTTTTCAGAGATGGAGTAGAAGGTGCGGGCACCACGATCCTTAGGGGTTCAGACTACCAATTTGCTAAAGCTTCAACGCGAAGGGGTCTGACCCAAATTAGGGAAAAACGGCTAGAGGTAATCCTAGCCGTTATATCGTACAAATTTATTTCGCAGCAAATATATAAACAAAAACATGAACAAAGGTACCGCGTAACTAATGATTTCTATAAGCATAGATTGTGATTCGTACGTAGTTATGATGATTCCTCCACCTGAACTGCCGAGGGTTCCGTTAAATATGCCATAGCAGACGTTAAGCCCCCAATGAATACCGGTGTTCGCCCAAATTGAACCAGTTTTATAAATTGCATAAGTTAAAGATAGTCCTAGGATAACAGAAAATAGGGTGTTGGGTATACTGAACCCTTCATTCCAAGAGTCGTCTAGGGCGTAAAGTAGAAGGGAAATAATAAACACCCATTTCAAAGGAATTTTCTCTTTTAAATGGCCAAATACATAGCCTCGGATGATAATGTCATTTAAAAATGACCCGACTAAAAATGTTAGCATCACCATCAAAAGAGACATGATTATTTCTGGGACTGACTTAGCCACCATCATTTCAAATCCGTCAAATAAAAATACGAGCATGTACTTTATCAACCAAAATGAAAAACCAATCATAAATCCCATTACCGTATTTCTCCACCACTTTGGATGAAAGGTGATTCCGATATTTTTATAGTCTTTTACCTTCGTTAGCCTTAATATTCCCTTCAATAATGGAAAAAACAATAGGACTAATAAAACCTGCAGGAAAAATGAACTTGACTTTGCAATTCCCAAGTTCAAGTACAAATCCAGCACAATGAAACCTGCTATTACTCTACCGTAATAATTCATATATTTCCCCTTATTCATTTTCTCGTATTGTAAAAACTTTTATAAGAAATAGGCTATAAAATACCTAGATAGAGGGCTTTATAAGCAAAAAAATTGCCACCCCCTGAAATCTAAGGATAATTGAGGTTACCACACACCCAACAACCTAGATTAAGGAAGTGACAAGTTGTACCCTCAAATTATAACCTATTTATTAACTTTTATTAAGTACCAAGAACAAATAATTCGAACATTACTTACCCTTCTTATTGGGAAGGGGATGTTTGAAAAGCCTGAGGAAAAACCTGTAAATAAACCTTATCGTAAACTCCAGGTGGATGATCTTCCGATCATCGAAACCATTCAGAAACTTGATTACCGAAGCCTCCTAACCGAATACCTGGAGAAGAACGGTAAACAACTAAAACCTGTTCAAAGGCGTTCGAATACAAAGGCATGTGTGCCCAAGTCAATGAAATGTCCGCAGTGTGGTGCTCCAGCGGATTATCTTTATGCCAATAATGGAGGCAAAGGACAGTTTCAATGTAAGGTGTGTGCCTGTCTTTTCAATGATAAAAATCGCTATTCGAAGGAGGCTATTTTGAAGTGTCCTCATTGTTCTAGGACCCTTGAGAAAGTCAAAGAGCGAAAAGACTTTGACGTGTACAAGTGTAAAAATAATGACTGTTCCTACTACCAGCAGAAACTGAATGGCATGTCTGCGAAAGAGAAGAAACAGTTTAAAAAGGATCCACAAGCCTTTAAATTAAGATATATCTTCCGGCAGTTCCACATTGATTTTCAGCCATTGTCAAAGGCTTCTCCTAAGAAACCAAAGGTTGACTTGGCCAGGCTTTATGTGTCGCCACATACATTGGGGCTTATTTTAACCTATCACGTTAACTATGGCCTTTCGGCCCGGAAGACAGCTGCACTCATGAAAGATATCCATGGTGTTTCTATATCGCATCAAAGCATTTTAAATTACGAGAACGCAGTTGCATTAATCCTTAAACCTTACGTAGACCACTATCCCTACGAGCTTTCTGATCAGTTCTGTGGGGACGAAACCTATATTAGGGTTCAAGGTCGTTGGCATTACTTGTTCTTCTTCTTTGATGCGGTAAAAAAGATCATTCTGTCTTATCCAGTGTCAGCAAATCGAGATACAGCGACAGCAATCCGTGCCATTGATGATGTCCTAATGAAATTTAAAGAGATTCCGGAAGATCTTACATTTGTGGTGGACGGCAATCCGATATATCTCTTAGCCCAACACTTTTACGCCCAGCATGATATTCACTTTGACATTACTCAGGTCATTGGGCTTACCAATGAAGATCCTGTATCAAAGGAGTATAGGCCTCTCAAACAAGTGATTGAAAGACTCAATCGCACATTTAAGGGCAATTATCGCTCAACACACGGGTTTGGGTCCGAACATGGGTCTGTTTCGTTTGTGACGCTTTTTGTGGCTTACTTTAACTTTTTACGGCCTCACTCAGCGTTAGAAGGTAATGTGCCAGTGGTTAATCCAGAGCTCTTACTGCGACCGAATATGCCTGCACGCTGGACTAAATTAATAGGTTTAGCTCAAGATTGGATCATTGAACAAACAGTCTAACTTTTTGTTTAGCAGAGCCCTTGAACCCACTAGCAACCGGCGAAGCGAACTCTTGACAAACCGAACTTGCCAATGGTTTAAAATGGAAATACCAAGGGCTATTTGGCATGCCTTCTTTTTGTCCCCGTCGCCCTTGATAAAGGAATCTCAAACCATTGGCGTGTTTGTCAAGAGCGGTTGCGGGGCCGACGCACCCAATATGTGGAAAGGAACCTAACCCCTTAAGGAGTTTTCATAGAACTTTTGACACTACCCATTTTCTCTAATAGTAGTATAAAGCATTTTACGAGGATTGTTTTTAAAAAGGAAAAAATTTCTTGTAATGGTTTATACAGATGATTATAAAAATGGGGATTTCTGGCAATATTTCACTCTATATACATTTGTATACGAATAATTCTTAATAGTATAATAATTTTATAGGGAATATAATTGACTTGTTTGAGTTAAGCGAAGAATTGCTAGAATGACATATACAATCCATTTAGTCTTTTTAAAAAAAAATAGGGGTGAATCAAATGAAAGCGGCCGTTATTTATGGAGCAAAAGATGTCCGTGTTGAAGAAGTTCCGGAACCAGTTGTTTCAAGTGGTCAGGTAAAAGTGCAAGTTGCTTATGCGGGAATATGCGGAAGCGATTTGCATGCTTATCATCATGGAATCGGGTTGCCAATGGATCAGCCAGCGCAAGAGCAGCAGGGGAATCACAAATTTTTGCGGTAGATATTTCTTCGGAACGATTAGATAAAGCAGTAGAGTGCGGTGCAGATGTAGTGATCAACAGTCTAAACGAGGACCTCCTAGTGAAATTTTTATATTTAAATTTCAATACATATTGTATGTCAGGTCTTTCATCCAATAGAGCCTATTTAGGAACTGCACTTAATGAAAGTAATAATTAATGGAGGGTTTCATTCCTATTTTCGGATAGAGGAAATCATAATTCATAGTTGATTAATCGGAAAAATAGGATTAAGATTTAATTGTTAGAATATTTATATATATTAGAAGCTTGCACAAACAAAGACTGCCATTTTTTTTAGAAGTTTAATGGTTTTCTTTATTTTACAGGGGGGGAGAAACATGACAAACTATAGCTACATATCACATTTAGAGTGTCCAAAATGTGACAAGACCTACGAGGAGTATAAGGTTCAGCAATTATGTAAATGCGGCTCACCCTTATTGGTGCGTTATGATCTGGAAAAAGTGAAAGCAGAGGTATCACAAAAAGATATTTCTACTCGAACGAATAGCTTATGGCGTTATCATGAATTGCTTCCTGTACATAAAGAGGAAAATGTCGTGACGCTTGGTGAAGGCATGACGCCTTTGGAGAAGCTTCCGTCTCTTGGTGCGGAGTATGGCATTCAGCATTTATACATAAAGGACGAAGGGATCATCCCTACAGGCTCTTTTAAAACTAGAGGGGCAAGCGTTGGAATCTCAAAGGCGAAGGAGCTGGGCGTACAACAATTAGCCATGCCGACAAACGGAAATGCATGGGCTGCCTGGGCACTTTATGCCGCAAAGGCAAACATTAAGGCGACGATTGTTATGCCTTTGGATGCTCCGAAAATTACCCGTAAGGAGGTCAATATTGCTGGTGGTGACTTGCATTTAATTAACGGTTTGATCAGTGATGCAGGGAAAGTTGTTGCCAGTCTTGTGCAAAATCATGGTGTGTACGACGCCTCGACCCTGAAGGAACCCTATCGGATTGAAGGGAAAAAGACGATGGGCTACGAAATTGTCGAACAATTTGGCTGGAAGGTTCCCGATGTGATCCTATACCCAACTGGCGGCGGTGTCGGGATTATCGGCATTTATAAGGCAATCCTGGAAATGCTGCAATTAGGCTGGATTGAAGAAGGCAAGCTTCCTCGTTTAGTTGCTGTACAAGCAGAAGGCTGTGCGCCGATTGTGGAAGCCTGGAAAAAGTGTGAAAAGGAATCTGTATTCTTTGAGAATTCTAGTACATCTGCCTTCGGAATTAATGTCCCGAAAGCGTTAGGAGATTTTTTAGTGCTTGAGAGCCTTTATGCAACAGAAGGCTGTGCGATTGCCATTTCCGAAGAGGACCTCTCTAAGGCACAAAAGCAGGTGGCTTCTTTAGAAGGAAACTTTATTTGTCCAGAAGGCGCGGCCACATTCGCAGCAGCTCGAATCCTGCGTGAACAAGGATGGATTCAAGAGGATGAACATGTCGTGTGTCTGAATACAGGAGCAGGCATTAAATATCCGGAAACAGTTGATATCGAAGGTGTAGAGATCCTTCAGCCTGGGCAAGAAATCGTGAATGGTTAGTTGAATATTAGGAACCACGGGTACGGTTCTGATGGCTCTAGGGAGCCACATCAGAACCGTACCCGTGGTTTTTCTAATGGGTGAATTGTTGTATAATGGGGAAAAATGTGAATTGTGGAGTAAATCATCAGCTACCTGGTCTTGAAGTTTTACAAAGGAAAGGAGAGTGTCAGCCTTTAAGAATCTATAAGAAAACAACCATCGGGGCTGCCATTCTCATTTTGTTGGTTCTCGCAAGCTATGTCTATCCACTTTATTGACCGCCTGATTTCAATTAAGAGGCGCTGATTATAGATGAAAATGGCGATGTTATGGGGAGAGCTCCGTTTCCTCCTTCAGTGGAGCAAATCTTCCGAACCGACCGAAACGGCCAGGAATTGCATTGGCTATTATTGTATGGGGCAAAATACACATTGATTACAGCCATAGGTGTGGGCGTTTTAAGGGTGGTTTTTGGAGGATTTATTGGTGTGTTTCTATCTCTATATACTCCCTACTTGAAAAAGTACTTTAAAGATTTCTTTATTATTTTTCGATACCGAGTTGAAACAAGGGGAGAGTGTAACTGGAACACTCGCGTTCCAAGCCCCGACTGGTGAGAAACTGCAGCTCCAATACCTCCCCTATATGGAAAACAACAACATCGTGATTCATTTGCAATAATATCGGTACCACGGGTACCATGGGGACGGTTCTGGTGGTTCCAGGGAACCACCAGAACCGTCCCCATGGAGTTCCTTAATTAGGAAGGAGTCCATTTCATGGTTGATTTTTTCCAAAGTTTTAATCCGATTGGACAAGCTTTTATGGCTACCTTGTTTACGTGGGGAATGACTGCGTTAGGGGCAATGCTTGTTTTTGCAACAAAAACCATTAATCAGCGATTTTTAGATAGTATGTTGGGATTTGCTGGAGGAGTGATGATTGCAGCCAGTTATTGGTCTTTATTGGGGCCAGCCATCGAAATGTCGGCGGACCACGCTATAGGTGCCTGGTTTCCAGCAGCTGCTGGATTTCTATTGGGTGGGGTTTTTTTATGGGGAGTTGATAAGGTCCTTCCCCATCTTCATCCCAATACTCCACTTAGTGAAGCTGAAGGAATTTTTCCTAGGGAGAGAAAAAGAAGCACACTGCTGGTCCTTGCCATCACCCTCCATAATATCCCAGAGGGTTTAGCGGTTGGGATTGCCTTCGGCGCCATTGCCAATGGAGGGACGGAGGCTTCTTTAGCGGGTGCCGTGACACTTGCCCTAGGTATTGGCATTCAAAACTTTCCAGAGGGTGTGGCCGTTTCCATGCCTTTAAGAGGAGATGGAATGTCTCGTAGAAAAAGCTTTTTCTACGGACAATTTTCAGGCATGGTCGAACCGATTGCCGCCGTTATTGGAGCTTTTGCTGTATCATTTTTTGAGCATCTACTACCTTATGCATTAAGTTTTGCTGCAGGGGCGATGATCTTTGTTATCGTTGAAGAGGTTATACCAAGCTCACAAGAAAAAGGCAATAAGGACCTGGCTTCTATGAGTTTAATGATTGGATTTGTTTTAATGATGATTCTCGATGTAGCATTAGGCTGAATAAGGCCAAAGTGTCTTAGTCTTTTTCGTAATGAAGTCAGTTTTCCACCATTCTCTTAATCACCAAGGTTTGGTGTGATTTCAGCAACTTTATTGCTATTACGATATACGGTGACGGGTGACAAATACCCATCTAAGTCGGTTATATGATAAGCAGCACCGCATTTACAGGAAAAACTGCCTATTTGTCCGTACCGGCTGTTGTCATAGCCAATAACATAGTCCTCGTCGCATAGCTGACAAGTAAAATCAATATAAAATGACGAAGTCTCTTTGTTGGTGGCGGAGTTTATTTTTATGTAGTGACCTTTTCGATTAACCATACTTATTCCCCCTTGGAAATCAAGGCAATCGCCTTATTGGGTATTCTGATGCTTTAAGTGAATTTTAACATAACAGACCTGTTAAAAGGAGCAAGGAAACCACAGATTGCAAGTTTTATAGTAGAATCAAAATAGCAAAAAAAATTATACAAACATTGGACCTCAGGTTGAGTTCTGCGCGGCGCCAAGGAGCCATCAGAACCGTCCCCGTGGCTTTCATGGCGATTCAGAGAGAAGGAGAACATAATGGAATTGTTAAAAAAAGAATTGGGAATTGTTTATGATTTTAACAAGAATTACAGGCACATTAAATCAGTGGCATCTGGTACGACGATTGAGATTGAAACGTATGACTGCTTTAAGAATCAGATCAGTTCGGAGGAGACTGTTTTAACCGAGCTTGATTGGAATGAAATTAATCCTGCAACCGGACCGATATTCGTAGAGGGAGCCATGCCTGGAGATGTATTGAGGGTTAAAATCGAAAAGCTGGATATCGCTGAACAAGGGGTAATGGTTGTTGAACCTAATCAAGGCGTCATGGGTCACAGAATCTCAAAAATGGAAGCAAAAATAATCCCAATCATGAATGGAAAAGCGATTTTTAATGAGATTGAAATTCCCTTAAACCCCATGATTGGTGTAATCGGTGTTGCCCCAGAGGGTGAGGGTGTTAACTGTGGTACACCAGGTCCACATGGTGGAAATATGGATAATAAAATGATTACCGAAGGGGCAACCCTTTATTTTCCGGTCTTTGTAGAAGGGGCCCTATTCGGATTAGGTGACCTTCATGCCGCCATGGGCGATGGAGAAATTAGTGTTTCGGGCATTGAAGTTCCAGGAAGAGTAACCATCACACTGGACGTGCTCAAAGACGTTAAACTTAATCACCCCATGCTGGAGAACAATGAAATCTATTCACAAATTGTCTCTGCTGAAACATTAGACAATGCTGTTAAAATCGCAACGGAAGAAATGATTGACAGGATTGTTGAAAAAACCGGGCTCCCATTAAGTGAAGTAACCATGCTCATGAGCGCTGCAGGTCAAACTGAAATCTGCCAGGTAGTTGACCCTCTTGTAACTGCGCGTTTTGTGGTACCAAAATGGCTGCTCAGACAAATGAATGTGGAATTGATTTAATCATAGATGGTGAGGAGTGGGCGGTTAGGGCCCAGAAGAACCGTCCCCTTTGCGCCCCCATGGCTCCCTTCTCTAATCTATTTTTATCTTTTTGGCAATGATGTCTGTAGCTTTTTGGGGGTTTAACCGACATAAAAAGTCCATGATTGATGGGGCAATGCGCAGTTCTAGCAGTGGCCATGTTTTAATAGAAATGGCAACGAAAATTAATTCAACATTTGAGGTTAGCGAATGAAAGTATATAGACTTAAAAGGAAGTTTAATGGTTATAAAAAAGGGACACAGTTTTTCCTGGTTAGTGAATCCGAATTTATTGGGGTTAAAGAGTTCGTATTTAGGACGGACGATTTAGCCAATCGAATATCGATTAATGAAAGCGAACTTCTTAAGAACTTTATTTTTATAAAAGAAATCTATTAATGGGTACCATGGGGACGGTTCTAATGGCGACAGGATCCATCAGAACCGTCCCCATGGCGTCCCGTGGCGACTCCCGTGGCGTCTACTTCTTCGTTCTTTGAATGATATGGTAATAGATGATTTGGAGGGTTTGGATTACCATGTAGATTGGGAAGGACCAGGACATTTTATATCCTTTATCGTAATGAAAAAGACCGATTTTGACTCCAATCCATTCAGTTAAAACGGAGAAACTGGACCAAATAAGGATGTAGGGAATTGTTTTATATCCCTCAATTCTTAGTTTTAAATAGATGTAGATAAAAAAGTAACTTATTGGCCCATTCATAACATAATAAAGTAAGTCCATAAGCTGATAGGTTGAACTGTCATTGACATCGTATAAATCCCATGGCCTTACACTCATTGTGTGATCAAAGAAAAGCACGACCGTAATTCCAAATAAATAGTATGCAAGCCCTTCTATCATGGAAAAAGTTTTAGGCAGCTTTACCATAAGGAAATGTAAAGATAAAAGAGTAATGATAACAAACCATTCATTCCAATCAAAGGCTCTTTCATAAACGACGGTCATTGATTTGGACTCCTTTTAGAAACAAAACGATTTTTGCAATCCCTAATCCAATCAATAGGCAGGCTATATTAACAATCGCTGCGTAGAAATAATTCCATTTTAGAAATTGCAATACTTCCAGAGTAACTAATAGCGCTTCGATTCCATTTAAACAAGCAAATATAAGAATGAAGAAAAAGGACTTTACGTTCAAAGTGAAGCTAGAATAAAAAATATTAATAACAATTAGAACAAGTAATGGAATGATCCCGTCTCGATAAAGAATCAAAGCGGGAAATAATAATGGATTTCCTGTTGTATTAATCAGATTGAAATTTAATGACAAAATCGTTATGACATTAGTTGTAAAAATGGTCATCACCATATAAAAGATGGAATTCTCTAAAAAGGAGAATGGTTTCTTTTGGAAAAAAAAGATAAGGGAAAAGGACAAAGTTAAAAATATCGTAAAGGGCAGTCCCATCATCAGACAAATCTCCTTCATTTACTTACTCCAGCATATTTTTCATTATTTGTATTTTCCGTACGATTATCCAGAAAGAAATACCACGGGGACGATCCTGGTGGCTACCTGGAACCACCAGAACCGTCCCTGTGGTGTTTTAAACTTCATCCTCTCGACGCGTGACAACTTTTTCATGACCACATCGGTTACAGATAAACCAAGTGGCGATATCCCCAAATCCATCGGGCCTTTCATTTGTTTCTTCAAAAACGTGTCCTTTTACTTTACAGATGATTTTTTCAAACATACTCATTTAAAATCCTCCTTCAATAAAAGTTATTTTTGTATTTCTTCATTCTTATGCACCATTGCTTGTCATCGTTGTTTTAAGAATTCACTACAATCTTTACAACGGATACAAAAATATTTCTGAGTTCAAATGATGAATGACATAGGTAAGACATACTCCAGTATTGATGTATAGACTCATTAAAAGAAGCTAAACTAAAATTGCAACTGTAAAAATATGCTTCATGCTGGTTAGGGTGGTGAAGAAAAGCAATGTCTAGAAAGAAAAATGATGAGCTAAAGAAAAATCCTGCGATGCCAAAAACAGATGTGGAATTTGCGAATAGCGGGCTTGAAAGAGTCGCACTACAAGCTCAAGAAAGAAAAAAGAAATAACGTTACCACGGGGACGGTTCTGGTGGTTCCTTGGAGCCATAAGAACCGTCCCCGTGGAGTTCCCGTGGAGTTCGTGGAGTCCTCCTGGCGTCTGAGACATGAACCCATGACATATAATGGTTAATGGTATCGTTTTGATTTGGGTTATATTGGGCTTCATGAGTAGGAGGGGGGATGAATTTGAAATTTTCGGTTCAATATATACCTCTGAATAAAATCAAACCTGATTTATCCATGAAAGTGACGCACCACGTGAAGAGACTGCAGAGATTCATGTGGGACTGTATGTTTGTTTTGATTGTCAGGAAAAGCCGGAAAGACGATAGTTATATAATTGTCTACGGGCAGGATCGTTACGATAGCCTTCGAAAACATACGAAAAGTATTTATGCACCTTGTATTGTCGACAAAAGCATCTCCTCTGGTTTCACTTCTTGGTTTTATCGTTTACGCAGCAAACAACCCCTGGACGATTTTCCTTTAATGCCGAAAAGCTGGTCCATCTTCCGTTCCTTTTTGAAACAAGAGCCTCGTTTCCATACACTATCCCGATCTCAACAAATTAGAGTCCTTATCTTGGCAGCGAAATATAAGAGTACCGTCATTCACTCCATGAAAACCATGGTGAATGATATGCTTAGAGAGAATGGTAAGTAAATTTTTAAAAACCACAGGTGCAAGAGGCGAACAAAGAGCTGCTGTGGCAGCTCTTCTTCTATGATTTCCCCATACCGACTAGAAAAAGGATTTATTAATATTGATATCGAAATATTTTGTGGTGCAATAGAAACATAATGATATTTTTCTATAAACAGAAGCATGGAGCTTAAAATTATTGGCAGATAAACTACATAACCAAAGGTAACCCTTTAATAGGAAGGATGATAAATAAATGACAAATACTTTAAAAGAGAAGGCCGTGTCGTTTTTGCAGCTGGTTGTATCGGGGGAAATCCGAAAAGCATACCAGAGGTATATTGCACCAGATTTCATCCATCATAACCCCTTTTTCCGTGGGGATGCTGACTCTTTAATGCTCGCAATGGAAGAGAACGATACCATGAACCCTCATAAAGTTCTAGTGGTAAAGCATGTTTTGGGAGAGGGTGAAATTGTTGCGGTTCATTCCCATATCAAGCAATCACCAGATGACCTTGGAGCAGCTGTCGTGCACATCTTCCGCTTTCATAACGACCTCATTGTCGAACTATGGGATGTGGGTCAGCCCATACCAGAGAACTCTCCTAATGAGAATGGCGCGTTTTAAGCTAAGCTATTTGTTTTTCCCCTGTTTTATTAAATAGAGGGCTATAAGTGAAAAATCCTATAAAGGCAAAATAAAAAATCCCCATTCACGAAGAAGGGGATTATGCCATTTATTTTATATTAGGAAATCCTTGCTGGCGCAAAGCCTCATACACCAATATTGCAGCGGTATTTGAAAGGTTTAGTGAACGAACATGGTCATTCATTGGTATTCTCAAAAAATGATCTTTATTACTTACTAATAAATCCTTTGGTAAACCGGTTGTTTCTTTTCCAAACATAAAATAATGTTCTTTTGATCCATCACTAAAGTCAAAGGATGAATGTGGTTTTTCACCAAACGTTTCAATATAGTAAAACTCACCTTGATTTTTTGAAAAAAAGTCATCCAATGAGTCATAATACGTTAGATTTACAGACTCCCAGAAATCTATACCAGCTTGTTTGATCATTTTTTCATCTGTTGAAAAGCCAAGTGGACGGATTAAATGCAGTGCTGTATCCGTTGCGGCACAAGTACGTGCAATATTTGCCGTATTGGACGGAATTTCTGGTTGATATAATACAACATGTATTGCCAAGAATGGTCACCTCTATCTATATTTTCCCTTTCAAATTATAGCATACCAGTTGTGTTGTTATGCACTATGCTATACCAGGGTTATCAAATTAGATTTAAAAATAGGATAAACTATTTTTGTAGTACGATAACGTTCAACGAAAGAGGGATATGATGAAATTATCAGGGAATACAATTCTCATTACAGGCGGGGCCGCAGGAATCGGGCTTGCGTTTACCGACAGATTCCTTAAAGCAGGCAATAAAGTCATTGTTTGCGGCAGACGGGAAGCAAAGCTACAGGAGGCTAAGGGAAATTTCCTGAACTGATTACACGCGTTTGTGATGTTACCAAAGAAGCTGATCGAATAGCATTATTTGACTGGGTAACGAGCGAGCATCCAGATGTGAATGTGCTGGTCAACAACGCAGGCATTCAGCAACGCTTCCATGTTCTTAAATCGAACGCAAAGGAAGATTGGGGTTATTATAGTCAAGAAATCGCCTCCAATATCGAGGCGCCATTTCATTTTTCCATGCTATTTGCGCCGCACTTTGCCACTAAAGACTATGGGGCGATTATTAATGTATCATCCGGTTTAGCATTTACTCCAATGGCGATCGCACCGATATATTCCGCAACCAAAGCGGCGGTTCATTCCTTTACGATGAGCTTGCGGCATCAGCTTGAAGATACGGCCATTGAAGTGATCGAAGTAGCACCGCCGGCAGTGAATACCGATTTAGGTGGAGCAGGCCTGCATACATTGGGCACCCCTGTAGATGAATTTGCCGATGCCATCTTTAAAGGACTCCAAGCAGGAAAAACCGAAATTGGGTACGCCCGAGCAGAAAAAGCAATGACAATGTCCCGAGATGAAATTGATGAATCAGTAAAGACAATGTACGCCAATATGAAAAAGACCATTCTTTAATGACGGAGGACCAGGGGGACGGTTCTAGTGGCGCCTCTAGGCATAAATGGGACCAGGAGAACCGTCCCCCTGGCGACTCCTGGCCACTATTTCATAATGAAAAAAGGAAATAATTTATTGATAAACGATAAAAAATAAATTATTATATAGTCAATGATATTAAAATGGGGTGGATGGAGTGTTGTTGATTATAATAGTTGGGTTGTTCGGAGTGTTACTTGCCCTCTTTTTCAAAGGGCGGATTATCAATACAATAGGGGAAAACAACAGACTCTTACATAAGTTGAAAAATGCAGCATGGTTTCAAAATCAATGGTTATCGGGTATATTCTTATTTGCCGTAAATGGAGTTCTATTTTCTATAACATGCCTGGTGCTTTACGGGCTAACTTACCTGCTTATTCCCTTTGTTCATATCCTTGTCATGTTTGCTGCAGTAATTGGAAGCATTATTTTGTGGATATTCATTAATAAAGCGTGGGTTGGTTCAAAAGGAAACCGGTTGAAACTAGGGGCTGTCGGAAGCAGTTTTTATTTGATTTTAACCATGATTTTCGTTTATTTGTTAGTTACACTTAAACCGGCTTTCCCTGGTGATGATACGTTTATGAGGGCATTGGGATTGGAGATTGCCATACTCGTCACAACCGTTGCCACTATCACGTGTTTTATCATTACGGGTTTTTCAAAAAAGGAAAGCGGTAGATGGACAGGGATTTAAATCTTAGTTAAAGCCGGTACCAAGGGTGGTGCCGGCCTTTATTATCTAGAGTTATTAGCTTGCAAAAACTCCGCTACAGCATTTGTCATGTTCATTGCTTCAGTAGAAGCATTTTTAACCCCGACAAGTTGGGTCATCTCCTTATGTGTGAGTGTTTTTGTTTCAAAAACAGCAGCCCTGCCGCCAGTTTTTTCAATAAAGTTCATGACCGAAGGTCGCATAGGCGATACCAGCAGCATGGGTGGCAATTGCGTCTTGTTAGCGTAAGCAGCCGGGGATGCTTCCATCCACAACTGACGATCCTCGCCAAAAACCTGTTTGTACTTTTCGTTTCTTCCGATAAATTCAGCCAAGTCAATCGGTCCATCCAGATTCACGATGGAGCGAATCGTTTTTGGAGAAAGTCCGACCTGCACCAAATAGTCAGGATGCGTTCCTAAGAACATGACCAAATGTCCCCCGGCAGAGTGCCCCATCAAGTTGATACGCTCTAGGTCGATTTGATATTGGTCACCATGGTCATAGACCCATTTTACCGCTGAGGCAACATCTTGGGCCATTTCCTTGTAGTTCGTTTGTGGAAACAGCCGATAATTGACCGATACAAACGCATATCCTTTACTCGTAAAAAAAGCAGGTTTAGCCCCCACATTAGACTTATCTCCCCGCATCCAGCCTCCGCCATGGACATAGATGATGACCGGGAATTTCTGGCCGTTCTTCATCGTCGGTGGATAAACATCCAGCGCCTGTTTCACATCGTTTCCATATTTCATATTCATATGATCCAGTTCTTGGCCATTCGAATATTGCTGGAAGGACAATACTGATAATGCTATGACAATAATCAGGATTAATCGAAATGTCCGGGCTTTTTCATGAAAAAAATAATTCAATACCATCACCTTAACTTCATTTTTCTATAGATTACCCGGAAGAATAAAATTAAAAACGCCATTTTCAGCTCCTGGTTCTACTAATACTTCTATTGTAATCGGATTTCTGTTGAGTTTGTAACATAATTAAAAGAAATTTGCGGGAAGTGATAGGGAAGTAAGGAAATTTTATGTAAAACATATGTTCCTTGCTCTATGGAAATGGTATACTGGAATGGCAATAGAATAGGATTTCTCGAGGGTGGTTGGCTCACTCCCAAATTGAAAGGGGGTGATGCCGGTGACAGTTTTTGAATCATTAATGTTTGCGATTGGATTTGCAAGTTTAATCGTAACCGTTCTGTCATTTAACCGAAAAAAATAATCCACCCTTGAGTTAGCGGCTCAGGTGGATTATCTCCCTAGTTAGCCGATCCCCTCATAAGGGAACCGTCTATTGCTGGACCGAACATGTTGCGGCATGTTCGGTCTTTTTTTATAGTATGATTTACTTACTTCTATTATAACCGAAGTGAATGAAAATGAAAGCAATAGTATTTGATTTATCGAGGGAAATACCAGATTTTATCAGATTTATCTATGTTGATCCACCAAAATATGATTCCCATCGGGGTCTTCGATCATAAAGTAACCCGGTCCTTCACCCGATTCATCCGTTTCTGACAGAATTGACACTCCCTTTTCTTTGAGCTGCTTTTGAAGCTCTCGAACATCTGTAAACGAATCGAGGTTTTCCGCATTTTGATTCCAGCCTGGGTTGAACGTCAGGAGGTTCTTTTCAAACATTCCTTGAAAAAGTCCAATTACGGTCTGTTCATTCTTCATAATCAACCAGTTTTGGGTAATGTCGCCTCCTAAAGTTTCAAATCCTATCTTTTCGTAAAAAGTTTTTGAGGCATGAATATCTTTTACGGTTAAACTTACAGAAAATGCGCCCAGTTTCAATTTAGCTGCCACCTTTATTATGAATTGGAATAGTTTCCTATTTTAAGTATAAATTGGTATGAAAAAATGTACAAATTTAAACCAGGAAAGATCCTTTTTTTGTTAAAACTAAATGTGGATTAAAAATCAATAATTATTTATTTAAAAACGATAAATGATGATATAAAATAAAGAAAAACTATTTAAGTGAGGTGCTTATTATGAAAAGAGGATCAACGCTCTTTTTAAGGTTAGCTGTTTTTCTGATGGGAGTTCCGGTTCTTGCTTTGGGCTTATTTGGGTTGTATTGGCTGCCAAATAACCCGGCAGATCCGGATTATGACCATTTCCTATATCCGATTGTGGTTGGCTTATACGGATCCATGATTCCGTACTTCCTTGCATTGTATCAGGCTTTTAACCTGTTAAGCTATATTGACAAAAACCACGCATTTTCTGAGTTGTCGGTTAAAGCTCTGCAAAAGATCAAATTCTGTGCCCTAACCATCAGTGGTTTGTATGTGGTCATTCTGCCATTTATTTATTTCATTGCAGAGCTTGACGATGCACCAGGCCTCATCATCATCGGAATGGTTCCTGCTTTTGCTGCCATCGTGATTGCTGTCTTTGCTGCTGTTCTTCAAAGGCTATTAAAAGAGGCAATCGATATAAAATCTGAAAATGATTTAACGGTCTGAGGTGAGCAAAATGGCGATTATTATTAATATTGATGTGATGTTAGCAAAAAGAAAAATGAGTGTGACGGAACTTTCGGAAAGGGTTGGAATTACCATGGCGAACCTTTCTATTTTGAAAAATGGCAAGGCAAAAGCGATTCGTTTTTCCACTTTGGAAGCGATTTGTAAAGCTTTGGATTGTCAGCCAGGAGATATTTTAGAATACAGAAGTGACGAAGCTGCTCGGGGTTAATAAAGCGGGGCAAATTTCTAAGAGGGAGAGTAGGTAATGAATAAAAAAGAGTTGGAATATAAAATTCTAGAGTTAAAGGATGAATATTTGCAGCTGCAACATAATCTAGAAAAGCTGGAGTATGTGAATGGAAATCTATCTCCGTTGGAAAAACGAATCGCGGAAATAGAAGAGGAATTGAGTACACTTAATGGATTACTAAGAAAATTGTAGTGCAGGCCACCCGGTCTGTTCTTTTTTTTGGACTAAAAACGGTTATTAACCTATTCTGTCAAAATTTATACATATTTAAATGTAAACGTTTTGTGTATATCACATAGGAAGAAGACGTGTTTCGACGGTTTTCCACTCTTGACATTTGTAGACATAGGATTTTTCTCTTATGAATGTACTTGGATTCTGCTTATAATCCTCCCTTTTTGCAAAAGGGTGTCGAGATTTCTACGTTTACTATTTTTTCAATAAATCGAATAATCAAATTAAGTTCTGCCTAGTTCATGGTGGGGGGAAGGGGGGAAACGTGATGACAGTACTGGTTTTTCATCAAGCTTACTTTTAGTGGTAAAAGGTAAGCAGACCATCATTCTTACATATTGAAAAAATTATGGGAGGTTTAAGTATGAGTGTGGAAAAGATATCGAGAGAGAAAATGGTCATCCAATTTTGCGTTTTTCTGTGGATTGTGCTGTGCAACCTGATTGTCCAGGCCTTTATGGAACCACTCCATGAAATCGGCTATACAAACTGGTCCTTTTTTCTGGCAAACGTACTGTTCTTTTTATTAGAAGATCCAAGTTATAAAGATCGGTTTTTAAAGGTGCTGTTTGGCAGTATGGTAGGGCTAATCGGTGCGTATCTGCTGGCCATGATTTATACGATATTAGCGGAAAATGGTGTTAGTCATTTATTTTCAGTCATGATTCCATTGACCATTGTCTTATTCTTAATTATTAATCTTCATCCGATTTTTCCGAAAATCTTTAACAACATCGGATTCGCCTTCTTTACGATTGCTTTAATTGATGCGGCTGGCGCGTACAGCCATATCACCGGTTATATCGTGAGTGCATTGGCAGGAAATCTGATTGTAAACGGTGTGGCCGTTCTGATTATTATCGAATTAATGAAGTACTTCACGAAACATCCAATTGTAAACCGGGGAAAATCGAAGGGCATGGTTAAAGGTACATATAAAGCCTGATTCTTGCCGAAAAATGAGTAATTTGAAAAAGTCTACAACAATGTAGGCTTTTTTTCATACTGTATTTTGGGGGTGAAAAAATGCCACGGATCAATTACCGGAGTTCAGACGTTGACTTAATGGCAAGGATGATGAGGGCGGAAGCTGAAGGTGAAGGAAAACTGGGCATGTTATATGTGGGAAATGTTATTGTGAATCGTGTAATCGCAGATTGTTTAGACTTTAAAGAAGTAAGAACTGTTCCCAAAGTCATTTTTCAGGTACAAGGAGGAAATTATTCCTTTGAAGCTGTTCAAAAAGGGAATGTGTTTTATCAACGAGCGAGAAGTGCTGAAAAACGGTTAGCCAAACAAAATTTGGATTATTGGCGACAACATCCAGGGAAATACGCTCTTTGGTATTTTAATCCATATGCGCCATGCCCGCCAACCTGGTACGGTCAGCCTCATTCCGGACAATTTAAAAATCATTGTTATTATGAACCAAAAGCAGGAACCTGTGATAGTGTTTATAGGTAAGTATTTTCAAAAAGGACGGAACTCTTTTCTTTCAAATAGTCCCGTCCCAATGTTTTTTTGTTAAAATAATAGAAATACAGGTTGGAGGTTTTGCCATGTTTTCTAGTTGGAAAAAGGTTCTGGAGGAAGAATTATCCGGGAGACAAGCCTTCCACTATGCAGATCGCATTGCCCAGTACCACCGCATTCAGGCCTCGCCCGGTTACCGGCAGGCAGCACAGGAAGTGGTTTCGTTATTACGGCGAGATGGTGTGAAGGCGGAGTTAATCTCGTATCCGGCCCAATTCGGTGATCGTTTTCTTTCCCATCGCTCCTTTCAGGAGTGGAATTGTGGGCAGGCTGAACTTTGGATTGAAACGCCGGAAAGAAAAAGAATTACCCGGTTCACAGAAGAAGAGATCTCCATTGTCCAACGGAGTATTTCCACACCGGAAGACGGGGTAGAGGCTGAATTAATTGTCATTGAAAATGCCGAGGAAGAAAGCAGCTATGAAGGACTCGACCTGGAGGGGAAAATCGCTCTGGTAAGAGGCAATCAGTTTATTATACATATGTTAGCAGTCGAAAAATACAAGTGTGCTGGACTCATTTTTGATAACCTGAGTGAGTTTCTGCCTGTCCGCACACGGATGGATATGCCGGATACGAGACAATATACTTCTTATTGGTGGCATACGGAAGAGGAAATAAAGTCGTTTGGGTTTGTTGTTTCTCCCAGGATTGTCGAAGAGCTGCGCCAGCTTGCGCGAAAGCAAACGGTACTGCTGAAAGCCTTTGTTAAGGCGCATTTGGAAGATGGTCACTTTGAAAATATTGAATATTTCATTCCCGGAAAAACTGACAAAGAGATCTTACTGGTCAGTCATCTTTGCCATCCTTATCCGGGCGGACAAGACAATGCCTCGGGCCCAGGAACCTTAATGGAAGTGATGCGGACATTAACCCGTCTGATCAAGGATGGGAAGTTGCCGCAGCCTGAGCTTGGTATCCGATTTTTGTTGATGCCAGAAATGACAGGTACGGCTGCCTATTTCCATCAGCATCCTGAAAGAATTCCGAACAGTATTGCTGCCTTGAACTTGGATATGGTTGGCGCTGATCAATCAAAAGGCGGGGGACCGTTATGTGTGGAGCAGCCGCCAATGGCCACGCCAACATTTGTCGACCGGTTTGCCTATAAGCTGGTTGAAGAGCTCGCCGACAATGTCGGGACTTTCTCCGGCACGACAAATTATAGCACCGTGAATTATGTGGCGACCCGTTTCTCTGGCGGCAGCGATCATTATATTATTTCCGATCCCACAATTGGAATCCCATGTCCGATGCTGATTCAGTGGCCGGACAAGTATTACCACACATCCTCTGACTCTACGAAACATTTGGATGAAAATATGATGAAGCTGGTTGGTAGTGCGGCAGCGCTGTACAGCTATGGGTTAGCAAACGGTTCAGAGGAGGACTGGCTTTCGTATGCGGTTTACCATTTGGGGCAGATTGGGATGTACCTTTATCGAGCCAAAGAGTTTGTTTTAAAAAGTAAACTGCCGATCGAGGCGATGTCTTTTTATCGTCAGTATGAAGAGGCAGCCCTGGCTCAATTGGAATCTTATGCAAAACTTCGGCAATTTAAGGGTCTGGTAGAGTTTATCGGTAAAAAGAAAGAACTCATTTCAAAACAGGCGGATATTGTTTTTGAATTGGTAGAAGAAGAGTTGGCTGGCAATGAGCTTGATGAAGACTGGTTGAATGCCGTATATAAGAGAACGTATAAAGCACCGGTCCGAGTTGGTGATGAAATCAAGGATTTGCCGCTAGAAGATCGTCATCATTGGTTGAAAAAAGTAGAGGCAAACGTGCCAATGGGATATGGAGATTTCCTCTTTTACTGGATGGACGGAATTAGAACAGTACAGGAAATTCTCACTCTAACAAAATACGAAACTGATCTATATTTTCCTAAATATACGAAGGAACTCATTGAACTTTGTTCTGCTTTGCATTTAATATCACGGGTATAACGAGTTCTTGGTGAACAGAAGGGTTATAAACGACCGAGAAGGCGGAGCGACCAAGTTTTCGGTCGAATAGAACGTCTCTAAACGACCGAGAAGATAGAATAATCAAAGGCTCGGTCGCATAGAAAAGCTCTAAGTAATCAATTAGAATTAAATTGTGGAAAGAAGGTATCAAAAAATGCAACAAATCTATCTCGACTACAATGCCAGTACGCCGCTAGCTCCCGAGGTAATCGACTCCATGACACCGCTGCTCCATGATTACTATGGGAATCCATCAGCCCTGCATTGGGCCGGGGCACCAGTAAAAGAATTGATGCACAACGCTAGAGAACAGATCGCAAGCCTCATTGGCTGTTCTCCTCGGGAAATCATTTTTACCAGCGGGGGAAGCGAAGCGAATAACCTGGCGTTAAAGGGCTTTTATTTTAAAAATAAGCACAAAGGCAACCATATCATTACATCGAAAATCGAACATCCCGCAGTCATGAATCCTTGTAAATTTCTCGAAAAGTTAGGGGTCAATGTCACTTACATAGGAGTGGATCGATACGGGCGGGTATCCCCTGAAGAAATTGAAAAAGCAATTACCAAAGATACCATTTTAATTTCCATTATGCATTCCAATAACGAAACCGGTACCCTGCAGCCGATTCATGAGATTGGGAGAATAGCAGAACGGTATAAGATTGCCTTTCATACCGATGCGTCCCAATCCGTGGGGAAAGTGCCCGTCCAGGTGAACGATCTAAAGGTCGATTTATTAACAATTGCCGGCCATAAATTGTATGCTCCTAAAGGAATTGGAGCGCTGTATATAAGGGAAGGAATACAGCTGGAACCACTCATTCATGGAGCCGGACATGAATTTGGACTGAGGGCAGGGACAGAAAATACCTTGCTGGCCGTAGGTCTGGGTAAAGCTTGTCAAATCGCTAAAACCCACGTGGAAAATAAGGGGATAAAAGAACTGACAGACTATTTCTGGAGCGAATTAAAGGATACGTTCGGGGACCGTGTTCAGTTAAATGGACATCCTGAGGAAAAGCTGCCCAATACCTTGAATGTTAGCTTCGTCAGAAAAATAGGTCAGAATATACTGGATGCCATCCCGCAGTTAGCGGCCTCAACGGGTTCAGCCTGCCACGCCGGCAGCATCGAACTTTCACCGGTATTAAAGGAAATGAAGATCCCTGAAGAGATGGGGATGGGAGCCATCCGGTTTAGTTTGGGCAGGCATACGACGAAGGATGAAATTGACCAGGTGTTGAAATGGTTAAGGGCAACGATAGAGTAAAGGTATTTATTTGAACAACAGCATTAATTGAAGGTCGGTCCCCCATAGCTTTAACGCAAGGGGGACTCATTTTCAATTGTTTTCACGAATTTATTAAACAGTTTTCATCCATTTTAAATGCTGAAAATGTATCCCTATATGTCCGATAGCAAGAATAATTGAAGACGCAATCAGCAAATTGACTTTCCCGTAAATACCCAATAACAGAAAAGCTGTAACAGGGAGGCTCGCTAGGGGGGCGGGAATCCCCAAAAAACTACGATAAAAATTAACTTCTGTATGTTCACTCGAAAAATATCGAATCCAACCAATCTCATAAAGTACCATTAATAGAAATGAGAGTATGAGCCATAAACTCCATAAGGAAAGCGTCCCAATATTAAAATTACTAAAAATCAATACAATGCCCGTACATAACACTTGTCCGACCCGTTCAAATAATAATAGGATTTTATTTTCTCTGCTAGTGTCATAATCCATTGGTCGATTCTTACTCCAAATAATATTAGGTATAAATAGCATCAATAAATAAATAAGACCTACATAGGAAAATCCTAAATGCCCAACCATATAACTCCCTCCTTTTTTACTAATTTTACCATCGATTGAACAAACAAAACTTACATAATAGTTATACTATTATGAACTATTTTTGAACAAAAACTTGACCACTATAAAACCTTTGGTTTATTCTAAATATCCATGCTTCCAATTTTACCTAGAGAGGTGACTGGATGAGTACTAAAGATCAAGTTTCTGTGCGTGACCATAAGGACTATCAAGCAGAAGCGGAGCGGTTAGAGTTTACCAAGGAATATATCCGGACTGTTTTAGAAATTTCTAAGGGGAATAAAGAGTTTTTCGTTGAAAATATGAAACAATCGTTTGCCGAGCTAAATTCCAAGGATAGTAGTACGAGCTACACGGACCTCCTCGCAAATGCCAGTTTTCTTGAATTGGCGGAAACAGAATTGAAGCGGTTAGAAAGCGTGATTGGGAAACCCTATTTTTCAAGGATTGATTTTACAAGCGATAGTACGAAAAAGGAAGAAGTTCTGTACATAGGCAAGGTTTCCTTGTTTGACCGAGTCACCCAGCAGCCGATCATCGTCGATTGGCGGTCACCGATTGCTAATGTTTACTATGACGGGCGGCTCGGAGAAGTGTCTTATGATGCTTACGGGGACACACAAACTGGCTATTTAGCACTAAAACGGCAATACGACATAGCCGATGGTATTTTAAAAGAAATCCGTGACATCGATTTGACCACCCACGACGAATTGTTGCAAAAATCACTGTCTGGAAAAGCGGACAATCGCTTAACCGAAATCGTGGCAACGATTCAAAATGAGCAAAATGAAGTAATCCGGGCATCACTGACACATCCGATTATCGTTCAAGGGGCCGCTGGAAGCGGGAAAACAACCATCGCACTTCACAGAATCTCCTACTTTCTCTATTCCTATGGCTTTCAATTTCCTCCAGAAAAATTAATGATTCTCGCGCCCAACCGCCTGTTTATCGATTATATATCAGCTGTCTTACCGGAATTAGGTGTCAATAAAATTAATCAAACCACCTACATCGATTTTATGAGGAGCTGCCTTGGGCAGAAAATAAAACTATTTTCGCCCAATTCCAAACTGATGAAGCTCCTTGAAGGGAACGGAACAAACAAATCAATGCAATGGATTTCTAGTTATAAAGGTTCACTGGAATTTAAGGCGTTAATCCATTCCTTTGTAAACGAATTAGAAAGAAAGCTTGCCCCGAGCGAGGATTTTGTTTTAGAGAATTCCGTGCTTATGAAAGGGAAAAGGCTTAAAGCTCTATTTTTAAAAGAATTTACGTACTTACCAATCTACAAAAGGCTTGGAAAAATAAAAAGCCTATTAGAAGAAGATTTAAAAAAGAAGAAATCAGTGATGTTATCAAAGCTGAACAAGAAATATGAAGAAGCGCTAGATGGGCTCCTTTATAACAGAAGGCTGGATTCGGAAAAGAGAAAGCAAAAAGTGGTTACGTTAATGGAACGCAAAGAACAACGGCTAAAGCGGATAGAAGACGAGTCGAAAGTCGTGGTAAAAAAATACATGGATGCCATTGACACGAAAGATATCTTCACTTTGTATAAGGAACTCATGTCTTCACCTGAAATGATTCAAAAACATTCCGACAATCTTACGGATCAAGAATGTAAGACTCTAAGTAACTATTGCAAGCGAATTTTTGCACGAAATGCATTTGAACTCGAGGATTTAGCCCCGCTCTTTTATCTGAAAGCAAAGCTGGAAGGCATAGAGGAGAAATTTAAAATGCGCAGTATTTTTATCGATGAAGCGCAGGATTACAGCTATTTTCAGTTTGCTGCTTTGAAAGAGGGCTTTGAGACTGAACTGTTTACGATTGTCGGAGATTTGGCACAAGGCATTCATTCTTATCGCGGCCTGAATAGCTGGCAACCAGTATTGAAGGATATTTTTCCAAATGCGAATTACCAATCCTTGCAAAAAAGCTATCGAACCACCGTCGAAATTATGAATTTGGCAAACGACATCCTGATGTTGTTAAACCAGGACTTGCCAAAAGTACAGCCAGTCATTCGTCATGGCCAAAAACCTTGCTTTAAGCCAATTGATCCTGTGAATCTGGAGCAGGTTCGGTTGCAGCTGGAGGAGGATATTTCCTCGCTAAAAAAGGAAGAGCTGCACTCCATCGCGATTATTGGACGAACGGATAAAGAATGTTTAAAAATCCAGCAGCTTCTGAAGGGTAGTCCTCTCCCGATTCAACTGTTAGAAGAAAAACAAGAAATGATGAAAGGACATATCGTCATTTTGCCTTCATATTTATCGAAGGGTTTAGAGTTTGACGCCGTTTTGCTCGTCTGCCTGGATGAACCCTATTCGCAGGTAGACTTGGACATCAAACTATTGTACGTTTCGATGACAAGACCGATGCATCGATTGTATTTATACGGGAAGGACCCGTCGGACTATTTATTAAATAGAGCGGATGCTTTGCATATTGATGCTTAAATTATGATATTCAATAGAAGAGGACCGGACGTGCCGCTGCATGTTCGGTATTTTTAACTTTTTGCAAAAAACAGACAATTTCCGACATGCCCGTTGAATTATAATAGGAAAAAAGATTTTAACCTATTTAACCATAGAAAGGGCGGAATGTATGAATGATTTAATCAAAATAAAAGAGCTTGGTGAATTGTTTAGACCTTATGGGATCTACCCGCAAGATCGATTCAATGAGACTACGGCTTTCAAGGTTTTTCAGAAAACGCACCCGGATCATCACTTTGCCCGGGAAGCTCAATATTTGATTGGTACGCAGCAACGTCATTCTGAAAGAATTGGTGCTGATTTGCCCTATTGGGGTAAGAACTATTTCTCAAACGATCATAACACTCGCTATTTTGTCATTTCACAAGACTCGAACTCTCTCGATGCAGGGAGTATCGTCTTCTATGCAAACCTTATGAATAAGGAAATTGACCCCAATACTATTCAGGCCTATATTAATAGATATAGCCTTACCGCTTTTAAGAGCTGGAAGGATGCCCGTGACTTTTTACTATCTGACCTGAAATTAGACATGGACTATGTCTATTTAACGGATGCAAAAAAAGTCTATCCTAAAGGAAAAAGAGAACAAAATCACCAAGCTGACCAGAAACAAAGACAAAAATGGTTAGCAGAGTGCGAGGAAATGAGCAGGGAGCTGATTTTTAAAGAAATCAGTCTTTGTTCTCCTGATGTGATTATTGCTATGGGAAGTAATGCTTTACGTCTATTAAATCCTAACTCTCCTACACAGTCTGCCGTTCTAGGAAGTAATCTGCTGGTTCAACGACTTAAGGACCCCATCAAGTGTAAAGACGGCAAGATGATTAATAGGTTTATCTATTCTCCACTTCCGTCTGGAGCAAACCGCAAGTATTTTAGTAGTGATACTAGGCAAAAAGTAAGAGAAGCCATTTACACTTACCAATCTTAAGAACAAACCTGTAAAATAAAAGCTAGGATATCATAAAAGCGAAAAGAGGCGTATATGGAATGGACTATGTGAAGTTTGGCAATACCGGCATGGATGTATCTCGTCTTTGTATTGGCTGCATGAGTTTTGGTGTGCCGGAGCGTGGGAATCATCAATGGGTGCTTGATGAAGAGAAGAGCCGCCCCATTATAAAGATGGCGCTTGATGCCGGGATTAATTTCTTTGATACCGCCAATGCCTATTCAGATGGGACCAGTGAGGAAATTGTTGGTCGGGCGTTAAAGGATTATGCCAATCGGGATGAGGTTGTCATTGCCACGAAGGTGTATATGCGCATGCACGATGGCCCTAATGGTGCTGGACTATCGCGTAAGGCAATTATGAGTGAAATTGATAATAGCTTAAAACGATTGGGAACCGAATATGTCGATCTCTATCAAATTCATCGTTGGGATTACCAGACTCCGATAGAAGAAACGATGGAAGCCCTGCACGACGTAGTCAAGGCTGGAAAGGCGAGGTATATTGGCGCCTCTTCCATGTACGCTTGGCAGTTCCAAAAAGCCTTACATATTGCGGAAAAACATGGCTGGACCCGTTTTGTATCGATGCAGAACCATCTCAACCTGTTGTATCGGGAAGAGGAGCGGGAAATGCTGCCGCTCTGCAAGGAAGAGAAAATCGCTGTCATGCCATGGAGTCCGTTAGCTAGAGGAAAATTGACACGGAACTGGGACGAAACAACAGCCCGGTCGGAGACGGATGAATATGGAAAAGTTCTTTATAAGGCAACGGCTGAAGCAGACCGAATGGTAGTCGAAAGAGTTGCTGCGTTGGCTGAGCAGCGTGGTGTTCCCCGTGCACAAGTTGCTTTAGCATGGGTATTACAGAAACAACCCGTCACAGCTCCGATTATCGGCGTGACCAAACCAACTCATCTTGAAGATGCCATTGGTGCACTTTCGGTAAAATTAACACCTGAGGAAATTGCATTACTAGAAGAACCGTATGTGCCGCACCCAATCCTTGGCCACAATTAAGAGTATCATAACAAAACCTGATTCCTTTTATGGGGATCAGGTTTTTTGCATAATGCCCGATTACTTTAGTTATATGTAAATCTAAAAAGAAACCTATATTTTACTTTTACATAAATTATTGTAATTTGAGATTTAGGGGTGCTGAAATCCATGTTTGAATCAAAGGAAATGGACAGAAACAGTAAAAATATAAGTGATCAAAAAAATAACGAGAAGAAAAAATTAGAAAAAGAGGTTGTCTTAGGCCTTTGGATTCAAGTTATTGGTCAGTTGATCGAGCTTAAGGGTTTATCAGGGCTATTCCAATTGGAGGAGGATACAAATCCGGTTGGAGAAAAACAAATATTAACAGGGGTATGGATTAGAACCATTGGACAACTGCTGGAGGCGCTTTCTGTATCAAGTCAACTAAATGAAACAAATCTCATAAAGCTGCTTCAGGAGCAAAAAATTGCTATCACAGGAGATTTGCTTGTTTCAATTGGTGCTGCTTATGAAGTCATTGGAGGTATTCATGTTCTTGAAGAGGAATCCTACAAACAGCCATTTATTGTTCCATAATAATTGCTTGCTACGGGAACAATCTGTTGTCTCCTTTGAATAAAAAGTGCTGTTCATCTGTGAATAGCACTCATTTTTATTGAAATGATAGTTAGTGGAGGTGGGCTGAATGACAAAAAAACAGGCTGATTCCCAAAAGGATATTCAATACAGTATTTGGGAAACAAAAACAAACGAATTTCCTGAATTCCCTATCCAAAAAGGGGAAATGTCTATTGAAAGTGCAGAACTGGAACCGGACCTCAAAGATAAAAACGGGTCAAATACTACACTTTGATTTAATCGGTATCCAGGAAATAGTATTTAAAGGGTATTGTTAAGATATATATGAGGTTTAATCGTAAACATACTGGCAGATAGGATCAAAAAAAATCCACCTTTGAGGGTGGATTTATCTTTTGAAACAAAAACAAATAATTTTTGTAATTATTCGTGCAGTTTACTCGCCAATCAAATGCTAGCACCTTACATATTTGCGTTTGAAACCAATCTTGCCTCGTGCTACTTCCTTCTGAATATTTTCGGAAGCATTCAGAATACTGCTTGTCTTCTTGTCCCGCTTCATTTCGACCGGGCCAACTGCCTTAGCGGTTTCGACTGCTTTTTCATGAAGCGGCAAAAAGGATACCCCGACAGTGTAAATAAAATTATTCATCGCTGATTTTGTGCGCTCAGGAGCTTCGTGTATGTTTTTTTCCACCTGATCAAGCATTCCGGCCAACTTACTTTCGCTAAATTCATGATCTTTGCGGCTGCCCAAAAGCCAGCAGTAGCAGCTCCATCCGGCAGACATCCTCAGTTCTTCGCCGCTAGCAATCCATTTATCAGCAACCGCTTGGGCAATATCGGTTTCTGCCAACGTTACGGCCACCACATAATCAGACAGCATATAAAAATACGCCCCATCCATCCAACGCTCAAAATCATCCTCCGTCATTGCCTTCGGGTCTGCAATAACGCCAGCAAAATACATGGCATCGTAGTTGCCGGTAGCATAAAGCTGCTCGGCCAAAGGCTGATTTTTCTTGATGATCTTTTTGAGCGGCTTCATGGCCCCTGTAGCTACTCCAAAAAGGGGCTCATGTGCTCCATTGCCTATGTACATCTTTTTCAATCGTTCCTTGCCAAGTGCTTCAAGCTCCTGCATGACATTTTCGAAATCCATTATTTTGTACATCCTTCCTGTATCATTCCGTTCTTTAGGTATATTTTACATGCAAACAGGAGATTGTTCCAACCGTATCGAAATATCTAAGTTTAAGAGGTTAAGAAAGCAAGCAGGATTGGAGGAGAATGAATGAATGTTCTAGTCGAAAAAAAGGGAAAGGTTTGTACGATTATCATTAATCGCCCTGAGGTAAAAAACGCAGTTGACCGCAGGACAGCCCAGGAGCTGGCGGATGCGTTTCGGGCATTTAAGGAAGATGATTCCTTACGAGTAGCTGTGCTTACAGGTGCCGGCGGGACTTTTTGTGCTGGTGCAGATTTGAAAGCGTTGTCAATTGGTGAAGGCAACGAGATGAACTTAGATATGTCAAAGGATGGTCCGATGGGGCCAAGCCGGATGCATTTATCAAAACCAGTGATTGCAGCGGTTTCGGGCTATGCTGTTGCTGGGGGATTTGAGCTTGCCATCTGGTGCGACCTCCGGGTGGTGGAACGTGATGCGGTATTTGGTGTGTTTTGCAGGCGTTTTGGTGTTCCACTTGTGGATGGAGGGACGCAAAGATTGCCACGATTAATTGGCATGAGCCGGGCCATGGATTTGATTTTGACTGGGAGACCTGTGGAAGCTGAGGAGGCATGGCAAATCGGGCTGGCAAACCGAGTCGTGGAACCTGGAACAGCAAAGGATGAAGCAGAAAAGCTGGCAGCACAAATCGCTGAGTTTCCGCAAACTTGCATGCTGAGTGACCGGGAGGCCGTGTATCGGGGCTTTGATTTAGATTTTGATAAAGGCATGCAGCTTGAGTTCTTGTTAGGCCAAAATGTCGTGAACAGTGGCGAAACGAGAGAAGGGGCGACGCGTTTTTCAGGTGGACAAGGAAGACATGGGAAGTTTTGATTTTACGTATAGCAAAAATTAAATTAGAGGAGGAATTGCGCATGAATGCTGCTGAATTAATTAAAAGAGGAGCGATCTTTTTTCCGAATCACACAGGGGCTATTTTTCAAGGGGAAACATTGACGTTTGAGCAAGTGTATCGAAACAGCAACAGGTTGGCCAATTCATTGCTAAGCTTGGGATTGAAGAAGGGAGACCGTGTAGCGTTTTTGCTGGCCAACTCCTTACAAAGCCTGGAAATTGATTTTGCGCTGTTGCAAACCGGACTTGTAAGGGTGCCGCTAAATACTAGATTGTCAGAGAACGAGCATATTCATATGATTAAGGAAACTGATACCAAAGCCCTTTTGTTCACGGAGGAATTTAGCGAACGTGCAGCGCAAATTAAAAGGTATTGTCCCAAGCTTCAGTACTATTGCCAAATGAACGGTTCCACCGAAGTGCCTTGGATGATTAACATGCAAGAGTTTGTGCAGGGCGTTTCGGATGACGAACCTGCTGTGAAGGTGGCGGAATCAGATTTAGCAACAATCCAGTATACATCGGGGACAACAGGTGTTTTGAAAGCGGCTGTTCATACCCAAGGAACTTGGGCTGCGATTTGCAATAATATATTGGTCTCTTTGGATATACGAGAAGGGGATATTATGATGCATGCAGCGCCTCTAACACATGCTTCAGGAACGCTGGTGCTGCCGCATTGGATTTCCGGAGCAGCCAATTCCATTTTGCCAGGCTTCCATCCAGAACAATACCTTCAAACCATACACCATGAAAAACCAACTACATTGAACCTTGTTCCCACCATGATCGTCATGCTTTTATCACATCCTAATGTTGAGCAGTACTCGTTTGACTCGGTCAGGAATATTATTTATGGCGCCTCACCAATGCCACGTGAGGCATTGAAGCGCGGATTAGAATTATGGGGACCGAAATTTGTACAATATTACGGTCAGACAGAAGCTCCACTGATTCTATCGATTTTAAATAAGATGGACCACATCGGAGAAGGAGAAGAAGGGCAGGCAAGACTTTTATCCTGCGGGCGTCCTATTCCAACTTCTTCAGTAAAAATTGTTAATGAAAATGGCGTAGAGCTTTCTGCTGGCGATGTTGGTGAAATTGCTGTGAAGTCAAGTCAAGCCATGATTGGGTACTGGAAAGAACCAGAATTGACAAAAGAAACGATTAAGGACGGCTGGGTTCATACCCGGGATATGGGTTTTCTCGACCAAAATGGCTATCTATTCTTGGTCGATCGCAAATCGGACATGATTATTTCCGGAGGTTTTAACATTTACCCGCGTGAAGTAGAGGAAGTGCTTTATCAACATCCGGCCGTTATGGAGGCTGCCGTTGTCGGTGTTCCTGATGAAAAATGGGGGGAAGCAGTTATGGCCTACGTTGTCCTCAAGAATGGACAGGAAGCCTCCGAGGAAGAGATAATCCAATTCTGTAAGGAACGACTGGCTTCCTATAAAAAGCCTTCTTCGATTGAATTTATTGATACATTGCCGAAAAGTGCCGTTGGAAAAGTGGTGCGGCGTCTTCTAAGAGATCGTCATTGGGAAGGAAAAGAGCGGAGAATTTAATATTTTATACAACCTATGTTTCCTATTATTAAGTGATTGAAATAATGTAATTTCGAAAAAAATAATCCACCCTTGAGTAAGTGGCTTGGGTGGATTACTCTGCCAATATTAGGAACTCAACGATGGGAAGTGTTTAATCGCGGATATATTAGGTTTTGCGCAGATATATTTGTTTTTTCCGGATAATATCAAATTAACGCAGATATAATTGAATTATTCGCAGATAAAATAAAAAATCGCAGATATATTTTTTCATCTCCATCTATAGGAGCAATAACCTGCTAATTTTCGCTTTTTACTACGCCAATGCCACTTATTGGAGTAGTATCCCGCCGATTTTCATGCCTCGACTACGCCAATGGCGCTTATTGGAGCAGTAACCAGCCGATTTTCATGCCTCGACTACGCCAATGACGCTTATTGGAGCAGTAACCAGCCGATTTTCATGCCTCGACTACGCCAATGGCGCTTATTGGAGTAGTATCCCGCCGATTTTCATGCCTCGACTACGCCAATGCCACTTATTGGCGCAGTACCCCGCAATTTACATTCCTCGACTACGCTAATTAGACAGCAAAAAACAGTATGCCAGGTTATAGGCATATATTAACCATTACTTATTCCTTCCCTTAAGTTCCTCTTTATCCGGATAGTCATAACGCTTGTGGTTAGAATCACCTTCACCTTTTTCATTAGACTTTTGTCCGCCTAATTGTACATTCTGGTATATCTTCGTGTTGGTTTTTTCATCCATTTTTTTCACCTCCAATGCTTTATTTTGCTCAAATTAACACCATTTATGTTTCGTCATCACTGAATAATTTCAAATACCGTCCCTTGGTTGTAATCCGTCACATTCATTGAGCCATGGACACCTAAATATAGTCTTGATTGATTCAGATTCGTGCCCAAACTAACGTAATAAGCTGATTGAGGTCCAAAATTATAATCAGTTTCAATTATGCTATAATCATTCAGTTTTCCGTCTGTTCTTACCCTGGTATACGCTAAAACTCCTCTAACCGGAGCTTGAGATTCTTGACGTCTTGCGATATCGGTAAAGACAACACTTCCTGTCAAAGCAGGGATCCCATTCCCCAAATAGGCTTGCACTCCTGTAAGTGCTGTTCCGCCAAACTTATCGGGACGGGTGTCCTTATGAAAATAATTCGTAAGAGGAGGAAGACGCTTTGCTGAAGTGCTCACTGTTTCATCATAAAAAGCATTTGTTTTTTGGTCAAAATCTGGATTCGAGGAGCAGTCTCTTTTAATGGAAGTAGGAAACGCGCCTTCCCAGCCTCGCCAGCCAAAATTAATAAAACCTTCCTGGTCGTCCAATAGAGGAGCTTGAACAAGCTGTGTAACCGGAATTGGTCTGTAATGAACAAATGAAAAAATCGACTCAACCAAATCCTGTCCGACATTTCCTGCATATTTAACATACTGGTTATAGAATCTTTGATAGGAGATGCCCGGAATATTGCGTACCCCTTTGGCTATTAGTGTTAACGTTTCCTGAATAGGGTGGGGAAGTTCATTAAAACGTGTGACAACAGGGGGATTATTGATAAATGTATTCTTCATTACATCCAGTTCAATTATTTTCCCGGCAATCTCCATAGCATCCTGGCTTAAATTAAACGGATCATAACCGGAGCCGCCATCTCCGGTTGTTAATACAAGTTTTCCTGATTCTGGTGAAAAGTGTAAGCTATTCACACCGTTATGATTCATAAATGGTCGCCTTAAGTTAAGTAATGTCCGGCGTTTTTGAGGCTGCCCATTTCCTTGTAACATCCATTCTTCCACTGTATCAATATGGTCATATTGAGTGTCTCTATTTGTCCACTTTAGGTTTAAAGTGTTGGGATTACATGGGTCGGGCTTAAATCCTTCAGAAAGCGCACCCTGACCTTGAGTGCCGGCCACCGAGTAATGGAGATAAAACAGACCGTTATGAGTAAATTGGGGATGAAATGCTAGTCCCAGCAGTCCCCGCTCATCATACCCACGGCCAGAACTACCCAGTTTTATGATGCGGGGACGAATATCTAAAAAGGTCCGTATATCGCCATTTCCCATGTAAAAAATCTCTCCAACCTGGGTAGCTATAAATAATCTTTCAATGGAGTCTCCAGGAAGAATCGCCGTTTTCAACACAGTGGGCAGATTTAGGTTACTAACAATGGGCCGTAAACGAACCATCACACTTACCACCTCACAAACACCCCATCCACTTGTTTTTTATTAAAATATGATTACGACTGTGTTGTTAGTACTAACTTTGACTTGGTAACTGAGAGGACCATGGGGACGGTTCTGGTGGGGACATGCGCCAGTAGAACCGTCCCCATGGTCCCGCCCGTGGTTCCCTATTTTTTTATTGACCCTGGGCCTTTAGTAATAGGATAATTATGGAAGGGGTGGGATGACAGTGAAAAAATTTAGGGATTACTTTCATTTTTCGATCATTCAGCGGACCATCCTCTTATCCAGTTTCAGCATTATCCTAATTGGAACGGTCTTGACCGCCGCCAGCTATTACATCCAGGGAAAACTTATGTCTGAAAACTTGGATAAGCAGGCCCGCGGGGTGGCACAGATGGCGTTTAGCCGTTTTGACCTTCAGGACATTAAAGAAATACAAACCAATCATGATTTACATTCTGCTGTTCATCAACGGATACTAAAGGAATTAACAGATATTACAAAGGAAAATCCGAATATTGCCCAGGTGGTGCTTGTGGACATTGGTGTTAATGAAAAAGATGAATCCATGGCCTTGGCCATCCATCAAAACTACCTGGATATAGGTATGAGACCCGGCGATATGGTGGAGCAAAATCCTATTTTCGTCAACCTGTACAAAGAGATTGCTGTGACAGGCGAAACGAAAAGTTCTGGAATCTATCGTGATATGCTCGGTGAATGGTCCAGTATTTTAATACCATTCAAGGATGAGAACGGAAAAGTCATCGCTATGTTTGTGATGGATATGAGTGCCAGTGAAATAAGGGAGGACCAGCTAATGGTACTTACGCGGCTCGTTGGCGCTTTTGGTATTTTACTAATCTTATCCATTGCCATTCAAACGCTTGCTTTAAAAAGAACTTTGTCACCGCTTAAACTTTTATTGAATGCCGTTCAGGAATTGGGACAGGGGAATTTTAGTATTCAGCTTAACATCAATAGAAAAGATGATTTAGGGAAATTGGCAGAAGGCTTCAATACGGCGGTTAATAACATTAAAAGCTTAATTAGCAAAGTCATCTCTACCGCTCATCAAGTAAGTGAAGCTCCGCAAAAAGCGAAACCATCATTACAAGTAGAGCAGCTCACTGCCGATGAATTAATTCAGACTGCCATCAATCAGATGAACATGATTGAGGACAATTATTCGAACCTAAAGGTATTTTCCAAAACGTTGGAGCAATATTCTAATAGGATTGAAGAGTTAACCTTGTTAGAAGAAAGAAGAAGGCTTTCGAGAGATATGCACGATACCGTAGGCCATGTCTTTACAGGGATTATTACCGGCCTGGACGCACTCCCGTATATTAGTAATAAAGAGGAAGCAAATCAATATATACAGGAATTATCAAACTTGGCCAGAAAGGGACTTGATGATTTGCGTCAAACAATTCACACGTTACCTTTGGCAGAAAAAGAGCAAACATTCTTGGAGAACTGCACAGACTTAGTCGATGATTTTATCAAGCATACGGGAACTAAAGTCGAGTTTCATTCAGAAGGGCAGGAGCGGGCATTAGGGGACTTGGTTAAATCCTCTTTAATCCGCTGCCTTCAGGAGTCGTTGACTAACGGTATCAGGCATGGTCACGCCTCACAAATCTATGTAACTATTCGATTTTTAGAGGACTCCATTCAACTGCAGATCAAGGATAACGGAACCGGTACGGATGAGATACAATATGGTTTTGGCCTAAACTCAATGTCCGACAGGATGCTTACCGTCGGAGGAACGTTCCACGTCCAGTCGTCGGAAAAACTCGGGACTACTGTGTCCTGCACGGTACCCCTTCCGAAATATTTACCTGAGAGTTGAATATTTGAATCTATGAAAAGCTGCTCCATTTAAATGGAGCGGCTTTTTTGTGGTCTTATCACTTTCCCTCATATGACTTTCCCATAATTAATATGACTTTTTAGATGACCAAATTCACTATTGGTTATTATCTACAAATCTTAAACTGAATTTAGATGAGATAACCGCGGGGAACCAGTAGAACCGTCCCCGTGGTTCCTAGGTCTCTGGTCGCAGATGAATTTACAGCAGCCGCCTGAGGTTGTGGTGTGTATGGAAATCCTATAATGAAAAAGGTAAATCTGGAAAAAAGGGGAAACTAAACAAAGTTATGGAGGAGAAATGTTATGCAGTCATGGATTAAATTTTCTTTAAAAAATGCAGGGGTTATTTTTATTGCGATGTTAATGGTGATCGCGGGTGGTATTTATTCGGTCAAAACGATGAAGATGGAGTCGATGCCGAATGTCGACATCCCTTACATCATCGTGCAGGTTCCATATGTTGGCGCGACGCCGGAACAAGGATTAGAGGATATCGGGAAGCCTTTGGAAACGACGCTGTCTGGAATGAAGAAACTCGATAATCTTTATGTCGAAGCACATAGCAATGTTGTGGTCGGGATTCTCGAGTTTGAGATGAGCAAGGACATGGAGGAAGCGGAGAAGGATGTGACGACAGCAGTCGCTTCCATCCAGCTGCCGGACGGTGCAGAGAAACCGCAAATTATCAAGGACGGCCCTTCGGCGATGCCAGTCTTTCAGTTTGCCCTTTCATCTGAAACTGCCAATCAATCCGACCTCACACAATATATCAATGAACACATCAAGCCAGCCTTAACTGGAATTGACGGTGCAGGGGCAATTGATATCAATGGTGAAACTGAAAAAGAAGTGGCTATCAAACTTAACCCGGAAAAGATGGAACAGTTCGGGATTTCTTACGAGACCGTCAAGCAAACATTTGTTGCGCATCATTTCTCGTTTCCAGCCGGACAAATCAACCTTGATGACAAAACGTTAAATGTGCAGGCTGATTCCAAACTTGAATCTATCCAAGATGTGAAGAATATAAAAATCTTATCTCAAGGGCCTCAAGGTATTGTGAATGTGAGTTTATCGGAGATTGCCGACGTTTCTTATAGCAATAAAAAGGAGCAGGTATACACCCGATTGAATGAGAAGCCGGCCGTCTTGGTGGAAATGAAGGCACAGCCAGGCTCCAACACCGTTGAAGTGGTAGGTAAAGCGAAGGAAGAATTGGATAAATTGGACCTTCCGGAAGGATATACGTTAACCAAATTATTTGATACCTCAAAAGAAGTCAAAACATCAGTCGATGGTATGCTTCGCGAGGTATTGCTGGGTACACTGTTTGCGGTTATTGTAACGTTCTTATTTTTGCGAAATATCCGGGCAACCATTGTCGCTGTGCTTTCGATTCCATTATCGATCCTGGCTTCGATGGTGACGTTAAAATATTTTGGCTACAGCCTAAACATGATGACCCTGGCGGGAATTGCCGTTGCCGTCGGCCGGGTTATTGATGACTCAATTGTGGTCATTGAAAATGTGTACCGCAGAACCCTATCAAGTCCTAAACGAGATGAAAGATTGGTACTGGTAGCTGCGAAAGAAGTAGGCGGAGCGATTACTTCATCTACATTGACCACGATTGCTGTGTTCGGACCGCTGTCGTTTGTACCAGGAATTATTGGCCGATTCTTTGCCCCGTTTGGGATCACTGTCATCGTGGCGCTCGCGTTTTCATTAATTGTCGCTTTAACGGTTGTTCCATTGTTAGCGAAGTTATTTTTACTAAACATTAAGCATAAAGAAGTGAAGGAAGCTTGGTTTGAAAAAGCCTATAAAAATACATTGACATGGGTGTTACATCGTCGTGCCGTAACGATTGTGCTTGCAGTAGTGATGTTTATCGGGTCACTCGCTTTGGTACCAATGATTCCGAAGAACTTTTTACCGCAGGAAAAAGCTGTTTCCTACCGATTAACCGGGGAACTGCCGGATGGAACTTCATTAGAAAAAGCCAATGAGCTTGCCGTGAAAGTAGAAAAGATTTTAGCGGAAGAAAGTCATATTAAAAATGCTCAAACTATTGTCAGTGGTGACTTTATTCGTTTTTCGATTGATTTAAATGCTGAAGTAACGAAGGAACAAACCAGCGATTTTGAAAAGAATGTTAGATCGAAGGTTGAAAAATTGGATGATGGCATGCAGGTAGCACTTTCTCCGGTCGGAATTGTCGGAACATCCGGTCTTGGGCTGATCGTTGAGGGTGGCAATGCCAAAGATTTAGAAACCGCCGGGAAGCTGATCGTTGATAAAATCAAGGATATTGACGGATTGGAGAATGTTGAATCGAACCTTTCCGGTGTGAAGGAACAGCTGCAGTTATCAATTGATGACACCAAAGCGGCACAAAAAGGGTTGAGCCCGATTATGGTAGCCGGCTTTGTAAGGGAGCTAATTGCAGGCGATACTGTAGGAAATATGCAAGTCGAAGGAAAAACGACCAGTGTTAAATTGCTGTTGAACAGTGGTTCGAGTGACTCGATTGCTGATATTTTAAGTCAAAAAATGACAAACCCTTTAGGTCAGCAAGTAGCTCTATCTGATGTAGCGACTCTTTCAAAACAGCCAAGTCCTTCTGCGTTATACCGGTTAAATCAGGAACAATATGTCCAGGTTTCGGGCCGGATCACAACCGATAATTCTTCGGGCGTCCAAGCTGAGGTCGATAAGCGGCTGAAAACGTTAGATTTACCAAATGGTGTCACCTACCATTCTATGGGCCAGGCGCAAGCAATGAATGAAGGCTTTATCAATATGGCGATTGCGATGGGTGTTGCGGTTGTCCTAGTATTTATTGTGATGCTAGTGGCGTTTGGAAACAGTGTCATGCCGGTTTCGATTCTCTCATCCTTACCGTTCTTGTTCTCGGGTGGATTGCTTGGATTGTATCTTACAAAGCAGGCGCTTGGGATGCCGGCGCTGGTTGGATTCTTGATGTTAATTGGAATCGTGGTAACCAATGCAATTGTGTTAATGGAACGCGTGAAGCAAAATGAGAAGCAAGGTATGGAGATTAAAGCAGCATTGCTTGAGGCAGGCAAGACACGCCTTCGCCCTATCTTAATGACCGCGCTGGCAACGATTGGTGCGTTGTTGCCTTTAGCCCTGTCCAGTGACGGAGGGTTAATTTCAAGGTCTTTGGCCATTGTCGTTATCTCAGGGCTCCTGACTTCGACTTTATTAACCTTGGTGATCGTGCCAACGACGTATCATATTATGCGGTCGATTCAGGCAAAGTTTAGCAGAAAGAATGAAGGTGCAGTGCCTGCAGCTACAAGAAGTCTGGCGAAGATGACAGGACTTTTGAAATAATGGTATGAAGCGGGAGGAGAAGTGTGTGACAGCACTTCTCTTTTTTTATGACCAAATTAATGACCTTCAGACACTAGGGTATATGACTTTTTGTGGTTATTGTATAGGTATATCGGAAATGAAGGCAAAGGTGGAATGAGTCATGAAAAAATATGGGATTTTAGTGATTTTTACAATCTTTTTATTATCAGGCTGCTCCATTGATATTGATATGGGTGTATTAATATCCATTTCTATTGAGTTGCCGTGAAAAAGGAGGAATTACGGGTGCGAAGAAGAAATGTAAAATATGGAGTTTTTGTATTTCCAACCTGGCCAGAAAAAATCTGGATGAGGTTAGAAAAACGATTCATTATCAATGATTCGCCCCGCTTATAAAGGAAGTGTAAGGAAAAATGATAAAAACGATTATTGCAGAAGACCAAGAGCTGATCCGGAAAAGTTTAAAGATTGTCTTGGAAAGCATTTCAGACATCAGTATTATCGGTATGGCTGCAAATGGGAAAGAAGCAATTGAATTATGCGAAAAGGAAAACCCCGAAATTGTATTAATGGATATTCAAATGCCGGAAATGGACGGGGTCAAGGCAACGGAAGAAATAAAAAAGCGTATGCCTCATATAAAAGTCATCATTTTAACAACGTTTCAAGATATCAACTATGTTATGAATGCGCTAAATGCAGGCGCTGAAGGATATATCCTGAAGGCAGTCGACCCGCAGTTTTTAGTCACCGGAATTCAGATGGTTTATCATGGCGGTTCCTTGATTCCCCAGGAGCTTGCCAAAGAAGTTTTTCAATCTGTCAGCCTTAATGACGGAAAGGGCTTACGTGAACAATCCAAAGGTGTCAATCCTTATGAATTAAATCAGCAGGAATTAAAGGTGTTAAAATATTTGTCTCAAGGTCTATCCAATAAAGCTATCTCTGAACGAATGTTTCTCTCCCTTGGGACAGTTAAAAACTATATCTCCAATATTTACTCGAAATTGGATGTCAAAAACCGTTCTTCCGCTATCATGAAAGCAATTGATGAAAAAATCATAAAAGAAAAATAGATTCTAGGCCCCTGAAATGAGGGGTTTTTGTTTTATTAATCAACATTTACAGAAAATTATGAATGTGTGGACATCTCCGATAATAAAGTAATGGTAACGGGCTAATTAGGCCTTTTTAATCGAAAGTGTAAAGCACTATGTGCTGTTTTTTTAAAAGGAGGGATATCATGCTTCATATTGTAGCCTGTATCAAGCAAGTACCAGACACCAAAATTATTAAGATGAATCCGAAAACAAACACGATGGATCGCCGGACGGCGCCAGCGATCTTGAATCCGTATGACGCCCATGCCGTGGAGGAGGCAGTCCGTTTAAAAAAACGCTATGGCGGGACTGTGTCTGTTGTCACGATGGGGCCGCCTCCAGCGGTATCCGCAATTAAAAAGTGCATTGAAATCGGTGCCGATGAGGGTTATTTGATCACAGACCGCCGGTTTGCCGGTGCAGATACGTTGGCAACGAGCTATGCCGTGACAAAGGCGATTGAAAAAATCGCCAAACAGAAGCAGGTTGATTTAATTATTTGCGGAAAAATGTCCATTGACGGCGATACCGGACAAGTTGGACCCGGAATCGCAAGAAGGCTCGATATTCCACCGCTGACTTCCGTGAACAAGGTAGAAGAAATAAATAAAGACGAGGGCTATGCGATTGTCCACCGCAAGTTAGAGGACGGGTATGAGGTCGTTCGTTCCACTTTGCCGTGCTTATTTTCTGTTGAAAAAACCATCAATGAAGTGCCGTATTCTCCACTTCCAAACGTAATAAAGGCTGCCAGGTATCAACCGCATATTTGGTCTGTTGATGACCTGGACGATGTAGATATTAAACAGCTTGGCTTAAAGGGATCGCCAACGATTGTCTCTAAAGTTTGGGCTCCGCCAAAGCCAGCCGGGGGAACGTTCCTTGAAGGCAATCCACGCGAACAAGTGGAGCAGCTGCTTTCAATCGTCCTTGAAAAGAAGGAACTGTTTCAAGTCGAGGGGGGAAATTAGATGGATTTTAAAGATTATACAGGTGTTTGGGTATTCATTGAACAAAAGGACGACAAGGTTGCTTCTGTATCCCTCGAGCTATTGGGGGCCGGAAGAAAGCTGGCCGACAAACGGGGGTGTGAATTGGCCGGCATTTTAATCGGGGAGAATGTTAAACATTTAACGAAGACCCTGTTTGAATATGGAGCTGATACCGTTTATGTCTACGATCAACCTATCTTTAAACATTACCGGACTGAAACATACATGAAAGCATTGCTGGATTGCTCTGATAAACATAAACCGGAAATCATCCTGTACGGCGCTACTTCGACGGGAAAAGACCTGGCAAGCGCTGTAGCCACCGACCTGCCAACAGGCTTGACGGCCGATACGACGGAGCTGGATGTCGAAGAGGAAACCGGATTGCTGTTGGCGAGCCGGCCGGCGTTTGGCGGCAATATTATGGCCACAATCTTATGTAAAAAATATCGGCCGCAAATGGCGACCGTCCGCTCTAAAGTCATGAAGGCGCTGACCCCCGAGTCAGGGCGTACAGGAAAAATCATAGAAGAAACAATATCTTTAAAAGAGGAAGATATTCGGACAAAGGTCTTGGAAATCGTGAAGGAAACTGTAAAGAAGGTACGAATCGATGAAGCCGACATCATTGTTGCCGGCGGTAAAGGGTTAGGCAGCTATGAAGGTTTTCAGCTCATTCACCAATTGGCGGAAACGATTGGCGGAGCAGTTGGTGCCAGTCGGGATGTGGTGGAAGCAGGGTGGATTGACCATGCCCATCAAGTCGGGCAAACCGGGGTGACAGTCACACCTAAAATATATTTTGCCATTGGCATTTCCGGCGCCATTCAACACATAGTCGGGATGAAAAATTCTGGTATCATCATCGCCATTAACAAGGACAAAGAAGCTCCCATTTTTCAAAACTGCCACTACGGAATCGTTGGCGATGCCTTTGAAATCGTGCCGATTCTAATTGAGCAGTTCAAAGAGGCTTTATCCGGGGAAAAAGTAAGCTGAAGCAAGGACAGTTCTATTCAGTTACTATAATCGTTGCCGGACCGAACGTGCTGATTCATGTTCGGTCTTTTGCTGTTAGTTGGGATGCTTAGATGGCGGCACCTGAATGCCCATAAATTCTATTCCCATGCATTAACATTGAAAAATCCTCCATAAACCTGTAAAATACTTTTTATATTTTTGTGTTTATAAAGTATACAATTATAAATTAGTAGGTGAATGAAGTAATGACCACACAAAAACCATACAGGGTACTTCTATACTATATGTATGTTCCAATAGAAAACGCGGAGGAGTTTGCGGCCGACCATTTAAAGTTCTGCAAAGAGCTTGGCCTAAAAGGGCGCATTCTCGTGGCACATGAAGGAATTAATGGGACTGTTTCTGGATCGATTGAAGCAACGGAAGAATACATGAATGCTATGAAGGCTGATGCTCGGTTTGCCGACACGGTTTTTAAAGTGGATGAATCCGAAAAGCATGCTTTTAAAAAGATGTTCGTACGCTATCGGAAAGAGCTTGTCACTCTTCGCTTGGAGGATGATGTCAATCCAAACGAGACCACCGGAAAATATTTAAGTCCAAAAGAGTGGATGGAAGCAATGCAAGATGATGACACCGTTGTGATTGATGCTCGAAATGATTATGAATATGAGTTGGGTCATTTCCGCGGGGCAATTAAACCTGATATTAAGGCGTTCCGGGAGCTGCCTGAGTGGATTCGCGAGAATAAAGATATGTTTGAAGGTAAAAAAATTCTAACGTATTGTACAGGCGGCATTCGCTGTGAGAAATTTTCCGGCTGGTTAGTTAAGGAAGGCTTTGAAGATGTGAGCCAGCTTCACGGAGGCATTGTTACTTACGGCAAGGATCCAGAAACGCAAGGAAACCTGTGGGATGGACAATGCTACGTGTTTGATGAGCGGATTAGTGTTCCAGTCAATCACGTTGAGCATGTGATTGTCGGCAAGGATTACTTTACCGGCGAACCGTGCGAACGATATGTCAACTGCGCCAATCCGGAATGCAATAAACAAATACTGTGTTCTGAGGAAAATGAACACAAATACTTGCGCGGATGTACGCATGAATGCCGTGTTCACCCAAGAAATCTATACGTGAAGGAACATGGATTAACACCAGAGCAAGTAGAAATGAGAGTTAAGGAATTGGAAAAAGAAATCGCAGTACAAGGCTAAAAGATTTTTCTTTTGGCCTTTTTTATTTGTTAGAAACAATCCTAATGGTCATACTAAAATAAATTAGCAAAATCACTAAGGAATGGTAAAAATGCCGCGTAAGTCTGCACAAAATAATGAGGAACCTGAAAAAGAATTAGAGGGCCCAATTGACAGGAATAGTAATAGTGAAGTTGAAAATCTAGCACGGATGCTCGGTGCAGTATTAACCTACTTGACCGATGATGAACTGGAAGAGATCGACATCGAAGGCCTAATCGACAATACGGAAGGTCTAAGGAACTGGTGGAATCAATATCAGGAAGGTAATAAGAAACAGCTTGAGGAAGAAATAAAAAAATCTCTCGGTGAACTATCACTAAAAGAACTTCAAAAAATCCAGGAAAAAATTAAAGAAAAACAGGAGTAAAAAGCCATGGTTTCTTATTGGAATCATGGTTTTTTTCACCATGATAATTCTTTAAAGTTGCAGGTTTTTAGCTGGGAAATGTCGAAATTGTAAAATAGTCATTTTGTACTAGTTGGATAGAAGGGGAGATTAGTAGTGGAGGGTAAAACATTAGTAGAAGAAAATATTGTGGTTGGTGCCGGCACCAAGTACCCGCTGAATGGAAGGTTAACCCTTCCTAGTGAAATGAATGGTCCGGTTCCAGTGGTGGTCTTGGTTCATGGTTCCGGTCCAAGTAATATGGACGGAAATGTGGGCAATAATTATGTGTTAAGAGATTTTGCTGAAGGGTTGTCGGAAACAGGGATTGCGTCCATTCGCTATGATAAAAGAACCTTCGTGTATGGAAAAGAAATGAAACATGATGGCGGATTGTCTGTGAAAGAAGAAACGATTGAGGATGCAATCCTTGCTGCTCAGTTATTGCGAAATGATCCTCGGATTGATTCAAGCAAAATCTTTATTATCGGCCATAGCATGGGCGGGATGCTGGCTCCGAGAATTGACGCAGAAGGTGGAAATTTCGCTGGAATCATTATTATTGCCGGATCGCCGCGGACATTGGAAGAGATTATGATGGATCAAAACAATGTTGTGTTAGATTCGTTAAATAGGTTTGTGCGATTCATCGCCAAGAAACAAGTAGCTGCTTTGGCATCCAAGTTTGATAAAATTTATCAACTAAGTGACGAAGAGGCAAAATCAACCCCAGTTTTGGGTAAACACCTTGTGGCCTATTATTTTAAAGAGGCGGGCGAGCATCCAGCGGGCAACTATTTAAAAGAGTTGGAAAAACCGATTTTCATCATACAGGGAGAAAAAGATGTCCAGGCCTCAGTAGAAAAGGATTTCAATGGGTACAAAAATTTACTTGGCGATAAGGAAAATGCAGCATTTAAACTATATCCTAATTTGAACCACATGATGATGCCATCGATTTATGGAGAACTCCTAAAAGTACAAAAAGAATATAAAATTGCACAGAAAGTCGACCAACAAGTTATCAACGATATAGCTGATTGGATTTTAGCAAATTAATAAATACACTGGGGCACTAACTTGGGATTAGTGCCTTTTTTATTTTATTTTTATTTCCTACTTTACAGATAGGAATTATAAGTTTATACTTTAAATATGTTAATGAAATCGGAAAAAAGTTGTTTTTGTTATACAAAAGGAGTGTTTCTCATGAGACAGAACGATGAAAAAAAACGTCAAAAACTGATCAATAAACTGATTTTTCTCAATGTATATAAGATAGAAGATCAACAACTTTATGAGATGCCACTTCGTAAATTGGAAAATGAGTATCGGAAATATAAATTACAAAACCACCCACATGGGGAGTTTAGTTCGATTCAGTGGGTTTAACTTATTATTAAAAGAGGAAAGGACCCGAGATATTACTCGGGTCCTTTCCTTTTAAGTTGAATCTCTTTGACCTTTTGCGGGACCATGGGGACGGTTCTAATATAGGCAATCGGAAGTTTTGCTCAAGTTTCGAAGCACTTTATAAGTAAACGGAATTTTAATCTAAAGGAATTACTTCTAAGGAATTATCGCAAAATTTTTGATTGCCTGAGTAAGCAGGAAGTTTTAAAGTTTTTGTACAAGTAATTCGACATCCATAGTCAAATTTCCTGCTTCTACTGGTGCCAAATGGAAGGCTGCGATATCAACTACATTTTTTGTGGAATGATGGTTGAATTTGTCTAGAGAATAGTAAAGTATTCTGAAGGGATTTTTTTCCTCCAAGGAGAATTTGTATATGTTGTAAACGGTTACAAATTAAGCCGTGGGACGGTCTGCTTGAGCTGGATTCTATTTTCAGTTTGAAAGCAGAACATCCGGCACTAAGGAGGAATTGGGAGATGGCATTAAATGAACAAAACGTTCAGGAGTTCGATGCTGTAGTTGTTGGGGCTGGTTTCTCAGGATTGTACATGCTTCATCGACTGCGCGAGGCAGGCTACTCGGTTCGCGTTTATGAAGCGGCCGAGGATGTCGGGGGCACCTGGTATTGGAATCGCTACCCGGGCGCACGCTGTGACATCGAAAGTATCTACTATAATTATACTTTTTCAAAAGAAATCTTGAACGAGTGGACATGGTCTTCGCGATACGCAGAACAGCCGGAAATCTTAAGCTATATAAATTTTGTGGCAGATAAACTGAACTTAAGGCGCGACATCCAATTCAATACAAGGATTACCGCTGCGCGCTACAATGAGGAAAACCGCAACTGGGAAATTCGCATGGACGATGGTACGCGCGTCACCGCTGAATACTTTATCCCCGCCATTGGCTGCCTTTCTGCATCCAACATCCCGAACTATAAGGGCTTGGACAGCTTCAAGGGCGAGAAGTACCACACTGGAAGATGGCCGCATGAAAAAGTGGATTTCAGCGGTAAGCGTGTAGGAGTGATTGGAACCGGCTCGAGTGGAATTCAAGCGATTCCAGTGATTGCCAAGGAAGCTGGCCATCTGACTGTTTTTCAACGGACCCCACAATACAGCTGCCCGGCAGAAAACCATCTCTATGATGCTGAAACTATTCGGCAAACAAGGGAAAATTACGATGAGATTAAACAACTCATGCGTTATTCGCAGCACGGGGTACCGTTGGCATCCCGGATGGTATCTGTATTGGCAGAAACCCCTGCAGAGAGGGAGAGTCAATTTGAACAGGCTTGGCAAGAGGGCGGTTTATTTAGCATGCTCTATACTTACAATGACATAGGCTTGCTGCCAGAAGCCAATGAACCAGCCGCAACCTATATACGCTCCAAGATTACACAAATCGTGAAAAACCCCGAAACAGCACAAAAGCTATTGCCTTCCTACTACTTTGGAACAAAACGACCGATCATTGATACCGACTATTACGAAACCTATAATCGAGAAAATGTTTCGCTAGTCGATATAAAAGCAGCACCAATTGTAGAAATTACCCCGACTGGAATCAAGACGGCAGACGACCAATATGATCTGGATGTCCTTGTTTTTGCGACAGGTTTTGACGCGATGACAGGTCCGTTGTTTAAAATTGATATCCGCGGGCGGAATGATGTTTCATTAAAAGATAAGTGGGCAGACGGTGCCGAACTGAAGACTTTCCTTGGTCTTGTGACGACTGGATTTCCAAACATGTTCATGCTGACTGGTCCGCAGAGCCCATCCGTTCTAAGCAATATGCTGGTTTCGATTGAACAGCATGTGGATTGGGTGGCAGACTGCATTGATTATCTGCGTGAGCATCATTTACAGGGATTCGAGGCAACCGTTGAGGCTGAAGAATTCTGGAGCCAGCTATGCCACTCCATTGCCGACATGTCACTGTTAACCAAAACGGATTCCTGGTATATGGGGGCCAACATCGAAGGCAAGCCGCGGGGATTCCTTGCCTTTGCTGGCGGGGTCGGGCTGTACCGGCTGCTTTGTGATGATGTCGCAGCCAGGGGCTATGAAGGGTTCACTTGCGCTTTGGCATCGGATGGTACAGATCAAGGCTTAGTAAAAGAGGGATTCTTTAAGGGAGATCTTGATCCACAAGCATGGTTTATTTTAAAACAATTGGAATCTGCCGGAGCGCCGCCAATGGAAATGCTGACACCTGAATTGGCACGAATGGGCGATTTTAGCCTGTTAGCAGGAGCTCCAGAAGCAGTAGAGAAGGTAGAGGAGAAGAAGATTCCAGTGGCGGGTGGGGAAATCACGGCCCGGATTTACACACCTGCTGGTGAAGGCCCATTCCCGGCATTGATTTATTACCATGGCGGAGGCTGGGTTATTGGCAATTTGGATACTGTTGATGTACCTTGCCGAATGCTGGCAAACAGAGCGGGTTGTGTGGTCGTGTCTGTCGATTACAGATTGGCACCTGAGTACAAATTCCCTACTGCTGCAGAAGATGCGTACGCTGCTGCGAAGTGGGTGGCGGAATATGGTGAGTCGATTGGGGTTGACCCAGAGCGAATTGCCGTTGGCGGTGACAGTGCCGGAGGAAACCTTGCAGCCGTTGTCGCTTTGATGGCCCGAGAACAGGGAGGCCCGTCACTTGCTTATCAAATGCTGATTTATCCAGTGACGAATCACTCCTATGATACAGGTTCATACCGGGACAATGCCGAAGGGTACTTCCTAACAAAAAATACGATGGTTTGGTTCTGGAATCATTATCTGCGTGATGAGCAGGATGGTCTGAATCCATATGCTTCGCCATTACTAGCCGAGGATTTAAGCGGTCTTCCGCCAGCATTGGTAATTACGGCAGGGTTTGACCCGCTGCGCGATGAAGGAGAAGCGTACGCGGAACGGTTAAAAGCGGCAGGAGTACCGGTGGAAGCAACCCGCTATGATGGCATGATTCATGGTTTCTTCTGGATGCCAGGTGTGCTGGCGGCAGCCCATTACGGAATCCACCAAGCAGCGAATGCTTTGAAGCAGGCATTTTATGCGGTTAAGAGTAAATAGAAAAATTGTGAACGGTTGGAGGTTAAATCAGATAGAGAGGATCCGTCTACTATAGAGGCTTCATAGTACCAATGTAGCAATAAAGCCATCTTGTTCTTATTCGGGGGTGGCTTTTATTTTTTTACAAAAGCGGCAGTGTGGCGTCATATTAAATCAGACTCACTTGGCGAGATATTATGAACAAAAAAATATTTATCGAACAATTCCAAAAATATTGACAACTAAGGAAGAACATTGTAAATTATCTATTAATAGTAAAAAAGTATAAAACTTATAAAGTTATATTATTATAAAATAGGTGAGATGGTATGAAGATTGATAAAAGTAGCCATGTGCCTCTTTATCGCCAAGTGGAAGAGGTATTAGAAGAAAAAATCATTTCCAAGCAGTGGGAGGTTGGTTATCAGCTTCCAACCGAACAAGAATTAGCTGTGCATTTTGAAGTAAGCACCATTACTGTTAAACGTGCGATCATTGAGTTGGTGAACAAAGGGTACCTATACCGCCAAAGCGGAAAAGGGACTTTTGTAGCAGAAAACAACACTAACGGACAGGATATGAAGGCGTTGATTTTGTCCACAGACGAAGGTGACGAGGAACATCCACACGAATTAATAAGTTTCACAGTGGAAAATAGGGAAGTTGAAGTGGCAGGCAAATTTGGATTAAAGCCTGATGCAAAAATCTTTATCATCAAACGATTAAAAATCGAAAAAGATATCCCGGCTGCGATGGAGTTTTCGTATTTGCCATTTGATAAATGTCCAAATCTCACTCCTAATGATATAAAAAATGAACTGATCTATAACATATTAAAGAATAAATATCATATTTCATTGGGGAAAGCGCGGTTATTCATTAAGCCACATATTGCAATTGGTGAACTGGCGGAGAGACTTCAAATAGAACCTGGTACGCCCGTGTTTGAGTGGGAGAGATTTACATATACCAAGCAGGGAGAGGTAATTGAGTACTCAAAATTTTATGTTCGCCAGGACAAATTCACTTATTATACAGAGATCAATTTATAGTCGACAACTAGATAAAATTTTTTGATGAGATAAAAAGTATAATATTATAACGTAATAGATTATAATATTATACTTTTTGTAAACTCTTATCTGAAAATTTTAAAGATTATATTAATATACACTAACATTTGAAGGGGGAAAGAAGGCTGTCACTCGGTTTTATCCACTTTAGAAAAAATATATTACCAAGGAGGAATGGTTGTGAAAATAAGAAAAGCATCATTAATTTTAATTATTTGTCTTGTAATTGGTATCATGTCGGCTTGTGGCAGTGAAGCAGGAAGTTCAACGGCTGGTAAATCTGCAAGTGAAGGTGGAAAAACATTAGTTTTGGCTGCATACGGTGGAAGCTATGAAAAGAAAATGAAAGAAGAACTTATACCATTATTCGAAAAGGAATATGGCGTGAAAGTAAAGTATATCACTGGCAGCTCAGTAGATACCTTGTCAAAGCTCCAGGCTCAAAAGGCTAAGCCGCAAATCGATATTGCGTTCTTGGATGATGGGCCGCAAGCTCAAGCAAAGGCTTTTGGTTTACTCGCCCCATTAGATGAGAGTATCGTAACGAACTTGAAGGATGTATATGATATCGCAAAGGATAAGGACAATATCGGAGTAGGTTTCTCGATTATTACTACTGGCCTGGCTTATAACAAAGATACGTTTAAACAAAATGGCTGGGATCCAATTAAATCTTGGAATGACTTAGCTGATTCGAAGTTTAAGGGCAAATTGGTATTGCCATCCATTGCCAATACGTATGGAGTGCATATGCTTCTTATGGCTGCAATCGCTAATGGTGGAAGTGCGGAAGATATTGAACCTGGATTCAAGAAAATGAAGGAAATTTCCAAAAATGCCGTCACATTTGATAAAACGGCCGATGTTTCTAACTATTTCTTACAGGGACAAACTGTCGCAAGCGCTTGGGGAAGCAGCAGGGTGTATACCTTACAGGACACCGGATTCCCGATTGAGTATGTGATTCCCGAGGAAGGTGCACCTGCTTTAATGGCAACTGTTAGTGTAGTTAAAAATGCACCAAATGCAGAACTGGCACAGAAATTCGTTAATTTTATATTAAGTGAAAAAACACAGGTTGAATTTTCACACGCATTATTTAACGGACCAGTTAATAAAAACGTAAAACTAGAAGGAGATATTACTGACAAAATTGTCTACGGCGAAGAGGAAATTGCGAAGCTTGTAAAAGTGGATTGGGAATATGTCAATAACAAAAGGGCCGAGTGGACAGAAAGAGCTAATAAAGAAATTGAAGTAGCCCAATAAAATGAGGTGAAAACATGAGTTATTTATGCCTTGAAAATGTAGTAAAAACCTTTAATAAAACAGAAGTTGTGAAAAAGTTGAACCTCGAAATCAAACAGGGGGAGCTAGTGTCTTTCCTAGGACCTTCCGGCTGCGGAAAAACTACAACTCTAAACATGATTGCCGGGTTCTTGGAAGTAGACGGAGGAAAAATCGTGGTGGACGGAAAGCCAGTCCACTTGCTTCCCCCGAATAAGAGGGAAATGGGCATGGTTTTTCAAAACTATGCTCTCTTCCCCCATATGACTGTGTTCGATAATGTCGCTTATGGTTTAAAACTCCGCAAGGTAAATAAGGATGAAATTAAATCCCGTGTGGCGGAAGCGCTCGAGATGGTTCGGCTGACAGGCTATGAAACTCGTTACCCCAAAGAGTTATCCGGGGGTCAGCAGCAGCGTGTTTCCTTAGCTAGAGCACTTGTAATCAAGCCGAAAGTCTTATTGCTTGATGAACCATTAAGTAATTTGGATGCTAAGCTGCGTCAGGAAATGCGTGAGGAAATCGTGGAAATTCAAAAGAAGGTCGGGATTACGACAATTTTTGTTACCCATGATCAGGAAGAGGCACTTGCCATTTCGGACCGGATAGCGGTTATGTATCAAGGCAGAATTGAACAGCTTGATACCCCAGTAGAGATCTATAACCACCCACAAACCGATTTTGTTTCCAGATTTATTGGGGAAGTAAACCAGATTCAAGGCCAAGTAGTTCAAACCATAAATGAGAAAGAACATTTAGTTTCTTTTGGGGGCTATGAACAAGGTTTAACAGGATATACAGCAGCAGATGGGTTAATTGATTTTTATATTCGCCCGGAGAAAATACAAGTCTCATTAGAAGAACGTGAAGGTCTTAAGGTCAAGGTGGAAAGGAAAATGTTCTTGGGCTCGAAGACTCGCTACATTTTACAAACCAAGGATAAGCATATTATTGCTGATATTTCTAATACTGTTTTGAATCCCGATCAGGTTCAAGAGGGGAAAACTGTAAGTATCCATTGGAACCCAGAGGATTTATTAGCAACCAAAAAGTGAGGTGACAAGACCCGTGCAGGCTGAAACCACGTTTCATGAACAGAAAATGTTAATTAAACAGAAAAAAAAGAATCTATCGAAGAAAAGACTGGATTATTGGCTCTTATTACTTCCGACCCTTGGCACCTTTATTTTCTTTTTTCTGCTTCCACTGTTCTTCCTTTTTATCACAAGCTTTAAAACGTTTGATGCGGCTAGCGGAATTGGCAATGACTGGACACTTCAAAATTATATAAAATTTCTTTCCGATACATTTTATCTTGGTGTTGTTTGGAGGACAGTAAAAATTGCCTTGCTTACTACCTTAATATCCATTGTCATTTCGTATCCGGTTGCCTATCAAATTACGAAAGCAAAGGGAAAAAGTAAAAATTATTTAACACTATTGGTTCTGTCTCCTCTGTTAATTAGTATGGTTATTCGCTGTTATGGCTGGGTAATATTGCTAAACAATAATGGTGTTATCAATAATACATTACTGGAGCTTGGTTGGATTGATAAGCCATTAACATTGCTTTATACGGAAACAAGCGTAGTGATTGGCATGGTTCACGTTTTATTTCCATATATGGTTCTAAGTATTATGGGTTCGCTTGAAAGAATTGATCCATCGGTCATCCGCGCTTCTCAGAATCTTGGTGCAAGCCCATTTCGTACCTTCTTTTCTATTGTTCTACCATTAACCTTGCCTGGCATCTTTGCGGGTTCCGTCATGGTTTTTAGTTTAGGAGTAAGTTCATTCGTCACACCTGCAATACTTGGGGGGCCACAGGTAAAATTGATGTCGTTCCTTACATATGAACAAGTGGCTGTCATGTTGAATTGGCCTTACGGATCGGCGATTGGATTCATCTTAATCTTTATTGCAACTTTTTCAATCATTATTTATAGCAAACTATTAACTGCGACTAAAAAAGGAGTGGCCATTCAATGAGGAAGATATTGCCTAAATTCGGCTTAAATCTCTTTTGTCTGCTCGTTTATATCTTTTTGGCTGCTCCAATCGTGGTTGTTCTATTGTCATCGCTGACTGCCACTGATTATATTGTATTTCCTCCCAAAGGTTTGACCTTAAAGTGGTACACCGAATTAGTCAATCATCCTGAATTTATGCAGTCGTTCATGCTCAGTATTGGCGTTGCATTCGGCACGGCCATTATTTCGACGATTATTGGAACCATGGCTTCGATTGCTGTTGTCAGGTATCAGTTCAAAGGGAAAACAGCCATCATGCAGCTAGTCGGTTCACCACTTTTAATCCCATCCGTTGTTTTTGGGGTTGCTCTATTGCAATTTTATTCCTGGGTTGGTTTGGCCACGAGTCCGGCGGCTTTGATAATCGGGCATTTTATTTTAACCATCCCGTTTGTCATGCGTTTGGTTGTTGCTAGTTTAGTAGGCTTTGACCGTACAATTGAACAAGCGGCAATGAATCTTGGGGCTGGAAGCATGAGAGTGTTTTTTCAAATTACGCTTCCGATTATTAAATCAGGTGTTATTGCAGGAGCTATCTTTGCATTCATTACCTCATTCGACGACTTAACGGTTGCTCTATTTATTGTAAGTACCGATGTCGTTACGCTTCCAGTACGTATTTATACCTATATGCAATATCAGTATGATCCGATTATTACCTCTGTATCTAGTATTATGATTCTTTTAACTGTTGTTTTAATGGTTGTGATTGAGAGGGTATTAGGTGTTGGAAAGGTATTTCAATCGAATAATTGATAAGAAGGTGTTTTTATGCACATCAAACATCACCCCGTTTTAGGGGATAAGATTCAAAAACAAGTAACCATTTATTTTAATGATGAACCATTCACTGCCTATGAACACCAATCCGTAGCTGCTGCCTTGTATGCTAATGATGTAAAAAAATTAGGGGTAAGCCGCAATTTAGTCCAGCCCAGAGGATTGTTCTGCACGCGGGGAAGATGCTGCAGCTGCTATGTAACGGTCAATGGAGAGGATCATGTTCGGTCTTGTCTAACCGAGGTTGAGGATGGGATGAAAATTTATCCTAATGATGGTGATCCGGTAGTAAGGGGTGAGAACTATGGAGACTGATGTTCTTATTATTGGTGCCGGCCCCGCTGGTCTTATGGCCGCCATAGAAACCGCATCAAGGGGGCTGGATGTAACGATTGTGGAAGAATCACTTTCAATGGGCGGGCAATTCATGCAGCAAACCCAGGTACTTCATTCGCTGCCTTCTGCTTATCAGCCTATGCGTGGCTTTGAGATTGCCGAACGATTACGAAAACAAGTGGAGGATTCATCCGTTCGTTGTTTGTTAGGTCATCGTGTGATTGGTTTCTACAAGGATGGAAGTGTTGGAATTTCGGATGAAACCAACGTATTTCCGCTAAAAGCGAAAAAAATTATTGTTGCTACAGGTGCAGCTGAAAATGCCGTTGCCTTTCCGAAATGGACGCTCCCTGGGGTCATGACCATTGGGGCAGCCCAAACCCTAATCAATCGGGATTTAGTCATGCCTGGAAAAAATGCTGTCATCGTTGGATCCAGTGACTTTGCGATGGACGTTGCTCTTCAGCTCTCTGAAATTGGTGTTAGGGTTGAGGCGATAGTGGAAAATGGTACAACCTTCTTTGCGCATGACAAAGAAAAAGTGGAGCAGGTTCGTAAAGTTGGGATTCCGGTTCATGTTAACACTTTGATAAAAGAAGCCAGGGGAATCGGAAAAGTTGAGGAAGTTGATCTTGTAGAGGGAGATCAAGTTACGACAATTAGAGTTGATGCCGTTTGTGTGGATGGCGGCCGCTCCCCGATCCTTGATGTTTTTTACCAGCTAGGCTGTTCTTTCGGCTATCAAAAAGAATTGGGCGGTTGGATTCCACAATACAACAAAGAATTACAAACAGATCGGAAGGATGTTTTTTTAGCAGGGAACGCTGCCGGGGTTAGTACACAGGGCGTTTTACTAGTGACGGGGAAGATTGCCGGAATCAATGTTTGTGAAGCTCTGGGGGCCATAAGTAAGCAAGAGGCTGAAATCGAGACAGCCTCCCTATGGAGCGAGCTCGAAATTCTTGAAACGAAGCTGTATCCTGATGCATGGAAAGCCAGAAACCGGCATGTCGGAAACTATGAACATCCAGTCCTAACGGATCAATTTATCTCTTAGTTTTAAAAGTTAAGAGACTAGAAGGTGAATATATTGGATAAAACCACAATTATTTGTCGATGTGAAGAAATTAGTTATGAGGAAATCGAGGAAGTTATTTCGAATGGAGCACGAAGATTTGATGATGTAAAAAGACTGACACGCTGCGGCATGGGACCCTGCCAGTCGAAAATATGCGCAAACCTGGTCGCAGGAATTATTCATGAAAAAACAGGCCTTCCTTTCACTGAGATTCCACTGCCACGAATGAGAATGCCAATTAGCCCCATTAAGCTGGAAACACTTGCAACCAAAAGTACCACATTTTCCTCTGTCAAATCTGTGTTAGACGAGGTGGAGTTAGAAGATGGGAAGGTGAGATAGATGGGAACAAATTATGAAACCATTATTATCGGAGGAGGGGTTGTCGGCAGCAGCATCGCGTATCATCTTTCGGAACGCCAGAAAGAAGGGATTCTTGTGCTGGACCAAAAATTTCCGTTGTCGGGAACGTCAGGTTCGACGCAGGCATGGGTGTGGGTACATAATAAAACACCTTCCTGGTATGCTGAGTTTAATATGTATAGCGCCGAACTTTATCCGTTTTTATCGAAAAAAATTGGTGACGTTGAATATAAACGAACGGGCGGACTTTCTCCATTTTTTAATGAGGGTGACCGCGAAAAATTCTTGCAGCTTGCTGAGGCTTATAAGGAAATTGGCATTAAAATCAAGGTCCTATCCCGCGAAGAAGCCTTGGAAAAAGAACCCTCGCTTAATCCCGAGGCAGCAGGCGCAACCTATAGTTCCATTGACGGGAACGTCAACCCTTTTCGCTTAGTCGATATGTATATGAGGGCGGCCAAGAAGAATGGTGTTCACTATTCTACATATAACAAAGTAACAGAAATCCAAAGGTTGCATGATGAGTTCATTGTCGTTTCCCAGAAAGGAACCTATGTCGGCAAAAATCTAGTGCTTGCCGGAGGCACCTGGTCAAGAGAATTAGGGAAATTAATTGACATCGACATTCCTGTAAACCAGTTGAGAGGGCAAATTCTGGTTACAGAACCCCTGAAGCCATTCTTGAACTATACAATTAGCGGGCTGCGTCAGGCTGTTAATGGGGAGGTACTAATCGGTTACTCGATGGAAAAAGAAGGATTTAACCGGGCAACCACATTGGATGTCATTCAAGAAACGGCGAATCTGGCAGTCCATTATGTCCCTGGCTTAAGAAAAGCCAAAGTGGTGCGGGCGTTTTCCGGTATTCGAGCCATGCCGGAGGATGGATTTCCGATACTTGGGAATATACCGGGCTTTGATAATCTTTATGTGGCGGCAACTCACAGTGGGGTAACCCTTTCTCCGCTAATTGGAACGCTTATGACCGAATTAATTCTAGATGGGGAGACATCCATACCCATTGACCGCTATTCCATTAGTCGATTTGATTCATTGGTTGATAGCAATAGTCGATAGTTTGCTAAATAAAAGTGTATTTTGGAGGGAAAAAAGTGCCACATTTATTCATAAGAGGAGTTTCAGTAGATCAGGTAAAAACAATGAGTACCACTTTAGTTCAAGATTTAGCAGATTTATGTGCTTGCGGAACAGACAATTTCACCTTGGAAGTTGTCCATTCTACTTATGTATTTGATGGCAATGAAGTGCCTGGGTATCCATTAATAGAAGTAAAGTGGTTTCAACGCGGGCAGGAAATTCAGGATCAATTTGCCAATATTGTGACCAAACATATACAAACGTTTGGAATTCCAGAAGTAGAGGTAGCCTTTAGTACATTTTTGGAAACTGCTTATTATCTAAATGGGAAAAGTTTCGCTACATCATAACTTTAACGTTATAAGGTTTTAACGTTTTAATTTATGAAGGCAAGTAACTATATAATTTGTGAACAAAAAGTTAGAAATACAATCGAGGGCATCGAAGGGCCCCATTTAGCCAGAAGGCCGTTTCCAGTCGGAAGCGGCCTTCTGTTATGAAAATGGATAAGTAAATCAATTAGAACTATTTTTTAAAAAGTCCACTACTACCCGATTAAATTCGTCCGTTTTCTCAATTCTACCTTCATGGCCTGCTTGATCTATCGTATATAATAATGAATTTGGAATTAATTTATGCATTCTCCTTTGATTGAAGACGGGACAAATTTTATCGTTCTTGCAGGAGATGACCAAAGTGGGGCTATTTATTCCTTTCAAAGTTTCTCGATAGTCAATTTGCAGACATTCATTAAGCCCAGCCAGCGTTCCATCAAGATGTTCCGACCAAATTGGCATGACTTTTTGGATATTTTCTTCACTCTGGTTATACAAGCATTTCAATGTTGCACCAGTCTGGAAATTTTCAAGGTTCAAATTGGCGATATATTTCCTGTTGCTCCACAATAAAAATTTCTTAAGCCACTTCGGCACATAAAAAAGCGTGTTTGCCAAAATCAGGGACTTTACTCTTTCTGGATAGTTCTTACAGATTTCTTGGGCTGTCATCCCGCCCATTGAAAAGCCAAGAAAATGGGCTTGGCCTATGCCTAATACATCCAATAACTCTACAATATCTTTGGCAAACTCTTTGATCGTTATTTCCTGACCCTCAGAACACCGGGTTTGTCCAAATCCCCGCAAATCGGGAATAATTAACTCAAAATGTTCAGCGAGCATATACTGAAACTTCCAGCCTTCCTTTCGTTCGCCCAAGCCATGAATAAGCACTAGCGGCTCGCCAGTTCCCAACCGATCATAGTGGAGGCTGACTCCGTTAACTGACGCTTGATACAAGATAATCCCTCCTATTTTTCCAGAAAATTTACTATTATTATACTATTATAGAACATTCACTCTATTTTTAGTTATGCCAAACGCTATACTCCCGTGTGGGGTTGTAGCGTTTTTTTATTTTTCAGCTCAAAAAAACTTGTTTGTAACTAGAATGTTAACTTCCGTTAATAAAAGTAATGCTATTGTTGTGTATACTAGTTTTTAAAGAAAGATTTTATTCAGCCTTTTACTCTACTTACCTATAAAAAAGAGACGGAAGATTCGAATAATATATAAACATTCTTTATACTTGAAACTAGTTGGATTAAGAAAGAGGGATCACCATGTTTAATTATGATATAAATGTTGACCAATTCGCTTCGATCAAGGTTGTAGGTGTCGGCGGCGGCGGAAACAATGCCGTGAACCGAATGATCGAGGCAGGAATTGAGGGTGTCGAATTTATTGCGGTCAATACCGATGGACAAGCACTGAATCAATCAAAAGCAGAAATCAGAATGCAAATTGGCGCTTCCCTGACAAGGGGGCTAGGAGCAGGGGCAAATCCGGAAATAGGAAAAAAAGCAGCGGAAGAAAGTAAGAAGCAGCTTGAGGAAGTGCTAAAAGGGGCAGATATGGTTTTCGTTACTGCCGGTATGGGTGGCGGTACAGGAACAGGTGCGGCTCCTGAAGTTGCTAACATTGCCAAGAAGATTGGCGCCTTAACCGTTGGGGTCGTTACCCGTCCATTCAAATTTGAAGGCCGAAAGCGTGCTGTCAATGCTGAGCACGGAATTAAAGAAATGAGAGACGCTGTTGACACGTTAATTATTATTCCCAATGACCGCTTATTGGAGATTATCGACAAAAAAACACCGATGCTGGAAGCATTCCGAGAAGCAGATAATGTCCTGCGGCAAGGTGTTCAAGGGATTTCGGATCTCATTGCTGTTCCAGGCCTAATCAATCTTGATTTTGCAGATGTAAAAACCGTTATGTCTCATAAAGGAACCGCCTTAATGGGAATTGGCGTTGCAAAAGGGAGTAATCGTGCATCCGAAGCCGCAAAGTCAGCCTTAAATAGCCCATTGCTGGAAACTTCTATTAATGGTGCTCAAGGGGTTATTATGAACATAACCGGCGGCAGTAATTTAAGTCTTTTTGAAGTACAGGAGGCAGCAGAAATTGTTTCCTCTGCTTCTCATGAAGAATTAAACATGATATTTGGTTCGGTGATAAACGAAAACTTAAAAGACGAAATCATCGTAACCGTTATTGCCACAGGATTCAACGAAGAAGAGGAACGGGTAGTAAAACCGATTTCACAGCCGTCGACTGACATGTCCATTCCAAGCCAAAGAGATCAAATTCAAAGAGAACGTTCACTGCAAAGTCATCATATAAAACAGGAAGAACCGGAACGTGGTTTCGAGCGTGACAAATATGACCAAGGTGAATCTTTAGATGTTCCATCATTCTTACGAAATCGAAGAAATCGATCAAGATAGGGTTTAGGAAAATCTATAGACAAGGAGCGAATGTCTACAGATTTTTTTATTTAAATGAGGAACCTTAGAAATGGAATCGACCTCGCCTTTTTGGGAAATTATACGGTAGAAAACATATACCTAGTTCTTCTCCCAGAAAGGAGTGTAATGGATGGAGTCAATATGGTTGGAGTATGCTTGGGCATTATTAATACTAATTGGATTGGAAGGGTTATTGTCAGCTGACAATGCTCTGGTACTTGCCGTTATTGCCAAGCATTTACCTGAGGATCAGAAAAAAAGAGCCATCAATTATGGAATCATGATGGCATTTGTATTCCGCTTTGCTGCCCTTTTTGTCATTTCTTTTATTGCGAATGTTTGGCAAATCCAGGCAATTGGAGCAGCCTATCTTCTATACCTTGGATTAAAGCATGTCCTACAAGCAAAGTTCGGAAAAGAAAATAAGAACATTCATAATGATGATGAAAAGGAAGCCATAGGCAAAGGGTTTTGGCCGACAGTGGGGAAGATTGGTCTGGCAGACTTGGCATTTGCCGTAGATTCAATTCTGGCTGCGGTTGCGCTCGCCCTTGGTCTTCCAGATTCACCGCTTGGTGAATTCGGCGGAATGGATGGAGGGCAGTTTACCGTCGTCTTACTAGGAGGAATAGCTGGCCTGATTCTGATTAAGTTTGCCGCAACCTGGTTTGTAAAACTTCTTGAAAAACGTCCTGCCTTGGAAACAACAGCCTATGCCATTGTGGCGTGGGTCGGTGTTAAACTTGCCGTTATTACCCTTGCCCATGAGGATATAGGTGTTATAAATCATGACTTTCCCCACAGTACTATATGGACTCTGATTTTCTATGGTGTTTTGGTAGCGATTGCCCTAATTGGTTGGTTTGCTCCTGGGAGCAAGTCTGTTAAAAGGTTAAATCCGGAGGGTTAAAAAATAAACTGGGGCCAATTCAAACGTTTTGCAGGAAGGAACGATGACATGATATCTTAAACTCACTGGCAAGTGACTAGTAAGTCATTTTGCTTTGTATTGATTATATGGTTAAGAGGGGAAATCGATTGGCAAATACACACATATTCAGCAAAGGTGAAGAAATCGCCAATTCTGTTACTCATGGAATTGGCGCTCTTCTCAGTATTGCAGCGTTGGTTATTCTTGTTGTATCTTCATCTATTTATGGAACAGTCTGGCATATCGTTAGTTTCACTCTTTTCGGTTCAACCATGGTTTTAATGTATATGTCTTCTACACTCCTGCATGCATTTCCGGAAGGCAGCAAGGTCAAAGATATTTTTGAAATTTTTGATCACTCTTCTATTTATTTTTTCATTGCCGGTACATACACGCCATTTATGTTTGTTGCCGTGAAGGGGTGGCTGGGCTGGACCATTTTTGGGATAGTTTGGGGTGTTGCCATTGGCGGAACGGTTTTTAAATCGTTTTTCGTCAAAAAGTTCCTGTTTACCTCGACCGCCTTGTATGTATTTATGGGCTGGTTAATTGTGTTTGCCTGGAAACCACTTTCACATTATTTGGAACCTTTGGGCCTTCATTATCTAGTCATTGGAGGACTTTTATATACAGTTGGTTCCATCTTTTATATATGGCGAGGATTTAAATACCATCATGCCCTGTGGCATCTGTTTGTGATTGCAGGAAGTATCATGCATTTCTTTAGTGTGATGACATTACTAAACTAAGGCCCTCATTAGCAGGGCTTTTTTGCGTAGGGTGAAAGTGAGAAATAGTTACATTTCCTCAGATTTTTGGTCCAATATTAATAGTCCAATTAACCATTCCTTTTCTTTTTTGACTACATTAAGATAGATATGAAAGTGAAAAAATGAGAAATATCTACATAATTTGCAGCCTCAGAAGTTAGGAGAGGGGAGGGCTTATCGTGAATACGGATCAAGCTTTTGACTTTTTAAAGAATGCAGGCGTTTCGGAGGATAAAAGCATTCAAACCGTGAGACGCTGGATGCGTGAACGTAAAATAAGCTATGAAGGAAAGACTGGGCAACGGGAGTCCGGCTACATATTTGAAGATACAGACCAAGCAATAGAATTGTTGAAGGATGCAGGTGTTTCAGCAGGTGCAGGCATTCCACTAGTGAAACGCTGGTATCACGAAGGTAAGATTAGAAAGGTGGGAGAAGGGTACAAGCTGTCGGAGTACCTTTCTAACCAACGCCGTTTGGAAAATAAACCTATAAAACAAGATCACAAACTTTTAGATATAAAAGAAAAAATAAAAGCTCAGGATAAGCAGCTTCAGGGATTGGAAGAACTTCATAAAAACTCGGTCCGAGCCCTGATTGAACAAAGAAATAAATTGAAAAGAGAGCTCGCAGTTCTAATGAAAGAAAAAACGGAATGGCAAGTTGAATCTGAAAAAATACTGAAAGAAAATGTTGAATTGCGCAAGGAACTGATCAAATTAAGAGAGGAACTTACTAGGAAGGGCAAAAGAGTAGAAGAAACAACTCAGGATTCAACTATTTCCCACGTATCGAATTATCATCAAAAATTAGGTCTCTCAAAAAAAGCTGGCGAAAAAGAAGTATTAGTCCGGTTTAAAAAATTGTTAAAACTAACACACCCCGATCACGGAGGAAATCCTGCAGCGTTTCATTATATTAAAACGGACTATGATCAGTTTAAAACTAGTTTAAGGGATAAATAGACAATGTTTTTTAGAGATTACCCTATTTATTGCTATACTTTAGTCAAAAGTACGTTTACAGAACTTATTTATAATTATAGAGGTGAACAGGTTTGACTAATAAACAATTGGAAAAAGCGACGCTTAACATGTTAAAAGGTATAAAACAAACGCAAGAGAGAATGGAACACAGCCAAGAATTGAAAACCTGGGGTGATATCTCTCTTCCGCTCACCTTAAAAGATGTTCTTACCATGCTTTCCATGCATGAATTAGGTGAGATTAGAAAACGTTTGAACCTAAAAGGTGTCAGCCAGTTGAAAAAAGCGGAATTAATTGATTTGCTTTGTTCTCAAATCCCACTAATGCTTGAAGAGGTTTGCAAGGAAATGGATTTGGACCGTTACCAGCTGGTAAAGGATATTATCAGAAATGGGGGATCAATCCTAGCGCCTAAATTAAAGTCACATCAATTCAATTATTTGCGTAATAGCGGTATCTTTTTTACCGGAACATATGAGGGAAAAAGGATACTCGGCATGCCAGAGGAGCTTGTCAAGCATTGTTTTTTTCAGGATGGTGACAAGGAATTTAGGGACATTTGCAGCCGAAATACAGAATGGATAAAGCTCACAAATGGACTTCTCCATTATTATGGAAGCCTAACCACCAATGAACTTTTTGATTTCCTGGAAGCATACACGGATTCTTCAATTAGGGTTAGAGAGTATCTGGACATAATCTATCTGGCAAAGTCCTACTATAGAAATATTAAAATTGATGAAACAGGATATTCTAATGATCAAGTGATTGATCCGAAAAAAGTAAAACAAGAACACCAGATGCGAAAGGACTTGCCGTTTTTCCCATTTTCCAAAGAAGAGCTGCTGAAAGCTGGTGAACCTGGATACATTGACATAACAGAAAGTTACATACAATTCGTACGCTTTTTAATGCAGAACTACGAAGTCACCAAGAAAGATGCGGATGGACTTGTAAAGGAATGTGTACATAGTACACACTTAGGCGAGCATCCTAATAAAATTCTGCAATTTCTATCAAGCCGACTGGAATTTAAAAATATCGATGCCGTAAGGAAGTGTATGGATCAAGCGGTTAACCTGATGAATAACACCCGGCAATGGTTCCTTAAAGGATATACACCAAATGAGGTATCGCAAGTTCAGCAAAAAGCATCACGGGCATTAACAAACGAGAAAAATAATATACTAGATTTAAATTCTAATAAGAAAATTGGCCGAAATGACCCTTGTCCTTGCGGAAGTGGCAAAAAATATAAAAACTGTTGTGGGAGATAAATAATCATTCAATTAATCCACCTCGTATTTAGTTTTGATGGATTATTGTAAACTCCTTTAAGAATCCTCTTTTTGGAAAAAACTACCGATTGAACGACTGCAAAAATGCGATATATTATTAATCCAGTCGCCACTGAGCGACGAAGTAATTTAATCTTACTCATTTGAAAATTACCACTTGCATATTAACTTTCTAGGTGGTAAGATATAAAAGTTGTTTTAAAACATGTCGAACATTAATTAACTATCAATTGTGATTGGTAAAAATTAATAGTTGATATATTTGTGACAAATTGATATACTAGTTTCTGTCGCTTCTGAAAAGGGTGGCTTTGATAGTTCTTTGAAAACTAAACAAACAAAAACGTCAACAATAAATTATTCATTCCTAACGGAATGAAGCCAACGTAACTTTTTTGAGCTAATCAACTCATTTTTTTGGAGAGTTTGATCCTGGCTCAGGACGAACGCTGGCGGCGTGCCTAATACATGCAAGTCGAGCGAATCAATGGGAGCTTGCTCCTGTTGGTTAGCGGCGGACGGGTGAGTAACACGTGGGCAACCTGCCTGTAAGACTGGGATAACACCGGGAAACCGGTGCTAATACCGGATAATTCTTATCAACACATGTTGGTAAGCTGAAAGTCGGTTTACGCTGACACTTACAGATGGGCCCGCGGCGCATTAGCTAGTTGGTGAGGTAACGGCTCACCAAGGCGACGATGCGTAGCCGACCTGAGAGGGTGATCGGCCACACTGGGACTGAGACACGGCCCAGACTCCTACGGGAGGCAGCAGTAGGGAATCTTCCACAATGGACGAAAGTCTGATGGAGCAACGCCGCGTGAGCGAAGAAGGCCTTCGGGTCGTAAAGCTCTGTTGTCAGGGAAGAACAAGTACCGGAGTAACTGCCGGTACCTTGACGGTACCTGACCAGAAAGCCACGGCTAACTACGTGCCAGCAGCCGCGGTAATACGTAGGTGGCAAGCGTTGTCCGGAATTATTGGGCGTAAAGCGCGCGCAGGCGGTCCTTTAAGTCTGATGTGAAAGCCCACGGCTCAACCGTGGAGGGTCATTGGAAACTGGGGGACTTGAGTGCAGAAGAGGAAAGCGGAATTCCACGTGTAGCGGTGAAATGCGTAGAGATGTGGAGGAACACCAGTGGCGAAGGCGGCTTTCTGGTCTGTAACTGACGCTGAGGCGCGAAAGCGTGGGGAGCAAACAGGATTAGATACCCTGGTAGTCCACGCCGTAAACGATGAGTGCTAAGTGTTAGGGGGTTTCCGCCCCTTAGTGCTGCAGCTAACGCATTAAGCACTCCGCCTGGGGAGTACGGCCGCAAGGCTGAAACTCAAAGGAATTGACGGGGGCCCGCACAAGCGGTGGAGCATGTGGTTTAATTCGAAGCAACGCGAAGAACCTTACCAGGTCTTGACATCCTCTGACACTCCTAGAGATAGGACTTTCCCCTTCGGGGGACAGAGTGACAGGTGGTGCATGGTTGTCGTCAGCTCGTGTCGTGAGATGTTGGGTTAAGTCCCGCAACGAGCGCAACCCTTGATCTTAGTTGCCAGCATTTAGTTGGGCACTCTAAGGTGACTGCCGGTGACAAACCGGAGGAAGGTGGGGATGACGTCAAATCATCATGCCCCTTATGACCTGGGCTACACACGTGCTACAATGGATGGTACAAAGGGCTGCAAAACCGCGAGGTTGAGCCAATCCCATAAAACCATTCTCAGTTCGGATTGCAGGCTGCAACTCGCCTGCATGAAGCCGGAATCGCTAGTAATCGCGGATCAGCATGCCGCGGTGAATACGTTCCCGGGCCTTGTACACACCGCCCGTCACACCACGAGAGTTTGTAACACCCGAAGTCGGTGGGGTAACCGTAAGGAGCCAGCCGCCTAAGGTGGGACAGATGATTGGGGTGAAGTCGTAACAAGGTAGCCGTATCGGAAGGTGCGGCTGGATCACCTCCTTTCTAAGGAATCGTTAGTCCTTACGGACTAATAAAACGTTGATTGTTTTCTGTTTGTTTAGTTTTGAGGGAATTATTCTCTCAAAGCTTTTTTATTCGTTCTTTGAAAACTAGATAATCGTAAGAAGAAGTAACCAAGTAAAAACCGAGTGATCGCCATTTTAGTTTTTCTCTCTAATGAATGTTAGAGTAAAACCTTTTAGGTTAAGTTAGAAAGGGCGCACGGTGGATGCCTTGGCACTAGGAGCCGATGAAGGACGGGACTAACACCGATATGCTTCGGGGAGCTGTAAGTAAGCTTTGATCCGGAGATTTCCGAATGGGGGAACCCACTGCTCGTAATGGAGCAGTATCTTTACCTGAATACATAGGGTATGGAAGGCAGACCCGGGGAACTGAAACATCTAAGTACCCGGAGGAAGAGAAAGCAAACGCGATTCCCTGAGTAGCGGCGAGCGAAACGGGAACAGCCCAAACCGAAAGGCTTGCCTTTCGGGGTTGTAGGACACTCAACATGGAGTTACAAAGGAACGGGGTAAATGAAGCGGCCTGGAAAGGCCAGCCGTAGAAGGTAAAAGCCCTGTAGTTGAAACTTCGTTCCCTCCTGAGTGGATCCTGAGTACGGCCGGACACGTGAAATCCGGTCGGAAGCAGGGAGGACCATCTCCCAAGGCTAAATACTCCCTAGTGACCGATAGTGAACCAGTACCGTGAGGGAAAGGTGAAAAGCACCCCGGAAGGGGAGTGAAATAGTACCTGAAACCGTGTGCCTACAAGTAGTCAAAGCCCATTCATGGGTAATGGCGTGCCTTTTGTAGAATGAACCGGCGAGTTACGATTACATGCGAGGTTAAGTTGAAAAGACGGAGCCGCAGCGAAAGCGAGTCTGAATAGGGCGTCATAGTATGTAGTCGTAGACCCGAAACCAGGTGATCTACCCATGTCCAGGGTGAAGTCCAGGTAACACTGGATGGAGGCCCGAACCCACGCACGTTGAAAAGTGCGGGGATGAGGTGTGGGTAGCGGAGAAATTCCAATCGAACTTGGAGATAGCTGGTTCTCTCCGAAATAGCTTTAGGGCTAGCCTCACGTAGTAAGAGTCTTGGAGGTAGAGCACTGTTTGGACTAGGGGCCCTCATCGGGTTACCGAATTCAGACAAACTCCGAATGCCAATGACTTATCCGTGGGAGTCAGACTGCGAGTGATAAGATCCGTAGTCAAAAGGGAAACAGCCCAGACCACCAGCTAAGGTCCCAAAGTATACGTTAAGTGGAAAAGGATGTGGAGTTGCTTAGACAACCAGGATGTTGGCTTAGAAGCAGCCACCATTTAAAGAGTGCGTAATAGCTCACTGGTCGAGTGACTCTGCGCCGAAAATGTACCGGGGCTAAACGTATCACCGAAGCTGTGGGTGGACACCGTCTGGTGTCCGCGGTAGGAGAGCGTTCTAAGGGCGTTGAAGCTAGACCGTAAGGACTGGTGGAGCGCTTAGAAGTGAGAATGCCGGTATGAGTAGCGAAAGACGGGTGAGAATCCCGTCCACCGTATGCCTAAGGTTTCCTGAGGAAGGCTCGTCCGCTCAGGGTTAGTCGGGACCTAAGCCGAGGCCGAAAGGCGTAGGCGATGGACAACAGGTTGATATTCCTGTACCACCTCTTTATCGTTTGAGTGATGGGGGGACGCAGGAGGATAGGGTAAGCGCGCTGCTGGTTATGCGCGTGTAAGCAGTTAGGCTGAGAAGTAGGAAAATCCGCTTCTCACATAAGGCTGAGCTGTGATGCCGAGGGAAATATAGTACCGAAGTTCCTGATTCCACACTGCCAAGAAAAGCCTCTAGCGATGATATTAGGTGCCCGTACCGCAAACCGACACAGGTAGGCGAGGAGAGAATCCTAAGGTGAGAGAGAGAACTCTCGTTAAGGAACTCGGCAAAATGACCCCGTAACTTCGGGAGAAGGGGTGCTCATTACGGTGAATAGCTGTGATGAGCCGCAGTGAATAGGCCCAGGCGACTGTTTAGCAAAAACACAGGTCTCTGCGAAGCCGCAAGGCGAAGTATAGGGGCTGACGCCTGCCCGGTGCTGGAAGGTTAAGAGGAGGGGTTAGCGCAAGCGAAGCTCTGAATCGAAGCCCCAGTAAACGGCGGCCGTAACTATAACGGTCCTAAGGTAGCGAAATTCCTTGTCGGGTAAGTTCCGACCCGCACGAAAGGCGTAACGATCTGGGCACTGTCTCAACGAGAGACTCGGTGAAATTATAGTACCTGTGAAGATGCAGGTTACCCGCGACAGGACGGAAAGACCCCGTGGAGCTTTACTGTAGCCTGATATTGAATTTTGGTACAGCTTGTACAGGATAGGTAGGAGCCTGAGAAGCCGGAGCGCCAGCTTCGGTGGAGGCGTCGGTGGGATACTACCCTGGCTGTATTGAAATTCTAACCCGCACCCCTGATCGGGGTGGGAGACAGTGTCAGGTGGGCAGTTTGACTGGGGCGGTCGCCTCCCAAAGAGTAACGGAGGCGCCCAAAGGTTCCCTCAGAATGGTTGGAAATCATTCGTAGAGTGTAAAGGCACAAGGGAGCTTGACTGCGAGACCTACAAGTCGAGCAGGGACGAAAGTCGGGCTTAGTGATCCGGTGGTTCCGCATGGAAGGGCCATCGCTCAACGGATAAAAGCTACCCCGGGGATAACAGGCTTATCTCCCCCAAGAGTCCACATCGACGGGGAGGTTTGGCACCTCGATGTCGGCTCATCGCATCCTGGGGCTGTAGTCGGTCCCAAGGGTTGGGCTGTTCGCCCATTAAAGCGGTACGCGAGCTGGGTTCAGAACGTCGTGAGACAGTTCGGTCCCTATCCGTCGTGGGCGCAGGAAATTTGAGAGGAGCTGTCCTTAGTACGAGAGGACCGGGATGGACGCACCGCTGGTGTACCAGTTGTCTTGCCAAAGGCATCGCTGGGTAGCTATGTGCGGACGGGATAAGTGCTGAAAGCATCTAAGCATGAAGCCCCCCTCAAGATGAGATTTCCCATAGCGTCAAGCTAGTAAGATCCCTGAAAGATGATCAGGTTGATAGGTCAGAGGTGGAAGCATGGTGACATGTGGAGCTGACTGATACTAATCGATCGAGGACTTAACCAAATAGAAAAGCGGAGGCGACTGTCCAACTTTGACAGACGTTGGAGGGTCGGCGCAGCAAATCCCGGTTTTGGATTTGTTGGGACGGACCGAAACGGCCGAGAAGTTAGGAGCCGAAGCTAGACAAGTCATATTGATTATTCGGTTTACAATTACTTCTTCTGCATTATCTAGTTTTGAGGGAATGAAACCTCAATCTCAAAAAGTCTGGTAGCTATGGCGAGAAGGTCACACCCGTTCCCATACCGAACACGGAAGTTAAGCTTCTCAGCGCCGATGGTAGTTGGGGCAAGCGCCCCTGTGAGAGTAGGACGCTGCCGGGCAAACAAAAGACAACCTGAAAAAATGGTTGTCTTTTTTGTGTTTATTTTAAAAGGGTAATTGGCTTTGAAAAATGGAGTATCGCGGATATATTTTGTTTTTTCGCGGATAAAATCAAATTAACGCGGATATATTTTGTTTTTCGCGGATATCCGCAGAAAAACCGCGGATATAATTTTTTAAGTCTATTTTTGGTGAATAAAATACCTAATCTTCCCCCTTAAATTACCCTAATGGGCCTCATTGGAGCAGTAAATCGCCAATTTCCCCTTCCAAATTACGCCAATAGAGCTTATTGGAGTAGTAAACCATAAATTTTTACGCTTCAACTACGCCAATCACGCTTATTGGAGCAGTGAACCCCAGTTTTTCCCCGTTACACTACGTCAATCAACCAAATTTGTTTGGCTAAACGCTGAAATTCACTATCTGCCCCGTAACGTCCCAACATAATAAATGAAAAATCCCATTTTATCTAGTGAACTTTATTATTTTCCACCAACCCATCGATGGAAACCAAGCGTCTTTCATCATGGGCCCCTCTTTGAGAAACCAATGCCATGCTGGATGTATCCTCGATACTTTCAATCCACACGGGAATGCCATGATAATTTACCAAAATTTCATCCTCTGATGCTAATACTTCTTTTACCCTGCTAAGATCCATTTAAATTCACCTCAACGATATTATTCCAAAGATTTATAAAATTATAAGAGGTTTAAAAACTAGTTTGTTGGTATAAGCTCGCCGATTTCATCGGAAATAATTGATGTATCCCAGGGATGCCAATAATAAGTTGTTCCGTCAAATTGAAGATCAAATTTATAGGCAATTGGTTCATCCGTGTAGAAGACCATTTCATAATAGGTGGGGTCGCCATGCTCTGTGCTGGGCTGGAAACCCGGGCTGTCCTTACTATTCGTTATGATTTCGAGAAACTTGTTTACATCCTCGGGCAAAGTGAGAGCAGCCATTTTTTTAGCACCCTCTTGTGTATAAGCAAGATAAATCTCAATTGTTTTCACTTTTTGAATTGGCATATCCTTATAGTGCCATTTGTACTCAATGTTATCTCTTGAAAAATAAACGCGATACCCGTTAATATCTCGTGGAGATTTTACAGCAATATACTGAGGATTGCCGGCTATCGCGAAAATCTCTGTTCCTTTTTCATGGAAAGCAGCGTCGCCATTACGAATTTTATAATTGGGGTTCGTCACATTGTCAGCCACTCTGAATTTTACTTCGCCAATCTTCTCCCCAATGTACTTTTTATCAGCCAAAGCTCCCGAATATATCCCATCGTATGTCACGCCATCCCATTTAATAAAATCAACCCAATCAATGACGGATTGAGCGCCAAATGGTGAGGAGCGACAGCCTGTTAATAACAATACAAGCACCAATAAGAAAGCCATATTTTTCATGAAAGCACCCCTTTATATGATAGCGTATTGTAAAAACTTTTATAAGAAATAGGCTATAAAATACCTAGATAGAGGGCTTTATAAGCAAAAAAATTGCCACCCCCTGAAATCTAAGGATAATTGAGGTTACCACACACCCAACAACCTAGATTAAGGAAGTGACAAGTTGTACCCTCAAATTATAACCTATTTATTAACTTTTATTAAGTACCAAGAACAAATAATTCGAACATTACTTACCCTTCTTATTGGGAAGGGGATGTTTGAAAAGCCTGAGGAAAAACCTGTAAATAAACCTTATCGTAAACTCCAGGTGGATGATCTTCCGATCATCGAAACCATTCAGAAACTTGATTACCGAACCCTCCTAACCGAATACCTGGAGAAGAACGGTAAACAACTAAAACCTGTTCAAAGGCGTTCGAATACAAAGGCATGTGTGCCCAAGTCAATGAAATGTCCGCAGTGTGGTGCTCCAGCGGATTATCTTTATGCCAATAATGGAGGCAAAGGACAGTTTCAATGTAAGGTGTGTGCCTGTCTTTTCAATGATAAAAATCGCTATTCGAAGGAGGCTATTTTGAAGTGTCCTCATTGTTCTAGGACCCTTGAGAAAGTCAAAGAGCGAAAAGACTTTGACGTGTACAAGTGTAAAAATAATGACTGTTCCTACTACCAGCAGAAACTGAATGGCATGTCTGCGAAAGAGAAGAAACAGTTTAAAAAGGATCCACAAGCCTTTAAATTAAGATATATCTTCCGGCAGTTCCACATTGATTTTCAGCCATTGTCAAAGGCTTCTCCTAAGAAACCAAAGGTTGACTTGGCCAGGCTTTATGTGTCGCCACATACATTGGGGCTTATTTTAACCTATCACGTTAACTATGGCCTTTCGGCCCGGAAGACAGCTGCACTCATGAAAGATATCCATGGTGTTTCTATATCGCATCAAAGCATTTTAAATTACGAGAACGCAGTTGCATTAATCCTTAAACCTTACGTAGACCACTATCCCTACGAGCTTTCTGATCAGTTCTGTGGGGACGAAACCTATATTAGGGTTCAAGGTCGTTGGCATTACTTGTTCTTCTTCTTTGATGCGGTAAAAAAGATCATTCTGTCTTATCCAGTGTCAGCAAATCGAGATACAGCGACAGCAATCCGTGCCATTGATGATGTCCTAATGAAATTTAAAGAGATTCCGGAAGATCTTACATTTGTGGTGGACGGCAATCCGATATATCTCTTAGCCCAACACTTTTACGCCCAGCATGATATTCACTTTGACATTACTCAGGTCATTGGGCTTACCAATGAAGATCCTGTATCAAAGGAGTATAGGCCTCTCAAACAAGTGATTGAAAGACTCAATCGCACATTTAAGGGCAATTATCGCTCAACACACGGGTTTGGGTCCGAACATGGGTCTGTTTCGTTTGTGACGCTTTTTGTGGCTTACTTTAACTTTTTACGGCCTCACTCAGCGTTAGAAGGTAATGTGCCAGTGGTTAATCCAGAGCTCTTACTGCGACCGAATATGCCTGCACGCTGGACTAAATTAATAGGTTTAGCTCAAGATTGGATCATTGAACAAACAGTCTAACTTTTTGTTTAGCAGAGCCCTTGAACCCACTAGCAACCGGCGAAGCGAACTCTTGACAAACCGAACTTGCCAATGGTTTAAAATGGAAATACCAAGGGCTATTTGGCATGCCTTCTTTTTGTCCCCGTCGCCCTTGATAAAGGAATCTCAAACCATTGGCGTGTTTGTCAAGAGCGGTTGCGGGGCCGACGCACCCAATATGTGGAAAGGAACCTAACCCCTTAAGGAGTTTTCATAGAACTTTTGACACTACCTATGATAGACGGATGATGAGCCTTTTTGATTCAGAAACCAAATCTCTGTTGGAAATTTATACTATTAAACTTTATTTTACAGTATAATAGCATTGAAAAATAAGAAAATTCAATACATAAAGGGGATACTTATGAAACTTGAAGGAAAAGTAGCGATTATTACCGGCGGGGCCAATGGAATTGGAAAAATGACGGCCAAGAGATTTTTGCAGGAAGGGGCAAAGGTGGTTATTAGTGATTTAAATGCTGAGGCTGGCAACGCTGCGGTACAACAACTGGAAGCTCTAGGTTCCATCACTTTTATCCAATCTAATGTCGCCGAAACAAACCAGGTTCAAGAACTAGTACAAAAAACGATTGAAACCTATGGAAAAATCGATGTGTTGGTAAACAACGCAGGGATTACCATTGATGGCTTGTTGACAAAGATGGATGAAGAATCATGGGAAAAGGTTATCTCGGTGAATCTGACTGGCGTGTTTAAATGCACAAAAGAAGTTGTTCCCTTCATGATCGAGCAAGGGGCAGGTGTAATCCTTAACGCTTCTTCTGTAGTAGGTGTATATGGAAACATCGGCCAAACCAATTATGCAGCTACGAAAGCAGGTGTGATTGGACTTACAAAAAGCTGGGCAAAGGAAATGGGGCCAAAGGGAATCCGTGTGAATGCAGTGGCACCAGGATTTATCGTCACGGACATGACAGCGAAGGTGCCTCAAAAGATCCTCGATTTGATGGAGTCGAAAACGCCGTTACGACAGCTTGGCCAGCCGGAAGATATCGCCAATGCCTATTTGTTCCTTGCTTCTGATGATGCAAGATATATCAATGGGACAGTCTTAAATGTCGATGGTGGTCTTGTATTATAAAAATACAGCAAACCTGCAGAATGAATCAGTTCTGTAGGTTTTTTATTTAAGAGATAACAATATATACTGAGAGTAAAAAGGAAAACTGGGAGTGTTTCACTATGCTTAGCAACATTGAAACGTGCACAAGCTTACTTGCGAAAGCCAATAACATTGTCGTCCTTTCGGGTGCTGGGATTAGTACTGAATCAGGGATTAAAGATTTCCGTTCCAAATCTGGGATTTATCAACTGGCGCCCGAATATCTTCTTTCTCTTGATTATTTTTATCGGCACCCTAAAGAGTTTTACCAATTTGCCATGGAAAATCTGTATCATCCGGATTCCCTTCCAAATCGCGGGCATGAAATTCTGGCAAAATGGGAAGCCGAGGGAAAGCTAAAGCAAATTATTACGCAAAACATCGATGGCCTCCACCAAAAGGCAGGCTGCCAGCATGTCATTGAGTTCCATGGGACCATGAAAACCGCTTCTTGTTTGCATTGCGGGAGAACATACACGGCTGAGGAAATGGCTTCACGAATGAAAACAATTGAGGATTACTATGTTTGCAACCATTGCAAAACAAAACGGGAGAAGGACCGGTATATCAAGCCGGATGTTGTTTTATTTGGGGATGCAGGCGAGTGGTTTTCAGTCCAGGGATTCAATACGATTCTTCACCATATTGCGGAAGCTGATTGCCTATTGGTCCTGGGTACGAGTCTTAAAGTCACCCCTTTTTCCACCTTTCCGCAATATAGGGAGCAAGGCGTTCCGATGATTATCATTAATAAGGGGGATACACCGTACGATCATCAGGAAGGAACCTATGTTATCCAAGATTCTATTGGTAAGACATTGTGGCAAATGAATGAGCGAATTTATAGAAAGAGTTGATTTTTTCATGAGAGTAATTGGCATTGATTTATCAGGACCAAGTAATCACAAAGATACGGTGATGTCTGTATTTGAAAAACTAGAAGGGCAATTACTATTTATTAAGCTTTTAAGCAACATCAGTGACAGTGATATTTTAAATGAAATTTCAGCTCAAAGTAATCTGGATGAAGTCGCGGTTGGAATTGATGCCCCGTTATCCTATCAGGATGGGGGCGGAGACAGGACCAGTGATAAAGAACTGCGGAAGTATATTGTTTCACTAGGAATGAAGTCCGGTTCCATCATGACTCCGACTATGACGAAAATGGTTTATCTAACTTTACGAGGCATAAGGATTAGCAGAGAAATTGAAAATCTGAAGGCCGTAAATCCTATTTCAATAGTGGAAGTGCATCCTGGTGCAGTCATTGGATCAAGGCTTTCCGAGGAGCATTTTAAGCTTGTATTGAGCTACAAGCAAGATTTGTCTGCGAGAGCTTTTATGAGGAATTGGTTAGGGCAGCAAAATTTGAAGCAGCTTCCTAGTTTTATCGAGGAAGAGAGTCATTATATTGATGCTTGCGCTGCGGCATTGGGGGCCTGGCATTGGAAAGAGTTAAACGCAAAGTGGATTTTTCCAGCTGTTACACCTCTTCACCCTTATGACCTTTGTTGTTAAAAATATTTCTTTTTAAACAAAACATATGTTCTTATTTATCCTATGAAATGGTATACTTAAACTGCAATAGAATTGGAATTCTCGAAGGTGGTTGGTACACTCCCATCAGAAAGGGGGTGATGCCTTAGTGACAGTCTTTCAAGCTTTAATGCTTGCATTATCTTTTGCTAGTTTGATTATTGCGATTCTGTCATTTCATAACCATAAAAAATAATCCACCCATGAGTTAAGCGCGCTCAGGTGGATTATCTCCCATGACCGACCCCCTAAAGGGAATCATCTATTGCAAGACCGGACATGTTACCAGCATGTTCGGACTTTTTTACTATATGCATTCTACTGTTTATTATAACCGATGATCATGAAAAAGAAACTAAATTTCTGCCTCTAACCAGAGGCATTTTGTCATAATGTCAGCAAGGAAAGCATCGGTAGTGTGGAAAAAATAGAGTTGTGTCTTTTTTTATGACTTCCATATGACTTTCACCTGCCAAACTGCACTCCATCTCTGTGACTTTTTTTCCTTATTATCAAACTATCAAGGAAAAGGAGATGGAAATGATGTTCAAAAATTTAAGTTATATAGCGAAGAGTGGAATTTTCACGATTATTGTCATCGCTTTGGCTGGCCTGTTTGCTCAGCTGCCAGGAATCAGCGGCGAAATGTATATGTTATCACCAGTGATTACGGTGTTGATCATGATGCTAATTGTAACCCGTGATGGATACAGAAAAACAGGATGGGCCTCGCTTGGACTTCATAGGCTTGGGGTGAAAAAATGGGGGTTCGCGTTTGTTGTTCCTTTTGTTGTCCATTTGATAGGATACTGTATTCTGTGGATTTCTGGTTTGGGGACGATCACAACTGCTAATCTGCAAGGTGCAAGCCCGGTTGTAGTGATTTTGGCTGCGATTCCAGCATTATTAATCTATACGGTTACCTTTTCAATGTTTGAGGAAGTTGGCTGGCGCGGCTATCTTCTTCCGCATCTGCAGCGCTTGGGGAATGTTCGCGCGCTTCTAATCACTGGGTTCATTCATGGGTGCTGGCATTTACCGCTCATCCTGTTAACCGACCTATACCATGCCGAAGGAAGCCGCTGGCTGGTAATACCGCTATTTATCGTATCATTAACACTTGTTGGGATCTTGATTGGATACGTGCGAATCGTCACAAATAGTGTTTGGCCGGCAGCGTTAATTCATGCAGTGCACAACGTAGTCTGGGCTCGGTTGACTTTATTTACTGAAAGTAAATCGACGTATGCGGAAATTTTGGCTGGTGACACCGGAATCATTCAGTTTATTCTGTATGGAGCGATAGCTGTCTATATTATCAATAAAATAAGGAAAACTAAATGAATCTTTTAAATAGTTAGACTTCACCGAGGTGGGTAGTTTTTACTATTTTAATAGGTAATATATGGTATAATTAAAGAAAAAAGGTAAGGGTGAGTTGAATGGTCTTAAAAAGAACTCTTAACCGAAATATTTTCCTCCTATTGTTTCTGTTTGTGCTGGGAGCAAATTATTCTTTGTACCATACCTCGTTCGGAAATACGGCATTACCCGAAAATACAAACATAATGGTTGTTGCTTCCATGCTTGATTTAGCTTTGATTGCTCCAGTGTTATTTTTGGCTTGGAAACGAAAATTGACCTTGAAGAACCTGATTTTAGGGATCGCGGGCGGCCTAATCTTAGTGCGTTTCCTGATCCCGATGGAGTATTTGGCTCCATTTGAAGCAATAACCTGGGTTGGGTTTGCAATCGAAGGCTGCTTGTTGCTGCTGGAAGTTTCGATTTTGGTTTCGTTATTTATCTATTTGCCGCAAATCGTTCGTTCGGTAAAGGAAAGCTCATTGCCGGTAATATTCTCTTTTTCAAATTCAGTGGAACAGCACGTGAAATCTTATCCGATTATTGGGGTAATTTGCTCAGAGATGCTTACGTTTTACTATGCGTTTGCGTCTTGGAGAAAGAAACCGCCAATCGGTCCCAACCAGTTTACTTTGCATCATAAATCAAGTTTAATCGCGTTTCAAATCATGCTGATTCACGCGACTGTCCTTGAAATGGTCGGCCTCCATTGGCTGTTCCACGACAAGTCCGTGGTGTTATCCATTATTATGCTGGTCCTCAATGTGTATACGGTCATTTTCTTCTTGGGCGATATTCAAGTGGTCCGCGATAATCCGTTGTTGGTGACGGAAGAGAGTATTTACGTTTCACTCGGGTTGATGAAGCGAATGAAAATCAATATGGCTGATATAGAAGAACTTGTAGATGAACCAGAACAATTAAAACAAAAGCGTGGTAAGGATACTATTGAATTCATGGCAAGGGATATGGAAGAAGTCCATCCTGATGTCATTGTAAAATTAAAGAGGCCAGTTGAGGCCACTTTAATTATGGGGATGAAAAGGGAATACTCACAAGTAGCACTTAAGGTCGATGATCCGGTTAGATTTAAACAGGTTTTACGAGAAAAAATAGCAAATATATAATGATGTTTATGAAGCTGCCATGGCTCAAGTCTTTGGCAGCTTTTTTGTATTCAGTATCGGCGGCTTCCATCTAATCAATCTCAATTCGAGATTGATTTTATTCAAAACACATATTGGTTAGATTCTGGGTTCATACATATGATGGAAATCATCTAACGTTATGGTAACCAGTAAGGTTATTTACACTAGTCCGATCAAAAGTTACAATCATCACAAAGAAAGAGGGATGCATCATGTGCGGTATAACAGGATGGGTGGACTGGAAGCAGGATTTGACGAAACAAGAGTCTATCATAAAAAAGATGGCAGAAACATTAAGCAGGCGGGGGCCGGATCAATCTAATATCTGGTGCGCCCCGCAAGTATCTTTCGGCCACAAACGGTTAATTGTCGTGGATCCAGCCGGAGGAATCCAGCCGATGACTAAATCACGTAATGGGCAAAGTTTCACGATGGTTTATAACGGGGAACTTTATAATACGGAGGACCTGCGTAAGGAGTTACTAAAGAGCGGTCATGTCTTTCAGTCACACTCCGATACAGAAGTCTTGTTAACGGCTTATATGGAGTGGGGTGACCAATGCGTAGACCACTTAAATGGCATTTATGCTTTTGCGATTTGGGAGCACCAAAAACAAAAGCTGTATATGGCAAGGGACCGTCTCGGTGTTAAACCACTATTTTATAAAGAAGGAAATGGGTCGCTGTTGTTTGGGTCGGAATTAAAGGCCATCCTTGCCCATCACTCTGTCAAAGCGGAGGTGAATCGAGAAGGACTCCAGGAAATTCTCGGATTGGGACCATCACGAACACCAGGGAATGGCGTGTTCCGCGGAATCAACGAACTTCGCCCAGCCCACGTCCTCATTTATGATAAAAATGGCTTAAAAATTAGACGGTATTGGAATGTCGAAAGCAGAGAGCATGTTCATTCCCTCAAGGAGACGGTTGAACAGGTGAGATACCTAGTCAAGGACGCTGTCGAACGGCAACTGGTTGCTGATGTCCCGGTTTGTACCTTCCTATCAGGCGGCGTCGATTCCAGTGCCATTAGCGCAATTGCCAGCGAATATTTCAAAAAGGAAGGGCGAGGCACACTTCATACGTATTCGATTGATTATGAACGCAACGATGAGTACTTCCAAGCCAATTCGTTTCAGCCTGATCGAGATACTCCATGGATTGAAAAAATGCAGCAGTATTTGGGGTCGATTCATCATTCAGAGGTGATCGAAAACAAAGTTCTCATTGATCGATTAGAGGAGGCTGTTCTTGTCAGGGATTTACCAGGAATGGCAGATGTAGATTCCTCCTTGTTGTGGTTCTGTGAGCGAATTAAACGAGATTATACGGTCTCGCTATCTGGTGAATGTGCCGATGAAATTTTCGGCGGGTACCCGTGGTTTTACCGTGAAGAGCTCCTGCAAAGAGAAGGATTTCCATGGATGCAATCCTTAGAAGCACGGCAGCAGCTGCTCACCACTAAATGGCAAAACAAACTGAACCTGAAGGATTATGCGATGGACCAATATCAAGCGACCCTTCAAGAGGTTCCGAAGCTTGATGGTGAAGCGCCATTGGAATCACGTCGTCGTGAAATGTTTTACCTTAATATGGTTTGGTTTATGACGTCGTTGTTAGAGCGAAAGGATCGCATGAGTATGGGGGCAAGTTTGGAGGTGCGCGTGCCGTTTGCGGATCATCGTCTCGTAGAATATGCCTGGAATATCCCGTGGGATATGAAAATGCTGAATGGCCGGGAGAAGGGGATACTGCGGAAGGCACTCGAGGGCGTGCTTCCTGATGATGTGCTTTACCGGAAAAAGAGCCCGTATCCAAAGACACATAACCCAGAATATACGAATCTCGTTAAGAACAGGTTGAATACCATTCTGGAACAACAGTCATCGCCGATCCTTCAACTATTCTCCAAACAGAAGGTTAAAGAAATTATCGATTCAAACTGCGCCTCGTTCAAAACGCCATGGTTTGGGCAGCTTATGACTGGTCCGCAGCTGCTTGCGTATTTTATTCAACTGAATAGCTGGTTAGAGCAATATCAGATTAATATTCTTGAAGATTAAATTTTTTATTAAAAAAGTGAACCGCCGGAAGCATTGCAAGGGCGGCTCGCTTTTTTTAATAGGACAATCATCCTGATTCACAATGGAATAATTCAACCATAGAAAAAATAGAAATATTAAATAGGTAACATAACATCTACTGTCCCTGCTCAAGCATCTAGAAAGGGGCGATCATTTGAATAGAAATAAAAATGTTCAGATTATCCTATTTCTCCTTGCCTGTTTACTGTTAGTCCTATTGATTAATGTGATTCTCCACGTCAGAATTTACATAGTTTACAGTTCTGGTGTTGGTCCCATTTTCGTCATCGGGCTGATCATTTTTTTGATTATATTGCTGTATTATCACGGTTAATTTAGGTTTATATGACTGAAAAATTGGACAAGGTGATTATTATTTATCGGAGAATCATTGCTACTATAATTGGCAGTTTGTTGTTGGGTATTGGGGTAAACGGGTTTCTTGTTCCGCATCACTTGATTGATGGCGGCATCCTTGGAATTGCTCTCATCCTCCATTATTATTTTGAGTTTCAGACTGGAATGACCATGGTGGCTTTAAGTGTTCCCATTTGTGTCTTTGCATCATTGTATGAAAAGGGATTCTTCTTCAGCAGTTTACAAGGGCTGCTGTTTTCTTCCTTGTTTATTGATTTGCTGGCGCCGCTTCGAAATGAATTTTTTGTTTCTGACCTTGGCAGTGCCATAATCGGCGGCGTCACGATTGGAATCGGCGTCGGATTAATGCTTCGCTATAAGTCCAGTACCGGTGGGACTGACTTACTCGCCAAAATCATCTCAACAAGATTTTCTTTGAATTTGGCGCTGGTTATTATTTTCATTGATGGGCTTATTGTTTTAGCGGGTTTGGCTTTTCTTGAATGGGACAGCTTCGTTTATTCATGTCTAGCAATTACAACTGTTGGGCTAACAACCTTTCTAATAGAAGGACAATCCTTCCACTTTCAAAAAAAATAATTCACCCTTGAAATTATTCGGGTGAATTATTTTTTTAATGCTAAATTTTTATTGCTTTTTTGTTTTTAAGTAATGTTTATCGTGCATAAACAGGCTCCAAAAATAGAAGAACCCAGGGAATAGGATGGCGAAGCCGACAATATACGTAATAAACACCGCATGGAAAGTATTCGGGTCAGTAAACGCGGAATGTATCGTGACATTCGGGTAGATAATGTACGGCAAATGTGCTTTGCCATATACATAGCTAGCTACCAAATACTGTGCTGTCGCGGCAATTACTGTCAGCCGCGGCATCCCTTTGACTCCTTTCGCAAACGGGTTGGGAGTATAAAGACCGATCCCAACTATAAGAAAAAATCCCAGTGATACCAATAAAAGTGACAGGTTATCCATCATTCGATTGTATAACCAAGCAGCCTCATTTTTTAATGTCAGCATGATGAGGAATGCCATCAGCAGCGAAATCGGACCAAGGATTCGGCCGTCACGCAAGTACACGTTATAGGCTTCCATCTCATCAGAAACTTTAGAGTAATCGGCCAGCAGCAAAGACGAGAGGAATAGGCTGCTGGTGATCGCAAAACCAATAAACGCATATTCATTTGGACTAGTAAACAACTTGGCTAAATTTAGCGTGGCGGTTCCATCTGTATAATCAACATAATGTCCGTGTGTAATCGGCAAGACACTAATTAATAGGCCCGGAATGATAATTCCAGTAATCCCGGATATATAGGTTAACGGTTTTTTGTATTCCGGTATTGCATTAGAAAAGACGAGAAAGGCACTTCTAAGAGCCAAAAGCAGCAAAATCATGCTTCCAGGGATGAGCAAAATGGTGCCAAGCATAAAGGTGGCTTTTGGAAAAAGGCTGACTAAGGCGATCACGAGTGCTACGATAAAGGTGTTGGTTACCTCCCATGTTGGAGACAGGTACCGGTTCGCAATGTTTGTCGCGCGCGTCTTTTCATGATTAATGTAAAACATCGACCAAAATCCTGCACCAAAATCCATCGTAGCCATGACCGCATAAATAAATACAAAGCCCCAAAGGACAGTAATTGCAATCAGTGCATCAGGCATCTTGCTTTCCTCCCCCTACGTATTGGAACTATATAGTTCACCATTTTTTTGTTCCGCCCGCTTCAGATCATCCACAACCGTATTTTTCCTGAAGAAATAGAGAAGGACGAAGACAACTGCAGCTGCCAAAATAAGATAGACACCACTAAATAAAATGAACAGGGTACCCAAGCCCTTTGATGTGGTAGCGGCTTCCGCTGTCTTTAAAATTTGGTAAATCACCCATGGCTGCCGGCCGGTACAAGCGAATATCCAGCCAAATTCAATTGCCAAAACCGCAAGCGGTCCTGTCAAAATCAGGATCCACATCAGCCACTTCGGATTATGGCGTTTTTTCAAAATCCGTTTCCATGCTAATACAAAAAGTGGGATTAAGATCAGCAGGGAGCCGATCGCCACCATCCCATTAAAGAGTGTGTGGATAAATAAAGGCGGCCATTCCTCTTCCGGAAAGTCGTGCAGCCCTTTTACGACTGTGTCAAAACTGTTATCTGCTAAAAAGCTTAATGCCCAAGGAATTTCAATGGCCCATTTTACTTCTTCCGTTTCCCGGTCGGTAAACCCGCCAATTGCCAGTGGAGCGTGGGATTGGGTCTCAAACAAGCCTTCTGCCGCCGCCAGTTTTTCCGGCTGATATCGATGCAAATATTGAGCGGATGTATGCCCGCTGATGGCAGTAAGGAACGCAAAGATACAACCAACAATAAGTCCGAGTGTTAAAGCTTTCTGGTGAAAAAGATAAATCCTCGAGCCAACAGTATTTTTCAACATCCTAAAAGAAGCCACTGAGGTGACGACAAATGCCCCGACCACGTAGGCCGAGACGCCGACATGCCAAGCAGAAACATAGAAGCTGGGATTAAAAAAGGCATCCCATGGATTAATATCATAGAATTTCCCATTCTCATAACGGAACCCTGCTGGCGTCCCTTGAAAGGCATGGACATTGGTAATCAACACAGCCGATGCAAGGGCACCGAGTGCAACCAGCACCAAACTCACGATTCGCAGCCAGGGTGGAATTCTCTCAGCTGCATATACATAGATGGACATAAACAGTGCTTCCACAAAAAAAGCATAAATTTCAATCTGGAATGGCAGCGGCATGACCATGCCAATTACTTCCATAAAACCTGGCCATAGAAGGGATAATTGCACCCCGGCAATCGTCCCAGTAGGAATTCCAACACCAAGCAGCACGGCAAAGGTCTTCGTCCATCGCTTGGCCATGACAACATAATCCTGATCTTTGGTTCTTTGGTACATCAGTTCTGCCGTTAAAATCATGAAAGGCAATCCCACACCGATTGTGGCAAATATGATGTGAAATGCCATCGTAGTCCCAAAGAGGGAACGGGCAATAAGGATATCATCCATTACATAACCTGTCCTTTCGAGGAAATCCATTGATCGTACATTAACTAGAATCGAATTAGTTTTTCCCTTCCATCTCTTGAAATATTCTCCATAAAGTAAGTGTAAATTCATAAGTGAGTTATGTCGGTAATAAAAAGCTTTGCAGGGAAGTGTTCTAAAAAGCTTTTTTGTATATTTTGTGAAAAAAGTGAACAAAAATTTTGTTGGCTGTCGTCTAATTCCATAAATACCAAAATTGTGAAACAACAGAGGTGATGACATATGAAACAGTTATTAAAGCTGCCAGTTCGGCTTGTTCTGATGTTAGCCGGATTCATTTTAATGATGAATCTGCCGATTTTAACGTTCGGAACAAAAATTGTTAATTTCAATTTCCAGTTCTTTTGGGAGGCTGTACTTAAAGACTTTCAATACTTGCTCCATATTGGAGATAGTAACAACTTTGAAGTGCTACAACAGCTAAATCTGGTCGAAGGTTATCGCTATTCTATGACTGTGCTGACACTTTGTCTCCTGGTTGTCATTTTTGCAGGGCTCCTGGCAGCATTTTGCGTGTTGATTGCTCCAAGAAAAATTAGAAACGTCATCAAAAAAGGGTTCAATTTGATTGAGGGAATCCCTGATTTACTCGTCATTTTTCTGTTTATGTTTTTTGTCATTACGCTATATCAAAAGACGGGGTTGAAGTTTTTGCAGCTTTATGGGGTGTTTGGTCATCGGCCATATTTCGTTCCGACGTTTACCATTTCATTTCTTCCGACACTTTTATTTGTCCAGTTTCTAACAAAAGTCCTCGAGGAGGAAGAGAGTAAAATTTATGTGTTATTTGGAAGGGCCAAAGGGGTAGGCAGGATCAAACTACTTTTCTTTCATCTTGTTCCGAATATTCTCCCGCTAATGGTTTTTCAACTGCGAACGAGTATCTGGATTATTCTATCGAATATTTATTTAATCGAATATATGTTTAATATCCCAGGGTTTACAAAAGCTTTTGATTTTCTGCTTTTTCGAGGTGGAAATATTGCTGCACTTGTCCTATGTTTGTTGTTATTTACATTGCCCTTGCTATTGATTGAAGCATTGGGATTTGTACTGTCGAAGAAAATCGCCGGAAAGGAGAAGTTCACGATATGATAGGATATAAGAAAACCATCATCGGGTCTGCTGTTCTGCTGCTTTTATTAGTTGCAAGTTTCTTGTACCCCGTCTATGGGCCGGCTGATTTTAATGAACAAATCTTTGTGAAGGATGAAATGGGGAATATCATCGAAAAAGCTCCTTTTCCACCATCGGAGAAACATATCCTCGGTACTGACCGAAATGGGCAGGATATGCATCTTTTATTCTTGTACGGCGCCAAGTTTACGCTGATTATAGCGTTTGTTGTCTCACTCCTAAGAGTCTTGATTGGCGGAGTTTTTGGTCTGTTCCTGTCCTTATGGGCACCATACATAATAAACTACTTTAAGGATTTTTTTATGACGATAAGATATATTCCAACGATATTTTTAGGGATTGTCTTAATGTGGCCAGTCATAGGCGTTGTACATGAGTTACCCATCTCTTCTATCGTTTCTTTTCAAGTTTTAATGTTGGTGTTTATTGGCATTCCAACGGTTACGATTTTTACAACTGATATAGCCAATCAATTATTAGCACAATCATTTGTGCAATGTTCGTATTTAATGGGGGCAAGTAAATTTCATATTATAAGAAAACAATTGATGCCTTATATTCGTTCTTACGGGATTTTATTATTTGTTCAGCAGCTATTAAGCACCTTGCAGATTACGATGCATCTGGGGATTTTTAGCGTATTCCTTGGCGGCCAGGCGGAAGGGACGATTTTTGGCTTTCTTGAGCCTCCGAAAGCGGCCTCTTTATCAAATGAATGGGCGGGCTTGATTGCGCAGAATTTGTTCGACTTTAGCGTTGCTCCTTGGACCATTTTTGTGCCGATTTTTGGATTTTTCATCGTCATTTTTATCGTAAATATGATAAAAAAAGAGCTTGAAGAGAATATGCAGGGTGAGCTGCAATGGAGAAAATCCCGCAAGGAGAAACAGGCAGCGACAAAAGAAAGTATTGTAAATGTTCAAGGTGGATTTGAATTGGTTAACAAGAATCATACCGGGGGCTATTAAAAATAGATAAATAGAAAAGGGGAGCAGGATGAAGCTAAATAAACCAAAAGACCCTCAACACGTGGACATCTCAGGCATTAATAAAGAGACCCTCTTAGAGGAGCTTATTGAAACCTATGGAAATAAGGTTTTGAAGCTTGCCTATACCTATGTGAAAGATCAAAAGGTCGCAGAAGATATTACCCAAGAGGTGTTTATCAAATGCTTTCAAAATTGGGGGGAATTTCGCGGAGACGCATCTGTTAAAACGTGGCTATACTCAATCACGATTAATACGTGTAAAGACTACTTAAAAAGCTGGTCGTTTCGTAATCTGCTATTTCATGATTTTACCCCGAAGCAAAAAGACTTGAAGGATCATGTATTGGAAAATGTTTTGGAACGCTCTCAGAAAAAAGAATTAGCAGCTGCCGTTCTCTCACTGCCAGTAAAATATCGAGAGGTTATAATTCTCTTTTATTATGAAAATTACAGAGTAGAGGAAATCTCCGCATTTATAAAAGAAAATGTAAACACGATTCGGACCCGATTAAAAAGAGGAAGGGAACTATTATATAAAAAGTTGGGAAAAGAAACGAGGGATGAACGTGAACGATGATCTTCGATTCCTAAAGGAAAGTCTTGATGATACAGTTTTTAAGGATATGGAATTATCGAAATCACTGAAAAAGAAAATCGTCAAGAAAGCAACTGCTCCTTCACGATTTTCACGGTACCGGCCAAAATTTGCTTATGTAACCAGCCTTGTACTGGCGGCGAGCCTCCTGCTCATTTTAGGTGTGAGTTTCATCCCAAAGGACACTAGTCGTGGGAGCGAGCCAAGTATTCGGGAGCAGCAGGTTGCTATTATTCACTTTCAGAATGATATCGTACGGCTAGCAAAGAATCAGCAGCTTTCCGAAAGTGCCTTTTTATCGTCAGTTAGGGCTAATAAACCATTAGAGCAATTAGAATCGCAGAGAAGCCAAGTAATAGAGGATGGTGAAACCATCATAGAGGGGCTTGGAAAAATCCATATACCTAGCGAATTGTCTTCCTATCAAAGTGAGTTGAATCAAAGTCTACTTTCATTGGCAAAGGCTTATCAACAGAAAAATACCTACTATAAAGAATTGGATTTAACAACTGCTCCAAGTATTTCTATGTATTATCTGCCAATCGAGCCATTTGTTCAGTTTGAAGAAAGTATTGGAAAAGTGTACGAGGACATTGGCTTGCTGCGGCCAACCTTCCAAATGCTTTTATTTTTTGTGATGGAGTAAACCTAACGAGTGAGGAAGCGGGGTACGTAAATGATCAAAAAGTATTGGGGATTGTTTTTCGTTGTATTAATAGCAACTATATTGTCAGTGGGATGTACGCAAGAGAAGTCTGCCGAAAAACCAGATACAGTTCCTGCGAGTAAAGAAGAAACATCCGATCCGCCAAAGACAAAACCTAAAGGGCATGCCATTGGTGAGGAAATTAATTTGCAAAATTGGATTCTGCTAACGGTAACAAATGTTGAAAAATCAAGGGGCGATGAAAAGTCTAAGCCTAGAGGCGGCAGTGAATATATTATCGTTTCAGTTAAAATAGAAAATATCGGGGATCATGACTTTCGATATAATCCCTATTCCTTCGCTTTAGTTAATAACAAAGGACAGACTTTTGATGAAGATGTAGCAGCTACCATCGACTTGGACACCTATTTAGGTCAGGGAGATTTGAAAAAAGGCGAAAATGTTACCGGGACTATTACCTTCCAGCGGCCAATCAGTGAAACGGGCCTCCAAGTATTTTTTCAATCGGGCTATGCTGATTTGCCAACTGCCAAGATTGATTTACCATGATAAAAGTGCCATTCACCGCCCCATTTTAGGACTTGTCGAATTTTAAAATAATCCATTTTATTAAGAGGAGACTCTCAATGCTGAAAAAAACATTTAGTTTAAATAATCAAACTGTATCCTATCTGGACGAAGGTCCTAAAGATGCCCCGCCAGTTCTATTGATTCACGGGGTTCCAGAATCGAGTATGCTATGGAAGCATTTAATCCCTGAAATTGTGTCATTAGGATTTCGAGCAATTGCACCTGACCTTCCTGGGTTTGGCCAAAGTGATCGTTTTCCTTATGAATCCACATGGGAGAATTATTTAACTTTTATTGATGACTTTTTAGCAACCTTAGAACTGAAAAAAATCCATCTTGTGGTTCATGACTGGGGCGGTTTGATTGGGTTACGCTGGGCTTGCGATCATACTGCCAAAGTAGAAAGCCTAATCATAAGTGATACACAGTTGCTACCTGGGTATAAGTGGCATCCGCTTGCCCAAAAATGGCGTACGCCAGACTTAGGGGAAAAAGTGGTCGAAGCGATGGCGAATAAGGAAGCATGGATGGCGAATATGAAACAGGAGATTCCTTCGGTTGAGGTTGTAATTTTGGAAGATTTTTATTCCATTTTTGAAACGGACGAAACAAGGAAGGTAATTCTGGAACTGTACCGTTCTGCTAATCGACAATTAATCGAACCATATCAAAAGCTGGCGGAAATCAAGAATCCAGTTACAATATTGTGGGGCGAAAATGACCCATACATTTCAACAGAGTTTGCTTATAAAACTCGTGAGGTACAGTTTCCGCATGCAAAGGTTGGAATCATTCCTGATACAGGTCATTTTATTCATGTTGAAGCGCCTGAAAAGGTCATACCTTATGTGAAAGAGCATTTTGCAGTAATTTTAAAAAAATAAAAAAAGCGTACCTAGACTGTTTTCATCGTCTGGTACGCTTTTTTTCATCGCATTTATTTCGCAAAAACGTGATTCCCAATTGTTTCTACTGCATCACGAGTGCGAATCCAGTTATCGGTTGCAATTTCTGGGTTATAGAAATAAATGGAATTGTCCAACGTATCTTCTCTTTTTAAAGCTTCTTCAACTGCTTTCTTTGATTCTTCAGATGCCGGTTTATTAATTTCCCCGTTCTGTACCGGTGAAAAAGCATACGCCTTTCCGACTTTTTCTTTAATTACCTCGGTAACACTATCAGGGAATTCAGGAGAGTCTACACGATTTAAAACGACGGTTGCCACCGCCACTTTGCCTTCATATGGCTCACCTTTTGCCTCTGCTTCCACTAATCTGGCAAATAGATCCTTTTCAGATTGTGAAATCGAAACTGCAGGTGCTGCAGGTTGTTGTGTTGGAACTTCAGCTTTTGGTTCAACTGGTTGAACATCAGTTTCAGCTGCTCGCTGCGCAGCAGTTTCAACAGGTTCGATCTCCTGACTTGCTCCTACCTCTGTTGCTTCGGTTGGCTGTGAAGCAGTTTCTTCTGTTTTGGCCATATCTACAACAGTCTCATCAGATTCTGTCGGAGCATTTGTTTTAGCCGCAGTTTCCGTTGCAACATTGGCTGCTGTTACAGTTTTTGAGTTATCCGCCAATAATCCAACAACTGTAACAGCGGCTTTTATCACTGGTTTCGACGGTACAATCGTATTCTCTTGCGGCGCTACGATATTACTAACGGACTGGATTGTCGTGTTTATGACATTATCCGCTTGTCCATCTTGATTGTTAAAAGTTAAACCTTTTGGTTGATTGAGCAACTGTAGGGTTTCTTTATGTTGAATCGCCTTTTGCGTGATAGCTTCGGCATGATTTTGCATACTGATTGACATTGTAGCTGCACAAGCTACAACGAAGGATTTCATGATGATGTTCATGTGCGCTACCTCCTATAAAAAATCTCATGTATATACCCTAACATGTTTATTTCATCTAAATACAGAACACCAAGGTTACATTTCATTTAAAATAGATGAACAAAATGACAGAAAAAGAATAAATATGACAGTATTCCTAGAGAATTGTCATAATCTAGGTAATCATGTGAAACAGTGGATAATTTTGGCTGAAATTTGCTATTTTGCCTTTGATGATTCTGTATATTTTAGTAGAATAAAATTAAAGTTTGAAAATTCAGCACTCTTTTAATGGAGGATGATATGAATAAATTCGCTGTGAATCTTTCTACTATATTTACAGAAGTTCCATTTTTGGAACGGTTCAGGAAGGCGGGGGAATGTGGATTTTCCTTCGTGGAATGTCAATTGCCTTATAATCATTCAATAGAAGAAATACAGTTGGAACTAATGCAGAATCATCTATCAATGGTGTTATTAAATTTGCCTGCGGGAAATTGGGAAGGAGGAGATCGCGGGTTAGCAGTTGATCCTAATCGGGTGGAAGAGTTTAGAAAGTCGGTCTTTGAAGGGATAAAATATGCCACAGCATTGAAAGTACAGAGAATCCATTGCATGGCGGGTATTATATCTGAAGCAGATTCTAAAGGTGCAAGGGAAATTTACGTAAAAAACCTTCATTTTGCTGGTACCGAAATGGCTAAACACGGAATAACACTTTTGATTGAGCCAATTAACCCATACGACATGCCAGGATACTTTCTACATAATATTCTTCAGGCAAAAGCCATTCTGGAAAAAGTAGGATTGCACAATGTGAAGCTGCAATTTGATTTTTACCATATGGAACGAATCCATGGAAATTCGCTTGATATTTTCAAACAATATGCTGATGTAATCGGACATGTTCAAATAGTGGATGTCCCCGGCCGGCACCAGCCTGGCATTGGCAAAATGGATTATGGGGCAATTTTTCAATATTTAAATGATACATATGAAGGTTATATTGGATTGGAATATACACCAAAGGGAAAAAGCGAAGATAGTTTTGGCTGGCTGAGAGGGGAGAAATAAAGTGAACATCGGATTTATTGGCACAGGTGTGATGGGCTCTAGAATGGTTAAACGGCTTCTTGATCATGGATATCAAGTTCATGTTTACAATCGGACTGCAGCAAAGGTCAAAATACTCAGGGAATATGGCGCATTTTCTGAAGAATGTATTGCATCCCTGGCCCAAAACTGTGATGTGATTTGTACTTGTCTATCAATGCCAGAGGATGTTTTAGAGGTATACGAGGGAGAAAATGGGATTATGGGGAATGCCCGCCCTGGGACTATTTGCATTGATTTGACAACGGTTGGAGCAGATACAAGCAAAACAATTTTTAAAAAAGCGGCTGAAAAAGGGATATCGTATCTTGATGCTCCTGTGAGCGGCGGACCGGAAGGGGCAGAAACAGGGACCTTAACGATTATGGTCGGTGGTGAGAAGGAAGTATTCGAAACAGTTTCCTCTATATTAAGCGTTCTAGGCGAGAATGTTGAATATCTTGGTTCATCTGGAGCAGGAAGCATTGCCAAGCTCATCAATCAATATCTTGTTGCTGTTCATTCGCTGGCTGCTTCTGAAGCCATGGTTGCGGGAGCAGCCTATGGGTTGGAATCCCAACAGTTGTTCAACATCTTAAAAGTCAGTTACGGGGACAGTCGAATTTTAAGAAGGCACATGGAGCAATACGTTTTCGACCGCAACTTTCAGCCTGGCGGGGCGGTGAAATATGTCTTGAAAGATGTTCGTTTGGCCAATCAGCTTTTACAAGGAGCAGGGATAGACACATTTACCGGGCAACTTGCTGAACAGGCTTTTTCTGATGCAGCTACAAAGGGGCTTAATGATTTAGATATGTCAGCCGTGATTCAGCCATTGGAAGAGCAATGCGGGGTTGTTGTGAAGAAAAAATTATGAAATGTGTAAGCTTGCTTTAATTCTCAAAAAGAGGACCTATTGTCCATTTATATGGACCGGATTAATAAGTGCTGGAGCTATCCGATGTTTGGATTCTCCAGCTTTTTTTTATTGTCAAGAAACCGGTACAGTTGTCTCCATTTATTAACAACTGTACCGTACAATAATCAACACACTAAATACCCAAACAGCATAATGACAATTTCCTCATGGATGGTACAAATCTTGCATCCGATAGGGTAGAGCTCTAAACGGGGAGACTTCCCAATCCCGAGCTACACAATCTATAAAGGAGGAATTGAATCAGTGAACGAAATTACAGCCTTAAATCGAGTTGCCGTTGGCGATATTATTCGGAGGACGGCGGCAAAGCTGCCGAATAAAACCGCAGTTGTCTCCGGAGAAAAACGAATCAGTTACAAGGAATTTAACGAGGATTGCAACCGCTTTGCTCATTACCTGCTGGACCTGGGTCTTCAAAAAGGTGACACCGTTGCGACCATCTGCGGGAATTCGTGGCAATTCTTGACCGCGATATTCGGCATTGCCAAAGCCGGACTCATTTGGGTGCCAATGAATCCAGGTGTGTCTTTTAATGAAAAGGCTTACATTTTGTCGGAGGTCCAAGCAAAAGTTCTTCTATGTGATGAAGTATTTTTACAAGGCAAAAAAGAAGAGTTCTCCAGTATTTGTCCTGAGTTATTGATCATTGGTGAAGGGGCATCTGAAGCAGAAAAATTCGAGAATACGCTGCTGCACCGGGAGACTGACGAACCTGAGGTGGATGTCGCAGACCGGGACATTGCGCAAATCATGTTCACCAGCGGTACAACTGGCACACCGAAGGGTGTACTGATCAATCACCAGGCTGTATTCATCGCGAGTCTTGCCAATATTATCGAGGCTGGGATGGCAAAAGAAGACATTGCTACCCTGATGATGCCAGTATTTCACTGTGCTCAGCACACGCTTGTCACTTCCTTCTTCCACCTTGGCGCGACACTGGTCATTATTCCAGGATTTGAACCAGAGTCATTCATGAAAATTGTTGAGAAGGAAAAAATCACTTGGATGTTTGGATTGCCGATCATGTACCGCGCGTTTCTCTATCACCCCAATTTTAACAAGTATGATTTATCCAGCTTAAGCTACTGCTTATACGCGATGGCCCCGATGGACCGGAACACACTGGAAAAAGGCATCAACGAACTTGGCTGTAAATTTAGTCTTGGTTCCGGTCAAACAGAAATGTATCCGGCCACTTGTGTGTTCAAGCCGGAGGATCAGCTTCGAAAGTCCGGGCCATACTGGGGTTCTGCATCTTTAATTACCGATATCGGAATTATGGATGATAACGGGAACCTGCTTGGCAAAAACGAAGTCGGGGAAATCGTTCACCGCGGGCCGAATGTGATGGCGGGCTATCTGAATAACCCCGAAGAAACAAAGCGGGCTAGACAGTTCGGCTGGCATCATACCGGTGATTTAGGCTATATCGACGATGAGGGGCTGCTACTGTTTGTTGATCGGAAAAAGGATATGATCAAAACTGGTGGAGAAAATGTCGCGTCCATTCAAGTGGAACAGGCCCTGCTTTCCCATCCAAAAATTTTAAATGCAGTAGCTGTCGGGCTCCCGCATGAGCGCTGGATTGAGGCAATTACCGCATTTGTCTTGTTAAAGCCAGGTGAGCAAGCGACGAAGGAGGAAATCATTCAACACTGCAAAGGGCATCTTGGCGCCTTCCAAGTACCGAAGGAAGTGGTGATTGTCGAGGAGCTTCCAATGACCACTACTGGAAAAATACAAAAGCATGTGCTGAGAAAAAATTATCAACATCTTTATTCCAATAACCCGGTTTAGGAAGGTGACTGCCATGCAGGACTGGATTGTTCATAAACTATTAGCCCATGCCGCTGCTAAACATCCCGACAAGCCATTTTTACTCTGTGAGGGAAAGAGTGTCACCTTTAAGGAGCTGGATGAAATTACGGATTGTTTAGCTTCCGGCCTTCTCCAACAGGGGTTTGCCAAGGGGGATACGCTGGCGATTTTGGCATTGAATCAATTGGAATGGCTCTATACTTACTTTGCGGCAACAAAAATCGGTGTCGGGGTGGTAGCTCTGAATGCCCGCTACCGCGAGAGTGAATTGAAGTATATGCTTAATAACTCCAAAGCAAAAGGAATTGTTTCCATCTCTAATTATCATGGCTTTGATTTTCCCCAATTTTTCGAGGGGTTTCAAGAGAAGCTGCCGACGGTGGAAACCTATATATTCATCGGGAATGGATTTCCTGGAAGCGTACCATTTGAGAGTTTATTGCGAAGTCCCATTGACATTGTGAAACTCTCCGACTGCAAAAAAGCAGTAATAGAGGATGATACCGCCATTGTTATCTACACCTCTGGGACGACGGGTAAGCCAAAGGGAACGATGATTACAAATCGGAGTATCCTCGAATCGGCGAGGGCTCAGGCAAATCATTTAGCGATTGGAGAGAATGATTGTACGGTGGGCAGTCTTCCGCTAAACCACGTCGGCGGAATTACCTGTGCGGTGCATGCGCTGCTTTACAGCTTTGGCAGTATTGTATTGGTTCCTGAATTTATTCCGGAAAAAGTCCTGCAGATTATCGACGAAGTGAAGCCGACTATTTTTGGCGGTGTTCCAACGATGTATCTAATGCTATTAGGACATAGCAATAGAAAAAATTATGATTTAAGCTCATTGAAAATCTGCATCGTCGGCGGGTCCAATGTGGAACCGGAACTATGTGAAATGATTGGCACCCATATCCCGGATGCACCCATAATAAATCTATATGGATTAAGTGAATCATCAGGCGCCTGTATTCTGACAAAACTGACTGACCCGATTGAAAAAGTTCAGCAGAGTATTGGCGTAGCTATTGGGGATTTCAAGGTCAAGGTCGTTGATGCTGAACGGAATGAATTGCCGGTAGGGGAAATCGGGGAATTGGCAGTGAAAGGCTCTTGTAATGCAAAAGGGTATTTAGGATTAGAGGAGGAGACAAAAATTACGTTTGATGAGGACGGCTGGCTTTATACCGGAGACATCGCTTATCTGGACCACAATGGATATGTCTACTACAAAGGCAGGAAAAAGGAGATGTATATCCAAGGTGGTTATAATGTGTACCCTGTTGAGGTGGAAAACGTCCTGTCGGCCCATCCAAAGGTAGCCTATGCTGCCGGCATTGGGGTTCCGGATTCATTTCTTGGCGAAGTCGGCCGCTATTACATTATTTTAAGAGAAGGGGCTGCCATGACGGAGGAAGAAATTCTCTCCTATTGTCACCAGCATCTCGCGGATTATAAGGTTCCAAAACAAATCGCCTTTGTCACGGAGCTGCCGCAGACCCCTGCCGGGAAAATTCAAAAATCGGTCCTCAAGCAGCAATATTTGGAACAGCTACAAAGGTAAATAAAGAATCAGCCGGAGTCATGTATGACGCCAGGCTGATTCTTTTTTAAGTAGAGGTGAACTTTAATTGTAACTCCTCTTTAATTTCATACTTTTTCAATTTTTGATAAAGCGAAGTGCGGCTGATGCCAAGAATTTCCGCGGCTTTTGTCCGGTTTCCTTTACTTTGGGTTAGGGCTTGAAGGATGATTTGTTTTTCGGTCTGATGAATGGATTTTCTGCGGTTTAAGGTTGGGCTTGGCTCTTCCTCTTTCGGGATGGAATAAGGTTCTGGTGTGTGTAGCAGAGTCATGGAGTCTGGCAAATGCTCCGTTTCAATCCAGTTGGATGAACTGTAATGGAAGGCTCGTTCCAACACATTTTCGAGTTGCCTGATATTGCCGGGCCAATGGTATTGCTGGAACCAATTCAAGACATCTTTGGAAACGCCGGATACCTTTTTAGTCGATTTCTTATTGAATTTGTGGATGAAGTGATTGCACAATAACGGGATATCATCCAAACGCTCCCGTAATGGCGGAATGTGCAGGTGAATGACATGAATCCGGTAATATAAATCTTCGCGAAATTGTCCGTTTTGGACGAGGTCTGCCAGGTCTTTATTGGTTGCTGCGATAATGCGGACATTGACTTTCGTTGTTTTCGTAGCCCCAATTCTTTCAAACTCTTGATCCTGGAGGACCCTTAATAGCTTGACTTGAAGGGAAAGCGGCATATCGCCGATTTCATCGAGGAACAGGGTTCCATTGTCCGCTAATTCAAATTTGCCAGGCTTGCCGCCCTTTTTCGCACCGGTAAAAGCTCCATCGGCATAACCGAAAAATTCCGATTCCAACAGTTCTTCAGGGATGGCGCCGCAGTTAATTTTTATAAAGGCACCTTTTCGTTCTGATATAAGATGAATTCCTTCGGCGATCAGTTCCTTTCCGGTTCCGCTTTCGCCGGTGATAAGCACATTTGATAGGGATTTGGCGGCAATTGCGGCCTCATGCTTGAAGGACTCCATCCTTGAATTAATCGAGACGACATGGGAGAAAGGCTTTTCATCCTTGGCAATCCGATACAGTTCTCCGCGATATTCGTTAATATCACGAAGCACGACCATAGCACCCGTCATTTTTTGTAAAACCTTAATTGGAATAAACGTGGCTATTACGGTTAGTTGATTAAAGTTGATACGCTTCAGTTCCTGAGTTTCTCCTGTATTCATAGCTTGGATCAGCCATCTTCTGAATGGAGGAAGAAACAAGTCAATCGGTGCAGATAATAATTGCTTGCCATTTAATTGGAGGAGATTTAAGGCTGTTTTATTAAAGGTTGTAATTCGTAAATGGTCATCGACAGAAATGACTGCATCCTGCAGGTTTTCCATCAAAAGGTTCATTCGATTCAAAGCATCCTCCAAGGCGGTCATATGAGAGTTGACCAAATCGGACTTTGACATGATGCCATAAACTTCTTGTTGGTTATCAAGGACAATTGCCTGACTGACATTCCCTTTGATCATGATATCTCTAGCTTCTAGTAACGTTTGATCCTTATTAATTGTGATAACGCTTTCATTTATTAACGGCTTAATCGGGGCATTCAGTGGCAGGTCCTGCAGCAGTGCCCGATAGACTGAATGTTTATGTAGTATTCCAACAAGCCTTTTGTTATTCGTAATGCAGCCAATATCGACCCGATTTTCCAAAAAGGCTTGAATCGCATCGCGAATCGAACTATCAACGGATAAATTAACAAAATTTACGGTAGTGAAATTACGAACCTTCAAATATCCCCACCTCAGTTTTCTAAATATTTCCACAATTCTTATTATAGCGGGCTTTTCCAATCATGACAACTGCAGACCTGTAAACTTCTGTAAACAACTGTTCACTTTTATGTTCAGGGTGTTTATTTTTACGCGTGTAATTGACCATTTTTAAAAGAAGGATCTTTGGCACGGTTTTTGCATTATACAAAACTAGAAAGCTATTGAAAGAGGTGAGCTATGTGACGTATGAATCAATTATCTATGAGGAAATGGATGCAATCGCCAAAATAACGTTGAACCTTCCGGAAATGAGAAATCCGCTAACGGAAACTTCGACGAAGGAGCTTATTTCGGCGATCAGGGCAGCGGACGAAAATCAGAGTATCCATGCCATCATCCTTACTGGCGCCGGCACAGCCTTTTCTGCCGGGGGTAATTTAAATGAATTTAAAAAGAATCTCGAAAAAACAGCACCTGAGTTATATTTTGAAGGACACGAGAGTACAGAATTGTTTAAGTTAGGGGCGGAGGTAAGTACACCTTTGATCGCAAGTGTGAACGGGCCTGCCTTGGGCGGCGGTACCGGCCTTGTGGCCATGTGCCATCTTGCTATTGCTTCTGCAGAAGCGAAGCTCGGTTTAACAGAGTTACGATTGGGACTTGTTCCGTTTGTGATCATGCCGTGGGTTCGCCGGGCTGTAGGGGGCCGGAAGATGATGGAAATGATGCTGACGGCAGAGATGTATTCGGCACAGCAGGCGAAAGAATTGGGCCTTGTTCATCGGGTTGTCCCTGCGGAAGACCTGGAAAGTGAAACGTTAAAGCTGGCACGTCTGGTTGCAAGCTTTAGTCCGCTTGCCGTTAAGCTCAGTTTGGATGCGTTTTTTACAACTGAAGGGATGGACTTGATGAAGTCATTTGACTACTTAACGAACCTACGACTTGTTTCGTTTATGAGTGAGGATTTGAAGGAAGGTGCCTCAGCTTTCCTTGAAAAAAGGAAGCCGAATTGGACGGGGAAATAAACTATATTTTGATTCGCGGATAGAATGGAGAAATTCGCGGATTGATTAGTTGAATTCGCGGATTAAAGACCAAAATTTGCGGATTAAACATTCAAATCCGCTGATTGAAAGTAACTTTACACTAAGGTCACGAAAGGAGTTCATGTAAATGACGGAAATTTTGTCAGTAATGTCCGGAAATGTGTGGAAAGTGGAGGTTAAAGAGAATGATGTCGTGAAGGAAGGGGACGTCCTCGTTATCTTGGAATCGATGAAGATGGAAATCCCGATTGAATCGACGCACGACGGTGTGATTGTGGAAATTAACACGGCAGAAGGCGAGTTCGTCCAGGAAGGTGACGTTCTGATCAAGCTGAAAACACAATAAAGGAAGGAGAATCTTGTCATGAGAACGGTACGAATCGGCGCGGCACAAGGCTTTTACGGCGACAGTATTGAGGCAGCCGTTGCCACGGCGGCAAAAGGGAATGTTCAATATCTCTGTTTTGATGCACTGGCAGAACTAACGATGGCCATCCTCGTCAAAGACAAACGGAAAAATGAGCAGGCAGGCTATACAAAAGATTTGCACCTGCAGATGAAGGCCCTCCTTCCGTTTGTAAAAGAAAAAGGGATTAAACTGCTAACCAATGGCGGCGGCATCAATGCCCTTGGCGCTCAGCAGGAGATATTGCGGGTTGCCCGCGAACTGGGCATGACCGGCTTAAAGGTTGCGGTTGTAACAGGGGACAATGTCTTGGACCGAATCCCGGAATTTCTTGAAAAAGGGTACCCCCTCAACCATCTCGATACAGGAGAAGGGGTAAATGGGGTTCAAGACCGACTCCAATTTGCCAATGCTTATATTGGCGCACGGCCGATTGTCGAAGCACTTCGGGCGGGTGCAGATATTGTTGTCACTGGAAGGACAACCGATACTGCCCAGTTTTTAGCACCATTAATTTATGAATATGACTGGAAGGAAGACGAATGGGATAAGCTCGCGAGCGGTATTTTTATGGGCCATTTGCTCGAGTGTTCTGCGCAATCCACCGGCGGCAATTTTAGCGGCAATTGGCAGGAGATTGAGGGCTTTGACAGGATGGGCTATCCGATTGCCGAGGTTTCGGAACATGGGGAATTTACCATTAGCAAAGTAGAGGACCAGGGCGGCCTCGTCACGGTTGATATTGTTAAAGAGCAAATGCTCTACGAAATCCATGATCCTTCTGCTTACATTACCCCGGATGTCATTGTCGATTTAACTGGCGTTCATTTAGAAAATACTGGACCTAATCAGGTCACAGTGACGGGTGTAAGGGGAAAACCGCGAACTGATTCGCTTAAAGTTGTTATGGGGTATGAGGATGGATATGCTGCTCAGGTGGTTGTCGGGTTTTCTTGGCCGGACGCCCTGCAAAAGGCAAAAAAGGTCGACGAAATTATCCGTAAACAGCTTGAGCGCTACCGCTGGAACTATGAGGAGGTCCGTACGGATTATATCGGATATAACTCGTTAAGCGGCCCATTAGCGTTTGAACCTCAGCAAGACTTAAATGAAGTGTATTTACGAATGGCGGTCAAGGCAAAGACGAAACAGGAAGCGGCACGCTTCAGCCGGCTCTTCCCGCCGCTAGCCTTGAACGGGCCCCCGACGATGAGCGGATTTACTGGGAATTCCTCCCCGAGAGCACTGCTCGGGATGTGGTCGACGTTGATCCCGAGGGATGAGGTTGAAAGTCATGTAAAAGTAGAAGTGCTGGAGGTGTAAGCATGGCAATTGTCAAACTGAAGGATATCGCACAAACACGAGCAGGGGATAAGGGCAATATGGTGAACATCGGTGTGTTTGCTCTGAACCCTGAAATCTATCAAACATTTTTGGAAAAATTAACGGCGGAACGCGTTAAGGATCATTTCACGGGTCTTGTCCAAGGAGAAGTAACTCGCTACGAACTGCCCAATATCCTGGCACTAAACTTTGTTTGCAAGGAAGCATTAGAGGGCGGCGGCTCGGCTTCGCTTAGGCTTGATAACCTTGGCAAGTGCTTTGGGGCCAATTTAATGCGCTTGGAAATCGAAGTGGATGATTCTGTAATAGCGGAAACTAAGAAAATGAGGTGAACAAAGTATGCCCTACCAACCGTATTTTACTGAAGAACATGACCAGCTCCGAAAGATGATTCGTAAATTCGTAGAAAATGAGATTGCCCCGTTTGTAGATGAATGGGAAGAAGAAGGTGAGTTCCCGCGCTCCCTTTTCACTAGAATGGGGGAACTCGGTTTGCTCGGTTTGCATTATCCGGGGGAGGTCGGCGGTCAAGGCGGAGATTACTTTTCCGGGTTGATTCTTGCCGAAGAAATGAACCGATGCGGCTGCGGCGGTGTCCCGATGGCGATTGCTGTTCAAACTGATATGGCCACACCGCCTATCTTTAAGTTTGGCACGAAGGACCAGCATGAACGTTTTCTCAAACCGGCACTACGGGGTGAAAAAATTGCTGCCATCGGAATTACCGAACCAAACAATGGCTCGGATGTGATGGGCATTCAAACTCGGGCTAGCCGTGAGGGCGACGAGTGGGTCATTAATGGCACGAAGACCTTTATCACCAATGGGACTCGAGCCGATTTCGTAACGTTGGTCACGAGGACATCTGATGATCCTGGACCAAAAGGGATTTCCCTGTTCCTTGTCGAAACGAGTAGCCCCAGATTTTCTGTCGGCAAAAAGCTCGATAAGGTCGGCATGCGTTCTTCTGATACGGCTGAGTTGATTTTTGACAATGTTCGGGTTCCCCACGAAAACCTGCTTGGTGAAGAGGGTAAGGGTTTTTATCAAATCATGTGGCAGCTGCAGGGCGAGCGGATGATTGGTGCTGCAGGAGCAATCGGTGGTGCCGAGCGTTCTTACGAGTTGGCTTTAAACTATGCCAAAACTAGAATCGCATTTAACCAGCCTATCGGCAATTTTCAAGTGATTGCCCACCTGCTGGCGGAAATGAAAACGCAAATTGAGGCATGCCGGGAATTGACCTACGCAACGGCGTATCGGTTCTCTAAGGGCGAGGTTCCGTCCAAGGAAATTTCGATAACCAAACTAGCCGCTGTGCAAATGGCGCACTGGGTCGCCGACCGCGCGCTGCAGATTTTCGGCGGTAATGGTTACATGGCCGAATATCCAATTGAACGGGCCTGGCGGGACAGCCGGCTGGCGAGAATTGGCGGCGGAACGGACGAGATTATGAAGGAGATCATCGCTAAGCAGATGGGGTTATAAAAATCGTCGTTTTTCTTTGAAAAGGTGTTTGCGAAATAAACTTGAATTTTCGCGAAAACTGAACTGGATTTGGCGAAATCGACCTCGAATTCGGCGAAATAACGTCCAAGTTCGGCGAAATAACGTCCAAGTTCGGCGAAATAGTTCCCGAGTTTGGCGAATAACCGTCCAAGTTCGGCGAATATCACTACCTCAGCAAAACAAAAATTACAAAAAAGGAGGGTTCTTATGGGGCACTGGATCTTTACAGAGGAACATGACATGTTCAGGAAAAGTGTACGCGCGTTTGTAGAAAAAGAAATCGTCCCAAACATCGAACAATGGGAAAAAGACGGCGAGACACCAAGGAGTCTATATAAACGGATGGGGGAGCTCGGATTCCTAGGGATTAAATTTCCGGAGGAATATGGCGGGAGCGGCCTCGACGTCATCATGGAAGCGGTATTTACCGAAGAGCTTTCCAGATGCGGCGCAGGCGGTGTCGGTGCGGCCATCGGCTCACATACGACGATCGCCATGACCAATATATGGCGTTACGGAAACCATGAGCAAAAGCTTAAGTACCTCGTTCCTGGTATCAAGGGGGATGCCATCTCCGCACTGGCCGTTACTGAGCCGGGCGGCGGGTCGGACGTTGCGGCCATTAAGACTACCGCCAAAAAGGACGGAGACTTCTATGTCCTGAACGGCTCGAAGACGTTCATCACAAACGGAGTTAATGCCGACTACGTTATCATTGCCGCAAAAACTGCAGAGGGTCCACAGCATCGCAACATCAGTTTATTTATCATCGACACTGATTCAGAGGGCTATTCTGTAGGAAAAAGCCTGAAGAAATTAGGCTGGCGGTCGTCGGATACAGGAGAACTCTTTTTCGATAATGTCATTGTTCCGAAAGAAAACCTGATTGGCCGGGAGAATGATGGATTTCTGTACATTATGAAAAATTTCCAATATGAGCGCCTCACATTGGCATTGGGCTGCATCGGTGCCGCGGAAAAAGCATTGGAGCTTACCATACAATACAGTAAAGAAAGAATCCAGTTCAACAAACCATTATCGGAGTTTCAAGTGCTGCGCCATAAGATGGTCGATATGGCCGTGGACATTGAAAAAGCACGGAACCTGACCTATAGGGCTCTTTACCTGTATAACCAAGGCGAGAACTGTATTACAGAGGCGACGATGGCGAAGGCACTCGCCAGCGAAATGCTGAATCGCGTTTGCGACCAGGCCGTACAAATTCATGGCGGCAATGGCTATATGATGGAATATCCAATTCAACGGCTTTGGCGTGATGCCCGGATCCAAACGATTGGCGGCGGGACAACCCAAATTATGAATGAAATCCTCACCAAACAGCTGGGAATTCTGACACCAATGGAAGCCCCGGCTGAGAAGAAAACTTCGCAATCTTAAAAACTAGTCAAGAGGGGGCAATAAAATGGAACGTGAACGAAAACTTCTAGCAGAGCGTGAAATGATTTATCAGGGCGGACCCGATCACGACAAAATTAAAAAAATAGGAAAATTATTTGTCCGCGATCGCTTAAGGCTCTATTTTGATGATGAGCAGCCCTACTATGAAACTGGCTTGTTTGCCAACGCCACCAAAGAAAAACTGCCGGCGGACGGGGTGGTTACCGGGACCGGAAAAATTAATGAGCGGCTTGTGTTTTTCATGGCCAGCGATTATACGGTCAAGGCCGGTTCCATTGGTAAATACCATGGCGAAAAAATCCTGCGGATTCAAGAGGCGGCGATTCGCGGCAGACGGCCGATTGTCTACATGATCGATTCCTCGGGCGGGAGGATTGATGAAGCTGGCGGCTATCATGTGGAGAAATATTCAGGGGGCAAGATTTGGTACAACCACAGCATGCTTTCCGGACGGGTCCCGCAAATCGCCGTTCTTTACGGGCCATGTTTCGCGGGAACAGCTTATATGCCGGTGTTTTCCGATTTTGTCATTATGGTCGATAAGATTTCCGGGATGGCGATCGCCTCGCCAAGGATGGTGCAAATGGCGACCGGCCAGCAGGTCGATGTCGAGGAACTCGGCGGGGCCGTGATGCACGCCACTAAAAGCGGATCAGCTGACTTTGTTGCAAAATCGGAAGAGGAAGCGGCCGGTATTGTCAAAAAACTATTAACCTACCTGCCGGACCACTTTGACGGGAAGCTGCCGGAGTATCCAGCGGTGCCGCCAAAACGGGATCCAGCAGGAATTGACGATATCATTCCCGCTGAGCCAAATCGAGCCTATGATGTTCGCAAATTAATAGAATCAGTCGTTGATGGCGATAGTTTCCTAGAGGTAAAAGCCAATTATGCGAAGGAGTTGGTGACCGGGTTTGCACGGCTAAATGGAAAAACGGTTGGCGTAGTGGCGAACCAGCCGCTTTACAAAGGCGGGGCGATTTTTCCAGAGTCGTCGGATAAAGGGGCAAAATTTGTCTGGACCTGTGACGCCTATAATATCCCGCTCCTTTATTTATGTGATACGCCAGGATTTATGGTCGGGACGAAGGTGGAGCAGGAGGGGATTCTTCGGAAAGGGCGGAACTTCATTTTCGCCAGTTCGACAGCCAATGTACCAAAAATGTGCGTGATTGTCCGCAAGGCCTACGGTGCCGGTATTTATGCGATGGCAGGCCCGGCATATGAACCTGATACGACGATTGCCCTGCCGTCAGCGGAAATTGCTATCATGGGACCGGAGGCAGCGGTCAATGCGGTGTATTATAACAAAATTAAAGCGGTATCAGACCCTGAAGAACGAGCAGCCCTCGTTCAAAAACTGCGCGAGGAATACCGGGCCAGCTATGACATTATCAAGCTATCAGGGGAGCTAGTCGTGGATGATTTGGTCATACCAAGTGAGTTGCGCCAAGAGTTGATTCGCCGTTATGAAACGTTTGAAAATAAAGATTTCCCACTTCCGGCAAAAAAACATTCAACAATTTTAAGCTAATATTTTTCGATAGGGGTGTTGTGGATGGTTCAGGGGATTGGCAGTTGGCTGATCAAACATTGCAAGGTGCGGCCAGACCGGCTGGCGGTTGTTTATAATGAGAAACGATTTACGTATGCACAATTTAATGAACGGGTTAATCGGTTGTCCCACGCCCTGCTTGGATTAGGGGTCCGAAAGGGAGACCGCGTTAATGCCCTGCTGCTAAACACGAATGAAATGCTCGAAGCGGTTTTTGCCTGCGCCAAAATTGGCGCCATCTTTGTGCCAATCAATTTCCGCTTGAGTGTGGATGAAGTTCTTTATATTGTCAATGATTCGAGAGCCTATCATTTCATTTATGATTTTCGGATGAGGCCGCTGGTTGATCAGCTGCGTACAAAAGAATCATCATTACTGCAATACATTCATGTCGGGAACCAGCCACACGAGGACGACCTAACCTATGAAAATTTACTAGAGAACGCGTCACCTGAGGAGCCGGGCTTCGAGATTGGTCCCGATGACATTCATTTAATGATGTACACATCCGGGACAACCGGCAGGCCAAAAGGTGCAATGTTAAGCCACGGAAATACTCAATGGAATGCGATTAACTTTATTCATAACACCCGTGTCGATTATACCGACATTACCTTGGCCGCAGCGCCGATGTTCCATATTGGCGGGATGAGCGTGTTCACCTTGCCGTTGGTTTATAAGGGCGGGGCCAATATTTTAATTGACGCCTTTGACCCTGTAAAGGTACTGCAAAAAATCAATGATGAACAGGTGACGTCATTATTCCTTGTTCCGGCGATGTGGCAAGCGTTAATGAGTGTTCCAAATTTTGAATCGTATGATATTTCTTCACTCCAATTTGCCGTTTCCGGTGGAGCCCCGTGTCCAATAACAGTGATTGAATTTTTCCAAAAGCGAGACATACCATTTTACGAAGGCTTCGGCCTGACGGAAACCGCCCCGTTTGTAAGTATTTTGGATAAAGACAATACTATCCGTAAAAACGGTTCGGTTGGGAAAGAACCAATGCATACGACGGTCCGGATCGTCGACCCGCTTGACCGTGACGTAAGGCCTGGAGAAGTAGGCGAACTGATTGTCAATGGTCCGAATGTGATGGTTGGTTATTGGAATAAGCCGGAGGAAACGAAAGAGGCCATTAAAAACGGCTGGTTCTATACCGGCGACTTGGCCAAATTTGACAACGAAGGGTTCATTTATATTGTCGACCGTAAGAAAGACATGATTATTACCGGCGGAGAGAACGTTTATCCGATTGAAGTCGAGCAGGTATTGTACCGCCATCCAAATATTCGGGAGGCTGCGATCATCGGCTATCCGGATGAAAAGTGGGGGGAATCCATTAGGGCAGTAGTCGCGTTAAAGGATCCTGGCCAAGCGCTGACTATTGAGGATCTCCAGGGATACCTTGATGGTAAAATTGCCAGGTTTAAAATGCCAAAGCAGGTGGATATTGTCGAGGCACTGCCGCGGAACGCAACTGGGAAAATTTTAAAAACGGTGCTAAGGAAGGGTGATAGTAGTGTACGATAAGTACTTTGAATACTTCGAAAAAGGTGAGAAATGGCAGTCGCGGGGGCGGACGATTACCGAGACCGACCTCGTTATGTTTTCGGCATTGACTGGTGACTATTATCCGCTGCACACCGATATCGAATTTGCCAAGAAGTCCTTTTTTGGGCAGAGGATCGCCCATGGCATGCTGGTTCTTTCGTTCGGGGTGGGTTTGACAAAAATGGAACCCGGCATCGTGATTGCTAACTACGGAATTGACAAATTGCGGTTTATTCAACCCGTGTTTATCAACGACACAATACATGTTGAACTCGAAGTGATTGACCTCGAGGACAAAGGAAATGGAACTGGCGTTGTGACCGTAAAACAATCCACCGTCAAGCAAACTGGCGAGGCCTGCATCGTGGGGATATCAAAGGCTTTGATAAAAAAAGAGAAAATATAAAGATACGATAAAAAACGGGTAGTTCACATAGAACCACCCGTTTTTTTACAAGTTATACTGATAATAGTCCTGTGAATGATAGCTTCTAAACCCGCACGATTCGTAAAGTCTTAACGCATGAGCATTCTTAGCCTCTACCTCAAGAAAAATCGACTGGCCTTTTTTGTGCTCCATCATGACTACTTTCGATAAGGCTTTGCGGCCGATTCCCTTACCTTGGAGTTCAGGAAATACAGCAAATCCGTAAATCCACGATTCACCATCTGACGGCGAAACCCGCATTTTACCAGCTAGTTTTCCATCTGCTTCAATAATCAGCATTTCTTCAGTCCGAGAATCCCTCAGCGCCCTTTCGAACTCACGTGCATCCTCTTCTTTAAAACCGAACGCTAACACTTCAAGCTCAATTTCAGCTTCGAAATCTTCAGGAGAAACAGACTGTCTAACGATGATAGATGAATCTTCGTTTAACTCATGCGGCTGCCATTTCATTTGATATTCCGCCACATAAAACTCACAAGGAATATTTTTTAAAAACTCCTTAGCCGAGTTTGATCCAGTTGGTGCATTTAACAGAATTTTTTCTGCACCTTGTTTCTTTGATTCCTCAACTCCTGCTTCCAGCAATTTTGTAAAAATTCCTTTGCGGCGGTAATCCGGATGAACCATTCCACAAATTTCTACCTTGCTGCCGAATCCATAACAGCCTAGAAATCCAACAAGTTGTCCATCTTCATAATGAAAGAAGTCTTCTTTTCGGTTATCAGACCTGTTTGCCAGCATATCATCATTCAGCTTCAGCTGAAACCCACCGTGTTTCTCACAAATCTCTTGAAGAGACTTTATGTCATTTAGTTCTTTCTTTGTCAGCATTTGTCCACCCCATTTAAAATTCTTTATTAATTTTCTACTCCAATAGTGGTAAATCCTGCTTTTTATACCGTTAGGATTATAAAAATTTTGTCAAATAAGATATAATAGTGTTCGAATACATATTCATGGAGGCAAAACAGTGTCCTATCAACTTAAAAATGGTTTTAAAATGTTTACTTTAAATTCAAACCCTGAGCTGGCCAAAGAGATGGCAAAGTTGTTGGGCTGCGAACTGGGGAAATGCTCAGTCAAACAATTTAGTGATGGTGAAGTTCAAATATCCATCGAGGAAAGTGTTCGAGGAAGCGAGGTTTTCCTTGTACAATCCACTTCGCATCCAAACAATGAACATATAATGGAACTTCTGATCATGATTGATGCGTTAAAAAGAGCATCAGCACAAACGATTAATGTTGTGATACCGTACTTTAGTTATGCGCGCCAAGACCGAAAAGCTCGTTCGCGCGAGCCGATAACTGCCAAACTCATCGCGAACCTTTTGGAAGCAACAGGGGCCCATCGAGTTCTTACCCTGGACTTTCACGCACCACAAACCCAAGGATTTTTTGACATACCTGTGGAACATTTAACTGGGATTCCGATTCTTGCGGAGTATTTTGAGAAGAAAGCGCTGGAGGATGTGGTCGTTGTCGCACCTCATAATGGCGGCGTTGTAAGGGCACGAAAATTGGCTAAGGTGCTAAATGCGCCAATCGCACTGATTGACCGTCGCCGTCCGGAGCACGATGAATCCGAGATCATGCACATTATTGGCAATATCGAAGGGAAAAATTGCATTATTGTCGATGATTTGATTGATACTGCAGGTACTATTACATCAGGTGCTGCCGCCTTATTGGAAAAGGGCGCTAAATCTGTATATGCTTGCTGTACGCATCCGGTTCTTTCAGGTCCAGCTATCAGCAGAATACAGTCATCTGTCCTCAAGGAATTAGTGGTCACGAACACGATTTCACTGCCGGAAGAATATCCAGGCGGAAAGATTAGGGTATTATCAGTGGCACCATTGCTAGTTGAAGCCATTGACAGGGTTCATAATGAGAAAGCCGTAAGCCCGTTATTTGAATAACATAGGATGATCCACCTAGTGACGTTAGGTGGATTTTTATTATAAAGGGGAAGTGTTAGAATATTTGTTATATTTAAATATTAATAATAATATTGTGATATATTTAAATATTCTTTATAATACAACTACCAAGCAATTATAGTTTTATAGATCGAAATTTTACTATCATCAAACGGGAGGTCTACTATGAATATGCTATTGAAAAGATGGAATCAAATTAGCCTAGTCAAACAGATAGCGATTGGTTTGATTATCGGGATTATCTTGGCTGTGAGTGTTCCGTCAGCAGCCCAACCATTGGTGATTTTCGGTTCTTTGTTTGTTGGCGCATTAAAAGCGGTTGCCCCAATTTTAGTGCTCTTCCTGGTTATGTCAGCGATAGCTCAGCATAAGAACGGTCACCAAACGAATATGAAATCGATTATTTCCCTATATCTTTTAGGTACCTTTTTAGCAGGTTTAATCGCTGTTGTTGTCAGCTTTATGTTCCCTGTTGGTTTAACACTGGCAAAAGGCGCAGATGATGTAACAGCACCTGGTGGTGTTGTCGAAGTGCTCAAAACGTTACTGCTTAACGTTGTCGACAATCCTGTTAAAGCAATTTACAATGCCAACTATATCGGGATTCTAACGTGGGCGATTGTCCTTGGATTTGCATTAAGAAATGCTCCTGATACGACAAAAACATTGATCTCCAATTTTTCCGATGCAGTTTCTAAAGTCGTAACCTGGGTGATCAAATTTGCTCCGCTTGGGATTATGGGTCTGGTAACTGAATCCATTACCACCAATGGACTAGAGTCGCTGCTAAGCTATGGCAAATTATTAGTGGTGTTGATTGGCTGCATGCTGTTTGTTGCTCTGGTCGTCAATCCCATTATTGTTTACACACAAATCCGTCAAAACCCTTATCCGCTGGTATTAATGTGTTTAAGAGAAAGCGGAATTACAGCTTTCTTTACCAGAAGCTCTGCGGCGAACATTCCGGTTAATATGAAATTATGTGAAAAATTGCGTTTGGATAAAGATTCCTACTCCGTTTCGATTCCATTAGGCGCAACGATTAATATGGCCGGGGCTGCGGTTACGATTTCTGTCCTCACACTGGCAGCGGTTCATACACTTGGTATAGAAGTCGATATCCCAACAGCCATCATCCTAAGTGTTTTGTCAGCAGTCTGTGCTTGCGGTGCTTCAGGGGTTGCCGGCGGTTCGTTACTGTTAATCCCACTTGCCGCAAGTCTTTTTGGAATCCCGAATGATGTTGCGATGCAAATAGTAGGCGTAGGGTTTATCATTGGCGTGTTACAGGATTCCTTTGAAACTGCGCTTAACTCATCAACAGACGTATTATTTACTGCAGCTGCTGAGTTTAAAAAGTGGCGCAAGGACGGTAAAAAGATTGAAATTAAGAAAGCTGCATAATGAAATTTGAAAAGTGCCAGTCATGCTTCCGTTTTATGAGGAGGAGTGACTGGCACTTTTTGTTTTAGAAAATACTCGTATCTTGTCTGATTTTGTAATATTCAGACTATTTTCTTGTTTATTGTAGGCTTGTTCTATAAAATTATCTTGTACATGACAAGTTTAGGACAATTTTAGAATAGAAGAGGAGGCTTTAGTATGCAGGAACTATTACAAAAAAGCTAAAACCTGATTATACCGGCAGGATTTCTGAGGAAGAAATGGTTCAATGGGCAAAGGGGAAAATGGCTGCCTACAAGTATCCGAGATTTGTAGAGTTTATTGACAAGCTGCCAGCAACAAGCTCTGGTAAAGTGTTGAGAAGGCTGTTGAAAGAGCCACAGGGAAAGGAAGTAAACCAGTGATTGATCAAGACAAGAACATTGTCAAAGAAGCAGTAAATGATTTATTGCAACGAAAAGAACGCGCCAAGTTAAATGGGGGTCTAGAAAAAATCAAGCGCCAGCATGATGCTGGATATTATACAGCAAGGGAAAGGATTGACCTCTTGGTTGACCCTGATTCCTTTATGGAACTAGGGATGCTCAATCATTCTGATATGGTTGGCTCGGAGGATAAAAGTGCCGGCGATGGCTTGATCGTTGGACTTGCCAAGGTGGATGGCAGGCCGATTGTGGTCCAGGCAGGTGACAAAACGGTGTTTGCTGGAACTGAGGGTGCGGTCCATATGCGCAAGGCCGTTTCGATTCATCAATATGCGCTGAAACGCGGGCTGCCGATGTTCTACCTGCATGAAGGCGGGGGCTTGAGAATGCCGGATGGGATGGGTTCCGATGGCATTAGCGATAAACTTTTTCCCAATGAGATGTTAACGCACAGCAGGCAGGTGCCTTCAATTACAAGCATTCTTGGTGATAGTTTTGGCGGTCCGACCTGGACGGCAGTGTCATCCGATTTCGTCATCCAGTTAAAGGGAACATGTATGGCGGTCGCTGGGCCAAGAATGATTGAGATGGCCACAGGGCAGCAGATTTCTAACGAGGAGCTTGGGGGTTGGAAAGTCCATGCCCATCAAACCGGGCAGGCCGATGCTTTCGGAGAAACTGAGGAAGAGTGTATCGCTCAAATGAAGGAATATTTCAGTTATATGCCGTTGAATGCAACAGAGGAGCCGCCGTTTAAGGAAACAGGTGACGATCCTTATCGCAGGGTTGACTCCGTGCTTGATATTTTACCGAATAAAGCGAACCGGGCTTATAATATGAAAAAAATCATCACTGAAATTGTGGATGACAGGCAATTTTTTGAATATAAGGAGTGGTACGGCCCGGCACTTATCACTGTTTTCGCTAGATTAAATGGCAGAGTTGTCGGGATTGTTGCCAATCAGCCGATCAAATACGCGGGGGCACCAGGCGTGCAAGAATGTGAAAAAGCGACGGATTTCATTTGCCTCTGTGATTCGTTCCATATTCCACTGGTCTTCCTTCATGATACGCCTGGATTCCGAATCAGCAATGAGGCTGAAAAGTTGAAAATCCCATCTAAAATAATGGTGTGGAATCAGGCGTTGGCGCAATCAACCGTACCGAAAATTTCAGTTGTCATCCGGAAAAGCATTGGCGCCGCTTACGGAAATATGTGCGGCCCGACCATGGGGGCGGATTTCGTTGTCGCCTGGCCGACAGCAGAAATTAATTTTACCGGCCCGGAAGTGGGAATTAATGTTGTTTACGGGCGCCAGCTGCAAGGAGTTGATAATGCAAAAGAGGTGCGCAAGGAGCTCCTGGAAAAATGGGCATTCGACAGCTCGCCTTACAAAGCGGCAGCTAAGCACCTTATTGATGATGTGATTGACCCAAGAGATACTCGGAAATTTTTATGTAAAGCCTTAGAGTTTGCTGTAGTGAAAAACGGATCGAAGAGTGAACGTCGGTTGGCGAATTGGCCAACCGGGTTTTAACGAGGTTTTTCAAGAAAGCCCTCAATTTAGTTATTGAGGGCTATCTCTATTTTTTACCAAAAGAAAAACGGTGAAGCAAAACCGAAAGCAAAAAACGGAACGAAGACTGGCGGTCTGAAAAATGGTCTTGGACCGAAGAAACCAAAGCCATACCCGCTGCTTGGACTGTGAGTTGTTAATTCTTCAATCTCAAGCCCGTCTTTTTTGACATCTGCCACCCGGCCAACGACAAGTTCACCATCTTCATTGCGATACTGGATCATTTGCCCCTTTAACTTAATGGCACGTTGATAATTTAACTCCATAAAGAAGGCCTCCCTTAAACTGGACTTGCTATAGAATATGAAGGTTGTCCCCGTTGTGTATAGGCAATTGATGGCAAATACTCTGTTAAAAATTTTCCCAACTCACTGCCCTAAAATTGGAATCATGTATCGACGAATTCCTAATAAACTCAATATTGCGGCATAGCTGCCGTTAAATAAAGAAATGAGAGGGGCAGGAGAATGAAAAAGGGTAAGAGGATTGGGGCAGCAGTAACAGGTTTTATTATGGGGGTGTCGTTGTTCGCAACTGGAGCATTCGGTCAAACTCAAACAGCGAATCCGAACGAAACGTATCGGGTTGTCATACAAGGACCAAGTTCGAAAATAGCAACAGCCAAGCAAAACTTTGGGACGCGTTGGGATTTTGGGGCAGAGGGGTTCACCACCACCGTAAATGCCAAGCAATATCAGGCATTATTGAATAACAAAAATATAACGATTGAAAAGGTTCCTGAGGTTCATTTAGATTCTAGAGAAAATCAGTCAAATGGCAAGGCAGGGGCAACCGCAGTTAGCTCGCTTCCATCAGACCGAACTCCTTGGGGAATCCAGGCCATTTATAATGATCCGAATGTGGCCAGTACATCTGGAGGAGCGGGAATTAAGGTAGCAGTTTTGGACACGGGTGTTTATATTAATCACTATGATTTGGTCGGCAGCGGCGAACAATGTAAAGATTTTACCCAAACAACATCATCAATGGTGAATGGGACTTGTACAGACCGAAACGGACATGGAACCCATGTGGCCGGGACGGCTCTGGCTCACGGCGCTTCTGATGGGTTAGGAATCTATGGGGTAGCACCACAGGCGAAACTATGGGCATATAAAGTTTTAAATGACCAAGGTTCAGGCTATTCCGATGATATTGCCGGGGCGATTCGCCACGTAGCTGATGAAGCGGCAAGAACTGGTTCTAAAGTGGTCATAAACATGTCGCTTGGTTCCAACTCCAAAGATACGATGATTGCCAGCGCCGTTGATTATGCATACAGCAAAGGTGTGCTCGTTGTGGCAGCAGCTGGTAATGACGGATATGCCAGCGGCAGTATTGATTATCCAGGTGCGTTGAAAAATGCCGTAGCCGTAGCCGCGTTGGAAAATGTTCAGCAAAACGGCACCTACCGTGTTGCGAATTACTCATCACGTGGTAACTCGGCGACAGATGCTGATTATGTCATACAGGAACGAGATGTGGAACTTTCCGCACCAGGCAGCAGCATTCAATCGACCTGGTACGATGGTAACTACAACACCATCAGCGGCACTTCAATGGCTACTCCCCACGTAGCAGGCTTGGCCGCAAAAATCTGGTCTTCCAATTTAGGATGGAGCAACACCCAGCTTCGTGCCGAGCTGCAACGCCGTGCCAAATTATATGACATAAAAGGCGGCTATGGTGCCGCTACAGGTGATGACTACGCCTCAGGATTTGGATTTGCGCGGGTAAAATAAAGGGTTTATTATGCCAAGGCACCACTTCGGTTTGGGGTAGTGCCTTGTTTTTGGTGGAAAGTCCTCATTTATAGTGCCTTTTTAGCTGGAGTTGTAATGGTAAAATTAATATATCCGCGATTTTTTACAACATATCCGCGATTCTGAGCGTTATATCCGCGAAAAATCAATTATATCCGCGAAATTTTCAATATATCCGCGAACTCCAAAAAGCATCCCACATTTAAAATAAAATTCCAAAAAAGGTACTAATGAAATAGAGGAACGGGATCGTAACAACACACAACAGTGTTGATAATAAAACGCCAAACGAAGCAAATACGGGATCTGCCCCGTATTTTTGCGCATAGAGCGATGTGGTGGGGGCGGAAGGCATACCGGACACAATGACAGCAATATTTAACAGTGGGGACGGCATGGAAAAGAAGGCAAATGAAACTAGCAACAGTGGGATTACAAGCAGCCTGACAACGGCAGCTTTCCATAGATAGCTATTTTTCAAGGATGGTAGAAATCCTCTCAAATTGACGTTGGCGATTAAGCTTCCAATGACCATCATCGACAAGGGAATGGTCATTTTTCCAACGCTTTCTAGCCCGTTTTGGACTGGTTCTGGAAACTGAAGTGGGGTTAGCAAAATAGCGAGCCCAGTCAAAGTAGATAGAATCCCAGGATTTAAGAAAATACTTCTCCAGTTAATAGCCTGTTTATTACTTGTAAAAAGATAAACACCGTACGTCCAAATCAACACCAAATAACACAAGTTGAACAGCGTTAAATAGATGATTCCTTCTTGTTGAAACAGAATATAAATCACCGCATATCCAATAAACCCCTGATTTCCAAAAATGATGAGTGATTGATAAACCGCTTTTTCCTTAGTGGGAAGTCGTGCGTATCTGCCCATGAAAAAGGCTAATAGGCATGACGCCGCTAAAATAAACACAGACATGAGGATTAGCCAGGCCATCGAAGGTACTATAGAAGAAGAAAAGGAGATATCGAGTGAAAACAATATCAGTGCAGGCAAGGTCACAAAAAGGATTAGCTGGGTCAGTACCTGGTTAGCATGCTCATTCAAGATTCCCGTCTTCCTCACAATAAACCCCACGCCTGCCATCCCGTACAGGACTAGCATCTCTTGCATAAATGTCCAAAATGAACTCATCATTTATCCCCCCAATTTAAGAATATGAAAGGTATTCGTAACGGGTACTTAATGTATTTTTTTGAAAAATTTGATGGCGGTCAAGTTAAATTTTTTAAGTAAGAGATATATTCAAAGTGAGGTGGGATACATGGATACTATCATTGTTTATACAAGTATGACCGGGACAACTGAAGCAATGGCCGAAATGATTGGAAAAAAATTGACGGAGTCCGGGGAGAATGTGGTGATAAAAGACGCACTGGAGGTACTCGCAACAGAAATCCTTAAATACGAACTGATCTTAATCGGAAGCTATACATGGGGCGATGGAGACCTGCCCGACGAAATGGTCCCCTTTTATGAGGAGGTCATGGAAATTGATTTAACATGCAAGATGGCTGCGGTGTTTGGCCCAGGTGACTCCACTTATTATCATTTTGCTCATTCTGTTGATCTTTGGGAGGAAGCGTTAAAGCAGCAGGGGGCCGTGATTTTGACAGAAGGATTGAAAGTGGACCGTTGGGCTTTTGAAGACACGGAGATAGTTTGCAGTCATTTTTGCGATGAAATTTTAAAAAACACGATAAAACTTAACCCCCGTCAATTTTAAAAAAACAGTGCTCACGTAAAATGAAGACATAATCATTCCAGGGAGGGAAAGAAAATGAGAAACGCTGTGTATCAATTAGAAACGTTGACTTGCCCATCATGCATTAAAAAAATCGAACATATGTTAACCAAAACAGAAGGAGTCCAGTTTGCTAAGGTGTTATTCAATACTAGCAAGGTGAAAACAGAATTTGATGAGGCACAGGTTAATGCAAGCCAGTTGGAGGAGAAGATTAAGAAACTAGGTTATGACGTCCTGTCTTCCAAAGTCTCTTAAACTGGTAAATACCTGTAGGAGGGGAGAAAATGGGTGCTTTTATGAACCAATATCGAAACAGTATTACCGCGGTTTCTTTCATTCTGATTGTGATTGGATTTTCGTCTGGATTTCTAGGAAGTCCTGATTTGAAAAATATTGCTTTGTTACTTGCGACGATTATCGCAAGTGTGCCGATTTTTCTAAAAGCGGGCCACGGCCTAAGGATGAAGTCATTCAGCATTGAATTGTTGGTAAGTATCGCTGTTTTAGGTGCACTTTCCCTGCAAGAATATACAGAATCAGCGGTTGTTACCTTTTTATTTCTGTTCGGGGCCTACTTGGAGGCCCGGACATTGGAAAAAACGAGATCATCCTTAAAAGAATTGGTTAACATGGCGCCCCAGGAAGCAACGGTGGTTCGCGATGGAGAAGCAATTACCATTCCAGTTGATGATGTTGTTGTGGGAGATACCGTCATCATACGCTCAGGCGGGAAGGTGCCTGTTGATGGAGTCATTGTCTTTGGCCAAGCTTCGTTGAATGAGGCGGCGGTTACAGGCGAATCATTACCTGCCGAAAAGAAGTTAAGTGATAAGGTGTATAGCGGCAGTATGGTTGATACCGGCTATATCGAAATGGTGGCGGAAAAGGTTGGGGATGATACCACTTTTGCCAAAATAATTGAGCTTGTGGAAGAAGCCCAGGAATCCAAAACGAAGGCAGAAAAATTCTTAGATGTGTTTGCCCAGAATTATACGCCTGCAGTCGTTCTATTAGCAGTGCTCGTTTACGCGATAACCCGGGATTTACAGTTGTCAATCACATTCCTGGTTATCGCTTGCCCGGGGGCATTGGTCATCGGAGCCCCGGTTTCAAGTGTTGCAGGAATTGGCAATGGTGCGAAAAATGGAGTCCTTGTGAAAGGCGGCGAAGTCATGGACACCTTGGCCAAAGTGAATGCGGTCGTGTTTGATAAGACTGGGACCCTGACAAAAGGGAAACCAGAGGTCACCGATATTAAGACATTTGGATATTGGGGTCAGAAGGATCTACTGAGGATGGTCGCCAAAGCTGAAACGGTCTCCGAACATCCTTTGGGCCAAGCGATTGTCAGGGAAGCAAAAGCAAGAGGACTGCAGATAAATGTAGGAACAGTAGAAGGTAAAGTGGTGAAAGGTAAAGGCATTACCGCTAACGTTGAAGGGCATCAACTGGTTGTGGGGAACCGTCAGTTATTGGCAAAGGCGGGAATCACCATCCCAGAGGAAACAGCAGCGTACGCCCTAGCACGGGAAAATGCGGGCAACAGTGCAATTTTTGCAGCAGTAGATGGTGTCATAAGCGGAATTTTTTCGATTGCCGACCAAATTCGTGATGATGCAGTGACAGCGTTGGCGGAACTTCGAAAAAATGGAGTTAATAAAATTGTTATGTTAACTGGAGATAACCGATATACTGCTGAAATCGTGGCAAATAAATTGGGTGTAGATGAGTTTATTGCTGAAGTTTTACCAGAAGATAAAGCAGAATATGTGAAAAAACTAAAACAAGAGGGTTATGTTGTGGCCATGGCCGGCGACGGAATCAATGATGCCCCTGCCATCGCGACCGCGGATATTGGCTTTGCAATGGGCGAAGGCGGAACAGATATCTCAATGGAAACCGCCGATGTTGTGTTAATGGCGGACCGGTTACTGCAATTGTCGCATGCCTACTCGTTAGCGAAAGCGACTTTTACCAATATCAAACAGAATACGTTTTTTGCAGTCGGGATTGTCTTTGTATTATTAGCAGGGGTATTACTAGGCTCCGTTCATTTGGCTTCTGGCATGTTCATTCATGAAGCCAGTGTCCTAATCGTAATCTTAAATGGTATGCGATTGACCAAATTTAATCAGAGGAACAAAAAAGTGTCCAGAACTCATCAGATTTTACCTGGATATTTAGATTAAGGCTGGACTATTTTTTCGATAAAGAAGAAAATAAAGGCAAAAGCATGGTCGGGAATGGGAGTGTTGAACAGTGGAATGCCATCATCATTCACATAAATCTTGTGTCTCATTGGTTCCGATCTTTAATCATTTGGAACCAGAGCAAATGGATGAAATCATGACTGCTGCACGGTCATTATCTTTCAAAAAGGGGGAGTTGGTTTATCAGGCTGGTGAACAATCTGACTCTCTCTATATCGTTAACACTGGAAAAATAAGAATCTACCGGTTGTCGGAGTCGGGTAAAGAACAGCTATTGCGGATTCTAAATCCGGGGGAATTTACCGGTGAACACGCATTATTTACTGAAGAGTTACACGAAAATTTTGCGCAGGCGATGGTTGACACACAGGTTTGTCTCATTAAGCGTTCCGACCTGCAGGAACTCCTGTTAAAATATCCAACGATCTCCTTGAAAATTTTAACTCAGTTTTCCAAACGCTTGGAGCAGTCGGAAAAGCAAACGGCCCGCTTTGCCACCGAAAAAGTCGAAACAAGGCTTGCCCTGTTTTTGGCGGAATGTTTGGAATCAAATGACCAGGGATACGAAATAACGTTACCAATGAGTAAAAAGGACTTGGCATCCTATTTGGGGACTACCCCGGAAACAATCAGCCGCAAGCTCACGGATTTTGAGGCAGCAGGCCTGATCAAACAAAAACCACATAAGAAAATCGCAATACTCGATTTGGATGAGCTACTACTACTCTAGAAAGACGAATGGCGGGACAACTCATGGAAACTGAAATGTTAAAAGTATTTGATGACCAGGGAAATCATATTGGTGTCGCAACACGCGCTGATGTGCACACGTTAGGTCTATGGCATGAAGCGTTTCATTGTTGGTTTATTAGCAGGGAAAAGGATATCAATTATATCTATCTTCAGCAGCGCAGTAAGGAGAAAGATATGTATCCCAATCTATTCGATATTACCGCTGCTGGCCATTTGCTGGCACATGAAACAGTTGAGGATGGAATAAGAGAAATAAAAGAAGAGATCGGAATACATGTGACGATGGAGGAATTGATTCCGCTAGGTACCATTCCATATTGTGTTGAAAAAGACAATATTATTGACAAAGAGATGGCGCATATCTTTTTGTATACCACACACCATGGTTTCGATGATTTTATCCTGCAGGAGGAAGAAGTTTCGGGAATGATACGGGTCCCTTTTTCAGCGTTTTATGAACTTTTGCTTGGAAGCGCTAAAGTGGTTCCCATCGAGGGATTTACCATCTTGCCTGATGGAAGCAGAGTCACCATTTTAGAAGAAGCGGGTAAAGAACGATTTGTCCCACACTTGCCAGCCTATTATCAAAAGGTGTTTGCAGCAATAAGAAGCCATTTGGATATAAGCTAAGAATTTGTAAGGTTAAATATTCAGAATATAATCAAAATTCCGCTCCCTTTCTAGTATAATGAAAGTAAATTATATAAGGGAGTGGATAACTTGGCAATTACTGATTTTACTGCGACGGAATTAGGAAAATTAATTAAACAAAAGGAGCTTTCTCCAGTCGAGGTTACAAAGGCTTTTTTAGACAGAATCGAAACTCATAATTCAAAATGGAATGCTTTTGTCACAATAAATGAACGTGCCTTAGAGGAAGCCAAACTAGCTGAACAAGCTGTAATGAACGGGGAACCTCTTGGCAAACTCCATGGAATTCCTATCGCCATCAAAGATTTGACCCCGACAAAAGGAATACTGACTACATATGGATCCCCACTTTTTAAAGATAACATCCCAGATTATGATCCTACTTTTTTAAAAAGAATAAAGGAAGCCGGTGCTATTATCCTTGGCAAAACCAATACCCCAGAATTTGGGCATAAAGGGACTACGGACAATCCCTTGTTTGGTGTGACGACAAACCCGTGGAAGGAAGGATTGACTCCAGGAGGCTCGAGCGGCGGGTCTGCAGCAGCGGTTGCTGCCAAATTGGCTCCTTTTGCCGAGGGAAGTGACGGGGGAGGTTCGATCCGGATTCCGGCAGCACTAACTGGAATCTTTGGATTCAAGCCAACCTTTGGAGTCGTACCCCACGAAGATAGCGAGAATTTATTTGGTTCCCAGCATCCATTTCTGCATAATGGACCAATGACGAGAACAGTCGAGGATGCGGCCTTGCTCTTTTCCGTGATGCAAGGATTTGATGCTAATAATCCAAGCGCCACTCCAGATTTAGGTGTAGATTTCATGGATTTAAACAGAGAGATGAAAGGGTTAAAAATTGCCTATACCCGCAATTTCGGGTTCTATGAAATTTCTGCGGATGTGGCCGAGGTCATCGAACAAGCGGTAGGGCATTTTTCAGAGCTTGGCGGTGAGGTGCAAGAAATTGATTTTAGTCTTGGGGTCAGCCAAAAAGACCTCGCTTGGACGTTTTCAGGGTTATGGTGCGTGAAGTTTGCTGCTAGCTATGGCGAACTGTATGACAAAGATCCGGACAGTTTCTCTGATGGCATGGCGAAAATGATTTATATTGGCAGGAAATATAGTGCAATCGAATATAAGAGACTTGAACTAAAACGAACCACTATTTGGAGAACTGTGCAGGAAGTATTGAACCAGTATGATTTGATAGTTTCTCCAACGCTTGCTGTAACGGCCTTTGGTCATGAATTGGCAGGCCCGTCGACAATTAATGGAAAAAGCGTAAATCCTGCTACTGATTGGATGTTAACGCAAATTTATAACCTAACTGGACATCCTGCCGCATCCATGCCGGTGGGGTTAACGAAGACCGGCCTTCCTGTTGGAATACAGGTGGCAGGAAATCGGTTTGCTGATCAACTGGTATTGCAGGCGTGTCACGCCTATGAAAAGGCGTTTCCAACGTATATTGAACCATCAATTCTATAAAACGCAAAAATACTAGAAAGCCGAGACTTTCTAGTATTTTTTATGTGAGTTCAACCTTTGCCTAAAAGGATACCCTCGATATCTCCCAAAATTTGGTCTGCCCGCTTATAAAGCACTTCTTTTTCGGTTGCTGCAAGCGGATGGGGGATAACGGCAAACGGGTAGTCCGGAATCCCTTGCGCAACGGCCATCGCCTTACTCGAGGCTATGAAAGGTTGGGTACTAATGACGGCGGTAGGAACACCGTGTTTTTCCAAAATTATCCCGTCGAGCAAACTGCCCGAGCTGCAAGAGCCTCAGTCGCCGACCCCGGAAATGACAAAGTCGCATTGCTCAGCAATTTTACCAGCTTCTTTCTCTGTTAAGCCATGTGAAAAAGAAGTTTTTTTATAGTGAATCACATCTTTTAGTACATATTTTCGTTGCAGGCGTTCCGCAATGTATTGAATGACGATATCTGAATTCTTTTTTCCATTATCGACTAACCCAATCACACTACCTTGTATTGGTTTGTCTCTTGTTGCCATTCGCAGTTCCTTTAAACTAGGACCTGAGGTGGGATTATAAACAATCAAGCTCAAATTCTACCATCCTTTCTTTTCTAAAAATCTGTAAACCAATCTCCGATTGGTCAGGAACACTCATGTCAAGTAAAGCCAGTTGCTGCCTTAATCGACTTTGTAACTGCTTTCGATTGTTTATAGCTAAACCAACCGGGCATGCAGGCTGAGAATCTTCCTGCCTCACCACCTGCAACCATTAAGAGAATTTGTTCGGGTGAAGGAACGGCGTATTTAAAAATATGGTCATCGCTCTCCACGATAGGTGCATCAATGATACCGCCTCTTTTCATGTCGCTTATTGACCTTTTGGCATTCTCATAAAGATATTGCTGAACGCTTTGCTTGCTCCAGCCTTGTTTATGCAGGTGCTGATAGTGCTCAGGACAAAGGACGACTGCCATTTCCGTTTCGCTTCCTATATTGAAGGTACCTAAGGCGCTCATCCTGTCTGCCATAATTCTAAGGATGTATTCACCCTTAAGTGACCCATGGTTTTGCATTTGATTCGGACCTTCACAGGCAAAAACCGTGACCGTGCTATCATTCTCGTGAAAACCTCTTTGGACGTGCAAAGGTGTCCAATCGGTTTTCTGTTCGGCAAAACAAAAGCTGAATTTTGCCGGGGTGCCCAAGGTAGAGCGGTCAAACTCTGGGGACCCGCCAACGTTCATCATTAATAATCGAATGGCTCGTCCAATTGTCGCATTAGCCCGATTTCCTGGAGCGAATGCATTGGCACCAGCATTTAATCCGATTTGCTCGACAATCGGACCATTGATAGCAATCATGATGGCTGCCCCATGGGTACTTGCACTTGGTCCGTGCAGCCCGAATTCAGGCTCCGAAATCGCTTGCACTGCGGCCATCACAACTGGAAAATAGCCCGGCAGACAACCTGCCATCACTGCATTGATTGCGACGAGTTCAGCGGTGAAAACTCGATCGCGTTCGGGTATACCACCAACAATGGTTTCCGGCTCCATATTGACGCTTTTTAGCATTTCATAGATTCTTTCTTTTGTAGGTGGCACAATAGGAAGGCCGTCTGTCCAGCCCTTTTGATAAAAATATTCGATCGCCTGTAATGAATCTTTTACCTCAATTTTCTCTGCACGAAGCATGGATTATAAACCACCCCTTTCAATCGTTATTATATGTATTCTTAGAAACTAGCAGATATCCTGCTTGTGGGTTTGAATTTTCTGATAAGAGGGAAATTTTCGAGTAAAAGGATTGTTTTTCCAGCTTAATATCGATATTATAAGCAGAGATTGCACCTTTCGAAAGGGGCCTGAAGATGAACGACCAAACGAAATGGAATAAGAAGTATTATGAACGCCTAAATAATTTGGAGGTACCCGAACCAAATCCTAGATTGAAACATTTGGTATCTTATCTGAGCGGCGGAATGGCACTTGACTTGGCATGTGGTCTTGGGGCAAACAGTATGTTTCTCGCCAATTTGAATTATCAAGTGGAGGCCGTCGATATTTCTGAAGTCGCCATCACCTATCTTCAACAACAGGCAGCTAACCAAAACCTTAATATCAACGCAATGGTCACTGACCTTACAAATGAAATGAACTGGAAAAATGATGAGTTTGATCTCGTTGTTATTTCCTATTATCTAGATCGATCACTTTTCCCGTTAGTAAAAGAATTAGTTAAAGACAACGGTTATTTTTTCATGGAAACATTTTATCAATCGCCAAGGAGTGAAGGTAAGGGAGTGTCAAATCGCTTCAAACTTCTGCCTAAAGAACTGTTGCGTGAATATGCTGATTGGACAGTCTTATTCTTTGAAGAAGATGAACAGGATGGACGCCAGACGATATTTTGCCAAAAAAGTTGAGGCTTATGGGTCTTAGGAAGTATTTGACAGCGGAGGTAATTTCCTTGAAAATAAAGTTAACATACTATGAAATGGACAAAACGGAAAGGATGAAGACGGATATTAGTAGATATCATTTTTTTACTTCTATTTATTAGTGGGATTTATTATTTGCTTAGTAATCTATTAAATTTGAAAAAGGCAGCTGATTATGCAAAGGATGCCCTTTTTCCTATAAATGAGAATGAATTCACAAGTATAATCGTACCGGCTGAGTGGAAACCGATGGAGCCTCTTGCGAAAAACACAAAATCCTATCGGTATGTCAAATGGGGTACCGCAGCCGTCCTTGTAGTGTTAACTGTGCTTTTGGTGGTAGTTATCACAACCGATTTGCTCACATCAGCTTATTTTAGCCTGGCCTATATATTCTTTGCGGTTATCAATTCCGTTCGCCATCGTGGCAGCTTGTTTATTTTACCCAAAGGAATTATTCTGAATGGAAAATTTGTCTCCTTTTCGCAAATAAAACATTACCAAACGGAACAAATCGTCCGCTGGCATCATTTATATGGTCTGGACTCAAAAATCAACAATGGCTATAAATTAACATTTAAACTAAAAATGACATTCTTTCAACCGCAATATTTAGTCGTAACCGATGCCAAACAGCTTGAGAAAATAACGCAATTGCTGGAGCGAAGTGGAGTAGTTGGTGAATCTAGAGCTTCTTGATTCCTATTTATGAAGAAATTTCAAAGTGAAATGAGTGTTTATATATGAAACTACTTTCAAGGAAAGTGGATTTTACAATATCAGAACAAGGGATTAGTGCAATTGAATCTGTTATGGTTGGTGGTGTTAAACAATCCATCCTCATTCAAACAGAGGATCCTGCGAACCCGATACTATTCATGCTTCATGGCGGGCCAAGTATGCCGGTGCCCGGGGTTTCTAGCCGGGGAAGGGATTATGCATTAGTCACCTGCACAAAACAACTGGTCAAGCATTTTACCCTCGTTTTTTGGGATCAGCGAGGTACAGGTAAGTCCTATTCCAAACAAATTCCTTCAAAAACTATGAATCTAAACCAATTTATCAGTGATGCTAATGAGGTGACCGATTATCTATTAAAACGGTTCAACCAGCCTAAGCTGCACCTGATTGCTCACTCCTGGGGAACAGTCATTGGACTTTCGCTCGCGTGCCGATACCCTGGAAAGTATTATTCGTATACTGCTTTTTCACAAATAACCAACTGGGTTGAAAATGATAAACTCTGTTATCGCTGGTTAATGGAACGGGCGAAGGAAACCAACAATCAAAAGGCAATTAGGGAATTAACGGAGGTAGGAGAACCGCCATACTTGGAAAGCTTTAAACAATGGGGACTTATGCGAAAATGGCTGCTTAAATACAAATCCATGGTCTATGATGCTGGAGATAAAGGGTCAGCCACCTATGCAAAAGCAGCAAATATCATGCTCAGTTCACCGGATTACTCATTAATCGATGTCTACCATTCTTTAGTTTCAGGCTTCAAGTTGTCTTATTCGGATCAGATGATTGCTGATTTAAACCGATTTGATTTCTTTTCTGAGGTTCCGAAGCTGGAAATTCCTATCCTGTTTATTCATGGTGAAAAAGAAATGCATGTCTGGGGTGAATTGGTTCAAAAGTATGTTGACCAGTTAGAGGCACCATCGAAAAAAATCTTCTGGTCAAAAAAATCTTCTCATGCTTTTCATTTGGAGGATGCCAGAGAAAATGAACAAATACTTATCGATCATTTAACTTCAATCACTAATTCATAAACGCCTTGGTCCTTGCATTCTTTATTAAAAGAGCAAAACCAGCGGTGGAAAAATAATATAAACTTATTTGGTGAGACCTCATTTGGGTTTCACCAATACATAAGAAAGGATCTGAATCAATGCCAAAAAGTGAAGTAGATTTCTGGGTAAACAAGCTTGGACTTGAACACCATCCTGAGGGCGGATTCTTCAAGCAGACCTTTGTATCAGGGGAACAAGTTTCAAACAGAGAACTAAGCGTTCAATATGAGGGGAAGCGAAAGCTATTTACTAGCATCTATTTTCTACTTACTTCCGACAATGTATCACACTTTCACCGTTTGAAATCTGATGAGTTATGGTATTTCCATGCCGGCAGTTCCCTCACTGTCCACGTGATTCATGAAAATGGCGACTATGAGGAAATGAAAGTAGGGTTGAATGTGGAGAATGGTGACGTTCTGCAGGCATTAGTGCCGAAGAATGCCATATTTGGTTCTTCCGTTTCTGAACCAGATGCCTTTTCCCTTGTTGGCTGTATGGTTTCGCCAGGCTTTGAATTTCAGGATTTTGAACTGTTTAGCCAAGCCGAGCTCTTGGAAAAATACCCGCAACATCGAGACATCATTATGAAACTGGCCTATGAGCAGATCCCAGAATGAAAATTGCCTTCCTTTACAAATTTACCTGTTGTAAAGGAAGGCTAATTTTTTTTACAATTAAAAGACTTTTTCACCATCACCTCCTGCAATTATATACCTATTTTTCAGAAAATTGCAGGAATTCGCGGTTTAATTAACGAATATGGTTATCTGATAATAGTTGTAGGAGGGGTATTATGTTTCCAATTGAAGTAATTCGCAGCCAATTTCCAGCATTAACACGTACATATCAGGAGAAGCAAGCCATATATATGGATGGGCCAGGGGGTTCACAAGTGGTAAAGTCTGCAATTGATGCAATGGTATTATATATGTCTCGAGGTGGGGCAAACCTGCATGGTGAATTTCCAACAAGTAAGGAGACAGAGCAGCATATTGAAGCCGCCAGGAGGGCCGTTGCCGATTTAGTCGGTGCCAAACCAAGTGAAGTAGCATTTGGCCAAAATTCAACATCATTAATGTTCCCGGTAGCCCGGGCTTTAAGTAAAACATGGACGGAGCAGGATAATATCGTCGTTACCGAAATCGATCATCGTTCCAATGTTGACTCATGGGTGACAGCTGCACAGGATACAAATACAGAGGTTCGTTTTATTCCAGTTGATACCGAAACATTAACATTAGACCTGTCCTCATTAGTTGAACTCATTGACGAAAATACGAAATTAGTAGCTGTTTCTCTTGCTTCCAATGCCGTTGGTACGATTACGGATATTGACTCAATCGCAAAACGTACCAAAGAGGTGGGGGCGTTGTTGGCAGTTGATGCGGTCCATGCTGTTCCGCATTTCTCAGTTGATTTTGGAAAAATTGGCGCTGACCTATTATTTTGTTCGGCTTATAAATTTTTCGGTCCGCATCTTGGGATGGCAGTGATCAAGGAAAAGGTGTTTGAAAAACTTGCCGTTTATAAATTGCATCCAGCACCAGCGTATTTTCCTGACAAATTAGAAACGGGTACCCAAAATCATGAATCTATTGCTGCTATGGAAGCAGTCATCAATTTTATTGCTAGTATTGGAGAAGGGACAACCAGAAGAGAAAGTATTGAAAATGCATTTATAAAAATAGAAGAATATGAGAATAACCTTGCTAGAAAATTGCGGTCAGCACTCGCGAATATGCCGGAAATCACTTTATATCAAGCGCCCGATTCCGTTATCAAAACTCCGACTATTGCCTTTACCATTAAAGGGGCAGACCCGGTTGAAGTCTGTAAATACTTGGCTGAAAACTACTCCATTTTTATCGCCAGCGGTGATTTTTATGCTTCGACTCTTGCTGATAAACTTGGAATCAATAAAAAAGGTGGCTGGATTCGTGCAGGCCTTGCCCCTTATAACACCGAAGAAGAAATCGACACAGTCATTAAGGCTATTCTGGCCTATGTTGAGACAAAGATTTCAGTAAAGACAACCTAAAAAATATCATTACTTGGAAAGGCTGGATTTATAAAGAATCCGGCCTTTCTTTTTTGACCCCGCATGGACTTTTGGTCAAACATATGGGCTGATTTTCGACAATAATCTGACAAACTCCTCCGACTTTTTTCGTGTTTTTTAGATATCGTTCGAAAAAATACAAGTTTGGTTGTATAATAGAGACTTGTGATGCAAGAAAGGAGGAATTGATTATGATGCAATGGACTTTAACCGGTTTGTTTGCGGTGTCAGCGTTACTGCTAGTTGTATCCATCGTAAAATCGAATCGCGCAGCGAAGGCTGAACATAACCAAATTGATCTGGTGCATATTGAGACAATGAAAGAAATTAATGCATTAAAGGATTCACTGAGGAATATGGAGCTTGATATGGAAGTAGTAGTAACAGAATCGGACATTCCGTTCTCTACCGATGAAATTGTGTTTAAACGTGAAGTACTGGACTTATATAAAAGAAACTACTCCATCGCGAGCATTGCCGAGAAATATGAAGTATCTGAAGCTGAAATACAACAGATGCTTGCGCCTTACCTGAAGGTGAAGGAAGAAAGGAGAAAGGTTGCCAATGCGAATTAACTTGTTAAGCAGCTTTGCAGCCGGCCTTTTACTGGCAACCACGGTAAGTGGTGCTGTTTATTTATCCGAAAAAAGTGATGCACCGAAAGTTGCAGCATCTAAGGCCACTGAACCAGCCAAAGCCTCTGCGAAGGATCCAAAACAGGAGCTTGAAGCTAAGGGCTTTGTAGTTTTGACTAAAGATGAGTATGACACGAATCTGAAAAATGCCGAAGAAGCAGCAAAACAACAAGCACCAGCGGCAAATCCCGAGCCTGCTACTTCAGTTACAAAGATGATTATTAATGTATCGGATGGTATGAATAATATCGATGTAGGCAGAATGCTTGTCCAAGCTGGTTTTATTGAAAATGCCTTTAACTTCTCTAAAGATATTGAGGCTAGAGGATTGCAAAACAAGCTGCGTCCTGGGTCATATGCTGTCGATAGCGGAATGTCAAAGGATCAAATCATTGCAGCTATTTATCAACATTAATTCTAGTAAAGAAGCCGTCACCCCATGGAGTGACGGCTTTTCTTCTATTCTACTGTAACTGACAACGATTTGACTAACATCGATGGCGAACCAATAGGTGAAAGCGGGAAGATTAAGTCTGATCCTACTTCCTGCACATCCTGCAGCAATTGATAGAAATTGCCGGCGATGGTCATCAGGTTTACCGGATACTGTACTTTACCATCCTTAATGAAAAATCCATTGGCCGCAACTGAAAAATCACCAGAAACCTGATTGGTTCCAGAATGCAAGCCTGATAGATTCGCAATCAATACTCCTTCATCTACGGTTGCAACTAATTCATCAAAAGAGGCAGAGGCAGGCTCGATATATAGGTTGGATGGTCCAACTTTGACCGCACCTTTATAGGAATCTTTATGTGCGTGACCTGTTGTTTCCGTTTTGTCTTTTTTCGCCGTTTTTTGATTATGGAGCAGTGATTGCAGGACTCCGGATTCAACCAAGATTAATTTCTGTGAAGCCACACCTTCGCTGTCAAAGGTTCTGCTGGCCGGGCCTTCTTCTAGAAGCGGATCATCGACAATGGTAATCTTTTGGTTTGCGATTTGTTGACCGAGTTTGTCCTTCAAGGCTGATAGTCCAGCCTGGGTATTTTCCGCTGAAAAATTCGTATAGAAGGCTCCAAGCAGGCTGGCTGCCGCATCATTTCGCAGGAGTATCTGATATTCCTTGCTAGGAATTGCTTTTGAACCGAGCTGTGAAAGCGCTGATTCAGCAACTTTTTTAGCGAATTCTTTTGCGTCTAAGCTGTTGAAGTCCCTTGTCATAGTAAATTCAAAGGCACTTTTAGTTTCCTCGCCGTTATTTGCAATCGCTAGCAGATGAGCATACATATAATTTATTTGGTCTGTTAAGGTTAACCCTTTATTGTTTGCCAGATTTTTCGTAATCGACTCAGACCGGATCATGCAGTAGTCAGTACCAACAATCCTCGGATCGTAAGCCAACACTTCGCGTTCAACATCCTTGATGAATTGAATTCTTTCTTGGATGGTGACTTCATTTAAACGCTCCGAGAAAAAGTTACCTTGTTCATAGCGGCTGCTGCCTGCGAAAATTTCTTCGACATCCTCATCTATCAAACCAGCATTCTCCGTTGCATTTTTAAGCAAGAAAGAAATGGAGGCTGGGTCGATTTTTTCTGTATAGGCATAGCCCATTTTTCCATCAATGACACCTCGGAAAGACACACCACCGTCTTCCGCTAGTTCATATTGTTCGATTTCGCCTTTATGCACTTGGCAGCCAAAGACTTCTTTCTTTTCAAAATAAACTTCAACATCGGAAAAACCATTAGCCTGGGCTTCTGCAATAAGCTTAGTTTGAAATTCTTGAATACTCATCGATTATTCCCCCTTAGTCCCGCCAACAGTGATTTCGCTGACACGGATCATCGGCTGACCTACGTTTACCGGAATACTGCCGCTTAAGGCACCGCACATTCCCGCACCATGTCCCAAATTGTTTCCAACCATATCGACTAACTGAAGTGTTTTTGGACCATTTCCGATAAGCGTAGCACCTTTTAACGGCTTTCCAATCTTGCCGTTTTTGACTTCATATGCTTCCATGATGGCAAAATTATAATCACCGGTCGCAGGGTCTACTTGACCGCCGCCCATATATTTAGCAAAGATTCCGTGCTCGGTATTGGAAATGATATCTTCCGGTGTCGATTTGCCAGGCGCGATATATGTATTGGTCATCCTAGAGGTAGGTGCAAACCGGAATGACTCGCGTCGGCCGGAACCAGTCGACTCCATTCCCATTCGGCGGGAATTGAATTTATCAATTAGATAGCCTTTGAGAATTCCATTTTCTATCAGGACATTTTTTCGCGCCTTTTCGCCTTCGTCGTCAATATTGATGGAACCCCACTCATTCGGGATCGTCCCGTCATCAATATATGTAACAATTCCAGGCGCAACTTTTTCACCTAAACGGTTGGCGAAGACGGAGGTGTTTTTGGCTACCGCGGTAGCTTCCAGACCATGACCGCATGCTTCGTGGAAAATAACGCCGCCAAACTCATTGTCGATAATGACCGGGAATTTCCCGCTCGGACATGGGCTGGCATCCAGCATCGTCATGGCCATCCGGGCTGCTTCATTGGCATAATGGTCCAAGTTTAAGGTTTCGATAAATTCAAAGCCTTGGTGGGCGCCCGGTCCGTAGAATCCGGTCTCCATTTTGTTATCGCGCATTGCGACAGCCTGAATGGCCATTCTTGAACGGACCCGTCTATCTTCAATAAATTTACCTTCTGAATTGGCAATCAATACATTTTGTTCTTCATCCATCAAGCGGACGGTTACCTGTGAGATACTGGAGTGATAGTTTCTTGCCGTTTCCGATGCTTTTTTCATAACAGCAACTTTTCTGGATTTCTCTATCTCTTGCGGCATGAGTTGAATAGGGTGGATGGTTCTAAACGATTCGTGTAAGAGTGGAGCAGGTTGGATGATGGTGTTGCCTTTGATGGCTTGGGCCGCGTTCTTTGCCGCTTTTAAGAGACCATCTTGGGAAAAGTCGGTAGTATAGGCATACACGCTTTCCAGCCCTTTAAATACCCGAATACCAATTCCAAAGTCCCGCCCTGAGAGAGCGGTTTCAATTTTGCTGCTTTTTAATGTGATGTTATTGGTGAAGCGGTCCTCAACAAAAATTTCGGAGAAATCCCCACCCGTCGATAAAGCAGCGGTCAGTACGTCTTCAATTAATGATTGATTAAGCAAATTGCAGACCTCCTGTTTTTCTATTTTAGGAAGATTCTTATTATTTGGAATCAACCCACGTTTATAGGATACTATAAGACTAAAAAATTGGCTATTTTTACCTATAATAAAAATAATTTGCCTTTTGTCCAATTTTAAGGGATTATCTAAAAATGAGAATTAATTGTTAGTAGGTGAAATTATGAAAAAAGAAACAAAAAGGGTACTGTTCATTGGTGCCGGCAGAATGGCTCAGGCGATTATTGCAGGACTGACGAAGAATAATGATTTTGCGATTACTGTTACAAACAGTGGTAATGAGGAGCGCTTAAAATATGTAGGCGAAAAGTATGGTGTTGAAACGATACAATCTTGGACCGAGACGGCAGCTAACATGGATATTATTGTTCTGGCAATGCCACCGGAAGCGCATGAGCCCTTGTTAACGAAGTTAAGTGAGGTTGTGGACGGGCAATTGGTTCTGACGGTTGCAGCCGGAATCGATCCAACATATATGGAATCAAAATTACCTAAAGGAACACCGGTTGCTTGGATCATGCCAAATACTGCAGCCAAAATGGGACAATCCATGTCACTATATGCAACAGGACAATATGTAAATCAACAGCATATAGAATCAATTGAACCATTAATTTCTGGAATCGGTGAATTTGAAAAAGTAACCCAGCAGCAAATTCACGAACTAACGGCTATTACAGGCAGTGCACCGGCATTTATTTACCTTGTTGCTGAAGCGCTTGAAGAAATGACGGTGGAAACTGGTGTATCAAAGGAACAGGCCCGAATACTTGTTGCCAATATGATCGCGGGTTCCGCTGAAATGTTAAAAACAAACATCAGCACCCAAGAACTTATCGATGAAGTTGCCACCCCTGGAGGGTCAACAGCTGCCGGTTTGGAGGTACTTGAAGCTGGCCAGCTAAAGCAATTAATCCAACAAGCAATTGATGCCTGCCGTGAAAAAGCAAAAGTAAAATAAAAAATGTAAAAGAGAGGGGTCAGATCCCTCAAATAAAGGAACCTGACCCCCTCAAAAAATTTTGAAATCACAAGTTATTGACCTTGTTGATTTCGTAACGATTGCTCAGCATAAGCGACGAGACGCTTCGTCATTTCACCGCCGACCGAACCGTTTGCTCGTGCGGTCGTATCAGCACCAAGCTGCACTCCAAACTCGTTGGCGATTTCTTGCTTCATTTGATCCAGAACATTATCTGCACCAGGAACCAATAGTTTGTTTCTAGCCATGATACATCACTCCCGACGAAGTTTTTTGAGCAATAAAAAAATTGCTCGTATATAATTTAACCTATTTGAAAAACCTAATTCGTAGTGGAAGGAATCGGCATATTTTTCTAAAAAAATTACTTTGCGTAATAGTTCTGTGTATAGTACGGATGGGATTCACCGTTAAAGGCTACACCGACACCTAGATACTCATAGCCCTTTTTCAAAATATTTTCCCGGTGGCCAAGAGAATTCATCAAGCCTTCATGAGCAAAAATGCTGCTAAACTGGCCATAGGCTAAGTTTTCACCCGCTAAATGGAAAACGATATCGTCCTCTTTCATCCGGTCAAATGGGGACTCACCCTGTAAATTCGTATGGTCAAAATAATTATTCGTCGCCATATCTGCACTATGTTTCCTTGCAGTTGTCCTGACATGCTCATCCCACGTTAAAACCGGCAGATTATGCATAACCCGGGCAGCATTGGTCAAGTCGAACAATTGATACTCAAAGCCTTCCTTTAATTCAGGACTGGCCTCCGTGTAAAAACCATTCCTTTGATCTTCTAACTCTTTATCCACTAACTGCAGGGCCGTAACGGTATTATCCTCGTGTTTATCATAAAAAACAGTGACATAGGTTTGATCACTCAAGAAAACATCATAATCTGCATCTTTTTGAAACTGATAAATCGTCATGCCTTTTTGGATACCGGTCAACGGTTCACCCATCGCCGCACGTACATTACTTTTCGCGCTACCCATCTTAATGCCATTTCCGGACGATATTAAATCCTGATTGGTATACAATCCAGCTGCTTTATTATTCTTATTATACATCACCATAAAAAAGTCATGATAATTATCATGATAAGCATTCCAATTTGTTCCGTACTCATTGAGCGATACACGATTTGCTTGACCTAGGTCATGCTCAATGTCTTCCTTGGCACTCCCAAGTTCAACATTATGAATCGAAAATAATTGCTGAGCAGGGGCTTTTAGTTCTAATTTTTCATGTTCCTGCGGCTTTGATTCTTTTGGCATCTCGTCTAGTCGGAGATTAAGCTGTTCTAATAATGATTGAACCCCATCAAATACCGTAGTGATTGTTTCCATCGCTTCAGGATTATCTTTTATATCATTAATTTCGCTGCCGATTTTTTCTATTGCTTGACCATAATCCGAATCAGTCATTTGTTTTTCAATAGAGGGTAATGAATAAGTCAGTAAAAATAATGATGCAATCAGCATCAGGAATCGAAACATAGGTTTCACCTCCAATTTCTATCAGAATTATAACCAATCCTGAAAAATTATATAAGTAATATGCATAGAGGAAAAAGAGGAAATTTCCATCTTTATACATTATAATAAAAGAAAAGCAAATAGGGGGTTGGTAATATGAGGTATCCACGGCCGCCTTGTTAATTTAGGATTCGTCCACCGCCTTGTCTATTAGTAGTCACAGATTACAAATAGAAGAGGAGATGGACCATGAATTATTCAAAAAATATATCTAAATTGTACTTTATTGCATTTTTTCATAACCTGATTCCTGCTTATGTGATTGAACGGCTGTTTTGGCAGGAGCGGGGAATGACGGTGTTGATGGTCGTTCTTTGTGAAATTATTTACGCCGTGACGATTGTGATTTGCGAAATTCCTACTGGGATTTTGGCGGATAAATTTGGCAGGAAGGCATTGCTTGTCTTTGGTGCAGTGTTGTCCATGCTGGAGCTTATCATCCTATTGGTTGCTTTTAATTTTTGGACATTTGCTTTCGTGGTTTTTCTTGCGGGTATTGCCGGCGCCTGTACAAGCGGAGCGTCGAATGCGCTACTTTATGATTCACTGTTGGTGACGAAGCAGGAGCATTCCTTTGAAAAAATAGTCGGGAGACTCAATTCGCTTGATTTAATTGGGTCACTGCTTGCTGCATTGTCAGGCAGCTTCTTGGCAAAAGTTTTTGGGTTTGAGTTCAATTACATTCTCTCAGTTGGGAGCATGTTTATTGCCTTGGCATTCACTGTTTTCCTGATGGAACCGCCAATTCAAACTCAGGTTAAAGAGGAAAAGGGGCAGAAGCTTAAAGTATATCTAGACCAGTCCATTTCATTTTTTAAAGGCAACCCAAAATTAGTCTCCATTATCACGAATGCGACCGCGCTTGGTGCCTGTGTCACTTACCTGGATGAGTTTTGGCAGCTCTATTTGGATGAAATCGGTTATTCGATTTTGTTCTTTGGCGTATTTTCTGCGGTCATTTCGTTGGCGCGAATACCGGGAAATTTAATAGCGGCTAGTTTACTCAACTATTTTAGTGCGGAAACTATTATCCTTTCGGTTTTAGGCGTTAGTGCCGCTGGTTTTTTCATGACAGCTTTGTTTCCAGGGGTATTTGGGATTATCGCAATGCTTATCATATTCTTGGCCAGTGGTGTGGTCGACCCGGTTGTGTCAGGCTATCTGCATCATCGGGGCAGTTCGGAAATAAGGGCAACACTTGAATCGATTCAATCTCTGATTGAAAGGGCGATCACCTTAATAGTCGGGATTGGGTTTGGCATTGCCAGTATTGCCTCTGTCGTGATTGGTTTCACTTTTTTGGGCGGAGTAGTTACTTTATTTTTCCTGTTGTTTATATCGAAGAAAACCAAAATCATAAATTTTTCCATTTTACACACTCTAAATAAACGGAGGTGAAAATATGGAAAAAGAAAATCAGCAAACCACAAATCCAGAAATCCAACAAAGTAACGATGATGCTATTATGAATCGAGTTAATCAAACTTTTGATAAAATTGCCCAAGATGTGAAAGACATGATCAATGAAAATAACCAAATGACATAAGGAATCCTAAAAACGCTTCGCAATGAGGCGTTTTTATTTGGCTTTTATTTCCAAACTTGAATATGATTAAAGAAAGATTTTTTTCTAACCCGTATCTTTTCATCCATCCTAAAACGTTTATCGGGTAGAGAGTGCAAAAGGAGTGAAATGAATGGCACAAAAGCTTAGTCCCAAAATTTCATCAGAAACACCACAACAGGAGGATTCCTTCTGGGGTGAACACTATCCAAAGCTTCAGCGTTATTGTTACTTTCTCGCCCAAAACAGGTGGGATGGAGATGATATCGCTCAGGAAACCTATCTTAAAGCAAAAAGGTATGGGGCGCAGCAGCAAAAATTGACCCCGGCCTTGTTAAATAAAATTGCCTATCATCATTGGATTGATTTGCTGCGGAAGCGGAAAAAGGAAACCCTTTCTGACAGGGTTCCATCAGAAATTCTTCACCTTCCACTTGATGAGATGAAAAGTACAGTGGAACTCATGTTGCAGCAGTTTACCCCAAAGCAGGCTGTTATGTTTCTGTTAAAGGAAGGGTTTCAATATCAAATCAAAGAAATCGCAGAACTGCTGGATACAACGGAGATGGCGGTGAAAGGGAACCTGCACCGCGCTAAAAAGCGGCTTGAAAAAGGTGTAGAACAATCCTCTTCGGTGGACTACTTTTGGAACGAGGAAGAAAAGGAGCAATGTTCCGAACTGTTTTATGAGGCACTTAAAAATCAGGATCCGACGATTGTGATCGAAGCGGTACCAGCCATATTGAGCGAAGTACCAAACGCCATTTTTGGCAGGAAGCACCACAGCACACAAGCGGTTTCTCCTTCAAGCACTCTCTGTCTGGCTGCATAGGCCAAAATGCTTTCGAGGAGGAAGTTACTAATGAATACCATTCCCTATGTCATTGAACAAAGTAATCGCGGCGAGCGTTCCTATGATATTTATTCACGGCTGTTAAAGGATCGGATTATCATTATTGGCGATGAAATCAATGACCATCTGGCCAATAGTGTAGTCGCCCAGCTGTTGTTTTTAGCAGCGGATAACCCGGAAAAGGAGATTTCATTGTATATTAATAGTCCGGGCGGGTCGACTTCAGCCGGCTTTGCGATATTTGATACGATGCAATACATCCAACCAGAGGTAAGGACGATTTGTACCGGAATGGCGGCCTCGTTTGGCGCGATGCTGCTCCTCGCCGGAACGAAAGGGAAGCGGTTCGCCCTGCCAAACAGTGAAATCATGATTCACCAGCCATTGGGCGGTGCGAGAGGGCAGGCAACGGAAATCGAAATTTCTGCGCGTAGAATCCTTAAGCTTCGCGAGCATATCAATCAGATTATTTCTGAACGTACAGGACAGCCGTTTGAAAAAGTAGCAAAGGATACGGACAGGGATTTCTTTATGAGTGCAGAGGAAGCTAAAGAGTATGGGATTATCGATGAAATACTGCATCCGAAATAAGGAAGGATTGAACTGCTTGGGTTACCTGTAATCCAAGCATTTTTTTATAAAAAATGGTAATAATAGCTAGGGTGTTTAAACTCAAGAGTATGGAGGAATGAATGATGTATACTTCAATTGAAGCGTTTATAGGCGATTGGAACCAAGAAGCGGCTACGACACAAAAGGTTTTCGACGCGTTGACAGACAGCTCACTGCAACAAATGGTAACTGCTGATGACCGCTCGCTTGGAAGAATTGCCTGGCATATTGTAACAAGTACACCTGGAATGCTGAATGAATTTGGCATCAAAGTCGACTTTGTAAATAATGAAAATGCTGTTCCGGGTTCGGCAAAGGAAATTGCTGATACCTTTCGTAAGGTAAGTGCTGATACGATAGATGCCGTAAAACAGCAATGGAGTGACGCCTCACTTTCAGAAATGAAAAACGTGTTTGGCATGGATCTGCCACGAGGGGTCATGTTATTAATGTTGAACAAGCATATCATTCATCACCGCGGGCAAATCTCCGTTCTGATGCGGCAGGCAGGTTTACGGGTCCCTGGTATTTATGGACCTACAAGAGAGGATTGGAGTCAAATGGGCATGGATGCACCGACTATTTGACAGGGTAAGCACTTTGGAAACAAGGTGCTTTTTTTAATCCGTTATGGGAAGTGTCAAGAAATATAAAGGGAAATGAATGGAGGTGGTTGAATATATATGAAAGGAAGGACTATTTTTTAAAAAGGTGGTACAAATATGTCAGCTATTCCAAGACCGGCAGCAACGGTTGTATTAATGGATCAGCAATCAAGGGTTTACATGACGAAAAGACCCGAAACAATGAAGTTCATGGGCGGTTTTTATGTGTTTCCCGGGGGTGCTGTTGAAAAGGAAGATGCACTAGAAGACACCGAGGTACTTTCAGGGGAAAGAACTACAGATCTTGACCAAGCGTTCTATATTGCAGCAGCAAGAGAATTATGTGAGGAAGTTGGAATTTTACTTTGCCATCATGTCGATGGGTCACCCTCCTTGTTAGATGAAACCACGAAAATGGAATACCGCCGTCTGCTCACGAATGGAGAAATTTCTTTTTTACATATGTTAAAAAAGGAAGGTCTTACCTTTCAGTTTGAGGACTTAGCCTATATCGGGCAAATTATTACACCAAAAATGAGTCCGATACGCTTTGACACCAGGTTTTTCCTTGCCCAGCTGCCAAACGGCCAATCTCCCAAATCAGATGACTATGAAATCAGTGACTCCATTTGGATTTCTCCGCAAGATGCCCTAGCAGCCGCTGAATCTGGGGAACTTTCATTAGCACCACCGACGATCCATACTCTGAAAACTATTATTCTGTATTTACAAGGGCAGCCATTAGTAATGCCTGAATTTAATGTGTTCGATTATAAAAATCCTTTCGAAAAAAACGCCCGATGACTTCGTCTCGGGCATTTACTGTCTTATAATGGTTATTTACTGTCGGATAAGTTTAGCTAGCTGTCGGATAAACTTCAATTACTGTCATATAACTGACATTGTCAGTTTAATTGATAAATAGAATCATGCTGGATGACGGAACCTTCCTTGATTAATTTAATTAAGTGTGCTTCAGTCGTTCGGCGCGCCACCTCAAAGACGCTGGGGTGAGGAAGCTCATGGTAAATCATGTTGGTCAATTGTACCGCGGTTAACGCCTCATGCTCCTTTAACAGGGCCACAATCTGACTTTCTCGCAGCAATCTCCGCTGAATTACAAATTCAATATGGTCATATGGTTGATCAATCCACCCGCCATGCCCGGGACCAATTTCCTTTAATTTCAGCTGCTTTAAACGATTTAACGTTTGAAAATAGTCTGACATATCCCCGTCAGGCGGTCCAATCCACGATGTTCCTTCTGCCACAATATTGTCCCCAGATAGGAGAATTTCCAAGGAAGGAATATAAAGGTTTAACCCGCCAGATGTATGGCCCGGGGCATGAATCACTTGAATTTCCTCTCCAGCAATTTGGAGATGGTCACCATCATTCAGAAATGATACATCATCCCATGGTGAAATAGCTGAAAGTATCGGCTGTTCTTCATGCTGATGGCAATACACCGTCGGATTCCAATCAAATAATTGCCGTACTCCGGGGGCGTGATCAGGATGAGAATGGGTAAGGATTATTGCATGCGGTACTGCCATGTCGTGTTTCTGCAAGGCTTGTTCCAGTTCTTTTCGTGTTTCAGGCTGGTCGTACCCTGCGTCTACCAAAATACTTTCGCGCTTGTTGCCAATTATGTACCCGTTGGTTGTGGTATGTGGCAGCAAGGTGGGAGTAGGTATTGGAACACGAATTATTTTTAATTGATTACCTTGTATCACAGTCATCTTCCTTTCAGTCATCTCAACATTACAATTAGTTCTTTACTTATTCATCGTGAATACGTGGAATTCCTGCAGAAAAAGGCTGAAAGATAACTGGATGGTGAGGGTTTAGTGATAGGGCCATTTCTCTCGCACTGAACTGATGAATGTCTTTACATTCTTTTTTTCCATCATAATAGGTGAATACACCAAAGAAAGCGTGCGAGGAAATGACAGATTCGTTAATTCAAGGATGGAAAGAATGCCTTGCTTAATCTCTCTTTCTATTACACTGTAGGATAAAAGCGATAATCCCATTCCGTTAATCAGGGTTTCTTTAATTCCCTGGCTGCTGCTGATTGTTATGAATGATTTCGCCTTTAATCCATTTGAACGAATGACGTGATTGAGATATTCTCTTGTTCCAGAACCATTTTCTCTCGTTATCCAAGTTTGATTTTGGAGGTCCTGAATGGTCACGGTGTTCATTTTTGCCAGTTCATGATGTACAGAAGCTACCATAAATAGCTCATCCTTCATAAACGGCTCCACCATCAGGTCTTTTTCATTTGTCTGACCTTCAATTAATCCGATATCCACTTGATACAGCCTGACAAGTTGAACTATTTCCTCCGTATTCCCAATAACAACATGCAGTTCTAATTCAGGATAGGTAGTTTGCAGGTCAATCAGCAAAGAAGGCAGGATATATTCGCCAATGGTAAAACTTGCGCCAATAATTAGTTCTCCTTTAATGGAATGGTGATGTTCAAGTATGTCCTGCCTTGTTTGTTCATACATGGCAATCATTTGTTTTGCCCGTTCATAAAGGATCTCACCGGTCGGAGTAATCTGCAAAAATTTCGGAGAACGCTTAAATAATTTTGTTTGGAACTCCTTTTCCAAGTTCTTAATATGAAGACTTACACTAGGTTGTGACATGACCAATACTTCTGCCGTTTTGGTGAAGTTTTTCACCTCCGCCAGGGTAACAAAGGTTTTTAGTTCATCGTAATTCATAAAAATCTCCCCATTGTTATTAGAAATACTAATAGTTTCAATCATTAATATTTATTTTACTAATGCGAATGGTTACGGTAAAGTAAAATAGAAAAAATCTCTTAGAAGAATAATGGGGATTAAGGACGTAATAGGCACTGCCACCATTTTAATTCCTACTTGACTTATAGGAATAGTGAAACTATGATTATAGTAATCAAATTTTCTGAAATGCAGGCAGGTAAGGTCTGCTTTTATCATGAATGGTGTATTTCCACAATGGGGGGATATTTTTGCAACTTCAGGTATTGAACAGTCCATTTACAGAGGAGCAGGCAGAACTCCTAAATCGACTTCTGTCAACATTAACCGAACCGCAAAAGGTTTGGTTAAGCGGATATTTAGCAGCATCGCTAAATACATTAAACCAAGCTCCTTCAGCAGGGGCATCGACAGGACAAAGTGTCCAACAAGGTACAAAGGATCTAACCGTTCTTTATGGATCGCAAACCGGCAATTCAAAGGGACTGGCCAAGAAAACAGCTGCTGCATTTGAAGGCAGCGGTTATCAAGTAACACTCTCATCGATGAGTGATTTCAAACCAAACAATCTAAAAAAAGTTCAAAACCTGCTTATTATTGTCAGTACCCATGGTGAAGGGGAACCGCCTGATAGCGCGAAGTCCTTTTATGAATTTCTTCACAGCAAAAGGGCGCCAAAGCTTGACGGTGTTCAATTTTCCGTATTAGCCCTTGGTGATAGCTCGTATGAATTTTTCTGCCAGACCGGAAAAGATTTCGATAAACGATTGGAAGAGCTCGGCGGCACAAGACTGTATCCCCGGTTTGACTGCGATGTGGATTTTGATGAGCCGGCAGGTGAGTGGCTGCAGGGTGTGCTAGGCAGTTTAAGTGAAGTACAAGGCGGAAGTGGAGTTACGGTGCAGGCAGCTCCAAACCAAACAATTGAAAGTGTATATTCCAGAAGTAACCCGTTCCCGGCCGAAGTTTTGGAAAATATCAATCTAAACGGGCGTGGTTCAAATAAAGAGACGCGGCATCTCGAGTTATCACTTGAAGGTTCCGGCCTTGTATTTGAGCCAGGCGACAGTCTCGGGATTTATCCGGAAAATGACCCAGCGCTGGTTGAATTATTGTTGGCTGAATTGAATTGGAGCCCTGATGAACAAGTATCTGTCAAACAGGGTGATGTTCGTCGGTTTAAAGAGGCGCTTCTCTCATACTATGAAATTACCGTTTTATCAAAACCACTTCTTCAAAAAGTGGCTCAGTTATCGACAAACGTCGAGCTTAAAGAGTTAGTCGAGAGTGGAGATACATTAAAGGCTTATATTGACTGCCGCGACATACTTGATTTGGTTCATGACTTCGGTCCATGGGGCGCAACAGCTCAAGAATTTGTTTCGGTGTTGCGGAAGATTCCACCAAGACTTTATTCGATTGCCAGCAGTTTAACCGCTAATCCAGATGAAGTCCATTTAACGATTGGGGCGGTACGATATGATGCCAATGGCCGCGAACGCAAGGGTGTTTGTTCGATTTTAACGGCAGAACGTATTCAGCCAGGAGACACACTGCCTGTGTTTATACAACACAATGAAAACTTTAAACTGCCAGAAAACCATGATACTCCAATCATCATGGTTGGACCAGGTACAGGTGTTGCTCCGTTTCGTTCGTTTATGCAGGAGCGGGAAGAATCAGCGGCATCAGGTAAATCATGGATGTTTTTTGGAGACCAGCATTTCGTGACGGATTTCCTTTATCAGACTGAATGGCAAAAATGGCTAAAGGAAGGCGTGCTGACGAAAATGGATGTAGCCTTTTCCCGCGATCAAGGTGAAAAGGTTTACGTACAGCACAGGATGCTGGAACAAAGCAAGGAGCTTTTTGAATGGCTTGAGACAGGTGCTTATGTTTACATCTGTGGTGATGAAAAGCATATGGCCCATGATGTTCACGAAACGCTGCTTGAAATTATTGAAAAGGAAGGCAGTTTGAGCCGTGAACAAGCGGTAGAATACCTGGCCGGAATGCAGCAGCAGAAACGTTACCAACGTGATGTTTATTGATTGGATTGGAAGGGAGTTTTTTCAACATGGTGAAGCAAGTGTTAACAGCGCCGGACGGACCTCCGAGTGATGTTGAAGATATAAAAGTAAACAGCGATTATTTACGCGGCACATTGAAAGAAGTTATGCAGGACCGGCTTAGTGCTGGGATTCCCGATGATGATAACCGTTTAATGAAGCATCACGGAAGCTATTTGCAGGATGACCGTGACCTCCGCAATGAGCGGCAAAAGCAAAAGCTTGAACCGGCGTATCAGTTCATGCTGCGCGTTCGTGCACCGGGCGGTGTGGTAACACCGGAACAATGGCTGGTTCTCGATAGCCTTGCCGATAAAAATGCCAATGGTACGATCAAACTGACAACCCGCCAGTCGTTCCAGTTTCATGGGATATTAAAATGGAATATGAAAGATACGATTCAACAAATTCATAATACACTCTTGACGACGCTTGCAGCCTGCGGCGATGTCAACCGGAACGTCATGTGTAACCCGAACCCGGATCAATCCCAGATTCATGCGGAAGTATATGAATGGGCGAAGGTTTTAAGTGAATATTTATTACCGCGGACTAGGGCGTATCATGAAATTTGGCTTGATGAAGAAAAGGTGGCAGGGACTCCGGAAGTGGAAGAGGTCGAACCGCTATATGGACCAACCTACCTCCCGCGGAAGTTCAAGATTGGTATCGCCGTGCCGCCATCAAATGATATTGATGTTTTTTCACAGGATTTAGGTTTAATCGCTGTTGTAGAGGATGGCAAGCTGATGGGCTTTAATGTTGCCATCGGCGGGGGCATGGGCAGTACGCATGGCGATAAGGCTACCTATCCACAGGTGGCAAAGGTCATTGGCTTCTGTACCCCTGATAAGATAGTGGAATTGGCAGAGAAGACGATTACAATCCAACGCGATTACGGAAATCGCTCTGTCCGTAAAAATGCCCGGTTTAAATATACGGTTGACCGTTTAGGCCTTGATGTTGTAAAAGGCGAATTGGAGAACCGTCTTGGCTGGAATTTGGAGGAAGCGAAACCCTACCATTTTGATCATAACGGCGATCGCTATGGCTGGGAGAAAGGTGTCGGGAGCAAATGGCATTATACGCTATTTGTGGAAAATGGCCGGGTTAAGGATTACGATGGGTATCAGTTGAAGACTGGCTTAAGAGAAATCGCCAAAATCCATACCGGTGATTTCCGTTTAACACCAAATCAAAATTTAGTGATAGCGAATGTTTCTAGCCAAAAAAAGAAAAAAATTACTGAACTGATGGAGGAATACGGGTTAAGTGATGGGAAGCATCATTCAGCACTAAGACGAAATTCCATGGCCTGTGTGGCCCTGCCAACATGCGGCTTGGCGTTTGCTGAAAGTGAACGTTATTTGCCGAAGTTGATTGACAGTATCGAAGAGATTGTGGATGAAAATGGCCTTCGTGATGAAGAAATTACCATCCGCATGACCGGTTGTCCAAACGGTTGTGCCCGACCGGCGCTTGCAGAAATTGCCTTAATCGGGAAAGCGGTCGGCAAATATAATCTGTATTTAGGGGCTGCATTTGACGGCAGCCGCTTGAATAAAATGTACCGAGAAAACATCGGTGAGGCGGAAATCCTTACCGAACTGCGGATGCTGCTTGGCCGCTATGCAAAAGAGCGCGAAGCTGGCGAGCACTTCGGTGATTACGTCATTCGTGCGGGGATTGTGGAAGCTGTGGAAGATGGCACTCATTTTCATGATTAAAATCTAGAAAAAGCTGGGAAAATTCCCAGCTTTTTTGTGTGTCTATAAATGGTGATTACTCTCAGTTATTAACATGAACATAACTTGAATTACTTTCATCCCATTGAAAGATACCGTCTTGTAATTGGATTACGGTATCAAACGGACATGGAATGGAATCTTCATGTTCAGATTGTAACTGATTCCTTAATAATTGCAGCTCATCTTTTGTGGCAACCCTAAAAATATGCTTTATCGTAATATTTTTTTCATTGATGCCATTTTTCTTGCAAAGACTTTCTTGAAAACTCTTATTAAACTGAATCATCATGGGTAAGTCTTTCACGCATGCTACCCCAAAAACTTCCTTAATGGTATCCTCATAGCGCAGCTGAGTCGCTGTGGCAAACTTGATCAAATCTTTCTCTGGATTTTCCAAAATATAAATGGTTTCAACCGAACTAACCAATTAAAACACCCTTTCTAAAAAGACCAAAAACATAGTTTTCTACTATAAGGATAACATATTTTTTCAATTTGATGTAAGAACAGGATTTATCGGATTTTTCCATATTCGACAAACTTCTTAAGTTTCATTTGCTATCATTGGTTTTAAGTGAGTTATTAAACATTATGCAGTCAGAGAGGGAGCTGGGGATCGTGAAGTTTATTACATTTATTGATGGGAATGGCGAAAAAAAAGCAGGCTTGCTGAAGGGTGAGCTTGTTTATGATATGGCGCGTGTCAGTGACGGCATGCTGCCAGATAACATGCTCGAATTTATTAGAAATTATTCCAGCTACATATCACTTGTTCAAAAATTGGCAAGTGACGCCGAGCCAACGTATTTACTAAGTGACGTGAAGTTGACAGCACCGCTTCCAAATCCACCAAGTGTTCGGGATTTCATGGCATTTGAGCTGCATGTATTGAATGCCCGTAAAAAGACAGGGAGGAAAGTCCCGGAAGAATGGTACGAGATCCCTGCATTTTATTTCACCAATCACTTAGTGCTATCCGGATCCGAGGAAAAAGTTGAGAGACCCGCTGGCTGTGTGGCGCTTGATTATGAACTTGAGCTTGCTTGTATTATTGGTAAAGAGGGTAAAAACATTAAGGCCGATGAGGCAGAGGATTATATTTTCGGTTATACGATTTTTAACGATTGGTCGGCCCGCGACTTTCAGCAAAAGGAAATGAAGGTCGGCCTGGGACCGGCTAAAGGGAAGGACTTCGCTACCTCAATTGGCCCAGTCATCGTAACGAAAGATGAATTGGAAAACTATCGTGCTGGAAAAGGGTTTAATTTGTCAATGAGTGCAAAGGTTAATGGAAAATTGTTGTCCAAAGGCAATGCTAAAGACATGTATTACAGTTTTGGTCAGATGATTGAACGGGCTTCGGCCGGTGTAACCCTGTATCCAGGAGATATTATTGGTTCCGGAACAGTTGGTACTGGATGTCTGTTGGAGCTTGGACAAGAGGTTCATCGCTGGCTGGAGCCCGGGGATACGGTAGAATTGGAAATCGAAGGAATCGGCCAGCTGAGGAATCTGATTATTTGATAGATTAGAGTAAGTAAGGGTAGGAATAACGAGGGTAGGTCCTTCATTCTAGTTATCACCATGCCCGAAACGAAAAAAGATTAATCACTATTCATACATGCAAGGCTGCCTCTATTAAAGGCAGTCTATTTTCGGTTTAAAATAGGTCTTTAGTACTAAATTGATGATTATTGACAAGTTTCCCCCATTTTCATAATAAGAATAGTTACGACAAACGGAAATTTAATAAAGGGGGATTTTTTAATTGAAAAAGAAAAAGTTTCTTCTTTCTATCGTTTTTCTATTGGCTTTATCTATGATTCTGGCAGCCTGCGGCGGCACTAAGGAAGAGGACGAGACCACCACGGGAGGAACTGATGGCGGCAAAACCGAAGAAACGCCAAAATTTATGAGCATTTTGACTGGTGGTACAGGAGGAACCTATTTTCCGCTGGGCGGCTCCTTTGCAAAAATCATTAAAGATGAGACAGGCATTGAAGTCAATGCCGAGTCTACCGGTGCTTCAGCCGAAAACATGAACACCCTCAAGAAAAAAGAGGGAGAAATTGCGTTCAGTCAAACGGATATTGCCTCGTACGCAACAGAGGGCAAATTAATGTTTAAGGATAACAAGGTAGAAAACATTAAGGCCATTGCCACGCTTTATCCGGAAACGATTCAAATTGTCACAACAAAAAAATCCGGAATTAAATCAGTGAAAGATTTAAAAGGGAAAAAGGTATCAGTGGGTGCTCCTGGTTCCGGGACGGTCGCCAATGCCGAACAAATTCTAGAAATCTACGGGATGACCTTTGATGATATCAAGAAACAAGATCTTTCTTTTGATGAATCTACAGAAGGAATTCAAAACGGTTCGATTGATGCGGCCTTTGTAACTGCGGGAACACCAACTGGAGCAGTGGAAAGTCTGTCGGCAACGGAAGATGTCGTGATTGTTCCACTTGATAGTGATAAAGTAGATGATTTGATTAAGAAATACCCTTACTACGTTAAGGATGAGGTTCCTTCGGGAGTTTATGGTCTGGACGGAGCAGTTTCAACCGTTGCAGTTCAAGCGATGCTGGTAGCAAGGGCCGACCTTTCAGAGCAGGTTGTTTACGATATTACGAAGGCGATTTTTGAAAACCTTGATAAAGTGACATATGCCAAAGGTAAATTGATCAAAGTAGAAAATGCCCTAAATGGAGTCGGAATTGATGTCCACCCCGGAGCAAAAAAATACTTTGATGAAAAAGGCGTGAAGGCACAGTAAGCGTATAAACAACTTATGGTGACCGGCTGCAAGAAAGCGAGCCGGTCTACTTTTCTCAAAAATATGAGCTGAGGCAGGAGGAATCATGAAAAATCATAAGCTCGCACCCCTTATCATTTTGCTAGCAACCTGTTTATCTATTACTATCATCATTCTAGTTTTTGTTCCAATCCAAAGAGCCGTTGTTTTTCAATCAATTCGTCCGGCCTCCACTCTTGTATATCTTCCTTTAGGGCATACTTCCAAATTTAAGATTAAATATACTCATTCAATTCATTTATCCGATGTTGTGGAAAGCTACAAAATTACGGAAGATGGTCAGCTGCACCAATATGAGCTGATGTACGAAGATTTTTCAATTGGAATGCCTGCAAATGCCGGTGAAGGCGAGAGTTTTGAACAGGCCGGCGGGAAGTATTACCTCAAAAACATGAGGGTATTACTCCCATCCTATTATTTACGCATTGGACAGGTCCGTGCCAATCATCGCGTCATATTTAAAGATAATGAGTACCCTTTGTCACATAGTATTAAACCTGGAACACTGGTCAAAGTGGAATTTCGCAGCCTGACCTTTTTTCAAGCTTGGAAAGGAGTGAATATCCTTGAGTCATTATGAAGGAACACTATCAGATGAAAAGCAGCAAGAACTGTTGGAAAAATATGATCCGGAGGCCGGAACGAGAAAGCTGCGCGGCATCATAGGCTGGATTACATTTGGAATTCTGCTGTCATTTTCATTATTTCAATTATACACCGGTATTTTTGGGGTGTTGACAGCACAGCTTCAGCGCTCTATACATTTAGGCTTTGCCCTTGCCCTTATTTTTCTTTTGTTTCCAGCACAAAGAAAAAATCGCGGAAAGGAACATAAGGTCGCTTGGTACGATTTCATTCTTGCCGCTCTATCTGTTGTAATTGGGGCCTATTGGCCATTGATGATTGATGACTTAGTATTGCGTGCCGGCAACGTAACACAGCTTGATTTTTATATAGGGCTAGCTGCTATAATACTAGTTTTGGAGGCGACTCGCCGAGCGGTTGGCCTGCCAATCACAATCATAGCGGTTTTGTTTATGGTCTATGCACTGTATGGTCCGTATATGCCGGGTTTTCTTGCCCACCGGGGCCTTGATATGGAGCGGTTAGTTCAGACGATGTTCTTTACGACGGAAGGGATTCTTGGTACGCCAATTGCAGTATCCTCGACTTTTATCTTTCTGTTTTTATTGTTTGGGTCTTTTTTGATTAAGACTGGCGTTGGGGAATATTTCAATGATTTATCCATTGCTATTGCCGGCCGAAGTGTTGGCGGCCCCGCTAAAGTGGCAGTTTTTTCTAGCGCTTTGCAAGGAACCATAAGCGGCAGCTCGGTGGCTAATGTGGTAACCTCAGGTGCGTTTACGATTCCGATGATGAAAAATCTCGGTTATAAAAAGGAATTTGCCGGAGCGGTAGAGGCGTCCTCGTCTACTGGTGGTCAATTGATGCCGCCAGTTATGGGTGCTGCCGCCTTCCTGATGGTAGAGTTTATTGGAAATGGAATTTCCTATGGGGATATTGCTAAAGCAGCAGCAATTCCAGCGGTGCTTTATTTTACCGGAATATGGATTATGACCCATTTTGAAGCAAAGCGCATCGGACTGCGCGGCCTTACAAAAGAAGAAATGCCAAACCGAAAAGAGGTTTTTGGCAAGCTGTACCTATTACTGCCGATTATCGCCATTATTATCTTGTTGATGTCGGGAATGACTGTAATCAGGGCTGCACTGTGGTCGATTGTCATTACAGTGGTTGTCAGTTGGTTTAAAAAAGAAACAAGAGTCGGATTTAAGGGAATCATTGAGGCTCTGGTAGACGGGGCCCGTACTGCGCTTGGAGTCGCGGCGGCAACTGCTGCTGCCGGGATCATTGTTGGGGTTGTGACAAAAACGGGTTTAGGCTTGAAAATGGCCAACGGATTATTGGATTTATCCGGAGGAGCCCTGCTGCCAACCTTATTTTTGACAATGATCGCTTCCTTAATCCTGGGGATGGGTTCGCCAACAACGGCTAACTATGTTATCACTTCAACAATTGCCGCACCAGCAATTATCTTATTGGGTGTCCCTGATTTGTCGGCACATTTATTTGTGTTCTATTTCGGTATTGTTGCTGATATTACGCCACCTGTGGCGTTGGCCGCCTTCGCTGCGTCGGCGATTTCGGGAGGGGAACCGTTTCGAACGGGTGTCGAGTCATCGAAATTGGCCATATCAGCATTTATCATCCCGTATATGTTCGTACTGTCACCAGAATTGCTGATGATTGATACCACTTGGACGTATGTAATTTGGGTTGTGTTCACAGCCTTCATCGGAATGGTCGCAATCAGTGCAAGTGTAATTGGCTTCTGGATGCGCAAACTACACGGGTTTGAACGCCTCTTCGCATTGGCAGCCGGTCTATGTCTCATCTATCCGGAAAAAATCAGCGATATCATTGGACTTGTCACCTTCGCCGCATTGCTCGCTTTGCAATACATGTATAAAGGGAGCAGGGCCAAAGAAAGTGTCTGAAACCCATCTATTTTATCCACCGTGCAAATAGGTTATTGACGCCTGAGCCTAATCGGTAGTCCCCAGATTTTTTGGGGACTTTTTTAATAAGAGGGAGTTAGAATTTTTAATTTATTTGTCCTAATATTAGGAATATTGAAATATATTTTAGAGCGGAAACATTTTACGGGGAGGGGGAGAGATGGGGAAGAGAGACAGGAATGATTATGTTCTTTAGTGCAATGGTGCAGCGGTTTTAAAATTTGCCTGGAGTATTATAGATTCGTAAATTCACATAGGGGTGAATACAAATGAGCAAATTTAACCAAATGCTGGAAGAGAAAATAATGCCGATTGCCGGTAAAATTGCCGGTCAGCGTCACCTGCAGGCCTTAAGGGATGGCATTATATTAACGATGCCGCTTATTATCATCGGTTCTATTTTCTTAATATTAGGTTTTATTCCTATTGATGGCTATCCGGAATTCATGGCTAGAACATTTGGTGATGCATGGATGACGAAGCTCCTCTATCCTGTAAGCGCTTCCTTTGATATCATGGCATTAATTGCAGGCTTCGGTATAGCTTACCGCTTGGCCGAACAATACAAAGTAGATGCGCTGAATGCCGGTGCAATCTCCGTTGCTGCTTTCATTCTAGCAACACCTTATTTCACGATGTTTACGCCGGAAGGAGCAACAGAAGCGGTTCAGGTTGGCGGCGTCATTTCAATGACATACCTTGGCAGTAAAGGTCTGTTTGTCGCGATGATTATTGCTGTTTTATCCACTGAAATTTATCGATATATTATTCAAAAGAATATTGTTATTAAAATGCCTGATGGCGTTCCGCCGAGTGTCAGCAAATCATTTGTTGCGTTGTTTCCTGCTTTTGTTGTTATTGCAATCGTTTGGATACTCCGTTTATTAATTGAAAACACCTCATTTGAAACGCTGCACAATGTTGTCAGTAAGCTGCTACAGGAGCCGCTGAGCGTATTGGGCGGATCATTAATTGGTGCCTTAATTGCCGTATTTTTGGTTCAGTTGCTGTGGTCAACAGGGCTGCATGGTGCAAGTATTGTCGGTGGTGTTATGGGGCCGATTTGGCTGGCCCAAACCGATGCTAACCGACTTGCGCTGCAGGCGGGCCAAGAACTTCCCAATGTCGTAACCCAGCAATTTTTTGATATCTTCATTTATTTAGGTGGATCGGGTGCAACCATCTCCTTTGCGTTCATGATGCTGTTCATGGCAAAAAGCCAGCAGTCCAAACAACTAGGAAGGCTGGCAATCGGACCGGGAATTTTTAATATTAATGAACCGATTACCTTCGGTGCACCGATTGTCATGAACCCGCTGCTCATCATTCCATTCATATTAACGCCGCTGGCATTGGTCATTACCACCTATATTGGCATGAGTACAGGTTTTGCTCCGAAAACCGCTGGTGTTGCAGTACCGTGGACGACACCACCGATTATCGGAGGCTACTTGGCTACCGGAGGAAACATTAGGGGGGCATTGATGCAGGTGATCAACCTGCTGGTGGCTTTCGCTATCTACTATCCATTCTTTAGAATGTGGGATAAACAAAACCTGAAGGCTGAGCAACGTGCGAAAAATTAATCATTGGAAACAAGGGCTTCCGTCTTTCGGGCCCTTGTTTTTTTTGAGTTTAAGAGAAATTTCAACCCTTTCATTGGAAATATATGAATCTTCTGTGAAGTCCTATTTTTTCAGGTCTTTTGATGCATAAGATTTATGTCGATTTTGGTAGAATGAAGTTGTATAATGTTTTAGATTACTGTGCCCCTTGTATACTATCTGGTAAGGCGGAGTATTATGTACATTTGGGACAAGTCTATTAAGGAGAGCCCCGAAATGAGTATAATTGAAATGGATCGTTACCACGACATCATTACATTAAATAAGGAATTATTAGATTTAAAATATGCCCTGGATGAATCTTCGATTATCGCCATTACTGATCATAAGGGTATCATTCAGATAGTTAATAAAAAATTTTGCGACATCTCCAAATATAACAAAGAAGAATTGATTGGACAGGACCATCGAATTCTTAATTCAGGCTATCATTCTAAAGATTTTTTTCGCGATTTATGGTCGACAATCGCTACAGGCAGGGTTTGGAAAGGAGAAATCAAAAATAAAGCAAAGGATGGCAGTCTGTACTGGGTGCATACGACCATCGTTCCCATCCTAAATGAAAAAGGCAAACCGCAGCGTTATATTTCTATTCGCGTTGACATTACCAAGCAGAAGCAAATGGAGGCAGCCCTGCAAAAGGCGCTTCAGGATGACTTTTACCAAACTGTAAAAAATCTTGAAAATGGCATTTTTAAGATGAGACAAACTGAAAGCGGCGACATTATTTATACAATGGCCGAAGGAAGACTACTATATAAACTGGGGTTGAGTACTGAACAGCATAGAAATAAAACTCCCTATGATATATTTCCATTTGAAATCGCCAGCTATAAGCTGGAAAAATATCATTTTGCCTTTAAAGGAAATCGGGTTCAATATGAAATAGAACTGGGAGGCAGGCTGTTATATGTTGATGTGACCCCTATCTATAAGGACAATAGGGTTGTTGAGTTATTAGGTTATATCCATGACTTGACAGAATTAAGAATAACCCAAAGACAGCTTCAGGAGAACCAATTGCTGTATCAGTCACTATTTGAGCATAGTCAAGAGGCGGTGTTCACCTTCGATACAACCGGCAATGTTATTAATTTGAATCCCGCTGTGGAAAAAATTGTCGGGTATTCAAGTGAAGCACTACAAGAAATGGCCTTGGTGCATCTCATACCGCAAGAATACCAAGGGTTGGCAATTGATTATTTTGAGAAAGCACTTAAGGGTGAACCACAGAACTTTGAAACCGTCGTTTTTCATCAAAACGGCCGAAAAATTTACCTAAATCTAACCTTTCTTCCCATTATAATGGACAATCAGATTAGTGGGATTTATATGCTCGGTAAGGATATATCGGAACAAAAAAGAGTCCAGGAACTAAATGCCTATTTTGCACGTCATGATGAACTAACGAAACTTCTCAATAGAAGAGGATTTGAAGAAAAGCTAACGGGAGCAATCCAACATGCAAAATCTAGAAACCAAAAGCTTGCCGTCATGTATATTGATTTGGATCGGTTTAAAAACATCAATGACACTTTAGGTCATTTAATTGGTGACCGCCTATTGGAACAGCTTGCCTCCCGGTTAAAGGGGCATATCGGTAAAGATAAGGCGATTGCCCGCATGGGTGGAGATGAATTTATGGTTCTTTGCCCCGTTATACAGCAGGATCAAGAGGCTGTTATCTTTGGTGAAGAATTATTGGATCGTTTAACAGAGCCATTTTTTATAAAGGAATATGAGCTATACGTTACAGCAAGTATCGGGATAAGCCTTTTTCCTGATAACGGACAAACAGTCGTTGATTTAATGAAGCATGCTGATATCGCACTATATAAAGCGAAAGACCAAGGCAGAAATAATTGTCAAATTTATTCATCCATCATGGATTCAAAGAGCTTTCAGTCGTTTTTCCTTGAAAGGGATTTGCGAAAGGCATTATTAAATAATGAATTTCTAGTTTACCTGCAGCCGCGGGTAGATGCGCGTCACAATAAAATTGTCAGTGCCGAGGCTTTGATTCGTTGGAATCACCCTGAATTTGGACTGATCCCTCCCTCACAGTTCATCCCGATTGCCGAAGAAACGGGTTTGATTATTCCTATTGGCAAATGGGTGAAACGGAAGGTTTGTGAACAATTGGTACAATGGCGAAATGAAGGAATTCCATTAGTGCCAATCAGTATTAACATTAGTCCACAGCGGTTTTTCCAAAAGGATTTTGCGGAAAGTGTTCGCGGACTTCTCGAGGAATTCAGTTTGGACGGCTGTCTGTTAGAATTTGAAATTACCGAAAATTCATTGATGCGCAATGAAGTAGATGTCAATGAAACAATAGGTGAACTGAAAAAATTGGGAATTAAGATTTATATTGATGACTTTGGGACGGGTTACTCTTCGTTTTCCTATTTAAAATCATTTAGACTAGACGGAATTAAAATCGACCGGTCGTTTATTCATGACATTTCCTGTCAATCTGATAATGCCGGAATTACCGCGGCGATGATCCAGCTTGCCCATCTGTTAAAAACGGATGTGATTGCCGAGGGTGTAGAGACAATGGAGGAATTGTTATTTTTACAGGAGCATAATTGCCATCAGGTACAAGGGTACTTGTACGCAAAGCCATCACCAATGGAGAATTTCGGAAATCTTTTAATAAATGGATTGCACTAAAAATATTGTAACTTAAGCCACTCATCGGGTGGTCTTTTTTTTGGTTTGAAATTGAGAAAATTCTCAAAATAATCTTTTATGTAAGCGTATGCTATAATTATCTTATCGTAATAAAACACCAGTATGGTAAGGAGCAATCAGGATGTTGAAAGATTTTTTCATGGGCTTATCACAAAATCAATTTCTAAACAGCACGGCCAAGAAGTATGGTTTAAAACTAGGGGCGCAAAGTGTTGTGGCTGGTACCAATATCGAGGAAGCAATTAAAAGTATTAAGGAGCTTAATGCCCAAGGTATTTCTTGTACAGTTGATAACCTCGGGGAATTTGTTTTTAAAGAGGAAGAGGCAACTGTTGCTAAAGATCAAATCTTGCAAGTGATTGATGCGATTCATCAGAATGGAGCAGATGCTCATATTTCCTTAAAACCAACTCAACTTGGCCTTGATATCGAATATGCTTTCTGCTTAAGCAATGTAAGAGAAATCGTTGCGAAGGCCAGTCAATATAATATGTTCGTGAACATCGATATGGAGGATTTCAAACATCTCCAGCCTACTTTTGATCTGTTGGATGATCTTTCAGTCGAATTTGATAATGTCGGTACGGTTATTCAGGCTTACTTCCATAAAGCATTGGAGTACTTGGAAAGATATCAGAATTACCGCATCCGCCTAGTTAAAGGTGCTTATAAAGAATCGGCAGAGATTGCTTACCAGGAAAAGCAGGAAATTGATGAAAACTATATCAAGCTAATTGAATGGCATTTGTTAAATGGCAAATTTACATCGATTGCAACCCATGACCACCGGATTATTAATCATGTAAAGCAGTTTGTGAAAAAGAACAATATTCCAAATGATAAATTTGAGTTCCAAATGCTGTATGGCTTCAGAAAAGAGCTTCAGTTGCAGCTGGCTAAAGAAGGCTATAATTTCTGTACGTATGTGCCATTTGGCAATGACTGGTATGGCTATTTTATGCGCCGGTTGGCGGAAAGACCGCAAAACTTAAATCTTGTTGCCAAGCAGGTGTTTAACAAAAAAACCAATACCGTTATTGGTGTTGCTGCAGGTGCTTTCCTATTAGGCAGATTAACGAAGTCAGCAAATAAAAAACGTAAATAAGGAAATGGTTGACCTCCTAATTTTAGGCTTGGGAGGTTTTTATTTTTGATGGTAAATGACCTTCAAATTGTATGGTAGTTTGGAGGTCCTTTTATTGATATAAAGAGGTAACTGTATATGATTTCACTGTGTCTGAAAAAATAAACGGATAAATTCCGGCTAAATTGGGAAATACCCTTATTTCCTTGAAAATAGGAGGAGTTTTTCCGCTTATATTAACGAAAACATTGGATTTTGTCTTATTTAGAGACGTTAACCGGAAATTCTCCGCCTATATCCGCTGTTTTGGCTTCCCCTAAACCATTAGCAGGAAATTCTCCGCCTATTTCTCATTTTAGCCGTACATTTATTGTGCAAATTTTAAGACAAGGGGGGAGTGGTAAGAAGCGAAAGTAGTATAAAAAAGGCCAATTCCACCCGTGAATTGGCCTTCTTTGATTAGAAACTGTCAGTCTTTTTGCGGTTGGAACTAATCGGTGGAAGGAAAACCCTGTTTCCCGCTTTCCAAAGCTCGTTGAGCATGACCGGCAATAGGGAAAGGGCAAGGACCAGGAGCCAATCCTTAATCGTTAGTACTCTGATTTCAAATATTCTATTGAAAACAGTGCTGTTGACTAAAACGGCTTGAATCGCTATGCCCAGTAGAATGGAACCAAGCAAGTACTTATTGGTCAAAAGCCCGATCTGAAAAATCGATTTATGATTATTCCGCAGGTTAAGCGAGTGGAATAGCTGCGAAATACTTAGCGTAATAAACGCCATCGTCTGCGCGTGGATGAGTGCATCTGCCGGAATATGATTAAAGTCAATTGAAAATATCGAACCCGCCCCTGTGTACAGCGACAGGCCGGCAATAAAGCCAAATAGTGTGATGACACCAATAACCAAACCATTCACCAATGTGTAGGTACCGCTTCCTTGTGCAAAAATGCTTTCTTTTATTGACCGCGGTTTATCTTTCATCACATCAGGATCATCCGGGTCAAGACCGAGTGAGATGGCAGGGAGGGTATCGGTAATTAAATTGACCCATAAAATATGAATCGCTGTCAATGGGGCGGGCCAGCCAAGTAAAATGGCAAAGAATAGGGTGATAATTTCACCTAAATTGCAGGATAGAAGGAATAGTATTGCTTTTTTTATATTTTGATAAATATTTCTACCTTCCTCAACAGCCGCGACAATCGTAGAAAAATTGTCATCGGTGAGTACGATATCGGCAGCCCCCTTGGCAACATCAGTTCCGCTCATGCCCATTGCCACACCCACATCAGCCTGTTGAAGCGACGGAGCATCATTGACACCATCACCGGTCATTGAGGCGATCTCGCCGGTTGTCTTCAGCGCCTTGACAATTTTTACTTTATGTTCAGGGGAAACACGGGCAAACACAGAAATTCGTTTCACCTTTTCTGTCCATTCACTTTCTGTCAAGTTATCGAGTTCTGCCCCTGAGATTGTTTCTTTTTCATCTTCTGCAATCCCAAGTTCTTTGGCAATCGCGAAGGCAGTTTTTTGATGGTCACCAGTAATTATCACAGTGCGGATTCCGGCATCTTTACATTGGGCAATCGATGCTTTTACTTCTTCCCTTGGCGGGTCAATCATTCCTGTTAACCCTAGTAAAGTAAGACCGCTTTCAAGCTTCTCTTTAGTAAATTCATCAGGGGAATTCACCTCTTTATAAGCAATAGCCAGCACCCTTAGCGCCTCATGGGACATCCTATCCGCTTGGTTTTTTATTCTCTCGCATTCATGAGCTGTGGCAGGAATTTTTTCATCATTGTTCATGATATGGATTGTTTCCGGCAAAATGCATTCTAGCGCTCCTTTAACCATGGCAATGTAGGAGTCATCCTTCTGGTGGACAGTGGTCATCATTTTTCGTTCTGAATCAAACGGGACTTCAAATACACGTGGATAGTCATTCTCCATTTGTTGCTTTGACAAGCCCATTTTTTGTGCTGCCGTTACCAACGCGATTTCGGTAGGGTCTCCGGTTTGTTCGCTTTTTGTCACAATGGCGTCATTGCACAACAAAATGGCTTCGAAAAATAATTGATCGGATGGATTTTGTATTTTAAAAGAAGAAAGTGAAGCATACTTGCCATTCGTCCAAACGTTTGTGACCGTCATTTTATTTTGTGTCAGTGTTCCTGTCTTATCGGAACAAATGACACTGACCGCACCTAATGTTTCTACAGCGGGGAGCTTTCTTACGACGGCACGCCGTTTGATCATCCGTTGGACACCAAGGGCGAGGACGATCGTGACAATCGCAGGGAGTCCTTCCGGGATGGCTGCTACAGCAAGGCTTACGGCAATCAGAAACATATCCAGTGCCTCTCTGCCCTGAAAATAGCCAATTAAAAAGATGACGGCGGAAATCAGTACGGCCCCAATCCCAAGGATTTTCCCGAGTTCTGCCAATTTTACCTGCAAAGGCGTCATTTCCCGTTTTTGGTTCCCCAACATGCTGGCAATCTTGCCAATTTCCGTACTCATTCCTGTGTTTACCACAACCCCGACACCACGGCCATAGGTTGACAGCGTCGACATAAACGCCATATTTTGTTGATCGGCAATGGGAATATCGTCCTCACCCTGCCAGTCAGCCTGTTTATCGACTGGAACTGATTCTCCGGTTAATGAGGATTCCTCAATTTTTAAATTGGCAGTTTCAACTATCCGCAGGTCAGCGGGGATAAACCGTCCTGCATCGATGATGACAATATCACCGGGTACCAGTTGCTCCGAAGGGATTTCACCTATCGTTCCGTCCCTTTTGACTACTGCTTTGGGTGTGGTCATCTTTTTCAGTTCCTCTAGGGCTTTCTCAGCTTTAGCTTCTTGAATGACCCCGATTATAGAATTGAGCAGAATCACAATTACGATAATGATGGCATCACTGTACTCGCCGACAAAGATGGAAATCAAGGCTGCAACAATAAGGATGTAAATAAGAGGGCTGTTGATTTGTTCGAAAAATAGTTTCCATAATGATGGTTTTGTGTGGTCGCTAAATTCATTGGGGCCGTAACGGTGGAGGCGTACTTGTGCTTCCTTGCTGGAAAGTCCAGTAAAGAAATTGGTCTTTAACACTTTGAACACTTCGGCATTACTCTTGGTATGCCACATGAAACTTCACCCTTCCAAAATATTTAAAATGGAAAATCTATCTAATTCAATTAAACCATAAATTGTAGTGGTGTAGCTGTTTAAAAAGGGGTAAAGTCACAAATTGTTCAAACCTTCACATTGTATTATTGGTAAATTTTACATACAATAAAAGTGAGGGTGAATCCCTTCGCCAACTATATAGTATGTGGTTACATTTACACCATGTTACTCGCTAGATCTTTTGAACAATGTCAAAAGGTCTTTTGGCATTTCTAAAATTTTTTAGGAGGGAAGAGGCATGAAAAATCGAATATTGGTCGGGATTGATGGATCGGAGAATTCGCTTGAAGCCTTAAAGGAAGCCGTTCACTTGGCAGAGGCGTATCAAAGTAAGCTTTTCTTAGTAAATGTGCAGCCTTCCTACAATTTTTTTCACACAAGATTATTTATTAATGATGAACTAATTAAAGAATATCAAAAGGAAATGTTTATGGAAGCGACAAAATATGCGGCTGATTTTATGCAGGCGCAAAAAGTCGATCATGAATTGGTCCTGCGTATCGGTGATCCAACGCAGCAAATTTGCAAACTGGCAAAAGAATTATCGGTTCAGTATATCGTAATTGGGTCTCGCGGCATAGGATTAATTAAGGGTACTGTACTGGGGAGTGTTTCAAACGGAGTCCTCCATGAATCCCAAGTACCGGTGTTAATTATTCCAAAACGAAAATAGCCTTGCAGTTTCAAATGGGGTCAAGGAGGATGGAGCGATGTCCTATAAACTTTATGGGGCAATTGGTTTTGGTCTGGGGGGATTAATTGCGGGTTTTGCGGGTGACTACATGGTTCAGTCATTTCTATTAATGGGATTTTTGGGCAGTGCATTTTTGGCCATTCCCACCCGCAGTCCTAAGTTAATACTGTTAGCAGGTCTCTTAGGCGGAATTGGATTTTTCATTGGGTTTGCAGTTCCGATTTTTGTGTTCCTAACATTCTTTGAACTTCCATTTAAGTATTTGTTTATTGGTTTATTCATGGGTTTTACTGGCGGTCTCCTGCTCGGAGTTGTTTTTCGTAATTTCAAAGACTTTGTGCTATGGGGGACAATTGGATTCGGACTTAGCTGGTCTATTGCCTTTAGTATGATGGAATGGTTTCGAGGAGTGTTCCCGCAGTTTTTCTCCGGGATTGTTATGATGATTGCTTGTGCCATTGGGGGCGGTTTTTTGGGCCACGCCGCATCGAAATCCAAGCAATGATAATGAAGCCAAAAGCATCCCGTTGTCGATGCTTTTGGCTTTTTTGTGCTTTTTGAAGTATTTACTTTCGCAGAGAAAATGTTACTTAAAATGGTCATAGTGAAAATGCGATTTTATATGAATATTCTTCCAAATCTATGCGAAAAATAGCTTTGGTTTGATAGTAAAATATAGGAGGATCAAGAATGAAATGGATGAATAAAAGTTTAATCGCTATAATCATTTGTTCTTTATTGGGCTGGTCAGGGGATTTGTCTGTTTCGGCCCATGCTGTGAAAGAAAATGGTCCCGAAACTGATGTTTCCAAGAATCAGGATGTTGAAGCAGCCAGGCAAAATCGGCAGGGCGACCAGGGTTTATCGGAAGAATATCATGGTCATATTTCGAATCGTCCGGAAACCAAGCAGAAAAAGCAAAAGCCACCTGCTCCGAATCAGCGCTATATTCAGGTTCAACTATTAGGTATTAACGATTTGCACGGACAATTAAATGTAACTCGGAAGGTAGGCGGCAAGGATACCGGTCGGGCTGATTATTTAGCTGCTTATTTAAAACAACGGGCTGCAGAAAACAAAAACACACTTCTGGTCCAAGACGGGGATATGGTTGGGGCAAGCCCGCCGGTTTCAGCACTATTGCAGGACGAGCCTACCATCGAATTTTTGAACAGAATGGGCTTCGCTATTGGCACGGTTGGGAATCATGAATTCGATGAGGGCGTCAATGAACTACTGCGGCTGATTAATGGCGGTTCTCACCTTAAAACGGGTAACTTTGCGGGGTCCAAATTCCCTTGGGTAGTGGCTAATGTGGTGAATGAAAAAACAGGTAAAACGATACTGCCGCCTTATCATGTCACTAGGGTTAACGGAATGCCAATCGGCTTTATCGGTGTCGTGACAACAGAAACACCAACCGTTGTCGTTCCAAGTGGTGTGGCCGGCCTAAAGTTCACGGATGAGGTGGAGGCGATTAACCGAAATGTAGCAGAGTTGAAAAAACAAGGGGTAAAGGCCATTGTAGTGTTAGCACACAATCCAGGCACTTCCGGGCCGAATGGGGAAAACCCAACAGGCCAGCTTGTGAATATCGCCAATTCTGTAGACGATGAAGTGGATGTAATTTTTGGCGGGCATAATCATGCCTATATGAATGCCACGATTGATAATAAATTGATCGTTCAAGCTTATTCATATGGCACAGCTTTTTCCGATGTAGATATTGAGATTGATCCGAAAACAAAGGATATTGTCTCGAAAAGGGCAGAAATTGTCACGACCTTCCACGAAGGAATACAACCCGACCCTGAAATAAAGCAAATGGTTGAGGGTTACGAAGCTAAAATTGAACCGATTGTAAACCGTGTCGTTGGGGCAACTTCTACACCTCTAACAGCGTTGCAAAATGAAAATGGAGAATCGGTGTTGGGAGACTTTATTGCCGACGCGCAGCGAAGCCAACTGAAAACTGATTTTGCCTTCATGAATCCTGGCGGTATTCGTGCCGACATTGATGCAGGTGAGATCACTTGGGGCGAAGTCTATACAGTTCAGCCGTTTAATAATGAAATGGTAAAAATGACGATGACGGGGGAGCAAATTCGCGCCCTATTAAACCAGCAATGGAGCGCATCCAAGAGTACAATGCTGCAAATTTCCGGTTTAAATTACACGTGGGATTCAACAAAACCTATCGGACGACGTGTAGTAGACATTAAACTGCCTGATGGTTCCGCAATCGATCCTAACAAATCGTACACTGTGGCAGCTAACATCTTTTTATCAGGCGGAGGGGACGGCTTTACGGTATTTACCCAAGCGCAAAACAAGGAAGTCGGCCCTGTTGATTTAGATGTGCTTGTTAACTACATTATGGCACAACCAAAACCTTTCACTTATGAGCTTCAAAATCGAATTAAGAAATTGCAATAAGCTGTGCAGCATGGAGAAGACTGTGATACTTATGTCACAGTCTTTTTCGTTGGATTTTGGAAGCGGTTTCTAGATAATGTTTATTTAAAGTGTTTTCAATATGAACATTTTGTTTATATTTTATTCAAAGTTTGTTCAATATTTCACAAACTAAAGTGCCTTATCTTATGATAAATTAGAGACATAAAGGAACAAGGAGTGATACAAAATGATGGTTTGTGAATGGAAAGTATTTTCGACAGATGCAGAAGTTTACACTCAAGAAGTATTCGAAGACATTATCGGCGACGAATTTGAAGCAATGATGTTTAAAGATGATGATCAGATTCCTGCCTATATTTGGACCGTTAACTTTGTCATTATCGTCAAAAGAAGCTCGAAGGTAATGACTGATATCTCTTTTGAAAAAATTCCTCGTAACCCTGTATGTGAATAATTTCACATACTTAATCATAATTGAGACTAGGGAGTGTTTGTACATGACTGCTGTTGAAGAAAAAGTACAAAGTGTCACCGAAATGATTGATACATTAGTAGATAATGGGCTAAAGGCATTGAATGAATTCCGCAATTTGGATCAAGTACAAATCGATGAGATTGTGAAGCAAATGGCATTGGCGGGACTTGATCAGCATATGCCGCTGGCTAAACTGGCTGTGGAAGAAACAAAACGCGGCGTTTATGAAGATAAAATCATCAAGAATATGTTCGCGACAGAATATGTCTATCACAATATTAAATACAACAAAACAGTCGGTGTCATCAACGAAAATGAATTGGAAGGCATCATGGAAATTGCTGAACCGGTTGGCGTCATCGCAGGAGTTACTCCTGTAACAAACCCAACCTCAACGACTATGTTCAAGGCGTTAATTTCTATTAAAACACGGAACCCGATTGTGTTTGCTTTCCATCCATCGGCACAGAAGTCAAGCAGTGAAGCCGCACGAGTGTTAAGAGACGCAGCTACCAAAGCAGGGGCACCGGAAAATTGCATTCAGTGGATTGAAACACCATCTGTCCAGGCAACTCAAACGTTAATGAACCATCCAAAAATCTCGCTTATTCTCGCAACTGGCGGTTCAGGCATGGTGAAATCAGCCTATAGCTCAGGAAAACCAGCCCTCGGAGTAGGACCTGGGAATGTTCCTTGCTATATAGAAAAAAGTGCAAACCTGAAGCAAGCCGTTAACGATTTAATTTTATCCAAAACATTTGACAATGGAATGATTTGTGCTTCCGAGCAGGCAGTCATCATTGATCAGGATATTTATGATGAAGTCAAAGGCGAAATGATCGCGAATAAATGCTACTTCTTGAATAAAGCGGAAAAGAAAAAGGTTGAAAAACTAGTAATTAACGAAAATACTTGTGCGGTTAATGCTGATATTGTCGGGATGCCAGCTTTCAAAATTGCCCAAATGGCCGGTGTGGAAGTTCCAGAAGGCACAAAAATTTTAATAGCAGAATTACAGGGTGTCGGACCTGATTATCCGCTATCAAGAGAAAAATTAAGTCCAGTATTAGCTTGTTACAAGGTAAGCAGCTTGGAAGAAGGCTTGAAACGTGCTGAAGAAATGCTCGAATTTGGCGGCCTCGGCCACTCTGCTGTTATTCATACTACCAATGATGAGATGATTCGCCAATTTGGCTTACGGATGAAGGCGGGCCGGATTATTGTCAACGCTCCATCTTCACAAGGTGCGATTGGTGATATCTATAATGCTTATATTCCATCACTGACACTAGGTTGTGGGACCTATGGGGGGAACTCTGTATCGACAAACGTTGGCGCCATTCACCTAGTAAATATTAAAAAGGTTGCGAAACGAAACGTGAATATGCAATGGTTTAAAGTTCCACCGAAAATCTATTTTGAAAAGAATTCCACTCAATACTTGGCAAAAATGCCGAATATCTCAAAGGCATTCATAGTAACCGACCCGGGTATGGTGAAACTGGGCTATGTGGATAAGGTTCTCTACTATTTAAGAAAGCGTCCTGATTATGTCCACTGTGAAATATTCTCTGAGGTAGAGCCCGACCCATCCATTGAAACGGTCATGAAGGGTGCCGAAATGATGGCGAAATTCCAGCCAGATGTCATCATTGCGCTTGGCGGTGGTTCAGCGATGGATGCTGCAAAAGGAATGTGGTTGTTCTTTGAACATCCTGATGCTGATTTCTTCGGGTTAAAGCAGAAGTTCTTAGATATCCGCAAACGGATTGTGAAATACCCGCATTTGGGCTCGAAAGCACAGTTTGTCGCGATCCCAACAACATCCGGAACAGGTTCTGAAGTAACGTCTTTCTCGGTTATTACCGATAAGGAAGCGAATGTGAAGTATCCATTGGCTGATTATGAATTGACTCCGGACGTGGCCATTATTGACCCGCAGTTTGTCATGACCGTTCCAAAACATATTACAGCGGATACTGGAATGGATGTGCTGACACATGCAATTGAAGCCTATGTTTCCTGCATGGCTAATGACTATACAGACGGTCTCGCGATGAGAGCCATCCAGCTTGTGTTTGAATATCTGCCAAGAGCCTATAGAAATGGGAATGATGAAGAAGCGCGTGAGAAAATGCATAATGCATCCACGATTGCCGGAATGGCGTTTGCGAATGCATTATTGGGTATTAACCACAGCTTGGCACACAAGCTTGGTGCAGAATTCCATATTGCGCACGGCCGAGCCAATACAGTGATGCTGCCACATGTAATTCGTTACAATGCAACAAAGCCTGTAAAGTTTACAGCGTTCCCTAAATACAAGCACTTCATTGCAGACAAACGCTATGCTGAAATTGCCAGATTGCTAGGGTTACCGGCAAGCACGACAGAAGAAGGCGTTAATAGTCTCGTTGGGGCGATTATTGAATTAGCTAAGGAACTAGACATACCGATGAGCCTGGAGACAAACGGCATTGATCAAGCCGAATTCGAAAGCAAAGTCGATTATCTGGCCGACCGTGCATTCGAAGACCAATGCACCACAGCCAATCCAAAACTGCCGCTTGTAACCGAATTAGCAGAAATCTATCGTTTGGCTTACAAAGGAGTCTAATAAAGAGAAAAAGGGTGTCAGGCATTGCCTGACACCCTTTTTAAATTAGTAAAATGAATGAAAAGAGGATGTTATTTTAAATTGTATAGCGGGTTGATAATTTGTGTTTAATGGTATAATAAGGTGATTATACATAGAAGGGAGTTGTTGAATAATGAACGCTGAAAAAGAAAAGCTCTTGAAAATTATTGATGAAATCCCTGAAAGTGACTTGGCTAAAATTTTGGATTTTGCACGGTATTTAAGAGATAAGAAAGAAAAAAAGCTTTACAACGACTTATCAAAGGCAAGTGAAAGCAGTTTGGATTTTTGGGATAATGACATTGATGATGGGGTATGGAATGATGTATAAACAAGGTGACATACTTTTAATCCCCGTACCGTTCACTGATTTATCTACAAAGAAGCAACGTCCAGTATTAGTAATATCGAATGACTACTTTAATTCCACATCGCAAGATTTCCTAGTTTCCGCAATTACCTCACATTTAAGAAACATCGACTATTCCATCATAATTACTAGCGATGATTTGAAGGAGGGGGAGCTTAAAATAACCTCTGCTGTTAAAGCTGACAAAATCTATACACTTTCCCAAAATATCGTAAAGAAAAAGTTTGGTCATGTAAACAAGAAAATTCTAATAGAAGTAGTAGACAAGGTAAAAGAGTTGTTATAGAAAATGTTTATATAATGAAAAAGGCCATTTGTCCACTCGAGGTGGACAAAGGCCTAACTTGTCTTTTTTTGGTGCCTGACACCAAATTAATTATATGATCTTTCTAATTCATCAATAAGCGAACCGACATATGTTACTGCCTTACGGATTGCATCAGGTTTGGACATGTCGAGTCCGGCGTGCTTGATTAGCTCAAGTGGTTTCATGGTTCCACCGGCGCGGAGGACCTCGAGCCATCTGTCAACAACTGGTTGACCTTCTTCTTGAATCATTTGGGCGACGGCTGTTGAAACAGTTAAACCTGCAGAGTATGTGTATGGATACAGCCCCATGTAATAGTGCGGCTGGCGCATCCAAGTCAAACTTGCTCCTTCATCAATTTCCACAGTATCGCCCCAGAACTCGGATAACACCGAACCTGTAACCTCTGTTAACGTCTTTGCAGTCAAGGCGGAGCCATTCTCTGCAAGCGCATAAACCCGGCGTTGGTATTCTGCTTCCAGCAAATGGGTGACAAAGTTATGATAGTAAGTCCCTAGAAGCTGCAGGATGACCCAGCGGCGCATTTGTACATCATCTTTATATTTCCCCAATAAATGCTGCCCCAATAGCATTTCATTCATTGTTGACGGTGCTTCGATAAAATACATCGACGGACGGACATTCATAATTCGCTGATTTTTATTGGCCAAATAGAAGTGTCCAGCATGACCGAATTCATGAGCCAACGTAAAGCAGCCGCGCATATTATCCTGCCAGGTAATCAGGATGTAAGGATGTGCACCATACGGGCTTGAGCAGAACGCTCCTGTTGATTTGCCGACATTGTCCGCCTGGTCTACCCATCTTTCCTTAAATCCTCTTTGGATGATTTCGCTGTACTCCGGTCCCATGACCCTCAAGGAATCTGAAATTAATTGGCTCGCTTCTTCAAACGTAGTTTTAGGATTAAAATCAGCATCAAGCGGTGCTTTTAAATCGCAGAACATCATCTGATCCAAGCCTAGTACCCTTTTCTTCAACTCCGCGAATCTGCGCATATGTGGTGCTAATTCTTTATAAATAATATCAATCTGATTATTATACATTTCAAGTGATACCTGCTGCGGTTCCAACAGCATATGGGTGACAGATTCATAATTGCGCAGGCGTGCGAGTGTCACTTGCTTTTTCACTTCAGTAGCATATGTTGCCGCGATTGTATTAGTATATTTTTTAAGTGTTGACACAAATGATTGGTAGGATTTTCTGCGAACCTCTGTATCAGGAGAAAATTCATAACGATTTTCAAACAGGGCAAAAGAGACAGATAGTTCATTCCCATTGGCATCAGCGATAGGATCAAAGTCCATATCTGCCAGTTTTGCCATTTGGTAGATTTGGTAGGGAGCTTCATGAACTTGCCCAAGTGCTGCCAGCACTTCTTCCGTTTCCGGAGAAAGCCGATACTTTTTTGATTCCAAAAGCTCGTGCAGATTTTTTCGGAAGGCCTCCAAACCTGGTTCGACCTTCAAAAATTTATCAACAGTTCCTTCTCCAAGCTCAAGAATTTCTGAATTAATGAAGGAAAGAGCAGCTAAACTCTTTGTTCGTAAAGCGGCAAATTTTGCTGAATTTGCCTGGTTGACCGGGTCTGTACCATCAGCAGATTGTTTTAAATGGGCATATGTCGCTGCTTTGATCAAGCGCATTGACAGCTGTTCCTGCGCTTCCAAGCAATTCAATAATGCCTTTGAATCAGTATGTAATGTTCCTTTGAAACTATCAAATTCAGCGATTTTTTTATCAATCACTTCCAGTTCTGCTTCCCAAGCCTGTTCGGTCGGAAATAGATCAACCAGATTCCAGGTCAATTCCTCCGGAACCTCGGAGCGGGTAAGTCGTTTCTCTACTGTTTTCTCCATTTATTAATGCCCCCTAAAGATATTTCGTGGTACTAAGTATTATCATATTATTTGTACGAAAATTAAGTCAATAGCTTTTACGGGAAAACATTTGTAAAAATTCCAACAATTCCTTAAACTCAAATTCATTATGTGCAATCTTTTTACTTTTGAAATATTATGTCAATTTATTGACCAGTTTATTTTTCCAATGCTATCATGATTATGGAAGCGTTTACGAAAAGGGGGAGGAAAAGAGTGAGTTTCGGCAATTCTGTCCAGTTTAAGGTTTACCAGCAATTTGAGAAAAATATTGTTCCAGTTTCCTATGAGGAATTAGAAGCAAAAGCAAAGGAACACCTCGAAGCAAAACCGTATTATTATGTAGCGGCATCAGCAGGTGCAGAGGTGACTGCAAAGCAAAACAATAAAGCTTTTGAAAAGTGGCAAATTGTCCCGCGGATGCTCTGTGATACCTCAAATAGAGATTTAAGTATCGAGTTATTTGGCAAGAAATTATCCTATCCCGTACTACTAGCGCCGGTAGGAGTCCAGTCGATTGTTCATCCTGAAGGGGAGTTGGCGACTGCAAGAGCGGCAGCGGCCATGGAAGTTCCGTTCATCGCCAGTACCGCCTCTACATACAGCCTGGAAAAAGTGGCCGGAGAAATGGGACAGGGCCAGCGTTGGTATCAATTATACTGGAGCAATGACCGTGAAATTGCTGCCAGCATGGTCAAACGTGCGGAAGCCGCAGGCTATGACGCAATTGTTATCACCCTCGATACCCCAATGATGGCATGGCGGGAAAAGGATATCGAGAATGCCTATTTGCCATTCCTTGAAGGAGAAGGGATTGGCAATTATTTATCCGATCCTGTTTTCTGTTCCCGCTTGGAAAAATCACCGCAAGAGGACATGAGAGCAGCAATTATGCTGTGGGCGCGGGTGTTTGGCAATCCAACGTTAACATGGAAGGACTTGGAGTTTATTAAAGGTCAAACTTCTCTGCCAATTTTATTAAAAGGAATATTGCACCCAGAAGATGCGAAGCTTGCAGTGGAGCATGGGGTCGACGGACTTGTTGTCAGCAATCATGGCGGCAGACAGGTGGATGGAGCAATCGCTGCCATTGATGCTCTGCCTGATGTAGTTGATGCTGTGGAAGGCAAAATTCCGGTCTTAATGGACAGCGGCATTCGCAGAGGATCCGATATTCTCAAGGCACTGGCATTAGGCGCAAAAGCTGTCTTAGTCGGCAGACCGTACATGTACGGTTTGGCATTGGCCGGAGAAGAGGGTGTCAAACAGGTGCTGCGCAATTTGATTGCAGATTTTGATTTAACTCTGGCTTTGTCGGGCAAGACGTCTGCTGCAGAATTAAGTCGAGATTTATTAAAGAAAGTCTAATGGAGGGACCAATGAAAGAAATAATTGAAAAAGCCATTCAAGATTATTATCCAGATGAAATTGCTTGGTGCTATGGATGCGGACGCTTAAATGAATCAGGGCATCATTTTCGCACAGGCTGGCAAGGGGAACAAACGGTCACAATTTACACGCCAAAACCGGAACAATTGGCAGCGACGGGGTTTGTTTATGGCGGCCTAATCGCCTCGCTTATTGATTGCCATGGCACTGGTTCGGCATCATTGGCACTCCATAGAAAAAATGGTAATGAACCTGGCGATGGGACGGAACCGCCTCGATTTGTCACTGGTAATTTAAATGTAAGTTTCGTGAAGCCAACACCGCATGGGGTACAGCTTAAAGCAATTGGCACGGTAACCGAAATCCACCCGAAAAAATTCAAAGTGGACACGGAAGTGTATGCCAATGATGTGCTTTGTGCCTGCGGAGAAGTAATTGCTGTATCAATGCCTAGTACATTTTTAAAACAGCAATAGGAAAAAAACACTCTTAGTGCTAATCGCAAGAAGAGTGTTTTTCATTTATTTAAAAAATTTCCATTTTTTCCGGAACAAAACGACCAGTACAATCGTCATATTATATATATGGGTGTTTTAGGAGGGGTTGGGTGGAACGGATTAAAAAATATATACTTCCATTTCTGATCACAATAATCATCGGGACTGGTCTTTTCATTAGCGCTTTTGGTCCAGTTATTTTCCAAGAGGGAAATCCGGTGCCTCTACTGGTTTCTGCCGCTAAACTTCAGTTTGGTGATTCCAAATATGTTCAATTCTCAAAAACAGAAAAGAGAAGCAGGTATTTATCCCAAAGTACAGGGAATAACACGTATGATGTTGTGAAGGAATATATGAAGGCGAAAGGCTGGAAGTATCAGGAACAAATGGGCTCGGGATTGATTTTTTCTAAAGATGGTGAGGATGCGGTGGTCGAAGTCAGGCAATACTCGAAGCATTATTTCATTTGGGAAATTCAAAAGGCGTTCTTTCAATAGAAGTGTCCTTACATATCCATCTATTCAAAAAAGAGGCTGTCACAATGACAGCCTCTCATCCATTTTCTTTCATCTCATCCATCTGTTTAAAATAATCAACAACTAATTGCTCAAGCTGAAGCAAATTTTTTTCCCATATTGGATCATTGTTCGATTTTAACGCTGCCATCGTGCTTTCAATCAGGTACCGGCGCGGATTTTTTGAATCCAGCATTTCTTCTTCAATAAACGTAAGCCATTCGGACATGCATTCCTGTTTATCAAACCATGCCAGACTATTTTTTAATGATACAACATGTTGATGGAACTGCTTTTTAAATGAAGCGCCAGGCTTCTTACTGGGCAGCCAAGCATCTAATAATTCTGGCTTGATTAATTGTTCACCCGTTTCAGAAACTTCATCCACGATTTTTACCAAACGATCCACCGAGTATCGGACCACATCACTAATATTGGAATTTGTTTGATGGGCCAAATAATTGTATTTAAGATTTTCGCGGAGAATGCCCATGAACATAATCGCACTATCTAATAGAAACGGTTTCTTTTCCTCCCCAAAAAGGTCGATGAACCGTTGGTAAAGCCAACGGATGGTTTTTATTTGCCCTTTTTTAATAAATTGCTTCAGGTCTTTGTCATCTGAAACCATTACTTCTTCGAATAGCGTAATCAGATTATTTTTTCGATTCATCTTTAATTGTAGATCGATTTGTTTTATAAACACTTCAATATCTGAAGGCGATTGGCCCATTAATAAGTCATTGCGCAGTATTTCCATGTCAGCTACAGACTTTTTGATAATGGCAATTAATAATTCACTCTTGGAAGAGAAATAATTATAAAATGTACCCTTTGAAATACCGCTGTATTCCAATATATCCTGAATCGAGGTTGCTTGAAATCCTTTTTCAATAAAAAGCTGATGTGCTTTGTTCAGGACATGCCGCTTTCGTTCGTTCATCAATATCACCTTGAATTCTTTTTGTCCCGCCTGAACGGGCAGTAAGACCCCCATCTTAAAATTCTGAGATACGAGAAACTAAATTGGGGTTCAACTGCCCGTAAAGGTCGGATTGGTTCAACTAACCATCAGCGGGGGCTGAATTACACCCCTCTGATGGAAGTTTCACTTTATACCACTAGTATAAAAATATAGTAACTTATTTTTTAAATTCTGACAAACCCATAAAAAATGCAAGATTTTTTTATTGCAAAAAATGAACCGGGAGTATAATATAGGTAAGTATGAAATAGGGGTATAAAAAAATGAACAATTAGTTTAAAGGGGGAAACTCAATGGAGAAAACCGTAAATCACACTAGTCGTCCGCCATATGGAATTATTGCGGTTCTCATGATTGGTGCGTTTATTGCATTCTTAAATAATACTTTACTAAATATTGCTCTGCCATCGATTATGAAAGATTTAGATGTCAATGCGGCGACGGTTCAGTGGATGACCACTGGATTTATGTTAGTCAACGGGATTTTAATTCCATCTACCGCTTACTTAATTCAAAAATTTTCAGTCCGGCACTTATTCCTAGCAGCTATGGGGTTATTCACGCTAGGTACGATCCTTGCTGGATTTGCCCACGCCTTCCCGCTATTACTTGCCGGCAGGATGATTCAGGCTTCAGGTTCTGCCATCATGATGCCATTGTTAATGAACGTTATGTTAGTCAGCTTCCCAATAGAAAGACGTGGGGCAGCAATGGGTGTCTTTGGATTAATCTTGATGGCAGCACCAGCGATTGGTCCGACCTTGTCCGGCTGGATTATTGAACACTACGATTGGAGAATGCTATTCCATTTTATTACCCCAATCGCCATTGTAGTGATCTTAATCGGCTTCTTCTTGCTGAAAGATAAAAAAGAAAAAATCAATATCCGCCTTGATTTATTATCACTAACGTTATCGTGTGTAGGTTTCGGTGGTATTCTATATGGATTCAGTTCTGCTGGAAATAAAGGCTGGGATAGCCCTCAAGTATATGGAACGATTGCCATCGGTGCCATTTCATTGATTGTGTTTATCTTGCGTTCCATAAAACAAGAACAACCATTATTGAACTTCCGAATTTATAAGTACCCTATGTTTGCTTTATCTTCAGCGATTACGATGGTCGTAAACATGGCGATGTTCTCTGGAATGCTGCTACTGCCTATTTATGTGCAAACACTTAGAGGGATTTCTCCAATGGATGCAGGTCTGATGCTGCTTCCTGGAGCACTTGTGATGGCATTTATGTCACCGATCACAGGAAAGCTGTTTGATAAAATTGGCGGACGTCCTTTAGCTGTTGCCGGTTTAACTATTATGACTGTAGGCACTTATTTTTTAAGTCAATTAACACTTGATACACCATATACCTATTTAGTGATTCTTCATGCCATCCGGATGTTCGGTATGTCGATGGTAATGATGCCTGTTTCAACAAATGGACTTAATCAATTGCCTGGCCGTTTTTATCCGCACGGTACTGCGATGAACAATACCTTAAACCAGGTAGCAGGTGCGATTGGGACAGCACTGCTGGTAACAATCATGTCCAACCGTGCTGAATCCAAAGCCAAAGAGCTGGGTGAAGAGGCTATGAAAAATCTGACTCAGCAGCCAACTCCTGAAGTAATTGCGCAAATGAAACAAGATATAATGCTGAATTCGACATTGGAAGGGATTAACTATGCTTTCTTAATCGCGACCTTTATCGCAGCAGTGGCCATCGTGTTATCCTTGTTTATTAAACGTGCAAAACAGGCCGAGGACCCAGGTGAAATCAAACCCACAGGGGAGCAAAAAATCTCCCCAAAACTGGCAGAAAATTAAACATTATATAGAGGCGGCCGTAATAGGCCGCCTTTATTTGCTATTATTGATAAAATCACTCAAAATAATGGTGAAACATTTATAATGGAGGAATAACGCATGTTAAAGGATAAAATAAAGCAATATCTTTCCGATGAACCAATTTTTAAGGAAGAAAAGGAATATGCAGAAAAGCATCAATTGATTGAAACGCCATTAGTCGAGAAAGAAGCTGGTCTACGGTTCGAGGATGCCTATATTGAACGTTGTGATAAAGAAACAGAGAATTTGATTCGCAATGAATCGGGAGAATTTTTAACCCAGCCGCTTGTGTTTCTAAATAAACATAAAAATGAATTTATCTATCTGGAATCAAAATGGTTTGATGTAGTACGAGTCGAGTCAGTATCGATTGAAATGGATGATGTTTTCGGTACGTATGATGTCATGCTCGGGTTAAAGCTGCAAAAGAAATACGACAAAACGCTTAGACATTACTTACGTGCACATATACATAATGAGGATAACAGCTTTGATTTAATGTTTAACAGCCAGGAAGGCCTGTGGGATTTAAACTTTGCGTTAAATTCACTAGAAGGCTTTGATGAAAACATGTCGATTGGTGAAGGCTATCAGTTGATCTATCGGTTTCTGTTTAAATTGATGGAAACAATCGAGGATGAAGATAGGTAAGGTTCCAGGTACTAAACCTGGGCCTTTTTTTGTTTTAATTGTTTGCAAAAAATAATAAATAGTAGAAAATGGTATAAAAAGGGGGAGGAACATGCGAGTTATTTCATTATGCCCGAGTAATACAGAAGTTATCGAATATTTGGGCCTGACACATTTATTGGTTGGGGTGGATGACTTTTCAGATTGGCCAGCGTCGATTAATGACTTACCAAAGCTTGGCCCTGATTTATCGATTAATATGGATCTTGTTGAACAATTACAACCTGAACTGGTTCTGGCATCTTTAAGTGTTCCGGGAATGGAAAAAAATGTTGAAGCACTGGAGAAGCGCGGGATTCCCCATATTGTATTAAATCCGCAATCACTTAAGGATATTGAGCAGGATTTAATCAAAACCGCCGAGGTACTTGGGGAACATGAACGTGGATTGCGGGCTGCCCGTGACTTTCGCTACAGACTGGAAAGGGTGAAAGAGCTTTCCAAAATGGTGGAGGTGCGGCCATCCTTGTATTGGGAATGGTGGCCAAAACCGATTTTTACACCTGGGAGAATAAACTGGCTAACCGAAATATCGGAGGCAGCCGGGGCTGTTAATGTGTTTAATGATGTGGAATTGGCCAGCGTACAGACCGATTGGGAGGATGTTTTACGGCGCCGTCCCGATTATATTTGTCTTGCCTGGGTTGGAGTTAGACAGGATAAAGTGCAAAAAAGTGCAGTCACAAAGCGTCCGGGCTTTGAGAAATTAGGTTACCAAAGTGATGATAGAATTTTTGTACTAGAAGAGGAGTTATACTGCCGTCCCTCACCGCGATTATTGGATGGATTGGAAAAGCTGTTCCGATTAATACATAAATAATTCCTTTTGTTTATTTCCAAAGAAGAATATGATTTATCTATTCAAAAGATACAGTAAAGAGGGAATATGATGAAAAAGAAGACAGCGCTCGTGTTGGGAGCAACAGGTTTGGTTGGAAATGAACTAGTCAAGATTCTAGTTGAAAAAAATTTCTATGAAGAAATACATTTGTTAGTAAGGAAACCAATACAACCTTTTGACCCGATTTGTAAGGTGCATGCCGTTGATTTCAACAGACTGGATGCTCACCGGGAACTATTCCAAGTAACAGATGTGTTCTGCTGTTTGGGAACGACGATTAAAAAGGCAAAAACGAAGGAAGCCTTTCGCAAGGTCGATTACCAGTACCCGCTTGAGGCTGCCAAATTGGCATCTGCGAGCGGTGTCGAGAAATATTTAATTATTACAGCGAAGGGCGCCAACTCGAAATCGATGTTTTTCTATAACCAGGTGAAAGGGGATATCGAGACAGCGTTAAAAGATCTAAATCTGCCGGCACTGCATATCTTCCGTCCGTCATTGCTTTTGGGAGACCGTGGAGAGCATCGGTTTGGGGAAGATGTAGCAGCCAAATTTAGCGGAGTGTTAAATACGCTGATGGTTGGTCCGCTTCGTCAATATAGAGCAATTGAGGCAAAAGCGGTGGCCACTGGAATGGCCGTTGCGGCACAATCCACAAAATCGGGAGTAATTATCTACCCTTCACATGAAATTCAACGTTTGGCGATTAAGATGAAATAGGAGTGTCAGCGAATGGAAAAAGGTTTATCAAGGAAGAAAGTAGTCATTTGCGGGTCACGTAAATTGGAAGAAATGTGCGCGCTAATTGAGAAGCAAGGTGGTATACCACTCCTTCGCCCGCTTCAGGGCACTGTTTTTTTAGCAGAAAAGGAAGTGGAGGCTGATATCATTGAATTCGTGGAAACTGGAGCAGATTGGGTGATTCTTACAACTGGGATCGGGACGGAAACGCTAATTGACCTGGCTCGAAAGCTAGATTTGGAAGAAGCTTTTTTAAAAAGGCTTCATGGAGCAAATATAGCCTGCCGCGGTTATAAAACAGTAGCTGCCTTAAAGAAATTGGAAATAACACCAGTGGCGGTCGCTGAAGACGGGACAACTAAAGGGCTTTCTCAGGCCCTTCATAATGTCGACTTTTCCGGAAAAAGTGTCATGCTCCAACTGCACGGGGAAAGTGCACCTAGGTTAACCCAGTTTTTCGAATCCCGTGGAGCAGAGGTTCAGAAAATCCTTCCCTATCAGCATATTCCTCCTAAGGAAGAAACACTGGCCACTTTAACCAAGGAGATACTGGGAAATGAATGTGATGCTGTATGTTTTACCACGGCAGTCCAGGTTCGATCCCTGTTTGATTATGCAAGGCAACATTCCATCCATCAGGAAATTGTCGACTGTTTAAATAAAGATACTTTGGCTGCTGCGGTGGGAAAGGTTACTGCTGATGCGCTAAGGGAAGAGGGGGTCGAACGGATCATTGTCCCTGATCACGAAAGAATGGGAGCAATGATAATCAAATTGGCTCAACATTATAGCAGCTAAATGTATTTCTAACAAAATTAAAGGGCTCCGCAGTTTTCAGTTGGAATTCAGGTTAGCACCTGAGCTAATAAATAGGCGGAAAAATTCCGCCTATTTATTAATTTTTGTTAAAAAAGGCCAAAATAGACGGAGAATTTCCGTCTATTGATTCGAAAAACTCGAAAATAGGAGATTTTGCTTAGCATAACCGGAAATCCTTCCCTTATATCCCCCGAAATGAACACCAGTCTGCATTTAACCGGAAAAAATCCGCTTATTTTACATTTGCTGGTTACTCCAATCAAGGACAAGTCATTTGATTCTAAAGAGAGTGAGTCTTTTCTGAAAAATCCAAGAGAACCTACTCAAAACGGAATCCTTTTGTCGATAAGTTTTTATCTGGATATTGAGACCAGGTATTAATAAATAAGAAATTATTCTGTCAGATAATTTACCATCTCGATGAATTTTTACAAATTTCTCAGTTAGGGTATGGTAAATTGGTGAAGTATTCAGAAAACTGTACGTGCAAAAGGATATCTGCAAACTTTTTACATAGTGAATATTTGATACGATACAGCATTTTACAGAATGTAAGGTGTAATGCCTATTTACAATCTGTAAAATAAAGTATAGAATGCGGAATTTTCTGTAAAAGGACGTAGAAATGGGAGTGATCTAATTTAAATTTCTCTAGAAAAAAATAATTAAAGCGCTTTCACCTTTAAAAACATTTATAAAAGGAGGGTTTTTCATTGGCAGTTGAAAAAATGCAACGGATTTCCCTGACAAACCTTGAAAGGAACTTTCAAGAGGTAGAACCCGGACTAACAAACCAAGAAGCGTTGGAAGAATCCAATCGCTGCCTCTATTGTTATGACGCCCCGTGTATCAAAGCCTGTCCGACAGGTATTGATATCCCGACCTTTATTAAAAAAATCGCCTCAGGAAATATACTCGGATCTGCTAAAACCATCATGTCTTCCAACCCGGTCGGGGCCAGCTGCTCACGCGTTTGCCCAACAGAGGAGCTCTGTGAGGGAGCTTGCGTGTTAAATCGTTCCACTAAACCCATTATGATTGGCAATCTGCAGCGTTATGCGACAGATTGGGCCATCCACAACGATAGTACCCTTTTTGAGCCGGGAGAACCCAATGGCCGTAAAGTTGCCGTGATTGGCGGCGGCCCTGCAGGATTATCCTCTGCCCGCGAGCTGGCACGACTCGGCTATGCTGTCACCATTTTTGAAGCAGCTCATAAGGCCGGCGGCTTAAACACATATGGAATTGTTTCGTTCCGCTTGCCGCAGCGAATCTCGTTCTGGGAGGTTGACCAGGTCAAGAAATTAAATGTCACGATCAAGACCAACACTGTTGTTGGCAAAGATATTTCTGTACAGGAATTATTAGAAGGGTTTGACCATATTGTTCTTGCCGTTGGGATGGGGCAAGTACCAAATCTCGGCATTTACGGCGAGGATCTGGATGGAGTGTACGATGCCATTGAATTTGTGAAATCAACCAAAGACGGTGCGCTATCTCAGAATTTTGTCGGAAAACGGGTAGTTGTCATCGGGGCAGGAAATACCGCTATTGACGGGGCTACCTGTTCAGTACGTTTGGGAGCAGAAAACGTTAAGATACTATACCGCAGAACAGCGGAAGAGATGACAGCCTATGAGTTTGAGTATGAATTTGCCAAGCAGGATGGTGTTGAATTCCGCTGGTTAACAGCGCCTAAGATGATTATTGGTGATGAAAATGGAAAAGTAACTGGAATACAGTGTGTGAAGATGAATCTTGGTGATCCGGAAAGTGATGGCCGGCGCAGGCCGGTTACTGTGGAAGGGTCGGAGCATGTGATTCAGGTAGATGCCGTAATCAAAGCAATCGGACAATCAAGGCATCTCGGGTTAATTGACGATTTGGGCGTTGAGCATAACGGAGGAGTCGTTAAGGTTGACCCTATCACACTTCAAACATCCAATCCAAAAATATTCGCCTGTGGCGATGTGATTTTCGGCAAAGGAAAAGGGGACGCGATGGTCGTAAGTGCTGCTCAGCAAGGAAAAGATGTGGCCTACGCCATTCATAAACAATACTGTACCGTTGAAAGTGTTAATTAAAAGGGGGAAAGAAAATGGCTGATTTAAGGATCAATCTAGCAGGAATTAAGTCACCCAATCCATTTTGGCTGGCGTCAGCACCGCCAACCAATTCCGGGTATCAGGTGCAGCGAGCCTTTGAAGCCGGATGGGGCGGTGCAGTCTGGAAAACGTTGGGGGATCCGATTTTAAATGTAACATCACGATTTGCTGCAATAAACTTTAACGGACAGCGGGTAGCCGGCTTTAACAATATTGAATTGATTACTGATCGTCCCTTAGACGTGAACCTAAAAGAAATCTATGAGACGAAAAAGAAGTTTCCTAATCACGCCATAATTGCCTCGCTAATGGTCGAACCAAAGCAGGAAAAATGGCATGAAATCGTCAAGCGGGTCGAGGATGTCGGCGTCGATGGCCTTGAATTGAATTTCGGCTGTCCGCATGGCATGGCTGAGCGCGGTATGGGTTCTGCATCCGGGCAGGTCCCATCGTTAGTTGAAAAACAAACGTATTGGGTTAAGGAAGCTGCAAAAACTCCGGTGATTGTCAAACTGACACCGAATATCACTGATATTACGGCTACTGCTGAAGCGGCCTGCAATGGTGGCGCCGATGCCATCAGTATGATTAATACCATCAATAGTTTGATGGGTGTGGACCTTGATACGTGGAACACGATTCCGCATGTGGCCGGTAAAGGAGCTCACGGCGGCTATTGCGGACCGGCAGTCAAGCCAATCGCATTGAACATGGTCGCTGAATGTGCCAGAAGTCCGCATATTAATGTGCCTATATCCGGAATTGGCGGAATCTCCAACTGGCAGGATGCCGTTGAATTTATGCTGATGGGTGCAACCGGTGTCCAGGTTTGTACTGCAGCCATGCACCATGGTTTCCGAATTGTTGAGGATATGATTGAGGGTTTAAACAACTATCTCGACAGAAAGGGAATAACTGCAGTTTCCGACATAATTGGCAAATCGGTTCCTAAGTACTCCGACTGGGGTGACATGGATTTAAATTACAACATAGTAGCGAGAATTAATAAGGATGTTTGCATTAACTGCAATAAATGTCATATCGCCTGTGAGGATACCTCACATCAATGTATCGACATGTTGACCGATAATAATGGAAAAAGCTATCTGAGGGTGCGTGAAGAAGATTGCGTTGGCTGTAACCTCTGCTCCATTGTATGCCCGGTCGATGGCGCCATTGACATGATTGAAGTTCCAAATGAACTGCCGCCAATGACCTGGAACGAGCGCCAAGCAGTGATAAATGCAGCAGTTGATTGCAAAATAGATGTTTCAAAGTAATAGATTAGGAGGTATGTAAGGATGAAGAAAATTATTAAAAATGGAACAATTGTTACCGCAACTGACACGTTTCAAGGCGAAATTTTAATTGAAGATGGAAAAATCACGCAAATTGGAAGTACTCTTTCGGTGCTTGGTGCAGACGTGATTGATGCCAAAGGCTGTCTAGTTTTTCCAGGAGGAATCGACCCGCATACCCATTTGGATATGCCATTTGGGGGAACCGTCACAAAGGATGATTTTGAATCAGGCACGATTGCCGCAGCGTTTGGCGGAACAACAACGATTATTGATTTCTGCTTAACCAATAAGGGCGAACCGTTGAAAAATGCAATCCAAACCTGGCACGAGAAATCAAAGGATAAAGCTGTCATTGATTATAGCTTCCATCTGATGATCAGTGAAATTAATGATAAAGTTCTAGGGGAACTGCCTCAGGTAATTGATGAAGAAGGAATCACCTCCTTTAAAGTATTTATGGCCTATAAAGACGTGTTTCAGGCCGACGACGAAACCTTGTTCAAAACGCTGGTCACTGCCAGGGATCTCCGGGCTTTGGTCATGGTTCATGCCGAAAACGGAGATGTCATTGATTTCTTAACGAAAAAGGCACTGGCCGAGGGTAATACCGAGCCGATTTATCATGCGCTGACAAGACCGCCGGAACTGGAAGGGGAAGCTACTGGCCGTGCCGCTAGATTTACGGGACTGGCCAATTCACAATTATATGTCGTCCATGTCTCATGTGCCGATGCTGCGGAAAAAATCGCTGAGGCAAGGGCCAAAGGCTATGATGTTTGGGGCGAAACCTGTCCGCAATACCTGGTGCTTGATCAAAGCTATTTGGAAAAACCGAACTTCGAAGGAGCGAAGTATGTCTGGTCGCCGCCGCTCCGTGAAAAATGGAACCAGGAAGCGCTGTGGAACGCACTCAAGAGCGGCCAGCTGCAAACGCTGGGTTCTGACCAGTGTTCCTTCGATTTTAAAGGTCAGAAAGATTTGGGCCGTGATGACTTCACGAAAATTCCGAATGGCGGTCCTATTATCGAAGATCGGCTAACGATTTTATTCTCCGAGGGGGTGAAGAAGGGACGAATTACTCTTAATCAGTTTGTAGACATTACCTCGACACGGGCAGCGAAACTATTTGGGTTATTTCCGAATAAAGGTACCATTGCTGTTGGGGCCGATGCCGATCTGGTCATTTTTGATCCGAATGTCGAACGGGTACTTTCGGCGGAAACACATCATATGGCTGTCGATTATAATGCCTTCGAGGGAATGAAGGTAACTGGTGAACCGGTTTCTGTGTTGGTTCGCGGTGAATACGTTGTCCGGGATAAACAGTTTGTCGGCAAGCCTGGCGCCGGTCAATATTTGAAGCGGGCGAAATATAACACTAATACACAGTTTACCCAAAATCAAACCCTATCAATCTAGTTTGAGCATCCTTGTGCACCCACGCTTCTTGATGAACCACTCCTGCAATTGCCGGGCCTCTCGGCAATTGCACTTGATGAATGTCCGTTGATGTCGGTTGTATGGATCTTTGGATTTATAGAAATTTAAACCGAAATGGAGTGTTCATATGAAAAAAAGCCATTTAAAATCACCGGATTTATTGCCCATCCACCAGAAGGATCGGAAAATAACCAATTTAGGTTACTCGTTTATGTGGGTGGGAATGGTTGTCGTGCTGGCCACCTTTGCCATTGGCGGGTCTGGTGTCATGACATTATCTTTGCCTTGGGTGATCCTAGCTACAGTAATTGGAAGTCTGGCAATTGGATTTTTTATCTCGTTGATTGCGGATATTGGGATTGAACATGGATTGTCCTTTCCCGTTTATATGAGGGCACCGTTTGGGACCATTGGCACCCATATTCCTTCGATTACTCGCGGTGTAACGGCTTCCATGTGGTTTGGGATTAATACGTATTTTGGGGCAACAGCAATGAACGGTATTCTAAATATTTTATTTGGCTTTGACAATTGGTTTGTCTGCTTTTTCATATTTGCCATTGTTCAATTGGTGAATACTGCGTTGGGGATTAAATCGATCGAGCGGTTTGCGGACATGGCTGCTCCGGTTATATTGATTATCTCCTTGTGGATGTATGTATCATTGTCAGACCAGGCTACCGCCGCTGGCAGGGATGTATGGAGCTGGGTGGAGTCGCCAGTAACAGGTGGTGCAGCGTTTACTGCATTTCTAGTGGTTATTTTTGCTAATATGGGATTCTGGGCCACGTTAAGTGCCGATATACCATCGATTTCCCGGTATATCAAGGCGCCGGCCAATGAAAATAACTGGTTTAAACGAAATAAAGGTTCATTGATTGGCAACCTTGTCGCCATGCCATTAACCCAGACATTTATGATTATCATCGGAGCGGTCTCTTATATTGCTGTATTGAACTATGATCCTGTTGTTGCCCTTCAGGAGGCTGCTGGCGGCTTTATTCTTGCCATTTTATTATTAATGATCGTTTTAGCACAGTGGTCAACGAATACAGCAGCAAACGTAGTACCGGCTGCTACTATTTTTTCAAACGTCGGCGGGCCGAAGTTTCCATTCTGGGCCGGCGTGATTACGGCCGGTATCGTAGGAACGGTAGTTCAGCCCTGGGAACTATTCGGGATTATTATTCCATTCCTTTTATTTGTCGGAGGAATACTATCGGCCATCGTTGGCATCCTGTTTGCGGATTACTATTTAATTCGAAAAAGAAGAGTCAATGTACCGCAATTATATGAGGACCAAGGCCAGTATCGATATATGGGCGGTGTCAATATTGCCGGGTTTATCGCTTGGATTATCGGCGGGGTTGCTTCTTATTTTGTTCCGGAATATGGGTTTGTGGTCGGCTTTTTAATCGGTGCCGCAGTATATTATGTTCTGGCTAAATATTGGTGGTTTAACAAGTATCGCCAAGCGGAACTAGACGACCCGAGCGATGATAAATATTTGGGTATTTCGGTTGGACGTGACTGGGTCATTGAGGATGAACTGGTGTTTGAACCCGCTGTTGAGAAGATGCCGGAAAATCTAGATTTATATTAGAGATATGAGGTGAGGTTTACGTGTCAGAGCACCAGCAATTTTTGGCAGAACGGGATAAGATTGATTACTTAATTCAAAAAGGTTACAAGATTTCCGCTGTAAAGGAGCACTTGGATGGGGCAACGGTAGATTTCGTTCATCCGAATGGAAACGTCATCGAAACCTTATTGATTGGAAATGCCAATGCCCGGAAATATTTTTCCAGTCTGCTAATCAAGCAAAATCAAGGGGTGTAAATTGCGGAAAAGGATTGGCCCAGTATCCAATCCTTTTCCGGTGATTTTTCCAAGGAGATAAATTCTATGAAAGAACTATTCCAATTGAAAGTCCTGGATGTTTTAAAGAGACAACACTTTGAAAATGCTGCGATTATTGCTGGTCATGACGGCATTGACCGTATTGTCAAGTGGGTTCATGTCGTCGAAGTGACGAGTATTCGCAATCTCTTAAAAGGACAGGAGCTCATTTTGTCCACAGGTGTAGCATGGAAGGATAAGCCTCTTCTTTTTGCATCGATGGTGGAGGAATTTATTGAGACAAAAGCCGCTGGATTGTGCATTGAGCTTGGGACTTATATTACCGATATTCCTGAGGAAGTAATTGAACTCGCTAATCACCACAAGTTCCCGATTATTATTTTTCAACAGGAGGTTCCGTTTGTTGAAATCACCCAGGATATTCATTCTGTCATTATCAATCAACAATACAAGAAGATATCCGATTTGGAGAATTATTCGCAGAGCTTAAATAAACGTCTGTTGACGATTGAAAGCTATGAGGATATCCTGCAGTTTATTTTTTCAGCCCTGGACGTTCAAATTATCTTCAGACTTAAAAATCAGGAGTATGAATTTGTACCCGAGATCAATCACCAAGATCAGGAGGTTATCATTGAACAACTTGCAAAAAAACAGTCCAGCGAGCACATGGCTGTTGCCCCCATTTTTCTATTTGGTCAGGAATTTGCCGAATTAAGCATTTATTCGGAGGATATCCCTATCAGCGAATACGATTTATTAATACTGGACCGGACCGCAACTGCGCTGGCCCAGCATTTATTAAGGGAAATGTATGTTGAGGAAAAGAAGCGGGCCGAAGAGTTTGAATGGCTGCAGGGCTGGCTTGCCGGCGAACATACACTTGAGGATATTTATGAATATTTGTCTGAAAATGGCTGTAAGGCAAAAGGCTGTGAGGCCGCTGTCCTGATTACAAAGCTGTTTCCAGTGAGGGAAAAATCAATTCCTGATAGTACGTATCTCAAGCTGTTGTTTCGTTCGGTTTTTGAACAAAATGGGTTTACGGTGTTTTTTGTTGAAAAAAGAAATGAGCTAACGTTTATCCTATTAAACAATCGTGCAAAAAAGAATTTGAAGGAACGAATTAAGAAAGCGATTGTGTCCATTGAGGAATCTGAGTTTATCCGTAAGCAGGGCTCGGCCAAATTCATCATCGCTGCTGGAAAGTTCTCAGAATCTCTTAGCGAAATACATAAAAGCTATCAGACCGCGAAGGAGACGCTGAGGATTCAGCAAAAAATGAGCCATCAGCAAAGCTATTACTTTTATGAGGATTTGCATTTGTACCGGCTGATTTCCCAGTTAAGCAAGTACACCGATCTGCAGGAATTGGCAGCGGAGTATCTTCAGCCCGTCATTCAGTATGATCAAAAATACAACGCCAAGCTGCTAGAAACGTTAAAAGCCTATTTGGAGTGCAACGGGTCAAAACAGGAGACTTCTAATAAGCTTTATATTGTCAGGCAGACCCTTTACCACCGGCTTCAAAAGCTGGAGAACCTGCTCGGCGAGGATTTTATGGAGCGGGAAAAACGGGTGGCAATTGAATTTATGCTGCTGGTGCATGATTATTTAACGGCATCACAGCCTGGGAGGATGGGGCAGGTTCGGTAATAAGCATTTCAACGTGTTTAAGAACTAACAGGCTCCATTTAACATTGTGTCTAATGATTGTTTATTTAGAATTAGAGATAATGAGAATAGAAATCTTACAATAAGGAGGTTCAAGGATGAGTGTAACGAAAAGTGATACTGTCGTCTTAAAGAATTTTATAAACGGAGAGTGGATCAACGCTTTAAGCAGCCAAACATTGGATGTTCCTAATCCGGCAACAGGCGTTCTGTTGACAAAAGTGCCAGTCAGCTCCAAGGAGGATGTGAGTCTGGCCGTTGCCGCAGCAAAGGAAGCGTTTAAGTCATGGAGAAACGTTCCGGTGCCAAAAAGAGCAAGGATTTTTTATAAATATCATACGCTGTTAACCGAAAATCACGCGGAATTAGCGCGCTTGATCGTTCAAGAAAATGGCAAGGCTTTCAAGGAGGCATATGGCGAGGTGCAGCGCGGGATCGAATGTGTGGAATTTGCCTGCGGTGCCCCAACCTTGATGATGGGCGAAACATTGTCCGGCATAGCCGAAGACATTGATTCGGAAATGTTCCGTTATCCGCTAGGTGTGGTCGGAGGAATTACGCCGTTTAATTTCCCAATGATGGTGCCATTATGGATGTTCCCGCTGGCAATCGCATGCGGAAACACATTTATCCTTAAGCCATCTGAGCGAACGCCAATTTTAGCAAATAGATTAGCAGAGTTGTTTTCAGAAGCAGGGGCGCCAAAGGGAGTATTGAATGTAGTCCACGGTGCGCATGACGTTGTAAATGGCCTTCTTGAGCACAAAGATATTGCTGCGATTTCGTTCGTCGGCTCCCAGCCAGTCGCCAAATATGTGTATGAGCGCGCAGCCGCTGAAGGAAAACGAGTTCAGGCACTGTCGGGTGCGAAAAATCATCATATCGTCATGCCTGATGCCGAAATGGATAAAGCGGTTCAGCATATTATCAGCTCTACTTTTGGCAGTGCCGGCCAGCGCTGCATGGCCTGTAGTGCGGTAGTGGTTGTCGGTGATAATGAGCCGTTTGTGCAGGCTTTAAAGAAAAAAGCGGATGAGTTGATTATCGGAAATGGAATGGATGAGGAAGTGCTGTTAACACCGGTAATCCGCAAGGAGCACCGTGAAAAGGTGTTGGGCTACATCGATAAAGGTGTGGCAGAGGGGGCTGAACTGATTAGAGACGGCCGCAAGGAGATAGATGAACATACAGCTGGCAACTTTCTTGGTCCGACTATTTTTGACCATGTTACACCGGACATGACGATAGCAAGGGATGAAATTTTCGCGCCGGTTTTAAGCCTTCTGCGTGCGAAGGACCTAGATGAGGGCTTGGAGTACATTCGCAAGTCCAGATATGGAAATGGCGCGACTATCTACACTAACAATGCCAAAGCAATCCGGCAGTTCCGTGAAGAAGCCGATGCCGGCATGCTTGGAATTAACGTCGGTGTTCCAGCCACCATGGCCTTCTTCCCATTCTCCGGATGGAAAGACTCCTTCTACGGCGACATGCACGTCAACGGCAAAGATGGTGTCAACTTCTACACCAGAAAGAAAATGATCACCTCCCGCTTCGACGCCTAGATTTAGCGTTAAGGGTTTAATGCATAAGAAAGTTGGTAAGGTAGCTAATGGTGTCAGGCACTGAAGCGAGTATTATGAGCATACGAATAGTGTAAGGCACCATTACCCAATTACTAGAATTGGAGGGATGGTTATGGTCCAAACGGATCGTTCCCAGGATACATTGCTTAATAAGGATGATAAGTACGTTTGGCATGCGATGAGGCCTCATAGCCCGCAGGCTACGATTGTGGCAGAGAAGGCCGAGGGGTCTTGGATAACCGATGTGGATGGACGTCGGTATTTGGATGGTATGGCTGGACTTTGGTGTGTCAATATTGGCTACGGGAGAACGGAACTTGCCGAGGCAGCCTATGAACAATTAAAGGAAATGGCGTATTTTCCACTTACCCAGAGCCACGTGCCGGCTATTAAACTAGCAGAAAAACTAAATGAAATGCTCGGTGACGAGTACGTCATCTTTTTCTCAAACAGCGGTTCTGAAGCCAATGAGACTGCCTTTAAAATCGCCCGGCAATACCATCAGCAAAAAGGGGAGCACAACCGCTATAAAATCGTTTCCCGTTACCGCGGGTACCACGGTAACTCGTACGGGGCACTTGCGGCAACCGGTCAGGCCCAACGCAAATATAAATACGAGCCGCTCGCACCAGGCTTCGTTCATGTGGCACCGCCGGATTCCTACCGCGATGATACAAACGTAGCGGACCCGATGGATTTGTCGTCTATCCAAGACCTCGACAGAACGATGACGTGGGAACTCAGTGAGACCATTGCCGCACTAATTATGGAGCCAATTATTACCGGCGGCGGCATCCTTGTTCCGCCTGATGGGTATATGCAGGCAGCGAAACAGGTTTGCGAAAAGCATGGTGCACTATTGGTAGTCGATGAAGTCATTTGTGGCTTCGGCCGGACTGGAAAACCATTCGGGTTTATGAATTATGGTGTCAAACCGGATATTATCACAATGGCAAAAGGGATTACGAGCGCCTATTTACCACTATCTGCAACCGCTGTTCGCAAGGAAATCTATGAAGCTTTTAAGGGAACGGAGGAATATGATTATTTCCGCCACGTCAATACATTTGGCGGCAATCCAGCAGCCTGTGCTTTGGCGTTAAAAAACCTTGAAATCATGGAAAAAGAAAAGCTATTTGATCGTTCAAAAGATTTAGGTGAACAGCTATTAAATGATCTTACCAACCTGCTTAAGGACCATCCATATGTCGGAAATGTCCGTGGCAAAGGGCTGTTGGTTGGGATAGAATTGGTGAAGGACAAAGCGACCAAAGAACCACTGGATGTTCGTTTAGTCAATCAGGTTATCGCCAACTGCAAGGATCAGGGCGTTATAATCGGTAAAAATGGCGCAACAGTCGCAGGCTTTAACAATGTGCTGACACTATCGCCGCCGTTATCCATTGAGCAGAAGGACCTGAACTTTATGGTGAAAACACTAACAGAATCACTTGAGAAAATTAAATAAATAGAAGTAGAGGCAGTTGTAGCCGATAGGGTTATAACTGCTTCTTTTTTAATTGGGGGGAATCCAGATTAATCCAGATGTATCATTGTGGTTGGAAAAGGAATCTATTATAATACTTATATATTGAAAATTCAGAAAAAATTAAATCAAAGGAGGTATTATCCACCATGACCTGGGAACCAGAAATTGCAGAATTGCGCCGCCGTGAAGAACTGGCGAGAAAAATGGGCGGCGAGGAACGGGTAAACAAACATAAATTACAAGGCCGTCTTACAGTAAGGGAGAGAATCGAAAAACTGCTTGACCCGGATTCGTTTCATGAGACCGGCGCCTTGGCGGGAAAAGCAAAGTATAACGAACAAGGTGAAATCATTGATTTTACCCCGGCAAACTTCGTCCTCGGGACTGGACGAGTCAATGGGCGCAAAGTGGTAGTTGGGGGGGATGATTTCACTGTAAGAGGCGGGGCGGCGGACGGGGCCATCTTCCGCAAGCAGGTATATGCTGAACAAATGGCACATGATCTCCAACTCCCCATCATTCGCCTTGTCGATGGCACGGGCGGCGGCGGGAGTGTGAAATTCCTCGATACTGAGGGTTATACATACGTTCCAGTAAACCCAGCATGGGACTACGTGGTCGCAAATATGGAGCGGGTGCCCGTAGTAGCAGCCTGTTTAGGCTCTGTGGCAGGCCTTGGTGCAGCAAGGGTCGCTGCCGCACATTTTTCAATCATGATTGAAGAAACCTCTCAGCTGTTTGTCGCTGGTCCGCCCGTAGTAAAATACGGAATGGGGCAGAATTTAACGAAAGAGGAACTCGGAGGGGTGCAAGTTCATCGCTCAAGCGGAGCAGTGGACAATATCGCGAAGTCCGAGGAAGAGGCGTTCCAGCAAATTCGTACCTTTTTATCCTACTTGCCCTCAAATGTGTGGCAGCTTCCACCAGTATCGTCATCCCAAGATGATGCCATTCGGAAGGAGGAAAAGCTAATTTCCTTTATTCCAAAAAATCGCCGCGTACCTTATAAAATCCGCGAACTACTCCCCATGATTTTTGACCAAGGTTCGATTTTTGAAATGGGACGGTATTACGGGGGTGGAACCCTTACTTGTTTTGCAAGACTGGACGGGCACCCAGTAGGGGTTCTAGCCTCAGACCCTTACATTAACGGGGGAGGATTAACCGCTGAAAGCTCGGAAAAACTGGAGCGGTTCGTCGATCTTTGCCAGACTTTCCATCTGCCAATAGTCAATCTCGTCGACCAGCCCGGCATGGTTATCGGTCTGCCATCGGAAAAGAAAGGCACTATCCGCAAAGGAGTCCGCGCCATTTCTGCGATTTATCAAGCAAAGGTTCCAATGGTTGAAATTATTCTTCGCAGAGTATTCGGGGTCGGAGGTGCCGGAATGACCAATGGTCATCGGCTGAATCTCAGATATGCGTGGCCGTCGGGTGACTGGGGCTCACTGCCGCTTGAAGGCGGCGTCCAAGTGGCTTATCGAAGAGAGCTTGAAGCTAGTGACAACCCGGATGCCCTGCTAAACGACTTGCTGCAACGCATGGAAGCTGTCCGCTCACCATTCCGCACAGCACAAGCATTCGGAATTGAAGAAATAATTGACCCTAGGGAGACACGGCCACTCCTATGTGAGTGGGTAAAGGACGCCTATGCGCTGCTGCCTCAGCAGCTCGGACCTTCACGACACGGAATTAGACCATAATAAATGCGTCAAACACAATGCTTCCTATCCAGAGGACCCGCCGATTGGCGGGTTTTTCAATTTTATGGTGCGGCATGTTCATTCAATTCAGCTTTAATGGGCGACGATTCGGCATGATTTTGTCCTGAATTTCTCACTCTTAGCGTTAACAAGAGACCCAGTGCCAAACAAACAGTTAAGAAAATAAAGGCCGTTTTAAACCCGCCCAAGTCCTCAATGAACCACCCGGCGATGGCAGGACCAATTAATTGTCCAACCGCAAAATAAAACGTAACATAACTAAAGGCAATGGGAATATCAGCCGGTTTGACATAATCCATGCTAGAGGCCTGAGTGAGCGTAAATAGCCCTGTCGAGGTACAACTTAACACGATAATATGAATGGTAAAGCCGATAATAGAAGGAAGCAGAACAGGCAAAATCATCGATACCATTGTAAGAGCCATCGTTATAATTAACGAAGTTCTCCGCCCAATTCTATCGGAAATAGCTCCCCAAATAGGTCCGCCAAAGATGGACAATACTCCGTTTAATGCCATCAGTTGTCCCGCAAATTTCACTTGTACTCCTGATTCAATCATATAACTCATGATAAAAACAGCCTGGACGATATAAGTAATTCCGACAACTCCATAAATAAGGCCAATGTTGATCACTTTTGGATTTTTATAGATTTCTTTTGCGGAGGAACGTTGCGTTTGCTCTCCAGGGGAGAAATCATTTGGCGGATTTTTTATAAAAATGAAAGTCAATAATATTACCATCAAGCCAATGGCAGCGTAAATCCCCCAGGCATATCTCCAGCCATTTTCACTGTTAAGGCTATTTAAATAGGGAATGATTATGCCGGCAAACAAAATGCCAATCCCTGCACCGCTAGTTGCCAGACCAATTAAAAAGCCTTTTTTCTGGGGAAACCAGCCAACTAGCAAAGAAATTAATGGGGTAAAGGTAAAAGATGTCCCAATTCCCAGTAACAGCATAAACAAAAATGCAACCGAAAATGCTGTAGTAAAAGAAAGTCCAGTTAGGCCAATCGTAACAAGGGAAATTCCCAATAAAACAGTTCTCTTTGCTCCCCATTTGGACGCAAGAATCCCAGCAAAAATTAACGTGCATAAATATCCAAATGACGTGGTTGTTCCAAGAAAGCCCGCCTCTTTATATGTAAGTGACAGTCCATCCCTCATAAACGGAAGAATGATTCCGTAGGACAAGCGAGCAAACGCTAACACTACAATGGTAGTTAACATCCCAATGATGGCATAAATCCATAATCTTTTTTTATTTTCCATCCACTGTTACTCCTTTTCTTTTTAAAAATTCCCCTTGATATTACCCATCCTATTCTATTTAAATCTTTCGTATGTCGAAAAATATGATAAACTAGTCATGGCAAAAAAACGGATAAAGAGGGGTTATAGAAGTTGAATCATCAAACTGCAATCATCATTGGCGGGGGAATGGCCGGAAAGTTAATAGCTGCTGCCATCTCACCCTATTTTGATAGAGTACAAATTTTAGAGAAAGATCAAAACACGAGTAAGGTCCGGCCTGGAGTATCTCAGGGGCATCATATTCATGCACTGCTGTTTGCTGGTGATCATGCGCTTGAGACGTTGTTCCCTGGCTTTAAACAGGATATGGTTTCCCGAGGTTCGAATTTAATCAATTCGACTCAAGATTTGGCTTGGTTTCATCATGGAGTATGGAAACTACGGTTTAAAGGTACCGACACAACATTGCTACAAACAAGACCATTGCTGGAATCGTATGTCCAGGAACGAGTAGATCATATTGAGAATATCCACTATACATATGGCGTCAAAGTGCTAGCATATACCTATCAATCTGATAAGAATGTGATAACCGGCGTAGAGGTGTTAGAAAACAATGAATCAAGACTACTAAAGGCCGACATTGTCATTGATACGAGTGGGTCTAGCTCTCTTACGAAAGCATGGTTGGAAAAGCAAGCTATATCTGTTCCGGAAGAAACAGTGGATATCGGGCTTTGTTATGCGACAAGACAATTTAAATTGTCGGAACAACCCAGGGATTTTAAGATTAAAATCCTTTATCCTGAGCCTCCCAATCAAATGCTCGGAGGTACCCTCTCTATGGTGGAGGAAAATAAGTATATTGTGACACTAAACGGTTATTTGAATAGCTTGAATCCAGCAGACGTGAACAGTGAGCAAGGCTTTATCCAACAGGCAGCCAAGCTGCCGCTGCCTGATATCCATCAAGAGCTAGTAAATGCAGCCTCCCTTTCTGAAACGAAAATTTTTAAAGTTCCTCAGATTAAATGGCGCCGGTTTGATAAAATCAAACTTCCGAATGTCCTTCTCGTTGCGGGTGATTCCGTATGCCGGATTGATCCAGTGTTCGGACAAGGGATGAGTATTGCGGCACTGGAAGCATTGGCGGTAAGAGAGTATTTTTCAAAAAGCCAACAACAGGGCACTCTGAAAAAATTACAAAAGAAATTGGCTAGAGTTGTCGCCCCGGTTTGGATGATGGTTTTATGTGAGGACTTCCGCTATCCTGGGGTTAAAGGCAAGAAGCCTTTTGGCCTAAGCTTCCAACAATGGTACGTGAAACGGATTTTTCAGCTTTCGGCTATGAATCGGCCTATTTATCAAGATTTTGTTAAAGTCATGAATTTGAAAAGCTCAGCAGCTATTTTATTTAAGCCTTCAACGATTTTTAGTGTCATAAAATCCAAAAATGTAAATGGAAAGCCATGATTGGTTTTCCATTTTTTTTTGCATAAATATTCGTTACTTGTAAAAGCTATATTCGGTGGTGATAACTAATGGGGTTATTTGACAAACTATTTGGTACTTCTAAGGAAAGGGAGACACAAGTGATGACAAATGTAAAATTGGCTATTATCTATTACAGTATGGGTGGAACAAATTATCAATTAGCCCAGTGGGCGGAAGCAGGCGCGAAAGAAGCAGGGGCCGAAGTGAAAATATTAAAAGTACCTGAACTCGCTCCACAATCTGCTATTGAAGGAAATCCAGCCTGGAAAGCACATGTTGAGGCAACTGCCAATGTACCTGAAGTGAAATTGGATGACCTTGAATGGGCAGACGCAATCATTTTCAGTGTTCCAACCCGATTCGGAAATATGCCGTCACAAATGAAACAATTCTTGGACACAACTGGCGGCCTGTGGTTTAATGGTAAGCTAGTAAATAAAGTGGTTAGTGCCATGTCATCAGCCCAAAATCCGCACGGTGGTCAAGAAGCGACCATTTTATCCCTATACACCACGATGTATCACTGGGGAGCCATTGTCGCCGCACCTGGCTACACCGATCCGGTCATCTTCAGTTCTGGAGGTAACCCATACGGAACAAGTGTCACAGTTGACCAGAACGGAAAAATGATTGAAGATGTTCAGGCTACTGTCAAGCACCAGGCCAAGCGCACAGTTCAAGTGGCTGAATGGGTGAAAAAAGCAAATCAATGATATAATTGGAAGAGCTAATCGAGGTATATCGGTTAGCTCCTATTTTATTTTAAATTAAATTTTCAAAAAACTCTATTGACTTTTACCGATTTTCTATAGATAATTAATAAAATTGAAAATGTAACAGTATGGGACTAGTAAATTTTTGGAACATGCCAGAGAGTGAAACCCGTGGCTGCAAGGTTTCTCATGGAAAAAAGATAGAACCTGCCCTGATCAAACTGCTTATGTAAACATAAGCCGTCCTCCCGCGTTATGGGTTAAAGTGGGTGCATGGCATCAAATAAGGTGGTACCGCGGAACGACTTTTCCGTCCTTTGTTTATAAGGACAGAAAGGTCGTTTTTTATTTTTTAAAAAAGAAGGGTTACAGATGAAGAAACAATTGGTGGTTGTAAAAATCGGCAGCAGCTCGCTTACTACAGCATCGGGAACAATATCAGCTGAAAAAATGCAAGACCATGTCGAGGCGCTTGCACAATTAAAAAAACAGGGACATGATGTCATTCTCATTTCCTCCGGGGCCATTGCAGCCGGATTTGGAGCACTCGGCTATCCTTCACGTCCGAAAAGTGTTGCCGGGAAACAAGCGGCTGCGGCTGTGGGCCAAGGGCTGTTAATGCAGCATTATAATCAGCTGTTTCAAAAATATGAAATGGTTCCTGCACAAATCCTGCTAACAAAAGAGGATTTTTACAGCCAACAGCGTTTCCAAAACTTGTATTCGGCGATGGCGGAGTTGCTCCATCGGGGAGTTGTGCCAATTATTAACGAAAATGATTCTGTCGCTATTGATGAATTGACGTTCGGCGACAATGACATGCTGTCGGCACTGGTAAGCGGATTTCTGCATGCGAATGCGCTTATCATCCTAACGGATGTAAACGGGATTTATGATGGGAACCCAAGAGTTTCGCCAAATGCCAAGAAGTACAATTTTATCCCGGAAGTATCAGAAACTATGCTTGCAGCAGCCGGAGACAGCGGCAGCTCTGTTGGGACGGGCGGCATGAAATCCAAACTGCTGGCCGCCAAAAAGGCACTATCTCTTGGTGTCAGCGTCTTTGTCGGGACCGGGGCAGGCAAGGAAAAATTGGTGGATATATTGGCTGGCAAAGGGGATGGCACGTACGTCGGCGGACCGTTCCAAACACAAATGCAAATGAGAAAGCAATGGATTGCCTATCATTCACATGTTGAGGGTGTAGTTGAAATCGATGACGGCGCAGAAATGGCCATTGTTCAAAAGGGAAAAAGTCTGCTTCCAGTGGGGGTAACCAATGTTATCGGTCAGTTTAATGCCTTGGACGTTGTTGAAGTCCGCAATCAAAAAGGAAAAACCATTGGCAAAGGCCAGGTATATTTTTCAGCACACGATTTAACAAAAGTAAAGGGACTGCCGAGTGAACAATCGAAGGCCTTTTCAATTAATCATCGCGCGGAAGTAATTCATCGGGATAATTGGGTGACATTAAGAGAGGAGTGAAGAGAATGACGGAATTGGTGGAAAAAGCGAGAAAATTACAGGCTGCTTCAAAGAAGTTAGCAATGCTGTCCAGCGGAGAAAAAAACAAAGCGTTGGCAGTGATGGCTGAGGGAATCTCTTCAGAAAAAGAGTTTATTTTACAAGAAAATCAAAAGGACCTCACGGCGGGAAAGGAAAATGGCTTGTCAGAATCACTGTTGGACCGCCTTCTCCTGACTCCAGAAAGAATTGATCAAATTGTTGATGGAATCTATCAGGTTATCGGGTTAGAAGATCCAATTGGCGAGATGATTGAAGCTTGGGAGCGGCCAAATGGTCTGCAAATCGAGACAATCCGTGTCCCGCTTGGGGTCATTGGGATGGTATATGAAGCACGTCCGAATGTAACAGTTGATGCGGCAACCCTTTGTTTAAAGGCAGGCAATGCCGTGCTGTTACGCGGCAGCACCTCGGCGTTAAACTCGAACAAAGCACTTGTAAGGGTGATGCGTACAGCGCTTGAAGATACGGCTATACCTGCAGATGCTGTTCAACTGTTAGAAGATACACGCCGTGAGACTGCCTCACAGATGTTTCGCCTGAATCAATATTTGGATGTACTAATTCCGCGCGGCGGGGCAGGGTTAATTCAATCTGTGGTACAAAATGCAACGGTGCCTGTTCTGGAGACAGGGGTGGGAAACTGCCACATCTTTATCGATGAAACTGCCAAAAAAGAAATGGCCATTCCGATAGTCCTTAACGCAAAATTACAGCGTCCTTCGGTTTGCAACGCGGCGGAAACAGTTCTAATTCATGAGAAATGGCCTTGTGCCGCAGAATTATTAAATGAACTTCACAATAGTGGGGTTGAACTCCGTGGAGATGAAGCTTTGTCAGCGGAATACTCTTTTGTCCAACAGGCGGTTGAAGAGGATTGGGAAGTGGAATTTTTAGCTCCAGTTTTGGCAGTAAAGCTTGTTAGAGATGTAAAAGATGCAATTGAACATATTGATCAATACGGCACGAAGCATTCTGAAGCGATTATTTCTGAAGATGAAAACAATGTTCAGTTATTTTTCCAAGCGGTAGACGCAGCTGTGCTATATCATAATGCTTCGACCCGGTTTACTGACGGCGAACAATTTGGATATGGAGCGGAGATTGGCATCAGCACGCAAAAACTGCATGCCCGCGGGCCGATGGGGCTGAAGGCCATTACGACAACGAAAGCAATCGTCCGGGGAACGGGCCAAATTCGCGAATAATAACTCCTCTTTACGGGGAGTTTTTTTCTATGTAGAAATAAATACTGGGAATTCGCAAATAAACTAGTCAAAATGGCAAATAAAGTTACTATTTTTGCTATAATAGAACATATATTCTAGTGAACTGAGTTGATCATGATATGTCTGATATACAGATTTCAGTGCGGACGTTGGTTGAATACGTTTATTCTAGCGGAAGTATCGATTCCAGGTTCCGGCCGCAATCAACGTTGGTGGATGGAACCCGGGCCCATCAAAAAATCCAGAAAACTTATAATGAAGGTGATCAAAAGGAAGTTTATCTTAGCGTAGAGATACCTTTTGATGGAATGAACTTTGTCATTGACGGCCGCTGCGACGGTCTTTTGTTCCAAGACGGAGAAGTAATTATCGATGAAATCAAGTCGTTTTCGCTGCCATTGGAGCAGTTGGAGGGAGACGGCTATCCTGTTCACTGGGCTCAGGCAAAGGTTTACGCCTATATTTATGCCAAAGAGCAGGAGCTTCACGATATTTCTGTCCAGCTTACATACGTCAATACGGAATACGACCAGAAAAAGTATTATAAAAAGAAGTTTACTCTGCATGAATTAGAGAACTTTATGTTTGAAGTCGTTAAAGGTTACGCCCCTTATGCCCGGCTGCAGCAGGAGCACCTTACGAAGCGTAACACAACAGCCAAAGAACTATCTTTCCCATTTCCCGCCTATCGAAATGGACAGCGGCAATTGGCCGGAACGGTGTATAAAACCATTACAGACAAGAAAAATCTATTTGCCAAAGCCCCGACTGGAATCGGAAAGACAATTTCAACGCTGTTTCCGTCAGTCAAGGCGATTGGTGAAGGACAGATGAACAGGATTTTCTATCTAACTGCCAAAACGATTACTAGGACCACAGCAGAGGAGGCTTTCGATACAATGCGCTCCTGCGGCCTTTGTTTAAAATCACTTACGATTACCGCAAAGGATAAGGTCTGCTTTAAAGAGGAAACCAATTGTCAAAAGGACTATTGCGAATTTGCACATGGTTATTACGATCGAATTAACGGTGCAGTTCTTGATATCTTGGCCAATGAACAGGGACTGACCCGGGAAGTCATTGAGGTATACGCCCGCAAGCATAAGGTCTGTCCATTTGAATTTTCGATTGACCTTGCTTATGCCGTCGATGCCGTGATTTGCGATTATAATTATATTTTTGACCCGCAAGTGTCACTGAAACGGTTATTTGAGGAGCAGAAAAAATCAACGGTCTTACTGGTGGACGAGGCCCATAACCTGGTCGACCGCGGGCGGGAGATGTTTTCAGCCTCCATCAATAAAGATAGGTTCTTGCAATTAAAAAAGGAATTCAAAGAAATGAACAAGTCACTCTTTGAGATCACAAGTAAAGTAAATTCATGGTTCATTTCATTGAAAAAAGAACATGACAGAGAATTTGTGATCAATAATTTGGATGAGAGTTTATTAGAACTGCTGCGTCAGTTTGTAATAGATGGTGAACCACTGCTTAAGGCAGATTCACACCCAAACCTTCTCGATGCCTACTTTACTGTGCAAAGCTTTTTAAAAATTTCAGAACTGCTCGATGATCATTTTGTGATATATGGGGAGAAAAATAAAAATGATGTTATCCTGAAGCTTTTCTGTATCGATCCTTCAAAACTATTGAAACAAACGGGAAAAAGCTACCGCTCTAAAGTGTTTTTTTCAGCAACACTTTCGCCAATGACCTATTATCGTGACATGCTTGGAGGGGACGAAGAGGATTATGCTGTTAGTATTCCATCACCTTTTTCTAAAGAACAGACTGATGTGTACCTTAACCCCCTGTCGACGCGGTATCGTGATCGAGAGAATACAAAGGGTGCCATCGTGGCAGCCATCGTTAACCTAATAAAAAATCGACCCGGGAATTGGCTGATCTTTTTTCCGTCCTATCAATATTTACTGAGCGTATATGAACAGTTTAAGGAAGAGGATTCCGAGACGAAAACACTTCTTCAATCTACGGGAATGACAGAAGCCGATCGGGAAGCATTTTTAAAGGAATTTCAACCTGATGCAAAGGAATCCTTGATCGGTTTCGCCGTCCTAGGCGGGATATTTTCGGAAGGAATTGATTTAAAGGGGGACCGGTTAAATGGTGTCATGGTAGTAGGGGTCGGCTTGCCGCAGCTCTGTTTTGAGCGGGACCTGATTAAAGACCATTTTAACAGTAGTGGAAAAAGCGGCTACAACTATGCTTATGTCTATCCAGGGATGAACAAGGTTCTGCAGGCAGGCGGCAGGTTAATCCGCTCAGAGTCTGACCAAGGAACAATCGTCCTTGTGGATGACCGGTTCCTCAAGCAGCCCTATCATTCGCTGCTTCCTGAAGAATGGAGCAACTATACGATTATGTAGCGCACATCCAATGGGTGTGCTTTTTTTAATAATTTTTTTCAAATATGATGACAAATTCAGAATCTTTGTCATATAATTAACAAAAAGTTGCACCAGGTAAAAACTTTGAAAAGGGGGCAAGAGAAATGGCTTTGCCTAATATTATCAAACTTGCAAATGGTCAAAAGGGGAACTTAATTAAAATAACCTCCATCAACCTTGATGGAGTGATGAGAAGAAGATTATTAGATTTAGGCTTTGTATCAGGTGCGGTGGTAGAGGTTGTCCGGAAAAGCCCGCTTGGCGATCCGATTGCATTTCGTGTTGCGCAAACGACGATTGCCTTAAGGAAAGAAGAAAGTGCGAAAATTGAAGGAGAGCTGGTTTCAAATGGGGAATGAATATCGAATTGCTTTGGCGGGAAACCCGAATACCGGCAAAAGCACCTTGTTTAATGCATTAACCGGATTAAGGCAGCATACCGGCAACTGGGCGGGTAAAACCGTATCCCTAGCCCAAGGCAGTGTGCCTTTTAAAGACAAAACCTTTCATCTAATCGACCTGCCGGGAACGTACTCGCTATTTTCTAATTCAAAGGATGAGGAAGTCGCCCGTAATTATATCGTGTTCGAAAAACCGGATGTGACCTTGGTTGTTCTCGATGCCACTTCCTTAGAGCGAAACTTTAACCTTGCTCTGCAGGTTTTAGAAATGACGAAAAATGTGATTGTCTGCATTAACCTGATTGATGAGGCGGAAAAGCAGGGCATCAGGATTAATGAACGGCTGCTGATGAATCGATTGGGTGTACCGGTTGTCAAAATTTCAGCCCGAAACAAGCAGGGATTTCCAGTGTTACTTGACACCATTGATCGAATTGTCACCGGAGAAATTGAATGTCTCCCTAAGCAAATGCAGTATTCCCCGGAAATCGAAGCACAAATCGGCATTCTAGAGCCGAAAGTCCGCGAGGTGGTCGGTGACCGGGTTTCTTCCCGCTGGATATCCTTGCGTTTACTGGACGGCGATGAGGCATTATTAGCGGAACTAGCCAACCGATTTGTGCCTCAGGGGGTGGGCGGATGAACATCCAGGAGCTATATATAGAAGCACAGCAGCTTTCGACCGCGAAAATGAGGGATGATATTGTTCAACAGCTTTATGAACGGAGTCAAAAGCTCTGTCAGGAAGGTGTCTCCTATACAAAAACAAACCGTGATACCCGGACGGAGAAGCTCGACGCTATCTTTACTTCACCAATTTTCGGTTTTCCGATTATGTTGGTCATGCTTGGAATTGTTTTTTATATCACTATTGCGGGAGCAAATATTCCTTCATCCATGCTGGCAGATTTCTTTGGCTCGTTGGAAAAATATATAACCAGCTTTTTTACGTTTATCCATGCGCCAGATTGGCTCCACGGCATGCTCGTGCTAGGCTTATATCGGGGTACCACCTGGGTTATCAGCGTGATGCTGCCGCCAATGGCGATCTTTTTTCCGACATTCGCATTATTGGAGAATTACGGCTACCTGCCGCGGGTTGCTTTTAATATGGACCGTTTGTTTAAAAAAGTCGGGGCCCATGGGAAGCAGTCACTGACAATGGCAATGGGGTTTGGCTGTAACGCAGCAGCGGTCATTTCAACACGGATCATTGAATCACCACGTGAACGGATGCTGGCAATTTTGACCAATAACTTTGTTCCGTGTAATGGCCGCTGGGGGACGTTGATTGTATTTGCCACGTTATTTATGGGTGCCGGCTTTACTGGCGTATTTAAATCACTTGTTACAACTGGGGTTCTTGTCGGGATTGTTCTTTTTGGAATTATTGTTACATTTTTTGTCTCATGGGTTCTTTCCAAAACAGCCTTGAGAGGGGTACCTACCCATTACACGTTAGAGCTGCCGCCATACCGCAGGCCGAAAATATTTGATACCGTCGTTCGGTCATCGTTAACGAAATCCTGGTCAGTACTCGTCAGAGCAGTAAAAGTCGCGGCCCCGGCGGCAATTTTAACCTGGGTATTCGCCAATATCAACATCGGTGATACCAGCATTTTAATGTATACCGTGCAGTTTTTAGATCCATTCGGAAAACTGTTGGGACTCGACGGATATATTATGATGGCGTTTATTCTAGGGCTGCCAGCGAATGAAATTGTCCTTCCAATCCTGCTAATGGGATACCTGTCAACCGGTTCGTTAACGGAAGTAGACAGCCTGGTGGATTTGAAACAGATCTTTCTTGATCACGGCTGGACGTGGTTAACGGCTCTTAACATGATGCTGTTTTCACTGCTGCATTACCCATGCGGGACCACGATGCTAAATATATATAAAGAAACCAAAAGTAAAAAATGGACGTTCCTATCGTTTCTCATTCCGACCGCCATTGCAATATTGATCCCATTCATTATTACCCAAACAGTTAAAATCTTGGGTCTGATTTGATTAAATTTATCCTTTTATGAAATAATGTATAGGAATAAATTTTTTTACGCGAGGAGATATGAAATGGGTAAGCTTGAATCAGGCGAAATATTTACGTTAAATGACGAAAATGGTGAAGAACAAGACGTTGAAGTCCTTGGTGTCCTAAAGGTTGAGGGAGCGGAATACGCGGTCGTGGCCTTTGTTGAGGATATTCAGCAAGAAAATGAAGAGGACATCGATATCTTTTTCTTAAAAGCAGAGGAAGATGGAAGTCTATCCGAGATTGAAGATGATGAGGAGTTTGATAAGGTAACCCAGGCGTTCGAGGAAATGATGGATGCCGAAGGGGAAGAGTAACGAAGGAGGGGCATAACATTGCCTCTCTTTTTTCAATTGGTAAAATTATGTATGAATAATGTTTTAAATGGTATACTGATAGGGAGTAAAACAATGGAGGTAGACGAATGTCTATTGAAGAAGGTATGAAGTTTCAAATTTCTCAAGGGATTCAAGGCAATTTCAATTCTGCTGAATCGTTAACCGTCGTTTCCAATAACGGGATAACCGTTCAATTTACGCTTGGGGAGGATAAGGGCTACGGGTCAATGCCTGTGGAACACCTTGATTACTTACTTAAACGATCGAACTTGACAATGGTCCCAAATAAAAGGTCTTTAATTAATTCAGCGGAGAATAGCGAAGAAAATATAAGTTAGTTTCAAGAGAGGGTTTATCATGCAGCCCCTCTCTTTTTATTTTAGGCTGTTTTCGTAAACTTTGTTGTTATGCAAGAAAAGTGGTGGTTTATTCAATTAGGAATAAGCGGATTCTGTGAAAAGACTGGATTACAGGATAGCCCCCCTTGCAAAAGTAAAAATAAGCGGAAGTTTTTCCGTTATCTGCAAAATTAAGCTTATTTAGTAAAAAATAAGCGGAGTATTTTCCGTTATTCAATGAAAAGCTCCCGATTTTAGCAGTTTAAAATCAAATAAGGGAAATTCCTCCTTCTATTTCAGCTAATTACCCTCGATTTTCCTAAATAAGGGGAAATTCTACCTCTATTTTTTAGAACGAGCCTTAAAAAGGGAGCAAAAAGCAACAATGTTTTTAAAAAGAGCCTTATTTTAAAATAAATCTTTTAGCTCGCTATCTGAGTATACCGCAATCAACACTACCGCTTTTTTGTCCCCGATATTCCTGACAGTGTGAGGGACACTAGCATTCCAACTGAAAGAATCTCCTTCTTCCAATATAAAAGAATCTTCGCCTTGTTCAGCCGAAACCTTTCCTTCCAGTACCAAATGACACTCTTCCCCTTCGTGCGAATGGGCCTCACCAATACAGGCGCCGGGTGGAAATTCCACGCTCATCATCCGCAGTCCGCCTTTTGATGAAATATGTTCAATTTTTAGGTTGTTAAAATTGGAATAGGTTCGTTCCTCTTTTTTTACCACCCGCATATGTTCTTTTTTCTCAAGTAATAAATAGGGTAATGGAACGTCTAAAAAGCTTGCAATTGTTTGCAAAGTGTTAATTGATGGAGAGGTGTTATTGTTTTCTACATTACTGATAAATCCCTTTGAAAGTCCAGTACCTTCACACATTTGGGCGATCGTTATTTTCTTTCGATTTCGTATGGCACGAATTTTTGCTCCGATATCCATTATTTATTTCCACCTCATAGGTTTCATTATATGCAACATATTTCTATATTAGCAAAAAATTGATTGACAATCTAGCGAGACTCTTGTTATCCTATAAACAACAAATGTTCATATTGAGAAAACATTTTATTTTTTTGTGCATGAGTTTTCTTATATGAATCTTTTTTGTTTATACAAATAAAAAGGTGGTGAAAATCGATATTCTAAATAGCTTTTTACAAAATTAGACAATCTATTAATGTGAATAGATAAAAGTAAATACGGGAGTGACAGTATGAATTCACCATTGATGTATGAACTCCGTAAACCTGACCAAATTGAAAGCAATAAAAATTATCCAGCCTTGTTTTTAATGCATGGCATGGGAAGTAATGAACAAGATATGGTGTCATTGGCCGCAGCAGCCGGACTGGATAGGCATTTTTATATTTTTAGTATTCGCGGACCGCTTCCGCAGCCTCCAGGCTTTGCATTCTTTACAATCCAAGGCTATGGAAAACCGCATCGTGAGGTATTTGATGAAGGGGTTCGGAAAGTATCAAGTTTTATTGATTATGCCTCCGAACAATATCCAATCGACCAATCCCGAATTTATCTGCTCGGCTTTAGTCAAGGTGCGATTCTTTCGATGACCTTGGGTCTGACACTGGGGAATACAATTAGAGGTATTGTTGCTCTAAGCGGCTATATTCCCGGGTTTGTTAAGGAAGACTATGACTTGAGCCCAGTAAATGAGCTTTCATTATTTATTTCTCACGGAGAAATGGACCCGGTTCTTCCATACCAATGGGGTGTGGAAAACGATGAATTTTTTAGAAAACTCGGGGCAAAGGTTTCTTTCCATTCATATCAGGAAGGTCATACTGTGTCTTTAAAAAATCTGCAAGATTTCACGAAATGGCTATTGGAAGATATAGCAAAATAAAAAAATTATTATTGGGGAGAGAAGAAATATGTTAAAAAGATTTGAAGCAAGTACATTGATACTACGTTTGGTTTTAGGTGCAACATTCTTTATTCATGGTCTAGTTAAATTCCAAGGCGGCATTGAAAATATCGCTGGCTGGTTTGACAGTATTGGACTTCCAGGATTTATGGCTTATTGTGTTGCCTTGTTAGAAATGGTTGGCGGAATTGCATTGATTGTAGGTTTTGGCAGCAGAATACTTTCTGCATTATTCGTTTTGTTAATGCTTGGAGCAACTGTGAAGGTGAAATTAGCTGGCGGATTCTTAGGAAACGGCCAGGGTGCCGGTTATGAATTGGATTTGGCTTTAATGGCGATGGCATTATTTATTGCTATTAATGACAGCAAAATGTTCGCACTTGATCAATTAATTTTCAAAAAAGATAAGTCTGAGACTACTGCTGCAAAAAGAGCAGCATAAACAAAGGAGGACATTACTATGCTTCCATCACTATTTGTAGCACATGGTGCACCGCTCTTGGCGATTGAAAATAATGAGTACACGCAATTTTTGAATCAGTTGGGGCAAAATTTGCCCACTCCTAAGGCAATTGTCGTGTTTTCAGCACACTGGGAATCTCGAACTCAAAAGGTCAGCGAAGTCGATGAGTACAGCACGATTTATGATTTCGGCGGTTTCCCGCAGGAACTATATACAATTCAGTATCCAGCAAAAGGCAACCATGAACTTTCACAACAAATAAAGGAAATGTTTACGTCCAATGGTGTACCGTTTGAGGTTGAGACGCAGCGTGGTTTGGATCACGGATCTTGGGTGGTACTAAGGATGCTTTACCCAAATGCAGATGTTCCGGTTATTGCGATGTCAGTTAATCCCGGGCTAAAGCCGGAAGAACAATATAAAATTGGGAAAGCCCTATCGGCTTTACGAGAAAATGATATTTTAATTGTCGCCAGCGGAGGCACTTCACATAACCTAAGGGCGTTAAACTGGGCTGATAATGGGGAAGTATTCCCTTGGGCGCTTGAATTTGAAGACTGGCTTGCCCACCATTTACAGACTTGGGATTTGGAATCGTTATTTAAGTACGATACCTTGGCCCCAAATGCCGCATACTCGGTACCTCCATATGGAAACGAGCATTTCATCCCGCTGTTTTATGCAATGGGGGCAGCCGATGATGTGAAGAAAGCGACATTGTTGCACCGGAGCTTCAGGTATGGAAGCCTTACTCATAGTGTTTGGCAGTTTGGGTGAAATAAAAAATTTAAGCCTTGCAGGAAGAAATCTGCAAGGCTTTTTTGAGACTAATGATTAAGCTTGGGAAATACCAACAAAAACTCCATTAATAAATACATATACGGAAGGTATTCCTTCTGCATTTGTAAAAGGGACACCAACCATTGTAACACCCTCAGCAGGTTGAACGACCTCAATTGTGTGGGCACCATTCCATGAATTACCAGATGCAAGCAATTCTAATTTTTTAGCTTGGAACTCTGAACTGCTCAAAAACTTAGCAACAATTTTGTTTCTTTCAGCACCAGTAAGAGGGAGAAGTTCATGACAAGAGCAATCATCATCAGGTTCCGCCGCTTGAACAGAATTCCCCGGTGCTGCAAACAACGATAAAGCCATTACCCCGCCACATAAAAGTCCTAGTAGTTTTTTCTTCATCCGATTTTCCTCCTTTAGGTTTACGACTCATCTACTATATTACATTCTTTTTCGACAAATCCCTGCATGAAAGTTGGAAAATCATTCGACATTTACCAAGATTTATGACAAAATCGTGACAGAAAGCCAATCTGTTGTCATTTTTCGAAAAATAGTTTCTAATAAAAATAACCATCCTGAGTGTAAAGAGAGGAAGCATTTGTGGGATTTTTCGTAGTAGGAGTGCTATTACTTTATAATTTGTTATTGATTTATATTGGCTGGAACGGATGGAAATGGCTGCAAACCTTAATCGGGGATCGCAGGCCGCTAAAGTATACATATTGGTTGGTCCTGATTCTGTTCTCCTATACTTTTGTGTTTGCCCGCTTTTTGGACGATTTTCCTGTACTGACTTGGTTAGGCGGCATATGGCTTGGGTTATTATTTTATTTGGTGTTACTGCTGCCCATTGTTAATCTGATTGTTTTTTTAATAAAATTCACAAGGATTCCTAGAGAGCAGGCTAAAAAATGGGCCGGGTTCTCTACATTAATTATTATTGTCGGGTTATTTGTCTTAGGAATTCATAATGCCTTTACACCGGTCGTCAGGACTTATGAAGTTGCGATTCCAAAAAAGGTTGAAGGAGCAAAAAATATCAACATCGTGATGGCTTCCGATATGCATTTCAGTGAAATGTCAGGTGCCAGTCATGCCAAGAATCTTGTCAAGGAAATCAATGCTTTAGATCCAGATATAGTCTTGTTCCCAGGTGACATTATTGACGATGACATTGGTCCTTTTTTAAGAAAGGGAATCCCGGATATTCTTAAGGAAATTAAGGCCCCTGTTTATGCCTCATTCGGAAATCATGATCGTGAGGATCCAGATGTGGATCTTGTTGAAAACTTTAAGAACAGCGGAATGAAGCTTTTGGCTGATGAGGTTGTCGTTTTAGATAACGGGATTACGCTTGTGGGCAGGAAGGACCGCGGGTATCAGGATGTTATACGCTTGAAACTGGCTGATTTAATGAAGCAGGTGGATAAAACCAAACCAGTGATTCTCCTCGACCATCAGCCATATGATTTGGATATCGCCGCAGACAATGGGGTTGACCTGATGGTGTCCGGTCATACTCACCGAGGCCAAATGTTCCCAGGTAACCTGGTTACAGACAGGCTATTTGAAAATGATTTCGGCTATCTTAAAAAAGGGCAAATGCATTCGATTGTATCTTCCGGTTACGGCTTTTGGGGGACACCGCTTAGAATAGGAACACAAGCAGAAATCGTGCAAATAAAAGTATCATTTAAACAATAAAAAGAATGAAATCGGAGTCTCTTGAATAACTCCGATTTCATTCTTTTTTAAAAGTTGATTGATGTGTAGGAGGTCGATAATCCAGGAAAAGGAAAAAATAAACAAACTATGAATAGTATAAATAGAGGATTTTTTCGGTTACATAAAGAATATTTATGGCATGAATTCCCATTGATTTTTTGGTTGGCAAAATTAAAGAGAGGGGAGTGAAATTTTGAGCAATTGACAGCAGATGAAATTTACGGGCAAAGGAAGCAGGTTTAGGAAACTAGAATGCTTTTTTCTTTTCATAGTTTGTAATGGAAGCGCATACATTATGTCTATATGCCTATGTAGGACTAGTTTAATAGATGTGAGGGGGAAATGGAGTGAATATTAGTCATATTTTACTAGATACAGCTCGGGAGCTGCCAGATCATCCGGCGATTGTTTTCAGGAATGAGGGTTTTACGTATAAGGAGTTTGTCCAGAGAGTTCAAGAAAAAGCAACGGGCCTGCTAACACAAGGAATTTCAAATGGTTCCCACGTCGGTTTGATGATGGCAAATAAGCCAGATTATGTCATTGCCTACTTTTCTTTGCTGTCGATTGGAGCAACAGTAGTTCCTATCAATCCTACCTTTAAAGAACAGGAGATTACCTATATTCTCAACGATTCTGATGCTGTGGCAGTCATCGTGGATGAGGTTGGGTTGGAAGAGGTAAAGAAAGCTCGGAGTAAATTAACAACCGTAAAAAGACTCTTCTCCCTGACCCCAACCGATCAGTTTACACCATGGAATGAGGTTTCAGGTAACCCGGAAAAGTTCGCCATTGCGCATAAAAACCCTATCGATAATGCTCAAATCATTTATACATCCGGAACTACGGGAAAACCAAAGGGTGCACTGATAACCCATGGCAACCTCGAGTGGATGAGCAAAACGAGTGCGGGTATTCTCGAATTAACGAAAGATGACCGGGTACTGGTTGTTCTGCCGCTGTTTCATGCCTACGCCAAGCTGCAAGGTTTGCTGCAGTGCGTGTTAACAGGCTGCACAATTTATTTGGAGGAACGGTTCATTCCAGATCTTATCCTCCAAAAGCTGTCAGAAAACAAGATTACCATCTTTTTAGGTGTACCGACTATGTATACCATGTTTGTCCACTCACCGAAAATAAAAGAATTAGATTTTACAAGTTTAAGAATGGCAGGTTCAGGTGGTGCCAGCCTGCCGTTAGAGATTATCGATAAAGTAAAAGCAGAAATGGGTGTCGAACTCGGTGAAGGTTATGGTCAAACCGAAAGTACGGTCATGATCAGCTGTAATCCAAGTGATATTCCGAAAAAATACGGTTCAGTGGGTGTGCCGCTTCCTGGAATTGATCTGAAAATTGTCGATCCCAACGGACGGGAAGTACCTGCAGGTGAGGTTGGCGAAATCATCTTTAAGGGTGCTAATGCCATGAAAGGCTATTACAAAAAGGAAGAAGAAACGAAGCGAACGATTAAAGATGGCTGGCTTTACACCGGTGATCTTGGTAAACGTGATGAAGAAGGCTACCTGTATATTGTCGACCGCAAAAAGGACATGATCATCCGCGGCGGCTATAATGTGTACCCAAGGGAGGTAGAGGAGGTACTATACACGCATCCTGATGTCGTCGAGTGTGCCGTTGTAGGAGAAGCAGATCCAATTTTTGGAGAAGAAGTGGCTGCCTATGTGGTGACCAAATCTCCAAAAACACCGGACGAAATCACAGCCTATTGTAAGCAGCAGCTAGCCCATTATAAAGTACCAAGAAAAGTCTACTTTTTAAAAGAACTTCCAAAGACGACTACTGGGAAGATTCTTAAAACACCCCTTAGAAAAAAATAGGACGTTATCCTTGGGAATTTCATCATAGTTATAGTGGACAACGAATATGTATGAAAACGAAGCGTTTAAAAAGAGGGGGAAAAGTGATGAGAGCAGCTCAAATTATTGAACACAGGCAGCCATTAAGAATTGGGAATGTCGCAGATCCGACACCAGGGCCGCATGACGTCATTGTCAAAATTGAAGCAAGCGGCATTTGCCGGAGCGATTGGCATGCGTGGATGGGCGATTGGGCCTGGCTAGGTTTAAGCCCAGAATTACCGATTATTCCTGGTCATGAATTTGGGGGTACAATCGCAGCAGTCGGAAAAGAAATAAAGAATTTTCGGGTCGGTGACCGGGTTACCACTCCATTTCATGAAGGCTGCTCGCATTGTTCCAATTGCTTAAGCGGCCATTCCAATCGCTGTGATAACCTGCAAATCTTTGGCTTTGGCTATGACGGTGCTTATGCCGAATATGTTAAGGTTCCAAATGGCGATTTCAATTTGGTGTTGCTTCCAGATGAAGTGGATGCGGTAACGGCTGCGGCGATTGGCTGCCGCTATATGACCGGCTACCATGGGGTTGTCCGCAGTAATTTAAAACCTGGTAATTGGCTGGTCGTTCATGGTGCAGGCGGCGTAGGGTTATCTGCCGTTCAGGTCGCTAATGCTGTCGGCGCACAAGTCATTGCCGTTGATGTTGATGATGCGAAATTAGAAATGGCGATGAAAGAGGGGGCGGTTGCCGCCGTTCACGCCCGTAAAGATAATGTGGTGGAAGCTGTAAAAGAAATCACCAGAGGCGGTGCCCATGCCTCCATTGAAGCATTGGGCATTCAGGAAACGATATTGAATTCGGTGCTATGTTTACGTAAGGGCGGCCGTCATGTGCAAATTGGCTTAACGACACACAATGAGGCCGGAATCGTCGGTCTGCCGATTGATGCCATAACAGCAATGGAGCTCGAGGTTGTCGGAAGCTTAGGTAATCCACGGACCGAATATGATGGACTTCTATCATTAATTGCCCAAGGAAAATTAAATCCACGTTCTCTTGTCTCCCGGGAAGTGGCCTTAGACAATGTGAACGACGTCCTTAACGATATGACTAACTTTAAAACCTATGGATTTAACGTCATCACCAAATTTTAAAAAAATTTTATAAATAGCCTGGCAGCCGCCGGGCTATTTATTTTACAGGTATGGCAGGTAAATTTTTATAGTTTGTTGAAATACATATCCAAAGGAAGATGAGGAGGAAGTGCGATGATTTCGACTTTAAGATTTCCAAAAGTGTCACATACCGGCTGGGGCTCGATTCAAAAACTGGTCAGAGAACTTAATGAATTAAAACCTAAAAAAATTCTTGTTGTCACCGACGAGACATTAGTGAAAATCGGGCTGTTAGAAAAATTTTTATCAACTGTCATTGAAAGTTACCAAGTTACTGTTTATACCGATGTGGAGCCAGAGCCTTCCATTGCTTGTGCAGAAAGACTGGTAAGCTTTTCTCGAGAAGGGTGCTTTGATTGTGTCATCGGCGTAGGCGGCGGCAGCGCCTTGGATTTAGCCAAGCTTGCGGCTGTAATTCCGCAAAATGAAGGAACTGTAACCGACTATCTAAATCTAACTGGCACGAAGACGCTAATCAATAAAGGGGTCCCCAAAATTCTGATTCCCACTACATCCGGAACGGGCAGCGAAGTAACAGATATTGCCGTCGTTTCCCTAGCAGGCACCAAAGATGTTGTTACCCACGACTATTTACTTACAGACATCGCCATCGTTGATCCGCAACTAACCGTATCCGTACCGAAAAGAATAACCGCAGCAACCGGCATTGATGCGCTTACCCACGCAGTAGAAGCTTTTCTTTCCGTCAATGCCAATGAAGCCACCGATGCGTTGGCCATCAAGGCTGTTGAACAAATTAGCGGCTCGTTAAAACAAGCTGTAGAAAACGTTGAAGACCAAAAGGCAAGAACAGCCATGAGTTATGGCAGTTATTTAGCAGGGCTCGCCTTCTTTAATGCCGGTGTTGCCGGAGTACATGCGCTTGCCTATCCATTAGGCAGTCAATTTAAACTCCCTCATGGTGAATCCAATGCTGTTTTGCTTCCTTATGTAATGGACTATATCTCCTCCAGTTGTCCAGAAAAATTAAATACACTGTGCGATATCCTTGGTATGAAATGGTCACATCAGGATTATTTTGAGATTTTTTACAAGCTGGTGGAAGAAGTAGGCTTGCCGACAACATTAAAGGAATACGGAATTCCACAGAAAGCGCTCGGTAGTTTAACGGAGGATGCTATTAAACAAACGCGGTTATTGGCCCGCAGTCCTAAAAGGTTAAATGAGGATGATATCTTTCAAATTTATCAAATGGCCTATAACGGCATTTAAGGGTGAACTATATGTATACAACCATAATTGAACCGCGTGTTTCGGAGACAGACGGAGTGGGCCACATCAATAATACGACCATCCCGATTTGGTTTGAAGCCGGCAGGAACCAGCTATTCAAATTATTTACTCCGGACGATTCGTTTCAAAACTGGAAAATGATTATATTAAAAATGAATGTAGACTATGTGGCGCAAATCTACTTCGGAAGAAATGTCGAGATAAAAACATGGGTGAGCAAAATTGGAAATTCCAGTTTGGAACTGTATGAAGAAATTCACCAGGAAGGCCGGCTATGCGCAAAAGGTACTGCGCTGTACGTGAATTTCAACCTGCAAACCCAGAAATCAGAGCCTATTCCGTATCATATCAGGCAGGAACTTGAGCAGCATTTTTATCAGGTTGAATAAGACACTTGAAAGGGTGAATGCTAATGGCACCTCGTAAATTGAAATTCTGGGGCTGGGGCTATGAAGATGGATTAGCGCCTCAAGTTCAGAAGCAAGTGGAATCTGTTATGGCGCATCGATTTGGGGTTGATGAATGGAAGAAAACACCCCCTCCAACAATTGGAGAAATACAATTAACCCCGTCACGATTATCAATACCGCAAACACTGCAACATCTCTGTTCAACCGCCCCCTTCGAGAGACTTTCACATACTTACGGTAAATCCTATCGGGATGTGGTCCGGGCCTTTCGCCGCGATTTTAAAAACGCACCAGATATCGTGGCATTTCCGCATACTGAAGAAGACTTAATAAACCTTTTAGATTGGTGTAATGGTATGAATGCAGCTGCCATTATTTACGGCGGAGGAACAAGTGTGGTCGGTGGAGTTGAGGCTGCCATTGGTGATCACTACTCTGGTGCCGTTACTATCGATTTGCGGAACTTTAATAGTGTTCTTGAGGTAGATGAAATCTCTCGGGCTGCTCGGATACAAGCAGGGATTCGCGGCCCTGTCATGGAAAGCCAGTTAAAAGACCATGGCCTTTCGCTTCGATTTTTTCCACAGTCGTTTGAATTTTCAACTTTGGGTGGCTGGATTGCGACTCGAGCCGGCGGGCATTTTGCTACATTAAACACCCATATTGACGATTTGGTGGAGTCGCTTCGGGTCATCACGCCAAAAGGTGTTGTTGAAACTAGGAGACTTCCCGGTTCGGGTGCTGGTCCGAGCCCGGATCGGTTATTTATCGGCTCGGAAGGCACTCTTGGAATCATCACAGAGGCATGGGTGCGGCTGCAGGACCGCCCGATTTATCGAACATCTGCATCAGTTAGGTTTCCTGATTTTCAATCAGGTGTAATGGCCGTTAAAAAACTCAGTCAATCAGGATTATATCCGTCCAATTGCCGTTTGCTTGATCCTGGAGAAGCACAGGATTCTGGTGCTGGTGACGGACAAACCGCTGTCTTATTGCTTGGCTTTGAATCACATGACCATCTGCTGGATATATGGATGATTAGGGCGTTGGAATGCTGCAAGGAATACGGAGGTACCTATAACCCTGACCTGATTAAAACAGCACAGAATTCAACTAGAAACAGGGAAGGAGCTGTGGAAACCTGGAGAAACGCGTTTATTCAGGCTCCCTATCTTCGTGATGTAATGGTCGGTTTGGGTGTGATTGTCGAAACGTTTGAAACAGCGATTACTTGGAATCGTTTTGAAGAGTTTCATAAAGGTGTAATGGAAGCAGCACAAAATGCTGTCAGGGAAATTTCCGGACTTAATGGCTGGGTGACCTGTAGAATAACACATGTATATCCAGACGGTCCGGCTCCCTATTACACGGTGAAAGCACTTGGGCATAACGGAGGCGAGTTGGAGCAATGGGATGAAATCAAAGCCGCTGTTTCAGAAACAATTATCCGTTTGGGGGGCACGATAACGCATCATCACGCTGTAGGGCGTGATCACCGCCCATGGTATGACCATCAACGACCACCATTGTTTGCCTCTGCATTACAGTCAATCAAAAGGACATTGGACCCCAATTATATTCTAAACCCTGGAGTCTTGATCGATTAATCCATTAAAAAAGGCAGCCGCTCTGTAACTAAGCGTGCTGCCTTTTAACTGCTACTTATTATTTCGCTGAATAATACTTCGTTTTTGCATCCTTGGCAAAATCCTGAAGTACCTCAAACATCGAACCTGTTAAACTATGCGGGCCATGTGCATCATGTCCTGCCTCCCACATCATCATGCCCCCAAAACCGTGATCAAGCGCCAATTTGGTTTTCATTTTGACTGTATTCTCACCGTTATAATGATAGGTGGTTCCGTTCATACTAACGGTATCATTGTTGGCATTGGCCTCATTATTATCTACGATTGCCGAAAAGGATACCTGCTTAATTTTTGGATCCTCCGGCTGAGCATAGGATGGAACGCCCAAAACAAGTTTTTCCCGCGGTAAACCGTTCGCGTCAAAAAGATTACTCCAATAGTTGACGATGGCCTCTGCATATGGATATGGTGATAAATTTTCTGCATGATAGCCGTCATCATACTGACCATCATAGGCCATTATATTGACATGGTCCACGTATTGGAACATAGCTGGGTCAAATTGAACAAAGCCAACCTCTGTCAACGTGACAGCATGGATTTTGGGATACACAGCAATCGACAGTTCCTTATTTTTTGGATGAAGCTGATCGCTTAATTCTTTTACAAAAGCAGCGAGATTCTGAGCATCTACAGCACTGCGGGGATGTTCAAAATCAACATCAATGCCATCAAGCTGCTCCCGGTCCGCAAAACTAGTCAGTTCATTAACTAGTTTTGAACGTGAGGCAGGATTCGAAATGGCTGCTTTAAAATAGTCATAGGATTCGCCGCCATACAGGTGAAACCAGCCACCGATGGCCAGTATAGCTTTCGTATCATGCTTTTTGGCTTTTGCCACCGTTGCCCGCAGGTTTCCTAGGGCAGTATTACCGTTCAATACCATTCCGCCATCCTTGGTTGGATGGGCAAAAGAAAAAATCACATGAGTTAATTTATCATAATCTACCGTATTCGGGTCACGAAAATCCTGAACGTACCCAATCAATACTTTCGACCCAGTTTGAGTTACTTGAGGTTTTGCTTTTTCCATAGGTTTAATCACTGATTTTGAAGCTTTTTTAAACTTAATACTATTTGAACTGTTATTAGTGAACATAACGCCTGTCATGATGCCTCCAATAAAGGTGATCACAATGATCAATGCCAGGAGGAGCTTTTTATTTTTCATCATCTTATTCCTCCCAATCTAGTATTCAATTAAAAGTTTAACAGAAAAGGAGAGGGGTGGCAGTTGGTAATATTTTGAATGAATCCACTTTCTATGGTAAAATTTTAGGATGTTGTGACTAATAGTAAAAGGGGTCAAAGGACGTAATGGATAATAGAGAAGGTCGAAACAGGAGTAAGTCATTAAAAGAACGGCGAAGGTTGAAAAATTGGGTTAAATTTGCCATCGTTGCAGTCATACTTTTGGCGGTTGGCAGTATTTCCTTGGCCTACTTGATGAAGCCAGACCAGCCTGAGCCAAAGGTTGCAGAAAAACAGCAAAAGAATACCATTGCTGAAAAACAAAAGCCAAAAGAAGAAAAGAAACAAGAACAAAAACCGGAGCCGGTAACGGAAACAACGATCAAAATTAGCGCTGCGGGAGATTTCACGATTGGAACGGATGAGACGTTTAATTATAGCGATTCGTTTGTCAATGTCGCGAAAACAAATGGACTGCCTTATTTCGTGAAAGGTTTAAATAATATCTTCGCGGAAGATGATTTGACCACGGTTAATTTAGAAACTACCCTAACGAATGCCACCCAAAAAGCGACAAAGAAGTTCCGCTTTAAGGGAGACCCAAGTTATACAAAGATTCTTGAGTTAGGTGGAATCGAAGCCGTCAACTTAGCGAACAACCACATCCATGATTATCTTGAAAAAGGCTACACTGACACCATTGCTGCCCTGAAAAACCAGGGGATTGGCTATTTCGGTTATGATAATCAATACTTGACTGAAGTGAAAGGAGTAAAAATCGGGGCCTTGGGCTTTGAAGGATGGCAGGATACACCACAAATCCGGGAAAAGGTGTCCCAAGCGATTAAAAGCTTAAAAGACCAGGGGGCACAAATTGTTCTTGTTCATTACCACTGGGGAATTGAAAGACAATATGTACCGAATGCATCGCAGAAGTCATTGGCCCGGTTTACAATTGACAGCGGTGCCGACTTAGTACTAGGCCATCACCCTCACGTGGTTCAAGGAATTGAAGAATATAACGGGAAATTTATCGTGTACAGCCTTGGCAACTTTATGTTCGGTGGTAATCGAAATCCAAGCGATAAGGACACCTATGTGTTTCAACAAACCTTCCACTTGAAGAACGGTGAATTAACCGACAAAAAAGAAATCGCTGTGGTGCCATTCTCGATTTCGTCCGTGTCAAATAGGAATAACTATCAACCGAAACTTTTAACAGGGGCAGAGCGTGACCGGGTGAAGAAGAAAATCATCAATTCTTCCAATAAGATCAATGGCTCTGACTGGCTTGTCTACGACACAACAGAACAAGTCGTCAAAACGGAATAGGATATTTATAAGAAGAAATCAGCTGACAGGCACACCACTTGTCAGCTTTTTTGCGAAAAAAATACCCATTCAGTGGTATACAAATACACCAAAGGTCGTATTGCCCTAATTTTCTGAAGATTATATAGTGTTAGTAAGTATTCACTAACCGAAGCAGGTGATAAAAGTGCAGACTCAAATAAGCACAAAAAAGAAAATCATTGAGGAGGCCCGAAAATTATTTGCTGACCGGGGCTACAGTGCCGCAACCACAGCAGAAATCGCCAGAAGGGTGGGGGTCTCGGAAGCAGCCCTATACAAGCACTTTAAAAGCAAAAAAGAGATGATCCTTGCCTGTTTAACACCAACTGACTACGTTAAAGTCGATATTGATGTTGAAAACCCAGCGGAATCGATTAGACAGTTGATCAAAGCAAGAGTGAAGCTAATTCGCAGCAACCTCGACAGTTTTAACATTTTGTACCGTGAGTCACCGAATCACCCGGAGATTGCTAAAATGTTTTTGGAACAAATATATACTCAGGACAAAAGTATGGAGCAGCTGATGAAGACCTCAAACGATGACATTCCTCCAGTTCAATCACTTCTATACGAGTTAGGAATAACTAGTGCAATATGGTCCATTCTCAATTTTGAAAAACTCCAAGACCAAGTCATCTCGGAAAAATTGCACCTTGACCATATGGCTGATGAGCTTGCAGATATCTTGTTATATGGCATTTTAGGCAAAAAAGATATGTGAGGAGATGCAAATGGAAAAGATCATTCCGATTCCGCAACCGAAAACGTTTGGCCCCCTTGGAAATATTCCATTAATCGAAAAGGATGCTCCGACCCTGTCATTTTGGAAACTTGCAGATGAGTGTGGTCCTATTTATCGTTTTGAGGCATTTGGCTTTAAAATGTATTTTGTTTCCGGTCATGAGTTGGCTGCGGAAATTTGTGATGAATCACGGTTTGGAAAAAGTCTCTCAGGTGGCTTGTATTTTCTACGCGCACTCGGTGGAGACGGCCTATTTACCAGCAAAACCAAAGAGCCAAACTGGCAGAAAGCGCACAATATCTTGATGCCGGCTTTTAGCCAGCAAGCGATGAAAGGGTACCATTCGATGATGGTTGATATTGCCCAGCAGCTTATCCTCAAATGGGCCCGGTTAAATCATAACGAAAGCATTAATGTACCGGATGATATGACAAGACTGACACTGGATACAATTGGCCTGTGCGGTTTTAACTATCGGTTTAATAGCTTTTACCGCGAGCAGCACAATCCATTTATCAATAGTATGGTTAGGGCTCTTGATGAAGCCATGCATCAGGCGACAAGGCTGCCGTTCCAAACTAAAATGATGCTGTTAACAAAGCGGCAGTTTGAACGCGATATAAACTCCATGTTCTCGTTGGTGGATAAAATGATTGCGGAACGAAAAGAACGCGGCGACCAAGGAGAGACAGATTTACTAGCACGGATGCTGAATGTTAAAGATCCTCATACTGGCGAAGTGCTTGATGATGAAAACATCCGTTTCCAAATCATTACCTTTCTAATTGCTGGTCATGAGACGACGAGTGGACTATTGTCGTTTGCGCTTTACCTGATGATGAAACACCCAGAAGTCCTCAATAAAGCCCGCGCCGAAGTTGACCAGGTGTTAATCGATCCTGTGCCATCCTATCAGCAAGTCTTAGAATTGAAATACATTCGGATGATTTTACATGAAGCCTTACGTCTCTATCCGACGGCACCGCAATTCACCCTTTTTGCAAAAGAAGATACCGTCATCGGCGGAAAATATCAGATTAACAAATATGATAATATTGGTATTCTCCTGCCAAAACTTCACCGGGACAAAGATGCATGGGGTGAGGATGCTGAAGAGTTCCGTCCCGACCGGTTTGCAGACATGAGTAATATTCCGGTTCATACCTATAAACCATTCGGCAATGGACAGCGGGCCTGCATCGGCATGCAGTTTGCCTTGCATGAGGCCACATTGGTACTTGGGATGATTCTTCAGCATTTTGACCTGATAGATTATATGAACTATCAATTGAAAATTAAGCAAACACTGACGTTAAAGCCGGACAATTTCAACATTATGGTAAAATTGCGTGAAAGCAAAATGCCATTTCCGGTAGAAGGCAAACCTAAAATTTCCAGCGAAGCAAGAAATGAAAAGGGTGTGCCGAAATTTACTCTCAGCGGGGTAAATGACACTCCGCTTCTCGTACTATACGGTTCCAATATGGGAACTGCCGAGAGGATCGCTCATGAACTTACGGATAGGGCCCAATTACTTGGCGTTAAAAGTGAAGCCTCGCCACTCAATGACTGGATTGGCAAGCTGCCGACAGAGGGTGCCGTCATTATTATCACATCTTCTTATAATGGAAAGCCGCCGCGAAATGCCCGTCATTTTGTTAAATGGGTGGAACAGCTAGACCCAGGCAGTCTTAAAGGAGTGAACTATGCCGTATTTGGATGCGGTGATTCCAATTGGGCTACTACCTATCAAGATGTTCCACGGTTGATTGATCAACAGCTTGTGCTAAAAGGCGCCACTCGATTTTCTCGTCGCGGTGAAGGAGATGCCAGCGGTGAATTTGAAAAGCAATTTGACGACTGGAAAAATAAATTGCTAAAGGATGCTGTTACGACGTTTGGCTTAACTATGCATGAACATGTCAGTAAAGAAGGAAGTTCTTCCAGTAACCCCTTTGAAGGTCCAATGAGCGGCTGCCCGTTTCACGCGAAGTATGAAGCTGTACATGACACACTTCTTGAAGCGGAAGATTGTCATCAATCCAAAAATGCATAGCTAAAGAAAAAAGTCCCTGATTCAAGGACTTTTTTCTTTTATTTAAGAAACATCTTAATCTTTTTCAACCCATTTTTAACATTTGGATAGCGAAACGGAATATCAAATAACGTTGTTTGTTTTAAGACGCTTTTTTTATGAGAGAATGTATCAAAGCTTCCTTTCCCATGGTAGGAACCAATCCCGCTCGGACCGACCCCGCCAAAGGGCAGGTGAGGGGAGGCAAAGTGATAGACGGTGTCGTTTACGCAGCCGCCGCCAAAGGGTACACTATCTAAAACTTTTTGCTGTACGCTATCGTTTTCTGTGAAAATGTAAAGGGCAAGCGGTTTCGGATGGTTATGAATTCCCTCCAATACCTCATCTAAACTCTCGTATTCCATTACAGGCAGTATTGGCCCGAAAATTTCATCCTCCATAATAGGATCATTCCAAGTTATCTCTGTCAAAACGGTCGGTTCAATCGCCAATTTTGTCTCATCAGTTTGGCCGCCACAATAAACCTCGCCATCTTTCAGGAAAGACTCCAGACGTCGGAAATGCCGTTGGCTGACAATATGGGTATAATCGGGATTATTTAACGGCTGCGCACCGTATAGCTCTTTAATTGTTTCTTTAAATTGCTTTAAAAAAGTTTCCTTAATGTTTTTATGAAGATAAAGGTAATCTGGTGCGATACAAGTCTGGCCCGCATTAGTGAATTTTCCCCAGGCAATTCGTTTTGCCGCTAATTTAATGTTAGCATCGCCATGGACAATACAAGGACTTTTACCGCCTAACTCCAATGTCATCGGGGTTAAATTTTTGGCCGCTGCTTCCATGATGATTTTTCCAACAGGCACACTTCCAGTGAAAAAGATATAATCAAATTTCTCCTTAAGCAGGGCCGTGCTTGTGTCAACTGCACCCTCGGCGACTGCAATATACTCCTCCGGGAATAAACCTCTAATTAACTCAGCCAGTACTTCTGAGGTTTTCGGTGTCAATTCGGAAGGTTTGATTACTGCACAATTTCCTGCTGAAATTGCTCCAATTAAGGGTGCAATCGCCAATTGGAACGGATAATTCCACGGGGCAATAATGAGTGCCGTACCATAAGGCTCCGAATAAATATAACTGGCCGAACCCATATGGGTAACCGGAGTTTTAACTTTTTTCGGTTTAATCCATGATTCCAAATGGCTGATGGTGTAGCCCAATTCGGAAAGGACAAATCCAATTTCAGCGGTATAGGCGTCAAATTCAGATTTGTTTAAGTCTGCTCGTAAGGAAGCCATTAATTTTTTTTCATTTTGTTGGATGGCACTTTTTAATTTTTGCAGTGCCTCCAAACGATAAACAACATTTTTCGGTTTTCCTGTTTTAAAAAATGCTTTTTGTTTTTGCACAAGTTCGCAGTAAGTTTCCAAACCATCACCTTCCTTTAAGGTAAGGGTATTATTTACATAAGTCATTTACAATCTACTCCTTTATCATATGATAAAGCTTAACTAAATCTTCTTTATATAAGATTTTTGGAACCGGATAAAGCGGATTTGCTTCTTTTATGGCCCGCTCGACCATGAGGGGAATATCACTTTCGACAATTTCGCTGACTTTTTCCGGTATGTTCATTTTTTTGTTTAATTGCTTAATTGCGTCAATAAATTTCTTGGCCTTTTGTTCATCTGTATCTGCTGGTTCTCCTAAACCAACTACAGCGGCAAGCTCCGCCAATGGCTTATGAACACTCTCCCCGTAATAGTCGAGAACATAAGGGAGGATAATCGCATTTGCGAGCCCGTGCGGAACAGAGTAGAAGCCCCCAAGGGTATGGGCAATCGCATGGACATAGCCGACATAGGCACGGGTAAACGCCATCCCTGCAAGGTACGCAGCCCGCTGCATGTTGGTCCGCGCCTTAATATTTGACCCGTTTTCATATGACTCATACAAATCTTCAAAAATGATTTTAACCGCCTCAATACTCCATCTTGTCGTGCTTTTTGTATTGGCCTTGCCGATATAGGCCTCAACCGCATGTGTCAACGCATCAATCCCGGTTGCGGCGGTAATGTGCGGTGGAAGTTTTACCGTCAATAGCGGATCAAGCACAGCATAGTGGGGGATGAGGGAGGTATCCATAATCGCATATTTTTCATGTGTCTGGCTATTGGATACAACTGCTGCAAGCGTCGCTTCACTCCCAGTCCCGGCTGTTGTCGGAATCGCAAACAACGGCGGGATGCTTTTCATCACCTTCAGGACACCCTTCATCTTGGGAATGCTCTTATTCGGCTTGGCAACACGGGCGCCAACGCCTTTTGCGCAATCCATCGGTGAGCCGCCGCCAAAAGCGACAATTCCCTGACATTGGTTAGCCTGGTACATCCCATAGGCTTCCTCAATATTATCAATCGTAGGATTAGGGACCGTTTTATCATACACAAAATACTTGATTCCTTCAGCTGTCAGCCCTTCTAAAAAGTCATCCATCAGTCCAATTGAGGTAATTCCTTGGTCTGTGACGATTAAAACGTTGTCAATATTCTTCGTCTTAATCAATTTAGGCAGTTTAGCCAAGCTGTTTTCACCCTGCAGCAACACTGGTTCCCGCCATGGCAGGATGTAGGACGCCATTTTCATTGTTCCTTGATAGGTCCTGCAATACAACTCGTACATACTATTACCTCGCTTTTTTATTTTTCCATAGAATGACAGACCGAAAAAATATATATAACTTATATATCTTATATAGTAAGAAGCGTCAATAGAATATTAAGAATATATTAAAAATTTAGAAAAATACTACCTTTGTATTAATTCCGTCTTTATAGAGGATGCCTTGACATTTTATAAAAAAGGAGTATAGTTATGTTCTTGTTAAGATATTGTAAATTATTTTTTTTGATTTGTTCATAGATTGTTCATATCTGATTGGTAAAATATTAGACATGTTAAATACATTCTAGTTTAATATATAAATAGCATTACTTGCTAGAGGATGGTGTAAAATGAATACATTACGACAAGTGAGTCAACGTATTTTCAACAAATATATTGGCTTTTTCTTTTTGGCTGTATTGCTGTTATGGCTAAAAACTTACTTTGCCCAACTAACGCAATTTGACTTAGGAATTGAAAATCCGCTCCAAAAAATATTACTGTTTATTAACCCATTAGGATCAGCGTTAATTTTTCTAGGGTTTTCTGCCTTGTTTAAAGGACGGAAAAAATATATTTGGCTGATTGTGTTAGATTTTCTATTATCTTTCCTTTTATATGCCAATATCTTATACTATCGATTCTTTAATGATTTCATCACTTTACCGACTTTAACGCAGACACAGAACTTCGGTGATGTCAGCGGCAGTGTGACTACGTTAATGAAGCCATATGACTTCTTGTTCTTCGTTGATACACTGTTATTAATTGCTTTACTTGCTTTCCGGGTTGTTAAAATCGAGGCAAAGAACCTGAGTCGTCCAAAAGTGGCTGCGTTATTCTCGATGTCATTGGCGATTTCTTGTTTAAACCTATCGTTAGCTGAAACAGATCGTCCGCAGTTATTAACACGCGGATTTGACCGTAACTATATTGTTAAATATTTGGGTATGTACAACTACCAGATTTATGATGCAGTTAAAAGCACGAAAGCTTCTGCACAGCGGGTTATGGCTGATAGCGATGATATAACTGAAGTGGAGAACTTTACCACTTCTAACTATGCTGCGCCAAATCCAAAGTATTTCGGTGCTGCAAAAGGCATGAACGTGATTTATCTTCACCTTGAATCAATGCAAAACTTCCTAATCAATTACAAGCTGAATGGGGAAGAGGTAACACCGTTTTTAAATTCATTAACCAAAGACCAGAACACAATGTACTTTGATAACTTTTTCCATCAAACAGCACAAGGTAAAACGGCTGATGCTGAATTCATTTTGGAAAACTCATTATACGGATTGCCGCAGGGTGCAGCCTTTACAACAAAAGGCATGAACACGTACCAAGCAGCTCCAGCGATTCTTGGCCAGCAGGGCTATTCATCAGCTGTGTTCCATGGTAACTCTGGAAGCTTCTGGAACCGTAATGAAATCTACAAATCATTTGGCTATAATCATTTCTTTGATGATAAATATTATGATTTACAAGATAATGATCTGGCTGAATACGGTTTGATGGATAAACCGTTCTATCAGCAGTCATATAAATTGTTGGAAACATTGCCACAACCGTTCTATACAAAATTTATCCCGGTTTCCAATCACTTCCCTTATAGCATGGACCAAGAACTAACAAGCATTGGACCAAACGTAACAGGGGATAAGTCAGTCGATAACTATTTCCAAACGGCTCGCTATGCAGACGAAGCGTTAAAGGAATTCTTTGACTACTTGAAGGAAACAGGTTTATACGACAATTCCATTATTATTATGTACGGTGATCACTATGGAATATCCGAAAACCATAATAAAGCGATGGAGCAAGTGCTTGGTAAAGAAATCAATTCGTTCGAAAGCGCTGGCTTGCAGCGCGTGCCATTCTTCATCCGTGTCCCTGGTATGGAAGGCGGAGTAAATCATGAATACGGCGGACAAATTGACATCCTGCCAACACTGCTTCACCTATTGGGTGTAGATTCGAAAGAATATATCCAATTCGGTACAGACTTATTATCTGAAGAGCATGATGAAGTGATTCCATTCCGAAATGGGGACTATGTCAGCCCGACGATTACATCTGTTGGAGGAAAGTACTACAACACTGTAACTGGATTGGAACTTGAGAAGGATAAACTGGAAGAAGCAAATCAATACTCTGAATCAGTTGAGCATAAATTGGCTCTTTCTGATAAAGTGGTAAACGGAGATTTATTACGTTTCTATACTCCAGACGGCTTCACACCAGTAGATCGTACGAAGTATGACTATAGTATAGATGGGGAAGAAACTTCTAAAAAGAAGTAAAGAATACAAAGCAGCCTGAGGGGGATTTCCTTAGGCTGCTTTTTCTGTTTTCTGAAGCAATTAGGAATAAGGAAACTGACTAGAGTAGTTGCTAAATTGCTTGTACGCCTGGTCAATTTTTTGCTGCTCAGCTGCTTCAAGTTTATACCAGCCATTTTGGAACATAACCTCAAATATCTCACGTGCGCATTGATGAGTTTCATTCAATATTTGCAGCAGGTCTGCATGAAGCCGATCATAACTGGCCTCTCGTACCGCGGTATTTAAACTGTCTGTAATATATTTGCATGTGCTTAGACCGTCATTTAGAAAATCACGGTCATTCATTTCAGGGCCTTTCACTTGTGGTAATTGGCCGGTTTGTGGATTCGCAATTTGATTCTGACTTTGAGCCTGCTGGTTTTGTTGATTTTGCATTTACTTTACCTCCATTTCACCATCAATTAGTGGGTTTGCTGCGTATTTGGCATGTTGGCCATTACAGAATTGTTATCAACTTGAAGATGATTCAGCAGCCGTTGATAGTGATCCTGATGCATTTTTCCAGCCTTATCAAGGGTTTGCTTAACCTGCGGGTTTGTCGCATGTTCAGCAAGAAAGTGGAATTTCTTGAATGCCGACAGCTCCCATGACATAGCATCTTTTAAATACATTAAATCCTTAGTTGTTACTACCTCTGGAGGCGTAGACATTGGTGCTTGATTCATTTGCATAAATGGACTCCTTTCATAATCAATTCAATCAACTATAGAATGAGCAAAAATTAAACTTAATATGTGATTAGAAGGGAAGGAGGGAGGAATAAAAAAATCACCTTGATTTTAATTCAAAGTGATTTATAAAAACTATAAGGTATTTACATAATCCTGGACCATTTCAGCCGTCACATTTTTCCGAAGTGAAACGATACGCAAGTTTATTGTATTCATTTTATTAGTTACTTGATTAATTTTGTCAGTGGAAAAAGGTTTGCCTTGTTTACATAATTCCACAGCCTCGGCAATATATGATTCGCGAAGCTGATCCAAGGACAAAAATTCTTGGTACAATTTATTCTGGTTGGCAGCATGGTTGATTAAATCTTTATGTACACTCATGAAATTCACTCCTAAAACATATGGGGATATTTTTAATCATAACATAGTAACTAGATGACGAGTGACACAAATTTTTAGACTAAAAAAACCTTATAGAATCAACATTTTACTATCGGCGTATAAACTTTTGTGTCAATAATTTCCGACACAAAAGTTTATACGTTCTATTTTTTTGACACAAAACTCCAGACGTTCAACAAAAGTGACACAAATCTTTAGACACTCTTGATCTAAAACTCTTCATTTGAAAAATAATTAACTAAGTATAATTGCCGACGAAACTCACATGGGAGAGGGGGATTGTGTTATTCGCCCGACATTCATGATGTGAAAAAGAAAGAGTAACATTCGGTTTGGCTAGTACTTTGTAATGTCTATAGAAAATTATCCAAATTATACTTCCCTTTCTATGTGGCTTAGGCAAATTGGAATTGAATGTTGTTTTGTATTTGATACATCTTAAAAAACTCTCCATTTTTTTCCATTAGACTTTCAAAATTTCCTTCCTCAATTATTTCTCCATTTTTCATTACTAAAATTCGATCTGCAAATCGAGTAGTTGTCATTCTGTGGGATATAAAAAGTACTGTTTTTTCAGAAGTTACTTTGTCAAATAGCTTGTATAATTCATGTTCGGATAAAGGATCAAGGGCTGAAGTCGGTTCATCGAGAATTATTATTTTACTGTTTCTTATCAAAACACGTGCTAAGGCTATTTTTTGCCATTGCCCTCCTGATATGTCCTCACCTTTATATAAATTCCTATTTAAATAGGTGCTGTATCCATTTTCTAGTTTACTAATAAATTCATGTGCTCCAATTGTTATTGCAGTTTGCGTAATTGCTTCATTATTGTTTAGTAAATTTAAATTACCAAATCCTATATTTTCGTTAACAGTAAATGAATATTTTTGAAAGTCCTGGAATAAGGCAGTAATATTTCTATTTAGATCTACTTTTTTTATATCTTTAATTGAAATGTTATCAAATAAAATATCCCCTGACTTTGCATCATAAAGACCAAGTAAACATTTTATTAAAGTTGATTTTCCTGAACCATTTTCTCCTACAATAGCGATTTTTTCTCCAGTATTAATATTTAAATTAATATTATTTAATATTATTTTAGAGTCATAAGAAAAGGTAAGGTTTTTTATTGTAACTCCTTTTGAAAGTTTATTAGGAAACTTCTTTTCTTTATCAATATCAGTAGTTAATTTATCTTCCTTAATATTTATGAATTCAAAGTAGTCAGAAAGATAAAGGGATTGTTCAATAATATTAGTAATATTTAAGATTGCAAAGTTTAAGCTAGATTGTATTTCTTGCAATGCTTGAATAAGCGTAATATATTCCCCAATAGAAAATGTCCCTTTTTTTATTAGTTTTATGATATAAAAGATCGTTAAAACATAAATTAAACAGTTGAAAATTTCCAAATAATACTCAATAGTTAGTTGCTTTTTGGAAAGGTGCAAAAATTTATTTGAATTTTCTAAATGTTTATTTGACCATCGTTCTATTAAATATTTCCCCAAAGAGTAAATTCTGATTTCTTTTGCTGCATCGCGGTTTGTTAATAGTCTTGAAATATAGTCGGCCTCCCTTTTTAAGGGAGTATTTACTATCCCTAATTTGTAACTATTTATTCCGTATTTATACTTTGCAATAAATAGAGGAATTAGTGGAATGATAATAAAAAGTACAAATATCCAATGAATAGATATTATATACCAAAAGATACTCGTTAGTGAGATAGTATTTTTTATTAGTTCAACAATTTCTTTAATTGGAGCTAAAAATCTTTGACCGTAATTCCCTTGAATACGTGATAAATAATTGTAGAAATACGGATCATCAAAATTATTAAACTTAATGGAAGTAGTTTTAGTTAAAACTTTTTTTTCTATCGAATAACCAACTTCAACATCAACTTTAAGATCAAGATAATGCTTTATATCGTTTAATAATCTGGTCCCCAGCATAATTAAAACTTGAGCTATTAACAAAAACACTATTGAAAGAGATTGCTTTTCATCTGTTATCAAAACAAATAACTGATTTATGAACTCTTTAGTAATATAAATTGTCAACACGGGCATTAAACCCATAATAATAGGATATAGGATATTAAATATTAGCCATATTCTACTTAACTTACTTACTATTTTAATAGCTTTAAAAATAACAGTTAGTTTCATTTAACAAGTTCCTTTCAAAGAAAATATAAAAAAGGAGCAAAAAAGGAGCAGCAAAACTGCTCCTTTTTAGGGAAATTCTCGTTCTCTTATATGCAATTAGAAATAGCAGCATTCACCAAAGTTAGTAGTAGAACAAAGCTTTCCATATTTATCATACATGTACCAGATTTCATCTCCGTTTGATAACTGTTGAGAACATCTTCTGTAGATGTAATTACACCTACTTTCACTTCTAACTGGTGTACATGATGCTGTAGATACATTCAAAATTTTTGACATCATTTTCAATCTCTCCTTTTAAATTATATGGAGTATTACACCGTTGTGATTTCTATTAAGATATTATCATAAATTTTCCAATTTTACAATAATTCCCAAAATTTACTTTTTTCGGAAATTCTCTATTAAAAAATGGAAGTTTTCAGTTTATAATATAACTAATAAAAAAAGGGGGGGTTATTATTTTAACAAACACTTTTTTGTTTTCAATGAGTTGGAGTGCTTTTTTGGTTTTATTTTTGTTTTATTTATTTAAATTAAAAAAAGAACTAGTTTTTTTACAACCTGTTGATGTTGCCCTATACGCACATCCCTTGGAAAACTCCTACTTAAAAAAAGAAATTCCAAAAATAATGTCCACTGCCACTTTCAATGGCAGTGTTTTTTATTGTTTTAGGAAAATTTTATGTCGGTACAATTAGAGAATATTATGCGACAATGTAAAAATACAAATAATTCCCTGGCGGGAGGAGGACAAAAAAATACCCCGAAGAGATTGCAGTATCTTCGAGGCAGATTGAACTAATAAACTATGAATAGAGTAAGATATCTTGGTAAGACAGTCAAGGGCTACCTACGGCTTTACCAGGATGTACCTCCGATATGTGAGGAGGGTTGCACTGACTGTCAAAGGAAATTATACAGACATGGCCGCTACTATCGATCAGTCGTAACTAGAAATAAAATTATAAAAATCCCTATTTATCGCTGGCTTTGCCCTGCCTGTGGAAAGACATTTTCTTTATTGCCTGATTTTCTTTTTCGATACCATGTGCATAGTGAGGAAATTCTTCAAAAAGCATGGCTTTTACGGTATGCAAAAGGAAGAAGTTATAACCAAATTCAAACGTATATTTCTACAAATGTAATTGGGGGCATCAGTTATAAGACGGTTAAAAAATGGGATGGGATTTGGAAGAATAAAAAAAGCAAACTGATAAATTTTCTCCTTTCAAATATAGTTGAGAATCATCCAATTGCGTTTGATTTTCAAGCTATAAAACCATTAACAGATGAACAAGCACTTATATTCCTCTTACCATTGGCATGGAAAATATTTCATCCCAGTGCCCCTTACCCTTTCTGTGGCTTCTTCAAATGGATAAATCAACTAATCCATAGAATATAAACCTCCAAATCCATTATTGCCCATTCCCACTGTTTTGCCATATTCCTTTCCGAACCTTATTTTCCACCCCTTCGGGGTAATTTTAGCTCATTTCCCCTATTCGAAACTAATGTTCCCACAAAATCTGTACTCTCCCTTTCTATTTGTAATCATTATTAAATGGAACATATAAGAATTTTAATTATGAAAAGGAGAGTTTTTAATGGATGAAAAGTTAAGAAATGATATTGCTTTATACCGTTTCGGCCTAATTGCCGAAATCGTAACAAGAGAGCTTCCAAATGGAGAGCAGGCACAAAGGCTTCGGAATATTGCAGAGAGTGAGCATCTTAATCCATATGGGGAGTTGCAAAAAGTCGGGATCCGTACATTAGAACGCTACCTGCAACTTTATCGTAAAGGTGGATTCGAAGCTTTGAAACCATCTAAACGGGGCGGATACGCTCCGAGAGCTGTTTCAAACGATGTGCTTGAACAAGCCATACTATTGAAAACAGAGCGTCCAGAGCGCTCCGTTCAACAGATTATTCGAATCATGGAATTGGCAGAAGTAATAGAGCCAGGATCTATTTCAGAAAGTACATTATCTAAACAGTTGCGCAAAGCAGGAATTACCCGAAAGAAATTACAAAAGTCACCAAAAGGAAGGCAATTTCGCCGATTTGAATTTCCTTATCGGAACGCTTGTTGGCAAGGCGATGTGCAGCACACTCTTTATTTACCGGATCCGAAGGACTCAAGCAAAAAGCGAGTAGCAAAACTATTTGCATTTATTGATGATTATTCTAGGCATATCGTGCATGGGCAGTTCTATTTTGATGAAAAAGGGGCACAGTTAGAGGACTGTTTATTTAAAGCCATAATGAGCCACGGAAAGCCCGAGCAAATCTATGTCGACAATGGAGCAATTTATCGAGCAAAGGCATTAGAAACTACCTGTGCAAGATTGGGGATTAAGCTTTCACATTCAACCCCGAGAAGGCCCCAGGGGCGTGGGAAAATTGAGCGATTCTTTCAATTTGTAGATTCATCATTTAAGCCGGAGGCTTATGACTTAATAGAATCTGGAAGGATTCAATCTATAGAGCAGTTAAATCGCTATTTTCATATTTGGAAAGAATCTATTTACCATGAGCGAAAGCATGGTGAAACAAAACAGACACCAAAACAAAGATGGGAAGAATGTGAGCAACCTACGGTTTCTGTTTCCTTTGATGAATTAAAAAAGGCATTTTATTGGGAAGAGGAACGAAAGGTGGATAAAACCGGTTGTATTTCCTTTCAGGGGAACAAGTATGAGGTGGAATCGCAGCTTGTCGGAGAATACATCACGATTCGTTTTAATCCTAATGATCTAGAAAAATTAGAAGTTTGGTTTGACGGAAAACAATTTGAGAGTGCCATTCCCTTGAATCTTTCACGGCCAAAACATGAAAAAGCAGCATCTGAAGAATTGATTCAAACAAGCGAAGAATCCGGCTTAAACTTTCTTGAATTAACTGCGCCTAGTCATGAAACAAAACAAAAAGAAAAGCGAGGAGCATTAAGTTATCAATCCCTTGTGGAGGGAGAAAAATAGATGATTTCTAAACATTTTGGATGGAACTTTACCCCTTTTCAAAAGGATGTTCAAACAAAACATTTGTTTATGACCAAGCAATTTAAAGAACTGCAAGCGCGTCTGACCTTTATGATTCAACAACGTTCATTTGGCTTGATTACCGGCGAGGTTGGGGCAGGTAAGTCTACAGCGATTCGAGATTTAAAAGATCGATTAGAAGCAAATCAGCATGTATTTCTTTATTTATCGGATTCAGCTTTGAAGCCACGCGACTTTTATCGGGAGATGCTTCTCCAAGTGGGAATTGAACCTATGTTTTTAGCTAGTGATTTAAAGAGGCAATTCAAAACGGCATTGATGGATATCTATGAAAATAAAAAGAAAACGCCCGTCGTAATCATTGACGAAGCGCATTTATTATCTCCATCGATGTTGCAGGAGATTCGTTTTCTAACAAATTTTGAAATTGACTCTCTTTCGCCGCTAGCGCTAATCTTGGTTGGACAGCCAGAATTACGAGACAAGCTGCGTTTACGAAGTTTAGAAGCCATTTCACAACGGATTAACACTCGATTCCACCTTGAAGGTCTCACATATGATGAAACGCGTGAGTACATTACTCATCAGTTAGAAAACGCTGGTGAAAATCGGCAGATTTTCACTGAAGCATCCTTAAAGAAGATATACAAGGAAACAAGGGGCATTCTACGCTTAACTAACCGTTTATGTACAGAATGCCTGCTTGATGCCGTTTCCAGAAAACAAGAATTGGTAGATGAAGACTCCGTAGAGAGAGTCATTGATGACTACCGTTTTTAGGACCTTGTCGGTCCTTTTTCTTTTATTGAGAATAATACAAACAACAATAGATTTCAATGGAACTTATATCCATAAAGTGCCAATTAATATGGCGAAAATAAAAAGGAAACGAAAGTTTCGGTTGCGAAATATATTCATCACCGAAACTTTCGTTTCCGAATTTACCGTCATTAAAAATGGCTCCTGACAAAATAACTTGGCAAATTGATTCTCCATACATTTTTTATTTTGCCACTCCTAAGTGTTCTCATTGTCATTCAGAATTAGAATATCTAATCGAACTTCAAAATTGTTTCGGAAAAGTACCTGCAAGAGTATTCCTACCTGTAGAAGATAAAAATACAAGTGATTTTATAAACAAATATAAAGAATTAGTAGAGATAGAAGTTATACCGTATTCAGAAATAGCTGATAAAATAAATTCTTTCCCAACAATAGCATTAATTGATATTGATACGAGTGTAATTGCTTTAAGTCCTAATTCGGTATTAGCATATAATTTTATGAAAAATAAGTTATTGAAAGGAGAAAAAGTTGGAAACAGTTAATGATGAATTATTACTATTAATTAGATTATTAATGGCTTCTATTTTTCTAAGTACTGCAATTTCAAAAATCAAGCATTTTGATGATAGTATTTTAACAATTCAAGATTATAAAATAATACCTAATTCTTTTAGTAAACCTTTTTCTGTTGCAAATATCTTACTAGAAATAGTAATTGGCTCACTTTTATTGTTGGGAATTATACAAAAGTTTACGAGTGTAATCGGTGCTATTTTAGTATTAATTTATACTATAGCAATAACAATAAATTTATTTAAAGGAAGGAATGATTTCTCGTGTGGATGTGGTGGAGTTTTAGAGTCAAATACAATTTCTTGGTGGTTAGTAATTAGAAACTCTATTTTTATTTTGGGTTTAATATACTTGTCTTTAAATACATCAAATTTTTTAAGCTTAGAAAATTCTTTTGTAATGTATTACCAAGATATACTTTCTTTTTATTTCTTAGTTAATTGTTTTATTGTTATTGCACTATTTAATATTAACGAAACCATAAGGCAGAATATAAAAATAATTGAACATTTAAGAAGCTTTTCAAAATAATAATTAAAGGGGTTAGCAAAATGAGTGGAATCTATCTTTCAAATTTTGTCTTATGGTGTATTGTAATTTTACAAATAATATTTTTATGTTCCTTAACGAAACTAGTTGCCGAGTTCATTAAAAAATTTCGTATTTCAAACGGAAAACCCGAATTTGTGGAACTTAAAATTGGAGAAAAAGTTCCGTTATTTAGAGAAAAAGATCAGTTAAAGAGAGAGGTAGTGTTGAGTAAAGATAGTGAAGAATACAAATTATTAATTTTTGCACAAAAAGACTGCATATATTGTAAGGAAATAATTTCAAATTTAAAAGAATTTAAAGAGAAATTTCCTTTGGAATTAATTGTTATTAGTGAAGAAAAATTAAGTGATGAACTTTATGATCAAAACATTCACTTTTTGGTTTCTAAAATGCTTTTTAAGGATTATAAAATTAGAACAACTCCAACAATAATGCTACTAGACCCAAAAAATTATTTACTTAGTTCACCGAAATACACACATTCTCATGGATTAAAAATATATTTAGGTAATTTCTTTAAGGCATACAATGATTATACAGCTGGCTAAAAGCTCCACATTTTACTTCGAATTTCGGAGAACTATGGATTCATCATCAATTACCTATGTTTTTGGCGATAAAAATCCATTAGGATACTGATTGGTTGAATAGTACTCACAATAGAAGGCTAAACATTGTGCTAAACAAACTTTGAATGGACTATAAAACCTTAAACAGCATCTTTAGTTGGATCCTGAACGAAGAAGGATTTATAAATGCTTCGATGAAAAATTAAGAAAAAAACAAATTGAAAAAAATAGAAAGCTGAAATTCAAATCTTAACTTCATCCTAGCATTTTGGAGAGCCTTTAAAATCTCTAATTCCCTGAAAATAAAATTTAAATCTTTAGGGTTTTGGCATATATGAGACACCTCTTCTGTATGGTAGTGATTCTCATCATCTCATTTTACCAAAGGATGAGGTGTTTTTTATTAGAGCTTTTTTCAAGGAACATAAATGAGCCAGTGGGTACTTTTAGATCACGTACGATTTCGTCCAAGTATGCTATCGAAGAACGTGCCTGACTACATAATCGGATCCAAAAGGTACTGGATGCATACAGCCATGCGAAAGTGATACCCCTGCCAAAGTGTGACACGTCGGACAAAAATATTCACAATGACTGCCATTTTTAGAGCCACTCTAGGATACGTAAACGAACTAGAAAGGCACTTTAACATGTAGAGGCGGGCATGCTACTTATTGGCAAGCCATCCCCATGAATCCTGGATTCTTCCAGGGGAACCCAGGACCGCAGAGACTCCATGTAGAGTGACTATTGCTATCACTGACAAATTACGAACCCTTAGATGTGGCAAGATTAAGTACCCACCATGAAGATGTCGTCCGGGGACTCCATATCCGGAATTGCCACGAGGATAGCTGAACAGATTTTATCTTAAACCTGAACGGATGTAAAAGAACAGTTTTTATTTACATTTTTGGGCAGGTCTAGTTACTTGTCACAACGAAAGTAGAGGGAAAAAGGAAATCTTCCAAAATGAAAAAATGAAATAGAAATTTGGGTTCAGGATTATTAGAAGCAGTTCATCCCGTAAAGTATCCAAAACCAATTTCGGTTCCAGTATATATGCACCGCTGCGCGAAAAGTAAAAAAACACACATGCATCCTCGTATCTCATGCCATGTTTAGGATTCCTTACTACCTCCTTACAGTGTATACAGACTTAGGTGAAGACTACTTCAACAATCGATTATGTGGCACACTCACTCCGAAAGCTTGAATGTTTAGGTTCAGTTACATTGGAAGAACTGGAAGCATCTTGAGCTACTTATATAACCGAACTCATTCATAATCAGTAAGATCTATACCAATTTTTTGAAAACAAATGAGCTGCGTCTCTTCAGATTGCCTTTTCACCTTATCTTCAGAAGTTAATTTTCATGGTAGTTGAACAATATCCTTGCATTATTTTTAATATCCTAGACAATACTAAAAATAAAAGGAAGTGATAATGTGAAGAGAATATTTTTAGGTATAAGTCTGTTTTTTACGGTGTTTTTTATTAGTAACCCATCATTGAAAACATTTGCTTTGACATTTGATAAATTGCCCATATCTCAGTCATCACAACAATGGAAAATAGAGATAGGGAATCCTGACAATCCATTTCCTAAAGACCAAAAAGCAACAAAAAAATTTAATGAATACAGTCTTGATATTAGAAATATTGGTGATAAAACCATTGAACTTGAAAGAATTGAAGTTTATAGGGATGAACCAGATTCCAAAACAAAGTATGAACTTTTTACCGCTGATGGAGATAAATTAAAAATAACAGAATCTTTACACCATAAAAACCTACCTGTTGCATTAAGTGCAAAAAAGTTAGAAGTAATTATAACTTGGTCAAAGAAAGGTATCATAGATAAAGACGATAGAAAGTACCAAGAGACTTTTTTATTTGAAACAAAATAATTTTAATTTAAAGGAGAATATTTTTAACCCGAACACTTTATTATTGAAACAAGAAAAGAGCGCCGTAATCTTAACGCCAATAATCATGCATTTGCTTGGGCATGGGTTCTGTATTGAACCGGACTCATGCCTTTAATTTGTCTTAATTCGCATAGTGAATATAAATTTGGGAATTCATGGATTTCAAGGACTCAAATATCCTTTCTAGCTCTCCGCCTTTCCCATTTCTAGCCGTCATATAAATGCGGTCTTGTGGCATAGCAAAAAGAACAGTGCCGTAAATTGGGTGTAATGACGGGCAGGAGTGCATTGTTGAATGGGAAGTGTATATTTTCCTTTGAAATGTTAGTGGGGGGATTTAAATGTCGGAAAAAGATTTGGATGTCCTTGAGCAAATTGAAAATGAATTGCTTGAGGAGGAAATTGAAAATTCCGAAGATAAAGTAGAAAGTTTAGAAAAGGATCAAGAGAGAAAAAAGAAAGCAGATGCATTATGGAAAGCAGTTCAAATGGGAGATGATAAGCATTTGACTACTAGGGTAGCCAATATATTAAACAGATACCCTGAAACAAGAAACTCAGACATAGCTCTTCAAATTAAATACTGGCAAGTTTATAATGGTCTCACTTCTAATTTTGTTGATATATCAAAAATGTTTAAGTTAGAGCGTTTGACATCCATAGTAAGAGCTCGTGCAAAAATTCAAAATGAATACAAGCTATTCTTGGCTGATACCGAGGTAAGACGGCGCAGAAGAACCTTAGAGGAAGAAGAAAAGGAAGCACAATTGTTAGATAAGCCTTCCTATGGAACAATAAATGTTTTTGCAGATGAAACCGGCAAGACTGAAAAGTATGTTATTGTTGCAGGTATTTGGTTTTTAAGCGAGCAATTGGCCTCAAAAATTCAAAGAGATTTTCTTAAATGGTCAAGTGAAAAGTACAAACAAGGGATAAAAATACCCGATGAATTCCACTTTAAGAATTTAAATAATCGGAACAACCAAGAGTTAGAAATTTACAAAGAATTTTTCAATCTTATTATACGAAACGGGGAAATGGTTAGTTTTAAGGCAGTTGCTGTTAATAAAAGTAAAATTAACCGAGTTCCAATATCTGATTTGGTAACAAAGCTTTATTATCAGTTCATCAGGTTGGGTATTAACCACGAGATAAGCTCGAACAGGGTTCAGTTGCCTAAAAAGATTAATTTAACTAAGGATGAGGAGGGAGAAAGCGCACTCATTCTAGAAACATTGAAACAGGGCTTAGAAGATAATTTTAAAATCCATTATGAAGATGATTTAATAATGGATCAACTAATTTCTATGCCTTCACACGAACATTTATTTTTGCAGTTTGCCGATTTGTTCGTTGCTGCACTAAATAGAAAATATAACAATCCCGGAGACAACAATAAAGATAGGCTGGCTGAATATATTCTGGAAACGGTGCAAGTAAACGAGATAGAGTTTTCAGCTAACCAAGTCGAATCAGATGCTGAAAAGGTAACCGAAGAAATTGATCATTCAGTTTTATTTATTTTCGATTAAAAAAGTGCAATTACCTAAGATAGGTAAGAGGTATAGTTTTACAACGAGACTCATGCACAATCAGTTGCCGGTGCTGCTAAATACAAAACACTAGCTTTTACTCATTGCGTTTTTGAAAATGATAAGACCCCTGTTTTACCTAATACCCCCAGTACGAAGAACAGTTATGTGAAAAAGCATGAGTATGTTTATTATTAATGCTACGATTGTTATTTCTATCCGCTAGGACAAAGACTGAAAGGAAAAATAGATTATTGGATAAATTTCGGAATAAATTATTGTGTCATTTTACACACTAATTACCAATATTTATAGCTAGTCCTTGATTATAATATCCATATTGGTTGAGAAATATTATTACATGACAATTTATCAATGTTTTAAAGTTGATATAAGACCACTAGAGGGAGATTGAAAGAGCTGTCACATTGTGGCAGCTTTTATAAATGAAATTAAAAACCTACGTAAACATTATTCTTGGTTGATTTTAAAATAGCAATTCTAATATTAATATAAGATACTAGTGCTTAATTTATGGAAGCATTATTCCCTGCTATGTTAGGAGAAATATTAAAATTCTATGACAATTAATTATTATTGACAAATTGTTACAAATTCATTTAATTAATTATGTTAAAAATTGAGTAAAACGGAAGTTAAAGAAAGGATGCTCATAACAATTTACGACATTCCTATATTTCTAGTTTTCACAATGTATCCATATAGTATTGATAATAATAATAGCTATTTTCCGGAGGTGAGGTTATGTATGAACCGGTACTAAGCTTAAAATCTAATCATTTTGGCAGCAACTTTTGGGATAGTTTTAGTAATAAAATCAATAGAGATGTAAATTTTTATAGCGACCTAGAATATGAACACTGGATATTAGTTGAAACGAATCCCGATATAGAGTGCTTTTGCGAGCAACCAATAAAAATTTCGGAATACTATGATGAGAAAAAACACGATTCAATTATTGATATTTGGATTAAATGGAAAGATGGAAAAGAGGAATTTGTAGAAGTAAAATATGAAAAAGACGTAATTGAAGCAGCAACACAAAAAAATGAAAGAAGTAAGAAAATCCATATCCAGCTTAGTATCCAAGAAAAATGGAGCAAAAATACCAATGTTAATTATCGTATTGTAACAGAGAAAGAAATACGATTACAGCCACTTCTAACCAACAGAAAAATGCTCTTACCCTACACCAGAAAGCTAAAAAAACTGAATGAGGATTATTGCCACTCCGTATTAACGCTATTAACTGAAAAAGAAATGTCGGTTAATGAACTAATTCTTAAAACAAAAATAACTCCCCAATCAATGAATGAAACGTTATTTTATCTTTACTTGTTAAATAAAGTTCATATTGATTTTTCCACAACAATGTATTCCCTAAATTCAAAGGTAGGTATTATATATGCCTAAAAATAAACATGAGATAATGATTGATCGTAAAGAGTGGCCGATAGTGAATCCTGAATTACTTGATGACAAAAGTAAAGAAATTTTTTTAAAGAGAAAAAAGGCGATAGACGCCTATATTGATACTTCAGTAACAATAGAAGAAATAACCGCTGATACCGGGATGTTAAAGTCCGAAATTTATAGGCTATTGAATAGGTGTCAAAAGCTAGATAAAAATGGAATAATACTAGGATATCGGGCACTCATTCCATACTATAGAACGGATGAGTACACATTAAAGACCACTCAGAATATTAATGGGTTCGAGAATAAGGAGTCCAAAAAAACGGGTGCTTTTCAGGCGTTATTAAACAATTACCCTGCAATTGCAGATGAAATTGAAAGATTAGTTTTTAAAAAGGACAAAAATGAAAAAGTAAAAGAAAACTCTAGAATCAAAGATATTTATAAGAAATTTATTCGATTCTGTAAATCTCAAGGTTTAACACCTGAAAAGGGAAGCTATCCTTTTAATACAAGAGATCTTGGAAGAAGATCTTTTTATCGTCATGTGAAAAATCTAAGGCTTTCAAACCCACAACTTATTATGAAAAATTTTGGGGAAGATGCTGAAATGCTTTACAACAGTACAGGGGTCGGGGATAAAAATAACATTATTGAACGTCCATTTGAAAGAGTAGAATTTGATGGTCATAGGCTTGATATTTCTTTAGCAGTCCGATTTACCACACCAGAGGGAGATGAGATTGTTAATACAATTGACCGTATCTGGTTACTTGCTATTGTAGATGTCGCTACTAATCTTACCCTTGGTTATCATATTGTTATAAACAAGGAATACTCTGCAGACGATGTAATGATGTGTGTAAGAAATGCTTGTTTACCCTGGGTACCAAAAAAATTAACGATTCCTGCCTTAAAAATGCCTAAGGAAGGGGGATTCGCTTCAGAAATTATCCCTGTTACTAAATATGCTATTTGGGATGAAATTTGTTTCGATAATGCAAAGGCTCACCTTGCAAATAAAGTTAAAAAGAAATTAAAGCAAATTATTGGCTGTGCAGTTAACACAGGGCCCGTTGGAACACCTACAAGAAGACCTAGGATTGAGAAGCTCTTTCACATTCTTGAAGATGAAGCTTTTCATCGGTTAGTAAATACAACAGGGAGTAATCCCAAAGACCCAAGAAGAAAAGATCCGGAAAAAAAGGCGGTTACCTATGAAATCTCTGTTGAAGAAATTGAACAATTAGTTGAAGTATATATTGCGAATCAAAATGGCAAACCACAACGATCACTCAATAATCTATCTCCACTTGAGGTAATGCAGCAAAGGATTAATAGGAACTACGCGTTTAGGACACTGGATGAAGAATATAGAGATGGAAGAGAGTTTATGGTCATATATGACACAAGAACATTAAGAGGAAGCATTGAAAAAGGTAGAAGGCCTTTAATCAGGTATGAGGGTGTGGATTACAGAAATGATTTACTTGCTGAAAGTTTTAGTCTAGTAGGAACTAAACTTACATTAGAAATCGATACTGATGATTTAAGATATTTAAGGGCCTATTTACCAGACGGAGGTGAACTTGGCATACTTAAAGCTCAAGGTAAATGGGCCATTAGAAAGCACTCGCTAAAAATTCGTAAAGCTATCAATAGTCTTAACTATAGAGGTCTACTTCATTTTTTAAATGAAGACGATCCAATAGAAATTTATCATAATTATTTAAAAACTAAGGCTAAAGAAAACCGTAAATCTAGAACAAAACTTGTTCAATTTGAACATGTTTGCAAAGAAGAAACAATTTCCAAGGTTGAGAGCGATGAAATTAATAGCTGTGAATTACCTAACGATTACAATTCGAAAGATCTTCGTCCAAATAAAAAAAATTCATTAGTAATCGATTATCATCATAATGAATCAAAACAAAAAAATACAAGGGAACGCTACTTTTTTAATTCATAAAAGGAAGGGATTTTATGGAAGGGGAAGCAGTAAAGACAGCACCGCAAATTAAAAGACCTTATATTCCCGTAGGGACACACCCTATCGAACAAGGAATGTACATTTTGGAGACTATAGCTATTAATTCTCTGTCAGAAGCTATTATTAAATGGGTTCGTTTGAGAAATACTGGTGCAATAATTTATGGAACTCCTCGTATAGGGAAAAGTTATGCAATTAAATATCTTAAAAGAGTATTTGAAATAAAATATAATAATGAATTTACAACATTTTTAATCAACTCAGAAAAAACAAAAACTCCTAACGAGGATCGATTTTATTATCATTTATTAAAAAATGTTGGACATTCATTAGATACTCCCGGAAAGGTTACGGAAAAAAAAGAGAGATTAATAAATTTTTTATATGAAAAGGGAGACCAAACAATTAGGAATCAAATAGTTTGGTTTTATGACGATGCGCAAAGACTAACCTGGTATGAATTTGAGTGGCTAATGGATATTTTTAATGAATTACAGAGGTATGGAATTAATTTGACGACAATTTTGGTTGGACAAGATGAGCTAAAACATAAAAGAAATTTGTATTTAAAGACCAGTAAACAAATTGTGGGACGATTTATGATTCATGAAAAGCAGTTTTTTGGTATGAAGAATGCTGAGGAACTTGCTTTTCTTTTAGAAGGTTACGATTCCATTGCGGAATATCCTCTGAAGAGTGGGTGGAGCTATACAAAATTTTTCTTTCCTGATGCATTTGTTGGAGGATACAGACTAGAAAAGGAAGCAAATGTTATTTGGAATTTAATAAATAACATAAGAATGGAACATGGAATTAAAAGAAAGATAGAAGTTCCAATGCATTATGTTATTTCCATTATTAACTATGTTCTAATGACTTATGGTTCAAATGACGGCTGTATTTTTTGGCCGAACCAAAACGTATGGAATGAAGGAATTATTGAATCCGGTTATATACAATCGGAGGTGTTACAATCGACAGACTAATAAATTTATCATTAAGTAGCAAAGATTGTACTGATATTCAGCTAAATTGGAATTCGAAATGGATTATGCCTTATGAATCCACGTGGAGTATTCTTACAAATTTTAGAGCCGCTAACGCACTTTCATGTGACCAAATGTATCGATTATATGGCACTAGAGAGGTTAAAAAAATAAAACAAAAAATCGGATTCGTTCATAAAAATCTTTACAGCTTAAGTGGGTTTGATTTAAAACTTCTTGAGAAGGATTTGAATTATCCTTTAGAAGAAATGAATAATGCAATGTTAGAGCAATTAGAAAGCCCTTTTGTCACACCATCAAAAACAAATAATATTGTTCATAAGTTTCGAAATAATTTTACTTTTTGTCCGTTATGCTTAAAAAGAAAATTTCATTCAACTCTGCATCAGTTTCATTTTTTTCAAGAATGTCCATTTCACAATATTCAATTAGTTAACAAATGCCCTAGTTGTAACATGGAAATTCCATATAAATTTGATGATTCAATGTTTCAACGTCCATATCAATGTAAATGTGGTCATTTATTCAGTGAAAATAAACCTTTTCGAAATTACGTTTTTACTAATAAAATTTCCAATAAAGGAATTAATGATTGGCTTAAATTATCAAAGGAAAATATTGGACGACTCAGTATCATAAAATTATTACATGATTTCGATGAGATGCTGTATTCTGAATCAGATTATAATTATTCCTACACTGATCTAAATCAAGTATTGAACAAAAAGTATAGGATAAAATTAAATTTACCTAAAAGCTACCGAAGGAAATTATTGAATAGTAGAAAAAAATACCTAATAAAAAATCATTACGAATTGTTTAGCAGCATATTTCCTAACGATTTTAACGATGATTACCTTGAAAAAATTTATACGAATATTCAGCAGATATTTAGTTCCATTGCTAGACATTATCGGAAAACAATACTACAGAACCATATTAAATGTATAAAAAATATCACGAGAAACGACAAGCTAATTATAGAGGAAACTTGCCCAATTGCAATTGCCTATGTATATTGGAAAAAAAGGTACCAGGGTTTTAAAGATACGAGGTTTGTTGACAATGGTGGACTTTCCCCTTTATTTAAATCTTCATTGAAGGATAATGGCATACCGATAAACCATTTTTATGATTCTATCAAGAACCTATATAAAAACTATCGCTACGAGAAATATTTAACAGATGGTTATATTAATTATTTCACTTGGCATATAAATCGGATAGTAGGGGAGATAATTATAGGCGATTTTAAAACCCATCTTCAAGCAGCAAATAATCATATTAATAAAGGAACGAAACTTAGCCATAAAGTACTAAATTCATATACATTCATGCCAAAAATAATCTTTAAAGATTACAGCAAAGAGGACCAAGAGTATTTTATATATATAAACTCAGATAATGATACTGATATTAATGAATTGATAGAGGATTGCAATTGTCCAGGAGTAGGTAATTTTCAAAAATTTATAAATCCTATCAAGTTATTAAGTTTAATTTAATTTAAATCCATGTTTCTTAGCCCATAATAAAAATGAAAAGGATAAGAAATATGGATTTGTAATTTTTAATGTTTATTCGATCAATATCGTATAAACTTTTGTGTCATTTTTAAGAATCTGGGTTTATAAGTCTAAACTTTTGTGTCTCAAATTGAGTAATTAAATCACTATTAGTCTTAACTTTTGTGTCACACTAAATTTAGAATAGAGAGGAGTATAAACTTTTGTGTCACTTTAGGATAAAGTTTTGTGTCACTCGTCACTAGAGAAATAGGGGGAACAAAAACTCAATACAACTGACCATTACAAAATTACGTAAAATATAAATTTGACGAACTAATGTATAAAAGGTAAAATGTAGTAGAGGTGTTTTTATGGTAAATCTGGCAAAACAGCAAAATTATAAAAAACTTCAAGGTCTGCTTAATGAGCTCCCTTGGTATGTTGACGAATACATCAACCACAAATTACGAAAACTTTCGACTGCATCACTGTTTAATTATTGTCATGATTACAAAATCTTTTTCAATTGGATGATCAGTGAAAATTTATGGACCGGTGAAATCAAAGATATTCCGCTGGAGCGTCTGGAAAAATTGACGGTCATCGAGGTTGATGGTTTTTTAAACTATCTTCACTACCAATTAAATAATAAAGAATTAACGGTAAATCGTAAATTATCGGCATTAAAGTCTCTTTTTAATTATCTGCAAAATATTGCGGAGACAACAGATTTTCAGCCATATATTAACCGTAATGTTATGGCGAAAATCGAATTTAACGAAGTAAAAGAATCGATGGAAACGAAAGCAAACAAAATGGAAGGCAAAATATTGCTCGGTGATGAATATGAGCGTTTTCGTTTGTTTGTTGCTCATGAATACGGTGAAATCAACAAAGACAACAAGAAAATCTTCAATTTTTATCAACTAAACAAGGAACGTGACACGGCCATTGTCTCGTTAATTCTTGGTTCGGGTCTGCGGCTTTCAGAAGTAATCGGTCTCGATCTTGAAGATATCGACTTCAGCAAGTATTGCGCTCGTGTGATTCGTAAAGGCAACAAAGAACAATTCGTTTATTTTAGCCAAACGGCAATGGATGATTTGCAGGAATATCTTGCTGTCAGAACCTCAAAATACGAGGTCGACAAAACCAATAAAGCTTTGTTTATTGCTGCTGGTATGGGACCAAAAGGCAAAACTAGACGACTAACAGCGCGTTCTATTGAAAAATTAATCGAAAAATATGCAACAGCTTTTGGCAAACCATCGTTATCGGTACATAAATTACGGCATTCATTTGCTACCAGATACCACGCTGAGATTAACGATGTGCCAAAATTACGCCGGCAATTAGGCCATTCTTCAATACAAACCACGATGATTTATACGCATATTAAAAATGATGACCTTAAAATTGCTGTAGATAAGATGGATATGCCCAAGGAACAAATCGAATAAGAGGCTGCACCCTATTGTCAGCCTCTCTTTTTATGAGTTTACATAATATTATTATGTTTACAAAAATCATTTTTGTCTCATTTCCTAAGTATACTTAAGATAGTGAGACAACCAAAATTTTCATCATTTTTTGGTATTATAAAATTTTTCATTATTTCTTACGGCTGCGGCAATATACTCCGGCAATTGATTTATTTTGGCCATTAAGCGCTTTTGTGCTTTCCGCCCCAACTGAAACTTTGATTTTATATAATAGGCACATATCGATATCTCGTAGTCGAACAAGTAATCGTATACATGATAATCCACAAATAACAGATCTTCCTTTGGATATGGGATTTCTTTCCCTCTTAACGCATACATTAAGCCAATTTGATTATTCCCCTTTTCTCGGTGCATTCTTGCCAGTTGATATAAGGATTCTGCTCGCACCGGTCGATATTCCCAAGCTTTTTGAAAATATAACAGGGCCAGGGCAAAATATTGCTCCTCCTCCTCCCTCTTGGCTTTGCTCCCAGCGCGAACCGCCAGCCGTTCGAAGCAAAAACCGATCTGAAGTAATGAGTAGTACACTTCCTCCACCCAGCCGCCCGCTTCCACTCTTAGCTTATACCACTTAATGGCCTCCTCCAGTTCATCAAGCGAATTAAAGGTTTGTGCCAAGTAAAACTTATATCTCATTTTTAGGTCCTCAGGGGTAGTTGGGTCCTCATGACCTTCTAACAATAATCGTTTATCACGCTCGAATTTATCCATCCTGCTGCCGCCATCCTCATGGTCAAAGATAGGCAGCCCGTCAAGCTTTCCAGAAGTATCCACATAGTTTTTATTCAATAGCCTGGAGCGATCCAAATCCCAGTATTCATGAGTAACCCCTACTGAATGCCAAGGCAGTGATGCTTTCAGGAGGCGCGTCAGCCAAAACTTAATTTGCGAGTTATATTGCAATGTTAAATATTGATCCTTATCCAACACTGATTTATCAAATTTAGGGTCAACCTCGAGCAGCATGTCGGCATCGAGTAATAGCAAATAATCAGCTTCCGGATACGTTTGCTGCGCCAACCTTACAGCCAGCGTCCGATTGTAGCCAAAATTCTTAAATGGGGCAAAATGCAGAGTCCCCGGAATCCCATTCTCGCTGCACCAATTCTCAATAAGCTCCACGGTATTGTCACTTGACCCGGTATCACAAATCGAAACAAAATCAATAATTGGTTTTGCGGCATTTAAACATCTTTCAATAATCGCTGATTCATTTTTAACTATCATGCAAAGACAAATTTTCTTTTCTGTCCGCACCGTATTTTTTTTCACGAAGGATTTCACCTCATTTTTTTAAAAAAATCATCCTTCTTTTAATTTATTGAAACCGTTCCTCTTGTGTGTTATCCCAGAGCATGAAAAAGGCGTTTGGAAAGCCCAAAATAGGACTCTCCAAACGCCATTTAACCGACCCGTTTCTGCTGGTTGGCAGAGAACTGACTATTATATAGATCGGCATAAAAACCGCCTTGTTCTAATAATTCGTGATGATTTCCTTTTTCGATAATCTTCCCATGATTCATCACCAGGATTAAATCAGCGTCACGAATTGTTGATAGCCGATGGGCAATGATAAAGCTGGTGCGTCCCTTCATTAAATGGTCCATCGCCTTTTGAATTTGCACCTCAGTCCGGGTATCGACACTGCTGGTTGCCTCATCAAGGATTAGGATAGCCGGATTGGCTAGGATTGCTCTCGCTATCGTTAATAATTGCTTCTGCCCCTGTGAAATATTCGAGGCTTCCTCGTTTAAAATAGTGTCGTAGCCTTCAGGAAGTGTCCTGATAAAATGATCCGCATTGGCTGCCTGGGATGCGGCGACAATTTCTTCTTCAGTTGCCCCTTCTTTTCCATAAGCAATATTGCTGCGAATGGTGCTATTGAATAGCCAAGTATCCTGCAGCACCATCCCGAATAAACCTCTGAGATGCTCGCGTTTCATTTCTCTCGTATCAATTCCGTCAATTAATATCCGACCGCCGTTTATTTCATAAAATCTCATTAACAGATTTATTAGAGTCGTTTTACCGGCACCTGTAGGACCAACAATCGCTACTTTTTGCCCAGGTTTAACGGCTATATTCAAATCTTCCATTAATAATTCATCTTCCTTGTAGCCAAAGGAGACATGTTCAAAGACAACTTCCCCATCCGGGTCAGTCAATTCCCTAGTCGATGCTGCTTCAGGTACCTGTTCTGTTTCATCGAGGATTTCGAACACACGTTCCGCACTGGCAACAGTTGACTGGATGATGTTTGCAATATTGGCCGTTTGGGCAATTGGCTGCGAGAACTGCCGGGCGTATTGGATAAACGCCTGGATATCACCAATTTCAATTGCCTTTTTCGTCACTAGTATCCCGCCCGTCACCGCCACAAGCACATAGCCGATATTATTAATAAATGACATGAGCGGCATAATCATTCCGGACATGAATTGTGCCTTCCAGCCGGACTGATAAAGCTGGTCATTGATTTCTTCAAATTGGCTAATCGACTTTTGCTCATGACCAAATACCTTAATCACTTTGTGACCGGTATACATTTCCTCGACATGACCGTTCAACTGACCGAGTGCCTTTTGCTGTCCTTTAAAATATATTTGCGACTTCTTCGCAATACTAGCAGTGGCGACTACACTCAATGGCAACGTAATGACAACAATCAAGGTCATTAACGGACTGATTGACAGCATCATCACAATGACACCAATAATGGTAACAATCGAGGTGATCAACTGGGTTAAGCTTTGCTGCAGCGTCGAACTGATATTATCGACATCATTGACAGAGCGGCTAAGAATTTCTCCGTGTGTCTTAGAGTCAAAATATTTCAGCGGCAGAGTGTTAAGCTTGTCAAGAACCTCTTTACGTAGGTTGTAGACTGTTTTTTGCGCGACGCCTGCCATGATATATTGCTGAAGATAGGTAAATGCCGCACTTAAAATATATAAACCTATCAGCAGCAGAATAATCTGGCCAATATAATCAAAATCAATTTTGGCTCCTGGAACGCCACTAAGCTTCGCCATTAGGCCCTCAAACAGCTTTGTGGTGGCTTTTCCCATGATTTTAGGGCTGACAATCGCAAATACGGTACCGATAATTGCCGTAATGAACACAGCGATCAGTTGAAGCTTATAGGGCATTAAATAGCCAATTAACCGTTTAAGCGTGCCTTTAAAGTCTTTCGCCTTCACTACCGGCGCACCCATTCCATGCGGGCCGAATCCGCCTCCAGGCCCTCTTCGTCCGGATTCTTCATGTCTATTATTCTTGGCTTCTCTGCTCATGCGATTTCATCCTCCGATAGCTGCGACATGACGATTTCCCGATAGACAGAACAGGTGTTCAGTAATTCGTGGTGGAAGCCAATTCCTGCGATTTCACCATTATCCAGTACTACAATTTGATCGGCATCGATGATCGTGCTGACCCGTTGGGCGACGATTAATACAGTGGCATCAACCGTTTCTTCTTTTAAGGCAGCACGCAGCTTTGCGTCTGTTTTGAAATCCAAAGCGGAGAAACTATCATCAAAAATATAGATTTCCGGCTTTCTTACAAGAGCCCTGGCAATCGACAGGCGCTGTTTTTGCCCGCCAGAAACATTTGTTCCCCCTTGAGCAATTGTCGTATGGAATCCTTCTGTCATCTCGGCGATAAACTCTGACGCCTGGGCAATTTCTGCAGCGTGCTGCACTTCATTGTCTGTGGCATCTTCTTTCCCAAATCGGATATTTTCAGCGATTGTTCCGGTGAACAGCACTGCTTGCTGCGGAACGAAGCCAATCTTTTCCCTTAGGGCATCTTGCGTCATGTCTTGGACATCGATTCCGTCAACGAGGACACGACCGCTTTCCACATCATAAAAACGCGGAATTAAATTGATGAGCGTCGATTTACCTGATCCGGTTCCACCGATAATCGCTGTAGTTTCACCTGGGTTCATTTTAAAAGAAATATTGGAAATCGCAGGCATTTCTGCACTTGGATAGCTAAACGTAACATTTTCAAATACGACTTGACCTCGGGTGCCATTGCTGGCTTTTGGCTTATCAGGGTCAACAATGTCGGCAGTTGTTGCAAATACTTCATTAATCCTGGTGGCAGAAACTTGGGCTCTTGGTATCATCACAAACATCATCGAGAGCATGATGAACGAGAACATGATTTGCATCGCATATTGGATGAATGCCATCATATCGCCCACTTCCATATGACCGTTGCTGATGCGGATGCCGCCAAACCAAACGATAGCCACTGTGGTTAGGTTTAGAACAATCATCATGATCGGCATCATTGCCGCCATGAGTTTATTTACTTTAATCGCGGTATCAGTTAAGTCCCAGTTTGCTCCGTCAAAACGGTTTTTTTCATATGAAACCATGTTAAACGAGCGGATTACACGAATTCCGGTTAAATTCTCCCTTAGCACCAGATTGACTTTATCAAGTTTTACCTGCATTGCTTTAAAAAGTGGTATCCCTTTTCTGGCAATAATAACAATTGCAAGTACCAGGACTGGAAGCGAGACAGCCAGAACCAAGGTAAGCTTGGCATCCTTTGAATAAGCCATGATAATGCCGCCGATGCACATCATTGGAGCCATTACCATCATGCGCAGCATCATGATTAATACCTGCTGAATTTGCGTAATATCGTTTGTCGTTCTGGTTATCAGTGAGGCTGTGCCTAGTTTATCAAATTCGTGTAGTGAGAAATTTTCGACATGTGCAAAAATCTTGCTCCGCAGTAATTTCCCAAAACCAGATGCTGCCTTGGCAGAAAGGAAACTTGCCACAACCGAACAAATCATTCCTCCTGCTGCAACTAACAGCATAAAGCCGCCAATCTTCCAAATGTACCCCGTATCACCGGTTACAACACCTTTATCGACAATATCGGCCATCAAGGTTGGCAAATAAAGCTCTGAAAGAGATTGCAGCAGGACAAGAATTAACACGAAATACACTTGGGCTTGGTAGGGTTTTAAAAATGTTAGTAATTTACCCATAAATGATCAGCTCCAATTTGGTTTATCGGTTTAAATTTTGAAAGTAGTGATGGACTCTGGTCAGCGTGTCGGCCAATTGTTCGCTTTCACTCTCACCTAGGTAATCAATTAATCCTAGGAATGTTTCGGTAAAGGCTGCTCTTGCCTCCATAACTGCTTCCGTTCCCGTTGGTGTTAGCTTAATTTTTACAGCCCGGCGGTCAGCAGGGTCGATTGTCCGCTGTACTAACCCATCTTTTTCAAGCGTATTGATAATTTGTGTAACGGTTGGCGGAGTGACCTGCAGCTCCTGACTGATTTCCGACACTTTCATGTCTGTCTGTTTCTCGGATGTGACTTTGTGAATGGTTGCCAACACTTTAAATTCACTTGGATTATAACCGGCAATTTTCTTTTCATGCCACCCAGTTTTGCGAAATTGCATGAATGCCTGCAGCAGTTTTTGTGCTGTTGCACTCTCGATATCTGCCATCATTTTCACCTCGATTTTGTTAAGTTTATTAATAATTAGGTTACCTATTAATTTGCATACCTAATTATATTCTCGCAGGTAAGCTTCGTCAATTTTTAAATAAAAAAACACAGGGTTATTGATCCCTGTGTTGTTTAACCTCAACATTGATTGCCTGCCATTTTCCGTCCACAAACGACCAGGTTGATTCCACGTAAGCAATTGTATCAGCATTTGCGATACCAGCAACCCTCTGAACACCTTTTAAGCCAAGTTTGCCGTCCATTAACGTTATTGGTTCCATGCTGCTATAGGCATTGACCATTAACTCCATTGGTTCATTTAACTTTCCTTTAACATACAACCCCATTTTATTATAATATTTCTTCCGATCTTTTAAGTTAAAAACATATGATTTACCAGTTGCTTTTACCTTTATTTCGGCCTTATATCCGTTTAAAAAATTTGTGTCCATTTCCAACGGTTCCGGGACAGTTAAGTCAGTTACAGTAAAACCCTTCAGTGTATATAAATAGTTCACGATAATCCCGCCGCTGCCACCCGTTTCAACAGTAACGAATAGATCGTTCAGGCCGTCATGATTGGAATCTACCAGTTTCAGCCCTGCTTTAGCGCCGCTTTCAAACGGAATCTTATATGTTTTTCCGTTTGAAGCTTTTACTTCGATATAGATTTCTTTTAAATAACCAGCTTCATCCTGATAGGCTATACCCTGCAACAAAATGTCATCAACCTTGCCGTCTCCAGTGATATCTGCTGTTTCCCTGGAGATGGTTACAATCTTGTTATTTTCTTCGATGGCATAGACCACTGTAGTCGAGATCAAAAAGAATGCTGCCATCGCAAGAAGCAATTCCTTCCTCATTTTTTACCCCTCCCATAATCAAGTAATAGTTAGTATGCCCAATTATGGAAAAAAGATGAAAAAACAGGAACCACTTTCGTGAGGTTCCTGTTTGCTTATTATTCAGATGGCTTCTCTGGTGCCGGAACTTTCCATAGGGAGGTGACTTTCCCGTTTTCTCCTTCATCCAGAACAAACGAACCGTTGGAGTACCGGTCACTAAAGTGAATTTCGCCTGTCTTTAATGTCTCGATATGTCCTTTTTCCGTCAAAATGAAAATTTCATCTTCGTCTTTAGCTGTGACAAAACCGGTAATCTTGTGCGGATTTGCTTTTAATTCACGAAGAATTACAACACCGCGTTTCGCCCTAGATGCAATTTCAAACTCAGATAATTTCATTCGTTTAACGGCACCGCGCTGGGTAGCTACCACGATAGTTTCTTTACTGCCTTGGCTCAGGAGTTGGCCGCTGACGATATAATCGCCATCTTTCAGATTCATTCCTTTTACGCCGGCAGCACGAACACCGACAATACTAATTTCCTCTTCGGCAAACCATAAGGCGTAACCGAAATGGGAAATGAGGAAAATCTCCTTGCTGCCATCGGTCAGATGGACATCGACAACCTGGTCATCTTCCTTCAGATTGACAGCCACCAGCGGTTTGGAATGCCGCTGTGCTTTATATTGCTTCAAATCCGTTTTCTTGGCCATTCCATTCTTCGTGATAAACACTAAGAATGCGTCGGATGCTTCAAAATCTTTAATAGGAATGGCCTTGATGATCTCTTCATCCCGGTCAATCGGGATAATATTGGCAATATGCTGTCCCATGTCCTTCCAACGAATATCAGGAAGCTCATGAACCGGACAATAAAGGTAATTGCCATTATTCGTAAACAGAAGAAGAACGTCCTGTGTATTCATCTCAAGCTTTGCAAGCAGCCGATCTGATTCCTTCATCGCTAGGTCCTGACCATTGGAGGCGGCAAACGAACGTTGGCTTGTCCGTTTTACATAACCATGCTCGGTTATGGTTACGATGACATCTTCACTAGGGACCAAGACTTCCAGATTGATTTTAATTTCTTCAATTTCCGCTTGTATTTTGGAACGGCGCTCATCAACAAAACGTTTTCGCACGTCTTTCAATTCTTTTTTGATAACCAAGGCAAGCTTTTTCTCGCTTTCCAAAATACTTGTAAGCTCCTCAATTTTTTTTGCCAATTCCTTCGCTTCATTCCTTAAAGCGGTAATGTCTGTATTGGTTAAGCGATAAAGCTGTAAGGAAACAATCGCTTCTGCCTGCGGCTCTGTAAAAGCAAACTTGGCGATTAAGTTATCCTTGGCATCACGCTTGTCCTTTGATGCCCTGATAGCGGCAATAACTTCATCCAAGATGGATAGAGCCTTCATCAAGCCTTCCACAATATGCTGGCGTTCCTTCGCTTTCGCCAAATCAAATTTAGTTCTTCTTGTGACGACTTCCTTTTGATGTCCAATATAGGCATCAAGCAGTTCGCGCAATCCCATAAGCTTTGGCCGCTTGTTAAATATCGCAACCATATTAAAGCTATAGGTTACCTGCAGGTCACTATTTTTAAATAAAAACGCTAAAATGCCCTCGGCATCGGCATCTTTTTTTAATTCAATGACAATCCTTAATCCGGTCCGGTCGGTTTCGTCACGCACCTCGGAAATTCCTTCGACTTTACGATCATACCGTAATTCATCGATTTTTTTCACCAGATTCGCTTTGTTGACCTCATACGGAATTTCTGTAATAACGATTTGCTGCTTGCCGCCTCTGAGCTCTTCAATGTCGGTTTTTCCGCGAACGATAATTTTGCCTTTACCAGTTTCATAGGCTTTTTTGATGCCCTCAAGCCCTTGAATAATTCCCCCAGTTGGGAAATCAGGGCCCTTGATCACGGTCAATAATTCATCCACAGACACCATGGGATTATCCATTCTCATGATGACTGCATCAATGACTTCTCCTAGGTGATGCGGCGGGATATCAGTCGCATAACCAGCAGAAATACCGGTAGAGCCGTTCACGAGCAAATTTGGAAACGCAGCAGGCAGAACGGTTGGTTCCTTGGATGTATCATCAAAGTTTGGAATGAATTCAACGGTATCTTTTTCAATATCACGCATGAGCTCTGCCGAAATGGCGGAAAGACGCGCTTCTGTGTATCGCATTGCGGCCGGCGGGTCACCGTCGACACTGCCGTTGTTTCCGTGCATTTCAATAAGCATATTACGAAGCTTCCAATCTTGGCTCATCCGAACCATTGCCTCATATACAGAGGAGTCGCCATGCGGGTGGTAGTTACCGATAACGTTACCTACGGTTTTGGCCGCTTTTCGGAAACCTTTGTCATGGGTATTGCCCTCAACATGCATAGCATATAGGATTCTTCGCTGGACCGGCTTAAGTCCATCTCTGGCATCAGGCAAGGCCCGTTCTTGAATAATATATTTACTATAGCGGCCGAAACGGTCGCCAATAACATCTTCTAAAGGTAAGTCGCGAAATTTTTCTGTTGCACTCATCCTTCTTGCACCTCCTCAGATACGGAGATGTTTTCATTTTCCAAAATGTTATCATCTTCCTCTAAACCAAAGGCAACATTGCTTTCAATCCATTTGCGGCGCGGTTCGACTTTATCGCCCATAAGCGTCGTAACACGACGTTCCGCTCTAGCGATATCATCAATTTTTACCCGAATAAGCGTACGTTTTTCCGGGTCCATCGTTGTTTCCCACAGTTGGTCAGCATTCATTTCGCCAAGACCTTTATAACGCTGGATAATGTAGCCGCGGCCAACCTTCTTCATCGCAACTTGCAATTCCTGTTCATTCCAGGCATATTCAATGATCTCTTTTTTACCAGTACCCTTGCTTACTTTGTAAAGCGGCGGCAAGGCAATATAGACACGTCCGGCTTCGACGAGCGGCTTCATGTAACGGTAGAAGAACGTCAGCAATAATACTTGAATATGGGCCCCGTCCGTGTCGGCATCAGTCATAATAATAATTTTATCGTAGTTTATATCCTCAATATTAAAATCAGATCCGACACCGCCGCCGATCGTGTAGATCATCGTATTGATTTCTTCGTTTTTAAAAATGTCAGCAAGTTTAGCCTTTTCAGTGTTAATAACTTTACCTCTTAGCGGTAAAACTGCTTGGAAACGACGGTCACGGCCTTGCTTGGCGGAACCGCCCGCTGAATCACCCTCAACCAGATAAAGTTCATTCTTTTGCGGGTTCCGTGATTGTGCCGGTGTTAATTTACCGGACAGCATCGCCTCGGAACGTTTACGCTTTTTACCGCTTCTCGCATCCTCACGTGCTTTTCTTGCCGCCTCACGGGCTTGATAGGCCTTAATTGACTTTTTAACAAGCAGGGAGCTGATATCCGGGTTTTCTTCTAAAAAGTAGGACAGATGCTCAGAGACAACGGCATCAACGGCCGACCGGGCTTCACTCGTACCCAGTTTACCTTTCGTTTGTCCCTCAAATTGCAATAGCTGTTCCGGGATACGAACCGAAACAATCGCTGATAATCCTTCACGAACATCGGCTCCATCGAGGTTTTTATCTTTTTCTTTTAATAAACTAACCTTGCGGGCATAGTCGTTAAATACCCTTGTCATTGCCGTTTTGGCACCGACCTCATGCGTCCCGCCGTCTTTTGTCCTTACGTTGTTAACAAATGACAAGACATTCTCGGAATAGCCATCATTAAATTGAAAAGCAAAATCCACTTCAATTCCGTTTTGAGAGCCTTCAAAGCTGACAACGGGGTGAAGGGAATCCTTTTCTTCGTTCAAATAGGTGACGAACGCCTCGATTCCATTCTCATAATGGTACACTTCATGCAATTCGTTCCGCTCATCAATAATCTCTATTTTTAAGCCCTTAAGCAAAAAGGCCGACTCTCTTAACCTCTCACCAAGTGTTTCAAAATTATAGGTGGTGGTGGAGAAAATCGTCGGGTCCGGTTTAAAGTGAATCGTTGTTCCTGACTGATTCGTTTTGCCGATTTTTTCAAGCGTGGTGACTGGCTTGCCGCCATTCTCGAATCGTTGTTCATACGTAAAACCGTCACGCTTGATGGTTACAACTAACCATTCTGATAATGCGTTAACGACAGACGCGCCCACACCATGCAAACCACCGCTTGTCTTATAGCCGCCCTGGCCAAATTTTCCCCCGGCGTGGAGGATCGTTAGGATGACTTCTGGTGTCGGTTTCCCCATTTTATGCATACCCGTCGGCATACCGCGTCCTTTGTCGACGACGCTAATGGAATTATCTTTGTGTATTTTGACAATGATGTGATCACCAAAGCCTGCCAGCGCTTCATCCACCGCGTTGTCGACAATCTCGTAGACGAGATGATGAAGACCGCGGCCGTCGGTGCTGCCGATATACATACCAGGGCGCTTTCGGACTGCTTCAAGTCCTTCAAGCACCTGGATGGCATCATCATTGTAATCAAAAGCTTGCTGATTTCTTGCCACTAAAATACCCCTTTCATTCCCTCACAAAAAGAAACACATTTCTATTTTTAAGAAACTTTCATAATAAATTGTTTTTAAAATAGCGAATCCAATAATAAAAACCATTCGAGAACAAATGTTTGTTACTTAATTTTACCATAAGTTTCGAGTGTGTCTAAGCTTTATTTTAGCGATTTATTTTGATTTGGCAAATATGTATTTTAAACCAACAGTATTTTGACATATGTTTTTGACGATAAAAAAATAAAAAAGCTGCCTCATTTTGTGCAGCTTTTCGAGAAAATTATTAATCCCTGGTATAGGCGTGCATTACCTTAATACAGCGGTCCATGATGACGGTGTAACCTTTTTCTTTCAAGAAATGGTAGGCGTCTTCATTAACGAGACCTTGCTGAGCCCAAAAAACATCTGCATCTATTTCAACAAATTCTTTGGCAACATCCAATAATTGCTCGGAACGACGGAAAACGTTCACGATATCGATATGCCCCTCAATATCCTTTAACGACGCCACCGCTTTGACTCCCAAAGCTTCGTCAATCGTAGGATTAACTGGGATAATCTCGTAACCTGCTTGCTGCATAACCTCGGAAACTTGATAGGATGTCCGATCTGGATTATTGCTTAACCCCACAACCGCGATTCTTTTCGCTTTTTTTAGAATTGCCCCGATTTCTTCTAAGCTTGGATTTTCAACGGCCATTTTTTTCACTCCTATGGTATGTATTTCCTTTATTTTACCTTTATTTCAGAAAAATATATAATAAAAAGCTTCCGAATAGCTCGGAAGCCCACTTGGCAACCTAGTTAAAAATCTGATTTGACTGCTGCCGTAACCTTTGGAACGTATAAGGTAAAACGGGCACCATTTCCGGTGCTTTCAACAGTAACCTGACCATTCATGTTTTCCATGATTTTTTTGGTCATATAAAGACCAAGGCCCGTGCCATGCGGTTTTGTCGTAAAATAAGGAGCAAAAATTGTTTTCAACAGACTGGGTTCAATCCCGCCGGCATTATTAGTAAATTCCGCTGTAATGAACTGGTCTGTTTCTCCGATTTTAATAGCTAAAATCCGGTTGCTTCTTCCTGATTCAATAAAGGCATCACGGGCATTGGTTAAAATATGCAAGACAACCTGACTAAATTCGTTTGGATAGCCAAAGGCGGGCTGCTGCCCTCGATATTCAAATTCCACCTCAATTCTATGATCGTTGAGGCTCGGGGTAAAAATAAACAAGGCGTCTTCGATGGCATCTCCGACGGAAAAAGTTGATTTGTCATAATCCTGCTTATAAAATTTTCGAAAATCATTAATAGCGCGTGACATCAGATTGATTTGCATCATGCTTTCACGGGTAAATCGATCAATGAATGGCCCATCAATTTCACCGAATTCATCGGCCTCTTTTACATCCTGAATAAGATGTGATAGGCTTTTTAACGGCCGGCGCCACTGCTGGCCGATGGTCGTGATCATCTCTCCCATTGCCACAAGCCTTGCCTGTTGGATCAGGATTTGATCCTTTTCTCTGTTTTTGGCGATTTCACGCTGCAGTTGTTCCTCTAGCCGGCGATTAATAGCCTCGTATTTCTCCGCCAGTTCCCGTTCAGTCATTTCTGTTACTGCTGCACTTTTCATAAGCTCACTTCCGTTATGTTCAGATTGGTAATAATCGATGAAAGTTTTGGCCATGGTGGTCACATCTTATCGGGTTTATATGAAAAACCGACCAAATCTGGATGGATGATGGCCGGTTAAACTATTCACTCTGTGTTTTGATGTACTTAAATTATAGGTTTTTCGCTATATGAGAATCTACAAGTTAACAAATGGTTTGAAAATTCTCCATACTTTTGTAAAGAATTTGACCTTAAATCTTCTTAATTTCTAGGAAAATCTTCCCTGTTTATTTTCCTTTGCAGTTGCTTTGTATATCTAAAAAAACCGGCAATTCGCCGGTTTAATCGTTTTGTGTCACTGTCGTATCAGTCTTAAGGTTTAAAGCAGTCCAGGCGGTTTGGTCGCCAAATTGTCTCGACCAGCTGGCTACCCCTGCCAACCCATGTTTCATTGCGAGATCTGCCCGTTTTTTCAATGACATCTCATCTTCAATCCAAATTTTATAAGTGGCATTCTCACCTTCAGAATAGTATTCGGCATAGTTTTGGCCAGACTCTTCATCATACACCGGCTGCAATCCATTTTCCGCCAGCCATGCTTTCACCTTATCCATTGATAGCGCAGTGGCGGTCACTTCTGCTGTACCATCAGCACCGGTTTGTTCCTTCCATAGTCTTGCATACAAAGGCACACCGAGGACCAGTTTTTCCTTAGGTACCTCAACCAGCAGATTTTCCAGATTTCTCTCTACCCATGGGAAACTCGAAACACTTCCTGGGCCAGAAGATTGGGTGTGCTCATCATAGGCCATTACTACCAAATAATCTACAATTTCTGCAAGCTTGGGACGTTCATAAAAAGATGACCAATTATTGTTTTCGCCAGCGGCAAAGGTAATATCCATCGAAACAATCAACCCCGCTTCATGCAAGTATGGAGCAGCTTCGCGCATCAACTGAGTAACGAGCGGCCCATCCTCAGGATTAACATTTTCAATATCAAAGTTAATCCCGTTCAGCTGATAAAGCTGACCAAAGTGTAGCAATTGCCGAATAATGTTTTTTCTCGTTTCAAAGTTTTCCAAGGCTTCATGGGTGAGCTGCGGGTCAAAAGCATTGGAAAATACGCCCCAAACCTGATACCCCTTGCCTTGAGCCCATTTGCTATATTCCAATGACGCTAGATTTTTTATAGAGCCATCACCACCACCTAGTGAGAACCAAGTTGGCGAAACAACATTGACACCGGCCATTTCCGGTATTTGCGAGGCTTTTGGGTTTTTCGTATAAACCGCTTCCCATGTTAAATGAATCGGTCCGTTGATTTTTGGGACCGAGACAGACTTCTGTTCTCGGGTAACCTCAATCCTTACAGGTTCTCCCTTTGTTACATAGTCTTTTTTGATATATCCGGCGACTCCATTGCTTTTTCTGACAAAATAATAGTCTTCTTTCTCACTTTCAATCGTGACAGCTTCGTTTTGCTTCATTTCCGTGACATATGGTGTTTGCAAGGAAGCGCCTGTACGCAGCCTTAACTTTTCGTTATCAATATCCCTTTCTATCACTCTGCCGGAGATAAATTGCTCCCCATCACTTTGAATCAGAATTGCTTGACTCTCGGGCAAATTCTGGTATTGAATTTGGTAAAATGGCAGGATGGCATCCAAGCCAACAAAAATCTCTCCGTTCCTTGATACAATCGGTGAAAGCTGCAAATTGACCGGCTGTTCATTGACAAAATAAGTTAACGAATCAGTTGGCATCTGCACAACCTTATCCTTTGTTGTAATAATCACCGATTTTGATTTTTCGTCAAAAACGATGCTTGGGTCTAGCTGCTCCTTTAAAAAATTTAATGGAACAAATGTAGTGTTTCCTTCAACTAGAGCATTGCTTTGCTGCTTCCCGTTGTAAACAATCGGATACTTACCGTTAAAATAAGTCTTTTTTTCTTGTGAAGCAAATGGATATAATAATAGAGTAATCGAAGAAATAACTAGGAATAGTCCGCAAGCAAGACCCGCGAATAGCCATTTTTTGGATCGTTTTTGATTTTTTTGCATGTCTGTATGTAACAATTCTCTCACTCCCGTATTTATCGTACGGTATGAAGTAGAAAATGGAAAGAAATAATTATAAATTCTTAAAGATGAAAAGGAGAAGATAGTGTTTTTTGAAAAATCCATGGTAAAATAAAAGAACCTGAATTTTTGACTGAAGGAGTTATTATTAATGATTCAAATTATTCTAGTCTTGGTCCTTGCCTACCTGCTTGGTTCCATTCCCTCTGGCTTAATCATTGGAAAAGTCTTTTATAAAACCGATATCCGCCAGCATGGTAGCGGAAATTTAGGTGGAACGAATACATTTCGGACACTCGGTGTAAAAGCAGGTTTAATTGTAACAACTGCGGATATATTGAAAGGAACTTTGGCATCCGCTCTGCCTTTACTTCTTAACGTAGATATCCACCCATTATTGCCTGGTGTTCTGGCTGTTTTAGGACATACCTATCCGATCTTTGCCGGATTCCGCGGTGGGAAAGCGGTCGCAACCTCCGGAGGCGTTCTGCTATTTTATGCACCACTGTTATTTGTCACACTGTTAGTAGCATTTTTTATTAGTCTGTCGCTCACGAAATACGTTTCCTTGTCTTCGATGATCGCAGGCATAGTGGCTGTTTTATATGTCCTAACGACTGGAATGATTCAAAGTATGGACATCCCCTTGCTAATCGCAATCATTCTATTGGCTTCATTCGTTATTTACCGTCACCGGGCAAATATTAAGAGAATAAAGAATAAAACTGAACCAAAAATCAGTTGGTTGTAAAAGGGGCCTCAAGAAGGTCCCTTTTACTATTCAAGAAACTTTCATTTTTCTTCCAGTTACGCAGTAAAAATTAAAGTAAACTTAAGTTATAAATACTGTACTCATTCTGGAGGGGAACAAAAGATGCCAAGTACGAAACAGGAATATACTTTTTCAACCGTTGTTTCCGATAGCACTGATGCCAATGAATTTATTATTGAATTTTATCCTGACAATGCTGCTGAAGGCTCTCCATTTAAAATAACGAAGAATTTTGATGAATTAATCGATTTCTTAAATGAATTAGAAAATTAGATTGGTATGAAGCGGGGGCCCGTCATAAAGGTCCTCGTTTTTATTATTTTTAAAATTATTCCAAAATTATAAATAATCAACTATAGTAGTAGTAAGATAGTAAATTTCAATAATATTGGAGGGTCTATGAAAAAAAGAGCACTTCTTTCATCTTTTATCATGATTATCGGCTGCAGCCTTCTAGCCTCCTTCCTCCTTGTCCAACAACTTAGACATCCAAAGCAGCCTGTCATCGCAAAAGCTGCAGCTATTCATCAACCGCGTTCATTTCAAACCATTCAGCATGACATTACGCAAAAAATAACGGTCGCTGCCATCGGCGATATTCTGATTCATAGCCCGCTTTTTCGAGATGCCTATAATGGGGCTACCTACGACTTTAATCCGATGTTCCAACAGGTTAAACCAATGCTGGAAGCACCGGATATTCTTACCGCAAACCAGGAAAGTATGCTGGGCGGTGTGAAATTGGGCCTGTCCGGATATCCCAGGTTCAATAGTCCACACCAAGTAGCTGATGCTCTCCAGGCAAATGGGATTGACATCGTCTCAACTGCTAATAATCACACATTGGATCGGGGCGAGAAAGGAATCCTTGCTGAAGCAGCTTATTTAAACGGCATCGGATTGCCCTATGTTGGCAGCTTTATTGATGCCGCCGACAGTAAGACATTGAGAATTATCGAAAAAAATGGAATCAAACTGGCGTTTCTTTCCTATACATACGGGACAAACGGGATTTCTGTTCCAAGGGGAAAAGATTTCTTAGTCAATCTCATCAACACCGAAAGAATTGCACAAGAAATAGAACGGGCCAAAGTTCAAGCCGATGTTGTCATCATGAGTATTCATTGGGGAATTGAATATCAGCGGAATCCTTCCAAGGAGCAAAAAGAGTTGGCAAGCTTTTTGGCCAATAAGGGCGTTGACATCATTTTTGGCTCACACCCCCATGTCCTGCAGCCGATGGAATGGATCCAAAGAGAAGATGGCCGAAAAACATTTGTCGTGTATTCATTAGGGAATTTCTTGTCAGCCCAAACCGGTCAGTATAAAGATATCGGCGGAATGGCCAGTATTGATATCTCTCTCTATAAATCCGGCACTGAACATATGGTTGAGCTGACGAATCCAGTCTTTTATCCAACATACGTTACGAAGATAAATAATCACTATCGCGTGGTCCCGCTCGAAACAGCGACAACAATTGGGCTGCCTAATGCAGTGGCAAAAAATAACGAAATTCAAGAACATATGGTACAATGGCTCCGATGAATCAATACAAATAGAACATGGGTTCACGGGCGATATTGGGATGGAGAACCGTTATTATATCGGCGTTTTAATAAGTGTTGCATTTACGATGATGCTTTTTCTGTTATCAAGAGGGATTTACACACCATTCTTTGTGTTACTGGTTTGTTTATTTCTGAGCATCATATTTCTAAAAGAAAATAATCGAATCTTCACCTGGATTCTGCTTGCCTTTTTCATTGGAAATGTAACTGCCGCCTATGGCGATCAATTCTTGGATAACTATCACCTCTCGCCAATGTCTAATGGTGTAATCAGTCAAATGCTTGGTCTGATTCCTATAGTGTTTGTACTTTATATTTTGAAGCAATTCAAGCAAAAAGTATGGCAAAGCCTTAGTGAACAAAGAGTAGCGGCATCGGTTTGGAAATGGTTCCTGATTTTTTCAGGTCTATTGCTTTTAGTTATTCTAGGAATGCTTTTCTTTCAAAAAGAAAACTTAAGTGCTAGAGCCATTTCATTTCTTCTGCTGCTTTCGATTATTCACGCTTTGGTGGATGAAGTGTTGTGGCGGGGATTACTTCTCCCTCAGTTTATGAAAACAATAGGGAAAACGTGGGGGTTGATGGTGTCAAGTATCGCTTTCGGATTAAGTTCGACGATGTTTGGTATATCAGTCCAAATTAGCATCCTCTATATCCTGTTGGGCTTCCTGTTCACTTTTTTAACACTGAAAACAAACAGCATCCTTCCTGCCTTTGTAGTTCATAGTTTGGTTACAATCATTATTTTATTGAGCGGTATGGTAATACTGCCAATATGAAAAAACGAGGGCATACACTAGTCTTTGTGTATGTCCTCGCTTTTCTCCCAAATATGTTGGAATTGCCCTTCCTGCAGCAGGATCTCCTTTTGCTTTGGTCCAATTAAATCGAAGTGAGAATAGCCGTCCTTACGATGGTCAATCCACTCCTTTTTCAGACCATATTTCTCCCCCCATTGTGCGAGCTTGTCAAGGTCCGCACAACCAACCTTCGTTACGGTTTTATACCCAGGGAAGCGGTCATCGAGCCAATAATGAGTTAGAAAGGCAATTTCGCCAGAGTCGATTTTCTCCTTCCATTGTGCCACGTCGCGTCTCTTAATCCCAAACGCCACTCTCGCCTCACCCTTCACTTCTTTTTAATTTCCTCGTATTTAAGAAACCATTCAGGGAATGCCTTCTTAAAGGATGTTGGTCTAAAATTATTCTTCTTCACAATAATATGAGTCGAAGTTCCCTCAGCGCATACTTCATCATTCCCATTGATAATTGAATAACCGTATATCGTTTTAATCCCATCATTGAGCTCTACCCATGTTTTAACAAACGCTTTGTCACCATAACGGAGCGGTTTCTTATAGGTTATTTGGATATCATAAACAGGAGCATAATATCCCGCCTCTTCCATTGACAAATAATTGTAGCCGAGGTCTTCGATCAAGCCTGTCCTGCCAAGCTCGAAAAACTTTAAATAGTTGGCATGATAAATCACGCCCATCATATCTGTATCGGCATAATAAAGCTGTATCTCTCTTGTCGAAATAAGATAATTATCCATTAACTCTACACTCCCTTTATTTTTTGCAAAGCCGCGGTTACATCCTCAGCATTCAGTATCAGCGCTTGTTCCAACAGACTTTCACTCTGGTCACCGATCATTAATCTGGCGGCCTGAGCCTGGATCATTTCATCGACCAAATTGGTTGCAAACCGGCCATTCCCCCGAGGCGTTTCTGTTTCAAGCGTATCTATTAGCAATTGTTTCGCTTCGTTTGTCAGACTGTATTGAAAACTGTCACCATAAGATTCGATAATCTGCAATAATTCTTCTGGTGAATAGTCCGGAAAGAAGAAGAATTTTTTGAACCGCGAACGCAAGCCGGGATTGCTTTCTAGCAGGGCATTCATTTCATTGTGATAACCGGCTAATATGACCACCAGGTTTTCGTTCTGCTTGGTCATTTCATCAACCAGTGTATCGATCACTTCTTTACCAAAATCTCCTGATGTTTGACTCAGCAGCGAATAGGCTTCATCAATAAAGAGTACGCCTCCAAGTGCTTCTCTAATTTTTCGCTTCGTTTTTTCTGCAGTTTGCCCCACATACCCTGCGACAAAATCAGCTCTGCTGGTTATGATTAAGTGGCCGCGCTTTAATAGCCCGCATTCCTTTAGCAGCTCCGAATAGATTTTAGCCACTGTTGTTTTTCCGGTCCCTGGGTTTCCGGTAAACACGGAATGCAGTTGAACTGGTACTGTCGGGAGACCATGATCTCGGCGAAACCGCTGCATTTTAACAAACGAAACCAATGAAGAAATTTCTGATTTTAACGTTTCCAGCCCGATTAATTTGTTAAGTTTTTCATTAGGTGATTCTGCCTTTTCTTGACGTTCGATGGTAAAGTCCGCTTTAGTTAGCAGCATATATTCCAGGAGCTCGTTCCCGCTTGTATCCGCCCCTTTTTTAAAAATCGCGTCCATGATAATATTATGGACTGTCCGAGCATTTCCGAATGTATCGTCCACTCGTTCCTTGTCAAGGCGATGACCTATTTCGCGCTTTGCATCAGAGGTTACGTAGTAATCGTTACCCAAGGCTGTTGCTTCAGCAATTTGAATTAATTCATCATTGGAATAATTCGGTAAATGGATAAAGTTCGATTGTGGAAACCGACTGCGCAGCCCGGGATTAGCATGTAAAAACGTCCGCATTTCCTCAGGGTAGCCTGCCAGAATAACAGCAAATTTACCGCCATATTCGTTGGAAGTCATCAAGGAAACGAGAGTATCGACAGCAGCTTGTCCGTAATCATTGCCCGTTTGCCCTTCACGCTTTAAGCTATAGGCTTCATCAATAAATAACACGCCGCCGACTGCCCGTTCCACAATCATCCTGACATTTTCCTCAGTCTGCCCGACAAAGGAACCGACAAGCTGCGAACGGTTTGTTTCGATTACTTCCTCCCGGGGCAGGACACCAAGCTCATGATAGATCTTGGCCAACAGCCTTGCCAAGGTGGTTTTTCCCGTCCCAGGATTTCCGGTTAAGACCATATTAAGGTTCATTGCATCTTTACTGGCAAAGCCAAGCTTTTTCCGTTGTTGCTGGTATTTTAAAAAACGGTAAAAGTCATTGACCCGTTTTTTGACTGACTCCATTCCGATTAATCCGTTTAATTGATCTAAAGCAGTCTTTTCAGCACTGGCAGGCTCATCCGCTGACGTTATAAAAAGCGGCTTCCACTTGGTCTTAATTTCTTCAACATTAGAAAGATGAAATTTTAAGTCATCGTAATAGGTGGCAGTATGAAAGACACCAGTAATCGATTGGTCATACTCCTCTGCCGCTTTCAACAAGCTCGTTGTTTCATTGATAGCAGAAGTTAATAACTCATAAAGCTTGCGGTAGGTTTGAAAAATATTTTTATCCATCATGGTCGAGGCAAGATCGAGTTTCCCCTCCAAAACTGGAAGCTGCTCCTCACCCTTTTGCAAGAATTTCTGGCACACACTTATGTACTGCTCTGATACTTTCTTTTTAGCCGTGCGGTTATCCGTTTCCCTAATGGCCGGAAAGGAGAGTGAGTCCAATATGTCTTTAAAGTCCAGCCAATCGCTGCGAACGAGGACCTCCCTGGCTTGTTTGTTCTCGGGGTTTAGAACGAGTGCTTTTTCGAGCAGTGTAGCTGCTAAAGGGTCCTGCGAATCCCGGCCAAGCCGTGACAGGGCCAATAATGTCAGCAGCCTTGAGGAAATCTTAACATCCTGTTCTTGACTAAAGGCTTCCAGGACGCGGCTTTCCTCTTTTATCACTCCGGCTTCATTTAGCTCGTTCTCCCACGAAAGGAGTTGCTGTTGTTCCTCTTGATTCATTCATTATCACATCACTATAAAAATTTCTTTCCCTATCTTACCACAAAGTTCCCGTTCCGGAGAAACAAACGGCATTAAAAAAGGACCCTCCCATTGGAACTGGTCCTTCTTCGTAATGAATTACTCCTGATTATGAGCCTCATCCTTGATTTCCGAACGGAATGAGTCGATGCTTTCGCGTCTGCGCTCATTTTTCTCTTGGATTTGCCGGCGCTGTGTATCGCTGTCCGTTAATGCCATTGACTCTTCCGCTGCCTCCATGTTTTGAATCGTATTCTCAATCATGTTTTGCAGCTTTTCAACATTATCACTGCGGTCATCAGGATTCGGTTTGTTTTTATAAGCCATTCGTAAATCCTCCTTGAAAATGTACTTACTACAGATATAGTTTGTATCGACAGCAAAAAAATATCACAGCAAAGTTTATCTGAATGGCTAAAAATTTCGCCATTTCGGTACATTAATTTGGCCGTTCTGGAAAAACAAAAAGACCCTCAGCCGATTAACAGCTAAGGGTCTATCATCAATGTTTATTCGCCTTTTGTTTGCATTACCTGGGCGTGTTCGCCAGATGTATCCTGCATTTGATTTCCTTTATTTGCAGACGATCTTCTAGGCTGTGTGCCTACATGTGAAGGTCTAAATCGTTTCGTTTGGTACCCTTTACCCATGGTCTAATCCCCCCTTAAGTACATTTTGTCCAAAGGGGCGATAAACGATAATTGGTAAACTTTTGGGTTACTCCGCTTTTCCGAGGCGCTTTGCTTCGATCCGCTCTTCAATTTTTTCCATTGCATCACGATCTTTTAAAAGTTGCGATTTATTTTCAGATACTAGTTCTGCAAAAGAACGTTTTCTTGGTTTTCTCATTTGTATCACCTTCCTTATGTACTATTGTAACAGTAATTATGCCCGGAAACGGTTGCAATTATTACAACTTTTTGAAAATTTCTTCGGTTTTTAGGATAATTTTTTCAAAATATTGTTTACTGTTGGATAAGCGTGGATTACTGTCGCATAAACGAGCTTAACTGTCGGATAAGTACCTTTATCTGTTGGATATGCGGATTTTACTGTCGGATGGAGTATTTCAATAAAAAAGACATTGGCGATATCCAATGTCTTCAAGTACCTATTTTAATTTACTTACCTGTTCCTTCATGTCCTCAAGCTTCATTGAACCAACAAATTTATGTTGAATTATTCCTTTACTGTCAATAAAGTAAGTGGTTGGAATCGAAAGGACATCGTATTGTCCGTTCACCACATCATCAGTATCCAAGGGAATTGGGAAGGTAATTTTATATTCATCAACAAATGCTTGAACATCCAATTGCGGGTCAATGTTTACTGCCAAAATGGTCACATCATCGCTAACTTCCTGATGGAATTTTTCCATATCAGGCATTTCCGCTTTACATGGCGGGCACCAAGTTGCCCAGAAGTTCAGCATTACTTTCTTCCCTTTTAAATCGGAAAGCTTTACACTTTCGCCAGTCAATGTTTTCAATTCAAAATCCGGGGCTTTTGAGCCTACTGCCGGGCCAGTTTGACTTGCTGCGGTCGGACTCGCGGTTTCGGGTTCTTCTGTATTTTTATTAACTGCTTGGACAATTGCTACGGTTAATAACGAAATTAACAACACGGCAGCAACTACTTTTTTCCACATCCCGAATCTCTCCTTCATTATTATCACTAAACTTGATTTTACACTATAAACCATGTGGAAACCAAGGCTGATGTGTTAATTCTGTGACAATTGCCTTTTTTGTTTTAATAGCGCTTGAAATTCTTGATCTAACACCTGATAGTTTGGATCTTTTCGGTCAATGGTCGATAACGCGCCGAGTACCGCTGCAATCTTTGTTTCAATTACTAACAATGTTTCTTGGTTTTCATCGACATTTTTAGTCTCTATATTATAATATTGCTCAGGTGTCATTTCCAAACGCTTGATTTGATGATGTTCAAACGCAAGCACCATATGCGAAAGCTTGTTTAAAAAATAATAATCATGTGAAACAGTGATAATCGTACCATTAAATTCATTCAATGTATGTTCAAGCTGTTCCCTGCTCGGCAGGTCGAGATGGTTGGTCGGTTCATCCAGAATCAGCACATCATACTCCTTCATGAGCATGTCAACAAGCTTAACTCGGGTCCGTTCACCGAGACTTAAGGTTCCGATAGGCTTTGTAATAAGCTGCTCTTTTAAACCTAAGTTCGCAAGCATTGTTCGGGCTTTAAAGATGCTTTCTTTGTCGGTAATATCTAGTGCTTCAATAGCAGTCTTCTCAACAGGCAAGTCTGAAACGTCCTGGCTTAAATAGGCAATTTTAAGGGATTCACTCGTCCAAAGTTCACCTGACGTGGCTGGCACCAGACCAAGTATCATCTTGATGAATGTTGTTTTACCACAGCCATTTTCACCAAGAATCCCAATTCGTTCGCCGTGATTAATGTAAAACTGTGAGTTCTCGAATAGCTTTCGTTCACTTAATGACATCCCTAGTTTACGCGCTTCAATAATTCTTTTTCCTCGTTTGCCCTCGCTGTCAAATTGAAAGCGAAGTTTTGCCTCTTCTAACGGCTTTTCCACTTTGTTTTTAACCAGTTCTTTTTCTAGCCGTTTTCTTTTCGATTTTACTTGATTGTCCACCTTTTTTGCCTTTACGCGATGGTATTCCTTAAACCCTTCTTCTTTTGTTGATGCACGGTGCGCTTTATCTGACCAATTGGCCAATTGCTCCATTTGTGCTTCAATCTTCTCGATTTGCCGTTGCTGGACTTCATATTGATGCTGTTTGTTCGCCCTAAGTTGGTCCTTTTGCTTGCGATAGGCGCTGTAATTTCCGTTGTAGATGTGGAGTTTTCCGGCTTCTAGTTCAAAAATCCTTGTAACAGACCTGTCAAGGAAGTGTCGGTCGTGCGAAATAATTAGGACTGTACCTTGGAATTTTTCAATTTCAGCTACTAACCAATTGACGCCATTTAGGTCAAGATGGTTTGTTGGTTCATCGAGAATCAAAATATCCGGGTTTGATGCCCAAATGCTGGACAAGGCAAGCTTTAATTTCTCCCCGCCGCTTAAATTAGCCAGCCTGTCTTCCTGCCAGTCATGAATCTTTTTTAGTCCAAGTTCACTAGCATGCTGATACACTTCTTTTACTTTTAGTGTTTCCTGAAAATCATTTACCTTATAGTCAATCGATTGCGAAAGATAGCCGATTTTTAGATTAGTTGCTTTTTCGATATTTCCGTTATCGGGAGTCTCCTTTCCAATAATCAGGTTGGCTAACGTAGTTTTACCGGTACCGTTATAGCCAACAAGACCGATTCTTTCCCCAAATTTAATATCAAACTGGACTTGATCCAGAATTTTACGCAGATTGAAGCTTTTTTCTAAACCTTTTACGTTTAAAATGACAGTATTTTTATTCATAAAAAAACCCCCTTCAAGCGAACCTGAAGAGAGTTTGTTGTCATTTTTAATAAGCACGCAAAATAAACCTTACATTACTGGTTTAAGTTTGTGTTTATATAATCAGGACATAAAAAAGGACAGATTAATCCCATTCTTCAGGTTCAACATATTTCATGTATTGAAATCATGTGCTGAAAAATAAGATTAAAACTTCATCGGCCTTTGTTTCATTCCTTTACGTGTTTGATAGTACCATTTTATTTGTAAAAAGCCGAAAATGTCAATGATTATCATAAAACTTAGCCGGAAAATGGGCCTCATTTTTGGATATCCGCGATTTTCCAGTGGATATCCGCGAAATTTTTCAAATATCCGCGAAACTTCAACTGATATCCGCGAAAAATTCATTATATCCGCGAAAATCACCAATATATCCGCGAACCCCATATTTTCAACCAAAAAAACACACCGTGCTCAAGGAGCATGGTGCGTCGTTTGTATATTATGCTTGTAATTTTTCACGTAATACCATTTGCAGGATGCCGCCGTGACGGTAGTAGTCAATTTCGACTTCAGAATCGAAGCGGACAACCACTTCAAATTCTTTCTTGCTGCCGTCTTCAGCAGTTGCTGTAACTTTTACAAGATCACGTGGTTTTACATTTTCGTCAACCTGGACTTCAAATGTTTCCTTACCAGTTAAACCAAGTGTTTCAGCGCTGTCGCCGTCTTTGAATTGAAGCGGCAGAACGCCCATTAACACAAGGTTAGAACGGTGGATACGCTCAAAGCTTTCAGCCAGTACAGTTTTGATGCCTAATAGGTTTGTACCTTTGGCAGCCCAGTCACGGGAAGATCCCATACCGTAGTCTTTGCCGGCAAGAACCATTAAGCCAGTGCCTTGCTCTTTGTACTTCATGCAAGCATCGTAAATGGACATAACTTCGCCCGTTGGCCAGTAAGTAGTGAAGCCGCCTTCTGTGCCAGGTGCGATTTGGTTACGAATACGGATGTTTGCAAACGTACCGCGCATCATAACTTCGTGGTTACCACGGCGGGAACCGTAGGAGTTGAAGTCGCGAGGCTGAACGCCTTTTTCTAATAAATATTTTCCAGCTGGAGTATTCTTGCCGATTGCTCCTGCAGGAGAAATATGGTCAGTTGTGACAGAGTCACCAAACTTACCAACGATACGAAGACCAGTGATTGGCTCAACTTGGCCTGGATCTTTAGATAAGCCTTCAAAGAATGGCGGGTTCGCAATATAAGTGGAATCTTCATCCCAAGTATAAAGCGGCTCATTGCTAGTTTTGATTTCGTTCCAGCGTTCGTTGTCACCAAACACATTCTCGTATTCTCTACGGAATAGCTCTGGTGTTACGGTACGCTTCACAACATCATTAACTTCTGCAGTTGTTGGCCAAATGTCCTTGAAGAACACGTCGTTGCCATCTTTGTCTTTACCAATTGGGTCTTTTTCAAAGTCAACATTGACTGTACCAGCTAATGCATAAGTAACGACTAACGGCGGTGATGCCAGGTAGTTAGCTTTTACTAGCGGATGGATACGTCCTTCGAAGTTACGGTTACCGGAAAGAACGGATGTAACTAATAGGTCGTTTTCTGCTACAGTTTTCTCGATTTCTTCTTTTAATGGACCGGAGTTACCGATACATGTTGTACAGCCGTAACCTACAAGGTTGAAGCCGATTTGCTCAAGGTATGGCAGCAAGCCGGAATCACGAAGATATCCAGTTACAACCTTGGATCCTGGAGCCAAAGAAGTTTTAACAAACTTAGGAACTTCCATTCCAAGTTCGACAGCTTTTTTCGCAACTAGTCCTGCACCTACTAGCACATATGGATTAGAAGTGTTAGTACAGCTAGTGATTGACGCAATCGCAACTGCACCAGTCTTCATTTCTACTTCGTCACCATTATTGAATTTAACAGTTGCAGACTTTTCAAGCTCATCAGCACCTAAACCGAAGCCTTGGTTGCCTTGAGGAGCAGAAACAGCCTTCACGAATTCTTCCTTCATTTTTGAAAGTGGAATTAAATCTTGCGGACGTTTAGGACCGGAAAGATTTGCTTCGATTTCAGCAAGGTCGATTTCGATTACATCAGTATAAACTGGCTCTTGAGTTGGATCGAAGAATAAGCCGTTTTCCTTGCAATATGATTCTACTACTTTAATTGCTTCTTCATCGCGGCCTGTTAAGCGCATATAAGCAAGAGACTCATCATCAATTGGGAAGAAACCACAAGTTGCGCCGTATTCAGGAGCCATGTTGGCAACAGTAGCACGGTCAGCAAGTGGCAATACAGATACACCAGGTCCGAAGAATTCTACGAACTTACCTACCACGCCATGCTTACGAAGAACTTGGGTAACTTTTAATGCAAGGTCAGTTGCAGTTGCTCCGTTTGGCAGTTCGCCAGTTAATTTAACACCAACAACCTCTGGTACTGGGAAGTAAGAAGGCTGGCCAAGCATGCCTGCTTCTGCTTCAATACCGCCAACGCCCCAGCCAAGAACGCCAAGACCGTTGATCATAGTTGTATGAGAGTCAGTACCAACAAGGGTATCTGGATACGCTTCTAGTTCACCGTCTACTTGGGCAACATGAACGACATCTGCCAAGTACTCAAGGTTAACTTGGTGAACGATACCTGTTGCAGGTGGAACTGCACGATAGTTGTTGAATGCTTTCTGTGCCCAGCTTAAGAACTGATAACGCTCGGCATTACGTTCGAATTCTAAATCCATATTTACTTTTAACGCGTTTTCATTTCCATATGCATCAACCTGTACAGAGTGGTCGATAACAAGGTCAACTGTTTTCTCAGGGTTGATTTTGTCTGGGTCGCCGCCAAGGTCAGCCATTGCTTTTCTTAGTGAAGCAAGGTCAACAACAGCAGGAACACCTGTGAAGTCCTGAAGGATAACACGGGATGGCTTGAATGGCACATCCACCTCTTTCAGTTCATTAGTTCCCCATTTTGCTAAGTTTTCAACGTGCTCTTTTGTGATCACACGGCCATCATATTGGCGAAGTACAGATTCAAGTAATACTTTTACGGAATATGGCAATTTTGATACGTTGCCAATGCCTGCTTCTTCCAAAGCGGCTAAACGGTAGTAGTGGTAGCTTTTTCCGTTTACGTCAAAGGAAGCACGGGCGTTAAATACATCATGTTTCACCATTTAATAAACCCCCTTATTCGAAAAATCGAAAAGTTTGAAAATTCCCATCCGGCTTAACTTTTCTCACAATTCTTATCTTAATACAAGCGATTACATAAGTAAATAACAAGAAAGTTATTGTGTTTGATAAGTTTTACTTATCTTTTTTTATGTAATTTGTTCGGAATATTTTGAAAACACTGCGATTACTTATGTTTATTGTGTTTAGTAAGCCGAAGGACTTTCTCTATCATTATGGCAAAAAAACTTTAATTTGTCATTTATTTCGACCTAATGGAAAACATAACAGTATTAGGAGGTGAATGGACTTGGCGAAGCGAAAAGCGAACCATGTAAGACCTGGCATGAATGCTGCCAAGGCACAAGGTGTAGGTGCAGGTTTTAATGAAGAAATGGCAACTGAACACTTAACGGAAATGGAAAAAAGGAACAATAAAAAACGAAAAAAGAATCAATAAATAATTGAAAAAGCGGGATCGTGGGGACCCCGCTTTTTATATTAATCCAGCTCCAGCGCCCTAGTTGCTGGCCAGGACGCTTGCGCTTTTTATGTTAATCCATATTTACTTCGTTCACCATTTGCTGTAAATCCTGCTGGAAGCGCTGTAATTGCGCTCTCTGAGTTTCAGACGCAACTTCAAGGGCATTTTCGATTTGCTGGTAAGCCTCGTTTACTTCATTTTTCAAATGTTTTAACTGATGGCCATAGCTCGCACTGTCACTGACAATGGTATCGTAAAGACCCTGAGCGTTCTCAAATCCTTGCTGCGCAGCCTGAAAGGCTTCCTGCTTATTCTTGTTGTACGGATTTCTTTGCATTTGTACTTGCCTCCTTCAAAATGTTTACCCTTTAAATTGCACAAATGCTAAAAAAATATACAGCATAAAAAGGCGGAAGGACTGCATCCTAAAAATGAGGAGGGATAGAAATGACCAACAAAAATGACAGCAAGGATATGCACCGGAATCAACCGAAGACCTCAGGCCAGCCGGAGCCGTTAAGCGGCTCAAAAAAGGTCAAGAATCGCAACCATACCCGTCAAAAACATAATTCAAATCATGATATGTAGGTTTCGTTGAATTAATAGTAGGCATCGGTCCCTGCGTACGATGGGACCGATGTTTTTATTGGTTTAGTAATGCCGTCAAGAGCAGTTCTTCTTCCTCAGGTGTGACAGTCCGTAAATCTATCATATATTCATCCTTTTGAATCCTGCCCACAATCGCCGGTTTATTTTCAGTTCTAAGCTTCCGGCTTAATTGTTCCGCTGTTAGCTCTTGATGGTTTAATGAGATCACCACCGTCGGCAGTTCAACCTCTGGCATCGTTCCCCCGCCGACCTGGCTTACATCAGGTAAAATTTTTGCCTCATATTGAGTAGACATTTGTAACAATCTTGAAACAAAGGTGCGAGACCTTTCGTCTAATTCAGTAACGGAAACTAATAAATCTCGAATGGTCGGAATCTCAAGCATGCCCTTTTCACCGCGGGCATAAGCTAATAATGTACCTTCCAACGCGGCCAGTGTCATTTTATCTACTCGTAACACTCTCGCTAATTGATGTTTTTTCAATGCTTCAATTATTTCTTTTCTTCCAGCAATAATTCCAGCCTGAGGGCCTCCTAAAAGCTTGTCGCCACTAAAAGTTACAACATCCGCCCCCATTTGAATAACCTCTTTTACGACCGGTTCATCGCCAATTCCGTGTTTTCTAAAATCAAATAGGGCACCGCTGCCCAAGTCTTCATAAAAAATGACATCATCTGCTTTTTTCGAAAGCCCGATTAACTCTTCTGTTTCCACAGATTTAGTAAATCCAATTACTTTAAAGTTACTTGTATGAACTTTCATGATAATCGCCGTGTCAGGACTTAAGGCTTCCTCATAATCATAAAGGTGAGTCTTATTGGTTGTCCCAACTTCTACCAACTTGGCACCGCTTTCCTCCATGATGGAAGAAATTCGAAATGATCCGCCAATTTCGACAAGCTGACCCCGTGAAACAATGACTTCTTTATTTTCTGCCAGCGCCCGCAACACAAGATAAACAGCAGCAGCATTGTTATTGACCACCATTGCTGCCTCGGCACCGGTTATTTCTTTTACCAAGGCTTCCACATGACTATGCCTGGAGCCCCGCTCCCCTTCTATTAGCCTGTATTCAAGATTGGAGTAACCTCTTGCAGTTTCAATTACATGATTAATGGCAGCTTCGCTTAATCGTGCCCTGCCAAGATTCGTATGTAAAATGGTTCCCGTTGCATTTATGACTCTCTCAAGTGTATAAGAAAACTGTTTGGTCACTTTTTTGTTTAGGGTTTCAAACAGTTCATTAATAAATTGTTCCGTTCCAGGTTGGGGGCCACCCCACCGGGATTCAATCATCAATTGTCTGATCTCTTCGATAACCTCCTTTAATTGGTTGGTTAACTGAACAGAATCAAGCCCATTCCTTTCAAGGATATGGAAAAATTCATCATGTTTTTGTAGTTCGTGGACAGGGGGGATTGATCGCAGCCATTCTTTCATTGTATGTACTCCTTTAAAATTCCTTCTTTCGTCCTATTATAACATTTTTCACGTTTGACCGCTCTGTGAATAATATGATACGAGCAAGGAGGAAATGGAAGTGAAGAAGAAAAATATTCCTCAATATCAAACAATAAATTTGGAAAAAGTGGAACAATGGTTAAAAGATTATTTCTTAGATCCGCTCACGTCCCATTATGACCATACCCAATTTAGGCTTGATATATATGAAACAGATGAGAATTGGATTGTCGAAGGATTCTTGGACGAATTTATCAGCTCTGAAATTACCGTAAAAGTGGAAGGTTCCCAATTAATCATTACCGCCCAAAAGCACGCATATACCTATCCGTCCCCATTTCCAAAACGAATTCGCAGCATTAATTTTCCATTTACCATTATTAATCATTGTATAAATGCTTCTTTTCAGCATGGTGTCTTAGAGATTTTTATTTCAAAAAAGATGGAGAATAGTTTTGGGAAAAATCGGTTTATTACCTTGCCTTAGGTAATTTTTATAGGTTAGTTGACATAACATTATTATTAATAAATTAAAACCTCGCACCATTACGGTACGAGGAGTATTTTTATTTTGATTCCAACTTCTGAATCAATTCTTCAGTATCAGGAAAAACGCCTGTTTCATCCTTAGAGTAGATTTTCTCGCCATTAACGGAGACCTCAAAAACACCGCCTGAAGCTGGGATGAGTTCTACTTTAGCGATATCTCTTCTGAAATGAGTAATGATTTCTTCCGCGAAACTCGCGGCTTTTGGTGCGTAGTTTCATTGCATGCAAAATTCGACAGTTATTTGTAAGTCCTTCATTATGTACCCCCCTGCAGTTTACATTGTTCTAATAGTAAAAATAGTTTAGCCTATCCCCCTATTATTCCGCAAATGTTACGCTTTAATTACGTGCGGATTGAGCTAGAAAAAGGTATACTAGGAAAATGGAGGTGTACATACGATGAGTGAACAAGAGAAAATTCGTTTGACTTCTTTGTCGACTAAGGCTGGTTGAGGCTGCAAAATTGGTCCAGAGGACCTGGCGCAAGTGTTGCGTCAATTACCAAAGCAAGACCCCGTTCCGGAGTTAATCGTGGGACACGAAACGAGTGATGATGCAGGAGTTTATAAGTTAACAAATACGATTGCGTTAATTCAAACGGTCGATTACTTTACTCCAATAGTGGACGATCCATATATGTTTGGGCAAATTGCTGCCGCCAATTCATTGAGTGATGTTTATGCCATGGGCGGCGAGCCTAAAACAGTGCTTAATATTGTTGGTTATCCCATTAAAAAATTAGGCGCTGATATGCTAGCGGAAATTTTACGCGGCGCTGCCGATAAAGTGAAAGAAGCGGGCGCACTAACGGTCGGTGGTCATTCAGTCGATGACCAGGAACCAAAATTTGGCCTTTCCGTTACAGGAATTGTCCATCCAGACAAGGTGTGGAAAAATGTTGGCGCAAAACCTGGTGATGTGCTTGTTCTAACAAAGCCACTTGGTGTTGGCATTCTAACTACCGGTATTAAGAGAAGCGTGGTAACGTCTGAACAGGAAGCTGAGGTCACTGAAACAATGGCCCTGTTAAATAAGGCCGCTGCGGAAGCGTTAATGCCGTATTCTCCACATTCTGTAACAGATATAACCGGATTTGGATTACTGGGGCACGGCAGCGAAATGGCTCGCGGCAGCGAGGTAAGTTTCGAAGTGAATTTAGGACAGGTCCCTGTTCTTGATGGCGCGTTTGAATTGGCCAAAGAAGGCGTTGTTCCGGGAGGTTCAAAGTCAAATCATAAATGGTTGATTGATGATGTTCATTACGAGGAGGATATCTTGCCTGAAGAACAACTGGTGTTATGCGATGCAATTACTTCTGGCGGGCTGCTGGTTTCGCTGAGTGAAGAAGAAGCCGGACCTTATGTGGAAGAGCTGCACAAACGAGGTTTGGCACATGCCGCGGTTGTCGGACGGGTTACAGAGAGAAAAGAAAAATTGATATATGTAAAAAGGTAACAGCGAAGCGGCGAAAGCTTCGCTGTTTTTTTTGTTTGGAGCTTCCTGTACTCAAGCCCGCTTCGCCACAAAAAAACCCCAAGCATTAGCTTGGGATTCTTAATTGAAATTTCTGGCGAAGTTTTTCAATCATGTCTTTCGTCATTTTGTCTAAATCATAATCGTATTTAAAGCCCCACTCTGCTATTGCAGCACTGGAATCAATTGAATTCGGCCAGCTCTCAGCAATCTGTTGACGAACTGGGTCGACATTATAGCTAATTCTAAATCCAGGAATATACTTAGCGATGCTCCGGGCAATTTCCTCCGGTTCAAAGCTCATTGAGCTCACATTAAAGGAATTGCGGTGAACCAACTTAGCAGGTTCTGCTTCCATTAAATCGATAATCGCATTCAGTGCGTCTGGCATATACATCATATCCATGTACGTGCCTTTATCAATATACGAGGTGTAGCGGCCATTCCTCACTGCCTCATAAAAGATTTCCACGGCATAATCCGTCGTGCCGCCCCCTGGAGGTGCTACATAAGAAATCAAACCAGGGAATCGCAAGCCACGAGTATCAACCCCGAATTTATGATAATAGTAATCCGCTAACAATTCACCAGCAACTTTATTGACCCCATACATGGTAGTCGGACGCATAATTGTGTCCTGCGGTGTGTTGTCCTTTGGTGTTGTCGGGCCAAACGCTCCAATTGAACTTGGCGTGAAAAATTGCGCCTTTAACTCGCGGGCTGTTTCAAGAGCATTCATTAATCCGCCCATGTTTAAATTCCAGGCAAATACCGGCTTAGCTTCTGCGGTCGCAGATAACAACGCGGCCAAATGCATAACGGTATCCACTTTATATTTCTTTGCAACTTCAACCATTTTATTCAAATCGGTCACGTCTACCGTCTCAAAAGGGCCGCCAAGTGCCGCTTCACTGTCATTTTTCTTAATATCTGTGGCAATGACATTGTCTTTTCCGTATATATCTCTAAGCTTTAAGGTGAGTTCAGAACCAATCTGCCCTAAAGCACCGGTTATCATAATCCGCTTCATTACAGCTCCTCCTTAAATGATGCCCATTTCCTTACCGACTTTTTTGTATATCTCAATCGCGCGATCAAGCATTTCCTTTGTATGTGCTGCTGTTGGCATATTGCGGACACGGCCAGTTCCCTTTGGCACCGTTGGGAACACAATTGCTTTGGCATAAACACCCTCTTCGTTCAAACGCTTGCTGAACTGCTGAGTTAATGTTTCTTCACCAATAATACACGGAGTGATCGGCGTTTCGCTGTTGCCAATATTAAAACCTAGCTCCTCCAGGCCTTTTTTCAGATAGTTTCCGTTTTCCCAAAGCTTTTTATTAAGCTCTGTGCTTTCCATCAGAATTTCAATCGACCGCTTACTTGCTGCGACATCGGCTGGAGTCAACGAGGTTGAAAACAGAAATGGGCGGCTGCGCACCTTCAACCAGTCAATCAAATTTTTCTTGCCGGCTACATAGCCGCCAACCACACCGATAGCCTTTGAAAGCGTTCCAATTTGGAAATCGATTTTATCAGAAAGTCCGAAATGTTTGACGGTACCAGCACCCTCACCTAACACGCCGGAGCCATGGGCATCATCCACATATGTAATCAGGTCGAATTCTTCAGCAATTTTTACGATTTCCGGCAATAATGCGATATCTCCATCCATCGAGAACACGCCATCTGTAATGACCATCAATTTGTTGTATTGACCTGACTCTTTAGCTGCCTTAGCTTTTGCACGTAAATCATCCATGTCAGAGTGGTTGAAACGGATGATTTTTGCCCTGGAGAGTCTGCAGCCATCGATAATTGAGGCATGGTTTAATTCATCGGATAGTATCGCATCATTTTGGTCCATTACCGCAGAAATAGCAGCCATGTTACAATTAAAACCGGATTGGTAAGCAATAGCTGCTTCCGTATGTTTAAATTCTGCCAGCTTCTCTTCTAATTCCACGTGAAGCTTCATCGTGCCATTGATTGTTCGAACAGCACCTGCACCAACACCATATTTCTCAAGGGCCTCTGTTGCTGCTTGCTTCAAGCGCTCATCGGTTGCCAACCCCAAGTAATTATTGGAAGAAAGATTAATAAGCTCGCGTCCGTTAATCGTAATCACCGGGCCATTGGGACTTTCCAGTGGATCGATAACATTATAAAGACCTTTCCCTTTTAAATCTTCAAGGTTTTCATTTAAGAATTGCTCCAAAGTATGACTGGACATTTTAAATCCCCCTTTTTTATCGAAACTTGTCTTTTGTAGTTTGAGAAAATACATTTGTCCTCCTGAGACGGACAGTATAAACCCTTGTAAACTGCGTCACTAAAGGGTTTTCTATACTATACTTTATCACATTTTCCCAAGAATGTTCACCCCTGGAGGACAAAAGTAAAAAATATTTTTATTATGTTTAGAATGCCCTAATAAAATAAAAACCTGCAACACCAAATAATGAAAGGGAATTCAAAGGCGAACGAAATTTATTTAATTTACCATATCATTCGTATTTTCCGAAAAAAATGCTTGTAATGATGAAAGTACGTGATATAATTGTGAATAAATTCAACATAGCAACACTCATATAATAGCGGGGATATGGCCCGCAAGTTTCTACCGGATTGCCGTTAACAATCTGACTATGAGTGGGTAATGGCCACCGCTTTATTCATAGCGGTCTTCCTTCTTATTTACATTTGGACTTAAGCCCAAAGGACATTGCCTCACTCTTGATTGTGTGAGCGCTGTTCTTTGGGCTTTTTTATTTTTTAAAAATACTGGGGGTACATCATGAGATTATTGGAAGAAAGAATACAAAAAGACGGAATCGTCCTTTCGGAACAGGTTTTAAAAGTGGATTCATTTTTGAATCATCAAATTGATCCCAGCTTAATGCTTGAAATCGGCAAAGAATTTGCCCGCCTTTTTAAGGATGAAGACATTACTAAAATTGTAACCATTGAATCTTCTGGTATTGCACCTGCGGTAATGGCTGGTCTAGAGCTGAATGTGCCAGTTGTGTTTGCCAGAAAAAGAAAATCACTTACCATGACAGATGGTCTTTTAACATCAGCCGTTCATTCGTTTACAAAAAATGAAACAAACGAGATTTCAATTGCCCAAAAGTTTTTAAATAGTAATGATAAGGTCTTGGTAATAGACGATTTTCTTGCCAATGGCCAGGCTGCACTTGGCTTGATCGAGATTGTTCAGAGTAGCGGTGCCAGCGTGGCAGGCCTTGGAATAGTCATTGAAAAGTCATTCCAACATGGAGCAAAGTTGCTTCAACAACAAGGGATCAGAGTGGAATCGCTAGCACGGGTTGCTTCCCTTTCTAACGGGGAAGTCTTGTTTAAAACAGAGAAAGTGGAGGAACTTGTCTAATGAAAAATCATCCATTAAAAACGGCATCACTTGGTATTCAACATGTTCTGGCTATGTATGCAGGAGCGGTCATCGTCCCGCTGATTATCGGAGGTGCTTTGAATCTTACAAATGAGCAGCTTGCCTATTTAGTCTCGCTTGATATCCTTACGAGCGGAATTGCCACCATCCTGCAGGTATGGCAGAACCGTTATTTTGGGATTGGGCTGCCGATTGTGCTTGGCTGTACATTTACCGCCGTGGGTCCGATTATTGCCATTGGTAACCAGTACGGGTTGTCTGCGATTTACGGCTCTATCCTTGTATCTGGAATCATCGTCGTGTTAATTGCCAAATATTTTGGGAAACTAATTCGCTTCTTCCCTCCTGTCGTAACCGGGTCTGTTGTAACCATTATTGGGACAACCCTGATACCTGTTGCCATGAATAATGTTGCCGGCGGGCAAGGCAGTCCTGATTTCGGTTCCATTTCTAACATTGCCCTTGCATTTGGAACGCTATTATTTATTATCATTCTATATCGTTTCTTTAAAGGCTTCATTCGTGCCATCTCGATTTTATTGGGGTTATTGGCAGGGACGATAGCCGCGGCCTTAATGGGAAAAGTAGACTTCTCTGCAGTAGGTGACGCTTCTTGGTTCCATATGGTAACTCCGTTGCATTTTGCAGTTCCTTCATTTGAATTGGCGCCGATTATTACGATGACCATCGTGGCGATTGTAAGTCTTGTGGAGTCAACTGGGGTTTATTTTGCTTTAAGTGATATCACTGGCCGAAAACTATCGGAACAGGATTTGGTTAAGGGTTACCGGGCAGAAGGCTTGGCAAGTATAATTGGGGCGTTCTTTAATTCATTCCCTTATACCACTTATTCGCAAAACGTCGGGCTTGTCCAGTTTTCAGGGGTAAAAACTAAAAGTGTAATTTACACCATGGGCGGTATTTTAATTTTTCTAGGATTTGTGCCAAAAGTTGCCGCCTTAACAACAGTTATTCCAACTGCTGTTCTTGGCGGTGCCATGGTCGCGATGTTTGGCATGGTCATTGCTTCGGGAATCAAAATGCTCAGCAAGGTTGATTTTTCATCCCAGGAAAATCTGTTGATCATCGCTTGCTCGGTTGGGGTTGGATTAGGCGTAACTACCGTACCGGATTTATTCGCTCACCTTCCTGAAAGTGTGAAAATCTTGACAAATAGCGGAATCGTTTCCGGAAGCTTGACTGCTATTTTCCTAAACATTGTATTTAATGTAGCGAAGCCGATTAAGCAAAGCACCAATATCTCCAAAGAATTAAAAGCTTCATAAAAAAGAGGACGGAGCAGGGTTACCTGCTCCGCCTTATTGTATTCAGTAAGTTGCTTGCCAAATTGGCAGCGGTATCTGTCGCACTTTGCAATGAGTTTGTTGTAGAAGTAGTATCATTGCCTTCCCCCGATCCTGCAACCGTTTTTGTAACCGAGATTGGCGAAATGTAAACAGCCCCGCCAAAGTTGACAATCCCCCCTGAAATCGTTCCGATATTGATCCCATCCCGACTAATAGCCATGAATTCTCCTCCCCATAGCAAAAAACTCAGTTTTTACTATAATATGTACAAGTTTCAGTACTTGTTTAAACTTTCGATAAACTATTTGATTTGGGAGCACGCCTTCTGTTCTAATATGCAAATCCACTTATAATATCCTAATAAAATTAGCAGCAAAAACGGATCGAGTAACACTGAATGCCAAATACTCCACCATCCATAGTGAAAGAATCCCCAAGGTTCAGGCAATAAAGTAATAAGCTCAAAAATTAAAATAATCAGGGTAAAGAGAAAAAAGTATCGAACCATATGAAATCGATTCTTCTTAAATGGAAACCAATTTAAGAAAATGATATTGGCTGCTGGGACAATCAATAGATGGGGCAATAAACCTAGCCAGTTCACACTATTGTCAAAATACCAGTATGCATGATACTTAAATTCAACAAATACGTCGAAAGTGGTTTGGAGGGCAATGGTAAATACCCAAATATGAACGATTTGATTAGCAGTCATAATTTTTTTTTGTTTAAAGGCGATAAAATTAAACAGGATTATGGCAGCGATAAGTCCGATCATACAATTATTCCTTTTTTATCCTTAAGTTGCCCTTGGAGAATGCAAAACTATACATAAGTGATTTCCTTTTTCAGACGAAAAGAGAATTTCCATATAATATACAAGTAAAAAGTCTAGTCGAATTTGTGAAAATCTTGTAATATGAAATAATGATTGAATCTTGAACGAAGTAAAAAGCAGCCAAAATCTACATGTGACATTATATAAGGGGTTAAAAAAATGAGCGTATTAAACGTAAAAAATCTAAGTCACGGTTTCGGTGATCGTGCAATTTTTAATGATGTGTCTTTTCGGCTATTAAAAGGTGAGCACGTTGGTTTAGTTGGGGCAAATGGTGAGGGTAAGTCTACTTTCATGAATATTGTGACGGGAAAGTTGCAGCCCGACGAGGGCAAAGTTGAGTGGTCACGCAAAGTTCGAGTTGGTTACTTAGATCAGCATGCTGTACTTCAAAAAGGGTCGACGATGCGTGACGCCTTGAGTACTGCTTTTCAATATCTATTTGATACTGAAGCAGAAATCAATGAACTTTATGCCAAAATGGGTGATGAAGGTGCTGATATCGATGCGCTGCTTGCAGAAGTTGGAGAGCTGCAAGAAACTTTAGATAGTAATGATTTCTATCAAATTAACTCAAAAGTTGAAGAAGTTGCTCGCGGTCTGGGATTAGACGATGTTGGCCTTGATCGAGATGTAGATGATCTTAGCGGTGGGCAGCGTACGAAAGTTTTGCTGGCAAAGCTTTTGCTAGAAAAGCCTGAAATCCTATTACTAGATGAGCCCACGAACTATTTGGATGAACAGCATATCGAATGGTTGAAGCGCTATTTACAGGAATATGAGAATGCTTTTATCTTGATTTCACATGATATTCCCTTCTTGAACAATGTTGTTAACTTGATCTATCACATGGAAAACCAAGAGTTGAATCGTTACGTTGGTGACTATGATAACTTCCTAAAAATATATGAAATGAAGAAGCAACAGCTAGAGTCTGCTTACAAGCGTCAACAGCAAGAAATTGCTGATTTGAAGGATTTCGTTGCTCGTAACAAGGCGAGTGTTGCGACACGTAATATGGCGATGTCTCGTCAGAAGAAGCTTGATAAAATGGAAGTTATTGAATTGGGGAGAGAAAAGCCAAAACCAGAGTTTAATTTCAAAGAAGCTCGTGCAGCTAGTCGTTATATTTTCACAGCCGAAGATCTTGTTATTGGTTACGATGAACCACTTTCACGCCCTCTGAATTTAAAAATGGAACGTGGACAAAAAATTGCATTCGTAGGTGCAAATGGTATTGGTAAGTCTACTCTTCTAAAAAGTATTCTTGGCTTGATTGATCCGCTGGAGGGTAAAGTGGAACGTGGTGAGTATCAACACATCGGTTACTTCGAGCAGGAAGTAAAACAGGCCAACTACAATACCTGTATTGAAGAGATTTGGAGCGAGTTTCCAAGTATGAATCAGGCTGAAGTCCGTGCTGCTCTTGCAAAATGTGGGTTAACGACAAAACATATTGAAAGTAAAGTCGAAGTTCTATCTGGCGGCGAAAAAGCAAAAGTTCGTTTGTGTAAAATTTTAAACACAGAGACGAATCTATTAATTTTAGACGAGCCTACTAATCACTTAGATGTGGATGCAAAAGAAGAATTGAAGCGTGCTTTAAAGGCATATCGCGGAAGTATCTTGATGGTATCCCACGAACCTGATTTCTATCGTGAAATTGCGACCGATATTTGGAATTGTGAGGATTGGACTACGAAAGTATTTTAAATAAAGATTAAGGGGTATCCAATAAATTCACTTGTGTGCCCCTTTTTATTAGCCATACTGAAAAATCCCCTGTCATCTTATACAGGGGATTTTTTATGCTATTTTTTCCAATAGAAAAAATCGATTCTTTTACAACTAATAAATAGATAAATTGAATTTATTAAATCATATTATTTCCCTATAATGTAGAAGGCTCAATATTTTGTACTCATAAGGAGATATATTAATGAAAAAATGGCTTTCTGTAATCATTCTAGTAATAATGGTATTTTCATTGGCTGCCTGCGGCCAATCAGACGACAAGGATAAAAGTGCGAACGAACCAAAAAAGCAAGAAGTATTTAAAATTGGAGCAATTCCTGACCAAAATGCTGCCGACCTCCAAAAAGGGATGGATGGTGTCGCAAAATACCTAAGTGAGAAAACTGGTTTAAAAGTAGAATTTGTTCCATCTGTCGACTATGCCGCTTTGGTTACTGGCTTCCAGCGCGGTGAAATTCATATGGCTTGGTTTGGCGGATTAACTAGCGTGCAAGCACGAAACCTTGTACCTGATGCGGAATCAATCGTGCAACGTCCACGCGACGCCGAATTTCAATCAGTATTTATTACCCAAGCAGACTCTGGCATCAAATCCTTGGAGGATTTAAAAGGGAAATCATTTACTTTCGGTAGTGAAAGCTCAACCTCCGGTCACTTAATGCCACGCTACTTCTTATCTGAAGCAGGCATCGATGCGAACAAAGATTTTAATGGTAAACCTAATTTTTCCGGCTCCCATGACACAACCTATAAGTTAATCGAATCTGGCTCTTTCCAAGCAGGTGCCCTAAATATTTCCGTTTGGGAAGCAGCAGTTAAAGAAGGAAAAGTCGACACGAATAAAGTAAAAGTGTTCTACACAACTCCTGACTATTTCGATTATAACTGGACCATTAACAGCAACGTCGAAGACGTGTTTGGAAAAGGCACAAAGGATAAAGTCAAGGATGCGCTTCTTTCCTTCAACGGCGAGCCGCAAGAAATTGTGGACTTGTTCCAAACTGATAAATTCGTTGAAACGAAAAACGAAAACTATGGCAAGATTGAACAGGTCGCCAAAGAACTAAAGATTATTAAGTAGTAGGTGTAGCCACACATGACGGCAAAAAATATGATTGACGTAAAAAATGTATCGAAACACTTTGAGCGGAAGGTAGCCTTATCTTCCCTTTCTTTTACCATAAAACAAGGAGAATTGGTCGCATTAATCGGACCGAGCGGTGCCGGAAAAACGACACTCTTAAACACAATTGCCCGCCTTGTTCCACTTGAAACCGGTGAGTTACTAATCGACGGACAGCCTCTTCCTTTTTATAAAAAAAGTAAAGCTTTTGCAAAAAAAATCGGTGTCATCCGGCAGCAATTTGATTTAATCGGTCCCCTCGCGGTTATTCATAATGTACTCGCCGGAAAATTGGTGGAATGGAATACGGTGAAATCGTTAATCTCGTTACTAGTGCCGCGGGAGAAAGATACGGCAATAAACGCGTTGAAACGGGTAGGTCTCGGTGATAAAGCTTTTGAAATCACCTCCACCCTCTCCGGCGGCGAGCAGCAGCGGGTGGCGATGGCACGGTTACTGGTACAGAAGCCGGAGATTATTTTAGCAGATGAACCGGTTGCTTCGCTTGACCCGGCACGAGCCGATGACGTGTTGGCGATGCTGACAAAACTGGTTTCAGAAGAAAAGCAAACGTTGATTGCCAGTCTCCACTCTGTTGAGTATGCCCGCAAGTATTTTTCAAGAATTATCGCCTTGAAAAATGGCGAGCTTATCTTCGATTTGCCAACAGAAAAAGTGACAGATGAACTGCTTGAGGAACTCTATCACTTTAAGGAGCAGTTCAAACATGAATAAACTGGCTTCTTCCATTAAACTGCATAAACGATTTCTATTAAGTTTGCTGTTGGGTGCAGCGTTTGTTTGGAGTCTGTTCTCCGTTAAATGGACCGGGAAAGAATTGGTCCATGCCGGCGGTATCCCAACGATGCTGCAAATACTGGAAGGCTTAGTTCATCCTGATTTATCGCCTGACATTTTGTCGGCAGGACTGCAGGCTGCCTGGATTACGCTTGCTTATGCTGTTGCTGGTATGTCACTTGCAATTATTTATGCGTTTATCTTCGGAGTACTCGCCTCGGGCACGTTAACCTCAAGCAGAACCTCGAGACTGGTTTCCAAAATCTTTTTCAGAGGTATATTAGGTTTTACCAGATCAATTCATGAACTAGTTTGGGCCTGGTTGTTTGTGGCCGCGATCGGCTTCTCGCCTTATGCAGCCATTTTTGCGCTGGCAATCCCATATGGCGGAATCCTTGGCCGAATTTTTGCCGATATGTTAAATGATGCCCCGGAAGCTCCAATCAAAGCGTTAAAATCGGCCGGTGCTTCTCGTTTGCAAACATTGATTTACGGTTATTTGCCATTAGTATGGGCTGATTTGATCAGCTATACAATGTATCGGTTTGAATGTGCCATCCGTTCGTCAGCCATCATGAGCTTTGTTGGTCTTGGCGGACTCGGCTATCAAATCCAGCTTTCACTTGCAGATTTGAACTATGACCAAGTTTGGACTTATGTATTTTTCCTCATTGCTATAGTTGTATTAGTCGATGGCTGGAGTCATCTTGTTAGACGTGGGTTGAATGCTCGGAAACGCAAAGCAGGCCTCATTTCTGGCTGGAGTAATGTTTTAGCGGCACTGTTGCTTACGGGTGGTTCCTGGATGTTTATTACGATTGGGGAAAAAGCAAATTTTGTGGAGTTATTCTCTGATCGCAACATCGAATTTGCCGGGAAGTTTTTCGGTGGCCTTGTAGGCATCAATGAGCAAAATCCAGCCTTCTTTGATACCGGAAAATGGTCGTCTGCTGTAAAGCTGACTTATGAAACGCTGGAAATGAGTATAATGGCCATTGGATTTTCTACAATTGCGGCGTTTTTGACTGTATTGCCCGCCGCCGGTAATATTGCCAACGGCAGCCTGACTGGTTCGAAGAAATGGTATAACTGGATTTTGTTTGGGATTGTTCGGATTGTCTATATTTTTTCTCGATCTGTGCCGGAACTAGTCTGGGCAATGATGATTATCTTTATTTTTAAACCTGGCCTTCTGCCGGGTGCGATCGCTCTTGCGCTCCATAATTTTGGGATACTTGGAAAGCTGTGGGCCGAGGTGATTGAAGATATGGATCCACGGCCGATACGGAATCTAGCTTCCGCAGGTGCATCCAAAATTGAAACGTTCTTTTACGGCATTCTTCCAATTGTCATGCCGCGATTCCTTACCTATATTTTGTACCGCTGGGAAGTTATCATGAGAACCACGATTGTTGTTGGTTTCGTTGGTGCCGGCGGCTTGGGAATGGAATTTAAGCTGGCGATGAGCTTTTTCCAATATACGGATATTACATTGTTAATTCTTTGTTATATGATTTTAGTCATTATCGCCGACTTTGCCTCGGAAAGCACGCGCAAAGCGGTGAAATAGCTTTTAGTTTAAATGAAACTCGACCGCCATATATGTGATTGGTGGCCGAGTTTTTTAAATTAAAGTAGTAAAGGTAACTTTATCTGCAGGCGAATTTTTATTGGCGTAGTTGGGGACGCTTTTTCAGTCCGGTACTGTTCCAATAACTCTTATTGGCGTAGTGGCACCCTCTTTTTTTGCCTATCACTGCTTCAATAACCTTTATTGGCGTAGTGGCGCCCTCTCTTTTCGCCCATCACTGCTTCAATAACCTTTATTGGCGCAGTGGACGCTTCTTTTCTTGCATATTACTACGCCAATAGCCACCTAGGTGGATTCAACCTGGTTTCTGGTCAGAAAAATCGTTAGGAGGCTGTGATGCCTTCCGAACCAGTTTACCCCCATCAAAATGCCGGCCGTAAGTGGTAACAATTTCTAATGCCTCGTCGTAACTTGGGATGTGTTCATTTGCCTTCCACGTCAAAAAGTAGGATTGCACCTTGCCGCTATAAAATACCCAGCTGAAGAATTTTCGGGCAAAATTGTGAAACCCGCCGGTACGGAAGGAGTTCATCTCCTTCCCCGCCTTCCAAACTGTCATCGTTTGGCCAATTCCTCCCTCCAATTGCCCCCTTAACTCGGCGTAAAGTAAATTTTCGTTCTTACTCATCGCCTTCATGATCATTTGATTTAAAAAGCCATTGATGATCAGCCGTGGAATATTAAACTGTTCCCCTCTTGTAACCGATACCACTGCCGTTGGCGGTAACACCACGTTTCGGTCACCGAGAATAAACGCACCGCCATACTTATTGTTTGGATCAATCTGTTTTTCCCACTTTTTCATAACCTCATCCCCTATATATATAGCAACTAACTAAGCAGTGTAATCATAGCAAATTTATACAAAATTTAGAATATATATTTCCGACTTTTTTCCTATAAAACTAAAATTTTCCTATTCAATAGATAAACAGTATAATAGAAACAAATAATAAAAAATGGTGATCCAATGTACAAAATAATGATCATTGAAGATGATGCTAAAATTAGTTGTATCATTTCTGAGCAGCTGACGAAATGGAAGTTTGACGCCTATGAAGCAAGTGATTTTGAAAACCTGGACAAGCAATTCCTATCCATTAAGCCACACCTGGTGCTTTTGGATATCAATCTCCCAGTCTATGACGGCTTCTACTGGTGCGGCAAATTCCGCCAGCTTTCCAATGTGCCAATTATATTTATCTCATCGCGCGACCAAAACATGGACATTGTGATGGCCATGAACATGGGCGGTGATGATTTTATCCAGAAACCTTTCTCGCTTGAGGTTTTGATGGCAAAGATGAATGCAATCTTAAGGAGAACGTACACCTATCAGCAGGAGGCTCATGATTTCCTTGAGCATAAAGGCTTAATCCTGAATATCAGCAAAGGAACCATTGCCTATCGGGAAACTGAAATGGATTTAACGAAAAACGAATTCCAAATCCTATACCTTCTATTAAAAAAGAGAGAAACAATCATCTCACGCGATGAACTTATGCAGGCGCTATGGGAAAGCGAGAATTTTATTGACGACAATACCCTGACAGTCAATATTGCCCGGCTGCGCCGGAAATTAGAGGAATTGGGTCATCCGCAGTATATTGAAACCAAAAAAAGACAAGGATATATCATCCCATGAAATTCAAACACTATATCGCGGACCAAAAATGGCAGTTGGTTACCTACTTCTTTGTTCTTCTTTTCATTACCATTCTAGTAAGTGTGGACCCCAAACTAACTGTTACTGGCAGCAGTTTAATATATTTAATTTTCATCTCGTCCATTATATATGCTTCCTTTTTTATCGGAGGATATTTTTTAAAAAATAATCAGCTAAAAAAGTGGACAACAGTTCAACCACTTCCTGCAGCCGCGACCTATGAACAAGAGGTGTATGTAAAAGCACTGAAAAATTTACAGGACCACTATCTTGATACAATCCAAGAACAAAACCAAACATCAAAAGAGCAGCTTGAGTTTATGACTCAGTGGTTTCACGAAATTAAAACACCCATTTCAGTCAGCCGCCTCCTGCTCGAAACGGAAATCGTGTCTCAAAGTTTAAAAGACGAAATCGATAAAATCGAGGGCTATGTAGAACAAGCACTGTACTTTACCAGGCTTCATGAGTTTAACAAGGATTATATCATCCAAGAAATAGAAATTGAGAAAATAATCAAGGAAATCGTCAAGGCTGAAATGAAACCATTTATCGCGAAAAAAATTAAACTCACATTAAACCTTAAATCGTCCATCATTTTAAGCGATAAAAAGGGACTAACCTATTTGATTCGGCAGCTGTTGACTAACTCACTAAAGTATACCGATGAACACGGCGAAATTACCATTACTGTCAATCCAAAAGCAAGAGAACTACAGATCATTGATAATGGCATCGGGATACCGGAAGAAGACCTCACCCGTGTGTTTGACAAAGGATTTACCGGCAAAAACGGCCGTACGCACCAACGGTCAACCGGAATGGGACTGTATTTAGCAAAGAAAACGGCCGATAAATTGGGTCACACAATTTCCATAGCGTCTACCCTAGGTCATGGAACAACTGCGACAATCCATTTCCCAGTTCGGAATGATTATCTTCACCAATTCTAAATAACCAAGCTCAACACATTATGAGCTTGGTTTTATTATTCTTAAGTAACTGAAATTTGTAAGCACAAAGTAGCTAGCATAAATCAATAGATAAACCGCCAAACAAATGGCAAAAGGAACGAGCATGGAGATTTGGATAAACTCCCCCAAAGTGTATGTGATTAATGCACTATTGCAAACAGCAAGTAGCAGCGGCAAGAAGAAGACAAACCAAACCTGTCTCGCAACCGACCTCTTAACCTCTTTTTCAGGAATGCCAATCTTCTTCAATATCTGATAACGCGGCTTGTCAGACACAGCTTCCATCAACTGTTTAAAGTAAATCATGCTCCCTGTAGCAGCCAGAAACACTAGCCCCAGAAAACCGCCAATAAAAATCATCAGGCCATATGTCTCCATGCCATAATGGTATTGCTCATAAAAACTTGAATATATAGTACCATTATCCCGGTGGATCAACGGCTTAACGATTTGTGTTATTTCACCATCAAGCTTGCTCAACTCTTTCTCATTCGCAAATTTATATATTTCTAATTTTTCAGGTGAAATCTTACTGCTTACCTCTTGATAGAGCTCGTCGCTCACCACAAGCGGGAAAAGCATATTTCCCTGGTTTAAAAACGCATAAGACTTATATTCAGCAATTTTTAAATACTCTCCTTCTGACAGTGTCAGCGTTTTTCCGGTAAACGGGTTGGATTTCACATCTAAATTCCCGTCATAAAAGGCAATGGCTTCATCTTTTCTTAAATCTACCGGCTCGTTCTCTCCTCTTAGCTTCATGAGCTGTTGAAATGATGATTCCGAAATCAGCATTGTCTGAAAGAAATCGGGAACCCTTTGGATTTCTGAAACATCCGCTTTAACTGGCAAGTATTGAAGCTGATAAGAATAAAACAGTTCGCCTTCCGTATTTTGTTTCAATAATTGTACTGCTTCCCCTGTCGCTTTCTCATCCTTCAGATCAAACATATACGAATATGGATTATGCAATTTGGAAATATGATCTAGTTGAAAATAAAAGCCTAACGTAGTGGTACAGGCAAACAGCGTGACACTGCTTAATAGTGAAATAACCGTCAAAATTAACACATTACCTTTAAATCTGTATAGCAGATTTGTGACACTGAGCAGGTTCTTCCCTTGGAAAAAAATCGGCGGAACCTTTCGAATCACCTTTAACAGGATAGTGACAAGGGAGTTCATAAATAAATAAGATCCGATTATTAATAAGCCGGTTGCGGCTAAAATGCGCAGGCCGCCATTATTAATTAATGCGAGACCATCAGGATTCAAGAATAATAAATAAGCAGAACCCATCAACAGCAGGGCCAACATCCCGGTAATTGGCGACCCTTTCGCCAGCCTCTCCCCTTTTCTCTCCGCTTTAAACAGCCCGGACAGGGAAAAGCGGTATATCAGCCGGTAGCTGTGAACTGAAGTGATAAGGATAATAAGCACAAACACAACGATGGTCTGCAGGAAAGCCATGCTTGACATGGTGAATGTAACTTCAAGTGAAAAGCCCATTATTTTAAAAATTACCATCATAAACAGCTTTGAAAATAGGATCCCTAGTCCGATTCCGATAATCAAGGCAATCACGCCAATAATGATATTTTCGTAAAAAAGCAGGGTGCCAATCTTTTTCTTGCTCATTCCAAACAGGGCGTACAACCCAACTTCCTTTTTACGTGTTTTCGTAAAAAAAGAATTGGAATACCAAATGAAAATCGTCGCAAAAACAACGAGAATGACAGATGCCGCAAAAAAGGCCGATTCAATTTTTCCAAGAGTAACAGTAGAATCTTGCAATTGCTGATTGTACTGCAAAGAGACAAACGTAAAATAAATCGCGATGCTGATCACCATGGAATACAGGTATAGCATGTATTGGCGGATGTTCTTGATAATATTTTTCCTAGCGAGACTATATAACGTCATACTGCCCGCCTCCAATAGTCGAAAGGATATTTAGAATTTGTTGAAACAATTGCTTCCTTGACTGTTCTCCCTTGCGAATTTCAGTGAAAAGGCTGCCATCTTTTATGAAAATTATTTTCGAACAAAAACTAGCCGCATAAGGGTCGTGTGTTACCATCAAAATGGTCGCTTGCATTTCCTGATTAAGCTTCGATAAGGTTTCCAATAGCTGGTACGCCGACTTTGAATCCAGTGCTCCGGTTGGTTCATCCGCAAACAACAGCCTTGGATTACCTGCAAGCGCTCGGCAGACTGCCGTTCGCTGCTGCTGCCCGCCTGAAATTTCATATGGGTATTTTTCAAGCATCGCTTCAATCCCGAACTGCTTCGCTAATTCCTTGACTCTTTGTTTGATTTGTTCTGGCGCCATGTTCGTGAATGCCAGCGGCAGCATAATATTTTCTTCAACACTTAACGTATCCAACAGATTATAATCTTGAAAAATAAACCCCATCTTGTCGCGACGGAACTCCGTCAATTGCCGCTCCTTCAAACTTGTAAGTTCCGCTCCATCAAACTGGATTTTCCCCGTTGTCGGGCTTTCAATGGTGGACAAAACATTAAGTAATGTTGATTTGCCTGCACCAGACGGCCCCATGACCCCGACGAATTCCCCTTTCGCAATATTTAGGTCAATATCGTGAAGGGCAGAAAATTGATTTCTTTTCCCGCCAAAAACTTTACTTACTCCCTTTGCTTCTAAAATGATTTCCATTTGGTTCATCCCCATTTCTCATTATTGCTTAGTTTTATCATAGAAAAATTGCGGATGCTTTTCCATTATGAATCCTTACGATTTCGACGCTTAACCTTACATTTTCGCAAGGTTGCAACAAAGATTTAGGAATTGCAGGTTGCATTATCTTGCCAAGCTAGGTGATAATTGTTATTGGACTAAATTTGAACTTATATAAAGTTTTAGGAGTGAACATCCTTGCAGGCAAAATCTGCTTTACCAATTTTATTCTTAGTCATGTTTCTTGTCATGATTGGATTCGGAATTATTATCCCGGTCCTGCCATTTTATGCGGAGGATATGGGGGCAAATCCGACACAACTCGGGCTATTAATGGCTGTCTACTCATTAATGCAGCTGATTTTCGCACCAATGTGGGGCCGTTTGTCCGATAAAATCGGACGTAAACCGGTGATGATGATTGGAATTGCCGGCCTGGCATTATCATTTTTTATCCAGGCCATATCAACACAACTTTGGATGCTGTTTGCCGCTAGGATCATCGGCGGTATCCTGTCTTCGGCCAATATGCCAACCGCCATGGCTTATGTTGCTGACATCACTACTGAAGAGAATCGCGGAAAAGGAATGGGGATTGTCGGAGCTGCTGTTGGGCTTGGATTTGTATTTGGACCTGCGGTCGGTGGGATTTTTTCAAAACATAGCTTAAGTATGCCGTTCTATCTTGCAGGTGCCTCTTCACTGATTACGTTGATCCTAGTTGCGTTTATTTTAAAAGAATCAAAACAGAACAAAGGGGAAACTACCCAACAGCAATCCGTTTGGAAAGCATTTACCCCTGATGTTTCGATGTTGTTTTTCGTTCAATTGTTTATATCTTTATCTTTGTCTGGACTTGAAGCAACTTTTGCTTATTTTGCTGCCGATAAAGCCGGGTTAGGTTCAACCCAGCTTGGATATATTTTTATGATTATGGGCTTTGCAGGAGCGATGGTCCAGGGCGGTTTAGTCGGCCGCTGGACAAAGAAATACGGGGAAAGTGCCGTTATTCAGGGCGGCATGATTGTCTCGGCAATTGGCTTCGGCTTAATCCTGCTCGTTAATAATTTCACGACAGCAGCGATTTATCTTACCATTTTTGGGATTGGCAATGGGGTCATCCGCCCAAGCGTATCTTCCTTATTAACAAAGATTTCTACTTCAGGTCATGGAAGTACCACTGGCCTCTTATCATCATTTGATTCGTTAGGCCGTATCATTGGGCCTGTACTTGGCGGCTGGCTGTTTTCAATCACAATTGGACTTCCGTATATATCTGGTGTCATTCTTACAATTGTTGCGTTCGTCCTCTTCCTAGGTTTTCGCTCAAAGGCAAAGCAACCAAACATTTAAGATGGGTTGTCATATGTTTTTAGGACATGCATAAAATGGGTTACGAGGATTCATATAAAAAGGAGCCACGGAACTCATGAACTCAAAAAATCTTTTTTTCGGAATTTCTCTGTTGCTTACCTTAGGCTTGCTCGCTTATCTTCAATCGCCATTTTCAGTGCTGAATAAAGACTTGGTATACGTTGCTGACCAGCCGGCGGCGGTGGAGCCAGTTGCGGTGGAGCCCGAGGATGAAGGGCCAGAGTTAGTTGAAAAGCTAGTCAAACGCAAAAAAGAAGACGGTTATATTGTGGAAACGTATCAGGAGTATGAAATTTACAAAGATGAAAATGGGAATGTGACCGAGGAAGTCCCAACATCAAAAGTTGAGACGTTGAGGTACTATGATTACAAGAAGTAGGACCGCCATTTTGTGGCGGTCCTTCACTTTTTATTACTTTCTCGTTTGTTCAGCAGGATTATTACCATACCCCGGAACATTTCCGGCATGTTCTTTATGATACTGTGTCCCCGAACCTTCTGAGTTTTTCCCTTTTTGCTGCTGATTTCGGTTTGCTTGTCGATTAGCCATAATCGTACCCCCGCAATTTTATTAATACCAACATTACCCCACTATTGTTTGCTTTCAGAAGCAGAATTATGATTTTAAAAGAAACGATGAACCGTCAACAATTTCAACGCCACCTCTCTCCTTTATCTCCTCCATTAATCTGAAGAGTGCCTCATCCTTTTTCTTGGCTTCAATCATGCAGTCAATTTGCGGGACACTTCCCTTAATTTCTTTTAAAAATTTTAAAAACATATCTACATCTACATAATCCGAATGATGCCGAAACTCTTTCTCGCTTCGGGGACTGGAGATATGCATTTTTATTGGCAGCGGTGAATGCTTCCATGTCCCGACAACTCGTTCCCAATTCTCCTCCCAATTTGGATTTTCGTGATGGGCCAGATGATGGTGATAATCGAACACGAGTGGAATCTCAAGTTTTTCACATAAATAAAGGGTGTCGTCCAAGGTGAAAGAAGTATCGTCATTTTCGAGTATTATCATTTTTTGAATCGACCTCGGGACGACCATCCAGTTTTCGATGAACCGTTCCAGTGATGTTTCCGTCTCTTTATAGTTGCCGCCAACATGCATGACACAACGATGTTTAGAATCGATTCCCATCCCTTTTAATAATAAATAATGCAGCTTTAACGTCTTGAGGGAATTTTTTAATATCTCAGGCTGCATCGAATTTATTAAAACAAAATGATCTGGATGAAAATCAACCCTAATATTGTGTTCTTTTATATAATCGCCTAGTTCACTTAATGCAGACTTTTGCGGCTTCATATAGTCCCAATCAAGAAGCTCCTCATGATTTGCCAGAGGGATAAGTCGTGAAGTTAACCGGTAAAAATGAATTTCAGAAGCAACATTATGTCTCATGAGTCGAAGTGTGTTATGTAAATTTTGCTGGGCAATCCTTTCTAATTTATGAAGGGCTGCGTCGCGGTCAGTAATTTTTTGGAATTGGGCAAATGTCATAGTTTTGGATGGAGATGCATTTGCCAATTCCATACTCATGGCTACATAGCCTAGTCGTACCAGGGTCATTTCTTTCACCTCTTTCTTAGTATGCGAAAGTTTGCATAAAAAAAGAGGCCCATCAGCCTCTTTTTTAAACGCGAAGAACTTTAAACTGTCCACCGCCCATGATACTTCGGACGTAATCAATTTTTGCATCTTGAAAATATACTTGATCGCGGTCATTCACCAGAAATTGAATTCCCTCGATTTCAGTGATTTCATCATTTTTTAAAGCTGACTCTTCCAGAGTCAGACGAAGCTGTGGACCCCCTCAGCCAATTCCCATTTCCAAACGGATAAATGGCTTCTTCCCTTCATTAATGACATCTTGTACTTCTTCTGTGATTTTTGATATCGCAGCCTGTGTAGCCTTTACCATTATGACCCCTCTTTCTTCTTATGGGATTTATTATACCCATGAAGCCCCCAAAAAGTTTTATTTTCACTCATTATACTATAAGGGGTATAAAGAGAAAAAAGATATGACTGAAAATTAAAAAAGGGCTAACAATGCCCTTATAAGATTTCCAGCCAAGTCTTTATTGCAACAGCTACAATCAATATTCCCATCACAATTTGCAGAAGCTTTGTATTAATCCTTTTGCCGGCAGATGCTCCGAGTGGAGAAGCTATCAAACTGACGATAACCAGAATGATGGATGGTAGTAAGGGAATCTGCCCCGTTGTGATTTTTCCGGTAACAGAACCGATAGACGATATGAGGGTGATCGCTAAGGAAGATGCAATTGTCATTCTTGTAGGAATTTTTAACAGTGAAAGCATAATAGGAATTAACAGAAATGCCCCGCCAGCCCCGACAATCCCTGCGCCGATTCCTACAATGAAGGATAACGATGCTGCGAGCCATTTATTAAAGTTCACTTGTTCCAGAGGAATATCATCCAGTCCTTTTTTGGGGATAACCATCATAATCGCAGCAATTAATGCCAAAACCCCATATACAATATTAATTCCGCTTTCCGGCATGTTGGTGGAGCTATATCCGCCAATCAAACTACCAAGTAAAACGCTGCCTCCCATGTAGGCAATCAGCTTTTTATTTAAAAACCCACCTTTACGGTATACATAAATGCCACCAATAGTAGAAAAGAATACTTGGATGGCTGTAATGCCGGAAACTTCATGCGCTGTAAAATGGGCTACTCCGACTAGTGCAGGAATATACAGCAGCATGGGGAAATTAATAATAGCACCACCAATACCCAGCATCCCTGAAATAAAAGAACCAATAAATCCAATTATGAGAATCGTTATGATAAAACCAAAATCCATGGTGTTCCACTCCCTAAAATAAGGGAACCCAAACCGGTCCCCTCACGGTTAATCATCCTTTTTTTATCCAGAACTTTAATATACCATTTTCTTCTTCATGTTTCACTAGTTCATGTCCACCTGATTTTGCCCATGCGGCAAGGTCATTTTTTGCCCCTTTATCAGTTGCATGGATTTCTAGGATTTGACCTGATTCCATTTTATTTATTGCTTTTCTTGTTTTTACGATGGGCATCGGGCAAGCCAGCCCTTTTGCATCCAAAATTTTATTTACTTCCATTTCATTTTCCTCCTAAATAGCAATTTAGCGAACTGCACAGCGATTTGGTCCAATTTCCATTTCACGTTGTTTATCTTCATCTGGCGCTAATTTACCCATATTTGTTTCGCGAATTTCCTGATAGGCATTTGGCTGCGGCGGGAGATTTTCCGTCACAAGTTTACGGAATTCATTTTCGTCTTCAATATTTAAGCCGTGGTTTTTGGCAAACAATGTGCCAAGCTTTTCAGATACGCTGCCGTCTTCGTTCAACTCTTCAATAATCATAAAGTGCGCTGGAAGGACGATTAATTCCTCGGAAAGCTCTCTGTAACGTTTATATAAACTTTCACGCAAATCTCCGACCCAATCTTGAGCCAAACCGGCCAAATCTGGTCTGCCAATTGAGTCAATGAATAAGATGTCACCTGAAAGCAAGTACTTCTCATCCACTATAAAAGAAGTAGACCCAATTGTATGACCCGGAGAATATAGAGCGTGAATGTTGATTTTAACTGAACCAATCTCCACGTCATTCCCGTCTTCTAAAGGCAGATAGGCAAACGTGACTTCGGTTGCATCCTTAGGTGGCAGCCAATAAGTGGCGCCGGTGTTCTCGGCTATTTTTCTGCCGCCGGAAATATGGTCTGCGTGTAAATGTGTATCAAATACATGAGTGATGGTTGCTCCGATTTTATTGGCAAATTCAAGGTACACATCTGTCATGCGAGTGGCATCGATAATAGCCGCTTCTCCGTTTGAAACAACCATATAGGAAAGACAACCTTTCCCGATGCGGACAAATTGGTATAGTTCGCTGCCATCCTTTAAATCCCCTACCTTAACAGGTTCCAGGTGCTCACTCCATTCCTTCATGCCGCCTTCAAGGTATGAAACATTGAGTCCGGCATCAGACAACATCTCCGCCACCATGACTGATGAACCTTCTTTTGCACAGACAACCAGAATTTCCTTATCATGCGGAATTTTATGAAGAATCTCCTCTACGCCATCAAGCAATTCAAAGTACGGGATATTAAGGTGTCCGAAGTTTTCCCCCTCGATTTTCCAATCTTTAAAGTCTCCTTCATTTCGGACATCCAGAATAAATAATTCTTGTTTATTAAAAATCTTTTGTGTTACTTCTTTTGAAGTCATGGCTCTCATAGTCATGTGAAATTACCCCCCAGAGTATATTTTATTTCAAAAAAATTTGTCTCATTACAATAGCGATAACAGCCCGATGTTATTTCTTTAAATTCCAGTTGTTTTTCCAGACCATTTACTCATGCCTGGGATGACATTTACAACATTGGCGAAACCCTTCTCTGCCAGCCTTTGTGCAGCCATGTCACTGCGGTTCCCTGTCCGGCATACGATAGCGATCTGATCTTCTTGGTTCAATTCCTCAATTCGCTTTTCCAGCTCACCCAATGGAATGCTAATGGCATTTGGAATGTGGTTAAACGTATACTCTGCTGTTTCCCTCACATCAAGAACAAGAATATTTTCATTAGCTTCCAGCTTAGCTTCAAGCTCTTCATTGGTAATAACATGTGGATGCTTGTTTTCCAATGTCTCATCTTGGGTGGACTTTCGTAAGTAGTGCTTTAAAACTTGCCCTTCCTCCAGGGTACCTAAATATTGATGCCCTGTACTTTCTGCCCATGCCTTCATATCGGACTTTGAACCTTTGTCAGTTGCTTGCACCTCCAACACAAGACCCGCTTCCAAATCCTTCATTGCCTTTTTTGTTTTAACAATTGGCATTGGGCATGCCAATCCTTTTGCATCAAGTATAACGTTTGCCTTTATGTTTTCCATTGTATAACCTCCAGTTATATACCACTATAGGTATGTTTTTTAATAAAAATTTTTAATCTACATTCCCTTCCAGACGGCATCACCACCGCCATTTATATATAGGGGGGTAACCCCCTGTCAGTGTTAGATAAACAGGTTGACATTGCCGTCTTGTGCATCCGCCAAATAAGCAGCAACACCTGCATACTCAATATTTTCCAATAGTTCTTCTTTTTGCAATCCTAATAAATCCATTGTCATGGTACATGCTACTAATTTAACTTCCTGCTCTTGAGCCATTTCAATTAATTGAGGAAGTGTCATCGCATTATGCTTCTTGATGACTCCCTTAATCATTTTGGGACCCATTCCGGCAAAGTTCATTTTAGACAGACCCATTCTATCCGCGCCTTTTGGCATCATTTTTGCAAACATTTTTTCCATAAACCCTTTTTTAACAGGAATATTTTCATCCTTTCTTAATGCATTCAATCCCCAAAAGGTGTGAAAAATCGTAACCTCATGATCATAAGCGGCTGCACCATTTGCAATAATATAGGCTGCCATTGCTTTATCATAATCACCGCTAAATAAGATAATCGTTGTTTTCTTTGTTTCTGTCATTTTGTTACCTCCTGAATTGTATGTTTTAATTAAACCAATACGTGTATAGGTATTATTATTTTTTAAAAAATTTTTAATTCAATTACCCCTACGGGTATAATGTTAATTAAAAATCTTGCAGGTGTCAACACTTTTTATTGTTGTCTCAGGCACACTTACTAATTTTAATAAAGGTATTAATATTGTAAAGGTGTATCCGAGTACTCGAAATCCTTTCTTTCTTAACGAACGAATCCCCACAAAAATGAATATTCACCAATCTTTATTCTTTTCATATTTTATATTAAAAACTTGCCTAACCATAATATGTAATTTTCTATTGAAAAAAATGAATAAACCACATATAATTCCTAGTATATATATAAGAATTAAGGGTTTTAGGTTAACTTTCAATGAAGAAGGGAGCTTGGAAAATGAGCCTGATAAACCGCCTTTTTACTGATAAATGTCCTTTTTGTAATAAAGTATTAGAGACAAAAAAATCAAATTTCTTCAAGGCAACGATCATCAAAACTTGTCCGGAAAGCCATTACCAAAAAGAATACCATCCTGCGTTGGAAACATATATTGAAAGTACTCAGGTTTCTTAATAGAAATAATAACGCCAAAATCAACCGAAGGTTTTGGTGTTATTATTTTCCTACCTCCAGTTTGTCATTTCAACCCACATTTTTTTCTGTCATATTTTTACCTTGAATTCAAAAAAATTAAGCATGACTATCAATAAGTCATGCTTAGTTCACATTAATTCCAGGTGCTCATACCACCTCTTACGTTCGTCACATTGTAACCTAGGTTCTTCAGTACCTTACTTGCCTTTTGGCTTCTCATTCCACTTTGACAAATCACAACTACGTCTTTTTGCTTTGAAAGTTCTTTCTCAGCTTTTTGTCCTAGCTGGTGAAGCGGAATGTTCTTGAACCCTCGGATATGGTTACCTTTAAATTCTGCAGGAGTACGCACATCAACAAATTGTATATTTTTATCTTGTATAATAGATTTTAATTGAGTTGTTGTTATGTTGGTAACTCCTTTTGTTGGCAATACTCTCTTGATGATAAAATAAAGGAACAGAGCAATAATAAGATATCTCACGTATTCCATGGAAATCCTCCTAAAATTTTTATACCCCTGCAGGTACAGCCAAACACAACTAGTACCCACAAGGGTATTATAAAAAAAAAAAATAAAAGAGGGCATCACCCCTTTTTTATCGGCTTTTTACTAATAAATTGACGGCCTCTTTAACTAAATCTTCCATGTTTTCGCCCTTTTCCTCTGCTTTTTGAACGCAATTGACTAAATTGGAACTTACAATTACTCCTATCGTCCGGTCAATGGCAGTTCTTGCGGCTGAAAGCTGGGTAATTACATCTTTACATTCTTTATCTTCTTCCATCATTCTCAAAATTCCTCGAAGCTGACCCTCAATTCGCTTAACTCTATTTTTAATTTGATCATTGTAATCCATGTTCCTACCCGTTCCTCCTTTAAAACGTATTGATACGATTTATATTATACCCATAAGGGTATGATGTCAATGCTATTCCTTTATGATATTTTATCTCAAAATAATTATAACAAACATACCGTTTATTACCAAGTAAAATCATAGGTATTATAGTATATGAGAAGCCCTTGAAGCTTTGCTTGTCCAAGGGCTCAATAGTAAAGGATGATTTATTGCTCCATTTCAAATAACCAGGTATTCATTCCGCCTGTCATGTTATAAACCTTAGTAAATCCATTTCCCGTTAAGATTTAAAAAAATGAATAATACAATCTCATTTTCCTATAATTTGCATTTACTATCCTAAAGAGGAGGATGGTAAAAGATGAGCGATGCGCTATTTCATGAATTTGCCCACGATCATTTGAATGAAGACGTTCATGTAGTGACTACCCAAGGGAATTTCGAAGGAAGACTTTTGAAGGTTGGTAAGGATGTTATCATATTAACAAATAGAGCGGTACGTCGGCCAGTCAAAATTTTGATTCGCATTGAAGAAATTGTGGCATTTTATCGTGCGGAATTGGCGCCGCGGGGACCGTTTGGTTTTATGCCGCCTGGACCAGAATTTGAAAGTTTAAGCGAGAGTCACGATCACGAAAGTCACGATCATAACTAACTCATAAAAATATGGCTTAGAATTACATGTTTGTCTATACGTCGCTGTCCCTCCCTTCATATCTTGTATTAAAGATGTTGGAGGTGAAAAGTATGAGCGACGGCAGATCAGGAGCAGGTTTTGCTCTCATTGTTGTTCTATTCATTCTGCTTATCATCGTAGGTGCTAGCTACATGGGCGGATATTACTATTAATAAATAATGATGAAGTAATCAAAATGCAGGTTATTTCATCATGACAGTCATGGGTCAAATCCATGACTGTTTTTTTATGATGAACAGGTTCGGGCCTTATGCTACACTTTATTTACCACAGTCCGGGAGGTATTGAAATGAAAGTACATAATAAACATTTCCCCTTAATGCAAAAACTCATCTCATTAGAAGAAGTGTTTTGGATTAATTCGAATCTTAAAGACTTTCAATCTGGTATGGAGCAATCCCCCCTTAAGGTCGAAGATGTAATGGATGCCGAGCAACGATTGGTCCGCTTTGCTCCGTATATTGCAAAGGTATTTCAGGAAACACAGGCCGCTGGCGGCATCATTGAATCACCATTGGTGGAAATCCCGTCTATGAAAAAATTAGTAGAAAGCAGGTACCGGAAGGATATATTTGGAGAAATGTACATGAAACTCGACTCCCACCTGCCCATCTCAGGTTCGATTAAAGCTCGGGGCGGAATTTATGAAGTCTTAAAGCATGGAGAACATCTGGCACTGCAGCATCAAATGCTTACGCTAGAGGACGATTACACCATTCTGGACAGCGAAAGGTTCCGCTCTTTCTTCTCTCAGTATTCAATTGCTGTAGGTTCAACAGGTAATCTTGGTTTAAGTATCGGGATCATCAGCGCCAAGTTGGGATTTAACGTCACCGTTCATATGTCAGCGGAAGCCAAACAGTGGAAAAAAGATCTTTTGCGCAGTAAAAATGTTAATGTGATAGAATATGTGGCCGATTACAGCAAGGCAGTTGAGGAAGGCAGGCGTCAAGCCGATTCCGACCCTAATTGTCATTTTGTCGATGATGAGAACTCACGCGACCTGTTTTTGGGTTATGCAGTTGCGGCTTTCCGTTTGAAAAAACAATTAGTGTCCATGGGTGTGTTGGTCGATGAAAGTCACCCGCTGTTCGTTTACCTTCCCTGTGGAGTCGGCGGCGGCCCTGGTGGAGTGGCATTTGGTTTAAAGCTTATGTTTGGTGATACTGTTCACTGTTTCTTTGCCGAACCTACTCACTCCCCTTGCATGCTGCTTGGGATGATGACAGGTCTGCACGATCAAATTTCCGTTCAGGATATCGGAATTGATAATCAAACCGCTGCGGATGGATTGGCAGTCGGACGACCATCGGGGTTTGTCGGTAAAGTAATGGAGCCTTTGCTATCAGGGATATTTACAATTAGCGATGAAGTGATGTTTAAGCTGCTGAAGGATTTGGCAGATTCGGAGGGTATCTATCTTGAGCCATCGGCGTTGGCTGGGATGCTTGGTCCGGTGAAACTTGTTAAAAACGGAAGCGATTATCTTACTAGAAATGGCTTAACTGAAAAGGCAGGTTCCGCCACACACATCGTCTGGGCAACTGGCGGCAGCATGGTGCCGAGAGATATTTTAGAAGAATATTACCAAAAAGGGTAAAAAAAATAGAGTTGCCCCGCCTTTTTGGGAGGTGGGGCTTGCTACGTTCATAGTTGAGAGTACATTTTTGATGCCGGACTACTCCAATATCATTTATTGGAGTAGTCCAGACTTCATTTTCGGTGCTTCACTACGCCAATAACCCTTATTGGAGCAGCCGCCCCCTGATTTTCAGCGTCGCACTGCTTCAATCCACCCGCTACAATTTCCGATAACCATCTAAAACACCAAATTGTCTGGTTAACTCCGTAATTTCGGCGTGTTTCGAAGAATCTGGTTCTTCAGCTCTTAAAAGCTTGGTTAACATAACAAGTGCGTCCAAAATATACGGGCCCTTATTAAGCATGACGCAATTTGCCCGCTTTCCTTGGGCAGCATCCGTGATTTCGGCACGGGCCGGTATCCCTTTTTTTGTCAACTTTTCTAAAACGCCAGTGGCCCAAATGACCGGAACATATGCTGCCGAACAAATCCTCAAAATTTCCTCCTGAACATCTGATAGATTTTCAGGACCAACCTCAACAGCTAGGTCACCTCGTGCGATCATTATTCCAAAAGCTTTAAATTGTAACCCTTCGAGAATGATTCTTGCCAGTTGATTCACTGCATCTTTTGTTTCAATTTTAGCTACGACTGCCAAATCTGAGTGCCCTAGCCTTTCCAATGCCTCCCGCAACTTTTTCAAATCTAGCGGTGAGTGAACGAAGGATATTCCAACGATATCACCATGCTTTTTTACAAATTCCAAATCCTGATAATCTTTTTCCATTAACGCTGGTAAATTTAAGCTTAATAGCGAGTCTGGTAAATTCAGACCTTTCCCTTGTTTTACCCTAAAGGGCTGCTCTGGGGAGAGAATCTCCACCTCAATGAATTCACTGGAAATTTCGCGGACAACTCCATGAATTTTTCCGTCATCAATGACTACCCGATGGTGTAAACGAACATTGCGAAATGCTTTTACAAGGGTCACCGGAATCCCGGCCGGGGCCTGTTCACCTGCAGGGTGCCCTAGCCGGTTTGAATCGAGATATAACTTAAGAGCATCACCTTTTTTGACCAAAATTTCCTCGGGGGCCAGCTTTCCCACACGGACCTTTGGGCCTCCGAGGTCCATAAAAATTTTACAGCTGCGCCCCTCGTATTTCCCTTCTTCCCTTAACTTTGTTTCAACTTTACGTAAGGTACCAATGATGTCTCCCCAGATTTGTTCATGATTATGGGCACAATTAATTCTGGCAATTGTCATTCCATTCAGTAGCAGCTGTTCCATTAACATCTCTTCGTGGACCATCTTGGCATCTAAAGTGACCATGATCGAAGCTTGCAGGTGATTCCATTTTTGGCCCAGTAATTCTACTGCTCTTTCTTCTATGATGCTCCTAGCAACCTTGGGTGTGGGGGAAATTAGGTTTTCAGACGGGATTCCAGGATGGGTCATAAGTTTTAAAATTTGCGAGATTGTATATAAAACGTGGGTGTGAGATTGGGGTAGTGGGAATAAACCCCGCTCCACCAATTCATTCGTTATCGAAGGGGTTATTTTTTCTTTTAGGGATAAAAAGGCAAGTAAATTATCGCGATTGGGTTCGGCATTTTTTAGGGGGAAATCAGCAATCGTCCTCTCACACTCTTCAACGATTTGCTGATAGAGATTTTGAAGTTGTTTGGTCAATTCAAGATTATTAAACAGTGCCACTTCTTTTCTCCCCTTAGTCAAAACACGAATATACATCATTGAATTGTATGCGAAGACAGGTGTAGGGATGTATGTACAATTATAGTTGCTATTAAGGACAGCTTCTAGTGATTCTTTTACAATTATTGGAGAGTTTTTGAAGCTTCTCTGGGGGATAAAAAATGAGGTACATGCATAGGCATGTACCATTATGAGACAAATATCTAGACAAATACGAGCCGGAGCCATAAGTATAAACAGATTAACGTGAAGAATAGCGTTGGCGGAATGACTATAATGGTAACTTTAATATAGTCAACCCATGAAATCATGATTTTGTTCGTTCTGAGAATATGCATCCAAATTAGCGTAGCTAATGTACCAATTGGCAAGATAAGTGAGCCAATATCGCTGCCAATAATATTGGCCAGATAAACCGTCTTCATGATAAGCGGCTCCAGTCCCATTTCTGTTAAGGCTAACGTTGATACCATCAAGGCTGGATGATTGTTAAAAATATTTGATAGGAATGCCGTGATCATCCCCATTGTCAGACTGGCATGCAACAAACTATCGTTAACAAGCGGCTTTAGATGGGATATTAACATTGCAGTTAGGCCAATATTGTGCAGACCATAAATGATGACATACATCGCAAAGGCAAAAACAAGTATATGCCATGGGATTTTCCCGACTACATCCTTAGGACTTCGTTTTAAATGAATCCAGCGCCATATTAAAAGAATGATTGAACCAAGAACGGCGACTAATGATACGGAAATTCCGATGAAGGAGGCGACAAATAGGCTGATTCTCACAAAAAATACAAAGATCAGCATATTGATCATTAGCTTCTTTTGCTGATTGAACAGGTTTTCATTGTTTTTCTGCAGCGGATGATAGGGGCTTTTTTGCAGTGTAATAGAGTAATTGGGGATACGAATTGTTTGAGGTATGTCTTTTTTGAATACGAGAAACAATAGATAGGATAAAAATAGCAAACCAATTACTCCGGGCACAAACATCATTTCAGTTTGGAGGTATAAATCCATTCCGATAATTTTTAAAGCAATAAGATTAACGATATTACTGACGCCGATTGGAGCGCTCGAAGCCGTAGCAATCAGGGCACCGCTAAGCAGGTACGGAATCATTTGCCTATTTTTTAATCCCAGATGCCTTAAGATTAAAATCAAGATAGGTGTGGTAATTAAAATACTGCCATCGTTATTAAAGAATAGCGTCATGAAAAAGCAAAGTAATAAGGTATACCAATATAGCCTAATCCCCGATCCCTTTGATAGTTTTAACATGAGAGCCGCGGTCCAGCTAAAAAAGCCAAAACTCTCTAAAACAATCGCCATGACAATCGTCGCTATAATGGTGATCGCTGCTCCTGTAACCTTCGAGCTAATATCGATTAAATCCGTAAATGAAACGCTGCCGCTTAGGAATACAATAATCGCTCCTGCGGTCGCTGGAATTGCCTCATTCATATTTTTAGGCCGAATAAAGATCATGATCATGGTGAGTAAAAAGGCAAATATTGTGATGATCATCGTTGTTGGATGATACATAAAAATTGTTTAACTCCCTTCTTGCTTTCAAATTTCATCTCCTTGTCCTTGGTTTATAGTACGTGCATTACGAATGGCTTGACCTAAACGAATATCTCGTTTTTTGGTAAATCAGCTAAAAACTATAAAATTTCTTTTAGGTTTGTACCTATTTTTAATCTATTAGGCTTTTACCTATCTTTGAAATTAGAGACATTTATCCTTGTTACAAAATGAATAAACCGATACTATTCAAAGTATCGGTTTATGAGCCCCCCATTACTGCAGGAGGAAAAGTTTTCTACTTCTTGTGTTTCGAACCTTTATTGCCTTTGGATCCCTTGCTTCCTTTGGTACCTCCGCCTTTTGAGCCTTTGCTGCCCTTGGTACCTCCGCCTTTTGAGCCTTTGCCGCCCTTGGTACCTCCGCCTTTTGAGCCCTTGCTGCCCTTGGTACCTCCGCCTTTTGAGCCTTTGCTGCCCTTGGTGCCTCCGCCTTTTGAGCCTTTGCTGCCCTTGGTGCCTCCGCCTTTTGAGCCTTTGCTGCCCTTGGTACCTCCGCCTTTTGAGCCTTTGCTGCCCTTGGTGCCTCCGCCTTTGGAACCTTTGGAACCCTTACTTCCTTTTCTTTTTTTCCCTTTTGGCCCTCTTTTCCCTTTTGGCCCATGCCCTTTGCTTCCTTTCGAACCGCCAGTACCTTTCGATCCACTGCTGCCGCTCGAGCCGCTGCTGCCGCCCGAACCACAACTTCCACTTGATCCACAGCTGCCACTCGAGCCACAACTTCCACTTGATCCACAGCTGCCACTTGATCCGCAACTGCCACTTGATCCGCTGCTCCCACTCGAGCCACTGCTGCCACTCGAGCCACTGCTGCCACTTGATCCGCTGCTGCCCTTGGAGCCGCCACTGCCTTTAGAACCATGGCCCCCTTTGGAACCTTTGCTGCCTTTGGTTCCGCCTTTAGACCCCTTACCGCCTTTTGAGCCCTTGCCTTTGCTTCCCTTTTTCCCTTTTTTGTGAAGCATCGTTACGGTCTCTACAGGATTATTATCTAGAAATGCCAGGACACCATTATCCTGGGCCTCAGATAGTAACTGTTCCACGTCAATCCTCATTACCAAATAACCCACCACTTTCCAAAAAGTAATATGCTCATTTCTAATCTATGGCAGTGAAAGGTCTTTTGATATAGACGTACATATAATTTTTGATATTTATACAAGTACCCAAAAGCTCACGTTCCATCTGAACCGGGCATATTATTTAGAAATTATCACTTTTAGGGGTAGAAAAATGTTAAAATACGAAATTTTGATTAATCCAAAATTACTTAAGCAGTTGGATGAAGATATTTGGACAAAGAACCACGTCCACGGGATTCTAAAAGCGGGTGATAAACGTTATAAAATAGGACTGTGCTACCGGGGAAATGTTATCAGAAAAAAGAAGAAAAAGTCCTATCACATCGTATTTCATAAACCAGCAGTAGTGGATGGAGCCCATGAAATCCACCTTAATGCCGAATTCAGCGACATTTCCTTATCGAGGAATAAGCTGTCCCTTGATTTTTTTGAAAAAATTGGGGTAACTGCCCCCTACTCCAGACATGTTCTCCTATATATAAACGGATCCTGCAAGGGTATTTATTTAGAGCTTGAATCGTTCGACCAATATCTACTCCAAAAGCGGAAATTACCACCCGGTCCCATTATTTATGCAACCAATTACCACGCCAATTTTTCACTTTTAACCCCAGAGAATACTGTAAAAACCAGTTTGCTTGAGGGTTATACACTGAAATATGGCAATAAAAAGGACTTATCCCACTTGGAGCAATGGATTGCCATGATTAACTCCTATAAGAATGAAGACTTTGAAGCAGAGATCCCGAAAATTCTTAATCTTGACCAATATCTAACCTGGCTTGCCGGTGTTGTGTGCACGCAAAATTTTGATGGATTTATCCATAATTATGCTCTATATAAAAATAGTGAAACTGGCCTATATGAAATAACCCCTTGGGATTACGATGGTACCTGGGGCAGAGACCTGCATGGCAGACCAAATGATGTTGATTTTGTACCGATCACTGGATTTAACACGCTGACTGGCCGAATACTGCACTTTCCAGCTTTTAAAAAGAAATATTTAGGCATTTTGTCACACATCCTTGAGGAAACCTTTACTGTAGATGCCCAAAAAAAAGAGATTGATAGTTTGATCAATTCACTTAAACCCTACATTCACCTAGATCCGTTTATCGATACAACCGATGATAGGCTTGATGAGGAGAAAAAATTCATCTTCAACTTTATTAACGAACGAAATCGTTTCTTAACACAGCAACTTTTCCAACTTCAATAGTGGGACTCTATCATCATTCGCCTATTTTTACTCAAAAGTATGAAAAAAAGGCTACTTTATTAGTACAACATCCCACCATGACACATATAGATGCAGTGTAAATGTTTATCTAAATAAAAGGAGGAAACTTTGGGTTATGAATAAAGAAGCTATGATGCAGTACGTAGGCAAAATAATCAGGGTGGATCGGGGCGGCCCTGAGTCCAGAATCGGTAAATTGTTGGCAGTTCACGATGATTATTTTATCCTTCTTACCAAAAAGGATGGAGTGGTTTATTACAAAACCAATCATATCAGAAGTGTCACAGAAAGCTCGAAAGACCTTATGAAACTGGGCATCAATGTTCCGAAAAATTTCGAGTACAAAAGCGCAGAAAACTTCGTTAAGCTTTTGGAAAGCATTAAATATCAATGGATTCGGATTAATCGTGGCGGCCATGAAGCATTGGAAGGAGTTTTAAACGATGTCACGAAAGACATTGCTTCATTAATTGTGAAAGAAGAAGTTGTCCGTTTTTCAATGAAGCATATTCGAAACATCAGCTATGGATTGGTCGTTGGATCAGGTGAAGATTCCGGTAAATCAGATGATGATGATAACGACAACGATAATGATAACAATGGCAACGAAAACCAAGACGAGGATAACGAATAATAACATGTCGCTTCTCCTACCGAGAAGCGACCCATTATCTCTAAAGGAGGCTGAAAAATGAAATTGGAGAAATTCACCGCAGCATTGGATCACCTAAAAGGATTCGACGTTAATCTTTATGTTGGCGAAGAAGTCTATAAAGGAAAGTTATTAGGCGTCGAATCGGACCATGTTGTTTTAGAAACTGATAAAAAATATATTTTTTACTATCGAATCGACAAAATTCAAGCAATCACAAAAAATACCAAAGATTTTAAAACACAGAAATCAAACGCTCATTTCAAACAAACACAAAGCTTAATGGAGCTATTGCAATCTTTTCAAAATACCTGGGTCAGCATCTTAAGCATTCATAAACAAAGATTTAACGGGGTCTTAGCCGAAGTCGATTCTGATTTTGTTACCTTAATTAATGGTGAAGAGCGAATCTTGTTAAAATTGGATTATGTATCGAACATTTTAAAAGGCTTTATTAAGGAAGAAGAAGAAAAAGCGGACGCAAAGAATGAAAAGGCTCAAACTCAAAGCAGGAACTCAGAGGATAAAAAGGACCATAATGATGAAGCTGCTTCAGAAAAAGATAAGAATGAACACAAATCAGAGAAAAGAGAAGACAATAAATCCACGAAAAAAGAGGCCGCGGCCGATAAGCGTGAGCATAAATCTGACAAGCAGGCAAATACCCATCTCACTGAGCAAGGGAAATCTGAAAAGAAAGCAAAACAAGAAAACAAGGATACTGAAAAACACCAGCATGTGACCGTGGTGCAACAAAGCAATACTGCATCTTGGTCAAAACCAATCAAAACCGAAACATGCGAGCCATGTGAAGCTGATACTTCAACCGGTTCCCATAAAGATAAATCAAAGTCATCTAAAGGCAATACTGATAAGAAGCATGAAATGAACCAAAAGGATAAACAAAAAGAAGAGCCAAAAATGGATAAGACAAAAGAAGAGCCAAAAAAGGATAAACAAAAAGAAGAGCCAAAAATGGATAAGGCAAAAGAAGAGCCAAAAATGGATAAACAAAAAGAAGAGCCAAAAATGGATAAGGCAAAAGAAGAGCCAAAAATCGCGAAACCAAAACCAATACCTCCGAAGGAGAAAGACAAACCGAAGCAAGAGGCCAAACACGATGCCACTCCACCAAAACAAAAAGACACAGCCAAAGCAGAAGCTCCACAAAAAGAAAAGCACTCTAACGAGATGGTCGCAGAAAAGAACAACACAAGTTATGTTTGGAAACCAATTAGCCAAGCAAAGAAATCCAGCCGGTTTGCAGGTGAACCTGTAACAGCAACGAACGAGAAAAAGGGGGCTGTTTCAACTGAACCAGTGAAGGAAAAAGGGAAATCAGAGAAACCAACAAAAACGGATAACGTTAGAGCCTTCCCATTTGGCGGTGAATTCAAAGCGCCTGATCATTCCAGAACTTTCCCATTCGCCGGTGAACCAATAGCTGCAAATGATACCCCAAGAGCGTTCCCATTTGCGGGTTTCCCAAACAAAGTAAAGAAAACATCAGGATTTTTAAATTTTTAATGCCTAGTTACGACTATGAGAGCTTCCAAAACTAATCCTTCAATGACCTTAATACCAATCGAACCAGATTACAAAATGAGCCGGGCACATGTTGTTGTCAACTGACACGATTGCCTTAAGATTTTTGACAGCCCTTCTCTTTTTGTAATGTCGTCCTAACAGAAAGGATGTGAATGAATGACTTTAAAAGGTAATATCGGTAAATATATTAAACTTGAACTTTCTGGAAAAAAAACAATAAGCGGCATGATGGTAGATGTTGGCGGCGATTTATGTGTCCTTTATAATGGGTATGATTATTTATATATTCCAACCGTTCATATACAGAATTGGCAATATTTAAAAAAGGATGAAATTGATGAATTCACCCTAAATAATGAACCTACACCGATTTATAATCATAATGAAGAAATCTCTTTAAGGAAAACACTAACATTGGCAAAGGGAATCTTTTCAGAAATATATGTGACAAGTAAACAAGCTTTGCATGGATATATTATCAGCATCATGAATAATTACTTTGTGTTTTACTCCCCCATTTATAAAACCATGTTCATCTCCTTAAACCATCTGAAATGGCTGATTCCTTATACGAATCATCAACGGCCATACGGCTTAAGCAATGCCAGTCTGCCAGTAAATCCTAGTAACATCACCTTTGCTCGATCTTTTGAAATTCAGATTGAAAAATTAAAGGGCGAACTGATTGTGTTCAATATTGGTGAGAATGAAAATGTCATAGGTAAAATTCAAGGAATCAAGGATAATTTTGTTGAAATCATTACGGCAAAGGGTGATCCTGTTTATTTAAATCTCCAGCATATTAAAACGGTTCATATGACGTAGAAATGCTATTTTTTTCTCGGGCAATTGACCAAGCCAGACCTAGGCCAATCAATCAGAGTGTCTTAAAAGGGCACTCTTTTTATTTTTTTAAATTAAAAAACGGACTTTATTTAGTCCGTTTTCATTCATTCTTAATAATGGCTGCTTGAGACTTTTGATCGAGTCGAAGTGACAGCAGTTCAAATGATAGTCCATAAAGAAAGGTTACTAAGAACATAGATGAAATCATATCGAAAATCACATGTTGCTTGACAAACAGCGTGGAAATAATAATCAAGCTGCCCACGATATGAATACAGGCTGTGTTTAGGAAATCTTTATTTTTAATGTGAAGCGATGCCAGCATAATGGCAAAAGTGGTTAGCACATGGATACTTGGAAAACAGTTATACGGCTGATCCTTCGCATAAATCCATTGCACCAGTATCGTTAAAAATCCAGTCCCTTCGACCGGTGGCCTAGGTACATACGTCTGGAAAAAGAAATAAATACCAAAGCAAATCAGTTCACCGGTTACTATCAATGTAATGGTTTTTAAATAAATCTTTGTATCCTTAAAACAAAAATAAATTAAATAGCAGAAAATATACCCATACCAAAGGATGTAGGGAATAATAAAAATCGGCATAAACGGGATTTCCTTGTCCACTGTCGTTATCAGAACCACTGCTTTTTGCGGCCGATTGTTTAACAAATGGTATACTCCGCCTAGCATAGGAAATACCAATAAAACCAACAAATAAGGTGTTTTTTTCAAAAACTTGCTCACTTATTCCCTACCTTCCTTCAAAAAACTCCTAATATCGCAGTTTTTCTACATCTGAAATTATTTCTTGGAAAAGCTCCTTTACTGTCTGTTTTTTGGCTGAACGTGGGCTTTGGCCAGACCAAAGTGACAGATAATCTGATGTTCCGTTAGCACCCGCCGCTTTTCTGATTGCTTTTGTTAGTTGGTTTTGCAACGGATAATCTGGCAGGAGATGTTCCACGTCTTGAAACTTTTCAATGAATCTATTATGAATGCCACGGGCCATTTTTCCCGAAAAGGACTTGGTTAATACAATCTGGTCCTCTGTAGCGTCAACAATGGCATTCTTGTGCAGGTTGTTTGCCCCGCTCTCTTCACAAACAAGGAAGGCAGTTCCCATTTGCACAGCTTGAGCACCTAAGCATTTGGCCGCCATCACTCCCCGGGTGTCCATAATGCCCCCTGCCGCAATGATCGGAATGCCGATTGTGTCAGCGGTTTGCGGAATGAGCGACATTAATCCAATTAAACTCTCATTGTCACTGCGATAAAAAGTCCCACGGTGGCCGCCAGCCTCAAAACCCTGCATAACAACAGCATCCATTCCTGCTTTTTCATTCAGAATTGCTTCTTTAACCGTAGTGGCTGTTCCTATTAATATTGACGAATTTTGTTTTAATTTCGTTTCAACTTCTTTGGAGGGAAGCCCAAAAGTAAACGAGATAACCGGAATCTTTTCTTCTATTAAGATATCAATTTGTTCATGGAAGGTTTGAAGATCAGCTTCATAGGTTGGAAACTGAGGTTGGTCCTTTATCCCCAGTTCGGTTAGTACCCCCTGTAAGATTTGATTAGCTGTTTGAAGTTTTTCCTCATCTATTGCATACGGGGTTGGTACAAACAAATTCACCCCAAAATATTTGTTGGTTAACTTACGAGTTTCTCTTATTTGATTGCTTAATTCAACTGAAGTCAGATAGCCTGCGCCAATCATCCCAAGCCCGCCGGCATTAGATACCGCTGCGGCTAGTTCCGGCGTAGTCACCCCGCCTGCCATTGGTGCCTGAATAATTGGGTAAGTAATTTGTAACAACTTGACTAAATCGTTTTCCCACATAATGCCCACCGCCATTTGAATATTTTGAAGTTTCTTTAAAAGTATCATTTTTTCCTATATGATTGAAGTTTTTTTGCTCAAATTGTAAATCCTCCGTTACCGTGTCATAATTTTAATTATCACAATGTTTTGGAGGTAGTTGGAATGGGGTTGCGTTTTCGAAAAAGCTTTAAAATTGCACCAGGCGTCCGGATGAATGTAGGCAAAAAAGGTGTAGGCGTCAGTTTTGGCGGACCTGGACTGCGATATACCATCCATAGCAGTGGAAGACGGACTTCGACTGTAGGAATTCCCGGCTCGGGTATTTCTTACTCAACCACTTCCGGTTCACGCAAATCTTATAAAACGTGTGTTGCAGGCAGGATGATCAATCGCGATAGTGATACTTATTTTGAAGTTATTCAGGAATTTGCTCCGCTTGATGATTTAGTACAGTTCGGAAGCGCCTTTGAATTCGGGACAGACGACCCAAATGAAATCCATGTAACATTTGATGTCAACGCAGGAAACGTCATCCCTGAAAAAACCCTGTCATTAACGAAAACAGGTAAATTATCAGAGAAAGCTCTGTCAAAACTGCCTATTTCGATCTTTAGGTTATGGTAAGATTTAGGTATCCAATTATAGATTAGTAGGTGGTGAGAGAAATGTATCGTATCGTTTTATTTGATGGTGTATGCAACCTTTGCAACAGCAGTGTGCAATTCATTATAAAAAGAGATCCTGAAGGCCGATTTCATTTCGCATCCTTGCAAGGTGAAATTGGGAAAAACCTGGTTCATAAATTTGGGTTAAGTCATGATATCAACAGCTTTGTTTTAATAGAAAATAAGAAAGTCTATGTGGAATCGACTGCGGCACTTAGAGTGTGCAGAGGACTCAGCGGGGCATGGAAATACTTATCTATATTCCTCATTATGCCACGGCCTTTACGTGATTTCGTTTACAAAATCATCGCCAACAATCGATATAAATGGTTCGGAAAAGCCGATAGTTGTATGCTGCCTCGGCCGGAATGGAAAAATATATTTTTGGATTAAATAAAAATGTTCACGTAAGACTCTCTCACGTGAACATCCATATTAAGACTTTTGATAATTCAAATCCCAAATCAATCCAAATGCATCCTGAACCTTGGCGTATTTGGCTCCCCAGAATGTATCTTGCAATTCCATGTAGACGTTCCCTTTTTCCCGAAGAGAATCATAAATGGATTGAATCTCCTCTTCACTTTCAAAGTCCAATGTTAATGAAATATTGTTCCCGATGATTACCTTATTCCCAGGTGATGCATCGGACACCATGAGTACCAAATCGTCCTTTCTAAATTGGGCATGGATAATTCGCTCATCTGCCTCAGGTGGAGTTGGGTAATCAGCCTCTCCGTAGGTTTGAAGATTTGATATTTCTCCGCCAAATACGTCACGATAAAATTCCAGGGCTGCTTTTGCATTGCCATCAAACATTAAGTACGGTGTGATTTGTCCACGCATCTAAAACATCTCCCTTGATAAAATAACCTTAGTATTATTTACAATAAAAGGTCCGAAGAACCTGCAATTAATGAAATATTATATTAAGACCCTTGAAAAGAAGTTTTATGAAACCTTCCAATATACCGGAACAGGTCTTCCCCATGTTCCGGGAGGTCTGTGTTAGGCACCAATTTTACAAACATCGCCCGATATGTTTCCGGAACCCATATGTAGTGATGAATATAATCAGTTAAGGTGAATCCGCATTTTTCCCAAAAATGGATTCGCGCGAGGTTTTCTGGAGTGTCTTCTGCCTCGGTTTCTAATACAATACTTTCGAACTTGCCCTCTGGTAGGCACCATTCCTTTATGTGGTCAACCATCTCCCAGCCAAGCCCCTGGTTTTGGAAGTTCTCAGCCACTGCCAGATAATCAATCAGCAATGCCCTGATTTCTTTTAACCCGCCAGTCAGTGCCATTGCCACAACATCATCTCCAAACAGACCAACATGCAAATAGCAGATGTGTTTTCGAAACATGTTGATGATAATTTTTTCCGGTTTAGCCCCCTTTCCAGCAAAGGCATGCTCATATATGGGAAGAACCTTTTGCCACAACTCATCATTCCATTGATCAAACGTTATGAATTGCAATACTTGCCTACCTTCCTTCCTCGTTCATATTATATGCCAAATTATACCATGTTAAAGTCATAAAAAAGAACCTTTGACAGGAATCAAAGGCCCAAGCGAGAAACTAGCGGACAGCTAAGTTCTCAAAGTTAGGAGGTCTAAACTCAGAAGAATTTAAACAATTACATTTTACCATTTTCATAATTTTCGCACAACACTTTAAAGCAATAAAGTGAAAAAGTAATGCAAATGATATGGATTTAGTGGAGTATTCACCCTTTTATTTCCATTATAACGAGTCAATTGTCCTCATTGGGAGAGAGTTGATTATTATGAGGACAGCTGCATCTGGATTTACTCCGACTTTGTCCTCATTAACCTAGCATGAGGACAATTATTTCCACATTTCATCTAATCCTCCATTCCCTCAAAAAATTATAGATGTCTACCGGAAAACGAAGGAAAATAGCGTAAAACAAAGAACGGACAAAATGTGTCCGCTTTCATCGCATTTCACAAATTTGTCACATTCTATTATACTGTGTCTTGTTCACAACGGACCCGACTTTCATGAGAGTTGAAAGTCACAAAAATAAAAACAAAGGGAGAGGCGCGACGTTTGAATTTTAGTACAATAAAATATTCATGGTTTGGAAACATCAGGGGAGATATTCTTTCAGGAATTGTGGTTGCAATGGCTTTGATCCCTGAAGCAATTGCCTTTTCCATCATTGCAGGTGTAGACCCAATGGTGGGATTATACGCTTCGTTTTGTATTGCTGTGACCATAGCTTTTGTTGGCGGAAGGCCCGGCATGATTTCTGCAGCTACAGGAGCAACTGCCTTATTAATGACAACATTGGTAAAAGATCATGGCCTGCAGTATTTACTTGCTGCAACCATTTTAACTGGTGTTATCCAAATCATTATGGGCGCTTTAAAGTTAGGTCGTTTAATGAAGTTTGTCCCACGATCTGTGATGACAGGTTTCGTCAATGCCCTTGCCATTTTAATTTTTATGGCTCAACTGGTTCAGTTTAAAGGTGCATCCTGGCAAATGTATGCGATGGTTGCAGGAGCATTAGCGATTATTTATATCCTTCCTCGATTTACGAAAGCTGTTCCATCACCATTAGTCGCCATTATTGTGATTACTGCTATTTCGATCTTTTCTGGAAGTGGTGTTCGGACAGTTGGAGATATGGGTGAATTAGCGTCAACATTACCTGTGTTTTTAATTCCAGACATTCCATTTAACTTGGAGACGCTGCAGATTATTTTTCCATATTCTTTATCTATCGCCATTGTTGGATTAGTAGAAACCCTTCTAACTGCTTCAATTGTTGATGATATGACGGATACAGATAGTGATAAAAATAAAGAAGCGCGTGGTCAAGGAATTGCCAATATTGTTTCTGGTTTGTTTGGCGGTATGGCAGGATGTGCCATGATTGGTCAAACAGTAATCAATGTAAAGTCTGGCGGTAGGGGCCGCTTATCTACATTTGTTGCGGGGGCTTTTTTATTAACCCTGATTGTATCATTGCAAGGATTTCTCGTACAGATTCCAATGGCAGCACTAGTTGGTGTCATGTTTATGGTATCAATTGGTACGTTCGACTGGTCTTGCCTAAAAACATTACGAAAAGTGCCTGTTACGGATACGATTGTTATGGCAGTTACAGTTTTGACCGTTGTAAAAACCCATAACTTATCACTGGGAGTACTGGTTGGAATTATTTTAAGTGCAATCTTCTTTGCATCAAAAATCTCAAAAGTAAAGGTAACCAGCCTTTCTGCAAAAGGCGCTCATAATAAGGTTTATCACGTTTCTGGCCAGCTGTTTTTTGCCTCTGTAACGGAGTTTGTAAACAGTTTTGATTATAAAGAGAATGTAACTGAAGTGGATATCGATTTATCAAATGCTCACCTTTGGGATGACTCCGCTGTCGGTGCGATTGATAAAGTTGTAATAAAGTTCCATCAAAATGGTGTAGTCGTGAATCTAAAAGGTCTAAATACAGAGAGTATCAAGCTATTGGACAAAATTTCTGTTCATAACAGGCCAGGCGCCTTTGAGAAAGTTGCTAATCATTAATTATACAAAAAAACACGCTGATTTAAGTTTCAGCGTGTTTTTTGTCATATGTCTCCTATTTTTAAGCCGAAGTGCTCCTTTGCGAATTCCTTGAACCGACTCCTGTCAATTTCCTTCTTTACTTCCCTGCCGTCGATCCGCTCGGTGAAGGAAGTTTCGGATAACACCTTGCTGCCGCTCTCGGTTAGTACAGTTGCCAGAAGACCCTTATTAAAACCGGATGCCGGGCTCTCTGCAATTATTTTTTGAATATCATTCAAATCGATTTCATTGATTGGTGCTGTCGAATCAAATGCATAACCGACCGTCCAGTCGGCATGGCGGTGCTTAATTTTGATTTCCAAGATGTAATCACCATGCTCCGTCTTCTCTTTCCTGATCCTGAACTCCCCGTTTCGGGAGGAAACAGCCTCACCGCTCAGCGGCACAGGTTTTAATGGGATATTCCCGCCAAAACCTGTATCAACCAAGTATTCCTTCCCATTATGCAGCACAAGATTCAGAACATGTGTCCTCCCGGTTTCGCTCCAGGACCCGGCATTATGATTAAATACAACCCCGCCTGCCAACTTCACGTCAAAACCGTTCTCAAGTAAAAAGTAATGCAAAATGGAATTTAATTCGTAGCATACCCCGCCTTCCCTGCGAGTCAAAATTTTATCCATAACATTTTCCTTTGTGATGTCTTTGAAGGTATTATTCATGATGCAGATATTTTCAAATGGAATCGTAAATGCGGTTCTTTCCAAAACTTCATCCAAATTTTCAAAAGTAATTTTCTCCTTTTCGGGATAGCCAATTCTTTCCCTAAACAATTTATCGATCGTAGGCATCTCTTCACTCCTGTCCTATATTTTTGCTAAAATGAACGTAAGTATTTCACGAGGTGATCTATATGTGCGGCCGTTTTACACTGACTGCGTCGATTGACGAGATTCTTGACCGTTTTGATATTCAGGCATTTCTTGATGAAGAAAACTATGCTCCCAGTTACAATATTGCCCCATCACAGTCTGTATTAGCAATTATTAACGACGGGAAAGCCAACCGGATGGGATTTCTGAAATGGGGATTAATTCCGCCATGGGCCAAGGATATGTCGATTGGTTATAAAATGATCAATGCCCGTGCAGAGACAATCGCGGAAAAACCAAGCTTTCGCCATGCTTTTCAAAAGAAACGGTGTTTAATAATCGCCGATAGCTTTTACGAATGGAAGCGGCACGAGGATAAAACAAAAACGCCAATGCGAATTAAATTAAAGGGAGAAGATTTGTTCGCGATGGCAGGACTTTGGGAGCAATGGAAATCGCCTGAGGGAAAATCGGTCTTCTCCTGCTCAGTGATTACAACCACTCCAAACGAATTGATGACGGAAATTCACGACCGCATGCCGGTCATCTTAAGGCCTGAAGATGAACCAACCTGGCTGAATCCAGCCAATAAGGATCCAAGATTATTGTCGCATTTATTGGTTCCGCTAGATCATAAACGAATGGAAGCATATAAGGTTTCTCCATTGGTTAATTCACCGAAAAATAATTCAATACAACTCATTCAAAAAATGTGCTAATGCACATTTTTTCAGATACAGGACAAGTTGCCTACATGCACGTCCACCTTCCGACATAGGATGTACTAACCCATAAGTTTTTCCTTCTTAAAAGTGGCAGATGCCACTTTTCTTTTTTTGGTACATATCTAGTTGGTCAGGCGAATATAGTTTAAAAATACATCCTTTTTAGGAGATATGACCATGTTTATCCCGACGAGAGTCAATATTGGTGAGTTAAAATTGGGTAGTCCCGACCATAAAAGTGCGGTTTCCTTTGGTACTAATTTCATGATTGGAACCAATAGCACTGCCAAAAAAAATCAAGGCTTTGGCCAGCAGAGTGCTGATGCATCGGTCACGATCTGCCCTGTTCAGATTGTGTTTGAAGATGAAATCCTCGATATGCCGACTATAAAAAAAGGAAGTGTTGTACCTTGAATATTGCACCTATGTCGATTAATTTCTTGGCGTTTAAGGTAAATACGGTGGATAATAGTTCGATTGTCAATTTAGGGCCCAACCAATTTATTGACCAATTCACTTCCTATAAGCGCAATCAAGGCGTTGGGGAACAAAACGGTGATCTCTCCCCTGTTAACATCCCGATTTCCTATGTGGTAGATCCAGACGTTTCAGACAGTGCAACTTCTAAGAACAGCCTTATTTAAGGGGGGATATGGTTGCTATTTGCACCGATGGTTGTCAATCTAGGAAACATAAAGGTGAATGTATTGGACCATGCCTCGGTTCTTAATATGGGGCCGAATGTGTTTATAGATCAATTCGTCTCCTATAAACGAAATCAAGGCTACGGGGAACAGAATGGCGATTTTGCTCCAATATTTATCCCCATCTCCTATATTTCCGATGCAGATTTAAGTGACAGCTGGACAGGAAAGAATAGTCTTATTTAAGATTTTTGAGTCGTCAACGGTAAGTGTTGACGATTTTTTATATTTCCCAATATTTTCAGAATAATAGTATAATAGGTGAAAATGACGGAAAGAGGTTTTTATAATGAACAACCTTGTAAAAGAGTTCCAAAAGCTGCCAACTACCTGCATTTCAGATGGTATGGATGGATTAAACAACCTGGACCCTTCGATCAAACCGTTAAAAGAAGAATATAAATTAGCCGGCAGGGCATTCACAGTCAAGATTCCTGTCGGCGATAATCTTGCCGTTCTAAAAGCGATTCGAAACGCAAAGCCCGGTGATATTCTGGTAGTCGATGCCAAAGGAGACCAATACCGGGCAATTGCCGGTGATTTTGTCGTTGGTATGATGCAAACACTCGGAATCGGCGGACTAGTCGTCGACGGAGTGATTCGTGATATTATCGGCATCAAAGAGTTAAATTTCCCTGTTTTTAGCAAAGGAACGACAGTGGCCGCCAGCGGCAAAGCCGGAGTGGGCGAGATCAATGTCCCGATTTCATGCGGAGGAATGACCGTAAACCCTGGTGACATTATCGTTGGCGACGCAGACGGGGTAGTGGTCATCCCGCAAGAGTGCGAACAAGAGGTGTTAGCGAAATCCTTAAAAAAATTAACCAAGGACCAGGAACGTGAATCAAAGATTTCCGGGAATCGTGAGGCAATTTTAAAACATCTTGATCGTCTTTTAGCAAAATAAACGGGAAGCCCCCTTTCCTTAATTGAAGTAGCAAGTGATATTAGATAGGCGGAGATTTTCCGGTTAGTCTTGTGAATAGGGCTCGGTTCGGGGAATTTAAGCGGAGGTTTTCCGCTTAAGCAAAGAAAAATCACTTATTTTCACGTTTTTTGAGTCAATAACCGGAATTCTTCCGTCTATTTAGGCTATTTTCGGAGCTTTTTCTTAAATAAGAGAAATTTCTCCGCTTATTAATCAAACTCGCTTTATCGTCTAATGAACTTGTACAACTCAATGAGGTCACACACACCCTTTCCTTATGAGGATGGGGGTGTGTGCTTATTTCCGTGTCCTAAAAAGCTTAGAAATCCCTCGAAATATTTTTTGAAAAAACCTAAAGATACCTGCAAAAAGACGAAGTATTCCGTGGAAAACAACTTCTAAGATAAATTCAACAATGAGCTCAAACAGAAAATTCATGATAGTTCCTTTCGTGGTAGGTACCGAATAATATGCCCATTCATTTATAGTGCTAGATGATAAATAAACAACTCACCCTTACTCCCCATTGTCCGAACGCCCTGGTCTAAAAATCCACATTTTTTGTATACATGCTGTGCCAATCCATTACCAAAATTGACGGCTAGTATAATTTCGTTGATATCAGGAAAATGCTGTTTCACAAACGCTGGCAGCAATTCCAAGGACTTCTGGGCAATTCCCCTTCCCTGAAAAGAAGTATTGACCGAATATCCCCGCACCAGAATGGCATCCCGATTATTCCAGTATTCCTTCACGCCTTCCCACCCATGCAGGACAAAAAAGCCTGCAGGTACACCATTATAAAAAATAATAATCGGATATCGGGTACGGTCCTTTTCGCAGGCAAGCAGTGCATCCAACGGGTGCGCGGTAAACTTAGCCTGTTCTTCCGGTAAGAAATAATCTTCAAAATAATTTCTATATGTATCACGATAAAAATCCAACACGACGGTTTCTTTTGAAATAGATGGCTCCCCCATTTTCATTTCCCCCTGCCAAATGTAAATTCCATTCATATTTTATCAGAAAATGGAAAAAGGAGCCCACTACAAGGACTCCATCACGTTAAATTTTATTTCCTGCCAGCCATTCCTTCACATCATAAATGGCTTTGATTTCACTTTTAGTTTTTTCAAACACCTCGACTGCTCCATCGATAGAATAAGACAAAATATAATGTGTTGGCGTTTCGGTAAGCACTCGAAAAGAATCTACGGCTCCGTCCGCCATTTCTACCATATACACGTTACCAGAAATAATTTTTTCCACTGGGGTAATATTCAACAGTATCCCTCCTCTGTCCACTACATTCAATCTATCAAACTATGGCCACGAGGAACTGCAAAAGTTTTGAAAAATTAAAGAATATTTAACCCCGTTTACTACCCCTTGCTATACCAATGCAAGACGAAATGAACGCAGAAAGGCACATTCCCATCATGAAAGTCATCCAATTAAAATAGATGGAATTCGTATATTGGTTGAACCAGCCGAATCGAAAGATCCTTGAATCTGGTTGTTCCGGTCCACCACCCAGTTCCGTTACCAAGTTCTTTATAAAAGCCATCTCTGCAAAGAGTAATAAAATAATAACGATAACAGACAATATCAAGCTGATTTTTACAGACACATGGGTCATGAACCTGCCAAAAAGAAATAAGAAAATAAGATAAATGGGAACAGTCGGCATCATGAATAGGATGCCGAAATTACCATTCCCCGAATACTGGTTGGGTTTTATCGTCACCTCATGTATCATGATAAACCCGCCAGCACTTAAAACGAAAAATACGAGCAACAGGACAGTCTGCTTCTTTTGGCTCTCCATCTATTAGCCCCCCTCCTTAGTGCTTTTTATGCTTGAATGAAGAGAAACATACTTTTTTGGTGAAAGTTGGGAAATATAAAATTACGAATGACTCACAACAGGGATGATCGCTCTTGGGGATGAAGGTAAAAAAGCTGCTCTATCACTTGATTAAACTTCGGGACAAGATATTTGTTCCATTTGTACTTTTATATATTTTACTGGCAAGTCTCGGGATATATCTCATTGAACCGAAAACATTTGAATCGTACATAACCTCGATTTATTGGGTGCTGACCACGCTGGCAACGGTCGGATTCGGGGACTACGCCCCTGTTACGGACCAAGGAAAGATTTATACGATCTTTATGTACGTTACGGGGATTGGACTTGTTAGCGTTTTTATCGGTAAAATGATTAAATCTGTCTATTTGATTGACAGAATGAAGGTTGGAGGAAAAATGAAATATACTGGCAAGGACCATATTATCTTGATTGGATGGAGCGCGAAATCCAAATTGGCGATCCGGGAAATTTTTAAATCCGACAAGAAAATGGATATCGTCATTATCGATGACCTAAAACAAGCGCCAATGATGGAAGAGCGGCTATATTATGTGCGCGGCAATGCCACAGAAGAAGAAACATTACTTAATGCAAACCTTGCAAAATCTAAAGGTGTGATTATCTTTGCCGACCAAATCACCCAAGATAACTACGCCAATCGCGACCCCCTGCTGGTCGATGGCAAAACCCTGTTAATAGCTACCGCCATCACCACTCTGGAGGAAAAGCTAAAAAAAGAAATACACGTCACTGCCGAGGTAATCAACCAGGACCATATTCAATTGTTCAAACATGTCAAAGTGGATGAGTTTATTCCGACGCAGGAAATGATTTCTCATGCTGCAGTAAGATCGCTATTCTCCCATGGTGTCACCAATATTTACTCGGAATTGATGAGTACACAGCATAGGGAGACTATGTATGAAATTCCGAAGCAGCCTGAATGGAAAACTTATCGGGATGCGTTTATGGATTTGCTTAATAAAGGAGCCACCTTGGTCGCCGACCGCAGTGACCTCCATATCAACCAAAAGCTCGACCAGCCCATACCGGCCGATGCCCAGTTGTTTGTCATTTGTGATAAGGAAACGATTAAAGAGTTAAACCCGGAAATGAAGACAAAGGATGCTTGAAGGCATCCTTTTTATACGGATAAGAAATAAAAGTAACTTGATTCTTTTTGAAACCCAATTTTTTCATAAAGCCGTTGGGCAGGTATGTTATCATTGGCCGTTTCCAGGAAAAGTCCCTTTGCACCTGTTTCTACAGCCAATTCAGCAGCCTTGGCTATTAGCTGTTCACCAACACCTTTGCTGCGGGCATCTTTTTTCACGTATAAATCGTTTAACACCCACACCCGCTTCAGGCTCACCGATGAGAACGATGGATATAGCTGGACGAAGCCTGCAGCCGACTCCCCATCATAGGCAATATAAATTATCGACTCATTGTTCTCTATTCTTTCCTGCAAAAACTCTCTTGCCGCGGGCAGGTTGCTTGGCTGCTCGTAAAACTGTCTGTACAAGTCAAATAGTTCTGTTACTGCTTCTAATTCGTTCAGCGTTGCTTTTGTTATAATCAAGATGCATCCTCCTATTCCTTAATAAAATTCACCATTCTTATTTTAATTCCCTGCACTATTCTTCAAATTGAATAAATTCGCTCGGGTTGGATCTGATTTTCTTGCCGATCTTCTTCAACGTTTCTGGTGAAAATTGGATGAAAAGTTTATGAAGGGGTTCTATCTCTGATAGTAGTTCATGATCTTTTTCTATATCATTATATGAGACTGTGAAATCATCCAAACTGTTTGGGAACCCCCTCGCCTCTAGGACCGTTTCTATTTCTTCAACCAGCATGTAAAAGGCAGCCGCTCCAAAGTATTGGAGCCCAGCCTTCATCGCTGCCCACGATTTCGGCTGTGCATAATAATAAGCACTCCACCAATAAAATTCCGCCAATGACTTATTTGCATGATTGTAGTACGCCTTAAACATGAACAACGCTTTTTGACCCGTAGTCAATTTTTGAAAAAGCTCCTCTTTAACCTTTATGTTTTTCCCGCGAATAAACGGGATAAAGGGTTCAAAACAAGCTGCCCCAAGGTTTGAATCATCTATCGAATCAAAATCACTTCTTTTCAGAGAGCTCAGCATATGTGGCGGCTCCTTTCTTCCCTTTCACAGGCTTTACTTTCACTCCAAATACCCATCTGAAAACCGCAATCCGCTTTATCATAAACTCGTAAATAAACAAAGAAATTAGAAAGGTTAACACCAGAATGATCAATAACGACGGCAGGACGCTAAGATTCCATTTTAAGATAAAATATCCGACCACAATCAACACACTTTGATGCAGGATATACACGGGAAACGCTGCTTCATTCATATAAGGAATAGCTTTGTGATTGAAGTTCAAAAACTTATGACCGTATCCTAAAATCACCATCAAGGTTAATACAACATTGAACGACCTTAAAATATTTAGGATGATGTCTGCTCCTAGAAAAGCATGCCCTTCGTGAAGCCTTTGCAGTAACACGACCCATGTGGGCACCAAAACAAACAGAGCAATAAGCCCTATTCTCCGAACACCGTTAAACATCTCTTGGTAGCTTGGGTGACTGCAGGTTATGAAACCCAGGATAAAAATAACAAAGAAAAAGAATGGATTCTGCCCGCCTGGTGCCGGTAACGCTTGGCTTCCCGCCAATAAGATGAAAAGTGCCAAGAACACCGATGGCCTGCTGCAAACCTCATTGAATTTTTCAACGTTTCTACTTCGAAAAAATGAGAAGACCGGCAGTGCTGCTAACGATAGCACAAATAAATACAAAATGAACCATAGATGAGCAGGCGTAAACGTGCCAAAATAACCAGAAAGGTCACTAAAATCAGTAAAGTAGTTTTTTAAAAAAGAAAAATAATTCCCCGCGGTACCAGTGTGACTTAATTGTGCAAAATAGCCTTGCGGAGGAATAATAAAGAATATCCCAAAAATAAGCGGAATCAATAACCGATTCACGCGGTCCTTGACATATTGCTGATTCGACCTCCGCTCGAGCGCATACCAGCTTGCCGAACCGGCCAGCCAAAACAGCAATGGCATAAACCAATAACTAGTAACGGCAATAAACCAGCTTAATCCCCAGCTGAGCTCCTCACTTTTCACATAGAACGGATCCCAATAATCAAACGCTCTTGCCGAATGAAACGGGAATAACAACAGAATTCCTAGATTTCGTAGCCAGTCAATATCATATCTTCTTTGGCTCATTAACATCCCTCATTTTATTTTTGCTAGATTCATTGTAGAGATTCTAGATGGATTGCACAAGAAAAAGTTTCCATATTTTAAAAATAAAAACAGCCGCCATAGGTTCGGGACCTGCAGCGGCTCGATTAAGCTATTTAATTTACAAAACGATTCGATTTCCCTTTGGCACGCCAATATTCATCGCGCAGATGGACCTTTTGGATTTTTCCAGAAGCGGTTTTCGGCAGCTCTTTTACAAACGTGACACTGGTTACCGCCTTGAAATGGGCCAATTTTTCTCGAGAGAATGCAATGATGTCAGCTTCATAGACTTCATCCCCTTCCCTTAGCACCACATAGGCGTGAGGGGTTTCGCCCCATTTTTCATGCGGGACGGCAATAACAGCGGCTTCCAAAACGGCAGGATGCTCGTAAAGCGCCCCTTCTATTTCAATCGAAGAGATGTTCTCCCCGCCACTGATGATAATATCCTTCTTCCGGTCAACAATATCGATATGGCCGTAGGCATCAACTGTTCCCATATCCCCTGTGTGAAGCCAGCCATTCCGAATGGCTTCCATTGTTGCTTCCCGATTTTTCCAATAGCCCAGCATGACGCCGTGGCTCCTCGTCACAACCTCACCGATTTCCATTCCGTCATGGGCAACTTCTTCCGCATGCTCGTTAACCACCTTCACATCAGCGCCAATCATTGGGTAGCCAGCCTTCGCTTTAATGCGGGCTTTTTCTCCGGCTGTTAAGTGTTCCAGTTCTGAGCGAATGGTTGAAACCAAGCTTAATGGCGATGATTCCGTCATCCCATACACCTGGATAAACTCCCAGCCTAGTTCCTTTTCCACCCTGGCAACAAAAGCTGGCGGCGGTGCGGAACCGGCGATGACTACCCGAACAGGCTGCCCAATTTCCGGGAGATACTTTTCATAATACTGCAGGAGCGAATTCAACACGGTCGGAGCCATATGGAGCACCGTGACCTTCTGCTCAATAATGGCTTGAAAAATGGACTCAGGCGTTGCCTTTCGCAAACAAACGTGTTTGGCACCATTAGCAGTGTAGTAAAACGGTGAACCCCAGCCATTCACATGGAACATCGGGAGAACGTGCAAGTAAACATCCCGGTCAGTGACGCGCAGGTGATGCATGGAACTTAGCGCATGCAGATAATTATTTCGGTGCGTCAGCATAACACCTTTAGGATCGCCGGTAGTGCCGCTAGTGTAAAGCAGACTGCACACGTCATTTTCGTCAAGGTCGGCCCGTTGGAAACTTGTTTGTGGATAGCTGGCCAGCCAGTTGTTGTAATCGGTTTCATTCGTATCCGCCTCTTTATAATGGACGATAATGTGCTCAACCGTAGTGAGCTCTGCCTTGATTGGTTTGATCAAATGGTATAGATCCTGGTCAACCAAAAGAACCTTCGATTCACTATGATTTAAAATAAACAAATATTCCTCAGGCTTTAAACGAATATTGAGCGGTACCATAATCGCGCCAAGCTGAAATACCCCATAAAAACCTTCAAGTATCTCGACAGTGTTTGGTGCAAGATAAGCAACGCGATCGCCTTGCTCGACGCCCAGGTCCTTCAAACCGTGGGAAAGCTGATTGACACGCGCATTTAGTTCCTTGTATGTAAAACTGCGCCCATCGCAATACACACCCTGCTTGTCCCCATACAATGACACGGCCCGGTCCAAAAAATGCGGCAATACTAAAGGTACATTCATTTCCAACGCTCCTTTGCAAAGTTTTTGAATTTTCCAACTAATATTATTCTATCATACCAATTTTTAAATAAATAGAAAAAATTTGTCAGAAAATAAATCAATTTCTTCGTGATCTAGTGGTACTATTTTTTGGAAAATCCCATAAAATAGAATATACGTTCGTAGGGAGGCGAGGATGTTGCTAAAAAGTAATGAGTCCTTGATTACAGGAGAGATGTTGGTCAAGTATTACGAACTGAACAAGAAGAAAAAGGAAATTGAGCTGGAAATGAACCAATTAAAAGATGTTTTCCAAACATATTTTAATAATCTTGTAGGCACTGACCATAAAGGTGAAATTACGATCAGCGGGTACAAATTGCAGCGGCAGGTTCGAAAAACGGAAAGGTACAACGAGGTGGAAACCGTTAAGAGATTGGAAGAACTGCAATTGAATGACCTGATTCAAGTCGTGAAAAAGCCAGATGATACAAAAATCAAGGCTGCACTGGACTTGGAAATTTTGAAACCCGAGCAATTGGAGGGCTGCGTCGTGACGACCCTCTCCCCCGCTATTTCGGTAAAACCGCTGACGCCAAGGTAACGGGCAAATTTTCTTGAACCCATGAAGCATGGGTTCTTTTTTACTTTTTTAAAAAAAGGAATTTATAAGAAATATAGCGAAGTACTAATACGTATCACACCAAAAGGGGGAATTATTTTATGCCAAGTCAAGAAAGTTTGATGGTAAAACAATTACTTAAAGCCTCTTTAACAAACCAAACGCAAGAATTTAGCATTGATGCCGCGCGTCGAGGATTGGAGGCATTATCCGCATTCACTCCTGTGGCTCCTGATGTAAAAGTGGAAAGGTTATCTGTTGAAGGCATTCCGGCTGAATGGGTCACGGCACCAAATGCCAAAGAAGAACGCGTCTTCCTTTATTTGCACGGCGGGGCATACATAATGGGCAGCTGCAACACCCATAGATTCCTAGCTTCCAAACTTTCACGTTCAACAGCCTCGCGCGTTCTCGTGCCAGAGTATCGTCTAGCCCCTGAAAACCCTTATCTAGCGGCTGTTGAGGATGCACTTGCCGCTTACCGCTGGTTAGTTAACTCAGGCATTTCTCCTGAGAATATCATCATTGGCGGAGATTCTGCCGGGGGTGGCCTAACCTTATCGACGCTTTTATCGTTAAAAGAAGCTGGCGAGAGGCTGCCGGCCTTGGCTGTGCTCTTGTCGCCATGGACCGATTTGGCCGCAACTGGTAAGTCCATGGAAACGCGGAAAGACGCAGACCCTTGGTTAAAACCAGAATCCACTCGCTCGACACCAGCTTTATATATTCGTGAATTGGACCCGCGTGACCCGCATGTGTCGCCAATTTATGCTGATTTATCCGATCTTCCGCCAATGCTCGTACATGTAGGCAATGATGAAATTCTGTTGGACGATTCGGTTCGCCTCGTCGACCGCGCTACTGCTGCTGGTGTAGAGATTAGTTTCAAAATTTGGGATGACATGTGGCATGTGTTCCAAACGTTTAACATTCCCGAAGGCCAGCAATCGGTTGATGAAATTGGCGAATTTGTTGTGGGGAAAATGGGATAGGGATTTTATTAAGGCGCCTGGAGGTGAATCTTCCAGGCGATTTTTTAAGATAATTTGTTGCTATATAAGTTATGAACGCTTCATAGTGACCGGCTCGCGGGATTTTCCAGGGCGAAGGGTCTTATGAACGCTTCATAGTGACCGGCTCGCGGGATTTTCCGGAGGCACGGATCTTATGAACGCTTCATAGTGACCGGCTCGCGGGGATTTTCCGGAGGCACGGGTCTTATGAACGCTTCATAGTGACCGGCTCGCGGGATTTTCCGGGGGGACGGGTCTTATGAACGCTTCATAGTGACCTGCTCGCGGGATTTTCCGGGACGAGGGGTCTTATGAATGCTTCATAGCGACCGGCTCACGAGATTTTCCGGGACGAGGGGTCTTATGAACGCTTCATAGTGACCGGCTCGCGGGATTTTCCGGAGGCACGGGTCTTATGAACGCTTTATAGTGACCGGCTCGCGGGAATTCCCGGAGGCACGGGTCTTATGAACGCTTTATAGTGACCGGCTCGCGGGAATTCCCGGAGGCACGGGTCTTATGAACGCTTTATAGCGACCGGCTCACGAGAATTTCCGGGACGACGGGTCTTATGAACACTTCATAGCGACCAGCTCGCGGGAATTTCCGGGGCGACGGGTCTTATGAACACTTCATAGTGACCGGCTCACGAGAAAATCCAAAGGCACGTGTCTTATGATCGCTTCAATTCCCCCAAAAACCTTCCACAAACCCAAAGACTAAATCCCCCAAGCCTCAGCCAAAAGCCGTATCCCTTCATCCATCTCAGACTCCGATAACCCGCCATAGCCAATGACCACTTTCGGTCCACCCTCAACTACTCTCGGATCATCATAATAAACAGACACTGGATATACCTTTACTCCGGCCAACATTGCCGATTCGACGAGCTCCGCTTCCGTCAAATCAACCCTTACCTCCAATACGATATGCAACCCCGATTTCTCCCCGATTACTGCAACATGCTCGCCCATATAACGACGAATGGCAGCCAGCAAACTCCCATGCTTCCGACGATAAAGGGTTCGCATCTTATTCAAATGGCTTTGCCAGTGCCCTTCTTTCATAAACCGAAAAAGAGTGTCCTGATGAAGCCGCGAAACGGTCTGCTTATAAACAGCAAAGTGCTCCTGATACTTGTTCAACAGCTTCTGAGGCAAAACCATATAGCTGATACGGATGGACGGAATCAAGGCTTTTGAGAAAGTCCCCAAATAAACAACTCGCCCGCTGGTATCCAGACCTTGAAGTGAAGGAATCGGCCGGCCCTTGTAGCGATATTCACCGTCATAATCATCCTCAATAATAAAGCCATCCTTTTCCTCCGCCCACTTTAATAACTCCATTCTCCTTGAAACCGGCATGACCATTCCGTATGGAAATTGATGAGACGGAGTTACGTAGGCAACACTTGCATCCATTTTTTTCAAGAGTCTGACATCCAGACCATCTTCATCCAAAGAGACCGGAATAGTCCGAACGCCAAAGTCCTCCATAATAATTCTTGTTCGATGGTAACCGGGATTCTCAACCGCAAATACGCGGTCTTTCCCTAAAATCAAGCATAACAGTCCCATCAGTACCTGGGTTCCCGCTCCGATTACGATTTGATCGGCCGTACACCTAACCCCTCGCGATTGAAAAAGATACTGAGCAATTTCATTCCGAAGCGCCCTATCTCCTTGGGGATGGCCCATATTAAAAAGCTCTCCCTGGTCGTGATAGAGCGCTTGAATACTCAACTTCCTCCAAATAGAATACGGGAAATATTCCAAGTCAACCTTACCTGAATTAAAATCGATCATAAGCGGAGATGGCTCAGGTTCGTCCACACTGTTTTCATCTGGTGTAACCTGCTTATGTAACAATTCCTCTTCTATTTCTGCCACGAACAGTCCTTGTCGAGGTTTACTCTCCACATATCCTTCTGCCGCTAACTGATCGTAGGCCGCTTGAATTGTATTAAGACTTAACCCAAGATGTTGGGACAACTTGCGTTTGGATGGCAATTTTTCCATTGGCCGGATTCTTCCATTAAAAATCTCTTCCTTAAAGTATTGTGCAAGCTGTAAATATAGCGGTGTACTGCTTTTTTCATTAAAGCTTGGCGTTAGTTCAAACATCTGCAGCCCCCTTCTGGTACCATCAAAAACTTGAAATCTGATACTTTTGATTATATCAGCTTTAGGTAAAATTTAGTTAAAAGGAGGAATACAAATGATTAAACAACTTAAAACCCAACAAGAATGGCTGGATGCTTTCCCGGTAATGAAGCAATTGCGAACTCACCTTGATGAGCAAAGTTACTTGGAACTAGTGGAAGAAGCTGTCCAAAAAGAAGGCTACCAATTAGCGGCCCTATACGAAGAAAAACAAGTCGCCGCTGTAGTCGGCTATCAGCACATGATTACCCTTTATAATGGCAGAGCAATCTGGGTTTGCGATTTGGTCACAGATTCCAAGTATCGTTCAAAAGGCCATGGTGCCGCTCTTCTGTCCTACGTGGAAGCTTGGGCAAAGGAAAATGGCTACGGAATTGTTTCCCTATCATCCGGGGTGCAGCGGTTGGACGCTCATCGTTTTTATGAAGAGAAAATGGACTATGACAAGGTCAGTTATGTTTATTTAAAAAGACTGTAATAAAAGGTATTCACAAAGCGGGAATCACTTCCTGCTTCTTCATGAAAATTCACCCTTTGGTAAAGAATAGAAAAAGAACATTCACCTGTTTACGTAGGAGAGATTACAACATAACTGGATGGAACAACCACCGGGACCGCAAAACAATGAAGAGCTGGCAAAAAATAAAAATGACTCCTAGAAGCATCTGGGAGTCGTTTCATTTGTTCAAAGGACACTCTTCATAGCCTGCACTAGAAAGATGTCCTTCATCCAAGTTACATCATATGAAGCATTGATATTTGCCGGTCTCTGTTTTCATCATAAAGCTTTTCAACCTGCTGTTGATGGATGGCTGCTTCTAGAGTTGCCGCCTTTTTTCTAATCTCAATCGTAAAAAAAATTATATTAAACGTCATCGCTAACGCCTCCCTAAGATTTTCCTTTAATTACCTTTATTATAAGAGGATTGCGATGTCATGAAATCAAGACTTCGGCTGAGATTACCTACGTCTTAAGTCTGAAAAAAAGCAACCGTCACCCAAGACGATTGCAATCATATGTACTGTAAATTAACTAACCACATTACCCTGTATGTTCCGTTAGCTCATCTTCTTCCTCCCAGCCTTTGCATACATCCACCCAATCTTTAGCAAATGAATATCGCGCAATCTCCTCACAGGTTAATTCAATCGCAGAGTTAGTACTGCCACAGGCAGGGAATAGAGTCTCGAACCGCTTCATCGATACATCCAGATAAACCTCGAGTTTATTTATTAAACCAAACGGGCAAACACCGCCAATAGCATGTCCAGTTTGTTGCAGCACCTCTTCAGGTGTCAGCATACGCGCCTTCATGCCAAATGTATGCCGGAATTTTTTGTTATCAATTTTGGCATCACCGGCTGCCACGATCAAAATGGCGTTTTCACCTTCACCTCTGAACGATAGTGTTTTGGCGATTCGGGCTGGAGCGACGCCAATTGCGGCGGCTGCTAGCTCAACCGTTGCACTTGAAGTATCAAACTCCATAATATCCTGGTCTCGATCCCATTGTTTAAAATGCTCTCTTACACTTTCAATTGACATCCATTTCCATCCTTCCTTTTTCGACTTTAAAAAGTATAGTACCAATATTCCCACAATTAAACAACAATTATGCTTTAATTCTTTTATCCGTTAAAGCGTAATGCAAGGTACCTGACACAGCGGTCTAGATCCCCTCCTGCTATCGTAGCTCACCTACATGCTAGCACTCCGCTACCACATAGATACAAGATTAATATCACAAATATTCATCTCTTGGAAATAGCACTGAAACAATAAAATATGATTTAATTAAGATAATATTTGCAATTTTTGGAGGTTACTAACTTGAAAGACTTATTAAAAAAAGTTCTGGAGCTTGATATGGCCTATCTGGATACCTTTACGAACCGAATAAATAGAGACTGGGGTTATTTGTTCTATAATGAGGCGCAGCCCAGCTATTACGATGCCAATCATGCTCAAATTGTTGATGTACCTGCCAACCCAAAAGCTATAATTGAAGAAGTCATACAATTCTATAAAAATAAGAATTTAACACCGCGTTTTTATATTTATTATCCTGAAAATCACATAAATCTACTTCAAGAATTACCTATTTACGGATTTAAGTACGAGGAATTAATCAGCCCCGTGCAAACCTGGACCAAAGAAATCCATGAGCACCATTCCAATGACAAGGTGACAATTGAAGTTGTTTCCGAAGCAAATTTCCAAGAGGCGTTGGAAATTGAGTGCAACATAACAGAATTTGGCGGCCGCGAAGTCCGCGAAAAGGCATTTCCAGAGGAGTTCAAGCATCCCGCCTACACCCATTATCTACTGCGTTATGATGGTGTCGCCTGTTCCACAGCTTGTATATTCGAGCATAACGGCCTGGCTCGAATGGAAAGTGTGGCAACGCTTGAAGCGTATCGAGGGAAAGGCTTAATTGGCGAGTTGATACTTCATATTCAAAAAGAGGTACAAAAACGTGGAATTCAACATTTGTGGGTGTTTCCAATTAATGAACGAGTTGAAAAGGTTTATGCAAGATATGGGTTTAATACAGTGGGTAAATTTAAAACAGGTCATGCCTATACATCTGGAAAAAGCATAAAAGAGCTCCAAGGAAAATAATAGATTGGGGGAGCGGCCTTCGGGTACTCTTTTTCAATAAAACATTTAAGGCTGGATTGGAGGATACATAGATGACAACACAAGGCGCAACCATGCCCTATCCACGGACAAAAGGGATACTACTCGTCCTGATTGCGGCGACATTTTGGGGTGTTTCCGGTTCGGTGGCACAATTTCTTTTCCATCAGCAAGGGTTCAGCTCAGGCTGGCTGGTCGTAATCCGCCTGTTATTTTCGGGTGCAGGCTTACTATTGTTTGCCCATACCGCAGGAAAACAAAAAATATGGAGCGTTTGGAAAAATAAACACGATATCCTGCAGCTCATTATCTTTGGTGTGATCGGAATGCTCGGGGTGCAATATACCTACTTTGCTGCCATTCAATACGGAAACGCCGCTACGGCAACGGTGCTTCAATACCTGGCACCGGTGATTATTGCGGCTTACCTTTGTCTCAAATCAAAATCATGGCCGTCCAAAAATGAATCTATCGCCATTATACTTGCACTCGGTGGAACGTTCCTGCTGGTAACCAGGGGGAATGTAAGTGCCCTTTCCATATCACTCCCCGCCTTTATTTGGGGAATCTTGTCCGCGTTTGCACTGGCGTTCTATACCCTCTATCCGGGCAGGATGTTGGCAAAATGGGGTTCATTGATTACGGTTGGATGGGGGATGCTCATTGGCGGGGTCGCGTTCAGTTTCATCAGTCCTCCTTGGGTGTTCCAGGGTACCTGGTCACTCCCATCGTTCGTGGCCGTGGTATTCGTCGTCATTTTTGGAACTTTAATTGCCTTTTTCTGTTATATGGAAAGCTTAAAATATATCACGGCATCAGAAGCAAGCCTACTCGCCTGTGTCGAGCCGATGTCTGCTGCATTTCTGGCTGTTGTCTGGCTTCAAGTCTCGTTCGGCGTGGCTGAATGGATCGGATCATTAGCCATCATTGCAACCGTTTTTATTTTATCAGTCAAAAAATAAGCAGACCTTCAAAAAAAGGTCTGCTTCTCTTCTTATTCACCCAGGTCAACGTTATGATAAACCTGCTGAACATCCTCTAAATCTTCCAGTACATCAATCAGTTTTTCAAATTTCGCCACTGCATCTTCCGGAAGTGTAATTTCGTTTTGAGCTAGCATGGTGAGCTCCGCAACTGTAAATTCAGTTATACCCGCGTTCTTGAATGCTTCCTGAACAGCATGGAACTGATCTGGTTCGGCGTAGACTAACACCTGCTCGTCTTCCGGAATCACATCGCGGACATCGACATCCGCTTCCATCAACAATTCGAGAACCTCTTCTTCGTTTTTGCCTTCAACACCGATAACAGCTGTTGCATCAAACATATAGGCAACAGATCCGCTGACACCCATATTGCCGCCATTTTTTCCGAACGCGGCCCGAACCTCTGATGCTGTGCGGTTTACGTTATTTGTCAAGGCATCCACGATGATCATCGAACCGTTTGGACCGAAACCTTCATAACGAAGCTCATCGTAGTTTTCTTCTGAACCGCCTTTTGCCTTATCAATCGCCTTGTCAATAATATGTCTTGGCACATTGTATGTTTTGGCGCGTTCTAGGACAAATTTTAAACCTTGGTTTGCATCCGGATCTGGCTCGCCTCTGCGTGCCGCAACATAAATCTCACGGCCAAATTTTGCGTAAATTCGGCTTGTGTTTGCGTCCTTTGCTGCCTTTTTGTCTTTAATATTGTTCCATTTACGACCCATAAGAACACTCTCTTTCTTATTTGATTCTGCACTTTTCTATTATAAAGCAAGAATCGATAACTTCAATACTTTTTCAATACCGATTTACCAGAAAAACTGTCTGTACACCCAAAGTACCGTCATGAGTAGAAAACCAAATGAAATGTTTGTCCACCCTAGAAAGAGCGAGGCTTTTTTTTCCTTTTTTAAATTAGCATTTTTATAGGCCTTTACGTCGGTTAGTAAAATTAACATGCCAGTGACATAAAAGAGGGTGATTAAATAGCTCAAAAAACCAATAAACAAGCATTCTCCGTCCTTCCCAATGCAATTACTTGGCTTTCATTCCGACTCGATGAATGTGAGTGTCTACTTGAATATCAAAAGTGAGATCACTATAAAGTTCTTCCCAAGTTTCTTTCGTTTTTATTCGTGAATTCCAATAGCGTGGCAATTTCGCCCGAATATGTTCCCCAAACCCAAAAATATCCGAGTTTTTCTGCTGTGTCTTTCGGATTAAGGCCCTTGTGGACTTTACGACATCCTTTGATGCTTCATCCTCAATTTTTTTTATTATTTCGGAACTGTTTAATAGTATTTGTGACTGATCCCTTTCCTCTAGCTCACCTTCATAACGAATTTTGATAGTAACATGTGGTTTTCCGTTTCTTATGCTTGGCTCGATTTTCGTTTTTCGAGAAATGGCTTTGTAGACGATCACCTCGTCTGTGCCTGGAACTTCCACAAAGGCTCCATATCCTCCTTTTTTTATTCCGATTACCGACATAAAGATCCCAATTTCTAATGGTGAAGTTTTACCAACCATCTTATCACCATTAAAATAAGCTAGGCCATTTAATTGAATGTTATCGCCCTTCTTGAGTTTTAAGTATGGCAGGTACGGATCCTGCCCCTTACTGGAGAGGTGTGTCCAAAATAAGCCGATAAAGCTGGGAGGAAATTTCCCCAGTGCTGATAAATTATCTACCATGTCCGCCATATATAACGAAGGAATGCGTTCAAGCTCAGGTGATATTTTCATATAAGTGGATGCGGGTTCTTTTGACACTACCAAGGAGGCTGTCCTCCGAATCTGTGGATTTCTTTTTAGAAAATCATTAAGAGTTTTCGTTCCATGTCTGGCTATTTCTTCGTTTAGAACAATAATACGTAAATGACCTAAAAAAAGTTGATCAGCCAATTCCTGTTGCAGGTTGACAAGTGCATCTTCTATCGTATGTCCGACGACCTGTAGAACTAAAACGGACTTCTGGGCTCCTCCCGTTGATTCAGGACCAAGTGGGATTCGGCCTGGAATAGCGATTTGAGCCGTCAGTTTAATCATTTCTCGATTGGGAATGGGAAATTTATGTTTTAAATGGGCAATATCATCTTCCTGTTCCTGTTCTTCCTCAGTGGCATGATCAATCCCGATTGCCATCACGGTAGCACGCTGGTCAATTTCCTGAGCGTCCCAGCACCCTGATAGTAATGGGATTTGAACAAATATGAGAAGGCATAACCATATATTACGATTGTTGAGATACACGTTTCTTTTGCCTCCAGCTCCTAATGAGATCAATCATTAATAGCAAACCAGGGTACACAATGGTAATAACAAGACCCGCTCTGCCAACATTTTGGATAACCTTGTACATTTGTAAGATGTTCTGAGGCAGCATCGCCAGGGTAAATACAATCGGCAGAATAAAATAGGATAACATTTTATGGTCATCTAATTTAACCAATTCTTTAATTGAATTAATCGTTAAGTAATAACTAGAAAATAACGTGGTAAATACAGCTGTCACCCATACTGCTAGAAAGATAACGTCCAGCCGCTGCAGGATATTTCCAGGCATGGAAGTTGTCCGCGCCAGTTCCAAGGTCGGCCAAAAGATTTGTTTTATCTCTTCTGGTCCAAAAACGGATACAGTAGCGATGGCAAGTAACAAATATAGACCGCCTGAAATAAAAATCCCCCAAAAACTTGCTTTCATCGCCTTATTTGGTTTTTTCATGGACGGAATAATCATCGTAATAATAAAAGAACCTTGAAACAACGCTGATATTGTTAACATACCTGCAAACATGTCGTGATAGTTATTCCCAATGATAGGCAGCAAATATAAAGGGTTAGCATTTCTTAATGAAAATGCCACAACAATCAATGCTGGGGCCAAAATAATCGGAACATAGAAATTGTGAATATAGGCAAACACATTAATATTGTTCCGGCAGCTAATACATGCAAGTAAAAGCATAACAATGACCGTAACCTCTAAAGGCGTTTCCCTCAATACGGCAGAAACAACCACTTCCCCAAACTCCCGGGCAGCAAGTCCAGTTAGAATCAAAAAAAAGATAATCACAAGTAGGCTGCAAAACCTGCCAATCCACTTCCCAATGATATCCTGGCTATAAGTAATGATTGTTTTTTGGGTATGCCGCATACTTAGCTTCGTCAGAATAAATAATCCAACTGCCGCTAAAAGAATCCCGGATAAGGTAACTAATGGCGCTCCGGTGTCACCTGCCCGAACAGCGAACAAAGGAAGCGGAAGAACACCGACACCAATAATCGTGCTAATTAGAATTGTTGTTGCCTGAAGAGTCGTTATTTCTCTTGGGTCCCCCACTGCTCGATCCCTCCCGCTGATCATTACCTACTTTATTGTGTTCTAAGATGGTTTTGCTGTCTTTACCAAGTCTACTTTGATTTTTAGGATGTAGAAAGGCCGGCCGTTTCGGCATCCACCATAATGGGCTCCGAATGACGACATCTTTCATCCCCGGATAGTCCTCTGGAGAAACAGGTGCCATATACGGCACGCCGAATGATTTAAGTGAAAGCATATGATTAAAAATAAAAATAACCCCAATCACGATTCCATATAATCCAAAAATCCCTGCTAAAATCATGATGGGAAACCTTAGCATCCTTAGTGCAAATGCAGCTGAATAGGCAGGTGTTGCAAACGAACCAATCGTGGTCAAGGCGATGACAACAACTGTAATCGGGCTGGACATCCCAGCCTCAACCGCAGCCTGTCCAATCACCAAAACACCCACAATCGATAAAGCCCCGCCCACTTGTTTTGGAAGTCGGACTGTCGCCTCCCGTAAAACCTCCATGGCGACTTCAATAATCAAAACCTCAATCACAGCCGGATAAGGGACCCCAGCCCGTCCGCCTGCAACCGCCACGGCAAATTCAGTTGGCAGCAATTCAGGATTAAAGGAAATCAGAGAAACGTAAAGCGAAGGGAATATCAGCGAGAACACAAGCGCCAATATCCGAGCAAGCCTGACAAAACTCCCCATTAAAAACCGTGAAGAATAGTCCTCGGCTGTTTGATAGAATTGATTGAAAACGACTGGAACCATTAAGGCAAATGGCGAACCATCCACAAGAATCGCGACCCTGCCTTCCGCCAGATTGGCCACAGTTTTATCAGGCCTCTCCGTGCTTTGCACCTGTGGAAAGGGAGAGAATGGATTATCTTCGATAAATTGTTCCAGATACCCCGCATCCAAAATAACATCAATATCGATTTCTGAGAGCCTTTTTTCCACCTCGTTAACGACTGTCTCACTTGCTATTCCTTTCAGATAACAAAAAGCGACGGTTGATTTGGTAAGACGGCCAATTTTCATCGTCTTAACTTGAAAATCCGCTGTCGGAAGCCGATACCTTAACAATGCAATATTGGTTGTAATGCTTTCAATAAATCCCTCACGCGGACCCAAAATGACCTGTTCCGTTTCTGGCTGGGCGATAGCTCGCTTTTCAATACTTCGGGTGTCGATATGGATTGCTTCTTTGATTCCCTCAATGAAAATAAGCGTCTCTCCGCGTAAAATAAATTCTATTAAGCTTTCAGTGTTCTTCTCCGCCTTTGCTTGACTATGGTACAAAGTTTCAGTCAAAATCATCTCGATTAAATTGCTGTGATGAATCGTTTTGCTCTGTAGATGTTCTGGTATATACATTAAAGGTTTTAAAATATCCTTATTAATCACGTCTTGATTAATTAAATTAGAAAAATAAAGAGTCATGGCCTGAAATTGACCGAAAATTTTAAAATGCTTTATAAGAAGACCGTCATTGTTCCCTAAAAGTTGCTTAAGCAATTCTTCCGTTTCTTTAATCGATCCTGAGGTAGTAGTGTGGTCAAGCTGCTCCTCCCATTTACTAGGAATTTTCATCTTGCTTTTTTTATTTTTCATTAAATTTTTAAACAAGGACATCTTTACCACCCCCTGATGATTATTTTTTCCAATTTTTATTAATTATTCCTATATCTCTACTTATTTGTAATTTTTCGCAAAAAAAGTGGTTCAACGAATGTTGAACCACTTCTTTCTTGAGTCTTATTTGCGATTTCTATTACCTTATTTGCGTTTATGCAATGTTTATTTGCGATTTCTTAGGTTTTATTTGCGAAAAATCAACTTTCCTACACCAGCATCTGGAACAATGTACTATCCTTGTTGATTTCACGGTATAAAAATCCTTTCGTCTTGATCCGCTCGATTAATGGGAAGTAATCCTCTTTATCCTTTAGTTCAATTCCTACCAAGGCAGGGCCTGTTTCACGGTTGTTCTTTTTCGTATATTCAAAATGACTGATATCATCATTAGGTCCGAGTACTTCCATTAAAAATTCGCGTAACGCACCTGGCCGCTGTGGAAATTGAACGATAAAATAATGCTGCAGTCCTTCATAAAGCTTGGAGCGTTCCTTAATTTCCTGCATCCGGCCGATATCATTGTTACCGCCGCTGACGACACAAACCACCGTTTTACCTTTGATTTGGTCAGCATATGTATCGAGTGCAGCGATAGAAAGTGCGCCCGTCGGTTCAACGACGATGGCATTTTCATTGTAAAGAGAAAGAAGCGTCGTGCAAACCTTGCCCTCTGGAACCACGACAATGTCGTCAACAATTTCCTTACAAATGTTAAACGTGTTGAACCCGACCGTTTTCACAGCTGCCCCATCGACAAATGGATCGATCTGGTTCAATGTAGTGACTTCCCCTTTTAAAATCGATTCCTTCATTCCGGCAGCACCTTGAGGCTCAACGCCAATTAATTTGGTTTGTGGGGAATAGTGCTTCAAATAGGTTCCCACTCCCGATAGCAGGCCGCCGCCGCCGATTGCTGCAAACAGATAATCAATGTTTTCATGGCAATCATTTAGGAGCTCCACACCGACTGTCCCTTGCCCGGCAATCACGTCGTAGTCATCGAAAGGATGAATAAACGTCCTGTTTTCCGCTAGGCTGCATTCCATCGCTTTTTCATACGCATCATCAAAAGTGTCGCCGACCAGCACGATTTCTACATCTTCTTTGCCCCAAAACTTGACCTGATTGACCTTTTGTTTTGGTGTTGTGCTAGGCATATAAATCTTCCCGCTTATGTTTAACAAATGACAGGAGTAGGCCACTCCCTGAGCGTGGTTTCCTGCGCTCGCACAAATGATGCCATTTTCAAGCTCTTCTGGGCTAAGGCGTTTAATCCGATTATAGGCCCCGCGAATCTTAAACGAACGAACACTTTGCATGTCCTCGCGCTTCAGATAAATTTGTGCGCTATATCGCTCTGATAATAAATGATTATACTGCAGCGGAGTCGGTGAAATCACATCTTTAATGGTGTGACTGGCAATGATGATATCCTCCACATGTAACGTTTTCTTCTCGACTTGCTGACTCATTTCATTAGTCCCTCCTGTTATTTCATGCATCTTCATTCAAAATTTCCTGATAAAAAATAAAAAACCCGCCCCTATAAAATAGGGACGAGTTGGCTCGCGTTACCACCCTACTTCCGCAGCTAAAAATCTCCTGACAGCTGCGGCTCTCGATTCACGTACAGGATCAGTTCGGCTGTACGAGTTCCATTTTAACGGCGGACGTTCCGGCATAGCCTACTTGAAATGTTCAGCTACGCATCTCGGAGATGATCTTCAGAATAGCCCCGCCATCGACTCCCACCAACCGCCGACTCTCTACGGACAAGGTACTAAACCTACTCTTCTCGTCATCGATTTCTCATCAATTTTTAATAAGGTTACCACCGAAAAATAGGCGTGTCAATATTTTTTGACTATTTTATATATTTAGACAATTAATAAAGCGCTTTCATTACAAAATATGTATTTCCCCTTAAAAAAATCGGATGTCAGGTACCGATAGCACTATTACGACTGTGTAATATCAGCTATTGGTGCCTGACACCCATGGCACTATTCTCACTGTGAAAATTGTATTTCACCATTGATGATGGTCATTTCGATTTCCGTTTCTAGTAGTCCATCTGGGTCTTTCATTTCCAGCAAGTTTTCGGTGTAGACGGTTATGTCGGCTAACTTTCCGGGTACAAGCGTTCCTTTCAGGTTTTCTTCGTTCGTGGCGTAAGCGCCGCCAATGGTAAATAGCTTCAATGCCTCTAGCATCGACAGTTTCTCATTCACATTCCATCCCTCATGTGGATCGCCTGGTGCTCTGCGTGTGACGGCTGCATGCAAGCCTAGCAATGGATTCACTGGCTCAACAGGCGCATCTGAACCGCCCGCACATAATACACCAGCATGAAGTAAGGTCTTCCAAGCGTATAAATGCTCTTCCCGCTCGGAACCCAGCCTGTCCAATATCCACGGATAATCCCCAACCACAAAACGCGGCTGAATATCACAAATCCGGCTTGGGTCCTGCAGCCGCCGGATTAAATCCCCGCGGACTAAGGAAGCATGAATGATACGATCACGGTACGCCAGCCGTGGAAACTGATCCAATACATCCAACACGTTCGCTAATGCTTGATCACCAATTGTATGGACCCCAATCGGCATGGAATGCTCTCTCGCCCGCTTAACAATCTCATACAATTCCTCCTGACTTAGCATTGCATCGCCAAATTGCCCAGGAGCATCACTGTATGGCTCCGACAACAGGGCGGTTCTCCTGCCAAACGCCCCATCAGCAAAAATCTTAATCGCTCCGATTTGCAAACGATCATTGCCGTACCCAGCGTACATTCCTCTTTCCTTCAACTCTTTTAAAAAAGGATAATCTATTAGAAGATTGCAGCGCAGGCCTTGACCTTCCTGATTGATCAGCTCATCATACATTCGATAGGTTTGAGCCAGACCGCCCAACCAAGATGGATCATTACTATGTACACTCGTTAAACCTTTGCTAATGGCAAACTGCATCGCCTGCTTTATACCTTGTTTAAGCTCCTCATAGGATCTCTCTGGAATGTGCTTCGTAACCAGTTTTGAGGCAGATTCCAGTAATAGCCCCGTTGGTTTGCCGGTATCCGGATTAAGAACAACCGTTCCTCCTGGGGGAACATCCATTGAAGGGTGATATTGACTAATTTCCAACGCCTTTGAATTGACCAAAAACGCATGATGGCAAACACGCTTTAAATAGATAGGGCAGTGCGGGGCAGCCTGATCCAGTTCCTCCATACTTGGAATGGTTCCATCCGTAAATAAATTCTCATCCCAGCCCACGCCTATCAGCCAAGTTCCTGGAGCCAAGTCTCGAGCCCTCGCTTTAATTTTTTCAAGCATTTCGCCCTTGGACCTTACCCCTACTAAATCCAAATCTAGTAAGTTGAAGGCCACTCCAGAAAGATGCAAATGACTGTCAATCAGCCCCGGCGTCACCATCTTCCCTGCCAAGTCAATGACTTTAGTGCCTTCCCGCCCCCATTGCAGCAGCATGTCGGTATGTGTTCCTGTTTCCATAATTCTTCCATTCTCAACTACTACTGCTTCGACCAACGGTTTGTCCGCACTAAACGTACAGATTCTTCCGTTTGTAAAAATTGTCCTTGTCAAAGTTGTCACCTTCCCTTTTTCTAATAATATCAAATTCTGCTATTCTATTTCACATACTCCTATGATAAAATGTTATAATTATGGAAATAATCAGATAGTTATTGGAGGAAAGTGACATGAGAATTCCTTATAACGGTAAATCCCCTGAAGTTCATGAATCAGTCTTTGTGGCCCCTGGCGCCTATTTAATTGGTGATGTCCAAATCGGAAAAGATTCGACGGTATGGTTTAATGCCGTTTTACGGGCAGATGACGGGCCAATCATCGTCGGCGAAAGATGCAGTATCCAAGATAACTCTACCATTCACCTGTATGAAGGATTCCCTGTCATCATTGGCGACGACGTCACAATTGGCCATAACGTCATCCTCCACGGCTGCAAAATCGGCAATCATTCTATTATCGGCATGGGTTCTACCCTGCTTGATAACGTGGAAGTCGGCGAGGAATGTATTATCGGGGCAAATACACTTCTAGCAGGAGGGATAAAAATCCCGCCGCGCTCGCTCGTTCTCGGGTCTCCCGGGAAGGTCGTCCGCGAACTGACTGAAAAAGACTTGCAAATGCTGCAGATGTCTAGTGTCCATTATGTACAAAAAGGGAAAGATTTTAAAGAGATCCTTAAATGAGGCAACCTGTAATACCCCGTTTCATGACAGAAACGGGGTTAGTTGAAGTGGTTTTATCTCTTAACTTCATAGTGCAATTCTGCAAACTGATTAAAGTTCCTAATTCCTTTTAAAGATAGTTCTAGTTGATAGTCTCCCTCTCGAAATAAAGGAATTCCTTTTCCAAGAATTGTTGGTGCAATTGTCATAATGATTTCATCCACTAATTTTTCTTGTAAAAAATAATATAACACTTCTCCTCCGCCAACAATCCAGATATCCTTCCCATCTTGGTTATTCAACTTATTCGCAAAATTAGTCAGGTCACCATTAACAAATTTCACATCATTGGTATCTTCCAAGGAAGATCTTGTAAACACATAGCAGGCTTTATTTTTATAAGGAAATTTATTTGTATCATTATGGTTCATAATCCAATCGTATGTCCTTTTTCCCATTAATACCGTATCAACAGTATCATAAAACTCAGAATAGCCATTATCACCTTCACCTTCTACTTTAAATAGCCATTCAAGAGACTCGTCTTCTGTCGCAATATATCCGTCCAAACTGCAAGCAATAAAAAGTACCAAATTTCGCTTTTTGCCCATTATAATCTCTCCTTTTAAAAGATTATCCCACTAGCTTTCCCCTTCATAGTAACATGATTTTCCAAATAATTCTAAAAACCATACCTTTGACCCACTCTCCTATTTGTTACTTGACGGTCATTTTATCGGAATATTTACCTATTTTTAACACATGCTATGACTAGCTGCTGGAAGATACTCCCTAAAAGGTGGTCTGTAATTGGTGGCTTTTTGTATGTAAAAGGGTACTACAATAACCATTATCGGAGGCGAATGAGCATGACAAACCGTAATGACAATCGAAATCAACCACACACAGGCAGCAAAAAAGCTGACACCGAATTCGGTTCAGAAACAAGCCTTAGCAAGAAGGCAAGAAAAAAAGCGGCTCGGGAAGCAAAGAAATAACAAAGAAAGGGTAACCCATTCCAATAATGGGTTACCCTTAAAACTTTATTGAAGCGATTTAATATCCTTAATTATCTGCTCATATGGCGTCTCGGACGCCCCTTCATATTTCTGAACCGCGACTCCATCCTGATTGACCAAATAGAAGGAAGTACTATGAACATACTGGTTTGATCCTTCAAGTTTTGCTGCTGGAGCCATGAAAGACTTATTAGCGAAGCTTTCGATAAATTCTTGGTCATACCCCGTTATCAGGTCCCAGTTCGAAAAATCAGCCTGCACCCCGCTGGCGTAATCCTTTAATACCTCGGGCAAATCCTGCTCCGGGTCGATACTGAAAGAAACTAACCGAGCGTCAACACCTTCAGCCGCCAACTTCCGCTGGAGTTCAGCCATATTCGCAGTCATCGGCGAGCATACCGTATCACAATTGGTAAACACAAAATCCGCCACCCAAACCTTACCTTTTAAATTTGATAAAGTGATAGGCGCTCCATTTTGATTAACTCCTGCAAACTTCTCTACCTTCATCTCTAGCGGAAAGACAACCTCTTCCTTTTTTTCGGTACAAGCCGTCAAAACAATTGCACAAAACAGAACCAAAAGCCACTTTTTCATTAGGAAGCATACCACCTTATAAAAAAGGTGCCGAGCCAACTCGCCCAGCACCCTCTATTCTTTTTAGTTAATAAATGAAGTATCAATTAATGCAGCAAAATCAGGCTGCTCTTTCAAGAATTTCAATTCAACAGAAGAATTAGCAAATTCTTGGATCACCTCTTTATTTACTTCAGAGGTGAAGCGGATATTTTTCCAAGCATTGTCGATAACGTCTTTATCTAGTTCTTGCTTGGTAATGTCCTTAATAGCCTTGATTGTGATTTCTTTTGCCTCTTCAGGATTTTCCCCGATAAAAGCAATCGCTTCATCCTGTGCTTTAACAATCTTTTCAATCAGGTCTTTATCTGCTTTAATTGTCTTACCGCTGGAAACTAGGATAGTATTAGGCAATGTTTTTCCGTAAGAAATTTTTGAGCTGTCTACGATGATTTTCGCGCCGACATCCTTCACTAACTGAGAAGCCCAAGGTTCTGGTACGGCAGCCAAATCAACCTTTCCAGATTCAAACATGTTAGCATATTGAGCAGGGTTGCCGGTTACGTGCTTCAACGTACCACCAATACGGGCAGAACTTACACCGTAATCTTGTAAAAATGTTTCCATTTGAACGTCATGTGTGCAGCCTACACCTGGAGTGATGAAGGTTTTTCCGCCGAAATCTTCAACTGAATTCACGCCGCTCTTTTGGCTGGCAACAATCGCTGTACCGCCAGAAGATGCTCCGGCAATAATTTTCACATCAGCACCATTGGTAAAGTTATTCATAACTGGTCCAGGTCCAACCAAACCAGCATCGATATCACCGGTTTTTAACGCAGTCATGAAAGCACCGCCGTCAGGGAATGTTTTGTATTCCACTTTCACATCTTTACCTAAGGCTTTTTCATAAAGACCTTTTTCACGAGCGACCATCGCTGGTGCATGATCGATATTTGGGAAGTACCCAATCACTACTTTTTTCGCAGCTTTTTCACTGCCAGAGCTTGCCTTATCAGTACTGCCGCAGCCAGCTAACGCTCCGATAATCAATAAAAATATGAAACTAATAATTGCTGATTGTTTCTTCATCTTTTTTCCCCTCTTTTTAAAAATTAATTATTTGTTTCCAAACCCCAGCGGCGCAGCACATTTTTCTCCACACGCTGGAAGAAAAGGATATCCACAATCGTACCAATTACTCCAATGATGATCATAATCCCAATGACCATCTTCATGTTGCCGAAATCAGATGCATACTTCAACGTATATCCAAGCCCCGGTCCGGTGCTTAGGATCTCCCCGGCCATAAGTGCCCGCCAGGCAAATGCCCAGCCAAGTCTGATTCCTGTCACGGCGTAAGGAATTGACGCTGGAAAAATAACCTTTACAAATAAGTCAATCCCTTTTGACCCCATCGTTTGAGCCGCTCTTATGTAAAGCGGTGAAACGTTCTTTATCCCCATTCGCATATTGATGGTGATAACAAGAGTCGCTCCAAGGATGACGATGAAGGTAACCGCCTTTTCATTTAGTCCAAACCACATAATCGCAATCGGGAGCCAGACGATACTTGGTACACTTTGCAGGGCCAACACCATCGTGCCCAGCGTTTCATCAGCTGTTTTATTTTTTGCTAAAAGAATCCCCAAACCGACACCAATTACGATAGCTGCCGCGAGCCCGATTGCCAGCCTTCTAAAACTTGCCAATACATCGTACACTAACGTTTTGTCAGCGAAACCTTTGCCAAGTTCCCCAATGACGTCTGTCGGCGCCGGCATCAGTGACGGTGATACTTCAAAGATTCTTACTGCAGCCTGCCAGCCTATTAGCAGCAGGGCAAAGAAAATGATGCGTTTAATTGTTTGCTGCATATGCCAGTTCCTCTTTCACCACTTTATCAATCTCGGATTGTAACAATCCCATAATCTTCTCTTCTAATTTTGCGACCATTTGCGGATGATTTGCTCTCGGTCTAGGAATTTTGACTTGGATATCTTCAAGAACGATTCCTGGTCTTGTTCCCATAACAATAATTCGGTCTGATAATTTAATAGACTCGCTGATGCTATGAGTCACAAACAGAATTGTTTTCCGGGTTTCAAGCCAAATTTTCTCCAGTTCATGATGCAGTCGGGATCGAGTCTGCTCATCCAAGGCGCCAAATGGTTCATCCATTAACAGCACCGTTGGGTTCATTGACAGTGCCCGGGCAATCGCCACCCGTTGCTGCATTCCGCCTGAAAGCTCATGGACCGAATGCTTAGTGTAGTTGCTTAACTGCACCATCTTAAGAAAGCGATGAGCCACTTCCCGTGCTTCCGCCTTTTTCATCTCTTTTCGTAATGGAAACATGACATTTTCCTCGACGTTCAGCCAAGGGAATAAGGCAGCCTGCTGGAATACCATTCCACGGTCTTTTCCAGGCTTAGTGATTTTCTGACCGTTGAGAAGAATTTCTCCTCCACTTGGTTTAGTAAGACCGGCCACGATGGAAAGCAAGGTAGATTTCCCACAACCTGATGGCCCAAGAATCGATACAAATTCTCCCTCTTTGATTTCAAGATTTATATTGGACAAAACCGTACTAGTCGAATTTTGATTGGAGAATATCTTATTTACATTTGAAATGTGAAGAAACATCCCTTTCACCCTCTTTACCCATAATTCATATTAGTTTTATCGGATTTATATTAATTAACCATTATTATATATGTAATTGAGGTAATGTCAATTACTTTTTGTAAGTTATTTAATGAGATTGGGTGTCAGACACCATGGGAAAAGGGTGCCTGACACCCATTAGTATGTATATACAGTGCAAATTGGGCAAACTATCCAAAAAAGGAGGCTGATTTTTAATGCAGCATGTTCTAAGGGTGGCAATTAAATTTATTGCTTGTCTAGTTGCGTTAGGTATTATTCTCGGTATGTTTTATGATTTCAGCTTTGCCGATGTGGTGTTAATCTCTGCTGTTTTGGGACTTGTCAGTTATATTTTGGGGGATTTATTACTGCTGCGTGCTGCCAATAATTTGTTGTCGACCGCTGCTGATTTTGCTTTAACGTTTTTGGTTGTTTGGTTCATGGGCCGTGCACTGACGATTGAAGATGACCTCTTCTCTGCTTCGTTAATTTCAGCACTGGCGGTAGCAGGGTTTGAATACTTCTTTCATAAGTTTCTTGTGGTAAAGGATCAGAAACAAACCACTAGACATAGCCAGATTCAACCTCGCCCTCAATTTGGAACAGAGGCATCGGAGGAGCTGACACCGGTCACGCCGGATGTTAGAAGTCCGGAGGATAAGATTGATTAAACAACGATTATAAGTTGCTTGTGAAGATGTCTTTATGTCCTGGGAATGAGGTGGTTTCCACCAAAAAATTTCTCACCATTTTTTCCAGAATTAGGTATATCGAAGACATTTTCAGTCGGTTTTAATGGTGTTTTGTTCTTAAGAAGCCTTATTAAAGACATTTCGGCTGTTTTTTGGTACTGTTTTGTCCTTGATAATCCAGAAAAAGGAATATCAAGGACAATTCCACCTCTTTTTAAAGGCTTATTGTCCTTAAGAACCCGTTTCAAAGACATTTTGGCTGTGTTCCACGGCAGATTTGTCTTTGATATTCCATAAATAGGTAATGGAATTATCTATAAAATAAAAATACCGAGCGATGTGGATCCATGCTCGGCATTACAATATTATTTAGTAATTATGCAGCCATCCCCCGTACGACTTTCTTAAGAAGCACTCTCCGCAACCAATACACTCGACTCATCCGGTATTAGAAAGCTTAAGAAAACTGTAACGATGCTCAAAATTAACGCATACAGGAATACATTTTGCATCCCCACTACAACGTTGGCCGCCTGGTTCATGATTACCCCCATGACGGTAACACCAATCGACGTTCCGATGTTACGGACAAACATTTGCAGTGAAGTGGACAAACCTTTTATCCCCGGCTCGGCAAATTCCTGTACGGCAATCGTTCCGACTGCAAACAACAGACCAAACGAGAAACCTTGAAGGGTAAGAATAATAAACAAATTCGTATAAGATAACTGTTCAATAAATAAATACAGTGACACACCAGAAAGGGCCGTTATAAAACTTCCTGCCACAAAAAGCTTTTTATAACCAAACCGGATAATCCAGTTTCCTGCTGGCGTGCTTCCGAACATCCACCCGCCTGAAATACTAAGCAGAATCAGTCCGCTTTTATAAATGCTCATATTGGAGCCTTCTTGCAGGAATAACGGAATATAATTCGATGTTCCGAAAAAGGACAAACAATAAAAAAGCATAAATAAATTCGCTCTAAAGATCCCTTTATTTTTAAACAAGGAAACGGATAGAAACGGATTGGCTTCCTTTCGCTCTACCAGCGCAAACACAATCAACCCAATTATGCCAAAGACTATATACCACAACGGCTCAGTGACGTTTGTGGCCAGCAGTAATAACGTAATCGAAGTCCCAAACAGAAAAAATCCTTTATAATCGATGGACGTTTTCTTAAATTCCATCTGTTCCTTATAAGGCAGCAAGCAAAGCACAGTGGCAATTCCAATTGGAATGTTAATGTAAAAAATCCACTCCCAGGTTAATGTCTCAACAAAAAATGCCCCCAAAACAGGACCTACAATCGAAGAAATTGCCCAAATACTGCTAAACACAGCTTGAATTTTCCCTCGCCTTTCAATAGAGAATAAATCCCCAACTATAATCATGGACAATGGAGCCATCCCACCCGCACCGAGACCTTGAACGCCTCGGTAAATGACAAGCTGGACCATCGAATTCGCCATGCCACAAAGAATGGATCCAATCGTAAACATAGCCACCGAAATCATTAGAAGCTTTTTCCGTCCATACATATCCGCCAGTTTTCCGTACAGCGGTACGGTTACAGTACTCGCCAGCATGTAGACAACAAAAATCCAGGCAAACAGTTCACTGCCACCGAGCTGCTTCACGATTGTCGGACTAGCCGTCTGCATAATATTGGCATCAAGTGCCGAAATAAGGGTTGTAATCACAAGCCCCCATAGTACATATTTATTTTTCCCCATAAATGAACCCCCACTAAATACTGCATTAATTTCCTTTTTTTTACACCACCAAAATTGCACTAGAACATTATAGCAATAATCTTTATACCAATCTATATTTTTATACCTTTTACTTAATTTTACAGGAGCTGCATTACTTAAAATATACCAAATAGAATGATATTTTATACAACAAAAGTCTGATAAAAAAACCGGACATGCTGCATTAGCATGTCCGGTAAGATCAATCTATGAATAGCTCAATTCCTTTTTCAACAGCGGCTGTGTAATACTTGGCATCGTCACCTCAACCGTCGTTCCTTTACCAACCTCGCTGTAAATCTTTAATTCACCGTTATGGCTTTCAATAATTTTAAAACAGGTCATCAATCCTAAGCCGGTGCCTTTTTCCTTTGTTGTATAAAACGGCTCACCGAGTGTTGGAAGTCTTTCCTCGGGAATGCCGACTCCCTGGTCACTAACTCGAACTGAAATTTTCCCTTCTTCCTCCACCCTTACCTTAACATCAATATTACCGCCATTCGGCATTGCCTCGACCGCATTTTTTAAAAGATTGAGAAACACCTGTTTAAGCTGGTTCTCTTCACCGTTGACCTTTGGCAGCTCGCCGTCAAACTCTACAAAAATTTGGGCATTGCTCATAATCGATTGCGTGTTAAAAAGGGTCACGACATCCCTAATTAGAGTTTTCACATCAAGTTCAGTAAAAACGGCTGCCGTCGGTTTGGCAAGAACAAGAAATTCACCAACAATGTCATTAATTCGGTCAAGCTCCGATAAAACAATATCATAATATTCTTCCTTAAGCTGATTGTGTTTAAATAACTGAATAAAGCCTTTAATTGACGTGAGCGGGTTGCGAATTTCATGGGCAATACCCGCCGCCATCTGGCCAAGCAATGCTAATTTTTCCGATTTTTGCAGCAGCCGGTCGGTTTGTTCTCTCCGTTCGGTGATGTCCTTACCGACAACCAGAATCGACTCTTTTCCTCCATAAACAATCAATAAGGGCGATGCCTCGAAGAAAAATTTAGTCCCATCAAGCCGTTTCAGTTTATATTCCAAGTTTGTTAAAGGCCGTTTTTCCTTCTTAATTAGCTTAATTCTTTCCCGTAACCGCTCCACATACTGTTGGTCTAGGAATTCATATACAGATCGGCCTATAACTTCATCCAGGCTGCTAGCACCTACCATTGCCAATGCAGCCTTATTCCCATAAAGAATTAAATTGTCACGATATATAAAAATTGTCTCTGGCATCGCATCGAGCAACTGTTTATAACTATCCTCGCTGGCCCGGGCTTTTTTTTCAAAAAAGCGTGCCCGATCGTATTGCCAGCCAACTAACCATGCAATCAATGTAAAAATAAAAAAATCTATCGTATATAACGGACGATGATGCACCATCCATTGATAGACAGTAAATAATATGGAAATGGACACAAGCGATATTTGGCCCCATATTTTCATAATAATCCCTCTTATATACGTATTTCTATAAGTAATTCGACGAGAACTTTTTATTTCCTTCAAAATAGTTTTTTAAAAAATAATAGTCTTATGTAAACTGAAATTGGCTTGTTCACCAAAAAATCCACCCGGGACATGTTCCGAATGGATTTTTTAAAAAAGAGATTATCGGGGATCAATGGATGTTAAAAATTCACGAACCACTCGCAAGTACTCTTCGGGTTCCTCGATGTACGGCATATGGGCGCTGTTTTCGAACACATGGAAGGTTGAATCCGAAGTAAGACTGCTGAAATATTGCGTTGATTCTGGTGTAGCCTCGTCATAGCGTCCACAGGTGTATAGCGTCGGCCAGGTAATTTCATTCAATCGACCTGTACAATCAAATTCTTTTAAGTTACCTTTTACGGTAAATTCCGATGGCCCCCACATAATATTGTAGATTTCAGGATTTCGGTAATGCCTGTTAAGCTTTAGATGCTCCGGTCTCTCGATTCGGCAAACAAATTCCTTTGCGAATACCTCAATCGCCTGTTCGAATTCCTCTGAATCAGTGGTACCTTCTTCCTCGCAACGTTCGATAATTTCCTGAACCTCCGCAGGCAATTTTTTCAGATTGCGTTTTTGATCCTGCTCCCATAACGGAGCACTTAAGCATGGGCTCGAAAAAATAACACTCTTCACACCTTCCGGCTTCGTTAAACAATACGCTGCTGCTAGCGTTGTCCCCCAGGAATGGCCTAGAATATGTACTTCATCAAGGTTTAGAGCTTGTCTGATTTGACCTAACTCTTCAACAAAGCGGTCTACATGCCATAATGAGGTATCATTTGGCCGGTCGGATCTACCACAGCCCAATTGGTCATACAGAATGACGGGACGGTCTTCTTGGAGTGCCTGCAAGCATTCAAGAGAATAACAAGAGGATCCCGGACCACCGTGGAGCACGATGACCGGTGTCCTGCCCGTTCCCTTGTCGTATTTCTGATAATACACTTTTCCCCCGGTTACTTGTATTAAACCTTCTGTTCGCATATGTATTCTCCCCTTTGTCATATTTGTTTATTGAGGACAATTCAGTCGGTTTTTGATTGAGTTCTGTCCTCAAGGAGGCCTTATTGAGGACACTTTACTCAGTTTTTGGTTGAGTACTGTCCTCAAGGAGCCTTATTGAGCACACTTCCCTCAGTTTTTCGGTGAGTTCTGTCCTCAACAACGATTATTGAGGACACTCCGCTTATTTTTTCAAAGAAGTTTGTCCTCTATCCGCAAGATGAGGTTCACCCATCACCTAAAGGAAACCCCAATCTTATTTTTATTCATAAAAGTATGATACAACACTAGCCCGACGCAGCCGGCAAAGGCGCTAAAACCTATATCCACGTACAAGTCCTCACCGCTAAAATGATCAAGAACCATCCCGCCTCCAAGTGAACCGATGATACCCGAGAGTCCGAAAAACACCGAAATAAACACCTGTTGGCCGGTCGAACGAAATTTAGCAGGAAAATAACTGGTCACATATTGGAAAGCACACAAATAAAATACACCAAATGTAAGGCCATGCATCGCCTGTAGCCAAACTACTTCCATCGGAGATGAAGCAGCCGAAATCAATATCCACCTTAAACCATATAAAGTAGCAGCAATAATCATATAGATCATTTCATTCAACCAACGAAGCCAGATTGGACTATACAAGAAGATCATCGCCTCGCAGGTAACACCGACAAACCACGACAGCCCTACTAGTGATTCATCTCCACCCAATTCGTTAATATATAAACCTGAAAAAATATCATTTGTCCGATGACCAATCGTAATAAACATGATCAATAGTAGAAACACGACAAATCGCGGTTGAAGCACCGCCGAAACGGCCCCTTTGAAATTCACAGGATCACCTGGGACATTTACATCTGTTAATTTCCAGCAAATCACAAACGTTAGCAAAGAAAACAATAGATAAGGGTACATCAGATTACCAATACCAATTTTCAAAAGAATTTGTCCGCCGATAAACGAAGTGACCGCAAATCCGGCCGAGCCCCACATTCTGATTCTCCCAAACGAAGAACCCACCGTTTGAGCGGTGTTGAGCGCCAGACTGTCACCCAGTGCCCCGATTGGAATAAACAATGAAAAAAAGACCCCGCATACTAGCAGGAGCAGCAAGAATCCGTGAACCTGAAACATAACTAAGCTGCTAATGAGGACTCCCGCCAAACAGATAAACAACATTGTTTTGATGGTTTTGTATTTATCACTCATATAACCGAAAAACGGTTGGAAAAATAGTGACGTTAACGGACCAACTGCCATCAGCCAGCCAATTTCAGTTCCTGACAAAGCTTGATCCTGAAAATACAATGGTAGAAATGTCCCAATCAGCGTATTTGATGAATGATAAAAAAAGAGAAAAATAGAGAGGTAGATGATAGGTCGTTTAGGCAAATAATTTCCCCCTTCCGCCTATTCATTTTACTGCTTTGCCCGCAAACAAAAAAGAGATTTTTCAAAATGTTTTTGAAAAATCCCTTATCACTTCCAAACCCTGCGCAAATGCATGAGCTCTTGCATGTATCCCCAAACAGAAATCGGTGCCATAATCACTTGATAACATAACACATATAGGATAAATCCGAACCAATTTTTCCGAATTCGTAAATTCAAGGTTTTAAAAATACCTTTCTGATAACGAAGTAAAATATAGTTGGTCAGCAAGGTAAGCGGCAAAACAAAGAGTGTATGTGGACCCACAATCCAAAAATACCCAAAGAAACTTAAGATAAGTCCGGGAATCCAAACGAACGTATAGACCACATCGAGGTAAGGCATCACCAGGTTGGATCCAGTTAAATAGCGGGTGAAAATCATCGGCTGCTGCCATGGCTTGACCCGTTTCAAAGCTTCAAGCATCCCCCTCGCCCAGCGGCTGCGCTGGCGGGCGAAGTGTTTAATCTGTGTTGGAACATCTGTAAAAGCAATAGCGGAGGGCTCAAAATAAACCTTATAATTATTTTCAAGGAACGCCCATGTCAGCACGATGTCTTCGCCAATCGCATCCGGCCAGCCCCCTACCTCCCGAATGACATCCGTAAGGTAAAGGCTATAGGCTCCTTGGGCGACAAGGGTTCCCTGGTATAGCCCTTGCAGTCGTTTAATCGACGCAATCCCCAAAAAATAATCCCATTCCTGGATGCGGGCCAGCCAGCCATCCCGGCTGTTGCGGACAAGGACTGCCCCAGCGATGGCGCACACATTATTTGGTGAAGATGCCATCCTTGCCACCAAGCGGCGAATCGCTTGAGGATGAAGCAGCGTATCGGCATCCAGCGTTATGACGTACTTCGTTTTAACATGGTGCAGACCCGCATTTAAAGCAAAATTTTTCCCGGGTTTTTTTTCAAAAAGAACCGTAACATTCAATCCCAATTCCACACTTAACTGCTTTGACACTTCAGCCGTTCTGTCAGTAGAATTGTTATCGATGACATAAACATGAATTTTTCCATGGTAATCCTGTTTGGCAATTTGTTTAAGGGTGTCGACAATTCCCTTCTCCTCATTCCGGCAAGCGATTAAAATGGATATAGGTTCTTTTGGATACAAGATTTTAAATTTAGGCTGGCGGTCGAATAGTAAACTGACCACGAGGAACGCATTTAAATAGCCGGGTATATAAGCAATTCCGGTGATGATGGCAATGGCTGCTGGTATTGACACAAGCTCGCCTAATTCCATAACCCATGGAATGGATATCAAAATGGATCCCAGCATCCAAATTAGTGCTAAACCATGACTAAGCCAAAATTTCCATAATACTGGTATGTACCGTACCGTTATGGAAGGGAATTGTGACCAGGAATCATCTTGGTATTCTTTTTCCATCAAGAGGTACCTTTCATGATAATTTATTACCTTATTGTTAACTAAAAATTTTTTTTAATAAGTAACATCATTATCATGAGAACTTGCTAATCTAATGAAAGAATATACAAAACAACAGACCAAGAAAGGCTAATAGAATTCCAAAAATTAATTTCCAGAAAATGCGAAACCAAATTTCCGCCTAATCCACGTGGTCAAACTTCACTGGCAAAATGACCTCAATAATCGTTCCCTTGTCATCACTCCAAATATGTAAGCTGCCGTGATGGTTTTCGATTATCTGCTTGGAAATCATAATTCCCAGCCCTGTTCCGCCTTCCTTGGTCGTAAAGAACGGCTCGCCGATTCGCTTCAACAGGTGCTGCGGAATGCCGACTCCGGTATCCTTGAAAAAGATTTTCACCTTATCGGAACATAGCTGTTTCACTTCAACGGTTACAGTACCACCTTCCGGCATGGCTTCAATCGCATTTTTTAAAAAATTGATAAATACCTGTTTTAATTGATTACTATCGCAATTGATCGGCAGCTTGATACAATCGCTTTTAATATTAATTTGAACGTTGTTCATGATAGCCTGAGTATCGATCAACGTTTTAATTTCTTCAATCAATACCATTAAATCAACTGTTTCCACCTTTGACTCTTGAGGTTTGGAAAGGACCAAAAGTTCGCTTAAAATCAGTTCAATTCTCTCTATCTCCGACTGGATGATTTCCAGGTACGTTTTGTTCTCCATCTGCGTCTCCATTAATTGAAGGAATCCTTTAATCGCTGTTAACGGATTTCGCACCTCATGGGCAATACCCGCCGCCAACTGCCCGGCAACCGACAGTTTTTCAGAATGAAGCAGGATCTCTTGAGTTTTCTTCCGTTCTGTAACATCACGAATAATAATGTGCTGGGCTGTTTGATTTTGAAAATATGTCGGAATTCCTTTGATTTCCGCAACGAACACCGAACCGTCTAACTTTGTAATTTTATAGTCATGAAAATCGACAGTCTCGTTGCTATGAACGGTTTCAATCATGTTCCTTGCCTTACGATGATCCTCCGGATGAATGAAATCAAGGAATCGCTTAGCAAGAATGTCGTCACTTTTTTCTGCACCCAATAACTGGAACCCCGTTTCATTAATAAAGAGAATGTCATTGAAATCAGTAATGATAACCGCATCTGGTGAATGTTCGACCAAGTCCCGAAATGCCCGTTTCCGGCTCCACAAATCCTCCTCCGCCTTAATTCGTTCGGTTATGTCCCTGATTACGGTTAAAACTTCGACTACTTCTCCAGTTTCCGGGTCGACAATCGGCTTGCAAAGTGCTTCGACCCAAACAAAATCACCGTCTTTTTTGAGAATCCGATATTTACTGCGGATGTTCTCCAAATCATTTAATAACAACGTGCGCTCCGCGTTGGCAAGTTCTAAATCGTCAGGATAGATTAGGTCAAAATAAGATTGGCCTACAACCTCCTCAGCATTATAACCGGAAATCATTTCACAAGAAGGAGAAATATAGACAATTTTCCCCAGCAAGTTCGTACAAACAATTACATCGAGCACATTTTCAGTTAATACTCGGTGGAATTCTTCCATTTTTCTAACTTCCGCTTTCTTTTTCTTCAAATGGCTGATATCCCTTGCCACGGCACAAATACCGATAATTTGATTTTCAGTGCTGATGGGAATATTGGTAATATTCACTTCAATCAGCGATCCGCTTTTGGTTTGTATTTGGCAATCAAAGTTTTGCAGCCTGCCCAGCGTGGCCTTTAAAAAGTGGTGGTACAATTTTTCGAGGCAATCGAGCGAAAAAAACTTTTGCATCTTCAACTGTATAGCTTCTTTTGCCGTATAGCCTGTCAATGTTTCAAACGCCGGGTTCACTTTGACCAAGTACCCATCCAAATCTAAATAAAAAATCGCATCCTGATTTTGGTCAATTAGGACTTCATTGTTGCTAATCCTTTCATCAGCATATTTTTTCAATAACAATTGCTTTTCACTTTTAATATTTTCTACAGGACTGTTCATCTCTCTCTTCAGTTCCTTTCCCCTTATGGTCCATTAATAAATAGTCTATAAAAAAAGCCAAGACAGGAATAGACATCCCATCTTGGCTTGTGTTTAGCTCAATCGCAATTGTCTAACTCACTTCCGCCTTTATGTTGTTGGAGATAAAATGAGGACGATAGCACTTTTGTCTAACTGAAAATCCCAATCCACAAAAATATCTATTACTTTTGATTGAAGAATGTCACCAAAATTGCCTTTATTCTGCAGCAATCGTTTCTCAAGATTTCGCTTCGCCAACTTTAACGTCTCGGAATTCCCTAACATGATTAGTTCTTTTTCTATCGGAACGAATATGCCTTTTCGGATAACGACCAACGTTCTGTCATTTAATAAAAACGAGAAAATCTCCTCAGGCTCTTTTTGGGCTTGAATACTAATGATCCGAACCCGTTCCTCGACCTCTTTTTTGCCTCGGTAGTCAACATTCAGATTAACTTCAGCAGTATTTAACCCAATACAGACAAACACACCGCTATTATTATGCAAACCCCAGTCATAATAAAATTCTTTCACTTCCACCCCAGTGAGGATATGGATGTACGCTTTTATTTCGGGTATCAGGGTCCCCATCAAAATATCTCTAGTCCTCTGAACCAACATTTCTTCTCGCTGCTCCAGCAGTACATTTTCCATAGGAGAAATAAAGTTTCGTAAATACACCGTTAATACATTTTCGTTTAATGAAACAAAAACAGATTCAGGTCCTTTACCGAAATTCTCACGAAGTGTTCTGCCGATATAACTTGCCAGGTCCATTTGAACTTGTTTCTTATCCAAACAAAATCATCCTTACTTAAGACAAAAGCATCTTATCTTTTATCCTAGGTTAATTTTAAATTTTTCTGCTAAAACTTTCAACACTTTTCTACTATTTACCATTGACATATATAGAAAAAATATTCATGAGGCAGGGGATGTTTCTTTACTCCCAAATTGAAAACAATGCTCCTGTAGATAGCCAGGTAACTCCTGAAGTGACGGCAGTTGTGCAAAAGTGCCACTCGGTTCGATTTCGACATCCATCACATTATAGCTCCATTCAATTTCTGACGGGATATGGATGGCATTGATGCCCAATTCAATTGCCGGTATAATATCGGTTCTCATGGAATTTCCTATCATCCATGTAAACTTCTTGTCTGCCTTCAGCTCGTAGAGCACCTTCTTTAAAGCCTGTTTATCCTTTTTTTCAAAAATGAACACCCCGTCCGTAAAGAATGGCTCCAGATTTAATTGATTAATCTTTCGAAGCTGGTTGGCCACATCTCCGCCAGTAAACAGGCATAGTCGATGCCCATCATTTTGAAGCTTATGCAATACATCAAAGGTATGAGGAAACGGCTCCACTTTTCGTTCGAATACACTTTGGCCAATTTGACGAATTTGCTCAATTTTCTTATTATCAAGCTTCTTTTTATATTTTTTACAAAAATAAAGGTATGTTTCCACGAGGGAAACCGGATAATTTATGGAATGCAAGCCATGCTCCTCAACATTCTTAATATCAAGTTCGGTTTTCTTCCTCATTAGCTCTTCTTTGGATAGATTCTTAAACCATTTCCGCATCACAAACGCGAACTTGTTCTTGGATTCCTTAAAGTACTTATTACAATGAATCAGCGTATCATCCAAATCCAATATCAAGGTTTGTTGATTCATGAAACCAATCCCCCTTCAATAATGGTGTAGAACAATTATATGGATGAATCTCCCTTCAATGCCATGACAGCCAATCCCTTTTTGAAAATAGTACTGTTGTAGTATCGAAAGCATGGAACATTTCCCTGCTTCCTAATACATCTATAATTTGTTATGATGACTTTAGATAGATACATATTTTGGAAGGGTTGGGAGAGTTATGAAAAATTACATTTGTGAGACTTGCGGGGTCCAGTATGAACGTTCAGAAGCGGAACCGGATCAATGTACAATTTGTAATGAAGAGCGCCAGTATGTGAATCCGAATGGGCAATCTTGGACTTCCTTGGAGAAATTGGTGAATGGCGAATATAAAAACATGTTTCATTTAGAAGAACCAGGCTTATTCAGCATTATAACGACGCCAAAGCTTGGAATCGGACAAACCGCCTATCTTGTCCAAAACGAAGGCTTCAATTTATTGTGGGATTGTATCACTTATATTGATGAACGGACAATTGCGAAGGTAAACGAATTGGGCGGTATCAATGCCATTGCTCTCTCCCATCCTCATTATTACTCGACGCAAGTTGAATGGGCCGAGGCTTTTGATGTGCCTGTTTATATCCATGAAGATGACCGCGAATGGGTCATGAGACCAAGTGACAGGATTATTTTTTGGTCAGGCGAATCCCTCCAATTGCATGAGGGGTTGGTGATCCACCGTCTGGGCGGACATTTTAAAGGCGGGGCTGTTTTGGAATGGAAAAAAGCCAATGACGGGAAGGGAATACTTCTAACAGGGGATATCATTCAAGTGGTGGCCGACAGGAAATGGGTCAGTTTTATGTACAGTTATCCTAATCTGATCCCACTGCCTGCAGCTAAAGTACGCCAGATCGCGGACACGGTAAAAGATTTCCAATTTGATAGATTGTATAATGCCTTTCACGGCATTGTTCAAGAGGATGCGAAATCGTCGGTTCAGAAGTCTGCGGATCGGTATATTGCGGCATTAAATGGGACTTTGATTCATACTTAATCTTTAGCTCAGTTATTGTTTATTACTCATTTTCGGGTAGATATGAGATTCATAGGCGGAGAATTTCCGGCTAAGGTATGTAAAGAAGGCTTAAGAAGCCGATTTAAGCGGAAAAATTCCGATTAACTGCTTTAAATAAGGCAAAATCCAAGGATTTTGATCATATAAGCGGAAAACCTCCCTTTATTTTTGAGGAAATATGGGTATTTCCCATTTTAAACGGAATTTCTCCGTTTATTTTTCAAACACAGTGAAATGACCCTAATCTTTATTAGGTGGTTCCGAAAATGAAAATATCCAAAAAAGCTCAGAGCAATCTGGGCTTTTTTTACTTAGAATCTTTCAAACTCAGGTACTTATTACTGGTCGATTTTGGCGAAGATGACTCATTTACCGGCATATTGTCTCATATAATAGTTTTGTTCATATTATATATTTTATTGAGGAGGAACCACATGTTGAAATCATATACGGAGTATCAGGAGATGAAATGGACAGGTAAAAAAGTAAAGCTTTCCACTGGCGTCACCCTAGCATACACAGAATGCGGTCATGGTGATGGCGCCCCTATTCTATTTCTTCATGGCGCAACAGACAGCCGTGTGTCCTGGTCTCAGATAGCTCCATTGATGGCTGAGAAAGGATTCCATTGCTTCGTCCCAGAATTACGCGGACATGGTTTTTCCGATAAACCGGAAACTGACGAGAACCGCTACACAGTAGATCTCCATACTCAGGATGTGATTGCCTTTATGGATGCCGTAGGTTTGGAACGTGCCCATATCGTCGGCCACTCACTGGGGTCTTTGATTACACAAAAACTAAACGTACATATTCCTGAAAGAGTGCTATCATCAACCCTCATCGCTACTAGCCCTTTAGTAAATGATGATAATGAAGCCATAGCTTGGATTCTTTTTGGCGACGGAACTGAGGACGGATATCCCGGACTGAATACTTTGCCAGATCACGCTGAGATGCCAGAAGCCTTCATTAAAGAATGGGCGGGAAGTACGAATGAAGACGCTAGCTTCAGAGACGCCACGTTAGCCCATGCTTCACAGATTCCCCTTCATTGCTGGAAAAGTATTTTCAACGGTGCCCGCCATTTTGATAATGTCGATGGGATTAAGAAAATGACTGGTAATGTTCTTGTGTTATGGGGATCAGATGATGTACTTTTCCCAAAACCAACACAAGATCAATTAAAAACTCTGTTGTCAGAATCGTCAGCTCAGGTTACCTATGTAGATTTTGACGGGGGCTCGCATAACCTTCATTGGGATAGCATCGCCACGGCAACGAAGGTAGCACAAACGATTGATTCTTTTATTAAGAAGTAAGTAGTAGCAGCCTGCGGACAAAATCGTTTTTAAAAACGAATAATATCCGCAAGACAGCTAACTTCGGACAAAACTCAGTGTAAACATCACCAAAATGTCCGAAGACTGACTTACTTCGGACAAAACTGAACGGTATCATCATAAAAATGTCCGAAGACTGGCTAACTTCGGACAAAACCCATTGTAAACATCACCAAAATGTCCGAAGTACCGTTTTACTAGAAAGTAACCAAAAAAGTCATCTCCGCAGCCCGGTTCTACTACTCCAAAAATCCAGTCAATCAAAAAATCAACCAAGATACTCTTGGCAGATTAATCAATTGTTAGGGATCCCTTTCGTCCTGCCGCCATTATCATTTGGCGAATCGCCGGTCCCATTCTTGCTCTTGCTATTAGGGGTCCCATAAATTTGATTGTCGTTGGTGACTTTTGCACCTTTTTGAAAATCATCCTTTGTTTTCATGTCCATCATCTCCTATGATTTTTTCACCAATTCTCGGTTTAACCTCTTGTTTGGGCTTCTCATTATTAATTGAAAAACCTGGCTCTGTGGTACCGGTTGACATAAGCGGCTGCTGGACAAAATCATGAGTATTTTCATCGGTAAACATTCTATCTCCCCTTTCCAGCTTTTTTATTTTTTGAAAAGGGAACAAGAACTATACTGAAATTTATAAATGGCGGCTAATTCCATCATTTTGTACTTAATTTTGATAATTTAGTAACCTAAATAAATCCTTGTAATATTCCATTACTTGCAAACAATTGTTTATAAATACATATGGGTTTGCACTTTTCATTTAAGTTTCCTCCAAATTATTTCGCGCCAAGCACCCCTTCTGGATCAACCAATCCAGCAAACGACCACGTTTTCCCTTGATCTTGTGAAGTAAACTTGGCCAATACCTTTCCGCCCAAATAATCCCCATCTGGTCCCTGGTTTACTAACATAATTCCCTCTGTTCCGTTAAAGGTAGGTATCTCTGCTATCGTAAAGTAACCTTGATATTCTGCCGGTATCGGAACCTCAACTCGTTCCCAGTTCGCTCCACCATCAGCAGTCCGGTATAGATTTGGAACAGCAGGCTGATCTTCGTAACGCAATTCGCCAAAAGACATAAACCCTAATTGATCGCTAACAAAACCCCCATCCGTCACCAAGGAATAGACGTCTTTTACTGGCCCGGTGCTGGACCATGACTGACCACCATCGTTCGTTTTAAAAATAAAGTGCGCCTCACTACTCATCGTTTTATCTCCTGTAACGATTAGGTAACCATTCTGGTCTGAGGTGAATCCTAGTTTTAGGAAGCGCAAAAATGGCAGCTGATCTGAAACCAAGGACCTTTTCCATGTTTCCCCTTTATCCGAACTTATCAGAACCCGCGATCCTCCATTAATAGCAAATGCTGTTATCTTTGGCGTAATCACATAGCTGCCTTCCTGTAACTGTTGTTTTGATTGGTTGGTTCCACTGGCTGCTAAATCATCGACAGAGACAGGTACATCCTTCCATTCACTGCCACCATTATAAGTGACCCTGAGTGTTTGACCCTTAATTTCATACCTCATCTTTTCCGAAGGTTCCTCATTTCCAGCCTTCCTCCGATATTCCTCCATCGATTCAACAGGCGGCAGCCCGATTTGCGTATCGGTCGTTCTTTCTATCTTGGCTAAAGTGTAAGTCAGGTTCTCTTCCTTATTAATGGTTAGTTTCCAAACGACGTTTGGAACGACTCTATCTTCACCCATCTTTCCCCAGCCGTAATCGATTTTGGGTGTTTTATCAGGAATCCCCACTTGAAACACAACCGCTGTCACAAAAGAGTTTTCATCTCCCGATAACTTGGTAAATCTAGTGAAGCTTGGATAAATGATATTTCCTTCACTCTCTAACTTTTTAACAAAATCAAACCAGACCCGGTAAGCAATAATTTCCGGTTTCAGATCATATTCTTCTACTTGAACTGTGTAGGGCAGCAAACTGTTTATATCTGCTTTTTTTACCTGAACTGGTTTCGTATTCGGAGTTTCGTTCTCCTTATTCACCATTTGAAAAATAAAGAAGATTACGATGAATATGGAAATAAGAACAAAAATTCTTCTGCTTGGTTTTTTCATTAGAATCATCCTATATCAAAAAATAAATTTACTCATCCCCAAAATATGGTTTATATACATAACGCTGGGGAGTAATAAGTTCCTCCTTGCCTGGAATGTACAAGGAGATCGTTGGACCGCTGTTGACGATATCAGCATGGTAAGGGTTATTTATCTTACCATGTTCATCAATAAAACGAATTCCCTTCAGACTGGTCCATGTCCTAATACCTTTATACAGGACAGCGTACTTTTCTTCATTCCAACTTGTTACTTCTTCTTTAACTGGAATCCATTTTAACATCTTGAGGACAATCGACAAATCATTGTTGTGGTCATAGATAGTTGTTCCTTGTCCCTTCCAATCTTGTTTATGGACGGTTACCTTTTTGTCCTTTGTTATATCGAAATAAATTAAATAACCAGATTGCAATTTCTTGTTTTGGTCGAACCCATAAATATAGGTTTCAATACTGGTAATTGTCCCATCCTGCTGGAATTCAATTTTTAAATCATCTGTCATTAAATAGGGTTCTAATTCCATCTCTGCTTTCACGGAATCCATGATCCCACCCAGCTTTGTCTTATAAAAATTTTCATTGCTCAGTTTTATTTTTGTATCTGTTTTTAACTCGTTTATTTTCCAAGCTAGCACCCCGTTAAAATGAACAGCATTGGAACCTACAAAATAAACGCCTGCGATGGTAATGAATAAAAGGAAACTTCCTGTCCATTTCCAGTATAGAGGGCGCATGGTCTTAACAATAGGAAGATGTTCATGAGACAATTTTGAAATCGGGATAAACGTATGATCGTCATAATATAGGAAATACCATTTTTTATTTTCCTTCATCTTTTTTAAATTTTCCATGGAAAAAATATGACGCTCACCGGTATGACTTGATACAACAACCAATTGCTCCCCATTGATTTCAAGCTGACTCCCGGCTTGGAATAGCCAGTGCTTTTTCATATGGCTGCGATAAATAATAAAAATATAGATAAACGTTAATAACAGCAAAAAGAGGAGTCCTAAAAAGATCGGAATATTCGTTTTCAATTGACCGATTTTTGTAATACTGTACAACACTCTCCACAACATTATGTAAAGTAGAAGTAGTAACAAACTGCTTTTACTACCGAAAATTAAATCTCCCAAAATCAGCCTTCGATATAATTTTTTAGATATATTTTTAATTATCACTCTTATCACTGCTTTCGCACCTATTAACTCCATTTTAACAAATACTTGTTTTATAAAGGAAGAATAATGGTAAATGGGGTTGTTCATCATGAGGTGGAGTAGATTTTACAAAAAATAGACATGTAAAACTGCTAGTTTACATGTCTTTTTTGATTAAGCTAAAGCCAAATCCATATATGCTTCCATATCTTCTTGGACTGTAGAAATGGTGCTGATTCCAAAGTTTTCAACAAGGACTTTGGCGACACCTGGAGATAGGAACGCTGGAAGTGTAGGTCCTAATTTAATATCTTTCACACCTAGATATAATAATGCCAAAAGAACAATAACTGCCTTTTGTTCATACCAGGCAAGGTTATATTCGATTGGTAATTCGTTGATATCATTTAACTCAAAGATTTCTTTTAGTTTCATAGCAACTACTGCCAAGGAGTAGGAATCATTGCATTGTCCGGCATCGAGCACACGAGGAATACCACCGATGTCTCCAAGCGGAAGCTTGTTGTAACGATACTTGGCACAGCCAGCCGTTAAAATGACCGTATCCTTCGGAAGGGTTTCAGCAAATTCAGTATAATAGGAACGTGACTTCATTCTACCGTCACAACCAGCCATGACAAAGAATTTTTTGATAGCGCCCATTTTTACAGCTTCGACGACTTGATCAGCTAATTGGACCACTTGATTGTGTGCGAATCCGCCAACGATGGTTCCTTCTTCGATTCCTATTGGAGCTGGCAGCTTTAACGCATGTTCAATGATTGCTGAGAAATCCTTTTTCTTGCCTTCTTCACGGTCAGGAATATGTATAAATCCTGGATATCCAGTAGCCCCTGTTGTATAAATGCGATGTGAGTAGCTTGCTTTAGGGGGTACAATACAGTTTGTTGTAAATAATACTGGACCGTTAAAGCTTTCGAACTCTTCTTTTTGCTTCCACCAAGCATTTCCATAGTTCCCGACGAAATGATCATACTTTTTGAAAGCAGGGTAATAGTTAGCAGGAAGCATTTCAGAGTGAGTATATACGTCAACCCCTGTTCCCTCCGTTTGCTCGAGCAATTCTTCAAAGTCTTTCAAATCATGACCACTAACCAGAATGGCTGGGTTGTTACGTACACCAATATTTACTTCCGTCATTTCAGGATGTCCGTAAGAAGTTGTATTGGCCTTATCCAGCAATGCCATCACATCGACACCAATTTTGCCCGTTTCCATTACTAAGCTGATAAGTTCATCCGCAGTTAATGTGTCATCTTCCGTTGCAATAAGAGCTTTCTCGATGAATTCAAAAATGGCCTCATCTTCATACCCTAAATTTTGAGCATGCTCAGCATAGGCTGCCATACCTTTTAACCCAAATAAGACTAGGGAACGTAAGCTGCGTACATCCTCGTTTTCTGTTGAGAAAATACCGACCTGCTTTTCTTCCGATTTAGTTACATATTCACTACGATCCCCTGTCCAAGTAGCATACTCTGGGTATAGACGCTCTTCTAAAGCCCCGCTCTTGATTAGACCACCCTTAATAGCTTCACGCTCTTGCAAAGCTTTTTGGATTCGAGTGGAAATCGAAACCTCATCAAAATTGGCATTGGTAATCGTCGAGAACAGACCTTCGATGATCAGACGATTTGTCTTTGGCTGGTGAATGCCGGCTTGGCGTGCCTGTTGATTATACAAGGCAACTCCTTTTAATGTATAAATTAACAAATCCTGAAGATTAGCAACCTCACTTGTCTTTCCACATACCCCGGCCTGTAAGTTGCAGCCAGTACCTTTCAGAGCTTCCTGACATTGATGACAAAACATACTCATAAAAAATAGACCTCCTAAAACCTTTTTTCTATCCACAAATTAAAGAATATGGGTTTAGGAGAACCTAATATGTGAAGTAAATCACAAAATTACACTTTTCATAAATACGTCATAAATTATTTGCGTTTTTGGACACCATTCTAGACCATTTTCATCCCACAACAAATGCAATTTTCGGCAACATAACAGAGCTCATCTTGAAAATCGTCAAAAAAGGATTTCAATTGATAGTACTGATTGCCGCTTGCCACCACAAAGCAAATACCTTCTTCCTTCATTTTCTGATATTGCTTGAAAAATCGCTCCCAGTCATAATTCTGTGATCTTCATATAGTTGGGGGAAATCATCTCTTTATACATAAAAAAGTACCGGCCATCCTAAATAGACGACCGGTTCATTTGTAAAACCTATATTACATTTCGCTCCAGACTTGCTGGTTCCTCTCTTTTCTAGAAAATAAATTCGACAAAGCACTTGGCAAAGCAATCATTGCCGGTAAGAAGATTGGCAGCAGGACAAAGCATAGTACGACCAGTCCGGTAATGACTGCGATCGCCAATTCAGATAAAAGGATGATACCAGATGGCATCAGTGTGGCAAACGTGCCTCCTAATATGATTACCGCTGCGATGATGACACCGCCGATATGTCTGGAAGCCAACACGATGGCCTCTTTCTGCGACATGTGAGGGTACTCCTTAAAGCGCATCATCAAGAAAATACTGTAGTCAACCCCCAAGGCCACAATAATGATAAACGAGAAGAATGGAACGAACGAAGAAATTCCTTCATACCCCTTTAAGTCTATGAAAATATAGTTGATGATAAACATCGCTGCATAGTAGGCTCCCAAAAGTGATGCTGTGATGAACACTGGTGTCCAGAATGACCGGATAACAAAGAACAGTACCAATAATACGCCAATGATGACGATTGTTGTTGTTCTATTGAGATCCCGGCTCAAGACATCATTCATGTCCTTCGTTGTTGCGCTAGGTCCGGAGGTGCCAAACTTCGCATCTGCTAGTTTAGAGCCCTTTAGTCCTGCAGAAACCTCAGTATTAATTTTATTGATGGTGCTTAAAGCATCCTTTGAATAAGGGTCAGCTTCCAAGATTACCATCATCTTCGTAATTTTTCTATCATCAGACATAAAGGTATCCAATGATTGTTCAAAATCTTTGTTTTCTAGGGCTTCTATTGGCATAAAGAAGGTTTTATTAGTTTTATATTGATTCAAGTATCCATTGGTCTGCCCAAGTCCATCAGAAATTTGCTCTAATCCGCCATTAACTTGTGACAGCTGTTCACCAAAGTCACTGAACCCATTAAGACCGTCCGCCAACAGTTGCTGCCCATTTTTCATCTGGCCAAGCCCAGCGTTGACACTGTTCATATTGGTGACGATTGTGCCGATTCCGGAAGAGGCTTTGCCCAGACCGCTTTGAAGTTGCTTCAAGCCGTCTGCCATTTGCGATAAACCGCTGCTCATGGCACCCAGGTTCTTATTGGCTTCAGCAAAACCGGCGGTTGCCGCATTATAATTCTTATTTAATTCTGCCATTCCTTCAGGTGTAATTTGACTTAAGGATGATGATAATTGGTCAATCGTTAGCTTTAACCCTTGGAAATTCGCATCACTTTCGGCACCTTCATAACTCTGACCAACAGCTGCTACCATGGTTTGCATTTGTGAGAGTGCACCTTTTACTCCTAGGAGCGCCTGTGCTGCCCCCTGATAGTGTGTGCCCATCTCTGCGTATCCAGCCTGCAGCTTTCCATAATTTTCAGCTAGAAGTGATACGCCGCCGCTCACTTTTGTGAGATTGGTTTGTATTTCAGCAATACCATTGCTAATAGTTTGAGAATTGCTTGACCCGTTATCAATTCCATTTTGGATTTGCTTTAACCCGTTTGTTAAGGCAGTCAAGCCGTCTTGAAGCTTGGCAGTTCCGTCAACCATTTGACCCACCTGGGAAAAATCAGCACTCCCCAGCTTTTCTTGAGCCAGTTTCAATCCATCATTTATTTGGTCCACACCATCTTGCGTCTGTGAAACCCCATCGGTTACAGAGCCCATCTGTTTGTAAACATAGAAATCTTCTATTTGCTTGCCCAAAGGCTGTGTTGCTGAAGAAACCTGCTTGACACCATCAATATTTTTTAGCCGCTCTGTCACGTCATCAATGACTGCAAGCGACTCATTATTATTTAACGCTTTGTCAGTTTCAATCACGATCGTTGCCGGCATTGCCTGACCTTTACCAAAGTGGTCCGCAACGATATTAAAGCCTTTTGATGAAGGATAGCTATTGCCTAATTCTCCCACCGTATCAAAGTTAAGCTTTTCTTCGTGCATAAGGACTGTAGGCACTAAGATTAACAGAATCACAATCACTGTGATCAGCGGTCGTTTGACAGCAAAGGATGATGTCGCTCCCCAGAACTTGTTCTCCTTATGTCCATTGATACCCTTTGATGGCCAGAAAAGCTTTGTTCCAAGCACTTTCATGACAAAAGGCGTTAACGTTAAAATTTCAAGCAATAGGATCGTTACCCCGATTGCGACAACCACACCGGATTTATAAATTGGTGACTCTGCAAACATGAGCCCAAGAAAAGCAATAAAGACTGTGAGAATGCTATAAGCAATCGTTTTACCTGCTGTTTTATACGTGTTGACGATGGCTTCGTCAACGGAGTGGCCATGGGCCAGTTCTTCCTTAAATCGATTAAACAAAAGAATGTTATAATCCGTACCAATTCCAAAAAGGATGAGTACCAATAGCATTTGGGTCAAACTCGTGATGGGAAACCCAGCTTTGTCAATTAATTGCGCGGCTATTCCCATTGAAACTAGATAGGAAAAACCTACCGCTGCCAAAGATACCAAAGGGGTAACAACTGATCTGAATGCGATAATGAGGACGACCAAAATAAAGATAACCGTCAGTGCCGCACTCTTCTCCACTCCTGCCATAGAAGCCTTTAGATAGTCGTTATTAATAAAATCTTCACCGCTTAAATAGTATTCAACTGGTACATCACTAAGCTTGGAATCAAGGTCTTTTTGAATGTCATCTACTTCTCTGCCCTTTTTATCTAACTTAAAGCTCACCATAACAGTCGTGCCATCTTTGGAAACTAACGAGCTTTTCGCTTCAGGCATACTGAACGGATCAATCATATCGGTAATTCCCAGCTCTTTACTGCTGTCACTAATTCCCTTTACAGCATCACCGATTTTATCCATTTCACCGTTTGAAATTTTATTCTTGTCATAAAAAACAATGATATCGTTCGTCCCTTTTGTCGTCTCCATCTTTTTCAAGATGTTGTCCGCGATGACAGAAGGACTGCTGCTGCTTGTTCCCTGCTGCCCTTTTTGCCTTAGGATGGCATTGATGTCTGGCTGAATGACTGTAAGCAAGATAGTTGCAATCAACCATATCGAAAAAATTGCCCAGCGCCCTTTGATGATTTTTTTCACCGTGTATCCTCCCCGTTACTAGATTCTAAATGTATTTTCTCTGTTTTGTTTTGTCCCGGAAAGAACAGAACATCAAGAAATCTTTTTTTTTACATTAGAAACTATAACAGCGGATGAAGAACGGCGCAAAAAGCAATAAAGAACGAGTGATTCAAAATGCTACATTTTACTCAAATTGTATTATTAGAGCATCACTTGATTGAAGATTTCAAATAACTCCTCTTTTTGGTAGTTATATTCTTTACTGACCCAATTTTGCAAAATGGTCATAAAGGACGTGGCATATAACTCACACATAACATTAGGATACTTGGACTCTCTAATCCTGGTTGAAATTGGGTCCACCCCTGTTTTGGAGTGTTCACGCATAATATCACTGGCGATTTTGACCATGCTTTTGAAAAAGATGTGCCCTTCCGACCCTAATAAAGTATTTTCAAACAAGACAAAATTTTCTTCTACATAATCGACCAACATTCTAAACGTGTCAGTACTAGAATTTTTATTCAAATTTATGATCTCTTCCGATAGATGATAAATAAAATCTCGTAACAAACTATATTTATCTTCATAATAACGATAAAACGTTGTGCGATGAATCAAGGCATCATCACAAATATCTTGAATCGTTATAGCAGAAAATCGTTTATTATGAAGAATCCGCATAAAACTCTGGATGATTTGGCGCCGCGTGCGCTCCGTTGTATAATTCATTGTACACATCCCATTATTGGTATTTGTAACCTCATTTTACATAATCCCACGCTAAATATAAACTTAGAGTTTTCACTATCTAAAAAGGAAAAACCCTTGCTATAATAGAATAATATAACAACGTATAAAACATGGAGGGACACGTAGGATTGAAGATTTTAATTGTAGAAGATGAAACGAGAATCAGTAGTTTGTTAAGGATTTATTTGAAACGGGAATCCTTTGTTGTTGATGTGGAGCATAATGGCGAAGATGGCTTAAATAAAGCATTAAACGAAAACTATGATTTAATCCTATTAGATGTATTTATGCCAGGAAAAAATGGGTTCCAGGTACTAGAGGAACTTCGAAAGTCCAAAGAAACACCGGTTGTTTTGCTTACGGCACAAAGCGGCGAAGAAGATCAAAAGCGAGCGTTATCATTAGGCGCAAATGGGCTCATTTCTAAGCCATTCAGTCCAGGTGAAGTGGTTTTGAAGGTTAAGGAAATATTGTCTTTAAATTAAGTTACAAAGCACCCCTTACCGAAAACGGGGTGCTTTGTTGTGTATAACGAGTGTTGCCCTTTACCACGCCTCCTGTGGACAAAATCGAATGAAAATCACAAGGAAATGTCCGCAGCAAGGCTTACTTCGGACAAACCAGTTGAAAAAAGCTGAAGATTGTCCGAAGAACACCATACTTCGGACAAAACAAGTTGTAAATCACAGGAATTTATCCGAAGACTGGTCAATCCCTACTGCTCCAATTACCTTTTCTGCAAATTTTCCTTCATAAGCGCTGCCACTTGCAGGTTATCATGAACAGATGTTTTTTCCAGCTGCTTAATCACTAACTCTTGTCGCTCTACGGGATGATTTTGGCTTAATTTTGCTTTTGCCTCAATTTTTGTAATGGGTATTTTGAACGCCACAATCCCTTTAGTCAATCCATCGATATATTTGGAATCTACATCCTTTAAATCGTATGAGCTATCTGGTTCTTCATATTTAATTACCATATCGTTTAAAGTATCAATTATTACTTTTGGATCTTCAACAATCTCCATTTTGCCATATAAGTGGATCGAAACATAATTCCAGGTAGGCACTGCGGTACCTGTCTCATACCAAGACGGAGAAATATAACAATGAGGACCTTGGAAAACTGCCAAAACAAGTTGGTTTTCCGCATCCTTCCACTGTTCATTTGGACGAGCAAAATGACCATATAAGGCCTTTTCAGTTCGGTCCAATACCAATGGCAAATGAGTAGCATAAGGCTCTCCATTATGCTGGGAAAATAAAGTGGCAAAGCTATACTTTTCTATAAGGTCATAAATCATTTCTTCATCATCAATTTTAAAATATTTAGGAATATACATGCCGACCCCCACTTTGTACTATTAAATTATCTTCTAATTCACATTTTATATGAAACTATTCCATAATAGTACAAATTCCATAGCAAAAAACAACAAATAGCCCCCATCTATCAATAGATGGGGACCACCGCATTTCTCCTGTCATGACATTTGCTTCCTTTTTCAAAATCAAAATTTTCTTGGGAATTGTCTGACTATGGCAGCCGTTATTGTATCGGCCATTTGTAAAGCCTCCGCCTCAATTTTATCAAACACCGCAACACTCCTAGTAAAATCGTGTTGGAGTATTAATACTGCTTCCCTTTCAGTTAGGGCCAGATGTTCGAAAAACATTTCTTGGAATTCCCTTCTTGAAATAAACGGATTGATAGTACTAAGGAATTGGGCAATTTCTGCCCCATTCTCATACCATCTTCTTTCTGCATCTGCCACAGCTCTTTGATCTCCTGCTTTGGCAGCTTGAACAAGTTCCGCTGCAATTACCAGGTGCTCCCTAATTAAGTTGGCGAACGTGGTGGCTTTAGTATTTCCGTAGAAAGGCCTTAGTATATTTCCCATATCTGTTGCATTTCGAAGAAGTCGTGTCGTATTCGCGTCTAAATCAGGTAAATTAAAAGCGATGCTATTGATTGTTAATCTTGTCCAATAGACGTGCTGTTCCCATGCTAGACGCATGGAATTACTTAACTTAAATTCCTGCTCACTAATAGCAGAATGATGGGACCGGGGTTTAGGCATCGTTTCACCTCCATTCTTCCTAAATCAGTTTCAGTATATTCGGATTCTAATAACATGCTTGTACTATTCTAACTGCGTCATCTCACATTTCTAATAATAGTGATAATATTTTACAAATTAGAAAAAAATAAAGTTGAGGAAAGGAGGGATTATGAATGTGTTTGAAAAAATGGTTATCAGGATTGGCTGTTTTGCTTGTAATGATTGTTGGCGCGACTACTCTAGTTTCACTTGGCGTGTCGGCACAATCAGATGCCATGGATACTTTGGAGACTGCGAATGCAATTGAGGTCATAATGAAAGATAATTACTTCAGTCCAGATGTCATCACGATTCCCAACGGAAAAACAACATCGTTAAAATTGAAAAACGCAGGCAATAGAGAACACACTTTCACAGTGGAAAAGCTTGGAATTGATGTCGAAGTCCAGCCTGGAAAAGAAACAACCATTACCGTGAGCCCGAAAAGCCCCGGTACATATAAACTGATCTGTCGGTACCATTCTCAGGATGGTATGGTTGGGAAAGTAATCGTTAAATAAAAAGCAGGCACGATCAGTCTACGTTGTATGGTGTATAAAAAAACCTCGTAGTAAAACTAACGAGGTTTTTACAGTCCAAATTGTGTATTTGAGGAGCTTGGAATGTCCAAGCTCTTCTGTCAGGTCTGATTTAAAAGCCGAAAAGTGGTCAACCAATAAACAATGTATTGTCCTACACCTAATGCTCCGACGCTCAAAATCGGGACAAAAATATTTTGTGAAAACCCGAAGCAAATGAAGGCTGCAACAGGGATGGCAAGACTGTAATAAATATAGACATTCCGGCATGCCTTATAAGTGACCCATTGTTGCCCTTCATCCATTTCTCGAAACTCATAAGGAATGTAACCCGCTAATTTGATTCTGTCTTCAGGATTTTTATGGTTATGTACTTTAATAAGAATACTCCAGACAAATACCAAAACAATAGCTATCCAAGCACATATTTTAGCCAATAACGGCTGGGTATCCGTTATTTTTAATGCTAGGCTGCAAGTAATTAAAGTTAGTAATATCATAGGAAAAATTGGTGTACGTAAAATCGATCTCAACAATTAAATCAGTCCTCCCCTTTTAGAAAAAACACATCCTCCACGGTGACTTTAAATGCTATTGCAATCTTTAACGCCATTGTCACTGACGGGGAATAGTCTCCTTTTTCGATTAATCCAATGGTTTGCCTGGTTACTCCAATTGCATCAGCCAAGTCTTGCTGAGTCCATCTATAACGCGCACGTAATTCTCTAACTTTATTTTCCAGCATAAATTTTACCTTCTTACATTATTTACTATAATTGTAAATTACTTATTGCAAAATGTAAATAATCATTTGCATTTTGCCATGAATAATGAACAGCAGTTAACTTACGTTTTACACTTATCTCCTCATCCTTCATCTGCGTCATATTAATATCCTATGTCGTATTTTTCATTTATTTTTCAATTTCTTTTATACGACAAAAATCTACCGTTATATCTCGAAAAATATATTGAGAGTAGTTTATCTCAAATGCATTCTCAACTTTACAATATATCTGGTTTAGATGGAGGGATTAACATGAAAAAAACTGAGTATGATCTTCCGAAAGAATGGTTGGAGTTAGTAAAAGAAGCCATGGAATCTGATATAACGAAAGAGGAATTTAAGATATTTATAGAAAAGGAAAAAGAGAAGCGGAAAAAACATAAATGATACTAGAGGGCCATAGTACCCTTGACAAACGGTAAATTATTTTCTAAAAAATTTTAGCCTTTACATAGATGATAAATATGTAAAGGCTTTCGGCCAACAATCTTTGTTTAACGGACTCCATACAACTGCTATTCCACGCGCACTTGATCACTTTTTGCATCAATATCAAATCTGCTGCCGCAAATATAGACATTCATCATTGCTTTTCCATTTGGACGTTTTAGTTTAAGAATTCGTTTTACCACAAAGTTTTTCTTAGATATTGCACTTCCATTTTTATAAAATACTAACTTGTCATGGATATTCAATTCCCCTATAAAATCCGTCACTTCCAGTTTTACTTCTTGATTTTCCACAAACTTAATGGACTGAATAGAAGCTGTGAATTTCCTATCATCTTTAATAAGTTTGTGAGTTTCTTGATCGTTAAACCTAAGCGATATGGCCGTATTCTCTCCTTGGGGTATTAACTTGCTTTTTTCCAACAGCAGCAATTGGGAAACAGCCTCCTGGCTTCCTTGCTGGGCCGCTTTTCTAAACCAAATGGCCGCCCGGTCATAATTTTCTTCATCAGCATATGACTTTGCAACCAAATACTGGTATTCACTATTCCCCTCTTTCAATACTACCTCTAAAAAGTCTTCCAATTGTTTTAATAAGCCAATTGGAATCAATCTTTGCACGAAAATATGTATTAATTGTAAGAGGGAATTTGCATGTCCTTCGAGATAAGCCTTCTGAAACCAGCTTACTGCATAACCTAGATTGCTTTCCTTGCCTAATTCACCATGAAAATAAATCTCGCCCAGCCTGTGTTGTGCAGAAGCATTCCCTCGAATCGCTGATAAAGCAGTAGTATTGAATTCCTTCTCCTCCGCACCACTAAAAGAATATGGTTGTTCCTCGAATATAATCTTGGTGTTAGCTAAATGTATTTTGGTATCTACCACTTTGAATTGTGAATAAACAGGGTGATCCTCACCACTAATATATAGTTTTCTAGCATTGACTCTATCTATTTTAAGGAGTGCCTCGTGATCAAATTCGGCAGCTCCTTCATACCATTTATACGATTCTAAATAGCCCGGGAAAAGCCCGAGCTCGCTATTATACAATTCCTTCAGTAATTTTACGGTTCCTATATTTAATAATGGAATACTAGTAATACGGCTGCTAAATTCCTCATCTGATTCAAAAAATAGTTTCTTGAGATAAACAGACTGACAAGAAATGTCATAATCACATATTTTTAAGGAAAAAGTTTTCGTATCCGCCATTACGGTCCCTTCCAAAACAGTTAAAGAAACCCGTAAAGGAAAGTTAAAAAGATTATCCTCTTGAGAAAGATTTTCTACATCCTTTAAGGTTACATAAAGCACATTCGGTTGTTCCAATACAAATGGCAGGCTTTGTTCTAGATCAAAACTAAATAATAAATTCTCATTTGAACTACTTTTTTGAGATAGATTCAAAAAAGCAATTCCTACCTCCACAGGGGGCATTTGTTTTACCCGCCGTATAAATTCTTCATCTGTTTCAGATCCATCTTTTTCAAGCATTTTTATGGCATCGTAAGAAGAATGATGTTCTTCTTTTATAAGGCTGTAATTGTTTTTAGCCATCGTTACTCACCTCATCACGACCTTTTTTCAAAAAAGTATTCAAGTAAAATAATTCGATTGCATTCCTATTTTTCCCTCCAATAATTAGAGCTGATTATCTAGTCAATTAGACTTATTTTTTAACGAATACGGCAATCACTTTATTGTTAAACAGTTTGGTTGTTTAATCTTTGAAGCTCTTCTTCCATTCTTGCAGTGTCTATCCGCTCAAACAATGGCTCTACTTTTGACAATTGCTGCGATTTAACAGTAAACGCTCTCCATTCGGTTTCTGTTGTATTGATCATTTCCTTCACTTTTGTGCTGGAAAAAGGAAGAAATGGTGTCAGGACTTGAGCTAAATTGGCAATAAGGTACACACAATCCGCCAGAGTTTGTTTACAAGACTCGAGATTATCGTTTATTTGTTTCCAAGGCTGTTGCTCATCAAAGTACTTGTTCGAAAATCTAACCAATTCAAATACTTTCCCCAACCCTTGTTTGAAGGCAGCAGTTTCAATGCAGTGACCTACTTCCTTGTAAAGTCGATTCACTCTTTCCTGAATATCTGTGGATATGTCTTTCTCAGGAACAACCCCAGCAAATGACTTTTCTATAAATTTTAATGTCCGATTGACGAAGTTTCCGTATGCCCCTAATAACTCGCTATTGTGGCTGTATATGAATTCTTTCCAAGAGAAATCAGCATCACGGTTCTCTGGTGCATTGATAGTTAAGAAATAGCGGATGGAGTCTGGGTCGTACCTTTGCAAAATATCCGGGACCCAAACGGCCCAATTCCGACTTGTCGATAATTTTTTCTTTTCCAATGTTAAATACTCATTTGAAACGATATGCGTCGGTAATGGTTCTTTTCCAAGACTTGTAAGAATTCCTGGCCAAATAATCGAATGGAAAGGAATATTATCTTTGCCGTGGACGTAATACGATTCCGCGGAAAAATTCCAAAAATGTGAATCATCGTTATTTGTTTCCTTCGCCCATAGTTTACTAGCCGTGTAGTATCCTGATACCGCCTCAATCCAAACATAGATTTTCTTCTCTTCATATCCAGCAACAGGAACGCTCACTCCAATCGGCAAATCCCTTGATACAGCCCGGTCCTGCAACCCTTCCTTTAAGTAGCGCTTCGTAAGAGAAATGGCATTTTCTCGCCAAAGATGCTTGTCTTCCGCTTCTTGGGTGTAATTCTCCAAAACATTTTGAAAAGTACTTAAGGAAAAGTAAAAATGCTCAGTAAATCTTGTTGTAGGTTCGTTTCCACAAAGTTTACATTTTCTTTCAAGCAGTTCGAGCGGTTCTAAGATCGTCGAACAATGATCACATTGGTCCCCGCGTGAAGGCTCTTTGCAAACTGGACAAAGCCCCTCCACATAACGGTCAGGCAAGAACTGCTGACAATGTTCACAATATGTTTGTTCGATTTCTTTTTTGTAAATCAGTCCTTTTTCCAGTAACTCTAAAAAGATTTCCTGCACGATTTTATGATGATGTTCCGTGTCAGTCCTTGTATACGTATCGTAGGAGAAACCTAATCTTGAAAAACACTCTTCGAATTCTTTGTGATAACGGTCTGCAATGACAGCCGGAGAAACACCTTCTTGTCTGGCCCTGACTGTAATCGGTGTTCCATTACAATCACTTCCTGACACATACAACACCTTTTCCCCCTTTAACCGGTAATATCTCGCCAGTATATCCCCAGGCAACAAACTAGAAATATGTCCTAAATGCAACGATCCGTTCGCATATGCCCAAGCCCCACCAATAAAAATACTCATAAATAAAACCTCCTAAAAAATGTAATTTTCAAAAAAACAAAAAAGCCCCGCCCTCAACTATAAAAGTTAAGGGCGGGGCTGAAATCCACGCGGTACCACCTTAATTCACAAATAGCTCACACCATTTGCCTCAACAAGTACGGAGTATCCAATCCTACTCTTATACTGTGACATTAATAACGAGTGCCAAATCCCGTCGTAGCCTACTTATACCTAGGGACCACGGGGACGGTTCTGGTGGTTCCTCATGGTAAGTATGTTCAGTACGCAGCTCAGAGACCATTGTTCAAATGACTGTTTTTGCTTCTTTTCAGCTGCCGAAGCTCTCTGGTGAAAAACAAAATCACTTTACTTTTTCTCTTCAAAGCCTTTATTTGATAATTAACAATATTTTATTCAACAATTTTCCAGAAGTCAATAAGAATATTTTTAGGCTCCTAGTGGTCGATATTTCCTATTGGTCCGAAGCTCCGGTTCACTTAAGTGAATTCCTTCGCAATCTTGTTTTGAACACTTGTGAAAGTTGATGTGGACTCGGTAAAAATAGTGACAATGTAATAATATTGAATAAAAAACAATTAAAAACCAACACTAATTGAACAACTTCGGAAAGGCTGTGTTTTTATTGAATCTTGAAACAAAAGTAGCTAATGAACTTCAAAAAATGATGACCTGGAACCTAGTTCCTGTATCAGTTCAAGAAGATATAAATGAGATTTGCGACAGTTTAATGAATGGATCTGTAACACTAGATGATTTGGAAAATCGAGATCCCTTTGTGGTAGAAATCATTAATAAAGCAATGAATCAAGCAGGAAAAGAACACAAATGAAATGTCGGGAAATGAAGGAGGTTAAAACCATTGTTGTAAAAAGAAATGTTCAAAACGATCAACTTCCTGAAGAGTGGGTTGAATTAGTAAAAGAAAGGGGATTTTGGGATACCGCCGAATGACTATGCACATTGAACGGTTATTTGATATGCAAATCAATCGAAAACGGATTTATCGACTTATGAAAATAGCCGGCATCGAATCGGTTATTCAACGCAGACGCAAAAAGCAAGTATCTACGTTCTTCCGATCAGCTTTAGTATCCTGAATATCTGGTATCCCGATGTTCTTAAATTACAGTCAAACGGCAAATTAAGACATTTATAAAAACAAATACTATTGTTTTAGAATAGGGGTTATTATATCAATGGCTTTTTGTAATTTTTCACTATTTTTACTATACATTTGTTTTGTTTCATTTGATTCAGTTCCAAGAGCAAATAATTCTAAATCTGCTTGGCATTTTTTCAAGGTTGAAAGGATTAAAGGTCTTTCCTGAGGGGAAGCGACCTGTAATTTATCGTCAAACAAGTCCACTGTGAGCTCACCATAGGAATTTACTTGTCCAAGGAATACATTTTCTATCGTAACCCCTAATTTTTCTAATTCAGTATGTAACCAAGCTCGACTTTGACCAATGGTGGCAAGTGGCTCATCCATTACTATACCATCCATAATGACAGTCTGGGGCTCTTTAACTGAGGCGGTTGTTAAGTTTAGATCCTTTGCTGTTAAAGGTTGATTCTCTTTTTTTAACATCACGGATAAATCCCCCGTTGGCTCTAACACCGCAAATTCTACATCAGCTACCTGAAAAACATCTTTTTTTCGAAGTAATTCTAATAACTCGTCCGTGGTGTATTTTTCTTTTTTTAGATTATCTTCCATAATTTTTCCATCTTTGATAAATATAGATCCTGTCCCTTCTACAAAGTCACGGAACTTTTGACTTTTTAAAGAGATGAGACTAACTAAATAAGGGATAGCTGCCATTGTCACAATTGCTAGTCCAGCTATAAAAATGCTATGTCTGACTTCAAGAATAACGATTGCTGCAATTCCTCCTATCGTAATACCTGTTACATATTCGAAGAAAGAAAGTTGAGATAGTTGCTTTTTACCTAGAATTTTTGTGCTAAAGAATAGAATAATCACAAATAAAATAACTCGAGAAACAACATTTAGCCAAAGAGGCATTAGTAGACCCTCCTATTTTAAAATCCTTTATATTGGAATTCTTCTCGTTCTAGTTCTCCAATTCGTTTTTTTAAATCCGTTACCACCTCATGTAAAATCATCATAGTTTCATGTAGTGTACGTTTCGATTCAATATCTAGAGTTCGTAATGCAAAACTTGAAAGACTGGCTTCCACACCTTTAAGGCTGGCAAGTGATTGTTTTACATCGGATGCGATTGTCATTTAATATTCTCCTTATCCTTTTGGTTTAAAAATCAAGGCACCTATAAAACCGAAGATAATAGAAGCAGAAATACCCGCACTCGTGACTTCAAAAATACCCGTAATAAGTCCAACAAGTCCATGTTGTTCAGCTTCTTGCATAGCCCCATGTACAAGTGCATTTCCAAAACTTGTAATAGGTACTGTGGCTCCCGCCCCGGCAAAATCAATTAAGGGTTCATATAAACCAAAGCCATCTAAAAGGGCACCAATTACTACAAGGGTACTTAACGTGTGTCCTGGTGTAAGTTTAAACACATCAAACATAATTTGACCAATAACACAGATGATACCGCCTATGACAAAAGCCCAAAAATAGATCATCTTATTATTCACCTCCATATTCAATTGATACCGCATGAGCAATGCAGGGAATGGTTTCGTTTTGCTGAAAGGACAACGGTGAAAGCAAAGCACCTGTTGCCACGATTAACATTCGTTTAAATTCACCTTTTTTCATCCGGTTTAACAGATGGCCATATACCACTGTCGCTGAACAGCCTGCACCACTTGCCCCAGCTAAAACAGGTTGTCCCTCCCGATAAATCATAAGACCACAATCTTGGTATTGTTCTTCGTTAATAAGAGTCCCGTGCTTTTTAAATAGATCCATGGAAACTTCATGTCCAATCCGGCCCAGGTCCCCGGTTACAATTAAATCGTAATAAGATGGCTCGACATTTCGTTCCTTTAAATGGGCTTCAATGGTATCAACCGCTGCTGGCGCCATAGCTCCTCCCATATTAAATGGATCTGTCAAGCCCATATCAATCACACGTCCAATTGTGGCAGAAGTGACACGCGGTCCTTCCCCAGAATCACATAAAAGGGCCACACCCGCACCAGTAACAGTCCATTGTGCAGTAGGGGGTTTTTGACCGCCGTACTCAGTTGGATAACGAAATTGTTTTTCAACAGCTGTATCATGACTGGATGCTCCGGTTAATAAATATTTCGCTCCTTTTGTATTCACAATATAAGCACCTAGAGCTAATCCTTCCATAGACGTGGAGCAGGCACCGAATAAACCAAAATACGGTGCTCCAATTGTTCGACTAGCGAAACTTGTTGGGGTAATCTGATTGATTAGGTCCCCAGCTAGGATAAATTGAACTTGATCCTTTTGGATGCCCCCTTTTTCCATGGCTTTTTGACAGGCTTCTTCAAAAAGGACTTTATGTGCCTTTTCATAGGAATCCTGTCCAAGCCATAAATCAGCATGAAGAAGATCGAAATCTTCTGCGATCGCTCCGTTTGCTTCAAATGGTCCACCAACTGTTCCGGTAGAAAGTATCACAGGTTTTTGTTCGAAGATCCATGTACGATGACCTGCGAGCATCATAAACCACCCCACCTTATTAAAATCGTCTTTACTAAAGCAATAACAAATGCAGAAAAAACACCAAATAATATGACCGCCCCAGCTAATTTAAACATATTGCCTCCGACTCCTAATACAAAACCTTCGGTTCGATGTTCAATAGCAGCTGAAATGACAGCATTACCAAATCCGGTAACTGGAACTGCTGAACCAGCTCCTCCAAATTGAGCAATTCGATCATAAACCCCAAAACCTGTAAGAAGCATAGCAATAAATATTAATGTACCCACAGTTGGATTTCCAGCCGTTTGGTCTGTAAAATCAAAATAATAAATGTATAAGTCTTGAATAACCTGGCCAATAAGACAAATCAGACCACCTGTTAAAAAGGCCTTTATACAATTTTTAAAAATGGGTCTGTTGATCTCTCGATTTTTTTGCAATTTTTGATATTCTTGCTGCACTGGGGTTAGTTGTTTCTTTTGATTATTTGACATAGCTTGCCTCTTTCTCTTTACGTTTTCTCTTTCATTAGATTTTTAATTTTATTTAAGTCCTTTTTTAAGCTCTTTTTATCTGTGTTGCCTTTTTGAAGTTTTTGTTCTAATTGTTCCAATTCCCATAACATTTTTTTATCTGTTGAAACAATTATTTCATGGTTTGGGTACATTTTTTCCAAGTCTAACTTTACTGAATTTTCAATTTTCTTTAGCCGAAAGCGATCAAAATTTTCAACTTTTATTGCTACAAAAAGCTCTTTATCTGTATTCACAGCCTTTACATCTGAAATTTCTTCTTTGACAATAATCTTTTCTTTAGCCCTATTGGCAACAGATTGACCGATGGGTTTACTCGTCTGTACTTGTGAAATACCAAAATCATTGTTATCCTCATCTAACTGATTTTGGTTATTGTTACATCCTGTTCCAAACCCAATCACGGCTAAAATGGAAAGAAAAATTTTTATTTTGGTTATTTTGTCTTTCATGGAACCATCTCCGTTTTTCCCATTATTTAAAGGACTTAAAAAAGGTTGGCCTCCCAACCAACCTTTTTTTCCTAATCATTATTGTTTGTATTGAGGTTCTTCTTGTTCAATTTGTTGAATGCGTGGTTCAAGGCTGTTAATAACGGATTGGGTTTGTTTAGCAGCATCTTGGTAAAGTTGCTTTGCCTGTTGATTATCTGTACCAAGAGCAAATGTTTCGAAACTTGCTTGTGCACTTTTTAAGCCGGCTAATGTCTGTTTTACTTGAGTAATCACTGTCATGATAAAATCCTCCTTGAAATTTTTTGACCTGCGTTTTTAGATTGTCTGAATCAAAATTTTGATATGCGGGAAATTTTTTGGAAAAATTGTTATAAAATTACTATTGGCGAATAGCACCATTTTTTCTGTAGTAACCTCGTTTCAAATCCCCATCAGTTCCAATATCGAGTTCGCTGTTCATCGTATGATTAAAAATAAAAAGTGGATTTGCGTATATTGCAAATCCCATCTAACCATCTTAGCTAAAAGATTATTATAGTTTTATTGTTCCGATGCAGATGCTTGGCCTTGTAACTGAGATTGTACTTGACTAATTAATGTTTGTATTTGTGCAACCTCATTTGATGCTTGTTTTAACGCTTCTGAAGCAAGAGTAGTATTAGCAGCTGATTGTTCAATCGCTGAAGTTATCATATCTTTTACTATAGAAGATGCTGCCTCTGCTTGTTTTAATTTATTTGTATCAATTTGATTATCCATGTTACTTCCTCCTGTTTGTAGTTTAGTACAACAGATAGAATGCCTCGAATAATATGTTTTATCCTCAATTCTAAATAAACAAATTTTCCTTTAGAAGACAATTATTGAGCAATTACTGAGAAATTGAGCTTTTTCAAAAAAATTTCCCTATCCCTGAGTATCAACCTCTGTATTTATTTATAATTCATTACAGGTATACAACCATTTAATTTCCTTCGCCTGTATAGTTGTTTTTTTACTTTGTGTCTCTTCCATTTTAAAGTAGGGATATTAACCCAAGAATAAAAATAGGTAAACGCATATTCTGGATTAAAAATGAAATGAAGGTGCTTTTCATGAATCCAGAACCGCAATATTATTACGATCTATCTCAGGAAAATAATCAGGTTGAAAATTTAGACCAAAGGATTTGGGGTATAAGGCCATTTTTCTTTAGACCCTTTTTTAGACCGTTCCCCTTTAGACCCTTCTTTTGGGGGCCATATTGGGCTAACCCTTTTCTAGGCGGTTTATTAGGAGGTTTATTAGGTGGCTTATTAACGGGGTTGATATTACGACCATATGGATTTTGGTATGCTTATCCTTATTATTATTATCCGTATTATCCGTATATTCTTTTTTAGCATCACGAACAAATGTTCGGTTTATCTTTCCATTAAAGAGATTATTACACTTAATAAACAAGAAAATGGGACCTCATTGAGAAGTCCCATTTTTTTGGGGAAAAATGATCCAATATAGGTAAAAAATTTTATGAATACTACCAGTTAGAATAAACAAAGAATAAACGAGAAAATCACAATGGAAAGGGCGGTAAAAATGAATCTTAAGTGGTTAAGACTATTACCAACAGTTTTTCTTTCTATCTTCCTGTTATTGGGGTGTAATAATAGAGATAAGGATAATAATCCACCACCACCTGAAGTGGATGTAAATCCAGGGACAGAAGAACCAATTGAAGATCCTCAAGACGCAGCAGATCCAGATAATATTGATGAAAATAATGTAAACACTGATAAAGAAGAACCAATTGAAGATCCTGAAGATGCAGCAGATCCAGATAATATTGATGAAAATAATGTAAACACTGATAAAGAAGAACCAATTGAAGATCCTAAAGATGTAAATGACCCAGATAATAAAGATGAATAAAATTAAACACCGTTTGTTCCGCAAACGGTGTTTTTCTATGTATCAAGGCTCGAGGCAAAAGTCGATAGAGTGTGGAAGGCAATACCTGGGTAATCTCCTCCAATAATCTAAGAATCATTAAGTCTCGTCCAAACTGTTCTGTAAGAGTAATGCTAATTCGATTGTTTTAAAAAACTCACCCAACTTCTAACTTTAAATGGAAAGTAGTTCCATCTAAAGTATATTCGTGAAATGATTGGGAAATTTAGTAAGGAATAAGAGCGCTGCGCGCAAGCGTTTTAATTATTTTTGAAAGAGAGGAAATTTATTGTTACAACTAAAAGAGTTATATTCAGATCTTCAAAACCAAACTGAAAAAGCAATAAAGGAAATAAAAAATTCTGATCACCCGATTGCGATTTTACTTCAAACTATATTGAGAGAGCAACTGGAAATGATTAAAAAGCTAATGCAAGAGCTTGCAAATGATAGGGCCGAACTAAAGAACATCACAGAATTTCTGACAATTATTTATCATGATAATGAAATAGCCAATCCTACATTTCGAGCATGGAAAAGAGCGGTTGAATGGATGAGTCTTCCATACCTGGAATCAGTGAATAATTTGGAGCCTTTGTTCCAGGAAATTAAGACCAACCTTGAACACTCAGCTGCCGAATTGGAAAGGATTTATGGGGCTGAGCAAACGAAGTATATCATCCCTTCTTTTTACATATCTGCCCTTCGCTAGCAGTAAAATCTTTTTTCTCACAACTAATATCCAAGGAGGAAGTTCAATGTCCTGGGAAACTGAAAGAACCGATATAAATGTGTACAGCCAGGGAGATATTGATAAGTGGGTGTACAGTACCTGTAATATATGCTCAATCGGCTGCGGCTGCTATATAGCTGTGAAAGATGAGAAGATAGTTGGAATCAAGGGAAACAGTGCCCATCCCATTAACAGAGGCAGACTTGGCCCAAAAGGGGAAAATCAGTGGTATGCCAATAATAGCCCCGATCGTCTGTTAACTCCCATGATCCGTGATTCTTCCGGAAAGTTAGTTCCTGCAACATGGGATGAGGCGATGAATTTAATAGTAAAAAAAGCGACCGATTCTCTAAAACAGAAAGGGTCAAATAGCATAGCCATCTATTCAACCGGACAAGGTTTCTTAGAGGATTACTATACAATTGCAAAGATCGGCAGGGCCGGCTTGCAAACTCATTTGCTAGATGCCAATACCCGGCTTTGTACAGCTACCACCGAATTTTGCTTACTACAATCATTTGGTGCAGATGGCAGCCCAACTTCCTATGATGATGTAGACGAAACTGATACGCTCTTGTTGTTTGGACACAATGTAGCTGAAACGGGTACAGTGCTGTTTGAACGGATAATGGACCGTAAGAAGAGAACAGGAAAACCGTTCATTATCACTGTTGATCCTAGAAGGACACTGACAGCAAAGGCCGCGGACATCCATCTTCAGCTTTATCCTGGAACAAATGTGGCTCTTTTAAACGGAATTCTTCATCTGATTTTAACAAATGGCTGGATTGATGAAAACTTTATTGATAATCATACAATTGGGTTTCAAGAAATGGAGGAATCCGTAAAAAATTGGACCCCGGAGAAAACTTCTGAAGTAACGGGGGTACCTATCGACCTACTCCTGCTTGTGGCAGCACAGCTAGGGAAAACACCATCACTTATCACCACCACTCTGCAAGGAATCTATCAAAGCGCTGATGCGACAACAGCATGTGTCGCCATCAATAATTTGCATTTGATTAGAGGGTTAATTGGCAAGCCAGGCTGCGGACCACTCCATATGGCAGGACAGCCAAGCTCATCCGCCAACCGGACAGCAGGCGGGGTGGGAACTTTTCCAGCACAGCGGAATTCGGCCAATCCGTCACATATACAAGAGATGGCAAGGCTATGGAATGTAGAGGAAGCGAAACTTCCGGTGGGACCGGAAAAGGGTATTGAGGAACAAATTGATATGATGGAAATGGGCCAAATCGGCTTCTTTTGGAATATCGGCACCAATCCCATGGTTTCTCTTCCGAATAGACGGCGGGCCAAAGCAGCATTTGAAAAAACATTCGTTGTAGTTCAGGATCCTTTTTTAACAGAGACGGCCACGGTTGCAGATGTTGTTCTGCCAACTGCTTTGTGGGGGGAAAAAGAGGGAGTGATGGAGAATACAGAGCGAACGATAAATTTATTAAGAAAAGCCGTCAACCCACCGGAAGGAGTAAGAACTGATTTTGAAATTTTGTTAGATTTTGCAAAACGGATGGGTTTAAAGGATCGTGATGGAAATCCGTTAATTGATTACACTACAACAGAAGAATGCTTTGAAGAGTGGAAAAATGTCTCTCGTGGCCGTCCTTGTGATATGACCGGGATATCTTACGAAAAGTTAGAAAAGTATAATGGCCTTCGCTGGCCTGTAAATGAAGAGCATCCTGAAGGTACAACCAGACTATATTCTGATTTTAAATTTCCTACAGAAACAGAATATACCCAGAGTTTTACGAAACATCAATTTACAGGACGGCCTTTAACAAAACAAGAATATGAAAGGAAAAATCCAAATGGCCGGGCAATCCTTTATCCAATCACCTATTTGCCACCTGCTGAACAGCCGACAAAAGAGTATCCAATGTGGCTGACAACAGGACGACTTGTTTGGCATTGGCATACCAGGACAAAGACGGCTCGATCACCTTTTTTGCATGTAGCTGCTCCCCGGGGATATGTGGAAATCAATGAGGCAGATGCAGAGTTACTTTCTCTTCTTCCTGGAGAACTTATCCGTATCTCGTCCCCACGTGGATGGATTGAGGTTCCTGCAAGAATTGGAAAGGTGGTACAAAAAGGACTAGTATTTGTTCCATTTCATTTTGGCAGTTGGGAAAGACGGGAAGCTGCAAATGAGTTAACAGCGGATTTTACCGACCCACTATCCAAACAGCCAACATTTAAGCAATCAGCATGTAAAATCGAAAAGTTACGAACCCAGCATATCGTTACTGAAGAAGATACTTTACAATCACTGGCTAATCAATATGGCATATCCGTTGATAATCTACAAAAAGCCAACGCATTAATTTCACCCTACGATATTCAAATTGGAAAGATACTTGAGATACCGGCATCAACCATTAATGTACCAATACCACCGTATTTACCAGAGTGGAAGGTTGGCTCGTTTTAAAAAAGGGATATTAATCCTTGTGAATAAAAAAGAACTTCTATGAAAGATTTCTAATTTCATTTTCAAAAAAGCCCTCAGATTGAATCGTCTGAGGGCTTATGGAATGTATTATTATGATTATCTTCAAAATAGCTTACAACAGCGGAAAAAGAAGGCGGGCCCCTTGCTGCATTATCCGCTGTGAAGGAGAGCGTTGCAATAAATCATCCATTCGCAATGGGACAGAATCACAAAGGTCTTGCTCAAACTGTTCTGTAAGATCTATCGCGACATCTTTACTGTAAAAAAATTCACTCACTTCGTAATTCAAACGAAAACTTCTCATATCGTAGTTTGCTGCTCCGACTTCTGCTACTTCCCCATCGATAACCATCGTCTTCGCATGAAGCATTCCTTTGTTATATAAGTAGATTTGGACCCCTGCTTCCAATAACTCTCCATAATAAGTAAAGCTTGCCCGTTCTACCATTTTTTGATTTACTTGACGAGGTACCAGCAATCTTATCCGTACGCCACGTTGCACAGCCGTCTTAAGCCCCATAATAATATCCTGATCTGGTACAAAGTAGGGTGTGGTGATATCAATGGTCTTTGTGGCTTGTGTTAACCCTATAAAGTACGCTTGCCTAATAAAAGGTGTAGGAATACTTGGATCACCTTCTACTGTCTGAACATAGGCTTGGCGCATTTTCTCATTAGTCGGAACTTTATTCGTCTTCGTTCGTTCAACCGTTCCCAACTCTGTGCTCCATTCTGTCATCGTGGTAAATGGTGTTAACCGGCTGGTTTTAGGAATGATTGAGGAACCATCTTTTACTGTTTTTGTTTTCATTCCAGATTTCCCCCTAATATGTTCAGGTGAGGCAATCTTCCAATGGTTCTCGAAAACCATTTTCAAATCAGCTGAAGCTTCACCAACTATTCTTACATGAGTGTCACGCCAGTAGCCTACATTTGGCTTTAATCCAGTATATTCATCCCCAATATTAATCCCGCCGGTATAAGCTTCTATGCCGTCAAATAAGGCAATCTTACAATGATCCCGGTTATTCAATGTTGAAAATATCCAAGGGGCACGTAAAGGAAAAATAGTCCGACATTCTATTCCGGCATCCACCATCCGAAAAACCTGTTTTTGGGATAATTTCCTGCTCCCCCAACCGTCTCTTATAAACCGGATATGTACACCTTCCAATGACCGTTCAATCAGTAAGTCCGTAATGCACCTTCCGATTTCGTCGTCTCTATATATGTAATATTCAAGGTCAATTGTTTTTTTGGCGTTCTGTATAGATTCCATAAGTTTTTCGTAAGTATTTATCCCATTTATAAGCACTTGTACTTGTCCAGACTTTAATCCACTCCCGGTTAAATGTTTCAATGCTTTCGCTATTTGCTGAGCTGAGTTGGCAAAGGAATCAGGAAGCATGTCTGATTGAGAAGAAATAAAAGTGGGCTTCTTACTTTGATTTATACGTATTGGATTTGATGTAATAAGATAGAGCCCAAAACCAATCACAGGGAAGATAAAACTAATGGTTATCCAATTTAAAGCAACTGCTGGTCGCCTTACCTCGCGAACCGCCATTATGATCATAAAAACAGTATTTAATAAGTATAGTCCAATAATCCATATCAATAGAAAGCCCCCTCCTTTTTTTCTTTTAAAATGTGCAAATGGTAACCCGTTTATAAGTATCTTTTTAAAATTTAGTTGCATAAGAAAAAAATAGGAGTCATTGTCACGGTAATCATATACAAGGTCATTGTGATTATCCACAAAATCCAAGGTGAAAATATTTTCATGGCGAGTGCTTACTATAATAACCTCAATAGAGAATATTAATATTACTTTATTATTTAGCCTTTTGGGGATAATGTAATGTATATTTCGAGGGATATTCTGATGCGTTGGTGGAGATTCGCGTGGATATCGATCGAGATGTGGCCAAAGTATACGACAGATATATTACGGATAAGCATTTTGTGTATTTTAGAGATTTTAAACTCAAGTAGGCCTGTTAAGATTAGCAAAAAAAGAGTTGGAAATTTACTTTGCCAACTCTTTTTTATCATTAATTTATTTTTTCAAACCCACTCTTTTTTTGGTTTCTTTCTAGTAAAATTCCATCAAAATACTGGGTGAACTCAGATTCCCCCGAGTACGACAAGCATAAATATTGTTTTGCTCTTGTCATCCCTATGTAAAGTAAAGATACCTCCCGCTCTTTATCATCTTCCAATGGGAATGGCATTGAATCAACATTTACAATAAACACTGCCTGGAAATCAAGGCCTTTACTGCTATCAATAGTACTTATCTTGATCTTTCCATCATCTTTCTTAAAGGAGCGCTTTGAACCATCATTTTCAGTTATCCAATAGTATGTCAACCCAGATTCACCCAAAATACGTTTAATAGAATCAACAACCGGGAACTTGTGAGTCTTTTTAACGCGGTAGAGTATCAACATCTCGTCTAACGGTACTTTCTTTTCTTCATGCAGTTTTTTTATTTGTCTTGCTACCACTCTTATCTCTTCAGGAAAGGTTTTTGCCTTAATAATACCTACGTCTGGGCCTTTTCTTTTTGTACTTTGCGGAGCAATAATTTCCCCTTCAAGTTCACGATTCACAACCTTATTTTTAAACATGGAGTGCTCCCTGTAAAAATCCCAGGCAAACTTTACAATTTGTGAAGTATTTCGGTAATTTATCGTTAAAACTTTTGATCTTCCTTGAAAACTCAAACCAGTATCCTGCAAGTATGAGCGTTTACGTTTGTAAATAGTTTGTGCTCTATCTTCTACCAATAGCAGTGATTGAGTATCAGAATTAATTAGCAGGCTGACCAATCGCAGCCATTCAACCTCAAAATCCTGGCCCTCATCAATCAGTATCGCATCGTAGGTAGGGAGAATCGTTTCGTTCCTCTCAATTTTTTCAATCATATCTGGTAACTGATATTCATTCATTTTCAAATCATGTTTCAACCATGAATGAAAGTTTCGAACGATTATATTTTGATTTTGAACTTCTTTTGACCCTGGATCGAAATCAAATAGATCCTCTGGTTCATTTAACATATGATTAATCATTTGTTGAATCGCATTAGCCAATGAGATATTAAAACATAGGATGAGTATCCTCCAATCCGGATTTTGTTTTAATAACATCTTTGCACGACTTGCAAGTATTATCGTTTTACCACTGCCGGCAACTCCTCGAATCAAGCGATTCTTATCCCCGATTTGTTTGGCCAAATTCTCCTGGTGAAGATCCATCGTTTTAATATCGTGTAAAGACAAAAGCAACTGATCTTGATATGGAACTGGTGCCTTAAACTCAGCGCTTATTCGAACCTCAGGGAATAAATGATAGCGAATCGCATTAATATCTTCTATCGACAGTGGTTCCCTTAATCGAAAAGGAACGACAAACATGTTTAAGATCTTTTCCATTAGTACTTCTTCAGAAAACTCTTCCTTTTCCGGATCAATTTCATCCCTTGTTAAACAAAGATGGGGTTCAATAACTGAATAAAGACCGTCCTTAATAAAATCCTTGGAGTACAATCTGGTAAAAACAACACCATGGCCATAAGGAAATTTCAGTTGAAATTTATGCTTTCCATCTAATTGAACAAGATTTTTATCTTTTTTCAGTACATCCACAACATGGAACATATAATCCCTTGCTTGTTTCATTGGACTTTTTATTACCGCTTGGTCACCCGAAGTCGTAACAATATGCCATTCATCATGGTTTAATTGAAAAAGAGTATTCTTGGTATAGTCCTTTACTTCCAGAACTACAATTCCTAAATCAGGGCCGATGATAACAAAATCCGGCCGTTTTCCTTGTATTTCCGGTTCAAAATAAACAATATAATCATCTGGAAGAAACGTTTTTAAAGTTCGAAAGAATAATCTTTCTCCAGCAGTGGCAGATGATCGTATTGTTTCAGGAATCGTAATCGCCATAACAACCGCTCCAAAAATTGCAATTTTCTCCATTATACTATAAATAGTACTATTAACCTAAATATTTACAAAATCCATTAAAAATCTCCTATATTTTTTACATACTTTTACTTTATATAACAAAATTTATCCAAAAAGTGTTGTTTTTTTATTCTATTATTTTAATATTATAATTGGATAAATATTCATATTAACAATTGAGATTTAACGAACTCTAGGAAAGTGGAGTGGTAGTTTTGCTTAAGGGAATTATTGAAAAATTATTTAAACAAAATCAAAATGTCATACAAGAAGAAACACCAAAAATTAGCCAGGCTGATGTGGAGGCATTAATTGATGCAAAATTAAAGGAACATGCTGCAGCATTAGAAAATAATATTGCAACCAAAGAAAGTGAAAATCAAGACAAAAATGAGGAAGATTACAAATTAACTCCAAAACAAACTGAATATGCCTTATCTCTAATTGACAAGGTCAGCAATGAATTTGAATTGGCTATTGACCCTGCCGAGTTAACCGTTAAAGATTTAAATCGGCTAATTGCATTTCAAAGGTACAAGAACAAAGGAACACTAATAAATTTGGTCAAAAAAGGCGTCCTTAAGAAAAAATAACATCGGTGATTTTTTCTGAGTAACAAAAACTCCCCAGATTTATGAATCTAGGGAGTTTAACTTTCCACTCAAATTGGTAATGGAGATGGTACACATTTCACTTAGAACTGAGCATAACAACAATAATAATATTCACTTAAACAATATTTAAATCTAGGATTAAAAGGTCATATTATCAATATTCTCCGTTTATAGATGAACAACGCTATTCAATATTTGTTAACAATCCAGTATCTCCGGAATTTTTCAAAATTAGCTAGAAAGAATATCATCATGAATGGTATCAGGAAAATGAGTACTTAATATAATCAGTATCTTCATATCAATATTTTACGCCAAACGCACAATCCACATCTATCTTTAAGGTAATTCACATATTTAATATAATGTCCCTTAAATCCTCCACCGTCTCCATAAAACTACTCAACCTAACCGTTTGTATTTCAATATATTTTTCTTCCCCCGGCACCTGCCATTTAGGAAGTCCGGCACTAGCCTCAGTTTTCGGATAGAGGAGCACACATTTTTCCGCTTCTTTATAAGAAGTAACATAAGCATACATTTGGTACAAATCACTCTGCAGATACATAAGTCTTCCCTCACGAATGATTGTCTTCCATTTGGTATCAACGATTAGTTGATATCTATCTCCGTTAATAACAAAATCAGGCTTTAGTTTAATATTTTCCTGTCCTGTGTTAACGTTTATTAACAGCCGTTTTTCATCATGCTGCGCGCGAACCGAAATATTCTCATCAATTGCAAGGAATCGAAAAGCTGATTCAATATACGCTTCAAACAGTTGATTCATTTCAAATAGAAATGAAAAGCTGTGGCTGTTGCTATATTTTGAAGTCATCATTTCGTTTTCAATAATCAATCTTGCAACCTTAAAAACCTGTTCAAAACGCCGATTTTGCCGATGAAAAGTCATGAGGTCCGAGTGTTCTTTTCGAATAGTAACATCTGAAACACTTTGCAGCATATCCAATATAATCAGTGATTCCGTTTTTAGTGTACTTTTCGAAAGATACGGAAACAGTAATTGCAACGCCCGTTTCAAGATTTGATTCAGCAGTACATCCTCTTGTAGTTCATCAAATTCACAAAATGCTTTTACTGGTTGAAAGGCATTTTGTCTGATGTGCTCAGCTAGCACAAATCGCCCTTTTAATGCTAAAACATTTTCCTGCTTCAGCTTATATTCTTTATACACTCCCCTTCTCAATTCTTTAAGCAAGAGCTGTAAATATACTTTTGCATAGATATGAAAGAGATCTGCTTTAGCTAGCTGGCTAATGGTCGCATCATGAAGGGTGATTGGCAGATAACGAGTTTTATTTAACATATTTATTAGCGCTTTTCTGTTTTCCTCTTCAGAGTCTTGATGAATGGCTATTTTTGGCAATATTTCCAAGCGTACTGAAGAAAGTTGAATGACCCCAACAATATTAATAAAACGAATTTTGCCATAGCCAATTTCCATAAAGGAAATATACTTTTCGGATGCAAATTGAAGCAGTTCATCCCATTCTTCTTGATTGATATGTTTACCCAAGAGAAGCCAATCATAGGCTTCTCGAATACTGATGGTCTTCATTACTCGTAAATCCTTTGAATATCCCGAAGTTTTAGTTGCTTTTTAATCCGGTATTTTACCGGTAAATCAAGCGTTGCCAGCATAACAGAGTCTTTAAAAAGTTTGTGCAGGTTTATCTCCTCACGGTACACAATGCACGCTTCCTCTTCTGAGGTACCAATCCCGCCAAGGACCAAACCGATTTTTTCCCAATCATCATAAAAATACTCTTGCAGCAAAGGAACAATTTTATTTAATAAGACAAGAAAAACTTCTTCCTCTGTCTCTGCATGCATGAAGTAGGCATGTCCGATTGTATGGTCGCGATCAAATAAAACTTCAATCCTTTTGTTCATCAGTTCCAAAAGATTAGGCAAATCAATATTTTCAATTGGCTGCAACAGATTGGGCTTTGGCATCATCTCTTCAAATGCGAACCGGCGGCGCAATGCTGTATCAAGTAATGAAATAGAACGGTCTGCTGTATTCATTGTTCCAATCAAATAAAGGTTGGGAGGCAAGACAAATAGTTCCCGTGAATACGGAAGCTTAACCACTGTTTCGTTTTCCCTGGTCAATCGTTTGTCGTCTTCAAGCAATGTGATAAGTTCCCCGAAGACTTTGGAAATATTGGCCCGATTAATTTCGTCAATGACAAGGACATAACGCGGCGCCGAGGAAAAATCAAAACGGTCCTTTTCCTGCATAGCTTTTAACACTGCCTGCTTTTTATCTTCATACCTTTCTGCCGGGTTACTCATATTTAGGCCTTCATATAGTGCTTCAATGGCAATCCGTTTTAACGTGCCATCTTCTGGTCTAAATCCTCCCTCTCCATCCGAACGGAGTCCCTCAATAAAATCTTCGTAGGAGAAACTTTGATGAAACGTGATGAACTGGACTTGTCCTTGATTCACTAGCGATTTGTAATGCTTCTTATAATCAATATCCTCAAATGAGCCTTCAATTGTTTCAACAGCACTTTTTGTTATATTAAATGTTTTCCCTGTCCCTGGAGGGCCATAGTAAATCACGTTTAATGGACTATTTGGCAGATTCGCAGGTGTTGGTTCCACTTTCACTGAAGGGGTTTCCTCTTCTGGTTTTAATCCGTTAAACATCACATTTATGTGCCTTTTTTTCGTAATTTCATGGATTCGATCGCGGAAACCACCGTATCCAGGCAATAGTCGTTCCTCTTTCGAAATCCACTCAATTGGAATGGTATGACCCAAAATATCATCGAACTTATATCCATCAATTGGATTGGCGCTAACTTGTGCGATTGCGGCAATTTTTAAAATGTACTTTAAACCGCCATCCTCTTGCCGTTCGGAATAGGTGGTTTTGACACCGACAATATCCCCTTTCTTCAATTTGAAGAAGGCTTCAATGGCATCCTTTTCTTTTTCATCCTTAATTTCAGCATAAATAAGATTCATCTCATCGCTGGTTATGTAACTCGATAAATCATTTTTAAAAATCGGGAGTGAAATGACGTTATGTTCGATAAAATGGCTCAAATAATCCCGTTCTTCATAGCGGTGTTCAATTAAATAATAATGGGTAGGTTCCTTTTCTCCGTACCTTTTCCAAATAAATTCACTTAATTTCACATAATTCCAGCTTTTAAACGGCTCGATTTCCTTAAGTCTTTTATACTCTAGATATTGCAATAAGATAAAGTTTTTAGAGGTATCTTGAATGATTTCAGCCGGCAATTCCATATCCTCAGCCAATGGTTCCAAGACTTTTCGGGCGTAAACATTAAAAAACTTTTCCGGAAAATAGATATTCAAAATTTTCAACATGACCATGGGCCACATCATCAATTCATTTACCTTGATATCTTCCACAAGATCCTTTGAAGCCAAATGCAGATTGGTCACAAGTTGATTTTTTAATTTTGAAAACTCTGCTTCGAGCTCTTCTCCTTGCAATACTTTCTTTTTCGTAGAGGCACCCATGCAATAATCCCCAGTGCTGCTGCGGTAAATACCAAATTTCGAGGCATTGCCGCCACCGATGCCCCCAAGAATTTCTTTTCGCTCCAGCCAATAAATAAACGCATCTCTTGTTGGTGTATCGGCGTACTCTTCCACTGTCATATCCGGCAGTCTATCTAATGGAAATCGCTCAACAAATTGCCTTCTCTTTTCCTCGGTGATACGTATGTAATCTTCATCAATGGTAAACTGGTTTGCTGCTTCAATCAAAGTTCGTAAAGACATAATTCTAAATACCTTCCTAATCTATTACTTTTTATAAATATTTTAACAAAGATGCTTCTTCAGTGAAAACTTCTAGTTCCGAAATATCCGCCCCAATTCACAAATTATCGGCACTACCTATACAATTTGCCTTAATGAGGGAGATTTTTTAAAAAAATGGTTATCATAAAGAAGCGTAGAAAAAATTGGGTTGAGGTGGAAAGAGTAATGATCCGAAAGAGGCATTTTCTATTTAATTTGATCATCATCATCGTTCCGTGGTTGTCTCTGCTATTGTTCGGAAGACGCGATTTCAGACGGTTTTCCTTTGCTGGCATGTTTATTATTGTTTTTGAAATTATTAATCACTTATATGGACATAAACGGAATTGGTGGAAATTTTACGAAAAGAACAAGTCATTTATGCGGGATGAACTGCCTTTTAGTGTCGGACCTTATGCGCCCCTTTCGATGTGGCTGCTTAAATTTTCCTTCGGCAACTTTAAGAAATTTGTGGGGCTGAATGCTATTGCGGACGGAGCTTTTGAGTTTTTAATCATTGATATTCTGAAGAAATTAAAAATCATTCGGCTTAACAAGTTAAATCATATCCAGTTTTTTATTTACCTGAACTATAAAGCCTATTTATTGTATGGCATTCAGTATTTATATGAAAAACTACGGACAAAACGCGGGTATTTCATACCTTAACTATTTAAGCCCTAACTCATTCTGGAGAAAGGGCTCTTTTTCTATAAAATGGGCTGCGCATCTCTAACAGAAATTACTTCAATCTCTGTACAATAAAAATGCAACGTATCTTCCTCGTAATCAATCACTTCAAATTTCTTATTGTCCCAGCCTCGATCGCTAATATCAAACATCTCGAGGGAGAGTTGATGGAAAATACCCCCGCTTTCAAATTTGATGGTATTCGGGTTATGGAAGCGAAAACAGGCGATATATTCTGTTCCTTTATCCTTAATAAGAAAATCGATATCCAGGACACAACTGTCTTTAAAAGACCTATTTTGAAAGTTCAAAACGAAACCAACGATAGACTCGATATTTTGTAAGGAAAAATCTTTTATTTCATCTGTTATCAGGCTCATATTTTTTATCAATTTGAATCTCTCCATACTCATTTTACTCTTATAACTTCTGTCTCTTCTACAGAATTACCCGTAAGCTCAAAGAATAGTTCCTGATTGTCGACTAATTGGAGTGTAACTTTTTTGTTAAGTGGAATGGTATCGCCGTTATCTTTTAAAATCTGAACTTCCATCTCGGCTTCACCATCTAAATCAAAGTCTTCTTTAAGGAATTCAAACCTTAGTTCTTCCCCTTTTTCAATTTTTGACCCATCAGCATTGGTCATATTGGATGAATGGTTCAGAACAGCCGCGCCCAGTCCATTGAAGTCAAAATTAGACTTGTTTTTAATCGTAATGATCATATTGTTTTCATTGGGTTTAATCGGAGTACCCGACTGTTCGCTACATGCAGATAAAAACAGTATTAACATAATTGGAATTAGTAATAGTTTGTTCAATTTCCTATCCTCTTCTATTCATCATTTCGGTATTCCAAAATATCTCCAGGTTGACAATCCAAAGCCTTACAAATCGCTTCTAATGTGGAAAACCGAATCGCCTTTGCCTTTCCATTTTTCAAGATAGAAAGGTTCGCCATGGTTATCCCTACCCGCTCTGAAAGCTCTGTTACGCTCATTTTCCGCTTTGCCAGCATCACATCAATGTTGATTATAATTGCCATTCTGTTCACCTCAGATTATTAAGTCATTTTCCGATTTTATATCAATCGCTTCTTGTAAAAGCTTTTGAAGCACTGCAGCGAAGACTGCGATTACTATGGAAGCAAACGGAACAATCAATCCGACAAGGACAACACCTGGGGCATCATCTGCTTCGGCAAACAGATAAAAGAGCGGCCAGACAAGCAGATGTAAGCCACTAATGATGACGGCACAGTACTTGATTTTCCGTAAAGCCATGACGGAAAGTTCGGAGAAAGCATTATTTTTGTCAATATAGCGTAAAAGGCTGAAAGCTAGATACAAAGCAAAGTAAAACGGAATCGCCGATGCGTAAAAGATAATCGAAACGAGATATTTTATAAAAGCAAAGTTTGGAAGCAATTTTGCTGCAAGATCCCCCATCTCAGGCACCAAAAAGATGCATAGGGCAAGAACTGGAATTCCCATAAGAATTACCGCTATTTTTAAAAACAATGTCGAGACATTTCTCATAAAAACCACCTCATGGTATTATTTTATATTGATTTTAAATCATTATTTATCGTTTTTCAATAAAAAGTTATTGAATTTTACACACCTTTTATCGTTTTATTTTTGTTTGACGGGCATTTTGGCATGAAATACAATAAACTTAATAGTTAAAGAGTTTTCAGGGAAGACAGGTGAAGATCTTGTACGAATTAAAGCTGCGCAAGATTCTGAGGCAAGTGAAAAATGAAAATCCGCAAAAACGATACGAAGCCCTTGGAAAGCTTTTTGAAATTAAGCAGCAGGATGGATTAGAGGTTCAGATCGAGGTCCTAAAAGATATGATTAAAGCTGCTGCTAGTAAGTTCCCTCAGCCTGTCGACAACTGGGACAATCCTTCCGTCTATCTCGTTGATTTTGTCTGCGATTTTGCCAGACCCGAAGTCATTGAGGGGCTCATGAAGCATTTTGATGGTTTCGAGCTTCAGGCGAAGGAACGGGCGATTGATTATCTTCTTGGAACGGAAAACGAAGAAATCTTTTATTTTTTAGAAGAAAAGATAGTCGGGTTAATGGAGAGTGAAGATTTTCTGGTCCCCTATCGGCAGTTGTCTTCTTATCCCATGCTGATTAAGGGAATCTTGGAATACACCCTCGATAAACTAGATTCCAAGCATTATAAATTCATGATGTATGACCTGCTACTGTCGTTAAACACTTCTGGGTATGAGCAGGGATTTAAGAAGGAGCAAGTCCTTCCGATCTTGCTAAAAGATTACCAAGCAGAGAAGCTGGAGTATTTAAAGTTTGACCCTGACTATACGACGAAATTTGTTTACACTGCCTGGAAAGACAATTATATGATTGTCCGCAACCGGATGCGATTGTTTATTAATTTGATGGAATATTATTTTTCTGAAGAAACGCAAAATGAGCTTCAACAGGCCCAAGGTTTCCACGATCCATTTTTAAAAGGGGAAGCTGTGCTGATTGCGATCTCCAAGAATCTTGACTATGATGCTGCTGCATTGTTGGACTGTGCAAAGAATATTGAAACCGCCGAAATGGTCTATTGGGAGCTGAAGGACAAAAATCTTGAGCACATCTACCCGATTTCCGAGAATAAACAGCAGCATTTGGCACGGACTAGATTGTTTTCGACGATTATCCATCTGCCAGAGGATGATGACGGGATTGTGCACTATCCTGAGGACATTGAAGTGGTGGATCACGTGGAAACCGAAAATACGTACGGCCAGCCAATCTGCTATTATTTAATGAGCTTCCGTGAGCAAGACCGTATGTATGCCGGCTGGGCTGGCGGTTATTCGCTAGAGGATGGCGATGATACTGCTTTAATGTGGGATGGGACGTATACGGATTTTGTCGACTTTGATTCATTAAGTATCGAGGAACATAAACAGCAATTTTTCCATTATCGGTCTGAGGCTATTCAAGAAATGGAAAAAAGTGTGTATTACGAGAGTTCGCCAAGGCTTAGCAGAGGTGCCTGGTTCTTTATCGCCTTGTTGATCACCCATTGGGTTCGGGTGATTCTCTCCGGGTTTGAAGGATTGTTGTGGATATCTTTATTGTTTACTATAGTTGGCGGTGCTGCGTGTTATTACGAGTTTACTAGAAATAAGCAGCGAAAGGTATTGATTGTCGGCCGCCAGCTTGTGAAGCAGGATGGGTCTAAGCAATTCAGTATTGGGATGGACGAGATTAAGAAGGTGGAATACAACCGAAAGCATGTCCTTGTTTATAACAAGAAAAATGAACTAGCTTTTAAGATTCCGTTGAGATGGGTGCAGTACGATTTGTTTTACTATCATTTGAAGGATCATACCGGGCATTTGAAAAATCGTCCGTTTATACAGGGATAGTTTTTGGGGTGGTGCTAATTGGAGTGCCACTCTTTTTGTTGTGGGATGGGGGTCTATGGAGAAATTGTAGTGGAGAAATCGGGCAATGGTTACAATATTCTCTTTTTTTACTTATCGTGGCATATTAGATAATTTTTCAGGTTTTGTGTATACGCCGAACGACCAAACTCCTTCTAAAAATGCGTTTGAAGGCGATTTCAAGAAAATAGAAAAAATGGACAAGAACTGGTACTTTATTGGTTCTTACTAAAATAAGTGTCAGCCAATTCATATCTCAAACGGAATTTGTAATAAAAAACCACCTTTTCTATGTATAGTTACATAAAGGTGGTTTGGTAGATAGATTTATTTCATTTTAACTGGGGTAACTACTGCATAGGTGCCTTCTGCTGGGTCAGATACATTCCATTCAATAATTTTTATGGTACCTTCCCCATTCGTGTCTTTTCTTATGATCGTTACTTGGTCTTTGCTCATCTTCTGTCATCCTTCCATCTGTAATATCACACAGAAGCTAATATATGACGGATTCAAAAAAATGTGCATGATTTTTTGGAACTAGAAAATATTTATATATTGGCAATTTTCTAATTTAAAAGACTTGCTTTCAGAGTAACTCAAAAGTGGAACAAAAAGGTGGATAGCTCCTCAAAGTCTTCACTCTTGCCGGCTTGCTCGTTTTTTGAAATATAAAAATTAATATCGCTGTATCTGTGCAGAATACTATAAATCATCAGCTTTTTACGCAACGATTCATTCAGTTCATCATTGCCATAGCTTTTTATAAATGCTGTAGTCATTTCCTTGTTCCCATTAAACATGAACAGGATTGGCCCCAGCAAATCATAGTCCCCATCTCCTAAAAAACAATCGGCAAAATCAATCACACCTGTTAATGTCCATTTTCCTTCTACTCTATTAAATAGTAAATTGAATGGCGTATATTCCCCTGTCAGTAATTTCAGGTTAGGCGTGTAATCAATATAGGATTCATCCACATATGATTCAAGTGATTGCAACAGATGCGGTGGCAAATCGGCATGGTTGTCCAACCTATTTTGATATTGCCTATCGATAAACTCGCGCCAATTCACATTAATTTTTGAAAAATGCTCTGTAGGAACCTGGTGAAACTCCCGGATTACCTTCCCTAAAGCCACACCGCACGCTGCTCGTTCTTCTGTCGTGAGATCATCCCATAAATCTATCAACAGCGTACCCTTTAATTCGGACATGATGAGGTAATTCCACCCCTCCAGGCTGCCCACTGAAATAAGCTTAGGCGTCTCGACTAAATGAATGCGCCCGTCGATTGCCTGTAGTACTTCCACTTCTCTGTCAAATTGCTCATTAAAATAACTAGGAAATAGTTTAATCACCAGTTCGTGGTTATAGCTGTAAACAATATTGGAACCGTATGAAAATCGCTCTAATGCTCCTTCAGGAAGGTTTTCCTGCTGCACAATCAGGTTCATTTTTCGGTCCCAAAAGGGTGAATCCTCATTTAAAGATTGAAAGTCTTCATAGGTTAAATCTGATAAATTCATCGTACCTACTCCTTATAATTCTTTTTCAAAACAAATATATTCCTGGTGGCCTTCCGGCTTTGAGTTAAAAAAGACACTGCCTCGTTTTTGATACCCCAATTTTTCATATAAATGGATGGCTTTCGCATTCCCCGAAAAGGCGTCCAATCTTATACATTTGTAGCCCTGCTTCCTTGCAAATTTCTCGCATAGCTTCACAAAATCCGTGCCAATACCGTTTCCTTGCCTTGACGGATCAACCATTAAGGAATGGATGACTATTGGCTGGCTTCCTGTCCAAGTGATGGTTTGCCATTCGTCAGATTCCCATTCATTAAGGACGACATGACCAATGATGTCTCCGTTTTCCATTAGAACAAACAAAGCATCATCTTCGATACATTCCTGAAAATAGTCTTTATTTGGATAGTGGTCATCCCACTGGAGAATGCCGTTTTCAAATAGATTCTCACGGCACTTTAGATAAATTGCATTGACTTCTTCTAGCATATCTTGCGTTGATTTTACAAATTTTAGTGATTGAACGTTCATACTAACTCTCCATAACTTTGATAGATTTATAATATCCTAATTTTAACATATAAGGCTATGTATTTATCATTATGGTTGTAGTGATAATGGTTAAAAGTCTTCTTCAATAAAAAAAACCTTTCTTTATAAAAGAAAGGCACTTTCGATTAACGGGTTCCGTATCCTTTAACAAAATATAAGCGGAACTTTTCCGGTTAGTCCGCAGAATGGAGCTCAATATGGGTAAATAGGCGGAGGTTTTCCGCTTATGCAAAGCAAAATCACCTATTTTCACATTTTTCAAGTCAATAGTCGGAATTCTTCCGTCTATTTATTGTATTTTGGGTACTATTTTCAAATTAAGGGAACTTTCTCCGCTTATTTAGCAACCATACTATTCCCTCATCCGGATCCGTAAGTGTCCACTCCCCTAATTCCACCGCTAAAGCATGCCCACCTTCTTCATTTACATCTGTGATTACGAATTTGCGTACATGAGCTGCTCCCATTCCTTTATTGCAGCAGTCACACACCGGTTGTCGATGTTGCACTGCGCCAATAAACTCTATTGGCGTAATTGACACCTGAATTTTGACGTTGTACTACGCCAATAGGTTTAATTGGAGCAGTTGAATGCATAAGCTTTGAACACCTGAATAGGTTAGGTTGATATTGGTGACCTTAAATTGAGGTGATGAATAAGTGAAAGGTAAAATATTGTTATTAGTGCTAATTTGTTTTTTAGGCACATCAAATATCATTGGAGCTGCCGCAAACAGGAATTTTGAACAGGAAGTTTTTCGTGCATTTGATAAGGCTTTGTTTCATAATGACCACCAAAGACTAAATACGTTAAAGGAGCCTCATGTCAAGCTGCCGGAAATCAGGGAGAAAACGCCGTTAGGTGGACTTGGAACTCTTCCTTCTCCGCGGAAAAACACTCTTATTTTAATGGGCCATTTTTTTGAAGATGGGCAGGCCGAGAGAATTGCTTTTATCTGGGAGATTACATGGAAGGATCACAAAATATCACATATCAAGGTAGTTTCTGATGTGACAAACCCACTTATGAATGAATTGATTGTAACCAAGGAATATCGTGAAAAGTTTAATAAGGAAATCCTTGTGCCCAGCTATTTTCCGTTTCATATCACTCATGTTGAGGGTAAGGTTACTGGGAAGGAACTATCTATTGAATATAAAAATATGAAAATGGCTGGTGTCCTCGAAATTACGGCAGCTCCTGCGGTTGATGTTCCGAAGGGGTATAAGCCGGTTGTTATTAGTGATAGAAAAAAAGGCTTGATTGGAAATACACCAATGGGTTATAAGCTAGTCTTCTCGCAAGAAGATTTGCAGTATAACGTGAGCTTAAATGGCACCAATGGGAAATACAAACCTACGCAAACGGATTTAATAAAAGTGGTCAATTCCATGTTCCCTAAACAAGCACCCTGGAGTGATTATCCAGACAACTCCGCGAAAAAATTTAAAGATGCCGAGGCGTTTTATAATTCCCTAGACCAGTGGGAATATGAGGAATTTAAGGATTCGAAGCTGACTATCCGTGAAAAAACACCTTATAAAAATGTAAACTCCGTGCTGATGCGTGCCGACGATTATGCGCATTTTAGAGTTGGCAGCGGTAATGGGCGTCATCCTGAGAGGCAAGTATACGTCTTTATCTCTGTATCGGAGAAAGGAATACCGAGAGCCGCTATCTTTGATGCGGAAACGAGGGAAAAATTCCTTGAATTGGGCGACTGGTAAAGTTTAAAGAGCTACTCAATTTGGGAGTAGCTCTTTAAACTTTTTAAACCAAACATGGTAGCGACGTTATTAGTAGTAAATGAATATCACCTTAGTTTTTAACCCCCTGAACTAACCCGTTTCTAAATTCAACAAAGTATGGTAATGTCTCCGGATTTAACAGTGAACCTTCATTTACCGCCTGTTCAATCTCCATACCCATCAGAATTTTCTTGATTGGAACCTCCAGTTTCTTACCATTCAACGTTTTTGGCAGGTCTTTCACACTGAAAATTTCATTAGGCACGTGCCTTGGAGAACAATTGACACGAATGGTTTGGTTAATGCGGTTTTTCAAATCATCTGATAGCTCCGCTCCATCCTTGAGTACAATAAATAACGGCATGTAAGATTCCTCAGCATTAATCGGAATGTCCACAATTAAACTATCTACCACTTCCATGATGATTTCCAGTGCGCCATATATTTCACTTGTTCCCATGCGAATGCCGCCGCGATTAATAGTCGCATCCGAACGGCCATAAATCACTACTGTTCCTCTTGAAGTGACCTCGATAAAGTCTCCATGCCTCCAAACATCGGGGTAGACGTCGAAGTAGCTGTCCTTATACCTGAAGCCATCATCGTCATTCCAAAAATAAATCGGCATACAGGGCATTGGTTCGGTAATGACCAATTCGCCGATTTCATCATATACCTCAACACCGTCATCATTAAATGCCTTTACAGCAGCTCCTAGTGCCCTGGCCTGGATTTCCCCTGAATAGACCGGCAAGATTGGACTGCCGCCGACAAATCCTGAACAAATATCCGTTCCCCCGCTCGTGGAATAGAGCCAGATATCTTCTTTCACCTCATCATAAATCCATTGGAACCCGCTTTCAGGCAAAGGCGAACCCGTAGACCCGATACTTCTTAGAGATGATAAATCAAACTGTTCCTTCGGTTTCACACCGGCCTTCATGCTTGCCATTATAAAGCTTGCACTCGTTCCAAAAGTCGTCATTTTAGTAGATTCCGCCAATTTCCACATTGTTTCATAATCAGGATAGGCCGGATTGCCATCATACATCACGATCGCTGCCCCGGTCAACAGCCCGCTGACAGTAATATTCCACATCATCCAGCCTGTAGTGGTGTACCAAAAAAATCGATCGTCCTTCTTTAAATCTCCTTGCAGACCCAGGAATTTCAAATGCTCCAGCAGGATTCCTCCCTGACTTTGAACAATCCCTTTTGGTTTTCCCGTTGTTCCCGAAGAATACAAAATCCAAAGTGGATGACTAAACGGCACTTGTTCACAAATTAGCGGTGCATTCTTGTGTTCTGCCATGATAGTATCCCAACGGACAGAATTTTGTTGGTCCGCAATGTCTGCTTGTTCATTCAAGTATGGAATAACAATGGTTTGCTTTAAAGTAGGCAATTCGTCTTGTAAATTTTTCACAAGATTAAGCCTGTCGTATTTCTTTCCGCTATATTGGTAGCCATCAACGGCTATCAAAACGGTGGGTTGGATTTGTTTGAAACGATCAATGACACTTTTGATTCCAAATTCCGGTGCACAGCTTGACCAAACCGCGCCAATGCTGGCACATGCAAGAAAGGCTGTCAGAGTTTCCGGGATATTAGGGGCATACGCTACAACCCGGTCCCCGCTCGTTACTCCAATGGACTTTAAGTGTTGTGCTGCTGCTGCCGTATTTCTTTTTAATTCCTCCCAGGTCAACTCCTGTTGTTCACGGATTTCGGACTGATGAATGACGGCGATTTTACCACGTTCTTCATTTCTGAAAATGTGTTCAGCATAGTTCAACACCGCACCCGAAAACCATTGAACATTCGGCATTTTACTCCCGGATAGTACGTCTTCATAAGGTCTTTCTGCTTTGATTTCGAAGTAGTCCCAAATGGCAGACCAAAAGTTTTCCACCTCAGTGACGGACCATTCCCATAATTGATCGTATTGCTCAAATTTCAGCCCTCGATGTACCTCTAGCCAAGTCATAAACCTTTTTATATTTGACTGATCTTGTATGTCTTGCGAGGGCTCCCAAAGTAACTTCGCTTGCATCTTTTCTGCCTTCATTCCTATCCCTCCAAGCTACCATTTCTTAAGAAAAAATTGCATTTCGCTTCTCCAGGAAAGCGGCAATTCCCTCTTTTCCCTCTTTACTGCTCGCTCTTTCAGCAAGCAGCAACGACTCCTTGCTCATTTGCGATTCCAGTGTTTCCTGCAGGGAATGATAGAAAAGTTTTTTCGTTTCCCCATATGCGTTCATTGGACCCTTAGCCAACGTTTCTGCTAATCCGAGGACAGTATCCATTAATTGATCCTCCGCTACAACCTGGTTGACGATCCCCCATTCACAAGCCTCGTCTGCAGTCAACTGGCGATTGGTGTACATTAGCTCTAAGGCCCGTCTCATTCCCACCAACCGTGGTAAAAAATAACTGCCGGAGCCATCTGGCGTTAACCCGATCCGGTTATAGGCCATGACAAACTTTGCCTTATCTGATGCATAAACCAAATCGCAGGCACACGCCATGCTCATCCCGGCGCCTGCAGCTGCACCATTAATTGCCCCAATGAAAGGCTTGTTCATTCTGGCAAAAAACGAAATCGCTTGATGCAGGTAAGATGTCACCTTTTTCAGATGCGCACTGATGTCTTCGCCTTCCGCCGCAAAGCTTTTCAAATCACCCCCGACAGAAAACCTCGTTCCTGCCCCAGTGATCACAACAGCCCTTACGGTTTGACTTTCAGAGCAATAGATAGCTGCCTCCATCAGTTCCTTAGCCATTTGAAGATCTATGGCATTCCCTGCTTCCGGACGGTTTAATGTAACAATAGCAACGTTATTTTCTATAGATAAATTAACAAGATTTTGTTCCATTGTCATTCTCCCTTCACCTTACTGATTCAATAATCATTGCGATTCCTTGTCCGCCGCCGATACAGAGGGTGGCTAAACCATATCTCAAGTTCCGTTTTCGCAGTTCAAGCGCCAAAGAATAGGTAATTCTCGCTCCGCTAGCACCTAGGGGATGACCTAGAGCAATCGCCCCGCCGTTCACATTTACTTTTTCTTGATCTAGCCCCAGTTCTTTGATAACAGCTAACGATTGGGCAGCAAACGCCTCATTTAATTCAACTAAGTCAATATCGGCAAGGGTTAACCCAGCCTTTTCCAATGCTTTTTTGCTTGCTGGAACAGGCCCGATTCCCATCATTTTCGGATCGACTCCTGCTACGGCCCATGAAACGATTCTTGCCAATGGTTTTAATTGATGCTCTTGTACATATCCCTCTGAGGCTAGGATGACAGCAGCAGCACCGTCATTTATGCCGCTTGCGTTTCCTGGCGTTACCGAACCATCCTTCTTAAAAGCAGGTCTTAATTTGGCCAAGCCTTCCATGTTGACACCATCTCTTATGTGCTCATCAACACTGATCGCAAGTTCTTTTCCTTTCCGGTCTTTGATAATAACTGGCACAATTTCATCACCAAGACGGCCGCCATCCCTTGCATTCTTAGCCTTTTCCTGAGACAGAACTGAAAATGAATCTTGTTCCTCACGCGAGATGTTGTATTTCTCCGCAAGATTTTCTGCTGTCATGCCCATTCCACAGCCAACATATTGGTCGATTAAGGTCTCCCAAAGCATATCGACCACTTCAGGTGCCTTGTTTGGCGAACCAAAACGCGTTCCCTTCAGGATTTGAGGTGCTAAGCTCATGCTTTCACTCCCGCCAGCTGCCACCACACTTGCTTCCCCTAATGCAATCGCCTGTGCCCCTGATACAATGGACTGTAATCCTGACCCGCATAACCGGTTGAGGGTAAGCGCTGCTGATGACTGGGACATCCCGCTTTTTAAGCCTATATGCCTTGCCAAATAAGGAGAATGACTCCCTGTCCCAATCACATTTCCGAAGATAATTTCATCGATATCACATGCAGGAATGCCGCTTCTCTCTATCGCTCCCTTTGTTGCTATTACACCTAGGTTCAAGTCGCTTACTTCCTTTAAAGAACCGCCATACGTTCCAAACGGGGTTCTCGCCCCATCAATAATATAAGTGTTCATTATGCTCCTCCATTCATTTCAAAAAATATGTAACCTTAAAAAAGAAGAGGGACGAAAAAGTCAACGAAATACGACCCCAATGTCCCATCCTTCTTTCAATTTCTACTTTCCATTGTCTCCACTTTTTCTATTAAAGTATCAGTCTATAATGCTCTGTTTGAGGAACATGCAAATAGAAGGGACCAATTAAAGCCTTCATTTCTTGAAAGGCAGGCGAATTTTTAAATTCAACCACATGATCCTCCACAGTTTTCCATTTAACACAGACTAGATACTTATTATCTTGCTCTATGCACCTTTGCAGTTCAGATCCCAAGAAGCCCTTGGCAGTCGAAAGTAGGCCGGCTACTTTTTTAAAAGCAGTCTCAAACTCCTGTTGGGAGCCAGGTTTCACTTCAAGGAAAAAGGTTTCTTGCACCATTTCGTCTGCTCTCCTTACACTTTGGCCAAATCAAAATCAAATTGTGTTCCCCACGCACTTAGGGCTTCCCAAACTCTCGGTTTCAACGGAAGCACCTCATGCCATGGGCGGGGTTCGAAAATCCCAAGCTCAGGAACTAGGACATCCATATCAATATATAATTCCACTACATTTCCATCTGGATCATAATGATAGGTTGCGATATTATGGCCTGCCGTATGGCGGGAAGGCCCCCAAATGACTGACACCCCATTTTTGGCCAACACATCGGAGCTGGCATATTGATGGCTGGCATCCTTCAACTGGAACGCGATGTGGTGCAGCCTTGTCTCATCAGAGGCAACCACATTAATGACATGGTGGTCATTATTACAAGTAAGGAAGTTAGCAAATTCATGCCCAATTTGGTCGGTAAAATAGAAGCCTAATGCATCCCTATAGAATTCAATGGTATCCTTGAAATTCTTCGCTAGGAAGGCAATATGCCCCAATTTATGCGGTACAATGCCGGTAGTGCCGAAACCAACGGCTGTTTGCTCCATTTCTGTAAATAATTCGAGAACATTTCCTGCCGGATCTTGCAGTTCTAGCAATCTTGAGATTCCTGGTTTAGAATTTATTTTTAGACTAGAAGAAATTCCTTTGGAATCCAGCTGCTCCTGGACCTCCTCTAGTGTTAATTTGCCATCCAATTGGTATCCATAGCGGCGGACTGATTTTTCCTCAGCAGGCGTCACAACGATATTGTGATGGTCAAACCCGTTGCTGAGGTAGGTTACACCATCCTTTTCTTCGGTAATTCGGTAACCCATTGTGTTTGTATAATAGTCCACCATTTCCACAGGATTTTTCGCATATAAATCAACATACGCTACACGGAATACTTTTACGTTTGACATCTAACATTCCCCCTCATGGTATATAGAAAATTGATTTACCCTACAGTAATACTCTTCATATATTGACCCAATTGCTCCGTTAAGCTCTCAACAAGCGTTGGTAATTCTGCTAGGTTTGATACAGCTCCAAAGAGGTAATAATCCGGACGGGCGATTACGGCTTCTAACCCCGTTTCATTAAAATACTGCTGGTATTTTCCATCTACATCTATTACTTGATTGTCAGAGTTGGAATCTGAAAATTGGGAAATCTTTATGAACTTTGCACCGATGCTGTCGAGGAAAGCGATTTGTTCTTCAGTCAATACCTTTTTCGGATCCTCAACTGGGCTCATAATGATCCAGTCGTCCCCGACAATATCATCAAATAGTCCTGTTTTCCCTTGATAACTGACCCTGCTTTGAAACGATAGTTTTCCAGTATAACTGCCTTGGTGGGCTAGAAGGCCGTCAGTCAAATATGGGAATTCAGGAAATGGCGGCACTTGACCTGTAAAGAACATTTCATCACGCTGAGCGGCAGCTTCCGGATCCGTTACGCAAATGACTTTTCCCAAAAACAAGGCAGATTCGACCACCTCACGGTTATGTGGATTCCGTTCCTTCGTATACGTATCAAGGATGGTGTCATCTGTTTTTCCTGATAGGATTAAATCAAGCTTCCATGCTAAATTCTTGGAATCACGAATTCCTGCGCACATCCCTTGACCAGCGAATGGCGGTGTTAAATGGGCAGAGTCTCCAGCTAATATCAATCTTCCTTTACGCCATTCATCCACCGATAAAGCTTTAAAGGTATAGATGGCATGACGCTCCAAAATGGAGTTTTCTGGGTTAATGTCCCATGGCTTGAGTAATTCCCATACTACTTCTTCCTTATTCAGATCTTCCTTCGTTTCACCAGGCAGGGCCATGAACTCCCAGCGTCTCCGGCCAGGACCACCTGAAACTACCGTTGTTGGGCGTGCTGGGTCGCAGACTTGCAGATTCATCGGCTTCCATTCCCTTTTTGTTTGCGGAATGATATCCACTACCAGCCAATCCGCTACAAATCCAAGATCCGTGATACTATGTTCCATATTTTTCCGCACAAAACTGTTGGCTCCATCAGCTCCTACCACATATTTAGCTTGGATTTTGCTTATTTCACCCTGCAGATCCTTTACTTCGAGTACCACGTGATCATCAAATTCCGTCAATCCAATGGCCTCATTCCCAAAATTGACGCTTACCGTAGTCTGCTCCTGGCAGGCACGATCCAATACGTCTTCCAGTTCGGGTTGATTAAAGAACAAATGCCCTGGCCAACCTGAAACACCAAACATAGAAAAGTCTATTTCAAGCAGATTCTTTCTTTCAGCATTACACCAGGTATAGAGGTCTTCCGCAACATCAGTAATTCTTTCAATTTCGCTAGCGGGTATTACAGATTGTAAAATACGGGCGGTTTCGTCATCAAAATGGACAGCACGTGGAAGCGGATATGCTTTTGGGAACCTCTCGAAGACCCCAACCTTCCAGCCTTTTTGACCAAGCAAAGCTGCCAAAACCTTAGATACCGGACCATAACCAACAATCGCAACATCGAACTTTTCTGGTTTCATTCATCATACCCCTTCGTTATTTGGTTTGTAAGCGGATACATATTAAGCATTTTTGAAGAATACGAATGTGTTTATCTATGATGGGTAGATTTGAGGTGCCGGGATTTAAATCATTAAATCCCGGCTAAATGTTAGGAAATGGCGACTTTACTGGAAACGACCTTATTTACTTGCTCACCAAGGTCAATGGTTCCATCACTGCTTTTGATTTGGCAGCGAATGACATCGCCATCTTTTAAGTACTTGCCATTGTTGATTTGACTTTCAACAAGTAATTCCAGCTTTTTCTGGTAAGGAGTTCCCATCCCTGAGACTTGGCCGAGAACGTCCGGAGTAAGATTTAGCGCAACACCGCCTGTTGTACCAGTTACGATTAAATCGCCAGTTGATAAGTCCATAATCTGTGACAGCTCTGAAAGGGTTTCGGCAGGTTTGAACAGCAGTTGATTCGTATTGGCCGATTGACGCAATTCATCATTCACCCAGCACTTCAATTCAAGGTCATGGATAAGCGAAATTTCTTCTTTGTCCAACAGATATAAGAATGGTCCTGTTGGTCCAAATGTCCGGTAGCTTTTCCCCTTCAGCCACTGGCCTTCTGTCAGCTGAACATCCCGGGCAGAAACATCATTGAAAATCACAAGACCGGCAACATATTGGTGCAGATTTTCATCAGTTACTTCTAAGGATTGCTCGATATCTGCTCCAAGAACAAGTCCTAATTCAATTTCGTAGTCTAATAGCTGGACGTTAGACGGTCGAACAATCTCCGTATAGGCGCCACATAGCGAGCTATCTGCTTTGCCGAAAATCAAATTAAATGGAGGGCGCGCTGCCTCAAGCCCTGCTTCTGCCCGGTGAGAAGAATAATTGGCTCCTTGACAGACAATTCTTGCCGGTTTAGTGACTGGGCTTAGGATTGCCACTTCTTCGAGCGTGACTGTTTCACCCGATCCATTCTCTTTTACCTTTCTCGCTTCTTCAGCTCCATTTTTCAAGAAATCTGCCAAAGAGCTATAGGATTCCGTTAGTACTAGAATTTGATTACCCGAAACTACTCCCCATTGCTCTTTTTTCTCTTTTTCAAACCTGACAATCTGTAAACCCATTTGTACATTCCTCCCTCTATGATTGGTAACCATAAATTTTTTCTAATATGTTTTGGACACGCAAGATTAATTCTGTCATTTTCTGGTGTGCTAGTGTTTCATTGCGCGTCATGACAGCATCATATATGGAACGATGTCTTTCTAAAACCTCTTGTGTCGGGGTATCATAAGGCGATTCTTGCTCGTTTTTCGCTGCTTCCAATGTTTTTTCACGGCTAATGACCAACGCTTTTCGTAGTGTTTTAATGGTATTAATCATTAAATCGTTATGAGAAGCCTGTAAGATGCTTTCATGGAAATCATAATCAGCAATGGCCCACGCCTTTTCATCACCAAGTGACTGCTCAAGCCGTTTAAAGGCATCTGTTATTTTCAGATGATCTTCTTCTGTCGCCCTTTTTGCTGCTAGCGCTGCTGCAGTTGGTTCAAGTCCAAGTCTTATTTCCGTCAAGTGCAGCAAAAAGTCTGTATTGTTCTCATCTTCAAGTACCCATGTTAGTACATCCAAGTTCCACCATTGCCATTCAGATCGCGGCAGCACCACTGTCCCAGCCCTTTGATTAGACCGGACAAGCCCAAGTGTGGATAGTCCCCTGTAAGCCTCGCGAACTACCGTGCGGCTTACCTCATAGGTTTCACTTAAGTCCTCCACTTTTGGTAGAATTCCCCCCTGTGGAAACTCACCCGTTACAATCTTTCTACCTAGTTCATGGACGAGCTGATCACTTATATTTTTCATAAAACTATATCCTCCTGCAGTTACCGCATTCTAAACATACCAATAGAATACATGATTTTCAGTAGGATAGTAAGTTTAGAGGCAAATTTATTATTCAAGTAAACGTTTTCATTTATTGTGATTTTTTAAAGCATGGTGACCACCATCCTTTTTTAAAAATAAATATTATTTATCTGATTTTTATAATAAATATTATTTATTTTCTTGTCAATAATATTTCGAAAAATTTGAAATAAAAAATATCCTGCACTTTTGGTACAGGATTAATGTTGCTTTTTCATGTATTCGTGTATTATTTCCTGCAAAAATTCATTCAAACGCGATTTCTTTTGTGACTTCAGCCATTCGACCTGGTCAATAGGCAGCTTAAGCTTAAGTCGAATTTCTTCCTCCGGCATTTCTACCTTTCTTATGTCTTGTAGGGTGATGCCTTCTTCTATATTTGGAAACCAAGCATCGTTTTCGTTAACCACCTCAAGAAAGTTGTATTCTTGAAGGTCATCAATCTCAGCAAACAAACTGAGCTGTGGCAGTGATCCGGGAATAATTTTCACATGCATAATTGATTGGATGATCCTGTCATCTTGCAGTTCAATTTCAACAATAATATTCTCCAGATGATGAACCTTTTTTATCACGACCTCACTAACGATTAAGTCCAGTTGTAATGTAAGGTCCTCACCGGACTCAAATATATAGATTGCACTGTTAAATACATGGATTTGCTCACCATCGAATTTCACTGATTTCACTACAGCCATAACCGTTCCCCCATGTATGTAGAAAATACCTTAAACTATTAATTTATTTTATCACGAAAAAAGGTATCTTGGAGTTTAAAATAACTGGTCATAATGTGTGATAATAAGGTTATTGGAATGGGGGAGATTTCTTTGAAAAAACTTGAACAGGACAGCTGGAATGCCAATTTATACGATAGCAAACATTCATTCGTTTCGGGATTTGGAGAAAATTTAGTAGAATTATTGGCTCCCCAAAAAGGCGAGCGAATTCTTGACCTTGGATGTGGAACTGGAGATTTGGCCAAGTATTTGTTGTATTTTGGTGTAGACGTAATCGGTGTAGACAACTCTGAGAACATGATTGTACAGGCAAAGAGCAAATACCCCAATATTCATTTTACTGTGAAAGATGCGACGGATTTGGGTTATAGTGAGGAATTTGATGCTGTGTTCTCCAATGCTGTGCTGCATTGGGTGAAACCACCTGCTCAAGCATTAAATAGTATTTACAAAAGTTTAAAAGCTGGTGGAAGGTTTGTGGCCGAATTTGGCGGTAAAGGGAATGTACAAACCATAACAGATGAGATCATTAAGGAAATTGGGAATGCTGGAATCCCATTCCATATGGATTCTTTCCCCTGGTTCTATCCAAGCATTGCAGAGTACTCATCTTTAATGGAAAAAGCGGGATTCAGGGTAACCTTTGCTCAGCATTTTGACAGGCCGACAAAATTAGACGGTGATAATGGCTTGAGGAATTGGATTGACATGTTTGGAGTAAGTTTATTCAAAGGTATATCCACGGATAAACAAGATTGGATTATCTCAAAGGTTGTAAATAATTTAAAAGAAGATTTATATAAAGATGGTCATTGGGTTGCGGATTACAAAAGGATTCGGGTCATCGGGTTTAAAGAATAAAGATAATTAAAAATAATCTTTTGGGGGAGTTTATTTGTTTTTATTCAAAGTAGACGAAGAAATAGAGATAGATTGGGGTTTTTTAAAGAAGGAAATAAGCGAGAGAGTCAATGGCTATACGACCATTTTGAGGACATAGTTACCTTCAGCTTACTAGCAAAGGATATAGAGCGATAAAACTGTATCCACTAAAAAACCCAAATAACATGACATTATTTGGGTTCCTCATTGCATTAATTATAGTTCTTCGCCATTGGTTGCAATAACCTGTTTATACCAATCAAAGGATTTTTTCTTTTTTCTTTCCAGTGTACCGTTGCCGTAATCGTCCTGGTCTACGTAGATGAAACCGTAGCGTTTGGACATTTCTGATGTACCCGCACTGATTAAGTCGATGCAGCCCCAGCTAGTGTAGCCGATGAGGTCAACGCCATCCTTGATGGCTTCTCCCATTTGCTCGATATGTTCACGCATGTAATCGATTCGATAATCGTCAATGATAGAGCCGTCTTCCTCAACTTTATCATAAGCACCTAAGCCGTTTTCTACGATAAACAATGGCACTTGGTAGCGATCATACAATTTCTTTAAAGTGATACGCAGTCCCTTAGGATCAATCTGCCAGCCCCAGTCAGAAGCTTTTAAGTAAGGGTTTTTGATAACATTGAAGAAGTTGCCCTTTTCTTGTAGTTTATCCGGGTTTCCGCTTGACACCATGGACATATAGTAGCTAAATGATAAGTAATCTACTGGGTGCTGAAGTAAGATTTCCTCATCGCCAGGCAGCATTTCAATTTTTATATTATTTTCTTCAAAATAACGGTTCATGAAGCTTGGATAATAGCCGCGCACTTGCACGTCTGTGAAGAATAAATTCTTCTGGTCATCTTCTAATGCTTTCAACACATCATCTGGATTGCAAGTTTCCGGATAAGTTTCCATGCGTGCCAGCATACAGCCCATCATGGAACCTGGAATAATTTCGTGGCATAGTTTTGTTACTCGTGCGCTAGCGACAAATTGGTGGTGCAGCGCTTGATAAACCGCTTGCTCTTTGTTCTCGACGCGGTCAACAAGAATCCCGCTTCCGATATAAGGAGAGAACGTAGAAATGTTAATTTCATTGAAAGTCAACCAGTATTTTACCTTATCCTTATAACGCTTGAACACTGTTTCAGCATAATTGACAAAGAACTCAATCAGACGGCGGTCTGTCCAGCCGTTATATTTTTGAACAAGGTGAAGCGGCATCTCATAGTGAGATAACGTGACTAACGGTTCAATATCATATTTTAAAAGCTCGTCAAATACTCTATCGTAGAATGCTAAGCCTTCTTCATTTGGCTCTAGGTCATCACCATTTGGAAAAATCCGTGGCCAAGAGATGGACAAACGGAATGTTTTAAAGCCCATTTCAGCAAATAGTGCGATATCTTCTTTATAACGGTGGTAGAAGTCAATGCCGCGGCGTTTCGGGAAGTTGTCGTCTTTTTTCCCGGCTAATAATTCTTCCAATTCCTGCTCGCTATGAACATCCATGGAGTGATCCATTCCACGTTCTTCCTTAGGAACAAACGTAACCATATCAAAAATGGACAAGCCCTTGCCGCCTTCATTATAAGCACCTTCTAGCTGGTTCGCAGCAGTTGCACCGCCCCATAAAAATCCTTCTGGAAATACAGATTTTTTCATATGTATTACCTCCTTGTTGTAACCATCATAGGTTACATTCCATAAAAATTAATCCAATATAGACATAATAATTTCTTTTTGTGAAATAGTAAACAAGAATGGTCAATCTAGTAAAAAGTGACTACAGAAGGTATTTGTTACAATAGTGAAACACAGTGTTTTCTTTAGTGTTATTTATTTAAAAAGATAGTACCGATACCAATCAGAAAGAGCCCAATAATGGAATAGATCGAGATCTTCTGATGGAGAACCAAAATAGATAGTAATGTTACTAGAACGGCATACACTCTAGTCTGAATACCGCCAAGCATAACCGTATTCCCAAATATTTTGCTTCCTTGAATGAATCCCCAGGACAAAATAATGTTCCCTATAAAGGAAAGAGGTACAAAGTATAGATTAAATTTAATAGGAAAATGCAATCTAAAATGTAATACTTTTTGCACAATAAAAGGTAGGATCATTTGTAAGGCTAAAATGAGAATTCAATAGGCGGAGAAATTCCTGCTAATGATATAGGGGAAGCCTAAAACAGCGATTATAGGCGGAGAATTTCCGTTTAACTACTCAAAATATGACAAATTTTAAAGATTTGGTTACTATAAGCGGAAAACCTCCCCTTAATTTCAAGGAAATATGGGTATTTCCCAATTTAACCGGAATTCATCCGTTTATTTTTCATGACCCTGTGTATACCAAAGAGATAAAAAAAACAACCATTACGGTTGTTCTTTTGTATTGTTATATAGTTCAAAGCTGGGGTGGAAATATTCACAATTAACCCTATTCTTTCTCCCGAGCCCGTTGGGTGTCTCTAATATTCTTCTGTACAGTGACGGCAGCAAATATACTAAGAACGAATGCCATACCGTAAAATCCTTTTTCACTTAACACAATGCTTCCGGCATTATATAAACCGATGCCCATTAATGATACAGATACAATAAGTGCTAACCAACTAATTCCATAATAGATATTAGTGACTGGAATACCCTCATCTTTATCCCTTACTGCTTTCTGTAAAGATACGGATGCATAGAGTCCGAATACTAATACTGCGAAATAATACCCTTTTTCATTTAACTGCATATCTGCATTAAACAAACCAATGAGATAGGCCACAACACCAACTAACAACGCACCCCAAGATGCTCCTTTGAAAGCTGCAGTCGGTTCCCCTTCTTTCCGTTCAACCCTAATTTTTGGTTCGGTTTGTTTTCCTTTTTCTAATAAAACATCATTTTCATTAGACATTAAATGTTACCCCCATCTCTTTATCTTTTAAGTTGTCATCCGTTGTATCCTTTTAAGTAATCCAACCTTAGTTTATTATATTAGAATTTTCTTGAAAAAGATAAACAAATTTACATTAAATTCTAATTGTCCTTTTCTATCGCATATCCCACGATTTGGACTGCTTCATCTTCAACAATCCACACATTATGTTGAAGGTCAAAGCTTCCCACATATCCAGTAATTCCCCCAAGTCAAAGTCCGGTGCCCCAAAATCTTCAATGTCGCATGCAATGACTAGATCACACTGCCTTTGCATCCTCAAGCTTTGGAGGACGAATACTTACCGGCATCAAAGTCTCCCCTTTACATAGTCCCGATAAATTTGTTCTTCAGCCTCGCTCATCCTGCCACTTATGGCAAAATGAACCTTTCGATCCAATTGATTCTTTGCTTCCATGAAAGCAGGAAACGGGCAAGTGATATACTCAATATTTTTAAGATTATTAAGAACAGAATAATCGCCATTCTCAGGTGCATCTCTTTTTCACCATTATGTATGGAGTACAGAGCCTTGAGGGTATCTGGTATTGGATATCCTGTCTCCTCATCTAGTCTTTTTGTGTTTGAGGTTCCATCATCCAGAAATTGACAGAGAGTGGGAATATAGTTTTCTAGTTGTTTGAAAAATTGGTAACTCATCTATTTATCACCTTTATAATTATCTTTTTGTTTTAAATATACCATACAGATATTTCCTTAATAGATAATTTTTTCTTTACATACATAGAAATTTTGTTTGATAAAGGTATTCTTTTTTAAAGTGCCCTCTTCAAACAAAGCCCACGGTAAAAATAAAAGGGACCCCCATAGCGGTGCTTGACACCACAAAAGGAATCCCTCATCTATTCTTATGCAGGCGTGGCCTGCTTCATAATCTTTGCAATTTCTAATGAAATGATATGGTAGCCGTCGACTTCGAGAATCGTGAATTCGTAGTCGCCGTAACAAATTTTGTCACCGCTGACGACGTCCATTTTTTGTGACAGAATCCAGCCGCCAATTGTGTCCATTTCCGAATCATCGAGGTCCAAACCGAATAAATCATTGATTTCTTCAATTAACACTTTACCATCGACAATCGTTTTATTTTCGCTAATTTTATTTATTTCAGGCACTTCATCGGCGTCGAATTCATCACGAATGTCACCGACAATCTCTTCGAGGATGTCCTCAACGGTAACAAGACCGGCAGTTCCACCGTATTCATCCATTAAGATGGCCATATGAATCCGTTCCTTCTGCATTTTCACCAGCAAATCGTGAATCGCAATTGATTCAAACACTTGAATCACCGGACGGACATATTCCTCTATGGTTTTATCGAGATTCTTGCCGGCCACATAATCGGTTAAGACCTCTTTCATGTTGACCATACCGATAATGTTGTCTTTTTCCCCATCAATAACTGGGTATCTCGTATATTTTTCAGACTTCAGAATACCAAGGCATTCTGCCAACGTCTCGGACTTATCAAATGCAACAATCTCCGTACGCGGCACCATAATTTCCTTGGCGACACGGTCGTCAAATTCAAAAATATTGTTCACATATTTGTATTCTGATTGATTAATTTCCCCGCTCTTGTAGCTTTCTGAAATGATTAATTGCAGCTCTTCTTCAGAGTGGGCTGTTTCATGTTCGGACGCAGGTTTTAAGCCAAATATCCCGACAATAAAGCGGGCTGATCCGTTTAAAGCTTTGATAAATGGATACATGACTTTATAGAAAATAATCATCGGTCTGGCAAAAAGTAGTGTCACCGTTTCTGCCTTTTGAATGGCAAAAGTCTTAGGTGCCAATTCACCAACTACAACGTGGATGAAGGTGACTAACGAGAATGCAATAATAAATGATGCAATGCTCGCAACTGACTCTGGTAAATTTATATAAGTCAATAGCGGATGCAGCATATGATCCACTGTTGGTTCACCCAACCAACCTAATCCTAACGCTGTCACGGTAATCCCGAGCTGACAGGCCGACAAGTATTCATCTAGGTTGGTAACTATTTTTTTTGCAGCAATGGCGCTTTTGTTTCCTTCGCCGACAAGCTGATCAATACGGGTACTGCGGATTTTTACAATAGCAAACTCATATGCTACGAAAAAAGCTGTAAAAGCAATCAGTATTGCAATTACAAGTAAATTAATGGCTATCATGTCTCCTAACTTAACAATTGTTAAGCCAGGTTACACCTCCTGTTTGTTAGAAAAATAGTAATCTAGTTCAATAATAATAGTAAAGTTTGTGCTAACGTGATTCCCTGTGGTGAAAGTTTGCTGACTACCATTTCCTTCTCATTGGAATTTAATTTTTCCAAAAACGGTTCCATCAGTTTAATTTCTTCTTTTAAATGCGCCATAATGGCGGCAATCTGATCGACGTGCTTTTCTACTTTTTCTTTATCGATTTCATCATTTGCCTTCATCAATTCAATAGCACCTTTGATTTCTTCAAGCGGCATATTCAAATTTTTATAGTGTTCCACCAATTCCAAAATCTGAATACACTCATCGCTATATAATCGATAATTGGAGTCCGCTCTCACAGGGTTCAGTAAGCCTATTTGGGTATAGTAATCTATCGTCCGTTTTGATAGATTCGTAGTTTTAGCTAACTCGCCAATTCGATACAACTTCCCAACTTACCCACCCCTTTCTAATATAAATACTATATCACAATACAAACTATACAGTCAACGTGCCGGTTTTTTAAAAAAATTTGCCGTAAATATGGACATTTTGTGAACACCTCTGATATAGTATATTAGTTACCTTCGCTAACTGTTACTTTGGGTAACTATTTTTTTGGCAGAGGTGATTACCATTAAATCTTCGCAGAAATTCTTTCATCATTTTATGATGCTTTATCGTCCTTTTGAAAATAAGCTGAATGTGCTGCTTTATGAACATGGGTTACAGAGGGCACAGTGGACGATTTTGTACTATCTGTATCATTATGGTGCCGCCACACTAGTGGAACTTGCCCATTATCAAGGGGTTGAAAAGCCCACTGTGACCAGAACGATGAATCGCTTGGAGGAATTGGCCTATGTTGAGCAGGTTCCCAGCAAAGATAAACGCGAGAAAAAGATGCATTTGACACAACTTGGCAAAAAGGTTTATTGCGAAATTCGTGTGCCAATTGATCAATTTGAAGAGGAAATTTTATCAGGGGTCTCGGAAAAAGAGCAGCTAGAAGCAATCCGTATCATGGGAGAAATACGGAACAACATTGTAAAATAAGGGGATGAACAGGTTGGATCAAACAAGACCTAAACTTTGGACGAAGGATTTTATTATTGTGTCCTCCGTCAATTTTTTCTTAACGCTGATTTTCTATTTATTAATGGTAACCATTGCCGTTTATGCAGTAAATGAATATCATGCTTCAACGAGCCAGGCTGGGCTGGTTACCGGGATTTTCATTATCGGGACATTGATTGGCCGGCTTTATATCGGCAGTAAAATTGAGGTGTTCGGTCTTAAACGGACATTAATTATTGGATTAGTTTTATTTACTATTACCACACTTTTATATTTTGTTCACCTTGGTATCACTTTCTTGCTTATTAACCGCTTCATCCATGGGGTTACTCTTGGGGTAGCTAGTACCGCTGCAGGTACGATCGTTGCCCAAGTCATTCCAACACGAAGAAGAGGTGAAGGCATCGGCTATTACAGTATGAGTGCAACGCTTGCCACCGCCATCGGTCCGTTTATCGGATTATTTATGAGTCAGCATACGACTTTCCAAGTTATTTTTAGCTTTTGTTTTGTATTATGTGTGATTTGTTTATTGATTACTTTAGTTGTAAAAGTGCCGGAGTTAACTGGTGCTGTTAAGGCTTCCGAAACCAATGGCTTTAAGCTTTCGAACTACGTCGAACCAAAGGCGCTGCCGATTGCTTTTGTTCTTCTGCTTGTGTCTTTTTGTTATTCTAGCGTGCTTTCGTTTATCAATTTTTATGCAATCGAAATTGATCAGGTTGATGCCGCTAGCTTCTTCTTTGTCGTATATGCCATAGCCGTATTGGTTTCACGTCCGGTAACCGGCAAACTAATGGATTTGAAAGGCGCTAATATCATCATGTATCCGGCGTTTATGATTTTGGGAGCCGGGATGTTACTGCTTAGCACCGCACATTCTGCTTGGGCCTTATTGCTTGCTGGTGCGTTAATTGGTCTTGGCTTCGGAAATATGCAATCTGTATCACAAGCGGTTGCTGTAAAGCTGACTGAGCCACACCGCATGGGTCTGGCGACTTCGACCTATTACATCTTTTTGGATGGCGGCCTTGGATTTGGCCCGTACTTACTCGGGTTCCTCATTCCGGTGACAGGTTACAGCAACTTGTATTTCATCATGGGGATTATCGCTGTTTCTGTGATTGTGCTGTATTTTTTCCTTCATGGAAAAAAAGAACGCAAGGAAGTTGCACAGTTTCATACATCGGCTTCCGTTTAATGTGGAGTTCCATTAAAAATGACTATCAGAAAATTGATAGTCATTTTTTTTACGGTTTTCAGAAGGATTTCATTCTTCCTGGTTATGATGTAACCATCAAATAATAAAGGTAGAATTAAAATGGAAAGAATGAAATTTGTTTTTTCAATTATGGGTGTACCATTTGATGCGATGTTAATACTTGTTTTGCTAGGGAGCTTTTTTCATTAAAACCCTGCTGCGTGACCGTGGGATTCTGTTTTCATCTTGTTCGGTCACGTAGAGGCATATTTCATCTTTCATATTTTTCCCCACAAAGTTGAAACTAGTTTTAACTATGTTCGTATATACAAGTGGACAAAGAAAGATGGAGTTGAATGAATTGGAATCTGCAGAAATTTTAAAAGAAGAATTACATAAGATTGAAGCCTGGGAAAAGGATCAAAAAGGCTTATGGTTTTGGGAAAAAATCGGCCGGCTGCCGTTTATGCTCTTGGATAAATTAACACCCAAGTTTATTCAGGAGAAAATGGGTGTCGCCATCGACGAGTTGGGCAGTTACATCCAGACTGGCGGGCAATACTTAATCAGTGAAGAAAGTATTTATAAAAAGTTCGACTTACAGAATTCAACCCTGGAGGACCTTCGGCATGTCCCATTAAGCAAAATGGATGAAGTGGCACAACAACTGAAGACCTCACGTGCGAATTTGGCTGCCGTTCAGGGCGCAACCACCGGAATTGGGGGAATCTTCACGCTTGCTATTGATATCCCGCTCATATTAGGGATATCACTGAAAGCATTACAAGAAATTGCTCTTTGCTACGGCTATGACCCGAAGGATAAGGCGGAGCGTATTTTTATTGTAAAATGCCTGCAATTTGCCTCCTCCGACATCGTTGGAAAAAAGGCGATTCTAGAAGAACTGTCGGCCTATGACCAAGGTGCAGAAAAAAAGCGCGTGATTTCACAATTGCAAGGCTGGCGTGAGGTTGTAATGACCTACCGGGATAATTTCGGCTGGAAAAAGCTGTTGCAGATGGTTCCGATTGCCGGCATGATCTTTGGAGCTTTCGTCAATCGTTCTTCGATTGGCGATGTAGCCGAGGCCGGGATCATGTTGTATCGGAAAAGAAGAATATTGGAACGGCTTGAGGAACAGCGTGCAGCCTCTATATAGTGAAAATTCCCGAGGATTTTACGAGTCCTCGGGAATTTTTTATCTATTTTTTCAATAGCAATACAAGGTAATAAATTGAAAAATGTCTTTGATTTGGATTTTTCTGGAATATAAAAGACAAAACTATCTTCGTAACGAAGGATATTGTCTTTGATCCAGCCTCTTAAAGACAAAACTCTTTAGATATCAGGGTATATTGTCTTTGATTTGGATTTTTCTGGAATATCAAAGACGAAATTCCCCTTATAAAGGGGGAAATTGTCTTTAATATAGACTCTTCTATAAAGCCGCAAATTCCTCAATCAGCTCCCCGAACCGCTTCAACGCATTGTCAATTGGCTCTGGCGTAGTCAAATCCACACCTGTTTTCTTTAGCAGTTCAAGCGGGTAGTCCAAGCTCCCGCTTTTCAAAAACTCTAGATAAGCCCCAAGTGCTTCTTCATCGCCGGTCAATAGCTTTTCTGCGATATGTATCGCAGAGGCAAAGCCGGTTGCGTATTTGTAGACATAAAACGGACGGTAAAAATGCGGGATTCTTGCCCAGCCGTATTTAACCTCGTCATCAAACACGATCTCGTCGCCGTTGTACTGGCGGAATAGGGATTCATACGTTTTGCTGAACACATCTGCATTGAGTGGCTGGCCGCTTTCCGCCAGTTCGTGGGTAGTTTTTTCAAATTCAGCAAACATGACTTGGGTGAAGAACGTGCCCCTAAACTGGTCGATAAAATGGTTTAATAAATATTTACGAATACCAGGATCGGTTTCTTTTTTCAATAAATAGTTAATTAGCAACACTTCATTGACGGTTGAGGCTACTTCAGCGACGAAAATGCTGTAGCCTGCGGAAATCCTTGGCTGATGTGAGCTTGAGTAATATGAATGCATCGCATGACCGAATTCGTGAATCATCGTAAACATGCTGTCCAAATCGTCATGCTGATTCAACAGGACAAACGGGTGAACACCGTAAACACCGAGATTATAGGCACCGGAGCGCTTACCTGGTGTTTCGCGGACATCGATATAACGCAGGTCCTTGAACGATTTCAACGTAGTCAAATAATCCTCACCAAGCGGAGCCAATGCCTCAAGGATCGTTTCATAGGCATCATCATAGGAGATTTCCATTTTTACTCCGTCCACTAATGGCGCATTCAGGTCATATTGACGCAGCTCGTCGACCCCCAGCTTTTCCTTTCGGATCACAGCATAGCGGTGCATCGGACCGATATTCGCTTTTGTTGCCTCGATCAGGTTTTCATAGACTTCTTTTGGAACCATATCCCCGAACAAGCCCTTTTCCAATGCGGACGGATAGTTTCGCAGTCTAGATAGCGTAACGTTTGTCTTGACACTGGCTGCCAATGTAGAGGCAATCGAATTTTTCAATTGTACATATGGCTGATAGTATGCTTTGTAAGCTTCCCTCCGCTTATCCCGATCCTCATCCTCAATCAACTTGGAGTACATGCCGCGGGTCAATTCGACCTTCTCGCCATTTTCCACGGTTACTTCGCCAAACTTAATATCGGCGTTATTCAACATACTATAGGTGTTACTTGGAGCCGAGAGTGCCTCCCCCAAATTGGACAAGATCTCTTCTTTTTCCTTACTTAATACATGCTGCTTGTAACGGAAAGACTCGAATAAATCTTTTTCAAAATAGTCGAGACGCGGTTCCTCGCGAATGTATTCTTTTAATGTGCTTTCATCCAGGCTTAAAAGAAATGGCATGAAAAACGATGTGGCCGCATTCAGTTTCACAGCCAACTGCTTGGCACGGTCAACCAGCGATTGCGCTTCTGTATCACGTGTGTCCACGTCCGTTTGCAGCATTCCATATACATAAACCAGGTTAAATTTGCTGGAAACCTCTTCTTTTTCCGATAAAAATTGATACAGAGACGCCCCATTTTGAATGGTGCCGTCATATTGATTTAATTTTTCCGTCATCGATTGAATGAACACATAATCCTCTTCCCATTTTTCGATAGAAGGATAGATATCCGCGAAATTCCATTTTTCCTGTTGAGGTACTTCTGCTCTAGATTTGTATGTAACTGTCAACTCGTAGCCCCCTTTTTCCTATTGTTACTTAATTTTACCATTTCACTAGGTTCCCTTACCAAAATATTGCTGTTATAATTTTTTCAAAAAGATAATCAGGTGAAATGATGCGGGTACGATATTCAAATTTAGATAATGTGTCAAATACAAAATCATTTAAAGATATGCTGAAGTGGAACAAGGAAAGACGGAGTAAGGTGAAGGATTTATCGATTCAGATTCCGCAATCACCAGTAAAGCAGGGTGAGGAAATCCGGGAAAACCGGACTTTAACCTCGTATACCTGGATTGGTCATTCCACGTTTCTCATTCAATTAAACGGGTTAAATATTCTAACAGACCCGGTTTGGGCTCAGCGTATGGGTTTTCAAAAACGGCTGACGGAACCAGGTTTGGCCTTAGGCGATTTGCCCGAAATTAATGCCGTAGTCATTTCTCATGGCCATTATGACCATTTGGACTTCCCTACTTTGAAAAAATTAAAAGGAAATCCTCAATTTTTTGTTCCTGTTGGCATGAAGTCGCTTTTTGTTAGAAAAGGTTATAAAAAGGTCATTGAAATGAATTGGTGGGATGAGGTTGAATATGAAGGAATACTAGTCCACTTTGTCCCGGCACAGCATTGGACGCGCCGGAGTATGACCGATACCAATACTTCACACTGGGGTGGGTTTGTTTTTGAAAGCCCAGATGAAACGATGTATTTCGTCGGAGACACCGGGTATTTCTCCGGGTTTAAGGAAATTGGCCAGAGGTTTAACATTGATACAGTGTTTATGCCAATTGGAGCTTATGAACCAGAATGGTTTATGAGAGTTTCCCATATTAATCCAGAAGATAGTATTAAAGCTTTTCTAGAACTGGAGGCAAAGGTGTTCGTACCCATGCATTACGGGGCCTATCGATTGGCGGATGATACTGGCCCCGAAGCATTGGACCGGCTCTATCGCGAGTGGGAGAAATTAAACCTGCCAGCCCAACAACTGAAGGTCCTTAAGATTGGAGAAACGGTTATTTGAAAAATAGCTATGTCCTCGATACTTTTTCGGGCACATAGCTATTTATTATTCCTGACAACCTGATCAAAAATATTTTCCCCTTTTGATTGCGTACTCCCCGAAGACTCCTGTTGATTCAATAGTTGGACTAGCTGCTCTTGGGTGACAGGTTTCGCCTGAGGCATTAATTCGTAACCGAGTTCGCCATCCGATTCAATGGTTCCTATTTTCACATCAGAAACGTAAGATATCCCTTTCTGCCGCAATCTCATTTCCAGCTGTCCTTCCGTCAATCGCAATTTCTTCAAGTTTTCCATAATTATTTTTCCATCATTAATTACCAAAGTTGCTTCACCAATCATGTATCGTTCGAATTTACTCGATTTCATCTGGATTTTTTGAAAAACAATTAAGAAAATCCCGAAAAAAATTAAAAGGAGGATCACCTGCCAAAATTTATTCTCCTTGATTGCATGCCCCATTGTTGTGCCGATTGCCAATACAATAACCGTCTCCAAATTTGTCATCTGAGCAATCGATTTTTTCCCAGTAAATCTTAATAACACTACACTTGTAATTAATAGGAGAAACCCTTCAACAATAAAATTCAAAGTCACCACGCCAGACCTATTTTTGCTTATTTTAAGCTTTTATTATCGAGATTAAACGCACCAATTGGAAACTACTTCTCATTACCTCTTTTATTTATCCCTGCTATAATAGGAGAATTAAGAGGTGATACTATGAAAATATTAAAATATCTGATATTGTTTCTGTTACTCATCGGCCTCGGAGTTGCATCTTGGGTTTATTATCCACAATATCAAATTCATAAGATGAAAAAGCAAACTGTCAGTTCGGAATCTGCAAAGGTCTCCTATATAGATTATTTTGGTCATTCAAAGTCTGCTGTAATCCATCATTTGGCGCTAGGTGATTCGGTGATCCACGGATACGGTGCGGAACAAAATAAGGATTTGATCTCCCAATTTTCTGCTAAATTAGGCAAGCAAATCAACAAACAGATTCAATCTCAAAACGAGGGGATCAACGGAATTACTAGCAGTGAATTAAACAACCTGGTTCAGTCTGGTCAGTTTGATGAGGAAATCAACCAGGCGGACATTATTACCATTAACGTGGGCGGAAATGATATTCTCGATGGTGCCGCCGGCCAAGATCTCACCACCGTTTTTCAAACGTTTAGTCAATTGCAGGACAATTTTTCGAAAAACTTATCAGAAATGACAGCGAAGATAAAAATGGTCAATCCTGACGCCACGATTGTATTTCTTGAACAATACAATCCACTGGCACCGAATGACAACCTTTACTCTCTTGCCGATCAATTGCTGCCAAAATGGAATCTAAAGATCTATGAAGCTGCCAATGGAGTGAGTTCATCGGTGGTTGTCGAGACAACCAAGGTGATTAACGGGGAAAATCTTGATAATCTCTCTGCTGATGGAGTCCACCCGAATACTAAAGGCTATACTGCTATTTCTGAACAAATGATTTATCAACTCAAACATCAATATCGAACCACATAAAAAACGAAGAGGACTGCTCCCCTTCGTTTTTTCTATTGCCCATCTGCTCCGTTTGGCGTAACCCGGCGTGTATGGTCATCTTCAAAATTGTTTGCCCGGGCCTGTTTCACTTTGTCATCCAGTAATTTTTTTTGGTCTACTTCCGGCGAGGGTGTAAACTTTTTCTTGGACACTGCAAAAGCCTCCTTAGTTGAATTTACCCTTTTATTTTGCTTACTTTTTACAAATAAATTCTGAATCCTATTTTGTTTTCCGCCTTTGCAGTTCCTTCACTATCGCTGGATATTCTTTATCAATTTTAAACATTAACATGAGGATGATCTGTATAACAGCTAACGCGAGCGGGATTTGAATGTTTACCGCTTTTATCATGGAAATAGCTAAATCAGGCTGTTCTGCTGCTCCACCCACGTATCCGCCGATGCCGAGCAGCCAGCCTACCAAGGCCAGACCAAGCCCGGTGCCAAATTTCATCCCAAAACTTGCTGCACTGTTCACTAGTCCTTCTGTGCGCAGCCCTGTTTTATACTCCCCGTATTCAACTGTGTCGTTGACCATGGCAATGATGAGACCGAGCGTCGGCATTACCCCGAATCCGGCAATGGCGCTACCCACTAAGAATACCGGCAAATTACTCGGGTCAACCCATTTAATAATTTGGCCAATAATCGCTATAAATGCCCCGATAATGGCAACATTTCGTTTTCCATATCGGGCCACCAACGGACCAATGAAAAATAATCCTAAAATCATCGGTGCTGTCAAAGTTAGACCAATAATCGGAAACTTGTTGATGTCACCAATCACCCATTGGGCATAATAGAGTCCGGCCCCTTGCACAAGGCATATTGTTGTGTAGAAGGTGACGCAAAAAATCGTGATAATAATCCAATATTTATTTTTCAATAAGGCTTTGAAGCCGGTGGAAAATGGAATCTTTTCTGATCCTTCCGAGGTTGTTCCTACTCTTTCTTTCACGGAACGGAAGGTGATATAAAGAGTGACAACGGATAGAATTCCATAAAAAGAAGCGAGTCCTGTCCACCCGATTAATTTTGACATCGGCTGTGTGAAGGTCATGACGATGAGGGTTCCAATCATTGTGAAAATCGTGGAATAGATGTTAGATAATGAGCGGCTATGCTGGTGCTGCGTCATCACGCCTAATAACGTTTTGTATGGGATAGACACGGCCGTATACAGGAGAATAAACAGCATGTAGGTGATATAGGCATATACGATTTTTCCAGTCAATCCAAGGTCGGGAACGGAAAATAAAGCCACAATGGTAATCCCGAGCGGTACGGACATCCAAAGCAGCCAAGGCCTCGCCTTTCCATGCCTCGATTTCGTGCCGTCAACAATGGACCCCATCCAGACATCCGTGATTCCATCAAACAGGCGGGCAACCATCATCATCGTTCCGACCAATCCGCCTGCGAGTCCTACGACATCTGTGTAATAAAAGGTTAAAAATGAACTGATTAGCGTCGTGACGGAAAATATCCCAAAGCTGCCAATTCCGTACGACCACATTTCTCTTTTGCCCGGCTTCTCCAAGTCCAAAGGCTGATTTTGACCAACCCACGGTCCTTCAATAACTGTTTGACTCATATTGTTTCCTCCACTTCCGCTTGATTGCGAATGTATGCGCTTACATCATATGAGACAAACTCGGTATTTAGACTATGGTGATAGGAAAAAACTCTGCTATTTATAGGTGACGGCAGCTATAACCACGGGATAAATTACCGCTACTTGCAGATTAAATTGTGATAATTTGTAAGGCTAGACTAGTATGTGAATTAATAGGCGGAGAATTTCCTGCTAATGTAGGTAGGGGATACCTAAGAAGCGGATATAAGGGGAGAAATTCCGTCTAACTGCTCTAAAAAAGGCAAAATTCGAAGATTTTGATAATATAAACGGAAAAACTTCCCCTATTTTTAAGGAAATATGGGTATTTCCCAATTTAGCCGGAATTCTTCCGTTTATTTTTCAGAGGCTCCATGGGGACGGTTCTAGTGGCTCCCGGTTCCCACCAGAACCGTCCCCGTGGTGTCCTGCAGCTTCTTCAAATCCTAAGCAATTTTCGTCTCAAACACCAGCGTTCTTAGTTTTTTCCGCGCCCGATAAATCTTGGTTTTTACCGTGCATGGGTTTAACTGCAATAAATGGGCGATTTCCTCTTCTTTCAAGCCCTTCAACACTTTGAGCGACAATAGCCCTTGCTGCTCGTGGGACAGCTTGCTGGCTGCACTTCTAATTGAATCGAACAAACAGGACGCTTCCACCTCTTGCAATACGTTTTGGTTCATTTCCTTGCCGATGAACTCGAGCGTCTTCTGGTCCATCAGAACAGCACTTCTTTTCTTTTCCCTACGAATAAAATCAATCGCCGTCCGGGTGGCAATCACTGACAGCCAAGCCCCCATTTTTCGTTCCTCTTCAATACTATCCAATTTGTTCATTGCCTTAATAAACGTTTCCTGGACGATATCTTCTGCAAAATATCGGTCTCTTGTAATGGAATATGCGATAAGATACAGTCGTTTATAGTACATAGAATAAATCTCTGAAAAATCCACTACCATCTTGTCCTCCCCCTCTCTCACTCTAAAAACTAGTTCATTAACTCTCTATCCATAAAGTAATCGTCACTTTAAATAAATCCCCGTCCGCCTCGATATCCATTTTTCCTTCGTGAAGATCGATAATTGATTTCACAATCGCGAGACCAAGGCCGGACCCTTCTGTATGACGCGAGGTATCACCACGTTTAAACCTTTCAAATAATTCATCGGCATTGTCGCTGAGTTCATATTTAGAAACATTCTTAAACGTCAGAATAGCTTTGTCATCCACTGTCTTAATTGCTACATATACCCGTGAATTTTCCAATGAATATTTCAAGATATTCCCAATCAGGTTATCAAACACGCGCCACAGCTTTTGTCCATCCACAAGCGCATATACTGGCTCACCAGCTTTTGTCACCCGGAATTGCAGGCTTGACGATTGAATATTTTCGTCGTATTCAGCAAGTGCCTGCTCTAACAGCTGGTTTAAATCCACTCGTTCTTTCACAAGCTCAATATTGCCGCTGGCCATTTTTGATACTTCAAATAAATCGTCGATGAGCACCTTTAACCGTTTTGATTTCCGGTCAATAATTTCGACGTAAGCTGCCCGTTCTTCAGCAGACAAATCACTCTCTTTTAACAGCTGTGAATAAGTGATAATGGAAGTTAACGGAGTTCGTAAATCATGGCTGACATTCGTAATTAACTCCGTTTTCAACCGCTCACTCTTGGCTTGCTCCGACTGGGATTGCTTTACTCCTTGCTTCAACACATTGATATTTCCGGCAAGCGTCGCAAACACTGATTTCCCATTAACCGGGAGATCTTCACCCAGTTTCCCAGCAGCGAGTTCATTTGTTTTTTGAACAATCCGGTTAAAATAACCAAGCTTTTTAACAAGGAACATGCCCAGCGGAACGCCAGCTGCTGCCAACAATACCACATAGAATAAGAGAAAAACCGGATCGACCGTAATAATCACAGCCGCCATGCCAATAAAAAATACGGCTGCTAACAAAATGAATACCTGTACACCCGTACTTTGAACAAGAAATGCTTCGACCAGGCTTTCCTTTACCTTGGCAGAAAATTCCTTCGTCATTTTCCAGGATTTTTTCAAAAGGCTATTATCCCACTGGACTTTCATACTAGGCCAATCTCGAATATCTGCAATAAAGAATTTCACTTGAACATACGCCACCATAATCACTAAAGCAGCCATAACCAGATTGAAGGCAATTTCTATTCCATTAGAGAAATAAGGATTTAGCGGAAGATAGGATATGCTGTCACTCAAGACAAACAGCAGAACCACAGCCACAATCGCCATTACCGCTAACAGCGCTCCCCTTACATCAATTGGAAGCTTGTTATAGTAAGGCCGCCATTTTGCCAATTCAGCATGTACACCGGCCATCCTCCTTGAAAAAAACAGGCACAATAATAGAACGACACCACTTGTCAAGCCGTAAATCAACAAGATGATCTGATTCTGTTTAAAGTTGTTGTATTCATTCATAAGAAAGTTTGAATCAGGGACGGTTTTAGCGATACCCAGCTGTCCTTCATAAGTTACATTTTTATTTGCCGCCGTCAATGCTTCTGAAAGTTCCTCATATCCTCCTGAGCCATAATGGATAAAGTAATCGCTCGGAATTGAAAAGTCGGTTACGTAAACCATGTCTTTTTGCTTCAGGCCCTCTTGCGCCGAATCAGGTTGGTTTGTATAGACCTCCTCGGTCTTCGGGTCTTTATAATAATAGGTAAACGCCTTGCTGTACCTTGAAAAATTTGAGCGATATTGCTCTCGGTCTTTAAAAAATTTATCTATTTTTGTTTCTTTTTCTTTGATAATCTTTTGACGTACATGGTCATCGCTGGAAAAATTTTGGCTGATGTCGTCAATCTTTGTGTCCCTTTCCTTTATGTAGGCATTAGCGACTTCTTCGTTATTAGCGTCTTTGGCATCCTGAATCCGGGGTTCATATTGTGCTTTAATACTGGAAATTTGCACATTTAAATCGCCATAGCGAAAACGATGCTCATCAATTTCTTCTTGGCTGACAGTAATCGCTGCTTTTGCCTCCTCCGGGGTTGTGTTATTTAATTCAAACATGGCTATATAGGAGGCCATTTCGTCCATTTGGGATTGAAACTCTGGGGTGTGAAAATAGTCCTGATTTGTGTACCGTTGACCTGATACGAGAAAGGTAAAAATTCCACTCAGTGCAAATGTTAAAAAGAAAGTCCAAATATATAGGATGATACTACTTTTCCATTTTGTACCCAATGCCCCACACCACCTTCAAAAATCTTGGATTCTTCGGATCGATCTCAATTTTCTCACGGATTTTTCGAATATGTACCGCCACGGTATTTTCCGCGTTATAGCCAGGTTCCTTCCAAACCCGTTCGTAAATTTCATCAATCGAAAAAACACGTCCGGCATTTGTCATTAATAACTCGACAATCTTGTATTCGATCGGTGTCAACTTGACGGGCTCGCCGTTTATGGATACTTCCTTTGCCGCCTGGTCCAACGTCAGCCCGTTTAGATCGATGACTTTTTTAATGCCATTATACGTTCCTAGGGTCACATATCTGCGCAGCTGCGATTTCACGCGGGCAACAAGCTCCATCGGATTGAACGGTTTGGTGACATAATCATCGGCACCAACCTGTAGCCCGAGAATCTTATCGGTATCTTCACTTTTTGCACTTAAAATAATGATGGGGATATTTTGTTTTTCTCTAATTTTAAAGGTTGCGGAAATTCCGTCGAGTCTTGGCATCATGACATCGAGAACAATCAGGTGTACTGTTCGTTCATTTAAAATCTCCAGCGCCTCGATTCCGTCCTGTGCTTTGAGCACAGTAATGCCTTCATTTTTAAGGTATATTTCTATCGCATCACGGATTTCCTTTTCATCATCCACGACAAGCACATTATAATTAGTCATTTCCTCCGCCTTCTTTCTACCCTTTCATGTCTCTATCCTAAACATTAAATCTTAAAACTAACTTAGTATAAATCTTAAGATTTTCTTAAGGTTTATTAAAATTCCTATTAAGGGAAAATTTTCAAATCCATATTTACTAGGATACCAATGTTTTATAAAAGAAAAAAGGGAGGATTAGATTCGCAAACCCGCCTTTAAATCGTAAAATTTAGTAGAATGCATGAAATATTAGGAGGAAATTATGACAGTCACATTTGAGGGATTTATTTATTCTGAGAAATACCTATGCTGGGAAGGGGATATTCCGGTAAAATGCCCTGTTGCTCTTTTTGGTCACAATGAATTTGCGCTATGCCATAAAAATGAGGTCATAGAAATTGAAGCTTCTGAAATTATCTCGATGTTGGAACTTCTGCACCATTTTGAAGTGGATTGTTCATTATGGGAAAAAGATTTCTGGCTGGTAAAATTTCAACTCAAGGGTAATTTATATAGGGAATTAGAAGCTGGAAGGAAGATGTGGCTGGGGAGATAATAACTTATAGCCATTATCTTCCCCTACCCTATTCATAGGGCCGATAAAGTTCGTATTTCAATTGTTGGCGGGATTATGAATCCTTTTATAGTGACCGCAGACTCTTGATTCTTCCCTGGACGGGCTTTATGAAGCTTTTATAGTGACCGCGGACTCTTGATTCTTCCCTGGACGGGCTTTATGAACCTTTTATAGTGATAGCAGACTCCCGATTCTTCCTTTGTAGAGCTCTATCCACCTTTTATAAAACCCATAGAGACTCCAGTTTTGAACTGACAGGCTATATCAACTTTCAGTTAATCTTCATTACTACCTTCTTTTACCTCTTGTCTCATATAAAAACTGTCCAAAATGTGATGGATATCGGGTTCAGTATGGTAATAGTGGTCATCTATCTCAATCGGGGTAAATTGAAAAGTTTTCTCGCCTTTTTCGAATAAAGTAATGGCGTATCGATATCCATCCCGTTTTTCTTGATTATCTTCCGGAATAAACTTAATATCCTTTATCTCATTAATAAATTCATCGATAACCTTACTATCGTTAATCGTCTTTTTATACCCGGTACTTCCATCAAGGATGACGATTTTCGTAACACGATCCAAATCTCGCCCGTAAAACTCTGAAAGTGTTTTTGTTTCCAGCCCACAGCCGGCTAGATTAAGTAACATAATAAATAGGAAACCGATTATTCGCTTACCCATGATGATTCATCTCCATTTAAAGATTTTCATCAAACTATACACCAGATAAAAGATTAGTTGGACAGATATTAAAAAGGCAGGAACAACTAGCTCCCAAAGCAGATAATCCCAGTTTAAAAATAGGAAAACTGAGGAGTTACTAAAGCGACTGTACATAGAATAAAAGATAAAAAGGAGCAGTTGGAATATCATTAGGGCAAACCATGTTGTAGTATAGATCTTGTTTGCGTTCCTTTTTAATAACCATATAGAATAGCCCAACATTAAAACTGCTGCAGTATAGATAGTGAACATGAACGCTTGATCCCCTTCATGTTCTGGAAAAAGCACCTCTCCTCCTGATAGAATCCATATCAAATACTTTAAACCGAGATCAGCCAATATAAAGAGTAAATATTTCAGCAGGGGTCCCTCCAAAATTTTCCTTTCAATAAAAATACCACAGTCTATAGTACTGTGGCATTAAAAATTTTTCGCTAACTAAATAAGTAACTTAATAGCGGCGGCAAGACTAATAGGAGGATGGAGCCAGAAATTAGCAGGGATGTCACCTTTCTAGTAAATTTCTCTCTGCCTTTCCCGGTATACCACACTAAATTGAAACTTATTCCGATACTAATTCCAATAATACCTTCATACATACCACTCCCCCAAGCACAATTGAGACTGATAACTAATCTTCATCCCACGAAATGATAAAACTTCCTTTGTGATCTTTAGCATTTACCTGAATTTTGTACGTATCTTCTTTGAGAATAGTAATTGTGGTATCCTTAGTGATTTTTTCTATGACATCTCCTGAGGAATCAAGCAGTTTAGCAGAAAGTTTTCCATCATTTGTAGAAATTAAATAGGTAAAATTGATATTATCTCCTTTGGCGAATTTAACTTCTTTGTAGTAATATCCTGAAAATTTACTATAATTACCACTGATAGAATTAGAGGAACTTTCTACAGAGCCTGTGGTTATCACATATGAACCACCAGTACAGCCCACTAATAAAATCGAAAACAATGCTATGAAAAGAAAAAGCTTGGTTTTCATAAACACACTTCCCTTTTTGAATTAGTTTCCTTTACCTTATTTTACCATCGACAACTATTCTAAAAAGTGAAATTATTATGAAAAAATACCACAGTCAGAGGAACTGTGGCATTTAATCATTATTTTTTGTAATTGACGATTTCTGGAGTATCACCTAATGTGAGAGTGGTTTCGCTTGGCTTCGTTTCTGCAATGATTCGACCGTTACGGATTGAATAACGCACTACGGCCTGCTTACGGATGGCTTCATATTCATTTTCCGCTGCTAAAACGATGAAGTTAGCAGGTTTGCCTTCTTCAATTCCGTACATGTCTTCAATATTTAGCGTACGGGCACTATTTTTTGTAATCAAATCAATTGAATTCAAGATTTGGTCGTAACCCATTAGCTGTGAAACATGGATTCCCATGTGCAATACTTGAAGCATGTTGCCAGTTCCCAGCGGGTACCATGGGTCGAAAATATCATCATGACCGAAGCTCACATTCAATCCGGCTTCGAGCAATTCCTTAACACGTGTAATTCCCCGGCGTTTAGGATACGTATCAAATCTTCCCTGCAGGTGAATGTTCACAAGTGGGTTGGCGACAAAGTTTATCGAAGACAATTTTAATAATCTAAATAACTTGTAGGCATATGCATCATTATATGACCCCATCGCCGTGGTGTGGCTTGCGGTTACCTTGGAACCAAAACCGCGGGCATGTGCTTCAGCTGCGACCACTTCCACGAAACGCGACTGCTCATCATCGATTTCATCGCAATGGATATCAACAAGGCGGTCATATTTTTCCGCCAGTTGGAATGCCTTTTTCAAGGAGTCGACGCCATATTCTCGTGTGAATTCAAAATGCGGAATTCCTCCGACTACATCGGCGCCCATTTTCAACGCTTCTTCCAGTAGCTCCTCACCGTTAGGATAGGACAAGATTCCTTCCTGTGGGAATGCGACAATCTGTAAATCGATGTTTCGTGAAATTTCTTCTTTTACTTCAAGCATTGCTTTTAACGCGGTTAAATCCGGATCCGTTACATCCACATGTGTACGGACATGCTGAATGCCTTGGGCCATCTGCCATTTTAAAGCGGTTTTTGCCCGGTTTTTCACATCTTCATGTGTTAACGTTTCTTTACGCTGCGACCATCTTTGAATCCCTTCAAAAAGTGTCCCACTAATATTCCACTCCGGCTCCCCTGCCGTTAAGGTGGTATCCAAGTGAATGTGAGGCTCAATGAATGGCGGCAGGACAAGGGAACCATCAACATCGATGACCTCGTGACCTTCCCAGTTTTCAAGCGATTGAGTCAGTTTTACAATTTTTCCATTGGCTACCACGATGTGCCAAAGTCCGTCTTTTCCTCGAAGTTTTGCATTTTTGATTATCATCGATTAGCCCACCTTTTTCATGTCAGTTGCATAGTTCATTACTTTTACTTGTTCGGTTATTTTCGTTATGGCTACATAGATAATGGCAGATCCTAAAAGTCCGTTGATTGGCGGGATGCCCGGCATATACTTCGCCAGCACTACACCGGCAACCCATGCCAAGATGGCAATCCAATTGACTGCTTTAAATTTCATGCCTTCAAATTTCGGATACTTGCCGCGATTTATGATAAAGAAGTCAGCCAGGATAATCGCGCCGATGGATGGCAATGTCGACCCTAAAATTGTTAAGAAGTTGACGAAGTTGTTATATAACCACATGGCGGCAATCGTTCCGACAATCCCGTTAAAAATAACCATTTTGCTTTTTTTAATTTTAGTAATATTTGAGAATCCAAGTCCGGAAGCATATAATGCGTTGTCGTTCGTTGTCCAAATGTTGAAGCCAAGGACGATGATGGCCGGAACAATGAGTCCTTGGATAAACATGACTTCCGAAATATCTGCTTGGCCGGTAACAATGGTTCCAACCGCTCCGAACAGGAACATTAGGGAATTGCCGATAAAAAAAGCAATGACTGTAGATGTTACCGCTGAACGTTTCGTTTTCGCGAAGCGGGCAAAGTCTGGTGTTAATGAACCGGCGCTGATGAAGGAACCGATACAGATCGTTAGCGCTGCAGCCATTCCCATCGATGCCGTCGGTTGATAATCGAATAATCCGCTTACTCCACCGATTGTTTCTGTTGCTTTAACCATTGAGAAGCCGCCTAATCCGACGATGGATGGGACCGCGATGAAACTTAGAATGGCAAGTGCCTTGATACCGAAGAACGCTGTTGCGGTCATCGCTATTCCAGCGATACCGATTAAAAGGTATGTGTCCAAACCAGTTACTTTTTGGACCGGGACGGCAAACATCGCTACACCGACTCCGAACCAGCCAACTTGAGTGGCCCCTAGTAAAAACGATGAAAGATACGAGCCTTTTTCACCGAAAGCATATCGTGCAAGCAAGTGGGTTGATAGGCCGGTTTTTGCCGCGATATGGGCAAGTGCACCTGTGTAGAGACCAAGAATAAGATTTCCTGCAAGGACAATCAAGATAAATTCTTTGAAATCCAGTCCTTTTGCCAGTGACCCGCCAGACCACATACTTGCCGAGAAGAATGTCAGCCCGAGCATTACGACGAGCATGTTCCAAAATCCATTCCGATTTGCCTGTGGCACAGGCTGCAGTGAAAAATCCAAATCTACTTTTTTCATACCAATTCCTCCAGTTGTAAATAAAATTTTGGTTTGAACTGGTACCGAAGGAAGCCTTCGATTCTACAAAAAAAGCTTCTTGCCATTTCTGACAAGAAGCTTCTTTGTTATGACAAACCCATGGGCAAAGTTAATGGCTCGAAACCCATTGGTTGTCATAATTTCCGTTGTCCTTGTCAGCCTCACGGGACTGAATTAAAGGTACCAGTATTAAGTTCTTGTTTATTATTGCAGGAAAGTAGTTTAGTGTCAATAATTTTTTTAAAATGCTGAATAGTATTGGAGGTGGCATATTTAATAGGGTTTTGGTGGCCAATACCCTTGATTGGCTACCCAAACCTTGTTCTTACCTAGTTATCGGTCACCAATCATTCCCCCACGCAAATTCTAATCATTATCAAACAGTTTTTTATATTCCCCGTATCCCTCTTCTTCTAACCTGTCCTTTGGTATAAATCGCAATGCAGCCGAATTGATGCAATACCTTGCACGGTCAGGGCCCGGCCCGTCGTCAAATACATGCCCCAGATGCGAATCGGATGTTTTGGCGCGCACCTCAATCCGCCGTAAACCATGGGAGGTATCAAACCGATCCTCCAATTCAATCCGTCGAAGCGGTTTAGTAAAGCTTGGCCAGCCACAACCGGCATCATATTTATCTGTCGAGCTAAACAGTGGCTCACCCGAGATGATATCAACATAAATTCCTTCCTCGGTATGATCCCAGTAATCATTTTTAAACGGCGGCTCTGTTGCATTTTCCTTTGTTACCGAGTATTGCAAAGGCGATAGTTCCATGCGCAGCTCTTCATCGCTTTTACGCTTTTTCCAGTTTTCCCGAATGAATTTTGCCCGTCCGGAAGCTTCAAAATAATGATTATAATGAAAAGGTATTTTTTTATAATAGTTTTGATGCTTTTCCTCTGCAGGGTAAAATGGTCCTGCCGGCCGGATTTCCGTTACAATCGGGTTTTTAAAACGACCGCTTGCTGCGAGTTCCCTTTTAGAAGCTTCCGCTAATTCCTTCTGTTTGTCATTATGATAAAAAATCGCTGTACGGTACGATGATCCCCTATCATTAAATTGCCCGCCTTCATCGGTTGGATCGATTTGCTGCCAAAAAATCCGCAGTAATTTTTCATAAGGGAATACGGCTGGGTCTAATGTGATTTGGACCGCCTCATAGTGTCCTGTTGTATCTGAACGCACTTCTTCATATGTTGGATTTTCCGAATGTCCTCCGGTAAAGCCCGATATAACTTCTTTTATCCCCGGCTGTTCATCAAAAGGTGAAACCATACACCAGAAACAGCCGCCTGCGAATGTCGCTAGTTCGTATTGTTGAGACATTTTATCAACTCCTATTAACCTATTTTAGCTTCTCCCACAACGCAAAAACAAATTCATAAAAATCTAACTATTCCAAAACCTCCAATTATATTAAAATACAAATATATGATTGGAGGAATTTTATGAAAAAAAGAAAATTATTTCTGGCTATCGTCGCGGTTATTGGTCTATTCATTATTGGTACCGTTTTCAATGCCTTTACTGTTAAATCAAAACAGCCGTCCCCAAGTCCTACAAATGTAGCTGTCGAAGAAAAACAGGCTGTCGAACATTTATCAAAAGCGATTACTTTCAAAACGGTTTCCTATCAGGATCGGAGTAAGTTTGACTTCAAGGAATTTGATAAGTTTATTGAATACTTAAAAGAAAGCTATCCGGAGGTACATAAACAGTTGGAACGGGAAGTAATCAATAATTACGGCCTGGTTTATAAATGGAAGGGGTCCGATTCTTCCAAAAATCCGATTGGATTGACGAGCCATTACGATGTTGTTCCTGTTTTGGAAGGAACGGAAGACAAGTGGGAGCATGGTCCATTCAGCGGTGAGGTTGCTGGCGGAAAAGTCTGGGGCCGAGGTACACTAGATGACAAAATCGGTGTCATAGGAATCTTGGAGGCGGCCGAGCATTTGTTAAAGGATGGCTTCAAACCAGAGCGAGACCTGTATTTGATGTTCGGTTTTGATGAGGAAATTGGCGGGGATGAAGGCGCTAATGTAATTTCCAAGACATTAAAAGACCGAGGGGTCAGGTTTGATTTCGTTTTGGACGAGGGTGGCGCCATCGTCGAAAACATGGTTCCGGGTGTCAAACAGCCTGTTGGGGTTGTTGGTATTTCAGAAAAAGGCTCGGCGACAGCAGAACTATCGATTGAAGGCAGCGGCGGCCATTCCTCCCAACCAAAGGACCATACCAACATTGGCAGAATTGCCAGCGCGATTGCAAAGCTGGAAAATACCCAGTTCAAGGGCGACCTTAGGGGCCCCGGTGAAGATTTATTTGAGTTCGTGGCTCCAGAAATGAACTTTGGCATGAAGTATGTTTTTGCCAACAAAATGATATATGAACCGGTTATTGAAAAAATCTTGCTCGGGAAGCCCGCATCAGCTGCTTTAATAAGGACTACAATTGCCCCGACAATTTTTCAAGCAGGCGAACAGTACAATGCCTTGCCGGAAAAGGCTTCGGCGATTATCAACCTTCGGCTAATGCCCGGTGATTCCTTGGATGATGTGGAAACCTTTATAAAAGATACGATAGACGATGAGGATATTAAAGTTACTGTTTCCGGAAGTGAAGCAACAAAGGTGTCGTCAGTTAATGGCCGGGAATTCAAAACGGTTCAGCAAGCGGCGAGAAATGTATATCAGGATGCCGTTGTCGCCCCTTACTTAATGTTTGCAGGCTCTGATGCCAAGCACTATGATTACGTTTCGAAAAACACCTACCGGTTCCTGCCAGTGCAAATTACATCCGATGATTTAAATCGCATGCACGGAACAAACGAACACGTCAGCGTGGAGAATTATTTGAATGCAATCAAGTTTTATTGTGAAGTGATGAAGGAAGCCAATCGATAAATATGAGGATACCGTCTAGGGGCGGTATCCTTCTATACTTGTTTACTCTCGGATAAGCCCGATTTACTCTCGGATAGCAACACTTTTCTCTCGGATAACCATTTTTTCCTCTCAAGCGGTAAATCTCAATTGGCGGATGACCCCATTTTACTGTCGCATAGCACTCTCCAACTTTCGGATGACCCGTTTTTACTGTCGCATACCATCATTAAATAACCAGTCTAAATTGATTTCCCGATGGATCACTTGTCACAAAGTATTCTGCTTCCGGAGTAACAGTAACCCCCATTTTCTCCAGGCGGTCAATCGCCTCAGCTCTCGCCTCGTGATGTGGGAAAACGAGTGTACTCCAATTTAACCCCACGCTATTTTTCGGTGGTGTAGGTGCCCCTGCTCCTTGCCAGGTGTTGATGGCAATGTGGTGGTGATACCCTCCTGTCGAAAGGAAGGCTGCCTGCGGATAGTAGCTTACTACCTCAAACCCTAGTCCCTTTGTATAAAATTCCTCCGCTTTTTTCACATCGCCCACATGAAGGTGGAGATGGCCCATAATCGTTCCTGCCGGCAGTCCAGTCCATTCGGCATTACTTTCAGCCAAAATCCCCTCAGCATCCAGTTGTTCTGTAGCCATGTCAACTAACCCGTTTTTCCAATTCCACTCATCCGATGGACGGTCACGATAAACCTCAATCCCATTTCCATCCGGATCATTCAAATATAACGCCTCACTGACATAGTGGTCGGCAGCACCAAGCGGGTAGCCGGTTTGCAGCAGATGACGTAAAAACACTGATAGGTCCGCGCGAGACGGCAGCAAAATCGCAAAATGATATAAACCGGCCGTGCGCTCCGGTTTGGCAATAACATCTGCTGGTTGTTCGATCGTCACAAGTGCCGTCTTGCCATCCGCTGTTAAGACAGCTCTTCGCTCCGTCTTTTCCAATACCTTTAGACCAATTATATTCTGATAAAAAGTCAACGAATATTCCAGGTTTTTAACGTTGATATTAATCTCTCCAACATAAACATTTGGTGATCCATGAAATTTATCCATATTAATCATCCTTTTTTATTTAGTATCAATAACAGAGATAAAAATTATTATCTTGAATTAGAGATATTTTAAATCAAAATAAAGGAAATGTAAAGTAAAAAGAAAGCCTCATCCGGTCCACTAATAAGTTAAGTGGAAAACCGTCTGCTGCTTTTTCCCATAAAAAAGAAGCAGAGAATCCTCTGCTTCCTAAGCCGATATTTCCGTTACCGTACTGGTTTCTTTTTGTTTTTCCCTGATTAAGATACCGCCAATCAGGCCAATCATGGTGAAGGTGATTGGAATAAACAACCCGTAGTAGTAGGCGATGTTGCTTGATTCAAGCTGGAAATGGTCGATTACTTTTCCAAAAAAGTAGGGCAATAGGACGGCGCTTAAAAATCCACCGGTATTGGCGAATCCTGAAACCACACCGACTTCTTTCATTGGAAAGGACTTCCGGACGACGGCAAATGTTAAGGAGCTTGCTCCATTCCCGAAACCAATGATGAAAAATAGTACCAATAGCAAATAGAATGGCGGCTTACCATCAAACAATAGAAATACAGCCCAGCTTATAAAGACGATGATATGAGCCAAAACATAAGGCTTTTTAATAGTACCAAGCCGGCTTGAAATCCATCCTGTTAACGGGGCACCGACAAGGGCACCAAACAGGCCGAACATGATTAATTGACTGGCAGCCGAACGAGACATTTCATACACATGCATACCGTAAGGAACTGCCCAAGACCCGATGAAGCCCACATAAGTTCCTACCAGGCCAAAGTGACATAAAAATGCCGCCCATGCCTGCCGGGTAGAAAAGATCCTTCGTAATAACGGAACCACTTTTTCGTGACTTCTCTTTTTCTTCCCTATACCTTTGTCTTTTTTGAATAATTGATTCGATTTTTTTTCAAGCACAAAATATAGCAAACACCCTAACGCGCACAGCAGCAGTCCGGTAATAAAAAATGGAGGTCTCCACCCGGACACTGCAATCCATGAGGCATATGGAACAGTCGCCATCAGGAACCCAAAGCTGCCGGCCATTCCGGCAAAGCCGAGCAATCGCACAAATTCCTGTGCCCTAAACCATTGGCTTAAGATCAGCACCAAGTTAACCCAGATCGTGGCATCACCCATTCCTACCAGCAATCTGGCGAGAATAAGCACGGATTCGTGATGCGCCAGACTATAAATAACTGTTCCCAAGCCATTGAGGATGGTCCCGATAATTAAGAAAAAGTTCGGCCCATATCGGTCTGACAAAATGCCGATTGGTATTTGCAATCCCGCATAAGCCAGAAACTGAATGCTTGCCAATAATCCGATTGTTGAAGCGGTAATATTGAAATCCTTCATTAATTGATCGGTGATTAGACCCGGTGCAGTCCGTTGACTGACGATTAAAAAATAAGAAAATAAGACGGCGGCAAACACAACCCACCGATACTTGCTGCTTTGTTTCTCCAATGCTCTCTTCCCCTATTCGTTGCTAATCTAAATTTCAATTATACTCCTATTTTTCACAAATGGATTTATTTTTTGGATTGGAGGCGTTTCCAATTTTACTGAAAAAGAAAAAGGCCTTCTACCATAAGAAAGCCTTGGGTAGTGATTATTTAAAAGATGGATGTTTTCGATGAGGTCTTCTTCTTGAAACGGTTTCTCTCCTTGCTTGAAAAATGGTGGTTACTGCCCCAAAAGCCATAAATCCAAGCCCGACGGCAACATGCTGCTTTTGTTAAATAATAAACGGAACATCTCCCGCGTCCGAAAAAAAACGGTCTGGCACTCACCTGCCAGACCGTTTACTACTTCATTTAGTTTTGATTTTGCTCCGCTTCCCACTTTGCTACTTCCTCACGAACACGCGGTGCGACCTCTTTACCTAACAGTTCAATCGATTTCATAACATCCTCATGCGGCATGGTTCCGACAGGGCAATGCAGCATAAAGCGAGTGATGCCAACATTTTTGCGGAGTTGAATAATCTTGGCAGCAACTGTTTCCGGATCCCCTACGTACAACGCTCCTTCAAAGCTGCGGGCAGCATTGAAGCTGGAAATGTCATAATGGCCCCAGCCCCGCTCCCGGCCAAGGACGTTCATTGCTTGTTGAGTGGATGGGAAAAACTTTTCAACTGCTTCTTCAGTAGTTTCTGCTATAAAACCGTGTGAATGTGATGCTACCGGCAACTTCGAACCATCATGACCTGCCCGTTCCGCAGCTCGCTTATACAACTGAACAAGCGGTGCGAATTGTACCGGTCTCCCGCCAATAATCGCTAATACCAATGGCAGGCCCAGCAGTCCAGCACGAACACAAGATTGCGTATTTCCGCCGCTGCCAATCCAGACAGGAAGCGGGTCCTGCACAGGTCTTGGATAAACACCACGATTATAAATGGCCGGGCGATATTTTCCAGTCCAATTCACGATCTCAGAATCACGAATTTTTAACAGCAGCTCTAATTTTTCATCAAAAAGCTCATCATAGTCCTTTAAATCATACCCAAACAGCGGGAACGATTCGATAAATGAACCACGTCCTGCCATAATCTCAGCCCGTCCGTTAGAAATGGCGTCAAGGGTGGCAAAATCCTGATACACCCGAACCGGGTCTGCAGATGAAAGAACAGTCACCGCGCTTGTTAAACGAATCCGTTTTGTTTGCGATGCCGCAGCGGCAAGGACAATGGCTGGTGAAGATGCCGCATAATCTTTGCGATGGTGCTCACCGACTCCAAAGATATCGAGCCCAACCTGGTCGGCAAGAACTATTTCTTCTACCACCTCCCGCAAGCGCTGGGCGTGACTGATGACCTCACCGGTCCTAGGGTCTGGTGTTGTTTCAACAAAGGTACTGATTCCTATTTCCACAAATAGATCCTCCAAAATAGCCATTATTTTTAAAATGAATATCTTTATTTTGAGATATTACTAGAATAATTTCAAGTTTATTACCTTGAATTACGATTGAACACTTTTTCAACGGTATCATATAGTACATTAATGAAAACGCCTATCTGGAGGTACCCCCATGTTAATACATGTTATCAGCCGCGGCGAGACGCTTTGGCAAATCGCCAACAAATACGCTGTACCGATGAATTCCATCATACAAATAAATGAACTACCAGACGCAAATAAGTTATTGGTTGGCCAGGCGTTGGTGATTCCAAAGTCCGGTACAACCCATATAGTGAAATATGGTGAAACGCTTTGGTCGATTGCCCAGCGATATGGCGTCAGTATTCAGTCTATCGTTCAGGCTAACCAGCTAACCAACCCGAATGTTTTGTATCCTGGAATGACCTTGTTTATCCCGGCCATTACCCACACCGTCCAGCCTGGAGAAGCATTGTGGCAAATTGCGAGCCGATATGGAACTACCGTCCAAGCCATTATTAACGAAAATCAGATTCAAAACCCAAATTTAATTTATCCAGGATTAAAGCTAGTGATTCCTAGAGCTAAACCAACTATCGAAGTAAATGCCTATTCCTATCAAGCCCCTGAAGCAGCAGCCCAATCCATAAATGAACTTGGGCCATTACTCACCTATTTTAGTCCATTTGCCTACCTGATTGCCGGGGATGGTTCATTGCAGCCGGCAAAGGACGAAGCCTCGGTCCGGGCAGCGTTAGCCAACAATGTTGTCCCGATGATGTCTGTGACCAACTTTACCTCCTCTCAAGCGGGCTCAAATGTCGCCCATACGATACTAGCTACACCGGATATTCGTGAAAAGGTACTGTCGAACATAATTCAAGTAATGGACAGTAAAGGGTACAAGGGATTAAATATTGATTTTGAAAACGTGTTGCCGGCGGACCGCGAGTTATATAATCAATTTTTACAAATGGCGGTCGACCGACTCCATCCTAAGGGATATTTTGTCTCGACAGCCTTAGCACCAAAGGTCGGAGCCACACAAGCTGGCCTATTGTATGAAGCGCATGATTATGAGGCACATGGAAGAATTGCCGATTTTGTGGTGCTGATGACCTATGAATGGGGCTACCGGCTTGGGCCGCCGCAAGCGATTTCGCCCATCAATGAAATGAAACGAGTTGTGGATTATGCGCTTACCGTCATGCCGGCCGAAAAAATTTTTCTAGGCTTCCAAATATACGCGCGAGATTGGAAAATTCCGCATGTCAAAGGACAAGAAGCAGAGACATTCAGCCCGCAGGAAGCGATCAGAAGGGCCGTTAAATATGGAGCGGATATTCAATATAACACTACGGCCCAATCCCCATTTTTCCGCTACGTTGATGAGAACGGCCAGGGTCATGAGGTGTGGTTTGAAGACGCCAGAAGTGCACAGGCCAAGTTCGATATGGTGAAAAACTATAACTTGAGGGGTGTCAGCTACTGGGCATTGGGCTACCCGTACCCGCAAAACTGGGCATTGTTGAGGGATAATTTCAATATAAAAAAACTAATGTAAACCAATAGCTGTCAATATACGTTTTGTTAGAATCGTATATTGCAGCTTTTTCTATTTAATTTAATCTGTTAGTAATGAATCTTTGGAGGAAATGATGAAATGAATCATAGGTTGGGAGATTTTCATTGGGTCTTGCCAAGTTCCATGGAATCTGCAGGAACGAATTTGATTGAGTGCTAAACAATGCTCGTAAAAAAGTACCCGTAACCAACTGAAGAAAATAACCGGAGTTTTGAGACCGTCGATTAACTCACGACAAACACCTTTTTCACATACTTTTCTAAATTCTATTATTTTATTATCATCCACTCCATATATACGATAAAATTAAGATATATCTTATGTATGGAGTGATTGTGATGGCGTACATTCAATATAAAACATTTGGCCAGTTAACCTTATCAGATTATGAAGTCTTCGCTTCAGTTCCTCCCCATCCTTTCTGGAGCCGAGTGGAACAAGTGGTTGACTTTTCCTTTGCAGATGAACTCTGTGCGCCCTTATATTCCTCAAATGGGCAACGTCCTTTTGCCCCTTCATTAAAATTAAAGATTCATTTTGCTCAACGCTATCACAATTACTCTGATCGTGAAATGGAAGAGGCCATCCTTTATCGTATGGATTTAAAACGTTTTTTCGGAGTACCTGTAGCTTTTAACGGATTCGATCATAGTACCTTGGGGCTCGACCGAGACCGCATGGGTTCTGACCTTTTTGATGCGTGCCATCATCATATTCTTTCCCAGGCTTTGGCGAAAGGGCTATGGGGGAAAGAAGATGACCGTTGGCTTATCGATTCTTTTCATACCTACGCCAACATTGCCAAGGTGGGGGCATACCGTTTAATCCAGCAAGGGATCCTTCAACTTATCCAACACATCAAACGTACATATCCGAAGTTATATACCCATCTTTTACAGGACTGTCCCCTCAAAAGCTTCCTGAAACGGCTATCAGATCGAACAACTGAAAAGGATCGATTGGTATTATTTAGCCGCCTGGCGGTGGAAGCCTACAGCCTATTACATTGGCTAGAAAGTGAAAGGGTACACCCCTTATTTTGGACATGGAAAAAAGCGGAGCAGCAGCTTCGTTGTTTGGAGCTTCAAGCGACCCTCTATCAAATTTTACAAGAGAACACGAAACCGATGGTTTCAAATAAACCTGAAGGTACTGGACAGGAACCACTCCACTACCAAGAATTATCGAAAAAAGAAAAACCACAAGACCGTATCCGAAGTGCCTATGATCCAGAAATCCGGAGTGGACACAAAACGAAATCAAAGAAGTTTACCGGAGATAAAATCCAAGTCTTGGAGTCAAGGGAGCACGGATTAATCTTAAATGCGGAACCCATTCCAGGCAACGAATGGGATGGGGACCGTCTTGTCCCGATGGTGGAGGAAATGATTAATCGCCATGGTGTGGCACCGAAACATGTCATCGGTGACACGGCTTATGGTACAGGTGAAAATCGCCAGAAAATAACAGAGATGCAGATCTTACTGAGCGCCCCCATACAAAGAAGTACAAATCCAACGGGATTGTTGGAAAACGATTGGTTTGTCTATGACACTGAATTGGATGAAGTCACTTGTCCGCTGGGGAACTCGACTTCTAAAAAAGTACGAAATAACAAGGCGCAAGGGTATCAATTTAAATTCGGAGAAACGTGTAAAGCCTGCCCGTTGTTTGAACAATGTACGACGAATAAAGACGGCCGGTCTATCTTTATCAGTGATTATTATGAACTCATGGAACAAGCGAAGTCCTTTAACCAAACCGAAGCTGGAAACCATGCATTAAGGGCCAGGTATGATGTGGAAAGGACGAATCATGAAGCTGCCAACCATCATGGACTCAGGAAGCCAAGAACACGAGGAAGGGAACCATTAAGGATTGCGTCCAAATTGACGGCCATGGTCATCAATTTAAAAATTATGGTAAAGAAATTAGCCGAACCCATCAAGCCCTTTTACCGTTACAAAAAATGCGAAAATCGGGTGATGGCCCCCGTCTGCCCAAATTAGGGAAATTAGGAAAAACAGAAGGCCTTGGAACGCGAAAAGACCAAAAAAATCATGAAAGATTGTGAAAAAACTCAATAAAATTCACAAAGTATGTGAAATAGGGCTTAGAAGGCGACTAAACTACAACTTAATCGACGGTCTCGTTTTTCCGGTTAATTGCAGAATGGCACTTGTTTCGAGGGATATAAGGGAAGGTTTTCCGCTTAAGCAAAGGAAAATCCTTCATTTTCACGGTTTTTGCTTAAATAGACGGAATCCCTCCGTCTATTCAAGCAATTTTTTATTCTATTTGCTAATTAGGCGGAATTTTTCCGTCTATTTATTGGAGCATGGTCCGAAAAACTTGAAATATCATCATAAAAAAGCAAAGAGCGTTGCTTTGCTTTTTTTAATAGTTGCTGGTACCTCGAAAAAGAACGGCTTAGGCAGCCCCATTCCTTTTTCTATTGGATTCTTTTAGCCAATTGCTCCATCGCGACATTTTTTGTGGCATTTGGTGACAGTTCGTCCAGATAGAGAAGTTCTCCATATAATTTCTCGACTGCCCCCAGCGTGACTGTGGTATTCCCGTATTCAAACAGCGGGCTCGTTTCCGGTGCTGGAATATGATTCGAGAGGCCGACTGCATGCAGGAGTTCATGAAGAATCACGCCGTTCCGAATCTCTCTCGTGATAAAACTATCGGTACCAATCAGTGTCAATGTTTCCATCTTCCCATATACGGGGGAAATTCTAATCGGCATTTCGACCCCTAATAGATTTTCTTGCATAATGTTATATTCTTTAAAATTAGCCGTCGGCATAAACTCCATCTTGATACTTCGTTCGAATTCTGGATGCTTTGAAAGATGATCGACGATTTTTAGTTCATAAGGGAAAAAGGTTTTAATCTCTGTAATCGCCTTTTCAACCATATTCACATCATCCTGGTTATACTCACCGCTAAGTTGAATCGCCACTTTATCTGTAAACTTATTGAGCTTCTCGACATCTTCTCTAAAATAATAGTCCAAAAATTGTTGGACATTACTTTGAGTAAAAGTTCGTTTGTCTATGAAAAAAGAAATCTCTTTCGCTGAACTCAAGCCATTTGGTTTGCTGGCAGTAATCGTTAATTTATGATCACCTGGCTCTTCAATTGGCTGATCCAGCGAAACCTCAGCACCATCCAATTTGGATATATAGGTGACCTGTTCTTCCTTATCAATGGTAAAATTCGCTTGTTTAAAATAGACTTTTTTAACTCCCTCTTTAAGACGAGGTTGGAGCGGCGGCTTATCATCGACCGAAAATTCATAGGAAACCTGTTTCTTTTTCCAAAGCAGGGTTGCCTGACCCGTTAGGATATAGGTGCCATTCTTATCCACCTTGTAGTTTGGCGATATTTCCGTGCCGTTTAAAGTAATCGAGGAGCTGCCGAAATGATCCTCCAGTTGAATGACAGGGTGAGCAGCATATACTTTTCCGTTTTCAATTCCGCTTAGTTTTATCGAGGGCTCAACAAAAATAGTAAAGTAGACCAATAACGTAAGGACTGCTCCAGCTAGTAAACTTAAAAGCACCATAAACGAACGGCTTGCCATCCAGGACCACCACACTTCCTAACAATTACCTCTCTAAATAATTCTATAAAAAAGACGTTTTCCCTTCTATATAACGAAAAAAGACCTATCCACATGATAGCGGACAGGTCTTTCTTCTTAAAAATTAGTCTTCGATAATCTCTCTGCGGTTTTTCTTAAAGAGTTTCGATAATACTTCATAGACAATTGGAACGATAAACAATGTTAACAACGTCGAGCTGGTCAAGCCGCCGATAACGGTAATCGCCAAGCCTTTGGAGATTAAGCCTCCGCCGCCTTCGCCTAGCGCTAACGGAATTAACGCACCTACAGTGGCGATCGCAGTCATTAGAATCGGACGGAGACGAGTCGATCCTGCTTCGAGCACGGCCTCACGCATGACCAGTCCGTCACGTTCCATATGAATAATCCGGTCGACAAGCACGATAGCGTTCGTGACGACAATACCGATTAACATTAACAGACCCATCATGACTGGTACGGAAATGGTTTCGCCGGCCAAATATAAGCCGACAAATGAACCAATAACGGCGAACGGCAGCGAGAACAGAATCGCGAATGGCGCTACCCCTTCACGGAAGGTGACTACCAGGATAAAGTAAACAATCGCGATTGCTGCCGCCATGGCAACACCAAGCTGGGTGAAGGTTTCGTTCATATCTGCCTGAACACCAGCCACGCTGACCGTCACACCTTTAGGGAAATCCATTTTATCGATTTGTTCCCCAACTTTAGAAGTCACTTTTGAAATATCTTTGCTTGTGATTTTTCCTGAGACGGTCGCATAGTACTCACCCTTACTGCGCGCCAACGTATTCATTGTTGTCCCTTTCTTCACTTGCACAAGTTCAGAAAGCGGCATCGTTGTGCCAAGGGCTGTCGGCACTTGTTTTGCCAGCATCTCGTCAATCGATTTTGGCTGGGTAGTCTGCGGCTGCTGGACGATGACATCAAGAGAATCGCCGTCTTTTTCCACCGTAGTCAGAACATCTTTTGTTCGATCCTGACCAAGCAACATCAATAGCTGGCCGGTTGTTAAACCATATTGCAGCAAGCTCGGCTGGTCGACACGGAAGGTGTATTCGACATATGCTTCCTCGGCACTGGAAGAAACATCTTTGATATTTTTATTTTTATTCATCAGGTCTTCCACTTTTTGAACGGATTGATGCAGCTTCGTTAAATCTTCACTGTAAAAAGTGTAGCTGATTTCATCAGAAGCCCCACCTCCCATGGAAGAGAAGTTCTGGCTCTTCCACTTGCCGGATTGATCAAGGTTCGTTACATATTTTTCAATATCCGCCCTCACCTCAGGAAAGTTTTCCATGTCAGGGTCAAATATTAAGTACATTAACGCCCCGTTGGAACTGCCGCCCATCATCATTGTCTGCATGTCAGCTTCTTCTGTAACGGAAATTTGGACGATATCGATATCATCGCGTTTTAGCATTTTGTCTTCGACAGCTTTTACATTTTCCAATGTTTCCTCGTGAAGTTCACCCGCTTTTGGTGTGTAGGTCAAGTACATGACCTTATCTTCTTCACTGCCTAGGAAACTAAAACCGATTAACGGTGTTAAAGCTAAACTTCCAGCTAATAATACGATTGCCAGAATAGCAGAAATCACTTTATGGTTAAGGGATTTTTCTAGGAAAAACTTATACCATTTCGAAAGTTCGCCAGCTTCTTTATGACGTTTCGTTGTCTTCTCACCATATAATTTTTTCCGGAATAAGAAGTGCGAAAGCGCCGGAACAATCGTAATCGCCACCAGCAAGGATGCTCCGAGGGCAAAAGCCATCGTCAATCCGAATGGTGCAAACAATTCGCCTACCATACCCCCGACAAAGATTAACGGAGCAAACACCGCAACCGTAACCAGCGTGGAGGACATGATCGGTTTGAACATCTCGATCGTTGCTTCACGAATCAGGGCACGGCCGGTTAACTTTTCGTCCTTTAAATGCAGGCGGCGATAGATGTTTTCCACGACAACAATCGAGTCATCGATAACACGGCCGATGGCAACCGTTACCGCACCTAGCGTCATAATGTTTAAGGTAATATCCATCCAGTGCAATAACAGGAAAGCCATAAACACAGAAACTGGAATGGAAATGATTGAGATAATCGTTGATTTGAAATCACGCAGGAACAGCAGGATGATGAGTACGGCGATCAGGCCGCCAAATACCGCTTTTTCCACCATCGTTGACACTGATTCCTGAATTGGTTTCCCTTGGTCAAGGGAGACATCGATTTTCAGACCATCATATTTTTTCTTTTCTTCTTTGATTAATTTCTTCACTTTATTGACAACATCCACTGTGTTGGCCTGCTGTCCTTTGACAATTTGAATCGCAATCGCATCTTTCCCATTAGTGCGGGAAACCGATTGAACTTTACCAATTGTTTCGATTTTGGCAATATCACTGATTTTTACAAACGGTGACGGATTCGCTGCTGACGGAGTGACTGGAATGAGCATATTCTTTAGTTCATCCACACTCATAAACTTGCCGTCGATTGAAACAGCCTGTTCCCCTTCATTAAACTCATAAAGACCAAGGGAAACACCCAAGTTGCTTGCTTGAATCATTTCTTTGACTTTGTCTTCTGTTAAACCAAATTGTTCCATTTTGGCTTTGTCATACGTAAGGTCCACTTCTTCGATATGCTGACCGGTAATGGTAGCCGATGCAACACCCTCGATTTTTTGGATTTTTGGAACAAGGCTTTCCTCCACCGTTGAGGTTAATTCCACAATATCTTCTTTGGAGCTGCTGACACTGAGCGCCATGATCGGCATCATGTTCATGCTGATGGCGGTTGTTGTCGGCTTTTCGGCCCCTTCAGGCAATTTCAATGAATCCAACGTTGATTTAAGTTCACGTTTCGCTTCATCCATATCGATTCCATATTCGTATTCCACTTGAATACTTGCCATGTTGGAATAGGAATTCGAGTAAACCGCCTTGACGTGGTCAAGGTTCTCTGCCGCTTTTTCAATTGGCATTGACACTTCATTCATGACTTTTTCGGGAGTGGCCCCTGGATAGACATCCATGACCATTAAGTATGGGATTGAGATATTCGGAATCGTCTCCATATTCATTCGGGTACCCGAGTAAATGCCGGACGCAGTAATGATAATGGTCAGTAGCCAAACTGCCAGTTTGTTTCCGATCACAAAATTTACTAAACCTTTCACTGTTACACCTGCCCTAAATTGACTTAATGAACTCAATTCCTTATAATAATGACCAATGAGTCATTTGTCAATCAAAGACTATGGGAGAGACATGTAGATGGTAAAAAAACATTTAATTATGGAAAAAGCATTGGAGCTTTTTGCGGAGCAAGGTTTTGAGGCCACATCTGTACAGCAAATAACGGAGCGTTGCGGAATTTCTAAGGGTGCCTTTTACCTGTCATTCAAATCGAAGGATGAATTGATTATTGCTATTATTGACCAGTTTATGATGCAAATAATCGCTGATATTGACTACATGGTCAGTAACAAAGAAGAAGAACATTTATTATACGAATTTTATTATGCCCTTTACAAATCTTTTCACGACCGTTCCGATTTTGCCAAAGTTTTAATGAAGGAACAGTCGCAAACTTTAAATAAAGAACTATTTTCCAAAATGCAATATTATGATAAATTGCTCGAAAATAGCATTTTGTTGATGATCAACCGATTATACGGCGATAGGATAAAAGACTTCCGATATGATTTGATGTACAGCATTAAGGGCTTTATGAATTCCTATTCCCACCTATTCGTTTTCTATAACATTGAATTAGATATAGTACTGCTTGCCCAATCACTTGCTGAAAAAACCAACCTGCTGGCCCATCACACCACCGTTCCATTTGTCTCGGAGGAGATTCACAATATGATGCTGCCAATTAATGAAGAAATTTCTAAAGATAAGCTTTTCGCGGTCCTTGAGCAAAAAATAAATGAACTCGAAGAACCTATTGAAAAAGAGTCTCTTATCCTCCTACAACAGCAGCTGGATAAACCGACCTTCAGCCCAGCCATTGTTAAGGGGCTTCTTGAAAACATCCGCAATCATCATAACTGTAAGTGGGTTTCTTTTCTGCTTCGAAGATATTTTTCAAACGCTGGGGCGGCCTTATAGTAAGATTGACCGTCCCTGCCTCTTGAGCATCCCCCCTGCGAACCTAGTCCCTCCAACATCAACTGTTGTACTACCAATCACCCCCAAATTAAAACCCTAAAATTCCCATAACATTATTCTTTAAAAAAACGTTTACATTATGAATTCCCTTTACTATAATACTTGTATACAAGTATAGTTGTTTAATTATGCGAGGTGTAAAAATGGTTAAATCGTTTGAAAAGCTTTATCCAGAAAAATGGTTGTCGAAGGCTTCAACCGGTGACCGGGTTGCATATGAGCTAAGAATGCGAATTATTTCTGGGATGATTGAAAGCGGTACCACCCTATCAGAGAACAAATTGGCTGAGGATTTTGCTGTTAGTCGGTCACCTATACGTGATGCGCTAAAGATATTGGCATCGGAAAACCTCATTCATTTGGAAAGAATGGGCGCAGTTGTCCTAGGGTTGACGGATAAAGAAATTGACGAAATTTATGATGTCCGCCTGCTCATCGAAACATTCGTGTTCGAACGGCTAGTAAAAAAGGACGTCGATTCACTGGTAATGGAATTGAGCAAAATTTTGGAAATGATGAAGGTTGCCATCAAATATTCAGATGCCGATGAATTTTCCTATCAGGACATTCTTTTTCATGAGACGATTATTCGGGCAGCTAATCATTCGTACATTCTGATGATTTGGGAGAATTTAAAACCCGTCATGGAAAGCTTCATTTTATTATCCATGCGTGCCCGATTTAAGGAAAAGTACAATGATTTTCCGAGGATTGTCAACAATCATGAGCTTTATATTGAAGCAATCAGGACAAAAGACCGTTCGCTTATGGTTAAATCTTTGCATCAGAATTTTGATGATGTCCAAGGAAAAGTAGATGACCTTTGGAGGTCCCAACAAATGCTTATTGAAGGAGCAGATCCAAAAAATGACTAATTATATGTTAGGAGTAGACATCGGTACCACAAGTACAAAAGCCGTTTTATTCTCTAAAAAAGGTGAAGTCATTCAACAAGAGAATATTGGTTACCCGCTATACACTCCTGATATCTCAACCGCAGAACAAAACCCGGAGGAAATATTTCAGGCAGTCTTGAAAGCGATTTCGAATATAACAATGAAACATCCCGATAAAAAGATCATGCTGATTTCCTTCAGCAGTGCGATGCATAGCGTCATTGCCATGGACGAAAATGACACTCCGCTGACATCTTGTATCACATGGGCAGATAACCGCAGTGAGGCATATGCCCATAAAATTAAGGAAGAGCTTAACGGACATGAGGTCTACAGACGGACAGGTACACCGATTCATCCTATGTCACCATTAAGTAAAATTACCTGGATTGTGAATGAGCTGCCCGAAATTGCTGGTAAAGCAAAAAAATATATCGGGATAAAAGAATTCATTTTTAACAAGTTCTATGGCAAATATGTTGTCGACTACTCCCTTGCCTCAGCCATGGGGATGATGAACCTTAAGGCATTGGATTGGGATGAGGAGGCATTACGTATTGCCGGAATCACACGGGAACAATTATCCGAACTTGTCCCGACTACTAAAACTTTTAAGGGCTGTAATCCGGAACTAGCCAAACAAATTGGAATTGAACCGCAAACGCCATTTGTCATTGGAGCGAGTGATGGCGTGCTATCCAATCTAGGTGTTAACGCAATAAAAAAAGGCGAGGTTGCTATCACCATTGGGACAAGCGGTGCGATTCGAACGATTATTGACGAGCCCAAGACAGACGAAAAAGGAAGAATTTTTTGTTATGCCTTAACCGAAAAACACTGGGTGATCGGAGGACCTGTAAACAATGGCGGGATTGTACTTCGCTGGATTCGTGATGAATTTGCCTCTTCAGAAATTGAAACGGCAAAGAGACTCGGAATCGATCCTTACGAAGTCTTGACCAAAATAGCTGAAAGGGTCAGACCAGGAAGTGATGGGCTGTTATTCCATCCTTTTCTTGCCGGTGAGCGGGCGCCATTATGGAATCCGGATGTACGCGGTTCCTTCTTCGGCTTGACTTTATCCCATAAAAAGGAACATATGATTCGTGCAGCACTCGAGGGTGTTATCTATAACTTATACACCGTATTCCTAGCCTTAACCGAATGCATGGATGGCCCAGTTACCAGAATTCAGGCAACAGGCGGCTTTGCAAGATCAGACGTTTGGCGGCAAATGATGGCCGACATCTTCGATTCAGAACTGGTTGTACCTGAGAGCTTTGAAAGCTCCTGCTTAGGAGCATGTATATTGGGACTATATGCCTTGGGAGAAATTGATTCGTTTGATGTAGTTTCTGAAATGGTCGGAAGCACTCACAAACACACACCAAAAGGAGAAGCAGTTCAAGAGTACAGGAAGTTATTGCCGATTTTTATCCACTTATCGCGAGTACTTGAGGAAGATTACCAGCGTATTGCCCAGTATCAAAGAAGTTTACTAAAATAAAACATTTAAACAACAGGAGGAATACATCATGCCTTTAGTGATTGTAGCCATCGGAATTATCGCATTATTAATTTTAATCATGGGCTTAAAATTAAACACCTTTATTTCTTTAATCATTACATCTTTTGGAGTCGCATTAGCCCTTGGAATGCCATTGGAAGAAATCGTAAAGACCATTGAAGCAGGTTTGGGAGGAACACTTGGTCACTTGGCTTTAATCTTCGGCCTTGGAGCGATGTTGGGTAAATTAATCGCCGATTCCGGCGGTGCGCAGCGGATTGCGATGACCCTTGTCAACAAATTCGGTGAAAAAAATATTCAATGGGCAGTTGTGGCCGCGTCCTTCATTATCGGTATTGCCCTATTTTTTGAAGTAGGATTAGTATTATTAATTCCAATCGTATTTGCTATTTCAAAAGAGTTAAAGATTTCTATTCTGTATCTTGGTATTCCTATGACTGCGGCACTATCTGTTACACACGGGTTCTTGCCGCCACATCCAGGACCAACTGTTATTGCTGGTGAGTATGGTGCAAATATTGGTGAAGTTTTACTTTATGGATTTATTATTGCACTACCGACTGTCCTATTGGCTGGACCCATTTTTACTAAGATTGCTAAAAGACTAGTACCTGAATCTTTCAACAAAACCGGTAACATCGCTTCTTTAGGTGAACAAAAAGTATTTAAAATGGAAGAAACACCTGGTTTTGGCATCAGTGTATTTACTGCTATTCTTCCGGTTATTCTAATGTCGATTGCAACCATTATTACGTTACTGCAAAAAACTTTGGGATTTGAAGACAACGCTTTCTTGGCCATTATCCGTTTTATCGGAGATGCAGGAACATCCATGTTGATTTCTTTATTGGTGGCTATTTATACCATGGGAATCGCAAGAAAAATTCCAATCAAAAATGTCATGGATTCATGTACCACTGCTATTACTCATATCGGCATGATGCTTTTGATTATTGGCGGCGGCGGTGCCTTCAAGCAAGTATTGATTAACGGCGGCGTAGGTGACTATGTAGCGGAATTGTTTAAAGGATCTGCCATGTCTCCAATCCTGCTAGCCTGGATTATTGCAGCAATCTTACGTATTTCCTTGGGTTCTGCTACTGTTGCAGCCTTAACCACTGCAGGATTGGTCATCCCGATGCTGGGTCAAACAGACGCAAACCTTGCCTTGGTGGTTCTTGCAACTGGTGCAGGCAGCTTAATCGCTTCACACGTAAACGATGCAGGTTTCTGGATGTTCAAAGAATACTTTGGCTTAAGCATGAAAGAAACCTTTGCAACATGGACATTGCTTGAAACGATTATCTCAGTAGCTGGATTAGGATTTATCTTATTACTAAGCTTAGTTGTGTAATGTATGAGGCATTTGTAAATAGAATTTTAAAATGATGATTATTCCGGGCAGTATATCCCCCACTCTTCTCTTAGTTTGAAGGGCGGGATGTGCTGCCTTCTTTTTGTTTCCGGATATTTTTTTCAAAAAAAAATGGGTCACTAAGGCTGCCATGGATTGGTGCGATGTTACCCTAGAACAAATTACACATCAGGGGGAATAAAAATGGCCAAAAAATTATTTACCGGCAGTTATACAACGGAGAATCATGAGGAGCTTGTCATTTTCATTATCGGCATGAGGTTTAACAATCGTCTTGCGATTCATAAGTGGCTTCCGATTTTTACTGCTATGCCAGGAATGATTAAATAGCTTTATTCAAACAAGGATGAATTGGGTTTTTTATCGATGGAAAGCTTTTTTGGCCTCAGAACCACTGTCATGATCCAATATTGGCGCTCAATCGACGACTTGCTGTCGTATGCGCGAAACGAAAAGCACTTGACCGCCTGGAAAAATTTCAACAAAAAGGTCGGCAGCACCGATGCTGTGGGAATCTATCATGAAACATATAAAGTGCACGGCGGAGAATATGAATCTATTTATGGAAATATGCCGCGTCATGGATTAGGGAAGGCCATGAAACTTATACCAGTTAGCCCCGACCTAATGTCCGCCCGAAAACGGCTCAAAAATTCAGATATGACTACTAAGAATGAATAGCCATAATGAACTATATAGATGGTTGGATAGTTCTTACTTAATAAAAAGGGGCCTTTGAAAGTAACAGGTTCCGTTAACTATCGCAAACATTAAAAATACAATGCAAATTACCTTCAAATTGTATGGTTTTTGTTGATATAAAGTGATTTCGATATTTATTTTGGGGAATCTGTAGTGCAATTTGTATATTAAAATATAGAGGAACAATAGCCAGTTTATCTCCGCAAAATCACTCCATTTATACAGAAGATATTGGTGAGGCTCTGCTTCAACTAAATGTTGATTTCACTGTGTATGAAAAATAAACGGAGAATTTCCGTCTAAATCGGGAAATACCCATATTTCCTTAAGAATAAGGGGAGATTTTCCGCTTATATTATCCAAATCTCTATATTTTGTCTTATTTAGAGCAGTTACCCGGAATTTCTCCTCTTATTTCCTCTACTTAAGCTTACCTTATATGCATTAGGCGGAAATTCTCCGCTTATCAATTCCCATACCTACCTACGCAATCATCAATACGAGCAGGAGGACCTAACATATATACTTCATAAATAGGCAATCCGAAGAAATAGCAATTACAAGCAAAATAGCAAGGGTAGAAACCCTTGCTATTTTTAATGCTTTTAATCTCTCTAGTCTTACAAATTGCACTTCATTTTATTTACAAAAGGGAATACATTTTACTTTGCATTTTCCGGTGCAAAATAAACGTTTTGCGTTAGGAAACTGAACCCTTTACTTTAAAAAACGCTTTTTTTGCAGTTCTATATATAAATCTTTTTTCCAGTCATTATTTATGGTTTAGTTACTTCAAAGCCTAACCGGATCGCCGGGATGGCACTGCCGGGATGATCTTCACCATATGTCAGCTGAGGTGCCAGGTAGATATCAGGTTTTTGCTGTTTTCCGCGATATATTCCAGGATAGAAGTCGATGATGTGGTAGCCTGGTTCACCTGACGCGACCATATTAACGATAACTGTGCCAGCTGTATTAAACCCACAAACATAGCCAACATACCCATTGTCATAAGCTATCTGGTACGTATTATCATATTCCGTCCAGCCGACTCCCTTTATTTCAATCTGAAAAGGAGTTCCAGGCGGGCCGGATGCAGGTGTAATCTTCACTATGGACGGGGTAATACTCAAATATGCCTGGCCGTATATTTTCCCATTCACCTTCAAATCAATTCGATGCGGAATGCCTCCTAAATCATCTGGTACAGGAAAGGTTTTTGTAAATGCGCCTTGATCATCGGTTTCCAGTGTAAACAAATCTATTTGCTTCTCACCAAAACCATTTCCAGATACACGGCTTCCTCTCATCGTATTAAAAATGGCTTCTACTTTTTGATTCTTGGGGAGACCAGCAGCATTCATGGTTACATTTTCTCCGACAACACCTGAATCTTTATCCAAGGTGACTGTCACCCCTGACTCATTCTTTAATGCAGGCATGACAACACCGCCATCTGCAGCTGTTGGTAAGGCTTCAACTACGTTTGTTTTATCCACTTCTCCATCCGTAACTTCAAATGTGAAAAAAGGTACAGGCAAATAGGAGGTTGGTGCTTGCTCATGATTGATATAGGCCATTCCTAAATAGCCATGCCAAACCGTTAATGTATGCTTTCCGACTCCGCCTGAAGCACGAATTTTGGCAACTGCTTTCCCATCTGTTGTAATTGCTGTAAGAAGTCCAGTAAATTTATTATCATAGGTTAACTGCCAGTTTCGTTCCATATCCGCATAGCCAATACCATCAGCGGTAATGGTAATTTCGGTACCGACCGGTCCGGATTCAGGTGACATTTTGAAGGTAGGATTTACATGGATGTTGGCTTGTGTCATTAATTTGGTTCCTTGTTTGACCAGTATGGTATGATTTCCACCAAATCCGCTTGGAACCGCAAAGTCCCCTTCGAGCACGCCGTTAGCATCACTTTTTCCAGACGTTAAAGGGACCACCTTGTCCTTAAACGAGACCCCGGTAAACTCATACAATCCATTAAGATCGTATTTCCCCTCGACTGTTTTCCACTCTAAAGTTGTAGCTGAATTGGGTTCGAGACCTTTGATCGTATAATGGACTGGTGTCCCGACCTCTCCTTTGGTTGTGGAGAGAGTGATTTCACCTGGGAAAGCTGGCGTTTTCTCTTGTTTGGATTGTTCACTTTTATTACTTTTGGTTTCACTCTTTTTTTCCGTCGTCGTCGTTGTTGCTGTACCGATACTGCTGCAGCCGGCAACCATTATAATGAGAACCAATGCTGTAATCATATATATAATTTTATAGGCTTTAATCATATTTAGGCTCCTTCATTAAAAGAAATCCTGATATTTAAAGAACGAGGAGCGTTTTACAGCTCCCCATTCCATTGTTGTTATTAATCTGTGATGGTGAACTTATGATTTTTTGGCACCCAGACATCGAGAACGTGGCCGTTCTTGCCATTTGCTTTTGCTTTAAATTTATAGTTGTACTCACCAGTAGGCAGATCGATAACCTTAGCACCAGGATAGGCTTGACTGAAATAGAGAGCACTTACCCAGAATGGTTTGCCTGTGTTGGGATCCACACCTTCCCCTGATGCCGGGTCAGCATGATAAAAGAAGGGTAACTCTACCACCTTTTGCCCATTACTTGTGATTTCAACATAAATAGTGAAATTATCTAGCAATGCCGCTGCATCCTCATTAGTGGCAAATTCTTCAACACCAGCTGTAAAGACAATGTGTTCACCCGGATTACTCTTGCTGAACTCGTGCAAATCTGGTACACAACCTGCCTCACCTGATATGATTCCATCCACAGGTTGGTGATAAATTTCTGGGAAAAATTCGCCAACATCTTTAAAATCAACGCCAATCCCGCCGCTTTGTAAGGTAATCTGATTTGGTTTAATCTTGGTCTGGCCTTTTGCATTCGCGCTGAATCCCATTAATGGAATCAGTAATACTGCACTCAGCCCAGCTAATCCCAAAGTATAAAGCCACCTCTTCATCCACTTTCCTCCCTTGTTAGTAACAAACGTAAAAATCTGAGTTACCTCTTAAGAGTATTACAGGAAGTTATTCCTTAAGCTAAAAATTTTTCCAAATTTTACTACAATATACCCAGCGGCTCGACAAAAGTCCTATGAAAAAAGATGGAGAACGACCATTCGTTAAGAACGTTGTTTATCTCCATCTTTTACAAATACTATTTTGGTTTTTTATTAGATTACTATTTATTACGCTAATATGGGATTTGCTGGAATGTTAAAGATAAAATTGGCTTTGCGAAGAGGGTAAATGTCTTTGATCCGGCTTCATAAAGACAAAACCGCGTTAGATTTAAGGCTAAAATGTCTTTGATTTGGTTTTTTCTGGAATATCAAAGACAAAATTACCTTTAAAAGGAGTTAAAATGTCTTTGATCCGGCCTCTTAATGACAAACTCGCCTTAAATCGAGGCAGAAATGTCTTTGATTTGGATTTTACTGGTAAATAAAAGGCACATATACCTATTTCACCCCTGAATTCCCCATCTCCGCCTCTATCCTGCTCATAAATTCCTCTGCCGCACTGTATCCCTGTTGCTTCAGATACCAGTTGTTTGCCGCTGCCTCAATTAAGCCGGCGACATCACGTCCTGGCTGGAGCTGGATTTCAATCGAAGGGATCTTGACACCCATATAATCTGTATAGTGAAACTCCTGATCCAAATCGTTGTACAGGGCATCTTTTTCCCACTTCGTTAAATGAATATCAAGCGCAATTCGGGTTTCATCCTGAAACGCCTTGCGGCCGTATAATCTAACCACGTTCAACAGGCCAATACTTCGTAACGCTAGAAACTCCTTGGTTTTTTCATCATGAGTACCTAGGATCGTTTGATGGCTTAGTTTCTTTAAAACTACGATATCATCTGCAACCAGACGGTGTCCCCGTCGTATTAAGGTATGGGCTGTCTCACTTTTTCCGACTCCCGAATTTCCACGAATCAAAACCCCAATCCCGGACACATTCATGCATACACCATGCACAGCAATTTCGTCTGCTAATTCCTTTACCAAAAAAGCATCCAATTTAGGAATAAACTCGGAGGTAATCTCAGGCTTTTTAGTGACTAGCAAGGGAATCCCCTGGTCTGCACAATGGTGCATTAAATAGGTAAGTCCCTCCTCACCGCACGTGACGATAAAACATGGCGGATGGTAGTGAACAATGTTTCCGATTCGAACTTTTCGTTCCTCTTCACTTAGGCTATGTAAATAAGTAACTTCCTTTTTTCCTAAAATTTGCACCCGCTCAGTTGGAAAAAAATCAAAGTAGCCCACAAATTCAAGGCCCGGACGATGCACTCGTGGTTGTGTTATCGTATTTTGCAGCTGGGCCTCACCGGCCAGTACCTTCAATGAAAACTTTTGCATCAAGTTTTCCACTGTTATTTTTTTCACCCTATTATCACGTCCTATTGGCATTTTAATAAAATTATACTTAAGTATCCTGGAAACGTCATCCATTAACAACATGAAAAAAAGCTAGGCAAGATTCTCTTAAATAAAAATCTTGTCTAGCTAATATTACTTCGTTGCAACTGTCCTACGATACACTCTGACGTTTTTGTGCAGATTCTTCCTTCAGACCAAGCGCTCGCTCAGTTTGGGCGTTTATTACTTTGAAGAGATCTGGATTTTCCATTAGTGAGACGCCATATGATGGAATCATTTCTTTTATTTTTGGTTCCCACGCCTGCAACTGCTGCGGGAAGCATTTTTTAATGACTTCCAGCATGACATTAACCGCTGTAGAAGCACCTGGTGAAGCTCCGAGCAAGGCAGCGACTGAGCCATCAGCAGCACTGACAACTTCGGTACCAAATTCTAGAGTTCCTTTGCCGCCGGCTTCGGTATCTTTAATTACTTGGACACGTTGACCCGCTACTACGATATCCCAATCTTCGCTTTTCGCATTTGGAATAAATTCCCTTAACTCTTCGATCCGCTGTTCTTTTGATAACATCAACTGTTGAATCAAATATTTTGTTAACGGAATGTTTTTTGCACCTGCCGCTAACATGGTTACAAGGTTATTCGGATTTACAGATGTTATTAAATCCATATTTGAACCGGTTTTTAAGAATTTTGGAGAAAAACCGGCAAATGGTCCAAACAGTAATGATTTTTTGTTTTCAATAAATCGAGTGTCAAGATGCGGTACTGACATTGGTGGTGCTCCAACCGCAGCTTTGCCGTATACCTTTGCATGATGCTTCTTGACAACTTCCGGATTGTTACATACAAGGAATAGACCGCTTACAGGGAATCCACCAATATGCTTACTTTCCGGAATTCCTGTCTTTTGCAATAAATGCAAGCTGCCTCCGCCGCCGCCGATAAAGACAAATTTTGCTGAATGGCGTTGGATGGCACCGGTATCCATATTCCACACTTTCAATTCCCAAGAGCCGTCATCTTTACGTTTAATATCTTCCACTAGATGATTGTATTTGATTTCAACATTTTGCTTCTGTAAATGATCAAACAACATGCGCGTTAATGCACCAAAGTTAACATCCGTGCCGGAATCTATTTTCGTTGCGGCGATCGGGTCCTTTGAAGTGCGGCCATCCATAATCAGCGGAATCCATTCCTTCAATTTTTTCGGATCTTCGGAAAATTCCATCCCTTGGAAAAGCGGATTGTTCGAAAGCGCTTTAAAGCGTTTTTTCAAAAATTCCACATTCTTTTCCCCTTGCACGAGACTCATATGAGGCAATGGCATGATAAAGTCATGTGGATTACGAATTAAATTGCTATTTACAAGATATGACCAAAACTGTCTTGAAACCTGGAACTGTTCATTAATTTTAATTGCTTTACTAATATCAATTGAACCGTCCGGTTTTTCGACGGTGTAGTTTAGCTCGCACAGTGCAGCATGCCCTGTTCCCGCGTTGTTCCATTCATTAGAGCTTTCTTCTCCTGCTTTTTCAAGCTTTTCAAATACTGTAATGTTCCAGTCCGGTACTAATTCTTTCAAGATGGTACCTAAAGTGGCACTCATGATCCCGGCTCCGATTAAGATTACGTCTGTTTTCACTGTTCCCATCCCTATCCCCAAAGTTTTGCAGAAAGGTTGTAAGCGCTCCTGCCTAGAAAAAAACAGTAAGCGAAGGGGCGAAAAATCATACACCTTTTCTGGAATAATAATAATTAATTAACATTGTATCACAAATTGATTTATAGTTTAAAATTTTTTACCTACTTTGACAGTAATAATGTTAATAAGCATGTGCCGGCTGTCTGCTTCCAAATAAAAATGTTCATTCGCTATAAAAGTCAGTGTTTACTTAGAATATGTAGATTAAGGATATCATTCCCTAGTTGTTAAGCCTTCAATTGACTACAAATAAAATATGCGAGAAAATATAAACCAAGAGATGTTAGCAGAAAGGGGGATCTCAATGGAAGAACGCTCGCTTATTTTACTTGGATTGCTCATGAGTCAAAGTCAACATGGATACCAAATCAATGAATTTATAGAGAGAAATCTAAGTGCAGTTACAGATATGAAAAAACCTACTGCTTATGCCACTTTAGATAAACTCAGTCATAACGGATATATTGACATTCAGTTAGAGCAAGAAGGGAATAGACCGACCCGAAAAGTGTACTCCATTAATGAAAATGGCAAGAAATATTTTTACGAATTATTATTGCAGAATTTATCTTCAGCTGAAAGTGTGAATTATCAAGGAGATATTGGGTTAATGTTTATTGATTTTCTCCCTTTAGAAAAAACAATTCCTGCGCTGAGAGAACGGTTGAATAATAATAAGAGATTATTAGAAATCATTAAACAAACCCCATCCCACGGAGAAAGATCAGGAGTTAATCTTGCGGTAGAACATAAGATGGCAATGTTAGAAGCAGAGGTTGCCTTTCTTGAAAAATCGATAAGAAAGCTTTCTTCTCACTTGTAATCATCCTCCCTCTATCAATAGTTCTAAATTCGAGGAAACCTTGTTAAGGGGTTTCCTTTTTCTATATACGAAGATCAAATCCCCCACTGACTCCTTTTCTGTTTCTAATTAGTCATGTTTGACTAATCATCGATATAATAATATAATACTAATAAATTAGTCACATATGACTAATCAAAAAAATCTAAAGGAGGACCTACATTGTTTCTAGCTTTAAAAGAATTAAAACATGGCAAATATCGTTTTCTTATGATTGGAATTATAACCGTCCTTATAGCTTGGCTAGTCTTTATTCTATCAGGTTTGGGAAACGGACTTTCCACACTGAGTGCCGCCACATTCAAAAATATGAAAGCAGATTACGTTACTTTTGAAGAAGGCTCCAGAGCCTCTATGAGCCGTTCATTATTACCTGAATCATTAGTGGCTGATCTAGAGGACCAAGATCAAGTTTCTTCAGCAGCGCCGATGGGAGCTACAATGGCTACCGTTTTAAAATCCACTCCTTCCAAAGATAGTGAAAAAGTAGATATTGCGATATTAGGTATCACGCCGGGGAGTTTTTTAGAACCAAATATTATTGAGGGAAACCCTCTTAATAATGATACATCACTAGGAGTGATCGCTAATGACACCTTAAAGGACAAAGGATTTAAAATTGGGGATACACTCACCATCGAAGGTTCATTAGAGGAAATGGAAATTATCGGATTCGTAGAAAACGAAACGTACAATCATTTACCTGCTATTTTTACCACACTAGATAAATGGCGCTCGATTCAATTCGCAGCACCTGGGTCTGATAACGGTATTAAGAATCCTGTAAATGGGATTATGCTTCAAGGAGAAAATATTGACCCGCAGAAATTAAATGATACTTTCGATAACACGGAAATTGTCACAAAGGCGGACGCAATCCAAGGAATGCCTGGATACAAAGAGGAAAACGGTACGATTATGATGATGCTTGCCTTCCTTTTAGCTATCTCTGCTTTTGTGCTAGCTGTTTTCTTTTATGTACTTACCTTGCAAAAATCCAATCAATTTGGCATTTTAAAAGCAATTGGCGCTAGTAATGGATTTTTAGGTAAAACCATAGTTTCACAGGTATTTATACTTTCATTTAGCAGTATTGTGGTCGGAATACTCTTAACCTATGGAACAGCACTCATTCTCCCAGAGGGAATGCCGTTTACACTAGATCTAAAGCTTGTTGTCATTTATGCTATTATATTGCTCGTGATATCCATATTAAGTTCATTGATATCCATCCGTAAAATTACAAAAATAGACCCACTTCAAGCCATTGGGAGGATAGAGTAATGTCAGGAATAACGTTTAATCATGTTTCCAAGGTCTATCAACAGGGGGAAAATCAAGTGGTTGCGCTTCATGATGTTTCCCTTTCCGTCGGCCAAGGAGAATTTATTGCCGTCGTCGGTCCCTCAGGTTCTGGTAAAAGTACGTTTCTCTCTATTGCAGGGGCCTTACTGCAAGCCTCCGAAGGGGAGGTAACCCTTAATGGAAAACAAATCGGGGATTTAAAAGAGAAAGAGTTATCAAAAATACGCCTTGAAGAAATAGGATTTATCCTACAAACTAGCAATCTTGTTCCCTATTTAAATGTTCTCGACCAATTACTTGTTATAAAAAAAATGTCGGGTAAAGTGACAAAGACAGATAAAGAAACTGCCAAAGAGTTACTTCAACATCTTGGGTTAGAATCAAAAATGAAGAAATTCCCGGAACATCTATCCGGAGGAGAACGTCAGCGAACGGCTATTGCTCGTGCCTTGATGAATAATCCTTCGATTATTTTGGCAGATGAACCAACAGCAAGTCTTGATACTCAAAGAGCTCATGAGGTCGTCCAGCTTATCGCAAGAGAGGTTAAATCTAGGAATAAAGCAGCCATTATGGTAACCCACGATGAACGAATGTTAGAGTACTGTGACAAAGTATATCGGATGGAAGATGGTAAACTGATGCCGGCTGACTTTCATTTAAAAGCTGCAAAAAACAATTAGGAGGAATAAACCATGATTATTGTAACAAACAGAATTAAAACAAAATTAGGCTTTGCTGCAAAAATGGCTCCAATGTTCACAAGACCAGGAGCCTTACAGACAATGGCGGGTTTTGTAAAAGTCGAAGTATTAATTACTAAAAATCTTTCCGAATACGATGAGCTAAATGTAAATATGTACTGGAACACGATGGAAAACTTTACCCAATGGAAAAATAGTGCAGCCTTCAAAGAAGCCCATACAGGTCCAACAAGCGGCGGTCAAGATTCGCCAATCTTGGGAAGCGAAATTATTATTTCTGAAGTCGCTTCGACTTTAGAATAAATACTTGATTACTTTTTGGGGAAGCTTGTAGTCAGTTCCCCTAACACACTAGACAAAAAGAAGGCTAAACAAGTTTGTAAGAGATAATACATCTTGTTTAGCCAATACCGTAAAGGAGCGCACTGCTTCACGATTTTTTATTTCTTTTTATTAGCCTTCATAATTAAATCATAATCATAAACCGCACTTCCACCTTTACCTGGGGCAGGTGCATAGGTGACCATCATGACGACTTTGGAGTATTGAGCACTTCTCAGCATATCGCGAAGGTCTACCTTATCAGTTTCACTCATATTTAGCAGGTTAGGGAATTTAATGACTTTAACATGATTTTCATTCCCCTTTGCAATTCCTTTTTTATAACCAATAAACTGAACTTGGTAATTTACATAATCCTTTGTTGCTTGTTCTAAACTCAAGAAGCCTTCGGTAGACTTCATTTCATCGACCACCACTTCATTTAACTTAAGGTTAGATACATACCAGCCTGCTTCATTCGACGCCCAGTCTGTCATATAGCGGAAGGCTACGAGTATTTTTTGACCTGCGTATTGAGATAGGTCAAAGCTTTCAGTTGTCCAGCCATTAGAACTTCCGGTAAAGCCTGGTACATTTGCTTTAATTTTTGGATAGCCATTAGGGTCAACCTCATCAGTTGTATTTCCATTTTCTAAGGAAGTCCATGTTTTCCCATTATCTGTGGATACCTGGACAACGCCATAATCCCATTCTTCTTCAATATCATATTTTGTATCGAAGGATAGGGTTGAATTGGTTTTACTTGTTAAATCAAGGTCTTTAATTAAGAAATTGTCCTGTTCATCCCCTTGATTGCCCCATAGTACTTGACCTCTTTCTGGATCAGTTACTGTTGTCCAGTTTGTACCGAGGAAATCAATTCCTTTAAAATAGAGATGGTCAATTTTCTTATCAGGTGTAATTACTTTGAAATCAGTTCCCCATGCAGGAGCACTCTTTTCTAACTTTGCTGCAGCCTCGATATTAGGATTAAGATTGATGGAATTAAAATTATACGTTTTACTATCTCCTTGATACTTCCCATCTAGCATAACTGCCGTCAAGAAATCTTGGTATAGAGCATTAAAGTCTCTCTTACTGCCCATTTCTTGTAAAACCGCATTAATGCTATTGATCCCTTGTAACTGATTTTTAAATTCTTTCTGGATAAATTCTTTACCGAATTGTTCGTATAAATATAGTTGGAATAGATAAGCAGTTCCATAGTCTCCTAGAATTTGAAGATCAGTCTGGTCTCCCCATAGAGTTAAGGAGTTCTTCAGGTTATTCATAAAGAAGTCGACATGTGATGCTGCATGACCATATCCAACCTCAAATTGTGCAAAATCAGCTAATCCCTCATTGATGAAGTTTTCTTCTGCATCATCACTGTCGCGGTGAAGTAAATGTTGAAACTCATGGGCAAACGTTCCTTCATACAAATAAGGTCTTGCAGCATTTGGACCTGTCCGGTTTTTCCAATCAAAACTATCAATCGTCATGACATTTCGGTCCGCTAGGTCACTAATGGTGTTTGAAAAATATCCTGCAATATAACTAGGATAATTCGGATTGTCATAGTTAGCGTCTTTAATGTTATCTACAAGGATAACGACACGCCCTGATTCATCCTTATATTCAGGCAGAGCTCCATGTTCTCCTTTTCTTTCTGCAGGTGCACCGAAAAAGGCAACCTCTTGTTCATACATTTTTGTATCAAATTCATTTAATAGATATTTTACTTGTTCATCAGTTACCACTGATACTCCGGCAGCATTTCTTGGATCTCCTGGCTTATACGAAAGATCATTGGCTACCCATACCTCTCCATATTTCCCTACACCTTTGAGAGTAAAATCTCTTAGTCTATATTTTCCATCTCGATCATCATGTGTAACCCAGCGCACAACTTTCCCTATATCACCTGCAGTTACGGATTGCGCTCCTGCTTGTCCGCCTTCCGATGACTCTCCTCCGTTTACATCATAGCTGAAATCAACTTTTCCTTCTCTAAGTACCTCTTCTACCGTTTCAGACCGAAAATCTGAACCTACCTCCTGCACCTTTGGGTCGGGATTGTATCCCTTCACTTGTGCACTTGCTCCTGCTGGGACTAACATACTACCCACTATTGCGGCAGTAGATAAAACTGATAGAAATTTTTTCGATTTCTTCATTGTCTTCCTCCTTTTATATTAAAAATATGTATTGCCTAATAATATTACTAGGAGGATTCAGAATATTTTGTAATAATTTGATAGGAGAATTCTTTTATTTTTCGTTTTCTTTTTTAACTTTCGACACTTCTTGAGCTTAAAATTCAATCGGAATCCAACAAAGAATATTTCCGTTTAAGAAAGAGGAAAAGAATGTGTCACAATTTAGTCTGAACGGCACACACTTTTCCTCTTTTTAATCATTTACTTTGGCATTCACTATTACTATGCTTTTTGTATGAATCCTATATTGTAAAGAGTATTTCGCCTGTCGAATTAGTATGACTATAGATTCATTTTTTCCAAATGGTACCATTTGTTATTGTCCACTTTAGATTAGCATGATAACCTGAAATTAAATTTCACTATTATTACCAAGTAGTGATATTTAATTTCAATTATGAAGGAGGAAGAATATGAAGAAGTTAAGCACCATCATCAGCTCAGTACTTTTAGCTTCTACACTCACCTTACCTATCGGTGCAGCGGCCCAGACAACCAACGATCTACACTACCCAGACCCTCAATCACCCAACGCTGTAAATGGTATGGTACAAAGAATCATTGCCCATATGACCGATAAAGAAAAAATCGGTCAGCTTGTCATGCCTGCCACCCAAGATAATTCAATGAAAATGCCAGATGAACGAACACAAAAATTAATCCAAGAGTACCATGTCGGTTCGGTGATTGTGTATGATAATCGCAACGCCGAAACAACGGCGAAATACAATAATCAGCTCCAACAATGGGCACAGGATACCCGCTTAGGTATCCCGTTATTTATTACGGCCGATCTTGAATATGGTGCAGGAATGCACGTCACAGATGCAACCGCTTTCCCACGCCAAATGGCTATTGGCGCCACGAGAGACATAAAGGCTGCTGAGGAAATGGCGGAAATTACGGCCATTGAGTCAAAGGCAACCGGTTTTAACTGGAACTACTCCCCTGTTGCTGACGTGAATACCAATCCGGCAAACCCAGTCATTGGCGTTCGCTCGTTCGGTGAAAAAACAGACTTAGTTTCACAATTTACTGCTGCTCAAGTTAAGAGTTATCAAGAAAACGGACTTCTCGCTACAGCAAAACATTTTCCTGGCCACGGTGATACAAGCGTCGATTCCCATTTAGGACTTGCTTCTGTTACCTATGACCGGAAAACACTTGATGAAGTTCATCTGCCGCCATTTAAAGCAGCCATTGACGCCGGCGTTGATTCCATCATGACCGCACATGTTATTATTGAAGCGATTGATCCAGAGCTTCCTGCTACTTTATCGAAAAAAGTACTTACCGGTCTTCTGCGTGAAGAAATGGGTTACAAAGGAATCATTGTAACCGACGCGATGAGCATGGATGCTATTAATGCTAACTGGGGTGCCGGGCATGCAGGTGTCATGGCCATCAATGCCGGTGCCGACATTATTATGGCTACCGGAACCTTCGAGCAGCAAATTGAAACCTACGATGCCCTGTATGAAGCATTGGAGTCTGGCGAGTTAACAGAAAAACGAGTGGATGAATCGCTAAAACGCATCCTCACAGCCAAATTTAAATATGATCTATTTAATGATCGTTACGATGATCCTGCCAAAGCTACAGAAGTTGTGAGCACATTGGCACATAAACAAGCAGCAGACGAACTGGCCAGAAAGTCGATTACCCTTTTGAAAAATGACAACGTGCTGCCTTTCAATGCCGCTTCCGCTGAAAAAACACTTGTCGTTGGGCCAAAGATTTATAATTCTACGAGACAAATTGATCAAATCATTCAAAAAGTAAATGACAAAGCGACTGGAGAGGTTCTAAGCAAGATTACTGCCACCAATGCAAGTGATGCTGAAATTGCTGCAACTCTTGAAATGGCAAAACAGGCAGACCGAGTGATTGTTGCTACCTTCTCACCAGGTGAACTGGCTCAGGGTCAAACGAAGCTGGTGAAAGCACTAGAAGCCACTGGAAAACCAGTCGTTGTGATGGCATTAGGCCTGCCATATGATATTAAGAATTTCCCTGAAATAGGTGCCTATCTTGCTACCTATGCCATTGAGCGCTGGGGCTCCCCTGTACCTGCATCCTGGAACGCTGGCGTTGACGTCATCTTCGGGATACAACCAGGAGGAAAACTCCCAGTTAACATTGCAGGTTTCTATCAATTTGGAGATGGGTTAAACTACTAATAAGTAGAAAAAAGAGATTGGGATTCTTAATGGGTTTCGGTGCCTATCGCAAAACGTCAATTTGCACATAAATATGTAAATCATAATGTGATCCTTTTTGAACTATATAAATAAAGAGATAAAAAATCTTATAAATAGCAAGGGTTCATTCCCTTGCTATTTTGCTTTTTATTGCTAAATTGCGATTTAATAGGGTTGAAAGCATTTCCTCCTTCGTATCGGCTTTTGTGTAGGCATGAATTTCATAGGCGGAGAATTTCCGGCTAATTTATATTGATAAGCTTAAGAAGCGGAAATAAGCGGAAAATTTCTGGTTAACTACTCTAAATAAGACAAAATTCAAAGATTTTGATAATATAAGCGGAAAATCTCCCCCTATTTTAAGGGAAATATGGGTATTTCCCAACTTAGCCGGAATTCTTCCGTTTATTTTTCATTCCTGGCAAATCAACACCGAGATACAGCAGAGCCTAAACTGAATTTTTTCTGTATATCATTTTGCAAGTAAAAATGTAGTGCTGCGGTACACTGACTTTTGTATCCCCACATTTTAATATACAATTCGCACTGCAAATTCCCCCAAAGTAAATATCGAAATCCCTTTATACAAAAAAAAACAGACCTCCAAATTACCATACAATTTGAAGGTCAATTTTTTTGTATTACATTTGCGATATTTAACGGTACCCGTTATAGGACTCCAATCTTTAAATCGAAAAAAGGTCTCTACGAAGCAGGGGTCGAAACCCATGCATCATATATTTTTCTGAAACTCAACGAAATATTGGATGGTATTTGGATTTGCCAATGAGCCCAGGTTAACGGCTTTTTCGACTGGAGTGCCCATCAGTATTTTTTTGATTGGCACCTCGAGTTTCTTGCCATTCAGTGTTTTTGGCAGTTCATCAACAGGGAAAATCTCATTCGGAACATGCCTTGGAGAACAATTCTGGCGAATAACCTGATTGATTCGCTTCTTCACGTCATCCGTAAGCGCTTCCCCCTCCTTCATGACCACAAACAAGGGCATATAGGATTCTTCGCTGCTTATAGGAATATCCACTACTAAGCTATCAAGTACCTCAGGTATGCTTTCCAGCGCACTGTAGATTTCACTTGTTCCCATCCGAACTCCACCCCGATTAATCGTCGCATCGGAACGTCCATAAATGATGCCACTTCCCCTTGCTGTAATTTTGATAAAATCACCATGGCGCCAAACGCCAGGGTAGACATCAAAATAGCTGTCGTGATAGCGCTCGCCATTTTCATCATTCCAAAAATAAATCGGCATCGACGGCATCGGTTCCGTGATAACCAGCTCGCCAATTTCATCAATTAATTCTTTCCCATAGTCGTCAAAGGCTTTCACTGCCGCCCCAAGTGAGCGTGCCTGAAGTTCTCCAGAATGAACCGGCAATAGTGGTGAGCCGCCGACAAAGGCGGTACAAAGGTCCGTCCCCCCGCTTGTTGACACAAGCCAGAGATCTTCCTTCACCTGCTGGTATACCCAATCAAAGCCGCTGACAGGGAGCGGTGATCCCGTTGATCCGATGCTTTTTAAATGAGACAAATCAAACTGTTCCTTTGGTTTAACACCAGCCTTCATACATGCGGTAATAAAGCCGGCAGAGGTGCCAAATACCGTCATTTTTGTGGACTCAGCAAACCGCCAAAGGGTTTCGTAATTTGGATAGCCAGGATTTCCGTCAAAAAGCAAAATGGTAGCACCCGTCAAAAGCGTGCTGGCAACGACATTCCACATCATCCACCCGGTCGTCGTAAACCAGAACAGCCGGTCCTCAGGTGTAACATTCTTCTGCAAACCAATCATTTTCAACTGCTCAAGCAAGATTCCTCCTTGACTTTGGACAATCGCTTTCGGCTTTCCTGTTGTTCCCGACGAGTATAAAATCCAGAGCGGATGATCGAACGGAACCGGCTCAAAGTTCAAGGCTGCGCCTTCATTCTTTGCAATAACCCCGTTCCAAAGGACAGCATCCCTCAACCCATCAAGTTTAGGCTGCTGCTGCAAATAAGGGATAATGATGGTCTGGGTTAAGGTCGGCAATTCCTCCTGAATCTTCTTGATTAATTCAAGCCGGTCAAAATCCTTGCCGCCATAACGGTACCCATCAACCGCAAATAACACCTTGGGCTCAATTTGTTTAAAGCGATCAATTACGCTCATAATGCCGAATTCCGGAGCGCAGCTAGACCAAACTGCGCCAATGCTGGCGCAGGCTAGAAATGCGGTAATTGTTTCATGGATGTTTGAAACATAGGCAACAACTCGGTCACCAGGCTGGACACCTAACGACTTTAAATGAGTAGCAATCGCCGCCGTTTCCTTTTTTAGCCTAGACCAAGTGATCTCCCCTTGCGATCGAATTTCCGTTTCATAGATAATCGCCGCTTTTTCAGGAACTTCATTACGAAAAATATGCTCCGCATAGTTTAAGGTCGCCCCTGGAAACCACTTGGCCCCCGGCATTTTTTTATCTACTAAAACCTGATCATAAGGTGTTTTCGCCTGAATATCATAGAAGTGCCATATCGCTGACCAGAAACCTTCTATGTCGGTCACGGACCAATTCCACAGCTGCTCGTAAGTCTGGAAACATATTCCCCGCGTTTCCTCGAGCCAGGACAAAAATTTTTTCATATTTGATTCATCTTGGAATTGTTGTGATGGTTCCCATAAAAGTTTCCCTTCGATTCGTTCAACTGTCATTCCCATTCCCCCAAATGTTCATTTTGATGAAGGTCCCCTATAACCATATACGAGTTGGGAATGGTAATTTCCTTCTGAATATTAAAAATTTTTACTAAACACTAGCTGGTTGGGCGATTTTTCTGCTATGAATGGATGATGGAGCTGATTTATTTTGTTTCATATACAGGTCCTTATAATACCCATCAAGTGCAAGCAGGCTTTGATGATTCCCGCTTTCAATAATTTCCCCGTTTTTTACGACGAAAATTGTGTCCGCATGTAGAATGGTCGACAGCCTGTGTGCAATCATGACAATTGTTTTGTCATGAGCCAACTCACTAATGGAATTCTGCACCAGCTTTTCACTCTCATTATCCAGCGCGCTCGTCGCTTCATCAAGGATGATCATCGAAGGATTTTTTAAAAAGACACGAGCAAGTGAAATCCTCTGTTTCTGACCACCGGAAAGTTTGACACCCCGCTCTCCAATTTCGGTATCATACCCCTGAGGCAGCATCGAGATAAACTCATGTGCATATGCCTTTTTGGCAGCCGCAAGGATTTCTTCGTCAGTGGCATCAAGTTTCCCCATTTTCAAATTATCTCTTATCGAAGTGCTGTATAAAAAGTTATCCTGGGTGACAATTCCCATGTGCTCACGTAAACTTGCCAGCGAATAGTTTTTGATATTAGTATTGTCGATTAAAACCTCACCGCTTGAAACATCGTACATTCTTAGCAGCAGTTGGAGAATCGTACTCTTCCCGCCCCCGCTCTCACCGACGAAAGCGTACGTTTTTCCTTTTTCAAGTGTTAGCGTGACATGCTTTAGTGTGTTCTTTTTTCCATCATAGGAAAAAGAAACATCCTCAAATTTAATAGAATCTGTCAATTCCTTTAGGTCCACCGGGTTTTCTATTTCCGTAATCGCCGCCGGAGTGTGGAAGAACGAAAAGATTCGGTTTAAGGCGACACTGCCTTCGGTGATGGCCGGGTAGGCATTCACCAGCGCGGCAACCGGACTTCTCATTTTATCAACGTAGGCAAAAAAGGCGATTAAACTGCCGACCGTCAAGCTGCCGTCGATGACGAACAGGCTGGCGACGATGGCCACAATGAATGGTGTCATGTCACTGAGAACATTCACAAGGGACAACATAATGGCATTAATCCTGGCATGGCGGTCTGTTAAACTGTCAAACTTGGTTAAGTGCTGCTCAAGTTCAGCTTTGTCTCGCTTTTCCGCGGCGAATAATTTTGATAGGAACGCCCCTTGGATTTTTTCAAAAATAAACCCGCTCATCACGGAGCGATATTGCATCATGCTGCGGGTACTGCGTTTGAATTTTTTTGAAAGAAAATGGGCCAATATAAATTGAAAACCAACAAGAAAGATTGAAAGGATGGCTAATTTGATATTGAGTGTCATCATGACGACGATAACAAACAGGAGAACAATCATTTCAATCCAGATATTCCCGAACATCGCTGTCAGGAATCCTTTCACTTTTTCGATATCATCGAAAAACCGCGTTCCGATTTCTCCGCTTTTGTTATCCACAAAATACTTAGCATCCAGCGAATGCACCTTTTTAAAAGCATCTCGGCGCAGCTGCTTGATGATATTGTTGTTGGCCTTATGAATACAGAATTGCCTTACATATTCCATCGGGGTCCGGATGAATAGAAAAATGACAATCATACCGGCAGCAATATACAGTAATTGCTCTAGCATTTGGCTCCGTGTTAATGACTCGTTTTGCAGCAGCCCATCAAAAATGTATTTTAAAATGAGCGGCACAAACAACGGGATCAGGAAGCGAAACAGACTTCCTACGAAACCAATCATATAGAGACGACGGACTTGTTTGACATAGGGTAAAAATAACTTAAAATCTTTCATTTTGGGAAACTCCCTTCACTGTATTCTATCTGTTCTCATTGTACGGCGGTTTGTGCTGCCTCCAACCGCATACTTTTCGAACACCACCGCAGTGTTTTTGAGTTACCCCGCAAGTTTTTGTAGGTGGCTAAATAAAAAAAGACTTCCAGTTTGGAAGCTCTTCAAATTAACGTGAATAGACTAGATTTTGAGAAGTGATTTTTTGATATGCCGCCAACCACCAGAACAGCTCCCTCTTTAAGCTGTGCAGGTTTCTTATATTCTGATGAATGAAGTTGAACGATATTATTTCATTGAGGCGGAAATATTATATTTTCGCAATAGGTCGCCAAAAAGTTTCTGTTCTTCCTTTGACCATTCCTTTAAATTTTCTTGGATAAGCGCAAATCGCATTTGCTGGTGTTCCTTAAATTCTTTTGTCCCTAATTGTGTTATTTCTAAAGAGTAAGCCCTTCTGTCTGAAGGATCAGGAATCCGGTAAACATACCCCTTTTGCTCCAGTGCTGCAGCTTGTCTGCTTATCGTTGAAATATCTAAGTGGAATTCCTCTGCAAGTGTCTTTACCCCAGCTGGTCCATCTGAAATGATTCGATGAAGCAATAGATATGCGGAACGATCTAAGTGACCAATTTTTCGATTAGCAGAAGTTACACGGCGAATAAGGATAGCCAACTCCAAATCAATGATTTCCAGTGAATTATCTTCCATCATTAGTCCTCACTTTACTCATGTTTACACTTTCTATCGTACCATAAGGTTAAAAATTTCGGGTAATTTCCCTGTGATTTATAAGATTATTCAGAATATACTATTGACTGAAAACTATATAGTTGTATAATACAATAATGTACTTTCATGATACAACTTTATGGACGAAAGGATTGAAAGGAGGGAAATAAATTAAGCGTACCAGTGAATGCCATGGCATAATAGGCGGCATTATTTGCAGTTGAAATGTCACTAAGGCTTTTTTCAGAATGCTGCTATAAATAATCGTAATTAAAAACAAACAAAGGGGAATTGGAATATGTCGTCAACACCACAAACTATGGCATCCTCAAAATCGGCTTCAACAATGGAAGTAAATAAAAGTTTTTTAAATCAACCTAGAGCCGTTTGGGCTGTCTTTTTTGCATGCATCATTGCTTTTATGGGTCTTGGACTTGTGGACCCCATCCTCGTAACAATTGCCCACCAGCTTCATGCAACACCAAGTCAAGTTACCTTGCTATTCACCAGCTATAATGCAGTAATGGCTGTGGCCATGTTAATTACTGGTGCCATCTCATCCCGACTTGGCATTAAATGGACTCTACTCTCAGGAATTATTATTATTGCTGTCTTTTCTGCACTTGGCGGACTTTCAAACAACATCTGGGTGCTTGTGGGACTCCGTGGCGGATGGGGACTAGGTAATGCCTTATTTGTTGCCACCGCTTTAGCAGCCATTGTATCTCTCTCGACAAGCGGCACTGCGAGAGCGATAATCCTGTATGAAGCTGCAATTGGTTTAGGTATTTCTGTAGGTCCTCTGCTCGGCGGCTGGCTTGGCGGTATGTCTTGGAGAGGCCCTTTTTTAGGGGTTGCAACATTAATGGTTGTGGCTTTTATTGGTCTTATCACATTTATGCCAAATACGAAACAGCAATTAGCAGCTTCTCAAGCAAAAACTTCTATACGGGACCCGTTCCGCGCATTAAAACACCGTGCCCTATTAGTTTTTGGTATCGGTGCTGCCCTTTATAATTTTGGTTTCTTCACTTTATTAGCCTACGCACCATTTGTGATGGGACTCGATGAGCATGGCATTGGTTTTGTCTTTCTAGGTTGGGGAATTCTGCTTGCCGTTACATCTGTCTACATGGCGCCAATTCTTCAACGTAGATTCGGTACTGTAAAATCGATGTCGGCGATGTTGACGATATTCGCTCTCGTTTTACTAGCAATGGGAATTTGGACCTCGACACAATGGGTAATCATTGCAGCAGTTATTTCTGCAGGTGCTTTGTTGGGCAATAACAACACGTTGATTACGACCGCAGTCATGAACTCCGCACCTGTTGAACGTTCAACTGCTTCTGCCGCCTATAGCTTTCTTCGCTTTATCGGAGGGGCAATTGCTCCCTATTTTGCCGGCAAACTCGCCGAGTGGTTTAACCCAAGTATGCCATTTTTTGTAGGAGCTGGATTTGTCATTATTTCCGTCATCTTTATAGCGTTGAACCATAAACACGTTAAACACGTGGATAATGTTCGTTCCGGTCATTAATTTTGATCAAGGTTACAACGAGAGCGGCAGCCTGGCTCGGTATGCACATTGTTCACAGAACACAATAGCAGGAAAAATCGGAGTGTAGGTCTTAGCAGGCTTCTCCGTTACCATTTACTTGTCCTGTACTATTTTCGGTAACGTAGAATGCCTCTACGTTACCGTTTACTTACTCCATAGCGATTTAGGTCACGTAGACTGCATCACTACGTTACCAGCGATTGATTCCGCTACCGGATTTAAGGTCGTCTTGTTAAAATTATTAAATCGCGGTGTGATGGTCTTTCCCTCGTTTCTTAGATTGCAAGTAATGAAATCCGAACAGCATAAAACCAATGGACACTAAAACGAGAAGGGAAATTTTTAAAAATAAAGGCAGGTATATAAAGGCAATGGCAAACCAAGCGAATAGCAGTGAAACCGGGCTGGTGGCTTTAAGAAGCTGATAAACTAAGCGTGTGATGCCGCTGCGATTGTACGGTGTTGCTTCCAATAAGAAAATGGTTGGATTCATGATGGTACCATAGATAAGAGGGATGAAGACATATAGTGGTAATTGGGACTTTGTCGCCATTTCCAGTAAATATACAATCCCAACAGCAAAGGCCTGCATGAAATAGTCGAGATGCGCAGATTTCAATTTTCTTGCATTAGTAAAAATTCTCCTTGCCAGCGAATCTTTTTGATAGTAAACGGCAGCAAGCGGCAGTGACAATACTATGCCGATCATAAACGAGAATAGCCCCCACTGCAGTAATAGGATATTCATTGCTTTCATCCTTCCTTACTATTAATAAAAACTAAAAATGAAAATACCGACGGTAAAATCGTATGCGGCGCATAATGGTGGAAACCATCTTACTACCTTTGTTTTAATGATTCTTGGATGATGAAGCATATCCCATATTCCATGGAGGATAAACCCGGCCCCAACCCAGAAAGGTGAATGCGTCAGCCCAAGGATTGCGAGGTTAAAAAATATCAAAGCCATGACGGTTTCAACGGAAAGCCAGGTAACTCTAGAATCCGATAAGGCAGCCCCTGCATAAACACATGCGGTAAAGGCGAGGAACAGCGTAAACAATTGATAGGAAACAGGAACTGTGAAACTATAAAATATCCGAATCACGAGCAAAGAAAGCAATACTCCGGTAGCAATCATCTTTACATTCGATTTCATCGTAAATTCTCCCTTCATTTTTCAAGAATTGGTTTATGAAACTATCATATTTCATGAAAGGACTCTCCTACGCGCAAATATTTTTGAAATCCCCGCAAAAAATTAGGGAACATCCGCAAGCATTGTGTATTTTAATGCGTGGTGTAGTGTGAAATTCTGAGGCTTCACCTCTTATGATTGTTTCAAAGAGCGCTTCAAGGGGAAAAAGTTTGGGACACGTGTCTCATGAAGGCTTCATAGTACACGTCAGGGATAGAATCCGGGACACCGTCTTATGAAGGCTTCATAGTGCGCGTCAGGGTTAAAAAATCTTGGGACACGCGTCTTATGAACTACTACAAAAAAGGACCGGATCGCGCCGGCCCTTTCAAATATACCTATACACTTCTTAACGCATCAATCGGGTTTAGCTTAGAAGCCTTTCTCGCCGGAGCAAGGCCAAAAATTATCCCAATCGCAGCCGAAAACCCAAACGCCAGGAGGATGGTGGAGGTGGCGAGTGCAAAATTCGCGCCGATGACCAAACAAACAACATAGGCAATCCCTGCACCAAGCAACAACCCAATACTACCGCCGAATAGCGACAAAAAGACTGCCTCCAGGAGAAACTGCTGTTGAATCCGCTTCGGTTCCGCCCCGAGCGCCTTCCTTAACCCTATTTCCGTCGTTCTCTCCGTTACTGAAACCAACATCATATTCATAATTCCAATACCGCCGACGACAAGAGAAATCGAAGCAATCCCGCCGAGCATCAGCGATAGCATTGTTGTCACCCTATTAATCGATGACAGCATATCCTCCATATTGATGACCATAAAACCCTCACTGTTATAATTAAACGCCTGGTTTAACACAGATTCGATATCACTGGTGATTTTTTTTGATTGATTGGCGTCACTCATATACACATCAACATTATTTATAAATCCGGTTCCTAGGATACTCATAGAGGTCGTGTATGGGATAATCACTGCATCATTATTGGAGGAGTCAGAAAAGCTGCTCGACTCTTGCAGCGTTCCAATGACGGTGTAGGTCACCCCGGCGATTTGCATTTTTTTGCCGATTGGATCTTCTCCCCAAAACAATTCTTCCGCAATATTGGCTCCAATCAGGCACACTTTATTCTCATTTTCAATATCCAAGATATTCAGACCCCTTCCTGTATCCACAAGGTCCTTTGTCTTGGAAAAATAAACATCATTTTTCCCTTGAACAGAAACTTCCGTTTTTTCCTTGCCTTCATAGACTACAGTCGTTTTACCGGAAAGGGTTGGCGACACACCGGCCACATTGTCAATTTCCGCAAGTTTTTCAATGTCGCTGTCCATCAAGCCCTGCTTTAGCGGCGTGCCGATTGCCTGCACCGTTATTTTATCAGCCCCAAAAGATGAAAACTCGCTTGTCATCCCATCCATCGCCCCTTTTACGATGGTTATTAGGGCGATGATCGAAGCAACCCCAATGACAATGCCGAGCATCGTCAGGAACGAGCGCAATTTGTTATGGATGAGATTCATCCACGACATTTTGAAATTTTCCTTAAACATAGGCAAACTCCTCTCTTAGCTTACCGTCCAAAATCCTTACAATTCTGCTTGCATGTTTAGCAATCTCGATATCATGCGTAATCATGATGATGGTCCTTCCCTCTTCATGAAGCTCATGAAACAGCTCCATTATCTGCTGGCCAGTTTTTTGGTCGAGGGCACCCGTTGGCTCATCAGCCAGTAAAATCGTCGGCTCTGTCACCATGGCCCGTGCGATAGCGACACGCTGCTGCTGACCGCCTGAAAGCTGATTCGGGCGATTCTGCAATTTATCACCAAGCCCCACCCTTTCGAGCATATTACGTGCCCGCATTCTTCGTTCCTTTTCTGGTACCTTGGCATACACCAGAGGAAGCTCCACATTTTGAGCGGCGCTTAACCTCGGCAGAAGCTGAAATTGTTGAAAAATAAACCCTACTTCTTTATTGCGGATTACAGCAAGTGACGATTCATCCAGCTCATCAACCTTTTGATTCGATAGAAAATAATCTCCGCTTGTCGGTGAATCGAGACAGCCAATAATATTCATCAGCGTCGATTTTCCTGAACCAGATGGACCGAGAACCGCGACAAAGTCCCCTTTATTGACTTCCAGATGAATATTGTTTAAGACTACTTGTTCTTCCTCACCCATTAAATAGGTTTTTGTTATTTGCGTCATCTTCAAAATTTGGCCGCTCATTATTGAGCACCTCCATGCATCATCGCTGGAACAACGGCATCTTTCTCGGTAACCACCACTTCATCACCAGTGCTGATTCCGTCTTTTATCTCAATAATGGTTCCATCGTTAATACCCGTCACAACATATTTTTGGGTTGGTGCGCCTTCCTCTGATGGAATTAACACATATGGCTTATTTTTACTATCAAAATTAATGGCTTCCATGGAAAGGGTTGTGACACCCGAAACATCTTGTTTCAATATTTTCGCTTCAGTACTCATACCCACTTTCACGGTATCATCTTTCCTAAGGTCAATCGTTGCTGTAAAGTAGGAAATACCGTTTTCATTGACCGCTTCTTTTGAAATGGCCGAAACCGTTCCTTTAATTTCTTTTTCTAGTGCATTGATGGCTACATTTACCTCTTGGCCAACGGAAATAAATTTCAGATCGTATTCGTCAACTTTTACTGTCGTTTGCAGCACGGAATAGTCAACAATATCCACCAGCTGGGCACCTGCCATCACATCGCCATTTTTCTCTACATGGATTTTGGTAATTTCACCGGCTAAGGTGGACTTAATTTTCTTACCCTGTTTCGTTACCAAGAGGACGTCGCCTTCTTTCACTTGATCTCCTGTTTTAACTTTTACTTCTTTTATTTGTATTACTTCTTCACTATTGATGGTTTTCTTGTTCTTAGCTTCAACTGCGCCTGAAAAACTGTAGTAGGTTGTAATGTTTGCTGTTTGCGCTGTTTCTTTTTCAAGAGCACTAGTGCCCTTCAGTGAAAATATGACAGTTGAAATTATCGTTACTACCGCAAGTCCGGCAATCACCCAGATCACAATTTTCTTTTTACCCTTCTTTTTTGTGTTCATTTCCTCTACCTCCCTTATTGGATGATTTCATTCTACGGTGATTTCCAGCCTCACAAACCGCAGACATTTGGAAACCCACCGCAGAAATTGCGGGGATCCCCGCATGTATTTTGAAGGGAGTGGTTTTACTCTCGGATAAGCAGCATTTACTCTCGGATAAGGAAAAATTTCTCTCAAAATGAAATTCTCTTTAATAAGTGTTCATGAATGAAACATTTTCCGGGAATATTATGGACATTGTATTTGAATGGGAGGCAAACAAAGTGAAAACTTTATCTATTTATGCAATGGGCGGGATTAATGAGATTGGAAAAAACATGTTTGTCCTACAATATGATGACGACATTGTCATTGTGGACTGCGGAGGCATGTTTCCTGATGAAAGTTTGCTTGGCATTGATTTAATTATCCCTGACATGTCCTATTTGGAAGAGAATCGGGAGAAAATCCAGGCGTTAATCGTGACACACGGTCACGAGGACCATATTGGCGGGGTCCCTTATTTTTTAAAAAAAATAAATGTACCGATTTATGCCACCCGGTTTACCCTTGGATTAATTGAATTAAAGCTGGATGAGCATCGGCTTGGACGAGATACCAAGTTAGTGACAATTGACGGGAATTCACAGTTGGAGTTTGGAAAAATTAAAGTTTCGTTTTTCAGGGTTAGTCATAGTATTCCAGATTGCCTGGGGATTGTATTTGATACGCCGGAAGGGAGAGTGGTCCATACCGGTGATTTCAAGTTTGATTTAACTCCGGAGAATAACCAATATTCCGATATTCATAAAATGGCAAACATCGGTCAGGAAGGCGTGCTGGCTTTGATTTCAGAGAGTACAAATGCGGAGCGGAAGGGTTTGACGCCTTCAGAGCAAATGGTAGGCGACCATCTTTATGAGGCATTCATGAAGGCGGATGGGAAGGTTTTTGTATCGACCTTTGCTTCCAATGTCAATCGTGTCCAACAAGTAGTAGAAGCGTGTATGAAGACGGGACGAAAATTGGCGTTGCTTGGCCGAAGCATGGTGAATGTCGTTGATGTGGCAATGGAGCGCGGCTATTTGCTGGTTCCAGAGGGGATGTTGATTGAGGTAAGCGAGATTGAAAGTTTTGCACCCGAAAAGGTGGCCATTCTTTGTACTGGCAGTCAGGGGGAACCAAATGCAGCCCTTGCACGGCTTGCAGCCGGCAATTACCGGGACGCCACGATTTATCCAGGGGATACCGTTATTATGGCCGCTTCACCAATCCCTGGGAATGAAAAAGATGTTTCCCGGATTATCGACAACCTGTTCCAGCTTGGGGCACGTGTCATTTATGGGTCTGGCAGTACAACTGGTATGCACGTTTCAGGCCATGGCTATCAGGAAGATTTGAAGTTAATGCTGACTTTACTAAAGCCGACTTACTTCGTTCCGATCCACGGCGAATACCGGATGCTGCATCATCATCGGATGTTAGCCGAAGCGGTCGGAGTCGAGAAGGGAAATACGTTTATTATCCGGAACGGGGATGTCGTGGACATCGAAAATGGGGTGGCACGGCAGACTCGTTCCGTACCCGCAGGTGACACGTATGTGGACGGGATAAGCGTCGGTGATGTCGGTGAGGTCGTCCTGCGTGACCGGAAACAGCTTTCTGAGGATGGCATGGTCGTGATTGTTTTAACATTGAGTAAGCGGGATCATCGAATTATTCAGGGGCCCGACACCATTACGCGCGGGTTTGTGTATGTGAAGGATTCTGAGGATCTTTTGCGGCAGATTAACCGCCTTGTGAAAGAAACAGTAAATGACCTGCAAGATGAGAATGTCCGCCAGTGGAATGTGATCAAAAATAGCATAAGGAAAGCTGTCGGAAAATATCTATTTGCCAATACAAAAAGAAAACCGATGATCTTGCCGGTTATTATTGAGATTTAACATGATTGGGATGTGGTTCTCCGTGACCGGTAACCTTTAACGGTCACGGAGAACCTCTATACGTGCTCAAGCCACACCCCCTGTTATCTATAAAATTACTTTTCCAGCTTTTCAACATGCTTTTTCAAATGTGTTAAATAGGCATCACTTAGGAAACCTGTCCCGCCGCGAATGATCTCCTCGAGATAATGGTCCGGCGGGGCTGTTTCCTGATCCTTTGACACCACAATAAAGGTCAGAACATCTTTTACCAACTCACCATTCACGGTTACATTCACCAATGCAGGACGATACACCTGGGAGCGCACTCCCTCCCGTTTATATAAATAGGTCAAACACTCTCGTGGAACATCATACACCTTTCCTTCGACAACGCCTTCCTCTTCGACAATGTCCGCGCGCCCGCCGTCAGGATAGCTTTTTGTAAAACGAAGCTTGTAACCCTCCAGCACACCTACTCCAATCACTTTTTGAAAATAATGGTCAACGGCGGCAAGCTTAAACCGGGCATCATCCAAACAGCTGCCATATGCATAATACATCACATTGCCCTGCAGTTTTTCAAACTGGTAAACCCGCCAATCACCATATGGAATCGGGGTCTTGAGCATGCTTTGATTATGAGCTGCAATGGTGTAAACAAAAGCTTCGGTTTTGCCGCAATCATAATAAATAATTTGCTTCTTCCTGTCGTATAGATTATCCGCAGCCCCTTCCCTGCAGCCTTCCAACTCGTCCAACAAGCGCAGCTGTTCATCCGAAACTAGGTATATTTCTCCGAACACATTTCCATTTTCCGAGTCTTTCAAGGCAGGATAACCGAGTCCAGTGTCGTACATTTCACCATTTGTCCATGCCTGCTCGGCCACAAGTTCCGCACCCAGCAGCAACCGGTGATTATGTTCATTCCGTCTTAATGTTCCGTATACAAATACATAATTTTTAATCATTTTAATATCCCTCCCTCATATAACCATCATACCAAACTTCTGATGACACCCCTGTTATTAAAACTGAAAAATTATATCTGCGAAAAAATAGGATATATCTGCGAAAATTCAATTATATCTGCGAAAAATCAAATATATCCGCGAATCGCCAACCACAATAATTTTTCCTGCAAAAAAATCGAACCAACAATCCCGCCTGGTTCGATTTACATCATTACACCTTATTAGGGATTGTTCTTCCCAAATAAAGGTCGCCATTTTTCACCTTAAACTCGTATAAATCCAAAGGTTTCAGCGGTGGAGTCCCTTTTACATTCTTCCCGCTCTTTTGGTACAACCCCCCGTGACACTGGCAGAAGAATTTATTGGCATGGTCCCCTTCATCATACCAGCTTACGGTACAGCCGAGGTGCTTGCATACTGGCGACAGGGCGACAATCTTGTCATTCTTGTCCTTATAAATCCAAGCCGTGTAAGGAAAGTCATCTTCATACCAGCCATCAATCTGATGGACCTTATAGACAAACTTTTTGGGTGTGGTCGTTAGTTTGTCCACACGGGTTACAGCCACCATATCGTCCTCTGATTTTGCCTGGAGCACCGGGTCAATGGCGAAGCGCAGCATCGGCATTAGTGTGCCTGCAGCCATAAACCCGCCTACCCCAGTCAGGGTATACGTTAAAAATTGCCTTCTTGTCACATTTTTCTTCTCCAATTGAAGCACTCCAATCTACTAATCTATAAAGATATGTATTTCCATAATATAGAAATAGACGAATACACTCCGAAAATTGTTTCAAAATGGTACAATAAAAAAGCTATTATTCTTTTTAGATTGAAGGTTACATGTATGGTCAAACGATTTCTCATAACACTTATTGCCTCCCTCATCGGAGGTCTAATTTTTCAAACAATCGGTACACCCATCCCATGGCTGCTTGGTCCAATGACCGCCGTTTTCATCTGTTCAAGATTCGTAAAAACCGCCCTTTATTGGCCAACCTGGATTAGGGATGCAGGGTTAATTATCGTCGGCTACTCCATTGGCCTTTCTTTTACAAAAGCGGCCTTTTTTCAAATTGCAGCAGGACTGCCGATGATGCTGTTGATGACCGTTACCCTGATTTTATTTTGCGCCGGAATTGCTATTATCGTATCTAAGTTAACGGGCGTGGACTATCCGACGGTGCTAACCGGGAGTATTCCGGGAGGTCTTTCGCAAATGATTACATTTGCAGAGGAAATGAAAGGGATTGATATCACTACGGTGACGTTCCTACAAGTGGCCAGGTTGATGATGATTATTTTTTTCGTTCCGTTTCTGATATTTGGGCCGTTTTTTCATAATGCTGCCACTACTCAAGAGGTTCCGGTTCTTTCCGGCCAGGCTTTGCATACAACCATACCAAATTTCCTGTTATTTGCCGTACTTTGCGTGGCTGCGGCCTTCCTTGCCAAAAAAATCAAATCACCAACACCCTATTTACTTGGACCCATCTTGATTACGGCTATCCTGACAATTGGTGGTGTACATGGCCCAAGCTTGCACCCATCAATTTTAGATCTTTCGCAATTTATGATTGGCAGTCATATCGGGCTATTATTAAAACCTGAAAAATTGCAGCATAAGGCCAGGATCATAACCCTTGCCTTGATTAGCGGATTAACGATGATAGCAGGCTCCTTAGGCTTATGCTATTTTCTTGTGTTTTACGAACAAATCACGCCCTCGACCAGCTTCTTAAGCGTGGCTCCAGGCGGCATGGACCAAATGGCGATCATGGCCCATGAGATTAATGCAGATTTATCGATGGTTACCGGCTACCAGCTTTTTCGGCTGTTTTTCATTTATTTTGCGGTTCCGCCTTTTCTGAGATGGTTTTTTATCATCCGAAAAAGACAAAAAGCGTAGAACCTTTACTGGTTTTACGCTTTTTTTAAAGTTAATTCACCATCGGCGTTTCATTGGTCTGGCGCCATTCTCTTACAAAAAGGGAGAATTTGCTCATATCCATCAGATTAATCAGCATTTGGTATTTCATCGAATATTTCATGACCAAGTAGCCGATTAACGAGAAATCCTGGTCCTCTCCTCCTGCCAAATCGATCGCAAATAAAAAGTTCATAAGCGCCGATAACCATTCAGACATTTTCATCAGCGGTTCCTTGTCTGATTTGGCGATTCCCCTGTATCTCACCTGTGTGAAACTGCCCGCGGCAAAGGTTTGGAAATGATCATTTAAGCGTGTGGACTCATTTCCGTAAACATTTAGTTTAACCTCATTTTTTTTACCAAAAGTTTCGAGAGAGGAAATTAGCGGAGCAAATACCGGTGTTTTCGCCAGGGAGGCAGCTTTTTTGGATGGCAGGTTATTATTAAGTACTAATGTACTTACCAATTCATCGAAATTAATCACTCGTTCTGAAAAAAGGTGAGCAAACATGGACTTCTCATTTAACAGTTTTTGCCGGAAAGACCTAAACAACACCTTTAATTTTTGCTTGTCAGGACTCTTCATAAGTCGAAGAAACTCGTCTATCTCTTCTGGGCATTTTTTCACCAGCATGTCAGCAAAATGGATAATGTTTTTTTCATTAATGGCCAGGTTCAGTTTATGTAGCACTGGTGTTTTAATACAGTCATTCAGCATTGAGCCCAATTTGGCGGAAGCAACAAATTGTTGATCATTGATGGAGGTAATTGGAATACAACCCATCTCGAGCATTTGAATAATGAATTGCTTGAGCAGCTTTCTTCCTTTTCGATTTTGCAGTAGATTATCTTCATTAAGCTCCTGAACTGAATTACCAAGTGAGTTTCGAAGGATGCCAGTCAACGAGTGTGGTACAATCCAGCCGCATACCACATGCAAGCCATCATTAACTTCCTTCAAACTCTGTACCTGATGTTCATTTACGTAAACATTGCATTTTCCCATAGTCCATCCACAACCTTTCATATATTTTGAAAAAATAATTTAAGGTTGCTTCCACTAAAAACAGTATTTCACTGTTTATTTTACCCAACCACAATTTGACCCTATAAGTGACAATAGTTGGTATTTTATGAGTGCTTAAATAACTATTTTGCTTTTTATCAGTATGATGAAGGCAGGAAATGGTTTCATGAAAATAATGTCTAATTTTGATAGAAAATAACGATGGACTATTTTTAAAAGCCTGTTATAATGCAATATAGAATTACATCACACATTATAAAGGTGGGCACTATGGGGAACACTTGTAGGTATGTTGTCAATGCTCTTGGTAAGGGTGGGGAAACATATTATACACAATGCAAAGACAAACATGAATTACGAAAATGGATCAGCGATAACCAAGAAAAGCTTATTATGAATGAATTGATCATTACTGATAAAAATCAAAATCCATTATTAAAATTGCTAGGTTTGAAAAAGCTTTTTTAATTGAAAATGAAGACGCCAGATTAATAGAATGGCGTCTTTCTTAGTTTCATAGGTTGTTATTCTAAATAAAATAATTGGTTGATCCAATCTGGAATGGTATTTTTTATCGTAAAGTTTTCGTTCACGTACTCATGGCAGGATTTCGCGATTTCTTTCAATTGTTTTCGATTTTGAGTGATTTCATTTATTTTTGTAATATATTCAATTGGATGATTGCTTTCCATAATAAACTCGTGTGCGGACGGATGCGTCACAGCTTTAACGTATCCTATGTTGCTTGAGAGAACGGGAACCCCACAAGCATACGCTTCAAGCGCGGTGGCAGGTCCGCCTTCATTATTGCCAGTGATAAGAAGCAAATCAAGGGAGTTATAAAAATCTGGCATCTTCTCCGGGGAAACGTACGATTTCATGGTTGCCTCTTTAAAAGCAATATTTGGCATGTGATGTTTGCAAATTTCGACAATCGGCAAATACGCCGTATAATAATTTTTGCACATTTTTTCGGTGTCTCCGACCCAGCCAATGACAAAGTCATCGGGATTGTTTTCAACGTCCATCGGTTTGAATTGATCACTATCCACGAATTGCTTTATATATTTTACGTTCGTGCTTGGCGAAATGTTTTTAATTAATTGGGCAAGGTTAGGATTAATGGCTCCAATCGATTTTATTTTGCTGACATAGTCTTTTATAAAATCATAATCATAAATCGGATCATCCATCCACTCACGGTACGATTGTTGATTTTTCATAAAATAATAATAGGAAACCGCTGCCGAACTATCCACTCTCACCCCGTTAGACATCAAAATTCGGGCAATCCCTAAGCATAGTGTTGATATTACATCATAGTTCTCATTAAAGTAATCAGCGCCGTATTGTTGTAGCTGCTGAAAAAATTCTTCCTGCGACATAATCTCCAATTCGGGGTAATGCTGCTTAATTATTCGGGCATGTTTCCCCAAGACCCACCAGTCCACATCGTACACCAATAAATCCTTTTTCATATTCTTAGCCCTTTCCTCCACCATATCCTCATCTTACATACATATGAAATCCAGCGAAAATTGGAACATGTATTAAAAATGCGGGCTCCAAAAAAGAAGACGCCATTCGCGCGAATAGCGTCCTCTTGTCCAGTGTCCACCTGAGACGGACAAAATCGGTGTTTTGTCCACGGATGGTGACTGACACCTCCCTTACCCCCCTACCCTACTTCTTTCATCTCCACAGTGACGAATTTTTTCTGTTGGATGTAGATGAGTCTTAGGGTTAGGGCGATGCCTGCTGCGAGCAGGCCGATGGTAAGGCCGATCCAGTAGCCTCTTGCGCCTAGTTCTGTGAAGTGGGCCAGTAAGTATCCAGCTGGCAGGCAGATGAGCCAGTAGGCGACCAAGGTCATGATAAAGGCAAGGTTAACGTCTTTGTAGCCCCTCAGAGCCGACTGGGCGGTTGCCTGTATGGCGTCTGAGATTTGGAAAAATAGCGCAAAGATTAAGAAGTTTGCCGTCAGACTAATGACAGCATCTTCATTGGAATAAAATCCGGCAACCTCATAGCGGAAAAAGACCACCAATAGTCCAGTCACAATTGCACTTATTACAGCAAGAGCGATGCCAAGCCAGCTATAGGCGCGCGCATCTTTATAACGGCGGGCTCCAACCTCATAGCCAACCAATACCGTCTGGGCCATTGATATACTGATTGGAATCATGTATAAAAACGAGACGATATTTAACGCCGATTGATAAGCAGCGACTGTTGTTACGTTAAATTTGCTGATCAGGATGGTCACGCAGGCAAACATACTCGTTTCAAAGAAAGAAGACAACCCCATCGGCACACCAATTTTAAGGATCTCCTTGCATTTTTGCCAAGATATTTTCGTGGGATTGGCAAATACCGGAAAAGCCGAGAATGGTGCCTGTGTTTTAACAATAAAAATGGTCATGGTTAAAATGACCCAATAAGTGATGGAGGTTGCGTATCCCGCACCAGCACCGCCAAGCTCCGGCACCCCCCACTTTCCAAAGATAAACACATAGTTTAACAGGAAATTCACCGGAAGTGACGAAATCATGATTACCATAACCACACGGGTCCGCCCGAGTGCGTAAATAAATGAACGCAATACATTAAATAAAAACAACGGCAAAATTCCAAAGCTAAGGCCAGTGAGATAGCCAAAAGCGGTCTCTTGAACTTTTGCAGGCAGGTTCATTTTATCCAGTATCGGTTCCAATAAAAAGAATCCAGAAATGATGATGAGCACTGTTATAATGACTGAGAGAAATACCCCATGCTTAACAATCGAGGACACTTCATCACTTTTCTTTTCCCCGAAGTATTGGGCACAAATCGGTGACACAGCCAGTAGTATTCCTCCAAAGCCTATAAAAATCGGACTCCAAATCGAGGAGCCAATTGCAACCCCGGCCAGAGCAGAGGAATTAAATTTCCCTGACATAATCGTGTTGAAAAATACCATTGAAAACATGCCAAGCTGTGTAATAAGGATGGGAATCAACAAAACTAAGATTTGCTTTGTTTTTTCCTTTAGGGTAAAAGTTTGATTCATAATTGCATGCTCCTCTAAAATTTAACAACTCCAAATCAATATTATATCTTAAACCACCTCTTTTTGGTGCAACAAATAAAAAAAGCAGGATCAACTCCCGCTTTTCTTTATGAACAGACCTGTTCATTTTATTAAGATCCTCAACCTGGTCTCGGTGTGAACGTTCCATGTCCATGGTGATAGCCATGTCCCGGATAGTAGCCGCCGTGGCCGTGGTGATAGCCGTGCCCCGGATAATAGCTGCCGTGACCGTGGTGGTAACCATGTCCCGGATATTGGCCGCCATGCCCATGATGATAATCGTGACCAGGATTATGGCCGCCATGGCCGTGGTGATAATCATATCCTGGATAATGGCCGTCGCCCAAGCCCATTCCTGGGTTGCCCATACTCGGTAAACCCATGCCACCCATACCTGGGTAGCCCATCGTTGGTGACCCCATACCTGGAAGCCCTGTTGGCATTCCCATCATCGGACCACCACCCATGCCTGGGTAGCCCATGGCTGGAGACCCCATACCTGGAAGCCCTGTTGGCATTCCCATCATCGGACCGCCGCCCATGCCAAATGTCCCTTGTTGGTTCATATCTCTTCTCCTCCTCAAATTTAGTACAAAATAGTGTATGTGTTAATTGGCAATTCGGGATAGGTATTTGCCCAATATCATGAACCTAGAGGAAAAGAGGAGCTGATTATCCTTTACAATACAGTGATTTCCATCACCTCCAGACTGTTGACCATTTTTTTATAATAATGATAAAGGGGATGTGGAGATGGAAAAACAATTATCAGACTTATCATGTTTTGCGGAATATCATCACAGGCAAGTCGTCCTGAATTATTACCGAGATGAAGATTTCCTGTGGAAACGTGATGGCTTTCACTTTGAATATGTTCAATTTGCTGAAGGAAAGCTGGTTTTATTAGTGAAAGGCGGATACATAACGTCTGTAGATTTAGGAGATTTTGAGAGTGTTGTACTCAATACTGATTTTCCTAATTATTATATATGCCGGAAGGGCTCAGACCGGTTGGAGATTTATTTTCCATAAGCATGAAAAAATGGGACTCCTACGAGCCCCATTTACTTTTTAACGATTTTTGAAGGATTATTGATTTTGTATAATACTGGTTCCTCGATGACGAATTCGTCTGGTGCATCCTTCCCCTTCCCCAGTTTCTTCGCCGCGACTTTTCCATCGAATTCCATTTCGTCTCCCGGCGCAAGTTCAAACTTTTTCAAGGTTTTGCTGTGGCTGCACCAGGCAAGACCCAATTGGAGCGGCTGCTCCTGAACAATTTGGACATTCTCCAGAACCACGACTTCATCATTTTCTTCATTAAAAGGGTTGTACGTTAGCGCAAACTGCTTGACTGTGGCGGTAAAATGAACCTTATCTGCCGGCAGCACCAGCTTAGGCGCTTTTTCTTTCTTCGGCTTCGTTTCTTTAGGTTTCGTCACCTTTGGTGATGCTGGTTCAGGTTTAACTGTTTTTAACGGTTTCGGTTCTACAGCTGCTGTTTCCCCTTTATCTTCCTTGACGTCAGAATCCTCATCTGCCCCTTTTTCCTCCAGCGGCACCAAGCTTTCCTTGCCAAAGCTTGCTGATTGCATTTCCTTTAAATAGGCTGGGTGGATTAAACTAACTTTGCCATCTTCAAATTCAATCACCAAGGTATTGTATTCACCGGTTATTCCGTAACTTTCATAGCCTTTAATGGTTACAAGGGACTGAAAGCTGCGATCCTTATACCAGAACTCCTTTTTGGCAATTGGGAGCCCCCATTCCTTTAATTTTTCTTTAAAATGGTTGTCATCCAGAAAGGTTACGTAGTCTCCTTTGGGCTGTATGTATTGGACTGCCATTTCTTCACGTCCTTCCACTTTCTTAGTGGTTTCATTATAGCACGTCTCAAAGAAAGACCCTAGAAGAGAAGTCACTAATAAAAATTCACAAAAAATATTTAGTGCACCGAATAAGTTTGGCTGTATAATAGCTTTGTATATTAAAAGAAAATGGAGAGGCCCATGCGTACTTACAATGAAAAAATCAGTATCTATCATGGAATGGTGTCAACCGTTGCCGCGAATCTTACAAGTAACTATTATCCAATTTTCGCCATAACCATCCTTGGAGCAACCAATTATCAGGTTGGCTTGATTAGCTCCCTTCCGCCATTGATTGCTTTAATTATGACCATTCCGGCGGCGATTATATTAAACCGGCTGGACCAGCAAAAGAAAACGGTAGCGATGAATGTGTTATGGGGAAGGCTTATGTTTTTGCTCCTCGCCGGGGTGGTTTTCCTGCAATCGTCATTTCAGGCTTGGACTTTCTTAATCATCGTCGCATTAATGAACATCCCTGGCACGATTTCAAATGTCGGCTGGCAAACGCTGATTAGCGGGATGATTGCCGATGAACGGAGGGGCGCTTTTTTCAGTGACCGAAACCGGCTGTTAACGATCGTTGGAATGATTACGATGCTCATTATCGGTATTGTCATGAAAAATGAGTCACACCATTCCGTAGCCTATCAAATATTGTTCGGCTTAGCGTTTGCTTTCGGACTACTCGAGGTATATTTCTTGATGAAGCATAAAGAAATAGTCGTCCCGAAAGCTGATAAAGAGCAGCGGAACGCCTCGATGGATTGGTCCATTTTTAAAGATCATGGTTATAAATGGTTCCTCATTGCGGCATTAACCTTTAACTTTACCTGGCAGATGGCGTGGGGGCTATTTAACATTTACAACGTCAAATATGCCCATGCCACGATTCTGTGGATTAGCATCTTTTCCGTGGCCAACCAATTGGTGCAGATTTTTTCTTACCCCTTATGGAAAAAGTGGGCCGACCAAAAGTCAAATACTTTAATGCTCGTATGGGTCGCATTTGGAATGGCAACAGCACCATTTCTAAACGCCTTGTCTACGAATCTTTATTATTTGACCTTCGTCAGCATGACGTCCGGCTTCTTTGTATCCGGCACCATGCTGCTGTTATTCAATTTGTTGCTGGAGCAATCACCGAAGGAAAAAAGAACCTATTGTATTACCACCTACAACGTGCTTCTGTCCTTCGTCGCCTTTGTCGCTCCGCAAATCGGCATCTGGCTGCTTGAACTAACCGGAATGATCCCCGCTCTGAACATCAGCACCGTCATGAGACTCTTAAGTGCATTCGTTTTCTTGCTTATGTACCTGAAATTCATGAAAAGAAACAATCCTTCCATGGTGTCAGGCACCAGCCGTGGACAAATATAGCTTTTTGTCCACCCCACGTGGACAATTGCCTTGATATTTTTAAACATTTGCCAGGGTTTCCCCTGGTTTTTTTCTTTTTCCATTTATCTATATTTATGGATCATTGCTCATATTTTTAATGAGGAAGAGATTGGAGGGGGAATTTCTTTTGATTAGGATTAATAACCAAACCGTCAAACCCGGAACACTGATTAAGGAGATTACGAATGCCGAACAAAAAAATATCGTTAAACAAATGGATTCCTATAAGGAAGTCTATTCATACCTAACACTAGATCAATTAAAGTTTGAACTGGAATTTAGATCCAATACGCTGCGCGCGGCAAGAGAACTGAATAAGAGCGGGATTAAATTTACCACATTTTCATACGCCTTTTGCAATAAAAAATATTGGGACCGTCTGAGTAACGGTGGTTTCCTATTAAAGCCGAATGTCAGTCCCTCTGTCGGAATACTCGATATTCTGAAAAACGGTACCCTTTATGCTACGGAGTGTTCTACGGGGATTGCGATTTCCCTTTATATTGCAACCCTGTATACTATCGGCACCAGAAGATTTGATTTGCTATTCAACCGCCTGTACTTAATGGATTGGCAATTCGACGAGGACCTGCCAGTATTAACCTTTTATCGTGACGACTTTCTCCCTGGTGATGTCCTGCATTTCAACAATCCGGACTTCAGCCCGAAAGAACCGCATTGGCGTGCCGAAAACGTCATCTACTTTGGCGGCGACCAATACTACGGCCACGGTGTCGGCATCCAAAGCGCCCAAACCATCATCGACTTCCTAAACAAAAAACGAAGAGAAAATCCGAAAATATCAGCCTACCTTATGACCATGATATCCAGACCGTATTATCTATCATTCCTGCGGTGATAAAATGCTTAACGGTGTCAGGCACCATTTGCGATATACCAATAGAAATATCACGGGACGCACTGTCCTCCCCTCGCGCACAAATGTCCTCGAGTGGTGCCTGACACCAATACAGACCTATACAAGGTAACAATGTATTAAAAGTTGATAAACAGTTCCTCGGGCTCTACATTTCTGTTGATTATTTTGGTTTGTTTGAGCCAATGGGCTACTGTTTTCCATGTTTCGGCGTCTTGGTGGCCGAAGGGATATTCGCCTGCGTCCATGAGCGGCAGCAGTATCTCTAAACTTTTCCTTTCGATTTCTTTGTCAAGTGGAGAGGATTGGTTTTCCTGCCGCAAAAGGATGTCCAAGCCTTCATTAGGATGCTCCACCACATATTGTTGCCCTTTGGTGATTGCAGTAATAAACTTCTTAAACACCTCTTTCTTGGCCGCCAGACTCTTATCATTCCCTACCATCACCAATTCATAATAATCTGGGACCCCGTATTCAGCCGGATTTATGGTTACCACCGGGTGACCTTCTTTTTCCAACAGCAGCTTCTCGTGATTGATAAAGCCGCCAATTAACGCATCCGTTTTCTTGGTTGCCAGTGCCGGAATCAAGTCCCAGCCAACATCCACCATTTTCACCTTTTGCTCGTCTCCGCCATCGGTCTCCACCATCGTTTGAATAATCGCTTCATCTAATGGAATCGATGGATATCCTACAGTTTTCCCTGCTAAATCTTTAGGAGACTGAATGGAGCTATCGCCCGGGACCATAACTTGATTCAACGGGTGACGTACCAAAGCTGCGAACGACTTGACAGGAATCCCCGCCACACGGGCAACCACTACCTGAGGCTGATAGCTGATGGCCATATCCACCTTGCCAGCTGCCACCAATTTCAAAGGATCATTCGTATCAGCTGGCATTCTAATCTCCACATCCAGTCCTTGTTCTTTAAAATACCCTTTCTCCTTGGCTGCATAAAGAAATGAGTGTACAGCATTCGGATACCAATCCAGCATGATACTTAGTTTTTGGGGTTTATCCACTTCCCCTGAAGACTTAGGCAACTCCCCTTTTCCACACCCGCTTGTAAATACAATTAGTAGACATAATACTATTATTAATCTCCATTTCATTTCAACGCACGACCTTTCATCAACTAGCGAAAATGTTTCAATAACTGTTTTTCTATCAAACTAACAACCAAGAACAATACTATTCCCATTAACGAAAGCAGGAAAATCGATGCGAATACGGCATCTGCCTGCAAATTACTCGACATCCTTCTGCTAAAATAACCCAAGCCTTCACTGGCACCAAGCCATTCGCCGATCGTCGCCCCGACAACGCAGTAGACAACAGACATTTTTAACCCTGATAGTATCGAAGGCAATGCCAAAGGCAGCTGTACTTTTTTGAAAATCATCCAACGGCCGGCACCCATTGTCATCAGCAACTCTCGATATTCAGTTCCTCCTGCCTTCAGCCCGTCATATGTATTTACGACTATTGGAAAAAAAGCAATCAGGAACGTCACCCCCACTTTACTCCAAATACTATAGCCAAACCACATGATAAAAAGAGGTGACAGCGCAATTAATGGCACTGTTTGCGAGATAACTAGAAACGGGTAAAGAACTTTCTCAAGAAAGCGGGAAAAGTACATTCCAACTCCCAATAAAAGGCCAGCCCCAAGTGAAAGACCAAACCCGAGCAAAACCTCGTTTAAGGTCGCTGGTAAATGTTCCAGCAATAGGATCCTGCTGTTTTCCACCAATGAAGTCCAAATTGCTAGTGGGCCTGGTAAAATAAAATCCGGAACCACTCCTTTTGTCGCAATCCACTGCCATAGACAGGTCATCAATAAAACTGCTAGGAAAAATAAACCGTATTCTGCACTCCATTTTTTCAAATTAACCTTCATCATAAAGCAGCCTCTCAAGTTCTTTTCTCATTTCCATAAACTCTGCCTGGTAAATAGAGTCTGTATTTCTTGGCCTTGGCAGGTTTACCGCAAACTCCTGTAATTTTCCGTCCCTAAGGATGTAAATCCGATCGCTTAACAGGATTGCCTCCTCCAGGTCATGCGTAATGAACAACACCGTATTCTGCAATTCCTCCCACATTCCCAATAGCCAGGCGTGCATGTTTCGTTTCGTCAAAGAGTCAAGGGCGCCAAACGGTTCGTCTAATAACAATAGCTCCTTTCCGGTCATGATGGTTCTTAAAAAAGCAACCCGCTGCCGCATTCCGCCAGAGAGTTCATGAGGATACGCCTGCTCAAATTGTGAAAGCCCAAAGCGGGTTAACCAATCGCGAATGACTAGGGCGGAAGCATGCTTATCTTTTTTCGAAATCCGGACAGGCAGCATGACATTATCAAAAACTGTACTCCATGGTAAAAGCAGGTCATTTTGCGGCATATATCCAGCCTTTCCCAATCTGCTCCCAGATCCAACGCCATCTATGGTGATTTCTCCCTTACAAGGCTCTTTTAAACCAGTAATCAATTTAAATAGCGTACTTTTACCAGAACCGCTTGGGCCGATAACCGAAACAAATTCTCCCTTCTTAACACTTAAGGTAAGCTGTTGAAAAATTGCCACAAGGCCTGGGTCAAATGAAAAAGTTAATTCTTTTATAGATAACATCGTGGAACCAGACAGGCCAATCGCCTCCTTGATTAAATAGATAATTGCTAGAACATTTATAGTTTACTGCTAGCAATCTGCTGATTTCCCAATAGCTCCCCACATATAGGCTTTGTGAAATCTTCGTTTAATTAGCTCTTTTTAAAAATAAAAAACCCGCTCACCAATAACAAAAGGAATGAGCAGGTAAACAAATCTCCTCCACTTCCCTCCGCTGGCCTTACCCAGATCAGGTTCAAAGGGTTCGAAGCATACGCTTCATCTCAAGCCAAGATGGCTTCCCCCAGTGTGACTTTCTATTTTAAATATTCACCTTAGCATCAGGCGAAACCACCTTCTTTCGCAAAAATACAGTTAAGATGACAAACCCGAGCAATGCCCCGGCAAAAGAACTAAAGATAAACAACGGAATAAATCCAAACAGCGTTGCTTTTTGTCCAAGAATTAGCGCTGCAATTGGATAGGAAAGGAGTGCCCCAAGAATACCTGTTCCTACTACCTCTCCGAAAAAAGCAAAATATATTTTTCTTGTTTTTGAGAATAACAGTGCCGCCAAGTAAGCCCCGACCATACTGCCCGGAAAAGCAAATAATGATCCGGTTCCCATCAGGTTCCGGAGCAGGGAAACACAAAAGGCTTGGGCTACCGCGTAATAAGGTCCCAATAGGACTGCAGACAGCACATTTAAAAAATGCTGCATCGGAAAAACTTTAGTAAATCCAATTGGAATAGCCACAAGGTTGCTGGATAATGTACCGATGGCAATCATCATCGCCGTCAGCGTCAATTTATGAGTTTTATTCACAGGTCAGTTCCCCCTTCACACTTCTGGCTAACGCTTTCGCAGCCTCTAAATGCGACTGGGCATGACTGATAGCGGTGATTACAGAAACCCCGTCCGCGCCTGCTTCCACAACAGAGGCCGCATTTTCTGCGTTAATTCCGCCAATCCCTACAATTGGAACCGTAAATCCTTCTTCACGTAATTCCTGAATCAACCTTGTCCCTTGAACTTCCTTTGCATCAAGTTTGGTTTTAGTTTGGAATACTGGACCTATTCCAAAATAATCGGCTCCATCCTTAATTGCTGTGGACGCCTCTTCCTTTGTATGTACGGAAACTCCGAGAATTTTATCACCAATTCGCTCCCTTACTTTTTCAACGGGATCATCTTCCTGACCGATGTGAACACCGTCTGCATCGAGCGCTAGCGCGAGGTCGATATCATCATTGACAATAAACGGGACACCATGTCGCCTGCATACGGTTTGCAGTTCCCTTGCCAAGCGAAATTTTTCTTCACCCTGAAGGGCATTTTCCCCTTTTTCCCGAAATTGAAAAAGCGTAATTCCGCCCTTAATGGCCTCCTCCAACACTTTACTTGGGTCCTTTAAACAATTGTTGCTTCCCATAATAAAATAAATTTTCAACGCATCCCGCAACTCTATCATGATTCCACCAACTCCATTTTTCTCTTTCGATAGGCCCAATGGTTGGTTGGCCCGTGGCCATGCCCAATCTCAATCCCATCCTCAATTGCCGCTTGAATAAACTCTTTGGCAACTTTAATAGCTTCATAGACTGAAGAACCCTTCGCCAGTTCTGCTGTAATGGCTGCAGAAAAAGTACAGCCGGTTCCGTGGGTATTTTTTGTATGTATCCGCCTGTTGGGAAAGCTATAAAACTCACGCCCATCAAACAATAAATCAACGGCTTCTGATTGATACTCCTCATGCCCGCCTTTAATCACAACATTTTTTACACCGAAATTAAAAAGACGTTTTGCTGCTTCTTGTTTATCATCAGAGGTTGCAATTTTCATTCCCGTCAGTACCTCGGCCTCTGGAATATTAGGTGTAATAACTCTAGCGAGGGGAAGGAGATCGATTTTCAACGCAATAATGGCAGCTTCTTGGAGCAGGGCTGCGCCGCCTTTAGCAATCATCACTGGGTCCACCACAACATTTTCCCATCCAAATTTCCTGAGGCCGCACGCTACCGCCTGAATAATTTCTGCATTAAACAGCATACCGGTTTTTACAGCATTAGTCCCCATATCCTCACCAATTGCCTTCATTTGCTGTTCGACCGCCTCTGCTGTTAACGGATATACACCGTGAACACCCAATGTGTTTTGTGCAGTAATGGCCGTTAGCGCCGACATTCCGAAAACCTCGAGCTCCTGAAAAGTCTTTAGGTCGGCTTGGATTCCTGCACCACCACCGCTGTCAGAACCCGCAATCGTTAAAGCTTTTTTCATAACAAACTCAACTCCCTTTTATATACTGCTTTTGTATGAATAGCTTCTAAGGAAACCAGTGACAGTTGATTTAAAAATTCAATCTGAAAACTGCCAGGGCCGCGTCCAGCTGTGATTTCCGCAGCCTTTTCCGCTGCAATCCCATAGACGGTTAATGCGGCGGCACTGGCCAACAGCAAATCCTGTTCAACCCCAGCAAACGCTCCAACAACTGATGTCAATAAACAGCCGGCTCCTGTTACTTTTGTTAACAGCGGGTGACCGTTGCCGACATGAAATGTTGTATCGCCATCGGTTATGACATCCTCTTTTCCAGTAATCGCCACAATGCAGTTCAGTTTCTTTGCCGCTGTAATTGCCAGTTCTGTAATATTCCCTTTCGCATCACCAGCATCAACACCCTTAATGTCCCACTCTTCACCAACAACATTGGCAATTTCAGCAGCGTTGCCTCGGATAATCGAAACCTTAACCTCGTTCATTATTTTTCTGGCACTTTCCGTTCGGAACCTGGTTGCTCCAGCACCCACTGGGTCAAAGATAACTGGAATACTCTTTTCATTTGCCGCTTTTCCAGCGAGAAGCATCGCCTCTACCGTATGCGAATTCAAAGTGCCTATATTCAGGACTAGCGCATTGGCAAGCTGTGCCATTTCCGCCACTTCTTCTGCTGCATAGGCCATCACCGGGGATGCGCCCAGTGCCAAGAGCCCATTGGCTGTGAAATTTGTGACAACCACATTGGTGATGTTGTGGACAAGCGGATTAACCTCTCTAACTTTTTGTAAAACCTCATAAACTCTTGTTTTTTCCAAATTGCTCTCTCCTTTTAAAAAAAATAAAAAAACCAGGTCCCAAAATTGGACCTGGCATAATTAGAGTGAGAAACCGTCATGGTTGTTGCTCTACTTTCCTACGCTGGTATTACCCAGATCAGGTCCAAAGGGTTAAAAACGTTCGCCGTATTCTCTCAGCCCAGCATCAGGGCACCCCTAGCAGTACACTTGTATGAAGTTAAGTTCAGAATAATCTACTAATCTATAAATGTAAAGAAAATTGCCCTAGATAAACGTCAAAATAGGGAAAAGTTACTATAACAATCCTTATTTTTCCTTTTTAATATCAATTAATAATTGTGTTAAAATCTCCGTGAAGTGCTCAAGATGCTCTTGCACTCTCCCTGGAAACTCCCTCTCAAGAAATTCTAAATTGTCATTTTTCGTATGCCAGATCTCACCGTGTTTAACGGTCTGGGTATAGCCATCCAAATCACCTAATTCCCAATTCGTCGCTTCAAGATAGCCAATTGGAATTCCGGCATCCTGGAATGGGGCATGGTCGCTCCAGTCCCCGGTGGTGCCCTCTGGATAATCAGGGTTAATCCCCGGATTTGTTTCTAGCGGAATATTTTTCTTATTGGCAATATCTAAGGCAAGGTCGCGAATCCACCCATCTTCACCCGGACTGCCATATACATAGATTTTGTCACCGGCAAGCAAGCTGTCGAGATTGATCATAACAATTGTTCTATCCTTTTCCTCTTGGGACATTTGGGAGACGTAATAATTGGAGCCCCTCAATCCCGCTTCCTCTGCACCAAAGAATACAATCTTGATATCGTAATGAAGGTTTCTTTTTTGTATGGCCTTTGCGGTCTCCAGGATAACGCCAACACTGGAGGCATTGTCATCCGCACCCTTTCCTACACTGACTGAATCATAGTGGGCTCCGATAATCACCTGTGGATTGCTTTTGAATTTATTGGACTGGCTGTATTTTGTGCCAATTATGTTAGCAGAATTTTTTGTCACACCTCTGCTTGTATAGGAAAATGGCTGTTTACTAGGTTGATAGCCTAGTTTTTCCAATTCATTCAAAATATAATCGCCAGCCTTGGCTTCGTTTTCAGTGCCGGCAACTCTAGGCCCTATTTTCTCGGTTAAGTAATAAACATGCTGATAGGCCTCTGTCCCCGCAACCGTTTTTTGGGCCTCTACCTTAACTGAAGAAACTGAAAAAATTCCCGAAACCAATAATGCAGTTGACATAACAATATTACGAATTAATTTTACACTCATATTTTTCCTCCCCTTTAATCCCAGTCATTTCCATGTTTATGCTTGTATTAAGGATGATATACGGGGTTAATTATAAGCAGGAAACTTCTACTTCTTTAACTATTTGTATAAAAGCGTTAATCCCCTGTTAACCTGCGAACCAAATCATTTTTAGCCAGCCTGGCCAGCACTTGTTCGTCTTCGTATTGGGCATTCTCTTCACAATAACCAAAGAGACTCCTTATCTCCTGCCATTTCAGCAAAGAAATCCCCTTTAAATTAAACAACTTTCCATCCCTATGTGGCAGGTTTACCGCCGCCAAATCCGGAGCGTTTCTATATTCCCCAATTAACCCAAAACCTTTAGGCGAATGCCTCTCATCAAGGATCAGCAGCGAAAAATAGAAATCCTTCCCTCCCGCATATTCTGTGCCAAGGTCAATATTACGAAGGATTTGATTTCTTGTACTATCATGAGTTGTGCCCATACTGACATCGCTCTTATATTTCACTTCAATAAACCAAACAAAATGGTCATTCTCCAACATGACATCAATCTCGGAATCACTCTCCCGAAGGCCCCATTCAACCGGCGGACTAAGCTTTTTCCATAATGATATTTTCATATTTTCAATGATATCGGTACGGTGGTCCTGGAATGTTTGCTGAAACAATAACGGCAGCCAAAGTTCTGGGTCAATTTTTTGCAGTGTTCGAAAAGCGTTCCAGGTCATTGCATCCTCACTGTTTATGCTCCGAATAGCTTCAAGCTTGGATGCCCTCATTTTTCGGAAGACACGATTGTACTTGTCGATGATAATATTATCCTTATAGCTGTCATAAATAAAGATACCGGATTTAGATAAAGTTCCTTTTCGATTCATAGAACACACCTCCATATGAAGATTTAATATAAATCAAACCCTGAACGGTAAGCAGCCAGTTTTAGTCCCAACTTCTGTCTCAGGTCCTTTAGCCATTTCGGATACTCCGGGGACTCCGGGATATCCACTGCCTGAAGCGGCAGGATTGTCTCCGCCAATAGACTTCGCCAATCTTGATCCACCGTATTCACAACATTTTCCATACTGCTAAGCTTCATCATTTTTGTTGCACCTCAACTCCCAATTTATAAGGTATTAATTCTTTAAAAGATTTACTTATCCCTTTAATTTCAATAAAAATAGCGTAAAAACCAAATAGTTTTACGCCATTTTTTCAATAGTTGCTTTATAAATTACTCCTTCGCAAATTCCATTAACTCTTTGAGTTCATTAGTAAACCCCTTCACCGCCCGATTTTCCACAACGGTAACTGGGACTCCAAGAAAACCATACTTTTCTACTTCGCTTTGATATCCAGGATTTTCAGTAAGGTTACGCGTTTCAAAGACAATCCCTTCATCCGTCAGAACTTTCTTTACCATCGTGCATTCAATACAGTCGTTAGTTGTATAAACAATGACGCGTTTGCTCATATTACTTCTCCCCAAATACTATTTTTCTAATATTATATCAAATTGAGGAAATAATGGTTTACTTAAGAGCTCTGACGGCCCTTCCGCCATCCGACAAAACCTACGAGAAATGTCTATTCCTGCGCTTTCCCGAGCAATAATCCGTTTAAATAGTCCATGACCGCCTGTTTGGTGTCCTCCCGCCCAAGGGCAATGTCGATTGTTGCTTTGATATAGCCAATTTTGTCGCCAATATCGTAGCGGGTGCCTTTGAAGTCACAAGCGATTATTTCCTGAGTTTTGTTTAGTTCGTTGATGGCATCGGTTAATTGCAGTTCGTTTCCTTTTCCGAGTGGGAGCTTTTCCAGTATTTCAAAGATTTCCGGCCGCAGTACATAACGCCCCATGATTGCCAAGTTCGACGGTGCTTCCTCAACTCGCGGTTTTTCAACCAGCGACTCTACATAATAAAGATTGTTCTCAACCAAATTCTCAGCTTTCAGCTTAATTATTCCGTATTTGTTTACATCCTCTTCAGGAACACTTTGTACGGCAATAACAGAGCTTTTCTCCCTTTCAAATACATCAATAAGCTGCTTCAAACACGGAGTTTCAGACAAAACGATGTCATCACCTAGCAAAACCGCGAAGGGATCGTTTCCAATAAAACTCTTTGCACAGAGGATAGCATGTCCGAGACCCAATGGCTCCTTTTGCCGGACATAATACAGCGTTACCATATTGGATATTTTCTGTACCTCAGACAATTCTACTAACTTATTCTTTTTTAATAGCGTTTCTTCCAGCTCGTAGGATTTATCAAAGTGGTCCTCAATTGACCTTTTTCCCCTGCCGGAAATCATGATAATCTCTTCGATTCCGGATGCCACTGCTTCTTCGACAATATATTGGATCGTTGGTTTATCAACAATTGGCAGCATTTCCTTCGGCTGTGCCTTTGTGGCTGGCAAAAACCGGGTACCAAGACCGGCGGCTGGAATAATGGCCTTTCGGATTTTCATCCACCTTTCTCCTTTCCAAATATCATTACTTTTTTATATGCAGTTGGACAATCTACGCCACGGTATCAACCCAGGCAGTTTTGAAAAATAACCCCCATCCCTACTGGATGCGGGAGTTATTCTTGTTAGCATGCAGCGGACGATATCTCCTGTTAAGATACTTTTCCAGCAATTTAGGAAGAATTTTATGACGCCGGGTTACAAGTGCTGTTACCATCGCCTTTTTTTCTTCCTTCGACACCTTCCAATCGTCAGGAATTAACTCAACTATTTCCTCCATTAACAGGATCGGCATCGTTTGAATGATTTCCAGTGCCTCATAAAATTGGGTCTCATCCTCAATAAAGCCGGCCATCATTTGATGGGTTGCACTTTTGATTAGACGTGCAGGCAGTTTTTCAATATCGGCCCGCAGCCAATTATAGGAGCCAAATATCTCAGCCTGGTCAATGGCCCAAAGCTTCCAACTATTTCCTGACTCTTTTCGAAAAAGAACATTTTTTCGGGTTCGGTCACGGTTTTGCAGCCAATAATCAAAAACGATAATGCCTGCTAATGACTCCTGATTCTCGATCTGAGAAACCGAAATCTCATGGCCATTTAAACAGTCAGGAATATATAATGAGGCAAATTGGTATTGCGATTCATTCATCTCCGTTAATTCGGGAATCCCTTCCGTGAATTCCCGAGGGATTTCCACGATTCTTGCAAAAGGGATCGGCAGGCCAAGATACCTTCCTAAACAATAGCCTACCCATTCGTTTGGCAAAGATTTTTCAAACCCTGGCTGGAAAAATTTGACTGCGTAGTCTTTTCCATCACTAAACGTGATGAGGTGAGCATTTGATTTTCCATCCAATTTCCGCTGATAAGTAACGGGTGAAATCATTGAGGATTCACCCCCTTATATACGGAATGGCCGTCAATCATCCCTTTAATGAGCTCCACATATTGTTGTGCCACCACACCAATCGCAAATTTTTTCTCGACTCGCTCGATAGCAGCCTGGGACATTTGCCCGTGCAGCTCCTGGTTATCGATAATTTTATATATCTGAGCGACAGCATCATCGACATTCTGACCACGATACAATAGCCCGGTCTCACCATTTACAACCAATTCGTTGATTGGCAAAATATTGGATGCAACGACCGGCACACCGCAGACCATTGATTCAATAAAGGTGTTACCAAATGACTCTGACTTCGTTGTTGAGAGGGTACAGCCGCCTGACTCACGTATTTTTGCATAGACATGCGGCATTTGCTGATAAGGTATAACCGGGAACCATTTAATGATATCGGTAAGCAGCTCTTGCTCGCGTGCCGCAGCAAATTCCTCACGCTGAACACTCTGTGCTCCGCCAATCAGCCAAATTTCAACATCATTCCGCTCAGCCTTGATTTTTTTGGCTACTTCAATTAGCATCGGCCAGTTTTTCCGCTTATCGGTACGGCCAATCCAACCGATGATTTTCTTTTCCTTTGGGATTTCTGGTATGGTGCTTAAATCGATTTCGCCCGCTGGCAATGCCTTGAAGAAGGTAGTATCGACGCCATTGTAAATGATATGAATGGGGATCTCTTCCGTCAGAATTGAAACGAGACGCTTTTGGTAATTTGATGGAACCACGATTAATTGTGGATCAATCCCGCGAAATGATTTTAAATGGGGCATTAGCTTGATTAGTTCAGGGGTACGGGCCTCTATTAATACAGGGCCTTTATATTTGGCTTTGCGAATCCACTTATAAGCAGCGCCTGTATCACAAACAATAATGGCGTCATAGGCACTTTTCTTAATAATTTTTATTATCTCTTGTTCATCCTTGGTGAGATAGACTTTTGCCACATCCTGCATGATATGAAGTCCGCCGTGGTCGGTTGTATAGAGAAATTCTGTTTGTATCCCCTGTTTTTTAAAATACACGGACCGGTTGCGCCAGCCGGCATTTACCCCGCCAACCGTGAGTAAACGCCAGATGACAAGTATCCTCATATTTTCGATCACCTCTCTTTTTGGAGGCTCCTCCTCATCAATCTTAGTTAATGTTTTCGATGTCCGCTGCTTCGATTATGACCTTTCCCTTTTCTTTTTTCGTTGTGCCGGCGATCGCGATCGCCTTCATAGCTTTTGGAACGTTCCTTCTTTTTCCCATGCTTTTCTTTGTCACGCTTTTCCTCTTTTTCCCGATTCCGCTTGCGATCGTCTTCGTCCCATGTTCCAAAATCGAGATTGATTTTTTCACCTTGTCCACGTTTTACCAAGAATTCGTCAATTTTCCCCATCACGGCATCAGGGTCGTGCCCAAGGGCCAGCATCGTTTTCACCCATTCCTCTTTAAATACCTTGTGCATTAGACCAGATAACAGAGTCACATAGTTTTGTTCATCATCTCTGGTTTGCAGTTTACTAGTTTTCAACTTTTTGTATTTGTCAGGGTTTTGGATGAGCACACCATAAATTTGTCGTGACAGCTCTTCCATGCGGATGTAGTGCAGCCATTCCTCATAAACCTGCGGGGCCATTTCTTTTACATGTGATAGAAATATGGCCTTGTTTTCTTCACCAAGTGAAGTTAACAGCTTACGCGGATATGGATAGACCCGGTCACGCCAAACCGTTCTGGCAACGTCAATGACTTTTAAACTCCCATCAGGCTGCAAATAAATCTGGCGTTTATGATGGTCAATTCGTTCATAGCCGATTTCTTTAAAAACAATCAGCATTTCGATTAATTTACGTGAAAGTTCCCGAGAGAGCGGTTGTGACTGCAGGTATTCGCGAAGATCTACTCCCTTAATGATTTCCATTGCAATATATAAATTCCCTTTGGCATACACCTTAGGAAACAGATTTGTATGTTGACCTAGAGATAGAGCATAATACTCACGCTCGCAGTCCTCTACATTGCCAAAAACCTTTACACAAATTCCGTCCGAAAAATAAAAAACAGCACCCTGTCGCCCTTTTCCGATCATCCTTAGTCCTGAATGATTTACGACTTCCACATCTGCATTTACCTGATTTTGAACTGTAATTCTCGTTACTAGCTTATCGAGTATACCGGTTAATTTTCCCGATAAGACGTTAGAAAACGGAGTGTAACCCAGATATTCCTGCATCTCTACCCCTTTCATCAGTTCCATTGCGATATAATGCCTTCCTTTGGCATAAACCTTTGGTACAAGATTGGTATCCTGTGCATTTGAAAGGGCCCGAAAGACATGGGTGCAATCCTCTTCGCTGCCAAACACCATTACACAGATTCCATCCTGATAGTGAAAAACGGCTCCAAGTGGGCCTTTTCCAAGCATATAAAGCTGTGAATAGTTCACCACATTCACGTTATCGTGGGGGACTCTTTCGACCTTTATTCCCCCAATCATAAATTCCAAATGCCTAATATCCATTTGGTTCCTCCTTTCTTTGAATTTCTTTTGAAAATAGACCTTGTTATTGAAGAACGTTTCTTCGTGCATGCTCAAGGCTGTTCTCCATTACTCTTACTCTTAAAATCTGTTCTATCCTCTTCTATAGTTAATTCATGTTAGGACAAAATGGTTAAGGCTTGTATCATGTATCCTTTGAACTATTTTATGAAAATAGAAAATTCTTGTTGCCACTGCTATGAATTTCTTTTTTGAAAAAATAAAAACCTTGACTGATCAAGGTTTTTTAATGTGGAACGGACTAGAGACTTTTGTCAAAAAATTAAGAAGGCAATCGGTGCTGTTAGCAGAATAGTGAATACAACCCTTTCGAACCAAATAACAACCATCTTTCCAACTGTGAGCGGAATTTCTGTTGACAGGACACATGGTACCACTGCGGAAAAGAAAATGATGGATGAAACAGAAACGACGGCAATGACAAACTTTGTTACAAGTGCGGCTTTCGTTACCAGAAGTGCTGGAAGGAACATTTCTGCAATTCCAACAGCACTGGCCTTTGCCGCTAACATCGGCTCCGGCAGCTGGACAAGGGCTGTAAATGGATAGAAAATATATCCCAACCAGTCAAACACCGGCGTAAACTCAGCTAAAATTAGGCCCAGCAAACCCACTGACATAATAGAAGGCAGTATCCCCATTGTCATCACAAAGCCGTCTTTTAGATTATCCCATATGTTTTTTCCAAAGCTTGGTGATTGGCTTGCGGTGATCATTGCTTCCTTCCAAGCAGTTTTCACACGGTCCTTTTTAATAATGACTTCTTGGTCACCTTCCATATCCTGATAGTAGGAATTACTCATTTTTGATAATGGCCAAATCCGGACTGTGATGGCGGTTACGATAAATGTTACGACTAGTGTAACCCAGAAATAAGCGTTCCACATATCCATTAAATTCAATGTTTTCGCGACAACAATCATAAATGTAGCTGACACTGTAGAGAATCCGGAAGCAATTATTGCCGCTTCTTTAATGGAATATTTTCCTTCTTTAAATACACGGTTTGTAATGAGTAGTCCAATCGAATAACTTCCAACAAACGAAGCAACGGCATCGATTGCCGATCTTCCCGGGGTTTTCCAGACGGGTCTCATGATTGGTTGCATGAAAATTCCGACAAATTCAAGTAAACCATAGCCTACCAATAATGCAAGGAACACAGAACCGATCGGTACCAACAATCCTACAGAGATCACTAATTTATTAAACAAAAATGGTGCCATGTCCGGGTCAAAGAACCATTTCGGACCTACATTAAATACCAACATCACTCCAGCGACAAGACCCAATACTTTCAGAATGGAAAAGATGAGGGTAACACTATCCTTATTCCATGTTTTCTTATAGAAAGGGTAGACTGCACCAAGCAAAATGACGAGCAGTGCATAATAGGGCAGCAGTCCAGGAACCGCTGCCTGAATAAACGAAACAAAATGATCAAGTATAATCGACGACTTTCCATTTAAGGTAATAGGTACGAAGAAAACAAAAATACCTATTGCACTAAACACAAAGAACTTCATCACATCCAACATATTTCCATTCGGTACACCTGTTTGCACCACTTTTCCAGTCTCCACTGAATGATTTGCCATACTCCATCCTCCTTAAATAATTCCTATTTGATTTGTTCGTATATTCTCCTTTACATATTCCGGGCATTTGTCCGCCTGGGGCGGACAATGCCCAAAAATGTCTTTCTGTGGTGCCTGACACCATTTGCCGCTTTATCCCTGTCGTAACATTACACCTGTTAAGTATGTGAGAAATACGTGGGTGCCGAGTTTGACGGTTGGTTGGACCGCGGTGTCTTTTAGCGGGTCGAGGCAGACGATGTCCATGGCGTTAACTTTTGGGTGCCGGCCCGCGGCCAGTACGCCTTGAAGCAGTTCGGCGGTTGTCATGCCCCCCGGCGTTGAGGCCGGTACCCCTGGGGCATAGGCGATATCCAAGACGTCCATGTCCACTGTTAAGTAAATAGTGTCTACCTTCGCTGCCAGTTCCTCCAAACATGCCAGGACTGTTGCTTCGATTCCCATCTTTCGAGCCTTACCCAAGGTAATATAGTTTACACCGTGTTCGTCGGCATATTGCTTTAAGTCCTTAGTATTAAAAAACCCATGAAGGCCGATGTTGTACATATCCTCACCCTTGACCACACCGCTTTCAATCAGATTCCGCATCGGTGTTCCATTAGATGGCCCGTTATCACTCATGTCCCGCAAATCAAAATGGGTATCAAACTGGATAATCCCAATCCGCTCATGCGGTTTTGCCTGATGCAAACCTTTCACCATCATCGCTGTGATGGAATGATCGCCGCCAATGGCACAAATCTTCGAATCTACAAAATGCCGATGAAGGGCATCCGACGCAGCGATAATATTATCATGGCAACAGCGGATATCTGTCACATGCATTGGCACATCACCCGCATCTATTGCCGTTTTTTCAGCCAAATCAATATCCTCGTCCAGGTTATAGGTGGTGAAACTTTTCCAAGTGCGCCGGAAAGCATCGGGAAATTCCGATGCCCCCGATGCGCTGATGGAGGAACGGGACAGCGGCACACCAACAACGACGAAGTCTGCTTCCTTGGATTGTTCCGGGTCAGAAACTGCAGACAGTGGCTTAATCCATTCGTGAACCTTTGCAGCCGAATCCCCATCTTCCGGCCGTACCCAAGTAAAGCCAGGCGGAATCAGTTTAGGATAAAGAAAGCTCTTCAACCAATTGCCCCCCTCTGACAACCACCCGGCCACCCTTGACCACAGTGTCCGTATGGTTCACTCCATAAGAGTATTGAAGTTTCATATAATTACCTACGCTGAATATAGTGACGTCTCCCTTTTTGCCCACTTCAAGCGAACCAATTTCCTTACCTCGGTTAATCGCATGAGCTGCATTAATAGTCGCGGCGGTAATTACCTCTGCTGGCGTCATGCCCATTTTCAGGCAGCCTAGGCTCATAATAAACGGCAGCGAAACTGTTGGCGATGACCCCGGGTTGCAGTCCGTTGATAAGGCGACCGGCACGCCAAGATCGATCATCTTTCGCCCATTTGCCGATTCAGCCATTAAAAAGTAAGCCGTTCCTGGCAGCAGTACTGCGACTACGCCCTTTTCCGCCATCGCTGAAATGCCCTTCTCCGAAGCTTTCAAAAGGTGATCGGCCGATATTGCACCAACCTCCGCGGCTAATTCTGCCCCTTCATATGGCTCGATTTCATCCGCATGGATTTTCGGAATCAATCCATGGCGCTTCCCAGCTTCTAAAATTATCCGCGACTGTTCCGGCGTAAACACGCCATGCTCGCAGAATACGTCATTAAATTGTGCAAGCCCCAGCTCGGACACCTTCGGAATCATTTCTTCCACCAGTACACGAACAAACTCATCAGGATTTTCTTTGTACTCCTTCGGAATAGCATGTGCCCCCATAAAGGTGGAAACAACGTCACAAACATGTTTTTCCTGAAGCTGCTTTGCTACTTCCAACTGTTTCAGCTCTGTCTCCCATTCCATCCCATAACCGCTTTTTGCCTCGAGCGTTGTAACACCATGGCGCAAGAATTGATTTAAGCGCTGATAGCTTTCTTGAAAAAGCTGTTCATGGGACGCGGCTTTTGTTGCTCGGGTTGTTGCATGAATCCCGCCGCCGGCATTCATGATTTCCATGTACGTTTTTCCCTGCAGACGCATATTAAATTCATTTTCCCTGCTTCCGGCATGGACCAGGTGGGTGTGTGGGTCGACGAGTCCTGGGGTAACAAGCTTGCCGCTTGCATCCACTACCTCTGCCTCAGCAAGTCTGTCATGGTATTTCACCGCCAGTTCTTCATCTGTTCCAACGGCTTCTATGACACCTTCTTCAATCCAGACACTGCCGTTCTCGATAATACCGAGCTCCGACATTTCTCCTTTTACCAATGGTGCCTCGGAACTTCCCTGTAAAGTGACAAGCTGCGCCGCATTTCTTATAAAAATTGCCTTCTTCATTTCGCTTCCCTTCCTCTCCGTCGAAGTACCAATACTCACCCCATAAAAATCAAAAGACTGAAGGTCTTGGACTGAAACGCCCAAAACCTGTCCCTCCATTTTTTTCAAAATTAGTCCTTCTTCAGCATGGGCATCTTAATGCCTTTTTCTTTTGCTGTTTTAATCGCAAGATCATACCCTGCATCAGCATGGCGGACAACCCCCATACCAGGGTCAGTTGTTAATACCCGCTGCAGGCGTACTTCGGCTTCTTTCGTACCATCAGCAACGATCACCATACCGGAGTGCTGGGAATAGCCCATGCCAACTCCGCCGCCGTGATGCAAGGATACCCAGCTTGCCCCGCCGACTGCATTGATTAAGGCATTTAGAATCGGCCAGTCGGAAACAGCATCACTGCCATCCTTCATTCCTTCTGTTTCACGGTTTGGCGACGCAACTGAACCGGCATCCAAGTGGTCGCGGCCAATTACAATCGGTGCGGAAACCTCTCCGGAAGCTACCATGTCATTAATTAGTTTGCCAAAACGGGCACGATCACCGTAACCAAGCCAGCAAATCCGGGCAGGCAGGCCTTGAAAAGCGATTCTTTCCTGAGCCATCTTAATCCATTTACAAAGGTGTTCATCATCTTTAAACTCGCGAAGCAGGACCTCGTCAATTTTTCGAATATCTTCCGGATCGCCGGAAAGTGCTGCCCAGCGGAATGGGCCTTTTCCTTCGCAGAATAATGGACGGATATAAGCCGGAACAAAACCAGGGAAATCAAAGGCATTTTCTACGCCTTCATCTTTAGCAACCTGACGGATGTTATTGCCGTAGTCAAACGTAACGGCGCCTTTTTGCTGCATTATCAGCATGGCTTTCACATGAATCGCCATGCTTTGCTTCGAAAGCTTGACATATTTCACTGTGTCTTCAGCACGTAATTTCGCCGCCTCTTCTAACGAATAACCTACCGGGATATATCCGTTTAATGGATCATGTGCGGAGGTTTGGTCTGTTAACACATCCGGGTTGAAGCCTTTTTCAATCATTAATGGTAAAATCTCAGCCGCGTTACCAAGCAAGCCGATTGATAACGCCTTTCCGACAGCTTTGGCCTCCTGAGCCATCCGCAGTGCTTCATCCAAATCATAAGCTTTTACATCCAAGTATCTCGTTTGTATCCGCCGGTCGATTCTTGTTTCATCCACTTCAACTGCTATACATACACCATCATTCATTGTAACGGCCAATGGCTGGGCGCCCCCCATACCGCCAAGTCCGGCTGTCAGCGTGATCGTATGCTTTAAGGAACCGCCAAACTGCTGACGAGCCAGTTCGGCAAACGTCTCATACGTACCTTGGACAATTCCCTGGCTGCCGATGTAAATCCAGCTTCCTGCGGTCATTTGCCCATACATAATCAACCCTTTTTTATCAAGCTCATGGAAATGCTCCCAATTTGCCCAGGCAGGAACCAGGTTGGAATTGGCCAACAAGACGCGCGGTGCATCCCTATGAGACTTCCAAACTGCCACTGGTTTACCGGATTGAATTAATAAGGTTTCATCTTCCTCTAATTCTAGAAGCGTTTTTACAATAGCATCAAAGGATTCCCAGTTACGCGCTGCTTTTCCGATCCCGCCGTAAACGACCAAATCTTCAGGCCGTTCGGCAACCTCCTGATCCAAATTATTCAACAGCATCCGCAGTGCGGCTTCCTGAATCCAGCCTTTTGCATGCAATTGTGTGCCTTTATAATTTTTCACAACTCTTTTATTCGTTGTATGCGCTTCCATTAAATTCACTCCCCGTAATTTGAACTTGATTACATTATAAGGATGAAAACTTCAGAAAAATATCATTCAATCATTGGAAAAATGAAAATATTTATTGGATTAAACGTAATTTATTTTGGTGTTTTGTCTTAAAACTATAATATTCTTGGAAACTAGCATTATTTTTGGAAAACAAAAAAGACCTGCCTGTTAAAACTGGTCTTTTCCTTCTATTTATTGTTGTTTCTATATTCCCTCGGTGACATGCCGTTATCTTCCTTGAACATCCTGCTAAAATAATTCGAATTTTGAAATCCCGTTATCAACGAAATCTCTTTAATCGGCATATTACTTTCAATTAACAGTCTCCTGGCTTCTTTTAACCTGATTTTAGCTAAAGCATCCGTAAAGCTAGACCCTGTTTTCTTTATAAAAAGGTGACTGAAATAGGACGGATTGCGGTCAACAAACTTGGCTACGTCCTCAAGCTTTAGCCCGCTGTTGGAAAAATTGGCCTCCATAAACGCGATTCCCCGCTCAATCGGGTCTTGTTTAAAGTTTTGGATGTTATCCTTGGCGCCAACAAATATTCTTTGGATAAAAAGGATCAGATTTTGCACTGTTCGATAAAGCACTGCATCATACAAAATTGAGTTAAAGATAGTACGATATTCATTTTCATATTTCGCCACTTCATCAAGCTGATTTGTCTTCATAAATCTTCTTATTTGGGCAAGAATGCTGGTTAATCGGATTCTTACCAGCCCTGGGTCCGGATAGGGTTCCTGAAGTTGCAAATATTCGTCGTACAGCCAGTTTTTTATTTTTTCTAAATCCAAGGCTGCCAGCATTTCCACCCATTCCCGCTGCTCGGGAGGTGCGAGAAACGGGTCAATATGAACCCATTCCGGCGGGACATCAAATTGTACGACTTGCCGATATCCTTTATAATAGGTAAACTCCAGCATTTTCTTCGTCTGCTGGTATTTTTCGTTTAGTGACAATCCGGAAACACGATTATTCCAATGGACCACAATCGCGAGTGGTTCCGAAAACTCTTCCTCCCATTTTCGCATCATTTTCTGGCACTGTTCGGTTATATTTTGACAGGAATTTTTAAACAAAAGTATGACCATATCACTTAAACCAAAGATTCCCTGTTGGTCTTTAAATGAATATTCCGTTAAATAGGAATGAAGTGTGCTGATTACTTCTCTGCTTTCGGTTTGGAAAGCGGCAATATGGTAATTTTCTTCTTCTCCGTGCTGTGGTAAAAATAAAAGTTCATACCGAACATCTTTAAATGACTTGGAAGTGAAACCCTCATTTGGACTTTTTCCACTTATTTTACGGGATGCTCTATGTAACACTGATTTCACTTTTGTGGGTGAGAAAGGTTTAATTAATAAATCCAAAGCTTGCAAGTCAATAGTCTGGCGGGCTTTTTCAAAGGTAGCTTCGGCACTTGTTAAAACGAGCACGGGGTCATAGATTTGCATCAAGTTGCGGAAACTGGACCAATCCTCCTTGTTGACCATATCAAGTTCCATCAGGATAATATCCGGAGCCTCCCGATCGAACAATACAATAAATTCCTGATAATTGGCTGCTAAGAAAATGCCCGTAACCGGAATCGATGACGTTTTTATCATCCATTTTAATCCTTCCCGTTCGTTTAAATCGCGGTCCGCAATCAGCCATTTTCCTTCCACTTACCTTCCCCCCTTTCCGTTGACCACCTTATCACTTTGTCACTAGTTCTGCATCTTGATAGAGCAAGCTTCTAACTCCCTGAGGAACGGCCGTTTTTACTCGCGTCTGCCTATTAATTGTTGTGAGTACCACTTGGGCAGATGCAACTAGTATTCCTTGTTTACTCTCCATTCTCTGCATAAGTGTAAAGCTGGTATTCCCTACTCTTTCAAGCCAGGTTCTTACTACTAAGATATCTTTATTGAAAACCTCTTTTTTATAATCCACACTTATATGTACGGCTACAGCTTCTACCCCCAGTTCAGCACAGAAACGATACCAGTTATTTCGAGCCTGGTCAAAATAATCAAAAAGCTTCACATTGCTTACATGTCCTTTACTAGTTTCTGCAATTACTTCCAGTTCCGAATATGTCAATCTGACCCACCTTCCTTTACTACAGCTTTAATTATTAGAATATTCTACACCATTTTCAAACAATAATAAAACCCGGCAAATTAAGTCACCCATTTGCCGAGCAGATAAATACCTTATTTATCCATTTTGTCCGCCTCAGGTGGACGAAATGGAAGATTTGTCTTTCTATGGTGCCTGACACCAACCGTCTTTGAGAATCATTTCCTTCTCGATGTGACTGGCGCGAATGCCATATTTCGGTCTGACTCCGCCAATTTCTTCACCAAGTAAAAGTTTGATGGCCAAGTATGGGAAGTTGATGCCGGAGAGGCAGCTGATGTGCATGCCGCCGCTCATGCGGGGGTTTATTTCAAGGAGCTTTGGCACTCCATTGTTGTATTTCAGTTGGATGTTGAAGATGTAGGGCAATTTGAATTCCTGGTGAAACTTTTGTGCAAGTTCTATCAGTTCCAAGTGATTCACAAGCTCTCTAACCCGTCCATCCCCTTTCATTCTTGGTATCGCCGCGAATAACTGTTCACTTGACGCTAAACAATCAATACTATATTCCCGGCCATCCAAATACTCAAGGACCATTAAATCTTGGAATGTCTCCTGCTGGCCTAAAATATCACAGGCATAACTAAAAGGGATCCGAAAGCTGGTTCCATGACGCAGCAACTGGTCAACAGAATCAATTTCATCCTTGATCACCCGAAAACCATTCGCCCCTTCTCCAATCACAGGTTTAAAACAAACCTGGTGCCCTTTCTCCTTCAACTTTTCGTACGCCGCTTTAAAGTCATGGACATTATTGACGATAAAATGGTCAGGTATGGAAAAAATGGTTGTCCCCTCTGCCTCTCTCTTCAAAAATGCTTGATAGGCTGCTGCCTTATTGTCGAGCGTTTCCACCAACTCCGCATAAGGGCATACCAAAACCTGTACACCAATCGCCTCGAAATCTGCCAGCCTTCTTGAAATCATGACATTCTCCTTGCGGGGAATGAAAATATCAATTCCATGCGTCTGACAAAAATCCAAGCAGAACTCAATATATTTATCACCGGAAATATCCGGCTCCACATAGGCATGGTCACAATATTGTAAATAGAGCGCATCCTTATTTGGACTTGTCCCATAAATGACAAATTCCCGTTTGTCGGGATTGGCTCGAATCATTTCAATATAATGCGAAACTGTTGTAAACCATCTGTTAAACCAAATCTTCATGATTACCTCATCTCGTTGTCGTATTTTTTCCAGTATGTTCCAAACGCTTGAAAAATTATAACGATAATTTTAACAAAAAGCAAATTTCCTAGAAAAAACCCCTTCATCCATAAAAAACGCCCCTTCCTTGGAAAGAGGCCAGTAACGCAAATTTTAATAATTTAAGGAGAAATTCCTATCATTAATTTTTGAAGCAAATTCCATGATGGCCTTATTATCAAGATTGGAGCGGTCTTCTACCACTCCGTCCACTTTTTTGACAACCTGCCGTTCAAAGAAATTCATTTTTGAAACGAGAAATTCCCCGCCAAATAACCCCATTGCTGCAGAATTTTTTCTTAGCTCCTGTGGAAAAGCGTTATTAAATTGCTCTATTGCAAGCTCTCCTTCCCGCATGCAGCAAAGAAACAGACCCAATTCCTTTTCCAACAATTCGGCATGGTATTTAGCCATAAATTGCCTTATTCTTCTTTGAATTGAACCTGCATGGATCGAACCGCCGATAATCACTGTATCAAAATCATCCAGTTCGAAATGAACCTTATCACGCTTTAGATCTACTGATAAAACTTCACCCTCTAGGTATTCGGCTACTAAACTGGCTGCCCTTTCTGTCGTACCATGAGATGAGCAATAAACAATTAACGTTTTCATAAAATATGCTCCTCCTTCTCACTATCAGATTCAAATACAGCCTATAACAATCGCTCATTCACAAAATCCCAAAGATTATAGCATGGCCTATTATCAGTATAAACCATTCATCCCCAACTGCCCGAACCATAATTGGCAGTATTATGACAATTCACCGGTGCTTCTGTGATTGATATATGCTTTTTGCAAACTGGCCGATTTGATTTACTGCCTTTGTCGCTTCAGGTAAAAATTTACCGCTGATTTGCCAGACGTGCCACATACCGTCCCACGTCTGCATTGTGACCTCTACCCCTCCCAGTCTTGCCTGAGCAGCGAGCTTTTGGGCATCACTTTGCAGGATTTCGTGGCCTCCTGACTGAATTAACATAGGCGGCAAGCCGGTCAAGTCGGCGAAAACCGGCGAGATCAACGGATGGTCCAGCCGGTGCTGACCAGCATATAACCGAGCCGCCCGTCTAACTGAACTAACTGTCAAATACGGATCCTTTTGTTGATTTTTCACATAGCTGTCCCCGCTGCTAGTTAAATCTACCCAAGGTGATAAGCAGATAATAGCCGCAGGAAGAGGTTCATTTTGATCCCGAAGCACCAAGGCGGTAACAACACTTAAACCAGCCCCGGCAGAATCACCGGCAAAAATGATATCAGCAGGCCGGAACCCTTGACGTAAGAGCCAACGATAAACCTGAACACCATCTTCAATTGCCGCCGGAAACGGATATTCTGGGGCAAGCCGATACTCCGGCAGGAGAACTTTCACCCCGCAAGCCTCGCCAATTTTTGCGGCCAGCGTCCGATGGATGTCAGCCGAACCGTACTCATATGCGCCTCCATGCAAATAAAGAATGACTCTATTTTCATTTGACGTTGGAAAGCTCAACCATTCCGCATATAATTCACCAATTCTAATCTGTTCACATTGGCAATTTCCCGGAAGTTTGCCAAGCCTTCTCCCAATCTCATCGAACTTCTTCCTGCGTGCAGTCAGTCCTCGTTCCCGCAGTTTTTTTGTCGCCAGTCTTTTTACAAATAACTTCATAAGGTTTTCAAAAATAAAATTTTGAAAGCTAGGCATGCAAAACACCTTCTTTATTAACCATAAATTATTCTACTTTCATTATACTGGAAAAATCTTCATTACCAACTATTGCAAGTTCCCTTTCGACAGTTTCTATCATTTTTTCAAATATTTTGTAAATATTCTGTAACAATCACAGCACCTATAGTACAATTGAAATAGCTGGTACATAACTTTCGGAGGGTTTTCATGAAGCGACTTACCGACCACCTCATCATCATATCTTTTGATTGTCTTTCAGCTTTAGACTATCCAATTATTAAGGATTTGCCCCACTTTCAAAGTATTTTAAAAAATGGGGCATTAGTGGAACGTGTTGATACAATTTATCCATCCGTCACCTATCCTTGTCATGCGACCATCGTGACAGGCAATTATCCGAACCGCCACGGAGTCATTAACAATACACTTCTTCAACCAGGAAGGATTTCTCCCGATTGGAATTGGTTCCGGAGCGCCATCAAGTGTACAACCCTCTATGATGAAGCCAAAAAGGCCAACCTGACAACCGCCGCTTTGTTGTGGCCAGTCACTGGCAAAGCCAACATTGATTACAACATGCCTGAAATTTTTGCTAACCGCCCTTGGCACAATCAAATACTTGTCTCGCTGCTAAACGGAACACCGAGCTATCAATGGGAAATGAATAAACGCTATGGCCATATCCGCAACGGATTAAATCAACCGGAACTGGATGATTTTGTCCTTGAGGCTGCAGTCGATACAATTAAAACTAAAAAGCCGAATCTGTTGATGGTCCATTTTACCGATTTGGACTCCATGAGGCATTATCATGGTTTTTCCTCGAAGGAAGCCATGGCAGCCATACACCGTCATCATACAAGACTTGGCAGAATGATAGATGCCCTTCAGGAGAGCGAAATCTATGAAAACTCTACAATAGTTGTTTTGGGAGATCACAGCGCATTAGACGAAGACAAGGCAATAAGTCTAAATGTGCTATTTCGCCAACAAAACTTGATTACCGTCAATGGGAAAGGAAAAATGACAAATTGGAAGGCCTACTGCAAAACATGTGATGGTTCAGCATATATTTATCTTAAAGACCCCAGTGATACAACTACCTATGAAACTGTAAAAAATCTTTTGGTTTCATTGCTTAACGATCAGGATGGCGGAATAGAGCAAGTTCTAACTGGTGCAGAAGCAGCCAAACAAGGGGCTGATGCTAACAGCGCATTTATGATTGAGGCCAAACGAGGATATTTCATTTTAGAAGACTATCACGGAGAATATTTAAAAAAAATAACCCCGGAAAACACAAAGGCCGATAAAAAATATACACAAGCAACGCACGGCTATTCACCGAAAAAAGAAAACTATGGCACAATTTTGATGGGTGCTGGAAAAGGGATTAAAGCTGGTACTATCCCTTCGGCACGTCTGATTGATGAAGGGCCTACCTTTGCGAGACTTTTGGGTGTTAGTTTAGGTGATACCGATGGCAGTGTTATCGAGGAACTGTTAGATTTTGAATCTAATCAATTGGGGGAAAATGTATGAGCACGATGACAAAGCAAGAAAAGAGCTGGGTGTTTTATGATTGGGCCAACTCTGCCTATTCAATCCTGATTACCACCGCTGTGTTCCCGCTGTACTTTAAGGCAGCAGCAACACAGGCCGGGCTTGCGGGCTCTACTTCTACTGCTTACTGGGGATACGCCAATTCGTTTGCAACACTGTTAATCTCTCTTTGTGCTCCGGTGTTAGGCAGCATCGCGGATTTCCGCGGGTTTAAGAAACGATTCTTTACCTTTTTCTTTGCATTAGGCATTATTTTTACCTTTTTACTCGCTGTAGTCCCAAGTAATCAATGGCTGATTCTATTAATCTGTTATATGCTTACGGTCATCGGCTTTGGTGGAACAAATATTTTCTATGATGCCTTTCTCGTCGATGTCACCACGGAAGAGCGGATGAACAAAATTTCCTCCCGCGGCTATGCAATGGGTTATATTGGCAGTACGATCCCATTCATAATAGGAATTGCCCTGATTATCTTAGCCCAGAATGAAATCTTACCAATCTCAGTCTCAGTCGCCAGCCAGGCCGCGTTTGCCGTTACTGCTTTATGGTGGGGCTTGTTTACGATTCCAATGCTGAAAAATGTAAACCAGGTTTATTATAAAGAGCGGGTGCCAAACCCAATTGCCAACGGCTTTAAGCAGCTGTTTGAAACGTTTAAGAAAATCAAAACGTACCGCCCATTATTCCTGTTCTTAATTGCCTATTTCTTTTATATTGATGGAGTTAATACGATTATTACGATGTCGACCGCGTATGGTTCAGATTTAGGAATTGATTCTACCAATCTGTTAATCATCCTATTTGCCACCCAGGTTGTAGCAGCGCCGTTTGCGATCCTATATGGCAAGCTTGCTGATAAATTCAAAGGCAAAACGATGCTCCTAGTCGGTATTTTAATTTATATCGTGATTTGTATTTATGCTTATTTCTTAAAGACAGTTTTAGATTTCTGGATTCTTGCCATGCTTGTCGCGACCTCCCAAGGCGGTATTCAGGCACTCAGCCGGGCGTACTTCGCGAAATTGGTGCCGAAGGAAAGCGTCAACGAGTTTTTCGGCTTTTATAGTATTTTTTATAAATTCGCAGCCATTCTCGGTCCGTTTTTGGTCGGGGTCACCGCCCAAGTGACAGGTAATACCAATAGCGGCGTGTTCAGTTTAGTAGTCCTGTTTGTCATCGGCGGGGTTATCCTGTTAAGGGTACCGGAAGGGAATAAACTAACGCAATCAACTACGATATCTCAATAATGAAAAAGACGCCATTCCTCTTTAAAAGGAAAGGCGTCTTTTTATATCGACCCTAACTTCATTGTAGCGCGTGCTCCAACTTCATTGGCAAATTGAACGTAACTCTCTAATTGGGTATCATCCTTTGGGGTACCTAGTTCATGGAATTTTGATAGAACGGCGGCCATGAACGCATCCCCCGCCCCAGTTGTATCAATGGCCTCCACTTTGACACTTGGTACAACAATTTTTTTGCCATCATGAACTGCACAGGCCCCATCCCCGCCCATAGTAACAAATAGATAAGGGACTCCGTATTGAGTAAGTTTTTCCAAACCTTCTTCTAAACTGTTTGTTTCTGACAGGAAAAATAATTCCTCCTCTGCCATTTTTACAATATCGGCACGGCTCAAAAAGGACAACACCGTTTGCCGGCATATTTCTTCACTTTCCCACCGTTTCAGGCGGATATTGGTGTCAAACGCCACCAGACTATCCTGTTTCCTTGCATATTCCATAGCCTTATTCGTCGTATTTCTGGCAGTTTTATGAAAAAGAGTTCCTGAACCAAAATAAAATATTTTAGCCTGCTTGAACAGTTCTTGTTCCAGCTCCTCTGCAGTAAGGAGAACATCAGGCGTTAAATTATCGTATGAGTGAAAAACTCTTTCACCATCATCGTTAATGTGAACAGTTACACTGCAAATCCTTTTCTCTAAAGCCACCGGGCAGTAGTCGAGATTCACTTTTTCCTTTTTTAATTCTTCCACCACAAACTTACTGTCTTCGTCCATCCCCAGCTTGGTAAGGTAATAGGATGGAGTGCCCAGTCTGCTTGTCCATACTGCCGCGTTTACTGTTGCCCCGCCCAGGAACCGACGATATTTCGAATTGCTTGAATCTTGAGAGATTAGATCAATAAATGCATCCCCAAGCGATATTACCCCTTGCTTACTCAACGCTGTGCCCCTCTTTTCTATGTATTCCTCATGACATTCTATCACATCTTACCGGCATTTTATCAATAAAATAAAAAGCACCCAGGTTAAACCAGCCTGAGTGCCTCCCGTTTTATTCTACATCATATCCTTGGTCATCAATTGTTTCCTTAATGGTGGCAAGAGTGACGACATTCGTATCGAACTCAACATCTACTTGACCTTTATCTAGTTTCACTTCCACCTTTTTCACTCCATCAAGCTTTCCAACGCTGCCTTCTACAGCCTTTACACAGTGACCACAAGACATTCCACTAACATTTAAAGTTACAGTTTCCATACTTTACATCCTCCATTATTTTTTCATTAATTTTTGTACAGTTACCAGTACTTCATCAATTACTTCGAAATCGCCTTCTTGAATCCGCTCGACAACACAGCTTTTCATATGGCCTTCCAGCAAGATTTTGGCCACGCTGTTCAACGCCGATTGAGTTGCAGCAATCTGATTAATAACATCATCACAATACGTATCTTTTTCAATTAGCCCTTTGATTCCGCGAATTTGACCTTCAATCCTGTTAAGACGTGTCACCAGATTGTTCTTTACTTTATCTGAATGGTGACTTTTACGATGGCTGCCATCAGTTGCGCAACAGGACTCATCCAATACTTCCTCTTCGTTCATCGACATCACAACGCCCTCCTTTTTGCTAAAATTATATCATACCCCCGTACCGTAAGGCGATGGGTGCAGGAAGCTTTTTTATTAGCGCAGTTCAACAAGTTTCACAATTTGTTCCTTGTTTTGTTCAAAGCCAATGATAACCTGTATTTTCGAACCGCGCCCATTTTCTCATAGTCATTGCTCCCCTTTGTTCGAGGGGAGGAACCTGATTTGCTCCTAACCCTCGTGATTCATTTGTTAAAGTCTTACCCTTTGCAATCTTAACGCATTTAGGACAACGGAAACGGAGCTGAACGCCATAGCCGCTCCGGCAAGCCATGGAGCTAGAAAGCCGATAGCCGCAATCGGAATGCCCAATGTGTTGTACCCAAATGCCCAGAATAGATTTTGTTTGATGTTTTGAATGGTTTTCTTACTCATAAAGATGGCATCAGCAATACTGGTTAAGTCACCGCGCATTAAGGTAATATCGGCCGCTTCCATTGCGACATCTATTCCTGTGCCAATCGCCATTCCGATATCGGCAATTGCCAGTGCTGGTGCATCGTTAATCCCGTCGCCGACCATCGCCACCCGTTTGCCCTGCTCCTGAAGCTTCTTCACTTCAGTTGCTTTGCCTTCAGGTAAAACTTCGGCAATCACAGCGTCAACTCCAACTTCTTTCGCAATGGCATTGGCGGTGCGGATATTGTCACCTGTCATCATGATGACCTCAAGCCCCATATCCTTTAATTTCTTGATTGCTGCTTTGGAAGTTTCTTTTACGGTATCTGCGACGGCAACAATGCCTGCAAAATTTCCATCAATGGCCACGAGCATGGCTGTTTTGCCGCTTTCCTCAAGTTCCTCCATCTTTTTGCCTGTGTTATCATACGCCACAGCATATTTCTCCATTAATTTTCGTGTACCGATTAATAGTTCCCTGCTATTGACTGCTGCTCTGATTCCATAACCGGGAATTGCCTCGAATTCGGCAGCATCCAATAATTCAATACCTTTTTCTTTAATGCCGCTGACTATCGCTTCTGCAAGCGGATGCTCGGATTGCTTTTCAGCGGATCCGACGTACTGCAAGAAAGTTACTTCATCAAGAGTGCCTGTCACGACAACATCTGTTAAGACTGGTTTGCCGTTTGTTACGGTACCTGTTTTATCAAGTACAACAGTGGTAATCCGGTGGGTCATTTCTAAATGCTCGCCGCCTTTGAATAGAACACCTGCTTCTGCAGCCCGGCCCGAACCAGCCATAATCGAGGTTGGTGTTGCCAAGCCAAGAGCACAAGGACAAGCAATAACCAGAACAGCGATCATTTTTTCCAACGCTTCCGCAAAGTCTCCTGGATTGACCCAGATGAACCAAACCAAGAAGGTTACCACTGCAATACCGACAACAATTGGGACAAATACACCGGAAATCTGGTCTGCAAGCCGTTGAATCGGCGCTTTAGAGCCTTGCGCTTCTTCAACCACCTTGATGATTTGTGCCAAAGCGGTATCTCTGCCGACTTTTGTAGCTTTTATCTTTAAAAATCCATTTTTATTAATGGTGGCACCGATTACCGGATCGCCAACAGTTTTATCTAAAGGGACGCTTTCTCCTGTTAACATCGATTCATCTAGTGCAGAGCGGCCATCGATGATTTCACCGTCGACAGGCACCTTTTCACCTGGTTTTACATAGATAATGTCGCCAACGACAACTTCCTCTAAGGAGATCTCCAGCTCTATTCCATCTCGCAGAACGGTTGCCGTTTTCGCTTGAAGCCCCATCAACTTCTTGATTGCCTCAGAGGAGCGGCCTTTTGCCTTAGCCTCAAATAGTTTCCCTAATAGTATCAATGTGATTAGGACAGCACTTGTCTCAAAATAAAGTTCCACCATGTGCTCGCCGGTAGTAAGCGACATGATTGACAAGTACAGACTGTAAAAATATGCGGCCGATGTCCCTAAGGCGACCAATACATCCATGTTAGCACTGCCATTTCGGAGTGCTTTATAAGCACCGACATAAAACTGTTTACCCACGACAAATTGCACTGGTGTTGCTAGAGCTAACTGGACCCATGGGTTCATCAGCAAGTCTGGCAGATAAATCCAAGACGTAAATTCAAAGTGGCTGACCATTGCCCACAGAAGCGGAAATGACAGGATGACTGAAAAGATAAATTTTCCCTGTTGCTTTTCAATTTCCTTTTGGCGGTGGTCTGGGCTGTCGGCTGTTTGATCCTGCTTCAGCGTTGCCTCATAACCAATTTTCTCTACCTTCTTGATGATATCTTGGACGTTAACCTGTGATGGAGTGTACTCGACGGTTGCTGTTTCTAGCGCCAAATTGACTGTTGCTTTTGTAACTCCCTCGATTTTATTTAGTCCCTTTTCAATTCTCGTGGCACATGCAGCACATGTCATGCCGATAATGTCAAATTCGCTTTTCTCTAAAAGTTCACTCATATTGCTACCCCCTATCCACGCTTAATTTGTTCATGTGTGGATTTAGTAATTACTTTATGTTTATATACTATACCCCCCTATACTATATTGTCAACAAAAAATATAAATATTTTCCAGTTTTTTAAAGCCTATCTATACCTTGTTGCTTCAAAAAACTGGTATTCTATTGATAGTGAATTGGGGGAGGTATTTTTTATGAGTGCGGTTAAACAATTTGGGGCAATCATTCCTTTTATTGAGGCGTTAAAAAAGGTGGAAAACGATGAACTTTTCTTCCAACCAATCAGCGAAGGGAAATGGTCATCGGCAGCAATAGTGGCACATCTATACTTTTGGGATCAATATATCCAAAATAACAGGTTACCGTTGATGTTAAAACTTGATGATCTTCCACGTGGCGGTGTCAATGTCCAGGACATAAACAACGAAGCCGAAACATTTGCCCATTCAGGTATTAGCAAAGTGGAGTTAATTGATAAATTTATCAGTAACCGCAAAAATCTAATTGATGTACTATCCCTCGTAGACCATCAAAAAAGTTTTTCAGTAGGGGAACACAACCTTACAATCGAAAAGTACTTTTTGGATATGGCCGAGCATGATGAGCATCATAGGAAGCAAATGAAAGCAGTTTATGAGAAAAGATAAGAAAAAATCACGAGACAGTATCTCGTGATTTTTTTTGTACAAATGAAACCCCTTCCAACATAAGACATGGTTTTAGAGGCAGGATTTGGCTATTATTTTAAGAACTCACCGCTTATTTTCCCCTCTCACCTGCTCACCACTAATTATCGCTTCATTTCATGATTTTTCGACTTTGTGCTATCAGGATATCAATAGTAAGATAAAACCCATGTTATAAAAAAACAGGAGGAGATTCTTATCCAGAGCTTAAGATTGAAGTACACAAGTGAAATGGAAAAAGCAATGCTGGCCTCCCATGGTGTATGTTATAAAGTATACAGCCAAAATCATGGTGTAAGATTATTAGTCGAAAAAAGACGGGAGCAGGAATATGCTGCTTCACAAATTATGATTGCTGATTTGGACCGCAAATTGCATCCGTAACTTAATAAGGGTGGCAAGTACTATGCTTGGCACCCCCACTTACTTCCGTAATTTTTCCAACACTTCTGGTGGAAAAACCATTCGGCAGATGACCTTTGCCAATTCGTAATAATCTGCTTTTACATCAGATTGAACTTTTTTTTCATGTGCGTTTTCTAGCAAAGTCATAATCGACCAGGCGACAGTTTCCTCATCCAGGTCGGGCCATGTTAAGCCGCGTGCGTGAGCTTGGCGAAGTCCGGTAACGATTCCTACATATATCTTTTTTTTGGCTCTAGAGAGCACCTCAGCAAAATCCGGGTCTTTCAGAATTAATTCAGGTAATACACGATGCAATCCCCCTTCATCCAATCGGGCTGCATGTGCTTCTAATAAGGAATTCAAGAAGTTCACCGGATCACCGGAAAACCATTTTGGTTCAGGAGGCAGCATTTGCTCGATTTTATCCTCCAGCAATGATAGTAACAACTGGCGTTTATCCGAAAAATATCGATAAAACGTACCAATTGCCACCCCGGCATGTGCTGCAATATCCTTGGCGGTTGTATGCTCATATCCTTTTTCAATAAATAAAATCTGTCCGCTTTCTTCTAATGCTTTTCTCTTTTGCTGGGCCCGTTCCTGTTTTGGTACAAATGGAAAACTGCCTACATGCAGTTCTTCTCGCTCTGACATATGACCACCTCGCCATCATCATACCATAAAACAAAAAATTGAACCATAGTTCATGTTTTCCGTTGACAAGCAATCTGTTTCGTGCAATACTTGAACTACGGTTCATGTTATATCACTTCCCCGTCCAACACCCCTTGACCGATAGAAATGACTATAACATGACCGATTTTTTCACAAAAAAATTTTTTTAAAACAGCCAAATGGAAGCAGGATATCAAAATCTTTCTTCGAATAATATAGGTTAAAGTTATTTTATATTGGTATGACTACTTCGAAAGGTGTTGATTTATATGGCAAATCAATCTGAATCTAAAAAAATCTCGGTTAACTCCACGATTTCGTTAAAAGGAATCGTAAAGGCCATTTTCAACGATACCGTTCATGTCCAAATTGGCGGCAAGATTATTACTTTGCCTGTAAAAGATTTCGGCTTGGAGAATTCTACCCAATCATAGTATTTCAAATACAAAGAAGGCCCATCACAAGTATGGACCTTCTTTTTACTTATCTGCAGGTATTTTTTTATAACAATCACAGCTGACAATATGATCATTCACCATGCCGACTGCCTGCATGAACGCATAGCAAATCGTCGACCCGACAAATTTGAAGCCTCGTTTCTTTAAGTCCTTGCTCATCACATCGCTAATTTCAGTGGCAGCGGGCACCTCTCCCATATCCTTGAAATGATGTTGGATTGGCTTTCCTCCGACGAACGACCAGATATAAGAACGGAAGGAGCCAAATTCCTCGACAATCTTGAGAAATGCCCTGGCATTACTGATGACAGCATTTATTTTTAATTTGTTCCTGACAATTCCTTCATTATGCAGCAGTTCTTCGATTTTCCGTTCATCGTACTGGATGATTTTCTCCGCTTCAAAATGATCAAAAGCCTCCCGGTAGTTCTCTCGCTTTTTCAAAATTGTATACCAGCTAAGGCCGGCTTGCGCTCCCTCAAGATTTAAGTATTCAAATAATAGGCGATCATCATATACGGGGACACCCCATTCGTGATCATGATAATCAATATATAATGGATCTTGATTGACCCAGCCGCAGCGATTCATACCTAACCTCCATTATGAAAAAATTCCCTTATATCCCATTATAGTTTTTTACACCTAAACAAAAAAGAGCATGTTTAAAAGAAATTCTATTAATTACATATTCTTTAATGAAAAAACTCTTTTACCATTGCCGAGCCCATTCCTGTCCCTTCTTACCATTATCAAACATAAAATATCAAAAAAGGAGTGGAGTGAGGTATGGGATTATATATCAATAAAAACAAGCACCCGGATGTTTTTATAAATAATCAGGAGCTTACAGCGCCAAATCAAGCCTATAGCAGACGAGATTTCTTAGCTGAATTTATGAAGGACGAATCCCTTAGCAAGCAGGTATTGATGGAGAAAGTGAATCTCTTGAATCAATCCATTGAAGCTATGGCGAATCGGTTAGAGAAACATGAAATGACCAACCAACAGCTTTTACAACAAATGAATCAGCAGCTGGAGCTGCAAAAGGCGACCGCGGACAAAATCAACGAACAGGAGGAGATGCATCAGAAGGTAGTCGAAAAACTTGGTGAACAAGAAGGACTTCAAACACAGGTTTTGACCCGTTTAGATGCACAGGAGGCATTGGTGGATAAAATAACCCACCAGTTAAATCATATCCGGTCAATACTGTTTGAACGGACTAACTATTTGGCGGGAAGAATTGAGGAAGGCTACAGGGTAACGTCCTCCTATGTGTATAAACTGATGACCGGTTCCGACAAGCCGCTGACCTTTTTTCTGATGAACCAAAAGAAGGAAGAGAACCAGCAAAAGCCGGATTAACTTAAAAGACCGTTCACGCCTCAAAAGGCATGAACGGTCTTATTATTAAACGCCTTTATTGAACACGTCAGTCAATACAGGTACGATTTGCTTCTTACGGGATACAACACCCTTAAGTGTTGCCGTATTATTTGAAAGTGTAACGTTATAAGCTGTTTCGACTGCTGCAGCTTTGCTTCCTAGCGCTAATCCGACAGAATCATTTGTTAAGATATCGGTAATGACGAATAGGAATAAATCCAGGTTCTTCTCTTCGATTTTTTTGGAAATAGCTCCTTCAAGCTCAGCCTGACGAGCCAATACATCAGCAGTGTCAACAACGTTTACCTGGGCAATTTCCACCTTGCTTGAACCCATTTCAAAGCCTTTGGCATCAAGGGTAAGCAGCTCCTCAATGGATTTGTCTCGAACATCCGCACCGGCCTTTAACATTTCAAGACCGTAGGCTTCCGCATCAACACCAGCAATTTCAGCCAACTCGCGGGCAGCAGCCACATCTTCAGCCGTACAAGTAGGTGATTTGAATAATAAGGAGTCGGAAATAATCGCTGATAACATTAAACCGGCGATCTCCTTTTTAATTTCCTTACCGTTTTCTTTATACATTTTATTTAAAATGGTTGCGGTACAGCCAACTGGCTCGCAGCGGTAATATAAAGGATCACTTGTTTCAAAATTGGCGATACGGTGATGGTCGATAACCTCCAACACACGAACATCGGTAATATCTTCTGCACTTTGCTGGCGCTCGTTGTGGTCGACTAAAATAACAGAGTTAACTTCCCCTGCTACCTTTTCAACCAAACGAGGTGCTTCCGCATTAAAAGTTGTCAGAGCATATTGAGTTTCACTATTAACTTGACCGAGACGGACCGGTTCTACATTCATCCCAAGCTGTTTCTTCAAATCTGCATAAGCGATAGCGGAACAAATGGTATCTGTGTCCGGATTCTTATGACCGAAAATCAGTACTTTTTCCATGTTATTTCTCCTAACCGTATTAAATTATGTAAGGCAATCCAATTTAGATTTCCCCTATCGGAATTATATATTAATCCTAAAAAGGATTCAATTATAACTAAGAATCTGTTTCTCTAAAAATAGTGTTAAATCATCCGCAGATAATGGTTTACTAAAATAATATCCCTGTGCCTCATCACAATTATATTTTCTTAGAATTTTTAATTGCTCTTTCGTTTCTACTCCTTCTGCTATGACTCTCAATCCCAGATTATGTGCCATCAAAAGTATAGTTATCGCGATATTTTTATCACCGTTGCTTCTTGTAATATCTTGAATAAAAGATTTATCTATTTTCAAATAGTCAATTGGAAATAATTTCAAGTGACTTAATGAACTGTATCCGGTTCCAAAATCATCCATTGCTATTTTAACCCCAAGTTTCTTTATATCGTGGAGAATAGAGGTTGCTGACTGTACATCCATCGTCATACTTTCTGTTATCTCAACTGTCAGTCTGTTATACTCGATTCCAGCATCATTTAATACTTGCTCAGTCATTGGAATTAAGTTTGATTGGTAAAACTGGCGCAGGGAAATGTTAACTGAAACAGTTTCCGGGAATAAGCCTTCCTGCTCCCATATCATTAATTGTCGGCTAGCTGTTTTTAATACCCATTCCCCAATTGGTACAATCATGCCCGTTTCTTCGGCAATTGGTATAAATTTGTCCGGTGAAACAATACCCAGCTTGGGATGATTCCAGCGTATTAAGGCCTCAACTCCCGACATTTTATTGGTTGATAGATTGATAATAGGTTGATAAAGAAGTTTGAACTGGTCTTTATCCAATGCTTTTCTAAGTTCATTTTCAATTTCCAAGTTCTCATATGTCTTTCTATCCAAAGTATCATAATAAAATTGGAAATTATTCCTTCCCTCTTTCTTCGCATGGTACATGGCTACATCAGCTTTTCTTAATAGTTCATCAAGGGAAATTCCATCAAAGGGATAAAGACTAATCCCGATACTTGGAGTAATAAAGATTTCATTTTGATCAATTAAAATTGGTACTGATAGCACTTCTATTATGCTTTGAGCGAGACGAGTAGCCTCTATCTTTGAAACATCTCTTAATAGGATGGTAAATTCATCCCCACCCTGTCTGGAAGCAATATCGCCTTTGCGAAGACAGCGTTGAAGTCTTATTGCAACATCTTTTAACAGCTTATCCCCGATTCTGTGCCCCAGTGTATCATTAACTATTTTAAAACGGTCCAAATCTAAAAATAACAATCCAAAATTTTTCCCGGGAGAATTAGAATAAACTGTAATTGTATTTTCCACATTCTCTTGAAAAAGTCTTCTGTTTGGCAGTCCGGTTAATTCATCATGATTAGCCATATAATTAATCTTCTCTTCATTTCGGTAGTGCTGAATGACCAAACTGGTCAAGTATGTAGCCTTTTCAATTAACTGAAGATCTTCTTTTTTCGGATACCACGGTTTGTCATGATAAATGGCAAAGACTGCAATGATATTTTTCTGGTTGTCAAAAACGGGAGCAGACCAACAGGACCTTAAACGATTTCTTAAAGCAACATCCCTAAAATCAATCCATAATGAATCAGTTTCAATATTTTCCACAACAATCGGGCATTTATAGTAGGCTGCCGTGCCACAGGAACCCCTATCTGGCCCAATGGGGGTACGGTTTATAGATTTAATAAACTCCTCCGATAGATTTGGTGCTGAGCCAGTTACTAATTTATCTCCACTTTTATCTACCAGCATAATAGAACAAAAACCACCATTTGAAAAATCTTCGATAAGGTAATTGATACTATCCAATACGGCTGTAAAAGGGTAACCTTTTGCCATTAATTCAAGAACGGTATTTTGCCCAGCTAATAATGCCTTAAAATCGTTGTTGTCAGGTTTATCTTTGACCATCCCAACTAGACCAGCTAGTTTGCCATCAATATAAATTGGGTTAGATGTACAATAAATATTAATGATTCTTCCGTTCTTGTGCTTAATTAAGACATTAAAATTATTGCTATTATCATCGATAACACGTTTAATATTAGAAAGTGTATCTTCTAAATACTGATCCGGTATTAACGGGATAAACGACATTTGCAAAGCTTCCTCTATTGAGTATCCAGTCAACTCGGCAGCAGTACGATTAAACAATATAAAATTACCTTCCAAATCAAGGGCAAAGCAGGCATCATCATGATAATCAAAAAGTGATTTGTAAACCTCAAGTAGTAAATTAGATTCCATTTTTAGATTTCTCAAAATACATGCTCCCCACATTTCTTAAAGGTATTTAATATACTTATCGGCAGGTATTAGCCACGTGTTTAATAATAAAAAAACAAAAAACACCCTCAAACAAGAGTGTCCTAGAATGCCAGATTTCTTATAATAACCCTATTACATTCGCTTTTACTACCGCTTCAACCCTTGTCTGAACCCCTAACTTATGGAAGAGATTTGTTAGACTATACTCCAAAGACCGTTGACCAATAAATAAAGTTTGAGCAATGTCTTTATTCGTTTTGCCCTTGGCCAATTCTTTTAAAATTTCCTTTTCTTTTTCATTAAGCATAAGCTCTTCTTTATTAGGAGGCAGATTATTAGGAGTTGTATTCCCATTTTGATATATTCCTTTTAATAACGAGAAAGGAATGACAATCTCTCGATTTAGCGCACATCGGATTGCCCTGATTAACTGTTCTTTTGTTGCTGTTTTCGAGACAAAGCCTATAGCACCCGAATCCATGAATAGATCCCAATGTGGCAGAATATCATATCCCGTATAAATTAAGATATTCGACAAGGGCTCTATTTCAAGAACTTTTTTTGATAATTCAAAGCCATCTAATTCGTGCATTTGTAAATCAAAAAGCATTACGTCAAATTTTTCAGACTTTAAACGTTCTAACGCCCGTAAACCCGAAGTCTCAATATTAACCCTCATATCATTTTCATTTTCAATAATTAACTTCGTTCCTTCACCAACCAAAGGATGATCATCAACAAGCAGTATTTGGATCATTTAAACACCTCAGATAACACACTATTTGAATGATTATTCTCCCCTTTTGGAAAAGATATTAAAATGTTTACACCTTTTCCTGGTACCGAATATATTTCAATTTCTCCACCAATACTATCCACCCGTTTTTTAATACCGGATAGTCCAATATGCTCAAAAGGGTCAACTGTCGTTTCAATATCAATCCCAATACCGTTGTCTTGGTAACTAAAATAAATGATATCATTTAGGCTAGAAATCATAAAATCCACCTTTGTTGCCTGTGAATGTTTCCTTGCATTAGCTAGAAGTTCTTGGGTAATGCGGTAAAGGGTGATCATCTCTTCCTCATTGAGCTGTTGTTTCAAGTCAGCATAATTAAATATGATTTCATATTCTACGCTCTTTTGTGTATGAGAAAATAGGCTTTCTAAAGCCTTTATTAACCCTAACTCTTTTAAATACGGGGGCCGCACCTCGTTACAAGTTATTCGAATTTGTTGTATGATATCGAGCATTCCCTGCTCAATATCCATTAACTCCCTATCCAGTGCTAAGGATAAATTGGAATCCTCACGCAATGATTGCAGTTTACGATACCATAAAATTTGGTTTTGCAGTACTGTATCATGCAAATCCGCGGATAATTTCATTCTTTCCTTTTCTGCCAACGAAAACAACAATCTTAAAATCCAACGAGGAGTTGACTTATCCTGTGAACGCTGCTCCAACTCTTTCGCCAGATCTTCAATCATAAATAAATTTTCGTAAAGAACGCTTACATATCTCGAGATGGTTTGCAGCCATACTTTTAACGCGAGTATTTCTCCTATATCACGGTTCGTTTCAATACATAGCAGGATAATCCGTCCATTAGTTTCTCCTATTTTAGAAAAACAGCCTTTACCCAGTTTGAAGATTTCTCCAATTGGTACAGACTGTATGTAATTCTGCAATACCAATTCATGAAAGTCTGCACTTCCCCCAGTACTCCGGTAAAGATTAAGCCTTTCATCAATTTCAATAATATAAATTTCATCCAGCTTTAAAACTTCTTTCAATTCTAAAATAAGCCGATCCTCTAGTTCAGTAATATTCATTACCTTAAACAAATCCTGCGAAAAATGGTCTAAACTTTCCTGCAGTAACCTATATCGTTCTTCACTTGCTTTCAGTTTATCTTCGGCAAGCTTGCGATTGGAGATCATTCGTTTCAAGTATTTGCCTAACACGAACAAAAAACTAATAATGAGTATAACGAAAAAAAATACCAATGATTGAATTGCTGAAATGTTTATCATTAAGACTTTTGTCCCTTCAAAACAATTTACTATATTATCTGTAATAAATTATAGAAAAGAATCCATTGAAAACCCTTTTGATTCAAAATAATGACGCAGGCGCAGAATTGCCTTTGAATGAATTTGTGAAATTCGACCCTTTGTAAGATTCAGCACTTCAGCTATTTCTACTTGTGTTAATTCCTCGTAATACAATAATGAAATAACAAGCCTTTCTTTTTCTGGCAAATTATCAATACATTCAGCAATCATTTTTCGGAATTCAGCCCCCTGAATATTCCTGTCCTGGTTATTGGATTGTTCATCACTTAGTAATTCCAACCGGCTATGCTTTTTACCCTCTTCATCATTGGAATGTGCTGGCTCATCGAGTGATAGCATTGTTGATAAAGATAATGCTGTCATAGCATCATCCACTTCTTCCAATGTCATATTTAAATAGTGACTTAACTCTTCTTCCGTTGGGGATCTCATAAGTGTTTGCTCAAGCTGTCGTAAGGCTGTTTTCAGTTTAGTAGCTTTATCCCTCAAACCGCGAGGTACCCAGTCCATTTTCCGAATCCCATCCAGCATGGCACCCTTTATTCTCCAAAGACCAAAAGTCTCAAATTGATACCCTTTTTTATAATCGAATTTCTTGATTGCTTCAAGTAATCCGATGTATCCTAACCCGACTAAGTCCTCTTTTGGAATAATACTTTGCGGGATACTTAAACTCATCCGATTAGCCATTTGTTCAACTAGATGTGCATATTGTTTCACTAGGTTTTCTTGTGATTTTACATCATGGCTTTCCTTGAACGTTCTCCATAGTAAAGAATTAGGTAAAGATTCTTTAATAGCAGGTCGCACGTATTATCCCTCCTCTTATTCATTGTCCCATGATTATTTGTCGTTTGCTATATTTTCAGGGTTGTGTAATTCTTCCACTTTATGTAAAGAGTGGAGAGATATGGCCTGAAAGGGTATATCCTCTTTCGTGCCCTTTTCCTGATTTTGTTTTTGTTCCCTCGGTTTTTTTAACTCAGCTTTTGTATTATCTCCTTTAAGCTGAGGCGTAACACTATTTGCTCCTTTAAGACTTAAAACATATCGTAAAATAAATCCTAGTAAATAGAAGAAAATCAATCCAAAAACCGCTCGGATTATTGTTGTCTGCCATGTATTGTTGGTTATTGAAAACAAATAGGTGACCAAAAATCCCGAAAAACCCAAGAATACGTTAACTTTCCATTTTCCTGCCATATGCTCCTCCCCTTACGACGATTTTCCCAATAAGAGAATTCTTTCGAAAAATCCTTTAATTCCACTATGTGAAGAGGGCTTCTGTTGATCCATTTCAGGCAAGAAGGAAAAAACAATTTGTCTAATATTTTTTGATGCATCACATTTAGGATGTGACAGCATGAAGGGTGTTTGGGATTTTACAGCTTGGCGAACATGTGCATCCTCCATGATAAAACCTAATGTTTTTAATTCTATCTTTAAGAATTTTCTGCAGGCATTTTTCAATGCACGAGATGTTTCCACTGCTTCCCCATAATATTGGGCCCGATTGACCACCAGCCGAAATTCAGGACTTTGACTACTATAATTAAAAACTGTTTTTAACACCCCATATGAATCAGCAATGGACGTAGGTTCCGGAGTGGTAACCATAATTGTTTCATCAGAAGCTAATATAAAATGAATCAGTTCCTTTGATATTCCTGCTCCAGTATCTAGCAATATAAAGTCAGCATATGTTTGAAGTTCTTGAATTTGGTTCCAGAAAAACGATAATGTTGTTTCATCTAATTCTATTAAATCAGTCATTTCAAGGCCGCCGGCTATATATTCAATTCCTGCAGTTCCTTTTTCTATTACATCCCAAATGCTTTTTCTTTGGTGCAGTACATCCTCCAGACTATACCTTGAATTCACGCCCATTAGGATATTAATGTTTGCGGTTAATAAATCCAAATCCAACACCACCACTCTTTTACCTGCTGCTTTAAGGCCTAAAGCAAAGTTAAGTGTAAAATTGGATTTGCCAACCCCGCCTTTTCCACTCGTTATGGTTATCACTCGGGAGTTATGCTGATTATTTTGTTGTACATTTAACCGATGCATCCGTTCACGAAGACTTTGAGCTTGATCCATTTTCTTTTCCCTCTCCTAATAAGTAACTTGCAAGAAGTTTCGCATCAGTTTCGTTGATATCCTCAGGGACACTTTGACCAGTTGTGATATAAGCCAATTTATAAGGGTATGAATAGGCAATATTAAGGATGGAACCATAACTGGTTGTTTCATCAAACTTTGTCATTATTAGTTTTTTTATAGGACTATCCAAAAAGCCATCTAACAAGACTTGCATATCTTCATATTTCGTTGTTAAACTCAGTACCAAATAATGATCACTTTTGAGCGGCTTTTTTAAATATTCATCAATGGAATGCCGATATTGAAGTTCTTTATAATTGCGGCCAGTTGTATCCATATAGATAAGATCATAATGTTCCAGATTTGTGAGAGCCTTTTCCAGTTCATTTGCAGATCGAACCACTTCAAAAGGAACATTTAAAATACCAGCATAAGTTTTTAATTGTTCCACTGCTCCTATCCGATAAACATCGGTGGTAATCATCGCGACTCTTCGCTTTTGCCGTAGAACTTGTTCAGTTGCAAGCTTAGCGATTGAGGTGGTTTTTCCAACACCTGTTGGACCAATGACATTAATCATTCGGGTACCTTCATCTACTTTATTGGTTAAAGGTATTCGAGTATTAATTATGTCTTCGATGATTTCCCGTACCTCTTTAAGGATGATTTCTTCACTTACATCAGAAAGCGAATTGTATCTCTTCATAATTTCATTCACAATGTACTCAATAATTTCTTCATTTACACCCTGTTTTTTCAGGCGATTAATCCACTTAGTCAACCCTTCAGGCATGACTACTCCTTGTTTTTCCCCCATCATGAAATTCATCATCATTTTTCTCATTTGCTGTAATTCATCGAGTAACTGTTTATCATTTTCAATTGTCTTTGATTCAGTTAAAGGTTTATCATTTTCTTTTATTTCCGATATGCCAGGTACATGGTTTTCCAGTTCTTTATTATTTTGAGAATAGTGTTGATAGAGGGTGTGTGGTTTTTTAAATAAAACAGAACTCCCGTCCTCATCACCTTCAGGTTTAATAACAATATTCGTATGATTTTGAGGAACTGTCTCTTTTAATTCCTTTTTCACCGCAGCCTTTGTTGACTGCGGGCTTGGTTTTTCTTTATCAATTGCATAGGCTGTAACTTCAAATTTTTGTTTACCAAAAATGCCAAATATCCCACCTGTCTTAATCGACCTCGTGTTGACAATAATTGCATTTTCTCCCAATTGTTGTCTGACCATTTTTAAAGCCAGAGGCATCGTATCCGCAACTATTTTTTGGGTTCTCATATATTAACCACTCCTATACTTTGGATCTCAATATCTGGCTCGAGTTCTGTATAAGCAAGAACCGGCACTGTTGGTAGAATTTTATCAACAAACTGTTTTAAATACATCCTTATGGATGGGGAGGTTAGGAAAATAGGTTGACCTCCGGCATTGATAACCCGCTCAATCTGTTCCCTTACTTCATCAGTAATTCTTCTGGAAATTTGCGGATCCATGGATAAATATTGCACGCCAGTTTCGGATTGATGAATACTTTCAGAAATCCCCTTCTCCAAGGTTGCCCCTGCAGTTAAGACATGAATCACTCCATTTTCCGCATATTGCTCTGTAATTTGACGTGTCAAAGACTGCCGTACATACTCTGTCAAAACTCTTGGTTCCTTTGTATATATGGCATAGTCAGCCAATGTTTCAAAGATTGATGCCAAGTCTCGTATCGAAATTTGTTCACGAAGCATGTTTTGCAGTACCTTCTGAATATCACCAACAGACAATAAATTAGGGACAAGTTCTTCGACTAGATTAGGATGTGATTCCTTCAAGTTATCAATTAATTCTTTAGTTTCTTCCCTGCGCAACAGCTGGTAAGCATAGCGCTTAATCACTTCCGTTAAATGAGTAGCAATGACTGAAGGAGGATCGACGATTATGTAACCAAATAATTCAGCTTTTGATTTTTCCTCCATATTAACCCAAATGGCAGGAAGGCCAAAAGCTGGTTCAATCACCTGTATACCCTCTAACTCATCAGTATTTGGGCCTTGGTTCATAGCCAGATAATGATCAAGATAAATCTCCCCGGATGCAATTTTGCTCCCTCGGAATTTTAATACATATTCATTTGGAGGCAATTGTAAATTATCGCGAATCCGTATGGTTGGGATTACCAAACCTAATTCAATTGTAAATTGCCTGCGAATCATGACTATTCTGTCCAGAATGTCTCCACCTTGACTTTGATCGGCTAAAGGGATTAAACCATAGCCTATCTCCAATTCCAGCGTGTCTAGCTGGAGAAGGTTTATAACCTTCTCAGGACTCCTAATGTCTTCTTCCTGCTGTTGAACGTCATTTTGCTCATGTAGGAGTTCTTCCTTTTTCAAATTCTTTTGCATCGTAAAGGCACTGAACACCAGTGCTCCTGCGACTGGAAGTGTAAGAAAAATCCCAATCGGTGTAAAAAGCCCTAACACCAGAATCGTTCCTGCCACAATATAAAGCAGCTTCGGATAACTAAAAATCTGCCCCATAATATCCGAGCCTAAATTTCCATCAGATGCCGCACGTGTCACAGTAATGCCTGTAGCTGTGGAGATTAATAAGGCTGGGACTTGGCTGACTAATCCATCCCCTACTGATAATAATGTAAATGTACTAGCAGATTCAGCAAAACCCATACCATGGATTGCCATTCCAATGATAAATCCGCCAATAACGTTTATGAGGAGAATGATGATGCCGGCAATTGCATCACCTTTTACAAATTTACTGGCACCGTCCATTGCGCCGTAAAAATCAGATTCCATTTCTACTTTTCTGCGACGCGCACGGGCATCCTGCTCGCTAATTAATCCGGCATTCATATCGGCATCGATACTCATCTGCTTACCAGGCATCGCGTCCAATGTGAAACGAGCAGCAACTTCAGCTACCCTCTCTGACCCTTTTGTAATTACGATAAATTGAATGACAACCAGAATTAAGAAAACAACAAAACCGATAACCGCGTTTCCTCCAATTACAAAGGAACCAAAGGTTTCAATTACCTCTCCCCCATCGGCTTTCGAAAGTATCGATCTAGTCGTTGATACGTTAAGAGCCAAACGGAAAAGTGTAGTAAGTAATATTGCTGTTGGGAAAATGGAAAACTCCAAAGGTTCCTTCGTATTCATCGCAACCAACAGGATCATCAGTGAAATGGAGATATTACAAATTAATAGAATGTCCAATAATAATGTCGGCAATGGGATGATCATCATTGCCACAATTAAAATAACAACTATTAAAACTGATACATCTTTTATTTTCATTCCATCATCCCCTTATACCGGCCTTCCTGGAAGTATACATAGGCTAGAATCTCCCCAACCGCATTAAATAGTTCCTCAGGGATGGTCTCCCCAATTTCTACCGATGCAAAAAGTGCACGTGCCAATGGCCTATTCTCTACTGTCATAATTTTATGTTGTTTGGCAATTTCTTTTATTTTTAAAGCTACATAGTCTTGACCTTTGGCAATAACATGCGGTGCATCCATAGTTTCAAAATCATATTGTATTGCCACCGCAAAATGGGTTGGGTTTGTAATTACGACATCTGCTTTAGGTACTTCTTGAATCATACGATTCATGGCAATTTGTCGTTGTCTTGCCCGCCTTTGCCCCTTAATGACCGGGTCACCTTCCATTTTTTTGTGCTCATCTTTAATTTCCTGCTTCGACATTCGCAGTTTTTTTTCATATTCATACTTTTGATATAAATAATCAGCTGCTGCTAGGATGACCAAGCTTGCCGATACAGTGATACCAACTTGCACTGACAATGAACCTATAAACCTGGCAGAATCCCACAGGCTCTTTTCACCAAGTAATACAAATTCGTCTTTCTGTTTCCAAATGACCAAATAAGCAATGTAGGAAGTCATCACAATTTTCAGGATTGATTTCAATAATTCTACCAATGAACGGAGTGAAAAAATATTTTTCGCCCCCTGCAGTGGATTGATTTTCCCAAAATTCATTTTCAATGAATCCGGATTAAACATAAATCCAACCTGAATATAGTTAGCAACTAAACCTGCAATGAATACCAAAGCAAAGATAGGCCCTACTATTTTAGCCACATCCCACAGCAGTTGGTTAAACAAGACCCTAGTGCTCGAAATAGATAAATCCCACAGCATATATTCCTGATAGCTGTGACGAAAAATTAAAAAACATCCTTCTATTAAACTCTTTCCACCAACCATTAAAAAAGCAAAACAAACCAATAGTAAAATAGCAGATGAAACTTCTTGGCTCTTCGCGACTTGCCCCTTTTTTCTAGCTTCTCGGCGTTTATTCGGTGTTGCTTTTTCTGTCTTTTCACCGGAAAAGAGCTGCAAATCTAAACGAAGCAGCATGGTTAGGCCCCCATTATTCTCAATATTGAATCTATGGACTCAAACATTGTCTGAAACATAATTTTTAATAAGTAAAAAAATCCTGGCAAAACGATAATATACATTGCAAAATGAATTAATATTTTGAGTGGCGGGAAAATAACAAACATATTCATTTGCGGAACAGTTCTTGCAATAATCCCCAAGCCGACATCAACCACAAAAAGCGTACCTATAATCGGGGCAGCCATCATAAAACCTATCATGAACATCTGCTGCACACATTCAACCATTAATGCCGCTAGCCGACCATCTGTTAAGGCGGGAACGAAAGCTTGCAATTTAACCCAGTCGAAACTGGCCAATATCCCATGGATTAACATATGATGTCCATTCGTAGCCAATAAAAACAATACCGCTAAAACATTTTTGAATCGACCGGTCAATTGCATACTTGTCTCAAAAGTGGGATCAAAGAGATTGGCCATGGAAAACCCAATCTGAAAGTCCAGCAGGGAACCCGCAAGCTGTATCGTATAAAACAAAATCCCCGCGACCAATCCGATTGATATACCGACCATAAGCTCTTTGAGTATTAATAGGAAAATGGTTCCGTTCTCCGGATTACTGATAGGGTCTTGAATCAATCCCATACATAGAATACTAAGTACCACACTAATACCAATTTTATAATGGACTGGTAATTGTCGTCCGGAAAAGATAGGTGCCGAAACCATGAAAGACGAGATTCGGACAAATACAAGCAGAAAAGTCCACCAAGTGGAAGCATCCATTGCCATCACCTACCCTATAAAGCTTGCGAGATTACCAAGTAGATTCTGTGTAAATTCAACCACTTCCCGTAACATCCATCCGCCGAAAAATAGGAGGGCTAAGAATACAGCAACGATTTTGGGAACAAACGCCAAGGTTTGTTCTTGTATTTGTGTTGTGGCTTGAAATATACTTACCATTAATCCAACAGCCAAGGCTACCCCGGTAACCGGCGCAATGACAATAAGAATCGTATAAACAGACTCTTGGGCAATTTTTAAAATAACTTCTATAGTCATGGGCCATACTCCCTTCTTAGAAACTTATCAGCAATGATTTAACAATTAAATTCCAGCCATCAACTAATATGAACAGCAGAATCTTAAAAGGCAGTGAAATCATTACCGGCGGCAGCATCATCATCCCCATTGACATTAAAATACTCGATACAATCATATCGATTACAAGGAATGGTATAAAAATCATAAACCCCATTTGAAAGGCGGCTTTTAGCTCACTAATGGCAAAGGCTGGAACCAACGCAGTAAGTGGAATGTCCTGAACCTTTTCAGGGGCTTTCATTTTTGCATAATTCATAAAAAGCGCAAGATCCTTTTCACGGGTATGTTTCGCCATAAACTCCTTCATTGGCTCACTTGCTGTTTTAAATGCTTCCTGCTGGGTCATTTTACCTGACATGAACGGCTGAAAAGCATCCTGATTTATTTCTGAAAATACTGGACTCATAATAAAAAATGTCATAAAAAGTGCCAGCCCTATTAAAACTTGATTTGGAGGAATCATTTGAGTCCCAAGGGCATTTCGAACAAACCCTAATACGACAATGATTCTAGTAAAACAAGTCATCAGTACTAGAATCGCAGGAGCTATTGATAATACAGTAATTAAAAGTATGATTCGAACACTGTTGGAAACATTCTCAGGGTCATCTGAACCAAGATCGATGCCAGGCAAAATGGAACTGACAGGATCTGCCGCATGAGCAACAGAAAAAATTCCTAGTGTCAGAATAGGAACAAGGATCGCCAGTTTACGTAACATTGCATTTAATCCTCCCTATTCTCACGCTGCATTTTACGCAATTGATTCTGAAAGACCGTGTTCCATTTCTTTATTGAATCCGTAGATAACCAATTGCCCGGAAGTACATCCGGTTGATCCTCAAAACTGTCCATTAGGTGCTGATATTCTTCTCCATTTGAAATGGTACGAATTAATGTAACGGTCTCACCTACTCCAAGGACATATATGGTCTGCCCGATCAGGACTACTTGCAAAGAGCGGTTGTTTCCGAGCATATGACCGCCCAAAGGAATGACCGGTCCATTTGTCTGCGTGAAACGGCTTCGCTTCGAAAGAAAGCGAATCAATAAAAACAATAAAACAATCACAAAGATAAACGAAAAGATGAATTTAATAAATAAGGGAAATATAGAAGATGATCCGCTATCCACTTCTTTACCCGTCGAAGGTGTGGACTTCCCCCCTCCTTCATGAATAGCGTCATAAACAGAAGACTCGCCGCTGGATGTTGTACCTGCGGCATAGATCGTGGGTTGATTGGATAAAAGATAAAATATTGCAACAAATAGATAGATGAGGCGTTTCATGATTTTCTCCTTCCCTGGAGTTACTTCTAGTTGTTTAAATCCGCCGTAATCTGAGCTGCCTTAGCGGCGTTCGATTTTGCAATTTCTGCTAGTATTTGAGAACGGGTTTCCGTACGAATATTTTTCATTATATTCATTGCTACTTGAAAATTCGTTGCCATCATTGATTCGATAATGCTAGCAGATTGAGCTGCGGGCATTTCAGCAATCGTTTCAGATAAGACATCTGTTGGATTGGCTTGATTTTGCGCCAAGGCTTTTATTTGTTCCTGTAATAGTGCCGGATTCGATTCATTCAACATAGCAATTTCTCTTAATAATGAAGTCAATTGAGCAGCTTTTTTAGGATCCTTCATTTTCCCCAGAATATTTCCTTGTATCTCTTGGTCAAGCATTGACAGGGTCAATCCTGCTTCTTCAAGTGACATGGTATCAAACATGGCTGCTGCTTTAGATGCTGGTATACTCTCATAAATACCTGAAACTTGTTTCATTTGGTCAATAGATTGATTGCTTTGATTAATCTTTGATTGTTTTTGCAATTCTTCGTTACTATTATTTGAAGTCTCTATTTCTTTAATTTGTTTATTTAGTTCATCAATTTTTTGATCTTTCTCTTTAAGGGTTGTTTCAAGTTTTGTATATTCCTTTTTCCAATAATCAGAACCAACCTGTTTATTACTGTTTTCATCGGATTTTGCCGAGTCAGGGACTATTTGATTAATGACCGGCAGCTTTTGTAAAGATTCCCAAACAGGAATTCCAACAAAATTTAATACAACTGCAACAACAATCACTGTTAATAATAATGGAATCATCCAGAACAAAATTGATCCCCATATTCCTCGTTTGTTCTCCTCCATCAGGCTTCCTCACCTCATACACGTCGGGAGTATCGCAAGACGGCCATTTCATCCAGCATGGCTTGCTCCCTTTGATCCATTTGTTTTTGAAATGCAGCTTTGGACTTTGATTTCCATTGATTCCACATTTTTGCTTCCTTCGATTTCTCAATAAGAAGTTGTTGTTTTTGTTCTACTTCTTGATGAATTTCCTGTGATTTTGATACAAGCAGATTCATCTGTCGATTTACATGATTCATTTCCTCTTGAACTTCTAAAATGTCCCGAACTGTTTTTTGACCTACATGATTGAATTGATTGAAAACATCTTCTTTATGAGCTTCAAGACCAGCCAATTGTTGTTGGACTTCCATTTGTTTGCGTTTTAACGTACCATACTCATTCTGGGCCATTTCCTTCTCTTTCTCTTTAAAATCAAGCACTTTTTGATAAGAAAACTGATATTTCATCTCATCATCGCTCCAAATTGTGAAATTAGGAAAGATTGTGCATCCTCCAGTTGTGAAGATTCGTAAATCCCCTGACGTAAAAATTGATCCATATTTTGTTTTAATCGAATGGCCAAATCAATATCACGATTAGAACCCCTTTTATAAGCACCAATATTGATTAAATCTTCCGCTTCATTATATGCTGCCATCAATTTTTTAAAGTTGGCTGCAGCTTGTAAGTGCTCGTCTGATGTGATTTCGGTCATTACCCGACTGGCACTATTTAATACATCAATTGCCGGAAAAATTCCTTTTCCACCAATCGCACGATTTAAGACAATATGGCCATCCAAAATTCCTCTTACCGCATCCGCAATAGGTTCGTTCATGTCATCTCCATCCACTAAAACCGTATATATGGCTGAGATTGATCCTTTTGGACCAGTACCCGCCCTTTCCAACAATTGCGGAAGCATAGCAAACACGGAAGGTGTATAACCTTTGGTGGTAGGAGGCTCTCCAATGGCCAAACCAATCTCCCGTTGCGCCATTGCAAAACGTGTGACGGAATCCATCACTAAAAGGACATTTTTACCTTGGTCTCGGAAATACTCCGCAATAGATGTTGCCGTTAATGCTCCTTTTATACGAATAAGAGCAGGCTGGTCAGATGTCGCCACAATGACAACGGATTTCTTCAAACCCTCCTCGCCCAGGTTCTGTTCAATAAAGTCCAAAACCTCACGTCCACGTTCCCCTATCAGGGCAATCACGTTCACATCAGCTGTAGTATTGCGAGAAATCATTCCTAACAATGTGCTTTTTCCTACGCCGCTGCCTGCGAAAATACCTACTCTTTGTCCCTTCCCCATCGTTAATAGCCCGTCAATTGTTCGAACTCCTACCCCAAGAGGAGAGTGAATTCGAGGTCTGCTTAGCGGATTAGGCGGCATCGTATGGGTTGGGACTTCTTCCAAACCTAATGGCAATGGTTTCCCATCTAAAGGCTGCCCCAAACCATCTAGAATTCGTCCCAGTAACTGATGCCCAGCCTTAACCATCATCGGTTTACCGCTTGCAACTACGTCACATCCGGGACCTATTGCCCTTACCTCCCCAAGTGGCATTAACAGCACCTTATTCTCCCGAATTCCCACCACTTCAGCTTGAATAGGAATTTGCGAATGTGATGGATAGATAGAACATAATTCGCCTATTCTCACATCTGGGCCTTGAGATTCAATGGTTAGTCCAATGATTTGAGTGATTTTCCCATTGACCCTAACAGGATCAGTATTTCGAACAAGTTTGATATAGTTCTCAGCTGATAAAACCACTTTCAGGCTCCCTTCCAGCCTCTAAAAGTACTTTTTTAATTTCTTCGATTTGGGTATCAATTTGTGCATCAACGCTGCCATATGCCGTACGAATGATACATCCCTTTGGCGAAACAGAGTGGTCCGGAATGATTTTAATTTCTGTTTCACCATTCACCACAGCAATCAGATGAGTCCTCTGTCCCTGAATAAATTCAAAATCATCAGGATGAACACAAACAGTAATGGATTCTTTTTCTTTAAAGCGAAGAATATGTTGTTGAATTAAGTTCACCAGTTGGTCAGGGTTCGCTTCTAATTCCTGTTTTATAATTTGTGAAGCAATGACTGTACTTAACTGTAGTAAAAACGGTTCTGCTTCTGAAATAATCGCTTCTTTTTCTTTATAGGCCATCTGAAGCAATGTCTGGATTTGATCCAGCTTATCTTCGTAATCTTGTTGTACCGCTAGGCGGGCCTCCCGCATTCCCTGTTCGTACCCTTCTTCATAACCTCTCTGTTTAGCTAGGGCTTTTTCAGTTGTCAGCTTTTCCTGATTCTCCTGCCACCATTGTTCAATATTCCTTTTAGCTTCAGCCTCAATTAAACGCGCATCATGTTCTGCCTTCTCTAAGATGACTTTTGCCTCGGATTTGGCATTTTCATTTATCATATCTGCCTGTTGATGAGAAGCGGCATTTACCATTTCTTGCTGATTCTCCGAGTGAAGTTCATTGTTCTTCATCCCTATTGGGATCAGTTTTTGAGAAATGACCTTTACTTCTTCTACTAAAGAGAGGTGTGATGCCTTAAACACTTTAGAGTACGAATTCATCGGTTCCACCTCTGGCTATGAGAATTTCTCCAGTATCCTCTAATCGACGAATAACGGAAACAATTCGGCCTTGTGCATCCTCCACATCTTTAACCCTAACCGGCCCAAGGAAAGACATATCTTCCTCGAACGATTCGGCCATACGCTTGGACATGTTTTCCATAATAACCTTTTTGACATCCGGACTTGATGCTTTTAATGCTAGCAACAAATCCTGATTCTCCACTTCCTGAATAACTCGCTGGATTGCCCGTCTTTCGAGATTAATAATATCCTCAAATACAAACATCTTCTTCTTGATTTCGTCGACCAGTTCAAGATCTTTTGCTCCCAGGTCATCCAAAATCATCTTCTCTGTACTTCTATCTACTCCATTAAGAATGCTGACAATAGAATCAATACCACCAACAACCGTGAAATCTTGGCGAATTGTCGCCGCAAGCTTTTGCTCCAAGAACCTTTCAACCTCTTTGATAACCTCTGGCGAAGTTTGTTCCAGCAAGGCAATGCGCCTTGCCACATCAGATTGAAGTTCACCTGGGAGTGATGACAGAATGATGGAAGCCTGCTGCGGCTCCAAGTGTGCCAATACCAAAGCAATCATTTGCGGATGCTCATTCTGGAGAAAATGATAGATTTGTGTAGCATCGATTCTGCGCGCAAAATCAAATGGTTTAACCTGAAGCTGTGTCGTTAAGCGATGAATAATGGAACGTGCCTTTTCTTTGCCGAGAGCGGACTCCAATACATCCTGTGCATAATTGATACCGCCCATAGATAGAAAATCTTGGGCAATACACATTTCATGAAATTCCTTAAGTACTTCTTCTTTTTCCTTCGAGTCAACTTTTTGAATGTTTGCAATTGCAAGGGTAAGCTGCTCAATCTCCTCTTCCGGCAAATGCTTGAACACTTTGGAGGAGGCTTCCTTACCCATAGAAATAAGCAAAATAGCTGCTTTTTGTTTTCCATTCAACTTCAATGGTGATGCTGTTGCCATGGGCTTTAACCCTCCTCATTGATCCAAGTTCTTATCACTTTTGAAAAATCCTCTGGCCGCTGGTCAAGCAATTTCTTTAACTGATTTTCGACACTCAATTCATTCTCAGCAAAGTATTCATGTTCCTCTTCCTCTACTAGAGGTATCATTAAACTTTCCTCTTGAGGTTCAGAATGGTCTTCTTTGCGTTTCCTCAGAATCCACCAAACGAAACCGCCGGCCAAAACTGTTCCAAGTAATCCTGCACCGGCAATATAAATCCAATTGTTGCCTTGCTCCTTCTCCGTTGCTGTATTTTTTGCTAACGTATGAGGGAAAATGGTAATCCGTTGGTCAATCTCATCTTGAGTAATATCCGGATGACCAAGAGCTGTCCGGACAGTATTGGAAACAATATTCCGAATATTCTCTTCGGTAGTCATTGGTAATGAACCTGATTTTGATGAGTCTGCTTCAACACCAACATTAATCGTAATATCTTCGATTTGATACGGACTTTTAATAATCTCATTATTAATTCGATTGACCTCATAATTTATACGTTCTTGAGTTTCTTCATAATTGTTTTCCCCGCCAGTATCTGTTCCGGAATATCCAGGAACGTCGGTTTCTCCTGTACCGACAACTCCACCCGAACTCGCCGCTGTTCCACTGGATGTCTTTGAACTTTTTTCGGAACTGATTGGAACACCTTTATTGCTGTCATCAGCCGGTTTTACCAGATTTTCTTGAGTTTTTACTTTATCAAAATTCATTTTGACAAAAGTATGGACAAACACCTTATCCGTTCCCAGTATAGATCCTAACAAGTTTTGAAGATTTTTTTGAATATCCCCTTCAATGTCTTTCTGAATTTTCCTCTGTTCTGCATATTTATCCAATGAACCTTCTTCATTATCTGCATCTTCAAGTGCCAAAGTTTCACTGTACTGATTCATAATCGTAATATTTTCGAGCGGAAGGTTTGGAACACTTTTTGATACCAATGTATAGAGTGCTCGTATTTGTTGGGAATTTAGCTTGTTTCCAGGTTCAATCTCAACCATTACGGAGGCACTGGCAGCTTCCTCCTCATCCTGTTTGACAAAAACTGAATCCTCCGGCAATGTTAATATTACTTCTGCATTTTTGATTCCATCGATATTCTTTATGATTTGAGCAACCTGATTTTGCATTGCTTCCCTTTCAAGAATATCGTATTGACGATCTGTGGCCCCAAATGACAGGTTTTCGCCAAATATCCCGTAATTAATTTTGTTGTCTTTTGGATAGCCCTCCGATGCGAGAGTTACTATTAAATCCGGTGCGTCCTTTTTTGGAACAAGGAGCATGGTACCCGTTTCAGATAATTTATAATCTGTATACCCCTGCTTATCCAATTCAGCTTTTATATCTCCTACTTCCCGCTGAGACAGCTGGCCAGTATAAAGTGGCACAAATTCCGGGCGGGAAGCGAAAAATATAAAGGCTGATAACGCTGTAAAAATAAATACGAAAGATCCTATTAGCAGTCCTTTTTGTTTCGTGCTAAGCGCCTTCCAATATGTACTTATGCGCTCCATAGATTGTTTAAGTTGATCTGTCCATGATCGATTCATTTCTCACCCTGCCCAGCTTTCCATCGTTGTTTACACTTGCATCCTCATCATTTCTTGATAGGCTTCTACGGCTTTATCTCTGATGGTAACAGTAAGTTCCAAAGCGACTTTCGCCTTCTGGGCAGCAATGGTTACATCGTGGATATTGTCAATTTCTCCAGTTGCCGCTTTAACCGTCAGTTCAGATGCCTGTTTAACTGTTGTATCCACATTGTTTAAATACCCCTGCAAAACATTAGCAAAGGAGGAGTTTGAATAGTCAGCTTCTGTTTTTTGAAAAGGATTTTGATTGATTTTGATTGTTCCACCACTAATTCCGGAAATATTCATTATAATCCTCCTAACGGCCGATCTCTAATGCTTTTAACATCATCGATTTACCTGTATTAAATGCAGTTACATTTGCTTCATACGCTCGTGATGCCGCAAGCAAATCAACCATCTCTTTTGATAAGTCTACATTAGGCATTTTTACATAACCTTCAGCATTGGCATCGGGATGGTTTGGATCATAAACCAACTTGAATGGGGTCCGATCATTTACGATTCCAGTTACCCTGACACCTTGCAGTTGTGACTGTGTTTGTTTTTGAAGCTCTCCTTGCAGAACACTATTAAAGGATTTCTCTCTTGGTTCCATGACGACCATTTTTCGCTGATACGGTTCCCAATTTCCGTTTATGAAAGTTCCTCGTGTTGAGGAGGCATTGGCAATATTGGAAGATACTACATCCATACGTAATCGCTGTGCGGATAAGGCCGAAGCATTAATATTTAATGAATCAAACAACTTCCTTACACCCTTCCTTTAATTGCAATAGATAATTGTTGAAACTCACTGTTTAATTGTTGGGTTAACGTGTAATACCACAGTGAATTTTTTCCCAATCTCGTCATTTCTTCTTCAATATCCACATTGTTCTGATTGTTTTGCATAAACGTTTCAGTATTTTCAACACTATAGGCGTTTGGCACTTCAGAAGCATTTCCGATAACGACATGACGCGCATCAGTTCGATTGCCAACAAAATTTGTTTGATTTGATAAGTGTTGTTTTAATATATCTTCAAACACAACCTGTTTTGCTTTATAACCGGGAGTCTCAGCATTGGCAATATTATTGGAAATCGCCTGTTGACGTAAACTGGAAGCAGATAATGCCTTCTGTAGGAGGTTAATATTGTTCAAAATAAATCACTCCTCTCCTTTTAAGAGCTTTTCGACAGTTTTCGGTATAATCTATCAAAAAATGATTTCTTTCTCAATATACTATATAGAAAGAGTATAAATCTACCACTTTTTTAATTAAACAGTATGGCAAAAAAGATTTTTGAAAAAACTGTGTCGTTGAGTTTAATTTTACTATCATGCACTAAAATGATTGAAAAATTTAGTTACACCGGATACCCAATGGTTATTCAGATCGGTTGGATCGTTTTCAGCACCAATTGGAGCGTATTTTGCCCCAATACTGGCAATATTGTTTAATCCGTTTCCTAGATAATTTTTACTTAAATTTCGAGCCATATCAGAGATGCTGTCCTCAATTGTTGCGTATGATTTCAAACCATTTCTTCCCATCATTCCTGCAATATTGTTCTTTTCGATTGCAGCCCGTGATTTCCCATTAGCAGATTCGTGTTGGGCAATCGCGGCGATTAACCTAGGGTTGATATTATATCGCTTTCCGACTTGGACGAAGACCTCTCCAAAACCTTTCAGTTTCCCCCCTAATACTTGGTTTAACTTATCTACACTGATGGGTTGGAAACTCAATTGTCCCTCATTCTTTCCTGAACTCTCTTGAGGGGGCATATATGACCGTTCGCTGGTAAAGGGCACATCACCTATTAAATTATTGGGTACATAATTATTTACTTGGGATGGTAGAGAAGTTTGCAGGTCACTGTCGAAAAATAAATCCTGCAGCATCCCCATGAAAAGAGTAGTAAACTCATTATTAGAATTTCCAATTTGAGAAGTCAGTTTTTGATTTCGAGACAATGTATTAATTAACATTGTATTCGTTAGCCATTCATTAACAATTTTCAAAAAAAACACCCTTTCTAATCAAAAAATTCGACTGAAAGACTTCCTTATATAAGAACCACAAAATCTGCGTGGTTACGCAATAAAATTGAGTATAATGGATTATAAAGTTCCAACCAAAATTCTACTAATTTCACCTAAATATTCTTCAGGAAGTTTTGATATATTAATTAATTGTCCGTTTTTGATTTTCCCTTCTACTAAAACAATGTTGTTCGGATCCAGTTCGTTTTTTAATGCAAGTATTTGTTTCTCTTTATATACGACATTTTTCACCATTAAATATGTACTATTATGAAGATTTTCGACAGTAATGCGCATGGGCTCCATAAAGAATGGTTTTCTGCTTTTATAATCTAAAAAATTAAAAACTGTACCACTCTTTTGTTTATCTATCAACAATTGCTCCCGAACCATAATGTTCTTCCTCTCCGCTCACTTGATGTGATTGAAAAAAGCGATTCCGCTTAAATAATTAGAAGCGAGAACGGTTGTTTATACTCAAACGTTCCTTTAATTTACAGAATAGTAAACCGTTATCATTATTTTAATCTATTACATTACTTCCATAACCGAAAAATCTTTTTCGGCTTCGCGCAAAAAATAGGTCGAATTTCCTCCTTTTTTGCGTAATCACGCAAATAATGTTGAAGAGTGTCAACACTAATTAAAACTTCCAAACAAAAAAACCCGCATTACCGAATGCGGGGTTGGATACATCTTTCAAATCAAACCACAGGAAAACCTATGAAAACATTGATCTTTCTTGAGAACGCCCTATTATCGGTAACTGGCTGGCATAGTGAGTTGCACCTTAGCCCCTATAGTTTTGCGTAACTGATTTTCATCAGTATTGCCCTTAACGAGGTGCAGTCCCTAAAACCTTAGCCTCATATCCATAATAGAACGTTTTTACTTCGCCGAATATCCTACTTTGTTCCTAATTGTTGTCGTATTTTATAGGTATTTAGAACCATTTGTGTCTAAATTTGTCTGAAGTTGACAATAGTGCAAGTAATTATTTTTTCTCATCTAAAAATGCACCATTCATTTGCTTCATATATGGTTGATATCTTTTCGACATTTCTTTGTTCACTTTGATTTGATTAAGTGAAATTTGAGTTTCACTAAGACTGGATTTTAGCAAAGGCTCCGCAAGCCTATCAAGAGCAACCATCTCTTCAATCAAACTTTTCGCTTTTGGCGAGTAGTGAAAAGTTGGGTCTCCCGTTTTAATTGCCTCCATCTGATTCATCAACTCATGCCGTTCACTTAGCATCTTTTCAAATTCAGCAAAATCTCCGTCTTTTAATACCTGAAGCATTTGCTTTGTTATATTATGCATTTTTGTAATTATTTCATCTATCATTTTTAAATCCTAACTTTGAGTTTTAGATAATTTCATTGCATTTGTCCAGGTTTCAGTAAGTTCCAAAGCCAACCCTTCTACTTCATCCAAAATTTCTGCCTTTTTATTTAGATTCGCCTCAATCAGACGATTTTTCATATAATCATATATTGATAGCAGCGATTCCGATACTGTATACCCTTTTTTCAACGTAATCATTAACTCGCTGAGTATGTCTTGGGCCCTAAGGTTATAGTTATGGCATTCTTCCAATTTATTATTTTGAATTGCCGCTTTGGATAAACGGATATATTTTACCAAGCCTTGATATAACATTAACGTTAATTCTTCTGGCGTTGAAGTCGTTACTGCTTGCCTTTGATAGGTCTGATATGGATTATTAAAAACCATGTTTTACAACTCCCTTTCATAAACAAATTCCTATTTGATATTATCGGATTTTCGAAAAAAAAGTTAAGCATACATGGTTTAAAAGAATTTTCGTTATGTTTGAATTAGCAATTATAAAATAGTTTTCCTCAGCTTCCAACTTGAAGCACAACTCCAAACCCATCAATCATATAATTCAGTCTTTGAGTATAGGATTTAAGGTTCTGAATTTTAGCTGCATCACCCAGTTTATTAAAGGCTGCGATTTCTTTTGCTAATTTCGAAACTTCCAATTGTAATTGATCATTACGCTTCTTTTCCGCTTGTAATTGTTGATCTTTTCTTAATAGTTTTTCATGAAGTGCTTCCTTTTCAAGATGAACTTCAGATTTAATCGTTTCTATTTGCCGAGCAGCACTTTGATTCATTAATGCCATGTTTGTAAGCTGATACAGGCTTTTAAGCAGCTCATTCAGATTAATCCCTGGCAGTTGTTGAACATTAGAGATAAGTCCTGATAGGATGTCCAATAAATCGTCCTGAATCGGGTTATCTTGTTGTTGCATATGTGCATTCACAGGATTATCCCGAATTACCTCCGTTGATATAACCGGGACTTCGTCCTCTTGAATCGTAATAAAGTTATATTTCTGGTTGATTGGCTGTTTTTGTTCATATTCTTTAATCTTACTGTAGTATTTATAATTGACCGACTGATAACCACGATTTAATAATTGAGCGATTTCATCCAAAATGCCAGTGATATTTAATCCGCCTTCATTTTGGCGTTCTTCAATATATTGGAACATAAATTCAACTTCAACTTTTGACCATTTTCTATTAATTTTCTTGGAAGGATCAAAGGAGTGTCTTGAATTTTGTTTGTTATGGATGCTTATTAGCATCAAATTATTATAGTAAGATACTAAAGTTCCCGGAATAAGTGAATGTTTCTGTTCCAATTCATGAACGAACTCTTCTTCTGTTCTCCCTGTTTGTTGTTTCACAATAGCATCTTTCATTTCGAATATTGCCGATTTTAGCCCCATGTTCTTCTTACCTCCCATTGCCTAATTTATATATTTTTCACAAATTTATAAAGTTGGAAATCATTCTTATCAAACATTTTTTTGATTTGATTAGCCTTTTGTTAGTTGTAATCTACCAAATTATTCGCTGATAAAAAACTTTTTATGGGTGTGTTCAATAAAAATAATAGCTATTTTTCTTTAATATTTATCATATAGTTTCTGGAAGTTTTTGTGAAATTTTATGAATAAGAAGGTAAGAATCTTATATAGAGAAAAAAATCCCCCTCTTTTTTTGTTTGAGGGAGTTTGTTGATTTTCCATATTATCTTTGAAAACGATTTTGTTTCTGTTTCTCAAAACAGTATTGAAGCAATTTTGATTGATTTCGCGGTTCAATTCTCACAAATTTTACAGCAACGTTTGCTCTATCCTGGTCAACCGGTTTATGCAGCCTGATGATTTCGGCATGGAATGGAATCGGTTCGGGGTTGCCATTATTTGAACCTGGAACCATTAATGTTCCTGCAATCATTTCACCTTGGTACAGTTTTAATTCATCACCAACGGTAAATAACAATCCACCCGCACTTATATTAACTGTATAGAATTTGTGGTTTGTGATAATTACTTGCAAATTGGCATTGACCCGGAAATTTTCTCTAAGCTGAATCCGTTTAATTTCATTCGGCTGCGGTCTGGTAATTCGGTATAATGGAATTATCTCTATTTTTCTTCCAATAATTTCAGCTTGGAATCCATATTTATTTCCGTCTATAATATATGAAACCTCTATTTTGGTTCCATTCGGGTATAACGCTAAATCGTCACCGCCCAAAGGGAATCCGATTAATATCTCCTTCTCTATGATATCTGCAACAATGGATCGATACGAGTGTCCCTTACTAAAAATATCAATCACAATGTTCTGGTTGATTTTTGGAAACATAGACTCCTCCTATTTTTTATACCTAACTATATTTTATAATCTCATTATATTCCAAAATATGAAAATATAATATATAAAATTTCGATTATTAGTTAAAATTACTATCAAATAAAAATATTTTGATTCAATAAAACTCCTAAAATGCAATCAAAAAAGGTAATACAAGATTATCTTGTATTACCTAATCAAAACTAATAATTTATTATCGTAAAAAATCCATTAAAGTGGGCTGGATAATCCTAGCTCCGACGGCAAGTGCTGCACGCTGCACATTTTCCTGGGCTTTTAAATTAGTGATGACCATAGAAATGTCAACATCCTCTTCGGTTGATAACAATTGTGTAGTCGAGACCTCAAGTCCTTCAATCCGAGACATACTCAACTCCATACGATTCATTCGTGCTCCAAGTTCAGCTCGTTTACCCAAAATATTATCAATCTGGTTATCTAAGCTTTTAAGGTGATCACCTGAATCTATGTTAGTAACGATATTATCAAGCAATTTAAAAATTCCATCGTCACCATAACTAAATACATCCGTTCCTAAAATATTAATTTGAACATTATTTGTTTGACCTACTTGTAACTCCAGTTTCCCGTTATTAGAATTGCGAAACGCCTTTACTGAGTCAGCGTTGTCAGGGTCCACTCTGTATGGAGCAGTTTTCACATCCGTACCCGCAAAAATATATTTACCGGCTATCTGTGTATTAGCAATCTCCCCAAGATGTTCCTTTAGCTGATTTATTTCTTGTGTAATTGCTTCCTTGTCTGCAGGGCTATTGGTACCATTTTGGCCCTGTACAACAAGTTCCCGCACCCGCTGCACTACGGAGGTAACTTCATCAAGAGCTTCATCGGTTGCAGTCATCCATGAAAGTCCATCATCGGCATTCCGTTTATATTGATCGATTTCATTTAATGATGAGCGATAAAACATGCTTCGGACAGCTACGACTGGATCATCTGATGGTTTGTTAATCTTTTTCCCGGAGGATGTTTGTTCTTGATACTTGTCCATCGCCTTATTATTTCGCTGTAAATTAAACAGCATATTTTGACTTAAGATATTTTGAGTAACTCGTAAACTCATTTATAAACCTCCTTACAAGCCAACTCGGCCCATCCCATTAATGACCTTTTCCAGACATTGATCCATAACTGTCACCATCCGTGCAGCGGCATTATATGCCTGTTGGAACCGAATCATATTCGTCATTTCTTCATCAAGAGATACTCCGGAAACGGATTGGCGACGATTCTCTACTTGATGAATAATTACCTCTGAATTATCCTTCATGCGCTCTGCTTGTTGGGAATCAATCCCCAGTTTAGCAATGATATTCCGGTAAAAGTCATCAGCAGTAGAAGTTGAGTCACCGAATGTAAGATTAAGAAATTTCAATTTGGCGATTTCCTCTGCATTTTTCCCATTTCCGGTGGATGATTTTCCGTCAACTTCAACCTTTGCGGCTGCAATCTTGTCCAATGAATTGAGGATTGCTGGATTAACAACTAACGACTCTGCTGTATCTCCAATAAAAAATTTCACCGCCGGGATAGAAGAGCCATTGATATTTTCTAAGCTTAGTCCTTTTTCATGGACTTCATTGACTGCGCCTGTGAACGTCTTAACTAAGTCATTAAGCTTGTTCTTAAAAGTAGGAATGATCGAGCTGGATTCTTTTTCAAGTAGTCCATATGATTCAATTCGCCCCAGCAGCTCTCCTGAATCCAGATTGACCTGGTTCCCACCAATCTTGATAGAATCGGGATTCACTAGACCAGATGTTTGATCAAAATCAATGCTAAATTTATTTGCTTTAATTCCGGAAACTATTGGCTCTGTTCCTACATAAATATCTACCATGCCATTCTTACTATCTGGTTGCGAAACCTTTACATTCACAATTTTGGATAACTGATCGATAAGCAGGTCACGCTGGTCATATAAATCATTCGGTTGATAATTATGAGGGACCACACGGGAAATCTGATCATTTAGACTGCTAATTTGCTCTGCCAACGAATTTACTTGGTTAGTCTTCGTGATAATGACGTTTTTTAAATCCGTTTGCATTTCGTCCAAGGAACTTGATAGATAGTTAAAAGTTTCAGCTAATGCTACCCCTTTTTGGCTGATTACAGCACGCGCAGCTGAACTATCTGGATTCTTGGAAAGCTCTTCCCATCCCTTCCAAAACTCGTCCATTGCAAATGCTAGTCCATTATCCGATGGCTCGTTAAACATTTCCTCAATTTTAGTGTAGGTATCACTCTTGGCTTCCCAATATCCAAGGTACTTATTCTCTCCGCGCAACTGGACGTCCAAATAATCTTCTCGTAAGCGTACCAACTTTTCAACCTGCACTCCAGTTCCTAATTGGGCTGGAGTGGTATCCGTATTTATTCCCGGATAAGGTATTGCACTGGTTGCCTGCATTTCCGCCCTTTGTCGGGAATAACCTTCTGTATTGGCATTTGCAATGTTATGACCTGTTGTAGTTAGCGCCAGCTGCTGAGCATATAGCCCTCTTTTGCCGATTTCTAGACCATGAAAGGTTGAAGCCATTTTGATTCCTTCTTTCTATCTATAAGTAACCCTTTTAAATTTTTGCATCCAGAAGATTTACGTACCGATTTTTCGAATTTGGCCCATATCCGATTGAAGGCTCTTTTCTAACATGCATACCGATTGAAAATTGCACATAAGAAAGGGATGTTTGAAGAAGCTGTTGATTGCTGTCGTTTATATGAGTAATTTCCTGAATTAGAATCCGAAGCTGTTTGACAATCATTTTTAATTCATCTTTTCTAGCAGCATCATTCGGAAATTTTAATAATTCTTCAAGTGTAAAGGATTGACCACTAAACCCTTTTTTAGCCATATAATCGTAAACAAATTGCTTTCTTTGTTGTTCCAGATTTTGAATTTCCTCAACTAGAGAATTTTCCCGAAGCGTTACGTTCTGAAGCTCTTGTAAAGTTCCTTCAACTAGGGCCGCCCTTTTCACTTTTGCTGTTTCCAGCAGTTGTGAGTGTAAGTTGACCATAGATTGCATTGTGTATATCAGTGAATTCAGAGATTCCATATTTTCCATCTCCTACTTAGCAGATTCCTTCCAAAAATCCAGCATTTTATCTGCAATCTTTCTGCTGTCAACTTGGTACGTTCCATCAGCAATTTGCTGCTTTAATTCTTGTACCCTTTTTTGGCGTTGAGCTTGTTCCGACATCATTGCTTGGGAGATTTCACGACCGCGTGAAGATATATTTACATCAGCAGATGCTGATGATTTATTTGAAGTGTTAGTATTGTTTGTACGATTTTGTTGATTTTGTTGGGAATAAAATCCATATCTTACATCATTTATTCTCATATCCGTTCCCTCCTATTCCTTACTTTTTATTATCGGACGTTATTAACGTATAGTTTAGCATTATTGAAAAAACATATCGAAATTTAAGGTTGACATGCCTTTCTTTATTTTAACAAATGAGAGTGGTTATTTCATTAAATAGTTTTAATCTAACTGGCTTATGCGCATGAAAAAAAGCGGGGAATAAGTAATCCTTTCCTCCGCTGTTATATGTATATTATGATTTATTATCGAGATTTCCACCTATGACCTCGATTTGAAGCTGCTGCATTTGACGAAGATACACTTCGGTTCTTCCGGGGGTATATCGATGGATCGGTTCATGCAATGTGGCATCAATTTCTGCCCCTCCTAAATTCCAATCTATGTTAATTTCTGCAGGAGTATATTGAAGTTTAACAGAACCATAGCTCGGAATAAAGGCAATATTAAAGTCGTCAGGTTCAGGATTACCTTTTTGTGCTGCAATAGCAGTGATGGAGTCACCATTTCTCTCAATAGCCGCCAGTTGGTCCCCTTCTTGGGCAATCTGAGCAATCGCTTCTAAACCTTCTTGCTTTGAATAATCAGCAAAATCAGATGTCAATTGACCTAGATTTTTAAATCCCAATTCGTTCCAGGCCTGGTCTTGATTAATCTCTAGATGGGATGGTTTTCGGTCAATATTCATTTTGGCAGGGACTTGTTTTATTGATAAATCAGCAGGCGGCTGCTCTATTTCTTGAACCGGCTTGATGGTTTTTAGTCCAATTTGAGCATAGGTTTGTTTCATCCTAAGTTGCGGGAGCTGCATTTAATCACCTCTCTATAAGGAGTTATCCCTTCTTATCGACTAAAAGCCCGATATATTCCGTCATAGCCGCGTACATATCCAACAGTTTTTTTGATGGAACTTCTTTAATGACCTCATTGGTAGAATCGTCCACAATTGTCACAAAGTATTCCTGTAATTTTTCATGGAATTCAAACTTTAAATGGGAGTTGGATGCCTTTAAAAACTCATTCATACTGTTAATGACTTTTTCCGTTTTCTCTTTGGTGTTTGCCTGAGGCTGCGCCTGGTCTTGGTTTTCAGGTTTGACTTCCTTTACTTTTGATACTCCTTCCACGGGCTTAACTTGGAAATCATTAACCTGGCTACTTTGATTCAATATTTTGTCTATCATACCGATCCCCCCTTTTTTACAGTCGTATTGTAAAAACTTTTATAAGAAATAGGCTATAGAATCCTATTATAGAGGGCTTTATAAGCAAAAAAATTGCCACCCCCTTAAATCTAAGGATAATTGAGGTTACCACACTCTCAACAACCTAGATAGGAAGTGACAATTTGTACCCTCAAATTATAACCTATTTATTAACTTTTATTAAGTACCAAGAACAAATAATTCGAACATTACTTACCCTTCTTATTGGGAAGGGGATGTTTGAAAAGCCTGAGGAAAAACCTGTAAATAAACCTTATCGTAAACTCCAGGTGGATGATCTTCCGATCATCGAAACCATTCAGAAACTTGATTACCGAAGCCTCCTAACCGAATACCTGGAGAAGAACGGTAAACAACTAAAACCTGTTCAAAGGCGTTCGAATACAAAGGCATGTGTGCCCAAGTCAATGAAATGTCCGCAGTGTGGTGCTCCAGCGGATTATCTATATGCCAATAATGGAGGCAAAGGACAGTTTCAATGTAAGGTGTGTGCCTGTCTTTTCAATGATAAAAATCGCTATTCGAAGGAGGCTATTTTGAAGTGTCCTCATTGTTCTAGGACCCTTGAGAAAGTCAAAGAGCGAAAAGACTTTGACGTGTACAAGTGTAAAAATAATGACTGTTCCTACTACCAGCAGAAACTGAATGGCATGTCTGCGAAAGAGAAGAAACAGTTTAAAAAGGATCCACAAGCCTTTAAATTAAGATATATCTTCCGGCAGTTCCACATTGATTTTCAGCCATTGTCAAAGGCTTCTCCTAAGAAACCAAAGGTTGACTTGGCCAGGCTTTATGTGTCGCCACATACATTGGGGCTTATTTTAACCTATCACGTTAACTATGGCCTTTCGGCCCGGAAGACAGCTGCACTCATGAAAGATATCCATGGTGTTTCTATATCGCATCAAAGCATTTTAAATTACGAGAACGCAGTTGCATTAATCCTTAAACCTTACGTAGACCACTATCCCTACGAGCTTTCTGATCAGTTCTGTGGGGACGAAACCTATATTAGGGTTCAAGGTCGTTGGCATTACTTGTTCTTCTTCTTTGATGCGGTAAAAAAGATCATTCTGTCTTATCCAGTGTCAGCAAATCGAGATACAGCGACAGCAATCCGTGCCATTGATGATGTCCTAATGAAATTTAAAGAGATTCCGGAAGATCTTACATTTGTGGTGGACGGCAATCCGATATATCTCTTAGCCCAACACTTTTACGCCCAGCATGATATTCACTTTGACATTACTCAGGTCATTGGGCTTACCAATGAAGATCCTGTATCAAAGGAGTATAGGCCTCTCAAACAAGTGATTGAAAGACTCAATCGCACATTTAAGGGCAATTATCGCTCAACACACGGGTTTGGGTCCGAACATGGGTCTGTTTCGTTTGTGACGCTTTTTGTGGCTTACTTTAACTTTTTACGGTCTCACTCAGCGTTAGAAGGTAATGTGCCAGTGGTTAATCCAGAGCTCTTACTGCGACCGAATATGCCTGCACGCTGGACTAAATTAATAGGTTTAGCTCAAGATTGGATCATTGAACAAACAGTCTAACTTTTTGTTTAGCAGAGCCCTTGAACCCACTAGCAACCGGCGAAGCGAACTCTTGACAAACCGAACTTGCCAATGGTTTAAAATGGAAATACCAAGGGCTATTTGGCATGCCTTCTTTTTGTCCCCGTCGCCCTTGATAAAGGAATCTCAAACCATTGGCGTGTTTGTCAAGAGCGGTTGCGGGGCCGACGCACCCAATATGTGGAAAGGAGCCTAACCCCTTAAGGAGTTTTCATAGAACTTTTGACACTACCTTTACAGTGTGTGTTAATCATTTTATCGGCAATTTTTTGTGGTAAGTTTAGCCAATATTATTATATTTTGGGGTATAAAAAAGGAGTTCCTTTAAGTCTGGAACCCCTTTTTTCTATTTATAATTTAAATTTCTCTAATTCTTGCTCAAGTTGCTCCGATAATTCCTTTAAGCCGGCGGCATACTGGGTAAAGGAGGACATCGTAGCGGAAATTTCTTCAGCCGATGCAGATACTTCCTCGGTAGCTGCTGCTGTTTGTTGTGAAACAGCCGTAATGCTTTCTATTTGCAGACTGACAGACTCTTTATTTTCTTGACTCTCATAAATGGAGCCTTGAACTTCCCCCACTTTTTGTGACAATTCCAAAATTGCAGATAAGATATCATTGAAAATTGCTTTTGTTTCAGTTACGGTAACATCTTGCTCGGTTACCGCCTGATTGGTCATTTCCATTGCTTCAACTGCCTTTTTTACAACGGCTTTAATACTGTCGACAATTCTTTTGATCTCCTCCGCTGAGGTCCTGGATTGCTCAGCCAGTTTTCGGACCTCATTAGCGACTACTGCAAATCCCCTGCCATGCTCCCCTGCTCTGGCAGATTCAATTGAAGCATTGAGTGCCAAAAGATTGGTTTGGTCAGTGATTTTCGTAATCGCCCCAATAATCTCATTAATTTCTTCCATCCGCCCATCCACTTCTTTAACAATCGCCGTAACTTCATTCGTTGCAACTTTTGTTTCTGAGGATTTACCCGTAAGCATTTCAACTTGTTCCAGGCCTTTACTAGTTAATACCATTGAAAGTTGGGATGCATCGTTCATAGTTATCGTTGATGCCGATATCCCATCCAATTGTTGGGATAACTCCCTCATTTGGTCTGAACTTTCATTTACGTTATTCACCTGTAAATTAGCCCCCTGAGCTATTTCTTCAATGGCAGTTGCCACCTCTGAAAGAGAGGCATTGGTTTCTTTTGTCATCTCAGATAAATGGCCGGATGTTTCTAACACAGCTCTGGAAGATTCCTCAACTTTTCTAAGTGATCTTGATAATTGCTCCATGGTCTTATTAAAGCTCTGTTCTAAATCCTTAAATTCATCTTTTGTATTCACTTTTACTCTTGCAGTGAAGTCACCTTTTGATGCTGTTTCCAAAGCGTCTTTTACTGCATTGATATTATTGGCAATTCGTCTGTCAATAAAAAAGGCACTCAACGCAGACAAGACACCGAAAATGGAGGTAAGGATCCAGCCGATGTTTCCAATTTTACTAGCATTGTCATTTATTTCTGAGTAATTCAATTCAGAAACAAATTTCCACCCAGTTTTATTATTGGTGGTGAATGCAGAGAACTTGTCCTCTCCATCCGATTTATATTCACTGTAACCCTCTTTATTTTTCTTTAAATCATTCCAAAGTGAAAGTTTGGTAACAGCATCAGAACCAATTTTCTTCTCTTCTGGATGGTATATATAGGTACCATCCGGGCTCAGCATTGTCAAATAACCATTTTTACCGATCTTTAGTTCTTCTATTGACTTTGAAAAATTCCTCATATCCAAATCAATGGCCATTACCCCGACCAAATTTCCGGTATTATCCTTCACTGTTTGTGAAATTGTCAATACCACTTGCCCCGTTCCTTCATCCTGATAGGGTTCACTATAAAAAACCTTGCCATTATTTTTTAAGGCACCTAGATACCAGTCTCGAGTTGTTGGATCATAGTCTTCAGGGAGTTCAGAATCTGGAGCGCTTAACATATCCTTTTTTGTTGAAGCAAAATAGACAAAAGCATAGTCTCTATTAGTTCGCAAAGTACCATCTAATAGATAATAACCAAATTTAGCATTTGACGGGTCATTATAAAACTCTTTAAAGTTTACATTGTCTGCTAATAATTGAAGCTGGCTGACGACCCCGTCAATTTTATTATCCAAGCTTCGACTAGCCTGTTTAGTAACCTGTGTGGTTGAATTGGATACTTCCTCCGTCATAATGTTTTCCGTTACAGTGTGGGAAATAAGTGCAATTGAAATCGTCGGAATAATTGATACTGCTGTCATTCCGGCGATTAATTTAGTTCTTGTACTGTTCCATTTGAAATGGGATGAAAACTTGTTTCCTCTATCCATACGTTCCCTCCTTGAAGTTTCTGCATTTTCACATTAATTGAATACCCCCAAATTATTTTATCGGTGATTAAGGGAGAAAGTTTAGAGTTCATTAACGCCTTACTATAGCACAGACTTAATAGACCGTATTTGTTCACAAAATATCATGAATGCGCTAAAACAGAAACGTACGTTCTAATAATATAGAGATGATCCTGTGTTTACCGAGCTAACAGAAATACAAATAAATATACTTGTCGCCTGTAATATCGGGAATGGTGAGCTTACAATACTTTACATGGGAAGCAGAAGAAAAAATAGCATTTTATGCGAACATTATGGCGAAAACCAAAAAGAATATCGCGAGTGGAAAGCATACTTAATGGCGGACCTGTTTTATTTAACACCAATTAGTAATACATTGCGTTCAAAATCAGACCCTTTATTTACAAAACTGTTAAAAATATTTTATAACTCTAAAGGGGGGGAAATTATTCCTCATTCTCTTTTGCACTATTGCAAACTTCCATATTTTTTAGCCGTAATATAGATGGATGATGGTTCCTTATCCATCTCTCATCGTGTAGATCATAATACCAAGCAAATATTCTTAACCCCATATATATCATTATAAAAAAATTACACTCCTGAAGATTTAATCCTACTTAAAGATTACATCAATAATACCTACAGTTTAATTTTACATTTACCAAGATGGAAAGATGGGCATAAAACTATTTTGCGTACAACCTCTGTCAATGAGACAATTGCCTTTTTAAACCTAATCACGGAAATTTAACGAAGTTGCCCCTGTATGTTTTATAAGACTAATTGGGAATATCGCATAAAAATGGAAAGGGGAAAATGGAGGAAGGTGTATCCTGACCATAAAATAGTAGCAACTAGTTCAGATCGATATTCAAGTTACTCAAAAGAGGAAATTGCAAGGGTAATTAACTATAAAGAAAAATGGTTTCAACATAAAGAAATTGCTAATTTACTCGGCAGAAGTTATTGGTCGATCGTTTACAAATTAAGAGAGTTGAGAAGAAAGAATTTATTATAATATAAAAGAGGCTTTGAATCCAAAGCCTCCTTTAGTGTTATTAACGAAGAAGTTGGAAGAACTCCTTGTGGTTGTTGGTTGGCTTGCTTTGTCACTATGCCTTTCGGTCACTGAATAGACTATATCTTCATCCATGTTTTTCATGGAGCTGGGACTTCGAACAGCTTTTGCTGCCCTACAAGATTCATAGTCATAGAATTTACCTTAGACCGTTTTCTCTAGTCATTGAACCTTCTCCCGAGTTTCCTCACAGGAGCTTGGCTGCTGATTATCCATTGGTTCATTCGCATCATTTTCAAACCATCACACTGACCGTTTCAAGTTACGTTTTGGTTGACGAGGCTTTAAGAAGTTCCAGCAATTCACCCAGTTATCCTCTTATCCGTAACCAGATAAGACGCCCTTCTAATCAATTATTTCAAAAGTTGCAATACTCCTTGAGGCATTTGATTTGATTGAGCGTTATCTTTCCCCCCCTTTATAAGTATCCTTTTTCCTTCATGGAAACGTACTCTCCATCACCCAGTACAATATGGTCAAGAACGTCTATGCCAATGATTTTACCTGCTTCTACTAATCTTTTAGTCACCTCTACATCTTCCTTGCTTTCAGCACTTTTGCCGGTCGGATGATTGTGCCCGACAAGGATTGAAGCAGCATTAATTAAAATAGCAGGCTTGAAGCACTCCCTTGGATGTACTATGCTTGCGTTTAGACTTGTGACAGATGTTGATGGCTGTCGGCTGATTCTTTGTGTCCAAACAAACAACGATAAAGTATTCCCTATCCACATCTCCTAAGAACTGCTTCAACATTGGTAGCTATCTTCTGGACTACGAACACAACGATTCTTGTAAAGCATGCTCGATTCCTCCACTAGCTTTAGACTAACAATGTTTACACGTTTTGCTGATTGATTTTTCATGATTACGATTCCTCCTAAAAATAGAAATAGCCCCTACCCCGAAGATTGAGGTAGAGGCTTAGATCACTTGTTTCCTGAACACCTTGTATCCATGGAACAAAAGTACATTCTATGATTATAATATATATCTGAATACTCAATAGTTACTGGTTAGACTTAGAGAATGCGCTTCGCCATTCCTCACCTTTCAGTACATTAGCTGCCCAAGTGGACTTTCGGGGCACATTCAATTTTCCCCATTTGCCCCAAAAGAAAAAGAGCAACCCACAGTCCAGGCTACTCCCAAAATTACCTTCACACTTTCAAATCAATACTTCCACCTAAATGTGGCTGTGCTCCGTGTTGAATTGCCGCTGAGTCATTTGTACTCATCAGCTTCTGAATGGCTCCTCCTTGCTGTTTGGCATCTCCCATTGCCATTTTCATGACCGATAGAGAAGCTTGTTGCTCGACTTGTCCTTGGTTTAATACAATTGATGTTAGTGCTACATCCACGAAAAACACCACCTTTTCCTTCTAATGAACAACAGAATGTAACTCCTCCTGTAGAGAATGAACTTCACATTTCAATTCATTTAATTAACTATTCAATTCGTCAATTATCCACGAAGTAAGCTCAGTTCAAGAACATATTCAGCTATTCTTTTCATTTCGTAAAGCTTCATTTCTATCTCTTCTAAGATACCATCCTGTTTCTTACACCATTCCAGTTGTTCTTCCAGAAAGAAAATTTTTCCGCTCTTGTTCCTCTTTATCCATCTAGTTAATCTCCTGTCAAACAGCTTCTTTACTCTTTTAATAAAAAGAGACCCTAGTAATAGTCTAGAGTCCCTTTCAATTAATCTAAAATTAACGAAGAAGTTGTAGAACTCCTTGTGGCTGTTGATTAGCTTGAGCTAACATTGCTTGTGCTGCTTGAGAAAGAATAGAATTCTTCGTTTGGTTCATCATTTCTTTCGCCATATCTACGTCACGGATACGAGATTCCGCAGCAGTTAGGTTTTATGAAGATGTGTTCAAGTTGTTGATTGTATGCTCTAAACGGTTTTGGTTTGCACCAAATTTAGCACGCTCGTTTGAAACACTTGCAATTGCATGATCGATAACTGTAATTGCTGCAGACACAGTTTCATGAGAAGATACATCTAGTGCATACTCATCCTTTGTATTTGATGTACCATCAGTGGAACCAGCAGTACTTACAAATTTAGCATTGGCAGATTTTGCAATTTCATCTGCAGTTACTCCTGATCCGCTAAGTGCCGCACTACCGCCACCTGCCCCGTTCGCAACTCCCAAAGCTTTTGACCGCATATCATTTATATCAATACTGAAGCTTTGAGATGAGTTGGCACCTACTTGTAGTTTAATAGCATTTGATCCAAGGCCGTTAACTGCATCATGAACTTTTACATCAATGTTATTAGCTGCATCTCCAGCCGTTGAAGCTTGTAATCTGACAGACTGTTTTCCACCGCCCTTATAGTAGATTGACCGCATCCATCTTCTCTTGCTTGGTCGTTTGTATGTAAAACTTTGCCGTCATATTTACTGTTGAATGTCCTGCCAACTTGCTTACAGTCGTAAGGTCAACACCTTTTTTCAAAAGCCTTGTGCAAAAGATATGACGAAACAAATGGGGATGCAATTTGAACCCTAGTTCTATTGAAATCTTTGCTAACCAATCCCTCACTGCGTCACGATACATTTTTTCTGCCCGCTGGCTCACTAACAAATAGTCGCTATGGCTGAAATTAGACTCAGAACGCTCTTCCTTCATGTAACCCCTTACTAATGGAAGCACATCTTGTCTAAGCCCGATTTCACGTCTCTTACCGCCTTTGCCAATCACCGCCAATTGATTCGTCAAAAAATCAATGTCTACAATCTTGATTGAAACTAATTCGCTAACCCGTACACCCGTATAAAGCAACAAATATACTATCAGCTTGTTACGAGTGCTAACCTTCTTGCCGTTTTCAACATAAAAAAGCAATTGTTCCACCTGTTCATCAGAAAGTGCATCTACATTATCCTCACTTCCAGCAGCAATATTGATTTTATCCCGCTTTAACTGAATAAACGATTCGCTTAGAACTCCTTTGGTTCTTAGAAAATCATTGTAAACCTTTAGGCTATTAATCTTCTTGTTGATGGTTGAAACGGCATAGCCCTCCTTCATCAGATGTTCCTTGTACCTGACAAATGAGAAGCGGGATAGGACTGGAACATCATTCAGTTTTTCTTGCAAATATGATTGGAACCCTTTGACATCGTTCACATACGACTCGATTGTTTTGGCTGCTTTCCCCTCTGTAAAGAGCCATTGACTAAACTCTGCTATTTCCACGATTGATTCTCCTCCATAAATGAAAAAAGGCTATTGATGTACTCATTCATACACCAATAGCCCTTTACGTTTTCTTTGTACTCATTTTCCAGTTCCCTTTCTTAACCGCTCACGACAGTTATATAATAATGTCGGCTGTTTTTTCATCTAAAAAGCATTCCAATTCTTTGCCGTTCATGTATTCTGCTAAATATGATTTGAATCCTTTTAGTTTTGTCGTAAGTTTGCTGAAAGAAATGTCGTGAGATTTACTTGGTAGTTTGTTTTAATCCACATACAACTCGCATGAAATTCGTTCTCCATTCTTAATCCATACCTCGTACAGCCTCCTTCTAGTTCCTTCCTCCAGTAGATAGCCAGTAATCCACTCATACCCTTCATCATCCACATACGACAGTGTTTCAATAAGTAATGGGTCAGGGAGCTTTTCTAAGTGTTCCGCTAGGATGAGCAAATCATCTATTTCTTCATGATAGAAATCATAAGCTTCATAGCCTATATCCTCTCTTTTGACTTCAATATTAAACGTCTTTTTCATTGTTTCTGCAAACCAGTCCAAATATATCATCACTTCCACTCCTTTCAAATGTATCCCTTTTCTTTGAGAGAAACATACTCCCCATCACCCAACACGATATGGTCAAGAACGTCAATGCCTATGATTTTACCTGCTTCAACTAATCTTTTAGTTACCTCTACATCTTCCCTGCTTTCAGTGCTTTTGCCACTGGGATGGTTGTATCCGACAAGGATTGAAGCAGCATTACTCAAAATGGCAGGCTTGAAGCATTCCCTTGGATGTACAATGCTTGCGTTCAGGCTTCCAATGTGGCAAATGTTGATAGCTGTTGGCTGATTCTTTGTGTCCAAACAAACAACGACAAAATATTCCCTATCCACGTCACCTAAGAACTGCTTCAATAATTGATAGTCATCTTCAGGACTTCGTACACAACGATTCTTGTAAAGAATACTCGATTCCTTCACCAGCTTTAGGCTAACAATGTTTACACGTTTTGCAGATTGATTTTTCATGATTACATTTCCTCCTCCAAAATAGAAAAAGGACTTCCCTCCGAAGAGAGAAGCCCCATTTTGATGAACATGAAGTTCATTATTATGATATATGCTTATTTTTTCTATCAATTCGATTAATGATAAAAATAGCCCTTCTGAATAACCGTAAATAAATATTACGAACATCAAATACTTATTTATCCCTTATCAAGTAAAAAGCACAATTAAACAGTAGTCTTGAAAAATAAGAAACCACTTGTTCTGGTTTATTTGGTATTCTTGTTAAATAGTTTTCTTGTATGTCCTTCCATTTATCACCCATTATTTCTGAAGCTATAATTAACAATTCCTCTCCCAACTTTATAAAATCTTCTTTATTTGCAAGATAATCTTCTTTTCTCAACTCATTTAATAATATCTGTGTGATTTTTTTACTATTTTTTACCTGTATCTTCTTAGGGGTTGAACAGAAGTATCCAATACTTGAATGCGGTTGAAAAACAACATTATGCTCGTTATTGTCGGTTAAGCTACCTATTGCCGATGGACGAACAAATACACTATTACTTGCTACTGAACTTGTAAAAAAGGCGGCATTAATTTCGGTTACCTTATTAAATGCTGGTGCTACATAAAAAACGTTTCTTCGACTTCGTTCTAGTTGTAAAAGAAGGTCATGTTGATTTGACCTTGATGGAGGACGAATAGCAAAACGATAATATGGTGCATTATATACATTCCACTCCTTAGAGCTACTATTTTTCATATATTCACTTAATTTGAATTGCAGAAATAAGGGGTATCCCGAAAATTCTATTCCTACATCATACCCTCCACCTGCCCTTCCTTCCTCTATTAATGATGGAAAGACTGGTGCTACTGGAACGATACGAGGTGATATGTTAATCAACTCATGGGTTAATGCAAAACCGTATGTAAACTCCGAAAAATCGGCAATCATTTTATCACCTCCTGTTTATATTACGTATTAAAACAGACAAAAAGAAAGAGACCCTAGCAAAACTAGAGTCCCTTCCATAAATCTAAAATTAACGAAGAAGTTGTAGAACTCCTTGTGGTTGTTGGTTCGCTTGCTTTGCGACTGTATCTTTCGATTACAGAATAGACTATATCTTCATCCATGTTTTTTCATGGAGCCGGGCACTTCGAACAGCATTTGCTGCCCTACGAGATTCATAGTCATAGCTTTCGCCTTAGACCGTTTTCTCTAGTCGTTGAACCTTCTCCAGAGTTTCCTCATAGGAGCTTGGCTGCTGATTATCCATTGTTCCATCTTTATCATTTTCACACCATCACGCTTACCGTTTCCAGTTACGTTGTGGTTGATGAAGCTTTAGGAAGTTCCAGCAATTCACCCAGTTATCCTCTAGCTCGTTACCAAGCTAGACGCCCTTCTTATCAATTATCTCAAGAGTTGTAATACTCCTTGAGGCATTTGATTGGATTGAGCCAACATTGCTTGCGCTGCTTGTGCAAGAATTGAGTTCTTAGTTTGGTTCATCATTTCTTTCGCCATATCAACGTCACGGATACGAGATTCCGCTGCTGTTAGGTTTTCAGATGATGTGTTTAAGTTATTGATTGTGTGGTCTAAACGGTTTTGGTATGCACCAAGTTGAGAACGTTGAGCCGATACAGATTGAATTGCATTGTCTAAAACTTCAATAGCTGCTGTAGCTGATTCATGAGTTGATACGTCTAGGGCATATTCTACTGCATCGTTGTTTGTTCCGTTAGTCACATTAGTTGTAGCCGTGAATTTTGCACCAGATACAGCTGAATTTGAGCCACCAGAAATAGTACCCGAAATATTTAGTGCTTGTGCACGCATATCTTGAATATCCATTTGGAAACTTTGTCCGTTATTAGCACCAATTTGGAATTTAGTAGTAAATGTTCCACCTACTGCATCTTTACCATCGGAAATACCACCTAATAATGTTGCAGCATAGTCTCCAGAAATCTTTACAGAAGGTGTTGAACCGTCCTCTGGAATTGCACCTGAACCAGTGAATACAAGCTTATCTGTACTTTTGCTTGCAACGACTTTGGAGGAGATATCGACAGTATTTCCGTCTTTATCTACAGCGGTTTCTAATGCTTTATTTAAGGTAACCACCATTCCATCCAAATCATTACTTGAACCTAAACCACTGGTTTCTTTTATTGATGCATCATTTAAGGTTACTGAATATGTTTCACCATTAACCGTTACATCAAATTTTTTGCCCTGAGCTGTATCAGCATTAATTTGGTTTGCACCTGTACCAAATGCTGTAGCTTCATCTATTTTGTTTCCAGTAACAATTGCAGCAGTTCCATTTGAACCTGTTATGGTATCACCAGCATCAAAATCCATTGTTGCTGGTAATCCAAGTTCACCTAGCAAGCTAGAAGCTTCTGCTGCAGTTGCTGCTGCTCCATCTGATGCTTTAACTATACTGATATTAGAAGCATCGCCAGTTCCTTTCGCAGTAATTGTAACAACACCATTTTCTGTAACATTTACATCTGCAAATTCACTTAATGCAACACCTAATTCATCTGTTTTCAAACTTTCTAAAGCTGCTTTTAATCCTGCAGCTGTTCCATCTGCTTTTGTTAGTGCATCTGCATTATAAGCATCATTGTCTACATCTAAAGAGAAAGTTGCACCATTGATTTTTAAAGCAAAGTCTCCTTTGGTTAAGCTAAAATTACCTCCAGCTACAGCATCTGGGTTAACAGATTGTAAAACTGCTCCACGTGCTGCCGTACCTTTAGCTTCATTACTTCCTAGAGCTGTTTTATTTGCACCGGCACCACCATCAAGCAACTTTTGTGTGTTAAACTCAGTAGTGTTACCAATTCGGTTGACTTCAGAAGTCAATTGGTTAATTTCTTTTTGAATTTCACCTCGGTCAGATTCTGTGTTTGTTCCGTTAGCTGCTTGAGTAGCTAGTTCTTTCATACGTTGAAGGATGTCATGCGTCTCATTCAATGCTCCTTCAGCTGTTTGAATCATAGAAATACCATCTTGTGCATTTTTTGATGCTTGGTCTAATCCACGGATTTGTCCACGCATTTTTTCAGAAATTGCTAGACCCGCAGCATCGTCTCCAGCTTTGTTAATCCGAAGACCTGAAGACAATTTCTCCATTGATTTCCCTTGAGCATTTGAAGCACTATTCAACTGACGATGTGTGTTAAGTGCTGCAATGTTGTGGTTAATACGCATAATTTAAATTCCTCCTATTTATTTTTAATTGGCAGGGATTGTACCCTTAAAAATGATTTATAATAAACCCTGTGGGTCTACTAACAGCAATTATGGACTATTTGTTTTTTAGATTGGCTTCGATTCCAAGTGAGTTCTTCACGGCAGATGTTTACTTCCTTTGGTGCATCGATTGCGAAACGGATCAATCCGGATTCGGTTTGGAGGAGCGACATCTTTATTGAATCGCCGATATGTAAGATTTCTCCAATAACCTTAACCCTTTTTTTATAATTCCTCATAAATTTCGCATTCGGTTTCTTTCTGGTAATAGTAACTCCTTTTGGTGCATCTATGACTAACCGAAGTTGTAGTCCATCATGTAGGATAGTAACTTTTACAAGATCATCGATGATCACTGATTGCCCTACTTCTCTTCCGATTATGAGCACGTTACACTCCTCCATGTTGTTTCATTTTTTATTATCGGGAGATAACTAGAAATGTTTAGCGTATTTTCTAAATTGTGTTGTACAAGGAATACCTTGGTATTTTATATTATCGGAAGATTATCATTCTTGTTTAATACTTCTAAGCAACTTTTATTTAATCCTCCAATAACCCTTGTTATATAACTTTATCGGTGTTACCCAAAATTTGTTTAGAGAATATTTGAATTTTTTTCTGTAAAAAATCCTTACTTTGTTTGTCAAACAAAAAACACCACCTATCTTAACGATAAACGGTGCTTCTTGTATTTATAATTGAGAAAAATTACATTCCAAGTTGTTGTGATAGCCATGAACTCTGTGAATTAAGCTGAGATAAAGCCTTTTCCATTGCGGTGAACTGTTTCCACAAGCGGTTTTCATAAGCATTTATCTTATCTTGTTCTCTGTAAATATTGGTATCTAGCGATTTAATTTGTTTTGCCATATAACTTTTTGTATCTACTGTGGCACTTGGAGCCCCAGCAATCGAGCTTAGATCAGTCAAAGTTACATTTAACCGTTCATAAATTCTCCAGCCAAAGCCACTTTTATCATGCATATTTTTGTCAGTAACTGTTGTTGACTTTTCCGCTTCACCCGTTCCCTTATTGGAAAATAATTTCTTAATATCTTCCAAATTTGTCTGCAGAAGCCCCTTCAGTTTTTCTTCATTTAATTCTAATTTTCCGTTATCTCGATAACTTGAAGAGAAAGAAATGCCAATATCCTTAAGAGAATTAAATTCCTCGGGAACTCCTCCTACCGGGGTAGAAAGTGAATTCCTCATTTCGGCAAGAAAGGAACTAATTGTAGAATCAGTGGATAGCAGGCCGCTTTTTGCCTTCTCCTCCCAAAGCTTAATATCGTTTTCTTTCATATCCTTTTTTTGTTCATCCAATAATGGAGGATAATCACGATATTTCTTTTCAGTGAGCCTTCCATTCAAATCTGCTATCAGATCATTGTATTTGTCGACAAAAGTTTTAATGCTATTAAAAACCGCATCAGTATCATTTGTAGTAGCAATTGTGACTGAACCGCTTTCCATCGCGGACTTAATTTCAAATGTAACACCATCATAGGTGATCTTATTTGAATCAGAGCGAAACTCCAGTCCATTAATTTTCATACTTGCCTTTTCAGCATTGGTTCCCTTAACTATGGATACATCATATGTACCCCAAGAGGCAGTACCAGTAGATCCGGCTTGTATTTTTAAAGCTTCAAGCACACTCTGATCGCCGCCAATTGAAATATCTGCTGGTCCTGTAGTGCTATTTGTAAAGGTTAGAGATTTTTCCGTTGATGAATAAGAAGCAACTTTAGCCTGAGACAGTTTATCCAATACTGATGCAACCGTATCTTCTGTACTAAATTCATAATGGGTACTATTGATTATTAATGATATTTTTCCATCATTATTATCATCTGTTAGTTCGCTAAGTTTTTTTGATGCATCTAAATCTAAACCACCATTTAAAAAGAACTTTACGGAAGTCGCTTTTGCTGGAGTGGCTGGTTGAATGTCAGTTATTTCATAGGAAGATTGTGTCGGTGTACCACTTACCGTGGCCGAAACAACACTGTCTTGGGAAGAGCTAACAGTTTGTTTATTAAAAGTAGACTGCAATCGTAAATCCCTCATTGCTTTATGGAACTCATCGACCTTTTTGTTAACGTCACGATAGGCATCGGTTTTCCATGAAGCTAATGTTTTCGATTGTTGCATTTTATTTAATCGGCTGCTTTGAGCTTTTACAAGGTTTGCGACAATTTCATCAGTATTCATTCCCGAAGCAAGACCTGATATTCGCAATGTATTGTTTGTGATCAAGATATTCACTCTCCTTCACATAAAAAGTCCTTATTTTATTTTATCGGAATTATAATTTTATAGTTTAATTTAATATCAATACTTACAAAAAGCCAAAACTCCCCATCGTTCCAGGGGAGTTTCATATATAAAAGCTTTTAAACTTTAAATCTCCTAATTACTTCCTGCAATTCATCCATCATTCTCGCAAGCGATGATGCTGATGCAGTGATTTCTTCCATCGAGGCCAGCTGCTCCTCTGTTGCGGCGGATGCACTTTGGCTTCCAGCTGCAGATTCCTCGGCTACTGCCGCTGCCATTTTAAAGGATTGGTCCACCTGGACGACGCCTGCAGACATCTGTTCAACTGCAGCAGAAACTTCTTGAATTTGTGCTGACACTTCATTAACTGAACGATGAATTTGTTCAAACGAGTTTCCAGCCGTATTAACGACATTAATTCCTTGAGAAACCTCTTTCGTTGCTTGACCCATGGAATGGATCGCTTTTTCCGTCTCAGCTTGAATCATAGAAATTAATCCAGAAATTTGTTGGGCTGATTTAGCGGATTGTTCTGCGAGTTTACGAACTTCATCTGCCACTACTGCAAACCCTCGGCCATGCTCCCCGGCTCTTGCTGCTTCAATTGCAGCATTCAATGCTAACAGATTGGTTTGACCCGCTATGTCAGTGATAACTTCAACGATCTGCCCGATCTCCTTTGAGCGCTCCCCTAAACTTGCAATTACCTTCGCTAAGCCCTCAACAGTATCGTTAATTGAATTCATTTGTTTAACTGCTGTTTGAACAGCTTGATTTCCTTCTGCTGCTCCTTCGGATGTTTGCATTGCTGATTGGGATACCTGATAGGTATTCATAGCGATCTGCCCAATACCAATTGATATTTCTTCCATGGCAGCTGAGCCTTCCTGTATACCATGAACTTGATTTTCCGCACCACTTGCTACTTCTTGTATTGTCGAAGCGATTTGCTCAATAGCATTAGTGTTTTGTTCGGCACTTGCAGTTAATTCCTCAGATGCAGCAGCAACTTGGTCGGCATTGGAACTGACTTGTAGAATCAGTTGGCGAAGATTACTTGCCATTTGGTTAAAAGCATCGGCTAATTCCCCAAATTCATCACGATTTTTTACGATAATCTTATGACCAGTCAAATCCCCTACCGCTATTTTTTTTGCTCTATCAAGAATCTCAAAAACCGGTTTTGAGATAATCACCCCTAAATACCAAGCAATCGCAAGACCCGCTAAAACAGATAGTATGCCTAAAATTAACTGCATAAAAATGACAGAATCAACATCAGATGATGTTTCTTGCTTTCCATTGTCTAACAGCTTTTGTTGGAAAGTGGTGAACTCAGCGGTTTTTATTTCAAATTCATTTAAATATTTACTTTCATGCATTGAAACTAATTGTATTGCTTCATCAGTTTTACTTTGTTCATTCAATTCATAGACCCGATTAAAGAAAACATTATATTCTCTTTCAATAGTATTTAAATCATTTAGATACCCTTTTGCTTTCGGCTCTTCAAGGCTATCAGCTAAACTTTTACTAATCTTCAGATAATTGCTATGAGCTTCTGAAAAGTCCTTTTTCGACTTTTCGTAACCAAACATTAAATAACTTTTCAGATGTGCCTGTTCATTTTTGATTTCGTAGCTCAATTCTCTTATCAAAATTAATTTCTTAGATTTGTCATCAATAAGTTTACTATATTTTTTTTCAACGTTTAACATCTGAAAATGGCCAAGTGCTATGGTAGCTACTAAGATTACTAGAACAGAAAAAAAGCCAATAAATAATTTCTTTCTAACTGAAATTGTTGAAATTAATTTTTGTAATACTGGTAATTTAGATAACTTAATCTTAAATTTTAATAATCTTGATTTCATATGTATTAACCCCACCCTACTTCAATATTCCATTAGCAATTCCCATCATTTGATCAGCATAGGAAACCGCCCTTGCGTTCATTTGGAAACTTCGCTGTGAGGTCATTAAGTCCGTCATTTCTTTTGTTAGGTCCACATTAGATCCTTCCAAAAAACCTGAAGAAACTCGAATTTCTCCCGTGTTCATTAACCTCGTATAATTAGCGGCCGTTGCCCCATTTGGCAGCACAGCTGTATCAATGATATATTGATTGTCCCCCATGTTCTTTAATAAATGATGATTTTTAATATCTACCATGCCGACCCGCTGTGTTGATAAAAATGATTCCCCTTGACCGTTTTTATTTCTTAACTTAATTTGGCCGGCAGTATCAATATTAACTTCAAATTGTTCGTCAAGTTCAATCGGGCTTCCATTTTGATCAAGTAAAAGCCCACCGTTAGCATCGGCTAAATGATATTTTCCCGGTTTTTCCTGAACAGGACTAAGGTGAAAACTACCATCTCTTGTAAAGTGAATCTCATTTGGTTGACCGCTATTTGATGCAGAATAGGATACCTGAAAATATCCCTTTCCATTGATCATTAAGTCAAAAGGGTTGCCAGTTTCCTGCGCCTGACCTTGTTCCATATCCAGTTGAGTTAGACCTGCCTTCGTGCCATAACTAACTCGCAATCCTTGTGGAGTCAGCCTCCCAGCCTCTTGACCTGCCCGGCCCTGATTATTTATTTGTGAAGCTAAAATTTCCGAAAAGCTTTGGTCTTTCCGTTTAAACCCTACTGTATTCACATTTGCCACGTTATTGGCGGAAGTATCAATCTTTTGTTGATATGCTTGCAAAGCACCGGAAGAAATATATAATGATGTGTTCATTTTCCCTTTCCCCTGTCTTTTAAGTATTAACCGTTAATTTTGCCAATAGAGTAAAGCTGTTGTAACGATTGATCATACATGCCGATTACCTTTTGATTGGCCTCATACCCGCGTACAGTTAACATCATTTCCGTCATTGTTTGTCCGGGGTCCACATTTGATTGTTCAATAGAACCTTGAAGAATGGACACGCCAGGATTTGTTCCGCCTGCATCCTGAATAAACGGAATTGGATTATCCGATTGATAGACATTTCCGCCTAAGCGTTTAAGTTCCAGTGGATTCTGAACGACCGAAATCCCAACCTGTCCAATAGAATTAAATTCAAGGTCATTTGATTTGACAATGATTGTTCCGTCTTGTGTGATTCGAATATCCTCTTTACCAAGATTAGCCATAAGTTGAATTGGTTGATGGTTCCCTCCCAAAACTCGATAACCTTCTGCTGTGACAAGATTTCCGTTGGCATCCAAATCCCATTTTCCATTTCTTGTGTAGCCAACAGTACCATCTGGAAGTTCAACGGCAAAGAAAGCAGCCGGTTTCACTTGCCGTCCGTTCACAGTTTGGAACGGGATATTTTGGTCATCAATAGCCAAGTCCAATGGCTGGTCTGTTTGTGTCAGCGTACCTATCGCGAAATTAGGGATGCGTTCCTGGGCATAAACCCCATTAGCCAGGACACCGACTGGAACAGATTGTGCCATCAAATTTTGCCCACCCGAACTGGGAATATTTCCAGCCTCGTTGAAATCACGTATCCTGTTTAATAACATTTTTGGAAAAGCTCGAAGTGACGTTTCATCTTTTTTGTATCCCGGTGTTTGGGCATTTGCAAGATTATCCGCCAATGCTTCTTGTTTTCGCTCCATGGCGAACATACCCGAAGCTGCTGAATATAAACCTCTAATCATGACATGCTCCTTTCTTACCTTGAAGGTTAGTTCAATAATTACGCAGAAAGACGGCACCCTTGAAATGTTGCAGAGCCGTCCTCAAAACTCTCTAATTTGATTGAATTAACTCATCAACCATAAAAACTTCAGTTATATAGTCTTCACCCAAGTTATGGTTAATCTCGTTTTTTATATTGGTTTCAATTAATACAATCCCATCCGGACCTGCAGCTTCTTCCTTTTTCATCCGGTTAATACTTTTAATGATGGAACTTTCAACAAGAAATTGTAGTTTCTTAAGTTCTTCTGCTGTTTTATCGGATTTTGTAATAATTTTGAATTTTGTTTTGATATAACCACCATCTGCAAAGTTAGTTGTTATATCTTCTGTATCTACTGATTTTGCTACCAATTCTTCAATCGTCGGTGGATCTGACTTTTCTTTGGCTTTATCTGGAGCGAAATAATGATCCCAGAGAAAAAACCCGCCGAATCCTCCAATGACAATAACAACAATCAGGATAATCAAAATTTTCATTAACCGTTTCATGGTCGGCAACCCCTTATCCAAGCTAATTTATGTATAGAGGTTGATCAACAAACCTTTTATTTCACCGATCCGCTCTAAAATGGACAGTCCGGAACTCTGTTGTTTCAGGATGTGATCTGTTAATTCCATTAATTTGCGGTCCAACACTTGCACTGTTTTAAGTGTCTTGTTTCCGCCGTACGGATCCCAACTCTCAGATTGATGCAGCCCAATTCCATTTTTGGTTACCTCATTCATATACCGTTTAACTAGTTCTTTATATTTCCTTAATTCATTAAACGTAGGTTTTTCACTCAACTGCAAGCCTTGTTGGTCTATTTCATTCAGTAATTGCTGTAGATGGTCCTGATTCAATTCCTTCGTATATGTATTCATGATTTTTTGAAAAGACAATGAACTTTGGGAGGAACGCTCATTTGAGGCAGGACGAAAATCATTTATATTGACTCTTACCGGGTCTATAATCTTCAATAAGCAGCACCTCCACTTTTTTGATTATTCTTCAAAATCTTTATCAAAATTTATCAAAAACCTAAATCTATTATACTTCAAAATTTTGAAATACTCACTAATAGTTTTACATTCAATAAAAGTTTTTAAATAGAATTTTTTAATTCTTTCAATTCATCCAAGTTAGTTGTGTCCTCTAATAATATTTCTATATCTAAAAGAATGATTAACCTTTGTTCAAGCTTGGAAATTCCTTTAATATAAGAAACCTCTTTCATTTCCAACAGATTGGGATACTGAATACTGTTCGATGCAATATCAAGTACATCGGTTGCCGCATCCACTACGAGTCCCACATTTCTATCATGAACTTGGAAAATAATAATTCTGGAATCTTCTACGAGTTGTTGAGTTTCTCCCAAAATTGCCGTTCGTAAATCTACAACGGGGGTCACGATGTCTCTAATCGTGGTTACCCCCAAAACATGCATCGGACGATTTGGATACGGTGTAATTTCCTGCATTCGTTCTATTGAAATAACTTGATTAATATGAACCCCATACTCTTCTTGACCAACTTTAAATACTAATGCTTTAAAATCCTGCAATGTAATTTGATTGGACATACATTTCCCTTCCTTTTCTAAATAGACTGATATAATTGGATTACATTGATTTCATTAATTCTACTAATTTTAACAGTATAATTAATCTACCATTGATTTTGGCTATCCCGCCGAAAAATTCGGACGCCAACCCACTTGAAGGGGCCGCCTCTAGTTCATCCTCTTTAACATCGATGACATCGCTTGTCTGATCTACAATTAATCCAAGTTCAATGTCCTCATATTTCGTAATAATAACTCGTGCTTGGTCAGTTAATTCTGTTTCCCCAAGTTTTAGTTTGCTTTTTAGATCAATCAATGGAGTGACATTCCCGCGGAGATTAATGACCCCTTTTACATATTGTGGAGCATTTGGAACTCTTTTAATTTGCTGAATTCGTTCAATGGACTGTACATAATCGATATCTAATCCATATTCTTCGTTTCCTAATTTGAAGGCGACTATTTTTACCATATCCATTTAAAAAGTCCACCCTTTCTATTCAATAAATTGGTTGGCATCGATAATTAACGCTACTTCTCCGTTACCTAGAATAGTCGCGCCTGAAATTGCATAAAGATTATTTAAATAGTGTCCTAATGATTTAAGTACTACCTCTTGTTGCCCCAACACTGATTCCACCACTAACCCCACAGTTTTGTCGCCTTTCCGGACGATCACAATGGAAAGCTGTTCAAAATCATTTGCATGGTCAACAGCTGGAACTTTGAAAACGTCTGCTAAATACACCAGTGGCACAACCTGACCTCTAAACTGAATAACTTTATGGCCGTACAATGTGGAAACTTGCTCCTTGTTCACTGTTGTAATCTCCACAATAGAATTAAATGGTATGGCGTAGGTTTCTTCCTGTACTTTTACTAGCATTGCGTAAATAATAGATAATGTCAGTGGTAATTGAATTCGAAATGTAGATCCTTGACCAGGGGTTGAATCAATATTAATGACTCCACCCAACGATTCTATTTTCGTTTTGACTACATCCAATCCTACACCGCGTCCTGATATATCTGATATTTTATCAGCTGTACTGAATCCGGATGATAGAATCAATGCGTAAACTTGTTGGTCTGTGAGCGTTTCAGCTTCTTCTTTTGTTATAATTCCCCGCTCTATCGCTTTATTCTGGACTTTTTCGCGGTTAATACCTTTGCCATCGTCCTTTACTTCAATAAAAACATGATTACCGCTGTGGTAAGCTTTTAACAAAACTTTACCTTCTTCAGGTTTTTGGCTAGCCAAACGTTCTTCAGGTGATTCCAGACCATGATCAAGGGCATTTCGCAGTAAATGGACAAGCGGATCACCGATTTCATCAATAACAGTGCGGTCTAATTCAGTTTCTGCACCTTCAACCACCAATTGAATTTTCTTGTTCAATTCCTTTGCCAAATCTCGTACCATACGTGGGAAACGATTGAAAACCTGTTCAACAGGAACCATGCGCATGTTAAGAATAAGGCCTTGTAAATCTGTTGAAATACGGGTCATATGCTCGACCGTTTCATTGAGGTCAGGAAGCTGTGATTTCCGAGCAACTTGTTCAAGTCTTCCACGATCTATAATAAGTTCGCTAAATAAATTCATTAAGTGATCGAGTTTTTCAATGTCAACTCGAATAGATTTAGACCGTTGTTTTTTCTTACTTGCTTCACTTTCATCCTTTGCGATTGGAGTTTTTTCTTGTTCTGCCTGAAAGGTATCAACCTTCTCTTTTGGTTTAACACTATCCTGAAATACTCCATCGATTACAACTACATCTTTTATTTCAGACACATTCAATAGTTGAGATTGAATTTCATTTGAATCACGTTTGGTTAATAACAAAATAGAGAATGAATTGCCAAAATTATCTTCTTCAATTTCCTCCACTGATGGATTAGTTTGAATAATTTCACCAAGCTCCTCGGCCACTTGGAAAACCATATAAGCTCTAACTGATTTCATCAAACAGCTTTCTTCGATGGTAACTGTTACATGATAAATGTTGTTCCCAATTCTTTTAGCTTCATTAATGATGGACCGCTGAAATTCATCAACTTCCAAAGTCGCTGTAGCGGCAACCTCTTGCTTTGCCTCTTCCATCACAGATTCATATACTCCTGACGGATTATGAATCATAGCTAATTGCTTTACAATTTCAGTAACATTTTCGTCACCAGTACCGCCTTGTTCAATGTTTTCAACCATTTTTTCTATTAAATCTACACATTTAAATATAATATCCATTATTTTTGATGTAATTTTTAATTTGTCGTTTCGGAGGAGGTCCAGAACATTTTCCATTTCATGAGTTAATGAGGCAAGATCTTCATACCCCATACTGCCTGCCATACCCTTGAGAGTGTGAGCACTACGAAAGATTTCATTAATTATTGCTGTGTTCTCAGGCTCAGTTTCTAATTTCAATAATTCCTCATTGATGGCTTGTAAATGTTCTTTCGATTCTTCGATAAATATTTCCAAATAACTATTTAAATCCATACCATACTCTCCCCACTTATAAAGTAGTACAAAAAAAACTATGTAGTGTAACTACAATGACCTGTAAATTAATAGACTATTATTCTCTTTATCGGTTACTGATAGGATAAGTTTATTATTATCCATCAATATTCTCATAGTATTTTTTTCTATCAAAAATCCCCCTATATTTCTTTGATATCCATCAAACAAATTGTTGTTTTATCTTTCGAATTCCAATACAATTAAAATACATAAATATTATTCTACATAAATAAGGGAGGAATAAATTTGAAAGAGCCTTCTACGCTGATAGGGATAGTTCTGGCAGTGCTGGCAGTTGGAGTTGGTATGGTGTTAAAAGGCGCCAGTCTTGCTGCACTGGTCAATCCGGCGGCTTTTTTAATTATCATCGTAGGAACTGCAGCTACTCTATTCGTAAGTTTCCCTATGGCTGAAATAAAAAAATTCCCAGTATTAATCAAAATTATTTTTGGCGGCAGTCAAAAACTTACATCAAAAACAGAAATTATTGAAATGTTCACAAATTGGGCAACACTTGTAAGGAAAGAAGGATTACTAGGCCTTGAAAATGAGATTCCCAGCATTGAGGATGAATTTCTAAAACAGGGTCTGGAACTCATCATCGATACTACTGATACTGAATTTACCGAAGATGTTTTATTGGAAAAAATTAGTGCTATGCAAGAGCGACATCGTAAGGGAGCCTTGATTTTTTCGCAAGCTGGTACCTATGCCCCTACATTAGGTGTACTTGGAGCTGTAGTAGGGTTAATTGCTGCATTGGGGAATCTTTCCGATGTTGAAAAATTAGGACATTCCATTGCTGCCGCATTTGTTGCAACACTTCTCGGTATTTTTACGGGATATGTTTTATGGCATCCAATGAGTAATAAATTGAAATTACTATCCAAAAGAGAAGTGGAAATCCGTCAAATTATGGTGGAAGGTCTTCTATCACTTCAAGAAGGCCTAAATAGCAGACAATTAGAACACAAATTAAGTGTCTATTTAAGTCCTGATGAAGTGGAACAGAAAAATGATCATTCAGAAATGAATATGGAGGGTAACCGTGGCCAGGAGAAAGCGTCGTAATCATCATCCCGAGGAAGATCATGTTGATGAGTCGTGGCTGATTCCCTATGCTGATATCCTTACTTTGCTGCTTGCCTTGTTTATTGTTTTGTTTTCCATGCGAGCTGAGGACAAACAAAAAATGGACGCAATGATGGAATCTCTTTACAAGGCCTTTAATACAGTATCTGTATTTGAAACCAACAGCGGCGGGCAGTCACCGGGTAATAAAAGTATCACTAAAGAACAACAACAAACAAATCCAGCTGCAGAATCTGAAAAAACGGTAGGAAATGAAGGAAATGCCGAGGAACAAAAATTACAGGATTTAATGGCAATGCTGCAACAATACGTTGACCAGAACAATTTAAACGCAGAAATTAGTTTAACTGATATGAAAGAAGGCATACAAATAACCTTAAAAGATAGTATCATTTTTGATTCAGGCAGCGACAATATTCGGCCTAATTTCTACCCTATTCTTGATGGAATGGCTGAGATGTTTACTACAATAGACAATTCTATTACCATCGAAGGTCATACGGATAATAAACCAATTCGCAATTCAAAGTTCCCATCAAACTGGGAACTTTCGGGTGCCAGAGCGTTGTCAGTCGTTCACTATATGCAGACTAAAAGTATTGATCCTGTTCGTTTGAGTTTTGCAGGATATGGCGAGTTTAAACCTTTATACCCTAACGATTCACCTGCAAATATGAAAGCAAATCGTCGTGTTAATATCATTATTCTTCGAAAATAAGAAACCTTCATAGGGAAAATCCTATGAAGGTAATTTTTTTACTTCATTACAAAAGGTGTTGGACCAAGTCACAACACCTTTCAATCTCTATAGCTTATGTGTAATATAAGCGTTTCTCTTTTCATGATGCTCGGATACTTTTTGCCGGAATTCCTTCTCCTCCTGTAAATTCTGCATACTCAGCTGCTGGAGTGTGTCATTACAGATGTCGCAGGTTTTTCCTGTCCGGATCATCGTACCGCAATTTTCACATGGATAGGAGAGATTCGGAAAGTTTCCAACTAGGATCCTTCCCTCCAGAATAAATTGACGAATTTGCAGGATTGAGACCTGAGTTTCTTCGCTAAGTTCTTGAATGATAATCCCCGGGTGGTCACGTAGATATTCCGCTACCTTAAGAAAATCATCTTCCTGCTTCTGGTAACAATCATCACAAAAATCACGCATTCGCAGGTATAACTTCCCACATCGTTTACAATTACCTAGTTTTACTGTCACCGCCGGCTCCTCCCCTGTTTGTATTTTTCTTAGAATATAGGAAAAACATGAAATTAGCTAGCCAACACCTTGTTAATTGCATCCATTACCCGATCAGCTTGGAATGGCTTTACTACAAAATCTCTCGCTCCGGCTTGAATGGCCTCTAATACCATTGGCTGCTGTCCCATGGCAGAACACATTATCACTTTGGCCTGCGGATGTATTGCTTTGATTTCCTTAACAGCTGTAATACCATCCTTTTCAGGCATTGTAATATCCATTGTGACCACATCCGGTTGTAGTTCCTTGTATTTGTCTACAGCGTCATTGCCATTAACAGCCTCGCCAATAACTTCAATTCCATTTTTAGTTAATATATCTTTTAACATCATGCGCATAAATGCAGCATCATCTACAATTAATACTCTTGCCATTGTCTTTCTCCTCCAATACTTTTTTCCTTATTACATCGTCATTTTCGTTAGTCGTTCGATAGGGTTAATAATATCGGTAATCCGCACGCCAAAGTTTTCTTCAATTACGACCACTTCACCTTTGGCAATCAGCTTGTTATTAGCCAATATATCAACTGGTTCCCCTGCTAATTTATCTAGTTGGATGACAGCACCCGGACCCAATTCAAGAATTTTACGAATTTGCATTTCTGTACGCCCTAATTCCACGGAAATATCTAATGGAATATCATATAACAAGTCTAAATTTCTGGTACCTCCAGTATTATAGCTTGTTGTTTCCGGAAAACTGGCATATTGAACTTTTTGAACATTGGCATTTGCCTGTACCTGGTGCTGCGAATGAAAGTCCGGTTCCTTGTTAAATGTTGGAGCAGTTGCCGGCTTGGCCGAGACAGGATGTGTTGGTGGAACTTTTACCTCTTCAACCACTGCACTTGCAGCTGCCGCCTCCCCAGGATTTAATATTTTATGAATCATTTCCCTGCCAAAAGACAGTGGAATAAATTGAATCATGTTTGAATCGATCAGATTCCCGACCTTTAACCTGAACGAAACTTCAATAATAATATCGTCCTCGAGGTCTGCCAATTTTTTGGGTGGGAAACCGAGAACATCAATATCAGGCGGCGAAATATCTACCTTTTGACTAAAAATGGTCGACATGGAGGTAGCTGCAGAACCCATCATTTGGTTCATTGCCTCTTGAACTGCGCTAAGATGAAGTTCAGAAAGTTCAGGTTCGAGCTCCGTTCCATCCCCTCCCATCATTAAATTGGCAATGATTTTTGCATCTTTCTCCTTAATCATTAGCAAGTTCTTCCCGCGAATCCCCTCTGTATAGTCCACGTGGACAGCGACATGCTTTTCTGTTATTTCGCTTTCCAATTTCTCCCGTTCAACGACGGTAAGGCTCGGTGCGGTAATTTCCACGCGCTGATTTAGTAAGGTGGAAAGTGCAGTTGTTGAACTCCCTAATGATATATTGCCGATCTCTCCCAGAGCATCCTTCTCCATGGGACTCAAAAAATCATCTATAGATAAAGCAGTATTGGTTTCCATTTGATTAAAAAGCGCATTTATTTCATCTTGGGATAGTAAACCGTCGCTCATTTTATAGTTCTTCTCCTTCCGTGTGAATGACTTGATCGATTTGGACCGCAAAACGCCCTTTCTGAATTCCAGGATTTCCAACAAATCTTGTATAGGTCCCGGCTTTTACATGTATTTTCCCTGTTTCAACTCCAATTACATCTCCAACTTGAAGATTAAGCAACTCGGAAACAGGTAAGGTCGCCCTGCCTAATTCAGCAATCACAGGAATTTGAACATTGTCCAGATTTTGCTTGATTTTATCCTGTTGCGGGGCATTTTTTTTCGTCTTGGAAGAAAGCCATTGCTGTGTCGATAACTTAGGCAGCATTGGTTCCACAATTAAATGTGGAAGACAAAGTGTCATCATGCCTGAAACTTCCCCGATTGTCACACGAAAAGCTAATACAATTACGGTATCATTTTGCGAAGCAATTTGTATAAATTGTGGGTTTGTTTCAAATGCCTCCCATTTTGCATTTATTTTTTCAATGTCTTTCCAAACTTCATGGTACATGTCAAATGAGCGGGTAATAATTTTCCTTAACAGTACCATTTCTATTTCTGTTAGTCCCCCATTTCTATCGGACGGGTCACCATATCCACCCAGTAACCGCTCCAAAATAGCAAAGGCTACTTGTGGACCAATTTCCAGTGCCATTTTTCCATCCATAGGCATTACATCAAAGACATTCAAAATAGTTTTTGAAGGGATGGATGAAATAAATTCATGGTAATTTACTTGTTCCACTAGGTCAATGTCTACTTGAACAAAAGTTCGTAATTGGGTTGATAGATAGGAAGTTAAAAGGCGTGTAAAATTTTCATGAATCCGCATGATGCTCCGTAATTGTTCCTTTGAATAGCGCATCGCACGTCTGAAATCATATACTTTGACCTTTTCCTTTTCTTCTGCTACATCGGATGCTTGCAGTTCGCCACTACTTAAGGCCGATAAAAGGGCATCTATTTCTTGTTGCGATAATACATCTGCCACAGGGCATCCCCCTAACTCTTCCCTGAGTTATTGAATTATTTTATTGGTTGTATAGATTTGAACAATACTCCCATTTTGCATCAAATTATTTAATTGGGTTTTCATTTCTTTTTCGAAACTGGCCATTCCATCCGGACTGGTTATTTGCTCTTCTGTCATGGATGATATCAGCCGTAGTGTGATATTTCTAATTTGAAAATCCCTTTTTTCTAATTCTTCTTTTGCTTCATCCGAACTTGTTTGGATCTTAAATCGGAGCTGAACAAAACCTCCAGATTTCAAATTAGTGGTAATCTGATCGATTTCGACCAATGTTGCTACAATATCGTCAGCAGTTAATTCTTTTGGTTTTTCTTTAGCTATGGTTTGTTTATAGAAAATCCAACCTGCTCCACCAAGTAAAAGTGATACGATAACGGAAGTAATCAAAATTAATTTAAGTTTAGCTTTCATGGGTTCTCCCGCCTTTAAAAGAGGGGCCGATTTTTTGCGGCTCCTCCTGCTATCCTATCGTTTTAAGTTAACAACTTCCTCCAAAATAGAGTCAGAAGTTGTGATAGTTCTGGCATTCGCTTGGAAACCACGCTGTGCGACGATCATTTCAGTAAATTCTTCTGTCAAATCAGCGTTTGACATTTCAAGGATACCTGCAGAAATTGAACCCCCACTGTTACTCTTAATCCGGTTTACGACTGCCTCCCCAGTTGGGTCAGCAGCTCCTGTTACCTCAAACATCGTATTACCAATTTTATTAAGACCACCTGGATTAAATACAACACAAGTTGCCAAGGAGATGTTTTCAATTGAATCTGGATCCTGGCTTAAGTAATATCCATTTGTTGGTGGTGTATTTGTATCCACCGGTCCATACGCTAATTTTCCATTTTTCCCTTCTGAATCAACTACATTGATATAACCATCTGAGTCGATAGAATAAGATGTAAATTTAAGACCTGTTTTTTCATCTTCCGTAATTTTAATTTCCACTTGGTCAGGAATAGCACTTCCATCCTCCACGACACCAACTACGAAAAAGCCATTTGAGTTTACTAAAAAGCCATTAGCATCTCTAGTAAAATTGCCGGCTTTTGTTAAATAATTATTGCCCGCGCCTTTATCGGGACTAACAACAAAAAACGCATCCCCATCAATGGCTAAATCGGTACCGACATTGGTAGTCATTGGGCTACCGGGTGTATGGATCGTATCGATTGATGAAATCTTTGACCCAAGTCCAATTTGCTTTGGATTCACACCGCCACGCTGATCAGTTGGTGCAGTAGCACCGGCAATGTTTTGATTGATAATGTCCTGAAACAGCACACGGCCTTTCTTAAATCCGACTGTATTTACATTGGCTACGTTATTACCAATGACATCCAATTTGGTTTGAAAACCTTTCATCCCGGATACACCAGAGTAGAGCGATTTTAACATTTGTTTTTCCTCCTCATTCCAACCTGTATCATTATTTCGATTCCTGCTTTACTTCCTTAATCTCGATAACATTTTCCATCGGAACTTTATCGGGTCCAACTAAATAAAAATAACTGCCACCTTGAACTGATACACCATTTACAACACCTGTTACCCTAGTCGCTAAGTCAGCCGAAGACCATGTTATTTCTTTTCCAATCACAGCAGCATATTGGCTCATCTGGCGGCTGGTAAATTTCTCAAAAGAGGTGTTCAAATTTGTCATCTGTTCCAATGAACTAAAAGTTGCCATTTGCGCAATAAAGTCCTTATCTTGTAGCGGACTTGAAGGATCCTGATGCGATAATTGTGTAGTCAGTATCCGGAGAAAATCATTCTTACCCAGCTTGTTTTTTTCTTCAAATGGCTTGACATTGTTAAAAACAGAATTGCTGTTGGATAAAGTTTTAATATCCACCCAATTGCTCATAGAACTTTCCCCTTCCTATGCTGTAAAGTCAATATTGGAGGCTGAAAATGGAGAAGTTCTCCCATATGTATTAACGACAGGTTCAACCTCTGTATCCTGATGAACAAACTCTTTCTGTTTATTTGATGTATTTTGATTAAAAGAAAAGGTTCGCTGCTCCTGAGATGAAGTAAAACCACCTTGCGAAAAGGATAAATTCAATGTGTTTGTTTCCATTTGTGACTGTTGCTGTACAATATCTAGTTTTTGCACGATGATACCTTGATGTTGCAACGCCTGCCGTAAGTGAGGAAGTTGTGATTCCAGCGCTTCTTTCGCCAATGAAGTATCAGTCAAAATTTGTGCAGATACCTGACCCTTCTGAGATGAAATTTTTATTTCAATATGACCCAAATGTTCTGGAAACAATGAAAATTTAGCTTCTGTATTCCCCGACTGCCCCGAGGAAAGCCTTATGTTTCTCCCAATCCATTCACTCACTTCAGGGGCAAACTCTGAAACAGTTAGTGTCGGAACAGGTGATTCGGGTCCCTGTTGACCGTATCGCCCAGTATTTTGAACTTTGGGCTCAAGAGAAAATGCCAACTCGGAGGATTCTGTTAACCCTGCCTCGAAAGAGGTAATCGAATCTGGAATCAAGTCCTCCTCAGTTATATTTGATTTAAGATTGGAAAAGGAAGAAAGTAATACTTCATCCTTGTTTAAACTTAGTAGTGGTTTTGCTTCCATTGCTTGTTCATGTTTTTTTTCAACGTATGAACTCTCATTGTCATTAAGCACTGTATCAAATGATAAATCGGTGTCTTTGAACTCGCTGAGGTTAAACAGAGACTTAAGTTCTGTTTCTAAACCTGCATTTAATTGATTTGACGTCGTTGGGAACTCTTTTAATAATCCTTCTAAATTCTCTATTCCACTCAAATATCCGTGCGATTGCAAATCAGAAATTAATAGTTTAAGCTCCTGTTGCTGTTGAGTTGGATCCGAGGGGGATATCTGATCTAATCCTTGCAATCCTTGAAGAAAATTAGTCAAGATTAGATTTACATCTTGTTTAGTTTTCGTAGATGAGTTCATCAAAATTCTATTCTCGCTCAGACTTTTCAGATTATTAGAATCAGAAATCTCCCTTTTATTCCCAATTTGAACATCAGAACTTATTGGTTGCCCAGTTATTGGCGCCAATTGGCCAAGAGCTGCAAACATTGCAAGTATTTGGTCAAAGGCATTATTGTAATCTTGGTCACTTTGTTTATTTGAACCGGAGGTTGCACCCTCTATTTGATTTATTTTGATAGAAGTTTGAGTGATTTCCAAACAGTAACCCCCTTTTTAATTACAGATAAAGATAAAATTCTCCATTTTTCTACATTATACCTGATTTAGACGTTCTCGTCATGGTGTTTTTTTGATGAATTTTACTCTAGTAATTAAACTAGGTTATTACTACTTTTATCATTTTGTTTGATATTCTGTTATTGTATTAAAATGCATATCAAAAAGGCACTTTTTTATAAAAAAATGTATCTTCTGGCACTAATGCAAACCTCTCCGGTTTAAAAATTTGTTCCGTACTTCCAACAAACAGTACCCCACCTGGTCTGAGGGCGCCACTAAATTTACGATAAAGCTCATCTTTAGCTTCTTCAGTAAAATAAATCATGACATTCCTGCAGACAATCAAATCATAATTAGTTTCAAAAGTGTCTGTTAATAAGTTTTGTTTTTTAAATTTCACACTTTTTTTGATAGTGTCAGAGATTTCAAAATACAAATCTTTTTTGTTAAAATATTTTTGTTGGTAAGTAGGAGGTACATCCTGTAGAGTTCGATGATTATAGATACCCCTTTTAGCCTTATCTAAAACATTCTGGTCTAAATCAGAAGCCAGAATTTCATAATGTTCTATTTTCATTTCTTTATAAATCATTGCTAATGAATAAGGTTCTTCACCCGTAGAGCAAGCAGCACTCCAACTTTTAATTTTTCGACCTTCACTTTTTAAACGTGGAAGAATTTTTTTTTGCAGAACCTCCCATCGTGTGTGATTTCGAAAAAATTCAGTCACATTAATTGTCATATGATCCAAAAATTCATCCAATAGGATTGCATCATTTACCATACCCTCATAATAATGGCCAAAATTTTTATAACCATGCTTTTTATACAATGATATAAGCCGACGCTTCATTTGATCTTCTTTATATTGCGCTAAGTCAATACCGGTCTTATGTTTAATATTATGAATAAAATTAATAAATTCGCTATCTATCATGACCATTTCACCTTTCAGAGTTTTTGTGAACAGGGAACGGGGTGAAAATTCGCATTATTATCCCGTTTCAATCCTACAGGTATCATCAAATGCCAATAAATGAAATTATCTCTTGGTACATTTGTGATAGCGGAAACTTGCCATCTGCATAGCCTGCTTCCAATACTGATTTTGGCATCCCATAAACAATACAGGATTCCTTTGCCTCAACGAACACATTGCCCTGATGTTTCTTAACTACACCGCAGCCTTTCGTGCCATCTGATCCCATACCGGTCAAAATGACGGATAATAGTTTATCAGTATAAATAGGTGAGGCCGAGCTAAGTGAAATGTCAATACATGGTTTGTATAAAGCTTTTATATCAACCATATCTTCTATCTTAAAAATCACAGTCCCATCCAGTTTCTTTTCAAATTGAGTTTGAAAGCCCGAGGGTGCTATATAAATAGAACCAGGTTTTATTTCCATACCATCCCTGGCTTCCACGACATTTAAAGCGCACAGACTATTAAAGCGATCTGCCAACGGTTTTGTGAAACCAGGAGGCATATGTTGAGCAACAACTACAGGTATCGAGAAATCCTTAGGAAATCGTGGAAGTATAGATTGTAATGCGGACGGTCCCCCGGTTGAACAGCCAATAAAAATAAGAGCGGTCTTTCGTCTATTTATTTTCCGTGAAAACCTTACTGGTGTAGTTACTTCTGTATGGTCTTTTGTAATTTTAGCCTCTACGATACCTTTCAATCTATAATGAAAATCCCGAATCTGTTCGCTATCGGCACTAGACTTTATTAGATGGTCTTTTAAGAAAAAGTCTACAGCCCCAAGTTCAAGCGCTTGTAATGTCTCTTTTGCTCCCTCTCCTGTACGGGAACTTAGCATCACAATTGGAACGGGGGACTTTTCCATTATTTGTTCCAATGCTTGGATACCATTCATCTCCGGCATTTCAACGTCCATGGTGACAAGGTTTGGCTTAAGTCTTAGTACCTTTTCAACAGCCTCTACCCCGTTTCTGGCTATGCCGACTACAAAGAACTGTGGGTCCCCCTCAATGATTTGGCTTATCGCCCTTCTCATAAATGCTGAGTCATCAACTACTAATACGCCGTACTTTTTCATCTTTATCAGGTTCCTTTCGATAGTAAAAAGTCTTGTCTGAGTCTACTTTTTGAAACCCTAGAGCCATATCCGTAATGGATTCAGCATGACCAAGAAACAGATATCCATTCGGTGAAAGAGTTTGATGAAAGCTTCGAATAACTTGTTTGATAGTATCCTGGTCAAAATAGATTAATACATTTCTGCAAAAGATAATATCCACTTCACCTATTTGAGCATAATTATTTTGTTCAAGTAGATTTAAATGTTGAAACTTCACCATACTTTGAATAGATGGATGAATTTGATAACCATTATCTGTTTTGTAGAAAAACTTTCTCATAAAGCGTTCAGGTGTCCTGCGGAAGGCAAATGACCCCTGGTGATACCAACCCTGCTGTGCCTTTTGCAGAACCTTTTTGTTTATATCAGTGGCAATAATCTCAACCGATCCTTTTGGAAACTTGCCGGTTTCCTGAATCAACATTGCCAGTGTATAGGGTTCTTCACCTGTTGAACAAGCTGCACTCCAGATTCGAAGTGGACGATGTTTAAATTCCTCTTTCATCGCTGGCAAAACAACGGTACAACATTCATTTAATTGATGTTCTTCCCGATAGAAATAGGTTTCGTTAATTGTCAATAACTCTATTAAATAATCCCATTCTAAAGAAAATTTGTTTAAATAATCACAGTACTCAGCGCAAGAGAGATTGAGTTCTGTTAATCTTTTTGAAATTTTATCTTTTAAGGCAGTTAGTTTTGTTGTATATCGAAGCCCACAATGTGTATATATCATTTGGGCTAATTTTTCGAGGTCCTTATCCTGCACGAAACTCACCTTCCTCTTTAATAGAGTATCGGTATACTTAGGTAAATGGAATAGTGGAAATTATTTCTTTTCATAAATATTTTACAAAAATATAAATAAAAAAGCCTGATTCCCCAAAGGATCCAGGCTATACTTATTATAGGTATTTTTCCATTACAACCTGCTCGGTAACTACCTGGAAATCATTATTCAATAAAAGCTGACTCACCGGGTTCGACAAACTGAAATTTACAGTAATTATATTAACTTGACTACTTTCCTCATCTGAAATGAATGCTAAAATGACATCTAATAAGCTGCTATTTATCTCAGAAAAAAGCTCAAGCTGATAGATGATGACTTTTTCAAGGTCACCCTCCCCGTTCCACACTCTCCTAAACAAGCAATAACCAAGTGGATTGTCATCTTTGTCGTAATATAGCTGTACTTCCCCTGGTCTTACGCTTTGCCATTGGCATTGCCAAGGGACGTTTTCTTTATAGAAGGACTGAAATGGCAGCTGTTCCGGGCGGATTGATTTAACTTTAATCCGCGTATCTGCCGCCGTTGTTTCAGCCCAATTTCCATTGGCAAAAACAACCCGATCGACAATTTCATAGCCGTATCGTTCATAAAGACGAATTGCCGCTGTGTTTTCTTTAATTGCTTCCAGCGTGGCCACTTCGATCCCCTCTTCCTGATAAATCTTGAGATTCTCCTCCATTAACAGCCTGGAAACCCCTTTACCGCGGTATTCAGGAGCAACCCCGGTACCGCCGTTCCAAACAGTCTTTTTCCCGTCTATCGTACGGACGCCATTTACCACAATGGCCACCGGTTCTTCACCAGAGAATCCCACCAGTGACAGATTTAATGACAGTCCTTCGTTAGTAACCCTTTGAAAAAACATATCCGCGGTCATTTCAATCTTCACAAAATACCCCTCAAAGCCGCGATTCCAGGCGGTAATGATGTCATCGATTTTACACTCTGTTAATCTTTTAAAAATAATCTCCATTTACTCTTCCCCCTAAAATGCAGATATACATTTTGGTTTTTCAAGTGTTGAAAAAAGCCTATTGATGGTTTTCAAATAAGCAAGGTCAGATAGTTTTCCACGACCAAACACATACAAGTCTTTAAAACTGACAACCCCCATCAGGAGCGATGAAAAGTCCGATACATCTAGGGAAATTTCCACTTCGTAGTTCTCAGAATCGCTGACTTTCACTTTACCCTCATTGAAGTGCAGTACAAGTTCCTGTTGATTTTGCGGCAGGAACGAATCCTTAATCGCTAATTTCAAGGATACATTGACGCCGTTAAAGTCATGTTCCTTTAAATCTTCAAATATCCCTTTTGCATTAATCAACCTGTACATCAGTCCGACCCCGGAAATGTTGGTTTCGTGGTAAACACTCGGAATCATATTATGACTTCCATTGCGGGGGTCACTGATTAAGTAATGAATATTGTCTTCCTGTGTATTCCAAACAATTTGATGAACCTGGTCGGCCTGACTTTGGAGAAAAGTGCTAAGCTCTGATAAAACCTCCGGTGTCTCAGCAATCAGTTCTTTTATCTGGAGATCGTAGTGGGTAAAATTGGTTTCGCTCTTTTTTTCAAAAGAGAATAATAGATAACCCTTTATCTCGTTATCAGACTCAAAGCCAATGAATCTATTTGCTGGATTTTTAAACAAGGCATCCAGTTCGTGCTGGGTCTTTAAAAACATCCCGTGGGTGGACCTGGCATAGCGGTTGTAGCAATCTTTTATCTTTTCTTTGTCCTCCGGCGTTAAAAATCGCAGGTTTGCCTTGCTCGTCCCCATATGAAAGCTTTCCGGGCTTATTCGATATTGATGGATTTTCGGTCCGTAGCCAAAGCCCATCTTTTTATAAAAATCGGGACGGAACGGGTAGAGCAGCACCATATTAACCCGACGTTTCAAAAACATGTCCAGAAAGCCTTGAATTAACTCCTTGGCCGCCTTTTCTTTTTTATGCATGAGGTCAACAGCCACCAGCCCGACACCGCCGACAGGGATGATTTTTGAAAAAAGATTCATATGAAAATAGTGGATGCGCATCCCGGCGATCAGTTTGCCCCCTCGGAATAACCCGAATAAATCCCGGGATTTATCATCGGTTTGCATCTCTATAAATTGTTGAAGCATGCCATCCCTCACTTCTTGTGAAGGAGTACGAATACCTGGATAGGCATTTAGAACAATTTCTATAAAATCTGGTAATTCCTCAATCGCCAACTTTCGAATCTCGCTCATCCTTAGTACACCCCTCTAAATGGACTACTTAGTCTATTTAATTAAACTAAAAATTTCCATACATTTCAATAAAAAACCCATTAAGATGTTAACCTTAATGGGCTTTGTAAGCATTTAGAGGTTTGACTATTTTACTCCAATCGGCACTACTCTCTGGCCAATTGCCGCGATTAATTCAGGCGGCATTGGGAAATTGAGTGCGGCAGGGTCCTTCATGACCGCTGGAATCGCCGCTTGGAGCGCTTCCTCGCTAAGATCGAATTCTTTGAAATCAGCCGGCAGGCCAACTTTATGCTGAAGCACCCGGATTTTATCAACGACCTTGGCTAATGCTGTTTCTGCACTATCATCTTTCACATCCACATCGAGTGCTTGTGCTAATTCAAACACGCGCGGCAAGTATAGCTGTGGCACAAGCTCCATTACAACCGGCAAGAAAACGGCATTCGCCAACCCATGCGGGATTCGGAACAAGGCACCATAAGCGTGGGCCATATTATGAACTGGGATCGCATTTAAGGCAAAGCTGAAGGCCGTGATGCCCATTAAGCTCGCTTGTAGCAAATCCATCCGGGCATTGAGATTTCCCCCATCGGCAACGGCAACAGGCAGGTTTTTCTCAATCAGGCGTATCGCATGCAGAGCATAGGCATCTGTCAGACCTGTTGCTGTTGGTGAAGCAAGCGCCTCAATTGCATGTGTCAGTGCGTCAAAGCCAGTAAACGCAGTAATCCTTCGCGGCAGGCCGACTGTTAAATCCGGATCCAAGATTGCGACATCAGCAGCCAGGAACGGATTGATGATGTTCGTTTTCATTTGAATTTCTTCATTATAAATTACGGCAATCGGCGATACCTCTGACCCCGTTCCGGCTGTTGTCGGAATCGCGATATGCGGAATCGGAATATAACTTGCTTGCGGGAACGATTCGTAGACAAATCCGCCAGGAATGGCTCCTTTAATATCGGTCAAACCTTTGTGAAGAGCATATTTAACCCCTTTTACCGTGTCAAGGACACTGCCGCCGCCTACAGCCAGAAGGCTATCCGCGCCAACTTCCTTGGCATAACGGACCGCAGCATTGACGCAGCTGCTTTCTGCATCCTGGGCAATGTCAAGATAGATCCCGACTAATTCCGGGCCGCTGCCGTGATTTGTCAGGTCAAAAATGGAGGCGACTTTTTCGACAACTCCCGCTTTCTCCAACCCCCTGTCACTTAAAAGCAAAACCCGCTTGGCACCAAATCCGGCAAAAAGACTAGGAACCATTGCCCGTGAATTGGATCCGCTATTAATAGCTGTGCGCAAACCGAACTGCGATAATGTCGTTTTCATATTCATCTCACCTCTCCATTAATTTTGGCCAAACAGCATTCCGTACCAAGGGCGTCTTTCAAGTTCTGATGTCATTGACGTATGCACATGCTTCACCTGGGTATAGGCATCCAATGAATGCTTGCCCATCTCCCGGCCAATTCCGCTTTGTTTATAGCCGCCGAATGGGGCGTCATTACGGAGCATATGCCAGTCATTAATCCAAACGACGCCGGCCTGGAGCTTGCGGGCTACTTCGTATGCCTTATTGACATCGCGGGTCCACACGCCAGCAGCAAGGCCATAAATCGTGTCATTCGCCATTTTAATCGCTTCTTCCACCTCAGAGTAGCGAATAACCGCCAAGACTGGTCCGAAGATTTCCTCTTGGGCAATTTTCATGTCATTAGTGACATTCGTGAAAATGGTAGGCTCAATAAAATTGCCTTCCTCGCAGCCAGGGACCTTCACTTCCTTGCCGCCGCATGCAAGCGTGGCTCCTTCCTGAAGCCCCGTTTCAATGTAAGAAAGGATTGTTTCCTTTTGCTTCATCGAAATGACCGGTCCCATATCCGTTGCTGGATCAAGCGGATTGCCGAGTTTCAATTTGCTCGCTAATGCAACGAGACCCTCAACCACTTGGTCATAGAGTTTATCTGGAACAAATAGGCGCGTACCTGATTCGCAGAACTGCCCGGAATGCAGGAAAACCCCGAATAAACTTCCTGGAAGTGCCAGGTTCAAGTCAGCATCTTCCAAAATGATGTTCGGTGATTTTCCACCCAATTCCAATGTCGTATTTTTGATGGTGCCAGCTGCAAGTCCCATAATTCTCCGGCCCACTTCTGTTGAACCGGTAAAGGCAACCTTATCAACCTGCGGATGGCTGACGAGCGCCTCGCCTACCTCTGCTCCAGGACCAGCCACTACGTTAATGACCCCAGGCGGTACGACTTCAGAAATAATTTCCGCCAGTTTCAGTGTCGATAGCGGAGTGTAGCTTGCCGGTTTGATGACAATGGTGTTCCCCATTGCTAATGCTGGAGCGATTTTCCAGCAGCCGATGACCATTGGATAGTTCCATGGAGTGATTGCTGCACATACCCCAATTGGCTCCCGCCAAATAAAGTTTTGCGCTGGCCCCGGGAATGGCGGAACTGGCAGTGTCTCGGAGAATGGATATTCGAGTGTGAATTTTGCGAGCGTTTGGAATAGGTCGACCATTTGTAAAATATCGCTGCCTCCGATGCGGCGAACCGTTCCTCCTGAGCTAATTGCCTCCAAGTAGGCCAATTCCTGACCGTGCTCGGCGATTTTATAAGAAATCGCATAAAGGACATTGGCCCGGTCCTTCGGTTTCATGTTTTTCCAATCACCTTGGGCAAACGCCTCGCGCGCTGCTGCTACAGCGGTGTTCACGTCTTCAACCGTACCTTTTGCTACCTTTGCAACCAGCTCGCCGGTTGCAGGATTGAACACATCAAATGTTTCATTGCTGGACGATGGGACCCACTGTCCATTAATAAAGTTGGGAAATGTCTGCACCTCAACATTTACTGTCATGACTTATTCCTCCTTTTAATCTTCAAAATTTTAGGCTTGTCCGTCCAGCGGACAGTTTGACCAGTTTTTACATTAGGTTTGTCCGCAGGAGGCTTTCCTGCGGACACTTTGACTGGTTTTTCTCCTGGTTTTGTCCGAAGCTGACCGCTGACGAGGCTAAACTATAGAACCCCAATCTCGCTTTCTGTTACTTTATAAATCTCTTCAATTTTCTTGCCGCGCGCCCTGGCCAAGATTTCCATTCTCACGGCCAGCTGCTTCATCGTAAAATTCATCACATCATCTGGGTTTCCGCCGAAAGAACTGACTTCTTTTCCTTGGATCCCATCTTGGTTGAGCTGAATCGATAACGGAGCCAGTTCTCCCATCTTGGCAGTAATGAAATCATAGAGATCTGGATGTTCACAAATTAGTCGTTGCAGGAGAAATGTTCCGTAACCGATATGCCTTGACTCATCCCGTTTTAAATGACCGATCCCTTCCATTAGACCCGGCATAATACCAGCGGCTTCTAATGAATTATAAAAGGAGAAATATCCCGTTTCGGCTAAAACTCCTTCGACAAACATGTTGTAGACAACCGATGCTTCGGCAATGGCCTCTGGAGATTGATCCGTCACCAGCCGTTCCATTGCTGTTGGCAGAATCTCATAGAATATTTTTTTATAAGTATCGGAATGGAAATGCGAGAGATCCCCTGTTTCACCAATCGCATTCAATACCCGGCGGAAAAATTCGGTATGCTTTGCTTCCTCGTATAGGAAGGTTGTTAAGAACATTTCCTCCTCAAGCCGTCCTTCTTTGGCAATCGCCATCATCAATGGCAGCAAGTCCAACGTGACGGCTTCTTCACCGGCTTGGAACAGTGACAGAAGTCTTAAAATGTCCTCACGCTGATCATCAGTCATATTCTTCCAGTCTGCCGCATCCTTTGTGAAATCAATGTCTGCCGGGTTCCAAGTTCCCACCCTCTTGGCTTTTTGGTACAAGCGATACGGGAAAGAATCCTCAAGCAGCCCCCGCTTACTAGTTGTCAAAATTGTTCTTTTTTCCATCAAAAAATCTCCCTTCTCTTTGAGCTTTTATGTGAAAAAATCTGTTACCGAACCACAATGTCCGCTGCTGTTTTCCTTAAGTGCGTCTTTAGAATCTTGCCCACGCCGTTCCTTGGCAGAGACTCTAGAAAGACAATATGCCGTGGTGTTTTCCGTTTTGACAAATGATCTTGGCAATAAGTAATCAATTCTTCTTCGGTGACGTCAGCATCCTGTTTCTTCACAACACAGGCAACCATTTCCTCCCCCATCCGCTCATCCGGAATTCCGATTACGGCAGCTTCGGCCACTTTGTCATGGGCATTCAGGATTTCTTCCACATCTCTTGGATAGAGGTTGAAACCGCCGCGGATGATTAAATCCTTCTTGCGGTCGACGATGTAAACATAGCCATCATCATCCTGACGTGCCACATCACCGGTGTATAACCAACCATCGCGAAGTACCCGCTCTGATTCCTCCCGGTTTTGGAAGTATCCTGGCGTGATATTATCGCCGGAGACAATTAGCTCCCCTACTTCGCCGCGCGGTACCTCTTCACCTTGGTCGTTAACAATTCTCACTTGTACCCCAGGAATCGGGATTCCAACAGAGCCCGGTTTGATTTCCTTACCTTTTCGATGCGCGGTAACGACTGGTGCTGCCTCAGACAAACCGTAGCCCTCGTATACTTGGGCGCCAAACTTTTTCTGAAAAGCATGCAGCAGTGCAACTGGAAGCGGCGCTGAGCCAGAACCGACTGATTCAAGGCTGGACGTATCGTATTGGTCTGCTTGCGGGTAGGATACGAGAGCGTATATCATGGCCGGCACGGCAGAAAATGATTTGACCTTGTATTTTTCAATGGCGGACAATACTTCTTTCACATCAAAAGAAGAAAAGACTACGATCGAACCGCCAGTCAGAAATGAAACATTGGAAACGGTTAGTCCGTACACATGGGCGAGCGGCAGTACTCCAAGTGTGGTTCCGCGTTCGGTCTCATTATGCTTAGCCGAGTTATCGGCATTTGAGTATAAATTTTTATGGGTTAATAGTACCCCTTTAGGATTTCCTGTTGTTCCGGAGGTGTAGAGAATGACGGCGGTATCTTCCGGTTTGATATCATCTGGCAAAATGCTGTTGCTTTGGTCCATAACATCATAGAAGTTTTTAGTTTGGTTATCGGTTGGACGATCTACCACGAGGACTTCCGGTCTGCCCGGCAGGCCTTCCAGTGATTTTTCAACATTTTGAAGTACATAAGAGGAGGTAATAACTGCTTTTGCCCCGGAATTGAGGGCGATATAATGAAGTTCCTTAGGATGCAGCATAAACATGACGGGAACAATGATGGCCCCTGCCCGAGTGATTCCTTGATAGGATATTAGGACTTCCGGACAATTGGGCAGACAAACCATAACGCGGTCGCCTTTTTGAATCCCCAGTCTTCTAAGGCCGTTCGCAAATTGGTCGGCTAAATTCTTGGTTTCCACGTTTGTCAGGGTTCTTTCTTTGAAAAATAAAAGCGGGTACTCGCCGAAGTCGGCGATGTTTTTTTCTAGCAGGTCTTTTAGTTTCACTGAATCCTCTCCTCATCAAAAATTTTCTCACTACCATGACATGATAGACGATAAGGGAACCCTAAACCTTTTTTTAAATAGCGTTTTGGAAACGCTATCATTTTATAAAAGACTAGAAACACTTCCTTTCGTACTAACTAGTTGGTATGTAACCAAGTTTTAATATATACAAAATTTTCTAAATATACAATATTTATCGTTTGACAAATTTCTCGGTTGTTTTTGGAGTACTCACAATCTATTAATAAGAGCAGTGGCAAGCATTAAGCGATGCCACTGTTGTAATCTTGCATTATTGAGCGCATTTAAAATGACGGGCAATCTCTTCGATTACGGGGACGCCTTTCCTTGTTGCGGTATTAAACATGACGAATGTCTTTGTTGCTTCGGTGATCAGAACACCGTCTTGATTATGGATTTCTTGTTTTACCGAAAAGCTTTTATTGCCAACATGCTTTAGGGTTGTCGTGACATTCAAGGTATCTCCCAATCTAGCTTCCTTAATATAAGAGACATCCATTTTTAGCACAACAGTACCTAGGTCTCTTTCTCTTAATTCATAAAAGTTGACTCCTGCCTGTTTGTACCAATGACTGACACCTTTTTCTAAAAAAAGTATATATTTCAGGTAATTCACATGGCCAAGCTGATCGATGTCTTCTGGTGCAACGACAATTTTAGTAGTAGTCTGCATTTATATCTCCTGCCTTTAAGGTGAAATCTCGTTTGAAAATAAACCTCCAGCTTCATGCGCTGGAGGTTAGGGTAACTATTATTTTGGCTGCATCCGAATCGCGCCGTCCAGACGGATAGTTTCCCCATTTAAATATGGATTCTCAATAATGGATTTGGCCAAATGAGCATATTCAGCAGAGTAACCTAAACGCTGAGGGAACGGAACCATTGCACCCAATGCCAAGCGGACTTTTTCAGGAGCGCCAGCAAATAATGGCGTGTCCATAAGTCCTGGAGCAATTGTCACCACCCTGATTCCATGCCGGGACAGGTCGCGGGCAATCGGCAGTGTCATGCCGACAATGCCGCCCTTTGACGCACTGTATGCGGCTTGACCCATTTGGCCATCAAAGGCAGCAACAGAAGCAGTGTTAATAATGACGCCTCTTTCGCCGTCTTCATTCGGAGCGTTTTGGGTCATTTTTTCCGCTGCCAAGCGGAGCACGTTAAAGGTTCCGATTAGATTGACGCTAATGACTCTTGTGAAAGTGCCGAGATCATGAGGCTTATCCTTGCCAACAGTCTTTTCAGCCGCGCCAATTCCGGCACAGTTCACTAATGCATTGATTGCGCCAAATTTTTCAACCGTTTGATTTACGGCATTGGCTACGTCCTCTTCATTCGTTACGTTTGTTTTGACAAATAAAATTCGGTCTGAGCCAAATTTTTCAACTAAAGCCGCGCCTCTTTCTTCCTGTAAATCAAAAATGGCGACATTTCCTCCGTTTTCCACAATACTTTCGACAGTGGCTTCTCCGAGACCCGAAGCGCCTCCGGTAACTACTGCTACGATGCCATTTAGTTTCATATATATATAACCTCCTTTTATATTAGCCTATTCTTTCAATAATCGTGGCATTGGCCATGCCGCCGCCTTCACAAATCGCCTGTAAACCGTAGCGGCCGCCGCTTCTTTCGAGTTCATTCAGCATGGTGATCATCAACCGGGCCCCCGATGCACCTAATGGATGACCTAATGCAATAGCGCCTCCGTTCGGATTAAGCTTTTCAGGATCTGCTTTAAGTTCGTCCATCCAGAGCATTGGAACTGGTGCAAACGCCTCGTTTACTTCATAAGTATCCATGTCATCAATGGTAAGTCCCGCTTTTTCGAGCACCTTTTTGGAAGCAATCGAAGGGCCGGTTAACATTAATGTTGGGTCGGAACCCACTACCGAGCGAGCAACAATTCGAGCGCGCGGTTTAAGCCCCAATTCCTCTGCTTTTTCTCGTGACATTAACAGCAGCGCAGCCGCACCATCGCTCATTTGGCTGGAATTTCCAGCGTGGATGACTCCGTCTTGTGTAAACGCAGGCTTAAGGGAAGCCAATTTTTCAATCGAGGTGTCCCTTCTCGGTCCTTCATCCTGTGTCACCGTGATTGTCGAGCCATCTGCCAGTTTTACTTCAAGCGGCATGATTTCTCGGTCGAACCGGCCTTCTTCCTGTGCCTTAATGGCTCTGCGGTGGCTCTCAAGCGAGAATTCGTCCAGCTTGCTGCGAGAATAGCCCCATTTTTCGGCAATTCGCTCTGCAGATAATCCTTGATGGATCATTTCATATTTGGAGGTTAATTCTTCGCTCCAGCCAGATTCCCGGCGGGTAGCGCCCAAAGGGATTCTTGTCATGCTTTCCACGCCGCCGGCAATGACAACATCCATATCACCGCTCAAGATCGCTTGTGATGCAAAATGAACCGCCTGCTGACTGGATCCGCATTGGCGGTCGATGGTCGTTCCCGGTACGTGAATCGGGAAATCAGCCATTAAGGCAGCATTGCGGGCAATATTTAATCCTTGTTCTTCCACTTGGCTGACACAGCCCAAAATAACATCTTCCACAAGATCCGGGGAGATTCCGGCGCGGTTAACCACTTCTTTTAAAACCTTTGCAGCCAACTCATCCGGGCGGGATGAACCAAGCAATCCTTTTCTCTTTCCAACAGGGGTACGTACTGCTTCAACAATGACAACTTCTCTCATACTTCAAACCTCCTAAATATAGTAAAATAACAGGACTAAACATACTTATTCTTCTAATGGTTTAAGTAGTCCTAATTCTTCTAAAATCTCATCATTATGTTCACCAAGAAGGGGAGCAGGGCGAACTGTTTTCAGCTTTGTTCTTGATAGTTTAATAGGATTGGCCACTTGCTTGAGTGTTCCATATTGCGGGTGGTCCACCTTTTCAATCATGCCCCGGTGCTGAATTTGCGGGTCAGCAACCATTTCCTCCATTGTTAACACAGGGGCAACACAGGCATCGACGCCGTCGAATAACTCTACCCATTGGATTAGTGTTTTGGTTTCAATGACAGCTTGAATCTCTCTTTTCATTAAAGCTTGTTCTTCTGCCGGTCCATTTAATTGGCTTATTAACTCTTCTTTTCCGATAACCTGGCAGAAATTCTTCCAGAACTTCATTTCGAGTGCCCCTACCGAGAGATGTCGTTGATCTTTCGTTTCGTATGTCTCGTAACAGGCCATGCCGCCATTTAAGACCAGCTCCCCGCGATTTGGCAGGTGCCCGCTCGCTAAATAAGAAGGGAGCGACGTTTGCATCCAGGAGACTGCACCATCCAGCATGGAAATATCAATAAACTGACCTTCCCCTGAGTTTTTAGCCTCGATAATACTTACGAGAATCCCAACAACCGCCATTAAAGAGCCGCCGCCAATATCGCCAATCTGGACGGAAGCGCTTACCGGCTTTCGATTTTGTTCCCCTTGTAATTCTAGCAAACCCGAATAACTTAAAAAGTTAATATCATGGCCGGCAATATCTTTATAAGGGCCAGTTTGGCCATAGCTGGTAATGGCACAATAAATCAATTTTGGATTATGCTTTTTCAGTTCCTCATATCCAAGGCCCAGACGGTCCATGACCCCAGGACGGAACGACTCGATTAAAACATCGGCTGATTTCACCAACTGTATGAAAATGTCTTTATTTTCTTCCTGTTTTAAATCCAGGCTCATGCTTCGCTTATTCCGATTTAACGAATGAAACATGGCGCTCATCCCGCCAAACTTCGGGTCCCCCCAGCGTGCATAATCGCCCAGCTTTGGATCTTCTATCTTAATCACATCCGCCCCAAAATCAGCCAGCATCAACGAACAATAAGGCCCTGGCAAAAGCCGCGTCAAATCCAAAACGCGAATCCCCTCCAAAGGCATACCCAAATCCACCCACTCCCTTCACATCACATAAACAAACCAAGCAATCTATCTATTTCCAATAATACCAATTTTCATATAATTCTACAATTAATTTATTTTTTAAACGCAAATTCAACAAGGTGTCAGGCACCACAAAAAGACAATTTTACTAATTTGTCCATCTGGGGTGGACACCTTGGTGCATGCACTCATTTTTGGGCTTTAATTTACCGCTGTGCTTTTGTAGTTTTCTCTTAATTGGTATTTTAGGATTTTGCCTGATGCGTTTCGTGGGAGTTGGTCTATTTGAAAGTAGATTCTTGGAATTTTGTATCCCGCTAGTTCCTGGCGGCAGTATTGCTTCAGTTCTTCTTCATTCATTTGTTTGCCCGGTTTTGGTACGATCACGGCTGCGACGGTTTCGCCCCAGACTTCATGGGGAACACCGATGACTGCCGCTTCCAAAATATCAGGATGCTTGTATAGCACATGTTCTACCTCGGTGGAATATACATTTTCCCCTCCGGAAATAATCATGTCTTTCTTTCGGTCTACCAATGTGATATAGCCATCCTCATCGATATTGGCGAGGTCCCCGGTATAAAGCCAGCCATTTCTCAGCGTCTTTGCCGTTTCCTCCGGCTTTTTATAGTATTCTTTCATGACAGATTCACATCTGATAATAAACTCCACGACCTCACCCGGGTTCACGTCTGCACCGTTTTCATCGACGACTCTTACATCAGTTCCAAAGGAGCCCTTTCCCGAGGCACCAAACTTTGTTTTGTGTTCCTCCGGAAGAAGGTAAACTCCACCTGGGCCACCTTCCGTTTGGCCGCACATATTAAAGAATTGGTCAGTCTGGAACATCTCCATTGCTTGCCTCAATAAAGCTGTCGGCATTGGTGCTGCACCGTAACCGCAGCGCTTCACGCTTGATAAATCATATTGCTCCCGGTTTGGCACCTGCAGCAGGAAATTATACATTGTCGGAACCCCAAAGAATAAGCTGATTTTGTATTGGTCAATATCTTTTAGTGTTTGAACAGGATTAAACTCCTGCCGGACGATTTGGGTGCATCCAAGCGTCGTGCCGGTTACAAGGAACAAATTCAACTGGGCACAGTGGAATAACGGAGCAATATGGAGCAATTGATCTTCCGGTCCCATTTTAAACATAATCATGGTTCCTAGAGCAACATGGATCACGCGGTGGTGATCAAGAACTACTCCCTTCGGCTGTCCGGTTGTCCCCGAGGTATACAGAATTTCGGCATCATCAGATTCCAATACTTGAATCAGAGGGTCTGCGACAGAGGAACTTTGAAACTGAGATAGCAGCATTTGATTGTCCTTACTTGTTGAATCCGCAATTACCTGAAGCCTAATCTTGTCGTTTCCTTCCGCCGCTTTTTGAGTGACGTCAGCCAAATCTTCATCAGCGAAGACAATCATGGAATCGGAATCGTCCAAAATATAGCTTGCCTCTTTCGCTGTTAAGCGGAAATTAACAGGCACCGCCACCCCGCCGGCCTTTAAAATGGCATAATAAACAAAACAGAATACATCTGAGTTCTTCATCATCAAGGCAATTTTATCGCCTCGCTTTACTCCATAACTAATGAGCGCGTTGGCAATCTTATTCACCTGTTCATTGTATTGTTTATAGGTAAAGACGTTTTCTCCAAAGATAATCGCTTGCTTATCAGGGTTGTATTTCGCATTCCGTTCAAGAGCTTCAAATAGATTCATTACTATTCCTCCCTTACCCTCATAATAAAAATTGGATTAATCCGGGCCGGTCTGAAAATGAACCACCCCGTGCATCACTACCTTACAAACCCATGTTTTTCGCTATAATTGTTTTCATAATTTCATTGGTTCCGGCATAAATCGAGCCAACGGCGACATCCCGGTATCTTCTCGCAATCTCGTACTCTTCCATATAGCCGTAGCCGCCATGAAGCTGCATGCATTCAGTGGCCACATTTTTGGCTAAATCCGTCAGCCACCACTTAGCCATCGAAACCTCGTTCACAACATTTTTCTTTTCCATATGATCAGCAATCAGCTTGTCAACAAACGTTTCGCCAATCTTAATTTTCGTCGCCATTTCGGCAAGCTTAAATTGGGTATTCTGGAACTTGCTGATTGGCTTGCCAAATGCTGTCCGCTGTTTGACATAATCAACGGTAATATCCAGCATGTGCTTACAGGCTGTAATGCTGCCGATGGCGAGCATCAATCGCTCCTGCTGCAGTTTTTCCATCAGGTAATAAAACCCCTTGCCTTCTTCGCCAATCAAATTTTCCATTGGAACAACGGCGTCCTCAAAAATAAGTTCAGACGTATCATTGGAATGCTGCCCCAGTTTGCGGAGCTTCTTCCCTTTCTTAAATCCAGGGGTGCCCTCTTCGACGACAATGAGGCTGATGCCTTTATGCCTTGGTGTCGCATTCGGGTCCGTTACACAAACGACAATAACAAAGTTTGCCGAAAAACCATTGGTGATAAATGTTTTTTCACCATTGATAATATAATTATCTCCGTCTTTAACAGCTGTCGTTTTCACGGCAGCCAGATCGGAACCCGTTCCAGGCTCGGTCATGGCGATGGCGGAAATCATCTCCCCGCTAACCGCTTTTGGCAGCCAGCGCTGCTTTTGTTCCTCAGAGGCAAATTCGCCGATATACGGTATGACAATGTCATTGTGAAGGCCAATGCCGCCTGCTCCTGCACCTACTTTATCTAACTCTTCGGTAATCACAACTGAATAGCCAAAATCAGCATTGGACCCGCCATATTTCTCATCCACCCATGGACAAAGAAATCCTTGCTCACCGGCTTTTTTCCAAAATGATTTTGGAACCTGTTTTGCTTCTTCCCATTCTTCAAAAAATGGATAAGCTTCCTTGTCCAAAAACTTTCTGAATGCTTTTCTAAAAATTTCATGCTCTTCTGATAAATATGGTTTAGTCACGAAAAAGCCCCCTTGTATTTATTTTCCTGTCCAATTTGGTTTCCGTTTTTGAGCAAACGCCAGCGGCCCCTCTTTGGCATCTTGGCTGGCAAATACTTTACCCGCATATTCCTGATTGATCGACCACGCTTCTGGTGGAAACGCGACGGTTGTATCCAAGCCTCTGTAGACAATTTCTTTACTCGCTTTTACCGCAAGCGGTGCATTATCAATAATTTCTTCTGCCAGCGCGATCGCTGCATTCAATACCTGGTTATGGGCTACCACTTCGTTGACGAGTCCCCACTGCTTTGCTTCTTCCGCCGTAATAGGTTTGCCGGTAAGGATGGCATGCATCGCCACCTTCAGCGGAATTTGCCTTGGCAGACGCAATAGTCCTCCAGCCCCGGCAATCAGTCCCCGTTTTACCTCTGGCAGGCCAAATGATGCTTTTTCAGAAGCAATAATTAAATCGCAGGCCAAGGCAATCTCCGTCCCGCCGCCTAAGGCGAATCCGTTAACAGCAGCGATTACGGGCTTGGATATATGATGCCTCACGATCCCAGCAAAGCCCCATTCCTGCATTTCCTCAGTTGTGGAAAAACCGCCTGAACCGATCTCCTTCAGATCGGCCCCGGCCGAAAAAGCCCGGTCACCCGCACCCGTTATGATGGCTGCCCAAAGATCAGGGTCGTCATTGAATTCTTTCAATGCCGTTCCGGTTTCAAGCCATAGTCTGCTATTAACGGCATTCAACGCTTCGGGCCGATTCAATGTAATGACGGCAATGCGGCCAATTTTTTCAACGATAATCGCTTGGTAGTCCATTATGCTTCTCCTTTCGATTTCCACCATGGATAAAAGCTGGGCATGTCAGCGCTGACTTTCATCGGAAAGTTTGGTTTTCTTTTTTCAAAAAATGACGTAATTCCCTCGCGGACATCATCCTGCTGTCCTATCCATTGGAGCATCTTCGATTCAATTTTATGAGATTCATAGGGATGGTCAGCACCAAGCATTTTCCACATGAGCTGTCGTGATAAGGCAACAGAAATGGCAGATATATTCTCCGCAATTTCCCTGGCGATTGCCTCTGCTGCCGGAAGCAGTTCTTCAGGTGGCACGACCTGACTGACCAACCCAATTTTTAGCGCTTCCTCTGCAGGAATAATTTTTCCGGTTAATACCAGTTCAGCTGCTTTGCTGATTCCTACTACTCTAGGTAAAAACCAGCCGCTGCAAGCTTCAGGGGTAATGCCGCGCCTGCTGAACACAAATCCCATTTTGGCATTTGAGGATGCAATCCGAATATCCATTGGCAGGGTCATCGTGGCCCCAATTCCAACAGCGGATCCATTAATCGCAGCAATAATCGGCTTTTTCAATTCATAGATTCGTAAACTTAGGATCCCGCCGCCATCGCGAAATTCCTCGCTGGAACCTTCCTTATATTCAAACGTACTGGTACCGCTCCCTAAATCTGCACCAGCACAGAAGGCCTTGCCGTCACCGGTGACAATAATCGCTCTTACGTCATCATTGGCATCAGCCACATCCAATACTTGAAGCAATTCATTTAACATTTGCCCATTAAACGCATTTAAATTTTCTCTGCACAAGGTAATCGTCATCACTTTATCTTTTACACCTGTTTTTAACGTTTCAAATTCAACTACTTGCATACTTAGTCACCTCATTCTTTAAAAATTGGCTGGGTCCCAGCTTTCCTCTTGTTGGTACTTTCGTAATATACGGCGGGCAATGGTCGCGGTGTGAACCTCATCCGGTCCGTCATAAATTCTGGCATAGCGGGCTTCCCGGTACATTTTTTCCAGCGGCGTATCAGACGTAACCCCTAATGCGCCGTGAACCTGAATTGCCCGATCAATCACATCATGGAGCACCTTTGCCCCATACACTTTAATCATCGCAATATCAATGCGGGCGTCCTCCCCCCGGTCAATTTTCCGTGCCGCTTCAAGAGTCATCAGCCGTGCACTCTGAATCTCAGTTGCCGAGTCCGCAATGAATTTTTGAATCATTTGCTTTTCCGATAGCAGCGAGCCATGGGCGTAACGGTTTAACGACCGTTGGCACATTAAATCAAACGCTCTTTGGGCTTGGCCAAGCCATCTCATACAGTGATAGATTCTGCCTGGCCCCAATCGTTTTTGGGCTATGACGAAACCGTGGCCCCGCTCTCCCAACAGGTTTTCCTTTGGAACCCTGACATTGGTCAAACGGATTTCGCAGTGACCTCCGCCAGTATGTCCCATCGTTGGGACAACTCTAACAATCTCGTAACCGGGAGTATCAGTCGGTACAATGATCATCGAAGCACGTTTATGACGGTTTGGATCATTTGGTTCGGTTACACAAAAAACAGTCGTAAAGGCAGCGTGATTTGCAAATGTTGTAAACCACTTATGGGCGTTTATAACCCATTCGTCCCCATCAAGGTAAGCGGTTGATACAATTAGTGTAGGATCCGACCCGGCGACATCAGGCTCAGTCAACCCTACCGATGGATTGATTTCCCCATTGACCAGCGGGTATAACCATCGTTTCTTTTGCTCTTCTGTTCCGAATAGATTTAACATCGTCCCATCCTGGGCCGTATGGGTGCCAAGTGCCGCCATTGCTGCCTCGGAACGGCCAATCACTTCATTGATATATACATAGTCCATAAATTGGAGTCCACCGCCGCCAATTTCTGTTGGCAGTCCCAGCGCCCAGATTCCTTCTTGTTTCGCCTGAGCCTGTAATTCCTTAAGGGTGCTTACTCCTTGTTCGTCCCATTTTTCAATGATGGTTTCAACAGGGATTACCTTCTCATCAATAAACCTTCTAACTTTGTTGCGAATTTCTAAGACATGTTCACTAATGCCAAAGCTTTGCTCAATCTCATTCAACGTCAACTTCCCTCCCATTCTTCTCAAAGCTTTTACCGAACCAGAGCCATTTCAATGGTAAGCTGTTCTCTTAGTTTTTTTCTGAAGGGGTGAATATACTGTGCCTCAACCCCTGGATGAACAGCCCATTCCTTATATAAAAAGGTAAGCAGCCGGCATTGAATCTCATTTAATTCCTTCCATTTTTCCGTTACATCCTCATTAAAATCCGTATCCTCCATGGCAGTCAGAAGCTCTTCTACCCAGGTAAAGACGGCATCATCCTCCTGGATCTTTAGAAAAATCTCATTAAGAGATTCTTTGATTAATAGGTTCAGCTGTTCTTTCGGTTTGGTATTCTCGACTGTATTGGTATCCAAGTTTTTCAAAACAGCAAGCATAGCAATAGCTTGTTCCTTAGCCATGTCATTTGAGAGATTAGGAATGATCACATCTTTAATCACTTCATTAACGGTTTTTATCGTAAATGATTTATTGAACATCTGTTACCTCCTAGTACCCTAGTAATTCAGCGACCATCCCCCGCATCAACGGCCAGCGATAGCCTTGCCGTGCCATCCGCAAGTCCTTTGTTTCTCCCTTAGCGAAAGCCGTACCTGCCGACTGGGAAATGAGGACAAAGCGGACTTGATGAAATACTTCATAATAATGAAGAACACGTTCCTCGATACTTAAACCTGTTAATTCGCTATACGTTTCCAAAAACATCTCCCGGTCTAATAGATAGCACAAGAGGGGTGAATCCATCCGGTTCGATTTGGCACAAACATAGGCTATATCTGCCAACGGGTCGCCGATTTCCGCAGCCTCCCAATCGAGTATCCCCGTAATTTCGTTACCGTTGTATAATAAGTTACCGGTCCGGTAATCGTTATGTATCAGGGAATACCTTTGGGGAGCAGGTTTATTGGCCTTTAACCATTCCAAGGCATCGACCATTACCGGGTCCGGGCTGATTTGGTACCGATAGTACATATTCTCTAAATCTTTTAATTTTTCATCGATAAATCCGAATTTCCCTACTGGCTCCCTAAAATCCTGGGTAAATCCGGCGGCATGGTAATCCAGCAGATGCAGCTTCGCCAAATACTGAACAAATTGAACCGGAATGTCTCCCTCCTCATGAGCTGCTTTGAAAAAATCCCGCCCCTGTTTAGACCAAGGAACAAAACTATTTCCAGGCAGCTTATCCATGACAAAAAACGGTCCGCCAAGAATCGATTCGTCGGCTTCATACCAGTGAACACCCGGGATAGGCAGGTCACTATTTTTACTGAGAATGTCGAGAAACTTGAACTGCTGATAAAAATTCCGGTTTTCCCGCATTAACCCGCCCTTATTTCGTTTACGAACCGCAAACCCTTTTTGTTGTTTTCCATTCGCGGATTCCCAGTGGACATTAAAGATAAAAGCCTCGTCGGACCAACCGGCAGAGGGTTGGAATAGGTCCCGAACTTCTACGTTTTTTGCCCCTGTTAGTTTAGATTCAAAATATGCCTGCAGCGCCTCTTCCATTTTTTCTGTCACTAGACCCCCGCCTTTCGGTCATTCTTTTCTCTGCCCACCCGCTAAAACAGTCGGGTTGGGCAGCAATGCCTTTATTTTAGGTTTACTTCCTGCTCCCTTAACACCCGTTTCAGGATTTTTCCCGATGTGTTTCTTGGCAGTTCACTTAAAAACTCCACATATTTCGGCTTTTTGTAGGAAGCCAGGTGGTTTTGACAATGCAGAATGACCCCTTGTACTGTTAAGCTGCTTCCCGGTTTTAACACAACGTATGCCTTGACACTTTCACCCCACTTCGGGTCTGGAACACCGACAACTGCGGCCTCGAAAATGGCTTCATGCCGATGCAATGCCGCTTCTATTTCAGCAGGATAAATATTTTCTCCGCCGCTGATAATCATGTCCTTGCTGCGGTCAACCACATAAATAAAGCCTTCATCATCCTGGCGGACCAAGTCACCGCTGTGGAACCAGCCGCCGCGGAATGCCTCTTCAGTCGCTTCCGGATTTTTGTAATATTCCTTCATCACGGTAGGGCCGCGGTAAATAATTTCACCAATTTCTCCGACTGGAACATCGTTCATATTTTCATCAACAATCCGCACTTCCACATTCATTGCCGGTTTCCCCACGGAATTAGTTTTTCGAATACTATCCTGCGGCAAAAGACAAGTAGTAGTAGGACTCATCTCCGTCTGGCCAAACGCATCAAAGATCCCGCCATTGTGAAAATACTTCATCATTTTGTGCTTCACTTCCAGCGGACAGATGGCCGCGCCTGTTGAACACCTAATGACCGAAGTCAAATCGAAATCTTCAATATTGGGAACATGCAGCACCAGGTTCCACATGGCTGGCACCATAAACAAGCCATTAATCTTTTCCTGATCAATGGTCTCAAGGACTGCCACCGGATTAAAGTCTCGGTGGATCACAGTCAGGCCGCCAACCAAACAGCTTATCAGCACATTGCCAACTCCGGCGATATGAAATAACGGTGTAATCAATAATTGTTTGGATCCATGCTCAATTTTGGAATCTATGACGCTGTTCGTCGCGCTCATGAGTAAATTTTTGTGTGTTAATACGGCTCCTTTAGGCTTTCCGGTTGTCCCGGACGTATAGCAAATCATGCAGGCGTCATCTTCATCAACTAGACCGTCAACTGATACATAGGGCCTATTTGTTCCATAGATGCTATCATATGGAACCATTTCCGGAACATTTCCTTTCCCGACAACGACAATCCTTTCGACATTTGGTAGTTCCTTCCTAATTGATAGAATCATTTCTTGGTACTCTTCTTCGATAAACAAGATCTTTGTATCAGAATGATTAAGGATATAAATAAATTCCTCCTGTACCAATCTAAAGTTGATTGGCACACTGACACATCCGGCAGAAGCGGCGGCAAACATGACCTCAACAAAGGCGAGATTATTTTTAAAAATAATCCCTACCTTATCACCGATTTGCAGTCCTTGCCCCTGGAGCCAGCCTGCCAGCTGCAATGTCCTCTCTTCCAGCTCCAGATAAGTCAATCTTTGATCACCGTAAATAAATGCTTCTTGATTTGGGGTCTTGTGAGCTACTCTTCTAATTAATTCCCCTACTAGTAATTGACGCGACATTTGCAAGCTTGATGTTGTCATTATTCTTCCTCCTTTATGATAAAAAGTAACTTCCATCCATATTGAGAGCCTTTTCATTTCAATTACCGGCTGTCCTGTTGCCTATACTTGGAATTCTTTTACCGGCGCAAGTTTAGCCTTTCTGAAATACGATATGAGGATGATAAATGTACTAAGGAAGATAAATGAGAGCAAAAGGAAAATGTTTCGGTAAATATTTTCATTTGCTAATCCTTGTTGAAGTGTCAGCAAGAGCCCAGTTAAAGTCACCCCGAATGCACCGCCAATAAATTGGCCCAATTGGACAATTCCCATACCTGACCCAATTTCCGACGATGGCAGCAATCTAGTCACTTCATTTGATATGCTAGAAGTGAGTGCAGTAAAACCTGTGCTCATAAATATGTAGGTTACAAGGATCAAGTAGGGAGAAATCGTAGAAGTAAATGCCAACATGATAACAGCGAATATCAGTAAACCTTGGCCAAGGAGTATTACTAATTTGTTTCCAAAATGATCGATTAGCCTGCCGATTACTTGAGCACTAATCGCCGAAAGACAAGCACCTGGAAAGATAATAAGCCCCACTTCTGCAGCCTCTTTATGGTAAACGGCGGTGAGGATTATTGGAATTAAGAAAAGGCTTGAAAAATGAATGATAAACCCGCTAAAACCAATGGTAATCAATTTTATATACTGACTATTTTTAAGCAGCTTTGGCTGAATAAATGGTGTAGACTGCCGATGAAGATAAATCCACCATATTGCAAAAAGGACAATTGTTAACGCCAATATAAAATAAGAAAATGAAGAGGTTAGCAGTAAAAATGCTGTTACGCTTAGGCCAGTTAAAGCAGCGCCGCCAACATCAAATTGACCTTCCTTTACCTGCTCTATTGGCAGCAGCCTTTTATATAATGGAATGAATAAGACTACTAATCCAGTAATACCAAAGAGGAAATTCCAGCCCAAATATTGGGTAATACCGCCTCCGATTACTGGACCTAGACCAAATCCCAAGGAAGCGGCGGAGGCGATAAATGACATGGCCCTGCCGCGTCTTGAAACAGGTATATAGCGTCCGGCTAGAACCATAGCCAGTCCTGGCACGGCCCCAGCCCCTGCTGCCTGCAGAATACGAGCAGCTAACAAACTATAATAATGAGTAGAAAAAAATCCGAAGATGGATGCAGCGCTTAGCAGCGACAATCCGGTAAAAAGCAGCCTGGAAATCGGAACAAAATCCGAAAGCCTGCTAAATGTTAATGTTGAAATGGCAAAAGCAATCGAGTAGCCTGAGACAATCCAGGATGCCTCCGTTGATGATAGTGAAAAATCGGCAAGGACTGATGGCAAGGCAACATTAAACATGGTTGTGTTCATGACCACTAGCCAAACCGTAAAACTCCATACATAAATAACTTTATTTTCTTGAAAGGGTTTCCCGCTGCTAGTATAAACTGTGGGCATAGGCATTGGTGCCATGGAATCACACCTATTTTTCAAAGTAACGTAACTTTAATGTTCAGACTGCAAATTTGTCTTTGGATTACCAAAATCTTACAGACTTAAGACACTTTTGCCTCTTTTGAGCGCAGTTTTGTCCTTAAGAGGCTGTATTAAAGACATTTTGCCTGATTTTATTGGTCGTTTTGTCTTTAGCGTTCCATAATTTTACAGCCCAAAGACATTCTCGCCTCTTTTGCGCACTGTTTTGTCTTTAAGAACCTCGCTTAAAGACATTTTGCCTGCTTTTATTAATCGTTTTGTCTTTGTGATTCCAAAATTTTACAACCAAAAGGTGTTTTCACCTCTTATGAGCGCGGTTTTGTCCTTATGAGGTTCGACTAAAGACTATAGCCTGCAGAAATCCTAAACTTCTTTGAGTCCGGAGTTATTTAACCATAGTGCTCCATCCATCGCGACACATTCCCCATTTATATACTCTGCCTGCGGTGATAACAAAAAGTAAGCAAGATTTGCAATCTCTTCTGCTCTGCCGAAACGTTTAAGCGGGACTTGATTGATGGCCTTTTGATAACCGTCTCCTGAGTCTATTAATCTGGCAACTCCCTCTGTATTTTCGATAGGCCCTGGGGCAATACAATTTGCTCTTATTCCATATTTTCTCCCCCACTCCACCGCAAGGGTCCGCGTCATCGCTAGGATTCCGGCTTTTGCACTTGCCGCATGAACATTTCCCGGCGCTGCTCCCCAGGCAAACGTGGCGACAATATTAAGAATACTGCCCCTTTGCTTGTTAGCAATCCAATCTTTGCCAACTGCCTGCGTACAATACCAGGTCCCGTTAAGGTCAATATTTATGACCGCATTCCAGCCATTAACCGTTAGATCCTCAGCGGCACAAATGAAGTTTCCGGCGGCGTTATTAACGAGTACATCTATTTTTCCAAACCTTTCTTTTGCAGCTTCCACCATCGCTTGTGCATTTTCCGGGATCCGCACATCCATTACAAAATCTAAAACCTGGCCTTCAAAGGTTTGTATTTCACTTTTCGCATTTTTTAGCTTTTCGGCATTCCTGCCGGTGATCATGACGTTTGCCCCTTTGTTGGCAAACTTCTGGGCCATAGCTTTCCCAATCCCACTGCCGCCGCCAGTAATGATAACTGTTTTCCCGTTCACTAACCAATCCCTCCTTGTTTCTAAATGACTTTAAAAAAGGTAAGGCCCCATTCCGGCAGTCTTACCTTTTTAAAAAATCCGGTTATGACATCAACATTTCGGGAAGGACATCCTCAGACAACCTCAGTTCATCTGCGATTTTTTCGCGATGATATTGGGGTGAACCAAGATGATTTTCCAGTGAACGGGCCCGTTTAAGGAACAAATGGCAATCAAATTCCCACGTAAAACCCATACCCCCATGAATTTGAATATTGGCTCCTGCTGCTTTAATATAGGCTTCGCTAATAAATGAGCGGGCCATTGAGACAGCTTCCACCAATTCTGGAGCCTTGTTTTCGACTGCCCATGAGGCGTAGTAGGATAATGACCGGGCGCTTTCAAGCGCCAGTTTCATATCGACAATCCGGTGTTTGACTGCCTGAAACCTGCCAATTGGCTGGCCGAATTGTTCGCGCGTCTTGGCATATTCCGTTGCCATCGCTACCACACGATCAATACCTCCTGCCATTGTTGAAGAAAAGGCTGCATTTAAATGATTTAGACCATCCTGTAATAGGGACCAGCCCTCGTTTTCTGTACCTAACAACTGAGTATTTGGTACCCTTACATTGTTAAACGTTACATTAAATAGCTGTCTCGTCTCATCAATGCTTTGCAATTCCTTTATCACTATGTTTTCTTGACGGCAATCCACTAACAGCAAGGAAATTCCAAATTCCCCCTGAACATCTCCGCCTGTTCGTACCGGAACAATCAACGTATCTGCGCTATCAGCAAACGGAACAAGGATCTTTGTACCTTGCAAAACATACTCATTGCCTCTTTGCTCAGCCTTCAATTGGATAGCGGAGTGTGAAAGTTCCCCGCTATCCTCGAGCAAAGCAAGTGAAAACTTGCGAGTACCTTCGGCAACCTCCGTCAGGTACTTATTTTTCAGCTCCTCTGACCCATAAGATTCTAACAGCGGCACCGCGAAAGCTACGGTTTCTGGATAGGGACCCGGCACCACACAACGCCCCATTTCTTCTAAAATAGGAACTAATGACAGAGACCCAAGACCCAACCCGCCGTAAGTTTCCGAAATATTAATACCCATAAAACCGAGATTGCCCAAACCGTTCCATAACTCATCTAGCACCTGTTTATTTCCGTTCATATATTCCCTTGGAATACCCAAATCACCCTTTGATTCTAAAAATTGCCGGGTTGTTTGTTGAAACATTACCTGTTCTTCATTTAATGCGAAATCCATAATCCCACCTCCACATTTGATTTAATATTTAATATCTTTTGGCAATCCCATAATCCGTTCTGCTACGATATTTTTTTGAATTTCCGAAGTCCCACCCTCAATGGTATAAGCAAAGGAACGGAGATACTCCTGCTGCCAACTTGGGTCCACCAGCGAATTTTCTTTCCACAAGGTGCCGGATGCGCCTTGAAGTGACATCGCATATGCCAGCATTTCCTGCCCCAATTCACTTGAAGCAAGCTTATCCATTGAGCCTTCCGGACCCGGACGTCCCGTCCGTATCGTATTGGTCAAGTGGCGATAATAGTTAAAAAGAATAGCTTTTGTTTTAGTCCGGAAAATGGCAAGGTTTTGCCGAACCAGCGGGTCATGGGCGAGCGGCCGGCCATTCTTTTTCAATGACTTAGCCAAATCTACCAATTCTTCAAATAGCTTTTGCAGTCTGAATGTCTGTCTGGCAACACCGACACGTTCATGGCTCAGCAAAATCAAAGAGGACTTCCAGCCTTGATTCACCTCGCCGACAACATCCCGGTCATAGGCGATGGCATCATTGAAAAACATTTCATTAAAAATACGGTTGTCATTGATGGAACGGATTGGGCGTGTTTCCACACCTTCCTGGTGCATGTCGATAAGAAAAGCCGTGATGCCTTCATGTTTTTTTCCGGTATTTTCAGTGCGGGCAAGCAAAAAGCACTTGTCAGCCAAATGGGCAAAACTCGTCCAAATCTTCTGCCCGTTGATAATCCATTTATCCCCCTGTTTAACCGCCCTTGTTTGAATTGCAGCAAGATCAGAACCGGCATTTGGCTCCGAGTAGCCTTGACACCAATTCTCTTCCCCATTTAAAATTTTCGGGATATACCGCTCCTTTTGATAATGTGTTCCAATTTGCAGAAGAGTCGGGCCGACCATGGCCGTTCCAATAATATTCAATGCCGGTGGTGCTTTTACCCTTGCCATCTCCTGTTCGTAGATAACCTCCTGCATTAACGTGGCACCTCTGCCGCCATACTCTGTTGGCCAGGAAATTCCTGCCCATCCGCCTTCCGCAAGCTTAGCCTGCCACTCTCTTAAAAATGATCCTTTGTCATCCTCCGGCATCACCCGTTTTCCTTCCAGCCAACCCTCAGGCAGGTTGCACTCAAGCCAAGCCCGCAGCTCTTGTTGAAACGCTAATTCATTTTCTGTAAACGAAAAATCCATCTCCTTCTTCCTCCATTCAACTCTTTTAAATTGTTAAACTACATTCAGAAATGAAATCGTTAAAATTAACGGTGTTTGAAGGAAGGCTGCCGTTTTTCAATAAATGCCTGAACCCCTTCTCTTACATCTTCTGTACCAAATACTTGCGCAAACAACTCGGCCTCTATCTCCATTCCTTGGGCAAATGATGTATCGGTTCCCTTGTTTACTGCTTCCTTAATTCTGCTTAACGCCTGTAAGGAATAGCCCGCCATTTTTTTTGCCATGGAAAGGGCAGTCTCCATCCCTTTTCCGCTCTGTACAACCTGATTAACAAGCCCGATTTTAAGAGCCTCTTCTGCCGATAACGGCTCCCCTAAAAACATTAATTCCTTTGCTTTCGATGAACCTACTAATCTCGGTAAACGCTGCGTTCCACCACCGCCAGGGAATAGCCCCAATTTAATCTCAGGCAGCCCAACCTTCACATGCTCTTCAGCTATTCGAATATCACAGGTTAACGCGAGTTCACAGCCGCCGCCAAACGCAAGGCCATTTAACACGGCAATCGTAGGTTTAGGAATGTCGGCAATAAAGTTCAATATTTCATGTGACTTACCATTATTTCTCTTAAACTCTTCTTTTTCCAGTCCCAATGATTGCGGAAATTCCTTAATGTCTGCCCCCGCCATAAACGCCCTGCTGCCGGCCCCCGTTAAAATCGCTGCAACTACATCAGAATCCTCCGCGATGGCCGCAAAAACCTCTCCAAGTTCCTGTGTTACCTGCCTGCTTAAGACATTCATTGGCGGGTTATCAATCGTAACAATGGCTACTCCTTCGGATTTTTCGAGATGCACTAATTCAGTCATAGTGATTTCCTCCTATATAGTTATTAAATTGCTCTGTAATACCAGGTTCCGTTAATAAGGCTTTTTTGGCATTGATTGTTGTGTAATAGATATTCAAGATGGGCAATGGTTTCGCCGATCGCAAACCGGGTTTCGTGGGTGTTTAAATTTTTGAAAAGATGGCTGTTCACTTCGTAGATGTTGGCAGGATGTTTAATCGCCTCGTATGTTTGCGCTAACCGTTCCTGATGGTGGTGGAGTAATTCTTCTATTCTCTTATTTGCATTTCGAAACGGATGGCCGTGGGACGGAATGACGTAATCAGCGTTCAGTACTTTCATTTTTTCAAGAGAGTGAAAGAATGATTCAAGCGGATTGGGATCGCCTCGAAACCAGTAAGAGATGTTTGGTGATATTCTTGGCAGAATATGATCAGTAGAGAAAAGGATGCTATGTTCCTTGTTAAATAAGGTTATTAGTCCATCGGAATGGCCAGGGGTAAAAATAACTTCGTACTGTAATTTTCCAAATTGGATTACCATTCCCTCTTCAAGGTAATGATTCACTTCAGGGTATGGTTTTACTTTCGCATTAAAGCTTTTTTCATCAGTTGTTAACGCTCTGGATAAAATCTTGCCGGGAAGGCCGCAAGTATCGTAATACTCATCGGCCAACATCGCGGACTGTGGCTCCCAAACTGTTAAACCGGCAGCAGCATCTGTTTTTGTCATCCAAACCTCTGCATCTGTTAATGTTTGCAGGGTTCCGGCATAGCCGAAATGGTCCGGATGGTAATGGGTTATAATGATGTCCTTGACATCATGTTTTTCAATAATAGGCTGCCAGCTATCCCTGGACACATCAATGTTCAAACCGGCATCAATAATTGTCCAGCCCTTTTCCCCTTGGGCGAAAAAGCAATTGACATGGTTCAAGCGGAATGGCAGTGGAATGGTTACTCTTGTAACTCCGATTTCATTGAGCAATGTTGAATCACCTTTTTCGATAAATTAATGTTTGATTATCAGCTTGCCCCAGGTTTTTCTGGTTGCCAATAATTCCAAGGCTTTTGGTACTTCCTCAAAATCAAACTCTTGATAAATCAATGGTTTTATTTTTCCTTCTACGTAGAGTTTCATCAGTTCACCATGTTCTTGGGTAACTTTCTCAGGTGTTAAACGGTTGAATAGGCCCCAATGAACGCCGACAACGGAATAATTTTTTATTAAGATATGGTTGGCGGGAATATTGGGGATTTCCCCGCCGGCAAAGCCGATGACCAGAAGTCTGCCATCAAAGGCAATACATTTCCGTGACCTGTCAAACACATGCCCGCCTACCGGGTCATAAATGACATCTGCCCCATTTCCACCAGTTTCCCTTTTTACAATCTCAACAAAATCCTCCTGCAAATAATCAATGACCACATCCGCTCCCAGTTCCTTACAAATTTTCGTTTTATCCGGGCCGCCTGCTGTAGCAATCACAAATGCCCCCGCTGCTTTACCAAGCTGAATCGCTGCGGAACCGACTCCCCCAGCACCCGCATGAACAAGCAGCACTTCACCTTTCTGCAAATTGGCGCGATTATATAAGGCATAATACGAAGTATGATAGGTAATAAACAGGGCCGCGGCATCATTCCAACTCATCGATTCTGGAATGGGATAAACTAAGTTTACGGGAACTGATATGTATTCCGCCAGCCCTCCATTAGGCATCTTTGGCAGTGCCAAAACCCGCTGCCCTTCTTGGAAAGTACTGTACTGATCGGCTTTTACGACAACACCTGCAATCTCTGAACCAAACGTAAATGGCAGCGGCGGTTTTTCTTGGTATTTCCCTTGACAGAGAAGAATGTCAAAAAAATTGAGTGCCGTTGCTTTTACCTTAATTAACACTTCATTTTCCTGTTTCTCCGGCACTTCCAATTGCATGATTTTTAATACATCACGAGGTTCGCCAAGTTCTGTGACCTTCCAGCTTTTCATATGTACCCTCCAAACGGTATTTTGTTAGCATTTCCAACTATTAAAATAATACCAATTTTTAGATAATTTAACAATTGATTTATTATTTAAATTTGCGTTTAATTTTTATCCTAGACTTCTATACTATTACTCTAGCTTTTAGTATAATATTCATAAATAGCTTCATTGGAGAGGATAAAAAATGGCTTCGTTCAGAGAACAAAAAATTGCCAAGAAAAAGCGAGAGATCCTGCGTTCTGCCGCAGCTGTTCTGGCCGAAAAAGGATATCATGGCACAACAATGGAAGAAATAGCCGCCCAGCTATTAATGACGAAAGGTTCAATGTATTATTATTTTAAAAATAAAGATGATATACTTTATCATTGCCATCAAATGATTATGGAATTGAGCCTTGAAAAAATCGAGGAAGTAGCGGACAGTGATACCAATCCGATTGATAAGCTAGAGAGTGCCATTAAAGCTCACATCCTGCTATCCATTGAAGAAAAATCGATGTTTATGATTATGGATAAACCTTCGCAAAAGTTTACCGATGAACAGTTAAAAGAAGTGCTGGATGCCCAAAAAATGTATGCCCACTTTTTTGATAGGATTCTAAAAGAAGGAATACAGAAACAGGTGTTTGAGATTCAAGATATTAAAATGGTCCGGATGATTATTCTCGGTGCTTTAAACTCAATCCGGCATTGGTATAACCATGACGGCCCGCAAACTGGCGAGGAAATTGCAGAAGCCTATGCAGCAAACCTTCTTAAAATGGTTGTTAAGCCCTCCTTTTGTTGATAAAGGAGGCTTTTTTTTTCGTAAAAGTTCCCCTTGAAAACTATCATCCAAGGGGAACCAGTAATGTATTGCCGAAATTATTTTACCTTGATCGGAACAACCTTGCCGTCTTCGATTGCAGCTACTTCCAAGTCTCCGTCAAAGCCGCCGCCGGTAAATTTATCAAATTGATAGATTTTTACGTCATCCGGAACGTTATCGAGACCTTGCTGCATAGCACCGATAATTTTATCCACATCGTCCACGGAACCAGCCGCTTTCATTGCCTCCGCAAAAATATACATGCCGATGTAGTTCAAACCAGCTTCAGAACCTGGAATCTCTTTATATTTTTCTTGATACTTTTTAATGAAGCCTGGAACCGCTGGACTATTCTTGGAATCTTGCAATGGCATAACTCCAATCGCACCGTTTAGCAAATCGTAGGAACCAGTTACAGCCTTCATTTCATCAAATTTTGCCTGGTCCATTACGATAAAGCCGCCTTTAAAGCCAAGCTCACGTGCCTGCTTTGCCACTTTCGCCGTTGGCTCAGATGGTCCGCCGATAAATAATACATCTGGCTTTTCTTTCAATGCATTTGTTACGAGCGTAAAGAAATCTGTTTCCTTTGAAAAGTCAATGGCTGATTCGAATACTACCTCGCCGCCTGCTTTTTCCCAGAATGGTTTCAAGTGTCCGGCCCAGTCTTTACCGTATTGTGAAGCGGTCGGAAGAAACGCAATTTTCTTTCCGAATTTTTTCATAGAATAATCAGTAAACGGCTTCAAGTACCCATCATAACGAGGAGGGATTCGAACTGTGAGTTCGTTGCCAACTTCGGAAACTTTCGGCTCACTTGTGTAAGCGCCGATAATAAATTTATCCTGCTGCTTGTTGAATACTTGAAGGGCAAAGACACCACCGCTGTGCGGAGTAAAAATGATCGGTGTTTTGTTTTCCTGCAGAAGACGCTTGGCGTTGGCTCCTGCTTCGTTCGGTAAGTATTTGTCATCAAGTGACACGACATTAAACTTATATTTCTTGCCGCTAACTTCAATACCACCCGCACCGTTAATTTCCTCAACGGCCATCTTAACCCCGTTTAAGGTACGCTCGCCATAAAAGGCTGCTGGTCCGCTCAGCGGGCCGGTATAACCGATATTGACTGTTCCTGCTTCTTCTGTTTTGGTGTCGCCGCCACCGCCGCCAGCGGATGGTTTGGTGTTTGCCGGCTTTTCAGATGTACTGTTACATGCGGCCAAACTGAAAATCATGATGAAAATAAAACCCAACATAAATAGTGATTTCATTCGTTTCATTGGTTTTCCCCCTTTTATTATTCAAAAAAATCTTCAGAAACCGCCAGTGATGAATTCTTTGTTCATCACCCCCTTTAAAAAGACTTTGCTTTGCCTGCTAAGCCCCGATATACGCCTTTCTGACCTCATCATTGGAGAACAGCTGTGCTGATGTGCCCTCCAGGACGATCGTCCCATTTTCAAACACATAGCCTTTATCGGCAATTTTTAATGCGGCATTGGCGTTTTGCTCCGCTAGCAGTATCGTTGTCCCTTCCTTGTTAATTTTTTGGATAACCTCAAACATTTGCTCGACGATTAACGGGGCAAGACCGACCGATGGTTCATCAAGCAGCATTAACTTTGGTTTGGACATTAACGCCCTGCCGATGGCAACCATTTGCTGCTGCCCGCCGCTCAAAGAGCCTGCGGCATCGTGGCGTTTTTCTTGTAAAATTGGGAATAACTCATAGACATGTTCCAATGAATGTTTTATCTGATCCCGTTTTCGGCGGTGGACAAACGCACCCATCCGCAGGTTTTCCTCGACAGACATCGCCGGGAACAGCTTCCTGCCTTCCGGGCATTGGCCGATTCCCATTTGAACGATTTGGTCCGGCGAGCGGCGATTAATTTTATTCCCTTCAAACAAAACCTCACCAACTGCCGGCCTGTTCAATCCGCTGATTGTCCGGAAGGTGGTGCTTTTTCCGGCACCATTGGAACCCAGCAGGACGACGATTTCCCCTGCATTTACCTCAATATTAATGTCATGAACGGCGGTAAAGCTTCCGTATTTGACAGAGACATCGGTAAGTTTAAGCACTGGCACTCCCTCCCAAATAAGCTTTTATCACCATTTCATTATTTTGAATTTCCTCCGGTCTTCCTTCGGCAATTTTTTCTCCGTAGTTCAATACCATGATTTTATCGGCGATTTTCATAATCATTTGCATCTTGTGTTCAATCAGACACACGGTAATCCCTTTGTTAACCATCTTTTTCATTAACTGCGCCAGACCTTCCGTTTCATCGGGATTTACCCCTGCCGCTGGTTCATCCAAAAAGACAATTTCCGGGTCAGTTGCCAGGGCTAGGGCAAACGCAGTCCGTTTTTTCTCCTCCTGGGTTAACCCTGCGACCGGTTTATGGGCGATATGCTCCAGGTCGACAAACTCCAATACTTCCATCGCCTTCTCGCGGCACTGGGCCTCTTCCCGTTTTAAACGCGGCGTTCTTAAAATCGCGTCAACCAGGGTAGACTTTGTTCTGAGCCGATGGCCTACGATGACGTTGTCCAAAACTGTGGATTGCTCAAACAAATTGGTCGTTTGAAACGTCCGTGCTACTCCAAGCTCGGCAATTTTATTAGAAGGCAGTTTGGTGATATCCTGTCCCTTGAAAATAACCTGTCCTGAGGTCGGAGGATGAAAACCGCTGATCAGGTTGAAAAAGGTAGATTTACCAGCACCGTTAGGTCCAATGATGGCATTGATTTTTCCTTGCTCTATGGCAAAATCCACATTGTTAACGGCCACGAGCCCGCCGAATCTTTTCGTTAGCTGTTTTGTTTCTAAAAAAATCATTCCTAGCCCTCCTTTACCTGTTTTTCAGGAACAATCTCGCTTTGGGTGTAGGAATCATTCCTGCCGCGGCTAGTCCTTCCTTGATAGTTCGGATATTTTTTCAGCTTGCGGTTCATATTCCAGGTTGCCACTGCTCCGACAATTCCGCGCGGGGCAAAAATAATCAGGAGTGTTAACGCAGGACCGAAAATCAGCATCCGGTACTGCTGGAAGTCCTGCAGTAACTGAGAGAGCCACACAATTATAAGGGTACCAACGATTGGGCCGCTAAGTGTGCCAATTCCCCCTACGAGCAGGTAGGTCAGTAAATCAAAAACGATATTCGTTGATCCAATGTCCGGCCCGATAAAGCGCACAAATGAGGCATAAAGGGCACCAGACAGGCCAGCAAAAGCCGTCGATAATACAAACACCGTTAATTTATTTGTTTTCGTTGAGATACCAATTGTCTGGGCCAAATCCTCACTATTGCGGATGGCGATGTACGTTCTCCCGGATAAGGAGTGAACAATACGATACATGATTAACACGACCAAGAGTAAGAAAAACAATACAAAGTAATAATGTGATTTTTCCGTTTCAAAGGTGATTGGCCCAATTGGTGCCGGGGCAGGAATTCCGATTAAACCGCGCACACCCTCTGTTAAACTTTCCCATTTATCAATCACAAGATAGATAATATATCCCAAGCAAAGTGTATAGATAGCAAAAAAGTGCTCTTTCGTCCTTAACGCAACCACACCGACTACCAGACCAATACAACAAGTAATGACTATAGATAGTACGAGAGCAAGCCAAAAGTTCATTTGCGCTTTGACCGTTAACAAGCCGAGAGCGTATGCGCCAATCGCAAAGAATCCTGCATGGGCCAGAGATAGGTATCCAGTATATCCTGCAAGTAAATTAAGACCATACACACCAATTATCCAAATAAATGATAGGGTCATGACGTGAATCATGTAGGTGTTTGAAGTCATCATCGGAAAGGCGACCGAAAACAGAATCAGGACAATGATCACGTTTCGTTTGTTTAAAACATTTGTCATCAATGGCTGCCCCCTTTCGAAAACAGGCCGGTTGGTTTAACGGTTAAAATCAGCACTAGGAAAAGAAAGGCAATAATATCCTTGTAGTCATTCGAGATATAAGTAGCTCCCAAACTTTCACTGAAGCCGACAATATAACCCCCGACAATTGCTCCCGGAATACTGCCCATCCCCCCAAGAATAATAATGACGAAAGCTTTTAAAATAACGAGGTGTCCCATTCCTGGAAATACGAGATTAATTGGTGCTGACAGAGACGAGGCAATCGCTGCCAGTCCTCCGGAAATCATGAATGTCAGCATCGCCACCTTATTGGTATTAATCCCGACCAAGTTGGCCCCCTCGCGGTTTTGCGACATCGCAATAATGGTCGCACCGGTAAAGGTTTTTTTCAGGAATAGATATAAAATAATCATGACGACTACCGCAGCAACGACAATCAGAATTCGCTGCATCGTTAAGGTAAGACCAAAAATTTCAACGATTTGCCCGTATGGAGTCGGCATACTTTGATATTCCGCTCCCCAGTAAAATTGGGCGAAAGCTTCAAGAAACAAGAGTATCCCAATGGCGGCAATTTTATCGTGAATCGGCGGCGCCTCGCGAAGTGGATGGAAGACAAATCGTTCCATCAACACGCCGAGAAGTCCAACTACGATAATTGACACAAAAATCGCCAGCCAATAATGCAGCCCAAATCTTGTCATCATCGTCAAGGTTATGTATCCGCCCATCATGTACAAAGCTCCATGAGCAAAGTTTGGAATGTGCAGGATTCCATAGACCAGCGTTAATCCTAGGGCTACAAGGGCGTACACACTTCCAATGGTAAGGCCATTAAATAGTTGCTGAATGAGAATCTCCATAGCTTCCCCCTTTAAAACTTGTCCTTTTTTCCGATGGAGCCGTCCTTGATGGATCGCAGGGACGACTCCCATGACTCTATACATTTACTGAACTTTATTTTCTACCTTTTGCTTTTCCTCTTCTTGGAGGTTTCGCCATAAAATTTTACCGCTGGACGTCATTGGGAATGACTTTCTAAATTCAATGAATCTAGGATATTTGTAAGCGGCCATATGTTCCTTGGACCATTCAATAATCTCTTCTGCCGTTACTTTTCCTTCGTAACCTTCATTTAAGATCACAAAGGCTTTAACCGTTTCCCCTCGTCTTGGGTCAGGTACACCAACGACACAGGCTTGCTGAATTGCCGGATGCTTGTAAAGGTAGGACTCTACTTCTGTCGGCCAAACCTTGAAGCCTGAGGCATTGATCATGCGTTTGACCCGATCAACAATGAAGAAATAGCCATCTTCATCATAGCGGCCGATATCGCCGGTTCTGAAGTATTTCTTCCCGTCCAACTCAATGAACGAGCTTCGGTTTTCATCATCGCGGTTATAATAACCAACCATGACCTGTGGACCATTCACGATAATTTCGCCGATTTCGCCTACGCCCAGTTCTTTACCTGTTGCCGGTTCTATTACCCTAGCATCCACATCAAATGCCGGTACACCCAGACATTGCATTTTAGGACGGTTTGGCGGATTAAAGTGGGTCTGGGAAATCGTCTCCGAAAGTCCATAGCCTTCGACAAATTTCAATCCAGTAAGGTTGAATAATTTTTCACCAACTGCTTCTGGCAGTGCGGCACCGCCGCCGGAAAGCGAGGTAAGCGACGCAATATCCTCTGCCTTCAGATTCGGATTGGCAAGGAAGTCGACTATCATCGTGGCAATGGTCACCCAATGGGTACAACCCAGATTTTTTATCAATTGTACCGCTGCATCACGGTTCCATCGTGTTAAAATGACCATCGGGCTGCCACTGTAAATCGGCATGAGCATGCTGTGCACCATTCCCGTCACATGGAAAAGCGGCAGTGTCATCAGATGAATGTTATTTGGCGTGGATGACGACCAGTGATATGCCCCGACAACGTTGGCATTTACCGTCCTGTTACTGTGCATACAGCCTTTTGGTAGACCTGTTGTTCCTGAAGTATATGGAAAAACGGCCAGGTCATCTGCTTTCGCTGTGTGCTCGGAAGGTTGTAAATTGGCTTGTATCGCTTCACGCCAGTAATAATGATTAGGTTCATTGAAGACAACTCTAGGGAGCTCTACTTCCTTTGGCAGCATGGACTCAAAGCCTTCCCCTTTGTAGTCGGAGTAGGCAGCCAATAGCAAGTTCTGCAGAGAAGTTTGTCCCAATAGCGGTTGAACACGGTCGTATAATTCCTGTCCGGCAATCGCTGTCTTAATTTCACAGTCACGAACATAGAATTCAAGTTCATTGGCAACCAGCATCGGGTTGATTGGGACGACGATGGCATTAGCCCTTAAGATTGCATTGAAGCCAATCACAAATTGCGGCGAGTTTTGCATGAACAGCAGGACTTTGTCACCTTTTTTGACACCCAGTTTATGCTCCAGGTATCCCGCCAGGGCATTTACTTCTTCATCCAATTGCTGGTAGGTTAAGGTGTTTCCGTAATAAAAAATGGCTGTTTGGTCAGGGTAACGGCTTGCCGAGACCTTGAGGTTATCGTAAAGAGAGGTTGCTGGTACTTTTAAAGATTTAGAGATTTTTGGCCAGTGTTCAAAATGAAGAGTTAACACAAATGATCTCTCCTTTTAGTAGATTGCTAGGCATTTGCTTCAGTAATATTGCAGTTGGAAACGCTGTCATTTTGGGAAATCCCGTTTAAGATTAGTTCAAGGAAGATCTCCACTACCTTGTCTTCGGAAACTTCACCATCCGGATTGAACCAGTAGTAGCTCCAGTTGGTAATGCCAAGGATACCCATTGTTAAAATATCGGGCCGGAACCCCTTTTTTATTTCTCCCCGTTCGCAAGCTTCTTCAATAAATTTTTGTACGTTTAAGCGAAACAGCTTGCGTTTTTCCTTTATTTCTTTTACATTGCTTTCGCTTAAATGCCGCATTTCTCTTGTGAAAATTCGGGCACTGCGCAGCTCGCCCCTAATATTGTGAATGAGCAAATAAACAATCTCATAAAGCTTCCTGACAAAATCATAATCAGGATTTAACAATATTTCCTCCTGCCGTTTGATCAGCCCCTCAATGTACTGCAAATGGATTTCCTTCAGAAGCTCCTCTTTACTGTTGAAGTAATAGTAAAAAGTCCCCTTCGTTACACCCATCATCTGTACAATATCCTGGATCGAAGTCGACTTAAACCCATTCCGATCAAACAACAGGATACCCGCCTCCATTAATTTCTGCTTCATAGGACAATTCCTTTCAGCCTGATCCATCGTGGCGCCCGGGTTTGGAGGGTTTTCACCATATATAAGGGGTGGAGTCAGCAAATGGTGCCTGACACCATTACTCACCTTACCACCTTATCATTGCTGAAAATTCCGGATTTGGACACCGGGCACCGCGATTTCTTCTTGGTTATTCGCGCTCGATGATGGTAGCGATACCTTGGCCGCCACCGATGCATGCGGTGATGAGTGCGTATCTTCCACCACTGCGTTTTAGTTCATAGCAGGCTTTGGTGATCAGGATGGCGCCAGTAGCTCCGAGCGGGTGTCCGTGTGCGATGGCTCCACCGTTTACATTGACTTTGTCCATATCCATTTCTAGCTCACGGTTACAAGCGATGACTTGTGCGGCAAAGGCTTCGTTGATTTCGATTACGTCCATGTCACTTACACTCAATCCCGATTTCTCCATCACCTTACGGACGGCTGGAACCGGACCGATTCCCATGATATTCGGGTCTACCCCGGCAACGGCGAATTGTCGTACCACCGCAAGTGGAGTTAGATTTAATTCTTCGGCTTTTTCCCTCGACATGATCACCAGGGCTGCTGCCGCATCATTTAGGCCAGAGCTGCTGCCTGCGGTTACCGTGCCGCCCTGAAGGAAGGCTGGGGGCAGCTTTGCCAGTGCTTCAAGGGTTGTTTGCGGTCTTGGATGTTCGTCTATTTTGAAAACAATCGGCTCACCTTTTCTAACCGGGATGCTAATTGGCACAATTTGCTCGTCAAAGTGTCCCTCTTCCATAGCCGCTGCCATCCGCTGCTGGCTTCTTAACGCAAATTCATCCTGCTCTTCTCTCGTAATATTGTATTTTTTTACGAGATTCTCAGCGGTGATGCCCATTGGCGGATCACCGATCTCCTTTGGTGACAGCTGCGATTTTTTAAAGCTTGGCGGCGCTGCGCTATAGGGCTTTTCCGGCCGTTCCATTAAATAAGGAGCACGGCTCATGCTTTCCACTCCGCCGGCTACAAAGATGTCGCCATCTCCGGCGCGAATCGCCTGGGCAGCCAAATTCACGGCATTAATTCCTGAACCGCATTGGCGGTCGACCGTTACACCGGGGATATCGATCGATAACCCCGTCTGCAAAGCTGTTAATCTAGCAATATTTCCACCACCTGATAAGACATTTCCAAAAATAACGTCATCGATCATTTCCGGTGATATTTTTGCTCTGTTTACCGCCTCTTTGATCACTTCAGCGCCAAAAACGTGGGCCGGAACACTTGCCAGCGCACTTCCCTGCCGGCCAATCGCGGTTCTGACAGCCGAAACGATAACTGCATCTCTATTGCTCAAGTTCATTCCTCCTTAAAATTAAAAAACTACATCGCGTGCGCGCCACCATCTACAACCACAATATCCCCAGTCACAAAATCCGAAGCAGCCGATGCCAGGAATACGGCAACACCCTTAATGTCGGTATCCGAACCAAACTTGCGCAGCGGAGTGCCTTCCAGAATCGCGGCACCGCCTTGGTCAAGCAAGCCTTTGGACATTTTCGTCGGGAAGAAGCCCGGAGCAATTGCATTTACATAGATTCCGTGCTGGCCCCATTTCACTGCCAAGTCCTTTGTAAACGTGACAACGGCACCCTTGCTGGCGTTATAGCCAATTGCGTTCATGTACTTCGGATTCGAGCCCTGCAAGCCGGCAACAGAGGCAATATTGATAATCTTGCCGCCCTTTTGTTCAATCATTACGCGGCCAACTGCCTGTGACATCAAGAACGTTCCCGTCACGTTTACGTTCATTACCTTATACCACGCGTCAAGCGGCATTTCTTCTACAGGAGCGCCCCAAGAAGCACCGCTGTTGTTGACAAGAATGTCTATGCGTCCGAATTTCTCCATCGTTTTCTCGACAACATTGCGAACATCATCCGGGTTCGATACATCACATTTGAATGCGAGGCTTTCGACCCCAAGCTTTTTCAATTCTTCACTAACTTCCTGACAAGCTTCCAATCTACGAGAACAGACAACCACATGGGCACCCGACTCGGCAAACCCTTCGGCGATTTGCTGTCCCAGACCGCGTCCGCCGCCGGTTACAATCGCCACTTTTCCTGTAAGATCAAACAGTTGGTTAATATGCATCCACAAATCCTCCTATTTCCAAACCTTAACGGTATTTTTTCAATTCATATCTGGCAATCGCGCGCTTGTGGACCTCATCCGGACCATCAGCTAAACGCAATGTACGGATATTCGCCCAACTGGCTGCAAGTGGTGTGTCTTCGCTGACACCTGCTGCACCAAAGGCTTGGATCGCCCGGTCGATAATCTTTAATGCCATATTAGGAGCAATCACTTTAATCATGGCAATTTCGCCCTTAGCTTCTTTATTGCCGACAGTATCCATCATATAGGCAGCCTTCAACGTCAACAGGCGTGCCTGTTCGATTTCCATTCTTGCTTCCGCAATCCATTCTTGGATAACACCCTGATCGGCAAGCTTTTTGCCAAAGGCCACACGGCTCTGAACGCGCTTACAGAGTAACTCAAGCGCACGTTCAGCGGCACCGATTGTTCTCATGCAGTGATGGATTCGTCCTGGTCCAAGACGGCCTTGGGCAATAGCAAAGCCTTTGCCTTCATCCCAAAGCATATTAGAAGCAGGTACGCGGACATTATTATATTCTATCTCGGCATGGCCATGTGGGGCATGGTCATAACCAAAGACTGGAAGAACTCGCCTAATTGTTACCCCTGGAGTATCCAGTGGAACAAGAATCATCGATTGCTGCTCGTGTGTCGGAGCATTCGGGTCGTTTTTCCCCATGACAATCGCAATTTTACAGCGCGGGTCGCCAGCACCTGATGACCACCATTTCGTGCCGTTGATGACATACTCATCACCATCACGGATAATACTAGCTTCAATATTAGTCGCATCAGAGGAAGCTACATCCGGCTCTGTCATCGAGAAGCAGGAACGAATCTCACCGTTTAATAATGGCTTCAGCCATTTTTCCTTATGCTCCTCGGTACCATAACGGACAATAACCTCCATATTCCCGGTGTCAGGTGCGGCACAGTTGAACACCTCCGGAGCGATAGAAGAACGGCCCATGATTTCGCATAACGGCGCATATTCGAGATTAGTTAACCCGGCACCATATTCACTCTCTGGTAAAAATAAATTCCACAATCCAGCCTGTTTGGCTTTTTCTTTTAATTCATCCATGATTGGCGGAACCTTGGAAAATGGATCGTTCTTATCAATCTGGTCATGATACACTTGCTCATTTGGATAAACATACTCTTCCATAAATTGGTTCAGCTTGTTTTGCAACTCTACTACCTTATCGGAATAACTAAAATTCATCTTTATCCACTCCTCTTATGACTCAACATACTAACTAGTTAGTATGTGAATAACCCTATAATATTAGAAATTTTTAGAATATTCAACATACAAATTTTCGTCATTTTTTTCATAGGTATAGTAAAAACATATTAAATCTACGAGACTCTAAACCTGCCCTTCTAAGCTCGGACAATATCGCCTATTAAAGCTATATTAAAGTATTATTATTTTTTAAATTTTTTATAAAATTTATTTCCATACTAACAAAACTCTTTCATCTGGCAATCTTATAGACGCCTGTTCCCTTGGCAATTAGCCGCTGGTGATCATCGACTATTACTGCCTCAATTGTCGCCAGCTTATAACCCTGCTGCAGCACCTTTGCCCGCGCATACAGGTTACCTGACACAGACTTGGCAAAATAGTGCACATCCAAATTCACTGCACTAACCTGGGTTTGGTAGAGGCTGCGTAACACCACAGAAGAGACTGCATCCAGCATCGAGGCATGGACACCGCCATGAAGTGTTTTGTTTGTATTTAGCAAATCTTGTTTTAACGGCAGCTTTAGAACCATTTCCTTGCCTTCTTCCTCGACAATTTCAAACCCAAGATGCTGATAAAATGGATTACCTTCGAGTATTCTAGTTAGCTCTGATTGCAAGTTAATCAATCTCCTCCCTCCTTATGTCTTCGCGGGGAGTTGCCTTAAAAGTGCCGATTCCCTTGGCAACCAGCTCACGATTGTGATCGTAAATCATCCCTTCCGCCGTTACATATTTTCCTTCCTGTTTCAATATGTTTGTTTCGGCATGGTAAGCTTCCTTTGGCGAGAGATCTAGATAGGAACAATTCAGATTAATCGTTGCCGCAAATGAGTTTGTCGCAAACGAGATGGTTGCTCCCATGGTGATATCGAGCATTGTTGAAAAAACGCCAGGATGAATACTTCCGTCATCCTGCAGCAAATGCTGCTGCAAGGGCAAATCCAGCTGGAACCTATCGGTGATGGCGCTGTTAAAGCCCATGTACTCAAAAAATGTTGATTTCATTTCAGGCGTTCTCACAGGCAATTTCCTTTCTATTCTTCTATTAATTCGACCATGATGGCCATTCCCTGGCCTCCGCCTATACATAGAGTGGCAATTCCCCGCTTTTCCCCGCGGCGGATCATTTCATAAATCAGGGTGGTCATGATTTTGGCCCCGGTAGCCCCAAGTGGATGCCCAAGCGCAATCGCACCGCCGTTAACATTAACAGTCCTTGGATCAAGCTTTAGTTCCCGAATGACAGCCAGTGCTTGAGAAGCAAATGCCTCATTGAGTTCAATTAAACCGACGTCAGCCAATGTTAGTCCTGTACGTTGGAGCAATTTTTTCACTGCAGGAACCGGACCAATTCCCATTACCTCAGGAGAAACACCGGCCGCGGCCCAATCCACGATTCTTGCCAGAGGCTTTAATCCTAGCTTTACGGCATGTTGATTCGACGTTAAAACCATTGCGGCAGCGCCATCATTCCGACCGCAGGCATTTCCGGCAGTAACACTGCCATTTTCTTTAAAAACCGGCCGCAGTTTACGCAGCGCCTCCAGAGTGGTTTCCGGTCTTGGATGTTCATCCTGTGTAACGAGTACGGAACCCTTTTTTCCTTTCACCTCGACTGGCACGATTTCTTCGACAAAGCGCTTTTCGCTGATTGCGACAGCAGCACGCCGCTGGCTTTCTAATGCAAAGACGTCTTGGTCTTCACGAGAAATTGAAAATCGCTCAGCTACGTTTTCGGCGGTAATTCCCATACCAAGCCCGCTGCCGTAAATCTCCTGCGGCTGCTGCCCTGCCTCCGTATTGGAATCAACCAACTTGGGATTGTCCCCGCCAAAACGGGAGTTTCTCAGATAAATAGGCGCATTGCTCATGCTTTCTGTTCCTCCAGCAACAACAATTTCTGTCTGGCCGAAGGCAATTTGCTGAGCTGCAGAGGCAACTGCCTGCATCCCAGATGCACAAAGGCGATTAATTGTAAATGCCGGTGCAGTTTCCGGGACCCCTGCCCGCAAAGCTGCCACCCTGGCAACATTTGAGGATTCCGTCGATTGCCGCACCTCTCCTAAAATTACCTCATCCACCTGTTCAGGTGTGATTCCAGCCCGGGTAATCGCCTCCTTGATGGCGATTGCGCCCAATTGGCCAGAGTTAAGACTCTTAAGGGCGCCGCCATATCTTCCGACGGGCGTCCGGACTGCGCTTAAAATCACGATATCGTCCTGCATCAAACTCCTCCTTTATCAAATTAGCTATATTCTTTTTCCAGCTGGGCGGCAATAATGTTTTTCTGGATTTCCGAGGTGCCCTCATAAATTCTCGTAATCCGCGCGTCACGATAGAAGCGTTCAATCGGGTAATCGGCAATATAGCCAATTCCGCCGTGAACCTGTACCGCCTTATCGGCAACGCGGTTATAAACTTCGGAGCCATAAAGCTTCAGCATCGCCGCTTCCTTGATGACCTTCATCCCCTGGTCGACCATCCAGGCAACCCGGTAGGTAAATGAACGCAGCGCCTCAATCTCCACAGCCATTTCCGCCAGCATGTGGCTGACAGCCTGATTTTTGATAATCGGTTTGCCGAACTGGATCCGCTCCATCGCGTACCTCGTTGTCATGTCGAGCAGCTTTTGACAGGATCCCAGATTTCGAGAAGCTAGGCCAGCACGGCCATTGGCCAAGATTTTTAATGCATTAACGTAGCCCTGTCCTTCAACCCCAAGCACATTCTCCACCGGAACCTCGCAATCTTCAAAAATCAATTCTGCCGAATGCGAGCCGCGCAGACCCATTTTTTTTTCAATCGCTCCGACCTTAAAGCCGGGGAAATCTTTTTCAACAATAAATGAAGTAATTCCCTTGGCTCCTTTTTCCGGGTCGGTGACCGCCATTACAGTGAAGACACTTGCCTCAGTGGCATTGGTAATATAATGCTTTAAGCCATTTAAAATGTATTTGTCACCCTTTCTGACGGCAGTGGTTTTTAAATTGGCGGCATTGGACCCAGCCTCAGGCTCTGTCAATGCAAATGCACCAATTTTCTCACCGCTCGCCATATCAGGCAAATACTTACGCTTTTGCTGTTCATTGCCCATTTCGACAATTCCAACACTGCCAATTCCGGTATGGGCGCCAATCAGCGTCGTATAGCCATTATGGGTTTGGCCGATTTCCTCGTACAGCGCGCATTTGCCTACCATACCAATCCCAAGACCGCCATATTCCTCAGCGATGCTTAACCCAAACAGGCCCATTTCCTTCGAGAGATGAATTATTCTTTCGGGAATTTGGTTGTCGTCCTCAATCTGCATTGCAACCGCTTCGACTTCTGTTTGAATAAATTCTCTGACATTCTTTTTTAAAAAAAGAATATCTTCATCTAATTCGAAGTTCATTACTGGATTCCCCCCTTATGCCTTAGTCTTTTTCGTAGATTCTTCCACCAAGATCCGCTTTAATAGCTTTCCAACCGAATTTCGCGGCAGAGCGTCCCTTATTTCAAACACCTTTGGTACCTTGTAGCGGGTTAAATGCCGTTGACAATGGTCGCGTAATTCATCAAAATCAATGTCACAATCAGGTTTGGGAACAATAAATGCTGTGACCACTTCTCCAATTTCCCGGTCCGGTATCCCAACAACGGCTGCCTCCAACACCGCAGGATGTGCATACAAAACACCCTCCACTTCCTGAGGATAGACATTAAAACCGCCAACGAGGATCATCTCTTTTTTCCGGCCGACAATATAGAAATACCCTTCTTCGTCCATCATCGCTAAGTCACCGGTATAAAACCAGCCATCCTTAAGAGCATTCTTTGTTTCTTCCGGCTTATTCCAATAGCCGAGCATCACCTGCGGCCCTCTAATCAACAGCTCACCGACCGCTTTTTCCGGAACATCCTCGCCGTTATCATCGACAATCCGGCAGTCTGTCTTTGGCAGCGGGATTCCGATGCTGCCTATTTTTGAGACGCCATCAGGCGGATTACGGTGGGTCGTGGGTGACGTTTCCGACAGGCCATAGCCCTCACCTACCGTCACTCCGGTTAAGCGTTCGAACTTCTTCATAATTTCAATTGGCAGCGGCGCAGAACCGCTCGTGCACATTTTAAAACACGTCAAGTTATAGCTTTCAATATCGTGATAATGAGCGAACGCATGATACATTTTCGGAACACCAGGGAAGATGGTCGGTTTATACATCTGTATCTGCTGCAGGACCTTTTCCACCTCAAATTTGGCCACTAACAAATTCGTCGCTCCAATGTAAATGCTCAGATTCATCCCGCTCGTCATTCCATAGACATGATAGAGCGGTGTGGCTGTAAGGATGGTTTCTGCCCCTTCCAGCATGCGCTTACCATAAAGCGCTTTGCTTTGCATGACATTGGCCACTAAATTATAGTGGGTCAGCATCGCACCCTTCTTTTTCCCAGTCGTGCCGCCGGTATATTGAATGACGGCAATATCTGTCACTGCCTGAATGGAGTATGTATCCTCCAAAGGGACGGCATTTTGTATTAATTCCGGCAGACCAGGATAGCCGGTACCATTAGCTGTTACGAAAATTTCTTTAAATGAGTAGTCTTTTATCCCTGTCACTTTTTCAAGGCATTCAGGCTCTGTGACCAAATAATTCACGCTGGCATCATTGAAAATTTCGAGCAGCTCTCTTGCAGTATAATGTGGGTTGATTTGTACAATCATCATGCCAAGCTTCAAGGCCGCATAATAGGAAACCACATATAGCGGGTCGTTTGACACCATTAAGCCAAGGCGTTCGCCTTTTGCGGCACCGCGCTGTTTCCAAGCTGCCGCAAGCCTATCAACCATATTTTTTAATTGAAAATAGGAAATTTGTTGGTTTTCAAAAATGATCGCGATGTGCTCCGGATATTTTTCTGCTGTAGTATCCAAAATGGAATAAAGGCTAGTTTCCGGGATGTCGAAATCATGAGGCATCGATGATGGGTATACTGTCATCCATGGACGTTCCTGTGGTACATGCAAACTCATCACCTCAATTCCTTGTTGTTTGATAGCTTAATAGATGATAGACGGTTTCAAGGACTGGTGTCCCAACGTTTAATGCTTTGCCCTTTTTAACGATATATCCTGCAATGGATTCCAATTCGAGCGGGTTTCCTTTTAGCTTATCCTGCAGCATGGAGGTGTGGTGATCCTTCGCCAGCTGACCTTGGGCTAAAATACTCTCGTAAAAATTGTCCTCGACTTCAATCCCGCTTGCTTGGGCAACCGCAATTGCCTCTTGGCAAATTTTAACCGCCGCCGCATATAAGCCCGCATCCTTATAAATGGCACCAACCTTCTCCTCAATCAGGGCAGTTAACGGATTAAACGTGACATTCCAGAGCAGCTTATTCCATTTGATTTTAAAAATATCTCGGGTTGGAAAGGCCTCAATTCCTGCTTCTGTAAATAATGAGGCTAGTTCCGCAGCTTTAGGTGCTTGGCCGCTGTCGATGGACCCAATTACCAGCTTTGGCGGCAGGCCGATTCTTTTGACTGCACCGGATTCCGTAACATGTGCCTGAATATAGGCTGCTGCCGATAATATACGCTGTTTTCCAAACACATCTGCGAGAATTTCTTCATTATCAACTCCATTTTGCAAAGTTATAACGAGACAAGATTCTTTTAGTATAGGACGCAGGTGCATCGCCACCTCTGCCGTGGCAATACCTTTGACACAAAACAGCAGCAGGTCAACCTCGGAAAAATCCTGATATTGGTTGGTGAATGAACCGTGGACAGTGAAGGATTCATCACCTGCCTCAACAGTTAACCCCTTCTCCTGCATTCTGAGTAAATTGCTGCCTCTTGCGAAAAATACCACTTCGTTTCCAGCTTTTTTTAAAAAACCTCCAAAATAACCGCCGACCGCGCCGGTTCCGGCCACTCCAATTTTCACGTTGTGTTCCTCCAGTTACATATGTAGTCGGTCCAAAAAGATGCTTATCTTCCTTTTGGACCTATTAGATTAATCTAATAAATCTGGCTGTTCCTTCACAATCCTGTTCCATAATGGCTGGAATTGGAACCAGCCTGCGTCGGAGGTCCCGACTGTGTCATAGGTTGCCTGGGCATCTTCATCACCAATGATAACCGGCTTCCCGACACTTTCGGCCAACAGCTGAGCCTGGCAGGAGCGCTCCATGGTGATAAACCACCATGCCGCTTCATCGACAGACTTGCCTACCGTCAACAGCCCGTGATTCCGAAGGATACAAGCCTTTTTGTCACCGAGGGCAACACCAATGCGCCGACCTTCTTCGATGTCTTTAACCACTCCGTTAAAGTCATCATACAGGGAATGATCCTGATAAAAAGCGCAGGCATCCTGGGTAATAGGGTTAATTAAGCGGCCAAGTGAAGACCATGATTTCCCGTAAACGGAATGGGCATGGGCAGCAGCAATAATGTCAGGGCGGGCTTGGTGGACTTGCGAGTGAATCGCAAATGCTGCCCTGTTGACGGGGTAATTTCCTTCCACGACCACTCCATCATGGTTACATAGGATTAAATCAGAGGCTTTGATTAGGCTAAAATGCATGCCAAATGGATTCACCCAGAAATGGTCCTTATGTTCCGGATCGCGGGCAGTGATATGGCCAGCGACACCTTCATCAAAGCCAAACTTTGAAAACAAGCGGAAGGATGCAGCCAATTTTTGTTTCAAATGGAGCCGTTCTTCTTCAACTGATGCAAAAACAGGAGGCTTGTAACTCAATTTCATCTTTACTGTCATACAATCATCCCCTATATTCTGCTTTATAGTAAGAAACCCAGCATTAAGAGGGGGTTCCTTCCATCGTGCCGGGTTTTATTTTTACAATTAAGCTGTCATTCTTGTTAGTAAAGTTGATACACTACCTCGCCTTTTAAAACATCCTTTTCATGCTGGTTTACAGCACGGACTTGAAAACGAAGGTCATTTCCTTCCTTTTCAACCAATGTCGCTTTAAGGGTGACGACATCATTTAAAAAGACCATCCCTCTAAAGCGAATTGAGTAATCCTTAACAAAACCTTCCTCATAAAACTCTGTGAACAGCTTGGCCAGATTGCCCATTGTCCACATACCATGTGCGATTATTCCCGGAAGTCCTGCTTTAGTTGCTTCCTCATCAATGGTATGAATTGGATTAAAGTCGCCCGAGGCGCCGGAATACTTAATCAGGTCCATCCTGGATACAGGCGCTAAATGAATTTCCTTAACACTTTCGCCTTTCTGTAACACTGCAAGAGAACTCATTTTGTTAACACCTTCCTTACCGCTTCAGAAATAACGACTGTTGAACTGGATGTGAAAATCTTCTTTCCTTCACTATCTACACCTACATTTTCCATTACCAAAAAGCCCATTTCCCCAAAATTACCTTTTTTCTCAAAGTAATTTTTCACTTGGGAATAACAATAAACCTCTTCGCCGACATATAGCGGGCGTTCATATTGAAAGGATTGCTCCCCATGAATCAAGCCTTTATTCGGCAGATGCAAGCCTTCAATCACGCCGTAATCAAACACCCTTGGAAATGTTGGTGGAGCAATATTCTTTTGATAGCGGGAAAGCCGGCCGGTAGTTTCATCGAAATAGATTGGATGAAGGTCACCAATGGCTTCAGCAAATTTCTTAACCGCACCGCGTTCAACTACGTTTTTGACTTTATCCGATTGCTTGCCAATTTGATCTTTGAACATGATTATTTCACCTCATCCCATTAACATTTTGGTCCGCCGGCAACATAGATTACTTGACCATTTACAAACGATGATTTTTCATCGGCAAAGAATGCGACGGCATTGGCAATATCCGCTGGTTTACCGCTTCTGCCGACCGGAATTGCTGCAACACTTGCTTGAATCATTTGTTCGAAGGAAATTCCGATCCGTTCAGCTGTTGCTTTGGTCATATCTGTTTCGATAAATCCAGGGGCAACAGAGTTAGCCGTAATTCCATATCGGCCTAGTTCAAGTGCCAAAGTTTTTGTAAAGCCCTGTAAGCCTGCTTTTGCAGCAGCATAGTTGGCCTGACCGCGATTTCCAAGCGCAGAGGTGGAAGAAATATTGATGATACGGCCATATTTTTGCTCGACCATATACTTTTGGGCAGCGCGGGCGGCATTAAAGGAACCTTTCAAATGCACGTCCATAACTGTCTGCCAATCAGCGTCAGTCATTTTGAACAATAAGTTATCACGAATGACCCCGGCATTATTGACAAGAATATCAATACGCCCAAAGGCATCATGAGCTTCTTTTACAGCGGCTTCTACCTGGTCCGGGTCAACTACATTCGCGACCTTTGCATACACCTCATAGCCTTTCTCCTTTAATTCACTTGCTGTTTCACTTAATGCCTCTTCATTCAAGTCAATCAGCGCTACCTTTGCCCCTTCTTCGGCAAAAAGTTCAACAATCCCTTTGCCGATTCCGCGGCTTCCCCCGGTAACAAATGCTACTTTCCCTTCAAATCTTCCTGCCATTTCTGTATTCCTCCTCCATCACATGTTCTGTCTTTGTGTGAATTCTAGCTGCAGCGACTAGGGGCTCGAAGGTCTACAGCCAATCCGTCAAGAAGGATAAAAAACATCCTTCTGCGCCGGCTCGTCTTATGCCTGTCGCCCCTGGTCAAGGCGCTTTCGCTTTATATATTAGATAACGCTTTCAAAATTCCTTTAAATATATTGACCTATTTTCACATGACCTTTGATGAGGTTACGGGATATGATCATTCTTTGAATTTCGTCTGTACCGTCATAAATTCTCCACAGACGGGCTTCGCGGTACCAGCGCTCAATTGGCAATTCTCTTGTGTATCCCATGCCGCCATGGATTTGCATCACTTTATCAACGACACGATTACCCATGTTCGCTCCATACAGCTTGGCCATTGAAGCCAAATGACGGTTATCTTCGCCTTGGTCCAAAGTCCAGGCAGCATTTAGAACGAGCCATCTTGCTGCTTCAATATCGACAGCACTATCGGCAATCATCCATTGAATGGCTTGGCGTTCGGCAATTGGTTTACCGAAAGTCACACGCTCTTTGGCATAATCAATCGCCATTTGCAGCAGCCGTTCTGCTGTACCAACAGCTCTCGCGCCGACAACCCATCTCGCAAAACCGATCCACTCAAGGCCAAGATTATAGCCCTTATGCAATTCACCGAGAATGTTTTCTTCAGGAACGCGTACATTATCAAATACTAGGCCGGCTGGACCCCATTCTCCCATGGTATGTATATACTCTGATTTCCAGCCCATGTCGCGATCCACGATGAAGCAGGTTACCCCTTCCCGTCCTCTTGTTTTTTGATGCATTTCTTTGTCAGTAATGGCAATTGCCATAACAAAGTCAGCTTCATTTCCACCAGTAATAAAGGTTTTCTCACCATTTAATACCCATTCATTTCCATCTTTGACAGCAGTCATTTTAATATTTTGCGTATCAGAACCTGCACCTGGCTCAGTCATCGCAAAACAGGATTTCTTTTCGCCATTAATTGTTGGAATCAGGTATTTTTTCTTTTGGTCTTCATTACCATAATAAAGGATATTGTCCGCCGAGCCTCCGAAAGAAAACGGAACAAACGTTTTGGAAATTTCCATGTAAACAAGCGCCATCATCATTTGGCCAAGATTAGCGCCGCCGTATTCTTCAGGAGTATTGATTCCCCAGAAACCAGCTTCTTTTGCTTTTAATTGCAGTTCTTTTAATTTACCTGGAGGCAGGCTTGGCTTTCCTTCCCGCTCATTTCGTAACACATCGTTTTCAAGCGGAATAAGCTCTTTTTCAACAAACTTTCTGATTGTTTGCTGTACCATTTTCTGTTCATCTGTTAGACGTAAATGCATTTCATTCACTCCTTTATTTTTTCTGGTAATCTAGTAAATTAGCTGCATTAAAATAATATGTTAAAGTTTCTAATAACATACCTACCGGTTGGTATGTAATTTTATTTTATTTGGAAATTTCAGAAAATACAAGCCAAAATTTATAAAAAAATAAATTTTTCCATTTTGACTAATTTTACGTTATTTTACAAATGATAAACTTGATATTCCTAACCGAATATCCGTTTCAAAATCCGCTGATGAGGTGATTTGATGAGCTACAGAGAGCGTTTAGATTCACACTCGGATATGTTTGTCAAAACCTGGACAAGGCCGAAGCGCCAAAAATCTCAGGTGAATGGCGAAACGCAAATGTCGCAAAACAACATCATCTTAAGGAGTAATGCCAAGGCCCATCGCTGGTAGGTCCTAGGCCAAAGAAACGTAAACCGGAAGCAGGAGTACCTGCATCCAATCTGAAAAACCTTTTCTCAGGGACAATGGACCGGGAAAAGGTTTTTCCACTTTTCATGAAAGCTGTATTGATTTCGCCCGCTTCAGGGTTTACCATAAATCTATTATTGTTTAGGAGTGTAACGTTATGTTTGAAGGATTCTTAATTAGAGATGCAAAAGTAAACGATTTGCCAGCAATCGTAGAAATTTACAATACAACCATTTCCAGTAGAATGGTGACAGCTGATACCGAACCGATTGAGGTTGAAAACAGGCTGCCTTGGTTTCATGACCATTCTCCCTCCTTTCGTCCACTTTGGGTTGTTGAAGATCAAGGAAAAGTTTGCGCTTGGCTTAGCTTTCAATCGTTTTATGGCCGGCCAGCCTACAATGGAACGGCTGAAATCAGCATATATATTCATCCGGACTATCGCGGCAAAAAACTGGGGAAATATCTGATCCAAAAGGCAATCGATGCCTGCCCGGACCTGAACATTAAAACCTTGCTCGGGTTTGTTTTTGCCCATAACGAGCCAAGTCTAAAGCTATTTGAAAGCTTTGGCTTTGAAAAATGGGCCCATCTTCCAGGGGTTGCAGAATTGGATCAAGTTGAAAGGGATTTGGTGATTCTTGGCAAAAGAATTTATTAATTCCCAAAAAATAATATTCAACTATAATCCATTGTCTAGTAATATATTATAGAGGGAAATTTAATGAAATGAATCCATTTACATGAATGGGAGATATTTACATGCATAAAAAAAGGCTGATCGTTCTCTACTTTTTTACTAGTTTAATTTGGATATATGGTTCTAATTATATAATAGAGTTCTTCGTTTCTCCAGCATTCGAGGATGCGGTAGAAAGGACTAAGGAAGTTATTTATGTTGTCGTTACCGGGGGATTTCTCTATTTTTTCATGAACAAAAGCAAAGAATTAAACGAGTCAAAACGGGACCAGGAACGCCTGTCTACGTTAATTAACTCAATGGTCGATTTTGTCAACTTTAAAGATGGCGAAGGCAGATGGATTGAAGCAAATGAATGCGGATTAAAATTATTTCAACTTGATCATGTTGATTATCGCGGTAAAAAGGATTCCGAATTGGCACAGTATACCGATTTTTATGGTGAGGCGCTTAAAAATTGTGAAGTTACTGATGAAGAGGCATGGAGAAATAAAAAAATTACCCGAATTGAAGAAGTTCTTCCTCTTCACGATGGGTCAACAAAAATCTTTGACACCATAAAGGTCCCGCTGTTTAATCATGATGGCTCAAGGCAGGGACTTGTCATCATTGGACGCGATATTACAGAAAGAAGAGAAATGGTGAAACAACTCGAGGAAAGAGAAGAACGGCTGCGCAGGACAGAAAAATTGTCAGTTGTCGGTGAACTAGCTGCGAGTGTAGCACATGAAATCCGAAATCCGCTTACTTCCTTAAAAGGCTTCGTGCAGCTGCTTCAGGTAGAAGATCCTAAGCACCAAATGTACTATCGTATTATGCATGATGAATTAAATCGCATTAATTTCATTGTCGGTGAGCTTTTATTATTGGCAAAACCTCAGTTGGTTAAATTTTCAACCGTTGAACTGCAAAAATTATTACATGATGTCATTTCATTACTATCGACGGAAGCCAGCTTATATAATGTGCAAATAGAGTTCCAGTTCTCTGATGAAGATATCTTAATTGAATGTGAACCGAACCAGCTGAAGCAATTATTTATTAATATCATCAAAAATGCTATTGAAGCATCGATAAATGGCGGTACCGTTTCGATTCTAATGAACAAGTGTGAAGACGACAACGTCTCCATTTTGGTACAGGACAATGGCTGTGGTATTTCTGAAGAAAGATTAGAAAAAATTGGCGAACCGTTTTATTCGTCAAAGGAAAAAGGAACCGGATTGGGATTGACAGTCAGCTTTAAAATCGTCCAGTCCCATATGGGAACCATACAGTTTGACAGCCAGAAAAACCTGGGGACATCCGTCTCGGTCATTTTGCCACTGACACAGACTAATCGTCAAAAAAACGATCAAAAAACTGCCTAGGATGATTCCGCCCTTGGCAGTTTTTTTATGCGCCCGCCCCATCAGCTGTATGTGTAGAGCCTTTGGCCATCCTCTTTTTCTTGTTCCTCAAGTAAGCAACTCCCAAAAGAATGACAGGAATGATTATTTGAAATGGCCAATGGAGATAAATTGGTACGACTTCGAGCCCCTCTTTAATATGCTCCACATAATTGGGGGCAATAGCCATCGCTGTTAATAAAATGATGACACCTATCGGCAGGCTTATTGTTTGATGTTTTTCAAACTTAAAAATATCCGTCGTTCCCATTACGGCCGCGTAATAAAAAATCGCTACTTTAATAAAGCCGGCAATCATCAAATAAAGCATGAACAAAACATCCAGCCGCTCGATAAAATTGGCGAGCTCAATTTTTCCTACTGTAGAGAGAAGTGGATAGGGAGATCGGACGAACAAATCTACCCCAAGCGTCGCGATATTGACCACAGCTGCAATAATAATATTCACCCCACTAAGTACCATCGCAATTAAGCAAATCCGCCTCGCTTTCTTTGGACGGTTCACATAGGGGAGCAGCATCGTGAAAACAATCATTTCACCAAATGGAAAAGTTAATGTCTGATTCAATGTCGTTTTGATAATAGGCATCCATCCATTTTCGAACATCGGTTTTAAATTTTCCAGATGAATTAATCCCGAAAAGATGATGAGAACAAAGCCAAGGATCGCCATGAAATAGACTACCGCAAAGAAAAGCTCCCCCACTCGGGCAATTACTTCAAACCCTTTATAAATAGCATAGGCAATCGTTAGAATCAGCATGGTCATGATAAAGAACACAGGGGTACTTGTATAAATTGTCGATGTTAACAGTTCTCCAAAATCTCTCAATACTCTTGCGGAAAGATAGATAAAATACACAATATAAAAAAAACCAAGTGCCCGTCCTGGCCATTTTCCGATAATTTTTTGGAGATAACTGGTTAGCGGAAGGTCGGGGTAAAACAAAAACAACCGGTGATACACAAAAAATAACGCCAATCCGCCAACCATTCCCAGTAAAATGGCTATCCAGGCATCCTGCTTTAAATTCCCAGCTAAGCCTACGAGTATCGCGCTGCCCATTTCAAATACCACAACAAGAACAAACAGCTGGTTTGTGCTGATTTTCGCTTTTTCCATGCCCTTTCTCCCCTTTGCTGCTTATTTATCCATATTCTTCCAAAAAGGGTTATTTCTTACACCAGATTCACGATAGAAAGCATTGACCTTTACTTCAAAATCCATTTCGGCGAATTGCTGCGGCCAATTCTTCTTCACCTTTTTCCAATAGGCAGGGTTTGAGCGGTGAAGACTTTCACCAAACCCGAAGATGTCCGCCTTATATTTTTGGACTTGGCGAATAGCTGACTCGATTTCATTCTTAATTTTTTCAGCGGCTTTTTTCTCAAATTCCTCAGTACTTTGTGGATCCATTAGATCTGTTGCAACATTTACTTCACTAAGTCTAAAAATCGTTTCAGTTTTTATTGCGGCGAAAGGTTCTCCGTTTTTTACGCTCACTTTCACTTCCGTATCAGCCAAATAGGGTGTCACACTTACAGCATCTTTTTTTCCTTTTAAATCAAAGTCAATGTAGGTTCCCTTCATTTCCTTCAACACCCAAAGCGCACCGCGAGCTTTTTCATCAGTTAACCAACCTGCCAATTTTCCTTTGCGGAAAACGGCAAGTCCATCCGATACTATCATAGCTTTCGGTTTCGTCGTATTAATATTTTCAGTTGATGTTCCTTTCTCTGCTTTTCCCACAAGTTTAAAACCGCTCATCATCGCTTCCTTCCCTGCACTTACAATACCAGATAGGACATCATCAACTGAAATTTTAAAACTTTCACCTAACCTTTCATGAGTCGCTTCCAAGGTTTTAGTAAATTTATTAACAGGCAGCTTATCAAGATTTGTTAGGATTGAGTTCAAGTCCCCTGCCTTCACATTTTTCACAACTATCATATTAGTAGTTGTGCGGAATTCGGGATCTCGGTCCAATGAATCCAATATATCTAGAATCCCTTCTTTTGCCAGCTCCTCACTAATTAATAGAATATTGGTATGTGCGAAATACAGCACCCTTGGAATATGTCTCTCTGCTAGTCGAGCGGCCTCTGTTATCGTATTTCCTGAAGTCTTATAAGTGACAACCGGCGGACCTTGACCACCACCGCCCCCGCTAAAGGCTGTTACATTAGAGGGTACTACAACTTGAAAGGTAACATCATATTTCTTCCCATTTGTTCCCTTATCAATCCCCATCCCCATTACAATGGCCAAATCAGTCAATTCACGCTGGTTCCAGCAGCCTCCCAGCAGCGGGGTCAGAATCAGGATTATCAAAACTGGCATTATCCCTTTTTTCATGATTGTTCCCCCTTCGAGCCTTGCTCGTTATTGTCTGATGGAGGCTGAGGCTTCTGGTCCTTCCCAGTCCTGACGAGATTGCCTTCACTGATAAACTTTGGCCGTTTTTTCATCGCCCAAATTGGATAACGAATAAATACATCCTGCTGGTTTTCAGGGTTAAACGGAGCTAATGGTGACATGTACGGAACCCCAAATGACCGCAATGAACACAAATGGATAGCCATAATCATCAAACCTATCGCAATTCCATACAAGCCAATGAAAGCTGCGAGAACCATTAGAGCAAATCGAAGTAGTCTTGCAGAAATGGCCATCGCAAAAACAGGTGTAGAAAAATTGGCGATGGCTGTAACAGAGACAACGATAACCATGACTGGAGAAACAATACTGGCTTCTACTGCTGCTTGACCGATTACCAATGCGCCTACAATGGAAACGGCCTGCCCGACCGCCCTTGGGAGTCGGAGACCTGCTTCCCGCAAGACCTCAAAGACTAATTCCATTGCCAAAGCTTCAACGAAGGCTGGAAAAGGGACGTTCTCCCGCTGCGCCGCAATGGCAATCGCAAAAGTTGTCGGAATCATCTCCTGATGAAAGGTTGTAGCGGCTATATACAGGGATGGACCGACAAGCGCAATTAAAAAAGCTACGATTCTTAAAAGGCGGATTCCGGTTGAAAGATCAAAACGTGAATAATAATCATCCGGAGCCTGAAAAAATTGAACAAATAACGCGGGTACAGTCAATACAAACGGACTTCCATCGACGATGATTGCTATTCTGCCTTCAAGCAGCTGTGAAGATATTACATCCGGCCGCTCTGAATGATAGGTGGTCGGAAAAGAAGTCCAAGTTTGGTCTTCAATCAGCTGTTCAATATATCCTGAATCCAAAATGGCATCCATATTAATGCGGTTTAACCTTTTCCTTACCTCATCCACGATTTTTTCATTGGCAATCCCTTTTACATATAAGATTGCAATATCAGTCTGAGAAACGGTTCCGATTTTCATTGGCTCTACCCATAAATTAGGGCTTTTGATCCTTCTCCGGATTAAGGCAGTGTTAGTCCTAAGTATCTCCGTAAAAGAATCCTTAGGGCCACGAATAGCAAGCTGCTGGGTTGGTTCTGAAACAGCTCGCCGATCGCCTCCCCTTGTTTCGCCGCTAATCGCTTTATTATATCCATTCAAAAAAATCAGCGTACAACCCGATAATAACAAATCATATAATTCATTCCAATTTTTTACCGTTTTTATTGATCCTAGAGCGACGGTTTTGTCCAGAACAAACTGAAATAAATCAAAAGCATTGTCCTCCTCCGTCACGTTCGTTTCCATGAAGGTTTCTAAAAGATAATCGCTGATTCCCTTGCCGTCAACTAGACCGTCGATAAAGGCAATGGCACCGCGATGTTGACCAATCTTAATTTCCCTAGTTACCAGGTCGGAGCTATTGCCCATTTCCCCTTTAATTCTCGAGATATTTTCTTGATAATCCCGACGAATTAATAATTCACCTGGTTGTGATGGATCCTGCCTTTGTCGTAAATTATCATTTTGCTTTGGTTGTTTATTCTTTAATAGTTTGGATAGTTTCAACAATCATTCCGCCCCACTTATCGCACACAATAATTATGGTTATGTTAACCAATTTGTCTTGTATTATCCATTAGGAACAGAAAATGCATATTATCCTTATATCCAGAAACAATATGGACAAAAAGGGTGGAAACATGAAAACAATCCTTGTCTTCTCGCTCCTAGCTATATCCACTTTTTTGCTCGTTATTATAATGGACTTTTTGATGAATTTCAGCCTTTCAAACCTCTTATGGAAACAACTGAAACCCTTTAAAGTAACAGAAATGACAGAAACTGTTATTTTAGGGCTATTTGCACTGTATTTTGTTACAAAGGCCATAGTCGGTTTTCTAAAAAAGAAGCAGAATCAACAATCCTCGCAACAAACCAAAAACGAAAACTCGCCATCATAAGAAGGCGAGTTTTCTGAAATGCTTATTATAATTGAACATCTTTTTCTCTCCGTGATTTCCAGCCTTTGAACCACACTACCATCTTCCCAATCCCTATCCTAGTCTTGGAATGTTTTTTCCCATATACATAACGATTCCAAACATAATAAAGTAATTCCTCAAATACAATCAAGCTAACAAAAAATGCCGCAATCCAATAGACCATTTCTCAAGACCTCTTTTCCAAAAGGATAGTTCATCCTATTCAAAAAATTGATGAGGAATTCCGACATTCTGCTACTCTATGATTTTATTTTAACAAATATCCTGTATTTTTGAAAATATTAGACAATTTTAGCATTTATTGTTTTATTTTTTTCGTAAATTTTATTCCCTGCGGTAAAGAACATCATGCTGCTTAGTGTGACTGCCGATATAATCCAGAACATCCATTGACCATGCAAATGGGTAAACAGTAAGCCTCCGAAAATGGGCCCAAGGAAGTTTCCAATCTTTCGAAACTGACCTGCACCGAAATAGGTACCCCGCAAATGTTCCGGGGCCAACTGATCCATCATCATATTATTGGCTGGAAAAATTAAAATTTCACCAATAGTTAAAAGTGCCATAGCCAAGATAGCAGTAACCCATCCGCTTACAAAGCTAAAGCCAACTAAACCGGCAGCAATAAAAATGGCTCCAAAGACCATACCTTGCATGAGGCTGAATCTTTCGGCAAAATGGCTGATGGGCATCTGCAAAAATACCACCATTACCGCATTAATTGTAAGGAGCACCGAGAAAATCACCACACCATTCTCCAACGATACCTCCAGGAATTGGGGCAGGTTTGAATCTACTTGCACATAACCGATATTGGTTAATATAATCCCGATGACTAAAAATCTTAACGCCTTATCTGCCTTGATAATTTTAAATGCATCTGTAAAGGATACTGTCTTCTTATTTAGTTCAAGTTTAGCTATGCCCAGTTTCTTCATTAACATTGACAGCACTACCGCATAAAGCAAATAGGTTGTTCCAGTAATGGCGAAGGAAATGTCGGCAGATGAATTGGCCAAAAAGGCACCGATAAGCGGACCAACAGATGCCCCGATATTCATCGCCGTATATCGAAGAGAATATACTTTCATCCGGAGCTTTTTTTCTGTCAAATCAGCCATTAATGCCTGGGCGGTTGGTTCAAAAAATGAACCGCAAAGTCCATTTAACGCGTTAAGCAGGATAAACCACCCCTGGCTGTCAGCGTTCATAAAACCATAGTAGACAAACGCAAGCGCAAAAAGAGCTGTTAACATGACGGGTTTGCGGCCGAATCGGTCAGACAGATGTCCGCCGATAAACCCTCCGACTGTTGCCATTAACGGACTCATCCCAACCGTTAATCCGATAATAACGGGGGATATTTCCATATGTCTCGATAAATATATGGACAGAAACGGGATCGTCATATAGGCAGAGCCTCTTGATAGCACAGTACCGATTAATAAAACCAAGACAATGGGGTGAAATTGCTTGAAATAGCTGCTAACTTTGTACATATGTAACTCCTCTTAAATGGAAAGACTATTTTTCTAGTTAACTATTTTAACCCAAAAAAGTAAAGATTTTTACCTCAGCCCCTTTCACATGTGAAAAGTCAGTTCCAGTTGGAACTGACTTAATGTGATTAATTTGGATCTTTGTATTGCAGTGCCCGTTGGCTGTCACCATATCCTTTGGTGGTAGGATCCTGGACAATTCCCAGCATGGACAGCAGGACAAAGACTGCATTCACAAGGGTAATTACCCATTCTTGCAGGGCATCGGAAATTTGAAAATCAGTTATACCTAGAGAGTTTAACCCGCCTAATACAAATTGAGCGACAATAAACAATTGCGCTATAAAAGCAATGACCCAATTACGGTTCCGGAATCGTACTTTCCAGTTAATCATTAGTCCATCCCCTTCCTAATATGCTAAACTTCCTTTCTATTAACATATGCAGTGATGGAAAATGGTTGTCCACGAATGTCATAGGTTATTAAATTTTATCTATTTCCAGTAATTCACCATAAGCTGTTTTGACCAATCCGGTTGGGTCACTTCTTCCCTTGGCAAAAACTCCTTCATAACTGGCTTAATGTCAATAATTGGTGTTCCATCGATTGCGTCCAATCCGGAGACAAATAGTTTTCTCCCCTCACACTTAATCAGTTTTACAACCGTGGTTCCCAACTTGTTTGGCTGATTTTTGCCTCTTTGAGCAAAAATCCCAACCTTTGGCCATGACTTGTTATTCCTTGGGTGCCTTGCCCCATATTGAATCCTTTCGTCACTGACAAGATGAAACAGATAGATGATTTCCAAATGGGAAAAAGCTTGAATCCCATCCAAGCTACTTTCGTCCAAATCAGTCGCCAACTCAATAACAGACGTGACATCCCCCCAGTAGTCATCCTCTACTTCCTTACGGCTATTTACAACAGTACCAATTGGATTCACGGTAAACATATAGCTCCCCCCTCATGTTCCTAACCAAATTATACCAGGCAACAAACAGCATAGAAATTATTCAGTTTTAATCAACCCCGATAAGATTTTCTTATAGTAAAAGAGGAAAAATAGTATCAAAAAGGCTTTTGTTGGTCTTTTGTGGGAACAATATTTATAATATAGAAAGCAAAAATCGTAATTAAGGTTAGGAGAATACTATGGACAAGCTGCGCCCTTTCTGGGAAATGGTCGTCACTTTCTGGAAACGAAAACATCTTACACAAATTTTGCTGTTAGTCGGGCTGGTTGTTGTGCTTTCAACCATTTCGTATTTTGGCTGGCTTGCCTCTAGAGCAAATGTTCAATCATTAAAAGAAGGCTTGAGTCAGCCTACGGTCATTTATGATCATACCGGCAATGTGGCCACCAATGTCGCCACCAATCGGACAAAAGGTGTGAACATCGAACAGCTGCCGAAATATGTCCCTAATGCTGTAGTGGCTATTGAAGATGAACGGTTTTATCAGCATAGCGGTTTTGATATCAAGGGTATTGCCAGGGCATTCTTTGGCAATTTATTTGCTGGCCGAATAACTGGCGGTGGCAGCACGCTAACCCAACAGCTTACAAAAAACGCCCTGCTATCGCCGGAGCGAACATACAAGCGAAAAGCTGAGGAATTATTTTTGGCAGTAAAAATTGAAAAGGTCTATTCAAAGGATGAAATCCTGCAAATGTATTTAAATCAGGTCTACTTTGGCAGCGGCGCCTGGGGCATTGGCAATGCTTCAAAGAAATACTTCAATAAAGATATTAAAGATGTGTCGATTAGTGAAGCAGCCATGCTGGCAGGACTACTACATGCTCCGAATTATCTTGACCCTTATCGCAATTATGATGAGGCCATGAAACGCCGAAATGTTGTGTTGGATAAAATGAAAGAGCATGGCATGATTACCGCAGAACAGTCTGATCAGGCGAAAAAGGAAAAAATCCGCCTTCATGATGGCGGCGGCTCCTTTGTGGAACGAAAATATCCATACTATGTCGATGCCGTGTTAAATGAGGCCATCTCCAAATACGGGCTGACTCAGGATGAAATTTTAACAAGAGGTTATCGAATCTATACCGAGCTGGATTCAAATCTTCAGGCTGGACTTGAGAAAGTCTATGCCAATAAAGCCCTATTCCCAAGGGGAAAAGGCGAGGCAATCGTCCAAAGCGGTTCCGTGTTAATGGACCCTTCCTCTGGCGGTGTCCGTGCACTTGTTGGCGGCCGCGGTGAGCAGGTGTTCCGCGGATTTAATCGGGCAACACAGTTAAAGGCACAGCCGGGGTCAACGATTAAGCCGCTGGCCGTTTATACTCCAGCACTTGAGGAAGGCTATACCTTTGATTCAGAACTAGTAGATGAGCCTACTTCATTTGGAGATTATAAACCAGAAAACTTTTCAAAAACTACTCAAGGAAAGGTGCCAATGTATAAGGCATTGGAAGACTCTTTAAATATTCCTGCCGTCTGGCTGTTGAATGAGATTGGTTTGAACAAAGGGCTGGATTCATTAAAACGCTTCGGGATTCCGATTGAAAAACAGGATGAAAATCTAGCCATCGCACTTGGCGGGATGAGCAAAGGGGTTTCGCCGTTACAAATGGCCAATGCCTTTTCCACATTCCCAAATGGCGGCAAACGGCAGGATAGCCATTTGATTACTAAAATTGTTGGGCCGACCGGAAATATTGTTGCCGAGCATCAGGCGAAAACAACAAAAGTGACTTCTGAAAAAACAGCTGACGAAATTACCGCCATGCTGTTAAATGTGGTCGAAACTGGAACGGGGCGAAAAGCCCATATCCCCGGGGTACAGCTTGCCGGAAAAACCGGCTCTACTCAGCTTCCCTACAACGATATCAATGGGACAAAGGATCAATGGATGGTTGGTTACACGCCGAATCTTGTCGGTGCAATCTGGATTGGCTTTGACCAGACGGATCGGGAGCATTACTTACCAAGTTCAAGCTCATCAAATGTTGTTCCGATTTTCAGAGAAATCATGAGGTCATCCACACAAAACCTGCCAAAAGAATCCTTTGCCGTCGTATCCGTGAATGCCCGTCTGGCAGGTGAATCAAATCCAGGCCGGAGCATCCAAGACCAGGCGGAAGAAATTGGCAAAGAACTAAATGAAAATGCCAAGAAAATTGGGAGCACTATTAAAGAACGGGCGCCTGAATGGAAAGAAAACTTAAATAAAGTCATTTATAATATCGGCGAAGCGGTAGATTCAGTTATAGTTAAACTGCAGGAGCTGAAAAAGTAGCACGCCGGATATCGGCGTGCTATTTATTATCAACTAAATCTACCGGCTTCTCATAAAACGTTTTATCTTTATATTTCTGTAACATTTTTACAATAACCGGTCCCAGAGTTAAATAAAATAAAAAGTTTCCTGCTGCATGATACAAATCCATGGGAATACCCCTTAAATAATAAACCCAAAATGCTGCAGGCCCGCCTATAAATAAAACATTAAGCGACACCATAAAACCAAAGAACAGCCCTGTTAAACCAGAGTATACGGATATAATAATCGGAGGAATTTTTTCATAAAATCTCCCGAACGTGCCCGAGATTATGGCAATGCTGCCCCAAGCAATCAATTGCATGACGATAAATGGGCCAAATCCCAGTACCAGGTTTGAACCAAATACAGTTAAAAAGGCAACGATTAAACCAAATCGAACTCCATAAACCAAGGCAGCACATATTATGATTACAGTGGATGGCTGAACATTTGGGATTGCACTCATATAAATCCTGCCTACAATACTTAGGGTGGATAGACAGGCCATCAGGGTCATATTTCTTAAGGTGAAAAGCCTCACTCCCCTTGGCTTTAACATCGAACCGATACTATTCATCATTTATCCTCCCTAAAATCAAGGACATAACTCCACTCAATTGTATCCCCCGGGTTTACATCTTTTACACCTGATGACCGATCCCCTTTCACACCATTTATCCTGTAACTCCAGCCACTATAAGGCCCCTTGTCAAACTCACGCCAATCTCCAACGGCCTTGGTATAGAGCATCGCTCCTGAACCGGTGTTTTCCAGCTTCAATCCTGCTTCGTTACACGCTTGTATTAGCACATCAGCGGCTTTTGTTTGATCGTCTATCGCTATTTTCCTAGGGGCAAGTAAATAACCTTCTGGTGTTTTTACTGACACGGTTACTGTGTCCTCTTTCATTTCTTCCTTTGGTGTTGTTTCAGCAGTAATGTTGTTAGAAGCCTGTTGCGTTTGAGCTGATTTTTGTTGTTCAGTATCATTTGTTATTACTTTAACTGACGAAGTTTCCCCTGTCGTCTTAGCGGTTGCAGCAGCTGCTAAAGCAGTTCCTGCCACATCTTCATTTTTTTGAACAGTAGTCTCGTCTTGTTGAACCTGACTTACCTGTGGCGTGGTGGTGGTTGTCGTAATCGTTTTGCCGGGAGAATAGCCGTATAGGGCATAGCCAATGCCGCCTATAACCATTAACCAAGCCACAATATCACCGAGGATTTTTTGCCAGCCTTTCATGTTGTTACACCCCCAAGAACTTTCTTCTTAATACTAAAGCAATTGCACCAATAAGCGCTGTCGTCCCCCCAACCTTTAGATTATTGGAGTTAAACGTACCGCCATCTTTCTCAACCTTTACCTCGACCTTTGGTTCCCCCGCAACAGCTGGTGCAGCTGCAGGCTGTTGAACGATAATCACTTGCGGCTGCGTTGGTGCATTGCCTGCTGTGCCTGCTGTGCCTGTGTTGTTATTTTTAATGATTTCCCTAATAGTCTCTTTTGTTGACTGAGCAACTGGTAACTTTGAAACGTCTGTACTCGGTGTGACATAAACAGTATTATTGTTGTTAACAATTGGTGAGGATGGAACCGGCGCTTCTGGCAAAGACGGGTCCTCGTTCTCTTGGTAAGGGAAACTAAAAAGATGATCACCCACTTTAAATTTGTCATATGCCACTAAAGCCTGATAAACTTGCTCATTCGAAAAAGAATCTTCTTCAGAGCCCATCGTATATTTATAACCACCATTACTAGTCTCATAGGTGAATAAGTGATTAACCGGATTATTATTGTTTTTCATAAACTCCGCAGATGTTGGGTCTACCCCAATACTTGATAATCCAATCACGATTTGCGCTGTAGAATTAGAGTTTTCATTGCCCCAACTTATAAAACCTGCGTTATCTGTTTCTTCCGCCTTTATATAGGAAACTGCATTATTTATATCCGATTTCACGACAGGATTTGATTTATGTTTCCCTAACGCAGTTAGTACCATTCCAGTAGTATCAGGGTCAGCAGGGTCTGTTGTTACCCCGGCCCAGTTCCAACCGCCGCCCGTTGAATCCATGTTCGTAATCTTGTCAATGAGTTTTGCCTTGGTCCATACTGCATCTTCGGGAATACTGTAATCAGCACTGTCGAAGGCAATTAATGCATATACATACGCAGTTAATGTATTGAGCGTTGTATCGTTGTAAGCTTTTTTAATCAGATCTTGACCTTCGAAATTAGTTGGTTCCAAACCTAATGCACGAACTGCCAAGATTGTTTTGTGAAGATTGGGCCCTGCTAATTCACTGCTATTTACTCTATTTTTTAATACTGTTAAATACGCTGCCTTATTTGACTCTGTCATTTTTCCAGCTTTTAAAAGTGAAATTGCCAGTAAATCAAAGTTAAAATCAAACTCACCAGCTTGGACATGTTGTGCGGTGGAGGAAACTTTCATGGAAACATCCTCGGCCGCTGCTGCATTGAAAGGTATAACGATGGCAAGGGCCAAAGTTAAGACCCAAATAAATGTTGCTTTTTTCATTTTCTTCTCTCCTTTTTTGTTAATAACAAAAATGGCATAAAAAAATCCTCCTATCAATCAAGGAGGAAGTGTTATGTATGGCAAGAAACAAACAATAAAAGTTTCTAGCGTAACACTCCCCTATCCGCGTAGGTTTTTGGTGTTTGAAAACAGGCAGGTTTCCTGGCTCATGGTCATCGCTCCCTATGCCTTCCCATCTTTCGACAGTGACAATTTATAGGTTGCTCCCATTTACAGTGGCGGGACCGCGTTGGCTTCTAACCAACTTCCCTATTAAGCTAAGAGTCTCGTTAAGACTTTAGCACCTGTTTTTTAATGATATTTTTATGCTTCTTTTATTATAGTAAAAAATAGATCGTATTGTATATGTTTTTTATAAATATATTTTGGGGCAGCTATTTGCCAGTCTACCCCGCCATTTCGATTAAATTTGTTTATTGGTCAAAACCCCTGCATAAATTTGCCATCTCAATCGCCGTTGTTGCGGCCTCCCAGCCTTTATTTCCTGCCTTGGTGCCGGCCCGTTCAATTGCCTGTTCAATGGAATCGGTTGTCAAGACACCAAAGGTCACAGGAATCCCACTATTTAGTCCTGCTGCCGAAACTCCCTTAGCAGCTTCATTGCAGACATAATCAAAATGTGGTGTGGCTCCGCGAATGACCGCCCCAAGAGTGATGACTGCATCATACTTTTTGCTATTTGCCATTTTTTGCGCAATGAAGGGTATTTCAAAAGCACCCGGAACCCAGGCAACATCGACATCTGCCTCACTGACGCCATGTCTTTTCAATGCATCCTCAGCACCGCTCAATAACTTGCCTGTAATAAACTCATTAAAACGTCCGACAACAATCCCGACTTTAAGACCTGATCCTACTAAATTTCCTTCAAATATTTGTCCCATGTTACTATTCCTCCAATTTTTTAATAATATAAAAGGTGGCCAAGTTTATCATGCTTTGTCCTTAGGTAGCGTTCATTTTCTGGTTTCATTTCCATCTGCAGCGGCACCCGATCGACAACTTCAAGATCATAACCCTTCAATCCCTTGATTTTGCGAGGGTTATTGGTCAAGAGCATCATCTTTTTAATACCCAAGTCTTTTAGGATTTGTGCGCCAATGCCATATTCACGCAAGTCTGCGCCAAATCCCAGTTTTTCATTTGCTTCAACCGTATCATAGCCTTGCTCCTGCAGCTTGTAGGCACGCAGTTTATTCAAAAGTCCAATACCGCGTCCCTCCTGTCGCATATAGAGGAGGACCCCATTACCGGCCTTTTCAATTTGATTTAAGGCTGCATGCAGCTGTGGACCGCAGTCACAGCGATAAGAACCGAACACATCCCCAGTCAGGCATTCGGAATGGACGCGGACAAGAATTGGCAGCTCCGGATCGATTTCTCCTTTTACCAGGGCGACATGCTCTTTATCATCCACCAGATTCGAATATCCAACCGCTTTAAATTCGCCAAATTCTGTCGGCAGCTTTATTTCTACTTCACGCTTAACTAATTTGTCCTTTTTGTTCCGATATTCAATTAAATCTTTAATCGTTATCATTTTCAGGTTAAGTTTATCGGCAATTTTTCTTAGTTGGGGAACACGTGCCATCGTGCCATCCTCATTCATGATTTCACATATGACTCCCGCTGGTTTCGCCCCGCATAACTTTGCCAGGTCGACTGCCGCTTCAGTATGTCCCGTTCTTCTTAGGACTCCACCTTTTTTCGCAATAAGCGGGAAAATATGCCCCGGTCGTTTAAAATCTACAGCCTTGGCTTCCGGGTCGAGCATGCTCAAAACAGTTCCAGACCGTTCAAAGGCCGATATCCCCGTGGTGGAAAGCTTATGGTCAATACTTACCGTAAAGGCAGTTCCATGAGGATCAGTGTTTTTTGACACCATCGGAAATAAATCGAGTTTTTGCGCCAGCTCTTCCTCAACTGGAACACATAAAAGTCCTCGCCCATGAGTTACCATCAAGTTAATGACTTCTGGGGTGGCCTTTTCCGCCAGAGATACAAAATCCCCTTCATTTTCTCTGTCCTCATCATCACATACAATGATGACTTTTCCTTGTTTTAACTCATCCAGTGCGTCCACAATGGAATCAAACATGCCTCATCACTCCTTCTCTCGAGTTCAAAAACCATTTTCTTCTAAAAACTTGGCGGTAATTCCGGATTTAGATTGTAGCTGGTTCTTAGTTTGATTTTTTAAAAAATGACCGACATATTTGCCAATCATGTCGCATTCCAGGTTGACGATATCGCCAGTACCCTTCTGCCCCAATACGGTTTCCGACAACGTATGGGGGATCAGAGACAGAGTAAAGCTATTCTCCGATACGCCGAAAACCGTCAAGCTTGTCCCGTCCACGGCAATTGAGCCCCGTTGAATCACGTATTGCAATAACTCAGAGGCTGTTTCAATTTCATAATAAACAGCATTCTCAAGTGCTTCCTTGCTCATAATGATTCCAGTGCCATCGATATGACCGCTGACAAAATGCCCGCCAAACCGGCCGCCTGCTCCCATCGCCCGTTCTAGATTTACTTTAGATCCGCGAGTTAATGTTTGTAAGCTTGTCGCCTTAACCGTTTCCGGCATAACATCAACGGTAAAGCGAGTTCCCGTGAAAGATGTAACCGTCAGGCACACACCGTTCACGGCAATGCTGTCACCAAGATGAACGTCCTCCAAGACTTTTTTTGCCGTGATTGTCATAACAAAGGATTTTCCCGTGCGCTGAATATTTTCCATTATTCCAATTTCTTCAATTATTCCGGTAAACATACACCTTCTCCTATCTTGGTTCCGCTATGACCCTGATGTCCGAGCCAATTATGTCCACGTGCCGAAACGTTAAATCAACCACATCCGACATGTTTGGGATCCCTTCACCGCCAACTGAACTGGGAGCAAGTTTGCCGCCGATCAGTTTTGGGGCAATATAAGCGATTATTTGCTGAAAAGCTTTTTCTTTTAAAAAACTGCCATGTACTTCGGCACCGCCCTCGACAAAGACAGAACTGATTCCGCGCTGTCCCAACACCTCCAGCATGTCTTTGATACAAATTAGGCTATTGTCCATTTTTATTATTTCAATTCCTGCTTTACGGAATACCGCCTCTCGATTTTCATCAACCTCACCACCGGTAATGATCCAAGTAGGCGCTTGGTTATCGGTAATGATATTGGCGTCAATCGGTGTCCTTAATTTGGTATCAATGATGATGCGGATGGGATTTTTTCCACCTGAGGGCAGTCTTGTTGTTAACGTTGGATTATCTTTTATAACGGTATTGACTCCAACTAATATCGCATCATGAATATGGCGGAATTGATGGACATCTTTCCGTGCTGCTTCTCCGGTAATCCACTTGCTTTCTCCTGTGGCCGTAGCGGTTTTCCCATCCAGGCTGACTGCATATTTCAAGGTCACGAATGGCAGCCCCGTTTGGATGTTATAAAAAAACACCTTGTTTAAATCCTGGGCTTCCTGCTGTAATAAGCCAACTTCAACCTGGATTCCGGCCTGCCTCATCATTTCAATTCCCCGCCCGGCAACCTGGGGATTGGGGTCGGTGGTGGCTACAAAGACTTTTTTAATTCCGGTTTTGATAACCAAATTCGAGCAAGGCGGTGTTTTGCCGAAATGACTGCATGGTTCAAGTGTGACATAAAGGGTGGCATCTTTTGCTTTATCGCCGGCCATGCGAATAGCGTGTACTTCAGCGTGGGGCTCACCAGCTTTCAAATGGGCCCCCATCCCAATGATTTGATTGTCCTTTACAACAACGGCCCCAACTACCGGATTGGGTGTTGTTTGCCCTAATGTTCCTTTGGCAAAGGTTAATGCCAAATTCATGTAGTGTGTATCATCCATTTTTCCTGCTCCTTTACACGAAAAAAACCCCTGAAGTATTCCTTCAGGGGTTAGAAAAATGACAATAACAAACTAAGGCTTAAAAATAAGCATTTTTTTGCAAATTTTTAAACCTGTCTTATCCTTCTCCCATCCAGACTTTAACTGTCGGCTCCGGAATTACACCAGATCCACCGTTTAACCAAAGGTTAACCGGGTCACGGACTAAGAAGCTATATTGCTTCATCACCGCCGGTTCGGAATTTCACCGCACCCCGAAGGAATATTCAATTAAATATGTATAGTATACCCTATTAAGATTTAAATAGGAAATGAAATGCATAAAAGAGAAGGCAAAGCCTCCTCCATTCTATAATCTATTTATATACTCTTACCGGCAAATATATTTCGAAACGAAGATTGCCGTCAGCGTTTTGATGCTTAAATTCCTCTTTGTATATTTCCAGACTTAGGGCATTCTGATCTTGTTCATAACCGTATTCCTGCATCCACTTAAACATTTGCAGGTATGTATTTTCAACGTCCTCGGGTCTTCCAACATGAGTAGAAAACACATAATTCTTTGGTGGTATTGTGAAACCAATCATACCATCAGGAACCTGCTCAATTTTTTCGACAGGAGCGGTCACATAATAGGTAAATTCTGTTTCCCTGCTATGAAAGGGCGCAATCAACACTGGTTCCTCCGCCTTATGCGGAATTTCCTCAAGACGCTGCTCTAATTCCGTAAACATACCGGGAATCGTACTTGTTTGAGAATACGTCCCATTCCAGCTAATACCTACTACTTTTAGACTATCTTTTTCTACTACTTTTATATCCATGTAAAGCCCCCCCTTTTGTACTATCTTATTTTTATAATTCTCATAATATCCGCAAAATCCTGCTAAAAGAATTCGACTTTTTTCTATATTCGCTATTTTAGAAAAATTTGGTATAATTTAACATTTATGATTGAATTGGCTACTAGAGAAAATAAAGGGGTCATTGGTTCATTTTGGAAGCCTTTTTGAAAAAATAGCTTCCCACCGTTTCCAAGGGAGAAGGTTTTTTAGGATAATGATACTTTTGACTCCTTTACCGATTGGATAGCGAAGGGATGGGGCTTTCATTATTGCAACTTCGGCGATTTTATTTGCTACTTCCTGTGGGTCCCCATACTGGTCAGCACTCGACTCAATATACTTTTCAAGATTTCTCATCAATGTAAAGTAAGGCGATTCTTCTGGGGAACTGGTGACCTGTTTTCCGGAAGTCCATATATTTGTTTTGTAAGATCCAGGTTCAATTAACACAACATCTACACCAAAAGGCTTCATTTCCAGGCGGAGGCTTTCACTCCACCCCTCCAGTGCATGTTTGGAGGCGACATATGGCGATAATCCTGGGAACGCAACAATTCCGCTGATGCTGCTTACGTTTATGATTTTTCCCTGTCTTTGGGTCCGCATAAACGGCAGCACAGTCTTCGTTACAGCGATTACCCCGAAAACGTTCGTTTCAAATTGCTTTCTGTATTCATCGGCGGAGAGTTCCTCGACAAACCCTCCTGCCGCGTATCCGGCGTTATTCACAAGGACATCAACCCTGCCGAGTGATTCTAGCAGCGGTTTTAATGTCGTTACTGAAGCTTCTGAGGTGACATCGAGTTCATGGATGATGATTCTTCGTTCCAGGTTTTGGTCCGCTGCTTGTGTTAATAATTTCTGACCTTTAGCAGGATTACGCATTGTTGCCACCACTTTGAATCCTTCTCGAGCCAGCGCCAATGTCGTGAGCAGTCCAAATCCACTCGAAGCTCCGGTAACTATTGCAATTCGTTCGTTCATACATGCCGCCTCCTTTTTTTCTATTATAGAATGATTTAGGGGCGAACGCGGATATAATTGTCCTAAAAACGATAATTACCCATTTAAAAAAACAGACCCCACAATGGAGTCTGTTTGATTAAGAACCTTAACCTTTACGAACATTAACAGCCTGGGGCCCGCGTTGTCCATTTTCAATCTCAAATGTAACCTCTTGACCCTCTTCCAAAGATTTGTACCCTTCTCCTTGAATCGCGGAGAAATGGACAAATACATCATCGCCGCCCTCACGTTCAATAAAGCCAAAGCCCTTTTCACTGTTAAACCATTTTACCTTGCCATGTTCCATTTTAATGTAGCCTCCCACGTGTAAATAAGCATTCAAAAAATGCTTATTTATAGGCTTCCCGTTTCAATTATTTTTATACCGAAAAATTAATCTTCTGTTAATACCCATTTCCGAATAGCCTTGGCCACTCCATCTTCTTCATTTGAAGCGGTAACCCAATCGGCAGCTTCTTTCACGGTGTCCTGTGCATTTCCCATGGCCACACCGACACCAGCCTCAACGATCATCGCTAAATCATTCAAACTGTCTCCAACCGCCATGACATTTTTCATTTCTATGCCCAGTCGGCTGCAGACAATTTCGAGGCCTTTTGCTTTGCTGATGCCAATAGGGTTTACCTCGATATTTTTCAAAGTGGAATTACTCAGTTCGAATTCCCCTTTTGCCTTAAGCTCATTCGAAATGAGTTCTCTTGCGGCATCGTCATCAACGTTAAAACCGAATTTCAACCATTCAACAGTATATAAATCCTCCGGCATTTCATTATGCCAGCTTCGCTCCGTATCGATTGCCCAGAAGGTCGCACCATGCTCGCGAGCCAGCTTGAGCATCCATTCAATACGGTCGGTTTTGAGCAAATTTCGTTCAACCAATTCGCGTTTCTCATCCCATATTTCGCTGCCGTTGACTGTTACCAAGTAAGAAGCAAGCCCTAATTCATCAGCATGCGGCCTGCAATGATGAATGGGTCTTCCTGTACTAAGCACAACATGAATCCCTCTATCTTGCGCTTCCTTAATTGCTTGGCGATTTGCCTCTGTTATTTCATGATTTTCATTTAACAATGTTCCATCCATATCAAGCGCAATTAATTTTATCTCCATAGCTTCCTTTATGTCCCCCTTTTGAAAATTTCCATATACAAGCTTACCATGTTTATTATTTAAGAATCAAAAATTGCACTCAGTTAACATAATGTAATTATGAAATCGCATCAACAAACCCTGCAAAAATTGATTGCAGGGTTCATACAAAAATTATTGTTGAAATTGTACACGGTGCAGGTTGGCAAATATTCCACCCTGTTCAATTAATTCATCATGTGCCCCTTCCTCGGCAATTCCATCTTCGGTTATGACCACAATTCGGTCTGCGTTTCGGATGGTGGCCAAACGGTGGGCAATGATTAATGTCGTCCGGTCCTGTGCGAGTTCATTGAGCGCTTGCTGGATGACCTTTTCTGTCTCGGTATCCAATGCGGAAGTGGCTTCATCCAAAATTAATATCGGCGGGTTTTTCAAGAACATCCGCGCAATCGCCAACCGCTGCTTTTGCCCTCCAGACAGCTTTAAGCCCCGCTCGCCAATTTCTGTTTCAAAGCCATCCGGCAAAGAAGCAATAAATTGTTCTAGATGGGCTCGACGGGCGGCTTCATAAATCTCCTCATCAGTTGCATCTCGTTTTCCATAAGCAATATTTTCTCTGATCGTTCCGGTAAAAAGAAACACATCCTGCTGGACGATTCCGATTTGTGACCGCAATGACTTTTTCGTCATGTTCCGAATATCCAAACCGTCAATTGTAATAGCACCGCTGTTCACATCGTAAAATCTTGGAATCAGGGAACAAATCGTGGTCTTTCCGGCACCTGAAGGTCCGACAAAGGCAACCGTTTCCCCGGCCTGAATCTGCATATTAATATTTTCCAAAACAGCCTTATGGCGGTCATAGCGGAAAGATACATCATGAAATGCAATATTTCCGTTTAGTGAGGCAACTTCCACGGCGTCCTTGGTGTCTTTAACTTCGGGTTGTGAATCAATCAGCTCCGTGAAACGTTTAAATCCGGCCATCCCTTTTGGAAACAATTCCATGATGGCGCTGATTTTATCGATTGGTTTCACCAAAACATTCACATAAAGGACAAATCCGACCAATTCACCGTATGATAGTTGACCCGTGAAACTGAGCCAGGCACCGTACACCAACACAATGATGGTAATCAATCTGGTCATCATGTAAATTCCGGACAGACTAACCGACATGACGCGATAGCCGCCCAGCTTGGCCGCGCGATATTTGCGGTTGTTTTTTCTAAATCGCTCAATCTCAAAATCTTCATTTGTAAAAGATTGTACGACACGGCTTCCTGAAACACTGTCCTCTACCCGGGCATTCACGTCAGCAATGCTTGAATACATGTTGGACCATGCTTTATTCATCTTCAAGTTGCAAACCACAACCAACAGTATTAACAGTGGCAAAATCAAAAGAACAGACAGCGCCAATTTGACATTGATGGTAAACATAATCCAAAAAGCTCCAATAAATGTCATGAATGCGATAAACACATCTTCCGGGCCGTGGTGTGCAAGTTCGCCTAGGTCAAATAAGTCATTGGTAATCCGGCTCATGATATGCCCTGTTTTGGTGTTATCGAAAAAGCGGAACGACTGCTTTTGGACATGCTCAAACAATTCCTGCCGCATGTCTGTTTCAATATTAATGCCGAGTTTATGTCCCCAATAGTTGACAATGAACTGCAAAAACGTACTGATTAAATATAATGATAATAGCCCGATACTGACCGACACAATGGCTGGCCAATCGCTTTCCGGGAGCAGGTCGTCAATAAACCATTGTACTGCGAGCGGAAAGGCCAATTCCAGAATCGCTACGACCACCGCACTGCTAAAGTCTAGAATAAACAGCTTTTTATGCGGTTTATAATAAGAAAAGAAACGTCGAATCATGAAATATCCCCTTTGTCTATAGATGCAACAATTTTGATTATATGAAAAAATGTATTACTTTTTCAAGAATTTAGAATCTTTGAAAAAGCAAAAGAAAACATTTGAACAGGAGTCCAAATGTTTTCGTACTTCTTTAATGGTGGTGATGGTGAGCCATTGAAGGGTTGGTAATGACCCATTGTTCTTCAGGGACTTGGAAGAGTTGGATCCAGAGATCCTCCAAGTATTGATTGCCTTTTTCAATAATGAAGTCAATTTCTTTATCTGATGTGACGACAACGTCATTTTCGGTTGGCGTATCAAGCATTAAATCATAGTGGGCGTGGTCACCGTGAACGTTTGTCACGTAGACCCGGAACATTTTTCCTTGCGCTTCCTCCTGCTCCAGCATTCGTTTTATTGCCTTTGCTGCAATGCGATTTACTTTTACTTTCATAGCTGTTCCTTCTTTCTGAGAATCGTAATAAAACCTATACTATATTAAAATAAACAATATGCTGATAAATTACCAGTTCTTTGTCCATTTTCCATAAATGCAATCCTATAGCTTTGGTTTACGTCTTCGCTTACGACGGACCTGCTGGAAAACAATAAAGGCAATGTAGAGCGGAACAGCGACATAAATAAAGTACGGATAACGCTCTCTTGTTAAACTTAAATAAATGGCATAGGCCAAAAACGCGGTGACAATAATCCCGTATTTGGGAAGCGGCACTTCCTTCAAACTTGGTATTTTAACGGTACTAACCATTAGAAAACAAAGGACAAAAAAAGCTACTGGCAAAATGAATGATGGCATTTTTCCGTGAAAAAGTGTTAAAAGTGTTAACAAACCTCCAGCAGCAGTAATGGGCACTCCGGTAAAATACTTAAGCGAGGATTTGACCGCATTGATATTGAACCTTGCGAGCCGATAGGCGCCAAATAGCGGAAACAATCCGGAAATGGCCATTCCCAAAACACCAAAATTCGAAAAATAGGCATAATAGGCCATCATTGCCGGTGCAACCCCAAAGGTCACAATGTCAGCAAGCGAATCCAATTCTTTCCCCAATTCACTTTGTACCCGAAGTATTCTGGCAATTCGGCCATCCATGCTGTCCAACATCATCCCGATTAAAATAAGGATGGCGGCATTTTTATAGTCCCCCTGTGCCGAATACATGATGGATAGAAAGCCAAAAAATAAATTAAACAGCGTAAATAAATTAGGAATACTGTTTCTTATAATGTGTATCACTCCATTTTTCCAAATACCATTATGATCGTAAAGTTTACTTTCATTAGTATGAACTATAATCAGTATATCTTTCCCATAAATCATAACACTTTTTAGGTTGGGAATCATATATATTTCAAAAAAAGGAAGGCAATCCAAGCTGTGTTGGAACGCCTTCCTTTTTGTACGTATTTACCATTTTAAGATGCCGTTGATTCACCTTCTGCCTGTTTCTGGCTCTTATCCTTCGAAAAGAACCAACCTGCAGCGGCGATTCCAACTAACACGAGATAGAAGCTTAGTTTCCACTGTGTAGAATGAGCAAATTCTTCGCTTAAGATGCCAAGTGCGGGATGTGAAAGGGTATAAACAGCAAGTTTTACACCAACCCATCCGACGATGGTAAAAGCGGCAATTTCCAAGCCTGGCTTTTTTTCCAGAAGTGAGACGAATAGGTTTGCGGCAAATCGCATAATCACCAAACCAATGATACCGCCTGCGAAGATGACCAGGAATTTACCACCATCAAGTCCGCCGATGTTTGGCAATGGTGTATTTGGAAGAACGACAGCCATTGCCACTGCTGCAAGGATAGAGTCAACTGCGAAAGCAATATCCGCCAGTTCGACCTTAAACACGGTACCCCAAAATCCTCCTGCTTTTTTACCCTCTTTTTGCGGTTTTACCTCGCCTTTACCTTTTACAAAAAACTTACGGAAAATATGATTTCCGGCCATAAATAATAAATAAATGGCACCAATTGCTTGAACCTGCCACACATCAACAAGAAAGGAAATCGCGAACAATGATGCAAAACGGAAGACAAACGCCCCGGCCAATCCATAAAATAAGGCTTTCTTCCGTTCTTCTTCCGGTAAATGTTTAACCATAATCGCCAAAACCAACGCATTATCAGCGGCGAGGAGCCCTTCCAAGGCAATCAATACTAGCAAAACCCAACCGTATTCCAGTAATAAAGTGAAATCCATGAATATTTCCTCCTTAAAAGTAAGGTTTCTTAAAAATATTCCTCTCGCCACTAAAATAGGCCTTTACCGTATACAGTAAAGGCCTCAAAAAACACAGAAAAGACCTTTACCTGTAAAGTAAAGGTCTTGCTAACAACATCAACGTTGCCAATAAAGCCGGAGAATACCATTCTCGAAATGACGACTTTACTGTAGCAGCTACTCCCCTTTAAAAAGGAAATATTTTATTACTACTATGATATTATCATTTAAATCCAATGTCAATGTTAGATTTAAAGATTAATAATTTTTTTACAATTCATATACCTCTGAGTATTTTTTCTCGAGATATTCAACCAAATACTGCGCATTTAATTCCTCGCCGGTAACCTTGACGATTAACTCATTTGGTGTATAAAGCTTGCCATATTGGTGGATATTTTCTTTTAGCCAGTTTTGAATTATGTCGAATCTGCCGGCTTCAATATGTTGATAGAAATCAGGCAAATCGCGTTGAATTTTTCTCAGGATTTGCGCAGCGTAAAGATTCCCTAAAGAATACGACGGAAAGTACCCAATTCCACCGAAAGACCAGTGAACATCTTGCAGCACCCCTTCTGTATCTGTTGCCGGAGTAACCCCGAGATAATCCTGCATCTTTTGATTCCAAATTGCCGGTAGTTCTTTTGCTTCAATGTCTCCAGCAATCAGTGCTTTTTCAATTTCATAGCGCACCATGATGTGAAGGTTATAGGTCAACTCATCTGCCTCAACGCGGATAAACGACGGCTCGACCGTATTCACTGCTCGATAAAATTCATCTAACGTTACATTGGCAAGTTGATTGTGGAAGGTCTCCTGCAGCTTTGGATAGAAAAACTTCCAAAATTCCTTGCTGCGGCCAACCATATTTTCCAGGAATCTTGATTGCGATTCATGGATTCCAAATGAAGTCCCGCTTTGCAGCACAGATTCTTCATATTCAGGATTCACATGCTGTTCGTAGATGCCGTGCCCTGCTTCATGTATCGTGCCAAATAGCGCTGATCGGACATTATTCTCAAGATATCGGGTAGTTAAACGAACATCGCCAATATTGACTGTTTGGGCAAACGGATGAACGGTCTCATCGAGGCGGCCCGCTTCCATATCAAAGCCAATAATCGGCAGGATATAACGGTTAAATTGCTTTTGTTTTTCAATATCAAATGCTTGCTGAAAAATCTCGGAAGGTGTCACCTTTCCATGTTCCTTAATTCGAGTTAACAAATTGACACTGGACTCTCTTAACTTGGCAAACAATGGGTCTAGTGTTTTTACTGTTAATCCTGGCTCAAACTCATCCAATAGTGCATCATAAGGGTGGTCCTCATATCCGTAAATTTCAGCAAATTTCCGCTTGAATTCAACTATTTTCTCCAGTGCTGGAAGAAAAGCAGCAAAATCATTATTTTCCCTGGCCTCTTCCCATGCATCGTTAGCTTGAGCTGTTAACACGGAGTATTCCTTAAACAGATCTGCCGGAATGCTTTTTGATTTTTGGTAAAAGGCACTGTACTCCCGAACCTTCGCCTTTGTAACATCATCCAAAAGCGCAGCATGCTCTGGTGCTGAAAGAACTTGAAGTAATTCTCCCATTTCATCTGAAACGGATAGTTTAAACACCTCTGTACGTAATGTACCAGTTGCTTTTGCAAAAACTTGCCTGCCCTTTTTTGGCGCCATCACTTTTTGGTCCCAGTCAGCTAAACCGAGAATACTGGAGTAATGAGTAATTTTTTCATCTAACGCACTAAATTGCTCCATTGCATTTTGTAAAGCAGGTTCAAGTACCTTCTGTTCCATAAGTAGTCCCCCTTTTGGATGAGTCCTTTATCCCAAATAATATGGGACTGTTTTCACCCTTTTTCATTATAAAATAAAAATTCAAATAAGGAAAAAAATTTAAAAATCTTTCGTTCGACTCTTATCAGCTAAAATTTGTCATATTTAGCATTAAATCACTTTTCATTAAGACATAATAAAAATAATAATAACAGTAGGAAAAGGAAGTGGAATAGTATGGAGGACCAGAAAAAGAAAAAATCTCATTTTCCCTTTCGCCTAAATTTACTCTTTTTTAGCGTCTTTTTATTATTCTCTATATTGATTTTGCGACTTGGATTTGTGCAAATTGTTTATGGGGAGAACTTTAAACGGGACCTCGAACGGAAGGAAGATGTAACGGTCAGCAATCCGGTGCCGCGCGGAGTGATGTATGACCGTGACATGCGGGTAGTTGTTGACAATGTTCCCATTAGAGCAATTACGTTTACCAATGAAGGCTTCACCACCCAGGAGATGCTGCAAACGGCCGAAAAATTGGCCCAATTGATTGACAAAAAGACTGACAAAGTATCGGAAATGGATAAGCGTCACTTTTGGATTATGAAGAATCCAAAGCTTGCTGAAACCAAAATCACCAAAAAAGAAAAAGATTTATACATAGCTGAAAAATTAACTGACATAGAGCTTTACAAATTAAAACGGGACCGGATCACATCTGAAGAATTAGCCTCATTCACTGACGCTGACCTGGAAGTCATGGCGATTTTCAAAGAATTTACGAGTGGCTATAAATTCACCTCGCAAATTGTTAAAAATGAGGATGTCACCGATGAGGAATTTGCTGTTGTAAGCGAGAATCTTCAATCTCTCCCTGGGGTCGATACAACCACAGACTGGGAACGGGCGTATCCGTTTGAAAATACTTTACGCTCCGTTCTGGGTAAGGTAACGAAATCAGAGGAAGGGCTTCCTGCTGACCAACTAGACTATTATTTAGCCAGAGGCTACAGCCGTAATGACCGCGTGGGCAAAAGCCAGTTGGAATTGCAATATGAAGAAGTATTACGGGGCCACAAATCAAAAATTAAAAATATCACCGATAAAACGGGAAATGTCATAGAAACCATGGAGGTTTCCGATGGCCAAAAAGGAAAAGACCTTGTCCTGACATTGGATATGAAATTGCAAAAAGCGGTGGACCAAATTATTGAGGAAGAACTATGGAACGCGAAACGAATGGCAGGAACGGCACTAACAGACCGCGCGTATGTTGTTTTAATGGAGCCTTTTACCGGTGAAGTATTGGCTATGGCCGGAAAAAAAATAGTTAAAAACCCGGAGACAAGAACCTCGGTTATGGAAGACGATGCAATTGGCACCTTTACGACCACATATAATGTCGGGTCTACTGTGAAGGGGGCAACGATTTTAACCGGCTATAAGACCGGTGCAATTTCTCCCGGGATGGTCTTTGATGATACCGGGATCAAGATTAAAGATACCCCCGTCAAAAAATCATATATGTATTTGGGAAAATTAAATGAAATCAATGCCTTGAAGAAATCCTCCAACGTGTATATGTTCCATACAGCGATCAGAATCGGAAATGGCCGCTATGAATACGACAAACCATTAAGTTTCAACAATAGAAATGCATTTGAAATAATTCGTAATAATTTCGCGGCATTTGGTTTGGGCACCCGGACCGGAATTGACCTTCCCAATGAACAAGCAGGCTTTAAAGGCCAAAGCAGGCTTCCTGGTTATTTGCTCGATTTATCCATCGGGCAGTATGATACCTATTCGGCAATGCAGCTGGCTCAATATGTATCCACCATTGCCAATGGCGGTTACCGGATGCAGCCGCATGTTGTGAAAGAAATTCGCAACCCATCCGAGGAAGTGGATCAGTTGGGGTCTGTGGCTAAGGAAGTCAATCCTGTTGTCCTTAATACGATTGATGCCAAAAAGGAATGGATGAATCGAGTCCAAACAGGCTTTAAAAAGGTAATGCAAGAGCCTGGCGGCACAGCCTATAAACACTTTTTGGATGTCAGTTATGCCCCGGCCGGAAAAACAGGCACAGCCGAAGCCTTTTACGATGGTCCACAACGGCACAAATTCGGTAAAGAACCTCCAGCTGTCATCAATCTCAGCCTGGTCAGCTATGCACCAAGCTCTAACCCCGAAGTAGCAATGGCCGTATTAGTTCCATGGGCATACCAAGGAGACAACAACAACCAACTCAACTTTAAAATCGGCCGGAGAGTGATGGATACTTACTTTCAACTAAAGAACCACGGGAAGAACCACGGGGACGGTTCTTCTGGTTCCGTTTCATCCAATTTACAATAAAGGGTGCCACAATCGCACCCTTTAGCTTTTATTCAGCACAGCTTTTATCGCCTGTTCTATTTCAGCATAGCCGGTACAGCGGCAGATATTTGATTCCAGCCACTCTTTAATCGTTCTATCATCAGCATCATGATGCTGCCCGATTAATGAGTGACAATTCATAATAAAGCCGGGGGTACAGTAGCCGCATTGAAATGCGAAATTCTCGACAAAGGCTTGTTGGATTGGCGCATCTTTTAACCCCTCAATTGTCGTTACCTCTTTTCCAACCGCTTCCACTGCCAGCATCAAACAGGATTTCATTGGCCAGCCATCCACATTTACTGTGCACGCCCCGCAATCCCCATTGAGGCAGCCTGGCTTCGCGCCGGTCAATCCAAGCTTGCCTCTTAATATATATAACAGTGTATCGGCAAACCTTGCATGCACAACCCGCTTTTCCCCATTTATCGATAAAGTAAACGTCTGTAAGGTCACGGTGCCATCCTCCCCGTTAAGCATTTATACTATCAAATTCCAGCAAAATATCAGTTAACAGATTCTGCAAAACAAATTTCCGATACTCTGCTGAACCTTCAATATCATCCAGTATCGGTGCCGGTAACACGTCAAGTGCCCCAGATACCCTGGTTGGAACAGCCCCACCCTGACTAATTGCTGCCTCCATTTCCTTTGAACGAAACGGAAATGGACACAGCCCACTTACGGCAACACGCACCTCTCCGCCAATTTTTACAGCTGCCACAGTGAGTAACGGGTAACCCGTATCCCACTGCTGGCGGCGTTTAATGCTAATAAACGGGGCATGAATATATTTCCTTTCGGTGGCCAACTGTACAAGTAATTCTCCTTTCCCAAGCTGCAGCTCCTTTTGAAAAATATCATTGATGTAGTGGACTTTGACCCCTTGCGGACCAATAACTACGGCCTGGCTATCTACAAGCAGGAATGGCAATACTGCCTCGCGGTAAAATATTTGTCCGCATATATTACCGCCAACTGTTATTTTTCCACGAGCAGTATGGTCGGCAATTTCACTTGACGTTTTTGTTAACAGCGGAAAAAGATCAGCCTCTTCAATTGCCGTTAATGTCAGAGCACTTCCTAACACAAGATGGTCGCCATCATGTTCCATCATCCGGCATTCTACAATGTCCTTGATATCAATGACTGCTTCTGTATAAACCAAATCAATTCTTCCCAGTGTAATAAGCTCCGTTGTACCAGAAATATACATCGGCTGTCTGCCTAAATCCTGCATGTATTGATATAGCTGTACAGCCTCCTGCAGCGTTTTTGGCCGGTAATACTCAAAATCAAAGGGAAGCATGATTTGTCCCCCTTTTCGTCTTCCAGATTAGTTCCGGGATCAACGGCAAATGATGGATTGAAACACCAGCGGCAACTGACAGAGCATTCCCAAGTGCACCTGGCATCCCCATCAATCCATGCTCGCCGAGGCCGCGTGCTCCATAAGCTGAATCAAGTGCAGGTGTTTCGACGAAACCGACCAAGTATTCTGGATTTTCACCATATCTAAGCGGCCGGTAGGTACGAAGCTGCGGATTCAACACCCTGCCAAGCTCATCAAAATAAAACGTCTCTCGGCCGGCAAACGCCAGCCCCATGCTCATCGCTCCCATCACCTGACCGAGAGCAGCCTTTTCATTCATGACTTTTCCGGCATCTACCACCGTGCAAGCTTTTACTAGTCTGTACGTGCAATCCCTGCGGTCAAATTCAATCTCTACAGCGTATGCTGCCGGCGTCCATTCTGGTCCCGGCTTGCCCTCACCCGTTTCTGGGTCAAGGTGGGTAAGATGCCGCAAAACAAAATTACCCCGTCCAATGATTTGCCCGCCAATTGCATTTCCATTTGGATATTTATAGCCATAACCAACATCTTTAAAATGAAGCCCAATAGAAGGATCATCACGCAGGAAGACGCGGCTGTCACCTACTTCAAAATCCTCCACAGGGGCCCTTAACGCACAGGAGGCTATTTCTTTCAATTGACGGATTACGTCATCGGCAGCTTCCAAAACTGCTCTGCCACCCATATAGGTTCCTCGGCTGGCAACGGTTTTCCAATGCTCCGGTGTGGTTTGTGTATCCACTTCCATCCGGACATGGATTTTATCTACATCCATTTTCAACCGTTCGGCAAGGATTTGTGCCAAAATTGTTTTTGTACCAGTGCCAATTTCGATTAACCCGGACATTAAGTTGATGCTCCCATCCCGATTAAAGGTCAATATTGCTCCAGACGGGGCATCGGAATCAATTGTCGAGGTTTTCCAGCTGCAGCTGACCCCCTTGACCCTGACAAGGCGCTCATTAATTTCTCGAACCGCTCCCTCATCCCATTTAATCAGCTCTCTTACTTTTTCAATACATTTAGGCAAATCACCCAAATTGCTCCTATTTAATTTCACTCTAGTGGGTGTTGTATCCCCTGGCCTAATCGCATTGATATAGCGAAGCTGCAGCGGGTCCATGTTTAGTTTTTGTGCCAGAAGATCCATTGTCCGTTCAATGGCAAACGAAAGTTCTGAATGACTGAACCCCCTAAACGGTGAGGCATAAGGATGGTTCGTATACATGCAGTAGGAGTCGCACCAAACATTGTCTATGCTATATGGGCCGGTGCAATCCACCGCGCCAGACCTTGTAACATCAATGGCTTTATCGGAGTAAGCTCCGCCATCCCACAAATATTGTATTTGCGCCGCTTTTAGTTTCCCGTCACGCCCTGCCCCCAATTTGACAACAGCATCGAGGCCAATATGACAGGGGGAGGTAATCATGTCCTCCTCTCTCGTATTAAATATTTTTACAGGTTCCCCGCCAACTTCCTTGGAAGCCAAATACGCGAGCAGCTCCAGCTGGACTGAAGCCTTTCCGCCATAGGCACCCCCAACCAGCGGCGTATGAACGATAATCTTGCCCATGTCCTCGCCAAAATACTTGGAAATTAACTGTTTGACCATAAACGGAGCCTGCGACGAAGTCATGATAATAACATTACCGTCTGACATGATTTCAGCGGTGGAACACCGTGTTTCCATGGCCGAATGGTCAGAAGGTGAAAACGAAAAACTGGCTTCAACCACTGTTTCACTTTCCGCCCACCCTTGCTCCATATTCCCTTTGCGAATTTTTATATGCGTTGCAATATTGGTGCCTGGCACCGGAAGGGAATCTTCTTCCTTTTCATATTGTCCAAGGTTCTCATGAACCAAAGGCGCACCCCTTTGGAATGCCTCTGTCGGCGAATTGACCACGGGCAGTAATTCGTATTGAACTTCTATGAGGTCTGCTGCTGTTTTCGCCTGTGTTGGTGTATCGGCAACAACAAGTGCTACCGGTTCGCCGTGATAACGGACTTTATCAACTGCCAACGGCGGTCTGTCGCGAATGGCCTCACCGGTCAGCGGATATTGCTTTCCGGCTAGTATCGTTCTGACACCAGGAACTTTCCAGGCTCTTGATGTGTCAATTTTTATAATTTTTGCATGGCCATAAGGGCTGATGACCATTTTCCCGGACAGCATCCCAGTTGAATGATAGTCATTCGTATATTTAGCCCGGCCGGTTACTTTGTCAAATGCCTCTTTCCGAATAACACTTTTTCCAACAACCTTCATTAACGCTCCTCCTCTCGGGAGACTTTACATCGTTGTCCATCGTAATCAATACAGAAACCCCTACCGTATTTATATGGATGGGAAGGCTATTCCTAGACTGGTAAATTTCTTTCATAGTTAATTAGAGGGCAGGATAAGCTAAACCATACATACTTAAATAGTAATATCAATTTTTCATATAGTTATGTCTTTAACAAATCACCAATAGAGAACAGATGCCTTTTCTCCTCTATGGAGATGAAAGGAATGAATGAATTTGGATCGTAAAAGAGCACTATTTATTTCTGCCGTAGCATCAGGTACCATGCTAAATCCCCTAAATTCCTCCATGATAGCCCTGGCACTTCATAGTATCCAACGGGAGTTTCAGCTTTCTTTTGCCACCGCGTCCTGGTTAATCTCTAGCTTTTATTTAGCAAGTGCGGTGGCCCAGCCTGTTACTGGCAAAATCGGGGATATTTTCGGAAGAAAGAAGACCTTTTTATTCGGACTGGGCCTCGTCGCGCTTTCAGCATTTGGTGCCCCATTATCGGAAACCTTTCTAATCCTCCTGGTTATGAGACTATTTCAATCCATCGGCAGCAGTGCAATTTATCCGTCAGGAATGGCATTAATACGCGACCATATTAAAGAGAGACAAGCCTCCGCGCTTGCTGTCCTATCCATTTTTGCTTCGGCAATGGTGGCACTCGGCCCGACTATCGGAGGCTTCCTGATTGTCTGGGGCAGCTGGCCAGCGATCTTTTGGGTCAACTTCCCGTTTGTTCTCATCAGTTTTCTGCTTGGCTGGTTTATGTTTCCCAAGGATGTTAAAAAGGACAAAGAAACGATTAAAAGACTTTCTAATCTTGATTTCTGGGGAATGGGATTTTTCGGTGCAGGAATGGTACTGTTTTTATGGTTTTTACTATCATTCGAAACGCAGGTTCATTATCTGGCAGGGTTCGCCGGGCTGATTTTCTTTGGCTTGTTTGCATGGAGGGAGCTAAGGGTTCGAGAACCCTTCATTGATATTCGGATATTTAAAACCCATCCACAACTAACAATGGTATATTTGCAGTTTATTGTTCTAAATATTTTCTTTTACTGTTTGTTTTTCGGTCTGCCCAGCTATTTCCAAGAAGTCCTTGGTCTTAGTGTCGAAAAGAGCGGGTTGATGATGTTATTTATGTCCGGAGTCAGCATTTTAATCTCAACCATAGCAGGAAAATGGATTGATCGGGCGGGCATATATCAGCCAATAATGATTGGGGCGTTATTTTCCATTATTGGTGCACTGACTTTTACCTTCTTCTTTATTAATGCCAATTATGTGGTAATCGGAATCATATTAGCCCTGATGGGGTTAAGCTACGGGATTGGCAATGTGGTACTGCAAGTTGCCATGCTGCAGGAGAGCCCTAAGGAAATTGTAGGAACGACCTCTGGACTTTTCCAAACCTGCCGTTATTTAGGGTCCATATTTTCAACTATTATCCTAGGCTTGATTTTTGGTGAGAATATTTCTGCTGAAAAGATAAAGACCGTTGGAGAAGTCCTTATTTTGACAGGGGTAGTCAGCTTTTTTATGAGCCTCTGGTTTTCAAGGGAGACACTTAGTTTTTTTAAAATAAAGCGTGTCTAATTATTTCTTAAACTCTTCATGTTTCCTTCATAGTTTGTTCATATTTACCGGCTATGATAGTGATAGGTTCTCAAACAGAACCCTTCAACCTCCGCCCCCTTTTATAATAGATGTTGCTTGAAGCCCGGTAAATTGCCGGGTCTATTTTTTTAGGTATAGTTCCTGGATTCCCTGTCAATAACAGTAAAAAAACTTCGAAAAGAAGGTGTTATTGGTTGAAGGGAATATATTATATTAATGATCGTATTTGTTTCAATGGATTATCAAATGAGGAAAGCAAGCTGCTGCAGGAACAATCGATCCAGAAGTATATGAAAGAGCAAAGAATCCAAGCCATTAAGCTGAATCCCTATCAATTAGCTGATTATTATACGATTCCGCATGCCCTGCTATATGATTTAAAAAGGGTTAAAAACCAATTCGACTGTTTTATCCATTATTCACAACAGGCTGTTGAGGATTTTATGTATACATATCCGGCAAAGTGGCTGATTCTAAAGAGTTACTTCAAGGAAATCATTGTAATTGAAAATCAGAACGACTTATCTGTGCAGAATATTAGTTAGCAAAAAAATCCGCTTCTTCAAAGAGCGGATTTTTTCTTCACCTATTAAAATGCTGTTCTTGCCCCTAAATACCTCGTTTTCCAGTACGTTGTCGTCATATCACTAATCGCAACACCGCTTGAACCAGCCTGAATAAACTTGTTGTTTCCAAGGTAAATGCCGACATGTGACGGACCTGTTGTATAAGTTTCAAAAAATACCAAATCTCCTGGATTCGGGCTGTTGACTGCCTTCAAACCGGACCATTGAGCTGCGGTAGTACGCGGAATCGTCACTCCTACCTTCTCGAATACATATTTAGCGTAACCGCTGCAATCAAACCCGGCAGGCGTATTACCGCCCCATAAATATGGGCTTCCGATATATTTCTTTGCTTCATCCATAACCATTTGCGCTTTTGAGACTGTTGGGGCAGGATTGGCAGCCTTAACAGTAAGCTGTTGACCAACATAAATCATATCTGAAGTTAATCCATTTAAATTCTTGATATCAGTAACCGTGATTCCAAACAGTTTGGAGATCCCCCATAGGGTATCGCCGGATTTTACACTATAAATGGTATTGTTCGAAGAAGAGACCGTTTGTGTTTCATGGCTATGCGGGGCTAAAAGTGATAGCTTTTGATTTACATAGATGGTGTCATTGATAAGCTTGTTCCATGTTTTCAGGTCGGAAACTGCAACTTTATTTGCTTGCGAGATTTTCCATAGAGTGTCGCCGGATTGTACGGTATAGATGTTTTCATGGGCACTTGCCCCTCCCGCAAAAGATGCAAATAAGATACCGGTTGTTGCTGCAACTGTCAGTAGATGTTTTTTCATAGGTGGCACTCCTTCAATATTGATAGTTTTATAATATAGGAGAGTACAACTGGATGTAATACCAAAGATATGGTTTACATGTCAGCAATTTCCACCACTTTGCTAGTTTTATTAATTATTAGCTTAGATAATGTAGAAATATTGTAACAAACCACCCATGCATTACCAAAACACAAATTTATAATGAATTTATAAAGACCTGTTACATTAAAATTTGAAAAAGCATGGTGATGAAGATGCAAGGAATTAGTAAAGGACATCCACACGGGATGAGTAAAACGATCGATTATGATCAAAACCCATTTATCGTCATTTGGGAAGTGACTAGAGCTTGCCAGCTTAAGTGCGTACACTGCCGGGCCGATGCGCAGCTTACACCTGACCCGCGCGAATTGTCTCATGAGGAAGGAATTAATCTCATAGACCAAATCTATGATATGGATAACCCGATGCTAGTATTTACCGGTGGAGATTGCATGATGCGGGATGATTTATTTGAACTAGCTGATTATGCGATCAAAAAAGGTATGCGGGTTTCAATGACACCAAGTGCCACCCCAAATGTCACGATTGAAAAAATGAAACGCGCCAAAGAGGTTGGACTATCACGCTGGGGCTTCAGCCTTGACGGCCCGACACCGGAAATCCACGACCACTTCCGCGGCACGCCGGGAAGCTTCGACCTGACACTTGAAAAAATTAAATACTTAAATGAATTGGAAATGCCGTTGCAAATTAATACAGTCATTTCGCGCTACAATTATGACCATCTTGAAGAAATGTCGAAACTAGTCGCTGAACTCGGTTCGGTAATGTGGTATATTTTCTTGTTGGTTCCAACCGGAAGAGGCCAACTGGATGCCTGCATTACCCCTGCTGAGCATGAAAAGGTATTCCGCTGGCTGTATGATTTAAGCAAGACAGCTCCATATGATATCAAAACAACAGCCGCCCAGCATTATCGCCGCGTTGTCCTTCAGGAAAAAATGCGTGATCATGTAATTGCAAAAGGCGATATCCATTATGAAGACACGATCACTACCGATTTCGCATCGATGCATGACGGATTAAAACGGGCACCAAAGGGTGTCAACGACGGAAACGGCTTCGCCTTTGTTTCCCATATTGGCGATGTCATGCCAAGCGGTCTCTTGCCGATTGTCGGCGGCAACATTCGTGAAACACCACTTGCCGAAATTTACCGCGAGGCAAAGGTATTTAAAGAACTGCGCCAGCCTGACAATTACAAAGGAAAATGCGGCGTTTGTGAATACAATAAAATCTGCGGTGGGTCCCGCTCGAGAACCTATGCAGTTACTGGTGATTATTTGGAAAGTGAACCATTCTGCGTGTATATTCCGCAGGCCATGCGCAAAAAAGAAGCATCACCGACTGTTTAACCAATAAATAGGCAGCCCGCGGGCTGCCTATTGTTTATTCAATTAGACCTGTATCTGAAATCTGAACTTTGGATTTTACCTTAAATTGTATGGTGGGATAAATTTTCTGCCATTCTTCCCAATCATTTTTGTTAAAATGACGGGCCCGGTAGTGCAGTCCAAAGCCAATAGGATCAAGATTGGCTTGTTGGATTTTTTTCAATACCGCCATCATTTCCTTTTCTACTTGTCTTGCGGCTGCCTTTTCGTAGATGGATAGATTGCTGTTGTATATTTTTCGACTGGTTTCTTCGATTTTCCCTGCTATCGAAATTGTAACATCTATATATGGCGGTTTCCCTTTTGGAGTAATAATTTTGTATTTTGTTTTTACCTTATTAGTATCAATAGTAAATGATGTTTTCCCTTTTTTAGACCATAATGCACTTTTTTCCTCCCTATTCAAAAAATAATTTAAAAATTTGGTTTCTTCTTGGGACAGACTTAACTTCATTTGGCTTTTATCAAAAATTCCAACAGTATTAATTTCCAGTATCTCTTTATCGGGTTCAATAATTGGAAGAAATGGATCAAGTCCCTTTTCGATTAACCGTTTTTTAAAATCAAACAGGAATTCTGAAATTACATAAGGTGTTTCGGAGCCATCTTTCCCAAGGGCAAGAAATAGCGAGTTTGAAGGCAGCTGTTCTGATTTAGGTTTTACTTTAAGAACATCCATTGCGGTTGAACTTGAAATGGCCAGCCAAGCAATTTGTTGGATATCCCGCCTTCTCGACAGCCAATAAAAAATGCCGGCATTTCCTCCTCGTTTCGCCACTTTCTCGCTAAAAATAACGGCTTTATTATGGCTAAAGTCAATTTCTTTATCAGCCATCGTTTTAATTTTTCTTATCGCCTCTGACATCGAATCCGCTTCCTGTGAAATAATCGTAAATTCATTTGGCTGATCTTTGGACCCACTGGGGACAGCAAATTTTACACTGATTAGGTATTTTTTTGAGCTGTCCTTTGCTGCGTCCACACCAATAGAGACGGCAAACATGCGTTTATCAATATCCTTATAGCCGCAGCCCGTCAAGAACATAATTGAAACCAAAATGATTGCAGTATTTTTCCAATCTACCAAATGCCTCAAGCTGTCCGCCTCCTTAGCCAAAAGGCTGTAACAACTACAAGGACAGCCTCAAAGAACAACCGAATAATGAGCCAATATGCTGCAATTTTATGTAGGAGCAAAGTATTAAATTTTAACGATGCCACAACTGTGATAAAAGCAATAGCGGACAGAACAATCCAATTCAACTTTTTATTATGACGATTTTTATTGATTCCCTTTAATAATTCCAGGGCTACATGCCAGTGTATCGAAACACTTAATAAGGAAATACTCATATAAAACATGAGGAATAAATAAATTACCCGCTCAATCGGGCTATAAATCAACCGCAGCGAATCCGAAGCGGAAACCCATGGGTAAAGATATTCCGCTGCCCCGTCTGCACCGTTCAAGCCAATCGGTATAAAGAAGGATGTAAATAAATTAAACACGGCCAATCCAACAATTATAATGAAGTTACCAAGTTTTATTTTTTCCTTGAAAATCCTGTTAAAGATAATTAAGTTGGCATGTCCTGTAAAAACGAATGTTGCCGCTGCAATTACCTTTAAGTTCGGAGCTTCAAATATATAGGTACCAACCTCCATAATCGAGTCCCAGTTTAAATACGGGCTTGTAATCGCCTTTAGAACAATAAAAGCAATAAATGGTGTATTTAAAAATAGTACAATTTCCAGCAAATACATCACCCGGTCAGTTGGCAGTCTAATGATTAGGAAAATGGCCGCCAAATAAATAAGTAGCATCGATATTTTTGGCATGTCCGGATTGACAAATCGATTTAAGATATCAATAAACCCAAATAAACTAATCATTCCCGCCGATAACCAGGCTAACTGGATGCTGCCGAACAACGCTGCTTTCAACCAACGGTTTGAGTCCGCCATGATCTCGGGTAAACCTTGTCCGGGAAATTTGGAAAGGGAACGGCTGTAAATAACCGTTAATGTAATGCCAATTGGAATGGAAAGAATAATTCCCATTACGGCCCCGTCGAAACGGTATTGGAGCAAAGAGTGCGGAACAAACATGATAACATTAATAATCATATTGCAAAGAATTAAATATAAAAAATACCGATTCAACAACCTCCCTCCCATTGTTCTATTTACTTTTTGTCGTGCTTTGAACTAACGTTAAATACGGCTCACCAAAACTATCAAGCTTCACCATATAGGTAACGAACATGAAAAAGCCAAGAACAACCCCCACTAGTCCAAACAACGTACCCAATAACAAAATAAAATATTTGACTATCCTTATAGAAAAGCCAAAGGCATTAATCGGAATCACAAAATTGGCGATTGCTACAACCGAGACAATAATAATCATAATATTACTGACGAGTCCTGCTTCAGTTGCCGCCTGTCCTAAAATTAACCCGCCTACTGTCGTAGCAGTCGGGCCAATCGCCTTTGGCAGGCGGATGCTTGCCTCAGTGAGCATTTCCATCATGAATAGCATCAGCAGCACTTCTACAAACGATGGATACGGGACAGCCGTTCGGCTCCCAGCAATCGAAAGTGCCAATTGAACACGGAATACCTCTGGGTTATAGCTGGTCTGGTTACCGCTACATATAATCCTGGCGTTATCAGGCTTATTAGAAGACCAATATAACGGATCAACTGAAGAAACCTTCCAACCCAATAGGTTTGATAGATATCCGCCATTGAAACCATAAAGTCTTTCATAACGGTTGGGAGTATGACTGCAAATGGGGACCCATGGACAAGCAGAATAATTTTTCCTGTTGCCAAATTAATCGCTGCCCGGTCGGGTCTTTCCGTAGCCAGCATAATGGGAAATAAGGCTCGATTACTTTTTTTTATAATATCCAGCAATTGTTCACCGGATTGAAACATATTTACGTCAATCGACGCCAAAAACTGTTTGACCCGATCAAGCGTATCCTTGTTTGCATGCTGTGAATCATAAACCAGCATAACCTGGGTTTTCGATATCAAACCCACACTAGAGGACTCGATAGTTAGTGTTGCTTCAGGATAGCGATGGCGGATCAGACCAAGGTTGGTCGGTAGGCTTTCACTAAACCCTGATTGCGGTCCCTGGATTGTTGTTTCAACCGTCGTATCCTGGACTTGACTATTGCGGTCCACTTTACTGTCATAGATATAAACAAAATCCTGAAAGAAAACAATGGCAACCCCTCTTAACAAATCATCAATCGCTTTACTTTCAGTTTCGTATTCACTTACTTTCGGATGCGATTGAAGATAGGCCAAATATTCTTCTGCCCCCTGAATTTCAAAAAAAGGCTTAAAGATATTCTCATGGAGCACCGCTTCATCGCTAATTGTTTTTATATATAAAATTTCAAGATACTTCTCCTTGGTATAGTTCTCTTTAAAAACCAAATCCTCGGACTTTTGGATTTTACTCAGTAATCCTGCTTTAATTGATTCAACTTTTGGGGTAGGCATGTTCATTACCTCACACTGTGCTTTCCATTAATTTCCCACGCGGTTGGAATTTTATTCTAGAATAAACATAAGTGGCATTGGTTAAGGGGATTCTTTTTTGATTAAGCTACGATTGTTTCGGGCATGTTTAGTTTAGGTATATTTTAACGGAGGGAACTATTTTTTATGGTAGAATACGCAGCTACAGCAACTCATGTCTCAACAGCCTTGTTTCAATTTATCTTTCCCTTTACATATAAAGCAAAAGATGAACTGCAACTGCGCATGAGTCTTGAAAACCGTCAGTTTACCAGCTTTCAACTAAACCACCGGAATCAGGAAGCTGATTACTATGGAATGTATCAAGTTAACCATGATGATTTGGAAGCTTTTTTTCTTCCTTTAACAAACAAGCTTTTTTTTCCATCATCACAGCAAGCTAAGGGATATCAGAGATTCTCCAAGAAATTACAAGACCGGCGTTCATTTCCGATTAACAATACTGATATAGATTTTCAGATTCATTCAGTTGACCTGTTTCTCTGTCCCTATGAAATTGGTTTCATCACCATCAGGACTGAGGTTTGCCATCTCCCTTTAACTGATGCGAAGCATTTCGCTAACCAAATTCGGACTAGTTCCTCGTTCCTAAAAGGGTTAGTTATTGAATTACTAGGCTTGGATGACTTTCTAAATGGTGGTATAGCTGCTGGGTTTGATTCAAAAATTTACCTTCTTTCTTTAATTTCAGTTAATAATGATAGGAAAACTCAATATCATTTCTCGGACTATGGATTAACCTGTATTTCAAGTCAAGAAGCAGACATACTTGCTGGTTCATTTTACGGTCAACTATATTACTCCCTAATAGCTAATTTATTTCATCGGTTATTTTTTTTGAAATTTTTACAGGACTACTCTTGTATCAATATCGTTGATGACAAAAAAGCCATTAAACACCTGATATATATGCTTAATTCATTTACTTCCAATTATTTTTTTGTCACACTTCCACGAGACTCCGATGGTGAAAAATACTTTAATCAATTTAAAAGTGCTTTTCGTATTGACTATTTGCATCAATGCGCAAAAGAAGTCCTTACAACCCTTTTTCATTACCAGCAAAATAGTGCTACGAAGAAAGACAGCCTATTGCTTTTGGTTTTGACTCTCTATACCGTTATTTGCGGGATATTCAGTATGAATTTGTTTACACACGATTTGGAAGGAAACATACACTGGGGACAGTTAAAATCCTATAATCCATTCGAATATTTTGCTGTCTTTATAGTGTTTAGTGGTATGATTGTAGTGGGATTCCTGCTTATTAGCAGTTTAATTCAAGGATGGCAGGATAAAAGAATACAGAAAATGTGGGTAGAAAAGTCGCTTTTATCGGCAAAAAAGAAATAATAGCTTAAAGGATGTTAAACATGATCAGCTTTATCGGTATGACAGAAGCAAAAACAATAGAAAAACATGATTCCATCGAAAATTTAAATTTCTCTAATTATAAATGGTACTGGGTTGATTTTAATGAACCGACTATTGAAGAGTCACAGCATTTAAGTAACACTCTTCGCTTTCACCCACTAGCAATTGAGGATTGTTTAAATAGTACCCTCCAAAGACCCAAGCTTGATTATTATGATGACTATACTTTCTTTATTACTCATATTGTTCGACAGGAAGCGGAGGAAATGACCAAAGATGAGCTGGATTTTTTTGTAGCGGAAAACTTTTTGGTTACGTTTCATTTAAAGCCATCTATTGAAGTTACTCAGGTGTTGGGAAGATTAAAAGCAGAAAATAAGGCAGATAAATTTACAAGTTCGCATGTATTTTATGAAATCTTAGATAAACTTGTCGATAATTACTTCCCTATTATTTACAAAATTGAGGACAAATTGGACGAAATCGAGGAAAATACGCTCAATAAAAAAATGAACAATTTATTGAGTGAATTATTTGATACCAGGTATATGCTTTTATATCTAATGCACACGATAAATCCTATGCGTGACCTTTTATACCGGATGTTAAATTCACAGCATTTGAAAGGTATTATAAAAAGAAAAGAGTACTTTTCCGATATCTACGACCACCTTTTAAAATTATCGGATATGGTGATGAGTAACAGGGAGATTACAGCAGATATTCGAGATAATTACCTCTCATTAAATTCACATCAAACGAACAATGTAATGAAGATCCTTACAATTATGACTTCTATTTTTTCTCCCTTGACCTTATTGGCCGGAATTTGGGGGATGAATTTTATACATATGCCTGAACTTTCATGGAAATATGGTTATGCTTATGCTCTTTTAGTAATGGGGGTTTCGGGGTTATCCATGTTTTTTTGGTTTAGGAAAAAGGGCTGGTTTTAAATTTATCCACGAAATGCAGGAAAAATATTGAATTTTCACTATAAAATGTGTTATTATCATTTTAAATATAATAAAAAGTTTACGGAGGAGTCTGTCACCAATGGGATCATTATGCCCATTGATGACAGACTCTTTTTGCATTTTAAAGGATTTTCGAGTGATAAAAATTGAAGGGAGAATACTATTAATATCCAATATAATTTGGGAATACTGTTATGGATTAAGCTTAATAGCTTCTATTCTAAATGTTATTAAAAGTTTTGCTAAAAGGGGGACTTAGTATTGTCATATTTACATCTGGCGATTATTTCGCCACTATTATTGTCTATTTTTATACCAATTTTATATAAAAAGATAAATCGTATACATACTGGATGGTCTGTTCTTCCATTACCCACTTTTCTATTTATTTACTTTCTTTCTACCATGCCAAAAATATCAACTCACCAGACTGTTACGGAAACAGTAAATTGGATTCCGTCTTTAGGTATTAATTTCACAGCTAAAGTTGATGGGCTAAGTCTCTTATTTGCTCTTTTAATTACTGGTATTGGCGCTTTAGTCGTTTTTTATTCCATTTTTTACTTAGACAAAATGAAAGAACAGCTCAACACCTTCTATGTATATTTATTGCTTTTTATGGGAGCAATGCTGGGTGTTGTCCTATCTGATAACTTGATTGTCATGTATGCTTTTTGGGAGTTAACAAGCTTCTCTTCCTTTCTATTAATCGGTTACTGGTATGAAAGGGATCTATCTCGGTATGGAGCACAAAAGTCTATGTTGATTACTGTGTTTGGCGGTCTGGCCATGCTGGGCGGAATTATCCTTTTATACCTCATGACAGGGACATTCAGTATTACCGAAATCATGGCGCAATCAAATGAAATATTTCAACACTCATTATTTACACCTGCATTAATTTGCATTTTGCTTGGCGCTTTTACAAAATCAGCTCAATTTCCTTTCTATATTTGGCTTCCAGATGCCATGGAGGCACCTACGCCGGTAAGTGCTTATTTACATTCAGCCACAATGGTTAAGGCTGGAATTTATTTAGTTGCCCGAATGACTCCAGTATTTGGAACATCAAGTGTCTGGTTTTGGCTTGTTTCCGGGGTGGGGATTATTACATTAGCGTGGGGTTCTGTATTTGCAATTAAACAAACGGATTTAAAGGGCATTCTGGCTTTTTCAACTGTTAGTCAACTAGGACTTATTATGTCTTTGCTAGGTGTCGGATCCGCTGCCCTCCACTATGAAGCATTGGATGAAAATATATATACGGTTGCCGTCACAGCAGGCATTTTCCATTTAATCAACCATGCGACGTTTAAAGGGAGTTTGTTCATGGCTGCCGGAATAGTCGATCACGAAACAGGAACGAGAGATATACGGAAACTGGGCGGACTTATGCATTTTATGCCGATTACCTTTACAATTTCCATAATTGGAGCATTCTCCATGGCTGGACTCCCCCCATTCAATGGATTTCTCAGTAAAGAGATGTTCTTTACTGGCATGGTTAGAGTGACACAAATGGATATTTTCAATCTTGAATCATTGGGGTTTTTATTTCCAATAATTGCGTGGGTAGCCAGTGTCTTCACGTTTATTTACAGTATGATTTTGGTTTTCAAAACATTCACAGGAAAATACCAGCCTGAAAAGCTGAACAAGAGGCCGCATGAAGCGTCTTTAGGTATGTTAATACCTCCTGTTATTCTTGTATCACTTGTCGTCATTTTTGGTTTTTTTCCAAATCTGTTATCAGAGAGTCTTATTTCGCCGGCTATGTCTGCCATTCTTCCAAGTCTGTTAAGCGAAAGCGGAGAATTTGTTGTTCATATATCATTTTGGCACGGACCTAACATTGAACTATTAATGACAATGGGAGTCATCTTATTGGGAATCATCCTATATAAAACCTTACCTAAATGGAAAAAGCTTTACGAGCACATTCCAGAGAAGCTTTCTTTGTTCCGCTTTTACGATTTCCTAGTGGAAGGTTCTCAATCTAGTTCTTATAAATTAACAAACAAATATATGAACGGTTCGATTCGCTCCTACCTCGTTTATATATTGGCTTTCTTAATTTTTATCTTAACATTCACACTACTATGGAAAAATGCCTTTATCCTTGATACAGGTAATGTCTCTTCCATCGGGGTTTATGAAGGGATCCTCGCCATGTTTGTGGTGGTCAGTTCAATCAGCATTTTATTTGTCAAATCTAGAATGACTTCAATTATTTTGCTTGGTGCTGTCGGATATACAGTTTCGCTGTTCTACGTCCTCTTTAGGGCGCCGGATTTGGCTTTAACCCAGTTGGTGATTGAAACGATTTCAGTCGCGCTATTTTTGGTCTGTTTTTATCATTTGCCAAAATTGCGCCGATTTGAGACCCGAATCAGATTTAAACTTACAAATGCCCTTATTTCGGTTGGGGTAGGTGCAGTTGTCACAGCCATCGCTCTTTCTGCTCACAGCAATAAACTGTTTGAGTCTATATCGAAATACTACGTGGAAAATACGTACGAAAAAGCAGCAGGACAAAACATGGTTAATGTCATTTTGGTGGACTTTCGGGGCTTTGATACTCTTTTTGAAATTACTGTACTTGCCATTGCCTCATTAGGTATTTATGGCATGATCAAATTAAGATTGAAAGGGAGGAAAGAAAGTTGAAAAAGACAAACAATATTATTCTGGAAACAGCTATAAAATTGTTACTTTTTTTCATAGTCCTCTTTTCAGTCTATATTTTTACCGCAGGCCACTATTATCCCGGCGGTGGTTTCATTGGCGGATTAATGACAGCGGGAGCGATTATTCTCTTATTAATTACCTATGATATTAAAACGGTACAGCAGATTTTGCCCGTTAACTATCGCATCATCACGGCTATCGGGTTATTATTCGCGATTGGAACTAGTGCAGGCGCAATTTTCTTTGATGTTCCCTTTTTAACACATGCCTTCACACATGTCGACCTGCCTGTTCTAGGTGACTTATCTCTTCATACTGCTACACTATTTGATTTAGGAGTTTATTTTGTTGTTGTCGGTGTGACGATGACCATTATTCTAACGATTGGAGAGGATGAATAATGGAAATATTAATGGCATTTGTCATTGGCATTTTATTTATGTCAGCAACCTATTTGATGCTGTCCAAAAGTTTATTACGCATCATTATCGGGACCGGTTTTTTGAGCCATGGCGCGCATCTTCTTATATTAACAATGGGCGGGTTAAAAAGAGGATCAGCCCCGTTACTGGGAGAACATGCAGAACACTATACAGATCCGCTGCCGCAGGCATTAATTTTAACGGCAATTGTGATTAGTTTTGGGGTTACAGCCTTTTTCTTAGTTTTAGCATACAGGTCCTATCAAGAACTGGGCACGGATAATGTGGAAGAAATGAAAGGAACACAATCAAATGACTAATTTAATTATTCTCCCCATCTTAATTCCATTGTTAACAGGGGCGGTTTTAATTTGCTTGAGTAAAAGTATTATGGCTCAGCGGGTGGTCGCTGTATTTTCATCCTTAGTGACGATAGTTGTATCAAACTTAATTATTCAAAAAGTTCATAGTGATGGGGTTCAATCTCTTAATATGGGAAGCTGGGATGCACCATTTGGGATTACTTTAGTTTCCGACATGTTCTCTGCCCTATTGGTATTTACTACAAATATAATAGCGGTCGTCTGTTTACTCTACTCCTTTAAATCGATTGGCGAACAACGTGAACAACATTACTACTACCCAGTATTTTTCTTTTTAATAGTTGGGGTTAACGGCGCCTTTACGACAGGAGATATCTTTAACCTGTTCGTCTTTTTTGAGGTTATGCTCATGTCATCGTATGTCCTCCTGGTGCTTGGCGGCACAAAGATTCAATTAAGGGAATCGATTAAATATTTGTTAGTCAATGTCATTTCCTCTGCACTATTTGTCATTGCCGTTGCTTATTTATATTCGGTTGTCGGCACATTGAATATGGCCCATATATCAGAACGAATCAGCGAATTAAGCAGTAATCGAATGCCTGGTATTCTAACTGTTATTGCGGTCATGTTTTTAATTGTTTTTGGCCTTAAAGGGGCGATTTTCCCACTTTTCTTTTGGCTGCCTGGCTCCTATTTTGCGCCTCCAGCACCTGTATTAGCTCTTTTCGGGGCATTATTAACAAAAGTTGGTGTATATTCGATCACTAGAACATATACGTTATTCTTTTATCATGATATGGACTTTTCGTTCCAACTCCTTTCCATTCTAGCCATTCTCTCAATTGTAGTTGGAGTGATTGGGGCCATAGCTTATTGGGACGTTAAGAAAATCATTATTTATAATATAATCGTTGCCGTCGGAGTCATTCTTTATGGCGTCTCTGTATTGAACTCTAATTCGCTGGCAGGATCTGTGTACTATTTAATACATGATATGATCATAAAAGCAGGACTATTTTTACTCGTTGGAATCATCATTTCCATAACGGGAACCTCTAATTTGAAAAATATCAGCGGTCTCATCCGTCATTATCCAGCTTTGGCCTGGACCTTTTTCCTTGCGGCATTGGCTCTTGCCGGTATTCCCCCTTTAAGCGGTTTTATCGGCAAACTACTCATCGTACAAGGCGGATTTGAAGGAAAAAGCTTTTTAGGCGGCGTTATTGTCTTAATGTCGAGTTTGCTTGTCTTGTTTTCTATTATGAAAATATTCATCAATGGTTTTTGGGGGAAAGATGGTACTTACCAGCATGAAGAAAAAGCACCTGTCAAATGGCTGCTTATCTCCCCTGTCATTTTGGTAGCTATTTCTGCCCTTTTGGGGATTAATTCTGAGGCTTTTTTACCCTATATTTCTCAGGCAGCTGATACTTTATTAAATCCTGATATTTACATTAAAGCTGTCCTAAAGGAGTGATCAGTATGGCATTTCAAATTTTATTAAATATTATCTTGGCTTTTCTATGGATGTTTATCAAAGTTTCCTATGATCCCATTAGCTTTGTGAAAGGGTATTTGTTCGGGCTGCTGGTGATTTTTATCCTAAGACGTTTTTTCGACAGCCGCTTTTATCTTTTTAGAATTTGGTCTTTTATCAAACTTTCCATTATCTTTGTAAAAGAACTTATTTTATCTAATATCGCAATCGTCAAAATTGTGTTAAAGCCTAAATTAGATATGCGCCCTGGCATCTTTGCCTTACAAACGGATTTAACAGAGGATTGGCAGATTACCCTTTTGTCCAGTTTGATTACCCTTACTCCAGGCACTTTAGTCATCGACGTTTCAGAAGACAATAAAACATTATTTGTACATGCCATGGATATAGGAGAAGTTGAAAATGAAATCAGCAGTATTAAAAATTCATTTGAGAAAGCCATTTTGGAGGTGAGCCGTTAATGCTTGAGATTGTGATTCGAATTGCTTTATTATGCTGCTCCTTATCAATGCTTGGACTGATTTACAGGGTCATTAAAGGCCCTACGGTACCAGATCGAGTAATTGCTTTAGATGCAATTGGGATCAATCTGCTGGCGATTACTGCCCTTATTTCAATTGTTCTACAATCTCCTGCCTTTCTAGAGATCATTTTACTTATCGGCATTCTTGCTTTTATCGGAACGATCGCTTTCGCCAAATATTTAGAAAAGGGGGTAATTATTGAACGTGAGCGCACTTATTGATTTTGTGATTGGATTTTTTATACTTACAGGTGCCCTGCTTTGTCTGATTGCTACCTTCGGAGTCATCAGGCTTCCTGATGTATATACGAGGAATCATGCCGCATCAAAGGCGGCAACATTAGGAGTAATGTTCATTCTATTAGGTGCTGTACTGTACGTTTATGCTCTTAAAGGCTATTTAAATTCCAGGCTTATCTTAGGAATTGTCTTTGTTTTTATGACCTCCCCCATTTCTGGTCACCTCATTAATAGAGCTGCTTACAATGCGGGAGTCAAACTTTGGGATAAAAGTATTAGAGACGACTTAAAAGAATATAATAAAAAAATAATGAATTCGTCCACAGCAGAAAAATGATAGATTAATTAAAAAGTGTTCCAAGGAATAGATCTTGGAACACTCTTTAATATCGTTCAATTCGAACATATTCTCTAGGCTTAAATGGTTTATATAATTTTCTTTTGGTATTTATTACTTGGGTGTTTAATTGATTATTCATCAGAGTATTTTGGGTATTTAACAGGGTTCCTTCCATGTTATGATTTTGGTATTCTGTTTGATTAATATTAAATTCCCGATGATTTTTTTGCTGCAGTAACCACCCTGTTGAAAATAAGAGTAAAAATATCGATAAACACACTAGGATTTTGATTTTCACAATATACAAACACCCCCATATCGGTATTAGTTTGCACAAAAATGTTTCATTTTATAAAAAAGATTAGAAAATAGGCTTGATGATTAAGAATATTGACATTTGACATGAGATTTTCAAATAGTTGTATAATAAATAAGAACAAAAATTATCGAGAGGGGAACAGACAGTGGCGCATCCAAATACTGAAGAAACGATGAAATTGTTAACAAACTTGGTGTCTATTCCAAGCCCATCCGGCAATACCAATGAAGTCATTACATATGTTGAAAAATACCTAACAGAATTGCAGGTGAAGACGAGAAGGAACCGGAAGGGTGGATTGATTGCCACAATTGAAGGAACAGATTCCAGCAGGCACCGCATGCTGACCGCACATGTTGACACGCTAGGAGCGATGGTGAAGGAAATTAAAGCAAATGGTCGGCTCCGCATTGACCTAATCGGCGGGTTTAAATACAACTCGATTGAAGGCGAGTATTGTCAAATTGAAACTAGCAGCGGTAAGAAGTATACCGGAACCATCCTGATGCATCAAACATCCGTCCATGTATATAAGGATGCAGGGAAAGCGGAGCGCAATCAGGAAAACATGGAGATCAGAATTGATGAAAAGGTACATAGTGCAGAAGAGGTTCGAGCCCTTGGTATTGAAGTAGGTGATTTCGTTTCCTTCGACCCGCGGGTAGAGGTGACGCCGAGCGGCTACATCAAATCACGCCATCTGGATGACAAGGCAAGTGTTGCGGTACTGCTGCAATTAATCAAACAGATTAAAGAAGAAAAAATCATCTTGCCATATACGACACACTTTTTAATTTCTAATAATGAGGAAATCGGCTATGGCGGCAATTCCAATATTACATCGGAAACGGTGGAGTATTTGGCGGTGGATATGGGAGCCATGGGTGACGGCCAGTCGACAGATGAATATACGGTTTCAATTTGTGTGAAAGATGCGAGCGGCCCGTACCATTATGGGTTGCGAAAGGCCCTAGTACAGCTTGCGGAGACCAATAATATCGGCTACAAGCTTGATATTTATCCATACTATGGATCGGATGCCTCTGCAGCAATCCGATCTGGTCATGATATTGTTCATGGATTAATCGGACCAGGAATTGATTCATCCCATGCGTTTGAACGGACACATCAAACATCACTAGAAAACACGGCAAAGCTTTTATATCATTATGTTCAATCACAAATGGTCATATAATAGTGCATTTACAAACTGCGGTAAAGAGCTATAATGAAGATGACAGTTTACTAAATAATTGGAGATGGAATTATGCTATCTAACATCGGTGTTCCAGGGTTAATTTTAATCCTAACTGTAGCCTTGATTATTTTTGGGCCAAATAAACTTCCTGAAATTGGCCGTGCCTTCGGTAAGTCGATCCGTGAATTTAAAAATGCCACCAGCAGCATTGCTGATGACATTAAGCAAGATATAAAAGAAGATATTAATGAAGTTAAACAGATTGAATTGAAGAAGTAATGTTGATATTAGCATCCCCATCGTTTTCGGGGGATGCTTTTAGTTTACAGTGCAGCGTCTGGGGAGCCTTTCCAGTGGAATTATCGTCTTGATTTGTCTGCTAAATTCTGAAACTGATTCATTATTTTTTTTCTGGACTTGTCATTACGGAGTAAATAGGCTGCTCCTAGCGCAACAGTTGTCATCATTAATTTTTTTCGATTCATTTATATTCCTCCTCAGCTTTTCGTCTCTTTTAAATTGCCCGGATTCTTGTCCTTTTAACCATTGCTAACCCCATGCAAATATGCTGAATGCATAGGAATAGAAAAACCAACCCCTCAAGGATTGGCAATTTCATTAATCTTTCACATTAATCTTTCAGTTTTTCTTTAAGTTTGACGTTATGTTCCTTATATTGGTCAAGAAGTTGATTTAAACGTTCTGCGGCCAGCTTAGCATCCTTATTCTCGACAGCAAGCTTGATGTCGTGAAACGTTTTCCAACGTCCCATATCCTTACCGCCATGAGCCTCTTTTATGAATTCTTCTTTTGTAATTTTGCCTTCTTCTAACTGTTTGTGCAGTTCTTTCATTTTTTTCATTCTTTCACTTTTCCATTGCTCACGTTTTGCAGCATTTTCAGGGCTCATCCACTCATTACGAAGCTGCTTCTTTTCCTCTAAAACTTGAGTCCATTCAGCCTTCTTATCAGGCGTATACTGATCAACCCAGCTAAGCAGCAGCTTTTCCCGCTCCACCATCTTAGCCTGCCAATTCCCATGACCTTGTTTTTGATGATGACGTGTCTCCTCCGCCTCGCAATCACAAGGCTGGTCATTTTCTGAGTTATCTACATTATTTAGTTGTTCCTGGTTATCCACATTAGTGTCAGGCAACACTTCCTTTGCACTAACCATAAATGGAATAGAGAATAATAGAGCGAATACGAATATCATTATTTTTGTTTTCATTGATGATCTCCTTTCGTTTGATGATATTGTTGATCCTGCAGTGATAGTAAATTTGCCCTACGTTATCATGCCCGAATTCAAGAAAAAAATTTACCATTTTGACAAAAATTTAGTGAGAAAGTCATTGCGTTGTTTATGAAAGTGTCGTATTCTATATATAGAAATTATATGTGAAATATTTCACAAACAATAACTCTGGAGCGATTGCTCCATTTTAAAAGATTATTTATGTGAAATGTTTCACAAAAAACTATTTAAGTATTTTGAATCAGGAGTGATTTACGATGAACAAGCCAAAAATCGTTATTTTAGGTGGAGGTTACGGCGGCCTTATCACAACGAAACGGTTAGAGAAATTATTAAAATCTGGTGAAGCAGATGTTACTTTAATTAATAAGCATAACTACCATTACTTAACAACGCAGCTACACAAAATCGGTGTAGGTACTGCTGCAGATAAGCAAATTGCTATCTCTATTCCGGAATTAATTGATCCTTCTAAAACTCGTTTTATCAAATCAGAGGTATCATCAGTAGATGTTCATAACCAAGAAGTCCATCTTGAAGGCGGCGCTACAGTAGCATATGATTATTTATTAGTAGCTTTAGGGTTTGAAGTGGAAACATTCGGAATTCCAGGTGTGAAAGAGCATGGTTTTGAAATTCGCAGCTTTAAGAGTTCAAAGGCGATTTATCATCAGATTGTTAAACAATTTAACCTTTATAAGGAAGATCACGATCCTTCCCGGCTAACTTTTGTCGTTGCAGGTGGTGGATTTACCGGCGTCGAGATTATGGGCGAATTGGCTGATGGGCTTCCAAAACTATGCAAACAGCATGACATTCCATTTGAGAATATCAGAATCGTTGCTGTCGAGGCGGCACCTTCTGTTATCCCGTTTTTCCCAAAACAATCAATCCAATACACGATGGATACTTTAAAGAAATACAATGTTGAATTAATTACATCAACAAAGATTCTAGAAGTAACAGCTGAGAAAATTCGACTTGAAAATAGCCTTGATATACCGACCAGGACTTTGATTTGGTCCTGCGGTGTCAAAGCAAATTCTATCGTCCAAAAGTTTGGTTTGCCGTTAGAAAGAGGAAAAATTGCCGTTGACTCCTCCTTGAGAGTTAAAAATATGAACAACGTCTTTAGTATCGGGGATTGTTCCCTGTTTATGAAGAATGAAAAAAGCGCCTTGCCTCCAACTGCACAAGTAGCCTTGCAGCAAGCTCCTGTATGTGCGAAAAACATTGTGGCCAGCATTCGTGGCGAAGAGCTTAATGTTTTTGAATATCATCATAAAGGCTCTGTTGCCTCCATAGGTAACTTTGCAGCTGTTGGCTTAGTCGGCAGCGTCCGCCTTTCCGGCTTAATCGGTGCCTTTATGAAACAAGTAATCGAGGCCCGCTATTTATTTAACTTGGGCGGCCCGGCATTAATCTTAAAGCAACACGTTGGCGTTAGCAGTGAGCCTGTGAAAATGACAGCGAAGCAATAGTCAGTAATATCGCGAAACTCGTGATACTTTCCTGCGACAAGGGGGGCGTTCCCTCCTCTCCTTCCCTTGTTGTTTTTGAATAGAAGCATCCCAATATACTGTCTTAAATTCCCCCAAATTTAAGACAAACAGCCCGCTGCCAAACTGGAGCGGGCTGTTTTCACGTTCACTTTATTTCCACTCTAAAATTTCCAGCCTGTTGCCAAACGGATCATTGACATAAATCCGGTCTGCCCCAGGTAAATTATTGTCCTCGGTAAAATTCACTTTGTACTGGATTAACTGTGCTTTTAGTGCTTCAAGATGATCTACGGTAAAGCCCGGATGAGCTTTTTTTGCCGGGGAAAATGGCTCCTCCACTCCGATATGGAGCTGGAAAGTTCCGAATTCAAACCAAACCCCGCCTCGCTTTTTTAATTCTTCAGGCTTCTCTACTTCCGTCAGTCCAAGGATTTCTCCAAAAAAAGCCCTTGCTTCGTCTTCGCACCCTTTCGGTCCGGCCAGTTGTACATGGTCTATTTTTGTTATGGCAAATGACATCTCCAATTCCCCCATCTAGTCATATTCACCTATTATTCTATAAGATTGCTAACTTTCTGGCAATTGCAAACTAAAGAATAACAATAATGGCCACTCCCCGATAAAAGGAGAATGGCCCCCCGTTAATATACATCTTTTTTGGCAAAAACAACGAAGGATACAATCAGTGCCGCAGCCCACCAGACAAGAAGTACCATCAACGAGAAAGACAGGTTCATGCCCTCAATAGGCGGGGCATTGCCTTTCATGAAGTCCGTCAGCCTTAAATTCACCATGAAAAAATATTTGGCTGATTCCCACGAAGAAACCATGTTACTTAAAATGGCACCCGATATAAGGGCGGCAAGCATGACCCCCATTCCGGCGGCAGTACTGCGAATCAATACAGACAGCATAAATGATAATGTTCCTACAACAATCGCTACAAACCAAACAAGTCCGAAATCCATTAATAAAAACTTCCATAGACTTAATAGTTTGACGTCGGCAGTATTTAGTCCTTCATCGGTTATATTAAAGCCGGTCAACATCGGCGCCCCCCAGCCTTTGTAGCCAAAAACAACACCGGAAATGACGTATGACAAGATTCCCGCAATCGCGATGATTAAGGAAACGGCCAGACACAAGGTAATATACTTGCTCATGAGGATTTTCCACCGCTTTACCGGCCGAGTTAACAACAGTTTAACCGTCCCGAGGCTATGTTCTGATGAGACCAAGTCACTGGCAATAACCATAACCATTAACGGGATAAATAAATCAATAGAGTTCTCGAGAAAAATTCTCATAAATGTAGGGGCTCCCGGCTCGGCTGGGTTGATATCATGATCAAGATAATATTGCTTCTGTTGCAGTGAAATTTGCAGTTGCTTTTTCCATTCTTCAGAAATTCGGCTGCTGCTTAACCGGTTGGTCGTGTCGACAATTTGCTGCTGCAGGATTGTCCGCCAATCATCCGTCCCCAGTTTTTTTCGCTGCGTTTCTGTTTCCTTGTATTGGGCGTATGTAAACAATATGACAAGAACACCAATAATGATGGTGATAACAACTAGGCGCTTTTTGGCAATGAGTTTCAGCATTTCATTTTGAATCAGCTTATTCAATGGTCTCACCACCTGTCAGTTCGAGGAATAAATCTTCCAGCACCGGCATCTTTCGGTTCATTTCCAATACCGAGACACCCGCTTCCACCAATCCTTTATTCCATAAAGGGGTTCCCTGTTCATCAAACTCGGTTAGGAACGTTCCATCCTCTTGCTCCTCGACCTTTGTTAACTCACTTAATATTTGCTTACCCTTATCGCATGGTTCTAAACGCCACTGAACTCGTTCACGGTTAGATAATAGCCTTTCAACACTGTCAGTGGTGATAATTTGCCCCTTTGAGATGATGGCAACCCGGTCGCATAATTGCTGGATTTCACTTAATAAATGGCTGGAAACCAGCACGCTTAAACCTTCCTGTTCCGCAAGAAATCGGATAAATTCCCGCATTTCCCGTATTCCTGCCGGGTCGAGCCCATTTGTAGGCTCATCCAAAATCAACACCCTTGGATTTCCAAGCAAGGCCTGGGCGATTCCAAGGCGCTGCCTCATCCCTAGTGAATAAGTTTTGACTTTATCATGGATTCGTTCAGTTAAGCCAACGAGCTTGGTGACTTCCTGTATGCGTTCTTCCCCTACCCCCTCAAGCATTCGGGCAAAATGGAGCAGGTTGTTATAACCCGATAAATAAGGGTACATTTCTGGATTTTCAACGATACAGCCTAGATTTTTCATGGCCTCACGGAATCTCTCGTGGATAGGATAACCGCAGATTTGGATGGTACCGGATGTCGGTTTAATCAAGCCAACAATCATCCGGATTGTCGTCGTCTTTCCGGCACCATTCGGACCTAGGAAGCCAAATACTTCCCCTTCCCGCAAATCAAAGGATAATCCTTTGATAATTTCTCTTTTGCCAATTTTCTTTGTTAAATCCTTTACGGACAATGTAATATTTTTTTCCATACGCCCATCTCCTCACCAAGTAATTAATGAGGCAACCCGTTCCGCAATTAACCGGTACCCTTTTGTATTTGGATGAAACTTGTCAGAATACAAATAATCGTTGACCTTTAACTCAAACAAGTCAAATGTTGGAACAAAGACGATTTTCGGATATGCTGCGCTTACCTCCGCACTTTGATAATTCCATTGCCGGACTACCTTGGACATCTCTTTTCCTTCTCCCAGTTCAATAAACGGGTTATAGAGACCAATAAAAAATACGTTGGCATGTTGATTGTTTTTCCTGATTCTTTCAAAAATAAACTTTAAATTATCGAGATATTTGGTTTGTATCCCGGTCAGGTCTTCCTTGTTAAAATTAATAATACCTTGTCCGCTCCGAAACAAATCGTTCCCGCCAATTGTGACTAAAACCACGTCAGCCTTTTGAATTTGCCGCCCGACCTCAGTCTGCTGAACCTGTTCCCGCAATTGATCCGAACGCTGGCCATTGATGCCAAGGTTTGTCAGCTGCACAGGCTGTTTTGTTTTTTCCTTTAGTTCATCAACTAAAACGCCGACATAACCTTTGCCCGTTTCATCACCAGTCCCTCGGGTCAGTGAGTCACCTATTGCCACAATTGTTAATCCCTTTTTGTTATCAGTCTTTTCCGGACTTTGCTCACTAGCCGACGGCAGTTTATCCGGTTTTCCGGCATAGTATTCATTGACCGACAAGCCAAGTCCAATTAGCCACATCAGGCAAAATAAAGCCGCAATTATAGTAAAAAAGCGAACCATGTTTCTACTCAAAGTGCTCATTCCTTTCCGGCCAATATCTTACCTTCATTAAATCACAGTTCGATACTAGAATAAAATTTTAGTAATAAAAAATTTCTGCGATAAACATGACATTTGTTTATTGACCAAGTTTTGCCCTTCCAGTATTGTTTACTTGGTTATATACCTGAATATCCTCTATTCTATGATTTAGTCCAAAAAATGCTTTAATAAAGTCATACATGTAGCGGGTAAAACTATAAATAAGGTGCATTCTCAGGAGGAGAAATGAAATGAACCCGGCTAAAATTGCTTGGATTACAGACACAACATCATCGCTTAGCGAGGAATTTATCGCGGAGCATCAAATCCATGTCATTCCCCTGCACGTTGTGATTAATGATGAATTTTACAAAGAAACCATTGATATTACCCAGGAAGTTTTTTATGAAAGAATGAAAACAGAACAAGGAAAATTCCAGTCATCCCAGCCTTCACTTAGTGATTTTGTTGAACTATATGAAAAATTAAAGGAAGACTATGACTATGGGGTTGCGATTCATGCCTCCAGCATCTTGACGGGAACATACCAGACTTCTGTCCTGGCTGCGGAAATGGCAGGCTTTAAGCTATTTGCTATTGATTCTCGTACCGGTTCCTATCCACTTGGTTTTTTAATAAAAAAAGGCATGGGGCTAATTGAGCAGGGAGTTGAAATGGACGAATTAGTCCACCACCTGAATGGTCTGCGCGATAATACCCGTCTATACTTAGTCCCTTCCAATCTCGACCAGCTTCACAAAAGCGGCCGTGTATCTGGAGGGCAGAAGATTTTGGCATCACTGTTAAATATTAAACCGATCCTATCGATTGAGGAAGGAACTGCCAAAATCAAGGACAAAGTCCGGTCCGAAAAAAAAGCACTATCCTGGCTCGTCAATCGCTTACTAGATGATTTAGACACACATAAAATAACGAAAGCAGTCATCCTTCATGCACACGAACAGGAAAAGGCTATTACGTTTGAAAAATATATAAATGAACAATTTCCCGAGTTAGAGACCGAAGTTATGATGCTAATCACCGTTGCCGGCGTGCATACGGGGGTTGGAACACTTGGACTTTCGTGGGTTTGTGAATAATAAAAGAACCCGATTCCGCAATAGTAGTGGAATCGGGTTCTCTTTTTTTAAACTAAACTAGCTTTTGGACCGAAAAATTCAAAATGAATTCTTTCTTCATTGACACCCAGTTCTTGAAGGAAGCTGTTTATGGCTTTCATGAATGGAACTGGACCGCAGAAATAAAAATCGGCATCTTCAATGGAAACTTTCTCTTTCAACCATTCACAGGTAATATACCCTTCTACATCAAAACGATGGTGTTTGCGGTCTTCTTCCGTCGGTGAATCGTAGAATAAGGAAGATGTCACATTTTCAAGCTGTGCCAACTCCTCAACCTCAGTTCTAAGGGCATGGACATTGCTATTTTGGGCGGCATGAACAAAAGTAACCTTCCGCTCTGGCTGAACTTCAACCACGGTTTTTAGCATACTAAACATTGGTGTCAAGCCAACACCTCCGCTCAACAGAACAACAGGGTTCTCTTGAGCGGTATCAAGCACAAAATCACCTGCTGGCGCACTCACCATAAGCAGTTCGCCTTCTTCTACACCTTCATGAAGGTAATTGGACACAACCCCATCTGGATTAGGATTACCGCCTTCACGCTTGACACTGATTCGATAATAGTCCTTGCCAGGTGCATCGGATAGACTGTATTGGCGGATATGGGTAAATTTTTCGCCTTCAATTTCAAGTTTGATACTAATATATTGTCCCGGTTTAAAGCTGGCAATCTTTTTACCATCAGTCGGTTTTAAATAAAAGGATGTAATAACATCACTTTCCTTTACTTTACGAGCTACCACAAAGGGGCGGAAACCATCCCAGCCGCCTTGTTGTGTTTCGGCTTCCTGATACATCTCGGCTTCGACACTGATAAAGGCATCTGCGATGACACCATAGGCCTGCGCCCAAGCATCAATGATCTCATCTGTTGCAGCATCCCCCAACACTTCTTTAATTGCCAGCAGCAAATGTTTGCCGACAATTGGATAATGCTCCGGCTTGATCCCAAGACTTCTATGCTTATGCGCAATTTGTTTTACGACTGGGAGGATGGCCTCCAAATTATCAATATACATTGCCGCAGAATATACGGTGCCTGCTAAGGCCTTTTGCTGCCGGCCTTGTTTTTGGTTGGCATGATTAAAAATATTCAATAATTCTGGATGGTTTCCAAACATGAGCTGATAAAATTTTGTCGTAATTTTTTCACCATGTTCCTCCAGTACCGGAACAGTTGATTTAATAATATCAATTGTTTTTTGACTTAACACTTTTAACACTCCTCTGGTTTCCACTATTTACACAGTGATTATATGACAACCAGCACAGTGATTTAGTGATTTAAATCACACATTGTTATTTTTGAATAATTCGAACTAGGACACAGGACACTTTTCCCATCTGTTTCTTGGCATTATGCTGGAAATTATTTATATGATAGCTTACTATAAAAGAAAAAAAGACTAGGAGAAACATGAAACGTAAGAAGAGAAATTTAGTTATTTTTTTCTGTTTTTTAGTATTGGGGATTATTTATGTTGGTTTATTGCAATTTAAAATTAGTGAATCCATCAAGTTGGAGACACCAAAGAACGCCGATTATTTAATCGTTTTGGGTGCGAAAGTAAATGGCACCGTTCCGTCGTTGGCACTTGACCGCAGAATTGATGCCGCAGCGGAGTATCTTAAAGATAATCCTAATACGGTCGTCATTGCATCGGGTGGCAAAGGCCGCGGCGAAGACATTTCCGAAGCAGAATGTATTAAGCGAGAGTTAATTGACCAAGGCATCAGTGAGTCGCGGATAATGTTGGAGGATCAATCCACAGACACGTCTGAAAATGTCCGTTTTTCTAAAAAGCTAATTCCGGCTGATTCCAGCAATGGCGTGATTGTAACCAATACCTTTCATCTGTACAGGGCTGTCAGCATCGCCAGCGATCAAGGGCTAGAGGCCTCGGGACTTCCCGCGGAAACACCAAGATCAGCAGTGGTGAAGTCTTACGGGCGAGAATATTTGGCGATTTCCAAATTTTATTTAGAAAGATATATTCTCGATTAAATGAAAACTCGGCCTTCTATAGGCCGAGTTCTTTCTATTTTGTCTTGGCGTAAACGCAAGTATCTCTTACATCTTTGCCGTCCCCGGACAAACCATCATTTTTCAAAATCCCCTCAAGTGGAAACCCGAGACGTTCCGCTACCGCTTTACTTCTGTTATTTTTTGAATCACAGCGAATCTCTACCCGCTTTGCGTTCAGTTCTGTAAAGGCAAAATTGGTTATAGCTGCTACAGCTTCCGTTATGTACCCCTTCCCAGCATGCCGGGTGTCAATCCAATAGCCGATTTCAAACTTCGGTATATCCCAATTTATTCGATGCAGGCCAGACGAACCGATAAACTCTCCTGTTTCCTTATTAAAAATATGCAATCTCAGGTCTTCCCTAATCAAAAACTTGGCGTGAGCTTCACGCATGTTCGCTTCAACATCATCCTCTGTTTGCTCCCGATGAGCCCATGGCATCCATGGTTTCAGTTCCACCATTGACGCCTGCATCGCCTGAAAAGCAGCTTTTCCGTCGCCTGGCATCGGCTTACGGATTAACAGTCTTTCTGTAATAAACTCGTCTGGAAACTCTTTTAGTATTGGTTTCATTATGTCGTCCTCTCCCCCCAAGATTTATATATTCGTCTTTTATAGTAGAAATCCTTTGTAAAAACCGCGTTCGCGGATATTTTGTCGTTTTGGCGGATATATTGATTTTTTCGCGGATATATTCAATTTTTCGCGGATATATCGAATTTTTCGCAGATATCCACCAATTTTTCGCGGATATAATCCTCTGCAGCCAAAAAAAGGACTCTTCCACCCCGGAAGAGCCCGTAAAATTAATAGGCTTTTGCCCAATACACCATTGTATCGGCGTCTTTACCGCAGCAAACGCACTTATCAGAGATTTTTTCCTGTTCAAATGGAATACATCGGGAAGTTGCCCCTGTATCTTCTTTGATTTTCTCCTCGCAAGCAAGCTCGCCGCACCACATTGCTTTAATAAACCCTGGTTTTGCCTCAAGACTGTTCTTTAACTCATCAAGCGTCACCGCAACTGAAGTTCTTTCTTCGCGGTGCTTCAACGCCTTATTGTATAGATTAGACTGGATTTCATCCAGTAACGCAACAAGCTTCTCCTCTAATTGATCCATTGGCACAATCACTTTTTCCAAAGTATCACGGCGCACCAAGACAACCTGCTTGTTCTCAATATCTTTTGGTCCGACTTCAAGACGAACTGGAATACCCTTCATTTCATACTCGTTGAATTTCCAGCCTGGCTTCTTGTCACTGGCATCGATATCAACGCGGGCGACCTTCGCAAGTGATGCTTTCAAGTCGTAAGCAAAATCAAGCACGCCTTCTTTATGCTGGGCGATTGGAACAATCATGACTTGAGTTGGTGCTGCTTTTGGCGGAATCACCAAGCCGCGGTCATCGCCATGCACCATGATTAAGGCACCAATAACACGGGTTGTGAAGCCCCATGATGTTTGATGAACATACTGGAGTTTACCTTCTTTATCGGTATACTGGATGCCAAATGCCTCGGCAAAGCCCGTTCCAAAGTGATGGGAAGTACCGGACTGCAGGGCTTTACCGTCGTGCATTAAGCTTTCAACTGTAAACGTTGCTTTTGCCCCGGCAAATTTTTCTTTTTCCGTTTTCTGGCCTTTTACAACTGGAATCGCTAGAATACCTTCAAGAACTTCGGCATACACATTCAGCATTTTGATGGTTTCTTCCATTGCATCCTCATCCGTCGCATGCGCGGTGTGTCCTTCCTGCCATAAAAACTCCAAGGTCCGTAAGAATGGACGGGTTGTTTTTTCCCATCGGACAACGTTAGCCCATTGGTTATACAGCTTTGGCAGGTCGCGGTAAGAATGAATGATATTGCTATAATGCTCACAGAATAGGACTTCTGATGTTGGACGGACAACCAATCGCTCCGTCAATTCTTCAGAACCGCCATGTGTTACCCATGCGACTTCAGGAGCAAATCCTTCTACGTGGTCCTTCTCCTTTTGCAGCAAGCTCTCAGGGATAAATAAAGGCATATAGACATTTTCATGTCCAGTTTCTTTAATGCGGCGGTCCAATTCATTTTTGATATTATCCCAAAGCGCATAGCCGTATGGGCGGATGATCATCGACCCGCGTACGCTTGAATAATCAATTAGATCTGCTTTCGTTACGACGTCTGTATACCACTGCGCGAAATCATCATCCATCGCAGTAATATCTTTTACAAATTCCTTAGCCATTTTGACACCTCATTGTTAATAATAATTATATCCAGCTCCAGCGCCTAGGGGCTCGGGGTCATAAGCCAATCCGTCAAGAAGGCTAAAAAGCAGCCTTCTCGCCGGCTCGTCTTATGCCTGTCGCCCCTGGGCAAGGCGCCTCCGCTTTTAAATATAAAAAGGCCTTGATCCTAAAAAGGGACCAAGGCCTGGCGGTACCACCCTAAATTCATAAAGCGTTTGCTTTATACTCTTTCCATGATAACGGATTTTATCCGCGTGTATCTTCAAGTAACATCCGATACAGAACTCGGAGGCAGGTTCTAATGATTGCCTTAAGAAACCTTCCACCAATGGTTCCCTCTCTTGTTAAGACAGATTCAATTTACTAGTCCTCGTCATAGTTTCAAGCTATATTTTTGAAAAAATTATATAGTTATGCAACAGAAAAGTCAATTCCTATCGCGGATTATTTTTCATAATAATGCCAGTCTTAGCAAAATAATATTCTTTCATACTTTAAAGCCTTCGGTAAATCGAGTAAAATGCTAGTTATCAGATAAAGCGGGGTGATTTGCATGGAGGATAAGAAAAAGGATGAACTACAGATTGAAGAAGAGGAAAAGGAATTCCTTTTGGATATAATGAAATTGCAAAACGATACCCTAAAACGTATTTATAAAAAGGCGTTAGAAAACGAAGAGAAAAAATAGTTTCATAAAACGTTCAATTCTTCGCGGAGCAAATGTGTTAATACCCTTTATAATACTCTTATGTTGATAACTCATAAGAGGAGACGTAGGTATGACTATTTTTTTGATTATTTCAGCCTTAATTGTGGCTGCCGCTGCGGGCTATTCTATTTATCTTCTTTATCGTAATAATGCACAATTAGCCAAAACTCCAGCCTTGATGATTTCCATTGCTATTTCTACGATGTCAGGTTTGCTATTCGGGACCATTATCGGAATACTATCTGGCGAAATGTTCCTTGTCGTCGGGATCAGTATGATTATTGGTTTTATTCTTGGCTTTTTGACCGGTCATCCCATTGGACTGCTGGCTATTATCATGAGCTCGATGTTTGGCTTAATTGGCGGAATCATTGGAGCCATTCTTGGTGTCTTTCTTCAATTCATCAATCCTATGATTCTTTTGGGCATATTATTGGGCATATTTATCGTGATTATCGGCCTTGTAATGTTATTTATACTAGCGGAAAGTAGTCACAAATTTGCTGTCAAGACAGAAGAAATGTCGCCGTTTGCGATTATTTCTGGTGGAGTTGTGTTTGCCGCCCTGTTTCTGTTTTTATATAGCAGCGATCTGGTGGATCTTCCTGCAAAAACTGGCGGTTCAGAGGCTCAAGCTTCCCAAACAGCAAGCAGTCAGCCTGCACCCAAGACTGAAATCGACGTAACGGATGAAGCTTCACCAAAGGTGAACATGCTTGTAACCGATAAAGGTTATTCACCTAATGTGATTCGGGTAAAAAAAGGTGTTACCGTTGAGCTTGAAATCCAGAATCCCATTGATAATAGCTGTTTCTCCACCTTCAATATGCCAGATTTTAATATTAACAATGCCAATTTAAAAATAGGCACAACCAAGTTAACCTTTACCCCTGACAAAACTGGTGAATACACCTTTAGCTGCGGCATGAATATGTTTAAAGGCACAGTAATTGTTGAATAATTCTTCCTGACAGGCCATGAACCATGGCTTGTTTTTATTTATGAGATTAAAATTAAAACCATTCTTGTTGAATATGAATGAATTATAATTAAGTTATCTGGAGGTGTTTTCATGAATACTGAAGTTAACACTCCCTCTACGAATAACAACCAGAATAGTGTAAGAGTCAGTAACCAATTAAATTTGACAATTAATCTTGGGGATTCTTTAAACCTGTTAGCTATAATTGCCGGGATTTATTTGGTAAGAAAAATTGCTAAAAGGAAAAAACTGAATGTTTCTAAAGGGCAGTGACCATCACAAGGTCACTGCCTTTTTTATGGACGTTTCTAATTGACTCTATTTTCCATTTGATTTATAGTTAATCACGTGAATAGTTCAACACTTTAACTAATATCAAAAAAACGAGGTGAGACCCAATGAAGGATGCCCTAATTCAAGAATTAATAGATCGATATGTGAATGTTTCCTTTCAGGTACATAAAAAAGCGGAATCCCTTATAAAAGCGGAGCTTAGCAATGACTTAACGAATGACCAGCATTATATTTTAAGTTATATCCATAAGGCTGGCGAGTGTACCTCAACACAACTTGCCGACGCCTTCGATGTCAATAAAAGCGCGATCACTGCCATCATCAACCGGATGGCCGACCGAGGCCTAATCCAACGAACCCGTGATGTAAATGACCGCCGTGTCGTTTATTTAGCGTTAACAGACGATGGCAAGGAACTTTACCAAGCATGCAAGGAAAAAGTTCATCAATTAGTAGAATCTATTATTACCAAATTTGATGAAACCGAAATTACCACATTTATCAATACATATGAAAAACTAGCTCAAATACTGGACAACAAGAAAAAGGAAGAACTGGAGGAAAGCACAATTGAGAACGATCATTAAAGGAAAGTGGATCATTCTGATTGCCTGGATTGCCGTTATTGCCGGCTTATTTATGGCAGCTCCCAATATGGAGAATCTCGTTCGGGAAAAAGGTCAAATTGCCGTTCCCGAGGGCTATTCATCCACCTTGGCACAAAAAATACTTAGTGATGTACAATCAAGCGAAAATAAAGGCACCGACCTGCAAACAGCGCTTGTTTTCCACAGCGATAAAAAGCTGACTGACATAGATTTCGCAGCTGCGGAAAAAGCCATTAACGAACTGGATTCTAACAAAGAAGAGCTTGGCATCACCGATATCCTCACCCATTTTAAACAAAAGGAGTTAGAGGATCAGCTTATTTCCAAGGATGGCAAAACCATTCTTGTATCATTGAAGGTTACTGCCAATGGCCGGGAAGCAAAAGAAATTGTCAAGGACTTAGATAAGGCAGTCGATAATGTAAAACTTCAACACTATTATACTGGCAGCTGGGTGATTGGCGAGGACCTTGTCACCAATTCTCAGGAGGGCTTGAAAAAAACAGAAGGTATTACCGTCGTTTTCATCCTGGCCGTTCTGCTGCTTGTATTTAGGTCGGCAGTCGCACCAATCATCCCATTAGTTACCGTGGGCTTTAGCTACCTGACATCCCAATCTATAGTAGCGATCCTCGTGGATCAGTTTGATTTTCCGTTATCAACGTTCACCCAGATTTTCCTGGTAGCAGTCCTGTTCGGGATTGGAACCGACTATTGCATTTTGCTGCTTAGCCGTTTTAAAGAAGAATTGGCTCATGATGAAAGCGTCACAGAAGCGATTGTCAAAACGTACCGTACTGCTGGTAAAACTGTTTTCTTCAGCGGTGTCGCCGTGCTAATTGGATTTGCGTCTATCGGTCTATCAACCTTCCAACTATATAAGTCGGCTGCTGCTGTTGCCGTTGGCGTAGCAATTCTTTTGTTTGCTCTCGTTACAGTTGTTCCATTTTTCATGGCGGTGCTTGGCAAGAAATTGTTCTGGCCGTCCAAAGGCAAGCTTGAACATGCCGATAGTAAAATTTGGGGTGTGATGGGAAGCTTCGCGTTAAAGCGCCCACTCATCGCGTTTATTCTAGTTGTCATAATTGCTGTTCCATTCTTGTTCACCTACAAGGATCAATTATCTTTTAACTCTCTGGAAGAGATCAGTGATGACTATGCTTCCATTAAAGGCTTTAATATTATCTCCGATGCATTTGGTCCCGGAGAATCGATGCCGACGCAAATTGTCATTAAAAACGATGACAAAATGAATAGTGCAGATTATGTAGCGATAACCGAAAATATCAGTCAAGAGTTGAAAAAAGTGGAGGATGTCAAAACCGTCCGTTCCCTCACCCGCCCGACGGGAAAACCGATTGATGAACTATATATTTCAAAGCAGGTTGAATCTCTAAGCGCCGGACTGGATCAGGGGAATAGCGGAATTAAACAAATCAGTGATGGGCTTGCCGATGCCAGCAGCCAAATGGCGGCCAATCAGCCGAAAATGGAACAGGCAACAGATGGAATTGATCAATTAATCAAAGGTATAACAGAAATCAAAACGAATTTGACGAAAGTTCAGGGCGGACTCTCGACTATTGAGAAAGGCTTAAAAGATAGTTCACTAGGAACTACTGAAATTAGAAAGGGCTTCGCTGAAATTAAATCCAATTCAGCTAAGGTATTAGAAAAAAGCAAGGAATTACTGGCAGGTTACAGCCAAGCACACGCGGGTATCGGTGAGATTTCAGGTAATCTGGAAAAACTTAACCAAAGCCTTATGGCTTTAGATAAAAACTTCAGCAACTTAGAAACAGACTATCCGCAGGTTGTTGGTAGTCCCGACTACCAAACAATTAAAATGACCATAAAGGGGATTCCTGGTAATCCACAGGCACCAGGTGCCCAATTGGCTACAGCACAGTTAGCAGGAGCATTGAAACAAATAAATGAAGGTCTTACTAGTGCCGATGCAGGGTTTTCACAACTTATTGCCGGTCAACAACAGCTTGTCAACGGTATGGAGCAACTGCTGCCAGGACTTGAAAGGCTGGAACAAGGTCTTTATCAAATGCAAAATGGCCAAAGCGAAATTGTGTCCAATCTGCCTAAATTTACTGACGGTTTAACTGGAATCAATAATGGCCAGCAGGAACTACTTACGGGCTTCCAGACAATTGGAGGTCAAATAACTCAGCTTTCCGACGGCTTAACACAAAGTGCCGAAGGTTTAAACCAGGTTTCAGACGGTTTAGCTTCTGCTCAAGATTACCTTACTGGGGTATCCAAACAAGAGCGAACAGGGTTCTATATTCCTGAAGACATGCTGAATGGCAAGGAATTTGAGCCGGTACTAGACACCTACTTGTCAAAAGATCGTAAAGTGATGACAATCGATGTAGTCTTTAATAGAAACCCATATTCAAATGAAGCAATTGACTCAATACCTGCCATTAAGCAAGCAGTAGAACGTGCAGTAAAAGATACGAAGCTTGAAAATGCCAAGGTTGCGATTGGTGGTGTATCAAGCATGCATAAGGACTTGGATACCATCTCCAAAGGTGATTATACGAGAACGGTTGTCCTTATGCTTACCGGGATTAGTATTATCTTAGTCATTTTGCTACGGTCATTTATTATGCCATTTTATTTGATAGGCTCGTTGATTCTGACCTATTATACAGCGATGTCGATTTCTGAAGTGATTTTCATGAATTGGTTAGGTTATACTGGCATCAGCTGGGCTGTACCATTCTTCGCCTTCGTAATACTGGTCGCACTTGGAATCGACTATAGTATTTTCTTAATGGATCGGTTCAATGAGTTTAGAAACTTGCCTGTTGAACAGGCAATTCACGAATCAATGAAGAAAATGGGCTCAGTTATCATCTCGGCAGCGATTATCCTTGGAGGGACATTCGCGGCAATGATGCCTTCAGGCGTTTTATCATTGCTCCAAATTGCCACGATTCTTTTAATTGGGCTAGCCTTGTATGCATTAGTTGTCCTGCCGCTATTCGTTCCAGTAATGGTAAGGACATTTGGCGATGCAAACTGGTGGCCATTTAGAAGAAACACAGACATAAGGTAATCCCAAAGCGCGCTGAACATGCTGTTAAAGGGTTCACTTTAGAGGTGCATGACCTTGTTTTGGCATAGCAAATGCCCGAGAATTTCAAAACAAAATAACATAGAAAAGAGTGCTTTTTTGAATCAATATGGCACTCTTTTTTAGGATGTTTTAGAAAACTTTGGTGTTTTGAAGTAGTGAATTGGCACGTTTTTTTCCAAGATTTCTTCATTTCGGTAGCCAAGACCCCTTATTGGCGACCGAACTCACTGGATTTTCACCAGTTCGGTAGCCAAGACCCTCGATTGGCGACCGAACTCACTGGGTATTCACCAGTTCGGTAGCCAAGACCCTCTATTGGCGACCGAACTCACTGGATTTTCACCATTTCGGTAGCCAAGACCCTCTATTGGCGACCGAACTCACTGGGTGTTTACTATTTCTGTAGCCAAGACCCTCTATTGGCGACCGAGCTCACTGGATTTTCACCATTTCGGTAGCCAAAGACTCCCCAACTGGCACCGGCTTTGGCATTAAAAATGGCATTTAATTTGACATTAATTTTTCGTTGTACAATTTGTATTGTCCCTTGCTATTAAACTTATTTAATACCCTGTTAATTCTTCTTGAAACACCCTCTAAACCCTTGGTACGACAACAAAAATGGCATACGTCAATTCGTATGCCATTTCGTGTGTCAATTTGTCTTCGTGCACCCTTTAAGTGAACCCTTTAACATGCTGTTCAGCGTGCTTTTTTCCCCCTTCTCCTTTATTATTTTTGTATTATAATATTTTAAAAATAGAGAATATTCTTTATTTAACCATACGTTTGATATATAATAGGAATGATTAAAAGACAAAGGGGGAAACTTATGGAGCAAATCGTTAATTGGCTCAACGATATTATTTGGAGCCAAGCACTCATTTATCTTTGTTTAGGGGTAGGGTTGTTTTACACAATCGCAACTAGATTCCTTCAGGTAGCTCATATGAAGGATATTGTTAAATTGATGTTCAAAGGCGGAAAATCAGAAGCGGGGATTTCTTCCTTTCAGGCATTATCACTCGCTTTATCCGGAAGGGTTGGAACCGGTAATATCGCCGGGGTTGCGACAGCAATTGCGTTTGGGGGCCCTGGTGCCGTGTTCTGGATGTGGGTAATGGCTTTCTTAGGAGCCGCGTCTGCATTCATTGAATCTACATTAGGTCAAGTCTATAAGGTTAAACAAGATGGTCTATTCCGTGGCGGTCCTGCTTTCTACATAGAAAAAGGGCTAAAAATCAAATGGTATGCAGTATTATTTGCTGTTGTAACGGTAATAGCAACAGGTATGCTCTTACCTGGCGTTCAAGCAAACAGCATCGCCTTAAGTGTTGAAAATGCTTTCGGTATTAGCCCTGCGATTACTGGTGCTATTCTAGTAGTTTTACTTGGCGTCATCATTTTCGGCGGTGTAAAGCGGATTGCTCGCGTTGCTGAGTTTGTTGTACCATTTATGGCATTGGGTTATGTTCTAGTTGCACTAATCATTGTAATAATGAACATCTCAGAATTGCCTGGTGTTCTTAAGCTGATCTTCTCAAGTGCATTTGGTGCCGATGCTGCATTTGGTGGTATTTTGGGCGCGGCGATTTCTTGGGGTGTAAAACGTGGAATTTACTCCAACGAGGCTGGTCAAGGTACTGGACCGCACGCTGCCGCTGCCGCTGAGGTATCCCACCCTGCTAAACAAGGGATTGTGCAGGCATTTTCCGTCTATGTAGATACATTATTAGTTTGCTCAGCCACAGCGTTTATGATTATTATTACAGGCATGTACAATGTAACTCCTGATGATAAGCCTGCCATTGTTAACAACTTAGCTGATGTTGAACCTGGCCCTGGGTATACTCAAGCCGCAGTGGAATCCGTATTCCCTGGTTTTGGTGCTCCATTTGTTGCATTATCCTTGTTCTTCTTCGCGTTTACTACCATCATGGCCTACTATTACATGGCAGAAACAAACCTAGCCTATATTAATAGAAAAACCAAACGTCCATGGACAATCCTTGCCCTGAAAGTGATTATTTGCGGAATGACGTTTTACGGTAGCGTGAAAACGGCATCCCTTGCCTGGGCTTTGGGTGACGTTGGTGTAGGAAGTATGGCTTGGCTTAATATTATCGCGATTCTATTACTCACCAAACCTACTTTAAAAGTGCTTCGCGACTATGAAGCACAGCTAAAAGATGGCAAGGACCCTGTATTCGATCCAGTTAAATTAGGCATTAAAGATGCGGATTTCTGGGAGAAAGAATACAATCCGCTTGAATCTGAAAAGACTGGCTGATTAAAGTCAAAAGGACTGACTCCACTAGGGAGCCAGTCCTTTTCTTTTGCTTGATTTATTCGGATAGCAAATAATCATAAATGTGTTTGCCGATTCTGGCAATGGTTTGTCTAGCATAATAAACATCTTCGAGCATATCCGTTAATACTGAAACGTAAGCGGTTTTTCCCTTATATCTAATAATCGCACAGTCATTCTCAACATGCGGTAGACCGCCCGTTTTGTTCCCGATATACATCCTTTCAGGGTCCATCATCGCCGGCAATTTATCCTGAAATTGTTGTGCCCCCATGATCGTTAAGGCAGCCTCTTTGTATTCTTCTGATAAAAAGGTGCTCCCATTCATTACCTTAAGGCATTTCATGATATCGGAAGGACTAGTTACATTATCTAAACCACGTTGTTTAGCTTCAAAGTCCATCATTTTGCGATTTAGTTTAGTAGACTTCATACCTAGACAATCTATCACTTGATTGATATCCTTCATGCCGAGCAAATCTATTATCATATTTGTTGCTACATTATCAGAAACGGTAATCATTAAGGTCATCAGATCTTTTATCGTCAGGGAGGCAAGCGAGGAAAGACTTTGCAGAACCCCAGAACCGCCTGCACTATCTGTAATCACAGTTAATTGATTCAGGTTTAATTTCCCTTCTTCCGCTTGCTTAAGTCCCGCGAGTAAAATCGGAACCTTAATCACACTTGCTGAAGGAAAAACTTCCTCGCTATTGTAATAAAAACATTCATCCCCGATTTCAAGAGCCAAACCGACCCTGCCTCTGAAATCTGCCAGCTCATCTCTAATCTTTGCTTCGAGAGCTTTCATTGATTATCTCGTTGCGGCGACTTGGGAATAATCATGGCCGCCCGTTTTCTTTTTATCATATAAATGGCAAGCGACAAAATGGCTTTCGGCCAATTCCTGCCATGCCGGTTTTTCCATTGCGCATACCTCCATTGCCATCGGACAACGGGTTCTGAATACACAGCCGCTTGGCGGGTTAATCGGGCTCGGCAATTCCCCTTTTAAAATAATCCGTTCCCGCCGGTCCTCTACATCCGGATCCGGAATCGGAATGGCTGACAGCAATGCCTGGGTATAGGGATGGAGCGGATTTTTATAGAGTTCACTGCTTGAAGTCAACTCCACCATGTGACCTAAATACATAACACCAATTCGGTTACTGATTTGTTTCACCATTGAAAGATCGTGGGCAATAAACAAATAGGTCAGCCCTTTTTCTTTCTGCAGGCGCATCAGCAAATTAACAACCTGTGCCTGAACCGATACATCCAAGGCGGAAATTGGCTCATCAGCAATGATGAATTCCGGGTCCAAGGCTAGTGCCCGGGCAATCCCAATCCGCTGTCGCTGCCCCCCGCTGAATTCATGCGGATAGCGATTGGCATGGTCTTTGTTCAAACCAACATCCTCCAGCAGCTGATACACCCGCTGCAGGCGTTCTTGTTTACTCTTAAATAAACCGTGAACCTCCATCGGTTCGGAGATAATTTCTGCTACAGTCGACCTCGGGTTTAACGAAGCGTACGGGTCCTGAAAAATCATCTGCATTTGCCGGTGAAAGGAGAACATTTCTTTATTATTTAGCGTATGGACATCTTTTCCGTTAAAAATGACTTCGCCATCGGTCCGGTCGTATAATCCAATGATGGTCCTTCCTGCCGTCGATTTACCACAGCCAGATTCACCGACAATCCCGAACGTTTCCCCTCTATTAATCTGGAAAGAAACCCCATCAACTGCTTTTAAAACTTCATTTTTGCCCAGGTGGAAATGTTTTTTTAAATTTTTGACCTCTAGAAGCGCTTGTTGATTACTCATATCTATTCCTCCGATTGTAGCCAGTAGCGTCTTGCTGCACATAATTCTTTTTCATAGATTGTCCCAGCAAGAGGGATGATTTCAATAGTCTTACCGGTGTTCGGCGAGTGCATCAGCTTGCCGTCACCGTGGTAAATGCCGACATGATGAATATTCCCTTTCCCTTCTTCATAAGCAAAGAACAATAAATCACCCGGTTTTAATTCGGTGAGTTCTACAGGATTCCCTGATTGTGCTTGGTCATGGGCGTCGCGCGGAATCACATAGCCAGCCGCTTTACACATCGAGTAACTAAAACCAGAGCAATCATAGCCAAAGCTGCTCATCCCGCCCCAAAGGTAAGGAAGCCCAAGGAATCTTTCACCTGCTGATACAATTTCCTGGCCGGTGCCTTTATACCTTGCTGCTAAGGATTCTGAAACATCGACGTCTGCACGTTCCATTACTCCAGTTCCTTCCGGTGTTCTAACGATAACCTGATTATGATCTTCACTTATTAGCGGAAGTACCGTTTGATAGGATAATTCTACCTTTGTATCACTTGTTAATATTGCTTTACGTTTCGTCACAACGGCTACTTTGCCATTATTCAAATCCCAATCTCCGGAGCACTTAACAAGCTGGCATTTAGGAACCCAGCCTGGATAGCCGTGCTCATTTTTCGAGGAAGGCTGTTCGGGGATAAGAATATGGGCCCATTCTTCCTTCTCCTCTAGCAATAATACTTCTTGACCATATAATACTTGAGTTTGCACAAGGTTATCTTCGCATAGTCCCAATCTTGTTTCATAAGTTAGGGCAGATAACCATTTATCGAGATTAACCGGGTTTGAAATACCATCCTGGTCGATTTCCCGCGCTGAATCATAAGACGTCCAAACGGTAGCAACCGGGACATTGACAAGCCATTTATCCAATTTGATTCCCCCCATCGATGTTAATCCCCTTAATGCCAAGACCAGGTTCATTCGGTAAAGTAATGAATCTGCTATTATATTGAATTCCGCCATCGACAATTTCCTTTGCCAGCATTAGCGGTGCATCAAAGTCGTAACGGGTAATATTTTTCTTACTGGCGGCAAAATGCGCAGCGGCGGTAATTCCGAGTTTTGTTTCAATCATGCTGCCAACCATGCATTCTACACCGCATGTTTCGGCTAGCTGATTGATAATCTGTGCCTGATAGATTCCCCCAGCTTTCATCAGCTTGATGTTAATTAAGTCGGCACTTCTTGTTTTTAAAACTTGGAAGGCCTGTTTTGGGGTAAATATGCTTTCATCGGCCATAATCAGGGTATCAACGTGATCTGTTACCTGCTTCAGCCCCTCGATATCGTCAGCTTTAACCGGTTGTTCGACAAGTTCAATCTCAAGCCCGCTATCTTCCATCTTATGAATGGCCGTGATGGCATCTTTGGCGGTCCAGCCTTGATTGGCATCGAGACGAACTTTAATGTCATAGCCTACTCGGTTCCTGATTTCACGAATACGTTCAATATCCGTACCAATGTCATCCTTGCCGACCTTGACCTTCAATACATTAAATCCCTGCTTGACGTAGGAAACCGCATCCTCCCCCATTTCCTCCGGACCGTTGACACTGACGGTAAAATCCGTCTCCAGTTGGTTCATATGCCCGCCAAGGAACTGGTAGAGAGGAAGCTTACAGGCTTGTGCCAGGCAATCATACAAAGCCATGTCGACAGCGGCTTTGGCACTTGAATTACCTACTAGAATAGTTTTCAAGCCTTGAAATAACAGCTCATAGTTTAATAGGCTTTTCTGTATCAAGAAAGGTTTAATAACATGTATGATGGCAGATTCGATGCTTTGCAGGCTGTCACCTGTAATCACAACAGTAGGCGGCGCCTCACCCCAACCAACAATTCCATTATCACAGGTTATTTTTACGATAATCGTCTCCGCTGTTGTCACGGTTCTAAGTGCTGTTTTAAATGGTTTAGTCAGAGGTACTGCAGCTTTAAACGTTTGTATTTTTTCAATCTTCATCATAAATCATTCCTTTTATAGAATCCCACTCTCAACATCTAATCTTTTATTCGCTGTGTCCATTTTTGCGTTAACACCAAATGGAACTGAAATATGTGGATTGCAGTGGCCGATTTGGAAGCCTTTCATAGCCGGTTTTCCCGCCAACTGTACATAATGGTTAATGACTTCCTCCAGTGTTAACGATAGGTCACGTTTCGGCAGGCAGTCACAGAAATCTCCGACTACGATTCCACTGGCATCGGTAAGCTTTCCGTTCATATATAGTTGATTCAACATGCGGTCTACAGCCCGCGGCTCTTCATTGATATCTTCAATAAACAGCAGTTTCCCTTTTGTATCGATTTCAAATTTGGTCCCAAGTGTGCTTATTAGGAGTGATAGATTGCCGCCTACTAGAGGACCGCTGGCAGTTCCAGGTATCAGTACCTCCAGTGCGGAGTATTTCTCCGTGTAGTCCAACTCTTTTGGAGTAAATAATTGCAGGAATCCTTCTTTTGATAATGGATGAACATCTTCCTTGCCGATATCGGAAGCGAGCATCGGCCCATGAAAGGTGACCAAGCCCGTTTCTTGGCGAATCGCCGTATGTAAAAAGGTAATATCACTGTATCCCCAAAATATTTTGGGATTGTTTTTGATTAATTCATAGTTGATATCAGCAGCGATTCTTCCTGTCCCGTAACCGCCACGTGCACAAATAATGGCTTTCACCTCAGGGTCCCTAAACATTGCATGTAAATCATCAAGCCGTTCCTGATCAGATCCTGCCAAATAGCCGTAAATATTGTAGACGCTTTTCCCAATCTTTACGTTTAATCCTAACTCTTTTAGAAATTGGGTTCCCAGTTCAAGATTCTCCTGGTTTGACGGACTCGCCGGAGCAATTACTCCCACAGTGTCCCCTTTTTGAAGCCGTGCTGGTTTGAACAAATTCATTATGATAGCCCCCTTTCATCTTTATCTCTATGTTATGAGGACAAAAGGGATGTTCAAATTCGAACACCCCTCTTGGATAAAACTATTACTTCTTATTAGCCCCTTTTAATTCCAGGTAACCAACAGGGTGGCGAACAATACCTGTAACATCTTTATTTTGCATGTAAACTTGGTTGTAGAAGTGGATTGGAACGATTGGTGCTGCATCAAGTAAGATCTTTTCTGCCTTGTACATCATATCGAAACGTTTCTTTTCATCCTTTTCAAGCTTCGCATCCTTGATTAACTTGTCAAACTCAGCATTGCTCCAGCCTGTACGGTTCATTGATGAGCCAGTGATAAAGTTCTCAAGGAAGTTAATTGGATCCGCATAGTCAGCAAGGAATGAACTACGAGAAAATTGGAACTTTAATGCTTTTTGATCTGCTGCAAATACACTGCTTTCCAAATTAGCAAGCTTTACATCTACACCAAGATTTTCCTTAAACATTTGCTGTAATGCTTCAGCAATTTTTTTGTGTGTATCAAGAGTACTATAAGTCAAGGTTACTTCTGGAAGTGTGGCATAGCCTTCTTCCTCCATACCTTTTTTCAGCAATTCTTTAGCTTTTGCCACATCTGTCTTGATCAAATCGCCATTCTTCTTACGGAAGTCATTTCCCTCAGGATCTTTAAATCCGTAGGAGACAAAGCCATAAGCAGGTTTTTCCTGGTTCTTTGTCACAAGCTCAACCATATCCTTTTGGTTTACGGCCAATGCAAATGCTTTACGGATATTTTCATTTTGGAATGGCTCCATTGTCACGTTAAAACGATAGAAGTATTGACCTGCTTGGTCTTCAACCTTTACGTCACCTTCTTTGAACAGCTTGTCAGCAAGTTCTGCAGGAACGTCGGAAGTATCGAGCTCACCTGTAGTGAACATTTGATATTCTGTATTGGTATCAGCTACCATTGCCCAATGAACCTTATCCAATTTTACATTTTTTGCATCCCAGTATTTATCATTTTTTACCATTGTGAAATCACTGTCATGATTCCATTCTGCCAACTTGAATGGGCCATTGGCTACAAATGAATTAGCTTCTGAAAACCATTCTGGATTTTCTTTCGCAACCTTTTCATTGATTGGGAAGAAACAAGGGTTTGAAATAACACTTAAGAAATAAGCCTGCGGGCTGATTAATGTGACTTCAAACGTCTTTTTATCGACTGCTTTCACTTTCACATCGTCGGCAGAGCCTTCGCCGTTGTTGTACGCTTCGGCACCTTCAATAAAATAACCTAAGAACGATGCTGGAGAACCAGTGTTTGGATCTACCAGACGCTTCCACGCAAACACGAAATCATCGGCGGTTACGTCATCACCGTTGGACCATTTGGCATTTTCACGGATATGGAACGTATAGGTTTTTCCATCGCTGGAAACATCCCATTTTTCAGCCGTTGCTGCTTTAGGCTGGTGGTTCTCATCAAGACGGGTTAAACCTTCCATCAGGTTGTTCAAGGAATTCCAGGAAACAGCGTCAAAGCCGATTGGCGGGTCGAATGAAGTTGGTTCTTGTCCATTATTTAAGTATAGAACCTTTTCAACCTTTTCCTTTTCGCCGCCTTTACTATTATCCTTTGGCTCACTTCCGGCATCCTTGGTGGCTGTACAGGCTGCCAAAGCAAACATCATCATGACAGCAGCTAAAATTGCAGTAAACTTTTTCATCTTCTTCCCCCTCGTAAGTTTTTCGTATTGTAAAAACTTTTATAAGAAATAGGCTATAAAATACCTAGATAGAGGGCTTTATAAGCAAAAAAATTGCCACCCCCTGAAATCTAAGGATAATTGAGGTTACCACACACCCAACAACCTAGATTAAGGAAGTGACAAGTTGTACCCTCAAATTATAACCTATTTATTAACTTTTATTAAGTACCAAGAACAAATAATTCGAACATTACTTACCCTTCTTATTGGGAAGGGGATGTTTGAAAAGCCTGAGGAAAAACCTGTAAATAAACCTTATCGTAAACTCCAGGTGGATGATCTTCCGATTATCGAAACCATTCAGAAACTTGATTACCGAAGCCTCCTAACCGAATACCTGGAGAAGAACGGTAAACAACTAAAACCTGTTCAAAGGCGTTCGAATACAAAGGCATGTGTGCCCAAGTCAATGAAATGTCCGCAGTGTGGTGCTCCAGCGGATTATCTTTATGCCAATAATGGAGGCAAAGGACAGTGTCAATGTAAGGTGTGTGCCTGTTTTTTCAATGATAAAAATCGCTATTCGAAGGAGGCTATTTTGAAGTGTCCTCATTGTTCTAGGACCCTTGAGAAAGTCAAAGAGCGAAAAGACTTTGACGTGTACAAGTGTAAAAATAATGACTGTTCCTACTACCAGCAGAAACTGAATGGCATGTCTGCGAAAGAGAAGAAACAGTTTAAAAAGGATCCACAAGCCTTTAAATTAAGATATATCTTCCGGCAGTTCCACATTGATTTTCAGCCATTGTCAAAGGCTTCTCCTAAGAAACCAAAGGTTGACTTGGCCAGGCTTTATGTGTCGCCACATACATTGGGGCTTATTTTAACCTATCACGTTAACTATGGCCTTTCGGCCCGGAAGACAGCTGCACTCATGAAAGATATCCATGGTGTTTCTATATCGCATCAAAGCATTTTAAATTACGAGAACGCAGTTGCATTAATCCTTAAACCTTACGTAGACCACTATCCCTACGAGCTTTCTGATCAGTTCTGTGGGGACGAAACCTATATTAGGGTTCAAGGTCGTTGGCATTACTTGTTCTTCTTCTTTGATGCGGTAAAAAAGATCATTCTGTCTTATCCAGTGTCAGCAAATCGAGATACAGCGACAGCAATCCGTGCCATTGATGATGTCCTAATGAAATTTAAAGAGATTCCGGAAGATCTTACATTTGTGGTGGACGGCAATCCGATATATCTCTTAGCCCAACACTTTTACGCCCAGCATGATATTCACTTTGACATTACTCAGGTCATTGGGCTTACCAATGAAGATCCTGTATCAAAGGAGTATAGGCCTCTCAAACAAGTGATTGAAAGACTCAATCGCACATTTAAGGGCAATTATCGCTCAACACACGGGTTTGGGTCCGAACATGGGTCTGTTTCGTTTGTGACGCTTTTTGTGGCTTACTTTAACTTTTTACGGCCTCACTCAGCGTTAGAAGGTAATGTGCCAGTGGTTAATCCAGAGCTCTTACTGCGACCGAATATGCCTGCACGCTGGACTAAATTAATAGGTTTAGCTCAAGATTGGATCATTGAACAAACAGTCTAACTTTTTGTTTAGCAGAGCCCTTGAACCCACTAGCAACCGGCGAAGCGAACTCTTGACAAACCGAACTTGCCAATGGTTTAAAATGGAAATACCAAGGGCTATTTGGCATGCCTTCTTTTTGTCCCCGTCGCCCTTGATAAAGGAATCTCAAACCATTGGCGTGTTTGTCAAGAGCGGTTGCGGGGCCGACGCACCCAATATGTGGAAAGGAGCCTAACCCCTTAAGGAGTTTTCATAGAACTTTTGACACTACCAAGTTTTTGTATGTTAATTAAAGGATGAAACCAATTTTTTAGCCCGTTCGTCCTGCAGCCAGCAATCCACATTATGGTCATTGCTTAGATGCGTTTTTAACGGATAAACCATGTCGCATACTTCCATCGCAAATCGACAGCGTGCAGCAAACGCACAGCCCACAGGCGGTGAAAATAAGTCCGGTGGCGTGCCGGGAATAGGCACAAGCTCCGCTTTTTCAGCATCCAATCTTGGTACCGACTGAAGCAGTCCCTTGGTATACGGGTGCTGCGGCTTGTAAAAAATCTCCCGCCTTGTACCGACTTCGACAATCCGGCCGGCATACATAACCGCAATTCGGTCAGCAACCTGGGCTACAACGCCCAAGTCGTGTGTAATCAGGATAATCGATACCCCGGTTTTCTTTTGAATATCACGAAACAGCTCCAATATTTGTGCTTGAATAGTTACATCGAGAGCTGTTGTCGGTTCATCAGCAATCAATACATCCGGGCGGCACACTAGCGCCATCGCAATCACGATCCGCTGCCGCATCCCGCCGCTGAACTGGTGCGGATATTGTTTTAAACGAATTTCCGGGTTTGGGATTCCAACCAGATTCAGCATTTCTATCGCGACTTTTTTCGCTTGCTCTTTTGAAAGTTTTTCGTGCTGGATGATTCCTTCCATAATTTGCTCACCAATGGTAATCGTCGGATTTAACGCGGTCATTGGGTCTTGGAAGATCATTGATATATTGGCACCGCGAATTTTTCGCAGTTCCGGTTCTTTTAATTGAATTAAATCCTTGCCTTTAAAAAGGATTTCTCCTTGATGAATCCTTCCGGGCGGCTCGGGAATTAGCCTCATAATGCTTTGTGAGGTAACACTCTTTCCACAGCCCGATTCCCCTACAATGGCCAGCGTTTCACCTTTATGTAAATCGAAGCTGACACCGCGGACGGCTTTGACTTCACCCCCGTAGGTTGAAAAGGATACGTGTAAATCTTTTACTTGTAGTATTTTTTCCATGCTGTCTACCTCCGCAGCTTTGGATCGAGTGCATCCTGCAGCCCGTCGCCTAAAACGTTAAATGCAAACATGGTCAGTGAGATAAATAAGGTCGGGAAGAATAGTCTCCACCAGTAGCCTGATAGAATTGTAGACAATCCATCATTAGCCATCACACCCCAGCTTGCGTGCGGGGCTTGAATTCCCAGCCCGATAAAGCTTAAAAATGCTTCAGCAAAAATCGCCGATGGAATGGTCAGGGTCATTTGCACGATGATTGGCCCCATTGTATTAGGAAGCAAATTTTTCCGGATAATCCGGGCTGCACTTGTTCCAAATGTTTTGGAAGCTAGGACAAACTCATAGTTTTTAATTTGCAGGACCTGTCCGCGGACAATCCGGGCCATTCCGACCCAGCCGGTAATCGAAAGGGCTAGAATGATAGTTGTTAACCCCGGGCCGATCACGACCATGACAAGAATTACGACTAAAAGGTATGGAAGGCCGTATAGTATTTCAACAAACCGCATCATCAGGTTATCAGTCCCGCCGCCCTTATAGCCGGCAATCCCACCGTAGACGACACCGATAATGAAATCGATTAACGCAGCCATCAACCCGACAAATAAGGAAATCCTGGCCCCATAACAAGTCCGGGTAAACACATCCCGTCCCAAATCATCTGTGCCAAACCAATACTTACCAGATGGCGGCAAATTTTGCTCGGTCAATCTTTGCGTTTCAATTGAATGGGGCGATAAAATCGGACCGAAAATAGCCAGTATCGCCAACAATACTAGGAAGACTAATCCCGTCATCGCTAATTTATTTTTCAACAGCCTGTGCCAGGAATCCTTCCAGTAGGAAAGACTCGGCCGGACAACGGCCTCCTGGGCTTGCTTGCTTTGATTTTTCGGAACGAACCATTCGTCTGGAACGTCGGGCGAAATATTTCGTACATCTTGTTTGCGCAGTTCCATTTATTTCGCCTCCTTTTTGTGCAGCTTAATTCTAGGGTCCAAAACCCCATAGGCTAAATCAACTAAGAACAGCATAAGTATGAGAATGGCACTGTAGAATACGGTTGTCCCCATGATGACGGGGTAATCCCGGTTATTGATGCTGTCAACGAAGTATTTGCCCATTCCAGGGATGGCGAAGATTTTTTCAATAACAAATGTTCCCGTTAAAATACTTGCCGCAAGGGAACCGAGCACGGTTACAACTGGCAGTAGTGCATTTCTTAATGCATGTTTGAAGACTATTTTCACTGGTGAAAGCCCTTTCGCTTTTGCAGTTCGAATATAATCCTGGGTCAAGACTTCCAGCATGCTGGTCCGTGTCAGGCGGGCAATAATCGCCATCGGACCTGTTGCCAATGCCAGGATTGGCAGAACCATGTGTTTAGGGCTGGACCAGGTTGCTACTGGAAAAATGGGAATGTTTACAGCCAATTGTTGAATTAATAAAGTCGCCATGACAAAGTTTGGAACCGATATGCCGAGTACCGCAATACTCATCGCCAGATAATCGACCATTCCGTTATGGCGAAGCGCTGCCAAAACACCAAGTGTAATTCCGGAAATGACCGCCAGAATTAAGGTGTAAAAGCCGAGTTCGAACGAAACCGGGAATCCCCTGCCGAGCATATCGTTTACTGTTTGTGATGATTTTTTTATCGAAGGACCCAAATCGAACTGGACCAAGGCCTTGAGATAATTTCCGTATTGGACTAATAACGGCTTATCGAGTTGATAGTAGGACTCCAGGTTTTTTTGAATCGCTTCATTGGTTGTCCGTTCTTCGTTAAACGGTGACCCCGGGACCGAGTGCATCAAAAAGAATGTCCCGGTAATAATGAGCCATAATGTAATAATCATGGCGACAAAGCGTTTAATAAAATATGTATTCACGTATCACCACGTCCTAACAGAATGTTGTTCTCATCGCTAATTCGGTCATAACCAGCATGGCTTGGTATGCTTCCAGAATATCCTTTGCTTGAAAGCGGACGATCGTTGTTCCAGGCACAATTTCGGTACCCGGCATTAAATTAGCCCACTCAGCTTCACCATAGTTGGTAAATTCAATTCCAAGGAGCGGCCGGTCTGGCGGAGTCAGCGGTTTCACTTTGTCTCTGTTTCTTATCGCCAGAGCTGTTTTTTCCTTAAGCAGCTGCCCTGCCTTCGCAGGCGTTAATGATTTTGCCGCGGAACGGGAAATGGCTTCCTTGACAATAGCGGTGGTGATGTTTGGAATCAATTGTTCGGCCTCAAGTGCAGCACCGTCATCTCCTGCAACCATGATCACTGGTACATCATAATAGCCGGCGACATAGGCATTAAATCCTAGTTCTCCAACAGCTACATCGTTTATGTACATATTCCGAACACCGAAAATCATCGAATGTGTCATGACGCCAAATTGCGCTGCCCTTGCATGATATCCAGTAAAGATGGCACCATCATAGGATCCATCCAACCCCTGCACCATTGAAAAGGGCTTGACATCACCCGTAATCAGCTGTGTTTCGGGGTGCAGCCTTTCAATTAATAGATTATTCATTTTTGAGTGGCTATCATTTACCACTACCTCCTTCGCACCGGTTTCAAAGGCAGAGGTAATGACATAATTGGCCTCATCCGTCATAATAATCCGGCTGCGCTCATAATTATGCTTGTCTGAATCAACATGGGTATGGTCCACAAGGCCTGTAATCCCTTCCATGTCGACGGATACATATAATTTCATAGGTTCTCCTTTCTTTTTCTATTTTTCTATTTTTCTATTTTTTTAATATTATAGAATAGTTTTGACTATTATTCAAACTGTTCTTAAAATTCCTGAAATATTTTTTCTGCTTTTTAAAAAGTAATTGAAACTTTTCTACAATGTAACCGTAGTATTTTCTATTGAATCTAGTACTTTTGTTTTTAAAAATTTCCTCTTATATGGTTTATAATTGGAAGTAGAATATGATAGGAGTGAGCGATTGTGGGAGTAACACTAAGCAAGGGGCAAAAGGTAGATTTGACTAAGGCCCACCCGGGGCTGCAGAATGTCGTCGTCGGGCTTGGCTGGACCATTAATCAGGGCGGCGCCAACTTTGATTTGGATGCTTCTGCCTTTTTATTGGGCCAAAACGGGAAAGTTCAGTCGGACCTCGATTTTGTTTTTTATAATAATCCTTCAGGTGGAAATGGTTCAATTGTCTATAGCGGCGATAATCGCATTGGTTCAGGCGTTCGGGATGACGAGCAAATCCGGATTGATTTAAAAAGCGTACCTGCCCATATCCACCGGATTGCCTTTACAATCACCATTCACGATGCCCAAGTAAAGCGGCAAAATTTCGGGCAAATATCGGATTCTTATGTACGAATTTTTAACCAAGTTAGTAATGAAGAATTGCTGCGGTTTAATTTGGGCAGGGATTTTACCATCGAGACGGCGATTGTCGCGGCCGAACTTTATCGACATAATGGCGAATGGAAATTTAACGCGATTGCCAGCGGGTTCCAAGGCGGCTTGGCAGCGTTATGCGGCAATTTCGGGGTTACCGTTGATGATCCGCCGGCAAGTCAGCAAACTAATACTTATCAACAACCCAATTTTGGAAATCAAACCAGTGCTGCTCAACAGGGTCACGGAAGCTATACCCCTGCTGGACAGAATCAGGGCGGGTTTCCCAACCAAGGAAATTTCAATCTTAATCAGCAGAACCAAGGCGGATATAATCAAAACCGGCAAACGCAACAAAGCTATGACCCTTACAGACAAAACCAAACCAACTATGACCCCTATCGTCAAAGCCAGATTAATCAGCCATTTAATCAACAGCCCATTCATCTTGAACCTGAGTCATCAAACAGGCAACCATCCTATGGCTACCCGTCACAGACGTTTCCTTCGAATGCGGGGACCCATCGGACCTCCTATGCTGGTGACGATATTAGCTGCCCGCGCTGCCATTCAACAAATGTCAGAACTGGTAAAAAGGGATTTGGTCTGGGCAAGGCAGCAGTTGGCGGATTAATCCTTGGCCCAATTGGTTTGCTCGGGGGTTTTATTGGACAAAATCAATTGAAATTTACCTGTAACAGCTGCGGCAGTACCTGGTCGCCTTCACAAACCGATTATGCGGAATGGGCAAACAATCAGAAGCGGCGTGCGCAGGAATTATTTAATCGCTATAAGAGCCAGGATGTGTTGGATGCGGTTGTCGCTGGATGCGCCTTAGTGGCAATGGCCGATGGCTATTTAGATGCCTCCGAACGCCAAAAGCTCCTCGATTTTGTTCATCAGAGTGATGAATTACGTGTTTTCGATACCAATAAGGTCATTCAGCGATTCAATTACTTTGTATCACGGATTGAAATGGACCGGATGCTTGGGACGGCAGAAGCATTTCGTGCGATTGGAAAGATCAGAAATAAACCAGAGATTGCCCGCCTTGTTGCACGCTATTGCATCGCAATTGGCTATGCGGATGGCAACTTTGATAATTATGAAAAGCAAACAGTCGCCGACATATGCCGAGAACTTGGGTTAAATCCGGCAGAATTTTTATCGTAATGCAAAAAGCCCCTATCCCGTTTGTTATTGGGATTGGGGCTTTTGTTTGCTAATTTTTCCACACTCGTTTGTTTTCGACCCGTTTGGTATACCCGTTTGCATCTAATCTCTCTAGGAATGGAATCATATATTTACGTGATAGGTCGAGAATTTCCTTTGCTGCTCCCACTTCAAATTCGGGACCTGTTCCGTTGCGAAGTTTTTCCACAGCCTGCTTAAAGACTTCCCCATAATAGGCATATTGGTCATCAAGCATGACAATCAGTTCCCGGTCCTCCAAAAACTTCCGAAGATCATGCTCAAGATTACTTGGAATTCCAGCGGCAGCGAAATAATCCTTTAAGTAACGTACCTTTAAGCCATCCTTTTTCATATCTTCCACCAGATTTTCTGTCCGTTTCGCCCAGCTTTTCGGTACATGCGGAACAAACGCCGCCAGTGAAACAAACTGACCTTTGCGCTGGAATACCTCATTTGTTATCCCGTTTTCCACAACATATTCCAACAATGATTTTGGAAATCTCTTTTGCATGGTTTGAATAAGTTCTGCCTTATTGGCACCTGGTTTCATCGAATGTTGATTATGGAAGTCCTGCAGGCGGTCATATAGATCTTCCTCAATGGCGTCAACTAACTGTTTCAGGGTGTATTCCTTCCCATTGTATAAAACAAACTCATCCTCTTTTTGCAGGTGTTGCGATAATGTCCCCTCATCGAGCGCCGTGCGTTTAATCAATTCCGTTAACGGCAAGCTTTTTGCCTCTAGAAGCGCCGCCGTAATCCGTTCTGTTGGAGAGCCCTCTTTTTTCTTCTCAAGTTCTTCTATGGTTTGGTCCCCGAACCGGTACTTATTCCCACGTGGGTCAATAACCCAGCCGCCGCCAATCGTTTCTGTAGGGCTAGGCCGGCGTAATATGAAACGGTCGCCCCGTTTGGTCAGGATTTCTTCTTCTAACCTAAGCTGGCAAAGAATTTCGCCGTTCTCCGCTTTCACTTCGTTACGGTCAAAGAATACGATGCGCCCCATTACCTCAGCAGTTCCAATATGTAACTTGACAGGCATGCGCTGTTTGATTAAATGCTCTAATTCATCGACAACTCTTATCGCCACATCAATGACTTTAGATACGATAAAATGTTCGGAAGAAACGAGAACATCACCACGTTCAAGGTCTTCTTTGGAAACTCCGGAAAGGTTGATTGCCGCCCGCTGCCCCGCATAAGCTTTTGTCGCTTGTTTATGATGGACCTGGATTTGCCGGGCCCGAACCTCCAGCCCTTTCGGCATGATTTTTAATGCCTGGCCCTCTTCCACAGTTCCTTCGTATACGGTGCCACGAACCACTGTTCCCTGCCCTTTTACGGTAAACACCTGGTCAATTGGCAGTCGGAAGGCACCCTTGGAATCACGCATTTCCTGTTCCTTCAGTTTTTTGATAATAAGCTGCTTTATTTCCTCAATACCTTTTTTAGATAGGCTATCGACCAATACAAAAGGAGCATCTTCAAAAACGGTCCCGGTAAGCTCTCCTAAAATATCATCCTTTACCAACTCAATAAAGTCTTCGTCCACCCGATCAATCTTCGTAATCGCCACGATGCCGTTTTTAACGCCGAGGAATTTTAAGATATCCAAGTGTTCCCTCGTTTGCGGCATCACACCCTCATCGGCAGCCACCACAAGCACTACCAGATCAATTCCGGCAACTCCGGCAATCATTTGACGAATGAACCGTTCATGTCCAGGAACGTCAACGACAGAAATCTGTATCTCATCATCTTCATATAATGGAGCAAATCCAAGTTCAATCGAAATTTGCCGTTCTTTTTCTTCTTTCAGCCGGTCGGTATCGACATTGGTTAATGCTTTTGTAAGGGAGGTTTTCCCATGGTCAATGTGACCTGCCATCCCGATCGTAAAATATCTTTTTTCCAAGCTTGCCACCTTCTTTAACGTCTTCTCCTCTACTGTAGCTTTAAAGGCTTAAATGTTCAAGGGAACAATTTTCAATCAGACAGAAACGCACCAAGCGCACCACAGTATTCACCATTTTTTAAAAATATCGCCTGCAGACCAAGCATCGTCATATAATTGTGCAGTGTTCCCTTTAACATCGGATTATCAATTAAGGAACTTCCGATAAACACGACCTCTTTCACCTTATGAATCGCAGCTGCCTGCAAGGTTAATAACATGATCGTCTCCGCAATCATATTAGTTACGGCAGCCATCCTGTCTTCGTCAGAATGCTTAACCTGAAGTCCCTTTGCAAAATTGGCCGCAGTCAAATCTCCGTTAATTGGCGGTTCATCAGATTCGTAGATGTCCTTTACGAGTAAGTCCAAATGTTCTTTTTTCCCTTTCGCCGCCAGCTCAGTCAACTGCTCGTATCCAGCTTCATGTGTTAACAAAGCACCCAGTCCCATAAACGTTCCGCCGCCCATTCCGCTGCCAAGGATACGCTCATACTTATCCCCATTTACCAAATGCCACGATGTCCCCGTTCCAACATTGACGATGATAAACGGGGAATCCAGCTTCTTCCCTTCTTCATGCAAGAAAAAGCGGGCACCTTCACATGTAGCCACAAACTCCGGAACGTTCAACCCATCTGGGTAAAACTTTTCCTGGACAATATGGGCTTTCCCGCCTGTTAATGCAACGTTTAAATCCGGCGTCATCATTTTCAGCCATGAAATGGCAGAATCCAATTCACCGATTTGATACTTTCTATAGTGCATCTCACCGTTTTCTTGGTAAGCAATTTTTACTAACGTCCCGCCTGCGTCAATCCCAATTTTAGCCTGTTGCAATTCCATCACTCCCCAAAAAAAGTGTATATTGTTCTTTTTGACATATTCTTTATTTTTCCTGCTTTTGTTGTCACTAATCCTCCACATTCACAAAGGATTTAGTTTTTAATAATGTGATATGTTTTTAGAAAGACATTTTTTAAAAGAAGGAAGATCATCGCAATGAAAAAATTGATTATTCCAATGCTCGCGAGCTTCTTGTTAGTAACAGCTTGTCAAAGCAAAGAACATAAAGCTGCTGACACAAAACCCAAAAGCGAGACTAGCGGGCAGAAAGCCCAAGTAAACGATCCTAATGAACCTTTTCCTTACCCCACCCTTTTGGCTGAAGACGCTCAAACCTATTCACTTTTGGTCGTCGGAAATCAGGATGAAGGGACACCAATTGAGGAGAACCAAACAGTCATTACCGATGTAAAGAATATTTTAAGTTTACCCCAACTTGATATGGCCAAAAAAATCTATCCTAATCTTCATCTCAATAAAAAGACGGCGTTTATCATCTTTGATAATAATGGTATTGTCCACGAATCAGCGGATATGCAGGATTTGACAAGCTATTTAACGCAACATCCTGCTAAATCGCAATAACTTACCCAAGCTATGGATAAGAAATTAAAAAGCCGAAATTAGCTTCATTGACCAATTTCGGCATTATGACTATATAATTCCGGTAGTATGACGGCCAATTTCCTCAAGCTGTTGTGTATGCTGCTCATATAATTCACGAGCCCAAGAGTTCATTTGCTCAGAGTTTACAAGTTTCCATTCTTTAAGATCATCAATCATCTCTTTGCCAAAGGCGAGTAATGCTAGTCTGCTCATCAGGACATAAGATGAATAAGGATGCGGCAGGGCCGGATCATTTTTTTGTTCATAGTAGAACTTTTTTAACAATCTCATCGAATCTTTTTCGTAAATTAGTTCAACCAGCTTGGCACGGTATTCAAGATCTTTTGACTCCAAGTTCGGGAATTGTGAGTAATCACTGGAATGCTGGGCTTCGTGCTTCAAGTAGCTTACTTGGAACCAATTACTGTCAATCTCAGTATTCCTTCGCTTTTGGCTATCACATACATAATATAGTCCGTCTTGTTGCGCCCAGCCGCCGGCATATCTCTCACCAAACGTAGCGTAGTGAGCCCAGCTCAGCAGGATAAAATCGGATATAAAATATACGGTCACTTCTTGGGTATGATTCGGGAGTTCAACTTGGAAGTCTCTCTTCTCCTGTGTTTTCCAAATATAAGGCCCCCGGTACGGAGGTGTGACCCCACCGAGAAAATAATAGCCTTTTTCCCTAAACAATGCCTCCAATTTTTCTTCTAAACTATCTAAATCAACAAGGTTGCCCGAAATCAATGGCTGCAGTGTCGCTATTAATTGCTGTTCCGCCTCTACCACACTCTTCCTTGTCAGCACCGCGGTAAAATATTGGTAGTAGGCTTTTAGTACTTTTCGTATCCACGAATCCTTTGTCTTAAAGCGATACATTGGTCTACTAGAGAAAAAGCGATTTTCATATTTTAACTCTAGTTGTTGGTATTTTTTAGGTTTATCAGGTACCAATTGTAAATACTCGTAGGCAGCTGTTACATCCCCTTGGAGACAGTACGCAAATAATTTGGACTTGTCCATCCTCATTCTCCCCGTTCAAGATAATATCTACATTTATTTTAAAGGGATTTAGCAGGAAAATGTCAAATTTTAATAAAGAAGTAAGTTAGGAGGTTAAACATGATAGAACTTATTCGCGTGTTAAAAGAAGAGGAGCAAACTTTACATAATCTAATGCAGTTTTATATTTATGAATTCAGTCAATATATCCCATCCATCACTTTGGAGGAAAATGGCGCTTATAAACCGTTTGATTTAACACCCTATTGGAGCAGTCCCAACCATCATCCCTTTTTTATTAAAAAAGAGGAGGAACTGATTGGGTTTGCTTTAGTCGAAAGTGCTGAGGGAGTCGACCCAAACACCATACTCGAATTCTTCATCATTCGTAAATATGCCGGGAATGGCTATGGAAAAATCGCAGCAACTGAAATTTTTAAATTGTTCCCTGGAAAATGGCAAGTAACTCAAATTGAAAAAAACGAACCTGCTAAAGCATTTTGGAGGAAAACTATTTCCACATTTTCTGAGGGAAATTTCATAGAAACTACCGATGATCATAAAAGAACGATTCAAGAGTTCGAATCTGTGCTATAAAAGGATACCAGGGTGCCAAAATTAGACACCCTGGTTATCACTTTACTTCATTCTTTTTTCATAATTGCTGATAAAGAAGTTGGGTGCAACCTCCAATTCCTCTATGAGACGGAAGCCATTTTTGAGGTATAAATTTTTCGCAGGGTCATTGTCCTTTCCTGTGGAAACCTTAAAAACTAATATCCCTTGGTGATTAGATTCCACAGAATTTAATAGGTTTTGAGCAATCCCTTTCCTGAAATGATTGGGGGACACCACCATCCTGCAAATGGTCAGTTCATGTCTATCAATTGTGTACGAAACGGCACCAGCCAGTTCTTCCCCTTCAAAATACCCCAAGAACGTCTCAGGGCAGTTCAGAAATTCATCAAAGCTCTCCTTTAAGGGAGGAATGTCATCAAAGCCGATTATGTTCGCTTCCACCATGTAGGAAGCCCTTTGAAGTTCGAAAAGGCTTACAACCAGAGTAATATCTTGAAAATCAATCTTTTTAATCATCATGTCAATTCCTTAAATATATTTGAAATATCCTCAACTAACTTTTGAAACTACAATTTTCGTAAACTTCTCCAACTCTTCATAATTCGGCGAGTGAGCGGATCGATCAAAAATCAGCCATTCTTTACTAGGCGCCTGCAATTGGTCGAAAAATTGCTGTTCCCGCCCGTTTTCATGATAATAAATTTTCTTGGACGGTTGGTACACCATAAACGTAAGCAATAAACAAGATGCATGAACAAGGATGGAACCCGCGATGACATCTTGTTGTTCATCAGACTAGGTTTATGCATAATCGAACCACCGCCTTAAACTATTATCGAAAGGTGACCTGTTTGATTATATGCTTTGATCTTCCATTGGTTTTCGTGGAAATGAATATCATTTATACACGCGTTACTTATTTTTGTCTTCCCGTAGCCCAATTCTCCGTTAGACAAGTGGGCTAAGATAGCATTGATGACGGCCCCGTGACAAACCAAGAGAACCTTCTTCTCATAATATTCTTGGTTTATTTTCTCAAGACCGTTCATGAGACGTTTGGTAAAGGTTTCCTGGTCTTCCTCATTAGGATATTTGTGGTCGGGGTATAACTTTTTTCTCTCCTCATAGGTCAGGCCTTCCCCAACCCCAAAATACTTTTCTTTAAAATCATCCATTTCCACAAGCGGGATGTCCATGTAACTATTAATGATTTGCGCTGTCCTATTCGCCCTTTGCAGCGGACTGGTAAAGATCACATCCCATTGCCAATCTTTTAAAAACTCGCCGCTTTCCTTTGCCTGTTGAATCCCTTTCTCATTAAGCGGGACATCTGTGCTGCCTTGCAGCCTTCCGATTGAATTCCAATCCGTTTCTCCATGTCTAACGATGCAAATCCTAGTAATAGTCAACCATCACCTTTCTTTAGTAATAGCGGAATCTCATTTAAATCATTAATTATGTAGTCAGCCTCAACATGATTCCATTGCTGGTTTTTTTTCCAAATCGTTTTCATTCCAAGCTTCTTGGCAGCAAGTATATCGTTGTTTGGATGGTCACCGACGAAAATACATTCATCTGGCAAAACTTGAAGTTGCTGCAGACCCCGCTTAAATACTTTGGGGTCCGGCTTTTTTATTCCTTCCCACTCCGAAATTAGAATGGTAGAAAAATAGTGCTCAATACCCAAGGCTTTGATATTATCGTATTGAAATTGCCCCTTCCCATTCGTGATGATTCCCAGTTTAAAGTCATGGAGTTTCAGCTCTTCTAGCATTTCTTTCAAATTTGGAAATGGCACACTGGAATCCTTGAATCTTTCAAGATAATCCTGCAGCAAGTCTTCCCATTTTAAATTGATACTATAAAATTCACTGACCATTTGCTGGTAGACCTGATCTTTCCAGACATAACCGCGGCAATCCAATTCTATAAATCTTGTAATGTATGTATCTTTTGGAATATGTCCGACGAACTTTCTCAAGCGGTCATATTGGTTATTGATAAATTTGTGGACAGAAGCATCTCGATTCAATAGAGTTCCGTCCAAATCAAATAATAAAGCCTTTATCATGTGACCTTTTCCCCCTTTTTAAGTTTACCAAAAAATTCAAAAATCTACACCTATCGATTTATAGTCTTAAAAGGTTAGCCCCGGGGGTTTGGGGCCGGTTGTTCTCATGGTAAGCTAATGCGGACAGTTTCACTGGCTCTTGCATCGGTTTTGTCCTCATGAATAGCTTATGAGGACAGGCTCTACTTCTTTGTCATCGATGTCCTCATGAATGGTTTGAGGACAAAACAGCTCTAAAATATAGCAAAAGTGTCCTCAATAAAGCTCCTTGAGGACTAACCAGCATCAAAAAATAGCAAAAGTGTCCTCAATAAAGCTTCTTGAGGACAGTTTCCTTTTCTTTGTCTTCGATTTTGTCCTCATGAACGGCCTATGAGGATTGTTTAACTACTGTTTCAATCATTTTAGTTCTCATGAAAATATCAAACTGATCTATGTATTCATTTGGATTTAAAATAATCAGCTGCTACCTGCCAATCTTCTATAAAAACAGTCCAAAGATTCGGTCGACGCCGGACTGCCAATGGATGGTAAGCAACGGCTGTTGGATAACCGTTTATTTGATGAATTGCTCCCCTTAGTCCCTTCACTTCAGCTACCTCATCCTTGAAAAAGGATTGAACCGCCACATTTCCCAAACAAATAATAAGTTTAGGCTGTTTTTCCTCTAGCTGCTGATACAGGTGATTCATACAAATTTGCCGAACCTGTTCCTTGTCATAGGCCTTAACGGGCTTTCTTTTTAAAATAAACGTAACATACAAATCTTCCATCGTTAAGCCAACATGGTTTGCAGCCTTCTGAAGCGTTTGGCGGGTGCCGCATACAAATTCATTTCCTTCACGGTCCTCACGTGCCCCTGGATTATCGAGCAGGATCATTATCGGGGCGCTCGGATTCCCTTCACCCCATACCATCCGCGTTCCATGCTTGTCGAGGCCGCATTCACTGCAATTTCTAAGATGGTCCGGTGTGGGTTCCTCCGGCCAAAGCACTGGGCAAAAGTCAGACATAATAAATCCCTCCGTAACTAGTCCACTCTTTTAATTTTCCCCTTAACCTCCGAACCTCAAAAATGATTGACTTTTCAGTAAACTTACAATACCATCTGGTACTAAAGAGATATATTTTTTTGGGGGGAGAAATTTGAGATATGATGTGATTGTAGTTGGCGCGGGACTGGCAGGTTTAGTCGCAACTGCCGAACTTGCTGATGCCGGTAAAAAGGTCCTTCTCTTGGACCAAGAACCGGAAACCTCACTCGGCGGACAAGCCTGGTGGTCGTTTGGCGGGTTATTCCTCGTCGATTCGCCGGAACAACGAAGAATGGGGATAAAGGACTCCAAAGAGCTTGCCTGGCAGGATTGGTTGGGTTCTGCGGGATTTGATCGCGAAGAAGATGAAGATTATTGGGCAAAAAAATGGGCTGAGGCCTATGTTAATTTCGCTGCAGGTGAAAAGCGGCAGTGGCTGTATGATATGGGTGTCCGCTTTTTCCCGGTTGTTGGTTGGGCAGAACGCGGCGGCTATCTTGCTGAGGGTCATGGAAACTCCGTACCCAGATTCCATATTGTTTGGGGAACAGGTCCTGGACTCGTGAAACCTTTTGAGGAAAGAGTTCGAAAAGCGATGGCTGACGGCCTCGTCGATTACCGGCCGCGTCACCGTGTGAATGAGTTAATTACCGAGAACGGAGCTGTCATTGGTGCCCGTGGTGATATCCTTGTTCCAAGTAATGCAAAACGCGGCGAATCAAGTTCACGTGAAGTCATTGGCAGCTTTGAATTCCATTCCCAAGCAGTTATGGTTACAAGCGGCGGCATTGGTGGAAACCACGAATTGATTAGAAAAAATTGGCCGTCGAGACTTGGTCAGGTGCCAAAAAGGATGATTTCCGGGGTGCCGGAGCATGTCGATGGCCGCATGCTCGCAATCACCGAAGAGGCCGGCGGACGAATTGTGAATCGCGACCGGATGTGGCACTATACGGAAGGGATAAAAAACTGGGATCCAGTGTGGCCAATGCACGGGATTCGAATTCTACCTGGTCCATCCTCACTTTGGTTTGATGCGACCGGCAAGCGATTCCCAACACCTAATTTCCCGGGGTTTGATACACTTGGAACTTTAGAAGCAATTATGAAGTCAGGTTACGACTATTCTTGGTTTATTTTAACTCAGAAGATTATCGAAAAAGAATTCGCGTTATCCGGATCAGAACAAAACCCTGATTTGACCGGAAAGAGCATTAAAAAAGTGTTGGTACGTGTCCTGCCGGGTCCGACTGCTCCTGTACAGGCGTTCATGGATAAAGGCGAGGATTTTGTCATCGTAAATACCCTTCCAGAATTAGTTGAGGGAATGAATAAATTAACAGGGGATAACTTGCTCTCTTTGGAGGAAATTGAGCGGCAAGTCCGGGCCCGCGACCGTGAGATGGATAATACATTTACTAAAGACCTGCAAATTGCGGCAATGCGGACAGCACGAAACTACCGAGGCGATAAGCTTATTAGGGTTGCGAAGCCGCATAAGATTCTCGATCCCAAGGCGGGGCCATTAATTGCGGTACGGTTAAATATAGTAACTAGGAAAACTCTTGGCGGATTGCAGACTGATTTATCTGGAAGAGTCCTAGATTCAATGGGTAATCCGGTGCCGGGCCTTTATGCGGCTGGCGAGGTGTCTGGTTTTGGCGGCGGCGGCATCCACGGCTATCGCTCATTGGAAGGCACCTTCGTAGGCGGTTGTTTGTTTACGGGACGTCAGGCTGGAAGAGCGCTGGCGAAAGAGCTGAAATAGAGTACTTTTTGATGGCGGCCAATGTAGTCATTGCATTATTTTGGCTGCTATCTTTGAAAAGCAATCTACGTTACCGGTTTCAGCTTTTTCTCTTCTTTTTGGTCACGTAGAACCTGTCTACGTGACCTGTTTCAACTTTCTCTCCTCTTTCTGGTCACGTAGAGCCTGTCTACGTGACCTGATTCAGCTTTCTCTCCTCTTTTTGGGCACGTAGAACCTTTCTACGTTACCAGTTTCAGCTTTTTCTCTTCTTTTTGGTCACGTAGAACCCTTCTACGTGACCTTTTTCAGCTTTCTCTCTTCTTTTTGGTCACGTAGAACCCTTCTACGGATGATGTAAAATATTTTGTGTATTGATTCTCCAACATTTGGAGTATTCCATGGAATAAAAAAAGTAGGGTATCCTCGGAATTGTCGACATTCCATGAAAGAGAGGATAACCCTACATGACATCTAGTATAACTAAAAATGATTTCGCAATTCAACTTGAAGATTTAGTAAAAAGCTTTTTAAAGGACAAAATGGAGCTGATTCTCCAGGAAGAGATTAAGAATTTTATTCAAGTTGAAAGACCTGAACTTAATCTAAAACGCAATGGCTATTATGAACGTTCCCTCGATACAAAGTACGGCAGAATTGAAGACATCTCTATTCCCCGAGATCGCCAGGGCGAATTTAAGACTCAGCTGTTTGAGCCATACCAGCGAAGAGATGGATGGCTTGAAGAGGCTATAATGCGGATGTATCAAGGTGGGATGAGTACTAGACAGGTTGGCAAATTTATCGAAAAAATGGTGGGCTCTGCTTATTCTGCAACTACCATAAGCAACATTACTGAAGTGGCCCGTGAGGACATTGAGAAGTGGCAAAAACGCCCTCTGGCTAAACGATATTCCGTGCTATACCTGGATGGAATGTACATCAAGCTGCGCCGTGATACCGTTGATAACGAAGTTATCTATATGGCCATGGGAGTAACAGAAGATGGCTATAGAGAAATTCTGGGCTACTATATCGGTGGTCGAGAAAGTGCAACTGGATGGGGAGAAATCCTTGCCGATTTGTACACCCGAGGGGTAAAAGAGGTCCTTCTTGGAGTATTTGACGGACTAGCCGCCCTAGATGACGCATTCAAGGCCGTTTATCCAAAAGCCGATGTCCAACGCTGCGTAGTTCACAAAGTACGAAATACGATGAATCATGTCCGTAAAAAAGACCAGCCTGAAATTGCAGAAAGCTTAAAGGCTGTATATCAGTCTCCCACATTCGAAATTGCCCAGATCCAATTTGAAAAGTTCAAGAAGGACTGGGAAAAGAAATACCCTAAAGAGGTAGCTTCGTGGGAAAAGGACTTACCGGTACTGTTGACCTTTATGAAGTACCCTTCCTCCATTCGGAAGGCAATCTATACCACCAACTGGATTGAGAGGACGAATAAAGAGGTCCGCAAGCGTTTGAAGCCGATGAATAGTTTGCCTGATATAAATGCCGCGGAAAAAATCGTCTATTTCACAGTGACAAACCTGAATGAAACTTGGTCAAAACGTATTTCTGACGGTTTTGCCCAAGCTAAAGATCAGCTCCAAAAAATGTTTGACCAAAGATACAACAACTAGTAAAAGTTTCCAGAAACATTCAGACAGGGGAGGGGCTCCTCCGCCCCTCCCCTGTCTGAATGTTCAGTAACATAAATGCCCATAGATAGAATAATATTAACGACAATTCCTTGGCCCCTATATAACAAATACACAAATTTCTTGACGGTACCCTTCTACGTTACCAGTTTCAGCTTTCGCTCCTCTTTTTGGGCACGTAGAACCTTTCTACATTACCAGTTTCAGCTTTTTCTCTTCTTTTTGGTCACGTAGAACCCTTCTACGTGACCTTTTTCAGCTTTCTCTCTTCTTTTTGGGCACGTAGAACCCTTCTACGTGACCTTTTTCAGCTTTCTCTCTTCTTTTTGGGCACGTAGAACCCTTCTACCTTACCAGTTTCAGCTTTCTCCCCTCTTTTTGGGCACGTAACCCCCTTCTACGTTACCTATTTCAGCTTCCTATCCTCTTTTCGGGCACGTAGATCGCTTCCTCCCCCTCAAAGTTACGATTTCCAAATTCCCAATCAACAAAAAAAGCAACTAGGAGCCCTAAAGCCCCCCGCTGCTCCAATTTAATTCATAAACACAAATTCCGTCCGGCTCCCGGTTTGCCCGGCGATTACCTCAAGTCTGGCATCAATCCGCTCCTTTAATTCCGGAACGTGCGAAATAATCCCGACCAATCGGCCGCTGCTTTGGATATCCATCAATGATTCAATCGCTTGGTCCAAGGATTCAGGGTCTAGCGTGCCAAAGCCCTCATCAATGAACATCGTTTCCAGCGATACCCCGCCTGCGTAGTTTTGGACTACATCGGCAAGCCCAAGGGCCAGTGACAACGAGGCCTTAAAACTCTCCCCGCCTGATAAAGTTTTTACGTGGCGCTCTTGACCGGTATATTGGTCAAACACAAGCAATTCCAATCCACTCTGGGCATTTCCTTTCGAGCGGTCAGTTTTTCGCAGCAACTCATATCGGCCCGACGTCATTTTGAGCAATCGATAATTTGCTTCACGTAGAATATCATCCAAAAATGCTGCTAGCACGTAGCGTTCAAAGGTAACCCTGAAGCTGTTCTGCCCCTTTGTGATTTCATATAGGTGGCCAATCAGCTTGTAGCGTTCCTCAAGCACTTTCATATTTTCATTCAAACGCAGCACGTCCGCGAAAATCTCTTGATTGTCCCGCTTTTTCACAAACAAGTTCGTATGCTTTTGGTTAAGTGCCTCAATGGCAATACTAGCTTTCTCTAACAGGGCCTTTAGTCCGTCCACATCCGGAGTTTTAACATTTGCCAGCAACTGTGTCAGTTCCTCCAAACGGTCGGACACCGAACGAAGCCCCTCCCGGTAACTCCGTAACTCCGCCACTAATCTCTGAATCTCTACCTCAGAACGCTTTGAGGTATGATAAACATTATAATTATCAAAACCTTGTTCCGCGAGGTTACTTTTAAAGATTTCACGTTCTGTCAAAAGTTCCTGCTGTTTGGTAGAGAATAACCTCTCAGCGTCTAGTAATCTGGCAGATTCAGCAGTAAGCTTTTCTTTCGCAGCCTGCAGGCGTTGAGTTGCCTCCTCCAACACTTTCACCAATAATTCATGCCGATTTTTCGAGGCTGCAACAGCTCTCTCGTATTCAGCTTCAGAACGAAGATTTTCCGGAATCGCATTCATCATTCTAGTTAAATTGGTATTCTTTTCGGTATATTGAATGGTTAACTGTGTAACTTCACCAGCAATTTGTTGTCCAAGCCGCTGGATGTCCTGTTTTTCTGCTTCCAATGCCGCTATCTGTTGTATCACTCTGTCCAACAGTGCCATTTGTTGTTCAAGATTTCTTTGAACCTGAAGAAGTCCGGCTTTCTCAGCTATAATGTCACCTTTTATGAGCGCAAGATTTTCTTCGGTAAAATCCGATCGCAATAACAGAATACCGTCCAGAGTTTCATCTACAGCGTCTTTGGCCGCTTTTTCGTTCGACTGACACTGATACAGCAATGATTCATCACCGGATTTTTCCTTTTCCCATTTCGCGGCATCGGCTTTTGCAACCTTTAAATCTTCCTCGCTCGGGAGACCAAGACCATACGCAGCAGCTGGTGCTGGATGATGCTCCGAACCGCAAACTGGACATGCTTCCCCTTCGTGCAATTTTGACGCTAATAGTGAGGCCTGTCCATGCAGCCATTTTTGTTCCAAATCATCGACAAGCGCTCGTGCATCCAACATCCTTGCTTTTGTATTTTCATAGCGGTTAGAAATAGTTTGGAGCTTTGTAACTGCCTCATGGTGTCGTCCAAGTAAAGTCTCGTATTTTTCTAGACTAACGAGCTCAGCTTGCAGCTTGTCCATTTTACCTTTATTTTCAAGATAAGTAATTTTCCCTTTTTCAATTTCTTCTCGTTGTGCTTGCAAAGCCTTAACTTTTTCCTCATTAACCATCAGCTGGTTGTCAAGCTTTAGCTGCTTATCCTTAGCTGTCACCAATAAACGTTCCGTTTGAGCTGTCTCTTTTGCCAATGCCGCAAACCAATACACATCGTCCTTCATATTTACCAACATATTCACTTCATGAAGAGCAGCCTGGCGTTCTGCTTCACGAGCTAGTTCTGTTTGCAGCTTGGTTTCACTCGTTTCAACCATTAAAGTTATACGCCCAATCTCCACCTTAATGGCTTTGACATTGGCTTCATATTGGTCGGCTTCCCGTTTTAATCGGTGGCAGAGTTGCTCTTGTTTCTCTAGCAGTGCAGCCCGTTGTGCCCGCCCAATTTGCACTTCGACTTCCTTGAAAGTATCCTCCTGTGACTGCAGTCTCGCTTTTTCCTGCTTTAGTTCTTCTTTTGTTTGCAACTGTTTGAGGATTGTCTCTGCTTCAAAAAGCTGAGCCTTGATTCGGTCACGTTCTTGCGACTTTTCATTTAGCTCACCTTTCAATTTTTCCAACAGGTCGCTCATTCCAGCAATTTCAACTTCCAAAAGCGGCATGATAATGGTGTCATTCACACTGCCAGCATCAAGGTACTCTCGAAGCTCATCATTTGTCACCGCCACAATCCGACGAATTGCTTCATTCCTTGCTTGGACCTGGTCCTCAACAGATTTCTTCAACACTGTTGCTTCTTCCTTTAGCTTCTCCTCGACCATTTTATAGAGCTGAGTATGAAACAACCGCTGAAGAATCAATTCTTTATCTTTACTGTCCGAGGTCAGTAATTTGCGGAATTCACCCTGAGGAATCATCAGGATTTGCCGAAATTGATTGGCATCGATTAGCATGATTTCTTTAATTTTTTCCTCAACATCACTAATTTTAGTGCCGATTATCGTTTTCTCGCCATTTTCATCCCATTCATAAAGCTCGGCCTTGGCACCGATTTGGGTATAGCCGTCACCTTTATCCTTCTTTTTCAGCTGCTGCGGGGACCTGGTGATGCTGTATCTTTTACCTTTTAACGAAAAATCTAGCGAAACTTCTGTTAACAGATCGTCTTTGGCAAATTGACTCCTTAATTCAGGGCCATTTCGGTCTTCACCGCTTGCCTTGCCATAAATCGCATAAGTGATGGCATCAAAAATGGTGGTCTTTCCGGAACCCGTCTTACCAGAAATCACAAACATTGTCCGGTTTCCTAGTTCCGTAAAGTCGATGAATTCTGTTCCGGCGTATGGGCCAAACGCCTGCATGGTCAGTTTTAACGGTCTCATCCAACCCCAGCCCCTTTCATCACTTTCTCGATAATTTCAATCATCGCATCCTTTTTTTGTGATGAGAATTCAGAAGTGGTCATTTCTGTATAGAACTGCTCAAACAATTCAATTTCCGATTTTTTCTCACTGCGGATCGCCTGAAAGGATTGTTTTTTCTTTAGGTCTGTCAAATCCATTTTTCGCTCCAGATGAAGCACGTTTGGGTATACCTGCCGCAGTTTATTGATGGGGTCAATAAGTGCCCCTTCATCAAGCAGGGTTATTTTTAGATAGTCATGAGTCCGTTCTTTTTCATAGTACTGCGGATCCAGCAATTCCTCCATATGCCCTTCCAGTTCCCGCATGTCATGAGTAGGATTCAGTGAACGATAGCGATGGGTAAAGTTCCCTTTGTCATCCATCTCAATAATTGAAATGGACTTTCGCTGCTTCGCTTCAGAAAAAGAATATTTCAACAGTGATCCGGAATATTTCACCTTGTCGTGTTTAATCGCATCAGGGCTGTGTAGATGACCAAGTGCGGTGTAGGAAAACGGTTCAAACAGTTCTGCACCGACACAGCCTGAACCGCCAACAGATAGTATCCGTTCCGAATCCGAAGTTTGCCCTCCCAAAACGAAAGCATGTCCGACCAACACGTTGGGCTCATTTGGATTTAGCGTTTCCTCCATTTTTCCGATTAGCGCCTTCATGGCCTCCTGATGGGAATGAATCGAGTCATCCCCCAATAGCTGGCGGACAACGCCAGGTTCTGCATATGGAAGCAAATAAAAGTTAACACCGTTTATTCGAAAAGGCTCGAACGTGTTTGTCAGTTTTCCAGTTAAATAGAATTGGCTGTGTTTGTACCATGAGCTGCCAAATGACAGGCGTTCTGCGCTGTCATGATTTCCGGCAATTGCCACCACCGGTGTTTTTAGCTCTACATTAATTTTAAAGAGAATTTCATCTAGTAGTTCGACGGCATCTGTTGGGGGAACAGAACGGTCATATAGGTCACCGGCAATTACTACGGCATCTGGCTTCTCTTCAGCCACAACATCGATAAATTGCTGTAGTATCTCACGCTGATTATTCGTCATATAAACACCATGAACCAGCTTCCCCAAATGCCAATCGGCTGTATGGATAAATTTCATTCTCATCACTCCATTTTAAACTCGAGTTGCAATCCAATACTTCTATTATAGCAAAATAAGGTGGAGACGGCGGTTGGAAAATGGCAACAAAAAACAGCCCGGCGCATTTACCGGACTGTTTATAATTTAGTATTCAGAAATTACTTCTTTGTAACGTTAGCAGCTTGTGGTCCACGAGCTCCTTCAACAACTTCGAAAGAAACTTCTTGACCTTCTTCTAAAGTTTTGAAACCTTCTGTTTGGATTGCAGAGTAATGTACGAATACGTCGTTACCGTCTTCGCCTTCGATGAATCCGAAACCTTTTTCTGAGTTAAACCATTTAACCTTACCGTTTTTCATGAAAAAAAATCCTCCTATTGGCTAGAAACAAGCCATGTGTAAATTCACCAAATTACAACGTAGATAGCTTTACTTTCATTACCTCATCCAAACATGGTTAAAACCTTGAAGAAGCTTGTAACATAAATCTTATCTCGTGCAACGGCTGATTAAAATTTAACATTTATTTCTTATCATGTCAAGAAAGGTCTAGGCTACATAATCTGACACAATTCTACTTTAAAACTAGGATAAAGAACCGTTTATAAGCAGCATAAATTGGCCCAAAACTATGTTATTAACAGACTATAAGTTGAACAACCTTAACACAGGTCATGCGATTGTCACTATTTGTAGAAAAATATATCGAATATATCATTCTATTATTTGTGGATTTCACTTGTTGTAACAGCATTATTTCGGTCGATTTTCCCCAACCGGCATTTGATACCCTTATTAATATCCTTCACCAGTAATTCCAAACCAATAAAGGTTAGCGATGGGAAATCGGCGAACAGCTTTTTGACTTCCCATTTCAGTTCATTACTCCCGCAAATACTATGGCGGTTTATCCTCTCTACCTCTTCTTTAATCTTCGTCAATTCCACGGATTGCTCTTCTTGAGGCATTAGTGCCACTTCATCTAATTGCCGTAAGAATTGTACTGACCTTTCAATTTTATAGGCTACTTCATCATGAACTTCTTTAGAAACCAGGTTATGGTTATATTTAAATTCATTCAATCGCAATGCGGAATCATAGGTCGCCCGGACAATGTCTTCACGAGTCATTTTGTTTGTCTCATAGCTGAGCATATTCTTCCATGATGGCTGCTTCATGGTCTCGCGGAAATCTTCAAGCTTATGACAGAATTTTTTATATCCGTATTGATCCGGATGCTCAAAAGCAGGACTGCCAGGGTCAAGGAATGGAGATAATGGCGCAACGAAATACGAAATTTTGGGATTTTCACCGCATTCCTTGTGAATAATTTCACAAAAGTCAATATTACGCATTGCACTGTCATAGTCTTGATTAGGAATCCCCGTCATGAAGAATAAATCAATCTTTGCACAGCCATGTTCCAGCGCATATTGCAGCATTTCGATTACCTTTGCATTGGTGCAAGGCAGCTTGCCGTTATATTTCCGGATCTCCTCATCTGCCGATTCCAGTGTTAATTCGATACTGTATTTTGGTATCGCCTTGTCCAACATGCTAAAAAATTCTTCATCGGCATAATTGAATAATTCAAACACGATTTCATTTTTCAAATCCATTTTTTCCAAACCGCTAAGGAATTCTTCTACGTATTCCTTGCCGCCTTGGCGGATATCGTTTAACAAGAAAATCGGCGCCCGCGTGAACCGTTGGATAAACGCAATATCCTCAAGCATTTTTTTGGGGGAACGCATGACAAGTCTCTTGCGATTGCAGTTTAATTCGTAGGCATCCCTCGACCCGCCGCATATCAAGCAATTGTAGGTACATCCTTTTGAGGTAAGAATGGCGGTGTTTGGATATTGCAGCCAGCCCTTATACGGCAAGGGATCCAACAAATTAAAATACTTAAACACTGACCGTATGACGTAGCGATATCCAGGATGATTAAATTCATCTAGACTTTCAGGAACATAGGTCATATCGTTATAATGATACTGTCCGTCCCGTTTCCACGTCAGGTTTGGAATATCAAAAAAATTGTCACCCTTTGCTTCCAGCTTGTTCAACAGCATGAGAATCAATTTCTCTGTTGTATCACCGCGCATAACAAAATCAATGCATGGGTACTGTATTAATTCCTTATGAAAATAAGTGCTTGATAGGCCGCCAAACATGACGGGCGTATCCGGATGGTATTTCTTGACGATTTTGGCAAGCTCTACACTGCCATGGGCATGCGGCAGCCAATGCAAGTCAATCCCGAATGCCTTCGTTTTGATTTTCCTAAGCTTTTTTTCGACATCAAAGTTTGGGTTTAACAGCATCCTGTTGGCGATATTAATAATCTTGACCTTTAACCCATATCGCTCCAAATAATCTCCGATACTCGTCAGCCCAATGGGGTACATTTCAAATACCGGTGAAGAAGGAACCACATCGCTGATCGGACCTGTAAACAGCATCTCTTTCCTGAAATCATAAACAGTTGGAGGATGCAGCAATACTAAATCATACATAAGTCCATCACCTTCCCAAATAAATATCTTTCCATTTTCATAGTAATATAATTTTCTACAGATATAATGGGCTAAATATTACAAAAAACCGATAATTTCCAAATTATAACAATAAATCATTTTTTACCTTATAAATAGAAAAAAACCGAAGAAATTAATTCTTCGGCGCCATCGGTACTTCCTCATCTTCTTTAAATTTGTCCAATATGGTAATGGTATCGACCAAGTGATTATTAAATATTTGCCGGGCAACAGCCAGAAGTTCGATAATCATCGGATCCTTCAGTGTATAAATGACTTTATTACCCTCTTTTGTTCCAGACACAATATTCTTCGCTCGGAGAATCTGCAGCTGCTGAGAAACAGCCGAACCTTCGCTGCCGACAATGGTCTGAATTTCATTGACACTTTTTTCACCCTCCGCTAATAGCTCCAAAATTCGGATTCTCAAGGGATGAGCAAGCGCCTTAAAAAATTCCGCCTTAAATCTTTGCATTTCTAAATTCAAATCATCATCACCTTTACCTATTTGCTAAAACGTAGCGGTTAACTTTTGCTTCGTTCTTTCCACTGCCTCAGAGCCCGACAGCTTTTTACATTCCCTAAACGCAAAATGCTTACAGCCGAGGCACTTATTTTTATTAAGATGATTTAGGGCAAATTGAATGGCATCACCGGTATGCTCGAAAAAGTGGTCCTCGCCAATCATGTCATATAGACCCGTTTTTCTCAAAACCCTTTCAGGCTGTGGATTTACCCCTGATATTAATACTATACGATTTTTAGAAAACTGGCGAACAATACTCGACAAATTGGCTTCCCCGGTAGTATCCATGAACGGAACTCTGCCCATCCGTAACAAAAGGATTTTCGGCCGGTAATTGATGGTCTTCATAATGGTTTCTTCAAAGCTTAAGGCAGCGCCAAAAAATAGCGGCCCCTCAATATTAAAGATACTAATCTGCGGACAATCATGTGTATCCGTGACCATCCCTGTCTCCATTTTAGCCCGGTTATTCTGCGGGTTCGGCAATGCTTTTGCGGTTACCATGATATCGCTCATCCGCTTTACAAACAGGATTGCCGACATGACAAGGCCGACTTCTACTGCAGTTGTTAAGTTGACGAACACGGTTAGTATAAACGTGACAACCAGGACAAGTGAATCAGTAGATTTCGTTTTAAAGATATGGGCAAATACCTTCCGCTCACTCATATTCCAAGCAACCACCATTAAAATAGGTGCCATGCTGGCAAGTGGAATATAAGAGGCATATGGTGCGAAAAAGACTAATACCAGGAGCACCACGATACCGTGAAATATTCCCGATAATGGTGACACGGCTCCATTTTTTATATTCGTGGCGGTCCGCGCAATCGCTCCTGTTGCCGGAATCCCGCCAAACAATGGGGTAATCATATTGGCAAGTCCTTGACCAACCAGCTCTCGATTGCTGTTATGACGGCTATTGGTCATTCCATCAGCAACAACCGCTGACAGCAGTGACTCGATTCCGCCCAGCATCGCAATAATGAACGCCGGCTTGATCAACTTTAAAATCACGTCCATATTCACTTCAGGAATCTGGATACTCGGTAATGAATTTGGAATCTGACCATACGCAGAGCCTATGGTGGCTACTTCCCCAGGAAAAAACAGGGCTGCTACAAAGGTCGAAACAAGCAAACCAAGCAGTGGTCCAGGAACCTTCGGTGCGATTTTTGGTGTATAAATGATGGTCACCAAACAAATGACCGCTGTTATGATGCTGTAAAAATTGGTCGTACCAAGATGAACCACGATTTCCCAAATGTTTTTAATAAATTCTTCGTGTTTTTCAATCCCCTCTAATCCTAGGAAACTGGCAATCTGGCCTGTAAATATCGTGACAGCAATCCCCGCGGTAAATCCTATCGTGACGGGCCTTGGGATATATTTAATTAATGACCCCAGTTTAAATACGCCCATTAACACAAGGATGATTCCGGCCATGAACCCGGCAATTAACAGGTTTTCATAGCCGTATGTCATGACAATCCCAAATAGAATTGGGATAAAAGCACCAGTCGGACCGCCAATTTGATACTTGGATCCGCCAAATAAGGAGATGAGAATCCCGGCAACGATGGTCGTATAGATTCCATACTCTGGCTTCACTCCTGAAGCAATGGCAAAAGCCATACCAAGGGGAATCGCGATGACCCCTACAATCAGCCCTGAGAGCAGATCTTTTGGCACGCTCTTTAAAGAATATTGATGGAACCTTTTGTCAGTAAACATACTCACCCTTCTTATCTTCTTATTTTCTTATTTTGTATATCTGATTATTTGAATATATAATAATAGATATATATATTCAAGTAAAATGTTAAAAATTGTTTCATTGATATTTTATTATGGGGATGTTATAATCATCTAACGATGAGCTGAGTTGCATAAGTCGAAAAACATTCCTTAACGGAACACACTATGTGGAGTGTGGTTTTTCGCCGCAATACGCAGAAAAGGACGTCTGAACTATTCAGGCGTCCTTTTTATTTTGGATTTTTTGGTTAAAATTAGCACTTTCTTCCTATTTATTTTAAAATATAGTTGGCTTGTATTTTTAAATAGGTGGAGGTAGCTTGTATGAATAATCATGAGATTGATTACAAGATTCATGGCGATGATATGCAGTTTGTTGAGGTTGAACTTGATCCGCACGAGACGGTTGTCGCCGAAGCGGGCAGCTTTATGATGATGGATGATGACATTCAAATGGAAACGATTTTCGGTGATGGCTCCGGCGGCGGCGGAGGCGGCGGTCTGATGGGTAAGCTTTTCTCTGCGGGGAAACGAGTTCTCACTGGCGAAAGTTTATTTATGACGACCTTTACCAATGCGGGTTCCGGTAAACGTCATGTGTCGTTTGCCTCTCCATATCCAGGAAAAATCATTCCAATGGACTTGAGCCAGCTTGGCGGCAAGATCATCTGTCAAAAGGATGCGTTTCTGGCGGCTGCAAAAGGGGTTCAGGTCGGGATTGAGTTTCAACGCAAAATCGGTGTCGGCTTTTTTGGCGGCGAAGGCTTTATTATGCAAAAGCTAGAAGGCGACGGAATGGCCTTTGTTCACGCAGGTGGAACAATTACCAAAAAAGAGCTACTTCCAGGTCAAACATTGCGCGTTGATACTGGCTGTTTGGTGGCGATGACCAGCAATGTCAGCTACGATATTGAATTTGTAAAAGGAGTTAAAACTGCCTTATTTGGTGGTGAAGGTCTGTTCTTCGCAACTCTCCGCGGTCCTGGTTCCGTTTGGATTCAGTCGCTGCCGTTCAGCAGACTGGCTAGCCGCGTATTTGCGGCAGCCCCACACCGCGGCGGCGGCAAAGATGAAGGAAGCATCGCACGCGGCATATTTGACATGTTTAATGGGGACTAATTTTAGGTGGGTAAAGCAGGGTCAAGTTCATTGACCCTGCTTTTTATTTTTGTAGAATTAATGGGTAGTTGCGTAGAATTAGTCATGAATTATGTAGAATTGTTCTGGTTTTACGTAGAATTAGCCTCTAATCACGTAGAATTATCCTTCTTCTATGTAGAATTAGTCTAAATTCGTGTAGAATCCAGCACCCTTCTGATAAAGCCGAGTCTTTGTAAAGAAAAAAAGCGGCGATCATCCCATCGCCGCTTTCATTTCATCTTTAAATCATTTTGGTGCCGTTTAATGAACTGGTCACGCTCTCCGCCATCAGACAATTCTTCGGAAAATTCATGGTCTTTTTTACTGTTACCAAGAAAGTTCCCTGTCTTTAGTGAACTTGGAGGCAAATTGTTATTTGGGGCTGATTGCTCGTTCCATTTATCCATTAGAAATCACCTCATTAGTAGTATGTCCAAAAAACTATAAATCGCTTTGGTGTCGCAGCGCTTTTACAGGAATTAAATAATCATTCTCTTGTCATTTTGCAATTGGATTTCTTGCTCCTCCAAATCGCCTTTCTCGCGATTGCCCTTAATCTTAAAGTGATAAATCAGATAGCAGACGATGACAAACGGAATGCCTAGGTATAAGGCCAAGCGCTGTTCAGAGTCAAACGCTAAGCTGACAAGTACTGCAATGTTTAACGTTAAGCTAATGATCGGCAGGATTGGGAAAAGCGGGGTCTTAAATTTTAAATCCTCGACTCTTCCACCCTCGCGAATAAACTTACGGCGAAAGGCAATTTGTGAAGCTGTAATGGAGATCCAGCCAACTTGTGCACCTAAGCCAGCAACTGATAGCAGCCAAACAAAAACTGTCTCCTCTGCAAAAAATCCTGTTAATAATGACAAAAGCGCAATACCGAGGGTGATCAAAAGAGCATTAAACGGAACGCCCCGGTTATTCACTTTGGCAAGAGCAGGACTGGCCATTTTTTCTTTTGACAAGGCATAAAGCATGCGAGTTGCTGCATATAGTCCGGAGTTTCCAACCGACAGTAGCGCAGTAAGAATAACAAAGTTCATGATATCTGCCGCGTAAGGTATACCGATACTGTCAAAGACCACAACAAATGGACTCTCGATCACCCCCGCCTTTTCCATTGGGATTAACCCTGCTACTACAAAAATAGCGAGCACGAAAAAGACCATAGTGCGCCAGACAGTTTGCCTAATTGATTTTGGAATCGTCACTTCTGGTGTCTCGCTTTCCCCAGCGGCAATCCCAATTAATTCAGTACCCTGAAATGAAAAGTTTACCGCAATCATTGTAATAATAAGGGCTGAGATTCCATTTGGCAAAAGACCATATGCGGTAAAGCGGGACAGGAACGGTGCTTCTTGTCCGCCTTTTAAATCAATTAAACCAAACATGGCGGCACCGCCTAAGGCAATGAATAACAGTATCGCAATGATTTTAATGCTTGAAAACCAAAATTCGGCTTCACCGAAGGCTTTGGCAGATAGTGCATTTACTGAAAACAAGATGACTGCAAATAAAGCACTCCAAATCCACGTCGGTGTATCAGGGAACCATCTTTCCATCAACTGTCCTGCTGCCAGGAACTCTAAGGCAACGGTAACAGCCCAGCCTAACCAGTAAAGCCAGCCAAGGGCAAAGCCGGTTCCCGGGCCAATGAATTTTGTTGTATAGGTTTGAAACGATCCCGATACAGGCATGGCAACAGATAATTCTCCAAGACATAGCATCGTTAAAAACATAATAAAGCCGCCGACAATATACGATAGAATGGCTCCTGTTGGTCCTGCTTGGCTGATAGTATAACCCGAACCTAAGAAAAGGCCGGAACCGATTACCCCGCCAAGAGAAATCATAAACAGATGGCGTGCCTTCATGGTTCTTTGCAGTTCATGTGTTTCTCTGTTTTCAGGCAGATTCATTAAATTCCCCCCCTTTTTTTTAGGATGCGCTTTCATTTTTGTTTTATTAAACCTGCACAAAAAGGGGCAATTTTTCATAAAAATATTATTACATAATAGTAATTAGTTGAAGAATGGAATGAATCTGCACCAGTATCCTCCTAAATTATTGGAAAAGGCAAAGCATAAATATTCCATTTTTACCCCATACTAATTGTAAAGCCTAAATAATGAGGTGAAAAAAATGGGACTGCTCAACTCTTTTAATCAATGGAGAGAAACTCGTTATCAAAATCATCTCTCTAATATGAGAGACCAAGGCAAGTGTCCAGATTGTCAGGGACGAGGCTACACGGTTTATCCCTATAATGAATTTGCTTATTTTAATTCCTTTGAATGTCCTGGTTGCCAAGGCAGCGGTCATTATACCGACTGGGAACAATTCAGATAACAGGTTATCAGAATATAATAAAAACCCTTCATGCAAAAGCAAGCATGAAGGGTTTAAATCTTTATACAGATTTTTTCATCATTGATTTATACATTTTTGAGGTCCTGATCTCAAACGTTAACGCGCCTTTTTTATAAATAGCTTTTAACATCAGCGGCACCCCTGTTGTGTTTTTAAATCTGAAATCCAAACCTCCATAAGAAACTGTGGCATCTCTTCCTACCGGTACGTAGCCAACGTTAAGGGAATGATTGTGCCGCTCGATATAGCTTACCGGCAGCTGATCAATGGCATTAAATAAAGTGGATGACGTCTGACAAATGCCTCCCCCAATGCCATCAACCAATTCCCCGTTGATAATCTCTGGCGCTGGTTGATAGCCAGCTTCTACAGTCCTCGGTCCTACTGTACTATTAAATGAAAATGAATCGCCGTCACCCAGTATAACGTTATTTAGCGCTTCGGCGGATAATTGAATATTTTTTGATCTTCCGGCAACATTACCATTAAAACGTGTCGTAAACGATGCAACGACCACATCATCCAAACTAGAAACATCCTCCATCTTATAACCACTGGCTGTCGTGTAGAGAGGGATCTCTACATCGCCGCCCTTTGCTGATACTTGGAATAGCTTTTCTGTCAATTCTGATTCATCAAGGATAGTTTGTGGGGCCCCTTTAATTACCTGTCCATTGGCGTCAATTTTATCAAGAATCATCCGTTTATCATATCCAGGTGTATCCTTCGTCCCTCTTGCCAATTCCTTCGCCCATTTGTGAAGTTGTGCTTTATATTGATCGTTATCTTTTCCGAAACCATAATCCTTTGGTGTAAACGATTTAATAATGGTCTTATTATTTGGATCTATGATATTCACAATAACAGGTTTCTCAGCTTTCTTTTCGGCTACTATTGTCTTATCTGCCTTTTTCTGCTGAGTTTCAGTTGCTTTAACCTCTTTTTCCATCACTGTTTCCTTTGCACATCCGACCATTCCAAATAAACTGCCAGCAACCAATAGCAACAACAACTTACGACGCTTTAACATCCCCAACTGTTCCTCCGTTTTCTAGATTCCATTGCCTCTTTTTAAACATAGACGGTTGTTGTGAGGAATTAGTTTCAACGAATCTCCTAATCTATTCCATTTTCGTACGCCATGTTCCCAAAAAACATCAATATCTTCCATTTTTTTTAGCATCCAGTGTATTTTCCTATTCCATTTTACCCCGTTTAAAATGAATAAAGAAGGGAAAAAAGTCCATATTATAGGTACCAGCTAAATATATTTGGGGGTGCAGAAATGTCTGTTATTGTGTACCAGACGTTCGTTGTAAAACAGGAAAAATTTAAAGAGGCAATTGAAAATTTAAGAGAAATAAAAAAATTAAGGAAAGATAATTTTAATCATAAAGTCGAGATTTTAACACCGATTTCCGGAAATGATCATACATACGCACTCCTATCCACCTACGACGGTTTGGCAGAAATGGAATGGCAAAATAAAAAAATGTTTGACGACGAAGGTTACCTTGAGCTCATCGGACCGTTTTTTCTCGAAAATATCGTTGAAGGCAGCATGAATACGCAAATATATCGAACACTTAGCGATAAAAAAAGCAATGATAAGAAAAGTGAAAAGTGATGGTGACAAGCGTGCAAATCTCCCTTGCATGCTTATTTTATTTTTTTGATCTCAAGTTTTCGTGGCATATAGGTCCAAATCCTCATATGGTATAATAAAAGCAGAAATCCGCTCCTCACTCATCCCTTCAACATCACACTTTTCCATTCCAAAATATTTTTCCAATACAATCCCAAGATTTTTGCTCCCTAGTTTATGTAAAAAGGGGGAAATATCATGTCAGAAATCTTCATTTTACTTACCATTACTGTATTTGCGTTATTTTTAGTCTTAGGTGTTATGTCCCACTATAAAAAAACGGGCGGGAAGTGGATTTACTTTACTTTATCAGGGCTCAGTCTGATCACAGTTGTGTTTATGCTATTCTATCTTAACCAGGATACAGCCGTTATCAGCAAGGAACTCTCTAGTAAACCGCCAAAGACAGAAGCGCCTGCTCCCGCTGACGGAAATAATGACGAAAAGCCAAATGAGGAGCTGCCTCCAGAAGAAGAAAAGCCAGTGGATGAGAAACCAGCTGATGAAAAACCTGAACCGCAAAAGCCAGCGCCAGCCCAACCTGAAAAAATTACGGTTCCTGAAAATGGGTCATTAGATTACAAGGTTGTTAAGGGAGATACGCTTTGGTCAATTAGCAGCAGAGCACAAGTAACGGTAGATAAAATCAAGCAATGGAATGGGCTGAAAACAGATACAATTATTGTCGGTCAAATCTTGAGAATTTATGGAAAAAATGCCGAGCCGGCACCACCAAAAGAACCACCTAAAGAGGAAAAACCACCAGCCACTGCCTCTTCTATCCTTATTTCAAGCGGCAGCCAGCAAAAAAAGGAAATTGCCTTTACCTTTGATGCTGGAAGCGATGCTGTTGGGATCAAAATTTTAGACGTATTAAAAAAGCATAATATCAAATCTACATTCTTCTTAACTGGAAAGTGGGTTGAAAAGTTTCCTGACTATGCCAAGAGAATCGTTGCTGATGGCCACGAAATCGGCAACCATTCCTATTCCCACCCCGACGCGGTCAAGACAACAGCCACTGCTTTTAAACAGGATATTCTAAAGGCTGAGCAAATCATTAAGAATATAACCGGAGTTTCACCTCAGCCCTATTTTCGATTTCCATACGGCTCCTATAATGCTTCAGCATTGAAAACCGTTGGTGAAGCCGGCTATCCCTACAGCATCCAATGGTCGCTAGATAGTATTGACTGGCGCCAGCCAACAATGGAGGAACTCATTTCCCGCATCGAAGCCGGGGCAAGCAATGGCGACATTATTCTCATGCATATCGGCGGCATCAATACACCGGATGCGGTGGATCAGGTTATTCCCAAACTGAAAGCGATGGGATATGAAATAGTTCCCTTAAGTGAACTCCTTCATTAGTTCTAATTTATAGTCAAATCCAAACAAAAGGCGTGCTCCATGTAGTGCATGCTTTTTGTTTGCCCAAATTGTTAGGAAATTGTTATAAAGCTTTATGATTTACCTATTCTTACCGAGTTAAAATGAAGAGAGAATGCAAAGAAGGTGAAAAAATGTCGTTAGTGATGAATTGGCTGGAAGGCCTTAGCTATGAAGTAAAGGCGGCAGACCATTGTTTGAGAAACTTTAGCCCTTTCAGTACCTGTACACTCTGTAAAGATAGCTGTGAGGTACAGGCTATTTCCTATAGTAACAGAATTCCAATCATGAATAATCAAAGCTGTGACCTTTGCGGCCGCTGCGTCACACTTTGCCCCGTTCAGGCAATTGAGGGGCGATCCCCTTCCAGAAAAATAATCAACAAAATATTAATCTTGGATGATGGACCATTGCCAACGGTAAACGAATTATTACGCCTGCATACTCATGAAATAAGAAATTTATATATCACAGTACCTAACCAGCAACTGTTGAATATCGTTAAGGAGACGAATATCCTGCTAATCCAAATGAAAGAGTCCCCTTTCGAAATAAGTAAAACGGAAGACTCGAAAAACCTGGAGCAGGCAAAACTTTCAAGGAGGGAATTTTTCAATAAGCTCTCTTTTGAAAGCAAGAAACTGGCGGCCGCCACGATAACACCGGTCAAATGGCGGCAGAATCATGGGGAATTCAGACGGAGTGATTTGTTTCCCGACTGGGCATTTACTACGATAGAACTGAATCAAGAGAAATGCACATTATGTGAAGCATGCTTTCGGCTTTGCCCTGAAGAAGTTTTTTCAATCCAAGAGGGAAAACTTAATGTAATCACTGGAAAATGTACTGGTTGTTCACTCTGTGTTGATGTTTGTCACTATGATGGTATAAAGATTGAACCAAATGTTTGCGAAGCCAGAACAGTGAGCATACCTATTAGAAAAAGTAAATGCAAAACCTGCGGTGACTCTTTCTTGTCATGGAAGGAAGAAGAAAGCTGTTTTATTTGTAATAGCCGGAAAGCGAATCATTATTTATAATGCAAAAAAGCGAACAGTTGAACTGTTCGCTTTTTGTTTTAATCTCTTTCCAATAGGGAAGCACCGGCAATACCAGGCTTTGTCATTTCGTAAATATTAAGGATTAGATCAAGCTCTTCTTCGCTTAACACATCATATTTAAGACATAACTCGCGAACAGATTTGCCAGTTATCGTTGCTTCCCGGGCTATTCTTGCCGCAACTTCGTAGCCCAGATGTGGATTTACGGCCGTGATAATCCCGACGCTTTTTTCCACGTACTCTTTTAATCTCGCTTCATTTGCCTCGATTCCCTTTAAGCAATAATCGGTAAATGAGCGGAAGCCGTTATTCATGATACTAATTGACTGAAGCAAATTAAATACTAGCACCGGCTCCATAACGTTAAGTTCCAACTGGCCAGCTTCAGAGGCTAAACAGATAGTATGATCATTTCCAATCACTTGGAAAGCGATTTGGTTAATCATCTCCGGCATGACCGGATTTACTTTACCTGGCATGATCGAAGATCCAGGCTGCCTCGCAGGCAGTGTAATCTCCCCTAACCCTGCACGTGGACCGGAAGCCATTAAGCGAATATCATTAGCGATTTTCGACATATTCATCATACAAACTTTCAATGCTGCCGAAACTTCCGTATACGCATCTGTGTTTTGAGTGGCATCAACTAAATGTTCGGCATTCACCAAAGGAAGGCCGCTGATTTGGGCCAATTGTTTTACCACATCTTTAATATAGTTTGGATCGGCATTCAGTCCTGTTCCAACAGCAGTTGCCCCCATATTCACTTCATACAAATGGGACCTCGATTGCTTAATCCGTTTGATATCCCGGGCGAGAACCCGTGAATACGCTTCAAATTCCTGGCCAAGGCGAATTGGAACAGCATCCTGAAGATGGGTACGCCCCATTTTTATAACTTTTTCAAACTGCTTCGCTTTTTCCTTGAAAACGGTCTCCATTTCTTCCATCGTCACCAACAATTTCTCCAACGATTTCAGAGAAGCAATATGAATTGCTGTAGGAAACACGTCATTGGTCGATTGTGACATATTCACATGACTGTTAGGGCTTAGATGTTTATATTCACCTTTTTGATGTCCTAACAATTCCAATGCCCGGTTTGCAATGATCTCATTGGCATTCATGTTCATTGACGTTCCGGCGCCACCCTGGATAGGGTCCACGATAAAATGTTCATGCCATTTTCCGGTGATCATTTCATCTGCGGCCTGAACCATTTTTTCACCAAGTCCGCTATATAAACGCTTTGTATTCATATTTGCAATAGCTGCCGCTTTCTTAACCATTGCCAATGCAATAATTAATTCCTTATGAACGCGATAGCCGGTAATGGGGAAGTTTTCAACCGCTCTCAAGGTTTGAATCCCGTAATAGGCATCAAACGGTATCTCTTTGGTTCCCAAAAAATCCTGCTCCACTCTTGTTTTGTCCGCTACCAACATGTCTCCCACCTCTAATTAAGATGAATTCCCTTACAACTGAATCATACCAGTTCGTCCAACTACTGTCTCCTATTTCCACTGTTAATTCATTATTTATACAAAACAACTATAGGATAATTCTTTTAAAATAATAATTCAACCTTGAAAATGCACATAGTAGTTATGAACCCAAGCCAGCATCCTTCTGTAATATTATAACACCAGTATGAAAACGTTTTCAGTAATTCTAGCGATTTTCAAGAGATTTCGACTATATCAACGCAAGAAGTTTGTAGAAATTTGTCAGAATTTTTAATTTTATATGTCTTTATCTTTCCAATTTGTTAATGTTATAATCTAGTAAAATATTATTTTAAAATTATAAAAAAAGGAAAGGTAGGTTCAAATTTATAATGGCTACTACTGAAACTGTGGCAATCCCCCAGCCCAAAACGTATGGGCCCCTTGGCAATATGCCCTTGCTTGACAAGGAAGCGCCAACACTTTCACTATGGAAAATCGCTGAAAAGTATGGACCTATTTTTCGCATGGAGTTCTTCGGCGGTTTTTCTACAGTCTTTATCTCCGGGGAAAAATGGGCTGCTGAGGTTTTGAATAACCCTAAATTTGATAAGAGCCTTCTTGGCGGTTTGCATCAGGTGCGTACATTCGCTGGAGATGGACTATTTACAGGTAAAACCAATGAGCCTAACTGGCAAAAAGCACATAATATCCTGATGCCTGCATTCAGCCTATCGGCCATGAAGGGATACCATTCGATGATGGTAGAAATTGCCCTGCAGTTGGTGCAAAAATGGGCACGCCTGAATCCTAATCAGAGCATTGATGTACCCGATAATATGACCAGGCTGACACTCGATACGATTGGCTTATGCGGTTTTAATTATCGGTTTAACAGCTTCTATAAGGAATCTCATGATCCGTTTATCGTCAATATGGTGAATGCCCTTGACGAGGCGATGCATAAAGGAACGCGTCTGCCGATTCAAGAAAAATTGATGGTGAAAAAAAGACAGGATTTTGAAAAGAATGTTCAAGAAATGTTTGCTCTTGTGGATAAATTAATTGCGGAGCGGAAAGAACGCGGGGACCAAGGAGAAACAGACCTGCTTGCCCGAATGCTGAGTGTCAAGGATCCGCAAACAGGAGAAATGCTTGACGATGAGAATATCAGATTTCAGATTATTACTTTCCTGATTGCCGGTCATGAAACAACAAGCGGATTACTTTCCTTTACTCTTTACCTGTTATTAAAACATCCAGAGGTTCTAAAAAAAGCCTATGAAGAAGTCGATACCGTGCTAACTAGCACGATTCCAACCTATAAACAAGTGCTTCAACTTAAATATATTAAAATGATACTAAATGAAGCATTGCGCTTATATCCGACCGCACCGCAATTTACACTTTATGCGAAAGAAGATATGGTGCTTGGCGGTAAATACAAGATTAACAAGAAGCAGAATGTGGCCATTCTCCTGCCACAGCTCCATCGCGACAAAGAGGCATGGGGAGAAGACGCAGAGGAGTTCCGTCCGGAGCGATTTAGTGATCCTAAAAAAATACCGCATAATGCCTATAAGCCTTTTGGAAATGGACAGAGAGCATGCATTGGAATGCAGTTCGCCTTGCACGAAGCCACATTGTTAATCGGAATGATTCTGCAGAATTTCAAGCTGATCGATCATAGTAACTATCAATTGAAAATTAAACAAACAATGACGTTGAAACCCGGTAATTTTTCAATAAGAGTAGAATTGCGTGATAAAAAAATCTTGGATCCCTTTGCTTCGCTAGCAGAAACCCAATCTACTTCCAGCTTGGATTTGGGTAAGCTTGAAAATGTCGAATTCACAGGCGGCAACAATACTCCCTTGCTTATTCTTTACGGTTCCAATATGGGGACAGCGGAAGGAATTGCAAAGGATTTAGCAGCGAGCGTCCGGTTTAAAGGTTTTAGGAGTGAAATCGCCCCGCTCGATGGATACGTTGGCGTATTACCCAAAGATGGAGCCGTATTAATTGTTACCTCCTCCTATAACGGAAATCCGCCGAAAAATGCCCGAAAATTCGTCAGATGGCTGAAGGAAGCTGAAGGCATTTCCCTAGAAGGCGTTCGTTATGCCGTATTTGGCTGCGGGGACACAAACTGGGCGAGCACCTACCAAAGTGTCCCGAATTTCATTGACGAAAAACTCGCCGAAAACGGTGCAATTAGAATAGCACCAAAGGGTCAGGGTGATGCAAGCAGCGATTTTGACCATCAATTTGAAGAATGGCACGGGCAATTATGGCCAAATATTATCGATGCTTTTGGGCTGCAAACTGTAGAAAACCAGGAAACCACACAACAACAAAGCTCTACTGAGGTTGTCGATCGTGTTCTCGGGCGATTTGGTTTAGACAAGAACACACAAGTTATCCTTGATGATCACCATGAAAATGCAACAGAACTGAAAAAGGACTTCTCAGTTCACATGTACGATTTACTAAACTTAAGACTAAATGCTCAGGAAGCTGTTACCCGCGAGCAGCTGCAGGAGCTGGCAAAGTACACAGTTTGTCCGCCTCACAAAATGGAACTCGAGGCCCTTTTAGAAGAAGAAGCATATCAAACAAATGTGATAGAAAAAAAAATCACCATGCTTGATTTACTAGAAAAGTACCCTGCCTGCCAAATTCCGTTTGAGAAATTTCTTGGACTGTTATCACCAGTCAAAGTCCATTAGAAAACAAAAGTAGACTGATCTCTAAGTTGTTCATAGCAGCTTTTGTGGTCAGTTCTTTTTTGTTATTTAAAAAATTTAGTATAATTATATTACTAACATTTTTTAAATGGGTCACCAAAGGAGAGTTTAGACATGCAAGCACATGAGATGATGATTAGCCCAGTTCACAAAGTGAAAGATAGTGACCTGGTCAGCGCGGTGATTGAAAAATTTATAAAGTACCGAATCAGCGGACTGCCTGTAGTGAATGACAGAAATGAGGTTGTGGCTTTTGTCAGTGATGGCGACATCATGCGATATATCGGTAAACATAAAGACAAAGTCGTAGACAATTTCTACTATACTTTTGTCATAAAAGGCGATCATGAGGAATTCGAAGAGCGGGAAAAACGCTTATTAAATTTAAATGTGATGGAAATTGCCAAGAAGCGCGTTTATAAGGTGGATTGGAATGAAAACGTCGAGGATATTGCGGCCATCTTGGGGAATCGGCAAATCAAAAAGGTCCCGGTTGAACGTAACGGGGTATTGGTTGGTATCATAAGCCGCGGTGACGTGATAAGAAATTCCTTTAAGGCATTGCTTTAATCTAATAAAAAAGGATCTGTTTGTGCAGATCCTTTTGTGTATAAACTTTAATGAATATCCCGCTTTTTGAAACGGCCGCCGCGGACTTCCGAAATATCCGCAATCGCCAGAAATGCCGTCGGGTCAATTTCTTCGACAATCGTGGTCAATTTAGATTCCTCAAGTCTGGTAATGACACTGAAAATAACCTTCTTATTATCTCCAGTATAGGCACCCATACCTTTCAAATAAGTTACTCCCCGGCCAAGTCGGGCATTTACCGCATCACCAATTTTTTCTGCATCATCACTGATAATCCAGACAGATTTGGATTCCTCCAGCCCCGCGACAACGGTGTCAATCGCCTTTGAGGCAATCACATAAGCTAACAGCGAGTACATGGCCCGGTCCCAGCTAAAGACGAATCCGGCTGCCCCTAAAATAAACAGGTTGATAAACATAATAATTTGTCCGACAGAAAACGGGACTTTTTTATTGATGACAATGGCCAGAATCTCCGTTCCATCCAAAGCTCCGCCATTGCGAATAACAAGACCGACCCCTATTCCTAAAATCATCCCGCCAAATACGGTGGCCAGAAGAATATCTTCGGTAAATGGTGGAATCGGGTGAAAAAATGAAGTAAAAATAGATAAAACAATAATGCCGTATACAGTGGAGAAAGCAAAGGTTTTCCCCATCTGTTTATAACCCATGTAAACAAACGGCAAGTTTAGCAGGAACAGAAAGATTCCCAGTTTCCAACCAGAAATATGCGATAGCATAATAGAAATACCGGTGATTCCCCCATCAATAACGTGGTTGGGAACTAGGAATATTTCCAGTCCTGTCGCCATCATGATTGCTCCGATGGTAATAGCCACAATTCTAAAAATAATCCGGGTAAAAGGTAGTCTGCGGTGTTGAATAGCGGAATTGGCAACGTCTGTCATCCAATCACTCCTTTACAATATATATGTTGTCCAAATTTAAAAGATATTTTTATTATATCATTTTCATTCAAAAAGGTGAACCTTAGTTCATGTTTTATTTTAATTTAAAATAGCGAACAGCCGCCCTTATTGACTGTCCGCTCTGTACCATTTATTCAGTAAAACCAGCCATAAACTCATCCGGATTTGGACCTGTACGCTCATCTTTATTTAAAGCATTTAATCTTTCCATATCTTCAGAAGTAAGCTCGAAATCAAATACATCCGCATTTTCAATGATTCGCTGTTCTTTAATGGATTTTGGAATCGTTACTACTTTATTTTGCAAATCCCAGCGCAGAATAATTTGGGCAGTTGTCTTCCCGTATTTTTCTGCTATTTCGGAAATGGTTGGTTCATTCAATAATTGCCCTTGCTTAAGTGGTGACCATGCTTCAAGCTGAATCCCTTCCCGCTGGCAATAGGCCAGTAAATCCCTTTGTGCCAAGTGTGGATGATACTCTACTTGGTTCACCATTGGCTTGATTTCTGCATCTTTAAGCAAATCCTCCAAATGATGGATATGAAAGTTGCTTACACCAATGGCCCGGACTCGTCCATCTTTGTACAGTTTTTCAAGTGCTCTCCAAGTGTCTTTAAATTTATCTTTTCCTGGCCAGTGAATGAGGTATAAGTCCAAGTATTCAAGCCCTAGTTTCTTTAAGCTTGTTTCATAAGCCTGAAGGGTGGTTTCATAACCTTGGTCAGAATTCCAAACCTTTGAGGTAACGAAAATTTCTTCTCTTTGAACCCCGGATTCCCTAATGCCTTGCCCAACGCCTTCTTCATTTTGGTAAACTGCAGCTGTATCAATGCTGCGATAGCCGTTTTTAAGCGCGGCCTTAACTGAATCAATAACCTCGGAGCCTTCTTTTACTTTAAAAACCCCAAGGCCGAACCATGGCATTTCCACGCCGTTATGTAATTTTGTACTATCTGTTAAACTTTTTGGCATTTTGCTTCTCCTTTCAAAAATAGAATAACCGAATCTAGTATTCCTGACTCGCCCAATGAAAATACTACATTAAAATAAAGAAATGTTCCATTCAGATACACTTAAACAAGCAAAAAAACACCCTATGAGTGTTTTTTCATGTTTATGCCTCTGTTGCCCGTTTAACAATTAGGTTTTCAATCACTTTATGCTTACTGAGCTGTCCGGTATGAATGATTGGCTGGCCGTGAGCTTGCCTCTGGCCTACCTTTTGATTTATTTCGGAAAGCAGCAGTCCGGAAAATAATAAATACGGGACCACAATCACCCTCCCGCTGGCTTGTTGCGACATCAACTCCAAACCCTCGTCAAACTTAGGCTGTGCGGCTGCAAGATAACATACTGATACAAGTGATGTCCCGAGACGCTCCTTCATTCCTTCGCCAATCTCGGCGAAGGCTTTATGGATGCTTGGATCACTGCTGCCCCTGCCGACGATAAGAATTGAGTCCCTTTGGGAAAGGTCCCCCGCCGTATTTAAAATGAGTTCAGCAAGACCATCCAGCAGTAGCCCTTGGACACCAAAAGGGTCCTTTATTTTAACGGTAACTTCAGGATACTGTTTCTTTAGTACATCCAACGCTTCCGGTATATCCTTTTTAATATGACCGGCAGCCAGCAAAAAGATGGGAACGACCGTGATTTCCGTTGCTCCTTTTTCGACACACCTGTTAAAACCTTGTGCAATCGACGGTTCCGTCAATTCTAGAAAACTAAGCTCCTGGATTGGAATAGGAATTCGCTCCATCACCCGATGGACAAAAGCCCTCGCTTCCTCTGCTCCTTGGTTTGAACGAGTTCCATGGCCGATGTAAAGAATCGCTTTCATAACGGCTGCCCCCTTTTTGCTTTACCTAATCTAAATGATATTTTGTTCACGCAAATAATTTAACACTTGTTGTACCGCCTCGGCAACAGTAACCTGGTCAGAATGAACCGTTAATTCCGGTCCTTCCGGTGCTTCATACGGGGAATCAATCCCCGTGAAATCCTTGATTTCGCCGCGGCGTGCTTTTGCATAGAGCTGTTTTGGGTCTCGGCGTTCGCACTCAGCAATCGGGCAGTCAACGAAGATTTCGATAAACTCCCCTTCCTCGAACAATGCGCGTACCCCATCGCGATCGGAGCGAAACGGAGATATGAATGCTGTTGTCACAATTTTACCACTGTCAACAAACAGCTTCGCCACTTCCCCTATCCTCCGAATGTTCTCTGTCCGGTCATGGTCCGAAAAACCAAGGTCCTTATTTAAGCCATGGCGGATATTATCCCCATCAAGCACATATTCATTAATTCCCAGCCGGTACAATTCATGTGAAACAGCATTGGCAATCGTTGATTTTCCGGAACCGGATAACCCGGTAAACCAAAGTGTACAGCTTCCGTGTCCATTTTGAATCCTGCGCTCTGATTTCGTAATCGTTGTATCATGCCAGGTAATATTCGTTGCTTTTCCCATCTTGAGTCTCCTTACACAGTAGTTTTCTCTCTCATGCCTTCAATTAATACTTCCACAACCTCTTTGCGGCTGAAGGTCGACGGCGGCAATACACCAGAACGAAGCATCTCCCTCACCTTAGTTCCGGAAAGGATGACCCGGTCCTCTTTGCCATGCGGGCAGGTTTTATCCGAAGCCATCCCATCGCACTTACTGCAATAAAAGCTGTGTTCAAAGAACAGCGGCTTAATGCCTAGTTCCTCTTCTGTAAAATGGCTGAAAATATGCTGAGCATCATAGGTCCCGTAATAGTTCCCCACCCCGGCATGGTCCCTGCCGACAATAAAATGGGTGCAGCCAAAGTTTTTCCGGGCAATTGCATGGAAAATGGCCTCTCTTGGTCCGGCATAACGCATCGCTGCTGGATAGACCCCAAGCTGGACCCGGTCTTTCGGATAGTAGTTTTCCAAGAGTACCCGGTAGCTTTTTAACCGGACATCTGCAGGCACATCATCCGATTTTGTTTCGCCGACTAATGGGTTCACAAACAAACCGTCGACTGTTTCGAGCGCCGCTTTTTGAATGTATTCATGGGCACGATGAATCGGATTTCTCGTTTGAAAACCAACCACTGTTTTCCAGCCTTTTGCTTCAAAAAGTTCCCTTGTTTCCTTTGGCTCAAACCATACATCGCCAAATACGCCTTTTTCCAATTTTTTCACTAATGTAATCTCTCCTGCCACATATACAGGTCCACGTTCAAACAAACGTTTCACACCAGGGTGCGCTAATTCATCCGTTTTGTAAACCTCAAGTGCTTCCCTTGTAAGGTCCGGTTCGTACCATTCGGAAACCTTGAGAACACCATAAACTTCATTATTATGGCTGAGCTTGACTTCCTCTCCGACCACCAAAGAATTGGCTGCTTCATAGGAAACAGGCAGGGTTACCGGAATTGACCAAACAGCTCCATTGGCCAAGCGCATCGTGCCCACCACAGATTCGTAATCTTTCTGTCCAAGAAAACCGGTTAACGGACTGAACAAGCCAATCCCGATTAATTCCAAATCACTTAAAGCGACTGAATCAATGATAATTTCTTTACTGATTGAAGTAATATCGTAATTAGGGTCAAAAGCCTGAACAAGCTCTCCTCCGTGTGGTTTTGGTAAAAATGACATGTTAATCAACCTTTCTTATTAATTCTTTTGTATAATTCGTCTCATTGACGGCTGTTCTTTTCATGAGGTTCAGGACGCCAAATACGGAGATTAGCACGCCTGCCATCACAATGATCGGGTAAAAATTTTGAACAATCACCAGTTGAATAATCGTATATGATAGGACCATTGATAAAACAGGGGAAACGAGCCAAACCGTAAGCAATTGAACAACAATATCCTTTTTCAGAACCGCTTTGCCATGTTTGGCAAAGCCGATCCCGATAATGGAAGAAGTCGTAATTTGCGTGAGCGGCACCGGAATACCGAATAACGATGCTGCCGTAACAATGCTTGCGCCTGTTCCGGAGATAACACAGCCTTCTTCCAAACGTAAGGAGGTGATTTTTTTTCCATTGGTTTCAATCACCCGGTGTCCCAGCAGACAAGCACCCGCTGCAACAGCCAACCCGCCCCAGAGTACACCGCTTTCCTTTGTCATTAAAGCGGCTGCGACAAGCGGCCCTACTGCGTTAGCTACATTGTTCATCCCAGCTGAGAAGGCCTCAAACAATCCCATCACCACGATCAAAACGGCCAGGATTGAGGCAGCCTTGCGATGCACCAATATTGATTGCACAGCTTTGATTTTTAAAAGATAGGTGGCAATAATCGCCATGATAAAGGCGGCAAATGGTGTAAGCAGCCAAAATACCATAATCCATAACAGCTTGCCGACGAACACAGATTGATAAACAATCCCAGCGCCGACAACAGCTCCGACGGCCACTTCACTAGTGGACAATGGAATCCCAAAAATATTGGCCAGAAATAAGGACAAGGCTGCCGAAGCTAACACGATTAATGCAATGGCATTTGAAAAGGTGCTCTCTGGAACAATGCCGCTGCCAATCGTCTTTACTACCTCGCCGCCGCCTAACCACGCCCCGAGAAATACAGCGATACCACAGAGAAATAAAGCCAGTTGCTTCTTCACCACTCCGGCGCCATAGGAAATTCCCATCGAGGCCGCCGCCCCGCTGGCGCCGATATTAATAGCAAAGAACAGACCGATTGTAATTGCGATGACGGTAATCAAGGAATCCCCTCCTTATGAAGTATGCAAGCCGCACTCTGTCTTACTGCTTCCGCTCCAGCGTCCGGCACGGGAGTCCCCATCTGCTCCGACCGCCTGGGTACACGGGAAGCAGCCGATACTCGGGTAATTTCGATCATGCAATTCGTTGTATGGGAGGTCATGTTCCCTGATATATTGCCAAACTTCCTCCCAGGACCAATGAATGAGCGGGCATATTTTAATATTGTTAAATTTTTCATCCTTGTTGATGAATTGGGTATCCTTACGCGTTGGCGATTGATCCCGCCGCAGACCAGAAATCCATGCCTCCTTTGCCGTCAACGTCTCCCTTAACGGCACGACCTTTCTGATATGACAGCATTGGTTTGGGTCACGCTTCCATAACGCTGAGCCGTATTGGGCCGCTTGTTCATCCAATGTCAAGGCGGGTTTCTTCATTTCGATTTGCAAGGAAGGAAACCGCTTTTGGACTTTTTTAATAACTTCATAGGTTTCTAGAAAGTGCAGGTCGGTATCCAAGAAGACAATATGGGCATCATGTTTCACTTGGCGAATCAGGTCAATTAACACAATCGCCTCCGCCCCAAAGCTTGAGGCATAGACAATCTTTCCTTCATCGTATTGTTTATAGGCCCAGTCCAACACAGCAAGGGCTCCTTTTGTCTCATCCCCGGACGAAAAGTTATCCGTTATTTGCTGCCAATTTTGGTATGTTATCGTATTTGTCAATGTCATTAACCTCCTATCGCCTATAAAAAAAGGCAGTCTTCCACCTTTACTGGTGAGAGACCGCCTCTAGTTTGTCTAGTCAGCGAGTTTTATAGTTTTTTAAGACGAACCTTTTCATTTTTCTCAATTTGTATGACTTTACCGTCTTGGACAACGAGAGTGATCGATCCGAATTTGATCGATTCAAGCATTCTCTTAAGATGATCAGCAATTTCTTGCCAGTCTTCTGGAGTTTTCAGCCGATTCGCCCCCCTTTTCGAAAAACTAAATTGTTAATTAATCCTATTATACCGATAGGAATTTGTCAATAACCATTGTATAAATAATTACAAATTTTCATCCTATAAGAATATAGACAATAAGTTTTTCCCAATAGAAACTTTTTTTACTTCTACAATAATTTTAATAATAGACTAAAAAGGTTGCTCTAGACCCACTAGGTAGTAGATTGCTAAGATAGTAAAGGTATTAGATGTTGGGGGAAAAACCTATGGAACAAGAAAAGTATTTGGAATTAAAAAAGGGCGAACAAGGGGCCATTATTAGTATACTGGCATACCTTTGTTTATCCGCTCTTAAGCTCACTGTGGGGTTTATGACAAATTCTGAAGCATTAAAAGCGGATGGGCTAAATAACACCACTGACGTCATTGCCTCAATTGTTGTGTTAATCGGCTTAAGATTATCGCAAAAACCAGCTGATAAAGACCACCCATACGGACATTGGAAAGCGGAAAGTGTCGCATCAATGGTTTCTTCTTTTATCATGTTAGTCGTTGGGTTTGAAGTTTTGTACACAGCAATAACCACGATAATAAATGGGAAAAGTGCATCTCCCGACCCTATATCCGCCATTACAGGCTTGGTTTGTGCAGTCGTGATGTATTTCGTCTACCGTCATAATCGAAAGCTTGCGGCACAAATTAACAGCCAGGCTGTCATGGCAGCAGCTAAAGATAATCTATCCGACGCCTGGGTTAGTATTGGGACGGCGATTGGCATTATCGGTGCCCAATTTAATCTCCCTTGGCTAGACCCACTTACCGCGATCATTGTAGGTTTGCTAATTTGTAACACAGCGTGGGATATTTTCCGTTCTGCTTCACATAGTTTGACAGATGGATTTGATGTAAGGGAGATGTATTCGTTTAAAAATACGATTGAGGGAATTCCAGGGGTCAAAGGCATTAAGGACCTGAAAGCAAGGAATTATGGAAACAGCGCCGTTGTAGATGTCGTCATTCTGGTCAATTCGACCTTAAATATTCGGGAAGCACACGATGTTGCCACAAAAGTGGAAAATGCCCTAATTAAAAAACATGAAGTATTCGATGTCCATGTGCATGTGGAACCGAATTAACAGCTAAAGCGGAGAATCTTTCATTCTCCGCCTTTTAACCATTTTCTTTGATTGATATTGCTGATGAAATAAATTAGAAGCGAACTCCCAATGATTCCTGCTGATACCTTCCAAGTCATCTCGTCTCCAATATGGAAGCCGACAAGAAAGCCAACAATTCCAATCGCTCCCATTAAGAAAGACTGCTTCTTTTGGTTTTCGTATTTAGTAAAATATTGTTCTTTTTTCATAAGTGCTTGTTTTTGCTCAAGGTATCGATTCGGTGCCTCTAGTAAATCCGTAATAGAATGAAAGATTTGAAAAACCGGCTGTGAATGAATCCATTTTAATACCAGTTTCCATTTGCTTTGTTTGCTTGAATTAAGCCAATCGATGAAAGCAGGTTTTGCCACATCAAGTAATTCTTGGTCCGGCTTAATATTTTTTAACATCCCGTCAATCGTCACAAACGAGCGCCCCAAGAAGATAAATCGGGTAGGAACCTGGATTGGTAACGATCTAATAATTTCATTCAGGTCTTTTTTTACCTGAAACAGATCCATCTCCTTCAACTGACTGATATCAAAAGAAAATGCCTCTTTTAAGAGTGGTGATATTGCCTTTTGGTTAGCACTTGGCAGGAAGAACCCCAAATCTATTAAGACCTTAACCATCATCCGATAATTTTTTGCTAAAATGGCCTGAATTAGTTCCTGAAAATTCAATGCGTCTTTTTTTGAAATTTCCCCAACCATCCCAAAGTCCAATAGAATGATGGTTCCATCTGATTTCACCAGGCAATTCCCGGCATGCGGGTCTGCATGAAAGATTCCTGGCTCCATCCATTGGGGAATAAAAATCCGAAATAACCGCTGAGCTAACTCTTCTCGGTTAATAGAATGGCGTTCTAAAAACTCTACATCCGTTATTCTGGTCCCTTCTATCCACTCCATTACCAATACTTGAGAGGTTGAAAGATTTGGAAATGTTTTTGGGATGGAAAGCCCCTGAAAAGACTGGAAGCGATGCCGAAAATGGTTGACGGTATCCATTTCCTTTTTGAAATCAACCTCTCTTTCAATGACCGTTTTTAATTCTTGAAATAACATTTTAAAATTAATGAATCCCTTTGGTACCGGCGCAAAATGGTCGGCAAACCAAATGATAATTGATAATGCCCGGAAATCAGTCACCATAATCGATTTTATGGTCGGCCGTTGAACTTTAACAGCCACTTCAGTTCCGTCTTTTAGTTTACCGCGGTAAACCTCCCCAATTGAGGCCGAAGCAACCGCCTTTGGGCCAATACATTGCATGAAGTATTCAATAGGTCCTCCCCACTCTTTTTCAATGACCATTTTTATTTCTTCCCACCGCGAAGGCGGCACCTGGTCCACCAAGTCCTGAATTTGACCTATAAAACTATTGGGCAACAGATCTGCACGGATGCTTAAAAATTGCCCCACTTTTATTAACAGTCCCTCTAAATCAAATAGCAGTTGTCGAAACTCTTGTCCAATTCGGCCCCAAAGCTTTTCTCGCTCGGACTCCGATTTTTTAAGTAATTTATACCAATATACTCTTAGAAAAACAGACAGAGCAAAAGACAATATCCTCCACATCCGTTGCGATTTATAAGTATATTTCATTAGATAATCTCCCCTTGGTTAAACAGCTACAATTTTTATTATAGACTTTTCCGTTACAACTGGAAATATTTTGTCCTTTTGGACGTAATTAGGAATATTACATCACATCGGTGAGAAGCTATTTTTGATACACTATGTCAGGGGGTTAGACTTTAATGGATAAAGAGTTGTCATATGGAAGTGATTACAAATTTATTCCGGCCACGTCGATTGCCAGCGGAGTCGGGATTCAAGTGTTGCCGGATATTTATTCTCATACCATCCAAATCGTTAATATATGTTTTGTCGGGAATCCAGAAAATAACGAGTATGTTCTGGTGGATGCCGGGATGCCTGAGTGTGCAGATGACATTATTGCTGTCGCGGAGGAGCGATTTGGCTCAGGCAGCAAGCCGAAAGCGATTATTTTGACCCATGGACATTTCGATCATGTCGGGGCGATTATAGAGCTTGTGAATCATTGGCAGGTTCCGGTGTATGCGCATGAGATGGAGCTGCCATTTCTAACAGGTCAACAGAGCTATCCGGAACCGGACGCTTCTGTTGAAGGCGGCATGGTCGCAAAGATATCACCTATGTTTCCGAATGAGCCGATTAACCTTGGGGATCATGTAGAAAAATTGCCGGCTGATGGCAGTGTTCCTTTTATGGACGGTTTTCGCTGGATTCATACCCCGGGGCATGCACCCGGACATGTTTCCTTTTTTAGAGATTCTGACAGGGCTTTGATTGCCGGGGATGCCTTTGTTAATGTCAAACAGGATGCTTTATATAAGGTAGTAACACAAGAGGAAGAAATCAACGGTCCTCCACGGTATTTGACGACTGATTGGCAGGCAGCATGGGAGTCGGTTAAAAAGCTTTCTGATTTGAATCCATCTGTCGCAGTGACCGGACATGGGGCCCCAGCAGCTGGGGAAACGTTATCTAACGGACTTCGGAGACTGGTTAACGAGTTTGATACGTTGGCAATTCCGGATTACGGGAAGTATGTGGATGGCGGGTTGCAGTGAGTTTTTTTATAGGACTTGGCTAGTCGAGACGGCAGGTGTTAAATCTCGGGTCTTTTGATGGAATTTGGCCAATCGCGGATATATTCGTTCAAATCACAAAAAAGGATTGCCGCGCCCTAAACACGGCAATCCTTCTTTATTCATCAAACCATAATTTTGCAGATATTATTCGTAAACTCTACCGGATCCTCTATCGGCAGACCCTCAATTAACAAGGCTTGGTTATACAACAGATGTGTATAGAGCGCAAGCTTGTCTTTATCGGAAGAGAACGCCTCTTTCAACGCGGCATACACCTCGTGATTGACGTTGATTTCCAGTACCTTTTCAGCCTTAATGTTTTGGTTGTTCGGCATGGCATTCAAGATTTTTTCCATTTCAATCGAAACATCGCCCTCAGCGGCCAAACAAACTGGATGTGATTTCAACCGCTTAGAAACGCGGACATCCTTCACTTTCCCTTCCAAAATACCCTTCATAGAAGCGAACAATTCCTTATTATCCTGCTCTTCGGAAGCTGTTTCCTGCTCCTTCTCATCTGCATCAAATCCTAAGTCACCACTGGAAACAGACTTGAATTCTTTCTCCTTGTAATTCATTAGCATTCTGATAGCAAATTCGTCAATCTCGTCGGTGAAATAAAGAATTTCGTAGCCTTTATCCGCCACCAGCTCCGTCTGCGGCAGCTTTTCAATTCGCTCATTGGAAGCCCCGGTCGCATAGAAAATGTATTTTTGATCTTCTGGCATTCTCGAAATATACTCATCTAATGTTACCAGCTTTTTCTCTTTGGAAGAATAGAACATTAACAAATCCTGCAATTCTTCTTTATGTGAGCCGTAATCACTGTAGACTCCGTATTTTAACTGGCGGCCGAAGGCTTGATAAAACTGCTCATATTTCTCCCGGTCGTTTTTCAACAAGCTTAATAATTCACTCTTAATTTTCTTGTTGATATTTTTTGCAATCAGCTTTAATTGGCGGTCGTGCTGCAGCAACTCACGAGAAATGTTAAGCGATAAATCCTCGGAGTCGACCATCCCTTTCACAAAGCTGAAATAGTCCGGCAGCAGGTCCCCACACTTGTTCATAATTAACACACCGCTTGAATAAAGCTCGAGGCCCTTTTCATATTCAGCCGAGTAATAGTCGAACGGAATATTTTCCGGGATGTATAGAATTGCATTATAGCGGATGGCACCATCCACGCTGATATGAATATGTTTCAGCGGTTTATCGAAGCCGTAGCGTTTTTCTGAGTAGAAATTATTATAGTCATCATCAGTCAGTTCATTTTTATTTTTACGCCAAATTGGCACCATACTATTAATGGTCTGCTCTTCTTTGTATTCTTCATATTCCGTTTCGCTTCCATCTTTTAGCCTGCTCCCAGAAACATCCATTTTAATTGGGTAGCGGATGAAATCGGAGTATTTCTTAATAATCGCTTTTAAGCGGTATTCCTCAAGAAATTCATCATAGTTTTCGTCTTCAGTATTTTCCTTGATTTTCAATATGATCTCGGTGCCGACAGTATCTTTTTCCGTCGGGGCAATGGTGTAGCCTTCTGCACCGGTTGATTCCCATTTATAGGCTTCATTGCTGCCTAGAGCCTTGCTGATCACGGTAACGACATCAGCAACCATGAAGGCGGAATAAAAACCAACACCAAATTGGCCAATAATGTCATAACCATCCTTCAACTCATTTTCAGATTTGAAAGCCAGTGAGCCGCTTTTGGCAATAGTGCCAAGGTTGTTTTCCAACTCTTCCTTGGTCATCCCCATTCCGGTATCCAAGATTCGCAGTGTGCGATTTGCCTTGTCGGCGATCACCTTTATGTAGTAATTGTCACTGTCAAAGGTTAAAGAATCATCACTTAACGCCTTGTAATAAATTTTGTCAATCGCATCGCTCGCATTAGAGATTAGCTCGCGCAGGAAGATTTCACGATGCGTATAAATCGAATGGATCATCATGTCCAATAATCGTTTCGATTCAGCCTTGAATTGTTTTGTTTCCATACCGTATCTCTCCTTCCATTTTTTACCTATTCATCATAATGGTCGAAAGTCTGTCAATCAACCCATTAGCACTCTCACACAAAGAGTGCTAACCCACTATTTTAATATCATATTATTCCGTTTATTGTCAATAAAAAAAGCGAACAGTGCTTAAACCATTCGCCCTGATATTATATTGGCAGTCTTACCCTGATCGTTGTTCCAGTTTTCCCACTCGAAATCTTAATAGTTCCCTTATGGTTCTCAACAATTTGCATGCTAATCATGAGTCCCAGCCCTGTCCCATTTTCTTTCGTTGTAAAAAAGGGCTGGCCAATTCTTTCGAGATGTTTCTTTGGTATGCCGCAGCCTTGGTCAATGAAGCAAATTTCTAGCTGCTCTCCCTTGATTTTTTGCACCTCGATTGTGATTCTTCCGCCTTTTGGCATCGCCTCAACGGAATTTTTCAAGAAATTGATAAACATCTGTTTAAGTTGGTTTTCATCACAATATACCTCAGGGATCTCCGTTAAATATTCAATTGTCATTTCGATATTATTTAAGATGGCCTGGGTATCGATTAATGCTTTCACATGCTCAAGGATATTTGTTATGTCCCGTTTATTAAATTTCATTGCCTGCGGCTTTGAAAGCAATAGTAATTCACTGAGAATTAATTCAATTCGGTTCACTTCGGAACTAATAATACCGAGATAACCCGGATTGTATTTATGGTCTGCCTCCATTAATTGAATAAAGCCCTTAATAGCTGTTAGAGGATTTCTGATTTCATGGGCAATTCCAGCGGCAAGCTGCCCGGCAACGGACAACTTTTCAGATTGGACCAGCAATTTTTGCGTCCGTTTCTTTTCCATAATATCTCGAATAATAATATGACGGGCAGGTTCATTTTGATAAATGGCAGGGATCGCTTTTATTTCCACTTCTATTTTAGTCCCATCCTTGCGGACAAGCTCCACCTCGACAAACTCTACCGCTGCTCCGCTTTCTACATCCTTGACACGTTTTTTTATTAAATCAATATAGGCAGAATCCAAGAAATCAAATGCATTTTTACCAATGATGTCCTGTTTATCCTCTGCTCCGATTAATTTCACTGCTGTATCGTTTGCGAATAGTATCTGCTCACCTTTTGCGATAACGACAGCATCTGGAGAATGTTCGACGATATCCCGATAAATATTTTCCCGGTGCTGAATATCTTCCAGGACCTTTTTCCTTCTTTGTTTTATTTCTGTGATATCCTTGGCGACGCCATATAGACCGACTATTTCCCCTTTAATGACAATGGGATAATAGGTTATGTTTAAATCTTTCAGTTCCCCGCTTTGATGAACGATCTGGCAGTCAAAATTTTGCAGCTTGCCCTCAAGTGATTGGTAGAACATCGTTATGGCCCGTTCCAAATGCTCCAATTTTACAACTTTCATATAGGATAGCTTGGAAAATTGCTCTGAATCGTAGCCAAATATCTGCTCACATGCCGGATTTAGCGACAGGAACTGGCCATCCAGGTCCATGGCATAAATCGCATCGGAATCACACGCGAATAAAGGGTGGTAGCTGTTTAAACTTTCCCTTATGTAAATTTCCAACATTAACCGCTTTTCTTTTTTAATATTGACGATAGAACTTTGCATAACGATTTAAAGTTCCTTTCTTTATACTTAAAGAAGCCAAATTAGAAATAGTGCATTTTCTCTACTTCCGATTCGGCTCGTTTCAAAGGGCGACTGTATTCATAGTTCAAACTTACCAGACTCAAAGCAGAATTAACTCTATTCTATCTATATCATAAGGTAATTTTAATGGTAATTCTTTTATTATTCAATATATATAATCATATTTACATATTTTCGGAGGTTGGGAAAAATCCTTGAGAGTCCAAGAAAAACAATGCTTTATCAAAATAATCTTACATATTCTTTTTTATTTGTTCATAAAATGGACAAGGAAAGCTAGTCCCGGGGGCGAGAAATGTGGATACTTTTTTGATCAGCGATGAATAGAAAGCTATTAATATATTCTTGTTTGTTTTTCGGTGCCATCTTACAAGGCATGTCCATGTCCCTATTTTTATTTCCCCATTCGATTCCCTCCGGTGGGGCAGCAGGTTTAGCCATTTTAATGAATCATTGGTTTGGTTTATCACTCGGATTTTCCTTATGGCTGGCCAATATCGTGTTCCTGCTTTTTGCGTTAAAATATTTTGGCTATACCTGGACCTTCCGTACGATACTTTCTGTAGCGACCACTTCTACTGTTGTTAGTATCATTACGACAAAAGTTCCCCATTCCCATATTCATATGTGGTTTGATATGATTGGCGGAAGCATATTCTTTGGTATTGGCGTCGGGTTGTTGATCCGCGCCGGAGCTTCAAGCGGCGGCATGGTCATCCCTGCCTTAATGATTGCTTCTTATAAAAATTGGAGTCCGGGCAAAGTTATGATGGGAATTAACCTACTGATTTTCCTGTTAACTGCAGCGGTAATTGATTATAAAATCGTGTTATACGCAGTAATTTGTCAATTTTTCTCCACCAATATTATCGATTTTATTTATACATTAAGATTCCAAAGACTGCTATTTCTTTCGGCCAATTGGCGGAGACGATAAGAAGGAGACCCTTTAAAGGATCTCCATTATTTTTAAATAGGTTACTATCTTCTCCACACACTGTTGGATATTTAATTGATCTGTTGCAATCGTGATTTCCGGACTGATTGGAACTTCATATGGTGAGGATATTCCGGTAAACTCAGGAATTTCCCCTGTTCTCGCCTTTTTATATAATCCCTTTGGGTCCCTGTCCTCACAAACCCCGATGGGACAGTGCAGAAATACTTCAATAAACTCTCCGGTCTGGAACAGATTTCGGACAATTTCCCGGTCACTCCGGAACGGGGATATGAATGCGGAAGAAACAATCTGGCCGCTGTCCACAAACAGTTTTGCCACCTCGCCAATCCGGCGAATGTTTTCCCTTCTGTCCTCCACCCCAAAACTTAAATCCTTGTTTAGTCCGTGGCGAATATTATCCCCATCCAACACATAGCTTTTGCAGCCTTGTTGAAACAAAGCATGATCCACAGCGTTTGCCAAAGTGGATTTTCCCGAACCTGACAACCCGGTAAACCAAAGGACACAGCTTTTATGGCCATTTACAACATGCCGGTCATTTTTTGTAACCGTTGCATGGTGCCACGTGATATGCTTACTTTTCCCCATTTCCTACACCTTCTAAGTTATAGACTTCCTGCATTCCCTGAATCAGAATTTGTACGACCTCTGGACGGCTAAATTCTTTTGGCGGCTGTTCACCGTTTTTCAGCATCCCTCTTACTTTTGTTCCGGATAAAATCACATGGAATTGCTGTTCATGCGGGCAGGTTTTTTCGGAAGCCATGTTTTCGCATTTTTTACAATAAAAGCTGTTTTCGAAGAATAACGGCTTAATACCAAGCTCTTCCTCGGAAAAATGGGAGAAGATCTTCTGTGCATCGTATGTGCCATAGTAATTCCCGACACCGGCATGGTCTCTTCCGACGATAAAATGGGTACAGCCAAAGTTTTTCCTAACCATTGCATGGAAGATCGCTTCACGAGGTCCGGCATAACGCATCGCTGCTGGAAACACCGATAGGAACACACGGTCTTTTGGATAATAATTCTCCAGCAGTACTTGATAGCTTTTCATCCGGATTTCGCCTGGAATATCATCAGCCTTTGTTTCTCCTACAAGAGGATTGAGAAATAAGCCATCTACCGTTTCTAATGCTGATTTTTGAATATATTCATGGGCTCGATGCACAGGATTTCGGGTTTGGAAGCCCACTACTGTTTTCCACCCAAAAGAATGGAACTTCTCTCTGGTCTCGACAGGATCCAAATGATATTCTTCAAACTGACCCTTTTGTGGTCTGGCTACCAAAGTAACCGGGCCGGCAAGGTAGGTTTCCGGACGTTGGAAGAGCTTTTTCACACCCGGATGGGCTAAATCCGTGGTTTTGTACACGTTCTGTGCTTCTGTCATTTTATCCGGGGTAAAAACTTCCGTGATTTCCATTACACCATAAATCCTACCGTTATAAGTAAGGTTAACAGTTTCACCAATACATATTTCCTTTGCCTTGTTCTCATGAACTGCCAAGGTTATTGGCAATGACCATGGCAGTTCGGATGTCAGCCTCATCCTATGCACAACTGAGTCATAATCAGCCCTTCCCATAAAGCCTTCCAGCGGGCTATAGGCACCGTTTGCAATTAACTCCAAATCGCTTAATTCTAATAAATCCAGTTCCACGCACTGAAGTGAATAATTTAAAGAATGGTTAAGATTGATTCGATTGATTAATTTCCCGCCATGGGGAATACTTATACTCACCGGTTTTCCCTCCCCAATTGTTTTCCTCTATTGTTGATGAAGTCCGCATTCTGTTTTTGAAAGCCCCGCCCATCTGCCTGCACGCATATCTTCCGAATCCTTCACAGGAAGCGTACATGGCGCACAGCCGATACTTGGATAACCCTTGTCATGTAATGGGTTATAGGGCAATCTGTTCAATTCGATATAGGTCAAAATTTCATCCCATGTCCAATGAATCAGCGGGCAAATCTTGATATTATGAAATTTATCATCCTTATTGATGTATTGAGTGTTGCTTCTAGTGATGGATTGCTCGCGTCTTAGTCCTGAGATCCAGGCGTTGACACCAGATAATGCTTCCTTTAGGGGGTCAACTTTTCTTAGCTGGCAGCAAAGGTTGGGATTTTCCTTCCAAAGCTCACTGCCATATTTCTCAAATTGTTCTGTTAACGAAAGCTTCGGTTTTACCATTCTAAACTGCAGTGTGGGATAGCGAGTTTTTACCTGTTCAATTAACTCATATGTCTCGACAAAATGAAGTCCGGTATCAAGGAAGATAATTTGGGCCTGTTTGTTTACCTTTGAGATTAAATCAATTAACACAATTCCCTCAGCACCAAAGCTGCAAGCATAGACAATCTCCTCGCCGTATTCGCGATATGCCCACTTTAAAACATCAAAATAGTCCTTCTGAGCATCGATAATAGCAGTTGCTTTTTGTTCATCCCAGTTATCATACAAAAGGGTTCCGGTCATTCCCACTCCCCCATTCCAATGTGACGCAGGAGTTATTCTCCAACACCATTTTATTCATCCTGTTAATGTGACCATGCTCCGCATAGGAAATTATCGCCCTAATCCAAGAACCGTGTCCAAACACTAAAATGTTCTGATAATGCCGATATTTTTTTAAAAATAAGCGTATTCTATTTTCAAAATCGACTAGGCTCTCACCAAGAACCAAGTCCAGCGGGTTATCAATCCATTCTTCTCCGTATGCCTGAACCAGTTTCCCCTTGGGGTGCCCTTCAAATCGACCGAAATCCAATTCATCTAATAACCCATCGGTTTCAACTTCAAACCCGTATGCAGCAGCGGTTTGATGCGTTCGTTTTAGACTGCTTGCCAGCACTACATCAAATGGGGCAAGGTCATCTAATATGCACTTATTTTCTTCGATGCCCTGCTTAAATTCTGCAGTGATCGGGGAAATATCAATATCCCGCCGCCCCTGGAGCTTTCGTTGTTTGTTCCACTGGGTTGGCAAATGTCGTATCAAGGTAATTTGCATGTTTGGTCCTCCAAATAAAATGTTTCACTTCTTAAGCCGCAGCGCTGGGCTTCGAGCAGTAAAACATCCGCAAGTTTGACATTTCCAAGGTTAACATTAGGACCTAGTTCCCGGATAAAATACATTTGATGTTTTGCACTCGGCGCTTCAAAAATAATTTTATTTTGGTCCAAATCCGTTACCAATTCACGTATTAAGTCAGATTTAACAGAGCCGCATTTTTCATAAATTCCTGCCGTTCCGGAATCACGCCCTTCAGTTATGACATATTCGCAGCCTGCCTCAAGCAACCTCATAATTTCTTCCCGCCACTCACATATATCCATTTCCTTTTCAGTATCTTTTGACCCAACCTCAGCAATCACATTAAAGTCGTTCTTTAACTGGGTGATTAAATCCAGTCGCTGTGCTAATGGAATATCAAGTGTGCCGTTTGAAACCTCGACCCATTCAATCCCAAGATTTTTTAAATAAGCAATGTATTCAGGGATTTTATTCTGGTAATAACATTTTTCAAATAATGTGCCACCGCAATATGGCTTAATTTGAAACTCTTTATAAAGATCCACTTTTTTCTTTAAGTTCGGTGTTACATAAGCAGAGCCAATACCAATTTTGGCAATGTCGATGATATGGCTGTAATCGGCCAAAATATTTCGCAATTCACCCATTGGCGTTCCAAAATCCGCTATTGAGGTCAAGCCATAAGTGCGGTTCCCCTGTGTCCGGACTGGAAGTGATAAAAAATCCATAGGCAGAGCTCCTCCTTTTTTTTCTAGGATAGATTATTCAAAAAATGGGTGAATGTGTAGATTATAGGCCTATTCATCAGAAATTAGGCATTAGCCTTGAATAATCTTTAGTCCCGTTTCAAACACTAAAATAGCTTATTCTAACGATAGGGGTGCACTCTGTTGCCAAAGCCAAAACATAAAGGGTTGACCATCACTGCAATTGGTTCAATCCCGTTAATATTAGTGTTGGGTAACTCGATGTTAATTCCGATCCTTCCGAAAATGAAATCGGAATTGGGTATTTCCCAATTTCAAGTTAGTTTAGTCATTTCCGTTTTTTCCATTGCAGCGGCTATCTCGATACCTGTGTTAGGCTATTTTTCGGACCGTTTTTCACGAAAGGCCGTGATTATTCCGGCGCTTATTCTTTACGGGAGCGGCGGTCTTTTAGCCGGTGCGGCGGCGGCCTGGTTTAACAATTCCTATACGTGGATACTTGCCGGACGGATTGCACAAGGGATTGGTGCCGCAGGAACAGCACCCATTGCGATGGCCTTGACTGGTGATTTATTTAAAGGTGGAGAACAAAGTAAGGTACTTGGCTTGGTGGAAGCATCCAATGGGTTTGGTAAGGTAATCAGCCCAATTATCGGTTCGCTGCTGGCGCTATTGTTCTGGTATGCAGCCTTTTTTGCTTTTCCAATCTTTTGCCTCCTCTCGGTTCTGTTAACCATCTTTTTTATCAAAGAAAAAAAAGCGAAAAAAGAACCGCCTCCTGTTGGCAAGTATGTAAAAGGGCTCGTATCAGTATTTAAAACAGAAGGCCGCTGGCTGTTTGCTGCCTATTTAACCGGGGCTGTCTGTTTATTTACCCTGTTTGGGATTTTGTTTTACATTTCCGATATTCTCGAAAAAGATCATCAAATCGACGGGGTTTTAAAAGGAGCCATATTGGCGATTCCGCTATTATTTATGACTACGACCTCTTACATTACGGGGAGTAAAATCGGCAAAAAAATGAAACTGATGAAATCCTTGATTATTTTGGGCTTGCTGCTAATGACAACATCTTTTGCATCGTTGATTTTCTTTAAAAACTTGGTGCCGTTTTTCTCGGTACTAGTCGTCAGCAGTATCGGGACAGGACTTGTCCTGCCGTGTATTAACAGTTTTATTACAGGGTCTGTTCCAACGGACAGAAGAGGTTTCGTCACCTCTTTGTACGGTTCCGTCCGCTTCCTGGGCGTGGCCATCGGTCCGCCGCTTTTTAGTAAATTAATGGATTGGTCCCGTTCTGGAATGTTCTTAACAACAGCCGGGTTAACCCTGTTTTGCGCTCTACTATGTATGGTCCTGATTCATGTCGCCAAGAAAGAACCTTCGAAGGAAAAAGAAACTGATACACTATTTGAAAAATTGCAGTTTACGTAAGGGAGCTGAAACGTTTGCAAATTTACTTCTCACCTGAAGTGGTTACGCCCGAATTTCAGGTATTAAATGTCGTGGATTCCGACAACAAAGCAGTAGGTAACGTAGCCTTCTTATTCGATGAAAAGAAGCTGTATGTTTATGGGATATTAGAAGAAGAAGGTGTTGGGCTCGATTTTAAAGACCTGGTCACTCCTTATATAAAAGGTATGGCTAAAGCAAAACCAGGGGTAGATGTTTTCTCCTGTTTATATGTCGGTTGTAAAAAGATCAAGCTAAATGAGGAAGAAGTGGAAAAATAACTTTAGGAGGGACAACTGTCCCTTCTTTTTTATTTAATAAATTGGGCTGACACGGCATTTAACTACTTCATATTTTATTGGTGAAATGTAGTTTAAAGATATTGGAGTGTGTGCCTATGAGCATTGGTATCATTGTCATGGGGCTATTCATTGGTTTTATGGTTGGGTTGACCGGAGTCGGAGGAGCGGCGCTATTAACACCTATTTTAATTTTATTGGGCATCAGTCCCTCTATTGCTGTTGGAACAGACTTGTTTTATAACTCGATAACCAAACTTTTCGGTTCAATCCAGCATTGGCGGCAAAAGACCATTGATCTTGGGCTAGTCAAATACCTGGCAATCGGCAGTATTCCTAGTGCCCTTTTGGCTGTAGGAATACTCCATGTATTTGATTCATTCTTTCATAATCAGGAGCAAATTATCAAGCATGCCTTGGGATATGTGCTGATCTTGGTAGCCATTGCTACACTGGTGAGGACGTTTATGAAAAAAAAGCTTGAGTGGAATCCAATGCAATTAAAGTCCCTAAAGGAAAAACGGACATTAACGATTAGCATCGGGGCCATTTTAGGTTTTATCGTCGGGATGACATCGATCGGTTCGGGTTCTTTGTTTGCCCTGGCGATGCTATATCTTTACAGGATGAGCCCCTCTCAACTGGTAGGAACAGACATTGCTCATGCCTTTCTATTGGTTACTGCTGCCGGAGTCATGCATGCAGGCATCGGCAATGTCGATTACTTATTAACAATTAATTTGCTAACAGGGTCGATTCCCGGCGTGCTGCTCGGCAGTACCTTATCTTCAAAATTACCGGCAAAACCGCTTAGAACCGTAATGGCCTTAATGATTTTGTTTAGCGGGTTAAAATTAATCTAGCACCATGCTAAAAAACACGGTAAATAAAACCGTGTTTTTTATTTGGGAAATGAATGTAAGTAATCAAGAGGGGTTAACAGACCTCTCAGTCTCGTCACGTTTGCGTGCACTTCTCCTAACAATTAGAAACAAAAGGATGAGTAGAACTTCCAATCCGAGTCCGAGAGAAGTCCATGAGTAAAAAGAAAAATGAGTATGCTCCATACTATTTTTAAATAATAGCAGCGACAGGTAGCCCAACATTATCGAGATGGGAAACAAAAATTTATTGGTATTGGATTTATAGAAAAAACCAAGACAATAATTAATGGCATACAGCATGTAAGCCAATTTTGCAAATATAGCAGGTATCCATACCGACACTAAAACAAGATCGAGTCTGTCCAAAAAATCAGTGATGTTAATTTGTTGGATTAGAATGTAAGTAGGATACGTTGTTTCTTTCACAATATTTGTACCTAAAACCATGATTTGCAGGAATAGAATGATGAAAACTAGCAGAAATCCTAGTGCAGTCCCGCTAATGACAGCCTTTCTCGCTTCTTTAAGGGGATTCACACTGCCGACGATAATCAGGAATAGAACCATCTCACCCAGCCAAGAAAATGTAAAATATGCTGACTTAATCACATCTAATACGTTGGATAATCTGGGAAGCGGTTTTAAATTTCCTGGCTGCCACTCATTTAATAAATCCAAGGGCAATGATAGGACGATCACCATTAAAATAAAAAAGTGAAGTGCATTTATCCTTGATATGACCTCTAAGCCGGCCATACTGATGTAAACGATAATAAAAATGGACAAAATCATTAATATATCCAATGGTGTACTCGGCAATAACACGGAAGCAATAAAATCCAACGTGGCCCGCAGGTCCCCTAAAAAGGCCAGTAACACAAAGAAAAAGAAGACGAGGATAAAGATTTTCTCCACCCCCCTGCTTTTCTTTCCAATCGCAAACAAATCCGTAATACTTTCTAAATTCTTTCTTTTCCCAAACAGCAAATAGACAATCAGCCAAAAAACAGGAAACAATATTACCGGAACGAGCCAAGCATTTTGGCCGCCAACATGAACAATGATTTGAGGCAGACTGATGACAAAAGCTGAGAATATAAAATTGGCCACTAATAATATTAACTGTAGATTAGATATTCTTTGGGTCATATATTCACAACCATTCTTGAAAGTCTGCCAAACGTATTATTCATCAAGGATGTGACACTGTGAAGCGAAATATTGAGTCCGGTCAGGATGGAGAGGCCAATTGCCGCAGCAATTAATAGATACACCCATTTGCGCTCTTTTTTTTCGACGATTTTGGCTTTCCATACAACGAATAGATAGATGAAAAGTGACAGCCAAACAGCTGCTAGACCTTGGTACATTTCGTCACCCCTTCTCGATCTTTCCTGAGTTCATCCTTCTCTGAATATCAGCATCGACGTTAACCTTTACCTTTAATTCCGGCAGGATCTTTTCCCAATCATTCTTCCACTCTTTTTCCCACCTCTGGTATCGGTTTTTATATAAATACCAGCCAAAACCATAAAAATCGATGCCCTGCGATTGGGAATGTTGTAAAATTTGATTAATATTCGTTGTTATTTCCTCTTCCATTTTACGAATAATCATATAATAGGTCTTAGGATCTTCTATTCTTAAGTTTGGCTCGTTCTCAAGCATGGTTCCGGTTGCTCTGACCTTTAATTCAAACACAGGTTTTCCTTTATCAATGTGAAAATCAGTTTTGACCTGATTATCAATAATTTGCAGAGTAATTTCCTTATTTTTCATCGTGGAAAAGGTGAAGGTTTTCTTTTTCATTTTTCCAAGAAGCCAAAGAACCCCTTGTGTCTCCGTTTCATTCGTGAAAAAGGAAAGCTTATCATCTTTTAATAATCCAAATTGTCTCATGACCACTTCCTTGCCCTTTTCATCTTTTTTAAGTGTGCCGGTTGTCGTTATAACGGGGACGAGTGGGTCTTTTCCGGGCCGTTGCAGATCCTGAAGAACATCCATTACTGTCCGATTCGAACTAGCCTTGGCCATTTCTCTGATGGCTTCCGCTGAAAATTGTTCCATTCTAGGCTGTGCCCCTAGCAGTTTTACTGCATCGCCTCTTGATACCGCAAGAAAGGTTGACAATCTTGACTGCGGTTGCATGAAAACAGCACGAACTACCTCTGAAATTCCATCCTTCGCCAAATCCTCTCCGATAATGATGACCCTGCGATGGGCAAAAAATAACTGTCTTGATAATCTAATTTGGATGTCCTCCATCCCTTCCCGGATGTTTTTACCGGTTCCTTGGGTAATTAAAACAGGTCCATCTCCACTTGTTCCGCCGCCGCCTCCGCTAGACCCGGCTCCCCCCAGGGAACTCGGGAGGGGAATTTGAACAGAAAATCGGTAAGTATTGTTTTCTCCTTTATCAACACCTGATGCAACCACATAGGCATTATCGTTTATTTCTTTACGGTCCCAACAACCAGTTAACAAAACGGAGACACAAGGCAGTATCAACAGCAAACGTAATTTTCTCATGATGAACCCCCTTCCTCTCCAACTTTTGGAGGTGATGGCATGAGGTTATCCCCTTGTCTTGTTATATCTTCTTTAACCAGTTGACTTGGTCTCCGATCCATGGCCCACCATGGCACTCTTACAAGAACGTCTTTTAATGACTTAAATGAGAGAGGAGCGAGAGGCCAAAAGTAAGGTATACCGAAGGAACGCAATTTGCAAAGGTGAGTTAATACAACAAGGGTTCCAAGCGCAACACCGAATAACCCAAACATTCCGCCCAAAATCATTAACGGAAATCGAAGCATCCGGATTGACATTGACATGTTGTAGCGCGGAATGGTGAAGGAAGCAATCCCTGTAATGGAAACGACGATAACCGTAGGCGCCGATACAATTCCAGCCTCAACTGCAGCTGAACCAATGACGAGTGCTCCCAATATCCCAACGGCCTGCCCGACTACCTGTGGCAGTCGTACCCCCGCTTCCCGTAATGCTTCAAATGAAACTTCCATAATCAAAGCCTCAACGAACATCGGGAACGGAATGGCCTCCCTGCTCGCTGCGATACTAAACAGTAAAGAGGTGGGGATCATCTCCTGATGATACGTAGTAACCGCCACGTAGATTCCTGGCAACGTCATAGCAATGAATAGAAAAAACACCCTGAGCAGCCTTAAAAATGTGTATATATGAAAACGGCTGTAATAATCTTCACTTGACTGGAAAAACTGCCAAAACGTTGCCGGGAGTATTAACACAAATGGAGTCCCATCTACGATAATCGCTACTCTTCCTTCAAGTAGATTAGCCGCTACTGTATCTGGCCGTTCTGTATTTTGCACTTGCGGAAACGTACTCCACGGGCTGTCCTCAATAAACTCCTCAATGTAGCCGCTTTCCAATATCCCGTCAATTTTGATTCGATCAAGCCGCGACAACACTTCATCGACCAGTTCAGGTGCTGCTAAACCTTCGACATACAGAATAGCAATCCCTGTTTTGGTTTCCTCGCCAATGTCCTTGGATAAAATTTTCAATCGGTTTGATCGGATTTTGTGGCGGACTAAGGCTGTATTCGCACGTAGGGTTTCGGTAAACCCCTCCCTCGGTCCACGTATAACCGATTCCGTAGTTGGCTCGGATACTCCCCTGCGGTTCCCGCCTTTTGCATCAAAGATAATACCCTTGGTAACACCATCGACTAATAGAACACTATTTCCTTTCAGGACGTTACTAACAACCTCATCCAATTTGGGTGTTTCGTCTACGGAACTAATGGAAACGACTCTTTCTTTTATGATATCAGCGGTAATTCTTTCGCTTTCCAATTCCTCAATTAATTGACGGATGCCATGCATCTCAATTGATAAAGAATCAATGAAACCATCCACAAACAATAAGTAGGCTTTAGTCTTTCCGGCAAGAAACGGCCGGAAAACAATGTCAGAACAGTCTTTGAACAACTCCTCTAAAATCTTAATATTGTCTTCTACATCTCTCTGTATTTCTTGATTCGTTTCGTCGCTTTTCACTGTTGTTTGCTTTTCCTTAAAGCCGATTCTTTTAAATTTTTTCATTGCATAAACCCCAAGTTTTATTTTTTAATCTGAGGAATCCCTGCCACAAATGCCTTTTTTTACTTTAACCCGCAAATAGAAAATTATGCCTTTTGGGAGGGAGTTTGTTAGACTCTCAAAACTTTTCGCAAATCTTGTCCTGCCATTAGGGAAGCCATCATATAATGTGACAGAACTATTTTTACGGAGGGTACATATGTTTATATTTATTGAAAAAGTGGTATTGGGGATGGCCTTATTAAGAATACTTTCCGGAAGCATCGAAATATTTGCCGCGTTTTTAATGTTAAAATTTAATTCCATCGAAAAGGCCCTCATTGTAAACAGTTCACTGGCACTCGTCGGGCCGGTTATTTTGATTTTGACAACAACAATCGGGGTTCTTGGGCTCGTAGGCGGAAATATATCAGTAGTAAAAATTTTATGGATCTTTCTTGGGGTTAGCTGTATTTTGATTGGGGTGAAGTGGTAAAGGGAAGGTTCCTAGTGTATGAGGACAGTTTCGCAGGGATTTGTTTTAAGATTGTCCTCATGAGCTTGGCATGAGGACAGTTTGCTTCGGTTTTGCTTCGGATTTGTTTCGCATTTGTCCCCATGAGCCCTTCATGAAGACAGTTTGCTTCGGATTTGTTTCAGATTTGACCTCATAGCTTATTATTGGAGAACAAATTTTCAAATTTTTCTCTGATTTGGTAGTCAATCAGCCTCATTGGCTACCCATCTCAGCCTTTTTCCTCTGACTCGGTCGCCAATTAACCTTATTGGCTACCCATCTCAGCTTTTTTCCTCCGACTTGGTCGCCAATCAGCCTTATTGGCTACCCATCTCAGCCTTTTTCCTCCGACTCGGTCGACAATCAGCCTTATTGGCTACCCATCTCAGCCTTTTTCCTCCGACTCGGTCGCCAATTAGCCTTATTAGCTACCCATCTCAGCTTTTTTCCTCCGACCCGGTCGCCAATTAACCTTATTAGCTACCCATCTCAGCTTTTTTCCTCCGACTCGGTCGCCAATTAACCTTATTGGCGACAATCCAGTCTTATTTCCCATAACTCGGTCGCCAATCAACATAATTAGCGACCGCATCACTAAACATTTCTTTATTTGAATCGTCAATATGAATTACCCTCGCCGAAATCCTTCCTCCACTAGAAACACTTCCGCTTCCTCATATGTATCAAAAGTTTCCTCAAGGTTTAAACCAAAATATATATTCCAAATATCGTCTTCGTTAATTAGCAGGAGAACCTCATTTTCTTCATTCACCCACCGCTCTTCTTGGTTATCTCCAATAATCGCAGCTTCCTCGACTGGTATTTCTTCGGCGGACAAGCTGAGAATAGACTCCCGGAGTACCTTTTTTAACTCATCAGCAGAAAAGTCACGGATGTTGACCATTCCCTTCCCATCTGTCTCGTAACCTGACAGCCTTCCTGCATAAACAAATCCATTACCGTTCGGGTGCAAATGATATACAACATTTTTCTTTTCATAAACACTTTCGTTAAATTGGAAATTCACCCTGCCGAGTGACACGTCTACTCGTTCAAGTTCCGGAAAAGATTCAATGATTGCAAGTTTTTCTTCAAAAGTCAGCATAATAGCCTCCAAATTTTATTTTTCACATTATTTTATCACAAAAATAAACCGGGCATCCGTTCATATATAGTAGAATCGTGTCATTTACCCTTGGACATGCCTTCTAGACTCTAGTGGAATTCAGCAAAAAAAGGGTACAAACCTAGGGCCTGTCTTATCTAAAACTCATATAGATATTGTACAACCTGACAAGAGGGATAGATGGAAGGGGGGGACAGCAGCGGAGTCAACCATTTGAGAGGCCATGCCATAACAGGTATTCACCCAGAAGTAACAACTAGATGAAAGGAGATTATTATGGTTCATTTAACCGTTTGGATAACCATTCTAACCTTTTTGGTTACCCTCGGATTCATATTGTGGCGACCCAAAAATATCAATGAAGCTATTCCCGCTACACTGGGATTACTACTACTGAAATGGCTGATCCCTTATCCACCGGACACAGCGCCCGACAATTCAATTACCATAAATGGGATGGAGAGATGACCAAATGCCTTGTCAAAAAGAATAATCCACCCTGTTGGCAGACGAGGATGGATTACTCAGTCATTATTTAAATAATCTTGAACCGTGGTTCCCTGACCACGGTTTTTTCTGGTGGACTTCTTAGTGCTAATTTATGCGACGTGATTTAAATTGGTTCTAACCCGATTGTTATTTTTCAGTGGCAACTTTTCTATTTATGATGCCATTAAAAGCGTTGGCTTTCCAATAGGCCAGCCCCATCGCGCCTAGCAGCAAAATGCCGGTTGTCGCAAAAACGCTTTGTACCGGAAAAACACCCCCGATAAATCCGCCAATCATCGGACCGACCATACCGCCGATTTGGTTAGCCGTTTGGTTTAAACTGAAAGCCCTGCCGCGGAAATCGGCAGCAGTCGATTTTACAACCATTCCATTTAATGATGGGAAAACCGCACAGAAAAAGGCGCCATAGATAAAGCGGATGATGGAAAATCCCCAAATGCTGCCAAAAATAATCTGTGCCAAGGTGCCAATCCCGCCACCCAATAGACCAATCACCAAGACCCGATGAAATCCGACTTTGTCGGCCCATTTACCCCAGAAAGGAGCAAATATGGCACTGGCAATTCCAGGGAGCGAGAAAACAACTCCGGCAACTAAGGAAGCCTTCTCAGCGGAGCCGCCCAATTCCACAATGTACAGAGGAAGAACTGGTTCAATCGTCATGACCGACCCTGCAGTGACAATCGTTAACAGAAGAACCAACATAAACGGCTTATTAATCCAGGCAATTTTCAAATCGTCCATGACTGAACCACGATCCTTGCTCGGTGTGAAGCTTTCCTCTTTAACAAAGAATATAATCAGAAGCGTTGAGATGAATACGATAATTCCGGCACTGGCAAATGCCGGGCGATTTCCGACGAGATGTGAAACCATCCCACCAAGCAGCGGTCCGATAATTCCTCCTGAAGCGGACGCCGTTGATATCATCGACAACGCATACCCTACTTTATCATTTGGAGTATTGGTCCCAATCAAGGCGATCGCCCCAGGTATAAATCCAGTTAACAGGCCTTGTGAAATCCTTAATACCAACAACTGATAGGGATTGGTTACAAAAGCGGTTAAGGTATAAATAAGAAATAGAAAGATACCCGCCCGAATAATCATTGGTTTCCGGCCATATCGATCGGCTACCTTCCCCCAAAACGGCGATGCTACCGCTCCTGCAAAGAATGCTGCACTAAATAATAAACCGGACCACATTTCGATATGTTCATGCACACCAATCTGCGGCAGGAATATCGGCAAAAATGGGATTACCATTGAAAAACTTGCCGAAGTAAAAAAGACACCAATCCAAAGAACCAATAAATTTCGTTTCCACACTAACATATCATTCCATCTCCAAGACGTACGGCTACATACAAATTTAATAGCTCCATACTAGCACACTTTAATTTTATTTTCATTCCCGAAATATCGGAGTATTGAAATATTTATAGTACTTTACCTGCCCCCTCTAAATTCCTTAATGAAAAAGACTCGGAGGTTTTCCCCGAGTCTACTTTAAATTGCAGCTTACAGATGTTAATCTTTCAGACACATCTTGACAATCGTTTTTACTGATTTTGATTCCATAATAGCAACAATAATGTGTATTTAATCAGCAAGTCATAAATCTGCCTAGGAATCAAATAGTAGTTAAAGATCATTGATGACGATATAAGATGCCTTTACTGGACCATGAACACCAACAACAAGATTTAATTCGATATCGGCGGAATTACTTGGTCCTGTAATGAAATTAATGCACGAGGCAACATGACCAGTTTGTTGATGGAGGTCCCTCATTTTTTGGGCAGCCTGTGTGATTCTTGGTACAAGTGAGCTTTTTGGAATGAGAGCAATATAGGATGCTGGTAAAAAGCTCACGCTTCTGCCTTTATTTTCATTACTAAATAGCACCACTGTGCCTGATTCAGCCAGGGTTATTTCGCTAATTGTAATGCCGACATTAGCATTTTCTGCCTTTGCGATATTTTCTTGGCCTTTGTTGTTGTCCCATTCATAGTACTCAATGCCTGCCTGCGGCCATTCTGTTTTCATCAAGACTTCAAGCCCCCATTGTGCGAATCGCTCATCCCGCCAAGCAACAATTGGACCGCCGCCGTAACTAGACACGACTTCGTTAAGGAGTGATGGCAATTCCTTCAGGTCTGATTTATAAAGAGTCGTATGAATTTTTTTGCATTGTTCTCGCAGTACTTCAAACAAATCATCTACTGTGGCATCTTGTAAAACTTCATCCTGCGGGCGAAATTTCCAAGTTGGCATTTCAACTGGAGTGGACTTGCGCGGACGCCCGAGTTGTCGTGCAATTTCACTTAAAAATGCTTCTCGATTTTGGATAGTTCCAGTCAAATCACTCGCCCCCTTTCTCACGGTTGTTAAACCAGTCTCTGAATCTCTCTTTGTTTGGTGCCGGAAACTCGCGAATTTCTGTCCAGGCCTTTAAAGGTCCTGGTCCTTTGGAAATCTTGTCCCCGACAGTAAATGGATTCATCGCGGCGGGGGCAATTTTTGAACCGAGTTTATATAAGAGCGGAGATGCCGCACCCAACCCAAATGCCTTCATCGCCAATTTCTCCGATATTGGTGCCTTTCCTTCTTTTTCAACGATATTTTCCCGATGTTTATGAAGCAGGTTATGAAGCGGAATTTTCACCGGACAAACTTCGGTGCAGGCTCCGCACAGTGTAGAGGCATACGGCAACTCTTTAAATTCGTCATATCCGCCTAACAAAGGTGAAAGCACTGCTCCGATTGGGCCGGAATAAATTGAACCATATGAGTGACCGCCGACATGGCGATAAACCGGACAAACATTAACGCAGGCCGCACAGCGAATACATTGCAGGACGGACTGGAATTCGCCGCCAAGAATATCGGACCGGCCATTGTCAACTATCACAAGATGGAATTCCTCAGGACCGTCCACATCATGTTCTTCTTTTGGTCCTGTTAAAACCGTAATATAGCTGGTTAGTTTTTGTCCGACAGCACTTCTAGTTAATAGTGAAACGAGGACTTCCATTTCCTCAAATGTCGGTACAATCCGTTCCATGCCCATAACCGTTATCTGCGTTTTTGGAAGAGCCGTAACTAAATCGGCGTTTCCTTCATTCGTAACCAAGGTAATCGAACCAGTCTCGGCAACCGCAAAATTACACCCAGTAATTCCAATGTCCGCTGTTAGATACTCCTGGCGAAGCATCTCACGGGCATGCCAAGCCAATTCTTCAGGTTTTGATGTTTTTGTATAACCAAGTTTTTCAGTAAATACGTCGCGAATTTGCTCTTTATTTTTATGAAGAGCCGGTACGACAATATGGGATGGCGGATCATGATCATCTATTTGCAGTATGTATTCACCAAGGTCTGTTTCAATCACCTGACAGCCGTCTTGTTCCAAAGTAGCATTTAAGCTGATTTCTTCTGTTACCATCGATTTTGATTTGACAATCTTTTTTGCATTTTTCTCCCTGACGACTCCGCGAATATATTCATTTGCTTCCTGTTTTGTTTGGGCAAAGTACACATGCCCACCCCGCTTGGCAACATTATCACTCAATTGCTCCAAATAGTAATCTAAATTCTCAAGCACATGCTGGCGAATCTCTTCTCCGTGCGAGCGCCAGTCCTCCCAGTTTCCAAGTTCATCTGCTGCTACACGCCGCTTAACACCCATACCATCCTGAGCACTGGATACGGCCCCCCGCATAAAGTCGTCATGTATCCCTTTATCGACTCGTTCCTTAAATTGCTCATTGCCAATTTTCATAGCCATTTTCTATTCCCTCCATTCCTTTTCTTTTTGAAAAAATATTAATGACTATTCAAAACCTCGGCTATATGCAGGACCTTGATTGGCTTTCCTCTTCGTTGTATTCTACCGCCAATATTCATTAGACATCCTGCATCGGCACCAATCAGATAATCAGCCTCTGTTTCCTCGATATGGTGGACTTTTTCATCAACCATCTGCTCCGAAATTTTGGCCATTTTTACGGAGAAGGTCCCGCCAAACCCGCAGCATTGCTCTTTACCCGGTAATTCCGTTAGTCTCAACCCTTTGACATTTTTTAAGAGTGTTATTGGCGCTTCCTTTACTCCGAGCAGCCTTGTCATATGACAGGAGGTATGATAGGTTACTGTGCCTTCAAAAGTTGCCCCAACGTCTTCCACTTTTAAGACATCAACAATAAATTGGGTAAGTTCATAGGTTTTTTCCGCCAAATTTCTCGCCTTAGATTCCCAAACAGGATCTCCTTTGAAGATATGAGGATATTCCTTAAACATAAAAGCACATGAACCAGATGGGGTTACCACATATTCCGCCTTTTCAAACGTTTCAATCATCATTTTCATCGCTTCTTTGGATTCACTTGTATACCCGCTATTATATGCCGGCTGCCCGCAGCATACTTGTGATTCAGGAAACTCAACCTTACAGCCAAGCCGCTCTAATAACTCCACAGTGGCTTTCCCTACGTTGCTCTGGAACATGTCAACAAGGCAGGTCACGAATAAACTCACTTTCATTTTGTATGTCATCCCCTTATTGGAAAATGAAGCAGCCCGAAAATTCGGGAAACTCTTTAATAAAATTATATTAGGGAAATACTATTTTAGGAAGTGGTTAAACTATTTCTGTGCTTCGGAAAGGAGGCACTGATGAAGAATAACCTATCTTATACATTTAGGAGGTTCAAAATGGGAATTTTGAGCGGTAACCCAAAAGAAGAGCCATTACATTATGGCGAGGTTTTTGATATCTGGGCTTCAGATTTAGCTGGAAACGCCATGATCGCTGGTTATCAAACAATGTTAAATCATGCTGGGGATGAAGACTTAAAAAAATTGTTACGAGAGGCAATAGAGCTGGGACAGCAGGAAAAGAAGCAAGTCGAAGAACTGTTAAAAGAAAATGGCGTTGGATTGCCTCCCGCACAGCCGGAACCACCGGAAGCATGCCTTGAGGATATTCCAATTGGAGCAAGAATCCCTGATCCTGCGATTGCAGCAACCCTCGCTGCTGATATAGCGGCTGGCCTGGTTACGTGCAGCGGAATTATTGGCAAATCCATTAGAGAAGATGTTGCCATGATGTATGGCCAATTTCATAACCAAAAAGCGGCACTCGGTGCTAAGGTTCTTCGTTTGAATAAGGAAAAAGGCTGGCTTATCCCTCCACCATTGCATCTTAATAAACATGGTGACTGTTAGAATCTCATATAACCCCAAAAAGCTTGTAGTTGAATCTGTAAACCAGAGACATCTACAAGCTTTTTAATTCCGAATAGAAGACCTCCTGAACTGTTCCACAACTTCCTAACCTCTATATTTGTTTACGTTTTCTAACTATCTCTCCTAACGTCAATATGCCAAGAGTGAATATCAAACTTAAAAAGACATTGTAATAAACATGAAGCTCCTCCATGATCGTCAAAGCAGATAGGTAGATAAGGGTTCCAGCTCCACCATATATCAAACTTGGAAATTGAAGAATTAAGGACGAAAAAAACGTGCTAGTCCAAACCACAATCGAAATACTGATCACTATTCCGAGGATCACTAATAAGAACTTTCCTTGTGTTAACGTGCTTATCACCAAAGCATTATCCAAACTAATAAAAAAATTAGCGATTAATATGTACTTGACGGCTTGAAAAATACTTTCGCCTTTATTTCGAACGTGATTTATATCGATAATTAACTTTGTTGCAATCAGAACTAAAACTAGACCGCTTGCCAGTTTAACATACGGTATCATCTGAATTAAAATTGACAGTGCCGATAAAAATATGTAAATCAAACTAATTCCGATTAATGACCATATCAAAACATGCTTTCTTTTAGTAATTGGAAGTTCACGTATTACAATACCGATAATAAGTGCACTGTCCACACTCATAATTAAATTGATGAAGATTACTTGCAATAAATCAATTAAAATCTGGACCTCCATTAAAATAAATCTCCTCAGTCACCACAGTTTTTTACTATTCTATTCTTTGAAACATTAAGATAGTATTGTTTGTTTCTTTGGATATGAAAATGACTGAAATTTCGCCTTCAGCCTTTTCATATGTTAAAACAATGAAAATCTACCCATTCTTTTTTTCACACTTCCCTATATATTAATAGTGAGCCGGGCAACTTTAGTCCCTTTCATCCAGAAGCAACCTGAATGAATGAATGGTCCTATTTATATTAAAAAGGTGGGGAGAATATGGTAAGAAAACTGGCTGTTGCGATAATTCATGGAATTGGCAGACAAGACAAAGACTTCGCTGCGGGAATGATACAGTTACTTAATAAAAATTTTGCCAGCAAGGTTGGTAGTTTGGTTGATGACCCTTCGTCCCAGCTAATATTTCAGCCAATTCATTGGTCAAAGGTGTTGGAGGAACGTGAGGAAAATTTGTACCAAAAGATTGTTCACGATACGAATTTGGATTATCAGGCACTTCGCAAATTTTCCATTCATTACTTAGGTGATGTCATAGCCTATCAACCAGTTGAATCAGCAAAGCATAATTATGAACGAATTCATGAAAATATCAGCGAAAACCTTAGCACTCTGGCCAAAAGCGCTGGCAGTCACGCTCCTTTATGCATCATCTCTCATAGTCTAGGCTCTGTTCTGGCCAGCAATTTTTTCTATGATTTGCAAACTAAACAAATCGAAGAGACTGGTAAACTTACGCCTTTAGAAAGAGGAGATACATTGACCTTATTTTATACTCTGGGAACAGCCCTGCCATTGTGGAGTTTGCGCTACCATAATTTTGATCGCCCGCTCAATATCCCCTCTCCTAAACTAAAAAAGTATTACTCTAATGTTAACGGTGAATGGATTAACTTTTATGATAAAGATGATATTCTTGGCTACCCGTTAAAAACCATTAACGATGTATATAAAAACGCTGTTAACGAAGATCGGGAAGTAAACGTTGGCAATTTATTAACAAGCTGGAATCCACTGTGTCACACTAGTTATTTTACGGACAAGGACGTCATAAATGGAATTGTTGAAGGGTTGGTTACAACATGGAGACAAGTGAATAATCGCTAATTCTTTTTGGCAAAATGGGGATGGTTCTGTAACCATCCCCATTCTTTTTTTAAATAATCATACAATATCTTTGCATGTTACATAATACTAGTATACAATATTATTAAGTAACATATATTGAGGGGCAAATAAGATGGAATATGTTGAAGCGCTTAGGGATATCAAGCAAATCAATGCAATCAAGAAATATTTAAAGGAACACTCGGAGCGGGATTATGTTCTGTTTGTATTTGGTATTAACACTGGATTAAAAATTACTGAAATGCTGGAGGTGAAGGTTGGTGATGTTCTAGAAAATGAAAAAGTAAAAAGTTTTTATAGATATTTCTATCACGGGGCAATCAAGGAAATCTATCTTAACCAAAAGGTGAAGAATGCCATTCACCATTATGTCCAAACCAATCAATTACGGGATGAAGATTACTTATTCAAATCCGGTAAAACAGATAAACCGATTACACGCCAGCAAGCCTATCGAATTATTCATCAAACAGCAGAAGCTGTTGGCATTAAAGGAAAAATTGGTACCAATTCCATGCGAAAAACCTTTGGCTATCATGCTTATAAACGAGGCGTGGCCATATCCCTGCTGCAAAAACAATTCAATCATTCAACCCCTTCAGAAACATTAAAATACCTTGGAATCTCCAAGGACGAAAAGATTAGAACTGAAATTGATGTGAATCTTTAATGAAATACTTTTTGAGGAGGAATTGTTAATGAATATTCGTGAAATCGAACTTCCTGGAATCGGGAAAAAATATGAAGCCATCACCAAAAACAAAGACAAAATTGTTGTGATCATTCATGATGACGGCAGACGAGACATTTATCATTTTGATCAGGACGATTATGAGGAGGCCGTAGCCAGTACCTCGTTTGATGATACAGAAGCACGGCAGATTGCCGCGATAATCGGCGGAATGACGTATGCGCCAAAGGCATTGGAAACTATTGAAATGGCCTTCGATGAATTATTGATTGAATGGTTTAAGGTTGAGCCTAAAGCCCCCGCAGTGAACCAAACAATCGGACAGCTGGAAATTCGTCAGTCCTATGAGGTAAATATTATTGCCGTTCTTAAGCAACGTAACCACAAAAAGATTCATACCCCTGGTCCTGAAACTCTATTAGAAGAAGGTGATACTGTGATCGTCTCCGGACAGCGCAATCAAGTAAAAATGTTTGTAAAAGAAATTCTTTCAAGAAGGGACGGGTGATACTAGATGACAAACACCTTGCTTTTTGAAGTCGGTACCGCACTTGTCCTTGTTGCTCTCACTGCCCTTTTGGCCGGAAAGCTGAAATTCTCCATTATCCCGTTTCTCATCCTTTTGGGGATGGCAGTTGGTCCACATGCCCCACAAATTTGGATTTTTGACCTCACTTTTATTGAAAGCTCAGAAATTATCGAGTTTTTTGGCCGAATAGGAGTCCTGTTTTTATTATTTTACCTGGGAATTGAATTCTCGGTAGGAAAATTAATTCGTTCAGGCCGTTCCATAGTGGTTGGTGGAACGATTTATGTGGCACTAAACTTCACGTTAGGTTTAATTTATGGGTTCTTTACAGGATTCCCGATTATGGAAACGTTAATTATTGCCGGACTTGTAAGTGTGTCCTCATCTGCCATTGTTGCCAAGGTGCTCGTCGACTTAAGACGGACAGCCAATTCTGAAACTGAATTAATTTTGGGAATCATCCTATTCGATGATATTTTTCTGGCGTTATTCCTTTCGATTATGTCAGGACTGCTGTTAGGTGGTTCCACTACCATTTTTGGCACGATCATTTCCGTGTTAATATCGCTTGGATACATGCTTATCTTTTTTGTTATTGCCCGCAAAGGAACACCCATTGTTAACAAACTATTAGATATTAAGTCTAATGAAATCTTTATCCTCGTGATTTTTGCCGCGCTGTTTTTTGTCGCAGGTTTTTCCGAAAAACTCCATGTCGCTGAAGCCATCGGTGCCCTATTGTTAGGATTGGCGTTATCCGAAACAAAACACCGGGAAAGAATTGAACACTTGGTCATACCCTTTAGAGACTTCTTTGGCGCATTATTCTTTTTCAGTTTCGGTTTAAGTATTGATCCATTTAGCCTAGGCGGAGCTGTGTGGCTTGCTTTAGGGGCTGTTGTCCTTACCATCCTTAGCAACTTTGTAGCTGGAATGATTTCCGGGAGATTAGCTGGATTATCTAACAAAGCATCCTCCAATATCGGGTTGACAATCGTTTCGAGAGGCGAGTTTTCGATCATTGTTGCTAACCTCGGCCTTGCTGGCGGGTTAATGCCAATCCTAAAACCGTTCACAGCCGTTTATGTATTAATCCTGGCCATTATCGGGCCGCTATTAACCAAGGAATCTAAAAATATATATAAATTTCTCAATAAGATTTTTAAATGGGACACCAAGACAATAAATCGCAAGAAATCTATACCTCAGAACCCTGCCGAAGATCAAAGTAGCCCTGGAGTTTAATACGTATGTAAGGAGGCTCTTTTCAATGGGCATCGAGTTAGCAATATTATTGTTAACATATGTCATTTTATTGGTTATGGCTTATCTAGTCATGATTTTAACAACGGAAAAAGAGGAACGCAGCCTAATCATTATTAATCAGGCTTATAATCATGCTTTTTCCGTTTTCTTTTTCGGCATTCTCATCGTGATTACGCTCATAAAATTACCGACCATCACGTTTGATCATCAAACGACCAGCTATTTACTTCTTACAAGTAAATTTCTTTCCGCCCTGACACTTGGTATCAGCACCTTCATGTTAAGAAAGTATTTTTATAAATGATAAAAACCAGAATGGATTATTCCCACTCTGGTTTTTGATATTTCTATACGTTTTCTCCGTTCGATGCAATAACCTGCTTATACCAGTCAAACGATTTCTTTTTTGATCTTTCGAGCGTTCCGTTACCTTCATTGTCTCTGTCCACATAAATAAAGCCGTAGCGTTTTTTCATTTCCCCCGTAGTGAAGGATACGCAGTCAATACAGCCCCACGGTGTATAGCCCATGACCTCGACACCATCGAGTTCAATTGCCTTTTCCATTTCTTTAATATGGGCACCCAAATAATCGATCCGATAATCATCATTGACTGTACCATCTGCTTCCTTTACATCAATGGCGCCAAAGCCATTTTCAACGATAAAGATTGGCAGCTCATAGCGCTCGTACAATTGATTTAAAGAATAGCGCAACCCAACAGGGTCAATTTGCCAGCCCCAATCCGATGCTTTTACGTAAGGATTTTTCACACTTGCATGGGAACCAACGACCTTCTCTCCATCTTGTTCATTTGTGCCGCTTTTCACCGCATCGGACATATAATAGCTGATTCCTATGTAGTCCACCGTTCCTTCTGCCAAAATCTTCTCGTCACCTGGCTCCATTTTGATATTGTAGCCTTTTCGTTCAAATTCCTTTAAGGCGTATGTAGGATAGTGGCCTCGACAATGGATATCTCCAAAGAACCAGCGGGCATGCATCGATTCCACTTGCAGCATCATGTCTTCCGGGTTACAGGAGTACGGATAGATTGGAACAAATGCAATCATGCAGCCAATTTGAAAATCAGGATTAATCTCATGCCCAGCCTTTACCACCATGGCACTGGCCACAAGCTGGTGGTGTGCAGACTGGTACATCACTTCCTCCGGATTCTCGCCTTCCTCACAGCGAACCCCAGAGTTTGTCCATAAAAAGATCGGATTTCCCGTATTCATTTGGTTATTGATTTCATTAAACGTCATCCAATACTTCACTTTGTCCTTATAACGCTCCATTACCGTAGTAGAATAACGGACGAAGAAATCAACTAATTTCCGATTGCGCCAGCCGCCATATTCCTTTGCCAAATGGTACGGTACTTCAAAATGGCTTAATGTAATAACTGGTTCTATTCCATGCTTTAACAACTCATCAAACAGGTCATCATAAAATTTTAAACCTTCTTCGTTTGGTTGTGTTTCATCACCTTTTGGAAAAATCCTTGTCCAATTGATGCTGGTCCGGAAGCATTTAAAGCCCATTTCTGCAAATAAAGCGATATCTTCTTTATAATGACCATAAAAATCAATCGCTACATGATTGGGATAATATTTGCCTTCTACTACTCCATCCGTAATTTCTCGTGGTACACCATGAGCCCCTGCTGTCATCACATCGGCAACACTCGGACCTTTTCCGCCTTTATTCCATCCTCCTTCTACTTGATGGGCGGCTACAGCCCCGCCCCATAGAAAATCTTTTGAAAAAGCCATTACCATTTCCTCCTATAAAAAAATTCCAACAACTAAGTTTACCATTCCACTGCTGAGCTTGTAATCCGTTTTACCCCACGAATGGAGGCGACTTCTTCCACAAGTCTCTTCATAGCGAGATTCTTTTGTTTGGCCTCAATCATGATATCAAAATCGCGGTTGAGCTCCTTGGCCATTTTAATAAAAGGGAGCACAAAGTCTATTGAAACATTGTCAGCATGAGATCGATATTCCTTATCTGTCTTTGGTGAGGAAATATGAACCTTAGGAACAATTCCCCGATGATCCCAGGTGTTAAAAATCCTTGGCAAATACTGCTCCAGGGCTACTTCCCCTTTATTTGCCATATAGTGATGGTAATCGAAAACCATCGGAACATTTTCCTCCTCGCAAGCAAGCAAGGTTTCTTCCACATTATACGTTTTATCGTCATTTTCAAGGCTCATATGTTTTTTTATTTCATCCGGCAGCTTTTTCAAATTTTGATGAAATCGAATTAAAGAGGTTTCTTTATCCCCATAGGCGCCGCCGATATGAATATTGATGACTCCCTTTTCCAGCCCATTCATGGCTTGGAGCATCTTATAATGGTATTCCATATCCTTTACGGCATTTACAGTCACTTCATCACGGTGACTCGTAAAAAGTGTAAATTGATTCGGATGAAAGCTCGGCCGAATCTGAAATTTTTTGATAATTTGGCCAAGCTCCTTCCATTCCTTTTTAAACGGGGTGATAAAATCCCACATCACTTCCGGATGGGTCGCTAATGGGACGAGCCCGCTGGAGAACCTATATAATTCGATTTCATGAGCAATATTGTAATAGAGAATCCTTTTTGTATGGTTTAAATTTTCGGCCGTTACCCTTTTCAGAGTATCCATTCGTTCATGTTTTTCTAGTTTAGCGTACCGCGTGAAAGTTAACGTTTTTGAAGGACTTGCATCCCAGAGACCTAATGCATTTGCCACATAGCCGAATCGTATTTTCATCATGCATCCTCTTTACGTGAAGTATTCGATTTTTGCCTCTGGAAAATAGGTATGGATATAGCCCCCAAGTGTGTCCTTAATATCCTCTTGTTCCTCATTTGTGTATACGTACTTGCCGATTCCATATTTTCCCCATTTATATTTCCGTTTTGATTCATCGAGTTCTAATTTAGTCATGGGGTAATTTTTTTCAATGACCCGTTTGGCTGGTTTGGTGAACCGATGCTGAATCATCTCAAAGGTTAAATCCTTTTTGGCGTAAGCAGGTAATTCAGCCTCCAATTTTTCAAACATTTCCTTGTAACCTTCTTTCCAGCCATCATGCAAGTAAATCGGGGCAATGATAAAGCCTAAGGGATACTCCGCTTGCGCTACCTTTTTTGCCGCCTCGATTCTTTCATCCCTTCTTGATGTTCCTGGTTCGAACGTTTTGATAATATATTCATCATTCATACTAAACCGAAATCGGGTACGGCCATTGTGCTTGGCATCGAGTAAATGGTCAACATGGGCGAATTTCGTGACAAAACGGAGTTTCCCATACTCCGATTGTCCAAAAAACTCAATGGCTTTCTTTAAGGTATGTGTTAAATGATCGACCCCAACAATGTCTGAAGTACACGAAGCTTCAAATCTTGTAGGCTCTGGGGCTCGTTCCTTCATATATTTTTCGGCAGCTTCGAAAATATCATCAATGTTTACGTATGTACGAATATACGGTTTGCTTCCCATTGTCGTTTGCAGGTAACAATAATGGCAATGTCCCATACACCCTGTCACGAAGGGTATAGCGTATTCCGCAGAAGGTTTTGATGTATCGAATTTCAGGGTTTTCCTGATGCCTACTACCAGGGTCGATTTGGCAATCCGATATTTTTGAAAATCGGTTTCCCCAGGCAGATTGCGAATCTGGTTATGTGAGGTAGTCTCCCTAACTTCAATCCCCATATCTGTGAATTTATTCACCAATTCTTTTCCAAGCGGATACTCTAAGGCTGCGGGTTCAACATAGACAAGCTGTGGGATAAACGGCTTAACCATAATAATCATCCTCCATTTCTGTGTGTCCAAATGCCTCTTGATAGGCATTTTCAGCCTCAGTCAAACTTGAAAAAACGGCTACCTCATCATTTAAAGGATAATACGTTTCATACACAAATAGCGCCAGGTCCCCCGGTGAATCAGGATCCTGAACGACGGCAGCCTCCTGAACATTCGCGACATCCTGAGCATGCGGATTTCGAATAATTACATAGACAACTTGACCCGGTTGAAAGGTTTGGTTCATTGTCTTGTCATCTCCCTACACATTTTGCTTAGTTTTCTCCTAACCTCGGTTTGTTAATCCTTTGTTAATATGACGCTTTTAGGAAAATAATATCTTTTAAAAAGAGCAAATGGAGGGATGCCACATGAAGAAAAAAGTCATTCAAGATATTAAAAATAACGCTTTGCCAATAAGAGGAATCGACGATTTACAACCGCTTTTGGAGGAAATCAATGGAGTGCAATATGTTTTATTAGGGGAGTCATCACACGGAACCTCTGACTATTACAAGATTCGGGCCGAACTCACGAAAAAATTTATTGTTGAAAAAGGGTTCACCTTTATAGCTGTTGAAGGCGACTGGCCTGCCTGCCAGGAAGTGAACCGCTTTATAAAAGGTTACAGTTCTAACTATTCTGATGCCAGGGAAGTGTTACGGTCGTTTAACCGCTGGCCTACATGGATGTGGGCCAATGAAGAATTAATTGACTTAATACAGTGGTTAAAGACCTATAATCAGGCGCTTCCTTCTGATCAGAAGGTCGGCTTTTATGGAGTTGACGTATATAGCTTGTGGGAGTCAATGGAAGAGATACTTGGATATTTGAAAAGTATAAACTCACCGGATCTGGAGGCTGCAAAAAGAGCGTTTGCCTGTTTTGAGCCATTTAACCGTGAACCGCAAATGTATGGGGTGTCTGCTTCGTTATACTCAGAGGGCTGTCGCGATGAGGTTATTAAGCTTTTAAGGGATATTGTTTACAATAAGAAGAAATATGTGAGTTCAGAGGAAAGTCAGTTAAACCTTGAAGTCAATGCCATTGTGACAGCCAATGCCGAAAACTATTACCGCACGATGGTGTTAAATGATAATGAGTCCTGGAATATTCGCGACCGCCATATGGTTGAGGTGATTAAAAAAATCAGTGACTTTTATGGCACTGCCGCCAAGGGGATTATATGGGAGCACAATACCCATGTTGGGGATGCTCGGGCGACTGATATGGCCGACGAGGGCCTTGTGAATGTCGGGCAACTGATCAGGGAGCAAATAGGCGAGGAGAAAGTTTTTATTGTCGGGTTTGGAACTCATCATGGGACAGTAATCGCGGCGGATGCCTGGGGCGCGGATTTTGAGAGGATGGTTGTACCCCCTGCCGCGGATGGCAGTTGGGAAGATTTAATGTTTCGAGCTGGGCCCTTTGATAAACTCCTGATTTTTAATGAAGAAAATCGGAAGCTATTTAAAGGGCGGAATGGAAATCGGGCCATTGGGGTGGTTTATGACCCTCGTTATGAGCACTACGGGAATTATGTCCCGTCTGTAATGTCCCAGCGGTACGATGCTTTTATTTTTATTAATTCGACGAATGCGCTGCAACCGTTGGAGGTGGAGAGGGTGTTTGTGTAAGGGGTGAATGAATAGACGGCAGAATCTACGTGACCGGTTTGATTGGAATTACTGGGTGATGGGCACGTAGACTTGGAGATTCTTTACAAAACCAATACATACTGTATTTGGTTGGGTGAGATTGCCGTTACAGCATGAATCTTATACCCAATACTGAGCAGTTGGGATAATGTTTCCGCACAATAGGGATGCGGCGGTTCAGTTGGTGCATGATAGCTCTTATATAATTTGATAAATTGATTATCAATGGTACAGTTAAGCAAAGTGACATGTCTCCCTGTCCATGCCTGCCCGATAATCGGTTCTGGCTGCATTTGTCTTATCCATCTCAACTTGATACACCCTTACCTAATTGATACCCTAGTTTATGTATGGAACTTTTACAGTGACCGTGCCGGTGAGAAAAATAAATGCATCGGGAATTATGAAGTAATTTTATTACCCTTCACTATGTAAATTTCGAGGCTTTGGTCACTATGGAACATTCATAGTGACCACTTTTGGTAAAATGTCAAGGTCACGGGCGTTATGAAGAGGTCATAGTTACCTTGCAGGTAAAAATATCGAAGCCTTGGGCGTTATAATCCCTTCATAGTTACTGTCCCAATGAAAATTTCGTAGATTCGGGCGTTATGAACCCTTTATAGTTACCGTCCCTGTGAAAAGTTCGTAGATTTAGGCGTTATGACGCCTTCATAGTTACCGTCCCTGTGAAAAGTTCGTAGATTTAGGCGTTATGACGCCTTCATAGTTACCGTCCCGATAAAAATATCGAAGCCTCGGGCGTTATAAACCCTTCATAGTTACCGTACCAATGAAAATTTCGAAGCTTCGGGCGTTATGAACTCTTCATAGTGACCGTACCGGTGAAAATCTCGAAGCTTCGGGCGTTATGAACCCTTCATAGTGACCACGTCGATATAAATATCAAAGCCTCGGGCGTTATGAACCCATCATAGTGACCACGTCGATAAAAATATCAAAGCCTCGGGCGTTATGAACCCTTCAAAGCAACCGCCATTATGAACCAGTCAAACAAATAAACAACCAAAACCATTAATCAAAAAAATGTCCCCATCTATTTAAGGGACATTTTTATATTCTTATTTATTCAAGTAATGATACAGCGCCCCATAAAGATTAGCATCATTCCGGTACTGGCATAAAACCAAATTCGGAGATGCTGCATGGTGTGGATTACTCTTCTTAATTTCTTGTATCGCCCAATTCAGCCGTTCCAGCAAGATGTGCTGGGAGCTGATTCCACCGCCAATCGCAAACAATACAGGATCCAGTATGTATTGCAGGTTTAGGATTTGCACTGCTAAGTTTAGGCAGAACTCGTCGAATATGACCATGGCTTCTTCGTCATTGCGGTTAATAAATTCGAATACCGCTTCCCCATCTTTTAAGTTCTCCAGTTGTTTCACTGCGGCAATTCGCTGCACCATTCTGACTGCCGAGCAATCATATCCAACAAAACTTGCCCTTTTAGTAATAGGGTCGAACCCATCCATGACATAACTTACTTCACCAGCAGACAGATTCACACCTCTGTGAACCTTACCATTTAGAATTATTCCTCCGCCTACACCGCTGCCAAGCACTAATACTACGGCATCTTTTTTCCCTTTCACACTACCCAGCCATAATTCTGCCATAGCGGCACATTTGCCATCATTTTCAATCGATACATTTTTCCCGTATTTGTCCTGGATGGTTTTTACCAAGTTTACTTCATGCAAAAACGGAAACGAGCCGCCATAATAAATGGTGCCTGACTCTATATCAATGACTCCCGGACAGCTGATCGCAATCCCCTCGATTGTAGTTAAATCCTGTTCTTCAATAATTGAAAAAAGCATTTCTTCAAAGTGTGCCAAGTTTGTTCTCGGTGCCGGCTTCTTATTTTTTTCGGTAATATTCCCTGCTTCATCCATAAGTGCATATTTTGCAAACGTCCCGCCGATGTCAATTACTAAATACATTTCTGCCTCCGAATTTGGAAAATTTATATATCTTTAATTCATTCTACCATGCTTTTTCGAAAAAGAATTACAATTCTAGGCGAGTGAATGAAAAACTTAGGCTTCTTAATGTGTGGAGTCTTGCAGTCAGCAAGAACAAATCATGATCGTTATTTTTTACGTACTCCTCAATGATGGTAAGCCCTTTTATAAACCAATCTACTAAATAATGAGTATATTTACCATCCCAATCAAACATATTGATTCTCAACAGTTCATCAGCAATAATATGAAATTTGTACTCCTCAACAAGAAGTTTTACTTGAAACAATTTATCTGGATGAAACTTGCCGCTATTTTTATTTTCGTACTGTTTCTGAACAAATTTTATAAACTCATTAATATTTTCAGCCAGCATAATCGCCTTTTGCCTTTCAAACTTCATATCTCCATCCCCTCAGAACCTAATTCTACTAAGAAAATTGTATGTCTCATTTGACGTATCTAATACAAAAAGACGAGGCTGCCTACCACAGGCAATCTCGTCTCTATTTCTCCACAAATTATCGAACCAATTTGAGTCTCTCTCTGGCAGCAACATATTCACCATATAGTTTGTCAACAAACTCTCCTGCACCAGTGATTTCATGAACAGCGCCAATTCCCTGGCCGCAGCCCCAAATATCCTTCCACGCCTTTGCCTTCCCACTTCCGGAAAAATTCATCTTCGAAGGGTCACTTTCAGGTAGACTTTCTGGGTCTAAACCTGCTTTTCTGATTGATGGAGCCAAATAGTTTCCATGAACACCAGTGAACAGATTACTATAAACGATGTCATCAGAGGTTGACTCGACAATGGTTTGCTTATATTCTTCTACTGCATTGGCTTCGTGCGTTGCAATGAATGGCGAGCCGATATAGGCAAAATCAGCCCCCATGGCTTGAGCGGCCAGAACAGCGCCTCCAGTGGCAATAGATCCCGATAACGCCAATGGGCCATGGAACCACTCACGGATCTCCTGAATCAAGGCAAAGGGGCTCTTAACACCTGCATGACCGCCGGCACCAGTAGCAACGGCAATCAGTCCATCTGCCCCCTTTTCAATCGCTTTGTGAGCAAATTTGTTATTGATGATGTCGTGCATTACAATGCCGCCATAACTATGTATTGCGGTATTTACATCCTCCCGTGCCCCTAGAGACGTAATAATCATTGGAACCTTATATTTTATACACATTTCCACGTCATGCTCGAGCCTGTCATTAGACCTGTGAACAATTTGATTAATCGCAAATGGTGCTGCTGGATGGTCTGGATTCTTGGCGTTGTAAGATGCCAATTCCTCGGTAATTTCCGCCAGCCATTCATCTACCATTGAAGCGGGTCTCGCATTAAGTGCCGGCATGGAGCCAACGATTCCTGCTTTACACTGGGCAATGACCAATTTTGGATTACTAATGATAAAAAGCGGTGCCCCGATCACGGGCAAACGTAAACCTTGCAATATTGATGGAATGTTTGACATGAATTCTCTCTCCCATTTATAAGATTTTTAAAACTGCATCTGTGCTGAAGTGACCATCGTTTATCATTAATGCGTTCAATTGACCACCAAAGGCACATCCGCCATCGATACCAATGATACGATTTGGACCGAAATATACATCATTTTTCCTATGGATTCTTCTCGTTGGTGTATGTCCGAAAACGACGGTCTCTTGACTGTTGTATTCATAAATAAATTCGTCCCGAAGGTGAAGGAACTCCATTCTAGTGGTTTTTTCCAGCCCCTTCTTCGGACTGACTCCGGCATGGACGAAAATGAAATCTTTATCCCTTTTGAACAATGGGCATGACCGCAGAAAGGAAATTTGCTCTTGAAATTGTTCCACAATCAATTTTCTTATTTCGGTTTCTTTTTGTTCATTATGCAGCAGTTCAGAGTAGTCAACCCTGTCCAATCCAAGCCGGTTCAGGCAGCTATTTATCGTAGCAATACCGCCGGTCTTTCCGTAATAATAGAGTATTTCCTTTCCTTCCAGCCATCGTAAAAATAAATCATCGTGATTACCAAGCAAAGCAGTTGCTCCTTGACTGCACAAGTCTTTTACCCTATCTAACACCTCAATGCTTTCAGGTCCGGTGTCAACGTAATCACCTAAAAAAATGACTTCATTTGGCTGTGATTTTGTTTTATGCAATAGTTGGTCAAGCTCCTTGGCGCAACCATGAATATCCGAAATCGCAATTTGCTTCATTTTTCACCTCGCTATAAAACAATCTTGCAAGTGGCGGATGGTACTGGTAAAAGATAGGAATCTTCTAATCTTCATTTAATATTCAACAATAATAGTTAGAATTCCTTTTATTTTCAAAAAAGAACCCGTGATATTCTCTCGGGTTCGATTACACTACTATTCTTTAAGTCTTGGTTTAGTTGGATTACAGTTTGGCGGTTCTAGATTTGCCGATTCTGCCAGCTTCGTCAAATAATAGCATTCCTCGCGAAACATATGATCAGCCATTAACGGGGCGAATGTCCCCAATGCCTCCTTACTTAACCTTAATACTTCTATCTCTTGTAAAAAAACTTGGAATAATTTTATCTCCAGCTGCGTGTCGGTATTGAATTTTTTCAATGCCGGGAATGTCGACAGATTCGTTCTTAAATACCCTGCTAATTCAACAGCTTTAAGGTAAAAATCTTGAAAATTCTTCATAAATGCTTTGCTTTTTTCTTTTAATTTCTTTTCCACACCATCCATATTTGAGGTGATTGCTTCAGAATGACCAGCAGCATCCAATAACCAAACTTGGTGATGATGTAATTCATGATAAAACGGAGGAATTTGACCTCCTCTTAAATGTTGTAATATCCTAACATATTCCTCCAATTCATTGACCATGTGATTAAGGAAGGTAGGTGTGAGGTGAATTTTGATTTTACCGGTGAGGTGTCTTCTAATTAGTTCTAATTTAAACTCCCTTAATTTAATGACTTCTGGTTGTGCACGAGCCGCCAATTGCATTGAGTCACCGGAACTCGCCTGTCCGAGAAGTGTATCGAATACCCCAATAAAGGTTTGAGCCTGTTCAATTTCTGCCTGTTGAACAGGTGCTAGCCCCTCATGAATAAACCTCGAATGATCACCTAATATTTGAAGCCAGAAACGATGTTCAAACCTTGCTGTCCTTTCAAAGGCATCATTCATAGTTTGTACCTCCTGCTAAAAAATCATCACGCTATTTTGATTTTTATTCCTGCTTTTTGCTACTTATGACATATATCCCTAATACATGATGCTTAGATTAACATCTCATTCCTAATGGTAAACTGTGTCATCAATGTACCTGAATAGTTCTACTCCAATGAGCCACGATATATTTGTAAGACCAATTTTTAAGGAGATGATCAACTTGCATAAAAGGTGGGCAGCTTTGGTATTAACCTCTTCCCTCATTGGCTTAACTGGCTGTAATGCCGATAATCAAAATGCGGGTAACGATACAAGTAATAATGTAGGGATGAACAATATCAACAACAATATAAGTAACAATGATATGGCAAGGAGAAATGTTTCGAATCAAGATACACGGACAACTCGCGCTATCAGAAATGTTGAACGTTTACGAGAGGTAGATCAGGCGCATGTAGTGATTTCTAATAATGTTGCCTGGGTGACTGTCAGTCTGAACAGAGGCCAACAAAATACAGATGGAGACTTAACAGGCACTAGAAACGGAAACAGGGACAGAGACAGGAGTTACGAAAATAACCCGTCTCCTGATATTACTGGTACTGGAAGAGAAACTAATGACGGTACTGCTAATTTAGGAATAAATCCATCCAATGGCGGCGCAGGGACAAACACCAGCCTTTACAACAATAATGACGGTACTGGTGGAAGAAACGGAAATCATACAGATGCCGGAACTAATCGGATCACCGGAAACACAACTGATAACACAGATACTGACGTACATCAGAATAACTGGACAAACGGCTCCGACTTTAAAGAAGCGACAACTGTTTTAGAGCAAAAAATTGCCGACCAGGTAAGAAAAACTGATAAGAATATTAACAAAGTCTATATTTCCTACCATCAAGAATAAAGATATTACCTGCAAAGGCAATACCGAACGGTTTTATAGTTAAAAAACTGCCGATTTCGGGTGATCGGCAGTTTTCCTGGATTAAGCTTATTGTTGGTCAGCTACAAACACGCGATGCTCTTCGAAAAATTTATCCAAATCCCGTTTGCTGCTTTCTTCCATAATCCTAATGAAGTCAGCAGTAGTGGAAACGCCAAATTTCATTTCGTTGAAATAGGTGTGCATGGAAGCGTAAAATTGTTCATCCCCAAGTTCTTTGCGAAGGTCATCTACGGTTTTGGCTCCGTATCGGTATGCCATATTATAGTAACTAAAGACTCCCTCTTTACCCATTTCCTTAAATTTTTCAATCGAGTGAGAAAGATGATTTCCACCTAATCTTGAGTTGTCAATATTAAATGGTGTCTTCTCCAATCCATCATGTAACATCGCCGAAAAGCTGGCAAACGATTCATCCAGCCACGGTTCATCGTATTCATTATTTCCGATGATACCGTAGAACCATTGATGCCCAATCTCGTGCGCAGTCGTGGAGGCCACTCCTTCCACTTGGATTTGCGGTGCAATCGTAATCATCACCAACTGTGGATATTCCATGCCCCCAAACCAGCCTTCCATTGCGCAAATATCAAGTTCCGGCCATGGATATTGTCCAAATTTCTCACTGAATAACGAAATACTTTTTGTACCGGCATTTATCATGGTATCAACAAACTTAGCATGTTCCTCTTTATAGTACACATTAATATTTACATCCCCGGCTTTTGCCTGTTTGATTTTATAATTTGGATCCAATTCCATAGCAAAGTCGCGGACATTTTCTGCTTTATAACGATGTGTCGCTAGAGTGCCATTTAGAGTTGGTTCCCCGACCTCTGTACCAGTAGCAGCGATAACTTGCTCTTTTTCAGTAGTAAAGGTAACATCGAATTCGCCTGATAGTGAATAAAAGGACTCACCCGATGGGAAATACGGGTCCACGTTCCAGCCCTCCTCATCATAAACGGCAAGAATCGGGAACCAGTTTCCTAGCGAGGTCGTCGTTTTACTCCAACCGAAACGGTCCTCACCTTCTGGGATGGTTACGGAAAAATTCATTTCAACCTTAGCTTTCTCTGTTTTCTTTATTGGTACATCAGGTATATATAATGATGTTCCGTCCAGTGTATGACTGACTGGCTGGCCGTTTACCTTTACTTGATCAATTTCCACATTTCTATCCTTTTTCGAATTAGCTAAAAAAACTTGGGCATTACCCCAAACATTGAAATATAAATTATTTAAATCGACATCCAAATTATTGATAAATTCCACACTCATTGTGCCTGATACGACATGATTAGCAGAATCATATTTTACATCCATTACATATTTCGGATCTGCCGGCCCTCTTGTCTTGCTGCCAGGTCCGTTAAAAATTTCTACGCGTTTCTCTTCCTGGACCACCGGTTTTTCCTCTGTTGGCTTATTTTCTTCCGGTTTAGTCTGAGTATCTGCCAGCTTCTTTTCCTCAGTTTTCGGCTGGGCCACAGTCGGTTCCTTTTTTAAAGCGGTTACATTTTTATCAGCGCCTTCTAGCAAAATTAATGAGCCCAGAAACAGAATGAAAAAAATACCTAAACCAACCTTTGGTATCCTTGTGTTATTGCTATTTTTCGTAGAAGCAAGAGCGGTCCATCCAAGAAAAATCAAGAAACCCGCTAATGAAATAATCACAAAAATCAAGTTCATCCAAATCCCCCTTTTAATCTGACATTTTCCATTATACTAAATTTCTATTAATTTACAAAATAGCTTAAGATTGCTATTTTACAATAATGGAAGCGGGGTATCTTTCATAAAACAAAGAAACCCGAGATTAGCTCTCAGGTACCTTTTGTGGATGTTTAGTTTATGATTCCAAGCGTATTTTTGATATCATAATCCTGTTTCTTCCTCTATGAAGGGAGTTCCTTAACTTTTTCTTAAAAAGGCAAAAAGAAACCTCGAACTTTTTTATTTTATTCCTAATGCTTTTTTCGTCGCTGGTCCGACAATCCCGTCTGGTTTCAGTTTATGATCTGCTTGAAATTTCCGAAGGGCGTTTTCTGTATTAATTCCGAAAATCGAATCCGTCCCCTTGGTATTATAGCCAAGTGATGTCAGCTTCTGTTGCAGCTGCTTAACTGCAGAACCGCGGCTACCTTTCTTCAGTATTCCCCCGTTGGCATGACCGGTAACGGCCACACTGTCATTTCCAGTTACTTTAAAACCATTGGCTGTAGCAATGGCATTAAATGATTTCGCCGAGGAGGTAATAATAACGGGTGTATTAATTGGAACCTGAGCAAACAGCCACTCTACTTCCTCATCGTACATCCGCACACAACCGCTGCTTACATACCCGCCGATGGAACTTGGGTTGTTGTTTCCATGAATCGCATAAGTGGTCCCCCAGGTTCCGCGAGCGTTCAGTCCCAGCCACCGATTACCAAGCGGATTTCGGGGGTCTCCCCCAGGTATTTTCCCTTTATAATAAGGTCGATTTACAATTTTGTTTACAATTTTAAACTTCCCTTCAGGAGTCAAAGATTTGCTCCTTCCAGTACCTACTTTAAACTGTTTAATTAGCTGACCATTGTCATAGTAGGCAAGCAAGTTGTTAGTCTTATTGATGATAATTAATTTACCGCTGGCAGCAGCAGACCCATCCGGTACATTGACAAAAAAACTAGCCACTAACAGAAAGGCTAACACGAAAAAAGTTAACCATCTTCTTGGCAATTCGATCCCCCCATTACTTTCAATGACAATCCATACATCATATGTCGCAGGAGGATGTACGTACTACCTTTTTCCTAAAAATATTAAATAATATTTTTGGTAGAAGAGCCGGTACGTTTGTTCAAAAGATATTGGGAAAATTTTCAAAAAATTGAATACAACCAGCAAAAACATTAATAATTATGCAATTTTACCCATCATCACGAGTTTCCAAGTTTAGTATAATGGTAATACACCAAGATTTACCTTAGGTCAAAAAAATGAAGGCTTAAGGAGAGTGAGAAACAGTGTTAGTAGACATGATTTTCTCTGTTGTTATTGGTGGAACCGTTGGAATTGCCGGACATGTTCGGAAACATGGCAAAATGGTCATTCCTCGCCGAACAAAAAAGTTTCTTTACCTTGGTTTTTTGGAAGAAATGCTTCTGGGTGCAATCGCCGCACTTCTTCTGGTTTTGTATACCGCCCCTAATTCCTATGTAGAAACAATCATCTTTTCGCTACTTGCCGGAATAACCGGTGATGCCGCCCTTTCCAGCTACAAGCTAATTAAGCAAAACAATGATGATCAGTAAGATGAATCCTATTTCATGGGTAAAAAAGGAGCCTGAGTTTAAAACTCAGGCTCTTCCCACCTTATGTCCCGCACGCAACATCTACCATAGCTAGCATAGCTAGCTATTCAAGCTTCCTTTTAACCAGGCACGAGGACGATAGGGGCCCACAGGTATTTGGATGAGACTCGTTATTTTTTTCGGCTCAGCTTCGTAAAGTTCATCACATTGCTTGACATCAAAACCTAATAGCGGGTGTCCACCCAAGCCTAAAGCGCACGACTTCAAGAGCAGCCGTTGCAGCAAGATACCGGTTTCCATCTGCTGAATTCGGTATCCTCTATAGCCCAGTTCCTCTTTAAGGTGATCCTTGCCGCCAACTATATGAAGGGTGAGCGGAACTTGAAACAAATTGACATTAGGCATAGTTAACCCATTTTGCAAAGCCTCACGGAAATCCCCATTTGTTATTCTTGAAAGTGCGTGGGCACTTTTCTCATAGGCATAAGCACCATTCGGGACACCCTCCACGTTATAAAAAAAGCCATGTAAGGATAACCGAGGATTGTCATTCTCCTGTGCAGAGTCAAGGTCATTTTGATACGAAAAGGAGAACGTCTCTTTTAACAAAGTGGAGATAGCTTCCAGTCTGACTTTCCCCATTATAAAATCAATATCAGGAGAATGTCTCTCTCTGCAAACAGATGCAAGATCGTAGGATAAGGACTCCGTAAATGGCAGCATAATAAATTCCGCAGCAAAGGACTTTTTCATACGATCATTTTTTTTCGTTTTTACGAATGACTCTGTACTTTCTAGCATGGATGCTTCATTCATCTGTTTAAGCAGCGGGTAATCAAGGACCCTCTTTGAACGGTTATAGGTTTCTGTCTTTAACAATGGCACTTCCCTCGACAATTCCGCAGCAGAAACATGTTCTTTTTCATTACATTGGATAGACGGGTAAATGGATAAAGGAATAACAGCATAAACACTTTCGTCTTGTTCTGAAAGCCCTAGCAAATGATTAATCGAACGATCAAGAAATTGGTAACATACCCGGGAAGAGAAGCCTATCACATCGGCTACTTCCAAGGCTTGCCCAATGACTACACCGGCATCCAAACCTTGGAGCCGATAGGAGAAGTTATTATATTTATAGAAATTCTTCCAAAAGACTGTTGAGACAAACACTGTGCAGAAACAATCGGAAACATCAACATTTCCAAGACCTCGACGCAAGTAGGAATCGTAATTTCCTTCTCGGAGTAAATCGAGGCGGTGATGAGCCGCATCATAATGGTAGATTCCTGTTGGTACGTCCTCCAGTTTTAAATACACATATAATTCATTGGGATACAATGCCCCTCCAGATGGTACAAATCTTCGCAGTAACTGGACATAGCTTACAGTGGACGGATCCACGGGATTCTGAAGGAAGGCAGATTGAGCATATTGTGTTTGACCGTATACATACCATAAGTAATCACTAAGTTCCCCTAATCCAGGTTCCGCATGAGCTTCTCGTCTGCTCAAAGTTAATGGTGTATCGCCGCTCAGGGTAATTGTAGGTAAGCCCACGTACAATTTATAGGGAAGTGGCGCATCCGCCCAATCTACTTCCCAATCGGGCGGAGAAAGTTTTTCCGTGTCAAAGTGAAGGTTATGCAGAAAGGTTTCCAATTTCAAATGTAACCTCCTATTATGGGAACGGATGGGGATGTGGATTGAGCTGTTGGTACGTTAACAGCTGTTTGGTGTAGCCAAGCTTCACTGGTACGTGAAGGACCCTTTCCAGTCCTTTGACACGGGTCAAATGATGTCCGAATGTCATCGGGAGCATACCAGGAATCAGTACCTTTACACAGTATAATCCGTTCCGTTTGGTTATTGGTGTCGTTTGGTCCACCACAATGACCTCGAGGTCCAACTGGCTGAACCGTTGAAGAATATCCTGAAGATCATCCTTCAGGTCTGCACTTTCCGGAAATTGTTTAAATTCATCAGCAAACGTTCGAAATGGACGATGATTATCCAATAAAAAGTTCAGCCGTTCCTCTGCTTCCTTCAGACCATAGAGCAGGCCATGGTCCTCCATATTCCGGACAGCAAAAGGGTTTTTCAGCATTTCTTCATATTTTTGACGATTTTCCTCCAAGAGTTTGTCATGCCTAACCATCATTCCCGCCAACTCGAAAATCGAGCTTTTTACAGCTTTAATAGGATCAGGACTTGCACCTCCCGCGCAAATAAGATTTACCCCCTTTGATCCTCTGTTTTTTGCCACAGCAAAAACGCTTGGTATCCCATTTTCCATCGTCGCATTGTAAAAATAAACGTCATATCCGGCCACCTCACGCAACCGCTCGACCATCAGCTCTAGTTCTTTATCATTGGCAGAAAGAGGGTCAAGACGAGGAAGCGGCAGCTGTGCATACCACGTTAACAAGAAGGAATCCCGCTCAACAACCTCCATAATGCCATGGAAAATAGCTTCCTCCATGCTTCCTCCTATTGCACACCCGTTGGAGGTTTCATAAACAAAGCCCTCCCCTTGGCCCAAACTATAATAGGCAAGCAGCTCAGGAACCAAGATAGGACGCTGTTGTAAAAACGAATAGCCCCACACCCAATTCATAGGTTTATCTGGATGAAACGGTTTAAACGGAAAATGAAGCTTTGCATACTGTTCCGGGTCATGCAAGCCTACTCTAGCCGGATTTAATGCGTTATGTTTTACATTGTTATAACTATCATGGACCTTCTTCTTTTTTCCCTGAGGCTCGATTCCGCAATTTCGCTCCAGCCCCTCCAAAATAGCCGTCAGCTCACTCACCTCATAAGAATTAGTACGCCCGGCTACTCCCTCATCAGCACCAAACAACGGCATGTTAACCAAAACATCGGCAAACGGGAGCCTGAAATCTGCCATCTTTCCATTCATAATCCCAGTTTTATCATCCAGATAGTCTGCAGCCAACACGGTTTTCAAATCTTCCAACGAGCGGCTTCGATAACCGGTACCGGTTAATTTAGGACTAGATTTTAAGTTAATTTGTGCTAACTCTGCTGTATCTTCCGGTATTGGGCTGCAAATTGGGCACAATGGATCAGGCAGGAAAAAGTGTCTGGAGGTGGTTAACGTTCTCAGGTTGGTAATGATCATCTTTTCCTCCAAGGAGGACGGTTCCCCTTGAAGAACCTTCTGCACTTCATTAACTATTAGCAAGGCCATTTGAGAGAACCCCGTTCGGGAAGCCCATGCATCACGAGGCACACTTGCTTCCGTTCCCATTCTCGCTTGAAGATTCCACATTTCCAGGCGATCGGGTCCAGCTATCAAGCGCCGTTTATCAGCACAGAGAGAACACCCTGGTTTATCGTGCCGAATGAATGGACCAATGATTCCTTCACCAAACGAAACGAAACCTCTAAGCCATGGAATACCAGCAGGCCTGAATCGCACTTCCGCCTTATGATGAATGGATGGATTCCATGCATCGTCAAGCACAAGCGCAAAGTCTACATCCTTTGGAATCTCCTCCAACATGCTTTGGCGTCTTACAAGATAGTTGGCTGACAAGTGGGCGTAAACATAATCTGCTAATAATCCATCTCCGTCAATCAGGATACACGCAGTCATTGAGGCGCCCCCTCCCGTAACTGCACACCATAAACCCCTGCCAGCCCTTGTTTTAAAAAGGGCTCTATTGACAAATCATAGACGAATAATTGTTTGTTGTTACGATTCAAAACCTGTATAGAAGCTTGTAGTAGCTCCGATTGATTCGTTTCCTCACAAGCAGGGATTTCAAGTTTAGTGTCCGTTTTTTCCAGATATAACACAGGCTCCGTCTCTTGTCTCGTTCTTGAAGTTATTTTGTTTTGAGCATCCATAAGGGCTTGCTGCAATGTATTTCTGAGTGCCAAAGTGGTATTTAAACCTGCCCTCATGTACCATCTGCCATTTGACCTTACCCATACCACAGGGAAACCCAACACGTCCTCCTTTAAGCCAATGGCCGGTGAACCTTTCAACGTAGTCAGGGCATTTAAATAAAATCGGCATCTTTTATCCTCTATAGCTCCCAGTGGCAGACGAAATACCGTATGATCCCCCTTTCTATTTTTAAATTCTTCATCCAGGCAGGCTTGCAGTCCCCGGCAAACTGCCTCTGCTACTGTATCCCCTGAACCGATGCCAATAAATCCCTTTGAGCCAAGTTCCTTCGAATCTATTAGTTTGGAAACATACATTTCAATCCCGTTCAGGCCGGCATTTCTTCTTGCTTCTTCATGGGTCATACCCGAACAAATAACCTCCGGCAGCAGTTCAGCTGGTCCCGCAGACACTGGGTTAACGGCCTGGACATAGCACTGGGAAAGAGGAAGCTGTGGCAAATTTCGTTCCTCCCAGGTATGAAAAATACCGATTTCTTTTGAAGTTAATCGACTAAAATACTCCAATAACCAACCCTCTTGTTCTTCCCTTTCTAATTCCTGTTGTAGTCTTGCTTCTAGATCTTCAACCAATTCCGGCTTACTTTTCGAGGTAACGAATGGATGGGTAATATATGAAAGCCAGTCTCCTTCCATCGTTTCATGATTAAGCAGGTAAATTTGATTACTTTGATCGGAAACGGCAATTCCGGTAGTCTTTTTGAAAAACTCAAATACAGAGACATTTGCCAAAAGTGCTCCCGAAGTGGAAGAAAACCCCTGAGGTTTCTCTTCTGTTTTTAGTAATGATTGATGGATTCTGCGCCATGCAGACTCGAAGCAACCCTCAGATTCTGGATGTGTTACCGGACCGGAAAGGCCAACCTTATCTAAAAAGATGGCCGGGATAAATGCTTTTTTTTCCTCTTTACAAACCTGATTAATTATCCTTACTTCATTTATATTTCCATCCTGAGTAACATACAGAATCCAATCATAATGCTGAACAGTTTCTTTCCAAAAATTAACCCCCGCACCATTATGATAGGCGACTTCCACCATTTCCACCTCGGAGTCTATTTTTCTCGCATTCTCCACCAGTTCACTCAGACGCCGCTTATTGGTTGGTATAGTGTCTGTTACCATAACATTTATTTTGGGGAGTCCGGAGTCTAGTAACGCGCCAACCAGCGATACTATCAAGGGCCCAGAGCCAACAGCTAAAACCTTCGTCTGCCGGTATTCTTGAAATCGATAACCGCCTGATTCTACAAAATTCTCGATGAGTTCTATTTGCGAAGCAAATTTTTCAAGAACCTGAGGATTTAATTGATGAGGCAAATCTTTACTGACATCACGAACAAACCCATTCTGGCAAAGCGTTTCTCCGATCTCATATACCCTGTCACGGTACGGTGGCGTTAACCCTTGAGTCAAAGTGCCCATAGTTTGTTCCCCATTGAACAGAGGTAGCAATTTTTCAATCCACGGATAGATCGTTTTGCCTTCCATTTGAAATGAGCTTGTGTTATTTCTAAAATAGACACCCCCCTTTTGATCTGGGATAAAAAAAGTATCCCTTTTGACCTTTAGGCGTGAGGACGAGTTAAGTTCTGCCATTTTGGCTCCTCCTAATCCTTTTCGTTACTACTTGCTCACTATCAGTTTATGTACGATTTTTTGTCCAATATGATTAATCCAATAAAGAAGTGCCCCTTGAGCAGATCCAGCCGGGGCACTTTTTATTCAAAAAACTTTCCTGCAGTCAAAACAAGGATTAAACAACAACCACGCCGACACAGTTATAGCAGTTATAATAGCCGCCATAACAGCCACCACAGCCACCAAAACCAATGCCAATGCCAAAACAGCTAAAACCAACGCAGCCAAAACCGCCACAGCGATGGAAGCCGCCACAGCGATGAAAGCCGCCGCAACGGAAACCACCACAACGCATTCCGCCACAGCGCATTCCGCCATGCAGCCGCGGATCTTGTATCTGTGGATTCATTGAAACTAATTGACCAGCTTGATATGGATCGATTGCCAGCCCTTGCAGCTCACTCTGAAAATTCTGCATCTCTTCCCCCCCTTTGTATTTATTCAGAATGAATCCTGAGTAGAGAGTTGAAAAATTTTATAAGATTCGTGGAATTAAACGTTAGAAATCCTGAAAAGCCATACCAATTAAATAAAACCAAAACCAATGCCGAAGCAGCCAAAACAACCCAATCCACCGAAACCGAAACCGAAACAGCCGCCGCAACCGAAACAGCCACCACAACCGAAACAGCCGCCACAACGGAAGCCAAAGCCACCGCAACGAAAACCAAAGCCGCCGCATCGATGGAAGCCGCCACAGCGCATACCAAACAGGCGCGGATCCTGGTTTTGGATGTCCATTGATACTAACTGCCCAGTTTGATAAGGATCGAGTGCCAACCCTTGTAGTTCATTTTGAAAATTCTGCATTTTTACCTCCCCTTTGTATATATTCAGAATGAATTACGAGTAGAGAGTTGAAAAGTAATTTACAGATTACTGTAATGATGTATACTCTCATCAACAAATTATGATTTTTAATAGGTCACTGTTACTAAAGAAGGAGCCTATTTTAGGTTGAAGTCTAAAAAGGCAATGACCATCATACGAAAAAACTGAACGGAAAAATAGCAATGCGTTGTATTGCAAGGAGGTTATTAGGACAAGACTAGTGGAGATGAAAAACGGCAAAATCGCAAAAAGAATCCAGATTCGCTGATTTAGGAAGGGAAACTTGGGTTACAGGAGGAAATGCATGACCAAGGGAGAGGTAGTCAAACTATTGGTACTCATTGAACACGTTTATTCCAATTGCATCTTCAAGGACGAGACAGTAAAGAAGTGGTTCGAACTTTGTGCCGAAATGGATTTTGAGAAGGTTATGGTGAAGCTAAAAAAACACATTAGATTTAGTCCCTACCCTCCTGTGATTGCCGAAATTGCTGTGCTCAAAAATCATGAGATTGTTTTTCAAGAAAGATTACAAGGTCAGAACTATACCAATCGACCACCAATACCTGACTGGCATATGGAATATTCCATTAGAAAATCTGTTTGAAGCGAAAAGGTTACAAAAACAGCACCATTCCATTTAATATGAATGGTGCTGTTTATTTGAATGATTATGATTAACCCCTGTATGCTTTCTGTAATTCCTCAAGATCAAATTTCTTCATTTTGAGAAAGGCTTTCGTTACGCGCCCAAGCTGCTCAGGTGTTCCCTTGCTCATCATCTCGTCCATCTTACGTGGCACAATCTGCCATGAGACACCAAACTGATCTTTTAGCCAGCCGCACTGCTCAGCTTCCGGAACAGCAGATAGCTTTTCCCAGTAGGTATCAATCTCCTCTTGTGTATCGCAATACACCATAAACGAAATGGCCTCGTTAAAACCAAAATGATGCTCATGGGCGCTATCCATGGCGGTAAACCACTGATTTTCCAGCATGAAATCAGCGAACATGATGGTTCCTTCTTTGTCAGGTTCCATTCCCTTAGGGTAGCGGGCGATCTGCCCCTGCTTTGCATTCTTAAAAACAGATAAATAAAAAGTAATCGCCTCTTCGGCGTTACCGCATTGATCACCGACAAACAGAAGAGATGGAATGATGGCAGGCCGCTCTTCCCCTTCTGGATTAGTTAAAATTAACTGCCACGACAAACCATACTTGTCCTGTACCCAGCCATACTTTTCACTAAACGGGTACTTACCAAGCGGCATCAACGCTACGCCGCCTTGTGATAATTTGTTCCATACCTCATCTATTTTTTCGCTTGCGTCTTTTTCTCGCGACGGGTCAAAATTAACCATAAACGAAATTGACGGATTGATTTTGAAGTGAGGTCCTGCGCTGATTGCCATGAAATTCTGCCCCCATAGCTCAAACGAGACGATATTGGAGTCGCCTGACGGTGTGTCGTGAATAGTAGTTACATTTGACATTTTCGAGTCTGGGAATATGCTAACGTAGAACTGTGCTGCTTCTTTAGCTTCTTTGTCGTACCATAAATGCGGAACGATTAGTTGATTCAGATTGGCCATCGTGATTCCTCCTTTACTATCTAGTAATTTATATAACACAAGAGTGGAATCTATTTCCAGCTAGGCTGCTTAATTACGAAAAAAACAGCCAGATGATTCTGGCTGTTTTGAAATCAAAATTAACTTTTTAATGCACCAACAACCTGATGCGGAACATACGGTTCTTCAAGGTATGTTACTTCCTCAGCTGTTAAGATAACTGATAGTGCTTCTACCGCATCATCAAGATGACTTACTTTTGTGGCACCAACAATCGGGGCTGTTACAGGTTCTTTTTGAAGCAGCCAAGCTAAAGCAATCTGAGAACGGGTTACCTGATGTTTCTGGGCAAGCTCCGCAACGCGATCGATAATGATTTGGTCGGCTTCTGCCATCGCATCATATTTTGATTTTTGTGTTAAGTCTGTTTCAGAACGGTGGGTGGTTTCTGATTTATCACGCGTTAATCTGCCTGACGCAAGCGGGCTATATGGAATGACACCAATCCCTTGGTCACTGCATAGCGGCAGCATTTCGCGTTCATCCTCACGGTAGATAAGATTCATATGGTTTTGCATGCTCACAAACTTGGTCCAACCGTTTTTCTCCGCTGCATGGTTTGCTTTTAAAAATTGCCAAGCATACATAGCGGAAGCTCCGATATATCTCACTTTACCAGCTTTAACAAGTTCATGCAGCGCTTCCATGGTTTCTTCAATCGGTGTATTATAATCCCACCGGTGAATTTGATAAAGATCAACATAATCGGTACCTAGACGTCTTAGACTATTATCAATCTCAGTCATGATATTTTTACGAGAAAGTCCCATAGAGTTCGGACCTTTGCTGTTCATATTGCTGCCCATTGGAAAATATACCTTTGTGGCAAGAACAATTTCATCCCTGTTACCATAGTCCTTCAAGGCACGGCCAAGAATTTCTTCGCTTGTTCCGTCACTATAAACATTTGCTGTATCAAAGAAATTAATGCCTAACTCAAGCGCACGCTTGATCACTGGGCGGCTGCTCTCTTCGCCTAGTACCCAGGGGTGAACCCAACGATTAGCATCACCAATGCCCATGGTACCAAGGCAAATTCTTGAAACATCCAATCCTGTTTTTCCTAATTTGACATACCTCATTATGTTTCCTCCTAATTTGGGACTATTATTATTTTATAAAAGATTCAGTGAAAAACCATGTCCAATCAGCTCAAATGATTGCCTAATTCTCTCACGCAAAAAAAATTTCTCTTTATCAACAAAAATAGCAGAGCTAATTCTTAGACGAATTGCTCTGCTATAATAGTTATTTGTATTTGCCCGGGTATCTCAAAAGGGAAAAGCTAACTTAAGACTCAGGCCCCATCTTTTATCGTATTCGCCGCTTTCCTCGCTCGTAAGAAGCGGACTGTGTTTAAAACAATCACCTTTGAAACGGCATAGGTTGGAACAGCCAACACCATTCCAAGTACGCCGGCCAAATTGCCTGCAGCCAACAGGATAATAATGATGGTTGCCGCATGTATATCCAATGACTTGCCCAAGATCATCGGGGACAGCAGGTTCCCTTCAATTTGTTGTGCAACCAGAATGACGACGATGACCAACAAGGCTTTCGTTGGTGAATCAAACAGCCCAACAATCACAGCCGGTGCACCGCCAATGATCGGTCCCACATAGGGAATAATATTGGTGAAAGCCACAATGAGCGCTAAGATTAACGGATAAGGCAAATCAATAATTAAATAGCCAATGAATGACAAGGTTCCGACAGCCAGGGCAACCATAACCTGTCCCTGTATGTATGCAGACAAGGTCTCCCCTGTTTCCTTCAAAATTTTCAGGCCCTCATCTCTGTAGCTATTCGGAAAGAACTTTGAAACGGCATGCGGAAATTTATGGCCATCTTTAAACATATAAAATAGTAAGAATGGTACAGTGACAAGAATAATCGCCAAATTGGTGACCACACCAAATATCCCCAAAATCCCGTTTGTCAATGTGATAGGAAGTATGTTGGCAAACTCCATTAATCGTTTCTGCACATTTTCAAAAATTTCAGCCTGTTCATCCCTAAAGTTTTTAAACTCTGATGACTTGACAGTGTCATTAAAGAAATCAATCGTCTTATCGGCAAATACCGGCAGATTTTCAGCCAAATCAGCTGCCTGTTTTGAAACAGCTGGAACGAGACTGCTAATTGCCAGCACAAGCAGGCCAGCAACCCCAATATAAATGATCAGTATCGCAATTATTCTTGGGAGTTTTTTTCGCTCAAGAAAATTGACCAACGGATTTAACAGAAAGAACAGAAAGCCGGTAATCAGGATTGGAAAGAAAATCGTTGAGAAAAAGATTCCAATCGGCCTAAACAAAAATGTAATCTTTGATGACACGAAAATAATCGTTAAAATAAGCAAAATTTGAATCAACCAGAATTGTGTTTTCGATTTTGACACGATATGTACCTCTTGCTTCAGCATATTTTGGTAAAAGTATACCATAAGAGTTTGAATAATTTACAGGTTAGTTTTCAGTTTCCTTTTTGTATTTTTTTTGATAAGGGGTTGGGAACTCTACTCTTCCCCACCAATTCGAAGCTTTAATAAATAGCCAAACATAGACAGGAAAACCATAATTCCCAATGTTTGAAAGACCCCTATCATGAACTTTATCGAGAAACTTCCCCCTTGTTCCTTTTTCTTCGCTTTACGTTTTTGTTACTTTTTACTCAAAACTTTACACCAACTTTTTTATGAATATCTTTTTAAAAAGATACCATAAAAGACATGATTAAAATAAGGGAATTCCTGACTATCTTTCTATCAAAAAGGAACTGGTAGATTATTATTGACCTTCGATTGTTAGAAACCAGGGTTCGGATAAATAGGAGGAAAAATTCCGCTTAATTAGTAAATATAATAAAAAATAGCATATTTAGACGGAGAGATTCCGCCTATTGAATCAAAAACCGTAAAAATGGTGGATTTTTCTTTGCATAATCGGAAAACCTCCCCTTATTTGCCTCTAAACAGGTTCCATTCTGCAATTAACGGAAAAATCTCCGTTTATTTCTTATTTGGTAGTGTCAAAAGTTCTATGAAAACTCCTTAAGGGGTTAGGCTCCTTTCCACATATTGGGTGCGTCGGCCCCGCAACCGCTCTTGACAAACACGCCAATGGTTTGAGATTCCTTTATCAAGGGCGACGGGGACAAAAAGAAGGCATGCCAAATAGCCCTTGGTATTTCCATTTTAAACCATTGGCAAGTTCGGTTTGTCAAGAGTTCGCTTCGCCGGTTGCTAGTGGGTTCAAGGGCTCTGCTAAACAAAAAGTTAGACTGTTTGTTCAATGATCCAATCTTGAGCTAAACCTATTAATTTAGTCCAGCGTGCAGGCATATTCGGTCGCAGTAAGAGCTCTGGATTAACCACTGGCACATTACCTTCTAACGCTGAGTGAGGCCGTAAAAAGTTAAAGTAAGCCACAAAAAGCGTCACAAACGAAACAGACCCATGTTCGGACCCAAACCCGTGTGTTGAGCGATAATTGCCCTTAAATGTGCGATTGAGTCTTTCAATCACTTGTTTGAGAGGCCTATACTCCTTTGATACAGGATCTTCATTGGTAAGCCCAATGACCTGAGTAATGTCAAAGTGAATATCATGCTGGGCGTAAAAGTGTTGGGCTAAGAGATATATCGGATTGCCGTCCACCACAAATGTAAGATCTTCCGGAATCTCTTTAAATTTCATTAGGACATCATCAATGGCACGGATTGCTGTCGCTGTATCTCGATTTGCTGACACTGGATAAGACAGAATGATCTTTTTTACCGCATCAAAGAAGAAGAACAAGTAATGCCAACGACCTTGAACCCTAATATAGGTTTCGTCCCCACAGAACTGATCAGAAAGCTCGTAGGGATAGTGGTCTACGTAAGGTTTAAGGATTAATGCAACTGCGTTCTCGTAATTTAAAATGCTTTGATGCGATATAGAAACACCATGGATATCTTTCATGAGTGCAGCTGTCTTCCGGGCCGAAAGGCCATAGTTAACGTGATAGGTTAAAATAAGCCCCAATGTATGTGGCGACACATAAAGCCTGGCCAAGTCAACCTTTGGTTTCTTAGGAGAAGCCTTTGACAATGGCTGAAAATCAATGTGGAACTGCCGGAAGATATATCTTAATTTAAAGGCTTGTGGATCCTTTTTAAACTGTTTCTTCTCTTTCGCAGACATGCCATTCAGTTTCTGCTGGTAGTAGGAACAGTCATTATTTTTACACTTGTACACGTCAAAGTCTTTTCGCTCTTTGACTTTCTCAAGGGTCCTAGAACAATGAGGACACTTCAAAATAGCCTCCTTCGAATAGCGATTTTTATCATTGAAAAGACAGGCACACACCTTACATTGAAACTGTCCTTTGCCTCCATTATTGGCATAAAGATAATCCGCTGGAGCACCACACTGCGGACATTTCATTGACTTGGGCACACATGCCTTTGTATTCGAACGCCTTTGAACAGGTTTTAGTTGTTTACCGTTCTTCTCCAGGTATTCGGTTAGGAGGCTTCGGTAATCAAGTTTCTGAATGGTTTCGATAATCGGAAGATCATCCACCTGGAGTTTACGATAAGGTTTATTTACAGGTTTTTCCTCAGGCTTTTCAAACATCCCCTTCCCAATAAGAAGGGTAAGTAATGTTCGAATTATTTGTTCTTGGTACTTAATAAAAGTTAATAAATAGGTTATAATTTGAGGGTACAACTTGTCACTTCCTTAATCTAGGTTGTTGGGTGTGTGGTAACCTCAATTATCCTTAGATTTCAGGGGGTGGCAATTTTTTTGCTTATAAAGCCCTCTATCTAGGTATTTTATAGCCTATTTCTTATAAAAGTTTTTACAATACGTCTTATTTAAAGGGGGGTATTTTATGAAATTGCATTACAGTAAAAATAATAAAAAGCAATGTGATTTCAAAAGTGAAATACATTGCTTTAATACTCCCTTGCAGGTACATCGAGAGAGAACGGCTTATACTTTAATATTCCCCTTTAATGACAAAAAACGAACCCCGAATCGTCCCGGCCAGTTTAGATTTCTGCTTGGCAAACTTAAACTTTCCTTCTAACTCCTTTGGTACCTCCATTCCCTCAGAAAGCTTAAAACCAACAGCCCGCTTCGGTTTAGGTCCATCAATCGTATACAAGACATTAACACTAAGACCATCCTCATAAAAGACGTAGGCCCATTTAATATTTTCCACTTGAAAAAGCGATGTTTCTAAAGGTTTTGCAGCAAACTCAATATCACGTTCTTTCAAAATTGTATTCACATAATCAAGGACCTCGCAGGACTCGCTAGCGGGGACAACCGTAAATTCATGCTTGTATTTATTCATAAAATAACGGGCTTCATTTGCACGTAAACCAGCAAGCGCCTCTGCTACAGGTGAAGACTCTAAACCAACCGTAGATACATTTTTAAAATCAACGATATAAGACATGTCAAACCCTCCTTATTTCCTGACAACCGGAATCCACATTTCACCAAATACTAGACCGTTTCGCTGACCCATTTCAACCGTTGTATTTGGCCCGCCGACATAGGCAAAATCCTTTGCTTCCGGCAGGACTTGACCAAAAGCAATGCCAGTAAGCATATTGCTCAACTCTTCAGATGTTTTCCCTTCCCCTTTAACAACTAGGTATTCTCCTTTAGGAAATTGAATCATTCTGGTTGCCTCTGGCAGCGATGTCTCTGTCATAACGCCAGCATAGTGCATCATCTTGTTATTCACCGCTTCGTTCACGGCAAAAATGTAGTCATTTGCAGCAACTGATTTTAACGTATCAAGCCTTCCATCTTGTTTGACAGCCTGCCAAAAGTCTGACTTTTCCTTGGTTATGCCGGCATAATCAGTGTAATGGCTTTTAAGTTCCGTACCAAACCCTAACACGGTAAAGCTGTCTTTTTCCTCAAGAGTATTATTAGTCATATTCAAAACCTTCCTTTTTTTAAAATTTATCAAAATGATTTGTCTTTCCACTTGATGAGTATATAATAGCCTTAAATCATGTCAAAAAATGATACTGTTTTAGAGGTGCGCAGCCCAATGAAAAAAGTTGAACGAATTAATACCATTATGCGGTATATCAACAACCGTGCCCACTTTACTATTTCTGAACTCATGCAAGAATTTAACATCTCTCGTTCAACTGCTATTCGGGATATCAGGGAAATCGAAGCCATGGGGATGCCGCTTGTCGCTGAAGTTGGCAGGGATGGGGGTTATTTTGTCATGAACAATTCGGTCCTGCCCACTGTTCGATTTACAGATAATGAAATCAAAGCACTTTTCATAGCCTTTATGGCCACAAGAAATCAGCAACTCCCCTATTTAAAAAGTCGACAGTCTTTGGCTGAAAAATTGCTTGGCCTTATCTCCGAAAACCAGCAAGATGACCTTGTTCTGTTAAATCAAATCTTGCTTTTTGAAGGGACCAATCCCCATAATCCCAACCTGCTTGATCTATCGGACCTTCCCCATCCAATGTTAGAAAAACTAATCCAACTCCTGCTGTTGGATCGTTATTTATTGATTACTATTGAGGAAGATAAAATTCACCCGATTTATCTCTTACACCTGTATCGTGAAAAAAGCTTTTGGCTGATTGAAGGATTTGACTTAAAGGAAGAGAAAATACTCATTTTCCCTGTCGACAATCTCACCAATGTCGAACCATACTCTACGAAACAAAGACTTACTGAGAAAATGATACTGGAAAAACTATGTAAACAGCAAGAAGAAATCAATCTTGTCCTTGAACTTGGTCCTAAGGCAATCGCCCAATTCAAAAAATACCATCCTTTAAACGTTTCGATTTCCTATACGAATCCATACCAGACCACAGCCGTCCTGAAGACTTTTATCAATGTACATCATTCAGAAGAAGTGACCGAAATAACGAATTGGCTGTTGTTCTTAGGTGGGGATATCGTGGTTAAGGAAATGCCGGAAGAAGTCTTAGAAGGTTTGCGAGAAAGATTATTCCTATTTTGCCCATAAAAGGTGCCAGTTAAAACTTATTTAGGTGCGGTACGTAACCCCTTACCAAAGTTAAATGGGTTTTTAGCAAAGAAGCCTCTCCTTATGGCTGGGGAGCTAGATGTTTTAACGAAAATAGAATGATATTATTTGACAAACTTAGGGTATCTATTAAACTAAAAATAGTACTATCCTCATGTTTTTCTTTAAGTAATCTTTTATCTTAGCTGCTCCGCAATTGTTTATTTGTAGTCACCTTAAACCTCTTATTTTTACTCGCCTAACACTCATTAATTTTAAAATCTGCCCGAAATTCAAATGAATAATTAATAGAGTTGGCTCATTCGTGGCATCGATTTCATATGCATATTAAATGCCCGTGTTATTGATGTTCTGTATTTGAGGATGATTATTACGAAACTCACTAGAAGTACATCTTTTTGATATATTGGCTGTAAAAGAAATGACCATTAGATAGGAGTAGGGATGCTATGGGGTTTGAAGAGGAATACCAGGTCTTTATGAATACTCACTTGCAGGCTAGAACCGGTGAACGGTTGCGGCGCTTACAAGAAGGTCATAACCAGGCTGAAATGTTGTTTTTGAAGCAAGTGTGGTGGCCTTTATTTTACAATTTCAAGTATCTTCATCCAGAGTATGAAGTCGATGATTTCAAGGATGGCAAAAGGTATTTGGATTTCGCTTATATTCGTCCCGCCATCCGAATTTGCCTTGAGGTTGACGGGTATGGCCCACACTTAAAGAACATAAGCAGATGGCAATTTTCAGACAACCTGGAACGTCAAAACCAATTGGTAATTGACGGATGGACCGTGATTCGATTTTCTTTTGACCAAGTGAACGAAAAGCCTCGTCGATGTCAACAGATTGTGCAGCAAGTGATTGGCAGATGGCTGGGTGATGAACTAGATAGGACATCTCTGTCCTTTCTCGAAAAGGAAGTGCTTCGGCTAGTGATTCGTAAAGGAGAAGCCATATCCCCTATGGAAGTAGAGAAGTATTTGAACTTAAGTGACAAGACGGTTAAAAAGGTACTTTCAAAACTAGTTGATAAAAAGATGTTGATTCCCGCATCTGGGGTCATGAGGGTCCGCTTTTATCGGTTGGGGGATCAGGTTAAGAATCCAATTTAATAAATAATAGTCGGAGAATTTCCGCTTAATTAATTATTTTTATTTAAAATGGCTTATATAGACGGAGGGATTCCGCCTATTGGCTCAAAAAATGTAAAAATCGGGGATTTTGCTTTACTTAGTCGGAAATCCTCCCCTTATTTTCCCCGAAACGAGCTTCATTCTGAATTTAACCGGAAAAGCTCCGTCTATTACTTTCATTGGTTACTCACTTCTTATATAAAGGACCTATAAATAGAAACAGCACCATCCTCACTAAATGGGAAGGTGCTGTTTTTATTAGACAATTCACATCTGTGCTGCTTCAGCACCCTGGTAAATTCTATAGGCTGGAACAATGGTGTCCGACACAATCTCTTTTCCTTTTTCGCGTATGAAGTCCAATTTATAATAGGCTGCAAATCTCTGACTGATTTCTGTTTTCACCAATTCGGGCGGAGTCACGACGATGAACTGGAATTTCAGTTTCTCGGCGACTGAGAAAATCGGGTCAAGGACATGTGCTGACGCAGCTTGTCCGAATGGATTATCACAAACTAAAGGAACCCAGCTTTGGTCTGATTCGTTTTTAACAGACAATAACATCATCATCATCACCATTCGGGCCGACAGCTTTTGTCCGCCGCTGCCATCTGATTTCGTTCTTGAACCTTGATTAATGGTCTGCCAGGTTGAATAATGCTCTCGTTGTGGTTTTCCGTACATAAAGGCATTATCCGTTCGCATATTATAGACGAGCAGCTCCGGATAGCGATTTCGCAGTGATACAAACAAAATTTGCTCATCACTGATGAGTTGTTTGATTTCTTGGTCTACGACTTGATTATTAGCATCAATCGTATCAAATTGTTTAGTAATTTTGTTGATCGCGGCTACAAAATGCTGCTTCAGCAGCGGCTCGATATCTTCGGGTTTTTTCGGTAAGATGTCTTCTTTAAGCTGGACAAGCGGGAAAGCCCCTCGTTCATTTTTCAGCTTCATTTTTGCAATCATCGACCGAATACCCTCTGAAATGCTCATGACCTTCATGCTGGCACGGCTTGCCCAAAAGTTTTGCGCCTTTTCTGCTCTTTCTTTGTCACGCTCTAATTGTTCCAGACCACTTTGTGAGAAACGCTTCATATTTTTAACGACGCTTTGAATATGCGAATAATGCCTCGTATCCATATGGTCTAAAGTTGTTAATACCTCATTTTTAAAGCGAATCTCCCAATCTTTGCCTTCAATAGTCAGCTTTAAATTTCGCAGCGATTGTTCGATTTTTGCATGTTTCTCCTTACCTTCCTCCTGAATCGCCTGATGTTCTTCACACCAGGATAAGATACAGGCTTTGCCTTGACCCTTTACTTTTTCTAAATCAGAATCTGTAAATGCAGCCGCTTCTTCCTTCAGGATCACGGATAAGGTTAATAAATCCCCTTCGTACCCAGCAATGTTCGCTTCTGTTTCTTTTTGAAGTTTTTCAACCTGTTTTACGTCCTCTAGTGTTTGTTTCATTTGGTCTTTAATCTCAATGGCCTTAATATCTAAGTCCAACTCTTCCCATGTTTCAGGCTGTTGTTCATGCTTAGCTATTTTCTTGGCCGCTTTGTCACGCAGTTCAGTCGCATGTTTCAGTGACGTTTCTGCGACGGTTACAGCAGTACCTTGTTCCCGTTCTTCTTTATCTGCCGTTTTTGCTTCCTTCTGTGCCGTTTGCAACAGGTTTTCTAATATACTTAGAGGCTCATTGGGTTCGGGAACTTCTTTCCATTCCGTATTTTGGGTATCGAGTTTTTTCTCTAATTTCTTTTGCTGCTTTTGTTCTGTTTCTTTTTTGGCTTGAATAACCAGTAATTCTCGAGCCTGTTCTTCCTTTGATTTTTGAAGCTGCTTTAGCTCTTCAATGCTGACATTGATCTCCTCTAATAAATGCGCTGATAAACGAGGGACTTCTTCACAAGCTTCTGTTTTTTCATCTCCAGGAAAAACGGCTGTTTCAATAAAGAGGGCGATCTCTCTTATATTTTGTTCGGTTGTAACCTTCCATTCTAAATACGTTTGATGCCACTTGTTCTGCAGGTCCAGAATAGTTTGGTGATCTTTGGCAATTTCTTGCTGCCTTAAAATGAACGTTTCCTTTTGTTTCTCTTTCTCTGCTTTTACCACTTTATTTTCTTGATGAACAAGTTTTTCACGTTCATATGCTTCTATTTTTTCTACATCTCTAGTCAGCTTTTCGATTTTTACCTTGGTTGTCTCCAGCTTTTCTTTTAGCTCAAGCTGTAATTCTTTTTGTTTATGCTGTTGTGTAGTGTTTTCCTGTAATTGAGCCCTCTTCGAAAGCAGGGAGGTCTGTTCTTGATTGAAAGCTCGCTCGATATCAACAGCAAGCTCGCGTGATAGGAATACATCGATTTCTTTTAAAATTCGACGTAAGGATGTTTCTGTTTTTTCAAGTTCAAAAAGCGTTTCTTTCTTATCTTCTATTTGTTTAGCAATACTAATTTTCCAGTTGGTAAAATGATTTTTATCCGTTAATAGCTCTTGCTCTGTCCCGTTAATAATGACGAAGGATGGCTGGTTATGATCGCTGTTCATTTCCTCGCGCAAGAAAATTGGAACCGGACTTTTAAACATTCTTCCTGACAAAACCTGCTGATTAATCTTTTGCCATTGCTGCCCGCTGACGATTAATCCATATGGAAGGAGTGGATAGTTTAATAGATAATTTACAAGTTCCTCTTTACTTAAAGATTGGAGAAACTGGGTTCCATAAAACACATCAATGCCGGTCTTTTCGTCAATCCATTCCTTTAATTCTTTCACATCTTTATTGGGAATCCAAAAGTGCTCATCATTTAAGGAATGATCAAGTTGTATTTCCCATAAATCTTTTTTAATTTGTTCACCCTGTTCACGATTATTGCCTAGAATTTCTTCAATCTGCAGGGCGTATTTCGAAAGAAGCGCATGTGTTAACGGTGCAGAGACATCATCCAATAACCCATGCAGCCGATCTAGTAGTTTTGTTTCTTTTTGCTTTTGTTCTTCGTTTGCGGCCTTTAACTCTTCACATTTTTCTTCTGAAAACTGAATCGCTTGGGCAAGTGTCCCATGTGCTGTGGCTAACATATTTAGCATTTCACTGGATTCTTTTTCTTTTGCCTGAAGCTCTTCTACCCTAGCCTTTTTATCTTCAATTTGTTTAAAAAGAAACTCGATAAAGTCCCTTAAACCATAGGTCAGGCGGTCGCCAAATTCCTTAATCAGGTTTTCTTCCTCCGACTCAAATGTATGAATTTGCGTATAAAGAAAATCAATTTCGGAACTTAGCTGGGCAATCTCTCTAATCTTTTGTTTATCCTGGTGCGTGAGGTCATTTCCTGTTTTCGTTAAGAACTTTTGATACCCCAAATACTGCTTAACTGCTCCTTGGATGGCTAGATAAGACCGTTCCCATTGTTTACTAGCTTCTGTTTTGATTTCATCCATTCTTTGATTCACTTGCTCTAATCCGCTATTTTGTTCTAATGTCGCAATCTGCTGGGAAAGAGAGCGAATACTTTGTTCGTTCTCATTCCACTCTTTCAATAGCAGTTGAAAGGCTAGCTGTTCTTTTCGTTCCTGTTTTTCCTTGACAATTTCTTGTAAGGAAGCATGCTTATTTCGTTCTTCTACCAAACTCTTCTCCCAATCTAGTACCTCTCTGTGCGCTTTTGCAAACTCTAAATTGTCTTGTTGATAGCGCAAATCTGCTTGCCGCAGTTTTAATTTTTCAAAGTCTTCCGCTAAATTAAGCAGCGTTTCCTCTTCTGTCTGCTTTAGATGCTGGAGCGCACCAAGCAATTGCCTGCCTACCTTTACACTGCCGGTAACAATTTCTTTATGCTCGACTCCTTTTGCCAGGTTCTCTTCAAAAGGGAGAATATCTTCTAAAAATTCCTTATGTGCTTGTTCTCTTTTTAACAGCACAGGTAAATCCTTTGCGATACTTGCCTGACTCTTGAAAATCTCGACAAGATCATTCTTTTGATGTTCAGTCCGGTGCAAGACTTGACTAACAGTTGGGATGATTCGTTTTTGGAACAGGGAATGATCATCTTCCGCTCCCTCAAAATATTTCCCAACGCCGCCTTCATCCTTGTTAATCTCTTTCATAATATCCCAGTCTTTACGGTTAATTCCGTATGTATCAAGAATGCGATAGTGCTTCTTTGTATCTTTGTAAACGTCATAGCCATTCCATTTTAAATAGTCTTTCAAGCCTTCAATTTCAGCAGCTTCATCATTTTCAAAAAGTGGAATATGCTCAAGTGAGGCCTCTTCCTTCCGCTCAAATTCCCTTGTATAAAAGGTAATATTCGGGAGAATCTTCGCTTCCTGTTCCAACGTTTTGCTGTCATTTCCACTTTCTTCACTCATTGAAATCCGCTGTTCGGCGGAGAACATCCCCCCCGTGACCAGATGGCGGCGGTCGGAACCGTCCAATTCCCATTGAATGAGAACATGAAAGGTATAGGGAATAAATTGCTCTTTATTATTGAAAAAGAACTGCTGATAATAACGATTGTTCTGTTTTCCCCATGAGGTTCCAGGTTTAAGCAGCTGAAAGATGGTTTGCAGGAATACACCTTTCCCGCCCCCATTCATCATCGCAATCAGACCATTAGTGGATGTCTCTTCATTATGAAAATTAAAGGTGGTATCTTTGTATTGCTTTTGCATACCATCATACTTAAGGCCAACAATTCTAATTCGATAGATTTTCGGCATGTTCCCCCTCCTCCATCGTCATTAATTTTTTCAATAATTCATACCGATCATAATCGTGATACAGGTATTCAATTCGCTCAAAAAGCTCTTGTTTGGGAAGTGCTTTTGGAATATCATCACGGTCAAGAATGATGATCAGTCCCTCTGTCTCTAATAAACGCATACTGCTTGCAATTAAACCAATTCTCGTTCGTCGATTGCCTTTTTTCGCCCCATAATCGTCGGTGTCAACCTCCATGTATTTCCATGTTGTCACGACTTCCTTCATGTCAATTCTTTCCTCTTCTCCGAAGTCAGGCTTCACTTTCAGAATGCTATCCCAATTCATGATGAGATCGTTGACAAGACGCTCTATGGCATAATAGCTAATCCCTTCCCGCTTCGTTCGAATTTTGGCGGCCTGGTTGCTGTCAATGGCAGCCAAAAATGCCATGATCACAATACTGACCAGATGGAAGTGCTTTTTCGTTTCGATTTGCTTATGCTTGTCCTTCAAATGGGTAAAATTCGTCGCAAAGACAGAGCCGGTGGGCTGGACAACTAAGTGAATCCGTTTAGGCGATTCAATTATATATGTACCTGATTCATCTGCCATTAAAAGTACAGTCTGTCTTACTTCCGGCTCAAAATACGTTTGGAAATATTCGCTATTTTCGTCAATTACTTTATCTTTTAATAGAGTAAAATAGACAGCTGATGCTTTTTTGATTGACTCTGCATTCATCTTTTTTCCTCCATTACACATATCTTAAACGGGGTAATTTTCATTTGATACCAATGATGAGGCTCTGCTCGATGATCAAACATTGTATACAGTTTTAAGCCTTCAAACATTTGAAATTGTGGATATTCCTGCATTAATTTAAAAAGAAGAATTTCCCGCTCGTCACTTAATGTTTCTACTTTCCGGTGCAGCACTTGAACCTTTAGCGGCTTTTTATCAAACATCATCCATAAATCAATACTCTCCGATTCTTCAAACCATAAATCCTGCACTTCTAATGGCAGCGTGGATAAATCTGCCAATGAAAACTCTCCGTATGTTTGTAAATGCTGAAAAACATAACTCCAAGCCTTGACAACCGAATCCCAGTTCGTCAGCCGCGGACGCATCATGCTTTCTTCCGCTTCTTCTTCGATTACGGCATCCTTTAGTTGTTGTTCATCAAATTCTTGCTCACCCCAAATCCAATCAAGCGGCAAAATAAAATCATTCTTCGGTGAAAATAACGGAGACAGGACTGTTTCGATTGTCTCGAAACGTTTGAACCCTTCCTTCATGAACCAATTTTCATAAAAATGTTCCCGAAATGAAACCAGGCTGGTTTCCCAAAACAAGGAAGGATTTTCCGCTTTTAATTTCATCTCATAAGAAATATTTTGAATGACCAGCTTGGCAAAACGGTCATGCAACTGCCTTGTATGGCCAATCTTTTCTTGGAGAAGCATTAATTCTTTTTGAATCGATTCATCCTCCTCATTGATTCGTTTCGTTTTTTCGATCATCTTCGTAATCGTCCGGAAGTGATTTTTCTCTTCTTCAAATTGCTTTTCAATTTCAACACGATTGTCGGCTCGTTGCCATTCTGCTTCCATCAGCAAGATTTTGGGATTGTTAATCATTTCCTTTTGGAAGGTGAACTCCTTAGCCATTAAGCGGTTTACCCGTGAAATGAGGTGATCGAGGTTTCGGGTAGCTTTCCGAAAATTACCGTTTTTTATGAGCTGCATACTGTAGAGCTGTTCGATCGTGATCGAGAATTCCTCCGCCATTTCCCTGCTCATAAAAATCATTTCCTGAGAGACATCGGTAAGTTTATAAACAATCGATCCGCCCAACTCTAAATTCGTATAAATTTCATCCATCGTGACATAACGGAAGACCTGGGTTTCCCATGATTGCCTAATTTCATCGTAATATAAGGCTTCAAACGGTTTGCTGTACTCTTCTTTTCCCTGATATAAAAGCCCGCTTGTAATCCGTTCAATTTGCTTTTCGTCTGCCAACAGCTTCATTTGTTTAATAGAATCTTCCACCATATACTTGATATCTAATTTGCTTCGATGATCATCATCATTTAATTCCCGATAAAAGATCGTAAGCAGCACTTGCATGAGAATACTTTGGATATGTGGCTTGAGCTCGCCTACGTCCATTCCCCTGCCAAGTTCAAACAGTGGATTTAATCGTTGCATCCGCTGGGCAAACCCTTCCCATGATTCGTTCACATCCATCGCCTCCAAGTTTCAACGGTTAAGACTTCTTGAGGGATTCGCTTATTTTCCTGCCATAATTGCCCTAATAGTGCCTGCTCCTCATCTGTAAACCATTGAAAAAATATATCTCGGTATTGGAGGTTTTGGGTTTGACCCAGTTTCTGGTCATTTTTTTGGTCTAGACATTGGAGCATTTTCCGATAAATTTTCAAGGCAGGCTGAATACTGCATTCTGGATATTTTTCGATGAGCCGAATGAGGATTCCGTAACCTGCTGCATCAAGATCTCCTGCGTAGTAGAAAAGATAAGGCTTTGGCGGAAACATTCGAAAGAAAAAGGAAAAGCTCCGTTCAATTTTCGTGCCTTCCCCATAAATAATCAGTTCCGGCTCATAATCGAGCTGATTATCTTCCAATAATTTAATAGAAGTATGAAAGAATGATAGATTTTCGACGATTAGTACTCTCTGAATATCTTTCATTTCTTTCCCTTGTTTCAACCAAAATACAAAAGGCTCCCCGTAGTTTACCACTTTAAGTTGGTCTTCTGATAGTCCAATCCTGGTCAAAAAGCCTTTTCCATCAGGAAAGCTATCACTATCAATCAAGAACTTTTCATGGCCAAAGAGCTCGAGGCTTCTTTCTTCCAATGACACGATATCCCGTTTCTGGCTGGACTTAAGGAAAGTATAGACATTCTGGATTCGCTGCCATTCGTCCTGCGTCTGCCATTCGGGGTGACGTTCATAATAGGAAAAATCAAACTGGTTACTTAATTTCATCATCTCAAGACGATCCCATTTATCGGCCTGAACTTTTTTATTGACCCAATAATATAAGGCAAGTGATGGTATTTTCCCATTGTATTGGTTATTTTGAATCGGGCTTAACTGCCCTTCACCCTGCAATGTTTGGATTGCGGAATAAAACAACGAATAACCATCCATTTCAAAATAATCATCCATTAGCTTGCGCAACTGATATTCTAAATCGTTACTATTAATCTTCTTTCTTTGCTTAGGGTGCTGAATATCTGCAATAAAACCCCTTACCCGTGTTTCAATAATATCGATTGTACTCACCTACTTACATCTTCTTGGAGTCATAGGTGCCATGGGGACGGTTCTAGTGGTTCTTTTTCGACCAGGAGAACCGTCCCCTGTGGCATTTGAGAAGACTCCTATTACCTTTTATGGACATCCTTTAATTATAAACTAGTTGCGTGATGGTTGGTAAATTTAAATTTTCTTAACATAATAATAGACGGCAAATGCAGCCAAAAAATGATGCCTGCCCCCCGGCGTAGTAACGCTTTAAATCGTCGGGGGGCAGGCACTAGAATTCAGGTATATTTATTTTAGGGCTTTACTAACTTTTAGCTTCTTCCCTTTTATGGTTGTATTCTCCATCGCTTGTAAAACGAGAGAGCCTTTTCCGTTCAGAATGTCAACATAGGACATTTGGTCCTGGATCGTAATAATTCCAATATCATCGGCGGTTACTCCGGGTATTTTCGCAATCGTTCCAACAAAATCTACCGCTCGTAGCTTCTTCTTTTTTCCACCGCTAAAATAAAGTTTCATGATATCTTGGTTAATTCTGGCTGTTTTATTATTTCTTACGACTCGTCGGCCGCTGATTTTTTCTTCGAAAGCAGCTTTTTTATCAGCAACTTCGTGTGGCTTAGGTGCATCCATGATTGGAATCTCAAAGCCAATATACCGTTCAATCGCTTTAACGAATTTCCCTTCATAAGGTGTCGCAAACGTAATCGCTTTTCCTTCGTTTCCTGCACGACCGGTTCGGCCTGTCCGGTGGACATAACTCTCTTTTTCCATTGGAACATCAAAGTTGATCACAAGTGTCACATTATCAATATCAATCCCTCGGGCTGCTACGTCGGTGGCAACTAAATAACGGAAATTCCCCATTTTGAAACCATCCATTACAGCAAACCGATCTTGTTGTTCTAATCCGCCATGGAGTCTTTCACAAGAATAATTGGCTTCTTCCAATTCGGAATAGACCATATCAACGTGTTCTTTTGTCCGGCAAAATATAAGGCAGCTGTCTGGATTTTCAACGACGGTAACGTCTTTCAGGAGTGAAATTTTTTCATCTTCCTTCACTTCAATTAGACGATGTTCTATTGTTTCTGTTGTGATCCCAGCAGCCTCAATCTCGACATTAATCGGATTTTCCATATACTTATGGCAGAGATTTTCAACATCCTTTGGTAATGTTGCCGAAAATACCATTGTTACTCTGTTTAAAGGGAGTTCATTGATAATGGCTTCGACTTCATCAATAAAACCCATATTAAGCATTTCATCGGCTTCATCTATAATGAGATACTTTATTTTATCGAGAATCAGGGTCCCTCTTTCAATATGATCGATAACTCGTCCTGGGGTACCAACAACTACATGGGTTTTTTGTTTCAATTCTTCTTTTTGTTTGGTAAAAGGTTCTTTTCCGTAAACTGCCATGGCTTTAATCCGTTTAAACCTTCCAATATTCGTAATGTCGTCGCGGACTTGAACAGCGAGTTCTCTGGTTGGTGTAAGAATTAATACCTGTGGCAGTTTTTCTTCCCATTGGATCATTTCGCATATCGGAATTCCAAAGGACGCAGTCTTGCCGCTGCCTGTTTGAGATTTTACGACAAGATCTTGATTTGCCAATGCTAATGGAATGACTTTACGCTGAACCTCTGTCGGAGCTTCGTATTTTAATACCTCTAAAGCTCTTCTTATTTCATCGCTTAACTGATAATCCTCAAATCTAGTTTCACTCATGTATTAACCTCGTTTTTTTGTATTATCCGGCTTATCTATAGGATTTCTCTCGAAGAATTTTCATATACATAATCTGAATACTAGTCATTATACTTGAAATACAGACAAAAACGAACAGTGAATATTACTGCGTACATTGGGCGATGGTAAATGAAGTTTTCTTGAAAGAAAAGCGGACTGTAAATGAACCAATATGCGTAGACAGAATAAACAAAAAAACGCACCAGTGAAAAGTTCACCGTGCGGTTGGTAATGAAGCAGATAATAGTTTAAAATTCAATTTACCATTACTACGTAATGGTATATACTTCTTGCTTTTGTGAACTTTACAGCCTATTTCGTACTATGGATTGCATCAAAATTTATGGGGCCACCGATAATATGTTCAATAATACCCTTAAGATTTGGATCAAGACTATCCATTAGTGCAAGAGCTCGGCTGGTTTACAAAGGCGATTAGGTAATTTGTATCAATAAAAAAGCATCTCTAGAACAATCTTTTCCGGCGATGCAATAATCTTCAAGGTATTGAATAGTCATTATTCTTTTCCTCTAACTTCGCGGCAGATTTGGTCTGAATTTTCACCAATTCCAATTGTTTGAATTGGCGTTGTGAGCTGTTTTAGTTTTTCTTCAAACGAAAGCCCCTGATCATTTTCGATAGCCGGAGGTGGCGTAGTCATATCGTTTTCATCCTCCTTGTTCATCGTATCACCTCCATATAGTAAGGATTGCCAAAAAAGCCTTATTATAAAAGGTATATGATGAATATATAAATACACTACAATAATTGGTAATCTTTTACAACTATTTCTTAAAATATAAATAAATTTGGAGAAATTGGAAACATAGTTTAATAGCATTAAATAAATACCCTACGGAGGTCCGTATCATAAGTATGGTTTTCTGTAAAAGGAACAGCACCATGCCATTTAGTTTGGAAGGTGCTGATTAATAAGAAAAGTTGTCAAAATCATCTACACTATTCAAGGAGAGAAACTATTTATATCAAAGATTCCTGTAATTAAATCAGGTATTGCTCGGATTCCTTCGTATAATGCACTACTCTATTAAGATGACCATTTTTGAGTTTTACTGCCCATTCTGGATCAGCTAATATGGCACGGCCAACTGCTACATAGTCAAATTCGCCTGCTATGATTTTTTCATCCACAATTTTGAGATTATCTTCAATTGTGACTTGATCATTATCCTGATTGCTTAAATAAGCGCGGTTAATTCCGACAGAACCGACCGCAATCGTTGGCTTGCCGGTAATTCGTTTTGTCCAGCCGGCTAAGGTTAACGATGGATCTTCTTCTTTAAATTCAGGTTCCCATATCCGTCTTGTAGAGCAGTGGAAAATATCTACACCAGCCTCAGCCAATGGGGTGAGCAATCCTTCAAGCTCATGAGAGTTGTTAGCTAATTTAGCTTGATAATCGGTTCCTTTCCATTGTGAATAACGGAAGACTATTGGAAAATCAGGCCCGACTGCTTTCCGGCAGGCGCGAACAATATCTGCTGCAAATTTGGTCCGCTCTCCTAACTCCCCGCCATACTCATCCTCACGTTTGTTTGTTAGTTCCCAAAAAAATTGATCAATTAAGTATCCGTGTGCACCATGCAACTCAATTCCGTCAAAGCCGATGCGCTTCGCATTTGCTGCTGCTTCGGCGTAGGCCTCAATCATTTCAGCAACTTCTTCTTTCGTTAAAGCCTTTATTTTCTCATTTCTCTGGCCTCTTAAAGTAAATCCAGACGGACTGACAGGAGGTGCGTCAATATTTGGTTCACTGCCTGCTTTTCGGGCAGCGCCTACATGCCATAATTGTGGAATGATTTTGCCACCTGCTTCGTGAACTTCATTCACTACATTTGCCCAGCCATTTAAAGCTTCCTCACCATAAAAACGGGGAATATCGGGGCTCATGACTGCTGCTGGGTGATCTATCGCCGTCCCTTCAGTTATAATGAGCCCAATCCCATTCTCTGCACGTTTACGGTAATATTGTGCAACATTTTCTCCCGGGATACCTTCTGGAGAAAACATTCTAGTCATTGGAGCCATCACTAACCGGCTGGCCAACATTTCATTTCCAAATGGTACAGATTGTAACAAAGTATGACCTGCGAACTTTTGATCCAAGGTGAGCACTTCCTTCCATTCATTCGTTTTATCATCGTGCTCCCTTTATTTTATAATTCTACTATAGGAATATAAACTGATAAGTCCTATGTTTTTACTAATATCCTATTTCATCCGATATAAATTAATTTAATTAATGTTACTAGAGTATGACCACACCTTACATCTAACCCATCAATGTTTAATTAAAAATATCCCGCTTACTAAATATCGACCTAGCAAATCGCCACATGACTTTCGGTTTGGTCAGCCATTGAATCTTTGCATTATTGTTTTGATTCTCAAGGACTTTCTCCGCAAGGAATTTCGTTACCGGTTCAACCTTATCACCCAGGATATTGAAAATTTTCCGGTTCTGTTCATCAAGGGATTTCCGTAAAAAATCAGTTGCTACCATTCCGGGACTAAGCGTGCCCATTTTTATATTTGTCTGCTTGGCTTCAATTGCCAGTGAGCGGGTAAAATAGCTGACGGCACTTTTAGATGTTCCATACAAAGTCATCTTTTCGCGCATCATCCCATTGCTGCCGAAGCCCTCCATGTTAAAGATTTGGCCGTAGCCTTGTTTTAACATGTGATTGAAAGCAACATGACAGCCATTCATAACACCTTTTAGGTTAGTATGAATAACTTTATCATAGGCCTCTTCGTCTAGTTCCCAGAAGTACCTCCGCTCTTGATCAATGCCAGCATTATTGATCCAAATATCGATCGTGCCAAAATGTTCTTCAGCGTAATTCCACAATTGCTCCATTTCTTCCCGTTTATGTACTGCTACAGCAAACCCTTCTACAATATCAGGATACATTTCTCTTAGACTTTGCAATGCAGTATCAACACTTTTCTGTAATTGTCCATTTATCATGACCCTGCAGCCTGCCCGTAAAAATTCTCTAGCCAGTCCATAACCAATTCCTCTTGTACTCCCCGTAATGACAACATGCTTCATGCTTTTGCCAACTCCATTTCCATGAAAAATCGAGTAACTATTAACTCCATTATATGACTTTTTTCGCTGTACATAGGCTGCTGGCAAATGATAATCATTTAGATTTCGTGAACATTAACCCCTTTTCAATACATCGCATTGTACCTAAAGCTCGTTTTTGCTCCGCTCCGATTCTTCACCTGCCGTAAGGTCAAGTATAAATCCAGCTGGTATCGCTCTTCCGCCGGATAACGATTGTGTTGAGGGCCGAGTTTTACCTACAGACTTTTGATACTCATCATACAAATCAATATCCTCCACCGTCAGTAAAGATTCATTTTCCCAATTTCTAAGAATCCCGACAACATAGTTCAGTCTTCATTTGTTATTGGCACAAGCAATCTTCATCGCTTTTAATATCACTTCTTTTAGTTGTAAAAAGCCGTCCCTTCTACAAAAAAAGCCCCTTTCACAGCATTAAATAAAGGAAACCTCCTTTTTTAATGCTCTAAGGGATCTGATGAATCGACGCACTTTTCATTCATTTTTTCTTATTCTTTTGATTTGTTTTTGAATTATTATTTTTGTTATTTCCACTCTTAGATGCAGTATTGCTCTTCTTTTTGTTGTTGTTTGCTTTTTTTGCCAACAGAATCATCCTTTCGAAAAAATTTACATGAATCGTACTATAGAATATTCATGTCCAACGAAAAATTTCAAAAGGAAACAAAAAAAAGGCGGTGCTTCTTCCTATGCATCATCTGCATTACGGGATTAAGTTCCAGCTCTTTTTCCAGCAATACAAATCCATATAACTTGCCTTATAACAAGCTGTTTCTTTATAATGGTAATATAGGGAAATTCCCTAAAACCTTTTTATCCATTTCCATTATCTCTGCCAATCATTCTTCTAAGACATTACTCACTACACACCTATGAAACTTTAATACTCCATTTCAACAACATGATATTTCTTCTTGTACCTTGTAAAAATTTTTATTCTCATTATTCTAGACTTTTTATAGTTAATAATTTATTATAATGACTATATAATAATTATTATAAATAGCATTTAATAATTATTATAATTAATGTGTCATAGTTTTTAAAACTAGATACATAATTATATATATTTATAAATTTACATAAAAGGAGAGATGAAAAAATATGGATGCTAAACACAATGGCAACATCGAGGGATGCCCGTTTCACGGCGGTGCAACTAGTGTCAAATCTAGTGGTACAACAAATCGGGACTGGTGGCCCAACGCGTTAAATTTGAATATTCTTCGTCAACATGACAAAAAATCGAACCCAATGGGAGAAGACTTTGATTATACAGAGGAATTTAAAAAGTTAGACTACGCTGCACTTAAGCAGGATCTTCGTGAACTCATGACAACCAGTCAAGATTGGTGGCCTGCTGACTATGGCCATTATGGTCCTTTCTTTATCCGGATGTCATGGCACGCTGCCGGTACATATCGTTCCGGCGATGGCCGTGGCGGCGGCGGAACGGGCAACCAGCGCTTTGCTCCACTTAACAGCTGGCCTGACAATGCAAGCTTGGATAAAGCCCGACGACTTCTTTGGCCAATTAAGCAAAAGTATGGTAACAAGATTTCGTGGGCCGACTTGCTTGTACTAGCAGGTAATGTTGCCATAGAAGATATGGGTGGCCCGACAATCGGTTTTGGAGCAGGACGTGCAGACATTTGGCATCCAGAAGAAGACATCTATTGGGGTAATGAAACAGAATGGCTCGGTGATAATCGTTATACTGGCGATCGTAACCTTGAAAATCCTCTCGCTGCTGTTCAAATGGGACTTATCTATGTTAATCCTGAAGGTCCAAACGGTAAGCCGGATCCGATAGCCTCGGGTCGCGACATTCGTGAAACCTTTGCACGAATGGGAATGAACGACGAAGAAACGGTTGCGCTCATTGCCGGCGGCCATACTTTTGGTAAGGCACACGGTGCAGGTGATGCTTCTCACGTTGGCAGAGAGCCAGAAGCTGCTCCTATTGAAGCACAAGGCTTAGGCTGGATAAACTCATACGGCTCCGGTAAAGGCCGTGACACAATCAGTAGCGGTATTGAAGGTGCATGGACCGCTAACCCAACACAGTGGGATAATGGCTATTTTGAGCTATTGTTTGGTTATGAATGGTGGCTGACAAAGAGTCCTGCAGGAGCATGGCAGTGGCTTATTGTCGACCCTGCTGAGGAGCATCTTGCCCCAGATGTGGAAGATCCATCGATTAAAGTGCCAACGATGATGACCACTGCTGACATGGCCTTGCGTCATGATCCAATATACGAGAAAATTGCTCGTCGTTTTTATGAGAATCCAGAAGAGTTTGCCGATGTATTTGCCCGCGCCTGGTTCAAGCTGTTACACCGTGATATGGGTCCTAAAGCAAGATATCTCGGTCCGGAAGTTCCGGAAGAAGATTTCATCTGGCAGGATCCTGTACCAGCTGGAAATTATGATTTAACAGATGCTGATATTGCCGAGCTTAAAGCGAAAATCTTAGACTCAGGATTAACAGTTAGCAAGCTAGTAACCACTGCATGGGCTTCTGCCAGTACCTATCGCGGATCAGACCATCGCGGCGGTGCCAATGGTGCCCGAATCCGTCTTGCACCACAAAAGGATTGGGAAGTGAATCAACCTGAACAACTGGCACAAGTTCTTCAAGTACTGGAAGGGATTCAGAAGGATTTCGAAAAAGAAGTCAGCTTGGCCGATTTGATTGTACTAGGCGGTAGTGCTGCAATTGAAAAAGCAGCCCAAGATGCAGGCTTTGATGTAAAGGTTCCGTTTGCTCCTGGACGCGGTGATGCAACCCAAGAACAAACAGATGCAGAAAGCTTTGAAGTGCTGGAGCCTGTCGCTGATGGTTTCCGAAATTATCAAAAGCAGCAGTTCAGTGTAAGTCCGGAAGAGCTGCTAATTGATAAAGCACAACTATTAAACCTTACAGCACCGGAAATGACCGTTCTTATTGGCGGTATGCGTGTTCTGGGTACAAACTATGGCGGCACTGCACACGGCGTATTCACCGATTCTGTAGGTAAACTCAGAAACGACTTCTTTGTGAACTTGCTTGATATGGGAGTGGCTTGGAAGCCTGTAGATGGAGTTGTCTATGAAGGACGCGACCGCCAAACTGGTGAAGTAGTGCGTACAGCGACTCGAGTAGACCTCGTATTTGGTTCAAACTCCGTCCTCCGTTCCATTGCAGAAGTATATGCTCAGGATGATAACAAAGAGAAGTTTGTCCGTGACTTTATCGCTGCCTGGGTTAAGGTAATGAATGCCGACCGCTTTGACCTTAAGGCAGTTGAACAGAAGAAAGCCCAATTAACAGGGAAGTAAGTATAGGTTAGGTGTTTTTAGTTTTCTATGTTATACTTTCTATACCATTTGATTTACCGTTTTATTTTCCCTGCTCATAACTGAGTGGGGTTTTTTATTTTATTAAATATATGGGGAAAATAAAAAAGACATACTCTTATGCAAGAGTATGTCTTATATTATCTGTTATTAAGCTTTACGAACGTTAGCAGCTTGTGCTCCACGTTGACCTTGCTCAACGTCAAAAGTCACAGATTGACCTTCTTCAAGAGTTTTGAAACCTTCGCCTTGGATAGCTGAGAAGTGAACGAATACGTCTTCTCCACCTTCACGCTCGATGAATCCGAAACCTTTTTCTGCATTAAACCATTTTACTTTACCATTTTCCATGTTTGTTGCCTCCTAGTGTGTACTTACACACATTGTAATACTATCCTTGATCTCAGTGATCATTAAGACGAAAGTTAATCTTTTACTAATCTTAACACTGAACAAAAATAATTCTTTATAAAGATAACATTATTTGAAACAAATTACAAGGAAACACTACTATTTTTTTAGGGAACTTATTCATATCCGCAGTTTCTATAAAAAACACCTTATTAAATCAGAATGATAAAAACGAGGCTTAAACAATTTTTTAAGATGTGGAGACATAAAAAAAAATGATGTTGAATCATTTTAAAAAAAGGAAAAGCTGGTCAGAACTTTGGACAATAACCGCTGACCATAATATGGACTTAAACGACTTGTTGGCTTAACAAATCATTTGCCTGATTTACAGTAATACCATTAATAAAACTTAATTCACTAATAAAAATCTTCCGTGCATTCTCTAGCAGATGCTTTTCATTTTGGTTAAGAGGCTTATTTTTATTAATGCGCATTAAATCCCGCACTACTTCCGCTCCGTCTATAATATTACCTGTTCTAAATTTCTCGAAGTTAATTTTGTATCTTTCTTTCATGGAAAGACTAGTATCGGTTTGCCCATTATAGAAAATATTCAATACTTTTCGAAGCGTAGGTTTATCAGCAGCTAAGCGAATCCCCGATTTCTTTTCCATTCCGATAGGAATCATGACTTGCATTTTGCTGCTTGCCAGGTTTATAACATAATACTGTTGTTTCTTACCTAAGACTTCCTTTTCTTCTATAGCCTCAATAACCCCTGCTCCCTGCATTGGATAAATAATGAAATCACCAATTTGAAACAAACTACAACACCTCCGAATTTTGAACCTTTTTAAGTATATCATATAACTTGATTTTTATCAAATTTTTTTATTTTACCACAGTTTATTTATTAGAGTCAAGATATTTTTCGTGAAAAATCATAGTTTTTTTGCAGTTGGGAAATCCTGCTAGATAGGTTGTTTTTCCCGAATATATTCTTTTTTTGCCTCTAATGTGGTTTAGCAGAAATCATGTCGAAAAAATGACAATTAAAGTCGATTTATTGATTATTACTATTATCCATAGTAATATAGTGTTACAAGTGTTAATCCTATTTACGGGGCCGAGTGGGGTACTGGTGTCCTCCTCAGTCTTCAAAACTGCACGAGACCTGCGTGCCAGGTCTGCTGGGTTCGATTCCCAGGCGGTCCCGCCAAAAGAATACATACTTCAAAACGCACAGTGATTGTGCGTTTTTTTTGATTCCTTCCCCTTCTACTATCGTGATTACTTGTCAGTTGGCCAAAAAACAGACTATAATAAACTGAATAAACGTTTTTGTAGGTGAATTGGTATGTCTGAGCTTCATGGCTGGTTTTTATGGTTCATCCTGTTTTGGGTTGTTTTTTTAGTGGTTATGATGGCGATTGGCGGCTTTTTTATGTTCCGTAAGTTTTTGAAAAAGATGCCAAAAGAAGATGGCAAATCCGTTATGGATTGGGAAGAATATTACGTTAACGAATCGCGCCATTTATGGGGGCCGGATGAAAAGGCTCTGTTAGAGGACTTGGTGAGCCCTGTTCCTGATTTATTCCGCGATGTAGCCCGTCACAAGATTGCCGGTAAGATTGGCGAACTAGCAATTAAGGAAAAAGTTCCAAGAATCACCGAGGATTTGGTGATTCGCGGGTATATCCAGGCAACACCGAAACGAGATCATAAATTTTTACGAAAAAAGTTGTTTGAAAACAGTATTGATGTTGCACCGTATGAGCATTTATTCTAAAAACCGTCATGATCAAGACGGTTTTTTTCTTTTTGGGGACTTTTCGGGGAATATTAACTACTTTTTTCTTACATTATTTAATATATCCGCGCTATTCTTCAATATATCTGCGATTGTTGTGCATATATCCGCGAAAAAATAATTATATCCGCGATATTCTTGATATATCCGCGCTCGCGAAAATTCATACAAAAAAACTGACCCTTGAAAGAGTCAGTTTTTATTGAAGTTCCCGTTGAAGCTTTTTATAGGAACGGTACATAGCCACACGCCATGGCACAATCATGCTGAAAGCCAGTAAGAAGAACATCCCGCTCAGTTGGCCAATATCAATACTTGCACTCAAGATTGACTTCAATGCAAGCCGGAAAACTAATAATCCAACTAAGATAAAAACAAACGCTTTGGACCTTTTTAAATAAATATCATGATCTCGGATCTCGAATTTTGAGGTTTTAATTAATAAAATGGAAAATAACATGCCCACCACGACGGCCTCAACAATTTCCAACGGCGTCAATCTGAATTGCGGTACCAGATACATGAATGCTCCAGTCGACATGAACACCGGCGGCATAATTATTTTTTTCACATTTGTTGGTTTCTTAGCAGCCTTCATTCGCACGAACAAAGCGAAAAAACCCATAAATACAGCGCCAATTGAAGAAATCACCACGTAATTCAATTGAAGTCCTTCTTCCTTTTATATAAATAATTTCACTAAACATTATAGCTCAAAACATTAAAAATAGTTATTATTTTTCACTGTATTTCTGCTGCCAATATTGAAAACCACGTGTAACAAAGACAAAAAAAAGGAAAAACCATATGGATTATTCCAATATGGTTTTTAGAAGCCTTGAAATCCGCCAAATAACGGTGATAAAATCTGAATGATCTTAGTCATCCAGTCAAAGAATAACACGATACCCATAATAATCATAATGTAGCCGCCAATTTTCATGATTTTGACACTGTGTTTCTTAATCCAATTCATCCGGCCGACAAAGAACGATAAGATGAAGAACGGAATCGCAAATCCTAGTGAATAGGCAATCATGTACATAACACCTGAACCTGGATTGGTTGCTACCAGTGAAATAACGAAGCCAAGAATCGGCCCGGTACACGGTGTCCAGCCGGCCGCAAAGGCCATCCCGATTAAACTTGAGCCAATATAGCCTGACGGGCGATTTTTAAATTCAATTTTTCGATCCTTCATTAAAAATTCAGGTTTCAAGATGCCGACAATCATTAAGCCGAAGAACACAATAAAAATGGCCCCAAGCTGACGGATTAAATCTTTGTATTCTCTGAAAAAGCTGCCGACAAAGGTCGTTCCAAAGCCAATAGCGATAAAGATGACGGAAAAACCGATCAGGAAAAATAAAGTATGCAGCATGCTGCGTCTTTGAAGCATCGCATTTTCACCTTTTAGCTCCCCGACTGACATTCCGGTTATGTATGATAAAAAGGCGGGATATAACGGCAAGCAGCAAGGCGAAATAAAGCTTAAAAAACCTGCTCCAAACGCCATAAATATATTTACATCAGACATATTAACACTCCCACAGTAGTTGATACCCTTTCATTCTAACAAATCTTTTCCCTAATTGATAATGATTAACATGAACATTTTGTGTCGCTGTTCATTTTTCCAAAAATGTGTGGAATTTTCTAATTATAAAAAAATTCTTAAAATGGGTATTTATTGACATATACCTTTGAAATAATTTACAAGTTAGGGTATACTAGTAAAACAGTGCAAATTTAGTAGTCTTTAATTCTCTTATTTTTTCCAAAGTTTAGGAGTTTTCCAGAAAGGACAGCGGCCGTGATCAAACAGGATTTAGTTACTCTTATTGAAAAAAAGCGTGCTGAATTGATTAAAGCAGCAAGTGCCAACGGCTTGACCTCCACCGTCGTTATTCGTTACAGCCAAGAACTGGATCACCTACTAAATGAATATAATCGAATCTTTTTAACAAAAGTTTCCTCGTGATATAGGAAAAAGCCTGGGTAAGTACCCAGGCTTTTTCTATTAATTAATCGCTTCTATCAACCCGTTTTGCAGCAGGTACATTTTATGGTAGAGTCCGCCATGTGCCAACAGTTCCTGATGCGTCCCGCGCTCGACAATTTCCCCTTGGTGCAGCACCAGAATTAAATCCGCATCCTGAATCGTCGACAGCCGGTGGGCAATCGCGATGGTTGTCCGCCCTTTTCTCATCTTGGCAAGTGCGGTCTGAATCGCTTCTTCGGTTTCTGTATCAATATTGGCCGTCGCTTCATCAAGCACCAAAACCTTTGGATTGGCGGCGATCGTCCTTGCAAAGGCAATCAATTGCCGCTGACCGCTTGAAAAAGTAGAACCCCGCTCCACTACTCGATGGTTATAGCCATCTTCTAGCTTATCGATAAACGTATTCCCCTGCACGAATTTTGCCGCTTCTTCGATTTGTTCATCACTCATCGAATTATCGTGCAATCTGATATTATCCTTGACAGTTCCAAAGAACAGGAATGGGTCTTGTAAAACAAGCCCTAATTTGTCCCTTAGGTCATGCTTTGAATAGTTGCGGATTGATTCCCCGTCAATCAGGATTTCACCTCGTTCAAATTCGTAGAACCGCATCATCAGATTAATAATAGAACTTTTACCGCTGCCGGTATGGCCAACCAGTGCGACCGTTTCACCCGGATTAGCTGTGAACGAGATATTTTTTAACACATCGCGCTTACCATCATAAGAAAAACTTACATTATTAAATTCAATTTTCCCTTGTTGGATCGTCTGGGTTTGTTGTTCCTGTTGGCTAGGTGACAGTTCCTCTTCGTCAAGCAGCCTAAATACCCTAGACCCGGCAACAATGGCCTGCTGGAATAGCGAAAGCCGCATCATCATTTGGTTAACCGGTTCAAAGAAGCGGTCCAAATAGTTGATAAACGCATAGATGACACCAATTTTCACAGAAGTCTCAAACGACGTAATGCCAAAATAGCTCAATACAATAATCAGAGCAAAAATGTAAATCAAATCGATGGCGGGTCTTAACAGCAGTCCATCAATTTTAATATTCTTCATTCCTGCCTGATAGTGTTTGTCATTGATACTGCCAAATTCTTGTCGCAGGCGCTTTTCTTGACGGAATACCTGGATAATGGCCATCCCCTGTAGTGATTCGCTTAACTTGGCATTCAACTGGCTCAGTCTTTCCCTCATATCCAAATAATAGCGCGCGCTTAATTTTCGATATAATGCCATTACAAAAATCAAAATTGGTATAATAATTACGCAGAACAACGCCAGTTTCACGTTTAGTATAAACATGGCAATAAAAATGCCCGACAGCAGGAATCCACTCTGAATAAACGTTGAAATGACCGTTACGAACATATCTTTAATCGCTTCGGTATCATTCGTCACCCTCGAAACGATACTGCCTGCTGGCGTTTTATCAAAATATTTCAAGCCAAGCGCCTGTACTTTTGAAAAAACGTCAATCCGTAGCTGCTGGATGATATATAAGGCAATTTCCTGGAATTTCACCAATTGAAAAAACAACAGGATGCCTTTGACAATTTGGATTCCCATGTAGGTACTACCAAGTATTAGCAGCGGCTTGAATTCAAGGTTGCCTGGTGTTAAATAATCGTCGAGAAAGATTTTTACTAGTAACGGCAGGACAATATCCCCTACTGTCGTTAATACCAACAGCAAAAAGGCCCATCCAATCATTTTTTTATGTGGTTTTGTATAGGAAAGCAAACGGAATAATACCTTTCTTTGTTCGCGTCCTGATAGCTCTATTTTTTCATCCATTTTATTGTCCCCCCAGCTCAACCAACTCTTCTAGCTGCTGGCGCAAATACATTTCCTTATACCATCCCTCACCATTCATCAATTCTTCATGGGTGCCTCTTTCGATAATGCGGCCTCCCTCAAGAACGATGATTAGATTGGCATGCTGAATCGCACTGAGCCGGTGCGAGGTAATGATGGTGGTTTTCCCTTCCCGATTTTTCCTTAATGAAGAAAGAATCGCTTCCTCGGTTTTCGCATCAACTGCTGAAAGGGAATCATCAAGAATCAAAACTTCGGGATTCATCAATAGTGCACGGGCAATAGAAATTCGTTGTTTTTGACCGCCTGATAAGGAAACCCCGCGCTCGCCCACGACGGTTTGATAGCCATCTGTAAATTGAAGGATGTCTTCATGAATATTGGCCAATTTAGCAGCATGTTCAATCTCCTCATGTGTTGCAAACGGATTCGTAAAAGCGATGTTCTCTGCAACGGTAGCTGAAAATAGAAAATGGTCCTGCGGCACGTAGCCGATGGCCTCGCGCAATTTTTCAAGCTTGTAATTTTGAAGTTTGTTTCCACCGAAGCTGATCTCCCCGTGTTCACCTTCAAACTCGCGAATCAACAGTTTCAATAGTGTTGTTTTTCCTGCTCCTGTCTTACCGACAATTCCCAAGGTTTCACCGCGTTTAAGTGAAAAATAAACATCCTGTAGAATCGGCCGTGTTTCCCCAGGGTACGTGAAGTCTGCAATTTTATAGTCCAAATCACCGTTAGGGACTAAATCGAGCGCATCTTCACGGTCTCTGATTTCAACCTTTTCTCGCAGCAAGGCGGCCACACGGTCATAAGAAGCCCGGCCGCGCTCGACGATATTGAACAGCCAGCCAAATGCCAGCATTGGCCAAATTAGCAAGCCCAAATAGGTGGTAAACGCAATTAATTCACCGATTGTCAGTTCACCTGCAAGAACATACTTTGCCCCAAACACAATCGCCAAGAAATATGAGATTCCTACAATAATAGATATGGTAGGGTCATAGAGTGAATCGATTTTGGCCACAATAATATTTTTATGGACCACATCCTGCGACTGCTTGCGAAAGTCCTCAATGTCCTCCTGCTCCTGGCCAAAGGTTTTTATTACCTTAATCCCCATGATGCTCTCCTGGGTTTTATCATTTAAGGAGGAGAACGCCTCCTGTGCCTTGTAAAAGCTTTTATGCAGCATCGTCCCAAACCAACTGGTCAACATTGCCATAAATGGCATGGGGATCAGACAGATTAACGTCAGTTTCCAACTAATCGTAAAGGCCATCGCAATGATGACAAAGCCTCCGGTTGATAATGAATCAACAAGGGTAAGCACTCCGGCCCCTGCCGTTTGTTGGATGGCAGCCAAATCATTCGTGGCATGGGCCATAAGGTCGCCTATCCGGTTTTTTTGATAAAACGACGGAGACATATTGGTAAAATGATGATAAAGCCGGTTTCGTAGTATTTTACTTAATTTCACGGCTGAGCCAAAAATCATAATTCTCCAATAATATCGAAGGCCATACATGCCGACCCCAATACCTATCAGCACTAAGACCCATTGTAACAATAGGCCCTTTGTCATCGTTCCATCATTAATATGGTCGGCAATAATTCCGATGATCTTTGGCGGCAGCACCTGTAGCAAGGCGACCAATAATAATAGAAAAACGCCTGATATATACGCTTTTTTCTCCTGTTTAAAAAACCAACCCAAATGTAAAAATACTTTCATACTCTTTCCCCCGACATCATTAGACTTCCTAAAACCATTTCTCTCTCTATTATTTCGCTTACCGAGGTATTTATTTTATCAAATATTTCTAAAATAATAAAGATTAAGACAGCTATAGACAGAAAAAAGCACCCATTTGGACATGAGTGCTTGTACCAACTTATTTTGATTGCTTATTCATCGCGTTCATCATTTGGTTAATTTTCTTCTGCGATGGCTTTTGACCCATCTGCATCATCATTGTTTTCAGCATTTGCTCATTAATTGGCGGATTTTTCTTTAAGTAGCTCATCATATATCTACGAGCGATGAAAAATCCTAGCGCTATACCAGCTGCAAGTGCCAGTATACCAACTAGAATATAACCCCACATTCAAATTTCCTCCTTCATGTTGTCTACCATACTACAGTTTACTAAATAAAACGGGATAAGACAATATCTCGTTTTATTTAAACAAATTTTCTTTCTTTAATTGGCTTTAACCAGCCGAAACGTTCATGTTCCAAGTCGATGGCTAGAAAGGATGCTTCGGATTTTCTCAAAACCTCGAAAAAAGCCGTTTCCGCTTCATAGCTTCCTTCTGCCTCGACTGTGATTAAATCCTGATACACTTCTAATTTTGCTATACTTAATTTCCCACTTAATTGGATTGTATATGCACCATGGTCAGCTTTAAATCCCTTTGTCTTTCCAAGCTGCTTTTGAATCAGCTGATGGATCTTTAATACTTCTAACTTCTTTGTAATAAAGGCAATTTGCCGCTCTATAATAAATTCAAGTTCCCCTTTTGCTTGTTGATATTCCTTGAAGAGTTGAAAAAACACGCGCTCTCGTCCGAAGTAATGGGTAGCAAATTCATCTTCTATTAAATAAAGCTGATATTTTCTCACTTAGACCTCTCCTTCACAGACATCCCTTTTATCCATTATAAAAAAAGAGACCGGAAACATTTGTCTTACCGCGGCAAAAACTTTCACTAATTTTGTCGATTTGCTATATCCCTAAGTAATTCGACAGAGTTTATACGATTTCCTGCATATTTTTTCATTGTTCATATTTTTGTAAAAAAAAGAGAGAACGGACCGTAGTCCATTCTCTCACTGTAATAATTATTTTTGTAATAGTGCCTTTACGCGGGCAACGACGTTATTTACACTGAAGCCGTATTCTTCCATAATCTTTTCACCAGGTGCAGATGCGCCAAATTTATCAATGGCCAAAACATCGCCTTCATCCCCAGTGTATTTATGCCAGCCGAAGGATGCGCCAACTTCAATGCCAAGGCGTTTCTTCACGCTTTTCGGAAGAACTGAATCTTTGTATTCCTGAGACTGTTGTTCAAAGCGATCCCAAGACGGCATGCTGATAACAGATACGTGAATTCCATCTCCAGCAAGAGTTTTTTGCGCTTCGACCGCTAGGCTTACCTCAGAACCGGCAGCTAAAAGCAGAGCGTCAGGTGTTTCTTTATCAGCAGGGGAAACAACATATGCACCTTTTGATACACCATCATAGGCATTTTCTTCAGTACCTTTTAATGTCGGCAAATCCTGACGAGTTAACACGAGTGCAGTCGGTTTATTGGTCGACTCAACTGCCAGCTTCCAGGCTGCAGCTGTTTCATTGCCATCAGCCGGACGAATAAGCGAAAGACCTGGCATTGCCCGTAGTGCGGCAAGTTGTTCAATCGGCTCGTGTGTTGGGCCATCTTCTCCAACAGCAATACTGTCATGTGTAAAGACGTAGGTTACAGGTAAGCCCATTAAGGCAGCAAGACGGATGGCTGGACGCAAGTAATCAGAGAATACAAAGAATGTACCGCCAAATACTTTTAACCCACCGTGCAGAGCCATACCATTCATCGCAGCGCCCATCGCAAACTCACGAACACCAAACCAGAAGTTGCGCCCTTCATAGCTTCCAGGCATATAATCCTTAGTGCCTTTAATCATCGTTTTATTGGAACCAGCAAGGTCAGCAGAGCCCCCGACAAAGAACGGCAGATTTTTCGCAATTCCGTTTAACGCTTCACCAGAAGAAGCACGGGTAGCTAGCCCCTTTCCTTCGCTGTAAACAGGAACGTCCTTATCCCAGCCTTCTGGAAGCTCATTACTTAAAGCTAACTGGAGCTGTTCGGCCAATTCAGGATATTCATTTTTATACTGGGCAAACAGGTCATTCCATTCCTTTTCCTTCTTCGCCCCATTTTCAACGATCAGATTCTTGAAGTTTTCATATACTTCGTCTGGTACATGGAAATCTTCTTCAAATGTCCATTTATAAGCTTCTTTCGTAAGCTTTAGTTCATCCGCTCCAAGCGGTGCCCCGTGAACGCCAGATGTTCCGGCACGGTTTGGTGAACCATACCCGATTGTTGTTCTTACTTCAATCATGGTTGGTCTTTCAAGGTCGCTTCTGGATTCTTCAAGTGCCTTTGCAATTTCCTCAAAATTGTTGCCATCTTCGACACGAAGATATTGCCACCCATAAGATTCAAAGCGATTTTTTACACTTTCCGAGAATGACTTATTCAAATCACCATCAAGTGAAATATCGTTGGAATCATAAAGAACCACTAATCTACCTAATTTCAAGTGTCCGGCAAGAGATGCTGCCTCGGCAGAAACACCCTCCATCAAGTCACCGTCGCCACAAATACTGTATGTAAAATGATTGACAAGTTCATAATTATCCTTATTATAGACGCTTGCAAGATGACGCTCTGCCATTGCCATACCAACAGCCATTGCAATCCCTTGACCAAGTGGTCCGGTAGTAGCTTCTACCCCTTCTGTATGTCCATACTCTGGATGTCCTGGCGTCTTACTTCCCCATTGGCGGAATTGTTTTAGGTCATCCATTGATAGATTATAGCCGGATAAATGGAGCATGCTGTATAAAAGTGCCGACCCATGTCCTGCAGATAGAACGAAGCGGTCACGGTTAAACCAATGTGGATTTTTCGGATTATGGTTCATGTACCTTGTCCATAATGTATAGGTCATTGGGGCTGCCCCCATCGGCATGCCTGGATGTCCTGAATTTGCCTTCTCGATTGCATCGATTGAAAGCGTACGAATCGTTGTTACTGATAATTCATCAATAGAATTAAACATCAATTACATCCTTTCTTGATCTCTAGGATAATAAACACACCATTAATATTATATTTCAATGGCCATTTATTCAACAATTTACCTCTGAATTAGATTTAAAATGCACTTTTTTACTTATTTTGACACAGTGAGCCATTATATATGTAGAAAAAGGAATACAATTAGCTGTATTCCTGATGGTTAGTGAAGTTTATGTTTTTTTCTATCTTTAATTTTTTTTGGAGTAACATCATTTCCTAATGGGTCAATGATTTTAGTATTTGTTAAAGTGTCGAGCATTTGTGAACGAAACACAGCTAAATACTCGCTTCTTAAACTACTTTGTTCTTTTGCCTCTGTTTCTGTTAATCCAGTCGCTTTTGCTTTTTTGGCCAATTCATTGATTCTGGCCATTTTTTCTTTTGATAGCATTGCGCACATTCCTTTCAAACGATCTGCCTACATAGCAACTGATTTTACTAGAAAAAGGACCATATGGCAAGGCAAAAGGTCTTGTGTGCTGCTCCTCGCAATACCTATTCTTCTATCGTATCTATGTATTCCTGATACCGTCTATGGACAGTCGCTTTAGAAATACTATAACCAAATCCTCGTAACGTAGCAGCAATTTCTGCAAATGTTAACCCATTTTTTCTTAATTTGTAGATTTCTTGTATTGGCACCTCAATTTTTTCTCTACCTGAGTGTTCGCCGAGATTTTTTAAATTTTTTTCAGGCTTATATCCTTGCTTGATCGCCCGCTTCATGCCGCGTTTGATTTTGACATTATGAAGTTTCCGCTGGTATTCCTCTACCATGCTGACTATCTTCAACACCATCGAATCCGATTCTGAAAGCTGTAATTCTCCATTATGAGAAATGCTGTATAGCTTAATGCCTTCTTTTAAGATACAGTGCAGAATGGCAATTTTGGCATTACCTCTACCAAGCCGGGTTTCATCCTGGATTAAAACCGCATGCACTTGTTCGTCTTTGATTCGGTCCAATAGTTCTAAGATTCCATCCCGCTCGTAATCATAACCGCTTGATTGTTCTATTATTATCGAGTCAATTTCAAATTGATGACGTGCGGCAAGCTGAGTAAGTTCTTCTTCCTGACGTTTTAATGAGGTTTCCTGTGTTTCCTTATTTGTACTGACCCGGCAGTAAATGATAGCTTTCATCATTACTCACCCGGCGCACTTGCAAATTGAGTTAATGACGGATCATCCTTGCTGACAGGAATGACAATTTGTTCACCCGGATAAATTCTTCCATCCATATTTTGATTATGTTTTTTTACCCAATTCACAAATTCCTTGTTGGATAACGAATGAACGGCAGAGTATTGGTCAGCTAAACTCCAAAGAGAATCCCCTTTTGTCACTGTTACCTTTATGTATTCCTCTTCGATACTTGTATGGTCCTGGAAGGATATCACGACTGCAATAGAGCAGCTTAAAATTAGTAAAATAATAGCATAAGAGTATTGGTTCCATAATTTTTTCATTTTTTACACCTCTTAGGAATGTATGTTCGTTTATTTAATTTGATTATAATCCGAACGTTTGTTTGTTGTCAACACTAATTCGAACTTATGTTTGTATATAATAGGCGAACATGTTATAATAAAGACAACATTAACCAGGCGAGGTGCATTTTATCATGGTGAAAATATCAAAGCGGCAGCAGGATATCCTCGATTTTATTAAGGGCGAAGTAAAAACCAAAGGATATCCACCATCCGTTCGGGAAATTGGCGAAGCTGTTGGACTAGCCTCAAGCTCTACTGTTCACGGTCATCTGGCACGATTGGAAAGCAAAGGCTTAATTAGACGGGATCCGACTAAGCCACGGGCGATTGAAATTCTGGATGCAGATGAAGCATCACACATTCCACGAAACATGGTGGTGAATGTGCCGGTTGTCGGAAAGGTTACCGCTGGTATACCAATTACCGCCATTGAAAATGTGGAGGAATACTTCCCACTTCCTGAAAGGCTCGTCCCCTCTGGTGAACAAGTGTTCATGCTGGAGATTATGGGTGAAAGTATGATCGAAGCGGGCATTCTAGACGGGGACTATGTGATTGTTAAACAGCAGCCGTCCGCAAATAACGGTGATATCGTGGTGGCGATGACGGAAGAAGATGAGGCTACTTGTAAGCGATTCTTTAAGGAAAAAGATTATATTCGTTTGCAGCCTGAGAACTCGACGATGGAACCGATTATCTTAAAGAATGTTTCTATTTTGGGTAAAGTGGTTGGAGTATATCGACAGATTCATTAATTTGTAGAGTTAGATATATATGGTTTGTAATTGAGGTCCAATTCCCTTAGGGGGATTGGGCTTTTTTATTTCATTTCGTGCTGGCAATTTTATGTCATTTTCCAAACTTACGGGGAATAAGAGCTTTATTTGATAGCTTGTAGTTTTGTTGCCAATCCCCCTTATTGACGACACTTTATCTTTTTTTGCTAGCTGTTATGTTGCCAATCTCCCCCCTATTGTCGACACTTTATCCTAATGCATCTTCAATTTGGCTTATGAAAGCTGAACAGTAAGAGGCTCTCCTTATTTACGGGTCCTATGAAGTCTTTATTGTGCGTGGGGCACCGCTTTTGCAACCCCATAATACAAAAAAAGTCTGATCCAGTCCTCCATTAGAGGACGGATCAGACTTAATTCAGTCTCATCTTATTAATTAATAGATGCTCATATACTGTTCGCGTTCCCAAGGATGCACTACCGTTCTAAACATATCCCATTCGATCTCTTTCGCTTCCAAGAAGTGTTCGAAAATGTGCTCTCCCAGGCCGGAAACGATAACTTCGTCAGCTTTTAATTGGTCAAGCGCTTGTGCCAATGTTGCAGGAAGATCAATAATACCTTCTTCCAATCTTTCTTCTTTGCTCATGATATAGATGTTGCGGTCTACTGGCGCTGGAGGCGTTAACTTATTTTTAATTCCGTCAAGCCCTGCTTTCAGTAGGACAGCCATTGCCAAGTATGGGTTGGCTGCTGGGTCAACGCTTCTTACTTCGATACGTGTGCTTAATCCGCGAGAAGCAGGGATACGGATTAGCGGTGAACGGTTTTGTGCTGACCACGCCACATAACATGGTGCTTCATAACCAGGAACCAAACGTTTGTATGAGTTTACAGTCGGATTGGTTACAGCTGTAAAGTTAGGAGCGTGTTTTAGAACTCCAGCAATAAAATGACGTGAAATTTCGCTCATTTGCAAGTCCCCAGTTGGGTCAAAGAATGCATTTTCCCCATCTTTAAATAATGAAAGGTTGCAGTGCATTCCTGAACCGTTAACACCAAATAATGGCTTTGGCATGAACGTTGCGTGCAAGCCGTGCTTGCGAGCGATTGTTTTTACAACTAGCTTAAATGTTTGAATTTGATCACATGCTGTTAAAGCATCTGCGTATTTAAAGTCAATTTCGTGCTGTCCTGGCGCAACCTCATGGTGGGATGCTTCAATCTCAAAGCCCATCTCTTCCAGTTCAAGCACGATGTCGCGGCGGCAGTTTTCCCCAAGGTCTGTCGGTGCCAAGTCAAAGTATCCGCCTTGGTCATTCAACTCAAGTGTTGGCTCGCCATTTTGATCTAACTTAAATAAGAAGAATTCCGGCTCAGGCCCTAGGTTGAAATCTGTAAAGCCAAGCTCTTTCATTTCCTCCAGAACACGCTTTAAGTTGTTGCGTGGATCTCCGGCAAATGGAGCTCCATCCGGATTATAAATATCACAGATTAAACGGGCAACCTTTCCTTTTTCTGCTGTCCAAGGGAACACAACCCATGTGTTTAAATCAGGATACAGGTACATATCTGACTCTTCAATACGTACGAACCCTTCGATCGAGGAACCATCAAACATCATTTTGTTATCCAAAGCTTTTTCTAATTGGCTTACAGGAATTTCAACGTTTTTGATTGTTCCAAGGATGTCCGTAAACTGCAAACGGATAAATTTTACATTTTCTTCTTTTGCCATTCTTTGAATGTCTTCACGTGTAAACTTTGCCATTTTACTATTCCCCCAATATTATTTAATGGAAAAAGCGTGATAGGTCGCCTTGACGCAATGATGGCCGGTTCATTCTACCGGAGTGCATCAACTCGTTGCGAAGGAGTTTTCTAAGCTCTTCGTTGGTTAACTCCCGCTTCACTTTTTCTTCTTGCTGACTTTGTTGTGTATCAATCTGTTCTTTGACCAAGAATAACTGTTTAATGCCAGCCATATTGATCCCTTGATCAATTAAGTCCTTAATTTCCAATAGCCTATCAATATCATTAAGACTAAATAGGCGTCTGTTTCCTTCGGTTCTTGCTGGAGAAATCAATTGGTGTTCTTCATAATAACGGATTTGTCTGGCCGTTAATTCAGTTAACTGCATGACAGTTCCGATTGGAAACAGTGGCATGGAACGGCGAATTTCTTTTCCGCTCACCTAATTTCTCCCTCCCTCTTGCTAATCTATAATGTTATTATATTTCGCGTTAGATAATATGTCAATCACATGTTAGAAAATCTAACATGGTTTTTCAAACAAGAAAAAAGAACAGCCTTTTACACTGCTCTTCGGTAGTTTTTGCCTAATTTAATTGAATTAGTCCTTTTTCTGCTAAATGGTCTACTGCGAGACAGACCGCCATTTTGACATGGGCATACGTTAAGCCGCCCTGAACATATGCCACATACGGCGGCCGAATTGGGCCATCAGCAGTCAGTTCAATACTTGCACCTTGAATAAAGGTTCCTGCGGCCATGATAACATCATCCTCATAACCCGGCATGTAACTGGGGTGAGGCGTAACATAAGAGTTAATCGGTGAGGCAAATTGAATAGCTTGGCAAAAAGCCACCATTTTATCGCGGTCATCAAATTGGACTGATTGAATTAAATCTGTCCGCTTGGCATCCCATTTTGGTGATGAGTTCATCCCAATTTTCTCAAGCATGGCGGCGGTAAAAACAGCCCCCTTTAACGCTTGACCCACTACATGCGGTGCTAAGAAAAAACCTTGGTACATTTCCTGAAGGCTGTACAAAGAGGCACCCGCCTCTGCGCCAATTCCTGGAGAGGTCATCCGGTAGGAGCAGGCCTCAACCCAGTTTTTCTTACCAACGATGTACCCGCCGGTTTTGACGAGGCCGCCCCCTGGATTTTTAATTAGCGAACCAGCCATTAAATCGGCACCGACATGGCACGGCTCCAGTTCTTCGACAAATTCTCCATAGCAGTTATCAACAAACACAACAACATCGGGCTTGATTTCTTTAACAAAGCTGATCATTTCGCCAATTTGGGCAACTGTAAAGGAAGGTCGGACCGCGTAACCTTTAGAGCGCTGAATCCCGATCATCTTTGTGTTTGGCTTGATTTTCTTTGCGACAGCATCCCAGTCAATCCCGCCATCGCTCGTCAACGACACACTATCATAGGAAATTCCAAATTCCTTTAAGGAACCAACTCCATTGCCGCGAATGCCAACGATTTCTTCCAGCGTATCATACGGTTTGCCGGTGATGTAAAGCAGTTCATCCCCAGGGCGGAGCACACCGAATAAAGCGATGGAAATAGCATGAGTACCGGAAATAATTTGCGGGCGGACAAGGCCTGCCTCACCGCCGAAAACGTCCGCATACACCGCTTCCAGCGTATCTCTCCCGATATCATCGTACCCGTAGCCTGTTGACGGAATAAAATGCGAATCGCTGACCCGGTGCTTTTGATAGCTTTGCAGCACTCGAAATTGGTTAGTTTCAATTTTTTCATCAATTTGTTTATGAACTTCAGTTATTTGCCCTTCTACTTCTCTGATAATCGGCTGAAGTTTTTCCCCATTTTTTAGCTGTTGAAACATCTTTGGTGTTCTCCTATCTCACATTATATTTCTGTAATTGTCCGGTGATTTGATGGTCCTCCAGCGAATAGCCTTTGCAGCTATAGCTCTGAGTTTCCTCATCAAAAACCAGTTCTCTTAAAATCGTGCCATTTTTTAACTGGGAAAGCAGTTTTCCTTCCGTGGACGGAACCAGGACTTCATACGACTTCATCCTTCCCATCACAACTTGTTCAATTTTCAACTTTAACGCCAGTCTGTCCCCTTCGTCAAACGCGCTGATGAAGACCGTTGGTGTATCCGCAGTTGGCACAAAATCCTGGTGCTTGATGTCCCGTTTATTATAAACGGTTAGTTGCGGGATATCTTTCACATCCAGGTCCTCAAGAAGTTTATTAACCGTTTTTTCATGTTGAAAATAATCCGGATTGGACATATCGACAATGTGGAGAAGCAAATCTGCTTCCTTTACCTCTTCAAGCGTTGACCTAAACGCAGCGATTAACGCTGTAGGCAAATCTTGAATAAAACCAACTGTATCGGTAATAAGCGCCAAAAAGCCGCTCGGCAGTATCAATTTCCGGGTCATCGGATCAAGCGTGGCAAACAATTGGTTTTCTTCATATGAATCCGCCTCGGATAATCGATTGAACAAGGTCGATTTCCCAGCGTTCGTATAGCCGACAATTGCCACTTGGAACGTCTTGTTTTTCTTCCGACGTTCACGGTAACGGTCACGGTGCTGCACGATCACAGAAAGCTGGCTTTTAATATCATCAATTCGTCGGCGGATATGACGGCGGTCGGATTCCAGCTTCGTTTCACCTGGTCCCCTTGTTCCAATACCAGCACCCAGTCTTGATAAGGCTGTTCCCTGACCGGCAAGGCGGGGCAATATGTATTGCAGCTGAGCAAGTTCAACCTGCAGCTTCCCTTCTTTCGATCGGGCACGTTGGGCAAATATATCCAAAATGAGCTGCGTGCGATCAATGATCGCTGCATCTATTTCAGAAGAAAGATTTCGTTTTTGACTCGGAGACAGTTCATCATTAAAGATAACTAAGTCTGCTTCTAGTTCCTCGACTAGCGCTTGTAATTCCTCGACCTTCCCTTTGCCGATATAGGTTGCCGGGTGCAGTCGGTCACGTTTCTGAACCAGCGAAGCCAGCACTTCTCCCTGGGCCGTTTCCGTCAGCGATTCGAGCTCTTCCATCGAGTATTGAAACCGCAAATCATCATCATCGGTTTGACAGCCGACCAGCACTACTTTTTCCTTTGTTTCCTTTTGTTCCAAAAGTCATCCTTCCCTTCGGAATATTCTATTTCTCATCTTAACAAAAAACTTTCCGATACTCTAATTTTCCCATTAAATATTTATTGTATTTTCCCTGTACAGTGATAAAATTTTATGTTGTATTAGAAAAATAAACATCGGGGAGAAACAGAAAGCAAAATGACATGGGAAGTACTTAGCATGATTGGCACAATTGCCTTCGCAGTCAGCGGTGCCATTGTTGCCATGGAAGAGGAATATGATATTTTAGGGGTTTATATATTGGGGATTGTCACCGCATTTGGCGGCGGGGCATTTCGGAATTTGTTGATAGGCGTCCCGGTTTCAGCTATTTGGGAACAAGGATTATTTTTTCAAATCGCACTACTTGCTATAACAGCGGTTTTCTTATTTCCTGGGAATCTGTTAAAGCACTGGCAAAAATGGGGAAACTTCACTGACGCCATTGGGTTGTCTGCATTTGCGATTCAAGGAGCCATGTATGCAGCAAACATGAATCATCCGCTAAGTGCTGTGATCGTGGCGGCTGTGTTAACCGGAAGCGGAGGCGGAATTATTCGTGATTTATTGGCAGGTAGGAAGCCAATTGTGCTGCGTTCGGAAATATATGGGGTTTGGGCTATCTTAGCCGGGGTCATTATTGGACTAAAAATTGCTACCCATTCTTGGCAGCTCTATACTTTATTCATCCTTATAACTCTGCTCCGTGTCCTGTCCTATACATTTCATTGGAAACTCCCTTCACGAGGACTGGGAACACACTAAAAATCGGCGGTCTATAGCGACCCGCCGATTTTTTAATTATCTTCTTCAAACACTAAGTCATTACTGCGAATCGTCATTAAATCATGCCTGTCATAATTGTTAAGCATGAGCAGCCGCATCGCTTGGGCACGAATTGATTTTTCGATAATGTTCCGTACATAACGACCATTGGAGAAACTGTTCGGGCTTAGTACCGACTTCACCCAAATTAAATGGTCCCTGATTTTCTTTTCGGCCTCATGGCTCCAACTATACTCCCGCTCTTTCAACATTCTTGCGCCTATTTCCATTAATTGATGAATGTCGTAATCAGGAAAATCAATCACCAACGGAAATCGGGAATGCAATCCAGGATTTAGTGATAAAAAATATTCCATTTCACGAGAATAACCTGCAAGGATTAAAATAAACTCATGCTGCTTATCCTCCATGTGTTTGACAAGCGTGTCGATGGCCTCCTTGCCAAAATCCTTTTCCCCGCCGCGGCCTAGTGAATAGGCTTCATCTATGAACAAGATACCGCCCTGTGCCTTCTTAATTAAATCCCTCGTTTTCTGTGCGGTATGGCCGATATATTCACCGACGAGGTCTGCACGTTCCGCTTCAATAAGGTGGCCTTTGGAAAGGACGTTCATTTTATGGAACAGCTTACCGATCAGCCTAGCTACCGTGGTTTTTCCGGTTCCAGGATTTCCTTTAAACATCATGTGGAGTGCCTGCTTTTTTGCCTTTAATCCCATTTCCTCACGTTTTTTATTCACATAAATCCAAGCATATATTTCTTTAATATTTCGTTTCATTTCCTCCATACCAACCAAAGCCCCGAGCTCGTCTTCAATTTCCTTTAAAGCCGAATGCTCAGGGGGAATAACCTTTGGAGCAACCTGGAAGTCCGGTAACTCTTTTGTTACGTTCTTTCTCTTCTGGGAGTTGAGAACAACCCTAATTTGACCGTTGCTTTTCATGCGATTATGTTGATCCAAAGCTTTCACCTCTCATTTTTGCAGCCGGGTCGATTTTTGGGAATATGACAACCTTTTCAAGAAAAGCATAAGGCTTCATTTTATATGTATTCACGGCCTCGGAATTTCATTAAAAAAGATTTCCGGATAAAATGAAAACTTGCCGATTGGCAAGTCCGTTAGAAAAGTTGATGTGGTATAGTTGAATTTATGTATGCGAAGCTTAGCAAATAAAAAAGAGCCCTATATGGATGGGCTCGTGTTTGTCGATTTATTGATTTTCCAGGTCAAGCTGGACGTATTTTAACGGCGCAAAAGTGGAAATGGCATGCTTATAAACTAATTGCTGTTTCCCCTCTGATTCAAATAAAACGGTAAAATTATCAAAGCCTTTAATTTGGCCTCTTAATTGGAATCCGTTCAGTAGGAATACCGTTACGTGGGTGTTATCTTTCCGGCACTGGTTTAAAAATTGATCCTGAATGTTAATCGACGTTTTCATGGTAAATATCCTCCTCTTTTATCTCTACTAATATGTATTCGATTTTACTCCAAGCTTTCCTTCAACATATTGTGAAATTTCCTTTATTTTTTGTGAAATATTATTCACATCTGTTACATCAAACCATTTTACATCCATTTTGTTGCGAAACCAAGTTAATTGTCTCTTTGCATAGCGCCGGGAATTTTGCTTCAAGGTCTCAATCGCCTGTTCAAACGGAATATCACCATCCAGATATTGATAGATCTCCTTATATCCGATAGCCTGAATTGATTGGCACTCGCGCAGCCCACGATTATGTAAGCTTTTTACCTCATCTAAAAGGCCCTCTCTTACCATTATATCAACCCGTGCATTGATTCGCTCGTACAATAGCTCCCGGTCCATGGTCAATCCAATTAGGGCTGTATCGTACAAGAGGTCTGGCTGCTGTGTATTTTGGTACTCCTGACGGGTTCTTCCCGTAAGGTAATAGATTTCAAGGGCACGTATGACTCTGCGGCTATTATTGGGATGGATTTGTTCGGCACTGTCCGGATCAATTTCCTGGAGTTCTTTGTACAATGCTTCATTGCCAATTTCCTTCAGCCGTTGTTCCAATTTATTTCGAAGCGCTTCGTCACCAGGTACATCGGAAAATTGATAATCATAAATGACAGATTGAATATAAAGTCCAGTCCCGCCCACAATGATGGGAAGTTTTCCTTTTTGGGCAATCTCCGTTATTTTATCACGAACCAGCAACTGAAATTCAGCCACGGAAAAATTTTCATCTGGTTCCTTGATATCAATTAAATAATGGGGAATCCCATCCATTTCATCCTTCGTGATTTTCGCCGTTCCAATATCCATTTCCCGATAAATCTGCATCGAATCTCCGCTGATGATTTCACCGTTGAATATTTTGGCCATTTCAATGCTCAGTTTCGTTTTCCCGACTGCGGTTGGTCCGATGATTACTAGTAATTTTTGTTTTGCATCCAATCTTTTCACACTGCCTTGTCGCTTTTTCCTGTGAAAAATCTTACCCTTCACATCTTTATCGTAACACAAAAATAAAAAGCAGTTGAACATCAAATAAGTATAGTCAAAAAATATCTTTTATATGCGCATTAAATATATTTCAAATATAAGAAGTTTATTCTCCCTACATTACAAATCATTAACGGTTCATTTACAAAGCGCTTTCTACCCCCGTAATCATGTTAGGCTTATACGTAGATTATTTTGTAAATACAACTCGTAATTTGTTGTAGATTGACGAAATTAATGAAACTAGGTGATGAAGAATGTTACAAACTTATGATTTGGGTATAGATTTAGGGACAGCAAATACATTGGTTTACAGCAAAAATAAAGGAATTGCTCTAAATGAGCCTTCCGTAGTCGCAATTGATACAGAAACAAAAAAGATCGTGGCAGTTGGAACCGAAGCAAAGGAAATGCTCGGAAAGACGCCTGAAAAAATCATTGCGATTCGTCCGCTTCGGGATGGGGTCATTGCTGATTTTGATCTTACTACTGAAATGCTGAAGGAAATCATGCGCAAAGCGTCGAAGAAAATTGGATTTGCAATGCGCAAGCCTAATGTCGCCGTCTGTATTCCTGCTGGGTCAACTAGTGTGGAGCGAAGAGCAATCCAAGATGCGGTCAGAAATGCCGGAGCCAAAAAAATCAGCTTAATTGAAGAGCCTGTTGCAGCAGCGATTGGTGCCGGTCTTCCTGTCGATGAGCCGGTAGCCAATGTTGTCGTTGACATCGGCGGCGGTAACACAGAAGTCGCGATTATTTCTTTCGGCGGCGTTGTTGCCTATCATTCGATTAAGGTGGGCGGCGATCGGTTGGATGATGATATTATCCAGTACGTTCGTAAGGAATACAATGTGTTGATAGGCGAACGTACTGCCGAAAATATTAAAATGGAAATTGGCTATGCGCTGATTGATCATGAGGAACTGTTTATGGATGTCCGTGGACGTGACCTTGTGTCCGGCCTGCCAAAGACGGTTAAATTATCATCCTATGAAATTCGCAACGCTTTAAAGGAGCCATTATTGCATATCTTAGAAGCGATTCGTGCCACACTCGAGGATTGCCCTGCAGAGTTGAGCGGTGATATCGTTGACCGCGGGGTCATTTTAACCGGCGGCGGCTCCCTGTTAAAAGGGATGGAAGCATGGTTAAGTGACGAAATGGTAGTTCCCGTGCAATTAGCATCAAACCCGCTTGAATCAGTCGTCATCGGGACCGGCAAGGCCCTTCAATATATAGGAAAAATCCCGTCAGTAGCAAAATAGGATGGGGTTTGGAGCCAGAGGGACGGTTCTCCTGGCTCCTTTTATGATAATTTGCACCACTAGAACCGTCCCCCTGGTCCCACCTGCCCCATTAAAAAAGAGCATCTCACAAAAAATGAGAATGCTCTTTTTGTATTTACATAACTCTTTTAAACATTTTCTCCATTTCATAGATGGAGTAATGGACAATGATTGGTCTTCCGTGCGGACAGGTGAATGGGTCGGATGCTTTTCGTAAGTCGTCCAGCAAGGCTTGTATCTCGTCATTGCGTAAATGGCGGTTTGCCTTAATTGAAGCTTTACAGCTCATCATAATCGCCGCTTCCTCGCGCAATTTCTTAATATCCACTTTCTTCATCAACAGCAGCTGCTCAATCATTTCTTCGATGATTTGCTTTTCCTCACCCTTCGGAAACCATGCGGGGTGTGACTTCACGATAAAGCTGTTAAGGCCGAACTCCTCCAAAAATACCCCGACATTTTCAAGTTCATGAATGTTTTCTGAGATTTTTATATAATCATCAGTCGAATATTCGAATGTCAGCGGCATTAGCATCTCTTGCAGCTCTGAAGCAACTTGGCCAACCTTTTCACGAAAATACTCATACTTCAACCGTTCCTGTGCGGCGTGCTGGTCAATAATGTATAAGCCGTTTTCGTTCTGGGCGAAAATATAAGTTCCGTGCATTTGCCCAATCGGATACATCCGAGGCACCCGGCTTTCAGTTTGTATGTTAGCCGTGTCAATGGATACGCTCTCCTCGGCAGGCTCAACCTGCTCCACAAAATCTTCAATAGCAGCAGCACCTTGAAATGGATTTTCCGCCATCCAGTTCTGAGGTTCGTGAACCTCTTCTACAGCCCTGGGTTCAGGTGTTGGTATATATTCTGGCACTGATGGCACTGATGGCACTGATGGCACTGATGGCGATTTGGGCTGGTCATCAACAAAAACAGGTTTCTGAACAGCAGGAACCGTCCCCTCATCAAGTACCAAGGCAGTTTGCTCCGATTTCGGCTGCTCCTTTTTCACTTGGGTATAAGCAGTTGGAATCAGCACCCTTGCCTTAAACGCATCTTTAATAATTGAGGTTACTAATTCATTCAGTTCCGCTTCTTTACTAAAACGAACCTCCATTTTTGATGGATGCACATTGACATCTACCAGCAGCGGGTCCATTTCAATATTCAAGAGAACAATTGGGTACCGTCCGATTGGCAGCAGCGTATGGTAGCCTTCCTGAATCGCCTTCGCCAACGGATAATTTTTTATAAAGCGGCCGTTAATCATGGTGGAAATATAATTCCGTGATGCTCTGGTCACCTCGGGCATGGAAGCAAATCCGCTAACCTTATAGTCAAGCGAACTACCTGAAATCGGCACCAATTGTTTCGCGATACTCATTCCGTAAATCGCTGCAAGCACCTGCCGCACATCACCATTTCCAGTAGTTTGCAGCAGCTTCCGCTCATTGTGAATCAAACGGAAGGCAACCTCTGGGTGTGATAACGCAAGCCTATTAACGACATCGGTAATATTCCCAAGCTCGGTGTGGATGGTTTTCATATACTTCAAACGTGCCGGTGTGTTGAAAAACAAATCTGTAATGGTAATATCGGTCCCGCGGCGCGACGAGGCCTTTTCAAAAATCTCTACCTTGCTGCCTTCGATGACAACCCGATTGCCGGCACCTTCACCCGTTGACGTTTTCAGCTCCAACCTTGACACGGAGGCGATACTTGGCAACGCCTCGCCGCGGAAACCTAACGTCCGGATCCGGAATAAGTCATTTTCATTTTTAATTTTCGAAGTGGCGTGGCGCTGAAACGCAAGCAGCACGTCATCCTCTTCAATCCCGTTCCCGTTATCAGTGATGCGGATTTTCGCCAGTCCTGCTTCCTCCACCTCAATTTCGATTACGGTACTGCCTGCGTCAATCGCATTCTCAACCAGTTCTTTGACGACAGAGGCGGGGCGTTCGACTACTTCTCCCGCCGCTATTTTATTCGAAAGGGCATCATCTAACTGAATAATCTTCCCCATACTCTTCGCCTCCTTCTAAAAATTACTTCAACTTTTTCTGCAGTTCATACAGCATATTTATCGCTTGAAGCGGTGTAATATCTAATAAATCAATATCACGCATCTTATCGAGAACCTTTCTTTCCTTAGAAGAAAGCTCTGGTTTTTTCGGTTCTGCCGGTGCATCAAAGAACGAGAGCTGAGCAGGCTGTTCCACAACCGGTTCCTCTTTTTTTACAGTGACGGATTGCGATGCCGCCTTCTCTTTTTTTACAAGGTCCGTTTGCCCTTCCGACTGTTCTTTTTTAACAATGACAGTCTGTGTTTCAGGCTGCTCCAGTGCCTGCAGTATTTCATTGGCACGAGAGATTAATTCAGCAGGAAGTTCCGCCAACTGGGCAACATGAATACCATAACTCTTGTCGGCCGGGCCTTCCTTAATTTTATGAAGAAAAACAACCTTGCCTTGATGCTCAATTGCGCTGACATGGATGTTCTTCAATTTCGATAGTTCTTCATCCAATACGGTTAATTCGTGATAGTGGGTAGAAAACAATGTTTTCGCGCCAATCCGGTCGTGAATGTATTCAATGATTGCCTGAGCGAGCGCCATTCCATCATAGGTGGACGTACCGCGGCCAATTTCATCAAATAAGATTAAGCTGTTTTGTGTCGCATTGGCAATCGCATTTTTGGCTTCCAGCATTTCAACCATAAAGGTACTCTGGCCGGAAATCAGGTCATCTGCGGCCCCAATTCGGGTGAACACCTGGTCAAAAATTGGCAGCACCGCTTCTGACGCCGGAACATAACAACCGATTTGCGCTAATATGGCCGTCAAGGCAATTTGCCGCATGTACGTACTTTTACCGGACATATTCGGTCCCGTAATCAGCAGCACATCGCGCTCGCCATCCATTAGGCAATCGTTCGGTACGTATTCTTGGGTATTCAGCACTTTTTCAACCACCGGATGGCGTCCGTCCTTCACGACAACCCGGCGTTCCTCGGAAAATTGCGGTCTCACATAGCGGCGTTCTTCACTTACCTTGGCAAAGCACTGCAGCACATCGAGCTCACTGACAGTTTTCGCCAGCGCCTGCAAGCGCGGGATATATTCTTTAATCGTCTCGCGAATACCCGTAAATAATTCATACTCAAGCTCGCCGATTTTCTCTTCAGCCTGTAGTATCAACGCTTCTTTTTCCTTCAATTCCGGCGTAATAAAGCGTTCAGCATTCGTTAATGTTTGCTTGCGCTCATACCGGCCTTCTTCCAATAAATGAAGGTTTGCCCGAGTGACTTCAATATAGTAACCAAACACCCGGTTGTAGCCAACCTTCAGCGATTTGATTCCGGTCTTCTCCCGCTCGGCCCGCTCCAGCTGGGCAATCCACGTCTTTCCGTTCCGGCTGGCATCACGGTATTGATCCAACTGATCATGATAACCATCACGGATGATATTCCCTTCTTTTAATGACAGCGGCGGGTTTTCGACAATTGCCTGCTCCAATAAATCAGTGACTTCTTCACATGGATCCATTTTTGCAGCCAAATCAGCCATATCGATTGAAAGCAGAATTTCTTTTAAAAATGGCACCTGCATGAGCGAGCGTTTCAACTGCACTAAGTCACGGGCATTCACATTCCCAAAAGCTACCCGTCCCGCCAAGCGTTCCAAGTCATAGACCTCTTTGAGTTTTTCACGAAGGTCCTGCCGCTCAAAATAATGATTCATTAATACCCCGACCAGATAGTGGCGGTTTTCAATCTCATCGCGATTAATCAGCGGTCGGTCAATCCAATGCTTTAACATCCTGCCGCCCATCGCCGTCATCGTTTCATCCAACAGCCATAGCAGGGAACCTTTCTTTCCTTTTGAGCGGATTGTTTCGGTTAATTCAAGATTGCGCTTCGAATAGTAATCAATTTTCATAAATTGATGAATTCTATAGGTGGTAACATGTTGAAGATGATCAAGACTTCTCTTTTGCGACCGGTATAAATAATGGAATAACCGTGCCACTGTTATCTTCAACTTATCCTGATTCAAATCTTGGAGCAGGTGGGAAAAATTGATTTCTACTGAACTATTATCCTCAAAAGAAATAGCAAGCACATCACGTTCACGCATTTTCTTCTGCAATTCAGCATCAAAATCGCTAGCAATAACTACTTCTTTTGCACCTAAAACGGCTAGTTCATTTAATACCTCTTCAAAATTCGCCAGCAAGGTTACCTTGCTTTCACCCGTTGAAATGTCGTTATATGAAAGACCAAAGCTTTGGTCTTCAAAAGCAGTAACTGAGGCAATATAATTGTTTTCTTTATCTGTTAACCCTTTGCCGTCCATTACCGTCCCTGGGGTAATTAATTGGATGACTTCCCGGCGGACAACCCCTTTTGCCTGTTTCGGGTCTTCCGTTTGTTCGCAAATGGCGACCTTGTAGCCCTTTGAAATTAATTGTTCAATATAGTTTGCCGCGGAATGGTAGGGTACACCGCACATAGGAATTTTTTCCGATGTTCCGCCGTCGCGGCCTGTTAAGGTAATTTCCAATTCCTGAGATGCTTTGATGGCATCCTCGAAAAACATTTCGTAAAAATCGCCTAAGCGAAAAAATAAAAAGGCATCCTGATAATCTGCCTTGACTGCTAAATATTGCTGTATCATCGGCGTGTAACTAGCCATAATTTCCTCCAACATTCTTGTTTCTTTCGAGTATCTTCGACAATCCATTATATCATAAAATCCCCCCGCTTTATCAGGCCGTATTGTAAAAACTTTTATAAGAAATAGGCTATAAAATACCTAGATAGAGGGCTTTATAAGCAAAAAAATTGCCACCCCCTGAAATCTAAGGATAATTGAGGTTACCACACACCCAACAACCTAGATTAAGGAAGTGACAAGTTGTACCCTCAAATTATAACCTATTTATTAACTTTTATTAAGTACCAAGAACAAATAATTCGAACATTACTTACCCTTCTTATTGGGAAGGGGATGTTTGAAAAGCCTGAGGAAAAACCTGTAAATAAACCTTATCGTAAACTCCAGGTGGATGATCTTCCGATTATCGAAACCATTCAGAAACTTGATTACCGAAGCCTCCTAACCGAATACCTGGAGAAGAACGGTAAACAACTAAAACCTGTTCAAAGGCGTTCGAATACAAAGGCATGTGTGCCCAAGTCAATGAAATGTCCGCAGTGTGGTGCTCCAGCGGATTATCTTTATGCCAATAATGGAGGCAAAGGACAGTTTCAATGTAAGGTGTGTGCCTGTCTTTTCAATGATAAAAATCGCTATTCGAAGGAGGCTATTTTGAAGTGTCCTCATTGTTCTAGGACCCTTGAGAAAGTCAAAGAGCGAAAAGACTTTGACGTGTACAAGTGTAAAAATAATGACTGTTCCTACTACCAGCAGAAACTGAATGGCATGTCTGCGAAAGAGAAGAAACAGTTTAAAAAGGATCCACAAGCCTTTAAATTAAGATATATCTTCCGGCAGTTCCACATTGATTTTCAGCCATTGTCAAAGGCTTCTCCTAAGAAACCAAAGGTTGACTTGGCCAGGCTTTATGTGTCGCCACATACATTGGGGCTTATTTTAACCTATCACGTTAACTATGGCCTTTCGGCCCGGAAGACAGCTGCACTCATGAAAGATATCCATGGTGTTTCTATATCGCATCAAAGCATTTTAAATTACGAGAACGCAGTTGCATTAATCCTTAAACCTTACGTAGACCACTATCCCTACGAGCTTTCTGATCAGTTCTGTGGGGACGAAACCTATATTAGGGTTCAAGGTCGTTGGCATTACTTGTTCTTCTTCTTTGATGCGGTAAAAAAGATCATTCTGTCTTATCCAGTGTCAGCAAATCGAGATACAGCGACAGCAATCCGTGCCATTGATGATGTCCTAATGAAATTTAAAGAGATTCCGGAAGATCTTACATTTGTGGTGGACGGCAATCCGATATATCTCTTAGCCCAACACTTTTACGCCCAGCATGATATTCACTTTGACATTACTCAGGTCATTGGGCTTACCAATGAAGATCCTGTATCAAAGGAGTATAGGCCTCTCAAACAAGTGATTGAAAGACTCAATCGCACATTTAAGGGCAATTATCGCTCAACACACGGGTTTGGGTCCGAACATGGGTCTGTTTCGTTTGTGACGCTTTTTGTGGCTTACTTTAACTTTTTACGGCCTCACTCAGCGTTAGAAGGTAATGTGCCAGTGGTTAATCCAGAGCTCTTACTGCGACCGAATATGCCTGCACGCTGGACTAAATTAATAGGTTTAGCTCAAGATTGGATCATTGAACAAACAGTCTAACTTTTTGTTTAGCAGAGCCCTTGAACCCACTAGCAACCGGCGAAGCGAACTCTTGACAAACCGAACTTGCCAATGGTTTAAAATGGAAATACCAAGGGCTATTTGGCATGCCTTCTTTTTGTCCCCGTCGCCCTTGATAAAGGAATCTCAAACCATTGGCGTGTTTGTCAAGAGCGGTTGCGGGGCCGACGCACCCAATATGTGGAAAGGAGCCTAACCCCTTAAGGAGTTTTCATAGAACTTTTGACACTACCTATCAGGCAGAAAAATCCTATTCTTATTAAATAGTGTTTTTACTATTACACCAAAAAAACCTGAGCCAAGAATAGCCCAGGTTTTTTAAGTGTATTATTTAGTACCTTCGTTTGTACTGTAAAAGAACTTGGCTGTTAGAGTACCGTCTTTATTCTCTTTAATATCGGTTACATGAATTCCAGAATCTGCCGGCGTGGCACTATTGCCCTTCCAGAAGTAGTAAGAACCACTATGAACATTAGAAGTAGTTGGCGTTAACTGAGAACCTGTCTTAAAGAAGTCTCCAGCATCACCACGGTTCTTATTTTTCTCCATATCATACTTACCATCAGCCTGCAGCACAGATAAACCATAGTGGGTAACAACGGTACCGTCGCTAGCAGTCTGAGTTTGATTATATTGGAATCGCTTGTTCATCCAGTTTTCCACGTTATTCGGGCGGAATCCGGCAGTTTGGTACAGGTTGATAATATTTTCATCCACATGCCATGCTACTAATCCATGAGAATCAGTACCTTGACGGATTAAACCTTTGTTAAAGCCATCCTGCTGGACATTTTCAAATAAGAAATACTCTGTTCCATTTGAACCGGGTACTTCCATTTTTACTATCCCATTATCTGCAGCTGCATTATTAATTGCAGGTAACGTAATCGTTCGGACGCCATCTTCTGGTTTAACCTCAATTGGCTCAGCCCAGCCCAGGAATACTTTCGAGAATGGATCAAAGTGTGTTGGCGAATTTCCAGAATACGCGCCATTGTCAGGGTAACGCATCCAGGAACCGCCTGCCATCATGGAGTAGTTCCCTACACCTTCAGAAGAATAGACAGTATCATAGAAATCAGGCAATCCTAGCGCATGGCCGAACTCATGCGCATAAACTCCCGCTGTGGCAGGAAATGGGCCAGTTTTGGATGCCTCATCATATCCGCCAGTGGCTACATTAAACCCGGCAACGTTTCCACCGATAGCAGGTTGGATGTTGTAGTTATCGACAATAACTCCATCATAAGTCATGTCTTCTTCTACCGTTTTGTTAATCCAAGCCCCTTGGCTCATACCTTCATATACATCTGCTGGTTTGCCAGTTTCATAGTATTTCCCATAGTATAAAGCGCTTAGTAGACTCCATTTGTGCGACCAGAATTGGGCAGGGTCTTGGCTCCATTCTGCACCCGTACCTTCATGAATGATGAAAACGTTTGGAACCTCGCCATTTTCAGCATACTTTGAAAAATCAATTTGATCATCAGCAGCCTTTAGCAAGTCACGAACGAATTCGCCTGTATGGGCGTCACCATTTACGTTCCCTAAAGCATACTTGCCGCCTTCTGCGTACTTGCCCTCTTGATCTAAATAGTAGGAAGCTCCTTTAGGCAGTTCCACCCAAACAAACTCTGTATTTTCTTTCCGAACGAGATTAACTCTATTATTACTAGATTCTTTATAAGCATTTTGCATCGTGCGGTCTGTTGGCGCTTTTACACCATTAAACTCAGCATATTGTTTGAAGTAATCCAATTGGTATGGATTATATTCTGTACCAAAGATTAAATCTTCATAGTAATGCGCTGGAACCTGCCCCTTCAGATCCCCTACCGGCTCATCCCCCTCTTTGTACTTGGCAAGAATGACAAGTACCGGAACATCCCCAGTAGCCTTTTTGTATGCTACATGATTATCGCCAGCCTGTTGGAATTTTGCTCCTTGGTTTGCAATCTTTTCGGCAGGATCAATCTTTGAAATGTCTATTCCTAATTTTTTGGCTTTTTCAGTCAGTTCCGGCGCTGCCCCCACATAATCAGCCAAACTTAGATCATATGTACTTTCAGCCTTTTTGCCAGCTTCATCCGGCTGGATTCCAGCCAAGCCGATACTGCCGGCTAACGCCAATGCTAAACCCGTCTGTGATAAAACCTTTAACAATAACCTCACCCCTTTTATTTTTATACTATTTTAAAATATCAGAATCCTACGAAAGTCGGAAGATTCCTTTGTCCCGTAACCTTAGTAGGGTTTTCTATGTATTATTTTGTAAAAATTTGCAAAACGATAGGTTCTTTTACAGTGGTGACAAAAGCAGCATAATAATAGTAAGTTTGAAATTGAACAGGCAGTGAGGGGTGATGACGGGTGGCATGGTTCGGCGGCAGCTATAAGGAATACGATTTTGAAATGTTTTCAGTCAGCCATTTTGTGATTATTGCTCTTCTATTTGTCATTTCTGTTGGGGTATTTTTGAAAAAGGAACAATTGAAACAGGGTAACTGTAGAAAAATCGAAATTGCGGCAGCCATTTCACTCATCATTTTTGAATTAACCTATCATATTTGGATGATGGTAAACGGTAATTGGAAGGTAAGTCATGCCATCCCGTTGGAATTGTGCAGTATCAGCTTGTTCCTGACTGTTTTCTTGTTGCTGACAGGGAAAAAGATCATTTATGAAATATTATTATTTACCGCGTTATTGGGAGCATCACAGGCCATCTTTACACCGTTGTTGAACTTTGACTTCCCCCACTTCCGGTATTTTCATTTCTTTTATACTCATTTGATGATGATCTGGACCGTCTTGTATTTTACATGGGTAAAAGGATACCGCCCGACAATTTGGTCCGTGGTAAAGCTTTTTGTTTTCTTAAATGTCATGATGCCAATCATTATGTTCATTAATAAATTGGTGGATGGTAACTATATGTTCTTAAGCCATAAACCAAAATCGCCAAGTTTATTGGATGTTTTGGGGCCTTATCCTTTTTACATTCTATCGATGGAGGGTTTGGTCATATCACTAAGTTTGCTTGTCTGGTTAATTTTTCGGGAGAAAAACGAGATAAAAAGGTTTCCTAAATCAATAACAAGAAGTTATTATTGACCTTTTTCGAATATCTGCTTATAATAATAAACGTTCCAATTAATAATGTCCTAGTAGCTCAGTAGGATAGAGCACGATCGAATACGCTTCGCAGAATCAGCCTCAGCGTACTGACCGAGCCGCTTCTTGCATAAGCTTTCTGAGGTCAGGACGACAGTTTCCGTCTGAAAGTTGGAAACAAAGTATTATTTTTTATATTTGTCCTAGTAGCTCAGCAGGATAGAGCAACAGTTTCCTAAACTGTAGGTCGGAGGTTCGAATCCTCTCTGGGACGTAATAAAAAATCCCTTGTCTCACAAGGGATTTTTTACATATTTGCCAAGGTGCCGTCTTTTCACAGAGCCCGGCACCTTTTCGTGTTCCTTGGCACCTAAAATGGCTGAATACTATATTCATTTATTTTTCGATATAAGGTACTTCTTCCAATTTTTAATAGTTTCGCTGCCTTGCTAATGTTCCAGTCTGTCTCTTGTAAACATCTTTTAATAGTTACGATTTCGGTATCTTCCAAGGAGATACTTTGATGATTTGGCTCCACAAAGTGTGTTGTTAGACCCTTTTCAAAAATAATATGCTTTGCGTCAATTTGGTCACCATCTGCCAAAAATGTTGCCTGCATTAAAACATTGCTTAGCTCGCGAATATTACCTGGCCAGGTGTGGCCTGCCAGCTTTTCTTGTGCACATTTGGAGATTTTCTTCACGGGATATTCCAGCTTGTTTAGTAATACCTCCACCAAATAAGCTAGATCGCGACGCTCCCTGAGGGCAGGAAGATTGATTTGAATTCCCCTCAATCTGTAATATAAATCGGCACGGAACCTTCCCGCTTGGATATCTTCATATAAATTTCGATGAGTTGCCGAAATGACTCTTACGTCAATCGGTTTGCTCTTTGTGCTTCCGACCGGTGTAATGACCTTTTCCTGAAGTACCCTTAATAGTGCCGCCTGGGCCCGTAAAGACATATCACCAATTTCATCTAAAAAAATAGTGCCTTTATTGGCAGCCTCAAATTTTCCGATACTTCCATTTCGATTCGCACCTGTAAAGGATCCGGGTACATAGCCAAACCATTCACTTTCAATCAGATTTTCCGGAATGGCACTGCAATTCACTGCTATGAATGGCCCATCCCTCAAAGGACCATAAGTATGAATGGATTGGGCAATTAACTCCTTCCCTGTCCCACTCTCGCCTATCAACAGAATTGGCAAATTGGAATAAGATGCTTTTTTTGCTAATGCCTTTGTTTCAATAATTTTTCGGCAGCTGCCCGCAACATCGTTGAATGTATAGCCCCTCACCTTATCTGTATTTTGAGTTTGAGCCTTATTTACTGCAACAGAGCCCCAAAAGCGATTATGATTATCATACAATTCCTCGACCTTGAAATAACCTCTTTTTGATAGCGGTTGCCCGATACACTTATTTCCAAGGAGCTTTCGGGCGGCTTCATTAGCACGGATAATCCGGTCATCCCGATCCAATGACAATAAAGGAAACGGGATACTGTTTGTCAGGAAATCCATTTCTTTCAGGAGAATATGTTTTTCCGTTTGATTTTGTTCCAACACCAGTTTATTTTGAATTGACTCGGCGACCATACAAGCAATAGACAGGTTCACAGGATGATGGTCCTCTAATCGAGTGCTAATATTAATGACTCCTGCCAATTCTCCTGTAGGACTGTAGATGGGACTAGCGGAACATGCCAAAAAATGAGTTGCCGCAAAAAAGTGCTGATTTCCCTGCACCTGTACCGGCTTCTTTTCAATAAGGGAAACACTAATGGCATTCGTCCCCATTGATCTTTCATTCCAATTTGCGCCAAGCCTAAGGTGAATATTTTTTGTTATATGTAGAAGTTCCGGATCACCAATGGCATGAATGACAATTCCACTTCTGTCAACTAAGACAGTAACTTGACGCATCTGTTTCATTTTTTGAAAAAGATCCTCTAGAATAGGGACAGCCTGCTGAAGGAAATCGCTGTTATTCTTGAGACAATAGTCTAATCGTTTAGCCTCAATAACCGGATCCTCTACCTGGTCAAAAGGATTTAAACCGATGGATTGACAGCGCTTCCAAGATTCCATAATCATTGCCGCATCGTTAGTCTGATTAAGAAACCCCAACGAATTTCACCTCTCCTTTACAGATTTTAACTTATCAAAATTATACCATAAATCAGAATTTTTAAATTTCAATTATATAAGTTTGTCTCAAAATGATACAACTAATGTTTTATTGTGATACATCGAAAAAAGTAGATTTATGGGAGAATCCCTAATTATGTACGGTTCAATTTTGGCACGATTTTTGCATTATAAGTGGATGAACCACTAATTATTTAAGGGGGAATGTTTCAATGGCAGGAAATCGTGGGGTTGTATATGTTGAACCGGGAAAGGTGGCGGTTCGAGATATTGATTATCCGGATCTCATTCTTAGGGATGGCCCTGGAGTTAATAAATTGAACGTCGGCCGGAAATGTGAACATGGTGTCATTCTGAAAGTTGTGACGACCAATATTTGCGGAAGCGACCAGCACATGGTTCGCGGCCGGACCACTGCTCCATCAGGACTAGTTTTAGGTCATGAAATTACCGGTGAAGTCATCGAAGTCGGCCGCGATGTAGAATTTATTAAAAAGGGCGACCTTGTCTCTGTTCCATTCAATATCGCCTGTGGACGCTGCCGCAGCTGTAAGGAGCAACATACGCATATATGTGAAAACGTGAATCCCGACCGTCCTGGTTCCGCTTATGGGTATGTTGACATGGGTGGCTGGGTCGGTGGCCAATCCGAATATGTAATGGTTCCTTATGCAGATTTCCAATTGCTTAAGTTTCCAGATAAAGACCAAGCGATGGAAAAAATTCGTGATTTGACCATGCTTTCTGATATTTTCCCAACTGGCTATCATGGTGCGGTAAGTGCAGGCGTCAGAACTGGCTCAACTGTTTACGTTGCTGGTGCAGGCCCGGTTGGACTTGCTGCTGCCCACTCTGCCCAGTTACTTGGTGCTGCTACGGTTATTGTCGGGGATCTTAATGAGGAGAGACTACAGCAGGCTAAAAGCTTCGGCTGTGAAACGGTTAATTTAAGCAAGCATGATAATCTTGGTGAATTAATTGAACAGATTGTTGGAGTGCCTGAGGTTGACTGCGCCATTGACTGTGTGGGCTTCGAGGCTCATGGTCATGGTCGTGACCGCGGAGAAGCACCGGCTACTGTTCTTAATTCCATTATGCAGGTAACCCGTGCCGGCGGTCGTTTAGGAATTCCTGGTCTCTATGTCACAGGTGACCCAGGTGCCATTGATGACGATGCCAAAATTGGTTCATTAAAGATCCGAATTGGACTCGGATGGGCGAAAGCGCATACATTTGTAACAGGTCAGACTCCGGTTATGAAGTACCATCGTGACCTGATGAATGCGATTCTCAGCGGCAAAGCCCAAATTGCCAAAGCCGTTAACGCCACTGTGATTTCATTAGAGGAAGCTTCGCGTGCCTATGAAGACTTTGACCGCGGTGTTGCCCGTAAATTTGTGATCGACCCGCATGGACTAGTAAAATAGTATGATCTTTCATTTTTGAAAGGGGGTCATACTTTGGACCCTCCCCCTACCTTATGGCGCAGTGCTGCTGAATTTATTGGGACCGCACTGTTAATCAAGGGTCTCCTAGCTTTCAGGAGCTGTTACTTCCCAAGAAGCTGGTGTTAGGCATTCACATAACATAATAAAACAGCACCTCTCTACAATAATTAGAAGGTGCTGTTACTCTTTTGATTAACCTATTTCAGAACACCAGAATTCCCAGATAACCAAATTAATTGCAATGCATTTTTAATGCTTTCAACCCCCCTGAATAAATAATGGCCTCTTTACCCTCTTTAATATTTATCTATATTCTATTTTTTCTCCAAGTAGAGAAAGGTCACAGCCTCATATAACATATCTTCAAGACTAAATCGAAATAATTTATGACAACTTTGTGAAAAAGTTTTGACAACTTTGTGAACAGGGTTAATAATATAAACAAGGGGAATATGGGGGGTCATTATCATGAATTCACGGATGAAGATTTTACACGCAACAAGATGGGCAGGCAGCATTACTTTACTAGTGGGAATAATGATCTTTTTTGCAGGTGTTGTAAGCGGTTTAATTCCTGTCATCGGAATTGGGCTTGGCACCATAATCGGGGCTGTCATGTTCTTTCTGATGGGCATGTTTTTTATCGCTACCGAGGAAATGGTGGAAAACACGGAAAAGGGAAATGAAATTGTCTCTATTAAACCGAGGAATGGTCTATATTTGGTAAAAAGATAAAGAGAGCATCTCACTTGAGACGCTCCCTTTTTTCATTATTAAACTTACATATCCCAAAGGAATATAAGCAATGTGCCGAACACGGTGATTAAGGCCATGGCAATCATAAAATAAACTTTACTATAAATGATCCATTTATCATTCGTTTCACCAGCGTGCATGAACACCACCAGCTGCAACAGTGCTTGAACAAATGCTGTAATAATTAGGACTGTCAAACCTTGTGCAAATGACAAGTTAAGATAATAAACCGTCAGAGCAGCCGCCGTCAGGACTAAGGAGAAGACAAAGCCCATTATTTGTTTTCGCGGAAATAATTCGCTCATCTTACATCATTCCTTTCAAATAGATGAAGCTGAAGATAAAGATCCAGACGACATCCAGGAAGTGCCAATAAAGTGAGAAGATAAAGGATTTATTCGCTGTTTCCGGTGTTAAGCCACGTTTTTTCACCTGCAAGAGGATGGCTGTTCCCCAGAATAATCCGAAGGTAACGTGCAATCCGTGTGTTCCTAATGTCGTCATTAGCATGGCAGTAAACGCACTTGTCTGCAATGTTGCGCCATCATGGATATAGGTGAGAAATTCATCAATTTCAAAGCCTAAGAACACTAGACCAAGAAGAAGTGTAATCACAAAGAAGGTCATCATTGCTTTTTTGCGTCCTATACGCATGGCATGAACGCCAAGACCAATTGTGAAGCTACTAGTCAATAAAACAAGCGTTTCAATCAGCACGGGAGTAATTTCAAAAATTTCTGCTCCGCTAGGACCGCTGCCGGTTCTATTCTCTAATGTAAAGTAAGATGTAAACAGTGTCGCAAACAGCATAATTTCAGCTGCAATGAACACCCAAAAGCCAAAAATATTTAGTCCGTTCTGTTTTGTACCATATTCTAATGGCAGCGAGTGATCCACTTTCATTAGTTAACACCTCGCAATTTTGTTTCAGTTTCTTTAATTTCTTCGACAGAAATATAACGTCCATGGTCGTTTTCAAATGAGCGGTAAGCCATAAATGCAAATATTCCAAGTAAAGACAGAATAGCCGGAATCCAAAGAGAGAATACCATTGAGAATCCAAAGACAAAGAATATCGCGCCCATAATGAATGGTGCTCCGCTGTTATTTGGCATGTGGATTTTTTCCACTTTACCCGGGAACAACTCGTGACCTTTTTTCTTAGCATCCCAGAATGCTTGACTAGAAGCCACTTGCGGCTCAACAGCAAAGTTGTATTCTGGTACAGGTGTATGTGTTGCCCATTCAAGTGAGCGGGCATCCCATGGATCGGCACCAATATTTCTTGGTGAATAACGGACACTGTAATACACGTTGTAGACAATTAGGGCAAAGCTGAGCGCCATAACGCCTGCGCCTACAAACGAAACCATATTTAATGGTCCATAACCAGTTGCTTCGGAATAAGTGTACATACGGCGCGCCTGCCCATCCAAACCTGTAATGTACATTGGGAAGAACGCTAAGCAAAAGCCGATGGAAAGGGTCCAGAATGACCATTTACCGATTTTTTCATTTAGCATAAAGCCAAACATTTTTGGCCAATAATACGTAAGACCGGCCAGCATCGCAAAAACAACACCAGGAATAATCGTATTATGGAAGTGAGCTACTAAGAACATTGTATTATGGTACTGGTAATCAGCGGCTGACATCGCAAGCATAACCCCGGTTACCCCGCCAATAACAAATAGCGGAATGAAACCAAGTGAGTAAAGCATTGGTACCGTAAACCGGATCTTCCCTTTCCATAACGTGAATAACCAGTTAAAAATCTTGACCCCTGTTGGAACAGCAATCATCATCGTTGTAATGGAGAAGAAGCTGTTTGACAGTGCTCCCTGCCCCATAGTAAAGAAATGGTGCGCCCAAACCATACAGGAAAGCCCTGAAATAATAACCATGGATGCAACCATTGATTTATATCCATATAAGTTGCGTCCAGAAAATGTTGAAATAATTTCACTGTAAATACCAAATGCAGGCAAGATGAGGATATATACCTCAGGGTGTCCCCAAACCCAGAACAGGTTGGCCCACAGCATATCCATACCGCCGTTTGTAGTGGCAAAGAAGTGGGTTCCAAATAATCTGTCCATCGTACCCATCGCAAGTGCTACAGTAATGACAGGGAAAACTGTAACAACAATTAGGTTCGTTACTAGTACAGACCAGGTAAACATCGGCATTTTCATTAAAGTCATACCTGGTGCTCTCATTTTCATAATCGTTGTAATCATGTTAATACCGGTCATAAGCGAGCCGATACCGGAAATTTGAATCGCAATCATATAATAGTTCGTTCCGACATGTTCACTGAAATCATTCCCTGCAAGCGGGAAATAAGAAGTCCAGCCTGCATCAGGTGATCCGCCGATAACAAATGAGATATTAAACAGCATTGCCCCAAAGAAGAATAGCCAGAAGCTTAATGCATTTAATCTTGGGAATGCTACATCTCGAGCACCAATTTGCAGTGGGATAAGATAGTTCATAAAGGCAAAGATAAAAGGCATTGCCATGAACATGACCATGATAACCCCGTGTGTGGAGAACACTTCATTGTAATGCTGGGCATCAAGCAATTTATTATCTGGTACAGACAGCTGGGCACGCAGCATGATGGCGTCCACACCGCCCCGGAATAACATAATTAAGGCAGAGATTAAATACATAATCCCAATTCGTTTATGGTCAACAGTTGTTAACCATTCACGCCATAGGTAGCCCCATTTTTTAAAATAGGTCAAGCCTGCAATAATTGCCACTACCGTCAGACCAATTGCAACCATCGAAGCATAGATTGCAAGACTTGGATTCGGTATGGCAAATCGTTCGAAGAATTCCATCCTTGATAAACTCCTTTCAGAGATTACTATTTTTCCGTTCATGTGTTTATCGTTTTATTACAAAGCGATTAATGGCCAGACATATCCATGTCCATATCCATGTGTGAATCATCATGGCCTTCTTCCTGTTCCGGAGATTCGGAGTGATTGTGTTCCGGAGGAGGATTAAAGCCTAAATGGGTACCGGTAAAGGTCATCTGTCCAAGATGTCCAGGTTTCAGTAAATCATTAAATTGGGCTTCCGTTAATGGCTTTGCCGTTTTTCTAACATCTTTTACCCATTCGTCAAAATCATCTTGAGACATAGCGGTTACGTTAAACGTATTTTCTGCAGTCCCTTTCCCACTGAAGTTTGCGTTACGACCCATCATTTCGCCTGGTTGATCCGCAGCTAAGTGCAGTGTGGTTACCATATTGGACATGGCATACTTTTGTCCGCCCAGCTGAGGAATCCAAAAGCTAGTTATTGGTCCATAAGAATATAGCTTAAATTCTACTGGACGATCGGTTGGAATGTATAAATAATTGACCGTTTCAATATCTTGCTCCGGATAACTAAAATGCCATTTCCAGTTGGATGAGGAGGCGTAGATCACTAATGCTTCTTTATCCTGATACTTCTGTGGTTTGGCTTCGACAATGTAGTTACTTTGCACAGAGACAAACGAAAAGTAAGTGACAATGATAACCGGAATTCCGACACAAATAAGTTCAACCCATTTATTTCCTTCAATGTGTGGCGGTTCATAATCCGGACTTTGTTTTGAAGCGCGGTATTTAATCAATACATAAATTAAAATCGCAAAAACAACGACTACAATAAATGACATTATGCCAATTGATAACATAATGTCACGGGCTTGCCTTTCAGCCTGCGGCCCTTTTGGATCCAGAACCATTAGCGGTTCGCAACCTGTAAGCACGGTGACAATAGAGAAAATTAGCATTAATATTGCCGGTTTTACCTTCATGCTAGTACCCCTTTCTTTATTTAAAAAAGTTCCTTTTGTTAGAAATTTTTTTGTTTGTGATTTAAATCACATCTTCATTGCTATATTAATATCAAACTACTTTAAATAACACCCTTTTCAAAGATATGTCACTAAATGTTCATAAAAGGTTCGACATTTTGTAAAAAAGGGTGCTTTTCTTTTGCATTTTTGACGGGGAATTATTTTTAACGATAAAATCATAGCGGTAATACTTTCCAAGAATAATAACAGAAACCGGAGGGGTAATAAGATCAATCACCTCTTCGCGATAATGTTCAAATTGTGTTTGGCTATGGTACCCAAAATCTATCGAACCACGAACAGGTTACTGACTTTTCCAATAAAATGAGATTACTAAGAGACATTCAATTTGGAGTGGTTTTTTTGGGTGCAAGCAATGGAAGGGAATTTGTGGAGCGGATCCATCAATTGAATACGGAAATATGGTTTAATGGGAAAAGGATTGAAGGTGAATTATCCAAGCATCCTGCATTCAAAGGGCTTATTGCCACAAAGGCTTCCCTTTACGATTTACAGTTCAGACCTGAGTTAAAAGATCATATGACCTATTCTTCAGAACTAACTGGGGAACCAATTGGTGTTTCATATCTGCAGCCAAAAACGGTGAATGATTTAAAAAGACGGAGAACAGGAAGTGAAATTTGGGCAAGGCATACGAATGGGATGTTGTGCAGAAGTCCTGATTATATGAACAGTGTTATTATGGCTTTGGCTTCTTCCTCGTCCGTATTGGAAGGCAGAGAAAATTGTTTTCCGGAAAACATTCAAGCTTTATATGAACGGGCAAAAAACAACGACCTTTGTTTCACCCACACTTTTATTACCCCGCAAGTCAATCGGTCCTTAATTAATCTAACTAGTTCACAGGAACCGATAGCGGCAAAGGTGGTAGAAAGAACGGAAGATGGCCTGATTATTAAAGGGGCGCGTTTGCTGGCCACACAAGGCGGAGTGACGGACGAGGTCCTGGTATATTCCGCGGGTGGAATAATGGATGAGGATGAAGCATTTGCGTTTTCCATTCCTTCTGATACAAAAGGTCTGAAATTTATTTGCCGCGAGTCTTTTGTAGGTGGGGAGTCGTCCTTTGATTATCCACTAAGTTCACGCTTTGAGGAAATGGATACTATTATCGTCTTTGATCATGTGCTTGTACCATGGGAGCGGGTCTTTTTCTATGATAATCTTGATGCTGCAAGAGATTTCCTTCAGCTTAGTTCGTTCCATCATCATGCCACACATCAAGTGATTACGAGACAAATTGTCAAAACAGAATTTTTGCTCGGCCTTACAGACATGCTTGCAAAAACCATTAATGTTTGTGGTTACCAGCACATTCAAGAAAAACTAGCGGAAATCATTATTGGACTTGAATCGATGAAAGCTCTGTTAGCAAAATCAGAGATAGATGGAGAATTGGATGAGTGGGGATATATGCGGCCAAGTATTGTCCCACTAAAGACAGCCAGCAACCTGTTTCCAAAAATTTATCCGCGCTTCGTCGAGATCATTCAGTTAATCGGTGCGAGCGGGATGGTAACATTGCCGAAGGAATGTGATTTTGATTCCCCGATTAAACAGGACCTAAATCAATATTTGCAAGGGACCCATACAAATGCTGAAGACCGTGTTAAGCTATTTCGATTGGCCTGGGATTTAACGATGAGCCCGTTCGGTACCAGGCAGACTCAATACGAGCGCTATTTCTTTGGAGACCCTGTCAGACTGGCCAGCCTTTTATACAATAGCTACCCAACGGATGAGTATCGAGACCGTATTACTGACTTTTTATCTCTATCCAAAAAAAGCGATCAAAATTGATCGCTTTTTCTAAAGATATTAATAGGTTAAGGCGCTTACCTATTGATTCGTCCCCAAAAAAGAAAGCACGCAATTTCCGGCGTGCCCTTTGTTACTGCATTTGTAATTTTGATAGAAAAGGTCTCCCATTCTCCCAAATAACACTAACGGGAAGACCAAAGAATTGTGAAAGCTGTTCTCCGGATAACATTTGATTTGTTTCACCTGCTGCAAAGACCTGACCATTTTTTAATAACAAGGTTTTATTGAATATAGGCAATATCTCTTCCACGTGATGGGTAACGTAAATGATGGTTGGGGCCTCAGATTTCTTTCCAATCGTCGTAATTGATTCGAGCAAATTTTCACGTGCGATAAAATCAAGTCCGTTTGTCGGTTCATCTAAAATGAGTAGAGAAGGCGCGGACATTAACGCACGGGCAATTAACACCCGCTGTTTTTCCCCTTGGGATAACGTTTCATAGTTTCGGTTGGCGTACTCAAGACAACCAAAATCCTCCAAGAGAGTAACCGCTTTTTCTCTGATTTGATCAGTAGGTGTCTCATAGAGTCCAATCGAAGCAAAAGCCCCGCTTAACACCACTTCAAAGGCATTATCACCTCGATGAAATTTTTCCTGGAGAGATGATGAAACAAAGCCAATCTGCTTCCGCAGCTTTTCCCCAAGATAGGTTTTACCGAACTCCATTCCCAGGACGTTGATCCTTCCTTTTGTTGGGAAATAGTATGCATTTAATAGATTTAAAATGGCTGTTTTTCCCGAACCGTTTAATCCAAATAGCACCCAGTGCTCCCCTTTGTTTATTTGCCAATTCACCTCTTTTAATATCCACTTTCCATCTCTTACGAATGAAACATCCCCTAGTTGTAAGATCATTTTTATTCTCCTCTACCAACTATTCTAATAAATAAAATAGTATCAAAGTTTTTAGAAAATAAAAACATTTTAACTTAATAAACCCGGTAAGTTTACATACTATACAAAAAATACGTTCCATTTTCTTTCGACAAATTCGAATAGCGATAAAAAAACCAGCCTTCACTGGTGAAAAGCTGGTGTTTGTATTCCTCTCTCTATTCTGCTAATGCACGATATTTCCCGCTAAAATAAATGAGTGGTTCGGAATTCGATTCGTCTATGTTAATTTCTTTAACCTTGCCAATAAACAAAGTATGGTCTCCCTCAACATGCTCCGCTGATACCTCACAGGCAACCTGTACCAATGCTCCTGGCAAAACAGGTATCCCACTGAGACGATCGAACACTATTTCTCGGTGTTCTTTTATCTGTTTAGCGAAAATCATCGACTCTTCCTGTTGATCTGCAGAAAGAATATTGATGGAGAACGATTGGCTCTCCTTTATCTTTTCAAGCATTTGTGCTTTTTCAGCAATTGAAACAACAACAAGTTTCGGATCGAGCGATACTGACATGAAGGCATTTGCCGTCATTCCATGTACGTTCCCGTCAACCTCTGTTGCCACCACAGTTACACCTGTGGCAAACTTCCCCATCGCATTTCGAAATAATCGATCATCCAATTTCGTACCCCTCCTGTATAAATCATTCATTAATGACTATGTTTCTTTCTAGTCTAGCATAACAAATAAAAGTTCAAAAAGCTTAAGTCGAATTTTATCTTTATTTTTTGTGAAACTCCTTATAAACTAAATAAAGAATGTCTTTTGGAAGAGGTGAAACCGTGACATTTCCTGTATTAGAAACAAAAAGACTAAAATTAATAGAAATTACCCAGCATCACGTGGACAGCCTGTTTGAGGTTTTTTCATCAGAAGAAGTAACCAGGTTTTACGGTTCCGAACGCTTTACCCTGCCGGCGGAGGCAGTAAAATTAATTGATATGTTTCAGAAAAACTATCTGGAAAGACGAGGAATTCGTTGGGGAATTAAGCTGAAGGAAAATCAAAAGATCATTGGAACGCTTGGTTTAAATGGATTGCAGCTTAAAAATAAACGGGCGGAGATCGGTTATGAACTTCATCCCGGCTTTTGGAGGAATGGGTATGTCTCCGAGGCATTGGAAGAAGTTTTGCGCTTTAGCTATGAGAAGTTGGATTTATTTCGGATTGGAGCAGTTGTTTTTCCGGGAAACGAGCCATCATTAAAGCTTCTTGAGAAATTTGGCTTTACCAAAGAGGGACTGCTCAGGGGCTATATCCAGCAAAATGGTGAGATTCACGATACCTATTTATTGTCCTTATTAAAAACGGAATGGGAAAAAAGCCAGGTGTATTAGCCTGGCTTTCTTTACTCTTCGAAATAATCCTTGAATTCCTTCGGGTCGTTTATCTCTGAGTTATCATAGTATGGGTTATTCTCTGTAACATCTTTTGGATCAAGATTCGTTTTGATGACCAGCATTGCCCCTGAAGGACTTTCAGCAATCATTCGATCATTTAATTTATCAAAATCTGGCATCTCCTTATTACCAGGCTTTTTTGGCTCCATATGATTACACCTCCTAAAAATAGGATGCTGATTTTACCTTGTAAACATGCACTTTAGATACCTGCCGTATTCATTAAGACAATTCTCCAGCCATCAGGGTCCTCAATCGTAACCCCGCCTCGGCCCCAATACGGATTTTCCGGCGCGACCTCATAGTATCCCATTACTGCCAGTTTATCTACGATCTGACGAAGCTCAAATGTATTGGGGATATAAAAAACAAGCAAGTGTTCCTTCGTCGGCTTTGGCAGTTCCATCCTATCTTGGGATTGAGTGAACTCCAAATGATAGCTGTTACCGGGGGCACCAAACATCACCCCATCATATCCGTCATGGCCGCAAAATCCGCCTATTTTCTTAAGCCCAAGACCATTTTGATAAAAGTCAACAATCTTCTCCAGTTGATTGGTCGGCCTTGCAATCCTTAATTGCACTGCCGGGACACCAGCATTCCACTCCTTTCGCATTATTATTTCATAGGGTAAATCCTGATGAACAAAATGGCCCTCCTCCACACCCGATACGATTGCCTTGATTGGGTGAATCGTGGCTCTGCGTTCAGTCGGATACCAGTTTCGTCCCTCCTTTACAAGGACAAAAACTCCTTCTTGATCCCCATAAAAAGCAAATGTTTCATTTGTGCTTTTTTGTTGGTCCTGAATATATGGCCCCAATTTATTTTGCATATCACTAATTTCTTTTACCGGCATACCGATTTCGCCGATATCGTACCAACCAAAATCCGGTGCGTCGCCCTCCCAATAAAAAGGACGTTCCAAAAGTTCAAGGATATTTCCATCAGGATCTGTGAAATACGCCTGTTTTCCCTGCCAAAACAGGCTGAATTCCCCTTGCTCATCCGGCAATAAGAGATTTTTTTTCATAAGCTTTTGATACATATGGTCAAAGAAATGGGAACAGGTCCGAAAGCAAAGATGATAATATGGTGTTTTCGTATCTTGTTCAAACACTAATTTCGATGTGCCTGCCATGACACTAAAGTAGGATTCTGACTCACTAATGATGGGCATCTCTAACGTTTCTGTATAAAACCTTTTCATTTGTAAAATATCAAAACATCTCACATTTATCTGGTAAATTTTCATGTTCACTCCCCCTTTGCTTTTATCGTATTGTAAAAACTTTTATAAGAAATAGGCTATAGAATCCTATTATAGAGGGCTTTATAAGCAAAAAAATTGCCACCCCCTTAAATCTAAGGATAATTGAGGTTACCACACTCTCAACAACCTAGATAGGAAGTGACAATTTGTACCCTCAAATTATAACCTATTTATTAACTTTTATTAAGTACCAAGAACAAATAATTCGAACATTACTTACCCTTCTTATTGGGAAGGGGATGTTTGAAAAGCCTGAGGAAAAACCTGTAAATAAACCTTATCGTAAACTCCAGGTGGATGATCTTCCGATCATCGAAACCATTCAGAAACTTGATTACCGAAGCCTCCTAACCGAATACCTGGAGAAGAACGGTAAACAACTAAAACCTGTTCAAAGGCGTTCGAATACAAAGGCATGTGTGCCCAAGTCAATGAAATGTCCGCAGTGTGGTGCTCCAGCGGATTATCTTTATGCCAATAATGGAGGCAAAGGACAGTTTCAATGTAAGGTGTGTGCCTGTCTTTTCAATGATAAAAATCGATATTCGAAGGAGGCTATTTTGAAGTGTCCTCATTGTTCTAGGACCCTTGAGAAAGTCAAAGAGCGAAAAGACTTTGACGTGTACAAGTGTAAAAATAATGACTGTTCCTACTACCAGCAGAAACTGAATGGCATGTCTGCGAAAGAGAAGAAACAGTTTAAAAAGGATCCACAAGCCTTTAAATTAAGATATATCTTCCGGCAGTTCCACATTGATTTTCAGCCATTGTCAAAGGCTTCTCCTAAGAAACCAAAGGTTGACTTGGCCAGGCTTTATGTGTCGCCACATACATTGGGGCTTATTTTAACCTATCACGTTAACTATGGCCTTTCGGCCCGGAAGACAGCTGCACTCATGAAAGATATCCATGGTGTTTCTATATCGCATCAAAGCATTTTAAATTACGAGAACGCAGTTGCATTAATCCTTAAACCTTACGTAGACCACTATCCCTACGAGCTTTCTGATCAGTTCTGTGGGGACGAAACCTATATTAGGGTTCAAGGTCGTTGGCATTACTTGTTCTTCTTCTTTGATGCGGTAAAAAAGATCATTCTGTCTTATCCAGTGTCAGCAAATCGAGATACAGCGACAGCAATCCGTGCCATTGATGATGTCCTAATGAAATTTAAAGAGATTCCGGAAGATCTTACATTTGTGGTGGACGGCAATCCGATATATCTCTTAGCCCAACACTTTTACGCCCAGCATGATATTCACTTTGACATTACTCAGGTCATTGGGCTTACCAATGAAGATCCTGTATCAAAGGAGTATAGGCCTCTCAAACAAGTGATTGAAAGACTCAATCGCACATTTAAGGGCAATTATCGCTCAACACACGGGTTTGGGTCCGAACATGGGTCTGTTTCGTTTGTGACGCTTTTTGTGGCTTACTTTAACTTTTTACGGTCTCACTCAGCGTTAGAAGGTAATGTGCCAGTGGTTAATCCAGAGCTCTTACTGCGACCGAATATGCCTGCACGCTGGACTAAATTAATAGGTTTAGCTCAAGATTGGATCATTGAACAAACAGTCTAACTTTTTGTTTAGCAGAGCCCTTGAACCCACTAGCAACCGGCGAAGCGAACTCTTGACAAACCGAACTTGCCAATGGTTTAAAATGGAAATACCAAGGGCTATTTGGCATGCCTTCTTTTTGTCCCCGTCGCCCTTGATAAAGGAATCTCAAACCATTGGCGTGTTTGTCAAGAGCGGTTGCGGGGCCGACGCACCCAATATGTGGAAAGGAGCCTAACCCCTTAAGGAGTTTTCATAGAACTTTTGACACTACCGCTTTTATTATAGCTATGAATTTCTGTTGTTTTGTCAGTCTTTAGTCTGATGTTACCCCCATCCATTTTATGAAAAAAAGAAAAAACTAGGAAGCAAAAACCTCCTAGTTTGAATTATTCTTCTTCTCCGCCGACCAAGAAATCCGGATTCAGTTCCTCGAATTCCTCATCATCGACGTCCATGCACCATTCATCATCATCCTCTTTGCATCCTTCAGGATTTACCCGGACGCAAATTTTCGTTTCACCGATTACCTCGACCAGGAATTCCCTTTCCACATGAACAATGATTCTATTGCCATTCGGGGAAATTACGGCTTCACAGGTATTTGGCTGCTGCAGAACTTTGGCCACAATTTCGTGGTCATCCATGCAATCATGGTCACGGTATTTTAACTTAATGACATCAGTATATTGAACCCGTTCTGTAACTACTTCAGTTCTGGTGTTATCGTTAAAGGAGTACCAAGTATTGATGTCATAAGAGCCGTGTATCTCAACTGTTTTACCAACTTTTTTCGCATTATATTTATGGTTGATAACCCAACAGCCGAGAACGCTTGATGGACTATGTGCCGGGCTAATCGTATGATTGGACTGGGTAAATTTACGTCCTTTCGCTACTACGGCCTTCGCAAATATCTCTCTGTATTCTCCCATTTCGCGCGAACCCTCCTCATTCAGTTTCATTTCATCCTATGCGAATGTCTAGACTAGTGTGATATATAATCTGTGATTACTGGAAAATCTTTAACTCATGCTTTATCTTATGCGGGATTAATAGGTGTGTGCCTTGGAAGGATATTTTTCAAAAGAAGAACAGTCGAGGAGGAATGTTCATTTAAAGGGCATAAATCAAGGTTATAAAGAAAAAAGCCAGGCCCGATTAGGCCTGACTTAATCATTAATGATCGTGATCACAATCGTCATGTCCCGCGCATTCTCCGCCGCCATTTTCCATGCCGGCACCAGTTTCCCCGCGCAATACATCTCCACCCGTTGAAACAATAATTTCATCAGTAACGGTATTGGAAATTGTTGAAGCAATTAATTGAAGCAATTCATTTACATCAACTTGTGATTGCTTAAATTCTTTCACTACCGGAATATCATCCAGTTCTTGTTCAATTGCAGCAATCTTTTCTTCAACCTTTTTTAAAGCTTCTGGCTTGCCATAATGCTGCAAATTGACTGCTTGCTTCTGCAGTCCCTTAATATCAGAAATCAGCATGCTCACCTTTTGGTTGCCATGGATCGCTGCCTCTGCTCGCTTGAAAAAATCTACTTCCTCTGTCTCTGCAATCATACTTGCCAAATCTTTTGCTCGAGCGACGATATCGTCTTTTGTATATTTCGCCACTTTAATTCACCTCTGCTGGTTCAAGTTCTTCCACCATTTCTCCGTTTAATGACCATGTTCTTGCTTCTTTAATTTTTACTTTTACAATCTTTCCAATCGCCGATTTTGGACCGACAAAGTTTACGAGTTTGTTCTTGGTTGTATACCCAGCCAAAACATCTGAGTTGTTTTTGCTTTCCCCATCTACAAGAACTTCAACAGTTTGACCCACGTATTTTTTCATCGCTTCAGCCGAGAGTTCATTAACAAGGCTGTTTAAACGCTGCAGGCGCTCCTTCTTCACTTCCATCGGAACATTATCCTCCATTTTGGCTGCTGGAGTACCTTCGCGCGGAGAATAAATAAACGTATACGCTATTTCAAACCCTACTTCTCGGTAGAGCGACATCGTTTCTTCAAATTGTTCGTCTGTCTCATTTGGGTAACCAACGATAATATCCGTCGATAATGCTACATCAGGAATCGCGGCTTTAATTTTTCTCACAAGCTCCAAATATTGTTCTCTTGAATACTTACGAGCCATAATCTTTAATACATCAGTTGAACCAGATTGAACAGGCAGATGAATATGATTCATCAAATTGCCGCCCTTGGCCAATACTTCTATTAAACGATCATCAAAGTCACGAGGGTGGCTTGTGGTAAAACGAACCCGCGGAATATCGATTTTACGGATTTCCTCCATTAAATCGCCCAAACCATATTTGATATCTTCAAAGTCTTTACCGTAGGCATTGACGTTTTGACCAAGCAAGGTAATTTCCTGATATCCTTGTGACGCCAGATGGCGGACCTCCTGGATGATTTCTTCAGGACGGCGGCTGCGTTCTTTTCCGCGGGTGAATGGCACGATGCAGTACGTACAGAATTTGTCACAGCCGTACATGATATTTACCCAAGCTTTGATATTGCCGCGGCGTTCTTTTGGAAGATTCTCGATAACGTCACCTTCCTTAGACCATACCTCGACAACCATTTCCTTGGACATATAGGCTTCTTGAAGGATGTTTGGTAAACGGTGGATATTATGAGTTCCAAAAATCATATCGACATGCTGATAGGTTTTTAGAATTTTGTTCACAACAGACTCTTCCTGAGACATACATCCGCATACACCAAGCAGCAAATCAGGCTTTTCCATCTTTAATGCTTTGAGATGGCCAAGTTCCCCGAATACTTTATTCTCGGCATTTTCACGAATCGCACATGTATTGAGGAGAATCACATTGGCATCTTCCGTGCTGTCGGTTGGTTCATAGCCTAATGCTAAAAAGATCCCTGACATTACTTCCGTATCATGTTCGTTCATTTGACAGCCGTAAGTACGGATATAAAACTTGCGGCCTTGACCCATTCCGCGAAATTCTTCCGGGATGGCAAAATCGCTATGATACTTTACTTCTTCTTTACCGCGCTTTTTAGCATCTTTCAGTGAAGGTGCTGTTATAACTCGTTCAAAGTATTTGCTGTAATCCTTGGCGGATTTTTTGTCCGAAGAATTAACAGTCGCTACTTGCTGACCTTCTAATCGTTGCTTTTCATTCATGTGTTCGGTAACCCCTTTCTTTGGATCTGACTTCTATTAGATTACGTTTTGCCACTTTTTTCCTGTGCAGTTTTTGTTCATAAGCCGCACATTATTATAGTATAAAGGTTTGCGTTACTGAAAACAATAGAAAATCTAGGCGGCTACCTACAGCGGAAGCCACAAAAAACCCGAGGCGGGAAGGCCTCGGGTTTTTCATATATGTCTAGCAGCAGCGCCTAGGCGCTTCCGCTTTTCGCATTACATGAATTCAGCTACTAATTTATCAAAGTAATTTTGGTCAAGGTTAAGATCCGCTTGTGTTAATGGAGCTTCAGAATAGCCGTGAACCAACTCTTGATAGGACTTTTGCTCAGTGTTTTGATAAATGAGACCTGTAACTAAGCCTTTATGCTGCATTAATGTCTGCATAGCTTGCTCACGGTTATGTGGGTCATAGCCCTCAACATCGCTTAACTTAGTAAGGTTTTCTTTGAACCAGTCATATGTGTTGACCTTATTATAAGTTACACATGGGCTGAAAACGTTGATTAACGAGAAGCCCTCATGTTTAATACCTGCTTCAATTAAAGCAGTAAGGTCCTTTAGATCAGTAGAGAAACTCTGGGCAACAAATGTTGCTCCTGCAGTTAAAGCCAACTCCATTGGAGAAATGGCCTGCTCAATTGATCCGGCAGGTGTTGATTTTGTTTTAAAACCAGCAGCAGAACGTGGAGAAGTTTGGCCTTTTGTTAAACCGTAAATTTGGTTATCCATAACGATATAAGTAATGTTAATGTTACGACGAATCGCGTGAACTGTATGACCCATACCGATTGCAAAGCCGTCGCCATCACCACCGGAAGCAATAACCGTTAAATCGCGGTTTGCCATTTTAACACCTTGAGCGATTGGAAGTGAACGACCATGAATTCCATGGAAACCATATGAATTAATATATCCAGAGATACGGCCTGAACAACCAATACCAGAAATAACAGCAAGATTTTCAGGCTCTAAGCCTACATTAGCAGCAGCACGTTGAATTGCCGCTTGTACAGAGAAGTCACCACAGCCAGGGCACCAGTTCGGTTTCACATCATTTCGAAAGTCTTTAAAAGTGGCCATTTAGAACAACTCCTTAGCTTTTGAATATACTTCATGAGGTAAAAACGGATTACCGTCATATTTTATATGATTAACAATCTTATTGGCATGTCCAACGTTCATTTTCAAGATATTAGCCAATTGTCCAGTTGCGTTGTTTTCCACAACAACTACCTTCTTAGCTGCTTGAACAAGTGGAAGGACTTCATCCGTTGGGAATGGGTGAATTAAACGGATATGAGCATGGTTTACTTTCAGCCCGTCCTTTTCAAGTCTTCCCATTGCTTCTTCGATTACACCGCGAGTCGAGTTAAAGCCAACAAATAAGACATCCGCCTCTTCGTGCTTCGCATTCTTGTATACCGGTGTGTTGAATCGGATATTTTCCATTTTTCTAAAACGCTTATCCATTTGTGCTTTACGGTTTTCAGCAGATTCAGATGGCTTACCAGTCTCAGCGTGCTCAACACCAGTTACATGGTGAATACCATTCTTCATGCCAGGAATAACGCGTGGTGAAACGCCGTCTTCCGTTACTTCATAACGTTTGAAATAGCTCTTGCCGTCAAGCTCAGGAAGATCTCCTGATAACAGTTTACCGCGTCTGATTTCTACATTTTCAAAGTTTAACGGTTCAACCGTTTGTTTTCCTAGAGATAATTGCAGGTCAGATAATACAATAACTGGAACTTGGTATTCTTCTGCAAGGTTAAATGCTTCAGCAGTATCATAGAATGCTTCTTCTACAGTACTTGGCGCCAAAACGATTTTTGGAATTTCACCGTGTGTACCGTAAATCATGGCCATTAAGTCGGATTGCTCTTGCTTTGTTGGCAAACCAGTCGAAGGGCCTCCACGCTGGGTATCAACAATCACAAGTGGAACTTCTGTCATGCCGGAAAGGCCGATTGCTTCCATTTTTAAAGAAAGACCAGGACCTGCGGATGCAGTAATGGTACGTACACCAGCATAGTTCGCACCGATTGCCATTGTCGCAGCAGCGATTTCATCCTCTGTTTGAATAACAGTGCCGCCAAGTGCTGGAAGCTTCTTAATTAAATATTCCATTATTTCAGAAGCTGGGGTGATAGGGTAAGCAGCCATAAAGCGGCAGCCGCCGGCAATCGCACCTAATGCGATGGCATCGTTACCAATCATAAACATCCGCTTTTTGCCATCCGCTTTTTCAAGCTGCATGGTAGGAACGTCTGATTCCAAGTTCGCCTTCATGTTGTCGAAGCCTGTTTTGATTGCGTCCATATTCTTGGCAACTACTTGGTCACCTTTTTTACCGAAAATTTCTCTTACCACTTCTTCAAAAACGTGGATATCCAAATCTAATACTGCAGCAGTAGCACCAATTGCCACCATGTTTTTCATTAAAGAAGTACCCAGTTCAGTGGCAATTTCTGTGAATGGCACCGCATACATCGATGCTTCTGTATCTTCTGGTTTCGTTGGATTAAATTTAGCATCAGCTAGGATAATTCCTTTGCTATGAAGCTCTTTGTAGTTTACGTCAATTGTTTCTTGGTCAAAGGCAACTAAAATATCGAGATCATCAGAAATCGAACGTACTTCCGTCGTGCTGACTCTGATTTTGTTGTTTGTATGACCGCCTTTGATACGTGATGAAAAGTGACGATAACCATACAAGTAATATCCTAAGCGATTCAGTGCGATCGCAAAGATTTCCCCAGTACTTTCAATGCCTTCCCCTTGTTGTCCGCCAACTTTCCACGAAAGTTGCTTGATCATGTCTTACACCCCTTTGGATATGTAAAAGATAATTAACTTGAACCATATATAAGTGTAGCACTTTTCCAAGTAATTCACTAGAGATTCGCCCTATCTTCATGCTTTTAAGCTAATAAACTAGAGTCATGGATATGTACTAAACGCTTTCAATTCTAGACCTATGCACCAAAAAATGCAACCCTTTGACACGAAAAATTGTCTAAAATATGAATATTTTTTTATTATTTTAGTTTAGTTCGATTTTTCTGCTTTAAATCACTAAAAATGCGGAAAAATCCATAGATTTTACCCGTTTTTTCCTAATTACCCTCCTTTTTAGAACCTAAAGATTCATATTAAAATGTTTTTTGATATATATTAGAATAATATTTTTTGAGTTGACATACCGAAAATGATTGCAGCACTCAAAATCCACACAAAAATACCTGCTTGTATAAAACAACCAGGCATAATGAGTTGGAGATTTTTCATTTATCCACGGCTTGAAAAATGGAATGCTCGTTACCGTGGTTCCACAATTAACTTGATAGCTGTGCGTTCCTCCCCGTCAATCAAAATATCGGTAAACGCAGGGATACAAATTAAATCAACTCCGCTAGGCGCCACAAATCCTCGTGCGATTGCTACTGCCTTTACGGCTTGATTTAATGCACCCGCGCCAATTGCCTGTATTTCCGCTGCACCTCTTTCACGCAGAACTCCGGCTAGTGCACCAGCTACAGAATTAGGATTAGATTTTGCTGAAACTTTTAATATTTCCATTCCTAGCTCCCCCTTGTAAAATCCCGATTCCGCATGAGCAGTTTCATGAACAAATCAGGTATATAACATTCCACTGCTACTATATTCAGTTTCAAATTGACATATTCCGGCTTGGACAAAAAATAACGGATTGGAGCCGCCGAAATCCATATAAAAAGAGCAAAGTTTGGGACTTTGCTCTAGGAATAAAACGGATGATCGTCGTTTATTAAGATAGGGGTGATTTTTTTCGCCAGACCTGTTTTCGAATCTAATTCAATGTATACAGCGCTTAATTGTGCCCTGCCATCCTTCGGCACTTCAAAACGAACTGGCAGGCTTGTCAGGAATCTTTTGAGCACTGCCTCCCTTTCCACACCCAGTATGCCATCATATGGCCCGGTCATCCCGACGTCTGTTAAATAAGCCGTTCCGCCCGGGAGGATTCGCTGATCTGCGGTTTGGACATGTGTGTGGGTCCCGACTACCGCCGACACCTTGCCGTCCAAATACCAGCCCAGCGCCTGCTTTTCACTGGTCACTTCAGCATGAAAATCTACAAAGATAAACGGAGTTCTTTTTCGGGCTTGCACTATTAATTCATCTGCCTTTTGAAATGGACAATCAATTGGATTCATGAAAGTCCTGCCCTGAAGATTGATAATTGCTACTTCGAAGCTATTTAATTTCAGAAAAATAATCCCTTGACCGGGAGTACCACTTGGAAAATTGGCGGGTCGAACCAGATATTTTGCTTTATCAATAAATTCAAAGATTTCTCGGTTATCCCAAGCATGATTCCCAAGAGTGACGGCTTGCGCACCCTGCTCTAAAAATTGCCGATAAATATTTTCGGTGATCCCTTTTCCACCTGCAGCATTTTCACCGTTAATAATCGTCAGATGCGGCCGATATTTTTCTTTTAACTTTGGCAAATATTCTTTCACCATATCTCTGCCAGGCGAACCGACAACGTCGCCAATAAAAAGTAAGTTCATGTTTTTTCCCTTTCACTGTTTAATTCCTTAAAGTTTATCATATTTATGATAATGACAAAAATAAAGCGGTGCATTCGCACCGCTTTATTTCGCGTATTCAACAGCCCGTGTTTCACGGATGACTGTTACTTTAATATGTCCAGGATAATCAAGCTCTTCCTCGATACGCTTGCGGATATCGCGAGCTAGTCGGTGAGCGGCTAGATCATCAATGGCATCCGGTCTTACAATTATTCGTACTTCACGTCCAGCCTGAATCGCAAATGATTTCTCGACACCCTCATAGGATTCCGATATCTCTTCTAACTTTTCTAGGCGGCGGATATAGTTTTCAAGTGTTTCGCTCCGTGCTCCCGGCCTTGCAGCAGAGAGAGCGTCAGCAGCAGCAACTAAAACGGCAATGGTTGATGTTGGTGCTGTATCACCATGGTGTGAAGCAATACTGTTGATGACGACAGGATGTTCCTTGTACTTAGTTGCAAGTTCAACCCCAATCTCAACGTGGCTTCCCTCCACTTCATGGTCAATCGCTTTTCCAATATCATGCAGCAGTCCAGCACGTCTTGCTAACGTTTCGTCCTGACCAAGCTCGGCAGCAAGCAAACCTGATAACTGTGCAACTTCCATGGAGTGTTTCAGCACATTTTGTCCGTAGCTTGTACGGAACTTCAAGCGGCCCAGAATTTTAATCAAATCTGGATGAAGTCCATGTACTCCAACTTCAAATGTCGTCTGCTCCCCAACTTCGCGAATGTATTCATCCACTTCACGGCGAGATTTCTCAACCATTTCCTCAATTCGTGCAGGATGGATCCGTCCATCTTGAACAAGCTTTTCAAGGGCCAAGCGTGCTGTTTCCCGACGAATAGGATCAAAGCCTGATAGAATAACAGCTTCCGGAGTATCGTCAATAATCAAGTCAATACCCGTTAACGTTTCAAGGGTGCGAATATTACGTCCTTCGCGTCCGATGATCCGTCCCTTCATTTCGTCGTTTGGAAGGTTTACAACCGAAACAGTTGTCTCGGCTACATGGTCTGCAGCACAACGCTGAATGGCGAGTGAAAGAATTTCCTTCGCTTTTTTATCAGCTTCTTCTTTGGCACGATTTTCGGTTTCCTTTATCATCATCGCGGTTTCAAAAGCAAGTTCTTGCTCTGTACGTTCTAGGATGATGGATTTAGCTTCCTCACGGGTTAAGCCAGAAATTCGTTCAAGTTCTGTTTGTTGTGTACGTACCAACTCGTCCACTTTGCTTTCCATCTCTTCAATATGCTGTTGTCTTTGGTTTAGAGAATCATCCTTCTTTTCTAAAAGAATTTCACGCTTGTTTAACGATTCATCCTTCCGGTCTAAATTCTCTTCTCTTTGCAGTAAACGGTTTTCTTGTTTTTGCAGTTCATTTCTTCGTTCACGAACCTCACGCTCCGCTTCAGTTCGAAGCTTGTGAATTTCATCCTTTGCCTCTAACAGGGCTTCTTTTTTAAGAGAATCAGCATCTCGTTTCGCATCTTCAAGAATCTGCTCTGCTGCATTTTTAGCTCCTGCTATTTTTGCTTCAGCAATGGATTTACGAATAAAATAGCCAACAACGGCACCGACGATAAGGCCAAGCAAAATGGAGATGATAGTAATTAGGTCCATCGTTACACCTCCTCTTGCTATGAACTTTTGTTACATTTTTAAGTGTCGGCATGTACATTGTTTAGACTCAACATACAGCAAGCACCAAGGCTTTTCGCAATGTAATATTTCCAAAAATGTAAAATATACATGTTAATTGTAAAGGCGGGACTAGTCATTGTCAAGGTTTTGTCCAATTGCCTTTTTAAAATATTTCCAACTTGTCGGATTTTTGGCTATTTTTCGTGTGAATATTGGGTTCTTCCACTGCATAAATATACATTCCTATAAAAAAGAGCAAAACCCTGGTTTTGGGCTTTGCTCTGGAGAATTAATCTAATAACTCAAATTGATCGTCATCTTCCGGTTCTTCTGTGACGGTTTTTTCTCCATCCAGACCGTAGTGCTCGCGGATTTTCGTTTGGATTTCCAAGCGAAGATCAGGATTTTCCTTCAGGAACAGTTTCGCATTTTCACGGCCTTGTCCAATTCTTTGGTCATTATAGGAGTACCAAGAACCGCTCTTTTGGATAATATCCAATTCCGCTCCAATATCGACAATTTCGCCTTCTTTAGATATACCTTCTCCATACATAATATCCACTTCTGCTGTACGGAATGGCGGCGCCACTTTATTTTTAACTACTTTAATTTTTGTCTTGTTACCAACCATGTCAGTGCCTTGCTTAAGGGTTTCGGCACGACGGACCTCAAGACGGATTGTTGAGTAGAACTTCAGGGCGCGTCCGCCAGGTGTTGTCTCGGGGTTTCCGAACATGACCCCCACCTTTTCACGGATTTGGTTAATGAATACCGCGATAGTTTTTGATTTATTAATAGCACCTGATAGTTTACGAAGGGCTTGGGACATCAAACGGGCCTGTAAACCTACGTGAGCGTCTCCCATTTCACCTTCGATCTCCGCTTTTGGAACAAGAGCAGCTACAGAGTCGATTACGATAATATCAACTGCACCGCTTCGTACAAGAGCCTCAGCGATTTCTAGTGCTTGTTCGCCTGTATCAGGCTGGGATAATAGTAACTCATCAATGTTAACACCCAGTTTTTGTGCATAAGTTGGGTCTAGGGCATGCTCAGCGTCGATAAACGCTGCTTGTCCGCCTTTTGCTTGCACTTCTGCAATTGCGTGCAGGGCGACAGTGGTTTTACCAGATGATTCAGGCAGGATTGTTATTCACAAGGCTTTTTATCCTTGCTTCTGGAGGTCACCCTCATCATTACACGCTCTGGTCAAACGTGTAACTACAACTGGTCAATTCCAGCTCAGCTCAGCGTACATATTCTCCCTCAGCATAATCTGTTAGGGAAGGGACACTCTTGCCGAGGTTATATTCTACATTGTGTAGGTTCACTCGGTACGCGTTACGGTGCTGAATGCATTTTAGTTCATCCAGTTACCTCGGAATTTTCTCATTATCCTGAGATGTTTTCCGATTTTGCCCCTTTCGTCTTATTGGTTTCCCAATAAGCGGGCGATCCTTCGTTTAACTTTTGGAAGATCTGTATTAACATCTTAATTCTCCTTAATTGATTTTAGGAGAAATCTACCAAATAGCTAACGACATATGAATCATTCACCATAAATTTCAATTATTCTTCCTCGTGGATACCCACCTACTCCAAGTGCTGTATCAAGTGCTAGGGAACCGCTCGGAACAGTTGAAATCCTTGTTTCCGTTTGCTCTCCCATTCTCATGATGGAACCTTTACCGAATTGTTTTTCTATTTGTTTTAGCGCCATTTCTAAGGCGGCCTTTCGGTCACTCACAAATAGTTCCTCCTTTTATATTTAAATTAAAATCATATCTGGAATCTATGAAAATGAAACCTATAAATAATATAACCTCTTTTGAACGATTTGTCGAGTAAAAACACGAACATTTATTCGACCTTTTTCTAGACATTTATTTTGGTAAAACAAACAAATTTACCCACGAAAAGAAGTCTTTCTAATCGGTTTTTGAGAGAAAAGGCCTTTTTCGCTTATTGTCAGACAATTTAATAGTGCACTATTACTTATCTTGAAACGACGACGATTCATAGTGACTATTACATCTATTATTTCATTATATAGGGCGTTATGAACCTTTCATAGTGACCAGCACTTCTGGTTTTTCGTTATTACGGGCGCTATAAGCCCTTCATAGTGACCGGCTCTTCTGGCTTTTTGTTCTTACGGGCGCTATGAACCCTTCATAGTAACCGGCTCTTCTAGTTTTTTGTTCTTACGGGCGCTATGAACCCTTCATAGTAACCGGCTCTTCTAGTTTTTTGCTTCAGCGGGTACTATAAACTCTTCATAGTGACTTACACTTCTGGTTTTTCGTTCTTACGGGTACTATAAACCCTTCATAGTGACCGGCTCTTCTGGCTTTTTGTTCTTACGGGCGCTATGAATCCTTCATAGTGACCGGCTCTTCTGGCTTTTTGTTCTTACGGGCGCTATGAATCCTTCATAGTGACCGGCTCTTCTAGTTTTTCGTTCTTTCGGGTACTATAAATTCTTCATAGTGACCGGCTCTTCTGATTTTTCGTTATTGCGGGCGCTATGAACCCTTCAGAGTGACCGGCTCTTCTGGTTTTTAGTTCTTACGGGCGCTATCAACCTTCATAGTAACCGGCTCTTCTAGTTTTTTGCTTCAGCGGGTATTATAAACTCTTCATAGTTACCTACACTTCTAGTTTTTAGTTCTTACGGGTACTATAAACCCTTCTGGCTTTTTGCTTTGATGGGCACTATAAACCCTTCAACGTTACCATCTCAAATGAAATTTGGCCCACCGGGTACTATGAACCCAATAAAACAAAAAAACACAGAACGCTGATCAAGCATCCTGTGATTCCTTCAAATATTTCAACAAATAGTAGCAGCCAAACTTAACTGTTCGACTTCGGTTTGCTTTGCGTGTACCGCCGAGCCTTAGCTTTTCAACAATCGCAGCAGGCCGTCCGGGCAGCGAAATCCCGATATAAACCGTGCCAACCGGCTTTCCTTCCGACTCATCCGGCCCGGCCACACCAGTGAAACTGATTCCGATATCGGCCCCAAAAATCCGTGCCGCGTTTTCTGCAAGTTCCCGTGCACATTCCTCACTTACGGCTCCATAGGCGGCGAGAGTTTCCGGTCGAACCCTGACAACCTTTTCCTTAATTTCATTAGAATAACAGACGACGCCCCCCTTGAACACCGAACTGGCTCCCGAAATAGAGGTAATCTCCTCCTGGAATAACCCGCCGGTCAGGCTTTCCGCGGCTGTAATCGTCAAGCCTCTTTCTTTCAGAACGTTCGTTAATTCTTCCAATAGAGACGTATTATCATAGCCATATAAAAATTCTCCAACGCGGGCACTGATTTTCGCTTCCACGTCATCGAGCATAGCTTGAGCGGCTGCAACATCCTTATGCTTTGCGGTCAGCCTTAAGGTAACTTCCCCGTCACCCGCAAGCGGTGCAATCGTCGGATTGCTCTGGGCATCGATTAGATCAAGTACCTCTGTCTCTAGTGCCGCCTCGCCAATCCCAAAAAACCGCAGCACCCGTGAGACAATCTGTTCACCCGAACCACCAAGCGCTGCAAGAGCGGGGCCGCCATATTGCAAAAACATCGGCTCCATCTCTTTTGGCGGACCTGGCAGCAACATATAAAGTCGTCCGCCACCGCCGCCTTGAAAAATCATCCCAGGAGCCATCCCGTGGTCATTGGGCAGAACTTGTGAACCCCTCAAAATCAAAGCCTGTTTCCGATTATTTTCCGTCATGACCCGGTTGGTTCGTTTGAAGAAAAGTTCAATCGATTCCAGCGCTTGTTCATCCATGACCAATTCTGTACCGAGATGGCGGGCAATCGTTTCCTTCGTTAAATCATCCTTTGTAGGACCTAGTCCGCCTGTAAATATGATCATATCTGACCGCGACTCAGCAATGTCGATGGCCGACTTAAGCCTGTCAGGATTGTCGCCAACGACTGTATGAAAATATACGTCAATCCCCAGCCCAGCCAGTTGTTGAGATAAGAACCGGGCGTTAGTGTTGACGATTTGGCCCAAGAGCAATTCTGAACCAACTGCAATAATCTCAGCATTCATCCTTCGTTCCCCCCTTAGACCTTACCTATTTAGCTGTTATTTTGAATTTTTCAGCACGTGGCTGTTTTTTGCAAAGTAATCCCAGCCAGACCAAATGGTAAAAATCAAAGCAACCCATAATGCCAGCAGGTCAAATCGAAATGGAATCATCGCAAAAATAATATTATGTAATAGTAACGCGGAAATAGCGACAATTTGGGTCCACGTTTTAATTTTCCCTAACATATTGGCTGCAACGACTTCCCCTTCGCCAGCAAGCAGCAAACGGAGTCCGGTAACAGCAAATTCCCGGCTGATTATGACGATGACAATCCATGAAGGGGCATAGCCCAGTTCAACCAGCACGATAAGCGCAGCAGAGACTAACAGTTTATCCGCTAACGGATCAAGAAATTTCCCCATGTTGGTAACAAGATTGTATTTACGGGCATAATGACCATCCACCCAGTCCGTTGCAGACGCCAGTATAAAAATTAGCGCACCGACAAAATGGGTTACCGGAAGGTCTGCACCTAGTAAACGGAACTCTCCCCACTCAAATGGAACCAACATAATAATCAAGAACAGCGGGATTAATAATATGCGTGAAACTGTAATCTTGTTAGGTATATTCATCCAACTTTCCTCCTAATAATACACAACAGTGCCGATGACTATCGGCATTTTTTTGTTCAAGCTTATCTTATTTAATGAATGCGAAAATAGTCATCAAACGATGACTATTGGTTCTTCGGAACAAATTGAATCGTAATGTCCTGACGAACTTTTTCCGCCGGTGGAACAGCATACTCTAGCTTTTGGTCATTGACAAAAATATCAGCGTCAAGTGTTCTTCCAACAGTGATAATCGCCTCTGTTTCAGGTGTTAAATCAAAGGTCTTGCTTTCCGACCCCGTGCCTGCCGTCAGCATTCCCCCGAAAAATGTTTTTCCTTTGCCATTTTTAACATTGACCCATGATTCACCCCGGGAAACAACCTTAACTACAAATTTGTCAGTATTGGCTAATGAAAAAGTGGAATTTCGCCCACTCGTATCCACTACCGTCAATTCTTGCTTTGGCGGTTCAACAACTGGTGTTTGGGTTTCCTCTTTTGGAGTTTCCTCCTCTTTCTTCGTATCCTTTGCCTTCTCTTTATCGGCTTTCTCTTTTTCGTCTGCCTGAGCCTTTTCCAAATCATCGTTTTTGACAAGCTGAACCGGCTCATTATCTTGGTTGACGGTTTCATTCGTATCGTTTTTGTCGGCATTCGTAGAAATAAAGTAATAGAAAAGACCCGCGACACCAATCACAAAGACGCCAATTAAAATTTTCGGCAGGAAATCAAACACCTTCGAGCTGCCTTGAGAAATATTTTTATGTGTTTTCACTCTTGATAATTGCGGCATCTCGTCATTGATCGATGCCGGGATTTCATTTTTATAGGTTTCAAAGATTTCTTCCGGATTAAGACCGAGTGCCTCTGCATACTGCTTTATAAACGCACGCACATAAAAATTCCCCGGCATGCTTGAATAATTGCCTTCTTCAATACCGATTAAATACCGCTTTTGGATTTTCGTCATCGCTTGTAAATCATCCAAGCTCAAATCTTTGGCTAAACGGGCTTCTTTTAATCGATTCCCTAATTCAGTCACGTAATAACACCTTCCAATTTAAAAATCAAAATCTCCGAAATCTGACCCGGAGAACATATTATGCTGGTCAACCATCTCATAAGTAATTTCTTCATCAGCATGATTTCTTAGTTCGATAATATAGTCAAAATCATCGAGTGTATACTCGGAATTTTGCACGAAAATATCAGGATGTTCAATTACCTTTACAGATGGCATCCGCATAATTTCCCGGACAAGCTGCCAGTGCCGCTCATTGGCCCTTTTGGTCGAAACAATTCCATCAAGAATAAACAAGTTGTTGCTGTTGTATTCATCCTCGATCAATTGGTTGCGAATTGTTTGCTTTAACAGGGTGGAAGACACAAACAGCCAGCGTTTATTGGCACATACGCTTGCAGCGACGAGTGATTCGGTTTTACCGACCCGAGGCATGCCGCGAATCCCAATTAATTTGTGGCCTTCCTGCTTAAATAATTCTGCCATAAAATCAACTAAAAGACCAAGTTCGTCGCGGACAAACCGGAATGTTTTTTTATCATCGGCATCTCGTTGAATATAGCGTCCATGCCTGACAGCGAGGCGGTCTCGTAGTTTCGGTTCTCGCAGTTTTATTAGTTTTATTGTGTCCATTGTATGTAAAATTGACTCAAGCCGCTTAATTTGATTATCGTCCTTGGCCAATATTAGCAAGCCGCGTCTGCCTTCATCAACACCGTTAATGGTTACAATATTAATAGAAAGCATTCCTAAGAGGGATGAAATGTCACCTAATAAACCGGGACGATTTATCGTAATTTCGTATTCTAAATACCATTCTTTCTTCATAATTTTTCAGCTTCACACCCCTTAAAGAAGTTTCGACAAATTTCTCATATAGGTTACCTAAGCTTTATCATATATGATTTTACTGGAAGATGAAAGAAAAAACATGTATAAACTAATAATTTATAGAAGAATGGTATTGACCCCATGTTCATATAGAAAAAAAGAGGCTGGAAGCACCGCCCCATCCTCTCTCTTTTTTTACTGTTGTTTTACAAGTTTAACCATTAGATTAGCAATTGCTTGTTGTTCTTGCGGATCTGCTACTGACCACAGGTCGGCAAGAACACGCTCCTGCTCGTTTTTAGGGTCCACATTTTTTGCCAAATAGTCGCCAATTTGATATGCCAAACTGCTGATTGCACCCTCGCTCATTCCTTGATCTTGAGCTTGGTCAAGGCGGCCACCCAGAAATTCCTGCCACTGTTTCCAGTTATCTAAAACAGACATTGCATAACCCTCCTTTAGAATGATACAAGGTTATTTTGCTAACATAGCACGAAAGTTATGCATGAAAAATGAAAATCAGGTGTACCATCCGCCATTAATGGCAAGGACCTGCCCGGTTATATAGCTGGCATCATCAGAAAGTAAAAATGCTGCAGCTTTTGCGATTTCTTCCGGTTGGCCAAGACGTCCCATCGGTATATCGAAAGTAATCGTTTCCAGTTCTTCTGGAGTAAACCCGTCCATCATTTTTGTTTCAACGGCCCCAGGGGCAATACCATTGACACGAATCCCATTTAAGGCTACTTCCTTGCTTAAGGCTTTAACAAACGCAATTTGAGCCCCTTTGGCTGTGGAATATGCCACCTCGCAAGCAGCACCTGTCTGCCCCCATATGGATGTGATGACAATGATATTTCCAGAGCCTTTACTCAATAATTTGGGCAATAGCTCCTTCGTCAACATTAATGGACTTAGGACATGGACATTAAGCATCCTCATTGCCTCTTCCAAATTTAAATCCATCAACAATCCATAATGGCTCATACCACCGCAGTGGATAATGGCATCGAGCGAAAACACTTGCGAAGTAATCTGTTTAAAGCCCTCTGGCGCGGCTAAATCCGCATGGATGGGTATATATTCACCGCCGAAGGCTGATAGTTCTTCCAATAATTCTCTGATTTTTTGTTCCTGCTGATTGTAGTGCAGGTAAAGATTGTATCCTTTCGCCGCCAACTGGAAAGAGATCGCTTTTCCGATTCCTCCACTTGCTCCCGTGATTAATACATACTTTTTCATGAATGTCACTCTCTCTATTTCATTTACCTAGAAAAAGCGCCGAATCAACGGCGCTTAAACCTATTTCGTTTTAGGAATTACCTGACAAACGGAAATTCTTTCGTCTGCAATCACTTCCGAGGCCAGTGATTGAACATCCTGAAGCGTAATTTTTTCCAAGGTTGGTACAACATCAAACAAATTCATATCGTTGAAAGAATAGCGGGTAAACTGATTGGCGATGTATTCCGGGGAATTTATTGCCCGTAAAAATGCGCCAATTTTTTTCTTCTTGGCTCTTTCCAATTGCACTTCTGTGAAGGCACTCCCATTCTTTGCCCCCATCAGCATTTCCTGCAGGCGCTGTGCAAGTTGGTCAGGGTCGCTCGTATCCCCGCCAATCATCGCAAAACCAAAGCCCTGTTCCTGAGTATAGTCAAAGGAAAAGGTTTCGTCCACCAATCCGTCATTGTATAACTGATCGTAATTTTCTGAGCTTTTGCCAAATAGCAAATCAAGCAGTACATTCATTGTTAATTCGTTCTTTAGCAGGGTTTCGCCAGTTTGGTCGACATGGAGCGCTTTAATCCCTACCAAGCATTTGGAGGTTTGGACATTCATTTGCAACACTTGTTTTTTCTCTGCCGCCTGAACTGGTTCCTCTTCGAAATACCGATCAATTTCTGGCATAGCCTTGTAATCCTTTTTGGCTTGGTTTTCCTTCACTTGATTCATAATTTTTTCCGGATCGACTGGACCGACAATAAACAGCAGCATATTGCTTGGATGGTAAAAGGTGTTATAGCATTCATAAAGCAAATCTTTTGTGATATGGGAAATGGATTCGATGGTTCCGGCAATGTCAATACGAACAGGATGATTTTTGTAAAGATTTTGGATGATTCCAAAGTATAGCCGCCAGTCCGGATTATCATCATACATGGTGATCTCTTGCCCAATGATTCCTTTTTCTTTTTCCACAGTTTTCTCGGAAAAATAGGGGGATTGAACAAAGTCAATCAGCGTTTCTAAATTTTTCTCCACATCCGAAGTACTGGAGAACAAGTAAGCTGTTCGCGTAAAGGATGTAAAGGCATTGGCTGACGCGCCTTGCTTCGAGAACTGTTGAAACACATCCCCATCCTCTTTTTCGAATAGCTTATGCTCTAAAAAGTGGGCAATTCCGTCAGGGACCGTAACAAAATCGTTTTTTCCCAATGGAACAAACGTATTGTCAACCGACCCATATTTCGTTGTGAAAGTAGCATAGGTCTTGTTAAAGCCTGGTTTTGGTAAAATATAGACATTTAGACCATTTGCCAATTTTTCATGAAAAAGCTTTTCTTTAAGCTGATCAAACGCAATTTTCTCCATTATTGCCCTGCCTCCATTCCCATTAAGAAATAAATTGTATCCAGTGTTATTTTATTGCCAACAGCGATAATTTCGTCTTTTGTCACTTTTTCCATTTCTGTCAGCCAGGTATCGATTCCAATGTTTGTTTTGGCAACCACATTATGATATAACAGCTCAAGCAATCCTCTAGACGTATCAATCGTTTCAAGGATTTGATTTCGGATGACTGCCTTCGTCTGCTTAAGTTCCTCTTCAGTAAAATCACCTTTACGCATTGCTTCCATTTGCTCATGGATAATTTTTACGGCTTGATCATAATTTTTATTATCAATCCCCGACATGACCATCAGCAAACCCTTATGACTTTCAATCCGGCTTGCTGCGTAATAAGCCAGGCTCGCCTTCTCACGGACATTGATAAACAGCTTGGAATGAGCAAAGCCGCCAAAGATTCCATTAAACACCTGCAAAGAAAAGTAATCGGAATCACCGTAGGATATATTTGTCCGATAGCCAATGTTCAGCTTGCCTTGTTTAACATCTTCCTTCTCCTTTACCTCATTGGTTTCCGGTTTCGGAGAAACTTGTTGTACATCAGCCTGCTTTGGTGACCGGATTTCAAATGTGAGCAACTCCTGGGCAAACGTTTTTACTTCCGCCTCTTTTACATCGCCAATCACATAAAGGTTCATTTCATCCTCAGCGAGGGCTATTTTGTAATATTGGTATAGGTCTTCAGGAGAGATGGCATCCACCTCCTGAGCGTCACCATGAACCTGAAGCGCATACGGCTCCCCTTTGCACATTTCTTCAATCAGGCGAACATTGGAGTAGCGCATTTTATCATCATAGACCGATTGAATTCGCTGCTTTTGCGTGCGCTTTTCTTTTTCAACCGTTTCTGGGTCAAACGAGTCCCCGCTGCCATTAGGATTCAGTAAAATTTCCGCAAGTAATTCAAAGCCTTTTTTCAGCAGCGGTGTCGGGTCAGTCAGGAATTTCTCATTTGAAATTTCAATTAAGAAGCTTACGATATGGTATTCACCTTTTTTGGCCAAATCCACATAAAGTGTCGCCCCATACAAGTCATCGAGGTAGGAGCGTAATTTAGTGGTGGTTGGATAATTGGCTGAACTCGATTGAAGTACTTGCGGAAGCAGTGCCCTTTTCGTCACATCCTCCTTGGTTAACGGTGCTTTCATTCGCCAAACAATGGTATTTGTTTTATATTTATCTGTTTCGATTACATGGAGTTTATACCCCTGCATTTCTGTTATCTTTTCAGTGATATCGCCCATTTGCCTTCCTCCTTAACAGTCTTCTTCCTAACTTAATAATATGTAAACATTTTTCTTTATATTTTTTCCTTGTTAATAAAAGCTATACTTACTAGTATTATTTTACATGACTGTTTAATTCAAGCCTAAATAAAAAGAACTCTTAGCACAAAACTAAGAGTTCTACATTTGCTTTATTATGTTGCATGGAATACTGCCATTTAAAATAACCGTAAGGATAAATGATCTGATACATTTAGGACTGTTTACTTTATTAAATCCCCTTGTTCCGCAGAAACCTTAATCTCGCCAGATTTAATCTTTTCAGATACCTCTTTAACCTTTGCCAAAGCATCATCGCTCAAGTTAGGGTTTTTATCTGGTATTCCAACGCCATCGTTTTTAGCATCAAAAATTAATGTTTGGCCGCCAGGAAATTTACCCTCTAGTTGTTTCTGAATGACATCAAAAGTAGCATGATTGATTTTCTTCATTGCCGAGGTCAAGATAACTGATTTATTTCCTTCATAAACGCCATCTTCATATTGGTCATTATCAACTCCAACAACCCAAGCTTGTTTGCCTGCTTTCGCGCGGTTTTTTGCCTCTTTTATTACACCTACACCTACACCGCCAGCAGCAGTAAAGATGACATTTACACCACGATCAAACATTTGAGCTGCAATTTGTCCGCCGGCAGCCACATCAGTAAATGACCCTTGATAAATTACGTTTTCTTTCTTAATGCTAAGTTTTGTGCCAAAATTTTCATTGGCGTATTTTACACCCTGCTGGAAGCCCCAGTTAAACTTTTGTACTGCCGGGATTTCCATACCACCAATAAATCCGGCTTCACCTTCTTTTAATTGAGCCGCAGTTGCTACACCGGCCAAGAAGCCAGACTCCTGTTCAGCAAAAAAGATGGCAACTGTGTTATCCTTAACAACTGGTTTAAAGTCACCTTTGTGCGGGTTACCATCAAGGATGACAAACTTCGCATCTTTATATTTATCTTGTGCTTTGTATATAGCAGTTTCAAATTTAAATCCGGGAGTTACGATGAATTTATAACCAGCATCGTATAAATTGCCGATTTCTTTCATATATTCCGCTTCTGTCTCCCCAGACGGCTTTAGATACTTTTCCTGGATACCTAATTCTTTTTTAGCTTGCAGAATACCTTCCCAAGCACCTTGGTTAAAGGATTTATCATCAATTGTTCCTGCATCAGTAGACATACCTACTTTTAGTGCCTTTTTACCGCCGTCCTCGCCGCCTTTTTCAGTGCCGCCGCATGCTGCTAACAATGTACCCGCAGCTAAAACCAACGACATCATAAAGCCAAACTTACGTAATTTCATGGTGTTGTGCCTCCAAAAAATAGATTTGAATTTGTGAAATTGATTGGTCCCCATATCCAAAATGTTGAATATAGATTCTTCCTACAAGAGAAAAAGATAGATTCTCTATCTCAATCAAAAAAGCTTATTGCCCGCATTTCTATTATGTTTCCTCTGGCAGTTTCCAATCAAACACTTACTAATAGTAACCTAGTTACTTGCATAAGTAAACACCTTTTGTTTATATTTTTTACCTGCGCCAAAACTTATTCCTATAACCAGACCATAATTTCCCGTGCGACAAAAAAGGAACTCTTGGTTTAAAACCAAGAGCTCCTTTCATTACTTTTATTATCGTTTAGATGAATCAAACGGTTCCCCAGCTGCTTTTGGTGCTCGAGATGATTTTGAGAAAGCAACCAAAGCAATCAACGTCACCACATATGGAAAGATTTTTAAAACGATAGGCGGAAAAACTTGAAGTTCGGGTATAACTTGCGAAACGTTTGCAATCGTACTTGCAAAACCGAAAAACAAGGTAGCTGCTAACACACCCATTGGGCGCCACTGTCCAAAGATTAAGGAAGCTAACGCCAAAAAGCCTAGTCCGGCAACAGAACCGGTAAATTCCCCTGCATACGTAAGGATAATTGCTGCACCGCCAAGTCCAGAGAAAGCACCGGAAATCATTACCCCGGCATAACGGATTCTGTATACGTTTATTCCGGCAGCTTCAGAAGCCTGTGGAAATTCTCCACATGATTTTAAGCGCAGACCAAATTTCGTTTTATTAAGAATAAACGTACTAACGAAAAGAATCAATAAAATAAACCATGTTGTTGGATATGTCTTAGTAAAAAACAAATCGCCAATGACGGGAATATCAGAAAGTAGTGGAACATTGGATGGCGAAAATCCGTTGGTGATTCTAATGTTTCCACTCCCGGTAATATTTCTTGCCAAGAACACAGTCAAAGCCGTTGCAATCATGTTAATGGCGGTACCACTAATTACCTGGTCCGCACTTAAATTGATACTCGCAAAGGCATGCAATAAGGAAAATAACATTCCAATTACTGCTGCCGCCAATACTCCCACCCAAAGAACAAGGGTGGTATTCGTCCAGATATCCTGCAAGTAGTTTACTGTAAGGGCACTAGCAAATGCCCCCATGACCATTAAACCTTCCAGCCCGATATTTACAACCCCGCTTCGTTCACTAAACAGACCACCAAGAGCCGTTATAAGAAGTGGAATCGTGAAAACTATAGCATAAGGAAATATTTGTTCAATTATCGTCCACATTTTATGATACTCCCTTCTTACCAACGGATCCATTCGTTTCCTGCCTATTGGAACGGCGCTTGCTGAATTTATTTAATAAGCGTTCAATTAGTACACTCGTGGCAGCAAAATAGATAATAATAGCAATAATTGTATTGGCAAGTTCTGGCGGGATTTCGATCATTGCATTCATAAAACCTGTCCCGGAATATAAAATACCAAAAAGAATTGCGGCAAAAAAGGCACCGATTGGATTGTTTGCGCCCAATAATGCGACGGCAATTCCATCATATCCCTGAGATGGCAGAATACCGATTTGGATACTTGAAGCATTTCCCGTATATAGTGCCACACCACCAAGGCCGGCAAGTGCACCTGAAATGAGCATGGATAAAATAATATTTCGATTAACTTGCATACCTGCATATTCCGCAGCATGGCGGTTGAAGCCAACAGCCTTTAATTCAAAGCCCAATGTTGTTTTATCAATAATAAAAGCAATGATTAGAACGGCAATGATTGCAAAGAAAATCCCCAAATTGATATAGGACCCCTGAAACATGTCTGTTAGAAAAGGAACCCTCAAGGTTTGTGCCTCTTCCAATTTCCGGGATTCAGTTTCAAGGAATTCACCCTTAAAATAACCCGGTACCACATAATAAATTGTCCAATAGGCAATCCAGTTCATCATGATAGTTGAAACAACTTCATGCACATTGAACTTTGCTTTTAATACCCCAGGAATCAATGCCCATAAGGCTCCACCCAGAATACCAGCCAGAACCATCGCAAGAATCAAAACCGGTCTTGATAGATCAAAAGTTAAGGCTACTGCAGTGGCACATAATCCACCGACTAGCATCTGCCCGGACCCGCCGATATTAAATAGGCCTGTTCGGAAAGCAAAGGCAACAGACAGACCTGCAAAAATTAAGGGAGTGGCGGTCGCCAAAGTGTTACCAATCCGTTCAATATTTCTTAACGCACCTTGGAATAAGTAGGTATACCCTTCGATTGGATTGGCCCCAATAAAGAGCATCAAGAGTCCACCAGCAACCAGACCCAAAATAATTGCTATAATAGATACGATGGTTTGTCTCATACGCTTCTCTCCTTATTTACTCCAGCCATCATCAAGCCTACTTCGTTCTCATTCGTTTCCGAAGCATTAACAATGCCAATTAATTCTCCATTGTTAACGATGGCAATCCTGTCCGAAAGCTGCAAGACTTCGTCCAACTCCAAAGATACTAGAAGGACAGCCTTTCCTTTATCACGATGTTCTATCAACCGTTTATGAATATATTCAATAGATCCGACATCCAATCCACGAGTTGGTTGAACGGCAATCAAGAGGTCAGGGTTTAACTCCAATTCGCGCCCAATAATCGCTTTTTGCTGATTTCCCCCTGATAAAGTTCTAGCAACCGATGCTGCACCTTCTCCGGAGCGGACATCAAAATTTTCAATGATTTTTTTTGCATATTCCCGGATGGCAGACCTATTTAGCAACCCACGCTTGGCAAATGGAGGTTTATTATAAACTTCCAAAACCATGTTGGATTCCATTGTATAATCGAGTACGAGACCACGTCTATGTCTGTCTTCAGGAATATGGCTAATGCCTTTTTCGATTCTTTTGCGGATCGGAATATTCGTAATTTCTTCGCCATTTAAAAATATTGTTCCGGATTCAGCCTTGCGGAGCCCGGTAATCGCTTCCACTAGTTCTGACTGTCCATTTCCTTCAACTCCGGCAATCCCGACAATTTCCCCTTTTCTTACTTCAAGCGAGAAATTTTTTAATCCCAAGACTTTTCGGTTGTTTTTTACAGAAATATCATCTATTTTAAGTACAACATCTCCAGGCGTACTTTCTTTCTTATTCACTTCGAAGTTAACATGGCGGCCGACCATCATCTCAGCAAGACTTTCTTCACTTGCTTCTGCCACATTAACGGTTCCAATTCCCTTACCACGTCTAATAACGGTGCAACGATCGGCTACCGCTTTTATCTCTCTTAATTTATGAGTAATGATAATAATAGATTTACCTTCGTTGATCAGGTTACGCATGATCTTCATCAATTCGTCTATTTCAGCCGGTGTTAAAACGGCTGTTGGTTCATCAAATATAAGAACCTCTGCTTCACGATAAAGCATTTTCATGATTTCTACCCTTTGCTGCATACCTACAGAAATATCTTCAATCTTTGCATGCGGGTCAACATTTAAACCATAATGCTTTGATAATTCTTCAATTCTTTTCGAAGCTTTGGCAATATCGAGGACGCCCCCTTTTAAGGGTTCATTGCCAAGAATAATATTTTCTGTAACCGTAAAATTTTCAACCAGTTTAAAATGCTGATGGACCATTCCAATGCCAAGATCATTTGCAACATTGGGATTTGTGATACGAACTTCTTTCCCCCGAACCTTAATCTCTCCTCGTTCTGGCTGATACATTCCAAATAAGACACCCATTAAAGTTGATTTCCCGGCACCATTTTCACCTAATAATGCATGAATTTCTCCTTTTTTCAATGTCAGTGTGATATTATCATTTGCTACAATACCTGGGAATTCCTTCCTGATATTCAGCATTTCAACAACATAACTCATAATAGCACTCACCTTTATATTAGACTCAGGTTTCTTACAAAAATAGGGGTTCACCCTATTGCTGCACCAGAACTAAAAGATTCTTTTAAAAAACTTCAAGATCTTGAGCCAATGTGTTCTGTTTTAATATGGTTATTAAGCTGAACGGTAATACATAAAAGAGACGGAACAAGCCGTCTCTTTTATGACTCTTATTACTTGAATAAATCCCCTTGTTCAGCAGAGACTTTGATATCACCGGATTTAATCTTGTCAAATACTTCTTTTACTTTTGCAACTGTATCATCGCTCAAGTTAGGGTTTTTCTCAGGAATTCCAACCCCGTCAACCTTCGCATCAAAGGTTAATGTTTCTCCGCCTGGGAATTTTCCATCTAACTCACGCTGAATCATGTCATAAGATGCATGATCAATTTTCTTCATTGCAGAAGTTAAAATAATTGATTTATCGCCATCGTATTTACCATCATCAAACTGGTCAACGTCAACACCGACGATCCAAACCTTTTCCCCGGATTTCGCACGAGTTTTTGCTTCATTGATTGCTCCAACACCAACACCGCCAGCTGCAGCGTGGATTACGTCTACACCACGGTCGAACATTTGAGCAGCAATTTGCTGGCCAGCAGCAACGTTATCAAAAGATCCTTGATAAATTACGTTTTCCGCTTTAAGGGTAATTTTCGTACCTAAATTTTCGTTTGCGTATTTAATACCTTGTTGCCAGCCCCAGTTGAACTTTTGAACAGGAGGGATTTCCATACCGCCGATAAATCCTGCTTCTCCTTCTTTCAACTCAAGAGCAGCTGCTACGCCAGCAGCGAATCCAGCTTCTTGTTCAGCGAAAAAGATGGAGACAGTGTTATCCTTAAGAGCGGCTTTGCCATCACCTTTATGGGCAGTACCATCAAGGATGACAAATTTGGCATCTTTATATTTATCTTGTGCTTGGTAAACAGCAGTTTCAAATTTGAAACCAGGTGTCACGATGAACTTGTAACCGGCATCGTATAAGTTGCCAATTTCTTTGAGGTAATCAGCTTCTGTTGTTCCAGTTGGTTTAAGATACTTTGTTTGAATGCCAAGGTCATCTTTCGCCTTAAGAATCCCTTCCCATGTACCTTGGTTAAAGGATTTATCATCAATTGTACCGGAGTCGGTAACCATACCAACCTTAATAGATTTTTTGTCGCCGTTATCCTTACCGCCAGTACCTTCATCATCACCGCCGCCACATGCAGCTAACATTGTGCCTGCTGCTAAAACTAACGACGCGATTAAACCAAACTTACGCTTTTTCAAGTCATTGACCCCCTATATTGGTTTTTTGACATAGTAGGTATGAATTTTATCGGGACAGCTCATGCGTTCATAACTGTTTTAAATTAAACACGTTTTCGCAGCACATGAAAGCTGAACTTATCCGCTTTAAAATAGTTTACCGAGAATAGAACCGGTTCATCCATTTCATCGAAATGCATCTGTTTTAGTACCAACAGTGCAGTTTCGGGGTCGCATTCCAAAATGGGAGAAATTTTTTCGTGATAGCCAATTGGCTCGATTTGCGCAACCGCGTATGTAATTCTTCGGTTTGCCTCCCCGTCCAAAATGTTGAAGATTGATTCTTCTTCATGGGAGAAGGTTTCCGGCAATATATGTGCTGGCACTTTATCTATACAATAGACAACAGGTTCGCCATTTGCGGTCCTTACCCTTTCAATCACGACAATCTCCTCATCAGCAGAACATGAGAAACGGCGGATATCCTCTTCGGTAGGGTCTTGTTTCGATGATCTTAAGAAAATGGTTCCTGGCTTCATTCCAGCCTGCTTAATCATGTGAGTAACACTATTAAGCTGTTCAATACCCGAAGTAAACAATGGCTTTGCGTTTACAAAGGTGCCAACACCATGGCGCCTAATGATAACGTTTTCCTCTTCAAGTATGCGTAAAGCTTCTCGAAGCGTTGCCCTGCTCACTCCAAGCTGTTTGGCAAGATCGAATTCTGAAGGTAACTTTTCTTTTTCTTTATATACCCCATTTTCAATATCCTGCTTTAGGCGATCAATCACCTGCAAATACAAATGCCGGTTATCTGACTTTATGGACATGCTGCTTTCCCCCAGCCTTTTTCCTAAGACATCAGACCTCTGATATCATTCCTACTAATCGAAATTATATTATCATGTTTCTTGTTAAAATAAAATAGAATTTCATGATTTTGTCGAAAAAAGGCGTAAAGATTATGAATGGGTCAAATTTATTCCTTAACATATCAAATTTTCTGTTATAATAAAATATGTCATTTTTTTACTAGTCAAAAACAGGAAAAAAACAGGGCCATTTCTCCCTGTTTTTTTCTCATTTATGAACTTATTTCTTCATCTTGTTTTGTTATTAATACTGCACGCGGCTTACTGCCCTCATATGGACCAACTACACCCCGAACTTCCATTTCATCTATCAGTCGGGCCGCTCTGGTATATCCAATCCGAAAGCGGCGCTGCAGCATTGAAACGGATGCAGTTTGCATGTCAACGACAAGCTGAACTGCCTCATCATATAATTCATCATCGACCTCACCGACCGCCTCAGGAACGTCATCCGGAATCATTTCCTCTTGATACTGTGCCTTCTGCTGAGAAATAACATAGGAAACAGTATCTTCAACCTCTTCATCTGAAAGGAAGGCACCTTGGACCCGGACAGGTTTCGTAGCCCCCACCGGCATAAACAGCATGTCCCCTCTGCCAAGTAACTTTTCTGCTCCACCCATATCGAGGATTGTTCTTGAGTCAGTCGCACTTGAAACAGCAAAAGCTATTCGTGATGGGATATTTGCTTTTATGACCCCGGTAATGACATCTACAGAAGGACGCTGCGTGGCAATGATTAAATGGATACCAGCAGCGCGCGCCATTTGCGCAAGCCGGGTAATTGAATCTTCCACATCTGATGATGCCACCATCATTAAGTCTGCCAGCTCGTCTACAATAACCACAATATATGGCAGGAGCGGCTGTTTATCATTTCCCTCAAGGTTATGGGTCCTTACATGGTCATTGTAGACTTCAATATTACGCGTTCCTGTGTGGGAAAACAGCTCATATCTCCGCTCCATCTCACTGACAACCTTTTTCAAAGCCTGTGAAGCTTTTTTGGCATCCGTCACAACCGGAGCGAGTAAATGTGGAATGCCATTGTAAACATTCAACTCTACCATTTTAGGGTCAATCATCATTAATTTCACTTCATGCGGCTTTGCCCGCATTAGCAGACTCGTGATAATCCCGTTTATACAAACACTTTTTCCGCTTCCCGTTGCCCCGGCTACAAGCAAGTGTGGCATTTTGTTTAATTCGGCCATTACAGCCTCCCCGGTAATATCTCTGCCAAGCCCAATCATAAGCTTGGCATCCGGTTTATTATTCTGCGTTGCTTCCAACACCTCGCGCAGGGAAACCATTGCCACTTCCGAATTTGGCACTTCAATCCCGATAGCAGACTTTCCGGGAATCGGAGCTTCAATTCGAATCCCTTTAGCGGCAAGCGCTAGTGCAATATCATCACTCAAACTGACGATTTTACTTACTTTTACACCCACATCGGGATGAACTTCATATTTTGTAACGGCAGGCCCCAAATGGACTTGGGTTACCCTGGCCTTTACACCAAAGCTTTGGAATGTTCGTTCAAGTTTAGCGGCATTCTTATTGATCAGTTCAAATTCGCCGCTTTGGTCTGTTTTCTTAGGCATTTTCAAAAGCCTGAGCGATGGCAGTTGATAATCGACATTTTCCACCTCTACTTCTGTAAAGGTGATTGGCGGTGTCTGATCCTCTTCTTCCTCTACTTTTTTGCTTCGCCTTGATCGCGTTTGTTCCTTACTTGGTTTATCCTTCGGCGTTTCTTCCAAATAGGCTCGATCAGCAAAACTAGAGATAATCGGCTCCGGAATGTTCGGGTCGTCTACAGGAGGTATCTGCCCGGCATTAATAATGGGCGGAACTTCAGTCTGCTGATTTTCCTGTCCTTGCTGGCTCCTGGTACTGCGTTCATTCTTGCGATCCTGCTGTTTTTGCTTCCATTGGGTCACATCGCTCTTAAAGGCGGCCCATTGATTTTTCGAAAAACCAAAAATCGCAAGGATGATCTTTCCGACAAAATCGCCGAAGGATTTTCCCGTTAACAAAATAAACCCGACCAGGATAAAAATGAATGCGATAATCTTCGTCCCGGTTTCCGCAAACAAATAATGAAATAACGCATAAAGAACAGCGCCAAGAATCCCGCCACCAAGGTCGGTCGTACTCGTTTCACCACGCAATTCCATCATAAACAATTCCCATGTATTCCCGATTACACTGGGATTCTCAAATTTTCCTTCGTTTGTTAATAAGTGAAACAGAGTTACATGGCTTAATAATAGGATGGCTGAGACAATAAAATAGCTGCCCACTAATTTAATATGAAAGAAAAATGGTATTTCCCTTTTCCACATCAAATAAATACTTAACAGGACAAGGCCCAGCAAACTGAGCATGTACCATTCACCCATCCAAAAACGGAAGAAAAGAACGGTAGCCCTCCCAACAGCCCCAAGCTTGGCTATTGAGATAATCGCAATTGCAAGTATCAATAAAGCAGATAGCTCATATTTAACGGTTCTTTTTAGCTGTGTATCCCTTCGCTTAGGTTGTCGTTTCTTTTTTTTAGCCATTTAATCACCTTGGTCATTCATCATTTTGATTGCTATCATTTTCAATAGTGCCCATCCAAAAAGGCAGAAAAGCAGCCCTATTAACTGGCTGCTCTTGTCACGTTTCCCTCATTATACCATAGTCTTTTACTAGATTTCCTGATATCCATTCAGATTTGCAAAAGAAATTTTCGTACCCGGGCAGATTTGCTCATTTAAAAAATGCTGTGGGTCACTGCTTAAAATCCGGATCACTTGGGCATACTGCCCATCGACAGCTTCCACCATAAGGGGAACACCCTGATAGGAAACCATCTGTTGGTTGGCAGCAGCTTCTGATTCGTGGGGGAAGATTAATTCTTGCGGCATCATCGTGTAAAGGATCATTGGATCAACCCCTCTTTATTGTCCCGTTTCAATTCTATCAGTTCATTTAACTTTTTCATGGCCTGGCCAAGACCGCCTATTTCATCAATGAGCCCGACTTTAACTGCATCAGCCCCGATGACATTTGTGCCGATATCCCTGGTTAAATTTCCTTTTGCAAACATGAGATCTTTAAACGTTTCCTCCTGAATTTTGGAATGCTTAGTCACGAAATTAACGACTCGTTCTTGCATTTTATCCATGTATTCAAATGTTTGCGGCACTCCGATTACCAAGCCTGTAAGCCTGATTGGGTGAATTGTCATGGTCGCTGTTTCGGCAATGAACGAATAATCACAGGATACAGCGATTGGTACGCCAATCGAATGTCCTCCGCCTAAAACAATCGAAACTGTTGGTTTTGATAGTGTGGCAAGCATCTCGGATATCGCCAGACCTGCCTCCACATCACCGCCGACAGTATTTAAAATAATCAGCAAGCCCTCTATGTTAGGATTTTGCTCAATTGCTACCAACTGGGGAATAAGATGTTCATATTTTGTCGTTTTATTTTGCGGCGGCAAGGCAAGATGTCCCTCAATTTGGCCGATAATCGTTAAACAATGGATTTTGGAATCCGGTGAAAGCTGCGGTACATTGGTCTGTCCAAGCTGTTGGATCTTTTCTATTAAAGTGGAGGCCGGCTTTTCTTCTTTTTGGGGTTCACCGCCTCCTTGGTCATTGGATTGATTTCTATATAAATCCCGATCCATTCTGATACTCCCTTTCAAACATGATATACTCTAGTATTTACATGCAACGGGAAATCATGCTTGATATTTTCATACAAAAAGACACCGGGCGTGCCGGTGCCTTTATATTACACTTCCATGATAATAGGCAGGACCATTGGTCTGCGCTTTGTTTTTTCGAATAAGAAACGATTTAAACCATCCCTGATTTCCTGTTTTAAACTGGCCCAATCAAATGTTTCTTTGGCGATATTTCGTTCAACAATCTCCCGAACCAGCTTTGTTGAGTCATCCATTAATTTTTCCGATTCCCGGACATAGACAAAGCCCCTCGAGATAATTTCTGGACCTGCAGCAATCTTCTTCTCTTGTTTTGTAAGGGTAACAACAACGATGAGGATTCCATCCTGGGACAATAGTTTACGGTCACGCAAGACGATATTGCCAACATCGCCAACTCCAATCCCATCAATCAGGGTATTGCCAGAAGGAACTTTTCCGGTAATGGAAAATCTGTTATCTTTCCACTCCACAACATCACCACGGTCAGGAATACAGATCTTTTCATCTGGTATGCCGCATTCAATGGCAATTTTCCGGTGTGCCTTCAGCATTCGGTATTCACCATGGACAGGAATAAAGAATTTTGGCTGCATCAAATTAATCATAAACTTTAATTCTTCTTGGCTTCCATGACTGGAAACATGGATCGTACGCTTTCCGGACACGACATTGGCTCCTGCGCGGAAAAGCATGTCAACGGTTTTAAATAAAAATACTTCACTTCCCCGGAGCGGCGAGGCCGCGATCAGAACTGTATCACCTTGCTGGATATTCACCAACTTATGTGACTGCTTAGCCATTTTTTGCAACGCTTCAATTGGTTCACCTTGACTACCAGTCATTAGAACAACGATTTGGCGATCCTGATAATTCTTTAATTCATCAATGGAAATAATTAAATCATCCGCAACATCCAAATAGCCCAAATCTAAAGCAATATGATAAATTCGCTCCAGGCTTTTGCCTACTACGGCAACTTTTCGATGGCTTTCCTTAGCGGCATCAAAGATATGCTGGATTCTGTTAATATCTGAAGCAAAACAGGCAGCAATAATTCTTCCCTGTGCATTATAGAAGGCATTTGACATTTCACGTTCTACAATTGCCTCTGAGGTGGTGTACCCAGGCTTTTCGGCTTCTGTACTATCGGACAATAAGCATAAAACTCCCTGCTCACCAATCGCAGCCATTTTCCCAATTTCCGGCTTGTACAGTTTTGTCGCTGCCTGATCAAATTTAAAGTCACCGGTGTAAACAATGACTCCTTCGGAAGTATGTATGCATACTCCAACTGAATCAGGAATACTATGATTGGTTCTGAAAAAGCTTACATGAACAGAATCCAATTCCACAACTGTATCGGAATCTACTTCTATAAAAGTTGGTCTTTTTGAATAATCCTGTTCCTTAAGCTTTGCACCCGCAAGTGCCAGAGTCAACTTTGTTCCGTAAACAGGAACATCTGTCTGACGCAAAACATAGGAAAGCGCACCAATATGATCTTCATGTCCATGAGTTAGAAAAATAGCTTTGACCCGATCCTTATTTTCTTTTAAGTAGGTAAGATCTGGAATAACCATATCAATGCCCAACATTTCTTCCTCGGGGAACATTAAGCCGGCATCAATAATCAATATGTCCTTGTCCACTTCTACAAGATACATATTTTTTCCGATTTCTCCTACACCACCAAGTGGGATAACCTTGATGGATTGATTTTTTTTCTTTATCACGATCACTTTCCTCCTAAGTTGAATTACAATCCAGCCAGAAACCAAGGCTCTGGCTATTCTGTCGCCGATCATCAAAATCAGTTATGTTTATTATACTTTAAATAGGAAAACCTTTACAATCAAAAAAAGAAAACCAGCGCTGGCTGGTTTTCTTGAATATTACAAACTATTTAAAACTGAAGCTAAGGTAGAACGTTCCTGCTCTGTCAATCCTACTAGCGGCAGTCTGACAGAACCGACATCCAAACCCTTCAATTGCAAAGCAGTTTTAACTGGTGCTGGGCTTGGTGCTTTAAATAGCCCTTCCATAATCGGAAGCACCTTTCGATGCAAGGCGGCCGCATTTTTTGTTTCCCCATCAAAAAATGCCTTAACCATCTCCTGCATTTCATTCCCGATAACATGTGAAGCAACGGAAACCACTCCTGCTCCCCCGATTGCAAGGATAGGAAGTGTGACGCTATCATCACCGCTGTAAAGGACAAAATCATCATCCGTATTAGCAATAATGTGTGCCATTGCATTTAGATTACCGCTCGCTTCTTTTACCGCAACAATATTCGGAACTTTGGAAAGTCGAATAATCGTTTCAGGAGCAATATTAACCGCTGACCGACTCGGGATGTTATAGACCATAACCGGAAGGGATGCAGCCTCTGCGACTGCTTTAAAATGCTGGTAAAGACCCTCCTGGTTAGGCTTATTGTAATATGGCGCAACAACCATAATACCGTCAACACCAAGCTGCTCCGCCTTTTTCGTTAATTCAATCGAGGCATAGGTGTTGTTGCTGCCCGTCCCGGCAATAACAGGGATTCTTTTGTTTACAGCCTTAACGACATGATCAAATAATGCCAACTTCTCTTCCTTCGATAATGTCGGTGATTCTCCTGTGGTCCCCGCAACAACAAGCGAATCCGTACCATTTTCAATTAAATAATTTACCAACTTCGTGGTCTTTGCAAAGTCTATATGCCCTTTATTATCAAAAGGGGTGACCATCGCCGTTGCTACTCTCCCGAAGTGAACCATTGTCTTACTCCTTTCAAAAACAGATGCATTTTTTTAAAGCAAATGCCTATTGGTCTTTTAGAAATCTGTTGCATTTAATTCAAGCGATTCTTCTTCTAAATGAAACGCGTCATGTAAAGCATTAACCGATTTTACCAAATCATCTTGTTTCACAAGGACCCAGATCGTGGTATGGCTGTCTGCCGATTGTAAAATGCGGATTCCTTGATCGGAAAGAGCTGTTACGATTTTGGAAGTAACCCCCGGCACACCCGCGATTCCCGCACCGACCACCGATACTTTGGCACAATGCCGTTCTACCACGGGGTCATGTCCCAGTTGATTTAACACGCGTATTGCTTTATCCGACATTTCATCGGTAACCGTGTAAACGACTCCGTTTGGTGAAATATTGATAAAATCAACACTGATTTTCTCATTAGCCATCGCTTTAAAAACCTCAGCTTGCAAGTAATACTGGTCTTTTTTGGCAAAGACTTTAATTTGTGTGACATTGGAAACATGAGCGATACCTGTTACCAATCGTTCTTTAATATCACTTCCACGATTATGTTTGTTAATGGACGTGACCAATGTTCCAAGGGAATCAGAATAGGTCGAGCGAATGCGAATTGGAACCTTAGCCTGCATCGCAATTTCAACGGCTCTTGGATGAATGACCTTTGCCCCCTGGTAGGCCATATTGCAAACCTCTGTATAGGTTACAACAGAAAGTGGTCTGGCATTTTCCGCAATGCGCGGGTCAGCCGTCATGATTCCTTCCACATCGGTAAAAATATCTATCCATTCGGCATTAAGGGCTGCTCCAAGAGCTGCTGCTGATGTATCACTGCCCCCACGGCCAATAGTTGTGACATCGCCATTTTTAGCCGCCCCTTGAAAGCCCGCTACAACCACAACATCGTGATTCTCAAGCTCTCTCAAAAGCCGGTCACATTTCATTTCAATAATTTTTGCATTTGTATGATCGTTATTTGTTCTAAATCCAGCTTGCGCGCCTGTTAATGCTGCAGCATTGATCCCGCTTTCGACAAGCATGTTTGTAAATACAATACTTGAAATGACTTCGCCACAAGACATTAAAATATCGAATTCCCGTTTAGAAAGCTGGCTTACATTTCCGCCAATTAGTGATAGGAGTGTATCCGTTGCATACGGGTCGCCATTTCTCCCCATTGCCGATACGACAACTACCACCTTATAGCCTTCACCCAACGCCTTCTCAATATGTCCTTGTGCTTGTATTCTGCTTTCTTCATCTTTGACAGATGTACCGCCAAATTTTTGAACGATGATTTTCATGGTGACACCAAAACCTGCCTTTTTTGGCTTTTATTTTACTATACCTAAATTCACTAATCTTTCCGCTATTTGTACTGAATTCCAGGCTGCCCCTTTAAGTAGGTTATCGGAAACAACCCACATATGAAAACCTCGTGGTTCATCAATATCATTTCTAATTCTTCCTACGAAGACATCATTTTTCCCAACACAATCTGCCGGCATTGGGTAAATTTGATTTTCAGGGTCGTCCTGTAAAATCACACCCGGAGCATCCTTGAGCAGCGCTTTAATTTCGGCTGCACTCACGTTATCTGATTCAATTTCAAAGTATACCGATTCCGAATGGCCAACTGCAACAGGTAAACGAACGCAAGTAGCGGATACCCGTAAATCTGGCATATGCATAATTTTCTTTGTTTCATTGATCATTTTCATTTCTTCAAATGTATATCCATTTTCTTGGAATTTATCAATTTGCGGAATCGCATTGAACGCTATTTGATAATGCTTTTTATCTGATTTTACTGGCAGAATATTTGTTTCATAGGACTCGCCATTTATGATTGCCTTTGTCTGCCCCATTAATTCTTCCACCGCTGCTGCACCAGCACCGGATACTGCCTGATAGGTTGAAACAATGACCTTTTTCAAACCGTATTTTTGACGAATTGGTTCAAGCGCAACAACCATTTGGATGGTAGAGCAATTTGGATTGGCAATGATACCATTATGTTGATGTAAATCTGCTTCATTCACCTCTGGAACCACTAAAGGAATATCCGTATCCATTCGGAATGCACTTGTGTTGTCCACAACAATGGCTCCGCGTTTAACCGCTTCAAGAGCAAGTTCCTTTGAAACACTTCCACCGGCACTGAATAAGGCAATATCTACACCTTCAAAGCTATCTGGTGTTGCTTCCTGAACGGTATATTCCTGGCCATTTACTTCAAGGATTTTCCCTGCAGAACGAGCCGAAGAAAGTAAAGTAAGTTTGCTGATTGGAAAATTCTCCTTGACTAATGTTTGGATCATTTGTTGTCCAACCGCTCCTGTTGCACCTACAACTGCCACATGAAATCCATTTTGCTGATTCATCTTTTGTTCCCCTTTCAAATACACTGGCCGGTTATTCCCTATAACAGCTATTTTTCCAGTATCATTATTAATATATTGGTAAACCACATCAGTGGGTTAAGGAAACAACCCACTGATAAATGATTATTTTATTTTATCATAATCCCGGAAAGAAATAACCTTTTTTCACCTTGGGGTCATAAAATTAGTCAGCGTCTTTGTACCTTTCTACTAATACTGGCTGAAGCTGTCTGCCTTCCATTGCCGCTTCCACTGTTTCCTGCAGCATTGTCATTCTCGCTACCATTGAATTTGGCTTTTTAATCGGATCATCCTGCCCATATGGGATAAAGTAAATATGTTTTGTCGCCATTAATCTCATTAAATTCACGCCATTTAAACCGAGAGCATCATTGGTAGATATCCCGAGAACAACCGGTTTTAAGTTTCGTAAGGTTGCTTTTGCCGCCATTAACACGGGACTGTCATTCATGGCATTGGCAAATTTGCTCATCGACACACCCGTTAATGGAGCAATGATCATGCAGTCCAATGGCATTTTAGGTCCTAATGGTTCAGCTTTAACAATCGAATCAATGACCTTATGACCAGTTAAATCCTCAATCCGCTCAACCCAGTCCTCTCCCTTCCCAAACCGGGTATCTGTATTTTTTACAGTAAAGGTGACAATCGGAACCACTTCGGCACCCGCTTGAACCAGCTTTTCGATTTCTGGAAACACGGCGTCATACGTACAATGTGACCCAGTAAGGCCAAATCCAATTCTTTTCCCTTTCAAATTCATTACGCATTCCCCTTTCTATTCTGATGGGACTCATGGAGTAATTGTGTCAGAACATCTGCTAAAATTTGCCCGGCCGTTTTCGGCGCGACAATCCCCGGCAAGCTTGGCGCCAGCAGCGCTTTAATCCCACGTTTCTCCGCATAACGGAAATCGGTTCCTCCAGGTTTTGACGCAATATCGATCACGAGGGTATGGGTTGGGAGTTTGGCAATAACCGAGGGAGTCACAATCAATAAGGGAATTGTATTAATTAAAATATCTGTGTTTGTTACCTCTTTTTCTGTATTGTCTAGTTGAAACGGTGTAAGCCCCATTTCAGTGATTCTGGCAAGATGCTCACTCTTTCTTGCCCCAACCTTTACTCTTGCACCTAAGGCATGAAAAGCTCTTGCAATACTCATACCGCAGCGCCCCAACCCGAGCACGGTAACATTGGAGCCATGAATGGTAAAGTCCGTATGCTGGATGGCCATCATAATCGTTCCTTCCACTGTAGGAATGGAGTTATAAATGGCCACATCATCTCTTGCAAACAACTGAACAAGTTGTCTCTTGGACTGATTTACAATTCCGTTTAAATAGGAATTGGTTATTCCTGAATAGATCGTGCAATGTTCGGGTGTCTTTGAAAGAATATCTTCTGTTAAGACCACTTTCTCATTAGAGAAAATCGTCTCTACTTGCCCTTCTAAATTCGTGCCGGCTACTGGCAAAATAATGGCATCTATATTCGAAAAATCAACCTCATCCAGCTTTTCCTTGACTGCACCGGTGAAGGCGTGGTCAAGCTGCTCGAAACCAATTAGTGACAATCTTGCATCCAATTCGGTTAACTTTCGGATAATTTCCAGCTGTCTGGCATCTCCACCAATAACGGCTAGCTGTATCCCTGTCAGCATGAAAACATTCACCTTCTTTTTTTAAAGATCCTTTCGCGCTTCTCTTTCCTCTTTTCACTTCAACATCTTATGTAATGATGATTCATTCGGTGAGTATTCCAACTGCGAGAAATAAAAAAAGCCCAAGCAAATCGATTTGCTTGAGCTTTCAAAGTATTTATTCCTCTTCTTGGACATCGATAATAATCATATCTGAACCTATTTTTTTGATATGCTGCCACGGAACCCGAATTTCTTCCCCTTGTTTACGGAACCCGAACCATTTTACCGAAGGGATCAATAAAGCTTGGATTTGTCCGGTTGCTTCATTGATTTCCAAATCGGTCTGGCCCAGCACACCAAGCCGCTCAGCCTTTTTCACATCGACTATTTCCTTCCCGCTTAACTCGCTCAGCCTCATACCTGGAACTCCTCTCTACCCTTTTCTAATAGTTTATAGAAGGAAGTCCCTATTTAGACTAATGAAAAAACAGTTCGGAAACCGAACTGTTTAGATTAATTTATTTGGGAATTCTCCGTCTGGACTGATTAATGAAACAGAGAATTTATCTGTAAAGATACTTCGTGCCATTTCGTCCACGCCTGCTTTAGTGACTTGGTCAATTTGTTCAATGATTTCATCAAGAGAACGATGGCGTTTTAATAACAGCTCATTTTTGCCGTTACGGCTCATCCGGCTGTTTGTGCTTTCGAGACTTAGCATTAAGCTGCCTTTTAGCTGCTCTTTGCTGTTCGTCAATTCTTTGTCGGTAATTCCCGTTTGTTTTAATTTATCGAGCGTTTCCTGAATCGTTTCAAATAAAACATCCAGCTGCTTCGCCCCTGTTCCGCCATAGATCGTAACGATCCCGCTATCCTGATAGGCAGAGTGGTAGGAAAAGACCGAATAAGCCAAACCGCGCTGCTCCCTAACCTCTTGAAATAATCTGGAGCTCATGCTGCCGCCAAGAATATTATTTAAGGTAATCAGGCTGTAAATATCCTCATGTCCCACCTTTAACCCTTCAAATCCAATACAAAGATGGGCTTGCTCTGTTTCCTTTTTACGGGAAATCCGATTGGAATGAAACCCTGGGATATTCTCAAATTCCTCATTACTGCCACCGCTATAAGAACCAAAATAGGTTTCAACCTCTTTAATAAAGGTTTCCGGCACATTCCCAGCAATGGAAACAACTACATTCTCAGGAGTATAGCGTTCATGGATATAATCTTTAAGGGATTGCCCGGAAAAAGTATTTAATGTTTCATCCGTTCCCAAAATCGGATAACCGAGTGGATGATCTTCGTAAACTGCCCGGCTAAGCAAATCGTGAACGATGTCATCTGGTGTGTCCTCATACATTTTAATTTCTTCAAGGACAACATTTTTTTCTTTCTTTAATTCCTCTTCCACGAAGGTTGAGTTAAAGAACATATCAGCAAGGACGTCCAAAGCGAATTTAGAATGATTATCGAGAACCTTGGCGTAATAACAAGTATATTCCTTGGATGTAAATGCATTTACCTGTCCGCCAATGCTATCAAAGGATTCAGCAATTTCCTTGGCACTTCTGGTCTTTGTACCTTTGAAGAACATATGCTCCAGGAAATGGGAAATTCCATTTGTTTGCGGATTTTCATTTCTTGACCCCGTTCCAATCCAAATCCCAATTGCGACCGAGCGAACGGTAGGAATTTGTTCTAATACAATTCTTACTCCATTTTGGCATGTATATTTGTTTATCATCGACTTCCTCCTGTCTTCAAACAACAGATGCTTCTTCCAATAGATAATTATACCTATAATAGCTATTTTATCCAACTATTAGGTCTTTGACCCGATTATTTTATGATTCTTTCTTCGTTCATCAATTGGGATACTGTGCCAATTTTTAGGTTTTTCTGCTTAATTAATGTAATTAGTCGGTCCAGCGATTTTGCAGTGGAGTCAGTTGGATGCATTAACACCATGGAACCATTATCAATTTTTGAAATTACTCGGTTTATTAAGACATCCGGTGTCGGTTTTTTCCAATCAACGGTATCCACTGTCCACAATACGGTTTTCATATTTAGTTCTGATGCGATTTTAACGGTTTCATCCCGGTAACTGCCGCTTGGCGGTCCGAACCATTCCACTTTCTTTTCAGTGACCGCTTCTATAATTTCATTTGTTTTTACCATTTGTTCTCTAGCCTGTGCTGCAGTGAGCTTGGCCATGTCAGGATGGGAATACGAATGGTTGCCCACCTCATGACCGGCACTTACGATCATTTTTGCCAGTTCAGGATTTTTTTTAACCCAATTGCCTTCCAGAAAAAAACTAGCTGAGACGTTATGTTTTTTCAAGGTCGCCAGCATGTCCGATATATACTCATTGCCCCATGCAACATTTATGATAAAACTAACCATTGGCTTATCGGGATGCCCTCTATAAATGGGTGAGGGCGGCAGATCATTTAGACTGACCTTCGGTTTGATTTGCGAATAGACGAGTTTCTTTTCGTCAAAAGCCCCTTTTGCTTTCATATTTTTATAGGAAGCTTCAACGTCAATCTTAACCCCGTTGTACCCAGGCATCGCCTTCCATACTCGGTCTATTTTGGCATCAGAAGCAGGTTGTTCATATGTAGAAGATTGTTTAACAATCTCTTGATAAAGCTCATCCGTCTCTTTTAAGGCGGGTTGTTCAGCAGGCTTTAGCGTACTAAGATATTTGTTTACAAACGGATTGTTTACGGCTACCCAGGCAGCTAAGCATATGATTAAAATTAAACTTACCCTTTTCATTTACCTTTCCCCCTCTTCTATACAGATTATGTATCTAAGGGACAAGGTAGAACATAAAGCGGAAGCGCCTTGATCAGGGGCGACAGGCATAAGACGAGCCGGCAGGAAGGCTGTTTTTTAGCCTTCTTGACGGATTGGCTTATGACCCCGAGCCCCTAGGCGATGGAGCTATACAGTTTCAAATTTCAAAGAATGTGAAAAAAGTCAGGGACAGCTTATGCCCCTGACTTTTTAATGCTAAGGCTGGTTATTGATTTTGTTCCGCTTTTTCTCGCTGCTCTTTAAGAACGGCTTTGCGGGATAGGTTAACACGGCCTTGTTTATCAATTTCGGTTACTTTCACAAGAATTTCATCGCCAATTTTGAGGACATCTTCGACTTTTCCAACTCTTTCTTCAGCCAGTTCGGAAATATGGACTAGTCCATCTTTGCCGGCAAAAATCTCGACGAAGGCTCCGAATTTCTCAATTCGTTTTACTTTTCCAAGATACAATTGTCCTACGACTACCTCGCGGACAAGATCTTCGATGATTTTTTTCGCTTTTTGGTTCATTTCAGGGTCACTGGATGCAATAAAAATGGTACCGTCTTGTTCGATATCAATTTTTACGCCAGTTTCCTCAATAATCTTATTGATTTGCTTACCGCTTGGTCCAATAACATCACGGATTTTATCCGGGTTAATGGTCATTGTCAAGATTTTTGGAGCAAACTTAGATAGCTCTGCTCTAGGTTCATTAAGTGTTGCCAGCATCGAGTTCAAAATTTGCATTCTGCCCACTTTGGCCTGCTGTAAAGCTTCCTCTAAAATTTCACGAGAAAGACCCTCAATTTTAATGTCCATTTGCAGGGCTGTTACACCTTTTGACGTACCAGCTACTTTGAAGTCCATATCGCCAAGGTGATCTTCCATTCCTTGGATATCGGTTAACACAGTATAATATTCACCCGATTTTACAAGACCCATGGCAATTCCGGCAACCGGTGCTGTAATTGGCACCCCTGCATCCATCATTGCCAATGTACTAGCACAAATACTAGCCTGTGAAGTGGAACCGTTTGATTCCAAAACTTCGGATACTAGGCGGATTGTATATGGGAAATCTTTTTCGGATGGTATAACTGGTTCTAGGGCACGTTCCCCTAATGCACCATGGCCAATTTCACGGCGGCCAGGTCCACGAATTGGACCTGTTTCCCCAACACTAAAAGAAGGGAAATTATAATGATGCATAAAGCGTTTTTCTTCTTCAATTCCAAGTCCATCAAGGATTTGAACATCTCCCATAGCACCTAGTGTACAAATGCTTAACGCCTGGGTTTGACCGCGGGTAAACAATCCTGAACCATGAGTACGCGGCAAGATGCCAACCTGTGACGACAATGGGCGAATTTCATCAATTTTCCGGCCATCCGGGCGAACCTTTTCAACCGTAATTAAACGGCGTACTTCCGCTTTGACCATCTTGTCCAAAATCTGTTTAATCTGTTTAAGATCGTCATCATTCGCTTCTTGCTCCTGATATTTTAATAACACGCGCTCTTTAACGTTTTTAATAGCATCCTCACGGGCATGTTTTTCTTGAACCTGAATAGCAGCAATTAAATCTTCTTCACACATGCCTCTGACTTCAGCTTCAAGTTCTTTATCTAATTCAAATAGCGTAATTTCTCTCTTTGGCTTGCCAATTTCGGCAACTATTTTTTCTTGGAATTCAATCAGGCGTTTGATTTCATCATGACCAAACATAATGGCCTCAAGCATAATTTCCTCTGGTACTTCGAGAGCACCCGCTTCAACCATATTAATGGCATCTTTTGTTCCAGCAACTGTCAGATGGATATCACTTTTTTCTGCCTGTTCCACAGTTGGATTAATCACAAACTCATTATCAATCCGGCCAACAACTACTCCAGCAATTGGACCTTCAAATGGAATATCTGAAGTGCTAAGAGCTAAAGACGAACCAAACATAGCCGCCATTTCTGTCGAACAATCTTGGTCCACACTCATGACAATGCTAATCACTTGGACATCATTTCGAAAGCCATCTGCAAAAAGCGGTCTAATTGGCCGGTCAATTAGACGGCTGGCCAAAATCGCCTTTTCACTCGGGCGTCCTTCACGTTTAATAAAGCCGCCTGGAATTTTACCGACTGCGTACAGCCGTTCTTCGTAGTTAACAGTTAATGGGAAAAAGTCTAAGTTTTTTGGTTCCTTTGATGCAGTTGCAGTACTTAATACTGCTGTATCTCCATAGCGGACCATTACGGCACCATTTGCCTGCTTAGCAAGTTGTCCGATTTCGACCGTCAGTTTGCGGCCAGCCCATTCTATGGAATACACATGTTTCTCTTGGTCCATATTTATTGCCCCTCTCTATCTAAATCACTTAGGAGGATGATGCGAACAAAACAGTCGCAATAATCATCTTTCTAAAGATAAATATATGAATAATGGCTTGAAAAGCCTATGTTTTCATTTAAATTAGTATTAGTATGCACAAAAAAGTGTTAACTTAAAAATATGTATGATGCAAAAAAAACAAATAGTTTTATAACTAACAAAAAAGCGGGAAAAATCCCGCTTCTGAAATACTAACGACGTAGACCAAGCTTATTGATTAACACACGGTAACGTTGAACATCTTTGTTACGAAGGTAAGTCAAAAGATTACGACGTTTACCGACCATTTTCAAAAGACCGCGACGTGAGTGGTGATCTTTTTTGTGAGTGCGTAAATGATCGTTGAGTTTGTTAATTTGCTCAGTAAGGACAGCGATTTGAACCTCTGCAGATCCAGTATCGTTCTCATGAGTTTTGAACTCGTTGATGATTTCATTTTTGCGTTCTTGAGTGATTGCCATCCGTATTCACCTCCTAATTTCCTAATCCCCTGTTACCGAGCAAGCGTCGGTGACTCGTCTTGCCAAGCAAAGGTTATTTTTAATACGTATTTAAGAATACAACGTTTTATTGCAAAATGCAAGTTTTATCGCCCTAGATATTGTAGAAAAACCTATTTGATCGGCAAAGTTCAGATCGTTTGTCGGTTTTTCTGAAAATAGGCAATGGAATGTTCCTTATCTTTATTAATTTGAGTCACAAGCTCGTCTATCCCTGAGAACTTTTGCTCTTTTCGCAGGTACATATGCCATTCGACGACAACCTCTGCCCCATAAATATCCTGCGCAAAATCAAATAGATGAACCTCTACAGTTTGCTTTACTAATTCATTATTAAAAGTAGGTTTATAGCCAACGTTGCAAACACCATTATACCAGCAATTATTCACTTTCATTTTGACAGCATAAACCCCGACTGGCGGAATGATATAGTCGCTATTTGTATCAATATTAGCAGTAGGGAACCCAATGGTTCTCCCGCGCTTATCGCCGTGGACGACGAGCCCCGAAGTGGTGTAGTATCTACCTAACAATGAAGGCAGTTCGTTCATTTTCCCCTCTTTAATTAAGGTGCGAATTCTGGTCGAACTGACTTTTTCGTCACTTTCTGTGAATTTGGGGACGACAGTAAAAGTAAATTGCTCACGGGAATGGAATGGTAAGGTTTCCATTGTTCCTTTTCCCATCCGTCCATAGGTAAAATCAAAGCCCGCGACTACATGTTTCGCATTAAGCCCGATGACATATTGATCAACAAACTCTTGCGGAAGCAGCGAGGCAAATTCAACTGTAAAATGAACAATAAAAAGATAATCGATTCCAAGTTCTTCGATAATCTTTATTTTCTCAGCTAAAGGCGTGATAAATTGGACATTGGTATTGCTTTTCCCCAATACAACAGATGGATGAGGATCAAATGTCATTACGGCACTTTTGATGCCAAGAGCAAGCGCTTGTCTTTTTGCCTCCAAAATAACCTGCTGGTGTCCGCGGTGAACCCCATCAAAATATCCAAGCGCCATTGCTAATGGGGGATAATCATGCTCGGTGTCTAGTGGAAACTTTAACTTTTGAACTTTCAAATGAAACTCACCTTTTCTATACTGGAACCTTATATCTGATTATTTCTTAATACCTTATCAGGTTTAAGCAAGCCCGGTTTACCAGGATGCTTTGAATAAACCGCAAGTGCCATTCCATCCTTGGTTTCAGCAACAATTGGCCCGGTATAGCTATTAAACTGTTCAGGTATGGGTAGAAGTGCTCCATTTTTCACTTTCTCTGATACTTTATCATTAATAAGCAATTTCGGCAAATGAGAAAGTGCGGACTCCAACGGTCTTAATACACTCGAAATTTCCCCTTCAGTCATCAGTTCTTCAATTTCAGCAAAAGTCAAGCAATCATCCAATGTATAGGTCGCCGATTGAATTCTTGTCAAATTGGACATATGGGCAGGGAATCCAAGCGCTTCTCCAATCATGACTGCCAATGTACGAATATATGTCCCTTTACTGCAGCTAACACGGAACTTGAAGCGAATTTCTTCTCCGGTAAACTCACTTCTTTCATCCACCAATTCAATACCATAAATCGTTACTATTCTAGTTGGCCGTTCAACCTCAATGCCTTTTCTGGCATATTCATACAGGCGTACCCCTCCGACTTTAACCGCTGAATACATCGGTGGGGTCTGACTGATTTCCCCTGTTAAAGATTTTAGGACACTCAGTATTTCTTCACGTGAAATTGGCCGGTCGACTTCTTTTTTCTTCACTACTTCACCGGAAGCATCTTCTGTAGTCGTAGAAAAACCGAGCGTGACCTCTCCTTCATAAGCCTTTCCGGCATCGGTAATATACTCCGCCACTTTGGTCGCTCTTCCTATACAAATAGGAAGAACCCCTGTCACATCGGGATCAAGCGTACCAGTATGGCCAACTTTTTTAGTCTTTAGAATTTTTCTTAATTTAAAAACACAATCGTGACTGGTTAATCCGGCAGGTTTATATAAGGGTAGTATCCCTTCCATTTCATCCAACTTCCCTTCATTTCCGAAAAAAATGGATAGACTTTTGTCTATCCATTTCCCCTCCATTTGGGGTATTACCACAATATTACTCCTCTTCGTTCCGCTCCATGTGTTGATCATCCGTATGGAGTTCGTGCAGAAGAGTTTCGATACGATTTCCATAATCGATAGATTCATCAAATTCAAAGATGATTTCGGGTGTTTTGCGGAGTCGAATCCGGTGGCCAATTTCGGAACGGATAAATCCTTTTGCCTTGGCCAGGCCCTTCAGCGTGTTCTCCTTTTGCTCATCGTCACCCAATACGGAAATATACACTTTGGCTTGCTGCAAATCCCCCGTTACTTGAACATCGGTTACTGTTACAAAGCCGATCCGGGGATCTTTGATTTTACGGCCAATGATTTCCGTTAGCTCTTTTTTCATTTGTTCACCAACACGATTTGGTCTGTGGCTCATCTCATTTTCACCTCTTCATAGCCATTCAATCTCGGTGATTGTTCTTTCTATTTCAGGAAATGACTCCAAAAATTTCAAGGCATTGTTTAGCTCTTGCTCGGTTGCCACTTTCGCACTAGTAACGGCGACAATGGCAATTTTAGTCCTTTGCCAAACATCCTGATAATCAACCTCGGCAACTGACACATTAAATTTTTGCTTTAACCGTGTCATTACCCGCTGCAGAACAGCTCGTTTTTCTTTTAAAGAATGGGCATCGTATATGAGGAATTCACACTCGGCAGCGCCGATGATCATTTACGTTCCACTTCTTCCATTACATACGCTTCAATGACATCTCCTTCTTTCATGTCATTAAAGTTTTTAATGGTAATTCCACATTCATAGCCTTGGGCTACTTCTTTGGCATCATCTTTAAAGCGTTTTAGGGCATCGATTGTTCCTTCAAAGATTACAATCCCATCACGGATTACACGAACACCGCTATCGCGGGTAATCTTACCGTCAGTTACATAGGAACCAGCAATTGTTCCAACCTTGGACACTTTGAATGTCTGTCGAACTTCAGCTTGACCAATAATTTTTTCTTCAAATTCTGGATCAAGCATCCCTTTCATCGCAGCTTCAATTTCCTCAATTACCTTATAAATAATCCTGTGTAAGCGAACATCTACATCTTCCGCTTCAGCAGCACGTTTGGCGTTTGCATCTGGACGAACATTAAAACCAATTACAATCGCGTTTGATGCCGATGCCAGACTGATATCGGATTCATTGATTGCACCTGTTCCGTTATGGATGATTTTAATGTTTACACCTTCTACATCTATTTTAAGCAAGGAAGCGGCAAGTGCTTCGGCTGAACCTTGTACATCCGCCTTAATGATGATATTTAAATCCTTCATTTCACCCTGCTTTAATTGTTCAAATAGATTATCAAGGCTGACGCGGGATTTTTCACCGCGCTGGGCAGCTAATGCATGCTGGGCACGGACTTCCCCAATGTGGCGGGCCGTTTTTTCATCATCAAAAACGACAAACCGGTCACCTGCTTGCGGTACATCGTTTAAACCGGTAATTTCGACCGGCGTGGATGGACCAGCATCCTTCACGCGGCGTCCGATATCATTGACCATAGCACGAACTCGGCCAAATGTATTTCCGACAACAATTGGATCGCCTATCTTCAATGTTCCATTTTGCACAAGAAGTGTTGCCACAGAACCGCGGCCTTTATCCAGTCTAGCCTCAATGACAGTTCCTGCTGCATTACGCTTCGGATTGGCTTTATATTCTTCCACTTCACTCACGAGTAAAATCATTTCAAGCAAGCTGTCAATTCCTTCTCCGGTCTTTGCGGAAATCGGAACAAAGATGGTATCTCCGCCCCATGCTTCTGCTACCAGTCCGTGTTCAGTCAGTTCCTGCATGACACGGTCAGGATTGGCTGCTTCTTTATCCATTTTATTAACTGCAACGATTATTGGAACTTCCGCAGCTTTAGCATGGTTGATTGCTTCCACTGTTTGCGGCATAACACCATCATCAGCGGCAACCACGAGAATCGTAATGTCCGTAATCTGTGCACCACGAGCACGCATCGTAGTAAACGCAGCGTGTCCTGGTGTATCAAGGAACGTAATCTTCTTGCCTTTTTCAACTACTTGGTATGCCCCGATATGCTGGGTAATCCCACCGGCCTCTCCTTCTGTCACCTTCGTGTTACGAATCGAGTCAAGCAAGGTGGTTTTACCATGGTCAACGTGGCCCATGATGGTTACAACAGCAGGACGCTCAACTTGAGCTTCAGGCGCATCTTCCGTGAAATAGGTTTCCAAATCAGTGGTATCCACTTTAATTTCTTCTTCTACTTCTACACCATATTCACCGGCAATTAATTCAATTGCATCTTTATCAAGCTCTTGGTTAATTGTTGCCATAACACCTAATAAAAACAGCTTTTTAATAATTTCAGAAGGCTCCCGGTGCAGCTTCTTTGCCAGTTCTGCAACTGTTAAAGATTCACTAAACGTAATCTTTGCAGGAAGTTCCTTTTCTTTTTTCTTTTGCGGTGCCTGTTGCTGGACAGGTGCATGATTTTTCTTCCTATTTTGATTATGATTTCGATTCCGATTTTGTTGTTGATTTTGGGGCCTTTGCTTTCCTTTTCCAGGTGTGAAAGCTTTATTTTCTTTTGACTGGTACTCCTGTTCGTGCTTTTTGCCTTCTTTGGCTTTCGGCGCGACTGCCACTTTCACTTTATTTGGGACAGCGACTTCGTCATCTTCCTCGAACGCTTTTGGAGTAGTCTTTGGCTGTGCTTGTGGCTTTTTGGCAGTATTTTGCTGGGCAGGCCTATTATTATTATTGTTGTTATTATTGTTATTATTATTGGAACGTTTTTGCCCTGAAGCATTAGAAGACTTTTGCTGTGCCCCGTTAGTTTCTTTCTTATTGTATAGAGCGTCAAGCTTTTTTAGATCTGAAGCTTCTAATGTTGCCATATGGTTTGATACTTCTATATTCATCTCTTTTAATTTCGTAATAATTTCCTTACTCGAAATGTTATGTTTTTTTGCATATTCATAAACACGCATTTTACTCATTCTTTCACCCCCGCAAGATTTAATCGAGCAATTGTTTCAATTTCTTGGCGAATCCATCATCCAAAACAGCTACAACAACGCGGGCTTCCTTGCCAATTGCCTGGCCAAGAAGATAACGATTTTCCACTATTTTAATCTGAACCTCATACGAATTACACTTATCAGTAATTTTTTTCGTTGTATTTTGAGATGCATCTGCGGATAATAAAACAAGCTTCGCATTTCCCTTTTGGATTTGCTTTACGGTTAGCTCCTCACCTGAAATAGTTCTTCCTGCTCGATTGGCCAATCCAAGAAATGACATCCATTGATTTTGTTTCATTTGGACGACCCGTTCTCCTTCTCTACCAACCCTAGTAGTTCATCATACAGTGCATCAGCGATTGAAACCTCTAAATGGTTGGCCAAGATATTCTTTTTCTTTGCCAAGAGGATGGCTTCTTTATCCTTTGAAAGGTATGCACCCCTGCCGGATTTTTTTCCGGTCAAGTCAACGGATACTTCACCCTCTTTTGAGCGAACGATGCGAACGAGTTCTTTTTTCGGTTTCAATTCACCGGTTGCCACACATTTGCGCATAGGAACTTTTCTCTTGCTGTTCATCATCATTCACCCCTTATTTATTCAAGTTCTTCCTCATAATCGAAGTCATTATCATCTTTATCATCAAAAAGTCTAATGGTTTCCTCACGTGGAAAGATTCCGAGTTCACGGGCTTCCGATTCTGATTTGATATCAATCTTCCAGCCGGTCAATTTTGCTGCTAATCGAGCATTCTGTCCTCGTTTTCCAATCGCTAAAGATAACTGATAATCAGGAACGACTACAGTTGTTGCTTTGTCAGCTTCATTCACCATGACATCAACAACTTTTGAAGGGCTAAGCGCATTGGCAACAAAAACAACTGGATCGTCTGACCACTTGACAATATCAATTTTCTCGCCCTTTAATTCATTGACTACTGCCTGAACCCGGGCGCCTTTTGGACCGACACAGGAACCAACCGGATCCACTTCCGGATTATCGGAATGAACAGAAATTTTGGAACGGTCCCCTGCTTCTCGAGCAACGGACTTGATTTCAACAGTTCCATCGTATATTTCAGGAACTTCAATTTCAAATAGTCTCTTTAATAGACCAGGATGGGTTCTGGAAACAAAGATTTGCGGACCCTTTGTTGTTTTTTCAACTTTTGTAATAAACACCTTGATCCGATCATGCGGCTTATATCGTTCATTTGGCATTTGCTCATTAATTGGCAGCAATGCTTCAATTTTTCCAAGGCTGACATAAATAAATTTAGCATCAAGGCGTTGAACAATACCGGTCATAATATCTTCTTCACGATCAATAAATTCGGAATAGATTATGCCTCTTTCTGCTTCTCTGACACGCTGGGTGACCACCTGTTTTGCCGTTTGTGCAGCAATCCGGCCAAAGTCCTTTGGTGTTACTTCCAGCTCGACAATATCTTCGACTTGATAGTTTGGATTAATTCTTCTCGCATCGTCCAATGAAATTTCAAGGCGTGGATCGAATACCTCATCGACTACCTCTTTGCGGGCAAATACACGCATGGAACCTGTCTCCAGGTTCAGGTCAATTCTTACGTTCTGCGCCTGATTAAAATTTCGTCGATAAGCCGAGATTAAAGCTGCTTCCATGGCTTCAATTAAAACATCTCTGGAAATACCTTTTTCTCTTTCCAGTACAATAAGAGCATCTAATAGTTCGCTGCTCATTTCTTTGTATCCCCCTTTTCTTCTATAATTTCTACGAAAAAGTCACAGCCAATCGAGCATTTGCTACCTTTTCATAAGGAATTTCAATGGTTTTGGTACGGGTTTTAATTTTCACTTCCAATTTCACTGTTTTTCCATCAAATGCTTGCAGCGTGCCCTCAAAGCTTTTTTCACCATCAATTGGTTCGTAGGTTTTGATAAACACGTTTTTTCCGATTGCCTTTTCGAAATCTTTATCTTTTTTTAACGGACGCTCGGCCCCTGGAGATGAAACTTCAAGAAAATAGTTATGTGGAATGGGATCCACTTCATCCAATTTTTCGCTGAGCCGTTCACTTACCAGGCCACAGTCCTCGATATCGACTCCGGTGTCCTTATCGATATATACGCGAAGAAACCAGCTTTTTCCTTCTTTCACATACTCGATTTCTACGAGCTCCAAACCAAGTTCCTGAAAAATGGGTGCAGCCAGCTCTTCAACAACTTCCGTTATTTTGCTCATGCTATACCTCCTTTTCCACTTCATTTCTATGTAGCAGCCGATTATAAAAAATACATAAAAACTACTGTAACAACACGAAAGAGTGGGAGGATCCCCACTCTTTTACACGAGAGTATGTCTTAGTATTTCCAATAAAACTATAACATAATCAATATCTATATGCAAATTAAACCACGGTATTATAAGGATTTCATACTAAAATAAGGAAAGCTGGTTCTGCTCTGGAAGAGCAGCTAAACAACCTTGCTTATCCAAATATTCCAGAATCGTCTTTGATACTTTTCCTCTTTGCTGAAGGTCTTCTTTTGATAAAAACTCGCCATCTTCTCTTGCTCTCACAATATTGACAGCAGCATTTGTTCCAAGGCCTGGAATCGAATTAAACGGAGGAATTAAAGAATCTCCATCAATCCTAAATTCGGAGGCATCCGATTTATAAAGATCATAGTTCTGGAAGGAATAACCTCTCTCAGACATTTCTAGCGCAAGCTCTAGCACTGTCAACAAGTTTTTCTCTTTGTTTGAAGCTTCCAGACCTTTTGCATTAATTTCCTCAATCTTGGCACGAATCGCCTCAGACCCACGTGACATCGTTTCAATATCGAAATCCTCAGCGCGCACTGTAAAGTAGGCAGCATAGTAAAGCAGCGGCAAATGCACTTTAAAATAGGCAATCCTGACAGCCATTAATACATAGGCAGCAGCATGCGCTTTAGGGAACATGTATTTTATTTTTTTGCAGGAATCGATATACCACTCTGGCACTTCGTTTCGACGCATTTCTGCTTCCATTTCTTCCGTAAGGCCTTTACCCTTACGCACCGACTCCATAATTTTAAAAGCAAAAGATGGATCGAGGCCCTGATAAATCAAATACACCATGATATCATCACGACAGCCGATTACTTCGCTCAGATTACAAATCTTCTGGTGAATCAGTTCTTGTGCATTCCCCAGCCATACATCGGTACCGTGAGACAGACCAGAAATCTGTACGAGTTCGGAAAAGGTTGTCGGCTTTGTGTCCTCAAGCATTTGTCTAACAAAACGAGTACCGAATTCAGGTATCCCGAGCGTTCCGGTTTTACACATGATTTGTTCTTCGGTTACCCCGAGTGATTCCGTGCCGCTGAAAATTTTCATAACCTCCGGGTCATCCGTCGGAATAGTTTTCGGGTCAATCCCGCTCAAATCCTGAAGCATCCGGATCACCGTCGGATCGTCGTGTCCGAGGATATCAAGCTTTAAGACGTTATCATGGATGGAGTGGAAATCAAAATGAGTTGTTTTCCATTCCGAGTTTCGATCATCGGCCGGAAATTGGATCGGCGTAAAATCATAAACGTCCATGTAATCAGGAATAACTATGATTCCGCCTGGGTGCTGGCCTGTCGTCCGTTTCACACCGGTGCAGCCAGAAGCAAGGCGCTCTACTTCGGCGTTGCGAATCTGAAGATTGTTATCCGACTGATAGGCTTTAACATAACCAAATGCTGTTTTGTCGGCAACTGTACCAATTGTACCGGCCCTGAAGACATTATCTTCACCAAACAATACCTTCGTATAATTGTGGGCCCGCGGCTGATACTCACCGGAAAAGTTGAGGTCAATATCCGGGACCTTGTCGCCCTTAAAACCAAGGAAGGTTTCAAACGGAATGTCGTGACCATCCTTGCGGTATTTTCCTCCGCAATTTGGACAATCTTTGTCAGGCAAATCGTACCCCGAACCAATGGATCCGTCATTGAAAAACTCCGAATGTTTGCAGGTTGGGCAGATATAATGCGGCGGCAGCGGGTTAACCTCGGTAATCTCAGTCATCGTCGCGACAAAGGATGAACCTACCGATCCCCGTGAGCCGACAAGATAGCCATCGTCTAATGACTTTTTAACGAGCTTGTGAGAAATCAAGTAAATAACGGCAAACCCGTGCCCGATAATACTCTTTAATTCTTTTTCCAAACGAGCCTCAACGATTTCCGGAAGCGGTTCGCCGTAAATTTTGCGAGCCATGGCATAGCTCATTTCCCGCATCTCATCCTCGGCACCTTCAATTCTTGGCGTATATAAATCGTCCTTGATTGGCTTAATCTCATCAATCATGTCGGCTATTTTGTTTGTATTAGTGACAACAATCTCTTTCGCTTTCTCTTTGCCTAGGAAAGAGAAAGCATCAAGCATTTCGTTTGTTGTTCTAAAGTGAACATCCGGCAGCTTATGACGATTAAGTGGATTCGCACCGCCCTGAGAATTCACGAGGATTTTCCGGTAAATCTTGTCGTTTTCATTTAGATAGTGAACATTACCCGTTGCAACGACCGGTATTCCCAGTTTGTCACCCAAGGCTGCAATATTACTGATAATTTGTTCTAAAGCTTTTTCGCTGCGAACCAGTTCCATTTCAATTAGCGGTGCGTATACAGCTTTCGGCATGACTTCAATATAATCATAAAACTGAGCTATCGCTTCTACTTCATCAGGAGACTTTTGCATCATCCCTTCAAATACTTCTCCTTTATCACACGCTGAACCGACTAGAATGCCTTCACGGTATTTTTGCAGCAATGAGCGCGGGATTCGTGGCACTCGGTAGAAATATTGAATGTGGGAAATGGAAATCAGTTTAAATAAGTTTTTCAATCCTGCTTCAGTTTGAGCTAACAAAGTACAGTGATACGGACGGGCCCGTTGATAGGCATTCCCTTTTCCCATGTGATCATTAAATTCATCATGGTAGGTGATGCCTTTTTCTGCTGCATCCTTCAGCATTTTCAATAACAGATATCCCGTGGCTTCCGTATCATAAATGGCACGGTGGTGCTGGGTCAGATCGATATCAAACTTTTTGGCCAATGTATTCAATCGGTGGTTTTTCATTTCCGGATAAAGAAAACGCCCAAGTTCAAGCGTATCAATTACCGGGTTCTTTGCTTTTTCCAATCCGATTTTCTTGTACCCTACATTTAGGAAGCCCATATCGAAAGAGGCATTATGGGCAACCAAGACAGCATCCCCGGCCCAAGTATGGAACTTTTGAAGGACCTCGGCCACTTCCGGAGCATCCTTCAACATATCATCGGTAATGCTAGTCAGGTTGATAATCGTTGCTGATAAGCGCTGGTGCGGATTGGCAAATGACTCAAAGCGGTCAATGATTTCCCCGTCCTTTATTTTGACTGCGGCAAGTTCGATTATCGTATCATAAACAGCAGAAAGTCCGGTTGTTTCAACGTCGAACACAACATAGGTATCCTCTGCAAGCAAGCGATGGGCGTTATTATAGGTGATTGGCACCCCATCATCAACGAGATTCGCTTCAACCCCATAAAGAATTTTAATGTCATTTTTCTTTCCGGCACCAAAAGCCTCTGGGAACGATTGGGCACCCGCATGGTCCGTAACGGCGATCGCCTTATGGCCCCATTTTTTCGCCTGGGCAACAAGCGCACTAACCGGGGTAACAGCATCCATCTGACTCATTGGCGTATGCAAATGCAGCTCGACCCGCTTTTCATTTTCAGGAGAAGTATCCTTACGCTGAACTGGCTTAATTTCGTTAATATCATTACAAATCATCACGAGGTCGCGGACAAACGTATCATTTTGAATGCTGCCGCGGACCTTTACCCACATACCTTTTTTCACGAGTTGGAAGAGAGCCGCATCTTCTTTATCGCGAGAAAACATTTTCACCATAATCGAGCTTGTATAATCGGTCATTTTAAAGGTCAATAATGAGCGTCCGCTTCGCAACTCACGGATCTCGGCATCAAAGATATAGCCTTCGACAACAACCCGTCTTTCCTCATCGACGATATCAACTAAACTGCGAAGCTCGCTGTCATCTTTAATGGTAAGGCCAATACTAAGCGGTCCTTCAGGAACTGAACCACTAGCCTGGTCCTTCTCGGCTTCCTTCTTCTGCATTTCCACCATAGCGAGCAGTGCCCGTTCCTGGTCTTCCTTCTGTTTAGCTTGTAAAAATTGCTCGTACTCTTCATTTTTTGCTTCCGCGTTTACCACTGTTTCAAATGCTGGCGGAGGAAACCCAATAGATTGATAAATCTCGGAAATAATCGGGCTGTATTTTTGTTTTAATGTAAGCCCCTCGGCTTCGTTTCTGACCGAAACGGTTATTTTATTTCCATTCACTTCAGGCTCCTGTTCATTTAACAGCTTTAACAATGGCGGTGAAATTCCATCAATTTGCCGGACGCAGTAATTCCAATATTCACGGAAATATTCCGGTGCATTTGCTTGATTAGCCGCCTTTATAGTGAATGACACAGTTGCGATATTGGAGAAGCTTCTTTCAAGCTGGGTGCTAAACCGGGTAAACACATTAAATGGAAGGATATTTTCTAATAAAAATTGAAAATGCCATTTCCTGGCTTTTTTTTCAACTAATAGTCTGTCAATTTGTGCATTGTTGAAATACACTACAACAGCATCTTCAGTTAATTGGAGCTGCTGGAGTAAGAGTTGGAATCGCTCATTTTTGCCTAAGGCATGTTCGCTCAACCGACATCTCTCCTATCTATATAAAGTGAAACTTCCATCAGTGGGGTGCACTATCCCCACTGATGGTTAGTTGAACCAATCGGGCCTTTACGGGCAGTTGTTATCCCAATTTCCCCTTTGTATGCTCGGAATCTTACTGCCCGTTAAGGCGGGAAAAAGTCTCTATCTTTTACTGATTCAAAACATAATTATACCATATGATACGATAAGATTCGGGAATGTTCGACAGAAAACTTTATCCAAAAAAAAATAAGGGACCGTTATAACGGTCCCACGATGTTTATTTTAAGAAAAATCTTTGAATGTCATTCCAGGTCACTACCAGCATGAGCAGCATCAATAAAGCAAAACCGATGAAATGGACCATCCCTTCCTTTTGACGGTCGATCGGTTTCCCTCTAACAGCCTCTACGGCAAAGAACATGAGTCGGCCGCCGTCAAGTGCAGGGATTGGCAGTAGATTCATAATTCCCAAGTTGATGCTGAGGATTCCTGCCCACTTCATTAAGTAATAAATGCCTGATTTGGCAACCTCGTCCGTAGAAACATAAATGCCAACCGGTCCAGATAAGGCATCAATCGAGAATTGTCCGGTAACCAGCTTACCAAGCATGACAAAAATTTGCGTTGTCCAAAAATAGGTTTCTTTTGCTCCGGCAGTTACAGCCTGAACCGGTGATTTCTCCACAGGACTGTATACCCCAATGATCCCCATTTTCTGGCCTTCAACTGTTTTTTCATTTGGCGTTACTTGGATTTCTTTTTCTGCTCCATTCCGAGTAATCACAAACTCCAGTTTCTCGTTTGGATTTTCGCGAATGATTTCAACGACATCTGTCCAACTGGAAATTTCCGAGCCATTGATGCTTTGAACGATATCACCCTTCTTTAACCCGGCCACCTTTGCGGCGCCATCAGGGGTAATCTCGCCTAGTTTCGGTTCGTTTGTTGGAACACCTTGGAGTAAGGCAATGATAATGAACACAACAAAGGCAAGGATAAAGTTCATCATCGGACCGGCAAAAATAGCCATGAATCTTTGCCCCAATGTCTTGGAGCCAAATTGACGGTCAAGCGGTGCAATTTGTGATTCAACCCCATTTTCGACGATTACTGCCTTTGGATGAATCGAAAACGTATGAAGGTTGTCTCCATCATCTTCGGGATAGCCCTTAATGATCAGGTCCTTTTCAATATCGGCATATTCCACTTCAACAATTCGGCAATCGCGAAATTTTTCTTTATTATTGATAATGATTTTTGTTACTTGTTCTTGGTTATCAAATAACAGACCAATCCGGTAACCAGGCTTGATTTCTACCGTTTCTGCATCTTCGCCTGCCATCCTGACATACCCGCCGATTGGGAGCAGCCGAATGGTATAGGTTGTTTCATTTTTATGATAAGAGAAAACCTTTGGCCCCATCCCAATCGCAAACTCGCGACAGAGAATGCCCGCTCTTTTTGCAAATATTAAGTGACCCAATTCATGAAAGAAGACGAGTGCGCCAAAAATCACAATAAAGGCAATAACTGTACTCAAAACTCAAAACCACCTTTTTGTAGGGTTTAGTTAATACATTCTGACTTCGCTAACCTTCCAGCTCCAGTGCATGGTCAAGGCGCTTCCGCTTTTATAAAAGTGAACGTACATACTGTCTAGTTTCCTTGTCAACCTCATGAATGACTGCCAGACTTGGATGTTCAATCGTTTGATGAACACTTAATGCCTTCTCGATTAAATCTTCAATCTGCAGAAAACGAATTTTGCCTTCCAGGAATGCTGCAACTGCCGCTTCGTTCGCCGCATTTAAAACCGTAGGCATTGTTCCGCCTTGTTTTCCGGCAGTATAGGCAAACTCAAGACAGCGAAACCTCTCCATATCCATATCTTGAAAATGCAGCTTGCCAACCCTTGCCAAATTTAAGCGGTTGCCAGATGGCAGTGGCAATCTATCAGGATAAGTGAGGGCAAATTGGATTGGCACCCTCATATCAGGTGTACCCAATTGGGCGATAATGCTTGAATCGTGGAATTCAACCATTGAATGTATAATGCTTTCCTTGTGAAGGAGTACATCGATTTTTTCATATGGCATTCCAAACAACCAATGCGCCTCGATTACTTCCAAACCCTTATTCATCATTGTAGCTGAGTCAATCGTGATTTTAGCACCCATTGACCAATTGGGATGATTTAACGCTTCTTCCACTGTCACGTCAACAAGCTCTTGTCGGGTACGATCGCGGAAACTGCCTCCTGATGCAGTGAGAATCAACCTCTCAATATTCTTCTCCTTTTCACCCTGCAATGCCTGAAAAATCGCAGAATGCTCACTATCAACAGGAAGGAGCGCTACTTGATTCCTCGCTGCTGCCTCCATGACCAAATGTCCAGCGGTAACCAACGTTTCTTTATTGGCAATCGCGATTGTCTTGCCAGTTTCAATAGCTTGTAAGGTTGGGTTTAGACCGACGCTGCCAAGAACTGCATTGACGAGGATATCAGCTTTTTCATAAACTGCTGTTTCAATTAGCCCTTCTTCCCCAAATGTAAATTTGGTGTAAGGGAATTCTGCTTTTAATGTATTATAGTCTTGGATAGTTTGTACAGAAACAAGCTCTGGGTGAAATTCATTAATAATTTTTCGAGTTAACTCCATATTTTTACCGACTGAAATTGCACTTAACGCAAATTCAGCTGGGTGCTCGCGAATAATATCCAATGTTTGGGTGCCAATCGAACCGGTTGCCCCAAGTAAACTAATTGTTTTCAAAAAACTTCAACTCCTGTATATAAACAGCACATTACCACAGGTGGAATAAGTGCAGTAATGGCAACACAAATAGCAAGCTGTCAAACCGGTCGAGGATTCCTCCATGACCAGGTAAAATATTTCCGGAATCCTTTACACCAAAGTGCCGTTTATAAGCTGACTGAACGAGGTCGCCAATTTGTCCAAAAACAGACAATATAACGGTGATTCCCATGATCGTGATTAGCGAAGCATTAAACTCGGAAAAGATTCCAAAGAAAATCGCCACAACGACGGCACATATTACGCCGCCAAGCGACCCTTCAACCGTTTTATTCGGGCTGATTTCCGGCCACAGTTTTTTCTTACCCATCGCTTTCCCAATAAAATAGGCTCCTGAGTCGGTTGCCCAGATAATAAACAGGGAGTAAAAAATATAAACAATACCTGCTGTGCGGGCTTCCATTAAGAAAAAGAAACCAATCCCGACATAAATGGCGGACAGTATAGAGAATGCTGCATCTTCGAACGTAAAACGATTTTTGGTAATGACGGTATAGGTTAATAACAAAAGAATAAACACGATACCGATTTCTGTTTTAGAATAATAAAAATCAGATATGATCTCTTCATATGGAAATAGAATCACCCAAAGAAAGATAAGTGAGAGAATTCCATATGGTGAAAGGAGATTAAGCCCCTTCATCCTTAATAATTCATAAAGTCCAACCGTGGCCAACGCATAAGTTAATAATACAAATGGAAGTCCTCCATAAAAAACGATTGGTAAAAAGAGTGCCGCTGCTACGACTCCTGTAATGATTCTTTGCTTCATTAGTACTATTCAACACCTTTTTATGCAGCTTAGTTATATTCCCCCAAATCGCCGTTGGCGCTTTTGATAACCCTCAATCGCTTCAATCAAATGTTTATCGCTAAAATCAGGCCATAAGACATCCGTAAACCAGAACTCCGAGTATGCTAATTGCCAGAGCATAAAATTACTCAAGCGAATTTCGCCACTTGTCCGAATTAACAAGTCAGGATCTGCAAAATGAGAAGTCATAAGATAGGAGGAAAATAGCTGTTCGTCAATTTCTGTTTCTTTCAGTATACCACTTTTATATTCATTTAAGACTTGATTGACGGCATCGAGGATTTCAGCCCGGCTTCCATAATTTAGGGCGAAGTTTAACACTAGTCCCGTATTATTCTTCGTTTGCTCCATCGCATTTTCAATTGCCCTTAGTGTGTGGTCCGGAAGCTGGTCCTTATAGCCCATCATTTTCACTTGAACATTGTTTGCAACTAATTCCGGAAGATACGAACTTAAAAATTCCTCTGGAAGTTTCATCAGATAATCCACTTCATTTTTTGGCCGTTTCCAATTCTCAGTTGAAAACGCATATAAAGTTAATACCTTTATTCCAAGGTCATTAGCAAGCATCGTGGTTTTGCGAACAACCTTCATACCTTCATAATGACCGGCAATTCGCGGCAGCGCTCTTTTTTTCGCCCACCGTCCATTACCATCCATAATAATGGCAACATGTTCAGGAACAGGCAGTTTTTTTATTTCTTCTATTTTATCTCGGAGTGTGGAAGAGTTATTTTGGTTCTTCCAGATTTTAATTTTGTTTAACATACTATTGCTCCTCCAATTAATTGTTCATTTCCTCCGATTATAGATGATTCTCTTGACAACCCGTCATCGTATGTAATGTTGAAAGATAACATGCCTTTATCATACCAAAAAAGAATGAAGATATCTCTTTAAAAATATTATGTAAAAATTGAGGAAATAAGAATAATGTTCAGATAACTTTTATGAATCTATGTCTTACATACAAAAATACCTTATTATAGTGAAAAAACCCCCTAAAAAGAGGGTCTTTGAAGCTAAATTATACTTCCATAATTTCTTTTTCTTTGTCTTTGGTAATTTGGTCGATTTTTTGGATGTGTTCATCGGTAAGCTTTTGAATATCATCAGAAAAGCCTCGAAGTGCATCCTCTGTGATTTCACCATTTTTTTCAAGCTTTTTCAGCTCATCGTTGGCATCCCGGCGAATATTGCGAATCGCAACCTTTGCTTCTTCTGATTCCTTTTTCACGAGCTTAACCAGTTCTCTACGTCGTTCTTCCGTCAATTGAGGAATGGCAAGTCTGATGACCGTACCATCATTTGTCGGATTTAGCCCCAAATCAGACTTTAAAATTGCTTTTTCAATATCGCCCAAGATGGTTTTGTCGTATGGCTGAATGACTAGAAGACGTGCTTCTGGTGTTGAAATGGAAGCCATTTGATTTACTGGTGTTGGTGCACCGTAATAATCAACTGTAATGCGATCCAATAATGATGCACTTGCCCTTCCTGCACGGATGCTGGCAAGTTCACGAGTATAGGATTGAATTCCCTTTGTCATTCTCTCTTTACAAGAATTGATGACTTGCTTTGCCATTATTTCTTCCCCCTAACGATAGTTCCAATTTTCTCACCCATTACTGCCCTCTTGATATTTCCTTGCTCCATGATGGAGAAGACGATAAGCGGGATATCATTATCCATACATAAGGAGGATGCAGTTGAATCCATTACTGCCAGCCCTTCCTTGAGGACATCCAAGAATGATAAGTCATCGTATTTAGTAGCATTTTCGTCAATTCTCGGATCGGCGGAATAAACGCCGTCAACATTATTTTTGGCCATCAATATTACTTCGGCATCAATTTCAGCGGCTCTTAATGCTGCTGTTGTATCTGTTGAGAAGTATGGATTTCCGGTACCTGCAGCAAAGATAACAACACGTTTCTTTTCTAAGTGTCTGATTGCCCGGCGTCTTATGTATGGTTCTGCAACCTGGCGCATTTCAATAGATGTCTGAACACGTGATTCAACTCCCAATTGCTCCAAACTATCCTGAAGTGACAAGGAGTTCATCACTGTTGCCAACATTCCCATATAATCAGCTGTTGCCCGGTCCATCCCCATTTCACTGCCGATTTTGCCGCGCCAAATATTACCGCCGCCTACAACAACGGCTACCTCTACTCCAAGCTCAGCAATTTCTTTAACTTGAATGGCAATCGATTTGATTACAGAGGGTTTAATTCCAAAGCCAGATTCACCAGCTAAGGCTTCTCCGCTTAATTTTAACACAACACGATTGTACTTAGGACCGTTCATATAAACCTCCGTAAAAATAAAATGATCATTTCATAACCTTGAAAAATAGGGAACACACAGTGTCCCCTATTCAAAATCAATTAATTAACAAGTTTAGCAGGCCAAGAATAATTGACTATTTCTTATTTACTTGGTTCATAACTTCTTCAGCAAAATTATCTTCGCGCTTTTCGATTCCTTCGCCTACTTCGTAACGAATAAATTCACGAACAGTAGCACCTTTGGATTCAACAAATTGACGTACCTTTTGGTCTGGGTTTTTAACGAACGCTTGGTCAAGAACACAAACATCTTCAAAGTATTTGCCAAGACGGCCTTCAACCATTTTTTCAACGATATTTGCCGGCTTGCCTTCATTTAATGCTTGCTGAGTCAGAATTTCACGCTCGTGCGCCACTTCTTCCTGTGAAACTTGGTCACGGGAAACATATTTTGGATTTAACGCTGCGATATGCATAGACACATCTTTCGCTGCATCGGAATCAGTAGTACCCTCAAGAACTGTTAACACGGAAATACGGCCGCCCATGTGAAGGTATGCACCGAATGCATCATTATCAGTTTTTGATAAAACTGCAAAGCGGCGCAGCGATAACTTTTCGCCAATTTTTGCGATTGCTGCATTAATATGTGCTTCAACTGTAGCGCCATTATCCATTCTTTGTGCCAATGCTTCTTCAACAGTTGCTGGTTTGTTGTTTAATAGATGGGTTGCAATTTCTTTAACAAGGGTTTGGAAGCCTTCGTTCTTGGCAACGAAGTCAGTTTCTGAGTTAACCTCCAAAATAACTGCATTATTGCCGTCTGCAAGAATAGAAGTTAATCCTTCAGCAGCAATACGATCACCTTTCTTAGCTGCTTTTGCAATACCCTTTTCGCGTAAGAAATCAATTGCCTTGTCCATGTCCCCATCAGTTTCAGTTAACGCCTTTTTACAATCCATCATACCCGCGCCAGTTTTTTCACGTAATTCTTTAACCATTTGAGCAGTAATTGCCATAATTTCGTCTTCCTCCTTAATTTTACTATGTACTTCTATCTTTACCAATGATTGTAAAGAAAAAACTTTAAATCTTTAAAAAAAGGTGATAAAGGGTCTCCCTCTTATCACCTTTTTATTGTTCATGCTATTATGCTTCTACAGCTACTTCTTCACCTTGTTTTGCTTCAAGGATCGCATCAGCCATTTTACCAGTTAAAAGTTTAACCGCACGAATAGCATCATCGTTTGCAGGGATTACTACATCGATTTCATCTGGATCACAGTTAGTATCAACAATACCTACGATAGGAATGTTCAATTTCTTAGCTTCTGCAACTGCGATACGCTCTTTACGAGGGTCGATGATGAACAATGCATCTGGAAGCTGCTTCATATCTTTAATTCCGCCAAGGAACTTTTCAAGGCGTTCTTGTTCTTTCTTTAATTGAACAACTTCTTTCTTCGGTAACACTTCAAAAGTTCCGTCTTCAGCCATTCTTTCAATATCTTTCAAGCGGCCGATACGCTTTTGGATTGTTTCGAAGTTTGTTAATGTTCCGCCTAACCAGCGTTGGTTCACATAGTACATACCAGAACGTTCTGCTTCTTCTTTAACAGAATCCTGAGCTTGTTTCTTTGTACCAACGAAAAGGACTGTACCACCGTTAGCAGCAAGTTCCTTTACCCAGTTGTAAGCTTCTTCAACCTTCTTAACTGTTTTTTGAAGATCGATAATGTAGATGCCGTTACGCTCAGTGAAGATATATTTCTTCATCTTAGGGTTCCAACGGCGAGTTTGGTGTCCGAAATGAACACCAGCTTCAAGCAATTGTTTCATTGAAATGACTGACATGATTTTTCCTCCTAATGGTTTTATTTTCCTCCGCTCATCTCATTTTTAAACAGAAACTAAAGTATTAGCACCATCTGTTTAAATCAACAAGCGTGTGTATTAACACCATGAAATACTATAGCATATGGACTATAAACAATCAAGGTTTAGTTTCGAAAAAAAAATTCCCAACAGTTGCTGGGAATTTTCATTTTCTTTAATGAGATTTCAGTTTTTCTAGTTCAACAAGGAACTTGTCATTAAGAACCTTGATATAAGTTCCTTTCATACCAAGGGAACGAGATTCAATAACTCCGGCACTTTCAAGCTTTCTTAAGGCGTTTACAATAACGGAACGGGTAATTCCAACGCGATCAGCAATTTTTGAAGCGACCAATAGACCTTCATGACCGTTTAGTTCTTCAAAGATATGCTCAATTGCTTCCAATTCACTATAAGACAATGAACTGATTGCCATTTGAACAACTGCTTTACTTCTTGCTTCTTCTTCAATTTCCTCAGACTTTTCACGCAGGATTTCCATACCAACAACAGTTGCTCCATATTCGCCAAGAATGAGATCATCATCAAGGAACTGTTCGTGAAGACGAGCAAGGATTAAGGTACCTAGACGTTCACCGCCGCCGATTATCGGAACAATTGTTGTTAAACCTTCATGGAATAAATCTCTGTTCTCTACAGGGAAAGCGGTATATTGACTTTCGATATCAAGGTTCGAAGATGTCTCAGTAATATTAAATAAACTATTGGTATATTCTTCAGGAAATTGGCGATCTTCAAACATTTTCTTCATACGTTCATTCTCGATTTGCTGATAAATGGAGAATCCCAAAAGCTTTCCGCGGCGGCTTACGATGTACACATTTGCTTCAATCGTTCCGCTCAAGGTTTCAGCCATTTCTTTAAAGTTTACTGGCTTCCCTGCTGCCTTTTGTAATAACGTATTAATTCTTCTTGTTTTTGATAGTAAATCCATCTGTTTCTTCCTCCTAATTAACTGCAACCATTATTAAATTTTTTTTGTTTCTCTTACTTCGTTTTAGGTATCCTAAAGGATGAATTGGCTTAAGTCTTTATTTTTAGAAATTGCTCCTAGCTTTTCATCCACATATTGCGGCGTAATCGTAATCTTCTCCATTGTGATATCAGGCGCTTCGAAGGATAGGTCCTCCAGCAATTTTTCCAATATCGTATGAAGGCGTCTCGCCCCAATATTATCGGTATTTTGATTAACTTCAAATGCCACTTCGGCAATCCTACGAATAGCATCGTCAGAAAATTCAATTTGTATACCTTCTGTTTCCAATAATGCCTGGTATTGCTTAATTAATGCATTGTCAGGTTCAATTAAAATCCTGAAAAAGTCATCAACAGTCAGCTTGGTGAGCTCCACTCTAATTGGAAAGCGTCCTTGCAATTCTGGAATAAGGTCTGAAGGTTTTGCCATATGAAAGGCACCTGCGGCAATAAATAAAACATGGTCAGTCTTTACCGGACCGTATTTCGTGACGACTGTTGATCCTTCAACAACCGGTAAAATGTCACGTTGGACACCTTCCCTTGACACATCAGCAGAAGCCCCGCCCGAATTGCGGCTGGCAATTTTATCAATTTCATCAATAAAGATGATTCCATTCTGTTCAGCGCGATAAACCGCTTCGGCCGTAACTTCGTCCATATCAATCAGCTTTGCCGCTTCCTCATTGGTTAACACTTTTCTCGCTTCTCGGACGGTGAGCTTTCTTTTTTTACGCTTCTTAGGCATCAAACTTCCCAAAGCATCCTGCATGTTCATTCCCATTTGCTCCATACCAGATCCTTGAAGCATATCAAACATAGATGGGGCTTGCTCTTCGACTTCAACCGTCACCATTTGCTCTTCCAATTGGCCAAGAGCCAGTTGTTCTCTGACGATTTTGCGTTTTTCATGAACAGAGTAATCCTCTTGCTGCGTATCTTGGTCTTGATTCTGATTTCCGCCGCCAAATAACATCTCGAGCGGATTTTTATAGGCAGTTGTTTTTTTTGCCGATGGGGCCAATAACTCAACCAGCCTGCTGTTGGCATTTTCCTCTGCCCGCTCCTTGACGCTTTGCATGCGCTCCTCTTTTACAAGACGAACCGCTGTTTCCGCGAGATCCCGTACCATGGATTCAACATCTCGGCCAACATAGCCGACCTCAGTAAACTTGGTTGCTTCTACCTTAATAAACGGCGCGCCAACAATTTTGGCAATTCTTCTGGCGATTTCCGTTTTTCCGACACCAGTAGGACCAATCATTAAAATATTTTTCGGGATAATTTCATCACGCAGTTTTTCATTGAGCCGGTCTCGTCTGTACCGATTCCTGAGTGCTACCGCAACCGCTTTCTTGGCGTCCTTTTGTCCAATAATATATTGATCGAGTTTCTCGACAATTTGCCGGGGGGTTAGATTGGTTGTTCGTGCCATTGTTTTTCTCCTCCCTAAATCTCTTCAACGATAATATTGTGGTTTGTATAGACGCAGATATCCGCAGCAATCTCCAATGATGCCTTGGCAATTTCTTTGGCCGTTAAGTGGTCTCCCGCATATTGTTTAAGTGATCGCCCTGCCGCCAAAGCATAATTTCCGCCTGAGCCAATCGCCAGAATTCCATCATCCGGTTCAATTACTTCACCCGTGCCTGATACCAATAATAAACTCTCACGGTTCATCACTATCAGCATGGCTTCCAGCTTTCTAAGGACCTTATCACTACGCCACTCTTTCGCAAGCTCTACCGCCGCTCTTTGGAGATTGCCATTAAATTCCTCCAATTTCCCTTCAAACAATTCAAAAAGCGTGAAAGCATCGGCGACGGAACCAGCAAAACCAGCTAATACTCTACCATTAAATATTTTTCTTACTTTTCTTGCTGTGTGTTTCATCACAACTGCGTTGCCCATTGTCACTTGCCCATCACCCGACATCGCACACTGTCCATTATGATGGATCGCAAAAATCGTGGTAGCATGAAATTGTTCCATAAGACTTATCCTCCCTTTGGAGTATTTCTGTTTCGTTAGATATGTAAAAAAATATCCGTCTACAAAAAGTTATGAAAACTGTCATTATTTATTCCCTAGGCTGATAAGCGGTACACCATTTTTCTTATAGCGTTTGTTCAACCATGAACAAATTGAAATCACTGATACCATGTTAACAATGTTCATTTGTATTTTGAGTGGTACAGTCCCTTTTGTAAATAGAAGCCACCCAAGTTTAATAAAACATTCACATTTGCTCAAATTTTCACTCGCACGGGCTACTAAATCGTATCATAATTCAATAGCCCTTGCAATAAATTTTACAAAACCTTCACAAAGTTCTGAATTGTTTCTAACGCACGGTTAGCATGCTGCAAATTCCGTTCCTGTTTCCCTTTAATCTTAACAGGTAATTCAGGAAACAAGCCAAAATTGGCGTTCATTGGCTGGAAATTAGCAGGATTGGCAGTGGTAATATATCGAGCCATGCTGCCAATGGCTGTTTCAGCAGGAAACTCCACTGTTTCTTGCCCTTGCACCAATCGTGCCGCATTCAACCCGGCAATTAGGCCGCTCGCTGCAGATTCCACATACCCCTCTACTCCGGTCATTTGTCCGGCGAAGAACAAATCTTCCCGATTTCTAAATTGATAGGTTGCCTTTAGCACTTTCGGCGAATTGATAAAAGTATTTCGGTGCATGACACCATAACGGACAATCTCGGCATTTTCAAGCCCTGGGATTAATTGAAGCACTTCTTTTTGTGGTCCCCACTTCAAGTGCGTCTGAAATCCTACAATATTGTACAAGGTTCCTGCCGCATCATCCTGACGAAGCTGGACAACAGCAAACGGACGCTTGCCTGTTTTTGGATCCTCGAGGCCAACTGGCTTTAATGGACCGAACAACATAGTTTTCTTACCCCTTGCCGCCATCACTTCAATCGGCATACAGCCTTCAAAGAAAATTTCTTTTTCAAATTCCTTTAATGGAACAGTTTCTGCAGCAATAAGTGCCTCATAAAATCTGTTAAACTCCTCTTCGGTCATCGGACAATTTAAGTAAGCCGCTTCTCCCTTATCATAACGGGATTTTAAATATACCTTGTCCATATCGATGCTTTCTTTTTCGATAATAGGAGCTGCTGCATCATAAAAATAAAGATAATCCTCGCCTGTAAGACCTTTTAGCTGGGCTGATAGATCAGGACTCGTTAACGGACCAGTTGCAATAACGGTGGGCCCTTCGGGAATTTCTGTTACCTCTTCATTGATAACCGTGACATTCTCATGATTTTTGACCAGCTCAGTTACCTTGGCGGCAAATTCGTGACGATCTACGGCAAGTGCTCCGCCTGCCGGAACGGCACAGGCATCGGCTGCTGCAATAATCACCGAATCAAGTTGTCTCATTTCTTCTTTTAAAACACCGACTGCATTTGTGAGTGTATTGGCTCTAAGCGAATTGCTGCAAACCAGTTCGGCAAATTTATCAGTATGATGTGCCGGTGTTTGTTTGACCGGCCGCATTTCATATAGACGGACTTTAACGCCGCGTTTGGCAATTTGCCAGGCGGCTTCACTGCCGGCAAGACCAGCACCGATTACGTTTACTGTTACATCTTTCATGTTGAACCTCCTAAAACTCAACCTATCATATTGTCCAGCTGCAGCGCCACTGACCAAGGCGCTTCCGCTTTTCTTATTACTCTTTCCCACATTTAAGTCCATCTTGCATTTTACTATACGATTCAAATAGAAAAAAGTTTTATGTTTGGCGAAATAAATAAAAAGAGTGAGCAGTACCCACTCTTTAGCTTTGCGGTTCCTCTTTATAGTCACACGAAACGCATTGCACCTGAACTCCTTTTTTCAATTTCTTTTCAACTAAGAGACCTTCGCATTTCGGACAGCTTCTCGGCAGCGGTTTATCCCAGGAAAGAAAATCACATTCAGGGAATCGGCTGCAGCCGTAAAACAATCGCTGTTTCTTGCTCTTTCGCTCTACGATCGTACCTTCCTTACAAGTAGGGCAGGTAACCCCTATTTCTTTCACAATTGGCTTCGTATTTCGGCAATCCGGGAAATTGCTGCAGGCCATAAATTTACCGTATCGGCCCATTTTGAACACCATCGGGCTCCCACAATTCTCGCAATCCTCGCCTGCAGGCTCGTCTTTAATTTCCACTTCCTGCATTTCTTTCTCAGCTTTTTCCAAATGGATTTTGAAATCCTTGTAAAATTCATCAATAACCCGGACCCAAGATGTCTTCCCTTCCTCAACATAATCGAGTCCTTGTTCCATTTTTGCAGTGAATTCCACATCAATAATTTCTGGGAAAAACTCCGACATTATATCATTGATGATCTCCCCAAGCTCCGTTGGTACAAAGCGTTTATTATCCAAGGCCACGTAACTGCGCTTTTGAATTGTATCCAAAGTTGGCGCATAGGTAGATGGTCTGCCAATTCCCAGTTCCTCCAGCGTCTTAACCAATCTTGCTTCGGTATATCTTGGCGGCGGCTGAGTAAAGTGCTGCTTATAGTCAATATCTTTCTGGAATACTTCGTCCCCTTCATTTAGGTCAGGGAGCATTTTGTCTGCTTCTTCTACCTGGTCATCCGAACCCTCAACGTAAAGCTTCATAAAGCCAGGGAACTTTATTTTCGAACCGTTTGCACGAAATATGGCATTTCCGTTTTGCAAATCGACACTCATCGTATCCATGACAGCCTGCGCCATCTGACTTGCTAAAAATCGCTCCCAAATTAATTTATACAGCCTGAGCTGGTCTCTGGATAAATATTCTTTTAAACTACCTGGGTCTCTATATGCGCTGGTCGGTCGAACACCCTCGTGGGCGTCTTGAGCATTGGTCTGTTTTTTCTCTTTTCGTTGCTCGACTTTTAAAAACTTTTCACCATAGGCGCTTTTAATATAGTCGGCTGCCTCGGTTTGTGCCACTTCAGAAATCCGGGTTGAATCCGTTCTCATATAAGTAATCAAACCTACTGTGCCTTCCTTACCAAGCTCAATCCCTTCATACAGCTGCTGAGCGAGCATCATTGTTTTCTTGGCACGGAAGTTCAGTTTTCTGGCCGCTTCTTGCTGCAGTGAGGAAGTCGTAAACGGCGGAGCAGGATTTCTTCTCCGTTCTCTCTTTGTTACAGAAATGACTTTAAATTTATTGCCATCCATTTGCTGTAATACATTCTTTACCTCTTGCTCTGAACGAAGTTCCTTTTTTTCCTGTCCAGCCAATAAATGAAAGCTGCCTTTAAACTGCTCGTTTCCTTTTAAAAATTCAGCTTCAATACTCCAATATTCCTCTGGGATAAAGGCTTGAATTTCTTTTTCCCGATCAATGATTAATTTGACAGCCACAGATTGAACTCTACCTGCACTGAGGCCCTTTTTTACCTTTTTCCATAGCAGCGGGCTAATATTATATCCGACGAGCCGATCAAGGATTCTGCGTGCCTGCTGGGCATCTACCAGGTCCATATTAATGGGACGGGGCTGTTTAAACGATTCCTTTATCGCATCCTTCGTAATCTCATTAAAGACAACTCGGCAATCTGAATGAATATCGACATCAAGGCTGTGTGCCAAATGCCAGGCAATTGCCTCCCCTTCGCGGTCGGGGTCAGCTGCGAGATAAACTTTTTTTGCCTTTTTGGCAGCTGTTTTTAATTCTTTTAGTACAGGACCTTTACCACGAATCGTAATGTACTTTGGTTCAAAGTTATTATCCACGTCTACACCTGTCTGACTGCGTGGCAAATCCCGAACATGTCCCATCGATGCTTTTACTTTATATTTTTTTCCCAAATATCGTTCAATCGTTTTCGCTTTTGCTGGCGACTCTACGATTACTAGATAGTCTGACATTCAAAGTCCTCCTTAAGAGGGAAGTGTGAAAGCGCCCCGAATCCTGGCAAAAGCCTGTTCCTAAGATGCTTACCATTTAGAAGTTTTCTACATATTACTTATATATCAATATTTGAAGAAATACTTGTCTAAACTCCCATATCCCAAATTTTTTCAATTATAGGTTAGTTACATACTTATTATTAAAATTTTCATAAATACGTTTTTCGAGCTACTGTTGGAAAATGTAATACAAATTAGAAATAATTTCAACCATTTTAAGCTATTTTTTCTTCATTTATTCAAAAAACCCTGCAAAAACTTTAAAATTTTTCTATAAAATTAAGTTTCATCTAATTTCACACAAAATATCCTCTGCGTTTGTTACGAGTTTTGCCCCCTGCTGAATTAAGTCATTCGCCCCAACTGAACAAGGGTTAAAGATGCTTCCCGGCAGTGAAAAAACTTCGCGCCCTTCATTTACAGCAAAATTAGCCGTAATCAGTGAACCGCTTTTCCTTTTTGCTTCTATAACAAAGGTTCCCCGCGCCATTCCGCTAATAATTCGATTCCGTGCCGGAAAATGCCACCGTTGCGGCATGGTATCCGGTGGATATTCAGAGACAATCAGCTGGGTTTTCATCATTTGCATTGCCAGTTTTAAATTCTCTTTAGGATATATATGATATAAACCGCCGGCAATCACTGCGATTGTCTGGCCATTATTTTGCATTGCACATTCATGGGAGAGAGCGTCGATTCCCGTCGCTAACCCACTGACAATGATGATACCACTTTGGATTAGTTCCGGGAATAAAAAGCGGATCGCGTTTTTACCGTATTGGGTTGGCTGTCGAGATCCGACAACGGCCAGTTTTGGTTCTTTTTCAAGCAGCGATATATCTCCTTTGGCAAACAAGGCCCATGGGGGTTGATAAATTTCCTTTAAATATTTGGGATAGTGTTCATCAAAAATTGTGATCACCGAAATATCATTTGTTTTGTATTGGCGTATTTGCTCATGAATAATTTCGGGATAAAAGGATTGTATGGAAGGTTGTGGTGCAAGGTTACTAGTAGAGGGAAAGACCATTTTTAGCTGTTCCGAAGATTGATAGGGGTGCAAGGATTGCAGTGTGGGGTCTCGTTTCAGTATTTGAAACACAGTACTCCAAGAGATATTAGGGTAATGAAGCATGGCAATTAATTTTTCATTAAATTCATTCACAGCAGGTTTCCTCCTTTAAATTTTATATAGAAATAGCCCCTCAAAATATGAGGGACTATCTGAATCATCATTAGCTGTGAAATACTATTTTAGTGTGTTTTGCACTTTTCGTATAAGCCTTTTTCTTTCAAAACTTCGATCAAAGTTTCGCCCATTACCGAAGGTGTCTCAGCCACTTTAATGCCGCACTCATTCATGACACGGATTTTTTCGTCTGCTGTACCTTTCCCGCCGGAAATAATCGCGCCAGCATGTCCCATACGCTTTCCTGGAGGTGCAGTGCGACCGCCAATAAAGCCAACAACAGGCTTCGTCATATTTGCCTTCACCCACTCGGCTGCTTCTTCTTCCGCAGTTCCGCCGATTTCACCAATCATGATCACAGCATAGGTTTCAGGGTCTTCGTTAAATGCTTTTAACACATCGATAAAGTTTGTGCCGTTTACCGGGTCACCGCCGATACCAACGGCTGTCGTTTGACCGATACCTGCTTGGGTTAATTGATGAACCGCTTCGTATGTTAAGGTACCAGAACGGGAAACAACCCCAACATGGCCTTTTGTATGGATGTAACCAGGCATAATCCCGATTTTACATTCATCGGCTGTGATGACGCCAGGGCAGTTTGGACCGACCAATCTGGTCTTTTTACCTTCCATGTAACGCTTAACCTTAACCATATCCAAAACAGGAATATGCTCAGTAATACAAATAACAAGATCCAATTTGGCATCAACTGCCTCGATAATGGAATCCGCAGCAAACGGAGCCGGAACGTAGATAACAGAAGCGTTAGCACCTGTTGTGTCAACAGCTTCTCTCACTGTATTGAAAACTGGCACTCCTTCTACTTCTTGGCCGCCTTTACCTGGTGAAGTTCCACCGACAATTTTTGTACCATATTCCAGCATTTGCTTTGTATGAAAACGGGCAGTTCCGCCAGTTATCCCTTGAACAATAACTTTTGTATCCTTATTAATAAAAACGCTCACGTTAATTCCCCTTTCTTTTCGATCCTATTTTACTAATTCGACGATTTTCTGTGCACCGTCAGCCATTGATTCAGCAGCAACAATGTTTAGACCGGATTCAGCAAGGATCTTCTTGCCCAAGTCAACATTCGTTCCTTCTAGGCGGACAACAAGTGGAATGGTAAGGCCAACTTGTTTTGCTGCCTCGACAACACCCTCGGCAATGACATCACATTTCATGATTCCGCCGAAGATATTAACAAAAATACCTTTTACGTTTGGATCAGAAAGGATAATTTTAAAAGCTTCTGTAACTTTTTCTGCTGTAGCACCGCCCCCAACATCAAGGAAGTTAGCAGGGTCGCCGCCGTAGTGCTTAACAATGTCCATTGTTGCCATTGCCAAGCCGGCACCGTTTACCATACAGCCAATATTTCCATCTAAAGCGATGTAGCTAAGATCATATTTGGAAGCTTCAAATTCTTTTGGATCTTCCTCTTCCAAATCACGGTACTCCAAAACATCCTTTTGGCGATATAATGCATTGGAATCGAAGTTTAATTTGGCATCTAGGGCCATCACTTTGCCATCACCAGTTACAACCAATGGGTTGATTTCAGCAATGGAGCAATCTTTCTCAATATAGGCAGTGTATAGGCCGGTCATGAATTTAACAGCTTGATTGACCAATTCTTTCGGAATATTGATATTGAAGGCTAAACGACGTGCTTGGTATGGCATTAAACCAAGAACTGGATCGATTTCTTCTTTGAAAATTTTCTCCGGTGTGTTTGCCGCAACTTCTTCAATTTCAGTTCCGCCTTCTTCAGAGCCCATTAAAACAACGCGGGAAGTAGCACGGTCCAATACTAAACCAATATAGTATTCTTTCTTAATATCGCAGCCTTCTTCAATCAAAAGACGCTTTACTTCTTTCCCCTCTGGACCTGTTTGGTGGGTAACCAAAGTTTTGCCAAGAATTTCGCTTGCATATGTACGAACCTCATCCAGGTTTTTCGCAACCTTAACACCACCGGCTTTTCCCCGTCCGCCAGCGTGGATTTGTGCTTTTACCACACATACCTGCGTGCCAAGCTCTTTCGCCGCTTCCACTGCTTCTTCAACAGTAAAAGCCACTTTTCCATTTGGAACCGCTACCCCATATTTTCTGAGGATTTCTTTCCCCTGATACTCATGGATATTCATTTCCCATCCTCCTAATCAAACTGTTCAAAAAATTGACTCCGTTTTCATTTTATATAATGACAGAAACCTTGTCCACCATTAAGCAATAATTATATTTATATATTTTTAATATAGAGAAGGGAGTCTATCATTTCTAATATTTTACTATATTGTCCAAAGATTTGTTTTGGTCATATAATAAAAACAGGCTTTCGCCTGTTTTATATTGGGATAATTGGAAAATATTTATGTAAATTGGCTAAATAAATCTCCATATAAAAGCTCTTTTATCGGAGAAAATGTTTTTCGGTGATAAGGGGTCACACCAAATTTTTGAATAGCCTCCGTATGTTCCTTTGTTCCATAGCCCATATTTTGGGCGAAACCATAAGCAGGAAACTGACCAGCGAGCTCCTTCATCCACTCATCCCTCGCAACCTTGGCAACAATGGAAGCGGCGGCGATCGAGATACTTTTGGCGTCACCTTTGATGATGGATTCCGAAGCAAACGGCAGCTCCAGTTTCATGGCATCTATTAAGACCGCGTCGGGAGTTTGGTTTAATGAAGCAATCGCCAGATTCATTGCCTTTTTTGCTGCCTGATAAATGTTAATCTCATCGATTTCATCGGCGTGGATCATCGACAAACCTACGGCTGCTGCCTCATTATGGATAATATCAGCAAATTCCTGGCGTTTTTTTTCAGACAGCTGTTTTGAATCATTCAGCCCCGGCAGGTAAAAATCCTCAGGTAATATTACTGCTGCAGCAACAACTGGACCCGCAAGCGGACCCCGCCCCACTTCATCGACCCCGGCTATGGCTTGGAAACCTTGAGCGCGGTATTTCTGTTCAAATACCGTCATTTCGAAAAATTTATCTTTAAGCTTTCTCTCTTGTTCCCGCTTTCTTTTCCATTTTGCCAGACTGGCTTGAACCCCTTTCCGCTCATCTTGTTCCAGTTGGAGGATAAACGGGTTGGCTTGGTCAGTTATATCTGCCAAGATTCTTTCTATTTCGGCAATTGCCAGTTTCTCCATTTTTACTCACCTAACCTATTTATTAAAAAGGAAAGCCCTCCAGAAAGGAAGGCAGTTATTTATTCTTGATCATTCTCAGTTTTAAAGTCCTCTGGTTTTTCAAACGATAACGGACCAAATTTTTCGGAGCGGATTTCCCTGATAACCAGTTCTGCCACTTTATCATAATCAACCATACCACCGCCCATCAGGCAGCCTCTTAGCGTCCCAATATGGTCAAACATGGCAACAACATCTTCCGGTAATTGCGACAGCTTGTACCTGTCTTGCAGCCGTTCAGGGTACTCACGTTCGAGAAATCTTAGCGAATATACTGTTAAGTCCTGAAGATTTAATAATGTATCTTTAATTGCTCCCGTTATGGCGAGTTTAACCCCAACCTCTTGGTCCTCAAATTTGGGCCATAGTATTCCGGGTGTATCAAGCAGTTCCATTTCTTTCCCTACTTTTATCCATTGCTGGGCCTTGGTTACACCAGGTGTATTACCCGTTCTGGCAATATTCTTTTTCGCTAAGCGGTTAATTAAGGTGGATTTGCCGGCATTTGGTATCCCGACAATCATTGCCCGGATTGCTCTAGGCTTCACCCCTCTGGCCTTTAAACGGTCAAACTTCTCCTTCAGGATTTCCTTCGCGGCTTGGGTAATTTCTTTCATACCTTCTCCAGCGTGAGAATTAATCGCCAAAGCCTTAATTCCTTGATCAGCAAAAAAGGCAATCCATTTTCTCGTTACCTCTTTATCCGCCATATCCGCTTTATTTAACAAGACAAGCCTTGGCTTGTGCTGAATGATTTCATCAATCATTGGATTTCTTGAGGAATAGGGGATTCTTGCATCCACCAATTCAAAAATAATATCGACTAACTTTAATTTTTCTGTGACCTCTCTGCGAGCCTTGGCCATATGGCCAGGAAACCATTGGATCGTCATGAAGAGTCACCTCCCTTAAAAGCGTAAGCGCCTTGTTCAGCCCCTGAAGCTGGATAAAAGAATTCTATTTTGCCTTAACTATATGGGCATCCTTGATTGGCCAATACACAATGCTTGTATTGCCGATCACCTTTTCCATCGGAATTGTACCGATGTGGCGGCTGTCCTTGCTGAAGCGGCGGTTATCGCCCATAACAAACAGCTCTCCTTCTGGAACTGTTTTGCGGCCGATTTTCTCTACGAGTGTAAAATCATCCGTCAGCGGTCCATCTTCCACCTGTTGCTTATATTCCTCCAAATAAGGTTCTTTATAAGCTTTGCCATTCACATACAAGGTATCATTTTTATATTCAATTGTATCGCCTGGAAGCCCAATGACCCGCTTGATGTAGTCCTTATGTTCCGGAGCATGAAACACGATAATATCAAACCGCTTTGGCTCGCTAATTTTATAATTAAATTTATTAACGATCATTCGGTCCTGATCTTTTAATGTCGGCATCATCGATAATCCATCCACCACTATTGGCGCAAATAAGAAATAACGGATTACTGCCGCTAGTGCCACTGCGATTAACAGTGCTTTCGTCCATTCCCATAACTCATTTTTCTTTTTAGCCATTCCAAGTCCCCACCAATCCTGCAAAAAAATCTATTATAAAGTCTATTTTACATAAGTGAAACATATTAAACACGATGGGATTATGATTTTCATAAAACTTTAATCATTTGTTAACAATACGGCAAGTTTACGGCTTAGTTTTTTTCAAAATGAATGTTTGTTATGTATGAAAAAAGAGCTTGCCATGCAAGCTCTCTTTTTTCATATTAGCGGATTTCTTTAATACGAGCTTTTTTACCACGAAGTTCACGCAAGTAGTAAAGTTTAGCACGGCGAACTTTACCGCGGCGAACTACATCAAGCTTCGCAATTTTTGGTGTGTGTACTGGGAATGTACGCTCAACGCCTACTCCGTAAGAAACTTTACGAACTGTGAAAGTTTCGCTAATACCACCACCACGACGCTTAATCACTACACCTTCGAATAACTGAATACGCTCACGAGTACCCTCGATAACTTTTACGTGTACACGTACAGTATCACCAGGACGGAACGAAGGAAGATCAGAACGAAGTTGTTCTTTTGTGATTTCTTCAATAATTTTATGCATCGTTTTCAACTCCTTCCAACAGATGCTCTTGCATAACAGTGAATCTATAAATTGCAGCGGAACATCGTTATCCAACCAAAACTAAACTAGTCAGTTCAAGTCACAAGAAGTATCATACCATAATTATGATTTGGCCGCAATACTACCTGGACTCTTTTTTCACTTCCTGGAGCCATTTTTTCTGCTCTGACGTTAGCTCAATTTTTTCCAATAAATCAGGTCTTCTCACTAGCGTCCGGCGCAATGCCTCTTTATTCCGCCATTCTTCTATTAATTTGTGATTACCCGATAATAGCACGTCCGGCACCTTCATCCCGCGGAAATCTGCTGGTCTTGTATAATGTGGGTGCTCAAGCATTCCGGTACTGAAAGAGTCCTTCATATGGGACTCCTGATTCCCCAGTACTTGAGGCAGCAGCCGGACTACACTGTCAATAACCACCATGGCACCGAGTTCGCCGCCAGTCAAAACGTAGTCGCCAATGGAGATTTCATCGGTTACAATATTTTCTCTAATTCGTTCATCATAGCCCTCATAGTGACCGCAAATAAAAATCAAATGGTCTTCCTGGGCCAATTCTTCCGCTTTCCTTTGGTCATACCGCTCACCTTGAGGGCAAAGAAGAATGACCTTCGGATTTTTAGTTCTTGCCTGCTCCCGCAGCTTGGCAACAGCATCAAAAATCGGCTGTGGCTTTAATACCATTCCTGCGCCGCCGCCGTACGGATAATCATCGACTGTGGCATGCTTGTTGTCAGCAAATTCACGAAAATTGACCACATTGTAGTTCACGGCTGTTTTTTCGGCTGCTTTGCCCAAAATGGAAGACCTTAGCACACCAGCAAACATTTCCGGGAACAAGGTAAGAACATCAATCCTCATCATGACAGGAGCCCTTCCATCGGCTCAATTAATACGACTTTTTCCTTCACGTCTACCTTTTTCACCACATCATGGATATAAGGGATTAGAATCTCTTTTCCGCCCCTGCCCTTTATGACCCAGACATCGTTGGCACCCGGTGATAGAATTTCGGTAATTTTGCCTAACTCTTCACCAGAGGTTGTCGCTACAAGGCAGCCGATGATCTCATAATAATAAAATTCTTCTTCCTCAAGCTGGGCTAACTGTGATTCAGGAACTTTTAATAGCCCATCACGGAATTTTTCCACCAGGTTGATATTTTCGTACCCATCAAAAATAAGCAAGTCAAAATTTTTATGGGTGCGGTGACTCTTGACCGTCAATTCAATAGGAATGTCGGACTGCGGTAGAAATAAAAACAATTTATTCCCGGTTTTATACCGCTGTTCCGGGAAATCCGTCCGGGAAATCACCCGGACCTCTCCTTTTATACCATGGGTATTGACAATCTTTCCGACATTAAACCATTTTTCCATAATTTCACCTACTATCTGATTTCCTCGATTATGCCATCTTTAATAATAATGGTGTGCTGTTCTGAGGCACTCCAGGTATCACCCACTTGAACCTCCACCAATGCTTGTACTTCCTTTTCTTTTAATTCACTGCCTATCGGTAGGATATGTAATTGTTCAATTTGAAACTCGAGAAGCTTTATTTTTTCGCGGCGCATTTCGATTTCTTTTTCAAAATGTTTGATGAGGGCCGACTGAGAATAGGTTTTCGACCTTTCCAATCGTTTTAGTTCGAACTGGAGCTGGTCGCATTCCTTTTGAAATTGTAACTTTCGGTCCTGAAATTGCATCAAAAGCTCCTGCTTGCTGTTTTCCGTTAGTATTTGCTTCACCACAACAGTTTGAATCAGCTGCATATCATTGCCTCCTAATAAAGAGTTGCTTTCCTGATAGCAAAAAAGGGAGGATAATTATTCCCCCCTTTACTCTATGGCTAGCTTCAGCGCCTGTTCAAGGCGCTTCAGCTTTTCTATGATGCAAAAAGCTATTCACCAATTTCCAAGAAAATTTTCTTTTGTTGTGATGATCCTGCTGCATAGACAACAGTCCTAATGGCCTTTGCAACACGCCCTTGTTTGCCGATCACTTTTCCAATATCCGTTTTATTAACTGTCAAATGGTAAGTGATTCGTGATTCATCCTCAATAGCCTCAACTTGGACATCTTCAGGAAAATCAACAAGTGGCTTAACAATCGTTTGTATTAGTTGTTTCATCGCAGTTTACGCAATTACTTGCTTAATTTAGCATTGTGGAATTTTTCCATAATGCCTTGCTTAGAGAACAGGTTACGTACTGTATCAGATGGCTTCGCGCCGTCTTGTAACCATTTAAGAGCTAATTCTTCGTTGATTTCAACTTTAGCTGGCTCTGCAACTGGATTGTAAGTTCCTACAGTTTCAATAAAACGTCCATCACGTGGTGAACGAGAATCAGCTACAACAATACGATAGAAAGGAGATTTATTTGCTCCCATACGCTTTAAACGAATTTTTACTGCCATTATATAAGCACCTCCGAATAGTTTCACACAAGATAGTATAATACCAATTGTTTTTTAGTTTGTAAAGTGTTTTTTCTTTACATACAAGCATTCCCAAAATTAAACAAACCAAAACCTGTTAGAAAGGTTTAAATGGAAATTTAAATCCGCCTTTTTTCTTGGCCTTTTGCTGCATGCCGCTCATTTGCTTCATCATTTTTTTCATGTCTTCAAACTGCTTCAGCAAACGGTTTACTTCGGCTACAGTACGGCCGCTGCCTTTGGCAATCCTGCGCTTCCGGCCTGAATTCATAATTTCAGGGTGGCTCTTTTCCTCTTTGGTCATCGATCTGATGATGGCTTCCACATGGGAAATTTGCTTCTCATCAATTTGAATATTGTTCAAGCCCTTAATTTTATTGGCCCCAGGCATCATTTTCAACAATTCATCAAGTGGACCAAGATTACGGACTTGTCCAAGTTGATCAAGAAAATCATCCAGTGTAAAGGATGCTGTCCGCATTTTTTTCTCGAGTTCTTTTGCCTTCTCTTCATCGATATTGGCTTGTGCTTTTTCAATTAAAGTCAGCACATCCCCCATGCCGAGAATTCTTGAGGCCATCCGTTCCGGATGAAACGGCTCAAGCGCATCCATTTTTTCACCCATACCGATAAATTTAATCGGCGTTTGCGTAACTGAACGAATCGATAACGCTGCCCCGCCTCGGGTGTCACCGTCAAGCTTTGTCAAGACAACCCCAGTTAAGCCAAGCTGTTCATTAAAGCTTTGCGCAACATTTACGGCATCTTGACCGGTCATTGCATCGACAACGAGGAAAATTTCATCAGGTTTGGTCAATTCCTTGATATCCTTCAGCTCGTTCATCAAGGCTTCATCAACATGAAGACGGCCAGCGGTATCAATCAGGACATAATCATGATGTTCTTCCTTGGCTTTGGCGATTGCCTGCTTGGCAATTTCCACCGGGCTAACCTGGTCACCAAGAGAAAATACCGGCATCCCTAGCTGCTTTCCGAGTGTTTCCAACTGCTTTATTGCAGCAGGACGATAAATATCGGCAGCAACGAGCATTGGTTTTCGGTTATACTTCTTCCGCAGCAAATTTGCCAGCTTTCCGGATGTCGTTGTTTTACCTGCACCTTGAAGTCCAACCATCATGATGACAGTTGGCGGGCGGCCTGCAACGGCAATTTTGCTCTGCTCTCCGCCCATTAACTCCGTCAGTTCTTCATTAACAATTTTAATGATTTGCTGGCCTGGAGTTAAACTTTTAAGCACTTCCTGCCCAACGGCACGTTCGCTGACTTTTTTGACAAACTCTTTTACGACCTTGAAGTTAACGTCTGCTTCTAGCAAGGCAAGACGTACTTCACGCATCATTTCTTTGACATCCGCTTCAGAGACTTTGCCTTTGCCGCGGATTTTCTGAATTGTATTCTGCAGTCGGTCGGCCAATCCTTCAAATGCCATTCATGCCGCCTCCTAATCCAAATTTTCAAGTTCGGTAACGATTTTAAGGATTGCCTGCTTTGCGGGGGAATCCCCACTCAGCATATCCTTTAAATCACGCAATAGCCGGGAACGCTCTTGAAATTTTTGAAATAATAATAGCTTTTCCTCATATTCTTCGAGCATCGCCTCTGTCCGTCTTATATTATCATAAACGGCCTGGCGGCTGATGTCATACTCTTCGGCAATTTCACCCAGCGAGTAATCATCCAGATAATATAGAGACATGTAGCTTTGCTGTTTTGGGGTTAATAGCGAATGATAAAAATCATATAAATAGTTCATTCGCGTTGTCTTATCAAGCATCATGGGACACCCCTCCTTACTTGTTAAGGAAAAAGCCTTTACAATGTAGTTTACCTAGTCTGTCTCTTGCTGTCAAGAAAATATCTTTACACTGTACAGAATGATTCATTTCTGACAACCCTAATCTGCCATTCTATTTTACTGTTTTCTTTTCTTCGCATCAAGTAACCGCTGCATTCGAGCCTCTTTTTCCTCAGGTGAAACAACTGGGATGCTTTTGTTCTTTTCTGTTGGAGTCACCCTTTGAATTGGTGATTCAGATATTATAGTTTGAATGGTTTCTTCATTTTTGACTATGTGTTTCTCCGGTCCGACCCTTATTTTGTTTTTGACGTTTGCAAGCCGCTCATCCACGGCAGTCTCCGGTTTCTCTTTATGCCTCACGGCTTTTTTGACAATGGAAAGGAGTGGATAAAATGGCTTAAATCCAAGCCTACGAATCATAATCTCCAACACTAGCAATAGAAAAGCGGCAAGCAGCAGCCCTTCACTAATTGGGACCTTCCGCTTGGGCTGTTCATTTAAGGGACGGAATGCCTGCTTTGGTGATGTAAGCTGTTTGCCGCCAGCGATCTCTGCCAGCTCCTTCAACAGTACATGATTTGCTCCTTTTAACAAGTATTCATCAGAATAGGGTACAGAGAAACCAGTTTGAAAAAGGCGATCCTGTCCATTTTCGGAAGTTTGTTTGGCTCTTAAAAAATACATTCCTGGTTTATTTGGGAAAGTAACTTGGTATTCCCCAGGTGCTGTAGGCTTAACACTGGTATCCATTGCAGCACCAGTCTGAGATACCACCGATACCTGTAATGGAAGAGGTTCACCTTGTGTCCCTTTTAAGTTAATGACAGTATATCCGCTTTCCTTTCCAACTGTGTACCTAAACGGTTCACTCTCATATTGAGGGAGCGATTTTGATACCAATTGATTGATAAATTTCGGCCACTCTGTCCACTGGGCCCAATCCCCTGACCATTTGCCTGTCATATCGGAGGTAAAGGCAAGCGTTGACCCTAATCCATATTGCCACTCTGCGAGTACCGGATCTTTCTTTTCACTGATTAGCGGAACATTGGCCCGGTCTTTTGCCGTTACAGCAATATAGGCATTCATCCTTGGAATCCCATTTTGAAAGAACGTTGTCCATTCCGGATAGGGTTGTAATATTGGATAAAAGGGATTGTCTTCAATATAGGTTCTGGTCGTCATGACCGTTTCCCTGGAAAGGATGCTCGGGATAACGGAGGCATCCGTTACATCATAAAACCGTCCGCTTCCCTGCTCTGCCAAATTCTCCAGAAGTGTGCGATCCGCGTCAGAACCCAAGGCAACTGTCGATAAGGTTATATTTTTTTGTTTCCCCTCTTCAATAAGTGTTTCGTAATTCCCGCCAGTTGCTGACTGGCCATCTGTTAACAGAATAATATGCTTTCGCTGCAGCTTTAAATCCTGCAATTCCTGAAAGGCCTTTTCAAGGGCTGGATAAATATTGGTCCCTCCTCCAACTGAGACAGATCGAATTTTTTCAATCACTTTTTTCTTATTCTCAAGTGGAGCGGTTTCTACGATATCCCACGGGCGGTCATCAAAGGCGATAAAGCCCAAAGTATCTTTTTCCCTTAGCAAATCGACAGACCTGGCCGCCGCTTCCTTGGCCAATGTCAATTTATTTCCGCTCATGCTCCCGGAACGGTCAATCACAATGACTAACCCAAGCGAGGGCAGTTCTTTCTTCCCGTTAATATCCATATCGACAGGCAGCAGTTTTTCAATCGGCGTTTTAAAATAGCCGCCAAGACCAAAACTATCCTCACCGCCAAGCATAAGAAACCCGGTGCCAAATTCCTTAACGGCTTTTTCGATTAAGTTCATTTGCTGTTCGCTAACCTTTGTTCCCGGTACATTGTTAAAAATAATCGATTGATATTGGAGCATGCCTGCTAATGTGGTTGGGAGTTTCTCGGGAATAAGCTCATCGGCAATATATCCCGCAGATTGAAGAATCGCAGTCAGATTATCATCCTGATTCCCCTGAACAACTAGGATTCTTGGTGTTCCCTTGACATTTGTTACGGCATTGAGCGAATTATTTTCAATAAAGGCATCGTTATCGGCGGCCAACTCAGCCTTAAAAACAGCCATTCCCGGTTCCTTGATCCCATAAGTAAAAGAATACTCGTTTTGTCCCTCCTTCACAGTAATCTGTTTCTGGAGGATATCCTGATCGTTCAAAGAAATCCGCAAATTAGCTGTCTTTTCGGCATTGCTGATGACTCCGACTGTAATATTGACCTGTTCCCCCGCATAAAGGGATGGGGGCACATCAAGCTTTGTTATGGCCGCATCTTCACGAAATGATTGGTTGAATTTGACATAATCAAGCTCAAATTTCTGATTTTTCAATAGCTTGGCTGCTTCTTTGCCAGTCCCTGAAGTTTCGTTTCCATCAGTCAACAGGACAATCCGCCCGCCCTGTTCTGTACTCAGTAAAGAAGAAGCAAAGCCTATACCCTCTTCCAAATTGGTATCGGCATTATTTATTTTTCCATTCAATTCACCAATGGACGTTTTCTTATTGGAAAAGGACTGATCAACCACTGCTCCATCACCAAAGGAGACAACTGAAAACATTTGCTCGTCTTTCTTTGTTCTCACGCTTTTATCCAACCAATCAAGGATGGCATCTTGATTGTCTTCGAAACTGGCCGAGCGGTCGACAAGAAAAAGGATGCGTTCCGCTTTTATCGGCAGAAGTATCTGCGGAATCGTCAAAGCTGCAATGAGCAGGAAAAATATGATACACCTTATGCTGAGAATTACCCATTTTTCTGGTTTACGAGATGTAAATAATTGTTTTGCAAACAGATAAATCAAAAGGGAAGCGGGCACCAATAAGATTAACAAGAATGGGTATCTAAGTTCTAAATCCACGGCGATACACCTCCCATTCAAAGCCAAGTACGACTAGAGCAATAGCTGCCAGCCAAAACCAGATAGAATCATTTGTTGTTACCGCTTGTTTTTTCACTTCGGGTTTTGTGCTATTAAGTGAAAATGATGGCTCGTTTTTTAGCTTTTTTTCACGGTCGTCAAGCAGGACAGAGAAATAGGAAATTTGCCCATCGGCCACTGCCTGATATATTCCCGGCTTTACAGGGGCGATAAAATTTTCTTTGTTGAGATGAAAGGAAGTAAGGCTTTTTCCATCATCATTAAAAACTTCCAGATCGTCCTGCTCTTCCCCTAGTTGGAGGCGCTTTGCCTCTCCCGGTCGAAAATAGCCAAGAAAGCCTGTTTGTTTGGCCAGCCACTGGTAACTGTTAAATAAAAAGATGGGAAAACCGGGCTGCAGCGGCCAATCAGTATGTTCAAGAGAAAAATTTAGTAGAATCGCAGGCTGTCCATTGATACTCCCGGTTTGAATTAAGTGATGGCCGCCGCTAGACATAACGGTATCCCATTTTCCCTCAATCGGGCTGGCGGCGTATTTTATGTAGGTTTTGCTGCTATCAACATACTCTGTTAGCGGTGAGTCAAGGGCAACAATTGGCTCCTTCAATTCAATTAATCTTTCAGTTTCTTTTGGTTTGTTAATATAAATGACCGGCAAATTAGGCAATTGTTCGACCTTCAGCCCTTCAGCAATAATGACCACTGATTCCGGAAGAAGCGTCTCCTTTGAGAGGTCAAGCTGGGTTACCTTAATTCCCAACGTCTCTAGCCCTTTTATGAAAAAGGGGTTGACTTCTCCTACCGCAAATACATCAGGGCTCAAGTTAAAGGAAACTGCAGTTTGTTGATTATCAATCACATAATGGTCATTTGGCTCAATATTTGCCTGGTAGTATTTTCGTTTCGGCAGCTCAGGGATGTTGACGACAACTTGTTCACCTTGGGGCACTGTTACCTGTTCTTCGAATATCACTGTACCCTCACTTGTCACATGAAAAGGAAAGGTTTTTGGCTCTTTTCCCTGGTTTTCCAAAACGGCAAGCGCGGAAATCCCCGTTTCTTTTTTTGCAACCCCAAATGATAAAACAGCGATATTATCCTCTTTAACACCGCTATTATGAATTTCATAAGCTACTCCATCATTGCTTGTCTCCAAATCTTCCTCTTTGACAGAGTCTGAAAAGATACTAATAACTGTTTCTTGCTTTGTCACCAATGATTCCGCTAACCTGACGGCTTTGATAATATTCTCATGTTCATAGGTAACTGCAAGTTTATCAACTGCCTGCCCAATCACAGCCGGATTCATTTCCCGATTTAACAAGATGGCAGGTTTCTCCCCGGCTTTGATGATCGTGACCTCCTGTGAGTTGAGGGTGCCGGCCATCTTCTTCATTATTTGTTTGGCTTCATCAAGGGCAGAGGACTTTTCACCTACTGCCGACATTGTCGCTGAGGTGTCAACAATCCAAATGATCTGCTCCCCCTTCACTCCTTTCGAAAACCATACCGGCTTGGCCAAAGACAGCATTAATAGTGTTAAGGCGGCAATTTGCAGCCAAAACAACAGGTTTTGCTGTAGTTTTTGGAGCCAGGGGCTGGCTTTCATTTCATTCATTGCCTGCTGCCACAAAAGGTTTGAGGGGTTCATCACAGCCTGATACTGCTTGCGAAAAAAGTATAAAATGACGACAAAGGCGATCCCAGCAAGGAGGCTAAAATATATCGGATTGGCAAAATTCATCTTATCACCTCATTAACAAAGCACTTTTTTCGCCATGCATTCATGAAAAAGAAATCTCAACAAATCGGCATCATCTGTTGTTTGCAAGTATTGGAACCCAAACCGTTGGCATAATTTCTCAAGCTGGCCGTTATGCTGCAGTAACCGTTTTTGATATTTTTCAATAATTTGTTCATTAACCGTCACATTGACAGCTTCATTTGTTTCACTATCAATCAATTTCATATCGCCCGAATAAGCGGGCTTCAGTTCTTGTCTGCTTACTAGCTGAATCAATCTTACTTCCTGTTTTGAAGCGGCAATCTTATGAAACAATGCTTCAAAGTAAGGAATTGGCTCAAGTCCGTCGGTAATCACAACGGCAAGTTGGTTATTTTTTAACACGTTTTTCGGAAAGTTTTCCGTAAATGTTCCTTCAGAATGCTGTTTGGGCAGCTGGTGAATTTGATGATAGACACTCTTCCCATAAACAGAACCCTTCCTAGTAACCTTGTTTGCTTGAAGCGAAGACACGGGAATAAACGAGAGGCGGTCATCGGCGTGTAAAGCAATGTAACTGAAGGCCGCTGCCAAGTCTTTCGCCCTTTGCCACTTTGTTTCGATTGCCTGCATTGAGTTCGATGTGTCCAAAAAAACCGTAATCGCCAGCTCCTGTTCATCTAAAAAGCGCTTGATATAGTGCTTCTGGGTCCGGCCATAGATATTCCAATCTATTTGCCGCACATCATCTCCCGGTTGATAAAGGCGAAAATCGGAGAACTCAAGGGAAGAACCAAATTTTGCTGCTGTTCTTCTGCCATTTTGACTGCCGCGGCGCCTTGTTTTTGCGGTGAACTTAAGCTGTTCCAGCCTTGAAAGAAGTGCTGAACGTGACGATGTCATCGACTGCCCCCATCCTTGCCTGCGGTCTCAACTATGTCTGCAATCAGTTCATCGGCAGAAACACCGCTCGCCTCTCCTTCAAAGTTTAATAGAAGACGATGTCTTAAAACAGGAATAGCCGTCCGTTTAATGTCTCCGATGGCGACATGGTATCTGCCGGAAAATAATGCCCGTGTTTTCGCCATTTGCAGCAGGCTTTGCAAGCCTCGCGGTCCGCTGCCGAACTGTACATATTGTTTTACCCTCTCCGGAGCTTCCTCTGCACCAGGGTGAGTCGCAGCAATTATGTTGACTGCCGTATTTAGGATGTCATCAGAAATAAGGATTTCTTTGGAAAGCTGTTGAATCAGCAAAACGTCATTAATTCCTAATACTTTGGATAATTTCGGAGTTACTGTGCCTGTTGTTCTTAAGGCAATTTCTTTTAATTCCTCCTTCGAGGGATAATCGACATGTATCTTACAAATAAACCGGTCCATTTGCGCTTCCGGAAGCGGGTACGTTCCTTCCATATCAATCGGGTTTTGTGTGGCCAGCACGAAGAATGGTCTGGCAAGCCTTTTTGTGTTCCCCATCACGGTAACCGTTTGTTCAGCCATTGCTTCGAGCAAAGCACTTTGTGTTTTTGGCGTGGCCCTGTTTATTTCATCACCCAAAATAATATTGGCAAACAGCGGGCCTTCATGAAAAGCAAATTCCTGCCTTCCGTCGTTCCCTGGCTGAAGAAGCATTGTTCCGGTAATATCGGACGGCATTAAATCAGGAGTGAATTGAATTCGTCGAAACGATAATTCAAGGCATTCAGAAATGGAGCGGATCAGCATCGTTTTGCCGAGCCCCGGCAATCCCTCAAGCAAAGCATGCCCCCCGGAAAAAATACACCAAAGTACTTGATCGATTACCTCGTCCTGGCCAACAATAAAACTCTTCAACTCTTGTTTTACGCTATTTAATTGCTGTGCTGCAGTAATAAATTGATTTTCTTTCTCCTTTATTTGAGACAAATTCGTCACTCCCTATTTGGATCCAGCGATAGAAAATAATTTTTGACAATCTCCTCCAAATCAGCTGGAAGTTTTACACGTTCTTGACTATTTCTGTATGCATCCAAGTAATTGCCATACACTTCCTGATAAGGACGAAGCTGCCCCGGTAATACCGGTCCATTCCCCTGATATTGCTGGGCAGGGCTGCCACCTGAAAGCGAGCCTGTATCGGTTTCAAGATTGGTATTCCCTGTTTGCTTTTCTGGAATCGTCAAGAGCTGACGCGATCCTGTACCGAGACCGGCACCACCGCCCGTTCCTGTCCCTGTGCCTTGCCCAATTCCTGTACCAGGACCTGTCCCGCTCCCATTGCCATTACCGCCAGTTCCTGCACCCTTTCCAGACTGCTGACTGCTCCCTGGTCCGGATTGGGAACCATTATTGGATCCTTGCCCGCCCGGATTGGTTCCAATGGCACCCTTTTCGTGCTGGCCATTTTTACTTGTTGGCCCGGGTGAGTTCTTCCCTGACGATTGATTAGAAGCGAGTTGATCTGATGGAAGTCCATTGTCAGCCAGTTCACTTTTAAGGCTGTTTTCAACCTCTCCGATTGCATCTTGTGCCGCGGCTAACTGGAATTGGCTGGTTTCAGCGCTTAATCCCCCAGAGATCTTTTGGACAAGCTTTGCCAACTCCTGCTCAGAAAGTTTTTTATTTGTTCCAGACATTTTTGCAATCGCCTGTTTTTGACCTTCCGTCAACGAATCATAGTTTTTGTTTAATTCTTCTAATTTACGGCTGAGCTTTTTTAAATCCTTTTCGTCCAAAGCAGCAGCCAGATTAGCCAAGTTATTGTTTTGTAGTCCTTGCTGCCAGGCCTTAAGATTTTCTAATTTTTCTTGTTGCTGCAATGCTTTTAATTCCAATTCTTTCTTCTGCTTAGTCAGTCTTTCAAGTGCTTTTTGCGGGTCGGGATTCTTTGTGATTATTTTCTGGGCTTGTTCCAGCGCTTTTTTCTTTTCGCTATTTTTCTCCTGTGCCATTTTTTCAGCCAATTCCTTCTTGACCTTTTTCATTACCTTTATTTCACTTTCCTTTTTTGCCGCCATTTCGAGGTGGTGATTTGGAAGCGAGAGAAGCAGGGCGGAAGCACTCCCGAACAAAACTGCCAATAGAAGCCATTTTGGCATTAGAAAGCTTTTCTTTCTTGTCAGGACCATGTGCTGTTCCCGTTTCATATACGTCACTGCTTCATTGAGCTGTAATTTTTCAAGAATACCGTCTCTATTGATAAAGGATAGCGCCGTAAGCACTCGGTCGTCTGGAACGTATGAATTAAACAATAGGGCAGCCTCTCTCCAGCCTGGCATTTTCCGCCAGATACGGAATCCATAGAAGGTGAGCAGGAGAGAACAGCCCAGCAGAATAAACAAATGATAGAAGGGAAACACCATCATCCTTGCCGTGAGTAGGATTAACAAAGCAAAGGCTGTCGATGCTGTCAGCCAATATTGGAATTCAACACCACTTTTCTGGAGAAAAAGTTGGCGCCGCACCGGTTTCAACAGCCCAAAAAACTGTTTTTGTTCCTCCATTGCACTCATCCTGCACTTTCCGATTTGACTTTCATATTTGGCCGAAGCTTGCGGATACTAACAATGGTCATAACAAGAAAAATTATTGTATAAGAGATTAAATAGGCAGCCCACAACGGAACCTGAATTCCAAACCCAATTTGATTGGATAATTCATTCAAGGCATTTGGCTGCAAAAAGCCAAACAGAATAAACCCCGGATTCAGCATGGCAAAGAAATACGGGATGGGATTATTTGTCGGTGTTGTCCCTCCGATATTGTTGACCGCCATTGAGATGGTAAACAAAAAGGCAGTTCCTGCAATTAGAAACAACGCAACACCGTATGTACTTACCATGGCGATGATTGTTCTTCTTACAATGGTCGAGAAAAAGATTCCGATACTGCCAAACACTAGGATGGTAAAAATATAAAAAACTAGAATCAGTAAAACCTGCCCCGGAGAAATACCTCCAAAGAGGAAAACAATACTGTAAATTGGTAAGCTTGCGATAATCATCAACAATAGAAAAGAGATGGAAGAAATCAACTTTCCCATGATGATGCTGGTTGAACTTTGATTCGTTGTCAATAAAATATTTAATGTTTGCTTTTCCCGCTCCCCGCTAATGACCCCAGCCGTTAAACCAGGCGTAATAAACAGAATTAACCCCAGTTGGATGAACGCCAGAAGCATAAACATCTCCCGGCTTTGGTCCGGACGGAATAATTGCATCGGTGAATTTTGTGTTTGCAAGTAAATAAACCCGACAATCAGGATGGAAAGGGCAAGCAAGTAAAAGGCAAGCCCAAGAAAGCTTTTAAAAGAGCGGAACCTTAGCTTAAATTCCTTATTCATGACGGGGTTAAGCAATAAATTTCTCATGAAAGCTCCACTCCTTTCGTTATCTCCATAAAGACATCTTCCAAATTGGTTTCCATTTCCGAAAAGCTGACAATAGCGATATTCTGCATCAGCGCAGCTTTTAGTAGTTGTACTTGTTCTTCGGCATTTCCCTTAAACATAAATTGCAGGGAATCACCATCCTCCCGCCTTGTTAGTTGACTGACCAGGGGCTGGTCATCAAAAAACTGAATAGCCCGTTCCACTCCGCCATTAAGCTTGGTAATGATCAACTTTTCACCTTTCAGACGGTGCTGGATTTCTGCAACCGATCCTTCCGCGACCAAATGACCTTGATCAATAATCCCTATACTATCGCACATCTCTGCCAGCTCTGGCAGTATATGTGATGAAATAAGAATCGTTTTTCCCATATTCTTTAATTCTTTTAGTATTTCCCGCATTTCCACTCGCGCTCTCGGATCAAGGCCGGAGGCGGGTTCATCTAGAATTAACACCTCTGGGTCATGAATCAATGATCTGGCGAGGCAGAGCCTTTGTTTCATCCCTCTTGATAGAACATCAACATAAGAATCCTGTTTATGGGCTAAATTGACCAATTCCAAAAGCTGGGGAATCAATTTCTTTCGCTCATTAAGGCTAAGTCCATAACTGGCTCCATAAAAATCCAAGTATTCCACCGTTTTTAACTGGTCGTAAACACCGAAAAAATCAGGCATATAGCCAATCTGGCTGCGAACCATCTTTGGCTCTTTCGAAATATTATAGCCATTAATGTAGGCCGTTCCCGATGTAGGGGAAAGCAGTGTTGCTAGTATGGAAAAAGTCGTTGATTTGCCGGCACCATTTTGCCCGACAAACCCAAAAACACTGCCTTTTTCTATCGTCAGATTTAAATGGTCCAATGCTGTAAATTTCCCATATTTCTTTGTTAAATCAATGATTTCAATCATTTGATTTCCCCCTTAATACTCAGCACCGGCATCCTTACCCGAGGGTCACCTTGTCCTGTTTTAATCAATTTGATGACGATTATCCCTTCGTTTGAAATATATTGCTCCAATTGTGCAGTAATCGTCGTTTTCATATCAGGCAATGGCATATATTCACCTGTTTGATTGTTTTTAATTGAGTAGGCTGCATTGCTGCCAAACCAAGTAATACCCATTTCATGGAGCGCTGGCTTATTTTTAGTAAACTGTTCTGGTAGCTCGAGGACATACTCATATTCCCCATCATCCATCTCCATTTCGGGCAGCATTCCGCCCATATCATTAAAGAGACCTCCTCGGATGACATTGATAGAACGGCGAAGCATATCATCTTTAATTGTAAAAGCGCCTGCCAGTTCCATTTGAATATCCATTGGTTGATAAATTAAATTTAAGCCATTTTTAGTTTCCTTTTTCCCCTTAATATCCGCGTCAATTACCGAGCCTTTTGTAAAACCATATAGAATTGGCTTGTTCCCCTGTGAAGCAGCATTATAAAGAAATTCAACTGCCCCGTATTCCATTCTTTCCATTTTTAGTTTCTCAATATCACTTTGTGAAGTCGGCATCATATACTGGAATTGTTGACTGTACGGACCGGCAAGATAGTCTTGCTGCAATGTTTCATTTACCGTTAAAGTTTCACCGCTTTTTAACGAACCAAGGCTATGCTTTTTTGTCCCTGACCAAATGAATAATTCTTCAAAATCGTAAGGGAACTGATTGACTATGGTTCCAGTAAGCTGCTTATTTTCCAGTTTTAAGTTCATCTTAAATTTACCGTCAGTTTGCTTATTAGCAGAGCCAAAATAGGTTCTAGTGGACCAATATTCTACACTTGGAAATGTTACTTTGCTTTCCTTCCTGGTAGTTTCCACTATCGCATAGCGCTTACCATCACCCGCAGACATCGTGGATGAGCCAGGAACACCAAAGATAGTCCCTTTTGAAAAGGCGAGCTCATAGTCGCCGCCGGTATTGGAAAGAAACGTAACTGCCTCAAGTCCGGTTAAATGGCCATTATCGGCCTGGTAGATTCCGGTTTGATTGATTTGCGGTTTGGCAATTCGGTCCTTTGCTCCAAGCGCAAATATTCCTGTCGATGATAGAAGCGCAAATACAATGATTACCCACCAAGCATGCTCACGTTTATCAAGACGTTTCAGCAAAATATAAAGAATTGGAGATAACAGGAGCAGGTAAATCAATAAAAATAAACCGATTGCCCCTGCTGAAAATTGCGAGGAAGCAAAATATTGATTAACCTCGGCAAATTCATTAAAGATCATCTCAAACTGATTTTGGTACATCATTTTAGGTGATTGATTGTTCATCTGTACGTTCAGCATCGGGCTCGCTGTAAACCACCGTCCATAATAGTTCCATGACGCCAATGGTTCATCCCCCAACGAAAAGGCAGTTTGCCAAATTTCACCGGCTCCATACCCTTTATGAACAATCATCGGCAACTCGCCGCTGGTTATAGCTGTTTCAGCCCCCGGTACCAACTCACCAACAAAGACCGGCAACCCCTTGAATTCAATACTCTCAGATGAAACTTGCAGAAACTGAGTGTCACCCTGCACCTCACGCTCAGGCTTCATCGGCAGTTGCTCATATAGCAGCCCATAGGTACCCACTGCATTGGGAGCAGCGCCAACAATTAATCTGCCGCCATTTTTAACCCAATTCAACAATGCCTGCTGCTGTGTTTTTTTGAGCTTTGCAACAGCAAACTCATCAATCACTATGTAATCAAGGGTATCAAGGCCAAGTTCGTCATGTGGAAGCATCTCTTCTGACAAGACAATCGGTTCGATTTTACTACCTGACGTCAGCACCTTTAATTCCTTTAAACGGTCGGCATTTTCACTTAATAATCCCATTGTTCTGGTCGCCGGGTCGACATATTTTGGCTGCAGAACCTTTTTGCCAGCAAACGTTGTCTCCTTATTATCCTTCCAACTTCCCTTATATAGGAAAATCGATTGTTTTATTTGATTGCTGTTGTAGTACTCCTCTGAATAGGCAGGTAATGACAACGAATACGTTTTTTTGCTCCCTTTTGGCACATCAATGGACAATGCCTTTGCCCCGCTAGAATTATGAGAAGCAGAGAAATTAAAGAGTATATCACCTGAAAAATCATCACCGCTGTTTTCAACGGTCACTTGTACTGGGAAGCCTCGGCCGCTTTTGATTTTGCCATCAAATCCCTCTTTAACGGAGATTTTTAGGTCACTTCCTGCTGCATCTGCATCCTGTACCATAAATCCGATGAGTGACAGAAACAGTACTAAAGCAATTGCTATTTGTCTTTTTAGCAAACTAATTCCCCCTTAAAAACCATCCAATATAATAGACGAATAAATTAGTCTATTACACTACAATTTTCCGAAAAAATTTAATAAAATTGCCACAACTCCCTTTAGTGTATTTTTACACTTCTTCCAATAAAATGCAATCTATTTTACAAAAAAACAGCAGGCCTATGGCTGCTGTTTTCGTAGCTAGCTATTATTCGCTTTTCTCTACCTGATCTGCAAATAGTCCGTACACGTATTTTTCGGCATCGAATTCTTGGAGGTCATCCATTTTTTCACCAAGCCCGACAAACTTGACAGGTATCTTCAGTTCGTTACGGATGGCAAGAACAATACCGCCCTTGGCCGTACCATCTAGCTTTGATAATACAATGCCGCTGACATTGGTTGCTTCTTTAAAAGTTTTCGCCTGAATCAGGGCATTTTGTCCAGTTGTTGCATCCAGGACGAGCAACACTTCATGCGGCGCACCGGGCACTTCTCGTTCAATGACCCGTTTGACCTTTTCCAGCTCCTTCATCAAATTGACCTTGTTTTGCAATCTTCCTGCCGTATCACATAACAAAATGTCGGCATTCCGGGATTTGGCTGCCTGAATCGCATCAAACATCACTGCTGCTGGATCGGAGCCTTCAGCTTGCTTGATTGTCTCTACACCGACTCTATTCCCCCATACTTCAAGCTGGTCGATTGCTCCGGCACGGAACGTATCGCCTGCGGCAAGTAAGACAGTTTTACCATCGCTCTTAAATTTATGAGCAAGTTTCCCAATGGTTGTTGTCTTTCCGACACCATTGACTCCGACAAAAAGAATAACAGTTAAGGCATCTTGCTGAATATTCAACTGTGATGATAGCTCCTCACCTGCATTATAAATATCCACGAGCTTTTCGGAGATCACGCTTTGAACATCAGCCGGGTCTTGGATATTGCGTCGCTTAACTTCCAGTTTTAATTCATCGATTAATTCCATGACCGTGTCGAAACCGACATCGGCCTGAATTAAAATTTCTTCTAGTTCTTCGAAGAATTCCTCATCGACTTTACGGTATCTAGCAATCAAGTCATTCACTTTTCCGGAAAAGTTGTCACGGGTTTTTGTAAGCCCCTCTTTAAACTTGTCGGTAACCGAGTCCGTCGACTTGGTGATTTTTTCTTTTAATTTTTTAAAAAAGCTCATCCTTACACTTCCTTTGCCTATAATTCAACAAGTTCCTTCGTATCTTCGAGACGAACCGATACAAGCTTGGATACTCCCGACTCCTGCATGGTCACCCCGTAGAGGACATCAGCCTCTTCCATCGTGCCTTTGCGGTGAGTAATGACAATAAATTGTGTTTCCGTGCTGTAGCGCTTGAGATATTGACTGAAGCGGTAAACATTCGCTTCATCAAGCGCAGCCTCAACCTCATCAAGAATGCAAAATGGCACGGGCCGCACCTTTAAGATGGAGAATAACAGGGCAATTGCCGTTAACGCTCGTTCCCCGCCTGATAAAAGCCCAAGATTCTGCAGCTTCTTCCCAGGGGGCTGGGCTACGATTTCAACACCTGTGTTTAATAAGTCTTCCGGTTGGGTCAGAATTAAGTCGGCCCGGCCGCCGCCGAATAGCGCCCGAAACACCGGCTCAAAATGCTCACGGATGCCATCAAAGGTCTGTTTGAAACGTTTTTTCATTTCTTCATCCATTTCTTCAATGACCTTAAACAGCGTATCCTTCGCTTCCTGAAGATCTCCTTTTTGCTCGTTTAAAAACTCATATCGTTCGGAAACCCGATCATATTCCTCAATTGCCCCAAGATTGACATTGCCAAGTTCATCAATCGCCAGCTTGATTAATTTCACCTTTTTGCGGGCCTCATCAACCGATACAGTAAGCGGGTACTGCTCTTTAGCACCTTCGTAGGTGAGTAAATATTCTTCGCGAAGATGGGTCAATCGGTTTTCCAATTCCACATCTAGGCGGGTCATTTTTACTTCCTCATCCTTTAAGACAACTGTGATGCCCTTATGAAGCCGTTTTAATTCTTTCACTTCAAGCTCATTATCTTCCAATTGTCCTTGGAGCCCTAGGCGTTCCTCCCGCCTTACGGAAATTAGCTTTAATGTAGCAGCTTTATCTTGTTGCTTTCGCTTGGCGGCTTCCTCAAGCTGTTCTTCTCCAGTAGAGCTATTGGTCATTTCCGAGGTTAACAGCCCTAAGTCTTCTTCCTGTAGAGCCAGCTTTTGCTTGCTTTCCTCGAGATCCTGGTTTGTCAGCCCGAACCGCTCCTTGGCATTTGCCAGCTGTTCATTTTTCGAAGCAAACTCGATCTTTAGTTCATTGATATCAGCTGTAATACTTTCCTTCGATGTTAAATCTTTGGACTTCTGTTGTGAGAGGGCGTTAATTTGCCGGTCCAGTTCAGCAATTGTCACCTTGGAAGCTTCCAACGCCTGTGTATTTTCCGTCTTTCTTTGCAGAAGCTTGGCTCGTTCAGCTCCAATTTGTTCTTTTTCCAAATCATAAATGGCCAGGCGATCATTGAGATTTTTTTCTTCCAGCTCTGCACCGCGAAGCTCGCCTTTGATGGACTGTTCCGAAAGCCGCAAATCTTCACCGGTCTTTCTGACTTCCTCAATAAATGCTTCGGCTGTAGTGACCTCTTCTTTAAGAAGTTTAACGTTTTGCTCCAAGCTCGTCGTTTGTTCCTCCATGATGCTAAGCTTTGCTTTTAAATCCTCCAGTTCCCCTTTTCTTGATAACAGTGAAGAGGACTTTTGTTTCACCGCACCCCCGGTCATTGAACCACCCGGGTTCACAACATCACCATCAAGGGTTACAAGGCGAACTCGATATTGCAGGAGCTTTGCCATTTCATTGGCACCCTTTAAATCCTTCGTAATCACAACATTTCCGAGAAGGTTGTTCATGACTTCAGTGTATTTGGGGTCAAATCCAATCAAACTGACTGCAGTTCCAACCAATGATGGATGGTTCCCAATTAATGAAGCTTGAGCGGAAGACAACGGCCGCCCCTTTATGACACTAAGCGGCAGGAAAGTAGCCCGGCCATAGGAATGCTGTTTTAAGTATTGGATTGCCTTTCGGGCATTTTCCTCCATATCCACAACAATATGCTGCAGGGCACCGCCGAACGCCGTTTCCATAGCTGCTTCATATTGCTTTGGCACAGTGACCAATTCAGCAACTGCACCCTCAATGCCGTGAAGCTTTGTCCCGCGCATTTTTAAAACTTCTTTTACTCCTTGGAAAAACCCGGAATAATCCTCTTCCATCTCCTCAAGCATTTCTTTTCTTGACTTTGCCTGTTGGATTAGCTGATAAGCTTGGTATAACGTTTTTTCTTGCTTTTGATAATTATTTTTTAAAGTCTCAAGCTTTCGTTGCTGCTCACGATAAGTCACAACTTGTTCCGCCAGCTTGGTTTGAATATCTTCCAGTGCCTTTTGCACTTTTCGCTTATTGGCTTGCACTGACCCTCGTTCATTTAGGTATTTTTCATTTTCCCCATCAAGCCGGGAACTTCTCCGCTCCTGCTGCTCCAGCTGTTCGTCGATATGCTTCAATTCATTTTTCGTGCTCGCTTGATCATTGAGTATATCAATATATTCACTTTTTAGATTTTCGATTTTTTCATCCAAATTCTCGGTAAATAATAATAGCTTATCTTGTTTCTCCTTTAACTCTAACTGAAGAGAGTCTACCTGCTTTTGCAGCACTTCTACAGATTGTTGTTGTGCTTCGCGATTTTTCTCAAGCTGACATATTCTGTCGGTTAATTCAGCAATCGATTGAATTAACTGTTCCTTGTTTTGAGCTGCATTTTTCTTCCGTTCCTTTAAAACTTCCTTACGACCCTCAAGCTTTTCCAATTCCTCGCTGGCATGAAGCAAAACATTCTGCAGATCAGTGATTGATTCATCCAAAGCGGCAATCCCATCGCGTGTTTCGATGATTATTGCCTCTTTCAGTTGTAGGTCAGATGATAGTCTCAGTTCTTCCCGTTGATGCTCTTCAAACTGTTTTGATAGAGCTTCCCATTTTTGATGCAGGTCTTCAATTTCATATACTGTCAGGGCAACTTCAAATTTCTCGAGTTCTTCCTTTTTTTCTAAGTAGTCCCGGGCCATCGAAGCCTGCATTTTTAACGGTTCAACCTGACCTTCAAGTTCATGGAGAATATCATGAACACGATTTAAGTTGTCTTGCGTCTCTGCAAGCTTTTGCTCCGCCTTCTTCTTACGATTTTTATATTTTAATACCCCGGCGGCTTCTTCGAAAATAGTCCGACGATCCTCCGCCTTACTATTTAAAATTTCTTCGACTTTCCCCTGGCTAATAATTGAAAATGCTTCTCTGCCAAGTCCGGAATCCATAAATAAATCAATGATGTCCTTTAAACGGCAAGACTGTTTATTAATAAAATAATCACTATCTCCCGAGCGTGAAACCCTTCTGGTGACACTGACTTCATTGTAATCAATGGCAAGCCCCTGTTCCTGATTATCCAAAGTCAATGTCACTTCAGCATAGTTGAGCGCCTTCCTGCTATCACTGCCAGCAAAGATAATATCCTCCATTTTACTGCCACGCAGTGATTTGGCGGATTGCTCGCCCAATACCCAGCGGATGGCATCTGTTATATTACTCTTACCGCTCCCGTTTGGCCCGACTACTGCCGTTACTCCTGGGACAAAATCAACACTGATCCTCTCCGCAAAAGATTTGAAGCCAATAATATCCAACCGTTTTAAAAACATTGTTTATCCTCCCTAATTGCCCGGGATTTCTCCAGTTCCATTTTGTCAATTTCTAGGCTGTTTATTTTTTAATACATCCAACGCCATTTGCGCCGCATGCTGTTCTGCTTCCTTTTTCGACCTGCCTGTGCCTACCCCCAATTCATCCCCATTTAACGTTACTTTGGAAACAAATTCTTTGTTATGGGCAGGACCTTTTTCCTGCAGGACACTGTATTCTATTACTCCGGTTCCATCACGCTGAATAAGTTCCTGCAATTGACTTTTAAAATCCATCACATGAGAAAAAGCACCGGCATCTATTTTAGGGAATATGACCTTTTCAAGAAACTTAATGACCATTTCAATACCTTTATCCAAATATAAGGCGCCAATAAATGCCTCAAATACATCAGCCAGTAAGGCAGGACGTTCTCTTCCGCCTGTCATTTCTTCTCCTCTGCCAAGCAGGATTAATTGTCCAAATCCCAATTCATTGGCGAAATCAACGAGTGCAGGTTCGCATACAATAGCCGCTCTCAGCTTTGTTAATTCCCCTTCTGTCATTGTTGGATACTTTTTAAACAGGAATTGTGAGATGGTCAGTTCGAGGACAGCATCCCCTAAAAATTCGAGCCGTTCATTATCTTCAAAAGGTTTTCGGCGATGCTCATTCACATAGGATGAATGTGTAAAAGCTTGTCTCAACAATTTTTCATTATCAAACAGTATCTCAATTGCATGTTGAAAATCCTTGAATTGTTTATCTTTTGCGCGATAATTTAAATCCTTTTCATTTCCATTCTTGCGCATAAAATTCTCCACCTTGTATCTGATTTACATTATTAAGAGTATAACCTTGTTCTAACGCAAAGAAACTTGGCTCTCGAATGGAGCGCCAAGTTCTATTCTACCTTAAAAAAGCCCCGTTTGAAAACGGAGCTTTCGAGAATTATTCCAACAAGATTATTTTTGACTTTGTATGTAGTTAACAGCGTCGCCAACTGTACCAATCTTTTCAGCATCTTCGTCGGAAATTTCCATATCGAATTCATCTTCCAATTCCATAACAAGTTCTACTACGTCAAGGGAATCGGCACCTAAATCATCTTTAAAGGAAGCTTCAAGTTTAACTTGAGATTCATCAACCCCTAAACGATCCACGATGATTTTTGTCACACGTTCTAATACTTCTGCCATGCTCACTTCACCTCCCCTCAAGTCATTATAGAGTATTTTAGCAAATTAATAAACAGTGATGTCCAGCTTCAGCGTCTTGGTCAAGGCGCTTTTCGCTTTTCTGTTTACATTACCATTCCACCATCAATATGCAATGTTTGCCCGGTAATATACGATGCATCATCCGAGGCAAGGAAAGCTGCCATTTTCGCAATATCTTTAGGCTCGCCCAATCTTGCCAGCGGAATCTGCTTTAGCATCTCTACTTTAACATCTTCCGGTAAGGTATCAGTCATATCTGTTGTAATGAAACCGGGTGCAATCGCATTTACAGTAATATTTCTTGATGCCAGTTCTTTGGCGGTTGTTTTCGTTAGACCAATGACTCCAGCCTTGGCAGCCACATAGTTTGCCTGTCCAGGATTCCCGCTTACACCGACGATTGAAGCGATATTGATGATTCTGCCGACACGCTGCTTCATCATTTGTCTTGTTACTGCCTTGGTTACCAGGAATACCCCTTTCAGGTTGGTATTGATGACATCATCCCATTCCTGCTCTTTCATTCTCATCAATAAATTATCTCTGGTAATACCAGCATTATTTACGACAATATCAAGTCGGCCAAAACGCTCAATCGCTGCTTTTACCATTTCTGATACTTCATCAGGATTGGCTACATTGCATTTAACGGTGAATGCATCTCTGCCGAGAGCCTTGATTTCATCAACCACTTCATTTGCTTTTGCTTCACTTCCAGCAAAGTTTACCGCCACATTTGCTCCTTGTCTGGCAAGCTCAAGCGCAATCTCCCTGCCAATCCCTCTGGAGGCACCCGTTACAAGAGCTGCTTTCCCTTCTAAGTTCATAGCTTTTCCTCCTTTAGCGAATCCATAACAGAAAGTGCAGTTTCTTCATCTGAAACAGTATAAGTTTTTACCGTTTTATCAATTTTTTTAATTAAGCCTGATAGTACTTTACCCGGTCCAATTTCAATAAAAGTATCGACACCCAAGTCGATCATTTTATGGACAGAATCCTCCCACAGTACCGGGGAATACAATTGTTGAATTAATTTATCCTTGATATCAGCAGCAGAGGTAATTGGCTCTGCGCTGACATTGACGACCACAGGAATCCTCCCATCGTTCACGTTGATTCCATCCAACACTTGACGGAGCTGTCCTGCTGCTGGTTTCATTAACGGGGAATGGAACGGTCCACTGACTTCAAGCGGCAGGACCCGTTTTGCCCCTGCTTCCTTTGCTTTCCCTCCTGCTAATTCAACCCCTTGTTTTGTACCGGAAATAACAATTTGTCCTGGACAATTCAGATTTGCCAATGCAACAACGTGACCTGATTCTGTTACCTCTTGGCATACTGCCGCTAATTTGTCCCGGTCAAGACCTAATACTGCCGCCATTGAACCTTCACCATTCGGCACGGCATTCTCCATGAATTCTCCACGTTTCCTGACGGCATAGACCCCATCCTCAAAGTTTAGAACACCCGCAGCTACAAGCGCGGTATATTCTCCGAGGCTGTGACCCGCAACATAATCGGCTGTAACCCCTGACTTTTGGAAGAATTTTAAGATAGCAATACTTGTTGTTAGTAATGCCGGCTGGGTATTGAAGGTTAAAGTCAGCTCGTCTTTCGGCCCGGCAAAAATTAATTGACTTAACGGAAACTGAAGCTTGTCATCGGCTTGCTGAAAGTATCCCTTTACTTCCGGATATTTATCGGCCAAGTCTTTGCCCATTCCCACTGTCTGTGAACCTTGTCCGGGAAACACAAATGCGATTTTTCCCACTGCTCTCTCCCCTTACTGTTCAATTTTTTCAATCTTGGCTGCTTCCATTGTCTGCTTAATAAGAGTAACAACATGACCTGCGACCATTTCTCTGGTCTGGCGAATCGCACTAAAAATTGATTGCGCATTTGAGGAACCATGGGCTTTGATTACCGGTGCTTTGAGACCGAATAACCCGGCACCGCCGTATTCTGAATAATCCAGCTTACCCTTTAACCTCATGAGATTTGGCTTTAATACACCGGCAGCAAGCTTACTGGTAAAGCTGCTCATTAATGAAGTTTTTAACATCTTGAACATCGAAAGGGCTGTCCCTTCAATTGTTTTTAATACCATGTTACCGGTAAAACCATCGGTTACCACAACATCGGCAACACCATCGAGTAAATCTCGTGCCTCAACATTGCCGACAAAATTTAGATTCGCATTCTTAAGCAGGTCAAACGCATGGCGTGTCAGTTCATTGCCTTTCTTTTCTTCGGTTCCGATATTAAGGAGTCCAACCCTTGGTTTTGAGATATTTCTTACCTTTTCACAGTAGATTGACCCCATAATGGCGTACTGCAGCAAATGTTCCGGTTTGGCGTCAGCGTTGGCCCCAACATCTAAAAGTAAAAAGCCTTCACCGCCGATGGTTGGTAAGGTTGGCGCTAATGCCGGGCGATCAATCCCCTCGACTCTGCCAACTACGAACAAACCTGCTGCCATTAATGCGCCGGTATTCCCAGCCGACAGGCACGCATCGGCAGCACCATCAGCTACTTGCTGGGCAGCAAGCACCATCGAAGCCGTCTTTTTTCTCCGGACCGCCCTTACCGGTTCATCACTTCCAAGAATGACCTCTGTTGTATGTATAATGGAAATTCTATCGTGACTAGTCAAGGTTTCGTTTATTTTGGCTTCGTCACCTACAAGCGTGATATGTAAATCAGGATAGGCTTCCACTGCCTTCATGGCACCCAGAACGATTTCCTTCGGAGCGTGGTCGCCGCCCATTGCGTCAATTGCTAGTTTCATGTATGTCTCATCCTTTATTATTTTTCGAACGGTACATTTCAAATTGTCCGAAAAAAACCAGTTCATTATTCACAAAACTGTTAACCTCGACAAAAGTCCGTCCAACTTGTTCATCAATTTTTGTCACCCGTGCTTTGGCGACAACTCGTTCGTTTAATTTAACCGAGCGCTTAAACTGAATATTGGCTTTCGCCGTCAATGCCAACTCATCATTGATCACGGCCACAGCCAAAGAATTGGCCTGGGCAAACACATGATGCCCGCGAGCAATTTGATTTCGTTTAAAAACATGTTCTGCTTTCACATCAAATATCGAGATGGCACTTTGATCCAGCTCAATATCAATTATTTCCCCGATAACCTCATCTAGCGGAAGCGAGCGGACTTCATCTTCAAACCGCTTCTCCGCAACCGTCTTAATCCGTTCACGCAGCTCCGGAATCGATAACTCTAACCGGTCAAGCCGGATTGTTTGGACACTGACCTGAAATCTTTCCGCCAGTTCCTCATCCGTGATAAACGGATTATCAGCAATGGTAGAGGTTAATAACTGTTGACGTTCTTTTTTGCTTCGTCTCATTCTTTACACCGTCCGAGTATTATGACTAGGTACTAAGAGTAGTATAAAAGTTAAAAAAGCAGATTGCAAGGATTATCTTTATGACTGCAATCTGCTTTTCTATTACTAATCCAATTTTTCTCCTTCTAATACGCCCGACATTTCGAGCTGGTTTCTTAAATATTGATAGTCAGGTGAGGTCCAAAAGGCTGCCGACGCAATCAACACCGCGGCATCACTTCTGGCTGTTTCCAACGCCCGGTAATCATGGACCATATCGGCCACTTTAAACTCTGGAATTCCGCTTTGCTTTTTGCCAAAAAAGTCACCCGGTCCACGAAGTTCCAAATCCTTTTCACTAAGGACAAAGCCATCGTTGGTTTCGGTCATAATTCTCATACGTTCCTGGCCGACCTCGGATTTGGGACTGGCAAGCAAAATACAGTAGGATTGGTCACTGCCCCGGCCAACGCGGCCGCGAAGCTGATGGAGCTGGGATAAGCCAAAACGCTCAGCATCATAGATGACCATAATCGTGGCATTAGGGACGTTCACGCCTACCTCAACGACCGTAGTTGACACAAGCACCTGGACCTCATTGGCACTATAGGCTTTCATGACCGCGTCTTTTTCATCGGAATTGAGCCGTCCGTGCATCAAACCTACCTTATAACGATTTTGAAAATAGTGGCTTAACGTCGTGTGTACATCAATTGCGTTCTGGACATCGAGCTTGTCCGATTCCTCGATTAACGGGCAAATCACATAGGCTTGATGCCCTTTGACCAATTCTTTTTCAACAAAGCCCAACACACGATCAAGCATTTCCGGTTTTGCCCAATAAGTCTCAATCGTCTTTCTGCCGGCAGGCATTTCATCGATAACGGAAACATCCATTTCCCCGAAAACCGTAATGGCCAGTGTTCGTGGGATAGGGGTTGCCGTCATAAACAAGACATCAGGATTCTCGCCTTTTTCTCGCAAGATCCTTCGCTGTTCAACACCGAAACGATGCTGCTCATCGGTAATCACAAAACCTAGCCGTTTGAATACCACTTCCTCTTGGATAAGAGCATGAGTTCCAACTAAAATATCAATACTCCCATCCGCAAGTGCTTGAAGAATTTCTCGACGGCGCTTCCCTTTGACAGAACTGGTTAGCAGCTCGCACTTAACCTGAAATGGAGCAAATAATTGCTTCAACGAGTACGCATGCTGCTCGGCGAGAATTTCAGTTGGGACCATTAAGGCACCCTGAAATCCGGCAGTCACACTGGCATATAAACCGATTGCCGCCACCACCGTTTTGCCTGAACCAACATCCCCTTGCAACAAACGATTCATCCGATAGGTTGATTTAAGGTCTGATAGAATTTCATTTACGACCCGTTTTTGCGCATTGGTTAAGGGAAAGTGTAAGCCATTAATAAAATCTTTTACTTTGCCAAGATCATAGTTTTGGCTGATTCCATGTGATTGCTCCCGCTCAAATTTCCTCAATGCCTGCATTTTTAATTGAAACAGCAGAAATTCCTCATACACAAACCGACGGCGAGCTTGTTTCACGTCCTCCTGACTGCCAGGAAAATGCATCGCCCTGATTGCGTCCTTTCGGTTGAGCAGGCGGTATTTCTGCAATAAGTGGTCAGGCAGTGTTTCTTCTATTAAATTACCATATTGTTGGAAAGCGAGACTGATAAATTTACGCATTCCCTTTGTGGTTATTTTTCCCCTTAACGAGTACACCGGTTCAAACTCGTTCACTTTAGCATTCGTCCCAAGCTGAACCTCATTCGCCGTGATGGTTTGGCGGTGAGCATCCCATTTCCCCGTTACGGTGATGATTTCATTCATATTGAGTTTACTTTTTAAATAGGGCTGGTTGAAAAAGACGACCTTAATCAAATAGGCACCAACAAACAGCCGAAGGGTCAGTTTGGATTTCTTTCGGCCATAATAGGAGAGAGAAGGCTCGCTGTGAACCTTCCCTTCCACAGTAACTTTCTCATCATGTTGTACTTCTGTAAGGTCCCGTAACCGGTAATCCTCATAACGGTATGGGAAATATTCCAATAAATCCCGAACATTTCCTATATTCATTTCGGACAAGCTTTCCGCCGTTTCTTCCCCTATGCCCTTTAATACGGTTACTGATTGATTAAGGATCTCGCTCACTTTTCTTTCAGCGGCATTCCAAATATTTTCGCTTCAAGCCTGCGTCCAGTCGGTGTAGCCGCCAACCCTCCTCCTGCTGTTTCTCTTAATGCAGTTGGCATGGTTTGACCGATTTTATACATCGCCTCAATAACCTCATCACATGGGATGCGGCTGGTGATTCCTGCCAATGCCATATCCGCAGCGACCATGGCATTGGCGGCGCCCATCGCGTTTCGCTTGACACAAGGGACTTCAACCAGACCAGCGACAGGATCGCAAACAAGCCCAAGCATATTTTTTAGCGTAATAGCCATCGCCTCAGCACACTGCTGCGGCGTACCACCAGCCATTTCCACGATCGCGGCGGCAGCCATTCCCGCAGCAGAACCGACCTCCGCTTGACATCCGCCGGCGGCACCGGAAATAGAAGCATTGTTTGCAACCACAAACCCAAAGGCACCTGCTGTAAATAAAAATGAAATCATTTGCTCTCTTGTAGGCTTAAGTTTATTTTTAACAGCAAATAATGTTCCCGGTACAACACCTGCCGATCCTGCTGTCGGTGTAGCGCAAATCGTTCCCATCGCGGCATTCACTTCATTTGTCGCTACCGCTTTACTTACCGCATCAAGAATCGTTTCACCTGATAAAAAGTTTCCCTTTTCGATATATTTCTGCAGCAGCACAGCATCTCCACCAGTCAATCCGGAGTGTGATTTAACGCCTTTAATTCCCCGTTCGACAGCCTCTTCCATGACTTTTAAATTGCGATCCATAAAGGAGAGAACCTCATCGCGCGAACGTCCTGTTACGGTAACTTCCTGCTCAATCATAATTTCAGAGATCTTTTTATTTTGGCTGACAGCCATTTCCACTAATTCCGCTACATTTCTAAACATTGTATTCCCCCCTTTTGACTATGACATTTAGTCAACAATTTTTGTTACTTTAAGGATATTCGGAAGCTTTTCAAGTTCCTCGAGCAGCTTGTCATCAACATTTTCATCAACTTCAATGGTCATCAGTGCCATTTTCCCGACTTCCTTCCGAGAAACCTCCATATGGCCAATGTTGATTTCATATTTGGCTAATGTATTGGCAACACTGGCAATCGCACCAAAGCGGTCGTTATGGACAACAAGGATGGCCGGATGGTTTCCAGACAGCTTTAACATAAAGCCATTTAATTCGGTAATTTCAATTTTTCCGCCTCCTATCGAAATCCCGACTAATTCAAGCTCGCCGTTATGGTCGCCAATGAAGACCCTTGCGGTGTTCGGGTGGTCAGGGACCGCTTCCTCTTCAATAAATTCTATTTTCATTCCCCGTTCGCCAGCAATGTCGAGCGCATTAATGATTCGTTTATCATCTGTATCAAAATCCAACAATCCGCCAACGATGGCTACATCTGTTCCATGGCCTTTATATGTTTTGGCAAAAGAACCGTATAATGAAATATTAGCCCATTTTGGCTCGCGGCCAAACAGGCTTCTGGCAACGCGGCCAATTCTTGCTGCTCCAGCTGTATGTGAACTCGAAGGACCAATCATGACCGGACCAATAATATCGAAAACACTTCTATATTTCACCTTATTCTCCCCCTTACCACCAATTTATTTAATAAACTTTGTATTTGAACCATATTTCGTACAAAAGAAAAGAAGGGTCGCCCAAATTGGGCACCCCTTCTATTTTAGCGGTTGTTTATTCAATTGAAAAGATAAATGAATATAATGGCTGTTTGCCATTATGTACTTCAATTTCCACATCACCGAATTGTTCTTCAACAAACTCAGTTAACGCAGCAACTTCCTCTTGTGTTACATCTTCACCGTAAATAATCGTTAAAATTTCAGAATCCTCATCAATCATTTGTGATAAGAGTTCTTCAGCGGCTGTTAGTTTGTTTTTATTTTTTACGACAATTTTACCTTCTTCAATGCCCATGAAATCATCTTTCTCAATTTCCAATCCATCGATTTGAGTATCGCGGACCGCGAAGGTAATTTGACCTGTTTTCACATGATTTAACGCTTCTATCATCGCTGTTTGATTTCCTTCAACATCAGCAGAAGGATTAAAAGCAAGCAATGCTGAAAGTCCTTGTGGAACTGTTTTGGACGGGATGACCACTATTTCTTCATCCGCGACATCGGCAGCCTGCTGTGCAGCCATAATGATATTTTTGTTATTTGGTAAAATGAAGATCTTTTTCGCATTGACTTGCTTGACTGCCTTCACAATATCCTCGGTGCTTGGGTTCATCGTTTGTCCGCCTTCGATGACCGAGTGGGCGCCAATACTCTTGAATAGATCGGCAATTCCCTCTCCCATTGAAACGGTAACGATCCCAAATTCTTGTTTTTCCTTCGGTGTTTCTGGTTTGGTAACAAGAGGTGTCTTTGTTTCACCGACAATATTGGAATGCTGCAAACGCATATTCTCGATTTTCATATTAATCAAATTGCCATAACGTTGACCATATGTTAACACTTCTCCTGGCTGTTCGGAATGGATATGCACCTTAACCACATCATCATCGGCAATGACCAATAAAGAATCGCCCATTTTGTCCAAGTCATTCCGGAAGTTCGTTTCATTAAATTGGTTTTTAGCCAATTTGTCAGCTTCAAACCGGACCATAAACTCTGTACAATATCCGAAAACAATATCTTCAGTGTTGATATGGCCTTGCACACTCTTATGGTGCTCGGCATTGACCAGTTCATCCATTGACGGCAGCGACTCAGGTGAATCAGGAAGAGTCTCACCTTTTAATTGGGCAAGGAAGCCTTCGTAAACACATACAAGCCCTTGACCGCCGCTGTCCACAACACCGACTTCTTTTAATACCGGCAGCAAATCAGGCGTCCGCTTTAATGAGGCTTTTGCCTCTTTTAAAACTTCTGTCAAGACCTCTATGATATCATTCGATTTTTGCGCAGCCTGAACGCCTTTTTTTGATGCATCCTTGGCAACTGTTAAAATTGTCCCTTCAACAGGCTTCATCACAGCTTTATAAGCCGTTTCCACCCCTGCTTCAAGTGCTGATGCAAATTCTTTGGCGTTTATTTGAGCTTTCGCCTCAATTGCTTTGGAAAAACCGCGGAATAATTGAGATAGAATAACACCCGAATTTCCCCGCGCGCCCATTAATAGACCTTTGGAAAGGGCTTGACCAACTTTTCCAATATGGTCCTGAACGTTATTTTTTACTTCTTTGGCTCCGGAAGTCATGGATAAATTCATATTTGTTCCAGTATCGCCATCCGGCACAGGAAAAACGTTTAGCGCATCGACCATTTTGGCATTTGCCGCCAAATTATTGGCACCAGAAATGACCATTTCGGCAAAACGTTTTCCATCCAATGCAGTTATTGACACAAACTTTCCTCCTCACTACGGGTTCGTCACACGAACTCCCTGAACGTAAATATTTACCGAGTCGACGGCAAGTCCAACAGTCTTATCAAGGGTATATTTCACCTTGGATTGGACGTTGTGAGCAATTTCGGAAATTTTCGTTCCATAGCTGACAATAATGTACATATCAATATGTATTGCCTCATCTTCCTGACGTACAATTACGCCGCGGGTAAAGTTTTCCCGGCGCAGAATTTCAGTAAGACCGTCTTTGATTTGATTCTTGGAAGCCATGCCTACAATACCATAGCATTCAATGGCCGCGCCGCCAGCGATGGTTGCGATTACTTCGTTAGAAATATCAATTTGTCCGTACTTGGTTTTTAATTCAATGGACATGAATCGTTCCCCCTCTTTGGAAAATTGCTCCTTAACTACAGTCATTTTACTATAGTACCTTCAAGATTGAAAGTCATACTTGCCTGTTATCTATAACAGCATTTTTATTGAAAGGTTGTCAAGGTTTTTTTCTTGAAACCTTTAAATACAAGTATTGCATTCAATTTCGTTGTATGTTAAATTATTAAGGTATCTTAAGACTAGAAAATTTCAGCTTGACCATTTATAAATCCCGATGTATATCTTTAGGATTGCTGGTAAAGCTTTTGGTAGTTAAGGAGGGAAATTATTATGCCACGTAAATGTGTAGTAACTGGAAAGAAAACCACAACTGGTAACGCACGTTCTCACGCTATGAACGCAAACAAGCGCACATGGGGTGCCAACCTACAAAAAGTACGTATTCTTGTTGACGGAAAGCCAAAGCGCGTTTGGGTTTCTGCAAGAGCGTTAAGATCTGGTAAAGTAGAACGCGTTTAATATTAAATGGGCATCCGATAGCCGGATGCTCATTTTATTTCTGCCCTATTTTTTTATTTTGCCCAAACTGTAAAAAATAAAAGCACCCAAATGTATGGGTGCTTCAAACATGAAATATATTTATTCGTTTTTCTTAAATACACCTATCATAGCCCGCACAAGCCCGCCCAAAAATTTTGGCAGTTTAATCGTATAAAATTTCATACTGTCCCTCCTCAAAAATCTCGCCGTCTCCCATCTTATCCACTAACCTCTTTCGCCGCCCTTACCATACTATTCAAACGAACGAAATCGGGCACAATTTGCAGGGCCTATTAATCGTGACTTCTTATCACTATTAATATGCCTTCGGAAAATGAAAAAGTACCATATTGATTAATAAGTTCATTACTAATACATAGTGTGGAACCGACTGAAATATGACGATTTTGCAAAGGAAATTTGAAGCCATCAAGTGTAAGATTAGCAACATCAAGCGTTAACGGAACGAAAGATATGTATTTTTTTTCAGGAATTTTTTTAATGGTGTGAGTCCCCGGTCCTGCCAAGTAGACAATGTTGTTTCTGTCAATAATACTAATCTTTATTGAACTTCCTTGACTTAAGGGCTTAACCAGCAATTGGACGTTGGCAAGCAAATGATCCAACCTTCCGCCGGTTGCCCCAAATAAGCGAATTTCTGATGGGTTTTGCTCAATGGCCCAATTTAAAGCTAATTCCGTATCTGTTTCATCCTTTTCCGGCTTAAATCGATTCAAATTGGCGATTTTTCCTTGGATAAATTCCAGCTCTTTTTCTGAAACGGAATCAAAATCGCCAAAACCGATGACCGGTACGATGTTTCTTGATAATAAATGGAAAACACCTCTGTCAACACCAACCCAGATTACATTTTCCCGGTTAAATTCTGTTAACTGGGGCAGAAGTCCCTCTGGACCTCCGGCAAGAATATTGATTACCATCTTGTATTATCTCCTTTTCATACCAAAGAGAGACTATCTCCGATGAGACAGCCCCTCCATTACCCTCTAATCAACGAAATTGCCTTAGCATAATCTTGTTCATTATAAATGGCCGATCCGGCAACAAGCACGTTGGCACCTGCTTCAATGCACATCTTTGCTGTTTCCGGATTTACTCCGCCATCCACTTCTATTTCCAAACTGACGCCTTTCTCCTCAGCCAATTCTTTAACCATTTTAATTTTTGGCAGGACCTCAGGAATGAATTTTTGGCCTCCAAAACCTGGATTGACAGACATCAGCAGGACCATATCAATGTCTTTGATTACATGCTGGATGGTTTCAATCGGTGTAGCCGGATTTAGGACAACCCCTGCCTTAATCCCAAACGATTTGATATTTTGAATTGTCCGGTGCAAGTGCCGGCATGCTTCCACATGGACCGTAATATAATCAGCCCCCGCTTTGGCAAATGCTTCAATATATTGGTCAGGATTTTCAATCATGAGATGGACATCTAGCGGCAGCTTTGTAACAGGCCGAATAGCCTCAACGATTAACGGACCAATTGTAATATTTGGTACAAAGTGGCCGTCCATTACATCTACATGAATATAATCGGCTCCCCCTTTTTCAACGGCCGTAATTTCTTCTCCCAATTTGGCAAAATTGGCAGAAAGGATGGAAGGTGCTATTTTTACCATCATTAATACCTCGGCTTTCTATCTTTTATTTCCTGTAGAAAATCAATATAGTGCTGATAGCGATACGCAGGAATTCCCCCTGCTTCCACTTCCGCTTTAACCCCGCACTTCGGTTCACTTACATGAAGGCATCCGCGAAATTTGCAGTTCTCACTTGCTGTCGAAAGTTCCGGGAAGCAAGATGTTAAATCCTCGGCTTCAATATTGGTAAATTCCAATGAACTGAAGCCAGGTGTATCGGCAACAAGTCCATTTCCAATTTCAATCAGTTCCACATGCCTTGTTGTATGCTTACCTCTCCCCAAATGCGAGGAAATATCATTTGTTTTCAATTCGAGATCGGGTCTGAGCGCATTCAGAAGCGAGGATTTCCCCACTCCGGATTGGCCGGCAAACACCGATATCTTATTTTCAAGGTGCGGTTTTAACTGTTCAATACCGGTTTCCGTTTCGGAAGAGGTGAGAATGACTTCGTATCCAGCGGCCTGGTAATGGCCTGCATATTCCACAATCTTTTGATACTGCGTTTCATTCGTCAAATCCATCTTAGTAATGCAAATGAGCGGCTCGATATGATTGAATTCAACCAAGACAAGAAACCGGTCTAACAGGACGGTGCTAAACTCCGGTTCCACAGCGGAAAAGACTAAAATTGCCTGGTCAACATTCGCAATCGGCGGGCGTACTAATTCATTCCTGCGTTCCTTCACCTCGAGAATATAACCCTCTTGGTCATTTTCGGCTTGAAAAACCACCTCATCGCCAACGAGCGGGGTAATTTTATTTTTTCGGAACACCCCTCGTCCCCGGCACTGGATTAACTCATTATTAGTAATAACATAATAAAATCCACTTAACGCTTTGACTATTTTCCCTTCAGGCATAGCAGCCCTCCTTGCCTAATTCATCAGTTTATTAAAAGTTATTACAAAAATTATTCTACATCGTTATAATTAAATGATTCTGTGGCTATGACCTCTGTATCACGAAATACCTGATAGCTGGCCGTTTTCCCCTCGGCAATGATCAATTTAATTTGTCTTCTGCTTGTTTCTGTAATAAAAAATCTATCCGCCGGCACAGTCGGATTATGGTCCATATCGTCAATATAAATGATAACCTCTTGTTTTTGTCCTGGCTGCCCTGGTATAGGCGGGACGAAATCAATGGTTACTTCTCTTGTTAGTTCCTTCGGCGGCTTTTCTTCTTTCCCTTTTGAGACAATCACGGTAACCTTACCGCCTTTTTGCATTTCTGTTCCTTGTTTTGGTTCTTGCGAAATAATCATCCCGTTTGGAATGGTTTCGCTATATTGTTCCTGGGAAGCATCTAACGATAAACCAACTGAAGCAGCATAGTCTTGAGCAGCTTTCACACTATATTGTGTTAAATCCATTAAAACAATTTTTTCTGGGCCTTTACTAACCTCAAACTCTAACACTGTATCTTCAGGAACCAATTTTTCTCCACTTTCCGGTGTTTGACTGATAATCGTTCCGGGTTCGCTTTCATCGTATACTTCAGTCTTTTTAATATTTTTATAACCTTGGTCAGTCAATAACTGTAAGACACTCTCATATTGTTGACCAATATAATCTCCCAGTTCTACTTTTTCCTTGCCCAAACTAATGTAGAGGGTAACCTTTGCATGCTCCTTAACAGTTGATCCCGCTTCAGGATTGGTCTTGATTACCTGTCCTTTTTTTATTTTTTCATCGTTAATTCTAACCTTTTTATCGATTCCCAAGCCTTGAAGCTTCAATTTGGAAACCGCATCATCTTCATTCATACCGCTGACATCGGTAATCTTGATTTCCTTTGCCTCCAACATTCCGGGGAGAAAAAAAGCAGATAATCCAAGCAAAATAACCAACAGAAGTGTGGAAATCAAAACAATCGGCCATTTTTTTCGCTTTTTCTTCGGATCTTTCCCTTTATTAGTTGAATTTGCTGTTGAATCGGTCTTTTCATTGCTATGAACCAAGGTTTCGTCAAGATTCTTTAGCGGTTTATCATTGGTAATAACCGGGATGGCCTTTGTTGCCTCGTCATCTACCGGGATGACAAATTTCGGTTCATTCATTCGTTCAGAATCAAGAGCAGTCCGCAGGTCCTCTTCCATTTCATCGACACTATTATAACGATGGAATGGGTCTTTTGCGGTTGCTTTTAAAACGATATTCTCCACGCTTTGTGGTATATTCGGATTCCATCTTCTGACTGAAGGCGTTTCCGATTGCAAATGCTTTAGGGCAATCGAAACAGCCGATTCTCCCGAAAATGGAAGCCTTCCAGTCAATAATTCAAACATAACGATTCCCAGCGAGTAAATGTCCGATTTTCGATTGGCCATCCCGCCACGGGCTTGTTCCGGTGACAAATAATGAACTGAACCGAGAACAGAATTAGTTTGCGTAATACTTGTCGCAGTCAAAGCCATGGCGATTCCAAAATCGGTAATTTTCACAGTCCCGTCAGGATCAATCAAAATGTTTTGCGGTTTAATATCACGATGAATAATATGATTATGATGTGCATGGGAAATGGCTGAGGTCAATTCTCTCATAATCCCGATAGCTTCCTCGACCCGAAGGGGTGAATTTTGCTGTATGTATTGTTTCAAAGTTGTACCGGCAACATACTCCATTACAATATAATAAAGATCGTTTTCTTCCCCAACATCATAGATATTAACAATATTTGGGTGGGCCAGGCTGGTTGCCGATTGGGCCTCCCGGTGAAATCTCCGGATAAACTCTTCATCATTGACAAAGTCGAGCCTTAACATTTTAACGGCCACATCACGGTCAAGAATCATATCATGTGCCAAATAAACATTGGCCATCCCGCCGCCGCCGACCATGTCTAATATCTTGTAGCGTCCACTTAATCTTTTCCCTATCATCATCTAACTATCACCCTCACTGGTTTCGGAAAACTTTACAATCGCGAGCGTAATATTATCTTCTCCACCGTAATGATTGGCAAGTGTGATGAAGGAAGTGGCTTTTTGTTCAAGGTGATCTTCATTTAATAGAATTTCCTTCATTTCTGTTTCACTGACTTTATTGGATAAACCGTCAGAGCACAACAGAAGGATATCCCCTTCTTCAAACATAATCGTTTTTAAATCCATTTCCACCATTTTTTCAGTGCCTAATGACCTAAGTAGTACGTTTTTACGCGGATGATGCTCAGCGTCTTCCTTGGAAATTTGCCCGGTACGTACCAATTCATTGACAAGGGAGTGGTCTTCGGTGATTTGTTTGAAGCCTGATTCATTTAATAAATAGCCACGGCTGTCCCCGATGTGTGCAAAGGTGGCAAACGTATCGGTTGTGATGGCGGCCACGATTGTCGTGCCCATCCCAAAACATTCGGAATGGGTAGCGGCATGTTGAAACAAAAGTCCGTTAACAATCGAAATATGTTCCATTAACCATTTCTCGGCAGCATCTGCCGTTGCGATCCCCTGGGAAGCTTCCCACGCCTTTTTTAATTGAGTCAAAGTCATGTCACTTGCCACATCACCTGCACGATGGCCCCCCATGCCATCAGCAATGACAGCAAGGAGGTTGCCATCGAGGTTTTGAAAAACCCCGCCGGCATCTTCATTGTGAACACGAACTTTGCCTCTATCTGTTAAAAATACTGCTTCCATACGATTACATCGTCTCCTCTTTCCGCTCCTTTGCACGAAGCTGTCCACAAGCCGCATCTATATCATGACCGTGCTCCCGGCGGATGGTTACATTGATTCCATGTTCTTTTAATGTTTTTTCAAAGGCAAAAATTTTATCTCTCGGGGTACGAACATAATCCCGTTCTGGAACATAGTTTACCGGAATTAAATTGACATGGCATTTTATGTCTTTGACTAGGTTAGCCAATTCCTCCGCATGCTCTACTGAATCGTTTACCCCGCCAAATAGGCCGTATTCAAAGCTGACGCGGCGCCCTGTCTTATCGATATAATACCGCACTGCTTTGATTAAGTCATTAAGTTTATAGGCTTTGTTTATTGGCATAAGCCTTGAACGCAATTCGGTATTAGGAGCGTGTAGAGAAATGGCAAAATTAATCTGCATATTTTCATCGGCAAATTGATAGATTTTTGGAATGATCCCACTTGTCGAAACGGTGATGTGACGGGCTCCGATATTCAATCCTTTTTCATGATTAATTATTTTTAGGAAGGACATCATGTTATCGAAATTATCGAACGGTTCGCCAATTCCCATGATTACAACTGAGCTGACGCGCTCATCGGTTTCATCAAGCGCCTTCTGTACTTTGACGACTTGCGCAACAATTTCCCCTGCTTCCAAATGACGCTTCAATCCGCCAAGTGTTGACGCGCAAAAGGTACAGCCAATTCTGCAGCCCACTTGGGTCGTAACACATACGGAATTACCGTAATCATGACGCATAAGAACGGTCTCTATCGAATAGCCATCATGCAGTTCAAATAAAAACTTAATTGTCCCGTCAGAAGAGGTTTGTTGAATGACCGTATTTAACGTGGTAATTTGGAAATGCTCCGCCAGTTGATCCCTTAGGTTCTTAGATAGATTGCTCATATCCTCAAACGTCACAGCCCGTTTTTTATAAAGCCAATCAAAAATCTGCTCGGCCCGGAACGGCTTTTCATCATGCTCCTTTAGCCACTCTTTTAGTTCATTCAATTTTAGTGAATAGATTGATTTCTTGTTTTCCAATGTTGTCTTTGTCCCAGTTGTATTTAATTGTTCCAACTTATTACACCTTCCTTATTGTCTAGCTACAGCGCACAGCGTCTAGTGTCCTTCGCTAAACGTGCACTTCCGCTTTTCTTTTTAAAACTGCAATATAAAAGCCGTCTGAACCGAAATCTTGAGGGAATATTTGTAATTCATTACCACTTATCAGAGGTTGAACACCCTCCGGCATCCGATTTTTAAATGATAAATCTGGTTCGAATTCTGGATTGTTTTCCAAGAATGTTTTTACCGTATATTCATTTTCCTCTTTGTCTACTGTACATGTACTGTAGACAAGGGTGCCTCCTTTTTTAATAAGAGGAGCAACAGACCTCAATAGGTCTTGTTGAATACTGCTTAAACGCGAAATATCCTGTTCTGTTTTCGTATATTTCATATCAGGCTTTCTTCTCATCACTCCGAGGCCTGAACATGGTGCATCAAGCAGAATTCGGTGGAATGTTTCATCTTTAAACTTTTTAGGTAACAGCCTTGAATCAGATACATTCGTTTTTATATTTGAAAGCCCTAATCGCCGGGCATTTTCATTGATTAACTTTACTTTGTGCTGGTGAAGGTCAACAGAAATCACTTCACCTGTATTTTCCATTTTCTCAGCAATATGTGTGCTTTTACCGCCAGGGGCAGCACAGGCATCTAGAACAAATTCGTTTTTTTGTGCACCTAATGCATAGGCCGCCAGCATCGAGCTTTCATCTTGGATGGTAATCATACCATAGTTAAAAGCCATACTCGATGCCAGGTTCCCCTTGAGTACTCTGATTGCCTCAGGGATAATCGGGCTTTTTTCGATTTGAAAACCTTCTTGTTCTAAAATTTCAACACACTCATCTCTTGATATCTTCGAAAGATTTACCCGCGCAGTTTGCAGCGGTGCGGTTAGGTTCATCTCACACATTTCTTTTGTTCTATCATATCCAAATTGGTTGACCCATCTCGTAACTAGCCATAACGGGTGGCTTGTTTGCAGTGATAATCTTTCAATCGGGTCCTTAACATCTGCTAACAATGGAAGCCCTTCTCTTTGAATGCTTCGCAGTACGCCGTTGACCAACCCGGCAATCCCTTTATGACCGCGTTTTTTTGCAATTTCTACTGCTTCATAGATAGCGGCGCGATCAGGAATTCGATCAAGATACACCATTTGGTATAAAGTAAGTCTTAGTAAATGAAGAATCCAATCGGCAAGCTTTTTATTGTCTTTAACAAAGGGTTTTAGAAAGTAATCCAAGGCCATTCTTCTTTGCAATGTCCCATACGTTAGTTCGGTTAATAAACCTACATCGACAGGTGACAATTCGTTTTTTTCAATAGTGCTGTTCAGGAGTAAATTGCTGTAGGACTGATTCTTTTCAATAGCTGTCAATAGATCCAATGCAGTTTCTCGTACATTCTTTTTTGCTTTTGTCGTCATGTCATTCTCCTAGTTTACTGCCTGCTGATAATTTGGATCCTGCTCCCCTTAAAAATTGTTCACCAGTCATTTTCGTTTTCCCAGCAGGCTGCAGTTCGGTAATTTTTATCGCAGTTTCATTGCCGCTGCTGACAATGATGCCATCCTGTTCAATTTTTATGACAGTTCCAGGCGTTTCGTGTTTCATTGCCTTAACTTTTTCAGCCCGCCATATTTTTATTACCTGACCGTCCAATGTTGAAAAAGCTACCGGCCACGGATTTAAGCCGCGGATATGATTATAAATTGCCTCTCCTGGACTCTCCCAATTTATTTTCTCCTGCTCCCGTTTAATGTTTGGAGCTAGTGTTGCTTCACCGTCATTTTGCGGTATCGGTTTGAGCTTGCCGGAAAGCAGTTGTGGTAAAGTATTTGATAACAGTATTGCCCCTGCTGCGCTAAGCTTATCGTGAAGTGTCCCGACGTTATCGTCTTCTGCTATGTCAACTTCCACCTTTGCCAGCATGTCACCTGCATCCAATTTTTCGACCATATACATAATGGTGATTCCTGTTTTTGGTTTACCTTGGATAATTGCATAATGAATCGGGGCACCGCCGCGCAATTCGGGAAGAAGAGAAGCATGAACATTAATGCAGCCGTGTGCAGGAGCTTCTAGCAGTTGTTTCGGCAGGATTTGTCCAAATGCTGCGGTTACAATTAAATCCGGCTTTAATGCAAGGATTTTCTCAAGTTCTTCCGGGTTCCTGATTTTTTCAGGCTGCAGTACAGGAATCCCCTGTCTTTCCGCTTCAACCTTAACAGGAGGAGGCGTTAATACCTTTTTCCTGCCAACCGGCCGGTCAGGCTGGGTTACGACGCCAATCACCTCGTAACCGTCTTCGATGATTCTCCTTAAGATTGGCACTGAAAAATCAGGCGTGCCCATAAACACAATTTTCGTCATTTACGCTTCTTCTCCTTTTAACTCATCTTCCTCCATGTACCTTGTCACCTTTGATGTAAATAGAATCCCGTCCAAGTGATCAATTTCGTGCTGGATGGCCCGGGCAAGAAACCCTTCTGCTTCAAGAATGTATTTTTTGCCTTTGCGGTCAAATGCTTCGAACTTTACGTAATTAGGTCTCGATACCTCTCCAAATAACCCGGGAAAGCTTAAGCAGCCTTCCGGACCGGTTTGCTCTCCTGAGGTTTCGAGAATGATGGGATTAATCATTTCAATTGTACCGAATTCATCATCAATATCGACAATGGCCACCCGTGCATCAAGTCCAATTTGCGGGGCAGCAAGCCCGACCCCGTCATATTCAATCATCGTATCGTACATATCATCAAGGGTTTTGGCCAGTTTTCGATTAAACACTTCTACCTCTTTACATTTTGTCTCGAGAATCTCTGCTGGGTAGTTTACTATTTTTCTAATTGCCAAATTAGTTCCTCCGTTTCAATCTCGTTCCCATTTAATATATATTAATCATTTTTACCAGATTACATCAGGATAAACGGATTAACGTCAACCGATACCAATAGTCCATTTTTCGCTTCTTTTTGGTACTGATCCAAGATTGTTTTTAACGTCCTGGTCAAGTTGGGTTCCCGTTTGTATTTTATCAGACATTGATAACGGTATCTATTATTAATCCTCGCGATTGGCGATACTGCCGGGCCAAGGATTACCGCTTCATTTGAGAGTTGGGTTCGCACATAGTTTGCAACTTTTTCCGTTGCCGACACGACCGTCAACAACTGTTCATGGCTAATGGTAATTAATGCCAAGTAATAAAATGGAGGATAGTGGCGCATCTTCCGGACCAGCATTTCCCGCTGGTAAAATTGGTCGAAATCCTGCTGGCCGGCAAGTTCGATACTGTAATGCTCAGGGGTATAGGTTTGAATTATGACCTCTCCGGGTAATTGATGCCGTCCTGCCCTGCCGCTAACCTGTGTTAATAATTGAAACGTTTTTTCAGACGAGCGAAAATCCGGCAAATGCAGCATTGTATCGGCAGATAACACACCAACGAGTGTGATGTTGGGGAAATCGAGTCCCTTGGCAATCATTTGCGTCCCGAGGAGAATATCGGCTTTCCCTTCCTGAAAATCCTTTAACAGCCGCTCATGCGCCCCTTTCCGCCCTGTTGTATCAACATCCATGCGAATGACTCTTGCTTCAGGGAGGACTTTTCCAAGCTCCTCCTCAACCTTTTGTGTCCCCGTTCCAAAATAACGGATATACTCACTTGCACACTCGGGACAGACTCTTGGTACCACCGCTTCAAAACCGCAATAATGGCATTTCATTTGAGCGCCTGCCCTGTGATAGGTCAGAGAAATATCGCAATTTGGGCAGTTTACCACATACCCGCAATCCCTGCACATAACAAACGAAGAATGACCCCGTTTATTTAAAAACAACACAGCCTGCTGCTTTTTGGCAATCCGGTCCTGCAGCATTTCAAACAGTTTTCTCGAAAACATCGAGCGGTTTCCCGACCTCAGTTCCTCACGCATGTCGATAATTTCGACCGCAGGGAGAGCCTGATTATTCATCCGGGTTGGCAGGTTCAGCAAGTGGTAAACATTCTTTTGGGCTCTGGCAAATGATTCCAGCGATGGTGTGGCACTGCCAAGCACAACCGAACAGTGATTGGTTTGGGCCCTTCTGATCGCGACATCACGGGCATGATAACGAGGCATATCCTCCTGCTTGTAGCTTGTTTCATGCTCTTCATCAATAATAATAATGCCGATATTTTCAAATGGAGCGAAAATGGCAGACCTGGCACCAACCACGACCTTAACCTGTTTACGCTGAATTTTACGCCATTCATCATATTTTTCACCCGCAGACAATCCGCTGTGCAGTACGGCAACTAAATCACCGAATCTCCCCTTAAACCGGTTTACCATCTGCGGCGTCAGTGAAATTTCTGGAACAAGGACGATCGCTTCTTGACCCTTATCGATGACTTCTTGAATCGATTGTAGATAAATCTCGGTCTTTCCGCTACCTGTTACCCCATAAAGCAAAAAAACTTCATGCTCACTTTTTTCAATAGCATTTAATATTGGTTTAATGGCTGTGGTTTGGGCCTGGGTTAATGGCAATGGCGTTGTTCTTTCGAACTCTCGGTGTTGGTATGGGTCGCGGTAGACTTCCATATCCAATTCAGCAACAAGCTGTTTATCCACAAGCGCTTTAACCACAGCGGAGGACACCTTTAACTTAGCCGTTAACTGCCTTAATTCAATTGGCTGTTCATGTTCCAAGAAAAATTGCAATACTTGTTTTTGTTTTTCCGCATTGGCCGGCAGCCGCTCCAGTTCTTTGTTGATTTGCCCCGCACCGACAAGCGGACGAACGAATTTGACCAGCTTTTTTCTAACCTTGTCTTTTACCTCATAGATTACTTCCAGCAATCCCTCAGCTGCCTGCCGCTGCAGCAGTGACACAATATTATGGGTCAAGGCAGATTCCCAGTCAAGGGTCTTCCCGTTCTCAAAATATGGCCATAATGATTCCGGCAATTGCCCTGGCTGCACTCCGTCCGCCAGCCGAACTTTTTTTTCGTATTTTGCCTTCAAAGCTGCCGGAAGCATGACTTGATAGGCAAAAATTTTAAAACAAAGCGTGTGGTCAGTCAGCCAATCGCCAAGCTGGAGCAATTCATGATTTAAAACCGGTTCAAGGTCCATTGGCTCTATGATTTCCCGCAGTTGTTTAAAATCAGACTCTGTCTTTAGCCCCGTCACAAAGCCTTGAATATTTCTTGGACCGAATGGGACGATGACTCTCATTCCCGGCTGAATAACATCTTGCCACTTTTTAGGAATCAGATAATCAAACGATTTATCCGTTTGTTTTGTCGGTACATCCACTATCACACTGGCAATTTTCATTCTTTATTCATTTCCTTTAGTAAAGACGCAATTTCTTCGAGAATTTTCCCGGCAACGGCAGTTTTTGACATTAACGGTAATTCCGCTTTTGAACCATCCCGTTTAAACATCGTTACAATGTTTGTATCCGTGCCAAAACCGGCTCCTTCCGATTTTACATTGTTAGCGACAATCATATCGGCATTTTTCGTAAATAGCTTTTTCTTGGCATATTCTTCGACTTTGTTGGTTTCCGCTGCAAAACCAATTAATAATTGGTGTTTCTTCCGTTGCCCCAGCTCGAACAAAATATCTTTTGTTCTTTCCAACTCAAGCAGTGTGTCGCCTGCCTGTTTTTTCACCTTCTGGTCATGGGCGACTTTCGGGCGATAATCAGCGACCGCTGCTGTTTTGATCACAACATCCGCGCCATCAAAACGTTCCAATACCGCTTGATACATATCTTCGGCACTCTCTACTTTAATCAATTCAACTCCCGCAGGTGCTGGAAGTCCGACAGGACCAGAGACCAGAACAACGCGGGCCCCCTGTTTTTTTGCCTCCTCAGCCAGTGCATAACCCATTTTTCCACTTGAGTGATTGGAAATAAACCGGACAGGGTCAATCTTTTCCTTTGTTGGTCCCGCTGTGAGCAAGATCGTTTTTCCTGCCAGCGGTTTCACTTCACTGCTTGTAAAGTAGTCTTGGATTAGTGCCACAATTTTCTCTGGCTCTTCCAACCTACCTTTTCCAATGTAACCACAGGCAAGGTAGCCTTCGCTCGGCTCGATAAATTGGCAGCCATATTCGGTTAATGTCGACAGGTTCTTTTTAACGGCAGGATGGTCATACATATGTACATTCATTGCCGGAGCAATCCATACCGGGGCAGTTGTCGCAAGAAGGGTAGTTGTAATCATGTTATCGGCAATTCCCCCCGCCAATTTCGCAATGGTATTGGCTGTGGCCGGTGCAACCAGAACTAAGTCCGCCCAGTCCGCCAGGTCAATATGGGCAATTACCTTTGGGTGTTTCTCATCGAATGTATCAGTGTATACTTCATTACGTGATAATGCCTGAAATGTCAACGGGGTGACAAATTTTGCTGCGGAGTCACTCAAGATGACTTTTACCTGGGCACCCGCTTGGACTAGCTTACTTGTCAGGGCTGCAGCCTTATAAACGGCGATTCCACCCGTAACACATAACAGGATCCTTTTATCGTTTATCATACAAATTCCCCGCTTTCGAACAGATTTTCTTTCTTCTATTATGCTGTAATACAAGCATTTTTTCACCTTTTTCCTACCCAATATCGACAGAATCTTTTAAAGGCAATAAAAAAGGGCTGACAATCGTCAGTCCTTTTTACGCTTGTTATTCAGCAGATTGTTCAGCTTTTTTTGAAATTCGATAGGTCAATTCGCCGCTGTAGATTTCCTCAAGCGCCTTGCCGACATGTTTATGGGAAACATATTTTGGCAATCTTTCATCTTTCACCTGTGACATTACGCGAGCGCGTTTGGCAGCAACAGATACTAGTGAGTATTTTGAATCGATTTTTTCAAGTAATGAATCAATAGAAGGATATAACATATTATTCTACCTCCAGCAATTTTTTATAACGGCCTTCTACTCGTTCCCGGCGGCAATGCTCTGCAGTTACAATCGCTTTAATCCGCTCACAGGCGAGCTCTACCTGATCATTTTCCACTACATAATCATATAATTCCATCATTTCGATTTCTTCACGAGCCGTCAGCATCCGATTATGAATGATATCGTCCGTTTCAGTTCCTCTGGTCACAATCCGATTTTTCAATTCAGTAAGGCTAGGCGGCATAAGGAAAATAAATAAGCCCTCAGGGAATTTTTCACGTACCTGCCGGGCACCCTTAACTTCAATTTCAAGAAATACGTCCTTGCCGTTATCGAGAGTTTGGCGGACATAGTCAACAGGTGTTCCATAATAATTATCGACAAATTCCGCATATTCCAAGAGCTTGCCATTTTCGATCAAATTCTCAAATTCTTCTCTTGTTCTAAAAAAGTAATCGACCCCGTCCACTTCACCGGTCCGCGGCTTTCGTGTCGTTACTGAAATCGAATATTCAAATGCGGTATCGGGTTGCGAAAAAATTTCCTTCCGAACCGTTCCTTTTCCGACTCCCGATGGTCCGGACAATACAATCAGCAATCCTTTTTCTTGCATATTTTTTAAATCCTACCCTTCATCAATAGTGTCCTCGCGGTCCGTTAAGCGATGAGCAACCGTTTCCGGCTGTACCGCCGACAGAATCACATGGTCTGAATCCATTACGATTACCGCGCGAGTCCGCCTGCCATATGTTGCATCAATTAGTGAGCCCCGATCCCTGGCATCCTGAATGATTCGCTTGATCGGCGCCGATTCAGGACTAACAATGGAAATAATCCGATTAGCGGAAACAATATTGCCAAATCCAATATTTATTAATTTTATTGCCATGATCATCATCCAATCATCAATAATATATTTTGACCGTGTAAAACCTTTTCTAAACGGGCTTTACTCGATATTTTGAACCTGCTCCTTTACCTTCTCAAGTAAACTTTTAATTTCCACCACGATTCTGGCAATATTAGCGTCATTGGCCTTGGAGCCGATTGTGTTGGTCTCACGGTTCATTTCCTGAATAAGAAAGTCCAGCTTTCTGCCTATTGGATCAAGTTCATTCAGCGTCTGGACAAATTGCCCAATATGACTCTTTAAGCGGGTAATTTCCTCATTAATATCGGCCTTTTCAGAAAAAATCGCGACCTCTGTAACCAATCTTGTTTCATCTACTTGTCCATTCGCAAATTCTTGCATTCTCTTAGTTAATCGATCTTTATATAACTGAACGACAGAAGGGGCATATGTTTGCAGATCGGCCAAATGATTTTGTATTTCAGCAATGATGTCAAGCAAGTCCCGCTTTAATTCTAGACCTTCGGCCAGGCGCATTTGCTTGAGCTGAATAACAGCTTCCTCTACTGCAGCTAGAACTAACTGGTCAAGTTCCGCATTATCAGTTTCGCTTTCTTCAATATGTACAAGGTCAGACCGTCCCAGCAAATCCTCAAGCGTAATACTGCCTTCAATCCCGTATTTATTTTGCGCTTCTTTAATGAATTGAAAGTATTCCTGGATTAAGTTCCAGTCCACCTGAAGCTTGCGGGAAGTAACACCTTGTCCCTCCAAACTGATAAAAACTTCAATTCTACCACGCCCAATATGTTCATTAAGTGCTTTTTTAATTTTATCTTCTATTTTTAATAGCTGTCTGGGCATGCGGATATTGTATTCACTAAAACGATGATTCACTGTTTTAATTTCCACATTGACGCTGCAAGATTGTGATTGTGCCCTTGCCCGTCCAAAGCCTGTCATACTAAAAACCATTTATTGCACATCCATTCATTAAAATGTTCAGCGAGGCTGCTACCTGAAATACTCCCTTGCAGCCTTGCGGAATGGCGCTAGCCGTGGAGCACCTAGCTTCTTCGTACTTGCTTCCTCTACGGCTTATAATCCGAAGAACTAGGCGCGCAGCAACTAAATTAAATGAAAAAAAACCAAAAGGCAATAGATTGGATTCTATTACCTTTTGGATTATAACACACTTTATTTCGATTTTCTTAATAAAAATGAGCCGGCTAGTAAAAAAGTTGGTATTGCAGATAGCCCGACAATTAACAGCCAATCTTTGGCCGCAATCGGAAGGGTATGGAACACCGGCTGCAGCGGCGGATAATAGATGACGACAAGCATTAACAGCAGTGAAGAAATAACCGCCCATACCAAGTACTGATTGCCAAACGGATTTCTCGACAACACTGATTTTTCACTGCGGCAGTCAAATACATGGATTAGCTGTGCCATAACCAGTGTGGCAAACGCGATTGTTTGGGCATATTCAAGCTGCGAAGGGGCATTTTGATAGACAATCATAAACGCCATTAGGGTAACAAGTCCGATTAAGAAACCACGTGATATTACTTTCCAGCCAAGTCCACGGGAAAATACTCCTTCATTCGGACTTCTAGGTCCTCGTTTCATCACGTTTTCTTCTGGCCGGTCAAGCCCTAGTGCCATTGCCGGGAGTCCGTCTGTCACCAAGTTTACCCAAAGAATTTGAATTGGAACGAGCGGCAGCGGCAGGGCAAGCAGCATTGCGAACAACATAACCAATATTTCACCGACATTCGATGCCAGCAAATACCGGACAAATTTACGGATATTTTCATAGATATTTCTGCCTTCTTTGATCGCGGCTTTAATCGTGGCAAAATTATCGTCGAGCAGCACGAGCGCAGATGCTTCTTTAGCAACATCAGTACCGGTAATTCCCATCGCAACACCGATATCAGCCGCCTTTATTGCGGGTGCATCATTCACGCCGTCACCCGTCATGGCAACAATATGGCCGCGATTTTGCAGGGCATTGACAATTTTCAGCTTATGTTCAGGCGAAACCCTGGCAAAAACAGACACATCCTCGACTACTTCTTCAAGGTCAGATACTGACATTTCCGACAATGCCTTGCCATCAAGGACTTTGCTTTTCTTCGTTAAAATTCCCAGCTGGGCAGCGATGGCCTTAGCAGTAATCACATGGTCTCCGGTAATCATAACCGTTTTAATTCCTGCTTCTTTACATTCCTGAACAGCAGCCTTCACTTCCGATCTTGGCGGGTCAATCATGCCCTGTACACCAATAAAAGTTAATTTGCTTTCCGCTTCCTGCTCGCTAAAAATAACAGTATTCGAAGATATCGGCTTAAAAGCAATGGCAATTGTCCTAAGTGCCTGTGAAGCAAGATTGTCGATTGCATTTTGAACTTTCGCTCCTGTTTCCTTATTTAAATATTGGTTCCGTCCATCCCAAAGAATCGTTTCACTAATTCCCAAAATAACATCCGGAGCCCCTTTTGTTACAATAAAATGCCGGCCATTTTTGTCTTTGACGTGGATGCTCATCATTTTCCGGGCAGAATCAAACGGAAATTCCTTAATAATCGTAAACTCTTCCAATAATTTTGGCCTGTTAAACCCGGCCTTCATCGCACTAACAAGCAACGCCCCTTCAGTTGGATCCCCGTCAAGGATATACTCATCATCTTTAAGATTCAAATCTGAATGGTTGCAGATCATCCCGAAAATAAGCATTTGCTGCAAGGCTTTTTCATCCCGAGGCTGAACCCTTTGGTCGTTGCGATAAAAATCGCCCTTTGGCTGGTAGCCGACCCCATCTACAGTCCATGTCTGGCCGCCGCTCCACAGGTGTGTTACGGTCATTTTATTTTGCGTCATTGTTCCAGTCTTGTCGGAGCAAATAACCGAGGCACAGCCGAGTGTTTCAACAGCCGGCAGTTTTCGGACAATTGCATTTTGCCTAATCATCTTTTGCACACCTAAGGACAGGGCAACGGTAACAATTGCCGGAAGCCCTTCAGGTATCGCGGCAACCGCTAGGGAAACTCCAGCAAGGAACATTGTATAAATGTCATGTCCTTGGATTACACCAACGACTACGACTAAAACGGTCAACAGCAATGCAACAGTAATTAATATTTTTCCTAATTGGGCAAGCCGTCGCTGCAACGGTGTTTCCTGTGCTTCTGCACTCTGGAGAAGCCCAGCAATTTGACCCATCGCCGTTTTCATCCCTGTTGCAATCACGACACCCATCCCGCTGCCTCTCGTAATCATCGTTCCCATGAATGCGGTATTTTCCATATCGCCAATGCCTGGATTAGCATGGGAGAGCGGATCATTATGTTTGGCGACCGGGACCGATTCACCCGTCAATGCCGATTCCTCAATTTCTAAACTATTTGATTGTATCACCCGAACGTCGGCACCAATCCGGTCACCACTTGAAAACTTTAAAATATCTCCGATGACGATTTCCTTGGAAGGAATCTTTAACCACTGGCCGTCCCTTAAGACATTTACCTGCGGGGCCGACAATTCCTTCAAAGCCTGCAGGGATTTTTCCGCACGCCGTTCCTGATAAAAACCAAGAATCCCATTTATTATGACAATCGCAATAATCGCAATCGCATCGATATATTCACCCAGCAGTCCGGATATTAAAGTTGCAGCAAGCAGCACCAAAACCATAAAATCTTTAAACTGGCTGAAAAATAACAGTAAGGCTGATTGCTTTTCTCCTTCTTCCAGTTCATTAAACCCATGTTGTTTTAATTTCTTGTTCGCTTCATTTTGTGATAACCCATTCGAAAAGTCGGTTTCTAAGGCCTTTTCTACTTGTTTTATCTCCATCTCATGGAACTTCATCCGACCATCTCACTTCCCCCTTTAATCATTCAGACTTGCTCTAAGAAAGCTTATTCGGGGTCGTCCAAAAAAATGCTACAGGAGAGAATTATTGGATAGTAATTTCCGACAGATAATCAAAAAGTAGGATATAATGAAGTCATAGTTTTTTTTAGTAAAGGATGTTTTTTATGTCATTTGATGGTTTATTCACAAAAGCAATGGCTGTTGAACTTTCCCGTTCTCTTAAAGGCGGACGAATTAATAAGGTACATCAGCCCTATAAAAATGAAATAATCTTAACGATTCGGGCCGGCGGGATTAATCATAAACTTCTGTTATCGGCCCATTCCAGTTATGCCAGAGCCCAGCTGACAAACGAGGCTTATGAAAACCCAAGTGAACCACCGATGTTTTGCATGCTGCTCAGAAAACATATTGAGGGTCATATTATCGAGGATTTATACCAAGTCGAAACAGAGCGGATGATTATTCTGGAGGTTAAGGGCCGTAATGAAATCGGTGATGTATCCTATAAGCAGTTAATCATCGAGATCATGGGCCGTCATAGCAATATCGTGCTTATTGATAAAACGCGCAACCTTATTCTTGACAGCATTAAGCATGTGTCGTTTGCCGTCAACAGCCACCGGGCGATATTGCCTGGTCATCCCTATATTTTTCCGCCTGAGCAGCATAAACAAAATCCATTCTCGGCGACAGTCGAGGATGTTTTACGAAAAATTGATTACAACGCCGGGCGGATTGACCGCCAGTTGGTTGAACAATTTGCCGGAACCTCGCCGCTGTTTGCTAAAGAAGTACTGTTTCAAAGCGGATTGGCAAACAGGACGACGATACCAGAAGCGTTTGTCACGTTAGTTAATCGGATTGCAGCTAATGACTTAGCACCGGCTATTATGTCTTCTGGCGGGAAAGAAGTGTTTTATTTGTTCCCGCTTCAGCACATTAACGGTGAAGTCCGTTGTTTTGCAAGTTTAAGCGAACTGCTTGACCGCTTTTATTTTGGCAAGGCCGAACGAGACCGGGTTAAGCAGCAGGGGCATGATATTGAACGGCTGATCGCCAATGAAAAAGAAAAAAATGAAAAGAAAATTGAAAAGCTTGAGGCGACATTGCAGGATGCTGAGCAGGCTGAGCAATTTCAGCGTTATGGTGAACTTCTAACCGCCAATTTATATGCGGCTAAAAAAGGCATGAAGGAAATACAAGTGCTTGATTATTATGATGAGGCAGGCGGCAGTATTGTGATTCCGCTTGACCCAAGGAAAACACCGTCCGATAATGCCCAGAAATATTTCTCCAGGTACCAAAAGGCGAAAAACTCTGTTTCAATTGTCATGGAACAGATTGAAAAAGCACGGGAAGAGGTCGCCTATTTTGAAACTTTGCTGCAGCAGGTTCAAACTGCCTCGCCGAAGGATGTTCAGGAAATACGCGAGGAGCTTGTTGAGGGCGGCTATATTCGCGAGCGCCAAAAACGCAATGGCAAAAAGCTGCAGAACGCAAAACCGGTGCTCGATTTCTTTATTGCCTCCGATGGCACAGAGATCATTGTTGGCAAAAATAATAAACAAAATGATTATTTGACCAATAAACTGGCCGCCCGGGATGAAATATGGCTGCATACGAAAGACATTCCCGGTTCGCACGTGGTTATTCGCAGCAAAGAGCCAGGTGAGCAGACGATTTTGGAAGCGGCCATGCTGGCAGCCTATTTTAGCAAGGCGCGAAATTCCAGTTCGGTACCGGTTGACTTTACAAAAGTACGCCATGTAAAGAAACCAAATGGGGCCAAGCCTGGATTTGTGATTTATGACAATCAGCAGACGGTATATGTTACACCGGACGAGGAAATGGTATTGAAATTGAAGAAAAATGGATGATTTGATGAGAAAAGCCCCGGTTTAGCGCCGAGGCTTTTTCGATTTACGCGGGAATGTGGAAAATATTGGAGTCATTCTACGTGATTTATGGTTAATTCTACAAGATTGATAGTTTATTCTACAATGTACTATGTTAATTCTACGTCAAATCCTTTTATTCTACGTGTTTTTAGGATAATTCTACAAAATCACCGAACAATTCTACAAAACCACTTCGAATCGCTTGCTCCACTCCCCTGGATCCACACTCCAAGTCAGCAGACTCTCCTGGTCGTCCGCACTAATATACCCTTTTTCAACCGCTGCCTCAACTAATGCTGGGAAATCTGTTAAAGAGCAGCTCAAGATTTCTTCCGCGGCAAAGGCAGCTTTCCCCTTCTCCAGACCATATGTGAAAATCGATACAACCCCGAGCACGTCACAACCTGCTTCGCGCAGTGCCTGAACCGCAGTGATGACACTTCCTCCGGTTGAGATTAAATCCTCTATAACGACGACCTTCTGCCCCGGATCCACTCTGCCCTCAATTTGATTGCCTTTACCATGACCTTTGGCTTTGGAGCGAACATAACACATTGGCAGGTCCATCAACTCACTTACCCAGGCCGCATGCGGAATCCCGGCAGTAGCCGTCCCGGCAACAACTTGCACTCCGCCAAATTTTTCTTCAATCAGTTTCTGCAAACCATTTGCAATCTCCCGGCGCACTTCAGGATAGGATAAGGTCAATCGATTATCACAATAAATTGGTGAGCGTAGTCCAGATGTCCATGTAAACGGGTCCTGCGGTCTAAGTGCTACAGCGTTTATTTCTAAAAGTTTTTCTGCAATTTTGTATTTCATGCTCTTTCTCCCTTCCATGCTTCCGTCCATTTTTGATAGGCTGCCAGCGGGTCAGCGGCCCTTGTTATCGATCGTCCAACCACAATCGAACCTACTCCTGCCTTTCTGGCAAACTCTGGTGTAACAACACGTTTTTGATCACCAGCAGCATCAGCAGCCATTCGGATTCCCGGACAAACTGTTAAAAAACTGGCTCCTGCCTGCTCTAGAATAGCTCCTGCCTCCCAGGCTGAACATACGACTCCATCCAAGCCGGCTGCCTTTGTCAGTGCAGCATAATGCAGGACCGATTCCTGCAATGAAACTGGAATCAACTGCTCCGCTCTCATCTGTTCCTGTGAGGTACTGGTTAATTGCGTAACCGCGATGCAATCTGGTCGATTGCGTCCGGATTGTGTTCCTGCCTGAAGCCCTTCTAGTGCCGCCTCCATCATCTCTTTTCCACCCGCTGCATGGACATTGACAAGGTCACATTCCAAACGAGCAAGCCCCTTCATGGCACCATATACCGTGTTTGGGATATCATGAAGCTTTAAATCCAGAAAAATGTGATGCCCTGAATCTTTTAACCTTTCAATGATCGAGGGTCCTTCCTGATAAAAAAGCTCCATTCCAACCTTTACGAACAAGGTTTCACCGGAAAAACGCTGCAAAAATTGCTCAACTTCCCTTATTCCAGGAAAATCAAGCGCGATGATAAGCGAATTGTCCATGCTGCTTCCAGCTCCTTCCCGTACATTCTCTGATATGTTCAAACCCTAATTGGTGCAGCAATTGTGGCAATTCATTAATAATAGTTGGACAAACAAACGGATCTACAAAGTTAGCCGTCCCTATCGCAACTGCACTCGCTCCGGCATAAAAGAACTCAATCACATCTTCAGCCGACGTAATCCCGCCCATGCCGATAATGGGTAAATCCACTGCTTGACTCACTTCATAAATCATTCGAATGGCTACCGGCTTAACAGCTGGGCCAGACAGACCTCCAGTACGATTGGCCAGAATCGGCTTGCCTGTTTTCAAATCGAGCCTCATCCCAACAAGCGTATTAATCATCGTAATTCCGTCTGCACCGCCGGCTTCAACAGCCTTAGCCATTTCAACGATATTGGTGACATTCGGAGACAACTTCACGTAAACCGGTACCTCGGATGCTTCCTTCACTTTTCTGGTCAATACCTTGGCCACTTCAGGAATCGTCCCAAAAGCAATCCCGCCTGTTTTGACATTTGGGCAGGAAATATTTAGTTCAAGTGCTTGAACATTTGGCGCTAGAGCCATTTCCCTGGCGACCGCTACATAGTCTTCTTCTGAGGAACCAGCGACATTTGCAATGATCGGTACGTCATACTGCTCCAGCCATGGAAGTTCTTCAGCGAGTACTTTTTCAAGACCGGGATTTTGCAGTCCAATTGCATTCAGCATTCCTGCCGATGTTTCCGCCACTCTTGGGGTTGGATTGCCAAACCTTGGTTCCACTGTTGTGGCTTTAATCATAATCGCGCCAAGGACACTTAAATCATAAAACTGGCTGTATTCACGGCCAAAACCGAAACAGCCCGATGCCGGCATGATTGGATTTTTCAACGATAAGCCTGGCAAGTCAATATTTAAAGTGCTCATAATACTACCTCCCCGGCCCGAAATACCGGCCCATCACTGCAGACTTTCTTATAGGCAACACCTGTAGAGTCATCCGCTTTCTTACAGACACAGGCAAAGCAGGCGCCAATCCCGCAGCCCATCCGCTCTTCCAATGATAAAAACATCTTTTTATCCGAGTAGCGGTCCTCCAATGCTTTTAACATTGGTGTCGGTCCGCATGCATAAATACTATCAAACTGAAAGCCCGCCATCACATCGGTGACAAAGCCTTTTGTCCCGTAGGAACCGTCAACTGTGGCAACATATGTCTCTCCAGTATGTGAAAATTCATTCTCATAAAAGACAGCACTTTCCGTTTGAAACCCGAGGACGTGGACCACTTTTACACCCTTTGACGATAATTGTTTAGAAAGTTCGTAAAGTGGCGGGACACCGATGCCTCCGCCGACGAGCAGAGCAGTATCCCCCGTGAAAACTTCATCAACCGGAAAACCATTTCCCAGCGGGCCGAGGATATCAAGCTTCATACCTGGCACCATTTCTGACATCAGCGTGGTGCCTTTCCCCTCCCTGCGGTAAATCATTGTAAATCGCTGTTGTGCTTTATTGAACGAAGCAATGCTGATTGGTCTCCTGAGCAGCGGATCCCAGCCCTTTCCAACGCGAATATGGACAAACTGACCTGGTGCTTGTATCTCACTGACCAATTGGGCTTGTAGTGTTAATTCAAAAATATCTGGGGCAATTTCCTTTTGGCTGATTACTGTTCCTAACTCTTTTCTAATCATGCCAAAACTGCCTCCTTTTCTGCCGCTGCCATTGGCTCAGCAGAAAAATTCATTGATTCAATAATGTTCAGGATCGCATTGGCGGTATCAAGCGAAGTTAAGCATGGGACACCATTTTCAACAGCCTCACGGCGAATTCTGAACCCGTCCCGCTGTGGCTGTTTACCTTTTGTTAATGTATTGATGATCAATTGTGCCTCACCCTGGTGAATGACATCCAATAACGTCGTTCCTTCACAGCCAATTTTTTCTACAACCTTTACTTGAAGTCCTTCGGCTTGGAGGACGGCTGCCGTACCACTTGTTGCCATTAAACGGTAGCCGCCTGCTGCAAATCTTTTGGCCAGCCTTATGCATTCTGCTTTATCTTTGTCGGCGACTGTGAATAAAACCGTGCCGAACTTTTGAATATTCATCCCGGACGCAACCAGGCCTTTGTAAAGCGCCTTTTCAAGTGTTATATCCTTCCCCATTACCTCACCGGTCGATTTCATTTCAGGTCCCAGGCTGATGTCAACACTCCGAAGCTTGGCAAACGAAAATACCGGCACCTTTACAAAAACTCCCGTCTTTTCCGGCACTAGACCAGTTGGATAGCCTTGTTCCGGCAGTGAGCGACCCAGGATGGCCTTTGTTGCGATTTTTGCCATTGGAACGTTGGTGATTTTACTTAAAAATGGGACGGTCCGGCTCGATCGTGGATTTACTTCGAGAACGAACACTTCGTTTCCGGTGACGACATATTGAATATTTAACAGACCGACAATTTTTAGCCCAATGGCTAATTTTTCTGTATAATTCACAAGCTTTTGTATTACTTCCGCAGACAGTGTTTGCGGCGGGTAAACAGCAATCGAATCGCCTGAATGGACTCCGGCTCGTTCGATATGCTCCAAGATTCCTGGAATCAGAACATTTTCTCCATCAGAAATTGCATCAACTTCAATCTCTTTGCCTGTTAAGTAACGGTCAATCAGAACGGGATGCTCTGGATTAATTCTGACCGCGTGTTCCATATATCGCAGCAATTCTTCCTTCTGATATACAATTTCCATCGCCCGGCCGCCAAGCACGTAAGATGGTCGGATTAACACCGGATAACCAATCTCTTCAGCAATCAGTACTGCCTCATCGACCGATAACGCTGTTTTTCCAAGCGGCTGCGGAATATTTAACTGCTGCAATGTATGTTCAAATTTATCCCGATCTTCGGAACGGTCCAGGTCTTCTAGACTGGTTCCAAGGATTTTAACGCCATTTTGGGCTAGACCAGCAGCGAGGTTAATCGCTGTTTGGCCGCCAAATTGAACGACCACTCCGACCGGCTGTTCCAGTTCAATGATGTGCATAACATCTTCGATGGTCAGCGGTTCAAAATATAGCTTGTCGGAGATGCTAAAGTCGGTTGAAACCGTCTCGGGATTATTGTTGATGATAATAGCCTCATAGCCTGCTTCTTTTATCGCTTTTACTGAGTGAACCGTTGCATAATCAAACTCAATCCCCTGGCCAATTCTAATTGGACCGGAACCGAGGACAATCACACTGTCGCGGTTCGTAACAATCGACTCATTCTCTTCTTCATAGGTGCCGTAGTAATATGGCGTTTCTGATTCAAACTCGGCAGCACAAGTATCAACCATTTTATATACCGGAAGCATCCCTTTTTGCTTTCGGAGGTAATGGATTTCGGATTCTGTGCTCTCCCACAGCTCGGCAATTTTTCTATCGGTAAACCCTTTTTGCTTCGCCTCCAGCAGAAGCTCCCCATGAAATGGATGTTGACAAAGCCTTGTCTCGAGTTCAATAATGCCTTCCATCTTCTTCAGGAAAAACAGGTCGATTTTGCTCCACTCATGGATATCCTCAATTGTAAACCCGCGTTTCAATGCTTCGGCAATATAGAACAGACGCTCGTCGCCTGCTTTATGAATTCGTTTCTCCAATAGTTCGTTATCAATTTCAGCAGCATCGTTTAATTCAAAGTGATAGACCCCCGCTTCCAATGAGCGAATCGCTTTTAGCAGCGACTCTTCAAAATTACGGCCGATGGCCATTACTTCACCGGTTGCCTTCATTTGCGTTCCAAGCGAGCGGTTGCCGGATTCAAATTTATCAAACGGCCATCTTGGGATTTTAGTAACGACGTAATCAAGGGCCGGTTCAAAGCTGGCATAGGTTTTGCCAGTGACCGGGTTCATCATTTCATCCAGTGTCAGTCCTACAGCAATTTTGGCGGCAAGCTTGGCAATTGGGTATCCGGTTGCTTTTGATGCCAGTGCTGAGGAACGGCTTACGCGCGGATTGACTTCGATAATATAGTAATCGAAGCTATAGGGATCCAATGCCAGCTGGACGTTACAGCCGCCTTCGATTCCAAGGGCACGAATGATTTTCAAGGATACATTTCGCAGCAATTGATATTCTCGGTCGCTCAGGGTTTGGCTCGGAGCGACAACTATAGAATCACCGGTGTGGACCCCAACCGGGTCAATGTTTTCCATATTACAAACGACAATCGCATTATCGCCTGAATCGCGCATAACTTCATATTCAATTTCCTTGTAGCCTGCGATGCTTTTTTCAAGCAAACATTGATGAACAGGGCTGTTTTTCAAGCCGCTGGTCACAATTTCCTGGAGTTCCTCCATAGTCTCGCAGATGCCGCCGCCTGTTCCACCCAATGTAAACGCCGGACGGACGATGACCGGAAAGCCAATTTTTTCAACGAATGCAACTGCCTCCTCTAATTCATGGACAATCTCACTTTCAGGAACAGGCTCATTTAGCTCATTCATTAAATCTCGGAATAATTCCCTGTCTTCCGCTTGGTGAATGGCAGACAGCTTGGTTCCAAGAATTTCAACACCGCACTCCTCAAGGACACCTGACTTATTTAGTTCAACAGCAAGGTTTAATCCTGTTTGGCCGCCTAGAGTTGCGACAAGTGCGTCGGGACGCTCCCTACGGATAATCCGGCTGACAAATTCGACTGTCAGTGGTTCTATATAGACTGCATCGGCAATTTCGGTATCTGTCATGATTGTCGCTGGGTTCGAGTTTACAAGAATGACACGGTAGCCTTCTTCTTTCAGTGCAAGACAGGCCTGGGTTCCGGCATAATCAAATTCTGCCGCTTGGCCGATGACAATTGGGCCTGAACCGATTACCAGGATGGAGTTAATATCTGTACGTTTAGGCATGGGAAGAAACCTCCTGTTTTTGTGCTTCAATCATCGCTAGGAATCTATCAAATAAACTGTTGGCATCCTCCGGACCTGGAGAGGCCTCCGGGTGATATTGAACCGTAAAGGCAGGATAGTCTAAGTGCTTTAACCCTTCAACAGTCTCATCGTTTATAGCAATATGGGTGATTTGCAGCCGCGTATTAGAAATTGATTTCCCATCAACGGTATAACCGTGGTTTTGCGACGTAATCGCAATTTTTCCGGTGGCCAAATCTTTTACCGGATGATTTGAACCGCGGTGGCCGAATTTCATCCGCTGGGTGTCGGCTCCGCAAGCTAGGGCAAATAATTGGTGGCCAAGGCAGATGCCGAATAAAGGAACTCTACCGAGTATTTCTTTAATCATTTGGACCCCTTCCGGAACATCTTTTGGGTCCCCAGGGCCATTGGTCAGCATCACGCCGTCCGGACGCAACTTCATGATTTCATCTGCTGTCATATGGTACGGAACCACAATGACATCACAGCCGCGATTATTGAGTTCCCGGAGGATTCCGTGCTTCATGCCAAAATCAACGACAACAATCCTTTTGCCGCGGCCCGGACTTGGGTATGGATTTTTCGTTGATACTCTGCGGACTTGATCAATTGGCAGCCTTGTCTGGCGTAATTTCCTCATGACTTCATCACGATCATTGTCAATGCTGCAAATGGCTCCCTTTAATGTGCCGTACTGGCGAATGATTCTCGTTAATTTGCGGGTATCAATTCCGGCGATACCAGGGATATTTTTCATTTTAAAATACTCATCAATTGTGAATTCACTTCTCCAGTTTGACGGATAATCACAGACTTCCTTGACAATGAACCCTTTTACTGCCGGATTAATGGATTCAAAATCATCCCGGTTAATCCCGTAATTTCCGATTAGCGGATATGTAAGCATGACGATTTGTCCGCAGTAGGATGGGTCTGACAAAATTTCCTGATATCCCGTCATTCCTGTATTAAACACCACCTCACCGATGGTATCCATGTGACTTCCAAATCCTTCACCAATAAAAATTGTTCCATCTTCCAAAATCAACTGTGCTTTCATGCTGTCACACTTCCTTTTTCCCAAACTACGTCCCCTGCCGCGATGGTCAGTACCGGCCAGCCTTTGCAGTTCCAGCCAGCAAATGGGGTATTTTTTCCTTTTGATAAAAATTCCTTAGGGTCAATTTTCCGTTCTTCATGCAGGTTTAACAATACAAGATCGGCTGGTGCCCCTTCAGCGATTTTTCCATATGGCAAGTTGAAGGCGGCCGCCGGCTTCTGAGTTAGGTAATATAGTAACTGCTCCAAAGAGATAATATTTTTCAAGACAAGATGTGTATATAGCAGCGGGAAGGCTGTTTCCAATCCAACGATTCCGAATGGGGCAAGTTCCATCCCTTCGCTTTTCTCTGCCTCTGTGTGCGGTGCGTGGTCGGTGGCGATAAAATCTAGCGTTCCATCGAGAAGACCTTGGATTAACGCTTCACGATCGGCAGCATCACGCAATGGCGGATTCATTTTAAAATTTGCATCAAGTCCCGGGATATCGTCTTGCGTTAATAACAAGTGGTGGGGGGTGACTTCGGCAGTGACCTTAATACCCGCACGTTTTGCGTCTCTGATAACTCTGACGGACTCTTTCGTACTGACATGGCATACATGATAGTGGCAGCCTGCTGCCTCTGCAAGTAAGACATCACGGGCAATTTGCACCGCTTCACACACCGAAGGAATTCCGTTTAAGCCATTTTGTTTAGAAAATGAGCCCTCATGGACACAGCCTTTATTGATTAAGGTATTATCCTCACAGTGAGCAACAATGGCCATATCTAGTTGGGCAGCTCTTTTCATTGCTTGGAGCATCATCCCCGCTGACTGAACCCCGACACCATCTTCAGTAAACGCAAATGCCCCTGCTGCCTTTAACGCGGCAAAGTCTGTCAATTCCTGACCCAATTGTCTCGTCGTAATCGAGGCATACGGAAGGACCCGGACATTTGCAGTCTCTCTAATCCTTTTTTGTAAGTCGTCCATTGTGGTTTCGCTGTCAGGCACAGGACGAGTATTTGGCATGTTGGCAATAGTGGTAAACCCGCCTCTCGCCGCGGCCATTGTACCGGTGGCGATGGTTTCTTTTTTCTCGCCGCCGGGTTCGCGGAGGTGAACGTGAAGGTCGATAAAACCTGGTGAAACTAATAATCCTGCTGCATCCATTTTGTGGTCCACGTTACTTTCAATTTTTTTATCGATTTTAGTGATGATTCCATTTTCTATTAAAATATCAGACTGTTTCTGTTGTCCGTCATACGCTATATAATTGGCGTTCTGAATAAGTAGTTTCATTTGTAACCCCTCCGTTTATACTTTCTAATGCTCTTTTTAGGACAGCCATTCTGACAAACACGCCATTTTCCATTTGCTTAAAGATTCTCGAACGCTTGCATTCTACTAGGCTATCGGCAATTTCAACATTTCGATTAACCGGGGCAGGATGCATAATAATGCTGCGCGGCTTCATGCTTCTTTCCCGCTCTAATGTCAAGCCGAATTTTTGGTGGTATTGGGCTGCTGTATAGCTTCCCTTCTTTTGATGCCGCTCATGCTGAACGCGGAGCAGCATCACAACATCAGCTTCTCTAGTCGCTTCATCAATTGGAATAAAACGGGATGTATGCAGACTGTGGCTGTCAAACCATTCTTCAGGACCTGAGAAGATGACATCACCGCCTAGCCGTGTCAAGGCATCGGCATTGGAACGGGCGACCCTGCTATGTCTGATATCCCCGATGATGGCAATTTTCAATCCAGAAAATGTGCCAAATTCTTGTTTGATGGTTAAGAGGTCAAGGAGGGATTGTGTCGGATGATGGCCGCAGCCATCTCCTCCATTAATCAGTGGAATATTTATTTTCTCAATCAACTCGTCAAAATAGCGATCTTGGCTGTGACGAATAACAATCGTATTGACGCCAATGGCTTCGAGTGTCTTCACCGTATCATAAAGCGTCTCACCCTTTTGCACGCTTGAAGTTTGGACTTCAAACGGAATTACACCCAAACCCAATTTTCTCTGTGCAACTTCAAAACTGCACTTCGTTCTCGTGCTATTTTCAAAAAAGAGATTAGCGGCAAACATTTTACTCTCCGGGCGCCAGGTCATTCCATTGGCAAAGTTTTGGGCATCATCGAGGATTCGGTATATCTCTTCAGCCTTTAACTCATTCGTCGTTAATAAATGATTCAGCATCCTTTTCCCCACCTTTATGTAAGTAAAAAAAATACCCTGATCTAACCAGACCAGGGTGTAAAAATTGATCACAAGTAATCAGAAGTTTGGAATGGTTCCATTCAACACTTCGATTCCTACACCCTTATAAGCCTCTCTGGACTTCATTTAAAAGGTCGTTCTTATCGTGTTATTAAGCTGTTTTTCGATTTTTTTCCGCTTCTTCATTTTCGAACATATTGTCATTAACTGCTGGACGCCCAGGAAGAATGAGGTTTAACACTACACCGATAATCGCAGCTAAAGCCATTCCCTGGATTACAATATCTTTAAACGGCAGTTTTACGATTGCCCCGCCAAGTCCGATGATAAGAATGACCGATGCAATAACAAGGTTTCGTTTATCATCGAAATCAATTTTGCTGTCAACGAGCATTCGGAGTCCTGAAGAAGCAATGATTCCAAATAGGAGGATTGACACACCGCCCATTACAGGCGTCGGGATGGAATGAATTAAGGCAGTTATTTTGCCAACAAACCCGAACACAATGGCCAGTACTGCTGCTCCTGCGAGGACATACACGCTATAAACCCGGGTAATTGCCAGTACACCAATATTTTCACCATAGGTTGTCTTTGGCGGTCCACCGACCAAAGCGGAAATCAAGGTTGCCGTACCATCACCCAAAATCGAACGGTGCAGGCCTGGTTCTTTAATATAGTCCCGGCCAACTACTTTACTCAGAATTAACTGGTGTCCAATATGTTCAGAAATCGTTACAATTGCAACAGGTACCATCAGCCAGAAGATATCCCAGCTAAATTGAACCTTATAGCTGACAAACGGAATAACGAAGTTTGGCATCTCAAACCAATTTGCATCGATTACTGGCTTAAAATCAACAATCCCCACAATCAAAGCATAAATGTAACCGACGACGATACCGGCAAGAATCGGGATAATGCTGAAGATTTTTTTAGCATAAATCGAGAAGATAATCGTTGCCGCTAAAGTAACTAATGCCACCGAGAAATGGAGCATGCTGTATTTTCCTGCCGAGTTATTCATCGCCATGTCAACTGCTGTTGGCGCTACAGATAAGCCAATGATGATAATAATCGGCCCAACCACTACCGGCGGAAGCAAATTCATAATCCAGCGGTAGCCTGCTTTGCTAATAATCAGGGCGATAATTCCATAAACAAGTCCGGCCATGAACGTTCCAATCATCGCCCCTCCAGGGCCTCCGGCCGCTTTGGCGGCAATCACCGGTGTGATGAAGGCAAAGGAAGAACCAAGATAGGCGGGAACCTGCATTTTTGTTATTAATAAAAATGCCAATGTACCCAAACCGCTTGAGATCAAGGCAATTGCCGGATCAAGTCCGACGAGATATGGGACTAGGATGGTCGCCCCGAACATCGCGAATAAGTGCTGCAAGCTTAATGTCAACCATTGCGTTGGTTTTGGCATTTCATTTACGTCTAGGATTGGTTTATTGCTCATGATAATCTCCTCTGAATTTAAAATATTTTTTCTTTATTGTTCTCAACTATCCATAAAAAAACCCTCAATGCCACAGAGGGACAAAGAGGGTGGAATGGCCAAAAAATTGAGATAGCCTTTTCCCCTTTGTCAGCCTCACTGGACTGCTTTTAAAAAGGGCTTCTATTTACTTGTCATAAATGCTTACTTGGTCTAACTTGTCAACTTCAGCCAGTTCTACAACAATCTTCTCACTGCTTGATGTTGGAATGTTTTTTCCGACATAATCTGCTCTAATTGGCAGCTCACGATGGCCGCGATCAACAAGGACTGCAAGCTGGATGGCTGCTGGACGACCTAGGTCAATTAGCGCATCAAGCCCCGCTCTCACAGTTCTTCCTGTATATAACACGTCGTCGACAAGGATCACCTTTTTTTCATTAATATCAAACGGAATATCAGATCCCTTTACGAGAGGTTCTTGGTTTTCCGTTTTCTTCGTCAGGTCATCCCGGTATAGCGTAATATCGAGTTCTCCTACCCCAATTGGACTTCCTTCAATCTCCTCAATTTTAGAAGCAAGACGTCTTGCAATATGGATGCCTCTTGTGCGAATACCGACGAGTACACATTCTTCGATTCCTTTATTTTTTTCGATAATTTGATGAGCAATCCTGGTCAACGCTCTGCTGATTGCCTGCTCATCAAGAACTAACGCTTTTTGGCTCATTTCTTCACCTGCTTTTAATAAAAATAAAACCTCTCACCGATTTCGGCGAGAGGTGTACAGTTAAAGGTATCCTTACATATTAACCGACCCTTCTCAGCCTCACGGGACTGAATTAAAGGCATATTTGACTATAGCTATCTTACTTTATCTGTTTTCTCGTGTCAACGATTATTTCGCAATTGATTCAACAACTGTTCATAATCGGCAGGCAGCGGTGCTTCAAATTCTAAGTATTCGCCGGTTCTCGGATGGGTAAATCCAAGGACACCCGCATGCAGCACCTGCCCGTTAAAACCCAGTGTTTTTTTCGGACCATACTTTGGATCCCCGGCGAGCGGGTAGCCGATATATTTCATATGGACACGAATTTGATGGGTTCTCCCTGTTTCCAGCTGACACTCGATAAAAGTAAAATCGTTAAAACGTTCCAGCACACGAAAATGGGTAACAGCATGCTTGCCATTATCAACAACGGCCATGCTTTGCCGATCCTTTTGGTCCCTCCCAAGCGGAGCATCAATCGTGCCGACATCATGAGGTATAACGCCATGAACAATCGCTTTGTACTTACGGGTAACTGTTTTTTCGACCAATTGATTAACAAGGCTTTCATGGGCCATATCATTTTTGGCCACCATTAACAGTCCTGAGGTATCTTTATCAATTCGATGAACTATTCCAGGCCTTAACACTCCGTTGATGCCGGACAAATCCTTGCAGTGAGCCATCAGTCCATTTACAAGCGTTCCGTACAAATGGCCGGGAGCAGGATGAACGACCATTCCTTTTGGTTTATTGACAACCAGGACATCATGATCTTCATAATAAATATCCAGGTTCATTTCCTCTGGAATTACATCCAGTACTTCCGGGTCCGGTATCGTAATTTCAATTTGATCATTCAGGCTGCATTTATAATTGGTTTTTACAATTTGCCCATTTACAAGTACATTTCCATCCTTAATCCATTGCTGTACTTGGGTGCGTGACCATTCTTCATTTAGGCCTGATAGGACCTTATCAATTCTGTCACCTTTTTGTTGTTCAAGAATGGTGTGTACCATTTTCTCCATAAGATTTCTCCTTTGATTCTCTCTCTTCAAGCAGCATTTGTATCATCAGCAGTACAACACCAATAACTAAAGCGGAGTCTGCGATGTTAAATACAGGGAAATTATAGCTAAAAATATACGTATGAATAAAGTCAACGACTTCTTTGCGCATAACCCGGTCAATAAAATTTCCGATTGCTCCACCCAGCATAAAGGCTAGGGAGACTCCCAACAACCATTTATCTTTGGCCGCTTTATGTATATAATACACAATCCCGGCAATGACAATAATGGTGATCAAATAAAACAGCCACATCTGCCCTTGGAGAATTCCCCATGCTGCCCCCCGGTTCCGGTGGGAAGTTATATATAGGACTCCATCAATAATCGGAATACTTTCCCCAAGAAACATGTTTTTTACTATTAACCATTTTGTAACTTGATCCAAAAGGATAATAAAAACCGCGATTAAATAATAAAACACTAAGAAATACCTCCACAACTAACACTCATACTTCTTTAGAATTTTAGCACACTTAATCGCGTTAGGACAATTAACATTATAAAAATGATGAAGAGATTGGTTTTTTGTAGTAATTCTCTAATAGATCTGAATCCTTTTTGCAACGAATGGTGGGGATCAACATCAATAAATCTTCGGGTATTAATTCTCCTGAAATTTCACATTCACCATACTTACCGGCTTCCATTTTCCGGATGGCTTCATCAACATCAGTAAGTTCCTCTTTAAGAATCTTTGTAAGCCAATCTTGTTTAGATTTGTCTTTTAATGAATGTTCGATTTCAGTCTTCGTTAGACGGAGTTCGAGAAACATCTTTTCCTGCATGGCATTCATAGTGTTAACTACCTCCGTTTTGTCATTTGTTATATTATATCCCGGTCCTTTATGGCGACACGGTGCAACATTTAACATCACGGTCAACTATTGACTATGCAGGAAAAAATTAAAACCCTGTACGTGTGTACAGGGTCTAAAAAACCTTATGCCAAGTGTGTGTAATTTTCTTTCACGACATGTGCACATCGAGGGCAAAGGGTTGGATGCTCCGAATCTTGACCAACCTCAGGTGTAACAACCCAGCAGCGTTCGCATATCTCTCCATCCGCTTTTGTTACGACAATTGCGGCGGTATCCAGTTTAACTGCATTTTCAGGAGGCTTTTCATACGTTCCGGCAACCTCAAATGCAGATACGATAAATAACTGGTTCAGATTTTCGTCAATGGAATCCAACAAGGCTTTGGTCTTATCGTTTACATATAAGGTAACCTTCGCGGTTAATGATTTGCCAATCACTTTGGCGTTACGTGCCTCTTCCAGTGCTTTTAAGACATCATCGCGAAGCCTCATAAATGCAGACCATTTTTCTTCCAGTGCCTCGGCTCCATCAAGTTCCTGGTATTCAGGCATATCTGTCAACTGAACACTTTCCTCCTGAACCTTCGGAATGTACTGCCATACTTCATCAGCTGTATGAGATAGAATTGGCGACACCAATTTTGTCAAAGCAACCAACGACTCGTAAAGCACTGTTTGAATTGCCCGGCGCTCATGGTGGTCATGTGCTTCAATATATAGGACATCCTTGGCAAAATCAAGATAGAAAGCACTTAGATCAAGGGTGCAGAAATTATTAATCGCGTGGTAAATGCCGGCAAACTCATAATGTTCGTAACCATGACGGACATTTTTTACCAGCTTATTTAATTTCACCAGCATAAATTGATCGACTTCACGCAAGTTTTCATATGCAACTTTATTTACAGCCGGGTCAAAATCAGCCAAATTCCCTAATAAGAAACGGAAGGTATTGCGGATTTTGCGGTATACTTCCGCTACTTGCTTCAGAATGGCATCTGAAACGCGAACATCGGCTTGATAATCAACTGAAGCCACCCAAAGACGCAGTATATCCGCCCCTAATTGATTCATAACCTTCGCTGGCACGACAACATTACCTAATGATTTACTCATTTTTCTGCCTTCACCATCAAGCACGAAACCATGGCTTAGCACGCCTTTATATGGAGCGGTGCCCGTTACAGCGACTGCTGTCGATAAGGAAGAGTTAAACCAGCCGCGATATTGGTCTGAACCTTCTAAGTATAAATCGGCCGGACGTACGAGATCTTCTCTTTCAAGCAAGACCGCTTGATGCGAGGAACCGGAGTCAAACCAAACATCCATAATATCTGTTTCCTTCGTGAAAATTCCATTTGGACTTCCGTGATGGGTGAAGCCTTCTGGAAGCAGGTCTTTTGCTTCCCGTTCAAACCAAACATTAGAACCAAATTGACGGAATAGTTCTGAAACATGATTAATCGTTTCATCGGTAATAATTTCTTCACCGTTTTCCGCATAAAATACTGGGATTGGCACGCCCCAAACCCGCTGGCGCGAAATACACCAATCACCGCGGTCGCGAACCATGTTAAACAGGCGGGTTTCTCCCCAAGCAGGAACAAATTTAGTTTCTTTGATTGCATCCAAAAGTTCATTCCGGAAATCTTTAATCGATGCAAACCACTGAGCAGTAGCCCGGAAAATAACCGGTTTTTTCGTTCTCCAATCATGTGGATAAGAGTGGGTAATAAAGGATAACTTTAGTAAGGCGCCTGCTTCTTCCAATGCCTGTGTGATTGGTTTATTCGCCTCATCATAAAATATCCCTTCAAATCCCGGAGCTTCACTGGTCATATAGCCCTTATCGTCAACAGGGTTCAGGACATCCAAGCCGTATTTTTGACCAACATGGAAGTCATCTTCCCCGTGCCCTGGAGCTGTATGAACGCAGCCCGTACCAGCATCGGTTGTAACATGCTCACCGAGCATGACAAGTGAATCACGCTTGTAAAGAGGGTGTGTGGCTACAATGTATTCCAGCTGTGATCCCTTTACCTTTTTAACTACAGTTGGCTGTTCCCAGCCGACTTCCTTCGTTACAGCTTCCAATAATGCCTCGGCAACGACATATTTCTGACCATTTACAGAAACCACCACATAGGTAAGGTCTGGGTGCACTGAAATGCCGAGGTTTGCCGGAATTGTCCATGGAGTTGTTGTCCAAATGACAATTTGCGTGTCTTGATCAAGGACATCTTTGCCGTCCTTTACCTGAAAACCTACATAAATAGACGCTGAGCGTTTATCTTGATATTCAATTTCCGCTTCAGCAAGGGCTGATTCACTTGATGGGGACCAATAAACCGGCTTAAGGCCTTTATAAATATAGCCCTTTTTCGCCATTTCTCCGAAAACCTTAATTTGCTGTGCCTCATATTCCGGTTTAAGAGTAATATAAGGATTGACCCAATCACCACGGACACCAAGCCGTTTGAATTGGGTTCGTTGATTATCGATTTGTTCCAAAGCATATTCCGTACAGAGCTTGCGGAAATCCGCTACAGTCATTTCCTTTCGTTTGACCCCTTTGTTCGTTAAAGCTTGTTCTATTGGCAATCCATGTGTATCCCACCCTGGAACATAAGGCGCTTGAAAACCGCTCATCGATTTATAACGGACAATAAAATCCTTCAAAATTTTGTTTAAAGCATGACCAATATGGATATCGCCATTCGCATAAGGCGGGCCATCATGCAGGACAAACAGCGGACGCCCTTTCGTCCGCTCCTGGACCTTTTGGTAAATATTCATTTCTTCCCATTTTGCCTGAACATCAGGTTCTCTTTGCGGCAGATTGCCACGCATCGGAAACTCCGTTTTCGGCATTAACAACGTATCTTTATATTCCATTTTTCCTATCCTCCATTACCTTTCTATTGAACAGAATGACCATTTTTTTCAATAAAAAAACCTTCTCATCCCAAATAGGGACGAGAAGGTTTATTCCCGCGGTACCACCCTGATAAATAGAATCATTCCAAGATTCTATCCTCTTCGTCAATTCGTAACGTGAATCCCACGCTTGGTTTACTCTTTCCAACAACGGATGTTCAACCATAGAACTCAAGGGTGATGTTCCAATTTCTCCGCTCTGCCGGGCTTGCACCCTCCCCAGCTCGCTAATAAAGCTTTTATGAAAAATTGTACTGTCCCTGTCATCGTCAATGTTCATTCTATATAGCTGTTAAGAAATTATATGCTATTATAGCGGTATTCGTCAAGCTAATGAATCTTCTTCTTCGTGCAGTTTTAATTCTGTTGCATCCACTTCATATTCCAACAGGTGATCCCAATCATCTGTATTCAACATATCCAGCTGGGCTTCAATCAGCATTTTAAAACGGGTACGGAAAATCTTCGACTGTTTCTTTAAATCTTCAATTTCTAATGCAACTCTTCTTGCTTTAGAAAGGGATTCATTCACAATCCGGTCGGCATTTTTCTCCGCTTCCTTAACAATCAGCTTTGCTTCCTTTTGAGCGTTCCGTTTTACCTCTTCCCCGGCTTCTTGTGCAATCACAATCGATTTGTTCAATGTTTCCTCAATCGTGGTAAAATGCCCTAAACGCTCTTGCATATCGTGCAGGCGCTCTTCCAATTCCTTTTTCTCGCGAAGGACCAATTCATAATCCTTGATTACTTGATCAAGAAATTCATTAACTTCATCCTCGTCATACCCTCTAAATCCCTTATTAAATTCCTTATTGTGAATATCCAACGGTGTTAACGGCATAATGCCACCTCCATACAATCTGTACTGCTATGTAATAGGAAGTATTCGACAAGTTTTTCGAATTTCCTGCATAAAAATTAATTATTTTATTTTCCCAACCGTGATTCGCCATTTTTCTTTTTTTGTTTTTCCATCCAGCCCAATGAGTTTTACCCTTCCATAGCCCCGAACTGAGATTATATCCCCGGCTTCACATTGGAAGGCAGGATTTTCAATTGCCGTCCAGTTAACTTTGACCAGGCCGGCTTGGATAAAGCTTAGGGATTTTTGTCTTGATAGATTGCAAGCACCAGAAATAACAGCATCCAAACGTAAGGATGATACTGTTAAATCAGTTTCCTCCCAATGTTCTTCTAAAGAAATCGCCTGCTCAGCGTTTATTTCGGTCAATTTCACCCCTGCTTTGCCTATCGATTCAACGTTACTTTTTATGTAATCTCCAACTTCCCTGGCTGCAAAGAATTGGCCCTGTTGATCGTTCATCAATATATCACCGAATTTTCCTCGTTTTAATCCAAGCGACATCAGCGTTCCAAGCACCTGACGATGCTCAATCGTGACAAATTTCTTTGGATACGAGATTTCAAATAAGGCAATTTGAAAATCTTCGTCAGTTGGAGCCATATAGTCAGGAAACAGCAAGGCTCTTTTTCTTTCTGCATGATGACTTCCGCCAAAAAGGGAATATTTCACGTCTCCATTCTCACCAACAAGGATTTTTAAAATCTGCTGTTCTCTAGGATCAAGAAAATCCGTCAGTTTAGGAGCGTACCGGGTTTCGACAGAGTTCTTCCAATGTAACACCTGGTCAATATATTCCCGTTCTTCGGGGCGGAAATGCTGATAAATATTCATCGGGGCAAACACAACCTAATCAATCAGTATTAAGCTAGCCAAAGATAGACACTATGCAAGCCGCTTTGGGCAAAGTTAAGGACAAGAAACGCTACAATCGGAGAAATATCAATCATGCCAAGCGGCGGAATAAACCTTCTGAACGGCTCCAAATATGGCTCGCAAATTCTCGAAAGAAATTGGCCAATTGATGATTCTCTGGCATTCGGAAACCAAGACATCAAAATGTAGATAATTAATGCCCATGAGTATATTTGAATAAGCCTTTGCAATAACCCAAAAATGATATCCATTTATTTTATCACCTCTTATTCTGATTCTGTTATTCCGGAAAAAGCTCCGAAATGTTCCCAGACACCTCTACATTATCAGGAGTACATAGGAAAATACTGGCGCCAATTTTTTGCATGTCACCACCGAGAGCATAAACAACCCCACTTAAAAAGTCGACAATTTGTCTGCCTTCCTGATGTTCAATCCGCTGTAGATTGACAACAACTGCGCGGCGGCTCTTCAAATGCTCGGCAATCTCGGTGACTTCGGAACTGGAATTCGGTTCTACTAAGATAACCTTTGATGCCTTTGCGGCAGTACCAGTGTTTGCTGGATTCGCCGTTTTTTGAACGCTTTGCAGACTGACTACATTCTGGCTCTTTACCGCCTGTCTTTTTTGTTTGATTGGTTCTTGAGCTGGTTGAGCTGGAACATAATCATCACGGTTATCATCGAAATCATCATCTAAAAAGAAAAAGGTTTTTAATTTTGATTTTAGTGTCATCTTCTTCTCCCCTAATCATCTTCACCAACTAGTGCTGTACCGATTCTTACCATCGTTGCTCCCTCTTCGATTGCAATTGCAAAATCATTTGACATCCCCATTGACAGCTCGGTACATGGAGCAAATTCATATTGTAGTGATTGAATTTGGTCACGTAATTTTTTTAATCCGCGGAAGCAGTTTCTAAGTAACTCTTCATCGTCAGTTAATGGCGCCATCGTCATTAAACCTGCGACCCTTATATTTTGATAGTAACGAAGTGATTCAATAAAGTCGATGACTTTATCGGGTGCTACCCCATGCTTCGATTCTTCTCCAGAGACGTTTACTTGAATCAAACAGTTCGTGACGTGACCAGCACGTTTGTTAATTTCTTCTGCCAATGACAGTCGGTCCAAGGAATGTATATACTCCACTTTATCAATAATGTTTTTTACCTTTCTACTTTGCAGTGTTCCGATAAAATGCCATACAGGCTTGTCCGCTAGTACCTGCCATTTTTCCAGCAATCCTTCATCACGATTTTCGCCAAGATTCGTAATGCCTGCCTCCAAGGCCTCGACAGCCCTATCGGTACTTACATATTTGGTAACAGCAATAACTGTCACTTCCTCAGGATTCCGTCCAGCCTTCCGGCATGACTCCTCAATTTGCTGTCTTACTTGTTCTAGCTTTGCTGCCACTTTCATTTTCTTTCTCAAATCTCCTTCCAACCAATAAAGCTTAACATTCTTCCAGTACTTCCATGGTCACGGCGATGAGAAAAAAACTGTTCGTCGCAGCTTGTGCATAAATCTGTTACGACAATGTTTTTTTCTGGTACTCCAGCCTTTAGAAGTATTTGCACATTAGCATCTCGCAAGTCTAAACTATATTGATTTCCACTAATTAAATTATATGGTTTTCTATCGACATCTTCTAGTATATTTTCCACCAAGTTAATGACATGATTATCCACAATATAACATTTTTTGCAGATTGATGGCCCAATAGCGACAAAAATCTCCTCAGGCCCTATTCCTTCCTGTTCCCATGCCATAATCATCTCCCGGGCAATTTGCCTAACAGTTCCCTTCCAACCTGCATGGCCAGCCCCAATCATCCTCGACCCGGGTGCAATGAAAAAAAGCGGGACACAATCGGCAAAACAAAGGGTCAACAGAACCCCGGCTTCATTTGTATAAAATCCATCCGTCCCTTTAAAAGCTTGGTCATATGAATTGGAACCCCTACCACGATCTGCTTTTGATATTTTTCTGATCTTAATTTCATGAGTCTGCTCTGCTCCGACCCAAAACTCCAGAGGGAACTCCAAAAGTTCGGCGACAGTTTCCCGATTTGTACAAACATCAGCTTTATCATCCCCCACATGAAAGCCCATATTTAGAGAATCAAAACTGCTTTTGCTTATCCCCCCATGCTTGGAGGTAATACCGGCAACCAACCCTGGAAAGTGTTTCATCCAGTCGTCAATTGTTAATAATGATTCATTGTTTAAAACAAAGGGTTCCATTTCTCTACCTCAAATGTTTTTCTATAGTTTACCATGAAAACACGAAATGGTCATAGTGAGGGGTCTAATTTATCGAAACTTACACTTCCTCCGGGATTCTTTCATCTACCTTGTGCCTAACCAAAATGACATCCTGGCCAATTTTAATTATGTTTTTCCAGGGAATCACTATTTCATCGTCTTTTCCAAAAAAGCCAAGTACCCTGCCATTACCCGAGATGACGACAGCTTCAATTTTTCCAGTGGTTAAATTTATCTCGATATCTCCAATATTGCCAAGCCGTTTGCCATCCGAAACGTTTACGACATCTTTTATCTGAAACTCGGAAATTCTCACCATTTATATTCCTCCTCGTAACAGTACTATAAAGAATATATGAATAAGGATAGCAATTTAGACGGTGATTTCCGCTCCAATTACAGACAGCTATATTCCTATTACGTTTTCCAATAAAAATAGCTGTCCTTAATGGACAGCTATTAGCTTTGAATATTTTTGTTCATTTGCCGGATTGCCGCTTTTTCCAGTCTTGACACCTGAGCTTGGGATATGCCAATTTCATCGGCAACCTCCATTTGCGTTTTTCCTTGGAAGAATCGCTTTCTTAGAATTAATTTTTCCCGTTCGTTTAATCTTCGCATGCCCTCTTTTAGGGCAATTTCTTCAATCCAATGAATATCTTTATTCTTTTCATCACTTAATTGGTCCATCACATAAATTGGATCGCCGCCATCATTATAGATTGGCTCAAACAAGGATACAGGATCCTGAATTGCATCCAGCGCAAATACAATTTCTTCGTGCGGCACCTCCAGAACCTTGGCGATTTCTTCTGCAGTTGGTTCTCTTGATGTTTCACTCATCAACCGTTCTCTAACCTGAAGCGCCTTATAAGCAATATCCCTTAATGAACGGGATACGCGAATCGGGTTATTATCACGCAGGTATCGTCGAATTTCACCGATAATCATCGGTACGGCATAGGTGGAGAACTTTACATTTTGACCTAAATCAAAGTTATCAATTGATTTCATTAGTCCAATACAGCCAACCTGAAACAGGTCATCAACGAATTCGCCACGGTTATTAAACCGTTGAATCACACTCAATACAAGGCGTAAATTGCCATTAACAAGCTTTTCTCTGGCACTTATATCGCCTTCTTGCATTTGCTTAAAGAGTACTCTCATTTCTTCGTTCTTAAGTACGGGAAGTTTTGATGTGTCTACACCGCAAATTTCAACTTTATTTCGAGTCAATTCTTTTCCCTCCTCGAGAGAGCTGCTGTACAAAAAACAGTATCTCCTTGAGCAGGAAAAATATGCACATGCCCTAGTCTTGAAAAGGGAACGTGCATTCTATTTCAACCAGTTACACTTTGAAATAATTGGGTTTTTTGAATGGAAAAAAATTTCTTTTTTTTGGGCTTATACCATCTTATTAAATTCTTTCCTTAATCTTTTTATGATTCTTTTTTCTAACCTAGAAATATAGGATTGCGATATTCCGAGCATATCGGCAACATCCTTCTGGGTTTTTTCCTCCCCGTTTGTCAGGCCAAATCTTAGCTCCATAATTTGCTTTTCACGTTCTGTCAGCTGATGGAGTGCCTTGGTGAGCAGCTTGCGATCGACATTCGCTTCCAAATCCTTTGTAATAATATCGTCATCTGTTCCCAAAACATCTGATAACAATAATTCATTACCGTCCCAGTCAATATTGAGCGGTTCATCAAATGAGACTTCCGATCTGATTTTATTATTCCGCCTTAAGTACATTAGAATTTCATTCTCAATACATCTTGATGCGTATGTAGCAAGTTTGATTTTCTTTTCCGGGTTAAAAGTATTAACCGCTTTGATTAGGCCGATTGTCCCAATGCTTATTAAATCCTCTATATTAATGCCCGTGTTTTCGAACTTCCTAGCAATATAAACGACGAGGCGGAGGTTGCGTTCGATTAAGATGGATCTTGCCGCTTTATCACCGCCTGGAAGCTTCTTTAACAGCATTTCTTCCTCGTCTTTGTTTAAAGGAGGCGGCAGGGCTTCACTTCCACCAATATAATAAACTTCATCTGTTTTTAGGCCCAATTTTATCAAGAACTTATACCAATAATAGGATAAGCGAAGTTTCCACTTTTTCATTTGTTTTCCTCCTTCTAAAAATATGTTTTTCTGAGTATAGTATTATTAACTTACCTTCACGGAACCACTGTCTTGCTTTGGTCCTGTAAGCATTTTCGGATGGACGATACAATGAAATGTATCATCGGCCGAGAGTTCCTGCATGGTAAAGGATACAAGTCCCTTTTCAAAAAGATAAAGGCTGCCATGATGCTCAATCATGATACTGTCTGGTTTGACGGCGACAATGAGCTGAGACCCTTGGCCGACCACCTTATAGGGCACAATTCTCATCCGATGCTGCCAAGCTTCAGGAAATTCATCACTTCCGATTGCTAACGGGTCAGGGTTGCTGGCCAATTGTTGAATGGGTTTAGACAAGGAGTCGAATTGAGCCTTAATGGAAACAAACATAACTGGCTGTTTCGATAATGGGTCATACAGTTGATTGCCACTGTCGATTAGTCCTTTCAACCTTAATGTTTCGCCCTCAATTTTTACTGTAACGGTCACAATCTGATCATATTGGATTTTGGTCATTTCCATTGATTCAATATTTTTCCTTGAAAAATGCCAGGCAACGGGGAACCCTATTAAAACGAACATCCAGCTGATTGGATCACCAAATCCCATCACACTTGACCTAAGAACATCCATTGTTAATTTAGGGTCATACTGTATAAAAAAGTGAACCCCCATTAGAGCGCCGCCAATTAAAAATGTGGCTACATAAAAGGTCATTAATGCCTTTATAAAAAATGATAATCGCTTATATCCGAAGGCAATCAACACCATAATGATAGAAAATAACAGTTTTGAGAGCGGATGGCCGGAAATAGCATTTATTGACGTGAAGGATAATAAAATAATCAATGAACCAATAAATCCCCCGACAAAGATTCTCCACAAACGGACCCTTCTCTTTAGAATGATACCTGTTAAATAAAGGAGAAGACTATCAAAGAGCAGATTAAGCGCCCAAATCACATCCAAATAAACAATCAAAGAAAGCTTCCTCCTTTATTAAGCCTCTTTCTATTATTCTGTTTAGAGAAAAGTATAACGTACTTGCATGGCGGAAGTGTGTCACTTTGTGTAATCAAAAAATCAGAAATTTTCCCTATTTAAACAGTATTTTGTCAGTAAAATTTTTCTAAAATAAAAAGGTACAACCAGTGATTGGTTGTACCTTTGATTGCCGGGAAAGTATTTTTCTCAGTATTTTTATACTTGATTTTAATCCTATAATAAATCATTGTTTCTGCTAATGGGCCTGTTGATTTCCGCTCCAGGTGCTTCGCTTTCCGCGGGCGGTTCGGGGAGCCCCTCGGCGCGAGCGCCTGCGGGGTCTCCCCTGTCCCGTACTCCCGCAGGAGTCTGCGCACCTTCCGCTCCAATCAACAGGGAGTAAATCAACCTAATGTATGGCAACAAACTCTTTTTCCTGCCTGTTTAAATATGACAAGAATCATACAAGGATTTTCCACCTCGTAACTTGATCATATTTATTTTTGTGAATCACCTTTTACTTCATATGAATCATTCATCTAACCTATGGGAATGGAATTTTTCCTCAGACAAGTTATATAAGAGGTCTTCATAACACGTTTGGTTGGATATTTTCCTCAGATACGTCATAAGAGACGGTTTCATAACGTGTTTGACTAGATTTTTTCCTCAGACACGTCATGAGAGACGGTTTCATAACGCGTTTGACTAGATTTTTCCCTCAGACACGTCATGAGAGAACGTTTCATAACGTGTTTGACTAGGTTTTTTCCTTAGACACGTCATGAGAGACGGTTTCATAACGTGTTTGACTGGATTTTTTCCTCAGACACGTCATGAGAGACGGTTCATAACGCGTTTGACTGGATTTTTTCCTCGGGCACGTCATGAGAGACGGTTTCATAACGCGTTTAACTGGATTTTTTCCTCAGGCACGTCATGAGAAGAGGTCCTACGTTTTTACCCTTCGTAGTGTGGATATAATTAGTTAATACAATCTCTGTTGATTTGCGCGGAAGGCGCAAAGACTCCTGCGGGAGTGAGGGGCTGGGGAGACCCCGCAGGCGCTTTAGCGCCGAGGTGGCTCCCCGGCACGCCCGCGGAAAGCGAAGCGCCTGGAGCGCACATCAACAGACCAGTGGCATGGACTATGATTTAGTATTTTATTAACAAATACAGTATTTAGTAGTATATAAAAAGGGAAGGTACAGACAGTAGCTGTACCTTCCCTTTTACTATTTATCAACTTATTAGCGTCTTCTGTTTCGATTTCTTAAGAAGGTTGGGATGTCCAGTGTATCTTCTTGATACGTGTTGTTAGTGCGTACAGGCTCTTGCTGTGGTGCCTGCTGCTGTGGCTCTTCACGCTTTTGTTCCCTTTTAATTGCGTTACCTTGAGGTTTAACTTGGCCGAAAGTTGGACGAGTTGGCTTCTGTTGGATAACCTCTTCTTTAAAGCCAGTGGCAATAACGGTTACGACAATCTCATCTTTCAGATTTTCATTGATAACCGAACCGAAAATCATATTAACTTCCTGATCTGATGCAGAAGCAACGATATCAGCAGCCTCCTGAACTTCATAAAGGCTTAGGTTCGTTCCACCTGTAATATTCATTAACACACCCTGTGCCCCGTCAATTGAGGTTTCGAGTAAAGGAGAACTAATCGCTTTCTTAGCTGCCTCTGTTGCACGATTTTCACCTGAAGAAACACCGATTCCCATTAATGCTGAACCTTTATTGGACATAATGGTTTTAACATCGGCAAAGTCAAGGTTAATAAGACCTGGCACCGCAATTAAATCGGAAATGCCTGATACACCTTGGCGCAGGACATTGTCCGCTTCGCGAAATGCCTCAAGCATTGGTGTGCTCTTGTCGACTATTTCAAGCAAACGGTCATTAGGAATCACAATTAATGTATCGACAGCTTCCTTCATCGATGAAATTCCGCCGGAAGCTTGAGTTGCACGCTTTTTGCCTTCAAACGTAAATGGACGGGTTACCACACCGACAGTTAACGCTCCTAGATCGCGGGCAATTTGAGCAATAACTGGTGCTGCACCTGTACCTGTACCGCCACCCATACCGGCAGTGACGAACACCATGTCAGCCCCGCGTAATGCTTCTTCAAGTTGTTCCTTGCTTTCTTCAGCCGCTTTTTTACCCACTTCTGGGTTGGCACCTGCGCCAAGACCACGGGTTAATTTTGAGCCAATTTGCATTTTAACTTCTGCCTTGGACAGATTTAATGCTTGCGCATCGGTATTTACAGCAATGAATTCTACCCCTTGAACACCGTGCTCGATCATTCGATTTACCGCATTATTTCCGCCGCCGCCGACTCCGATTACCTTTATTGTGGCAAGAGAATCTAAATTTGTATCAAACTCTAACATGAAAAATCCTCCTAATTCGTCGATATTCCTTTTCGATTCAAGCTATTCGAAAAAGTATCCAAGGAATTTTTTTACCTTTGATGACATTTTTTCATCTGGATGCTTTTCCACTTTTGTTTTAGGCTGGTGTTGTTTTGGCGCCCTCTTTTCAACTGGCTCAGATACAGATGTGGATGCGCTTGCCGTGCTGCCTGGCAATCTAGCATTCTTGTAAGCATATTTAATCAAGCCAACTGCTGTTGTATATTGAGGTTCTCTAACACCAATATAGTCGGGACGTGCAATGCGGACTGGATTCTTAAACATATCCTGCGCAAGCTCTAACAACCCTTGCATATTGGCAGTTCCACCTGTTAACACGAAACCGCCAGGCAGGTCGGTGACGCCTAATCGTTTCAGTTCTTTCGCGATTAATTCAAAGATTTCTTCCATCCTCGCTTCGATGATTTCAGAAACATAAAGCTGATTGAATTGCTGATGTTGATCGCTGCCAATAATAGGTACACTAAAAAACTCATCTTCTGAAGCATGGTCGTAAAACGCATGTCCATATTTCACTTTAATATTCTCGGCATCCTCTGTTGATGTGTGCAATACCTTGGAAAGGTCATTTGTAATCAAATCACCGCCAACCGGTATGACACTTGTTGCTTTTAAATATCCCTCTTCAAATACGGATATCGTGGTCGATCCCCCGCCAATATCAATCAGGGCAACGCCAAGATTCTTTTCATCCCTTGACAATGCAAAATCTCCGGCCGCAAGCGGCTGTAGAATGATGTCAGAAAAGTTGAGTCCTGCCCGTTCGACGCAACGGATAATATTCGCCAGGACGGAATTGGAACCCGTTACGAGTGTCCCTTCCATTTCTAGGCGAACACCAATCATCCCGCGCGGGTCGTTGATTTCGTCTTTCCCATCCAGGATAAATTGCCTTTGGATGACTCCCATATTCACTCTTTCAGGAGGAATTGAGCCCGCATAGGCTGCCTCAATCACACGAATGACGTCATCATTCGTAATCTCGCGATTTTGACCAGATACGGCAACAATTCCATGACATGGCTGAAGCATGACATTATGGCCTGGAATCCCGACCACAACTTCGTGAATCTCCATCCCTACCATTCTCTCAGCCTGCTCAATTGCCCTCTTAATCGAATGAACGGTGTCATCCATGTCGACAATGGATCCTTTTCGCAAGCCTTCAGATTCTACATTACCTACACCAATTATATTTAATGAGCCTTTTCCAGAGTCATTGACCATTTCACCAATGATTACTTTTACACTGGATGTACCGATGTCAAGACTTACATATATTTCATTGCTGTTCATTCTCTGGCACCTCCTTTAATATCCCTTTATGTCGAACAACAATTCAGTTTGTCTAATAGAATTTCTTATAATCATATCTTATAAGATTATTCGTCATAACTGAATGATTCCCTTTAAAAAATTTCAACTTTTTTCTATTTTTTCTTTGTTTGTTGTCCATTTTGTCAATAATATTCGCCTGATTACGGCAATATTTTGAAATAATCTAACTCCAAACGCAAATACTGCTGCTAAATACAAGTCTACACCAAGATGGACACCGAGAAAAGCTAAACTTGCAGCAAGTATTATATTAAAAAAGAAACCAGAAACAAATACCTTTTCATCATAAATATTTTGCAAATAAGCCCGAATTCCCCCAAATAAAGTGTCGAGCGCTGCCAAGAGAGCAATCGACAAATAATTAGCATATTCCTCCGGGATTCGTATTTCTGTCATTAACCCTAGTATGATGCCAATAATTAATCCTAGTACTGGAAGCCACATTAGGAAGCGCCCCCTTCTGTAACCGGCTCCAAATAACGAATCCGAATCGGGTTATCATAAGCCGGTATCGTAATATTGTGATCTGGCGCGGAGATATTGAGTCTTAAACTTTCCGTAAAAAATTCATCCCTGGCTTTCGATACTTTCATCCGGTTATACAATTTTTCAGCACTGCTTATATCATTTGTGACCACTTTCACCTCAATTGGCAGGTCTTTAATCGTATGGCCGTCAACTTTCGTTACATTATTAATATCCCGGATCACAGAAGTATTGATAATTCGCTGACCATCAATTGCTGTGTATCTAGCATCATACATATTCAGTTCGTTCAACAACCTTTGCAGCAAATCAGGGGAAACAGTTTTTGCTTTTGGGCTCCCTAGCTGTATATCCTCTATAACAGGTTCAATCACAAGTGTAATTCCTGGACCGGAAACCTTTGTCAACCCCGCCTCTACTTTTAATTCCTGAAATGAATCTCTTAATGCTTGTTCCTTACTTTGTGTACGTGTAGATTCATAGGCTGCCAGTTTATCATCAATGGAACGGACCTCCATCAACAGCTTTGATTGCAGTTCCTTTTCTTTGAGCAGCGCTTCTCTGAGCTGCCATATGTCTCTTGTATCCCGTTCAATTGGTTTTTTCACGGTTTGAAATTGAATCGCAATCATAAACCCTACTACAGCTGCAATGATGGAAAAACTAATCTTCAATTTTGGCTTGTCCACTATTTTCACCCAACCTTTTAAATTATCCTTGTGGACGCTATCAGTTTCCCAAAATCGGGTTTAATACTAATTCGTTGTCTTTTTCCAATGCAAAAACAATGTTGTCATTTACAAGCTGGTCCTTTACTCCCCCGGTCAAGTTTATTGAGGAGGATAGGACGTCCGGATCACCAATTGCCGTAATCTCAAATGGTGCAGGGTACGGGGTTCCATCGACAGTTATGACCGGGCCGGTACAGACAATATAGGAATGGCTCGTAAGTCTTTGACCATTTATAGCAACGGCTGCAGCTCCAGATATGTACAGTTCATTGACCACTTTATAAACATGATGTTCATGAACTAGATAGTTATTTACATTGTCTTCCTTAGGATCGTAAGCACCGTCGGAGAGCGTAATCTTTACCCCTTTGCCCTTAACCTTCACCTTTCCTAGGAACATCCGGTATTTTTCGGTTTCCTCGGCAAGCTCTTGAAAAACTTGCGTCTCTTTCGCGAGCCCTTTTTCATTTTTTTGAACTTTTTCCTGTTTTTCGTTCAATTCCTTCTGAAGGTTTCGATTAATTTCTTCTTGGGCAATTAGCTGGTCACGGAGTGCCAGCGTTTTTTTGTATTGATTGTCTGAAAGCTTTGGCTTTTCCTCCTTATTCTCCATTTGCGTTAAATGATAGGAAAAGGCCATGATAAACCCCAGAACGAGGCAGACAAGGGACAGAATAACATGATTACCCTTCACCTTCAGAATCTTCAACTTGTGTTTCCTCCACTTCCGTCTCGAAAGCCTTAAAATATGAACCTACCTCAAGATCAATTATCCCTTTTTTATTAGGATCTAATTGGCTGATAATCGAAGGATAATGGACCATTTTTTCCGAGAAAGTTCTTAATGTGGCACTAACCTCAAATCCATCGTTCATAAATAACGAGATATGATACTTATCTGCCTTCTTTGGCGTATAATGAATCTCCGATATCGAGTTTAATATCTCAATTGGAAGAGCCTCCATGCCTTTCACCAGTTCGTTTAAGGCTTTGCCTTTTTTGAAATCAAATAGAATAGGAGCATTAGCAGGAATGCCGTCTGTTTCTTTATCCATTAAAATGTGACCGTTCTCCATTACAGGATGGAACCCATTGTCTTTTTTTAGGTAGGCAATTCGTCTGTGTTCTTTAACTTGTATTTCAACACTGTTCGGCCATTTTAATTTCACATCAATACTGTTAATTTCAGGAAGCTCTTGTAATTTGGAAGACAATGTACTTTTTCTGACTTCCCATATATTTGTTTTGGAAGAAAGACCACTTTGCTTGATAATTTCAGTACTAGAATAAAGTTCATTACCTATAACTGAAATGTTCTTTACATGGCTTAGAGGTGATTGCGTATAAGCAATAAGGACAATCATCGTAAAAAACAAGAACAGCAGCAATATAAGCCGTTTATTTGCTTTACGACGTCTTTGCTCCTTTAATTTTGGAATTCGGTCCTCTAAAGCCACGACCTTACTCTTATCCATTCATCTTTCCTCCAAATATACTGCGGGATTTCCAAATCCATACAAAAACATGTCCCGATTAAAGCGAAACAACGGCACGAAAGCTCATGCCGTCATTCATTTTCTTCAGTATTCTTCCATCTGTTAATTATCAGTTATTATAACACAAAATTTGTCATTCGTAAGGGATTTCTGTATGAATTGACAGGATAAATTTTGGAATTCAGCACCACCCCATAACCCAGCAGGGCGAGTGCTAAACCCTTATTTTCTCCCGATAATTTCAACTTCTGTTTCCATTTTTACTTGATATAAACTGAAAATCGTATCCTTAACATGCTGGATTAAGGAAAGGACATCCCCGGCAGTGGCATTGCCAGCGTTGACAATGAAATTGCCATGAAGCTCGGAGATCTTTGCTCCCCCAATACTGAAGCCTTTTAGACCGGCTACTTCAATTAATTTTCCTGCATAGTTCGGCAGTGGGTTTCGGAAAATGCTGCCTGCACAAGGGTAATTCCATGGCTGCGTTTCCTTGCGATAATCTTTGTTTTTTTGCATTCTCTCCACGATGGCAGCCTTGTCACCCTCTTCAAGCTGGAACACCGCTTCCACAACAATTCCAGGGCGTTTCTTCTGCAGGACAGAGGTCCTGTAAGAAAACTCCATTTCTTCATTCGACAGCCATTCCATCGTTCCATCCTCAAATAAAATATGGGCCTTTGTTAGAATCTTGCTTATATCCGATCCATGTGCTCCGGCATTCATATAGACAGCACCGCCAACTGAACCTGGAATGCCGCTGGCAAATTCCAGACCGGAAAGTCCTTTCCTGCTGATCCCGGTTGATAAACTGACAAGTGAATAACCGCCGCCGACAAGAATTTCCGTTCCATTAACTTCAAGGTGATTGATGCCTGCCCCTAGTTTAATTACGACCCCTTCAATCCCTTTATCTGAAACCAACAGATTGGACCCCCTGCCAATCGCCCGCCAATTTAAATTATGCGCTTTTATGAACTCCATTGTTTTGATTAAATTTTCTACCGTGCTCGGTTCAATAAAAAGATCAGCCGGCCCGCCAATTTTAATGGTCGTATGATGAGCTAGAAGTTCATTTTGTTTAACTTTACCAATGTTTAACTTTTCTAGTTCCTGTATAATAACGTCCATTTGTGATCACCTTACTTTCCAAACTTGCGTATAGTTTTAGTTTATGCTGAAACTCCGATTGGGCTACCTTTGTTTTTCTCTAATAAGCTCCTTCATTATGTTGTACATTCTTGCAGCTGAATCAGGGACCCCTATTTTTTGTGAATTACCTTTCATTTCTTTAAGTGTTTCCCTATTTAACAGGATTTTGTCAATGTTTGCCACCAAGCTGTTACAGGTTAAATCCTTTTCAAGTAAAACCTTGGCTGCACCATGTTCACTCAAGGAACTCGCATTTTTTTCCTGATGGTTGTTAGTCACATACGGACTCGGGATTAGGATACTCGGGATTCCAAGTGACGTAATTTCTGCCAGTGTGGTCGCCCCTGCCCTTGAGACGACTAAATCCATTCCGGCAAGAACCTCAGGCATATTATGAATAAATGGTTTGATTACGACATTTTTAGGATTGCCGACAAGCTCGACCTCTTTGCTTACCTCGTCATAATGGACATCGCCCGTTACATATAAAACTTGATAGGGTTTCCCGGCCAATTCAGGGAGCGATTTAATTACCGCTTCATTGATCGGCCTAGCACCACGGCTGCCGCCAAATATTAAAACAGTAGGCAATGTAGTACTAAGTCCTACCGACAACCGCCCCTTGATTCCGTCTTGCCCCAAAACCTCCGATGCCCTAGGGTTTCCAGTAAAAATGACTTTTTCTTGTGAAAAAAACTCTTTAGCCTCATCAAAACAAATAGCGATTCTTTTTACATATCTGCTTAAGAACTTATTCGTCAGGCCCGGAACACTGTTCTGCTCGTGAATAATCGACGGTATCCCCAGTTTAGCCGCCGCATAAACAACGGGTCCACAAACGTATCCTCCGGTCCCTACGACAATATCAGGTTTAAACTCTTTTAAAATTTTCCTGCTATCCCTGACGCCTTTGATAAATCTCAGGACAGTTTTTACATTCTCAAACGAAAGTTTACGTTTAAACCCTGTAATATGAATAGAGGTAAAAGGAATATTTTCTTTTGGAACAATCTTACTTTCCAACCCATTTAAGGTACCTATGTATAAAAATTTTGCATCTTTATCTCGTTTCTGTATCTCTCTAATAAGTGCAAGTGCCGGATAAATATGACCGCCGGTTCCCCCGCCGCTTACGGCTATCTTCATCTTCTCACCCCAAAACTGTTGCTAAACACATTCTACTACAAAAATTATTTAAAAAAAGCGAATGAAAAAATAATGTTATCTAATTGTAATCCATTATGCAAGATATTCCACATATATTCCACGCAAAAAGGCCCTGTCAGAGAAACAGGGCAGTGGTTAATACCTCGAATAACGGCTTATATTCAGAAGAACTCCAATTGCCATTAACATTAATGTCAGTGAAGAACCGCCATAACTTAAAAATGGTAAGGTAATACCGGTTACAGGCATTAACCCTGTGACAACGCCAATATTAATCATGACCTGAATTGCGACCATGGCGATGATTCCAACTGCGAGGAAGCTGCCATATAAATCGGGAGCGCCCAGGGCTATTCGGATACCGCGCCATAGTAATAGGGCAAATAACAGGATGATAAAAGAGCCGCCGATAAAGCCTAATTCTTCCGAAAGAATCGCAAAGATAAAGTCAGTTTGTGGTTCCGGAAGGTAGAAGAACTTTTGCCTGCTCTCGCCTAGACCAAGCCCAAACAACCCGCCAGGACCAATTGCATAAAGTGATTGAATAATTTGAAACCCGCTTCCCAATGGGTCGGACCATGGGTCCAAAAACGAGGTAATTCGCTTAATCCGATATGGAGCAGAAGCAATCAAGCCGACAAAACCGGCGACACCGAGGAGCCCCAGGAATACAAAGTGACTAACTCGTGCCCCCGCGATAAAAATCATGACAACACAGGTGCCTATCATGACTGTTCCTGTCCCTAAATCCGGCTGAAGCATAATCATGGCAAAGGCTACAAATGCAAGCCCCAAGGATGGAACCAGCCCTTTTTTAAAGGATGTAATCAGTTTCTGATTATCAGATAAGAATTTGGCCAAGAACGCAATCATTGCCAGTTTCATAAACTCTGACGGCTGGATTGAAAAGGCTCCCACACCAATCCAGCTGCGGGATCCGTTGCGGACGTTTCCGATTCCTGGGATTAACACCAATATCAATAACACAAAACAAACAATTAAGATTGTTTTGGACCAGGTTCGCCATGTCCAATAATTTATGTTCATGATAAAAAACATCGCCAACACACCAACGCCTGCAAATAGGGTTTGCCGTTTGGCAAAGAAAAAGGAATCCTCAAATTTATATTCAGCCCATATCGCACTGGCGCTATAAACCATAATCAGTCCAACAGTCAGCAGTGTAAATGTTACAATCATTAAAATAAAGTCGGGAGTTGTTCTTTTTGTCGGCACCACTATACACCTCAGGCTTCTAGTTTTAGGGCTTAAGTGACCGCCGCATTTTTGCTTCCCGCGGGACAAGCCCCTACTTAAGCTTATGCACCGCCTCGATAAAAATGTCTCCTCTGACTTCAAAAGTTTTGTATTGATCCCAACTAGCACAAGCAGGAGATAGCAAAATAACATCACCCGGTTCAGAGAGTTCAAATGCGACAGGTACGGCCTTGTCAACATTATCGACACGCTGATGTTGTTTTATTCCCGCTTCCTTGCCTACCCGCTCCAATTTAGGGGCTGTTTGCCCAAACGTAATCAACGCTTTTACATTCTTCAAATACGGAATTAGCTCGTCAAACTCATTTCCGCGATCAAGCCCGCCCGCCAATAAAATAACCGGAGCATTAAACGCGGCAAGCGCATTAATCGTTGCCAATATATTCGTAGCCTTTGAATCATTATAAAACTTCCTGCCATTAACATCTGCGACATACTGCAAACGGTGCCTGACACCAGTAAACGTTTTAAGCACGGCAACAATTGCGCTGTTTGGAGCGCCGGATAGTTTCGCAGCTGCCATAGCGGATAGAATATTTTCAAGGTTGTGGCGGCCTGGAAGAGCAATTTGCGCGATTTCCATTACTTGTTCATCATTAAAGCAAATCCAGCCATCGCGGATATAAGCGCCTTCCACAAGTTCCCTAGTTGTTGAAAAAGGAATAATTTTAGCCCGGGAATGCCGGGCAATATCCATGGTATCTTCCTGGTCGGCATTGATAATTAAGTAGTCCTGCTCTGTTTGGTATTTTGTAATGTTTGCTTTTGCAGCCTTATATTCTTCTCTTGTCCCATGATAATCCAAATGGGCATCATAAAGGTTGGTAATAATGGCGATTTTCGGATTAAACGTTTCGATCCCCATCAACTGGAAGGATGATAATTCAATGACAATCGTATTTTCACTAGTTGCCTCTTGAGCAACACCTGAAGCTACCGTGCCAATATTACCGGCAATCAACGGCTGTTTTTCACCCGCTTTTAACATTTCATAAACAAGCGTCGTTGTTGTTGTTTTCCCATTAGTCCCGGTAATTCCGACAAATGGTGCCTCTGAAATTTGGTATGCAAGCTCCACTTCAGTTATGACTGGGATTCCGCGTTCCATTGCCCCTTCAATCATTGGGTTGTTATAAGGTATCCCGGGATTTTTTACAATTAGTTCAAACCCTTCATCTAAGAGTTCGACCGGATGTTCACCACATATGACTTTAATTCCTTGTTCCAATAACCCTTGAGCTTCAGGATTTTCCGAAAACGGTTTTTGGTCGTTAACTGTAACAAACGCTCCAAGCTTATGTAAAAGAGCCGCCGCAGTTACACCGCTTTTGGCCAAACCAAGGACAAGAATTTTTTTATGACAGTACAAATTAATCTGCTTCAATTACAACCACACCTCTATATAGATTCCAAGAACTGCTAACAGTAAGCCCACGCTCCAAAAAGTAACGACAACCCGCCATTCCGACCAGCCTACCAACTCATAATGATGATGCAATGGGCTCATTCTAAAGATCCGTTTCCCGGTAGTTTTAAAGGAGGCAACCTGAAGAATGACCGACAAGGTTTCAATCACAAACACGCCGCCAATAATCAAAAGCAGCACTTCCAGTTTTGTCATGATTGAGATTGCCGCGATTGCTCCCCCTAATGCCAGCGATCCGGTATCACCCATAAACACTTTAGCCGGATGGGCATTAAACACCAAGAACCCAAGCACCGCTCCGACTATCGCTACAGAAAAAATCGCAATCTCCATCTGTGATTGATTCCATGCTAGAACAGCAAAGGCTCCAAAGGCTATCGCTGCGGTACCTGAAACTAAGCCATCAAGCCCATCTGTCAGATTAACTGCATTAGAAAAGCCGACAAGCCAGAACACAATGAACAAAACAAAAAACCAGCCCAAATCGATGGTCGTGTCGGTAAACGGAATACCGATCTCAGTAGAGAAATCATTTTGTTTATAAACCAAATAAAAAATAACAGAAATAATGATTTGTCCGAGCAGCTTTTGTTTAGAAGTTAACCCAAGGTTTCGCTTTAGAGCTACCTTGATAAAATCATCCAAAAATCCGAGCAAGCCAAATCCCAGCGTTACCAACAGCAGCAAGTAAGTTTTAACGGTTGGTTCAGCAAATTTCCCCGTCATGACCATTGTGGTAATCACAATGGAAAATAAAATCATGATACCACCCATTGTTGGTGTACCAGATTTCTTTTGATGTGATTTGGGACCTTCCTCCCGAATACTTTGTCCAAATTTCAACCTTCGCAAGAAGGGAATAAAAACTGGAGAAAGCAGGACCGAGATGAGAAAAGCCATGATTATTGTGAAAAATATAACTTGCTCTAGCATATTATCCCCTCCTTTCAGTTTTGTTTTCTTGCATTTCTCTCAATTGTTTTAGCATTACAGCAATATCATATGTTTCGTTATTTTTATTAAGAAGCTTTTTATTTGAAATTTTAAAGTTTGTCATTTCCATAACCCGATCTTGTTCTCCATTTAATTTTTCACAGTAACACGTAATTAGTTTGATTATCGCCTCATGGGGATCCCTTGTAAAAAAGACGGGAAAATGATTCGGTGTATACCGTGGCAGCCCTTTGGATTTATCCCAAATAACAGCAATGGCACCATTGGCAATTGCGTTTGACAGCTCACCGGATTCCTCTCCCAGGGGCACATACAATCCTTTTGGTTGTTTTTCATCAGCCCGATCGCTAACCGTATAAAAGTCCATATCAACAGTTATTCCCTGTTTTTCCGGTAAAATATCGGCCAAATCGTTAAAGCATAACAGCATGCCTATCTCTCCTTAATTGCTTCCGCGGCAACCAGTCGATCATCAAAATCATGAACAACACTGCCAATAATCTGGTATGTTTCATGGCCCTTCCCGGCAATTAAGATGACATCTTCAGTTGATGCCTGCCCGATGGCATAATGAATGGCTTCCCTGCGGTCTTGAATAACCTGATAATTTTCGCCCTGAACCCCTGCTTCCATTTCCTTAATGATTGCATTTGGGTCTTCGCTTCTTGGGTTATCAGAGGTGAATATTGGATTTGTTCCATATTGGCAAGCTATTTGCGCCATTAATGGCCGTTTTGTTCGGTCACGGTCACCGCCGCAGCCAACAATGACAAAAATCCTTTTTTGGGCAAAATGCCGAATTGTTTTTAACACATTTTCAAGGCTGTCCGGAGTATGCGCATAATCCACTATTACAGTATAATCCTGGCCGGCACGGACAAGTTCCATTCTCCCTGCCACCCCTGGCAAAGTTTCCAGCGAGTTAATAACATCGGTCACCTTTATACCTGACACGATGGATGCAGCAATTGCCGCCAATGTATTATAAACACTGAATTTACCAATCATTTGAATTTGGAGCGAATGTGTCTCCTCCCCAATCATCAGATCAAATTCTGTACCCGAAGCCGTCATCTTGATATTTTTCGCCTGAATATCGGCGGGGGAATCGATTCCATATGTGATAACACATGCTGCTGTTGATCGTTTAAAAACAGTTGTTGCAGGGTCATCAGCATTTAATACGGCAAACTTGGGACGTTCATGATTATAAGTATTTCCGAGTTGGGCAAATAAAAGGCTTTTAGCCCGTCTGTATTCTTCCATCGTTTTATGGTAATCAAGATGGTCTTGGGTCAAATTGGTGAAAACCGCTACATCAAAATCACACCCATGAACCCGCCCCAAATCAAGGGCATGTGAAGATACTTCCATCACACAGGTATCAACTCCATCATTGACCATTTGTCCAAATGTCTTTTGCAGCGTCAGGCTTTCGGGAGTAGTATTTTTCGTTTCGAAAGTCTGATTGGCTATTTTGGTATACATCGTTCCAATTAAACCGGTTTTGCGCCCATAATCAGAAAATATTTTTTCAATCATATGGCTTGTCGTTGTTTTTCCGTTTGTACCGGTAATTCCAATTAAATGCAGCTTCCTGGTAGGCTGCCCATAGAAAGCGTCACCAAGCACAGCCATGGCTCTCGCTGTGTCGTTAACGATTATAACCGGAACATCCAGTGGAAGCGGCCGTTCAGCAAGAATTGCCACAGCACCATTTTGAACAGCGGCCCCGGCAAAATCATGGCCGTCTACTGTGTAGCCCTTAATACAAATAAATAAACTTCCCGGTGTTACCTTGCGATTATCATTTTCAATCGAGGTAATGTCCGGATTTTCTCCCATATACGGGGTTAAAAGATGCAAATGCTCAATGAGCCTTTGTAGCTTCATGTTAATCTCAAATCCTCTCAGATACCTTACATGTAATTGCCAGAATTCACCTATTACAATTCATTCGGCAGAAGTACCATCTTATTTTACATGAAAAAATGTTTTTTTGCTATTTTGCCCATGGTCAATTGTAAAGAAAACTCGCCAAAATGGCGAGCTTTTTATTGATTATCCTGTTAATCTCCCTTACTGAAATAAAGTCTGATTTTTGACCCCTCTTTTACCTTTGTCCCTGGTGCTGGAGACTGTCTGACAACAATATCCCCCTCGCCGCTGGCATCAACTCTCAAATTGAACATCTGCTCATTAAGTTCCTGTTTTGTCATACCGACAAAATCAGGCAATTCAATCGGTGGTGTGTCAGGCCATTTAATTTCTTTTTCGATTTGACCTTTTCTTGGAGCCACGCCCATGGCGCTTAAGCCATCCTTGATAATATTTCCTACGATTGGCGCACTGACGGTTCCCCCAAACGCTGTGACTCCCTTTGGATTATCAACGGCAACATATACGACTATTTGCGGGTCGTCGGCCGGTGCAAAACCAATAAATGAAACGATAAAGTTATTTTCCAAATAACGTCCGCCTACGGCCTTTTGCGCTGTTCCTGTCTTCCCGCCAACTCGGTAAGAATCTACAAACGCCCGCCCCCCCGTTCCTTGGGCGACAACGCTTTCTAATGCATGACGGATTTCTTTTGAAGTTTCTTCGGTAACGACTCTTCTCTTTTCCTCAGGGGTATTTCTCATAACGACCTCTTTTGTGATCGGGTCAATTAACTCTTTTGCAATATATGGTTTATATAAAATTCCACCATTTACAGCAGCAGATACAGCGGCTACCTGCTGTATTGGCGTTACCGAGACGCCTTGTCCAAATGCTGTCGTCGCCTGCTCCACCGGACCGACCCTGTCCAAATTAAATAGGATGCCTGTACCCTCTCCCTGAAGGTCAATACCGGTTTTTTGTCCAAATCCAAAGTCCTTAATATATTTAAACAGCTTCTCCTTCCCAAGCCGTTCTCCTAACTCCACAAAGCCCGGGTTGCATGAGTTTTGGACAACCTCAAGGAAAGACTGGCTGCCATGACCGCCGCGTTTCCAGCATTTTAACCTTGCTCCGGCCACTTGCACAGATCCGGAATCATGGAAATGCTCTTTCTCCAAGTCAACTTTCCCTTCATTCAACGCAGCCGCCAGGGTGATTATCTTGAAGGTCGATCCGGGTTCGTAGGTCATCCATACCGGAAGATTTCGGTTATAAACCTCCTGCGGGACATTGCGAAAATTGGTCGGGTCAAACGTCGGCCGGCTTGACATCCCCAAGATTTCTCCGTTATTCGGATTCATAGCAATGGCGATTAGCCCGTCCGGGTTATATTTTGCCTCAGCAATATCCAATTCCCGTTCCATTATCGTTTGAATTTTGGTATCAATCGTCAGTTTTAATTCAAGTCCTTTTACGGGGCGCTCATAATCATCCGCCATATCATTCATTCGTTCGCCTTTGGCATTAGCATAGAACTTAACCGAGCCACGTTCACCGTTCAGTTCCTTGTCATAATACTTTTCCAAACCCATTAACCCTTGGTTGTCCACTCCGGCAAACCCAAGTACATGCGATAGATAACTGTTAAAGGGGTAATGACGTTTAGAATCCTCTCCGATATAAACTCCTTCAAGACCAAGTGCCCTTATTGCCTTGGCCTTTTCGTGTGAGATTTTCCGTCCTTCATTGATGCGGACAATCGACTCTTTTTTGGTAATATCCCGATAGGCCTTTTCTTTGGACATATTCAGCACACTTGCAAGCTTTTCCGCCGTCCGCGCAGGGTCCTTAATTTGTCTTGGTATAACCCATACGGTCGGCGCACTAATATTGGTGGCTAATGCAACTCCATTCCGGTCGACGATTTCCCCGCGCTCTGGTTCAAATGGTATATTTCGGCTCCAAGAATCCTTGGCTCGGTCGGTCAACATATCACCAAGGACAAACTGTACATAGCCAAGCCGAACGTCAATGACCAAAAAAATGAGAATTCCTACGACTAGTGCAACTAATAACCGTTTACGGACGGTAACATTGGATACGCGCATATTTAGTGACAAGCCTCCTTTGATTCATCGTTTATTTATATGCTTGTACCACCACTGTTAGAACGCATCCGGTATTAGGCAAAAAAAAAGAGGCGGCATGCGGCCTCTTTTCTAATCCTGTACTTCCACTTCAGTATTATCACCTTCGGTATTCACTGCTTCGTCTTCGGCCGTTTTTTCATCGGTCCACTGTTCCTCCGGTGTTTTCATATCAACAATCAGGAAATCCCCATTATTCAGCAAGGCTTGCGGTTTAATATTTTGCTGAACTACATAGCCTTTACCCTTGGCATTCAGTTTTAACCCGGTAATTTTGGCAACCTTCATAACATCCCTTAACGACCAGCCTGTCATATCCGGAGCTGTCAGTTCCCCATTTGTTTTCAGAATGACCTTTTCCCCCTCCAACAAGGTGGTCCCCGCTTTAGGGAGCTGCTCTGTTATTTCGGTTCCATTACCAAGTACTACCGCCTCAATTCCTTTATTTGATAAAGTTTTGACCACATCATTTACCTGGTGCCCCGTCCATTTTCCTAACTTATTTACGGCTGTTTTTTCCACAACGGATGGCTGGATGTTCAAATAGTGCAGGCTATTTTGCATAACCGGATTAAATACAGCGGATACAGGGATGGCACCAATTCCAGTGTCGGCTCCCTCAAGCTCTGGCTGTTGAACAGCCACATACACAATCAGCTTGGGGTCCTCTGCTGGAGCCATTCCTAAAAATGAAAACATATAATTGTTAACGCCTCTTAGGTAGCCTCCAGGTCCCGGGATATTGGCAGTACCCGTTTTTCCGGCTACACTATAGCCCTCAATCCGATAACGGCCTCCGGTTCCTTTTGGTGCGGTTACAACTGTTTCCAGATATTCACGGACAGTCTTCGCGGTATCGGCGGAAATAGGCTGAGACACAACCTCAACATCCGTCTTCTTTACCGTTTCACCTGAATCATGGTCGATAATTTTCTTAATCACATGAGGCCTTACCATTTTTCCATTATTGGCGATAGCGGTCGCCGCCTGAATTTGTTGAATTGGCGTAATGGCCGTCCCCTGCCCATAGGCGGTTGTGATTTTTTCAATTGGGTAAGTATATCTGATCTTTCCGCTGGTTTCATCAGGTAATTCAATCCCGGTTGGTTTATCAAACCCAAATTTAGTCAAGTATTCTCTGAATTTTTCAAAGCCAAGTTTTTCATTGGCAATTTTTGCGAAGGCAACGTTTGAAGACCGCTGCACCCCTTCAAGGAAAGTGATCGGCCCCCAGCCATAGCCATTATGGTCATGGATTGCCTGACTTCTCTCCGTTACCCGATAGGAACCCGATTGATAAACTTCATTCGGATTAAAGACCCCTTCCTGAACTGCTGCTGCTAGCGTAAATATTTTCATCGTCGAACCTGGTTCAAAAGATGTTTCGATGGCTTCATTATGCCAACTGTCCTTAATGCCTTCCTTTGTAGTCGGATGAAAGCTCGGACGCTGCCCCATCGCCAAAATATCACCCGTTTTCGGGTCGGCAACAATAGCAATGATTTTTTTGGGATTATAATCTGCCGCCGCCTTGTCCAATGCATCCTCTAAAAAGGTTTGAATCTTTTTATCAATCGTTAAATAAATATCGTCACCATTTTGGGCTGGGGTAACTTTTTGCTTTCCGTCAGGGAGAATGTACCCCCATAGATCACTCTCATAATTGATTTTCCCATTTGTTCCGGTCAATTCTTTGTTAAATGCTTCCTCAACGCCCATTTTCCCCTCTGTTTTATAAGTGCTGTCCTCCTGTTCAATCCTGTCGGCATAGCCCACGACATGAGAAGCAAAAATTCCATTTGGGTAAAAACGTTTGGCATCACGGATAAAAACGATTCCGGGTAATTTTAATTTTTCGATTTTTTGCTTTGTTTCATGGGTGATGTCCCGCCCCGCTTTACCGAATTCCACCTGAAACTTGCCTTTTTTCGTTAAGATGCTATAAATCTCGGATTCATCCATTTTTATATATTTCGCAAGCTCTTTAGCGGTTTTTTCCGGATTCTTAACATGGCGCGGTTTCTTTGCATCGGTTGTCATTTTTTTGTCGAGGATAGCAACAAGTTTGTATGCAGCTGTATCCTCAGCAATCACTTCACCATTGCGGTCCAAAATATTGCCTCTCGCAGCCTGAAGGGTCCCTTCCCGGCTATATTTTTGCTGAGCCTTGGCAGCAAGAGGCTGTCCTCCGACCTCACCGCTTATCTGGATGGAAAAATATCTAACCAGTAAGACAAAAAAGAGCAGGCCGAATATTACAAACAATATCGCTGCTCCTGCATTCATATATGGCTGTTTCTTGTTCATCTCTCCTGCACTACCTTGACGTTATTTTCGTTTAAAACAAGACCCATCTGTTTGGCTTTTTCATAAATTCGTTCGTACGTGCTTAATTCACTGACTTGAACTTCCAAATCGCTATTGACCTTCTGCTGTTCCTTAACCTGTGTTTCAACGGCCTGAATATCGTGATTGATTTCATAAATTTGCGCCTGATTTGATATGAGGTGAACGGCACCAAAACAAATAAGTCCGGCGAATGCTACTCCAATAATTTTTTCTCCTGGAGTCAGCCAGGATTTTCTTATCTTTATTTCGCTCCTGTGACGGACTGTTTGTTCAACCCTTTGCTGCTCCTCGAAATTCCTGGCAAGATTACTCATTCTTTCCCCTCCGAATAAAAATTTAATTATAATCTATATTTTTTCTGCAATCCTTAGCTTTGCAGAGCGTGCCCGATTGTTCTGTTCCAGCTCTTCCTCAGAAGGAAGAATTGGTTTTCTAGTAATAATTTTTATGACTGGCTTGTACTCATCCGGAATGATTGGCAGCCCTGGCGGCAGATTTGGTGTTTCCCCCGCTTTTTTAAATGCTGCCTTACAAATACGATCTTCAAGCGAATGAAAGGTAATGCAGCTAATTCGTCCGCCTGGATTTAACAACTCAATCGCTTGCTGCAAGGACTTTTCAAACACGCCCAGTTCATCATTGACGGCAATGCGGATCGCTTGAAATACCCGCTTGGCAGGGTGTCCGCCTTTTCTCCTTGCTGGTGCAGGAATGGCATCCTTAATTAAATCCACCAATTCCGCTGTCGTCTCGATCGGCTTTTTCATTCTTGCAGCTTCAATCTTCCTGGCAATTTGCTTCGAGAACTTCTCCTCGCCATATCGAAAAAAGATGCGAACCAAATCTTCATAGGACCAATGATTAATCACATCGTACGCAGAGATTTCGGCATCCTGATCCATTCTCATGTCTAGTGGTGCATCATGATGGTAGCTAAAGCCTCTTTCAGGAGTATCTAGCTGCGGGGAGGATACGCCGAGGTCGTACAAGACACCATCGACTTTTTTAATCCCAAGTTTTTCAAGCTCCTCTTTTACATATAAAAAATTACTTTTAATAATTGTTAAGCGGTCCCCATATTGGGCTAATTTTTCACGGGCGTTAGCGATGGCTGTCTCATCCTGGTCAAATGCATACAATTTACCATTTTCTCCGAGTCTGGAAAGAATCACAGAACTGTGTCCGGCTCCACCCAAAGTGCAATCAACGTAAATTCCATCTGACTTAATATTTAATCCATTTACAGCTTCCTCTAATAACACAGTTGTATGTTTAAACATGACGTACCACCTTTTCCAATCAATCGAAAAATGTAATCTTACAGAAAATATATCAATATAACTTATCCATTATATATCAAAGCCAATCATATTTTCTGCTATTTCCGCAAAAGAATCTTCAGACTGTGAAAAATAGTCTTCCCAAATCTGTTTGCTCCAAATTTCAATTCGATTGGAAACACCCAAGATTACACATTCTTTTTCCAACTTTGCATATTGCAAAAGTGGTGCAGGGATATTAATTCTTCCTTGTTTATCAAGTTCACTCTCTGTTGCACCTGAAAAGAAGAATCTTGTAAAGGCGCGGGCATCTTTTTTTGTCAGCGGCAGACCTTTTAACTTTTCCTCAATAAGCTGCCATTCCGATAATGGGTAGCCAAACAAACATTGATCCAATCCCCTAGTGATGATAAACATGTCACCTAGATCATCACGGAATTTGGAGGGCACAATAATCCGGCCTTTATTATCGATGTTATGATGGTATTCACCCATGAACATACCCACTACCCCCACTTTCTATTAAAAATGTACCACAATCCCCCACTTTCCACCACCTATTTTTTATCTATTCGTCTTAAATTCTTTAATATCCTTTTTTATTGTTAAATTTTTGCATAAAAAAAGAAAAACTCCACTGCAATAGTGAAGTTTTTCTATAGCTTAATTACCTTGTGTGTGCCATCAAACTCGAAATTTAATGTCATCAGGTCATTTATGAAATTCAAGCCACATTGGTTTAAATAATAAAATACATTCCACACTCGTTCCTGCGGAGAACCATCAGGTCTAAGGGCAAGGTCGATACGGGCAAACTTGTTTAATACTACATCGTGTTTTTGCCGGACTGATTCCTGGAGCTTTGACTCCATGAAGTTTATTTCCTTCATAACAATCTTTTCATTTTTCTTTACCAACGGAACAAGCCCGGTGTCTAACCCGTTTGTTTTTTCCTCAATCATCCGGTATTGACCCAAAAGCTGTTCCTTAACTTGATGAAATAACGCTTCAACTTCTTTATCTTTAATACCATCGATAAATTGTTGTTTTTCCTGCGAGCACCCTCTCTGCAAGACATGGGCAAGATTTAACCCCAATTCAGTCAAATCTGTTTCGACTGACCGGTCGAGAAAAGTAATATTTAGCCGCGGAACAATCGGCGGCATCTTGATTTGAAAATGTTCAAATACAAGCTTTAGTTCGGCCCAATAAGCAATTTCTCCTGGACCAGCAATAAAGGCTAACGTCGGGAAAAGCCATTCTTGCATTAGTGGTCTTGTCACCACATTATTACTTAATTTTTCAGGATTAGCGGTGGCAATCTCCAGCAATTCCTGTTTTGTAAAGGCAACTCTGCCACTTTTCCCCACAAACTGGTCAGTTTTCGGGTCAAATTCAAGAAGAATTCGCTCGTTCAGCTTTTGATCGTAATAAAATAAGTTGGCTGCTTGTTCTGATCCTTCGATTGTAATTGGGAAGCCATTATTTTCGATTTCCTTTTGCTGCTCACGCAGAGAAAACGTTATAGCCTCATGGTTAACAATTTGTTCGTTGAAAAATTCCTTTTGCAGCAGTCGGAACCGAGGGTCACCCGAATCCACCAGCAATAGTCCGTGGTCTTTAAACAGTTCCATAATAATGTTGGCAAAGAAATCAACAAAAGTAGTGGACTTGTTGATTTGGCTTCTTGCAAATTCCAGAAGTTCATTGGTGTGCTCAGTTTCTCCGAAATTCTCAATCAGATTCTCAACCCAAGCAAGGCAAATACTGCTGTCAAGCACGACATCTGATACCATTTTCTTTTGAACCAGCTTTTGTGGATACGTCCATTTATCCATTTTTCCAGCCATCGGGACAAACACATGATTAACCTCTTGAAAATCATGATCTTCCCCAGCAATCCAAAACACAGGGACAACAGGAATGCCTAACTGTTTTTCCTTTTCTTGGGCTAACTTTATGATTGAAATTACTTTATGGATGGAGTAAAGTGGTCCAGTCAAAATGCCAGCCTGTTGACCACCAATGACGACAGCGGTGTCCTGTTGTTTCAGTTTAGTGATTGACGCCTTGACTGCGTCAGTACACGGAAGACGCTCCATAAAGCGTTCGATATAATCAGCCAAACTTTCACGGGGAAAGCTCCTGTTTTTAAGTTCAGCAAGTCTTTCTCTATCTTCGTCCATTTCATTAAAACGATAATGAAAAAACGACATGACTTCTGCCGATTGTTGCAAATAGCTTGAAGCAAACCGATTGGTTGCCGGCAAAGAGAGATTTAACATCTCCATTTATGTACTTCCTTTCTCGTTACCCGGATTCATTCCTAAAGTATACCATTCATCATTCAATTCTTAAAAAACTTTGCTTTAGAATTTTAAGATAACGTAAACGTTAGTGCACGGTAAATCAAACCATATAATGTTAACACAATATATACCAGAGAAAATAGTAAAAAATTAAACCGCCAAAATCCCTTCAGCACCTTTTTTAAGTTAATTTCCTCTTTTACTTTCCAATGGACAATGACAAATACCATCGCCGTCACAATCAATACTAGTATTATTAACCAAAAAAATGAGTTTTCCCAGATTGTTTTTAATAAAAAATGAACAGAAAAAATAAACAGGACTGTAGAAAAATCCAGGGCATAATGAACGGATCTCCGGGAGTTTTTCGTAACAAACCTGCCAATAAAAAATACTGCAAGGAAACCTGCAAAAGGCATGATAAACAGAAGCGCCAGTATGTTTGAAAATATCGTACTCAAGTCTCTATTCCCCTCTCGTCCTGTTCCTTCCCTTTAATAAGGTAATATAGGCTGGTGATAATTGGCGCCGGCATTCGCTGTTCTTTTGCTTCATGTAGTAAGTATCCCAAAATGGCGTCCACTTCCGTCAGTCTTCTCGCTTCAATATCCTTCAGCATTGAAGAGCGATTTTCAGCTGTCTTATGACAAACTTCGATTACTAGCTCCAGGTACCTCTCGTTTGAATCAAGCTTTAGGATGGAGGCGATTTCTGCACACAGGGTGGACACTGTCTGTAAATAGAAGGCGTTTTCTACGAGGCAGCCATTTTTCACGCCAAGAATGGCAGTTAAAGGATTGATGACTGCATTGACAATCAGTTTTTTCAGCAGCATCCTATAATAATTATCCTGAAGGTAGAATGGAAAATCCTCTGGAGTGGAGGTAAGAAATTTCTTCAGGATGGTGGAATCACCCTTAAACACCGCAACATTCGTATTCCCTGCACCATTATGCCTAACTGTATGTAAATTTTCTCTTAGAGCACCATGCTCAACACTTCCGACAAATATATTTTTTGTCGTTAAGCGTTGCAGCATGTTTAAATGTCCCATACCATTTTGTAAAAATAATAGACTCCCTGTTGGTGGGAAACTGTTGATTGTTTCAATAATAGCAGGCAACTGATATTGTTTTACTGTAACAATCGTTAACTCTTCAGCACCACTCCACTCTGAAAACGGCAAAGCATTTCCAAGGGTTACGACACTTGGTTCAGAACCTTTAAGTACCAATATTCCATTTTGATTAATTTGGGTTGCCTGCTCCGCTGTTCTAGTGTAAAGTGACACTTCAAAGTGCTTGGCCAAATTAGCTGCAAATAACAATCCGATCGATCCCGCCCCAATAATACCGATCTTCATAATAACCCCTTCTTTTTGTACCATTTACCCGTAATTTTACCAAAAATGAGACTACTAGTAAGCATATAAATCGAAAAAAATCCCTTATCGCTCAAAAACGACAAGGGATTTTGCCAACATCTAGACAGGATATACCGGATGCTTTCTGACGCTGAATTGTAATTCCTTTGTTTCATAATAGGAAAAGCGCTCAATTAATACTTCCCGCAATTCAGATGGAGCGACAATTTCATCGATAATCATCTCTGAAGCTAGCTTATAGATGTCGATACTCTCCTTATATTCCTTATGTTTTTCCTGAACAAAGGCCAGTCTTTCTTTCGGGTCAGCGATTTCGTTTATCTTATTGGAGTACACTGCGTTAACAGCAGCTTCAGGACCCATCACGGCAATTTGTGCTGTCGGCAGGGCAATACAGCAATCCGGCTCAAAAGCTGGGCCTGCCATTGCATATAGCCCGGCACCATAAGCTTTGCGGACAATAACCGAAATCTTCGGAACGGTTGCCGAACTCATTGCTGCAATTAATTTAGCCCCATGGCGAATAATTCCAGCCCGTTCAACTTTAGTGCCAATCATAAAGCCAGGAACATCAGCAAGGAATAATAACGGGATATGGAAAGCATCGCAAAGCTGGATAAATTTTGCTGCCTTATCAGCAGAATCCACAAATAGTACCCCGCCTTTTACTTTCGGCTGGTTGGCAATAATGCCAACCGCCCTTCCATCCATTCTGGCAAGACCAGTAATCAATTCCGGAGCAAATAATTTTTTTATTTCGTAAAAACTATCAGTATCTACCAAGTTGTCAATACACTCATACATATCAAAGGGAGCATTTTGATTTTCCGGGATAATCGCTTCAAGATCGCGGCCAGCTTTCGCTGGAATTCCCTCAATTCTATTCGGCTGATCTTTAAAGCTTGCCGGAAAATAGCCTAAATATTTTTTGGCAGAATCAATCGCCTCTTCTTCGTTAAAGGCCAATACATCGCCACAGCCGCTGACAGTGCAATGCATCCGGGCGCCGCCCATTTCCTCTAAGCTCACTTTTTCACCGATTACCTTCTCTGCCATCCGCGGCGACCCTAAATACATAGAGGCATTTTGATCAACCATGATTACGATATCACAAAAAGCAGGAATATAGGCTCCACCTGCCGCTGAAGGTCCGAAAAGAATACAAACTTGAGGTATCATCCCAGAAAGCTTAACTTGATTATAAAAAATTCTTCCCGCCCCGCGGCGATTTGGGAACATATCCAATTGGTCAGTAATTCTGGCTCCTGCAGAGTCAACCAGATAAAATAACGGCACTTTTAATTTTTCGGCAGTTTCTTGAATTCGGATGATTTTCTCAACCGTTCGAGCTCCCCAGGAACCTGCCTTGATAGTAGAATCATTGGCCATCACACATACGGTCTGGCCATTAATCTTTCCAATTGCCGTCACCACACCGTCGGCAGGTAAATCTCCTGCAGCAAAATTGGCAAATTTACCATCTTCCTCATATTTGCCGTTATCAAATAATAACGATAAACGCTCACGGACAAACAGCTTTTTTTGCTCTTTTGCTTTTTCGTGATATTTCGGATGCCCACCGGCTTCTATTTGTTTTCGAAATTGGTTTAATTGGTCATTATAAGTGTTTGTTGTTGCCATCGTTCTCCCCCTTAAACCAGAACAAGCAGGACATCGCCTTCGTTCACGAAATCACCAATGCTTACTTTTACTTCCTTTACAACACCTTCAACACCACTTTCAATTGGAATCTCCATTTTCATTGATTCAAGCATTAATACTTCTTGTCCAGCGTTTACTTGGTCACCAGCTGCGGCGAAAACATTTAAAACTGTTCCTGCCATCGATGCTGTAATCTCTTTCATCATTAAACACTCCTTATTTTACTAATGTTTTAGTTAAGAAACTTGTTGTATAGTTCCCGTTTTGAAAATCCTCATTTTCGAGTATGTTTAGGAACAACGGGGCATTTGTTTTAATTCCTTCAATTTTTGTTTTCTTAAAAAAGGCCGCTGCCTTTGCAATGGAGTCTTGCCGGGTGGCTCCGTAAACGATACATTTAGCAATCATTGGGTCATAAAATGGGGTGACGGTGCCGCCTTCTTCATATCCGGAATCAATGCGGATCCCCTCTTCTTGCCCCCACTTTAACGCGGTAATTTTCCCTGGGGATGGAAGAAACCTTATCGGGTCCTCCGCGTAAAGCCGAAATTCAATTGCGTGGCCAGAGGACTGTATTTCAGACTGCAACAGCGGCAGAGTATGTCCTTGTGCCACAAGAATCTGCCATTTTACTAGATCAAGACCGCTGATCATTTCTGTAACTGGATGCTCTACCTGAAGCCTTGTGTTCATTTCCAAGAAATAGAATTTTTCATCATCATCGACAATGAATTCGATTGTACCCGCATTATTATAATTTACAGCCTTTGCCGCCTGGACGGCCGTTTCAAACATTTTCTGCCGGGCAGAATCTGATAAAAATGGTGACGGAGACTCTTCGACAACCTTCTGATGTCTGCGTTGAATCGAACAATCACGTTCAAACAGATGGACAACATTCCCGAAACCATCCCCAAACACTTGAATCTCCACATGCCTGGCAGACGATATATATTTTTCAATAAACACTTCATCTGATCCGAAATACGCCTTGGCACGGGATTTGGTCGAGTCAAAGGACTTAACGAGTGCTTGCTCATTTTCAACTAAAACCATACCAATTCCTCCGCCACCGCCACTAGCCTTCAACATGACCGGATAGCCAATTTCCTCAGCAAGTTTACATGCCTCTTCAATCGTTTTCAATCCATTTCCGCTGCCGGGTACAACCGGAACGCCAGCTTTTTCCATCGTTTGGCGTGCAATTATTTTATCGCCCATTAATTCAATGGTTTCTGGATTGGGTCCAATGAACTGAATTCCTTCTTGTGTTATTCGTCTGGCGAATTCGGCATTTTCCGATAAAAAGCCATAGCCAGGATGGACAGCATCGACATTTTCCTCTAAAGCAACTGTAATTATTTTTTCAACCTGCAAATAAGATTTATTAACAGGTGGTTCCCCAATGCAAACCGCTTTTGTGGCAGCCTTTACGAATGGCATATCTCTGTCGGCTTCAGAATATACAGCAATAGTTTCAATACCCATTTCTTGGCAGGTTTTAATAATCCGCAGTGCGATTTCTCCCCGATTGGCTATTAAAATTTTATGCACATCTCTACCCCCTTTGTATTGCTAATAAATATGTTTCTACATGATTCACGGAATTTCCTGCAAATTTTGAAAACGCTTCCGATGTTTAACAGAAGAAATTTTTGTTATTATGTTATATAATGATATTAATTGATTTGAATAATCTAAAAATTATTCATTCCATGTTATTCTTTAAGAAACGAATTTATACGAAAATCATTAACATTCCAGGAGGCAGACATATGGCGACTAAAGTGGAAAAGTTAAAAATAAATTTTAAAACTCTTGAGGAATTTAAAAAGTTTAAAGAATATGGGCTGCAGGAACTTTCCATGTTAGAAGATCTTGAAGCAAATATGGTCGATAATGACAACGATTCGCCATTCTATGGAATTTATTTTGGAGACAAGCTGATTGCCAGAATGAGTTTGTATCAAATTGACGCCAAGTTCGATCGCTATTTTTATCCGCCACAAAATTATGTGGAGATATGGAAGCTGGAAGTTCTTCCCGATTATCAAGGACGCGGCTTTGGAAAGCAGTTAGTACAGTTTGCCAAGAGCTTTGGTCTGCCCATAAAGACAAACCCGCGAGTTCAATCCCGTGATTTCTGGGAAAGAATGGGCTTCACCAGCGTGGATTATGATATGGAACGCGATCGTGGCGAGAACCCTTTAGTTTGGTATCCTGAAGGCGTAGAAGCACAGCATAGCTAAATATTAAATTGAAAAAAGCGGACATTATCGTCCGCTTTTTCGTTTCTACTTTTCCACTCTTTCGAGATTTCCGTTTTTATCCATCTGGAATTTTACCTTTTGTTGTCGGTCCTCATCCTTCAGCACCACCATTTTACGGGCTTTTTCCATGATTTCCATTAAGGAACGGTAATCCTCCTCAATCGCATGTAAACTTTTTGAGAGTCTTTCATTTTCAGCGGCCAAGTAGTATGTTTGTTTTTCTAGTTCTTTGATTCTTTCAAGCGAACGATCCCTGTCCCCCTCAATGCTAGATGAACGTTCTGCTCTTTTAAACAATTCTTCCAAATACTGAATTAATGAAGGGAATGTGATGGTACTTACGATTTCGGATTCAGCTTGATTCGAAGTGCTTCTTTCGGCTATAGCCGGTTCCTGTTTCTTGGGTTCTTCCTGTGATACTGGCTGCTTTTTCAATTCTTTTCGCTGTTTCTTCGCAAGTTCAATTCCCGATTTATACTGTTTCCTTACAAACGAGTTCCAACGAAAGCCACAGGCAGCCGGCGTCCTTGATAATTGTTTGCCTACTTCCTCAAAGGCCTGTAACTGGGTACCACCTTCACGAATATGCCGTAAAATCACTTCTGCAAGCAGCAAATCCTCGTCTTGAGTCCAGGCATCTTGCCGGGTTGGTGACATTATATCCCCTCCTAGTAGTGTTTTTATAAACATATGCATCTACTAGAAAAGATAGACTGAGACAAGAGCAGTCTTTTTTACTGTTTATTACCCGTTTTCATCATAAATTTTTTAACCTGCTCATGATGAGCTTCGCTTTCCCACAAAGCGGAACAAGTCTCCACTTCTTCTTGTATTCTTTCACGTAGTTTTGTCTCATGCCATTTTCTTATCAGGATGTTTTTATAGGCAGTTAAAACGCTCCTCTCCTTTAGAAGCATTTTATCCATGAATACCTCGCATGCTGGCAAAGAAGCGTCAGCGTATAAGCTATCAATAAATCCCCCATGCTGTAAATCTTCAACAGGCTGCAGTTCGGAATCCATTAATAGCTTCATCGCGAAGGCCGGGGATAATTTTTCCGCCAAAATAGCGCCTCCGCCCCATCCCGTTGTGATCGCTTGTTTGCCTTGAACAAAACCAGCTTTAATCCCCTGTCGCGCTACACGAAAATCACAGGCTGCCGCAAGCTCACAGCCGCCGCCAATCGCCGTTCCATTCAACAAGGCAATCGTCGGGATTGGTAACGTTAATAGTGAATATAGGATGGCAGCCATTTTTGACAGCATCGGGTAAGCCTCTTCCTTCGTTTGCAGCAGGTGGAAAACCGATAGGTCCCCGCCCGAACAAAAAGCACGGTCGCCTTCGCCTGTAATGACAAGAGCCTTCACATCAGACTGCCCTACTCTCTCAATTGCTTCTGTCAGACCCTCCATTACCTCATAATTGATGGCATTCCGCTTTTCATTTCTTTTAATTGTAAATAATAAATACCCTTTATCCCGATACTCGATTGAAAATGACATTCCCCATCCTCCTTTATTATGTAAATATGACAAAAGCACAAGGGCAGCTGCTCCTTGTGCTTTTTATCTAAGTAGTATTAGTCGTTAACTACATCTTTTCCTTTGTATGTTCCGCAAGCTTTACATACGCGGTGAGCCAATTTCATTTCACCACAGTTTGGGCATGCTACCATACCAGGAACGTTTAACTTAAAATGAGTACGACGCTTTCTTTTCGCAGTTTTAGAAGTTCTTCTAAAAGGTACAGCCATTCTTCCCACCTCCTTATAAGAAAACCGTAGACGCGAGTCCGCGCCAAAAGTCAGACAGTTCTTTACTTTGGTTACTTGTAATTTTCCGATTAAGAATCGGAAGATGAATTGTCTTTGTCAAAAAACTTGGCAAGCCCTGCGAGTCTTGGGTCGACTTTGACGGACTCTGCTTCCTCCTGCACAACTTCCCAATCCTTACCCGATTGAGGTGCGGCACCTTCAGCGTCCAAATCGTCACAAAAGACTTGGATTGGAACTTCAAGTAAAAGAATTTCGCGAATAATTGGTGTTAAATCAATGACATCGCCCTTTACCTGATGCGCTTCCTCTTCAGCTTGGTATGTCGAATCTTGCAAAAGGAATGTTTCAGTTGTTTCGACATTAATTGGATACTTCACATCTACTAATGTACGAGAACAAGGTAAAACCAAATACCCTTCGATGGATAAGTGAAACGTTATTCTCGTCGATCCAATATCTCCGCGCACCGTCAATACCATTGGCGATACATCACGGATAGTTGGATCAGCCTGTTTAATCTCATCAAACCGAACGGTTTCATTGATTAAAAATTCCTTGTTTCGATATTTTTGTAATTGAGTTAATGTCCATTTCAAATGAATCACCCCAAGGCAACAAAGGTAATTATAGCCTTCGATAAAATTTTTGTCAATATTTTTTCTTTACACCCTGGCGGGTGATTTTTTGGTAATGTTTGAAAAATTTTTTCCATACTAGTGTGTCCATAATAACTTTTTGCAAACATCTTTTCAATCATATCATATTTTCAGATTGGTTTCTTTAAAATTTTGCTATAATGGATAATAATCATTTTTACTTAAGGAGATTGAAATGAAAGCGGTTGGTGTTATCGTTGAATACAATCCATTTCACAATGGACATGCTTTTCACTTGCAAGCTTCAAAAGCGGCAGCAAATGCTGATATTGTCATCGCGGTCATGAGCGGTAACTTTTTACAGCGCGGCGAACCTGCCCTCATTTCAAAATGGTACAGGACAAGAATGGCCCTAATGAATGGCGCAGATATTGTTATTGAACTGCCCTACGGCTTTGCAGTTCAGCAAGCGGAAACTTTCGCAAATGGTGCTGTTTCAATCTTAACTGCTGCAGGCTGCGATACCCTGTGTTTTGGCAGTGAGAGCGGGGACATCGATACTTTCTTGGAAACCATTCAATATCTTGAAGCAGAGCAAGAAACGTATAGTGAAAGTATTAAAAGGTTTATTGGTACAGGGGTCAGCTATCCCAAGGCAGCTGCCTTGGCTTTTGAACAATTGCCTGACTCGGAGCAGTTTCTCGATTTGGCAAAGCCCAATAACATTCTTGGTTTTCATTACATAAAAGCGCTCAAAGTGCAGAAAAGTCCCATTAAACCTTTAACAGTTTCTAGAAAAAATGCGGACTATCATGATGAGCACTTTGCTTCTGAAACGATTGCCAGTGCCACAAGCATTAGAAAAGCAATTTTCTCAAACGAAAAAGACCAGCGGGATATTAGCCAATACGTCCCTGAACCAACACAAAGGCTCCTAGACGAATATTTTCAGCTTTATGGTCTGTTTCACTCGTGGGAAAATTACTGGAACTATTTGCAATACCGCTTGCTGCAAACCACTCCTGAAGAATTGCGGAAAATTTATGAGGTGGAAGAAGGTCTAGAAAACAGATTAATACAAGCAGCAATGGAAGCCTCAAGCTTCCTTGAATTTATGGAAAACCTGAAGACGAAGCGATATACTTGGACAAGATTGCAAAGAGTTTGCGTTCATATTCTGACAAACGCAAAAAAAACGGAGATGCCCGGATTTGCTGACACCCCAGCTTATTTACGCCTTCTGGGGATGTCTTCCAACGGTAGAGACTATTTAAATAAGAGGAAAAAGCATTTTGACCTGCCGCTTGTTTCCACATTGTCCTCCTATAAGCATGAAGAAATCCAACTGGATATTAGAGCAGCACGAATATATAACTTGGCTGTTCCTTTTGCCCAATCAAAAAGTTTACTGCAGCAGGAATACAGCCACCCGCCGATTTTTCTTGCCAAATAAGAACAGATGATACTCATGTATCATCTGTCTTTTTTCTTAGGTAATTTTTCAAGGTAAATAACCGCTTCATCAAAGGTATCAATCGGAACAATCTTCATTTTGGTATCGATATCCCGTCTTGTTTTAACTGCATCCCGGTAATTTGAATTTTTAGCTCCTTTTTCATTAGGTGCAAAGAAAATCTCGGCGCCTGCCTTGTCTGCAGCGACGATTTTCTGCTCAATGCCGCCGATGGGGCCAACCTGCCCATCAGGTTCAATCGTTCCAGTCCCTGCTATTTCGTACCCTTTTGTTAAATCCTCTTTTGTTAGCTGATTGTAAATCTCCAGAGAAAACATGAGTCCCGCCGAAGGCCCGCCAATATCGTCCGTTTTGATATTTACTTTTGGGTCAACGACAATCTCTTTATCGTCGACTAAGGATATGCCAATTCCGACCTTGTTAGGATCTTCTTTAAAGGGCTGCAAAGCCAGGGTAACACTGTCCTCAACATCATCTCTTGAGTACGTTAATGTAACCTTATCACCCTTACGTTTATTCCCAATATAATCAATAAATTCCTTTGAAGATGGAAAGTGTTGATCATCCACTTTATAAACACGATCTCCAGCCTCTAGTTTCCCCGCAGCCGGCATACCTTCCATTATCCCCATCACATATATCCCTTTATAATCATACTGTACCGGCAATTCTGCTTTTCGATAAGCCACTTCAATGGCATTCAGCTTTGATGATGCCATTAAATGAAGCTGTCTAACATTGTATTCTTCCTCTGTCTCTTTTTTACTTAAGATCATATGCTGCGGATAAATTTCTTCATACTTTCTCAGTTTAGCTTCGAGATAGGAATAAATGTTGGCTTTGCCCATTCTAACGGTTGTCAACATAAAATCGCCTTGTTCCTTATAGCCGTTTTCAACCTTAATGATTGGCGAAAGCTCCTTGGCCATTCCCGGCTTCGAAACATAGTACGGCAATGTATAATACATCCCGCCAATTAAAAGAATGAGCATAATTAGTACAGCGCCAATATATACTTTTTTTCGCATCCTCGGTCACCTCTTCCACCGGTTAATTGCCAATTGTATTTGCTTTATGTGCTTTTTGGCTTCTTCCTCTCCGATTGTGATAATTTCCTCTATATTCGTAAATGCCCGGGAACTATATTGCTCGACAGGCGGACGGATGATAATATCGGCAGCCATTTCCCTGTAATTAATCACTTCAGTTTGCATAATATCAATGCTTTGCATAATCACATCGTAGATGGAGGTGATTTCCGCATTTCGTTTCACTCTGGAAACATCAACAGCAATAATAATATCTGCTCCCATTTCCTTCGCTACGGAGATTGGTACCCGGTCGGACACGCCGCCGTCAATAAGAATTCTTCCATTATATTTTTCCGGAACAAATATACCAGGAATAGAAATACTAGCCCTGACGGCTTCGGCTATAGGCCCCTGTTTAAAAACCACCTTTTCCCCTGTCAATAAGTCAGTGGCGACAATTCCAATTGGAATCTGCAAATCCTCAATGTTTTTCCCATGAGTAAACATTCTAATAAAATCTTTTACTTTCTTTCCTGCAATAAATCCCATTTTAGGAACGGTAAAATCCAAAAAGTATTTTCTTCTAAAGGCCAATGAGAATTTATATAAGCGGTCGAGGTCTATGCCTGCCCCGTAAAAACTGGCGACAAGCGCGCCCATGCTGCTGCCGGCTATTATATCGATTGGGATCCCTGCATCCTTAAACACCTTGATAACACCCAGATGGGCAAACCCTCGCGCACCGCCGGCTCCTAGTGCCAAGCCAATTTTGGGCTGCTCCATAACAAGTACCTCCCATCGGTTCATAAATCGGATTTATGTCATAAATCTCGTTCAATCTTATGGTCTAATTCAATATTCTATGAGTATATTTATTTTATGTAGGGACAAGGTTGATTGAACGAATAATTTCTATTTTAACATTGAAATGATCGAATTCCCAATCATTACAACAAGAGAGGTGGGATCCCTTTTTCGTGTTTCTTTCAAAGCTCAAAACGATATTTTTAGCTGTAATCGGGACATTATTGGCAGTTTCCCTCATTGCTTTTCCTGAGGAATCCCTTGAAGCCTCGATCCGCGGACTCAATATGTGGTGGAAAATCGTTTTTCCATCCCTGTTACCTTTTTTCATTGTCTCCGAAATGTTAATCGGTTTTGGTGTAGTCAGGTTCATCGGTGTTCTTCTAGAACCTTTTATGAGGCCGATTTTTAAAGTGCCGGGAGTCGGGGGATTTGTCTGGGCAATGGGCTGGGCTTCCGGATATCCCGCTGGCGCAAAATTCACTGCTAGAATGAGACAGGAAGGCAACCTGACGCAAATTGAGGCAGAGAGACTCGTTGCGTTTACGAACTCCTCCAATCCGTTGTTTATTTTCGGAGCAGTAGCAGTAGGCTTTTTCCATAATGCTCAATTAGGCGTCCTTTTAGCTGCTGCCCATTACTTAGGCAATATCTGTGTTGGAATTAGTATGCGTTTTTATGGAAAGGAATCACCTGATAAAGCTGTTGGACAAGGAAATAAAATAAAAATCAAGGAAGCCCTGTCGGCTCTGCATAGAACAAGATTAAAAGACAACCGGCCAATCGGCAAGCTATTAGGTGATGCGGTCAGTTCATCAATTCAAACCTTATTAATGGTTGGCGGGTTTATCATCCTCTTCTCGGTCATTAACAAACTTTTATACCTGCTTCATATTACCGAAGCATTGGCAAGTTCTGTTGAAGTCTTACTATCCGTATTTTCATTCCCGGAAATGTTAAGTATCCCGTTTATTTCAGGACTATTTGAAATCACCTTGGGGAGTGATTTAATTAGTCGTGTTGAAGATGCATCCTTGTTACAGCAGGCAGTTATAACAAGTCTTATCCTTGGTTTCAATGGTTTTAGTGTTCAAGCTCAGGTGGCAAGCATCTTGGCGCAGACGGATATTCGCTTTAAGCCGTTTTTCTTCGCTCGTATCCTGCAAGGGGTATTTGCTGGTTTGTTTGCACTTATCCTGTGGAATCCGCTTTATGTCCGGTATAACAACGAACAACAAGCAGATGCCCTTCCGGTTTTTGGAGACGGAGCAAGAGATATCTACCACAACCTCAGCGATCTTGGCCCGCTCATCACGATTTTTTCTTTAATGGTATATGTCATCATTTTATTTTTCCGGATTAGAAATAATCCACCTATAAATATCAAAAAGAGCTAGCGTTCATTGCCAGCTCTTTTCTATTTATATTTAACTGAACTTTTTTTGAAGTTCTTTTTCTACTGCCGGCGGTACGAGGCCGGAGATGTTTCCTTTATATTTTGCCGCTTCTTTTACAATGCTTGAGCTTAAGAAAGAATATTGGTTGTTAGTCATCATAAAAAAGGTCTCAACGTGGTCATTTAAATATCTGTTCATGGACGTGATTTGCATTTCATATTCAAAGTCAGAAACAGCCCGTAAGCCGCGAAGAATCACTGTCGCATTAACACTTTTTGCATAGTCCACCAACAGGCCAGAAAACTCATCGACCATCACGTTTGGAATATCCTGTGTTACCTCTTGAATAAGCTGAATTCTCTCCTCAACCGTAAACAACGGGTTTTTGGATGAGTTATTTAACACCACAACATGCACCTTATCAAAAACCTTGGCCCCCCTGCGAATAATATCCAAGTGGCCGTATGTAATTGGATCAAAACTTCCCGGACAGACAGCGATACTTGTCATAACGACTCCCCCTAATTTTCGTTTAATCTTGAATAAATTGTAACAGCAATGATGCCATATTTTTCATGCCTTTTTTGTGTGAAATTTCCAACACTTTGAGGTAATTCTACGTCAAAACTATGTTCACAGACAACTATACTGTTTGAGGTTACTAATTTGGACTCATCCATTTTCTCCATTAAGGTGACTAGCTGTTGTTTTTTATAAGGCGGGTCCAAAAAAACATAATCAAACACTATATCCCGTTTCATTAACGCTTTAATGGCACGGTCGGCATCATTTCGATAAATTTCGCTTTGTTGTTCCAATTTGCATGAACTGATATTTTCTCGAATGATTCCAATCGCCTTGCCGTCCCGATCGATAAAAATAACTTTATCTAATCCCCTGCTCAAGGCTTCAATCCCCAATCCGCCGCTGCCAGCAAACAGGTCCAACCCAATACCGCCATCAAAATATGGACCAATCATATTAAAAATGGCTTCTTTTACTTTGTCAGTTGTCGGCCTCGTTGATGTTCCCGGTACTGCTTTAAGGGGTTTTCCCTTATGGACTCCTGAAACCACTCTCACTACAAATCACCACATTTTTCACAAAAGTAAATTTTCATTATACATCCTATCATAATTTATAAAATATAGACAAACTTATAAGGTTGGATAGGAACACTCAACCCTAATATGGAAATTTTAAAAAAAGACGTATAAGCTTGTTTGTTGTGGAAATAATGAAAGTAACAACATCAATTCGAGGATGTTGTTGCCAACCGCGGAGAAGACTTACGTTTCCCCATAAGTTCTTCCTCCGGTTTCTCCTCTCCCTTTGCCTTCTATCCTTTTTTGGGAATTAGAAGGACCCTGCGGATTAGTCTGCAGGGCTTTTTTATTTTTGCATAACAAAAGGTGAGGATTTCCTCCTCACCTTTAGATACCCATCTTATAGTCATATTCCTTGGCTTTATCCGGTGCTGAATTCTCATATTCCATTTTTAGGAACGGTTTATATGAAGGTTCAACCTTTTTGACAAATGAAAAAGAATTCAGCTTTTCGATAATTTCGGCAACATCATCCTGGTTACAATATAGAACAACGTATTTTAATCGTTTGGATACATAATGAACGTTACCAAAGCGTCTTAGCATTTTCGCTTGTTTTAACGAATAAAGCCAAACGACTAATCCTTGTCTTTGAATAAACATACGATTTTCCCCTTAATAAAACCATCATTTTACATAAGTCTAGCATATGAAAAGATACTATTTCAATTTAAACTTGCAGAGATTAAAAAAATCAGCTTGGAATAAGCTGATTTCATTCATCCACACCCGCAGCTTCCTCCGCTGCCGCAGCCGCTTCCATGACCTTTGTCAAAGAAGGGGTTGCCGGTGGGAACTTTTATTTGTTTAGAAACAGCACCGCCAATTAGTAGACTTATCTCATCCAATAAGCTTTGCAAATCATTTTCCGCTAATTTAAATTCTGCCACATGAGGGTCCATATCCATCTCCCGCTTAAATTCACGAATCTGCATCATAACTCGTTTATAATCGGGATGATATTTGCCAAACCTTTGAACCTCCTCATAAAGCTCCTTAAGGCTGACAAAACGTTTTATTTTATTTTGAGCCTCACGGCTTGATTGCAATTTTTTTAAACTTTTCCGGTATTGTTCGGCTACGTCCGATTCCAATACCATCTTCGCCAAATCTTCGGCATACTCAAGTATTTCAACGCTTTCTAATGTAGCAAGCAAAATCGCCCACCTCCACTGCTATTTTAACATGAAAATTGGTAGAAAGCGAAAATTTCCGTTTACTTAGGGATATTTACCATAAATTCTTTCCTTAACCCATATGGTTTATTATGTAAATTCACTACATCCAGAGCAATTTTATGACTGCCCGGGGAAAGTCCTTTAATAATAAAAACCGCTTGGTCTGCCTCTTGCTTCCTTTGCTCATCTATCCAAATAATGATTTTACCGGTCCTTTGCCCAGGACCTTCTCCTTTACGGAAGCTAATTCCGCTAACAATACATTCCACTAAAACGGACCTGTCCTTTGTTTTGTGGTTTACATAAAAAGAGGGGAATTCCTTTGTGTTTGCTTCCACGTTTAAAGAAAGCCCGTCTGAAAACAGGCAAGTCATTACTACTATTAAACCAATTGGCAGTATTTTTTTCATGCGTACCACTCCTTTATGATTGTATTGTTAGTCTGTTCATTATTTTTTATTTACAATAAAAAAGGCCACATATATCAAATGTGCCCTCCGTTATTCTGATTCTTCATGGCCATAAACATGGAATACATCATCGAGGCCATTTGAACACCGTAAGAAAACTTCTCAACCTGGTGCGGAATCGTTTTTTTGTAATGATGCAATGAAGCAACCTCAAGTGCTTGTAAGTCATATGGGTTTCTGGACAACTTTCGATACCATATCGGTTGTTCGCGAATAAACTTTTTTAAATCCCGTTGTCCTTCCAAATAATCAAGAATATCTTTTCTCATCTTTATTGCCCCTCTTAATTAATCTTGTCTAAAGGAGAATGGATGCGGTGGCCCCTCCGGCCTTTTTGTTGGTGTATTAGCAGTATTCCCTCCTTGAAATTGCGTTAGCAACCCCTGAATCGCCGAAACCGCCTCGCTGGCATTTTGAAGGTATGTTTGCATTTGATTAGGATCCATTTTCTTGAACATCCCCATAATATTGGACATAAAGTCCCCCTTGGCATCATCTTCGGTTTTCGATTGATCCGCCTTCACCTCTCCAATAGCGTCCCAGCGTTTATCTTCCTCCCCAAGTAAATACCAGTCCTCGTATAGTTCTTGCCAAGTGGCATTACCTTTTCTTACTTCTTGTATGATTTTTGGATTGTTTTTAACGAACTCTTTAAACTTCTGAACGGAAGGATGCAAATTTTTTGTTGTCATTGTTCTCACCTCAGCCCAATTTCATCCCATATTAAAATATGACGCAAATTAAAAAAGGTGAAACCTGTAAAGCACGTTTAAATATTTATTAAAACAATTGTAAATGGTAAGATGTTTTATGAAGATGAAATGAAAGAGGTATATAAAAATGAGCGATGAGTTAAGACAACTTTTGGATTCATGTATCGAAAATGGCTCTGAGACAGATTTACAAGTGTTGTCCTATCTGTTACAAGGTGTACAAAAAAAAATCAAGGGAAACAGCGAAGCCTACATAGGCGGACTGCTTCATATGAAGAGAAAAATAGACAAGCAGTCCTGTGAAATTACTATTCCAATAAACCCAGCAATCAACAATAACTTAAATATTGTTCACGGCGGGATTACTGCAACCCTCCTTGATACCGCAATGGGCTCATTGGCAAATTATATTCTGCCTGAAGGATTCGGTGCAGTCACCAATCAATTAAATATCCATTATATTGCACCGGGTATTGGTGATCATTTGCACTGCAGGGCTGAAATCATTCATCAGGGAACAAAAACGATAGTCGTCTCCGGAGAAGCTTACCGAAGTGATGGGAAAAAAATCGCCTATGCCACAGGTACGTTTTTTACCATTCCAAAATGATATAGGAGGATTAATAAAATGGTCACTGCCATTTTAATCCCAATTGTTTGCATTTATTTTTATTGGCTTACCAAAAAAGAAATGAAAGAGCATGACAAAGAATGGCTAGCTTCTGGTGAAATTAAGCATGAGGCCGTATTAAAAGGGGTTATAAAAAGTATTTATGCCGAAAAGCAGCGTTTTTATTATAACCGTTACCTTTATATTCACACGCTTGTGATACAAGCTGACGCTAAATCAATAACGGTAAAAAAAATAGTTCCTTTAACGAAAGATTTAAAGCCGGACAACTTTACTGTTGGCGACATAATCACGGTTTTTGGAAGATGGGAAGCTAATACATTTTTATTTAATCATTACGAAACTAAAAAAATGGAATAACTAAAAACAGGGGAACAGATTTCTGTTCCCCTACTCTTCTGTTTTTTTTATAAAATTTTGAGTGTAATACTTTTGATAGACTCCTACTCCCAAATGAGTAAAGTCCTCATTTAATAGCGAATCCCGATGGCCTTTACTATTTAGCCAGCCCTCCACCACTGCTGGTGCATCAGTATAATTAGCGGCAATATTCTCGCCGGCCGATTCATAGGCAACCTCCGCCCGATTTAAGCGGTCGGAAAGGCTCCCAAATTTCTTCGATGTATGGGAAAAGTCATTGTTTTCAGCCATATCTTGACTATGTCCAAGGGCGACTTCAGCCGTATCCTCGTCCCATTGCAGCGGTGATAATTGATGCCGTGTCCTTAACACATTGGTAATTTCAAATATCTCCTGTTCTGCCCCAGTTTCAATGGATTTCCACATTTCCTCCGTCGGTACCGCCGATTCAATTAACTCCCCACGATAAACCAGCTCGTACGGCCTTTGTTTTATCAATGTATCGGCTGTTAAAAAACGTACACTTGAAAGCGTCCCAGTAAACTTGTCTATATAAAGCTGAACGTAAATATCGCCTAATTGTACAATTGGCCGAAGATTTAGATCAGTATCATTCAACTCAAAACGATAAGAATTCCCATTGTATTCAAGATTAATATTAGTATCGATAAATTGCGTATTAAAGATCTCCTCTACCGGCTGGCCAATTTCAAACGGTGCAACATTTAAACTTTCACCAAGCGCAAATATAGTAACTACCTGGTTATTTTCCACCCCAATTTGGGCATAACGGCTATGATCCAAATTATAAATATACCATTGGTAACCATACAGAGTTTCATCAATCCGTTGCGGCGGACCAAATTCATTAAGCAGTTCTGTAAGACTTCTTCCGATTAAAAGCGCCATACCTTCTACAGGCTTTTCGGAAATTTTTCTATTTTGGCTTTCATCTTTCTTATTAGACCAAGTCTGTTCCATTTCGGATGTATGATCTTCCTTAATTAATACCCCCTCTTGATTCTTTTCATTTATTCCAGCATAAAATCCTATAGTCAGGATGACAGCGGAAAGGATCAAAATTCTAAATAGGGCTCGCAGAGGTTTACCCCCTCTCTAAAAATTCTCTATCATTATATGTATCGATAAAATAATTATATCATTTACAATGAATTAAGAAATAGCTGTTATCCAAAATATCAGATAATTAGGCGCTAGATAAATAAAACAGGTACTTTTGCGTACCTGTTTAAAAGGAGAATTGCTTGTTGAAGTATAATAATTTTAATGTTGTACCCCATTATGATTTTGTTCAGAAATTTCCGTGAGTGCCTGCTTTGCCTGATCATCGGTTAATTCACGTATCGCAAAATCACCAAGTGAAACTATTCCTATAAGTTTACCGTTTTCAACAACGGGAAGACGGCGTATTTGATGCTCTGCCATTAACTTTGCTGCCTCTCTACTGGTTTTATCAGGGGAAACGGTAATCAGTTTATCACTCATAATATCTTCCACTTTTGTTGATCCAGGGTGCTTTTCCGCTACTCCTCGTACTACGATATCCCGGTCGGTAATCATCCCTACTAATTTATCCTGATCCACAATCGGAATAGCGCCAACATTTAGCTCTTTCATTTTTACTGCTACTTCATAAACATTATCTAATAATGTGCAGCATTCTACGTCATCGGTCATAATATCACGAATTTTTTCCATTTTATCGCCTCCGGGAAAATTACTATACTCAACTATAGAATTTTCCCATTTATGATGAATTATTCGTTAATTGAATTCATTGCAAGTTATTACTTTTTCATCTATTATTAAAATGAATTCATAATGCTATAAAACCATAAACTAAACACAGGGGTATGGCAGCGTTTTAGGAGGGAGTTTATCATGAAATTTGAAAATACCGGAATTGAAAAAATGAAGGCAGAACTTAACCGATTGGATGAGGTCATGGAAGCCCACAAATTGGTTCGCGCCGGACAGTGGGACTATGAACGGGTTACATACGACCGCAAATTTGAAATGAGAGAAGGGATATTCTACCTTCGTATTCAGGGCTATGCGGTTGAAGGGGATGTCGATACTTTTAAAGCAAGTATTCAATTACTGACTCCGCTGCTTGGCAAGCACTATTATCCACACGGAGTTGAGTACGGTGAAGGCGAAAACTTCCCGGCATCACTTGTAAATCAGTGTAAAAAGATCATTGAAGAAGTTAAAGCAGAAATCAGCAAATTTGCTGAATAACATTGTAAAGGACACATGAGCAGTTCATGTGTCCTTTCTTTAACCTTAAAATTAAAATCCTAGTATTGCTTTGATCATCGATGTCGTTTCCCCGCCATGATAAAAAACATACAGTAACAAATATACTGCCACACCGGTAATCGCAGTAAAAAACCAGACGATACTGGTAAAAGGCCCGAGTTTCCGGTGAAGTGACAGCTTGTTTTTATACCCTGATAATAATGACAATACTCCTAATCCTGCTCCAAGCGTCGCTAATGTGATATGAAAAATTAAAAATACGGTATAGTAAATTTTTATATCATCAGGTCCGCCAAATGCTGTATTGCCGATAAACACTGTTCTGGATGCGTAAATGATAAAGAAGATAAGGGCGAAAATAGCAGCTAACAGCATCGTCTTTTTATGTGTTTCAATTTTCCTCTGTTTTATCTGCCACCAGCCAATTGCAACCGTTATCCCGCTTAAAACAATAAAAGTAGTACTAATTGTAGGCAAAATCGGTAATGAATCCATTAATAGTCCTCTCTTTTTCCATGTATTCTACCATTATAGTAGAGTAACAGTCCTTTTTTTTCAAACAATACATAAGAAAATCTCCCTGAACTTAGGGAGATTATTTTACAGGTGATGGATTTAAGGTTTGAGTCATAGCCTGTTCAGATTCAGCCTGATCCTTACGGTACCATTCAAAAAAGACCCGCGCCAGGATAAATCCATAAATAACTTCTTGCATGACTTTCATTAATACACCGCCAAGCTGTTGGTCATGAACCAAGGACATTGAACTAAAAAGCTCAGGGCCGCTTAAGTTCAAGCTGGCAAAGTTCGCACTGCCTACGCATAAACTCATCACATTCCCCCATACAGCGGGGTCTGAATACGTTGAGTACAGCGAAGTATCAGCAAAGATAATCAAAGCACAAGCTGGTGTTATCAAGATGCCGTCTGCAAAAAGGTATCCTACTTTTTTGAGACCGTTCAAGGTCTGGTGTTCAGAAAGCCGATTCAAGAGCGGCCACCACATAAAGACTGCCACTACAAACAACACAAAGGAGTATAAAGTATGAATCCAAAAGTTTTGCATCACATGGTCAAAAATTAACGGCACATGGTAAAACGAAAATAAACCATTAAATACAATCAAAGCAATAAGCGGTTTTGTAAAAAAATTAAACAGGGTATTGATCAATCTAACCTCAAAAAGTTTTCTCCATACCCAGTCTGGGATGGCAAAAATAAATAGCGGCGGGATTAATAAGACCAGTGCAACCATTTGAATCATATGAACATAAAACATCAAATGTGCCATAACATCGAGCGGGGAGCCTTTAATCGCGTAAACAAGAACCATTGATAGCAAAAACAAAGAAGCCTGTTGTTTTGTTAATTTTTCGCTGCCAGGAAACAGGTGTCGATACTTTGTGGTAAGCAAAAAATAGCCTGCGGTCACAGCAACCATAAATAGTAAAAAGTATGGGCTCCAAAGTGCTTTGAATCCGAAAATATCTAACGTCAGCACTATATATCACCTCATTATTAATAGAAAGAATTATTGTCTTTATTATATCCTTGGCCGATATAAGAAGCAAAGAAATGAACCTTTCCGGTTTTTCCGTGTTTTTAAAAAAGGGAAATCGGCACAAACCGATTTCCCCAAAAATTAAAGTCATGCATCACTTTTCTAATTACCACCAGATAATCGTCATAAATACCAGCACCGTCACTAATCCAACGAATAACCCTGAATATAGGAATAACGAAGGGGCTTCATGGCCTTTATGGCTCATATGCATGAAGTAATAAAGCTGAAACACTACTTGGATGAATGCCAACAAAAGAATAAATGGAAGCGTAAACCAAGCAGTAAATCCCTCAACCGCAACAGCCGCGAAGGCTACCAATGTTAAGAAAATCATTAGTGCAAATGAAACTACTTGGTATTTCATTTCTTCTGCACTCTTGCGGCGGCGATATTCAAGATCAACTCTTGGGTTACCAGAATTTAATTGTTGATTTGTCATCGTTTATCCCACCATTCCCATTAAATAAACTACAGTAAAGATAAATACCCAAACAACATCGATAAAGTGCCAATAAAGGCTGGCCACATAAAACTTTGGAGCATTGTACAAATCCAATCCACGCTTATAATTGCGAAGTATCAGCGTTAGGATCCAAAGAAGACCAAAGGTAACGTGACCACCATGGAAACCGACTAACGTGTAAAACGCGGAACCAAAGGCACTGCTCGTAAAGGTATGATGATACTCATGTACATAATGGGTAAACTCGTAAACCTCTAATGCTAGGAAGCCGGCTCCAAGCAAGACTGTGATACCAAGCCAGAGGTTCATTTTTTGTGAATTAAAGTTTTTCATATGATACATTGCATATACACTTGTTAACGAGCTGGTTAATAACAGCATCGTCGCAACAAATGTAAGTGGAAGCTCAAACAAGTCCTTGGCCAAAGCGGCTTCAGCCGGGTTTGGCACCTTATCCTTTAATGCCAGGTAGGTGGCAAAGAGAGAGGCGAACAACACAGTCTCTCCCCCTAAGAATAACCAGAAACCTAAAAATTTATTTTTCGCTTCAAGGGTCGATTTTTCTGGCTCTGCAGGCCATGTTTCATAGGTTAATTTTTCTTCAGCGTGCATTATGCCTTAACCCCCTTATCATTATCATCCATTAATTCTTCTTTATGAATGTGGAATCCATGGTCGTCTTTTACAGAACGCACGAACATGGAACCAAAGGTAATCAGTAAACCGACAATGATTACTGGTACTGCCCATGATTTTTCGCCATTATATAAGGCACCGAAAGCAGCAACGAATAACCCAAATGCAATGACAAATGGAATAAAGGAAGAATTCGGCATATGAATATCCCCTAGCGGCTCAGCAGGTGTCATGCCTTTCTTGCCTTCTGTTTTTTCTAACCATAAAGCATCCAGACCACGTACAAGCGGAAGTTGCTTGAAGTTGTAGAATGGCGGTGGTGATGGAATGGCCCATTCAAGTGTTCTTCCATCTCCCCAAGGGTCATCGCCAACCTTAACATTTTTCACAGATGTCATGATAACGTTAATGACAAGAACAATAACACCAAGTGACATAAATAATGCCCCAACAGAGCTGATCATATTGGAAGTGTCAAAACCTTGACCTGGCAGGTACGTAAATACTCGGCGCGGCATTCCCCACAGTCCAAGGAAGTGTTGAATAAAGAATGTCAAATGGAAACCTGTAAAGAATAACCAAAAAGTTATTTTTCCGAGGGTTTCGTTTAACATCGTACCGAACATTTTTGGCCACCAGTAATGAACTGCCGCAAAAATTCCAAATACTACACCACCAACGATAACGTAGTGGAAGTGAGCAACAACGAAATAACTGTCATGGTACTGGTAGTCTGCTGCAGCAGATGCAAGCATTACCCCGGTTACCCCTCCGATAACGAATGAAGGAATAAACGCAAAGGCCCAATACATCGGGGTGGTAAATTTCACACTGCCTCCCCACATGGTGAATAGCCAGTTGAAAATTTTAATCCCCGTCGGAACACCAATCGCCATTGTTGCTACGGCAAAGATTGCATTGGCCACTGGGCCTAAACCAGTTGTAAACATGTGGTGAGCCCAAACCATGAAGCCTAAGAAACCGATTAGCACTGTCGCAAATACCATCGAAGAGTAACCGAATAAACGTTTCCTTGAAAAAGTAGAGAAAATTTCCGAGAAAATCCCAAATGCCGGAAGCACCAAGATATAAACCTCAGGGTGTCCAAAAATCCAGAATAAATGCTCCCAGATTACAGTGTTACCTCCATTGGCAACAACAAAGAAATTCGATCCAAACATGCGGTCAAACATCATCAAAACAAGACCTACAGTTAACGGAGGGAATGCAAATAAAATCAAAGCTGATGCCACAAAAGTTGTCCATGTAAATAACGGCATTCTCATATAGGTCATACCTGGAGCACGCATGTTAATAATGGTCACTAGGAAGTTAATACCACCAATTAATGTCCCAATACCTGAAATCTGCAAGCCCAGCACATAGAAGTCGATTCCATGCCCTTTTGAGTGAATCGCAAGTGACGCATAGGAAGTCCATCCAGCATCAGGCGCGCCGCCCATAAACCATGAAAGGTTTAGGAATACTCCACCAAAAAAGAATAACCAGAAGCCAAGTGCATTTACAAACGGAAACGCTACGTCACGTGCACCAATTTGCAGCGGCATTACCGCATTCATAAATCCTAATAAAATCGGCATGGCCGCCAAGAAAATCATCGTTGTTCCGTGCATGGTGATGATTTCATTAAACGTACCAGCACTGACAAAATCATTATTTGGTACCGCAAGCTGAATTCTAATTAAGACAGCCTCGATACCACCCACTACGAAGAAAAATCCACCTGCTAAGAGATATAGGATTGCGATCTTTTTATGGTCAACTGTTGTTAAAAAGTCCCATATAGTCGCCCCAAACCCCTTCTTTTGAGCCAAGGTACTCACTATTTTACCTCCCTTTCAACCATTTCCCCACTTAGTCCTGAACTTTTAAGCCCATTAAGTATTCAGCAAGGGCTTCTAATTGTTTTTCATCAAATTCCGGATACTTATCAGTCATTGTGTTGCCTGGTTTATATTTTTCAGGATCACGGATCCAATTCTTTAGTTCCGTTTTATTATGATCCAATATACCAGCAACACGGGATCTTTCACCAAAGTTTGATAAGTTTGGAGCCATCCTTGCAGTATCAGGCATTTGGTTAGAAGGTGTAACAGCATGACAACCGATACAGCTTTGATTGAATAGCTCCTGTCCTTGTGCAGCCACATCAGTTTTTGCTTTTTGCGGCTCCTTAACAGATTGCATATCTTTTACCCATGAGTCAAATTCATCACGAGGCATGGCTTTTACTTTGAAGTCCATCAAAGCGTGAGACGGGCCACAAAGCTCAGCACACTTTCCGTAAAAAAGATCACCGGCTTCATTGGCTTTTTTCTCGTCAAACACAAGCCAGAATTTATTTACGTTTTCTGTATTCGTGTCCATTTTACCGCCTACAGCAGGAATCCAAAATGAGTGTTTCACATCCAGGGATTTTAAATCAAAATAAACCTTTTCATTTGTTGGTACAACTAAATCCTGACTTGTAACAATCTTCTGTTTTGGATATTCAAAATCCCACCAATATAAATGAGAGCGGACTTTAATGACAAGTGCATCTGACTTCTCCTTATCCATTTCTTTAACATCAGCAAGCTTAAAAGTTGCTGAAACTGTCGGAACAGCTAAAAGCAAAAGTAAAAGGATTGGAATAACCGTCCAGATAATTTCTAATTTATGACTTCCTTCCACCTGTTTTGGAATTCGGTCATCTTTTCTCCTAAAACGTAAGAAAACAATGACGAAAATAATTGAAACAACTAAAATAACTCCAACCATAATGTACGTACTTAACGCCATCAAATCGTACTGAATTTTAGCAACTTCACCGGCAGGCTTTAATGAGGAAAGGAACGGTTCGCCACAACCGGAAAGTACAAGCGCCAAAATCGCAAACAGCGAAATCAAACGCCATTTTGCAAACCTTTTCATGCTTAATCAAACCCCTCTTTCGTGTTAAATTGATAATATAAATGTTGGACCAAAGAAGTATGTAGAGCGAGGCAGTCTTAAGCCTCAAGATACAAAACTAAATTAATGTAACAACAACCATCGCCACAAAAATAATAGTTAAGTATTGAATGGAATAAACAAACATTAGTTTTGCCCACTTAATGTCATCTTTGATCTTATATCCATAAATCCCTAATGCAAGCCAGCCGATGTTTAATACGGTAGCAAGAATTAGAAATGGGATTCCCAATTGTTGTAGAAAAAATGGGATTGGCAGGAGAGCAATTACCCAAAGTAAAATGCTTCTTTTGGTGGCTTTAAAGCCCTTTACAACTGGCAGCATCGGAATACCTGCTGCTCTGTATTCATTTACCCTTCTCATTGCTAGTGCATAGAAGTGCGGCGGCTGCCATACAAACATAAGTACAAACAAAACCCAAGCCATCATATCTAGATTTGCATCCACTGCTGCCCAGCCAATCAGCGGTGGTACAGCTCCTGAGAAACTGCCAATAATCGTGTTTGAGACTAATTGACGCTTTGACCATAGCGTATAAAGAACTACATAACTAAAAACTCCAAGCAGCCCAATTACTGTTGCAGTTACGGTAGTTAAGAATAAACACAGTGTTCCCAGCCCGATAAGGAAAATACCCAAGCCAAGAACTTTCGCAGGGATTACCTTTCCTGTGACGGTAGGTCTTGCTTTTGTCCGCTCCATTAAATGGTCAATATCCCGGTCTACGTAGTTATTAATCGCACAAGAACCAGCTATTATCAGTGATGAACCTGCCACAGTATAAAAAATAATATCTAAATTATTTAAAAAGCTCTGTCCTGTGAAATGGAGGGCAAGCCATAAACCGGTAAAAGTAGTAATCACGTTTGAATTTACGATCCCTATTTTAATTAGGGCCATAAAGTCACTCCACGCAGAAGACTTTACTGCAACAGAATCCAGGCTTGTCACACCTTTTTCTATAGCAGCCTTTGAATTAGACATTCAATTTCTCCTCCTAATCTAAAAACCCAGCGTTTTCCAATAAAAATAACGTGATTTAAACAACACTTTCTCTGTATATTAAATCACACTTTGCGAAGTTTTTGTGAATTTTTTTTGAATAATTTTTGACCAAATTGTGAAAACGTGATTTTTATCATAATTTTATTCTATTTTATAATATTTTTTAAATAAAAATAAGTACAATTTAAGATAAAATGTGAAAAATTTCTATGTATTTAGTCATTCTTATTTGCAGCATAGCCCGTTCCTATTCTCTAAGTAATATATTAAGGAATACAGAAATGATTCTTACTTTATGTCATTAAGGCATTGCAATCGAGGTTTCTACGTTTTTCACTATAATAATAGTGAAAAACGAATATTATTCAAGAGCTTTGTCTTTTTATAAAAATCCCCAAGTTCTTAGTCCGAAATTCTGTTCTTTTTCGGCAGAATTCGTTATGATGTATAGGGTACTTTTTATCTTTCTTCTTTTTTTAATCATTATACTGTCAACTATTTTTTTTGACAAATTATTGAACTTTAAGAGGTGAATTTCTTGCGACGTTCTTTGAAGTGGCTGGCAGTTGCCACTACCATCGGAATGATACTAATTTTACTAGGCGGCGCCTTGGTAACAAAGACTGGCTCCGGGATGGGGTGCGGAAGATCTTGGCCATTATGCAACGGTAAATTTCTCCCTACAGAGATTACTCCGGAATTAATTATCGAGTTAGCTCATCGATTGGTCTCGGGTGCGGTCGGGTTTATGGTATTAGTCCTGTCCATATGGGCATGGAAGGCGATTGGGCATATAAGAGAAACTAAATTTCTTTCGTTTCTGTCATTATTCTTTTTAGTTTTACAGGGGCTCGTCGGAGCGGCTGCAGTTATGTGGGGGCAATCCAGCTTTGTACTTGCCTTACATTTTGGGATTTCACTTATATCATTTGCCGCTGTATTGTTATTGACATTGCTTATTTTTGAAATTGACAAGAAGTTTGAGGCAGAAAAACTTTATATCGACAAGCGCATGGGTTTTCATATCATTGCAGTAACCATCTATAGCTATCTTGTGATTTATACAGGTGCATTGGTACGGCATACAAAATCCAGTCTTATTTGCCGCGATTGGCCGTTATGCTTAAACGATTCTCCGGGACTTCCGACTAATTTATATGAATGGGTGCAAATGGGACATCGTACTGCCGCAGGGCTGATATTCCTCTGGATTGGTTACATAACCATTTTAGCTATTCGTCATTACAAAAATCAAAGGGTTCTCTATTGGGGCTGGATTATCGCTTTTGTTCTTGTCTCTCTCCAGGTAATTGCAGGCGCATTTATCATTTTCACCAGGTTAAACCTTTACATCGCCTTGCTTCATGCCTTCTTTATTACCTGCCTGTTCGGGGTGTTAAGCTATTTTATTCTATTATATTCACGGTCCAGAAAGAATCATAGTAAATAAAAACGAGGCTGACTTTAACAAGTCAGCCTTGTTTTTTGGTTAACCTTTTTTCAGTTCCAGTAATAGATCACCCGTTTGGATCGCTTCACCGCTTTTCACATAAATATCCTTTACGACGCCAGCGAATGGTGCCTGGACGGTTGTTTCCATTTTCATGGCCTCAGTAATCATTAAATGATCGCCACGCTCAACCCGCTCTCCTTTTTCTACCAATACCTTAATCACAGTACCAGGCATGGAAGCGGAAATGTGACTTTCATTCTTGTGATCGCCTTTAAGTCTTGAAACGACTGTCGCTTTAATACTTTCATCCTTCACAACTACTTCACGCGGCTGCCCGTTTAACTCAAAATAAACAACTCTGGTACCATCTGCTTGTGGTTGACCAATGGAAACGAGCTTCACAATCAGGGTTTTACCCGTTTCAATTTCAACTTCTATTTCTTCTCCCAAACGCATTCCATACAGGAAGGTTGGCGTATCGAGAACAGAAATATCACCAAAAGCTTCAGCTGTTTTCAGATATTCCAAGAAAACTTTTGGATACAATGCATAAGAAATAATCTCAAATGTGGTTACTTGTCTGCCAAGTTCATCAAACAGCTCTTGCTTGAGCTTTTCAAAATCTACCGATTCAAGTAATTCACCAGGGCGAACCTCAAGTGGTTTTTTCCCCTTTAATATCACCTTTTGCAGTTCTTCTGGGAAACCACCGTGCGGCTGCCCGAGGTATCCCTCAAATAATTCAACAACAGAATCCGGGAAATCAAGTGTTGTCCCTCTTACTAATACTTCTTCCTCAGTTAAATCATTTTGAACCATGAACAGAGCCATATCACCAACAACTTTGGAGGAAGGTGTCACTTTGACAATGTCACCAAACATTTGATTGACCCTTGAATACATTTCCTTGACTTCATCCCACCGGTCGCCCAAGCCAACAGCCTTTGCCTGCTGCTGCAGATTGCTATATTGCCCCCCTGGCATTTCATGCTGATAAATCTCAGAATGCGGTGACATCATGCCAGACTCAAAGTCTTGATAATATTTCCGGACATCTTCCCAATAATGAGATAGTTTTTCAAGCGCATTGATATCTACAGCCGGTTTGCGATTTGTCCCTTCGAGAGCGTAATATAGTGAATTTGCACTCGGCTGGGAGGTTAAACCTGACATTGAGCTAAGGGCTACATCCACGATATCCACGCCGCCGTCAATTGCTCTGGCATAAGTATATATTCCATTACCGCTTGTATCGTGGGTATGCAAATGAATTGGTATATCAACGGTTGCTTTTAATTCGGAAATCAATCGGTATGCTGCTTCCGGCTTCAACAACCCGGCCATATCCTTAATGCCAAGAATGTGAGCCCCCTGAAGTTCAAGTTCTTTGGCAAGATTTTTATAGTATTCAAGATTGTATTTCGATTTTGACGGGTCCAAAATGTCACCGGTGTAGCAAATGGCCGCCTCAGCAATTTTTCCGGTTTCTCTTACCGCTTGAATCGCAACTTCCATCCCTTTAACCCAGTTCAAACTGTCGAAAATACGAAAGACATCGATCCCTGCCGAAGATGATTGGGAGACAAATTCCTTTATTAAATTATCAGGATAGTTTTTATAACCAACTGCATTGGCTCCACGGATTAACATTTGAAACATGACATTCGGTATCTTTTTTCTTAATGTCAAAAGTCTTTCCCATGGATCTTCTTTTAAAAAGCGATAGGCCACATCAAAGGTTGCTCCACCCCACATTTCAAATGAAAACAATTCCGGAATTAACTTTGCTGTTGGTTCTGCAATATGGGCGATATCCGTTGTCCGCATTCTCGTGGCGAGCAGTGATTGATGTGCATCCCTAAACGTAGTATCTGTTAACAAGACCTGCTTTTGGTCCTTAACCCAATTTACCAGTCCTTCGGCACCATGTTGATCCAAAATTTGTTTTGTCCCCTGCTTATAAGAAAGATCAAATGGAATTGAAGGGTTCCTAGGCCTGGAAAATACCGGCCGTTTCTTTTTATCAATCCCAGGAAAACCGTTTACTGTTACAGTTCCGATATAAGATAGCATTTTTGTTCCGCGGTCTTTTCGAACTGGAAACAAAAACAACTCCGGAGTGTTGTCAATAAACGATGTGTCATACTCCCCGTTTAAAAACTTTGGATGCTTAACGACATTTTCCAAAAACGGGATATTGGTTTTGATTCCTCTAATTCTGAATTCCTGCAAGTTCCTGACCATTTTGGCTGCAGCTTGCTCGAATGTCAATGCCCAAGTGGACAATTTAACAAGCAGGGAGTCGTAGTAGGGGGTGATAACTGCACCTTGAAACCCGTTACCGGCATCAAGTCTGACACCAAACCCTCCTCCAGAACGGTAAGCCATAATTTTCCCTGTATCTGGCATAAAATTATTGAGCGGGTCTTCAGTTGTTACCCGAGATTGAATTGCAAATCCGTAGAGCTGGATACTATCTTGGCCCGGAATTCCGATAATCGGACCATGCAGTTCGTGACCTTCAGAAACTAGAATTTGTGTCTGAACGATATCAATACCGGTTACCATTTCGGTAACTGTATGTTCAACTTGGACCCTTGGATTTACCTCAATAAAATAAAATTCATTTTTTGAGACTAAAAATTCGACAGTCCCGGCATTAAAGTAGTCAACGTTTTTCATCAATTTTACTGCCGCATCGCAAATCTGTTCTCTTAAGTCGTCTGAAAGCGACACACTTGGAGCGATTTCAACCACCTTTTGGTGGCGGCGCTGCACCGAACAGTCCCGATCATATAGATGGACAATATTGCCGCTTCTGTCGCCAATAATTTGCACCTCGATATGCTTTGGGTTCTCGATTAACTTTTCAAGATATACCTCATCACTTCCGAAGGCTGCCTTTGCTTCTGATTTTGCCCGTTCGAATGCTTCTTTGACCTCTTCTTGGCTTCTGACTATTCTCATGCCGCGGCCGCCTCCGCCAAGTGCCGCTTTTATAATCAGTGGATAACCATGGACTTCGGCAAAATCCAAGACTTCCTGAAGTTGTCCCACTGGCCCATCCGAGCCTGGAATAACCGGAATACCGGCGAGTTCAGCCTGCTGTCTTGCCTTAACCTTGTCACCAAACATATCCAAGTGTTTAGAAGTTGGGCCAATAAAAATAATCCCCTCTTGTTCACAGCGTCTCGCAAAATGAATGTTTTCTGAAAGGAAACCATAGCCGGGATGAATCGCATCCGCCCCACTCTTTTTAGCAATCTCAATAATTCCATCGATATCCAAATAAGCATCGATTGGTTTTTTTCCTTCTCCCACCAAGTAGGCTTCATCCGCTTTATAGCGGTGGTAAGAACCTGAATCCTCTTTTGAATATATCGCAACAGTCCGAATATTCAGTTCAGTACAAGCGCGAAAAACCCTGATGGCGATTTCTCCCCTGTTAGCTACCAATACTTTATTGATTTGTTTTGCCACCTAATAAACACCTCAGTTTCTATGTATTTTTAAAAACGCGGGAGGCACATGTCGCCCCCGCGTTTTATTAAATATAAAACACCTTGCCATCTTTGGTAACAGGCCTTTTGTCAGGCAGTTCTTGAGTATGTTTGTATTTACTTTCATATTTAACAAACATGGAAACATTGACTAGAATCCCTGATGCTGCGGCCAGCATTAATAGAGAAGAACCTCCATAGCTTATAAAAGGGAGCGGCACACCTGTAAGCGGAATCAAGCCAGATACGCCGGCGAGATTGATAAAAGATTGAATTCCAATCATGCTTGATATACCAATCGCCAGCAGGCTGCCAAATGGGTCCTTGCACTGCAGGCCAATGTAAATTCCCCGCAAAACAATATAAGCAAGCAAAAGAATAACAAACCCAACTCCCCATATTCCCAGCTCCTCGGCGATAACAGCCATAATAAAGTCAGTATGCGCTTCAGGCAGGTAACCAAGCTTTTGGATGCTTTTCCCCAATCCCAAACCGTTTATCCCACCGGAACCAATAGCAATGTAGGAATTTGCCAAGTGATAGCCCGCTTTCTGTACATATTGCTCTGCAAACGGATTTTCCAATACTTGAAATCGAGCAAGCCGTTTTTCAGAAAATATGTAGCCCTGGGCTGCAAATACTAAGGGGATTAAAATAATTAGCGCCATGAACAAAAGCTTCCCTATTGTTTTAAAGCTCATCCCGGAACAGAAAATAACCATCCCTGCAATAAAAGCAATTATACTCGCAGTTCCATAGTCTGGTTGCAGGATAATCAAAAAGCAGACAATAAATAGGAAAATAATAGGAGGCATTACTCCTTTATTAAAATGATTTATATAAGATTGCTTTTTGGCATAAACGGCAGCCAAATAGATGATAATAGCCAGTTTAACAAATTCAGAAGGCTGAAATTTAAATGAACCAATCAAATACCAGCTTCTTGCCCCGTTAGTGACATCACCGAACCAGAATAATCCCACTAGCAGTCCAAGCGATATTAGGACAATCAATACCATAACCTTGGTAAATTTCATTATCTTATAGGGAACAAGCGCTGCAACCACAAAAACGAATGTAAATAATATCAGCCATATCTTTTGTTTTTGGTAAAAGTAATCACTCGGCCAATGATACTTTTGAACAGTCCATGCAATGCTAGAGCTATAGATCATAACTAAACCAAAGCAACACAAAAGGATTATCGTGATAATGAGAGAATAATCATACGATTTTAATATTTTTTTACCCATTTAAGACGTCCTCTATTTCAAAATTGGTTTTATATTATTCTATTATAATAGAAAATATAGGCGATGACTCTAAAAAGTTAATTTGTTACAAGATTTTAAAAAAGAATATTCTGAAAAAGTCAGGCAAAAAATATTTCATTTATTCTATAATAAAAAACTCAAACAATCAATAACAATTGTTTGAGTTTTTTGTCGTTATTTTCTTAATGATGCATCATGCAATGCCGATAATTCTCTCTCTAATTTATCTAAAATCGCTTTTCCATCCTTACTATCAATTAAGCCTAAACGGACAGCAAAGTCTATCTCTCTCGATAAACCGAACATTTGTGTATCCAACACCTCTTCATATAGAGGACATTGAGGCATCGTGAGATTATCCATTTGCACTTTAATAAGCTTTAAGATTTTTTCAGCGTCTGCCTGTAATAAGGCAAAGGCTTTTTCCTGATGATTCACGATCATTTCAGACGCCAACATTTATCCCCCCAGTTCAGAGCGATTATACAACCTATCTTTTAAATTTTACCGCCAAAGCCGGAAAATTGCAAGAACTATGAGGTTTATTACAGAAGTGGTCAGGTTTATGACATTTGCACCGAAAAAAGCTATACTAAATGGTAGGCAGATTAGGAGGAATAACCAATGGAAAATATTATGATGATTACAGGAAAAGTTAAATATTCCATTACACTTGATCCAAGTGTATGGATTTTCGACGACCGCAGAATTGATTTAACTACTTATTTTTCAGCCAATAGGATAGAACATGACCAGCTTGAAGAGTATACCAAAGCTGTTTCCAAGCATTGGGATCGGGAAATCATGGAGGGTGCCGTGTTTCCGCCGACGTTAAAAACCGAGCGGATTTATGAAAAGCAAAAAATGCTTACCGGAACATTTGGCATGCCCTTTAAACCTTTTCTTACTAATTCCGAGCCAGACAGTGAGGCAAATGAGGTAATCATCCACAGTCAAAACGGCGATTATGAGCTTTCACTGGATGAAGCATCAGAGCTAATTTTAGCATACTCCGATAAAGGCAAACCATTAACTGAAGACGGACCTGTTCACGTGTATTTTGGTGATGGTTCTAACCGTGAAAACCCAATTAAGCAAGTCAAAGGTTTTACAGTTAAATAAAAATTTTTACAAGCAAAAACGGGCACTTGCCCGTTTTTTTGTGTAGAACCAACTAAAGCAAATCAGCAGCAAGTCTTGCCAGTCCAGATCTTTCTCCCTTCAACAGTTTAACATGTCCGGAAATAACCTGATCCTTAAATTTTTCCACCACATAGGTCAGCCCATTATTGTAGGCATCAAGGTATGGATGATCAATTTGTTCCGGGTCACCCATTAAGACTATTTTGCTGTCCTCTCCTACCCTAGTTAAAATCGTTTTCACTTCATGTTTCGTCAAATTTTGTGCCTCGTCAATAATGATAAATTGCTTAGGCAAGCTCCTGCCGCGGATATAAGTTAAAGCCTCTACCTCAATGGACCCCATTCCCGCCAAAATCGCATCTAATTCACCAGGCTTCTTCGTATTAAACAAATATTCCAGGTTATCAAATATCGGCTGCATCCAAGGCCTTAGCTTCTCTTGTTTTTCACCAGGCAGGAACCCTAAGTCTTTGCCAACTGGAACAATTGGTCTCGCCACCAGCAGCTTTTTAAATTCATGGAAATCCTCTGTCTGCAACAGCCCGGCTGCGAGGGCAAGCAATGTTTTTCCTGTGCCTGCTTTGCCGATTAAGGTTACAAGCGGAATATCTTTTCTAAGCAATAATTCAATTGCCATTGTCTGTTGGACGTTTCGCGGATGAATTCCCCAAACATGCTCTTGACTCACAGCCAGTTTAGTCACTTTTGTACCAGGTTTATTGACAATTCCAATCGCGGAAGCGGAGCTGCCAAGTACATCTTTCATGATGAGAAATTGGTTGGGATAAAAGGTATAATTAGGTATTTCTGAGAGAAATAACTCTCCTTTCTCATAATAACGGCTTAACAGGTCAATTGGCACGTATACTTCCTGAAATCCGGTATAGATAGAGTCTATTTCAACCACGCGGTCGCTTAAAAAATCCTCAGCAGCCATTCCAATCGCATCTGCTTTCACTCTTACCAAGGCATCCTTACTTACAAGAATGACTGGCTTTCCATTTTCTTTTGTCTGCTCTTCCAAAAATAGATTTTTTGCCACCGCCAAGATACGGTTATCATTCGTTTTTTCAATGAAAATATCTTGAAGTTCATGAAAAGATCGGTGATTTAATTCAATTCTGATTGTTCCTCCGTTTTCGAGCGGAACTTGTTCATGAAGCTTCCCCGAGGCCCTTAGACCATCAATTAATCTTGATACATGTCTGGCATTTCTGCCTATTTCGTCCATATATCTTTTCTTTGAGTCCACTTCTTCGAGAACTACAGCAGGAATTACTACCTCATTATCTTGAAAGGAGAAAATGGAATACGGGTCTTGTAATAAGACGTTTGTATCTAACACGTATATTTTACTCAAAGCGACGCCTCCTGCTTTACTTGGTGTAGGGGTTTTTAATGTTACTAAACAAGCCAATAGACTTTGGTAAAATATATGTTTATTGGAATAAAGATAGAAGGAATTCCGCACAATAATGTTAAGAGCGAAGCTTAAGATTCCTACCGATTGTCACAGATTGTTTCGGCTTTTGATTATGGTTGATGGAGGGGTTTTATGAAAAAGATTTTCATGACAGCAGGGATTTTTCTGGTGCTGACAGGTTGTAATACTAATAAAAATAATGAAGCGGCCGATCAGGCAAATCAATCATTAGTAAAAGTGAAAAACAGCTATATTGACAATGTCGATCGCAAGTCCGGCCAGCAAATCTCCAAGCATCTTGTTGAACTTGCTGCCAGCGTGCCCAATGTCAATGATGCAACCGCCGTCGTTCTCGGGAAATATGCAATTGTCGGCATTGACGTTAATTCCAAGATCGACCGCTCCCAAGTAGGGACGATAAAATATACTGTTGCCGAAAGCTTAAAAAAGGACCCTTACGGTGCAAATGCCGTAGTAGTGGCGGATGTCGATACAACCCAGCGCTTAAAAGAAATGAATAAGGATATTAAAAATGGAAGACCATTGAGCGGCATCATGGAGGAATTGGCCGAAATTTCCGGGCGGGTAATGCCGCAAATACCTGGAGATTTAATCACACCAAGTCCAAAAAATGCTACAGAAAAACCGGAGAAAAAGCTGCCGGCAAATGAAGAAAAGAAATTAGAGAAGGAACAGAAAGATCAGTCCAATCACCATAAATAAAAAGCTTAGTGTCCTACACTAAGCTTTTCTCATGGCGTCCATTACCTGCCTGTCTAACTTCTCGGCAGCATTTTTATCATACGTTTTGTCATATTGAACTTCTGTTACAATTTTTGAACCATAGAACATGACATCCCTTACTTCTTTAATGTTGACTTCAACTAACCCAAGCTTTAATGGTACATCCTGAAGCCGTTCCTGTTTTAGCTTTGCGTTTCCTGAAATAGAATATATTGATTCATTCGCTATGATATTAATAACAACCTGACTGTTGTTGTTAATATTCTCAAGAATACGTGATCGATTATCCACTGCTATATAGATAGTCTCCTCATCTTTTGCCAACACCCAGGAGACCGCGCTGACATTTGGTCCGCCTGTTTCATAATCTATCGTTGCCAGCGTTACAAACCGCTCCTTTTGCAGTTCATCATATAATGGCTTTAATAATCTTGGTTCTACTTGATTAGCCACGGTTACAACCCCTTTATTTCCTATGTACTTCTGTAAAAACAGATATCCTCATATTACTACTATGCCATTGTTTCAGCAAATTAAACATCTCATTATTCTTCATCCCAGTTGCATGATATACTATAATAACAATATAAGTATCAGTTTAATTAACGAGGTGCCCTAAATGAGAGTAAAATGCGTACTATGCGATAAAATAGAAAGTATCGAGGATGAATCACTGATTGCCAAACGCCTCCGAAATCGTCCGATCCATACATATATGTGTCAGTCATGCAGCGAACGAATAAAAGAAAAAACGAACATTCGCTTGGAATCAGGTAATTTTCGCCTTTATCGGCCAAAGACAAATGGTGATGACTGGTGATTAAACCCTAATCTGTAATTTTAAACAAGAAAGAGGCTGTGGAATCACAGCCTCTTTTTTCATTCTTTTATTGGATAGTTCTCGTATTTTTCCGGCTCAAGATTAATCTGATTTAACATTACCTCAATTAATTCCCGTGGAAACCGGTTCTTCTTTAACTCTTCTCCCATTTGGCAGGAAACATAATACATAACATCATCTGTAGTGATTTCAAGATTTGAAACCTCATATTCGTTTGTCAATACCTCTTCAAAATGGGCACATGTTTCCTGCGCCGCGGTATCATTCGGTCGGGCATCGCAAACAACCTTAATCGTAAGCCAATTATATAGCACATCCTGGAACGACCGCATTTTCAAAACCCCCGTTACTTTGCCTCTGTTTCCGCCTTTTTTGAATTATATAGGCGGATTTTATAAATGATCAATATCAATGCAGCAACAACCAGTCCTTCGGCAACTGGCAAAAAGATGCCTAAAAACGTCAGCATGGTGGAACCAATACATAAAAATGCGTAAATAATAATTGATTTTCCAAGTGGCAATTTTTTGGCGAATCCAAGCTTATAAACAAGAACTGATAAACCTACAATCGTCAAATATAGCAGCCACATTCCAAGCTTGGGTTGATCCGCTACCTGATAAAGCGCGGCAAAGAATGAAAGCCTCTCTTCTACCCCCACGGTTAAACCTCCCTAAATTGCTGCATTTCACATCAATAATTAAATTTCGGCATATTTTTTCTTTTTCGCCATTCGTTCACGTTCATTCTTATCCAATATTTTCTTACGAAGGCGGATGGACTGTGGTGTAACTTCACAATACTCATCATCATTCAAGTATTCCAACGACTCCTCCAAAGACATAATTCTTGGCTTTTTAATCACGGATGTTTGGTCTTTGTTGGCTGAACGGACGTTAGTAGCATGTTTCACTTTCGTAATGTTGACAGTCAGGTCATTTTCCCGAGTATGTTCACCAACAATCATACCCTCGTAAATTTCCGTTCCTGGTTCAACGAAAATGGTTCCTCTATCTTCTACCTGCATTATACCATATGTTGAAGCTTTTCCAGATTCCATTGAAACTAGAACGCCCTGATGTCTTCCGCCCACCTGTCCTTGAGCCATCGGCTGATAGCTGTCAAATGTATGATTAATAATGCCATAACCACGTGTTAATGTTAAGAACTCAGTTGTGTAGCCAATTAATCCGCGAGCAGGGACGTTAAAGATTAATCTTACTTGACCTGAACCATTATTAATCATGTCAAGAAGCTCACCTTTGCGCGCTCCCAGCGATTCCATAACAGAACCAGTATGTTCTTCCGGAACATCAATTTGAACCCGTTCTATAGGCTCACAACGAACACCATCAATTTCCTTCACGATTACTTCCGGTTTTGAAACTTGAAGTTCGTAGCCTTCGCGGCGCATATTCTCAATAAGGATCGAAAGGTGCAGTTCACCACGGCCGGACACAATCCAGGCATCTGGTGAGTCGGTATTTTCGACACGCAAGCTGACATCGGTTTGTAATTGGGCTTGAAGTCTTTCTTCAATTTTTCTTGATGTTAAATATTTGCCTTCACGACCAGCGAATGGACTGTTATTAACAGCAAAGGTCATTTGCAAGGTTGGCTCGTCAATTCTTAGGACAGGCAGTGCTTCTTGATGTTCCACTGGACATACCGTTTCACCAACGTTAATATCTTCCATTCCGGAAAGCGCGATTAAATCTCCAGCCTTTGCTTCTTGAATTTCTTGACGCTTTAATCCAAAGAAGCCAAAGATTTTCGTAACACGGAATTGCTTTGTAGAGCCATCCAGCTTCATAAGAGCTACCTGCTGACCAACGTGCATAGTGCCACGGAATACCCTGCCGATTCCAATTCTGCCCACATAGTCATTATAGTCAAGAAGGGCAACCTGGAATTGCAGTGGTTCATCATGATTGTCCACCGGAGCCGGGATGTGTTCAATAATCGAGTCATACAATGCTTGCATGTTTTCATCTTGTTTTTCTGGATTCAAACTTGCTGTACCATTGATTGCTGATGCATAAATAACTGGGAACTCTAACTGGTCTTCTGTTGCATCAAGTTCAATAAATAAGTCTATTACCTCATCCACTACCGCTTCCGGGCGGGCAAAGTCACGATCAATTTTATTGACGACTACAATTGGAGTTAATTTTTGCTCCAATGCTTTCTTCAGGACGAAACGAGTTTGCGGCATGCAGCCTTCGTATGCGTCAACAACAAGAAGAACCCCATCAACCATTTTCATAATCCGCTCTACTTCACCGCCAAAGTCTGCGTGTCCAGGGGTGTCCAAGATATTAATTCGGGTATCTTTATATTGGATTGCTGTGTTCTTCGCAAGGATGGTAATCCCGCGTTCCCGCTCCAAATCATTGGAATCCATAGCCCGTTCTTCCACATGTTCATTGGAACGGAAGGTTCCGGCCTGCTTTAACAATTGGTCAACCAAGGTTGTTTTACCATGGTCAACGTGAGCAATAATAGCTATATTTCGAATATCGTTTCTTATTTTCAAATAAGGTCCACTCCTATATTTCATAAAGTTAGTTATAGTTTCTCATTTACAACTAAAACATTATACCACAATGAAAGTGGAAACCTAAAAGTATTTTATGTAAAATGAAAATATCTTTAATGTAAGGGGTATAAAAATGAAACAAGTAAAGTGGACACTCCTTGTGTATGCTGTATTAGCCGCAGCGTGTATTATGGGAATCGGTATAGCAATTGCTGAAAAGAGCTTAATCGGAGCGATTGGCTGCATTATCGGGATTATTGTCGTTATGGGGCTTGGTTTTACAACCAAAAAAAGAATGCGAGAAAATGGTGAACTATAAAAAGAAGCCTGTTCGAAGAGCAGGCTTCTTACCATTTTCCATTTTTTAAATACTCCGCCAAAATGGTTCCATGTAAACCAGGTTTAGCAACAAACAAAGAATCTTTGGAGAGTAGATCTAGCTTCTCTCCTCTTAAATTGGTAATGATTCCACCAAGTTCATGTATCAAGACAGCGCCTCCTGCATAATCCCACGGAGATAAACGCAAAGAGATATAAGCGTCCACCCTGCCGGTGGCAACAAATATGATTTCTAATGCTGCCGTGCCATATGACCTGGTTCCCCTCGCGTCTCGTACGAGCGATATCATTAAGTTGTGGTCGATTCGATGATTGGGCATAACCCAGGTGGCATTCAACGCAATAATGGATTCGCTTATAGAAACCTCTTTTAGCGGGGGGATCGGTTTTTCATTGAGATAAGCCCCGTGTCCTCGATAAGCATGGTATAGCTCATCATGGACAACATCATATACAAGCCCTATCTTTCCTATTCCATCCTCATACACCCCGATGGAGATGGCAAAATTTCGCTGCTGATGGATAAAATTCATCGTTCCATCAATCGGATCAATAAACCAAATAACACCCTCAACGCTGTCTAATTGATCACCAAAACCTTCTTCGCCCATGATTTTATGGTCGGGATACATTTCTTTAATCTTTTTTATAAAAAATTGTTCTGTTTCTTTGTCAATGTTGGTAACGAGATCATTTTGATTTGTCTTCGTTTCTATATTTAATGTTTGATCAAAGGAGTTACGGATATTTTCGCCAGCTTCTTTTACCCATTGCTTAGCATGGAAATAAACGGTTTCCCAATTCATATTGCCCTCCTCCAAAGCGCATTTGCCGAGACAAGTTTTTTCAATGTATCTAGTATGAAGCATGAGTATTTTTTTCATGTATCTTAAGCTTAATCAAATTACGGCTTTCCTTCAACTTTAAGACCACTTAACATTTCTTAATTGGATTTATGTATACGCAATAATAAACGAACTCCCCCTGCTTATTTGGAGTTCGTTTTATATTAATAAATACAACAATGGCTTCATTCTTTTTTGGATCCCCTTAGGTTTTCATACTATATGCTTAAAATGCTTTTAGCCGCAGCAATTCTAGACGGATTTTTTCCAGTTTCTGCTTACAATCTTTAATTTTCTTGTCATCTTTGTCTTCAATTGCCTCAAATAACACGGCCAATTCATAATCCATTTCCAATCTAAGTACTGCAGTTCTTTGTCTATCTCCAATTTTTTTTAGCGAAGTGTTCATCAATTGTTTCACGTTTTCTCCTCCCCCTGGTGAATTTTCAAATTACTTTTTACTGTATACTATGAGGAGATTTATGAGGTGGGAACAAATATGTGCACTAACCCATAGAGGCGGCAAATTTTAAAGGATCCCGCCAATATGCTACAATAATGGAGAATTGGTTTGCTGGAGGGTATGTAAATGGAATTTCAAGGATTTACACAAGAAGATTTTGATGTCTTTCTAATAGATGGTTTGGACGAAAGGATGGAGGCTCTCAAAGATACAATTCGTCCTAAACTGGAGAGTTTGGGACAATACTATGCGCCTTTCTTGGCAGCTGCAGCTGGAGATGAAATGTTTGTTCATGTCGCTAAACATGCGAGACGGACAGTCAACCCGCCTAAGGATACGTGGGTGGCATTCGCTAATAATCCAAGAGGGTATAAAATGCTGCCGCATTTTCAAATTGGCCTTTGGAATACTCATCTGTTTATATGGTTTGCTGTCATTTATGAAGCACCACAAAAACAGGAAATAGGGGAAAGATTGGTAAAGAAGGCCGCTAAAATACATAAGGAAATTCCCAAAGATTTCGTCTGGAGTGTTGACCATACAAAACCGGATACAATTCAACACTGCCAGTTGAAAAAGAATGATTTATTGACATTATTTAACCGCCTGCAGACGATAAAAAAAGCGGAGTTGCTCTGCGGTTATACCATTGACCGCGACCAAGTCATCCAACTGGGCGGAGCCGGTCTCTTGGAACAAATCAATGAGGTGTTTACCAAAGTTGCCCCGCTTTATAAACTTGCCGCAAATATTAAATAACAAGAAAGCTCCCTAAATATGGGAGCACTGGCTGTCGAAAACTTTGACAGCCTTTTTTTGTTACCCAAGTTAGTTTTTTATTTGTTTATACATTATCTATGCTACTTGTCTGTTGATTTGCGCTCCAAGCACTTCGCTTTCTGCGGGCGTGACGGGAAGCCTCCTCGGCGCTGAAGCGCCTGCGGGGTCTCCCCTGCCCCGTACTCCCGCAGGAGTCTACGTGCCTTCCGCGCAAATCAACAGTGTTTTACTTGGAATCCTGCACACAACAAAAATATATTAAGAAGTTTCATTGGATAAATCAATGCACTTGATTTAAAATTCCCTCAAAAACACATTAAATTTTTGCTTACCCGTGTTTTAAAACTACCTCCTTATGACGTGTTAGAGGAAAGAATCTATTCATGAATATATCCTTAATGACGTGTTTGAAGATAAAATTTATGCTCACGCGTTATGAATGCACCTCTCATGACGTGTTTAAGAAAAAAACATATGCTCACGCATTATGAATGCACTTTTCATAACTTGATTGAGAAAAAGATCTTTGCTCATGCGTTATGAATGCACCTCTCACGACCTGTCTGGGAAAAAATCTATTTAAACGCGTTGTGAGGCTCTTATTATAAGGTTTCTAAAAAAGAGTGCGATACATATGAGTTATAAGAATTGATTTTTATTATCGGTGTTAAGAAAATTTGCCATGCAACAAATGTGTGTTGATGCAATTCTAAAGAGTTCCCCCTGTTGTTTGGAGCGGAAGGTGCGAAGACTCTTGCGGGAATACGGGACAGGGGGCGGAACTCGCTGAAAAGTCTCCTGAACCGCCTGCGGAAATCAACAGATTCCTTAGAGGCAATTTTAATAAAATCAGCAATTCAATTTCCAATTTTAACAAAAAAATTGCCGAGAAGTATACCCTTTCTCGACAATCTGAAGCTAACTTAAATAGGAGCTTATTTATTCATTTTTATTCGATCCCCGGAAGCTGCTTCTTTTGCTTTTTTAATTGTCCGGTACGATGAGTAGCCGCTCATTTCTTCAAATTCACCGCAAAGTGTTTTTTCCTCAGCTTTACTGGGAACGATATCTTTAAACCTTTGGTACGCCTGCATGAGATCGTCGCGGCCAATTCCGTTTTCATAGGCTTTCTCAACTGACTCAAAGAATTTAATCACATCAATGATCTCATCTGTGGACCATCTGTAATCCATTGGATATTGGTATTCCATTTCTTCACCCTCTAAACATTTAAGCTAAAGAATATAATACCACATGTCCAGCTCCAGCGCCTAGGGGCTCGAGGTCATAAGCCAATCCGTCAAGAAGGCTAAAAAACAGCCTTCTCGCCGGCTTGTCTTACGCTTGTCGCCCCTAGCCACTAATGGAAGTTTCTAAGAGAATAAGCTTCGCAGGAACAAGCTGTGCTTGTTCCGAAGGCGCTTCCGCTTTTCTTGTTAATGTCCCCATTTTGCACGGATTTGTTCCGCTTCGTTTATCATCCTGTCGAATAATTGAGCAACAGTTGGGACATCTCTTATTAGCCCCATTACCTGCCCTGCCCAGGCAAAACCCTCCTGGAATGACCCGTCATATATGTAGCGTTTATTTGCTTCACCGCTAATAAAGTCCTTTAGTCCCTCGTAGCCATTATTGTTTTTTTCCAGTTCAAGGATTTTATCTGTCCAGCTATTGGCAAGTGCACGCGCAGGAGCGCCTAGGGTCCGTTTGATTACCACTGTATCCGATTCAGTACCTTCAACCAACATCTTTTTATATCCTTCATGGGCATGAACGCATTCTTTGGTTGCAATAAATCTCGTTCCCATTTCAATTCCTTCAGCACCTAAACTAAGCGCTGCCATAAGTCCTCGGCCGTCTCCGATTCCTCCGGAGGCGATGACAGGAATGGATACCGCATCAACGACTTGCGGAATTAACACCATAGTGCCAATATCGTCCCGGCCAAGATGGCCTCCTCCCTCCTGCCCCACTACCATAACGGCATCCGCGCCAAGTTCCTCCGCTTTCACGGCTTGTCTTCGTGCCGCAACAAGCACAAGTTTTTTTATCGGTGTCCCTTCCAACTGGGCAAAGATTGGTGCTGGATTTCCACCTGTCATCGACACGACCGCTACTTCCTCTTCGATTGCTACCTGCAAAAAATCAGCGAAGGTCCGGCCATGCTGTCCAATGGCAAAATTTACGCCGAACGGCTTGTCAGTTAATTTTTTGACCTTTTTTATTTCCTCTCTAAGTAATTCCGGGCTGCCTAGTGACATGGCTGTAATTTGACCAAGCCCCCCTGCGTTGGAAACAGCAGCAGCCAGCTCCGAATAGGCCAAATAAGCCAAGCCCCCCTGGATAATTGGATATTTAATGTCTAAGATATCAGTCACTCGTGTGGTCCATTTCATTACTATATACCTCCCCTTTCTTCGTATTTATAATTTCGGTTAAAAAGGGTAATTTTCCTGTATTAATGGGAAACTAAATTAAATTGTAAACCTGAGCTAATAAACCTATGCAATAGCTTTGTTTAGTGCTATAATTCATTTGTTTTATGACTTTTTGTATTTTTGAATTTGTGTATAAGAGGTGTGGTTATAAATTGTCACAACATCAAACGCCGCTGTTTAGCGGGTTATTATCTCATGCAAAAAAAAATCCCATTCAATTCCATATTCCCGGACATAAAAAAGGGGCTGGAATGGATCCGGAATTCCGTCAATTTATTGGTGATAATGCACTATCAATCGACCTGATAAATATTGGTCCACTCGATGATCTTCATCACCCAAAAGGAATGATTAAACAAGCTCAGGACCTTGCTGCTGAAGCCTTTGGCGCGGACTTTACCTTTTTCTCGGTTCAGGGGACGAGCGGTGCCATAATGACGATGGTCATGACCGTTTGCGGGCCTGGTGATAAGATCATCGTACCGAGAAATGTTCATAAATCAGTCATGTCAGCTATCGTCTTTTCTGGAGCCATTCCTGTATTCATTCATCCGGAAATCGACATGAAACTTGGAATTTCCCATGGGATTACACCGGATTCTGTGGAAAGAGCACTTGAACAGCATCCCGACGCTAAAGGGGTATTGGTTATTAATCCAACCTACTTTGGTATTTCGGCAGATTTAAAAAAGATAGTTGATATTGCGCATTCCTATCATGTTCCTGTTCTTGTTGATGAGGCTCATGGGGTTCATATTCATTTCCATGAAGACCTGCCTCTATCAGCCATGCAGGCAGGTGCCGATATGGCCGCAACCAGCGTTCACAAGCTTGGTGGATCAATGACCCAAAGTTCCATTTTAAATGTTAGAGAAGGACTTGTATCAGTCAAGCATATTCAATCGATTCTCAGCATGCTGACAACGACTTCTACATCCTATTTATTACTTGCTTCCCTTGATGTAGCTCGCAAACAGTTGGTGCTTAAAGGCCGGGAATTGATTGATAAAACCATCGACCTAGCCCAATCTATTCGTAAGCAGATCAATGAGATTGACCATCTTTATTGCGCCGGCTCAGAAATTTTAGATGCCAAAGCCATTTTTGATTATGACCCGACTAAGTTAATTATCTCAGTAAAAGATTTGGGGCTTACCGGTTTCGAGGTGGAAAAGTGGCTGAGAGAGAAACATAATATTGAAGTGGAATTATCTGATTTGTATAATATCCTCTGTATTATCACGTTTGGTGACACCCAACATGAAGCCAATCTGTTGGTAAATGCACTAAAGGAATTATCCCGTGAATTTGAGCATCGCGCTGAAAAGATTGAACCAGTAGAGGTTTTGCTTCCGGAGATTCCAGTGCTTGCATTAACTCCAAGGGATGCTTTCTACGCTGAAACTGAAGTAATTCCGTTTGCAGAATCCGAGGGCAGAATCATCGCAGAATTTGTGATGGTATATCCCCCAGGAATACCAATTCTCATTCCTGGTGAGATTATTACAGAAGAGAATCTCCACTATATTCAGAAAAATATTGATGCAGGCTTGCCTGTTCAAGGCCCTGAAGACGATGATCTAAAGATGATTCATGTCATTAAAGAATATAAAGCAATACAGTAAAAAAAGACAGGATTCCTGGTTTGGGGAATCCTGTTTTCTATTTAATAAGTTATATTTATTTATAATTCTTCATCATGTTGATGGTCGTTGCAGCAATTGCATTTTGAATAAAGCACAGTTACCTTTTCATCTTCAAAATGGTCAATAGTTGAGTTACAGTTTTGGCATACAAGAGTACCCATCTGTTCAATCCCCTTTTCGTTTGGAATAACCACATTAATGAAAACGTTTTAACATCCTTTAGACAATAATAATATAACACATTTAATTTTTCAAGCCCAATTTGTATGTCACATTAAATATTTTCAAAACAAATAAAAGGCCTATTGGCCTTGTGGTTATATCCTTACTAAAATAACAATCTAAAATAATGATAATCATTGTCTTTCGTTTTTGTTCAATGCTAGAATAAGGAGAAGATTACTGGATAAGAAGGGGGAATGATGATGGCTTCGAACGCATTTATTAAACTTGTGCCTTCATCTGCAAAACAAACTGTTACAATTGATGAGGTTAAGGAATTATTTCGATATTATAAAGATATAACAGGGAAAACCGGGAACCAATTAAATTGGGAATTCGATGATGCTGCCTTCCCTTATGAAATCAAAGATACGGAAGAAGGAAGGGACAAATGGTTTTATTTGCATTCCAATCATGACCGTTATTTTGCCATTTTAATTGGTGTTGACACAGAAACTATCCTTACCGAAGATGAAGAAGAACAGGAACAAATGTATGTTCAAGTGACTTTGCCTGAACAATCTACTTACGGAGACAAAGGAAAAGCAAACGAGTTTTGCAAATTCCTCGCCAAAAAGCTTCAAGGTGAACTTCACCTATTCAATGGAAGAATCATGTACTACTATCCTAGAAAATAAAAGCTCCGTACGGGGCTTTTTTTAATTGATAAACCTGGCCATGGTAAAGTGGATTGACGTGTAGATTAACAGGCTTAAAGTTGTAATAAATAATGATTTGGAACCTGATTTTGTCACTTTGGAACCAATAACATATGCCAAATAAAAGAACACAAAAAACATGATGACTTTGAAGAGAAGCTGATCATGTTTTGACAACCATTCTATCAGCGTATAACCGCTCCATATCATAAATTGCAGGATTATGACGACATAGACCCTCATCCTTATCACCACGCCAAAACATTATTTAACATAATATATTAGACGTTATTCAATTTAAGTATAAGAAATAACCTTAAACTTTTCCATTTAAATGTCAAAAAAGTCCTCTCCGATTTTGGAAAGGACTTTTTTACATTTTATTTTAAAATATGAATCGGGCTTCCAAGAGCAACCTCTGCCGCCTCCATGGTGATTTCACCAAGAGTTGGGTGAGCATGGATTGTCATCGCCAGATCTTCAGCCGTCATACCGGCTTCAATTGCCAAACCAAGCTCGGCAATCATATCTGAAGCATTTGCTCCGGCAATTTGAGCACCAATTACCAGACCGTCTTCCTTACGTGTAATTAATCGCAAGAAGCCATCTGAACTTTCTAGAGATAAGGCACGGCCATTAGCGGCAAATGGGAATTTAGCGGCAACAGCCTCAATTCCTTCTTCTTTCGCTTGGGCTTCAGTGTAGCCAACTGATGCTAACTCAGGTTCTGAGAAAACAACAGCAGGAATACCAAGATAATCAATTTCAGAGGCATGTCCAGCTATTGCTTCTGCGGCAATTTTCGCCTCGTATGACGCCTTGTGGGCCAATTGTGGTCCTGCTACAACATCACCAATTGCATAAATATTGCTAACATTTGTCCGGCATTGTTTGTCAATTTCAATCAAACCGCGGTCAGTCAGCTTAATTCCAGCCTGCTCAAGTCCCATTTCATCAGTGTTTGGACGACGCCCAACCATGACAAATACATAATCTGCTTCTATTTTCTGTTCTTCACCTTTTACTTCAAATGTGACAGTAACGCCGGTTTCTGTTTCTTCTACACCTTTGGCCATTGCCTTCGTATAGAATTCAGCACCTTTTTTCTTCATGTTGCGCTTAACGAGGGCTGCCATTTGTTTATCAAAAACGCCCATGCCGAGAATTTCCTCAGCACCCTCAAGGATTGTTACTTGGCTGCCAAAGTTTGCATATGATCCACCAAGTTCAATCCCGATTACACCGCCGCCAATGACGACAATTTTTTTAGGGATTTCTGTTAAATTTAGTGCTCCTGTAGAGTTAAGAACACGCTTAGAATATTTAAAAGTAGGCAATTCAATCGGACGTGAACCGGTCGCAATAATCGCATTCTTAAAAGTGTAGGTTTGTGCTGAATTTTCATCCATTACACGAAGTGTATTGGCATCAACAAAATAGGCTTCACCGCGGACGATATTGACTTTATTGCCTTTCAAAAGCCCTTCAACACCGCCGGTTAATTTTTTTACGATTCCAGCTTTAAAATCCTGAACCTTCGAAAAATCAACTTTTACATTTTCTGTAGTTATACCCATAGATTCAGAATGCAACGCATTCTCATAACGATGTCCTGCAGCAATTAATGCTTTAGAAGGTATACAGCCGACATTCAAACAAACGCCGCCTATATATTCTTTTTCAACGATCGTTACCTTTTGTCCCAACTGGGCGGCACGGATCGCCGCGACGTATCCGCCGGGGCCCGCACCTATTACTATAGTATCTGTTTCAATTGGAAAATCTCCAACAACCATTTTTTTACGCCTCCATTAGCAATAGTTCAGGATCGTTCAACAATCGCTTGATATGATTTAACGCATTTTGGGCTGTTGCACCATCAATCATACGGTGGTCAAAGCTTAATGACAATGCCAATACAGGTGCAGCCACAATTTCACCATCACGAACAATTGGTTTTTCAGCAATACGGCCTACACCAAGAATCGCAACTTCTGGATGGTTAATAACCGGTGTAAACCATTGTCCGCCTGCAGAACCAATATTGGAAATCGTGCAAGAAGCACCCTTCATTTCATTTGGAGCAAGCTTGCCATCACGTGCTTTACCAGCTAATTCATTAATTTCATTGGAAATGGTGAAGACTGATTTACGATCAGCATCTTTGACAACAGGAACCAATAATCCTTTTTCTGTGTCGGCTGCAATCCCAATATTGTAGTAATGCTTATGGATAATCTCACTTGTAGCATCATCTAGAGACGTGTTTAGTGCCGGGAACTCTCTTAATGCGCTAGTTAATGCTTTTACGATATAAGGCAAGAAGGTAAGCTTGATGCCTTTTGCGGCAGCCACTTCTTTGAACTTTTTACGATGTGTCACAAGTTTGGTTACATCGACTTCGTCCATAAGGGTAACGTGTGGAGCAGTATGTTTAGAGTTAACCATGGCTTTGGCAATAGCCTTACGGATACCGCTCATTTTTTCACGTGTTTCCGGATATTCACCTTGTGGAATTGGTGCTGGTGCAGCTGCTTGTGGTGCTGCTGCTTCCTCAGCAGGTACTTGGGCTGCTGCTGCAGGAGCTGCTGCCCCACCGCTTAAGAACGCATCAATATCATTTTTAAGTACACGGCCATTATCACCGGAACCTGCAACTTGACGAATGTCAACGCCTTTTTCACGTGCATATTTACGAACAGAAGGCATCGCAATGACACGGCGATTCTGGTCCACTTCTACTTGTGGCGGTGCCGCAGGAGCTGCTGCTGCGGGTGCTGCTTCCGCAGGTGCTGCTTCTTGTTTTGCTTCGGGAGCTGGAGCAGGAGCCTCATCATCACCATGGTCGCCTTTAAATTGTAAATCTTCATACCCAGGGGCATCAAAGGTTACTAACACTTGTCCTACTGTAGCAACAGTTCCTTCACCAATTAGTACTTCTATTACCGTTCCTTCAACTGGAGAAGGAATTTCTACTACCGCTTTATCATTTTGTATTTCACAAAGGACATCATCTTCCTGGACTTTATCGCCCGCCTTAATGAACCATTTGACTATTTCACCTTCGTGAATACCTTCACCAATATCAGGCATTTTAAATTGGAATGACACTGAGATTCAGCCTCCTATATCATAATCGTTTTAGTCTCTGAACTAGCATCTATCGCCAGTTGTAATATATTAGAACGTTAATACTTTTTTCGCTGTTTCAATAACATCTTTGAAGTTTGGAAGCCATACAGATTCAGCCTGAGAGAAAGGATACACTGTATCTGGTGCTGCAACACGCAATACTGGTGCTTCCAAGCTTAAAATAGCACGATCATTAATTTCGGCAACAACATTTGCCGCTACGCCTGCCATTTTTTGTGCTTCTTGAACAACGATCGCCCGGCCTGTTTTTTCAACTGAAGCAATAATCGTATCGATATCAAGTGGACTAATAGTACGCAAATCAACTACCTCAACAGAGAAACCTTCTTTTGCCAATTCATCTGCTGCTTTTAGAGATTCATGTACCATTGCTCCGTAAGTAATAATAGATAAATCAGTTCCTTCACGTTTTACGTCTGCTACTCCAAGCGGAATCGTATATTCTTCTTCCGGTACTTCCTGACGGAAGGCACGGTATAATTTTAGATGCTCAAGGAAAACAACTGGATCATTATCACGAATTGATGACAGTAATAAGCCTTTTGCATCATATGGTGTTGACGGAACAACAACTTTTAAACCTGGAGTTTGTGCCATTAGCCCTTCTAAGCTATCAGAGTGAAGCTCTGGAGTATGAACACCGCCGCCAAATGGAGAACGAACAGTAATCGGCATAGTGTAGCGTCCACCTGAACGGTAGCGCATCCGAGACATTTGACCGGCAATTGAATCAAAGACTTCAAAAACGAAACCAAAGAATTGTATTTCAGGAATCGGTCTAAATCCAGTCAGGGCAAGACCGATTGATAAACCGCCAATTCCGGATTCTGCAAGTGGTGTATCAAAAACACGGTCTTCGCCAAATTCCTTCTGCAGGCCTTCAGTGGCACGGAATACACCGCCATTTACGCCAACATCTTCACCGAAAACTAAAGTATTTGGATCCTTTTTTAATTCCGTACGCAATGCATCAGTTATTGCTTGAATCATTGTCATTTGAGCCATGACTTACTTCGACTCCTTTGCTTGATAAATTTCATATTGTTCTTTTAAGTTATGAGGAAGCTCCTCGAACATAATAGACATTAAATCAGTAACCTTTTGTTTAGGAGCACCATCTGCTTTTTTGATAGCTTCTTTAATATCTTCTTTTGCCTGTTCGATTACTTCGTTTTCCTTTTCTTCGCTCCATAAGCCCTTCTTCTCAAGGAATTTACGGAAACGTACAAGCGGGTCTTTCTTTTCCCATTCATTATCAAGATCTGCAGTTCGGTAACGAGTTGGGTCATCACCGGCCATTGTATGTGGACCATAACGATATGTTAATGTTTCAATTAATGTTGGCCCTTCACCATTGATGGCGCGTTCGCGTGCATCTCGAACTGCTGCATAAACAGCCAGAGGGTCCATACCATCAACCTGAATACCAGGAATACCTGCTGCAACTGCTTTTTGGGCAATTGTTTTTGCTGCAGATTGTTTTTCTACAGGTGTTGATATCGCGAACCGGTTATTCTGAACCATGAAAATCGCCGGAGCTTTGAAAGCACCCGCAAAGTTAATTCCTTCATAGAAATCGCCCTGTGAAGCACCGCCATCACCTGTATAGGTAATCGCAACTGCTTTAGTACCGTTCTTCTTAAGTCCTAATGCAACACCAGCTGTTTGAACGTACTGAGCACCGATAATGATTTGCGGTGATAAAACATTGACTCCTTCTGGAATCTGGTTACCTTGAAAATGTCCACGAGAAAACAAGAATGCTTGATACAAAGGCAGACCATGCCAAATTAACTGCGGCACGTCGCGATACCCAGGTAAAATAAAATCTTCTTTCTCAAGAGCAAATTGCGAGGCTAATTGTGATGCCTCCTGACCTGCTGTTGGAGCGTAGAAGCCTAAACGGCCTTGACGGTTCAAGGAAATCGATCTTTGGTCAAGAATTCTTGTGTATACCATGCGGCGCATTAATTCTTGAAGCTGTTCATCGGTTAATTGAGGCATAGCCGCTTCATTAACGACTTCCCCTTCTTCATTTAAGATTTGCAATGTTTGAAACTGCTCTTGAACTGCTTGAAGTCCCTTTGTTGCATCCAACGGGGCGTTTTGAGTTTTCGAAGCCATCTTCGTCACATCTTCCTTTCTGTTTATCATTAGAAAATTTTTAATAAATCCACTAAGTTAGCTTGCCCAAAATTAAAAATTACAAGCGCAAGCCATAATTGATTGTAGTTTTTCGTTCTGTATCAGTACTTTAAAAAATAATACTAATACAATCCCTTAGCTCCTATTCGAGTTTACATCATTCATAATTACTCGTCAAATACTATGCTTTATAATTTTACAACATCAATATATTATTAATTTTTCAACGAAAGTATATTTCTGTACCATTAATTCGAAGTGAACTGTTATATAAAATTCAACACAAAGTGGCAATTGTTATAATATAGAAAAAACCGGTCTTTTCTTGACCGGTTTTAATCATGGTTATTTAGTTGGGTTTCAACCCCGCTTTTTTATAAAAGGAGAGCTTTTTATCATTGTATCCTTCAGTATATTTATTAAATTTCTCATTCTCAGCATATACATTCTGGTAGCATTCATTCACTTTTTTTACCTGATTTTCAAGGTCTTCGAGGGGAACATCCTTATTTTTAAACATCCCATATAACTCTTTGTCATTCTGTATTGCTTTAGTATATAGCTTGTACAATTCGTCATGGGACCTATATCTATTCATCATCATTACATAGAGTTCGTCAGCAAGCTTTCGCAACTGTTGGTCTTTGAATTTATTTTTCAAGCTTTCGACTTTTCGGAATTGGGTTTCTGATTGTTTCAAACTTTCCGTTTCGGTTTCAAAATGATTTTTGCGTTCATCTGCGGAAGCTAACGCCTCATCAGCAAGTTGTACAATTTGATCATGCTCTTTCATTCCTAGTTTTAGGATTTGATCATATAAGCTCTTTTCTTTCTTCTCCAAAGCAACTAGTGGTTCCTGCTGCTTCTCAAATGCCTTTTCTTTAGAGACAACATTCTCCAAAATACCATACATTTTCTCCACGGGGTCGTTTTGTTTGGCAGCACATCCTGCTAAAGCGATAATCAAAATGAAAGCAAACAATAGTAGTCGTTTTTTTTCAATGAACTTCACAAAACCCCCTCCTAATCAACTACTACTATATCGGTACCAGGTTGGTTTGACAATAAACAATTAACATTTTTTTGATTGTTTGTTAAACTAATGTTTGCAATAACTTATTCGTATTTAGGAGTGAAAAATGATGTTAACGATGGATGATATCATTCGGGATGGCCATCCTACGCTTAGGAAAGTCGCTGCGGAAGTTATGATGCCTCCTACCGAAGAGGAGAAAAAAGTGCTCGCAAGCCTTTTAGAATATGTCATCAATAGCCAAAATAGCGAAATGGCCGCAGAATATGGCCTGCGTCCAGGAATCGGCCTCGCAGCACCACAAATTAATGTTTCAAAACGGATGATTGCTGTCCATCTGACAGATGACAAAGGCACGTTGTACAGCCATGCCTTATTCAATCCCAAAATTGTTAGCCATTCGGTGGAAAAAGCATATTTACAATCGGGCGAAGGCTGTCTGTCCGTAGATGAAGCCTTTCCAGGTTTTGTACCAAGGCATGCTCGAATTACTGTCAAGGGGGTCAATTTAGACGGTGAGGAAGTAAAGCTCCGATTGAAAGGCTTGGCGGCAATATGTTTTCAGCATGAGATCGATCATTTAAATGGCATCATGTTTTATGACCATATTGACAAACAAGACCCGTTCAAGCCAATAGAAGGTGCAATAGCTATCGAACGATAATAAATCCGGTTCAAACTGTACCGGATTTTTTTGTTGGAAAATTTAATATCTCCAATATAGGCAGATTCCATGATTATCCATGAGAAATTCCACATTTTCACCATATAATAATAGTAAAAAACAAATAAAATAAAAAAATTCAATTATCTGTCAAGAGCTGCTTTACATTGGACAAGGATATATTACAATAAGTAGTAAGGAGATGATCCACTATGTTGAAGAAGCTAAGAAAGAAGCTCTTAAAACAGTGGAAAGATTTGCTCAGAAAAAAATCCATTGCCTAAACATTTGAGCCCTTCAAACTTGCGAAGGGCTCCTTCCTTATTGTAAATTGGAGAAATAGATTCTTTTTACATAGTTTTTAACACGAAACCTAGAAAATAAATGAAAAAGATGAAAATGTTTTATATAATAGAAAAAGTTATGTTACTTAAGGAGCGAAAGTCATGATATTCAAAGTCTATTTCCAACAAAGCATTAGCGAGGTTCCTGTACGGGAAAATACGAAAACTATTTTTATTGAAGCAGAAACAGTACGGGAAGTTTACTCTAAAGTTGCTGAACGCAAGTTAAACGTTGAATATATTCAACCAGTAAAAGGAGCCCATTTGGAGTATGAACAACAAAATGAAAACTATAAAGTATTGGAGAAATGATAATTTATGAAATTTGTAAAAAATGATCAAACCGCTGTTTTTGCCCTTGGAGGACTGGGCGAAATCGGCAAAAACACGTATGGCGTTCAATTCCAGGATGAAATTATCTTAATTGATGCCGGAGTTAAATTTCCCGAGGACGAACTTTTAGGTATCGATTATGTCATTCCGGATTATAGCTATTTAGTTAAAAACGAGGAAAAAATAAAGGGGTTATTCATAACCCATGGTCACGAGGATCACATAGGCGGAATTCCGTATTTGCTGCGGGAAGTGAATATTCCTATCTACGGCGGAAAGCTTGCTCTTGGACTAATTAAAAACAAACTTGAAGAACATGGATTGCTTCGAAATGCCAAGTTAATTGAAATCAAAGAAGATGACATCATTAAATTCCGGAAAACCTCGGTAACTTTTTTCCGAACCACACATAGCATCCCGGATTCTTACGGAATTGTTGTAAAAACACCTCCAGGGCAAGTTGTTCATACAGGTGACTTTAAATTTGATTTTACCCCAGTAGGTGAACCCGCTAACCTGACTAAAATGGCTGAAATCGGTAAAGAAGGCGTACTTTGTCTACTTTCTGACAGCACAAACAGTGAAATACCTGATTTTACAATGTCTGAACGACGGGTTGGGGAAAGTATTGACGATATTTTTCGAAAAGTTGATGGACGGATTATATTTGCTACCTTTGCATCAAATATCCACCGGTTGCAGCAGGTAACAGAAGCTGCTGTGACAAGCGGGCGGAAGGTTGCGGTATTCGGCAGAAGTATGGAAGCTGCCATCAATATTGGTTTAGATTTAGGCTATATCAGAGCTCCAAAGGATACGTTTGTGGATGCAGGGCAAATCAACCGTTTGCCAGCGGATAAGGTAACCATTCTTTGTACAGGCAGTCAGGGTGAACCGATGGCGGCCCTGTCAAGGATTGCAAATGGCACCCACAGGCAGATTCAAATCATTCCTGGGGATACGGTGGTATTCTCCTCATCACCAATTCCGGGAAATACCATAAGTGTGAGCAGAACCATTAACATGCTGTATAAAGCAGGCGCCGAGGTTATTCACGGTAAATTGAGCAATATTCACACTTCCGGCCACGGTGGTCAAGAAGAACAAAAGCTCATGCTCCGGTTAATTAAACCGAAATTCTTTATGCCGATTCATGGTGAGTACCGCATGCAGAAAATGCACGCTAAACTTGCTGTGGATTGCGGTGTTGAAGAAGAAAACTGTTTCATTATGGATAATGGCGAGGTTCTTGCGCTTTCGGAAAATTCCGCACAAATTGCCGGAAAGATTCCATCCGGGAATGTCTATATCGACGGAAGCGGTGTAGGTGATATCGGAAACATCGTCTTGCGAGACCGCCGAATTCTTTCAGAAGAGGGCTTAGTCGTTGTTGTAGTCAGCATTAACATGAAGGAATTTAAAATTGCTTCCGGACCGGATTTAATTTCTCGCGGTTTTGTCTATATGCGTGAGTCTGGTGATTTAATCAACGATGCTCAAACGCTGATTACTAAGCACTTAAATAAAATCATGGAGCGGAAAACCAGTCAATGGTCCGAAATTAAAAATGAAATTACCGATACTTTGGCACCATTCCTCTATGAAAAAACAAAACGCAGACCAATGATTTTGCCAATTATCATGGAAGTATAAAAAAAGAGAAGCAGTTGCTTCTCTTTTTTGTGTTTATTCCAAAACCTTCTTCTCAAATCGGTCAATATCCTGATCAGTGCCGATGACAATTAATACATCATTGATATGAATCATTTCTGTTGCCTGAGGTGAGACGATGATATCTTCCCCTCTTTTTATTGCTACAATATTTAGGCCGTATTTCTTGCGAATATCCAAATCCATAATGGTGTGGCTGCCGAGCTTCTCATTTGCAACAATTTCGACGATACTATGCTCGTCAGATAATTCCAGGTAATCCACGACGTTACTTGATGTCATATTATTCGCGATTCTTTTCCCCATATCTCTCTCAGGATGGACAACAAAATCAGCGCCAATTTTCCTAAGTACCTTTTCATGATAATCATTTTGAGCCTTTGCTGTAATTCGGGCGACACCTAATTCTTTAAGAATTAAGGTTGTCAAAATGCTTGATTGAATATCGTCACCAATCGCAACAATAACATGATCAAAATTCCGAATCCCTAGACTTTTCAGGACCGCTTCATCGGTTGTATCGCCAACCGCAGCATGTGAGGCTATCATGGCAAATTCATTGACACGTTCCTCATTTACATCAATTGCCAGCACTTCCATACCTTCATCGGTTAGAGTACGACAAATGCTCCCTCCAAATCGCCCAAGACCAATTACCGCAAAACTTTTCTTCACAATAAACTCCCCCAGGAAAATCTATTTCTAACTTGTCTTATTTTAACATCGTTCGGACTTTTAATATAGAGTGAGATTTCGCTATTTACTCACTCGATTGGCGAGCCTTTTTCTTTTTATAGATAAAAAGGCCAGCTCCGGTTAATAGAACGAGAATTAGTATTATTGGCAAATTACCTACCGTAAATACAACTATACCAGAGAGGAATGATAATAACAGATTCGTACTACTCATGAATTGTTTTTTTGTTTTTTCCCATGTATTTAGTTGATCTTTTTCGATATTTGGAACAACAACTTTATTTTCATAAAGCTTCATTCTCACTGTAGAAAAAGAAGTTTGATTTTCAAGAAACTTCATCTTTCCTTGTATTGTTTCAATTTCCTCTTGGACCACACCTAAATCTGCGGAAATTTTTAATAAATCTTCTGTTTTAGTTGCTTCCTTCATAAACGAAAGCAGCCGTTCCTCCACAACACGTTTCGATTTTAATCTTGATTCAAGGTCGACATATTCCTCTGTTACGTCTTGACCGGTAATATTTCGCTGCAACACTTGAGCCGCTTCCCCTTCAGCATCATGCAAAAATTCCTGAAAATGCTGCTGCGGTAGTCGAATCATCAGGGTGCCACTAAGCACCTCATCACCTTCCCGTGTAACATTTGATTCAGCGATATAGCCGCCATACTTAGAAACCTGTTCTTCAAGAGTTTTGACAGTCTGGTCGAATTTTTTTACCCTTAGCTGAAGGTCAGCCTGATATATGACCATCTTATTTTGCACCTGTTTTAAGACGACTTCATTACCTTTCGCCTGGTCCCCTTCGCTGTTGGATAATGCGCTTTTCTCTTTGGTGCCAGATTTGGCTGAATCCATTCCACTGTTATTCTCGACACTCATTTTCGCACCTTCATCCTTGCCACCTGCACTGCTGCAGCCAGCTAAGCCAACAAATAGTGATACGAAAATAAGAAGGGACAACTTTTTCAATTTATTTACCCCCACCACCAACACCCCTTTTTCTCTTAATAAAATCTTTATTTACTAATACCGACGGTTTAAAAGAGTGAAGGTTACAAAGTAAGGCTTTTAAAAAATAAAAGCTGCCCAAAGTACTAAAATGAGCAGCTTAATAGAGTGTTTTATTCTGATTTTCCAATTTCATCGAGTACACGATTGACCCGTTTTTCGAGCATTTTCATGCCGCTTCCGCCTATTTGAAAGTGACGGAGCTTCCCATCCCTATCGAAAACATAGTAGGCTGGAACATATTGATTTTGGAAGGCATCCGTTAAAGTATGATTGCTATCTACTAAAATCGGATGGGACATGCCATTTTCGGCCGCAACCTGCTTAATCTCCTCAATGTTTAGGTCATTCTCTGATCTTGGCATATGAATGCCAACAACATTTAATTTGCCTTGAAAAGCATCCCGGAAATGATTGATTTGCGGCATTGCCACTTTACACAGATGGCAGCTGATGGACCAAAAATGAATTAGTGTTGGTTTTTCGCCAATCAATTCTTCTCTTGAGACTTGGCCATTCAGCCATTCTACAGCTCCGCTCATTTCCGGCAATCGCTCACGTAATTTCATCGAGATCGGTCCTCCTTATTAAAATGGTATGTTACGACCGTTTTCCCTTATACGAAATGTAATTGGTCATGACCCTCAGTGCTACATCAATGGCAGCCTCATTTGGCTCTAGCTTGGCATGATGAAGTCCGAAGGGGGAATCGACGCCAAGCCAAAACATAATTCCGGGAATTTCCTTAAGCATATACCCAAAGTCCTCTCCCGTCATTGCTTCGCTACATTCAACTACCTCAATTTCAGGGTCCTTGCGATTAAATTCAATAAACTCCCTCGCGATTTCCACGGTATTGTATACTTGATGATACATGGCGCCATAATCAATGACAGCTTCACATTCAAAACCTGTTTCAATACCTTTTACGAGCGACTCTATTCGATGTTTAACCTTTTCCATCGACTGTGGCGATAGTGTTCGAATCGTCCCTTCCAGCCTTGCTTTTTCAGCAATGATATTTTGGACCGTTCCACCAGTAATTTTGCCAATTGTAATGACAGCACTATCAAGCGGATTTACATTCCGTGAAATAATCGTTTGCAGTTGATTGACAAGGGTACAGGCCGCTATGACCATATCGTTTGTTTGATGCGGGTAGGCTGCATGTCCACCCTTTCCTTTTAAATCTATAAATAACTCAGAAGTATTAGCGAATAATAAACCTTCCTTGGTCGCGATAGTCCCAACCGGATATTCCGGGGCAATATGAAGCGCCAGTATCAAGTCTGGCTTCCACTCCTGAAATTCTGTTGAGTTCATCATTGGTTCTGCACCGCCGGGACCTTCTTCGGCAGGCTGAAACACAAACAGTAAGTCATCATCAATTGGCTTTTGGACAAAATGCGTCAGTACCCCAAGCGCAATACTCATATGTACATCATGGCCGCAGGCATGCATTCTCGATTCATGTGTTGAACTAAATGACAGCCCTGTTTCTTCTTCAATTGGCAGCCCGTCAATATCTGTTCGATAACCGATCGCTTTTTGCGGATTTTGGCCATGCACTTTGACCAGTAAGCCCGTTTTCCACTGTTTTATGACAAGACGGTCCTGAGGCAAGGATTGAAGATAATCCAATAAATAGGCTTGTGTTTTATATTCCTGGAATCCGAGTTCCGGGATTTGATGAAGGTCGCGGCGGATTTTTATTAAGGAATTCATTTATTTAGCTCTCCTTTTAATAGTCTAGCTCCAGCGCCTAGCCCCTCGAGGTCTTAAGCTTGTCGGGGCTGACCAAGGCGCTTCCGCTTTTCTGTAAAACAAGCGTGGAGCACCTCCACGCTTGTTTCTTCCATCTTATAGTTGACGTAACTCTTGCATAATTTCCGTCTTTGATTTTGTTTTCTCATCAATATCTTTAATTTTTCTGGCTGGTGTACCTGCAACCACTGTATATGGTGCTACATCCTGTGTAACAACTGCCCCTGCCGCTACTACAGACCCTTTGCCGACTGTAACACCTTCAAGGACAACAGCATTAGCTCCAATTAACACATCATCTTCCACTACGACTGGCTTGGCAGATGGCGGCTCAATAACGCCTGCTAAAACAGTTCCTGCACCAATATGGCAATTCTTACCGACAGTTGCTCTGCCGCCGAGTACAGCGCCCATATCAATCATCGATTTTTCGCCGATTACTGCACCAATATTAATGACAGCCCCCATCATGATGACTGCATTATCACCGATTTCCACTTGGTCACGGATAATCGCACCCGGTTCAATTCTGGCATTGATATGCTTCATATCCAATAAAGGAATCGCTGAATTACGGCGATCATTCTCAACAACAAAATCTTCAATTTTTGAAGGGTTTGCTTCTAGGACTGCATTGATTTCAGCCCATTCACCAAAAACAACTCCAGCATTGCCATTGATAAATGTTTTGCTATTAGCCCCGAAATCAAGACCTGCCAAATCACCTTTTACGTATACTTTTACCGGAGTGGCCTTTTTACTATTTTGAATAAAAGAAATAATTTCATGTGCATCCATCATTTTCATTACGCTTGCCCCCTTTATGTACTAAAAATACTTTAGCAAACAAAAGAGCTGAAAACAAGAAAAATAACTCTTTATTTCTATGATTGAGTTATATATTCGTTCATGACATCAACGAAGGCCTGAACCTGCTTTAATTGAAATGCAGATTCATAACCCAGCAGCCATGTATCGCGTTTTAGCGGTTCCCCGGATTCATTCAGCAAGGGAACTTTGAAGATATCCAGCTCTGCTTTGGTAAGGGTAATCCCAGGTAAAATGGCATAGCCAATTCCGTTAAAAGCCATTTGTTTGCAGGTTTCAATTTGATCAACAACAACTGTTCTTCTTGGCGAGGTTTTAAATTTCTTCATCCACCAATCTTGGATTTCCTGATAGTAGTTGGAGTCACTTTTAAATTGAATAAATGGGCGGTCCGTTTCCAGGATTTGATCAGGGCTGGTAATTTCCCTGTCAACCAAATATAACGGATCATCAAACAGATGCACTTTTACCCCTTTCCAATCCGGTGTACCGCGAATGATCCCGATATGCACCTGATCGTCATACAGACAATTTAAGATTTCACTACTCCACCCTGTCACAAGCGATATTTTAACTTGGGGATACTTATCTATGAATTTTTTTAACACCTGTGGAAGCCAATTTTGGCCCACTATAGAAGCAACTGCGATTTTTAATGTACCTGATACACCCGTCTGCAAGGAATAGATACTCTCTCTGACTTTTTCCTGTTTTTTCAGCACTTCATTTACAAACTCAATCACCTGCTCGCCGGCAGGAGTTAAGGCGAGGCCTTTTTGCGAGCGGATAAATAATTTGGTTCCCCAGTCCTTTTCAATCGTCTGCAAGCGCTGTGACAATGCCGGCTGGGAAACAAACAGCCGTTCAGACGCTTTTCTCATGTTCATTTCTTGGGCCAAGACCGATAGTAATTGAAATTCTGATATGGATGACATTTTTGTGGTCCTCCTTTAAACAAAGCCCTGCAAGTTAGGCAGAGCTTTGTTTCTTTCTAGGTATAAAAAATATCAACAGCATACTTACAATCGCAAAGGTAAGGACAACATAATATACGGAATGTAAGGAAATTGTCAATCCATCCTGTAAAATCGTCCTGACTGACTCTAGCAGCTCTTTACGTTCATCAGGCTTTAATAGCATATTAGCATCGTCCGCCGTTAGCGATTGTGATCTTTCACGCAAATAATGATTCAGGCGATTATTCAAAATTCCGCCCAGCAGGGCCGCTCCGATCGTGTTACCGAGATTTCGCATAAACATATTCGCTGCTGTAGCAATCCCTCGCTGTTCCCAGCTGACCGTACTTTGAATCGATACGATAAACGCGGTCGATGTCAGCCCCATCCCTGCCCCGACTAAAAATGAGCCAACGGCCGCCCAGATTGGTCCGGAGGAAGCCTGCATCGTGACAAAGGTAATACTGCCCAAAATTAGAAATAGTCCGCCAATCATTGATGTTCTTCGATAGCCAATCGTAATCAGCATTCTGCCGGCGAGTGTGGAGGCAATTGGCCAGCCAATCGACATCGTTGTCAAACTAAATCCGGCTACAATAGGTGTTTGCTCCATTACGCCCTGGACAAAAGTAGGCAGAAAGCTCGATATGCCAATCAGCATAATTCCAGTTGTCAATGAAGTAATATTCGCTATGAAAATGGACCGTTCTTTCCAAATCGAAAATGGCATCATCGGTTCAGCAGCACGGCCTTCTTGCAGTACAAAGGCAATCAAGGTAAATATAGCCACAGCAATCATCGAATTTAACTGCCAAGAGCCCCAAGGCCAGCCGATGCCGCCTTCTACTAAAACGTACATGAACAAAGAAATCGTAATCGTTAATAGAACTGCTCCTATGTAATCGATACTGTGTTTCTTTTTTGTTACGTTTTCATGCAAGAAAAACCATAAACCTGCCAGCGATAAAATACCCAAGGGTACATTAATCCAAAAAACATATTTCCAGCTGGCATACTGAACAAGCAGACCGCCGACTGCCGGTCCGGTTATTGCAGAAATTCCCCATACACTTGAAAGGTAGCCTTGGATCTTTGCCCTTTCTTCGGCTGTATAAATATCACCGACAATTGTGGTTGCGATTGGGGTAACTGCACCTGCGCCAAATCCCTGAATCAGGCGAAAAATAATCAGCATTTTCATTGAGGTTGCAAATCCGCATAGAATGGAACCGATGAGAAAGAAGATAATGCCAATCGTCAGGATTGGCTTTCGTCCAAATAGATCCGATAATTTTCCGTAGATTAACACAGTTACCGAATTCATGAGCAAATATGCGGAAAATACCCAGCTGTATAAGGTGAATCCGCCCAAATCAGCCACAATCGCCGGCATCGCTGTGGAAACAATTGTAGCCTCGATTGCTCCCATAAACATGGCTAACATGACAGAGGCTAACACTAGCGGTTTTTTTGTCTGCCTCATCCCGAAGGAGTTTGCTTCGCCCATTTCTTTAGCCCCTTTATCGTTATCAAAAAATACAGCCCCCTTGACGGGAGCTCCTGTTTTGTTATCGCTTAAACCTTTTAACCACCATATTTAATTGGCTTAATATCGTGCTTCTTGGCAATATTCCGGCAAAGTACCCATCCTCGGTTTCAACGCAAAGAAATGGATGGTTGACCAATAACTCAAGACAATCCGGGAAAGACGTAGAAAGCTTAACTCGCGGAATGGATCTTTTCATAACCTCTTCTACCCGTTTTTCTTCCAGCTTTTCAAATTCAATTCGTTCAAGTCCAAGAATCGAATCCATTATAATCGGGGTACTGATTAACCCATGGAGCTTGTATAAAGGATCGAGTACAGGTATCGCTGTATAACCGCTTTTAGTAAGAACCAATAAGGCATGTTCGAGACTGTTGCCGACTTGCACATGGGCAACCCGTTCTGATGGAATCATAAAATCTTTTATTGTTAACTCTAAAAATTCCCCACTGGGAAGATTAATCATCACGAAAACCCCTTGTATGTTTTTCTCATCCCTATTCTATCATAGTTTTTGCAGGGCTGGATAAATTTTGGGGCGGTTCATAAAAAAAAGGACCATACACGGTCCTATTGAATCAAATCAAAAATCTCAATTGTAATCATATCAATATTATCAAATTGATACCGTTTTGGCTTTTCCTTTTCGAAATATACTTCTAGTTCAAACGTTTCAGTTTTTGGATGGAAAGTGACTTGACACTTTCTTTCTCCGTTTACCTCGAAATAACGCTGAGCTGGCTCACCACTCGCCGATTGTTCTTGAAGGTTTTTTAAACGTGTTAATATACCTTGAAGCTGTGACATAAGCTTTTTTCTCCTTTCCAACACAAACAACTTCTATTTGTTAGGTTTCGCATTTGGCATGTTTCTATCCGGATGGATTTTTCCATATGAACAAATTTTAACTATATTTTATATGCCAATATTAAAAGAATAAAATAATCAACCATATTTGTCCAAGCAAAAATTTAAAAACGCTAAAATTTTTACCCGGATAATTTAGTTATCCCGATAACTCGGGACCATCCTGGTGTTCTCTTATAATAATTGGTCATGTTCAAACAAATATTTATAAGAAATATCAATAAATAAATAATCGCTGTTATTCATCGGTATTGAAAAGGTCCGAATATTCTCCCCTGTTTCGATATCGCGATACAAATCAGACAAGATCCCTTTGCGCTCATTTCTCATCTTAATTATATTTTCTAAAAAATATGGGCGCCAACTCCAATTTTTATGTAAGTATTCGGGTTGAGTTGCCCAGTCATTACCGACTTTGAACAGATTGGCCGATATTTGGAACCCATTTTCATCGCATACATATATCCGAAACGCAGCCTCATCCATTTCCTTTCCAATTATCTTCAACAGCTCCTCAAGGCCAAGCTTTTTGTTTTTATGGATGATTTCCTGTACCTTGACATGAAAATATTCAGCAGTGGTAAAAACTGCTTCTAATTTTCGTTTTTCGTAGGAAATAAAATCATGAAACTTTTCCTTCAGCCGATACTTTAAAAAATCAGCATCGATAAATTCACTAGCTGGGGGATGCAAGTAGTAGCCCTGATAATAGCGGCCGCCATTTTTCCAAGCAAACTGCAGCTGATAGCTCATTTCAATGTTTTCAAATAAAAGCGTTGCGCCAATTTTTCTAGCCAACACAGACAGTGAAAATAGGACGTCATTAAAATTAACACCCTTTGCCGTAGACTTTAGAGCTTCTAAATTAATTTTCAAAATATCAGGTTCTAGCTGAGCAAAACGTTCAAAAAAAGGGCTTTCACTATCCAACTTGGAAATTGCAATTTTAATCCCGTAGGTACGATAATATTGCAGCAAATTATCAAATTGGTCGATGTCGCCTTTATAATGTTGATCGGAAACTTCAAGGACAATTCGGTTCAGCTCTATGCCTTTTTTTTCAAAGGCAAGCAGTTCCTGTAGAAATGGTTCGCCATGTTCGTACATGAGCAGTTCGGCATTCCGATTAAAAAAAATACTGATTTTTCCATCAAGTTCCAATACTTTTTCCAATGCTTTTTGCACGATTAATAAATCGACCTCAAATTTATATTCATCAGGTATTTGGTCATCATGAAAGAAAGGTCCGAGACTAATGACCTCCTCGTCTGTTTTATATCTTCCCAATACCTCATAGGCAATTATCCGCTGTTCATCGGCACTAAAAATAGGCTGGAAATACGGAAACACGTTTGTTAAATTCGAAAGAATTTCCAAGGCATCCATCAAGTACCTCCCAATAAAATGTTTTCTGATAATACCATACGCCATAAAGCTGCCGCTCGTTCTTTGCCAATAGAATACCATGATATGTGCACATAAACAATTAACCACACCTACACCGTATTAAATTAAGTTGTAAACATTTTTAGGCATTTATTTATTTTCCTTGAATAAAAACTTATTAAAGCTTGTTTGCTTGCAATATGGACCATTTTTCATGAAAATACAAATGCGACTCAATTAATAATAAATAGGTTGGTAGAAGCGGATGTTAAAAAATCAAACCCGGAGGACGTTTTTAAAACGAATAACAGGTTCAATCCTTACCATTCTTGGGTTAGGAGCAGGAGGCTATGTTTATGCAAACCGCATCGAGCCGTCGTTACTGGGGATTACCAGGCAGGAAATCCGGCATCCATTAATTCCGGCCGGGTTTCACAATAAGAAAATTATTCAATTCAGCGATACCCATCTAGGTTTTCAATACAATCTTAATCAATTTAAAAAATTGGTCGATATAATCAATGCTGAGCAGCCTGATATGATTCTATTTACCGGAGATTTAATGGATGAACCAAACATGTATAAAGAGATTAACAACTTGACCGGAATAATCAAAAACCTGCACGCCCCACTAGGCAAATACTGCATTTATGGGAATCATGACCACGGAGGATACGGGACCGAAATATATCGAAATATTATGGAGGCCGCCGGCTTTACAGTCTTGTTAAATAACGCATCCTTCACTAAATTAGCTGACGGAAGCAGGATTTTTATTGCAGGTATCGATGACTTAATGCTAGGCAAGCCTGATTTGTCCGCAGCATTAAAAAACGTTCCAGATAATCAATTCTGTATTCTTTTGGCACATGAACCAGATTTCGCCCAAACAGCCTTGCAATATCCGATACATTGGCAGCTAAGCGGGCACAGTCATGGAGGCCAAGTGAAGCTTCCTTTTATGGGGGCGTTGATTCTCCCTCCCTTTGCAGAAATTTATCAGGAAGGACTTTATACCATTGGCGGCGATAACGAGCTAATACTGTATGTCAATCGAGGAATTGGTACAACCGGACTGCCCTTTCGGTTTTTTTCCAAGCCAGAACTGACGGTTTTTACTTTATCAAGTTAAAAACTCCTTATCCATCAACTGATAAGGAGTTTGTTTTATAAAATACTCTTTTATCCAAATAATAAATAAAAACTTGAGAATTATTTCTATTTTACTAAAAAAAAGGTATAATAAAAGTGTCTTTTAAGGAATGAAAGGAGAACCTATTTTGAATCCCGAGCAGAACTACCCTCTTAAAAAAACTAGCCTGACCATCGAAAACCTCGCACAAGCTGTCTTTATCGTAAATCGCCATGCGAAGACAGCAATTAATCCCAAATTTTTGTACAGATTAAAGCAAGAGTCCTTAAAAAAATTGATTCATGAAGGAAAAGCCGAGAAAATAGGTCTTCATTTTTCCCAAAACCCTAGGAACAGCCAACAGCAATCGGATGTCCTAGTAAAATGCGGGGACTATCTTTTTCACATTCCTCCTACTAAAACCGACTTTACTACTCTTCCACACTTAGGCAAATTGGATGGCAAAGTCAGAAATCCCAAGACCTCAATGCCCCTTAATGCAGCCAAATCGCTGCTGCAATCCTATACTGGTATTACCGAAACCGATGGAGGAGCCCCTCCTAACAACCAGCATAGAAAACATCAGGCTTATCAAAAACCAGTCTTTAAAAGGCTAGGGGAACGCTATTCTTAGTACAAAAAACAAAGCCAGGTGGGCTGCCTGGCTTTTAAAAATTTATGGAAGGAAGAATTTGATTGGAGCATCTTCTTAATCAACGTGTCAAAGAAATTGAGATTTCTGGCATTCGAAAATTTTTTAATATGGTTGCTGATGTGAAAGACCTAATTTCACTGACAATCGGTCAACCTGATTTCCCTACCCCTGAACATGTAAAACAAGCAGGCATCGCAGCCATTGAGTCAGATTTCACCACCTACACCCATAACGCAGGTACATTGGAATTAAGGAAGGCGGCCTGTGAGTTTGCGGCTAAAAAGTATGATTTACATTATCATCCTGAATCTGAAGTGATTGTGACCATGGGGGCAAGTGAGGCTATTGACATCACCTTTCGAACCATCTTGAGTGAAGGAGTGGAAGTCCTTCTGCCCGGGCCCATTTACCCTGGTTATGAGCCCATTATCACGATGATGGGAGCAAAACCGATACATATTGATATTCGCGGCAATCGATTTCGATTTACCTTGGATGTAATTAAACCGTATATCACAGAGAAAACGCGCTGCATTGTTTTGCCATACCCATCAAATCCTACCGGCGTCAGTCTTACCGAGGATGAGTTAAAAGAAATAGCAGAGTTTTTAAAGGATAAAGACATCTTTGTCCTTGCAGATGAAATATATAGCGAACTTACCTATCATGGAGTTCATACATCTATTGCCAGTTTTCTTAAGGAAAAAACCATTGTCATAAACGGCCTTTCCAAATCCCATTCCATGACTGGCTGGAGGATTGGTTTCTTATTCGCACCAGAAGCGGTTGCCAAGCACATTTTAAAGGTACACCAATACAATGTGTCCTGTGCTAATTCGATTGCGCAAAAAGCCGCTTATGAGGCCTTAACCACAGGAATAGACGATGCCCTTGTTATGAAAAAAGAATATGAGTCTAGAAGAGATTTTGTCTACGATCGTTTGAAAGCAATGGGTTTTGATGTTATCATGCCGGATGGAGCCTTTTATTTCTTCGTCCCAATACCCCATGACATACCATTAAACAGCTTTGACTTCGCACTAAAGCTAGTTTCAGAAGCGAAGGTTGCGGTTGTTCCAGGAAGTGCATTTTCAGAATATGGCGAAGGCTTTGTTCGATTATCCTTTGCTTGTTCCATGGACATCCTGAGATTAGGGATGGACCGTATCGAACAATTTCTCGTACAATATCGAAAACCTCGCTGATTACAAGCGAGGTTTTCTAACTTACGGGTTCATACCTTTATATTTTCCATTATTTTTTGCTGCCTTTACCTTTTTGGCTTTATCATGGTGAATTTTATTGGTATCGGCCGCTCCCATTTCATGAGCGAACTCAGAATCGATAACAGCAGAATCAAACCCTTTTTTGTTTCTCTGCTGCGGATCATTTTTCTTGTTTCGTTTCGCCATAAACATTCCTCCTACAGATAATTCGCTAATAGTTTAAGGTAGAAGGAATGAATTTATGCCTGCCAGTATGTGGCGTAATCCACTCAGCTTTTCCAATATTTATATAGTGCCTGTGTGCCGCTATTTTCCTCGCCTTGTTCTGCCAAGCGTTCATAAAGAGATTTCGCCAATGCAAGACCAGGTACATCCATCCCCATCTGTTGAGCTTCGTCCAAGGCAATTTTCATGTCCTTAATAAAATGCTTTATGTAAAATCCAGGTTCAAAGTTACCCTGCAGCATCCTTGGCGCTAGATTGCTGAGTGACCAGCTGCCTGCGGCCCCAGTTGTAATGCTTTTTAAAACAGTCTCCGGATTTAACTCTGCTTTTTGGGCATAAATAATGGCCTCACACACACCAATCATATTGGAGGCAATGGCAATTTGATTACTCATTTTAGTATGCTGCCCGGCACCAGCATTGCCCTGATAAACGATATTTGTTCCTAACCGCTCCAAGAGCGGAAGAACGGCATTGAATGCTTCATGGTCACCACCAGCCATGATGGAAAGCTTCGCTTCCCTGGCGCCGATATCTCCGCCTGAAACGGGCGCATCAAGGGCATAAATACCTCTTTCTTTAGCAGCCTGGTAGATTTTCGACGCGAGTGACGGTGAAGAGGTAGTCATATCAATAAAATAACTTCCAGGTTTTCCATTTTGAATCAACCCGCTATCACCCAGGTACACTTCCACAACATCTGATGGATAGCCAACCATTGTGAAAACAACGTTTGCCTTCCGGGCAACTTCCATTGGAGTCGCAGCCCATTCTGCTCCTTGTGCCAATAAATCTGCTGCCTTTTCTTTTGTCCTCGAATATACAACCAAAGGGTAGCCAGCGTTTAACAAATGCCGAGCCATGCTTTTGCCCATTACCCCGGTTCCAATAAACCCGATAAGTGTTGATTCTGAAGTTAGCAAGTTCATTTCCTCCTTTAATGTGTTAATTTTATTCTATCACTGTCATTTATTATTTTGACAATAAAAAGACCGGAACATATTTTGTCCCGGATTATAGCTCAGAAGAAAAATTCGTTAAATAGGCTCGCCCGAATACTTCTTTATTATTAAATACTTCCACGGAGACTGCATTGTTCTCCTCTATCATTTTTTCAATCTCGTAGGTGTGTAAATCCTGAAGTAATGGGATGGGGTCCATATAAATGAATTTTTCTTTTCTCCCTTTTACGTCCAAATATTCTCCATTTAGCACTTGCTCTTCACCATAGACAATTTCCCGTTTTCCGATTGCTGTTGCCAGGCGCTCATCATGAATCGTAACCTTTACCTTATAAAGCTGGCGTCCATCAAGAATTTCATTGTTAATCCGGAAACGAAATTGGATTTCATTATTTTTCGTTAACAGCGCATCGGCATAGCGGTTAGCAATTAACTCATTGGAAAACAGCATACTGCATCCAGTTGTACTAATTGCGCCAATCAATCCGATAATCAAAACCAATACCTTTATTTTCTTTTGCATCGTCATCACCCCTTTATATTTTCCACCATTGCCCAAAATGAAGCGGTGTAAACATAAAAGAATGTACGAATTTAAAAGAGGCAAACGCGGTTTGCCTCTTTTGATTGATTAAAAAGTATGTGCCAAATCTTTAGCCCGCGCAATTGCATTTTCTTTAATTTCTTCCGCTTTATCAGGCATAGCGTTATGTCCCTCTATAAACAACCCCTCAAAAGCCGGAACCCCAAAGAAACTCATCATAATGCCGATATAGCGATGTCCCATTTCCATTTGGGCAGCAGGACCTTCGGAATAGAATCCACCCCGAGCCTGGATGTGTAATGCTTTTTTATTGGTTAGAAGCCCAATTGGCCCTTGTTCAGTATACCTAAATGTTTTCCCTGCTACAGCTACCGCATCAAGGTACGCTTTCATTACAGGCGGGAAGGAGAAATTCCATAATGGAGTAACAAATACATACTTATCAGCAGCGATAAATTGATCGCTTAGTTCATTTAACCGGGAGACCTTTGCCTTTTCTTCTGATGAAAGTTCATCAAATCCCTGTCCGGATCGCAGCTTTCCCCATCCACTGAATACATCGGCATCAATTTGCGGGATATTTTCGGAGTATAGGTCCAAATGAATAACTTCATCATTCGGATTGGTTTGTTTATAGGTTTCGATAAATTCCTTGGAGACAGCCATGCTATATGATTGCGTTTCATCATGCGGGTGTGCAGTAATATACAATACTTGTGCCAATTCAATCACCTTTCTTGTAGTTGGTTTTCATTATAGTTTGATTCAGCGACAGATAATTTACTCGCCAGCAATAAAAAAAGGGCTGTCATGGCGACAACCCTAGGTGATTTGAATGTGTTAACTATTCTGTTAGTTCCATTGCATATGGATTTTTACCGATATTTTGTCTCATTTCGTCTGTCATTAAGAATGGTTCATTACTTTCTGTTTGAGATTCCACCTGTTGAAGATGAGAACTGCCGTCGTAATGTACTGGTTTTTGCTCCATGAACCTTCCTCCTCCGCTGTAATAACACCTTTAGTATATGCAACAAATTACCTAATTACTTACTGAACCTGCTATTAAGTTTTACCTAATAGACAAGTTCCTTATTACTAGTATTATAATCCATAATACCCAGAAGAAAAACAATATTTTTAAAATTCTCAATAGAAAAAAACCGGCCAGATGAACTGGTCGGTTTTCGTTTAATGGTTGATTATTTAATCGCTGTATTTACTGCTTGTACTACCTGATCGGTTGTTTGCATATTAAGAACTTCCTGAGCCAGCTTTTCCATATCGGCTTTATTTAAGCCTTTGATTAAGGAACGTGCTTTCAAAATAGACGTGGCACTCATTGAAAACTCATCGAGGCCAAGGCCCAGTAGTACTGGAATAGCCGTTTCATCGCCGGCCATTTCACCACACATGCCTGCCCACTTTCCTTCTGCATGTGCTGCATCGATGACCATTTTCACCAATCGAAGAATAGATGGGCTGTATGGCTGATAGAGGTAGGAAACACGTTGGTTCATCCGGTCAGCTGCCATTGTATATTGAATCAAATCATTTGTTCCAATGCTGAAGAAATCTACTTCTTTGGCAAATTGGTCAGCAAGAATCGCGGTTGATGGGATTTCTACCATGATTCCGAGTTCAATTTTTTCTGCCACAGTTTGGCCTTCAGAAACTAGCTTTTGCTTTTCCTCTTCTAAAATGGCCTTTGCAGCTCTGAATTCATCCAAAGTAGCAATCATTGGAAACATGATTTTTAGATTTCCGTAGCTGCTTGCACGCAATAAGGCACGAAGCTGGGTCCGGAAAATATCTTGTTCTTCCAAACATAAGCGAATTGCTCTGAATCCTAGGAATGGATTCATTTCTTTTGGCAGGTCAAGGTATGGTAGTTCCTTATCTCCACCAATATCAAGTGTCCGAACGACCACAGGTTTGCCGGCCATTCCTTCCAATACCGCTTTGTATGCTTCAAATTGTTCGTCTTCAGTCGGCAGTTGGTCACGGCCCATATAAAGGAATTCTGTACGGTAAAGTCCAACGCCTTCGCCACCGTTTTCAGTTACACCCTTTAGGTCATTAGGTGTTCCAATGTTGGCGGCCAGTTCGACATGTACACCATCAGCTGAAACCGTTGGTTCATTGACAAGCTTGGCCCATTCTGCTTTTTGTTGTTCATATTGTTCGTGGACTTTGCGATACTCCGCTACTAACTCGGGAGTTGGGTTAATATGTACTTCACCCTTAAGTCCATCCACGATGATCAAATCGCCGTTGTTAATTTCTTCAGTAGCAGACTTTGTTCCAACTACTGCCGGAATTTCGAGGGAACGAGCCATGATCGCTGAATGTGAAGTACGACCGCCAATATTTGTTGTAAACCCTTTAACGAATTCCCGGTTTAACTGCGCTGTATCAGATGGTGTTAAGTCTTCGGCAACAATAACCACTTCTTCACTAATCATGCTTGGGTTTGGCAGCTGTACACCTAATAAATGAGACAAGACACGTTTGGTGACATCACGAATGTCAGCAGCACGTTCTTTCATATATTCGTTATCCATTTGCTCAAACATCATGACAAACATATCAGTTGTTTCTTTAAGGGCAGCTTCTGCGTTAACATTCTCCGATTTAATTTTATCTTCAATCGGATTATTTAATTCTGGATCGCTTAACACGAGCAAATGCGCTTCAAAAATAGCGGCTTTATCTGCTCCCAGCTCAACCTGGGCGCTATCGCGGATTACTTCCAATTCAGATTTCGCTTTTTCCATTGCACTGCGGAATCGTGCAACTTCAGCGGCGGAATCCTCCACTTTTTTTTGTTCAAATGATAAATCCGGTTCCACAAGGCGATATGCTTTTGCAATCGCTATTCCATTAGATGCCGCAATACCATGTAAAAACGTCATAATTTATGCCAAACCTTCTTTTTTCATAAGTTCTTCGAGGCTGTTTAGTGCAGCATCTGCATCTCCGCCCTCAGCAGTAATTTTGATATCTGCCCCTTTACCGATACCTAGGGACATAACGCCCATAATAGACTTTAAATTAACAATTTTACCTTTATATTCCAAATTAATATCAGCATCAAATCTGCTTGCTGTTTGAACGAGTAGTGTTGCGGGTCTTGCGTGGATTCCTGTATCTGCAATAACTGTAAATTGCTTTTCTGCCATTGTTTTCTTCTCCTTTGCTGGTAAAAAAATAATTATACAAACCGTAGAATAGCATTTTCTGCAATTCTAATCAAATGTTTTGTGCTGATATTCACAAATTCTCCTCATCAATGGGAATTACCGCGTTATAAACGGGCTCGCCTGTTTCCATGTCCCAAACAATGGTGGTTTTTGCGTAAACTCCTTTTGAGCGGTGTGCACCATTTCACCGTTTTTATTAAAAATAATCGCCCGGGAACTTGTGGTTCCTTGATCCAAGGATAAAATATATTTTTCCATAAAAGGTCCCCCATTTATTGTTTTTGATTTTTCCTGATTTTTTTCTGATTGTGTTTCATTTCCCTTAATTGCTTTTTCACCAAGACGATTTCTGTTTTAATCTTCGAAATTTCCTCGCCTGAACCGATTTCATCACCATAGCGAACCCTATGGTAGATTCCTATACTATCATCTGATAAGGACAGTCCAGCCCGGTGCGCCCATTCCCCCAAGGTCTCATTAGGAAGCCGCCCCAATTTCAATTTATGGGCATACTTTTCCAACTGGAAGATTTCTTTTCTAATGAGATCCTCTGGTGGTTTTCCCCAGTTTTTATAGAACGTGGAAGGATTTTGGTTTGTCATTCCTGTTGTTATTTCTACTGCTGTCTTGGCGTTATTGATGACAATCTGATGCTGTTTAAATTTCTGTTTAATCACGTAATAAATAAATCCTGCCACTGCCAATCCGATTAGAAGACAAAAAATATATTCTCCAAACCCATGAGAAGGGGCCTGGTAACTGTTATCCCCTTTCAAGGGCTCCACTGGCTCATATTTGATATCAACGGCACTCGTCCCTATCAAGCCTAGCAAATATTCAATGACCTTGAAAACCGGCAGGGCCAAGCTGGAAAAAAGCTTGGCAGTCAATTGTAATAAACCAAAAAAGGCGGCTCCGATGTATTTTAATGTAAAGGCAAGAATAGCTCCAATTCCGATTAATGCGACGATGGCTTTTATGAAAAATAACGAAAAAATTTTTTTATCAGTTCCCAGCGTACCCCAATTACTAAAATAACCTTTGGCAATTGTGAGAAACACTAACAGGATCAACATGGTCATCATTTGATTCTGGTAGGTATACTTGGTCATCGTTGAATAAATGATTGCGATGATTCCTATTGAAAAAGACCACAACAATAATAATGTTGGTGATCCCGTTGGGAGGTCTTCGCTCAGGGAGATTCCCCGCCAAAATATATACAACCCCAATATGAATATCAAAGCGACAGACAGACCGGCCCAACTACCAATAAAAATCAGCAGTGGGAGAACGATGACCAAATAAAGCCATTTTCCTTTGTTAGAAAGGCTGCCAAGCAGGAAAGAATAAACGATAAAGCCCGCCGAACCTACCAGGGTCAACAGGAATATCGGCGGGAATGTATCACCACGAATATAAAATAAAAATAGTAATAGATCCCCGGCCAATAGTTCCAAGATAAAACGATATGTGGCTGAAACAACACGTTTTGTCATAGAAGCTTCCTTCTTTCATCTTGAATACCCAAATTAGACAGTACCCCATAATCATCTTCAAGCCTTAGTTCGAACAGATTGACACCTTTTTGGTATTGAATGGCCAGCATCTGATTCGTTTCCTTCGTCCTAATCCCGGCATGAATGAAAAAAGGCTGGGTTTCCAGATGCCGATTAAAGAAGGACAACATTTGGTGATACGGGATGCTGGTGTTTAGCTTGTTTATCGAAGCCAACGTTTCCAAGACCTTTTGCAAATGTTCCTGTCCTTCTCCTTTTGGCAAATAAACAAATGGAGTCACTCCGGCAGTGCGAACATTAATACACAACGCATAGGGAATATGCTTATGAAACGCATAATAGGCAAACTGTGTTATGCTGCTGATTAAACTTTCAAGATTGCCAGAAATAGAATGGCCATTTGAAATGTTCAGGGCAACTATCCAACCTGCTTCAGCAATTTTTTCATATAGTTTTGTCTGCAAAGTTTGTTTTCTGGCGCTGGCCTTCCAATGAATACTGTTAAAACTGTCGGAAGCAACATAGTCCCTTGTTCCCAATGGGCCAAGACGGTTATCATAAACAGAATATGATACCGTATTATTTCCTTGAAGCATGGAAAATTGCTGGATTAATCCTTTTACAGGGATTGGCTTCGGGTAGACAAGCGCCTGCTGGTTTATGGGATATTTGTATTCCAGCGATACTTCCCCAAATCCAATAAGGCTTGGTATAAGTAATTCCAACCTGCGAATTTTGGCAATTCCCCGTTGCTGTGCTATAAACGGAATTTTGATATCCTTCGTTTGCCCCGTATAGATTGAAATCGGAATTGAAATTTCATGCAAACCAAGACTTGATTCATTCTCACTGCTATCCGGTGCCACAAATTGATCAAAGGAAACACGCAATTGGGCTCTTAAAATCGGAAATCCCTGATTACGAACACTAAATGTCCATTTCCCCATTTCACCCATAAAAAACCTGGCTTTTTCATGTCGATAATCCAAAAACAGAAGTTCTCCCGTTTTTTTAAAATAAAACTGATTAGCAGTGGCAATAATCAAAAATAAAATTCCCAGGAAGAACAATAATTTTGATTGAACATAAAGACTGATGATAATCATGACAATGGCAAGAACACTTATCCCCGGTAATTTTCGCTCTTCTGCCCAATATTTATTCCAAATCATCCATGCGCCCCCGCTTCAACCGGGACTGGAAGCGTTGTGAGGATTTCTTCTACAATGGATTCAGGCGTTTTCGTTAAAGCCCCTTCGATTGACAGCAGAAGTCGATGACCGAGCACAAAAGGTGCGACAGCTTTTACATCGTCCGGGGTAACATATGTACGTCCGTTCAGGAAAGCCTTGCCCTGAGACGCTCTCATCAGCGCTAATGTCCCTCGCGGGCTGACACCCAATTCAATGCTGGAATGTTCTCGGGTATTCCTAACTAGGGCCAAGATATAATCCTCAACATCATCCGAAATAGTTGTACTGGTTACAGAGGATTTTAATTGTTCAACGTCTTCAAGGGAAAACACTCTCGTTAAGGGTTTTACCTGCCCTGCCCCACGATGAATTTGCATGATTTTTTTTTCATCCTGTAATACTGGATACCCCACTTTAAGTTTTATAAAAAACCGGTCCATTTGGGCAACAGGCAATGAAAACGTACCTTGCTGTGATTCAACGGGATTTTGCGTAGCAATGACCATGAACGGCTCTTTTAATGGTACTGTAATCCCGTCTATGGTTACTTGGCGTTCCTCCATTACCTCCAAAAGACTCGACTGTGTCCTTGGAGTTGCCCGATTTATTTCATCCGCCAAAACAATATTAGCCATAATCGGTCCTGGGCGAAGCTCGAATTCCTGTACTTTCGGATTGAAAAATTGTATTCCGGTCACATCGCTAGGAAGTACGTCAGGGGTGAATTGAATTCTCGAAAAAACCCCTCCGATAGCAGAGGCAAAACTTTTTGCGAGCATTGTTTTCCCGGTTCCTGGCACACTTTCAAGCAAAATATGTCCGTTAAATAATAAAGCGATTGCCATTAATTCCACTTCCATTTCCTTTCCGACAATCACTTTATTAATCTCTTGTTTTAGTTTTGTAATACTTTCTGTTACCATATTGCTTTCCCCCAGTCTCTCTCTTTTTATAGCCTTTTCTATTTTATCAAAAATTACCATTTTTCAAAATTAAAAAGAAGAAACCCTTTTCGGGTTTCTTGCGTTAACTTCGCGGTTCTGCTAAATACTGATACAAAACGTTGCCATCACGCTGGGCAATTCCGCGAAAATGTTTAAAGTCCTCTCTTTTAACAAGGACCTGTCGAAAATCCATAAAATTTTCCTTCGGTACATAATATTCCGAAAGCTCGCCTGTCATTAACTTGTCTAATATTTCAGTAATGTGTTCTTCAATCATATCCGTAACCACCTTTACATTTACTATTTAAGTATTTGTTATTTCAGACGTCAACTTTTTAATTCTATTTTTGTATGCGGTTTCATTACTTTTATTTGACAGTATTCATATAATGATAGTAAGTTAACAAAATTGTCAAATAAAATCCTTTACGAATTTGGAAAAGTAGTGCAAACTGTTACTTAAATAGTTTTTTATTAGTTTACTAGCTAAAGGAGAGAGGCTGATTGAAAAAAGCAGAGGTAGGAAATGTCATCGAATTCCGCGGCGGACTGCAAGGAATTGTGGAAAAGGTAAATGAAAATTCGGTTATCGTCGATCTGACATATATGGACAATTATCGTGATTTGGAACTGGATCAGCGGACAGTCGTCAATCATAAAAACTATAAGGTCATAAAAGAAAGCGTTTAATAGACTGAAAGAAAAGGCAGGCTTTCCGCTGCCTTTTCTTTCATTTATTCGCCCTGATCCGTTTCTTTCGCTAACTGTTTCAATGATTTCACTTTACCATGCGGATTTTGATCTTGTTTCCTGACAGTCCATTGCCGCTCTTTTTGACTTTTCGACCTGGTCATGTCCTTCACTCCTTTCTCGAGATTATTTTTTTCAAAACTAGATATTCTTATGATGGAATTGGATAAAATGAAGATTGTATTCTTTTCCTTTTTAGCTATATATTTTTAAAGGAGTTAACTCATGAAAAACCTGGTAAAAGACTACCGCCTGATACTCGGGGTGGTATGCGCACATGCTCTCATCTACTTTTCCTTTCACGATAGGGCAATATTTTGGTATATCTTTACTGGTTCAATCCTTGCGTTAATCGCATATTCCAAATTCCAGGGAGATGTAGATGATGAAGCATCCTTTGGTCAATATATCCTGATTGGAGCTATATCCGGTTTCCTGCTATATTTCCTTTTTTGGCTAGGGATAAAAGGCTTTGAACTTTTCAACATACCGCATCAAAAGGACATTAATCGTCTATATAAATGGTTTGCCCCACATTTATTTTGGCACTATATCGCACTTATTCTGGTAGCGGCACCGGGAGAAGAGCTGTTCTGGCGCGGATTTATTCAAAAAAAATTAATGAACTATTTCAAGCCTGCCGTTAGTATTGCAGCAGCAGCTCTTCTTTATGCCACCGTTCATATTTATTCCGGTTCATTCCTATTAGTTTTGGCCGCGCTTGTGTCAGGGTTGGTATGGGGGACTCTTTATTATTGGAAGAAAAGTATGCCGCTGGCCATTGTTTCCCATATTATTTTTGATCTGATGATTTTTGTTATCGCTCCATTTAGGTAAGCAGCAGTGTCTCTTCAGAGCAGCTGCTTATTTTATTTTATCTCCGGGCGTGAAGGGTTTCATCCAAAGTAAAATAAAAAAGCTCATACAAATATAGCCAAATAATGGGTATAAGTAAGAAAGTAATGTGCTGTAATTCACCAAACTTATTAAGTAGGATACAACAAAGATTGCCGTCACCGTAATAACCGTTGGCAATGGCCAAAACTGCTTCAGTTGTCTATCAAGACCAAAAACATTGCCTATAACCGATGTGAAGATTTCCCCATAAATAATGAGAACAAAAAACCAGTAAAAAAATGGAGCCAGGTTCTTCATAATAATCGCCATCGGTATTTCATATAACTCAAGGTTGGGCAGCATAATCAAAGTAAAATGACTGGCTAGCAGAATGAGCGTCAGAGCCAGACCGCCGATTATCCCCCCCCATTTAATCGTCCAATCATCATTAACCTCGGTTGCAATTGGAACCAAAACAGCCTGTGCCAGTCCCAAATTAAGAGCCGCATAAGAGAACGGTGCGATGACACTTTTCCAACCATCGTTTGCATGAGGAATATACAAAAATTGCTCCAAAAAGTTCGGCATTTTGACTGATAGAAACATTAATATCAGACTAAAAGCAATCATTAACGGGACAACGAATGTATTTACGGCAAAAAGCCCTTTTGTTCCAACAAGCATCACTATGAAGGAAAGGAAGATCGTCAGGAATACCCCTACATTTTTCGGCAATCCAAGCTGCTCCTCGAACACCGCTCCGGCCCCGGACAGCATAACCGCACTGACCCCAAGCAGCATAAACAACATGAACGTATTTATGACATTTCCAGCCCATTTTCCAAATAAGTATTCATTAAATTCCTGATATGATTTTGCATTTATTTGTGCGGCCATTCTCATCAATTTGGAACCAATCATGACAAACATGTAACCGCTCATTAATATGCTAATGAAGCCAAAGAAACCAAATCGCGAAAAAAATTCAACGATTTCTTTTCCCGTGGCAAATCCTGCCCCGACAACGGTGCCAACATAGACCGCTGCAATTTGAAAGGCTTGACTCCAGCTTTTTTTCACATCATCTCCCCCTTATCATCAATATATGAGCAAAGGGACAAACAATGACGAGCATTTACCAGTCAAGGAAAGTATTTCTACATGCAAAAGGCTTGAAAGTCAAAGAAGGTCAGAGTATACTATGCTCATAAGGTCAAAGTTAGTCAAAGTCAAAGTAAAAAACAAGGAGGTTTTCATTTATGCTTTGTCAACGATGCAATCAAAATCAAGGCAATATAAAACTATCAATGAATGTTAATGGACAACGTACGGATTTAATCCTCTGCCATGAATGCTATTCAGTAGAAAAACAAGCACTAGGAACAAGCTTTGGAATGAATATGAACCCATTTCAAGGTTTCAACTTCGAGGATTTGTTTGCAAATAAAAATGCTTCTTTTGATCAAACAGGAAAAGCACCCTTTACACAGCAACAACAATATTCAAACTCTGGTCATGGCGGGTTCATCGACCAATTCGGCCGCAACTTGACCCAAATGGCCAAAGCCGGGTTAATCGACCCAGTCATTGGCCGCGATGAAGAAGTGAAACGAGTCATAGAAATTTTAAATCGCCGCAATAAAAATAATCCGGTGTTAATCGGTGAACCCGGTGTCGGGAAAACAGCAATTGTCGAGGGGCTGGCATTAAAAATTGCCGAGGGTGATGTGCCAGGAAAGCTGCTGAATAGAGAGGTTTATCTTCTTGATGTCGCCTCACTCGTAGCCAATACCGGTATTCGCGGCCAATTTGAGGAAAGAATGAAACAATTGATTTCCGAATTACAGGAACGTAAAAACGTCATCCTGTTTATTGACGAAATTCATCTGCTTGTTGGGGCTGGTTCAGCAGAAGGCTCAATGGATGCAGGGAATATTCTAAAGCCTGCGCTTGCCCGCGGCGAACTTCAAGTAGTTGGTGCCACAACCCTTAAGGAATATCGCCAAATCGAAAAGGATTCGGCACTCGAACGCCGCTTCCAGCCTGTACAGGTTCAAGAACCTGATATGGATGCTGCACTTGCAATCTTGAAGGGAATTCAAAAGAAATATGAAGATTACCATCAGGTTGTTTATTCAGATGAAGCTATCAGCGCATGTGTAAACTTGTCACAGCGGTACATTCAAGACCGTTTTCTGCCCGATAAAGCGATTGATCTGCTGGATGAAGCGGGTTCAAAATTAAATTTAGCTACCGACTACAAGACCAATGATCAAATTGAAACTCGTCTAAAGGAAATAGCTTCTGAAAAAGAGGCTGCCCTAAAAAGCGAGCAGTATGAACTGGCTGCAAAGCTTCGTGATGAGGAAGTACACCTTGAAAAATCATTAAACAATGCATCAACTGCCGAAAGACCGATTGTTACTGTTTCACTCATTCAGGAGATTATTGAACAAAAAACAGGTATTCCTGTCGGCAAACTGCAAGAAGATGAGCAGCTTAAAATGAAACACTTGGAAGAAAACCTGAATAAAAAGGTAATTGGTCAAGAGAAAGCCGTGGCCAAGGTGGCAAAAGCAATCCGTCGCAGTCGTGCGGGGTTAAAACCAAAAAACCGCCCAATCGGATCCTTCCTGTTTGTTGGTCCGACCGGTGTTGGTAAGACAGAATTAACGAAGACACTTGCAGAGGAACTGTTTGGTACAAAAGAGTCGATGATTCGCCTAGATATGAGCGAATATATGGAAAAACACAGCGTGTCTAAATTGATTGGCTCACCTCCAGGCTATGTCGGCCACGAAGAAGCAGGACAATTAACCGAAAAAGTCCGCCGCAATCCTTATAGCATCATTTTATTAGATGAGATTGAAAAAGCCCATCCTGACGTTTCACATATGTTCCTGCAAATTCTAGAGGATGGCCGCCTGACTGACAGCCAAGGCAGAGTAGTAAGCTTTAAAGATACTGTCATCATCATGACGAGCAATGCCGGTATCGGCTTTAAGCCAATCCATGTAGGATTTAATACGAGCGAAGCCATCGAGGAAGCATCTATACTTGAATCATTAGGAAGCTTCTTCAAGCCTGAATTCTTAAACCGCTTTGATAGTATAATTGAGTTTAATTCACTTGATAAAGACCATATTTTGACCATTGTTGATTTGATGATTAGTGAACTTCAAGATACATTGGCTGATCAAAACATTGAATTAACAATTGAACAACCTGCCAAAGAAAAATTGGCACAGCTCGGCTACCATCCTGCATTTGGTGCGCGCCCGCTGCGCCGAATGATTCAGGAACAGCTTGAAGATAAAATCACTGATTATATCCTCGAGCAGCCAGAAGCCAAAAAATTAACAGCCACTGTTATCGATGGCGAATTGAAAGTGATCTCGGAAACTGCAGCGGTGAAGTAAAAAAAAGCGAAGCCAGTTATATCGTGGCTTCGCCTCTTTTTTATAAATCCTTGTCGTTTACTGAATTTAACCAATCCTCAATTACACCAACAACTGATTCGACGCAGCCGTCTTCGAATGGCGAAATCAAATTTGCCTCTTTAGCAAGCTTTGTAAAGGACATGCTGCCGCCAAGCTTGCAAAGTTTTACATAATCCGCCCAAGCCTCTTCACGGTTTTCTCGTGACCGTTTCCAGAACTGAAATGCACAAATTTGCGCCAAAGTATAATCAATATAATAAAACGGTGAATTATAAATATGGCCTTGTCGCTGCCAGAAGCCGCCGTTTTCAAGATAGGTAAAGCCATCATAGTCCTTATGCGGCTGATACTTTTTCTCAATATCCCGCCACTTGGCTTTCCTTTCCGTAGGTGTTGCCTCCGGATTTTCGTAAACCCAGTGCTGGAACTCATCGACCGAGACACCATAAGGCAAGAACAATAGCGCTTCGCTAAGGTGGGAGAACTTATATTTATCGGAATCTTCCTTAAAGAAGAGCTCCATCCATGGCCAGGTAAAGAATTCCATACTCATCGAGTGAATTTCAGCCGCTTCATAGGTAGGCCAATAATATTCCGGAATTTCAAAGTGACGGCTTGAGTATACCTGGAAGGCATGGCCAGCCTCATGTGTCAACACATCAATATCACCGGAAGTCCCATTAAAGTTGGAAAAGATAAATGGAGCTTTGTAGTTTTCAATATATGTGCAATAGCCTCCGCTTGCTTTCCCTTTTTTGGCCACAAGGTCCATCAGGTTATTTTTCTGCATGAAGTTGAAAAATTCTCCCGTCTCCTCCGATAAATCCTGATACATTTTTTGGCCGTTCTCGATAATCCATTCTGGGCTTCCTTTTGGAACGGCATTTCCAGTTTGAAACGCAAAGCTTTCATCATAATACTTCAATTGTTGCAGGCCCAGACGTTCCCGCTGACGCTCTTTTAGTTTCGAAGCGATTGGAACAATAAAGTCCTTTACCTGCTGACGGAAATTGGCGACCATTTCTGCATTGTAATCAGTCCGCATCATCCGATAATAGGCAAGCTCAACGAAATTCTTAAGGCCTAGCTTGGCGGCAATCTGTGTTCTAACCTTGACAAGATCATCATAGATTCGGTCAAGCTCTGCTTCATGCTGTGAAAAGAATCCAAATTTCGCCTGTGCTGCCTCCTTCCGTATTCCTCGATCTTGTGATTCAATGAATGGATCGATTTGGGCAAGGGTTCGCTCCTCCCCTTCAAAGTTTATTTTTGCCGAGGCAATCAGCTTGGTATATTCAGTCACTAATTTGTTTTCTTTTTGCAGCAAAGGTACAATTTCCGGTTTAAAGGTTTTCAACTGTCCCTCAGCAAGTGCAAATAGTTGCGTTCCCCACTTTTCTTCTAATTGGGGGCGAAACTTGGAATCCACTAGTGCTTGATAATATTGGGACACTAGCCCTTCAACCTCCGGTCCCAGGTCATCCATGTAATCCTGCTCTTTCTTATAAAATTCATCATTCGTGTCGATCGAATGACGGATATGACAAAGATTGAACATCGTACCAAGGTCATTTCGAAGCTGGTTAACCTCATCCATAGCCTTACTCTGGTCTTCAACTGTTGAGGCATTGTTAAAGCGTTGGAGTGCAGATGCAAATTTTTCTTTCACGTCCTCTAGATTGGGACGAACATATGTATAGTCTTGAAAGCCCATTAATAAACCCCCTCTTCGCTTTTCAAATATTTCAATCTATTTCATTATATACTATCAAGCCTGATTCAAAAAACAAAAAACGGCCAACTGGCCGTTCTTAAAATTTTCCCGCAGGTAATCCTAACTTTTTTAGCAAATCTATTGCTGTATCTTTCTCCGAATCGTTAAGGCTTGACATGAGCTTGTCGATTTGTTCAGCATGCTCAGGGAAGATTTCCTGTATCAATTTTTTTCCCTCATCCGAAATGGAGGCATAGATTACCCGTCTATCGGTGGGACAGGCAACTCTTTGCAGTAATCCCTTTTGTTCCAGTTTATCAACCACATAGGTAATGCTTCCGCTCGCCAGCAAAATTTTCGCGCCAATTTGCTGCAGCGGCTGGTCACCTTTATGATAGAGAAGCTCAAGAACAGCAAATTCAGTCGGATTTAATCCATTGGCCTGAATCACTTTATTGACATGCTCATTAATGGCTTTGAAGGCACGTGAAAGAACAATAAACAGCTTTAATGATTTTGCAGTTGAATCCATAGTAACGCATCCTTTTATATTTTGTGTACTTAAATATCTCGATTTCAAAATTATTATAAAAAAATATCGTTATTCTGTCAATTTTCCACATAAAAAGGATGGGCAGCCCCCATCCTTTTTATATTAATTGAATTCTTAATTTGACAATTCTATGAAGATGCCTCATTTTTTCGAAAAATTATAACATTTATCACTCAAATATGATGACAAAGTTTCATATAATAAAGATAGAAAACAAAAGGGAGGGAAAAAATTGAAAACCCCTAATTATCATGATTTTTACCAAGTCGCCTTAGTACCAATTGGCAGTAACGATCAGAAATCATTGAGGGAAACAGACGCTTATTACCCTGGTTCAAAATCAACCCACTGGCTGATTGCCGTTGAAGGGGTGCAACTCCCGCAAGCAAAGATTTATTACCACTGGAAAGTAAGTATCTACCCGTCTGATGTTGAAGGTGATTTCAATTGGAGAAAGCCTTATTATTGCTCTGCCAACATGGAGGTAATGGAACATGCGTTGAAATTAGCCTCCTCGTTAACATCATCAAGCAAAGTAGATGAACTCTCCTCCGCTGCTTTAATAGAGAAAATCAGTTAAACCTCTTCAATACTACCTTCTTGCTTCACCTTTTTTTAAATTCCCTTGTGAAAAAACATACATATAGGTTAAACCAGACAAAAAAAGTGCTGTTGCCATTTGGCGAACAGCACTTTTCATATTAAGCAAGCCGGAAGACGATTCCGTGTCCTCCCTTAGGGTATTCCCATTTAATATTTTGATACGGACAGCCGATCCGGCAGCTGCCGCATTCATGGCACCCTTCGTAGCCTACCTGCATCCGTGTCCCTTCCCATTTATATACCTCGGCCGGGCAAAAGACGGTACAGATTTTATCCGGGCATTTCGTCATGCAAATGTCATGGTCAAGAACAGTTAAATGGGACTTCGTATCACACTTGAACCTTAGAAGATACTGCTTTTCTTCAATATTCTTCGTTGACATTATTTCACCGCCTTCCAAGCTCGATAAATATCTTGCAACACACGAAGTGTGCCTCTTTGTGACGTCATACTCTTAATAATCTGCTTTTGTTTATCCCGCTTAGGCGTGCCATCAACGGTAAAGAATTTGCTGGCCGCCTGGTTCATCATTGGGAGATACTCCTTAAAGTATTGCGGATATTTCTCAAAAGTGTGTGCTGCATCTTTATATTTTTCCAAATCTTTAATAATGAAGCTGTTGTAAAGTGCCTCACGGTAATTGTTTAAACTAGATTCGCTATAATCGCCGCGATTCTTCGCCTCGATTACCGTTTCAGCCGCGAGCAGGCCGGAGTGCATTGCCATGTTCGACCCTTCACGATGGATGGCATTAACAAGCTGTGCTGCGTCTCCAATAACGAGTACTCCATTTCCTGCTACCTTTGGTACGGAGTGATACCCGCCCTCTGGTATCAAGTGAGCCAAATACTCGGCAGATTCACCGCCTTCCAAATATGGTTTTACCATCGGATGTGTTTTTAGGTAGTCCAATAAATCATACGGCTTTAATTTCGCTTTGATCATGCTCGAAAGGGTAGTACCCACCCCGATATTTAAGCTTTCCTTGTTTGTATATAAAAACGCGGTTCCAAGGTTACCTTTGGTGGAGTCACCAAAAATTTCAATTGTACAGCCATGATTATCCTGCAAATTAAAGCGGTCATTAATCTTTTCTTTTGGCAGATTAATAACTTCCATAACTGTTAACGCTACCTCATCAGGACGGAATTCCTTATGAAAACCAAGTTGCTTGGAAAGCAGTGAGTTGACCCCGTCTGCGAGGACGACAACATCTGCATAAACCTCACCATCCGGTCTGTCGGTGCGAACGCCGACAACCTTGCCATTTTCTACGATACACTCCGTAACGACCGTTTCGTTAATTAGAAGCGCCCCTGCTTCGACCGCTTTCTTTGCAAACCACTGGTCAAACTGCGCTCTTAAGACGGTAAAGTTATTGTATGGTTCCGCTGCCCACTCAAGGCCTTTATAACCGAAGGAAACGACAGATTCTTTATCCATCATCCAAAACCGCTGTTCCACAACCGGGCGCTCTAATGGTGCTTCTTTCCAAAATTCAGGAATCAGTTCTTCCATTTGTTGACGGTACAGAACGCCACCCATTACGTTTTTTGCTCCCGGGTATTCTCCACGTTCAATGAGCAAAACATCCAGTCCAGCCTTAGCACATGAATACGCACAAGATGTACCAGCAGGTCCTGCCCCAACCACAATGACATCAAATTTCTCAGGCATAGCTCAATTCACCGCCTTTTTCAGCTTTTTGCTTGTTGAATTGCTGGATTAGTTTCGGAAGTATTTCCTGAGCATCCCCGACAATCCCATATGTGGCCACATCGAAAATTGGTGCAGTTGCATCTTTATTAATTGCGATAATTAATTCAGAGTTTTTCATGCCGACAACGTGTTGGATCGCCCCCGAAATCCCAATGGCAAAGTAAATCTTTGGCGTAACGGTTTCCCCTGTTTGGCCAACCTGCTGTTCATGTGGCAGCCAGCCTGCTTCCACCACGTCACGCGTACCGCCAACACTTGCTCCAATTGTTTCAGCGAGTTCATGAATGAGCTGGAAGCCTTGCAAATCGCCCATTCCTTTTCCGCCACAGACAATGACGTGAGCATCGGCCAAGTTGGCCTTTTTTGTTACGTCGTTCACAATTTGAAGCACTTTTGTACGCATATTTTCTTCCTGCAGCGAAATTGTCTCTTCAATAACTTTTCCTAATCTGTCGGATTCCGGCTGTAGTGCCTTCATAACCTTTGGCCGTACCGTTGCCATTTGCGGGCGATGCTTTTTACAGAGAATCGTCGCCATAATATTGCCGCCGAACGCTGGCCTGCTTGCCTCTAGCAATCTATTTTCGAAATCGACATCAAGCATGGTTGTATCAGCAGTTAAACCTGTGTTCAGATCAGTCGCGACAGCACTTGCTAAGTCCTTTCCGTTCGGGGTTGCTCCATAAAGAATAATCTCCGGCTTGTATTTTTGGGCCAGAAGCATAACACCCTTCATATACGATTCTGTCCGATAAAATTTAAGTACAGGATGATCGATTACATACACTTCGTTAGCACCATACGATATCACCTGTTTAGCTAACGGTTTAATTTCATTTCCAAGTAAAAATCCTGCCAGCGGAACCTGCAGCTTATCAGCAAGCTTTCTCCCTGCACCGAGCAATTCAAGTGATACACCTTCAATTTTCCCATCATTTTGTTCAATAAATACCCAAACTCCACGGTAATCGTCGAGATTCACGTAAGCCCCTCCCTGCTTCAAAGAATAAAGTAGTTATTTAGTAGATGACTGTAATGTAAATAGGTCTTTTTTCTCCATCAAAATATCCATTAATTGAGTGACTTGATCATCGGTGGAGCCTTCAAGCTTTTTGCCGCCTTCAGGGCGGGGCGGTGTAAACATTTTCCCGACAATAGTTGGGGAACCTTTGAGACCAAGCTGACTCCGGTCTACGTCTTCTAGGTCACTGACTGCCCATATAATCGGTTCGTACTTTGCTGCTTTAATCATGTTCGGCATCGGTGAATATTCAATATCATTGATTTCTTTTTCTACCGTTAATAAACAAGGTATTTCTGATTGAATCATTTCATGACCATTTGTCAGCTTCCTCTTGATTAACACGGTTCTCTCCTGCTCATCTACTTCGGTTACCTCAATGACGTTTGTAACCGGAGGAATATCCATTCTTCTGGCAATTCCAGGCCCTACTTGTCCGGTGTCACCATCAATAGCATGTTTTCCGCAGATCACCATATCGATTGGCTCTTCCTTATTGATTCTTTCCAAAGCCTTCGATAGGGCGTAGCTTGTAGCCAATGTATCCGCTCCAGCAAAGGCACGATCTGTAATCAGATAGCCTCGGTCCGCACCAATTTCAATGCTCTTCTTAATAACAGCGGTTGCCTGCGGCGGTCCCATGGACAACACAGATATGGTCCCACCCGTTTTTTCCTTAATTTTCACAGCTTCCTGAACAGCATGGGCGTCATATGGATTTAAAATGGCTGGAGCACTCCTGCGGTCAAGTGTGTTTGTTTTTGGATTAATTTTAATGATTTTTGTGTCAGGAACTTGCTTGACACATACGACAATGTGCATGTAGGACTTCCCTCCTCCAATAATGTAAGAACAGTGTAAGCGTTTGCCTTAAGTGGTTTATTAAAATGCTATTATTTACGATATATGTATCGAAATAAAAGCATATTACCCAATATTGATAGTTTTCTAATTTGCATTAAATAAAAGCTTAAAAAAAGACAGAATTTCAAATAAAGCTGTACGCTTCCGTCAGTTTCATTTGGGAGTTTATTCATAGTAGGAAGATTTCATTTGAAGTAGATCATGGTGTAGTATTTCGAGAAATTGTACTAATTTAACTATAAGAAATATTGAGATATAAACAATGATAAAAATCACAGCAACTGTCTAATATTGTAGAAATGTTTAAAATTGAAGGTATAAAAGGAGAAAGCTAATATAAAACATATAGAAGAAAATAGGATGTAATGGAGAAATAAAGCGGCATCACGCCTGAAGGTCTTTAGATGCTTGAGCTTTTAAGCAAAATAAAGACCTTCATGTAGATAAACTTGATATGATATTATTTTAATCCTTATTATATTAATAAATAGTTTCAAACTAAAACCTTGGGCCAAACCATGATCATTTCCTTAAAGGCGAATCGCACCTCTTCATTCGGCCGGGAAGCTTGTCCCATTAATTTATGATATTCATTAATTAATTCATCCAATTCCTGACTGTATTTTATTGTTTCTTCACTCGTAAATCCGTAAGCATTTGCACTTTTTATCATTAATTCCCTTTTGGCTTTAATTTCTTCAATAATATCGAGATGAACATGATTCTGGCTTTCGCCATTACTATACTCGTACAATTTTATCCCCCTGCCTCATACACTCTTACTTTAATTCGCTAAAAAAATAGACTACTTGATGAATTATGACAAGAATTCTTCTAAAAGTAAATACATTCGCAAAAGTAGACAAAACATTCTAAAACTTTCGGTTTTCGACAATTTTTCTTCGTATTTTCTCGGTTTTACGACAAAAACTCAGTTTGCCTAAGTTGAGAAAATATCCAGCATATTTCATAAATATTCCTTGACTTTTTGACTCGGAGTTATCTCACAAGTTTTTTTGAAATATTTTTTGTGACAAAAGTCCCTATTTTAAATTTAGTAAAAAAACTGGCTATCAGGGAGTGATAGCCAGTTTTTTTTAGGGTCTACAATTAACTTCCATTAAAGAGTTTTAACTTGCTAATTCTTTGGACCGCTTCCAAGAGACGTTCCTCCGTCGAAAGTAAACCGACACGGACATAGCCTTCACCATAAGCGCCAAAACCAATCCCCGGCGCCACCATAATGTGGGCCTGTTCAAGCAGCAAATTAGAAAAACCCTCGGATGAGAAACCTTCAGGTACCTTGAGCCACGCAAAAAACGATCCCTGTGGTGTTGTGACATCCCAGCCTAATGATCGGAGTCCATTAATAAAAACATTTCGTCTGCGCTCATACATGCCGGTTAATTCTCTAACACAATCCTGTGGACCTGTCAGCGCTTCTGCTGCTGCCTCCTGTACCGCCCCAAATAAACTGACATAAAGGTGGTCCTGCAATAGCTCCAATGCAGATATTACACTTTCGTTACCAACAGCAAATCCGACCCGCCAGCCTGCCATATTATAGCTTTTGGACAGTGTGTAAATCTCGATGCCTACATCCTTAGCCCCATTGGTCTGCAAGAAGCTTGGCGGTTTGATTCCGTCAAAGCCAATGGCACCGTAGGCAAAATCATGAACAATACAAATTTGATTCGCCGCTGCAAGTTTTACACTTTCTTCGAAAAATCCCTTGGTTGCTTGCGCGCCAGTTGGATTGTTAGGATAATTGAGAAACATTAATTTTGCTTCAGCTAAAATTTCAGCGGAAAGTTCTTCATACGCAGGCAAAAACTGATTTTCTTCTGTTAATGGCATTTTCACCATTTCTGCCCTTGCCAAAGCAACTCCTGACCAGTAATCCGGATAACCTGGGTCAGGGACTAGAACTTTGTCACCTGGGTTGAGCAAGCATTGCGGAATCTCGACTAATCCAGCCTTGCCTCCAAATAAAATGGCTACCTCTTTATCAGGGTTGATGTCAACACCATATTCCTGCAAGTAAAAATCGGCCGCAGCCTGCTTTAAGAAACGAAACCCCTGGAATGGTGAATATTTATGATTCACCGGCTTGGCACCAGCTTCCTGTAATTTTGTTACGATATGTTTAGGTGTCGGTTGATCTGGATTTCCCTGCCCAAGGTTGATCACATCATATCCCTCTTCCATGTACTGGCCTGCCTTTTTGACTAATGAGGCAAAAAATTGTTTTGGCAAGCCCTTTAATAGTTCCGATTGCGGAAATTGTGTCATATTCACACCCACTTTAACATCTTTTTTTAGTTGAAATTCTAGTCAAAAATGATATAACTTTTATAACAGCTTGTAAAGGGAAAATTCTGAATTTAATTATGAGGGAGAGAAAAAATTGAATTTTAAAATTGCTTGTTTACAAATGGACGTTGCCTTTGGGAATCCAAATAAAAATTACTATAAGGCAGAAGCAATGATTGAAAAAGCTGCGGCGATGTGCCCGGATATCATCGTCCTCCCAGAGCTTTGGACAACTGGTTATGACTTAACAAGACTTGAGGAAATTGCCGACCCCCAAGCCTTGCAAACCACCCAATTCCTGCAAAGAGCTGCAAAGAAATATCATGTTCATTTTGTTGGCGGTTCTGTTGCCACCCGGAGTGATAGTGGAGTGAAAAATACACTTCTCATCATAAACCGTGAAGGCGAGCTTGTTTGCCAATATAGTAAACTGCATTTATTCAAGCTGATGGACGAACATCTTTATTTAGAGGGAGGCAGTGAGAAAGGATTGTTTTCGTTGGATAATCGTCGTTTTGCCGGCGTTATTTGCTATGATATCCGATTCCCGGAATGGATTACTGCCCATACTTCACAAGGAGCAGAAGTGTTGTTTGTTGTTGCCCAGTGGCCTGCCCCCCGCTTATCGCATTGGCGGGCTTTGTTAACGGCAAGAGCAATCGAAAACCAATGCTATGTCATAGCCTGCAACAGAGCCGGAAGCGATCCAAATAATCAATTTGCCGGCCACTCGATGGTGATTGACCCATGGGGGGAAGTGCTTTCAGAGGCCGGTGATACCGAGGAAGTTCTATCAGCACAAATAGATTTAGATCTCGTAAAGAAAATCCGAAGCCAAATCCCAATCTTTGCCGATCGCAAACCGGATTTTTATAAATGAGTTCCCGAACAAACGCAAGCAGCCAGGGGCGCGATGCCCTTGACTGCTTGCGTTTATATCTCTATAACCATTGATTTTCATGCTTAGCTTTAAGACGCTGCCATCTCTTTTCGACTTCAGCTTCAAATTCATCGACTAAATGTTTGTTTTCTTCTTTTAATAAATGCTTTGTCTTACCCATGTACTTAAACCATTCCGTAACCGGAACGCGTTTTTTCTTATCCTCAGGATTATAGGTAATGCTCGTTACCCCTTGCTCAACCTCGTAAAGCGGAAAGAAGCAAGAGTTTGTAGCTTCTTCTAGAATTTTTGTTCCGTAGCGATCTTCGGATTTCCAGTTTAGCGGACAAGTAATTAACAATTTCCCGTAAACTGGTCCAACATTTTGTGCATACCACTGGGCTTTGGCACCTTTTTTGACCAAATCCTGCGGGAATGCTTCAGAACCAGTAAACACATAAGGTATATTGGTTGCTGCCATGATTTGAACAGTATCTTTATGGTGAAAGGACTTCCCTTTTTGTGTTTTTCCAACACCAGATGTGCTCGTCATATGTCCAAGAGGTGTGGAATAAGACATTTGTGAACCGGTATTCATATAGCCTTCATTATCGTACTCCAGCATAATCAATTTATGACCTCTTAGAGCCGTACCAATTGCCGAACCCATCCCAATATCCATGCCGCCGTCGCCAGTAATCATTACAAATGTCGCATCATCCGAGACATTAATTTCCCCGCGGCGCTTTAATTCCATAAATGCTTCAACTGTTCCTGATAGAGTGGCCGCACCATTCTGGAATAAGTTATGCATCATCGTTTGTTTATGAGAACTGTGTGGATAGGCAGTGGTTGTTACATAGGCACATCCAGTCTGAAATAATGTAACAATATCGCCTTCAATTCCTTTAAAAAATAGTTCAAGTCCGCCGAAAATACCGCAGCCAGGGCAAGCTCCGTGCCCGGATGCAATCCGTTTCGGCTTGGTTGTAAGCATTCTTAGTGGTGGAATTTTGACCTTTAACTTATTTGTTTCTTCATCCATCTTGACATCAATTAAACCAGATTTATAAACATCTCCATGCTGCGGAGTAATAACAGGCTTAAGGATTTTTTCAGGATTACCCGGTACAACACCGAAGTAGTCAAATGGCTTCTCAGCATAGCCTTTTTCCATCGCGTCAATCGCCATATTAAAAAATTCTTGTGCATCACTAGCATAGAAATCCTTGCCGCCAAGACCGAATACGCGGCTAAGTACAATAGTCTGGTTGTTCTTATCATCCTGAAGTGCAGATTTCACTTCATGAGTTAAATTAGGGCCATGGGCACCGTAAGAATCGGCACGCTCACCAACCAATAATGCCTTTACATTTTTCAAGGCTTCACGGATTTCCTTGGCAGGGAATGGTCGAATAATATTAGGGCTGATGACCCCTGCTTTTATTCCTTGAGCACGAAGCTGGTCAACGACATCCTTTGCAGATTCAGCTGCAGAATTTATTAGGAATAGAGCAACTTCTGCATCTTCCATTTTATATAAATCAAGGACAGGGTATTCTCTTCCTGACAGCTTTGCATACTCAGCAGCAACTTCCCTAAATACCTCCGCAGCGTTATATATCGCCTCAGATTGTTGGAAATGGTTATTCATTAAATCCTCACCGTTCATATGGGCACCGACAGTAACCGGCTGTTTCGGATCTCTGATAAAATTATAGTCGGTTGGACATTCGCCAACAAACTGCTGAACGACACGGCGGTCTTTAAAGTATTCTACTCTGCGCTTCTGGTGGGATGTAAAGAATCCATCATAAGCAACGATAACCGGAAGACGAACTTTTGAATGCTCTGCTACTTTTAATGCCATAATATTCATATCGTAAACAGCCTGAGGAGTTTTTGCCGTCAAAATCACCCAGCCCGTGTTTAAGCCGTAATAAAGGTCGGAATGGTCGCCGCGGATATCAAGCGGGCCGCTGACCGCACGAGTGACCAGGTTCATAACCATTGGGAATCTGGTTCCTGCCTGGACCGGCAATTGTTCAATCATATATAAGAAACCATTTGCACTAGTCGCATTGAACACGCGAGCGCCGGTTGCAGCTGCTCCATAGCAAATGCCTGCTGACCCGTGCTCACCATCAGCCGGAATCAGTTTAATGTCATGCTCGCCGCGAGCTTTCATCTGATCCAAAAATTGTGCTACTTCTGTTGAAGGCGTAATTGGGAAGTAGCCCATGATATGATAGTTAATTTGTGCCGCCGCCATTGCAGCCATTTCATTTCCAGATTCAAAGGTTGAAACCTGTTCGGCAACCCCTTTGGAAGTCAATTTATCTTCTAAAATAGCCATTATAAACTACCTCCTACTGCTGCATATGGAAAGTTTTGCTTTACGCGATGCCCATCGGCATAGCCAATCATTTCACGAAGGTCATTAAGCGCATCTGTTGGACATGCCTCTACGCATTTTAAGCAGCCTTTGCAATATTGATAATCAATCCCCTTAAGGAACATTTGCTTTCTGCCGCGTTTGTCCTCTCCCTCTTCCCAAACAAAACAGAAATCTGGACACACGTTATCACAGGCAGCACAATCAATACATTTTTCACGATTAAATTCAGGAAGAAACCCCTGTCTCGAACCGCTTAAGTCTTTTAAAATACTATTTGCCTGCGTCGTAATCACACCACCGAGTTCTTGGGTTAGAAACCCTAGCTGTGGCTGTGGACGAACAAATGCTTTCCCTTCAGCATCGGCAGGAACTTCATAGGATTTGAATTGAACTTCATTGTATCCGCGGTCAAAGGTACGAATATTCGGTTCAACCAAATGCGGATATTTCTTTTCAAATGTCTTACGAATAACATTTCTCATCGCGTCTGGATCAAGGAAATCACAAATTCTAAATAATGCCCCAAGCATCGCAGTATTTACTTTTGTTTTTTCCTCTACGGCAATAGTCAACGCGTCGACAATGGCTAACGTTCCATACTCAAGCCGCAAATCCTTCTTTACTTCATCAAAATCTCTTGTTGTATTGACCAGGACAATTCCATCAGCAGGCAATCCGCTGGCGACATTCACTGTTTTATACAATGCTTCGTGAAAGACACCAACAACATGCGGCTGTTCAATTGGACTGTGATCACGAATTTCTACATCGGGATCACAAAAGCGGATAAAGCTTTTTACTGGAGAACCTTTTTTCTCCGAACCATAGGATGAAAAGTTCGACCCCTTTAACCCAAGACTTAGGACGCCAGCCTCGGCAAGCATTTTCCCGGCCAGGTTTGCCCCTAAACCACCAATCGACTCAAGACGGATTTCATAGAATCCGAGATCATTTTTTTTCGGTAAAATAGACATAATGTCCCTCCTCACTTCGTTCAAAAAAACTACACGAAAAAGACATAAAAAATTAACTTCCAAAATTATTGTAGGACCTTTAAAACTTATTAGCTGTGACAAAAATCAAACATTAGCAAATAAAATATGAAACACTTCATATTTTTTTGAAAAATTTATTACCAAATCAAACTTTCTATTTATATAACAGTTTTTCACTTGTAATATAACAGCTGTTATTGTGATGCTAATGTGAACTGCAGCGTTATGTTTAAGGGGACCTTCTAGGTTAAGTATTGCAAAGGTTTGGCTACTATCTATTACGGCAAAAATAAGTTATAATAATATATTGTTTTATTTTTGTAAAAGGAGCTTTATCATGAAGGTCATTCTTGCAACTCTAAATGCTAAATACATCCATACTAATTTGGCGATACGGTGTCTAAAGGCATACGCCGCTCCGGAATTTGATTTGAAACTCAAAGAATATACTATCAAGGATCCAGTCTTGAATATTGTTTCCGATCTTCATCAACAAAAGGCCGCCGTTATTGGTTTTAGCTGTTACATTTGGAATATTGAGGAAACATTGAAAGTGATCAATATGCTTAAAAAAATAGACCCTGAGCTAAAAATAGTCTTAGGGGGACCTGAAGTGTCCTACGATACACGGGAGTGGCTGGAGAAATATCAGGATATCGATTTTATTGTAATGGGTGAAGGAGAACAAACATTTAAACAGTTACTTACTGAATTGGAAGCCTCCAGTGATTTTCAAACTGTTCCTGGTGTTGCCTATCGTGACAGTGCTGGTAAGATAGTCATGACACCTCAACAGAATAAACTCGATTTAAAAGAGCTGCCTTCCCCATTCCGTTTCCCTGAAGATATCCCACAGTTAGGCAAACGGGTTACCTATATTGAGACAAGCCGCGGCTGTCCATTTAGCTGTCAGTTCTGCCTTTCTTCTATTGAAGTTGGTGTTCGGTATTTTGACCGCGAAAGGATTAAGGAGGACATTCGCTACTTGATGGCAAACGGCGCAAAAACAATAAAGTTTGTCGACCGTACCTTTAATATTAGCCGCAGCTATGCAATGGAAATGTTCCACTTTTTAATTGATGAACACCTGCCTGGCACTGTTTTTCAATTTGAAATCACTGCTGATATTATGCGCCCTGAAGTTATTGAGTTTTTGAATCATGAGGCTCCTAAAGGCCTATTCCGCTTTGAAATTGGCGTCCAATCCACCAATGATTTTACAAACGAACTTGTCATGCGAAAACAAAATTTTGCCAAACTGACAAGAACGGTCACGATGGTAAAAGAAGGTCGGAAGATTGACCAGCATCTTGATTTGATTGCCGGTCTTCCCGAAGAAGACTATAGCTCGTTTCGGAAAACATTTAACGATGTTTTTGAAATGCGGCCGGAAGAATTGCAGCTGGGATTTTTGAAAATGCTGCGCGGCACAGGGGTAAGGCTTAGCGCAGCCCAGCATGATTATGTTTACATGGATCATTCTCCTTACGAAATTCTAAGCAATAATGTTTTGTCTTTTGATGATATTGTCAGGATAAAACAGGTTGAGGATGTGTTGGAGAAATATTGGAATGACCATCGGATGGATACAACTGTAGAATATCTTGTAACCCATGTTTTTTCGACTCCGTTTGATTTCTTTCAGGAATTTGGCTCGTATTGGGATGAACAAGGCTGGTCTAGAATTGGCCATCAACTTGAAGACTTGTTCCTTCGCCTATTCTCGTTCCTGGAACAAAGATCAATTGAAGATTTGGATATTGTCATAGGGTTAATGAAGTATGACTATCTGAAAAACCATAAGTATAAGCCGAGGAAGCCTTGGTGGGATCAGGTAATGGAAAAAAATGACCGGGCGAAAATCTACAAGCTCATTTCTGAATCGCCAATGCTGCTTGGGAAGCAATTTTCCCAGCTTAAACTGAATGAGCAGGAATTATTTAAGCATACGGTACTTGAATTACTTACCTTTGATTTAGCGAAATACCTAGAAACCGGAGAGCTTGACAACCACCCCGGCTATTTATTGACCTATTTCGATTCCGCCAATCAAAATACACATGTCTATTCCTTTAATGCACAATAAAAGCCGGATTAATCCGGCTCAGGCTGTCGAAAAACTTTCGACAGCCTTTTTTTGATTAATGAATTCAATTTTATTAACGTGATGCCTATTCGATATGTCTGTTGATTTCCGCTCTATTTTAATAAGCGGAGATTTTCCGGTTATGCGGAAAATGGAGCTTGTTTCGGGGCAAATAAGCGGAGATTTTCCGATTAAGTAGGCCAAAATCATCCTTTTTTCCGTTTTTGGAGTTAATAGTCGGAAATTGTCCGTCTATTTCTTACGATTAGTCAAGTGTATTTCAGTTAATCATTTGTGTTTTTTTATTTAGATGTATTTGGGAGGGGTACCCCTCCCAAATACATCTAAATTTTTCCATGACTAAAAGACCTCACGATATTCTTTTTTTCGAAAGGTCAGTGTGCTATAGTGAATATAAACTTGGCTACGATTTCTGAGCTGGTAGTGCGGACTCATAATCGTAAAGTATGCCGTGTGTCAGTAACTGAAACGTCACTTTCAGAAACTTATTGATACACGCCACAATCGCGACCTTATGAGGCTTTCTCTGAGGTTGCGTTTTTAATTTGTAATAATAGTCTACTAAATGATTAGGCTTACCTTTGGCCATAATCATCGTACAAATCATAAAGAATAAAATCTTCCGTAGCTTCTTATTTCCTCGTTTATTAATACGATCACGGTATTGTGTATTGCCAGATTGATAGCGCATAATATCGATGCCAACGTAAGCGTTCAGTTGTTTCGCGTTTTTAAATCGGCGAATATCACCTAGTTCGCCAATAAGCCTGCACGCTGTTGTATCACCAATCCCTGGAAAAGAGCGTAATACGGTATATTCCTTTCTTCCTTCAGACATCATAACCATTTGTTTCACAAGCTGGTCTTTCTTTTCCATTAAATCCGCAATACGTTGGGCATAATCGCGTACTTGATTACATCGAATATCCGTTGATTCAATGGCAGGATATGAATTTTTCGCAGCCTCTAATAACACGATGGCTATTTTCTCTGCACGTTCTAGTGAAAGTTTTTTTCGTGTATTGCTTTTTAAACGATTTTTAATAATTGTCTTTGAATGAGCTAATAATAGTGTTGGATGTGGATACAATTGCACAAAATTTAAAAATAGGGCTGAACTCGGTGTAATAAGTCGTTCCAACTCTGGAAATGAAATATGTAAAATGGCATGCATACGATTGCGTAAAAGGATAAATTCCTCTTCAATCTCGTCATAATAACGAGTAATCGCCCGCATCTGTTCATAATAATCATTCTGCACATACGTCGTTTCACGTTCCAATTTGAAGTGGGTTTTCGCTAACTCATGGGCATCGCTAACATCAGTTTTGTGTCGACGCATTGAAGCCATTTGTAGGTTCGCTTCAAGCGGGTTCATGCGACAGTATGTATGTCCGTGATCCTGTAGAAACTTTTCAACTGATTTTGAATAGACACCCGTCGCCTCAAATACGATTTCGGGGGCTTGTCCATCAAGAGCTGTTATTTCCTTAATACGAAGGTGTAGCTGCTCAAAATCAATGCGTGTATGATACAATTCCCCTTCAAATTCACATTGTCTATAACCATCATAAATGGCAATGGTACTTTTCCCTTTACTTACATCAAGAGCGATGACATGTTTCATATAAATATTCTCCTTTTATAACCAATCATAGAAGTCTTCACAGTGCCTTATCGATTCCATTTTCTTATACACGGTCTCTAGGACCCAACATACTAAACTGATTCAAACAAGGGTGTGAAGTTGGTCTGTTTAAGATACGGACTCTTACATGGTCCCATAGACGGATCGACCTTCCTTCACTTCTACTATAAAAAAATAGTAGCACAAACCATGGCCTTGGTTTGTGCTACTAATGTTAGTATGTTTAAGCTTTTTTCAGTCCAATTTTATAAATAAGCGGAATTCGTCCGTCTATGTTTACAAAGCTTGCTCTCTAAAGCCTTATTTTAATTCACAAAAAAATTGCCGAGAAAAAACACCCATTTCTCGACAATCTGAGCCGGATATCCAGGCTTATTTTTTTGATGCTTTTTTACTGAACCACTTTCTCTTTTCCTTTAGCGGTATACCATTAACATCCCCGATTTCCACACTGAATTCCTCAATCGGAATTCTTGGCGGAGTCTTTCGACGGCTTGCCATTTAGCTTCTACCCTTTTGTCCTTGTTTTGAATTTCGATTTTGAAATCTAATGGCATTGTTGTTGTCGGTAAATTCCGCCGAGAATTCACTCTCTTGAATATTTTTCTTTGGTGTTTTCGAATATTTCTCGACTGCATCAAATTCTGCTTTGCGCTTCGCCATCAGTAATCCCCCTTAAAATTTTGTTACGCTTATAGTTTTAATCAAATTGAATTTAAACATTCGTTTCCTTATTTTTCATAAATATTATGGTTAATTAGGAGAAAAATAAGGTAAAACAGGGGTGATTATAATGGACAAGGAAAAACAAGCGCAGAAAAAAGTAAGTATTGATGAAACCATGCCGCACCAAATCAACGCTCCGAGTTTTGAAGGAACGGGAATAAAAATGCAAGCTCCATTTGTCAATGAACATGGGGTTGTGATTGGTGATAGCCTTTATGCCTCGGAAAACTCCCCGTTGGAAAACTGGTCAGAGGAAACGGACCCTGCGATCATGTCTGGCGATGAATGGGTTCATCCAACGAATGATATCGGTTGGAATACAACGGAGAACCGTGAGCTGCTTGAAAGTAAACGCAAACCTCAAGCTTCTCCCTTTATGCATCCAACTAAGGATGTCAGCAAAGGGACGGATTGAATTCATAACCAGTTTGAACAAACATTACCACTAATGAAAATAAGGCAAACATTTAATACTACCTTTACAGAGGTGAATTAGAGCCCCTGTAAGGAAAGGAGTGAAAGAAAAATGGCAAACAGCAGTAACAAATTATTAGTACCTGGCATTGAGCAGTACCTAGATCAGGTAAAATATGAAATCGCCCAAGAATTTGGCGTCCAATTGGGTTCAGATACCGTATCACGCGCAAACGGATCCGTGGGCGGCGAAATTACAAAACGACTTGTAAAGCAGGCACAGGCTCAAATGGCCGGGCAAAACAATCAATAAAAATTTCATATAAAATGGCAAAAAGTCCGGCGGAAGCCGGACTTTACTTTTGTTTATTGTTATCAGGAGTTGATTTCTTCGTCTTTCCAGGATTATTATTTTGATTCTGCTGCTTTTTCAATTGCCCGTAGTTATTTTTTGTCGATTGCTCTTCCATCTTTTTAAATTGGCCATTGCCTGGCTTTGCATTTTGACCGTCTATCTTCTTTAATTGGCCCGGAGGAATTGGATTTCCAGAGTTATTTTCTCTACCAGTCTGATTAGCGTTGCCATTACCAGCCTGTGGTGCTGTTTCAACTGTACTACTGTCTAGATTGAGACTTTGGTTATCCTGCTTTTTCAATTGCCCAGGTGGTGCAGCAGTAATATCCTCCTGTGGTGAATCCCCTTTACTTTTACGGTTTTTGTTCGATATTTCTTTTCCGTTATCTTTATGGAAGCTTTTGGTTTGATATTTTCCAGTTGTGAGCCCCAGCTCATGAGCTTTTTCCAAATCCTTTTCTGTGCCTGATACTACAGTTAACTCTACCTGTTGTTCGCTCACAGCGGCCTTTATTTCCTTCATATTCGCTTCAAGTTGCTTGTTAAACTGATTTTCCGTCTTTTCAGTTTGTACTGTAGAAATAATTAATTGCTTATTGTCCTTTAAATAACCTTCCTTTTCTATTTCCGAGATAATGGATTCAGTTATTTTCGAGACATCCTGTTTCTTCCAGGCTTCAAGATGGGAAATGATTTGTCTGCCTTCTTCATTAAAACCAGTTAATTCCACCACTTGCATTTTTTTGTTAATCCCAAGTTCTATACTAGGATTCACGTCGATTGACATGTAGGCATAGGCGTGATTACCCTGATACATGGGAAAAAGGGATCCCAACGTTATGATTAAGGCCGCAGCCGCCACCCATACAGGTTTCATTTTAAGTACATGGATGAACAATTTTCGCTGCATTGCGTTTTTCATTGGCAAAAAACTTATTTCCTCACCGATGGTATAGGACCGGTCTTGTCTTTTCGTACGTAAGAATTCTCCTTCAGGGGTTAAGAGCGTAAGTAAGCCATCATCAATTTCCAAAACTATTCCTTTTTTCATGATTCAACTTCCTACCCCCTTCAGATAATCCTTCAAGTACACATAATCATTTGTAAGTATTAAGGCAATCGCAATAATGTACTTGCGATTTCGTTCAATCGTTTTTCTGCTCACATTAACCAATTCCACAAGCTGATTAATGGGCAAACGCTTTTTTTCTAGTAATATTGTTTTTAATTCATCATGTTCCACTAATGTTTTTGCAGTTAATATGGCATTGAGCCTCGCATCTGCATGCTTTGGCGAATTTTCCACCAAATCGCTGAAACTCAAACCAAAGGACACCAATAGGTTTTGAAATTGAAGAATTTCTTCTTTTCTAAGCTGTTCATCATTCTTTTTATCAAATTCCTCTAGCGAAAGCTCATTTACGATGGCAGCACCAGGCGACTCATCTTCTTGCAATTCATTGGTGATATCAATACTAATATGTTGGTTCTTTGTTTGCTTACGTATATAATCAATGACTCGTCGTTTAATGACCACTTCGGAAAAACTTAGCAAAGAACTGCCTCTTTTAGGTGAATACTTATCTATTGCTTCATTGAATGCGATAAGCCCAATGCTAAATTCATCATCGGTTTCATAGATATAACGCCTACATACAGAGGATACTGTTTTAGCTATAAATGGTTTATATGCTTCAATTAACTCATTAAGTAATGATTGATCACCTTGTTGTATGAGGGTAACTGTCTCTTCTAAAGTCCGATTCTTCTTTTTGGCCATAAATAATAAACCCAGCATTTGCTCACCTCTATTCGACCAATTATAACATAGAAATTGGCCTTTTGGAGTTAAGCATTGCTTTTACTAAATAGTTACGTGTGTCCCTATTTGGTTATGGGGGTGATAGAAATTTTTTCCCAATAAAAAAGCGGAAAAAATTCCGCCTTTTTAGTCATGTTGGTCCATTGGATTATAAAGTTTTACATTTGGATTTTTTTCTTGGAACCATCTTAGGGCAAATTCATTTTCGAAAAGGAATACATAATGTTCATAACTGTCTTTTACCAATAGGCTTCTCGAGCTCGACAGATTCTCATCAACAGCATCATCTTCTACCCAGCGGGCAATTTTTGAACCAAGCCGTTCCATTAAGACCTCGGCATTGTATTCATTTTTCATTCGATGCTCAAATACTTCAAACTGAAGCTGCCCTACAGCCCCTAGGATATAATCTTCCATTCGTACCGTTTTATATAGCTGAATCGCTCCTTCTTGAACAAGCTGCTGGATTCCTTTATAAAACGATTTTTGCTTCATAACATTTTTCGCCGAAACCCGGACAAATAGTTCAGGAGTAAACTGCGGCAATTTTTCGAACTGGAAGTCACTCTTTCCTGTAGTCAAAGTATCGCCAATTTGATACGTTCCCGTGTCATATAACCCAATAATATCACCGCTTACTGCCTCATCAACGGTATTACGCTCCTCCGCCATAAAGGAAGTGGATTGGGAAAGCTTTAATTGTTTCCCTAAACGAGGTATATTAATGGACATTCCGCGTTCAAATTTTCCGGAACAAATCCGGACAAATGCTATCCGGTCGCGGTGGGCCGGGTTCATGTTTGCCTGTATTTTAAAGATGAATCCGGAAAATTGCTCTGAAAGCGGATCGATTTCACCAATTGATGAATTACGAGCCTTCGGTGGCGGAGCAAATTGCAAATAAGTCTCTAAAAACGTTTGTACCCCGAAAGTGGTCAGCGCACTGCCGAAGAAAACAGGTGTTAAATTTCCTTCTGCCACTCTTTCCGCTGAAAACTCGTTTCCGGCCTCATCAAGCAGCATAATTTCCTCAAGTGTTTGGTCATATAAACCCGAGTCTTTCAGCTTATGGTCGCCTTCAATTTCTCCATCGTCATTTAAAGGGATAAAGCGTTCATTCTCATCCACGCGGAATTGTTCAACCCGATTATAATATCGGTCATAAATTCCGAGAAACTCTTTTCCCATCCCAATCGGCCAATTCATTGGATAGGACTCAATACCGAGCACCTCTTCCAATTCCGCAAGCAATTCAAGCGGCGGCTTGCCTTGGCGGTCCAGCTTGTTAATAAACGTAAAAATCGGAATCCCCCGCATCCGGCAGACTTTAAACAGTTTAAGGGTTTGCTCTTCAATCCCCTTGGCGGAATCGATAATCATTACGGCGCTGTCAACAGCCATTAATGTTCGATACGTATCCTCACTAAAATCCTGGTGTCCAGGGGTATCTAAAATATTTACACGAAAGCCATTATAGTCAAATTGCATCACACTGGATGTAACGGAGATTCCACGTTGCTTCTCAATCTCCATCCAGTCACTTGTAGCAAATTTCCCTGTTTTCTTTGCCTTTACCGTTCCTGCGTCACGGATTGCTCCGCCAAATAATAATAATTTTTCGGTTAATGTCGTCTTACCGGCATCCGGGTGAGAAATAATCGCAAACGTCCGGCGCGATAACACTTCTTTCTTCAAATCGTTACCCATCTTTTCGTCCTCTCTTTTGACAAGTTAAAAATTTTGCCCATAACTTCAATCTTATCTCGCAAGCGGTCAGTTTGCAATATTTCATCTCTATTTTTATTGTCCAACTTCCACCGATTCCCACATCCATTTTACTGGAAATACCATTATAATAAAATATGACTCTTTTAATGGGAGGTTATGCAACATGAATCAAAGCAAAAAAACCGTTACCAAATACATTCCGTTATTTGCGGCATTGCTGATCATTATCGCTGGAATCATCTGGTCCATCCAATCATCAAATAAAGAAGTTGAAATTCCCTTCTCATCTGTTGAAAATATTGTTAAAGAACAAAACGGACAAGCTGTAACAATTATCGAAAGAACAAATGGCAGTCTGTATTTAAAGGCTGGTCAAAAAGAATATGTCTCACATATCCCGCCAAATAGCCAAATGATTGAAAAACTTGTAGAACAATATAATATAAACTATTCCTTTTCATCAAGCAGCCGTTACGGCAAATGGGTGATGGGCGGCATCCTTCTCCTGCTCGCAGGAGCCCTTTTTGCCGTATATAAAACCAAGGGCGGCTTCGGCCCGGGTAATTCCATGAAAAACAGTGTAGCCAAAGCACGACCGCTGCCAGACATTACATTAAATGATGTGGGCGGCCTAGGGGAGGAAATGAAAGAAGAAATTTTGCAAACATTAACTACCTTAAAAGATACGGAACGTGCCGACAAATTAGGCATTAAACCACCGAAAGGTATCTTGTTATACGGACCACCAGGTACAGGTAAAACCCTGCTTGCTCAAGCAATTGCCAGAGAATTAAATGCTTCATTTTATTCAGCAAGTGGATCAGCGTTTAATGAGTTGTTTGTCGGTGTCGGTGCAAGCCGTGTCCGTTCCCTGTTTCAAGCAGCAAGAAAACAACGTCCTGCCGTCATATTTATTGATGAGGTGGATGCGCTTGCCGGCAGACGGAAAGCTCATGGTAACGAAGAAGCGGAAAAGACATTAACTGAGCTGCTGGTTCAGTTGGATGGCGGCCATTCGAATGATGGCATTTTATTTATTGCGGCAACAAACCGTAAGGATATGCTTGATGAAGCCTTTGTCCGCCCTGGGAGAATCGATTTTTCCTTCCATGTACCACTTCCGGATACAAAAGGGCGCAGAGAAATTATTGACATTCAAACAAGAGGCAAGGCACTTGCCCCGGATGTTCTCGCTTCATTAGATGAATTGGCTGAAAGTACTTCAGGCTTCTCCGGGGCTGAATTAAATTCGCTGTTTGAAACTGCAAGCCGTCATGCGGTTCGCAATCAGCATGAAATGATACAAAAGCAAGATTTAGATTATGCGCTTGACAGAACGATATTAGGTAGTACATCCCGTTCGCTTCAAGATCCTGACACGAAACGTCGTGTAGCTATCCATGAGGCAGGGCATGCCCTTGTTGCGTCCTTAACGAAGCCAGGTTCAGTAAGAAAAGCAACGATTATACCACGCGGGGAGGCACTTGGTTATGTAGCCCCAATCCCAAAAGAACTTCATTTATCGACGACTAGCGATTTGCTGGATCGTGTGGCTTTTGTTTTAGCGGGCGGCGTAGCGGAACGACTGCTTCTGGGTGAACATAGCATTGGCGTAAGCGGCGATGTGCAGCAGGCCAAACATATTATTGAACAAATGGTTGAAATTGGGATGCTTCAAGATGGATTTACCTTAATGTTCAGCAAGCAGGATAAAGAAGCAAAAATGCAGGAACTGTTTTCCACGGGTCTTAAAAAGGCGGAAAAGCTGATTGCAGACCATCAACCTCAGTATCAGCAATTAGTTGATGCTTTATTAAAAAAAGAAACACTAGAGGGATTTGAAGTCGAAAATATTGTTTGGGGCAGACTGAATGCTGCCATATAGTAGTAAAAACCCGCCTGTTTAGCCAGACGGGTTTATTTTTTCAATTAATTAATAGTAGCAAGCTGCTCCAACAATAATCAACAGGATAAATAATACTACGATTAAAGTGAAGCCGCCGCCATAACCGAAGCCGCCGTAACCACAGCCGCCAAAGCCACCGCCGTAACCAAATCCGCCATATCCAAATGCCATATTTATTACCTCCTTATTTTTTATATAACCCAAGAAGCCCCAACGATAATTAACAAGATAAACAAAACAACGATTAGGGCAAAGCCTGCACCGTAGCCGCCTACTGCACCTGACATTTAACATTACCTCCTTTTCTGAATTCTATATATCCTATTCACCTAGATAAAAATGTGCAATAGACACATATCCCTAATACCCAGAATTGAAAAAAAGGTATAAGCCCATATTTTTAATCAAAAAAACAGTTCCCCTAAAGGAAACTGTTTAATGTCGTTATAGAAAGACAAAATAAATGATGGCTGCCAGTAAAATTCGATAAATGGCAAACGGAATAAGTCTAACTTTATTAATTAATTTTAAGAAAAAGCGGATTGAGAAAAGGGCAAACACAAAAGCACTGATAAAACCTGCTATGAAAATCGGCAGGGCATCGATCGTCATATATTCCCAGTTCTTTAATAAAGAAATGAAGCTTGCGCCTGCCATAATAGGAACGGCCATAATAAATGTAAAATCTGAGGCGACGCGATGGCTCATCCCCGCTAACACACCCCCAGAAATCGTGGAACCGGATCTTGAAAATCCTGGCCATAGGGAAAAACACTGGACCAAGCCAACAATTAATGCCTGTTTATACGTAATTTCATCCACTGACCGTGTTTTTGGCCGGATAGGCCCAAAAACATCAGCTACAATCATTAATACAGCACCAATAACGAGACCAATCAGTACTGTTTCAGTAGAAAATAAATGTTCATCAATATAGTCTTCGAAAAGTAACCCTAGAACACCAGCAGGAATAAGTCCGACAATGACTTGAGATAATTTAAGCCGTCCTTCACCTTGAATTTCTGCTTTTGCCATGCGTCCAAAACTTAATAAATTGATAAATCGTTCTTTAAATGTGACAACTACGGCCAAAATTGAACCCAACTGTATCACAACTTTAAACGTATTTGCACCGTGTTTTGTCAAAAATGCCTCTGATTTAAGCCACATATCATCAACAATAATCATATGGCCAGTTGACGAAACGGGGGCAAATTCTGTCAGCCCCTCAACAAGGCCCAATAGTATTGCTTTTATTATCATTAGTAAATCCACGTTGTAAATCTCCTTACTGGCAATAATATTTTCAACTTTCCCATTTTCTCATTAACCAGTCCTTATGGCAAGAACAAAAAAGCCACAATTCCCTTTATCAGAAAATTGCGGCCCTATTCATTAAACCTGCATTGGTTGAAAAACAATGGTGTCTAAACTCCTTTTACAAATCGGATTTAGCGGGTTTTAACAAGTTCTTTCAAGCTATTTTTGCTGCGTTCCACTAGATTTAAGTGAGTGTCCCTTGCTAATTTCACATATTCCTTTCTCACTTCAAGCCATGCTTTACGGCGCTCACGAGCAAAGGCAATATTAGATTCCGTATTCTTTTCAAAATTTTCTTCCAGCTGTTCGACAATCTGGACAAATGATTTAATTGGTGTTATCGCCAATTTCTCCAGTTGACCGGAAACCTCTTTCAGCTGTTTCTTTAATTCCTCCCGATCATTGGCATTGACTGGGATTGCTTCTTCTTCGGTTTCCTCTTTTCGGGCATTTAACTGATGAACAACCTCTGAAACCACTTCTTTGTTTGTCTTTTTTGTCTGATCATATAATTTGACCAAAGACTTTCTGTATTGCTTATTGAACTTGATCACTTCCCTAATGGCAGTTAGGTAAGCATCCTCGCGGCTTTCACGAAGTTTTTCCGAACGTTTACGGGATTGCTCGTATTGATCCCAAAAAGTTGTGACAAACGAACCCTTTTCTTCCGGAGTTACTTTTTCCTCAACTTCCGGTACCGTTTCCATTTTCTTCTGAGCCATCGTCTTTCCTCCTCCTACTAGTATTGACTTTCTCTATACCATCCCTCTTTTGAAATGAAGGAAAATAGAGCTCTAGGACACTGGTATACATTTTGAAAAATTGATCAAGTATAGATTGATAAGTCTCCAGTTGATTAGCATAGCCCTTTAAGTATGTAATACCAGCTTGGGTAATAGAATATCTTCTTTTTGCCGGCCCTGCCCCGGTTGTATCCCATTCAGAAGAAACAAGCTCATCTTTTTCCAGCTGTCTAAGCATCCTGTATAAATTCCCCTGATCGAGAGTCTTAAATCCGAATGACTCAAGCTTCTGGCTAAGTTCATATCCGTGTAGAGAAACCTTGCTTAGAAGCAATAAAATAAATGGCAGCACAAAATTTTTAGAAGGATTGACTGATTGATTATCTTGGTTTACCATATCTTTATCACCTCACCTATATGTATTTTACACCTATCGGTAATATTTTGTCAATCTTAGAAATAAATATTACTAAAAGTTGGAGTAAAATGTTTACAATTTTATTAACTTGGTTATACACTAATAAAAATGAAAAGGTGGTGTGAAATGGAAAAAGCGAAAAAAAGTAAATCGGGGATTCCTTATTTGCATTTTGGCAGGGGTGAACCATTGGTACTTATCCATGGGTTGGGTGAAGTAAAAGAGGGGTGGCAGCATCAATATGAACTGGCTGATCAATATGAATTAATCATCCCTGATCTCCGTGGACACGGAGAGTGTACTAGAAGCGATGGAATATCCATACCAAACTTCGCTGCTGATGTCATTTCATTATTAAACGAACTCAATATTGAAACCGCTCACATTCTTGGGTTGTCAATGGGTGGAGCCGTTGCACAGGAAATATACCGCCAGTCACCCTCTCTCTGCCGATCTCTTATGTTAGTTAGTACCTTTCACTTTTTTCCGGAAAAACTTAAAGGATTATTATTTGAAAATCGCAAGGCAAAGTTCGATTCTGTCACGGCTTCAGGTAATGAAAAAGAGTATTTGTCCCGGATGGCGCTTTATTCCTGGAACAAGGAAACGGTTGAAAAATTCAACCAACTATTTAAGCCAAAACACGAAACGTTTATAAAATCATTAAAAACCTGTCTTGAAGTCAATAATCGGTCACTGCTGCCAAAGATTACAGTTCCAACACTTATTATCGGAGGACAATATGATTCTGTGCTTCCAGTTTGGATTCAAGCCTGCATGCATAAGCTGATACCGCACTCTGAGTTTATTATTATGAGGAATACCGGTCATCTCGCCAAACTAGAGGCAAAAGACCGGTTCAACACCCTGCTGCGTAGATTCCTCGACCAACACCAATGTGCTGGATAATTATTTATTATCGGGAAGACAGGGCCCCCACCTTAATCTTCCCGTTAATAATTTATTCAAGTGCCGACTTGTTTATACGAGGACTTCCTTACTTTGGTGCGAACGTGTTGATAGCCATGGATCCATAATCTCGGCAAAGGTACCTGTTACCACCAGCGAAACATGGCCGCCTTCATATACCTCATATGTCTTATCCTCGCTTGAAACAAGGTCCATAATCGGCAGACTTTGCTTCTCGGCTACCAGGGTGTCACGAGAACAAGAGAATACGAACAATGGACATTTGATATTCTTTAAATCTACTTTTCTGCTGCCTATCATCAATTCGCCTTTTAAAAGTTTGTTCTCCTTATACAGATCATTAAATAACTGCTTGAAGGCAGCACCAGCAAATGACTGTGAATCCTTCGTCCATTTGTCCATCCGGCGCCATTTTTCAACATATTTCTCATCATGGGCCCGGTTAAACAAATTAACATACTTCGTTCCTTCTAGTGGTGTAATCAATTTAAACATCAAATAAAGGAACGCCGAAGGTAGTGTTTCATAGGCATTGGCGAAACGGTCAAAGCTAATCTCTCCCTTTTGAAATCCTTCAAGCCATTTTTGCGGCACAGTCGAAACACTAAAATCGATTGGGACTGCAGCCAGTACCAAATTTTTTATAGGGAGGTCTGTAATCGAAGCAACCATGGCTGCCATCGCCCCTCCGTAACAATAACCCATCAACGAGATTTCTTTTGCTTTAGAGTGCCTAATTGCACGTCTAAGGGCCGTTTCCAAATAATCAACAATATAATTATCGAGGGTAATATCAGCATCCTCCAGACCTGGGGTACCAAAATCAAGAAGGTACACATCATAGCCCCGGTCAACAAGGCCCCCGACTACACTGCTCCCCTCACCAACATCCAAAATGTACGTCTTATTCAATAATGAATATACCAGGAATACCGGGATGTCATACTTTTTTTCCTTGGCGGGATGATACCAAAGCGTCCCTTTATTTTTCTTCCACACCACTTCCCTCGGTGTAGGTTTGATATCCGGCTTAGGCTCGGTCATAACTTTATAAAGCTGATTCCATCTTTTCGTTTCTTTTTCTAAATTTAATTGCGGCAGAAAGCTTTTGGCTGATACTCTATTACTCATTGTCATATCCCCCTTTCATGTCAGTTAGAAGTGCCAGCCCCGGGTAGAACTAACTCTTTTTCCTTTTTTGTTTTTTTCTCTTTCTCTTTCTCACTCTCTTTGCCAACCATTTCCTTAAAGGCCGCTAGTTCTTGTTTGATGTCATCCAACTGGGCAAGCTCTTTCCTCATCTCTTGGAGGTTTACTTGCATAATCTTCAGATCAACCATCCCTTGGCGCAATTCATGAAAATCGGCACTTATTTTTTTGGTTTCTTGTAGTTCTAATCTGGTTTCTTGTAATTCAGTTTTCATCTGATTGACAGTGTCTACAACGTTTTGCAGGAAAGATAAATTCTCCTTGCTCCATTCCGCTAAACCGTCTTGCAAACTCCATATTAACTCTTCTAAACTATCAATTTTTTCCTCTGCCTGTATCGACCGCTTCGCAGCATTGGTGACATCCTTTTTGGTAGGAATATTCATAACGGCCGCGATAAGCTCCTGATTTCTTTTTAATTGCTCGACATATCGTGAATGAAGGTCAAGTCCCAAATTTGCTGTACGGACAAATTCTTTGTTATCAGTCAGCTTAAATAAGAGACCCATTAATTGCTTTTCCCACATTTCCCCTATCAGCTTATAACCCATTAATGGGTCAAATGATTTGTCATTACTCATGTTGATTGCACCCCTTGTTTATGATTTGGTAAGCTCTTCAGACTTTTCCAGATATTTATTTAGCGGGAATATCATTGTTTTAATCTGTCTGGAAACCAAATTGACCAGCCCTTTTTGATTTTCATAAATCAGATTCCCTGCTTGTTTCACCGTTTTTAAGTATTGTGATCTAAATTTTTTCCTGAGGAGGATGTATTGGTTAATCATTTCAAAATACTTTTCCGCTCCCTGGTGATTCATGACATTTTGACAAGGAGTCTTTAGACTCGAAAGAGTCCTCTCCTGAATCTTATCAATTTGCTGATTGATTTCCTCATAAGATTTTATCGGGAAAAAGTGTGCCAGGCTGGTGGTGGACATTAAAAATTCTTCACGGGCGGTCCGTTCCCATACAGAAAACTCTTTGCTAAACTTCTCGGAAATCTGTTTCAAATTCGCCTGATTCCGTTCAATTCCTTCTGCAAAAATCTTCGCCTCTGTCAAGAATGCATCATCGCGAAAATCAGCGGCTTTCGCCCATTCATCTAATTCTCCAAAAGCAAGACGCCACAATAAATCAAGGCTTGAAAGCTGTTCCTGATTGATTTCTTCTGCTGCTATTTCCTGTTGGTCCAAGTTTTCTTCTGCTTCTGGAGCATTAGGCCTTTCTTCTGATTGATCTGCTGCTGTTAATTCTACATTTTCTCTTTCTGTCGATTGCTCCGGTGCTTCCGCTTGTTTTTTTCGCTTTGGTTGTTTTTCAGATTCCTTTTTTTCCATGTTAATCTCTCCTTTTGAAGAGTTTTTTAAATTATAACAAATTTTAGAATTGTCTGTTAGGAATTTAGTCAAATTTTGACATGCGATTTGTTAATGTTCACAGAAAATTCGATAATTTGATTTATATACAGCCCTATCGAAATAGGGCTGTGGTTCCTATAATCCCTTATAGGCTTGGCGATATATTTCGGCAAGTTCAGTCACTAGCGGCATCTTTGGATTGGCGATTGTATCCTGGTCATCAAATGCGCGCTCGGCAAGGTCATTCATTTTCCCTTCAAAATCTTCTTGATTTACCCCGTATTCTTTTATGGACAGCGGCATTTCCAATTCTTTGGCCAGTTTTATCACGGCTCCAATTAAACTTTCTACCCCCTCTTCAGTCGTACTTGCAGGCAGTCCAAGCATTTTGGCAATTTCAGCGTACCGCTCATCTGCAATAAAGCGCTCATACTTAGGGAAGGTCATAAACTTATTGGGCTTCATCGCGTTGTAGCGAATGACATATGGCAGCATAATACTGTTAGCCCGTCCGTGCGGGATATTAAACTGGGCACCAAGCACATGGGCAAGGCTATGATTGATTCCCAGGAAGGCGTTCCCGAATGCCATTCCTGCTATCGTTGCGGCATTATGCATTTTTTCACGGGCGAGTTCATCACTTCCATCCCGATATGCTCTTGGCAAATATTCAAAAACAAGCTGACTAGCTTTCATGGCCAGTCCGTCCGTATAATCATTTGCCAAAACGGAGACATATGACTCGATCGCGTGTGTAAGCACATCCATGCCAGTATCAGCCGTCACATGTTTCGGAACGGTCAAGGCAAACTGGGGATCGACAATGGCCACGTCGGGTGTAAGCTGGGCATCGACTAATGGATATTTTATATTGCCATTTTTGTCAGAGATGACAGAGGCAGATGTAACCTCTGAGCCTGTGCCTGATGTTGTTGGAATCGCAATGAAATTCGCTTTACTGCGAAGTGCCGGAAACTTTACAACCCTCTTGCTTGGGTCAAAGAACTTCTGAGTCAGGCTCTTGAAATCTGTATCAGGATGTTCATAGAATAACCACATCGCTTTTGCCGCGTCCATGACCGAGCCGCCGCCAAGGGCAATAATGAAGTCCGGCTGGAACTTTCTCATCCTTTCAGCCCCTGCCATGACTGTATCGATGCTTGGTTCTTGTTCAATATCCCAAAAAACATCACAAAGAACATTGTTAGTATTCTTTTTTAAATAATATTGAACTTTATCGACATAACCGTTCGAAAGCGCACTTCCGCTTGTAACGATAAACGCTCTCGAGATTTTCGGAATCGCTGCGAGCATTTGAATCGAGTTTTTCTCAAAAAATATTTGCGATGGTACCTTAAACCACTGGGTCATGGTTCTTCTTTTCGGTACTTTTTTAATATTCAACAGGTTTGCTGCCCCAACATTCTGTGACACTGAGTTCCCTCCATATGTTCCGCACCCGATGGTTAGTGACGGTAACGAAGTGTTATAGACATCCCCCATGGCCCCATGTGTAGTCGGTGCATTAACCATGATTCTGCCCGCTTTCATTCTTACAGCAAAGCTGTCGATAACATCCTTGTCTTCGGTATGGATAGCTGCCGAATGGCCCAGCCCTCCGTATTCGAGCGTTTGTTCACAAACTAGCAGCCCTTCTGCAAAACTGCTCACCTTGTAACAGGCAAGGATCGGACTTAATTTTTCGCATGAAAGGAGATACTTCGGTCCGACACCCTCGATTTCTGCAACTAGTATCTTTGTATTGACCGGAACATTGACACCGGCCATTTTCGCAATCATATAGGCCGGAAGACCGACAATCATTGGATTCAACGCTGCATGTTTAGAGTCAATGACAACCTGTTCCACCAGATGCCGTTCCTCGTCATTTAAGAAATAGCAATTATTGGAGATAAATTCGTTTCGTACCTCATCATAAATTTCCTGATCAATGACAAGAGCTTGTTCGGAGGCGCAGATCATGCCGTTGTCAAAGGTTTTTGACAGGATAATATCATTGACAGCCCGCTTAATATTTGCACTTTTTTCAATATAAGCAGGAACATTACCGGCACCGACACCCAGTGCAGGTTTTCCGGAACTATAAGCAGCCTTTACTAGATTCGGACCACCCGTTGCCAAAATAAGTGAAACCTTCGGGTGTATCATTAAAGCTTGAAACGCTTCGTGTGAAGGGGTTTCAATCCACTGGATACAGTTCTCTGGTGCCCCGGCCTTCAATGCCGCATCCCGCAAGAGCTGGGCTGCAATAGTACAGCATTTTTGTGCATATCGGGGAAACGCAAAGATGATTGGATTGCGGGTTTTTAGTGAAATTAGCGATTTAAAAATGACCGTAGAAGTCGGATTTGTAATTGGAATGATACCCGCAATCACTCCGACCGGTTCTGCCATTTCCACCATCTCTTCATTTTCGTTTTCACTGATCACCCCTACAGTTTTCATATCCCTGATATTGTTGTAAATCATCTCGGTAGCAAACATATTTTTGAAGACTTTATCTTCATAAACCCCTCTTTGGGTTTCTTTTATGGCGAGTTTCGCCAAGTATCTGTGATTTTCAAGCGCAGTCAATGCCATTTGTTTGACAATTTCATCAACCATTTCTTGACTAAACACGCGGAATTCGTTTAACGCCTTGGCAGCATTACCTGCCAACACATCAATCATCTCAGCAATTTGCTGCTTCTCCTGAACCACTTTTTCTTTTACAGCCATTTTTATATTCCCTCCAGAAATATAGATTTGAGCTTTCCTTGCGCTTCTGGAAAAAATATATCATGTCAGATTTTCGAATATTGTCGAATCTTGCGCAAAAATGAATGAATACCCATTCATTTTTCAAAAGTTCACAAAAAATTCAAATGTTGCATGCACCAATAAAAAAAGCCATAAACCCTATTGGAATAGAGTTTATGGCTCGGAATAATAATCAGCCTGTATTCCTTAACCCTGCGGAAATCCCGCTAATGGTCAGTAATACTTCCATTAATAGTTCTTCACTGAGCTCATCTTGTTTTCGCAGCTCGCTGATTAGCTCAACTTGCAAGAAATTTAACGGATCAACATAAGGGTTCCGTCTAAATACCGATTCCTTAATATTCGGTGTATGGTCAAGCAACTCTTGATCCTCCGTGATTTTTAGCAGGATGGCTTTTGTACGCTCATACTCTTCAAGAATATTTGAAAAAATTCTTTCGCCCATTACTTTATCGTCAACCAGTAATAAATACTCCTTTGCGGTTGGAATATCGGCTTTCATTAAGGCCATTTGCAAGTTATCAATGGTCGATTGGAAGAATGGCCAATTTTGATACATTTGCCGGAGCAGCTTCAAATTCTGCTCACCCTTGACTGCAAATGTCTCGAGTCCAGTCCCTGCAGCATACCAGCCTGGAAGCAGCTGACGGCTTTGTGTCCATGCGAACACCCAAGGTATCGCTCGCAAGTCCTCAAATCTTCCTTTATTCTTACGGCTCATCGGCCTTGAGCCAATGTTTAATTCAGCCAATTCCTTTAATGGGGTTGCCTGATGGAAGTAGCTAAGAAAATCTGGGTTTTCGAAGACTAGAGACTGATATTTGGCCAGTGCGGCATCAGAAATTTCCTCAATTGCAATTTCCCACTCTTTTTCTCGAACTTGCCCCAAAATGGCAGCCTTTGATACTCGAGCAGAAGCTAACAGAAACGTGGAGGTTGCCTGTTCCAGACTTCGGTATGCAATATCCTCAAGCAGATAGCGTGATGATAAGACTTCTCCTTGTTCGGTAATTTTCACTCCGTCACCAATGGTCTCCGCTGGCTGGGATAGAAGGCTTCTATGTAACGGCCCGCCGCCCCGGCCTAATGAACCGCCTCGGCCATGGAAAAATTTCAAGCGAATCTGATAACGCTTTGCCATTTCGTGAATTTCAATCTGGGCGTTATAAAGTTTCCAGTTTGCAGTTAATGTCCCACCGTCTTTACTTCCATCTGAATAGCCGAGCATAATTTCCTGATGGTCACCGAGTACAGTCAGATGTTGCCGATACACTGGCATATTGAAAAGTGTTTCCATAATTTTTGGACCTGACGTTAAATCGTCAATTGTTTCTAGAAGCGGTGCCACATTTAAATGGCTCTCCAATTTCCCATCAGCATGAAGACGATATAGCCCGGCCTCTTTCGCTAGTACAAGTACCTCAAGCAAGTCGCTTGGAGATTTTGTCATACTAACGAGATATACGGATATTGAACGCCGGCCAAATTCTTCATGTGCCTGCTTGATCATCTGAAATACTTTAATCATTTCCTGTGTTTCGGCTGAATAATCCTCATGGAGCAACAATAGCGGCCGCGGGTCACGAAGAATATCTTGTAATATGTTTATCTTTTCATCCTCGGAAAGACCAGGATAATTTTCTGAGATACCAACTTTTTTCAGGATTTCGGTGATCGCTGCCTCGTGTTCACCGCTATGATTACGAATATCAAGTGTAGCCAAGTGAAACCCAAATAATTGGACCTGGCGAATCAGTTTGCGAATAATCCTCAATTCATGTTTGACAGGATGATGTTTTTTTAAGCTTCTGGCAATCATTTCGAGATCTTCTAAGAGCTTATCAGCTGTCCGATAACCCAAATCTGATTTTCCAACGTGTTTTACCCGTTCAATCATGATGGCAAACGCCCGGCGATACACCTCGTTTTGGTTCGGCCATCTTTTGTCTTCTGGTAAAATTCGGGCCTCATATTTCTCAAGAAAAGCAAACAGATCTTCACTGACTTCAACCCGGGTAGTGGAGTGGCTATATCGTTTCATTAAATCAACTAATACGTCTTTATATTTCTTTAATACAAGCCGGCGCTGCCGATTAAGTGTTTCCCATGTCAAATTATGAGTAACATTGGGATTGCCATCACGATCCCCGCCAATCCAAGAACCAAAACTAAGGAAATTAGGAACCACCCATGATACGTTCGGATAATTTTTTTCCAGGCAGTCTGCCACTTCCTGATGAATATCAGGCAAAACATCGAATAGTGTTTGATCAAAATAATAAAGTCCGTTGCGCACTTCATCCATTACAGTTGGTTTGTTATGCCTTAATTCATCCGTCTGCCAGAGTATCGCCACTTCATTAAATAGCCGCTCTTCCAGCTGCTTTTCTTCCCTTCGTGAAAGTAACGGCTGGTCAAGACTTTTCAAAATCCCGGCAATTCGCTGTTGAATTTCAAGAATGGACCGCTTTGTCGCCTCTGTGGGGTGGGCAGTAATCACCAGTTCAAGAGACATAGAATTTATTACGTCTTGGACGATGTCCTCGTGAACATTGTTTTCTTTTAGTAATAGCACTGTTCTCTCAATGGAGCCTGGCTGAGCAATTGAGCCATCTTGAAGAAGGTAGTCTCTTCTTCTGCGAATACGGTGATTTTGTTCTGCGGCATTAATTAAATGGAAATACATAGAAAATGCCCTGATCACTTGTATACGCCTTGGACCGCTTAGGTTGGCTATTTCCTGTTTTAACGCCAAATACGTTTTCTCGTCATAGCGGGTTCGAAGCGATTTTGTCATATGACGGATATTCTCGACTGTATCAAACAGTTCAGTGCCGCCATGATTCTTAAGAACTTCCCCTAACATGTTTCCAAGTAATTTCACATCGCGACGTAATGGAAGATTGCTGTCATTGGTTCTTAGTTCAGTTGCCATTCTCTCACCTTCCCTCAATTTTTTAAATATTACTATAACATATCTTTGGGAAGCATGTTTAGTATTTTATTTCATTACTCTGAAAAAAAGTAAAATGACGAATCTGAAGAGACAGATTCGCCACGATGATTTATGCAATTTTTCACTTTCTCACTAATTCTTCCAGCTTTAACGAAATAGCCTTAGCCATTTCCTTTACGGATTCTGGCAGGTCATTTTCCAATTTCGCATTCAATTTTGAAGCCATTTTTCCGTTTAAGTTGACTTCTAAATACCCGGTTAATTTTGTCTTGCTTACATTAATGGCTTTTGCTTCAAAATATCCTTCTCCGGAGTATCTATCACTTTTTCCAGTTAAGGTAAAACTGATTTTTGTTGGCTCATTCCACTCTTTTATATCTATGATTAAACTAATCTTCTTTTTTAATATGCCGATGTCTGTTTTAAACTCCCACGTGGATTGACGCTCTGTTATTTTTTCATGGTTAATGTAATTAGGAACCAGTGGTGCCCAATTGTCCATATCCTTCACGAAATCCCATATCACATCAATTGGCACATCCAGATCTTCTTGGTGTATTCCGCTTGGCATAACTTCCCTCTTTCCTTTTTCATAGTAAAAGACCCTCTGGGTAGTGAAGGTCTTCTGTAAAGGTATATGATTAGAATATGGTTTGTAGAAGAAGGTTTTTCAATCATCCCTCATTCAAATGCTGTATCAATCGTACATCCATTTTATCATTGATTATTTGAGATTCGTATTTTAAGATAGGAAGATAGATTTGTAAAATTCTGATAGTTAAGCCGGTTGTTGGGGGTTACTGGATTGAAAGTTTTTCGTTATAGCTTATTTTTTACAGGATTAACGTTGTTTGGCTTAGGCAACGCTATTGCCGTAAACGTCAAATTCCTTGGACTACATCCTTGGGAAGTACTGAATGTAGCGCTTTATCAGCATTTTGGTCTAACGATTGGAACATGGGGTGTAGTCTGTGGGTTGGTATTGATTGGGATTTCCTATTTTGCAGCGCGAAGATACATTAACATTGGAACTTTTTTAAACGCCTTGCTCATTGGACCAATTATGGATTTTTTCCTCTGGCTTGACTTCCTGCCAAAAGCAACGAACACCTGGTTGGATTACCTCATTCTGCTTTCCGGTATCGTGATTACAGGAATTGGTGGCGGAATGTATGTTGCTGCAGGAATCGGTGCCGGACCCCGCGATGGCTTTATGCTTTCCATTGCAGACAGGACTCGGTTTTCGGTCAGTCAGGCTCGGATTCTTGTAGAAAGCTTTGTGCTTATTATTGGATTTTTATTAGGCGGGCCGGTTTTTATTGCCACGTTCTTTTATACCTTTATTCAAAGTCCTGTTTTCCAAAGGTCCCTATTGGTATTTAAGCATTTGGTGGTATATTTACAAAGAAAACAGGCGCGGACAAGTGAAGAGATCCCTTTATAAATAAAAACTCGCCAGCGTGCATTTTGGGGCGAGTTTTTATTTATATGGCTTTTAAACGTTCGAGGATAAGCTTTGTATAATATCTTTTCAGTGCTGGCTGCGGCTTTTCCCTCTGGCTGGCCGGCTCATTTACATAGGAAGACAACTTTCCTTCGTAAAGGAATTCTAATGATGGTGATTCCTTAATATCATGTGGTGTAATCAAGGATAAAGGTTTTTGGCGATTAATAGGAACCCCGGATTCCTGCAGCAGATCAGCGACAAAATGCGAGCAAAAGAACGCATTTTTTCTGTTAAACTCCTTGTTTAGCATCACCGCAAATAATCCGATAAAGTTATATTTGTAGGCATGCTTATTTTCCTCCATTACTTTAATCTTGTTTTTTAGCTGGAGGAATTGCTGCTCATTTAGCGTACAGCAAAAAATGGCACAGTCAGCATCACGAAATAATCCACCCCGGATATTTTCCTGGACAAAACCCCCAAAAAACGGATTGCTCGGTTTTTTTCTGCCAAAACTATAGACTTGGCTGAAATGGTCATCGAGTACAATCGAAGCATGGTTAAGTGGTTTTTTTGTATATAATTTTATTAATCTTGTTAAAACCGAACCAGTATCGGTAAGAAGTATATATACCTTCCTAGTCATGATTGCTCCCCCTATTTGCATCTTCCCCTTTTAGTTAAGCTTAAGAATTTTCCAGTTATTATGAAACAATCTTGAGATTGAATTTGCACTAGGTCTCAAGGCTGATAGTTACAATTAATGTAGTATATTTATTTCGCTGTCAACTTGCTATTTTCCTTTTTAAAACAAAAAGCCACTATCATAAAAATAGTGACTATGGCTGCCAAACAATAAATTAGTTAAGCCCATACCTCGTTTAGGATATCCCTGAATAATTCATCCAACAGCGGAGTGATGTCTTGTTTTACGACTGAAAGAGTCTTGGTGTAGTCCTCCAGACGAATGATTTCCCTTTCCAAAAAATCATTGATGACGGTAATCTTGGGTTCGAGATTTAGTTCATCCCCATTGATTTTCCTATTTAATAATGTGAGTATTTCCTGTTTCAACTGCCCGTCCTCAAGAATATCGTTAACTAATGCCTGAAACTCAATCGGTGGAAAACTGTTGTATTTTTCAATCCAGTTGCAGGCTAGAATTGGCCGCAAGACATAGAAATACTTCTTAATTTTAACATGTTCGGTTTGCAGGTAGTCCCGATAATTCCCTTTGGCCATATTTAAATAATGATACAATGCGGATTGAGGTAAAAATACCTCATTTTGAATCGAAAGCATTTTGTCTACCAAAGAAAAAGCCCGATAATATACAATGCCGGAATGAAGCCATTCCATCAGCGGCGGATTGGACTTCTTAAACAGCCTAAGTGCTTTTCGCAATTCCCAGCCGTTTATATCCAGTAAATCGTTAATAGGAAGCTCAATAACTTCCCGTCTTTGCTCAATCGATAAATACCACTCAGGTTTATGAACATAAATGAACCGAACATCATAATCGCTGTCCTTTGAAGGAAATCCCCATGCCCTGCTCCCGGACTCCACGGCAAAGCAAATTTTCACCTCATGGTCCACTTCAATATTCCTTATCTCCTCAATAATTTTTTCCCTCATCACAAATTCACTCCTTACTACAAGGATACACGTCCCAAATCAACCATTGATTCCATAATAATGGAAATTAACATCAGGTAAAAAGCGGTAGTGAAGATAGTTTCATAAAGGCCAAGAAGCCCTATCCAATTTGGATAGGGCTTCTTATAGCCATAGGCAGTTAGTTAATAATCAATTAGCTGATCTTTTTTAGTTGCTCCGTTAGTTGTAGGAAAAGTTCTTTATTTCCCTCAAGTAATGTTTGGTCGATTTCCTTGCGGATTTTCTCCCTTTTAAATTCTAGAAGGGCATTGTTTAAGAACATCTCTGCAATAACAGCATCTGTGTTTTCATCCGAATGTTGTGGTGAGTTAAGTAATTTTCTCTCCATGGAAATCAACTCCTTAAGCTTTTTATCATTATACAGTCAGTTTTCGAAAAATTCAAACACTTTATGCTGGAAATTCAAAAATTTTTGAAAACAAAAAAGGGTGTCAGGCACCACCTGTGGACATTTGTCCGTCTATGGTGGACACCCAAACCCTTGTTAATGAATTTGGCTTTCAAATAATGCGTTTCGCTGATTGAATTTGGTAATGAGTTTTAACAACAGTACATTCCCAATTAAAAATCCGGCACCGATCAGCAGCAAAATGAGCGGGCTTAAGAAGAAGAATCCACTTGCCTGGCTGACGATGATGCCAACGACAGGCAGTACCATCAAACCACCAAATTGCTGTGCCTCTTGAAACGATTTTACTCTTGCTGATACTAAAACATTCAGGACAATGTTGAATAGTACTAAGGTTGGTATCACCCAAAACATTAATATCAGCCAGTTTGCATTGAAAAATAATACCTCTTTAAAAAACGGATAAGCAATAATATTTACAATCAGCGCATTAACCAAAAAGGCAGCAAAGGTAATCACTACAGATGGAATGAGTGAGGCAATAACCTTACCCACAAATAATTCAGCAACTGAAATAGGAGCAAACAATAATGTTTCCAATGTGTTTCTCTCTTTCTCCCCAGCAAAGCTGTTAGAAGAGGTAACCATCGAATTGATGATGGCAACAATCAAGAAAAATGGGATCATCATAAAATTTAAGAAATAATAAATCGATTTCATCCCCAGCGTTGGCAATGCCACCAATGTATCCCGCAGATCCGAATTAGGAAAACTTTGAATAAAGACATTAATTGGTTTCTCCAAATCTTTGGCGCTTTCATCGGCCATGATGCCCGTATGGAGACCTAGGTATGTAAAGATAGCCGGAAACAGGATGCACAATAATAACGGGAGAATGATCATTGGCAACCACACCTTTTTTGAGGAGAACGTCGCTTTTAAATCCTTTCTGGCTATGGCCGAGATAATTTGCTTATTCATGACTCTCACCTCGTATTTTGAAATAAAGGGCTTCCAGACTTCTATTTGTGATTTCACAGGAATGAATCCAGGATTCATTTAAAATCCCTTTAAGCAGCCTGGTAATCTCCGTTTTGCCGTTCAAGGTGAATTCAAGCTGTGTTGGACCTTTCCTTTTGTAAGGGAACCCTAGAAATACATTAGGATCAGCTGTTTGCAGTCCTGTTTCAACTAACAGTTTAATTTCAGACAAATATTTGTCCTCCAGTTCCCTTCTTGTTCCCTTTTCAATTATTTTGCCTTCCTTTAAAAACAGGAAGGAGTCACATATCGTTTCAAGCTGATGAAGCACATGCGAACAAATGACAATGGTTACCTTTTCTTCTTCATTCACCTGTTTTAAATAATGAATCACATCATTTATCCCTTCAGGGTCCAGGCCATTTGTTGGCTCATCGAGAAACAAGAGCCTTGGCTTATGCAGCAGTGCCTTAGCTAAAGTTATTCGCTTTTTCATCCCTGTAGAAAATGTACCAACTAATTGATCCTTCTTATCAAACATTTCGAATTGTTCCAGTAACTGTCGAATGCGCTTAGGATCGTAAGCAGAATAAACTTTTGAAAAAAACACCAGGTTGTACCACGCACTCATGTCATGATAAAGTGCGGCACTCTCTGTCACAATTCCTGCCCTCTTTCTGATTTCATCCCCATGCGTTTTTGGGTCGTAATTCATCACCTTCATGGAACCGCCTGTCGCATCAATCACTCCATTTAACAAACGAATCATCGTCGTCTTGCCGGCACCATTCGGCCCTAGCAGTCCATTTATACTTCCCTCACGAATAGTAAAAGACACATCACTTAGTATTGACCGCCCCGCAAACGCCTTCTCCACACCCAACACCTCAATGATATCCACCCTGCACTCCCCCTATTGTGTCCACCACAGGTGAACATTTCGCCAATATTCACCATTTTAGTTTAATTTTATCAGATTTCCCCCAGACAAGTAGTGTATTTTCTTAAAGTTTTTAGATTTAATAGGTAATATGTACCAGTTCCAGTTTTTTTTCGGGTGTAAGGTGTTAAATTTGGGGGAACATTAAATTCTATCTATCTAGTGCTCATGAGGAGGAAGGCTTGATGACAACTGTCCTTGCTGATTTTAAAGCGGTAAATAACATGGATGTCTATTATGAATTTTATCCTAATCAAACAGCAGACAAAACGTTTGTCCTGCTGCATGGATTTCTCTCATCCACCTTCACCTTTCGCCATTTAATTTCTTTATTGAAACGTGATTATCAGGTTCTGTCTGTGGACCTGCCCCCGTTCGGAAAAAGTGCAAAATGCAGCACCTACGAGTATTCCTACAAGAATTTGGCCCAAACCGTCATTGGACTAATCGAGTCGCTGGGATTAAAAAAGATGATATTTATCGGGCATTCCATGGGCGGGCAAATCGTCTTGAATATTCTCCACTTACGACAGGAGCTTGCGGAAAAAGCCATTCTGCTTTGCAGCTCAGCTTACCTGAAACGAGCGAAGCTTCCGCTGATCCTGTCAAGCTATCTTCCCTATTTTCACCGTTTCGTGAAATACTACTTTGCCCGAACAGGCGTGGAAAAGAATCTACAATCGGCACTTTATAATCACTCTATTATTAATGAAGAAATGATTAACGGTTATCTTCAGCCGTTCTTGCAGGATGAAATATTTGTTGCACTTACTAGGATGATTCGAGACCGCGAGGGTGATCTGCCTCCAGATGTACTAAAGCAAATACAGACTCCCTGCCTGCTGATTTGGGGAGATCACGATAAATCGGTGCCGCTAAAGATTGGCGAAAAATTAAATCAAGATTTGTCCAATTCGGAGCTCATTATATTAAAAGAGACCGGTCATGCCCTCCCTGAAGAACGGCCAACGGAGGTTTATGAGTTTATCAAAGGATTTCTGGGAAAATGTCACGCTTTATCCCAATAAAATATTTAAACGATACCCTAACATCGGCACTCAACAAAAAGGATGCCTCCCGGGCATCCTTTTAAAGCTTCATAGGTATTCTATTTAAACCAGCCTTTTTCTTTCGATTGTGTGATCGCTTCAATCCGATTTTTAACCTCAAGTTTATCGAGAATAATCGAGATATAGTTACGGACTGTTCCGGTTTTAATGCTAAGTTCTTCGGCAATTTCTTTCGTATTCTTACCGTCTGCCACCAATTCTAGCACTTCCCTTTCCCGATCTGTAAGAGGATTTTCTTCCGAATAAACATCATCCATTAATTCAGGGGCATAGATGCGCCGGCCTGCCATGACACTTCTAATGGAACTGGCCAATTCTTCACTGGGACTGTCCTTTAACAAGTAACCGCTGACGCCGGCCTTCAAGGCCCGTTGAAAATAGCCGGAACGGGCAAATGTGGTTAAAATGATTACCTTGCAGTCTAATCCCTTTAACTCTTCTGCAGCGTCTAGTCCGCTTTTTCCAGGCATTTCAATGTCCATAATGCAAACGTCAGGCTTCAGGCTTTTCACAAGCTTGACAGCCTCTTCTCCATTTGCTGCCTTCCCGACCACTTCCATATCGTCTTCCAAACTTAGCAAGGAACCAAAAGCACCTAAAAGCATCTTCTGGTCCTCGGCAATGACAATCTTAATCATTTCCAATCCCTCTTTCCTGACGAGGTGTCACTACATCCGGCACTTTAATGATTAATTCTGTTCCTTTACTTGTTTCCACGTCCAAACTTCCATTAATAAATTCAAGCCGCTCTTTAATACCGAGCAATCCATGGCCCTCGTTCAAACGACCTGACGTCTCCTTAAATACTCCATCATCCTTTATCACCATGACAATTTCATCGCTGATTTGCCTTATGGAAATAAAGCAGGTTTTCGCTCCGCTGTGCTTAACAACATTATTCACAGCCTCTTTTAAACACATGCTTAATATATTTTCGGTAAACGGCGAGACATTCGACGGTGAAAAATCTCCGCTGCAGACTATATCAATCTGAGCAACTTTAAGGATTTCCTTTACTCGCCCAATCTCATCTTTTAAGCGAATTCCCCGCATTGAGGAAACCATTTTTCTTACCTCGCTTAGCGCCGTCCGGGCTGTTTGCTGAACATCCTTCAATTCACTCTTGGCCTGCTCGGGATCCTTAGTAATTAGTCTTCTAGCCAAGTCAGATTTTAACCCAATAAGGGAGAGCTTTTGCCCAAGTGTATCATGAAGATCGCGGGCAATCCGCTGCCGCTCTTCTATTTTCACCAGTTCGGAAATCCGTTTGTTGGCATCCTCGAGCTTTTCTTCAAGTTGGCCACGTTCTTTCCGATTATAGATACTAAACGGGAGCAAAATGATGCTGACCCAAACAATTACAACAAACGGCAATTGCTGCAAAAATAATTTCTCATTCATGACAATACTGAAATTAATCGAAATGGTAGTACTTAATAAATGAATAAAATACAGAGTAAAAAAAGCAACCCGGTCTTTTATATTGCCAAGAAAGTAAGCTAAGAAAAAGGCAAAATAGACATAGCTAAAAACGCTTGTGGCCGTAATCGATATTCCGATTAAGATTAATGTCCAGACATAAACAAGCCAGCCTTTTGAAATAAACGCGATACGATAAAGGATAAAGAACGCTAATGTGAGTAATATTCCCACGACAATCTGCGCCGTTGTGGGAGCCTGGAAAATAAAATAAAACGGCAAAATACAAAGAATCGTCCAAATGTACGGGGCGATTCCATTATTTTTTTGAAATGTTAAATACCTTTTGATCATGTTTGGTACCTCTTTTTTCGCATAAATCATTATCCTTTATCATAACAGAAAAACTCCATCGGCCGCCAGAACCGTGGAGTTTTTATCATCGATTATTTTACAAATACCTTAAGGCTATCTTCAACGCGGTTAACTAATTTTTGATTATTTACTCTCGCCAGCTTAACATACTCGTCAGTAACCTGCTGCCAGCCTTGGCGGCGTGCTCTTGCTCCTTTAACATAATTTTCGCTGCTCTCGATGAAATTAGTTTCCAAACGGGCAATTAAGTCAAGACCTGCTGCGATTGGAGCTGCTGCCAGCTGCTCGAGGCGTTCGGAAACTTCACCAAATTGTTCCTTTACTTCCGGGCCGATAACTTGTTTTGCTTCAGCATTTTTACTGAGTCTGCCAGATACTCCTTTTACTAATTCACTATTGGTTTTCCTTGTGGTTTGAAAGAGATTTCCTAGTGAAAATCTGAATTCCTGATTGAATTTCACAACTTCTTTAACGGTATTAAGGTAAGCGTCTTCTCTTCTTTCACTGAGCTTTCTTGCACGTTCAACCGATTGTTCGTATTGATTCCAAAGCGTATCTACGAATTGGTTATTCCGAACTTCTGCTTGTCCATCTTGCTTTGATGCAGCACCCACTGTTCATTCCTCCTTAAATGTCTGTTCCGCTCCCGGAAAATTTATTTTTTCAATGATGTTCATCCATGCTAGTCTATATATGTAATTTACACCTATGTGTAATATTTTGTCAACCTTAGTTATATAATTAAATAATCAGTTCATTTTTTTAATGTTTATATAGTGAAAATGATGGGAACAAAGGTATTAAATAATCACTGGGAGGAATAAAATTTGAATCATGTATTCAAGTGTAGTTTTGAGATTCCTTATTTGCGTCTTGGTGCCGGTGAACCTTTAGTTTTTATTCATGGACTGGGAGAAGTCAAAGAGGGCTGGTCAAATCAGTTTGAGTTAGCCGATCAGTACGACTTGATTATCCCTGATTTACGCGGGCACGGTGAATATCAATCACCTGGAGAAATATCAATCAAAAATTTTGCCCGTGATGTCATTGCCCTAATAAAAGGTCTAGGGATTGAAAGCGCCCACATTTGTGGCTTATCGATGGGTGGAATGGTAGCCCAAGAAATTTATCGTCAGGCTCCTGAAATATGCCGCTCCTTATTGTTGGTGAGCACATTCCATTATGCCCCCAAGCGGCTTGGCAAATTATATTTAGCTTATCGTAAGGCGCGTTCTGTAAATAATACACCTGAATTAATAAGGGAAACAGCGGCAAAGGTTTGCCTATATTCCTGGTCGGAAGAAAATCTTGAGAAGTTTTATCAATTCTATCGGCCTAATCGTGAATATTACTTGGACTCTATGGCCGCCTGCCTTAAAGTAAATAATTTGACGTTGCTGCCAAAAATTAATGTACCAACCCTGATTATCGGCGGTCAATATGATTCAGTCACACCTGTTTGGATCCAATATTTAATGCATAAACAAATCCGTCACTCCGAATTCGTGATATTCAGGAATACCGGTCATGTCGCTAAACTTGAGGCCAAGGATGCCTTTAATCGAGTACTGAGAGAATTTTTAAATAAACACAAAATGGCAAGTTAGAAGGGAAGGAACATTCCTTCCTCTCCTAACTCCCCATACTTTATATATGACCTTGTACCTGACTTTATTCCTAATTTTTATGAAAGCTTATTGGAACGGCTTGCTGCCCACTGATCAACAATCTTGGCAAACAAACCTGATAACGCCAAGCCGACGTGCCCTGTTTCCACTGTCACATAGGTTTTATCTTCACTGGACACTAAATCCATAATCGGCTTACTTTGTTCTTCTAAGATTAAATTGTCTCTTGAACCGGAAACGACGAAGAGATTGGCCTTAATATTTTTCAAATCAGCCTTCTTATTGCCAATCACTAATTCCCCTTTGACCAGCTTATTTTCTTTAAAAAGATCATTCCCCAATTGGCGATAAGCTTCACCGGCAAACGGCACCTGATCAAGGGTCCATTTGTTCATCCGGCGCCATTTATCAACATAGCGATGGTCATGGGCTCTCGCTAGCAGCATCGTATAGTTGGTAAAATAAATCGGCGCGCCCATAGCTCGGAACATACCTTCCACCATTTTAGGCGGAATATTACCATAGACATCAATAAAATGATCGAAATTAATATCACCATTTCTTATACCCTCAGCCCATTTATCTGGTCCGATAAATGGCCCGAAATCAATCGGCACCGTTGCTACGATTAGATTTTTAATCGGTTCAACCGCTACTGCAGCATAAATCGACGCAATTGTCCCTCCCAAGCAATAGCCAACCAAGGTAATCTCGTCCGCACCTGAATGGCGGATTGCCCGTTTTACGGCAGTGCGGAGGTACTTATCGATATACGTATCGAGACCAATTTTTTTATCCTCATAGCCTGGTGCACCCCAGTCAAGCAGATAAACCTCATAGCCCATGTTCGTCAGTCCTTCAATAACACTTGTATTAGGGGCGACGTCAAGAATGTATGGTTTATTAAATAAGGAGTAGACAAAAAATAAAGGAATCTGATATTTTTTTTGCTTGGCTGGATAATGCCATAGGACCGATTTATTCTTTCTCCACACTTCTGTTTTCGGTGTGTGACCCATCTTGGGCTCAGGTTCTGTTAAAGCTTTGAACACATTCTTCCACCGATTAGTTTCTTTTTTATAATCAAATTCCGGAATCAAATTTTTACTAGGTGTCTCTGTTGCCACGGTTCCAACTCACTCCCCTCTAATTATTTAGCCTGACCTGCCCCAGTTAACACAGGCTCCGCTGTTTGTTCCTTTGTAATTAGCCCCTTTAGCTCATCAAATTCGTCTTTAAAATTGCTTAATTTCAACAATTCAAACTTCATTTCTTGCAGCTCGGCATGCAAGCTCTTTGTATCTGCAAGCTCTTTTTTTGTTTTTACTAATTCAGTTTTTAGTTGTTTTGTCAGTTTAATAATTTCCTTGGATACTTCTACGACACTCTCAATTTCTTTGCTTTGCGATTTGACAGAATCCTGAAGTTCCCAAATTTGTTCTTCCAGTGCCTCCATTTTTTCCTCGGCTTGGATCGTCAGGTTTGCAACATTGGTGACATCACTTTTCGTTGGCAAATTAAGAACACCTGCAAGAGCTTCCTGATTTCTTTTCAAGGTTTCCAGATATCGGGATTGGAGTTCCGTTCCCATACCGGTCATTTTGACAAACTCGTTGTTGTTCGTCCAAAGATAGATAAAATCATTAATTTGCTTTTCCCATAATAAACTTATTTTATGGAAAGAATCATATGGGTCGAAAGTTTTTTTATCCGACATTCCTTTTCACCTCATTTAGGATTTGGTTGGTTCTACAACGTTTTTCATATATTTTTGAAATGGGAACAAGGCCGATTTTACTTGCTTTGAAAATAGATCCACAAACACTTTCTGATTTCCATATACGATATTGGTTGTTTTTTTAACACTTTCAATATATTTTTCCCTGCCGTTTTTTCTAACAGCAAGATATTTTTCAACAGTCTCCAAATATTTATCTAGTGCTTGTGAACTGTTCACTGAACGGAATGGTGTTAATAAGATAGAAGTGGTCTTCGTTTGAATATCATCTACTACTTCACTAATATTTTCGTACGATTTTACAGGAAAGAAATGCTGAAGTGTGGTTGTTGTTACCAGCAGTTCCTCACGAGCGCTCTTTTCCCAAGCCTTTAGCTCTTGGCTGAATTGCTCCGAAACAGCCTTAACGTTTTCCTGATTTCGTTTAATGGTTTCAACATAATTTTTGACTGCTTCCAAAAACAGCTCATCCCGCTTATTGTAGCGTTCTGCCCAAGCATCCAATTCATCAAATCCCAGCTTCCAAATAAGCTCAAGACTTGATAGCTGCTTTTCGCCATCAGCAGTTGTTTCTTGTTCTCTTTCTAATTTTTCTGTCATATTCATACCCCTTCCATTCGCATCCTATGTCTCGAATATTTTTTTTAGGTCCAACAATTCCTCTTCCAATGTCATTAATTTACCATTGTGGATATCTATTGCTTCTTGTTTCAAGAATACCAACAGTTCTTTCGAGGTTTGTCTGACGATTTTCAATTGCTCTAGATTTGCACGCTGGTCTTTACTAATGAGGTAAATGGTCTCATCGAGCACATCTAATCGATCCTCACAATCTACTAATCTTATTGAAATAGCTGCTAATTCATCTTTATTAGGAAGATCCAACTCTTTTAACCATCTGGTTGTTAATCTTTTGTGAACTTTTACCTGTTTTAAATGGAATTCCATTGCCCTGCCAAAGGCTAACGTAAAGCTGCGGCAATTCATAAGGGAATGGATTCTTTTATTCATTTCGGCCTCTAGGTGTTTAAAATATTCAACAGAATCTTGATGCTTGGTTTCCATTTAAACCCCTCTTAACTAACCAGTAGGTATGTATTAATAAACATATACATTATTATGTTTATCTAATCACATTTACCGGAAGCCAGCAAGAGAATCGGCGCTAAATTTAGAAAAGTTTCAAAAGTGGCAAATTTTTTCGAAAAACTATTGCACTCCTGCCGTTGTTCCACCATCGACAACCAAAACATGGCCGTAAACATAGTCGGATGCCTTAGTCGCCAAAAATAGTGCAGGACCCTTCATATCATCATCAGAGCCAAACCGGCCAGCTGGAGTACGCTCGAGAATTTTTTTCCCTGAATAATCCAAAATTGCTTTTGCCATTTTAGTAGGGAAAAACCCTGGTGCAATGGCATTAACATGAACATTATGTGGTGCAAGCTTGACGGCCAAATCTTTGGTAAAGGCGATAACCGCCCCTTTACTTGCAGTATAACCGATGGCATCCATGACTAATGGGTCTTGACCGCCCATTCCGGCAATTGAGGCAATATTGATGATTTTACCTGAACGTTGCTCCTTCATAATTTTCCCAACTGCCTGGGAGAAAAGGAACACTGCCTTCAGATTAATGTCCATTACTTTATCCCATTTGTCAGCCGGCATTTCCAATGCTGGTGCTCCCCAACTTGTTCCACTGTTATTGACTAGAATGTCTATCGTGCCGAACACCTTCACCGTTTCATCGACAACATACTGAATATCATCTGGATTGGAGACATCGCATTTAAATGCCAAGGCACGAACTCCTCTTTCCCGAAGTGCATCTGCAAATGCTTGGCAGGCATCAAGATTTCTAGAGCAAACAACCACATTTGCCCCTGCTTCAGCATAAACAGTGGCAATTTGCTGGCCCAAACCTCTTCCGCCGCCAGTTATAATCGCTGTTTTTCCTTTGAGACTAAATAAGTCCTGTAGATTCATAATGGGTTTCTCCTTTACTAATAAACTATTAAGCTTTGACTTTCGTTTTTTCTTGGTCTCGCAATACTCTCCTGAGCAACTTCCCAACCGTTGATTTTGGCAGTTCAGCGAGAATTTCAACTTCTTTCGGAGCCTTATATGGCGCGAGGTTTTCCTTGGCAAATTGTTTGATTGACTCAGGTGAAATCGATTTTCCCGGTTTCAGTTTGACGTAAGCCTTTACGGTCTCACCGCGGTATGCATCAGGGACTCCGATCACCAGCGCTTCTTCGACTTCATCAAGCTGATAAAGGACCTCCTCAATTTCACGCGGATATACATTGTAGCCGCTCGCAATAATCATGTCCTTTTTTCGGTCTAACATATAAAAATATCCATCCTCGTCCATCTTGGCGATATCCCCTGTAAACAGCCAGCCATCCTTCAGAACCATAGTGCTTTCTTCAGGTCGGTTCCAATATCCTTTCATCACCTGCGGCCCTTTAATAATCAATTCCCCTTCTTCCCCAACCGGGGCATCAACATAGCCATTATCAGTTTCCTGAACAATTCTCGCAACCGTGCTTTGTACCGGTATTCCAATGCTTCCGAATTTTCTTGGCACAAATGGCGGATTGAAAATAACTGTCGGTGCTGCTTCTGAGAGGCCGTACCCATCTAACAGCATGGCTCCTGTTCTTTTTTCAAACAATTTGGAGGCTTCAACCGGTAGCGGACCTCCGCCGCTGCTTATGTAATAAAGTTCGCCAAAGCCGCTCTCTTCCAAATTGGGCTGGCTGTTTAAAGCAAAATACATCGTCGGGACACCTGACATTTGGAATGGTTTTTCTTCCTTTACGATTTTAATGATTTCCTGCGGATCAAATCGCGGCAGGATAAATTGATTTGCCCCTTCCCTAATCCCGCAAAGGGCAACACTAGAAAGTCCATAAACATGGAAAAATGGCAGAACCGTGATCATCTTTAAATTGTCTGGTTTATGGTCACATGCCTTATAGGCAAAATCACAGACTTGGTTGAAATTGGCAAGAAGGTTTGTGTGCGTCAGCATGACACCTTTAGATAGCCCAGTGGTTCCCCCGGTATATTGAAGCAGGGCAACATCTTCATCACGATTGATTTCAACTTCAGGGATCACTACCTCTGTGTTTAGGAATTCATCAAAATATTGGTCCCCAGGCGCAAGTTCATATTTAGTGCCGCTAAAACTTACTACAATCACCTTTTTTAAGCTAGTCTCTGTTTGGATTTTTTTTACCTTTGGATAAAGGGCATCAAGAACGACCATGTATTCCGCTCCTGAATCATTTATAACATGTTGAATTTCCCTCTCCACATACATCGGGTTCACCTGGACTGTAATCCCTCCAAGGCAGAAAGTCCCGAATAAACTAAATAGATAGTGCGGGGAATTTGGAAGCATAACTGCCAACCGATCAGCTTTGTTGAATCCGGCTTTATACAAAGCGGAAGCAAAGCGGTCGGTTATCGCTTTTGTATCGTTATAGCTCCATACATTGCCGAAAAAAGTAAATGCAGGCTTGGTATTGTAACGCTTAACTGAAGCCTCCAAAAAGTCATAAAGTGAATCGTGTTCAATACTGACATGCTCTTCAATTCTTGAATCATAGAATTTTAGCCACGGCTTTTGCTGATAGACCATAAATACTTGATGCCTCCTCATGATTTTTATCCCATTAATATTCCAAATAGAAAAAGAGGGACTTTTGCGGCTCTTTATGTAACAAAACAATAATTAGAATATTAATATAATTTTAATTATTAATGGTGATATTGGATTTGTAAACCTAACATTCTCGACAAAATCCCCTATTAATTAACATATTCCTATATAACTACTAATAAAACGATTGAAAGACCAAGTTAGATGTCGACACAGAAAGCCATTAGTACTCTCTCCGATAGATGGAAGGTGTAGAAATTTGTCGGAAAGTCATTAGTAATATTTAGGAAACTGCCTCCAATTTCACTATTAATGAAAAATCTCTTTTTGTCAGGAAAGCGCTTTCTTTTTTCAGGATAACAACGGCACCCTTCACCTTAACTTTTAAGTATTTATGTTTATTAAATAAACATGCTTATAGGACATCTGTCATATACATTTACTATCATTAATTGAAGGAGTGTGCTTAATTGCCAATAACGAGAGCAATTGGAATTGACCTTTATTATGAAATTCATGGTGAAGGAGAACCTTTATTATTGATTATGGGATTATCACTTACCTCCAAATCATGGTTTCGAACTCTGCCCGCTTTAAGTGAACAGTATAAAGTTATTATTTTTGATAACCGTGGGGTTGGTATGAGCGGGAAACCGAATACCCCTTATTCAATCGAGCTTATGGCGGACGATACCAAAGCCGTTCTCGATGCGGCAGGTGTTGAAGCGGCACATGTGTATGGCATTTCCATGGGCGGTATGATTGCCCAAAGGTTTGCGTTAAAGTACCCAGAACGGGTAAAGTCTTTAATTCTCGGCTGTACCACATCAGGAGGCACAAACCACGTTCAACCAAGTGCGGATGTTTCCATGCAGATGCTTTCAAGAGCCTCTTCAACTGCAACCCCAGAGGAGATGGCGTGGGCAACTGCCCCAATTTTATACAGTCAGGACTTTATCAATAATCATCGTGATTTAGTGGCTGAAGACATCAAACGGCGAATTGAAATACCGGTGCTTCCTTTCGCCTACTTGCTTCAATTACAAGCCTGCATGGCTCATGATACTTTTAACGAAATGGATCAAATCAAGGTACCGACACTGGTAATACACGGTGATGAGGACAAACTGGTCCCATATGAAAACGGCGTGACATTGGCTGAAAGTATACAAAATGCCGAATTTTTAACAATTCACGGCGCGGGCCATATTTATGTAACCGAAGCAAATGATTTAGTAAACACAAAGGTGTTAGAATTTTTAAAGAAACAATAAGGATGGAAACAGCCCGGCCAATCTCGACCGGGCCGTTTGTATAAGATTCCCCTTTTTTGACCATTCACTGCTCTGCGATTTCCCCTATCGATCTATTAATCTAGCATTAAGCCTTTACCTTTGAGATTTCCTGATCACGCAATACCCGTCTAAGCAATTTTCCAACCGATGATTTCGGCAGCTCAGCAAGGATTTCCACTTCCTTCGGTGCCTTATATGGCGCCAGGTTATCCCTTGCGAACTGAATAATTTGCTCAGAAGAAAGCGTAAAGCCGGCCTTAAGCTTTATAAACGCTTTTACCGTTTCTCCTCGATATGAATCAGGCACGCCAACGACAATAGCTTCTTCAACTCCGTCAAGTTTATAGAGCACTTCCTCAACTTCGCGCGGATAAACATTGTAACCACTGGCGATTATCATATCCTTCTGACGGTCAAGGATATAGAAATAGCCATCTTCATCCATTTTCGCGATATCCCCCGTAAACAACCAGCCATCCTTTAATACCTCTTCAGTATCTTTCGGACGATTCCAGTATCCCTTCATTACTTGAGGACCTTTGACAATTAATTCACCTGATTCACCCACCGATACATCGACAAATCCACCGTCCTCCGTTTCGCGAACAATTCTAATCACCGTACTTGGAACCGGTATTCCAATACTGCCATATTTCCTTGGCAAGAACGGAGGATTAAAAGCAACCGTCGGTGCTGCCTCAGAAAGCCCATACCCATCTCTTAGAGTAGTGCCAGTGATTTTTTCAAATATTTTCGCCTGTTCCACTGGCAACGGCGCCCCGCCGCTTCCAATATAATGCACTTCTTCTAATGAGCATTGCTTTAATGCTTCAGGCTGGCTATTTAGTGCAAAAAACATCGTTGGGACCCCCGCAAAGATTAATGGCTTCTCCCGCTTGATCGTCTCCATGACTTCCTTTACATCAAACCGCGGAAGGATAATTTGGTTGGCACCTTCCCGAATTCCACAAAGGGCGACACTTGAAAGTCCGTACACATGGAACATTGGCAGGACCGTAATCATTTTAAAGGATTCTGGCACTTCGTCCCATGTATTATAAATAAAATCACAAACTTGGTTAAAGTTGGCCAACAAATTATAGTGGGTCAGCATTACTCCCTTTGGAACACCGGTAGTGCCGCCAGTATATTGCAGCACAGCAACATCTTCGTGTGGATTGATTTCAACCTCCAGGACCGTTGTTTCCCCTTGAAGGGCTGCATCAAAGTAAACATCCTCTTCGTCAATCTCCATTCTTTCCCCGCCAAAACTAACAACGAACATTTTCTTTAAGGAGGAAGTGGATTGTGCTTTTTTCACCTTCGGATAAAAACCATCCAGAACAACCATGAACTTGGCCCCGGAATCCTCGAGAACGAATTCGATTTCCCGTTCCACATACATTGGATTTACCTGGACAACAATTCCTCCCAACCGAAAAATCGCAAATAAGGTAAAGATGTACTGCGGGCAATTCGGCAGCATGATCGCGACCCGGTCACCCTTTTTCAAGCCCTCTCTATGTAATGCTGCCGCAAGACGATCGACAATCATTTTGGTTTCAATGTAACTAAATACCTTGCCATAAAACGTAAAGGCTGGTTTTGTTCCGAACCGCGTAACAGCATTTTCCAGAAAATCATACAGCGACTCGTACTTTACACTTACATGCTCATCCACTCTGGGGTCATACCACTTTAACCAAGGCTTTTGCTGATAAACCATAAACACATCCTCCTTAAAGATAAGTTTCTTCCTCATGCTTCACTGTGAAATTTCAATAATAAAAATACTTAATGAAGCATAATACAATTTAAATTATTGGTATGAATCGAAAAAATGTAAACGCACTTATCTCGACAGGATTCAGCAAGTATCCTTGATTTTCTTATTTTGGGCAGTGATAAAATCAACTTAATTAAATTGTCAACCTAGTAATGTCGTCGAAGATTGTCAAATAGATAGAGAGTGTTCACAAAATCTTAACATTATTTTGTGAATAACTTTTGACAGCAAAAAAACTGCCAACAGCAAATGACACAGTTGGCAGTTTTTATTTAAAACCTTCCGGATTTAAAAATGGAAAATAATAACCAAAGAAACATGATGATGACAACAGTAAAGCCAATTTCTACTATCGGAAATTCCTGCAGAAAACTTGAGGTCTGCCCTGAAATGGAAATCCCGATAATAATTCCGGCCATTAATATGCTGACAGAAAGGAAGATCATACTGAAAGAGATTCGGTTGCTGATTCGATTTAATTTTTTGACGAAAAAATCTATTTCCGGAGTCGTCAGGTCAATTTTCATTTTGCCTTTTGACATGATCGCCGCCATTTCTTTAACTTGTTTAGGCAATTCGGTTAATATATCTCCATACTCATTGACTTGACTCCACATTTTTTCAGCCATATTTTTAGGATGATACCGTTCTTTCAGCAATTGGCGGCCAAAAGGTTCGGCAATCTTAACAATATTTAATTCCGGATCCAGCTTTTCAATGACACCTTCAATTGTCAGCAGTGTTTTACCGAGAATAGTCAAATCTGTCGGCAACTGAATCCGATGCCGAAATGCAACAGTAAATAAATCATTGACAGTCTTGCCCATGCTCATCTGACTAAACGGAACATCACTATATTTTTCACGCAGCCGATCAACATCCTGCCGAAGCTGTTTGTGGTTGACATCGTCCGGTACCAGGCCCATATTGGTAATCCCACGGACAACTTCATCGGTATTTCGATTCATTAACGCAATAACAAATGAGGCTAGATGATTTCTCATATCGGGGCTAAGCCGCCCGATTATTCCAAAATCCATTAAAGCAATCACTTCGCCCGGCAGAGCTAGAATATTGCCTGGATGGGGGTCTCCATGGAAGAATCCATGTATTAATATTTGTTTAAATATAGAATTAACCACCGTTTCCCCAAGATTTTTAATGTTATAGCCTGCTTGGTGCAGCATGTTCTCTTCATTTAGTTTAATTCCTTCAATATACTCCATGGTAATCATTTTCGAGTTTGTATATTCCCAATAGATTTTGGGGATCAGCACTTTCGGGTTGTCAATAAATTGCTTGGCGATTCTTTCTGAATTCCGTGCTTCAATCTTATAATCCAGCTCCAATTTCAAGGAAGCCGCAATTTCCTCCATAATTTCCCGTACCTGATATCTTCTTGCCCATTCAATCCTTGCTTCCGCCAGCCTGGCCAGCTCCTGCAGGATTTCCAAATCCGTTTCCATCAGTTGCTTTACTTGAGGTCGCTGCACCTTTATCGCTACTTTTTCCCCTGTAAGCAAGGTAGCAGCGTGTACTTGTCCGATCGAGGCTGCGGCAATTGGCTCTTCTGAGAACTGTGCAAAGGTGTTATCCAGGGAGTCTGCCAATTCTTGTTCGACGATTGCCTTCACCTCTTCGAAGGGAAATGGCGGCACCTGTTCCTGAAGCTTTACAAGCTCTTTAATGATTTCAGGAGGAATGATATCGGGTCTGGTACTGGCAATTTGGCCAATCTTCACAAATGTTGGTCCAAGCTCTTCCAGAAATAGTCTGACTCGTTCACCAGTCGATTTTCCCTCACTGCTCTTGCTTCCTTCAACAAAAAGTCTTTTGGGGACTGCCAACAAATCCAGCAGCCCTAATTCCTTTACCAGAAACCCAAAACCATGTCGGGTAAAGGCATAAACAATATCACGGGAACGTGAGATTTGCCGAACTTTCCTTTTAATCATTGTCATCACGACCATTTTAACTTTATTTGATTAACCATCTCATTCTTCTTATGAACTTTCAAGTATATACATGATTCGCCTCAAAATGTTCAAAACCTGCAGGCTTGTTTAAAAAAGAAAGAACCGAAAGTGGACACTTTCGATTCAAGCATTCGTTTATTCATACCTCAATGATTCGATTGGATCCAGCTTAGAAGCTTTATTGGCCGGCAGGATACCGAAAATAACGCCTATGATCATCGAGAATAAAACACCGCCCACTACCACTTGCCACGAAATCAAGGATGGCCATCCGGCAAAGAAGCTGACAATTTCGGATGTGCCCCAGCCAAGAAATATTCCCAGGATTCCGCCAATTAATGTTAAGGTAATGGATTCAATCAGGAATTGTGTTAATACTTGTGCCCTTGTTGCGCCAAGAGCCATCCGTATCCCGATTTCTCTTGTCCGCTCCGTTACCGATACGAGCATAATATTCATAACACCAATACCGCCTACGAATAAGGAAATGCCGGCGATACTTCCGATAATCAAGGTCATGATTTTTGTGACCTGCCCCACACCTTGAGCGATTTCCTCCATATTGATAACCTGATAGGATTTTTCACTATTATGCATTTTGTTTAATAGACTAGCAGCCTTTTTACCAGTCACCTGCAGCTGTTCTGAGGATTCAGCCTGAATGGTTACTTGAGTAAAATCACTGCTGCCATAAATAATTTTCCATGTTTGAAATGGGAGATACACTTCCATCGATCCAAAGGCCAAGAGCCCTGTAGGTTTCTCAAGTACACCAATGATCTCAATTGGCTGATTGGCCAGCGTAATAATTTTTCCGACGGCACTTTTCCCTTTAAAAAGTTCTTCCTGCAGCTTATGACTGATTACTCCCACCCGTCTGCCACCGAGGAAATCCGCAGTCGAAAAGTTCCTGCCTTTCCCCACCTTTAATTGATTTAATTTAAGGTAGGCTTGATTGATCCCAGTCGAGGAAACATCCGCTCTGTCCTGCTGAAACCGGGCTGCCGATAATTTCGTACTTGATGCCACGACCTGTTTGACTTCCGGAAGCTGTTCAAGTGCCCGAATATCCTCCTGCTTAAATGGAGCCTCCATAAAAATATTGGGGTTGGCGCGGATTTCCTCATCGGAAGGCTGATAAAACATTTCGATTGTATTTCCAGGGCCGGTAATTTGCGACTTTAACATTGCTTCTCCACCCTGACCAATTGCTACTACAATAATGACTGCGCCGACACCAATGATAATCCCGAGCATGGTCAGTATACTCCGCAGTTTATGCGCCTTAAGGGAGCTCAGCGCCATCAGCAAATTTTCCATAAAACTCATTGCTAATGCCCCCCTTCTGCAGCAACCGGCACCTGAATTAAACCGTCCCTGACGAAAATGGTTCGGTTGGCAAACTGTGCCACCTCTGGCTCGTGGGTGACAACGACAACTGTTACCCCTTCTTGATTCAACTCACGAAATTGTTCCATAATCGACATACTTGTTTTGGTATCAAGTGCTCCAGTCGGTTCATCTGCCAAAATGAGTTTTGGTCTGTTGACAATCGAACGGGCAATGGCCACCCGCTGTTTTTGCCCGCCTGACAAGGCATTCGGAAGGTGATCCATGCGATCATCAAGACCCATTTTTCTTAGTGCGTCTTCAGCCCGGTCCTGACGTTCTCCTTTGGATATACCGGCGTAAATCATCGGCAGTTCCACATTTTTCAAAGCTGTCAGCCGGGGCAATAGATGGAATTGCTGAAAAACAAATCCGATTGACATATTTCGGACTCGGGCCAGTTCTTTATCGTTATAGGTCGAAACATTTTCACCGCCAAGAAAATATTGCCCTGAGCTCGGCTTATCCAAACAGCCGATGATATTCATTAAAGTAGACTTTCCGGAACCCGATGGTCCCATAATCGCGACAAATTCTCCCTCTTCAATTGTAAGACTAATATTCTTCAAGATATCTATGGATTCTTTGCCAACCAAAAAGGATTTAGTGATAGATTCAAACCGGATCATTGCGTTGTCACTTCCATCCCATCACGCAATTTATCCGGCCCCTTTACGATAATCATATCTTTTTCAGAAATCCCTTCAAGAATTTCTATTTTCTCACCGGAGGTAATCCCCGTTTTCACTTTCTGTTTGTAAACCTTACCTTCTTTTACTAGATACACATACGGGTCGTCACCATCATCATGAATAGCTTCAATTGGCAGGACCGAGGCAGTCTTATTTTCCGTTTCGATTTCCATCAACACCTGAAAACCCGGTTTTAAAGATTTTAGGTCTCCAGTGATTTTTACAGTTACAGGGTATTGGACGGCTTGGCTGCCATCTGCAAGTCCTGCCTGGCTAGCTTGCGGCAGCACGGCAATCTTGGTAATTTCCCCCTGCCACTCCTGATTCGGGACCGCATCAGAACGAATAACAACCTTCTGGCCGCCGGTTACCTTTAAGGTGTCATATTCCGATAATAGTCCTGAAGCATTCATACTATCCAGTTTTCCTATATGTATAATCGGCTCTGCTCCGGCATTTGCAGCTGAAGATATTGGCAATTTTTTTGCGATTAGCACCACGCCATCGATTGTACTTTTTATTTCTAGATCACTTTGGCGCGTTGCAATCATATCTTTTTGCAGGTTAGCCTGCTTCAAATCAAGGTTGGCCAGTTTCTTTTCCATATCAATTTGTTCGAATTCAGGATCAAGCTGTTTTTTCGCTTGGTCCTTCCCAACTTGATCAATCAGTGTTTTTTCCTTATCTTTCAATTGTTTTGTTCGTTTATCAAGCTGCGAGATTTTTAAATTTGCCGTTTCAATCGCGATTTTATTTTGCTCGATTTCTAATTGAAGCTGAGGATTTTGCAATCGGGCGATAACACTGTCTTTCTTGACGCTTTGTCCTTCCTCTACTAAAATCTCCTTAAATTCTCCCTTTTCCGGCGAGGCATATACAAGCTGTTCTGCCTCAAGTTTAACAGTCCCCGGGACCATCAAGAGTGAAGAAATTTCCTCCTTGCTTAGCTCTATTGTTTTAACAGCCGGTCCCTTGGCAAACGCCTGACGGTAAACACTTACAGAAATCATAATGACTAGCAAGCTTACGACGCCGATGACAATCCATGTTTTCTTTTTCATATTAAATCGGTCAAGGCTAGGCCGGTAAAATCCAGGTCAGCAGCCTTGACCTTAATCTCCTTTCAATTGATGCCAATTTTTTTGGTGCAAGGTTTTGGTGATTTCAATTCATTTATAGCTTTGGAGCTCCTTGTAGAGCAGTCCCAATCAGTCCGAAACCAATGGTGATTAGGAAGAAGACAATGGCCACCGTCCACGCCAGACCTTTTGAGAAGCCTCCTGTTTTATGAAGTCCTATCGCGGTTAGAATCGTTGTCCAGATCCCAAATACCTCAATGGACCCTAGAGCTCCTGGTTTATCCAGATTTAATACTCCGGCCAAACTTGTCAAGTAGACTTCCGGATTTCCGCCAATGGCGTAGCGGATTACCATATTAAGCAGGAGACCAATAGCCCCGATAAACATAATAAATGTATTCATTGAAAATAATTGCTTAAACGAAACAGATGAACCCGAAATTTTGGCAATCAACAAATAGATCGCACTGCTGACCAAAATACTAATGATCGGTGTAATAATGCCCGTAACCCCAACTGTAATTCTCGTAATACCAAGAATAAGTTCGGCTTGGTCCTCAGGGATTCCTTGGTCAATTAACGTTGTCACATTCATCGATAAAGCCATTAATCCCATGCCGACGCCATAAAGGATACTTATAAGAAGCAACGGAATCCAAGTTTTTGGATTCTGTCTGATTCTTTCGAACTGCTCCCCTGGACTGGTGAACATCCCTATTAAACTAGGATTCTCTTTCTTTTGCATTTCCATCGTATAACCCCCTGTTTCCAATTATGTAAAAAACTTTACAATTTGATTATACGACAATGTTCGAGAAAAGTTTCACATTTCCCTTGAAGACTCTGTTAATCATTTTAAAGTCCCCTTATTCTTATCCCCTGATTATTTATACAAACTATTAGTTTTCAAAAAAAAAGAGGATTTACTTTTTTCATATCGAAGATTAATTATTAGGAACTATTATCAGATAGACAGGAGGATACATACATGCGTAACCTAGAGATGCTGCTCATACCTGGACCGACACCTGTCGTAGATTCCATTTATGATGCACTGAGTCAAGAAACACGAGGTCATACTGACCCAAGATTTGTTACCATTTACAAAAATGCAATTGAGAAAACAAGAGAAATGCTTAAAACAGATGGAGAAGTATTTGTTATTTCCGGTTCTGGAACATTGGCAATGGAAATGGCCCTTGTAAATACTGTTACCGCAGATGAGAAACTTCTTGTTATTAGCCAGGGGTATTTCGGAGACAGGTTTATCCATTTAGGGAAGGCATTTGGCATACAGGTGGATGTTCTGCAATCAGAATGGGGCAAGCAGGTTGAGCCGTCCGAGGTTGAGGCGAAGCTAGCTAATGGAAATTATAAGGCAGTAAGTATTACCCATGCCGATACTTCTACAGGGGTGGCCGCTGATTTGGATGCGCTCGTACCAATCATTAAAAAACATGGTGCGTTAGTGATTCTCGACGGAGTCTGCGCAACGGCTGCAATGGAAGAAGATATGAGCAAGACTTATGGACAACCTGATTATAAAATTGATGTGGTATTAACCGGATCGCAAAAAGCTATTGGTGTGCCGCCAGGACTGGCTGTTGTTGCTTTCAACCAAACAGCGTTGGCAGCCCGGGAACAAATCGAACGGGTACCTGCTTATTATTGTGATATTTATAATTGGATTCCAATTATGAATGACCCGGGTAAGTATTTTGCCACACCACCGGTCAACCTGATTTACGCCTACGATGAAGGAATGAAATTGGTCCTTGCCGAAGGAATGGAGAAACGCTATCGCCGTCATCAACTCTATGGTAAAGCAGTAAGGACAGCCCTTGCTCAATACGGCATGAAGGCACTGGCAGAAGAGAAAGTCGCGGCTGCAACATTAAGCTGTATATTATATCCGGATGGATTAAACGACGCAGCTTTCCGTGCCGCGCTTGCAGAAAAAGGCGTAATTGTTGCCGGATCACTTGCCCATCTGGCAGGCAAAGCATTCCGCATCGGACATATGGGCAATACTACAGAGGAAATGCTAGAAAAAGCGGTTACTATAATTGGAGAAACGATGAATGAAATGGGATTTTCCGTCAATCCTGTTCAGGCAGTTCAAAGCCTGAAACAGTGCCTGACACCGCAAGAAGTTTAATACTCTAATTGAAAAAACTTGGAGCAAAATTGATATGCTCCAAGTTTTTATTTTATTATTAAGGTACAATATTCCCGGCTGCTTTATAGATTTCGTACCACTCTTCCCGCGTTAACTTAAGTTCGGAACCGGCGCATGCATCCTTCATCCGCTGCGGGTTTGTCGTGCCAAGGACGACCTGAATGTTGGCCGGATGACGAGTAATCCAAGCAACAGCAATAGCCGTGTTGGTTACACCATATTTTTCGGCTATCAAATCAATTGTTTTGTTTAACTCTTGATAACGCTCCGTATCCCCCAGAAAAACACCTTCAAAAAAGCCATGCTGGAATGGTGACCACGCCTGAATGGTCATCTCGTTTAAACGGGAATATTCCAAAATACTGCTATCACGATTAATACTTTGGTCGATATTCATATTCAGCGCAATCCCGGCATCAATCATTGGTGTATGAGCAATGCTTAACTGCAATTGGTTGATAATCAGTTTATATGGAATGTACTTTTGCAGCAGTTCAATTTGGGCCGGATTGTGGTTCGACACCCCAAAATATTTTACTTTGCCGCTATTATGTAGTTGCTGGAATGCTTCCGCGACTTCCTCAGGCTCCATTAACGGATCTGGTCGATGTAACAGTAAAATATCAAGATAATCCGTATTTAGCCGATTTAAAATCCCATCTACAGACCGGATAATATGCTCCTTTGAGAAATCAAAATAGCCCTCCGGTACGCGAATCCCGCATTTGCTTTGCAGTATCATGTTGTCACGGATACTTGGATTCATTCCAATTGCTTCAGAGAAAATTTCCTCACACTTTCCTCTCCCATAGATATCCGCATGGTCAAAGAAATTGATGCCTTCTTCCATTGCTGTGCGAATTAATTTTTTTGCTTCTGGGATGGCAAGCTGAGTTAAACGCATGTTGCCCATAATCATGTTTGAGACGTTTAAGTCACTGTTGGCGATCTTTATGTATTTCATTGCTGACCCTCCTTATTTAGATTTATTTTACGATCATATCCATTTTAACAGTATCTGCCGTTATATAAAACTTTTAACAGTAAAATCATAATCATAACAAATCCGATATAAGTCTTTGATTTCCTGTTTCGTTGGTACTCTTGGATTATTAGCCGGGCTGCCGCTATCAAGCGCATCTTGTGCCATCTTATCGATGGATGCTGTGAAATTAGCATGATTTATACCCCAGTCCTTAAGATTTGGAATTTTCAACTGTAGGCAAAGATTTTTTACAGATTCCACTGCCAGATTGGCCAGCGTTTCCTGCTTGACCATTAATTTTACATCAGTCACCGCATTTGTTATCACGGTGACGTCAGTTGCTTCCGAACCAGTCCCGGCCGTTGTCGGAATGGCAATATGGGGAATCGGCCACAATAAAGCCACCTTTCCTCCTGCTCCGGCGTAATCTCCTATCACACCGCCGTTCGACGCTATTACTGAGACCGCTTTGGCAGTATCAATGCAACTCCCGCCTCCAAGTGAAATCAAGATATCGCATTTCTCAGTTATAAAAAGGTCAAGTGCTTCGGTTACATACAGATCGGTTGGCTCAGTGTCTACCCCTAAATAAATTCTGGCAGTAATACCTTGGTGTGCCAGGCTATCAATACATCTCTTTACAAAACCAAGGGAGTCCATCACCTTATCCGAAATGATTAGGGCTTTCTCTCCTCTTGATTTGGCTTCTTCGCCGATTCTTTCAAATGCTCCTGTTCCGAAAACAATACTCTGTGGTGTTCTGAAATTGGTTATCCCTACGCTCATTAGAATCCCCTCCACACATTACATAAATAAATATCGCATACCCATATAATAGCTTAGGACAGGAAAAAAATTTGTGGGAATCTGTAGCTCTAATGGATTTTATAACGCATAAGGATTCATATTCTCTACAATTTTAGGGCAAATTGAATATAAATATAGCATTGCATCATACATAGGACTTTTGTATCTCACACACTCCTTGGAAGGAGAAAAAAATGTGTCTAACCCGATTGAAAAATTGCTTTGGAGCATTGCCCTTCCAGGATTTGGGCAATTTCTCAATAAAAAATACCTCAAAGGCCTTGTTTTTATTTTTTTGGAATTCCTTGTGAACTCTCAGGCTAATTTTAATTCAATCATTATGTTAAGTTTTCACTGGGAGATTGAAAAGGCGATTTCGCTTGCCAATTACCAGTGGCTGATGTTTTATCCATGTTTATATTTCTTTGCCATGTGGGATGCATTTAAGGATGCTGGCGGGGGCCGTGACAAGTATTCCTTCCTGCCATTTGTATTTGCGGCTTATTTTGTCACCGTTGGTTGTATCTATTCTTCTGATTTAAAGATTCTCGGCATCTTGTTTGGTCCTGTCTGGCTGCCGATGTTATCTGTAATACCTGGTTTGATCATAGGGCTTATTTTACGGGCGATTATGATAAAACTGAGTAGGAGGGTAATATAATCCACTAGCTCTAGCACCACTATACGTACGGTTTTGTTAACGGCGGTTCAATATTTTGAGTATCGTGACTCATAAAGTTGGGAATGTTTTTTTAGTCCTCACTTTGTGAGTTTTTTGTTTTCGTTTGATGTAGAAGCTTCATTTTTTAAAATTTGTAACACCACTTTATTGAATCAACAAAAGTTAACAAAAGATTCATTTGTTCTATCTTTAATGCCGGGAATTTTTTGTAAAATTATAGTTGGTACTTTTTAAATAAAGGATGGTGGAATTATGCTGAAGAAACCCCGGCAGGTGCCAAAGGAACTATTGATGTCAAGGTCGTTGAATGCAAGGAATGTTCTGTTAGAATCCGAATTATGGAGATTAGAAAAGGGCTTTGCGGGAGAGATTAAATTTGATTCCATGACTGATGGGATGCTCCAGAATAAATGCAACATCATAAACGGACTGTGGCTCAAGTCTGGCGATAGCATTTTTCAGATTGACAAGGTCATGACTTTCCAGAAAAAGATTTATCTCATTGATGTAAAAAACTACGAAGGCGACTACCAGTACGACCCTGATGGACGTTTAAGAAAAGCGGATAAAATCTTGAAAAACCCATTGAATCAATTACAACGTGCTGACGACTTATTCGGCCAACTACTCCAACAATATGGACTTCACTTTACGATTGAATCTTACTTGGTTTATATCAACCCCGAATTTACCTTATATGCTCCTAAAAATGAATCTATTATACTCCCGACACAAGTAAATCGTTTTTTAAAAAAGTTAAATACAGAATACTCAAAGCTAAACGACGGTCATGAGAAACTGGCAGATTTGTTAATGTCACTTGATTTAGTGGATTCTCCTTTTGCGACGTATCCTCCATATGACTTTGCGAGTTTGAAAAAGGGTAACAGCTGCGGAATGTGCCACAAGCTTTCAACTTTTGTGAATGGAAATAAGCTGGTTTGTCGAAATTGCGGAACAGAAGAGCTGGTAGACGCTGCTATTGTCCGGAATGTGCGGGAGTTAATGATGCTGTTTCCGGAGATTCGGATAACGACCAATGTTGTTTATGAGTGGTGTGGAGGAGTTGTGTTAAAAAGGACTATTAGAAGGGTCTTAATTCAAAATTTTAAATGTGTTGGGGAAAGGAACTATCGCTTTTATATGTAAACACTATTAAATAATTAGTAGTATCTATTTCAAGTACCCAGCTCTCATGACGTATTCAGCTAGGCGCGTCATGCACTGCTCTCATGACGCGTTTTGACTGATTTTCTTCTCAAACGCGTCATGCAACCTGCTCTCATTACGCGTTTCGACTGGTTTTCTTCTCAAACGCGTCATGCAACCTGCTCTCATGACGCGTTTCACCTGGTTTTCTTCTCAAACGCGTCATGCAACCTGCTCTCATGACGCGTTTCAACTGGTTTTCTTCCCAAACGCGTCATGCACACTGCTCTCATGACGCGTTTCACCTGGTTTTCTTCTCAAACGCGTCATGTACCCTGCTTTCTTGACGCGTTTCACCTGATTTTCTTCCCAAACTCGTCATGCAACCTGCTTTCTTGACGCGTTTTGAATGATTTTCTTCCCAAACGCGTCATGCACACTGCTCTCATAACGCGTTTCGACTGATTTTCTTCCCAAACGCGTCATGCAACCTGCTCTCATGACGCGTTTCACCTGGTTTTCTTCTCAAACGCGTCATGCACCCTGCTCTCATGACGCGTTTCAACTGGTTTTCTTCCCAAACGCGTCATGTACCCTGCTCTCATGACGCGTTTCACCTGGTTTTCTTCTCAAACGCGTCATGTACCCTGCTCTCATGACGCGTTTCAACTGGTTTTCTTCTCAAACGCGTCATGCAACCTGCTCTCATGACACGTTTTGACTGGTTTTCTTCTCAAACACGTCATGCAACCTGCTCTCATGACGCGTTTCACCTGGTTTTCTTCTCAAACGCGTCATGCAACCTGCTCTCAAGACGCGTTTCGACTGGTTTTCTTCTCAAACGCGTCATGCACACTGCTCTCATGACGCGTTTCAACTGGTTTTCTTCTCAAACGCGTCATGCAACCTGCTCTCATGACGCGTTTCAACTGGTTTTCTTCTCAAACGCGTCATGCAACCTGCTCTCATGACTCGTTTCACCTGGTTTTCTTCTCAAACGCGTCATGAACCCTGCTCTCATGACGCGTTTCACCTGGTTTTCTTCTCAAACACGTCATGCAACCTGCTCTCATGACGCGTTTCGCCTAATTTTCTTCTCAAATACGTCATGTAACCTCTCTTACTTGACGTTCAGCTGGTTTTCTTCTAGACAGTTATAAACATCAAGATATATCACTATTTTTTCTAAAGCGTTATAACCCAATCCCATTGTAGATAATCGAGTAGGTAGTGTCAAAAGTTCTATGAAAACTCCTTAAGGGGTTAGGTTCCTTTCCACATATTGGGTGCGTCGGCCCCGCAACCGCTCTTGACAAACACGCCAATGGTTTGAGATTCCTTTATCAAGGGCGACGGGGACAAAAAGAAGGCATGCCAAATAGCCCTTGGTATTTCCATTTTAAACCATTGGCAAGTTCGGTTTGTCAAGAGTTCGCTTCGCCGGTTGCTAGTGGGTTCAAGGGCTCTGCTAAACAAAAAGTTAGACTGTTTGTTCAATGATCCAATCTTGAGCTAAACCTATTAATTTAGTCCAGCGTGCAGGCATATTCGGTCGCAGTAAGAGCTCTGGATTAACCACTGGCACATTACCTTCTAACGCTGAGTGAGGCCGTAAAAAGTTAAAGTAAGCCACAAAAAGCGTCACAAACGAAACAGACCCATGTTCGGACCCAAACCCGTGTGTTGAGCGATAATTGCCCTTAAATGTGCGATTGAGTCTTTCAATCACTTGTTTGAGAGGCCTATACTCCTTTGATACAGGATCTTCATTGGTAAGCCCAATGACCTGAGTAATGTCAAAGTGAATATCATGCTGGGCGTAAAAGTGTTGGGCTAAGAGATATATCGGATTGCCGTCCACCACAAATGTAAGATCTTCCGGAATCTCTTTAAATTTCATTAGGACATCATCAATGGCACGGATTGCTGTCGCTGTATCTCGATTTGCTGACACTGGATAAGACAGAATGATCTTTTTTACCGCATCAAAGAAGAAGAACAAGTAATGCCAACGACCTTGAACCCTAATATAGGTTTCGTCCCCACAGAACTGATCAGAAAGCTCGTAGGGATAGTGGTCTACGTAAGGTTTAAGGATTAATGCAACTGCGTTCTCGTAATTTAAAATGCTTTGATGCGATATAGAAACACCATGGATATCTTTCATGAGTGCAGCTGTCTTCCGGGCCGAAAGGCCATAGTTAACGTGATAGGTTAAAATAAGCCCCAATGTATGTGGCGACACATAAAGCCTGGCCAAGTCAACCTTTGGTTTCTTAGGAGAAGCCTTTGACAATGGCTGAAAATCAATGTGGAACTGCCGGAAGATATATCTTAATTTAAAGGCTTGTGGATCCTTTTTAAACTGTTTCTTCTCTTTCGCAGACATGCCATTCAGTTTCTGCTGGTAGTAGGAACAGTCATTATTTTTACACTTGTACACGTCAAAGTCTTTTCGCTCTTTGACTTTCTCAAGGGTCCTAGAACAATGAGGACACTTCAAAATAGCCTCCTTCGAATAGCGATTTTTATCATTGAAAAGACAGGCACACACCTTACATTGAAACTGTCCTTTGCCTCCATTATTGGCATAAAGATAATCCGCTGGAGCACCACACTGCGGACATTTCATTGACTTGGGCACACATGCCTTTGTATTCGAACGCCTTTGAACAGGTTTTAGTTGTTTACCGTTCTTCTCCAGGTATTCGGTTAGGAGGCTTCGGTAATCAAGTTTCTGAATGGTTTCGATGATCGGAAGATCATCCACCTGGAGTTTACGATAAGGTTTATTTACAGGTTTTTCCTCAGGCTTTTCAAACATCCCCTTCCCAATAAGAAGGGTAAGTAATGTTCGAATTATTTGTTCTTGGTACTTAATAAAAGTTAATAAATAGGTTATAATTTGAGGGTACAACTTGTCACTTCCTTAATCTAGGTTGTTGGGTGTGTGGTAACCTCAATTATCCTTAGATTTCAGGGGGTGGCAATTTTTTTGCTTATAAAGCCCTCTATCTAGGTATTTTATAGCCTATTTCTTATAAAAGTTTTTACAATACGATCGAGTAGGAGGGGGTGACTAACCCCCGACCTCTCACACCACCGTACGTACCGTTCGGTATACGGCGGTTCTATTAAGATTGACGCAAAATTTCATAACGATTATATAGACTTCTAAGCCCTCGATGACTCCAATAAGAGTTATCGAGGGTTTTGTGTAATATTGGACTACATGCGACTCTCCAGTATTTCTTCCTGGTGTTGCCCCATTCATATGCTTTATATTCAGGGACACCAAAGCCAATTAGTTTCCTAACTCTGGTTTTGGATTTCTTCCACTGTTTCCATTCGCACATTCTGAGCCTTCTTCTAATCCATTCATCGAATTTTTTGAATTTACTTGGAGTGTCAGCTAAAGCGAAGTACCCGCACCATCCTGTTAGGTAACGGTTTAACATTTCAATCCTTATTTCAATTGGAAGAGGTTTTGACCGTGAGGTAATTTCACGAATCTTCGACTTAAAGCGCTTGATACTTTCTTTCGCAATTCGCACCTTCGGTTCTTTGTTCCAAGTAAAACTGAAACCAAGAAACTTCCGTTTCCATGGACGGTCTACTGCCGACTTATCCCTGTTTACCTTCAGCTTTAGTTTCTGCTCAATAAATGTCGTAACTGATTCCATGACACGTCGCCCTGCTTTTAATGACTTAACATAAATGTTGCAGTCATCTGCATATCGGACAAACTTATGCCCTCTGGCTTCTAATTCTTTATCTAATTTATCAAGAATTATGTTTGAAAGTAGAGGACTGAGAGGTCCTCCTTGCGGAGTACCTTCATCTGTTGATTGAACGACACCATTAAGCATTACACCTGACTGAAGATATTTCCGGATTAGTCTGAGAAGCATACGGTCTTCAGTTCTTTTAGCGAGTATAGCCATTAATTTGTCATGATTGACCTTGTCAAAGAACTTTTCTAAGTCCATATCAATTACCCAGCGTAACCCCTCCTTGATATATCCCTTTGCCTTTCTTATTGCACCATGAGCACTCCTATTAGGTCGGAAGCCATAACTATTTTCAGAAAAGGTTTGGTCATACATTGGGGTTAATATCTGGGCAATTGCCTGCTGAATGAAACGGTCTGTCACAGTAGGTATTCCTAAGAGCCTTACCCCTCCGCTTGGTTTCGGGATTTCGACACGGCGAACAGGGGAAGGTTGATAGTTACCTGTTCTCAAAGCTTCCCGAAGGGAATCCCAGTTTTCATAGAGATGTCGTCGTAGGGATTTTACGGACATTCCGTCTATGCCGTGACTTCCTTTGTTCTGCTCTACCCGCTTAAGGGCAGATAAGAGATTTTCTCGTGACAAGATTTGTTCCATTAACATGATGTTATTCCTTTCTACGTGAATGAAGTTTCTGTTTATGCCGATTCTTGCTCCACCCTCCTAGAGTCCCCAGCGGGTTCACCGCTTCCTCCTTTAGGTAAGTCCTTACGGATTGTCTGTGTTCAATGCAATCACCGAATGTGCAGATTTCATTCTTTCTTAACAGTTCAGTCCTTCCCATTCTTTCTCGAGGTAGAATGGTACTATGACTTCTGCTGACTTCTGATTGTTCAGCTATCCATTACTAAATAGGTTACCAAGTGTACTTGGCGTTACAATCAGACCTCCCCGGGTAAGAGTGCAATCTTTCCCTCCATCTATCTGCTTCATTTACTTTATACCACCTTCGGCAGTATGGACTTTGTCTTGTGTTGCAGACTCATCCAATGGTACATAGCCTTGTATGAAGTTCGTGTTCCTCAGACCGGAGGTTTGCCGCTCGCTTCCTTCAGATTCCGCGTCACCGCGGACACCCTTGCGTTAAGCTAACCACTACTACTGCCTTCGTGGCTCGGGACTTACACCCTATAGACTGCACCCATGCCGGGCGCACAACAAAAAACCTAACATCATAGATGTTAGGTTTTTTTATGACCTGTGAGGGGTTCGAACCCCCGACCTCAACCCTGTCAAGGTTGCGCTCTCCCAGCTGAGCTAACAGATCTCTTATTAAGCTACAAATATAATTATAGTTAGAAAACTAAAATAGTCAATAGCTTTTCTCAAAATTTTATCAACAAGCGCAAAAACAAAACGTATGTTCGAATTAATATTTGCATAAAGAACGAATGTTCGGTTATAATGATAGTGTAGAAAGGAGGGATTCATAATGGAAGGACTATTGGTACGCTCAATTGAGCAACATATGCCTTTAGAGATGATTTATCTAGCAGATAACCAGGAAATTACCCAGCGGACCCTTATTATTAAGGAAGTGACAGATGAATATATCAAGGCTTACTGCCTGCTTCGAAAACAAGTCCGCACCTTTAAACGCGATAATATTCTCTCAATTATGCCTGAAGCCCGCACCAAACATCGCTACCTTCACTAAACTTCTTCCCCCACTATCCCTTACTTTCGATACAAGTATTTCCACCCATGTTATGGTAAAATTCAAATTGTAATGAATGAAACACGGGGGGATTTTTCAAATATGGAATATCCAAAGGGCACAATGAAAGAACTCACGATCCACAGTAACGAACTCCAGGAAGAGATTCAACTGCTAGTTTACCTGCCTGCGAATTTTTCGCCGCTTTATAAATACTCGCTGCTGATTGCCCAAGATGGAAGCGATTACTTTCAACTGGGTAGGATTGGGCGGTTGGCAGACGAGTATTTATATAACAGAGAAATAGAAAATTTAATTATTATCGGGGTATCCTATAATAATGTCGAGGACCGTCACAGGAAATACCATCCCGACGGGGGCCAAAATCAACAATACATACGGTTTCTTGCCCATGAACTTGTACCCTATTTGGATAGGGAGTTTCCCACCTACCATATGGGGACAACAAGAGCATTAATTGGCGATTCACTTGCTGCTACTGTATCTTTCATGACAGCGCTGCAATATCCGCACACATTTGGGAAGGTCATTATGCAATCACCATATGTCGACAATCAGGTGCTGCAGAATGTCAGGGAATATACTGAACCCCTGCCGCTAGAGATTTACCATGTAATCGGACAGCAGGAAACCGAAGTGAAAACAACAGGTGGCAGGCTGATTGATTTCCTCGCGACAAATCGAAAGCTTTCAAACCTGCTCATCCAAAAGCCATTCTCCTATTTTTATGAAGAGTTTAATGGCAATCATACCTGGACCTACTGGCAGCCTGATTTAAGACGGGCCCTTCGTATGATGTTTTAGACAATAATTAGAATATTATTTTCTTATATTCCGAAAATTTGCTATAATATTTAGAAAGCTTTTTTACCCTATTTCCTCTTGTCGGAACGGCCTGACATTTGATAGAAAAAATAATTTTTTGGAGGTTTACCTATGAAATTTGGTGTTGTCATTTTCCCATCAAAAAAATTGCAGGATATTGCAAATTCTTACCGAAAACGCTATGACCCTCACTACGCCTTAATCTCTCCGCATCTTACTTTAAAAAATGCTTTCGAAGCAACCGAAGAGGAGGCAAAAGCAGTTGCGGATAAATTAAGGCAAATCGCCAGCAATTCAAGACCATTCACATTAACAGCTTCTAAAATCAGTTCATTTTACCCAGTTAATAATGTCATATATTTTAAAATAGACCCATCAAAAGAGCTTACTGACTTACATGCTGAAATTAATAAAGAATACAGCGAACAAAATCAAGAATATGCGTTTGTTCCGCATATTACGATTGGTCAAAAGCTGTCCAATGACGAGCACTCCGATGTATTCGGCTCCCTCAGAATGACCAAAATTAATTTTGAAGAGGTTGTGGACCGGTTTCACCTACTCTATCAATTAGAGAATGGGTCTTGGACCGTTTATGAAACATTTCGTCTAGGAAAGGAATAATTCTTGTGATTGTTAAAATTATTAATAACCCGAAACAACTTGAAGATGCTTATTCTGTTAGAAAATTCGTTTTTGTAGATGAACAAAACGTTCCTGTTGAGGAAGAAATCGATGAATACGAAGACGAAGCTACCCATTTCGTCCTTTATCAAGATGACGCCCCAATAGGTGCCGGCCGCTTCCGTGAGGTTGACGGCTATGGAAAGGTCGAGCGGATTTGTGTCCTAAAAGAGGCAAGAAAACTTGGTGCTGGGAAAGCCATTATGGAGAAAATTGAGGATTATGCGCACGAAAAAGGATTTCACAAGCTTAAGCTAAATGCACAGACACATGCAATACCATTTTATACCGGTCTTGGCTATGAAGTGGTTTCTGATGAATTCCTCGATGCCGGAATTCCCCATAAAACCATGATGAAGTCTATATAGTGATTAGGGCACTTGCTGTTATTACTTCAGCAAGTGTTTTTTATTTCCCCTTCCCCCTCTTCAATGGTTTTGCTATGATAGAACATGTCCGATTTTTTTAATAGGAGTATAAGTTACTATGAAAACTGCTTTATACCGCGAGCGCATCATCTCGCTACAACAATTAAGCCGGGATGAATATCAAAAAATTTACCTGGCCGGAAAAAACGGCAACTTACATTGTTCAGTCTGCCATAAAAACGTTCATCTCTTTCTTGGTATTCAGGGCGAAACGCCTTATTTCTTCCATCCTCATGCACCCAATCAATACTGTCCCGAGCCAACTGTTACTCCAGTTCAGAATCCTGACTTTATCGAACATAATGGATTTAATATCCCTAAAGGAAGGGCGATTACAGAATCAGCCAAGGCGGTTGAGGTTTTCAAACAGTCCAGGGCAGTTGGCACCTCTATTCCATTTATGCCAAAGGAGTATGCGGAAAAACAGAATCTTCCGGAATTTTTACAGGAGCTGGCAAATCACGGAATAGTTTTGGATGAAAATCAAGGTGATGCAGTAACGGAAACAAACGGTTCATTATTAGTACTTGCCGGAGCTGGCAGTGGAAAAACTCGAGTCCTTACTGCCCGCACAGCCTATATGCTTGAGGTCAAACAGATTGACCCACGCTCAATTATGCTCGTTACTTTTACCACAAAAGCGGCTGCTGAAATGAAGAACCGGCTCCTGTCCTATCCGAAAATGACGCGGGAACGAATTAATCAGCTCGTTACTGGAACGTTTCACAGCATTTTTTATAGAATTTTACTGTTCCATGAACCTGTCAATTGGTCTGCCGATAAATTGATTAAAAAGAATTGGCAGCGTGATAAAATCCTTAAGGATGCTGGTAAATTGCTGGATTTGTCGGAGAAAGAATTTGCCTATGATGTAGCACTGCAACAAATCGGCAATTGGAAAAATAATTTAATCATGCCAGAAGACGTGAAGCCGAATTCTGAATGGGAAAAGACCTGCGCCCAACTATATAAAAAATATGAAGAATATAAAACAAAAGCGGGATTGTTTGATTTTGATGATATGCTGATTGGCTGCTATCAACTGTTTTTAACAGCCCCTGAAATTCTTCAGTTTTATCGGGACCGTTTTCACTACTTTTTAATCGATGAATATCAGGATATTAATAAGGTTCAATATGAACTAATTAAACTATTGTCAGATAAACACAAAAATGTGTGTGCGGTTGGCGATGATGATCAGGCCATCTACTCCTTCCGGGGTAGTAATCCGGCATTTTTACTGGAATTTGAAAATGACTTTCCGGATTCCAAACTCGTTATATTATCAGAAAATTACCGTTCTTCACATGAAATTGTTAGTGCTGCCAATCAAATGATCGCAGCCAATAAAGTTCGCAGGACCAAGAAAATGGTTGCACAATATTCTACTGGCTTGCAGCCGTCCTTGTTTTTTCCTTATGATGAAGAAGAGGAAGCGACCATGATTGTTACCGATATCCAAGAGCAGATTGCTGCAGGGGCTAATCCAGCCGATTTTGCCATACTGTATAGAACCAACGCGGCCTCCCGTGCTGTATTTGAACGGTTGGCCAACTCAAATCTTCCGTTTAAAATCGACATGGCAACGGAAGCATTTTATGATCGATACATTGTTAAGTGTGCCTTGGCATTTTTGAAAATCAGCCTAAATGAAGAGGATTCGCAAAGCATTGCCGACATCCTGCCGTTATTATTTTTGAAGCAAGGTGTTTTAAAAGATATTAAGGCACTCAGCATCCTTCAGGATTGCAGCCTGCTGGAGGCAATAACCTGCCTGAAGACAACCCATTCTTTTCAAGAGAAAAAGTTAAAAAAGGCAGTCCCACTAATCCGCGGATTAAAAATGATGGCCCCTGCCGCAGCGATTGAAAAAATCGAAAAGGATATTGGGTTCCTTGATTTTCTAAAAAAGCGGGGCAATGAATCGAATAAACTGGAAAAAGGGTCAGATGATTTAAAGGATTTAAAAACAGCCGCTAAAAATTTTGAAACCATCGATGTACTTTTGGCTCATGCCGAACATATGTCGGCTATGAACAAGGAAATGAAAAACTTAAGCAAGCACTTTCGAGAGGCCATCACGCTTAGTACCATCCACGGAGCAAAAGGCCTGGAATACAAATGCGTTTATTTATTGGGAGGTGTTGATGGCAGCCTGCCGCATGACTTTGCTTTGGATGCCGCCCGCAATGGTGACTTTTCCGCTCTTGAGGAGGAACGGAGACTATTTTACGTTGCTATGACCAGGGCACAGGAACAGTTATTCATTTCTGTTCCGGAAAACAGAAGGGGCAAAAAGGCCCATCGTTCGAGATTTTTAACACCGCTGCTTAAAACCAAAAAGGCCAATTTCCATTAAGGAAAACGGCCTTTTGGCTTATTTTTTGTTGATCATATTGGAAATAGTATTGAAATCGAGACTTTTTCCATCTTTAACAATGGTGTTAACAATTTGATCTTCTAAATCCTTGCTTACCGGCTTATTGGCCAAATGGGACACTTTTTTAATAACGTTACGAACTGTTTTTTCGTCCTTAAAATTTGCATGCTGCAAGGAGTTGGCCAAATCAAAGATGTCCTTCATATTTACGCCCGTTTTCTTCTCTATATTTTTAAAGAAACCATTATCCATGTTCAAGATTCACACTCCTTCATAAACTACTTTATTGTATGAAGGAAGAGTGAAATGGTGAAAAAAACAGAAAAAGGCCGGCCAAAATTTTGACCAGCCCTTTCCTTAGCTTCTCTTACCGATTAATAGAAGCTTGCACCCACAATGATCAATAGAATGAATAGAACTACGATTAAAACGAAACTGCCGCCATATCCGAATCCACCGTAGCCGTAACCTCCGTATCCGAAGCACATAGAATCTTCACCTCTCTTTAGTAATCTCATTAATAACATATGAAATCACTAAAAAAAGTGTATAGGCATGAATAAGCTATTCACTCTTCCAGGAAAAAAATCAGCATTTATCCTTTTGGTTTAAAAAGTAACGAACCAATAAATCCAAAAATAATCGCTGCCGATACTCCTGAACTTGTTACCTGAAACATTCCGGTTAACACTCCTATCAACCCATGATTTCTGGCATCATCAAGCGCTCCGTGTACAAGGGAATTCCCAAAACTGGTAATCGGTATCGTTGCTCCTGCACCAGCAAAATCGACAAGCGGCTCATATAAACCAAACCCAGCTAGAATCGCACCGGCCACTACCAGCAAGCTTAAAGTATGCCCTGGGGTAAGCTTGACAACATCAAACAGCAGCTGGCCGATCACACAAATGAGCCCGCCAATCACAAATGCCCAAAAAAACATGGCCAACATAAGCATCCCTCCTTTATACATTCATCTCAATGGCAACAGCATGAGCAATACATGGAATTGTTTCTTTTTGCTGAAAGCTTAAAGGTGATAGCAAGGCACCTGTCGCCACGAGCAGTATTCGTTTGTAAGTACCCTTTTTCATTTCGTTAAGTAAATGTCCATAAAGAACTGTTGCTGAACAGGCAGCGCCGCTTGCCCCGGATTGGACCGGCTGATTATCTTTATAAATCAGGAGGCCGCAATCCTGAAATTGCCCTCGTTTAAGTTCGAGACCGCTTTTATTGATCAATTCAAAAGCCGTGTCATGACCCACTCTTCCTAAATCTCCAGTAACAATAAGGTCATAATGAGAAGGATCGAGTTGTAAATCCCGAAAATGACCAATAATCGTGTCAGCAGCGGCGGGCGCCATTGCCCCGCCCATATTAAATGGGTCGCTTAAGCCCATATCGATGACCTTGCCAATCGTTGCTGCCGTCGTTACAGGATAATTCATTCCCGGTTCATTTGGCTGAACAAGGGCAACACCAGCCCCGGTTACCGTCCATTGTGCCGTCGGAGGCTTTTGGCTGCCATATTCCGTTGGATAGCGAAATTGCTTTTCAACTGCTGCATTATGGCTTGAGGCACCCGTCAGGACATTTTTTGCACCTTGATAGTTAATTACAAACGATGCCAACGCCAATCCCTCCATCGAAGTGGAGCAGGCCCCAAACAGTCCGAAATAAGGAATCTGCATGGTTCTGGCCGCAAAACTGGTTGGCGTAATCTGGTTAATTAAATCACCGGCGAACAAAAACTGGATTTGTTCCTTTTCAAGCTTTGCCTTGTTCAAAGCTATTTTAATTGCTTCCTCCATCAAGATTCGATGCGCTTTTTCATAAGATTCCTGTCCCATCCAAAGATCTTCAAACAGGAGATCAAAATCATTTGCCAAGTTCCCATTCGCTTCAAACGGACCACCTGTAACCCCGGTTGCAGTAATCATTGGCCGGTTTGCAAACACCCATGATTGATGTCCTTTTAACAATTATAAAACCCCCCACATGGAAAGCAGCGTTTTGATAAGTGCTACCACGAAGGCGGCGAACACGCCGAAAAGAAGCACTGATCCTGCAAGTTTGAACATATTGCCGCCGACGCCGAGAACCATTCCCTCTGTCCTGTGTTCAATTGCCGCTGAGATCACAGCGTTGCCGAATCCGGTAACAGGAACTGCACTTCCTGCGCCACCAAATTGCCCCAGCCTGTCATATATTCCAAAACCAGTCAACAGCATGGACAGAAATACCATCGTTGCCACAGTAGGATTTCCGACATTTTGCTCGGTGAAATTAAAAAAGTAAATATAAAAATAACTGATGGCTTGGCCAACTGTACAGATCAACCCTCCAACAAAAAACGCCTTGATACAATTCTTCAAAACCGGACGTTTCTTTTCATGTTTTTGTTGCAGCTGCTGATAATTTTGCTGCTGGGGTGTCATGTTTTTTTGCTTGCTTGCCATCTCGATTCTCCCTTCTTTACTTCATATCTTCCGTCATTTCAACAATTTCATTGAATCGCTTTTCAGCATCCTTATCAGAATACTTCTTTGATGATTTCATCTTTTCATCAAGCCTGATTGCTTCCAAAAAAATCTTATAGTCACTCGATACCGTGAACTTTTCTTTTGGATGCTTCTTTTCGAGGGTTTTCGTTACTTCTTTTTCTATCTTCTTCATTTTAAATCTTTGTAAATGTTTTACTTTGTAAACGACAATAGTTCCTTCTTTTCCTTTTACTACGGCAACATCATATAGTTCCGGGAAAGAGCTTACCTCTTGCCTAATTTCCTCTACCCAAGCTGGGGTTTTCTTGCCATCCGTTACAACCGGTTTTGGATTTGTTGTCTTCACAAGCGCCAATTGACTATCCTTGGCCTGCTGGTCCTGATTGCAGCCTGCAAGGAGTAAAAGGCTGGCGATGATCAATACTCGATAGGAATTCAGCATAACGTTCCCTTCCCTTTACGATTAGATTCTCTACACAATAGTTTTTTCGAGTAGTTGATAAATTATGACTCTTGCTAAAAAAAAATTAAAAACTGCCAGCGTAACCAGCAGTTTTAAGGGCTTTTTATTTGTTTGTTTTTTTACCGCATCCGCAGCCGCCTTTTTTAATCGCCTGTGAAACCTTGCCATTCTTGGTTGAGCCTGTACTTTTTTTATTATTCTTTGACATCTTTTTTCCTCCTAATTTGATGGTATTTCTATAGGATATGATTAAGAGACAAGTCATGTCTCAGGCAAAGAACCTTATTTTTCTAAAAATAATTGTACAATTGTTTCTAAAATAGCAGCGATGCCTGCAATAGCCAAAATGAGGATGATTACCTGCGCAATACCCGGAAGTAGAAAATACAAGCCAACAAGTCCCGCAGCAGCCCAAATCCCCGTACACCAATAACAGCTAAGAAGTTCACCAAAAAAATGTCTCAACCCAGATTTTTTGGGAATATAGTAAATCTCAATCTCTCCATTTTCGTTTACTTCCTCTATTTCATCAAAAAAGGGATTTCTGATAAACTCGGTAATTTTATCAAAGACGATCAATCTCGTCAGCCGGAAGGCAGCAAGAGACAGGAGCAGAAAAGTGAAAAAGGTTATGTTCATAAATGAAAAATCCTTTCGTTTATGGACTCATATAAGGGGATGGAAAAAGCCTAATTTTACTAAATAAGGCAATTGTCCGTAACCCAAAAGGCAGTCGTGAAATATGTTAGTACTGTAAGATATATTAAGGATTAAGGAGGAAAAATAAATGGGTTGTGGAAAATCTCGTCACGATCGCGACCACGAAGGCTGTGTATGTCAAGTAGTTCGCGCGATTAAAGATATTCAAGACAACGCTCAAGAAGAAGAATGCCAAGCCTGTACCAGTTGTTTTAACGAGCCCCTCGGTTCACTTGTTTCACCAGTAAGGGAAACGGTAGACACTCGCGTGTTCGTACTAAAAACAAAAGATGGTTCTCCATTCCATGCATTTTTTAACAATGATGACAATGCGTGTGTATCCATCTACTTCCGTGTTGAAGATGTATTTGACAACTGCTGTGCCACACTGCGCGTTCTTGTTCCAGGAAAAAGAGAAGGCACAAACTTTGTTCCAGTGAACCTGGTTAATTGCGATGATAAATGCTGCATTAATTTATCTAAGCATTGTCAAGTAACAGCCTTCATGGCAAGCAACGATTGTGTGACTGTAGACTTAAACTGCTTCTGTGCCATTCAATGTATTGCAGACGTAAACCTTGGAATCTGCGATTAAATAAATTAGCCAGTCGGTAATCGGCTGGCCTTTTTATTACCTTTTAATACCAATCATAATGATATTTTTAATATCCTTTATTGCAATCGTTTTTTCTAGTTTATCTGCAGTTTGAATAATTACTTGAAGATCATCTGCTCCACTAAGAGTTCCCAATATCTTCTCGTCTTCGGTATAAAACACACACGGGACCATAGGCAGAACCTTTGGATAGTTTATTAAATAGTCCAATCGCTCTTGAATACTCAATTCTTTGAACGGTTTGACCCGGTTGAAGCCGGAATGCATCTTGTCAGATTGAGTGGCTCCGTTTGATGGAGGGATACTTTCACTTTGTTCAGGCTTCACACTAGTTGGAACAATTTCCTCTTGGGCAGGCTCAGGCTCTTGCCTGCTTATATAAATCTCCTGCATATGGGTGTCGGATGGAGTCCTTGAAAAAGACTGTTGAATAAACAGCGTTGGACCTTTGCCCTTCTTATTTGACATGACCACACCTCCCTTTCCTACACTTTATATGTATGCAAATGGCCCATACTCGTTCACAGTTTTTTGGCATGATAAAAGCCCGCTTGAGCAGCGGGCTTTTAGATTAGCGAATATGATAACCAGAATCGACATGAATATTTTCACCGGTAATTCCGCGGGACAAGTCACTAAACAAGAATAGTGCGGTATCGCCAACTTCTTCCGGGGTTGTTGCTCTTTTTAATGGTGCCTTTTCCTCAATTTCTTTTAGAATTAAATTGAAATCACTTATTCCCTTGGCAGATAGAGTGCGAATTGGGCCGGCAGAGATGGAATTGACGCGAATGTTTTCCTTGCCAAGATCTACAGCCAAATAACGGACACTGGCATCGAGTGACGCCTTGGCTACTCCCATGACATTATAGTTTTGAATCGCGCGCTCACCGCCGAGATACGTCAATGTCACAATGCTTCCCCCTTCGGTCATAAGGCCGCGGGCTTCTTTTGCGACAGCAGTTAAGGAATAGGAACTAATATTATGGGCCAATAAAAAGCCATCTCTAGTTGTATTCATATAATCGCCTTGAAGCTCTTCTTTATTAGCAAAAGCAATACAGTGGGCAACCCCATGAATAGTGGCCACGGCTTGTTTAATTTCTTCGAAACATTTTGCAATTGCCTCGTCACTAGTAACATCACACGGCAGTACCAATGTCCCTTCCGCTTCCAGTGATTCTGCCAATTCGCGAACACTGCCCTCAAGTCTTTCTCCAGCATAGGTGAAGATTAATCTTGCCCCCGCATTATGTAGCGAGCGGGCAATTCCCCATGCGATACTGCGTTTATTGGCTACCCCCATAACGACAAATGTTTTTCCAGCTAGTGAAAGATTCATTTTATAAACATCCCCCTACTATATTACAAGATATTAGTACTTGGTACTAATTGTACACTAATCTTTACAAAATGAAAAGCTAGGTGAAATTAATAAAAGCTCTTACTTGCTTCATGAAATTCAAGCTCTTGCTTCAGTTCATCGACATACTCCTTTGATCCAGTCACAATTAATCTGTCGTGCATTTGCAATTCAGTGTCGCCATGGGGAACAATTGAATCCTTACCACGGAAGATCCTTACAAAAATTACATCTCCGGTAAACGGGAATTCCCGTAAGGACATCCCATCAAATAATTCATTTCTCATGACAATTTCATAAAGGCCAGTTTCTGTGTTTGTTAAAATGTTAATTACCGTTGGCGATTCGATTAACGCCCGCAACAATGCTTTTGTCGACAATATCGCAGAAAATACCTCAACATTCTGTTCTCTAAGACTTTTCTCCCATTCAGGACCTTCTATTCGGGCTATCACCCGCTGGACTCCCTGTTCTTTTGCGGCAATGGCCAGTTTAGCATTAAGTTCCTCATTGCCGGTAGAAATCACGACAATTTCGGATTCAAACACTTTTGTCTTGGCAATCGACTCCAACGAGTAGTCCGGTATTTCCTCAATTTCAAAAAGAGAATTGGAAATTTGTTTCTCCGTTTTTTCTATTTTTGTATGATAAAGAATTGGTTCATAAAGACCTGATTTTAACTCTCTTGATACGGGCAAAGTAATTTGATTTGCCCCCAGAAATGCTACCGGTACCTTCTTATTCCCGACCTCTTCTCTTGGGAACAGCTTTTTAAAGACGATTGGCGTAAAGATTGAGGTGATAACCGCAACTAAGATTAAAGTCCCTCTCATCTGCTCTGAAATAACTCCGATCCGCTCCCCAATCGTTGCTGCTGCGATGACCAGCGAGAGGGTAGAAGTAAGTAAAAATGCTGAAGCTGTAACAGTTTTCGTATCATACCAAATTTTTAAAAGATAGACGGGCAGAATTTTCGATACTAATAATGCCAAAAGAAGTAATGGGATTAATAACAGTAACTTTTTCTCACTAAATAACGACCAAATATCCAATTCTACTCCAACCATGACAAAGAAAATGGGGATTAAGAATCCATATCCAAATGAATCAAGCTTATGTACAAGCTCTTGATTGGGTGACAGGAGCGAAACAAGCACCCCGGCCAAAAAAGCCCCCAAGATGTTTTCAGCACCAACCGTTTCCGATAGTCCAACGAGCACAATGATCAGAGTAAAAACCGCTCTTGTTCCAATTTGAACTGTCCCGGTTGATAAGGTTTCAATAAAGGTTTTCGTTTTAAATCTCTTTCCGACAAAATAGAGAATGATTCCCGCACCGAACAAAATCAATAACAGCCAAGTATTCCCCTCTGACTCCTGTAAGGATACAAAAACTGCCAGCAAAATCATCGTTGCCAAATCCGCAATAACGGCAACAAGCAAAATAATTTGCCCAATGACTGTTTTCATTAGATGTGCTTCTTTAAGCGTTGGGACAACGACTCCTAATGAAATGGTTGAAATGATTAAGGTCATTAGAAAAGCATTATCAATAAAACCCGCAAGCACGAACAAATAAGATAGACCGAGCGAAAGAATAAAGATTCCTGCAAAAATAATTGAAGATACTACAAATGAATTTGGTTCTTTTTTTCCGTTGGGTAAGATTTCTCGTTTCTTGCTGCCGGAAAAAGCAGAAAAATCGATTTCCAGTCCGCTTAAAAACATTAGAAAAATAAACCCAAGAGTTGATAGCGTGGCAAGCCACATATCCTGATGCACAATATCAAAACCGCTCTTGCCAATGATAAGACCGACAATAATTTCCGCCACCACAACAGGTATTACAGTTAATTTAAATCGATGCAACAGGATTGGTGTTAAGAATGCCATCGTCACGACAATGAGCAATGATGTAACAGATACATGCTGTTCCATTTTTTCTTCCCCCTTTGAAGAAAGGATTAAAAGATACCTCCAAACAAAAAATAAGAAAGGTTAAAGGAGGCCAAGTCATGAAAATTGATATTATTGGTGATATCCACGGATGCTTCTCCGAGTTTAAAGAACTCACCCAAAAGCTCGGCTATTTGTGGGAGGATAACATTCCGCTGCATCCAGAAGGCAGAATACTTGGATTTGTCGGCGACTTGACCGACCGAGGTCCGGAGTCTCTAAAGGTGATTGATATCGTCTGGAATCTGGTTGTAAAACAAAAACAGGCCCATTATACACCGGGTAATCATTGCAACAAGTTATACCGCTACTTTCTGGGTAATAAAGTTCAAATTACCCATGGGCTCGAAACAACGGTTGCAGAATATGAATCATTATATAAAAAAGACCAACAAACCATTCGCAAAAAATTTATTGAGCTTTATGAAACTGCCCCACTTTATTTAGTTTTAGATAATAATCGGCTAATAATCGCCCATGCAGGCATAAAACAAGAATTTATCGGTAAAAAAAATTCTAAAGTAAAAACGTTTGTACTTTATGGAGACATTACCGGCGAAAAGCACCCCGATGGATCACCGGTCAGAAGAGATTGGGCAAAATACTATAACGGTAACGCCTGCATTGTCTACGGCCATACACCGGTAACCGAGCCAAGAATCATCAACCATACCTATAATATTGACACTGGCTGTGTATTTGGCGGAAAATTAACGGCATTGCGATATCCGGAAATGGAACTTGTTTCTGTTTTTTCTACTATGCCATATATTGAGGAAAAATTTAAACGATTTGATTAAAAATAAGAAAAAAGGCTGACCCTTATCTTTCCGGGTCAGCCAGTATCAAATCACTCATATCTGCGGGGAGCGGTGTGCTAAAGCTCATTTCCTCGCGGGAAAACGGATGAATAAAGGTAATACTCTTACAATGGAGTGCCTGCCTGTCCAGTAAAGTGGTATCCCCTCCATATAAATCGTCGCCCAAAAGCGGATGGCCAAGATAGGACATATGGACTCTGATTTGATGGGTACGCCCGGTTTCCAAGGCCAACTCTACATGGGTAAAGCCTTGGTACCGCCTTAAAACCCGATAGTGGGTACAGGCTTCCTGACCATCAGCGCGCACTTCCCGTTCAATAATGCTGTCTTCCTTACGGCCGATTGGTTCCCGAATTGTCCCACAATCAAATAAGATATTACCACCAGCCAATGCCTCATACTTCCGGTTTATCTTTCCTGTACGCTGCATCAAACTGAACAAATGATGGGCATGCCTATGTTTCGCAACAAGGACGATTCCTGACGTGTCCCTGTCAAGTCTAGTTACAATATGGGCCGTGGCGCTTAGGTTAATTCTATTGTAATATCCGACCAGAGCATTAGCGAGACTGCCGGCAGGATGCTCCCTGGACGGGATAGTGTTCATTCCATACGGCTTGGTAACCACTAGCAGAAAATCATCCTCATACAAAATTGTTAATGGGATGTCCTCCCCTTGAAAGCTTGGGGTTTCAGGAGGGAAAATAATTCGTAATACATCACCTTTCAGCAGCTTATAACGTACAGTCACCTCCTTGCCATTAACAAGAATGCACCCGCCCTTAAACTTAATATCGGTCAGTGCTGTACGCGATATTTCGTAATTTCTTAAAAAGTCCTTTATGAGAAGGCCGGTATTACTGCCATCGATGACCCATTCTAATTGAAACTCTGCTGCCATTACTATCCCTCAACTTAATCAGATATGAATGAATCATGGACCCTTTTCCAGAATGGAAACGGCCGGAAACGGGCAAAGCGGATTTTTTCATCTGGAACCCTAAATTGGATGGATTTCACATCCTTATGAAGTAAAGTCAAATGATCAACCGTAATTTGAAAATCAGTACGATTCACCGGCTTTAACATACACGTATGGTGGGCTGGAAGGATTAATGGGGATCCCACTGTACGGAACACTCGGTTATTGATAGAGGCCATTTCGGCCACTTGGATGGCGGAAATCGACGGATGAATAATTGCCCCTCCCAAAGCCTTATTATAGGCTGTGCTCCCTGATGGCGTTGACACGCAAAGTCCGTCACCGCGGAACCGTTCAAAATGCTGCCCGCGAATCTCTACATCCATAACGAGTGTGCCCTCAACACTTTTAACAGTCGACTCATTTAATGCTAAATAACGGGACTCCTTCCCAGCATGGGAATAGCGAATAATCACCTCGAGCAGCGGATATTCGACTACTTGATAAGGAGTTTTCGCAATCGCAATCACTAGCTTTTCGATTTCATCCGGCGTCCAATCCGCGTAGAATCCCAGATGTCCTGTATGAATCCCAACAAAGGCGGTCTTGTCTAAACGACTGCTGTAGCGATGAAAAGCATAAAGCAGCGTCCCATCCCCGCCAATTGATATGACAATATCCGGTTGATCTTCATCGTATTTTAGATCAAAATCAAGTAAATAGGTCCTCATTTTATGCATCAAAATATTTGAGTTTTGATCTCCTTTAGACGTAATGGCAAACTTCATCTCGATAACCCCTTATTTTGGTATGCTTCCGCTTTTCATTTGGCTAATCAGAATTTTTCATCTCAGCTTCGCGCGCATAAATTCAACTACGCCTCTGTCTTCGTCCTAACGGACTTGCCAGTCCGCGAGTTTTCATTTATTTTCTTCCCCGGTCAATTCTTTCTTTCTTGAAAAAAAGGCCTGGGCCTCTTGAATCTCACCACGAATTAACGACATTTCCTTATCTAGTTGGAAGGCAGCCTCAGCAGCTCGCTGCAGCCGCATTCTGATATCGGCAGGAAATGCACCCTTATATTTATAATTAAGTGAGTGCTCAATTGTGGCCCAAAAATTCATAGCCAAGGTTCTGATTTGAATTTCGGCTAAAATCTTCTTTTCGCCATGTATGGTTTGAACAGGATAGGCGATGACGACATGATAAGAACGATACCCACTGGTCTTTTCATGGGAAATATAATCTCTTTCTTCGACAATTTCAAAATCATTGCGCTTTCTTAATAATCCCACAACACGGCGGATATCTTCGACAAACTGACACATGATTCGCATGCCGGCAATATCCTGCATTTCTTCTTCCAGTTTGTCAAGCGGGATGCCTTTTTGATTGGCCTTATCAAGGATGCTGGCAATCGGTTTAACCCTGCCGGTCACAAATTCGATTGGTGAATGGCTAGAATCGAGTTCGAATTGCCCTCTCATCCCTTTTAATTTTATTTTCAACTCATTAACGGCCTGTTTATATGGTGCCAAAAATTGATCCCAATGCTTCATGACTACACCTCAACGATAACAAATTAAGAATGAAAAATCTCTTCAACTTTCGCAACCATTTCTTTGCCATAATTGCTATTTCCTTTAATGTTGCTAATCACATAGTCCAATTCTTCAAGAAAATCACTTAACTGTATATGTACATCTTCATATGTAATATATACTGGCAAAGCCTCATCAAGTGCTTTTTTCAATATCGGCCATATCCCTTCAGGTAAAACGATATATGTATACTCAACTTGCCCCTCCATTAAGTAAATAAAGGAAAAGTTATCTGAATCGACGAGAATCTGTCCCGCTGGTTGCAGATCTTTAAGTGTTTCATCTCCAATAATCAGCAGCTTGTTGGCAGTAATATCCGCCTTCTCTACAGTTATACGTTTCTTCTTCATCATTTTCAGCTGCGCACCTCCATCTTCCTCCCTATTTTAGCATAATTACACCCTTTCTCCCAAGGATTGCAGTTTGATTTTAAAATGAGATAATGTAGAAATGAAACCCTCGAAAGGAACATAATGATGTCACAAAACATTGAAATAGAATTCAAAAATATGCTTACAAAAGATGAATACGAAAAATTGCTCAACGAATTTAACATCGACAAAAGGCAGATTTTTTCTCAGGAAAACCACTATTTCGATAGTAGTGAATTTGCCTTAAAATCACTTGGTTCCGCTCTCAGGATCAGGAAGAAGCCGAATGGGTATGAAATGACCTTAAAGCAACCAGCAGATGTTGGACTGCTCGAGACAAATCAGCCATTAAGTGAAGAGGAGGCCCTTAAAGCTATACAGTTTAACAAGCTACCAACAGGGGAAATCCAGCAAATAATCGAAAAGTTGGGAATTCCTTTTTCAAATCTCGGGTACTTTGGTTCCATGATTACAAACCGTGTAGAAGTAGATTATAATAAGGGACTGCTTGTTCTTGACCACAGCCTTTATCTAAATACTGAGGATTATGAACTAGAGCTTGAGGTAAATGACGAAGAGCATGGTAAAAATAGTTTTTTATCGTTACTTAAGAGCTTTGGCATACCGACTCGGAAAACCAAAAACAAGATTCGCCGGTTTTACGAGCAAAAATACGCAGATTAATATTGTAAATATGGTGAGAAACTACTATTTCAAGGCAAGAAATTTGAGATATGAAATGGGCATTGATAAAATAAAACAAACAGTGATATTATAGAAGGCTTTGTAAAAAATTGTTATAAAGTAATTAGAGGAGTTGTCAACATGATTAAGAAAAGCGTAACACCTTTTGAGGCCATTGGGGAAGAAACCCTCCATCGTCTGGTTGAAACATTTTATGGCCTTGTTGCACAACATCCTGATCTTGCTCCGATTTTCCCGAATGATTTTACGGAAATCACCCGCAAACAGAAGCAATTTTTAACCCAGTATTTAGGCGGACCGCCGTTATATACCGAGGAACACGGTCATCCGATGATGCGTGCCCGCCATCTGCCATTTCCAGTCACGCCAACTCGTTCAAAAGCATGGCTTTCCTGCATGTCCCAAGCAATGGATGAGGTTGGATTATCAGGCAGCTTGAGGAACGAATTTTATTCCCGCCTTTATTTAACGGCTCAACATATGATTAATACGCCAGACAATGAACAAGATATGGGTGAAAGCCGTGAATAATTTCTGGTCTCAAGGTTCAAAGCATCATTGCAGCGGCGGTGATAAAAAACCGCTTGAAATCTACATGTTTATTGACCCGTTATGTCCGGAATGCTGGGCCCTTGAACCCAACTTGAAGAAACTTCAGATTGAATACGGACGATACTTTTCGCTAAAGCATATTTTAAGTGGAAGATTGGCAGATTTAAATCTTAGCAAAAAGAAAAATTACGAAAGTTTGGCTGAACTATGGGAAAAAACGGCTAGCAGGTCAGGAATGTCATGTGATGGCAGCCTGTGGCAGAAAAATCCTGTCGACGCTCCTTATAACGTTTCAATTGCTATAAAAGCTGCCGAACTTCAAGGAAGACGTGCAGGTATCCGCTTTTTACGCAGAGTGCAGGAACTGTTATTCTTAGAAAAGCAAAATATTTCAAGAATGGAAGTATTAAAGGCCTGCGCCGAAAATGCTGGACTTGATGTGGAAGAATTCCTCAAAGATATACATTCGGATTCAGCGGCGAAGGCCTTTCAAAATGATTTGCAAATCACTTCCGAAATGGATGTCCATGAAATCCCGACTCTTGTCTTTTTTAATGAAAATGTCGAGGATGAGGGAATTAAGATTACTGGCAGTTACCCGTATGAAGTGTATGTACAAATCCTAGAGGAAATGTTGACTGAGGTGCCAGTTAAATCATCCCCTCCACCATTGGAGAACTTCCTGAAGATATTCAGGTTTGTCGCTTCAAAAGAAATAGCGGTTGTTTATAACATGACGGTATCCCAAATTGAGCGGGAAATGAAAAAGTTGGTCCTAAAGCAAGTGGTTGAACAAATCCCGGCAAAATACGGAACATTTTGGCGGTACATTGATGAATAGATAAATGCCGGCATAGATGTCCGGCATTTTTGTTATTATTCCGTAAAAACGAAAATGCCTTGCAGTTTCCGCTGCAAGGCATTTTTCTATTAATACGAACAAAGGGGATGGGAGAAATTTTTCACGGTCAAACAAAGGGGTATATGTTTGTTGTGATCAACTTCACGTATTTAATATAGCACGGGGTGCAAGTTCATGACAATATCCTTGTGTCTTGTTTCACAATATTGTCAAATAATCATACTTTCACAAAATCGACAATAGACATGTTATAAAGAAGTTTTAAAAAGGATTCTACAAAGAGGTGAAATTATATTGAAAAAGTTTTCAAGCGTATTAGTTGTACTGTTTTTTATCATAGCTTTCTTCCTTCATCTATTGGCTTTAATGAAGATTTTCCCGTTGTTCATCAGTATACCTCTTCTATTAATCGCTATTTTTATTCCAATTGTGTTGATTAACGACAGAAAAAGATTTAAGGGATTTTAAAAGGATGGCGCCACTTTGACGCCATCCCTTTCTTTATGATAAAAGCTGTTCAAGTTCATTCAGTTTTTCTTCAAATACTTTACATGCATTCTTAATTGGGTCAGCGCTTGTCATATCGACACCGGCTTTTTTAAGTACCTCGATTGGGTAATCAGAGCTTCCGGCACTGAGGAATTCAATATAACGTTTAATCGCAGGCTCGCCTTCCTCCAGGATTTGCTTGCTTAACGCGGTGGCCGCACTAAAACCGGTAGCATATTGATAAACATAATAGTTGTAATAAAAGTGTGGAATTCTTGCCCATTCCAAGCCAATTTCTTCATCAATCACAATATCCTCTTCGCCAAAATATTTTTTATTCAGGTCATAGTAAAGTTGTGTTAATGCGTCCGCAGTCAGCGCTTCATTATTTTGTGCTTTTTGGTGGATGAGATGCTCGAATTCCGCGAACATGGTTTGGCGGAACACCGTCCCTCTAAAGCCCTCTAAATAATGATTTAACAGATAAATTCGTTTCTGTTCATCATCGATGGTTTTTAAGAGATAATGATTAAGCAGTGCTTCATTACAGGTAGAAGCCACTTCAGCCACAAAAATCGAATAATCACCATATGGAAAGGCCTGAGTCTTCCGAGTATAGTAACTATGCACGGAATGGCCGAATTCATGAGCTAGTGTAAATAAGTTATTGACATTATCCTGCCAGTTCATCAGGATATACGGATGGGTTCCATACGCTCCTGAGGAATAGGCTCCGCTGCGCTTACCCTTATTCTCATGGACATCAACCCAGCGATTTTCGAAGCCTTCCTTTAAAATACCGGAATACTCTTCACCAAGCGGTTCCAGGCCTTTAATGACCAAATCTTTTGCTTCCTCATATTTAATTTCCATCTTTACGTCTTTAACAAGCGGAGTATAAAGGTCATACATATGGAGTTCATCCAACCCTAACACCTTTTTGCGAAGCTTGACATAACGATGCAGAAGATGGAGGTTTTCATTTACTGTATTGACTAGTGTTTCGTAAACCGACTCTGGAATATTATTTGCCGCCAGCGCGGAATGACGGGCAGAATCATAGTTCCTGACTCTTGCGTAGAAATTGTCCTTTTTAATATTTCCGCTCAGTGTGCTCGCAAAAGTATTTTTAAAATCCCCGTATGTTTTATAAACTGCCTTAAAGGCATCCCTTCTTACACGCTGGTCTTCACTCTCCAAGAAACGAATGTAGCGGCCGTGGGTGATCTCCACTTCTTCCCCGTTCTCGTCCTTAATGGATGGGAATTCCAAATCAGCATTATTTAACATGCCAAACGTGTTGCTCGAGGCATTCATCACTTCGCCAGCTTCGGCTAGCAGTGCTTCCTGTTCTGCGCTCAGTACATGCGGCCGTTGCAGGTTAATTTCCTCTAAAGCATGCTCATAAAGCTTTAACTCGGGCTTTTCTGTTAGAAAGCCATTCAATTGGGTTTCCTCAATAGACAGCAATTCAGGTACAATAAAGGCCAGTTGACTCGCTGCCTGCGAGTAAAGATTTTTTATCCGATCATCCAGCCCCTGGTAAAAGGAATTGGTTGTATCCTGGTCATATCTCATGTGGGAATATGTATATAGTTTGCCTAGCCGTTCCATTAGGTGATCTTGGAACTGAAGTGCTTGGTATAGAGTTTCAGAACTGGTCCCCAGCTTCCCTTCAAATTCTTTAATTCCAGGGATTAAGTTCTTCACCTCTTGAAATTCTTTTTCCCATTGCTCGTCGCTGGCAAAAATATCTTCTAATTTCCACGTATCTTCAACAGGTATTTCACTTCTTGCCGGCAATGATTTTACAGCAGCTTCATTTGCCATTTTCAAACCCTCCATTCCAATTCATCATTAAAAATGTAGTACTATTTCATTATATTCTTTTTATTCAATCTATTTCCTTCATTATGCTTAAAAAATGTTATGCAGTTTCCTATATTATGCCCATTGACTTGTATTCATTTATCTCTAAATTAAAAACTGCTTATTCTTTTGTTGGAAAATTTGTTTTGCCTCTTCCTTTTCTCGATTGGACTTAGGAATATTGATTTTCCGGGATATTTGACAAACAGTCGCACTTTTTCTTGTAAGAATACCGAACGCAATAAGTTGCTGGAAATACTCCAGGACTGGAACCATTGGATCTGGCCTTTCCAACTGAGGCAAATGCCGAGGTATAATTTCTTTTGTGCTTATTCGTTTATTTAACCTCCAGATTACTTCTTTTATTGTGATGGGATCGCCGGGATTCTTATTCGCAATGAGATCAAGATAAAGATAGGTCTGCCAAATGATCGGCGCAGTGGTAATGTAAAAGGAGTGGGTCAAAGGCAGGCCGAGTTCTGGGGGCAATAAAAAGAGATTAAGTTGATGTTTATAAAGCTCTTGCAGAAACACATGATGACCGGCTCCGGAATGTAGCGCCCATTTTAAAGAATAGTTTTCAATTTCCCTAACCCAACTTGTGTATCTTTGATAATTTGGGCTGGCATTTGGCTCCAATAGGTCTCCTACTACTGTCTTCTGAAGCGGGTAGCGAGAATGTCGGACGAAAGCATTTTTTATGGAATACGGTATGATCGAATTTACAATATGGAAATTTTTGGTTTTTGGACAATAAGCGGGTATATAAGAATGGTGTGAGGCTGAAGTTCGTAAGAATAAGTAATGAAACTGAGATAGAGGAAGTATCCCCTTAGCATTGGGTTGAAGATGGTGGTTGGAAAGAATCCAAAGCGGTGTATAATCATGTTCCAGATAGGTTGTCGTACGTTTGATAAATACTGTTTCCGGTATTGACGAGCATTGAAATTCTAACGCATATTTTTTTCCCTGATAATGGAACAGGATGTCAGGCCGCTGCCTAATGTTGCTGTCGTAATATTCAAGAATACAAGGTATTCTTTGGCCTGCAAGCCATTGATATAGCTGAAACTTTCCTTCCATATGTGTGATTGTTTCCCGTTCATAGGCCTCTTGACACGTATACCCGCTTTTATGGGCAAAATGAAACATCCGCAGTTCTCCCAATTTTAATAAGACAGGCTCACCGCATACCGGACAGATAAACTCTTCATAATTTCTCAGCCTCATTAGCGTTTCCTTTGATTGCACATTTGCCAAACAGACGATATTACCTGCTTTTGTTTGTGCTGTAAACATTGGCAACTCTCCTTTCCCAGTTATTATTCGACAAATATTGCCAAAATCCTTTTTAAAAGCAAAAAAACCCGCCTCTCTCGGGCGAGTTTCTTAGAGCAAAGGGGAAAGCAGCCTTGCCGTGGATTCTAATAATCTAAATCCAATATGACGCTTTTGAAATGCTTTTAAGTCCAATTGTTTCGAGTACTCTAGATCATTTAAATATTCAGCTACAAGCTTCTGCGCACTTTTAGTCCGGAACAGGAAAGCGTTGACCTCAAAGTTTAAATGAAAGCTTCTCATGTCCATATTCGATGTACCGATCGAAGCCAGTTCTCCATCTACAATTACAATTTTACTATGCATAAAGCCGCGTTCGTATTCATATATCTTAACTCCTGCTTCCAACAATTCCGGGAAATAGGATCGGGATGCATGAAACACGATGCGCTTATCCGGACGATTTGGAACCAGCAGCCTTACATCAATGCCACTCAAGGCCGCAACCTTAATCGCTGAAAAGATATCCTCATCCGGGATAAAATAGGGTGAGGCAATCCAAACTGATTGACTGGCCGAACCAATCATGGAGAAAAAGATGTTTTTTATAACGCTATGTACATTATCTGGGCCGCCAGCAATTAACTGAACTCCGCCATGACTCTTATCATCAATTTGCGGTGATAGATACTCAGCTGTCAAAAAACTATGATTTGTCATGTAATACCAATCTTGAAGAAAGATTAGTTGAAGTGTCCGCACAGCTTCGCCTCTGAGCATTAAATGAGTATCTCGCCAAAAGCCAATATCCTTGTCTCTTCCCAAATACTCATCACCGATATTTAATCCCCCGACAAAGCCAATATTTCCATCAATCACAATAATTTTCCGATGATTGCGAAAGTTAAATTTATTATTTAAAAACGGTAATTTAACAGGCCCAAATGACACCGTTTCAATACCTGCGCTTTTAAGATCATTAATAAAGGCCTTTGAAAGCTGCCAGGAACCGACTGCATCAAACATAAAGCGGATTTTTACACCTTCATTTGCTTTTTGTATTAATATGTTTTTTATTTCCTGGCCAATTTGGTCATGCCGAAAAATATAATATTCCATATGGATATGATGCCTGGCCCGTTTTAATTCTTCAAGAATATGCCGAAAGGTTTCTTCCCCATTGGTTAAAACCTTGGTGGCAGTATCGAAAGAAATCGGGCTGTTAGCCAGCTTTTGTGCCAGTTTAAATAATTTCCCTTGATGCTCACCCATTAACTCCAGTTTTTCTTCACTTCTAGGATCATCGTCCCCTTCAACAGTCAAAAAGGCCTGTTTATCAAGGAAATACTTTTTGCGAAATATCCGTTCTTTTCGATAGTTTCGGCCAAACAGCAAATAAAAAATAAATCCAACAAGCGGGAAACTGCCAAGGACAATCAGCCAAGTGATGGTTTGGGCCGGGTGTCGATTTTCTAAAAAAATCACAAATCCTATAAAGATGACGGACAGCGAAATTAATACACTTAAGAATCCTAGTACACCGCTCTCCAACCGATCCTTAAAGAAAAACAATAGTACGGAAAGCACTGCTAAATATATAACAACCCTTACCGTGTTTTTCAAATAATTCACCCCACCAAAAAACCTACTTCAAGCTAAAATACCGATTTCAGATGTGAAATCGGTATCTTATTTAGCCAAAATGTTTTCTCAACTCTGAAAAAACATTTTCCGAAATAATTTCTTTACCGTATTCTTGAAGTCGATGAATGGTCAGCTGTGTTTCATTCCCATATTCAAGGAGGATACTTAACAGGTCATCAATTTCATCTTCTTCAAATGAATCTTCCGGAAATTCCGTATATAGATAATATTTTCCTTCAAAATGATATAGCTTAGTAACGATATTATCCAGTCCAGGACGCTTCGATAGGCTGATCACATCTTCAAAATCCCTAAAGCTAAGGATAAACTCTAATATTTCTTCATCAAGCAAATCCTCGTCTTCCGAATAGTTCGGATTAAAATGCTGATCTAATAGCTCTTCTATCTTTTCATCAACAGGAAGATCTTTTAGTTTATCATTCGGAATTGGGAGTTCGAATTTTTGACCATCTTTTGAAATCTGTGCTTTAGTCACTAAAACTTCTAGTCCTTTATCCAATGCCTGAACCTGAATCCAAAGCGGACCTTCAACGACAAAATCCTCGTCATCGTGGACTTCATCCATCATTTCCCAAAAGAGTTCTTCGCTTCGTTCTCGATTGTACCAAATTTCCTCGCGATCAAAGCCTCTCTCTTCTATATCACCATAAGAAATATAAAATTTTACCGTGTTCTCATTGATGCGCTCAATTTCCATTTAAACCTCTCCCTTCCATTGTCCATATTGAAGGGACTAAATACCCCCAGCAGATAATGCTTAAGCATTTCTGGTACTTACATTTTATGATAAATAAACTAATAAGGGAAATAAAAAACTTAAAAACACAAAAACCCTACATCTGCCTATTTTCATATGAACAGGGATTAATGAAACCTTAAAGGGATATATCTTAATTAGATATTCCTTTTATTATAACAAATTAAAAAGGAAACATCAAATGGTTCAATTTAAAAAGGGCTTCCATTGGAAGCCCTTTTGTTATTCAATTAATTTACCATTCTTTGCGCTTCACGCAATTGGAATGTTCTAACCTTTCTTGGCAAGAAGCGGCGGATTTCATCCTCATTATAGCCAACTTGGAGACGTTTCTCATCGATAATAATCGGCCGGCGCAGCAATCCTGGATTCTCTTTAATTAATTTGAACAAATCCTGCAGCGGCATAGTATCCAAATTTACATCCAACTTTTGAAAAGTTTTGGATCTCGTTGAGATAATTTCGTCAGTTCCATCTTCTGTCATTCGTAAAATTTCCTTTATTTCTTCCATAGATAACGGCTCTGAGAAAATATTTCTTTCTTTGTATGGAATCTCATGCTCTTCGAGCCATGATTTTGCCTTTCGACATGATGTACAACTTGGTGAGGTGTAAAGTGTAACCATCCGTTTTTCACACTCCTCTAATATTTACTAATCTATAAGGTAACCAGTATATAGAGATAAGTTAATCTAACAATGTAAAATTAAAATTATTATAAATAAGTAATTTATATCATTAATTATACACCACAACCCTTGAAAAAGGTATCCTTTTTTAAAAAATATTAAACGTCATAAAAAAACAATTATTTTAACAAGTCCTACTATATATGACGTATAAGTCTCGGAAAAGTTTCACATTTTTTTAGGGTATTCTCTTGAAAAATTTATAGAAATCTTTTTTTTCATTCACATAATATTCGCTTGGACAGGCCTTTTTTTGTGGGTAATTGAAAGAATTCTCATTTAAAACAGTTAATTGAAAACGCATTCATTATTTAACTTAACTTAGATTGCCCTTTGTTATTTTCCTCTTTCATTCCATGTTGATTTCTTTTAAAATAGACTGTAGGGGAAATTATTGATTGCTACGAATGGAGGGACGAACATGGTTGCATACATAACAGATTTCTCGATTGTTGCTCTGTTGGTCATAGGGATTACAGCGTTAATGGGTCCCATTACAAATGGATTGGGTGAAAGGGTATTTGGTGGAAAACGACGCACTGAATTTGTCGATCAAAGTGCCAAATTCCAAACAGGCTGGAAACAAGTTGGCGGCAAGAAAAAATAATTTCTGATATCAAGGATAAAGACGATCTCAATAGCAGAGATCGTCTTTTTTCATCTTGATTGTGCTTGATATTGCTTGTACTCTTTTTCTGAACATAGTACAAAGTGCCCTGGAGTCACTTCACGAAATTCAACTGGTTCATTGTCCTCATAATTATGACTAGCCGGATCATAAGACTTCCGCTTCCTAGTGCGTTCACTGATTGGGTCAGGAACCGGGATGGCAGACAATAATGATTGAGTATACGGATGCAGTGGATTACGGTAAAGTTCTTCAGCTGTTGTCAGTTCGACCATTTTACCAAAATACATAACACCGATACGATCACTAATGTATTTAACCATTGATAAGTCATGGGCAATAAATAAATAAGTTAACTCTTTTTCATGCTGCAGCTTTTTCATTAGGTTAACGACCTGAGCCTGAATGGAAACGTCCAATGCTGAGATTGGCTCATCCGCAATAATAAACTCTGGCTGAACAGCTAAAGCACGGGCAATTCCAATCCGTTGACGCTGACCGCCGGAAAACTCATGCGGATAGCGGTTAGCATGCTCACGATTCAAGCCAACTGTTTCAAGCAGGTTATAGACGCGTTCCATTCGATCCTGTCTGGAAGAAGCAAGACCATGAATATCAATTCCCTCGGCAATAACATCAGCAATTTTCAAACGAGGGTTTAATGATGCGTATGGGTCTTGGAAAATCATTTGCATCTTACGGTTAAATTGCTTCAAGTCTTTCTTGGATTTCTTGCCGTGAACATTAACTCCATCATACAAGACTTCCCCGCCAGTAGCATCGTACAAACGAATAATAGTCCGTCCAGTTGTCGATTTGCCGCAGCCGGATTCACCAACAAGTCCCATAACTTCTCCTTTATAAATATCAAAGGATACATTATCGACTGCCTTTACTTCATTGGGTTTTCCTTCATTAAAATATTGCTTTAAATTTTTGATTTCGAGTAATTTTTTTCTTTCTGCCATCTATTTCCCCCCCTTTGCGCCAACAAATTGATTTTGACGCCTTTTAACAGCTTCAGGCGGTTCCACCTTAGGTGCATCCGGATGCAACAGCCAAGTCGCTGCATAATGGGTATCGGATACCTTAAAGAATGGCGGCTCCTGCTCCAAATCAATTTTCATAGCATAAGCATTCCGCGGTGCAAAGGCATCTCCTTTAGGAGGCTCTAATAAATCAGGCGGAGTACCCGGAATTGAATATAACTCTTCATCTTCTGTTTCCATATCCGGCATCGAGCTGATTAATCCCCATGTATATGGATGCTGCGGATTATAGAATATTTCGTCTGCTGTACCGATTTCAACTATCTTACCGCCATACATAACGGCAACACGGTCCGCTACATTGGCAACTACCCCCAAATCATGGGTGATAAAAATAATCGATGTATCAATTTTCTTTTGCAGGTCTTTCATCAATTCTAAAATTTGCGCCTGGATGGTCACGTCAAGTGCTGTTGTCGGCTCATCAGCAATTAATACCTTTGGATTGCATGCTAATGCAATCGCAATAACAACCCTTTGTCTCATACCGCCGGAAAATTGATGTGGATATTGATCGATACGAATTTCCGGTTTCGGAATACCAACCAGCTTTAACAATTCTAATGCTCTTTGTCTGGCAGCATGCCTGCTCATGTTTTGATGCTTAATTAACGGCTCCATGATTTGGTTGCCTATTTTCATCGTCGGGTTCAATGAAGTCATTGGATCCTGGAAGATCATTGAAATTTCTTTCCCCCGAATTTTCTGCATTTGTTTGTCACTTAATTTTGTGAGGTCTTTTCCACCAAACAGGATTTCTCCACCTTTGATTTCCGAATTATGTTCGGGAAGCAACCGCATAATTGATTTTGTTGTGACAGATTTCCCCGATCCTGACTCACCAACTATTGCTAACGTTTCCCCTTTAAGCAAATCAAAGCTGACACCTCTGATTGCTTTTACTTCACCAGCAAAGGTATGAAACGATATATTTAAATTTTTTACTTCTAAGATTTTCTCCACTACCATTCACCTGCCCTCTAATCTCGCATTTTTGGATCTAGTGCATCACGTAAACCGTCCGCAACGAGGTTGAAACATACCATGATTAATGCAATCATGATCGATGGAATAATCATTTGGTACGGGAATGCAATCATTGATTTGAAACCATCTTCTACTAATGAACCTAAGGATGCATGCGGATCTTGTAATCCTAATCCGATAAAACTTAAAAATGCTTCGAAGAAAATTGCATTTGGAATCGAAAACATTGTATTAATAATAATGACACCGAACATATTTGGAATCATATGCTTAAAAACGATAGAAGAATCCGCTGCCCCTAATGTTTTGGCTGCCAATACAAATTCTTGACCTTTAAATTTTAAAACCTGCGCCCGGACTACACGCGCCATACTAGTCCACCCAGTAATGGTTAACGCAATAACGATTGGAAAAATACCTGGTTTTAAAACCATAATCATTAACACAACGACAATTAGATTTGGAATACCTACGAGTATCTCAATAATCCGCTGCATGAAACTATCAACTTTGCCGCCTACATAACCTGATACCGCTCCATACGTTACTCCGATAACCATATCGATTAACGCTGCTAAAAACGCAATTAATAGGGAAATTTGTGTACCTTTCCAAACACGGGCAAAAAGGTCACGTCCTAAACTGTCTGTACCAAACCAATAATAAGCATCTATCTTCCGTACCTCATAGGCGTTATACTCTGTGCCATTCCGTCTCTGTAATGTACCATCAAAAGGAAGCCAGTGGACATTTTCAAGACCTTGGATTCTTGGCGGCAGATTGTTGTGCTTTGTATTTTGAGCGTCGTATTCATAAGGTGTTAGTAACGGACCAACAAAGGCCATAATGATGAAAAGCACAAGAAGGATCATGCTCAAAACGGCACCTTTATTTTTTCGGACACGAAGCCAAGAATCCTGCCAGAAGTTCAAGCTCGGTTTAGCAATTTTCTCACTTTTTGATGGATCGATATGGGCGGGCGCAAACATATCTTTTGAAATGATGTTTTCTTTGTTGATCATTTAGCTTTCCCCCCCGAAATACGAATACGCGGATCAATAATTCCATATAGAATATCTACCACTAAGATGACAACCACAAATAAAAGGGCAAAAAGAAGATTCGTACCCATAATAACTGGATAATCATTTGTGGAAATCGATTTTACGAATTGTTCCCCTAAACCAGGAACAGCGAATATTTTTTCAATAACTAAAGATCCTGTCATTAAGCTGACCGCTAAAGGTCCTAATACCGTAACAACTGGGATTAGCGCATTTCTAAGTGCATGCTTAATGCTTATTTGCCAATAGCTGGCGCCCTTTGCTCTAGCCAATGTAATGTAATCAGACCCTAACACTTCAATCATCTCAGTACGCATAAAACGTGCTGCAATCGAAATTGGGAACATGGCTAAGGCGATTGTAGGAAGGATGGTATATTCCGGTCCCCGCCACAACATAACTGGTAACCACCCTAACTTAACTGCTACGTAATATTGGAGCAGCCCGGCGAAAATAAATGAAGGAATAGACTTACCTACAACCGCAAGGAAAGTGGATGTGTAGTCAATCCATGTATTTTGCCTTAATGCTGCAATAGCACCTAAAAAGATTCCAATGATCGCACCAAATACCATTGCTTGTACACCTAATACAGCAGATGGGCCAATTCGGTTTCCAAGTAGTTCTGATACAGGGGTATTATTAAATTGAAATGATACGCCTAAATCCCCTTGTGCTAGATTCTTCATATAGTTGAAATATTGAACAGGCACGGGGTCATTTAGGTTATATTTATCCAACAAAATGTTCTGCTGGACCACTGATAGCTTTTGAAAGTTATTAAACGGGCTTCCAGGAATTAGCTTCATGAGGAAAAAAGTAACGGATGCAACGATGAACAGTGTAAGTAACATATAAATAAAACGCTGCACAAGATATTTGGCCATGCCTACACCTCCTAATTTGTAAAATTCGTCATTTTTCGACAATTCCAATACAGGGAAAAAGAGAGTATATCTTTTAAATATACTCTCTTTCTTTATTTGGTTAGTATAGCTTATTTTGTAATCTTAATCCACTGATAGCTATAATCTGGTCCAAAGGCATGGTGTGCAAAACCTTTAACCGTAGGTTGGATTAATAGGTTAACTGAACGCTGATACATTGGAGCAACAGCTGCATCATCTTCTAGCATCATTTTTTCAGCGTCTTGCAATGTCTTCCAACGCTTAGCTAAGTCAGTTTCTTCGTTTGCAGATTGAATCATCTTGTCAAACTCAGCATTGCTGTACGCCATGTTATTGTGACTTCCGCCTGTTAACCAAAGATCCATGAATGTCATTGGGTCAGCATAGTCTGGACCCCAGCCGCCGAACAATAGATCATAGTCTTTATTGTTTTCACGGTCAATACGGATTTTGAAAGGCACTGGTTGAACATCAAGTTTTAAACCTGTAAGTGTACCTTCTAACTGATCTCTTACGAATGCGTCAGAAAGTTTAGAAGTTTCAGTGTCGCCACCAACGTAAACTAGCTTAACTTCTTTAACACCAAGTTCTTGTAAACCTTTTTCCCAAAGCTTCTTAGCTTCGTCTTTATCTGTTTTCAAGAATTCGTTTTCTTTAGTACGGAAATCTTTACCTTCAAAGAAAGTAAATCCTTTTGGAACAACGAAGTTAGCAGGAATTGATCCATTTGCTAATACATCATCAACTAGAGCTTGTTTGTCAACAGCAAGTGCAATTGCACGACGGATATTTTCGTTTTTAAGAGCTGGATTTGTCTGGTTCATTTTGATCCAGAAAATAGATGGCTCTTGGTATTGTAATAATGCAGGATCACCTTCATATTGAGAAAGGATTGCTGCTTGTGCAAGTTTAGGCGTGATATCTGCTTCACCAGCAGTAAAGGCGTTAGCAGATGCTTGCGGGTCTTTTGATACGTTAAAGTTAATTTTAGTTAACGTAACGTTTTTAGCATCCCAGTAATTTTCGTTCTTTTCTAATACCCACTCAGTTGCAGTTGGGCCATCCCACTTGGTCATTTTGAAAGGACCGTTTGAAATCAGGTTAGCTGCTGAAGAAGCATATTTGTCGCCTTGTGCTTCAACAAACTTTTGGTTTTGCGGGTAGAACAATGGGAAAGTCAGATAAGATTCAATATAAGGAATTGGTCTTACTAACGTAATTTCCAAAGTGTTGTCATCTTTCGCAACAATACCTAAATCTTCAATTTTTGCTTCACCTTTAACGATTTCAGAGGCATTTTTGATTTTGCCTTCCATGAAGTATGGTCCGTATGGAGAAGCAGTGTCAGGGTTAATTGCACGCTGCCAAGAATAAACGAAGTCCTTTGCAGTTACAGGTGTACCATCTGCCCACTTAACATCTTTTTTCAATTTGATTGTAAGAACAGTATTGTCCTCATTAAATTCTGGAGCAGCTTCAGCAATTCCAGGAATAACCTTTTGGTCTGGGTCTAAACGATATAGACCTTCTTGTGTCGCAGAGATCATGGTAAAACCGATTGTATCTTCTGCTAATACGCTGTCCATTGCTGGAATCTCAGAAGATTCAAGTACGTTAAGTACTTGCTCATCTGCAAGTTGTTCTTCAGCAGCTTTTTCGCCGCCGCCTTTGTCTGTCTCTTTACCTTCGTTCTTCTTGCCACCACCGCTACATGCAGCAAGGAACATGCTTAGAACTAGTGTTAGAATTAAAAGTAGTGAAAGTTTTGATTTCTTCACTAGTAGACCTCCCTTTTCTATTATTCTGAAAAATTACTACATTCCCTATTATACATATTTTTAAATTAATGTACATTACTTTTTTAAAAATTATTTACACAATAGCAACAATTTTTACGTTTGACTGGGAAATAACTGTGTTATACTTTACTCTTATAAGGTGTTTTTTTTAAGAAAAACCCTTATAATATCACAATTCCGGAGGTTAATCGTGTTCTCCAAAATAAAGAAAAGAGCATTATTGGTTGCGCTTACACAATTTGCTATTTTAATTTTTTCCTTTATTTTTTATCGGAAAATTTCCTTAATTAGCTATATTAATATATCTTTTTATGTTTCTTCAGCCTTATTACTTACCTTCTTATTGGTCTATACGATTCAAAGCGGTTTTTATGATGTAATTGGAAAGTCATTTAATCTTGTCTTTTCCAAAGATAGGAAACGAAATTTCAAAGAGATTCCCTCCTTATCCGAGATAGTAACATTTGATAATAAGCCGCTTTTATTTCACGGACTAGTGACTGGTCTGTTCATGGTATTAGCCCTCGTCGCTTATTATGGTTAACTAACTTGAAAACATCTATACAAATCATATATAATGGGAAATAATGATAAAATAGGAATAAAGCAATGACGAAAGAATAGTACGTATAATACCGTTTTTAGAGAGTTTGTGGCTGGTGGAAACAAACACGTGAATTATACGGAATGGGCTTCCTGAGCTTCTTTCTGAACCTTTAATCAAGGATTGGAACTAGTAGGAATAGACGTATCTCTGCGTTAAAGAGAATCCCGCCGTCAAATAAGATGGATGTGGAGCTTAAGTGACTCTTTATGAGTAATTAGGGTGGTACCGCGAGCCATTCGTCCCTACAGTATTGGGATGAGTGGCTTTTTTTATTTACATATTTTTTAGGAGGATTTTCATGAAAACGATATTTTCAGGTATACAGCCAAGCGGAACAATTACGCTTGGCAACTACATTGGGGCTTTGAAGCAATTTGTTGAATTGCAGAATGAATATAACTGTTTTTTTTGTATTGTTGATCAGCATGCGATTACCGTTCCCCAAGACCCTGCGACATTAAGGAAAAACATCCGCAGTTTAGCTGCGTTGTATCTTGCAGTGGGACTTGACCCAGAAAAGGCAACCTTATTTATTCAATCCGAGGTTCCAGCCCATGCCCAAGCTGGATGGATGATGCAATGTGTTTCCTATATTGGTGAACTGGAACGTATGACTCAGTTTAAGGATAAATCTGCAGGAAAAGAAGCCGTTTCTGCAAGTTTATTAACGTACCCGCCTTTAATGGCTGCCGATATCTTGTTATATAATGCCGATCTTGTCCCGGTTGGTGAAGATCAAAAGCAGCATATGGAACTTACTCGGGATCTAGCTGAACGTTTCAACAAAAAATTCCAGGACGTTTTAACAATCCCGGATGTCCGCATTCCGAAAGTAGGAGCACGGATTATGTCACTTCAGGAGCCTACAAAAAAAATGAGCAAATCCGATCCAAATACTAAGGCCTTTATCACACCGCTTGATGATCCAAAGCAAATGGCGAAAAAGATCAAAAGTGCCGTAACGGATTCAGACGGAATTGTAAAATTTGACAGAGAAAATAAACCCGGCATTTCAAATCTCCTATCGATTTATTCCATTTTGGGCGAAAAATCGATAGCAGAGCTAGAAGCAATGTACGATGGCAAGGGCTATGGCGCATTTAAAGGTGATTTAGCTGAAGTTGTAGTGAATTTCTTCAAACCAATTCAAGAAAGATACTATAACTTAATGGAATCAACTGAATTGGATGATATTTTAGATCGAGGGGCAGAAAAAGCGAATCAAGTGGCAAGTGTTACCCTAAAGAAAATGGAAACTGCAATGGGACTAGGCCGCGGCAGAAAATAGAAATAAAAAAGCCTGACCTCCAAAAGGTATGTTGTTCACACCTTTTGGGTCAGGCTTTTTTAATTTACCTTCGGACCATGCTCCATCTCCCAAAGCTTTTCAAAAAATGGTTGTCCCTTTATTAAATTCTCACAAAAAATTTCATGCTTTTTAGTCCAGCCGTATTTTATTTCCTCGTAAAGCTGCTCCCATGCATCGGCAAAATTCAATTCTTGAATGACCGGATAGCGTTCAGGACACCATTCAGTGAACCAATAGCGAATTTCAGCCTCATTGTTAGAAGCAAATAATTGATCAAGTGCCATAAATAATAGCTGTTTTAATTGTCGTTCTTTCCTTGTTAGTCCTGTCATTAACATTGGCTCCGGCGATAGAATATGAAAGTCCTTATCTATCGAAGGTCCGGAAAATTTATATTTTGTGTGTTCATGGGTGCTGATCATTTCGTAGACCAGTTGTTCCTGTCTAGGAATTAATCGGCTCTTACGAATTGGAATATTATAACCGATTGTATCAACTGCCAGAATACCAACACCATCGGTCACAACAAAACAATAGTCAAGCTGAATTCTTTCATGGTTTTTTCTCAGGTATGCTTTTTGATAGATATCATCCATAAGCTGTTGAGGCAGTTCAGACAGGTCATTTTCTATGTAATTAAACAAAATATGCTCGACCTTTAAAAGCGGTACCTGGTCTAACAATTCGACTCCATCATCCTTGCGCCATTCATGAAAATGGCAAACATTATAACCATTTTCTTCCCCTTCAAACCAATTAACCCAAACATCATGAAGATATAACATTACATCTACCCCTCACTTCAAGAAACTGTTTTCAATCAGTATGGGCAGTCGTTAGTTAAATTATTCCTGTAGATAAAGATTGCTCCATTTCAAAATAAGCAAATAAAAAATCTACCATATATGGATGGTAGATTTTTATCTTCTTGATTTTGGATTAAATGCATCCTTAAGGCCTTCACCAATAAAGTTAATTGAAAGAATAGTGATTGTGATAATCAATGCTGGCGGTACCCAAATCCATAGCTTAAATTGTAGAACATCAGGTTCATTTGCCGAGTTTAACATATTGCCCCAGCTTGGAATTTCCTGCGGTACACCAAATCCTAAGAAACTTAAGCCTGTTTCGGCAACAATCATCGTTGCGAAGGTAATGGTTGCTTGAACGATAATTGTTGATAGGATGTTTGGTAAAAGGTGTTTTACAATCACCTTTGCTGGTGAACATCCAATCGAAATAGCTGCGGTAATATATTCATTTTCCTTTTCGGCCAAAATTTTACTTCGGACAATCCGGGCGATTCCACCCCAGCTTAAAATACTGATAGTAATGATCAACACCCAAAGGCCATTCACTTTTCCAAATAGTATCGCGTTTAATACGATAACAAATACAAGGAAAGGAAAGTTTAAGATGAAGTCGGTAAATCTCATTAATAACCCGTCAACAGCCCCGCCAAAATAACCGGCAACTGAGCCAATCAGGGTACCCAGAACAATAACGAACATGGTACAGCTTATCCCAACCAAGAGTGAAATTCTTCCGCCGTAAAGTAAGCGTGTAAAAACATCACGGCCCGATTTATCTGTACCTAGCCAATGATCACCAGAAGGCACTAACGACATTTGTCCAATATTAACCTTGGTGATATCCGCTGTAGTAATATACGGTGCAAGTATGGAAATAATGGCAACCGTTATAAGAAAAAATAGGCTTGTCATTGCCAGCTTGTTTTTTATAAACTTACGCCTGGCCATCGCAAAAGGTGATAAACTTTTCTTCGGGGGTGCTGCTGTCATCTTTGTGTCCTTCTGAGTAACGATTTCCATTCTCTTTCCCCCTAATCTAAACGAATTCTCGGATCCACGACACCATACAGTACATCAGCCACAAGGTTGCCGATTAGTGTCAAGAAGGAGAATAGCATTGTCAAAGTCATTAGTACTGGATAATCCCTTGTTCCAACCGATTGCAGGAATAGCTGCCCCAAACCAGGATAGGTAAAAATGGTCTCTGTTATAATGGCACCACTAATGATTGCTACAAGGTCAAATCCTAAAAAGGTTATAAGTGGAATAATAGAGTTCCTTAAAATATGAACATTATAAATTTTTCTTTCCGGTGTGCCTTTGGCACGTGCTGTCCGGACAAAGTCCTTACGGCTGTTTTCAATGATGTCATTACGCAAAAATTGTGTGTAACTTGCAGTACTTAATAAACCTAAAACCAAAGCTGGCAGTAAAACATGGTGGAATCGGCTCAGCCAATAAGCCAATGTTCCCTCTGTCATTCCGATATCAACAGAACCATTGGATGGGAACCATCCCAGTGTAAAAGAAAATAGGAAAATAGCAAAAACCCCGGCAATAAACGATGGAATAGATAATCCCAAATAGTTTAGCCCGCCTATCAGATTATCACCAATGGTATACGGTTTTCGTCCTGAATAGGTACCCATGATAAAGGCAAGGATATAGGTAATAAGAATGGATGTTAATCCCAGCATAATCGTGTTTGGCAATCGTTCACCAATAACATCTGAAACTTCTATTTTAAAGCGCGTAGATTTTCCAAAATCGCCTTGAGCAAAATTGGAGATCCATCGGAAATATTGCTGTGGCATCGGGTCATTATAGCCCAATTTTTCCCGCATTTCCTCGATATATTGCGGATCCGTGTTTCTAGGATCAATCTCACCGCTAATTCCGTCTCCTGGCATTAATTTTGCCAGTGTAAAGACTACAATCGAGATTAGGAACAACATCGGAATCATGCCCAAAATTCTTCGCAACGAATACTTCAGCATATGCATTCTCCTTGTCTATAAACTATGTCAAATACTGAAAAATACAATGAGGTTTGTAACCTAATTGGTTTAAATGGGTGGGGCAGGAAAGGCTTGAAACCTTCTGCCCCTTTAATCCCCTTTAAATGTTAGGCATGAATTAACAACTAGGTAGCATTTAACATAGTCTAATGCATGTTAGTCTGCTGTAATTATTGTTTAATCCACCATTCATTTGGACGGTTCATACCAGATACGTCAAATTTAACGTCTTGAACACGCTTCGCAACTGCCATAGTTTCTTCAAGTTCAGCAATTGGCAGGATTGGAAGTTCCTTCATGAATTCTTTTTGCCATTGTACATATAGGTCTTTACGTTTTTCGTTATCTGTACCAACTACGCTGATATCAAGTGCTTGATCCAATAACTTATCGCTCTCTTCACTTACCCAGCGAGGGTAGTTCCAAAGAGCTTTAGAGCCCCAAAGTGGAGTTGGATCTGGATCGGCACCAGTTGACCAGCCGCCGAAGAATACTTCCATAGACTTGTCAGCTTTTTCAAGCATATCGTAGTAAAGGTTTACATCAGTCATAGATAATTTAGATTTTAAGCCAACTTCTTCCCAATATTGAGTCAATGCTTTCGCACGTGCTTCAAATGTTGGGTTTTGAGTTGCATAGTGAGAGAAGTTTACAACGAACTCTTTACCATTTGGATCTTCACGGTAACCGTCGTTGTTTACATCTTTGTATCCAGCTTCGTCTAACAATTGCTTAGCTTTCTCAGGGTCGTACTTGTATTGCTCTAAATCTTTGTTGTCTGCAGAAATCCAGTGGTTAGTAGGAATTGGACGGTTAACCGGCTTACCTACACCGAAGAAGAACGCCTTAACCCACTCTTCACGGTTGATTGCATAGTACATTGCTTCACGAAGTTTCTTTTCTTGGTATTTAGGCTCGTTCATTACGTTCTTTTCGCCATCCCATGTTCCTAAACGGAAACCAACATAGTAGTAGCTCACGCCTGGATATGTTACAGCTTCAACGTTATCAAGTGCTTTTACCTGATCGATGATGCTTGGGTGGAAAGAAGTCATATCAAGTGTACCGTTCTTCAGCTCTCCAACAGATAGAGATGGATCGATAACTTTTACAACAACCTTTTCGATATGCGGTTTGCCGCCGAAGTAGTCATCAAAACGTTCCATTTCAACGGATTCACCAGGAACTACTTTTGAAACTTTGAATGGTCCCAAGCCTACTGGCTTAACACGAACCGGGTCAGAACCCATCATGTCTTTAACGGCAATGCCTTTAAATGCAGTACGGTTCATTGGGTATGTCCAAAGGTTATCCAAGTTGTTAACGCGTGCTTTGTCAAAAGTAATTTCGATGTTGTAGTCATCGACAACTTTAACACCTTCGATTTTGTCAGCTTTACCATCGTGGAAATCTTGTGCGCCAACAATGTTTCTCACGTTATCAAAACGTGGACCGTCATAGTCCTTGTCAGCAATTGTGTATAATGCGAATTCCCAGTCTTTTACTGATAATTCATCGCCATTGTGCCATTTAACGCCTTCTTTAATCTTGAACTTGAAAACCTTATTGTCTTCTGTAGTCCATGAAGCGATATGTGGCTGTGCTTTTAATTGTGCATCGTAATCGATTAAGTTTTCATCAAAGAAATCGATGACGTATGCATCAGTAGCATTTCCATAAAATGAATAGTTGAATTTGCCTTCAGGAGATGAATCAAGTGCGTATACTAATGTACCGCCATCCTGAGGTTTATCTGCTGTTTCACCAGACTTACCATTATTTTCTTCGTTCTTTGTGCCGGTTTTTTCACCGCCGCCTGAACACGCTGCTAAAAATGCTGAAAGAACAAGCATTAACGCAGCAAGCCAAAGCATACTTCTCTTCTTCATTGGTTTCCCCCCTAAGAGTTTTTAATTGATTTTTTTTAATAAAGGTGGCAAGCTACTCGATGAGATGGCTTCACCTCCTTTAATATAGGTTTGGATTTCGAGCATTCTTCCATGGCCATCGGACAGCGCGGATGGAATGGACATCCTGACGGTGGATTAATTGGACTTGGTACATCTCCCTTTAAAATAATCCGCTCCTTCTTTTGACGTGGATCTGGACTTGGAATGGCTGAAATTAATGCTTGGGTATATGGATGCAGCGGTTCAGCGTAAAGGCTATCTTTTTCACTTATCTCTACCATATTCCCTAAATACATAACACCGATTCGATCACTCATATGCTTTACGACACTTAAATCGTGAGCAATAAATAAGAATGTCAAATCAAATTCTTCTTGCAAATCTTTTAGTAGATTTAAGACCTGAGATTGAACAGATACGTCCAATGCGGATACCGGCTCATCCGCAATGATTAATTTCGGACGTAATGCCAAGGCGCGGGCAATCCCAATCCGCTGACGCTGACCTCCAGAAAACTCATGCGCATACTTGTAATAGGCATCCGGCGGCAGGCCGACCTTTTCCAATAAATCCATCACTTCTCGTTTTAATTCATCTTTACTTTTTTTCGAAAAGTTATAGATTGGTTCGGCAATAATATCCCCAACCATTTGCATGGGATTTAAAGAGGCATATGGATCTTGGAATACCATTTGCATATCCTTGCGAATTTCTCGTAAATTCTTTCCATAAAGACTTGTAATATCTTTATCGTCAAAAAGGATTTTTCCTTCTGTTGGTTTTATTAGCCTGAGAATAGTTCGGCCCGCAGTAGATTTACCGCAGCCTGATTCCCCAACTAGTCCTAAAGTTTCCCCTTTTTTTATCTCAAAGGAGATATTATCAACAGCTTTCACATGGCCGACTGTCCGCTTGAAAAATCCGCCTTTGACAGGATAATAGGTTTTAAGATTTTGTATTTCTAACAGATTTTCAGAATGTGACGATTGTTTTTCCTCATTCTTATGTACAGAAACGGTACTCATTACCTCACCCCTTCTCTTGGTTTGCTAGTTTCATAGAGCAGGCAGGCAACCTCGTGACCTTCCTCATTTTCCGCAAGCAGCGGTGTGGTTGTAAAGCATTCCGGAATCGCTTTCGGGCAGCGGTGGGCGAATCTGCATCCAACCTGAGGCATATTGGTCAACGATGGTACAATCCCTTGAATTGAACTAAGTCTTTCTTCTTCTTGATCCATTTTCGGGATGGCTCCAAGCAGCAAATTTGTATATGGATGCTTTGGATTATAAAATAAGGTATCCACATCGGTACGCTCTACAATCCTTCCTGCGTACATGACAATAACCTCGTCGCACATTTCGGCAACAACACCAAGGTCATGGGTAATCAGGATAATAGCCATATCGTTCACTTCTTGGATTTCCTTCAGCAACTCAAGAATTTGCGCCTGAACTGTAACATCCAAAGCTGTTGTTGGTTCATCTGCGATTAGCAGCTTAGGCTGACAGGCAATCGCAATCGCGATCATAACACGCTGCCGCATTCCTCCAGATAATTGGTGCGGATATTCGTCGACAATTTTTTCTGGTCTGGAAATTCCAACACTTTTTAAAAGCGCGATTGATTTTTGCCTTGCTTCCTGTTTCGATATTTTCATATGATTGAATAATACTTCTTGAAGCTGATAACCAATCGTGAATACTGGATTTAATGAGGTCATCGGTTCCTGGAAAATCATCGAAACGTCCTTGCCGCGGATTTTATTGATTTGAGCTTCAGACATTTTATCAAGATTTATACCATCAAAAATGATTTCACCTGATTTTACTTTACCAATCCCTTTGGGAAGCAATTGCATGATTGACAAGCTCATGACGGACTTACCACAGCCGGATTCACCTACAACCCCGACGATTTGTCTAGGTCTTACCTTAAACGAAACATTGTCTACAGCGTTATAGTACGTCCCATCAATATCGAAGGCTGTCTCTAAATTTTTCACTTCAAGCAATGGTGCCTCTTGAAGAAGTGTTTTTTTTGCGCTCATAGTACACCTTCTTACTTTTTTGAATTATTCTGTGAATTCGTTATATTTAAATAGAATTCTATTACAGAATTGTTACAATTGCAAGACTTTTTTGGAAAGTAAATCAATTCTGTTAACACAAAATTAAAAAAAGCCTATTTAAATAGGCTTTCTCTAGGATTAATATTGTCTTATTTAACATATTCGCTTGCTGGAATAGTGAAAGATAGTTTTGCAGAATAATGATGGTTCTCGTAAAATTTTCCAATAATATTATACCCAGAGGAATATCCAAGCAGTTGAGGGTATCTTCCTCCCCCATATAACAGTTCATCATGAATTCTTTCATTTTTCTTTTTTTTCAATTGCGGTTTCAAAAACCGTTCCCAAAAGATTATATGTTCTTCCTCTGAATACATATGGCACCAATTGGCTAAGTATTCTTTCCCGCAATGCTTTAATACTGCATACTCTGCTAAGCCTTCGATGACAATCGAGTCCAGCAACGTGTAATCTTCCATTTTTTTATTTAATGCTCGCAATCGGCAAACATGATGATATTCATGAACAAGCAATGCCTCGATTTCCTTAGCGTCATCATAGTGTGACAGAAATAGGAACATTTTGTCGGGATAGGATACTCCCGCTTTCCTCCGCTCCTCTTTTCTTGTGAATAGTCCACCTTTTCTTTCCATAGGGAAAAGAAATACAGGGATATCCGGACCGGACCATTTTTCTTTATATTTGTAAAACATTTTGTTAACTAGGTTCCAGACATCAGCCTCAAGCATTTTATCCAAGTATTTTTTTGACTGCCAAGACGGTCTGTACATTCCGAATTTTGACAGTTCATTATATATTTCGGCCGCTTTTTGATTGTTAAAAAAGGGCCGCAGCTTGGAACAGATTTTCATTGGTAAATCAAAGTTCTTTTCCATCCATTGATCGGTACGAATGACACCCATTCTTGCACCCCATTTTACTGTAATCTCTATTTTACAGTTTATGAAGGAAGGATAAGGAGGTTCGTGCCAAAAAGGACCGGGTGTGTTAGCCCGGTCCTTTCATCAATTACTGATATTTCTTTAATACAATTGTGGCATTGTGGCCGCCGAAACCTAATGAGTTGCTCATTACGGCCTTTATTTCTTTTGGACGGGCGGCATTTGTGACATAGTCCAGATCGCACTCTGGATCAGGTGTTTCGTAATTCATCGTTGGCGGCAGAATGCTATCCTTAATAGCTAGCACTGAGAAAATGGCTTCCACACCACCGGCTGCCCCTAATAAGTGTCCAGTCATTGATTTTGTGGAGCTCATTGCCAAATGATAAGCGTGGTCACCAAACACTTCCTTCACTGCTGCCGTTTCAAACTTGTCGTTATATTCTGTGCTGGTCCCATGAGCATTAATGTAATCAATGTCTTCTGGCTTCAATCCCGCATCATTAAGTGCCATCTTCATCGCTCTGGCACCGCCTTCCCCCCCAGGAGCAGGAGCGGTGATATGATAGGCATCGCCAGTAGCACCATAACCAACGATTTCGGCATATATTTTTGCACCCCGAGCTAACGCGTGTTCCAATTCTTCCAATATAACAATGCCGGCACCCTCACCAATGACAAAGCCGTCGCGATTTTTATCAAACGGTCTGCTTGCAGTTTGCGGGTCCGGATTGGTTGACAATGCAGTGTTGGCACAAAAGCCTGCAACCGCCATTCTTGTAATCGGAGCCTCTGTTCCGCCGGTTACCATGGCATCGGCATCCCCGCGTTGAATGACTTTAAAGGCATCACCAATCGAATTAGTTCCTGTTGCACATGCCGTAACAGTACAGGAATTAAAGCCTCTTGCACCAAGGGTAATCGATACCTGGCCAGTTGCCATGTCGGGAATCATCATCGGGACAAAGAATGGGCTGACACGACGATAGCCTCGTTTTTGAAATACCTCAAATTGCTGTTCAAACGTTTCCATGCCGCCGATACCGGAGCCAATCCAAACTCCGACACGATGTGAATTCTCTTCATTGATAGTCAGATTCGCATCTTTAACTGCCATAATTGAACTGGCGACAGCATATTGAGTAAAACGGTCCATTTTGCGGACATCTTTTTTATCGATAAATAGTTCCGGATTAAAATCCTTGACCTCCGCGGCAACCTTTGCCGAGTACTCATCCGGGTTCAATCTTGTTAACGGTCCAACTCCAGATTTCCCTTCCAGGATTCCTTTCCAAGTTGTTTCAACATCGTTTCCAAGTGGTGTGACCGCTCCAACGCCTGTTACGACAACCCTGCGATTTACCATTCTTACATCTCCTTTTTCACGTAACTTTTCCTTTAATAATACTCTGTCTCTCTCTTTTCATACTGTTCCCTAAAATTTGTTTCTAGCAAATCTACCTACTATTTTCCCCAGCGAATGGCAATGGCTCCCCAAGTGAGCCCGCCGCCAAATCCCACCATTACAATCAAATCATCATCCTTTATCTTTCCTGCCTCAAGTTCTTCTACAATGGAAATGGGAATAGATGCCGCTGAAGTGTTACCATATTTATCCACAGTTTTAGACATTTTTTCAACTGGGAGCTCCAATCTTTGTCTGGATGCTTCCATAATACGGATATTGGCTTGGTGCGGAATCAGAAAGTCTACATCCTCTTTCTTAAGTCCAGCCTTGTCAAGAACATGGATACAGCTCTCGCCCATTTGTCTGACGGCAAACTTGAACACTTCTCGTCCATTCATAATAATATATTCGTCTTGGTACAGGTGTTTTCCTCCTGTCCCATCGGCACCAAGCTCGAACGCAAGAATCCCGCGGTGATCCGATACAGGACCAATCACGGCGGCTCCGGCCCCGTCGCCAAATAATACGGCTGTATTGCGGTCATTCCAATCGGTAATTTTCGAAAGCTTCTCAACGCCAACGACTAAGACATTTTTATATACGCTGGTCTCAATAAATTGTTTGGCCGTAACTATCCCATACATAAATCCTGCACATGCAGCGCTAATATCCATTGCTGCTGCTTTCATTGCCCCAAGACGCTCCTGAATTCTGCATGCTACAGAAGGGAATGGGGTATCCGGGGTAACCGTTGCAACTAAAATTAAATCAATGTCCTCCGGCCCAATTCCGGCATCCGCAATTGCTTTTTCTGCGGCAAAAAAAGCCATATCGGATGTATCAATATCATCTGAAGCAATTCTGCGTTGTTCAATTCCGGTTCGGGTACGGATCCATTCATCGGAGGTATCCATCATCTTTTCCAGATCAGCGTTAGTCACAATCTTTTCTGGTAAATACCGGCCAATTCCGATTATTCCTGCTCTCATACTTCCATCTCCTTTGGATTTATGAAGAATATATATCCTTAATTAATATCAATTATTATGACTTGGTACTAATTTTAGCAGATTAAACTCTATTTAAGCAACCTTTTCTTAACTTACCCAAAAAAACAAGCTCCCGTCATGCTTACGGCAGCTTGTTTCTTCCGGAATAACTCATTCCCTCAATCCTGATTTTGAAAAAGTAATCTAGTATGGTCCCTTTGTTTTGCGAACGAATCAGCCAATGCTGTAACTTTTTTTACCGGCATTCTGACAATATCCCTGCTAATTAAATGTTCATTGTTTAAGTCGGTAAGACTTGGCTCAATCTTTAAATAGTCGGCACATAGCTGCCAATAGTTATCCTTGCCGCTTTCCAATAAAAACTCCCCAGACTTTCCGGTTTCCAAAATGTCAATCATCGTTTCAACTGCATCTTCCACAAACAGGGCGTCCCCAAGCCATTCCCTTTGCGCGCCAGAAATCCTGCCTTTGTTTATCGAGGACAGGATGGCCTGTTGAAACAGAAAGACCGAAGGCTGCCAAGGACCATAGATGGTTGGTAAGTAGATTTCTTGATAGGTCCCAGCTTGTTCCTTCAACTTTTCCGTCAACCCGTCCAAAGGCAAATGGTAGTCAGAATGAAGCAATTGGATTGGCAGAATGACCGCAGTATCTGCCTGCGTATGAAATCGGCTCATAAATCCAATAATTTCCTCATTTATATCATCATTTAACAAAGTACGTTCCTGGCCAAGCATATAGAAATCATATAATGATAAAATAACTGTTCTCTTTGTTGTTGGGTCCACTTCCTCATTGACTAAATTCGTTAAGGTATACTCAGAAAAATTTGCATTTCTGCCGACTTCAAGTCTTTTTTCATCATGATAGGATGTTCGCTCCATATCTCCAATTGACACGCCGCTTACTTCAATCCCGTTATCTAACAGAGATTTACACATTTGAAAGCCGACAAAGTTATAAACGCCCAAAATTACGACCTTGTCCATAAGTTCTTCCTCCTCCAACTTCCTTACTGAATCCTATGCAGATCAATAAGGAAATATTTCACCGGAAGAGGAGGAAGCTTTAAAGGTCATATTCATGATTTTTAAAAAACTTAATGCACACTTTCCCAATCTGTAGTTTTTTTTCTGGAAGAATAAAGGTAGGATTTAGTTTCGGGGTTACTGTAACTTGTTGATATTGCTTGGATTGATTATATAATCGACCTCCTGACAGGATATGAATAATTTTGACCGGGCAGCCATCATCGAGTTTAATAGCATCCTCCATACTGGCTATCCTGCTTTCAATGTCATGTTGATCTTTTTCGTAGGCAGATACTAATTCCCTTATTAACTTCTTATAAAAAAATTTATGTTCCTTCTCTTGTTCAAGATGATATTTCAATGAAAGAATCGGATTAAGCAGCACAACTGACCTAATTTGTTCATTCATTTTCTCCATCAATTGCAGGGCTACCAAAGCCCCCATACCTTCTGCCAAAATATGAATCTTGTTATTTATGATTTCACTGCGAATGATGTGCTGATATAATCTTTGCGCAAGGTCGACGGCACTTTCACTTCCCCAGTTGCGTCCATACAGATTTGAGGAAAAAATGGTGTACCCACTTTCTTTTAAATCTTCAATAATCGTTTGTTTCCCCTCATTTTGCGTCCAGAAGCACTTTCCCTCGTCCACATAATGCCGTTCATCACCGATTACCAAGATCCCAAATCCGGTAGGCTGCTCCGGGTAATAAATAATATTCCATTGGGTATCAATTTGAAAACTGCGAGTTTCCATTGGTATATCTCCTTTTACATATTTCCTCATGATAATGTATGTCATTTCACAAAAGATGCTAGGGACTTCGCCTATTTCCCGGTAATAAATAAAGAAAACGTTTTATATTTTTATTATCATGTGGTAATATTAGAAATGATGTAAAATAGGCAGGTGATATTTAGTGCGTTACTTTTGGACATTTTTCTGGACTTTTCTTTTAGTACAAATGCTTACATATGTAGTTAGTTCCATGTCGGGTGTTGGATTTGATTTTAAGGCGGGGGCTATCGTTTCTGTGATTGTCACTATTCTTATTTACGCCGCTTCTGCGATCATTCCGAATGAACCGGCCAGCAGCAAACATTAGATTTTCAGAAAAGGTCTTCCATGAGTGGAAGACCTTTTTTCATTAGTCTATATTTATATCAACTTCTCCATCATTGACAATGATTTCTGCTCTCGACCCCTCATGCAGCTTTCCGGCAATAATAACCCTGGCAAGCTTGGTTTCGATATTTCTCTGAATATACCGCTTTAACGGGCGCGCACCATAGATAGGATCAAAACCGTTAATGGCAATGAATTCTTTAGCTGCATCATTGATGGAAATTTCAATTTGCTGGTCTTTTAATCTTCCTTGAAGCTCCTTTAACAGCTTCACAACGATATTTTTGATATCGCCCAACGATAATGGCTTAAACAAAATTGTCTCATCAATCCGATTTAAAAATTCCGGACGGAAATGAGCTCTTAACTGGCTTAACACATTTTCCCTAGCCTTCTCTGAAATCCCTTCCTCATCTTCGGCCCTATCGAGCAAAAACTGGGAACCGATATTGGATGTCATAATGATGACGGTGTTTTTAAAGTCAACCACCCTTCCCTGTGAGTCAGTAATCCGGCCATCATCGAGAGCTTGCAGGAGGATATTAAATACTTCCGGATGTGCTTTTTCTATTTCATCCATTAATATCACACAGTACGGCCGCCTTCTAACGGCTTCCGTCAACTGACCTCCTTCTTCATAGCCGACATATCCTGGAGGTGCACCAATGAGACGGGAAACGGCATGCTTTTCCATATATTCGGACATATCGATGCGAATAATATGTTCTTCACTGTCGAACAACGCTTCCGCTAGAGCTTTAGCCAGTTCTGTTTTTCCAACTCCGGTCGGTCCCAAAAATAAAAACGAACCAATTGGTCTGTTGGGGTCTTTGATTCCCGCCCTGGCGCGGAGGACCGCATCTGTTACTAGATTGACCGCTTCATCTTGACCAATAACCCGTTCTTGCAAAATTGATTCCAGCCTGAGCAGCTTTTCACGTTCGCCTTCAACCAGTTTTGCCAGTGGAATGCCTGTCCACCTAGAAATAATATTCGATATTTCTTCGCCGGTTACCTCCTCACGCAGCAAACGATTTTCGGATTGTGTTTCTGTCTCAAGCTCCTTTAATTCTTTTTCAGCTTGCGGGATTCTTCCGTGCCGCAGCTCTGCAGCCCGGTTTAAATCATATCGGTCTTCTGCCTGCTGAAGCTCCCGGCGTAGCTTTTCGATTTGCTCCCGTTTTTCCTGCAATTTTTGGATGGTTTCTTTTTCCCCAAGCCATTTGGCTTTCATACTATTTGCTTGATCCTTTAAATCGGCTAATTCCTTTTGCAGAGTTTCAAGCCTTTGTTTGCTGACTTCATCATGCTCTTTTCTTAAGGCGGCGTCCTCAATTTCAAGTTGCATCACTCTGCGCGTGACTTCATCAAGTTCAGTTGGCATCGAATCGATTTCAGTCCGAATCATCGCACAAGCCTCATCAACTAAATCAATGGCTTTGTCAGGCAAAAAACGGTCAGAAATATAGCGATCTGACAAAGTGGCAGCGATTACTAAAGCATGGTCATGTATTTTTACCCCATGATGGACTTCAAAACGCTCCTTTAAGCCCCGCAAAATGGAAATGGTGTCCTCGACATCAGGTTCTTGGACTAACACTTGCTGAAAGCGCCGTTCCAATGCCGGGTCTTTTTCAATATACTTCCGGTGCTCATCAAGTGTCGTTGCTCCAATACAATGAAGTTCACCCCGTGCGAGCATTGGTTTTAACATATTGCCGGCATCCATGGCACCATCGGTTCTGCCCGCACCGACAATCGTATGAATTTCATCGATAAACAACAGGATTTGCCCTTCGCTTTTTTTGATTTCATTTAAAACGGCTTTCAGTCTTTCTTCAAATTCTCCCCTGAATTTAGCTCCGGCGATCAAGGCGCTCATATCAAGCGAGAAGATGGTTTTATCCTTCAGCCCTTCTGGAACATCCTTGCGAACAATTCGTTGGGCAAGCCCTTCCACAATGGCTGTCTTTCCTACACCCGGTTCGCCGATTAACACTGGATTGTTTTTGGTTTTTCTTGACAGAATCCTAATCACATTGCGGATTTCCGTATCCCTGCCAATCACAGGATCAATTTTTCCTGCCTTTACCTCTGCCACTAAATCCCGGCCATATTTTTTTAATGCTTCATAACCTGTTTCAGGATTTTGTGAAGTCACCCTTTGATTCCCCCTAATTTCTTTAATGGCGGAAAGTATTTTTTCTGGGCTTCCGCCTAATCCTGCAATAATCCTTTTTATTTCAGAATCATTTCCGTTCACAGCGGCCATAAGAATGTGTTCAACCGATAAATACTCGTCACTCAGCTTGGCAGCGAATTCTTCGGCACTTACCAGCAGCTTTTGCAATTTAGAAGTTATATACAGTTTCCCGTGTTCAGCCCCGCTGCCGATCACTTGCGGCTTTTTCCCCATGCTTTCCTTCAAGCGATATTCAACTTTTTCCGGTGAAATCCCAGCCCGTTCCATAATTGAGGCAATCAGACTGTCATCCTGGCCCAATAAAGCCAAAAATAAATGAGGCTCATCTATTTCCTGGTGATTATTTTTAACCGCCAGACTCTGAGCATCCATCATTCCTTTTTGCAGCCTCTCCGTCATTTTGTTTAAGTCCATTTTCTCAACTCCTTATTTGACCTTTCTTGACCTATTTTCTTTATTATATTATAACACTGCGTTGAAAGTAAAATTTAGAAAGAGCCATCCAGGTTTGGATGACTCTTGGTTTTTTACTATTATGGCTTGCGCTGATACGTCCAAACTCGTTCATCGTTTGAGGATTCAGGGAATCTGTCCCCGGCTTTCAGCTTTATTTTTTTCGGATTGATTACATTGCTCCCCGTGTCTCCAACTTCAATATATACGCCATTATTGGGGGCTTTTTGCCCTGAGCGAAACTGACGATTTTGACCCATTCTTTTCCCTCCTTAACGTTACAACTTTATTATTTCCGTTTCCATTCACACCATTATTGGAAGTTCTTTCATGCGTCCTCAAAAAATCTTACGTTATTTTCCAATACCCTTTATTTTTCAACATTTGACGATTGTATGAACTTATTCTACAGATATTGCTAAAGATTCTCCGTTAACAATATAATGATAGTAGAATCTTGTAAAAATATAACATTGGCTGTCATTTGGATAATAGAAAAGTGGCACAAATTCATACAACCTTTTACTAAGATTGATTAACCCGTTAAAGGTGGTTACTCTTATGCAGTTAGTTGAAGAAATACCTGTACAGTTGACACATCTCTTTGAGACGATTCATTATATCAAGAAAATGGAGAAAGGTTGCTTTCTATTCCAAGAAGGGGCAGCTGCAGAAGAAATGTATATCATTCAAAGCGGTATTCTTCAGATTAGTAAAATAATCCCTGACGGCCGCGAGCTTACATTACGCATGTGCTCAGGGGGTGACTTCGTCGGTGAATTACAGTTATTTTCCCCGTCACCTAAATATTTATTGAGTGCACGTGTCATTGAGAGTGGTGAGGTAGCTGTAATCAAACGAGATTTATTTGAAGAAAAGCTTTCACAAGATTTGCCGCTCTCCTTTGAATTTATAAAATGGATGAGCCAGCAATATCGCAAAACACAAACCCGTTTCCGTGACTTGGTGTTACACGGAAAAAAAGGTGCGCTCTACTCCACTCTGATTCGGATCAGCAACAGCTATGGTATACAGACCAATAAAGGCATCTATATTGATTTGCCGCTGACCAATCAGGAATTGGCCAATTTCTGCGGAACATCAAGAGAAGTGGTCAATCGTTTGTTAAGTGACCTAAGAAAGTCTGGCGTAATCTCGATTGAACGAGGCCAGATAACCATTCATGATTTGGATTATTTGAAAACGGAGATTGATTGTGAGGATTGCCCAACGGAAATTTGTAAAGTTGATTAGAATAAAAAAATCGGTCCTGTCAAGGGACCGATTTTTTTGCTGGTATTAGTGAAAATAAAGGATTTGTAGTGCCATAATCACGAAGAATATCGCCGAGTTTACAATTTCGTATATACCAATTTGTTTTGGGGTTAGTTTTTTTCCATAAAAGACGACTGCCCGGACCAAGCTTGGTATATAGGCAAGCGCGACGACCCAAAACCCGAGTACCAGCCATGAAATCACCAAAATAAGGTGATATATCCACGAAACCCACTTAAATTGTAAATTTTTCTTTTCTCTGATCATGGTTTTTACATAAAAAGTACAGCCTGCGAAGAAGAGCATTGAGCCGATAAATGTATATAATAACGTTTCAACTGTAATGTTTCCCCTGCCGAAATAACTGCTGGCCAGCCCAGCAATGGAAAAGGCGCAAATGGCACTGATATCATTCATGAACGCGCGATCTTGGTTAATCGCGGTATAATAGGTATTAATCACAAAGAATGGAAGCATCAGCAGTCCAAAATAGACAATTGTCGGCCGTTCGACCAAAGGTATTAATAGCAGTAACAAAGCAGGTACCAGATAAATTAACGTCCACTTTGTATAAAAAGGAACCTTTTTCTTTTTAAAAAGAAGCAGCATCGGATAGGTTGCCAAATATAATAACAGCCAACCGAGGAAAAACGGGATATGCTGCCAAATAAATCCTCCATTAATGACCCCGAGCCAAAACGGGATAATTAACATTGCCCATGCACCATGCTGTTTTGGTAGAAATATCTTCATCATATTTCACTCCTTAATCCAACTATCTTCACTATAATGGAGCACAGGGGAATAAAGTGTGAATCACATCACAAAAAAACAAAAAAGAGGCCTCAGCCTCTCTCTTCGACACAATTTCTTAATAATTCTACGGTCCACTCCACGCTGTTACCGTCGTTAATATGAAACCTAGGCACATCCAGATCCATTTGGGCCGCAATGTTTTCCCTCAAATCATCCTGCCAATAGATTATGGCTTTAATATTGGTTAGTTCTGATAGCAATGGCAAATCTGCCTCAGTTCTCATCAGTACAACCTTGGGAAATGGTTGATGTTTATACCCCTCAACTAAAATCACATCCGATTCAAAAAAACTCAACAACTCAATTTGGTCCTGCAAACCAATATCGGTTCCCTCTGCCTGGAGAATCATTCTGCCACATCCTTCGACGATCGAAGCGGAGGCACCTGCTGAAAGATGTTTCAGCGAATCCTTATTCTCCTGGACCTCTGGTTTGCCGCCATGGCCGTGATGCTTAATCGTGGCAACAGCGATTCCCGCGGCTCTTAGACCTTGAATTACCTTCAATGTAAAGGTGGTCTTGCCGCTATTTTGATAACCAGCAACCTGAAAAATAATTGGTTTTACCAAGGCCATTCACTGCCGGTTTGGTCTTCAAGCAGCAGCACATCTACTTCACTGCCAGCGGTAAATCCTCTTGTTCCACCGGGCAAAATGGTTAACGAATTGGCTCCAGCCAAGCTCATGATGATATTGGACTTATCTAAGCCGCTTGGGCTTACTTTTAGTCTTCCGTTTTCAATGGATACGGCACTGCGGACAAATCTTGTAAACGGGTTGGCTTTTGGAAAATCAACATCTAGGATAGCAGTTTCTTTTCTTAAATGCGGTTTTTCTGAACATAACATTCTGCGAATAATCGGCCGGGCAAATAATTCAAATCCGACATAACAGGCTGAGGGGTTGCCTGACAATCCGAACAGCAGCTTTCCGTTAAAGTGTGCTACAGTCGTTACGCTTCCCGGCCTCATAGCTACCTTATTAAACAACACTTGAGCATTCAGTTTTTCATAAATTTCCGGAAGATAATCAAAATCGCCAACGGAAACTCCCCCCGTCGTGATTAAAATATCCACTTTGTCTAGTGCAGTTCTAACTGCTTCAAAACAGGTATCAAATTCATCCGGCAGTTTCCCAAAATATTGAACATGAGCACCAACTCGTTCAATTTGAGCCGCAATCATATGCGAATTACTGTTGCGAATTTTCCCTGGTACGAGCGTTTCTTCAACCTCTAGTAGTTCAGTGCCGGTCGCGAATAAGCCAACGGTCGGTTTTTTGGCAACCGGAACATGCTTATAGCCAAAAGTAGCGAGCATTGCCTGAATGCCAGGATTAATCAATGTTCCTTTTTTGACAAGAACCTCGCCCTCTTTAGCATCTTCCCCTCTAAACGAAACATTTTCGCCTTTTTTAAACTGCCGCTTAATAGACATGTATGGAGTACCATTCTCTTCAAAGGTTTTGGCTACTTCAAACATGACCACAGCATCAGTTCCTTCTGGCATAATTGCACCGGTCATGATTCTAACAGCTTGATTTTTATGTACCTGTTTCTGTGAAACCATTCCAGCCCCTATATGATCAATGACCTCAAATTGTATTGGATTTGCAAGATTTGCTTCACTGGTATCAATTGACCTGACAGCAAAGCCATCATATGGTGCCCGGTCGAAATGCGGAACATCACAGGTGGCCGTTAAGTCTTCCGATAAAAATCTTCCATAACTTTCATCTATCGAAACATGCTCTATGGCACCGAGCAGTTCAAATTCCATAACTTTGCTTACAGCTTCCCCGATTGGGATAGGTTGTCTTCTTTCAAACAATTAAATCGGCTCCCATCCTTGAAAAAAATCAAATTTTTGTTTTTATATATTATTCATTATAAGCCTACAGAAAACTTACAAACATGGCAAATGTCACAAATGTGAAAGTTTCTTGACCACTTTTATAAAAACATTTGGAATCTGTGATGAGGGTCACCAAGTTTATTTCAGGATTCCATTATGCTTATGGTAGAAAGATTTTTAGGAGGTTTTATAATGACTATTACGATTACAGCAAATTCCTTAGTTAAAGATATTGTGAATGAAGTACCAAAGACAAGTGATGTGTTCAAAAAATACCGCATCGATTTTTGCTGCGGCGGTAATATTCCACTTTCTCAAGCAGCCGGACATAATACGGATACCGTGATCGAAGAGTTAATGGTAGTTTGTGAAAAGAACCAGTCGCAAGAAACGAATCTTGAGGTATGGACCAACTCCGACTCCGACACCATTATTGATCACGTCATCAACCATTATCACCGGGCAACAGCAGAAGAATTAACGATGCTAAGCCCATATGTAACAAAGGTTTCCAAGGTTCATGGAACCAGCCACCCTGAACTATTGAAGGTTTATGAACTGTTCTATGAATTGAAAAAGGAATTGCTTGAGCATATGGCAAAAGAAGAGGAAGTAGTCTTCCCACTCATCAAAAAGCTTGCGAATGGGACGGTTGAAAATCGCGAAGAAGCGATTAACATGATTGTGGAACTAGAAAAGGAACATGACCATGCCGGCGCGATTATAAAAGAATTACGGAGCGTTACCTCCGACTTCTCACTGCCGCTCGATGCTTGCGGTACCTACACTTTGGTTTACAGACGTTTAGAAGAGCTTGAAGGATTGACCTTTATGCACGTTCATCTTGAAAATAACATTTTATTTCCAAGGTACTTCTAAAAAGAAACAGCCTGCTGATTTGAGCAGGCTGTTTCTTTATGTTATCCACCAATATAGGACATTTCAATTTTCTTGCGGTTTTTGGCTGTTTCGGCGGTTCGTTCGTCAGAATATCGGTCGCCGCGGCCGTTCCATATTCCGGTGATTCGAGCGGCGATTTCTTCATCGGTCGCGCCATTCCTCATGAAATTGCGGATATCATGGCCATTCCCGTTAAATAAACAGGTAAAAATTTGTCCATTTGCCGACAAGCGGGAACGGGTACAGCTGGAACAAAAGGATTCAGATACAGATGTAATAAACCCAACATTCACATCAGTATCTTTATAGCGATAATGCTTGGCTACTTCGCCAAAGTATGCCGGGCCAACAGGCTCCAGTTCAAAATGCTCCCTAAGCAGCTGATAGATTTCCTTTTTTGTAACCACATCATCCATTTTCCAGCCGTTTGTCGAACCGACATCCATATATTCGATGTACCGCAATTCCAAACCATTCTCTTTACAGAAGGTAGCCATCGGAATGATTTCGGAATCATTTAACCCTTTTTTCACAACCATGTTTAACTTGACGCCAAGCCCTGCCTGTTTGGCGGCTTCAATCCCTTCAAGCACCGGGCCTGTTCCGATTCCGCGTCCATTTATCTTTCCAAACAGTTCATCATCCAGACTATCTAGACTGATATTAACCCGCTTTAAGCCAGCATCTTTCAATTTCTGCGCCAATTTGGGAAGCAGAACGCCATTGGTTGTTAAGCCAATATCTTCGAGGCCTTCAATTATTGATAGCTTTTCAACTAATACCGGCAAGTCCTTGCGCAGCAGCGGCTCTCCCCCGGTCAGACGAATTTTCTTTACTCCAAGGTTTACAAATATGTTGGCAAGCCGTTCAATTTCCTCATATGTCAGCAGTGCACTTCGAGGAAGAAATTCAAAATCATTGCCAAATTGGTCCGCTGGCATGCAATATTGGCAGCGAAAATTACAGCGGTCTATGACTGAAATTCGCAGGTCACGCAGTGGTCTATTTAATTTATCGTTAATAATCGTTCTCTCCATTTGATCAACTCCATATATAGTAAAAGAAGTTATTTGTTTCTATTGTACCAGATGTCAGGATAAAAAGACTGTTACTTTATTCACTATTAAAATACTTTTTATCAAAACAATCGCAGGAAATAGCTGAATTTCTTGCCTTATTTTTCCTTCATAAGGAAAATTTTTGTAGTACTTGTCACAGTTTTTAAAAAATTGGGCGCTAGTTTTCACTATATTGTCATTGTTTACTCGGTTTCTTTCACAAATCTTAAGCTAAAATGTTACTAACAAACCAAATTGCAGGGACAAAACTTAACAATACGAGGTGGATACCATGACTGCGACAATGAAAACTACTCAGTCAATTGAAATAAAAGAATTATTAAAATTTGCTGACCGCAGATTTAAAAGTGAGCGAGGCAGATTTTTATTTCAAGAGGGAATGATTGCGGAAGAGCTTTATGTGATAATGTCGGGAAAGATTCAAATTAGCAAAATCACATCCGATGGTCGGGAGCTTTCGTTAAGAATTTGCGGTGAAAACGATATTTGCGGCGAGCTAACCCTGTTTACTGACAGCCCCAAATATCTATTAAGTGCCAAGATTCTCGAAGAGGGTGAAATTGTCGCGATTAAAAAAGATGTCATCGAGAGTGAAATTTTTCAAAACAGTAAGCTGGCGTTTGAATTCATGAAGTGGATGAGTGACCACTTCCGTAAAACACAGACAAAGTTCCGCGATCTTGTCCTTAATGGTAAACGCGGGGCACTTTTTTCAACTTTAATTAGAATGACGAATAGCTATGGTGTAGAAAAAAGTGAGGGAATCTTGATTGATTTGCCTTTGACCAATCAAGAGCTAGCAAACTTTTGCGGTACGTCCCGCGAAAGCACTAACCGGATTCTAAGTGAATTAAAGCGTGACAATATTATTTCAATGAAACGCGGCAAAATCACGATTCTGGATTTACAATATTTAAAAGATGAAATTGGCTGTGAAAATTGTTCAGCTATTTATTGCAATATTGAGTAGGACGGGGTCTCCCCCGTCTTTTATTTTTGGCGGGCAGCTGGATTCCGGCTGCCCTCTTTGTTATTGTTGTTCCTGTTTTTCTCTCATTGCCTTTGGAATATAAACACAGAATGGTTCGCTTTCCAAATAATCACCCGTCATCGCGTAGGCACGCGAACGTGAGCCCCCGCACACATTACGGAATTCACATACACCGCATTTTCCCTTGAATCCATCCGGATTACGCAGCGATTTGAAAATAGGTGATTCACGATAAATCTCCGCTAACGGAGTTTCCCGGACATTTCCTGCTTTAACCGGCAGCAGGCCGCTTGGATAGACATCTCCGATATGGGAGATAAACACAAACCCATTGCCGTCATTTACACCTTTAGGCGCACGTCCGAGACCATCAATCGAGCCCGTTAACCCTTTTTCAGTTAATGCGGACAAATAATTGATTTCGTCAGTTTGTGCTTTCGCTTCGCGCATTTTTTGCTGAATAACCACACGGCGGTAATGCATGGCCTCGGTTGTTTTAATGTCAAATGAAACCCGTTTGCTCAAATCATATAACCAGCGCAGTACTTTTTCATGCTCAACAGGTGAAATCATGTCAGTTACCTGACCTCTTCCGGTTGGAACAAGGAAGAATACGCTCCATAGCACACAATTCAAGTCCTCAACCATTTTGGCCATTTCTTCAAGATATTCAACATTGTATCTCGAGATAACGGTGTTGATTTGAATCGGCATATCCAATTCATGCAAAAATTTGATTCTTTCCACTGTCAGATCAAACGATCCCGCAGTACCACGGAAATGGTCATGCACCTCGGCTGTTGGCCCATCGATACTGAATGCCCAGCGGGAAAGGCCGACCTCTTTCGCCTTGCGCATGGCATCAATTGTTACATTTGGGGTTGCACTTGGGGTCATGGACACACGCACCCCTTTTGAGACCGCATATTTGGCAAGGTCAAAAATATCCTGCCTCATCAACGGGTCCCCACCGGTAAAAACAAGCATCGGATTATTCATATCATATATTTGATCAATTAAATGTTTACCTTCTTCAAAGGATAATTCCCTCGGGTCTCTTGCATACTGAGCATCGGCACGGCAATGCAGACACTTTAACTGACAGGCACGAGTAAGTTCCCATATCACAATAAACGGATCTTTATTAAAATCTCGGCTAAAATCCATCAGAAACGCCTCCTAAAACGATTATCTCAATCCCAATAGCCTAATTACCTAGTATTATAAAGGTGTTTATGTTGGAATAAAGTGAACTTCCTCACAACCTTGGGAATAGATATGGACGTTTTGTGGACAAAAAAAACAGCAAGAAAACTCCTGCTGTTTTTAAGAAATCGTAATTACTTCATATTTTGCGGCAAGATCAATAAAATCACCCATGCCGCTTATTTTTCCAACGGTTAGTTTTTCACTAACACCATAGTGATCGGCACAGGTTTTGCACGCTAAAATATCAACACCTTTTTCTTCCAGTTCCTTCAGATGGACAGAAATTAACGACTGCTCAGTCATGGTTAATACTCCACTGTTCATACAAAAAACAGCTGCCGGCAATTCCTCACGTTGTTTTAAAATCGTGAAAAATGTCTCGAGAACATTTTCCCCGAGTTCTTGGTCTCCTCTGCCTAGCTCGGTTGAACTTACCAAAATCACTTTATTTTTCATTATGCCCCAGCCCCCTTAACGGATGCCTAATGCAATTTTAGCATAGCGGGACATCATATCTTTATGCCAAGGCGGATTCCAAACGATATTAACATCAGTATCCTTAATTTCCGGGATATCAGCCAAGGCTCGCTTAACTTGATCCACAATGGTTCCAGCAAGTGGACAGCCCATCGCAGTTAATGTCATTGTGACGGTTACTATTCCCTCTTCATCCATATCAACATCATATACTAAGCCCAAATTAACAATATCTACCCCAAGTTCTGGGTCAATAACAAGCTCCAATGCGCCCATTATATTTTCTTTTAATTCTTCATTCATGTCAGTTTCACTCCCAAACAGGTTTATTGTTACCATTATAACAAAAGGAATTTCGAAAACCAGTATATCGCTTTTTAAAGCCAAATGAAGTGAATTTTTTTACAGTTTTCATATTAATTGTTAACATATTGATAATAAAAGTAATTCGCCAATGATTTTTATTGCTTCTACCTTCGGGAATATCAACTAAAGAGAGGGTTACTATGACAGAGAGACATTTAATTGCCTTGGATTTGGATGGAACACTATTAAAGGACGACAAGACAATTTCTGCAAAAAACAAGGACATGCTAAAAAAAGCAAAAGAACAAGGCCATATTGTTATGATTGCAACCGGAAGACCATACCGTTCCAGCGAAATGTACTACCGTGAATTGGAACTGGATACCCCGATTGTCAACTTTAACGGTGCATTCACCCATCACCCAAGGAACCCCAATTGGGGATATTTTCATGAGCCGCTGGATGTCAATGTCGCTAAAGACATTGTCGAGGCATGCAGGAGCTTTCAATTTCATAATATTATTGCTGAAGTGATCGATGATGTGTACTTCCATTATCATGACCAGAAGCTGTTGGATATTTTCAGTTTCGGGAATCCAAAAATTACCACAGGTGATCTGAGCAATTATTTGAAGGATTCACCTACCAGTATGCTTATTCATACTGAAGAAGACCAATTAAAGAAAATTCGCGATCATCTGTCAGAGGTCCATGCTGAAGTCATTGATCAGCGCAGTTGGGCGGCACCATGGCATGTTATTGAAATCATTAAGGCTGGATTAAATAAAGCCGTCGGTTTAAAAAAGGCGGCAGATTATTACGGCATCCCTAAGGAACGGGTCATAGCCTTCGGTGACGAGGACAATGATTTAGAAATGCTCGAATATGCCGGCCATGGAATTGCGATGGGGAATGGTATTGACCAGGTTAAAAATATTGCCAATGACGTCACCCTCACAAATGAAGAAGACGGCGTCGGTGCCTATTTGGCGGATTTGTTAAAATTATAAAGCGGAAGCGCCTTGACCAGGCGCTCCTCCTATAAGCTATCGCTTTTAGTGGTGCGATGATTATGCTGCCGAAGTTTTTCCTTATGTAGCTAGGCAGTAGTTAAAATTAAGGTTTAAAATTTGTCCATAGTTTACCTAAATCAACCCTTCAGAGATAGAGCATACTAGAGGATGAAGCAGCCAAGCTGTTTCAAATAGAGCTTTCTAGCATATTGGAGGGATTGTAATGGGTAAAAACAGATCTAGACGCTTTGTCCAGCAAGGAAAGGATTCGGTCAACAAGCACGCAGAACGGATCCCTTATCACATGACCTACGCTGAGGCGGAAGCTCAGAAGATGGCCAATGTACAAGACTCCTCGCTTGGAGGAATTTAACGATGGGTAACCGTTTATTCCAGGAAGCACGCAGATTTGTTGAATCGGCAGCTGCTGCCGGCCCAGAAGACCGCGAAATGGCCGTGGCAAAAGCAAAGAATGCCTTAAGCTCTGCCTTTGCCAACTCCACCCTCGCAGAGCAACGACAGCTCCATGAAATGCAACAGAAGCTTGATCAACTTACGTAAGAAAAGCGGAGGCATCTTTCATGATGCTTCCGCTTTTCTTTTTATGGCCTCCGCTCTAATACTACTGGATAGTGATTAACAATCTCTCCGTTTTTATTTTTTTGATAAAGAATCAACAGCAACGAGCCATTTTTCGGCACTGCTTCGGGAGGAACTTCAATATTCAACGAGAATGGCTCCCATTTTCCAACACCTTGAGCCCGAATCTGTTGTTCCTTGATATATTCGTTATGTCCATTTTCGACACTATAAAAGTAAGTGTCCGCACTAACTTCCCCGGAAACAACATACCTGCCATTTTTGCCTGATACCTTTACATGGCGAAAAGCTGGATTTTCTTCAGGAACCATCAGCTTTTGGATACTGGTCAGCTTATGTCGGTTATGAATTGGTTTCCCATTCATATTTATCGGCTTTAGTGAAACCGTGACCTGATATTCTCCTGGGGGAACCCTTTTCCCATCGGAATAATAATCCCATTTTTGAATGATAGTACGTGTATCCTGCGGTTTCAGGCTCAATGTTTGAAAAGCCTGTAAAAAGTAACGTCCTTTTGAATATACATGAACCTCCCTGCCACTACTATCAGAAATGGTGATTTCGAAAAGCTGAGAGGTAGGAAATTCAAAATGGAGCGGAAAATTTTCTTCATTCCTTAAGACCAGCTCCAGCTCTACACTTTCCGGTCCAACAATCGGGATGACAGTAAATTGATATTTTAATTTCTCCACCCCACTTTCTTCCGGCTTCGTCATCATCGGAATGACAAATAAAATCATAAGAATAAGTATTCGCATAAGGACCCCCGTTTTCCTTTAGTTTCTTCGGAAAAACCCATAAACGGCTGTAGTTTGGACAATATTTGTAAATGCCTTCGGATCCACTTCCTTGATGATGCGTTCTAAATCAAACAGTTCATACCGGGTAATAACAATCATCATGATATCTCTATTTTCATTAGAAAAGGCACCTCTACCCGGAATCATCGTAATCCCGCGAACCAACTTCTCATGAATCGCTCTTTTCAGCTCATCTGCTTTTTTGGTGATGATAAACGCCGTAAGTTTGGCATGGCTGGTGTGGATGGCGTCGACTACTCTTGTTGAGGTATAAAGAAAGACCAAGGTATAAAGCGCTTTTTCCCAGCCAAATAAGAACCCCGCTGTCAGGATAATCAGGCTATTTAACAGGAACATATACGGCCCGATTGGTTTATCCTTGATTCTTGATAACACCATTGCAATAATATCCAGACCACCCGTCGAGGCTCCCCACTTTAAGGTAAGTCCAATACCGACAGCAATAATGACACCGCCAAATACGGCATTTAATAAAATATCATGGGACAATTGTTTGACCGGAATGATTTCTAAAAATACTGAGGATAGTACGACAGAGATAAAACTGTAAATTGTGAACGATTTGCCGACCTTCAGCCAGCCGAGAATCGCTACCGGAATATTTAATAATAGCAAGAGCAGTCCCATTGACAGGTTCATCGGAGTGTAGTCGGTTAACACTTTGGACAGCAATTGGGCGATCCCAGTAAAACCGCTAGAATAAACGTTGGCCGGGATGAGAAATAAATTCATACCGACAGCTGTTAAAAAGGCACCGATGATGACAACGGCAATTTTTTTTATTTGCAGCCAAACCATGGGTAGTTCCCCCTTAATTATTGTATTTTTTTGGTGAAACCGATAAACTTAGAAAGTGAATATAGATTTTGAAAGCAGGTGAGCCTAATGCAGGTAAAAATACTGGCTGACAGCGCATGCGATTTACCGAAAAGTTTTTATGAAGAACAAAATGTAACACTGTTACCATTAAAAGTTCATCTTAAAGACCAAGAGTACGAGGATGTCAAAACGATTAATCCTAAAACTGTTTACGAAGCCATCCGCAGCGGCGAAGTCCCAAAAACATCGCAAGTCTCTCCGCTAATGTTTCAAGAAACTTTTACAAAAATGGCGGAAAACAATGAGGATGGAATTTACATAGCATTTTCATCAGAATTGTCCGGTACGTATTCCACCGCTGTTATGATTCTTGACCAAGTGAAGGAAAAATATCCAAATTTTAATTTAACCATCATTGACACTAAATGTGCTTCACTTGGCCAAGGCTTGATTGTGATGGAGGCAGCACGGCTTGCTGCGAATAATGTTCCAAAAGAGGAAATTGTAAAGGATGTTATGTTCCGGGCCCAACACATGGAGCATCTGTTTACAGTGGAGGATTTGGATTATTTGGCAAAGGGCGGCCGAGTCTCTAAAGCCTCAGCGTTTCTGGGCGGCTTATTAAATATTAAGCCGGTCCTAAATGTTGAGGATGGAAAGCTGGTCCCTATCGAAAAAATCCGTGGCAAGAAAAAGGTAATGCGCCGGATTATCGAGCTGATGAATGAGCGCGGGAACCGTCTTAATGAACAGGTGATCGCCATTAGCCATGCAGATACGGAAGAAACAGCGTCAGAAATGAAAGCGATGATTGAAGAAGAGTTTCATCCAAAAGAGGTCTATATCTCTCAAATTGGGTCAGCGGTCGGCAGCCATACAGGACCGGGTACCATTTCGATTTTCTTTTTAAACCAATTACCATAAATAAAAAAACAGAGCGAGGGCCGCTCTGTTTTTTACTTATGGTCAGTCTTTTTCGAGTATTGATTTTTGCCAGCCTGACGATTTTTTTCACGCATCATGTTTTTTTCATGTCGTAAGGCATTATTGTCTTGAGCTTTTTTATCATTATCAGAAGTGTGCGGCATTTTTCCATACTCCTTTCAATTGCTGTCACTCTAGTTTCTGCCAATTGAAAACGGACTATGTAACCAATTATTAATCTTTCTTTACATATGTCCAGAGGTCTTCCTGATACACTCTGCCTTCTTTCATTAGCTTTCCAAGGGCGCGTTTAAAGGCTCCCTTACTCAAACCAAATCGTTCCTGAATGTCATCCGCCATGCTTTTGTCACTGTACGGCATGGCACCGTTTCTGCTAAGGAGGTATTCGTAAATCCTTTCAGCGTCGACATCCTGTGCCTCCTGCTTTCTGCCAAGCAACGATACGTTAATGGTCCCGTCTTCTTTGACATCGATGACCCGTCCTTCGACCTTTTCACCGAGACGAGGCTCCTGCTTCCGCTGGGATTCGTGGATAAATCCTTTAAAGCCTTCAATCGTATAAATCCAACTGCCAACTTTGGCTGTCCGGTAAATATGCCCATGGACATTTTTATTAAATTCTTTACGGGTTGCTTTAGTCGAAATGGACTGAATGACAGGTTCAGTTGCCAGCCTTGCATACAACAGATTGCTGCGGTTTACCCTTAACGTGATATAAAGCAGGTCGTCTGGTTTTGGCCAAACAGACCGATGTGCTGGCAGATCGTCTGCTCCCAGCAAAATATCCTTTGTCAGGCCAATATTTAAAAAGACACCGATTTCCGGTTTGACATCTGTTACCTTCACCCACGCATAACGGTCAACAGATACTTCCGGGATAACTGTGGATGCAGCTGGGCGTCCTTCTGAATCAACAAAGATAAACACCTCGACCTGCTCGTTGTCTTCAAACTCTTGATCAGTCTCATTTTTATGTAATAAAACATCTTCATTGCCATCTGTTAAAAAATAGCCGAATGGAGCCTTGCGGGCAACCGTTAGAATGGTCGTTTTACCAATAAATTCATTTATAGCCATTTTGCTCTCTCCTTTTCGCGCTTCGGAGCTGTTACTTTCGAAGTTGTAATGGACTGCTATATTTTACTATAATAGTGCTATAAAGGGAAACTTTAGCAGATTATTAAGTTTTTGTGGAGGTTTGTTATGTCCAAAGATAGTTCATTTGATATTGTATCCAAAGTTGATTTTTCTGAAGTGTCAAATGCTGTAACACAAACGATGAAGGAAATTGGCACACGCTATGACTTTAAAGGCAGCAAAAGTGAGGTCACTCTTGAAAAGGAAGAGCTTGTTCTCGTTTCTGATGACGAATATAAAATGGACCAGTTAAAAGACGTTTTGCTTAGCAAGCTGATCAAACGCGGCGTGCCAGTGCGCAATCTTGATTACAGCAAAATTGAAAAGGCTTCCGGTGGTACTGTCCGGCAGCGGGCCAAGCTTGTTCAAGGGATTGATAAAGAAAACGCCAAAAAGATTAATACCATCATTAAAAACAGCGGTGTTAAGGTAAAGACCCAGGTCCAGGATGACCAAGTCCGCGTCAGCGGTAAAAGCCGCGATGACCTGCAAAAAATCATTTCTTTGGTACGGGAAGCCGACCTTACTGTTGATGTGCAGTTTATCAACTACCGCTAATAATTGTCGGGAAGGATTGGTCCTTCCCGACTATTTATTGGTTGTTTTGTCATCCGTTTACAACTGACCCGCCATTTACATGAATCATTTGGCCGCTTATGTAGGAGGAATCCTCAGAGGCCAGAAATACATAGCTCGGAGCAAGCTCAGACGGTTGACCGGCTCGTCCCATTTCCGTATCTGATCCAAAAGTTGCAACCTGGTCAGCTGAAAAAGTTGACGGAATGAGCGGAGTCCAGATTGGCCCTGGTGCAACACCGTTTACACGGATTCCCTGCGGTGCCAGTGAAAGCGCGAGTGAACGAGTAAAAGTAACAATTGCTCCCTTGGTTGCAGAGTAATCCAGTAATTGTTCATTTCCTTTATAAGCCGTAATCGATGCGGTATTGATAATTGATGCGCCTTTCTTTAAAAAAGGCAGCGCCATTTTCGTCATATAGAAAAAGGAAAAAATATTAGTCCGAAATGTTTTTTCCAGTTGGGCTGATGTTATATTTAAAATACTTGGCTGTGGATGCTGTTCAGCGGCATTGTTTACTAGAATATCAAGTCTGCCGAATTGATCCATCGTTTTATTCACAACTTCTTTGCAAAATTCCTCAGAACCCACGTCCCCCGAAAACAGAAGACATCTTCGGCCTTCACCTTCAATCAAGTTCTTTGTTTCCTCTGCATCCCTATGTTCATTTAGGTATGCAATAGCCACATCTGCCCCTTCTTTTGCAAAATAAATGGCAACTGCTTTGCCAATTCCGCTGTCACCGCCGGTGATGATGGCCGTTTTTCCAGTTAATTTCCCAGCAGGTTTATAGTTTGGGGCGATTGAGTTCGGCCTTGGATTCATTTCACTTTCAGTTCCAGGCTGATGATTTTGATGCTGCGGCGGGAAGGTTTGCTTTTGCTGCTTTTGGGAACTGCTCATTTTTTATACCTCCAACAATATAGTTCTTTATTAGTCTTAGAAAAATGAGACAAATTATCATAAAAAACGCACCGGGTTCTTAAACTAAAGGGTTCACTTTAGAGGTGCATGACCTTGTTTTGGCATAGCAAGTGCCAGAGAATATGACAACAAAATAACATAGAAAAGAGTGCTTTTTTGAATCGAAATGGCACTCTTTTTTAGGATGTTTTAGCAAACTTTGGTGTTTTGAAGTAGTGAATTGGGCACGTTTTTTTCCAAGATTTCTTCATTTCGGTAGCTAAGACCCTCTCTTGGCGACCGAACTCACTGGATTTTCACTATTTCGGTAGCCAAGACACTCTATTGGCGACCGAGCTCACTGGAGTTTCACTATTTCGGTAGCTAAGACCCTCTATTGGCGACCGAGCTCACTGGAGTTTCACTATTTCGGTAGCTAAGACACTCTATTGGCGACCGAACTCACTCGGTGTTTTCTATTTCGGTAGCTAAGATCCTCTATTGGCGACCGAACTCACTGGAGTTTCACTATTTCGGTAGCTAAGATCCTCTATTGGCGACCGAACTCACTGGGTGTTCATTATTTCGGTAGCCAAGACCCTCTATTGGCGACCGAGCTCACTGGAGTTTCACCATTTCGGTAGCTAAGACCCTCTATTGGCGACCGAACTCACTGGGTGTTCATTATTTCGGTAGCTAAGGCCCTCTATTGGCGATCGAGCTCACTGGAGTTTCACCATTTCGGTAGCCAAGACCCTCTATTGGCGACCGAACTCACTGGGTGTTCATTATTTCGGTAGCTAAGGCCCTCTATTGGCGACCGAGCTCACTGGAGTTTCACCATTTCGGTAGCCAAGACCCTCTATTGGCGACCGAACTCACTGGAGTTTCACCATTTCGGTAGCTAAGACCCTCTATTGGCGACCCAACTTACTGGAGTTTCTCCATTTCGGTAGCCAAAGACTCCCCAACTGGCACCGGTTCTAGCATTAAAAATGGCATTTAATTTGACATTAATTTTACGTTGTACAATAAGTATTGTCCCTTGCTATTTAACTTATTTAATACCCTGTTAATCCTTCTTGAAACACCCTCTAAACCCTTGGTACGACAACAAAAATGGCATACGTCAATTCGTATGCCATTTCGTGTGTCAATTTGTCTTCGTGCATCCTTTAAGTGAACCCTATAGTTCTTAAACCCGATGCGCTGCTATTTATTTTACGATATTCCTTTTGCTTCGTTTAATAATCAGGATCAGAAACACCAAAATTAACAACACCGATACACCTACTGCTGTAATTAACGGCAGGTTTAAACCTGATCTTTCGGCCAGGACATAGATTTCCGAATTATCACGGTCGATGATGATATTGTACTGGTCTTCATGACTGCGGACCATGTCGCCGGCCAGCAAGCCGCGCAGCTCTTTCCCGCCTTCAAGCTGGTCGCTGGTTAAGGTAACCTTCTGTGACTCCCTTGTGTTATTGATGGCAATTATTGAGGTTTCCCCTTGATACACACGCTTATAAACCGCCATACCCTCTTTGTCATACAGCATTTCCATTGTTCCGCGGGTTAAAGAAGGCAGCTTGCTCCTTAATTCTCCCAACTTAGTGATATATTCCATAAGTTCCTTTTCAGAGCGGAAACTCATCAGCTTTCGGTTATCCGGGGTGTCGCCGCCATTTAACGCAATTTCCGTTCCGTAATAAACAACCGGAACACCTGGTGTAGTATAAAGATAGGTTAATGCTGTCTTCCAGCGCGAACCGGGAAACTGGCGTTCATCTACAATATCCTTCGTGAATCTTGGTGTGAATTCATTGTCAAAAAAGTTGGTTGGCAGCCTAGTTTCTTGGTTTGTTTTTAGAGATTGGAATGAAGTATTCGTATTGGCAAAAACCTTTCTCAGGTTCTCACTGTGCCCGTAGTCGAATAAACTGTCAATTCCTGCAGACTCGTATTGTTCCCAATCGATTTCCCTTTTTTCAGCAGGAACTCCGACAAGGAAAAAGTCGCTCTTCTCTTTTTTGACTTCGGCCGAAAACTCACGCCAAAAGCTGACTGGAACACGATTGACTTCAGGAAGACTATAGCCGTCGATATCGGTTTTATTAATCCACCATTTTGCCGCGTCTATTAAATAATTTTTCACTTCAGGGTTATCCTGATTAAGATCGGGCAGCCCATCAACCCAAGCATTCTCTAACTCCTGTTGAGTCTTACGATGAAACCAGTCTTGCTTGCTTGAATCTTTCACCCATTCGTGGGTTTCTGCCACATTATTCGTAACAAAATCGATAAACACCTTCATGTTCCGCTTATGTGCTTCCTTTACCAACTGCTGAAATTGCTTCATTGTGCCAAAATGCTCATCCACTTTATAGAAATCCTCTACCCAGTAGCCATGGTAGCCCTTTGGGGCATTGTCGAACAAGGGTGTCAATCGAATGGCCGAAAAGCCCATATCATGTATGTAGTCCAATTCCTCAATGATTCCCTGTATATCCCCACCGTTATAGGTTAAAGGATCATTGGCGTTAACATCAAGATCATTGCTGGTATCTCCATTATTAAACCGGTCCACTACAATCGAATAAATCGTTTCATCCTGCCAGTTTACAGCCTCTTTTTCTGCTGCGCCGGCAGGGAGCGGTAAACATAAACACACGGCTATCAAAATCGGGATTATTTTTCTCATAAAATTCCTCCTCAGAAAAAAGCACGGGTTGAGGGCCCGGCCTATACTCATTTTAATCCAAGGTTGTTTTTTATTCCAACTTTTATCATCATTTCCCGATTTACTCTGATAAACTTATTCGCCCATTCTATATAGGCGAATAAAGGAATTTTTGTGTCAAATAGCATGGAGGAGAATATCCTTAAGTAAGGGAAATAATATGTTCTTTTCTGAAAGAGGGTCATTTGGGGCGTATGGTCAACAATGCTATACATAGTTTTTTAAAATAATTGGGTTATAAAAATCTATGAAGATGTCTAAAAAGAAAAATGAAAGCATCTGCCACGGAGGTTAGCGATGAATCGACAGCAACGAATCCACCTATACGATATTCAAAAGAGAGCTTATACTGAAGGGTCTGTTGAACATATAAATGATCAATGGATATTTTTTGATGAGGAAACAGAAGAGGCATCGATGCTGGATGAATATCTTCACCAGGAAATCGAAGTCTTTCGAATGAACCGCTGGAAAAAAGGAATATTGCAAGAACCGGGAAAAATCCGAGTCGGCAATGAAGTAACCATGCTGAGAGACCAGGATCTCGTAAGAATTAGGAAGCACTTGATTTATTCGCTTGAGAGACTCCTAGATGGAATTAATGATGATGCCTTTTTCCAATTTATCACTACATTAAATTCATTAAATTTTTCCATCTATGACTGTATATACTGCTATAATCATTTATCCTTTCTTTCGGATGAAAACCGAAAAGATGGTGTAAACTTTATGGTGTTTGATAATCAGGAACAGATTTGCAGCGTCCAGCACCACTTTTGCTACTTTGAAAAAATCAACGATCGCTTTGAATTCACCTTAAATACTGGCAAAAGATTAATCATTGAAAAAATGATTTCGTAGTTAAAAGACTCAGGGTCCCTGAGTCTTTTTAATTTCCGATATATTTGGCATGTAAAGTTTTCGCGGTGACAATATCATTTGTGCCGTGAATTAATACCCGAGCGTCTTTAAACACCGTTACAGACAGACCCTCTTCGGGTGCAAAGCGCAGCAAAAATTCATTCACCGCCACTCGTCCGCTTTTTTTCAATGCTTCACCAAGCTTATGTAAATCCAATTCTTGCTTATTCCTTGGAATGATTTGGACAGTATCTCTCCCGCACAAAGTAGTATAAGCCATCTGTAAATTAGAGGAGCGGTCCAGAAAATCGAATTGTCTCTTTACACATGCAGGACATTGTGGGTTTCTGCCTTGTGAAATATCCATCTGCATCGATGTGCCATCCCAAATATCGATTTGCTCGAGGTTAGGCGTTGTTTCCCCGTTTCCCACCAATAATTTAATAGTTTCCATCACCTGAAAGGAGCCAATAATATCGGTTAATGGTGACAGAACCCCAACGGTATCACAGGTTTCACCAGTACCAGCAGGAACATGTGGAAATAAGCAGCGATAACAAGGTGTGCTGCCTGGTTTAAATACGGCGAACATCCCCCTCGAGCTAACCGCGGCACCGTGGACCCACGGAATCCCGAATTTAACAGCAACATCATTGATTAAGAAACGAGTCATAAAATTATCGGTACCGTCGATAATCACATCAAAATCTTTTAAAAGATCTTCAGCATTGTCAAGGTTTAAATCGGCGATCACACCATCCACTTCAACTTCGGAATTGATTTTATTTAATCGCTTTTGGGCTGCGACCACTTTTGGAAGGTTAACGGCGGCATCGTCCTCGTCATACAATGTCTGCCGCTGCAAGTTTGATAACTCCACTAAGTCCCTGTCAATTAACCTGATATAGCCTACACCTGACCGGACAAGGTGATTGGCAATAACGGTCCCTAGGGCCCCGGCACCAACAACCGCCACTCGAGCCTTTAACAGCCTCTTTTGCCCGTCTTCACCAATTTTCGCAAACAACATTTGCCTTGAATACCGTTCCAAGTTGCTCATACAAAACCTCTTTCCTGTCAACATGTATTTATATCTTACCAGATTTCTTCCTAAAATTTTAATTTTAAAAAAATTATAATAATGATATAATCAAAATTAGGTTTATAGTTATTTTATGGCAAATCTCTTACTTATTTAACATATTTAGAAGAGATTAGTATAAACAAAGAAAGAGGGGAATTGTATTGAATCTTGGCGGCTTTAAAAACAAGGAAGTAGTAGTTGATTTAACATCTGGCAGTATTGATTACCGGTCAATCAATGAAGAGGATGCAAAAAAGTACATCGGCGGCCGTGGACTTGGAGTTAAGTATGTTTTAGATAACGGCCCTGAAGTGGAACCGCTTTCTCCAGAAAATCTATTGTGCATCATGACTGGTCCAGTTACTGGTTCTCGTTCCTCGATGAGCGGACGGCTTTGTGTTGTCACGAAATCACCGCTTACTGGAACAGTTACTGATTCCCATATGGGAGGTTGGACTGCTGCCCGTCTTAAGTGGGCAGGGATCGATAACATCCTCGTAAAAGGAAAAAGTGATAAGCCGGTCTATTTGTACATTGAAAACGGCAAAGCCGAGCTCCGCGATGCCTCCGGCCATTGGGGAACTAGCACAAGAGCATTTATTAAAGCGATGAAGGATGAATATGGCGAGAAAGACCTAAGTGTGATGACCATTGGTCAGGCCGGGGAAAATACGGTTCGCTTCGCTTCTTTCATCAACGAGCATGACCGTGCCGCAGGCCGCGGCGGTACTGCTGCAGTTGCCGGCTACAAGAAATTAAAGGCCATTGTTATCAAGGCTGAACAAAAAGGCAACATGCCTGTGGCCAAATTGGAAAACGAATATAAAGAAGCTAACAAAAAAGCGGTTAAGGCGATTCTTGATGGCGGTTTGACAGCACCAAACAAAGGCGGTCTATCTGTTTACGGAACAAACGTTTTAACTAACCTAATAAATGAAGTAGGCGCTCTTCCAACGAAGAACTCACAATTTACTCATTGGGAGCATGCAGAAAAGCACAGCGGTGAATATGTGAATACTCACCTGCGTGTAGCGAATAACACCTGTCATGCCTGTCCGGTTGGCTGTAAAATCGAAGTCGAAGTGAAAGACGGCAAATACAAAACCCGTGTGGAAAGCATCGAGTTCGAATCAGCCTGGTCACTTGGCTCAAACTGTTTATTAAGTGATGCCGAGGCGATTTCTTATCTGATTGACCGCTGCAACGAGTATGGTATTGATACGATTGAACTTGGCCATGCTTTCTCTGTGACAATGGAAGCTTATGAAAAAGGGCTTATTTCGGAAGAGTTAATCTGGGGCGATTCTGATTCGATGATCGAATTGACTAGAAAAATTGCTTATCGCGAAGGCTTTGGCGGCGTTCTTGCTGAAGGTCCAGCCCGGGCTACAGCCTCTTGGGGTGCACCGGAATTGTCCATGTCCGTTAAGGGACAATCGATTCCTGCCTATGACCCGCGTGGAATTCAGGGTATTGGGCTTGGCTATGCAACCAGCAACCGTGGTGCCTGCCACTTGCGCGGTTATACAGTAGCCAGTGAAATTGCCGGCATTCCTGAACCGACTGACCGATTAAAGCCAGAAGGAAAAGGACAATTATTAAAGGTATTCCAAGATATGCTAGCTTTCTCTGATTCAATGAATATTTGTAAGTTCTCTTCCTTCTCTGAAAACGCCGAGCACTATGCGGAGCAATATAGCGCCATGACGGGCATCCCGATGACAGCAGAGGATGTCATGCTTGCTGGAGAAAGAATATATAATCTAGAGCGCTACTACAATAATCTTGCCGGTTTCAGCCAGCGTGAGGACGACTTCCTTCCGAAGCGCTTTACTGAGGAGCCAGCATCCGGGAACAGTGCCGGATCTGTCAGCCGCATGGATATTATGCTAGAAGAATACTATCAAGTCCGAGGCTGGGAAGACGGGCTTGTGCCTGAGGCTAAGCTTCGTGAATTAGGGATAATTGACCCTGAAGTTAAACAAACAGTTTAATCTTGTAAAAAGGCTTCGGCGATTATACGCCGAAGCCTTTTTAGCCACCAATTCTGGTAGTTTTATAACGATAGTTTTTGATAATTTCATTTAATAATTGGTCGTTTTCCGCATGAAACCGAATTCTTACGGCATTTACCTTGAAACTGGCTGTAAAGGCGATCTCCTCTTCAGCAAGTAATTCCCCGCTCCAGCCTTCCGCTTCAAAAACATAAGGCAAAGTCTCCGTTTTCCTTTTGGCTCCCAGTTCTTCAAAATACATTCCAAGATGTTCAATCCTGATTCCCCGAAACTCCAAAACTTTATGTACCATATCACCCACCAGCAACTGGCGGAAACAAGGCAAATTGGTCAGTGTCCGCTACCACCGTCTCTAAATCGTCAAGATGAATGATATTTTTCCCATTTACATATACATGAACAAAAGGAAGCAATTCCTTTTCCGCTGTAAAAATTTCATCCCTCATTGCCGGAAACATTTCCACCATTTTATCTAAAACATCTATGACCCGTTCGCCATCTGGCAGAACCTCAACTGTAACCCCGCCACAAATTTCTCTGAGGTTTGCAAACACCTTAACAATCATATTCTATACTCCCTCCCTCTCTATCTCAATCTTAAAACCTAAAGCGGAAATTGTCAGCAAATTTAAATAAAAAGCTGCCGGAAACATCTTCCGACAGCTAAAGAAAGGAAAAGGATTACGGATTCATAATCGACATTGGCAATTGAACAAAGCCAAGGTATAAGACAAGGACCCAAGCAACAGCAAACTGAATCCAAAATACGGACGTTCTACGTTTATTGGCAATGCGACCCAGGATCATTTCGAATAATCCGATAATCCATAGACCCACGATGGCCTTAAGTATGTATAGGACACTAATTTTTGTAAGTACGAATAGAAGCCCAATACCTGTTGCGATAATTAATAAATATAACACCCTTAGTATCATTTTAACAATTTTTGCGCCCTTTTCTTTTCCACTGGATTGTAAACCAATGGCAACGAAAAATAAAATGAGCGCCAAAAACCAAGCAGTAACATGACCATGAATCATTTATTTGCCTCCTAAAACATTATTCGAAACTATCATACCATAGGCTGTAAAAAAACACGAAGAAAAGGGAGGCGAAAATAGTAACCAACATATTTATATTAGATTCCTAAAACCGATAGATCACTTTTGTTTGGGCGAATGTTTCACATTATATCCGCCCAAACATAAGATATTAAGAAACTAATTAAGAGGGTGATGTTGATGCCGGCAATTGTTGGAGTTGCCCAAGTCATTACTTTGGGAAACAGCTCTGTGTTTCACATTGGGGATGTTTATAAAATTATGCCATTTGCCGCCGCTAAAACATTCTCCGGAGCGGGCTCCTTTAATACGGGGGAGCGGCTTGATGTTCATAATAGGCTGAGCAGCACAAATACCTACGATCCAGACACGATTGATCAGGCAATTTCCTTTAATATGTAAGGAATGGTGGTTACCATGAATTTCTATATTCAGCAAAACATTCAGATAAATTTTATAAAAATCGGCGGTATTACCAATTCCTCAGTTTTGCAGATTGGCAGTGCTGGAATCATAAAGCCAATGGCTTATTTATCCAATATCGGCGGCTTTACACAGCCAGCACCTGCCGCAATTAAGCCGGGGGAAGTCTCAAGCCCAGTCACTTCAGAACAGATTCTTGCTCCAGCTGTACCGCTGCAAGCACCGGTCCAATAAACCAACATAAAGGATCACAATAAACCAGCCATCTTACAAAATATTTAGCCCGAAACATGCATATAGTTAGAAAGGTACGCAATTTAGGAGATTGACTGGTGAGGTGATTGTTTATGTACCAGGATTTTTACCAATATCTTCAATGGCTGCAAAGCTATATCCAATCACAAGAGCAGCGAATTGCATCACTAGAAAAAATGATTGGAAGTATGAGAAATCAACTGAAACAGTTACATCAAAAACAGGCCATTCATGTCGATAGAATTGAATATAAATTTGACCAATTGAAGGTGGAGACACTGGAGGGAACGTTGACCATTGGCTTGAATCCAAATGACTTGGCAGGAATTGAGGATTTTGCGGTTCAAAAGCAAAATTTAAGTACCCCCTTATCTCCGAATGCTCCAATGAAAAGAACCATAAAAATTGAAGAAGCGATTTATCACTATTTAGAAACGGAGTTGCCGCTGCTACTCGAAGAAACGCAAGCCAGATTAGCTATTCCACCTAATGAATCCTACCTATCCTTCATAAAGGACGACATCATTAAACAACTCCCAAACCGGATTGATTTTCATTTAAAATCATTTCAGCAGCAGAACCATTCCATCGATCCCAATTCCGTTGATGAGCAAATTATTGAATTAATCAAACAGGAAATACGAAATGGCGTGTCGGTATTTTTAAGTCATTTACCTGATCAAGTGAAGGGAATGAATAAAGAATGATTTTTGAAGTTTACAACCGAAATCTCTGTGTTAACAACATCAAAATTACCGGGGTAGCCAGCTCCTCGATGGTCATGATAGGCGATACCGAAACGATACAATTGGCCTCTGCTTTTGACACCCCGCCTGAATCGTTAATTATCGGACCATTTGTGCCGTTAGAACCGGATGTGACACCTGGATATGCTGGAGAGACTATCTAATGTAGACCGGATTGAAGTAATGGTTACTTCGTTTTCTTCCATTCTTCAGCTCGGCGATTCCTGCATTGTTGACGCTTTTTCAAGAGCACTTGCCGTCCAGCGGGAAGCAGAAACATTTTTCGGCAATGAAGGAAACCTTCCCTCCTTTCCCGTCACAACTAAGCCAATTCCGTTTCTGCCAATCAATGAGGCCCTATCTTACCGGGTTTATAATAGCAATCCCATTATAAAGGTTCATAACTTGGAAGTTATCGGGTTTTCAAATGCTTCCATATTGCATGTTGGCAACACCAAAAAGGTTTCAATGGAAGCCAGGGTAAAGCATATCCGACAGCTTTTACCTTTGGGTCATGAACAAGACATGCGCTGACGACATATGTTGCTTATAGTTTATTTGTAAAGGATGTTTTTCGATGCCAGCCATAATCGGTCCCGTACAAATTCTCAATGTCACCGGAGGAATTGTTCAGTTTGGTGATACGCTGTATATTTCACCGAAGACAGGTTCCAAAACTTCAGCAGGTGCCGGTGGTTTTAATACTGGCGGAATAGTGTTAACTTTCAATGGGCTGAGCGGTACAAATGTACTCGACACGAAATTGGTAGACCAGCCGATTGTCGGTAATAACTAAAAAATGACATAAACCATTATTGGTCTATGTCATTTTTTTATCTAATCAAGCTTTAAGATATGGGCGCCATCAAAGAAGAATAAATACCGCTCATTGACTTTTACTTTCCAAATTTGTTCAATCGCCTTTGTATATAAATTAATTTGCAGCTTATAGCGGTTTTCAAGAATGGGTTTCGCCTGCTGAAATCCCCCTTTAAAGCGATCGGTAATCCCATCGGATTTATAATCGATTAAGGTAAGGCCGGTCTCATCCTCGAGGATGCAATCAATAATCCCTTGGACAAATACTGCTTCATCCCCTTCTTGCCAATCAGAATATACAGCTTGAGCTGGCAGGGACAGTGTAAACGGTACCTCGCGATGGACCTTTTTCGCATGAAAATAACGTCTGCCCAAATCCGTTACAAAGAATTGCGCAATCAGCTTGGCATCAATGACCTCTGCCTGTTCAGGAGTCAATAATTCATTTGTAACCATCCAATCAACTTGTTCGCCAATTGTCGTTTCGCTAACCGGCTTTGACAAATCCACATGCTGCATCACCATATGCATTGCGGTCCCCCGTTCAGCTGGGCTTATTGACTTTTCCTGCATAAACTTTGGCCGCTTAACAATTGACTTTTTAAATTTATGGAGTAATTCTGTACCGCTTTGTTCATCAGCCACTTCGCGTTGACGTTTAATTTCCGAAACAGATTGCTTCGATCGGTGAACCGCTGCATGATGATGAGCATACACCCAAGAAAGTCGTGCAGAAACTTCATCATCATAATCCGAGACTGCCGGAACAATTTGTCCTTTTTCAACTAATTCAATCAACTGGTCTTTTTCCATTTCAAGCGCTTGGTCCTGATTTTTTATCTCTTCAGCACTGATAACAGATATTTTCCACGAAGAAGGATGTGCTGTGATTTCCTCAGCTAAAAGAGCGTTTGATGCCGCTCCTCCTCGCAGTATTCCGCAATCCTGATGGCGGACCAGCGCAGGGCCAATCCAGTCAATATAGCCTGCCGCCGAGGCCCTCAGGTAATCCTTTAGTAACCAATCCTGATGGTTGGTAACATCCATCCATTGATCAAATCTTTTCGCTGTATCTTTAAGCGTTGCGGTTAAATACAACTTTTCCTTTGCCCGCGTCATCGCTACATATAAAACCCGCATTTCTTCTGCAAGCATTTCTATCTTTTTCTTCCGCTTAAATGCAATCTGCGGCAGCGATGGATAGGATATCCGCTTCTCGGCATTGATATATTTAGCCGCAAACCCGAATTCTTTGTCGAGCATAAACGGCTTTCTCAGATCGGTTAGATTGAAATTCCGAGCCATTCCAGCCATAAACACAACCGGAAATTCAAGTCCCTTACTGCTATGAATGGTCATGATCCGCACGACATCCTCCTGCTCGCCTAGTGCCCTTGCCGCACCGAGGTCATCTCCTCGGTCCATCATCCGCTCAATAAAACGTAAGAAACGGAATAGCCCGCGGAACGAGGTTTGCTCATAGGTCCGTGCCCGGTCGTATAGGGCTTTTAAGTTCGCCTGACGCTGCTTTCCTCCCGGTAAACCACCGACAAAATCGTAAAAATGGGTATCCCGGTATAGCTGCCAAATCAATTCGGAAAGTGCCCCGTTTCTTGCCAATGAACGCCATTCTGTTACGGAATCATAAAAATGGCGGACTTTATCATAAAAAGCCTCCGATACTTCCGCCTCACTATGGCGACAAAATGCAGAAACCGCCTCCCAGTATGAACCACCTTTGTATTGAACACGAATTTTTGCCAGCTCCTCCTCATTTAACCCGACAATAGGGGAGCGTAAGACAGAGGCCAGCGGGATGTCCTGGTAAGGATTATCAATAACCCGGAGTAGCGAAACCATAATTGCTACTTCTGTTGCCTCGAAATAACCCGTTGATAAGTCTGCATAAATGGGAATTCCTTGCTGCTTAAACTCCTCGATAATCTGCGGTGCCCAAGTCATCGATCGTAGTAAAATCACGATATCTCTGTACATGAGAGGACGAGTTGATTTTGTTTTAGCGTTATAAACCTGGGCTCCATTTGCGATTAATTCCTTTATTTTCGCAGCAATGACCCTTGCTTCGAGCTGGGAACTTTCAAGATCTGCTCCATCTAATTGAGAAGATTGCTCCTCACTGTCAAATTCAGATTCATTCGCCGCCTCGGCAATTTGACCTTTTTGATCGATCAGGATCAGCTCAGCAGGAAATGGCTCGTCCTCCGGATAGGGTGCGCCATTACGGAGCTGTGCAGCTTCGTCATATTCTATTTCGCCAACCTTTATGCCCATGATTTGTTTAAATAAATAGTTTGTCCCATCAAGGACTTCCTTTCGGCTCCGGAAATTCCTTGCCAAATCGATTCTTAATCCGCCATTCCTGCCATCCAGTGTAAAGCGATTATATTTGGATAAAAATAGATTGGGCTCAGCTAACCGGAAGCGATAGATGGATTGTTTGACATCCCCAACCATAAACATATTACCGTTTTCTTCATCTTCCATAGCCACCAGTTTTAAAATGGTTTCCTGTACCATATTCGTATCCTGATATTCATCAACATACACCTCTTTAAAGTGGCGTCTGTAAGAAAGGGCTGCCTCTGATGGCTGAAAGCCTTCTCCTTTAGCTTCTGTCAAAATATCAAGGCAATAATGCTCCAGATCCGCATAGTCAACCAGTCCCTTTTCTACTTTGGCTTTTTCAAACCGTACAGAAAATTGCTTAACTAAATAAATCAATGTCTCAATCAATGGCTTCATCTCGGCCATGTCACGCAGGAAGCTTTCCGGCTTGCGTGAAAAGAGTTCATCCTTTAAATCTTGAATTTTTTTCTTGGCTTTATCACGAAGCTTCTGTGCCTTTTCTGTCAGCTCTTTATCATATTGATCACCTTTTACCGGTTTAGCCCGGGAGAATGACCAGGATTGCATCGCCTGGTGCAGCGTCTGCCATGAGTCCTGGTTCGCTTGGATCAGCGTATCAATGACACATACATCATCCAAAAAGTTCTCCGCTCTTGGTGCCGGTCCCCCGGGTAGTTTCGTGAGTTCCATCCCTTGGTTGATCATTTCCTTTGCACCTTCAAGCTGCAATTGTATATCAAATAGGAGTGCCTTAATAAATGGGAGCTCTTCAAGCTGATCAATTTCTGACACATCATACATGGAAACAATTGATTTCAAATATTGCTCTGGCAACGGATTGGACCTGGCAAAATCATAGATTGATTGGACAATCTCCATCAGCGCAGCATCACTTCGGTCACTGGTGAACGAATCTACCAATCTGAAGAATGGTTCATTGTCACCTTTCCCATATTCCTCTTCAAATAGCTCGTCCATGACTTCATCTCTAATTAATTGAGCTTCTGTCACATCGGCAATTCGAAAACTAGGGTCGACATCGATTAAATAATAATATTTCCGAATCACCTCCATACAAAAGGAGTGAAGTGTTGAAATACTGGCTTTGTTTAACAAACTAAACTGTTTTCTCAAGTGACGGGACCCTGGGTTATCATCAATTGCCTTTTCCAATGCTTCTCCAATCCGGTGCCTCATTTCTGCCGCTGAAGCATTTGTAAAGGTAACCACCAATAATTCATCGACATTGATGGGGTCTTGTTCGGAAAGGATTTTTGTAATAATCCTTTCGACGAGGACAGCTGTTTTTCCTGACCCTGCCGCAGCAGCGACAAGAATGTCCTTATCCCGGGCCATAATGGCTTTCCATTGGTCCTCAGTCCAAGTCACATCCAACGGCTTTGGGGGTATGACTACATTACTCATCCTCTTTCAACTCCTTTCCGATTAATTCCAAAACAGTTTCCTTCGAATGCGGTGTTAGAATTCGGTAAGTATTTTGTTCAATGGACTCATCAAATTGGCATACCGATTTGAAGGCACAAAAAGTACAAGGTGTTTTATCTTTTAGCTTGTAAGGGGCAATATCAAGCTTACCCTCGATAATCGAATTTCCGGTATTTTGATAAATTTTTCGGACATAATTCTTAAGATTCTCAAATTCTTCGATACTGGCAACCTTGGATTTTTTCGATAATTGACCATCCTTCTTGATTCCGGCCGCGATAATTTGCGAATCACCGGATTCAAGCGATTGATCCATTAAGCGAATCACGTTCTGGTCACTAAGCATTAATCCGTTCATTTTAAATTTTTTCATGATTTCTTTTTCAATCTCATCCACAGTTAACATCTTCGTGCTATTGACAAATGGATTATGGACATGAAAATAGAGAACCCCGGCCGGACTTGCTTTCATCTCTACTAAGTCCTTGGAATGGGTCATAACAATATCGAGATAAGTAAGCATTTGCAAGGCAAGTCCGTAATAAACCTCGGTTAAATTGACATCCTTTTCACTCGATTTATAGTCAATGACCCGCAAAAACACATTGTTATCATCTGCTTTTGCCTGGTCAACTCGGTCAATTCTGCCTGCAAGCTCCATACGCTTGCCATTCTTCAATGAAAAACTTAACGGGGGCAGCGTGCCGTTTGGACCAAAACCAAGTTCCAAGCCAATTGGCGAAAAGCCGCTCACTTTGGCATGGTCGCTTAAGACCATTGATGCTCTTGTGATGATTTGCTCCAGCTTTCGTTTAATATAATGGTGCCGCTCAGAGCTTAACAGAATTTCATTTTGCAATTTAGGGGCTAATGTTTTCACAGCTTCTTTCGACAGCTGTTCGCATTGCTGTCTTGAAAGTGAAGCCCAAGAAATATTCTGCTCATTAATTATGTCGGCGATTTGTTTTAACGCGGCATGGAATAGTTCACCGATATCAGGTGCCTCTAAACGAAAGACTTGCCGTTCCCTTAGTTTAAGTCCATGCTGAGCAAAATGAGAAAAGGCACAGGAATTATACAGCTCCATTCGCGATACGCTGGCCTGAATAGAATCCCCGTACAATTCAGCCGCTGTATCCTCAGAAAGTCTTACAGTCTGATTACTATAGAACAAGCTGGAGAATACTTTCTGTGCCTGCTTCTTATGAGGGCCGTTCATGTAATAGTTATATACATCCCACCACAAGCCAGAAATGGGATAGTTCCGTTTCTTCTGCTGCAGCTGGGCATTCAGATAGGCCAAGGTTGTTGTGGTATTCGACACGAACCCAAGCTGCTCCTCTATCGAAACCTGTCCTGGGTCGGTATGAAATACCAGCTCCTTTATTTCCGGAAACATATCTTTCAATCTCTTAATATAGGAGGATGGAATTAACGCTTTTCCTTCTTCATTGGCGAGCGGATAGCTGACATAAAGCAATGCCGACGGTGCCGTGAACGCTTTATAGGCCAAAAAGTTTTCGTCGAGCAATCGTGTTGTGCTGCTTGGCGCTACCTTTATTCCCGACGCAAGCAGTAGTTCACGGTCCTCATCCTGAAGGATGCCATCAACAGATATTTTTGCTGGCAGTACCCCTTCATTTACACCGAGTACGAACACAACCTTTACCCCATTTAACCGTGATTTCTCCAAATCCCCAATTAGCACCTGGTCAAGAGCCGGTGGGATTAACGAAAAATGCAGCGATTCAAAGCCTGCCTCCAATATGGCAGCAAAAGACTTTAGGTCAATAGGTTCGTCTCCTAAGATCTCCACAAACTGATCCAATAAATCTATGACGGCATTCCACACCTGTTCATGCTCACGAGCCTTAATCAGGTTACCATTTTCTTCAGCAGAGAACTTCCAGTTTTCAAGCTTCGCCGGTACATCCAATTCCTCGAGGAATAAATAAACAGCCTCGCAAAGCTTTCGGCCACTGTCCGCTTTCTTTAGCCGGCGTGAAAGTCTAAGAATAGGCGCGGAAATCATCAGCTTTAACTCATTTAATTCCTGCTCCAACTTCCTTTCCGCATCTGTCTGCCCATTTATGTCAGACTCAAGTCCCCTGAAGCGCCGGTAAATCCAGCGATCCTTTTTCGTCCATTTGCTCCCATTAATCCCGTATGCCAATACATAGTTTTCAAGGCGGTCCATCTTTTCCCGCATTTTAACCGGATTTTCCTGAAGTGGATACATCAGGTCGGTTTTAATCGCCCGAAATACCGGTTCATAGCGCCAATAGGAATTGATCACCTCTAGCGTTGAACGAATTAATTCAATCAACGGATGATTGAGCATCGTACGTTTTTGATCAATGAAATATGGCAGCCCATAATCCGTGAAGACAGGTTCGACAATTTCATGATAATCCCCGCCGTTTCGGATTAATAACGCCATATCCCGATAGCGGTACCCTTTTGTGCGGGCCAACTCACGAACTTCACGAGCAATTCCTTCCACCTCTGCCCGGCGATTCCCCGCCTGACAAAGATGGATAACTGTTTCACCGGAAAATGGTATGGCTGGCCTGGCATCAAACTTTTCTTCCAAATGTTGCAGCGAAGGGTTGTTCCACCTATTTGGCCCTGCCATTCTTATAGGTTGTTCGATCTCAATGCCTTCATTTAATGCTATTTCACGAATGGAAATCATCGCCTCTTTAGACGCACGAAATAAATCCAGCTCGTCCGGAGGGGCATCAAACCCTGCAGAATCGGTTGTCATTGCAATCGACACACGGCTGCATTGCTTCATTAATTCCAAGATAATTTGATATTCCTGAGGTGAGAAGCTATAAAAGCCGTCAATATAAATATCGGCATCACGCAAATAAGCCGAACTCGCTATTTTTTCAGCAAGAAGGCGAAAATAATCTTCCGAATCGATATATTTGCCAAAAATTTCATCTTCAAACTTTTGATAAATTACTTCCATGTCCGCTAATTTATCACGGAGCGCAATAGCTGCCGTCGAGTGATCGGTCGCCATTCTCAGCGACCCTGCTGCTAAATCTTCCGGTCTTAAGCAATACCGCTTAAATTCCGTAATTATTTGCTCAAGCTGCTGTACAAAACCTGTCTTATCGGAAGCCCGGCCGAAAAGATTTAGTTGATCCTTCTGTTCATCAATAATTTTGCGGATCAGCATACTCATCCCGACACTGCTTAAGTGCGAACGGCTAATCCCGCCTGTCTCTTGGAGGATTCGCCATGCCAGGCGGGAAAAACTGTACACCTGGGCGCGAATCATCCCGTTTAGGTTGGGATTTGTTGCAAGAAGATATTCTGACATGAACGTCATCTGCTCTGGAACTATATAAATAATCGGCGTTCCCTCCGGAGATGCCATAAGCCTGTCCTCAATTTCTTTAAAGAACAGTGCTGTTTTGCCGCTCCCTGAACGCCCGGTTACCATCCTTAATGACATGTAGGACCCTCACTTTCCTCAAAGTCTGTATCTTTCATTTTATCACAAATTGGGTACAAACGTTTGGATTCAAACGCAAAGGTTGCAGCCATAAATGGGAAAACTAAACACAAAAAAACACGACCCTTAAAGATCATGTTTGATTTAAAAATGGATGTCCATTTCATCTAACGGCCAGTACCTTAGATCCACCTTACCGACTACCTGATCGACCGAAATAAACCCGAAATGACGGCTATCCCAGCTCCCCAGCCTGTTATCGCCAAGAACAAATAATTTCCCCTCCGGGACAGTTTCTTCACCGGTAATTTCTTTTAAACTGAAGTCCCCTGTCAACTTGACCCCAAGGGCTTTTTGCTTATAAATCTTTAAAAAACCTTCCTGATACTTATGACCGTTTACAAATAATTGATCATTGCGGTATTCAATTTTGTCACCTGGCAATCCAATAATTCGTTTAACAAAATCTTCTTTCTCATTAGCATGGAAGACAATAACATCAAATCGGTTCAAATCGCCGACCTGGTACCCCATCTTATTGACCACCAGCTTATTCCCATCCTGCAGCGTCGGCATCATGGATTCGCCTTCCACTATATAGTTGGAAAAGAAAAATGTCCGAATAAAAGCGAAAATAATGACACCTATAATAAAGGCCTTAATCCACTCCAAGCCTTCCTGTTTCCACTCATTTTTCACCATATCCCCTCCGTTTTTCGAACAAGTTTCTATTTTCTATTTCTCCATTATAGTCATTCTCTTCACTCTTATTCAATCTTACTTCAATTCTTTTTCCTACAAACCATAGAACAAAAATGATGACTGTAACGATGATTGTCCGGTATGGCTTCGTGATCAGGGAAGTAATATCATAACCAATGAAGCTGATCGTAAAAATCATGACCATTTTCCCAATCCCTACTGCCAGCATATATTGAGCCTTGCTTAATTTGGAAAGACCAGCAACAATATTGACCACTGCTGAAGGCGTAAACGGGAAACACAACAATAAAAACAGCGGCCCAAAGCCGTGGCATTCGACCCAGTCCATCAACTTGCGAACCTTAGGGTGCCGCTTTAAAAAGGCCAATAATCTCTTTTGTCCATATTTCCTGACAAGGGAAAAAACAAGCAGTGCGCCAATACAGGCACCCAGCCATGAATATAAAAACCCCATCCATAATCCAAAGGCATTTGCATTAGCCATTACAAATACAAATAACGGGAGAAACGGCAAAAATGCTTCCAGCACTGTCAACAGGATTCCTGGCAATGGGCCCAGGGCGCGATACTCCTGAATAAGCTCCATAATATTCTCTAGTGTAAACCATGCTCTAATCGATTCAAAATCCATCCGTTTTCTCCTTAATTAGTGCTACTTACCCCTATTTTATCCTGTTGCTAGTAATTATTTTGTAATAAATTGGTGAAGAGCCTGTTTATTTTTTTCAATATTAAGATCCAGGATATCCCCTTCCCCTTTAACATTCGTTTCTTCAAAGGCACCTTGCACTGGAATTCTCATTGTCTCTACATTTCCTCTTTTATCAGAAATAAAATCCTTACCCATAAATAACATATCCGACTTATTCATATTCGTATTGATATATGGAGTCACAACCCCGATTAATTTTGGTATTTTCGTGATTGTTGTAAAACTAGCCAATTGATCACCAATGGCCTTAACGGCTTTTTGCTGGCGCTGAACACGGCCAAAATCCCCGACCGCATCATGACGGAAGCGGACATAACTCAGCATTTGCTCACCGTTTAACCGTTGCAAACCAGGCTGGAGCGGTACCTCAACATAGGCTTCCATCTTTTTTTCGACATCAATTTCTACCCCATTTGGAAAAGCCTCATCAATTAACTGAACAAACCCCTGAAAATCAACAATGGCATAGTATTGCAGGTCTATATCAAAATTCTTTTTTATCGTTTGCCTCATCAATTCGGGACCACCACGGGCAAACGCGGAATTGATTTTATGCTTGCCGTGCCCAGGAATCGGCACATAGCTGTCCCTCATAATCGATGTCAACTTAAATGTCCCTTTATCCTCGTTATAATGGACAATTAAAATAGTATCGGCCCGGGATGACTTTTCATTTTCCCGCGCATCGCTGCCTAACAGCAAAACGTTCGTGTCCCCGTATTGGTCCTTCTGCCCTTCAAACTTATAAACAACGTCTGCTTGTTTCTGGCTTCCTTTTAATTTTCCTAATGATTGGTTTACACCTTTGTGATATTGAAAGTAAGAGTACGCTGCCCCGGCTCCAATTAACAATAACAATACCAGCAAAACCGCGGGCCATTTTCTCCTCTTTTTGCGAAGATGTCGATCAGATCTCATTGTTTTATCACCTTTTAGTCTGTATTTTTAAATCCCCTCTTTATCTGACTGTAAAATTTGATTTTAGGTTTCCTCTTAAATTCATTTTCCCCTATCCTATATCCTTCTATAAATAAAACTTTCTCATGAATAGAGGAATAATGGCAATAAAAAAGCTCGCCAATAAGCGAACTTTTGCTGCCCTGTGGGGAGTGGTATTGCATTTCTTGTTTATTTTTTGTAAAATAAAACAAGAACATAGGTTCGATAAAAGAGGTGTGAAAGGAATATGACGAGAATTCCTGAGAATGATCGTGACATCATGGAGAAGGCGATTTATTTGCCAATGGTTGTAACCATTTTAAATCGTGATTTGGCCGTTGTGGAAAAAAGTCCGTTTAAATTAAAAAAGCCCTATTTGGAATTAATTGAGGAGACGCTGAAGGTAATCCAAGGGGAATTGTCTCAAGTGAAACAATATATGAAACAGAACAAGCTTCAAGTCATTGAAACAAAACGGGACGATGCTTTTACCATGTACATGTTTATTTATAAAGGGTATGAAGAACATCATAATTATTTTAATCCAAGGATTCGCAATAAGGTCCAAGAAATAATGGAGACCTATCTATTGAAAAAACACCTATCCCGTTAACTTTAAAACGTTACGCGCTGACAATTAATCATATCGACGGGGAGTTTCCGAGGCTGTTACCGGCTTTCGGCCTGGATGCAAATAAAACAATTTCTTATTGCCTTCAATTCTCTGCAGCAGCTTTGTTTTTAACAATGCAGTCCTTAGCATTTGACTTTCAATGGTACTGAATGACACAGGGAAGATACGAGATTGTTTATTCCGGAAAATAATAAGGGTCTGATGCGGGCCAACCCGGCGGTAATCTTCAACATGCTCATGGGCAATCCAAATACACTCTGGACGGGTCGGTGATGTAGTGGGAAAAAAGAAAATGTGGTTTGCTGGCTCAATAGCAATTGGAATTTTCCGATTGTAGCCAATTAATTGACGAGTTCCTTTCTTACGGCTCTCATAATCGACGCCAAAATAATCGCAGCTTTTCTTAATAAGCTCTAAAGGAGTAAATGGGGAAATATATTCGTCTTCGACCTCGAAAATCTGTGAATATATTTTACTGCCATACTTCACAGGTTCCAAAAACATCGTACATGAGTTTACCTCATATTCTTCAATTTGCAGCTTCAATCCTATCACTCCAATCATCCTAATATCCAACCTATCTTATCATGTCCAATGTTAAAAATCGCCATTTTTCGGAATTATTACTAATTTATTCACAATTTCCGCCAGAGAAATATTTCGGAAAATTATAAATTCATTGATATTATTAGAAAATCCCCATATAATAGAAAAAAGCGTTAGAGGTGATTTTCTTGAAAGAAAAGTCCTATACGGAATTAATGAAAATTGCTGCCATGAAACGCCACCGCCTGCAAGAAAACTTCGTTCAGGACCTCTACATCGACATGCTCTTGTCAGAAATCCAATTGACGATTGAAAAGGAAAAACTGATGCGTAAAATCGACTTGGCCATTGACACCCGTGACAAAAAGTCTTTTCTCCATTTATCGGGTCAACTAAAAGAAATCAACAAAAGATTTGGAACGTAGAACCGTCATATGACGGTTTATTTTTTTTGAAAAAAACTGAAGGCCATAGGCCCCCAGCCAAATTCTATTCTGCTCGCTGCTGTATTTCGAATTCTTCCAACCTGGAGATGCGGTCAAGCATTGGCGGATGGGTGTAGCGGAAAATTTTCACTAACAGCGGCGGGTTTACTTGACTCAAGCCTGTACGGGTCAATTCTTGGAAGGAACTAATCGCCGCATCGGGATTTTTAGTCATTTGGATGGCATAGCGGTCTGCCCGCGTTTCTTGATAGCGGGAAAACAGGTTTGAAAATGGACTGGCTGCAAATAACAACATCGAGAGTATCATAAAAAATAACGGCAGCGATCTAATATCTTTTATGTCAGTTATTTTTAATTCTTTTCCCCATCGGCCAGTTGCCCAGTTCATCAGCCTGTGGGTCAAATACAATCCAAGCAATGACAGCGCCAAATAAGCGGCAATCCCCCAATAAATATGCTTCTCCACATAATGCGCCATTTCATGAGCCATGATAAATAAAATTTGGTCATCCTTCAGCTTGTTCAAGGTAGTATCCCACAGGACAATGCGGGCGTTGGAGCCAATCCCGCTCACATAGGCATTCATCGCATTGGTCTCTTCTGCCATATTTACTTCAAAAACATGCTCGGCAGGTATATTGGCCTTTTCAGCAAGCGCCAAAATTTTCGTTTCGAGTTCCTTGTTTTTTAATGGATAAAAATCATTATATAACGGATCGATAATGACCGGCTGAAGAAACATCATAAATAAGGTAAACGGCACTGACAATAACCAGCCATATAACCACCAGCGCTTTGGACTTTTCCTCATCAGCCAGTATAGTACTGGGACAATGATTAACCAAGTTCCATAATTAATCCAAAAATCAATTAACTCATCCTTCATCCAGGATGGAAATGTTTGAATCGAGATATGATATGTTTTTGAAAACTTGTAATTCATATAGCTCAGTGGGAAGGTGACAAGATAGGCACAGAGCGATAACCAGAACAGGTAAATCGGTGTAATCAGCAGCTTGTATTTAGCAGACTGGAGCGCCCAATTCTTGAACACTTTAGAAAGACCGGTTAGCAAAATAAAAAAATACAACAGCCACTCAAACGGTGTTGATAAGAAGAATAACAGATTTCTTATTCTTGAATATTCTTCACTGAGCACGAGTTCCCGCCCATTCAAAAATGTGGCCGGGTCAGCCTTTGTGCCTTCGAATTCAAATGGCAGCTTTGGATCAGCAAAATGGAATAAATACCAATAGAAAAACAAGCCATATAAGCAATAGGCCAAAACCGCGTATATCCCCAGTTTTCTCACCATGTTTTGTCCCCCTTTTTGTACAACCTCTCTATACCTAGTTTAGTTTAAAACGTGGGAAATAGAACTGTGAATTCACTTTGGTTGCTGCTACTCCCAATTATGGCAGTTTTTTTTTATTCCCTTCTATCTGAAAATTTGCTAAAATTTATTGTTAAATGAGCAAATTGCAACTGGGGGGATCAAATTGGCGGATTTGGCATTAGGAAAAGACGCGTCGCCATTTAGGAGAGGGATTCAGGCTGGAATCAGCATCGGCATCGGATATTTTCCGATTGCCTTAACCTTTGGACTACTGGCTAAAACTACGGGACTAACAATCTACGAAACAGTATTAATGAGCCTGATTGTGTTTGCTGGTGCTTCACAATACATATCATTGAGCCTGATTGCGATTGGAACAGGAATAATTGAAATTATCCTAACTACTTTTATTGTGAATATAAGACATTTTCTAATGAGTGCAACGTTGAATGAGAAGGTGGAAGAAGATCGGCTTCCTAACAAACTCGCCTATTCTTTTATGATTACTGACGAGACGTTTTCAGTGGCAGCAACTCAGGATGGCAAGATTAGTACGGGCTTTATGTTTGGTTTAAACCTGGTTGCCTACTCAAGCTGGGTTGTCTTTTCAGGGGTAGGTCATTTGATTGGCGCAAGCCTGCCGCAGACATTGCAGGAAAGTATGGGAGTGGCGTTATATGCCATGTTTGTCGGACTGTTGGTTCCGTCGATGAAAAAAAGTGCGAAGGTCGTCTATTTAGCAGTCCTTGGCGCGGTGTTTAATACCATCTTTACAATGGGTGAGGTTATGGCTCAGGGGTGGTCAATTGTGACGGCCACACTGCTTTCGGCGATTATCATTGAGGCTGTAGTGGTACTGAGAAACAGACATCGGGGTGTGAGTGATGAAGAGTGAGATATTGTGGATGATTATCGGAATGGGCTTGGTTACCTATATTCCTCGGATGCTGCCGTTTGTACTGTTTAAGGGGAAGGAACTGCCGCCATTTATCCAGGGCGTATTGAAAAATGTTCCCTATGCGACGCTTGGCGCGTTAATTTTTCCGGCGATTATTTTTCTCCAGAAGGATGATCTTTTATATGGTGTTTTAGGGGCGGCATCTGCTTTTATTGCCGCATTTTTGGGAGCGAACGTCATTGTTGTCGTTCTTGGATCGATCGCCGTTTTAACAGTTTATTCTTATTTTATGTAGCCAGTCAGGGGACTGGTCTACATGGGGGTGGATGCTGCACAATAGCATCCACCCCATTTTTTATTATTTCCCCTTAAAAACCGGCTTTCTTTTTTCAGAAAAAGCAGCCAGTGCCTCGACCCGGTCCTCTGTTGGCAGGGTGACCTCGTAGGCTTTCCGTTCAATTTGCAGCCCTGTGGCCAAATCGGTATTCATCCCCTGCTTCACCGCAAATTTAGCCTGTTGCAGCGCTACAGGACCATTGGCCAGCAGCGCCGAACAAAAAGTAATGCTTTCGTTCAATAGCTCACTGCCCTCTACCACTCTAGTTAATACGCCATAAGCAAAGGCTTCTTCAGCCTTCAAGCGGCGTGAGGACAAAATCAGCTCAAGCGCCTTCGCCTGCCCGATTAACCGCGGCAGCCGCTGCGTACCGCCAGCACCTGGAATAATCCCCAGACTCGTTTCCGTCAATCCCATTAACGCACTGGAAGTAGCAATTCGAAAATCACAAGCCAAGGCCAGTTCCATTCCTCCTCCAAAGGCAAAGCCGTTAATTGCGGCAATTGTTGGCTGCGGCAGCTGGTCGATGGCATTAAACACCTCATTAATTTTATAGAGATTGCGCTTCACTTGTTCATCAGTTAAATTTTTCCGTTCCTTCAAGTCGGCCCCAACACTGAACGCCTTCTCTCCTGCTCCGGTAAAAATTACCGCGCGAATATCGGGGTTAACCCGAATTTGTTCCACCTTATCCTGCAATTCCCGCAATGTGTCATAATTAAAGGCATTCAAGGCCTCGGAACGATCGATGGTTACAATTCCAATATGATTGGTAATTTCCAATAAAATTGACTCCATATACTCCACCCCTTTCGTCTATTAAAATTCGAAAAAGACAAGCGAAATGCCTGCCTTTTTCCGTAAAATTTTTATAAAATTTAGTTGCCTACTGTTTGCGTCACTTGAGATTTTAGCGCCCGCCTCAAGATTTTACCGGTCGTATTCTTCGGCAGCTCCTCAAGGAAGAAAATCGCCAAAGGCACTTTATATTTAGCCAGATGTTCTTTGCAGTAGCTAATCACGTCACCTTCCGTTAAGTCTGCCCGTTTGCTGACGACGTAAGCATGGACTGCCTCCCCTTGATTTGGGTCAGGAACACCAAGCACGGCCACTTCGACCACATCTGGATGATCGTAGATGACCTCTTCGACCTCACGAGGATACACGTTATAGCCACCGACAATGATCAAATCCTTTTTACGGTCAACGATATAGAAATAGCCTTCCTCATCCATCCGCGCCATATCTCCGGTATGAAGCCAGCCATTCTTAATTGCTGCAGCGGTTTCTTCCGGCATTTTATAATAGCCCTTCATGACGTTTGGACCGCGGACAATCAGCTCGCCGACCTCACCGACTGGAACCTCTTCCCCAAGTTCATTAACCACTTTGTTTTCCACATTAATAATTGATGGTCCAATCGAACCTGGCTTGCGTGGGCGATCCAATGGATTAAAGCAGGTTACCGGAGATGCTTCTGATAATCCATATCCTTCCGAGATAAGCACATTGAATTTTTCTTCGAAATTCTTTAACAGTGCTACTGGCATGGAGGCACCGCCGGAAATGCACAAGCGCAATGATTTTAAATCATCTGGATTCCCCTCTGGATATTGATACAAGAAATTGTACATCGTTGGTACACCGGCAAAAACAGTAGCTTGATAGTCTTTCGCCAGTCCGAAAATATCTTTTGGACTAAACTTCGGTGCGATCAACAATGTAGCCCCGTTTAAAAGCGGTGCATTCAGGGCAACCGTTAAGCAAAATACATGGAACATTGGCAGTGTCGTAATCACCCGGTCATCATGGTTCATTTTTAAATAGGCACCGACATCACTGGCATTGCTGTAAAGATTTTTATGGGTCAGCATCGCGCCTTTAGGCTTGCCGGTTGTCCCCGAAGTATAAAGGATGATGGCAGTATCGTCATCATGAATCTCTGGCCCTTGAAAACCAATATCTCCTGATGCAACTACTTCTGTAAACGATTTCATTTTAGAATACACAGTAAGGCCCTCGACATCAGGCTGAGCCATTCCATTTTGCTCTGTTTGACAAATGACGTAATGCTCTACTTTCGGCAATAAAGCATGCACTTTCTCCGCAAGCGGAATCATTAAATCCAGACCAACTACAACCTTCACATCTCCATTGTTTAGAATGTAACCGATTTCATCAGCGGTATAAATAGGGTTAACCGGAATGACTGTAGCCCCCAGCCGCAATGCCCCGTATAAGCTGATCACAAAATGCGGTGAATTTCCCAATAATAGCGCGATATGATCCCCTTGTTTTACCCCTAGTTTTTCAAGACCAGATGCGAACTTGGTAATCGCCCCGTCCAATTCACCATATGTACTAGAGGTACCCATGAAATGATAAGCGATTTTCCCTGCAGATGCCTTGGCCGTTTCGTGAAGCTGTGATGATAGATTCATATTCTTCTCTCCCCTCAGATGAATGAATACTCATTCACAAATTCATAACACATTTGTCAAAATATATTATATTGAAAGAAAATTAACTATACAAGCATAATTCAATAAAAATTCTGAAAAAATCAAAAAAAGAAGCGCTCCACCTGTCAAGCGCTTCCCATTGCCAATCATTAATATATCAAGTTAATAAATTCTTCCTTTGAAACATTTCCAAAATAATACTTTGTGTCTATATCCACTAAAGCCGCTTCCATTTCCCCTTTTTCATAGCGGACTCCCGTTAGCTTGGCCTCAATATCACTGACATCGCCAACCCCAAAAAAGTCCCCATAGATCTTGCAATTTTCGATAATACCTTTATTTACTTCGAGGCGGACATCAATTGAACCGACAGGGAACCGGTGGGAATGCTGCAGGTTAAATTTCGGAGATTTTCCGTAATTCCAATCCCAGTTTTGGTATCTTTCTTTGGAAAGCTGATGAATCTTTTCCCAATCTTCATCGGTCAGCACATATTCCGGAATCTCGTCTTCCCCTTCAAAGATAAACTTTAACAGCAGAGAACGAAATTCTTCAATACTGATTTCTTCGGTTAAAAACTCGGAAATATTGGCAACCCGGCTGCGAACCGATTTAATTCCCTTAGATTCAATCTTGTCCTTCTTTACCTTCAAGGCGGAAGCGACATGATCCATTTCTGAATTTAACAGCAGCGTTCCATGGCTGAACATTCTTCCTCTTGTGGAAAATTGGGCGTTTCCGGAAATTTTCCGACCCTCTACTTCAATGTCATTACGGCCGCTTAACTCGGCGTTTACCCCTAATTTTTTAAGCGCCTCGATTACCGGCTCAGTGAACTTGCGGAAGTTATGGAAGCTTTCCCCGTCATCCTTTGTGATGAAACTAAAGTTTAAATTGCCGAGGTCATGATAAACGGCCCCGCCCCCCGATAAACGGCGAACCACTTTTATCCCGTTACTCTCAACATATTCGGTATTGATTTCCTCAATTGTATTCTGATTCTTGCCAATAATGATCGATGGTTCATTTATGTAAAATAATAAATACGTTTCATTGATATCAAGATTTTTCAACGCATATTCTTCAATCGCCAAGTTAATCCTTGGGTCGTTAATTCCTTTATTGTCGATAAATAACATTGCCTATGGGCCTCCTCTAAAGTGTAATCTCTTGAAATTCCTCAGCAAGCTTAATTATACCAGTAAATTCTTGCGCTGCCTCATTGATAAGGTCTGATAGCTTTCCGTATTGCGGTAAATGCGTCAAAATTAATTCTCCGACATTAGCTTCTCTCGCAAACTGTCCAGCATCAATGCTGTTCATATGCCCGGCTGACTTGCCGTTTTGATTGCCGTAAAAATTGCATTCGCATAATAGGACATCGGCATTTTTACTAAAATCTATAAACTCAGCTTTAAAGGAGCTATCCCCCGTATAAACCAGGACTTTGCCTTCTGCTTCTATCCGCATGGCATAGCACGGGACAGGATGGTCAGTTTTTAAAAAGGTGATTTTAAAAGGTCCTGCTTGTAGAACCTGATTCGGGTCATAGCTGAACCCTTTCGTAATCTGTTTATAGGTTAATTTCGCAAATTCATGTTGGTCAAAGGAGTGGCCATAAATCGGCAGGGTCGGATAACTTTTGCCGAGAAACCCCTGAATTAATCTCGCATGCTGCAAAACGCCAATATCTGCAATATGGTCAGGGTGGTAGTGCGAGAGGATGACACCATCCAAGTCCTCTGGTTCAACGACATTTTGCATTTTAGAAAGCACGCCGCTGCCGCAATCCAATAACAGCTTGAAGCCGTCATGTTCTAGTAAATAACCTGCACTGGCACCATCCTTTTTCGGATAGCCCCCCCAAAAGCCAATAATCGTTAGCTTCATTTCATCTACCTCCATAAAGTCTCTTTCTTTAATATACTCCAAAACGGACCATAACAAAAAACCAGCCGCTTCAATCATTAGCGGCTGGCTTAACAGTATCTCTATTCACTTAACTGATGCTTATATTGATGGTTATGTTTCAAACTGAAGTAACCAGTTGTCAGTACCGCAAATGAAAGAATGTAGCTGACAAGAATCATCCCATTATGCCACATGTAGCTGTAATCCCCGCTAGAAATAACCGCTTTAAAGCCTTGAACACTATAAGTCATTGGCAAGAATGCGTTAAAATGCTGCAAGAAATTAGGAATTAATTCAAGTGGGAATGTACCGGCACTTGTTGTCAATTGGAATATTAAAATTAATATCGCGATAAACCTGCCGACATCAGCCAAGACCGAAACCAGCAATTGTATTAAAGCAATGAAGGTTAAGCTTGTCAGGATCGAGAACAGAATAAATCTTGGGACACTTTGCACCTGCAGCTCTAACCCATATAAGAGAATACCATCGGCAATCAGGGCTTGGATCACCCCAACACCTGCCATAATCCCAAATTTGCTGGCAAACAAACTAAAACCATTGGCCGGCTTAACGACAGCATCGCGAATCGGGAAGACGATTGACAGCAATAACGCGCCGACAAACAAGCCTAATGACAGGAAGTATGGTGCAAAGCCTGTTCCGTAGTTTGGAACTTTGTTGACCTCTTCTTTATCCAGTTTGACAGGATCAGCCATCATATTATAGGTATCATCGTTTGCGTGAACCTTTGCAGCTTCATTGGCACCATCTGAAAGCTTATTTGCCAATTCTTGTGCACCTTCATTAAGCTTAGAGGTGCCATCTTTTAATTGATTCGAGCCATCAGCTAATTGACCGGCGCCTGAAGTAAGAGCATCCGCTCCGGCTGTTAATTGATTCATTCCGCTCGATAAATCGGCAGCCCCGTTTTTCAACGCATTTGAACCGGCAGATAACTGACCGGCGCCTGCTGTCATTTGACCAGCACCATCGGATAATTGCGTCATTCCCGATGAGAGTTCATTAGCACCACTATTCAGCGCAAGAGACCCTGCATATAATTGATGAATGCCTTGTTGCAATTGGATTTGGCCATTATTAATCCCTTGGGCCAACTGATCAAAAACAGGATCTGTTTTGCTTTTTATACTTGATTCCAGACCGCTGGTCGCACCTAGCAATTGGGAACCCAGCGCAGTTTTAAATTGATTAAAGCCTTGATCCAACCCGGGACTTAATTCTGCTGCAAGCTGCTGCTCAAGCTGGGCTTGAAGTTGGTCCTGTGTAGGCGCATTTTGTTGCTCATGAACCATAATCTGTTGAACGGTTTCTTGAGGTACGCCATTATTGAGCAAAGTCTTAGCCAACTCTTGCATTTTTGCAGTTTGAGTGGCAATCGTCTCTTTCGCCACCTTCTCGGCAATTTGCTTCGTTAGGGTCGTTCCCAGCGTAGTTTTAAATTGGTCTACTCCAGTATTCAACTGTCCTACACTCCCGGTCAGTTGTTTTTCAATTTCAGCCGCAATACCTGCAGGAAGTTTCGTTTTAATTTCGTCTGTGGCTGCTTGCGTTCCGTTAATAAGCTCCGGCATTTTGGAATCAACTTCTGCTAATCCGTTTTTAATATCAGTGGAACCGGCAGCTAATTTTGTGGCTCCACTATCAGCTGTTTTGATCCCATTATTAAATTCAATGGACTTTTCCGCGAGTTGAGCAAGTCCGGTATACAATTCGGTAGAGCCTGAAGCAAGCTTGTCAGAACCTGAATGTGCTGTTTTCATCCCGTTATGAAATTGGATGGATTTTTCCGCCAGGGTAGCAAGGCCCTGCTGTAATTCTTGTGTTCCTTGGTTAAGTTCTGTTGAACCATCATTAAGTTGTCCGGCGCCATCACTGGCTTTTTGTATTCCATCTGCCAATTCAGTAACTTTATCAAACATAGTTTCCGCATACGTTTGGGTCACCTTCTCGGAGACAGCACTTTTGATTTTTTCAACAGCACTCCCACCAATTTGTGCCGATAGGAAGTTATAGCCTTCATTTGGCACGTAAACCAGTTCCAGCTTTTTCGGCTGGTTATCCAGCAAGGTGGTCGCATTTTTGGAAAAATCCTTTGGAATCTCAATCAACATGTAATATTTTTGGTTTTTCAGGTTTCGGTAGCCTGCTTTTTTATCTACGGTTTCGAAACCAAAATCTTTACTCTTCTCCAATTTCTTCACAAGATCATCGCCAAGATTGAGCTTTTTCCCATCCAGTTTTGCCCCGGCATCTTGGTTGACAATCGCAACTGGCAGGTGATCTAGTTTTGCATATGGATCCCAGAACGCCCATAAAAACATGCCGGCGTACAAAACAGGAACCAGCATGATAGCGATCATTGGAATTAAGATTTTCTTATTTTTAAGAATCGTTGATAGCTCTGCTTTAAAAAGACTTTGTTTCAAATCTAGTCCTCCTCTCTCTATTAAATGACCATTTTATTCATTTGGTCAGCGATGTCTAAAAAAGAAGGACCATCAAAGTGATAATCCCATCCATCTAGAAACTGACCAGATGAACATTTCGGTCATTTAAATTTACTTTATGAGTATACTCCCTATTTTCTTTATTGACAAGTGAAAAAGTGAAACAAAAAAGAAGCTGTATAAATAGCAGCTTCCTTTCTAATTTATTTATTATTCAAGTAATCTAAAACAGCCTCAACCGCTGCTTCCCCTTGGTCGATACAATCGGGAACGCCAACTCCCCCGTAGGATGCACCTGCCAGAAAAACACCTGGCAATTCGCGTTTCATTCCCTCCATAATGGCAGCCATCCGCTGCTTGTGTCCTACCGTATATTGCGGCATGGCATTCTTCCAGCGCGAAACAACTGAAAACTCAGGACTCGTGGTGATGTCCATCGTCTTTTTCAGATCGTCCAGGACAATTTTAATAATCTGATCATCTGACAGGTCGACAATTGTTTCGTCCCCGGCCCGGCCGACGTAACAGCGGAGCAGCACTTTTCCTTTTGGCGTGGAATGCTCCCACTTTTTGTGCGTCCAGGTGCAGGCTGTGATGGAATAGTCATTGTTTCGGGATACAACAAAGCCTGTTCCGTCAATATCCTGTTTGATGGCTTCTGCAGGAAAGGCCATTGCCACGGTTGCTACCGAAGTCGATGGGACGGATTTTAACGGCTCAAAAAACCCGAATTCCGAAAACATCGACTGAGTTACTTTGTGCGGTGTGGCAGCAATAATAGAATCTGCTACAAGCATTTCTCCATTATTCAGGTATACTTCATACTTATTATTAATTTTTGTTATATTCTCAACCCGGTGCCCTTTCAAAATGGTCTTAGGGTCTAATTTCGCTTCAATAGCTTCAGCAAATGATTGAAGTCCCGTCTTAAAAGTTAGGAACCCGCCTTTAGTGGATTTGGTTTTAGCTGCTGGCTGCTTTGGCTGGGAAGGAGCTGTTTTTTTCATCCCAAGAATTAAGCTACGGTGCTTCTGTTCCACTTCATAAAATTGCGGAAAAGTGGCCATTAAACTCATTTGGTCAATATCACCGGCATATATCCCCGATAACAATGGCTCAATTAAATTTTCAACTACTTCATCGCCCAATCTTCTGCGAAAGAATTTACCTAATGATTGATCTTTCCCGCTTTCTGAACGAGGCAGGATAAAATCTGCGGCCGCTCTCAGTTTACCGGGAATGGAGAATAGGCCGGTTGTCATAAATGGCCCAACTTGTGTCGGGATTCCCATAATCGAACCGCCTGGCATCGGATAAAGTTTTTCATTTACCAGTACGTATGATTTCCCAGTAGAGTTTGGGACCAATTGGTCCTCCATCCCCACTTCCTTTGCCAGCCTGATCATGCTCGTCTTTCTTGCTAAGAAAGAATCCGGCCCTCTTTCAATGGTAAAACCGTCTCTCACGACGGTTTGCATTTTACCTCCGAGACGGTGCGATGCTTCAATAAGGAGAATCTCTATTGGGAGATTTTTTTCGTTTACTTCTTTTTGGAGATAGTACGCCGCCGTCAATCCGGCAGCTCCTCCCCCAATAATGATGACTTTCTGTTTTTCTTCCGTCACGGATGTCACCTGCTTCCATTATGTTCCGCTAATGTTACTTGCTAGTGCCTTAAGAATGACAGTTGATAAGGCCTCAATAAATTCCGGCTGTGAATTAGGCATTTCCGGACGATAATAGCTTGTACCCAATTCGCGTGTAACCGCCTTACATTCATAGTCGTTGTCATAAAGGACTTCTAGGTGTTCAGAGACAAACCCAACCGGGGCGTAGACAAACGCCTTATAGTGATGTTCATTATATAAATCTCTTGTTAAATCCTGCACATCTGGACCGAGCCATGGTTCCGGTGTATTTCCGGCACTCTGCCATCCAATCACATAATTTTTCACACCAGCTTGTTCCGCAATTAAATCAGCAGTTTCCTGAAGCTGATGCGGATAAGGGTCGCCTAATTGCAAAATTTTCTCTGGCAGGCTGTGAGCAGAGACAATCAGGACAGCGTCGGCCTTTTCATCAGCAGGCATATTTGAAAAAATTTGTTTCACCCGATCGGCCCAATATGTAATAAACTTCGGTTCCTGATACCAACTTTCAATCGATGTAATCTTTAATCCGCCTAATTTAGCTGCTTCCTCTTCGGCACGGCCATTATAAGATTTTACGCTGAAAGTCGAGAAGTGCGGCGCTAGAACGATACTAACGGCCTCTTGTATTCCATCTTCGTACATCTTCTTGACTGCATCCTCGATAAATGGCTCGATATGCTTTAAGCCAAGATACATTTTAAATTCAATATCATCTTGGCTGGTATTTAAATGCTCTTCCAGCTTTTCCGCTTGCTCAAGAGTGATTTTTGCCAATGGGGATAAACCGCCAATCGCTTCATAGCGATTACGAAGATCTTCAATCATCTCGGGGCTTGGCTTTCTGCCGTGCCGAATATGCGTATAGTATCTCTCTAAATCATCTAATGTATAGGGGGTACCGTAAGCCATAACCAGCAGACCCATTTTCTTTTTCGTCATGTTTGCACCTCTTTGAAAGTTTCCCTGTCTCCCCAGTCAATGAGGGATAGGGCCATAAGGCGGCAGCATTTAAATCTCGCTTCCCCTATGACCCTACTTTAAACAGCTTATATTATTGTGCCAAAAATTTAGACTTATTACCAATTAAAATGCTTGAAAAACTATTACCGGCGTAATTTCGCTGCTGAATATTCGTGAACAAACGATGTTAATCGTTTTAGCGTTTCTGGATTAACAGACGGGAATACCCCGTGTCCTAAATTGAAGATATAACCGCCTTGGGCCATGCCCTGATCCAAAATAGCCTTCGCTTTTTCCTCAATGACATCCCATGGTGCCAGCAGGATGGCCGGGTCAAGGTTCCCTTGAACGGTTTTATGAATACCCATTTCTCTGGCTTGGCTAATCGGCAAACGCCAATCCAACCCGACCACATCAAGCGGCAGGTCATTCCATTCCAATGCAAGATGACTTGCACCAACCCCAAACATGATTAATGGAACCTTTTCTTCCTTTAATGAAGTGAAAATACGATTCATCACCGGCTTAATAAAGTAGCGGTAGTCCTCGACGTTCAATGCGCCAACCCAGGAATCGAAGATCTGAATCGCTCTTGCGCCTGCCCCAATCTGGGCTTTCACATATGTAACCACCATGTCCCCAAGCTTATCCATCAAGGCAAACCATGCTTTTGGCTCAGCATACATGAACGCCTTGGTTTTATTGTAGTTTTTCGAAGGGCCGCCCTCAATCATATAGCTGGCCAATGTAAATGGGGCACCGGAAAATCCGATTAATGGAACGTTTAATTGCTCTTGGGTTAATAGTTTAATCGTATCCAAAACATATGGAATATCTTCTGTTGGATTAATATCCGTTAATTTTTCTACATCGGCAAGGGAAGTGATTGGATTGTCAATTACCGGACCTACACCGCCTTTAATTTCAACATGCATGCCCATAGCTGGCAGCGGAGTCATGATATCCTTGTAAAGAATGGCAGCGTCTACATTATATTGTTCAACCGGCAGTCTTGTAACATAGGCACAAAGCTCAGGTTGGTGAGTGATTTCAAATAAAGAATATTTCTCTTTGATTTCTCTGTATTCTGGCTGAGAACGGCCTGCCTGCCGCATGTACCAAACAGGAACATGATCCGTTCTCTCACCGCGTGCTGCTTTTAAAAATGTTTCATTAATTGGTCTTGTCATTAAATAAAATCCACCTTTCAAAGACATGTCTGCCTATCATTTTAATATATTTAGAATGAATTTAAAAACTTCCAAGATGCATGGCTCTATTCACTATACCGATTATTCCTATTTCTGTATAGCTAACGTTGATAACTGTCAAAAAAAAGTCGTTTTTAGTTTTCAAATTTTGTTTAAAAATTATAGCCTGTGTTATTTGGTTTACAATAATCATTGGAGGTGGTACGGATATGAACATTTATATAACCACGGGTAGTTTTGAGTTTTTAAAGAAACTAGAGCACAAACATCCAGAGGAGAAATTGATCACGGTGATCAATGAAAATGGCGCCCTCCTGTATCATGAAACCAACGGTGCAACGGTTTTCAAGGAGCCAAGGCGTTATTTGGCATTAGAAGCAGTCGGTGAAATTGAAAAAGAAGGGTTTGTCGTGTTGAATTATATCCCAGTGACGGAGGAAGGCAGGCCATTATTTGAGCATCAAATTAAAAATCGTGTGGGTACCGTTGAGGTCGCCCAAGGATTCAAAGCGCTCCGCGTCCTTCAGCCGTTATCTTCCAATACTTATGTGATTATGACGGTTTGGAAAAATGAAATTTCTTATGGAACATGGCAAAGCTCAGATTCGTTTCTGTCTGCCCATCAGAACAAAGGGCTGGCTGGGGACCAGGGACCGAAAATCTTTAGTAGTGCGCCGTATGTTAGCAGGTATACTATAACGGAATAGATTTCTTGGAAATGGAGCCCGGACTATAAGCAACCCGGGTTCTTTTTTTTCCGTTGGCACCCTTATTCGCGCCTTTTGGGTAAAATAACGGCTTCTTTTTTACCGTTGATACCCTTCCTCCGCCCTTACCGGGAAAAATCACGGCTTATTTTTTACCGTTGACACTCTTTCCCCCGCCTCTCGGGCAAAATCACTGCCCCTTTTTTACCGTTGACACTCTTCCTCCCCGCCTCTCGGGCAAATTCACGGCCTCTTTTTTACCGTTGATACCCTTCCTCCGGCCTTACCGGGAAAAATCACGGCTTATTTTTTACCGTTGACACTCTTTCCCCCGCCTCTCGGGCAAATTCACGGCCTCTTTTTTACCGTTGATACCCTTCCTCCACCTTTACCGGGAAAAATCACGGTCTCTTTTTTACCATTCGCACTATAACTCCCCTTCTCTCGGGCAAATTCACGATTGCTTCCATAAAAGTTTTCCTTTTCCCTCCTTTCACCACTTTTAATCGGTTTCATATTCTGTATTACATCCAATTTGGGGCGGATACCCATACAAATATTCCCCTTGGATAAACGAAAGGAGGAGCAATCTTTATGCTTGTCGAGCTTACGGCACTTCATTGGATATATGTTGTCTTTATTGTGCTTATTATCGGATTTATGGTCATGAAACGAGATACAACAATTGTTTGTATCGCTGGGATTTTCTTGATTGCCATTACCGCTACCGGAAGCTTAAGTCATGCAGTCAGCAGTATTTTTAACAGTTTTGGCTATGCCATTACTGAATTATTATCTACGATTCTCGTCATCTCGATTATCGTGGCGATGAGCCATACGTTAACTAAAACGGGAATCAACGATGTGATGATTTCTCCGTTTCGAAGGCTGATTCGAAACCCGACCTTGGCCTACTGGACAATCGGGATTCTGATGATGGTAATCTCTTGGTTTTTCTGGCCTTCGCCGGCAGTTGCCTTGCTTGGCGCTGTGTTACTTCCTGTTGCTGTGAGAGCTGGATTACCAGCCCTGGGCGTTGCGATGGCAATGAATCTGTTTGGTCACGGGATTGCCCTTTCTGGAGATTTCGTCATACAGGCAGCACCGAAGCTTACATCTGACGCCGCCGGGATACCGATTCAAGATGTCATAAATGCCAGTATCCCATTGGTCATTGTCATGGGTGTAGTCACAACCGTAGCCGCTTTTTTCTTTTTAAGACGTGACATGAAGCGCGGGGTTTTAAAAGTAGGAGCCTCGGAAATTGTTCCGGGAACAGCACCGGAGGAATCCGGGCACCCAGCACTGTTAAGCCTAACACAAAAACGTTTCTTCGCTTTACTGGTTCCGGTTTTATTTGCCGCAGATGTTGCCGCCATGTCCGTTTTGGATTTAGCCGGCGGCGATGCTACTGCCTTGATTGGCGGTACCTCGATCCTAATCCTCATCCTCATTTCGTTAACCAGTTACAAAAACGAAGGACTTGAAAAAACAACCAGCTTTTTGATTGAAGGCTTCCAGTTTGGTTTTAAAGTGTTTGGACCGGTCATTCCGATTGCGGCATTTTTCTATCTAGGTGATGCCGGGTTCATGAAAATTATCGGGGAATTTTTACCGAAGGCCTCACAAGGGATTGTAAATGATTTAGGCCTTGGCCTTGCGAGTCTGGTTCCGCTTAGCAAAGAAGTCGGTGCGGTTACTTTGACTGCCGTGGGCGCGATTACAGGACTTGATGGTTCAGGATTTTCCGGGATTTCGCTTGCCGGGTCGGTAGCGGCCCTATTCGCGGTCGCGATTGGAAAAGGCGCAGCTACTCTTACAGCGCTTGGACAAATTGCCGCGATTTGGGTTGGCGGCGGGACCTTGGTTCCATGGGCGTTAATCCCTGCTGCTGCCATCTGTAATGTCGATCCATTCGAGCTGGCGCGGCGAAATCTCGTTCCGGTTGTGATCGGGCTTGTGGTGACAACGATTGTGGCGATGTTTCTAATATAAGTTTAATGGATTCATTGAGGACACTTCACGTGGTCTTATTGTGGAATGTGTCCTCTAATAGCTTGATTGAAGACACTTCCTTCTTTTTTTCGAGATTTCTGTCCTCAAGAAGCTTGATTGAAGACACTTCCGTCAATTTTCAAGAGGGTAGTGTCCTCTATACCCTCCATTGAGGACACTTCCGCCTTTTTTTCGTCAACTCTGTCTTCAATCTATAGAACATCCCTATATAGTTCCCCATCCACCATAAAAATGTTAAAATAGTTAGAAAATAGTGATAATCAAAAGGGGGATTTTACATATGCTAAACAAGCTGTTTGCCAAATTGGAAGGTTATTATGAAGAAATGGTGTCGATTCGCCGCTACCTTCACCAGCATCCTGAGTTATCGTTTCAGGAAAAAGAAACGGCAAAATTCATTGTATCATTCTATGAAAAACTTGATATCGAAGTAAAAGGCAATGTCGGCGGTAATGGTGTCGTTGCCCGAGTATACGGAAAAAAGCCTGGAAAAACAGTAGCCCTAAGAGCAGACTTCGATGCCCTCCCGATTCAGGATGAAAAAGATGTCCCCTATAAGTCAACAGTTTCTGGTGTCATGCACGCCTGCGGACATGACGGACATACAGCTACCCTGTTAATGCTCGCCAAAAGCATAAATGAATTAAGGGATGAACTCGAGGGAACCTACGTGTTTATACACCAGCATGCGGAAGAATATGCTCCAGGCGGTGCTAAATCGATGATCGAGGATGGCTGTTTGGACGGTGTCGATGTTATTTTTGGCACCCATTTATGGGCCGGAGAACCAACGGGAAAAATTCAGTATCGCACAGGTCCGATTATGGCCGCTGCCGACCGCTTTGAAATTGAAATCCAGGGAAAGGGCGGACATGGAGCACAGCCTCATAAAACCAAGGATGCCATTGTCACGGCCTCACAGCTTGTCCTAAACTTGCAGCAAATTGTCAGCCGCAAGGTGAACCCGGTGGAATCGGCTGTAGTCACCGTCGCTTCATTTACCGCGGAGAACGCCTTCAATGTGATTGCGGATAAAGCAAAGCTTGTCGGTACAGTCCGAACCTTTAATGAAGAAGTCAGGTCCTACATTGAAGCAGAAATGGAACGGGTCGTTCATGGAACTTGCTATTTATCGGACAGCAGCTACCAATACAAGTATTTTCGTGGTTACCCAGCGGTGGTGAACCATGCGAACGAAACCAACTTCCTCATCCACTGCGCGAAGGATGTGCCGGAGGTCAATATTATAGAAGAATCAGAGCCGCAAATGGGCGGAGAAGATTTTGCCTATTATCTAGAAAAGGTTCCGGGAACCTTCTTTTTCACTGGTGCAAAACCGCTAAATAGTGAAGGCTACCCGCATCACCATCCAAAATTCGATATTGATGAACGCGGAATGTTGATCGCAGCCAAAACACTCGGTACAGCGGCAGTCAAGGTTCATCAGCACCATTCATAATACACTAAAGCCCCTGACTTAAAGCTCAGGGGCTTTTTGCAGCAACCGCAACCGATATGCATTCATCGCCGTTTCTCCCAGGTTTTTCAAGAGATTGTTATTGGCATAAGCGCCAACAAAGGCACCAATCCCTGGCACCAACTGGAGCATTTTTACAAAATCAATATAATCGCGGTATTCTTGTTGAAACTTTCGCCAATCCATTTCTACGAGAACCTGCTTACGGGTCTCCCAATTTTCGATTTCCGCCAAGGTGTTACGGCGAATCTCATCACTTGAAAACGCAAGCTGGAACACATGAAGGATAAATAACCGCTCTTCATATTGTTTTGTATCAAATCCATAAGTGGCTGCGGCATCAAACAGAAATTTCATTTTAATAGTCAGCAGCAACGGAAAATCAGCAAGCCCGAGCAGGAACCCGCCTGCCCCCGTCCCAGCCCCTTCCACTATCGCCGTTTTCTGGTAAGTAGAGATCTTTTTTCGGACCAGCTCATCTCTTTCCTCCAGCGTCAAACCATCTGCTTGATTTCTATTCGTCGTCATCTGTGAGCCAAATAACGTTGCTTTGACCATTGATTTAATACTTTCAGTCATAATTTCATGGACTTTTTCCGGAATCACTTCATTGATTTTCACTTGGGCTTTTTTTGAAAGCCGGTTCATCATTCCGGAACGTCTTGTCAATTTTCGTTTCCACTCCTGAACTTCATCGTATACCTTTAATTCATATTCGTTCACATACCCCACCCCTTACCACTAATTGTATTCTCCTTTTACGAAGGGATTGCCATTAAGGTTTCAAAAAAAAGCGGAAGGGTCTTTACTCCCTTCCACAAGTTAATCCTGTATATGTTTCTTGCTGTAGAAATAAACAAACAGATAGCTAAACAAGATTCCTGCTGCCAACTCAAGCAGCGCAAGAATGATCTCGCCCTTGATTCCAATGAACAAGGCAAAAATCACTGCTTCAAGTGACATAATCACCATCAATAGCAACTGAAATTCCTTTTGTTTGGACACATCAGCTACCGGATACAGGTCGACCCATAGTTTATTTTGATGATGCTTCCATAAAGGCAGCAGTTGAAAACCGGTTAAATATAAAAATAAAACGCTCAGTAAAATTTGTCCCAATCCAAATGAAATAAAATAGATTCCAAGTGCCCCAATTACGGTCAACCGAATAAATAAACCGAGATAATCCGACGCTCTTAAAAAGGTTCGCGAATACAAATACAAATACGTTTTTTCGGACGAAAATGGAATGGCATTGACAAACACATCCAACCATTTTCTTCGCTTAACAGAATCCTTAAGTTTTGGCACATCCGTAAACAGGTTTGCCAGACGATAAAACGAAGCCATCCGTTTTTCTTCCTGGTCAATTAATAAATCCCATTTCAACCCCATTTTTCTACTCCGGCTGTAAAAGTACCAATAATAAATGACCATCACGATACCAAGCGCCAGCAGGATTGCCCAGCTCGCTTGTTTTAATAGTAAATACGCAAACGTCAAATTGATAAAATAGCGGACGACCATGTCAGATCTATGTACTGATGGTTGAACATAATAGTCAATCTGCCAGCTTGCAGCCAAATTCCAGGCTTTGATGACCAGCAGGACAATCAAGAATGGAAGAAATAAACGGAAGCCTGATTCGCTTACTTGGGCATACATCGGCATAAATGCCGCCAAGACCATCAACAGAATATAGCCCTGAAATACAAAACTGATGACTCCCGAGCGCCAAAAATACCCCTTTAGCTTTTCCTCTAACGAAATAATAAATACTTTGTCTGCCTCAAACAGAAAATTGTAAACAGGGCTATAAGTCAGAAATAACCCAACAAAAACGGCCATAATAATCGCCGCCGGAAAATTTGCGGGAAGCGTCTCTACCCATTGCTGATAATAATATGCCCCTGTGCCAATTAAAAATAACAGCACAATGACAAGGTGACCGTTAAATATGTAGCGAAGGTATCGGCCCAAATCCTTCATTCGGCCCCCGGCACGATTCCTCCATAGCTTCTTGTCATCAAACATAATTTTCTTCCTTTGTTAATTGGATATAAATATCGTCGAGGGATGCAGATGGCATCGAAAATTGCTCCCTTAATTGTTCCAGCGTCCCTTGGGCGCGAATTTTTCCTTCATGTAAAATAATAAAACGATCGCAGTATTTTTCAGCGGTGGCAAGAATATGGGTGGACATCAAGATTCCCGCCCCTGCTTCCTTCATTTTTTTCATCAAATCAAGCAGTGATTGAATTCCGAGCGGGTCGAGGCCGACAAATGGCTCATCCACAATATAGAGCGAGGGCTGAACCAAAAACGCGCACATAATCATCACCTTTTGTTTCATCCCTTTGGAAAAATGGGCTGGAAACCATTTTAAGCGTTTTTCCATTCGAAATTCAGACAATAGCGGGGAGACCCGCTGTTTATACTCTGCTTCAGTTAACCCGTAGGCCATCGCGGTCAAGCGTAAATGCTCCTCGAGTGTCAGTTCCTCATATAGAATTGGGGTTTCCGGAACAAAACTAAACATCCTCCGGTAGCCATCTTTGTTTTCAATAAATGCTTTGCCATTTATTTTTATTTCGCCTTTATGCGGTTCCATTAAACCGATGATATGCTTAATGGTCGTACTTTTCCCGGCCCCATTCAAACCGATTAATCCAACCATTTCTTTTTCCTTAACTTCAAAGGAAATATCTTTTAACACCGGATTTCTCGTATAACCCCCAACAAGGTTATCGATTGTTAATAAAGACATTGACAACGTCCTTCCGTAGCTTGTTTTTCTCTATTTTATCAAATCAACGCTTGGGCGAAAAACTTAAAGGGTATTTTTTTGGGTTTATTTTTGTATATAACCCTGTCAGGTGGGCATGATAAGTTTCGAAGGGGAGTTCACCTGATGAAGTGATTCATCAAACATTTGAAATGAGGTGTCTGCAAAAGACAATATTCGTTTCAACTCAAGAGTAGCTTCGAAAAAACGTTTCAAATAAGGGGATGGTTGTAATGTACAATGTGCAATGTAACCATTTAGAGTTCAAATAACACTTTTGTTTATGGAAAAATGAAAACTCGTCGACTGGCGAGTCCGTTAGGACGAAGACAGAGGCGTAGTTGAATTTATGCGTTCAGAATTTATGAATATAAATTCTGATTAGCTAAAAAACTGTAAATGAGGTGTTTATCGCAGACTATGTCCGTTTTTAAAGGTGAGGATAACCAATAAAAACAAGCAGGGGATGGTCAGCTTGAACAATATTGTTTCTTTATAACAACACTCTAATGCCAAATGAGGTGTTTATCAAAGAACACTCCTAATGAACGTCCATATTGAAGCAGTTTCCCCTTCGAGAAGGCGGGATTCCATGCGAATCCTGCCTTTTTCTTTTCCATTCCTGTATGGTAAAATAAGACAAACTAAATAATAGAAAGGTTGTGTTTAAAGAAATGAGTAATTGTATTTTCTGTAAAATTGCCAATGGCGAAATCCCATCCGCAAAAGTTTTTGAAAATGAACATGTATTGGCCTTTATGGACATTAGCCAAGTAACAAAAGGGCATACACTGGTGATCCCTAAGGTACATAAGGAAAACATCTATGAACTGACACCCGAAATTGCCAGAAATCTTTATGAAGTAGTTCCAGCGATTGCCAACGCCTTAAAAACCGAATTTGAACCAGTCGGTTTAAATACAGTGAATAATAATGGGGAAAAAGCCGGCCAATCGGTGTTCCATTTCCATTTGCATTTAATCCCACGCTATGGAACAGGTGATGGATTTGGGGCAGTGTGGAAAAACAATCAAAGCGACTATACACCAGAAATACTCCGAGAGATGGCTGCAAACATTTCCAAACACCTTTCCTGAGGTGTTAATTGTCAGAAAATTATTTCTTTATTTATATGATACTATTATGTTATAATGTTTTTAAATTCTTCGCTGCAGGCAAAGAGCGCACTGCAGGAGGGATAATAGCTTAGAAAAGCAGAGGAGAGATGAGAAATGAATACGAGAAAACTGATTATTTTAGCACTACTAGCGGGAATTGGAGTAGTCTTGCACGCGGTAATGCCGGCATTTCTAACGATTAAGCCGGATATGATGCTGGCCATGATGTTTTTAGGAATTATTTTAATTCCTGAAATAAAAAGTGTCATGCTGTTATCGATTGTTACCGGTGTATTAACTGCCTTAACTACCACATTCCCTGGCGGCCAAATTCCAAATATTATTGATAAGCCTGTCACTGCCTTGGTCTTTTTCGGTTTGTTTTTAGCATTGAAAAAGTTCCGAACTTCCATTGTAAGTGTTGGCGTATTAACAGCTATTGGGACGCTCGTTTCAGGAACAGTCTTTTTAGGTTCTGCCTACTTAATCGTTGGCTTACCTGGCCCGTTTGCAGCTCTATTTGGAGTTGCTGTATTACCTGCTGCCGCCATCAATACAGTAGTAATGGTTATTTTGTATCCAATTGCTCAATCCATTTTTAAACGAACAAAATTATCATCTTCAGCGGCTACAGTCATTGAAAAATGATATGACAAGAAAAGAACCCAGCCCGGGTTCTTTTCTTAAATTCTTTTACTTTCTACTGAAAGAAAGAAAAAAGCAGCCCGATTAACAAACAGACACCACCGCCTGCTGCTAATGCTCCTGCCCGTTTCTTTAGCACTTGCTTAGGCGGATAGACACCGGGTCTTTGCAAGTCCAAAAGATACTTACCTGCACCCAAAAACAAAATGGCACATAAAATAAAAAAGATCACAGCAGCACTCTTCATTTTGTTGTCCCCCTGATCAGGATTCAATATTTTGAAAGATGTTGTAACTATTTATATGTTTTATCGTCCATTCCTATGAAACTAAGAAATCAGTTAAACTATTTGAGGAAATCATTTTTTCTAAATTTTTTTTTTAATTCGTTGATTTATTGCAGGAAAAGTAAAAAATAAACCGAATTATATTAAAAATTAATATATAAAAATTAAAATTTTGTGAATTTTTTCTTTATTAATTTTTATTTTATTGGCATAATGATAGTAGAGTAATAATAAAGTAGGTGAAATTGGGGATGACAGAGAAACAATATTCAATGAAGGAAGCAATCTTTTTTAGTCAAAGAATAGCACAATTGAGCAAGGCGTTATGGAAGTCTATTGAGAAAGATTGGCAGCAGTGGATTAAACCGTTCGATCTAAATATTAATGAACACCACATTCTTTGGATTGCCTATCATTTAAACGGTGCTTCTATCTCTGACGTTGCTAAATTTGGGGTTATGCACGTCTCAACAGCTTTTAATTTTTCTAAAAAATTAGAAGAGCGCGGCTTGTTGAATTTTTCTAAAAAGGAAAACGATAAGCGAAATACTTATATCCAGCTTACAAAGGAAGGCGAAGATCTCTTACTTCAATCCATGGAAACCTATCAACCGGATGGAAATGCTGCCTTCACTGGTGCCTTACCATTAAGGGAGTTGTATGGCAAGTTCCCGGATATCATCGAAATGATGGCCATTATTCGTAATATTTATGGAGATGATTTCATGGAGATTTTTGAGCGTTCCTTCCATAATATCGATACGAAATTTATTGAAGAGAATGGCAAACTCAAAAAAGCGGGAAACACAGAACACGAACTCGCCTAATAGGCTACATGTATTTGGACAATTCTTCAAACAGGGATCTGTACAAATTTTGGGCTAGACAGGCCTTCACAACTTTTCTTGCATCCAGACTTGACGGTAAAGAAAATAATAACTCTTCGAAAAGCGGATGAAAGTATACATATCCTTCCGCTTTTTGTTCTGCCATTTTTTTGCTCAACCTATCACAAAATATATAAAAGCGGGTGACCTCCAATTCGTTTAGGCCACTTTCAATGACTAATCGATAAAATTCAAGCTTGGGGTTATCCACTAACTGTACTAATAATTTTTGGTGGTATTGAAGTAAGTCCACCTGTGCTTTCAGCTGCTCAAATTCTTGCATACGCCAACCCTCCATTCCACCGTTCATTCTTTATTATTCACCTTTTTTTGCTTATGGTAAACATTTTAATCCCATACAACATCATGAACTTCTGTCAATCTATATCACTATCTTTTTTTATAAAAATTTGCTATTGTAAGGAGAAAAGCGGAAGTATAACACTAGGGGGGAATCGGTGATGATCTCCATTTTTATCGTCCTGTCCATTTTCATCTTATTTTATGTAAATAAAATGACAAACAGCCTTTGCATGCAAAAAGAAATACCTGAAGAACGTCAACACAAAGTTTTCCGAACCATTAATGTGCTGGTTACCATCCTGCTGGTTTCTTCGTATCTTGAAATTCTGTATACATAAAGGCAGACAAAATACAAGCGATGAGTGAATTCTCATCGCTTTTCCATTTACCACCTATTACCAAACATAAGCAGCTCCAACGATAATCAATAGAATGAAAAGAACTACGATTAACGCAAAGCCTGCACCGTAACCTGCTCCACCAGACATGTTCTCTACCTCCTTTATTTTAGCTACGATATACTATTCATCCCCTATCCAATTCGATTAGGCTTTTACCTCATTTTTCGTGGAAAAGTCATTCAAAGGCTTGTATAACTTCGATTAGCCCAAAAAATGAGATTATTTTTGCAGTGGTTCCCATTTTACGTTATAGTAGAGGATATGGACAAAGACCATAAGAATTTACTGTTTAGGAGAGATTCAGCATGAAAAAATGGATATTAGCCCTGACAATCGCCGGCGGGGTTCTTGGATTAACTGCATGTAATGGTAATGGTGAAAGTTCGGAAAAAGTCGTCGAATCTAAAGCAGGGGATGTAACCCAAGAAGAGCTTTATAATGCGATGAAGGATAAATTCGGGAATCAAGCACTTCAGCAGCTCGTTTACGAAAAAGTCCTGTCAAAAAAATATAAAGTAACAGACAAGGAATTAGACGAGAAAATTCAGCAATTAAAAGAAGATCTTGGTGAGAATTTTGAAATGACTCTTCAGCAATACGGCTATAAGAGTGAAGATGACTTGAAGAAAACGATGAAACTTGGCATGCTTCAAGAAAAAGCAGCTATGAAGGACATCAAAGTAACAGAAAAAGAATTAAAAGATTACTACGATAACTACAAGCCTGAAATTAAGGCCCGCCATATTTTGGTTGCCGACGAAGCAAAAGCAAAGGAAGTAAAGCAAAAACTGGATGGCGGCGCTAAATTTGAAGAGGTGGCAAAAGAATACTCTACTGACACTGCTTCTGCTCAAAATGGCGGAGACTTAGGCTGGTTTGGTGCTGGAAAAATGGATCCTGATTTTGAAAAGGCGGCATACGAGTTAAAAGTAAATGAAATCAGTGGACCGGTAAAATCTCAATTCGGCTACCACATTATTCAAGTAACTGACAAAAAAGAGAAAAAGCCCTATGAGGACATGAAGAAGCAAGTGGAATATGAAGTAAAATCTTCAAAATTGACAACTGAAGAAATCAACAAAGCTATGGAACGTGAACTGAAAGATGCCGATGTTAAGGTCAATGATAAAGACCTTAAAGACGCATTAAATCTAAGTACTTCTACAGCAGCTCAATAAATAAACAAGCTCCAACGCCTTCGCGTTGGAGCCTTTTTTTATTTGATAGTTCACCTTACCCCAGGCTATTCAGTGGCATTGATTCCTTTACGAGCTTCCTTTTCCCGCTCCAGACGCTTCATGTAAATCTCGCCCTCGCGCTCGATATCTTCTGCCTCCAACTCACGTTCTTCTCTTCCTGTCTTGATGGCCATTAACGCACTTATTACAATCCCAACCACTACAGCATAAACCCAAATAGGAATAGTCAATTTCGTTTGCTCCCTTCAAAGTGGTTGTCCACTTTTTTACTACATAATTATGCTTTGAGGCAAAAAAAAATAACCCGTAGTCCGGGTTATTTGTGAAAAACAGGTTTATAGAATGAACGATTATCCAAAGCGAAAACACGCTCGGTAAATTCCCCCGGCTTGACCCGTTCCAAAGCCCGGTCAAGCATGTTCATTTTCGCATCCAAATTATCTATATAATGAAGAATCTCCGCCTCTTTCACGAGCGGCGGTTTTGGGCTGCCCCACTCTGCTTTACCATGGTGACTTAGCACTAAATGCTGAAGAATTAATACCTCTTCCCCGTTAATCCCCAGCTCTTCCGCTGCTTTACCGATTTCCGTTATCATTATAGTGATATGACCAAGCAAGTTGCCTTCAAGAGTATAGACCGTTGAAATCGGACCGGACAGTTCCATTACCTTCCCCATATCATGCAAAATGACACCGGCATATAACAGGTCTCGGTCCAAGCTTGGATAAAGGTCGGCAATTGACTTGGCTAGATCAAGCATGCTTACAACGTGATAGGCAAGACCTGAAACAAATTCATGATGATTTTTCGTAGCTGCCGGATATTCAAGAAACGCCTTTTGGTGTTTCTTGATTAAATGCCGGGTAATCCGTTGGATGTTAGGATTTTTCATGTCAAAAATATATTGAGTCAGTTTGCTCACCATTACATCCTGACTTAAAGGGGCAGTCTCGAGGAAATCCTCCAGCTTTACACTATCTGCAGGGCCTGATTTGCGAATTTGACGAATTTTTAATTGGCTCTTGCCGCGATAATTCTGGATATCCCCTAGAATTTTAACAATACTTTGCGGTGCATAATTTTTTTCATCCTCTTCATTCGCATCCCAAAGCTTTGCTTCAATTTCTCCACTTTGGTCCTGCAGGATAAGGGTCAAGAACGGCTTACCGTTACTGGCAATCCCTTTAGTTGAATTTTTTATTAATAGAAACAGCTCTACTTGAGCTCCGACTTCGTACTGCAATATTCCTTTTGCCAACCTAACCACGCTCCTTCCAATAGTTTGAGTATACCATATTCATCTTTTACTCTATGAAATAATCTGAACAGCACCTTTTTCCATATAAAGAATATTTTCTTTTGAGAACAGGTGCAGTAAATGCTGATGACAGGTAAAAAATAAAATCTGCTTTCGGTCCAAGCTCTGCAAAAGTTCCATGACCTTCTGCGTTCTTGGGGCATCAAAATTAACAAAACCATCATCAATGATAATCGGAAACTGATATTTTTCATATAAAGTGATCGCCAAAGCCAGTCTAATAGAAACGTAAAGTTGTTCTGTTGTGGCCTGGCTTAATTCGTTTGCCTCAAACAGCGTATGGTCCTTCCTTTCGACGAGGAATCCAGTTCCTAATGGATGAGGATGAATCCGATAATAGCTGCCATTTGTGAGAAATGCCAAGAATTCCTCCGCTTTCTCCAGCATCCGCGGCAAATGTTCATGCTTGTATTTTTCAATTGTTTCCGCAAGAATCTGTTGAGCCAGCGAATAAACTGCCCACTCTTTCGCCATTTCTTCCAATTCGTATTTTTTCTGTTTGTAATGATGGAGGATTTCGGAATAGGTGCCGCCCTCTTCGAGTATCCCAATCTCAACTTTAACCTGTGCCTGCGCCTCCTGCAGCTCCTTTAATCTTGCCTTTAAATCTTTGGAACGCTGCTGACAATCAGTGATTAAATCATCCCAATTATGAATGGGTAAAAATTGATTCCACTCTTCCTTTGAAAGGATGGAGAACTGAAGCCTCCCCTGAAGGTTTTCCAGCTTATCCAAAAGCTCATTCTGTCTTTCAGCCTTTTCGCCTAGTTGATAGAATTCTTGCTTTGTTTCCACATTGGCTTCTTGCAATAGCTTGATATATTCTGCCTCTAGCTGTTCTCGCTCTTTATTTTTTTGTTGCAGGTCGTTTTCCATTTCGGTAAGTTTCGCTTGCCGCTCGCGGAGCTTAATCCGCTTTTCCTGCTCTTCTGTAAGTTTCTCGCGCAATAAAAAGATGGTTTTATGTATATCAGAGCCTCGTTGGGGCAGGTAACGATTTTCGTAATTTTTTAACTCGTCACTGATTCTCTTCTGTTTCTGATTATTTTTCGCCATTTTTTCAAGCAGCTGATGTTTCTCGCGACACTTCTCTTTATACTGTTCGATTTGGCCAAAGGCTTCCTGTAAAAATGAGGCAGCCATATATTGTGGTATTTTCAGCTCACTGCCGATCGTCACCAGCGCTTCGCGATAGTCGTCTGACTCGCGCTCCCAGTTTTCTAATTTAACCTTCACTCTTTGGACTTGGGCTTGCTGCTGCTGCAGCTTTAGTTTCATTACTTGCAGCTCCTGTATCCGTTGGTTATCGCGCTTTAGCTTTTCCTCAGCCATGCCAATATCTAAGTATGTTGCTGACTGGAGTTTTTCAAGTATTTGTGTTTCTTGCTTTTTTAAATCCTTCATTTTTATGTTGGATTCTTTTTGTTTTGAACCTTTTAAACTCTGGAACATAAAAAATGCTAAAACCGCACAGCACCCCAAACCCAGGAACAGCAATATCCATTGCTTTGTAAACCCACCGTAAATGGTTAATCCAATTAAGATGAACTCAATCGCAAAGAATTGCTGCTTAAGCCTTGTTCTCGATGCCTGCTCATTTTCCATTGCGTGCTGGTAAAAGTTTATTTTGTCTTTAATGGTTCTTAATTCTTCTTCAAGGCTTCTTTTGTCGTTTCCCTGTACTTGCTCTTCCAGAAGTGCACGTTCTTGTTTTGGCAGGCACAGACTAGCGGTTAACCCTGCTTCTTTTTCCACTAGCTCCAGCTCATACTTTTCTTCCTGAAGCTTATTGTCGAGGTCAACCTTTGTTTCCGACAGCTTTTGCCCACGTCTAGAAATGTCTTCAACCTGTTTTTTCATATACATATTGGTGTTGATTTCCAGGATTTCTTCTTCGTTTAACGGCAAATGAAGTCTTTCGGTAATGACTGAAAGCTCTTTTTCCAAGCCTGCCAGCATTTGTTCATACTGGCCCATTTCAACATTTAATTGTTCCAAAACAGGAACTTGATTAAGCAGATGCGCAATAGCCGGCTCATCTTTGTGAAATGATTCATGGGGTGCAAGCTCCATCAGTTCAAGCTTGGCCTGTTCGATTCTCTCTTTCATGCTGACCAGTTCAGCATTGTATGGAAGAATAAGCTGATTTAACTGCTCCAATCTTTCCAAACCACGGACAGGGAATTCGATTTCTCCTAGTTCTTCAAGCTCTTTTATCGTCAGCTTTTCTTCTTTTACAAATGAATGGATTCGCTTCCACTCAGTTAATTTTTCATATTGTTCCTGAACATTTGACAACTGCTGATTGATATTCTGTATTTCCTGGAGAAAGCTTTCTCTTTCTTCAATAAGCGGTTGGTATTCCTTCATTTTGGCTGCAGCACTTTTTAATTCCCCATTGATTTCATGCAGCTCATGCAATTTCTCGTTTAATGGAGGCTTCTTTCCGCCTGGCTTAAACCGGGAATCAAGCTCCTTCTGAAGCTCAGCTTCTGCCTTTGCCAGCTTTTCCGTTCCTAATGTGCCAGCCGAGAATAGGAATCTGCCTAACTCCTCCCCCCTCATTTGATGAATGTTTTGCAGTCCATGAATATTAAATGAAAAGATAGCCTGGAACAGCCCTTTATCAAAATTCCCCAGCAATTCTTTTAAAAGCTCTTCGCCGCCAATGGTGCCATTGTCCAGCAGGACTTTGACATCGCCTGCAGCCTTGCCTTTCACCCGTTCAATCACGGCAAAACCAAAGTCTTGGTGGAAAATCCTAATACTTCCGCCGTACTTTGTACTGTGCTTAGGCTCATAACGAAGCTCAGATTGCTGTTTGGTCGGGAATCCGAATAAAATGCTGTTAATAAACGACATAATCGTTGATTTGCCGGCTTCGTTCTCACCATAGAAAACTTGAAAATCTGCTAAATCATGGATTTCAATATTTTCTAATTGGCCGTAACCATAAATATGCATAGAAACAATTTTCAATAGATTTACTCCCTTCTATTTATATAGATACTGAATTAATAGTTTTTCGGCCTCTTGGACTAATTCGTCCTGTTCCCCAGGAGATAAATGGGACAAATATTTTTTCCCTAAGCGGTGCTCATACAAGGGGGCCAAAGCATTGCTCGTATCCTCAAAATGCTCAATCGTTTGAAACAACTCACCATAAAAATTGGCTTCCCGTTTCAATTTCTCTTTATCTAAAAGCTTTCTTTCTGAAAATGTGATATCGATAATCCAGACAAAGGATTCCTCACCCTGTTCATCATCCAAAAGGAGGTCCAGAAGCTCCCCGTTCAACGTTCTTTTTTCACGCTCATCATCCAGGTGGATGTTAGTTAATTTTAGTGATAAGAACGTGCCTGCGTTAGTCTTTCGACAAGAATGGATTGTGGATTGGCATAAGCTAAGGATATCATTGAGGGTTTCTGCCTTGGCGGCGTCGACCTCCACTTCCTCCCAAACAATATCCGCTGTATCGATAAAGCTGCATTCTGCGCCAAGCTCAGATAGCGATATATGATAAAAACCTTTTGCGCCACTTTCCTTCTTATTTCTTCCTTGAATATTACCCGGATAAATAATCGGCGGGTTCTCCGATAAAACAGCCTTTTTATGAATATGTCCCAAAGCCCAGTAATCCAAGTTTTTTTCTAAAAGATCCTTCACAGAAAATGGTGCATAGTTATCATGCTCAGCCCCTGAACTTTCATTGCCGTGGAGAATCCCGATATGAAAATCAGCTTCACCTGATTTGACATATTCATCAATTTTCCGTTCAAACACATGCCGTGTCGGGTAACTAAAGCCATAAAGATGGACTGTCACACCACTATTCGTTAGCAGCTCCATTCTTTCCACCTTGCTCCCAAACACATGGACGTTATCCGGCATATCCAAATGTACCCAGGAACCATTTAGATGGTCATGGTTGCCGTGCACAATATAGACAGGAATGGAATGCTGGGCCAGCTTTTGCATTTCACCACGAAATCGTGACTGGGCGCGCAAGCTTCGGTCCTCCCCGTCAAACAAATCCCCTGCCAGAATAACGAAATCAACACTATGCTGTATTGCTGCTGCAGTAAGCTTTTTAAGGGCAGTAAACGTACTCTCTTTTGCCCTGCTAAAAATAGTCTTAGGCAAGTGCCGTAATCCGACCATCGGGCTATCCAAGTGCAAATCGGCACCATGTATAAATGATATTTTTTTCATAAATTTTCCTCACTGCTTTTTCCTTTATTGTAGCACCTTTAAAACACGAATGCACGTTCTGTGTAAAAAGGACAAAAAAGCTTTACCAAAAATGGTAAAGCTCAAGAATACTCTATTCGTTCTTCGTTAACTCCAATGCCTGCTTAATATCTTTAAAGGAGTTGGACCTGCCATACATTAATACGCCGCCCCGGTAAACTCTTGCACCAAATACCGCCAAGGCTACTATCGTTGCCACCAGAAGAAAGATCCCCAAGGCCGCTTCCCAAATTGGGATGGCTAACATCCCGACACGAAGGAACATAATCATCGGGGTAAAGAATGGAATATAGGAAGTCGCGGTAATAAACGCGGCATCCGGCTTGCCAAGACCAAACATCGCAATCATAAATCCACCCACGACAAGTAAAGTCATTGGCGTAATCATCTGTTGGACATCTTCTATCCTGCTGACAAGTGACCCCAAAAACGCGGCAAGCGTCGCGTAAAGAAAATAGCCAAGGATAAAGAAAATAACCGCATAGATAATCGTTGCTGTTGGAATGCTGCCAAATCCATATACTCCAAAGAAACCGTCCTTTAACGAATCCATGTTGCGTTGAAGTGAGTAATAACCGACAATCAGAAAGACTGCAAATTGTGTCATGCTCAAGAGACCGATGCCGATAATCTTGGCAAACATCTGCTTAATCGGCGATACGCTGGAAATCAAAATTTCCATTACCCTCGATGATTTTTCTGTTGCCACTTCCATGGCAATCATGCTCGCATACATGATGACTGAAAAATAAATGATAAATAACAGGACATAAACCAGCCCTCGAGCTTGATTCAATTCCTCTTCCGTTTTTGCATTTTTCTCAAGCGCGACCTTATCGAATGCAATCGGTTCGTACAGCTTTTGCAGCTGTGCCTGGGTCAAGTTAATTTTGGACGCGGCAAGCATCGTTTTCACCTGCTGCAAGCCGGACTGGAGGTCAGTGTACAGAGTAGAATCAGCGATACTCATCGCCTTGTAAGTAGCTTCCGGCAGTTCCTCTTCATTATAGCTTAACAGGATGAAGCCGTTGTATTTGCCATCTTCCACCGCTTTTTCAACTTGTTTTTCTGTACCCTTATATTGTGTAAGTTTAATGTCCTTGTTAATTGTTTTCATTTGCTGTTTCAACGGTTCATAAAGCTGTCCGGTTTCATCGAGAACGGCAACCGTATCCTTCCCGCCATCTTTATCAAAAATCTCAATGATATTTTGAATGTTGGTTAGCGCCAAGACGATGACAACCGTCAACAGCGTGGTGACAATAAACGATTTGCTCTTTAATTTGTTAAGATACGTATGAGATAAAATGATCCAGAAGTTATTCATAGGAGTCGCCTACCTTCTCTATAAAAATATCATTTAAAGACGGCTCTTCAAGGGCAAATTTACGAACAAACCCTTTGCTGACAATTTCCTTAAGTATGCTTTCTGCTACACTTTCTCCCTCGATTTGTAATTCTATTCCTTCCATAGTTGGCTTCGTTTTGACAACTCCAGGAAAGTCCTTCAAGTAATCCAATGGAAAATCGGCATGAATGATCAGATTCTTTTTCCCAAACGCACGTTTAATTTCCTTTAAGGCGCCGTGTACTACCGGTTTACCTTTATGTAAAATGCATAAATGCTCACACATTTCCTCAACGTGATGCATTTGATGGCTTGAAAATACAATTGTGGTCCCGCTATTCTTTAAAGCCAATACGGCTTCTTTTAACATCTCAACATTGACTGGGTCCAATCCGCTAAAAGGTTCATCCAAAATTAACAGCTTGGGCTTATGAATCACTGCGGCAATAAATTGGATTTTCTGCTGATTCCCCTTTGATAGTTCCTCGACCCGCTTATTTTCATATTCAGGCACTTTAAACCGCTCCAGCCATACTTTTAGTTCTTTTAGTGCTTGTGCTTTGTCCATTCCTCGCAATCTGGCTAAATAGACAATTTGCTCCCGTACCTTCAGTTTTGGGTAGAGTCCCCGCTCCTCAGGCAGATAACCAACGAGATGGCTGGTTGAATAGTTTAGCGGTTTACCGTCCCAACTAATTTTACCTGCACTGGCATCCAGCAAACCTAGTATCATCCTGAAGGTAGTCGTTTTTCCAGCTCCGTTTGCACCTAGAAAACCGAACATTTCTTTTTCTGGTATGGTAAGCGACAGGTCATTCACGGCTGTAAATTGGCCAAACCGTTTCATGACATGTTCTAATTTTAATACCATTCTAGTCACTCCTTTCCTTCCCGATACAATTATACCATATTATGGTTTTTTAAATTCTTTTTGCACTATTTAAAAAATTATGCAAAAATAACAGTAGTAATACTTTTCAAAGGGGTATGTGAGATGAAAACGTATAAATTAACGGCATTTGAAGCAAATGGGGAAAAAATCTTGGATGAAGCCTTTCAGGCAGAAAATGATGAGGGTGCAAAGCAACAAGGGGAAAAACTGTTAGCGGAGAAAAATTTACTTGAGAAAACACACCGCTGCACCTCGCCGGCGGGGAAATTGTTGTTATTTCATCCATAAAAACAAGAAGCCGTGATTGGCTTCTTGTTTTTTTATTTACCAGTGAAATTTGGTTTTCTTTTTTCGAGAAACGCATTAATGCCTTCTTTATGATCTTCTGTTTCTCGCATTTTTTGTTGGCCATATTTCTCTAATTCTAATATTTTTAATAGCTGCGGACGATTTTTTTCAGCCAGAATCTTCTTTGTCTTAATCATCGCCTGTACAGGTCGATTCAGCCAATCTGTTATTCTATTATGTACAGCCTCTTGAAGGTCACCGTCGGCCACTTCCTGGACAAGACCGATTGCGAGCGCTTCCTTTGCAGTCATCATTTTTCCATCCCAGATTACCTGCTTCGCCTTTGTTTCACCAAGTCTTTTTTCCAAAAAGAAATGCGCCCCGCCATCAGGTATGAGGCCGATTCCGATAAAGTTCATTGCCAGTTTACTAGCTTTGTCAGCGATAATATAATCCGTCGCCAACGCCAAACTGAATCCAAGTCCAGCAGCCGCACCAGAGACCACACTAATAGTCAGTTTAGAAATGCTATAAAGCGTAATAATTAACTCGCTGATGCAGTCCATGACCGGGAAAAAATCCTTTTCATTCATGTTGGAAAGCATTGTTTTGATATCGCCGCCAGCGGAAAAAGCCCTTCCTTTTCCGGTTAGCACGACAATATCAATCGCCTCCGATTCGCTAATTTCCTTCAGCTTGCCAACAAGTCCCCTAATCATGTCCACATCCATGGCATTAAGCGCTTCAGGCCGGTTCATTTCCAGCGTTGCGACGCGGCCATTTACGGTTAATGCCACTTTATCGGTCACAAAATTTAACGACATGCTTAACCCCTCCCAAATTCTTTGTTCAACTCCATTATATAGATAAATAGCAAGAAAAAAAGCAAACTCTCTAAATATATTGAATTTTTTACATAAAAAGGACAAAAGGCAGATATACCTTTTGTCCTCACTATTATTACCCTTTTTGGCTTACTTCTTTCTGAACCTGATCGCGAAGTGCCATTTTTAAGAACTTCCCTACGGATGTTTTAGGGATTTCCTCAAAGAATAGGATATCGTCTGGAATCCACCATTTGGCGAATTGCGGTGTTAAGAATTCCAATAAATCATCCTTGGTGACTTTATCTTTGTATGCGTCATTTAACACGACGCAGCCAACTGGGCGCTCCTGCCACTTTTCATGCGGAATAGCAACCACCGCTGCTTCGAACACAGCCTCGTGGGCCATTAGCGCATTTTCTAAATCGACCGAGGAAATCCATTCGCCGCCGCTCTTGATTAAGTCTTTTGTTCGGTCAACAATCTTGATAAAGCCCTCTTCGTCAATGGTGACGACGTCCCCGGTATGGAGCCAGCCATCGTGGAAGGCATCAAGCGTCCGCTGATCCTTATAATATTCCGAAGCAATCCAAGACCCTCTTAAGCATAATTCGCCCATTTCCTTGCCGTCCCAGGCGACCTCGCCATCCTTGCCGACGATTTTCATTTCAAGCCCGGGAACCAGCACACCCTGCTTTGCCCGAATTTCCAATCTTTCCTCATAATCTAACTCTTCTTGATAGCTTTTTAATTTGGAGAACACAGCCAGCGGGCTTGTTTCCGTCATGCCATAGGCGTGCATGAATGGTACATTATATTTCTGTTCGAACGCTCTAATCATACCCTTTGGTGCCGCAGAGCCGCCGCATAGGATTCCGCGAAGGCTGCTCATTTCATAATTGCCTTCCTCAAGCTCTTTCAGCAATCCCAGCCAAATCGTCGGCACACCGCTTGTGATCGTTACTTTTTCCTGCTGAATTAATTCTGCTAATAGTTTTGGAGTAAAGTATGGTCCAGGCAGAACCAAGGTGGTGCCAAACCAAACACCGGCAAATGGCATCCCCCATGCATTAGCATGGAACATAGGAACAACGGTCAGGGCAATATCATTTTCACTGATTGCTGCTGTGTCGGCGAGACCTAATGCCATGCTGTGCAGGAATATGCCGCGATGGGAATAGACAACCCCTTTTGGATTTCCTGTTGTGGCGGAGGTATAGCACATTCCTGCTGGATCGGTTTCGTTAATGTCAGTTGGGTATTTAAAATTCGGGTTTGCTTGGGCTAACAAATCTTCATAATGGTATACGTTTGTCAGCGTTGTCTCAGGGAGTTCTTGTTTGTCGGTCATAATGATGAATGCCTTTACCGTGTTTATTTCGGCTGCGCATTTTTCTAGCAATGGAAGGATGTCAGAATCTACGAGGAGTATTTTATCTTCGGCATGATTGATAATGTAACTGATGTGTTGTGGTGAAAGTCGAATGTTAATGGTGTGTAGAACAGCGCCAATACAAGGGATGGCGAAATAGGCCTCCAAATGGCGATGGTGATTCCAAGCCAATGTGCCGACCCTGTCCCCTTTTTGGATGCCTAGTTTTGTTAAGGCATCTGCGAGCCTTCTGGTCCGTTCGGCAATTTGTTTGTACGTGAAGCGTTGGATACCGCCCTCCGTCCTTGAAACGACCTGCTTGTTCGGAAAATATCGTTCAGCCCGCTGTATCATTTGCGTCATGGTTAAAGGTGTTACCATCATAAAACTAATCCCCCCCATAATGAAAGCGTTTTAGACTCATAGCATTCTATGAACTTGTTCCTTTAATTTATTCTACATTGTTGCGAGAGAATCCTTTATTAAGAACTTGAATTTCTGAATAGAGGGAAAAATTGCTTGAATTAGGTATCGTTTCTGATTGGTAGGTGGGCAGCTGGTTTCTACGTTACCAGTTTCTCTTTTTTCCAGCTGTTTTGGTCACGTAGAACCCCTCTACGTGACCAGTTTCTCTTTTTCCCAGCTATTTTGGTCACGTAGAACCCCTCTACGTTACCAGTTTCTCTTTTTTCCAGCTGTTTTGGTCACGTAGAACCCCTCTACGTGACCAGTTTCTCTTTTTCCCGGCTATTTTGGTCACGTAGAACCCCTCTACGTGACCAGTTTCTCTTTCTTCTAGCTATTTTGGTCACGTAGAACCCCTCTACGTTACCAGTTTCTCTTTTTTCCAGCTGTTTTGGTCACGTAGAACCCCTCTACGTGACCAGTTTCTCTTTTTCCCAGCTATTTTGGTCACGTAGAACCCCTCTACGTTACCAGTTTCTCTTTTTTCCAGCTGTTTTGGTCACGTAGAACCCCTCTACGTGACCAGTTTCTCTTTTTCCCGGCTATTTTGGTCACGTAGAACCCCTCTACGTGACCAGTTTCTCTTTCTTCTAGCTATTTTGGTCACGTAGAACCCCTCTACGTTACCAGTTTCTCTTTCTTCCAGCTGTTTTGGGCACGTAGAGTATCCTACAAGCTACTCCGGCCACTGTGCTCCCCAAAAAAGGTCCTCCTGTATTAAGCAGGAGAACCTTTTTCCGCGAACAATTCATCTAATATTTTTATTTTCTCATCAGTATACGCTTCAAAACCGTCATTATAGGATTTTGGATCTTTTGGATTGGCAAAATGAGTAATCTTGCCGGTCACTGGATCGATGAACTTGCTGGAGGCACCGCAGCCTAGTCCGATGATGGTTTGCTGCTCCTCCATAATCATGATGTTATAGATGCTCTCTTGATTCGGCAGAGAGTAGCCGACATTTTCAAGATTGCCAAGGATGTTTTTCTGGCGGTATAGATAATACGGGACATAGCCGTGGTCTGCTGTCCAATCCTGAGCCAGTTCCATCATACTTTCAACTTCACCACGGTCGGCAACCTTATATTTTTCTTTGTTCTTCGTCATTTCTGAGGCACGCTTGAACGATAATGTATGGACCGTTAACGATTCCGGCATTAGCTTTTCTGTTTCTTCCAGCGAATGAGTAAATTCCGCCATTCCTTCTCCCGGCAGGCCGATAATCAAATCCATATTGATATTGTTCATACCCATTTCACGAGCCAAATGGTATTTTTCGATAGTTTCCGTTACTGTATGGTGGCGGCCAATCGCCTTTAACGTCTCCTGTGTATACGATTGCGGATTAATACTAATCCGGTCGATATTCCATTTTTTCAAGACTTCCAGTTTCTCAGGCGTAATCGTATCCGGCCGTCCAGCCTCAACAGTGACTTCACGGATATTTTCAACATCAGGAAATGATTGATACATTTCTTCGTAAAGCATATCCATTTCTTCCGCGGTAATACTCGTCGGGGTGCCGCCACCGTAATAAACTGTGGTAATTGTGACACCCTTTTCCTTCAGCCATTGGCCAATTTTACGCATTTCATAATGAAGGCCGCCCAAGAATGAATCAACGGACCCTTGGCGCCCATTAATGGCATAGGCCGGGAACGTGCAATAAGCACATTTGGTCGGGCAGAACGGGATGCCGATATAGATGCTGACTTCCTTTCGCAATGAATACAGGTCCGGGACGACTGTCAGCTGGCGGTCGATAATTTGCTGCATCAACTGGATTTTTTCATCCGTAATTAAGTAATCTTCCTTTAATTGCTGATGGGCCACTTCTGCCGGAATCCCTTCCTGCATTTTCTTATGAAGCAGCTTAGTTGGCCGAACCCCTGTGAGAATGCCCCATTTTTGAGTCATGCCTGTCCAATCCTGCAGGACGGTTAAATAAACGTGAGAAACGGCATTTTTGATTTGTTTAAAGCGCTCTTTCTCTGAATCTGCACGATTTAAATCTGTTTGGTAATCAGCAGAGACGGCTTTTCCATCCTGGCCAGTTAATTGCGCGGTAACGGAAACCTTCTCACCAACCTGTAAATCAAATTTTATCAATAAATCAGTATCTGCGGCATCAGCCTGCAAAATCTGTGATTCTTCAAAAAATAAGTTAGCAATCAGCTGCAGCGGCCGATTGAATCTTTCATCCTCTAATCCTAGTATGGAAATTCGCAATGCAATCACCTTTCATAGAAAAGCGCAAGCGCCTTGGTCAGCCCCGACAAGCATAAGACGAGCCGGCAGGAAGGTTGCTTTTTAACCTTCATGACGGATTGGCTTATGACCTCGAGGGGCTAGGCGCTGGAGCTAGACATAGTTAAACTTCCTTTAGTTTACAGAATCGAAAATACAAGGTCAATACAGTGGAAATTATTTGCATGTATATAAAAAGATATCAGAAGCTTAAGCTGCTGATACCTTTGAGATGTTTATTTGCGATTTAACCAATTTTATTTGCGCATTTTGTCAGTTTTATTTGTGAATTCCAGTCATTTATTTGCGAAAATCCCAATTTTATTTGCGAATTACTTTTTGATGATCTTCATCTTCCGCAAAAATTCGATTGGCTGTTGTTTTCGGAAATGTTCCATTACCATATATGCTACACCGTTTTCATTCTTGGATCTGGTGATCCAATCTGAGGCCCGTTTCACATCAAACGGAGCATTCCACATCGACACACCGAGCCCGACAGCCTCGATCAACGGAATATCGTCAATGCTGTCACCAATATAAACCATTTCTTTCAGTTGAAACCCGAGTTGATTGCCGAGGTAGGCCAGGCCTGTCAGCTTGGAAACGCCTGCTGGAACAATGTCGACCCGCAATGAATCAAGCTGGATCACATCAATTTCGGTAAACATGCCCTCCAAGGCCTTTTTCACATCAACCAAGTCGCTCTTATCTTCAAAATAAACTTCAATCTTTGGCGGTGTCATCGGCTGTTCATGCAAATATTCGCTGACAGACGGAACAAACTGCTGGGTGTAAAACATCGGATCACCTGATGTAAACACGGTTTTCGACAAAAGATTGTTGCGAAGCTTCTGCTTATTGGCAACGGAGAAATCCTCATGAACAAGACGAATTTGGCATGGCATCCCCTCAAGGAACCGGATGGTATCATAGGTGATATCTTCATTAATTCGTTTCACATAAATCGGTTTTTCTTCAGCACCTGAAATAAAAGCTCCCTGCTGTGTGATCAGCGGTGTTGGTATGTTTAATGCTTTGGCCACTTTTCGAGCTGAAGCAAAGCTTCGGGATGTAACAAGTGTGACATAGATACCTTTTTGCCTTACATATTCAATGGCTTCCTTTGAGGATTTATGAATTTTGCCATTTGATTGCAGCAAGGTGCCATCAATATTTATAGCAAGCAAGCGATAAATCATCATGTTGCCCCCTGTTCTTGGTGAAATTACCCTTATCTAACTTTTATGAGTTTTCATCCATTTATAGAACAGGGCTTGAGAATCTGATGTAATTTCCTATAAAAGAAAAAAGCCTCCGGAACAGATCCGAAAGCTAAAAATTATATCTTAAAACTGTCCGTAAAGCTCTTCCAACGGTTTCATGATAATCTGGTTTAATTCACCGATAATCATACTCATTCGTTGTTCAGCCTGCATCAGATTGGCAATTTTCGGATTCTGCTGAACCACCCCAACTGTTGCCTGTGCTTGTTGTACTTCTTGTTCGGAAATATTTTGACCCATCATTTGTTTTTGCTGCAAGTTCATTTGAATTTGACGAAATTGATCAAACATTTGCTTTGCTTGAGGATCGGCATTGACTTCCTGATATGCCTTCTTTAACGCTAGATATTCCTCACTTTGACGGATGGCTGTTTCCAATGCATACGCTGAATCATGTAAATTAACTGCCATTTGATTCACTCCTTTAGGTAAACAATTCCTTACAACTATAACAAACTATTCACCCAAATGCGAGAAGGTTCAAATCACCATACAGCTTAATGTTACATACGATAACTATACAAACGCCTAGATACCATAATAAATGAGGGGTGATTATGGAATTTTCATTAATCTCAGTAAATGTTGCAGCCCAAAAATCCGCAAACCATCATGACCAAACCATTCAACTCTCTTCAAAATTGTCGCAACAGTTACAACTGAACAATACGAAAACAATTACAATTTCGCTGGGAAAAACAGCAGTAACTGCGAATATCCAAATAAGAGATATGGCAGCCCACGAGCTGCTCGTCTCTGAAAATATCTTTAGAAAATTTAGCCTCCCGCTTAATAGATACAAGTTTCAAGCCTTCTACCAAGAAAAAACTCACACCTTGCTGCTCGGTCCCGTAATCGGATTAGTAACAGATTTCCCGGTCAAGGAGCACGAGGAACCAAATTTCAGAAGTATTCATGCGTTTTGTGAAGAACTTCACCGTGGGACCCAGGAACGCGGAGGTTTACTCTATGTGTATCGTCATGATCAATTTCCCAATCAGGGATATTATTTTAATGATGATACCTGGGTTCCTGCAGCGTTACCACTTCCCGATGTTATTTATAACCGAATTCATTCCCGCAAACTAGAATACAGTCCTTCATTTAAAAGATTTCGCAGCCAACTTGAACAACTGGGAATTCCACTTTTTAATGACCGGTTTTTGTCAAAATGGGATGTCTACCAACTGGTAAGCAATGACGATCAACTTATATCCAGACTCCCAGAGACGAAAATTTTTTCAAAAGAAAATCTTTATGACTTTGTACAAACGTATGAAACTGTGTTTCTAAAACCGGTTCATGGCAGCCAAGGCCGGAACATTATTAAAATTACCCGAGAATCAGCGGAGCTATTTTCATTGAAATCCTCATTAAGTCACTGGGAGAAGAATCCCGAGAAACTTTTCCAGCTTTCAGAGCTTTACCCATTTGTCCAACCGTTGTTGCGGGGACGCATTTATGTGATTCAACAAGGGATACCGTTTTTAACCTATGAAACGAGAGCAGTGGATTTCCGAGTACTATGCCATAAGAATTCCAATCATCACTGGGGTATCACCTCGATAATCGCCAGGATTGGAGGCAATGAAGAGTTCGTCTCAAATCTGGCGCGCGGCGGCAGCAGCATGAAACCTCTAACAGTACTGCAAGCAGGTCTGACGAAAAAAGGGGCATATGAAGCATTGGCCCAAATCAAAGCACTGTCATTGGCCATCGCCGAAGCTGTCAGCATTTCGGAACCTGGCATTACTGGTGAGCTTGGGATTGACATCGGTGTGGACCTTGATGGAACACCATGGCTGATTGAAGTAAACTCGAAACCTTCGAAAGGTTTCGAAGATGACCAAGGAAAGATTAGGCCGTCCGCCAGAGCCCTTATCCAGTTTTGTACTATACTCGCATTTGATTTCCTAATAGAAAAGGAGAATTAAACCATGATAACGTTGGGAATTATGTCCCTTTCAATAGACAGTGAAGCTTCCTATATAACTGAAATTGCCAGGCTCGGGGAATCTCTCGGAGTGGAATGCCGCCGCTTTATCCCCTCGAAAATTAACCCGCATACCCTAAATGTTCAAGGTAAAAAATTTGATTTCGAGTCGCAATCCTGGGAGGATGCACAGTTTCCGATTCCGGCCATCCTTTATGACCGCTGCTTTTACGGTGATGATGAGCACTCCAAACAATGCCTGCCCATTGTCTCCTGGCTAAAAAACCGGGAGGATATTACCTTTTTAGGCTATGGGCTTCCTAACAAGCTGGAGTTGTATCAAGCCTTAAAGGACACGGTATTGTCGGCCTACCTGCCGCCGACCCTATCTGTTCTTGATCCCAGTGCTGTTTTAAAAGAACTTCACACCCGAAAAAGAATCATCATCAAGCCAATCAACGGCTCGCAGGGCTATGGGATTTACTATTTACGGAAAAGTGACAAAACCTTTCATGTGAAAACAGAAAAACAGCAACAGATTATATCGCGAATTTTTCCTAATGAGGCAAAGCTGACTGGATGGCTGCAATCATTATTGCGCCGGCATCAATACCTCATGCAGCCATACCTTGAGTTGTCCAATCAGGACTCTCAACCGTTTGATATTCGCATCCTGTTGCAAAAAAATGACAAAGGGGTTTGGGGTGAACGCGGCAGAGGAATCCGGGTCGGGACAACCGGCGGGATCCTTTCAAATTTAAGCGCCGGAGGATCGGCGATTACCTTTAGCGAATGGGCAGCAGCCATTCCGCCTGCCAAGGTTGAATACATGAAACAAGAGCTGGAGTACATTCTTCGGGAACTACCTCTGCTCTTAGAAACAGAATTTTTGCCTTTGTTTGAGCTTGGCGTTGATATCGGCATCGCTAAAAACGGCTCGATTTGGATTCTTGATATCAACTCGAAGCCTGGCCGGAAGGTTCTCCTGCAAACCCGGCCAAATTTGAAAGACATACTTTTCCGGGCTCCATTACTTTATGCAGTACTCCTTTCCCAGACAGATGCTAAAGAAAGGAAGAACATGTATGAGAAAACGTTATCACATTGAAGTAGCTCAAAACGACCAGCTTATCGTTTTTTGCCCTCCTGCTTTTCTGGAGGGCAAGGCACTGACCAAAATTGCCTTTGGTTCAAAATCAATGGAGGTGGATTTCCGCCCCCACCCTGACAGCAATAATCGGATTGTCATCAGCCGCGCGATGCAAAAAGTACTGCAATTTCCAAATTTAAACCTTCCACTCCATGCATTTGTCGATAATGGGGTACTCTCAATCGGACCGCTTGTCGGCATTTTCACCGCAGGCTTTACCCAGCCCTCACAACAGCCAATCGGAGAACGGACTGCCTTTTTTTCCAAGCTTTTATCCGTCAGCAAAAATGTCGGGGCATGTGTGTTCATTTTTGGAGAGCAGCACATTGATTGGGAGCAAGGAACGATCGAGGGGCTCTTTTTCCAAAATCAAAGCTGGAAGAGTATCGAAGTGCCATTTCCAAATGTCATTTATGACCGGCTGCCCAATCGCAAAAGTGAAAACAGCCGAAAATTAACGAGGGTAAAACAGCGGCTGCAAAAGGATTACCTTATCCCTTGGTATAATCCCGGCTTTTTCAACAAGCTTGATATTTATGAACGGCTCCTTCAAGACGGTACCGTTGAAAACTATCTTCCGGAAACCCATCCCTTCACTTCCTTTTCCGGGATTGAAAGTATGCTGGCAAAGTACGGCCATGTTTATATTAAGCCACGAAATGGCAGTCTGGGGCTCGGGATTCACCAAATCTTATATGACCGAGATTCCGGTGATTATTATTGCCGCTACCAGGACCGGGATGAAGTCAACCGTTTGCGGAAATTTCCCAGCTTAGAAAAATTGTTTAAATGGGTCTTCCCCGATCAATCGCTGCAGAATATGGTCGTACAGCAAGGAATTCATTTAATTCGTTCTGACCAGCGCGCCGTCGATTTTCGCGTCCATACCAATAAGGATGAGGCAGGAAATTGGCAGGTAACGGCGATTGCTGCAAAAATTGCCGGTCAAGGCGCCGTGACAACCCATAAACGTAACGGCGGCGAAATTAAAACGATTGCAGAAATTTTTCCAAATGAAGAATGTGAACTATACACTGAAAAACTTTCAACAGCCGCCCTTGCATTAAGCAAGGCGTTGGAGCGGAACATTTCTGGAATTATTGGAGAAATCGGTTTTGATTTGGGGATCGACCGCAATGGTGATGTATGGCTGTTTGAAGCCAACTCCAAACCGGGCAGATCGATTTTCTGCCATCCGAAATTGCAGCAATTTGATTTCCTCACCCGAAAATTATCTCTCGCTTTTGCTGTCTATTTAACCGAGCAATCACTACTGCATCCAGAGGAAATATTCAAATGAACAGGTGTTTAACACGCCCTGTGGTCGGGATTATGGCGGGGCGAAAATCCAATGGCAATATAACCGGTAATGGACCATTGTTTATAGAACTGCAAAAAAAGCTTATTTCACTGGGTGGAATAAGCTTTGTGTTTACCCATGAGGATGCTGGGAAAGACTTTATTGACGGCTATATATTCCATCCAGAAGAAAACAGCTGGAAGAAGGAGCGGTTCCCCTACCCTGATCTCGTTTATAATCGAATCCCCTTTCGCAAAGCCGAGGAGCAGGAGGAGTGCCGGAGCTTTTTTTCCTTATTAAAAGAAAAAAATATTCCATTCTTTAATCCATGTTTTATTGATAAATTTGAATTATTTCAACTGTTAAAAGAGCATCCAGTACTAAAGCGTTACATGCCGGACACGATGTTAGTTACGTCTGCAGATGAATTGCATGCCTTTCTAACCACGCATAGCAGCATTTACTTAAAGCCTGCCAATTCTTCAAAAGGGAAAGGGATTTTTCGTTTATCTTTAGATGCAGAACATAAGCTGCAACTGCAAGGCCGAAAAACGTCACAGAGATTTCCATACTTCCTGCAGTTTTGGGAGGAATGGCACGAAGAACTGCTTGCAAGAAAATATTTAGCCCAGGAAGAAATTGACTCCGCACAATACGAGGGGTTTCGTTATGACTTCCGGATTCTTGCCCATGGTGCTCCTAAGGGATATAGAGTAACAGGCATTGGTATCAGGCAATCACAGGAACAAGACATAACCACCCATATCCCCTCGGGCGGCAGAATGCTTCCATACCAACAGGTGCAGACCGCCGCCCATGATGAATTTATCCATACCATCGTCTCTCCAGTCGGCACGGCCCTCTCGGAGCAGTTTGGCTACTTCGGGGAGTTTTCGATTGATGGAGCTGTCAGCACAACCGGGGACTATTATATTTTTGAAGTCAATTCAAAACCAATGAGCTTTGATGAGCCGGAAATCGAAGCCCAAAAAATCGAGCAGCTCTGCCAGCTATTCCTCCGGCTTTCCAAAAAATTTATTTAAATCTCTCCTAAAACAGGTTAAGCTTAAGAAGTAACCAAGTTTACCACAGGGGGATTCTGACGATGATTACGCACTTTCAATTTAAACCATTATTCGAAAATAAAAATATTCCCGGCTGGAATTTTTCCTTTTATTATAAAAAACATAGATATACGGGTGTCTATCATCAAACCGGCATGATTGAATGGACCTCGATTACCCCGGAACAAGAGGAAATACAAGCGCTAAAGAGTCAGATTCATGAATTAATGCTTTATCATGTCTATGAATAATCACGCCAGCTTTTTGCATGAAAATGGTACCTTCTTCTTAAACTAAGGAAAGATTTTCATGAAAAGGGGCGATGGCCATGGACGAGAAAAAAGGCTCTAACTATGAAGGCAGAGACAAAGCCTATGTGGATATCGACAGAATGATTAATGAGGGAATGTCCGGCGGTTCGGTGTATGCCCGCCATGATACCACAAATATTGAAGAAGCACGGGAACTTCCCGAAGAAGAACCACCCCATCAAACCTAATGAACAAGCCGGGTCAAACGATCCGGCTTTTTTACATACTTAAGTCTGTTATAATAGGAGCCATACATAATTGTATTGGGGAAATGAATGATATGCTAAAAAAACTATTATCCGTATTTGAAAATTCCGTCCTATTTTCACAAAGGCCGCAACTGCCATCAAAGGATTACTATTTATTTTTTGATGAGGCCGATAACCATTGGCTTGGCATTCCGAAGACAGACATCAGCGAAAAAGAATTAAATTTACTTAAAACATTATATCAATTGGTTGAGGAGCAGCCAGCAGCAGTCGATACGGCATCGGGTAAGTGGCATAGATTTTTATTGTATGATGGGCCACTCCCAGTTACACCAACGGACGAAGAATTTCGCTTTATTCAATTCCAAACCAATGGATCCCCTACTAGTCAATCTGAAATCGAGGCTGCCTTAAAGGGTTTTTTCACTGAGGACGTCATCATTATTTGGGAAAGTCCTGTTAAGGGAGCCGTCATTGAAGGGAAGAAACAAATTTCTCTTTCTGAGGAAGAGTTAATTGCAATGTCCGAAACATTAGAAAGTGATTTATATGTAAAAATTTCTTTCTTCGTAGGAAAACTCTATCGATTATCAGCACTTCTTCCAGGGATTTTTAAACGGGAACGGGAATATTTTGACTTTGCTGTCACACATTTAGCTAATTCCCGGTTGTTTACCTATGAACGAATTTTCCCGGCCTATCTGGCCAGCCATTTGTCCATGGAGTTAATGGAACATATTCCTAATGAAATCTTTGAACTATTTACGGGCGATCCGGAGATGTACTCTACGATCAAAGTATTTCTTGAAAACAATTTAAATGCCAGCATGACAGCAAAAAAACTATACATCCACCGTAATACGCTGCAATACCGGCTAGAAAAATTTACGGAGAAAACAGGAATTGGCTTAAAAGATTTTTACGGAGCATTTACGGTTTTTCTAGCCTGTCAGCTTTTTGAACAGCAGCAAAACTGACAACCTGCCCAAAAAAACCGCTTTCATTTTTGTGCAGCCTGACCCTACAGATTATTCTTCTTTCCTTGTAAACTGATGGTAAGAGGAAAAACAAGGAGGGCTTGCCAAATGGCTGAGTTAAAATTAGATCATATTTATAAAATTTATGATAACAAAGTAACTGCAGTAAAGGACTTTAATTTACACATTGATGATAAGGAATTTATCGTATTTGTTGGCCCATCAGGCTGCGGTAAATCGACAACCTTGAGAATGATTGCCGGTCTTGAGGAAATTTCCCAAGGTGATTTCTTCATTGACGGGAAACGTGTAAATGATGTAGCACCGAAAGATCGCGACATTGCGATGGTATTCCAAAACTATGCTCTTTACCCACATATGACAGTGTATGATAACATGGCATTCGGGTTGAAGCTTCGCAAATTTCCGAAAGATGAAATTGATCGCCGAGTGAAAGAAGCGGCCAAAATTCTTGGACTTGAAGCTTATTTAACTCGTAAACCAAAGGCGCTTTCTGGCGGTCAGCGTCAGCGTGTGGCTCTTGGACGTGCGATTGTCCGTGATGCGAAGGTATTCTTAATGGACGAGCCATTATCCAACCTTGATGCCAAGCTTCGCGTTCAAATGCGTGCAGAAATTGCCAAACTGCACCGCCGCTTAAATACAACAACGATCTATGTAACCCACGACCAAACAGAAGCAATGACAATGGCTACTCGCCTTGTCGTTATGAAGGATGGAATCATCCAACAGGTCGGTTCGCCTAAAGAAGTATATGAAAAGCCAGAGAACGTGTTTGTTGGCGGCTTTATCGGCTCCCCTGCGATGAACTTCTTTACTGGAAAGTTGGAAGATGGCAAATTTGTAATCGGTAAAAATGTGATTTCCGTTCCAGAAGGAAAAATGAAATATCTTCGCGAACAGGGCTATGTCGGAAAATCAATGATTTTAGGAGTCCGCCCTGAAGATATCCATGATGAGCCAGTATTCATCGAATCTTCTTCCGGTACAAAAATTCAAGCTAATATTGATGTTGCTGAGTTAACCGGTGCAGAATTAATGGTATACTCAAGCGTCGATGGCCAAGATTTTGTTGCCCGACTAGATTCCCGTGCCGATGTAAAACCTGGTGATAGCCTGGCACTCGCTTTCGATTTAAATAAAGCACACTTCTTTGACAGTGAGACGGAACTTCGCGTTCGCCCACAATCAGAGAAATAATATTTCCTTTAAAAAGAGGCTGACAACTGTCGGCCTCTTATTCTTTAATAAATATAACATCATCCTGATGGCAGGCCGGGCAGCGAAACAGATGTGGACACTTATGGCCGGAATGCGTATCAGCATAGCCATCCTCCATCTTCATTAAATCAATTTCCATATACGGGCTATAATCATCATAATAGTCCATTAATCTGCCGCTTTCCATCATCGGTTCCCCACAGTTCGTACATAATAAAAAAACATCCCTAAGGCCATTGCAAACCGGGCATATTGACATTCAGCTCACCCTTTTGATTTTGATTTAGCCATAGTTTGCGTATTTTATGGACCGGATAATAGGGAATAAATTTCCATTCAAAAAAATCGAATAAGCTCTCACAAATTAGTCATAATAATGATTACAACCCACCAATCACCAACAGGGTTAAACAACTTTCACCGATGGATGAAGCCATACAAGGGTTACAACCGGTGCAACTCCGGTTCATCCAACTAAGAAAAGCGGAAGCGCCTCGAACAGGGGTGACAGGCATAAGACGAGCCGGCAGGAAGGCTGCTCTTTAGCCTTCAGGACGGATTGGCTGTAGACCTTCGAGCCCCTAGGCGCTGAAGCTGGACATTATCTTAACATGGGTTAGGCCATGGTGGCTTTCCTAATATGGTTCAATTCCATACTAACCCCAAAATAAATAAGAGGAGTGTTATTCAACTATGGCAAGTAACAACAACTCTAACCAACTTTTAGTACCAGGAGTACAACAAGCACTTGATCAAATGAAGTATGAGATTGCTCAAGAATTTGGCGTAAATCTTGGCGCAGACACTACTTCTCGTGCTAACGGATCTGTCGGAGGAGAGATCACTAAGCGTCTTGTATCAATGGCTGAGTCTCAACTTGGCGGTTTCCAACGCTAATTAAAGTAAAAACTGATTGAAACAAATTAATAATATGGCTTAGAAACCCCCTCCCTTGTCGGAGGGGGTTTCCCCTTGTGCTAAATCATCTTTTCCGGTTTCATCCATTCATCAAATTGCTCTGATGTTACATAGTTTGTTTTTAGAGCTGCTTCCTTTAAGGTGCTATTATCTTTAAAAGCAAGCTTGGCAATTTCGGCCGCCTTTTCATAGCCAATATGCGGATTTAAGGCAGTTACCAGCATTAACGACCGCTCCACGTGCCCCTTAATCACTTCAAGATTCGCCTCAATTCCGACGGCACAATTTTCATTAAAGGAATGAATCCCGTCGGAAAGCAGCCTGATGGATTGAATAAAATTATAAATTATCACCGGCTTAAACACGTTTAGTTCAAAATTCCCCTGGCTTGCTGCAAAACCAATCGTTGCGTCATTTCCAAATACTTGGCAGGCCACCATAGTTAACGCTTCGCTTTGGGTCGGATTGACTTTTCCCGGCATAATGGAACTGCCCGGTTCATTGGCGGGAATATTCAATTCCCCAATTCCGCTTCTCGGACCGCTTGCGAGCCATCTGACGTCATTGGCAATTTTCATCAGGTCGGCGGCAAGTGCCTTTAGCGCACCATGGGTAAGCACGATTTCATCATGGCTAGTAAGGGCATGGAATTTATTTTCCGATGACCGGAAAGGATAACCGGTTAGTTCAGCGATTTGCTTGGCCGCTTCTCGTGCAAATTGAGGCCCGGCGTTAATGCCGGTTCCAACTGCCGTACCGCCAATGGCGAGGTCAAGCATGTAGTGACTTACCTCTGTAATCATTTTTTCATTTTTTTCAAGCATATAGCGCCAGCCGCTAATTTCCTGCCCTAGTGTCAACGGTGTAGCATCCTGGAGATGGGTTCTGCCTATCTTGACGATTTTCGAAAAAGCTTTTTCTTTCTCCAGCAGGGTATTCTTCAGTTCTTTAATTGCTGGCAGCAAATCCTGTGTCAGTTTTTTATAACCTGCAATGTGCATAGCTGTTGGAAACGTATCATTTGAGCTCTGTGACATATTCACATCATCATTTGGGTGAATTACCTCTGTGTGATTTTGTCGGCTTAGCCACTCATTTGCACGATTCGCAATTACCTCGTTGACATTCATATTGGATTGCGTGCCGCTTCCGGTCTGCCATACAGATAGCGGAAAATGTTCATCGTATTTTCCGGTTAGGATTTCGTCACAAATTTTTGTAATAGCATTCATTTTTGTTTCACTAAGCTTGTTTAATGTGAAGTTGACCATTGCGGCCGCCTTTTTTATATACACCAAACCATAAATAAGCTCGAGCGGCATAACTTCACTGCCAATTTTAAAATTTTCCTTGCTTCGCTGGGTTTGCGCCCCCCAAAATCTATCCTGCGGTACGCGGACCTCACCGAGGGTGTCTTTTTCAATACGGTAATTCTCCATACGGATACCACCTTTTTGTAAATTATATATGGATATCCATACATTACCATATAATGTAACAAGAAAAAAACTACAGACACTTAGTCTGCAGTTTAGGCTTTTAAGATTGTATATCCGATATAATAAGAAAGAATTAAGATGCTGCCGATGATAAGGACTACTGAATAATCAGTCATGGATTTCCCACCCCAATGTGAAATTTTTTGGTAAACATTTATACCATAACATTGCCCTTTATGTTTAACAGTGATAAAAATAACACCTTCGTCTTAAGGAAGTGAACTTTTTGTGAACATTTGTCTTTTTGGTGCAACAGGCAGAGTAGGCTCCGTAATTCTGGCCAATGCTTTAGCTAAGCCATTCAACGTCCAGGCGCTCGTGCGGGATAGTAAAAAAATAAAGCAAGAAAATCAACGATTAAGTGTTGCGGAAGGAAATATTTTAAATGAAGCAGCTGTTGCCCGTGTCATGACAGGCGCCGATGTTGTAATTAGTGCGTTAAATACCGGCGGCGGCACAACGCTGTCCGAATCGATGACCTATATTATTAAACATATGAAAAAACAGGGGATTTCAAGGATTATCACGATTGGAACAGCGGGAATCCTCCAGGCCCGAACGGAACCTCTGTTATACCGGTTTCAATCGTCGGAATCGCGGCGCACAACAACAAAGGATGCCGAAGAACATTTAAAGGCCTATTTATTGCTGAAGGATTCCGACCTAGATTGGACAGTTGTCTGCCCGACCTATTTGCCTATTGGTGAAAGAGTCGGAATCTACCGATACCAAAAAGACATGCTCCCGGAGAATCCTTCTTCCATTTCGGTGTTTGATACCGGGGACTTTGCTTTTCAGCAGCTATTTAGCAAGGAATTCATTCGCTGCCGGGTCGGGCTGACCTATTGAATGAAGCAACGTCTATAATAAAAACCTATTGGGTTAGTTGATGAGGGGAAATGAGCTGTGGACTGCTCCAATAAAGACTATTGGCGTAGTTGATGAAGAGAAATCAGCGGCGGACTGCTCCAATAAAGACTATTGGCGTAGTTGATGAGGGGAAATGAGCTGTGGACTGCTCCAATAAAGACTATTGGCGTAGTTGAAGTCCGAAAAACAACTGTGAAATGCTGCAATAAGGTGCTTGAAGACACTTCCACTGGATTCTCCTTTCGTTCTGTCCTCTATAGCATTGATTGAGGACGCGTCACCCTGATTTTTCAAGCTTACTGTCCTCTATCGCCTTCATTGAGGACACTGCCACCGGACTTTCCCTTCGTTCTGTCCTCTATCGCCTTCATTGAGGACACTTCACCCTGATTTTTCAAACGTTCTGTCCTCTATCGCTTCAGCAAGGATCTATTCAACTATTTCCTAATAAACATATTGGCAGCCAATCCTGATAAAACCACAAAAAACACACTGAATTTCCTCTATATGAAATCCAGTGTGTCTTCTTTGTTTGCATCTCTAGGGAGTCCACTTTTTTAACCAGCGAGGCCATGGCCTCCCTGCTGAAGCTGATACATCTGATAATATTTCCCCTTGGCCGCCATCAAGTCATCATGATTTCCCTTTTCCACAATGGCACCACGGTCCAGCACAAGAATTTGATGGGCATTGCGGATGGTCGATAAGCGGTGGGCAATGATAAACGTTGTTCTGCCCTTCATTAACACATCCATCGCTTCTTGAATCAGCGCCTCCGTCTCCGTATCAATGCTTGAGGTCGCTTCATCAAGAATTAAAATTGCCGGATTAAAAGCAAGTGCCCGGGCAAAAGAAATCAATTGACGCTGACCGCTCGATAGCGTACTGCCTTTTTCAATTACCGGTTCATCATAGCCATTCTCTAAATTCTTAAATACCTTTTCCGCACCGACATCCTTCAAGGCTTTTTCAACCTTTTCACGGGTAATTGATGGATCATCTAAGCTGACATTCGATGCAATACTTCCGGTGAACAAATAAGGGTCCTGGAGGACAATCCCCATATGGTCACGGATTGTTTGTCTTGGGAAGGTTTCGATATCCTTACCGTCGATAAGGATTTTTCCTTTTTGGCAGTCATAAAACCTGAACAGCAAATTCATGATCGAGCTTTTTCCGGAACCGGTATGGCCCACCAAGGCAATGGTTTCACCGGGCTTCGCTTCAAAATCGATATTTTTAAGAACGTATTCTCCCTCTTTATAGCCAAATGAAACATTTTCAAATGACACATATCCTTTTATTCTTGAGGTTCGCTCTTCACTGACGTTTTCCCCTGCTTCATCCATGAGCGTAAATACCCGTTCACCGGCTACCAGAGCCTGCTCGAGGTTGGCTAACTGATTGACGATCCCCTGAACTGGCTGGAACAGACGGTTAATATAGTCAACAAACGCATACAGCATACCCAGCGAAATCACATTTGCCGGCAACAGTGCCTGGGCCCCGAAATACCAAATAAACGCCACAAAAACCAAGTTTCTTAGGATCCCTACCAAGTTATGCCCCGTCAAGGCATTCAGGTTTAACAATTTATTCTGATATTTAAAATGACCGTGGTTGAGAGTTTCAAACTCTTCTTTTGTCTGCGCTTCACGATTGAAGGCTTGAATAATGCTCATCCCTTGAATCGATTCGTTAATCATCGCGTTAATGTCACTGTTGCGCGAGCGAATGATCCGATTGTATTTGGAGGCATATTTCCGGTAAATAATCATCCAGATATACAGAAGCGGCAACAACAACAAGCAAATGGCTGCAAGTTTGGCATTTAAAATAAACAACGCGACATAAATACCGGTAATATAAATAACACTTGTAAAAAACGTGGCCAATACAGTAACATATAACTCGCGAATCGCTTCCGTGTCATTGGTAATCCTTGCGACCACCTTTCCCGCCGGAAGATTATCAAAATACTGGATTGGCAGTCGTTGAATTTGGCCGAATACATCCTCGCGCATTTTTTGGATAATCCGGTTGGCCGATTTTTTCAGGACAAACCGTTCGCCGAACTGAAAAAATGCCGAAATCACCATTAAACCGAAATAGATCCCCAGCAATTTCAAAATCCCGGAAATTTCCGGCTGGTAGAAGGCGAGCAGCTCAGGACCTTTTATAATCTGCGCCTTATATTCAGCTTGGTCTGAGCCCTTAGTGATGGTCAGTGTATCTTGTTTTATAGTCCGCTTGCCATCAAATGTAATCTCTTCATCTATAAATACGAATTTTGTTCCGACCTGCAGGATACCGACTCTTTTCCCTTTTTGATCGCTTTCTGTCAGGTACTTTTCCCGTTTATAGTACTTTCCGTTAAAATGCACTGCTTTTTCACCTTTTGTTGTTTCATACCAAGGCGATTCTATTCCTAAAATGTGCTGGTCAATCACGTTTTTGGCGATAAATGGTCCAGCCAAATCAGTAACAACAGAGATGGTCAGCATAACTAAAGCAGCAATGATCATCTTTTTATAGGCTAATGCATAGTTTAATAACCTTCTCCCGGTAGTCATGCTGACACCTCCTCTTTGTTTTCCACTTGCTGACGTAAAAATTGTTCCTGATACCAGCCGCCCTGCTCAAGCAGCCCTTCATGGGTACCTTCCTCCACAATCCTGCCGTCATCCAGAACAATGATGTGGTCGGCATGCTGGACTGCCGACATACGATGCGTCGTAATAATTGTTGTTTTGCCTTGACGCACGTCACGGATATTATCGATGACTGCTTTCTCGGTTTTGGCATCTACCGCCGATAAGGAATCATCGAGAATGAGAATTTCCGGATTTTTGATTAAGGCGCGGGCAATCGAGATTCTTTGCTTTTGACCTCCAGAAAGGGCGACGCCTTTTTCGCCAACTAGCGTTTGCAGCCCTTCCGGAAGCATTTCCAGGTCCTTGCGGAATGCGGCAAGATTAATCGCTGTTTGCAAATCTTCCTCTGTTGCATCTTTGGCGCCAAAAAGAATGTTCTCTTTTACACTTTTTGAAAAAAGTACATGGTCCTGCGGCACATAGCCAATCCAGCTGCGGACCTGCTCCAGGCTTTGCTCTTCCAGCGAGACATCGGCAATCGATAGTTCCCCTTCTCCCAGCGGGTACTGCCGCAATAATTGTTTAATAAACGTTGTTTTGCCGCTGCCTGTCTTGCCGACAATCCCGAGGGTCTGCCCTTGGATTAGTTTCACATTTACCGCTTTCAGATTATCAGTTCTGGATGATGGATAACGAAAAGTCACCTTGTCGTAGTGTATATTATCAGGGTTTTGGATCCCTTTTGGCTCTGCCGGGTTCCCGACATCCTCTTTATATGCGAGAGTTTCATTTACACGGTCTAATGAGGCGTTCCCCCGCTGCATCACATTAATTAACTCGCCGATTGCAAACATCGGCCAAATCAGCATTCCCAAGTAAACATTAAAGGAAACAAGGTTCCCTAAGGTGATTACCTGATGAAAAACGAGATATGCGCCATACCCTAACCCGATTAAATAGCTAATTCCAACAAGGATCTTGATTGTTGGGTCAAATAAGGAGTCGATTCTCGCGACCTTAACGTTTTTTTGATACACATCCTCGGTCAGCTGATGGAACCGCTGTATATCCGCTTTTTCCTGAACATAAGCGCGAATCACCCTTACACCGGCGATAGACTCGAGAACGCGGTCATTCAATTCTCCAAACGCATCCTGCGCCTCCATAAACAGGGAATGAATTTTTTTGCCGTATATTTGAATTAAGATTGCCATAATCGGCAGTGGGATAATTGCTGCCAATGTCAGCTTCCAGCTAATGAAAAATCCCATCGTCAGCAGCAATGTCAGCATCCAGACGCTTGAATCCACCAGTGTTAGTATTCCGAAACCGGCGGTAATCGATATCGCCTTTAAATCATTGGTAGCCCGGGCCATTAAGTCTCCGGTGCGATTTTTTTCATAAAAACCCGGAGTCATTTTTAGCAGGTGGTTCATGAACCGAGAACGTAGTTTCCGTTCCACCAAAAATGCCCCGCCAAATAATTTGTACTGCCAGATATAGGTAATTCCATAGGTTGAGACCATGATGAAAAGCAATATGCCGAGATACTGGAGTATTTTCATCCCGCTCATTCTGCCGACATGGATATCATCGATTGCCATTCCAATCAATTTCGGCGGGATCACTTCCAGAATGCCGACGAATATTAATAAGGAAATCGCCACACAATAGCGCCGCCAATTCTCTTTAAAAAACCAACTTAATTTTTTTAGTACTGAAAACATGGATGTCTTCCCCCTTTGTATTTCTGCTAGCCGCCTTCAAGATCTCCTGCTTTGTGTGAGAGCCTGATTTTTCTGTTTAGTAACATCGGTATTTCCCCCTTTATTTTGTTTTGAAAAAAAATAAGGCATACCGCAGGATTGTGCAGTATGCCTCACGTAAAAATTGAGACAAAAAAACACACGTCACGAGTCAATAACGCACGCAACCTGTGTGATTGGTTTATTAAATGATGGCCCTGTTTTTAAAAGGAAACCACGTTTGGACAGGTTACGTCAGCATATTCAGTTGTGCTTTTCACTCTGTTTAACATAGTCATTTCGTAACCCTCCATTTCCTTTTTTTCTTACTTTGTTAGATTATCACTCGGTATTTTAAATGTCAATTCCCAAATTTCAGAAATTTATCCCTGTTTATCGTCGCCGACCCAGACGGCGGTTCCGTAGGCAATGATTTCTGATGCGCCCTGCATGACCGAACTTGACTGCAGTCTCATCCCGACAATGGCATTAGCCCCGAAATCGCGTGCTTCCTCTACCATCCGGTCAATCGCCTTTTTCCTGGCTTCGTTTAACATTTCGGTATATTCCTTAATTTCGCCGCCAACAATGGTTTTCAGGCCCGCCAATAAATCCTTGCCAATATGCTTCGATTGAACCGTACTTCCCTTCACAAAACCGATGTACTCCTTAATCTCCTTACCGGGAACAGACTCTGTCGTTACAATGATCATCTTGAGCACCTCTTTTCTGGCTATCTACTATTATTTTACTTTTCAAGAGGATGGTTTCATTCTTTTATTTTTCAAATGTTAACATAATTTTCATATATTTGGACGAACCAGGGCTGAATTTTCTGTTAAATTAAATTCGATATAATAAAAAAGGACGGTGGCATATGCTTAAGAAATCTCGACAGATACCAGAGGAATTACACAAAATGAGGTCGATAAATGCACGGATGATCCTATTAGAGCAAGACAAGTGGAGCTATTATGCTGCAGAAAAAGGTTTTGAAGGTGAAGGCAGGTTCGATGAATTAACCGCGAAACTTCAAAATCAATGCTATATCATCAATGGTTTGCTTCTAAAGCTTGGCAACAAATATTTCCAAATCGACACAGTGCTTATCTATCAAAGAACAATCTATCTTATTGATGTTAAAAATTTTGAAGGCGAATATATTTATGAGCCTAAGAAACTTAAGACTATGGCAGGGAAAGAGATTGATGATCCGCTAATCCAGTTGCAGCGGTGCGAATCACTGTTTCGCCAATTACTTCAACAATATGGGTTAAAATACACTACCGAGGCCTATCTGGTTTATATCAACCCCGATTTCACCTTATATCAAGCTCCTCCAAATGATTCGGTGATTCTTCCAACAAAACTTAATCGCTTTTTGAAAAAATTGAATTCAGAATTTTCTACCCTTACGAAAGGACATGAGAAGCTCGCAGATCTATTAGTTTCGCTCGATATGGGAGTTTACCCTTATTCAACCTATCCTGCTTATACCTATGACGGGTTACAAAAAGGTATTATTGGTCCATCGTCGCACCAGCTGTCTACCTTTGTTCGGGGCAATAAGATTGTATGTGCGGAAACTGGTTTGGAAGAATCGGTGCAATCGGCAGTTATGCGAAGTGTCGATGAATTGATATTACTTTTTCCGGAATTCCAAGTGACTACAAATCTGGTATTTGAGTGGTGCGGGGGACTTGTTCCTAAAAAAACAATTAGACAAATTCTTTTAAAAAATTATCAATTAAAAGGCTATGGGAGATGGGTTTATTTTGTAAGTAAGGAATAATGGGATTTTGGTCACGTAGAACTTCTCTACGTTACCGGTTTCTCTTATTTCCAGCGATTTTGGGCACGTAGAACCTCTCTACGTTACCTTTTTCTCTGGTTTCCCGCGATTTTGGGCACGTAGAACCTTTCTACGTGACCGGTTTCTCTTATTTTCAACAAATTTGGGCACGTAGAACCTTTCTACGTGACCTTTTTCTCTGGTTTCCCACGAATTTGGGCACGTAGAACCTTTCTACGTGACCGGTTTCTCTTATTTTCAACAAATTTGGGCACGTAGAACCTTTCTACGTGACCTTTTTCTCTGGTTTCCCGCGATTTTGGTCACGTAGAACCTTTCTACGTGACCGGTTTCTCTTATTTTCAACAAATTTGGGCACGTAGAACCTTTCTACGTGACCTTTTTCTCTGGTTTCCCGGGATTTTGGGCACGTAGAACCTTTCTACGTGACCGGTTTCTCTTATTTCCAACAAATTTGGGCACGTAGAACCTCTCTACGTTACCGGTTTCTCTTATTTCCAACAAATTTGGGCACGTAGAACCTCTCTACGTGACTTTTTTCTCTTGTTTCCAGCGATTTTGGGCACGTAGAACCTCTCTACGTGACCTTTTTCTCTGGTTTCCCGCGATTTTGGGCACGTAGAACCTTTCTCGTTACCTGTTTCTCTGGGTACCCAGCCGTTTTGGGCACGTACAGCACCTCTACGTTACCGGTTTCTCTGATACCCAGCGGTTTTGGGCACGTACAGCACCTTTACGTTACCGGTTTCTCTGGCACCCAGCCGTTTTGGCCACGTAGAACTTTAAACGTCAATCACTAATAAACTCTCAAAAAAAGCACAGGACCAAAAAACTCGTCCTGTGCCATCACCACTTATTCCTTATCCTTGCCTTTTCCGTTTCCCTTGCCTTTTCCCTTATTCTTCTTCTTTTCCCACTTTTCTTTTTGTTTGTTCCATTTGTCTTCCCATTTTTGGACTTCGTTGTTGAAGTTGTTTTGGAAATTCTCCAACAGCTTTTCATTTTCGCGCTTCTCCATCAACGTACCAACATGAGTAACACCAAATTTCTCAGCCGGCGCATTCGCCAGCGCTTGTTCCATCGTTTCTCGGAATACGACCGCCGCGCCGACACCACTTGTTGGCGTTAGATAGTGCGTTTCATCAGTTTTATCGTAACCAACCCAGATGGCGCCGACCAATTGAGGAGTGTAGCCGACAAACCACTGGTCCTTCACGCCATTTATACCCTTAATTGGAACCTGGGTGGAGCCAGTTTTTCCGGCGGTTTCGCGCCCAGGAATTTGCGCCGCTTTCCCAGTGCCGTGCTCAACCACCCCCAGCAGCATGGTTGTCATATTGTTCGTAACAGCTCTTGTGGTAACTTTTTCTTTCTTCCCCTTCCACTGTGCCACTACATTTCCGTTGCGATCGACAATTTTTGTAATCGTATGTGCTTCAATGCGCGTACCATGGTTTGGAAAAACAGAAAACGCTTCTGCCATATCAAGCGGTGCAATGCCTTTATGCAAGCCGCCAAGCGCCATTGCTAGGTTCTCATCCTCTTTCGACAAGTCAAACCCAAAACGCTTGACCGAATCGACCCCTTTTTCAAGACCCAGTTCATTTAACAGCCAAACAGCTGAAGTATTTTTCGATTCCATGACGGCCTCATACATGGGCACTTCACCCTCGTATTGGGAGTCGTGATTTTTCGGCTGATAGTTACCATACTTCAGCTGCTCATCCTTCAGCATGTCGGTAATTTTCCATCCTTCTTCCAATGCAGGAGTATATACAGCCAATGGCTTAAACGAGGAACCTGGCTGGGTTTCCAACTGTACCGCACGGTTGTAGCCCATAAAGGTGTGCTCTCCACGGCCGCCGACGAGTGCCCTCACCCCACCTGTTTTCGGGTCAACCAACACACCTCCGCTTTGCACAAGCGTGTCTGCGCCCTTAGGAAATAGCGCGTCATTTTGGTACGTTTTCTCCATCGCCGCCTGCATGTTAGGATCAAGCTCCGTATAAATTTGATAGCCGCCGGTCAGCAATTCATCTTGCGAAAGTCCGTACTCGTGAATCGCCTCATATAATACTCCGTCCACATAATAAGGATACTTTCCGCGGAATGGGTCGCCGCCCTTATCGTTCAGCGCGATACTTTCCCGCTTTGCCCCCTCAAGCTCACGTTCCGAAATGTATCCATGATTCTTCATTTGCGCTAACACGAGATTCCGTCTTTCTATTGCTTTTTCCATATGATGATAGGGATTCAATGCGGAAGGAGCCTTGATTAGTCCAGCGAGCATGGCGGATTCACCTATCGAAAGTTCCTGAACATCCTTCCCGAAATATTTGCTGGCGGCCTGCTTTATTCCCCAGGCCCCATTTCCAAAATAAATTTGGTTCAAGTACATTTGCAGAATTTCTTCTTTTGAATACTCCCGTTCCACAGCCAACGCTAGAAAAACTTCCTGCGTTTTTCGCGTGATTGTTTTTTGCGAGGTAAGCAGTGTGTTTTTGATTAATTGCTGGGTAATCGTGCTGCCGCCTTCGACCATCGCCCCAGCTTTGAGGTCACGAGCAAGCGCCCGAGATGTCCCAATTATATCCACACCATTATGGCTGTAGAACCGGTGATCCTCAATCGCAATGACCGCATTTCTCATTGAAGTCGGTACATCCTTGAGCGGGACCCCTTCATTTTTATTGGCCGAAACCTTACTGGCTACGTTCCCGCCCGCATCATAAAATACAGTCGGCTGCGGGAGTTCATTTTTTAAGCCTGAAATATCAGCACCCTTAGAAAAATAATGCAGCAAACCAAAAAATAATAAAATCATAATTAATCCGATTAATAAACTGACCTGAAGCAGATGCCATTTTTTTAAATTCTTTAACAAGCCCATCCGTCTACCTCCGAAGATGTGAAAATACAAATTGATATATAGGTAGTTGTAACAGGTATAATATTCGGAGACTTTCTCCTTTTTATGACCTTTAATAAAAAAAGACGGGCACGTTATCCCATCTTTCTGGTTATCCTTCAGTTGTTAATTCTTTAAAGCGATGCTTGGACAGTTTTTCATCAAAGCTTGAGAAAATCCGGTAATTGCGTTCATCCAGGATGCGGAAATGCTTACTGAGGACGTTTTGTTGCAGGATAAATCCATTTTTCCGATGGAGCACACGCCACCAAATCCTGCCGCCAAGTGTTTTGGTTTTTCTAACATCAATTCCTTCCCTCGCGACTGTTTCCAGCACTTCCAACGGCTCGTTACCAAATAAATATTGGACGGTTTCCGTTTCGCGGAACAAGGCAGTGATGGAAACAACCGTAGACCAGTTGGCAAGCAATCTGCCTTTTTCGATTTGGACAAGTGTTTTTTTCGATACACCAATGATATCTGCCATTTTATCTTGTGTGTAGCCAGCCTCAGTCCGGATTAACCGAAGTTTTTCCGATACACTTTTGATAATTTCATCCCTGGTCATTCCAAGCCCTTCCTTCACTAGCATCTAGTGAAATTTTACACTAAACTATCTTGATATCACAACAGATAACATAGCAAAATGACAAAAAAACTGCTATCAGGAAACAATAGCAGTCTTTGTCAGGTCTATTTGAGTTCAGGCGGCATGCTGCAGCCACTTGAACAGGAGTTTTTCAAATCGCAGGCGGCACATTTGCCTTTTTTGGATTTATTAATAAATTTCACCATGGCCCATGCAGCATAGCCAAATATGGCAACGCCAATCACGATACTAGCAATCATTTTTGCCCATCTCCCTTACTTGTCAGCTAAGTCCGAACAGCTTACCACCTTGGAAAATAATCAAGGATAAAACATAAGCAATGGCAAGCGCGTAGCCAATGGAAAAAGCTGTCCATTTCTTTGAACCTGTTTCTTTATAAATCGTTGCGGTCGTCGCAAGGCATGGAATGTATAGTAAAATAAATACCATAAAGCTGTAGGCCGATAACGGCGAGTAATAGTTTGCTAATAATCCTTGCAGGCTGGCATCATTCGGTACAAAGTAAATGATGTTCATGGTTGAAATGATGGCTTCTTTCGCAAGGAATCCAGTAATTAACGACGCTGAGGCCTGCCAGGTGCCAAAGCCAATTGGCTCCAGAATCGGGGCAATCACGCCGCCGATTGCTGCTAAAAAGCTGTCATCCATATCCACTTTTAATCCATGAGGGCCAGCATATGACAATAGCCAGATAAACACAGAACCGGCAAAGATAAACGTTCCAGCCTTCCTTACGAAGCCCTTTCCTTTATCCCAAGTGCTTCTCCATAACGATTGGAATTGCGGCAGACGGTATGGCGGCAGTTCAATGACAAATAACGATGTTTCCGATTTTAATAGTGTAGAAGAAAAGATTTTTGCCAACGTAAGCGCAACAACGATGCCCAGCACATACAGGCTGAGAACAATGAAGGCTTTATGGCCGGCAAAAAAGGCTCCGACAAACAGCGCATAAACCGGAAGACGCGCTGAGCATGACATAAGCGGTGTTAACAAGATAGTTAACAGGCGTTCCCGCGGTGTTTCAATTGTTCTTGCCGCCATGATTCCCGGTACGTTACAGCCAAATCCTATCATCATCGGAATAAACGCTTTGCCGTTCAACCCGACGGATTCCATGATTCTGTCCATGACCAGCGCCACCCGGGCCATATATCCGGAATCCTCCAGTAACGAAATAAAGAAAAATAGGATAAAGATTTGCGGTACGAAGACGAGCACTCCGCCAACCCCTGCAACTAAGCCCTCAAGCACTAACGCCCGAATAAAATCGGAAGCGTTGACGGCACTTAATGCTGTTTCAAACCACGTCGTAATGGGCCCGGTTAAGAAGCTATCCAGCACATCTGATAACGGTGTTCCGAGCCAATCAAAAGTCAGCATAAACATCAAATACATGAACAATAAAAAGATGGGCATACCCAAATATTTATTCGTAACAATGGCATCAATTTTTTCAGATAGCGGTATAACGGCATCCTTTTTGATGGCAACATCGGCGGCGATTTTCTCAATCGCTGCTTTTCTTTTTAAATAAATAAAGTTTGCCAATGTTTTGACATCATTTTGTTTTAATACATCGGCCTCCAGTTTTGTCAGGATCGCTGATAATTTCTGTTCACCGACAATGGATTCCAAGTAAGTTTTAACATAGGCGTTTCCTTCAAAATACTGAATCGCCAGCCAGTGATGGGAGTGAGCCGTTTTTCCGGACATCTCGCTGGACAATTCCGCAATCGCCGCCTCCACCTCTTTGCCATAATAAACAAGGTTCTTTTTAACAGGCTGAAGCGATTTTGTAGAAATGACATCGACAAGTTTATCACAGCCCTTGCCGCTCCGGGCCACAACTGGCACAACCGGCACGCCAAGCATGTCGGACAACTTGTTGACATCAATATGAATCCCACGCTTGTGGGCAACATCCATCATATTTAAGCCGATAAGCAGTGGTCTTTCGTATTCAAGCAATTGCAAAGTAAGATGCAAATTACGTTCTAATTGTGAAGCATCCAATATATTAAGCAAGCGGTCAACCGGCTCATTTAAAAAGAAGGAAGTCACTACGCCTTCGTCTTTTGACAGCGGGTTCAGCGTATAAACACCCGGCAGGTCGATCAAATGACCAATATTATTTTTAAAGACGCCGACCTTCTTTTCAACCGTAACACCGCTCCAGTTGCCGACGTACTCATAGGAACCTGTTAGATTATTAAACAAAGATGTCTTTCCCGTATTCGGGTTACCTATAAGAGCAATTTCCATTATACTTTCACCACTTCAATCTGAACTGCTTCTTTGCGGCGAATTCCAACACACTGGCCGCAAGATTCAATCATAATTGGGCCGCCAAATGGCATGACACACTTTACGCACACCTCGGACCCTTCGGTGATGCCCAAATCAAGCAAACGTCTTTGGACAAGGCGGCTCACATGAGAAATATTTATAATCTTACCTTTATCTCCTGCTTTTAATGAAGCGAACATGTCATTATCACCCAATCCATTTTAATTGAGAATGATTCTCTTTCTTATATTGTCATTATAACTCTTTTTTTTAAATTTTTGGAGAGGTAATTTTGACAATTGTTCGAAAAAAAAAGAAAAGCGCTAGGCTCTTCTTCTTAGTGATTAAATTGCTGAATAAACATTTTTTTAGGCAAGGCCGAGATGACTAGAATAATGATAATAGCGCTAACGATGAAGTTTGGCAGCATATAGGTTCCATTATAGATTAATGAATATAACAATACAGGCTGTCCCTCCGGAGCATATTCGCCAAAAAAGACAATCCCGGAAAATACGTGACAGATATAGCGCAGGAAGCTGCCGAGAAAAGCGCCAAGCGTCACATACGTCATCCATTTACCTTTTTCCCCTTTTTCAAAAGACTGCTTGATTTGACGTGCAAACACACCAGCAAGGCCGACAACGGTAAAGGCAATAAAATAATCAATGATACCTTGAATAATTGTATAGATTTGGGCAAATCCAAGAATAAACTGCAATAATCCCAGCAAGAATCCAGTTAACAGACCGCCTTTTATTCCCCAACGGTACGCAATCAGAAATACTGGCACCATGGCAATCGAAATCGAGCCTCCCTGCGGCCAAATTTTTAATGACATAATGTTCGCCGCCAAATCCAATAAATAGGCTAATGCTGAAAAAACAGCCACCTCTGTGATAAAACGTGTGTTACTTCTCTTACTGTTCACTCCAATTTCCCCCTTAAAATATTGTACTTCGCCACCTGTTTCAGCTAGCAGGCAAGGGTAAGAATCGATTTTTCCAATAAAAAAAGCAATGCAGAACATAGGTTTGTCTGCATTGCTTAAATACTTAGGCAAAACCACATCCCTACGCTAGTATTAACTAACAGGTTCATAGGGTCAGAACTATAACGTTCACTCTCAGCCGCGCGATTGGCAGCTCCCCCTGTGGAAAATATTCACTTATTCCACCTTCGACTATACTACTGTTTCATTTCTTTGACAAGGAAAACCTTCACTTCGTGATGAAAACCTGCACCCGAGATCTTTTTTAATAAAACTGTCAGCATCTGAAGAATTGCATATGATGTAGAAAAAAATTTTTCAGGAGTATTGCCCTATGTTTACTTTAAAGGTTGATCATGATTTAGAGTTGCAATTGTTTCAACGCCATCATTCCTTGCTGCTTTATCAGCTTGTCGAAGAGAATCGCGAACACTTGCGCAGATGGCTGCCATGGGTGGATAGTATGACCACACCGTTTCAATTTGAATCGGTCATTCCCGTCTGGCTCAATCAATTTGCTGAAAACAGCGCTTGTAACCTCGGCATTATTTATAAAGGAAAGCTGGTTGGGTCAATCGGCCTCCATCAAATTGATTGGTACAACAAAATGGCCAGCATCGGCTATTACCTGGCCAAAAACGCGGAAGGTCACGGAATTATGACCAGAACAGTTAAAGCCCTCCTTAATTATGCTTTTTTTGATCTCGGATTGAATCGGATTGAGATTCGCTGCGGCTTGGGGAACCATAGAAGCCAGGCCATTCCCGAAAGGCTTGGGTTTCAGAAAGAGGGAATCATTAGAGATGGTGAGCATTTAAATGGATACTTCCACGACATCATCATCTACAGCAAACTAGCCCGGGAATGGAATGTCATTCCGGTGCAGGGTATTAGTTCTATTTAAAGAGCTGTCACTCTTGACAGCTTTTTTCTATTTTATACAAGTAGAATTGGTCCGTTAAGGCAATAATGAGAGAAAGAGTAATGTAAGTGAGGTGGCGTGCCTTACGTTTGTAGGGCGACCAATGATTTGGATCAATATTTTAACAATTGCTATCCTGATTGCTTTTACTGCCTATTTTGTCGCTTCTGAATTTGCGATTGTACGAGTGCGGGGAACCAGAATCGACCAGCTTGTTTCAGAAGGCAACAAAAAAGCGCAGGCGGCCAAGCGGGTTATTTCGAATTTAGATGGTTTTTTATCAGCGACGCAGGTCGGCATTACCATCACCTCGTTAATTTTGGGGTGGCTTGGTGAACCAACGATCCGCAGGCTGTTAAATCCAATTTTTGACTGGGTACACATTCCGGCATCACTGGAGCATATTATTTCGGTAATCTTATCATTTATAGTGATTACATATATTCATGTTGTGATTGGGGAACTGTCCCCCAAAACATTCGCAATTCAAAAATCGGAAGAAATCATTTTGATGTTCGCGCCATCCTTAATCCTATTCTATAAGCTGATGTATCCGTTTATTTGGGCACTCAATCACTCCGCCCGCTTTGTAACAGGTCTATTTGGGATAAAACCCGTTTCGGAACAGGACATAGTTCTTTCTGAAGAGGAATTAAGGATGATTTTATCCCAAAGCTATGAGAGCGGTGAAATCAATCAATCCGAATACAGCTACATGAATCGGATTTTTGAATTTGATGATCGGATTGCCAAAGAAATCATGGTACCAAGAACAGAAGTGATCACACTCTCTAAGGATGCAACCCTTAAAGAGATTGTTGATACAGTCAGTGAAGAAGGATACACGCGATATCCAGTTATTGACGGTGACAAGGACAATATTCTAGGTGTGGTTAATATTAAGGAAGTTTTAACTGATTGCATCCAGCAAAAATGCACCGACGAAGAACCACTGGAGCACTATTTAAAGCCTGTCACCTATGTCATCGAAACCATCCCGGTTCAAGAATTGTTGGTAAAGCTGCAAAAAAGCCGTTCCCATTTGGCGGTGCTTTCAGATGAATATGGCGGGACTGCTGGTATTGTGACGGTTGAGGATATTCTTGAAGAAATTGTTGGCGAAATTCGCGATGAGTTTGATATCGATGAGCTTCCGCTTATCCGAAAACTTGGAGAAAATCACTTCCTGTTGGACGGGAAGGTTTTAATTAGCGAGGTAAACGATCTGTTGGGTACTGCTCTTGAGGATGATGATGTTGACACGATTGGCGGCTGGTTTCTAACCCAGAAATTCGATGTCAAACAAGGGGATATCATGGAAAGGGATGGTTTTGCTTTCATAATCAACGAAATTGAAGGCCATCATATCATGTTTATTGAAGTGAAGAAACTGTCAGCGTCTCCTGAATAAGGGGGCGTTATTTTAACTAATTATTTTCTAAATATTTTGAATAAATATGTTCATATTGTTGGTATTTTACCATAAATTGTAGATAAGATGACCTATAAAAACTAGAACGTTTGACTGTATAGTTTATATTCTTTATAATATTTATTAATTTATTAAATTATCAATATGTCGAAATGGAATTGGCAGCATAAGGAAAAGTTAACGAGCCTTTATTCACGGGTTCCAGTTAGTCTTTTAAAAAACTAGGAGGTGACACCCTGCTCGTCTAATTAGACGGGATATGGGAAATTATTTGGACATATTTAACTTGGTTTTAATAGCCATTTTAATTGCTTTAACTGCTTTTTTTGTAGCTTCAGAGTTTGCTATTGTCAAGATTAGAAGCTCAAGGATTGATCAGTTAATCGAGGAAGGAAATTCGAAAGCCATTGCGGCGAAACGGGTAACTTCAAACTTGGATGAATATCTTTCAGCCTGTCAGTTGGGAATCACCATCACAGCACTAGGTCTTGGATGGATTGGGGAAGCAACCATTGAGCATTTGCTCGGTCCGGTCTTCTCGGCCTTAAACATTCCTGAAAGTGCAACAAAAATATTATCGATTTCCATTGCCTTTGCGTCGATAACATTTTTACATGTTGTGGTTGGAGAACTGGCCCCTAAAACCCTGGCCATTCAAAAAGCCGAATGGATTACCCTCACTTTATCACGGCCACTAATCTTTTTTTATAAAGTGATGTATCCATTTATTTGGGTGCTGAACGGTTCAGCCCGGATTGTATCCCGTCTCTTTGGCTTGAAGCCCGTTTCGGAAAATGAAATTGCCCATACGGAGGAAGAACTGCGAATTATCCTTTCAGAAAGCTATAAAAGTGGCGAAATTAACCAATCAGAGTTTAAGTATGTGAATAAAATTTTTGATTTTGATGACCGCATAGCCAAAGAAATCATGGTTCCAAGGACCGAAATTGTCTCACTGTCCAAGGATGAAACGTTGGAAAACGTTCTGAAGATTCTCCGTGAGGAAAAGTTCACCAGATATCCGGTCATTGACGGCGATAAGGATCATATCATCGGCCTTGTTAATATTAAGGAAATTATGACGGATTTGATTGGAAACGAAAAAATATCCCATCAAACCCTTGAAGATTATACACGCCCGATTATTCGAGTGATTGAAACGATTCCAATTCATGATTTGCTTGTAAAGATGCAAAAGGACCGCCTTCATATGGCGGTATTAATGGATGAGTATGGCGGTACATCAGGGCTTGTCACTGTTGAGGATATTCTTGAAGAAATCGTCGGCGAAATACGCGATGAGTTCGATAATGACGAAATTTCAGAAATTCGAAAAGTGAAAGAACACCACTATATCATTGATTCAAAGGTGCTCGTTTCAGAAGTCAATGATTTGCTTGGCGTTGAAATTGACGATGAAGATGTCGATACCATTGGCGGCTGGATTTTAACTGAGAATTACGAAGCTAAAGAAGGCGACATCATGATTCATGGCACATTTGCCTTTAAAATCATTGAAATGGAAGACCATCATATAAAATATATTGAAGTAACCAAAACGGCCAAGGACGGCGAAGCAAATATTCAACAGATTGCCCTGCCGAAATCTGAGGTCCTTTACTAAAAAAACCTGCGATGACAGGTTTTTTTTTGCCCAAAAATGGGACAGTTGAACTATACATCAGACAAACATCCTGCATATCCTGCTAGCAAGGAGGGGATAAAAATGAATCAAACAGCAGTTTTATTTTTAGCTTGTATCTTAGCAGGCTTTGCCCTTATTAAGATGCCAGCTATTTCATTTCTAGCAAGCCTGTCATCATTCTTTCATGTTATCGGCGCTCTAGCGATTCTAATCTTTGCATTCGCTATACTCTATTACGGCGTAAAAGCACTAATCAAGAGTAGGTAAGCGCTGTCTTTTATTCCAAAAAAAAGATTAGGAAGCTTTTCCTAATCTTTTTTATTTTGATTTAAGCATGAGAACTTCTTCTTCCACTCTTGCAATTTTGACAAGGTGAGAATCTAAGCGGCGATTCAGATGCTGAATGTCATTTCCCTGTTTACTTTCAATACGCTCCAATGATTCTTTAATATCGGATAAATCAATTTGGTTAACGGCAACTCGGTGCTCGATGCTATCAACCTTCTCCAATCGAGCCAACCTTTTTTCAATATGGTCTAACGTCGCATTAAACGCTTTGATAAGATCTTTTATATCATTAACATTTTCATTTAGCTTTTCAAATTCTTTTTCCATCGATCACAACCCCTTTCGGATATATCTATCATACCATCGTTTTCACTGTAGAGATGTTACAATAACAGTAACAATTATAGGGTTAGTATCAATCCAATCTTAGAAAAAAATGAACATTTTTTAAAACTTTGCTTTTTTAAGAAATATAGTGAATATTATCATAGGCACTAACATGGAAAAGTAATAATCTTGAGTCGGGTAATCTTTTACCTGAACTTTTTCTTGCTAAATAAACCACATAAACAAAGGTTGGTGCTAAATATGTTCATTACGATTGACGAAAAAGCTGTGAATTGGTTTGAAAAAGAATTTGAATTCAACGTTCCTTTTACCATTCGGATGTACCCGCAATATGCCGGTTTTGGCGAAAAGCATAAGGGTTACAGTCTTGCTTTTTCAATAGAAACACCAGCAAATGCCGCATTTACTCAAAAGGTTAAGGGAATGGATTTCTTCGTTGAAGAAAATGATATGTGGTTTTTTGAGGATACTGAAACCTATTTGTCTGTAGATCAGCTTTTAAATGAATTGCAGGTAACATACAAAGAGTTTAGTACGATACATTAATAAACAAGCCGGGACTTCTGTCTCGGCTTGTTCCTATATGGATTAGTCTACTTGTTTACCCAAGCTTGGCGGGAATAGTTTTTCAGCTTGGAATACTTTCCCTAGCGCTTCTTCTGCGTTTGCAAAGGTAGTATCAGCCGCTTCAAAGTTTGGTGCATCCTTTTTCAATTCGTCTGCTTTCGCTTGATAAGAGGCTGCGTATTCTTTAACTGCTGCTTCAAGGTCAGCTTGGTGATCTTTTAATTCTGCTGGAATTTGTGTGTTATTTAGCTCTGTAGCTACAGCTGCTGCTGATTCGCTTGCTTTGGCTCGATCTTCAGCAGTCGGAAGGTCTTCCGGCTTCGGATTTTCCTGAGAAGCTTTTGCAACATAAGCATTTAATTCAGCATCTTTTGCGTTAACTTTTGTTGCAAGCTCGTTATAGAATTTAACTAATTCCTTTTTCACATCAGCTTTCGGTGCCTCTGCTTCTTCGGTTGTTTTCGTATCCTTCTTTTCTGTTTTGCTTTCGTTACTGCCCGAGCATGCTGCAAGCGCGAACACAACTGTTAAGGCTGCGAATGATAATAAAAATTTCTTCATCGTTTTACCCCCATTTTTTTCTATTTTTGAGCCTTGATTATAATACAACATTTAATAAGACGTTGAAAAGTAAAAAGGGTTGCAGAAAATAGGAATTTTTTTTCTTTTGTAATTAAAAAAATAAAATAATAAAATTACTAACGATAAAATGATTGCTACCATAAAAAGCATGACTACACTTTATATTCAGAAAATTAGGAATAAATTGTGAACTATCTTACAATAATATTCTTTTCTGTTATAATATAGATGCGAACTTCTCTTCTACTGTTCCACATCATGTTGGTTCCCTACCTGGTTATGAAAGGGGGTGAACATCATGGAACATGCAAAACCTCAAGTTGAGTGGATGAACTTAACGTTTGATTTGTCGATTATTTTAACAAGTACTGTTGCTGCCATCCTTGTATTTCTTATTGCCTTTTTATTCACACGTAATCCTGATACATACATACCAAAAAAATGGCAAAATGTTATGGAATGGATTGTCGAATTTGTAGAGGATATCATGAATAATTCGATTGGGAAATCCAACAATTTATTTATCCTGTCAACCGGAGTTTCCTTGTTAATGTACTTATTTATCGCAAATCTAATGGGGGTCCCCTTCTCCATCATGACAGCAGAAGAACATCCTGTTACCTGGTGGAAATCTCCGACAGCAGATGCCCATGTCACGATGACATTGGCAATCATGATTATCGCTTATACCCATTTTATTGATATTGCGCAAAATGGTTTTAAGCATTATGTTGTCAGCTTTTTCAAACCGTTTAAATTCCTGTTTCCCATTAATATCATAGAACAATTTGCCACAACGTTAACTTTAGGGCTTCGATTGTTTGGAAATATTTACGCTGGTGAGGTTATGCTTGCCTTATTGGCAGCGGCCGTAACGAAAGGCTTTTTAATTGCCTCGCTTGCTGCATTCCCGATGATTATTTGGCAGGTATTCTGCATTTTTATCGGAGGAATTCAGGCATATATTTTTGTTACTTTAACAATGGTTTACATTGCTCACCGTTTAACATAATCTAATAGAAAGGGGAGAAAAAGGAATTGGGGGACATTACATTATTGGGATTGCCTATATCGTTGGGGACGATGATTTACCAAGCTTTTATTTTTACTGTACTCGTATTAATTTTAAAAAAACTCGTCTTTAAAAAACTCGTAGCCGTTCTTGAGAACCGAAAAAGTCATATTCAAAATCAGCTCCAATTAACAGAACAATATAAAATTGAGGCGGAAAAGAATTTGGAAATGAGCGAACAGGTCCTCAAGCAGGCCAAAAGCGATGCCAGAGAAATACGAAGGCGAACAGAAAGTGAAGCCAAGCTAATCATCCAATCAGCTAAAGAGGAAGCCAAACAAATCCTAAAAGAGGCAAATACAGAAGCATTCCCTGCTCACAGCCTATCCTTTTCACATACAGAACAAATTAAGGGGGCATAATGATGAAGCACAAGTTTACCAAATACTTGGGCAGAGTGACGGAAAATCTTGAACTAGGATTTGAAGAGAAATGGATTTACGTCCATTACACAAAAGGTGCAATCGAAAAAACAGCCTGTCTGCTAAAAAACGAAGATAAAACCGAAATCGAGTATTTGGAAGGGTTTTTCAAAGAAAATAATGTTTCTGAAGAAATGAGAAAAGAAGTCGTAAAGTTTTTTGATAAAGGGAATAATAAGAATGAGGAACATTGGAACGAATTTACGACCTTTCTTATGAAAACCCTTTCTTTAAATATGGTTTTTGGCATTACCATTGCTCTCTGTGTATTTGGGGGGTATAAACTAGGCAGTTTCTTAGACGGAAAATTTGGATACAATACTTTATTAACCTTAATCGGGACATTTCTAGGAATTGGTCTTGGAGCCGTAACGGTTTATTATATGGTGCAAAAGTATTTTAAAACACCGCTCCAACAAGGAGAACAGGAGAAACAAAAGTCTGTTGAAAAGGCGGTAGTCGACACGAGTAACTTTCCAATCATTGAAGTTTCCATTGAAGAGGTCCGAAAAGCAGTTAGGGAGTTTTCTGATAAACTTCCAAAAGGCGTTTATCGAACCATCCTTGTTCAGGACGATAACAGTATTGACTTTTCCCAACTGGCCAATATACTGGGCGGCATTCCTTCAAAAAACTTCTATATGTCGAAAGAAACGTATGATTTATTTGAGGAACATGAAAAAGAGATTGCGGTTGAAATGGATTTGGTTCAAAAAGCAGTTGATTTATATGTAAAGGAGAAAAAAAATTATCCAATGCTGCAATTCGACCCGCTTCACAAAGTGAATTATTATCAACTGCAGCAAGAAAAATACCTGAAATTCGAACCGAAAACCCAATTTTATATTACTGATTTGGATGGCCTTGTTACTCATATTAAACCACAGAAAAAAAGCTCTTCTCTTTCCTGAGAGGAGCTTTTCTCATTTATTAAGGGCAAATAGGCAGTTTTTTTTTGCTTTTTTTCCAGATTTATTGAGATAATAGCATCAAATGTTATTTTTCATATAAATGAGGGGTACAAGATGACAGAAACAAAAAATAATTCAAGGCATTTGGCGACCATTTCGCTTATAGTAATGGCGGTCGGTTTTCTAGCAACCATTCCGCTTGAGCCATCCATTTGGAAATCAATCCTGCAGGGCGGCTTTGAGGCAGGGCTGGTTGGCGGCCTTGCCGACTGGTTTGCGGTCACTGCCCTATTTCGGCATCCGATGGGACTTCCGATTCCCCACACCGCATTGCTGCCAAAAAATCGGGACAAAATCATTGCTAAAATCATATCCATGCTGGAGAATGATTGGCTGACAAAAGAGAGCATACGGGATAAAATCGAGAGCTTTCGATTTACCGAGAAAATATTTGCCGTTGTGAATCAGGAAATCCATTCGGATGCAGTGAAAAAGAATACAACAGGACTGGCAAAGCATTTAATTAAAATGATTAACGTAAACAAACTAGCTCCAATTGTTGAAAAGGAAATAAAAGCCCAGCTCAACACTCTGGATATCAAGGATTACCTGCCATTACTAGTTGATCAAATTTCGGTAAGAAAATACGATGAGAAAGCTTTGGATTTCATCATCGAAGAAGTAGATGATTGGGCCAAGAAGGATAGTACCAAATATCGTCTTGGCGGTATGGCTGTCGATATGATTGAAAATATAAAAGTAGATGGGTTCATGCAAATAGCCTTGCGTTCCTTTAGCAATCTGATTAATGAAGAAAAATTGGGCAGCATAATTCAGAATCTGATTCTTAAAGGGATTGACAGTTACCGTGACCCGTTTAATCAGAACAGACAAACCTTGTTGATGCATATTCATCAAAAACTTGAAAACATTAAAACCGATGAAAAAATCTACCAAGAGCTAAACGGATTGAAAACGCAAGCGATTGAAAACTGGCAAGTGGAAGAAAAAATCATCGGGTTGTTAAGCCAAATCCAGCAAAAGGCATTGGCGTTTGTAGATGAGCCAAGCTTTTATGAGGAGTATGTTCTCCCCTTTATTAAGGATGGCATTAGCAGCCTCATTTCCGATACTGATAAAATGGATCAATTGGAGGCTTGGATTAAAACGCAAATTTCCGGCTTCGTTGATAAAAATCACGCAAAAGTTGGTCAGCTTGTGAAAGAAAATCTCGATAAGCTCGATACAAAGACGCTCATTACCATGATTGAAACAAATGTCGGCAAAGACCTGCAATGGATTCGGGTCAATGGGGCCGTATGCGGCTTCTTAATCGGTCTTGTTTTGGTCGGGATCAAAGCATTGTTTTAGGCACCTATTCCAAAGGTGCTTTTTTTATGCCATTTTCTTCGAAATCATAATAAAAATCAAACTTTGTCCCTATAAATTAAGGTTCTACAACCAAAAACTCCTTCATATTTACTACTGTAGTCATAAATTTTATAGGAGGAGATCATTTGGGTGTAAAGTTTATTAAGATTTCGGTGTGTTATTTTGTTGTTGGGGTTTGTCTTGGGATGTACATGTCGATGACGGAAAACTTCAACTACACTCCTGTCCATGTCCATATCAATTTGCTAGGCTGGACGGCCATGACACTAGCTGGTCTTATTTATGTCGCCTTTCCTAAAGCGGCTGAAACCACGCTGGCAAAGGTCCATTTTTGGATTCACAATATTGCCTTGCCCGTCATGATGGTCGGTCTTGCCTTCCTTGTTTCTGGTGTAGGTGCCGCTGGTCCTGCAGTTGCTGCCGGTGGGACTTTAATGGTCTTGGGTGTAATCGTCTTCGCGATCAATATCCTTTCCAATGTAAAAAATTAAATCAGGACTAATTCTTCCATTTTTTTCACGTCCATATGCAAACAAACGCTGCAGTAGGTTGGCTGCAGCGTTTCCTTGGTTTAAGGTTTTAATCCCTCAAGGTTATCCTTTCTGAGTTTGCTAATTTCCTCAGCAGATTTGCTAAAGTCATATTGATAAATAGCAAGTTCCCAGTCCCCATACATCGGATTAGGAAACATGATCAGTTTATTCCCGTAATCATTGTAGTCCTGCTCCACCCTGTTGATTCTTTCAGAAGCAGACAATTGGTCAAAACCTTTGAAATCGTTTAGGTTGTCCCCGAACAGCAAGACAATCTCATTGGTCTTTGCCACATGCTTCCGGCGTGTCTCTTTTCCGAGTTCTCCATCCTGCATTAACAGGACATGTTCCGCGTCTGCCTGTGGTGCCCCAACAAGCCGTAAATTTTTAATCGTCGCTTCCTTTTGGGCCTCCATCCGATTCGATATATAGTAAATGGCTACCCCTTTTGAATCAGCAAACTTAAGGAAATCCAGTGCTCCTGGAAGTGGCTTTGCCACAGCCCGGTCGAACCAATCGCTCCAATCTAACATATCTCCTTTTCCTGTTCGGACCTTCCAGGCATGGTATGGACTGTTATCCAGCACCGTCTCGTCAATATCCAGTACTATGGCTGGCTTTTTTCCATTGCATTTATGTTTCAAAATTTCTTCCAATCGCAGTTTTCCAATATTATAGCCTTGATAATATAACGCTTTCGCTTCTCCAGACTTTTGAAACCAAAGAACCGACATTGTATTTTGCTCAAGCAATGGGTTCTTTGGGCTTGCTCCTGTTTGGGCTAAACCAATCCCAGCATTCACCGCCATGGACAGCACAATGGCACATATCGATGTTATTAGTTTCTTCATATTGAAAATCCCCTTTCAGCTTTACCAATAGTATGTGAAGAATCCAACTATTCAACCTGAAATTTTTGTCAGCTATTTTGTAGAAATACATGAACTTCTACTGATTTTTTTGTAAAATTAAACAAGAGGATGCGAAGATCACAAAGGTTTTACATAAACGTATGGAGGCTATCTCTTTGAATACTAGATATGATCCATTTAAGACATCATTTGATAGTTTAGATGAATTCGCCGACTTGATTAGCCAGGTGTTACAATGCCCGGTTACAATTGAGGATGCCAATCACCGGCTTCTTGCCTACAGCACTCATGACGAACGAACCGACCCAGCCCGAATCTCCACGATTATTGGCCGGCGGGTGCCGGAAAAAGTGATTAATCAGCTTTGGAAAGAAGGTACGATTCCCTCCCTTTTAAAAACCAAGGAGCCAATCCGGGTAAAAAATATGGATGAAATTGGTCTAAGCCATCGGGTGGCTATTTCGATTTGGAAACAGGATGAAGTTCTGGGCTTTATCTGGGCTTTGGAAATCGACAGAACGTTAACAGATGAAGACTTTACACTGTTAAAAAAAGCGGCAGAGGCGGTAAAAAATAAGCTGTTACAGCTGCAAACGAGAAAAAATAAAAAAGAAGAGCGATTCCAAGAATTTTTTTGGAAGCTATTAACGGGGCATTTAAATGATCCAGGTGAAATCAGCGAGCACTTCTACAGCTTGCAAATCACACCGCCATCCTGTTTCGCACTTATCGTCTTTCAGTTTCAGGAAAACATAAGCAATCAGGATGAACAATCCATCTCGTATTTATTAAAAACGAATCAGCGGATAAAAATTATCCTTACTACCATTGATTGTAATCAGTTAATACTGTTGGTTTCCACGGATCACATTGCCAACCCATTCTTGGAATTAGAACAATTTTCACAAATGTTTGCAGTGAAAATGGCAGATCGCTACGGAATCAATCATCTCATCCCTGTCTATAGCAGCATTTATCATGATTATCAAAAAATCACGAAGGCTTATGAAGAAACATTGGCTGTCCTATCAATAAAAGCCAAGTTTCCACACGAAACAAAAAATATCTACAACTATCACAAACTAGGTATATATCAACTCTTTGATCTTCTTTTGGAAAAGCGAAAAAAGGAAGCTTACGAAAATTATTCTTTAAAAAGGCTTCAGCTGTATGATCAAAAGCATAATAGCAACCTTGTGGAAACATTAGAGGTTTTTCTAAATTGCGACAATAACATGAATGAAGCGGCAAAAGTCTTAAATGTTCATGCCAATACGTTAAATTACCGATTGAAGCGAATTTCCGAAATTGGGGATGTTAACTTCAAAGATCCTAATCAGAAAATGATGCTGTTCCTAGATTTAAAGCTGGAAAAATACCTGGGGATTTAAAGCTTTTGTGAAAATCCCCAAAAACTTCCCTTATCTTTCTCCATTACCAACAAAGAATTTCCCTGATAAACAATTTATACTTTATTCATAGGAATTTCTTGTTAAAAAATAGGAGGAATTAGGAAATGTTTATTGGTGTACCTAAGGAAATCAAGAACAACGAAAATCGGGTAGCCCTTACCCCAGCTGGTGTCAGTTCATTCGTCACTGCCGGCCATCATGTGTTTATTGAAAAGGATGCTGGATTTGGAAGCGGTTTCACCAATGAGGCTTACGAAAAAGCCGGTGCTGAAATTCTTGAGACTGCCGAAAAAGTCTGGACAAAAGCAGAAATGATCATGAAGGTAAAAGAACCGCTCCCTAGCGAATATCAATACTTCCGCCAAGGATTGGTCTTATTCACTTATTTACACCTTGCTGCCGAGCCAGAGCTGGCACAAGCCCTTAAAGATAAAGGTGTTATTGCCATTGCCTATGAAACAGTTTCAGTCAACAGAACTCTTCCCCTGCTGACACCAATGAGCGAAGTGGCCGGCCGTATGGCAGCTCAAATCGGTGCTTCCTTCTTACAAAAGAATAATGGCGGGCAAGGGATTCTTCTTGCCGGTGTTCCAGGTGTAAATCGTGGAAAAGTAACGATTATCGGCGGTGGAATTGTCGGAACAAATGCAGCAAAAATGGCGATTGGCCTCGGTGCTGATGTAACAATCATCGACTTAAGTGCTGACCGTCTGCGCCAATTAGATGATATCTTTGGAAACCAAATTAAAACATTAATGTCCAATCCTTATAATATTGCCGAGGGTGTTGCAGAGGCCGATCTATTAATTGGTGCAGTCCTTATTCCTGGTGCAAAAGCTCCTAAGCTTGTAACTGAAGAAATGGTCAAAGCGATGAAGCCGGGGGCCGTTATTGTTGATGTGGCGATTGATCAAGGCGGAATTGTGGAAACGATTGATCATGTAACCACTCACGATAACCCAACATTTGAAAAACATGGCGTCATCCATTACTCTGTTGCCAATATGCCTGGGGCCGTTCCAAGAACGTCAACGATTGCGTTAACCAATGTGACAGTTCCTTATGCATTACAGATTGCCGGCAAAGGCGTCTTTAAGGCGATTGCCGAAAATCCGGCTTTAAAGCTTGGCGTGAACGTGGCAAACGGCGAAATTACCTATGAAGCAGTGGCTAAGGATCTTGGCTATCAATATGTTGCCGTAGAAAAAGCATTAGAAAAAGAACTTTCTGCTATTTAAATATGGTCAGGTCCCCTCAACAATCCGATGAGGGGGCCTAATTCTTTTATTGGCCGGAAAACCATTTAGTTTTTATACATTTCATTTTCCAAAATGATCACATTTTCATTAAAAGTTGTACTGCCAACACGTTTCGTATTTTCCACCAGCCTAAAAATATTATCACAGCACTGTTTGGCACCTTTCACTAATAATGGTACACCGATAAAGTCAATTTTTAACCCTCTCGAAAAAAATCCTCCCAGTGACATCAATAACGGAACAGTAGGTGAGGTATTTGAAAATACTATTTTTTCATCAGCTTGGAATTTTTCCTGTAGTAATAAGATTATTTCTTTCATTGCTGGCACAACATATTTATTCCGTTTCCTGCCGATTGTATAAACAGAATGACCCTCGTCGTCAATCCCGTGAAAAATTAGCTTTCCAAAATCCTGTTTTGAAAGTTTGTTGAAATATTTAACATTAAGTATTTCATCCTTAGTCAGCTTAACTTCTGATTGAGGCAATTGCTTTAAATGATAGGCAGCTGCCAAAGAAGTCGTATGGGTACCACCATAATCGTTATAAATATAAATCACCGGAAATCATCCTTCAATTCTTCATTCAATATTTGATTAGGTTATTAATTCCAATCCGACCCTATATTTATTCATTCAACATTCTTTATTATCGAAAAAAGCTATCCTGCAACTGCAAGATAGCTCATAAATTCTATAGATATTTCCGATGAATGCCTTTACCATCATAAGAAAATAGCATCGCCCGCTCTTCAATAGTGGTTTCCATATGAACCGGCCGGCCCCACAGCTGATGAACGTAAGGCAGGACCTTCTCCAAATACTTAACATCTAGCTCGACACCTTCGAACCAGTGCTTCAAATAAAGCTCGCCGTTTTTTAAATAGTCGCCATCGTTGACCGTAATATATGGGAACCCGCCGTTTACCCGCATATTAACCAACTGGTCGCGGACATGCTCCCACTGTTTATCAACAACTTTATAGTCACGGCCCTGCTTTTGGAACAGATACATATCCTCCCTCATAACCAAATCTTTTGTTAAATAATTTCGCAAGAAGGAGATATCCGATTCAACTTCCCTGACCTCAAACATTTTCTCTCTGCCGGAACCTGGCTCCACTCCTCGTCGCTTCATTTCTTCTGTCGGATTATTATATCGCTCTTCAATATCTTCTAATATTTTCAGGCCCAGATAGTATGGGTTGATGCCTGTTTTTGACGGCTGGACGACCCCAGCATTTAGTTTGGCAAATTCAATTGCTTCCCCGCTCGTCAAATTCATTTCCCGGAGAATCCGCTGATGCCAGTAGGAAGCCCAACCTTCGTTCATAATTTTGGTTTCAAGCTGCGGCCAGAAATAAAGCATTTCTTCCCGCATCATCGTCAAAATATCGCGCTGCCAATCCTCAAGCTCCCTGCTGTAGGATTCGATGAACAATAACAAATCTTTCTCCGGCCGCGGCGGAAATTTCTTTTTCCGCTTTGGTTTTTCCTCTTTCTTCCCTTTGTCATCCAGCTTCCAAAGATCATCGTACGGTGATACTGCACGAACCACATCGTCTTCCTCATCCTCATCTTCAATAGACCAGGCAAGCTTTGGCCGCATTAACGAAGGGTCAATATGCTCATCAATTGATAGAATCGCATCGAGGAACGTCTCGACTTCTCTTTTTCCATATTGAATTTCATACTGATGAATCCGTTCAGCGGTTGCCGCCATGCTTTCGACCATATCACGCTTCGTATTTTGGAACCGGACATTATTTTTAAAGAAGTCACAATGGGCCAATACATGGGCAACGATGAGTTTGTTTTGAATCAACGAGTTGGAGTCAAGTAAAAACGCATAGCATGGATTAGAGTTGATAACCAATTCATAAATTTTGCTTAGTCCCAAATCATAATGCAGTTTCATCTTATGGAATTGCTTTCCGAAACTCCAGTGTGAAAATCGGGTTGGCATTCCGTAGGCCCCAAACGTATAAATAATTTCAGCAGGACAAATTTCGTATCGCATCGGATAAAAGTCCAGACCAAAGCCGGTTGCGATCTCGGTTATTTCACCAATGGCATATTCCAGTGCTTTCTTATCTGCCTCATTCATCAGCCACTCCCCCTTTTCCTCTTACCACAATGTATGAAGGGAAGCGGGGAATGATGAATAAATGAAAACTTGCCGATTGACGAGTCCGTTAGGACGAAGACAGAGGCTTAGTTGAATTTATGCGTTAAGAAATTATAAAATTTGATAAATTTTATAATTTCTTATTAGCCAAGATAGGTTGGATTATAAATCAGTGTGTGAGTTTTTTTGCTTCTTGTGCTAATTTTAGGCCAACCAGCTTGTTCCGCTTCCACTCGTTTCGCAGCATGGAAGGCGGAGGGCTTGTTTCACCGACAAGGGGGCAAATCTCAATGGTTAACGCCGGACGGTGATAGCTTGAAATAAACCAATCGGTAAATCCCCCGCCAATCGCATCCTTCGGAGGTTTCGCCAATTTGTATCTTGTCAGTGAGGCAATTTTTCTCGCTAATGAGTGGTCACGCTTACCAAATGTTCCATTTTGATAACTCCAGTAAATTTCCCGGCCTGCTGTGTGATAGGCAACCGCAATCGATGGATTAATCTCCTCAATCAAATTCTTCAGGGCAATCACTTCCTTTGCTTGGAACGGCTCTTTCCCCTTAAACAACTTATAAGAAGGGGTCTCTGAACCATCCTTAAGCTCATTCCAGCCAGCAGGATACTGACGGTTTAAATCAATTCCGATTCCATTAGCCTTCCATCTTTCAAAATTAGTTTCCCCATCGTTCATCATGACTAATTGCTGGAGATGGATGGGAGGAAATCCTTTTAATTGATGCTGCTGAATGGCCACCCCATCCGGATTTAGCATGGGGATAAACCAAATCGAGACTTCATCCAGCAGCGCGGTGGTTTTGCGATCTTGCACATAGCTTGCGGCATAGTTATCGAGCATCTTCATTAGCAGCATGGAAGTCAACCATTCTCTGCCATGGTGGGCACCGATTAATACGATATTTTTTTTGGCTTTGCCTAGCTTAATTCCCCAAATATTTCGTCCGAAATAAGTCGTTCCAATAATTTTCGTTTCAAGATTTCCTCCATACCTCTCCCTTATTTGCCCAAGGTCCTGTTCAAATGCTTCATATGTATACGGTTTATTTGTTTCTGCAATGCTTGCCTGGACTTTATCACCCAGCGCCAGAAATACCAATAATGCACATAATAATCTCGCCATAGTTCCTCACTTTTTTCATTCTTTATACAGGTAAAAGTTGCAATCCGCACTATCAGTGGGTGTCAACATTTTCTGCGGGTGTTCTTATTAAAATGTCGTACAATAATATCAACTCCTAATCGAGGAGGAGACAACTGAATGAATAAAATGGATTACGACCGGGCGTTATATTACACGCACCGATCTGAATGGGATAATTTACTGATTTTAATGGTTCGAACCACCGACCAGTTTTTATCAAAGAAAATTGAACATTTCCTGCATGCCTACAATTTCGAACGTGACTACACCGTGATTGAAAAAAATCTTTATAACCTGCTTCGTTACATCGACCATGCTAATGAGACCTTTGAAAGTGACGATAATGAGATACCGATGTATAGTTTTTCCTGAAAAAACTAAGGGATACCAATTTAGTTGAGGAACTTTTTTACAACCGGGCTATAGAATTCCACCAAAAACACGGCTTTCCTAATTTGGAGAGCCGTGTTTTCATGTTTATTATTCATTTTTTACTACACCATTGCGGACAGCATAAAGTGCCGCCTGTGTCCGGTCTGCAACCTCGAGCTTTGCTAAAATGCTTGAAACATGCGTTTTAACAGTTTTTTCAGTAATAAATAATGAGGAGGCAATTTCTTTATTGCTTTTTCCGCTGGCGATTTCCTTCAGTACATCAATTTCCCGTTTGGTCAATTCATCCAATGGCTTTTTTTCTTCATTTTTTAACGTATAGCGCGACAATAAATGCGTGGTCGCTTTTGGATGCAGCTGATTCTCTCCTTGCATTAGCTGTCTGATGGCCTTAACCAGTTCGTCCGGTTCAATATCCTTTAACTGGTAGCCTGATGCGCCGGCCTCAATCGCCGGAATTACATGATTCTGGTCAGAAAAACTGGTTAGAATCATAATTTTTTGCGTCGGTTGTTTTTGAATAATTCTCTTTGTCGCTTCAATTCCGTCCATAACAGGCATGACCAAATCCATTAGGACAAGATCCGGCTTTAGTTCTTCCGCCTTTTCTACCGCTTCCTGCCCATTCTGCGCTTCCCCGATAATTTCTATATTTTCCTGCGTCCTTAGAAAAAAGACCAAACCGCGTCTAACCACATGATGGTCATCGGCAATCAATATTCTGATACTCATCTCGCTCTCTCCCTAAAACGGTATTTTTACCCTCACCGTTGTCCCTTTGCCCGGTTTGCTTGTTAACTTAAAAGTCCCAGATAAGGAATTCGTCCGATCCTTCATGCTTTTTAACCCAAGTGATGGCAGCTCTTTGCTTTCATCATAGATAAAACCGCTGCCTTTGTCTTTAAATAAAAACATGATATAGTTTTCGGCGGCTTCAATCGATAGGTCGACTGTCGATTGACCAGAGTGTTTTTTGCAATTAGCCAATGCCTCCTGTCCGATCCGCCACAACCCCTCTTCAATGGCGCATGGCAGATGGATGACCCCATTCACCTTGATATTGACCCTTAACCCAAGCATTTCTCCGTAACTGCATAACGCACTGACAATGCCTTTCTCCAATCCCCTTGGCCGCAGCTGCCAAATTAACGCCCTCATTTCATTTAGAGCTTCCTGAGCCAAATCTTGAATGTATCCGAATGTCTCTTTCACTTCAGTGCTATCACTCAGTTCTTTTCCGCCAGATGCTGTCAGACTTAAGGAAAACAGCAATTGATTGACCGAATCATGCAAGTCCCTTGCCAGCCTGTTCCGCTCTGCTGTTAACGCGAGTTCCTGGTCTTTCTGCGTCAATTTCATTCGTTTTAACGCGGTACCAATTTGCAGGGCCACTGATTCCAACAGTGCCAGTTCTCCGTTCGTAAACCGCCGCTTATAAGGAGAACCAACATTTAGGATGCCAAATTTTTCATCACCAGCTTTAAGCGGTACGGTGGCATGATGGGTTAATCCCCATGTATCACTTGCTTTACGTTCAATCGCATCCTCTAGACGCTTGCATTCAATAATATTGGTCGCCTTATCCAACCTGCCATCCTTGTAGCGGTCGATACACCAGCAATCACCGCCGCACATGGGCGTAAAGTTATTTTCAGATAGGGCAGGAGGCAAATTTTCCCTCGCCGCCAGTGTAAATATGCCGGAATCATCGATTAAAAAAATCCATCCCGTTTGTAGGCCAGTAACATGCAGCAGCTTCTTCAAAACCTCTGAAAGGACGATTGACGGGTCTATTCCCCGATTGAGCAGCTCGGCAATTTCCTTTAATATTTGCAAATCCGATACATGGTTCTCCTCCATTTATGAATCCTCCGAATTTACGGTCTTTTTCTCATTATATCAAGATTGAATCCTAACACCTTAGAAAAAAGTATTGAATTTTCTAGGACTAAAGTCGTAACCTTAAAACAAAACCCGAAAGGCATACCGCCTTTCGGGTCATAATTTAGGATTGAGCCTGTTTAATTTTTTGATCGACAACCGACATAAAATCTTGTTCAATTTGCTGGAGTTTTGCTTTGCTTTCTTCCAGTGATGAACTGTTAACACCAAAGTAAAACTTAACCTTTGGCTCCGTCCCAGATGGACGCAAGCACACCCATGATCCATCCTCAAACAAATATTTCAGCACATTGGATTGCGGCAGATCGATACTTTCTTCCCCAGACTCTGTAACCCTTTTTCCAATTAAATAATCCTCGGTTGCCACTGCTTTTACGGAACCAAGACTCGCCAGCGGCTCGTCGCGGAATGAAGTCAGGATCTTCTGAATTAATTCTGCTCCTTCTTTTCCTTTTAGGGTTAGGGAACGAAGCCCTTCTTGGTAATAGCCGTATTTTTCAAATACGCTCATTAAACCCTCGTAAAGGGACATGCCTTGTTTTTTATAAAAGGCACATACTTCAGTTGCTAATAGAGAAGCTTGAACAGCGTCCTTATCCCTGGCAAAGTCGCCGATTAAATAGCCATATGACTCTTCATAGCCAAACAAGAAGGTGTGCTCACCGGTTTCTTCATATTGTTTGATTTTCTCAGCAATGAATTTAAAGCCAGTCAGAACATCCTCAGTTTTCAACCCGTAATCAGCAGCAATCTTGCGGCCAATTTCTGAAGTTACGATTGTTTTAAATACGATACCATTTTGGGGCAGTGTACCTTTTTGCTTTTTCTGGGATAACAAATAATCCAGTAATAATGCACCCGTTTGGTTCCCTGTAAGAACAATATATTCACCATCAGGATTTAACACAGCAATTCCCAAGCGGTCAGCATCCGGGTCGGTCCCGATTAAAAGGTCAGCGCCTACGCGTTTTCCTTCGCGGATGGCTAATTGAAAGGCTGCATGCTCTTCCGGGTTCGGGCTTTTCACCGTCGAAAACTGCGGATCTGGAAGCTCCTGTTCTTTCACCACGGTAACATTTTCATAACCTAACGCAGCAAGTGCGGCCCGGACAGGCTTGTTGGCTGTCCCATGTAACGGAGTAAAGACAATTTTGATATCACTCTCTTGGGCAAGCTCTGGGTTTTCAGAGATGGTTTCTAGTTTTTCGGTGTAGGCCTGATCAATTTCTGCCCCGATGGTTTTAATTAATCCGGCGGCCCGCAGTGTTTCTTCACTGTCCACCTCGATCAATAACTCATTCTCAATACCATTTACCTTGGCAATGACCTCATCGGCAGGAGCCGGTGGCAGCTGTCCGCCATCAGAGCCATAAACCTTATAGCCATTGTATTCAGGTGGATTATGACTAGCGGTAATCACGATTCCGGAATAAGCGTTTAAATGTCTTAATGCAAATGATAATTCCGGTGTTGGTCTTAGTTCGTCAAATACATAAGTTTGAATACCTTGTGTAGCCAGTGTTTTGGCCGCTTCCAAGGCAAATTCCGGTGATTTATGACGAGAATCATAGGCAATAACTACCCCGCGTTGTTTTGCCTCATCGCCATGGTCTTCTATGTATGCAGCAAGTCCAGCCGATGCTTTGCGGACGGTGTAGAGATTCATCCGATTTGTGCCGACACCGATTTCTCCGCGCATCCCGCCTGTACCAAATTCCAGATTTTTGTAAAAGGCATCCTCAAGCTGTTTTTCATCTTGCTTGAGTTCCATCAATTGTTGTTTTAATTCTGCATCCAAATCATTAAATTCCAGCCAGCTATTAGCTGTTGCTCTCCAGTCCATCCTTAAGGACCCCCTCCTCTTCAAGTTGCGCTTTACAATACTATTGTTTCGAAGTGCAAGTGGTGTACTCCTTTAAAAATTGTCTTAAATAAACCGACAATTTTCGCATTCATTATGTATATCGCAGTCAACTACTATAATACATGAAACCATAAAAAAAGAAAAAGCCTATTCGGCAGGCTTTTTCCTAAACTAGCAATTCATTGTCTGCTTTAGTATAGATACTCAGCATCGTGTTTTTCATATGTTTCGCATCGATGAATTGTTCGTAGGAGAACGGAAACACCAAGCCAAACTCTTCAAGAGTCGCCACATTTTTATTAAACAACTCTTCATATTGGTCATCAAGCTGCGGCGATTCAAGAATCGAGATCAGTGTTTGGATACTCGCCATTACTTGAAACGCATCTTTTAAGGTACCCATTTCCTGAAAGTGCTGTTCTGAGGTATGCAATATTTTTAATTGTTGGAACTCATTAATATCTTCATCGGTAAAATAACGCGGAAAAATATTGGTATAAATATACCGCACTAACTCACAGATTTCTTCTTCTTGACTCGGAGTCGAGGCAAAAACAATCTTCACTACTAACCCACCCTTTGCCATCGCAGTTTTCTGTCGTATTATATATGTTAAGAATACCATATCTATTACTGCCTTTCCGGTGGTAATTAGTGGATGGCAGGTGAGATAAACAATGCTACATACAAGCCGAATGGGCGAATGGTTCCAAATCATTGTCCCAGAGAACTGGCAAGGAAAAACAGTACAAGGTTTGTTTCATGAAGTGTGGGAAGTCCCGAAAAAACTAACCCATACGTTTCGAATGGAGAAAAAGGTTACGGTTGATGGGCAAGCGGCCAATTGGACAACGCCCCTTGTTACCGGCTCAAAACTTCAGCTTCGCTTATTTGAATCTGAAGAAACCCATATCATTCCGCATTTTCGGGAGCTTGAGATTCTTTTTGAGGACGACCATGTCCTGATTCTGAATAAGCCGCCGTTTATGAATACCCATCCTAACGATAACAAGCAGGAAACAGATACACTGGTAAATGCGGCCTGTTTTCATTTACTGGCACAAGGGGAAAACCGCGACATCAGACAGGTGCATCGCTTGGACCGAGATACGTCAGGAGCGATCCTGTTTGCCAAGCACGCCTTGGCAGGTGCAATTTTGGACCGGGAGCTTGAGAAACGAAACATCAAACGGACCTATATAGCATTGGTGCATGGGTTTTTGAAACAAGTACGTGGCACGATTGGCGCAGCCATTGGCCGGGACCGCCATCACCCAACAAGAAGACGGGTATCTCCGTCCGGACAAGAGGCGATTACCCATTACCAGGTAGTATTGGAAGATAAACAGGAAAAGCTAACGTATGTAAAATGCTGGCTTGATACAGGAAGAACCCATCAAATCCGCGTCCATTTCAGTCATATTGGCCACCCGTTACTGGGCGACACGCTGTATGGCGGAAAACCGGTGACCGACAGGCAGGCACTGCATGCCGCCAAGCTGCAATTTACCCACCCTTTTACGGGGGAAGTCATTGTCTGTCATGCTCCGTTCCGCGATAAACCCGTCATTTTTAAAATGGTGGATGTCCATACATTATAAAAAGCCTCCCGCTTAGGGAGACTTTTTGTATTTAGTCGGCTTTTCGGAACGATCTCATGATAAAGCTTAGCAGCAGGACCAACACAGCCGAGCCAATGACGGCGGGTATGATTGCAAAATCAGCCACTTCTGGACCCCAATCTCCTAACACCATTTGCCCTAGCCATGCACCAACAAAACCTGCAATGATATTCCCAATAATGCCCCCTGGTACGTCCCTGCCTACGATAAGGCCGGCCAACCAACCAATAATACCTCCGACAATCAATGCCCAAATAAAGCTCACGTTATAACACTCCTTTTCACTAATTCACTTAATGATAAGCGTCTCGAGCCTTGCAAAACAGTTAAAACTGCTTGTACGAATTAACATACCCAAATATAATTTTTATACTCACAGGCTGAAGAGTATTTTTAGGCATTTCTGCCTGATTAAGGAAAAAAGCCATACATATTCTAAAAATTGTTGGCAAAAGTAAAAAAGTATCAAGGTAGAAGGTAATAATCAGAAAATTCTAATGTTAAGTTTTTGTAAATTTGCACGTTTACTGTTTCTTTTATCGGCATTTTTCAGATAAAATTAGTACGTTATTTTTATAAAATATTGGGGGTCCAACCATATGGCATTCAGAAAACAAGACAAATTCTCGGCGTTGTTACATAATATTTCCTCTAACATGAAAGAAGGTGTCAATTTCTTCACTGAATACAAATTAAAGGAAATCAGCGATTTGAAAGTGTTCGCGGAGAGAATGAAAGAAATTGAATCAAAGGGAGATTCCTTTGTCCATGAGGTTATTAAGGAGCTGAATGATGCGTTCATTACGCCAATTGAGCGTGAGGATATCCTGCAACTTGCCATGACCATGGATGATATTCTTGATGGCCTAGAAGCGACAGCAGCACTGTTCGAAATGTATAACATAACCCAAGCGGATGAATATATGCTGCAATTCGTGAGCGCCATCCAAAGCAGTGTCCATGAAATTGATTTATCCGTTGAACTGCTTTCCAATAAAAAGCTGCCGCAAATTAGAGAGCATGCCATAAAAATCAAAGATTACGAATCAAAATGTGATAATGTGTTACGTCAATCGATTAAAAACCTGTTTAATGTAGAAAAGGATCCAATCCGGATTATTCAATATAAGGAAATTTATGAAAACCTTGAAGATATTGCGGATAGCTGCCAAACGGTTGCCAATACGCTTGAAACCATCATTATGAAAAATGCCTAAGGAGCCCTTATATGAGTGTAGTATTCGTTTTAACCATATTAATTGTGATTGGTGCCCTTGCATTTGACTTTATCAATGGTTTCCATGATACGGCTAATGCAATTGCCACTTCCGTTTCAACTAAAGCATTGCGGCCACGCCAGGCCATTCTTTTGGCAGCGTCAATGAATTTTATTGGGGCCCTGACTTTTACAGGAGTCGCCAAAACCATTTCAAAGGATATTGTCGATCCTTTCCTTTTAGAACACGGTTCCATTGTCATTTTAGCCGCCTTACTTTCAGCGATTGCCTGGAATTTAATCACCTGGTATTACGGCATCCCGAGCAGCTCCTCTCATGCTCTGATTGGCTCGATTGCCGGAGCAGCGATTGCCGCTGAGGGATTAAATGTCCTGAATTATACAGGATTCATCAAAATTATTGAGGCTCTTATTCTTTCACCAATTTTAGCCTTTGCTGTCGGCTATATTGTTTACAGTATCTTTAAAGTGGTATTTAAGAATTTTAATTTAACCAAAACAAACCGGAATTTCCGTTATATCCAGATTGCCACCGCGGCATTGCAGTCCTATTCCCACGGGACAAACGACGCGCAGAAGTCAATGGGGATTATCACCATGGCGTTAATAGCGAATAATTTTCTTCCTCATAACGCCGATGTTCCTTTTTGGGTTCAATTTTCCTGTGCTCTAGCCATGGGTCTTGGAACCTCCATTGGCGGATGGAAAATCATTAAAACGGTTGGCGGGAAGATCATGAAAATTCGCCCGATCAATGGTGTTGCGGCCGACTTGACAGGTGCGGCTATTATTTTTGGTGCTACCTATATCCATTTGCCGGTTAGTACAACCCACGTTATTTCATCCGGTATCCTTGGTGTCGGGTCAGCCCATCGCCTGAAGGGGGTCAAATGGGGGACGGCACAGCGCATGCTTATCACCTGGGTGATTACCCTGCCTATCTCTGCCTTACTGGCCGGTCTTTTCTATTTCATTCTTCATCTGTTCTTTTAATATAAAGAGAGGCTTTTCGCACTGTTGCGTAATCTGGCACCCATGTCAAGGACACATGAAAAAAAGAGTTATGAAGCTAAAAGATGATTCCTATATTGAATAGGGGTCATCTTTTCTAAATTCCATTGATATCGATAATTGTTATAGTAAACCATGTAATGATTTATTTTCGCCTCCAGTTCATCTAATGTTTTACAAGACTGGTAGTCTACCTCATCCTTTAAATGCCCAAAGAAAGACTCCATCGGGGCATTGTCCCAACAGTTTCCTCTCCGAGACATTGACTGGTCTAAACCATGTCTTTTTAACAATTTCTGATATCTTGGGCTTGTGTAATGGCTCCCTTGATCAGAATGGATAAATGCCTCCGAATGTAAACTAATTTTCTTATTTTTCATTAATTTATCGATGGTCTTTGTTGCGATATCTAAAGTGATACGATCTGAAATATGATAAGCTAATAACTCATTGGTGGAGGCGTCTTTTATGGTTGACAAATAGGCCATACTACTTCCGTTATATGGTAAATATGTAATATCCGTTAATAATTCTTTCCCTGGTACACCTTGCTTAAATTCCCTGTTTAACTTATTTGGTACGACCTGATGCTCCTTTGTTGCTTTGGCGATTCTTTTATATGGATTTGGCTTTCTGTGAGGACAGACAATTCCATATTTCCTCATTATTCTCCGGATTTTTTTACGGCTGAAGTTAACATCAAACTCATTCTTCAAAATCATTTTGATGGAGCGTGAACCTTTCTTATATCCTCTTCGGTCAAAAGCCTTTAAAATGAGTTCCTTCGCTTCGAGGTCTAACTTCTCCCTTGCTTCACGAACAGAGGCAGCCTTCATGTAACTATAGTATCCAGACCGGGAAACACCCAGAAGCTCACAAAAGTACCTAGTCATTCCCTTAAAACCGTTTTGCTCAAGCGTCTCCTGGATCAATTGATATGCCTTATTTGGATTTAGATTCTCGCTTGCGTTTAGCAGCCTCCTTTCGGTCGTTTCTAGCTTTTTTAACAGCTCTACCTGCCCTTCCAATAGCTCAATTCTGGCTCTTTGTCTCTCAATTACTTCGGAGGGTGTAAGCTCCCGTTTTAAAGGTCTGCCGGAGGATGTTTTTCTTGTATCTGTAAGCCCGATCAAGCCATTCATTTCATAGGCTTTTTTCCACCTACAGGCCGACTGTTCAATTCGTTTTATGCCAATGACGTCCGCATCAAATCCATTCTCCTCAAAAATTTGACGTGGGAGTTTGCCGACTTGGTATTCATCGATAAATCTATTTTTAAATTCTTCTGTATAGGTAATGGATTTTTCGCTGACACGCTGTACATTTGGATTTTTTTGTAGTGTATTTATCTCTTTAGATGAAAAAGTTATTTTACTCATGTTGTCCCCTAATCCCCATATTCTGAAATTCAAGTATATAAAAAATACCTGCAGGTTGAACACTCTTTTTTACAAGTGTCCTACCTACAGGTACCATTCTAGCGAAAAGCCTCTTTTTTTATTATGAATGCTGAAATATCTTCATGATCCAATCAAGAAGTACGCCTCCAAAGTAAACACCAAATACACCAACGACAGCTGAGAACACTGGCGGCGCGGGGAGCGGCAATTTTAAAAATTTAAACAGCATCCCGACAATTAAACCAGCAATTAGTGCTAGAAAAACTTCCTTCATAAGATTCCCTCACCATTAATTAATAGTTGCTTGATGAAACTTCACCCTTGCTAATGGCGACACCTGAGCTTGCCCCAATCCGAGTTGCCCCTGCCTCAATCATGGCTAGCGCGTCCTCACGACTTCTCACACCGCCGGATGCTTTCACACCAAGATCGGGTCCTACGGTTTCACGCATTAAGCGAATATCTTCGACTGTTGCCCCGCCGGTTGAAAATCCAGTTGATGTTTTGACAAAATCAGTCCCGGCTTTCACAGCCAATTCACAGGCGCGCTTCTTCTCCTCATCTGTAAGCAGGGAGGTCTCGATGATTACTTTTACAAGTGCCCTCCCCTTGGCCGCATCAACGACGGCTTTGATATCCTGTTGAACCAGGTCATCCTGTTTGTCCTTTAACGCACCAATATTAATTACCATATCTACTTCATTTGCACCATTTTCAATGGCATTCTTTGTTTCAAACGCTTTTGTTTCAGATGTCGTGGCCCCAAGCGGGAAACCGATAACAGTACAAACCTTCACATTTGGTGTTTCCTTTAGCAATTCTGCGGCAGTTTTTACCCAAGTCGGATTAACACAAACGGATGCAAACGAGTACTCTTTCGCTTCCTCGCACAATGTAACAATTTGCTCTTTTGTGGCATCTGCTTTTAATAATGTATGATCAATCTTTCCTGCAATAGTTTGGCTCATGTTTATCTAACCCCCGTTTTGTTTTTTTCTATTGTTAATTTACCCAAAATCACTAGTGTTGCATAAATAGTGTCATAATTTTCAGTTTACTCACCTTCCCTGTTTAGAGGCAAAAAAGTAAATACCCAATCAAAGGTGGCCCTATCCATTTGGAAATTTATTTACAATTAGACTTTTGCAACGACGACAATTTGCATATTTAAGGGATGGCTTTTCCTTCAATCTTTCGAAGCCAAACATTCGCTGGTTTCCACAATGCAGCCCTTAGATAACGGCTAATCTGTAAGGTTTTTCGCTTGCTTCTGGTCTCGATTTGTACGAGAACATGTAGGCAAAAAACAATTAGTGCGATAAATACTTGATTTTGAATCGCCCATTCGCTTTGACCGTAGAACTTTTTGATGCTGAGATGTTGTTTGATCCATTTAAAAAACAGCTCAATTGCCCACCGTGATTTATACATTTCTGAAATTTCTTCGGCGCTTATATCAAAACGATTTGTAATTAAATGAAGTTCATTTCCTTTTGAATCAATCACTTTTAGAAGCCGAAAGTAATTTTCAGCACGGTTTTGAGTCGTACCTATCAACACCATTTGGTCTGATAAAACAGCTGTATCCTTGGGTAGCTTAAAATCGTAAACGTTCCGTATGACTGCATTTTTGCGTAGCCGTGAAAGAAAGAAGTAGCCATCATCAGTCATGCGATCAAAGCGCTCGTAGTCTAGATAACCACGGTCAAACACATACATGCATTCCTTGTCATCAACCATGATTTCAAGCTGACCACGGTCATGTTCTTTTGCCGTTGTCATAACGGCCTTTTCAGGATAGGATATACCCTTTTCCATAAACACAAGGCGCAAATGTAACTTTACACCTGCTTTTGTTTTGCGGAATTTAGCCCATTTATGATTGGTCAAATTAAGTGGCAATGTGCTTGAATCAATGATTTTTAACGGCATCACGAGTTTCGTGTAATGCGTTTTGGCATGAATTTGTGACACTAAATCAAGGAAAAGCCTTTGAAATAGGTCAGGGTTTATGCCGTTTAACCGCCGTGACAACTGAGAAATACTAATAGAATCAAGGTCTATCCCTTTTTGAAGCTGGTCATCGAAAAGACAATCACCCAGCGCATGCAGACTTTCAATTTCTTGTAGCTGCGCAAAAAGTAGTAATTTTAGAAATGACTCTGTCGTTAATTTTTTCGTATAGTAATCTAATTTCATCGTTTTCACGTTTTCTTCAAATAATTGAAGATTTATAGGTGAAAACCATTGTCCAAATGAAGTTTTTCGTGTAATCTTGTCCATGTGATGGTCCTTTTTTAGTGGATTTGGACGGGTTACCACCTGACTAATCCATTATAAAGGACTTTTTCTTTGCACAAAATAATAATATTGAACATTTTGAGTATTTTTAATAGTGAATTTAAATTAATGCAACACTAGTGACCCAAAATAACTATATCAAAGTATTTGAACATTTGTAAATCAGTAACTGAACAAATGATAAAAGTTTCTTATTCCTGTCACAAACCTATTTATCCAATAAGAATTTTGCTGTATATTGGTCAGTAATCAAAACATTGGCATATCCGCCTTTTAGAGCCCCAAATATTCCTTCTATTTTATTCGGACCACCAGCAACCAAAATCGAATATTCCTTATTTTTTAAATCATGCAGGTCTATACCGAGCGTTCTATCATTAAGGCTTTCGTTGCAGAGATTCCCCTCACTATCAAAAAACCGTGAACAGATATCGCCTGCCGCCTTCCCTTCAAGCGAATGGAGATCACTATCCGAAAAGTACCCCAGTTGGAACAATAACGAGTCTGTTTTCACCGAACCAATTGTAAACAGAGCAATATTGGCCTGTTTTCCTAAATCGAGAACTTTACGGATATGGCGGTCTGCCTCCATCGCCTGTTTCACCACCACATGGTCGACGATGGCCGGCAGCGGCAGATTGTGCGGCGCTGTATTGTAGGCTTTGCCAAACAAATACAATATTTCGGATGAGTACGTATTCGTTTCGGAATGGCTTACCCCGCCCTTTAATTGGACAACTTTAACCCCTTTAACAAATTTCTGCTTTAATTCAATCGCTACATGGTAAACCGTGGTTCCCCAAGTCACCCCAATAATGTCATCGTCTTTGACAATTTCATCGAGATAGGATGCTGCTTTTTCCCCGAGATAATTTTTCACAATATGGTTTTCATACTGGGGAACCGATGCTACCACCGCTTTTTTTAACTGGAACTTCTCCTCAAGTTTGTTCGCAAGGTTATCCACGTTTTCCGTCGGGTCCATAATCGTAATTTGAACAATGCCCTCACTTTTTGCCTGCTGCAGCAGCCTTGATACTGTCGGTCTCGATACTCCCAATATGGAGGCAATCTCGTTCTGATTATAGTCCAATAAATAATATAATTTGGCCGCATCGATGACCTTCGCTAATTTTTCCTGATCCACTGCCATCACCTAAACTTCATGAAATTACCTTCATTATAACATTTGTAAAATTAGCGGTGAACATTTTTTCAAAATGCATCACGGCCTTCTTTTAAGGGAAATCTTTATTAAAGTATTTGTGGTGAATCGTCACAAAATGGTCAAAGGTTATCATTCCAATTTTCTGTATACTTAACATGGATAATCAGTTTCCAAAACTGGAGGGTATTGGATGCAAAAACTGGGTGAATTCATATACAAATATTACAAAGTAGTACTGGCGATTTGGGTTTTCGCCATTTTGCTGTTTGGATACTTCGCGGTAAAACTGCCTACTGTCCTAAGCGGCAACGGTTTTGAATATAACGGAGAATATAATAAAACTCGCAAAATCTTGGAGGAGGACTTTGGCCAGGCAAAATCTTCGATCATCCTTGTCTTTGAAAAAAGGCAGTCCGTCAGTGATAACAGGTTCACTGAATTTATTGAGGATACGTTTGACAGGCTTCAAGATTTTGACGATGCGAAAGGAATCATCACGCCCTTTGACCGTGAGGGGATGATCAAGGGAAATGTCGCCTATGGTCTGCTGACCTTTGATAAAAAGGCAGAGAGCCTCAGTTCGGAGATCAGTGATTTAAAGAAATTGCTTAGCAACAAAAAAGGGCTATCCGTGACTGTGACCGGCGAACCAGTAATTGTCAAAGATTTAAACACCGCAAGCCAGGAGGATTTGGCCAAAGCTGAGATGATCGGTCTGCCGATTGCCCTGTTGGTGCTGATTCTCGCCTTCGGCAGCCTTGTTGCTGCCTCGCTCCCGCTCATCATCGGTGTCCTTTCGATCCTGACTACGATGGGAATTGTTTATTTTTTCAGTTATAGTGCCGATTTAACGATTTTCATCTTGAATATTGTTCCGATGATTGGCCTTGCCTTGAGCATTGATTTCGCCTTGCTGTTCATCAATCGGTATAAAGAGGAATTAAATAGAGGTACAGTTGCGGAGGCCATCTCGGTCACGGTCGCCACGGCAGGCCGCTCGATTATTTTTTCAGGGCTTTGTGTGTTTATCGGTTTGTCGGGACTTTGGTTTATCCAAATTGATATTTTTCAAAATGTTGCCCTTGGCGGGATGACAGTCGTGTTGGTTTCCGCCCTTTGTGCATTAACGTTTCTTCCGGCGTTTTTGGCACTGTTGGGACCGCGAATCAACAAATTTAGTGTTCTGCGTTTATCTGGCAATGGGACAAGTGCCTGGCATTCGTTCGCCAAGCTGGTCATGAAAAAGCCGGTGCTGATGACGGTGGCTGCACTAGCAATTCTATTAGCCGGGCTGATGCCGGTGCGGCAAATGGTACTTACCATCCCGGGGACGGATTCCCTGCCTCCCGAATACCCATCTCGGGTTGCCTTAGAAAAGTTCCGGGAGCATTTTTTTGAAAAAGAAAAACGCGACGAAAAAAAGGTCTCGATTGTTTTAGAAACAAATGGTGATGTGTTATCGGGGGTGAATTTGTGGCAGGTCCAAGGAGTGATTTCCAAGCTTGAAAAGGATTCACTCGTTTATTCTGTTGACTCGGTGTTTTCGGAAGCAGGAGTCAAGGACCCAGATCAATTCCAGCAGCTGCTGAGTATTGGGGACAAAACTCAACTTGCACCATTGCTAAGTCACTTTGTCAGAGATAATAAAATGCTGATTGAGGTGTATCTAAAGGCAGGTGGGCACACGGCTAAGTCCCGTGAATGGATACATGATTGGTCCAGCAAGGATTTGGGGGTTGATGCCACCTTCGGCGGGTCGATTAAATTTGAGCAGGAAATTTTCGATGAAATCATCGATAAGGCACCATATGGCATGCTGTTGATTATGATATCAACGCTAGTGATTCTGATGGCTGCGTTTCGTTCGGTGCTGATTCCGTTGAAGGCGATTTTGATGAACGCCTTAAGCCTCGGCTGTACGTTCGGAATTGTCGTGTGGATTTTTCAGCAAGGGCATTTAGGAGTAGAACCGGTTAATATCGGCCTGATTCTGCCGGTGTTTGTGTTTACCTTGGTATTTGGACTATCGATGGATTACGAGGTATTTCTCATCTCCCGGATTCAGGAATTTTATCTGATGACCGGCGATAATACAGAAGCAACCATTTCAGGGTTAACCTACACGAGTAAAATTATTACCTCCGCTGCCGCGATTATGATTGTTGTCACCGGTGCGTTTGCTTTTACTGGGGTGATGCCAATCAAGCAGCTGGGGGTCGGTATTGCGATTGCCATCTTTATTGATGCAACGATTGTGCGGATGGTGCTGGTGCCGTCGTTGATGAAGCTGTTGGGTGATTGGAACTGGTGGTTTTTTGGCTTTAAAAATAAACATGATGTGGAGCATCGTAAAAAGCCAGCCTGATTTTTTATCGGGCTGGCTTTGTTGTGTTAGATGTTTTTTGCGTAGTTTTCGTTTGGCATTTTGCTTAAAGTGACATACAGACTGATTGCTTCTGTGCCGCTATTTTTAAATGACATTTCTTCTTCGCTGTCCACATGGATCAGGTCTCGTTCAGTTACTTCCGTTTCTGCACCATCGATAATGATGGTGCCGGTTCCGGTGATGACATATATATAAACCTCTGTACCTGGATGTTTGTGTGTCGGCAGTGTCTGCCCTGGCAGAAAGTTTAGGATAAACGCAGTCGTTTCACCTTTTTTGTAGATGACCCGCTTCGTGAACTTCTCCTCGCTGTATTCCATAAAAGCTTTCACAGAATTCGTTTCCATTTGGCTGTTCCTCCTTTGGTTCCTCTGATGTTATTATAGTTGATAATGATTTTCAATTAAGTGAGCCAAGTCACTGCTTTTAAGATGTCACGATTTAAACATCGGGGTTTTGGTAATTGTTAACAAAAAATTCATATTTTTCTCTCGGGTTATCTGAAAATTTTTGTAAAATGAAAGTGTTGATTTTTGTTAATTAGTTATACAATTTGTAAAGGATGGTGGAGTATGATTAAGAAACCGCGATGTGTGCCGAAGGAATTGTTGAAGAAGAGGTCTTTAAACGCTCGCATGAGGTTGGTTGATAGTGATTTGTGGACTTTAGAGAAGGGTTATGCCGGTGAGGTAAAATTCGATGCTCTAACAGATGAGATGCTCCAGAGCAAGTGCAATATCATTAATGGGCTGTTGCTCAAATCAGGAAATAGTACATTCCAAATTGACAAGATCCTCATTTTTCAAAAGAAGATTTACCTCACAGATGTAAAAAATTTTGAAGGCGACTACCACTACGATTCTGATGGGTGCCTAAGAAAAGCTGATAAATATATAAAGGATCCACTTAACCAGTTAGCACGCGCGGATGACTTAATCCGCCAATTGCTCCAACAATATGGATTTCATTTCCCAGTCGAATCTTACTTGGTTTACATCAACCCCGAATATACACAATATAATGCTCCTCAAAATGAATTTGTTATATTCCCAACACAACTCAATCGTTTCTTGAAAAAATTGAATTCCGAGTATTCCAAGCTAAACGAAGGCCACGAGAATCTTGCCAATTTATTGGTATCCCTTGACCTGGTGGATTCACCATTTGCGACGTATCCTGAATATAGTTATGATGGGCTTCGAAAGGGTAACAGTTGTGGGACATGTAATAGGTTGTCTACCTTTGTGAAAGGAAATAAACTTGTGTGCGGAGATTGTGGTGCCGAGGAGCCGGTGGATGCAGCTGTAATGCGGAGTGTGCGGGAGTTGATAATGCTATTTCCGGAGATGAAGATTACGACGAATTTGGTTTTTGAGTGGTGTGGTGGGGTTTTTCCTAAAAAAATGATTAGAAGAATTTTAAAAACGAATTTTAATGCAATTGGCAAAGGGAAATATTGTTATTATGAGAAATGAGTCATTGTAATTTACCTATATTTCCCCAAACCTTTAAGATTAACGGTCCATGGTCACTATGGGGCTTTCATAGTGACCATGGACCAACTTATTAGACCAACTTGGACACTATATAGTTTTTCATAGATACCTACGTCCTATTTTTTCCTGCGACTCGGTCATTATAAGCCTTTCTAGTTACCCAATTCTGGCTTTTTCCTGCGACTCGGTCACTATAAGCCTTTCATAGTTACCCACTTCTGGCTTTATCCTGCGACTCGGTCATTATAAGCCTTTCATAGTTGCCCACTTCTGGCTTTTTCCTGCGACTCGGTCATTATAAGCCTTCCATAGTTACCCGATTCTGTTCTTTCTCCGCGACTCGGTCATTATAAGCCTTCCATAGTTACCCGATTCTGGTTTTTCTCCCCGACTCGGTCATTATAAGCCTTTCATAGTTACCCAATTCTGGCTTTTTCCTGCGACTCGGTCACTATAAGCCTTTCATAGTTACCCACTTCTGTTCTTTCTCCCCGACCCGGGCACTATAAGTCTTTCATAGTTACCCGATTCTAATTTTTCTCCCGACCCGGGCACTTTAAGCCTTTCATAGTTCCCTACTTCTGTTTTTTCTCTGCGACTCGGTCACTATAAACCTTTTATAGTTACCCACTTCTGGCTTTTTCCTGCTACTCGGTCATTATAAGCCTTCCATAGTTACCCGATTCTGGTTTTTCTCCGCGACTGGGTCACTATAAACCGTTTAAAGTTATCCACTTCTGTTCTTTCTCCGCGACCCGGGCACTATAAGCCTTCCATAGTTACCCGATTCTGGTTTTTCTCCCCGACTCGGTCATTATAAGCCTTTCATAGTTACCCACTTCTGGCTTTTTCCTGCGACTCGGTCACTATAAACCTTCTATAGTTACCCACTTCTGGCTTTTTCCTGCGACTCGGTCACTATAAGCCTTCCATAGTTACCCGATTCTGGTTTTTCTCCGCGACTCGGTCACTATAAGCCTTCCATAGTTACCCGATTCTGGTTTTTCTCCCCGACTCGGTCATTATAAGCCTTTCATAGTTACCCGATTCTGGTTTTTCTCCGCGACTCAGTCACTATAAGCCTTTCATAGTTACCCAATTCCGATTTTTTTCCGCACCTCGGGCACTATAAGCCTTTCATAGTTACCCACTTCTGTTCTTTCTCCGCGACCCGGGCACTATAAGTCTTTTATAGTTACCCACTTCTGGCTTTTTCCTGCGACTCGGTCACTATAAGCCTTCCATAGTTACCCGATTCTGGTTTTTCTCCGCGACTCGGGCACTATAAGTCTTTTATAGTTACCCGATTCTGTTTTTCCTTCACGACTCGGTCACTATTAGCCTTTTATAGGTACTGCAACTCATTTTTTTAGCAAATCAACTATCGACCAAACCCTCAATTACCCCTTTTAATAAAAACAAAAAAAACCAGCCGCTGTCTCACACCAAACGGCTGATTCCCAAAAACACTATTCACCCTACCCCCGCCCCAACAACCAGAGCGGCTCCCTTTTTCAGAGCCAATTTATTGACCTCAATTAAATGTAACTTATTCTCGCCAAGTACCTTCCGCAGTGATTCAATAATCGAATCCTCAGAGACGATCTTAGAAAACTCCAAAAAAGCCCCTAAAAGTATCATATTAGCCACCCGGGAGTTGCCTAGGTCATTGGCCAAATCCGTGGCTGGCAGCTCGACTACCTTGATGTCCGTTCGCTCTGATACCTTCATGACTAAAGAAGAGTTCACGATCAGCAGCCCGCCGGGACGGACCCGCGGTTCGAACTTATCAAACGAAGGGTTATTTAAGACTATCGCTGTTGTTGGCTGCGTCACTACCGGCGAGCCTACAGGGTCATCACTTACCACCACTGCGCAGTTGGCCGTCCCGCCCCGCTGCTCCGGTCCATAGGACGGCAGCCAGGAAACGCCTTTTCCCTCTATCATGCCGGCGTAAGCAATCAGCTGGCCCATCGACATAACGCCCTGTCCGCCAAAGCCGGCTATAATCATTTCCTCGAGCATGGTTTAACCCCTCCTTTTTTAGTTCACACCGCCATTGGCATTATTTTTATAAACGCCAAGCGGATAAACCGGAACCATTTGCTCTTTCACCCATTCCAGAGACTCAGAAGGGTCCATTCCCCAGTTAGTCGGGCAGGTCGAAAGGATCTCAATCATCGAAAAACCCAGCCCTTTCTTCTGTGTTTCAAAAGCGCGTCGAATCGCCTTTTTGGCTTTCCCAATATGCGGAACATCATGGGTCGACACCCGCTCGATATATGCCGCGCCATCCAATGTCGCAATCATTTCACAAACCTTAATCGGCGAGCCCTGAACTCGAGGATCCCGGCCAAACGGAGTCGTCGCTGTTTTTTGACCAATCAAAGTGGTCGGTGCCATCTGCCCGCCGGTCATGCCGTAAATGGCATTATTGACAAAAATAACGGTAATATTTTCGCCTCTGGCCGCAGCGTGAATGACTTCACTAATGCCTATCGAAGCAAGGTCGCCGTCCCCCTGATAGGTAAACACAAAGCGGTCAGGCAGCACCCGTTTCACACCGGTTGCCACAGCCGGTGCCCGGCCGTGGGCTGCCTGGGTCATATCACAATTAAAATATTCATAGGAAAGCACGGAACAACCGACCGAGGCCACGCCAACAGTATCTTCCAGAATGCCCATTTCCTCCAAAACCTCGGCCACTAAGCGGTGGATAACCCCATGGGTACACCCAGGACAGTAATGAGTAGGTTTATCTGTTAATCCGGTTGTTTTTGTAAATACGGTCTTCATTTTCATACCGAAACACCTCCGGCAACTGCGATGATTTTTTCAAAAATTTCTTCCTGGGTCGGGACAACACCGCCGGTTCGGCCGAAGAAGTCTACCGGGGCATGGCCGTTCACTGCGAGTCTGACATCCTCAACCATTTGGCCGGCACTCATTTCAACCGAGATATAAGTCTTCACATGATCACGAGTCTCAAGGAATGGTTTATCCGGGAATGGCCATAACGAAATTGGCCGAATCAACCCGACTTTCAGGCCCGCTTTACGAGCCCGCTTCACGGCATTCATCGTAATCCTAGCCACTGTGCCAAATGCAACCATAATATAGTCCGCATCATCGACCATAAACGTTTCATAGCGGACTTCATTTTCCTTCATCAACGAGAACTTTGCCTGCAGATTCCAGTTGCGCTTCTCAAGGGTTTCCGCATCGAGATCCAAAGAGCTAATCGTCTTCGGGCCGCCGTCGCCGCGAGTGCCGGTCGTTGCCCACTCCTTCTCAAACTGCCTGACGACAGACCGCTCAGTAAACTCGACAGGTTCCATCATTTGTCCAAGCATGCCGTCACCTAACAAAATAACCGGCGACCGATAGCGGTCTGCGATATCAAATGCCTCCTGGGTCAAATCGACAATTTCCTGAAGGCTGGCCGGAGCCAATACCGGAATATTGTAATCTCCGTGGCCGCCGCCTTTTGTCACCTGAAAATAATCCGATTGCGCTGGCTGAATATTCCCCAGTCCCGGGCCGCCGCGGGCAATATTGACGACCACTGCCGGCAGCTCTGAACCTACCAAATACGAAATGCCCTCCTGCTTTAAGCTGAAACCCGGGCTTGATGAAGAGGTCATCACCCTGACCCCTGCGCTTGCTGCACCGTATACCATATTGATTGCCGCGATTTCACTTTCAGCCTGCAGGAACAGTCCGCCAACTTCAGGCAGCCTCCTTGCCATGTAGGCAACAAGCTCGCTTTGCGGCGTAATCGGGTAACCGAAAAAATATTTACAGCCGGCATGAACAGCCGCTTCGGCAATTACTTCATTTCCTTTCATTAACACTTTCCCCATACCAAAAACTCCCTTCTCTTACACAGTTTGCAGAACCTTTACCGGCCGGTACACCGAGATGACACTATCCGGGCAAGCTTGAGCGCACTTAGCACAGCTGATGCAATGCTCCTGATCGACGACGGTGGCTGGGCGGTAGCCTTTGCCATTTAAATAGTCTGCTAGAAAAATAACATTCGTTGGACAAACCTGAACACAAAGGCTGCAAGATTTACAAATATCTTCATTAAAAAGGACTCGTTTTTCCACGGAATTCACCCTTCCCAAGGTAATTTCATAAACCGCTGTATATAGACAACTTCATGACTCTGCGCAAAATTCTCTGCTTGATTTTTCAAATGACTGGAAATGGTTGTATATAATAAAGGGATCTTCAGGTGCTGTGCCACCCGCTCGCTTAACTCTAAACCTCTAAAAATATCATCCACCGAAGTCTCCAGTCCGATATTGGAATTGTTAATCACGCCTGTCACCTTCAAGCGGGAAGCATGCTCAATTTGGTCAATCGTAACTAAGGCTCCCTCTAACGTACAGACATAGGGCCGATTCCCATTCAGGACAAACCAAACTTCAGGCTGCAGGTCCTTCCACTCATGATAATATTGTCCGAGCGCAGTTGCCCCGTCCTTGTCACCGCCCGCATCGACAATTAGCACATAGCGCGGGTCGTGGATTACCCGATAGATTTCACCGGAAACAATCGGCAGGTCAGATGTCGCCAAGCGGCTCTGCGGAGCGATTAATTCCACATCATGCTCCTTAAAAATGGCTGCCACATCACGCGAGCGATAATATGGATTAATGATATCCAAATCGTTGATTGCCACCTTCTCATGCTTTTTCCTTACAGCTAAAGCATGATTAATGGCCAGCTCTGTTTTGCCGCTGCCAAAATGTCCTGTAAAAATAACCACTCTATTAAAATCCAAGTTAAATACTCACCACCTATATGTAAGCGTTTGCAAACTGTATTCCAAAAATTTCTTTAAGTCTATTATAAAATAATGCCTACGTGGCCCGCTTTGACTTAAGTCACAGGGTTAAAAAGAAAGAAGCTCCGAAGAACTTCTTATCCCACCTTCTCGATGGAAATTCACGCTATGACATAAACGAAAGAATCACTTTTTGCGGCAGTTCAGCCAACTGGTCTGACTTGCTTTTCAGTCTTTCGCACGATGGCATTTCAAAGGAAAAATCCTCAACAGTTGCCGGAATAACCCCTTCTTGCTGCAACTGCTTAAATACTCTTTCCATGGCCTCATCAGTTGAGATCTTTTCTTCAGAGCCTTCTATTTGAAAGCATTCTACGCAAGTTTCAATGATATTCTCTTCAATTTGTTCCTGTGCAAAAATTAACTTTGCACCGGCAATCGCTTCCACTTCTTGATTTTCTAGTTCAATAATTGTTGTAATATTCATGTCCAAATACCCCCAGTATTTTACTGACACCATTATATAAAATTTATCCCTTTATAAATGGTGGAAACGGCTTTTTTCACGATTTATTCACATGTTTTTGACAAATTTCTGTCTGTTTACAACCTGCCCCATCGCTCGGTATGTATACGTATCAACTCTTAAATTGGACGGATACTAAGAGTACCAACAAAAGGGTGGTTTACAAATGGAGAAGATTTTCAAGATTTACCGGGATGACCTGAAAAGTATAACCTCGAACTGGGCTGCGGCCATTATTATCATGGCATTAATAGTGCTTCCGTCCTTTTATGCCTGGTTTAACATCAAGGCGTCCTGGGATCCGTACGGCAATACGAAAGGACTTCCGATTGCAGTAGTAAACGAGGACAAAGGGACTGTGATCAGAGGGAAGTCGATTAACATTGGGAAAGAAGTAATCAACTCGCTTAAGAACAATAATTCACTTGGCTGGAAATTCGTGAATGCCCCGGAGGCCGATAAGGGGGTCAAACGCGGAAAATACTTTGCCAGCATTACGATTTCAAAGGATTTTTCCGAAAAAATCGCAACCGTCTTAAGCGATAACCCGGAAAAGCCACAGCTTACTTATGTCGTGAATGAAAAAATTAATGCGATTGCCCCGAAAATCACTGCCAAAGGGGCAACTGGAATGAAAGAGCAAATAACAAAGAATTTTATCAAAACAGCCAATGGGGTCATCTTTGATATTTTTAACGAGCTTGGCATCGAGCTGCAAAAGAATTTGCCCTCTTTCGAAAAACTGAAGAGTATGATTTTTTGGTTAAACGACCATTTATCAGAGGCGGAAACGATCATGAATACGGCAGCTGAAGATGCACAGCAAGCGGAGAAAATAGTCGCTGATTTGCAATCATTTGTAACAGAGGTGGAAGGCACCATCGTTCAAGCCCGCGGGCTATCGGAAAAGGTCAATGACTTTTTGGACAGTAATCAAGAGGCGCTTGCTAACCTTGCGCCAACCGTCAAACAAAATCTCATTTATCTGGAGCAGATATCCGCGGGGGTCGAGGAAACAACAGGCATATTATTGTCAACCACTGCCAGTGTCGAGGAGAAAGACAGTGCTCTAAATGATGGAATACACCGCTTATCAACTATGGCAAAAATAGAATCACTTTTCATCAATCTGTTTGACGGTCTCAATGGACTTGGGCAGACAACAGTCTTTGATTCTGAAATCAGCAGGTTATCACAGCAAAAAACGGACGCACAAACCTTATTGCAAAATCTGCAATCTATTCAAGGTGCTGCAGCCCCTGCAGAGGAGATGTTACAAAAAATCAATCAACGGGCAGCGGCAGCGAATACTGCTCTTGGCGAACTAGTAAATAATTATGATGCAGCAATTGCACCGAAATTTGCAAAGATAACACAAACAGCCAAAGCACTGCCACTTAAGGCAAATGAATTTTTTACAAATGCAGACGAGACTCTGCCTAGAGTTAAGAAAATCCTGAATGATGCCGCTGGAGGGATTGCCATCGGAAGACGAGATTTGGCACTCTTGCAACAGGACTTTCCAGCCATTAAGCAAAAAATTACGGAGCTGGCGGCGAAAATTCGTGAGTTTGAACAAACCGAGGACATCCTAGATATTATTGATTTATTACGGAATGATGTAAAAAAAGAAAGCGACTTCTTTGCGGAGCCTGTCCTGTTAAAGGAGAAAAGACTGTATCCCATCCCTAATTACGGCTCGGCGATGTCGCCATTTTTTACTACCCTATCATTATGGGTTGGTGCGACGCTGTTGATCTCCTTAATATCCGTTGAGGTGCATGGCCTGCCAACACACTATCGGCCAAACCATGTTTATTTGGGCAGATTTCTCACCTTTTTGACAATTGCCCTGTGCCAATCCTTGATTGTGACCTTGGGTGATATATTTCTGCTAAAAACATATGTGGCCGACAAGCTATGGTTTATCCTATTTGGATTATTGTGCAGCGGGCTATTTATGTTAATCATTTATACGCTGGTGTCGATTTTAGGCAATGTCGGCAAAGGTGCAGCAATTATATTATTGGTTCTGCAAGTATCGGCGGCAGGTGGAACCTTTCCAATCCAGGTGATGCCGGCATTTTTTCAAAAAATTAATCCGTTTTTGCCGTTTACCTACGCCATCAGCCTGATGCGGGAAGCAACCGGCGGCATTCTATGGGAAATCGTGAAAAGAGATTTGGCCGTGTTCTTGGGAATTGCTATAGTCACATTACTGTTCGGCTTAGTCCTGAAAGAACCAATTGAAAAATATGGCGGAGGACTAAAACGGAAAGCGACAGAAAGCAGACTCCTCCACTAATAGGAAGAATCTCCGTTTTATAATAATTCGTTTAAAACAACAAATACTATTGGAACTTACACCATGAGGAGGTTACTGCAAGTGTTTAAAAAGACCGCCATGCTCTTTTTTATCACCATCCTGTTGGTTTGGCACATGCCTGCTTCTCATTTCTTTGCTATGGTTCCTGCAAATGAGCCGACGATACAATTACGGCTGTTAGAGACATCCGATTTACACGCGGACTTAATCAACTATGATTATTATCTTTCAAAAGTGAACAACAAGGTTGGCCTGGTGAAAACGGCAACGCTCATCCGTCAGGCCCGAAAAGAAGTGCAGAATTCCCTGTTATTTGATGGGGGCGACCATCTCAAAGGGAATCCACTTGGAGAATATCTCGCGAGGATTAGAGGGATTTATAAAGGAAAGGTTCACCCTGTTTACCGCGCTTTCAATCATTTAAACTATGATGCGATTGCGATAGGCAACCATGAGTTTAATTATGGATTGAAATTTTTAAATGCCGCGTTAAAAGGCGCAAAAATGCCAGCGATTAATGCCAATGTCATTTCGGTAAAAACGAACACTCCCTATTTTAAACCGTATGTGATTTTAAAAAGGAAGTTTACCGACCTAAATGGAGAAACTCATGATTTGAAGATCGGTGTGATTGCGCTAATGCCGCCGCAAATCATGAAATGGGATAAATCCAATTTGGAAGGAAGAGTCTTCCCTAAGCCAATTGTCGATGCAGCGAAAGAGTATGTACCGATTATGAAGGGTGAAGGAGCAGATATCATCGTTGCCCTTGCTCATACCGGGATTAGTGCTGAATCTTATTCTCCCGATACCGAAAATGCGGTTTATTATTTAACAAAAATTCCGGGTATTGACGCCATTCTCTCTGGACACTCGCACAGCGTTTTCCCCGGACCAGTTTATGAAAAACTTCCGAAAACCAACTTGGAAACCGGTGAAATTAATGGCAAACCCGTGGTGATGCCTGGTGCGTTCGGTAGCCATCTTGGAATCATTGATTTAAAACTCAAACAGAAAGATGGAAAGTGGAAGGTCATAAAAGGAACATCATTCGCCCGCCCAATTGCCGATGATGATGGCAATCCATTGGTGAAAACGGATAATGCCTTATTTGAATTGCTAAAACCTGAACACAAAGAAACGGTAAATACGATTAGAAAATTAGAGTCTAGCTTCTTCTAACAAAAAAATTCATATTGTATTCATTGTCTTTAAGCTGATAATGAATACAATATGAATCGTTATTATATGACTAACAAAATGATAAAATAAATGGCCATTGTTATGAGCCCCACTGGCAATCCGAACCGGGCCCATTCTTTACTAGTAATATTTAATTTTCCGGCTGCAATGATATTAGGGATGTTTCCGGGAATTAACATCCCACCGCTTATGATCAGACCAAGCAATACTGCTTGGATTGTTTTAGCATCCATTGCGGGGCTAATTTCTGCTGCCGCTAGTGTAGCATTATCCAAAATGGCGGAAATCATATTAATCCAATATAACAATGCCGGGTGAAGCCCAATTATGTATTCATTGATTAACGGCTCAAACCCATGTCCCAGGAATGTCAGCCCCATCACAAATAAGTAAATTTTTGCTGAGCGAATCACGATTTCTTTGTAGCTTTCAGTCTTTTGTTCTGATTCCAAACCACTAGAAGATTCCACTGGCTTGACCAGAAATACGGTTAGTAAACCAAAGATCAACACCGCCGGAATAACCTCAACACCAATCAGGCGAATTAAATAGAAAAAGTCCTCATTTAATTTACTAATCGTAATCGTGGATAATGGCTCGCCAATCGGTGTTAACACTGCCCCAAGGCCAATTGAAAAACAGGCCAATACGGTAAGACGTATCTCCGCTTTACGGTCAAGCGGCAGCACATTGATAATAATAACTAGTACAATTGCGGCAATAATAGCGGTAATAATACTAGAAACCAGTCCTAACACGATTACTGTTAAAGCAAAAAAGATGGGTGGTGACATCTTTTTAAACAGGAACAGGATAGACTTTTCGAGCGGGCCTTGAAGCCATTTACATAATAAGCCGGCAACTAAAACCGCAATGGTAATATTGATTGGATCGATCAAAGCCTTTTCAATTAAGTGGAAATCCATCATCCCACTAATGGAAGCCGCGGCAATTCCCATAATGAATAAAAAAATCTCCAAATTGTGCTCTACCTGTTTGACAAAAAAGGGCAAAAACAAAACCAACAGTAAAATAACAACTAAACCAATCATTTTTCTCCAAATCCTTATTAGTAGATTTTTTATGAATATAAAACTATTATAATATTTTTTTAAATAGTTTGACAAATCATATGAAAAATCGCCAATCGGCGAGCCCCTAAGGACGGTTCATGAGGAGTCGTTAATTCCTATTAACAAAAAAATACTGCCTGTTAAGGGGCAGCACTTATGGTATTCATTCGTTTCAATGCACTATGTTTCAGGTCTGGGGTAAAGAAGGTATAACAGCCTCTGCCTTCTTCCTTTGATTGGTACATGGCTATATCAGCATTTTGAAAAAGAGTATACATATCCTCACCGTGAGAGGGATATAAGCTGATTCCGATACTCGGAGTTATTTTAAAGCTTTGACCGTGTACCGTAAATGGCTCATCCAGTACCGATAAGATGTGTTCACTTAACAACGCTGCCTCCTCGGGATTACCAATACCTGGAAGAAGAAAAATAAACTCATCACCGCCCAATCGGGCAATAACCTGTTCCTCACCCTTGGTTGACCTTAATCGTTCTGCAACACATTGTAGTAACAGATCCCCGGCATGATGTCCTAAACTATCATTGACAATCTTGAAGTGATCCAAATCTAGAAGCAGGACGCCAAGTAGCGGTTCGTCCATTTCTATTTCATGTTGAAATTTTTCAAGATAAGACTGAACAAACCAGCGATTGGGAAGTCCGGTCAAGGCATCATAATAAGCCATTTGGGCAATCTTTTCCTGAGCTTTTTTCAAATCGGTAATATCCAACCCAAAACCAAGCAGATACTCCTTATCAAATTCCGGGAGCTCAATAATCGTTTTCCCGGTAAACATATGGGACTCCCTTCCTTGGAAACCAACCTTTATTTCCCTTGTAATCAGACTGCGGTTCTTCCAAACCTCCAAATCTACTTTTCGGTTCAGATCAGCAATTGGTTTCGGGAAAAAATCATAGACAGTCTTCCCAGCCAAATCTTTCAACTTCATCCCATTTAATTGACATGCCTGTTTATTGGCAAATACGGTTCTACCCTGTTGGTCCTCCAAAAAGACATTAATCGGCAGTGAATCAAGGATCATTGAGTGCAAAGATTGATTCACTTGGAGCTTCCTCTCCAGTTCCTTTTCTCTCTCTTCCAGCTCTCTGATTCTTGATTTCAATTCTTCTATGTTCTCAACATCAGGTGATGGTTGGTTCACGATAGGATCCCTGCCTTTTTAAACGTTCTAAAAATTATTTAATATAACCCTATTTTAACTTTATTTTAAATGCAAATTTTTTTCAATTCTAACAATTTAATGAAAATAACCTCGTTGATTATTGACACTTAATGTTCAAGAACTTCACGTTTTGTTCATGTTTAAGGAAAAGTTATTTTTTTATAATAGTAGTAATGAAGATTATTTTAATAGATAGGTTGTGTGATAATGGCAAAATTACTTTATATTTCGGCTAATCCGAAAGGCCTTGAGAAATCCAAGGGGTTGAAAATTGGAGAAGCCTTTCTTGATGCTTTCCACCAGGAACGCCCGGAGGTAGAAATAAACAGAATTGATTTATTTTCTTTGGATTTTGTGCAAATGGATGCAGACTTGGTGTTTGCCCGCGGCAAACTAGCAGGTTATGGCTATACATTGGATCAGCTTTCAGAGGCTGAACGGGAAAAAATCCTGAAAATGCACGCGCTTGCGGATGAATTTATCGGCTATGATTATTATGTATTTGTTTCGCCAATGTGGAATTTAAACTCTCCTGCTGTGCTAAAAGCGTACATTGATACCCTGTTTATTGCCGGAAAAACCTTCGTTCATACGGCGAACGGGCCTAAGGGGCTGCTCTGCGGAAAACGTGCCATTCATATCCAGACTAGGGGCGGACAATATACTGGCACCCCAATGCAGGAACTCGAGTCTGGCGACCGTTACTTAAGAATCGCCATGAATTTCCTTGGTATTGAGATGATGGATACCGTCATTGCCGAGGGCTTGGATTTAAATCCTCGGAAAGCCCCAGAAATTGTAGCGGCAGCGACAGAACGAGCCATTTTGGCTGCGAGGGATTTGGCCAAAACTCCGATTACAGTATAAAAAAATAAACTATTGCTCAGAAACATTATATCGGTCTATTATTAGCGAAAAATAGGAGGGTGGGTACAAAGGCCTCCTTTTTTTTGAGCTTTTCCGCTTATTTTCCCGGAAATAATTATAAATTATGTTGTAACTTGTGGAAATCCGCTGTAAAATTTTCCTAAGAGCTCCTATTGGACGGTGAAGCAAGTGGAAGTGACGAAGCATCTTTTTTTAAATCTCTCCTTTCTCGTGATTTCGCTTTTTTTTAGTTTAATTTTTATAGATAAAAGTAACAAGTTAACCCTGTCAAAATCCTCTATTACATTATTCTTTATTGCAATGCTATGGATTTGCATTCAATTCTCCTATAGCCCTATTTCTTATGCAAGATTCGACTTGCGCATCATTCCTTTAGTAGTTGGCGGTTTATATGTGGGCGTGGGCCCGATCCTTGTTGCCGCTATGCTCATCCTTCGAAGTATATATGGGATTAATTCAGGTCTTTTCCTGACGATGCTGCTCTTTATCCCTTATGCCCTCGTCGTTTGGCGGATGCACCAATGGTTTATAAGGCAGCTGCCGTCCCGCCGCATACTCATAGCCATTTGTGTTGGAATGGTACTCGCCGCCCTTACAGTCTTCGGTATGGTACTATCCGATACCCATTCAAATTGGTTCGACGTCTGGTTTGCCTATATGGTGATCCCTGCAACCGGCATTGGAATTGCTGCTTATTCAATCGAATTTGTCAGGAAAAATGATGAAATGCGGCAGCAGCTTATTAAGGCGGAAAAATTAAAGGCGGTCGAACAAATGGGGGCAGCCATTTCCCATGAGATTCGCAACCCTCTGACAGCGGCAAGCGGATTTGTCCAACTCCTTGAAGACGATTACCTGCCGAGACAAAAGCGAAAAGAGTATCTATCAATTGTAAGGGATGAATTAGTTTCTGCGGAGCGGGTCATCCAGGATTATTTGACATTTGCCAAGCCGGCGATTGAAAAATTTGAGGACTTGAATGTCAAAAGTGAACTGAAGCAAATCATCAGCATTGTTCAACCACTGGCCAACCAGTATTCGGTGGAAATACTAACGGATTTCTCGGTGTTAGGCATTATTAGAGGCGATCGGCAGAAATTCCGCCAGTGCTTTGTGAATGTACTTAAAAATGCCATTGAAGCCATGCCAAATGGCGGCTCTTTGATGGTTTCAACACAATATAGCCAAGAATACGTATCAGTAACTGTAAACGATACTGGAGTTGGCATGACTACTCAACAGCTGGAGCGATTAGGTGAACCCTTCTATTCGACGAAGGGCAAAAATGGTACCGGCCTTGGGATGATGGTGGTTTATAGTATTGTCCGTGCCATGGATGGCTCTATTACCGTTGAAAGTGAATTGGATGTTGGGACCACTTTTTCATTTAAATTTCCTGCTCTCACCTCGATCATCAGAAAAGAACTTCAGTATGACTAGAAACCGACGGCAATGCTGCCGTCGGTTGTTTGTTTCCACGATTATTTTCCAATAAACATCTGTACCCAGTGCTTTCCAGAAGCTTCATAGCCAATCCCTATATGGGTATAACTGGCGCTTAGGATATTTTTCCGGTGCCCTTCACTATTCATCCAAGCAGTGACGACCTCTTGTGGTGTTTGCTGTCCTTGGGCAATATTTTCACCTGCAGATTTATAGGTTACACCAAAATCCCTCATCATGTCGAACGGTGAACCATATGTTGGGCTGGTATGCGAGAAATAGTGATTTTGCTGCATATCCAATGCTTTCTTCTGCGCTACACTGTTTAACTGCGTATCAGCCTTTAGCGCCGGAAGACCATTTTTACTACGCTGCTGATTCGTTAAATCAATAACCTGTTGAACATATTGGCTGTTCCCTCCAGTAGCCGGAGTTGTACTTCGTTGTGCCGGCTTTTGTGGAGGTGTTTGCGTCTGTGGTGCAGGCTGGGCTTTCTGTTGTGGAGCTGGTGCCGGTGACGGCTTAGCCTGTGGTGCTGGTGTTGTTTGCTTAGGCGCAGGCTGGGCTGGTGCAGGCTGGGCCTGCTGTCCCGTTGGTGCCTGGGCTATTGGGTTTTGGAAATTAAAGTTCGGAGGCAGATTAATTACCCCAGTTTGGAACCAATTGCCTTGTTTTGGGTCAATCTTCACATACTGATATTTTGCGTCTCTGATCAGGATTGCTCTCGTATGTGGATACTGATCACTATTTAAATTGGTTTGGTAAGCCGAAATCATGTCATCATTGTTTCTTCTGTTTTTCCGGTTGTTGTCGTTGCCGTCAAACAGGTTCAAATCAAAATCATGATCGTTTCGGTTATCATTAGTCAAGTTCCGATCTAAATCACTGTCGTTGTTATCATTATTGGTATAATCCTCTGTAAGCGGTCCGTTGTGGTCAATGCCATTATCCTTGCCGTTGCCGACATTAAAAACCCCATTGTCACGGTTATTCATGCCCACTCGATCATTATTCAAGTCATTTTTATCATTGTTATTACAAGCGACCAATCCTATTGACAGGATGGCCGTTACCATCATCGTTGCTGATTTTTTTATCACTCGTCAAACCCCCTTTTAATTAAAAAAATCATTTGTCTTGCATCTTTAGTTTTAATTTTTTTAACAAAAGTATTAATGGGAAATAACGTATGTAGGACCAATTTCCTAAATAAAAAAAAACAGACGCAATCTGCATCTGTTAGAGGTTAGCGATTAATATTCAAAATAAATTTATACCGGTCCGCACGGTATACAGATTTTACAAATTCAACAGGGACCCCGTTTTCAAGATAGGTGGTAAATTCAATGAGCATCACCGGTGCCCCTTTGCTAATTTGCAGCAATTTTGCTTCATTCTGACTGGCAATCGATGATTCAATGACTTGAGATCCACTGGCAATACTTAATTTCAGCTGCTCTTGAATATAGGCATAAAGCGACTGATTGACAATGTCTTCGGTAATCCCCTGAAGCAAATCAGCGGGGATATAGGTTGTTTCAATCGCCATGGGGACACCATCCGCTGTGCGAACACGCTTAATTTCATAAACAGGCGCCGATTCAGGGATCGAAAGCTGTTGGGCAATATAGCCAGCAGCAGCATTCGTTTCAAAATGAATGAGCTGACTGCCCGGTTCCATCCCCATGACTTTCATTTCCTCAGTAAAGCTCCTCAGCCCTTGGAGCGGCTGTTCAATTTTCCGCTCGGCCACATAGGTTCCCTTGCCTTGAAGCCGGTACAAATATCCTTTATTAACAAGCTCTGTATAAGCCTGTCTGACCGTCATCCTGCTGATTTGAAACTTTTCCGCATACTCCCGTTCCGGAGGCAAGGCATCATCCGGACGCAAGTCACCCTTTTCAATTAACTGTATAATATGTTCTTCAAGCTGATAATATAGCGGTATTGGGGAATTTTTATTTATCATTCTCCATGGAACACCTTTCTCTTTTATACTTATGGTATCTATATTAAACGAAAAGGGCCGCTTTGTCGGCAATGATTGTGACATTGGGATGTTTTTTTAATACAGATGCTGGAAATTGCTCCGTGATATCGCCGTTTAACAACTGGTCCAAGGCTGCCCGCTTATTTTCCCCTGAGATTAACAAAAGGATTTCTTTGCTGCGCATGATACTTGCAATTCCCATCGTAATCGCCTGTGTTGGTACATCTTCAATTTGCTCAAAGAATCTGGCATTTGCTTCAATCGTTGAAGCGGCCAATTGAACGATATGGGTGGTGGAATCAAATGAGGTTCCTGGTTCATTAAACCCAATGTGGCCGTTACCGCCAATCCCAAGAATTTGCAAATCAATACCGCCATGGTCGGCAATCAGGTTTTCATAACGGGCACACTCTGCAGCCATATCGTTTACATTGCCATTCGGAATATGGGTATTGTTCTTATCAATATCAATATGGTCAAACAGCTTGTCATTCATAAAATATCGGTAGCTGTTTGGGTTGTCACCCGTAAGCCCAATGTATTCATCAAGATTAAAGGTGGTGATGTTTTGATAGGATGTTCCATATTGTTGATGGTCTTTGATTAAAGACTGGTAGGTTCCCACCGGCGTTCCGCCTGTTGCCAGTCCCAGATTCATGCTCGGGTTTTGGCGAATCTTTTCAATGATCATTTGGGCGGCTTTTTGGCTCATGTCGTTATAGTCTTTTACTTCGATTAGCTTCATTGATCTTCCATCTCCCTTTTAAAAGCTAGTCCTCCTCGACAATAAGTCATGGAAACCTCCATGTTATCATCTAGGACTACGATGTCCCCGTCTTTCCCCTGGGCAATACTGCCCTTTCTGTCATACAAGTTTAGCTGTTTGGCTGGATTCACTGAGGCCATTTCCACTGCCTCTGCCAAAGTGCAGCCTGCAAAATTAACAATATTTTTAACACCGTGCCCTAACTTCAAAATGCTCCCCGCAAGAGTACCGTCAGCAAGCACTGCTTTTCCGTCCTTAACCGTTACTTCCTGGCCGCCAAGGTCATACTGACCGTTTTTCAGGCATTTTGCCCGCATAGAATCTGTAATTAAAATTAATCCATCACTGCCCTTTTGTTGGTAGGCAAGTTTCACCATTTCTGGACGGGAGTGAACGCCGTCCACAATGAGTTCGGCTTTTAGTTCGTCTCGTAAAAAAGCGGCACCGACAACTCCTGGCTCACGGTGATGCAGCCCCCGCATTTGGTTATACAGATGGGTTACCTGACTGGCACCAGCCTCAATTGCTTGTCCGACCTGTTCATATGTTGCATGGGTATGTCCAAGCGAAGCGATGATGGAGTTTTCCTTTAAGTAGCGCACCATCTCCATACCGCCAGGTTGTTCCGGAGCAACAGTGACCTGCTTGATCGTGCCATTCGCGATTTTCTGCCATTTTTTAAATAATTCCAGGTCTGGGTCAATAATATACTGCTGCGGCTGAGCCCCAGCCATATTTGGATTTACAAACGGTCCTTCCAGATGGACACCAAGAACTTCTGCTTGACCCTCGGATGGCTGATCTATTACATATTGGGCGGCATTTTCCAACGCCTTTTCAATTTGGCCTGTTTCCTGAGTCATAGTCGTTGCCAAAAAGCTAGTGGTCCCTTCTTTTGGCAAGGCAGTTGCCATTGTATCAAGGGCTTCTTTTGTAGCATCCATTGTATCGGCACCGGCCGCTCCATGGATATGGACATCAATAAAGCCGGGAACAGCATGGTAATCAGACGGCAGGACTACTACGTCAAAGCCTGTGTCTTCCTTGAGGTCTTCTACCGCCCCTACTTCGATAATTTTTTTATCACTTATTTTTATATAGCCATTTTCAATAATTCCAGTTTCCGAATAAACACGCATACCTTTGAGTAGAATAGGCTTAATATCCATGTTCAAAACTTCCTTTCGGTTGATACGTTCATTTTAGCATGCACTAGGTATAGTTGTCTATACCAATTAATACAAGAAAAAATCGACAGGTACTTCTTACCTGTCGATTTTTTATGTGGAAATTAACGTCCCGCATCTCATCATACAAATACTTCAGAGTCTTCATTTTGGAAGAAGCTCTTCATCGCATGGAATACGTCAGCTTTCTGCTTGAGGATATAGTAGCGGAACCGCTCATCTTTGATGTTTTTATAGGCGGACATGAGCGTCGAATGCCGGTTATACTGATTGACCTCCCCATAGCCGAACATATTGGACAGCTTCATTAATTCCTCCACCAGCTTGACACAACGTGCATTGTCTGATGTCAGATTATCCCCATCGGAAAAATGGAATGGGTAAATGTTAAACTTCTGTGGTGGATATTTTGTTTCAATAATTTCCAATGCCTTTCGGTAGGCAGAAGAACAGATTGTACCACCGCTCTCACCCTTGGAGAAGAAATCTTCTTCCGATACGACCTTGGCTTCGGTATGGTGGGCAATAAATTCAATTTCCACTGTTTCATACTTCGTCCGTAAAAACCGTGTCATCCAGAAGAAAAAGCTGCGTGCCATATATTTCTCCCAAATCCCCATACTGCCGCTTGTGTCCATCATTGCGATGACCACCGCTTTGGAATCCGGCTTGACGATTTCATTCCAGGTCTTAAATTTTAAATCTTCCTTATAAATAGGATGAAAGGCTGGCTTGCCGCTCATTGCATTTCGTTTAAAGGCGGTCATCATTGTGCGTTTCTTATCAATATTCCCCATTAGTCCGATTTTCCGGATATCATTGAATTCAATATTTTCGACAAGATGCTCCTGCTCTTCTTTTCGTTTTAAATTGGGAAGCTCCAGTTGCTTGAATAATGCTTCCTCCAGTTCCATAAGTGAGACTTCCGCTTCAAAGTAATCTTCCCCGGCCTGGTCTCCTGCGCCTTGCCCTTTTCCCGGCCCTTTTTGCCCGCTCGATCCGTCACGCGCCACTACGTCCCCGATTTGACTGTCCCCGTCACCTTGGCCCACGTGTTTGTTTTTGTCATAATTATAACGAATTTTATATTCGTCGAGTGAACGTATTGGAATTCTTACCACATCGCGACCATTAGACATGATGATGCTTTCTTCTGTAATTAAGTCAGGTAAATTATTGCGAATGGCCTCCTGCACTTTTTCCTGATGCCGCTGCTGGTCATCGTGGCCTTTACGGTGGAGGGACCAATCTTCTTTCGAAATCACAAATTGATGGTTGTTGTCAGTCATTACAAACCCCTCCTTGAAAAAAATATTAAGTTTGACATGCACACATTGGAATCACTAACATACAATAACGCGAATGAAAAAATGGATATAAAAATGGATTACTTTATCCTATGCAGAAACAAAGAATAATTTACAAATTATTTCGACAATTAGTTAATTCGCCTATGAAAATGGACGAGCTTTTTTACTTGTCTGTTGCCTTCCGCTACAATCAACCGGTTTGTATTATCCTTTTTACATAGTTTAAATATGAAAAAAACAGACTGGCAGAGGTTTCCGCCAGTCTATTTCCATTACCTATTCAATAAGCTTCCAACATACCGTAACAATTCGTTCGCAGAGGTGGAGTTATAGCCATGTTCTTCGATTAAACGGGCTACAACCTCGTTAACCTTCTTCAACTGCTGTTCATCTGGCGTTTTTGTTGATGTAGTAATTTTGACGACATCCTTCAGGTCAGCAAACAGTTTCTTTTGAATCGCTTCCCGCAAGCGGTCATGTGAATTGTAGTCGAACCGCTTGCCTTTTCGGGCAAAGGCGGAGATTCTAATTAAAATTTCTTCCCTGAACGCTTTTTTCGCATTCTCGGAAATACCAATTTGCTCCTCAATTGAACGCATTAACTTCTCATCCGGATTGATTTCTTCACCCGTTAACTGATCGCGCATCTTAGCTTTGTTGCAGTACGCTTCTACGTTATCAAGGTAATTATCCATTAATGTCTTGGCAGACTCTTCATATGAGTAAACAAATGCTTTTTGAACTTCCTTCTTGGCAATATTGTCATACTCTTTCCGTGCCAGTGAAATATAATTCATATAGCGTTCACGAAGCTCGGCTGTGATCGATGGATGCTGGTCGAGCCCGTCTTTTAACGAACGCAGGACATCAAGGGCATTAATCGATGGAACTTCCTTACGGATAATCGTGGAGGAAATCCGGTTAATGACATAGCGCGGGTCGATACCGCTCATGCCCTCATCCACGTATTCCTTCTTCAGTTCATCAACATCAGCCGAATTAAAGCCTTCCACATTTTGACCGTCATATAGGCGCATTTTCTTAATCAAATCAATGTCGCCCTTTTTAGGCTCCTTCAAGCGGGTCAGTATCGTAAACATGGCCGCCACCCGCAATGTATGCGGTGCAATATGAACATCCGCCACATCGCTTTCACGGATCATTTTTTCATAAATTCGCTCTTCCTGGGACACTTTTAAATTATAAGGAATTGGCATCACGATAATTCTGGAATGGAGTGCTTCATTTTTCTTATTGGAGATAAACGAGCGGTATTCTGTTTCGTTTGTATGTGCGACAATCAGCTCATCTGCTGAGATTAACGCGAAGCGGCCTGCTTTGAAATTGCCCTCCTGTGTTAAGGATAGCAAATGCCATAAGAATTTTTCATCACATTTCAACATTTCCTGGAATTCCATCATCCCGCGGTTCGCTTTATTAAGCTCCCCGTCAAAACGGTAGGCCCGTGGGTCTGACTCCGAACCATATTCGGCAATGGTGGAGAAATCAATACTTCCTGTCAAGTCGGCAATATCCTGAGACTTCGGATCAGAAGGACTGAAGGTTCCGATTCCGGTCCGTTTGTCCTCGGAGAAGAAGATTCGTTCAACTAACACATCTTCAATTCTGCCGCCATATTCCTGCTCCAACCGCATCATATTGAGCGGGGACAGATTCCCTTCAATCCGGATTCCATATTCATCATGAAAATCCTTACGCAAGTGATGCGGGATCAAATGAAGTGGGTCCTCATGCATTGGGCAGCCCTTTATCGCAAAAACGGACCCCCGTTCTGAATGCGAATATTTTTCAAGGCCTCTTTTTAACATGGTTACAAGCGTGGATTTACCGCCGCTTACCGGGCCCATCAACAGTAATATCCGTTTTCTGACATCTAAACGTTTCGCCGCTGGGTGAAAATACTCTTCTACGAGGCGTTCCAAAGCTTCTTCAAGTCCAAATAATTCATTGCTGAAAAAATTGTATTTCTTCGTCCCATTAACTTCTTCAATTCCAGCATCTTTGATCATATTATATACTCGAGAATGTGCCGACTGCGCTACCCATGGCTTTTCCTTTAACAACTGTAAATAATCGGAGAATGTTCCTTCCCAGCGAAGTTTTTCCTCTTCTTCACGATACCTCTCGATTTTTCTTAAAATATCCATATAGCCCTCCCCCTGTAGTTAATCAGAGACGATTAATATACTCTATGCACTTGGTCAATCGAACATGCGTCACGATGGGTTGTTTTTCTTTTTTTGCTATGTTTATAACATCTAACCCTTTTCATTTTTTTAAGTTAGGCTATAATATTACTATATGTGTATTAACGAAGGGGGATTTACATAACATGAGCTTATTCTTAATCCTATTAGTCATGGTCGCATTTTTGGCTGCAATCTTCACTTCAGGGTATAATGATAAACCAGGTGCATAGATGAAAACTCGCCGACTGGCAATTCCGTTAGGACGGTTCATGAGGCGCAGTTCTAATTTATGCGTGCGAAGCTTAACAAAAAAATGGCTGCCTTTTTTATGGGCAGCCATTTTTTTATCTTAAATCCAGTTTATTTTTTTGAATGAATTCCTTCATATACATCCTTGATTTGCGCTCGAGCATGTTGGCCATTTGTTCAGTCCAGCGGTCCGCTCTCTTTCCGCCTGTTCTTTCGCGATAGTAGTTCGAAATGAGTTGGTCGTATTCTTTTAGCTGGTTCAGATAGGTCTCTTGATCCTGCTGATATTCATCCTCGTGATAAATGTGTTCAAACGGAAGTCTTTGTTTTTGCCCGGTTATGTTCGTCGGATAGCCAACGGCAAGACCAAATAACGGAATGACCCGCTCCGGCGTTTTCAACATGTTTTGAACTTCTTCCAGATTGTTGCGGATGCCGCCTATGTAACAAATCCCCAGCCCCATTGACTCAGCAGCAAGGGCCGCATTTTGCGCTGCCAGCGCTGCATCAATCAAGCCAACCATAAATTTCTCTGTACTTTCAATTGATGGGAGTACATCTTTTTGCTCCTGCTCACCAATAAGGGTATGGCGATAAAGGTCAGCACAAAACACAAAGAAGTGACCATTGTGTTCCACATATGGTTGATTACCCACAACCTCCGCCAACTTCTTCTTTTTCTCTTTATCCTTGACGCCGATAATCGAGTAGGCCTGGATAAAACTTGACGTCGAAGCAGCCTGGGCGCTTTCGACAATTGTTCTTATTTGCTCATCACTTAATGGCTTGTCCTCAAACTGCCGAAGTGAGCGGTGGTTGAGGATGGTTTTGATTACTTCGTTCATTTGAAATTCGTCCTTTCTTTTTTGAAAAAAAGAGGCCCTGTTGCCGGACCCCTTCCTTCTATTTTAGATTTGGATAGTTTTGCTGCCTTAAGGCTTCGTAAATCAAAATCGCCGCTGTGTTGGATAAATTCAGAGAAGAGACATTATCGTTCATCGGGATTCTTAACGTGACATCTTTATTTTTTTCAATGACCTCTTGTGGCAGCCCTGTTGTTTCGCGGCCGAAAATAAAAAAGTAATCCTTGTTGTGGTCGCTGTAATCAACAGCTGTATGGTCCTTTTGGCCAAGTTTAGTTAAATAGAAAAATTGGCCGCCGGCATTTTTTTCATAAAAGTCATCTAACGAATCGTAAGTAAGGATATTTACGAATTCCCAATAATCAAGGCCGGCCCGTTTTAACGTTTTATCCTCGAGAGAAAAACCTAATGGGCGGATTAGATGAAGCGTAGTATTAGTTGCCGCGCAGGAACGGGCAATATTACCGGTGTTTGCCGGGTTTTCTGGCTGATATAAAACTACATGCACTGGCATGACTTTCACCTCAAATTAAAACTCTACCTGCTATTATACCACTATCCTTTTCCCCTTCAAGAACACAGCCTCATCCATCCACAATGGTGTAAAACTTGTACTTAATATTTGGGGTATAGGCAGAGGAATCCTCATAGGCCCAATAGCGCTGCCTGCTGTTGTAGGTGTGGGCATTCACAAGCGGCATCCCGTATGCATCTTTTCCAGTCACTATCGTATTGTGGTTGAACCTGCCGTCCCCCTCGAAATCATAGCAAATGATATCCCCTAATAGCAATTCGTCTGGGGAACTGACCTCTCTTGCCCTAAGGCCGAGCTTGGAATTTGGCAGATAGGTTTTTAACGAGTGAGCGACCGCCCAGCTGTAGCTCCAGTTTTTACTCTGCAGCCACCAGCCTGTGCCGCGATTAGGATATCCCCGCATTGGGGCCTCCCCAGCATGCAGGCATTGCGAAATAAAGTTCGTACAATCATTTTCAAATTTAATATAGGCAGGATTATAGCTATTCCACCAACGCTCGGCATACTGGACGGCATTACGTCGGTTATATTGGTAACTAATCCGTTCTTCGGTTGGCTCATCACCTTCGTCTTCCGGTGTGGAGCCTTCCGATTGGTACCCTGTATAAACAGGCGGGGTCATTTCCTCATCCATGATGAGTGCACCCTGATAGAACTTGGCGATTCTTTCCTCTCCCTCTTCCTCCATATAAAGCTCGCCTTTTTGCTTAACCAAATATTGATAATGAGCTTGATATTTAATGGTTTGAAATTCATCTTCATCGTTGCTTTCAATTATTTTTCCAGTTGCCTTCACTTTGACAATCTCAGCCGATCGTTTTGCCATCGTCTCTAGCTTCCGCTCCGCTTTTAAAAAATAATCGCTGGCACTTCGCCCACTTGAAACAAATTGCTGAACCCTGAATTGGAACAAGTCTTGAAGTGATTTATGCATATTTTCCCCACTCCCTTCCATTCATTCATATGAAACTCGGCGGCTTTTAAAATCAGAAGCAACTGAAATTTTCATAATTGGGGCTAAGGGCATAAAAAAAGAGCGAACCCTAAGTTCACTCATCTCAACTTCGTATCAATTTCAAACCTTTTTCAATTTCCTTTATAACTGCAGCATCATTTTCTCGTTCACGAGCTTTTTCCAAAGCAGCAAGGGCCACTTCGCCGCCAATTTTGCCAAGCGCCCAAGCCGCTGTCCCCTTGGCAACAGGACTTCCTTCGTTTTCTAGCACATCAACCAAGTCATCCACGGCTGTTTCATCTTTAAAATGGGCCAGGGCAATCATCGCGTTCCGTTGAATCGGCTTCTTCCCTCGCCATGAACCGGCCAGATATCCAAACTTCTGTTTGAATTCGCGATTGCTTAATTTTAAAATTGGCCTTAATAAAGGTTTAACGGCTTCGGGGTCCGGCTCCATCTCCTCATGAAAATGATAGTTCTTTCCTTTATTATGCGGGCAGGCAGTCTGGCAGGAATCACATCCATAAATACGGTTGCCGATTTTTTCACGGAATTCATCGGGAATCAGTTCCTTCGTCTGAGTTAAAAACGAAATGCAGTGCTGGGCATTGATTTGTCCGCCCTGGACCAACGCTCCGGTCGGACATGCGTCCAAGCATTTGGTGCAGTCGCCACATTGGTCCTCAACTAGTGCATCCGGCGCAAACGGTAAATTCGTAATCATTTCACCGATATACACATACGAACCGAACTCCGGCGTGATGATTGCGCAATTTTTTCCGCTCCAGCCGATTCCTGCCCGTTCCGCTACAGCCCGGTCTGACAATTCCCCTGTATCGACCATCGATTTTAACTTGGCCTCCGGTACTTTTGATAAAATAAACGCCTCAAGTTTCCCCAGCCTGTCTCGTAAAATATGATGATAATCCTGGCCCCACGAAGCACGAGCAAACATGCCCCGACGCGCGCCTTTTTTACTCTCTACGCGATTGGTCATTTTGGCAGGATAGGCAAGAGCGATGGATATGATTGATTGGGCACCATTCATCAACAACGTGGGTGTAACCCGTTTTTCAATATCAGGCTCTTCAAAGCCGGATTGGTAACCAAGCTCCTGCTGGCGAAGCAGGCGATTCTTCAATTCCAAGAACGGGTCGGCCGTAGTAAAACCGATTTTATCAATGCCGATTTCCTTACTATAGGCAATAATTTCTTCTTTTAATTTATGAACATTCATACCACAAACCTCCCTTCTTAAAAATTTGATCTATATAAAAGTTGAATTTATTGGTTTCACATCTATCTATGATAAACTATTTTCAAGCAATTTTGGAGGTGGAAACGTTGGAAATTCGTGTTTCAGCGGAAATATCAGAACGGATTCCCGATTTTAAAGTGGGAATCATTGAGTATAGTAATATTACGGTCGGGGAATCGCCACAAATGTTGAAAGGCCGGCTGCAGCTTTTTCAGGAGTCCATTTACTTTGACTTGGAGGACAAAAGTGTAGCTGACGTACCGGGAATTCACGAATGGCGAACCATTTTTAAAAAGACAGGAAAAGATCCGAACAGGTACCGTCATTCCGCAGAGGCATTATTTAGAAGAGTAAAAAAGCAAAACTATTTTGCCTCTGGTCAAAGTGCGGTGGACTTATATAATTTCTTCTCGCTGCAATATCAGGTGCCAATCGGCCTTTACGATGTCGATTTGCTGCAGGGGCCGGTGGAAATTCGCCTTGGAAAAGCTGGTGAGGAATACATAGGCCTGAACGGCAGAAGCAATTCTTTAGACCGGCTTATTCTAACAGCCGACCAAAACGGCCCGTTTGGCAGTCCGTTTGTCGATTCAGAAAGGACTGCTGTTACCTTTCATACAAAAAATGCCCTGCAAATCATTTATTTACGGCCATCAACAGACATGGAAAATGCTGACAAACTGACAGAGTCACTGATGAATATGTTCGTGCAAATCCATGGAGGCGAAGCAACATACCGAATACTAAGGTGCCAATAGGCATCTTTTTTTGACGAAGAAAATCTTTCGACAAAATTCGAGTTTTTTTCTTGACGAATGTGGAGATAGTGTGTAATATTATAAAAGTCAGTTGTTCACCTGTTTGCCATAAATTTTAGGTGATAAAAAGGCCATGACCAACATATCTTCATGTTATAACTTCTATTTGCGGGTGTAGTTTAGTGGTAAAACCACAGCCTTCCAAGCTGTTGTTGTGAGTTCGATTCTCATCACCCGCTCCATACATAGCTAACGCAGTGTATTGTTTCGATTAAGAACGATGCGCTGCGTTTTTTCATTTTATCCGCTCCTGTCTGCCTCCCACCTCTAATTTTCACTTTAAAATGACTACCCGTGATATTCGTGCAGGAATTCTTAGTACAAGGCGCATACTCTGCAATAGTAAGAATAATTTAGGGAGTGATAAATATGAGTGATGTGCCTCAAAATCCTAATATTCCAAATAAACTAATTGACCTGCTGGTTAGCGATATCTTTAAGACAAATGGAATCAATTTAGAAGAAGGCAAAAGCAAACTATCAGCTGATGAGAAACAAATGATTAAAGAACTAGTCGATGACCTAAGAAAACAGGTAGATGCATTTGTGAATAGCGAATCCTCATCCAATAGTAAAAATGTATAATTCAAATAACGCTCAAGATGGGCGTTATTTTTTTTATGAAATAAATCGAACAAAAAGAAAAAGCATTCTTCAGATAAAGACAAGAAGCACTACAAAGATGAATATAAAGGAAAATCACGCGAAGAGTCATCTGACGTGCACTACCATGACCACGAGACTTATTACCATGAACCAGCAGGCCATGGAAATCACCATTATGAGGAAAAGCCTCATGACTTTATGCCATATGAGGATAAGACTCATGACTTCAAGCCTTTTGAGGACCATTCATTCGAAGATAAGTCAAAGGAGGATAAATCGATGGAACATGTTCCGTACGGGTATTACCCTGAGAACAAAGATTCTCACAAAGCCGATGTTACTCAAGATGCCAATCAATTTGCAGCAATGGAGCAAGATTCAGATGAATTAATTTACATTAAAGAGTCCTGCAATATTTGTGTCCACACTACTGCTACTCAAGCATCTGCATCCCTACAAATCGCTCTGCAGCTAGCCATTGCCTTAGTCCTACGAATTACTATTTTTGATAATGACAAAGGGAATAGTATTGCTCAAGATTTACTGCAATACTTTGACTCTGAACAAAGTAATAAGCAAAAAATTGTTATCGAAAATTCAAAAGACATTAATGTGAAAACATCTGACACTGATATTGCCGTAAACATTAATGTTCTACTTGAAGTGCTGCTTTCCTTAGTGGTTAAGTTAGACATTGCTTAAAGACAAAAATTGGGAGAGGTGAAAAAAATGACTGAAAAAAAATGGAGAGCATTAGATCAATGCGATAAAGATGGTAAATCGGAAGCAGAAGTCATGCAAGAAGCCGATCAAGTATTTACAAACAAACAACAATCATATGAGTGGATTATTATAAAAGATTCTGAGCAAGTGGACGTCCACACGACTGATACGCAAATTGCACTATCCTTACAAGCAGCCATTCAAGCTGCCATTGCCATTGTCATCACCATTACTCTTGGAGACTCGACAAAGGGTGCCGCAGTGGTCGAAGACCTGAAACAATTATTTAAAAACAGACAACGCAACACACAAAAGACGGTTATTCATGGTTCTAAAAATGTAGAGGTTAAAGCAACCGATACACAAATCGCTGTGAATATTAATGCATTGCTCCAAGTTCTAGCAACAATTGTTGCAAAATTAGACGTAGGGTGATCTGAGTAAAAAGGAGAACACAAATAGATGTGTTCTCCTTTTTGCGCTTTATATAAGATGAGGACTAATTCAACTTAAAGCCTTCGTTAATTCCTCGATCGGAACCAATTCCACTTTAAATAATGAATCCCTTTCTTTTATTTCACAGTATCCAGAAGTGTATGTATAAATGATTTCATAATCTTTTCCATTATAGATCACATGAGTATTTTTCTCCATTGACTCCACCCCCAGGTAAATGCTTATAAACTATATATATAACCTTTTTTTTAAATAGGCTATACGACATTTTTACAATCTTTCCTGAGATTCTATTACTTTTGTAGTATCATCAGTTAGAAACAGAGAAATGGCACGAAACTGACTTAAACTTTTTTTCTATACTATTTTAAAAGCGCAAGCATTAGAATACTTAGTCCAAAATCCTCATATCCCTCATACGCTAAACCTCTAAAACCAAAATACTTTTCGGGAAATTTCTATTTATTTCTAGTGAATTTTCATTGTAAAAAAGCTGATTTTTCCCAATAACCTCTGTAGTTTCGACTAAATACCTATGCAATAGTCCTCTTTCCCGTGAAAAGAACAGACAAGAATCTACAACGTTAGGAGAATAGCGCTTTTTTACTGCGACTTTTTGCGCTATTACTAAAAATAGTAATTTAGTATAGTGTAATTATACTGAAAATTATTTGTTTTCAGTATAATTACACTAGTAAAAAGGGGGCTACATCTACTATTTTTCTATTTAAAAAAATTAAAGGAGGAGTAACATGGGTAATAAAATCACTGCAATTTTACTAGTTTCATTATTATCGATTGGCAGTAGCGGTTTTGCTGCAACAGGTAATCTTACACCGAAACAATTAGATTTACATAAGCCGACGCTATCGAAAACAGGCCTCAAGGCCACTGACCTCCAAAGTGTGGATCCAAATAAAGAAGTTCGCGTTATTGTTGAATTGGATGGCAGTGCCCCAGTACAAACCGCAACGAAAAAAGGTGTAAAATATGATAAGCTAGCTAAAGCAGAGCGTAAACAGCTTGAAAAGGCTGCGAAAAACCAACAAAAAGCGGCAAAAGATAAAATCAAAGGGAAAAATGTCAGCATTAAATACGAGCAAGAATTTAATGCCATCGTAAACGGCTTTAGTGCCAAAGTGAAATACGGTGATATTGAAAAAATCAAGGAAGTATCCGGAGTAAAACAAGTCTATATGGCCACAGAGTATACACTTCCAACTGAAAAGCCTGATATGAAATACAGTAAAGAACTGGTTCAGGCTCAACAAGCTTGGAACGATTTCGAGAACAAAGGCGAGGGAATGGTTGTCGGGATCATTGACTCCGGTATCGATCCTTCCCATAAAGACTTTACATTAACAGATAGTTCCGAAGCAGAATTGTCTGAGGCTGAAGTGAACAGTGAGATTGTTGAGTCTAGTCTCCCTGGACATTTTTGGACTGAGAAAGTTCCTTACGGCTGGAACTATTATGATGGTAATGATGACATCGTTGATGACAATGTGGATACCGGGATGCATGGAATGCACGTAGCTGGAACCGTTGCCGCAAACGGTGACGAAGGAAACGGAGGCATCCAGGGTGTTGCTCCAGAAGCGCAATTATTAGCTTTACGTGTCTTTGGTGAAAATGAAGCAACCACTTATGGCGATATTTATATTAAAGCGATTGATGATGCACTTAAGCTTGGGGCAGATGTACTAAATATGAGTCTTGGTTCTCCTGCCGGATTCGTTGATGCTGAATCTCCTGAGCAACAAGCCGTGAAACGCGCGGTTGACAACGGAGTGGTGATGTCGATTTCAGCAGGTAACTCTACTTACTTTGGAAACGGCTATTTCTACCCATATGCATCCAATCCTGACTATGGTGTAGTGGGAGCACCAGGTGTATCCTATGATTCTATTTCAGTAGCTTCATACGAAAATACCACGTTAACTGTTGATGCTGCCAATGTTTCAATTAATGGGGGCGAAGCAAAACAAACTATGTTCCTGTCTGCAGGACAAACAGCTCCTAAAATTGGAGAAAGCTTTGAATTAGTTCATGCGGGTATTGGAGCTCCTGCTGATTTTGCAGGTAAGGACTTGACAGGCAAATTCGCACTAATTCAACGGGGTACATTAGATTTTGTGACGAAAGCATTGAATGCACAGGCTGCTGGAGCAGCAGGTGTCATTGTTTACAACAACACAGATGGAACAGTAAATATGGCAACAGATGCTAAAATCACCATTCCTCAATTATTCATGTTGAAATCCGATGGAGATACTTTTGCAGCAGCACTTAAAGCAGGCCAAAAAGTTACAGTTACCTTCGGTGGCGAAAAAACTGCAGTACCGAACAGTGCAGCAGGCAAAATGAGTGATTTCAGTTCATGGGGTATTACACCAAACCTTGATTTCAAACCAGAAGTCACAGCACCAGGCGGACAAATTTACTCTACTGCAAATCATGATGAATACCAAATTATGAGTGGTACATCAATGGCAGCTCCACACGTGTCCGGTGGATCAGCCTTAGTTTTAGAACGAGTTGATAAAGAATTTGGTCTTAATGGGGCGGCAAGAGCAAAGCTTGCAAAGAAATTCCTATTAAATACAGCGAAGCCAGTTGATTTTGATGGAGCACCAGTATCTCCTCGCCGTCAAGGAGCTGGGTTAATGCAGCTTCATGCAGCATTAACAACGCCTGTAACGGTGACAGATTCAAAAACTGGCGAAGCAAAAGTAGCTCTTAAAGAGGTTAAAGGCAATACGGTAACATTTACCCTTACAGCAGAAAACTACTCTGACAATGCTGTAACATATGATGTCAATGCAAGTGCACAAACAGATTCTCCTATTAACGGCGGTGGCGTGTTTGTTTCAGCACCTAACATGTTCGGTGCAATTGATTTAGGGCAGGTTGCAACTGTTAATGGTAAGACAACCAGTACAATCGAAGTACCTGCAAAGGGAACAAAATCATTTGACGTCACTGTTGATGTTAGCGACTGGGATGCAGATTTAAAATCCTATTTCACGAATGGTTATTGGTTAGAAGGTTTTGTAAAACTAACGGACCCAACGGATTCAAATCCGGACTTAGTTGTCCCTTACGCTGGCTTTAAAGGTGATTGGAATGCGGCACCAATTGTAGACACCCCTGCTTGGGATCCAATGTCTTACTACGGATACACAGGAGTTGTAACGCCTGTTGGCGGCGGCAGCTACGATTTCTTGGGATTTGATCAAGCAACTGGTAACCTGAATCCAAATCTTATTGCCATTTCACCAAATGGTGACGGGACAAATGATGAGGCAACTTACATTTTATCTCTCCTTCGCAATGCAAAGAAATTTAATTTAAATGTTGTGAATACTGATGGCAAGGTAGTAAAAGAAATTGCCTCAGAAGTAGAAGTACCTAAAAACTACTATGATGGCGGAAGAGGCGCAATGTACTACCTATTCTCTGACTGGACTTGGGATGGTACAATGCTTAACGGTAAGAGAGCTCCTGAAGGCCAATATTACTTGCAGGTAGCAGCAACTCTTGACTATGAAGGTGCTAAACCACAAATCGTTACATTGCCAGTAAAACTTGACGTAACATCTCCTAAACTTAAAACAACCTTAGGCACAGACAGCAAAACAGTGTCTGTGGATGTTTCGGATAAAACAAGTGGTGTGGCTTACTGGTATGTTGAGGTTGATGGTGAACGTGTTTCAGAAGAACCATATGTAAAGGGTGAAACTTCCTTCGTTCTAGACCAGCCAGTAAAAAATGGCCAAACGGTCGAAGTTATTGCCGTTGACAATGCGGGTAACAAATCCTCCAACACTGTAAAAGTCGGCAGCAATGGCAACAACGGAACTACCGGAAATCAGAAATAAATCAGCAAAAGGCAAGCAATCTTTCCAGGTTGCTTGCCTTTTTGTTCCCCATAAAAGTTAACATGGATTTGGATGGTGCCCAGTCACCCTATTGATCTCAAATGGGTATCAATCCAATGAATAACATCGTCTTGGACTTCTTCCCTGTTTGTTTCATTCAGCAATTCATGGCGGGCACCCTCATAAAATTTATACGTAACATTTTGCATCCCTTCCGCCTTATACGCCTGGAAGGACTTAAGGACCCCTTTCGTGTCTCCCCCAACGGGATCCTTGCTGCCAGAAATGAGAAAAATCGGCAGACTGGCCGGTGTCGCCATAATATTTTCAGGTTTATTTACCGTTTCAAGACCCTCGAGCAGGTCATAGTAAAATCCGGCAGTAAAAACACCACCGCATAAAGGATCAGCTATATACATATCTACTTCCTGTTCATCTCTGCTGAGCCAATCGAAATCTGTCCGGGTTGGTTTAAACGCTTTATTATAGCTGCCAAAGGTGAGTTTGTTCATTAATGGACTCGGCGTTCTGCTGCCCTTCTTTTTCTTCTCACGCGCTGCTATCATCTTGCCGATTTTCCCTATGATTCCAGGATCCCCGCCTGTACCGCTAAGAATAACGCCAGCAAGCCTGTTTCCGTAAAGTTGAATGTACCGCCTCGATAAAAACGAACCCATACTATGGCCGAATAAAAAGATCGGCACGCCGGGATATTCTTTTTCAATGATGGAAGTTAGCGCTTCCATATCGTTCACGACCCTTTCAAACCCTTCCTCATCGGCAAAATACCCGATGCTGTTTGTCTTAGACCCTGTCATCCCATGGCCGCGATGGTCATTTCCATAGACAAATATATTTTGTGAAACTAGCACTCTTGCAAAAGAATCATACCGCTTTACATGCTCTGCCATTCCGTGGGAGATTTGAACAATCGCTCTCGGTTTTTCCGAGCTCTCTCCCCCCCACTTCACTGCATAAATTTCCAGTCCATCACTACCTTGATAGGAAAATTCTGTTTGCATCATCGATTATCTCTCCTTATAAAGAAAAAGGAGACCCACCCAATTGCCGTAAAAAATTGTGTGAGCCTCCGATCCTTCATCTTCCTATTAACCTAAGAAAAATATATCGAACCTGCAGTATATTGTCAAATTCGCCCTTTTTTCAAACGATAATTACATCCTATACTCATTAACACATAGAATAATTGCTAGTTTCCATGTAAAATTAACTTTAAAACAAGGCACCTGAGGTGAAGTCATGGCAGAAAAATCTTCGTATATGTATCTATTATTTCTTGGTTTGTACGCAATCTCCTATATGGGAAATGCCGTTTATGGAACATTTATGCCCGTTTATTTAAAAGATATCGGATTAAGCCAGACGTCGATTGCTACCCTTTTAAGCTTTGGCCCCTTAATTGCGATTCTTGCTCAACCTATTTGGGGCACCATCGGAGATCGGTCAGAAAGTAAAAACAAAGTCCTGCAATTGCTGACCCTGGGAAGTGCTATTTCGGTATTGTTATTTCCACTATCTGATCAATATTTTTATTTATTGATCATAATATGCTTGACTGCATTTTTTCAGTCATCGATCAACCCGATTAGCGATGCCATCACCCTGGAACATCTGTCTAAAACCAAATGGAATTTTGGCCCAATTCGATTGGCAGGAACAATTGGATATGCCGTGATGTCTGTTGTTTTTGGTATTATTGCAAGCAGAAATATAAACAGTATTTTTATTGTATTTACAGTTATTATGCTTCTGACACTTTTAATTTGTACCAAACTCCCTAAAATAAAGGGGCACCAGACTAGTAAAAACAAAGTTTCTTTGCTAGTACTATTAAAAAACCGAAAGCTGCTACTGTATATCACGATTAATTTTATGATACAGGTGACTCTTGGCTATTATTACGCTTTTTTCCCTATTTATACAAACAATTAGGCGCAGATAACAGTTTGCTCGGCTGGTCCATGCTTGTTTCGGCAATAAGTGAGATACCATTCTTGCTTTTTGGTCATAAAATTACCCAATGATTTGGTATTCCAGTGGTGTTATTAGGAGCTGCATTCTTCGCGGGCATTCGCTGGCTGCTCCTTTACTGGGTACATAATCCATTCATGGTACTGCCGATGCAATTGTTCCATGGCGTAATTTTTATCGTATTATCCGTAACACTGGCTATTTTTATTAATCAAGAAGTGCCTAAGGAATTAAAGGCATCTGGACAGACAATTAACGGTTTAATTAGTTTGGGACTTGCTAGAATCATCGGTAGTATTGCTGGCGGTGTTGCTAGTGACTATCTCGGAATGCGTCAAGTATTTTTATATAATGGAGTCTTTGCCTTTATCACATTTATTGTTTTCTCTTGGATTTTCTTAAAGGAATCTAAGGCTGTACCAAAGGCTTCTGTTTCTTAATAACCGTAAATAGTTGTCTACACGATTAGAGTATCGTATTCGTCTATTAAAATGAAAAAAGGTCAACGCTCGAATTGCTTCAGAGCATTGACCTTTTTGGCTTTCTGGTCTTAAATGATACCGGTGGTCGGGGTCGAACCGACACTCCTTACGGAACACGATTTTGAGTCGTGCGCGTCTGCCAATTCCGCCACACCGGCAAAGTGTAAAGATGGCAGTGATTTTACTGGTCGGGAAGACAGGATTCGAACCTGCGACCCCTTGGTCCCAAACCAAGTGCTCTACCAAGCTGAGCTACTTCCCGAACATATATGGCGCGCCCGACAGGAGTCGAACCCATAACCTTCTGATCCGTAGTCAGACGCTCTATCCAATTGAGCTACGGGCGCATTTAATGGTGGAGGATGACGGGATCGAACCGCCGACCCTCTGCTTGTAAGGCAGATGCTCTCCCAGCTGAGCTAATCCTCCAATATGTTATAACCAAAAGTCCTAACTGCTCGACCAAGATGAATATATGAAACTATCATATGGCGGAGAGCAAGGGATTTGAACCCTTGATACGCGATTAACGTATACACGATTTCCAATCGTGCTCCTTCGGCCACTCGGACAGCTCTCCACATGAGTCAGCTTTAAAATAATATCACGTTTTGAGTCGTTAGCCAAGAGTATTTTTTTCCAATCCTGTTGCCCTGTTTCAACAAAAAAAGCATTTACTTGGCTGAAATGCTTTCCATTGTTGTTATTTTTCTTTTTTATTTTCTTTTTATTTTTCTTTTTGTCGACGGGTTGTATCACGGTTCGTCGACGTATCGGTAAATGTACTAATGTAACTCAAGCCAATCCAGATGTGTCCTAAATGCTTTTTAAAAAATTTCCTCCCCCCCTGTCCTTTTCACCCTTAGAACGGTATATAGAGGGTGAAAGGAGGTGAGAAACAATGGCACAATCAATTTTGGAAGGCACGAAGCTTCGTTTGATGTTTGAGGTAGGCCTTGATGATTTGGGTAAAACAATCTACAAGTCTAAAACGTTTAGTAACGTGAGAAAGGAAGTTACGGGGGATCAATTATTCCAAGCATCGATGGCGATTTCTACATTATGCAATGATCCACTAAACACAGTGGAGCGTAGCGACAACACCATAGTCACTGCTTAATCCTTTAAGTAAACATTAGTGCACCCCGTACTCTGATCTGATGGTGCAAGAATCGAAAAGGAGGTGAAAACAATGGCAAAAACACTAGAATTACAGTTTGTCACGGAGCTCGGCAAGACAGCCCGCCTTTCCTTGGATAATCCAAAGGAACCCATTGACGAAGCAGCAGTAAAGCAGGCAATGGAACAAATCATCGCGGCAGATGTCTTCACATCAGCGAGCGGCCGCTACGTTGAGGCTAAAGGCGCTCGCGTCGTCGATCGCAACATCGTTGAATATGAGATTGTTTAATGAAACGGAGGCCGGATTCAGTCAATGAACCCGGCCTTTTTAATAAATTTTCAAGGAAGGAGTAAACATTCGTGGACCAACTCATCCCACTCGTCAGCGAGGTAGGCTTTCCCATCGTCGTGACCCTTTATCTGCTTTACCGGATTGAATCCAAGCTCGATTTAGTGGTTCAATCGATTCAAAATTTGCCCGAGCGAATGAAAGGGTGAAATATATTATGTTTGTATCTCAGAATCCTAAATCAAAAAGTTTAGGGTTCTTATTTTTCCCAACTCAAAAAAAAACAACCTGCTCGCAGTACCTTATTCATTTAATTGCCATATCACACCTTTTTATATAATATTTTGAATGAGTATTAATATCTGAGGGGGTGCATCATTGCCAATCGTCTCTGAGAATTATAAAAAAAATTAAAAAGCCTTGATACTAAAAAGTGCTTTTGAATGTTTTGCCCAAAAAGGCTTTCAAGTCGCTACAATGGAGGATATCGTAAACCATTCTAAAATGAGCAAAGGCAATCCGGAAGAACTTTCTCTCATCTTCTGGGGCGTCATTGATGGCAGTTCGCTCCATCATGCTATGCTTCTACAACACTATCCCTTTCAAAATGTCATCACCGAACTTAAACAACTGATTTATTCAAAATTAAAAAAATGAAAGACGATCATTCCTCAGCGTAGAATGATCGTCTTTATTTAAGTCAGGTTTGTTTTATTCTTTAATGAATTCCTTTGTACTTCTCACTGTATCAATTGGGCGAACGTATTTTTCTATTTCTGCGCGCTTAGGCTCTAGAAATGGAGGTAATGATAATTTTTCCCCTAGCGTTTCATAAGGTTCATCTCCCATGAAACCAGGACCATCTGTGGCAAACTCAAATAATATTTGTGGAGCAACTCTTGCGTACAAGGACTCGAAGAAGTGACGATTGACATAACCAGATGTATGGAATCCAAAACTGCTCATCCGTTCAATCCATTCTTCTAATACAGAGCGATCCTCCACTCGAAATGCCGCATGGTGCACCGTTCCATATCCTTGTCGGGCATCAGGAAGAACCGCATTATATTCCACAATAACCGAGGCACCATTGCCGCCTTCACCTACTTCAAACAAATGGAATGACCCTTCTTGAGCAGTCTCTTTAAACAGTAGGACTTTTTCCAGCATTTCTTTAAAGTAATCGAAGTTTGCAATTCGCACAAAGACGGGCCCTAAACCAGTAATGGCAAATTGAAGTGGAATTGGCCCCTTTTGCCAAGGTGTACCCGATTCTATTCCTTTATTGACCTCATCTGAAATCAATTGGTATTGTTGATCATCAAAATCAACAAAAGAAAGAGTTTTCTTTCCAAATTGTTCTTTGATCCCCGTATGTTTGACTTCTAAACGATCAAAACGTTTTACCCAATAGTCTAATGCAGCATCACTTGGCACACGGAAAGATGTCTTTGAAATTTCGTTTGTCCCGTGTACACCCTTCGGAATGCCAGGGAAATCAAAGAAAGTCATGTCTGTACCTGCGCTGCCTTTATCATCTGCAAAAAAAAGGTGGTAGGTTTGAATATCATCTTGATTGACTGTTTTTTTAACTAAACGCATCCCTAAAACATAAGTGAAAAATTCATAGTTCTTTTCTGCACTGCTTGTAATAGCTGTTACATGATGTATGCCCTTCAGTTGATTCATTTTATATTCCTCCAAAAATTAAATTTAGGATGTATGTTCATAGTATTTCTTCCAATTCTTATTTTCGATGTAGTTTTAAAAAAATATGGCAGGCACACAGAATTTATTGTGCTTCTTCCATTAAGCCATTGACTTCATCAAGTTGGAGTACACGCATATTCCGCGGTAAAAAGCTCCGTATCTCTTCTTCATTAAACCCAACTTTTAATCTTTTTTCATCAAGAATTAAGGGTTTCCTTAATAGTCCAGGATTTTCTGCAATTATCGTATACAATTCTGGAAGTGATAGAGAATCGATATTTATATTTAACTCCTGAAAGACTTTTGACTTAGTTGAGATAATTTCATCTGTACCCTCTTCTGTTAAGTGGAGAATATTCTTAATCTCATCCAATGTAAGCCCTTCATGTTGGATATTTCTTTCTTTGTAAGGAATATGATGTTCATCAAACCAAGCTTTCGCCTTCCGGCACGAAGTACAACTAGGTGAAATATATAAAGTTACCATTATGAACACTCCTTCGGTGATTTGTCAGTTCAACTAATATCAAATAGATTCACCTTTTACCTCGAATTTAAATATCTCGAATTAAAGATACATTAATTATAAATCTTCTTCTCTAAATGTCAACAGCAAATAATTACAATTTGCATATGAAATTGACACTCGTTTTTTACTGGTCCTTAATGAGTAACCATTGGTATTAATAATAATAAGCGGAAATTTTTCGGTTAAACTGTAGAATAGGGCTGATTTGGGGTATATAAGCGGAATTTTTCCGATTAAGCTAAGCAAAATCAGCCATTTTTATGTTTTTTGAGTCAATAGTCGGAATCTGTCCGTCTATTCAAGTGATTTTCAGTGGTATTTCTAAATTAAGAGAAATTTCTCCCCTTATTTGTTAACAGATATAAATTGCAATACAAATTGGGCTACATTTTCGATGACATTTTGAGGATTTGCGACAGGACCGGTATCCTTTAGAGGAACCCCTTCCTCTTCAGGCCCTTCAATAAAAAAGGCTGACTGTTATAACGATGAGTGGAAATAAAATTGACCCTACGTTTATAAAGTTCAAGTTTAATGAAGCAATTATTCTTTTAAAGGTATGTTTACTTTTTAGACCTTGAAAACTGCTTGCTGTCTCTGCTTCGCTATAATTAGTAACAATCCCCCCTTCACTAGTGAAATAAAGCGATATGGCAGTAGTGAATACTCCAACATAAAACATCATATCAATCAATTTAATTTCAAATTTCTGTGACAGGAAATAGCTTGCCACGAATTGTAATAAAACCAAAAGAGAAGTAAGAATAAAAAAAAGATATTAAATAAAAAAGAGAAGTGCGCTAACACTTCTACTTGTAGCCTATCCCTATGGCACTATCCATTAGTCGTCCATTTTTATGGTGAATTCAAACCCTGTCGGCTTTGCTTTAAATGGAGTTTTACTTTCCTTAAAGACAAATTTTATGTTAGAAAAATCGTCTGGAATAGGTGGTGATATGATATAAGTATAGGATGTATGCCCACCTGAACCGCCCCCGCCTTCATTTCGGCAGTCGTAATCTGTCCCTTCACCGTCATCTATGGAAAGGTGAAACCAAGGATGATGTTCCCGAAAAGCTCCTGGCATTTCATCGGTATCATCCCGATCAATGGTAAGATGAACCACACTGGCATTTTGAAATTGACGGACAAATGTCACCGTGTAAAACAAATCAGCTCTTTCAAATGATTTCAAGATCGGAATATTTTTAACAAATCCTTCTGGTTCTACAATCGGTTTGAATAACTCTTCATTATAAAAATGTCCAAACACACCATTTAAAAATAATTCATTTAAGCTATATTTTTGGGACCACTCTGTAATAAGTTTTTCGGTTGGAAATCCAGGATTATTATTCGAGAGGTCTTTCCGTTTCTTGATTAACTCGCAAATTTGCTCATCGATATCCACTATTCGCTCATCATAGTGTTCTGTTGGTGGTTCGAATCCCATACGCTTCATATTCTCCGTCTCCCCTGCTCCCTAAACTAATTAGGAGTTATATCTTGTTAAAGGATTGCATTGGCAATAAGCTTGTCAATCTTTCGAATATCAACACCCTTTTTTAGATTTACTTTTATGTGGCCAGCCCTCGTCCATAATTCAACCTCTGAATTCACATCAAAAAAACTACCCGCGTTTTCCGTTGACCACATATTAATGGAAGAATACGGCAGGGAATAAATCTCGACCTTTTTTCCAGTTAACCCTTGAGCGTCTCTTACGATTAATCTTTTATTGGTGAAGATTGCACTATCGCGAATTGTTTTATAAGCAGCAATCGCCACTTCCCCATCGACTAAAATTCCGTTCACATCATTTGGAATTGGACATTCAGAGATGAACGTCCATTGCAAGATTCCCTGTGCTGCAGCAGCCATTAAAAACGCCTCCTATATATTTTTTCTTCACAAATTAAATTCTGTAAATATTTACTAAAACCTTTTTTTCTTCGAAAATACAAAGAAACAATTCAAATGCTTTTCATGTTTAACACATAACTTCTAGCTTTATATAACTTGTACAAAACTGTAAAATATATGTAATACATGATAAATGGGGGAAGCTTATGGAAAGATGGGAATATAAAACAATTAAGTTTAAACCGGGGGGCTTTTTCGGCGGGAAGCTGAATGAAGATGAATTCGAAAAAGGACTTAATGAATATGGAAACAATGGCTGGGAACTGATTTCCTGCTTTGACACCGTAAGCGTCAAATAGAATCCACCTATTAACATATATAGTACCTGTGAGATAATCTCTTCAAATCAAGGTTTGAGGAGGTTTTCTATGTCCAAGAGAAATAATCTAGAATTGTATAAAGAATGGGAGCGGAGGATCGCCCTTTACAAGACGAGTGGTCTAACCCAATCCAAATGGTGTGAAATCAATGAAATAAGTATTCATCAGTTAAAGTATTGGCTTTATAAAATCGATAGTTCTGATTCAAGCCAAAAATCCAATAACAAGTGGATACCGATAGCATTAGAAGAATCTGATGAGCAACAAAATGAAACATTAAATATTAAAGTTGGTTCAGCATCCATCGAGGTTAAACCTGGCTTCAATCCAAAACTACTGGCGGAAGTAGTAAAGGCATTGAAATCAGTATGTTAAAAGAAGTTACGGTAGATCGTGTCTACCTCGCACGAGGTAGCACAGATTTACGGAAATCTATCGATGGATTGGCTGCTCTTGTAAAAGAAGAATTCGAACTAGATCCCTTTTCTTCAAGTCTATTTGTTTTTTGTAACCGGCAGCGGGACAAGTTAAAAATTCTTCAGTGGGAGCATAACGGCTTTTGGCTTTATTATCGCCGGCTGGAGAGAGGAAATTTTCATTGGCCATCTGAAAGTAATAGTACAGCTCCTTTGAAAATTAGTCCTCGACAATTGCGGTGGCTCCTCGATGGATTATCATTGGAACAAAAACATGCTCACCCTGTTGTAACGGCAAGAACAGTAATTTAAATAATGAAAAATCAGGGAATTCGCCCATTTTGTCGTATAATAAATTTATGAAAAAGACAGTGAATTCTACTACCCCAACCCCTACAATTGAAGAACTTCTGCAACGCTTGGAAATGCTGGAGAAGCAAAATGCAGAATTAGAGGCGAAGCTAAAAAAGCAGAGCTCGTTAGAGGCAAAATTAAAATGGACTGAAGAACAGCTTCGCCTTCTGCAGAAAAATAGATTCGGCTTTTCCAGCGAAAGAACTAACCCCGATCAATTGGAACTTTTCAATGAAGTCGAAAAAGAAGCCAATCCAGATTTGCCAGAACCTACTTTGGACTCCATTACCTATCAACGGCGCCGCAAAGTTAGCGGCCAACGTGAAATGATGTTAGAAAACTTGCCTGTGGAGACGATTGACTATCGTCTATCCCCTGAAGAGCAGGTTTGTTCGTGTTGTGGTGGAAACCTACATGAAATGAGTACGCAAGTACGCCAGGAACTGAAATACATTCCTGCGGAATTGAAAGTGGTCAAGCATATTCAACACATTTATTCTTGTCGCCATTGTGAGCGAGAGGAATTGGAAACTCCGATTGTAACAGCACCAATGCCTAGACCGGTTCATTCGGGAAGTTTAGCATCTCCATCTCTAATGGCACATATTATGAATCAAAAATATGTGGATGGGCTGCCATTATATCGCCAAGAAAAGCAATTTTCCAGATTGGGGGTACCGTTATCACGCCAAACTCTTGCCAATTGGATGATTCACGGGGCCAGCCGGTGGTTGAGTCCACTTTATGATCGCATGCATCAACTTCTTTTGGAAAAGGATATTTTGCATGCGGACGAATCGACTCTGCAGGTACTTCACGAACCCGGTCGGCCAGCCACGTCAAAATCATATCTCTGGCTCTACCGCACTGGAAAGGAAGGACCTTCAATCATCCTTTACGATTATCAGGAAACTAGGTCAGGTAAAAATGCCGAGAAATTCCTGTCAGGGTTTAAAGGATATTTACAGGTTGATGGATACGCCGGGTACCATAAGGTACCTAATGTAAAACTAGTCGGTTGCATGGCCCATGCTCGACGTAAATTTGATGAGGCTTTAAAAGTATTGCCTTCTTCAAAGCGTCTGACATCAGGAGCAGCAGCAATAGAAGGTCTCCAATACTGTAACCAACTATATCGCATTGAGCGTGATCTAAAAGAATTATCCCATGCAGAACGATACGAAAAACGTTTAGAACGCAGCAAGCCGGTCTTGGATGCTTTTTTGTCATGGCTAAAAATACAGCAGCAACAAGCGTTACCAAAAAGTGCTTTAGGTCAGGCGGTAACTTACTGTCTTAATCAATGGGATAAATTAGTGGCATACCTAGAGGATGGACGTTTGGAGATTGATAATAATCGAAGTGAGCGTTCAATCAAGCCCTTTGTGATTGGAAGAAAAAACTTCTTATTCTCAAATACACCGAGAGGTGCAAGGGCTAGTGCAATTATTTATAGTATTGTGGAGACAGCAAAGGAAAATGGGTTAAATCCATATTGTTATCTTCGCTTTCTTTTTGGGAGGTTACCCAACATTGATCTAACAGATAAAAATGCCCTGGATAAAGTGCTGCCTTGGTCAACAACACTTCCAATTGTTTGTAGAGATTTTAAAAACTTACCTAAATAATAACGCGATCCCCGCCTGGTTCACAGGTGGGGATTATTTTACGCTTACTTGACACCAGTTTCGGCCAAGGCACCTCAAGAGAAGTCATTGCTGTTATGAAAAGGAAGAAGAATTAATCGGTAAATGAAAAAATATTTATTATCTATTACTACTATATTGTTACTCATCGGTTGCGGCCATGAATTACCAATCTACGATGAGGACAGGAACTTTGATACAACGATAATCAATGGGACTCAATATGCTCTACAAACATTAAGTTTTAATGGCCAAACATATACCTCCGAACCTGAACAGTACATATACCCTGATGACTATGACCGTTTTAAGCTTGGCAGACAAATTGGAAAAACTCAAGATGGTATGGAAATATACGCGGTGAAAAATGACAAGAAACGTATCGCAATGCGGGGATTTATGTTTCCAACAACTTTTTATAAACTGAGTGAAAGTGGAAAATAGTGTGAACTACAAAGGAACTCCATGGGGACGGTTCTGATGGCTCCCCTAGAGCCATCAGAACCGTCCCCATGGTACCCGTCGCAAGGCGAGAGCCAAAATATGCAAGTAGTTCATAATAACTTGCATGTTCTAGGCTCTTACATTTGTTTTCTTATAATATTAAGCTATAAATCCTTATCCCTGTCATAAGCCCTTGGCGGTGCTTCCACCCAACCTTTATCAATTAAGATATTCATACCATCGTCAACAAATAAGCCAATGTTCGCAAGGGTTCTTCCATACAAGAAATTTATATCTCTTCTAGCCGTTACCGCCATTGAGTTTCCGAATGACCTTATCTTCATGGCGAACATGTCCACTTTATGGAACAGCATGATCTTATCGGAAAAAGGTGGATAGGCAGATGGTAAAACTAAATGGTCTAGATATGACGGTGATTGAATGTGATCAACATGCAGTTTTTCTTTATACTGTTTAACCGCTCTATCAGTCATATCTAAACCACGTTTAAACAATGCCTTTATCTGTTGATCTTGGACAACTTGATGGAATCCCAATAATAAAGCCATACTGGTGACGTTATTCTCGATATTATCCCAAAGATGTATGATTTCTAAGGCCTGTAATGGTCGGACATCTCCAAAAAAACCATTTAAATAACTTTGTTTATTCACTTTTTCAATTCCATCTGGTGTTGGAATGATAGGAGCTTCAGCAATGAGTTTCTTTTCCATTAGGATATTATTAATTTGTCCTAAGAACACTGTAGTACATTGATTACAATAAATGAAAAACTCCCTAATATCCTCCCGCAAAACCAATGGTACTGCTACGGCGTAAAGACTCATGCCTGCCTTAGCGGCATATTTTAGATAATGAACGTAAAATTCATCTGCATATAAGCGTGGGGCACCTAGATTTACATCATCTTCAGTAAATCCAACTGGGATCGGGAAATTTTCATTTTTTAAAAACCCTTCAATCCTCTGTGTAAAATCTTTTGATAAGGCTAAACCATTTTCCAATACCATCTTAATATCTTCATCTACACAATGTTGAAGAAAATAACTTAAGATTTGGATAGACATGCTGTTTCCCATATAGGTAGCCCAAAGTTTCCCCATTTCAAAAGTCGTTAAAGGCTTGGTCTCATCTAATATTTTTGGATTGATATTGAGTGGTTTCAACACATTCATTGGATTTAAATCTATATCGGCGGTCATAACCAATCTCCTTTTCACGCGCTTTTGCTTAGGATTTCCATTGGAAAAAATTCAATTCAAAAAAAAGAGCTGGGAGAGCATAGTGCTCACCCAGCTTAAGAACAGCAAGAGGAAGACGTATTGGTTTCTACTTTTACTGGTTGGTATTGCAACAAACTGAATCAGTCGTCACGCTCTCTACATTTCCTTTAGTATAAAAGAATTCCCATTCGTTTCCGTCTGGATCGGTTACCCAGAATTTATCTTGTGCTGCATAGCAACATGTTACGTCCATCTCTTCCCTTGCAAAAAAACCTAAATTCTGTAAACGGTCTTTGTGTTGGAGGACTTCATCGAGATTATCCACTTGAAAACCAAAATGTCCAACCTGGTTTCCTGATACTTTGTCCTTTAGATTTAAGGTAAAGTTTAAGTCTGGATTATCAAGTAAAAATTTTGCATAATCGGGTTTAGCTTTTACTGGTTTCACATTAAAAACCTTGGAATAAAACTCAATTGATTTATTTAAATCAGTAACATTGATTCCAACATGCATTTTCATGATATGCCCTCCAAATGGATTATTTTCAACTAATCTTAACAACAAGAAGGTTGCTGTTTATTGGTGGTTTCACAGCAAGATGTATTGGCTTCAGATGTTTCGCAACAAGACTCTTCTTGAGTTTCTTCAATCTCCTTAATTTCTACACCACAACAACCTGACGACTTTGAACTTACTTTACCTGTTAACTTTTTTATAAACCCCACTTTTCCCAGCTCCTTCATCATTAATGGTTTATTTAAATCAAAAAAAATTGATTTAATGTAGATAAATCAATTTTTTTTGATTTATAATCCCATTATATTAGCAATTTTTTCTAATTGCAACCCTTTCATCAAAAAAATTTGATTCAAGACAATAATGGCCATTTGCTACATTTAGGCATTTAAATTGAATCAATTTTATTTGATAAATTGGATTGACATATGAAAATTTTGGATATATGATGGATATATCAAGATTATTTGATTTAAAAAGTAGGTGAAATTGATGAAGGAAGAAATTCAATTACAAGATATATCCATGGAATCATTCTTTGAAAAGTATGAGTTAAAATTTAAAGCGATAGCTGATAAAAAGAGACTTCAGATCATGAATATTTTGACTCAAAAAGGTGCGATGTGTGTATGCGATCTGGCACCAATGGTTGATATGGCTCAATCGAAGCTATCTTACCATTTAAAAATATTGTTAGATGCTAACATTATAATAAAAGAAACACGGGGAACATGGAGTTATTACGAGTTAAATCAAGAGGAACTTAACCATTTGTTGTCGCACGAACTTTGCTGTGTATTCAAACCAACTTGCTGCTAAATTTTTTTAAGTATTGCATCAATTTTTTTTGATTAATATATAAATATATTTTGATTTATAGGAGGAATCTAAATGTTTAATGAGTACACAGTATTTCAAATGATGAAAATGCGCCAGGAAGAAACCGAAAGGGCTGCAAAAGAGGCTTGGAAGTATTTTGTCCATCCTTCGGAGAAGGAAACTACTCTTGGTAAGAAACCTACTGTAAACCCTTGCTGCCAATGCGCATGCGCCTAATTTTAATTTTTTATTGATTAAATCAACTTTTTTTGATTAAAACAAAAATATCAGGGGGTATTATTATGATTCACTATAATTATGGTGTTCTTGTTAACATAAAGCAGAAAGAAATGGAGAAAAAATCTTCTGAAGCATGGAAATTTTCCGTTTTAAACCAGGATTCTCTTCTTAGTAAAATGTTACAAAAATTCTCTTTTATAGAGGGTACGAAGACCGAAGAACCAAAAAATAACTGCGTTTATATTTGTGAGAGTTAAGGGAGAGTTCTGGATATGTGGTTAGACGCGCTTAAAAGTTTTCTTTATATTGCACTGGAATTAACGATTCTTTTCGTTGTTATTTCTTTCCTAATTAGCCTTCTTCAAGGTTATATACCTTATGAGAAGATCGAGAAAAATCTCGCTGGTCGTAACAAATTGATCGCCGCCTTTGCAGCCATTGTTTTTGCTTTTATTACTCCTTTTTGTTCCTGTTCAACCATACCTGTTGTAGTAAATATGCTAAAGAAAAAAATGCCATTTGGAATTGTGATGATATTTCTGTTTGCCTCTCCTGTACTTGATCCAACCATTCTTACCATTATGGGCGTAGTCCTTGGGTGGAAAGTTACCGTTATCTACACCATTCTAACGACAATCTTTTCAATCATCATAGGCTTTACTCTTGAAAAATTAGGCTTTGAAAAGTCAGTAAAAAATGTAGTGATGACAGGCTACGAGGAAAAACATCAAAAATTTAATGTGAAACTAGCGTTGAGAGAAACTCTTGATTTAATGAAAAGTGTTTATCCTTATTTAATTATTGGCGCAGCAATCGGTGCTATCATTCAGGGCTAGTTCCAACAGAATGGATTTCAGGCGTTTTTGGTGAAGAACATTGGTGGTTAATCCCTATCGCTGCCATTATCGGGATCCCTTTATATATTCGCCTGTCGAGTATGATTCCTATCTCACAAATTCTAATTGCTAAGGGAATGGCATTAGGGCCTGTAATGGCCATGATTATCAGTTCCGCAGGTGCCAGCTTACCAGAGGTAATCCTACTAAAATCCATGTTTAAAAAGCAGTTAGTTTTTACTTTTGTTCTTTCAGTATTCGCCATGTCGACTATCTCAGGATTTGTCTTTTATCTCATCTAGAGTACGATAAACGATAAAAAAAGGAAAAGCAGTTAGTTTAAAGACTAATTGCTTCTCCTTTTAATATTTAACAACAATTACTTTCATTTCCTAATAACACGAGTCCATTGGCTTCATTACTGAAGTCAAGAGTAAGACTTTCCGTATATTGCTCTATATCAGGATCAATTGCCACTAATACTTCATTAATTGTTACTACTTTATCCTTTTCATCTGGCTCATCCAGAGCCAGTCCCACTTGTGGCTGTCCTCAGCCAAAGCCTGCAAAATAGACACGAATGTTATTAGCATTGTTTTCTTGGAACAATTGCTTCAATACATCACGAGCTTGATCTGTAATATTCATCTCCGCTTCACCTTCCCTTACTTATATTACTGTGTTTTATTAAAACTGGAAATAAAAAAGTTTTACCCTATACGTTGCAATACTTCATTTGATGTTTCAAACGAAAAACTTTCTTAACTCTTTATATCCAGTGTTTACTTCACTCATTAGCGGAACTATTGCACAATTTTCAGCTAATTCTGTAGTAACCTTTTGAATCCAGCCCTCTTCAGAGTGTGCTCTTCCCTTTAATATAGGGTCCCTTGTTTCAGTTGCGTTAAGGCTCTGATTAATTACCCACCATTTTGGCATAATATTTGCCCGTTTTAAATCGTCCTGCAGCCGACTAGCTTCCAATACAGGAGTAGCTTCTGCTAAGGTTACAATAACCACACTGGTTTCTTCTGGATTCCTTAATCGAGGCAACAACATTTTCACACTCTCAGGAATTTCCCCTGTAGAGCGAGCCAATTCTTTATGGTAAGATTGTGCAGCATCTAAAAGGAGTAATGTGTGTCCTGTTGGTGCCGTATCAATGACCACTATTTCCTCTTGAGATTTTGCTACAACTTCTGCAAACGCACGAAATACGGCAATTTCCTCCGTACAAGGAGAGTTCAAATCTTCCTGTACATATGCAATTGCTTCCTCATCAAGCTCAGCACTTACTTTTGATATAACTTTTGCTTTGTACGCCTCAACTTCTTCTACAGGACTGATACGGCTTATGGTTAATTGATCACTATACTGACTATTTTGAAACACAAATTCTAAATGGGCCGCTGGGTCAGTCGTCGTTAGGTGGACTTTATGACCTTTTTCTACTAATCCAACGGCAATGGCTGATGCCATTGTCGTCTTTCCAACTCCACCCTTCCCCATTGTGAGAAGCACTTTTATTTTGTTAGTTGAAAAGTCATCAATTACCTTACTCAAACCAGGTAGAGTGATTGCTTTCCCATTAACATCCGATTGTTCTGCTAGCATTGTATTTTGCTTAAATAACTTACGAAGGTTTTCAATACCTGTTAAAGAATACGAAACAAATGGCAATGAATAAGTGACAACTTGTTTTAATTCCAAAGGCATTTGTTCAATCGCCTTTCGTTGTCGTTCATAAAATGAAGACGAAATTTTATCATCGGCTAAATATAATTGCAATAAACCATTAATGACTAGAGTCTGATTTGTCATCCCAATTTCTTTTAATTCATTTGATGCACGGCTTGCTTCAAGCAAAGAGGAATCATCAGGTCTCGCTATTAGGATAAGGGTTGTTTTTGTAGAATCAGAAAGTGCTTCCATCGTATAGGAATATATTTGTTTCTTTTCAGACAGCCCAGATAAAGGCCCCAAACAAGAGGCGCCATGTGTGTTTTCTTCTAAAAAGCCACTCCAAGCCGTTGGCAGCTGGAGAAGTCGTAGTGTATGGCCAGTTGGAGCTGTATCAAAAATGATATGTTCATAAGCATTAACAACAGTTGGGTCACCAAGTAAATTTGTAAATTCGTCAAATGCGGCAATCTCGACTGTACAAGCACCTGATAATTGTTCCTCCATATTAGCCACGACTGCCTCAGGAAGTTTCCCGCGATAAGGTCCAATAATTTTGTCTCGGTACGCCTTTGCAGCTTCTTCCGGGTCAAGATTGCATGCATAAAGATTGGGCACATTTGGGATTGCCAGCGGAGTATTGGTTAAATCAACCTCCAAAACGTCCTGTAAATTGGAGGCTGGGTCTGTACTAACAAGTAAAACCTTTTTGCCCTCATCCGCTAAGGTAACTGCAGTTGCACAAGCTGTTGAAGTCTTTCCTACCCCGCCTTTACCTGTGAAGAATAAAAATTTCGTGTTTACAATCATTTTCGTATCGAACAATTGAAACATGGTATTCACTTCTTTCCTAAGTAGACTATTTTAATTCAATTTTTAAACCAGCACTTTTTTTAGACAGATCTTCCACTTTTACATTAAACCATTCCGCAAATTCTTCGTTGGCTGGATAAACTCCAATCTTAGCAATTTTGCCATCAACTACGGTAACAGGGAGTGAATCGGGTCCTTTCTCGTAAAGGACTTTGTTTACTTCATTGTTTTCAACAAATTTGGCAGGTTCAGTTCCAAGGTTATACCGTTTAATATCAAAACCTCTTTTTTCTAATAGAAAAATGGCAGTAGCCACTCTTATTAGTTCAGGATCCACACTCGGACCACAAACACCTGTGGGACAACACAATGCTGGATCAAAGATTTCTACTTTACCCATATAAACACTCTCCTAATGTAAATGATATAAGTATTTACTTATATAAGCGGTAAATGTTAGGCCAAGAGTATAGAACCCTTGGCTGTCTTTTTTACTCGCCAGTTTCAGCAAAACGTTTAATGCGGTCACCAATTTCATCACGGACACGTTGGAAGAAAACCCATTTTTCTTCTTCTGTTCCTTGAGCTTTAGCAGGGTCATCAAATCCCCAATGAACTCGTTTTACCTTTGGCGGTGTGACCGGACACTTATCCGCAGCATCTCCACATAAAGTGACAACTAAATCAGCATTGTTTAAATACTCAGGATCGATAATATCGGAAGTATGATTTGAAATATCCAGTCCAGCTTCTTTCATCGCTTTTACTGCATTAGGATTCAAACCATGTGCTTCAATACCTGCACTTCTTACTTCCCACTCATTATCTAAATGTTTTTTTGCCCATCCTTCTGCCATTTGGCTGCGGCAAGAGTTTCCTGTACATAAGAAGTAGATTTTCTTTTTGTTCTCCATGTTGTAATCCACCTTTATTATTAGTTTTTAAGCTGCATGCTCTTTAAAATACTTTCGTTTAAACCAAAGTGCCACGTTAACCAATGCAATCATGACAGGTACTTCCACAAGTGGTCCAATAACAGCTGCAAAAGCTGCACCAGAATGGATTCCAAATACACCAACGGCTACAGCAATCGCTAATTCAAAATTGTTGCTTCCAGCTGTAAACGCTAGAGTTGTTGTTACGGGATAATTCGCTCCAATTTTCTTTCCCATATAAAATGAAACAAAGAACATCAATACAAAGTAAATTAACAATGGGATCGCAATACGTACTACGTCTAGCGGTAAGCTGACAATAGCATCTCCCTTTAAAGAGAACATAACGATTATAGTAAATAAAAGAGCAATTAGCGTAATAGGACTAATCTTAGGAATAAACACTTTCTCATACCAATGTCTGCCTTTTGCTTTTACCATTGTAAAACGTGTAATCATACCAGCGATAAATGGTATTCCTAAATAGATGAATACGGACTTAGCTACTTCCGCCATGGTAATGTTTATGACTGCTCCTTCTAGGCCCATCCATTCTGGAATAATAGTTACAAACACATAGGCATATACCGAAAAGAAAATCATTTGGAAAATAGCATTAAATGCTACTAAACCCGCTGCATACTCTGTATCACCTTTTGCAAGGTCATTCCAAACAATCACCATCGCAATACAACGAGCTAAACCAATCATGATTAGACCGACCATATATTCAGGTTTATCAGGAAGAAAGATGATGGCTAATAAAAACATAAGAATTGGTCCAATAATCCAATTTTGAACAAGTGAAAGTATTAACACCTTTACATCTCTAAAAACTCGCCCAATTTCCTCATAACGGACCTTTGCAAGGGGAGGATACATCATTAAAATTAAACCGATGGCTAATGGGATTGATGTAGTCCCCACCTGCAAACTGTTCATCCCTTCTACGAATCCTGGAAAGATGAAACCCAATCCAATACCAACTGCCATAGCTAGAAAGATCCAAAGCGTTAGGTATCGGTCCAAGAAGGATAGACGTTTTATTTCTGTATTACTCATTTTCACACTCCCAATCTATAGTAAAACTAACAACCGCACCGAAGCGTAGGGTTGCTTTTTTCAATGATTTTGATTTTATCGTTTTGGACTGGTACATGTTCCAAAATATCTTCTATAAGTCCATAAAGCTCACTCTCTTGATTAAGGGAATAATAAATCCACTGACCCCTTCTTTCCTCTTTAACCATTCCTGCATCTTTTAATTTTCGAAGATGCTGGCTGATTGATGGCTGACTCATATCAAACACTTCTTGAAATTCACAAACACAACATTCTCGTATGTTTAAAATGGCCATAATGGTCAAACGTGTTTTGTCACCTAACAATTTTAAAACAGTAGCAGTCCGCTCTAAATCAACAATGGATTTCAACATGTAAGACACCCCTCCTATATAAGTAAATAATAATATTCTTATTTAAAATTTATTGTAGTACCAAAATATTTATGTTTTACGTAACAAATTAATATATAACTATTCGCTTATATGTTAGAGCAAAAAAAAATTAAATACAAGTACTTTGCTGTAAAGTGTTTGTAAATGAAAAACAGTCATTCAAAAGAAAAAAAGTACTAGGCATCCAGGAAATTGGATGCCTGCACTTTTTTTGATAGATTATTTTGACTCAACTTATATTTATTGTTCCTGTATACTGTTCAAAGGAAAACAAATAGTAAAGGAAGTTCCTTTTTTCAGAATACTTGTGGCATTAATGGTTCCGCCATGATCCTGAATGATTTTCTGACAAATGGAAAGCCCAAGCCCAGTTCCTTCAGATTTCGTTGTATAAAATGGACTAAAGATTTTTTTTAGTTCTGTCTCACTTATACCTACACCAGTATCACTAACCTCAACAACCGCTTTGTTCTCAACATTTAACAATCGAATTGTAATATCTCCATTTTCAACCATAGATTCAATGGCATTGTTAATTAAATTAACAAAAACCTGTACCATTTTATCAAAGTCCATATTTATAAAAAGATGGGGGTTATACTTTGTGTATACGATTTGGTGTCCCGAACTGATGACTTTGGATTCTGTTAGCGAGATTACTTTCTCTAGACACTCATGGATGGAATAAGTTTGGTATAAAGAAACCTTTGGTTTTGAAAATTGTAGGAATTCGACAGTTAATTTATTCATCCTACTAACTTCACCTTGGATTAAATCATACCAGGGTTGTATATTATAATCATGCTCTTTGGAATGTTGAAGGAACCCTTGAATGATTGTTAAAGGGTTTTTAACCTCATGTGCAAGTCCAGCAGCCATTTCAGCTAAAAGCTTGTTTTTTTCCTCTTTATAGCGTAATTCTTCACGTTTTTTCTCTTCTATGAGGTGATTCTTTTTTCTCTCCATTTCAATGATATATTGAATGATGAGCACTACAGCAAGAGAAGTTAAGTAGTCTGATCCAATTGCAAGAAAGCTATAGGAATTTTCAGGAGTATAAGAAATTCGTATAACAGTATAAAAAGTAATTAAAACAAAACCAAGAGAAATTCCCTTGACGACTCCTTTGACGTGAAATAAAAATTTACTAAGTAAAATAATATAAATCGAGTAACACCAATTTAGTTGGGTTGTAAAATGAAACAATAGTAACGAAATTATTTCTATAGTCGATATATAAATAAAATAGCGGGGGTATATCCTTTCCAAATAAATGCTTGTTATAAAAAGAATGCCTAGTAAGATGATTAAAATGTCGTTTTGAGATCTCTCCAAGATTATCGAAGAAAAAATCACAAATATAACATAAATTGGCAAGACAATTTGATACATTAAACGAAAAAACATAGTTGGTCTCCAATTCATTTACCTATAGTTAACCATCTAATTATACACAATTTTACGATCAAAGGCTCAGTATAATTTTACCTTTATATATGAAAAGACTGTTTTTGTGTTCGTGTTGTTCACCGATAGTTCAATAGGTGAAATTTTATGCCAAAAACGGTACGGATCTTTTGTTTTACATCTGTACCGTTCTTTATTATTTATGTTCTAATAATGATGCTAATTATGTCATTTACTAATTTCTCTCCCTGAACCGAAAGGGTTACTAATTTGATAGAGCCCTTTTTTTCTGCAAACTTTCTTCTAGTTATCATCTCCCCTCCTCATTTCACCGTATCATAATGAAAGTACAATTCTATCCCTTAATAATTATCAATTACCCCGCCTAGTGAAGAAGCTTTAATAATTGGATTTTTTATGATTTCCGCGATTTCATCCTTCGTCCCATAGACGACGGCCCCTAATATTTCTACATCGTCTATCTTAATATCATTCATCTTGTTGTAGGCCTTCTTATGTTCACTGTAATTACTTGTTTTTAGTAACTTTAAAAACTCATCATATTCAGGCGTCAAATCTGTCATTGAAGTATAATTGTCTCTTATAGAAAAACCTAATGCTTCATTCTCCCTGATAAACGATGAAGACCAATCGTTTTCCTTCGCCTCTTGTTGGAACGTTTTTACTTGGCTATTGCTATAGGTGTTGACCCAAAACCATGTCATTTCAGGGAGCTCAAAGAGAGGCAATTCACTTTGCTTATATGGCTTATCAAAGGAGAGAGCTACCTCATATATTTTATCCCCTTGCATCTGATTAATTAGATCTTCATCATTTTTATATTTTTTATAAGCAATCTTTGGATGAAAAAACAGCATTTCTCTCCAACCATTTTCTTTATAGGAAAATTGCCAATCCTCTCCTGTCACTCCAATATTGCCGCCTGAACCTCTTGAAATTAAAACTGATGGATTCAAACCAAATTGATATTGCTTTTGTTCGATAACGAGCGATTTAATTTTCATATCCTTAGAAATTTTATAATGACTTATTCCTCCTAGCAAACCTCTTGAATCCACGGTTTCACTGATATAACCATTCGGAATGCTAAGTCGGACATATGCGTCCCATTGCTTAAATGCCTTTTGGCTAAAATAAGCAGAAATAGCGAAATTGGCAATGTTTAAAATAACGAATACGATGACAGAGATGATAACAATCGTCATGATCGTCTTCATTTTGCCCTTTTTTATCGCCTTTTTTATCTTCTTTTCGTCAAAAATATCCTCTGTGTATTCATTCATGTAGATTCCTCCACTTCTTTTGAAATGCCTTTCTTGCCCGAAATAAATAGGTTCTGATCGTTTCTTCCTTCATTCCTAGTAATAATGAAATCTCTTTATAACTAAGTTCAAATTCATATTTTAATAGGAGAAGCTGCTTATAGACTTCTTGAATGTGTTTTAAAGTAGTTGCGACCTCCTGATTCATTTCGATAGTTAATACGCTGGATTCTGTGCCTTCGTCATTCGAAAAATTATTCCAGAACCGATGGTCATCGATTGAAATCACTTGTTCTTTTCTTTTTTTCTTTAACATTTTTTTAAATTCATTCATTGAAATGGCGAAAATATAGGAAAGGGCTTTATCCGAAGGAACACCACTACTACATGTGATATATTTCATATAACTTTCCTGAACAATATCTTCAGCATCTTCATGGCTACAACCGTTCTTTTTTAAATAGAAATAAATCATTTTTGCTTGTTTATTGTATATTTCCAACAAAAGCTGAGAATCCATAGCTCCTCCTTTCTAAAGTCCTTCAAATATAAAGAGTCTGATCCCCCAAAAAAGTTTACAGCTAAACTAAAAATATTTTTTGAATGCATAACAGTGTCTATGTAGGATGAGATTATGTTTGATAAAAATAAAAAAGCTACTCTCCCTTTGAGAATAGCACCTTTAATTGAACTATACACATTCCATTACAATTAATGTTTTATAAATTTTACTTTTTCTTTTTCTTTCCCGCCAACCCCTCACTATTATTTTTCTATAATAAGGACATAATGAATGTAAAAAGGTGGGTTCCAAATGGATTTCCCTACGATACATACTAATTTTTGGGATGCAGTAATAGCAGTTCCGTTAATAATGATTTTTACAGAAATACTTAAGGTGCTGCTAAAGATTCCAAAAAAGTTTGTCCCAACTATTGCACTTATTTTTGGATTAGTTATTTCCATTTTTATTAGTCACAAACATCATCTAGTAGCAGGTATTTTTATGGGGTGGTTTTATGGATACGCCGCTATAGGGTCTTACGCGTCATTAAAAACAGCTTTATTATCATTTAGGGGTGTCAGGAACAAAAAATAAATTTCTCATTTACTCCCTTTTTCAACAACTTGATACTACTAGGCTGGCTCAATAAGGCAGCTTTTTAATTCAATCCAAAAGGTTACATCCTTAATTTAAGCACCCGTTGAAGAGTACATTCTAGTTCTTAGTACCTTTGGCTATTTCTTCACGTAATTTTTTTATTTCTGCAGTTTGGTCCAAGATATTATTATTCACTTTTCTTAAAGCATCATAAACCGCAAAAATCCCCGCAAATACTAAGAATCCAATCAGTAAATCCATTTTCACACCCACTTCAGTCAATTTATTAAATTAATAATAACCCATTTGGGTAATTATGTAATATCATATTGACCTATGATAAACTAAATTCCCGTTATATCAAGAAAGCTCAACAAAAAGAAGAAACATATTTTGTAGTTATGCTTAGCCAATTCTTGTTCCAATCACAACTGTTGCATCCAATTCTTCATCTCTAACTATTTTAGTCATGAGTCCGGCCTCAACAAAGATTTGACTGGTTTTTTCAGCTTGCATTTCGCTTGTCTCTACCAATAGATGCCCCCTGGGAACCAGCCACTGGGGAGCCTTTTCCGCTACCTTACGATGAAGGTCAAGTCCATCATTTCCACCGTCAAGTGCCACAATTGGTTCATATAAACGTGCCTCTCGGGGAAGAAGATTGACAAAGTCAGTAGGAACGTAAGGTACGTTAGCCACGATGATGTTCACTTGTCCTCTCAATGATTGGGGTAATGCTTCATATAAGTCACCTTGATACACATGACCCCCAATCTTAGTTAGGTTACGGGAAGCACATCTTACAGCAACAGGGTCAATATCAACAGAGTGTAATAAGATTTTTTTACGGTTAGTTGCGATTGCAGCCCCAACAGCACCAGACCCGCAGCATAAATCCAAAACAAGATCATTTGGGCAGGTTAACGCTATTGCTCGCCCAACCAGAAACTCCGTCCGTCGACGTGGTATAAAAACTCCAGTTTCTACTTCTATTCGCAGACCACAAAACGTTGTAAACCCAAGTACATATTCAATCGGTGAACCACTTACTCGTTTTTCTACCATAAACATTAATTCCTCTATACTTCTAGCCTCAGAGGTAAGTAACTGTGTTTCTTCTTCAGCGAAAACACACCCCACGGTCCGCAGTCTGTGGATGATGCTCTCTTCCGTTTTATAATCTAAAACAAAATTAATCTTCTGCTCTATGATTCTCACCGCTCCCATAATGACAAGTACCTTATCTTTTTATTCTAGGCATATTATGAATGTCCTTCTTAAGCTTTAATTCAGAAAAATGCACCAGTCTAATGTAACTCTCCGGTTTTCCGGCCTCGACATCTCACAATAGCCAGTTGCGTATTGTTTAAGTAATAAATAATCTAAATTCCTAGCCTGCCAAAAGAGTAACAAGGTGTTACTCTTTTGTAACAAATCACAATAGTTGTCATTATTGCCTACCAGCGCCAAACCCATTTACCCATTTCAATTACACTGTTACAATCCAGTCATAAGGTTCATCACTTCTTATAACAAGTTACTTATAACTGGAGGGAATTAAGATGACAAAAGGTGTTAAAATCGTAACCATTGGTGGAGGTAGCAGCTATACTCCAGAATTGATGGAAGGTTTCATAAAAAGATATGAAGAATTGCCAATTAGAGAAATTTGGCTTGTTGATATTGAAGCTGGAAAGGAAAAGCTTGAAATCGTTGGTGAGATGGCTCAAAGAATGTGGGATGCTTCTCCTTATGATGTAAAAGTTCATTTAACATTAGACCGTCGCGAAGCGTTAAAAGATGCTGACTTTGTAACTACTCAATTTAGAGTTGGTTTACTAGATGCTAGAATTAAAGATGAAAGAATTCCTTTATCCTACGGGATGGTGGGTCAAGAAACAAATGGTGCAGGTGGAATTTTCAAAGCCTTCAGAACGATTCCTGTTATATTAGGCATTGTGGAAGATATGAAGGAATTATGTCCAGATGCTTGGTTAATCAACTTTACGAACCCAAGCGGCATGGTAACAGACGCCATTGTTCGTTATGGTAAATGGGAAAAAGTTCTTGGATTATGTAATGTTCCGGTTGGTGCCATGATGCATGAACCAAAACTAATCGGAAAAACTTTAGACGAGCTTGTTTATGCGTTCGCAGGACTAAATCATTTCCACTGGCATCGTGTGAAAGATTTACAAGGCAAAGATGTGACAGCTGAGATTATTGATAAAATGTATCAAGGGGATGCCGGTATCCCTGCAAATATTCATGACACTAAGTTCTTTAAAGAGCAATTGAAACAGATGAATGCGATCCCTTGTGGTTACCATCGTTATTATTACCGTTATGAAGAGATGTTAAATCATATGGTAGAAGAGTACAATGACCCGAATGTTGGAACTCGTGCGCAGCAAGTGAAACAGACAGAAGCTGAACTATTTGAGTTATATAAAGACCCTAACTTAAATTATAAACCTGAACAGTTAGCTAAACGTGGCGGCGCGCACTATTCAGATGCAGCATGTGAAACGATTGCCTCCATCTATGGAAATAAAAATACACACATCGTTGTTTCAACAAAAAATAACGGTGCTGTTCCAGACCTTGCACCAGACGATGTTGTGGAAGTATCTGCTTATATCGGCGCTGCAGGTGCAAGACCGATTGCCTTCGGTTCGCTTCAACCGGCTGAGAGAGGCTGGCTGCAAGTCATGAAGAATATGGAGTTAGTTGTAGAAGAAGCAGCTGTTACCGGCAATTACGCTCTAGCATTGCAAGCATTTATTATCAATCCGCTCATCCCTAGCGGTGAAACAGCAAAACGTGTACTTGATGAATTATTAATTGCCCATAAACAATTCCTGCCACAATTTGCTGAAAAAATTGCAGAATTAGAAGCTGCAGGGGTTACCATAAAAGACGAAATCGCTAGAAATCTATCTAAAGAAGTAGTTTCTGCCTAATAAAAAAAAGCGATCGCATAAATAGATATAGAAGAGAAACAGACAGAGAAGAACTCTGTCTGTTTTTTTCGCGCTAATTTCCTGCATATTTTCAAGTCCCGACTTGTTTTTATAAAATAATACTAACAATCGCACCCGAGAGAATGCTGACAAGTGTAGCACCATATAACAGTTTCAAGCCGAAACGGGCTACGACATTGCCCTGCTTTTCATTCAAACTTTTGACCGCACCAGTAATGATACCGATGGATGAAAAGTTAGCGAAGGAAACGAGAAATACGGAAAGAATTCCAAGTGTGCGTTCACTGAAGTGATGAGTCCCTCCAGATAAATCCAACATTGCTACAAATTCGTTGGTCACCAGCTTCGTTGCCATAATCCCTCCTGCACTGACTGCCTCGGATAATGGAATACCCATAATAAAGGCGATCGGAGCAAAGAGATATCCTAAGAGCTGCTGGAAAGTAATGCTGAACAATAACTGGAACACATGATTGATGGCCGCCATTAAAGCAATAAACCCAATTAACATCGCACCGACAATCACAGCAACCTTAAACCCATCCAGGATATACTCTCCCAGCATTTCGAAAAAGGACTGTTTTTCGAAGTTCTGAATCTCTAGGATATCTTCATTTGGCTGTACCTGGTAGGGATTAATAAGTGAAGCAACGATAAATCCGCCAAATAAATTTAGCACTAAAGCGGTGACAACATATTTGGGATCCAGCATCGTCATGTAGGCGCCAACGATTGACATCGAAACAGTCGACATCGCCGAAGCACAGAGCGTATACAGACGCTGTTTGGAAAGCAGGCCCAGCTGTTTCTTGACCGTAATGAAGACCTCGGATTGGCCGACCATTAAGGACGCAACCGCGTTATACGATTCAAGTTTACCCATGCCATTCACTTTACTTAACAGCCAGCCGATTCCCTTCATGATAATCGGAAGAATTTTCAAATATTGCAGGATTCCAATTAAAACAGAAATGAACACAATTGGCAGCAGCACCGTCAGGAAGAATGGTGCCTCACCTTTGTTCGCCATTCCGCCAAACACAAAGGAAACTCCTTCATTGGCATATTCCAGCAGTTTATTGAATATCGTTGAAATCCCTTGAATGAGGATAAAGCCAACTTCTGTATTTAACAGCAAAACGGCTAAAATGATTTGAATGACAATCATCATAATAATAGGTTTGAATTTTACCTCTTTTCGATTGGAACTTGCCAGCCAAGCGGCAAAGATTACAACCAGAATACCTAAAATCGAAATAACATAGTGCATTTTTAACCTCCTGATGCATGAAAACATTATGTACTCGGTCCAGCACGACCTATGGTATAGTAACCTTGAATGTTACCCAATGCAATAGTATATTTTGTCCATATTTATTTTAAAAATCTATCGAACAATGTGAAGAGTACAAACTGATTGAAAAAGGGGCTGAATTCTTTGTTTAATACTGTAAAAGGGAAATTGGAAATCGCACTGGAAGATTGGGAAATGATGAAAAAAGCTTCAGAGGATGATAGTGAGGAATGCGCAGACCGTTTCGAGAGGCATTTTTATGAATTTATCGATGAATTAAAGAGTTGGTATCGGCATCTGGAACAACCGCCGGCCACGATTGAAGAGGCAGAAAATCTAGGTGAAATAAGAGAGCTGATTGAACTCCTCCCTTCCCCGCTTGAACTCAACTTTTTCACAGAACTTGAGTACATCATTGATGGTGTTGAAAGAGTCCAGTACGATTAGTCCATTTCAGCCATCAGGTGCTTGCTTAACATAAAATGAGCCTATATAAGCGTTCAAATGCATATATAGGCTCATTTTTTATTGTAGTTGTTCAAGTGGAACGTTGAACACATTCCATAAAAACAGTGTAAATAACACGGATAGCAGCCAAGCCAACAAACGATGTTTATGGTGAATATTAAACATTGGAAACATAACACCCAGGAACAATAACGACCACCACATGTTCCATCCGTGATGATGATTAATCAAGTTTAGATACTTCAGATTAATGAACTCCACTATCCAGTAAATAAAGATCCATAAAGACACCCATAGGAATTGCTTCCATCTTTCCTTTGGGAAACGGCCAAGATAGATCAAGACTGTCGAAGGATAGACAATAGCCATAATCATTAGGTTAATAAATGTATTATTTTGCAAAATACTCTTTGCAAAAAATGTTTCTTGGTATGTCCACATCGAATAATTATAGAGCAGGAAGTTTTTTAACGCATCTACACAAATAAAGAACAGAATGGTGGGATAATAATCTCTCCACCTTCTCCAATCTCCCCATTTAATTCCTGCTATTAAGAACAATGCATTAAAGACTATGTGCATAATTTGAACCTTAAAGTTTTAATTAATAGTAGATTGCCCTATTTTACCAAGTGTATTATAAATAATATACCGTAGTGTTTCCAATCCAATTTAATGAAATACATGCATCCTAGTCTTTCATAGAAAAACCTCAGGAAACATGTTGTTTCATAAATAGAAAACAGCCAGATTCAAAATGAATCTCGCTGTTCTAGAATCGAAGGTGTTATATTACTGGAACTTCATCTTTTAAAATACTAAAGTCATGATTAACAATTTCCACTAATGTAAACTCTTCGTTCTCATATTCAAATTTTAAAATGCAGCAATTGCCGATTCTTTCTTTTTGTCTAATTGAACTTGTATGTTCCCAGTACTGCATAAATTTTCTACAAGCTGCTCCATGCGAAACAGCTAAAACTACTTCATTATCTTCTTCCATTATTTTTTGCACAGTGTCTGCCATTCTTTTTTGAAATTCTTTTTCCTCTTCTCCACCATAATTAGCAAAGAAATTACCGTAAGGAAGTGCAGGATTTAAATCTTCACTTTCACCTTCAAAAGTTCCAAAGTTCCATTCCTTTAATCCTTTTAATCTTCTATAAGGCAAGTTAGTCACAATTTCTAACGTATCGCTTGCTCTTTCCGATGTGGAGCAATAGGCATGGTCAAAAGTAATATTATTATCTCTAAAATACTTTGAAGCAACCTCAGCTTGTTGTATTCCCAATTTTGTAAGAGGCGAATCACACCACCCCTGAACTTTCCTTCTTTTATTAAACACTGTTTGTCCATGTCTCATTAGGTATAATGTTTTTTTCATTATATTGTATCCTTCCCGGTCGATGTTAGAAGAGCCTATATATCAAGTTTACGAGTACCAATCCATTTCACCATTTCAGGGTCTCTATGAGAAAAGAATAAGCTTTCTTTTGTGTCTAGAGCTGCAATTTTCTCCATATCCTCCATGTTAAGTTCAAAGTCAAAGATATCGAAGTTTTCCACAATTCTTTCCTTACGAACAGACTTTGGAATCGCCACGACTCCTCTTTGTGTTAACCAGCGTAAAATCACTTGGGCAACGGATTTATTATACTTTGCCGCGATTGATGCTAAAATTTCATTTTGGAAGATATCATTTTTACCTTCAGCAAAAGGTCCCCAAGACTCTATTTGTACATTGTTCTCTTTCATAAACTTAGCACTTTGTATTTGCTGGTTGAATGGATGGGTTTCAACCTGGTTAACAGCCGGAACCACTTCATTATGAATAATTAAATCGATCAAACGGTCGGGTTGGAAGTTACTCACTCCGATTGCTTTGATTTTACCTTCACGGTACAATTCCTCCATCGCACGCCAAGAACCATGCACATCCCCAAAAGGCTGGTGAATTAAATATAAGTCCAAATAATCTAACTGCAATCTTTCTAGAGATCTAACGAAAGCTTTTTTCGTACTCTCATAACCAGTATCCTGAACCCAAAGTTTTGTGGTGATGAACAATTCCTCTCTCGGGACTCCGCTCCGCTTGATGGCTTTTCCTACTGCTTCTTCATTTAAATAAGAGGCTGCGGTATCAATCAGGCGATAGCCAGCCATAATCGCATCATAAACAGCTTGTTCGCATTCTTTTGGATCTTGAATCTGAAAAACACCAAATCCAAGTATCGGCATCTCAACACCATTATTCAAGATTACATTTTGCATATTTTACATCCTCTTTTACCATAAATTTTCCCGTATCAATGTGGATGAATGTCGACATCAATAAGGTTCTATTATTATTTTAAACAGATACACTATCACTGCGTTAGTCCAATCATCTCAAATTATTGCCTAATCCTATCACAGTCCTAAATATCCTAAAATTTACCCCTAGCCGTCCTGTCAAATAAAACGAATATAATAGGTTATTTTAGGAAAAATTTAAATTAACCCTTTTTCAAAGGCATGGTGATCACGATTATGGAATGGGATTACATATGGAAAGCGATTTTAATTGTTATTGCAGGAACCGTCCTGTTAAGAATAGCGGGCAGGAAAACAATCTCACAAATGACATTGGCTGAAACCGTGATTATGATAGCTATTGGCTCATTACTCATCCAGCCTGTAGCAGGAGAAAATATTTGGACTACTTTTTTAGTTGGCGGTGTCCTTGTGGGGAAACTATTATTATTGGAATTCTTACAAATGAAGTCAGACACTTTTGAAAAAGTGATTACAGGTAAAGCAAAAGTTGTCATTGATAATGGAACACTAAATATAGAAAACCTAAGGAAATTGAGGTTAACAGTAGACCAGCTTGAAATGAAACTTAGACAAAGTGGGATATCTAGAATTAGTGATGTCAAATGGGCAACCCTGGAACCAAATGGCCAATTAGGTTTGGAGTTAAAGGACGATGCCCAGCCAGTAACGAAAAAGGAATTCGAGGAATTCAAAAGAACAATGATAAATTTACTGCCGAGCAATGCACAACTTACACATATTAATGAAATTTTAGCCATTGTAAATAAACAGTATAAGTCCGAGAGTCAGGAAGATATTTTTGCCGAAGTGAATAGCAAAGAACATAAAAACACTCCTCCGAAATATTTGCAATAATAAGGTGAGGAAGTTTCCAAATATACAAAAAGCCAGGAACCCTCTTCCTGGCCTTTTGTTTCTATCTATTATGGTATTGAAAGCGACTGTTTACCAATTGATTAAAATCATCGGATAATCCAGTTTGTTGTTTGCTGCTTCTTAATATGCTTCTATAATGACTCATTTGGTTTACGAAATCAGAGTTGCTCGAAACATAGACATTGCGAATGGATGAATCCGTCTCCCTAACCAGTATACTGATTTGGTCCTCAAGTATGGGAGTAATCTCTCCTCGGAAATCGTCATCCATTTCTACCCCTACATAAGCGTCATGATTCTTCACAATCACATTTGCACGATTTACTTCTCCTAATGTTTGAACTCTCTTTTCAGCTTGGTCGGCGACATGAAAACGGGCATTATGATTTTGGTTTGTATTATTGGCAGTAGTATTCATAAAATCAATATCGGGACCACCTTGAGCATGTCCGGCATTTAATGCTCCGAAATTCCGATTGCTTTCCTCACCAGAATGATCATCTGCTCTTCCTTCGTCTTTCATATTACACCCTGTAATCAAAGCACAAATATATAGGCTAACCAATAAATGATTCCATACCTTCATCATCTTTCCTCCTAAAATGAGTTCATGTTTACAATTGCCTATCTACTCATTTTTTATGTAAGGAATTATTAGCTTACTTTCTTTCAAAAAAGTGCTACGGGATCATGAAAGCCTCATAGTAACCGTGAGATGTTAAAATCTTGCCCAACGGACACTATAAAGGGCCCATAATACCTGTGACATGCTTAAACTTCGAGCAGCGGTCACTATGGAAGGCTCATAGTGACCGTTACATGTTAAAATCCCGCACAACGGGCATTATAAAGGGCTCATAATGACTGTGACATGCTTAAACTTCGTTCAGTAGTCACTATTAAAGCCTCATAGTGACCGTTACATGTTAAAATCTCGCACAACGGGCACTATAAAGGACTCATAATGCCTGTGACATACTAAATCTTTGTGGAAAGGTCACTATGAAAGCCTCATAGTGACCGTTACATGTTAAAATCTCGCACAACGGGCACTATAAAGGGCTCATAATGACTGTGACTTGCTAAATCTTCGTACTGCGGGCATTATGAAAGGCTTTATAGTGACTGTGACAAGGAAAATATTCGCGTATCGAGCACTATAAGAGGCTCATGGTACCTGTACCATGGAAAAATTTCGGCTATCGGGCATTATTAAAGTTGGTAAAAAACAATAATCACAAAATAATGCCTAAAATACAAAAAAGCCAATGCTTTGTTTGTTCAAAGCATCGGCTTTTTTACTTTTAATTGATACCGGTGGTCGGGGTCGAACCGACACTCCAGAGGAACACGATTTTGAGTCGTGCGCGTCTGCCAATTCCGCCACACCGGCATAATATGGAGGCGGCAACCGGATTCGAACCGGTGGATAAAGGTTTTGCAGACCTTGGCCTTACCACTTGGCTATGCCGCCATCATGAATGGAGCGGAAGACGGGATTCGAACCCGCGACCCCCACCTTGGCAAGGTGGTGTTCTACCACTGAACTACTTCCGCATATTTGGCTGGGCTAGCAGGATTTGAACCTACGAATGACGGAGTCAAAGTCCGTTGCCTTACCGCTTGGCTATAGCCCAATAATATAATATTTCACTAGTGTTTTCAATAAAAACTTATGGGGCGGCTGAAGGGAATCGAACCCTCGAATGTCGGAACCACAATCCGATGCGTTAACCACTTCGCCACAGCCGCCACTATAGTATTGGCAGGGGTAGTAGGAATTGAACCCACACCAAAGGTTTTGGAGACCTTCGTTCTACCTTTAAACTATACCCCTATAAATGGTGGTGGGGGACGGATTCGAACCGCCGAACCCTGAGGGAGCGGATTTACAGTCCGCCGCGTTTAGCCACTTCGCTACCCCACCACTATACTATGCAAGCGCCAGCCTAACGTGCCGGCAAGAGGAATTGAACCCCCAACCTACTGATTACGATTCAGTTGCTCTACCGATTGAGCTATACCGGCAAAATTGAATCAAAATGGTGGCTCAGGACGGAATCGAACCGCCGACACATGGATTTTCAGTCCATTGCTCTACCGACTGAGCTACTGAGCCATCATAAATGGCGGTCTGGACGGGACTCGAACCCGCGACCTCCTGCGTGACAGGCAGGCATTCTAACCAACTGAACTACCAGACCGAATTGCGGGGGCAGGATTTGAACCTGCGACCTTCGGGTTATGAGCCCGACGAGCTACCGGACTGCTCCACCCCGCGACAATAAGAAGTAAAAGTTTACGTCATGCTAAAATAACGCATGACTGTATCAATCTCAGAAAGCTTAATCAAGCAGCAGCTCGATTGATACAACTCGCAGATTATTCTTCGAAGCAACGCTCGTTGCTCCACCCCGCGACAATAAAAAAATATTAAATATGGTGGAGGATGACGGGATCGAACCGCCGACCCTCTGCTTGTAAGGCAGATGCTCTCCCAGCTGAGCTAATCCTCCAATGAATGGTGACCCCTACGGGATTCGAACCCGTGTTACCGCCGTGAAAGGGCGGTGTCTTAACCGCTTGACCAAGGGGCCGTTTTTAAATTAGGTAAGCTTCCAAGCGGGCTCGAACCGCTGACCTCTTCCTTACCATGGAAGTGCTCTACCTACTGAGCTATGGAAGCATAGCCAAAACTCTTTGTAAAATAAAATGGCTCCGCAGGTAGGACTCGAACCTACGACCGATCGGTTAACAGCCGATAGCTCTACCACTGAGCTACTGCGGAATAATATTACAGCCTGGCAATGTCCTACTCTCACAGGGGCGCTTGCCCCAACTACCATCGGCGCTGAGAAGCTTAACTTCCGTGTTCGGTATGGGAACGGGTGTGACCTTCTCGCCATAGTTGCCAGACTATTCTTTTGAGGTTTCATTCCCTCAAAACTAGATAATGCAGAAGAAGTTTCAGTAAACCGAATAATCATTTTGACTTGTCTAGCTTTGGCTCCTAACTTCTCGGCCGTTTCGGTCCGTCCCAACAAATCCAAAATCGGGATTTGCCGTGCCGGCCCTCCAACGTCTGTCGAAGTTGGACAGTCGCCTCCGCTTTTCTATTTGGTTAAGTCCTCGATCGATTAGTATCAGTCAGCTACACATGTCACCATGCTTCCACCTCTGACCTATCAACCTGATCATCTTTCAGGGATCTTACTAGCTTGACGCTATGGGAAATCTCATCTTGAGGGGGGCTTCATGCTTAGATGCTTTCAGCACTTATCCCGTCCGCACATAGCTACCCAGCGATGCCTTTGGCAAGACAACTGGTACACCAGCGGTGCGTCCATCCCGGTCCTCTCGTACTAAGGACAGCTCCTCTCAAATTTCCTGCGCCCACGACGGATAGGGACCGAACTGTCTCACGACGTTCTGAACCCAGCTCGCGTACCGCTTTAATGGGCGAACAGCCCAACCCTTGGGACCGACTACAGCCCCAGGATGCGATGAGCCGACATCGAGGTGCCAAACCTCCCCGTCGATGTGGACTCTTGGGGGAGATAAGCCTGTTATCCCCGGGGTAGCTTTTATCCGTTGAGCGATGGCCCTTCCATGCGGAACCACCGGATCACTAAGCCCGACTTTCGTCCCTGCTCGACTTGTAGGTCTCGCAGTCAAGCTCCCTTGTGCCTTTACACTCTACGAATGATTTCCAACCATTCTGAGGGAACCTTTGGGCGCCTCCGTTACTCTTTGGGAGGCGACCGCCCCAGTCAAACTGCCCACCTGACACTGTCTCCCACCCCGATCAGGGGTGCGGGTTAGAATTTCAATACAGCCAGGGTAGTATCCCACCGACGCCTCCACCGAAGCTGGCGCTCCGGCTTCTCAGGCTCCTACCTATCCTGTACAAGCTGTACCAAAATTCAATATCAGGCTACAGTAAAGCTCCACGGGGTCTTTCCGTCCTGTCGCGGGTAACCTGCATCTTCACAGGTACTATAATTTCACCGAGTCTCTCGTTGAGACAGTGCCCAGATCGTTACGCCTTTCGTGCGGGTCGGAACTTACCCGACAAGGAATTTCGCTACCTTAGGACCGTTATAGTTACGGCCGCCGTTTACTGGGGCTTCGATTCAGAGCTTCGCTTACGCTAACCCCTCCTCTTAACCTTCCAGCACCGGGCAGGCGTCAGCCCCTATACTTCGCCTTGCGGCTTCGCAGAGACCTGTGTTTTTGCTAAACAGTCGCCTGGGCCTATTCACTGCGGCTCATCACAGCTATTCACCGTAATGAGCACCCCTTCTCCCGAAGTTACGGGGTCATTTTGCCGAGTTCCTTAACGAGAGTTCTCTCGCTCACCTTAGGATTCTCTCCTCGCCTACCTGTGTCGGTTTGCGGTACGGGCACCTAATATCATCGCTAGAGGCTTTTCTTGGCAGTGTGGAATCAGGAACTTCGGTACTATATTTCCCTCGGCATCACAGCTCAGCCTTATGTGAGAAGCGGATTTTCCTACTTCTCAGCCTAACTGCTTACACGCGCATAACCAGCAGCGCGCTTACCCTATCCTCCTGCGTCCCCCCATCACTCAAACGATAAAGAGGTGGTACAGGAATATCAACCTGTTGTCCATCGCCTACGCCTTTCGGCCTCGGCTTAGGTCCCGACTAACCCTGAGCGGACGAGCCTTCCTCAGGAAACCTTAGGCATACGGTGGACGGGATTCTCACCCGTCTTTCGCTACTCATACCGGCATTCTCACTTCTAAGCGCTCCACCAGTCCTTACGGTCTAGCTTCAACGCCCTTAGAACGCTCTCCTACCGCGGACACCTAATGGTGTCCACCCACAGCTTCGGTGATACGTTTAGCCCCGGTACATTTTCGGCGCAGAGTCACTCGACCAGTGAGCTATTACGCACTCTTTAAATGGTGGCTGCTTCTAAGCCAACATCCTGGTTGTCTAAGCAACTCCACATCCTTTTCCACTTAACGTATACTTTGGGACCTTAGCTGGTGGTCTGGGCTGTTTCCCTTTTGACTACGGATCTTATCACTCGCAGTCTGACTCCCACGGATAAGTCATTGGCATTCGGAGTTTGTCTGAATTCGGTAACCCGATGAGGGCCCCTAGTCCAAACAGTGCTCTACCTCCAAGACTCTTACTACGTGAGGCTAGCCCTAAAGCTATTTCGGAGAGAACCAGCTATCTCCAAGTTCGATTGGAATTTCTCCGCTACCCACACCTCATCCCCGCACTTTTCAACGTGCGTGGGTTCGGGCCTCCATCCAGTGTTACCTGGACTTCACCCTGGACATGGGTAGATCACCTGGTTTCGGGTCTACGACTACATACTATGACGCCCTATTCAGACTCGCTTTCGCTGCGGCTCCGTCTTTTCAACTTAACCTCGCATGTAATCGTAACTCGCCGGTTCATTCTACAAAAGGCACGCCATTACCCATGAATGGGCTTTGACTACTTGTAGGCACACGGTTTCAGGTACTATTTCACTCCCCTTCCGGGGTGCTTTTCACCTTTCCCTCACGGTACTGGTTCACTATCGGTCACTAGGGAGTATTTAGCCTTGGGAGATGGTCCTCCCTGCTTCCGACCGGATTTCACGTGTCCGGCCGTACTCAGGATCCACTCAGGAGGGAACGAAGTTTCAACTACAGGGCTTTTACCTTCTACGGCTGGCCTTTCCAGGCCGCTTCATTTACCCCGTTCCTTTGTAACTCCATGTTGAGTGTCCTACAACCCCGAAAGGCAAGCCTTTCGGTTTGGGCTGTTCCCGTTTCGCTCGCCGCTACTCAGGGAATCGCGTTTGCTTTCTCTTCCTCCGGGTACTTAGATGTTTCAGTTCCCCGGGTCTGCCTTCCATACCCTATGTATTCAGGTAAAGATACTGCTCCATTACGAGCAGTGGGTTCCCCCATTCGGAAATCTCCGGATCAAAGCTTACTTACAGCTCCCCGAAGCATATCGGTGTTAGTCCCGTCCTTCATCGGCTCCTAGTGCCAAGGCATCCACCGTGCGCCCTTTCTAACTTAACCTAAAAGGTTTTACTCTAACATTCATTAGAGAGAAAAACTAAAATGGCGATCACTCGGTTTTTACTTGGTTACTTCTTCTTACGATTATCTAGTTTTCAAAGAACGAATAAAAAAGCTTTGAGAGAATAATTCCCTCAAAACTAAACAAACAGAAAACAATCAACGTTTTATTAGTCCGTAAGGACTAACGATTCCTTAGAAAGGAGGTGATCCAGCCGCACCTTCCGATACGGCTACCTTGTTACGACTTCACCCCAATCATCTGTCCCACCTTAGGCGGCTGGCTCCTTACGGTTACCCCACCGACTTCGGGTGTTACAAACTCTCGTGGTGTGACGGGCGGTGTGTACAAGGCCCGGGAACGTATTCACCGCGGCATGCTGATCCGCGATTACTAGCGATTCCGGCTTCATGCAGGCGAGTTGCAGCCTGCAATCCGAACTGAGAATGGTTTTATGGGATTGGCTCAACCTCGCGGTTTTGCAGCCCTTTGTACCATCCATTGTAGCACGTGTGTAGCCCAGGTCATAAGGGGCATGATGATTTGACGTCATCCCCACCTTCCTCCGGTTTGTCACCGGCAGTCACCTTAGAGTGCCCAACTAAATGCTGGCAACTAAGATCAAGGGTTGCGCTCGTTGCGGGACTTAACCCAACATCTCACGACACGAGCTGACGACAACCATGCACCACCTGTCACTCTGTCCCCCGAAGGGGAAAGTCCTATCTCTAGGAGTGTCAGAGGATGTCAAGACCTGGTAAGGTTCTTCGCGTTGCTTCGAATTAAACCACATGCTCCACCGCTTGTGCGGGCCCCCGTCAATTCCTTTGAGTTTCAGCCTTGCGGCCGTACTCCCCAGGCGGAGTGCTTAATGCGTTAGCTGCAGCACTAAGGGGCGGAAACCCCCTAACACTTAGCACTCATCGTTTACGGCGTGGACTACCAGGGTATCTAATCCTGTTTGCTCCCCACGCTTTCGCGCCTCAGCGTCAGTTACAGACCAGAAAGCCGCCTTCGCCACTGGTGTTCCTCCACATCTCTACGCATTTCACCGCTACACGTGGAATTCCGCTTTCCTCTTCTGCACTCAAGTCCCCCAGTTTCCAATGACCCTCCACGGTTGAGCCGTGGGCTTTCACATCAGACTTAAAGGACCGCCTGCGCGCGCTTTACGCCCAATAATTCCGGACAACGCTTGCCACCTACGTATTACCGCGGCTGCTGGCACGTAGTTAGCCGTGGCTTTCTGGTCAGGTACCGTCAAGGTACCGGCAGTTACTCCGATACTTGTTCTTCCCTGACAACAGAGCTTTACGACCCGAAGGCCTTCTTCGCTCACGCGGCGTTGCTCCATCAGACTTTCGTCCATTGTGGAAGATTCCCTACTGCTGCCTCCCGTAGGAGTCTGGGCCGTGTCTCAGTCCCAGTGTGGCCGATCACCCTCTCAGGTCGGCTACGCATCGTCGCCTTGGTGAGCCGTTACCTCACCAACTAGCTAATGCGCCGCGGGCCCATCTGTAAGTGTCAGCGTAAACCGACTTTCAGCTTACCAACATGTGTTGATAAGAATTATCCGGTATTAGCACCGGTTTCCCGGTGTTATCCCAGTCTTACAGGCAGGTTGCCCACGTGTTACTCACCCGTCCGCCGCTAACCAACAGGAGCAAGCTCCTATTGATTCGCTCGACTTGCATGTATTAGGCACGCCGCCAGCGTTCGTCCTGAGCCAGGATCAAACTCTCCAAAAAAGATGAGTTGATTAGCTTATAAAAGTTACGTTGGCTTCATTCCGTTAGGAATGAATAATTTTATTGTTGACGTTTTTGTTTGTTTAGTTTTCAAAGAACTATTTTCGCAATCGCTCAAAAGCGACTTTCTTAATATATCATATGGTGCTTTTTAATGTCAACACCTTTTTTTGAAAACCGTCAGCTGCTGAAAGCTTTTTGAATGATGTTTCGCAGCGACGGTTATTAATATATCAAGTATTCACGAAAAGGTCAATAGCTTTTTTTGTTTTTTTACAATAGTTTTTCGCTGACACGATAACAGCGATGGAAAACCCCTTGGCCTTTAGTTTCGAGATTTACAATTTCTAATAAGTGTTTTTCAATCAAGTATTCAAGCAGTACAGACATATCTACGGAATATGGTCGCAATTCATCTTCACTCATGATTTCATGAAACATCCAATACTCCTTGTTACTTAATATACTTAGAAGGTGTGCTGTCCCGATCTTGGTTCTCGAGTGAATTAAAAATTCGCTGGCCAGGAATAAGAGCTCCAGCCGCTGCTCGAGAGTCTCCTCACTATTGACAAGTTCCTCATATAATTTATAGATTTCCGGTTCGATTTGCTTAACCTGCTGCCACACGGTCAGTTCAGGATGCAGGCCATTTTCGATGATGGCCAGTCTTGCCAAGTGATGCAGCGAATGGACAACATGATTATAGGCGTCTAGATACTGTTTATTTTCAAAAAGGGCTTTCCCGTCAACATAACGGCGAATCAGCTTGGCAAATTCCAGTCCCATTTTTATTTTTCGGCCATTGAATGGGAACTCCTGCAATTCTGTTTTTAAGTTAGCCACGTATTCATTCCGGTCAAAGATGATTTTCGAATTATGCAGCCATTCAAAGATTTTGCGGTTATTCCCTAATAACAGCCATTCTTGCAGCTTATCTACAGTAATCACATGCATTGCCGCTTTTTTATCATCATAAGAGTAAAGTTTTGTATATACCGGTTGCTCCGCTTCCTTAACAATCACTAATAAAATCACATCAAAAGAATCGGTTGTTTGACTCATTCTTTGTTTCTTTTCTACCAATAAAATCCCCAGGGTATTCGATTGGCTTGCCCGCTCTTGATAGATGGGCCGAAGAATGTCTTCCATTCGATTTACCTCCATTTTCTTCGTTAGCAATATATGTTCGACAGTAATAGGAAATATCCTGCTAAAATTTAAGACAAAATTCGACACCTTCTTTATTCCTTTTTTCTCTTCCGCTAAATTTGTGATATAGTTTGTCTAGGAGGGAGAGACTGTGGCTAGATATTCGAGTAAAATAAATAAAATCAGGTCCTTTGCCCTAGGGTTAATTTTTGCCGGGTTTATTGTTATGTACGGAGGCATTTATTTTCGTACCTCACCAGTTATTATGACCATTTTCATGCTCATCGGTCTGCTGTTTATTGTTGCCAGCACCGTCGTTTATTTTTGGATTGGGATGCTGTCAACGCGAACCGTTCAGGTCAAGTGCCCCAGCTGCGGGAAACCAACAAAAATTCTCGGCAGAGTCGATATTTGCATGCATTGTAATGAACCGTTAACCCTTGACCGTAATCTTGAGGGCAAGGAATTCAGTGAAGACTATAATAAGAAAACAAGCAAATGAGAAAAGGATGACTTAAGCTCAAAGCAAGCTTCGGTCATCCTTTTTTTAATAGTAATTAAAAAAGGCCGATTCCGTTAATCAGCCTTTGTGTCATTAATGAACTTCTTTACCGGAACATTCCGGACATGTGCCGTAGATTTCCATGCGGTGGTTGGCCACCTTAAATCCAGTCACGTGTGTTGCCAAGTGCTCCACTTCATCGAGACCTGGATAATGGAAGTCAACGATTTTTCCGCATTTCTCACAAATGACATGGTAGTGATGAGAGGTGACAAAATCAAAGCGGCTTGAGGCATCCCCATAGGTTAATTCCTTAACAAGACCCACTTCACGAAATACCCGTAAATTATTGTAAACTGTTGCCACACTCATATTTGGAAATTTCCCTTCTAGGGCTTTGTAAATTTCATCTGCGGTAGGATGTGACATCGAGTTTATTAAAAATTCAAGTATCGCATGACGTTGTGGAGTGATGCGTACTCCGGTATCCTTCAAGGTATCCAACGCTTCTTTTAATTGATTCATCGCCATGCACCTTCCTTCTAAAAAAGATTCTTACTTTATAATTGTTATAATTAGTTTACTAGGTATTTTGTACTTTTGTCAACTTTGTAATACCGCTATCAGCATGTTTTTACCATCATTTTAATCAAGTTCACCATTATTTTATGAAAATCAACTATGTAATGTTTGTTCATTTACCCTTAGTTGATGGTTCACATAACGCGCCGTTACAAACAACAAATCAGAAAGACGGTTTAAATAGGCCAATACAAGCGGGTTCACATCTTCACCAATGCCGACAGCACATCTTTCCGCCCGTCTTGCAATCGTCCGGGCAACATGAAACGCAGCACCAGCTGGATGCCCGCCTGGTAAAATGAAATTAGTTAAGGCTGGCAGCTCAGAGTCCCATTTGTCAATTTGCTTTTCCATTTCTTCGATATCCGCAGGTGTGAGCGACCACTTAACTTCCTTCCCTGTCGGCGTGGCCAATTCCGCCCCGACATGAAATAGGTTTGTTTGTATTTTATGATAAACTTTTTCAATTATTTCTTTTCCATGAAAATTTTCCTTGGTTAAATGACTGAGCGCAAGTCCGATCATCGAATTGGTTTCATCACAGGTACCGTACGCTTCCACCCGTAAATCATTTTTCGCTACTCTCTGTCCGTAAATGAGTGAAGTTGTTCCTTTATCTCCTGTTTTCGTATAAATTTTCATGTGCCGCTCCCCCTTGAAAAAATGATTAATTTTATCATATCATCTATATTGATTTTAAGTAAATTTTCATAAAAAAAAGGGCCGCTCGCGACCCTTAAAATTTTATCTGAGGAGGTATGCCCTAATAGAATGATATTCAAATCCAGCATTCTTGCATTGGACAAATGCCTTTTAATCACAAAATAGGCTACAAATTTTCACGAATAAATGCCAACGCTTCCTCCACATGGCCCTTAACTGCAACCTTACGCCATTCCTTGGCAATCTTCCCCTCTTTATCGACGACAAAGGTGGAACGTTCAATCCCCATATACTCTTTGCCAAAGTTTTTCTTTAGCTTCCAAACACCATACGCCTCAGCCACTTGGTGGTCGGTATCGGCCAGCAGCAGAAACGGCAGACTGTATTTCTCAACAAACTTTTGGTGACGCTCCACCGGGTCCGGGCTGATTCCGAGGATGACGGCATTCAGGTTGGCAAACTCCTGATACTGGTCTCTGAAATCACAAGCCTCGGTGGTGCAGCCTGGCGTCATATCTTTCGGGTAAAAGTAGATGACCACATTTTTTCCTTGCAGGTCAGATAACGTAACGGTTTCTCCCGTTTGGGCTTCCAATGTAAAACCTGGTGCTTTAGTCCCGATTTCAATTGTCATTTCATTCACTCCATTTTGAAAAATATTCCTGATTATAGGCTACCGATACTTTCCTGATAATGCAACTTTCCTGTCCTAATTTTCACGGTCAAACATGACTTTCGCGACAAACGCTGCTGGCAGGGTGTACCCAATCAGCGCTTCGATTGAGGCAATAAACCGGCCAATCCCATGTGGAGTGACATCCCCGTTGCCAACCGAAAATAGCATCATTGAGCTAAAATAAAAGCTCGTTTCAAAAAGATTGTAACGCCGTTCTTTACTCACTTCCGTTATAACTGACATCCCCACTAGCTCAAAAATTAAATAAATAAGCCCAAAACCGATGATAATCGTCAGATAGACTGTCGCCAAGTAGAAAAAATTATCGACCGACACTAATTTTCCTTTGAGTGTATTCGGGATAAACAACGTGCGGATACTCATAAAAATGCAAAATATCACGATTGGCAGCAAGAAAAAAATCACAGTGCAACCACCTCATAACTCGAATAACAGCTACTCTATGTCTATGCGGGCTTGGTTCATAAAATATCAAAAACCGGACAAGTCGTATGGTTTTTGATGTAGCGCTAATTCCCTGCGCCGCGATATTTTTTAACGCCCTGATTCCAGAGCAGAACGGATAACACAAAAAAGAGGATGCCGATTAGCGGTGTTAAAAACGAATACCAATACCACTCGTCTTTTTCAAGAAAAAACGCAGCAGGATAAACACCGGCAAAAGCAAACGGCAGGATCCATGTAAGCACAAACCGGATCAATTTGTTGTAAATGTTAACCGGATAGCGCCCGTAGTTACTGATGTTGTACATCATCGGCATTAGCGACGTTCTCGCATCCGCCCAAAAGCTGATGCAGGCCAGCATAATGAAAATACCGCCGTAAACGAGCGCCCCGCCAAGGACAAATACGATAAAGAGGAACGGTTCATACCACTCGATGGTCAGCCCCAGCCTGCTGCCGGCATAAAGCATCACTGCAATGCCGGTAATTCCTCCTAACAGCGATTCTAGTTCCAGCCGCTCGAGGATGATTTGAAACAGACTGTGAATCGGCCTGGTCAGGATCCGGTCGAGTTCCCCTTTAACAATATAACGTTCATTAAAATCCCAAATGTTAAAAAACGCCGAGAACACCGCGAACGGCACGAGGAAAAACCCGTAAATAAAAATGATTTCATCTCTGCTCCAGCCGCTCAATAAATCGGTGTGACCGAACACCACTAGAATAAAGATAAGATTGATGGCCTGCGACAGCAAATCTGAGAAAAATTCAACAAATAAATCCGTTCGATATTGCAGTCTTGTTTTAATATATTGTGACATGTATTGAAAAAACATCGATACGTAGAACACAGCTTACCCCCCTTGAATCACAAGCTGCTTTTTCGCAATGACCCATAGCCATTGAATGGGAATATAGAGAATAAGCACCCACAGAAATTGCTGGCCAAGTGCCGCAATCGCTTGCTGATGTGTAAAGCCTTCGGTGTAAATCATGCTTGGGATATAGCTGATACCCTGAAACGGCAGGAATTTCATGATTTCTTGTGCCCAGCCAGGGAAAAAGCTCATCGGCAAAATCAGTCCGGAAAACAGGTCAATAACCACCCGTTTGGCACGAATAAGCCCAGCATTATTATATAAGAAGAAAGTCGTAATTCCTGTTAACAAGTTCAGTTGCGTATTAATGAAAAAGCTTAATAGAATTGAGAGTGCAAACAGCCCCCAGACACCTAGGTCCCAAGTAAATTGAATCGGGAAAATGAAATAGACAATGATGAGTCCCGGAAGCGAGAAGAAGAACAGGCGAAAAATCCCTTCCCCAAGTGCCGCCATCGTTTTCATCACCATGTAGTTGTATGGCCTGATTAACTCGACTGCGACTTTTCCTTCTTGTATTTCCATTGCCATTTCCCGGTCAAGGTTATTGAAATAAAATGCCCGCGCCATCCACGAAATCGCCACATAGGTTGTTATTTGGGTAACGGATAATCCTTGAATATCCCCTTTTGCCCCGTAAATTGCTTTCCACAAAAAGTAATAAGCCCCTATGTTGATGCTGTAAATGAGAATGCCGGTATAATAATTCGTCCGATACGCCAGCATCATTAAGAAACGGATGCGAATCATCTCTAAATATTTATCCAACTTCCACCGCACCCTTTTCATAAATATTGCGGATAATTTCTTCCGTTGAGGTTTCGTTAATTTTGATGTCCTTTATTTTATAATTGGCCACAACCTTGGAAATCAGCATTGACACGAGTTCATCATGGTCTTCGACGTTTGCCGTAAAGATATGCTCTTTTTCATCAAGGGTCCATTTAACTGACATCCCCGATGTGAGGGTTTTGACTGCTTGGAGGTCGACCTTTTCAAGAAATTGAAATTGCAGCTCTTTGCCTTCTCCCATGTTTTCCTTCAAATTTTTGAGCGCCCCGTCATAGATGATTTTTCCCTCATCAAGCATGATGACGCGATCACACAATGCCTCAATATCAGAAAGGTCATGAGTGGTTAATAGAATCGTGGTGTTATATTTCTCGTTAATTTCCTTTAAAAATTCCCGGATTTTCAACTTCACGAGCACATCCAGGCCGATCGTCGGTTCGTCAAGGAACAAGAGCGGCGGGTTGTGAATCAGTGCTGCCGCGAGTTCGCAGCGCATCCGCTGGCCAAGCGATAGTTTTCTTACCGGTTTATCAAGAAGCGGCTCGATATCTAGTGTTTTAATCACATGGTTCATATGATCGTCATATTGCTCGTCAGTCACCTTATATACCTTTTTGAGCAGGCGGAACGATTCCTGAACGGCGATATCCCACCAAAGCTGCGAGCGCTGTCCGAAGACGACACCAATGGTTTGTACGAATTGTTCGCGCTGCTTGTGGGGGTTCATCCCGTTCACGGTGATTTTTCCCGATGTTGGTGTTAAAATCCCCGTCAGCATTTTGATCGTTGTTGACTTACCAGCACCATTCTCGCCAATGTATCCGACCATCTCGCCCTGGTTCACAGTGAAACTAATATCATTCACCGCCGGAACCACTTTATAATTTCTTGTAAAAAGATCCCTGAACGCCCCCGCTAAGCCGGACCTGCTTGAATAGGACTTGAACTCTTTTCGCAAGTTATCTACTTCTATTGCACGTTGTGTCATTTATTAGCCTCCTGTTGCTCTTGCTTACCCCAATGTTTTAGTTTAGCCAAATTGGGGTGGTAACACAACTTTGGCGCATTAGATGTCATTATCGGAATTATTGACGACACTTTTTCAAAACTTGCTAGCAAATCTGTCAGCTATACACATGATTGGCAACACTTTTTCTAAACTTGCTAGCGGAATCGTCGGCTATCACCACTATTGGTGACACTTTTTCCAATTTTGCTAGCAAAACTGTTAGCTATACACCCTATTGGCGTCACTTTTTCCAAATTTGCTAGCAGATCTGTCGGCTATCACCACTATTGGTGACACTTTTTCCAAATTTGCTAGCAGAACTGTCGGCTATACGCCCTATTGGTGACACTTTTTACAATTTTGCTAGCAAAACTGGTAGCTATACACCCTATTGGCGTCACTTTTTCCAAATTTGCTAGCAGATCTGTCGGCTATACATCCGATTGGCAACACTTTTTACAATTTTGCTAGCAAAAATGCTGCCAACGGTGCTCTTGAAGACAAAAATGGTAATTTTGCAGTTTATATTGTCTTCAATAATTTTGGTGAAAGACAGTTTCAGCCTGCCCACCCTGGTTTTTGTCTTTCAATCGCCTTATGAAAGACATTTGAATCTTGCCACCCACAATTTTGTCTTTCATCAGCCTTATGAAAGACATTTCCTGCCTCTTTCCCCACGTTTTTATCCTTCTTTCCTCCTCATGAAAGACAATTCTTCCCCACTCAACACAAAAAATGTCCTACATTCACCCCTCCCCCAAATAGTCGAAACATTAATACAACGAAATCGTGATAGAATAGGAAAGTGAAACCATAAGGAGGTAATAATTGTGCATTTTACCAATTCAGAACGATTACATAATGAAGCGCTACAGCATATTGTCGGCGGCGTCAATAGCCCGTCCCGTTCCTACAAAGCCGTGGGCGGCGGTGCTCCAGTTGTGATGGAGCGGGGCCAAGGCGCTTATTTCTGGGATGTCGACGGCAACCAATACATCGACTATCTCGCGGCGTACGGTCCGATCATCACTGGCCATGCACACCCACACATAACCGAAGCCATCAAGCGAGCAGCGGAAACCGGTGTCCTTTACGGAACGCCAACACCGCATGAAGTGAAATTTGCCAAAATGCTGAAGGAAGCCATCCCTTCGCTGGATAAAGTCCGATTTGTGAACTCCGGTACAGAAGCCGTCATGACAACTATCCGCGTAGCCCGCGCCTATACCGGACGCAACAAAATCATCAAGTTTGCCGGCTGTTATCACGGACACTCTGACCTAGTACTTGTTGCCGCAGGGTCTGGTCCATCAACACTAGGCACACCAGATTCCGCCGGGGTACCAAAATCAATTGCTCAAGAAGTGATTACGGTCCCATTCAACGACATTGAGCCATTCAAACAAGCTTTAGAAAAATGGGGCGACCAAATCGCCGCCGTTCTTGTCGAGCCAATCGTCGGCAACTTTGGAATTGTAAAACCTAAACCAGGCTTCTTGCAACAAGTCAACGACTTGACCCACGAAGCCGGTGCACTGGTTATTTACGACGAAGTCATTACTGCATTTCGCTTCATGTACGGAGGTGCCCAAGACCTGCTCGGCATCCAACCTGACTTAACCGCACTTGGAAAAATTATTGGGGGCGGATTGCCAATCGGTGCTTACGGCGGCCGTAAAGAAATCATGGAAACAGTGGCTCCGCTCGGACCAGCCTACCAGGCCGGAACGATGGCTGGAAACCCTGCTTCCATGCTTGCGGGAATCGCTTGTTTGGAAGTATTAAAGCAGCCTGGCGTGTACGACTACCTTGACCGCTTGGGTGGGATGCTTGAAGAAGGCATATTGGCCGCAGCAAAGGAATTCAATATCCAAATCACCATCAACCGCTTAAAGGGTGCGTTCACGGTATATTTTACAAATGAAAAAATTGAAAACTATGAGCAAGCCGAAAACACCGATGGAGAAATGTTCGGGAAATTCTTCAAACTAATGCTGCACCAAGGAATTAACCTTGCTCCATCGAAATACGAAGCATGGTTCCTCACCATTGCCCATACAGAAGAAGACGTGGAAGCGACTCTTCATGCAGTGAGAAATGCATTTTCATCACTAAAACAGGAATAAATATGCAAAATTTATGCACAAAAGAGAGCTATTTCAGCTCTCTTTTTCTTTAGTGGAAATATTTGAAAACGTTTACACCAATAGCTTTTCATCTCTTTTTTAGATTAAATCAATGCTAAATCCGTATCCAAAACACTGAATATTTATTTGGATTCTGAAAATTCTTATGATAATATTAGATTATTATTCTGCATTTTTCCCTTTATCAAGTTGCCCCATTAAAGTATGTAAGTATTTCTATCATAAACAGTTTCATAGGAGGTGAAGCGGCTTACTTTAGGACCACTGAAGAAGCCCGAAATATGACACAAAGATGGACCCCTTCCCTATTTAAAGATTTCCACAAACAAGAACATGATGCGTGCGGAATCGTAGCTAGCCTTGAAAAAAGCAAAATTCCAACTAGGAAAAATATCTTTAATTGTATTAACGCCCTGGTGACCATGAACCACCGTGCAGGTTTTATCAACGGTGAGGGGGACGGCGTTGGAATTCATGTCGATATCCCAACCAAGCTTTGGAAGGAAAAACTCCTTCTAGCCGACCTTGATCCATCCCTTGTGGAAAAAGAAGAATTCGCCGTCGGGCATGTGTTTATCAGCAAAAAAGTAAACTGGGAATCTACGAAACAAGAATTAATCAGCAAACTAACGGAACATGGCCTACAACTAGTTTTTGAAAGCGACAAAGTAACCGACTCCTCTGCCTTAGGGCCGATTGCGATCCAGGAGAACCCTGTTTTTTGGCAATTTGCCTGCCTTTCTGATAGGAAAGGCCAGGAATTGAACAAGGTTCTTTTTGATACATTAGTAGATTTCGAGAAGAATGACGATGTCCATGTCGCTTCCCTAAGCCAAAATCATGCGGTGTACAAAGTAATGGGTGCCGGTGATATTTTGCCGCGCTACTATCATGATCTTGCCAGCCCGCTTGTCGCTTCAACGATGACCCTGGGCCACAACCGCTATTCTACTAATACGCTGTCTAGCTTTTTCCGGGTTCAGCCATTTAGCGTTCTAGGCCACAACGGTGAAATTAATACGATAGCTAAACTGCGCGATGAAGCGAAGATGATTGGTGTACCGCTCGTCAAGGATGGCAGTGATTCACAAGACTTAAGCCGGACAATGGAAACCCTGATTTGCCGCGATGGCTATTCATTATTCGAAGCGATGGACCTTCTGTTCCCGCCAATCATTAATGAAATCAAAGCTTATCCGGAGCATTTGCAAGATTTATATACTTATTTGCGTGAAGCGTGGGGCCACTTTGCCCAAGGGCCCGCAGGAATCATCTCCCGCTACGGAGATGAAGCGGTATTTAGCGTCGACGCTTTGGGATTGCGACCGCTTTGGATGCTCGAAACCGAAGCCTCCTACCTGTTCTCCTCTGAGCCAGGAATTATTCCATCAGGTGAGTACGTGAATGAACCGAAGCCGCTCTCCCCTGGTGAGAAGGTTGGCTTCAAGTGGAACGGGTCAGTATTGGCCGTTTTTGAACATAGCGACTATCAACATGAAGTGTATAATCGCTTCTCTACAAGGCTGCAGCTAAACGATGCAAGACATCGTTTGCAGCCGCCAGTGTTATCAAAAACAATAACGATGAGTTATCCGGATAAACTTCATAACGGTCAGTATAAAGCATTTGGCTGGGAACGTGACCATATCCAATTGGTTGAACAAATGGCAGAAAAAGGTGTGGAGCCGATCCGTTCACTTGGCCATGATGCCCCGCTAGCGGCCCTTAACCCTGAGCGCGTCAATATTGCCGATTATATCAAGGAAAGCGTTGCGGTTGTAACCAATCCGGCGATTGACCGCGACCGGGAAACGGAGCATTTCTCCACTCGCGTCATCATTGGTAAACGTCCGGTTTTAAATGCAGCCCAGGAATCAGGAACGGTGATGGAACTGACAACGCCTATCCTCTTGGAAGGAAAAGCCGGCTTTAGTTGTTCGGAAGCTTTGGGACAGCCAAGCTTTGATCAAGTTGTCCAGCATTTCCAGGAACAGAAATTGGCTGCTTATATTTCAACTACTTTTTCTAAAAATGAAAATCTAGAAGAGGCACTTGTCAGACTTGCGGATGAGGCTGTTAGATCAGTTCAGTCAGGTAAAACACTGCTGATCCTTGATGATGCGAAAGCCCATCAAGAGGATTATTACTGGATCGACCCGCATCTTGTCACATCGGCAATAGACCAGGCCTTAGTGAAGGCAGAGCTTCGCCGTGATTGCTCGTTGGTATTGCGTTCAGCATCGATTCGCTCCTTGCATGATATGATTACGGTGTTTGGCTTGGGTGCCGATTTAATCAGCCCATATTATATGTTCCTAACAGTTCTTGGCGACACAACCACGCCGCTGATGAACTTGCACAGCGCTTTGACCAAAGGTCTTGAAAAAGTCATTTCTACAATCGGCATTCATGAACTGCGCGGCTATGGACGCCTGTTCTCAAGCATTGGCTTGCATCAAGAAGTCGCCGGTGTATTAAATATTGTGAACTTCTTTGGCTCAACTGAACTTGAGACCAATTTTGAAAGTATGAAGCTTGATGCCTTCAAGCGGGCCGAGGATTACCAAAATGAGAAAGAACGTGTCGGAAAAACCTTCCACCTGTTCCCAAGGATTTGGAAAGCAATCGGCGATGTGGCAGCAACAGGAGATTACAGCGGTTATCGCGAAAAAATTTCTGAGCAGGAATCAGAGAACCCAACTACGATCAGACATTTAGTCGGGTTAAAGAAAGTGCAAACTTCTGTGTCACCTGGAGAAGTCGATATTTCTGTCGGTGACCATGATCTGCCGTTCTTGATTTCTTCAATGTCCTTCGGGTCGCAGAATGAAATTGCCTTCAGAGCTTATGCCGAAGGTGCTGACCGCTTGAACATGGTGAGCCTGAACGGTGAAGGCGGCGAAATTAAGGATATGCTCGGAAAGTATCCGAGAACGCGTGGACAGCAAATTGCTTCAGGAAGATTTGGTGTCAACGCCGAGCTGTTGAACTCTTCGAATCTATTGGAAATTAAAATTGGCCAGGGCGCGAAGCCTGGTGAAGGCGGTCACTTGCCAGGGTCCAAGGTTACGGCCAAAGTAGCGGCGGCCCGTAATGCAACACTTGGTTCTGACTTGATTTCACCATCAAATAACCATGATATATATTCGATTGAAGATTTGGCGCAAATGATTCAGGAATTAAAAACCGCCAATGACCAGGCGAAGATTGCCGTTAAGGTTCCGGTTGTGCCTAATATCGGAACAATTGCCGTTGGAATTGCCAAGGCAGGTGCCGATATCATCACCTTAAGCGGATTTGACGGTGGTACTGGTGCCGCAAGAATTCACGCCCTGCAGCATGTCGGTCTCCCAGTTGAAATCGGGGTAAAAGCGGCTCATAATGCGTTATTGGAAAGCGGCCTGCGCCACAAGGTCGAGCTTTGGGCAGACGGCGGCATGAAGAGTGCAATGGATGTTGTCAAAATCATGCTCCTCGGCGCTAACCGGGTTGGCTTTGGTACACTTGCGATGCTGTCTATCGGCTGTACGACATGCCGCGGCTGTCACTTGGATACTTGCCACGTCGGAATAGCTACACAAATTGAATCAGAGGTACAGGCAAAAGAACACGGATTGCGCCGTTTCGTTCCTCGTCAATTAGATTTGGCCGTTCAAGGAATCATGAATCTATTCACTGCTTTCGGCAACGAAGTAAAAGCATTAGCTGCTTCCCTTGGTATCCGCAACCTGCAGGAGGCTGTCGGTCATTCGGAGCTGTTAGAACAAGTAAAAGGCGAGAACCAGCTTAATCTCTCCTACTTGCTGAAGCCGCTCGAAATTGGTCAGTTCGCCAGAATTGAAGCTTCTAAAGCGGCAGCTGAAGCACAATTGCAGGTTGCTGCCGGTGCAGAGTATCTTGATGGCAGCGTGGATCAGCTCCACGCTTCAAGAGAATTTGTCAGTGTCACTTCTGAACAGCGCGTATTGGGAAGCCGGGTTTCCTGCCACCGCGTTCGCGGCAGACTCGATGGCTCCTACAAGCAGCTGCCTAAGGTTCAGCTGAAGTACAAGGATGGATCGATTCCAGGAAATGGACTTGGGGCTTACAACAGTGAAGGCATTGAAATTACTGTAAACGGCGGCGGCCAAGATGGTGTCGGTAAAACTTCCTTCGGCGGAAACATTCAGGTGTTGAAGTCCAAAGGGCAAAACGGCCAATATTTAAATGGCTCTGTCGGTAAAGGCTTTGGCTATGGAGCACAAAAGGGTCTGTTGGTGGCCCAGGGCAACGCTGATGCCCGTGCCGGAATCCGGCTTTCAGGTGCCGATTTAATCATCGGCGGGCAGGTGAAAAAGCACCTTCCAGAAAAAGAAGCCGGCAATATCGGTGCCAATGCCAATATTAAAGGGTTTGCCTTTGAATATATGACCAACGGCCGCGGCCTCGTACTCGGCGACCCAGGTCCATGGATTTGCGCCGGAATGACCGGAGGCGTCGTCTACATTCGTCACCAGCCGGAAATGGGTCTGACGAAGGATGCCATTAAGCGCCGGATTGCCAAAGGCGCGAAGGTGTCCGTGCTTGATTTAAACGAAAACGGAAAGCAAGATATTACTGAGCTTTTAACCAAATATACAGATTTACTAGAGCAGAATGGTCAGTCTGATGAAGCAAACCAGCTTCGCAAGCTATTAGACTCCCCTGAGCAGCACTTTGTTCAGATTAGTCCGGTTAAAGAACAAGCTGATCCATCTGTATCTACTGAGTAAAATCCAGGAAAGCATCCGCTGCATGTGTTGTGGCGGATGCTTTTTTGCGTTTCGCGGATATATTTTGATTTTCGCGGATAAAATGATTTTTTCGCGGATATATCGAATTTTTCGCAGATATATTTAGATTTTAGCGGATATCCCCCATTTTTCCGCGGATAAAATTTCTGTTAAGCATTTTTTAATAAAAATGTCATATAATTTTGCTTGCCAACTGAAATAAATCCCTGTATGATACAATATTGTTTACTATTGAGCATGCTAAACTTAAGATTATTATTTGGAAAGGAATACTTTTACTAATGAAGTTAGGTGCCCGCATATTTAAAACGGGAATTGCAATTGTATTAGCACTTTATTTAGCCCAGCTGCTGCACTCCCCTTCTCCGGTCTTTGCAGCCATCGCCGCCATCTTTGCCCTCCAGCCAACGATTTATCGCTCCTATTTGACGATAATCGAACAAGTGCAGGGGAATCTGATTGGCGCGATCATGGCCGTTATTTTTGTATTATTGTTGGGAAATCATTTTATCGTCATTGGCCTTGCTGCCATTATCCTGATTACTGTTAACCTCAAACTCAAACTCGGCAACACCATCGGGCTCGCCCTTGTGACGCTGATTTCGATTATGGAAGCGCCAGGCGGCAACTTTTTGACCTTTGCCACTATCCGCTTCTCCACCATCATGATTGGGGTATTTTCAGCGTTTATCGTCAATCTCGTGTTCATGCCGCCGAAATATGAAAATAAGCTTTATCATAAAATCGTCGATACCACCGGGGAAATCATCAAATGGATCCGCTTAAGCACCCGGCAGGATTTTGATCATCAGCTTCTGAAAACCGACATCGGTAAATTAAAAGACGATATTAAAGAAATGGAGCAGTATTACTCCTTGTACAAGGAAGAACGGGATTATTTCAAAAGAAACCACTTAGTGAAGTCCCGGAAGCTTGTCGTATACCGGCAGATGACGATAACCGCTAGAAAAGGACTGGATACGTTAAAAAGGCTCCATCGCTTTGAAAATGAAGTGCTAGGGCTGCCAGAGGAATTTCGGTCTGCACTGCAGGAGCAAGTAGATAATCTCCTTTATTTTCACGAACAGCTGATGCTGCGTTTTATCGGGAAAATCCCAACCCCGCCTTCAAGCCATGAGGAAAAGGTAGCCATCAATAAAGAAGAGCTGTTCCACTTCTTTTTACAGCATCAAAAGGAAATGGCCGAAGAGAATAATCCGCATCTTTACCATACCATGCAAATTGTCGCCTCGATCATTGATTACAGTGAGCAAGTCGAGCATCTAGACGTGCTGATTACCAGCTTTCATTATTACCATAACAATGAAATTTCCATTGAAGAACAAGACCATTAAAAAACCCGAAGCAGTCAGCTTCGGGTTTTTATTTGTGGAGCTTATCGATTTATTTGTGACTTTCGTGTCTTTTATGGCGATTTTACAGGTATTATTTGCGAGTCGTACCCTTTTATTTGCGCGTCGCTGAAACTCGGTGCTAAACTGTCGCTTCTTCACTTTTCTTTTCGATTTGCTGCACCTGAAATAATTTATAATAATGCCCCTGTTTAGCCATTAGCTCATCATGCGTTCCAATTTCAACGATTTGGCCGTGCTCAATTAACACAATTCGGTCAGCATGGGTAATCGTTGAAAGCCGGTGCGCAACAATGAAGGTGGTCCTGTCCTTCGCCAATTCATCGAGCGCTTCCTGAATGTAATGCTCACTCTCTAAATCAAGCGCCGAAGTGGCTTCATCCAAAATCAAAATCGGTGGATTTTTCAAAAATACCCGGGCAATTGCGATTCGCTGCTTTTGACCGCCAGATAGCTTCACGCCCCGCTCACCGACCTTCGTATCGTAGCCTTGTGCAAGATGAAGAATAAACTCGTCAGCATTCGCAGCCTTGGCGGCCCGGAACACCTCTTCCTCCGTCGCCCCCGGTTTCCCCAGCAGTATATTTTCCTTCACGGATTCGCTAAATAAAATATTATCCTGGAACACGACACCAATTTTATCCCTTAATGATTGAACTTTAAATTCGCGAATATCGCGGCCATCAAGCAGAATCCGACCTTCCGTAACATCGTAAAACCTAGGAATCAAACTGACCAGCGTCGATTTTCCGCCGCCACTCATCCCAACGAGCGCGATCGTCTCGCCTTTTTTTACATCCAAGGAAATGTTTTTTAGCACCAGTTCATGGCCTTCATCATAGGTAAAGGAAACATCCTCAAAGGAAATGTTCCCCCTCACGCCCTCGCACTCGACCGCATCCGCAGCATCAACGACATCATATTTTTCATCCAAAAATTCAAACACCCGGTCCATCGAGGCGAACGATTGGGTAATCGTTGTCGAGGAGTTGACCAAGCGGCGCAACGGGCTGTAGAGCTTATCGATATAGGCGAAAAAGGCGACCATCGTTCCTAGCGAAAGCTGCCCTTGAATCACGAGATAGGCAGAATACCCAATCACAAGCAGCGGTGCAATATCGGTAATCGTATTCACGACCGAGAACGACTTGGCGTTCCAGCTTGTATGCTTCAACGCCTTATCCAAGAAATTTTTATTCTGTTTATCAAATTGGGTTTGCTCGTATTCCTCGATGGCAAAGCTCTTGATGACCGGCATCCCCTGGACCCGTTCATGGAGATAGCTTTGCACCTCGGCAAGCGCCTGAGAGCGATTTCTAGTCAGCATACGCAGGTTTCCAAAGAAGTACCTTATGGAAAAGGCATACAGCGGGAACAGCAAAATCGAAACGGCTGTCAGTTTTACATTCATAGAAAACATAAGAATAATGGCAATAACAATAGTGGCGATATCGAGCCAAAGGTTCATTAACCCAGTCATGACAAACGTTTTTGTCTGCTCCACATCATTGATCACCCGTGAAATGATTTCACCGGCCCGGGTGTTGGCGTAATATTTAAAGCTTAATTTTTGAATATGCTTATACATCTTGTTGCGGATATCGTACAGAATTTTGTTCGAAGTCCACTGTGCAAAATACTGGCGGTAATACTCAATCGGCGGCCGGAGTATCACAAAAATGACAATCATAATGCCCATAATCATCAACAGCTTGTCAATTTTCTCATCCGCTACTAATTTCGGATTCCCGACAATATCATCCACCACGTATTTTATTAAAATTGGTATAATCAGCGGGATGGAAAATTTAATAATGCCAATGAAGATCGTAGCGATAATTTGCCAGCGATACGGTTTGACAAATTGCAGATAACGCCTGATGCTATCCAAACCGATCCCCCCTTAATTTTTTCAAAAATAAACACCTGTTGACCTTCATCAACAGGCGCTTGAACCAACACATACCAACTAACGTCTGTATGTTAAATACCGTTCATACCAGATATCGATAAAATCTGGGGCAAATGGGCCGCTGCGCTGGCGAATCCACTGAATCAGCTTATCGACATTCCGCTTTAGAATTTGGTCAATCACATCCGGATAATTCATTTCGCGGCGATGACGTTCATACTCATCTTCGTCCAGCAAATTAAAGGTCATATCAGGATACACTTTAATATCTAAATCGTAATCAATATACTTAAGTGCTTCACCATCAAAAATAAACGGCGAACTGATATTACAATAGTAATAAATCCCGTCCTCACGAATCATGCCAATGACATTGAACCAATATTGCGAATGGAAGTAGCAAATGGCCGGTTCTCTGGTAATCCACGTTCTTCCATCTGATTCGGTTACAAGTGTTCGATCATTTCCACCAATAACTAAATTTTGTGACCCTTTTAAAACGGTTGTTTCTTCCCAGACGCGATGGATGTGCCCATTGTGTTTGTAGCTATGTATTTGTACTGGTTCACCTTCGATGGGTACGCCCATTTTCTCCCCTACCTTCACTTGAACGCTTTGCACCTAATCCGAACATAAAATAAATAAACGACAAAAGGCAACAAAGAAAATTCCTTTTTTTTATTATTATAACGGTTGAGGCCTAAATTTAAAACAAAAGAGCCATATTTCCCTTGGCTCTTTGAAAAAAATTGCGTATTTTTTGTTAAAGTGAAGGTGATAGATTCATTTCCCGGTAGGAATTGATGACTTCTTCTGTTTGTTTTTCAAAAATTAACTGTATCTCTTTTAACTCTTTCTTCATCATTTGTATATCCGCTTGGATCGTTTCCAGATCCGTTTCGCTTTGTAATTCTTGCAATTCCGCTTGGATTTGTTGACAACGCTCAAGCTCCGCCTGCAAAAACAGCAGTTTTTCCATTGTTACCATTTGTTCGGAAACTAATCGATTAAATTGATTCATGTTCCTCACCGCCTTCATTTTTGGCTAATAGTAAATGATAAAATTTTTACCAAATTTTATCATTTACTAACGCATAATTCCAACTACGCCTCTGTCTTCGTCCTAACGGACTCGCCAATCGGCGAGTTTCCATTGATACCTAATATGTATTCTCGAAAAAATTATGATTATCCTTTGTTGAAAAAATAGAAGTTTTGTCGAGTCGTTTGGCACACAAAAAGGAGGCACTACATTCCGAAAATGAGCGCCTCCTAAGGTAAATATTCTTTTAGCTTTGGCCGGATTGACTGTTACCAGCGTTGCCGCCCTTTTGTGCAGAGCGAGCGTTTTGTTGTCTTACTTGTTGTGCATTTGTTTCACTTGCAAACTCAGTGCCAAATTGGCCAGAAGCACCAGCAGAGCCTGCACCGGCAGAGCCTGCGCCAGCAGAGCCTGAACCAGCATTTCCGCCACGTTGAGCAGAAGCTTGGTTTTGTTGTCTCACTTCTTGTGCATTTGTCTCACTTGCAAACTCAGTGCCAAATTGACCTGCACCACCTGCACCTTGAGATTGAGCATTTTGTTGCCTTACTTGCTGAATGTTAGTTCCAGCAGAAGTTTTGTTAGGCTGTTGATTGAAATTTGCCATTGTTATCACCTCCACAGAAATTAATTTACCCGCTTCCGTGGAGATTATCCAAAAGTTTTTTAGGAATATTTTTATACAAGTAAGGATATGCCGCCATCGACAATAATCGTCTGGCCGCGAATCATGCTGGACTCGTCAGATAGCAGGAACATCACGCAATTGACCATGTCCTCAATCTCCACCATTCTTCCAGCCGGCGTTTTATCCGCCGCCTCCTGAAGCAGCTCGTCACGATTGGGGAAATGCTTTAGTGCTTCGGTATCAACCGCACCGCCAGAAACCGCATTAACAACGATGTTTTTTGACGCCAATTCCACCGCAAGGTATCTTGTCAGGGCTTCAAGAGCTGCTTTGGATACGCCTACTGCTGTATAGTTCTCCAGATAGCGAATGGATCCTAGAGAGCTGATGCTGACAATTTTCCCGCCGCCGTTTTTCTCCATCAGCTTGGCCGCTTCCTGAGCGCAAAAAAGGAGTGCCTTGCTATTGATATTTAAGGTCCAGTCCCAATGGGATTCTTCCAGCTCCATTGCCGGGCGCTGAACCCCAGAGGCAGCGTTATTGACAAAAATATCAAGGCGGCCAAATTCTTGGTCGATTTGGGCAAACATATCTTTAATTTTGGCGACATCGCCTACATTTGCTTTTACGACTAAAACTTTTCTGCCGAGAGCTTTGATTTGCTCAGCTGTTTCTTGTGCGCCAGATTTGCTGCGCGCATAATTAATCACAATGTCGTATCCGGCTTGTGCCAGGCGAAGCGCGGTTGCTTTGCCGATTCCTCTGCTGCTGCCGGTAATTAATGCTACTTTTTGTGTCATGGTTACAATCCCTTCCCACTATTATGTATTGCTACTATTTTAGCCTTTCCGTGAATAGATGACAATTTTTATAAAAAAACTAATGGAGACTATGCTTTGAAAGGGAGAATTGACATGTATGAAGGCCGGGATATCACGGAGTTATCGATGATGGCAAAAGCGGATTGGAACGATACAGAGCTCGCCTATTTTCACCATGCCCTGCAGCAAATGACCCCTTATTTAAACAGTGAGGGACAATCGATCCACAAACAAATTGTCGAGGAGATTGAACATCGGGGCGGGTTGAAAGGATAAATCTAGGTGACCGTTTTGGTTACTTTTGGATTGACGGTCACTTAGACTCTTGATACGTGACCTTTTTTGCGTATTTTTTGTTTAAAAGGTCACGTAGAGCCTCGCTACGTGACCTCTTTTGCTTCTTTTGCCTCTTTTCCGTTTAAACGCACGTAGATTAATGTCACTTATCTAAATAAAGCTTAAACATCTTCTGATACGGCACCGGAAACGCATAATCAGCGATTTCCTCCACTGTAACCAGTTTCCACTCGTTGCTTTCTTCCATTTCTGCATTTATTTTTCCAATATAAACTCTCATATTCCAAACAAGGTGTGAAAATACATGTTGGATTTGGCCAATAATTTGTTCAAGACCAATTTTTAAATCATGGGTTTCGTTAAAGAGTGTCACTACCTGCTCCCGTTCGTGCTGCAATGGGTGCAGAATTTCAACTGTCGGGAACTCCCATAAATTCGCCAGCAGGCCGTCAGACGGGCGCTTGTGAATCAATATTTTCCCGTTATCATCAACTAAAACCGCTGCTGCAAGTTCGACATTGCGTGTTTTCGTTTTTTTCGTTTTGACTGGCAGTTCTGATTGAACCCCTTCCTCAAAAGCCTGGCAATGCTCGCGCACCGGACACAGCAGGCAGGATGGTGACGTTGGCGTACAAACTAACGCCCCCAACTCCATTAAAGCCTGGTTAAATGAAGAAGGATCCTCATGTGAGATCAGCTCGCGGACCGCCTCCTCAAACACCTTTCGAGAAGAAGGTTTGGCAATATCCACCCAAATCGACAGTATCCTTGACAGCACACGCATGACATTGCCATCCACGGCCGGCTCCGGAATGCCGTAAGCTATGCTCAAAATTGCCCCAGCCGTATAGGGGCCGACACCTTTCAGTCCGCTGATTTCCTCAGGGGTACTCGGAACCTCACCATTATATTTTTCCTTTACTTCCCGTACCGCTGACTGCAGGTTCCGAACCCGTGAATAGTATCCAAGACCTTCCCAAGCTTTCAGAATCTTGTCCTCTTCCGCCCAGGCCAAATCGTCAATCGTCGGAAACCAGTCGATAAACCTGTTAAAATAAGGAATGACAGTGTCCACCCGTGTTTGCTGAAGCATAATCTCTGACACCCATACCTTGTAGGGGTCGCGATCCTTTCGCCATGGCAAGTCCCGCTGTTCTGCTTTAAACCATGAGATCAAATCATTCTGAAATGCATTTATATTGATTTTTTTGACATTTTTTAGTTCAATTGACATAACATTTACTCCTCTATTAGTAAACCAAGTTAAATTAGGGAATATAATAATAAAAGCGGAAGCGCCTCGGTCAGCCCGACTGCGTAAGCAAGCCGGCAGGAAGGTTGTTTTTTAACCTTCACGACGGATTGACTTATGACCCGAGGGGCTAGGCGCTGGCCAGATAAAATAAGTAATTCTGTATTACGATAAGTCAAATTGCCGAATTTGACAAGAACTTTAACAAGGGGGAAATTTTTCTTGGATACTGGAACTCATGTTGTGATGGGGATTGCTCTTGGCGGTTTAGCAACACTTGATCCGGCAGTTGCAGCCAATCACGCTACTACTACCAGTGTTTTAATTGCAACGATTGCTGGTTCGCAAATACCAGATATTGATACAGTGTTAAAATTAAGAAATAATGCCATTTATATCCGCAATCATCGCGGCGCAACCCATTCCATCCCCGCGGTTATTCTGTGGCCGCTTCTCATAACGGCGGTTATTTATCCATTCTTTTCGGATGCCAATCTTCTTCATTTATGGGCTTGGGCATTTGCCGCTGTTTTTATCCATGTCTTCGTTGATATTTTTAATGCCTATGGCACTCAGGCGCTTCGACCATTCTCAGCAAAATGGGTGGCGCTAGGGGTAATCAATACATTCGACCCTGTCATTTTTGGCATTCACATTGTAGGGATTCTTATTTGGATTGCTGGTGCAAACCCTGGATACACATTTCTGATCATGTATGCCATCATCATTGGCTACTATATCCTGAGGATCCAAGCAAAAAAGCGGGTATTAGTCGGAGTTCGCGCTCTGATTCCCGATGCAACAGAAATCATTATTGCTCCAACAATGCGGTTCCATCAATGGAAAATTGCGGCAATGAATGAGAACATCTTTTTTGTAGGAAGTTCAATTAATGGTAAAGTGGAAATTCTCGACCGTTTCAGACGAATTCCAGTTCCGAATACTCCAGTGATTGAAGCAGCTAAAAAAGATGATAATATCGCGGCCTTTCTCTCGTTCTCTCCCGTTTATCGCTGGGAAGTGGATGAATACAATACCTATTACGAAGTTCGGTTCATCGACTTGCGATACCGAAGTAACGGTCACTACCCATTTGTCGCCGTGGTCCAATTAGATTTGGATTTAAAGCCCATAACTTCTTATACCGGCTGGGTGTTCAGCGAGAAAAAGCTGCGTAAAAAATTGGGAATACTACCGGGTTAAAAGGAAAACTCGCCGATTGGCGAGTTTTTTAGTGTAAAGTTTGGTTTGATTCATTAAAGTATTTTTCAAATTTGGGGTTGGTAGCGGTAAATTCATGAAGTTTGTCCCCATAATTCTGTATCCACTGTTTGACGATTCGTTCGGTCATTTCACTGCCCATGTATTCTTCGCCAGCCCGGGCATATGTGGTTTCAAAGTCCTCCCACAGCAGTTCAACCCATGTACGAGCTTGGTTATAGGAAATTTGATCATTTTTTTCAAGCAGCAGCTTGGTCAATTTTTCATGATAGTCATTCATCGGTAAGCCCCTTCTTTGCCATTATTCTTTTAACATAAGTGAAAAAATTAACGTCCATACTAATGATGCGTGGCAAGCATTGTGAAGCACCTTTGCTTATCACGTTCTGGAATCCATTAATGGAGGTACAGCATGAGAAATAAACAGACAGGTTTTCCAAATCAATCTAACAACAAATTTGAGGGAGAGCCGCGGGCGAAAGCAGAATATGCTTCCAAGCGAGCCGATGGCACCATCAACACACATCCTCAGGAACGGATGCGCGCGTCAGGCCAGCGGGACGATGAATCGCCGCAAGTATGGAAGTAGTTTGCCATCACAACAAGCCAGAGATTTTCCTCTGGCTTGTTACTCACATTATTTCAACCACTTCAGCAAAGAAATTGGCAGCGCCTCTTCCTTCCCGTCACCTTTTGTGCGATAGCCCCAAGCAAATACGCCATTCATATAATCAATTTTAAAATATTCCCCAGGTGCGCCTTCAATTTCATAGATTTCGCCCGGCTTAAACACTTTCGGGTCCAGCATATACGCCCGAGCCATATGTACCTTGCGTTCGAGCACGGCAAACTCATTAACCATTCCCATTTGCTCCGCTTTTCGCGCCTGCTCCTGAAGCTTGGAAATTTCTTGCCGCAATTCATGTTCTGTCATGTCGCTATACCGTTTCTCCTGCTGCATCCTTCTTCACTCCTATCTCTTTATTTTAGTATAATTATTTTTATGAAATTAATAAAGTCTTAACGGAGGTTCCATATGAATTCGATGGTTATTACAGGCGGAGGTTCCGGATTAGGGAAAGAACTTGCACTGCTTTTTTCACAAAAAGGTTTTCATATCTTACTGGCTGGAAGAACAGTTGAAAAATTATCTGGAGTCAAACACGAAATTGAGGCAAGTGGCGGTAGAGCAGATTTCCTTCAGATGGATGTTAGTAATGGAGCTGAGGTCACGAGGGTAATTAGTGATGCATGCCAGAAGTATGATATTTACGGTGTGGTGAATAATGCCGGGGTCGGCCATTTCGGACCGTTCGTTGATATAACCGAAAAGCAAATTGAAGAAATGTTAGATACGAATGTACTCGGTACAATTCTTATGACGAAAGCTGTTTTACCTTTGTTGGTTGGGAGGGGTGAAGGCCGGGTCATGAATATTATTTCAACTGCGGGGTTGCGTGGTAAGGTAAGCGAGGCTGTTTATTGTGCCAGCAAATTCGCGGTCCGGGGCTTTACCGAAGCGCTGCAAAAGGAATATGAAGGCAGCAAGATAAAGTTTAATGCGGTTTATATGGGCGGCATGAATACGCCGTTTTGGGATGCAGGCGACTATGTAAAAGACCCGTCCCAGCTACCTTCCCCAAGATCTGTAGCAGAGGTTATCATGGAGCAGATTGATCAGGATACAATTGTTATTGAAAGGAAAAAGTAATTGGCTAGTATCATTGCCAGTGTTTCCGCTTTTAGCTTAGGATAGTTTGATTCTCTGTCTCGATGATTTTGTCCTTCATCGGCTTGATGAAGGACAGTTTACCTGCTCCACGTATTGATTTTGTCTTTCAGTAGCTTCATAAAGGACATTTCTGCAAAAAACTTAGCTTTTTTGTCTTTTAGACGCGTTCTATTAGACACTTTCTCCTCTTCACTCACCGATTTTGTCTATTAGATGCCCTCTATTAGACACTTTCTCCGATTCCCGACCTACTTTTGTCTTTTAGACGCGTTCTATTAGACACTTTCTCCTCTTCACTCACCGATTTTGTCTATTAGATGCCCTCTATTAGACACTTTCTCCGATTCCCGACCTACTTTGTCTTTTAGAAACGGTCTATTAGACACTTTTGCCGCAACAGTTTCCAATTTTGTCTTTTAGAATGAAATGTACCCTTACGAATCTTCTATTTCCCCAAGATATTTCTCAATCAAATCCATCGCAAAGCCTTTCCGGTACAAGGTCTGCTTCATTTTCTGCTGAAATTCGTACCCGCTCAACTGCCCGTATTTCCGCAGTGCCTTTTCTCCTTGGAAGCGGATCGCTTCCATCTCCTCGTCAACGTTCTCTTCCTCAGTTTCACTGATGGCAATTCCGATTACCTCAAAAGAATACCCTTTTCGAAGCAGCGTTTGTTCAAGCTTTTGCTTTTGAATACGCATGGAATCTTTGGAATTTTTATTAAAAAATTTACCGGCGATTTTAACCGCCTTTTCAATCTGCTGCTCTAGTGGAAACTCGTCCAAGGCTGCAGCTAAAATTTGCTCACTGATTCCTTTTTCCTTCAATTCTTGCTTAACATTATCCGGTCCCTTGTCCGTTGTATTGGCCTGTGTCCGCACATAGGCCATAGCAAAATCCTCGTCATTTAGGTATTTTTGAGCGATTAATTTATGCAGCACCTCATTAATGACTGGCTCTTCGACCTCTTTTTTCTGCAAATAATCCCGTACTTCCTTTTCTGACCTCATCCTCCGAGCCAAATAGTTAATCGCAAGGTTATAGGACTTGCGAATATCGTCCTGAAACTGGATTTCCATTAACGAAAATTCGTCGATTTCCATGCCTTTTTTTAACTGAAACCGGATTAATACATCACTGTCGACACTGAAGGCATATTCTTCGCCGCTGCCGCGATCCATAAACACATTAAACCGATCTTGATTTTTTTGCTGGGTAGTTATTTTTGTAATAATGCCCATATTGTTCACTTCACTTTGCCATATTCTTCTACAAATATTATACAATATTTTAAAGGGGGGTGCGTAGCGACATGAGGATTGCTATTGCCGGAGGAACGGGATTTGTCGGGAAAGCGCTGGTCCGGGAGTTGGTCCAGCAGGAGCATGAGGTGATTGTGTTAACCAGAAGGCCTGCGAGCGGAACTGGAAAATTCCGCTATGTTCAGTGGCTTACGGAACAATCTAATCCGACTGATGAATTGGAAGGAACCGATATATTTATCAACCTTGCGGGCGAATCGATTAACAGTGGGCGCTGGACGGAGCAAAGAAAGAAAAGAATATTGACCAGCAGAATTGATGCAGTCAGAGAACTTTTAAATATTATGAGAAAATTGAAGAGTAAACCTCATGCCTTGATTAACTCCAGCGCGATTGGTTTTTATGGAACATCTTTGGAACAAACATTTATCGAAGCCGACAAAGGTTCAGGAGAAGACTTTTTATCAAGAACAGTCATAGATTGGGAGCAAGAAGCATCCAAAGCCGAGGAACTTGGAGTGCGGACGATTCTGTGTCGATTTGGCATCATCTTGGACAAAAAGGGAGGCGCACTTTCGAAAATGCTTTTTCCCTATCAAGCCTTTATCGGCGGGCCGATGGGCTCAGGAAAGCAATGGATGTCGTGGATTCATATTGCTGATGTGGTCAAGGGAATTACGTTTGTGATGGAGAATGAGGATATTCTTGGTCCGGTGAATTTTACCGCTCCTTCCCCGGTAACAATGAATGAGTTTGGTAAGTCGTTGGCGATGGTGCTGCAGCGGCCGCATTGGCTACCGGTTCCAGAATTGGCGCTAAGGTTCTTATTGGGAGAAATGAGCACGTTAGTGGTAGACGGGCAGAAGGTGCTGCCAAACGAGTTATTAAAGAATGGCTACGAATTCACCTATCCCGATTTAAAAAGCGCCTTAGAAAATATATTTTCGTAAAAATGGTATTATTCCTTTTTTAAAAGGCAAAAATGGAAACGTGTACATGATGTACCATTTATACCTGCTTTAAATAAATTTGGAAGGGATGAATCATGATGTCGGAAAACAAAAAACGCAATAAGGATCGTGAACGTACAAATTTAACAAGCATGCAGGAAGTAACCTATGGCCATGAATTTAAAATGGCGGACCGTGCCGCCGGCTACATGAACCGCAAAGGCAGACAGTAAGATACATAATTTTTTCCATTAATGGACCTCTTTTATTTGGTAAAGCTAGTAAGGGGAGCGTAGCGATTGCGGCTCCACTAGCTACCATTGAAAGGGGTTTTTTTCATGGGCCGTTCACACGGACATAAAACTCGTGACCGAAATAAAGCATCACTTCCACAGGTTCCAAGTAACATGAAATCAGACGGGCAGGATGTAGAATTTTCAAAAGAAATGGCTGACGGAGCGGATATGGAGGCACAAGCACGGGCAAATGCCGCCAATCAGCGCGTACAAAATCGTAACCGCTAATGTTGATCACAGCTCTTATTTGCCTGTTGGTCAGAAAGAAATGGCGGGCATCGAAGGCATAAAAAAAGAAGAAGCAGGATTCCTGCTTCTTTTATAATGAAAAAAGGGGGAAATCATATGAATCATGAGTTCTAAAGAGAGGTATCCGTTTTGGCAACGGCTAGAACTCGGCACTGCTGTAATTCCCATAGATCAAGTTGGCAAAACATTCTTGTCTACACCCTTACTATACTCCCGGTTACCCTTTTAAACAACTGCTTTCACAGTTTCTTAACATATTTATGTTGGAAATTTGACTAGATTGTGAACTAACCAATGTGGATATGTTGTAAACCTAAAATATCTTACACCACCACTACTTCTTTCTGTTCCACTTCTCCAAGAATCGCAAAATAAAGAATATTCTCGAGCTGTTCCAAATCAGATTTGCTTGCTTTGATGACCCTGATTCCGTTACCGACCTCATCTATTATTGTACCTGTTGCGAGGGTATCATGATGCCCCTGTACTAACCATAATTCCTGTTTTAGCCCTTCATTATGCTCACGATCAGCAACAGGAGTTTGCGAGTACTTTTTCCTACCGGAAGGGTTTTGACAGACGTAAACCAGATCTTCGATGACAGCACTCGCGGTCGGAAACATTCCTGCGCCAGGGCCCTGCAGGGTAATCCGGCCGACAATATCGGAGTACACATTGACCGCATTTTCGACCCCTTCGACATGATAAAAAGGATGCTCATCACCTACAAGTACAGGTTGCACCGAAGCCTTGATTTGCTCCCCAACCTTTGTCAGGCTGGCAACATGTTTAAAACGAAGCCCTAACTTTCCTGCCGCTTCAATTAATTCGCTGGTGATAGCGGTAATCCCCTGCCGCTCTACCCCATGCCAATCCGGCTCTTCCCCAAAAGCAATACGGCTTAGAATCATGGTTTTATAAAAGGCATCGAAGCCTTCAACGTCGTTCGTTGGGTCTACCTCGGCATAGCCATTTTGCTGCGCCTGCGATAAGCTTTCCGCAAAAGACTGCTGCTTTTCCCGCATTTGTGTCAGGATAAAATTCGACGTCCCATTTAAGATTCCTTGAATCTGTTGGACACGGTTTATTTTTAACAATTGCCGTAACGTTTGGATGACCGGAATACCCCCGGCGACTGTCGCCTCAAAGCCGACAGAAACGTTATGCTGCTCAGCCAGTTCCATGAGTTCACTCCCATGATGAGCAAACATTTCTTTGTTGGCGGTAATGATGTGGCAGCCGTGTTGTATTGCCTTTTTCAAATAGGTAAAGGTCGGTTCTTTGCCAACAATGGCTTCTACCACAATATCCACCTGCGGCAATTGGAGAATTTCTTCGAAGTCTGTAGTGAGTAGCACTTCCGGAGCAATATCCCTTTTCTTCTGTTTATTTTTTATCAGTACGGCAGCCACTTCCACCTTTTTTCCCAAAACAGCAGCCAGTTCTTCCCCGTGGGAAGAAATCGTCCGATATGCCCCTTCTCCAACGGTACCAAAACCGAGAATAGCTACCTTTAACACTGCCATTTCATTCCCTCCCTTTTTTCGAAAAAATAAAAACCCCCTTCGATAAGAAGAGGGCGATTCGTCCTCCTCTTATCTGTCAGGTTAAAGATAACCTGCAGGAATTAGCACCTTTTCAAGGAATACCTTGAAGGTTGCCGGGCTTCATCGGGCCTAGTCCCTCCGCCTCTCTGGATAAGAGATTTATATTTTTAAATTTTCGTTCATTTCCAAGTTATAAAAGAAATATTAGCTGAATCTTCCATTAAAGTCAATAGTTAAAGTGGCAATAATGAAATGGATTCTTGCCCGCTGATCCGTTCAACCATATCCAGCCATTCCTGTGGTTTGTTTGACAGCACGGCATAATATGTCGTCAGGAAGTCTTTAACTAGAGCTGCCGGGAGCTGGTCAAGCTCATCTTTAGTCGGCATGAAGCATAGGTCGAGACCCTTGACTGCCTCTCCGTTGTTTTCCCATGACGGATGGACGTAGTTTAGGTCCAGGCGCTTATAGCCCAGGTGTGACAACACTTCGCGGCGAACATACGGATCCATCACCTTAACGCCGCCAAATTCATGATGTTCCACCCGGTAAGGGTCATATATTTCGGCAAACATCCCGAATAATTCTTTCCCGTTTTCCTTTGCCAGCTGCTGAAGATCCTTTAAGCGATTTTGCGCAAGGAAACGGCCTAGGCTCAGACCCGGTTTGCTGATGATGGTAAAATCAGTCATCGCAATGTTCCAGTCAGGATAATAGCGATATTCGGTCGCCCCGACCACTTGATTGTTGTCGACAGCAACGAACACGCGAATCGATGGGTCCTCAAGCGGCTCCTTCCAAAGATCGTACTCGAGGACTTCTTCCGGCGGAAAAATTTGTCCCATTAGGTCGTGCAGTTTTTTGAAATTCGGGTCAGTGATATTGATAATGCGTTTGTATTCCATAGGTTTGTGAATCTCCTTTTTTATTTAAACGGATTTTTCCATTCCATCAGGGCAGCGTAGTTACAGGACTCTTCATCTTCAAGATAGTTTTCGGCGATACCTAGTGGTACGCGTCCGCAGCGCAGCAAAAAGCTGATAACCGGGTCCTTGAGCTGGCCTGTTATAATTGCATTCAAATATTCGTTTGGTGTCATGGTTTCAGCGACCTTGTGGTAGCCCGGCATCCGCCCGCCGCCAAGCAGCCGATCATAGCCTTTTTCAATCACAACATGGTACATCGCCTGCATCATTAGTTTGCCAAGTCCAAGCTTGCGGTACTGGGGACGGACACTGATGTCGACGATGTACAGCGTGTTGCCGTTGGGATTGTGGTTGCGAATATAGCCGTGGTCAGTGATTTTCTCCCAGTTATGGTTAGGGTCGTTCGAGTCAAATTCAACGACGAGACCGGTAAGCGACCCGGCGAGTTCACCGTTGATTTCTACACATAAAGCCCCTTCCGGGAAATGGGTAACATGGCTGGTCAACTGTTCTTTATTCCACCACAGTTCAGAGGGAAACGGGGGCGGAAAGCATTCCGCCTGGATATCAATGAGTTGGTCAAAATCATCCTTCGTGTAATTACGGATACAAATCGGCAGGAGCCGGTCTTGGTCGTACACGTAAAATTCACTTCGGTACATTGGGCTCACCCCTATTGCCAATCTGTGTATAGATCCGTTCTGCGGTCGCGCCAAGTAGTGACTGCACCGCGCTCTCTTACTTCGTAAAGCAGATCAAGGTCGAGGTCTGCGGTGACAACCATATCGTCGTTGATTTCCCCTTGCACTTGAATACCTTGCGGCGGGAATGGGATATCGTTAGGCGTAATAACGACAGCCTGGCCGAAGTTTGCACGCATGAAGTCGACTGTTGGCAGCGCACCGACAGTTCCGGTTAGAACCACATATACCTGATTTTCAATCGCCCGGGCATGGCTGGTGTAGCGGACACGATGGAAGCCGTGGCGGTCATCTGTACAGGATGGGCAGAAAATCACGTCAGCGCCCTTTGCCTTAGCCATGCGGACGATTTCTGGAAATTCGATATCATAGCAGGTCAGCAGGGCAATTTTCCCCTTGTCAGTTTCAAAAATTTGAAAAGAGTCACCAGGTGCCATATTCCATTCTTTAATTTCAGTTGGGGTAATATGGAGCTTGGCCTGCTCACCGATTCTGCCGTCCGGGTAGAACAGGTGCGCAGTGTTATAAAGCTTGCCGTCTTTTTCAATAACATGCGTTCCGGCAATGATGTGCATGTTTGTTTGTTTGGCAAATTTGGCGAAAAGTTCTTTGTAATTTTCGGTGAAGCTTGGCAGATCGTTGATTGTCAGGCTCTGGCCTTGACCGTTACCGATAGACAGCAGCTGGGTCGTGAAGAATTCCGGAAACAGGACAAATTCCGCCCCAAATTCCTCGGCTGTTTTTATGTAATGCTCGCACTGGGCGGCGAACTCCTCAAAGGAATGGATTGTATGTAGATGGTACTGAACTGCAGAAACTCTTAGTTTCATTTTTGGCCTCCTTGTTGGATGATTTGTTTGATTCCTAATGGAGATTATCTACTATTTATGGAGGGAATACAAATGAAATGCGCCTCGTAAATCTTTTTTACCATCCCCTCCATACCAAGCCACCCCTGGTATAAAAGAACAAGCCAGCTGGTCGCTGGCTCGACTATATATATACTCGTATTTTGTGTTGATATCCGCTGATATTGTGTCGATATCCTTCAGTTTTGTGTTGATATCTGCTGAAAATATGTCGATATCCACCTAAAGTGTGTTGATATATTTTTCAGAGCAAAAAGTTACCCCTTTTAATGCTCCAATTTCCCCTCACCCAGCTCAATCTGCGCTCGCACCTGCTCCGGCGAAGTCCCACCAAAGCTGTTCCTCACCGCCACAACATGTTCCGGGGCCAAAACTTTGTAAATATCCTCTTCAAACAACAAACTAAATTCCTTATACTCTTCCATGCTCAAATCCAATAAAAACTTGCCGGACTGGATCGCATAGAGAACAATTTTTCCAATCACTTCATGAGCCTCACGGAATGGCAGGCCTTTACGGACAAGGTAATCGGCAATATCGGTCGCATTGGAAAAATCGTTATTGATGGCTTTACGCATGACATCTTTGCGAACCGTCATACTTTCAATCATTGGTGCCAGCAGCTTCAATGACCCTTCCAGCGTTTCCACCGTGTCAAACATGCCTTCCTTGTCTTCCTGAAGGTCCTTGTTATAGGCGAGCGGCAGACCCTTCAACACCGTCAACAAACCAACCAAATTGCCGTACACACGGCCGGTTTTCCCGCGCAACAACTCCGGCACGTCCGGGTTCTTTTTCTGCGGCATAATGCTTGAGCCAGTACAGAACGAGTCATCCAACTCGATAAACTGAAACTCCTGGCTTGACCAAATTACAAACTCCTCCGATATACGGGAAATGTGCGTCATGATGATTGAGCCAATCGACAGAAACTCGAGGATAAAATCACGGTCGCTGACGGCATCCATACTATTCGGATAAATCGTTTCAAAGCCCAACTGCCCTGCGACAAGTTCACGGTTAATCGGGAAAGTTGTCCCAGCTAAAGCCCCGGATCCCAGTGGCAGCCAGTTCACCCGTTTCAATGAATCTAGCAATCTTTCTTTATCGCGCTCGAACATCCAGAAATACGCCATTAAATGATGGGCAAAGGAAACAGGCTGGGCACGCTGCAGGTGGGTGTAGCCCGGAATCAGCGTCTCCACATGCTCCTTTGCTTGACCGATAATTGCCTTCTGGACATCCTCCACCAATTTAATCAGCTCAGTTGTTTTTGTCCGTAAATAAAGATGCATGTCGGTGGCAACCTGGTCGTTACGGCTGCGTCCAGTATGGAGTTTGCCGCCCACAGGACCAATCTCTTCAATCAACTGCCGCTCAATATTCATATGAATATCTTCATCTTCCACTAAAAATTCCACTTCACCGCGGTCTACTTTTTCCTTAATCTTTAGCAGGCCGGCTTTAATTTTCTCCGCATCCTCCAAAGGAATGATGCTGCATTCACCAAGCATTTGCACATGAGCGAGGCTCCCGGCGATATCTTCTTTGGCCAGCTTTTGGTCGAAGGAAATCGATGCGGTGAACTCCTCAACTAGCTTGTTTGTTTCCTTTGTAAAACGTCCGCCCCATAACTTTGACATTGAAATATCCTCCTAAAAATGGGAGCCCCCGAAAAGAAGTTTCGAGGGCAATCCGCTCCAATTCCTATTATTTATTTAAAACTGTCGCTTTATTATTTACCTCTGTATAAACCTTTGTCGGCAGTCCCCAAAGCTTGATGAAGCCAACAGCCGCGTTATGATCAAAAGCATCGCCTTTTGTATACGTGGCCAATTCCTCATTGTAAAGGCTGTGTACGGATTTACGGCCGACAACGGTATGATTGCCTTTATGAAGCTTGACCCGGATGGTGCCTGACACGACTTTTTGCGTTTCGTCGATAAACGCATCAAGCGCAGCTTTTAATGGTGAATACCAAAGGCCCTCATAAATGATTTTCGCCATTTGCTGCTCCACTTGGGTCTTAAACTGAGTTACCTCGCGTGGCAATGTTAAAAACTCAAGCTCCTTGTGAGCATTGATTAAAATCAAAGCTGCTGGATTTTCGTAAACTTCACGAGACTTGATTCCTACCAATCTATTTTCAATATGATCGATACGCCCGACACCGTGCTTGCCGCCAAGTGCATTCAACGTTTCAATCAACTGAACTAACGGTAATTTATCGCCATTAAGGGCAACTGGAACGCCTTGTTCGAATTCGATTTCCACATACTCTGCAGCATCTGGAGTCAATTCGATCGGATTGGTCCAGTCATAAGCCTCTTCAGGTGCCTCAGCCCAAGGATCCTCGAGCACACCTGCTTCGCAGGCGCGGCCCCAAATGTTGGCGTCAATCGAGAATGGATTATCCAAGTCTACTGGAATTGGAATCCCGTTTTTCTCGGCATATTTGATTTCCTCGTCACGGGTCATACCCCATTCACGTACTGGCGCAACTACTTTCAAGCTTGGATTTAATGCTTGAACAGAAACCTCAAAACGAACTTGGTCGTTTCCTTTTCCGGTACAGCCATGGGCAACCGCAGCAGCGCCTTCTTGCTCTGCCACCTCGACCAATAATTTTGAAATTAACGGTCTTGATAGTGCGGAGGATAGTGGGTATTTCCCTTCATATAAACAATTAGCCTTTAAAGCTGGTAAAATATAATCCTTGGCTAGCAATTCTTTGGCATCAACCATGATGGCCTTGATCGCCCCGACGTTCAACGCCTTATTTTTAATAGCTTCCAAGTCTTTGCCTTCACCGACATCCAGCCCTAACGCGATGACGTCATAGCCGTATTTTTCTTGAATCCATTTCACCGAAACCGATGTATCTAAACCGCCTGAGTAGGCTAACACAATTTTTTCCTTTGCCATTTGTAACGCTCCTTACCATTTGATGTTCGTATTATTATTCATTCATAAGTATTATTATACATAACTTCTCGAAAAAATCCACTATTAAGCTAGTAATAATTTTAAAATTGCTTTTTGGGCATGAAGGCGGTTTTCCGCTTCATCAAAAACAACTGAATGCGGGCCGTCGATAATTTCTGCGGTTACCTCTTCGCCGCGATGGGCCGGCAGACAATGTAAAAACAGGAAATCCTCTTTTGCATACTTGCATAATTCTGCATTGACTTGGTAGGCCTGGAATGCTTGCAATCGTTTTTGAGTCTCTTCCTCTTGCCCCATGGAGGTCCAAACATCGGTCACAATCACATCTGCCCCGGAAACAGCTTCCACCGGATCGTTGGTAATCGTCACATTGCATCCATGTTGTTTGCCAGCTTTAATTGCTCTTTCAGTAATATAGCCATTCGGCAAATAGCCCGGCGGGGAGGCAACCGAGATATCCATTCCAACCTTGACGGCGCCTTCCATTAAGGAATGGGCCATGTTATTATTGCCGTCGCCAATATAGGCCAATTTCAGGCCCGATAACTTGCCTTTATGCTCAAGAATCGTTAACAGATCAGCCATTACTTGAGTCGGGTGCTGCAGGTCGGTCAGTCCATTGATGACTGGCACTGTGGCATGCTCTGCCAATTCTTCCACTGAATCGTGGGCGAATGTACGGATCATGATGCCATCAACATAGCGTGACAGTACCTTTGCCGTATCGGAAATACTTTCACCGCGCCCCAACTGAATATCCTTGGAACTTAAGAAAATCGCATGACCTCCAAGCTGAAGCATGCCAACTTCAAATGACACCCTAGTACGGGTGGATGATTTTTCAAAAATCATCCCCAATACCTTTCCGTTCAAATAGGGTTGTGGTTTTCCCTGCTTTTGCAATGCCTTCAATTCCTGGGCCACATCTAGCAAATAAAGAATTTCTTCGCTTGTATAGTCAGATAGCTGTAAGAAGTCTTTCCCTTTTAAGTCTATATTAGTTGCCTTTAGCATGGACAACACCTCTCTTTTCCAATTCGTAGAACTCGCTGACCGTCTGAACGTAATAATCCGAAACCGTTGGCAGCCCAATCATCGCTTTCACCGTATCCAAATGAGTAAACACTGGCACCTTGTAGCGGACGGCATGTTCGCGGATTTGGAAGCCGAATTTCTGTTTGTTACGGCCTTGATTCGGAATATTGATAACACCTTTTACCTTTTGATTTTTGAAAAATTGCAGGACATCGTTTTCATCCTTGACTACTACTTCAACAGTGATGCCGTGGCTTTGCAGATATTCCGCCGTGCCCTCGGTTGCGGCGAGCTTATTTGTTTTAACCAGTTCCGCAATAATCGGAAGACTGACCGGCTTTTCACGGTCGGAGATGGAACATAAAATATAGTTTCCTCCACCAAGAGAAGGAATCGCTTTTTCAAACGCTTCTTGATAGCTCTGGCCAAGCCCGAGTGCTTCACCTGTCGATTTCATTTCCGGTCCGAGCACATGGTCCACTCCTTTTAGTTTGCTGGAGGAGAAAATCGGTGCTTTGACGGAAAAATAATTTGGTTCCGGCTGGAGTCCTGGAGTATAACCAGTAAGTGTATCTCCCAATTGTGCGCCAACGGCCAATTCAATCATCGGTATTCCAGTCACTTTGCTGATGATTGGCACGGTGCGCGACGAGCGCGGGTTGACTTCAAGTACATAAACCGTATCTTCGTGGATGACAAATTGTATGTTCATCATCCCAACGATTTGCGCTTCTTTCGCAATTAGATCAGCGTAATTTATTAACGTTTCTTTCATTTTTGGGGTGATCGTAATTGGCGGAAACACTGAAATACTGTCACCGGAGTGAACGCCGGCTTTTTCAATATGTTCAAAGATGCCCGGTACGACAATCTGCTCGCCGTCACTGATGACATCAATCTCGCATTCCAGCCCTGGCACATATTTATCTACCAATAACGGCCACATTTTTTCGTGTGAATCTAGCTGTTTGATATAGCCCGATAATTCCTCTTCTGAAAAAATCGTAAACATCGCCTGGCCGCCGATGACATACGATGGCCTTACTAGAACGGGATACCCGAGCTCCGCAGCACCAATGAAAAGTTCATCTGGTGTTTGGGCCATTTTCCCTTCAATATGTGGAATCTGCAGATCCTCCAGCAAGCCATAAAATTCTTTCCGGTCCTCTAAACGGTCAACATCCTTCACCGACGTTCCCAAAATGTTAATGCCCTCTGCTTCTAACTCGTGGGCCAAATTAATCGCCGTTTGCCCGCCGAATTGAATCAGCACACCTTCTACCTGTTCTTTTTCAATTACATGAAGAACATCTTCGGCTGCGAGCGGTTCAAAGTATAAGCTGTCAGCAACGGAATAATCGGTACTTACTGTCTCTGGATTGTTGTTGATGACAACCGCTGCGTAGCCTTTTTTCTTGAGGGCCTTCGCGGCGTGCACGGAACAGTAATCGAACTCAATTCCTTGACCGATCCGGATTGGGCCGCTGCCAATAACAAGGATTTTTTTCTTTTCCGTCGGCTCCACTTCATCAAAGCCGTGCCAAGTAGAATAGTAGTATGGTGTGACGGCATCAAATTCGGCCGAACATGTATCAACCATTTTATAGCCTGGCTTCCAGTTTTGTTCCTTCCACTTGCTTCTGATTTGTTTTTCCGGAATATGATAAATTTGCGATAATAGCTTGTCGGCAATGTTATTGCGCTTGGCTTGTTTTAAAAGCTGAAGCGGGACATTGCTCCATTGGTAGGTTGCAAGCTCTGTTTCCAACGCGACGATTGAGCTGATTTTGTGTAAAAACCATGGGTCGATTTGGGTTAACTGCTGAACTTGCTCAAGAGTGCAGCCTCTCTTAAAAGCTTCAGCGATGACGAACAGCCGCTGATCGTTGGCTGTTTCAAGAAGGGGTTCCAAATCCACTTCTGCTAAAAATCCTTCGCGGCATAACCCATATACGTTCATTTCCATGGAGCGAATCGCTTTGTTAAGCGCCCCTTCGAACGTCCGGTCAATCGCCATTACTTCACCGGTGGCTTTCATTTGTGTCCCCAGTGTTCTGTCCGCTTCAGGGAACTTGTCAAACGGGAAGCGCGGCAGTTTTACGACAATATAATCAATCGCTGGTTCAAACGAGGCAAAGGTATTGCCTGTTATCGGATTCACAATCTCATCCAAGTGGTAGCCAATCGCGCACTTTGCCGCCATCCTTGCAATCGGATAGCCGGTAGCTTTTGAAGCAAGTGCCGATGAACGGCTCACCCTTGGATTGACTTCAATAATGTAATACTGGTTGGATTCAGGGTGGAGCGCGAACTGAATGTTACAGCCGCCAATAATCTCGAGTTCCCGAATCACCTTTATCGAAACGTCACGGAGCATTTGATACTGTACATCTGTCAACGTTTGCGACGGGGCGACCACAATGGAATCGCCAGTGTGAACACCGACCGGGTCCATGTTTTCCATGTTGCAAACGATGATGCATGTATCATTGGCATCACGCATGACCTCATATTCAATTTCCTTCCAGCCCTTGATGCTTTTCTCGACCAACACCTGGTGAATCGGGCTGGCTGCCAGACCTTTTTTCAGAACAACTTCCAAGTCCTCTTCGTTATAGGCAAAGCCGCCGCCGTCCCCGCCCAGCGTGTATGCCGGTCGAATAATGACTGGGTAGCCGATTTGCCCTACGAACTCCAGGCCCTCTTCATAGCTGTGAATGATGGCCGATTCTGGAATCGGTTCGCCAATTTGCAGCATCAGGTTGCGGAATCGCTCACGGTCCTCTCCGTTTTTGATCGACTCAACGGACGTTCCGAGCAGCTCGACATTGTATTTTTCAAGGATCTTCTGTTCAAAGAGCTGAACGGCAAGGTTTAGGCCGGTTTGACCGCCAAGGGTACCAATGACCCCATCCGGCATTTCTTTTACAATAATTTTTTCAATACTTTCAACCGTTAACGGCTCGATATATACTTTATCGGCAACGGCCTCATCGGTCATGATCGTTGCCGGGTTATTATTAATGAGGACCACTTCCAGTCCTTCTTCTTTCAGGGCGATGCACGCCTGTGTGCCAGCATAGTCAAATTCTGCTGCCTGCCCGATGACAATCGGACCTGAGCCAATTACTAGCACTTTTTTCAGATTTTTATTTAACGGCATAACGTGTCTCTCCCATTGATGCAATCTGTGTAACAAATTCTGTTAAAATATGTGCGGTATCACTTGGCCCCGGATGGGCTTCCGGGTGAAATTGTACAGTTTTAATATGATAAGTTTTATGCTGCAAACCCTCAATCGACTTGTCGTTTACATTCCGGTAGGTGACATCGAACACCTTACTGTCAATGCTGTTATCAACGACTACATAGCCGTGGTTTTGGGCTGTAATTTTCACTTTTCCAGTATTTAATTCCTTTACTGGATGGTTGCCGCCGCGATGACCGTAGGCAAGCTTTTCAGTTTTGGCGCCATAGGCAAGGGCGATTAACTGGTGCCCTAGACAAATTCCAAGTGTCGGATAATGCTGGCTGATTTTTTTAATTTCCGGGAACCACTTTTTCAGGGACATCGGGTCGCCAGGGCCGTTGCTAAGTAAGACGCCATCCGGATTTAGGGCTTTTATTTTTTCAAATGATGTATTATACGGAACTACACTGACGGCGCAGCCTTCTGCCAGCAGGGCGTTTAGGATTGACTTTTTAAAGCCAAAATCCATCAGGACCACATGCGGGCCGTTATTTTTGAAGTATTGCGTCTTCTTTGTGGAAACTTGATCCACCCATAGTGGTGCTTGCTCGGCTGCTGGGAAGCTTGCTTCTGACATTTTGCTTAAAAAGCCTTTGACCGTGCCCCGGCTGCGAATGGTTTTTACAAGCAGCCTTGTGTCTACTCCAGCAATCCCCGGAACGCCGGCCTGCTTTAGTTTCTCGGAAAATTTTTGGAATGATTGATAATGGCTTGGTGTTTCACATAAATCGCCGATCACGACACCTGCGAGTGCAGGTGAAATGCTTTCATCGTCCAAGGCATTGATGCCGTAGTTTCCGATAATCGGATAGCAAAACGTGATGATTTGACCGGCATAGGAAGGGTCGGTGATGATTTCCTGATACCCAGTCATACTTGTATTAAAAACGACTTCTCCGAGGGAGTCTTTGTCAGCTCCAATCAATATGCCTTCAAAGACCTCTCCCGTTTCCAAAGTAAGGTAACCCTGCTCCAAATCACTCACTCGCCTTTCTCTAAACTTAGGAAGGTTTTTTCCAGCTTTATAGTAAATTCGTTTATTTCGTCCTTCGTCACAGTTAATGGCGGCAAAATTCGTACCACATCTGGTCCTGCTGTTAAAATCAGCAGCTTATGCTCGATGGCTTTTTTGACAATGGCTGCTGCATCGGTTTCGACTAGCAGCCCTTTTAGCAGCCCTTTGCCGCGGATGTCTTTAATAAAATCGTATTTTTGTTTCAAGCCTTGGAGCTGAAGGTCCAGGTACGGTGCCATTTCGTTTGCTTGGTTAAGTATGTTGGTTTCAACTATATGTGTAATGGTTGCCACCCCTGCAGCAGTTGCAAGCGGATTTCCGCCAAATGTGCTGCCATGGCTGCCAGGTTCGAAGCCCTTTGCAGCTTCTTCTTTCGCGATGATCGCACCGATTGGGAAACCGGAACCGAGGCCTTTGGCAACGCTGATGACGTCTGGCTCAATGCCATATTGCTCATATGCAAAAAGTGTCCCTGTCCGGCCAATACCCGTTTGAATTTCATCGACCATTAGAAGAATGTTGTGTTGCTTGCAGATTTCTGCTAGTTTTTGCACCCAGATTGGATTGGCAGGAATAACGCCGCCTTCCCCTTGGACAAGTTCAAGCAGAACGCCTGCCGGCAGTTTGGATTCCAGTTCATCAAGCGCTTCAATGTCGTTGTATGGCAGGTAGCTGAAACCTGGCATTAATGGCGCAAAGCCATGCTGGATTTTTTCCTGGCCAGTTGCAGTTAGGGTTGCCAATGTCCGCCCGTGAAACGATTGCTTGAAAGTTACGACTTCTGACGAACCGCTTCCCTTCACCTTGTTGGCATATCTTCTAGCAAGCTTGATCGCCGCTTCATTGGCTTCTGCTCCGCTGTTACAGAAAAACACTTGGTCACCGCAGCTATTGGCTGTTAGCAGGGCTGCCAGTTGATCTTGATTCGGAATGTTATATAAGTTTGAACAGTGCCACAGGTTTTGCAGCTGTTCTTCGAGCTTTGCTTTAACTGGTTCCGGTACATGGCCGAGGTTGCAGGTGGCAATGCCGGAGGTGAAATCTAATAGCTGTGTACCCTTGTCATCCCATACATAGCTGCCTTTTCCCTTGACCAGCGTCACTGGAAAGCGGGCGTAGGTTGGCATGACAGGCGAAAGTTGAGATATGGTATTATTATTTGGCATTACGCTATCTCCTCTTCTAAAACGATTTTAGTACCGATTTGTTTTCCGTTCACGTAATCTAGTAAACTGCTTTTTTCAAAGCCGTTAATGATGGCGACTTCAGGGATGTTATGAACTAGGCCATCAATAGCCGCTTTAACCTTCGGAATCATCCCACCGTAGATGGTTTGATTTTCGATCATTTCCTCGATAATGGCTTTTGAGACTTTATCTACTTTTGTTTTTACGCCATTTTTTTCAACTAAGATTCCTGGGATATCACTGATAAAACATAATTTCGCCTCGAGTGCTTTCGCAACAGCGGAGGCAGCGATGTCGCCATTGATATTGTAACGCTGGCCGCATGTATCGATTCCAATCGGCGAAACCACGGGAATGCACCCTTGGCTAACGATTCCATCGATGACTTTTTTATTTACACCGACCACCTCTCCAACGTAACCAAGTGTTTTGGCATCGGAAGTTGGTTCTGCTTGGAGCAGATTGCCATCCACGCCGCTCACGCCAATGGCGCTGCCGCCTACTTCTACAATGTTTCTGACGACTTGTTTATTGACCATTCCACTTAAGACCATCTCTACAATGTCGAGAACATCGTGGTTGGTCACTCTGAGGCCATTAATGAACTTCGTTTCTATGTTTAAGCTTTTTAAAAGTTGATTGATTAAAGGACCGCCGCCATGGACAAGGACGGGCGTCCATTCCCCTAACTCCTGCATCCGGACAATGTCTTCATAAAATGACCTTGGTAGATTTTCTAACACACTTCCACCGCACTTTATGACTAAATATTTCATTTGGAGTTCCTCCTTTAAGTGCGGTAGGATGCGTTAATTTTCACATAGTCATAAGTAAGGTCGCATCCCCATGCGGTAGCACTATAGCCGCCTTGGTTTAGGTCAACATAAATTTGGACAACTTCTTGCTCCAGATAACTCTTGGCTGCCGCTTCATCAAATGGGCATGGCAGGCCGTTTTCAAATACTTTGAATGATCCTAAAGCAACTTTGACTCCGTTTGGCTCCACCGGAACTCCGCTATACCCGATTGCTGTAACGATTCGGCCCCAGTTTGCATCTGTTCCGAAGATAGCCGATTTTACAAGATTAGAAGAAATAATGGATTTACCAACAGCTCTTGCCGCCTCGTAACTAAATGCTCCGTTCACCTGAACTTCAATTAGCTTTGTTGCTCCTTCTCCATCTCGGGCAATTTTTTTCGCTAGAGATTCACTGACAATCTTTAATCCATTCACAAATGTATCCCACTCTGGGTGGTCTTTTGTCAGTTGATCATTCCCTGCAAGTCCGTTAGCCATAACCAGAACCATATCATTTGTACTCGTATCACCATCGACAGTTATCATGTTAAAGGTTTGATTTGTCACTTCTCTAAGCGCGGCTAAAAGGTCTTCATGAGCAACATTTGCATCTGTTGTGACAAAGCCGAGCATGGTAGCCATGTTTGGATGAATCATGCCGGAACCTTTTGATGCCCCGCCGATGCTAATGGTTTTGCCATCAAGTTGTAATTGAACTGCGGTGTGCTTCACGCAAGTGTCGGTTGTCAGGATTGCTTGCAGGAAATTGTCTTGAGCTTCATATTCATCATTAAGAATTTGACTAATTCCTGCCTGAATTTTATCCATTGGCAGCAATTCGCCGATCACCCCTGTTGATGTAACTGCTACCAAATGCTGATCGATCCCTAGCTGATCTGCAAAGTCATTTTGCATTGTAACTGCATCCTTTAACCCTTGTTCCCCTGTACAGGCATTGGCGTTTCCGGAGTTCACTATGATCGCTTGAATTTTATTTTCCTTTGCTATGCTTTCTTGAGTCACCAGAAGCGGTGCTGCCTGAAAAATATTTGTCGTATATACTCCCGCAACTGCTGCCGGGACCTCTGAAACTATATAACCGAGATCAAGCCGTTTCCGTTTAACCCCGCAATGCATGCCCCCCGCCTTAAACCCTTGCGGTAAAGTAACGCCTTCTTCTTCAAGTACAACTATTTTCTGACTGGATGTGGCTTGAATCATTGTAATTTCCCCCTTTTGGTCCCTGTTCGTTCGTAAAGCTCTTTACCTATTAAGCTATTTTTTCATTATGGATATATTGGGATGTCATCAAGCCCCGTCCTGACATCCCAGCCAAACATGATATTTGCGTTTTGGATGGCCTGGCCTGCGGCGCCTTTTACTAGATTGTCAATCACTGAAATGATTGTTAGGCGATTTGTACGTTGATCGACATGAAGACCGATGTCACAAAAGTTGCTTCCGAGAACTTCTTTTGTTGACGGTACTGTTCCCAGAGGCCTGATTCTTACAAATGGTTTATTTTTGTAGTATTCATCGTATAGTTGATGGACGTCTTCTGTAGAGAGTTTGTTTTTCAGTTTCACATAAGTTGTACACATAATTCCGCGGTTCATCGGTACCAAGTGCGTTGTGAAGGTAACCGTTATTGGATTCCCGCTTTCATCTGAAAGAACCTGTTCGATTTCCGGTATATGCTGGTGTGCTCCCAGTTTGTAGGCCTTTAGGTTTTCATTGATTTCAGCGTAGTGAGAGGTTAACGAAAGTCCCCTTCCTGCACCGCTGACACCCGATTTTGCATCTATAATGATACTCTCGTAATCTGCTACATTATTTTTTAAAATCGGAATCAATCCGAGAGTTGCCGCGGTAGGGTAACATCCTGGATTTGCTATTAAATTTGCATTTTTTATTTGTTCGTCATAAATTTCACTTAGCCCATACACCGCTTCGTTTAGGTAATTTCCCGGTGGAGCTGCATGCTTATACCACGTTTCATATTCTTCGGTGGACCTTAGTCGAAAGTCCCCGGATAGATCAATACATTTCAAGCTGTATTCCCTGAGCTGCGGAACAAGATTGCTGCTGACCGCTGAAGGAGTTGCCAGGAAAACGAGATCGTTATCTTCTGCTAAACTTTTTGGATTGAATTTTTCCAAAGGTTGTTCTATTAATCCAGTTAGGTGCGGATATGCTTCACTAAAGCTCTTTCCTGCCTGGGAGTTAGAAACAACTGTACCAAGTTCAATATTAGGATGCTTTTTTAAAAGCCTTATTAACTCAATTGCGCCATACCCGGTGCCGCCAATTATCGCAGCCTTCAATTTCTCTCACTCCCGCATTGTTTTATAATGAATTATTATACATACATGTATATAATTATTCAATCCATAAATTACTTATTTTTCATTATTTATTTAATTTTTACGCACTTTATTTTGTAAACGCTTTCAATTATTTGTTTATATTTATACAACCATCATGCATAGCTGCATAAAAAAAGAGACCATCAAGGTCCCTATAGAATGCTTTATAAATTGGAATGTACTAAATCCAAAACCTTTTTTAATTCCCCTATAGACACCTGCCCCGGTGCTGAAGCTTTTTTAGCAGATGCAAATGTAATGGCTGAGCCAAACACCTCTCCTGAGAATCGGCTTATAAGTCCAGTACCACCCATTGAAATCGTAATGATTGGCGTATCAGCATACTCCTTGTACATGGTATTGGTCGCCTCCAACAATGTTAGAACGTCAACAGTACTCGTTGGCATAACAGCTATCTTTGGAATGTCCCCTCCTAATTCCTGAGCTTTACGCAGCCTTGTCACAATTTCTTCTTTTGGAGGTGTCTTATGAAAATCATGATTTGAAATAATAACAAGGGTTTTGTTTTTATGAGCAAATTCTATCAGATTTTTGATGTCCTTTTCTTCATTAAATAGCTCAACATCAATAAAGTCTGCCAAACCTGTTTCAGCCACTGCTTTGTTTAGTTCGAAATAATACTCATTGCTGACTTCCTTTTCGCCGCCCTCCCGCTTACTTCGAAAAGTAAAAATAAGCGGTGCGTCTTTAAGTATTGTTCGAAGTTGTAAAAGTGCGTCTTTAACCTTTTCAATATCTTCAACACTTTCAAAGTAATCTACCCGCCACTCGACCAGATCAAAGTCCAGTTCCTTTAAAAATTGAGTTTCTTCTATTAATTCAGTCAGCGTTATGCCAACCAGTGGGACGCAGATTTTCGGGGCTCCTTCACCAATTGTGACCCCTCCAACATTAATTACTTTCTTCATTTAAGTCACACCTTCTTATAATTTCGCCAATATTTCATCAGCAATCTCGTCAGGAGTTTTGTTATCTACCTGTATTTTTATATGGTGGTTTGCGTAAACCTCCTGCCGTTTTTTATAAAGCTCTTTAGTTTCTTCCATTGATTTGCCTTGAAGTACAGGGCGGTTATCAATAATTAGCTCCAGCCTGTCTTTCCAGCTCTCAAATGATATATCTAGAAAAATGACATTTGCATTGGATAAACATGCTTCGCGGATTTCTTCTTGTAAAAAGGCTCCCCCACCTAAAGATAGTACCAAATTCGTTTTTCCTGTTAAGTCGGCTATTACGCTCTTTTCCTTTTCTCTAAATACCGGTTCCCCGTATTTTTTAAAAACTTCTGGTATTGGCATACCAAATTCCTTTTCAATCACGTCATCTGTATCGATAAACTTTCTATTTAATTTCTGGGCCACCAGTTTTCCTACCGTCGTCTTGCCGGCCCCCATAAATCCTATAAATACCAGGGTTTTCCCATTATGTACCATAAAAAAACTCCATCCATTCTACTAATTTTAAAATTACCCAACGAAAATGTTACGGAAACTATTTTTCCATATGTATTAAGGACAGTTTGAACATAAAACTATCAAGAAGTGTCTTCTATTCACGTTATTGAGGACACTTCTGCCTTAATTCTAACCAAATGTGTCCTCTATCCGCCTTATTGAGGACACCGCCGCCTTAATTCTAACCAAATGTGTCCTCTATCCGCCTTATTGAGGACACCACCGCCTTAATTCTAACCAAAAGTGTCCTCTATCCGCCTTATTGAGGACACTTACCCCTGAAAATTCACGAACATTGTCCTCAATAGCGCTTTTTATAAAAGTTATTTTCATATTACACTATATTTCATTCAAAGACATAAAATATTCTGCTAATTTACCCATATAAAAAGAGACTCCTCATCGGAGCCTCCACGTTCATTGCTTCATTTTCGGATCGAGTACATCCCGCAGGCCGTCCCCCATCAGGTTAAACCCAAGTACAGTCAGCATAATCGCAATCCCCGGGAAAAACAATGTCCACGGTGCTTGGGTAATGTAGTTTTTCGAGTCAGCAAGCATTTTGCCCCACTCTGGCTCTGGCGGCTGGGCACCCAATCCCAAGAACCCCAGTGCAGCCGCTTCAATAATTGCCGTGGCAATAGCCAGCGTCGCTTGAACGATAACCGGCGAGATACTATTCGGCAAAATATGCCGGAACAGAATTCGTGAGTCCTTCATTCCGATGGCGCGGGCAGACATGATATATTCCTCCTGCTTCACACTAAGCACCCTAGAGCGGACAAGCCGGCCAAAGTTCGGCACATTAATAACTGCAATCGCAATCAACGCATTCTGTAAAGATGGTCCTAAAATCGATACCACTGCAATCGCCAAGAGAATACTAGGAAACGCCAGCATAATATCAAACACACGTGAAATAATCCCGTCAACCCAGCGGCCGTAATATCCGGCGACAATACCGAGAAAAGTCCCGGCGACAACGGATCCTAAAACGGAGAAGAATCCTACCCATAAAGAGATCCGCGCCCCATATAATATTCGCGAGAAAATGTCGCGGCCAAAGTCATCTGTGCCGAACCAATGCTTGCTCGACGGGGCCTGCATCCGGTCGGCCAGCACCTGCTCCTTAAAGCCATAGGGTGCTACCCAAGGTGCAATTACGGCAAGCACAATAAAAAACAGCACAATCGCCATTCCAATAACGGCTAGTTTATTTTTATAAAAAGATTGCAATGCCTCTTTCCAAGGAGGAATCAGCTTTTCTTCGGCGGGTATCATCGAGATATCGGCTGTATTTTTCACTAGTTCTGCCATTCTTTATCCCTCCTTATTTGTTGTACTTGATTCTTGGATCGACCAGGACATACAGCAGATCGACAACCAAGTTAATCAAAACAAAGATCGCAGCGATGAGTAGGATCCCCGACTGGATAACCGGATAATCACGGTAGGCGATGGCTTCGTATAAATAACGGCCAATACCAGGCCAACCGAAGATCGTTTCTGTTAAAATCGCTCCGCCCAAAAGAAGTCCGGTTTGTAAACCGATAACGGTCAAAACAGGGATGATGGCATTTTTCAAGGAATGCTTGTACACCACCCAGAACATTCTCAGGCCCTTGGCTCTCGCGGTCCGTACATAATCGGACTTCATGACCTCAAGCATTGTCGCCCGGGTCATTCTCGCAATAATCGCCATAGGAATGGTCGCAAGCGCGGCACTTGGCATAATCAAATGCTTCAATACGGTAACAAATTGATCAGGTCTCCCTTGAAGCAAGGAGTCGATGAGATAGAAGTTTGTTATGGCCGTAACAGGATCACGGACATTTTCCCGGCCGGTTGTCGGAAGCCAGCCCAATTCAATTGAAAAAGCCCATTGAAACATTAAGCCGAGCCAAAAAATCGGCAGCGATACCCCGATGAGCGCCAGTACCATAGCGCCATAATCAAACCATGACCTTGAAAACCAGGCACTGATAATCCCTGCATTAACGCCAATCACGACAGCAATGATCATCGCCACAAGCGTCAATTCGGCTGTCGCTGCTAGAAACGGCCAAATCTCTACATTAATCGGACCTCTTGTTCTTAAGGAGGTCCCCAAATCTCCTTGAAGGAGTTGTCCAACATAATCAAAATATTGTATGTACCACGGCCGGTCCAGCCCCAGCTCTCTTGTTAAAGTGGCAATCGCTTCGGCAGTGGCCTTTTGTCCAAGGATGACTTGGGCGGGATTTCCCGGAATCGCATGTATAATGGCAAAAACAACAAGCGTCATCCCAAATAGTACGGGGATTAAAGACAACACGCGGCGAATCGTATAAGTGAACAATTCTTTTCACCTCTTTTTTGAAAAAAAGGGGAGTTAGTACTACCTCCCCTTCCTGGAATCATTATTTGAATTCAACCTTTGTCAAAGCTTCAGAGCCGGTTGGATGCGGCAAATAACCTGATACATCCTTTGCAGCAGCCAATAACGGTCTAGAGTGTACAAGCGGCACCCATGGAGCATCATCTTTAATAATCTCTTGGGCTTTCTTGTAAAGCTCATTACGTTTGTCTTTGTCAGGCTCAGATTGCGCAGCAATCAAGATATCATGAAGTTCATCATTGCTGTAGTAGGAATAGTTGTTGCTACCAATGCTATCTTTGTCGAGCAATGTGTACAGGAAGTTATCAGCATCGCCATTGTCACCTGTCCAGCCAAGCATAAACATATCAAACTTGCCTTTTGCTGCGTCATCCAAATAGGTAGCCCATTCAGCAGATTTGATATTGGCCTTTACGCCAATCTTGCTCAAGCTATCTTGGATTACTTCAGCAACTTTCTGCGCTTCCGGCATATATGGACGAGCCACAGGCATTGCCCATAGGTCGATTTCGAAGCCTTTTTCATAGCCTGCTTCCTTCAACAGCTCTTTTGCTTTTTCCAAATCATAAGGGTAATCCTTAATGTCTTTGTTATAGCCATCAATATTCGGCGGCATTGGGTTAATCGCCGGTTCTGCTTTTCCTGCATAGAAAGCTTCAATAAGGGCTTTCTTATCAATCGCATGGTTAATCGCTTGGCGAACAAGCTTGTTATCAAATGGTTTCCGTGTTGCTGTCATACCTAGGTAACCAACGTTCATCGATGGACGTTCTACAACCTGCAGGTTTGCATTTGATGTGACCGTTTTCTCATCGGAATAGTTTAGGCCATCCATAATGTCAATTTCTCCATTGACAAGCGCATTCAAGCGCGCTGTGTTTTCAGGAATAACCCGGAAAATCAGTTTATTTAATTTTGGCAGTCCTTCTTGCCAGTAATCAGGGTTCTTTTCAAGCGTTACAGTATCATTTTGCTTCCATTCCACGAATTTGAATGGACCTGTACCTACTGGATGGCTTCTGAAGTCATCACCATACTTCTCAATGGCTGCCGGGCTGGCAATACCAAATGGAGACATGGCAAGGTTCTTTAGGAATGGACCTTGAGTTCGATTTAACACAAATTGCACTGTATTCTCGTCAACCGCTTTTACCTCTTTAATCACGTGGCCGGCATCACCTTCATAGCCGCCGAAGTTGGAGTAGTAAGGGAACTTATCTGCATTCCCACTTGCCCAGCGTTTGAAGTTGAAGACAACGGCATCTGCATTAAAGTCGGTTCCGTCATGGAATTTAACACCCTTGCGAAGCTTGAAGGTGTAAGTTAATCCATCTTCGGAAGGCTCCCACGATTCAGCAAGCCCAGGATTAAGGGACATATCTTGATCCCCAAACTGGATCAATGTTTCAAAAATATTCTCAGTTACTTTAAAAGCTTCCCCTTCTGTTGTCGTGATTGGGTCTAGGGATGTGGAATCACCGCCGCGCCCGAAAACAAGCGTATCCTTAGTAGAACCTGAACTGGAACCGCCGTTTGACGCAGGCTCCTTCTTTCCGCCTGTTTCTTCCGATTTGCCGCTGCAGCCAACTAGAAACATGCTAATGGCCATAATGGCAATCAACAGCATTTTAAAAGAATTCTTCTTCATTCTGTTTCCCCCTGTGTAAAATTTGTTTTTATATCATCAATGCGCCTCTCACGAGTTATATAAGTGACAGGCAACATAGTGACCGTTGTGATTGTGTTCGGCGGGTCTGGCCGATTTGCAAATATCCATTACCTGCGAACACCTTGTGTGGAAAGCGCAGCCAGACGGCGGATTAGCCGGGCTGGGCAGCTCGCCCTGTATTAAAATGGGTTGTTTCTTTAAATCCGGATCCGGTATCGGAACCGCTGACAGTAGTGCTTTTGTGTATGGGTGCATCGGATTTTCGTAGAGTTCTTCACTTTCTGCCAATTCTATTAATCTGCCTAAATACATCACGCCGACCCGGTCGCTAATATGGCGGACAACCCCTAAGTCGTGGGCAATGAATATGTAGGTTAGTTGAAACTCCTCCTGAATGTCCTTCATTAAATTGAGAACCTGGGCCTGGATTGAAACATCGAGGGCCGACACCGGTTCATCAGCGATAATCAACTTAGGTTTCGTCATCAGCGCTCTAGCAATGCCAATCCTCTGGCGCTGGCCGCCGCTGAACTGATGCGGGTAGCGCTTGGCATGATAGCTGCTTAGGCCGACAACTTCAAGCATTTCCTTTACCCGCTTCTGACGCTCCTCCTTTGTCCCGATTCCATGAACAATCAGCGGTTCTTCGAGAATTTGCTCGACCGAATGCCGGGGATTCAGCGAGGCATACGGGTCCTGGAATACCATCTGGATATCACGGCGAATTTTTCGTAACTCTTGCTTTGACATCTTAGTAATCTCTTTATCTTCAAAAATAATTCTCCCGTCACTGGCTTCGATGAGCCGCATGAGCAGGCGGCCGGTCGTTGATTTTCCGCATCCGGACTCGCCAACGATTCCCAGCGTTTCGCCTTTTCTGACGTAAAAAGAAACATCATCGACCGCTTTGACTTCACCCTGTTTTTTGCCAAACAGGCCGCTTGCGATCGGAAAGTATTTTTTCAAGCCATTTACTTCAAGAAGTAACTCCGACATGGTGTTCACTCCCTTCCTTCATGGTGTGCAGGAAACAGCGGACTTCATGTCCATCATTTTCCGAATGATATAAATCCGGCGCTGACACCTGACATTTTTCGAAGCGGTCAGCACATCTCGCGGCAAAGCGACAGCCTGCCTGAATGGACCCTGGAACAGGTACCGTCCCAGGAATACTGTAGAGCCGCTCCTTCTTGGCTCTTAAATCTGGAACTGATTTCAATAAGCCCTTCGTATAAGGGTGCTGCGGGTCTTTTAAGATTTTTTTCACATCGCCCTGCTCGACAATTTGGCCGGCGTACATAACGATAACGCGCTCGCAGATTTCAGCGACAACTCCCAAATCATGGGTGATCAGAATAATAGAGGTGTTCGTCTTTTTATTTAAGTCTTTCATTAAGGCGAGAATTTGCGCCTGGATTGTCACATCGAGTGCGGTTGTCGGCTCGTCCGCAATCAGCACCCTTGGATTACAGGCCATGGCCATCGCAATCATTACCCGCTGCCGCATACCGCCTGAAAGCTGGTGCGGATGCTCAGATAGAATCCCTTCCGCCCGCGGAATTCCAACTAGTTTAAGTAATTCAATACTGCGGACCTTGGCTTCTCTTTTGGAGAGGTCCGTATGTAATCGGATGGCTTCGGTGAGCTGATTGCCAATCGTAAACAACGGATTTAACGAGGTCATCGGCTCCTGAAAGATCATCGAAATCTGATTGCCTCGGATGTTTCGCCATTCTTTTTCCGAGATATGTGTGAGGTTTTTTCCTTCAAAAATAATGTCTCCATTTTCAATTTTGCCGGGCGGTGAAGGAATCAGTCCCATGGCTGCCAGCGATGTTACGCTCTTCCCGCTGCCGGATTCACCGACAATGCCGAGGATTTCCCCTTCCTTCAGTTGGAAACTGATGCCATCGACAGCTGGAAGCAGCTTTTTGCCCGATTGGAAGGATACCTTTAAATCATTTATTTGCAGGATCGATTGTTTGTCCATATTGCTTACACCTACTTTTTTTCAAATCTAGTACCAGATAGTATTGACATGGCAAAACTTTTAAAATTATCCAATATTATGACTATTATGGCATAATGCCCAACAAGAATTTTGTCAAAATTTGTATGGGGAATTTAGGATGTTTCGGGGAAAATTGTCAAAAAAAGGCACCTGACTCCCGTTGTGGGTGTCAGATGCCAAATTTTACTCTATTGCTTTAAACCAGTATAAATAAGAATTGCATCTCGGAGGAATTGTGCTGTTCCCGGTTGCTCCTTATCGTAATAGGCCGTGAATCTCTCGTCGTCGACATACATTTGGGCAAGACCGGCATGGGCCTCTTTACTGTATTCTTTCCAATAGTAAGTGAGCCATTTTTTGTGAAGTTCTGCGGCTTTTTGCGCCAACTCCCCAGCTGGGTCACCAGTTTTAACCGCCTCAGCGAGGGTCAGTGTCACTTGCTCTGCTAAAGCCGTCACTTCCTCATATTGCTCCTGGGTCATATTCATGAGTTTGGCGTTAGATTGTTCCACCATTTCGTCGCCATATTTTTCACGAATCTCCTTGCCGTACTTCTGCTCATTATCATCTATCAGCTTTTTCTTGAAGCCTTCAAATTTCTCTTTATTAGACATGTTCATTCTCCCTTCTGTCGCCTCAATGGTCTTTTCGACATTGGCAATTAATAAATCCAATTGCTTTCGTTTTTCGAGGAGCTGCTGGCGATGTTCCTTGAGTGCCTTCTTGCGATCGAAGCCAGGGTCGGTCACGATTGCTTTAATATGGTCAAGGCTTAAACCTAATTCCCGATAGAAGAGAATTTGCTGCAGCATATCCACTTCCTGTTGACCATAAATCCGGTAGCCTGACGAATTGATTCTTGCCGGCTTAAGAATACCCACTTCATCATAATACCTGAGCGTCCTCGTACTAACCCCCGCCAAACTGGCAAGCTTCTGAACCGTATACTCCATGCTGTTCACCTCCTCAACAACAACAATACACCTTTACGCAGCGTCAAAGTCAACCACTAGTATGCCTATTTTTTCAAGAGAAATGAAAAAGGTTGAGTTCGGCGACTGTCCACGTCAGGAGGACAAATGTCCACAAGTGGTGCCTGACACCAAATGGAATAAAACCCCAAATTAAAACCAAAGAAAAAGATGTCGAACGGTTTTGTTAATGTTGGGTCTTTTTTCCTTTTATAATAGAGGGGTGAGCTTGTAAATCTATTTGTTGGAAGGGGAAATTGTGATGGCTAAATTGGTAGTAATTTATGATCAACCGAAGGATCAAGAAGGATTTGAAAACTATTATTTTAATGTGCATATTCCGTTAGCACAAAAGCTGCCTCATATAAAAGCTGCTGAAGTTCATCGCGTCCTGCAAGCACAAAACACTGCTGAACAACCCTATCTTTGTGCTGAGCTTATTTTCGAGACTCCTCAAGAACTAACTCAAGCATTATCATCCGCTGAAGGCCGGGATGTCCAAGGCGATGTAATAAATCTTATGCCATTTTTGCATAAGCCGCCTGTCATTTTAATTACAGATTAAGATTTCACAAGAAGCTGGAAGATCCAATCAACACGGGTCTTCCTTTTTTATATTCTCCTTATTACAATAGTAGGAAGTTTAATATTCAGAATCTCAAAATTATTAACACTCTAAGTATACCTTTTCACAAAAAACAGTAGTACAATAGAACTATAAGGTACCATACTCTCCAACTCCACTCCCCCTGCACTTTCTGTCAGCAAATTAGTCCAGAAAGGAGGGATTATCTATGCACACCACACGTCCTCTCGTTCAAATCTTTGGGTTAACCTTCGACCTCTCTATTATTTTAACCAGTACCACCGCCGCCCTTGTTGTACTAGTATTTGCCTATCTCTGCACACGGCAGGTCACGACGAAAAAACCCGGTAAAATGCAAAATTTATTGGAATGGGTCATCGAATTTATCCAAAATATCATGATGAACTCCATGGGCCGAAAAGACAATCTGTTCATCCTCGCCGGCGGCGTCGGGCTGATTCTCTATCTGTTCATTGCCAACACACACTGGGCGTCCCCTTCTCCTTCATCGCCGGAGAAGATCAAGCCACCTGGTGGAAGTCACCCACCGCCGATGCGCATGTCACGATGACGCTCGCCATCATGATGATTGTTTACACTCATTTTATCCACATCCGCCTCCATGGATGGAAAAATTACTTCTTAAGCTTTTTCAAACCATTTAAGGCCTTGTTCCCTATCAATATTTTAGAACAGTTCTGCACGACGCTTACCCTTGGACTCCGGTTATTCGGGAATATTTATGCTGGGGAAGTGATGCTGGGCATTCTTGCCGCTGCCGCTTGGAAAGGATTCCAATCCGGCATCTTTATTGGAATCGGCACTGGTCTGCTTGCAGCGATACCAATGATGATTTGGCAGGTATTTTGCCTGTTCATTGGCGGGATTCAAGCTTACATTTTCGTGACACTGTTTATGGTTTATATCGGCCAACGGGTAAATGAGGCCGAAGCGTAAGTAAGGAGGTGGAAAAAATGGGGGAATTTGAAATTTTCGGGATGCCGGTGTCATTGGGGACAATGATCTATCAAGCAGTCATCTTTACCGCTTTAATTTGGATTCTTAAGAAAAAGTTTCTCGGTAAGCTCGTGGATGCGATGGAAAATCGAAGAGAATCTATTGATAACCAACTAAACCTGGCTGAAACCTATAAACGTGAAGCCGAAGAGGAGCTGTTGAAGCAGCGGGAAATGACGGACATAGCAAGCCAGGAGGCCAAGCAAATCATTGCGAAAGCCCGCGAAGAAGCGAATATTATTTTAAAAGCAGCCAGAAAAGAAGCCTTCACCATCCGGACGGAAGCCTATGAAAACGAATTGCGGGGGCTGAAAGGTCGTGGTGCATCATGAAATATGAATTCGTCAAAGAACACGGGAAGTTAATTGAAAAAATGATCATTGAAAACGAGCCTAAAAAGGTCTATGTCCAATATAGAAAAGGAAATTTCGAAAAGTTCGCTTATACCTTGAAAAATGACCCTGAAGATTCAAAGCACATCGTTGAAAATTTTATGGAGGGGCTGCCGATTTCCGAGGAATTAAAAACGGATGTGACCAGGTTTCTTGCAACGCTTTATACCAGCACAGAATCTAACTTCCAAGCATTCATCAATTTTCTGGTGCAAACCCTATCGCTCCATCTGATGGTTGGGGTTGCACTTGCCTTATCAATTTACGGCGGTTATCAGCACGGGACAAAATTGGATGCGCAATTGGGAATCTACCCGGGCTTCACCATTATTGGAATCTTTTTAGGAATCGCGATTGGAAGCTTGGTAGGCTACGCAATGATGATAAAATACCTTGGCACCCATGGGGAGAAAGGAAAAATACCGCCTGTTAAAATTGGCATCAAGAAAAAGCCTGAGACCGGGGACTGGCCGGTGATTCCGGTAACGCTTTCCGATATCCGTGAAGGTGTCCGCCAATTCGCGGCCGATCTGCCAAAAGGGATTAGCCGCAGTATCTTGATAAAAGACGACTACAGCATTGATTTTGAACAACTGGCTCCGTATCTTGGCGGAATTCCCGCTCAGTCGTATTATATGTCAAAAGAGACGTTCACCATTTATAAGGAAACAGATAAGGACATCCCTCCCCTTCTCGATAAAGTTCAAAAAGCTGTTTACTTGTTCTATAAAGTAAATAAAACGTGCCCAATCCGTCCATACGATCCACTATGTCGGGTCAACTACCACCAGCTTCTCCAAGGCCATTATCTCGACAGCATGCCGCCGATTGACTTTTATTTTACCGACTACGATGGGCTGATCACCAACCAGAAACCTGAGAAAAAACTCGTTGGCGGTTAATGACGCAGGTTTTCAGAACCTGCTGTTTTTTGTAGTCATGGTTTGTCCCCCTTGCTGCATAAGGTTTATAAAGGAGGCTGGGACAAACATGAATTTTACCGCCATGAAATGGATTCGCTATGCAGTGGCATATGTTTTTATCATTTCTGGACTTATGAAACTACTGAACGCCGATATCGCCAATCATTTTATTAACATCGGACTCCCTTATTCACAGTTGATGTTAAAGATCGTTATCCTGCTGGAGATTGGCTGCGGAGGATTAATTTTAGCAAACCGTTATGTAAAAAACGCCGTCATTCCCCTTATTACCATTATGATTGCCGCCATCCTGCTCACAAAATTGCCGCTCCTGAGTTCGGGAATTTTGCAGTTTGCCTTTAATGCCAGGTTGGACATCGTCATGTTAGTTTTGTTGATTGCTTTATATAAAAGGTATCCTAAATAAAAGTAATCGGGACTATCCCCAAAGTCAGTTAAATGACTTTGGGGATAATCCCATTTTCAAGTTGTTATTTCAATGGATCGAATCCACGTAATTCACTCGTAAATTTTGTGCCGAATGTTGGGGCAGCTACTGCCTGTGGGTTCAAAATGTCATCCCCTTCAGGCTTTTTCCCTTCTTCCACCCATTTAACAAGGTCAGAGAATCCTGCCACTTCTTCCGCCTCTGTAAAGTCACAGTGTCCAATACCCCTAATAGCCCTTGGAACGAACAAATCGGAGTTACCTTTTTCATTAATTCTCTTGGCATAAATCTGCTCCATGCTAAACGGAACAAACAGGTCGCCAATGTCATGCATCGCAAGCACAGGAATTTTAATATCTCCAGTCACCACAAGTTAAATTATCAAGGGAATTGAAAACGCATTCAATCACTATCGATAAACAAATATATACAGCGTTATTATTTTTTCTACAGCATTGCCGAAGCTCAAATGATTGTTAACAGAAAATACATATATTTTGTCTAAATCGGTCTGAAACTTTTGTACTATAAAAGTGGTATTCAATTAAAAATAGGATGGTGAATTATGATAAAGAAACCGCGGCAGGTGCCGAAAGAATTGTTAATGGCAAGGTCATTGAATGGAAGGATGGATTTACTGGAAGACGAAAAGTGGAAAATAGAAAAAGGCTTAGTTGGTGAGATAAAGTTTGATTCCTTGACCGACGAGCTGCTCCACAGCAAATGCTGGATTATCAACGGGCTGTTGCTCAAGTCGGGGGATAGCACCTTTCAAATTGATAAAATCCTAATTTTTCTAAAAAAAATCTACCTCATTGATATTAAAAACTTTGAAGGCGACTACCACTATGACTCCGAAGGACATTTCAAGAAAGCAGATAAGTTTTTGAAGGATCCACTGAACCAGTTACAACGTGCCGAGGACTTATTTCGTCAATTACTTCAACAATACGGATTCCACTTTGACATCCGGTCTTACCTGGTCTATATTAACCCCGAGTTTACCTTGTACAATGCTCCTCAAAATGAATTCGTTATTCACCCGTCACAAGTAAACCGCTTTTTGAAAAAATTAAATAACGAGTACTCGAAGCTCAATAATGCCCAAGAAAAGCTTGCGGACCTCTTGGTATCACTGGATTTGGTAGATTCTCCTTATGCTTCCTATCCTCAGTATAGTTTCGAAGAACTCCGAAAGGGTATCATGAGTTCCTCTTGTCATAAACTTTCGACATCCGTAAAGGGGGAAAAAGTTGTATGTGATGATTGCGGGGCTGAGGAAGCAGTAGATGCGGCCGTTTTGCGGAGTGTACGGGAGTTGATGATGCTTTTTCCGGGGATGAAGATAACAACAAGTCTGGTTTATGAATGGTGTGGAGGAATGGTGTCTCGAAAGACAATTAGAAGAATATTATTACAAAACTTTCATTCTATCGGAAATACAAAAACTCGTTATTTTATTTTAAAAGTGTAATCCTTGATGGGGGATTCTGTATCATATTTTTCATTATGATACAGGGTCTCTTTTTCTTTGTTTGCAAAAATTTCTCATTCAAATAAATCGTTCATTTTTACTCGTGAACCCTTCTTAATTCCTTCACGGGAAAAATAAACCATTCTTTTTTACCGTCGCCCCTCTTTTCCCGCCTTCATGGGAAAAATCAAACCTTCTTTTTTACCCCTGACACCCCTTCTGGCACCTTCACGGGAAAAATACACCATTCTTTTTTACCGTCGCCCCTCTTTTCCCGCCTTCATGGGAAAAATCAAACCTTCTTTTTTACCCCTGGCACCCCTTCTGGTACCTTCACGGGAAAAATAAACCATTCTTTTTTACCGTCCTCCCCCTTTTCCACCTTTATGGGCAAAATCAACCCCCTTTTTTACCGCTGACACCCCTTCTGGCACCTTCACGGGAAAAATCAAACCCCTTTTTTACCGCTGGCACCCCTTCTGGCATCTTCACGGGAAAAATAAACTATTCTTTTTTACCGTCCTCCCCCTTTTCCCGCCTTCATGGGAAAAATCAAACCTTCTTTTTTACCGCTGACACCCCTTCTGTCACCTTCAATTTCTTTCTCTGTTTCCTCATATACACTCTCTCCCTTTATATTAAAAATGTACTCTTGTATTCTAATTTCAATATATAGGAAGGATTGGTAGATAGAGGAAAAACATCGGTAAATAGTGGAATACCGCACCCAAAGAGACCTATATGCTACACTATAAACAGGAAAGGAGTGGGTCGTCTATGAATCTTAAAGAAAAAGTAAAAAACCTTCCCTCAACCCCAGGCGTTTATCTCATGAAGGATAGCCAAAACACCATTATTTATGTAGGGAAAGCCAAGAACCTGAAGAAACGGGTACAGTCCTACTTTTATCAATCCAAAGCCCATACACCAAAGGTTAAAAAGATGGCAGCCTCAATCAAAGACCTCGATACCATCAACACCGATACCGAATTTGAAGCATTTATGCTGGAATGCAAATTAATCAAGAAAATGAAGCCTTATTACAACCGGAAAATGAAAAACCCGCAGTCCTATACCTATATAACAGTACGGAGTGATAAAGAATTGCGCAGGTTTGACCTAACTGACACCCCTAAGGACGGGAGCCTTCATTTCGGTCCATTTGTTAGCAAACATACCGTGGAAAAAGCGCTTCAAGCACTTAAAGATACCTTTAAAATCAACTGCTGCGGCCGAGCTAAGCAAAACACACCTTGTTTGAACCACGCCTTAGGACTGTGCATCGGCGTATGTATCGGCGGAACAGCACTAGCAGAATACAACAGGATTATCGATAAAATCATCGCTATGTTTAACGGCTCAGACATGAGCATTCTTGAAGAACTAGAACAGAAAATGCAAGCTGCCGCCCAACAGTATGACTTTGAAACAGCGGCAAAGCTAAGAGACTCACTAGATAGAGTCAACTTCCTACTCAATAAAGAGCGGGTCATCGAATTTACTGAGGAGAATCAAAACATTGCGGTTATTGAGGACTTGGATGAAACGACGTTTAAGTTCTTTTTAATAAAAGGCAATAAAGTGCTTTTTTCAAAGAAATATAGTAGGGGACAAGCGAACTCAACAGAATTGGCAGGTCAGATCACGAAATATTTCAAGCAAGGGACGCCATCTTTAACGGTTACACGAGATGACTTGGACGAAGCACAAATCATTTACAGCTATTTAAAAAGCAGCCAGTGCCGATCTATCATCATACCGAAAGACCAGGCTGCACAAAGCAGCGTTATGGGCGAATTACTTTAAAAAGTCCTTTTCAAGGGCTTTTTTATTTGAATAATGGAAATATATTTACTATTTTAAAATAACTTTCTTTTTAAAAATTAGCTCTGTAAAACATAATAATATCAAGGGTTTTTCTAAATTGTAAATGTATTTCCAAAAAAAAGTTTTTGACGATTCCAAACTTTAGAAAGTATTATAGAATAATAAAAGGAGGTAAATTACATGTCAAACTTAAATAGACAGAAGATTGTGGACAGTGTACCTCAGAAGGGATTTTTTGGACATCCAAAAGGACTATTCACACTGTTCTTCACTGAATTCTGGGAGCGTTTCTCTTATTATGGAATGAGAGCTATCCTTGTATTCTATATGTACTATGAAGTTACCAAAGGCGGACTCGGAATGGACAAGACACTTGCCCTTTCGATCATGTCCATTTACGGATCGCTGGTATACATGTCCGGGATTATCGGCGGCTGGTTAGCTGACCGGGTTTTCGGTACTTCAAAGGCCGTGTTCTACGGTGGTATTCTAATTATGCTTGGTCATATTGCCTTGGCTATTCCGGGAACCATCACTTTATTCTTCGTTTCGATGGTATTGATCGTTCTTGGGACTGGGTTACTAAAACCAAACGTTTCCAGCGTTGTTGGTGAAATGTATGCAGAAAACGACAATCGTCGTGACGCCGGCTTTAGTATTTTCTATATGGGAATTAACCTTGGTGCCTTCATCTCACCATTAATCGTTGGCTCCCTGATGGATTACAGCTTCCATGCAGGCTTTAGTATCGCAGCGATCGGTATGTTCGTGGGCTTAATCATGTTTGTTTTAACCAAGAAAAAGAATCTTGGTCTTGCAGGTACGACTGTTTCCAATCCACTGTCACCTGCTGAAAAGAAAAAGGTATTTACTATTATTGGAATTGCTGTCGTTGTCATTGTTATTTTAGCAGTCATCGCCATTTCTACTGGATACTTAACTTTTGAAACTTTCGTTAATCTGATTGGTATTCTTGGTATCTTAATTCCTACAATGTATTTCATTGTGATGTACCGCAGCAAAAAAACGACAGATATAGAACGTTCTCGTCTGATCGCATATATTCCGTTATTTATTGCATCCGTTATGTTCTGGGCGATCCAAGAGCAAGGATCAACCATCTTGGCAAGCTATGCGGATACTCGTACACAATTAAACTTTGCCGGAATCAAGATTTCTCCAGCATGGTTCCAATCACTTAACCCATTATTCATCATTACATTAGCACCAGTTTTTGCCTGGTTGTGGGTGAAGCTTGGAAAATATGAGCCAACCATTCCACAAAAATTCTCATTGGCATTGTTGTTCGCTGGTCTATCTTTTATCGTGATTCTGCTTCCTGCCTACTTTGGCGGTACAGATGCACTAGTTAACCCATTATGGTTAGTGCTTAGCTATTTAATTGTAGTTCTTGGGGAATTATGCTTATCACCTGTTGGTTTATCTGCTACAACTAAGCTGGCTCCAGCAGCGTTCTCGGCACAAACCATGAGCTTGTGGTTCTTGTCCAGTGCAGCAGCGCAAGCAATCAATGCACAAATCGTGAAATTCTATACAACTGAAAACGAAATGGCCTACTTCGGAATTATCGGTGGTGCTTCACTAGTATTAGGAATCCTTCTACTAATGATGGCTCCGAAAATTCAGAGCCTGATGAAGGGCATTCGCTAATAATGCAAAAAGGGTGCAGTCTCGTTAAGAGATTGCACCCTTTTACTTTATTTAAATCTTCCATTGAACAAATGCTTTACTGCGTAAACCGGATGATAAAGCATCATCCAAGGTCCGGAATAGCGCATGACGACCTTCATTTTTTCACGGTATTTTGGCTTGTAGCAATGAATTTTGCAGTTAGAGCAAGCGGTCTTGTCCTCGCCAAAGCGGCAGAATGTCAGCCGCATAAGGGCATAGTGTTTTAAATCCTCACAGTCTTTGCATATCCCATTTTTAAGAACTCCATTAACATGTCTATGCTTCTTGCTGCAATAAATCGTGATCATCTCTTTGACAATTTCTTTTTCTTTTTGAATGTTTGGACCTGTATTCGGTTCAATTAAGCGGGCACCCATATAGAAAAACCCCCATCCAATTCATCTTCCTATCTTAACCATAGCACAGGAGATTTCGGATTGATGGAAGAGATTTTACAATTCCCGCACAATTTAAATTTTATTCAAGTGCGTCCAGGATTTTTTCGCAAATTTCATGGGTTTTAAGTGCATCCTCTGCCGTGATGGCCGGCTTGGAATTGGTCTGTACCGCCTGAATAAAGTCTGTGACCATTCCCTCGAACCCGCGCTTAGACAAAGTTGGCTCCCAATCATTCCCCCGGGCCTCAAATGTCTCCATCCCCTTTGAGATTACTAATTCCGAGACATTGTGAACAGTGCGTTTCTCTAGCGGCCCCATAACCTGAGCAATTTCTTCATTCGTTCCATTGTCCCGGTTCATGATGCCAATGGCCGTCTCGCCGGTTACTGATAGAAATTGAACTACGACATGGTATAGCAAGCCGTCTTCCTTTCTACCATTTACAAGTAACTGATGCACCGGATGCGGGAATAAATAGCGCATCGTATCCACCACATGGATAAAATCATCAAAAATAAACGTTCTAGGCTCGCCTGGCAGGTTGTGACGGTTTTTCTGAACCAATACTAGATTAGGGTTTCCAACTTCTTTCAACTTGTTATAAGATGGCGCATATCTTCGATTAAAACCGGCCATCAAGGTAAGCCCTTTTTCTTCCGCCATTTCCACAAGCCGTTTGGCTCCCTCGTAATTATCTGTAATCGGCTTGTCCACAAATACGTGAATATTGTTATTTAACAGCAGCTGTACAATCTCCTCATGGGAAGATGTTGAAGAATGAACGAAAGCTCCATTGATGCCGCTGTCGATTAGGGCCTCAAGGCTTTCATGCATATGCGCAAACCGATACTGATTAGCGATGCCCCTCAGCTTATCCTGATTTCTTGTATAAAAATGAAATTCCACATCCTTGATGGCGCTGTACACCGGCAAATAGGCCTTCTGAGCAATATCACCAAGCCCGATAACTCCAAATTTCATAATGGCACATCTCCTCTTTCCTTTTTAATATGTTTATTTTACCATTATGATGCACCTTGAGTCTGTTGATAAGCGGCATCCAGACAAGTTTGTACAATTTTCAGGTTTGCTTGCTCATTTTTTGAAATTATCGTTTGATAGTCTGGAAGAAACGCGTTTACAGGCGATACTTGGGCTTCACCGCAAATATCGATTCCCTCCACCTGCTTTTGTTTAAAAATAGCTTGCAAAAAATGTGTCAGGGTTTTAATCGTCATTATGCCCTGGTCCCAGTTGGTACTGACTTCACTTGGGCTTATGACGTCTTTATCAATGCTAATATAAACATGTTCCGTATGAATGGCTGAAAGAATGGATTTAATCGAGTATTGGTGTCTGCCATCAAAGGGAAAGATGACCACACGAGGGCTGGTTGGGTAATGATCTATGAAGGTAGTGGGACCGATGATGACAACTTGCCGTAATAACGGTAATTCTTTCAGGGCATAGGACACCCATGAGCCGCACGAGAGCAATGGTTCATCTTGAAGTTGTGCCGAACCGAGGTCGGGATGGTTATCAAATAGTACAAGGGTAAAGGGCTTTGTCAATTCCTTTAGCAGCAGAAAGGAAACATAGTGGTAGTTCCCGCTGCCAATAAAGGTGATGCCTTTTTGGCTTCGTTTTTCCAGACCATTTGCGATTTGGCGGAGCGATGTTTCTTCGCAATAAAGGTTCACGTGGTTAATGTTTCGAAAATCTAGATCTTCATGCTGAGTCAGGAGCAGGTTCCTTTGTGTAGAGTACTGTTCATCAAAATGCAGAATAGAGATTTCTTTTCTTAATAACCCCATGATTCCTCATCTCCCTGTTATTTTTTTGAAAAATAAGGTTATTAGAAATATAGTTTTATAGTTTTATTATATCATCTTTGTCCTTTTAAAAAAGAAAGAAGCAGCCCATTTACCTATGGCTGCCCTGTTAAAACATGTTTAAGTTGTACTGCTTCGAAAGGAGTTCGAGCAGCTTGATGCCGGCAATGCTGTTTCCTTTCTCGTCCAGCGCCGGGCCAAAAATGCCGATGCCAGCCTTTCCCGGTACTGCCCCCATGATACCGCCAGACACACCGCTTTTTGCCGGGATACCAACCTTGATGGCAATTTCTCCAGAAGCGTTATACATCCCGCATGTCACCATAAACGTCTTGCAAATCCGGGCAATCTCAACCGGCATGATTTGCCTTCCAGTTTGCGGATCCTTGCCATTCATGGCAAATACCAGGCCAATCCGTGCCAGCCCGAGACAATCCATTTCAATCGCACACTGCTTCGTATATAAATCCAGCAGCTCCTCCACGTCTTCTTCAATGATATGATGCTGCTTTAAAAAATAACATAAAGAGCGATTTAGGTTGGCCGTCTCGAATTCGGAACGGGCCACTTCTTCACAGAAACTGATGGCAGAATCACCGGCCATCTCCCGGACAAATTCAGCCAGCCGTAGAAATCGTTCATTTACCGAGTTGCCTTTAATCATATGGGTCACGACCAGCGCCCCCGCATTAATCATTGGGTTTAACGGTTTGGCTGGCGCCATCGTTTCCAATTTTGCAATCGAGTTAAATGGGTCTCCGGTCGGCTCCATTCCTACCCGCTTAAACACAGTATCCCTGCCTCTGTCCATTAAGACAAGGGCGAGGCTGATTACCTTAGAAATGCTTTGAAGCGTGATCTTGGTTTGAACATCCCCTGCAGAAAAGCACTGCCCGTCCGGATAGTAAACGGCAATCGACAATTCCTGAGGATCCGCCTTTCCCAGGGCAGGTATGTAATCGGCAACCTTCCCGTCCTTTGTTACTTTTCGTGCTTCATCAACAAACGCCTTTAATTCATCATTTGATTGACATCCCATAAACATCACCCATAGTAGTATGAGGTAAGATAGAAGTTTTTATGAAAAAAGAAGCCCTTCATTCAGAAGGAATCCCTCAATAGTTCTTTTACTCCATCAATAATATCCATAGGCATAACACCGTAGTTTGATAAGGTTTTAGCCTTTTCTTCCCCTGCACGGGCGTGGAGATAGCTGGCCGAAATAGCTGCAGCAATCGGCGAAGCTCCCTGAGCCAAGAAGGAGGCGATAAGACCCGTCAGCACATCGCCGCTTCCTCCTTTGCCCAGGGCATCATGGCCGTAAGGGTTGATGTATACCTCACCAGTTGGGGCAGCAATAACAGTGCGATGACCTTTTAACAACAAAAATATGTTATTCGCCTTTGCAAAGGTTGTCGCCATTTCCAAGCGGTCTGCTTCCACTTCTTGAACTGATTTCCCCGCCAACCTAGCCATCTCACCAGGGTGTGGAGTAAAAATAATTGGCCCATGGTAATTTCTCACTTGGTCTAAGTTGTTGCGAAGCAAATATAGACCATCGGCATCTACGATAAGCGGCTGTCCAGTTAATACGTGAAGCAATGATTTGAGCCACTCTTCTCCCTTTGGAAACCTGCCCATTCCCGGTCCAATTGCGACACAATCAAATTGCTGCAGCACAGGTGCAAGCTCGTGGATACCCCTTGCGGCAAAATGGCCATTTCCCTCCGGTAACGGTAGTAATAACGCCTCGGAACATTGAGCCGCCGCCATTGGATAAAGGCTTTCAGGAACAGCCAACGTGACCAATCCTGCTCCGGAATGAAGCGCTGCTTTTGCACTATAAATCGGTGCGCCAACATATGGCCGGGAACCGCCAAGGACAAGGACATGACCGAATGTCCCTTTGTGGCCGGTTGCCGGCCTTTTGGGAATCGAATTTACCACAAGATCTTCGGTAATCAATTTGGGCATGTGGAGCCCTAGTTCCTTAGCAATCGAAGGGGGAACTGAAATATCAACTGCCTTCCACTCTCCGATGTAATGAGGACCTTGGTTAAGAAAGAACCCTTTTTTCGGAAAAACAAAGGTGACCGTTTTGTCTGCCTTGATGGCGACTCCATCTACTCTCCCCGTATCACTGCTTATACCGGAAGGGATGTCTACAGATAGGATCAATTTATTCCCTTTATATTGGTTTACTAGCGTAATCACTTCGCCCAGCGGATCCCTGACAGGACCGTTAACCCCTGTACCCAATATCGCATCAACAATAACATCAGCCCACTCCAGTTTTGCTTTCAATTTTACCGGAGAAACTTCATGCAAATAATAGATTGGCAGCTCTCGATTACTGTACACATGGTAATGGACCTTAGCATCCCCGCTGATTCGAACAGGGTCAGCAAGCAAACATACCTGCGCCTCGATTCCCAAGTCAATCAGCCGGCGGGCAATCACAAACCCATCGCCGCCATTATTCCCGCCGCCAGCAAGAACAAGAACCCGCGCCTTACTGGATGGAAAACATGCAAGAATCTCCTCAACCACCCTTGCCCCCGCATTCTCCATCAACACTACACCCGGCAGCCCAAGCCGTTCCATCATATACCTGTCCATCAACTGCATTTCCCTCTGCCCCGCAACAAACACAGCCAATCCCTCCTCAGACAACCCTTTTCCCTCATTATATAAGAAACCAACCCCCTACCGCACATAATGAAGTGAACGAAGGATGAAGTTCAGAGTTGTCCACCCCGCACGGACAAATGTCCACGGATGGTGCCTGACACCAATTACCCATTAATGGAACAAAGGGGTGGCCAATGCAAGGCCACCCCTTCTTTATTATGATTCAAGTGATTCTGTCTGAAAGATTACATCATTTAATGCAAGCTGCAGAGTCCCTTTAAAGGCAGCTTTTTTGTATAAAGGGATCCCCAAAGAAATCATGTGCTTGACGATCTCTGAACGCATGCCAGTCAGGATTGTGGAACAACCCATCATCGATAAGCCATCAATAGTTTTTATAAAACTATGTGCTGCGCTCTGTCCCATAGAAGCAACACCAGAAAGGTCAATAATTAACGTTTGGATCTGCCGATTCTCAACCTCAGCAAACACTTTGTCCTGAATCGTAGTAACCCGAATTTCATCAATTGCCCCGATTAGCGGCAGGATACAAATATTAGTATTAATCGGGATAATCGGAACAGACAAGTTTTCAACGAGCAGTCTCTGCTTATCCAATTGCTCATCCTTATATTTATTATAGCTGATAAAGAAATAGGTGAAAAATTGATCAATCAATTCATTAATACTTTTTTCCATGGTGAAAAAGTCAGCTCGGTCACTTTCCACATTCGTTAAGGTGTCAAAGTTGTATAAGAAATCCCAAAGCGTCCTTCTTATTGCCTGGATCCACTCCAGCTTGAAGGCAAGAGTCAAGGAATGGGTTGCCCAAGCCCGGCCTTCCTGCTTTGCAAACGAAATTAACTCATGCTCCCTGCCCTCTACTACGTATAATACAAGCTTATGGGCATTGCTTAATAGATTAATATTTCCAATATTATGTATCTCTTCGATTTTGTCTCTAACATTAGTAGCCTCTGTTAGCAATCGATCTTCAAATAATTTCTGATTTTCCAAGAAGAAGTCTTTAATACTATAGGTTTCTTCATAAAGGATATCCAATTTCCTCACTCCACGTTGTGTTTTATTGTGGTGCTGCGGTATTTTAATAGTAAATACCGTCCCCTGACTTTCCTTACTCTCAACGATGATATTCCCGCCGTGTTGGTAAATAACCGAAAAAACCTGAGCAAGCCCCATTCCAGTCCCGTCGTCCTTTGTTGTAAAAAAAGGTGTACCTAAAAGGGAAAGCTTCTCCTCCGGAATCCCCACTCCTGTATCCTTTATTGTAACAATTACCTCATGACCAATCACACGATGTGTCAGTGTGAGTGTCCCCGTGCCCTTCATTGCCTCTATGGCGTTTTTTATCAAATTAAAGAACGCTTTCTTAAACTGATTTTTTCGACCGTAAATGGCTGAATCTGTATCCTTAAAATCGGTGATCACATCTATTTGGTACATTTTATCCTGAAACAAATTAATGATTGATTCCATTTCTACTGATAAATATATACTTTGATATTCTTCATCCTCCAAATCAGGCTTTGAGAAGGTTGTTTAGTGTCTTCAGTGCATTATCCAACTCTGAATGAGCAATGTCAATATATTCCACCCTTTGATCTTGTTGTAGAAGTTGCAAAAACCCTTTTACTGCTGTTAATGGGTTCCTTACTTCATGGGCAATCCCCGCCGCAATTTGCCCGATAGAGGCTAATTGGCTCACATGATGGTGACTTCCCAATTCACTGAGTGTCCCTTCGCCCGTTTTCATTATATAAAAACTCCTTTCAAACATTTATACCATCAGTTACTAATATTTCGAATATTTCTACTAACTAAATATATTTTACTAGAAAATTATGACATGTATATACTATAAACTATGGAATATTCTCCCCCGAACATAGTGCTAAAGAACCATTTTTTTTACACTTTACCCATAAAAACAGGCCCTTCTAACAGAAGGACCAATAGTTGTCCACCCCTCGCGGACAAATGTCCACGGCTGGTGCCTGACACCAATACTACTATTCCCTACGTGAATGGGTTGTAGAACCGGTTGCCGTCGTAGTAGGTTACGGCCAGAGATAGCACTAACAGTCCCGCGATTAGCGCTAGTGCGATATAGTCGCCGATTTTGAAGGGGCGGGCGCTGTACCAGGTGCGTTGTTTGTTTTTGCCGAAGCCGCGGAGTTCCATGACGTTGCTGATGGTTTCAATGCGGTCTAGGCTTGACAGGATTAATGGCAAGATGATTGAAACGGCGTTTTTAATCCGTTTGGACAGTTTTTCTTTCCGTGACATATCGAGGCCCCTTGCTTGCTGCGACAGGGCGATGTTGCGATAATCCCGTTGAATGTCAGGAATATAGCGGAGGGCAATCGCGACGGAAAAGGCAATCCGGTAACTGACTCCCAATTTATTTAACGATGAAGCAAATTCTGACGGGTGGGTCGTTACGATAAATAGCAGCGCTGCCGGAATCACCGTGAAATACTTCAAGGTAACATTAAACTGATAGAATAATTGCTCCAGCGTTAAGTTATACCGCCCGCCGAATTCGACTATTACCTGCTGAGAGCCATAAATATTCACACCCTCCTGCGGGGAGAAAATATAAATGGCCACGTTATTAATCAGCAAAAACACCAGTATAAACGCTAGGACAAAGCCAATCTCGGCCAGTCTAATTTTTGAGACGATAAAAACGACGATACTAACAATAAATAATAATAAGAGAATCCGTGTATCATAGGTAAGCATCACGGCAAACGACCACATGATAAAACAAAGCAGCTTTGTCGCACCGGTCAATAGATGAATAGGAGAACGCCGATCAATATAAGAAAGCATGTCTACTGCCATTGCCGCCCCACCCTCCTGTCATGCGCAATAAACCGCAGGACGAACTCCTGGGATTGTGAAATGCCAGCCATGTCCGCAAGTGCAAATAACGACGTTTCCTTCAGGTTTGCCTGCCCAACCACACCGGGGTCTGCCAGCACATTAATCGAAGTATCATCACCAATCACCCTGCCATCACCCAAAACAATCGCACGCTCCGTATATTCCAGCATCAAGTGCATATCATGGGTGATTAGTAAAATGGTAATCCCATGCCGATTCAGCTCCCGCAAAAACTCCATGATTTCGGTATAGCGGCGAAAATCCTGACCAGCAGTGGGTTCATCCAGAATCAGTATTCTAGGCTCCAGCACTAAAATCGAGGCAATACTCACTCGCTTCTTTTGCCCAAAGCTCAAAGCGGAAATCGGCCACTTCCGATACGGCAGCAAACCGCAAATTTCCAATGTCTCCTCCACACGCCTTTTTATCTCCGCTTCCGGCACACCCCTTACAACCAGCCCAAGCGCGACTTCATCAAAAATTAGATGCTTGGATATCATATGGTTTGGGTTTTGCATCACCAAGCCAACCTTCAAAGAACGTTCTTTGATTGTATCCCCCGCTACATCACGGCCCTCGATGAGAATCCTTCCAGAGTCGGGCACTTCAAATCCGCAAATCAGCTTTGTCAGCGTCGATTTCCCAGCCCCGTTCCTGCCAACAATGCTGACCATCTCCCCTTTTCCAATGGAAAAAGAAACATCGTCAAGGATTCTTCGATCAGATTGGTAGCTAAACTGGATATTCTCCAATTGTAAAATTGGTGCCCCCACTGTTCCCGGTACAGCCGGTTCCCCAGCCTGGAACCACTCCACCAGCTTGTCTTTAAAAGGCTCAATATCCAAACTCTCGATGTGCTCTAGCTTCATTTCCGGTGTAGCCGTACAGCCGGCATATTTTAAAGCCCGTACATATAACGGCTCCCGCACATCACATTCTCCCAGCACATCCGCCGCGAGCAGCTGTGATGGATGCTGGTTCGCAACAATACGGCCGTCGTACACCACGATAATTCGGTCAACAGGACGCTGCAGCACATCCTCGAGCCGATGCTCAATGATAATCACTGTCTTGTTAAAGTCCCTATGTATTTGGTCAATTAACTCAATCGCGTATTTACCGGAGGCGGGATCAAGGTTCGCCAGCGGCTCATCAAACAGAAGAATGTCGACATCATCCACCATCACCCCGCCGAGCGCCACTTTTTGCTTCTGGCCGCCGGATAGATGATGCAAAGAATGACCAAGGTGCTCCTCCATCCCAACAAGCTCCGCAATCCCCTGAACTTTCCCCCTCATTTCATACTGCGGCATACAGTCGTTCTCCAAGGAAAAAGCTATATCCTCAGCAACCGTTAGACCAATAAATTGGCCGTCCGGGTCTTGCAATACCGTCCCGACCATTTTGGACATGGAAAAAATACTCTCCTGCTTCGTTTCCTTCCCGTTAATTTTTAGACTTCCGGTAATCTCGCCGCGATACGAAAACGGCACCAACCCATTCAAGCAATGGCCAATGGTACTTTTCCCCGAACCCGACGGCCCGACAATCAAAACCTTTTCCCCCTCATAAATGGTCAAGTTAATTTCATCTAAAGTGGGTTTAGCCTGGCTACGGTATTTGAAGCCGAAATGCGCAAACTCAATAATTGGTTTTTTCATCTAACTGTTTCTCCTCGAAAAAACAAGGCCTGGCCGCGAACGGACAGACCATTGTTTATCACTATTTTTGAATACTCTCGTCTTTTTCCAAACTACCGGTCTTGCTTCGTGTTTTGGCATAGGCAGCCAATAATAACGTGCCGATCACCCCAACGGTTACCATATTGGAAACACCGGCCACGACGCCTTGAATAAATACTTTATTGGCCGGCTCGGCGTATATTAAAATATCAAGTGTCGGGGCAATTAAAATCCAGCCAATTGCCTGAATAATCACCTGAGCAATGTTAAACGATACCATCTGTTTTGCGCCAAATTCGCCGTCTTCAATGTTGATTTTTCGAGCAGCTGCTCCGATTAACAGTCCGACGAAGGCAGAAACAACCACCCAGCTCCACCACGGCGAGCCATAGAAAATCGCATCCTTTAATGCATGGCCGATTAACCCAATCAAGCCGCCGGCAATTGGCCCAAAGATTACTGCCATTAGCGCCAGAAACGCATACGAGGTTTCAATCGTCGTATTCGGAATTCCAGTCGGAATGGAAACAAACCGACCCAAAATCACGAATACGGCAGTTCCGATCCCTATCGCCACAATCGTTTTCGTTGATAATTTACTTTCACCCATTCACACTTCACTCTCCTTAATAAAATTGTTTCTCAGCCTTTTTCAACGTCATTGTCCAATTAACCCCGGACCCGATATGATAGGCACTGGCAAATGACCCTTGGTTAATCGCCACACCGAGATTGTCTAACGAATTCACATAAACAAGCGGCTCTCCTACCAAACTATCAGCAAACGAACGGCCAAAGGTCATGATGTTTTCATACACTTGACGGGTGCCGTTGCCAATCGTCACCTTCAATCGATCCCCATAATGGATGTCGGCCTCTTTTAATAGATTACGAGGTATATTAGTCCACAAATTCCCAAACCGAACATCCAGAACTTCAATAATTCCAGTGACTTTTTTATCCGTTAGGTAGGCATGGGGCAACGGCAGCTCAATCACCGATTCTGCCTTCACCTGAGGCCCAACCTCTTCAAACGAAATCACACCTGACGCTAGGCGCGCGCCTGTATACGCATAAATATCCCGGCCATGGAACGTATACGACTCACCGGAGTTCGGCAGCCGGTTAGCGGTTTCATCCAAAACCCTCGCCTCTGCAATCCCGGTAAAGTGTTTGATATGGGTCAATGTGCCGTTATCCGGTGTAATAATATATTTCTCATCAACGGTTTTTACCACAATACTGCGCCGCTGTGAACCTACACCCGGATCGACAACAGACACAAACACCGTCCCACTTGGCCAATACGCAATCGTTTGCAATAGCCGATAGGATGCCTCCCAAATGTTGTACGGGGGAATATCATGGGTTAAATCAAATATCCGGATATTGCGGCTAACAGAATAGGCAACCCCATACATCGCACTAACCGCCCCATCACTAATGCCAAAGTCCGATTGCAATACCAATGCTTCACTCATTTCATTCCACCCTTTTCCATATTTTATGTGCAAACCATGAAACTAGTATATTTTTTTATTTGCTAAAAAAACACGCCTTATCAAGGCGATAAGAACGTATCGTTAATATTCTGAAAAAATAGTTATCATAATCATACAGGAAAGCCAAAGCTGTTTCAATCATAAACTATTTCCCCATTACTCAAGGTCTGATTTATTTACAAAAGGGACAATATCAATGAATTCATCACCATCTGAAAAAGAATTGCCATTAACAGATTTCTTAGGGAATGTTTCCTCATTAGCGTCGTTATACGGTGTCCAGCCAAAGGACAAACTCCTAGCAGGAAACTCGTTATTGAACCCTAAGCCCCACTGATTCCCCGCCTGTGTTTTTCCAAGGGAATCAACTACTGACGTCCACTCACTCGGAAGCTTCATGACACCATATGATTGATGTTGCAGGGAAACAACTTTCTCCAATTGAATTCTTGGAAAGTAAAAGTTTTCGCCATTTTGAAACAGATACTGTCGAGCCTTTAGCATGTAAAACTTCATGATACTTACCTTATCATCAGGATGGATATTCCAAACAATTTGATAGGAAGAAGCATCCTTACTCTTAATCTTCCAAATTCGCGGCTCGCCGACATTATCGATACTAGCGGGTCTCCATTTGTGTTTCGTCCAAACCCAATAGCTTAAGCCGTAAGTGTTCGCTTTCGTAATAAAGGGTACAAGTTTATGTCGTTCATCAATGTTAATTTTATCCTGAATAGTTTCAGCGGCCACTTCCGGAAAAACGGTATTGATCTCCTCCAGCAGTTGTTTATCTTTTGGATAATCCTCAGGTTTTGAAAAATAAAACCAATAACTCAATGCCGCCGACAGCACAATGACAACCGCCAAACCACCAAGAATGAATTTTTTCATATTAATTTCCCTCCTTTAGAAAGGATTCAGCGGAGCGAAAATAATAATGTTTCTTTGGCGTTTGGATTAGCAGACCTTTGCCATCATTTTCTACATAAATAACAGCTGCCTGAAGATTGCTGCCAAACATGGGCTGGGCACCAATCAACTGATAGGGAAACACTTCGCTAGTCTCAGATTGTTCATACCAACCTTGGCCCTGAATCTGTTCCTCGGTCATATGAGCAATGTCCTTTTTTAAAATATCCTTATTTAAGCTGGCAGCGGTTTTGCCCGCGGGGTGGATGTTGATAATCGATGCATCCTCAACATTTGCTAGATAGGTTTGCGGTTTATCTATTGGATACACAGCCTGATTCACCAAAATGCTAAGCAACGCGGTGGCCAAAAATATAAAATTAGCAAAAAAACCGAGCCATGCGTATTGCCTATATGTAGGCCAGTTTCCCCGATTCCCTTTTAAAAAATACAAAATCCATACACCGAGCGGTAAAATTGAAATTCGAATAAGGTTATCAAATAAGGGCCAATTGATTGAAAAAGAAAATAATCCAATAAAAATAAGGGCAATAATCTTCCAAATCTTTGGTTTAGTTTCTTGTTTTTTATAGTACCTATAAGCTATGAAACCGACAGCTCCCCAGCCAATTACCTCAAACAGTATTCCGATGATCCCCAATGAACATCACCACTTTTTATCATTAACATTAATACATTTTACCAGAGTCGACCAGACCTATTTTCCAATTTATATATATCAAGGTTATAATTGGGCTTTTTGTAAAAACTATTTGTTGATACTATGTTTTGAGGTGAAATTTCAATGGCCAAAGGCAATATGCAGCTGTTACTGCAAACGATTAACTTAATTATCGGATTCATGGTCTGGGTAATCATTTCGTCGCTAATTTCTTTTATCCAAACTGATATCAAACTAACACCGGGCCAGCTATCCATCGTGACGGCCGTCCCGGTTATTCTCGGCTCCATTTTGCGGGTGCCGATTGGCTATTGGACAAACAAATTCGGCGCCAGATGGATGTTTACAATTGGATTACTGTTTTTGATATTGCCTATTTTCTATATAAGCATTGCCAACTCGTTCGCAGATTTAATTATTGGCGGACTCGCGCTTGGTGTCGGCGGGGCAGTATTCTCCATCGGGGTAACCTCGGTGCCGAAATATTATCCGAAAGAACGGCACGGTTTTGTCAACGGTATTTACGGAGCGGGGAATATTGGTACCGCGTTTACTTCGTTTTCAGCGCCAATTTTGGCCAATAGTATTGGCTGGAGAAGGACGGTCCAGTTATACATCATTTTAGTGGCAGTATTTGCGATTCTGACCTTTATTTTTGGAGACCGTAAAGAACCAAAAGTAAATTCCTCGCTTACCGAGCAAATTAAGGGTGTTTACAAAAGCTACAAGCTTTGGTTTTTATGTTTATTTTATTTTATTACCTTCGGTTCGTTTGTGGCGTTTACCGTTTATTTGCCGTCGTTCCTTGTTAATCACTTTCATTTGACAAAAGTGGATGCAGGTTTTAGGACCGCAGGCTTTATTGCAGTTGCGACCGTCTTCCGTCCGATTGGCGGCTGGCTGGCGGATAAATTTAATTCCTATATCATCTTAATTATAGTGTTTAACTGTATCACCTTTGCTGGATTCCTATTGTCGTTTACACCATCACTTCCTATTTATACAGTGGGCTGCATTTTAGTCGCCATTTCCGCTGGCGTCGGCAATGGTACTGTGTTTAAACTCGTACCGCTTTATTTTTCAAAACAAGCTGGGATTGTCAACGGGATTGTCGCGGCGATGGGCGGTCTCGGCGGTTTCTTCCCGCCGATTGTATTAACGATCTTGTTTAACTGGACCGGGCATTATGCGATCGGATTCATGGCACTGTCCGAATTTTCGCTCGCCGCCGGGCTGATTGTAACGGGGCTTTATTTCCATGATAAACTGACGGTTTCTGACCGGGTGATTGAACATACAATGGAAGGTATCATGATTACCGATTTAAATGGCGTCATCCAGCGGGTGAACCCGGCATTTACTGCCGTAACCGGATTTGCAGAGGACGAGGTGGTCGGGAAAACACCGGGCGTGCTCCGTTCCGGTAAGCATGATAAGGCCTTCTACGATAATATGTGGGATGAAATCAATAAAAGCGGGCATTGGCAGGGCGAAATTTGGAACAAGAAGAAAAATGGCCAGGTTTATTTAGAGTTACTGACCATTAGTTCAATTAAAGACGAAAATGGCACCCCGTTGAATTATGTGGGGATGTTCAATGAGTTGAAATAATGGCGGGTTTACTGGCGGGCAATCATGCTTATAATGAAGGATAGTATTTGAAAAAGGAGATTTTTACAATGTCAGGACCTTCTTTATATAAGTTGGATGCCCACCGCTCGATTCATGATGGAGTTGTGTCGGAAGGCAGAGAACTGCTTGACCTGCTGCTGAAAGTTCGCCAGGAAAAAGCGGAGCATCAGGAACGAAACACACGGATTGCTGCGGAAGCTCTTGTCGACCATTGGGAGAAGCGGCTGGTTGCACATGCGGATTCGGAAGAGGAGAACTTTTATCAGGAAAAAGTTGAGCAGAATCCGGATTTGACCGACGCGGTGGTAGGATTGAAACGAGATCATGAACTGTTTCGGATTATTGTCAGGGAGATTAAGGGGTTGATGGATTCGGAAGGGATCACCGAGGGTGTGATTGACCGTTTTAAGGCAATTGGTGTGCTGGCGGAGATTCATAATCATGAAGAGGAAAAGTATTTGTTGGAAGAGTAAAGGAACCCTTTTTAATTAGTGGGGTTCTTTTTAATTTGGGCTTTGCGGCTCACGTCAAAATTCGGCTGTTCACTGTAGAACCTCTCTACGTGACCAAATTCGCATCCGCACACACAAAATGGGCACGTAGAACCTCTCTACGTGACCAAATTCGCATCCGCACATACAAAATGGGCACGTAGAACCTTTCTACGTGACCAAATTTTCATTTTCACACGCAAAATGGGCACGTAGAACCTCTCTACCTGACCAAAATTTCATCCTCACACGCAAAATGGGCACGTAGAACCTCTCTACGTGACCAAAATTTCATCCTCACACGCAAAATGGGCACGTAGAACCTTTCTACGTGACCAAATTTTCATTTTCACACGCAAAATGGGCACGTAGAACCTCTCTACCTGACCAAAATTTCATCCTCACACGCAAAATGGGCACGTAGAACCTCTCTACGTGACCAAAATTTCATCCTCACACGCAAAATGGGCACGTAGAACCTTTCTACGTGACCAAATTTTCATTTTCACACGCAAAATGGGCACGTAGAACCTCTCTACGTGACCAGATTCGCTTTCTCACACGCGAAATGGTCACGTAGAACCTTTCTACGTGACCAAATTCGCATCCTCACACGCAAAATGGGCACGTAGAACCTCTCTACGTGACCAGATTCGCTTTCTCACACGCGAAATGGTCACGTAGAACCTTCCTACGTGACCAAATTCGCATCCTCACACACAAAATGGGCACGTAGAACCTCTCTACGTGACCAGATTCGCTTTCTCACACGCGAAATGGTCACGTAGAACCTTCCTACGTGACCAAATTCGCATCCTCACACACAAAATGGTCACGTAGAACCTTTCTACGTGACCAAATTCACATCCTCACACACAAAACAGGCACGTAGAACCACACACTTCTACGTGCCACACATCCATTAATCAATTCTTCCGCTCCAATGCCGCTTTTCGAGGATTCATTTTTCGATACACGACATACTTTCGTCCCAAGTATTCCAGTGGCAGGCTCCAGACATGAACGAGCCTTGTAAACGGCCATAGGGCAAACAGCAAAAACGCTGTAAATACATGAAGCTTGAATCCAATCGGGGCGAACGCCATCAGCTCCGGAAATGGCCTGAACGTTAACACCCCGCGAAACCATGGCCCGATCGTTTCACGGTAATCAAATTCGCCGCCCGAAGCGGTATATCCGACCGTGTTGGTGAACCCAACCACAATAACAACTCCGAGCCATAACAGTGTAATCAAATCAATTGCCCTGCCGTTACGTGACACCCGCTTATTTGTCAACCTCCGCGCCGTTAACAGGAAGCCGCCGATGACGGTTGCCACTCCGGCGAGCCCACCGAACCAGAACGCCCCGAAGTGGTACATATGCTCCGTAATGCCGAAGAAGTCAAATACCCCTTTTGGAATCAACACCCCTGCGACATGCCCGAAAAAAACAAACACAATTCCATAATGGAACAGGATGCTGCCCCACTTTAATAAATTGTCCTTATGAAGAAATTCGCTGGACTTGGCCCCCCAGCCAAATTGGTCAGTGTTATAACGATAAATGTGACCCAATACAAAAATCGTTAAGGATAAATAGGGGACGACCACCCATAGAAAATAATCTACATAATTTAACGTTAACATTCTGGTATCCCTCCGCCAAAGATGAACTGGCACTCGTGCTGCGACTGTTTCTCAACCACCATCAACGTATACAAAAACCCGCAGCACCACCAATTCGACCTCAAAAATTAACTGGCATTATGATTAACATTTTGTTCCCGCTCCGGCATCAACTTTGCCATTGCCGCCAAAACAGCCTCCACTACTGTAGCATAAGGGTTTTGCTCCCCCTGCAGTGTTTCATGAAGTTTCGCAATCGCCTTCCCATGAATCCCCAATACCTTCTGGACATGTTTCGGTTCAGCAATCGAGGCGAACTCCAACACGAGCGGCAAATAATCAGGCAGTTCATTCTCGGTTAAATAAAATCCTGCCTTGGCAAATTCCATTTTTAATTGAACGAAGGCCGGGCCGCGCTCGCGATTGTCGCCAAAAATGCCATACGTCAAATACAACGTTGTCGATTCACTCAAATCAAACCATCTGACATAGTTTTCCGTAAGGCTTTCCCAGCTCGTTTCCTGCACATAATCTAAGAAACCCAGCAAGGCCCGCCTCATTTTCCCGTCCTCAAGCTGCTCCACTAACTCCAATATTTCCTCATTATGAACCCAGGCTCGGTCAGGATAGCGGAGCATGATCGAACAAAGTTTAAAAATCAACTGTTTTTCCGCCCACGTCATCGAAAACTCCACTAAAATCCCTCCAATACTGTTCACTGAACGCAAACAGACCTTCATCGCCGCCTGCTGCCTCACTGACGCTGCAGCCGTCGCAGCTTTCCATAAAATCATAGCCGGTAGAGCCTTGGGCGGCATACATATCTCCAGCATTTTCGCGGTGTGACTTCGGAATCACGTAACGGTCATTGTATTTTGCGATTGCCGACAGCTCGTACAATTCAATCGCACTTTCCTGATCCAGCCCGGCCGCAGCCAGCACTTGATCATCAAATGGCTTTTTCAAATTATGGCTTCTCATATACGTTCTCATGGCCACCATCTTGCGCAGCACGCGTTTGATGACTTCCGTGTCACCGGCAGTCAGCAGATTGGCCAAGTATTGAATCGGAATCCGGAATTGGTCAATCGTTGGAAAAACCACATTCGGATCAAGATGATCAATTTGTCCACCAAATTGGTTAATAATCGGCGATAGCGGCGGAATATACCACACCATTGGCATAGTTCGGTATTCCGGATGCAGCGGCAGTGCCACCTTGTGCTGAACCGCTAGCTTATAAACCGGTGATTTCTTAGCTGCTTCCAGCCAGTCTTCCGGAATGCCTTGTGCACGGGCCTCCTTAATCACCTCTGGATCGTTCGGATCCAAAAAGACACCTAGCTGTGCTTCATACAAATCTTTATCATCCGGAACAGAGGCTGCGGCTGTGACCTTGTCAGCATCGTATAACACAATCCCAATATACCGAAGCCGCCCGACACAGGTTTCCGAGCAAACGGTTGGCTGTCCGTTCTCAATCCTCGGGAAGCAGAACGTGCACTTTTCCGCCTTGTTTGTTTTCCAGTTAAAATAAGTCTTTTTATACGGGCACCCCGTTGTGCAAAAGCGCCAGCTTCGGCACGCGTCCTGGTCTACCAAAACAATTCCGTCTTCATCCCGCTTGTAAATCGCTCCCGACGGACAGGAGGAAACACACGACGGATTGATGCAGTGCTCACAAATCCGCGGCAAATACATCATGAATGCCTGATCGAAATCGCTGATTACCTGGGCATCGACCTGGTTCATGTTCGGGTCGCGCTTTCCGGTTTCATATACCCCGGCAAGGTCATCCTCCCAGTTCGGCCCCCACTTCAAATCAATGAAATCACCCGTCAACAGCGACTTCGGCCGGGCGACTGGCTGATGTTCTTTACGGGGACTCTTAATAAGATGGTCGTAATTATAGGTCCATGGCTCGTAATAATCATCAATGCCAGTCATGTTTGGATTGTAAAAAATATTCAACAATTTGCTGAGACGGCCTCCGGCTTTCAGCTCAACTTTTCCATTCCGCAGTTCCCAGCCGCCTTTATGGGTATCTTGATTCTCCCATTCCTGAGGGTAGCCTACACCCGGCTTTGTCTCAACATTGTTCCACCACATATACTCGGCTCCGGGTCTGTTTGTCCAAGTATTATTACAGGTGACGCTGCATGTGTGACAGCCGATACACTTATCAAGATTCATCACCATGCCAAACTGTGCTTTAATCTTCAAGCCAATCCACCTCACTTCTATCCAATCTGCGAACCATGACTTGTTCATCGCGCTGATTACCAGTCGGTCCGTAATAATTGAAGCCGTAGCTTAGCTGCGCGTAGCCGCCGATTAAATGGGTTGGCTTCATCGTCAAACAGGTCGGGCTGTTGAAGGTACCACCGCGGTCCTTCGTAATCGTTGATCCCGGTACGTTAATTGTTCGTTCTTGAACGTGATACATATAGGTAATCCCTCTTGGAATCCGGTGGCTGACAACGGCACGGGCCACGACGACTCCGTTCCGGTTATACAGCTCAAGCCAGTCATTATCGTCAATACCAACGGATTTGGCATCCTCTAGATTCATCCAAATATGTGGTCCGCCGCGGAATAAAGTCAGCATGAGCAGGTTATCCCAATATGTACTGTGATATGACCATTTATAGTGCGGCGTTAAATAACGCAAGCGAATTTCCTGGTTGGTGCTCTCCGGCTTCCAGTCCTTATCGTAAAAAGCCAGCCGTTTAATCGGGCCCTTAAACACCGGGAGGGCCTCGCCATATTCAAACATCATTTCATGGTCGAGATAGAAACTCTGCCTTCCCGTCAGTGTTCGGAATGGAACCAGATGCTCCCGATTAATCACAAACGGTGCATAGCGCCTGTTACCTGTTTCAATTCCGCTGTAAACTGGTGAGGTGATCACCTTTCGCGGCTGAGCAGAAATTTCATCAAAGGAGATATGCTCTTCGGCCCGTTCAATCGCTAAATGTTTTAGCTTTTGTCCTGTTTTCTTCTCTAAATCAACCCAAGCTTTTTGGTTAACCGATCCGTTCGTTGTACTCGATAATGTCAAAATCGCCTCGGCGACATTCCGGTCAAATGATAGATCCGGGCAATCACTGTACGTGTCGGAATCCCTCGCGATTCCAAGTATATCCTTTAGCTCGTCGTACTCTTCCTGCACGTCCCAGACTAATCCCTTAGCGCCAATTTTATCGTTGACAAAGGTCCCGAGCGCGACATACTTGTCAAATACCTTAGTAAAATCACGTTCCACCACGTGCACCCGCGGGAAGTTTTGTCCCGGAACAGGGTCAGTTCCGTCCTGCTTCCAATCTGGCACTTGGCCGAACTTTTGTGAGATCTCATCTGGCGAATCATGCAGCAATGCGGTCGTGACAACATCCTTCACTGGGTTAGGGAAGTACTTTTTTGCCATTTCTGAAAAGGTTTGCGCTAATTTTTTAAAATTATCCCAGTCTGTCCGTGCTTCCCATGGCGGGGTAATCGCCGGGTTAAACGGATGAATAAACGGATGAGTATCCGTGCTCGAGATGTCATATTTTTCGTACCAGGTGGCCGCTGGAAGAATGATGTCCGCATACAATCCGGTACTTGTCATCCGGAAATCAACGTCAATCAACAGGTCCAGCTTGCCTTCCTCCGGTATCGGAGCCTTTTCGTCCACATCGGTTGTGCCGAGGTCCTTATACGGTTCGGCCAGCACACCAGAATGGGTGCCAAGCATATATTTTAAGAAATATTCGTGCCCCTTTGAGGAACTGCCGATGAGATTGGCCCGCCAAACAAACATCGTCCGCGGGAAGTTGACTGGGTTGCTCGGTTCTTCTACTGAAAACTTCAACTGACCCTTTTTCACTTGGTCAGCTACATATTTCGCGACATCTTCCGGCTTCGAGGCATTCGCCTGTTCATAGAGTTTAAGAGTATTCGTATTAAATTGCGGATAGGAAGCTACCCAGCCAAGCCTGACCGCAAGCGCATTGTAATCAGCCATCGTTTTACAGCGAGGCTTATTGTAAAGCGGTGATAGATGCGCCTCAGGAAGCTGGTCATCATAGCGCCACTGCTCAGTAACAAAGTAGAAAAATGATGTCCCGTTCTGCGTTCTCGGCGGTCCACCCCAATCCCGGGCCATCGCAACCGTCTGAAAGCCCTCAAGCGGCCGGACTTTTTCCTGACCGACATAGTGGGCCCAGCCGCCGCCGTTAACACCTTCACAGCCGCACAGCAGTACCAAATTTAAAATCGTCCGGTAAATCGCATCCGAGTTGTACCAGTGATTAATTCCTGCACCCATGATAATCATCGAACGTCCGCCGGAATCAATCGCGTTTTGGGCGAACTCCCTGGCAATTTGCGCACAAAGCTGGCGGTCAATCCCACTGATGGCCTCCTGCCATGCCGGCGTGTGCGGTTTCGGGTCATCATAATCGGCCGGGTAATCACCAGGCAAGCTGCCGCGCTTTACGCCTGCCTGTGCCATCAGTGTGTCAAATACAGTCGTGACATAGATGGTTTCGCCGTTTTGCTGAATTTTTTTAATCGGGATACCACGCTTAAGAATCTCATTTTGCTCAGCACCGAAATAGGGCAGTTTTAATATCCCTGTCTCATCTTCCATGCCTAGTAACGAAAGTACTGGGTCCAGATCGGGCAACCCATTATCGGAATCTCTCATCTCGAGATTCCATTCCCCCATGTTTTCCCAGCGGTGCCCCATGCTGCCATTTGGTGCGGCAAACTTTCCAGACTTTTTATCGAGAACTATCGTCTTCCAATCGGCTTGTGCACTTTGCATTCCTATATCACTAGCCCGCAGGAATCGGCCAGCAACATATTCTTCTCCCTCTTTTTTCAAGGTGATTAAATAAGGAAGGTCGGTATATTGCTTGACGTAATCTTCGAAAAAAGGAACCTGCCGGTCAACATAGAATTCTTTTAAAATCACATGAGTCATACCCATTCCGAGCGCCCCGTCCATCCCGGCCTGTACCGGCAGCCAGTTATCGGCAAACTTGACGAAATCCGCATAATCCGGGCTGACGCAGACAACCTTTGTCCCGTTATACCGGGACTCAACCATAAAATGGGCATCAGGTGTCCTCGTCTGCGGTACGTTGGAACCCCAGACAAGCAGATAAGTAGAGTTGTACCAATCCGATGTTTCCGGAACATCTGTCTGTTCGCCCCATACCTGCGGCGAAGACGGCGGCAGGTCGGCATACCAATCGTAGAAACTGAGCAAGGTTCCGCCAATCATCGTAATAAATCTCGCCCCGCTCGCATAGCTGACCATTGACATCGCCGGAATTGGGGAAAAACCGACGATTCGGTCAGGTCCATACTCTTGTAATGTATGAATCATTTGCGCGCAGATTAATTCATAGAGATCATCCCAAGATGAACGCACGAACCCCCCCTTGCCGCGGGCCGTTTTGTACAATTTTCTTTTCTCAGGGTCATCGGCAATAGACTTCCAGGCTTCAACCGGATCATCAAAGCTTCCACGCGCATCCTGCCATAACCGCAGCAGCTCGCTCCGGACATACGGGTGCTTAACCCGGATTGGACTATATGTATACCAGGAAAACGAGGCTCCCCGCTGGCATCCTCTTGGTTCATATTCTGGCATGTCTGGCCCAGTGGTGGGATAATCTGTTTGCTGCGTTTCCCAAGTGATAATTCCATCTTTCACATGAACCTTCCAGCTGCAGGAACCCGTGCAGTTGACTCCGTGAGTCGTGCGGACTATTTTATCATGCTGCCATCGTTCGCGATAATACTTCTCTGATTCGCGGTCAGCCTCCTGAAGCGTACTGTTTTCAGCGATTTCATGAGTTCGGCCAAAATAGGTCAGCTTCTTCAAAAGCGGCGATACTTTTTTACGCATGTTTTCTGCTCCTTTCATCATAGATTTCCTATCTTTACATATCTCCTAATCAACCTTTTAATATGTAGATAGACTGGAAAAAACATCTAATAAAAAAAGAGCCTTTCTAAGATTAGAAAGACTCTGCTACTGCAAATTTTCTTTTATGCCAGGAAATTGAATGGTAAAAGTCGTCCCTTTTCCTGGTTCGCTTTGAACCTCAATCCTGCCCTTCATCGCCTGAACAAGCTGGAATGAAATCGTCAGTCCGACACCGGTTCCCTTTTCTTTCGTCGTATAAAAAGGTGTACCCAACTTTTTAAGCTGCGCCTTGGTCATACCTTTTCCCGTATCGGTGATTTCGATGAAAACAACACCATTTTTTTCAAAAGCATGGATGGATAGCGTGCCGCCCGTCGTCATCGCCTCAATCCCATTCTTAATAATATTGACCAAAACCTGCTTCATTTCTCCCTTGTTGCCTCTTATAAAAAGAGCATCTTGAATCCTTGTCCCAATCGGAATGTTCTGGATATTGGAGAATGAGGTCATCAGGGCAATCGTTTTTCTGATTTCTTCGGACAAATCGATTACCGAAAGCTCTTCGGTATTGGGACGCGCCAAGGACAAATAATCATTGATGATGGCCTGAGCATGGCCCAACTCATTTAAAGCAATGTCAATATACGATTTCTGCGCTTGCTTCAGATTTTCGTCATCAGACAATAATTGCAAAAAACCGCGCACCGACGTTAACGGATTCCTCACTTCATGGGCTACGGATGCCGCAAGCTGGCTGACGACGTTCAAGCGTTCGTCCTTATGCAATTGTTCACGAATTTCCACTTGCTGAATGACGTTTTCTATCACAAACACCACCATTAGCAAACAAATCCAGGTAATGGTATAAAAAACAATCATAAAATAGATTTGCTGTACTTCATTCTGGCATAACAAGGTTAGCAAGACAATAAGCGTGTTGATCCAAAAGACAACACTGACAAAAATGAGCTTGCCTTTTTTCTGGAAGGAATGTATCTTTTCCCCCATAAATATTAGAACCATACATGTGAAACTATAATTTACAAGCACCACATAAAATCCGTCTCCGCCGATGATAAACCGGTAAGCCAGCAATACCACTCCGGTGATTAACCCGGGGATGGTTCCCCCATAAACAAATGAAATGATAAACGGAATAATACGAAAATCGTATATGTAGCCATCAGAAAATTGAATCGGAAACGACATGGAAAGCACAAGGATGATTACCATGATGAAGGTTAGTTTGGAGTAAGGTTTTCTACGGTCGCTGTTTTTTTCATGAAAAAATAAATGATAAACCAAAATGGGAAAGAGCACGATTAAAACCTGGTAAAGAATCACTTTGACATCAATTGACATATAAACTCCCCGAAGGCCAGTGCCTTCTATTCTAATATTCCCCTTGCTGTTTTTTGGAATTTCCCATACTTTATAGTAAGATTTTTTTGGTTTTAAATCAAATATTAGGTAAAAAGGACCCCAACCGGAGTCCTTTATTTTTCGTCGTTTAGTTCATCGATCAGCTGCTTCGTTCTTTTGGCATTTCCTTGTGCAAAATTTTCGAGCCGTTCCTTCAGTTGGGCATCATCGTGAACCCGTTCGGCGGTAATCAAATACGTCCTCATAAGGTCCTCTTCTATTTCAATAGACTGCTCAAGAATTTCCGTGAGCTGCTCTTTATCGTCGTGGTTCATACCATTAAATATGTTCATATAAAAACCTCCCTTTTTATGATCGTATTGTAAAAACTTTTATAAGAAATAGGCTATAGAATCCTATTATAGAGGGCTTTATAAGCAAAAAAATTGCCACCCCCTTAAATCTAAGGATAATTGAGGTTACCACACTCTCAACAACCTAGATAGGAAGTGACAATTTGTACCCTCAAATTATAACCTATTTATTAACTTTTATTAAGTACCAAGAACAAATAATTCGAACATTACTTACCCTTCTTATTGGGAAGGGGATGTTTGAAAAGCCTGAGGAAAAACCTGTAAATAAACCTTATCGTAAACTCCAGGTGGATGATCTTCCGATCATCGAAACCATTCAGAAACTTGATTACCGAAGCCTCCTAACCGAATACCTGGAGAAGAACGGTAAACAACTAAAACCTGTTCAAAGGCGTTCGAATACAAAGGCATGTGTGCCCAAGTCAATGAAATGTCCGCAGTGTGGTGCTCCAGCGGATTATCTTTATGCCAATAATGGAGGCAAAGGACAGTTTCAATGTAAGGTGTGTGCCTGTCTTTTCAATGATAAAAATCGCTATTCGAAGGAGGCTATTTTGAAGTGTCCTCATTGTTCTAGGACCCTTGAGAAAGTCAAAGAGCGAAAAGACTTTGACGTGTACAAGTGTAAAAATAATGACTGTTCCTACTACCAGCAGAAACTGAATGGCATGTCTGCGAAAGAGAAGAAACAGTTTAAAAAGGATCCACAAGCCTTTAAATTAAGATATATCTTCCGGCAGTTCCACATTGATTTTCAGCCATTGTCAAAGGCTTCTCCTAAGAAACCAAAGGTTGACTTGGCCAGGCTTTATGTGTCGCCACATACATTGGGGCTTATTTTAACCTATCACGTTAACTATGGCCTTTCGGCCCGGAAGACAGCTGCACTCATGAAAGATATCCATGGTGTTTCTATATCGCATCAAAGCATTTTAAATTACGAGAACGCAGTTGCATTAATCCTTAAACCTTACGTAGACCACTATCCCTACGAGCTTTCTGATCAGTTCTGTGGGGACGAAACCTATATTAGGGTTCAAGGTCGTTGGCATTACTTGTTCTTCTTCTTTGATGCGGTAAAAAAGATCATTCTGTCTTATCCAGTGTCAGCAAATCGAGATACAGCGACAGCAATCCGTGCCATTGATGATGTCCTAATGAAATTTAAAGAGATTCCGGAAGATCTTACATTTGTGGTGGACGGCAATCCGATATATCTCTTAGCCCAACACTTTTACGCCCAGCATGATATTCACTTTGACATTACTCAGGTCATTGGGCTTACCAATGAAGATCCTGTATCAAAGGAGTATAGGCCTCTCAAACAAGTGATTGAAAGACTCAATCGCACATTTAAGGGCAATTATCGCTCAACACACGGGTTTGGGTCCGAACATGGGTCTGTTTCGTTTGTGACGCTTTTTGTGGCTTACTTTAACTTTTTACGGCCTCACTCAGCGTTAGAAGGTAATGTGCCAGTGGTTAATCCAGAGCTCTTACTGCGACCGAATATGCCTGCACGCTGGACTAAATTAATAGGTTTAGCTCAAGATTGGATCATTGAACAAACAGTCTAACTTTTTGTTTAGCAGAGCCCTTGAACCCACTAGCAACCGGCGAAGCGAACTCTTGACAAACCGAACTTGCCAATGGTTTAAAATGGAAATACCAAGGGCTATTTGGCATGCCTTCTTTTTGTCCCCGTCGCCCTTGATAAAGGAATCTCAAACCATTGGCGTGTTTGTCAAGAGCGGTTGCGGGGCCGACGCACCCAATATGTGGAAAGGAACCTAACCCCTTAAGGAGTTTTCATAGAACTTTTGACACTACCTTTATGATAGAATTCACCATTTTATAAAGGGATATCCATTTTTATCGTTGTGACAACATAGCTTCCCCCACATCATAATTCTTTGGATCTATCTCCGTCTGGTGACCCAATGCAAGTTTAGCAAGTTCCGCTCCCAGATATGGCCCGCTTGTTAATCCGGATGCGCCCAGTCCATTGGCCAAGAAAATTCCTTCATATCCTGGCAAGGCTCCAATAACAGGCAAAAATCCCGGCGTAAAGGGTCTAAATCCAACCCTAGTTTCCAATATCGTACCATTCGACAGACCCGGTGCAACAGTTAACGCTTTACTTAACACCTCATGTATTCCCCCTGCCGTTACCCGGAAATCGAATCCAGCCTCATTCTCATGTGTCGCGCCAATGACCACCCGGCCATTCCCAAACGAGAGTATGTACTGATCAGTTGGTGGAATCACTACCGGCCAATGGTCCGTATCCCTTTGGGTCACTTCCAAATGGACAATTTGCGCTTTTTGCGGTCTGACTGAAAACTCAACCCCAAGAGGCTGCAGGAGTTCCTTAGCCCAAACGCCAGCGGTCACAATAACACGATCGGCAGCTATTGTCTGGTCAGCAAGCCTTATGCCGCTAACCTTAGTGCCATCCATCAACAGGGAAGCATCCCCGTTAATCAATTTGGCACCATGCTTTTCCGCACCATGTACCAAGGCATCCCTTAGAGCCCGGCCATTTACCCTTGCTGCGCGGCTTACGAAAACAGCTCCATATTCATCAGCTAATGGCGGGAAAAGCCGTTTTGTTTCCTCAGATGTTAATATGGTAATCTCCCCAATCTCGGGAGCATCTTCTCGACGAATTCGTGCCCGCTGTGCCATTTTCTCAAGCTTCTCGGTTCCTTCACTTAGAAGAATCGCACCAACTCGTTGATAGCCTGTTTCTTGTTCCCCATCCGCTTCCAATTGCGAAATCAATTCAGGGTAATAGCGCGCACCGGATTTCACTAGTTGATACCAAGCTTTGTTCCGGCGCTGCGACAGCCATGGACAAACGATTCCAGCAGCAGCGTCCGTTGCCTGTCCGAGATCAACGCGGTCCACCAAAATAACTTCTGCTCCCATTCTTACCAGATGATAAGCGGTCGATGCCCCAAGTATCCCCGCTCCAATTACAATTACTTTTTGCATAATACACCTCAAATAGCAAATAGAGCCTTCACCTAAATGAAGACCCTAGTATTTTCCTGATAATTTAATGCGAAAACTTTTCTCTTCTTGAACGGATCCCATGAATGATAAACGTAACGACAAAAGCTAAGACAAGAACAACAATAAACACTTCATTCGGAATATGAATATCAATCAGGGTCAGTCCCATTTTTACCGCAATAAAGGTAATCAATACGTACGCCGTGGTTTCAAGTTCAGGTACCCGGTTCATTAAACTGATAAAGAATGTCGCAATGCCCCGCATCATTAGAATCCCGATCATACCGCCGAGCAAGATCACCCAAACTTCGTCAGATACAGCAAGCGCCGTTAAAATACTATCAACCGAGAAAGCCAAATCCATTAACTCGACACTGATCACGGTGGCCCAGAAGAATCCGAACGTCTTTGTTAACCAGCCGCCAGGCTTGCGTTCTTCATCCTCTTCGCCCTCTTCTTTTTTTCCATACTTATCAATAAAGAATTTGACTGCCAGCCATAATAAATAAAGGGCGCCAATCAATTTAATAAACCATAATTTAATCAAAAACGTACCGAGGCCAATGAAAATAAACCGGAATAAATAGGCGCCCCACAAACCGTAAACCAAGGCTTTCTTCTGCAAATCCTTTGGCAGCGGTTTAACAAATGCTGATAACACCAATGCGTTGTCAGCCGATAAAATACATTCCAGCACAGCCAATGAAAGAATTAACCCCCATGCTTTCGGCGAGGTCAGAACCTCTGCCCACATATGCCAATCCAGCATTGAGGCATATGTAGCTAAAATATCTTCCCACATATTCATTTCTCCTTTGCAATTTAACCAATTGTATTTATGTACAGTCTTATTTTACACCTTTAAGTCAATCTAACCATAAAAATAAACCTTTAATATAAATCTTCTATATTCTTCTTTCATTAATCGACTAGTACATAATTCCATTTTATCCGATTAATACTAATGAACACGTATGTATTTTTTCACTAGGGTCTGGTGGTTCGATGTTTTTTAGAAAGCGGCCAAAGCAAAATACCATTGCAAATTACGAAATAAACGAAAAAACCATCCACGAGGTTCTTGAAAAAGCTAAACGATCCAGTGACTTCGAAACCTTTTCACCTGGAGAAACAAACGGCTTTCTCTCTATTAGTTTTTATAAATCCCTAGTGGATATGGATTTATTCAATCAATTATTTTTGGCCAATCTTAAGGAAAAGCTGCCAGCGGTAAAAAAACTCACGGATTTAAAATACATTATCCCACTCGATAGTATTGTAATTACTGGGGATATAAAGGAAATACAAAGAGGGCTCTACCATGGTGCGGTGGTAATCTTCTTACGCAATAACCTGCAGGAGTGCGCGTTAATTGGTTTACAAGACCCACGGCTTGGGAAACGGGAAACGAACGATACGGAAAATGAATTTAGTGTCATTGGACCGAAAATTGGCTTTATCGAAGATCTCAATACCAATCTCCATTTATTAAGGAGTCAATTGGTTACGTCAGATCTTATTTTTGAGGAAATCGAAGTAGGGACAAGATCCAAAACAAGAGTGGTTGTCGTCCATTTGGCCGGCGTTACAAATCCTGATTATGTACAGACTGCGAGACAGCGGATTGAAGATCTTGATGTTGATGTTCTTTACGATAATACACAGTTAGAAGAATTAATATCTGATCACGCCAGTACGCCATTTCCATTGTTTATCACTACAGAGAGGGTAGACAGAGCCATTTTCTCATTAATAAGAGGGAATGTTGTTATATTCACTGACAACTCCTGCTACGCCTTAATAGGACCAGCATCACTCATGAACTTTTTTTCCACACCCGAGGACTTTTATCTTCCTTGGGTGGTGGCTTCTTTCTTTAGAATCATCAGGATTGTTGGAATGCTCTTTTCCATCTTTGTCACTTCGTTTTATGTAGCTATCCTTACCTATCATTTTGAAATTGTCCCGAAAGATTTATTGGGACCGATTATATTTTCTAGAGCTAATGTTCCTTTCCCCCCCCGTTGTAGAGGTGCTATTTTTGGAAATAACTATTGAACTGCTTCGGGAAGCAGGGGCTAGACTGCCAACCAAAATTGGGCAAACCCTTGGAATTGTTGGCGGTATTGTTATCGGCCAAGCAACAGTGGAGGCTGCATTAACTAGTAACATTTTATTGATTCTCGTAGCATTGGGAGCATTATCTTCCTTTACTACCCCGATTTATAAAATGTCTAACACAGTTCGACTGTTGCGTTATCCATTTATTCTGCTAGCTGCGATTTGGGGTGGTTTTGGTCTCTATATCGGGATTATTTTTCTAGTAGCCCATTTACTACGTCTGAAATCTTTGGGAAGTCCTTATCTGCTGCCACTGTCTCCCTATCGTAAAGGGGGTTTTACCAATACTATCATTAGAAAAGACTTTATTTTTCATAAAAATCGCTATAAATCTTTAAGAACTCTTAGCCGTAAAAGGTTCGATCCAGCCATAAACAAGGACCCGGAAGATGGGTTAAATTCAGAGTAAATTTTGGGGAAAGGTACGATTATAATGATAAAAAATTGTAGAAGCATATCTATCGTTCTGCTGCTCTTTACTGTCGTCCTTTCCGGCTGTGCCCGAACGAATATTATCGATCAATTAAGCATTATACATGTATATGGATTTGATTTGGACGACGATGGGAATGTGGTTGGAACCGCGTTATATCCGCTTCACTCCAAGAGCAGGGGAAATGCTAGTATTCAATTTGTAGAAGAAAAAGCACCCATCGGGTCATTTGTCCCGCCAAGAAGATAGGGACTGGGAGGAAAAGACATTTTATAAAATCTATCCAGACATACCTATTTCTATAAACGTAAAGATACAGCTTCTTCATACTGGGTTGGAATCTTAAAACAAACAAGGTGATCGATTTGCAGTCAGCAGTTAAAGAAAATTCAATGGTCTCACCTTATTTCCTCTTTTTCCTGATTCATGGCTCACAGGTAGGAATTAGTGCGCTAAATTTCCAATCAAGAATCATTAAAGGAGCAGGCCAGGATGCCTGGATTTCAGTATTGGCTGTCGGGCTAAGTCTGCACCTGATTTTCTTCATGATGTTACACATTATGAAACAATCAAGCAGTGGAGATATCATATCCTTCCATAAGGATACATTCGGAAAATGGCTAGGCGGGCTTTTTAATCTTGCAATGACCTTCACTTTTTTAGTTGCTGGTTTATTAGTTTCCCACTCGTTTATCGAACTTCTCCAAGTGTGGGTGTTTGATGGAATTCCAAGCTGGGAATTTGCGCTTCTCATCTGTTTGCTGTGCTATTATATTGTTTCCGGAGGTTTTCGTATTGTTGCTGGGTTTGCCTTTTGGGGGGTAATAATTCCCAGTTTTTTGCTGCTGTCGTTACTGTACCTGTTCCATTATCGTGAAGTCTCGTACCTTATGCCATTTTTTAACCATGGAATACGAGATTACTTCAAATCTGCAAATGGAGCAGTCACAATGTATTTTGGATTTGAAACGGTCCTTGTGTATTTTCCTTTTATCAAAAGTGGACAACAGACCTCTAAATGGGGACATTTCGGTTTATTGTATACGACGATTCTGTATGTGGTCATTACGTTGGTAACGTTTATATTCTTTACCCAAGGGAAACTAAAGTTATTATCATGGCCGACCTTGACCATGATCAAAATTATCTCCTTCCCTTTTCTGGAGCGATTTGAGTTTATTTTTATCTTTACCTGGCTGTTTGTCATTCTTCCAGTTATATGCATTTATTTATGGTCTGCGGTTCGGACTGTCAAACTGACATTTCCAAAAACGAAACCAACTTATGTATTATTCTTTTTCATTTGCTGTTACTTTTTTTACAGCAGCATTTTGGAGGATATCTCTTATACAAAGCTTTTGAATAAGGTTGTCCGATTCAATGGCTTCCTCTTTATTTATGGCTATGTCCCGCTATTATTTGCCATCAGTATAATAAAAGGCTACATAAAAAATAGAAAGCAGAAATCCATTTTCTAAAGCGGGATTGCTGCTTTCTGTCTTCATTAACTAACCTTTTGCAACCGTAAATGATCAGAGATTAAAGCAATGAATTCAGCATTCGTCGGTTTTCCCTTTAATGGACTGACGGTATTTCCAAAGACAAATTCTATTTGTTCGATACTTCCGCGATTCCAGCCGACTTCAATGGCATGTCTAATCGCTCTTTCAACACGGCTTGCCGTTGTATGATATTTTTCAGCAATCGACGGATAAATTATTTTGGTGACGCCGCTCATTAATTCAACATTATGGAATACCATTTGGATGGCTTCGCGCAAAAATAAATACCCTTTTAGATTTGCTGGAATTCCTACTGAGCGCAACACATCGGTCACTCTAATTTCAATATTATCGTACTGCTTTTCCTTGATGAATACCGATTCCTTTGACACATTTAAGCCATATTCCTTTTTAGAACAAATGGACCTTATCGTATCCGATAATTGATTTAATTCAAACGGTTTTAATAAAAAGTAGGAAACGCCTAATTCATTCGCCTTTTTAATAATATCATCATTTCCAAAGGCAGTAAGCATTAACACTTTGGTAAAATTAGTTTCCGTATACAATTGTTCCAATATGACTAGACCATCGGAATGCGGCATGATCAAATCTAAAATGATAAGATCCGGTTTTTCCTTTCTAATTAGCTCCATTCCCTCTATTCCATTATGAGCAATCCCGACAACCTTCATATCGACCTGAGTGGATAAGTAATCGCTAACCAGCTCGGTTAATTGTATATTATCATCTATAATTCCAATCTTTATCATTTTTTACCAACTTCCCCTTGTTTTTTTCGACTATTACCTATTTTTCGATAATTCCGGGAGAATATCAAGAAATACTTTCCAACATTTTTTGATTGATAGGCAAGATTAATAGAGTTTTTATGTTACTATCTGTCGAAATAAGGGATGCGTTGTCACTATATAAGGACTATTAGACTAAATGTAAGATTGGAGTGGTTAACACAATTTCGACCAAAGTCTGCTGGTCATCGCTTCGGAACCTTTTTCTATAATTGAGTAGGCAGCATTTGTTATGGCTTGAGCCAATGTTTCTCCTGTTCCTGTTATATCATTAAAGCAAACCTCAGACGCCCCTTTGTTCGTATAAGTGAAGCCCAGTTCCTTTAATCGTTCCACAATGAGCACCGCATGGTCAAGATTATGCTCAGGCTGAAACTCGTGATCGTGAATAAAGATACCCTTTTCGAAATCAAACCATCTGTCCCACCTATTTAACTTCCAACCTAGTATTCTACGTGCAATCGCGTCTACCTTATACAAAATGTAATCCTCCTTTTTATTTGTTGTTATATAACAATTTAATTTAGTTAAAAGAATTATATAACAGTTTTCAGAAGATTTCCACCACTTTTTTTAAAAAAATTTTACACCCCTTAACCTTTGTTTTCTTAAATTTTCCCAATAATATGAAAGAAGCTCTGTCCCTTTTTTTCCGGGGACAGAGCTTCTTTTTGTTTTTTTGAAGAATGCATCAAGTTCCGCAAAAGGTCCGATAGGGCATGTTCGCTGCCGCAGGCAATGAGCAGTATTCCTCCTGCTCCGGAGTATAGGCATAAGGCGTGGAAAGAACCTTTAGCAACCTTTCCAAGATAGTTAAGTCACCTTCATTTTCGGCTGCCGCCAACGCCTCCTCCACCCGGTGGTTGCGCGGGATCACCGCTGGATTGGAGTTACGCATTAGCTGCTGAGCGGCTTCTTTCGATTCTTGCTGCCGCTCCAGCCGCGATTGCCATTTCTTCTGCCACTGGGTGAATTCGGTTGCACCAAACATGGCTGTGTCCTCCGGTTTGGATAGGGTTAAGGAGCGAAACGTATTGGTATAATCTGCACTATACTGCTTCATTATAGTGAGTAATTCTTCAATAAGCGGCTCATCTTCAGCCTCTTCATTAAAAATTCCCAACTTTGCCCGCATTCCTTCTAGCCAATTGGAGCGGAATTTCCCCATATAGCCTGATATTTCATTTTGGGCAAGTTCAACAGCCTTCTCCTCATTTTCATCAAGCAGCGGAAGCAGGCTCTCCGCAAATCGCGCGAGATTCCATCCGCCAATGGACGGCTGATTGCCATAAGCATAGCGGCCTTCCCGGTCAATTGAACTGAACACCGTTGCCGGATCATATTTGTCCATAAAGGCACACGGGCCGTAATCGATTGTCTCTCCACTGATTGTCATGTTATCAGTATTCATCACTCCATGGATAAAACCGACTAACTGCCACTTAGCGATTAATGCTGCCTGGCGCTTGATGACTTCGCGCAGAAGCGCTAAGTAGCGGTTGTCATCTTTTTCAATATCAGGATAATGACGGTGTATTGTGTAGTCGGCAAGAGCGCGAAGATCATCGATATTTCCCTTTCCGGCTCCATATTGGAAGGTGCCGACGCGGATATGACTGGAAGCTACTCTTGTTAAAATTGCACCAGGCAGGGCATTTTCACGGTAAACAGATTCACCCGTTAGCACGACTGCTAAACTTCGAGTGGTCGGAATCCCAAGCCCATGCATCGCTTCACTGATAATGTATTCCCGCAGCATCGGACCAAGCGCTGCCCGGCCATCGCCGCCGCGAGAAAATGGCGTTCGCCCCGGTCCTTTGAGTTGAATATCAAAACGGTCGCCATCAGGAGTTATCTGCTCGCCAAGCAGAATCGCCCGCCCGTCCCCCAGCATCGTAAAATGGCCAAACTGGTGGCCCGCATAGGCTTGGGCTATTGGCGAAGCACCATCAGGAATACTGTTTCCGGCAAACACGGCAAGGCTTTCTTCTGTTTGCAATGCCTGTGGGTTTAGCCCAAGTGCTGCAGCCAAGGTGCCATTTAGAATGACAAGGTTTGGTTCATTGACGGGTGTCGGAGTCGTTTCGGTAAAAAATGCCTTTGGCAGCCGGACGTAACTGTTATCAAAGTTCCAGCCTGGATTTGAATTTTCTTTCGTCATTGCCATCCTCCACTTCGAATTCTTGCTTTAAGTCCACTTAAAATTTGGTTTCGCGGATATATTTTGAAAATCGATTTTTCAAAACACACATATGTTCATTATATTCTATTTTCAGAGAATAAAGCCCCTTCTAGTGTCTGCTTCAGACCATTTATTATACTGCGGGCACTGAATCGGGGCCCATTTCAGCAAAATAACCTGCCATGTTCATGACAGGTTACTAAAATTTATTCCCCGACTATTTTTGCATCCTTCAGCAGGTCGTCGGTTAGGGTGATGCCCTCATCGGCAGCAGCCTTCTTGTTAACGTAGAGCTCTAATTTTTCCGGGAAGCCGACAGGAATATCAGCAGGTTTCTTTCCTTTTAAAATATCCACGGCCATTTTCCCTGTTGTGTAGCCGAGGGCATGGTAATCGAGACCGTAAGAAGCGAACGCGCCGCGTTTTACCGAATCTCCTTCACCGACAAAAGTAGGGATGTCCTGCGCATTGGCGACTGTTAATACGGATTCAAGCGCAGAAACAACGGTATTATCCTTTGGAATATAGAGGACATCGGCCCGTCCCACCAATGATTCGGCCGCCTGCTTCACTTCTGAACTAGAGGAAATCGTCGTTTCTACCGGCTCCAATCCCTCTGCTTCCAAGGCTTTCTTGGCATTCTTCACATTGACGACAGAGTTTGGCTCGCCATTGTTATAGATGATGCCAACCTTTTTAGCGCCAGGGACAAATTTTTTAATCGCGCCAATTGTATTTTTAATAGCATCGGGGTGTGTATCAGATGTTCCCGTTACATTTGCTCCTGGTTTTTCAATACTTTGCACCAATTGCGCTCCCACCGGATCGGTAATTGCTGTGAACAGGACTGGAATATCCTTTGTTGAGTTGACCACGGACTGTGCACTTGGTGTGGCAATTGCCAGAATCACGTCATTCTTGTCGGAAATCAATTTTTGCGCGATCGATGCATTATTGTTCATGTCGCCCTGAGCGTTTTGATAATCAAGTTTCAGGTTCTTTCCTTCCTCATAGCCGGCATCCTTTAATGCCTCAATAAATCCTTCACGGGCTGCATCAAGCGATGGATGCTCGACAAGCTGGGTGATACCTACTTTCACCGTCTTCTCCTGCTTCTCCCCGCCGCTAGTTTCCTTACTTCCTCCGCCACATGCGGACAGTAAAAATAGCAATCCAATCAGAACTAACCCCAAACTCTTTTTCATTTCAACTTCGTCCCCTTCTGTTTGTTTGAGAAAATTAATAATATTCAGATTTTATCACTTTTAAGCGTTAAAGGACAAGTATTTTTTTCCGAAAAATAAAAGGATAGCACAGTGACTATCCTTTACTGATCCCGATTCACGATATAATCCATTAAATGTTTGAGAAACGTCGTATTGCGCGGAATCTCCTCCAACACTTCTACGGCCAAACAATAATGATCCCACATCGCCTTTCGCGCCCCATCCAGGCCCAACACCGACACGAACGTAGAGCTGTTGTTTTCCGCATCCTTACCGATAGGTTTTCCCAGCTGGTCCAAGTCACCTTCTACATCAAGTAAGTCATCCTTGATTTGAAAGGCGATCCCGGCATGCTGAGCGAATTTCTTCAAAGCAGTCATTTCAGACTCCTTTGCCTCTGCAAGTATGGCTGGCATGATAAGTGATGCTTCAAAGGCAATCCCGGTTTTGTAAAAACTCAACAAATTTAACTGGTCCAGCGTCAATCGCTTTCCTTTTGATTCCAAATCCATCGCTTGGCCTCTGCACATATCACCTGTCGCCCGTGCTGTATATTGGATCAATTCCACTACTGCTCTTGAGTTGAATACTTCCAAAGAAGCCTGTTCCTCTACCCCCTTTTGTGTTAAAAAGAGGCCGGTTAATTCGGCAATACCTTCATTATAGGCTTCATGCAGTGTCGGCCGACCTCTTCTGAATGCGGCATTATCCTGGGACGGGAGGTCGTCAAAAATCAAGGATGCCGTGTGCATGTATTCCAACGAACGAAGGAGCGGCATGATGGCTGATTGGTCCAAACCATATCCATCCACGGCCATGACCCAAGCCATGATGGGCCGAAGCCGTTTGCCATCGCCATCCAGACTATAATTGGCTGCAGCGGTAATCGGGTCGTCTGACAGCGACCCTTTTGACAATTTCAGGTTGGTGTTAATTTGCTCCCTTACGGTTTTAATTTTTTCTAAAAAGTCTTCCTGTTCTTGGCGCTCATTCTTTAGCGAGGTCACCATATGGTCGCGCAGCAGTTTATCGAAGAAATCAACGTCATCTGCCTGCCGAACCATTTTTTGTATAAGCCGATTGAACTCAGGAATCCCGGAAGTGAACAGTTCCATCACTTCACTATATTTCTTCATGCCCAATCGTTCTTTTGCACGTTTCAATCCGTTAATCGCCCGGTCGAGAATGACTTCACATGTTTTCGGGTCGGAATTGTACACGTTATGAATTAAATTCGCGATTACCACCCAGTATAGTTCAAATGGATTAATAAGGTCTGGGCGCTGTTGGTGATATTTCATGTAATAGGTATATGGTGTGACAGCACCTTCCTCCATGTCATTGAACATGTCAGCAAAATCGTCGGCTAATTGGTTGTAGATGCCATAATAAAAGGTCCGGTCGTTAAACCCGTCATCTTCCGGGGCGCTGATGACTGAACGGGCGATCAGCCTTGAAGAGGCGGATTTTAAAATAATCGGTATGTATAGGTCTCCATTGGTGTAATTGTCTTGTGTAAGTTCTTTTTCACGGTCAATTTCCTGTGATTGAAAAAACACAAAAGCCTGCTCGAAAAAGTACTTTTTTGTCTTGGGTTGCTGCTGGGTTTTAATATATTCAAAAGCAGCGCGTAGTTCACAATGAATAAACTGGATCAGTTCCGCGTTCTCTCCGGTCCACTCACCCAATTCCGGCACTGATTCATTTAGAAGTGTGGTCCGGATTAGCTCGGAATATCGCTCTTTCTCGCTAGGTGATAGAACATCGGAATCAAGAAGGTCGTCTATGTACGGATATGTCAGGCCATAAGCAAAGCCGAGCCTTATGGCTTGATCCAGCTTTTGGCTCCGTTTTTCACGCGTGACTGTATCATCCATCTCGTCAAGTACATGCATGATGACCCCGGCAATGATCTTGATCAGCTTTCGTTGGGCATGGTCTGGTTCCATCCCCTCGGGAATATGGTCAGACACTATCTTTAATTTGTTAAATAACCAAATAACGGTTGTTTCAATGTTTTCCTCCTGAGCCCAGCGGTATAACCCGGCAAAGCTAAACATATCAGAGCTTTTCGCTTCTGATGTCAGTTGACTTTTTAAATTGTCCACAACCCGCAGTATATCGGTTTGTGTTTCTGGTGAGTTTAGGTCCTTCCCTAGATCCCGCATGTATAGATAGGAAATGCTTCGATCAAGGTAATTGTCCAATTTTCCAGTGTAATCGAGCCATTGGATGTAGCTGTGATATCCTCTTGTATTAGGATTTACTTTTTTGCTGAAAATTAAGGATAATATGGGATGACGGATATGATTGTGTTTCCACGATTGGATGTCCCTGGTCAGAACAGGTATATAGCTCTTTTGCATGACCTGTTGATAAAGTTGTTTAAAATAATCGGCCGCTTTCTCTTCGGCCTGATGATAGGCAGCATTTTTCAGTATGTCCTCATTCATACGGAGCACAACCTCTACTTAAGGTTTTATAGTTTGAGAGTAACATATATTCCTATTTAAAAATATATAGTGCTAGAAAAATAAGTTTATTACTTTATAGTGGTATTTAAAATGAGATTCTTTCGTATTAAAAGTAGGCATTGGTTACCTGGATGGTGGTAATTTCGGGACGACGGGCATTATAGTTGGCTCATAGTGACTGTGGTGGCGAAAAATCTGGAGCGACGGGCACTATAAAAGCCTCATAGTGACCGAGGGGGCGAAAAATCCGGTGCGACGGGCACTATAAAGGCCTCATAGTGACCGAGGGGGTGTAAAATCTGGAGCGACAGGCACTATAAAGGCCTCATAGTGACCGAGGGGGCGAAAATTCCGGTGCGACGGGAATTATAAACACCTTATAGTTACCGAGGTGCTAGAAAACTCTTTTTGTCGGGTTCTATGAAAGCTTTATGAAGACATTTCACTCTAGATTCCAACCAGGTTTGTCCTCATAAACCCAGCATAAGGACATTTACTATTTATCTTCCCTTAAAATATACTCATTTCCGTCCTGGTCCTTGAATGTAAACATCGTGCCAAAGCATGCTAAAAGAATTGGTATTTGGCGTCATAGATTACCAGCACATCTTAATTACCATCGCAAGCAACCTCATCGCCATGATTGTGTTTTTCATCATCGGAACAATTCTATTTATGAAAGATAAATGGGTGATGAACTAAAGCAGGGGCGGTTCTGTGCTCTCAAATAAAAGCATAGAACGGTTCCTGCCTCATTTTCCCCATAAATAACCACAGCAGGCAGCGAGTATGGAGGTTAGATACATCATTGTACCGTATAGAAAGAAACGGAAATGTTTATTATTGTTGAATAGTTGGAGCAGTTCATAATTAAAGGTGGAAAAGGTGGTGAATGAAGCTAAGAATCCTATCGTGAGAAAACTTTGTTGTTCGCTGGTAAAATGATTTGCTCCATAAAGAAATCCTGCTGCGAGAGACCCCAAAACATTGATAAAAAGAGTGGCGCTTGGAATCGAAAGGATTGTCCGGCGTGAAAATATAATACTCAAATAATAACGAGAAATGGCTCCACAAAAACCACCCGCTCCAATAATTAGAAGAAATTTCATCATAAGGTTAGCGGAATCCTTTCTCCATTTTTTGAGCCACAGCATGTCCAAGCGAGACAAACAAATATCCACCAATAATCGTTAGCATTAGGTAAAGGGAACTTGTTAACATCCCCCATTTAATAAACAGGTCCAAAACTTTCACACTAAAAGTAGAAAAGGTAGTAAATGAACCCAAGAAACCAGTAGCAAATCCGGTTCGAAATAGAGGAGAAGCACTCTCAGACTTTAATGATAAAAAAAAACCTATCATAAAACAGCCTAAAAGATTGGCAAGTAAGATTCCCGAAGAAGGAGGAAGCGGGGTACGGGATAGCATTTGATCGAAAAAATAACGCATAAAGGTACCCAATATTCCTCCCACACCTACGACAAAGTATACCATTCATATCACTTCTTTTTTCTACTACTATATTCTATAGTTTTAAAAAATTGCTTTAAAATTTTGGGTTTTAAGAAAGATTATCTAATCGCGGTCAATATTAAACCATTCCTCTTCCCATTCATCCTCTTCCCACTCACTGCACCATTGATAATTTCTTTTCTCAAAGGTTTGAATATAATTTTTTAACATTTGATGACGAACCAGTTTTTGCTCGTCTGTTAACGCCCCGGCCCAAGCATACGTTTCTATCAGTTCATAATAGTCCTGATAAATCCGGTTATAAATTTGGTCAAGGTGCTTCTTTTGGTTTTCTGTATAATGAATATTCCTTGTACAGTCTAAATCATCATCTAAATTTTCCGGTTTTAACTCCTGCTCCTCAACATTTTTCTTTTGCTGATGCTTATTTTCAGGAAGTTTTTGTTTGTTTATTACAGACCTGTTCTCTTCCCTTCCTATTTTTTCGGTGTTGGATTTATTGACGTTTTCAGGAATTTCTGCAGAGGAGGTACTGTTAAAACATAAGTAAAAAAGAAACAAAAATAGTATAAACACCATCTTTTTTATCATTGCTTTTCTCCCTTTTATAAATATATAAAGTTGCACATCAAATGACATGCAACTTTATTTTTCCATCCTTTAATCATCGTATCGGTCATCATCATGTCCATCATCATCATCATGTCCATCATCATCATCATGTCCATCATCATCATCATGTCCATCATCATCATGTCCATCATCATCCCGAGAACCTTCTCGTTCTACCTCGATCACTTTTCCTGTTTTGGCATCGATTTCCACTTCATATGTAGAGTCAACACTTTTAACCATTACCTCGTAATATTGCCTTCCATCATCCTCTTCTAGCTTTACGGAAAGCACTTTCCCTTTTACTTTACCTAAAGCAATTTCCTCTGCTCGTTTTTCCGTAATCAGGGAATCTTTCATTTGCTGCTCAGCATTCGCATGTCCATCTGGAAAATAGACACCAACCCCTAAAGGAATTATTAAGGCTAGCAAACAGATTATCTTCTTCAAAACACTATCACCCCTTTTAGTTTTTTATATTTTGTGCCAGATTTGTTTGCTTATTCATATCTCTTAAAATAATTCAAAAAAATACTCACAAAACTGGGACAAAGTCGTTCCATTGCAAGTATTAAAAGAACATTATACAGTACTAAGGATTTTCGAACAGGAGGAGAATTAAGGAATGGGGTAAGCAGTTTATTAAATTTACACAAATTAAAATGTTTTTTTAAAAAGAGATTTCATCCATTTGAACAAAAGGAGGAAGAATATATAAATTGGGGACTTGGAATTGAAGTTCCATTTTTCCTAAGTGCCAAATTTTCAGTCAAAAATAATACTGTTGCCATTGCCGGATCACAAATTACTTATGATCATTCATGGCCTATTAAATATTCTATTGTTAAATTTAGCAAGTTGGGTTTGAAGATTCAGTACTTTGACAGTGTCATTATTTATGGTGACACAATCAGTGAAGAATACCATCATACTTTTTATCTAGAAAATGGCTCCGATTATCAATTGCAAATCTTTAACAATTTCCAATACCAATCCATTGGACAGTTTCGTTTCATTCAATAAGTCATGGGGAATCAGCCCAATTTTGACAATCTATTGGATTAGCCCACTTCAATCGGACAACTGAGGCATACCTTAAACTAATCAAAGTAGGAGTTGAAAAGGAATGTTTAGTTTAACCAGCCATGAGATAAGTCATTTTCTATTAGCAATGGGCTGTTTACTCGCAATGGCTCATTTATTAGGCTATTTAGCTGAGCGCATTTACATTCCCCGCGTTATTGGGGAAGTTGCTGCCGGTTTAGTTCTCGGTCCAACGCTGCTGGGTCACTTTTTTCCCGATACTTTTAAATGGCTTTTCCTTGGATTCGAGACAGAAGATAAGTTATTCGGACTTTTATACCAATTCGGTTTGTTGATGTTAATGTTCTGCTCTGGTCTAAAATTCCAAACTAAATTTAACAGGGATGATATTAAGCTTACATCCGCTTTAGTAATAGGGGCCACCATTCCAGCTTTTATTGTTGGTTGGTTTGCTGCTGACCTTTTTAATATCACCCCTTATTTAGGCACTGCTAGTAATCCACTAGCCATAAAAATAGTAATAGCGATTTCAATTGCAATTACTTCGATACCTGTTATTTCAAAAATTTTTAATGACCTTGGTATTATGCACACAAGGTTTGCAAAAATAGTCATAGCGTGTGCGGGTATTCACGATATTCTGCTTTGGGTAGCACTAGGGTTTGCGACGGCCATAGCAAGTAATGGAGCTGTATTCACTCCAGGCGTGGCCTTCAAAAGTATCGGAATATCAGTCGGCTTTATCATCGGGACATTTATTATCGGATATTTCCTTTTTAAGCGGTTAACCATTATTAAGCAAAATCTATTATTCCGTTCATCAAACTTAGGGTATTTTTTGTTTATCATGTTTATACTTGCCTCGTTTGCAGGCAAACTTCATGTGGAAACAATTTTTGGAGCCCTTATTGCTGGTATCATTGCAAAAATGGCATTGCCAAAAGCAGTATCTGAACGATTGGAACAAGGTGTTAGTAATATTTCATTCTCTTGGTTAATCCCAATCTATTTTGCAACAGTAGGATTGCAATTAGATCTTGTCCGCCATTTTAGCCCTCTATTCTTCCTGGCCTACTTCCTGTTTGCTACCTTGACTCAAACATTGGCTGTTTATATTACCTCAAGGGCCATAAAACACGATCATTTAACCAGTCTTAACTTAGGAGTAGCGATTAATGACAGAGGAGGCCCCGGTATTGTCCTTTCATCAGTTGCCTATGCAGCGGGAATTATCAATCAGGAATTTTTCGCCATCCTTGTCATGCTGGCACTAATCACTTCCTGGATTCCGGGAACCTGGCTGCGAATTGTCGTAACCAAAGGATGGAGACTAATGCCTGGGGACGAAAACCTTACACCCCAACCAAGGAATGAGGGAAAAATCAAACCATTCAACCAATCAGTATAATACATGAAGAAGGTTCCTGTTTCTCAATTTCTGAGACTCAAGAACCTTCTCTTCATTTCACTCAAGTAAGTACTTCCTCAACACATCGAAGTCCCGGTCCGTAAGCTCAATTTTTTCTTTTAGGTATGAATCAACACCGCCGAACTGTTGTTCCAACTCATCGAAAAATGCGTGGATGTATTCAAGTCGGGCTTCAAACATGGCATCGAGAGCAGCTTGAGCCATCCCCCTGCGGTTGCTAACCCCCAATCCTGCGAAGTGTGCCTTCATCCGGTCTAAAGTTGTATTTGTATATAAGTAGTCCTCTTCAATAACTTCACGTGAAACGCCTAGCGCACTTAGTATCAATGCAGCTACTGCACCTGTTCTGTCCTTCCCCGCCATACAATGGAACAGCATTGGTGCTTGCGGTTCGGTTAGCAAAATCTCAAACACTTTTCGAAAAGCCCCTGAATACCCCGCCATTTTTCGGTTCAAAAAAACTAACAGTTCCCCAGGTTTATTCATATGCAGGTCGTGTTCTCTAAGGTCGCCAACCTGACTCACAATTTTCCTGTCGGAATTGACAGGGAGATGATTCCATTTGGCGCCTAGCAATTCCGGGTCCGGGAATTGGTCAATTTCATCTACTCTGCGGAGGTCACAGATATTTTTTATGCCAAGCTGATTGACAATGTTCAAATCATTTTCCGTTAATTTACTCAGATTTCCCGAGCGGAACAGCTTGCCCCTTTTCACGCTGTACCCATCTCTTGTTTGATGTCCTCCCAAGTCGCGAAAGTTGAAACTTCCTTCCAATCTAATCTCTTGAATAACACTGTTCATCATTGAATTCCCACCTTATATTTAACTAAGCATCATAAGCTTCTTTTTCTTCATAAACCTTTTCAGCAATTCTGCGAATATAAATTTTAATCGGTAAGATACTTACAGCTCCTACTAACAGTGTAGAAATGTTCGGAATGAAAAACATCCATATGATTGAAAGCAAATAAAAGAAATAGTAACTGATTATAGATATATAGGTTTCATTTTTTGTAATCAACCTACTTTTTAAAAATTCGCCTCGGATTGCACGTAAGTATTTAATCGATAGGATTAAGATGATTCCGACCACAGCAGCGAAAAAATATATATTCTCCGATACGAAAACGGCGGCACTGTATCCATAAAATAGGTAATCAAGTTTAGAAATTGCATTGTTAAGTGGCGTTTCGTCTAAGGCTCTACCCATTTTGTAAAACAATTTAACTTCCTTTATAAAGTCAAACTTTTGGTCAACTATTATTTTTTGTATTCTAAAGTTCAAAATATTGGAGACCAAAAATAGAGCAAGGAAAATAGATAGCAGCACTCCTATGCCGGTCATTTTTGTATAGATTAGGTGTCCCAAAGTGAGAAATACAATAATATCAAAACACATCAGGCCCACATTAAAATAAGCGTATTTCTTTACTGCCTCCATCTTTTTATTAAAAGATAGAACGACATAGTAAGTAGTTAAAAGAATAAAGATTCCGATCGTACATAAAAACAATGCCAGTTTTAAGATATTACCATCCATTGATTTTTGAGGTATAGCTAGAATAAATGCTAATAGGACAAGATAAAAAGTAATATGAAGCCTCATCATCCATTTCATTTTATTAATTCCTTATATAGGTTATATCCTTTTTAGTTCGGTTAATTCTTGAAAAATCCTTCATTTTTCTTAGAGGTGAGTCTGCTCCTTGCAATCTTTCAGATTATATAAACAAAATAATTGACCGGAGTCGATGCATTCTCCATGATAATGATAGAGGTGGTTTATTGTGCTGGACTTATTTATCAGAACAGAAAAGCAAAAAGACTGGCTGCAAAAATTGCATACAAAAGAGGCACAGTTTAAAAATAGAGCTGCGGCAATTGATGAGCAGGCTATTTTTCCAAAAGAGAATATTAAAGAATTGGTGGATCTGGGTTATCCCAGTGTGACTCTCCCTGCCGCTTACGGTGGAGAGGGCCTCAAAGTCTACGACATGGTCATGCTTCAGGAAACACTGGCGAGCTTCGATGGAAGCACGACGCTTTCGATCGGCTGGAATCTTGGTGTAGTCGGCGAACTTTTTGAAAAAAAGCTTTGGACTGAAGAGCGTTTAAACTTTTTTGCAAAAGAAATCCTTAACGGTGCTTTAGTAAATCGGGCCGCCAGTGAGGCGCAAACAGGAAGTCCAACCAGGGGCGGACGTCCTGGAACTACTGCTGTTAAGAAAAATGGAGGCTGGGTTCTGACTGGGCGGAAAATCTTTACGACAATGTCCCCTGTCTTAACCTACTTTTTAACATCGGCCTGGATAGAAGAAGAACAAAAGCAAGGGTACTTTTTGCTTCATAGAGATTTACCTGGCTTATCGATTGAAGAAACATGGGATGTCATTTCGATGAGAGGTACGGGAAGCCATGACCTTGTACTTGATGGGGTTACCGTAGAAGATTCCATGCTTGTCGAACGTCTTGAAGGACCAAGAGTCGGGAGTATTAACGGCTGGATTCTGCATATACCTGCGTGTTACCTCGGGATTGCCCAGGCAGCACGGGATTACGCTATCCAATTTGCCAATACCCATGCGCCAAACAGCCTGAATGGACCGATTAGCCAACTGCCAAATGTACAGCAGCACTTAGGGGAAATCGATTTGGAATTAATGACGGCCCGGCATCTGCTCTATAGTGTGGCAGCCGCCTACGATGATGAATCCCGCCGGGGTTATATCGAAAATGAACTTGGTGTTGTCAAGCATACCGTAACTAATTCAGCGATAAAAATTGTTGATAAAGCGATGAGAATCGTTGGGGCCAAGAGCCTGCAGCGCTCAAATCCATTGCAGCGATATTACCGTGATGTGCGCGCCGGGCTGCATAACCCGCCAATGGATGATATGACGATAAAAAAACTGGCACTGTCGGCAATTGAAAAAGATAAGGCAAAAAAGAGCTGAAATCCAGCTCTTTTTTGCCTTTCGCGGATATATTCGATTTTTCGCAGATATATTTATTTTTTCGCGGATATATGCTGCCGGCAGAACAGATCTATGTAGCCTCTAATTCTTCGCCTAATGACACGGCGATTTTAATATCGTATTCTGGCGAAACAGAAGAAGGCCTACAGATTGCTGACATTCTCCGAAAAAACAAAACGCCGATTATTGCGATTACAAGTATCGGGGAAACATGCTGCTTTCTTGGCTTTCCTTTTAAGAAGTCTTTTCCTTTCGCTGCAGCAGCACCGCCCCAATAACGATAACTCCCTTAAATGCCTCTCGTAAAAACGGCGGCACCCCGAACAAATTTAACAAATTGTTCATTACGGCGATAATCAGCATACCAAAGACGGTACCCATGATAAAGCCACGTCCGCCCATCATGCTCGTTCCACCGACAACGGCAGCGGCAATCGCGTCCATTTCCATCCCTCGGCCGGCGTTGGAGAAGTCCATTGACCCAATCCTAGAAACCTGAATGACTGCCGCAAGTGAAACTAGGAGCCCCATCAACGCATACACACGGAGCTTAACTTTATTCACATTAACACCGGAAAGCTTGGCGGCCCGCTCATTTGAACCAACAGCAATAATCTGCCGTCCAAATGTGGTCCGCTTCGACACATAATAAAGAATATAAGCAATTGCAACCCAATAGACAATTGGCATAATCATATAATTGCCAATTTTAAAACTGGCCAGCTGTAAAAAGTCAATTGGCACTGTCGGATTATATCCTTGCATAAAATGCTGAGTCACACTTCGAAAAATCATCATTGCTCCCAACGTTACGATAAACGGCGGGACATTCCCCTTTGTGATCGTTAAACCAATCAAAGCTCCCAGCAAATACCCTGCGGCCAGCATTAGAATGATGGCCGCAACAAATGCCGAAAATCCGGTCAGACCCATTCCAGCCAAAATCCCCTTGGCACCTGTGTCGAGCAGCATCATCCCAAATGCGCCCGTGACCACCAATGTGGACCCGACGGCCAAATCAATTCCCCCGGTCATAATAACAAGTGTCATTCCCAAGGCAATGATTCCAACGCTCGCATTGTTTCTCAAAATGTTAATCCAGTTGTTAGTCCAAGCCTGAAACCAATCGCCAATTGACGGATAGTCAAATCCCAACACCAATGTTTGTAAAAAAACCATAATGATTAGGGCAATCGCCGTGCTAAACAGCGGATCGTTCGACCATTTATATTTGAACCATGCAAAAAAGTTGCGTTTCTTTTTTACCCCAGCTTTATCGATATTTGGCTCCATAATTGGCCACACTCCCTTCCTTTATGTCAGCTGCCCGCCCGTCGCTAGCCTCATCATCGTAACCTCATTCATTGCCTCACCTGAAACTTCCCCTTGAATTTCTCCATGGTACATTACGAGCGCCCGGTCACAGACGCGGATAATTTCATGCGCTTCACTGGACAGTACAACAACAGCGATGTTATCCTCTGCAAGTTTTAAAATAATGTCATAAATATCTTCCTTCGCCCCGACATCCACACCTTGGGTCGGATTATCCAAGATTAGCAGTTTAGGAGAGGCCGCCAGCCATTTGGCAAGGACAATCTTTTGCTGATTTCCGCCCGAAAGGCTGGTGATGTTGTCCGTCAGTTCACCCATCTTCAACTTCAATGCGACACGCTGTTCTTCAAAGGTTTCATGATGCCTATACTTATTAATGATTCCCCTTCTTGAAAACTTAGGCCACGTGACAATCGAGGCATTTTCGATAATATTCATATCCTTGATAATGGCGTTTTCCTTTCGATTCCGTGGCAGATAGGCAATCCCTTCCTTGATTGCCTGAGTTGTACTCGAAATCTTGACCTCTTTTCCACTCAAATAAATTTTTCCCGAGGAAATTTTGTCTGCTCCGAAAATAGCTTGGAATAGTTCACTGCGGCCATCACCCAAGAGCCCGGTGAAGCCAACGATTTCCCCTGCCCTGATGGAAAAATGAATATCCCTGAAGTTGTGGTTGTATGTAAGTCCCTCGACACGCAGTATCTCGTCGCCAAGATTTTTGTTGCGCAGCAGCGGTTCTGTCCTGACATCATAGCCAACCATGAACCGGGCGAGGTCATTCGTTGTTACATTGCTGACATCACCTTCCGCGACCAGATTACCGTCCCGAAGGACAACATACCGGTTGCAAACCTGCATGACCTCTTTCAATTTGTGGGAGATAAAAATAATCCCGACATTATGGTCTCGAAGCGTCTTCATCATGCCAAAAACACGTTCAATTTCCGGGTCGGTTAATGAGGTGGTCGGCTCATCCATGATGATTATGGAGGCATTTGCCATCATCGCCCGGCAGATTTCCACGATTTGTTTGTAGGAAGCATCAAGTTCACGGACCATCATTTTTGGGTCTAGACTTACATTCATGCTCTGAAACATCTTTTGTGTTTCCTGAACCATTTTTTCAAGATCCAACATGCCGCGTTTTGTTTTCAATTCTCTTCCCAAAAACATATTTTCATAAATGGGCAGGTCGTTAATCAAATTTAGTTCCTGATGGATGAAAGCGATTCCCGCTTTTTGTGATTCCGCCGGGTTGGCAAAGGTTAGTTGCGTCCCGTCCACCGTAATAGAACCGGAATCCATCCCATGTACACCGCCAAGGATGTTCATGAGGGTAGACTTACCAGCACCGTTTTCGCCGAGCAGTGCGCAAATGTCACCGCCTTTTATCGTCAACGACACATCCTTTAACACATCATTACTACCAAAAGATTTGCGAATATTTTTCATCTCGATGATCATGAAATCACCTCCGCAGCATTTAGTAAAAAAGGGGCTACAGCTCCGCCATAACCCCTCTGCTATTCTTGTTTTCAAGTATTAATAAGGTGATTTCTCATCAAGGAATTCCTTATAATTGTCGCGGTCAACAACTGTTGTTGGAATAATTGTCTCCTCTTCGACTTTCTCACCCTTTAAAAGTTTGTTGGCGATATCGACAGCATCCTTAACCATTGCTGGGCTGTAAAGGGCAGACTGAATCCAGATATCTTGATTTTCCGGCATCATCTTGAAGTATTCCTGCATACCGCCTCCGCCCGTTACAACCTTAATATCGGTTCTGCCTGCTTCTTTAATTGCCTGCAGCACGCCAACAGAGGTTTCATCATCCATCGAGTAAACCGCATCGATTTTCGGATTCTTAGTTAAAATATCAGCAAAATCCTTCAAACCGTCTTCACGGGTAAACTGAGTAGCATATGTCAACAGCTTCATATCAGGAGCAATTTTCTTCATTGTGTCGACAAATCCTTTTTTCCTTAGCTCAGAAACTGAACCGGAAGATGGGACCTCAAGAACGACCACTGTTCCTTCTTTGCCAACCTTCTTGACAATATAGTTGGCGCCCTGAACACCCATGTCCTCGTTATCTCCGGCAACACGGTAGACACCATCCGCGTCGATGACGATATCAAAGTTTACCACCTTGATTCCCTCATCCAAGGCCCGCTTGATTGGCACTTCCATCCCTTCCCACTGCGGAAAGGCCACAATGGCTTCTGCTCCCCAAGTCATCAAATCATCCAATTGGGACGTCATTTCTTCCGCATTATTGCTGGTTTGAATCTTGTACTCTATTTCGTCCGACAATTCTTTGGCACGAACTTCTGCATTGTAAGCAACTGCGGCAACCCAGCCATGGGTAACAGCGGGTGCCAGAATGCCAATCTTGTGTTTCTTGGACCCTTTATCACCTGTCTTACCCGAATCTTCATCACCCGTTGTTTTGTCACTGCTGCAGGCCCCAAGAATCGGCACCATAATCAATAACACTAGCAACATCCAAGAAAAAGTCTTTTTCATTTTCATTTCAACTACGTACCCCCTTTAATATGAAACTAGTAATCTATTGCAATATTAAATTGAAACCGTTAGCTCACTTGAAGCATTTTCATTCCATTCACCAATACATTTGGGGTCTACGGTCTTATACCTGAACCTCCCGCCCTGTATCCAAGGCAGTTTCAATTGCTGTTAACAGCTTAAGGGTGTATAGTACATCATCCAATGGGATGATTTTGTTTTCCTGGTTGGTTTCTAGACAATTCACGAAGTAGGATAGTTCATTGTGAAAGGCATCGCCTCGATCGGCGGCAATCTGAGACGTTTCATTGTTGGAGTAGTAGATGAACTGATTCTGGCTGTCATTGATGTTCTCAATATTTTCACCAGCAACAATCTTGAAGTCTAATGCACTTTGGGCTGTTTGTGCCCGTAGTGACATCGTAAAGGGATATCCTGTTGGCATTCGCTGCGAGGCTTCGACAGTGGCAGTACTGCTATTTTTAAAAATGAGTGTCGTCACGACGTGATTCCATGCACCGTATTTGTTTTTATGGCCTACTGCATAGAGTGACTCAACCTCACCGAGTAAATACGTAACGAAATCAATGTCATGAATATGCAGGTCAAATAAGGCACCGCCACTTTGTTCGGGGTACTGGAACCATGTGCTCCATTTCGGCTCCTGTCCCAGGCGGCTGGCATGAACTATCTCAATATCTTTTAATTTGTCGGTTCCACTGTAGGATTTAATGACCTGATATTCCGGCCAAAATCTAAGTACATGACCAACATATAACTGCACATTATTTTTCTCAACAGCATCGATAATCCTTTGTGCGGACTGAAGCGTTAAGGTTAACGGCTTTTCACAGATAATATGCTTTCCGGCATTCGCCGCTTGGATGATATACTGTTCATGCAAAAAAGTAGGGAGGCAAATATCAATGATGTCGATCTCCTTATCCTGTAATAAATCATGATAATCCGAGACCTGACCCTTCCCTGGATTTCTCGAATAGATTGACTTTACCCGGCAATTGTCTATTTTTTGATAGGCTTCCAAATGCGTCTTGCCCATAAATCCCAATCCAACCAGCCCAATTGTTTTCATGAGTTTCTACCCAATAATTGCGAAAGATAGTGGAATGATTTTTTGACACTATGGTTGACAGTTTCAAGACTCGCCGGCCCTGCCGGGGTAAATTCAATTTCAACACTGATCGGCCTTTGATAATTTGTTTCCTTAAGCGTTGCAAAAATCTTTCCGAAGTCAAGGTCCCCGTCGCCAATGGCTGGGAAATTCCACTCGGTATAAGCACCGAGCTTATCCTTCAGGTGAATGAATTCAACGTAATCAGCGGAGGCCTCCAGGTCTTCGTATGGCATCTTATTTCCGTAAAATATAACATTAGCAGTATCGTAATTAATTTTGACACGGTCGTTTAACGCTTTTGCTAGTTTTTTTAGTGAAACGCCGGTTGGGTAGTTATTGCCGTGCGTTTCCAGGACAAGCTGTTTGCCCAGCTTCTCGCATTTCTCAATAATCGGCAGGAGATTTTTGACTAATACCGCTTCATCTTCAATCACATCGGTGTCATTATGGGCGTCACCGGTAGCGGTAATGACATACTTGCAATTAAATTCCACCGCAAGGTCTATGCCTTTTAATAGATTGTTAACTCCTGCTTGCGTCATGATATTACTATGGGCACCGATCCCGATGCAGGTCATGCCGTAGTCTCGAAGCAATTCCTTAATATCATCGAGTTCTTGAGCAGACATATCTGGCAGCAAATGTGGGGTATGATTGACTGCAGCTAGTTCAATCTGGGTGAATCCTGCCTCACTTGCTCCTCTAACTGCTTCCTCCAAGGAAAAACCGTGATACGTATTCGAATTGATTGCAAGCTGATTTAACATTTCAACCCACCTTCTGTAATTGATTACATTTCCAATATTACAACGGCGATAATATTTGTTAAAATATGGTATGTAATCCATTACAATTATAGTATAAAAAATTTACTATTCCGTCAATTATTTTCAGGACATTTGACCTACTGAAACTAGTCTATGAACCTAATATTTTTTCAATCACCTTAAGACTGGATAGTACCTGCTTCCCTGTTACAAGCGGTTCTTTGTCGTGAATAATACTGTCGATAAAGGCATCAATGACGCCGGATTTTGTTTGGTTATCATTGGTTTGGATGGGCTCCAGTTCGTATTTAATCACTGCGCCATCCTTACTTTCAACAATCAGCTGATACTCAGGATGTTGATAGATTTTAAGAATCCCTTTTTGACAGTAGATGGTTGTTGAATTATCTTCCGCACCGTAATAGGTCCAAGAAAATGAAGCCGTACCCAAGCGGCCCTTTTTCGTCTTCAACGCACAGACAACATTGTCGCAAACTTCAATTGGCTTCCCAGTTTCATCGATTTTATCAAGGGCACCGTGAAAAGCATGAACATCCTCAATTTCATCGTCCAACAGATAGTGGATCAGGTCAATTTTGTGTATACCTAGGTCACCGGCTACTCCGGAGTGCGAACGTTCTTTTTTAAAAAACCAGGTGGCATTCGATTTATCGACGCCCCAGCTTTCAGGGCCCTGATGACCGAAGCTGGTTTTAAAGGTCAGCACCTCGCCGAGTTCCTTGCTGGCGATGATTTCCTTTGCCTTTTGATGGGCTTTAGTAAAACGCTGGTTATGGTCGACCATTAATTTCTTACCTGATTTCTGCGCTGCTTGTATAATTTGTTCCGCATATTCAACCGAGATTGCCAATGGCTTTTCACAAAGAACATGCTTGCCGCTCAGCAATGCATTGGTGGAATTAATATGGTGAGCTTCGTTCGATGAACAGTCGCTAACTGCTGTTATGGTTGGGTCTTGCAGCAGTTCTTCCACACTTTCCACCGCCCGGCCGCCAAATTCCTGGGCCAGCTCCTTCGCTCTTGCAAAGTTACGGTCAAAAAAAACAATCTCGTCGACATGGGGATTGGCTTTATATTCCGGGGCATGCCGGAATTTAGTAATTGACCCGCAGCCGATAATGCCAACTTTAATACCCATATGTACCACTCCTATCCCATCGTTGATTCACGAATCACCAATTCATGGTCCAAAACAACACTTTCGACTTTGTTGCCTTTAATACTATTAATCAACATTTTTGCAGCGGTATAGCCCATTTTGTACATCGGCTGGGCTACCGTTGTCAGGGTTGGATTCGTCATGTTTGAAAAACTGATCTTATCAAAGCCGACAACAGCAATGTCATCCGGAACCTTTAAACCACTGTTGTTAATTTCTTTTAACGCCCCAATCGCCAGTGTATCAGAAACGGCAAACACCGCTGTCGGTCTTTCGTTTAGCTGCAGCAGCATCCGCATCGCGTGGACCCCGTGTTCAAAATCAAGACCTTGCGTATTATAGATCCACTCATTTCGGACAGGCAGACCAAACTCTGCCAATGCCCGTTCATAGCCTTTGCGGCGCTGGCGGGCATAAAGAAATTTTTCATCAGAATTGATTAAGGCAATATTACTCTTTCCAATTTTAATTAAATGCTTCACAGCATGATAGGCAGCCAGTTCACTATCAATTGTGACGTAAGGAATCGAGCCGCCTTCCTCATACTCACTGCACAGGATAATATAATGATCTCTGGCTAATTCATTCAGTTTTTGCTTGTTGACTGTCGGATCCATAGAAATGATGCCATCGGCCAATTTGTTTTTTACCATATTAAAAAAAATGTTTTCTCGCTGCGGGTTGGAGTCTGTTTGACAAAGAAGAATGTTGTAATCATTGACGATGGCAAAATTTTCAATCCCATTGATGATGTCTGTGTAAAAAGGATTGGAAATGCTGGGGATGAGGACGAGTAACAAGCGGCTTTCAGAGTTTCTGAGATTTCGCCCCAACATGCTGGGTGCATAGTTCAGTTCTTTAATGGCATTTTCAACTTTGAGTCGTGTCTTGGGACTTACGGATGTAATGTTATTGAGCACCCTGGAAACCGTCGCAACCGAAACACCTGCTTTTTCAGCTACTTCCTGGATATTGGCCATGATGCTTCCTACTTTCACCTATTTTCTTGTAATCGATTACAAGTTCAACTTGATTATAGAATTATATGAATTATTTGTCAATATATACAAATATATCCATTAAGTTATTGATAGTGATAGCTAGTAAGTTATAATAATATGTAATGGATTACAAATTTTTCTAGGGGTGGTGTTTTCATGAAGCTAGGCGTTTTTACCGTTTTGTTTTCAGATAAGACACTTGAAGAAATGCTGGACCATGTAGCGGCAAAGGGAATTGAGGCGGTTGAACTGGGCACTGGCGGCTATCCGGGAGATGCCCATTGCAAGGTCGACGAGTTATTGTCAGATGAGGGTAAACGCGAGGAGGTTTTGGAAAAAGTTGCGGGCCGCGGACTTACAATCAGCGCATTAAGTTGCCATTCTAACCCGCTGCATCCACAAAAACACATTGCCTTGGAAGCGGATACACTATTTACGAAAACCGTTCAGTTGGCAAGTTTGTTGGGAGTTCCGGTCGTTAATACTTTCTCTGGCTGCCCAGGTGACCACGAGGGGGCGAAATATCCAAACTGGCCAGTCGCTCCTTGGCCAAATGAATATCAGGAAATTTTAAAATGGCAATGGGAAGAAAAAATCATCCCGTATTGGAAAGAAAAAGCAGCCTTTGCCCAGCAGCATAATGTAAAAATTGGTCTTGAATTACACGGCGGCTTCTCGGTACATACACCTGCCACCCTTTTACGTTTAAGAGAAGCCTGTGGTCAGGCAATTGGCGCTAATCTCGATCCAAGCCATATGTGGTGGCAAGGAATTGACCCGGTTGAGGCTGTGAAAATATTAGGCAGTGAAAATGCTATTCACCACTTCCATGCAAAGGACACCAGTATTGACCAGGCGAATACGAATCGAAACGGATTGACCGATATGACTTCTTATAGTGATATGAGAAATCGCTCTTGGAATTTCCGTACGGTTGGGTTTGGTCATGATTCTAAAGTGTGGAGTGACATTATCAGTGCTTTACGGCTCTACGGCTATGATTATGTAGTCAGTATCGAGCACGAGGACGGGTTAATGTCGATTGATGAAGGATTTACGAAGGCAATCCAAACGTTACAGCCAGTAATGGTGAAGGAATCAGTTGGGGATATGTGGTGGACGTAAAATTGTAGTTTGGAATTAGGGAAGTCGCCCGATTTTGGTCAGGCGACTTTTTTATGTTACCTTGAGTTGTTTTTGAGCTTGGTTTCGGGCACGTAGAACACTTCTACGTTACCTATTTTAGATTTTTTATCTGATTTTGGGCACGTAGAACACTTCTACGTTACCTATTTCTGATTTTTCATCCGGTTTCGGGCACGTAGAACGCTTCTACGTTACCTATTTCAGGTTTTTCATCCGGTTTTGGGCACGTAGACTGCTTCTACGTTACCTATTTCTGATTTTTTATCTGATTTAGGGCACGTAGAACGTTTCTACGTTACCTATTTCTGATTTTTCATCCGGTTTTGGGCACGTAGAACGCTTCTACGTTACCTATTTTAGATTTTTTATCTGATTTTGGGCACGTAGAACGTTTCTACGTTACCTCTTTCTGATTTTTCATCCGGTTTCGGGCACGTAGAACGCTTCTACGTTACCTATTTCAGATTTTTCATCCGGTTTTGGGCACGTAGAACACTTCTACGTTACCTATTTTTGATTTTTTATCTGATTTTGGGCACGTAGAACACTTCTACGTTACCTATTTTAGATTTTTTATCTGATTTTGGGCACGTAGAACACGTCTACGTTACCTATTTCAGGTTTTTCATCCGGTTTTGGGCACGTGAAATTTTGTAAAAAAATTGAAACCAACTTAATTTATCATTCGTCTAATTTTAAGGTCAATAGCTGGATTCTGTGGAGAGGAAATGAATAGAATGCTAATTTATTTATTAAGGAGAAAACGGTTTCTAATCAGTTTTCTATTTTTGTCAACATTGGTAATCGCAAGTATTCTAAATACAATTTTTAATGATGGGAAAATCCGTCAGACAATGTATCATGCGGATAAGCATGGAAATCTCATCGATAAAGCCCCGTATCCGCCCTTCACGGAGTACATACTTGGGACTGACCGCTATGGATATGATTTAGTCCATTTATTAGTCGAGGGAGCCAAATGGACTATTGGAATTGTCCTTGTTGTTGCGTTGCTGCGCATGATTTTGGGACTTATCATAAGTTCGTTTATTTTCTCAATAAAACCTGCCATTTTCAATTTGATTAAAAGTATTTTTGAACCCTTTTCAGTTGTTCCGCAAACGATTATTGCCTATTTTATCCTGTTTAGTGTTTTGTGGAGGCCGGGTGATGGGTTTCATACGTCCTTTTGGCAGAGGGCCACATTCGAAATCATTGTGCTCGTCTTACTTGCGGTGCCCAATCTAACAATCCATCTTGCCAATGAAATGAAAATTGTGGAGAATGAATCGTTTATCGAAGTCGCTAGAACCCTTGGTGCTAGTAAATTTCGAATCTTTTTTAAACACATTGTTCCACATGTGTATGAAAAATGGATCCTATTATTCGGGCAGCAATTCATTCAGTCATTACAGCTGCTCGCCCATCTTGGATTTATGAGCCTCTTCTTTGGCGGGACAATCCCGCCTGATGACGATACACCGCCTCGTTCTGTATCATTTGAATGGTCAGGGGTCATTGGCGGAGATATCAGCTACCTTTATTCATACCCGTGGATAGTCATGATTCCAATCGGCTTCTTTGTCTTCACCTCCATTAGTGTTGCGCTTATTAATGAGTCGGTGAAGTCGTATTTTCAAAGTGATGAAAGACAGCGTCTTAGGACGAAAAAGGCGGCTAAGCGGGAAGAGTCTGTAAAAATCAAGCTTCCAGCAAGTTAAAAAGGATGGGAGTAGCTCCCATCCTCTTTTTATGCTCGTAAAAACTGATCTGCTAAATTTTTGTAAAAATAATCCCTATTATCGCAGAAAGAATCCCGACAAGCTGATAGCGTTTAAGCTTTTCCTTAAAAATCCAACAGCCGGCCAAGATGACGACCAGGCAGTTCAGGCTCACGATTGGAAAAATGATGCTGGCACTCCCTTTTTGCAACGCATAAAAATAACAGCTATACCCGAGGACACTAACCAATCCCACTAGCGAACCGATGTTTACTTCCGAACGCCGCCAGTTTTCTTTTTCCCTCAGGCTTGTCAGTCCTAGATACACGCTGCCCACTCCATACATAGAAATAAGTGTATGGAGTGAACTGATGTGCATATAGGAAGTCGTCTTCATTAATATTCCAAGGATGCCGAAGGACAGGATAGCCAGCAGTACTCGGTAAATCCATTTGCCGTAGTTGGTGCCCTGTTTTGCCCCTGGTGAATACTGAATCATCATAGCGGAACTGAGAATAACCACGATCCCAACCCAGTGAATAAGGCCAATTTTTTCATGAAAAATAAGCGCTGCCCCAAGAATCGGCAGTATGGTATTCGCTCCAATTAGCGGCGAAGTTAAGCTTGCCGGTCCGTTTTCGAATGCCCTGGACATTTGTATATTTCCGTTGGCATTAAGGATGCCAATCAACCCTCCAAGGATGATCGAATAGACGTTAAACTGCACTTCCCCTGTTGAAATTCCGTACCCCAGTGTTAAGATAAACGCCACAAAATAAAAGAATAACTGTATATGTACCTTTGACAAGCCACGGCTTGTACTCCATTTAAAAATGGTATTATTTGTCCCAAAACTTAAGGTGGTAACCAATGCTGCCGCAATCCACATGCTGAAACCTTCTCCCTATTATTTTCATCCTTCATTTTAAATCGATTTACAAAGTATCCGCAATATTTTTTTCGGGTTGCTAATAATTGCTTTTTTGAGAAAAACAATAATGAGAGTACGTGAAGGTTATTGGAGCAGTGGAAGCTGATAAATAGGTGGTCCACTACGCCAATACAGGTCATTGGAGCACTGGAAGCTGATAAATAGGTGGTCCACTACGCCAATACAGGTCATTGGAGCAGTGGAAGCTGAAAAATCGATGGTTCACTACGCCAATACAGGTCATTGGAGCAGTGGAAACTGAAAAATCGGTGGTCCACTACTCCAATACAGGTCATTGGAGCACTGGAAGCTGATAAATAGGTGGTCCACTAAGCCAATACAGGTCATTATTAGAGCATTGGAAGCTGATAAATCGGTGGTCCACTACGCCAATACAGGTCATTGGAGCAGTGGAAGCTGAAAAATCGGTGGTCCACTACGCCAATACAGGTCATTGGAGCAGTGGAAACTGATAAATCGGTGGTCCACTACGCCAATACAGGTCATTATTAGAGCATTGGAAGCTGATAAATCGGTGGTCCACTACGCCAATACAGGTCATAGGAGCAGTTTAAGATGAAGCAGGAAAACCCGTTATTCCGAATTCAATCCTACTTCTTGTGATACATGCAGTATTGTATAAATAACCCCGCTCTTTTCCTTTACACAACTCAAATCATTCAAAAAATAAAACGCATCGTATTCCCATTTATCGGGGTTAAAAATGACGAGATATTCCGCACCTTCAATCTGCGGAACGCTCTCAACCACTCGTTCCTTAAAGTGATTCAAACTCTCTTGTGGGGGGATTTCCCTATTGATGTGAAAAACAAACATATTCTCTTTCAAATTAGCTGTCGTCATATTAATCAATGGAATTCCAATATTTATTCGCTGCCAACCAAACGAATTAAGGATATTGTCATAAAATCCATTAAATAAAAACTTATTCAGTCCGTTGCTGTCTTTCCAAAGATACAAAGGGCAATAACCATTTTGCAGGTTACCATTGATGCCTTTTTCGGTTATTAAATAAAGTTTAAATTTCAGGTCCTCGAATCCATCGGTCTTATGACCATTATTCCTTACCCGATCTCTGATAATATTCATGTCATAATCACTAGGCAAAGTGATCTTGTATTGTGTAGCGATCATCTTTAGTCCCCCCTTATCAAAATCTCACACCCTAATTAAAGCATAATTGTTAATTTTTGGGTACAAAAAAAGCCAACCAGAAATATCCGGTTAGCTCAATTATTTAGCTGCCGATACCATGCGGCCGCTGCCTCTACTTCATCTATTGTCAATTGGTGACCTCTGTTATACCAATGCAACTCAACCTTGGCGTTCGCTTTTTCCAATAACGATTCCAGTTCGGCCGATTCCATTGGTGAACAAATTGGATCATTTGTACCTGCTGCAATAAACACAGATTTACCTGACAAGTCTGGCAGTTCAATCCCTTTTCTCGGTACCATAGGATGATGAAGTATCGCAGCCTTTAACGCATTTTGATAGTGAAACATTAAACTCGCCGCGATATTTGCACCGTTCGAGTAGCCGAGGGCAATGATATTATCTCTGTCAAAACCATACTTCACTGACGCTTCATCAAGAAACTCATTTAATTCTTTTGTTCGAAAAATAAGATCCTCTACATCAAACACCCCTTCAGCCAATCTGCGAAAGAATCGAGGCATGCCGTTTTCCAATACGTTTCCGCGGACACTTAAAACTGAGGCTTCATCATCAATTCTTCCCGCAAGCGGCAATAGGTCCAGTTCATTGCCCCCAGTGCCATGAAGCAATAGTAATGTCGGCCGTGCCGGGTCTTTCCCTTTATTAAATATGTGTCTCATAATTGATTACCTTCCTTACTTTAAGTCTAATGGCCGTAATTTTTCCTCAATCTCTTTTCGGCGAGGCTCCAAAAATGGCGGTAAAGCCAGCTTCTGCCCCATGGTTTCCATTGGTTCATCTGTGGCAAACCCAGGAGTATCCGTCGATAATTCAAACAGTATACCATTCGGCTCACGGAAATATAAGGCTTTAAAATAGTAACGCTCAACCTTGCCGGAATTCGGCAGCCGGTTTTCCTTTAAGCGCACCGCCCATTGGTTGTATTCTTCTTCATTTGGAACACGAAACGCCACATGATGCACTCCGCCTCGGCCTAAGCGGGCTCTTGGAAGATCAGTCCGCCTCTCGATATGAACTTCAGCACCACTTCCGCCTTCCCCAGTTGCATAAACCGTAATGTCAGGAAAGTCCTCTTCAAGCGATGGGTAGGAGCCTACGTACCGAAAGCCCATAACTTCAGTCAGAACACCAACTGTCGGTTCGGCAATCCCAACCGTAAGTGTGACTGGCCCTAAACCAATAATGGCATGTTGAGAAGGAATATCTTCTCGTTCCCATGGTATGCCGCCTCGTACCCCTTTTTCACCATTATCGGCAACAAGAATTAACCGTGTCCCATCGAAGTCTCGAAATGCCAAGGAATCTCGATTTGCTCTCTTCTGGATTTCTTCATGTTGAATACCAAATGTGTTAAATCGCTCTTTCCAAAAATGCAATGAGTCTGTGCTTTTCACCCGCAATGAAACAGTCGAGATATCCGAAGTTCCCCGATAGGACTGTCCAAGACCTGGAATGTCAAAAAACGTTACTTCCGTTCCTGGTGTTCCCTCCCCATCTGCATAGAACAAATGGTAAGATTCTGTGTTGTCTTGGTTTACAGTTTTTTTCACCAATCGCATCCCAAGGATTTTTGTGAAAAATTGATAGTTTCTCTCAGCTTTTCCTGTCAAAATTGAAACATGATGCAAACCCAATAATTCCATTTCTCTTCACCCCTTTTGAAAAAGCTATTTAGGTCGTTCGATTTCAAAAACCTCGCCAATTTTGGCGTAGTAATTCCCGGCCAATCGGCTTACAGCAGCCAGTCCACTAGGGTCGATTCTTCCATTTTCATAAATGGCCTCGTCAATATGAAATTGAACAACTTTTCCAATGATCAAATCACAGCCCGGTGAATCCAATCCTCCCAATACCAAGGAATGCTCCACTAAACATTCCATGCGAATTTTGGCTTCCTTAATGCCCGGAACCGAAATCTTTACACTTTCTACCGGCGTTAAATTCGCCAACTCTATTTCACTTTGATTAGAAGGAAGACTGGCAGCTGTCTTATTTATTGCTTCTACATTTTGCTCATCGACAATATGAATGACAAATTCCTTAGACTCGATGATGTTCCTCGCTGTATCCTTTTGTTTCCCGCCTGACCGCTGGATTGAAACTGAAATCATCGGGGGATTGGATGATACAATATTAAAGTAACTAAACGGCGCACCATTCAAAACACCGTCCTTCGAAATACTTGTCACAAAAGCAATAGGTCTTGGAATTATGCTCCCGATTAGAAATTTGTAATTTTCTCTTTCCGATAGTGAGGCAGGATCAATAGATAGCAAAGAATTCATCCCCTTTAGTCTAATTCTCTTACTTTAATTGGCAGCAATCTCCGTTCAATCTGCCCCCGGTATTTTTCGTACTGTTCCGGCAGCATTAATTTCTCACCCATCGTTTCCTGTGATTCATCGTGAGCAAATCCTGGAGGGTCAGTCGCAATTTCAAATAAAATTTCACCGTGTTCCCTAAAGTATATAGCATTAAAATAGTTTCTGTCCTGGACAGGAGTAACGCCATATCCTTTAGAAGCAACATAGTTCTGCCAATCCAATTGATCTTGATCATCCACGGCCCGCCAGGCAATATGATGAACAGTTCCAACCCCCATTTGTCCGCGTCCAATTGGTGTTAATTTAAGATCGATAACATTCCCAATGTCAGCAGCGGAAATGAAACGAACGAAATCTCCTTCTTTTCCTACTAGTTCCAGGCCCAGTACCTTTTCTAGCAATTCGGCTGTACTGTCAGGCTGGCTTGATAAAAGAGTTGCACCGCCAAAACCTTTAATAGCAACATCTGGTGTTACATCACTGAAGGTCCATTGATTAATTTCCCCTGCTTCTCTTTCCACAATTTCCAAGTGAAGACCATGCGGATCATCAAACTCCAAATATTGCTCACCAAAGCGTTCCTTTTTCTTAAACGGAATATTGAATTTTCCCAGCCGTTTTTCCCAAAAATCAAAGGCACCTTTCGGAACCACATAGGAAGTAACACCCACTTGCCCATCTCCAATGACTCCTTGATGTGCACCTGGCCACGGGAAGAAGGTAATAATGGATCCTGGTTTCCCACCCTCGTTACCGAAATAAAGATGATATGTCCCTGGGTCATCGAAATTAACCGTTTGTTTGACTAAACGTAAACCTAAAACACCGGCGTAGAAATCTACATTCTCTTGGGGATGGCCCACAATGGCCGTGATATGGTGAATACCCGTTGTTTTTTTACTCATGGTTTTACACTCCTTTTCTACCTTATTTTGATCCTAATTCAGTTATTAAAATTCACCAAATAGTCTTAATTCGAGATATTTTAGAATAACAAGGCATCTAAAGCATATTGACCAGGCCCAATTAATGCCACACCTATAGCCACTGCAAGCAATGTCAGGTTATATTCATATCCATTGGCAGTTGACCATAATCCGTTTGGTGCATGAACCTTCGCAATGGCCATTACCATAGTTCCTGCAATCATAATTCCTGCAAGCGGAGTTAGAAGTCCTAAAGCAAACAAGAGACCACCAAGAAGTTCAGCCAATCCGGCCAACAGTGCCATTGTTACTCCTGGTTTGATGCCAATGGATTCGAACCATCCTCCTGTACCCTTTATACCATAACCGCCAAACCAACCAAATAATTTTTGTGCACCGTGGCCCACAAATAGTACTCCAATCACCAAGCGAATAATTAATAAACCAATATTTATCATTTTAAGTTCCTCCTAATTTTTTATCTCGAATTCGAGATATTATCCAAAAAAATTTATATGTTATTCCTTACTTTTTTCAAAAGCTGCACCAAAGCCTCTGCCTCATCAGCAGTTAACGATTCAAATATTTCATTTATAAACTCATTGTATTTCGGCATCACTTTGTTCATCAAATCGTTACCAGCATCCGTCAAGGTTATATGGATCACTCGCCGGTCTTCAAGACAGGCACTACGAATTAACAGTCCCTTTTGTTCTAACTTATCAATCACATACGTCATTGATCCACTGGAGATCAGGATACTGTTTCCGATTTGCTGAATCGTTTGTTTCCCTTTATGAAAAAGTACCTCTAAAACGGAAAAGTCCGTAATACTTAACTTATTTATCGCTAATTCTTCTTTACTTCGATCATGAATGGCTTTTGAGGTTTGCATTAGTGTAAGGAAGGGCAGATTGGTGCATTGTCTCTCCATTTTATCTCACCTCCATCAATTACTTTGAATTAAGATATCTTGAATACAAGATAATATTACTACCAATCATCTATTTTGTCAACAACCTGCCATTTAAGATTTGACATGAAAGCCGTTTCATAAATTACACTTATATAAACGGAATGAAGAAAGATAATAACAATATCTCTACCTAAAAAATATTTACTTCAAAGGCAGGATTAAACATGACAAAACAAAGTGTGATTTTTTTCGACATAGACGGCACCTTGCTAGATCACGAAAAACAATTACCCCCTTCCACAAAGGAAGCAATTTTTAAATTGAAGGAACTTGGACATATTGTGGCCATTGCAACAGGCAGGGCCCCTTTTATGTATGAGGATTTACGAAAGGAATTGGATATCAATACTTTTGTCAGCTATAACGGCCAGTATGTGGTGTTAAATGGAGAAGTCTTATATACTAATCCGTTAAACCTCCCCTCTCTAGAAAAACTAACAGAGGCGGCGCTAAAAAATAATCATCCGGTTGTATTTATGGACCATGAGGATATGAAAGCGAATGTTCCGGAACATGATTACATTAATGAAGCGATTGCGACCTTAAAAATCAAGCAATTCCCTACCCACGACCCACATTATTATAACGGCCGTGAGTTGTATCAAACGCTTCTTTTCTGTCCAGAAGGTGAAGAGAAACAGTACGAACAGGCTTTTGATGACTTTGATTTCATTCGCTGGCATCCGGTTTCCGTTGATGTTATTCCAAAGGGCGGATCAAAGGCTAATGGAATTGCTAAACTAGTTGAAAAACTAGGTTTTCCACCAGAGCGCCAGTTTGCGTTTGGAGATGGTCCAAATGATTTGGAAATGCTGTCGACTATCTATAATAGTGTAGCTATGGGGAATGGTGAGGAAGAGGTAAAGAAGGTCGCTAAATATGTGACTAAATCCGTAGATGATAATGGAATTCTTCATGGCCTGCAAATGGTTGGCCTACTATAAAATAAAACGAGCGACTGTACCATACAGCCGCTCGTTTTTTATTATCTAACTGTTTTTAAAGCGCCGCTCCAGGAAACAACTTCCTCAAGCATTGCATTGACATTACCATTGTGCAAATCTTGTGGTTTGAATACAGACATATTTTCAAAATCAGTGAACAAACTTAAAGTTGGATGTGTGCGAACGTCGGCAATTTTTAACTCGCCGCAAATTCCACGTAAATGTTCAGCAGCACGTGCTCCGCCAGTTGAACCATAGCTTACGATGCCGGCAGCTTTGTTGTACCAAGCTTCGCGGGCGAAATCAAGTGCATTTTTTAATGCTCCTGAAATACTGTGATTGTATTCTTGAACGATGAATACGAATCCATCAAGGTTTGCCAGTTTTTCATTCCATGCCGCGATTCCAGGCTCTGTTCCGTCAGTTGTGCCTAAGAATGGAAGATTGAAATCTGCAATATCTACGATCTCATAATTAGCATCGCCGCGTTGGTCGGCAATCCCCTTCACCCATTCCGCTACTTGTGGGCTAACACGTCCTTGACGAGTGCTTCCTAAAATAATCCCGATGTTTAATTTTTCAGCTGTCATTGTTTCTTCCTCCTTTGTTTCTTTACCAAATAATCTATCTAATAAACCCATGATACCGCACCACCTTAAAATATTTACAATATTGCTCTTATAACCAACAATTAATAAGTAGGTTACTTTATGTAAGTAAGTATATAATCATAAATACTTAAAGTCAAGTAACTAATATATAAAAAGTAATTTATTTTTATAAAAATATGATTATAATAGTAAGTAAGGAGTTGATTTCAATGGATAAGTCGATTTGTCCCAGATTTGAAAAAGCCATGGGTATTTTAAGCCAAAGATGGACTGGCATGATTATATATCAGCTTTTAACTGGTCCACAGCGTTTCTGCAATATTGAATCTTCCATTGGAGTTAGTGGTAGAGTGCTTTCTGAGCGGTTGAAGGATTTAGAGAACGAAGGGATTGTGAAGCGCGAAGTTTTCCCAGAGACTCCGGTTCGTATTGAATATTCATTAACCGATAAAGGTGCAGCTTTAGAACCTATCATGAGAAATATTGAAAAATGGTCACAATCTTGGTTGGAAACATAAAAAGTAACCACCCCATCAAAGGAGCGGTTACTTTCTTTTTATTTAGCTAATGACTGACCAGCCAGCCATTCCATTAATGTAGTAGTTTGGCCATTCATCTCTTTAGAAACTTCGTTGTTATAAACGTAAATCCATGACCAATGGCCAGGATATTCGTATGGTGTGCCGTCCGCATTCTTGTACAATCCAGACGTATCAACAACATTGTCAAACAATGACATATGAACATCCTCCGCTCCAGCCGCTACTAGACGGTTGAAAGTCGGAACGACAAATTGGTCAACAGGTACGGTATCATCTGTTTTCGCTGCCACAAACCAGATAGGCAGGTCTTTCATCTTCTGAATATCTTCATTAGAAATGAGTGAATCGCTTAATGCCTCGCAGGTCGGCATGGCTGCTGCAAAATATTCCGGATAATCGCGAATCATCAGCATGGTCATGTAGCCCCCATTGGAGTCGCCGCCAATATACACTCGGTTTGGATCGATGTCTTTATTTTTCGCTACATAATCTTTAATCAATTCCATCAGGGCTGTTTCATATTTAGACGTGCCATCTCCAAAACCATTCAAACCGTCCATCCAGAAAGTCGGCGTTTGTGGCGCTAATACATAGGCCCCATCAAAATAAGCCTGAATTTCGTCTGATGCAAAGTTGGCTGCCTTGTTTGCTGAAATCGGAACAGTTGCATCCGTTCCGCCTTCACCCATGCCGTGCAGCCAAATGATTAACGGATTTTTATGATTATCTTTTGCAGGTGCAAAATCTGCGTATGTTAAAGTAGTGCCATCAAATGTCGCTTGACCAGTCGAGAAATCATCAACCAATTCCCTTACGCCGCCTGTGAAGTTATTCACTACTAACCCAGAAACTTTTCCTGCCGGGGTAAGAATATCTTTCTGCTGGGTAATTGTGTACTTGCTTTCATTCCAATCATTAAAAAATGTGCCTAAATCAAAGTTCATTGGAGATCCCAATGTGACATTAGGGCCAATTGCCATTTCAAGCACAGCGTATTTTCCGGTTTGAACAGCAGGATGCCCATCCTTGTCCGCAACATAAGCATTAGTTACAGTGCGGTTCCCTTCTTCAAGGAACGGATTGGCCAATCGGTAGTCATTTCTTTCCACATGGACATTAAACGTATCGGCGGTGACCGAATTTGCCGGTACCGGTCTGCCTAAATCGACGATGATTTTGGTGATAGCTGGTCCCCAATCTTCAATTTCTGTTACAGTCCGATATGAACTGTGCTGTGTTTTCACTTCTTTCGCCTCCACCCCTGTACTGAATGAAAGTGCAGCCCCTGCCGCCAAAGTAAATGCCAATGCTGCTTTTAGGTGCTTTCTCATGCATTTTAACATATTCCCTAACCTCCCGCTTTACTAGTTCTTACAGCTCCTATCAAACAATTAGCGCTTACATATATTTTAAGAGAAAGGCTATCTCGCAATCTTGGCTTTTCTTAGCCTATTTATGGTTCAATCTTGACATTTTTTCTATATAAAAAAAGGATTCATATACAAGTCGTATATAAATCCTTTTCTATCCTTATAGTGTTTGAGGCTCCCCGGGAACTATCTTCCGCTTATTCTTTAATTTGCGTTTTCCATCATACGCCAGTGACCTTTTTTTAAAACCTTATGTATTTCTCCGCTGCTTTCGATATTGATTGGGTGTTAGGTGATAGACCGATTTAAATACGCGAATATAGGACTTTTCATTGGGAAAACCGTGATCCAAGGCAATCTGGATAATCGGATAATCACTGTTCATTAAATCGGGATAGGATTTTTCAAGACGAATGGCATTAATATAATTTAATACCGTCATTCCGGTATGTTTGGCAAAAAACCTTGACAGATATTCCATAGATAAATTAAATTGGGCCGCGACCAGCTCTAACGATAAATTTTGCTGATAATTTTCGTTAATATAATTCGTAATCATGGTCAATCGCTTCAAATGTTTCTTCGCTCTAATTTTGCTGCTATTCTTTTTAAAAACTTTAAAGTCTTTTAATAGTATATAAATTAATTTATAGGAATAACTCGTTATTTTTATATAGGCAAGAGGGTCATGTTTTCTATTTTCATAAGTATGTACAAGTAAATCCAAATTCTCTCGCAGCTCTTCAAATTGCTTTTGTTGCTTGCACCCTATAGAGATGCAATCAAATTCCATTTGGTCGCAGTCGGGATATATCATTTTTAAAAATTCATAGGGTATGAAAACCGTCGCGGCCTTGCGGTTTTTCCCCATGCTTAAAGAGAAAGAGTGAATGGCATTGGAATTAATCAGGACAATATCCCCCTGCCCCGATTCATACATCTTGCCATCAACATAGATTTCATCGATTTTCCCAGAAAGAACATAGGAAATTTCGATACTTTCATGCCAATGTCTCGGGACAAATTGCCGATTTTCAGAGGTATGGATGATCATTTTAATAGGTAAATCCTCTTCGGTTTGAATTAATTCATATTTGTATTCCATCCAGCAACCTCCTCTCGAAAAAAAGAATGTAACATAACATTCGAGAGAGATTATCCAATTCCTACCGTATTCCTTCCAAAAAACTTGGGAAAAAAATAACCGCTTCGCAAACACGTAAGCGGTTACTTTGAAACTTAATCAAAAAGACGTGTTATGATACCGCCAATAATGACAACAACAATAGCACCGAGAAGTGCCGGAACCAACGAAACTCCCGCTATGGCAGGTCCAAACGTTCCAAACAAGTACTCACCAAGCCATGCGCCAACAAACCCAGCAAAGATGGCTGCAGCCCAGCTGCCCGGCATCTTAAACGGCGACAGCTTCTCGGCAACAGTACCAATGACGAACGCAATCAGGACAGCCATAAGAAAGGAAGTAATGGTCATCGAAAACAACCCCTTTTTGCCAGTTTATTCAACCATTGTCCAAATGGTTCAAATGCAAAAAGGAATATATATGTCTTGAAAAAAAAAAACGACCTTTTTCTCGTAAAAAGGTCGGTAAATAAGTTAGTTGGTTTGTGATAGTCCCTTTACAATTTGCGCCAGCGCTTCATTGATCGGCGTTACTGGACGGCCAAGAACTTTTTCAAAATCATTACTTTCAACCGTCAGTGAACCGTTACGAATGCTTTCTTGAATTCCTACGACAATCGGAATGACGAAATCAGGTAATCCTATACCTTTCATGATTTCAGCATATTTCTCGTCACTTACTTGTTGCACAGGGATCTCCCTTCCCAACACAGCACCAAGAGCAGCTGCTAATTCCTCCTGAGTGTAAAGCGGACCAGAAAGCTCATATACCTTATTTTCATGCCCCTTCCCTAACAGGACCGCTGCCGCTGCATCTGCGTAATCTTGTTGCAGCGCCCAGCCAACTTTACCTGCTCCAGCCGAAGTTACCCACGGAGCTCCCGCGATAGCACCTTGAATGCTCCCAATTTCATTTTCCAAATACCAATTGTTGCGCAGGAAAGAATATGGGATACCCGTCTTAATAATAGCTGCTTCGGTTGCAACATGTGGTGGTGCCATTAAATTTTTGCTTTCAGTTGCATTTGCTAAACTGGTGTAGGCAATAAATCCTACCCCTGCCTGTTCAGCTGCTTTAACAGCATCACTATGTTGGCGGATTCTCGTTCCATTGTCACCATCCGCAGAGATAATCAATAAACGGTCAATCCCCACAAAAGCTTTATCTAAAGTTTCTGGTTGGTCAAAATCACCTTGTCGAACTTCCACTCCACGAGCACGAAGTCCTTCGGCTTTCTCCGGATTACGAACACTCACTGCCAATTCGCTTGAAGGCATTGATTTCAATAAAGACTCAACAACCTTTGAACCTAATTTACCTGTAGCTCCAGTTACTAAAATTTTCATTGTAATTCCCCCCGTTTAATTTCACCTGTAATCTAGTTGTTTACATGTATTTATTTTAGTTACATGTAAATGATTTGTCAACAAGAGAATAGCACTTAATATTTAATTCGTATCTTGGTATAATAAACTTGTAACCAGTTTAATTACACGATTTAAAAAACAAATCGATAATAGGATGGTGACTGAACATGTCCATCAGCAGCAGATTTGCTGTCGGAATTCATATATTAACTTTAATAGAATTGAATAAAGAAGGAGTAACCTCTTCTGAATTCTTAGCATCAAGTGTTAATACAAATCCAGCCGTAATCAGAAAACTTATGGGAATGTTAAAAAAAGCTGGATTAATAGAGGTACATCCAGGAATTGCAGGATCTAAACTCACTAAGCAATTATCTGAGATTACACTTTTTGACGTTTATAAGGCTGTGAATGTTGTACAGGAAGGGGAACTATTCAGCGTACATGAAAAACCAAATCCAGAATGTCCAGTTGGCAGGAACATCCAGAATGCCATCGAACCATTATTTGCAGCTGCACAATTAGCCATGGAGAAGGTATTAGGAAGTGTAACCCTTGAGGATGTGGTGAAAGATATTGCCAAAAAAGAAAATATAGTCTGTTAAAAAAATTGTAAATCCCCACCCCGTAAATTGTAAAATATAGGTAATCAATAATAAGTAGGGGATGAATTGAAAAAGTTAAAATATTGGGGAGTGGCGGCGGTTATTGGGGTACTGATTGGGGCTGCATTTTGGTGGGTACCATCCAAGGTGAACGAGTTAAAGGACCCGCTGAACAAATCGGACGCATATGTGTTCAGCGATAATGGAATTCTTTATTGGTTTGAACTAAATAGTAAGAGAGGAAAAATCGAAGGAAAACTTCATCAACAAAGATTAATAGAAACAGCCGGAAAAACGCCGACTATGGAAGAAAACATATACCCCCTGACCGGGGGAACCACCAAAGAAAGGTATTTTTTCAAGGCGAAATATGGTACTGAAATGATGAGATTTGCAGCTTGGTTTACTGGTCCGCATCTTTCAGTACAAAAACAAGGTGAAAAAGACAGCAAATTGTACAATCCTGTTAATTGGGTAGAACTTGATAGTTATGTCAAAGCGTTGCAAGACTATCACATGGAAGAAAGGGAAAATAACCAGCGAAGAGAATTTTTCACTGAACTTCGCAATGTTTACGGATATCTTTACTCCGCAAGTGACAGCTCGTTCCAATTATTCGTCAAAATCGATGAAGCCTTGCTTGAAGGTGAATTGACAGGTTCTCTTCTCATGATTGATGACGAGGGGAAAGAAACCAGGCATGCGTTAAACGGGGTTACCGACGGGCATATGCTGAGACTTTTCACAACAGTAGATGGACAAACAACCAAGTTAGAAGGTATTTTTCATGAAGGCGCCACTGAATTTGACCTGTCATTTTGGATGACAGACCAAATGCTGACATTCCATGCGGTGACAGAGGAAGAGTATATTCAAAGTTACGAGGAAATGAAAAATTAGTTCAATAAGAAAATCGTCCCTTCTGTTACTTGGGGTTAATACCAAATAAACCAAGTAACGATTTTCTTAATTTTTTTGCCTAAAAGAGTGTCTTTATCATAATATAGTCTATTTGTTCTTCATCACCCATATAAAAAGAGTGGGCGCCTGATTGAACAAACCCCATTTTCTTATAAAATGCAATCGCATTTTCATTCTTCTCCCATACACCAAGCCAGATTTTCTCTTTATTATGATTCATCGCAATGTCCATTACTTTATTTAGCAGAACTTTACCAAGACCATGTTTTTGAAATTCACTCCGAATATATATCCTTTCGACTTCAAGTGATTCATCGCCCATTTCTTCAGTTTGAGCATCATTTACATTGACCTTCAAATACCCTGCGACTTCATTATGAAAATAAACAAAAAAGAATTGCGAAGACATAATGGATAATTCCTTTTCTAATTGTGGTAAATTAAATGCCCTTTCCAAATAAGCATTCATATTTTCGGATGAATTTTGATCCTTAAATGTCTCAATAAATGTTTCATAACTAATTTTTTGAAGTGTGTATATATCCTCAAGAGTACACTGTTTTATTTCTATTGTCATTGAACTCTCTCCTCTCTAATAATTCCTTTTATTTCCCTTTTTTACATATTCCCAATCTTTTTCTACATTACTTCTCACTCTCTGGAGGAGGTTAGATATTACTTCTGCTTCTTCTTCAGAAAATCCAGCTAATGCAACGATATTGGAATAATCATTTTCTCTTTTTAAAAAAGGATACACATTTTCCCCTTTCTCCGTCGGAAAGAGCTTTTTTATTTTTTTGTTATGTTGATCCTCTTTTTTCTCAATAAAGCCATTGATTTCTAGCTTTTTTACAGCGCGAGCTGCGGATGTTCGATCTACTTTGATCATCTCGGCTAACTTTTCCCCAATGATTCCTGGATTTTCGCATATACGCACAAGGTACAAATACTGCCCCTTTGTAAGGTCATATTCCTTAAATTCTATATTGCTGATTGAATCCAATGCCCTTGCAATCATTCCAATTTCACGAAGAATCTCCTTCATCCTTGCATCTCCACCTATACAATGTAACTTCCATAAACAAATAGTAGAATACTTTTGTTGCATTTGCAACAAAGTGGACAAAAAAATAAAGGAAGCAGTGAACCGTTCTCTGCTTCCAATTAGTGAGGTCTTCTTAATTATTTATCATTATCTTTCTTTAGACCGGATAAATCTGTTTCCTCACCAAATTCAGTTGCGTAATTCATGTTTCTTGTACCTTGTCGATCCATATCACGTTCATGGGTATGCATTGGAGCAAACAGAAGGCTCAGACAAATCAAACCGCTTAATCCTACAAGGCTATAAATTACTCGTGACAATAAGGAATCTTGTCCACCAAATATTGCTGCTACTAAATCGAAGTTAAATAAACCTATTAATCCCCAGTTAATGGCTCCTATTATGACAAGCAATAAAGCGATTCTCCTTAAAACACCCATCTCTATCACCTCCTTTTTTTTCTATCCTTTGTATTGATTCTCAAAGCAAATGAGCACTATTTTTACCTGTTACTGGAATTATTATTAGTGCAAAAGCTTTTATTTATACAATTTTGAGATTAAGAATCATTAGCACTTTGCACACCCACCCTTCCAAGAATTGTATTTCCTTAACTGGTTATGATAGAAATAATAAACATATTCAAATATTAGGATTTTATATGTAGTGTGGAGGTATATTTTATGTTCCTAACAAACCCTATAAATGTATCCGAAGTAGGCTCGCTTTGGCAAACATACCAAGAAAAAACCTTGATTATGAGATTTTTGGAGTATTTTATCGAAAAGTCTGATGACAATCAGGCGAAGAATATTCTAGGGGGATTGTGGCAGGAGCTAAACTTTTATGTCAAAGAGATGGAAGACATTTTTTCAAAACAAGGAATGGTTATACCAGTTGGATTTACAGCAGAAGATGTGAGAATAGGAGCTCCCAAGCTATTCGACAATGGGTTTGACGTGATGTTTGTCCGCATATTAAAGGAAGTTAGTATGGGGCTTTACACCCTGGGGATGAATATGACTTACAATAAAGAAGTGATGGCGATTTATGAAGGACTTACAACGGTAACCCAAAAAATTTATAAACTCTCAACCCTTTATTTACTTGAAAAGGGTATTCTTTCTTTACCTCCTAAGGTGTCGATGCCAACAAAGAATGAATTTATTAAAAGTAAAAAGTTTATGGAGGGTCATATGTTTTCCGGCAATAAAAGAACCCTAACTGATCTTGAAGTAGGGATCCTTCATCACAATCTTGAAGCTAATAATATCGGGATGCAGCTGATTACAGGTTTTGCCCAATGTGCACAAAACCCTGAGGCAAAGCAATACTTTATAAAGGGGAAAGAGCTTGCTAAGAAACAAATTAAAGTAATGGAAGACTTACTTTTAGAGGCGGATGTTCAACTATCCGCCACCTCAGGCGCAACAGTAACTGCATCCACTGTTCCACCTTTTTCTGACAAGCTAATGATGCACTGCATATACATCCTAAATGGATTTTCAATTGTCGGCTCTGGGACCGGTGCTTTCTTTAGCTTAAGAAATGATTTAGCCATGAAAGTAATGCTATTAGCAAAAGATATCTATTTCTACGCTCAAGAAGGGATTGAAATTTTGATTAAAAATGGATGGTTCGAGGAACCTCCACAAATGGAGGATCGCTCTAAGATTATTAAAGGAAATTAATAACGTAGAACCATCGTTCACAAATTTAGTTAATCTTAAGGAGGACTACTATGCAACAGAACCAACAAACCAAAGGAATTTCGGGTTCTATTATGAAACCGGAATTTGCCGGAACAGATCCACAAAAAGTAAAACAAGAGATTCAGAAAGATGTAAGCGAAGGACAAGGTGCCATGACATCAAGAGAGGCGGGAGCCATGCGCGATTGACCTCTTTACTACTCTTCCAAGAATAATTACTTATGTGGGAATTTATAACCTGTATAGTGAAGTTTCATCGCCAATAAAGATAAACCCATCATTATTCCCGAACCAAATAAGGCCGGTAGTCGAGGAATCGAGGTCATCAACAAATACACGTCCGGGATTAACTCCTTGTATTACCGCCTTTGCTTCTATAGGGCACAGCCACAATAACAAATTGGGCTTCAGTTGATAGCTTCCAGTATATATAACTATTAACCCATTGAATTTGATTATAAGACGAATGATTAAAGAATTCCTTTCTAGGGATGACCAGTACATTGCCTAGATACCCATCAAAGTTATTTAAGTCCTTCTCTGAAAGAAAAAACAAGTCCTTCAAAGGGACAAAGCTGCTAATCCAGCTAGTTGTTACCACCTTGAAAAGGAATAGGTGCTTTTGCTATTCCTTTTATAGACACCTCATATATATACTGATAGAATAACCCCAAATATATTAGAGGTGGAGTAAAATTGACAAAAAGATTAGGATGCTTACACGCCCATTATTCAAATATTGACTATATCGAAAACGCCCTTTCCACATACGACATTGAATTAATCCATTATGTTGACCCAGGGCTAATGTATCGGGTTACAAATGATCTGGGCTTTAATACAGAAGAAGCTCAAAATAAGGTGAAAGAGCAAATAGAGTGGATTGCACAATGTAATGTAGATGGCATTCTTATTACCTGCACCAACTATATTGCCATACTAGCGGAAGAACAACTGTTTATATCAGTGCCAATAATTAAAATTGATGAACCCTTCTTTGAATATATTTGTAATATAACCCAACCACAGACAATCCTATTTACAAATCCCGCAACGGTTTCTGGAACTATCAAGCGTCTCTATAGCTATGCTGATCATTATCAAAAAACTATAGATATTGAGGTAATTGTAATCAATAATACATTTGAGTTAATTATGAAGGGTCGAAAACAAGAGTATAATCAAGAACTCTCCAAATTCTTAAGTGAAATGATCAAAGAAGAAAAGATTATTTCTGTGGCCCAATTATCGATGGTTGATGCATCCAAGGAAGTTGAGCATTTGACATCTATGACTATCATTAATCCTTTGGATGCACTAATTTCTTCTATCGTAGATCAGTTAAGCATAACCAAGAAAGAAGTGTATCCCTCATACAACGGGCTCTCATAATTCTATAAGGGGGAATAAGAATTGAAAATAAAATATGGCGATTTTGTTAACTTTGTAGATATATTTGAAAAATTGTAGATATCCCGTTACAAATTCCAAAGTGCCGGTAAACCTTGAAATTCGCCGGTAAGGTGGCAGAAAGTGCCGGTAAAATGATTAATTCCGCCGGTAAATTTTCATTCTGTCCTCATTGTTTGGAAGAGGTGCCCAATTAATGGTATTATTTTCATAAAAGTAGCTTTGGGGGTGCGTAGCTGAAATGAAGAAGTTTGCATTTATTTCTGATATTCATGGGAATGCGGTCGCTTTGGATGCGGTCCTTGCGGATATTAAGCGAAAAGAAGTAGACAAAATTTATGTGCTGGGTGATATTTGCTATCGCGGGCCGGAACCAAAGCGTTCGCTTGAATTGGTTCAGGCGTTAGACACCGAAGTAATCAAAGGAAATGCCGATGAGTGGGTGGTTCGAGGTGTACGCGCGGGAGAGGTCCCTGATAAGGCGCTAGAATTAATGAATACCGAACGGCAATGGACTGTTGAACAGCTTGATTCCGATGATCTCGAATATCTAGAAAACCTGCCGGAACAGGTATACATGAACGTAGAAGAGGTCGAAATCACGGCCTTCCATGCAACACCGGATAGTTTGTTCGATATCATCCTTCCGAATGCCGATGATACAATCATCGAATCGAATCTAATGAAGCCAGGCGATAAGGACCTTTATGTATACGCCCATATTCACCGTCCATATATTCGCTACATAAACGGAAAAGTGATCATGAATATTGGCAGCGTCGGGCTGCCATTTGATGGCCTCACAAAAGCATCCTACGGATTGGTTGAGGTCGATCAGGGCAATATCCGGACATCCATCCAGCGGGTAAGCTATGATTTGGAAAAGGTTATCGAGATTTATGAAGACGTGAATTATCCGAATAAAGAAATGATGAAATCGGTTATTCGGAACGCGAAAATCTAACGCACGCAAAAGAGGGAACAGCCAAAAAAGCTGTTCCCTCTTTAAATTCGCACTAGCCATTTACTGTTCCTTTGGCATATAAATCATCGACTTGAATAAGTCCCCATCAATCTGAATCGTAAATTTGCCGCCTTGATTTTCAATCAGACTTTGAGCGATGGAGAGGCCTAAGCCGCTGCCTTGGCTGGTTCTGGATTCATCGCCTCGTGTGAAACGTTCCATTAATTCATCTGCCGAAATATTTAACTCATAGGCAGAAATATTTTTAAAAGCAATAAGAATTTCGTTCCCTAAATCCTCGAATTGAATATACACCCTCGACCTTGGGAGCGCATATTTAAAAATATTCGATAATACGTTTTCTACTGATCTCCACAAAAGTTTGCCATCGGCCGACACATATAGCTTTTCATCAGGGTAATTGATTCTAAACTCCAGCCCGGATGCTTCGATTTTATCGCTCAGTTCCCCAAGTCCCTGGGTGATTAACGAGACAATATCGATTTGCTCCAATTGAACCGGAATGCTCCCACTGGAAGCCTTCGCAGCCTCAAATAAATCGTCCGTTAAGACTTTAAGCCGCTTCGACTTTTGATCCAATACATCAAGATATTTTTCCACTTTTGCAGGATCCTTCTCTTGTTTCAATAAATCCACATAAGTAATAATGGCTGTTAAGGGTGTTCGGATATCATGAGAAACATTCGTAATTAATTCAGTTTTTAATCGTTCACTTTTTAGTTCTCTGTCAACCGCGTTTTTCAGTCCATCGGTTATGCTGTTTATATTGTCAGCAAGACTAGCGAACTCGCCTTTGTCGCCAACATGGATCCGATGCTGGATATCGCCATTTTTAATTTTTTCAACGCCTTCCTTAATGGCTTGAAAAGCCTTGACCTTTTTAAAAGCAAACCAGGCTGCAAGCCCAATGGTTATCGGAAACATGAAGAACGTCAAAGCAAGCAGCACTGGGTATCCGATGACGATCAAAACAGTCTTAACTGCGACATTTCCGGTCTCATAAACGTTTCTGACAAATCGGATCAGCCGATAAATGATTTGATAGATTATCGTATACTTGAAAAAAGTTCGATTTTTCATATGTCTTAAGAGAGATAAGATCAGGACGAGTACTGCTGCCGAAACCGGAATGGTAATTGGGACCAACACTTTCGGTATGTTTGTCTCAGCAAAGTTAACCAACAATGCCACCCACGACGAGATTAATCCTATACATAGCAAAAAGTTCACATCAACAAATAATTTATCAATCCATTGCAAGCGTAACTCTCTATCCTTAAACGATTTTCTGCCGGTCACGAGAACAAGATATAGGGAAGAAAGCAAGAATCCTGCAAGATAGGCTAACATACGATAAAAGCTGGCTGTTGCCACTGCTTTTGTATCTTTCCACTCTTGGATTTTCGTTTGTAAATACTCATCCGAAAAAGCCACATAAACAACTTGGCCTTTCGGGTTCCAATCCTCTTTACTCTCCATCGCCTGGAGGAGGTAATCATTATCCTCTGCTTCCTTTGGATAGATCTCATTTTTATAATCTTCCATAATCAAATAGGCTGGATTGTTTTTAAACTGGTCCTTTGCTGTGTTGGCACTGTTCTTATAAACATTGACACCATCACTAGCATAGTAAAACGGATTGTTTACATCTTCTATCCTTTGTAAAAGGTAATGAAACTCTCTTAAATCATCCCTTATCAACTCATCCTTTGCCTGAGCAATCTTTTCAGCGTATTCGGATTTAAATTTTTCAAAGTTTTCCGCTTCTGTTAAATTTGGATTATAACTCTTGGAATTAGCTTGATAGTCATAGAATAACTCTTCTTCTTGTCCTTTTAATTCATCCTTATTGATTGTTCCGCCGTTTAGAATATGTTCTTCATTCTTATAAAAGCTAACCAACCGGGTGAGATCCTCCGCAAGGTGACCACTATCTTTTACAAAGGAATAGCTTTGAAAATAATTGTCTTGAAAAACACTGCTAAATTCCCCGTCATTGACAACTTCTACATTAACTAATTCCCTAATTAAGCCTGTAAGACAGGTAATCACTAAGAGAAACACAATTATTTTTGTAATAATTGAATGGCTATATTTTTTCAACTTTGTATCCAACTCCCCACATCACCTTTAAATATTTCGGCTCTTTTGGATTGATTTCGATTTTCTCTCTAATTTTTCTAATATGAACGGTAACGGTATTTTCCGGGCTATAGGCCGTTTCGTTCCAAACTTTTTCATAGATTTCTTCGATGGAAAAAACTCTCCCAGCGTTAGCCGTCAATAACTTTAAAATCTTGTATTGTACTGGAGTTAAGTGAACGGCCTCCCCATCGACGGTAATTGTTTTGGTTTCATCATCAATGACGAGGCCGCCTGTTTGATAGACGTTAGTCATCGTTTCCAGCCCGCCTAATGTGGTATATCTTCGCAGCTGAGATTTCACCCTGGCAATCAGTTCCAGCGGATTAAACGGCTTGGTTATGTAGTCATCTGCCCCGACATTCAACCCCAGGATTTTATCATAATCCTCCGATTTGGCCGAAAGCATGATCAACGGGATGTTATTCGCTTCTCTTATTTTCATCGTCGCCCGAATCCCGTCCAGCTTTGGCATCATAATATCCATGATAATCAAATGGATTGTTTGGTTATCAATAATATCAATGGCCTCTAATCCGTTATAGGCTGTGAATACGTGATAACCTTCATTTTCAAGATAGACACCAATCGCCTCGACAATTGCCTGATCATCGTCACAAACTAATATATTCATCATAAAATTCACCTCTATATCTAGCTCCTAAAATCATGATACCCTGTAAATCTTAACAAACCCATGATATAAATCTTAATATTTTCTTAACATATATTTAAAAACCTACAGAAAAGGGAACAGCCTTTATTAGTGCTGTTCCCTTTGTTTATAAAATAAGCAAAACCGTCCCAATCGTAAGGACTACCCCGCCGATAATCGTATGCTTAGCTGCTTTTTCTTTTAAAATAATAAAACTCAAAATCATTGTCAGGACAACACTGAATTTATCAATCGGTGCAACGACGGACACCTTCCCCATCGCGAGGGCGGCAAAATAACATAACCACGATAAGCCCGTCGCAACCCCTGAGAGAATGAGAAACAAATATCCTTTTTTTGAGATCTTGCTCATTTTCTTGTAGGTTCCTTTGAAAAAGACGATTGCCCAGGCGAAAAGCAGAATGACGATTGTTCGCAGAAAAGTAGCCAGATTGGAATCGACATCCTCCATCCCAATTTTGGCCAGGATAGATGTTAAGGCGGCAAAGACAGCTCCGACAATTGCATACAAAATATAAATCTGTGAGCCTGTAAAGCGTTTCTTCTCTTCACTTTTTCCAATTAAAATAAAGGTTCCTATAGCGATTAATGTCCCTCCAGCGATCACAAGCGGCGCTGCTGGTTCTCCCAAAAAACCGATGGATATAGCAATCGTTAACACCACACTGGCTTTATCAATCGGGACCACCTTTGACACATCACCAATTGCCAGTGCTTTAATGAAAAACAGCCACGACAAGCCCGTTGCCAAACCGGAAAACACGATAAACCATAAGGCACCTGTAGAAATCTGGGTAATGGAGTCCAGTTGACCTGTGAAGAGCACGACAATAAATGCCATGATTAAGACAACGATGGTCCGAATCGCAGTAGCTAGGTTCGAATTTACATTTTCAATACCGATTTTTGCTAAAATCGCAGTTAGCGAAGCAAATACTGCTGCCAGTAAGGCTAAAATTATCGTCATTCAGGTAACTTCCTTTGAGGGAAAGCAAGGGATGGTTCACCGCTTAATAATAGCAGAGAACCATCCTCTGCTCATTTTTTTAAATGATAAGGTACCGTCGTAATAATAACGTTTCTTCGATACAATAAATAGGCGCGAATCAGTAAACTTGATTGGTTATGAAGGATATTCTCCCAATTACTCTTAGGAATAAATTGCGGGATAATCACGGTCACCTGATAGTTTGCTTCACTTGCTTTTTTTTCAATCGTATCAATAAATTTGGTTAATGGGTTAATAATACTTCTGTAATGGGAGTGCAGTGTAACCAAGCGGATGTCTGGCTGCCACTTCTTCCATTTTTCCTCAAACTTCTGTTCATCCTCTCTTTCAAACGCCACATAAACAGCAATAATTTGATCAGGAGAGAGAGATTTTGTATAGTTAAGAGTATTTTCGACGACATGCGTTATACCAGCAACTGGTACAATCATGACATTCCCTTCAATTGGTGGAGCCGGCTCACAAGCAGCAATCCTAAGTTGATCCCCAACCGCATCATAATGTCTTCGAATCCGATGAAACAGCATAATGATGATTGGCAGAAAAATCAGTACTGGCCACACCTGTGGAAATTTTGTTAAAAAGAAAATGATTGTGACCGTAAAACTTATCAGTGCTCCGGTTGTGTTGATGATAAATTTCGGCACCCAACCTGCAGGTTTTTCGCGAAGCCATTTTACCATCATCCCTGATTGTGAAAGGGTGAACGGAACAAATACCCCTACCGCATAAAGCGGAATAAGGTGCTCCGTTTCCGCATGGAATCCAGCTATTAACAGAATCGACGCCAGTCCAAGGATGATGATTCCATTTGAGTATCCTAAGCGGTCTCCACGAATTAGAAACATCCTTGGGATAAATTTATCTTTTGCCAGGTTTACCGCCAGTAACGGGAAGGCGGAATATCCGGTATTTGCCGCGAGAATTAATATTAAGGCTGTTGTCCCTTGAATAAAGAAGTACATGACATTCCTGCCGAAAACTTCCTCGGCAATTTGAGAAACTACTGTTACCTCTGCTCTTGGGGCGATGCCATAAAAATAAGCCAATGATACAATTCCTGCAAACAGCACCGCGAGCAGGATGCCCATTGCCATTAATGTTTTCGCCGCATTAACAGGGGCAGGTTCCTTGAAATTTGGAATCGCATTAGAGATGGCTTCAACCCCGGTTAACGCAGAACTCCCTGAAGCAAACGCCCTTAAAAGAATGAACAAACTGATACCAGCTACAGGTGTTCCAATTGGCGTATGCAAATTGGCAGAAACATCTCCTGTAATAACCTGATAAAGCCCCACACCTATTAAAATGAACAGGGCAAGGACAAACAGATAGACGGGATATGCCAATACTGAAGCGGATTCCGTTACCCCTCTTAAGTTCAAAATCGTTAGAAACAAGATAAACGTACTGGCAATTAAAACATTATGGCCATGCAAATTCGGAAAGGCAGAGGTAATCGCATCCGTCCCTGCAGACACACTAACAGCAACGGTCAGGATATAGTCCACTAACAGCGACCCGCCAGCCACCAGCCCAGGATTCACGCCCAAATTACTTTTTGAAACAACATAGGCACCTCCGCCTTGAGGATAAGCAAAGATGATTTGTCGATACGATAAAATGAGCGCTGTTAAAAGAATTAACACACCCACAGCGATTGGTATCGAATACCAAAATGCTGCTGCTCCGATTGTAACGAGGACAATCAAAATCTGTTCCGGACCATAAGCCACAGATGACAGCGCATCCGATGAAAGAATAGCCAATGCCTTTGTTTTATTAATTCTTTGTTCCCCTAATTCATGTGTTTTTAATGGCCGTCCTATCAGAAACCTTTTGATGAAAGAAAACATCGTTGACCCACCGTCCGAAAGAGTTTTTAATAGCTTATTTTTCCCTTTTTAAAAAATAAAATCTCGATATTTTTTTGTATAAAAAAAGTGCCTACAAGTCAAACTAAATAGACCTGTAGACACATTCATTTTCCAAGCGTCACAAGTTCCACCTTCCTTCTCATATAACGCTTACGAGGTTAGCTGCCGGATTCGGACCTTGAGTAGCCCTACCTTCAAAAGGATTCACCCCATGGATTAAAGCAGTAGCCTTAATTGGTTCCCCCGCACACATTGGTTTCAGCGATTTAGAAATTTGAAACAATGAATATAGTACTCCTGTATTCCGTTAAAGTAAATAAAAACTTTTTAAGGAGGATTAATCTGAATGCCTACACGAAACAAACCGTTACTATCGGATGATTTTCTCAATGAATTAGCAAAAGAAATTAACGAACAATTTGGATGGACATTAAAAGAACAAAATACTGTCCCAAAACCGGATCCTGAAAAGTAAAAGAGGCTGAGGACGGTTCTCCGCTTCCGGTGAAGCAGGTGAAATCTGTCACCTGCTTCATTTTAATTTCACCATAAACACCAGAGCACGATTATGATAGAAAGCAGAGACTGCCCCTTAATCCCTCCTATTTAATAGAACTATGTGATAAACTATATTTAATTAGTTTTTGAATGGAGGTGGAAATAATGGCTCGGGAGCGAAAATTCTCCACAGAGGAATTATTTCAGTGCAGCAAGCATCTGCTGCTCGAACATGGGTATGAAGGCTTTACCTTCAGCCTGCTGGCAGATCGGCTCGAGGTTTCTCGCGGTGCAATTTACAAGTACTACGACAATAAAGAAGAGCTCATTACCGATTACATGCTGTTTGAGATGAACCATTTCCTTGGGGAATTAAAGGAAATTGCCGTGATGGACAATTTTGACAAACAATTTGACTTTTTGTTCGAACTTATTTTTAAAAACAACAAAATTCATCAGCTAATTGAGATCGGCAGTCAGATTCCTTCCTCCATCAATGAGAAGGTTCAAAGTAATAGAATCAAGCTTGAAAAAATGCATTTGGAAATGTATACCTATATGCAGAGCTTTGTGAAACTCGGGAAAGCTGAGAAAAAACTAAAACATCATATTCCTGATGCATTGATACTTGGGTTTATTTTTCAAACCGTTGCTATACCTAATCACTTCGGGATTCCTCAGGATGTATGGGTTCAATCGATTAAGGAGATTATTAGTCAAGGAATGTTCCTAAATAATAAATTGACACATTTGTCACTTTGAAAGATAATGATAATGACAATAGTGTCATTTATTTTGCCAAAAGTGACAGTTGTGTCACTTTAACTTCTACAGAAGGGTGTTTTATTATATGAAATCATTTATACAGTCCATCACCGATCGTGTCTCGACGAAAAAAGGGATGTGGATGACGCTGGGAATCTGGTTAGCGGTGACGATCCTGTTAGCCGTGTTTGCCCCGGGTGCCAAAGATTATGAAGTGTCGAACATCAAGTCAATACCAGAGGATGCGCAGTCGGTCATTGCCCAAGGGAAAGTGGATCAATATTTCAAGGATAATGAAGGCATTCCTGCTATTCTTGTGTTTCAAGCTGAGAAGGGAGAGAAAATTGTTGTCCCTCAACTGGTGGGAATAGTCGACCAGATGGAGAAGGATGAAATTAAAGGTGTCGACCAGGTTGTGCCGCTGTCGAAACTGCCGCCGCAAGCAGTTGCCGGGTTCTTTTCCAAAGATCAAACTACGGCGATTTTGCCAATAACGATTGATTCAGCACTAGAGAACAAAGAAATTAAAGATGTGGAAAAGGCGATCCACAAGGTTGTTAAAGATAACTCAGATTTAACCTTGTTTGTGACTGGTCCCGCTGGCATTGCCACCGACACATTGGATTTGTTTTCACGGGCGGATGTCGTCCTAATTTTATCAACAGTAGGATTAATTTTGGTTCTATTAATTGTGATTTACCGCTCACCGCTCTTGGCGTTGATTCCGTTGCTGACTGCTGGCTTTGTGTATGAAGTAGTCATGCAAACGCTCGGTTTGATGGGTAAAGCTGGCTTGGTAATGAGCAGCCAAACACTATCGATTATGACGATTCTCTTATTTGCCGCTTTGATTGATTATTCACTATTTGTGTTCTCCCGGTTTAGGGAAGAATTGAAACAGCATGATGATAAATTTGAAGCAATGAAACTGGCAATGCGAGAAGTTGGCACCCCAGTATTCTACTCCGGCGGAACCGTGCTGGCTGCAATGCTAGTGTTATTTTTTGCACAGTTCGGGGACTATCAGAATTTCGCCCCCGTGTTTGCTACGACAATGCTGATTATCATGCTTGCATCGGTTACATTGGTTCCAGCCATGTTTGCCCTTTTCGGCAGAAAATCGTTCTGGCCAATGATTCCTAAGGTTGGGCAGGCAGCAATTAAAAGCAATTCTTTCTGGAGCCGGGTCGGCCGCTTCGTTGTAGCAAAACCAGGGCTTTCCGTTGCGATTGTTGGATTGGTGCTGCTCCTGTCAGCCAGCAATATGGTGAATTTAAAATATGAATTCGATACTATGAAATCCTTCCCGAAAGATATGCCATCACGGATGGGCTATGAAATTCTTGAAGATAAATTTGAAAAAGGTGATCTTGCTCCGACAACAGTTTTATTTGAAGGCTCTGAGCCGCTCACAGCGGAACAGCAGGAGTCACTAAAAAATAAACTGGCTGGCCAGGGTTTGGTCGGTTCCGTACGGGTAAATGGTGTTGCGGAAGAAGGCAAAGTCGTGCAATACAGCCTGACTTTTGCGGAAAATCCGTACTCCGCTAAGACAATGGATGCTTTGGAGTCGATGCGTGACCGCTCTGATAAGCTCGTTGATGGTGCAGGTCTAGATGGAGAACTTTATTTTGCCGGCGAGACGGCCACTAAGGTCGATGACCGTGCGATTAATGACAGGGATTTAATTGTAATTGTTGCTTTGGAAACACTGTTGATTTTTGTGATGTTGATTAGTTTGACCCGCTCGATACGGATGTCAATTTATATGATTGGAACGATTTTGATTTCCTTCCTTGCTGCCCTTGGGCTGGGAATGTTCTTAAGCAATTTGTTCTTTGATATCGATACTATCAGCAACCGGGTTCCGCTCTATTCCTTTGTATTCCTGATTGCACTCGGCATCGATTATAATATTATGCTGATTTCGCGTTATCAGGAGGAACGGGCGAAGCATTCGGTGCGTGAAGCGGTCGAAATTGCCGTTGCCAGCACCGGTGGAGTTATCTCCTCTGCCGGACTCATTCTTGCTGCCACGTTCGCGGTCCTGATGACGCAGCCAATCCAATTACTGTTTGTTTTCGGCTTTATCGTTGCCATCGGAATTTTGCTGGATACCTTCTTGGTCCGTGGTGTTTTGCTGCCGGGAATGATTGTCCTGTTTGAGGGCAAGAAGGAGAAGAAGAAGAGCGTGACTGTACGGGGATAGGTTGAATTGAAAAAGCGAACCGGATTTGGTTCGCTTTTTTATTGCATTTATGGACTGAATGAAGAACTCATAGAACCCGTTAACCAGTCTTATGAAAGGCTCATAGAGCGCACTAATCTCATTTTTTCCATTGTACGTGTCTTATGAAGGATTCATAGAGTATATACTGCTGCAATCATGTTTGTCCAAAATAGCTATCTACTGTAAAATTATGCTAGTAGATACTAATAATGGGGTGTGACAGATGGTTGATTTAAGTAATAAGCCTACACTTGCTGGGGAAAAGGTTGTTTTAAGACCATTTAACGTTGTGGAGGACTTCCCTTATTTAGAGGAGTGTTTGCAGGATCCTGAGGTGTTAAAGTTCACTGGCAGCACAGACGATTTTGATAGAGACAAAATCATAAATTGGTATACTACGAGAAATGAACAAAGCGATCGATTAGATCTAGCGATTGTGGATAAATCTCTGAATGTTTTGGTTGGTGAAGTTGTCGTAAATGAATATGATGAAGCTAATCGCAGCATGAATTTTAGAATACTAATCGGTCCCAGGGGAAGAAATCGAGGTCTCGGAACGGAAGCAACACGACTGATCATAAATCATGTTTTTGAGAATACAACGCTAAACCAAGTTACTCTTGGTGTTTATGCATTCAATCCAAGAGCAATAGCAGTGTATGAAAAAATGGGCTTCACTGTCGATAGTGTCGATAAAAATGACCTGGAGTTTGAAGGCGAATGGATTGATGCCTTTAATATGAAGTTGACGCGGGAACAGTGGATAAAGTAGTAACAGGGGCTCAGTTTTCGACTGAGCCGTTTTTTGTATCCAAATTGTGATCAGCGATGCTCTCGTGCCTGCCAGTACTGGTCCATGCCGTCCTTGTATTAATTTTTAAACGTTCTAGTTCTTTTATAAAAGAAATGATGTTCCTGATGTCTTCCATATTGGCAGGGCCCCCTCGATTAAACCTATCTATTTACTATTCTATACTGATTCACTGGCCGGCCAATTCCGCCATATTCCATAACAATTTCCACTTTACTGTTCTGTTCCAAATATTCCAGGTACCGTCTGGCGGTCACCCGGGCAATGCCGATGCCTTCCGCCACTGCTTCTGCCGAGATGGCTTCGTCCTGATTACTTAAAAAGTCCATTACCTTACCCAAGGTTAGTGAATTTAAACCTTTAGGCAGTTCCCCTTTAACATGCCGTCCTTGCTGAAACAGCAGGCTGTCCAATTCCTGCTGGGAAATAGACTCTCTCTTCTGAAAGCTTTGATGATAGTTTCGATAGTTTATTAAAGCCTGTTGAATCCGGTCAAATTTAAACGGCTTCATGATATAATCGACAGCACCAAGCTGGAGCACCCCTCGGATGGTTTCAATATCACTTGCCGCTGTCACCGCAATTACATCCGTCCCCAACTCTTCTGAGCGGATTTGTTTAATCGTTGTCAGCCCATCCTGATTCGGCATATAAATGTCGACAAACGCGAGGTCTGGCTTTTCTTTTTTAATCAGCCTAATGCCTTCTCTCCCGTTTGCAGCACAGCCAATGACCTTAAAGCCCTCTACCCTTTCGACAAACTGCCGGTTTATTTCTTGGACCATCGGGTCGTCCTCAATTAACAGTACTGTAATCAACTCACTAGCCATAACGAAAGCCCCCTTCCACTATATTGTAATAATAAAAGTAGTTCCTTTCCCTAAATCAGACTCTACCTGAATCGTGCCGTTCGCTTTTTCCACGATTTCTTTTATTAAAAATAGACCAATGCCATGATCTAAACTGTCCTTTGTTGAAAAGCCCTTCGTAAAAATATGTGGCAGCATGTCCTCCGGTATTCCACACCCATTGTCCTCAACTAAAATAGATAGCAGGTCGATATCCTGCTCAATGCTGACATAAATATTCTTACTCTCGATTTCTTTGTCCCTAAAAGAATCGAAAGCGTTTTCTACTAAATTACCGATAATGATCACAAAATCGTGTTCATCGAGCGGGTCCGGAAAGGAATGCAGCGTACTGTTCCGGTCAATCTGCAAATGTATCCCTAATTCCTTGGCGCGGCTGACTTTGCTTAACAGCAGGCCCGACAGGCTTTCACTTCTAATATTTCTTGATAAAAATTGCGTCAATTCCTCTTGCTCTTCGGTAGTTTTAAACACATATTCCAACGCTTTTCTAGGATTGCCAAGCTGGAGCAGCCCAGCAATCGTATGGAGCTTGTTCATATGCTCATGATTTTGCACCCTGAGTGCACTGACAAATGCCTTTACACCCGTTAACTCTTCCGCCAGCTTTTTCGCTTCGGTACGATCCTGGAAAATGGCCACAGCCCCGATGATTTCTTCATTTACCTTAATGGGAATCCGATTGCTGAAGATATTTAAGTTTCGTACAGTCAGCTCTTTGTTAAAAATAGGCTGTTTGAGCTCGAGGATTTCTGGCAGCCTGGTGTCAGGGACCACCTCGCTAATGGACCGGCCGATGACATCACCTGATATCCCCATCATTGTTTTGGCCTTATCGTTAAAAATGGTAATCCGCTGGTCTTTGTCAATTGCAATGATGCCTTCATGCATGGCGTTGAAGGTTTCGGTCCTCTCCTGCACTAATTGGGCAATTTCATGCGGCTCCAAATTGAACATCTGCTTTTTCATTTTTGAAGCCAAGAGCCAGGAACCCCAGCCGCCAAAAAATAATGAGATTGCCCCAGCGACGATAATTTCCACCCGCATTTCCCACATCATTTCGAAGAAAGTCGGCAGCAAATATCCTGCTAGGACAACGCCAACCTGTTGATGCTCCTCATTCATAATTGGAACAAAGGCACGAATTACTGTTCCGACCTCCCCTTTTGCCTTCGTTGTATACGTGAGTTCTGCAAAAGCCGGCCCTTCATCGCTTCCAGCCGACTCTTTTCCAACTAAGGCGGAAACAGGGTGTGATAATCGAATATGATCCATATCCATGACAACTATATACTCGGCATGATGGATGATTCGCAGCTTTTCTACCCGGCTGCGGATTTTTTCCTTTTCTTCATCACTTCCGGTAATATTGGATTTGATTTCTGCATCCTCAGCAACAACCTGTGCCGTCAGCTGGGCTCGTTTTTTTAATTCATCTTCCTGTGAATCTATAAAATTACTAATGACAATAATTCCGGCAAGCAATAGTGAGAATCCCACAATAAAAAATATTAACCCGGTAATCTTTGTTTGAATGGTAAGTGAGTTCATAGCAGGATTCCTTTCATGATACTTCTAAAATAATTTTATCATGATAAAATTATAGTGGAAACAGGGAGGGAATTTAGAATGAAGTATTTGCTTGGGGCAAGCTTGCTTGTTATGACCTTAATAGTCGGGATATTCTTTTTCCCCGTGAATATATTTACCGGCAAGGAAATCCCCTATGATGATGAACAGGATGGATTATCACAACAAATTGTCATCCGATTTAGTCACGTTGTCGCTGAAAATACGCCGAAAGGGCTTGCCGCCCAGAAATTTGCTCAGTTGGTAGAGGAAAAAAGTGATGGCAAGGTCAAAGTGGAGGTCATTCCAAACGGCGCACTTTATACAGATGAGGATGAACTTGACGCCTTAATCGATAATGATGTACAAATGATTGCCCCTTCCCTATCAAAACTGACAAAACTGGCACCCGAATGGGCTCTTTTTGATCTGCCATTTCTGTTTGAAAATGATCAGGACATTGAAAATACCCTTTCAAGTGAGCTTGGAGACAAGTTTTTAACGTTAAATGAGAATGAGGGAATCAAGGGGCTTGCGTTATGGAGCAATGGGTTTAAGCAAATGTCGAGCAATTTAAATCCGCTTCGGAATCCCGAAGATTTTTCCGGACAGCGGTTCCGAATTATGCCTAGCCCGATTATTGCCGAACAGTTCAAGGCATTTGGCGCAGAGCCGATTGAGGTTCCGTTTGACCAATTGTATACCTCGCTCCAGGAAGAGGCATTTGACGGTCAGGAAAATACCATTTCGAATATTTACTCCCGACGTATTTATGGGATGCAAAAATATATGACAGTAAGCAATCATGGCTTTTTAGGTTATGCTGTCTTGATGAACAAAGAATTTTGGGACAAACTGCCGAAAGATGTTCAGGGCGACATTAACCAATCAATGGCCGAGACAACCTCGTGGATGATTTCCGAATCACTCCGGGTCAACCGGGAACAGCTTGAATTAATTGAAAAGGAATCCTCTATTCATATTGATTACTTGTCAGAGCAGGAAAAGAAAAAATGGTTTAAGGCATTGAAACCTGTTTACCAAAAGTTTCTTGATATGATCGATGACGATAAAATGAAGGAATTTGTAAAGCAGCGGATGGTGCAAATGGAGACACATTAAGTGTCTTCTTTTTTTAGCTAATAAGAAAGTATAAAATTTGGATACTTTCTTAACGCATAAATTCAACTACGCCTCTGTCTTCGTCCTAACGGACTCGCCAGTCGGCGAGTTTTCATTTACGACCAAAAAGACCAAAAAGAACATTATCACCAAAACCATAACAATTCTAAATTATCAATTAATATAAAGTTAGGGGATTTGAAAGCGTTGTCAAACAAAGGGAGGGAATAGAATGAAAATCAATTTTCGCAATTTGACAGTTCAGGTTATCATTGGAATTATACTTGGGATCACCATAGGGTTTTTGTTTCCGGAATTCGGAGCAAAGTTAAAGGTTCTTGCGGATATTTTCATTAAACTTATTAAAATGGTGATTGCACCCATCATCTTCTTCACCATTGTCATTGGAATTGGCAATATGGGCGATTTAAAGAAGGTTGGCCGGATCGGCGGCAAGGCACTGCTTTACTTTGAAATTGTCACCACGTTTGCCTTGGGGATTGGGATTCTCGTTGTTTCCATCATCAAACCAGGGCATGGCTTTAACACCAAAGGGGCAGAAGGGGCCGACGTATCACAGTACACGAAGGCCGCTGAGGAAACGAGCCATGGACTCATGGACTTTATCCTTGGGATAGTACCGGATAATGCACTGGCTGCCCTTTCTGGAGGAGATTTGCTTCCTGTATTGTTCTTCGCCGTACTATTCGGAATTGCTGCTGCGTCTTTGGGGGAAAAGGCCGCACCAGTGATTTCATTTTTTGAAAAAGTCTCGGAAATTTTCTTCTCGATTGTTAACATTATCATGAAGATTTCTCCGATTGCCGCATTCGGAGCAATGGCCTATACAATTGGCAATTTCGGAATTGGCTCACTTGTTTCCCTGGGAAAATTGATGGGTTCAGTTTATATTACGATGTTCCTGTTTATCATAGTGATTCTTGGGTCTATTGCAAAATTTTATAACTTCAATATCTTTAGCTTCCTCAAATATATAAAAGATGAGATTCTATTGGTTTTAGGAACGTCATCCTCTGAATCCGCGTTGCCGAAGATGATGGAAAAGCTTGAGAAATTTGGCTGTTCGAAGTCAGTTGTCGGCCTGGTCGTTCCAACAGGTTATTCGTTTAATCTAGATGGAACCTCCATTTATCTCTCGATGGCGGCAGTGTTTATCGCCCAGGCTTACGGAGTTCATTTAACTGTTGTCCAGCTTCTAACCTTACTTGGGGTATTAATGCTTACCTCTAAAGGAGCTGCTGGTGTAACAGGTTCAGGTTTCATCACATTGGCCGCTACTTTGGCAGCATTCCCAATGATTCCAGTAGAAGGCATGGCACTCATTCTTGGCGTTGACCGCTTCATGTCAGAGGCACGCGCGATTACCAACTTGATCGGAAATGGGGTCGCAACCGTCGTTATCTCAAAAACAGAAAAGGAATTTCATCCTAATAACATAACTGCAGAGGATACAGAAGCTTCGATTGCTTCTTAACAAAAATAGGGCCGACTCTTTTTTTTAGAGCCGGCCTGTTTTTATTTTTACCTAAGGAGGCAGGCAGATACCAAACAACCATCCCTATACCGAAAAATGCTATTCATCCTCTTTCTTATTTACGTCTCCGTTCAATTCTTCGGAAAATTCAGTCGCTAGGTTAGGTTTAAGCTTCCTAAGCTGTACTCTCTTCTCAACTGGCTGGTCTCCTTTTCGGCGGGCCCTAATAACTAAATAAGTTAAAGAAAAAAAGATGACCATGACTATCCCTGAAATCAGACCTGTCCCTTGACCTGGAATAAATGGCATACTAATCAGTACAATAATCATGCTGATTAAGGCAATCCAGGAATTATACGGAAATCCGGGCATTTGACAGATTCCCCCTGGGGGACAGCCATGGTTTTTGCGATGTCGGATATGACTGGCCATAATGACTGCGTAGGTAAAAATCAATGAGAATCCACCGGTACTAATTAAAACTAAATAGGCCCGGGGAAACAATAAACCAAAGCCTAATCCAAAAAGCATCGCAAGGCCGGAAAATAATATCCCCCGGTACGGTACATCCCGCCTATCCTTCAGCCAATTTGGCGCATGGCCCTCATCTGACAGCGAGCGAATCATTCGTCCAATTCCAAAAATCGCTGCCAGCATTGCAGAAAGAATGGCTGAAATTAATACAATGTTTAAAGCACTTCCCGCCCAGCCAATTCCCCAGCGGTCGAGTGACGCGACCATCGGGCTAATATTCTCGTTTAGGGAGGCAGTTGGGATAAGTGGCAGCAGTGCAACAGCGTATAAAACATATAAACCTACTAATGAAAAAACCGTATAACGGATGGCTTTCGGAATTGTTTCCCGTGGGTTTTCGGCCTCCGATGCGGCAAGTCCAATAATTTCAAAACCGGCATAAGCAAATATAATCAGCAGCATGCTTCCGGCAAGCCCCTTAATCCCTCCAGGCATAAAAGGCTCATCTCCCAGGGCACCGGCCCCAATTGGTGCTGCTCCCGGCCGTACTCCCAAAATTAGCACTACCGCTGTTAGGATAAAGAAAATAATCGCAAAAATTTTCACACCCGAAAGAGCACTTTCCAATTTACCCAACTTATCTGCTCCTAACAGGTTTATAAGCGTAACACCAATAATGATCGCGCTCCCGAGCCATGCAATCGAGACATTTGGAAACCACTCTCTTAACAAAATACTGATGGCCGTTGCCTCACTTGACATTGATAGAACGATTCCGGTCCAGTATAGCCAGCCAACAACGAAACCAGCACCCTCGCCGAGCTGCTGTGAGGCAAACGTGCTAAATGACCCCATTGTCGGATTGGCAACCGTCATTTCAGACAAGGCAAACAAAATAAAATAAATGAGAACTCCCGCCAATATATAAGATATGATAATTGAAGGTCCTGCAGCATGGATGGCCACAGACGAGCCGAGAAAAAACGAGCCTCCGATCACACTTCCCAGAGCCATCATCGTAAGCTGCCACGCTGACAGACCTTTACCTTTATTCTCCATGAATCTTCTCCTATACAGTAAATTAGTTTGAGGTTATTATTTACATTTTATAGAAAAAGATTCTTCATGAAGCAGGGGAAGGTTCTATTAAGCAATCGACCGTCCCCTGTTCACATCTAATATCTATTTGTTTAAAATCAATTTTTCAAGGGCATAGGCGACCCCATGCTCATTATTAGTTAACGTCTGAAACTCAGCGACTTCTTCGACGCTAGGTACTGCATTCCCCATAGCGACGCCGCAGCCGGCATACTTCACCATTTCCAGATCATTTTCCCCATCGCCCATGCAAATGACTTCTTCCTGCTTAATCGAAAGCGTTTCAGCCAGTTGCTTTACGGCATTGCCTTTGTTAACACTTGGATGAAGTATTTCCAAAAAGAACGGCGCACTTTGGACCATGGTATATTTTTCACGGAAGGAAGCAGGTATGGCGGCCATAATTTCATTTAATCGCTCCGGTTCGTCAATAAACATGACCTTTGGAATCAGCATGTCTTCAGGAATTTCCTCTATTGTCCTAAATGAGAGCGGCACTTTGTTGACAAAGGATTCATAGATCGTATAGTGGCTAATGTCTTTGTTCGGAGTATAGATGCGCTCCGTATCAAAAAAGTGCATCGGTGACCCTAGTTGTTGACTTAACTCGTACAGTACCTTTAAATCACCAACTGTCAAGGAAGTCTCGGAAACCACCTCACTACTATTGTTTTTCTGCACAATAGCCCCATTGTATGTAATCACGTATTCATCTTTATCCGCTAAATTCAATTCTTCTAAAATGGGACGGACCCCGCCAATGGGCCTGCCGGTGCATATAACCACATTTACCCCTTTTGCCTTCACAGCCTGAATCGCCTCTTTTACCTCCTTGGTAATTTCCTTTTGATCATTTAACAACGTCCCATCAACATCAATCGCTACTAATTTATACAACTTAACTCCTCCTCAATCATCTATGGTGCTATCGGTGCCATGGGGGTGCCATGGGGACGGTTCTACTGGTCCCCTTTAAAGGCAAAGAACCGTCCATAAGCCCCATTACTTTTTTTCAACCGTTCCGTTTCCGTGCTGAGCAAATCGGCCTGTTTCACGGTCGTTTACAACATCGTAAGATCCCCAAGGCCAGCCTCCGAATTGGTTTCTGCGGTATTCGCTAAAGGCTTCCTGGAGCTCTTGCTGAGAGTTCATGACGAATGGGCCGTATTGTGCGACACTTTCCCCAATCGGCTCACCTTCAAGAACCAAAAGATAGGCATCTTTACTGCCATTGGTGATTTCAATTTCTTGGTCTCCTGCTAGTTTGACACGATGGGAGACTTGGATGGTTGTCCCATCTAGAGCGATGGACTCACCTTCGTAAAAATACAAATTTCTATTCATGGTTCCTGACACTGCAGGCAAAGTAAATGACGCCCCCTGTTCAAGATGCAACAGATAAATCCCTACATGATGGTTTGGATCCTTTGCCCAGGAAGCATTCGTCGGCTCCAAACTGGCTTTTCCTTGCGTTTTCCCGGCAATCAGCCTGATAACCGTTTTCTTGCCGTTGGCATCTAGTGTTTCAATAACAGGAATGTCCTCTGCCCACAGCATTTTATATTCCGGATTTGCACTCTTGTCCTTGGCTGCAAGATTAAGCCAGATTTGAAAAAGGTGAAGTGGATTCCTTTTTTCCTTATGTACCAGCGGAAACATTTCGGAATGAAGGCAGCCCTTTCCGGTTGTCAGCCATTGCACATCCCCATTCCCGTAACGTCCTTTTGCCCCTGTTGAATCAAAATGATCCACGAACCCTTCGAGCACAATCGTAACGGTTTCAAATCCTTTATGCGGGTGTGCCGGAAAGCCTGGGACGGTTTTTCCATGATACATTCTAAACCCATCTTTTATGGTAAAGTCCTCTCCCAGATTTCTTCCTGCTAATGATGTATTAGGACCTTGTTCATCGTTTCCAGACGGATAATCATCTTGATGATGTACGGTAAAAAGAAACGGATCTTCTGTTTCCCACTGAAAACCGAGCTTTTGGATTTTACGGATTTTTTTATCAGACATTCTCCTTGCTCCTTCCAATAATTCATAAATTGTTCTTATTTTTACATAAAACCTGTTATCTGAATCACACCTACACATCTTTCTCATAAGTAAAATCATATTGATTCTATCAAAAGAAGAGGGGCTGAGGCTAATTTCCGGTTTGTGATCGGTATTTAGGGACCCAGATATAGTGGTGCAATAATGGATTACATATTTTTCACAAAAAAATTTGATGGAGGTTATGGTTTTGTTACAGATTTTAGTTTTTGTCTTAATCGCTGCAGCTCTTGTCCTGTTGAGTATGTTTGTAGGCGGATTGTTCGAATTATACAAGCAGGAAGAGGCGGAGAAAAGCCAAATTGTCAGGGATGGCTTGGATGGATATTTAGATCGTACCTTCGGATTTGGCAAAGTGACAATCTTCAAAACTATGCTAGATTGTGAAGGCAATATCCGGTATCTAGTATATCTACCGAAGTACGAATGGTTCAAAGAACCGAAATATCAATGGTATGAAGTGTTTGCCACCCAGAAGGGCTACCAGCATTTAGAGTTTGAAAAATAATTTTTTCATAAAAAACACCTCAAGAAAATTTCCTTGTGGTGTTTTTTAATTTATACTGTTTCTAGTTTAATTTAGAAAGAGGTTCATATATGAAACTAGATCTTCCTCGTATTTCGGATAATTTACCTATTAAAAATTTCATTGACATTTTCTATGAAGAAGACCCAGAACTGGAAATGTGCCAGGTTACTGACAATGTGTTTGAAAATGAAACCGTTGCCCGTGCCCGTCTGTCCAATATGGTTATCAAGAACTCCCGGTTCAATCATACCGATTTCCAACATATTGATATAACGGATGTCTCCTTTGAAAACTGCGACTTGTCGAATGCCAATTTAGCCAAGTCTTCGATTCACCGAGTTATTTTTAAAAACTGCAAATTGGTAGGGACAGATTTCACAGAGTCCCGATTCGGCAATGTGCTGATTGAGAATTCCGTATTAAACTTGACGGCGTTCGGGGAATCGAAACTGGAAAAGGTGTTATTCCACGATGTCTCGTTAAAAAGCACCGATTTTTTTGAATGCAAACTGAAGAGTGTTGAATTTAAAACCTGTAATCTCGACGGGGCCAATTTTGAAGGAACATCGTTAAAAGGGATCGATATCAGCACCTCCAATTTCGAACAGATTACCATATCAATAGAACAATTAAGAGGCTGTAAAGTTTCCTCCTACCAGGCAATTCAATTTGCGGCTTTAATGGGTTTGATTATTAAGGATTAAAGAAAAGGGGACGGATTCGCGCTTCAGAATGAGCACCGTCCCTGATTTCTACTTGATTAATCTAATCATACATTCTCCAAGCACAGTTTGATTCCACAGCAATGACAACTGGTCACCATCCATCACCTCTCCAACACCTTCGGGGGTACCGGTAAAAATGATATCTCCCTCACCCAGTCCAAAATGTTCTGCCGAAAAATCAATGATAGTCTGCAAGTCAAAGATCATATTCGAAATATTCCCCGACTGGACTTGCTCCCCGTTTTTACTAAGAGAAAAGTTTTTTTTCATAAGCTCTTCCACACCAGGAAATGGAATAAATTTACTAACAACCGCAGAATTTGGGAACCCTTTGGCAAGCAGCCATGGATAGCCTTTTTTCTTAAGCTCGCTTTGCACCTCTCGCAACGTGAAATCTATACCAATTGCCTTACTGTCAACAATCTCGTCTACCTTTATACCTTTTTCGTACTGTTTTCCAATTCTTATCACTAATTCCGTTTCAAAATGAATCGGACCTTGTTTTCCCGGCAAAGCAATTTCCTGACCCTTAGCTTCCACCAGGGCGTGGGTCGGCTTGGAAAATAAGAATGGGGAAGTCGGTACCTTGTTGTTTAATTCGGCAGCATGAGCAGCGTAATTTCGTCCTACACAATAAATATTTTGGATACTATTCACTTTCTATTCTCCCTTCTACGAATCATTAGTCAATTTTACCATTTCATTCATAGGTTTTTAAAATAGAAGTAATCAAAAAAGAGGAGTATCATAATTTATTAGGATCAATAATTTAGTTGAATAAAGCAGTGAATTACATTTCTTGGGACACCAACCATGGAATACCAGAATCCCAGCATGGTGGAGTCAAATGGTATAACATGATAAAAAGTCTTAAAGAACGGAAGTTTTTTTAAATTAAAGGGGCATTTATATGAGTTATGTTCAGCGAGGGACGCACAAATTCAAAATGGTAAACTTGGCTTTATTTGCAGGTGGGTTTTGTACCTTTGCCATCCTTTGGGGAACGCAGCCGCTGCTCCCCGACCTTGCAAAGGAATTCCATGTTACCCCAGCGGTTTCAAGCTTAAGTTTGTCATCGACAACCATCGCGCTGTCTATTAGTTTATTAATATTTGGGACATTATCGGAGGTATTTGGCCGGAAACCGGTGATGGCGTTTTCCTTGTTTGTATCTTCGATTCTATCGATACTAACCGCATTCACGCCAAATTTCCATTTATTGATACTGTCGCGGGTTTTACAAGGAATTGCTTTGGCGGGCCTTCCGGCAGTGGCGATGGCCTATTTAGGGGAAGAAATTGAACCAAAAAGCTTAGGAATGGCAATGGGATTGTACATCAGCGGAAATTCAGTTGGCGGGATGGCCGGCCGGATTATCAGCGGCATTTTAACAGACTATTTTAGCTGGCATATCGCTTTATTGGGGATTGGCATCATTAGTTTATTGGCAAGTGTCATCTTTTTGTTAATATTGCCTCCCTCCACACATTTCAGTCCGCAAAAATTCACTTTAAAGAAACTGACCGGTTCTCTGTTCAGTCAATTTAAGGAACCAGGACTGCTTTACCTATTTATCATCGGATTTCTACTGATGGGCAGCTTTGTCTCACTATACAATTATATTGGGTTTCAGTTGATACAGCCGCCTTATTCTCTGAGCCAAACATTGGTTGGATTTATCTTTATCGTCTATATTGTGGGAACGTTTAGTTCAACATGGATGGGGATGCTCGCCGATCAATACGGAAAAAGAAAAATACTCCTGTTCTCATTGTCTATTCTGTTAATTGGCGCCTGTATGACTCTAAATTCAAATCTAGTTTTTAAGATTCTAGGAATTGCAGTCTTTACTTACGGCTTTTTTGCCGCTCACTCGATTGCCAGCGGCTGGGTGGGGAAGGCTGCTACTCACGATAAAGCGCAAGCCTCGGCCTTATACTTATTTTTCTACTATGCCGGTTCAAGCATTGGCGGTACTGCAAGCGGCGCTTTCTATGGACATTTTGGCTGGGTCGGGGTCGTGACGATGATTGTTGTTCTTTCACTTGCTTCTATTCTCGTATCCATTATATTAGGAGGCAAAATAAAGCTTTCTAAACTTGAGAAATTACAATGGCCAAGTTCTAAATAAAACTAGGGCTGACTCTATCTAGTGCCAGCCCTGGTAGTTCTTTTAGGTTTTCATCTTTTCGTTCTTAGATAGAGGTCCCTTGTTTTGAAGCCTGCTCCTAAAATGGCTTTCATTTCTTCGCGGTGTTTGGCCACCGTGGCTTCCTGTTTTGCACTATAGACATATCGTGCCCAATCCTTGCGATACCCTGGGGTCAGCGATTGGTAGAATGCCAGCAATTCCGGTGCATCCTGTAAATCTTTTTCGATATCCGGTATCATCATTTCATAGTCGTCCACTCTTTGACTTGATTTATTAGTTACCTTGCCTTTCGCCTCTTCTTTCAAGCCTACCACTGTAAACACATCGTCTAACCCTACCATCCGGGCAAATTTAATAGAACTCTTCCCGACGTAACCATCCACATCTGCACCCATTCCGCTTAATATTTCATCCCGATGGATAAAAGTCGGATAGACCTTGTTCCCCTTTTTCGGATAGGCCAAGTAGAGGTAGCCATTTTTATTAAGGTAATCTTTTTCTATAATCTTATGAACGAGTGTTTTTAATGAGTCCATATCTAATACAAAGGCGAAGATTAAATCGTACTGGGGATTAGTTATTTCGTTATCATAATCCTCCAGCTCCGAGAAGTAATCAGTACCATCCGGCAACTCTATTATCGCCACTTTTTTATATTTATGTAAGTTTAATTTTTCTACTATCGACTTAGCCACGTATCTCACCTATTTTCATTTAGTTCTTAACTTTAGTGTAAAAGTATCTTTGCGTATTCGCAACTTGAAAAGGTGCGAAACCCCCGATTCTATTAAAATAAAGGAAGTAAAATAACCGGAGATTTGAGACCGTCGATTAAGTTGTAGTTTAGTCGCCTTCTAAGCCCTATTTCACATACTTTGTGAATTTTATTGAGTTTTTTCACAATCTTTCATGATTTTTTTGGTCTTTTCGCGTTCCAAGGCCTTCTGTTTTTCCTAATTTCCCCAATTTGGGCAGACGGGGGCCATCACCCGATTTTCGCATTTTTTGTAACGGTAAAAGGGCTTGATGGGTTCGGCTAATTTCTTTACCATAATTTTTAAATTGATGACCATGGCCGTCAATTTGGACGCAATCCTTAATGGTTCCCTTCCTCGTGTTCTTGGCTTCCTGAGTCCATGATGGTTGGCAGCTTCATGATTCGTCCTTTCCACATCATACCTGGCCCTTAATGCATGCTTTCCAGCTTCGGTTTGGTTAAAGGACTTCGCTTGTTCCATGAGTTCATAATAATCACTGATAAAGATAGACCGGCCGTCTTTATTCGTCGTACATTGTTCAAACAACGGGCAGGCTTTACACGTTTCTCCGAATTTAAATTGATACCCTTGCGCCTTGTTATTTCGTACTTTTTTAGAAGTCGAGTTCCCCAGCGGACAAGTGACTTCATCCAATTCAGTGTCATAGACAAACCAATCGTTTTCCAACAATCCCGTTGGATTTGTACTTCTTTGTATGGGGGCGCTCAGTAAGATCTGCATCTCTGTTATTTTCTGGCGATTTTCACCTGTACCATAAGCCGTGTCACCGATGACATGTTTCGGTGCCACACCATGGCGATTAATCATTTCCTCCACCATCGGGACAAGACGGTCCCCATCCCATTCGTTGCCTGGAATGGGTTCCGCATTTAAGATTAATCCGTGCTCCCTTGACTCCAAGACTTGGATTTTATCTCCGGTAAACTTCTTTGATTTCGTTTTGTGTCCACTCCGGATTTCTGGATCATAGGCACTTCGGATACGGTCTTGTGGTTTTTCTTTTTTCGATAATTCTTGGTAGTGGAGTGGTTCCTGTCCAGTACCTTCAGGTTTATTTGAAACCATCGGTTTCGTGTTCTCTTGTAAAATTTGATAGAGGGTCGCTTGAAGCTCCAAACAACGAAGCTGCTGCTCCGCTTTTTTCCATGTCCAAAATAAGGGGTGTACCCTTTCACTTTCTAGCCAATGTAATAGGCTGTAGGCTTCCACCGCCAGGCGGCTAAATAATACCAATCGATCCTTTTCAGTTGTTCGATCTGATAGCCGTTTCAGGAAGCTTTTGAGGGGACAGTCCTGTAAAAGATGGGTATATAACTTCGGATATGTACGTTTGATGTGTTGGATAAGTTGAAGGATCCCTTGCTGGATTAAACGGTATGCCCCCACCTTGGCAATGTTGGCGTAGGTATGAAAAGAATCGATAAGCCAACGGTCATCTTCTTTCCCCCATAGCCCTTTCGCCACAGCCTGGGAAAGAATATGATGATGGCACGCATCAAAAAGGTCAGAACCCATGCGGTCTCGGTCGAGCCCCAAGGTACTATGATCGAATCCGTTAAAAGCTACAGGTACTCCGAAAAAACGTTTTAAATCCATACGATAAAGGATGGCCTCTTCCATTTCACGATCAGAGTAATTGTGATAGCGTTGAGCAAAATGAATCTTTAATTTTAATGAAGGGGCAAAAGGACGTTGCCCATTTGAGGAATATAAGGGCGCACAGAGTTCATCTGCAAAGGAAAAGTCAACCACTTGTTCCACTCGGCTCCAGAAAGGATGGGGAGGAACTGAAGCGAAGACTTCATAATCTGATAAGGTTAACTGGCCAAATGTTTTATATTGAATGTGCGCCATCACAATCACTCCATACATAAGATATATCTTAATTTTATCGTATATATGGAGTGGATGATAATAAAATAATAGAATTTAGAAAAGTATGTGAAAAAGGTGTTTGTCGTGAGTTAATCGACGGTCTCGATTTTTCGGTTAAATGCAAAATCGGGCTCTTTTAAGGGTAAATAAGGGAAGGTTTTCCGATTATGCAAAGCAAAAACCCCCATTTTCAAATTTTCCGAGTCAATAGGCGGAATCTTTCCGTCTGTTTAAGCCTTTTTTAATACTAATTACTAATTAAGCGGAATTTATACGAAAATTGATGGCTGGTGCACCCAAAAAAGCAAAAAAAGGCCTCTTAAGGTCCGGGATCGTGTTTTTTAAAAATGGGTTATATGCGACTAACCGGCTTGTATTTGCTGTAGCTGTATCGCATAACCCATTTTTTCTATTTGTTTTTTTAATTGACCTAGGGTTCTTTCTTTTTTATTCGGTAAATAATGAGTGCCTAATTCCCTGTACTCTACTTTATCTGATAAGACGAAGTAAATGATTTTTAGGTAGAGATGAGCAGTTGCCATAACTGCTTTTTTGTCCCCTTGTCGTCTCTTCACTCGATGAAAGAAAGATGTGATTCTACAATCTTTTTTTGCATTTATAGCCCATACGGATTGACAAAGCATAGCCTTTAAATGCTTGTTCCCTTTACGGGATTTGGATTTTTTTTTAACACCTGCACTTTCGTTATTTCCTGGACATATTCCAGCCCATGAAGCCAAATGAGCTTCTGTTTGGAAAAGATCCATTTTGGTTCCAATTTCTGCAATGATGCTCGCCGCGGCATCAGTTTTAATCCCAGGAATCGTCTCCAGGAGTTCAACTTCTTTTTCATATGGTTTCAGTAGTTCTTGAATGGATTGCTCAAGCTCTTCTACCTTTTTTTCCAAAAACTTTACGGTGTCCATGTGCATACGTATCATTTCACGATGATGCAGTCGTACCTTTCCATTTAAAGCATCTACTAGTTGAGGTACCTTTTTCTTAAGTTTTGTTTTAACCAAGCCTCTCACTTGTTCTTCATCTAACACTTCGCCGTCCATAAGTTTTTCTAGAAGGGTCCGTCCGGAAACTCCAAACAAATCAGAAACGAACGTGGTTAGTTTGATGTTGGCATCTTGTAATAACTTATGAATACGATTCTTCTCTGATGCAATCATATGTACTAGTTTTTGGCGATAGCGAGTTCGGTCTCGTAGATCTCGAATATCCTGGGCGGGAACCATGCTGGCTTGAATGAGACCACATCGATGCAGTTGAGCAATCCATTGAGCATCCTTTACATCAGTCTTGCGCCCTGGCATGTTTTTAATATGAGCAGGATTGGCAAGCGTAAGTTTACAAGACGATTCAAGGATGTTCCATACCGATTTCCAATAAACACCGGTACTTTCCATAGCTACTTCCGTACAGTTGTGTTCAGCTAACCAATCTTGCAGTTGAAGTAACTCTCGAGTTGTTGTTCCAAAACTTTTGATTAGCGGCTTAGGTTTTCGATCTAATGGACTGTCCAAAATACAAGCAGTAATTGATTCTTGATGAACATCCAAACCAGCACAACATTTCCGAATAGCATCCATGAGGATTCCTCTTTTCATTAATAGACTAACAGATCATGCACTTTTTAAGTAAGGTAGTTTTATACACGTGCTCGAGGCAACAATCGGCGGTACTCGTACGTGCAATAGGCCGGATTTCTCCTCGGGTTAAAAACACCAATATTCCGACGGCCTTTGATCTGTTAATAGTCAGTTTAGACAAAAAAAGGAAAATATAGTTCTTTAGTGGCTGTGCATCAAATCAATTTTCATCCCTGGCAGTGACCAGTAGATCATGTTTGATCTCTCCGTCTATTATCAACTCAGGTGCTTAAGCTGATCCCCCAACCGAAAAGTACGGACCCCTTATGAACCTATAAAAATCTGGAAGAGAATTTAACTAAAACAAAAAAATTTTTTCTAATTATAAAATACAAGAAGCAGGGTTATGTTCCTGCTTCCTTCTTGTCACATTGAAGCAGTAATCCACCCCCGCTTCCTAACTAATATCCAACCACGTTTCCAATACTTCTTCCAGCTCTATGCTTACTATTTGTTTCCTTTGGTACAGCCTATTTAGCTCCTCATAGTCTAGTTGACCGTCAGCCATGGCGTGATCGAGCTCGCTTATTTCATTTTCGAGATTTTGTATTTTTGCCAGCACTTTGGCTTCTACAGCTTCCAGCTTCATGGCAGGACCCTTTGCTTTTTGCTTCTTTTCCACTTTTTCAACTGGCTTTTTCTGTGGTTCCTCCTGCCGGATCAACTTCGCCTTTTCACTCCTATAATAATCGTAATTTCCAAGATAGCTTTTTAGATTATAGTCCTCGAGGGCAACCACCCGTTTGCCGATTTTATTGATAAAATAGCGGTCATGCGAGATAAAGAAAATGGTCCCTTTAAAGTCCTCAAGTGCTTCCTCCAGCGTTTCAATTGAATCGATATCCAGGTGGTTTGTCGGCTCATCAAGGATCAATAAATTAATATCCTGATACAAGAGCATGCCAAGCTTCAGCCTGATTCGCTCGCCGCCAGATAAATGCTTTACCTTTTTGAAGACGCTGTTTTTATAAAACATGAATTTGGACAAGTATTCACGAGCTTTGCCCTCCAGAATTGAAATATTCTCCCGGAACGCTTCCAGCACTGTAAGTTCTTCATCGTTAAATGTAATCTTCTGCGGTAAATACGCAGCCATCACATTCGCACCCAGTTCCACGACACCAGCATCTGGCTCCTCTTCCCCTAACAGCATTTTTAAGAAAGTCGTTTTACCGCTGCCATTTGGCCCGATGAGTCCAACCCTTTCGCCATACTCTATGAGGACATTACTGTTTTTGAAAATCACCTTGTCTCCATAGCTTTTCGTGAGTCCGCCAGCCTTAATCGTCTCGTTCCCGGATCGCTCTGCTGCTTTGAGATCAAGTCTCATATTCCGTCTCTCAAAAATGGGCTTATCAATTCGATCCAATTTATTCAGGCGCTTCTGAATACTTGCTGCTCTTCTAAAAAACTTGTCATTGCCGCCGCGCAGTGCCCAGTCACGCAGATCTTTCACTGTCTGTTCCATCGAGTTAATTTTCTTTTGCTGCTCACGAAAATGCTCAAACTGAATCCGCATATTTTCTTCTTTTTGGTTTACAAAGGAAGAATAGTTGCCTTTGTAAGCGATGGATCTCATGTCCTCAATTTCAACAATTTTATTGACAACATTATCCAGAAAATAACGGTCATGGGAGACAATAATGATAATCCCTTTATAGGTCTTTAGATAACCTTCCAGCCATTCAATCGCTTCCATATCCAGATGGTTTGTCGGCTCATCGAGCAGCAAAATGTCCGGATTATGAATTAACAGTTTCCCTAGAACGACCGTCGTTTTTTCTCCGCCGCTTAATAAATCAAACTCTTTGTTTAAAAAGCTTTCTGAAAAACGGAGTCCCGTGCAAACCTTGCTTAGTTTTTCCTCCCGCTCATATCCACCCTTTACTTCAAATAACGGAAGTAGATTGCTGTACTTGTTTAGCGCTTTTTCAAGCGGCTCCCCTTCAAGATTCTGCATTTGCAGTTCCAATTCACGCATTTGTTTCTCGATGTCATCTACTTCTTCGAAAGCAAAGTTTAATACATCGATCACTTTCAGGCCTTCAGGATAAACCGGCGTTTGTTCAAGGTAAGCCCTGGTTGCCCCGCGCGGCAAATTGATTAGTCCTTCATCATACCCGTAGCTAGAGGTTTGCGGATAACCCGGGTAATAATGCATCTGTTCGACCCCGGCAATCAGTTTCAGAATCGTACTCTTTCCGCTTCCATTTGCCCCGACAATGCCGACCTTATCTCCTTCATATGCTTCAAAACTGATATTTTCAACAACGAGCGTGGCCTCCATAAACTTTTTCACGCCTATTAACTTCATTTCCAACATTTCAAATACCCTCTTTCATCCATAATATAGTTCATGCCTTTATGGACAGAGCAAAGCAGCACTTCCAATACTATTTAATTTTGATAATAAAAAAGACCATAAGAAGATAGGTTCTTCTTACAGTCTAAAAATTCGTCATGAATATAATCTACCTGTGCAAAAATTAGGGCACAAAAAATGCTCGTTTCCCGTTCGCCAAGTAATTAATCATTATTCCGATTTCAGTAAAGTAAGTTACCATCCACATTGCCTGATTCCATAAAGAGCATGCCAAATAAACCTAATCAACTTTAGGAAAAATGAATACTCATTACAAAATACATATTAATTTTTGAAAAATTAACATTGGCAATTAGCTGGTTCCATAAACTTACTTCCCTCCTCGCAAATTTCCTTTATTATTACACACTTCCATAATTTTGTAAAATAGATTATTCGGATAATTAACAGTTTTTATAAAACACAAAAGCCCTATCCTAAGATAGGGCTACTTAACATATGATTTGTATTAAGGTAATACTCTTCTTGCATTTGTGAATTTAGCCGGATTGAAAGAAGATATTTTTACAACATCACCTGTTTGCGGTGCATGGATGTATTGTCCTCCGCCAATGTAAATGCCGACGTGGTAAGCTGGGCTGCCTCTAAAGACTAAATCTCCTGGTTGTACTTGGCTTAAAGAAACACTGGTTCCAGTTCTTTGCTGATCACGTGATACCCTTGGAAGACTGATGCCTGCTGCATTTCTAAATACATAGGATGTAAATCCGGAACAGTCAAATCCAGATGGCGTTGTACCACCCCAAACGTACGGAGTGCCCAAGAATTGTTTTGCATAAGAAATGACACTACTTGCTGATGCAGAGGCTGGTACATTCACTGCAATTGATGGTGCTGAGCTTGCTGCTGAGCTACGGCTTGAAGATTGAGCTGCTGGCTGCTGGGCTGAGCTCTGACGGGCTGCAGCTGCGGCGGCTGCACGTTGTGCTGCTGCTTGGCGCGCTGCCTCTTCTCGAGCTAACTGCTCCTGACGATCTTTCTCTTCTTGTTGGGCAAATGCAGTTTGTAAGTTTTGTAGTTCATCTTTCTTTTCAGCTAGTATTCTTTCAGCTATTACTTTATCTTCTTGAATCTTTTTTTGTTCGGCAGCTACTTGTTCTTTACTGATGTTTAGGTTTGCTAGTTCTGTTTGTAATTTTTGTTTTGCATCTTCTAACACTTGCTGCTTTTCTTTTAAACTATTTAACATGTCAGTATCTTTTTCAATAATCAACGAGATTGCACTGAAACGAGTTAAAAACTGGGAAAGGTCACCAGATGAAAGTAAAAATTCAGCATAAGTAGCAACGGACGTTTTCCCTTCCGCCTGGATGCTCTTTAATCGTTCAGCATAAATCTCTTTGTGCGTATCCAAGTCTTGTTGGGCCTGCTCGATTTCAACCTTTGCTTCTTCAATTTTGCCTTGTTGTGTTTGAATTTGTTGATTTAGTTGTTGAACTTTCTCCATTGCAATGGAGATACGGTCGCCCAATTGTTGTAATTGTGTTTCAACATCTTCTACTTGAGTCTTTTGTGCTTCAATATCACTTTTCTTAATTCTTTCAGCGTATGTAGGTGTTGTTACTTGAATCATACTGGCAAGAACGACAGCCGATATGGTATATTTAATAAATTTTTTCATCATTACAAAACTCCTCTTGTAACTTAGCATTTTTTCGTTCGTCTAATATATTTATAGTTTATATGCCGACTCAACGAAAAACAATGAATGTGTCGGATTTGTAATGTAATTGTAATTTAATGTTGAAAAATATTACAAAAAATCGACAACATTTCTCTTGCATTACAGTTCAACGTCAGACGTTTCTACTAATAATTGTCGAATTTCATAGATTATTCCTTTAAAACACCAAAAGCCCTTTCCTAAGAAAAGGGCTTTTGGACTATTACTATTTATATTGCAACTTGCTATGCTCTTGAAGAAATTTCTGAATCCGTTTCGCTGCATTTGCCAACTTTTCAGGGGATTGGACAAGTGCCATCCTGACATAACCTTCCCCTTGTGTTCCGAAGGCATCCCCAGGAACCACTGCCACTCCTGCTTTTTCAATTAATTCAAAAGCAAATTTTCTTGATGTCCATCCAGCAGGAATCTTTGCCCAAACAAACATTGTGGCCGGTGACTTAGCTACTTCCCAGCCGCCTTCCTCAAGTCCGGCAATCAAAATATCTCTGCGTCTCTGGTATTCTTTTAATTGTTCCCTAAGCACACTATAATCAGAAGTAAGCGCGGAGACCGCCGCCATTTGAATCGGATAAAAAACCCCATAATCAATATTGGACTTAAACGAAGCCAAAATCTTTAAGGCTTCTTCGTTGCCAACAGCGTAGCCAATCCGGCATCCAGCCATATTAAAGGTTTTCGACAAGGAATTGAATTCGATCCCTACTTCTTTTGCCCCTTCAACAGACATAAAGCTAATTTGCGGGTTATCATCAAAAATCAGTTCTGAGTAGGCAAAATCATGCACAACCAATATTTTATATTTCTTAGCGAATTCCACTACTTCCTCGAAAAACTCTTTACTTGCCAAAGCCGTAACCGGATTTCCCGGATAACTGATAATCATCATTTTCGTTTTATGTAAAACTTCCAGTGGAATCTGGGTCAATTTTGGCAGGTAGTTATTTTCCTCCAATAGCGGCATTGGATAAATAGAACCGCCGGCAATCATGACCCCTTGTTCATAAATGGGGTAGCCAGGATCCGGGACAAGAACATAATCACCCTGTTCAATCATGGCAGTTGCCAAATGTGACAATCCATCCTGTGAACCCATCAGCTGCAATACTTCCTTAGTCGGATTAAGTTCAACTCCATAGCGCTGTTTGTAAAAATACCCCACTGCCTCATGGAACTCATGTATTCCTCTTAATGTATAGCCATATTTTGTTGTATCTTTGCTATATTGGACCAATGTATCCACCACAATAGCCGGCGGCGGCATATCTGGACTGCCGACACTTAAATCAATGACCTCAATCCCCTTCTTCATTGCCTCACGTTTTTTATCAGCCAATTCGGTAAAAATACTTGTCGCCATGTTTTGTGTTTTTTTTGATGGTACGATCTTCATCTAAATCACCTTTGTTCTATAAGATTTCCTTTTTCAATTTTATCATAATTTTCAAAAATAAATTCTTATAGATAATCACTGGAAATAAAAAGAAATCCTCCAGAACAGAGGATTTCTTCTAATTTTAATATACATCACGTTGATAACGACCTTGCTTCTGCATGTTTTGCAGATATGCTTCAGCTTCCTCACGAGACATGGAACCTTCTTTTTCGATTACATTAATCAGTGCTTCATGGACGTCCTTCGCCATATGTTCTTTGTCCCCGCAAACGAAGAAAGTAGCCCCATTTTGTAACCAGTCAAATAATTCCTTACCATGTTCAAGCATTTTGTGCTGCACATACACCTTTTGATCACTATCACGGGAAAAGGCAGCATCAAGTTTTGTCAACACACCATCTTGCAGATATTTTTCCAACTCAGCTTGATAGAGGAAATCTGTAGCTGCGTGCTGGTCACCAAAGAATAACCATGAACGGCCAGTCGCCTTATTCACCGCACGTTCCTGAATAAAAGAACGGAATGGTGCAATGCCTGTCCCAGGGCCAACCATGATAATATCTTGCTCCTGTGATTCAGGTAAATGGAAGTGTTTATTACCCTGCACAAAGACTGGAAGTGTATCACCATCCTGAACACGTTCAGCGCATAAAACAGAGCAAACGCCTTTGCGGTCTCGTCCGTGCGCCGTGTAGCGTACAGCACCGATGGTTAGATGAACTTCATTCGGATTGGCGGCAATGCTGCTGGCAATCGAATAAAGGCGCGGCGTCATTTTTCTTAACATGGAAACAATATCCTGGGCAGAAGCTTTCCATGGACCAAAATCACGCAGCATATCAAGTAAATCACGGCCATTGCAATATTGTTTTAGTTGGTCGGCATTTTCAACCTGTACCAGCGTTTGGAGCTCTTCATTTTCACTGAAAGCCGCTGCCTGCTGTAAAATCTTTTTCGTCAACAGAGTGATTTCGCAGTAGTTTGTTAGCGCTTCCTTTAGTGAAAGTGCTTCACCCTGCTTTCCTACTGTTACAATCGCTTGGTCCTCCCACCCCATTTCCTTAAGAAGGGAAGCTACAAGTTCAGGATCATTCGATGGAACAATACCAAGTGCATCACCCGGATTGTAGGTTAGACCGGAACCTTCTAATGATAATTCAATATGTCTTGTTTCCTTACTGGAGCCTTCCCCATTCAAATTAATATTCGTAAGAACCTTCGCTTGAAATGGATTGGTTCTTGAAAATGGCAGTTTGTCACTTTTGGTATTTTTCGGGTTTTCCAAGGTAGTTTGCATTGTTTTATTACCTCCAAAAGTTATATATACAAAAGATAGCACAGCATTAGCATAACAGATGTGTAATTTGACACACAATAGCTAAATAAATGGAATTATTAGCAGCCATAATTGTCCTCTCTGTTTTACCACTTTGGTTCATATATAGCAAAAAATCCGCCTTCCATTTTTGGAAAGCGGATTTTAGTTCAGTTTAATTAGATATTAGATTGTTTTCCTTCGACATCACGTTCTACTTTCATTTTTGTTACAGGAAGATATCCTTGTTCTTTTAATAAAGTTGTTTGGATATCATCTGACATTAAATAGTCAAGGAATGCTTTTGCAAGCTCAGTAGGCTCACCCTTCGTATAGGAATGCTGGTATGCCCATACAGGGAAATCACCAGTTTGAACGTTTTCTGCAGTTGCTTCTACGCCATCGATTGCTAATGGTGTTACAGTATCATCTGTAAAATAGGAGAATGCCAGGTAGCCAATCGCTCCGTCAGTTTCGCTAATGATCTTTTTAACTGTGTTGGATGAATCTTCTGTAATTCCTTCAGCTGGTGTAGCACCATCCAAGGCAAATTTATTGAAAATAGCTCTTGTACCAGAAGAGTCAGGACGGTTAACTAAAACGATTTTTTGATCTTCTCCACCAAGCTCTTTCCAGTTTGTGATTTTACCAGTGAATACTTTAATCAAATCATCTTTCTTAATATCTTTAATTCCCACTTTTGGGTTAACTGCTGCTGTCATACCAACGACAGCCACTTTGTGGTCAACAAGCTCGTCCGCAGGAATTCCTTCTTTTTCCTCAGCAAAAACGTCAGAGTTTCCGATTTGAACCGAACCTTCTGCAACCTGTGATAAACCTGTACCAGAACCGCCTGCATTTACTTGAATATCCACGTTCGGATTTTCTGCCATAAATTCTTCAGCTGCAGCAGCTACCAATGGCTGCATGGCAGATGAACCGGAGATGACTAATGAACCTGATAGTTCTTTCTTTTCTTCCGTCTTTGGTGCTTCTTTGCTGGCATTACCTTCTGATTTTTCAGTTGAAGTTCCGCCTCCACAAGCGGCCATGACGATCATTAAGGCCGAAAGTAATGTAAGCAGGCTAAGATGTTTTAGACGTTTCATGTGAAAAAATTCCTCCCATTGATTCATAGTTTTTTAGAATGCTTTTGTTCTTACGGTTATTACTATAAATCAATAGTGTTAATTGGCTGTTAATTAGATATTAATTAGATTTAAAATAGACGTAAATGTTATGTAAAAGGTCTTGGTTTGTTTTATTTACCTTTCCAAAATAGACTCCCCTCCCGCAATTAAGCACGAAATTAATAATTCTTTACATTAACTTAATAAAGCATTAACGATTGTTTAATAGAATTGAAATTGTAATGTGTATTGGGGGAGGGGAATATGAAACATAGAATACTAGTAGTCGATGATGAACCTTCAATCGTTACTTTGCTTCAATATAACTTGGAGCAGGCAGGGTTTGAGGTCATCATAGCAATGGATGGGGAAGTTGGAAAAAATATTGCAGAAACTGAAACACTTGATCTAATCATCTTGGATTTAATGCTTCCAAAATTAGATGGACTAGAAGTTTGCAGGAGGCTTAGACAAGAAAAAATCAATACTCCAATCGTCATGCTTACAGCAAAGGACAGTGAGCTTGACAAAATATTAGGTCTTGAATTTGGAGCTGATGATTATATTGTTAAGCCTTTTAGTCCCAGAGAGGTGGTTGCTAGAGTAAAAGCTATCCTTAGAAGGGTCCATACTCAACCTGAACCTGGAATTAACACAGAAATGGAAGATGCTTCAATTGTAATTGGGGAATTAATCATCTTTCCCGACAAATATGAAGCCAGCTTCCGAGATACACTTTTAGATCTAACTTTAAAGGAATTTGAACTCCTGCTTCATCTTGCCAAAAATAAAAACAGGATACAATCCCGCGATCAATTGCTTAATGCTGTTTGGAATTATGATGTTTCTGGTGATTCAAGAATCGTGGATGTTCATATCTCCCATTTACGTGACAAGATTGAAGAAAACACAAGAAAGCCTGTTTATATTAAAACATTACGTGGAATTGGCTATAAGTTGGAAGAACCGAAAATCAACTGAAATAAAACCGAATGTAACACAATTATATCCACTTAAAGGCTGTCTCACCTATTTTAGTTAGGGTCGACAGCCTTTTTCATTATGCATTCAAATCATAGCGTTTTCCCGTCACGAGGTATATAACATGCTCAGCAATGTTAGTCGAATGGTCCGCAATCCTTTCGATATACCTGCACACAAAAGCTAACTGGGTAATTTGATTCGTTTTCTCTGGGTTCTGCTGGATATACCCCATAAGTTCTTTAACTAATACTCCGTACATTTCATCCACTTTGTCATCCTTCGCAGCACATTGTTTTGCCAGGTCCACATCTTCTTTTAAGAAGGCTGAAAGTGAATCACTTAACATTTCTAGTGCCAGATTCATCATTTTGGGAATATCAACAATTTCTTTTATTAGCTTTTCACTGCCAATATGTATGGTGGACTTTGCAATATTAACCGCATTATCAGCAATTCGTTCTACTTCTGAAGATATTTTCAGCGCGACGATAATTTTTCTAAGATCTCTAGCAACAGGGGACTCCTTGGCCGTTAATACAATTGCTTTATTGTTTATTTCATGTTCTAATTCATCAATGATGTTATCATTTTGAATAATTTCCTTCGCCTTCTCCAAATCTTGATGAATGAGGGTGTTTATACTTTCTTTTATTGCAGTCTCTGATTTCCGTGCCATCTCGATTAGCAGGTCGTTTAATTGTTTTAAATTGTTATCGAAATTTGATCTTGTATTCATATTGTTTCACCCCTATTATCCAAATCTTCCCGTAATATAACCTTCCGTTCTTTCATCTGCTGGGTTTGAAAAAATCGTTGAAGTCTCATCAAGCTCAATTAGTTCTCCCATTAAAAAGAAAGCTGTTTTATCTGATACCCTTGATGCTTGCTGCATATTATGCGTAACAATGACAATTGTATATTTCTCTTTTAGAGTTAGGATCAATTCTTCAATTTTTAGTGTTGAGATAGGATCTAGCGCTGATGTTGGCTCGTCCATTAATAAGACATCCGGCTTTGTTGCAAGAGCTCTGGCAATACACAACCTTTGCTGCTGCCCACCGGAAAGACCAAGAGCAGGTGCATTTAAACGATCTTTTACTTCATCCCACAACGCTACATCCATCAATGATTTAGTGACAATATCGTCAAGATGCGGCTTTCTATTGGTTCCATGAATTCTGGGTCCATACGCCACATTATCATATATAGATTGAGGGAACGGATTTCCTTTTTGGAAAACCATGCCCACCTTTTTTCGCAATTCAACTAGGTCCAATTTGTCATTTAAAATATTTTGTCTGTCGAAATTAATTTCGCCTGTCATTTTTACATTTTGAACATAATTAATCATCAAATTCAACGTTTTTATAAAAGTCGATTTACCACAACCCGAAGGACCTATTATAGCTGTCACTTCTTTTTTTATGATTGGAAAATTAATCTTTTTTAGAGCATGATGGTTCCCATACCATAAATTTAAATCTTTTATATCAAAAACCGTTCTTGCTGTTGAAATGGCGGACACTCAAGTTTCCTCCTATCCGAACCGTCCTGAAATATATTCCTCCGTCTTCTTTTTTGAAGGAGTAGTAAAAATTTTTTCGGTTACATCATATTCAATTAAATCACCGCTAAAAAAGAATGCCGTCTTATCAGAAATCCGTGATGCTTGCGACATGTTATGTGTAACAATAATAATGGAATAATCCTCTTTCAACTCAATAATTAGTTCTTCTACCTTCGCATTGGAAATCGGGTCTAGCGCAGAAGAAGGTTCATCAAGGAGCATTACCGCCGGTTTCATTGCAATGGTCCTCGCAATACAAAGACGCTGCTGCTGACCACCCGAGAGTGATAAAGCCGATTTGTGGAGCCGATCCTTTACTTCATCCCATAACGCCGCTTTCTTCAGACTTTCCTCGACAATTTCGTCTAACTTACTCTTCTTTTTTATCCCATTATATTTCAATGCGTGGGTAATATTATCATAGATCGATTTCGGGAATGGGTTGGGTTTTTGAAAAACCATCCCAATTTCTTTTCGTAATGCGACAACATTTACTTGGTCTGATAATAAATTTATATCTTCATAAATGATTTTACCTTCAGCCCTAGCCCCGGGAATTAAATCATTCATTCGATTAATCGTGCGTAAAAATGTTGACTTTCCACACCCTGAAGGTCCAATTAGTGCGGTGATCGAGTTTTTTTCAATATCCATTGAAATTCCATTTACGGCACGTTTCTCACCATAAAAGATTTCCAAATTTTCTACCTGCAAGATTAGTTCACTCAAATGATCTCACCAGCCTTTTATCTCGTTGCTGTGATTCTTTTATGAATTATTGTGCCAATCCACCTTGCCAATAAATTAAAAATCAATACAGAAATAACTAAGACTGCAGCAGACCCATTTGAAACATCCTCAATATCCGGGATGAGCCCTTGAGTATTAACAGACCAAATATGGACAGCAAGTGTTTCAGCGGGCCGGAAGATATTTAAAGGCGACCGCTCAGAAAATGGATTCCAATCTAAGTAATTCAGTCTTGGTGTGGAAAGACCTGCTGTAAACAAAAGGGCAGCTGCTTCACCAAATACACGACCTGAGGCAAGAATGGCGCCCGTTAATATCGATGGAAAAGCACTAGGTAAAAGAATCGTTTTAATCGTATGCCAATGTGTAATTCCGAGGGCAAGACTTCCTTCCTTTAATTCACGCGGAATCGACCGGATGGCATCCTCACTGACTCGAACCAGAACAGGAAGGTTAAATACTGTCAGTGCTAATGATCCTCCTAGTATGGTATATCCCCAACCAGTTAAATTAACAAACATCAATAAGCCGAACATTCCGATGACAATCGACGGTAATGAGGATAAAACCTCAATACAAGACCTGATGATATCTGTAACCTTTCCCGGCTTTGCATACTCTGCCATATAAATTCCACCGCCTAAGCCAAGCGGCACAGAAATTAACATGGTTAAAACCAGGATATAAAATGAGTTAAATAATTGATCTCGAATTCCGCCGCCAGCACGAACATTACTAGAGGGCGATGTTAAAAAATCCACAGATATATGGGTTAAACCATTTACTAGAATATAGGAAAACAATCCGACTAAAACGGATATGATGATGACAGCTATCGCAACAAATACACCTGTCGCAATTCGATCTGCTGATTTGCTGTTCATTGCATTTTCCTCCTTGATGATATATAGCGGATGAGGATAATAAACACGAATGACATGATTAATAGTATTAGGCCCATCGACCACAGTGTATTGTTTTCAACGCTTCCGTATGTGGTATGACCCATATTTAACGTGATGATTGTCGTGAGAGTCGCAGATGCATCAAGGAAACTGGAAGGTAAATCCCTTACATTTCCGATTACCATTTGGACTGCTAATGCCTCCCCAAATGCTCGCGCCATTCCAAGAATAACAGCTGTCAACAGCGTGGGTAACCCTGCAGGAATTAAGACTTTCCAGATGGTTTGCCAGCGAGTTGCCCCTAACGCATAGGAACCTTCACGAAGATTTTTAGGCAGCGAACTCATTGCATCAGTAGCAATACTCGTTATTGTCGGTAGAATCATAATGGATAGTACAACCGTTCCTGCTAATAAACTAAACCCGAGCCCGCCGATATTTTCCCTGATAAACGGAACCAGCACTGAAAGTCCGATAAACCCGTAAACAACTGATGGAATTCCGACCAGAAGTTCAATAACAGGCTGTAATACCTTTTTTCCCCACGAAGGAGCAATTTCTGTCATAAATATTGCAGCACCAACCCCAAGCGGGGCCGCCACTAACGCTGAAAGCAGGGTAACAGCAAATGAGCCAAAAATAAACGGGAATGCCCCATATGCTGGATTTGCTTTATTGGTGGGATTCCATTCTGTGCTGGTTATAAATTCGATCAGGCTGACACCATTTCTTATAAATGACTGTAACCCCTTTGTTGCTAAGAAAATGGTGATAGAGATCGTAACGGCAATCATAATCACCGCACATAGTATTACTAGGACCCTGCCACGTGTTTCATTCCCTAATCCACTTTTTCCTGATTTCAATAATCGGTCCTTAGCAGGAATTGTTTTTTCCATAATGCACCAAAACACCTCTTTACGACTTAATAGGGTAAATGCTTTTTACTGCATTTACCCTTGCAATTTTTAGAGATTCTTGATATTCCCCTCTACATCTCGTTCTACTTTCATTTTTGTCACAGGTAAATAGCCTTGCTCTTTTAATAATGTGTTTTGGATATCGGCAGACATCAAAAAGTCCAGGAATTCTTTTGCAAGGCCTTTAGGTTCACCTTTTGTATAAGAATGCTGGTAAGCCCAGATTGGAAATTTACCGCTTTGAACATTTTCTTCGGTTGGTTCAACCCCATCGACAGAAAGAGGAGTAATCGAATCATCTGTGAAATACGAGAAAGCAAGATAGCCAACTGCACCTTCCGTTTCGGTTAGAATCTTCTTCACCGTGTTAGATGAATCCTCTGTAATTCCTTCGGCAGGAGTCGCACCGTCAAGAGCAAATTTATTGAAGATAGCACGTGTACCCGAGGCATCCGGACGGTTTACCAGGACAATCTTTTGATCTTTCCCGCCAACTTCCTTCCAGTTGGTAATTTTACCTGTAAAAACTTTAATTAAATCTGCTTTTGAGATATCTTTAATTCCTACATTTGGATTTACTGCGGCCGTAATCCCGACTACTGCCACTTTATGATCAACAAGCTCTTCGGCAGGGATTCCCTCTTTTTCCTCTGCAAAAACGTCGGAATTTCCAATATCAACTGAACCTTCCGCCACTTGAGATAGGCCTGTACCAGAACCACCTGCATTCACCTGAAGATCCGCGCCAGGGTTTTCAGCCATGAACTCCTCTGCTGCGGCTGCTACCAAAGGCTGCATCGCAGAAGAGCCGGAGACCACCAGCGATCCGGAAACTTCACCATCGCCATTGCCACCACCGGTATCATTTTTGTCTCCGCCTCCACATGCTGCAGAAAACATCATTAAAGCTGTTATAACCATTAATAAACCAGCATTTTTCATCCACTTCATTTTTTTAACCCCCTAAATATGGTGTGGTTTAAGTTTGCCTTGCTTGGCACATAATATCTTTACAAGTGTTTTAGGAATCTTTTTCTTCTTATAGAATGCCTTCTTAAAGAATTATTTATGAAAGATTTTTCAATAAAAAATGAGGAGAATCCGATTGTCAACCCAAGACCAAAATCACAATTCGACTAAAGAAGCAAATGTAAAAATGAGTGAACAATTCAAGGACTATGATTATCGAGGAACGTCTGAGGCAAATTCAGAAGCAGAGAGAGCGAATCAAGAAATACAGGAGAAATTTTACGGAAATACTGAAGAAAACAATTTCCTTCCTTTTCTTGTTGATAGTAACAGTCCTCCGATTAAAAAATAAAAAAAGAAGCCGGCCTCCATGTGGGAGCCGGCTTCCTGTAGCATGACGTTATTTACTAGTTTCTCTTCGGACAATTGGAGCAATTTCCGTTGCCAACAACTCAATACCTTTTGCTACATTCTTAAAAGGCTGTCCACCTATATCTAACTGGGCAAGGAACCGTTGGTGCCCGAAGAGCTCGTGTTGTTTAAGGATTTTTTCGACAACTTCCTGTGGACTCCCCACAAACAAAGCAGTTTCCGGACTAGCCATATGTTCAAAGTCATCCCTTGACATCCTAGTACCCATTCCCCGTTGACGGTTCACATATCCCCAGTAATTGGAGTAATAAGGATAGAACTCGTCTTTGGCCTGCTGGGTTGTCTTAGCTAGGTAAGCATGGCCGGTTACCCCAACCTTTAAGTCATGTGGTGCATGGCCGGCGGCTATTCCGGCTTGACGATAAAAATCGACCAGCAGTTTAAAACGACTAGGATTACCACCCAAAATCGCTAAGGCCATTCCCACCCCAAATCTTCCAGCACGAACAGCACTTTCGGGTGTACCTCCGACCCCAATCCAAATGGGTAATTTTTCTTGTACCGGCCTTGGGGCAATTTCAGCATCCTTTAAAGGAGAACGGAACTTCCCTGACCACGTGATAGTCTCCTTTTCAGCCAGTTGTAACAGGAGGTCCATATGTTCTTCAAACAATTCATTATAATCGTTTGTACTATATCCAAATAGAGGAAATGATTCGATAAATGCTCCCCTGCCAGCCAGTATTTCGGCTCGCCCTTCCGAAATTAAATCCAAAGTAGCAAAATCTTCAAATAGACGAACAGGGTCAAGCGTACTTAAAACGCTTGTTGTACTTGTTAATCTAATTTGTTTTGTCACTTGTGCAATAGCCGCCAATACAACTGCAGGAGAAGAGGAAGCGTAATCTAGGCGATGATGCTCTCCAACTCCAAATACATCAAGCCCTGCTTCATCAGCAAGTTTTGCGGCTTGAATGATTTCTTTTACTCGTTCCTTAGCACTTATCGTCTTTCCATTTAAGGGGTCTGGACCAATATCTGCAAGTGTGTATATACCAATTTCCATACCAGCACCTTCTTTAGCAGCCAAACTGGATTCCTCCCATCTTTACAAAGCTAACTCGATGCGATTGCCAGAAGGATCATAGGTGATAAAATGATTGTTTTCTTCTCCTACCTCCGCACCAATCTGCTTCAAATTCGTAACCGTTTGTTGACGAGCTCCTTCATTATCAAATAGGAGCGTAAACGATTCAAGACCTACACTATTTTTGGCAGGAGATGGTGCCCCAACGCCATTCCATGTGTTGACCCCTACATGATGGTGATATTTTCCGTAAGAAAGGAATAATGCCTGCCCTCCGAATCGATTGACTACGTCCATTCCCAGCCCTTTTACATAAAATTCTTCTGTTTTCTTTAATTCTGACACATGTAAATGAATGTGACCCATTACCGTTTCATCAGGCATTCTTTGCCAAGGTTTACCCGGAGTAGCATGCATGAGCAATTTTTCAAAATCAATTGGGTCAACCGCCATATCCACTTCGTCGCCCTTCCAATTCCATTCAATCGGCGCCCGATCACGGTAAATTTCAATCTCATTCCCATCTGGATCATGCAGGTACAATGCTTCACTAACTAGATGATCTGAAGACCCAAAACGAATTCCTCTATCCACCAAATGAATGACAATATTGGCTAAATCCGATTGATCTGGTAATAGAATCGCAAAATGATACAAACCAGTTGTTTTTCCTTGTTTTGGAATAACATTTTCAGGCTGTTCCAGCGATAGAAAGCTTGTTTTTCCATCAGTTGTTAGTTTTACTGTTGAAGCTGTTTGTTCTAAGATATCGAATCCCAGGACATTTTGATAAAACTCAATTGAACGTTGTAAATTTTCCACTTTCACTATTACATGGCTAATAAATGTGGTTGGTTTACTGTGAAATCCCATATAGATCGTCCTCCTAGAGTACTTTTTATGATTGAAAAAACTTCTGATCTAATGAAAATGTTGATTTATCTGCAAAGACAAAATATAGGGAAGCCGCTAATAATACAAGGTCAAGTTCATATCCTGCCATTTGCCCATTGCCAAGAAAACCTAGTGAAAGTTTTGCAGTAAAAATAGCCCCTATCATTATTAATGCAAATAACAGGGTAACAATTCGTGTTCCAAGCCCTAGAATTAATGCGATACCACCAACTAACTCAATTACTGCAACAACATACGCCATAAATCCCGGGACCCCTAGACTATCAAAGAAGCCTACAGTATTTGAAATTCCACCTTGAAACTTTGATAATCCATGAATAAAAAAGGTAAGACCTACTATTACTCTTAAGATAACTTTCCCTATTTCGTTTTTATTCATTTTTCAATTAATACTTAGCAGTAAAAGAAAAAAAGCTGTAAACTCCTGCGTTAATGCAGTGGTTTACAGCCTTTTCTTGGCAATGATTCAGCAATGATACAGCCTTATAGCGAAAATCTCTTCATGGTATTTGACTCCTACGTTCTTACATCCAAGGTATCTGTTTATACCTTAAGCGAGCCACGGAAACCCCTGGCAGCATAGTAGGAATCTGCACCATTGTGGTACACAAAAACAGTGTCGTAGCGTCGATCACAAAAGATAGCCCCGCCCAGTTTTCTAATTCTATCAGGAGTTTTCACCCAGCTAGATGTTTTATTATCAAAGTTTCCTAACTTCTGCAGTTCACGGTATTGTTCTTCTGTTAAAATCTCAATTCCCATGTCAACAGCCAAGTCGATAGCGCTGGTTTGCGGTTTGTGTTGTTTCCTTGATTCCAGCGCCTCACGGTCATAACAAACACTTCTGCGGCCCTTCGGACTTTCCGCTGAACAATCATAAAATATGTATTCACCCGTCTGTTTATCATGTCCAATCACATCAGGTTCGCCGCCCGTTCTTTCCATTTCATGAAGCGACCACAGTTTTTCAGGATTTATTTCCAGCTTGGCTTGTACCTCAGCCCATTCCAGTCCTTCATGGCGATTCATGTTTTTCTCAAAACGTACTTTTAATATTTCAAGTAATTCTTCCAGTTGATGTGGTGACAACTTTCCTTTTTCACTTTCCATACTAAACCTCCCGCTAAACATTTATCTTATCTATATTTATCACTATATTTAGCCATTTATAAACATCCCGGAAGATAGATTTTCACTCTATCCCGGGTGCAGTACCCTCATATGAAGAAGGCTACCTCTTTTTTCGTGTCCTATTTTACGCCAGGTACCCAGCCAGGATGTGATTGCATCATTCGCATCAACGGTCCGGGAATAACATTATCGCGCTCCATATCCATTTCGGTAATGACTTCTTCCCCTGCCGAAACCTTTTCAACCCAATGAGGCTCAATTAATAATGCCCGCCCTAGTGCTAGTAGTTCTGCACCCGTTTCCATCGCTTCGAATGCATCTTCCTTCGAATAAATAGAGCCTACACCAATAAGCGGTACACGGCCATTAATGACACGATGGATAATTTTAATTCGATTTTCTTTCTCCCCTTCATAACGGCGTGCTAATGAACGGAAATCCCCGAGTGAAATGTGCAAGTAATCCAGCGGCTCATTCGCTAAAGTATCTACAAGCCGTACCGTATCATCGAGTGTAATACCATCTTTTTCCGGTTCTTCTGGACTGAACCGATAGCCAACGATAAATGAATCATCAGCATATTGTTGCTTTACTGAATTCACTTCTGCGATTACTTCTAATGGGAAGCGCATCCGTTTTTCAAGTGTCCCACCATATTCATCACTACGTTTGTTTGTGAAGCCAGAGAAAAATTGTTGCAGTAAATACGTATTTGCACCATGTATTTCAACGCCATCAAAGCCTGCTTCAATAGCGCGGCGCGTTGCTTCCCCAAACGCTTTCACGATTTCGTGAATCTCCTCAACCGTTAATGCACGCGCTTTGCCACCATCTGCCGCTATCGTTTCACTAGCACTGACAACATCGCCATTTGGGACAAGTTCACGTGGCGACTGACGGCCACCGTGATAAATTTGCAGTATCGCTTTCGCACCGCCTTTATGTATTGCTTGTGCCACTTTATGCAAACTGTCCATATAAGCATCCTTATGTGCCGCAAATTGCCCTGGGAATCCTTTACCGTTGGCAATGACATATGTACATGCTGTAATCACTGCCCCTACTCCATAGGAACGTTCTTGGTAGTACGCCAATTCTTCATCAGATACCGTATCATCACGATTAGCAGAATACGTCGTCATTGGTGCCATCACATAGCGATTACGAAGCTCGACTCCATTTTTAAATTTAAATGGTGTTAAATAAGTTGTCATCCTATTCACTCCTTGAAATTCACAATCCGAATTTATTCTCGGGGGCACAGCATTCTACTGTTCCCCCGCCGCCCCAGCAGTAACATTTTTCCTCTCAAAATTATCGAGCACTGCCCGCACCTCATCGGTTGACTCTGTATTCATTAATTGATTTCTCAATGCACTCGCCCCACTGAATCCTTTAACATATATCTTGAAAAAGCGATGAAGAGCCTTGAACGAACGCAGCTGTAATTTTGAATATTTATCATGGAGATCTAAATGCAAACGTAACAAATCAAGTAATTCCTTACTGCTGTGATCTTTTTTTTCTTTTTCAAAGGCAAATGGATTATGGAAAATACCACGACCGATCATAACCCCATCAATACCGTATTGAAGGGCGAGCTTCAGGCCCGTTTGCCGGTCAGGAATATCCCCATTGATCGTCAAAAGTGTACCTGGTGCTACCTTGTCACGCAGTTTTTTAATCTCCGGGATCAACTCCCAATGAGCAGGCACTTTGCTCATTTCCTCTCTAGTACGCAGATGAATGGAAAGATTAGCAATGTCTTGTTCCAATACGTGTGTCAGCCACTCCTGCCATTCGTCTACTTCTGTGAAACCAAGCCTAGTCTTTACACTGACGGGTAATCCTCCTGCTTTTGCAGCCTGTATTAAATCTGCTGCAACATCCGGGCGGCAGATAAGGCCGCTTCCCTTCCCATGCTGTGCCACATTGGGTACAGGACAGCCCATATTGATATCCACACCCTTATAGCCCATTTCAGCCATACCAATACTCATTTGCTGAAAGTTCTCAGGCTTGTCCCCCCATATATGGGCTACAATTGGCTGTTCATCCTCTGTAAAAGTCAAACGCCCACGCACACTCTGAATTCCCTGTGGGTGACAATAACTCTCACTGTTTGTAAACTCTGTAAAAAACACATCAGGTTTAGCTGCCGCGCTCACTACATGACGAAAAACAACATCCGTCACATCTTCCATTGGTGCTAGTACAAAAAACGGCTTTGGTAAATCACGCCAAAAATTATCTTTCATATTCAAATCCTCTCATTATTGGACAATTGGGCAACCCCTTGTCCCCAAAAATAAAAAGCAATGATTTCACTGCTTTTATTACACTTATTCTATGCTTAAGCACTTTTTATCAAACTACAGTAAATTTAATCATTAACCATTTTAGTATTAACAAATAAAAAGTGCAAAGAAATCGAGTTTTTAGCATGAAACAGCCCTGAAAATCGAAAATGTACTTTTCACAAAATCAGGGCTGCAAGCAGAAGAGCTTGTTTTACATTTTAAGTATTATTTTCGCGACCGCTTCAACATGGGCCGTTTGAGGAAACATGTCTACAGGCTGAATATACTCGACATGATATTTCTTGCTTAAGGTTTCGATGTCCCTTGCCAGTGTTGATGGGTTACAGGAGACATAGATGACCTTCTCCGCTTCGACTTGTAAAATGGTTTGGAGCAATTGCTTATCGAGACCGGTTCTTGGCGGATCAACGACGATAACGTCTGGTTTCCACCCTTTTTTGACCCATTTTGGCAGAACTTCTTCCGCCTTCCCGGGAACGTATTTAGTATTAGTGAAGCCGTGGCGCTTGGCGTTTTTCTTCGCATCCTCGATGGACTCTGGAATCACGTCCATGCCGCGCACTTCCTTAGCCTGGTCGGCAAGCCAAAGACCGATTGTCCCGACACCACAATAGGCGTCAACCACTTTTTCCGTACCGGTTAGTTGGGCGGCCCTTTTAACTTCGTCATAAAGGTTTATAGTTTGGGTTGGATTTAATTGAAAAAATGTCCGCGCTGATAATTCGAACTGAAGGTCACCTAGAGTTTCCTGGATAAAATCTTCACCTGCAAGCGGTAGGGTTTCCTCTCCAAAAATCAGAGATGTCTTCTCCCCATTAATGTTTTGAACAATAGATTTCACGTTTGGCAGCATTTTTTGGATTTCCGTGATAATAACATCTTTTTTGGGAAGCTCTTTTTGTGATGTAATCAGGACTACCTGGAGCTCGCCGGTTTGCACACCTACGCGGGTGACAATGGTTCTAACGATGCCTTTTTTCGTTTTTTCATTGTAAATTGAAATTTGTAGTTCCTCTAGAATTCGTTTGATGGCTGCTGTTGCTTCATTTGTCTGCGAGTGCTGGACGGCACATTGCTCAATGTTAATGAGTTGATGGGAGTTTAGCCCATATAATCCTGCCAAAACTTTGCCAGCTTTTTCTCCGACCTGAAAACTGCTCTTGTTCCGATAGCCCCATGGGTTCTCCATCCCAATGGTGTCACGGATATCGAGTTTTTCGAGGTTCAATTTGGTGTGACGCTCAAGCGATTGAAGGACGATATCTCGCTTTTCTTTTAACTGCTGCTGATAATCGAGGTGCTGCAGTTGACAGCCGCCGCATAGGTCATATACCGGACAAAGCGGCTTGACCCGATGCGGTGATTTAATGCGAATCTTATTAATTTTTGCCTCGGCAAACTTCGGATGAATATTCGTAGCCTCCACGACCACTTCCTCACCAGGAAGCGCTCCGGGCACAAAGACGACTTGCTTTTTAAAATATCCGACACCTTCGCCATTAATACCTAGGCGTTTGATGGTAAGCGGAAAGGTTTGCTTTGGTTGGATCTTGACACTTTGTTCTGTTTTCATAAAAGTTCACTCCAGAATTATTCGATGCTCCGCCATAGATAAAGGGAAGCATAACTTAAATAAGGCTCCCAGCCTTGTTTGTATTGTTCCATTTCTTCATAGGTGGGCTTTTTTTCGAGCTGATATAGCTTTTTGATTCCATTTTGTATCCCAATGTCGGCCATTGGAAACAGATTCGGACGGCCAAGGGCAAACAACAGAAAGTTCTCTACCGACCATTTGCCGATTCCGCGGATTTTCATTAATTTTTCAAAAATAGCTTCATCAGATTCATTTTTCAACGCCTCCAGGTCCAAGCCATTTCCGACGATTTCCTTTGCAATGCCAATTACATACTCTGCTTTTCTGCCGCTCATTTGCAGCGGGCGTAACTGATCAACGGTTAAGCTCGCAGTTGTTTCCGGGCTTGGAAAAAACCAAACTCCATCCATTTCATAGCCGAACGTTTTTACAAAACGCTCCGTTAACGTATAGGCAAACTTCATATTGATTTGCTGATGGATGATGCATTTGATAAGCGAGTCGAACAGGTTAAAATCGAGTACGAGCGGTGTTCCAATGAACTGATTGAATATTTCCTTTAAGTCCGTTTTTTGAAAAAGCTGATGTATGGGCTTTAACGGTTTATCCCATTGAAAAATTTCTTCGATTCGATGGAGGATTGCCTCTATATCGGCAGCGTTTTTTCCGGATAGATGAAACTTAGGCTCTTCAACAGTTCCAATTGCCTTAATGTCAACAACATGGGATTCACTGCCGATGACGACCGGTACCCGAATCAGCCGTTCCTCTTTATTTACTTGTTTTAACGGATCGGGCGCATGCCGGTCCAAAATGCTATCAAAATTATAGGGGCCAGCAATTTGTATACTTTCCTGCCACACGGGGGTTCCATCCTTTATTATTTTCCCCGTATTATAGCACGAAACAGGAAAAAACCGAATTTCAAGCGAAATCCGGCTTATTTCTTCTTCATTAAATGATCGAGGCTTTTGAACTTATAGCCCTTGTCTTTGAGGTCTTGAATCGCTTGCTCAAGGGCATCGGCATTGTCCTTTGAAACCGAGTGAAGCAGAATAATGGCTCCGGGATGCGCCTGCTTCATGATGTGGTTGTATGAGTATTGCCAGCCCCTTTGGCCATTGATATTCCAATCGACGAAGGCCAATGACCAGAAAATATGTGTGTAGCCCTCGTCTTTGGCAAGTTGCATCGTTCTTTCGCTAAAAACTCCGCGCGGCGGACGCAGATACTTCATTTTCTTCTGACCTGTAATTTCCTTGGTTTTCTCTTTGACTTTGTTCAGTTCCTCGCGAACCCGTTCGTCACTGACCTGCGTAAAATCGGGATGATGCCAGGAATGGTTGCCAATGATATGTCCTTCATCGACAATTTGTTTGGCCAACTCCGGCTGCGATAGTAGAAAATGCCCCGTTACAAAAAACGTCGCTGGGACTTTTTCTTTTTTTAACACCTTAAGAATTTTCGGCATTTGTCCATTTTCATAACCGCTGTCGAAAGTCAGATATAAGATTTTTTTATCAGGGTCACCTTTGTAAACAGCCCCGTATTTGGCTAGTATCTCATCATACTCTGCACCTGCCTCTGGAGGCTGTTCATCAACTGATTTCTTAAAGCCCCAATGAATCGGCCGGTTCGGTAATGCCGCATATGTAATGCTTGGCACCAATAGAATCAACACACTTAGTGCGTACAATAATCGTTTCATCCAATTTTCCCCCAAATTTGTTTTTTATATTGTTTGTTGTTGGTGGGAAATGATGATTAGTATATAAAGGAAAGTCATTTGGGTTGGTGGTAGATGCGGCCTTTTGTACTTCCGCTGATAGGTAAGTTTGAAGATGAGAATATGTAGGTTGCTACCCTTGGTGAGGGGAGAAGAAGAAATTCCCTTAATTCCGAATTAGTAATCCACGGTTTTATTAGAAGAAAAAAGTCCTGAATTGCAGGGAGATGTGCATCTTTAGAAACTGCCAAACAACACGGACAAATCCAATTACCTGCTTCATAATAAATCGGTATATGCAAACATTTTGGACACTGCACACCAGGTACGATATCTCCCGGCCCAATATTATAAGTTTTAAGTATATCGGTTATTAATGGTGTATGTTTATTTAGGATAAACTTTTTTATTTTTCCCAAGGCCTTTTGGTCGAGAAGTTCTTTTTTATAGTATCTTTCGAATTCGTCAATTTTCTTTAAAAGATTGTCCGCTTTGAAGGCCCTTTTTTCTGCTTCACCATAACCTGGTGTAATTTTTATTATGGATGTTGGGTTACTAAAACAAACTAAGTTTTCAAATGGAATAATTGGTACTTGGAATTGATCAAATAAATTTCTCAAGAGGATTATGTGACGATTAGTTTGTGAAATGGGATTTTGATATACTTTTTCAGTATTATTAAATTGTTGTGTTAGTTGGAATTTGTCTAGCGTTAATGTTCCCGCGTAATTTTTATTATCTATTATGAATCCCATGTTCTCGAACGTTAGAACTGCGTCAATTTGGAAAAAGGTTGGCCCGATGGGAAGGCGTACGTCGTGGAAAATGTGGTACTTTTTTGGTGGGAGTAAGCTTAAGAAGTAGTTTAGGGTTTTTTCTCCTCGGTAACCTGCTCTTAGGGCACCTAATTTTTCTTCAACTTCGGATCTTTTTGGGTGATTTTGCACTAATCTTCGTTCAAGCGCCTCGTGCTGCTCTAAAATTAGTGGTTTGGTAAGGTTTTTATCAAACAATTTGATCCCTCCTATGTCATTTGGGTATAATTTCTACAAAAAACTCTATTTTCCTTCCATGTTATATGTAACATTCATATGAAATAAATTAATTCTACACAAATCAGACATAATTCTACGCGATTCGTTGTTAATTCTACGTAAATGACTATAAATTCTACGAAGGTCTAAAGGAATTCTACGCATTTACATGGGAATTCTACAAGTATCCCAAACAATTCTACAAACTGACAATTTCCTTTAGTAAAAGCATCCAAACCCAACTGAGTACACCCCACTCCCCCTTAACCAAAACCCCAAAATTACCCTTTTTAATAAAAACCAAAACCCACTCCCCACAAAAAAAGGCAGACCCGCAAAACCAGGTCCGCCCCTAAATATCTTTTAATTAAAAACCCGCTCCTTGAACTGAGCTAATTTTTCTAAAGAAGATTTATCCACATCGGCGTGCAGGCTGTTACCGTGAGAGTCCATTGTCACGACCGCTTTGAAGCCTTCTACACGTAGGTGCCACATGGCCTCTGGAATTCCGAATTGCATCAAGTCAACGCCTTCGACGCCTTTGATACAGTCAGCGTAGTATTGCGCAGCGCCACCGATGGCATTGAGGTATACGCCGCCGTGTTCCTGCAACGCAGCTAATGTCCGCGGACCCATTCCGCCTTTACCGATGACGGCTCGGATGCCAAATTTCTTCATAATGTCGCCTTGGTATGGCTCCTCGCGGATACTGGTTGTCGGGCCGGCAGCTTTGACGTGCCATACCCCTTCTTTATCCTTCAACATAACCGGACCACAGTGGTAAATGACTTGGCCGTTCAAATCAACTGGTGCGTGGTTGTCGCTCAAATATTTGTGGATTGCGTCGCGGCCGGTGTACATCATGCCGTTAATTTGGACAACGTCCCCGACCTTCAGACCACGGATTTGCTCTTCCGTAATTGGTGCCTGCAATGTAATAACATCCTCTTCCACTGCAGCGGCAACCTCCGCCTCAGCTGCTTCATTCTCTGAAGCGAAATCAATGAATTCGCCATCTTGGTACGCCCATTCAAGAATAGCTCCTGTTTCTGGGTCAACTGAGACGCCCATGCGGCGGTATGCCCAGCAGTTGTAAGCAACTGATACATAGAAGCTAGCTGGAATCCGGTGCATGACGCCAATTTTACAGCCAAGCAGAGTCGCCTCGCCGCCGAAGCCCATCGTACCGATCCCTAATTTATTAGCATTTTCCAGAACATACTCTTCAAGCTTGCGAAGGTCTTCGTTCGGATTCACATCTTCAACTGAGCGGAATAATTGTTCTTTCGCTAAATCATAACCTGAAGACCGGTCGCCGCCGATGCCGACACCGATGAACCCTGCTGAGCAGCCTTGACCTTGTGCCTGGTAAACGGAATGCATGATACATTTGCGAATTCCGTCCAGGTCACGGCCAGCGCGGCCAAGTCCATCGAGTTCACATGGCAGACTGTATTGGATGTTTTTGTTTTCACAGCCGCCGCCTTTTAAAATCAGCTTCACATCGATATAGTCTTTTTCCCATTGATCAAACTTAAAAACAGGTACTCCCGCTCCAAGGTTGTCGCCGCTGTTTTCCCCGGTCAGCGAATCTACAGCGTTCGGGCGTAGCTTTCCCTCTTTTGTAGCCTGGATGATGGCCTTTTTGATCGCTTCTTTTAATTCTAATTGGTTAACACCAACTGGAGTTTTAATTTTAAATGTAGGCAGGCCGGTATCCTGGCAAATTGGCGATACCTGGTCGTCAGCCATTTTGATGTTGTTGGTAATAGTCGCAAGGCTCATTGCTGCACGAGTGCCAGCGTTTTCTTTTTCCTTGGCAGCCTTGATGGCACGGCGAACATCCTTTGGAAGCTTCGTGGAAGTTTCTACAACCAGCTTGTACATGCTTTCTTCAAATGTAGCGATATTCAATTTGGAATTCCCCTTTCCCTTTGTCCTCTGAAGATCTCTTTTTAAAAATTACAATTTTTCACACGTTTAAATTATACTCCTAAAGGGGTAAGAATTAAAGAAATTGGTTGCAATCGATTTCATTGAAATACGTGGGGTTACCTCATTCTATTACTCAAAAAAATAAGCCTGCTTATTTAAACAGGCTCGGGTAAATCGCGGTTATTAAATTCGCGGCATTTGGATTCCATTTCATCAAGAATGGAAATGAGACGATCGATATCTTCAAGATCCGTTTCTTCCGGATCGATGGCGTCGAGAACATCAATAAACATATTTAAGCGTTGCTTTAAGAAACTTACTTGTACATTTTTATCATTAATTTGGCTGCCCAAGTGGTTTTCACTCCCTTCAGTTACCTTTTTTATCCTACCTAAATCTTGCGGCTTTCGCAATGGTTAGTTTCATTTTCTCCAAAATAAAGGCTCCTACCCACAAAGGTGGATAGGAGCACGCTGATTATCTCGGCCGTTCTGATGCAACAAACCCAAACGACACATAGTCCTGAACAGGAATCCAGGCACCAATGCCTTGTGAGGTGACATTTTTAACCACAATAAATTTTTTACTGCCTTTCAGCATTATATAGACTTCGCCGTATGTGACTTTCCCCTTTTCGTTCACACCAGGGGCATAAGCATACAAGTAACCTAGCCGGTTGTTTGGAATGTTATAGATATGATCATTTTTCGTTCCTGCTCCGATAATCGTTTCGAAGGCAAGTGGCAGTTTTGTTTTCTCCATGGCGGTCAATAGCATCATTTTTTTCACATCTTCGGCATTTGGAATCTTTGCCGTCAGCCCGCCACGAACAATTTTTTGGGCCTCTTGAACATATTTAATTTTGTAAGGAGCATTTCCGCCGCGGTTATCAAAGTAATTGGTATTAATTTTTTGATACTCCCAGTTTGGCGATGTTTCCGATGATTCATAGTTCAACGGCCACTGGCCAAGGTAAATAATCGCACGATAACCGAGTGCAAACGGTGAACTGTTGATGCTAGTCTCGTTAAGCATACGTATCAAATCAGGATTTTTGATTTTTACCTTTGAGGAGTTGATCAATTTTTTAGTCAGCTCACTCGGCTGTAATTCTGGCAGGTCCTGCGTTGAATTGGGGTACGTATTTTCTTTTGAAATATTACGTACCGAGGCCGGAATTTGATATTTTACTTCCTTATTAGCAGGTGCTTTTTCAGCCAAGGCAGCTGGTAAAATGGTAATCATTAATAGCACAGACATAAAGACAGGTATTAATTTTTTCACAGTGTGAAGAACTCCTTTCGCGACAATAGTAAATTAGTCTGATAGTAGTTTTTTCGGAGTTCATAAATATTATCCACTTTCTGACCATTGCATGAAAATTATTTTTGCTTCCTTGTTACCGGGGCAATGATCTCATTCTCTAGTATTCAGGCGAAAAGTAATATAATTGTAATAATTAGAACATTTACAAAATTATAATAATCATTTATAATAAACTTAACCTTTCAAAAAGGAGGGCTGCAATCAATCTGCTAACCAATTTATCGAATATCTTTAAGGAGGTTGGGATTACTCACATATATGATAGTCAACACTCGTGTTTCTCTTATTTAACAAACATGAAGGTTGGTGATTGATGGTCCCAGGAAAAAAGCGATTGATTTAATAACCCATACATGAATAGGTTCACCAGTTGATTTTAAAAAAATGAATTACCCCGATTTTGAATTCAAATGAAAGAAGACTCTGCGTCAACCGGCGCAGAGTCTTTTTATGTTTATAGAAGATAAAATCCAATTCCCATGATGACGTATGCTGCAAGCAGGGTTAGTCCTTCAAACCAGTTGCTTTCGCCATCATTAGAGATGACGACCATTAACAGGACAGACGAGGCCATAGCCGTTAGCTCTTGCCATGTAAACAGAAGCGGCATGGATGTTTCAAAAAACAGTGAGATTAACACTAACAATGGTGCTACAAACATCGCAACCTGTAAAGTGGATCCAATCGCTATTTCGACGGCAACGTCCATTTTGTTTTTGTATGCCATTAATACTGCTGATGCGTGTTCAGCGGCATTACCGACGATAGCAACAATGATAATACCAATAAATAGTTCAGACCAGCCGAATGATTGGGCTACATATTCAAAGGTATGAACCAGATTCTCCGAAATATAAGCAACCGCAAGTGTCGCCACTAATAATACCGCAATTGCCTTCCCTTTCCCCCACTCCGGTTCTTCATCATGATGCTGGGCTTCGCTCTCGCTCTGGTAGACCCCGCGATGGGTAACAAGCTTAAAGAACAGAGCGGCAAGATAGAGCAAGATTAGCGTGATCGAAATGCCAACACTAAACGATAAATTTTTCGAATTACTCATATCCATCGAAAAAACTTCCGGAATCACAAACGCGACGATAACCGAAAACATTAATAGCCCCGAATTATGGCGGGCATCATAAACATTAAACTTCTGGCGCTTGAATTTTAAGCCGCCAACAAAGAACGACAACCCTGCCACCAAAAGCAGGTTCCCCAGTACCGAACCCGTTAACGAGGCCAAGACAACCCCGATTAGCCCAGCCTTTAAAGAAAAGATTGAAATCATCAATTCAACAGCATTTCCAAAAGTCGCATTAAGCAGGCCGCCTATTCGTGGTCCAGCTACAATCGCCAAGCTTTCTGTCGCCCTTCCCATATAACTCGACAGCGCGATAATGGTTAAACAGTAAATAATAAATAAAAGAATACTCGGCCAATGCAACAAAGTTCCAATTACTGATACCGGAACACCGATGAAGGTTAACAACATAAAAATTTTATTCGCCACCGCATCCCCTCCTTAAAAATAGTTTCCTTTATCTCGGCAAATTTATTAACTTGCCCAGCTTGCCACCCAATTGAATCCAATATAGGAAAATAAGTGCAATTACAAAAAAAAGATTACCATTTGGCCTGTAAGGAAGCAACATTTTTCTTGCATGGATGGAAGATTTTGAGATACCATCAGGTTTGAAACTAATTTTGAATTGGGGAAAGTTAATGAATAAAAATCAGCTTCGATTCTGGATTCTCGTGAGTATTGTAGCAGTTTCCGGTTTTTCGCAAGGGATGCTTCTGCCGTTGATTGCAGTGATTTTTGAAAAAGGCGGCTTATCTTCCTCGTTAAATGGTTTAAATGCGACCGCCCTTTATATTGGGATACTGCTAGTATCTCCATTTATGGAACAGCCACTCAGAAAATATGGCTATAAACCAGTCATCATAATCGGCGGAGGGCTCGTCATTGTCTCACTGGCCTTATTTCCACTATGGAAATCATTTTGGTTTTGGTTTGTCTTGCGGCTGGTAATTGGAATCGGCGACCATGCTCTGCACTTTGCAACCCAAACGTGGATTACCTCCTTCTCCACGCCTGAAAAACGGGGGCGGAATATTTCCCTTTACGGGTTATTTTTTGGCATTGGCTTTGCGGCAGGTCCGTTGATGACCCCGCTTGTCGATGTAAATGAGGCCCTGCCATTTATCATCTCCTCAATCCTTTGCTTGGCCGGTTGGGTGTTTGTTTTTACGTTAAATAATGAACTGCCGGAACAAGAAGTGAAAATCAATTCGTTTCTGGCGACGATTAAACAATTCGGAAGAGCCATGAAATATGGCTGGGTCGCGTTTTTACCGCCGCTTGTCTATGGATTTTTGGAATCATCTTTAAACGGGAGCTTCCCCGTTTATGCATTAAGGCGGGATCTTGATGTTTCTAGTGTTTCGGTTGTTTTGTCGGCTTTTGCTATCGGGAGTATTATCACACAGCTACCTTTAGGGATGATGAGCGACCAATACGGACGCCGAAACGTGTTAATGACAGTGCTCTCTTTAGGATTTTGTAGTTTTACGGCAGCTAGTTTCTTAGAGCATTCTGTAATTAGCTTGGCTGCTGCCATCCTAATTTCCGGAATGGTGGTCGGCTCTACCTTCTCGCTGGGAATCAGTTACATGGCCGACTTGATGCCAAGGGATCTGCTTCCGACCGGAAATTTGCTCTGCGGTATCTTTTTTAGCATGGGAAGCTTATGCGGACCGATTATCGGGGGATTGTTTATTAAATTTTTTCAGAATGTCAGCTTTTTCTACATTATCAGTGTCCTGCTCCTCGCTGTTTCGGCTTTCATCTTTATGTTTGGAAAAAAAGCCGTCATTGTCGTCGAACGAAGCAAATCTTAGAGGCAAAATCATACCACTGGCATAATATGTATGGTAAAATAAACATAACAAAATAATAATATTTGCTCAAAGGAAAACTGCTGTCATCACTTTCGATGACAGCTTTCGTGTTTTTTAGGGGTTGTGATTTTGATTATTTTTCTCAATTAGGGGGGAGAAACCATGGTTTCAGAAACAAAGGCACTAACAAAAAGTATCCAAAAGGTGAGTTTTTTTGAAAAAATTAAACCATATGCTGAACTGATAGCTGCGGGATTAAGCGGAGTTTTCATCCTTGCCGGCTGGCTGCTCGATAAATATGGTCAAGGGGCCGATTCGATTATTGCCTATCTGCTGGCGTTTGTTATTGGCGGTTTTGCCAAAGCCAAGGAAGGCGTTGAGGCCACTTATGAAAACAAGGAATTGAACGTGGAGATGCTGATGGTCTTTGCAGCCATCGGGTCAGCGATTATCGGTTATTGGACAGAAGGCGCCATTTTAATTTTTATATTTGCTGTCAGTGGTGCCCTCGAGACATACACGATGAATAAAAGCCATAAGGAAATTTCATCATTAATGAAGCTGCAACCTGAAGAAGCATGGTTGATTAGCAACGGGAATGAAAAGCGTGTATCTGTAACCGAGCTGCGGGTGGGCGACCAGATTTTAATTAAACCGGGTGAGCGGATCCCATCAGATGGTGTCATCATCAAGGGACACACTAATATCGATGAAGCAGCCATTACCGGTGAATCAATGCCCGTTTCCAAAAGCACCCAGGAGGAAGTCTTCGCCGGGACAGTTAACATGACCGGCTCCATCACTGTTGAAGTTTCAAAGGAAAGCAGCGATACCTTGTTCCAAAAAATCATTCAATTGGTGCAATCTGCGCAAAGTGAAAAATCACCTTCGCAGCAGTTTATTGAACGCTTTGAAGGAACTTATGTAAAGGTTGTCCTGCTTGTGGTCTTCGCCATGTTCTTCCTCCCAGTGTTTTTGTTTGGCTGGAGCTGGCATGAGGCCTTTTATCGGGCTATGATTTTACTGGTGGTTGCCTCACCATGCGCGCTTGTTGCTTCAATTATGCCCGCTACCTTGTCAGCGATTTCAAACGGAGCGAGGCATGGGATTCTCGTCAAGGGCGGTGTCCACCTTGAAAATTTGGGCCATTTGGGCGCAATTGCCTTTGATAAAACTGGGACGTTGACTAAAGGTAAACCAGAGGTCACTGATGTTTTAGTAAAGGATGGACTCGACCGATCGGATTTGGTTTGGAAGGCCGCATCAATTGAAAGTCATTCAAACCACCCGCTCGCTCAAGCGATAGTGAAATATGCGAAAGCAGCCGGCACAAAAGAACTGTTTTATCCCGATAGTTTGGAGGATGTCCCTGGCTGGGGTGTAAAAGCAGTCATTAACGGACAACAGTGGAAGATCGGGAAAGCGGCATTTGTTGGCAAGGACAATGCCGAGCAATTTGCCGGTGGAAAATCCAAGGATTTGGCTGCAGCGGGCAATACCCTCGTCTTTATTGAGATTAACGGTGAGCTAAGTGCAGTGATTGCCTTAAAGGATGTCGTTCGTGAAGAAACGAAGCTTGCCATTGACCATTTAAAGAAGAAAGGCATTCGCACCGTCATGCTCACTGGTGACAGCAAAAATACTGCCAAAGCAATTGCTGCCGAAAGCCATGTCGATGAGCATTTTGCTGAATGTTTGCCAGAAACAAAAGTGGAACACTTGAAGCAATTAAAAGAGAAATATAAAACAGTGGCAATGGTCGGTGATGGGATTAACGATGCACCGGCACTAGCGATGGCAAATGTCGGAATTGCGATGGGCGAAGGCACAGATGTTGCGTTGGAAACGGCGGACGTTGTCCTTATGAAAAATGACCTGCCGCGGATCGCCGAAGCTATCCACTTATCACAGCGAATGAACAAAATTATCAAGCAAAATGTTATTTTTTCGATTACTGTCATTATGGTGTTGATTTCTTCGAACTTCTTCCAATCGATTGACTTGCCGTTTGGGGTCATTGGCCATGAAGGCAGTACGATCCTTGTTATCCTTAATAGCCTTAGATTATTGAAATAAGACCGGGTGAGCGTTCACCCGGTCTTTTTTTCCATTTTTATTTAGTGGTAGCTGTTGGACCCGTTTGCAGATCCTGATGTTTTGTTCCCTTTAGCACCCTTGCTTTTCTGCTTCGTGCTGCCATCTTTTTTTGTATGCTTGGTCATTGTCCAAACCTCCCTGCTTTACTTGAGGAGCGTGGACCCCTCTATCCTAGTTTGGACCGACAGCAGCAATTACATAAAGGTAACTATTAGCAGTTGGACTTGTTCTCTTCGGTATAAAAAGCGTTGATTTCCCCGCCTAAAATGATGATGAATGCCGAAATGTACAGCCATACCATTAATACGATGATTGCCCCGATACTTCCATATGTGACAGTATAGGTGCTGAAATTTCCTAAATAGAAAGATAAACAAAGCGAAGAAACAATCCAGCCGATTGTGGCAAAAATGGCGCCAGGAAACGCACTGCGGCAGCGAAGTTTTACATTTGGCGCAATCCAGTACAGACCAGTAAAAATGAGAAATAAAATGACGGCACTCACCGCTACGCTAATGGTATTCCAGAGCCGAATAAATTCATCAGAATAGCCAAATTGAGCGAACAAGTATACACCGATTTCCCTGCCAAACACAGGCAATATAATGGCGACTATAAAAACGAGAATCATCCCAAACGTAAGGAGAATCGCCATCCCCCGCGAAACGATAAATGAGCGGCTTTCCTTCACATTGTAGGCTTTGTTGAAGGCTTTAACAATCGCGTTAATTCCATTGGAGGCAGACCATATTGTTCCGATAACCCCGAATGAGAGCAGTCCTCCATGACGATGACTCATGATTTCACTAACGTTTTTTTCAATTAACTGCATTGCTTCTTCTGGGGCAAAGCCGCGGATCATTCCAAGCATATCATGTTCATGAATTGGCAAATACGGAAGTAAAGAAAACATAACAATTAATAGTGGAAAAAGTGAAAGAAGAAAATAATAAGCCAGTTGGGCACTCATTCCTGGAAGATCATCCTCATCAATTCGGTGCCAAAGCATCCGCAGCAATGACGAGCGGATATTTCCTTTGTCCTTCATCCCCTCACCTCTGATTTATTGTAATTTGAATAGATTTACCGATATTCTTTTTCTTCAAGCAGTTCTTCCAAAAGTTGATCGTCTGTACTCAAGGTATCCTTCGTTTCCTTAATTGCATCGGTCACCTTTGGTGTTAACTCCCGCAATTCATCCACCTTTTCAACAATGAAGGAAATATCCTCCCCAACTTGTTCGAAGGTAGTCTTTAATTTAGCGGCGGTTCCTTTCACTTTATCAGCCATTTCACCAGGATTCCGGACTACATCAGATACTACTCCCGATACCTTTTTCACATTTTCCTTCATCGCCTCACGAGTATCTTTATCGAGAAGAGTAACGACTCCACCGGCAAGCGCGCCGAAAAACATTCCCTTCCAAAATTGATTTTTCCTAGTCATTTTAACGTCTCCTTAGCTTTATGTAAAAATTTATGAAAATCTTACCAATAATAGTTGTCCTTCATTTATTTTGCTTTATCTTTGGTTCCTATGCAAGTCTACCCGTTTTAATTTTTAGTAAACACTATTATCACAGGCAAAGTATTGACATGTTTTTGCTTACATGAAAAGATGAACATATGAATTCGGAAAGGATGACCGAAAATGGATTTGACGCAGAAATCAATTGAAAATGTCGAGTATATGATTGAGCAAATTAAAGAAAAGTTAAAAGTGTTAAATTTCGGTGCAATCAAGCCGTCCCACTTTGACGAAGAAATGTATGAAGAGTTAAAGGAAATTTATGAAATGGTGCAACGGAAAAATTCCTTCAGCCCAAGTGAAATGCAGGCACTGGCAGAGGAATTAGGGAGTTTACGAAAAAAATAAAAAACAGATCCTCGCGATCTGTTTTTTTACTTTTCATCTTGGTCTGTTAAAATGACCGGGCCGTCTTTTGAAATGGCAATGGTGTGTTCATATTGTGCCGAATACGTGCCGTCAACCGTTCTGGCGGTCCAACCGTTTTCGTCCATTTTTGTGAATAACATGCCGATATTGACCATCGGTTCGATTGTAAATACCATGCCTTCCTTAATTCGCGGTCCTTTGCCAGGCAAGCCATAATGAGGCACATCCGGCTTTTCGTGGATTACTGAGCCGATGCCGTGACCGATAAAATCGCGGACTACCGACAGTCCCTCCCCCTCCACATAGGTTTGAATCGCGTGTCCGATATCCCCGATTCGGTTTCCAGGCACAGCTTGGGCAATTCCCCGATATAACGCTTCTTTCGTTACATTTAGGAGATGTTCCGTTTGATCTGTAACCTCACCGACTGCATAAGACCAAGCAGAATCAGCCAGGGCCCCATTGTAATTAACAACCATATCAATGGTGACGATATCGCCTTCTTTTAATGGTTCTTTTCGCGGAAAACCGTGGCAGATTTCATCATTAATGCTAGCGCAGGTGGCGTATTCATAGCCCTTGTACCCCTTTTGCTCCGGTGTCGCATTGTGCTTCCGCAGGAATTCCTCAACAAATTGATCAATTTCCCAAGTCGTTACACCTGGTTTGATTAACTTTGCAATTTCCTTATGACAGGCAGCCAGGATTTCTCCAGCCTTTTTCATGGCCTCAATTTCACGTTGTGATTTAAGCACGATCATGTAAGTTCCCCGCCTTTTGAATTAATTTTATATATAATGAACATAATGGTGCATATTAAGATATTAAATATAAAATGCAACACTTCTTATATTAACTCTATACAGTATTTTTTTCAAAAATACTTTGACATTGGGAAAATTTTTTTTATACGTGCCATAAAGTTCGTTTTTTTATCATAATGATACGTTCTTAATATGGTGCTTATTTATTCTTTTTGGTAGAATAAACATATAAATTATTTATATAGGTGTGTGAGGCTCTATGATAGGTGACCGCGTAAAAAAATTTCGCCAAGAGAAAAGGATGTCACTGTCTGAACTTGCTGAACAAGCAGGAGTTGCGAAATCATATTTAAGCTCTCTTGAAAGAAACCTGCAAAAGAATCCATCAATTCAGTTTCTCGAAAAGATTGCAGCAGTCTTAAATATTCCGGTTGAACATTTAATTCATGAACAGGTTGATAAGTCCGATTTGGATAGTGATTGGATGAATCTCGTTAAGGAAGCGATGACTTCTGGTGTTTCCAAAGACCAATTCCGCGAGTTCTTGGAATTTACCCAGTGGAAGAATAATCAAGGGAAGAATTAACAAAAAAAAGCATCCTACAAAAAATTAATTTTTGTAGGATGCTTTTTTGACGGGCAGATCCGCTCCCTTGTTTCCACTGAGGAAATCCCGCACCTCGTCTACCGATAATCCTAGTTCCTTCGCTTCCAAGATAAGTGCTAGCCATTCCTTGTCAATCTTTTGCATTTGCCCATTCACCATACTCATTTTATATTCCTCCCAAAATACCAGCGTATTCCAGGCAGCTCGGCCATCCTAGTAATCCTGTCACTTACCTTAGACCCGCAAGCTTTGCGTCCCTGTTTTTCAACAGGTTTGCCCTTTTCTGTTTTTCTACGACTAAAGGCCATGGCAATCTCTGTCTTTTTAGCTAGGGCTTTTATCATATTTGACTATGTAATAAGTACATTATAACTAGTTCCTTCCTAACATTGTGTTAGTTTTTGTCAATATTTTCAAAATACCGACCCCAATGTTTAGACATAATCTGTCAAACCTTTACAAAAGTCAGCTCTTGCTATTTTCGATAAATAGAAAGTTAAAAAAGAAAGAAGGAGATTTCAGTCGAAATCTCCTTCTTTTTAGAAAATTTTTATATAAATGGATTAACAAGTCCCCAAGGAGCCACCAGAACCGTCCCCGTGGGTTCTATATATAAAAATATTTGTCTAAAATGTGACAAATAGAATATAATATTAACAACATAAAAATATACTTAATATTATTAATTTTCTAATAATTTGGAGGTGACATATAATATGACTGTCATACATGTTCTAAACTTTGCTATTCCCATTGCGTTTATGGTGTTCGCTGGCTTTATGCTTGACCGGATGTGCAAGCCGGCACAATCAGAAGAAAAAGCTGGCGAGGAATAACTTACCCTCCTTCGCACAGCTTTTTCTATTTTATTTACTATACTTGTTATTTTAATTTGTTCTGGATTTTTAATTCGTTATTTTTGAATAATGCGGAATTTGTTTTTGCACCTCGCTTGGACATTAGTTGATTATAACGAAGCAGCTTTTCATTCATTTTTCGGACAAGGTTTTCTTTTTCACCGCTGTCATCACATTTTTTAATTAGATCTTCAATCGTCATCATTTCTTTGCGCAAATGACTTTCTTCCTCCGAGTAACCAGAGTTTTTTAGAATTTTATACACCATCCGTAATTCTTCCGGTATGCCTGATAGATCCTCAAGCTCAAGCGGCTTACCAAAACCCTTAAGATTGTCAAATTCTCCATCTTTATATGCTTTTTTGATTCGTTCTTCTGAGACAATATGAAACATATCCATTTTTCGTCCCCCTTATTAAGCATAGTCACAATGTTATCATAACAAAGTTGTTGTTCATCCCGGTAATGATTTATCTTATGATTGGGAATGCTACTTGCGAATACGAAAGGAGTGTTGCAAATGGCACGAGGACAACATTTTAACCACAAAAAAAAGAACCATCCTGGTGAATTTCCTCAACATGCGTTTATGGCTGAGAAAAAGATAGATGGAATTATTGTGTTAGCAGGTCTGGCTTTATTAAAATTAGATACCTTCATTTATTCATGTATAGCTATTACCTCTGTGGGTTTAATAACATCCTTAATTAAAGGTAAATAATTTTTTATTGAGAGTCCCAACAACAAACGTGGAAACATACGCTAAGCAATATAGACATGAAGAAAGCCGATTTTTCCTACGCTGTAGTTAATAGGATAGGAATAATAAGCCTATAAGATTAGTGATATGATTGTTTTTTAAAATTACATAAGTCTATTGTTGATGGGTATTTTAAAATTATTAGGTTATATTGCGGAGGAGTTTTATGAGGAAAAAAAATTCGCTAATATTAATAGTGTTTTTAAGTACTTTCATTTTAACACTTACGGATCTTATTGGACCATTTAATACTATTGGTTCTGGTACAGCAGCCTTAAAAGGGAAAAATGATGAACTTTACAAAGAAATTAAAGCTTATAGAGAGGCACATAAAATTGAACCGATTGATGCAAAAGTCGATAGAGTGTGGAAGGCAATACCTGGATACAATGGATTGGATGTAGATATTGAATCTAGTTATAAAAAAATGAAATCAGATGGTAATTTTCACAAAAACAAAGTTGTTTATAAGGAAAAACCTCCAAATGTCCATTTAGAAAATCTAGCACCCAACCCGATTTATAAAGGGAATCCAGAAAAGCCTATGGTGGCGTTATTAATAAATGTTGCTTGGGGTAATGAGTACATTCCAACGATCCTTACCACACTAAAGGAATCCAAGGTCAAGGCGACATTTTTTTTCGATGGTAGCTGGGTTAAAAAGAATCCTGACCTAGCTAAGATGATCTATCGGGAAGGCCATGAAATTGGAAATCATGCTTATAGTCATCCTGATCTTAAGAAGCGCTCTAAAAGTGATACCATACAAGAGTTAGAAAAGACGAATGCTCTCATTGAAGAAACCATAGGCATAAAACCGAAGTGGTTCGCACCGCCCAGCGGAAGTTTCAACCAAGTTACCGTTCAAGTTGCAAATGACCTTCATATGAGAACTATTTTGTGGACAGTTGACACAGTAGATTGGAAAAAGCCTTCAGCATCAGAAATGGTAAGTCGTATTATCACAAATGTAGATAATGGCTCGATGGTTCTTATGCATCCAACAAAGCCCGTTGCAGAAGGGCTAGAAGATATGATAAAAGGTATTAAGGAAAAAGGATACCGACTTGGTACCGTAAGTGATCTAATGAGTGAAAAATGATAAAACGAGTACACAAGAAGAATTTATCATTCAAAGTTTAAAAGAGGCTGTTCAGAGGCGAAGATAATTAATATCAAAAATAGCAGCTCCTCCTATAAAAACTATTTTCCCCGACTCTTTTTGTATTCCCATTTTTGGTCAGTATGGAATATAGAATATATATATATATTGAGGTAAAAAAAATGTCCATTTTCCGTAGCCATTCTTTTAGATGGCTTTGTCTACCTATAAGTGAACAAGTCCTTTTAAGGTTGTTGTTTTATTGAATGGAGGAGAAGGGAAGGGAATGGTTATAACATGAAATTTATCGTTAAAGCCTTTGAACGAGATGGCCAGGAAATTGAGTTTAAAAATACAATCATTGGGGAAAAAGAAGTGTTTTTTGATAATGAAAAAGCTGCCGAAGCATTTATCGAGGGAATCAGAAACAGCTTGCCAGCTACTTTGGAATACAGGATAATTCCTAAGGAATCAGATCAAGATGATTTTTGGTCAAACCCTAATAGGTTTTGGTAAATTCATTTGAAAAAGGGGGACACAGCCAGGGATGGAAGTTGGAAAAAGAATATGTTATTGTGACCGGTGCAACAAGGTTCATAAAGAAACACATGTATCTGACTTTAGGCAATCTGTATTTCGCAAGTGAAAAGTGAGCCATTTCGCAAAACTATAAAGGTGTTTCAACTATTTAAGCCTCATTTGTTTTAAAATGGGCTTTTTTCTTTGTGTTCTTCAAATGTAAAGTGGATTTTTTCTGCAAAAAAAATAGAGCATATAAGCTCCTGTTGAGTATCAGCCCCACCTACGCTGCATACCATGACGGCCACGTTTGCCATCCGACCCAATTTAATTATAATTGCAAACGCTTTCAAATTCAATTAATATGCACTACCACTTCCTGAACATTTTATGAACAAGAGGTTCCAATAACAGAATCATATGATAACGTTCACTAATTTGTCGGGAAACCCAATGCAACTTTTTACCAATATTTTACCACAAAAAAGTTAATTTCTTCCTACACTAAACTGCATTGTTAGTTGAAAAAGAAAAAGATCCGGCTAATTTACGTCCGGATCTAAGTTAAGTTGTTTTACCTATTTGCTTATTATTTTATATTCATAACAATTTCAAGTCCTGTTGGTTTTTCCCTAAAGGGGTCGCTATACTCCCTAAAAACTAATTCCGTCTTTGAAATATCGTCAGGTAACGGTGGGGATACAATGAAGTTGTATGTAAAATGTCCTGATGATCCTCCTGCTCGGTCCTGACGGCAATCATATTGTTCTCTCAAAAAAACAATTCAAAAGTATTATGATGATGGAGATCCATTGGTAAATCCTTTGCTTCATCCCAATCGATATGAAGTTGTATAACACTAGCATTCTCATACTGTCGTCTAACGGTTACGGAATATACACGATCATCTTTTTCAATCGATTTTAAAACCGATAGGTGTTTTCTAAATCCAGTTGGTTCAATACGAGGTTTAAAAAAGTCGTCAATCCTCATTGATCCGAATAACGACCTCAAATAGTCTTCATACAAATCATACTTTAAAGCCCAGTTAGAAATGGCATCATCGGATGGAAAACCAGGATTATTGTCAGTTTCAGCATTTATTGGAGCACTGCCAAAAGTACTTATAAGGAAACGTTTCGCACAGTACAATATTTCACAATCTTGCTTTCTTGGATAAATACTATTACTAAAAGTTTTATTTTATGTTAATATTTTGAAAATATGTAAAAAGCTTACCTCAAAGAGTAAGCTTAGCCTCCGCTATAAACACTATCACATGTTCCAGGTTTTGGTTCATAATAACAATGATTTTTAAATTGACCAGTTAAAGGTTGACCGTACCATGTTGGAGGGCATGGAGCATGTGGATTAAAATACCAAAGAGCAAATTTCGCTGGGTGTTCTCTCCAATAATCCAAATTCTTTTTTGCTAATCTTTTTTCAGCAGTTCTCGCACTTTGATAAAATACATTACCTTTTTGAACAGCTTCAAATGAAAAATTTCCTCCTTGTACTTGAAAAATGACTTGTTGAACTGTTCTCAATCCTTTAAAGTCTCCACAATCTGCTTTAAGACGATTAACAATTACATTTCCAACATATAACATTCCTTGTTTTCCTTCACCTTCGGCTTCTGCTCTCATCATCCTTGCCATTAAGCCAACGTCTGAACTTCGGTAACTTACTCTTGGCATTTTTCCACCCCAAAAATATAGTATGAAAAAAAGCCTACATTCATGTCATTGTTTATATAATAAGCAAGTAAAATGAAAACTATGGCATTCTTTTTATACCTTTATTCAACTGCTTCTTTAGTGCAATAAGAAAAAGCCCCAAACTGGCAGCTCAATCTTAAACTAATGCACCCGTTACTTTCTGTAGTGCTTTCTAAATAAAAATGGCTAAAGTAAAGCTTTATATGTATAAGATTTTATATATACTGCAACCGTTTGGTTTATAGAAATTCCCGCCATTTTGCTATAAATTCACAATGATTATTTGTTAAAAAGCGCTTTTTACTATGACTAAAATCATTAATGTATTGAAAACCATAAAGAAATAATGCTCTTAAAAAGTTAATTGCTATGTATTGAATTCTTGTTAATTTTACTAAGGAAGCTATTTTATAACGTTTTAAATATTTTAATCCTAGGAAGGTAAATAAAATGTGAAGTATAGTATTAGAAATTAAATACAATGGAAATTTACTAAAAGTCATTTTTAACATCCAAAGGCATTTTTAACATCCAAAGGCAAAGGCTAGTGACCAAGTAAGGACCAAAATAAAAAAAATTCATGCTATTTAAGGGTTAAGGGGGGATCCCTTTATAAAATCTCCACCATTTTTCATTTTCACCAAATATATCTAATGCTTTTGTCGATGTAACCATAAATATTGCAGATGGGAAATATTTTTTTAATGCACTCCTACCTAGTAAAGGTACAGTTAACAAAGGAAGAATTAGTATAGTTAGTAAAAATAATTTTGAGTTTTTCATTATACCACACCAAAGTTTAACATAAAATTTAATCATTTTTAGTATATCTTTTTAATTGTTTTAGGATGACTGGTATTTTTTTGAGTGTGGCTTTTTAACCCAGTCTAAAAATTCCTCACCCTTAAAATTATTTAATATTTTTAGCCCCTTTTCTATAAACATCTTTACATCATTTTATTCAATATCTGTAAAATCAAATGGGAATTCATTTAGTGTAAAAACTTACTCAGCAATTGCCATTGCTACTATTTTGTTAAACTAACGTGCCCTGTTGAAGAAGAACTTTAATCAAAGAAGAAATAATTGAAGATTTCTTTAGAAGTCGAATGGAAATTTAGTAACCTAAATAAAAGGGAATAAAGGTCACTAGTGAATAAAAAACCTTTAAAAACCAACACTAAATTGACTATCTCCGGAAAGGTTGTGTTTTTATTGAATCAAGAAACAAAAGTAGCAACTGAACTTCAAAAAATGATGATCTGGAACCTGGTTCCAGTCTCAGTTCAAGAAGATATAAATGAGATTTGCAACAGTTTAATGAATGGGTCTGTCACACTGAATGAGTTGGAAAATCGAGATCCGTTTGTGGTAGAAATCATCGAAAAAGCAATGAATCAAGCAGGAAAAGGACAATAATTCCTAAATATTTTATTAACCATAAATCCTCGGTAAATAAATAAAACAAAAATAAAAATTGATAACCATATATATAAGAAATAATGGAACCCCATTTTCATCAATACTTGACATAATTCCACCAATGATAATTTCAAACGATCTTCTCGGTGATAATTTTTTATGGTTAAAAAAGTTATTCGCCGAATTCCTAGCTTACGTTTCTAATCTTTCTTATCGAAACTTGCTGGTTTTTCCTTGACCTTCTGAAAGACTTGATTCATATTATCTCGGCTGACCTCTCTTAATTCAGGCACTTATCGCCTAAGTAAATTCCCTTCTTAGGGTATTAAGAAACCTTCCAAGGTAAGTTCATTCACCTTCTCCTCAATATATGGTTTATATCGCTGTTCCTCAAAATCTAATTCTGATACATTTTGTATTTTACTCAATCTCGCTATTGGATCCTTCAGAATGTTAATACATTCGGACCTTATTTTATACTTAAAATTTTCCCAAACCGTTAATTTTAGTCTAGCAGTACAACCTTGTAAATAGGTCAAATAGCTCTCTGTGATTTGTTTCAAACGTCATACTTTTTAGAAACATTTGGGTAAATGTCTAGTCCTAGGACAATCCTGGAACATAGCATAGAATTGTGGTCATCATAAATACAAAAATGGTTAAAGGGGATGTTTTTTGAGGGATAAAGGGAAATGTGTCTTTTGTGAAATTACTTTTGGAAAAATCAACTATCATCTTACCAAGAGACAAACTAAGATATTATCCTAATGTGTTAAAAAACATACTGTACTTTATTTTTAAATAAATCACACTTTCAGATTAAGGGTAAATAAAACGGTTTATTTATTAGTCCGGGGATTTTCAAAATAAAAAACTTAAAAATCAAGATGGTTAAAAAATAAATTTGTCTGGGTGATGATAATTATGGAAATAGAAAAACAGAACCAATACTGTGATGAATTGTTGGAATGGTGTAATAATATTTATTTTCACTGGAAAAGTATGAAACCGAGGTTTTCAAACCTCTTTGATTTAAAAAACTTAGATGAATGGGAAGGTTCATGCCGCCGATTAAAAGAAAAATTACAGGCAAGAGTGGACCACAATGACTATCGGACAGCTAAAAACCTTTATGAACATTGGAAACTGCTTTACAGAGAAGCTGATACTAATCAAGAAGAAATTGAAGTTGAATCTGATAAATGTATGGAAACGGAAGAACAAAAACAATACCGTGAAGTTTTGTTGAATAAGGAATGGGAAGGTTCATGCAGCGAATTAAATTTACAGGAAAATTTAAAGGTGGACTTCGATGACTATCAGACAGCTAAAAGATTATATGAAGAAGCGATGAAAATTGAATCTGAAAAATGTGCGGAAATGGAAGAGCAGAAACAATACCGTGAAGTTTTGTTGGAATGGTGCAATAACATTTATTTTCACTGGGAAAGTATGAAACCGAGGTTTTCAAACCTCTTTGATTTAAAAAGCTTAGATGAATGGGAAGAGTCATGCCGTAAATTAAAAGAGAAATTACAGGAAGATTTAAAAGTGGACCTCGACGACTATCAAACAGCTAAAAGACTATATGAACATTGGGAACAGTTATCCACAGAAGCGAATACTTATCAAGAATTGATTGAGGTTGAATGTGATGTGAGAAGCTAAATGGGAATTTAGCTTCTAGTTGCCTGTTACAATTTTATTTCTTTATAATTAAAAATGCCATTTTGGTCTGTGCTTATTTTTTATTTGGGCTAGTTTAGTACATTACTAAAATCAGATGGTTCTTTTCGTTAAAAAATGCAAAAGCCCTTAGAAGTTTGTAAACCACTTTGTTTAGGGTCAAATGTTAATTAGCCCCCCTTTTTTAATGTAAATACTACTTTTGAAATATTAACCCAGAGGGATAGGCAGCCGTTATGGCTGGCTACCCTAATTTTTGTAATTAGGCCAGAATCTATTTGAGTCTAATGGAACATATACTTTATTTCCATGAATTTGCTTATGAATAATTGGGTTTGAAAAATATTTATCTAGGTTTTCCGTATCAATTTTGTGTTTGTGTCTTGCATGAAAACCAAATATATTTGCTAACTCAGACTTGTACATAAAATTGCTCCTTATCTGTTATCAGATATAAATTGTACTTTTTGTATATTAACTGAATTCTGCAATGGGTTTTATTAGTGATAAAAAAGCCAATTTAAATTATTATTGTAATTGATTTTGTTGCTAATTTTGCTCCAGATTTGTTGCCAAGACTGTCGTTTCCCTTGTTGATTTTTCCCATTTGGTTGAATTGCTGTTGAACACTTGATTGATTTGATTAAGTGTTTGTGTACTGAGCATATTGAAGACATTGATTTAAAGACTCAATTGCTTGTTGAATTGATTGCTTTTATTGTTGGTTATTTTGTTGTAGTTGGTTTTGTGCCTGATTAGCAAATTGCTCTATTTGTTGCATTAACTGATTTTGTTGTTGTTGATTTTGTTGCCAAGTCTGTTGTTGCCCCATTTGATCCTGATTGTTGTTGTCCTTGGTAATTGGCCTATCTTTGTAGATGATTTAGTTCTTAAATCAGTTAATTCTTGAGCAATTTCTAAGTCCTTTGGTTATCTATAATTCACCTCCATGTTTTTAATAAATAGACCTTAAAAAGATCCCTAATAAGATGACCAATTGTCGATTTAAATATCCAAAAATTTTTTCAATAAATTATTTAAAAAATGGACAAACCAATTCACTCCTATTTATTAACCTGATACAATAAATAACCAGATTATTTATTTTTTTAATATACATATATTGAGATGAAAAAGAGGAGCTTATGGCAAAATTATATTAAAAAGTATTACACTAAAAAAAACAAGAAAGTTAATTATAGAAATAGTTGCTAGGATGATTAAGTCCTATTATTTAAGTCTTCTGTGCTAAAGATATACGGAAGGAAGTAAGTGAGTGGTGATTTTCTAAAGAAGGAGGACAAAAACGAAAAGGAACCTCTCTATGGTTAAATCAACAATAATTCAACTTAAATACAAATCGCAGGAAATTCACATAAAAAATAACTTGGGGACATTTTCCTCCAAGTTACTTTTTCTTTTTATTATCAATCTTTAACTATTTCATCCAATAGTTCTAATATTATCCTACCCTGATTTTGTTTCATGCTTCTTCCCCTTAAAATGCGTCTCCCATTTTCATCCTTTCTAAAGTTTTAATTCATACTTTTGATAAACCTTTTCTATGTTTGCATTGATTGGAAACACCCAAAAGTTTTGGAATCCTTTGATCTTTTTTAAAAGATTGTGAGAACTTTGTCATGGTAACCTTTTAAATGGAGCATACATTTGGTTAAGCGATATGATTCTTATTGATATTGCAAGTCGAGCACGATTTGTGGAAGTTTAATTGACTTGCAATATCAATAATACGCGGTTTGAGTCAGGTTTTTTACTCGATACCGTGATATCGATGTTGAAGAAGTCCGTCTATATCCAAAAGGACATTGGTGATAGCTGTAACGTTCTGGATGAATAGAAACCTAAGAGATTAACAAGTCTGTTTCCCCCGTACTATTACTTTCCATTACGGTAATTTTATAATGATCCCGGTGATTAAAGGTTGAGAATATCCAAGGCAAGCGTAATGGAAAAATTGTTTAGCATACAATTCCTATATCCATCATTGGCAGGATTTGCGCCTTATATAGTTCTTACTCCCCTAGCCACTCTTACAAAACTTACACGCCAATGCCCGTTTTCTCCATGTTTTTTTGAATATTTGTTTCCAAAGGAAAAATGTTGACTTTTTTATGCATTCAGAAGCGCAAGTTATACCTCAACAAAGAAATATGCAAGTACAGATGAACGAATATAAGGAGACTCATTTTTTGAAGACCTCCATTTTTCTGGAGACCCTATTTTGTAAACAACCCCTTTCTAGCAGGAGTACTGGGTAGGTGGTCAATTGGTTAGTACGTTAATTGGTCCTTACTGATATCCATATCCTCTATACCCTTTCTATTAGCTTTTTCATTTGGTGTGCCAAGCCTTAATCCATAAAAATAGTAACTTGCTCAATTGATCTTGTTCATTTTATTGTTATAACGGGAAGGAGAGGACACTGGAGGGGGTTAGCATAGGCAAAAGATATTATCCTCCTATTGGCAAGGGTTCGAAGCCCACAGCCGATAGAGCAATTTTCCTGACCCTTTTTTAAGTACCGGAAAAATAACGTACTGTGTCAGATGTTTACCAAATACATTCGGGATTGAGGTGGATCGATGCGCCCTTTAGTCGCATAGACGCCTTTTTTTCTGAAAATACCTTAGTGTATCATTTGTTTGTCGGCATTACCCTTTTATAAAAAAATCCATCACAGTAATGCGCCCCGAAAAATTTATTCTTTGATGTTTCCTGATGACTTAGAAGAGCGTTTAGTACTAGATACTGTATATAAAACGGTTCCTTATCCCTTGAATTTTTTGTCCAATTTTGCAATCTTCAAGGGATGCATCGGTATTACTTTTATTTCAAGATTGATAGATTTTCCTTTAAGCACCAAAAGAGGGTGTCCTGACAACCAGCAAAGAACCTCTTTTCCCTTGTTACGAGTAACGCTTCAAGCAATAATGATTTATTAGTATTCATAATAGTGTCACTCCATCATTTGTCCTAACTGTTGCTGTTGTATCGCTTGCTTATGCTACTGCTGAAATTAATGTTAATTAACTATTCGGTTATTCGATGGGTCTAGCCATTAGTGAAGTAATAAGTCCGATGAAGCAAATGGTTAAACAAGAAAAAAGAAATGCTCTTAATCCTAGTGTATTAAAAGCGACTGCTACAATTAATCCATCTATCATCAAAATAACAACCCCTATATTTATAGAAAATGATTTCGAAATAATTTGGGCTAACAAATCTGTTCCTCCAGTGCTTGCCTTATATCGGAACATTATCCCTACTCCTATTCCAATAAATGCCCCTCCTAACAACACACTAGGAAAAATAGAAAGTAAAAATTTTGTTCTTAAAGGTTCTAACAAATCAATTATTATAGAGGCAATAATCAGACCAAGAAAGCTATTATAAAAGAAGTTTCGTTCATAGACCCAAGCATATATACATATAGGAATGCTTAAAAGACACATAGCTAAACCTGTTGGAAACCCAAAGTAATAATGTAGTATGAGAGCAATTCCTGTTACTCCTCCGTCTAACAGATGATGGGGAACTAAGAAACCGTTTATTCCTATACTTAATAGGAGACTACCTATAAAAACAGCCGATACTTTCTGAATTATATAAATCTCACCTTTTAACGTTTTTTACTGCTAATATATGTACAAGGGTAGGATTTCAGAAGAAGGATAAAAGTTATGAACCAATACAAGAATTTAATTGGAATATTTTGTAATGACCTAAAGGAAGACTGTTAACGGAATTTCATAAACAATGTGAATTTGCTTTTCATTTTCAAACAATTTGTCCTGACAATGTATCGAAATATAACCTCTATCGTTAGCTATGAATACTTTATTATGCATTAAGGAAAACGCCTCTTCTATTTTTGGTAGGAAAGACTGTATTTTGAAAAAGAATTGATTTTCAATAATAATTATTAATTCCTCCAAAATGATATTTTTTTGCTCGCCAACCTCCAGGTAAAGGCGGGTATTTTCGATTGAAATCTGTCATTGTATTTTAAGTGGGCGGCTGCTTATGCATCCGAATGCTTCTAATTCCTTCAGCACGCCGGTTTAAATTTTGATGGGTTAAGGTAACCGTGAATTATAAAGGGAGATGTCTTTTTTTGAAGACTATAGGAATATGTAATTCTTGGGCAAGATATTTTTGGAAAAATCATCTTTCTCGATTGCCAAATGGAACCCCTACATTTTACCGGAAATACTGTCAAATGCTATCTTTATTTTTTTCTTACCAAACTTTATTATGAACTTAAACTTTCAGAATGATATTTATTTAGGCATTCAAATAATACCTGTAAGTTGTTTTTTACATGCAACACAATAATTGCTTATGCTTGAGTATAATCTCCAAAAGTTTTTTTGGAAAAGTTTCAATTTGTTTATGAATTTAACTTTAGGTGACTGGAAAGAATAAATTTAATTCCACAAGACAAGTTTATTACTTATAAATTTAAAAACTCCCTTCTTTAAACCGTTTCCATAAATCCATAATGAAATCTTACGGGTAAGTACAAGGAGGTGTTGTTTACCTCCTTGATGCATAGGCACGGAATACCCAAGATGTTAATGCGCGCCTTTTTACCGAAATTTTTTGGGAAATGGAATACTGTCCACTGCCACTTTCAATGGCAGTGTTTTTTATTGTTTTAGGAAAATTTTATGTCGGTACAATTAGAGAATATTATGCGACAATGTAAAAATACAAATAATTCCCTGGCGGGAGGAGGACAAAAAAATACCCCGAAGAGATTGCAGTATCTTCGAGGCAGATTGAACTAATAAACTATGAATAGAGTAAGATATCTTGGTAAGACAGTCAAGGGCTACCTACGGCTTTACCAGGATGTACCTCCGATATGTGAGGAGGGTTGCACTGACTGTCAAAGGAAATTATACAGACATGGCCGCTACTATCGATCAGTCGTAACTAGAAATAAAATTATAAAAATCCCTATTTATCGCTGGCTTTGCCCTGCCTGTGGAAAGACATTTTCTTTATTGCCTGATTTTCTTTTTCGATACCATGTGCATAGTGAGGAAATTCTTCAAAAAGCATGGCTTTTACGGTATGCAAAAGGAAAAAGTTATAACCAAATTCAAACGTATATTTCTACAAATGTAATTGGGGGCATCAGTTATAAGACGGTTAAAAAATGGGATGGGATTTGGAAGAATAAAAAAAGCAAACTGATAAATTTTCTCCTTTCAAATATAGTTGAGAATCATCCAATTGCGTTTGATTTTCAAGCTATAAAACCATTAACAGATGAACAAGCACTTATATTCCTCTTACCATTGGCATGGAAAATATTTCATCCCAGTGCCCCTTACCCTTTCTGTGGCTTCTTCAAATGGATAAATCAACTAATCCATAGAATATAAACCTCCAAATCCATTATTGCCCATTCCCACTGTTTTGCCATATTCCTTTCCGAACCTTATTTTCCACCCCTTCGGGGTAATTTTAGCTCATTTCCCCTATTCGAAACTAATGTTCCCACAAAATCTGTACTCTCCCTTTCTATTTGTAATCATTATTAAATGGAACATATAAGAATTTTAATTATGAAAAGGAGAGTTTTTAATGGATGAAAAGTTAAGAAATGATATTGCTTTATACCGTTTCGGCCTAATTGCCGAAATCGTAACAAGAGAGCTTCCAAATGGAGAGCAGGCACAAAGGCTTCGGAATATTGCAGAGAGTGAGCATCTTAATCCATATGGGGAGTTGCAAAAAGTCGGGATCCGTACATTAGAACGCTACCTGCAACTTTATCGTAAAGGTGGATTCGAAGCTTTGAAACCATCTAAACGGGGCGGATACGCTCCGAGAGCTGTTTCAAACGATGTGCTTGAACAAGCCATACTATTGAAAACAGAGCGTCCAGAGCGCTCCGTTCAACAGATTATTCGAATCATGGAATTGGCAGAAGTAATAGAGCCAGGATCTATTTCAGAAAGTACATTATCTAAACAGTTGCGCAAAGCAGGAATTACCCGAAAGAAATTACAAAAGTCACCAAAAGGAAGGCAATTTCGCCGATTTGAATTTCCTTATCGGAACGCTTGTTGGCAAGGCGATGTGCAGCACACTCTTTATTTACCGGATCCGAAGGACTCAAGCAAAAAGCGAGTAGCAAAACTATTTGCATTTATTGATGATTATTCTAGGCATATCGTGCATGGGCAGTTCTATTTTGATGAAAAAGGGGCACAGTTAGAGGACTGTTTATTTAAAGCCATAATGAGCCACGGAAAGCCCGAGCAAATCTATGTCGACAATGGAGCAATTTATCGAGCAAAGGCATTAGAAACTACCTGTGCAAGATTGGGGATTAAGCTTTCACATTCAACCCCGAGAAGGCCCCAGGGGCGTGGGAAAATTGAGCGATTCTTTCAATTTGTAGATTCATCATTTAAGCCGGAGGCTTATGACTTAATAGAATCTGGAAGGATTCAATCTATAGAGCAGTTAAATCGCTATTTTCATATTTGGAAAGAATCTATTTACCATGAGCGAAAGCATGGTGAAACAAAACAGACACCAAAACAAAGATGGGAAGAATGTGAGCAACCTACGGTTTCTGTTTCCTTTGATGAATTAAAAAAGGCATTTTATTGGGAAGAGGAACGAAAGGTGGATAAAACCGGTTGTATTTCCTTTCAGGGGAACAAGTATGAGGTGGAATCGCAGCTTGTCGGAGAATACATCACGATTCGTTTTAATCCTAATGATCTAGAAAAATTAGAAGTTTGGTTTGACGGAAAACAATTTGAGAGTGCCATTCCCTTGAATCTTTCACGGCCAAAACATGAAAAAGCAGCATCTGAAGAATTGATTCAAACAAGCGAAGAATCCGGCTTAAACTTTCTTGAATTAACTGCGCCTAGTCATGAAACAAAACAAAAAGAAAAGCGAGGAGCATTAAGTTATCAATCCCTTGTGGAGGGAGAAAAATAGATGATTTCTAAACATTTTGGATGGAACTTTACCCCTTTTCAAAAGGATGTTCAAACAAAACATTTGTTTATGACCAAGCAATTTAAAGAACTGCAAGCGCGTCTGACCTTTATGATTCAACAACGTTCATTTGGCTTGATTACCGGCGAGGTTGGGGCAGGTAAGTCTACAGCGATTCGAGATTTAAAAGATCGATTAGAAGCAAATCAGCATGTATTTCTTTATTTATCGGATTCAGCTTTGAAGCCACGCGACTTTTATCGGGAGATGCTTCTCCAAGTGGGAATTGAACCTATGTTTTTAGCTAGTGATTTAAAGAGGCAATTCAAAACGGCATTGATGGATATCTATGAAAATAAAAAGAAAACGCCCGTCGTAATCATTGACGAAGCGCATTTATTATCTCCATCGATGTTGCAGGAGATTCGTTTTCTAACAAATTTTGAAATTGACTCTCTTTCGCCGCTAGCGCTAATCTTGGTTGGGCAGCCAGAATTACGAGACAAGCTGCGTTTACGAAGTTTAGAAGCCATTTCACAACGGATTAACACTCGATTCCACCTTGAAGGTCTCACATATGATGAAACGCGTGAGTACATTACTCATCAGTTAGAAAACGCTGGTGAAAATCGGCAGATTTTCACTGAAGCATCCTTAAAGAAGATATACAAGGAAACAAGGGGCATTCTACGCTTAACTAACCGTTTATGTACAGAATGCCTGCTTGATGCCGTTTCCAGAAAACAAGAATTGGTAGATGAAGACTCCGTAGAGAGAGTCATTGATGACTACCGTTTTTAGGACCTTGTCGGTCCTTTTTCTTTTATTGAGAATAATACAAACAACAATAGATTTCAATGGAACTTATATCCATAAAGTGCCAATTAATATGGCGAAAATAAAAAGGAAACGAAAGTTTCGGTTGCGAAATATATTCATCACCGAAACTTTCGTTTCCGAATTTACCGTCATTAAAAATGGCTCCTGACAGAATACTCTGTCCACCCTTACGAGTTCGTTCTACTCTCTGCTTTTGACATAACCTAAAGCGATATATGAATAACTCTATACTGAAACAGAAAGTAAATTAGTAACCTAACTTTGTAAGATGAAGGTGACTTTATCAATAGCTTTTTGTAGTTTTTCACTATTTTTTTCATATAATATCTTAGCATCCTTATTTTCTGTTCCAAGTGCAAATGATTCTAAATCCGCTTGGCATTTTTTCATCGTCGAAAGAATTAAAGGTCTTTCTTGAGGAGATGGCACTTGCAGCTTATCATCAAAAAGGTCAACAGTTAATTCTCCATAGGAATTTACCTGTCCAAGAAAGACATTTTCAATTGTAACTCCTAATTTTTCCAGTTCTGTGTGTAACCAACCCCGACTTCGTCCAATCGTGGCAAGTGGCTCATCCAATAAATGGCCATCCATAATAACAGTCTGAGGCTCCTTGACTGAAGCGAGCTTCAAGTTTAGCGCCTTGGCCGTCAAAGGTTGATTCTCTTTCTTCAACATGACAGATAAATCTCCAGTGGGCTCTAATACTGCAAATTCCACATCAGAAACCTGAAAGACATTCTTCTTTCGAAGCAATTCTAACATTTCGTCCGTTGTATATCTTTCCTTTTTCAAATTATCCTCCATCACTTTTCCATCTTTGATGAAAATAGTACCTTTCCCTTCTATAAGGTCCCGGAATTTTTTGCTCTTTAAAGAAATCAATCCAGCTAAAAATGGGACAGTTGCAAAGGTTACAATCCCTAAAACACCCAAAAAAATACTTTGTTCAAGACCCGTAACAACTTCTGCCCCAATACTACCTATAGTTATACCAGTAACATACTCAAAATAAGAAATTTGAGATAGTTGTTTTCTTCCTAGCCATTTTATTATAAGAAAAAGAATAGTTAGAAACACCAACGACCGCACTACTACATCTAACCAATCAGGCACTGCATAACACCTCCTAGTAACTTATTTAAAATCCTTTATATTGGAATTCTTCTCGTTCTAATTCTCCAACTCGTTTTTTTAAATCTGTAACTACTTCATGTATAATCATCATGGTTTCATGTAATGTACGTTTCGATTCATTATCTAGAGTTCGTAAGGCTAAACTTGAAAGACTGGCTTCTACACCTTTAAGGCTGGCAAGTGACTGTTTTACATCTGATGCAATTGTCATTCCATATCCTCCTTATCCCTTTGGTTTAAAAATCAGCGCACCTAGAAATCCAAAAATAATAGAAGCAGAAACACCGGCACTTGTGACTTCAAATATACCCGTCATAAGCCCAACGAAACCATGTTGTTCAGCTTCTTGCATAGCTCCATGAACAAGTGCATTCCCAAAGCTTGTAATAGGTACTGTAGCCCCAGCCCCAGCAAAATCAATCAAAGGCTCGTATAGTCCAAAACCATCTAAAAGGGCACCCATCACTACAAGTGCACTTAAGGTATGTCCAGGAGTCAATTTAAATACATCAAACATAATTTGCCCGATCACACAAATCAAACCACCTGTGACAAAAGCCCAAAAATAGATCATATTCATTATTCACCTCCGTATTCAATCGACACTGCATGGGCAATACAAGGAATGGTTTCATTTTGCTGAAAAGACAGGGGTGATAGTAAAGCACCTGTTGCTACAACTAATATTCGTTTAAATTCTCCTTTTTTCATGCGGTTTAACAAATGACCGTAAACCACCGTTGCTGAACAGCCTGCACCACTTGCCCCTGCTAAAACAGGTTGTCCCTCCCGATAAATCATAAGACCACAATCTTGGTATTGCTCTTCACTAATAGGAGTTCCGTGCTTTTTAAATAGATCCATGGAAACTTCCTGTCCAATCTGGCCCAGATCCCCGGTTATAATTAAATCGTAATAAGATGGCTTAATATTTCGTTCCTTTAAATGGGCTTCAATGGTATCAACCGCAGCTGGCGCCATAGCTCCTCCCATATTAAATGGATCTGTTAAACCCATATCAATCACACGTCCAATTGTGGCAGAAGTGACACGAGGTCCTTCTCCAGAATCACTTAAAAGGGCCGCGCCGGCACCGGTGACGGTCCATTGTGCAGTAGGAGGTTTTTGACCACCGTATTCAGTTGGATAACGAAATTGTTTTTCAACAGCTGTATCATGACTAGATGCCCCGGTTAGCAAATATTTAGCTCCTTTTGTATTCACAATATAAGCACCTAGAGCCAGTCCTTCCATTGACGTAGAGCAGGCACCGAATAAACCAAAATACGGGGCTCCAATTGTTCGACTAGCGAAACTTGTTGGGGTGATCTGATTGATTAGGTCCCCAGCTAGGATAAATTGAACTTGATCTTTTTGGATGCCCCCTTTTTCCATGGCTTTTTGACAGGCTTCTTCAAAAAGGACTTTATGTGCCTTTTCATAGGAATCCTGTCCAAGCCATAAATCAGCATGAAGGAGATCGAAATCTTCTGCGATCGCTCCGTTTGCTTCAAATGGCCCACCAACTGTTCCAGTAGAAAGTATCACAGGTTTTTGTTCGAAGATCCATGTACGATGACCTGCGAGCATCATAAACCACCCCACCTTATTAAAATCGTCTTTACTAAAGCAATAACAAATGCAGAAAAAACACCAAATAATATGACCGACCCAGCTAATTTAAACATGTTGCCTCCGACACCTAATACAAAACCTTCGGTTCGATGTTCAATAGCAGCTGAAATGACAGCATTACCAAAACCAGTAACTGGAACTGCCGAACCAGCTCCTCCAAATTGAGCAATTCGATCATAAACCCCAAAACCTGTAAGCAGCATAGCAATAAAAATTAATGTACCCACAGTTGGATTTCCAGCCGTTTGGTCTGTGAAATTAAAATAGTAAATGTATAAGTCTTGAATAACCTGGCCAACAAGACAAATCAGACCACCTGTTAAAAAGGCCTTTATACAATTTTTAAAAACGGGTCTTTTGATCTCACGATTTTTTTGCAATTTTTGATATTCTTGTTGCACCGGGGTTAGTTGTTTCTTTTGATTATTTGACATAGCTTGACCCTTTCTCTTTACGTTTGCTCTTCCATAAGATTTTTGATTTTGTTGAAATCCTTTTTTAAGTTTTTCATATTCGTGTTGTCTTTTTGGAGTTTTTGTTCTAATTGTTCCAATTCCCAAAACATTTTTTTATCTGTTGAAACAATTACTTCATGGTTGGGGTACATTTTTTCTAAGTCAGACTTTATTGACTTTTCAATTTTCTTTAATCGAAAGCGATCAAAATTATCGACTTTTATTGCTACAAAAAGCTCTTTATCTGTATTCACAGCCTTAACATCTGAAATTTCTTTCTTGGTGATTATCTTTTCTTTAGCTCTATTTGCAATAGATTGATCAATGGGTTTACTCGTATGCACTTGTGAAATAGCTAATTCATTATGATCCTCATCCAATTGATTTTGGTTACCGTTACATCCTGTTGCAAACCCGATAACTACAATGATTGAAAGAACAATTTTTACTTTGGTTATTTTGTCCTTCATGAAACCATCTCCGTTTTTTCCATTATTTAGACTAAAAAAGGTTGGCCTCTCAACCAACCTTTTTTGTTAATTATTGTTGTTTGTATTGAGGTTCTTCTTGTTCGATTTGTTGAATGCGTGGTTCAAAGCTGTCAATAACGGATTGGGTTTGTTTAGCAGCATCTTGGTAAAGTTGCTTTGCCTGTTGATTATCTGTACCAAGAGCAAATGTTTCAAAACTTGCTTGTGCACTTTTTAATCCTGCTAATGTCTGTTTTACTTGGGTAATAACTGTCATGAAAATCCTCCTTGTGATTTTTTCTATGTTACGAATTTTATTATGGTAGGAAAGATGATTTTTTATGTTTTCTAATTTTAGCCACTACTGCCATGTTGAAAAATTGTCTCCATAATAAAAACGCTGATCTCGATCAGCGTTTTTATGCGTGACATTATTTTTATTGTTGATTTGAATGGGCTTGAAGAGACGATTGAGCCTGACTTACTATTGTTTGAGCTTGAGCTATTTCAGCGGCAGCTTGTTTTAAAGCTTCTTCACATTGTAGTTCATCCGCAGCAGATTGTTGAATTGCTTGATTAATAAGCTCCTTACTAAGTGCAACTGATGCTTCCGCTTTCTTTAATTGATTTGTATCTACTTGTTGTGGCATGTTTAGTTCCTCCTATTGGTTTTTTCAACACCATTATATCTTTTCTTATGGCCCAATTTTTTATACTGTAAAAATTTCAAAATCAAATGATGGTTTAACGCAAATTATTACCTCATTTCCATCCATTCCCACCATTTAAATTCCTGTTATTAAAACGTAAGCGTCAAATAGAATCCACCTATTAACATATATAGTACCTGTGAGATAATCTCTTCAAATCAAGGTTTGAGGAGGTTTTCTATGTCCAAGAGAAATAATCTAGAATTGTATAAAGAATGGGAGCGGAGGATCGCCCTTTACAAGACGAGTGGTCTAACCCAATCCAAATGGTGTGAAATCAATGAAATAAGTATTCATCAGTTAAAGTATTGGCTTTATAAAATCGATAGTTCTGATTCAAGCCAAAAATCCAATAACAAGTGGATACCGATAGCATTAGAAGAATCTGATGAGCAACAAAATGAAACATTAAATATTAAAGTTGGTTCAGCATCCATCGAGGTTAAACCTGGCTTCAATCCAAAACTACTGGCGGAAGTAGTAAAGGCATTGAAATCAGTATGTTAAAAGAAGTTACGGTAGATCGTGTCTACCTCGCACGAGGTAGCACAGATTTACGGAAATCTATCGATGGATTGGCTGCTCTTGTAAAAGAAGAATTCGAACTAGATCCCTTTTCTTCAAGTCTATTTGTTTTTTGTAACCGGCAGCGGGACAAGTTAAAAATTCTTCAGTGGGAGCATAACGGCTTTTGGCTTTATTATCGCCGGCTGGAGAGAGGAAATTTTCATTGGCCATCTGAAAGTAATAGTACAGCTCCTTTGAAAATTAGTCCTCGACAATTGCGGTGGCTCCTCGATGGATTATCATTGGAACAAAAACATGCTCACCCTGTTGTAACGGCAAGAACAGTAATTTAAATAATGAAAAATCAGGGAATTCGCCCATTTTGTCGTATAATAAATTTATGAAAAAGACAGTGAATTCTACTACCCCAACCCCTACAATTGAAGAACTTCTGCAACGCTTGGAAATGCTGGAGAAGCAAAATGCAGAATTAGAGGCGAAGCTAAAAAAGCAGAGCTCGTTAGAGGCAAAATTAAAATGGACTGAAGAACAGCTTCGCCTTCTGCAGAAAAATAGATTCGGCTTTTCCAGCGAAAGAACTAACCCCGATCAATTGGAACTTTTCAATGAAGTCGAAAAAGAAGCCAATCCAGATTTGCCAGAACCTACTTTGGACTCCATTACCTATCAACGGCGCCGCAAAGTTAGCGGCCAACGTGAAATGATGTTAGAAAACTTGCCTGTGGAGACGATTGACTATCGTCTATCCCCTGAAGAGCAGGTTTGTTCGTGTTGTGGTGGAAACCTACATGAAATGAGTACGCAAGTACGCCAGGAACTGAAATACATTCCTGCGGAATTGAAAGTGGTCAAGCATATTCAACACATTTATTCTTGTCGCCATTGTGAGCGAGAGGAATTGGAAACTCCGATTGTAACAGCACCAATGCCTAGACCGGTTCATTCGGGAAGTTTAGCATCTCCATCTCTAATGGCACATATTATGAATCAAAAATATGTGGATGGGCTGCCATTATATCGCCAAGAAAAGCAATTTTCCAGATTGGGGGTACCGTTATCACGCCAAACTCTTGCCAATTGGATGATTCACGGGGCCAGCCGGTGGTTGAGTCCACTTTATGATCGCATGCATCAACTTCTTTTGGAAAAGGATATTTTGCATGCGGACGAATCGACTCTGCAGGTACTTCACGAACCCGGTCGGCCAGCCACGTCAAAATCATATCTCTGGCTCTACCGCACTGGAAAGGAAGGACCTTCAATCATCCTTTACGATTATCAGGAAACTAGGTCAGGTAAAAATGCCGAGAAATTCCTGTCAGGGTTTAAAGGATATTTACAGGTTGATGGATACGCCGGGTACCATAAGGTACCTAATGTAAAACTAGTCGGTTGCATGGCCCATGCTCGACGTAAATTTGATGAGGCTTTAAAAGTATTGCCTTCTTCAAAGCGTCTGACATCAGGAGCAGCAGCAATAGAAGGTCTCCAATACTGTAACCAACTATATCGCATTGAGCGTGATCTAAAAGAATTATCCCATGCAGAACGATACGAAAAACGTTTAGAACGCAGCAAGCCGGTCTTGGATGCTTTTTTGTCATGGCTAAAAATACAGCAGCAACAAGCGTTACCAAAAAGTGCTTTAGGTCAGGCGGTAACTTACTGTCTTAATCAATGGGATAAATTAGTGGCATACCTAGAGGATGGACGTTTGGAGATTGATAATAATCGAAGTGAGCGTTCAATCAAGCCCTTTGTGATTGGAAGAAAAAACTTCTTATTCTCAAATACACCGAGAGGTGCAAGGGCTAGTGCAATTATTTATAGTATTGTGGAGACAGCAAAGGAAAATGGGTTAAATCCATATTGTTATCTTCGCTTTCTTTTTGGGAGGTTACCCAACATTGATCTAACAGATAAAAATGCCCTGGATAAAGTGCTGCCTTGGTCAACAACACTTCCAATTGTTTGTAGAGATTTTAAAAACTTACCTAAATAATAACGCGATCCCCGCCTGGTTCACAGGTGGGGATTATTTTACGCTTACATTAAAACAAGCTAATACTAATAATCTTTCTGAGGAGTGTTATGTGTGGACAAAATAACTAGATCAGTTATCACCGTTTCTATAATTATGCTTTTATCCATTGGGTCAATATTCCTGTTTCAAAATACAAGAAACACACGTAACTTAGAAAATGAAACGGTCAACAACAGATTAAATCCGTCAATCGCTAGAGTACAGAATGTTGAAAACGAAAGACATGTTCTTCATATAAATAGTATCGCTATGGGTGAAACGATTAAGAAGGACTTAAGGAATGATCCTTCCATTTTTCTCATTAAACATAATGAAAAAATGTGAGCCACTATAATAAGAATGAAATAATCGTCAAATTCAAGAAACATCCAACAACCCCAAAATTACGTCAAATGGCGAGTGAGATAAATGGTCGAATTGTAAAAACTCTGAATTTTAGTGTTGTTTTTCAATAAAAATAAGCACAAACTCTGATAAGACCAAGGCTTTAAACTTGCCTAATAATTGCCCTTAGGTAAGACCTTTTATACCACTTTTAAAAAGTTAAAGCCTTTGGTCTACCAATGCGTTCCAATTCTATATTATAATTTTAAAAAGTGACCTTTTTAAACATTGCACGATTTCTAAAATATCCAGTTAGCTATTAGAGGGGCTAACTATTAAGGAAACAATAATCCCGATAAGGCCAAATGGTTAAACATGAAAAAAAGAATGGTTTTAATCCTAATCTATTAAAACCTATCGCAATAATGAAACCATCCAACGCCAAAATAACTAATCCTATATTTAATCTAAATAAACTTCACTCCAAGGAGGTTTATACTTATAATAAAGCTCGGTATGTGTTTCTAACACATCAGGAAAACATTGTGGACAATATTTCTGGTTAAAACGAAATAAACCATTTGGTAATGATGAAAGTTGACTTTTCCAAAAATACATTCCACATGATGAGCATTTTTCCATACCCTTCAAAGCTCACATCTCCCCATATCTTTTTTCTTTTCAATGAATTCCATTTATACTATGTTCCACTGTAATCTTAGGAATAGGCTGATTTCCTTATGTTTAACGCTCCTAGAAAGAGATAAAAGGCTTTAGTTATTTATTATCTAATCCATCTAGTACCATGTTATTATCCTGTTTTGTTTATATCTGCCGCTTTGCCCATTTCCATTTTTCGCATTCAGGAATACTTATATTACTGAATAAAACTGTCCATATTCCGGAGCTACCCTCCCTAAGGGTGGCTTTGTCTAAAATAACAAAAGGAGGGGCTTGTTACTTGGATTAAATGCTAATTTGCATTCTAAGGAGTCCTACGATAAGGAAATTTTCACATAAATAAAGCCGATAATTCCAACTAAGAAATGACCGTCTTTTACTTATTATTCGTAAAATAAATAAATTGCTCAGATACTTAAAATAAATAACTCACACTTGTCTTTTATAACTCTGTTCTTTTTAGAAGATATCGAACATCTGCTTGGCTATGTATAGAGCTACACCCCATATAATTATCGCTGACACTTTGTTTATCATTTTTAAAAAAGTACCTTTTGTATCAAGGTTGCCGATTACCTTACCGGTTATTGCAAGACTCAAAAACCAAATCCACGAAACAGCAATACAAGCAGTAGTGAATGTCACTTTTTCTGAACCTGTGTACCTAAGAGAATTAGTCCCCATTATACCAATCGTATCAAGGTTGGCGTGGGGATTAAGTAAAGATACTGACAGGGCACCAACCAACAAAACGCGGAAAACATACGCTAAGGATATAAATCTGTTCATTAACTTAATTAAAACAGATATTTCTATACATAGATTTCAGTATGAGTTATTGGACATTTCAAGGAGTATTAAAGCTTAATAAATTCATTATTTATAAGGTGTTCATCCAGTCCTGATTATCTGAACAATTTCTTAGCGTATGTTTTGGGTCATTTAGTTGTTACTACCCCTGACATAGCGAACATAATGTGTTTCTTAGGTGACATAGCTACTTCCTTTTGATTTAAGTTTGCAGGATCGCTTTTCCCAAATAGACCACCCCATATAAAGGAGAGAAATAATAGTCCAATAGAAAAGATGACTGTTTGCAACACCGGAACTGTTAACACAATAACAGAAACGCCTAATACCGCTAACAAAATGAGTAATGTATCACACAGAGATGCCGTAATCAACACAGGGATTGCTCCTCTAAACCTTTGTTGAGAAGCCCCTTGGTTAAAAACAAATACATTTTGAGTACCAAGGGGAAGGATTAACCCAAAGGCTAATACGAATCCATGAAGTAGTGCTGCTAGCATAATGTTCTCCCCTTTCTAAAAAATTAGCTAGTTTTCTTTTGATCAAATGTCTAGATACTGGCCACATATATCTTCTATAACACTATAAAAACCAGGAAGGAATGATGTGAAAAATCCTGTACAATGGTGAGCCTCCTTATATGCTGGATCCTGCATTAAGATTAAATGAGCTTTTTTTAAGTTATAATGAGGAATTGCTGGAAACAAATGATGTACCAAGTGAAAATTGTCATGATGAGGATGTAAAAAGAATCTTTCTACTCGATTACCAAAAGTATTTCTGCTAGTATATAATTCATTTTTCATTTTTTAAACCTGAATGTTCCCCCATTTCTGCCCAATATTTATAATTTGAAATGTAGTAAGAAAAGGGACGAACCAGAACATAATTAATTCCATCCAGAAGTTAAAAGTAATGCTCAACGCAATAATAGATAACCAAACACAGTTCTTGTTTTAAAAAGATATTTACTTTAATTGTTCTCATAGCCAATACAAAAGAAATTATACCAATTATTCCTCATATGTAACTCCTTAATTTTTGACCGTATATCTGAAGAAAGATTTGCTTTTTTAACTTTACATATGTAATCATTCCCCATCCTCCATTCAATTTTTTGATTATACATTAAGCCCGTCGATAGACGGGCTTAACTTTGGTGTTATTGTATTACTCCCTAATCCCTTAAAAACTATGGAGATTCGAAATTATTAATTTAATAATTTTATGATACTTCTATTTCTTCATAATTCTTCGATTTGGGATTTCTAAAGGAAAGCTATAAAATAACTTAAATTTTGCTGGTTTGGAACAGAAGCTGCACCCATACCCCTGATATTGTTCGGCCAACTTCCGCACATGAGGAATATGTAATAAATTCAGGCCATTTTTAATATGTTTTTGACAAACCGTTCATGTTCATCCTCCATTGTATAAATAGAGAGATAAGAGCTGGTTGCAAGAACAATTTCTATTTATGTTTATCCGAATCACAAGAATTTTAATTAATTGATAGATTAAATCAGAGCTTTGCCAATCCTATTATCCATAGAGAAATTCATGGTAATAAAATCTATGTGCCTTTAGATTTAAACAGGATATGGAATCAAATTCATTAAAACACAAGCCACTTTGGAATACTTAGGGATCATTTATTTTATCATTATTTATTTGTTAACCCTTCTTGCTAATTTTGTTGAAAGGAGGATTCAGGTTCGATGAGCATTATAACAGTAAAAAACTTAAGCAAATCATTTGGGAAACTAGAGGTTTTAAAAGATATTAATGCAAATGTGCAAGAAAAAGAAGTCATATGTGTAATTGGCCCGTCTGGATCAGGAAAGAGTACATTCCTTCGGTGCCTAAATGGCCTGGAAGAAATTTCAGGTGGTGAATTAGTGATTAACGGACACCATATCACGGACAAAAAAATTAATATAAATAAGGTTAGACAAGAGGTTGGAATGGTATTTCAACAATTTAATCTGTTCCCACACAAAACAGTTTTAGAAAATATCACGTTAGGCCCTATTAAAATTCTTTCTATTAGTAAAGAGGGGGCTGAAAAAATGGCCCTTGAGTTACTTGATAAGGTTGGATTGAGAGAAAAAGCTAGCAGTTATCCGGGAGAACTATCTGGCGGACAGAAACAGCGAGTTGCCATAGCTCGAGCACTAGCCATGAATCCCAAAATCATGCTGTTTGACGAACCGACTTCTGCACTTGACCCGGAAATGGTCGGTGATGTTTTGGAGGTTATGAAGCAGCTTGCAAAAGAAGGAATGACAATGGTCGTTGTTACACATGAAATGGGATTTGCCCGGGAAGTTGGCGATCGTGTTATTTTCATGGATGGAGGGTATATTGTAGAAGAAAATGAACCGAATCAATTATTTGGAAACACTCAGCATGAGAGAACAAAGGCTTTCTTAAGTAAGGTGCTATAAACAGATTTCTAATTCTTAAAAAAAGAACCTCGCCAATACCATATGGATACGAGGTGTGGGGTAACAATATAAATAGCAATGAATGAATTAAAAAGATGGCAAAAGAAATGGTTTAAATCCAAATTTTTATCTTCGCTATCTATTTGAGTAACTTCCCACGATGTATATGTCTAACGAAAATGGCCTGAGAAAATTACTTCATTGGTTAACGACATTCCTGTTAGTTGCATCGCCTTTAACAAGTTAACTAAATAAAACTTCAAGTCCCTGCCTTCAAAAGGTTGGGACTTTTTTCGCTTACAAAGGATCCATCAAAGATGGAACCTTATGCTAATAAAACTTGTCTGCAAAATTAGATTATGGCCCTTCACTATTTTTTTCTTTAACATAACTTGTTATTAGGCCACAAAGTGGGGATTTTTAAGTTAAAGTGAATGTTAATATCCGGCTTTCCTTTAGCTTGTTACCTAGGGCTTGTCTTTTTTATTGGTTCCGCTTATCCGTTTATATCTTTGAATCAAATAAGCTGTGTAGTTGTTGGACAAACATTAATCTGCTCGAAGTACTTCTGTTCCTCCAAGGGACCTACATGTGCAATTAAGTTCAATTTAAAGACAACCCTGGTCAAAAAATAGAACAAAGGGATGTGAATTGTAAAATGAGTGTTTATATTGTATTAGCCGGTGCTCTCACTTTAATGTATTTAATGATTAGGAAAAGTTTTAGAAAAAAAAGAGAGGGTTGGATCCAATGGGGATTGGGTGTCGACTGCTGTTGTTTTTATAGCAAGACCTTTACGGTTGTAAGTGAATCCATATCTATTAATGTTTTACAAGAGGTAGCTCTCCAAAAGGTACCCATTCGTTATTCGATTGTAAAAAAAATGAATTGGTGGGGAAAAAGAAAAGTATATGGCCAAGTGGTGGTCTATGGTGATTATAAGGTTTCGAAGAGTTTTGAAATCATTTTGGAAAATATACCAGCCGGCGAAAATTATCAAATAGAGGTATATAATGGATTTAACATGTCTTTTGGGGAGTTTCAAGTAAGATGAATTTTGCCACAAACTTAGAAACGTAAAGCTCAATTATTAGTTGAAAATATACTTTGTTAAATAATATCCAAAAAACGCCAATCCAATCCCAAGAAAATAGCTGCTTACGAAATAAAGACAGAATTGAAAATCTCTATGATTCCTTTTTAGCATAGACAGTTCAAATTTAAATGTAGAAAAGGTTGTGTATGCCCCTAAAAATCCTGAACCGATTAAATGCCGATGAGCGCTGGATACCCAGTCACACCCCATTAGAATACCCATTAAAAATGAACCAGTTGTGTTCACAAGAAAAGTTCCCAAAGGGAATAACCTAAACCTCGAAAAATGCTGACTTAAATAGTATCTAGCGATTGCTCCGAAAAAACCGCCTAGACTTACCATTCCAATTTGGCTAACCATGTCAGTTACACCTCTTTTTTCTTATAGGTCACTAGCGAGAATCCCATGTTCGCTAAGAAATATCCTCCCACGGAACTAATTAATATGTAATATAACGCAAGCATGATGTTTCCTTGCTCTAAAAAACGAACAACCTCTATGCTGAAAGTAGAAAAGGTCGTAAATGCGCCAATTAATCCAGTTCCAACACCCGTTACCAACCAGGGTGGTAATTCAAAAACTCTTGCACAGCCTTGAACAAGCCCTAACATAAAACATCCGATTAAATTTACACATAATGTTCCAGCAACAGAGATATATCCTAAGGTTAAAAACCATTCAGAAATGCTAAATCTAAGAAAGGAACCGATTATTCCTCCAATCCCTACGACTAAATACATGATCATCCCACCTTAGTTTATTTTATGCAGGACAACTTAAAAAAGAATCAGAGGTGTATCCTCTGACTCTTAATCATTATCGTTATTGTACCATTCTTCTTCCCATTCATCAGACTCATGCTCCGAACACCAGCGATAATTTCTTTTATAAAAAGTTTTAATATAATTATTTAACATGACATGGCGCAGCTTTACTTGCGAAGGTGGTAAAGCCCCCACCTGAGAGTAAACGCTAATTAACTCACTGTAATCTTGACGGATTTTACTATAAATTTGGTCAAGCTGTTTCTGCTGCTCCAAAGTCAAATGCATCTTTTTTGTACAATTCATTTCTGGATCGTATATTTCTTTTTTTGTTTGTAATAAAGGTTCCTTTTTTGCATGGGTGGTCGTTGATATAAACGTGAAACTGCTTAAAAATAAACATAAAATGATTAGTTTTTTTGTCATTAGTTGTAACCCGCTTTAACTGAATTTTACCTTTGATATTGTCACAAGATTAATCATCATTAGGCTCGTCTTGATCATCATCATCCCTGCCAGGGCTTCCTGTTCCTTCCTTCTCTACTTCTAAAATTTTTCCGGTTGCTTTATCAATTTCAACTTCATATTTTCCATCTTTTGCTTGAATGATAAATTCATATTTCGTCATTCCATCGTCTTTCTCTGTGTGAGAACTCACAATCGTTCCCTTGACTTTTTGTAGTGCAATTTGTTTCGCTTTTTCCATACTGATTGCTTCCAGGGGCTTAGCTTCTTGGGCATTGGCAGTAAGTTGATTAAAACCCAGTAAGAGATAGAGGGTTAAAAACAGGACAACATTTTTCATTATTTTCACTCCTAATTTTTCTTTTAGTATGTGACCTAAAATAAAAATTATTTATGCAAATAGTTATTTCTGCCTTTTTTATTGTAACCTCCTTGGATATCTTATAATTTCCGAGTACTTGTACATTAGCCCTTCCGCTTTTTAGGGGTTGTCATAGTTATAATAAAAAGCAGAAAAAAGGAGGGTTGACGTTGTTTAACTTTAGTTCTATAGATCTTAGCCACCTTTTGTTAGCGATGGCAATTTTGTTAGGGTTGGCTCATTTACTAGGGTATCTTGCTCAACGAATAATGATTCCTCGTGTAATTGGTGAAGTTTCAGCAGGACTGGTAATAGGTCCATCATTGCTTGGTTACTTTTTTCCTCATATCTACACTTGGCTTTTTGCTGGTTTTCCACAAGAAGATCGCATGTTTGGACTTATGTACCAAATTGGTCTTACTTTACTCATGTTCTGTTCAGGATTAAAATTTCACAACAAATTTAAAAGTGGGGACGGTAAAATCGTAACTACGATTGTTCTTGCCTCAACTATTCTCCCGTTTGCAATTGGCTGGCTTGCTACCTACTTAATTGATTTTAAACAATTTCTTGGGCCAGCTAACAATGAGTTTGCACTCAAGATTGTTATTTCTATTTCAATTGCTGTAACCTCTATTCCTGTAATTTCAAAAATCTTTAACGACCTGGGGATTATGCATTCAAGATTTGCAAAACTAGTGATAGCGATTGCCGGAGTCCATGATATATTACTTTGGGTAGCTCTAGGAATTGCAACCTCAGTCGTAGGTAGTGCAGCCCCTGTTTCCGCAAAAGCAGTTTTTTCAAGTATTGGCATTACTTTAGCGTTTATTATTGGTACTTTGGTTATTCTCCACTTTTTATTTAAGAAATTAACCATTCGAAATGGAAATTTCCTATTTAGAGCTTCTAATGTTGGTTATTTCTTGTTTATCCTCTTTGTAATTTGTTCGATTGCAGGTTATTTAAAAGTGGATACCATGTTTGGGGCGCTATTAACAGGTATTGGGGCAAAATTAACTTTACCTTCCACTTTATTCAAACGATTAGAACAGTCTATTATCCATATATCATTTTCTTGGTTTATTCCACTATACTTTGCAATTGTTGGTTTAAATCTAAATCTCGCGCAACATTTTCAACCAGTCTTTTTCCTGCAATATCTGCTAATTGCTACACTTGCTCAATCTATTATTGTGTTTTTAGCTTGTAAGATGATACCCCAGGATCATTTAACAAGTATGAATTTTGCTATGGCGATGAATGCAAGAGGGGGGCCGGGAATTGTACTTTCAACAGTTGCTTTTTCAGCAGGCATTATTAATCAAGAGTTTTTTGCCATTCTTGTTATGCTCGCCCTTATAACATCGTGGCTTGCTGGGTCTTGGCTCCGTTTTACCTTATATAAAGGCTGGAAATTAATGCCGGATGATGAGGGGTTAATTTTAGACAAAAATTCGAATAACTTTAGTGACATAATAGACCTGCAAAAACAAATTAAAATTGAGCAAAAAAGAGACAAGAGTTCCTTGAGTGAGAATCGTTTGTAAAATGAAACTAGTATGCTTATCTTTACGCTTCTAGGAAATGAAATCCAATGTCCGGAAAGAGATCGTTGCAGCGGTCTTTTTTCTTTTTGAAGTAACTCGCAGGTTAATTTCAGAATGATTTTTCATAAATAAATATAACAGTATAGCTAAAAATAAAAGGTGCAAAATATTACTATTAAAAATCATTTAATAATGAGGAACGAATATGTACCGCCAAATAGATAAAATGGGTAGCAAATATCATTCACTTCAAACAGATATATGGCTTCATCACGATTTATTTAGTGCTTGAATGGTGGAGTATTGTTATTGTAAATTTAATATTTTTTATTTTGTTCGTATTCTTAATCGACCGTAATAGAATGCTGTTAATATCTTTTGCCTTTGTGGTCAGTTTCGTAATTGTTGGATTAGCGGATGAAATTGGTGCTTATTATGATTTTTGGAGTTACCCTCATTCAACAGGGTGGCAATAACATCAATAAGAGCCTTAACTTCATTCATATAAAAAAGGTATAATTCCTACAGAATATTAGGTATTATACCTTTTTCACATTATTTAGGAGGACTTTTTCAGTGTCCTCGCATATGCCAAACATTTTTTTCAATATTTGGCTTTAGGGAATACTCTACGAATGGTTTCAGTAAATTCATTAATGAAACCTGAGATTGGTCTACCATTACGAATATCTGAGGCATATTTGTTCATTCGATCATAAAAATCAGGGTTTTCCGATACATAAACGTAATCAATGTCAGGATCAGTGGATTTAACTATTTGTGAAATCTTATCCTCAATATTATAAGTATTCTTATTTCGGGATGTAGGTGAAAGCTTTACTGCTACATATGAATTATTTCCTGTCACAATAACATTTGCAGTGTCCACCTCTGGCAAGTCTGCTACTTTTTTAGCTGCCTCATCAGCAACTCTCATCTTAGAACGATTATCATAAGCATTATTGTTTCTGTTGTTGGTGATGTCGTTCTTTGTCACATGATCACGATCGGAAGAAGCACCAGGGGATGAAGAGCTAATCGTCGTCCAAGAGGCATTTAAAAATAGAATGGAAGAAGAAGAGGAGCGGCAGGATACCGGCCGCTGGCTTCCGGACCAGACGGAGTAGGCGCCTCTTCAATTCCAATAGGGCTGCCCATGATGGCAGCCTTTTCTTAATGTGTCAAACTTCTGATGAATTGAGAAATCTCGACGGTTTTAAGCCACTCCGCCATTTTTTCGATATCCTTTGAGAAAATGCGATCTTGCTTCATCGATGGTACCTGTTCCCTGCCCTTTTCGTAAAAATGTTTGGTGTGCGTGGCCATTTTTTCGACACCACGGTATTCCACTGCCTGCATCGCACAAATCATTTCAATTGAGAGGACCCTTCGTACATTTTGAATAATTTGATACGCATGTCTTGATGCAATGGTGCCCATGCTGACATGATCTTCCTGGTTAGCCGAAGACGGAATGGAATCGACACTTGCCGGATGGGCCAATGTCTTGTTTTCCGAAACAAGAGAAGCTGCGGCATATTGCATAATCATCGCCCCCGATTGCAATCCCGGCTGCGGGCTTAAAAATGGCGGCAGGTCATTTAACTGCGGATTCACTAACCGTTCAATCCTCCGCTCCGAAATATTGGCCAGCTCCGCCACAGCAATTTTCATAAAATCCATCGCAAACGCAATTGGCTGGCCATGGAAGTTTCCACCAGAAATAACTTTTTCCCCATTGTCAAAAATCAGTGGATTATCTGTCGCTGCATTCATTTCAATTTCCAGTTTTTCTTTTACATAATCAAGCGCTTGCCACGAGGCACCGTGCACCTGCGGAATACATCGTAACGAATAGGCATCTTGGACACGCAGTTCACCTTGCATCGTTGTCAGCAGGCTGTCACTTAGGTAATTTCTAATCCGGGCTGCTGTATCAATTTGCTGCTGATAGCCCCGTGCGATATGAACTTCTTCCGCAAAAGCATCAATAATCCCGTGTAATCCTTCAATTGTCATGGAAGCAATAAGCTCACTTTCGTATGCCAATTGTTCAGCTTCTAAGTAGCCGACGACTCCCATCGCCGTCATCGTCTGGGTTCCATTGATAAGTGCTAGCCCCTCTTTCGCTTCCAGAGTGACAGTTTGGATTCCCTCCTGTTGCAATGCAATTAATGACTCCATCCGCTGCCCTTTGTAAAACACTTCACCCTCGCCAATTAGGACTAATGCCAAATGGGATAATGGGGCCAGGTCACCGCTTGCACCTAAGGAGCCCTGTTGAGGAATCACCGGGACAATATCCTTATTTACAAGGTCAATCAGTCTATCAATAACCATTGGTCGGATTCCGGAAAAACCTTTCAATAAAGCATTTGCTCGTAACAGCACCATTGCTTTTGCGACTACCTTCGGAAAATGCTCCCCCACACCGCAGGCATGGGAACGAATCAAATTTAGCTGGAGGTCCTGAACATCGGCCTGATCAATTAAGACATCGCTAAACTTGCCGAACCCAGTATTAATTCCATACACAACTCTTTTTTCCGAAACGATTCGTTCGACTGCTTCACGGCTTTTTGCCACTGCCTTCATACTTTCATCAGAAGCGCGAACCTTTTGGTTTCTATACAGTACATCCTTCATTTGGTCCAAAGTTAAACTATTGCCTGTTAGTGTAATCATCCATCCCACTCCTCTACCACTTTAGTAAAATAAAGAAAGAGGCTGGATTCCTCATCAATCAGATTCGGAGTCCAGCCTCATTATTAGACATTTGATTGTTTTTATGGTGATGCCACATGACATATCATCCATTCTAAAAATTATTCCTTTGATAATAATTGTATCGGAAGAATCCTTGAAATGTCAATTTAATTTTCTGAATTTTACCACAATAGCACTTTAGCAGAATAACGAATGAAAGGGGCTACTCTTTTTAAATAGCCCCCGTTTTGGATCTTAGTCAAATTTCAACCCTTTTAATGCTTCTGCCAATGCATTATTCAACGGTTCTTCACTTTTGTCCTGGTTTTTCAGGTACTTTTGAACTGTGCGTTTATCTACTTTCCCTTTAGACTCTTTGTTACGGCGTGCTTCGAAAGCGGAGAGTTTTTCACGATAACCACATTTACATGTGAAAATTTGACCCTCACCTTCTCCACGCAGCTCCAATTTCTTATGGCATTGCGGACAGCGGGCGTTCGTAACGCGGGCAACATTTTTGCGATGGCCGCATTTGCGATCCTGGCACACAAGCATTTTGCCTTTTTTGCCATTCACTTCAAGCATTGGCTTGCCACAGTCCGGACAGCTCTTTGTGGAAATATTGTCATGCTTGTATTTTTTATCGCTTGCTTTAATTTCAGCAACAATTTCTTTAGTGTATTTTTTCATTTGGCTGATAAATACTTCTTTTTTCAACTTGCCATGAGCAATTTGGTCAAGCTTTTGTTCCCATTCTGCAGTTAATGCAGGAGATTTAAGCTCCTCCGGGACTAAATCCAGCAACTGACGGCCCTTGGAAGTAAGATGAATATCTTTCCCGCGCTTTTCGATTAAGAAAGAATTGAACAGTTTATCGATAATGTCAGCACGAGTCGCAACAGTACCGAGTCCGCCGGTTGACTTTAATGTTTCTGCCAATTGTTTATTAGTTGTTTCCATGTACTTCACAGGGTTTTCCATTGCCGACAGCAATGTTGCCTCAGTAAAACGTGCAGGTGGATTGGTTTGGCCGGATGTTTGCGCAATCAGTTTCACATTTAATGTATCGCCTTTTTCAATGCGAGGCAGTATCTGTTCTTTCAGATCATCTCCAGCCTCTTCATCTTCAAAGTGATTGGCATATACCTCCTTCCAGCCCGAAGATAAAATTGTTTTCCCTCTAGCAACGAAGTTCTCATCACCGATTTTTGCACGAAGCGTTAATTGCTCATACTCAAAGGCAGGATATAGTACAGCCAAGAAGCGCTTCACGACTAAATCATAAATTTTACGCTCTTTATCTGTAAAGGCAGAGAAATTCACATACCCTTCTGTTGGGATAATCGCATGGTGATCAGATACTTTGCTGTCATCAACAAAGGCCTTGGAAGCCTTGATTGGTTTACTTAACACTTTATTTGCCAACGGACGGTATTCACCTATTGCACAAGCTTTCAACCTTTCTGGAAGCGTCCCAACAATGTCGGATGAAAGGTACCGCGAATCGGTACGTGGATAGGTTAACACCTTATGCTGCTCGTAAAGCTTTTGCATAATGTTTAACGTTTCCTTTGCCGAGTATCCAAAAATTTTATTGGCATCGCGCTGCAGTTCTGTTAAATCATACAGACCTGGTGAAAAAGTTTTCTTCTGCTTTTTCTCAATCTCCGTAACAACACCATTTTGTCTGCCTAGTTTTTTTACGATTGCTTCGATTTTTTCTCTATCAAAACTGCGGCTGTTGCCTTTTGCATCCTGCCAAGTCAGCTTTAGTTGATTTGTCGTTTGGGCTTCAATACCGTAATAGGTTTGCGGTTTAAAGTTCCTGATTTCTTCCTCACGGGCAGCAATGATGGCAACTGTAGGCGTTTGTACACGGCCGCAGTTTAATTGGGCATTGAACCTGGTTGTTAAAGCCCGTGTTGCATTCAGGCCGATATACCAATCCGCTTCTGAACGCGCAACTGCCGAAGCATATAAATTCTCATATGACTTGCCTGGCTTCAAGTTGGCAAATCCGTCTTTAATTGCTTTATCGGTAACAGAGGAGATCCATAGACGTTTAGTTGGTTTATTGACTTTTGCTTTATCGATAATCCATCTGGCAACCAATTCTCCCTCTCTTCCCGCGTCTGTAGCGATGATGATTTCGTTGACATCATTTCTGACAAGCTGACTTTTAACCGCATTAAACTGTTTTCCAGTCTGCTTAATGACCGTCAATTTCAACCGTTCCGGCAGCATTGGCAGGTCTTCCAATTTCCATGTTTTATATTTCACATCATAGCTTTCCGGGTCAGCCAGTGTGACGAGATGCCCCAGAGCCCAAGTTACGATATATTTATCACCCTCAAGAAATCCATTTCCTTTTTTATTACAATGAAGGACGCGCGCAATATCACGGGCGACCGAAGGCTTTTCAGCTATGACAACACTTTTGCTCATAAGTTAATACATCCTTTCAAATTTCCGTATGTTAACTATAACATACGCCTCTAATACAATGTAACTCGGGGAGCCCCAGCGTGTTAGCGCATGTTTTTCTTGTGCAATCATCTAACCGAATAGTATGATGAATTGGTTGGAAAGTATGATGAAATATGAGGATTTTAGTATGAGAATAAGAGATTGGGATTCAAATTTAAAGGTCCGCCTGTTTAGCGAGGCGGCGATGAATATTACGTTTTGGATGTTTTTTCCGTTCTTGGCAATATATTTTGCCGATGCCTTTGGAAAAAATAAAGCTGGATTTTTACTTGTTTTTTCGCAGATTTTCTCGGTGATTGCCAATTTAATGGGCGGTTACTGCGCCGACCGCTTTGGCCGGAAGCGGATGATGGTTTTGTCAGCAATTGGGCAAGGACTTTCGTTCGTGGTATTCGCGTTTGCCAGTTCACCATGGTATCAGTCGCCTTGGGTCGGTTTTATTGCCTTTGCGATTGCTGGGGTGTTCGGGTCGTTTTATTGGCCGGCAAGTCAGGCGATGGTGGCCGATGTCGTGGAAGAAAAACATCGCAGCCAAGTTTTTGCCATATTTTACACCTCCATCAATATCGCTGTCGTCATTGGCCCGATTCTAGGAGGAATATTTTATGCCCGTTACCGCTTTGAGTTACTGCTGATTGCCGGAATTGTTTGTATCGCACTTGGTCTGATACTGGCAAAATGGACGAAGGAAACCGCGCCTGTTCATAAAGCTACGGGGGTATCCAGTGATAGGAAATGGTACCAATTTTTGCTCAACCAGCTAAAGGATTATTCGGTTATTGTGAAGGATCGGACGTTTTTGCTGTTTATCGCCGCAGGTGTTTTAGCCGGGCAAACGTTCATGCAATTAGACTTACTGCTGCCCGTATATATCAAGGATGTGGTGGAAAATCAAAGCCTATTTTCATTCGGCGATTGGTCGTTTAAGGTTAGCGGCGAGCAGGCCTTTGGAATAGTTTTAGCAGAAAATGGCTTCTTAGTGGCGTTGTTAACTGTCGCGGTGACAAAATGGATGATTCGTTATTATGAAAGAAATGTATTTGTGATATCCTCAGTTGTTTATGGGATTTCGTTGATTATTTTTAGTTCTACTCAGTGGATTTGGGGCTTAATCTTGGGCATGGCCGTATTTACGTTCGCGGAACTGATGGGTGCCGGGCTGCAGCAAACGTTTGTCTCCAAAATTGCCCCTGAGAATATGCGGGGCCAATATTTTGCTGCATCAAGTTTGCGGTATACGCTGGGCCGGACAATTGCTCCGTTATCGATTCCGATGACAGTTTGGATCGGCTACAACTGGACCTATTTTGTTTTGTTTATCCTCGCTTTGCTTAGCGCCGGGTTGTATTGGCTGATGTTTTATTCCTATGAAAAACAAACTATTAAATTAGGATCCTAAAATAAAAACCGCCCTGAGGCGGTTTTTTCGCTTTAAAATGCCCAGTTTCCGTTGCGGAACACCGGTTCAATTTTTCCATCAGCTGTAATGCCGTCAATATCCATTTCGGCGGAGCCAATCATGAAGTCGACATGGCTAATACTCTCGTTCAGACCGTTATTTTTCAATTCCTCAGGTGACATCTTCTTGCCGCCCTCAATACAGAAAGCATAGGCACTGCCGATTGCCAAATGGTTAGAGGCATTCTCATCAAACAATGTGTTAAAAAACAAAATGTTCGATTGAGAAATTGGCGAGTTGTAAGGGACGAGGGCGACTTCACCAAGATAATGAGACCCTTCATCCGTATCAACAAGACGCTTCAAGACCTCTTCGCCTTCCTCTGCTTTCACGCCTACAATTCTCCCATTCTCAAACGTAATAGAAAAATTATCGATGATATTGCCGCCATAGCTAAGCGGTTTGGTGCTGGCAACAGTGCCGTTGACACCGGTCCGATATGGAACAGTGAAAACCTCTTCGGTTGGCATGTTGGCCATAAATTCAACGCCATTCTCATTGGTACTACCGGCTCCAACCCAAAGATGAGTCTTCGGAAGCTCGATCGTTAAATCTGTGCCCGATGCCTTATAATGAAGCTTGGCATAACGCTTTTCGTTCAAGTATCTAACCTTTTCGTGAAGATTTTCATCATGCTTTTTCCAAGCATCCACAGGATTTTCGGAATCGACGCGGACTGCTTTAAAAATCGCATCCCACAGCAATCCGACTTGCTCTTCAGTTGGTCTATCAGGGAATACCTTGGCTGCCCAGGCTGGAGATGCCGCAGCGACAACTGTCCAACTGACTTTATCAGATTGTATAGCCTGGCGGTGTTTCGTTAACGCTTTACCAGCCGCTTTTTGAAAATTGGCATTGCGCTGTGGGTCAACACCCTTTAGCAGGTCTGGGCTTGATGAAACGACTGACATGAAGGCAGCACCCTTTTCCACCAGATCTTCCATTTCCTTTGCGCGCCATAGCGGGTATTCATTGAAAGCTTCATCAGGGGCCAGCTCGTATTTTGTTCTGGTGACACCGTCATCATTCCAGTTGACAATGACATTGAAAGCTCCGATTTCATAAGCTTTTTTTACTACCAGACGGACGAAATCGACAGCATCCAATGTTGCATTAATGGACAATGTTTGTCCCTTTTGGATATTCACACCGACCTTTACTGCAAGTTCTGCATATTTCTCAAGGTTCTTTTGAAATTCACTCATATGTATATCTCCTTTTCAGAATCTTCTTATATTGTAGTTGTTTTTGTTAGAAAAGGAAACTGAAAACCTATGGTCTTCGGATGATAGACTTTCCATATTTACGGATAAAAAAAACAGCAGGGTGTTTGTTCACCCTACTGCAGCTTGCTTCCGTACACTTTTATATTAAAATAAACACCTGCTGAAAATAAAACGATAAATGTGATGATTCCCGATAATGAAGTTGGAGACATGAATTGCGATAATTCCATTAGGTCCACCGCCCTTTTAATATAAAACCCTTTTACACATTAATTATAATACTAAAAGGGGTAATTGTGAACATTTTACGACGATTCATTGACGAATTTTCGAACATTATTGAATGTAGAGTTTATGAGAACAAATTCGTTGAGAATTCATTGATTTTGTCCTCATGAATATCTTATGGGGACAGAATTCCTTGATTGACTCTCAACTTTGTCCTCATGAACCTCCTATGAGGATCAAAATCCTTTGATAAACCCTCGACTTTGTCCTCATGAACATCTCATAGTTACCCACACCGATTTCCCCTTCCTCTCGGGCACTATGAACCTCTCATAGTTACTGGCTCTTCATTTTTTCCATTCACTCGGGCACTATGAACCCCTCATAGTTACGGTCCCTTCATTTTTTCCATCCGCACGGGCACTATGAACCCCTCATAGTTACTGGCTCTTCATTTTTTCCATCCGCTCGGGCACTATGAACCCCTCATAGTTACCGGCTCTTCATTTTTTTCATTCGCCCGGGCACTATGAACCCCTCATAGTTACCGTCTCTTCATTTTTTCCTTCCTCTCGGGCACTATGAACCTCTCATAGTTACCGTCTCTTCATTTTTTCCATTCACTCGGGCACTATGAGCCGCCCATAGTTACCGTCTCTTCCTTTTTTCCATTCGCCCGGGCACTATGAACCCCTCATAGTTACCGTCTCTTCCTTTTTTCCATCCGCTCGGGCACTATGAGCCGCCCATAGTTACCGTCTCTTCATTTTTTCTATTCGCCCGGGCACTATGAACCTCTCATAGTTACCGTCTCTTCCTTTTTTCCATCCGCTCGGGCACTATGAACCCCTCATAGTTACCGTCCCTTCATTTTTCCCTTCCTCTCGGGCACTATGAACCCCTCATAGTTACCGTCGCACCGGTTTTTCCATCTTTGGAAGGACTAGGGCACAATCGTAATGAATCCACTAACAAAAAAGAGCAGCTTCAAGGTTCATCCCTCGTCCACTGCTCTCCGCAAACCATTCTACGGCCTATAAAGAATTGTCCCGTCCGGTTTTTTGGCAATTTCTTCACGCATTTTTTTCAGCTGCTCTATCGGATCGGTTGGAATCAATTTTCCCAATAGTGTTCCTAAACCCAATGTTTTCAGCAAGCTGTCTTCGAGTTTGGCAACAACTGAAATGACCGATGTGTCGGTTGGACAAACTTGATTTAGCGGAACCTTTTTGGCAATTGCTTCATCAATTAATGCTAACCCAAGTTCCTTTGTAATAACGCCTCCAGCTGCCTGCACCTTTTGGCAGACCGTTTGAACTACTTGGTCAGCCGCTCCCGTTGTTACTCCTACAGGTTCGAGCGGCTTCAGCACTGGTTCAATCGGCTTCAGCACTGGCTCTAATGGCTTGGTGACTGGGTCCAACACATCTAAAACGGGATCAAGTACTGCCACCACCGGATCAAGTACTGGTTTTAATGGATCCAATACCGGGTCCAATACCGGCTTTAACGGGTCCAATACCGGGTCCAATACCGGTTTCAACGGATCCAACACTGGGTCAAGCACCCCCACAACCGGATCCAAAGGCTTCAACACGGGATCTAACGGCCGCAGTATCGGATCGAGTGGTTTGGTAACTCCTCCAATCACCTCATCAAGCGGATTTGGAATCATCCCAATGCCGCCAGATACATCATCAGCAACAGTCCCATCCTCACACGTCAGAGGCAGATGTCCCGCCGAGATTCTCGCAATCTCCTTTTTTAGCTGTTCCAGCGGCAATCCCGCCAAATTCTGAAGTATCTCCAACTGTCCAGGCTTTTTCGTCCCGGCACTCCCGGATACGGTACTCAATGTAAGTTGGTCAATCACGCTGTTATCCGATTTCATAAAATGCGCAACCATAACTACATTTTCCATTCCTAGCTGCGGAACAGTTTCCGATGCCTTTATACAGGCTCCCTGAAACGAAATCGCCGAGGCATCCACTGTCATCCCATAAACGGTTACTGGACCTTTAGCATTCAAGGTAATGCTGACTGTCCCCTTGCCCGAATTGACCTGCTTCGTCAATTTCATTCCATAGATCGTTGCCGATTGATATTGAAACCTCAGCATTGGCTTTCCGTCATTTTTAGAAGTTTCCTGCGTCACAAGCGACGCTTTCATTCCTGACCCGACAACCCGATCTGCTTCAATCACAAAACCCTCTGTATCCACTTCTTCAGCCTTTACACCTTCACTAAAAAAAGCGGCTGAGGAAACTAGGAGCACAAGACTGCAGCTTATCAACATTAATTTTCTTTTCCACCACATAGTCTTCTCTCCTTTAAAAGGTGTGAACTGACTCTTCTATCGGGTTGGTGCGCGGGGATTTTGACTTAGCCGGTGCCAGCTGCCACGATGTCAGCAATGCTCCGCCGATAATTCCCAAGATCGTTCCGAAGAGGAATCCCCCCAATGCCCCAATCACAGAAAGAATCGAGAGAAAGATAGTCATGACTCCAAGAATCCTAGAGGAACTTGGAAAAATAAAGGCAAGAATTCCAATCAAGATAATCATTCCACCGAAAAATAAACCTATGATAGCAATTGATCCTGGCAGGAAGGTGCTTAGATAAAGGTTTAATGGAATCCATAATATCATTAGGCCGCTGATGACGGTAAGCAGCGCGCCCCAAAGCGGCCGTTTCTTCCGCCATGTTTTTAACCCCATCCAACTCACCCCCTTATTTCTTTATTCTTTCAACAGTCAATCTCATTCCGTTCATATTAATCGTTTTTTGGAATAAGTAATGCGTTTTCAATTTTGCATTTTCCAACACAATTGTTGAGGATGTTTGCTGGAACTGCTTTTGCCAATCATCACTGTGGTTTTCTTCAAGGACCAGGTTTTCAAATTTGGCATTGGCTTCAATCAACCCGGCGTCATGCTGGAGGCCGCTGATTTGCACCGGCTTGGATGCGGTAATTTTTACCCGAATCCACTCGCCGCCGACTTGAAAATCCTTGTATAGCTGTAAATTATCGATGGTCAAAGATTCAATAATATTGGTTCCTTGCGGGGCAGAATCGGAACTGCTTGTTTCCCCCATTTTTGGATAGAAAGTGTATCCTTTCCCTACTAACTTATCAAACTCTACATAGAAATCTCCCACACCGGCAATCGGAACAGCATAAGCTACCCCAGATACCCCAAATGATACAAGCAGTAAACCCAATGCTAAAAATCCTGAAGCCAGTGCTGACCAGAATACCTTCTTACTCGTAGTCCCTTCCAAAGGCTGAACCATATTCTCCATCATACTCCCCCTATTCTGAATTTTTAAAAAATAAAAAACCTTAGGATACGATATAGTACTATCATAAGCTTCGATGGAAAAATTTCCAATATGTCGGTAGTAGTAAAAAAACATCAATTTATATGACAAGGGTACTATATTTTTAATGTAAGTGATCAAAAGCTCAGCGGAATTACCGGTACAGCGGTAAGGTGATTAGTATAAAGCTTATTACCCTACATTGTGGTACTATTGGAATGATAATAAAATTTGTGACCGGAGGTAGCCTACATGTGGAATGAATTTAAGCAATTTGCAATGAAAGGGAATGTCATTGACCTTGCTGTCGGGGTAGTTATTGGTGCAGCATTCGGTAAAATTGTCTCCTCACTTGTTAATAATATCATTATGCCACTCATTGTTTTATTAACAGGAAAACTAAATGTCGAAGACTTGGCTTTTAAAACCGTTACTTATGGCGTCTTTCTCCAGACGGTGATTGACTTTTTCATTACTGCCTTTGCGATTTTTCTGTTTGTTAAATTTTTAAACCGATTTAAAAGGAAGAAAGAAGAAGTGAAAGTGGAAGTAAAAGCCGACCGCACTGAGGAACTTCTGGCAGAAATTCGCGATTTGTTAAAAGAAGATAAAGATTTTTTAAGAAAAAATGAAACTCATTGATGACTTGTACGTATAATTGAATTGTAAGATATTATTTATGAGGTGAAGTGAAATTGTATACACAAACATCATCCACTGAATTTATGCCTTCTGTATTGCGGACATTTGCCCTATCCCTTGCCATTGCCTTCTTAGGCACCATGGCCGGAGTCTATGTTCCACCGGCATTATTTTTACCATTAGCGATTTTGGAATTAGTTATGATTATCGCGGCCGTGTTTTTTAGACGAAAAAAAGCAATTTCGTACTCATTTCTTTATCTATTTACCTTTATCTCGGGTGTAACCCTGTATCCGATTGTTGCTTATTATGCCGCAACTGCTGGGGCCAGTGTTGTCGTAATGGCCTTCGCAACGACCACAGTTGTTTTCTCAGGCGTTGCTGTATATGCCGCTAAATCAAAACGCAATTTCTCGTTCTTGGGTGGATTTCTATTAGCTGCCCTGCTCGCGTTAGTGGCCATTGGATTATTCAATATTTTCTTTCCATTAAGTTCAACTGGTATGCTGGCTTACTCCTTTATCGGGGTCATGGTTTTCAGCGGTTACGTTCTATTCGATATTAGCAGGATGAAACATTACGGTGTCAGAGCTGAAGATGTTCCATGGATGGCGTTAAGCCTATATTTGGACTTTATTAACCTGTTTATCAGCATTTTACGTATCTTCGGGATTTTAAATAGCAGAGACTAATAAATTTTAGAGGAGCATGGGATCAACCCCCATGCTCCTTTTTAATGTATTTGCTCTAATCCGCGTTGAATCAGTTGTTTGATGGCTGGGTTCCACTCGGTTTGTTGTAGTACCCTCAATATATGTTGAACACTGGTATGGGAAGGCTCGTATTGTTGATAGAGTTCAAGAATTTCTAGTCTTAGCAGCCAATGTGTTGGATATCTTTCATCCAAAATGGCAGCGATTCTTCCTACTTCCGATGAATTCCAAACCTGCTGTTCGCGAATCCTGCGGATTGCCCCATACAGACTTTCAAGCTCACTTTCATCTTTCCGTGCTGCCTGCTCTTCTATTTCCGGGACCGGCTGCATATCAAAATAAGAATACGGATCTGCAGCACCGGCGAAAACGGAGCTAACCGACGCCCCGACTGCCATGTCATAGGTCCCCCAATCTGGTTTAAACAAAATTTTGTCCTTATAGGTTACGGTACAATTCTGGAACGAGATTACAATTGGTTTACCATCACCAAGGTGAACCTTACTGACAATCCCCTCGATTATGACACCGCTTTCAAATTTTAAGCTAGTTTTGCAATCTTCAGAGATTCCTAAATACGGTAATTGCTTTTCGTTGAAATCTTCGATGGCAATTTGGCCTTTTAACACCCCAATTGGGGTGCCAAACCCTTTACGATGGGTTTCGGTTCCTTGTCCGGCTAGCTGTTCGTCATTGTAGGATAAAGCCGTCGGGCCATTGGTCCGTATATAGATTGCTTCCCCAGTTTCATCTTTGATAATTTCTGCTACTATACCAGTAATCTGGATACCTGAGGAAAAAACGGTTGTGGCAATGCTGTCTGTTTTCAAAGCTGTTTCCAGACTTTCTGTGCCTCCTTTACGGAAGGACATTGTTTTGGCGAAGTCATCAATTTTTGCAACCAGTTCATCGAAGTTACTACAGACAAATAACTGCGGCTGTGGCTTGGTTACATCATAGGGGGTGTTGATACATTTTTCCACTGAAAAGGGTATTTTTCTAACATCGGGAGCTAAACAGCTTTGGCTTTCTCCGACTGAGGATAATAAGCCTGCGCCATAAATTTTAGGGTCATCTAGATCGCCGATTAACCCGTATTCGACCGTCCACCAGAAAAGCCGTGATACCTTATCCGCTTCCGTTAATCCCTTTACCTTTTTTCTTGCCTCGGTCACCAAATTCTCCGCTTCTTTTACTTGTTCCGGAGTTGATTGGGGGTCCTCGGCAACGATTGTTAAGTTCCGTACCGCTTTAAATACCTCAAGCTTCTCCTTACTGGAGAGTGCCTTCGCTCCCATTTCGCCAATTTTCCTGACAAACTGGCGATAGGATTTATCTAATAGTATTGGCGCATGCCCGGCTGCCTCGTGAATGATGTCCGGCGCAGGGGTATAGGCGATATTTTCCAACTTCCTGATTTCTGTTGCAATAGGCAGGAGACCATTTGCCAGAAAACCGTAGAAAGCAGCTCCAGGAATTAAGCCGTCGATTGTTACTGCCCCCCAGCCCACCTTTGCGAGGCTTTCGTTCATTTCTTCAACCTTTGGAATGGATTCGATATTGATGCCTGAATTTTTCAAGCCATTTACATAGGCGGTATGGGCAATATTTTTCAAATGATAATGATTTTGCCTCATTACAAAACGCCAAACGGCATGATTAATCGGCGTGTACTGCTGATAATGCTGTTTTGAAATGAACTGCACCAAGTGGGCAGGAATCTTTTTAGCCACCCTAATCTTCCCCTTTTTAAAAAAATTGTTATCACTACAATAATATTCAGATTCTGGGCAGGAAAGTACTGTACTATGTTTACGAGTACATCCTCGGGGTAGTAGCCTTCATCAAAACTGTTACGCCAATTTTCCTGCAGATTGTAACATAATGCATCAGTGTCAACAACACGGCCCCAGTGTTCATGCCGATGATGACTCCATCCATCCGCCACTCCGGCATCGAGCCTAACCAAAGAATGATTCCAAAGCTGATGACGGTTGACCAAATTATATGGATAAACGCTTCTTTAATCATATCTAGTCCAATCATGAAGGCCTGCAGCGGCATCACGAAATAATGGAACAGGAAAAACGGCCAGAGCAGCTGTAGATAAACAGCAGGTGTCGCCGATTTGAAAAATAATGACGTCAATTGTGGTGCAAAGAAATAAAAAATAGTAACAGCAACAACTCCATAGCCAAATGTTAACAGCATGGTTTGCTGCAGCATTTTTTGCAGGGAAGAATAATCCCGCTCGGAATGGGTTTTGGAAACAGCCGGGATTAACACGATCAGCAAGGAATGGGCAATAAACGCAGGGAAAAAGCCTATCGACATTGCCACGCCCATCAGCATTCCGAATTGTTCCGTCGCAATACTGCCGCTTAAACCCGCATGCACCAATGCGGCCTTAATGATAAATGGCTGAATCGCATTCGTTAATGCCGAGAACAGGCGCATGCTCGTTGTGGGAATGGAGACGGCCATCAGATTTTTCCGGACTATTTTACGATTTAAATTGGAAAACGGCTGGCGCTTGATTGTTTGGAATTGAATGATGAACATTAAGATTAAATAAAGAAAAACAACGATTTCACTTGCAATCAGAACGGAGATGGCCACCAACAGCGAGGCTTCAGAATCAAATTCGAAGAAACGAAACAGCACGAACAGTCCGACAAGCTGAATTATTTTTCGCAAAAAATTGGAGACCGCGATTTTCCCCATTTGCTGGCGCCCCATAAAGTATCCCCTGGCAACAGAAGTAAAAGAAATAACCGGGATCAACAGCAGCACAAGCCATCTGATATACGGATGATATCCGTTAAATATCGGTACGAATGGGACGAGCGCTGTGCCCGCCAAAAACAGAATAATCGTAAACGTAATCGTCAGGGTAATCGCATGATGAAGGATGTTCCGATGAAATCGTTCATCCCGCTCGGCAATGAATTTCGAAATCGACACCGGCAGTTCGAAGCTCGCCAGCAGGACGATTAGAAAGATTGTGGGCAGAATCGTCATATAAAGCCCAAGCCCGTGCGACCCAAGCTCCCTGGCAAGTATCATATTAACTAAGATCTCTATTCCTTCGCCTAAAAAGGCAGTCACTGCTAAAAAGAAAATACTCTTGTAGTAAATAGCCATGATTAAAGTCCCCTTTGTCCAACAGTCTCACTTTTATAAACTTATGAGACAAGTTCTCGGAATAGTAGGGGTTTTTTTGGCATAAAAAAAAGGCTGATATCAGCCTTTACTATTGATTATTTCGTTAACGAATGCTTAAACGCATAAATAACCGCCTGGGTGCGGTCCTGTACATCAAGCTTACTTAAAATATTACTCACATGGGTTTTAACTGTTTTTAGCGCAATAAATAATTCATCGGCGATTTCCTGATTGGCTTTTCCTTCGGCCATCAACAGCAAGATTTCGAGTTCACGGCTGGTGAGGTCTTCGTGGGGCAGGTGCTGTGTTTTCTGGCGCATTTTGAGCATCATTTTTCCAGTGACCTCAGGCTCGAGTACAGACTGGCCGTTATATGTATCACGGACCGCTTTGGCAATTTCGCTGGCCTTTGAGGTTTTCAGCATATAGCTGGTCGCTCCTGCCTCCAATGCCGGATATACCTTTTCGTCATCCAGAAAGCTTGTCACAATAATGATTTTCGCCTCCGGCCACCTTTCAATAATTTGCCGGGTCGCTTCAATTCCGTCCATTTCCTTCATGACCAAGTCCATTAAAATAATGTCGGGACGGAGTTCAAGTGCCAGCTCGACCCCTTTTTTGCCGTCTCCCGCCTCCCCGACAACCTCAATATCAGGCTGTGCGGATAAATACGCGGACACGCCGATTCTTACCATTTCATGATCATCGACAAACACTACTCTAATCATCTGCACCCTCTCCACTCTTTAACACCGGGACCTTCACTTCCAGCCTTGTCCCTTTATTTTTCACACTGATTACCTTTAAGGTACCGCCAACCTCAACGGCCCGTTCATGCATATTTTGCATGCCGTAGGAGCCGGCCTTACCCTCTTCCACTTCAAATCCAACCCCGTCGTCAACAATCCGCATAATAATCAAATCATCCCGCTGAATCAACAGCACTTCCAGCTTATTCGCCTTGGCATGCCGAAGGGTGTTGGAAATGGATTCCTGGAGAATCCGAAACAAATGGTCCTCGACGCCTTTATCAAGCGGAAACTCTTCCACTTTCCATTTAATATCCATTGTTACTTTTTGAGATAATTCAATTAACAGCTCCTCGATTCCTTCCTGAAGCGACTTATTTTTTAACGCAACCGGTCTTAAATGAAGTAAGAGCGCCCGCATTTCAAGCTGCGATTGATGGATCATTTCCTCGACCATCTTTAACTGTTTCGTTTCAACGTTCCCCTCTGTCGGCTCCCGCGTTTCGTTAATCGCCGACATCATCATCGAGGCCGCGAATAATTGCTGACTGACCGAATCATGCAGCTCGCGGGCAAGACGATTTCGTTCCTGTTCAATGATTTCTTGCATTCTCGCTTCCTGGTCCTCGACCTTTTCCGTTGCCAGACGCTGTGACAGCTTCGCCTGCTCGGCAATTTGTTTGCCGATTTTTTCAATCCGCACTGCAATCGTCTGCATTTCCCCAACTGGGGGACTGCTATTGAAATCGACGTGTTTTCCTTCTTCCAATTGGTGCAGCGAATTTTCAATAAAACGGAATTGCTTTCTCCAATAAAATCCCGATAAAGCCCCGAGGAGAATCCCCATTGCAATGCTAAAAGCGGGAATGAATAAAGCCAACGGAATATCCATAAAATGTTTCGACCATAATTGGGACAGGCTGTTTAAGGGAAAAACATAGGTAAAAACGCCGGACACCACAATGGCAATCAACAGGGACAACCCAATACTCCAGACAATTTGACGCCCCGCTGCACTCATATCCGGCTCACCTCTAAGTTTCCTACGATGAGCGACGTTACGATTTTCACCTTTTGCTCAGCCTGTTCATACCCAGATGTGCGCACTAGAAACGATTGGTTGAACATTCTTGGCTCATGATTCTCAAACACCATTGCCGAACCCACCAGGCAGGAATGCTGAACGCTGGCTTCATACTCATAGGGAACTAAAATTTGGACATTCCCGATCAGATTACGGATAAAGATAACTGTTTCACCCTTAGGCAGCAGTGTATAACTAAGGTCGATAATCGTATCGCCTATTCCCGCCTGAATGTTGATATCGTTCCACTCGTAAACCCCGGGCGGCGTCTTTTGCTGACCGAGAAACATATTTTCAAATAACGGCTTTGTTTTGATGACTGTTTCCTGTTTAGGTGCATCGTCTGCTTTGCGAAGTTCGACGACCAGTTTCTGAGGCTGCTTTTTTGAATTTAAATACTGTATAAAAAAGTGCAATAGAATAGCTAATAATAAAAATCTGAATGTCATCATGCTAAACACATTGATGACCAATACTACAATTCCTCCAAAGAACAGGAATTTACTGAACTTCTTGCCCGGTTTCCGGCGGCCCAGATAAATCATTCCACCTGCAATAAAAAGGGAGAATATAAGCCCTTCGTTAAAAAATAGAACTTCTAAAAGCAGAATTACAATGCCGATGAATACCAGCCAAGCGGTATAATCTTTTTTCGCACTCTTAAACATTGGCTCACCCTCCCTTTTTTATTTTTTTATGGGGAAAAGAGGCGCTTTAACCGCTACGCCTCTTTAAGAATACCATTTTTACCTATTAAATGGACTTGCTTTCTTCCAATTTTGCATTTTTTTCTAATTCCGCAATTCTCGCATCAATCGTGCTGCGGTAATAGGAGCTGTTCACTTGATGCTCCAGGGTATCAAGATACTTCTCAATTTCGTTAAAGCGGGAATATGGTTTATCAGAATAGTTATTGGAATCTAGCACCTGATTCATCCGAAGGTTGGCCCGGGTCACATTTTCACGTCCCATTAATTCCATCCGGCGGAGATGCATATCTTTCAATTTGTGCTTCATCTCTTCATATTTTCTTTCCAATTCTCCACATTGAGTCTTCACTTGTTCAAGTGAACTGCCCAGGCGCTGGACACGGTCAGCATATTGCTGATACTCAGTTTGAGCAAATTGATAGAGATCATTTTCTCCTGCTCTTGAAGCAATTTCAGCCTGGTACTTACGCTTTTCAGCTAGTTCTAGTGCCTGCTGATATTCTCTTGCAAATTCTTCTTTGAGTTTATACTGGCGCTCCAGCAGCTTGCGGACCTTTTCTGTTTCCTGCTCTGATTCGCGGAGATACTGATTCAGCAGCGCGATTGGATTTTGCTTTTCCTTTTGGTCCAGTGCCTCGTGTAAATCGGCTAATACAGTGTTTTTAATTCTTGTAAATAAGTTTGTCATGTTCATTCTCTCCTTTTAATTCAAAAATGATTTTTTAATTAGTAATGCTTCATTTCATTCCACTTTTTTTCAAAGTTGGCAAATGGATCGGATTCTTCTTTGATCTTGGTTTGCTTAACCCCGTTCCACTTTTTATAAACAAGGTACAGCACGTATGCTGCAGCTACACCGATGATGGCTGGCGTATTATGGATGGACGCCATCAGGACAACGAAACCGATCATGGCAAGCCCAACTTTCATCCAAGTGGAGTCCGCCTTCATGAACTGCTTGAAGATGTAATATAGAAGCACCAGGCTGACGGCTAATCCTACTAGCGGACCAATTGTTGATAACAAGATGACCGCTGCGATACCTCCCGCTAACAATAAACCAAATTTTTTCATTTTGTTATTCACTCCCTTTCTCTTTCTTGATTTCATCTTACCTGTTTTTCCCCGGATCCATAATTGCGCCTGAGCTTGATTTTCAACTCGGTCTTAAGACGTAGAAAGGGTCAGTCTCTTAAGCTCAAGCTTAAAAAACTGACCCTTTTCACGTTATTTTGTGATAAACATCTGTACCCAGTAATGGCCGTAGGAGCCGCCTTTGGCGTACCCGACACCGATACGGGTATTGGAGCTTAAGATATTTGCACGATGGCCGGAGCTGTTCATCCAAGACTGGACGACGGATGCCGGAGTCGTTTGGCCGGCAGCGATATTTTCAGCTGCGGAACGATAAGTTAGCCCAAATGCTTTGATCATGTCAAACGGGCTGCCGTAGGTTGGACTCGTATGGCTAAAGTAGTTCTTATCACGCATGTCCATCGCCTTATAGCGAGCGACCCGTGACAGTTCCCAATCAGCCGTCATCGCCGGCAGGCCGTTTTTCGCCCGCTCCTGATTGGTTAATTGAATTACCTGATTTTCAATTGATGTTGTCCCGCTGATATTGGGAATCGTCACTTTTTGCCCCGGATAGATCAGGTTGGGATTTTTAAACTGCGGGTTGGCAGAAATAATTTCTGAGAGGCCAACCTGATACCTGACGGCAATTTTCCAAAGTGAGTCTCCCGGCTGAACCGTATGAATTTGCTGGGCAAATGAAACGCTTGGAATACAGAAAAGTGCCAGTAAAAACATAAACCCAAACCAAAAAGATTTTTTCATTTTTTCGCCTCCTCCGAATATATATTTTTGATTTCCAGCTCAAAATATACAGGTAGTAAAAAATATAATTTATGCCGTTAATTTTAAGGTCTTGGAGGACACCTCGTGCGCGACATCTCATGGATGATCTATATCATGTTAATCTTGGCCAGCTATCGGTTTACCCATTTAATTGTTTTCGATAAAATTACCGAATCCATTCGCCGGCCGTTTGTCAAAAGAGTGCAAGTTGAATCAAGTGACGGGACCGTTGAAACAAAAGAAGTCCCGAAATCAATGTTTGGTTATTTGTTGAAATGTTACTGGTGCGCCGGGGTTTGGAGTGCCATTTTCCTTGGGGGTGGATATCTGCTTTTTCCTAATGTGATGTTTGTGGTAATCCTGATTTTATCCATTGCCGGAGGTCAGTCGATTATTGAGACCTTTGTTGGTGTGAATATTAAAAAAGTGGACTACTATGCAGATTTAAAGAAGAAGGAGTAGGATTGAAGGCAAGATTCGTCCTCCTTGTGCATATCTTTTAAAAAGGTTGCAGAAAAAAGGGGGATGAAGAATGGCACTATGGTGGACAATTACGATCGGAATGGTGCTCAGTCTTGGGATAGTGGGAGGCACAATGGTACACTTCTTAAGAGATGCCCTGGATTCGGATGATGCTAAGCGAATCGATAAAATCCCTGCAGATAAGGACCCGAAATAGGGTTCTTTTTTAATGAATGCTACATAAATTTTTTATTTTAGGAAAAATTAGACAGGAGAATATTTTGATTTTTGGAGGGTATTTATGACATCCGAGAAAATTCCCAAAATGCCTAAGCCGTACTGGCGTGATTTGGAGCTGCCTTCTTTTGAAAAATTAACCGAAGATTTGACTGTCGATGTCGCGATTATTGGCGCCGGTATCACCGGGATTACTGCGGCTTATTTGCTTTGCAAAGAAGGAGTAAAGGTGGCGTTGATTGAGGCAGGAAAAGTCCTTAATGGCACCACCGGCCATACGACCGCCAAATTAACGGCCCAGCACGATATTATTTATGATGAATTAATCAACCATTTCGGTGAAGACAAGGCGAAGCAATATTATGAATCAACTTCTAGCGCGATTGATTTTGTGGAAAAAAAGATCAATGAATTAGGAATCGATTGCGATTTTAGTAAGGAAGATGCCTATGTCTATGCCACCACTGAGCAGACAAAGAGCAAGCTGCAAACCGAATATGAAGCCTATCAGCGGCTCGGGATCCCTGGCACTTTAAAAGACCGTATTCCCTTCCCTATTCAGGTTACAGGTGCTTTGGCTATGCACAATCAGGCCCAGTACCACCCATTGAAATTTTTACGCGGGCTTTTGGATGAAGCGGTGAAAGCAGGCTGCAAGGTATATGAAAATACGACCGCCTGGGATATTGAAAATGCTGAAAGCGACCAACCAACTGTTACGACAAAGGGTGGCAATCGAGTATCCTGCAAGCATGTCATCATGGCCTCGCACTTCCCGTTTTATGACAAACCCGGGCTATATTTTGCGAGAATGTATCCGAGTAGATCCTATGCAATTGGGATTAAAACGGACAAGGAGTATCCAGGCGGCATGTATATCAGCGCCGATACCCCACCGCGCTCGATTCGGTCAACTCCGCTTGAGGGCGGGGAAACATTGATTATAGTTGGTGGTGAAAAACATAAACCTGGGCAAGGCGAAGATACGATGAAACATTTCGAAGCTCTAGGGCAGTTTGCCGAAGAGGTATTTGGAATTAAGGAATATGCCTATCGTTGGTCAGCCCAGGACTTGATTACCTTAGACAATGTTCCGTACATCGGCCCGATTACGCAGGATCGGGAAAATGTGTTATTGGCGACCGGTTTTAAAAAATGGGGCATGACAACGGGTATTCTGGCAGGGCATATATTGAGCGATTATGCACTAGGCCGGGACAATCAATATAAAGAGCTGTATTCGCCGCATCGTTTCCAGGCCGATCCGGATTTGAAAGAGGTCATCACGGCGAATTTGGATGTCGCCAAGCATCTGATAAAAGGCAAGATTGAATTTGTTGCCAAAGATCCGGATGAATTGGAAGCCGGAGAAGGCTGTGCCGTCACCTATAACGGCCAGCGGGCGGGTGCCTACAAGGACGAAAGCGGCAAAATGTACATCGTTGACACAACGTGCACCCATCTTGGCTGCGAATGCGAGTGGAATCACGCCGAAAAAACATGGGACTGCCCATGCCACGGCTCGCGCTACTCCTTTACTGGCGAAGTCATCGAAGGTCCGGCAAAAGAAGGGCTGGATTTATTGGAAGAAGCGTAAATTTAGAGGTAACTTGACACTTTTGAACGGTTATTATACCCAATTTTGTGGATATCGACACAAAATTGATGGATATCAACACATTTTAGGCAGATATCGACACAGAATTTGAGGATATCAACACGTTTTTAATCTATATCTACACAAAGATGAGGGATATCAACATATTAGCTGGTCTCCTCATTTGCAATTTACAAATTTTAGGAGGGATTCTACACGTCATGTGGTGAATTCTACACGATTGAAGGATAATTCTACAAAGATTAACAGGAATTCTACACACATTGCGGAGAATTCTACATAATTTACCCGGAATTCTACAAAAACAACGCCTCCCACTCATGCTAAGTGGGAGGCATGCTTCATTTATCTGCCGTGTGGACGGTTTCGTTTCAGCGCTTCGCCGGTTTCGAATTCCACCAGCTCAGAGCTTGTTTTCATTGCTTTTTTGCGATTATTGTTACGCTGTGCATTTGCGTTGCCAAGCTTTGTTCTACCCACCTAAGTCAACTCCTTTATCAAAGAAAGTCATTGTTAGTATGAGTGCAATCAACCTGTGTTATTCTGACCGAAGTACGGGTGCTTTTCTATATTTTGTCAGCATTTCAAAGCCGTAGGCCGCCTCAATCAAGACAGGTTCGCTATACGCCGTTCCTGCAAAAGTTAAGCCAACTGGTTCCCCACTTGTCGTATAACCGGCAGGTACGGCTATCGATGGATAGCCTGCTTTGGCACTGATATGCGACCCTTCATCCGCCGGAAATACAATCACATCCAGATTGTAGTTTTCCAGTGCGAAATCAATTCCTTTCTCTCGTGAATGATACAGGTCAAATTCGAGTGTATCCACATACGCTTCTTCTGTTAATGAACCGCTTGTTTCTTCCGATTCCAGCAGAACGGTCTGACCGTATTTCAGCATTTTCTCTTCATCCTGATTGTTAAACGCAATAACATCGCTCAAACTCCGCACCTTGACTGTAGGATGCAAGCCATTCAAATACGCATTTAAATCAGATTTGAACTCATATGTTAATACATCATATTTCCACGTTGCTTTCGCCGAAGGAATTTTAATATCTTCCACCACTTCAGCTCCGCTCTCCCTTAACTTTTCAACAGCTTCAAGGAATACCTTTTTCTTTTCTTCTGTTAAAAACTCGATAAATCCATCAACAGCAATACCAATTCTTTTTCCCTTCAGGCCATCTTCCACAAGGGACTTAGAAAAATCGACACCATCAAACGGGTTGGTTCCGGTAATGCAATCTTTTTCGTCCCTTCCACATAGTGCCGTAAGTAGAATTGCAGCATCAGCTACGGTTCTGGCCATCGGCCCGGCAGTATCCTGAGAGTGCGCAATTGGAATAATTCCGCGGCGACTGACCAAGCCCACTGTCGGCTTGATACCAACAAGGGAATTTTTGCACGATGGATTTAGAATTGAACCGGAAGTTTCAGTTCCAACGGCCACGGCGGCAAAATTTGAAGCAACAGCTGCACCCGAACCGGAACTGGAGCCGCCAACATCAAACGTACCCGGTCCATAAGGATTTAACACCTGTCCACCGCGTGAGCTATAGCCGTTTTTCATTCCATGTGTCATAAAATTGGCCCACTCAGTCATATTGGTTTTTCCAAGAATCACAGCACCTGCCTTTCTCAATTGTTCGGCGACAAACGAATCCTGAGGCGCAATTGAATCCTTCAATGCCAATGACCCGGCACTTGTATGCATTTTGTCTTGGGTATCGATATTATCTTTAATAAGGACCGGAATCCCGTGAAGAGAACTACGTGGTCCCTTCTCTTTGCGTTCATAATCAAGTGCTTCGGCAATTTGTACAGCATCGGGGTTAATCTCAAGGACCGAGTTAATTACTTTATCATACACTGAAATTCGCTTTAAATATAAAAGGACTAATTCCTTTGATGTCAGCTCGCCACTGTCAAGTTTCTCCTGCATTTGGGTAATTGTGGCTTCCTCCAGCCACTCGTCATAATACTTTTTCAACTTTGGATTTTCCACCTAAATCCCCTCCATTTCTCCTTTTTATTATTCAAGAAAAATAAGATAAATCCTTTTTTCTATGTAAAAAAAGGCCGCCAGGACAAGATGTCCCTGACAACCTTAGCGCCGCAGGTTTTGCTCTTCTGCCGCAATTTGACCTTTATAAAAAATTCGTTTCTCAAGCGGTACATTTAATTCGCGGCAATATTGCTTTAATTCGCGCTCTTCCCGGTCCGTCACAAGTGAAATTACCGTACCATCGGCTCCCATCCGTCCTGTTCTGCCGGCGCGGTGAATGTATTGGGTGATATCCTTTGGCAAGTCGATTTGAACTACATGTGTCACGCCCTGAATATCCAGACCCCTCGCTGCAACATCGGTGGCGATTAGCATTTGCAGCTTTCCATCACGAAAAGCCTTCAACACCGCTTGGCGTTCCAATTTTTTCATCTCGCTATGCAGGATTCCGGCTGATATTGCTTTGTAATCGAACTTTTCCTTCATTACCTGAAGCTCGCCAATATCGTTGATAAATGCGAGCGATTTGCTGTCTTTCAAGCGAGCTACTTTTTCAAGCAGTTTAATTTTTTCACGGCGCTCGCAGGTGAAATAAACATGCTCCACTTCTCCGGAAGATGCTGCTTCATCTTTGGCTATCTTCACGAATTCTGGTGCTCTCGTTAACTCCTTCGCCGTTTTTTCTGTTGCCGGTTTGAGGGTTGCTGAAAATAACACAACTTGTCTGTCAGCCATTGTCGATTTGATAATGTTCTGAACCGAGCCTAAGTGTTCTGAAGTTAATAGCTGATCGCCCTCATCGAGCACAACGAGTTTGACTTCGTGCATTTTTACTTTTTTCTGTTTGATTAGCTCTAGCAGCCGTCCGGGTGTGGCAAAAATGATATGCGGGCGCTTTTTTAATTTTTCCAGCTGACGCTTTACATTTGCCCCGCCAATAATCGATGTCCCTCTAATACCGCTGCCTTCTGACCACTTCTGAAATTCTTGAAATATCTGCATGACCAACTCTTGAGAAGATGCCAGCACAACGGTCTGCAGCGTTTGCATATCAGCATCAATTTTATCAAGCAGCGGCAGTAGATAGGCCAATGTTTTACCCGTACCAGTCGGCGACTCAGCAATAACATCTTTTCCTTCGAGAATGTGGGGAATCGCTTCTCTTTGAATGGCTGTAGTCTCTTGAAATCCTGACTTTTTCCATCCCTCTTGTAAAAATGGCTTTAAGTTATTTAACATGATTTACTCCTTTTTGTTTAGCATGTGTATTGATACTAACCTAATTATTTAAAGGTGTCTAGCTACGTCGAAGTATGGAAGTAGAGGAGTATCCAGGCCATGTGATAAACGAGTACGGAGAAATAAATGACACAGGCAGAAATCAATAAGGTGCGAAGTCTTCCTTCTAAAGGACGCAAGAAATATAGCCCGATAAGCATGAAGGGAAGAAGAATTTTAATGAAATAAAAATAGGTCCAGCCTTTATCCATGACGGCCTGCATCAGGGGATTTGCTTCCTCAATGATTCCAGATAGAATGCCAAAATGGGTTAAGATTGCGTCTAGAATGCCGGCGAAAAGCAGAAATAAACAAAGCCTCATACCAATCCCTCTTTTATATACATTGTTTCTACTAAGACATATGCTAATACATTTATTTTTATCATAGCACAACTAAGAACTTAATGTTCATTATTAAGAACAAGAAGAATAAAAAAAATAGCCCGATAACAGGGGCTATTGTATGTCATCCAGTTTTACCGCCATCAGGCGAAAATGCATGGGCTCAAGTTCGGTCACGACAACGTTCAAACCTAATGATTGCAAATTAGCAATTAACGGTTCAGCGCGAAATGGCATATGGAATTCTAATATTGACCCAACTGGCGCTGCTTTAACGGTATTTAAGATTTCACGGCGCGGATGTTCACCTTTGGCTATCCGTTCTCGCACATCCATAATAATTCTTTTTCCATCTATTTGGAGATTATTCATTCCAATCAAACTCCTTTTATTGGGATAAGCCTACTTTAACAAAATCGCCAATAAAAAATGTGATATAAATCAAGCCAAGATTGATTATCTAACGTAGGGAACATCATCTAAAAAGCTGCACTTTATGACATGTTTGTGAACAATGCTGACAAAATCGTATCGGCGGGTAGGAACAATGATAGAATGAACTACAGGTATTAAACAATATAACGGAGTTGAAAATGATGTTAAAGAAAATCTCCTTTATGATATCGATTCTGTTTTTTCTAGTAGGAACAAATGTATTCGCACATTCTCATCTGGAGGATTCATCCCCTAAAAACGGGGAAATTGTGACAGAACCCTTTAAAGACATTACGCTTACGTACGAAACGAAGATAGAGGCTGCAAGCACATTTACATTAAAGGACCAGAGTGGTACAGATATTCCACTATCAAAGATTTCGGTGAACAATAATCAGTTAGTTGGAACGCTGAAGGATGAATTAGCAAACGGTGGGTATACTATCCATTGGAAGATTATCGGTAGTGATGGTCATCCTTTGGAAGGCAATATTCCGTTCTCCATGCGATTGCCAGAAACTCAAGCTGCTAGTGAAACGGTCCCCGCTGCTACAGAAAGTACATCAAACAATGACGAGGCCACAACAGCTAATGAGGAAAAAGAAACAGCTGCGGACACCAAACAGGCAAACGCTGCTGCAGCTCTAACCGAAAAGTCAGTGACAGAAGAAGTCTCACTTAAAGATTACCTAATCCCAGCTTCCGCTGGACTATTAATCGTACTGGGTGCTGGAAGCTATTGGTTATTCTATAGAAGGAAACATGTCTAGATGATTCTATTAACTATTCTTAGCGAGGCATTTCTATATCTTAGCTTTTCCATCTTATTGGGCAGTTTTATTTTACAGTTAGTCCCGGAAACGTCCCGGCCTGACATCAAAATCTCAAAAGGCATATTATTGACAGCAACTCTCGGAGTTGCTTTTCTTTCGTTTGTTCCGGTCCTAAATATCATACTGTATTTGTATAAAGACCTGGGACTAGGGTATACGATTCAATCGGTATTAACCAATTTCGAGATTGGGAAGGCATGGGTTAAGACGGGGATTGTTTCTACGGTTCTGTTCATATACCTTATACCGATTAAACTCGAACGTAAGCCCAGTTTTTCACTAACAGGACTTTTTATTGTCTCGGTTTTAATCTTTCTGGCAGGCCAATCAAGTCACGCCAGTTCAATATCAGGATGGCAGGGGACGTTAACCCATGCGACACATTTCTTGGCGGTTACCACTTGGACAGGCATCCTCATCGTTGTGAGCTGGTTTTCACGTGACCATGCCAATTGGCAGCGATTTTTAAAATGGTTTACACCTGTTGCCCTTACTTGTTTAGCACTTGTTGCCCTTACAGGATTTGACCTTATGGGTTACACGATGAATGAAGGCGACTATGTCAATAGCTGGTCGTTATCTTATGGGCAGGCCTTGCTGCTGAAGCATCTAACCATCATTCCACTGTTGGCGTTTGCTTTTATTAATAGTACGTTAGTCCGGAAAAAAATCTCTGCACAATCAACATTTAATCCATTACCATGGGCAAGACTCGAGAGTGTGGTAGTGCTATTAGTTTTTGGAATTACCGGTGCTCTTGGTGAGCAGGCACCACCTCATGTTATTGAAACAACCATCAAGGAAGATGGTATTTCGCCTCTGTTCAGCTTGTTTCACAAAGGAGAGCTCACGCTGCCTTTACAAATTGCGCCGGGTATCCCGTCAATTGTTTTTTCCCTAGCAGCGGTTGGTTTCCTAGCCCTCATAATTTTCATTTTCATTAAAAAAGCGCCGAAAGTGCTGGCTCTTGTCATGAGCCTCCTCTTTATTCTTGCTGGCTATTTGGCATTGATGCTAAGTATTTAAAAGCGTGGACCCTGCCCCGGATCCACGCTTTCTCTATTCTCTGCTTCTCTCCGGATTCATCGATAATCCTACGGCCGCTTCATTAGCGGCAATCATCATGTCCGTAAACATTTCTTCACTATAAGCCAGCTCGATGGCCTCTTTGTATTTTTTTTGAATTTCCGGCAAACGGACCTTTAGTGATGGGGTTAGCTCGCCATCGTCGACGTTCCATTCTTTGCCGATAATGATAATTTTCTTTGGCTGCTCATGGCGGGCAAATTTGCTGGTAAACTTGGCAACCTCTTTTGTGAGCAGCTTCTGAAGGGCAGGCTCCTTCAGCAATTGGTTGATGTCAGTCTGCAGCCCTTTCTGTTTTGCCCACGGCAGCAGGTTTTCAAAGCTAGGCGTAATTAATGCTATGACGTATTTTTTGTCCTGGCCGACTAAAACGGCATTGTTAATATAGATGCTCTGGGTCATTGCATTCTCAATTGGCTGTGGGGCGACATTTTTTCCGGTGGTTAACACAATAATCCGCTTTTTGCGATCAACAATTTTTAAATAGCCATCGTCATCAATGCTGCCGATATCTCCGGTCAAAAACCAGCCATCCCTTAGCGCCTCGGCAGTCGCCTCTTCGTCCTTGTAATAGCCCTTCATCACGCTCGGACCCTTGACCATGACCTCGCCATCATCGGCAATTTTAATTTCAAGATTAGGCAGCGGCTTCCCGACTGTACCCACTTTTGAGCGAATCATCGGATTACTGCAGACAACCGGAGAGGTTTCTGTTAATCCGTAGCCTTCAAGTGCCGGAATATCAACCGCCCAGAAGAACCGGCCGATTTCCGGATTCAAGGCGCCGCCTCCGGAAATAAGTCCGCGAATTCTGCCTCCCAGTTTCTTTTTTACCTTGTTGTAAACAAGGGCATTGGCAATTTTCCAGCTCCGACTGATCTCCTTAGGCAAAAATCCATTTTTCATCATTTCATCAAAGCTTTGACCTAAATAATGATCATATTTTTTCAAGCCAATATCAATGGCCCATTTAAAAATTTTCTTGCGTATCGGGGTCCCTGATTCCACCATTTGCTGGGCGGTTGCGTACACTTTTTCAAACAGGAGAGGAACGCTGACTAAAACGGTTGGCTGTACTTCTAAAAGATTTTCCTGTACTTTATCAATTCCTTCGGCGTAAGCAATCGTGGACCCAACGGACAATGGCATGAACTGGCCAGCCATCCGTTCAAATACATGGGACAGCGGCAGGTGCGAGAGCAGGATATCAGAAGGTTTCGCTTCAAGCACCCAGAACTGGACTCCTTCCACATTGGAAAGAATGTTCCCATGGGTGAGCATTGCCCCCTTTGGTTTCCCGGTCGTTCCCGAAGTGTGGATAATGGTCGCAAGGTCATCCCTTGTCAGTTCGCTCCACTCCGCTTCCCAATTTTCATGTGGGTGATTTGAACCCAGTGAGGCTACATGCTGAAGTGAGACGAATTGTTCTGATGGTACGAAGTTCTCTGATGGAAAAATGATGGCGGTTGGCAAGCGGTCGGCTTCAGGAATTTTATTTAAGTTTATTTCATCCTGTACAAACATAAATGTAGATTCGGAATTTTGCAGAATATAGGAGATTTGGTCAGATGGCAGCGTGGAATGAATTGGGACACTGACAGCCCCCAAACTCATAATTGCCAGGTCGGCAACCGGCCAGTACGGATTGTTTTCTGATAATATGGCTACTTTGTCATTTTGCTTCACTCCGTAATAGGCAAGTCCGGCCGCAACATGCTTCACCTTAGTCCAAAAAGTTTCATAGCTGATCCCATGCCAGGTCCCGTCCCGTTTCCATAGGAAGGCATCCTTATCAGCATACCTATTCGCCGTTCGGGAAACTATTTCTACCAAATTATTAGCTTTCATAAAATCCCTCCAGTCCCATTAGTCAAGAGGCTGACGAAAAGTCTGCCTCCTGTTTTCTTTTTATAGGGTATCTTTTACATTATATTGCTTAAGAACGCTTTCAATTTTTAGGGCTTTGCCAATATCACCTTTAATCTTCAACTTTCCGGTCATAAAAGCCATCGTCCCGTTTAGCTTCCCTAATATGAAAAGATGGAAGCTTGCCAGCGACATGACCAATGTACAATCTGCAGGGTGCTCGGTTCCCTCCGATACCGCCGCTTTGCCATCCTGGAACTGAAGCTGGTACGCCCCTCCGTCATCGCCGGTTATATCAAAAAGATAAACGGCATTAAACCCTTCAATAGGACCCGGATTCCCATTCACTGTCTCTTCAATCTTCTTCATCAAATCAGGTAGTGTATAGTCCTCGATTGCTTTTCCCAATATTATTCCTCCTTTTAAAAATACATTTTATTAACGATATGAAACATTCTCTTTAGGTATGAATTTTCAAAACAATCCCGATAAAACAATGATACCAATACGTACTAGTATCTAACAGAGAAAACGTTCGATAAATTTCGACTTTCTACTATAGCAATGTTGTAATCTAGTTTTTTTGAAAAACTGTACCTTGTTTATCTTCAGAATATCTTTTAAAATTAATACTAATTCGTACAGGTATTATACAGATTGGACTGATAAAAAATGCTTTTTGTGACAGAAATGCCGAAAGAAGCACGGGATAAACTTCTCTACGCCAGCCTCGTGCTGTTTACGAATGAAAGCTACAAAAACACCTCGGTTTTGGACATTGTTGAAATGGCCCATGTATCAAAAACAACTTTTTACCAGCATTTCGCTAGTAAGGAGGAATTGATTGAGGTTCTGTTTAAAGAAGTGTTTTTGGAAATTATCGAAGAGGTAAACCTCGCAATTGGTAAGGAAAATCGAACGGCTTATAAGGCATATGCGGGAATTCGCCGCTACATTGAAATCTGTTTTACTGATGTTAAGGTTGCCAACTTAATGCTTGTGGAATCGGTCGGTGTTTCTCAAGGGGTGGAACAAGCCAGGAGTGAAGCCCACCGGCAATTTGCCCAGTTGATGTTCCAGACCGTTCAAGGCTTACTTCCAGCGGCTGTTTCAGAAACAGAAATTAGGATTGTTTCGCAGGCAATGATTGGGGCAATTAATGAAGTGGTCGTACAGAACTATAACGAAACAGAAGACGGCCTCGTTCATTTTGATGAACTCGCCCGCCTCCTCAATCGAATCGTCGTAGCAGCATTCGTTAATCTTACAAATTAACGGATGCTTTTTTCATACTTTTATAGTGACCGGGTTAGGGAGCTTCTCTTTTCTAGGGGGGGAATAGACATTTATTTTTACCGTTACTCCGGTTTTCCTCCTCTGGCGGGAACAATAAACGCTTTATTTTTACCCTAGCAGAGTATTTTCCTCTCTATCGGGAAGAATAGGCACTTCATTTTTACCGTGACTCCTTTTTTTCTCCTCTGGTGGGAAGAATAAACGCTTTATTTTTACCGTGACACTGATTTTTCCCCTCTGGCGGGAAGAATAAACGCTTTATTTTTACCCTAGCACCGTATTTTCTTCTCTATCGGGAAGAATAGGCACTTCATTTTTACCGTGACAAGATATTTTCTCCTCTACCGGGCAGAATAAACCCTTTATTTTTACCCTAGCACCGTATTTTCTCCTCTATCGGGAAGAATAGGCACTTCATTTTTACCGTGACTCCTTTTTTTCTCCCCTGGCGGGAAGAATAAACGCTTTATTTTTACCGTGACACTGATTTTTCCCCTCTGGCGGGAAGAATAAACCCTTTATTTTTACCCTAGCACCGTATTTTCTCCTCTATCGGGAAGAATAGGCACTTCATTTTTACCGTGACAAGATATTTTCTCCTCCACCGGGAAGAATAAACCCTTTATTTTTACCCTAGCACCGTATTTTCTTCTCTATCGGGAAGAATAGGCACTTCATTTTTACCGTGACAAGACATTATCTCCCCTACCGGGCAGAATAAACCCTTTATTTTTACCCTAGCACCGTATTTTCTCCTCTATCGGGAAGAATAGGCACTTCATTTTTACCGTGACAAGATATTTTCTCCTCCACCGGGCAGAATAAACCCTTTATTTTTTCCGCAGCACCGTATGTTCCCCTCTACCTGGAAGATAAACGGGCTAAAGGAATTAATAAACAATAAAGTAATAGGCAGCCGCTCAGGCTGCCTATTACTTTATTAATGTCCTACATAGTTTGCATCTGGGATTAATTGCATCCAGTCTTCATAGGTAAGGATTGTTTCCCAATGTCCTGTCAGTTTCGCAACAATCACAACGATGAAAAATAATGCAAGGAATCCAACTGGGATGAACCACTTGTTAACCTTTTTGTTTACAACAGTCATATTCAACGTATCTTTAATTGGGCAGGCCTCCACACAGGACATGCAGGCATTGCAATTCGGTGAAGCTACCACTTTTTTCGTATGGACCTTGATACGCTGCGGGCAAACCTTTGTACACATTTGACAGTTGGTACAGGTATCCTCATTACGACGGACCTTGGAAATTCTAAAAATGGAGCCTAATCCGATCAATGCGCCGTAAGGGCATAAGAAACGGCACCAAAAGTTTCTGAAGAACAGGGATAACACCAAAATAACCAGAACCGCTTTCAAGGCAAACCCACCGATTCCTAAGAAGAACAATAGCATTTTAACATCAGAAATCTTGTTATATGGTTCATCCAGGAACGCTTTTGCCTGAAACGTCGGCATGGCAATGATCATGCTGATAAAGAAATACAGCAGAATATACTTAATTGGCGTTAAGATCCAAGTAAGCCAAGTCGGGATTTCAAAATTCTTTTTAAAAATTTTTCGCCCCAGCCATGCAGTCATTTCACTTACAGTTCCTACCGGACAGAACCAACTGCAAAACGACCTTCGAAAGATTAGTCCCGAGGCAATGAAAAATGCCAACAACACAAGTCCTGCCGGATGAATCATATCGAACTCCCCGCTCGTCAGCCAAACCTTTAAGGCCACTAAGGCACTGATTGGCAAAAAGCCTTCAACAGCGGATGGGCGCTCCACAAACGCTGTTTCTCCCAGCGTTTCAAAATGCATGTAAAATCGATAGAATTGCACACCAACATATAATAAAAACAAAAGAAACACAGCCTGAACAACATATCTGGTAAGCTGGACCGGCTTTCGTTTCAACTGTTTTTTATACCAGGCTTTTGATTTCATTATAGAGTTCCCTCCATTCCTAATATCCTTACTATAGGGAACTGGTAAACTAAGGTATGTGATTTATATCAACAAACTCAATCAATTCATAAAGCTGTCAAATTAGCGACGAAAATCCGTCAAAAAAAAAATTTTTATTATTGTCACTCCGATAATGACAACGTTTTCAACTGAAATTTCTGAAAAAAACCACTTGCAAAACTATTTAAAAATAATATAATGACTATATCAAATATTAACTGACTTTTTTAAAAACAAAATCGATGACGAGAAGAGTAGCTTGTCCTTCTAGACCTCAGAGAGCCGGCGGTTGGTGAAAGCCGGTGTCAGAACACAAGTGAAAATCATCTCCGAGATGCAGGGTCGAAAATTAGTAGGCCTTTGCCGGACTGCCTGCCGTTAAAGAAGGACACGTATGATGGTACGTTGATCGAGAGCCGCAATATTTTTATTATTGCGGAAGTAGGGTGGTAACGCGAGCAAGCTCGTCCCTAGCTATAGGGGCGGGCTTTTTGTATTGTTTAAAAACGTCAAAAGGAGAGAGAATCATGAAAAAGAAAGACACTTTATTTGTAGGCTTAATGTTATTCTCAATGTTTTTTGGAGCAGGAAACCTCATCTTCCCACCATTCTTAGGGATAGGGGCCGGTACTTCCTTTTGGCCGGCAATTACCGGATTTATCGTAACAGGTGTTGGATTGCCGCTTATTGTTTTGGTGGCCATGTCGCTTGTTAAAGATGCAAATACACTTGGAAATCGGGTTCATCCGTGGTTTGGCACCAGTTTCACCGTGGTTGTTTATCTATCAATTGGACCGTTATTCGCCATTCCCCGTAATGCCAATGTTGCTTTTGAAATGGGCATAAAGCCTTTTTTAGGAAACTTGTCTGTCAGTCAATCGATGCTATTACTTGGGTTCTCCGTCGTATTCTTTTTACTGGTTTATTTATTAAGTTTAAATCCATCTAAAGTGGTTGACTATATGGGCCGATTTATTTCACCTATTCTACTGTTATCAATCGTTGTATTATGTGTGATCGGGTTCTTCACGCTTGATAAGCCACTTCAAGCACCAACCGAAACATATCATTCCGCTTCATTATTTAAAGGTTTTATCGACGGTTATTCAACAATGGATGCTCTTGCTTCCCTTGCGTTCGGAATCGCCATTTTAACTGCCTTAAAGCAAAGAGGCGTAACTGATAAAAAACAATTAACAGCATATACGTTAAAAACCGGCCTTGTCGCTGGTGCAGCACTGGCTGTGGTTTATGTGATGATCGGCCTGCTGGGCGCAAAAATGGCAGGATACGGCACATTTGAAAACGGAACGGCTGTATTATCCTCTGCAGCGACAATTGTTTTGGGCGGCAGCGGAAAAGTACTTTTAGGTGTCATTTTTACCCTTGCCTGCTTTACAACCTGTGTCGGACTGACTATCGCCTGCGGCCAATATTTCTCAAAACTTGTACCGAAGCTAAGCTACCGTCTAGTCGTTACCATGGTTACGGTTGTCAGCTTTTCGCTTGCCAACCTTGGCTTAAATCAAATCATCTCGGTATCTGTCCCATTCCTTGTAATGGCTTACCCGCTGTTAATCGTGCTCGTGGCGCTTGCCTTCTTGCACCGATTCTTCGGCGGCTCGCAGAAAGTCTATGCCGGTGCGATGCTTTTAACAGGACTAGTCAGCCTGTATGATGGCTTAAAAATGTTCGGACTGCAACTGCATGCGTTAGAAACCTTGATGGGCAATCTTCCATTAGCGGCAGTAGGACTTGGCTGGCTGGTTCCGGCACTTGCCGGCGGCTTCGCTGGGTTAGTTTTAGAAAAATTAAGCCCCCGCACTAGCAGCGAAAATTATCAATTAAATAAAGTTTCATAATATAAATGATGCCAGCGGTAAATAGCCGCTGGTATTTTTTTCAGAAAAAGCTGTTTTTTAGATGAATTGTTGGGAAGAATGGAAAAATATCAGCATTTATGATAAAAATAGATAATAGATAAATGAAAACTTGCAGATTGGCGAATCCGTTAGGACGGTTCATGAAGCGTAGTTTGAATTTATGCGTTAGGTAAATATAAATTTTTTGGTAAAAATATTATATTCTTCTATTAGCTAAGATGAAAGAGGTTGAAAACGGGTGGATAATAATACATCTAATTTTATTAAAGATATAATGATAAAAGATTTAGAATCCGGAAAGCATCAAAAAATCATCACTCGCTTCCCGCCGGAGCCAAATGGTTATTTACATATCGGCCACGCCAAATCGATCGTGCTCAATTTTGGATTGGCAGATGATTTCAGCGGTCTGACAAACCTGCGTTTTGATGATACCAATCCGCTCAAGGAAGATATTGAATACGTTAACTCTATTAAAGAGGATGTTAAATGGCTCGGCTATGAATGGGACAATTTATTATTCGCCTCTAATTATTTCGAGGAAATGTACACTCGTGCGGTGCTATTAATCAAAAAAGGGCTTGCTTATGTTGATGATCTGAGCGCAGATGAAATTCGTGAATACCGCGGAACACTGACAGAGCCAGGAAAAGAAAGTCCTTACCGCAACCGCTCCATCGAAGAAAATCTTGAACTGTTCGAACGGATGCGGGCCGGCGAGTTTGCCAACGGCGAGAAGGTCCTTCGGGCAAAAATCGACATGGCCTCACCAAATATTAATTTGCGTGATCCGGTTATTTATCGAATTTCTCATACCAATCACCATAACACAGGTGATAAATGGTGCATCTATCCAATGTACGCATTTGCTCATCCGCTTGAGGATTCGATTGAAGGCGTCACCCATTCTATTTGTACGATTGAATTCGAGGATCAGCGTCCATTTTATAATTGGGTTGTAGAACAAACTGAAATGGAAAACACCCCACAGCAAATTGAGTTTGGCCGGTTAAATCTGACTAATACCGTTATGAGCAAGCGGAAGCTGAAGCAGCTTGTCGATGAAGGCTTTGTTGATGGCTGGGATGATCCGCGCATGCCGACGATTTCCGGGATGCGCCGTAAAGGTTTCACTCCTGAATCGATCCGAACATTTGTAAAGGAAACAGCCGTTTCGAAAAATAACGCCACTGTTGATTATCAAATGCTCGAGCACTTTGTTCGGGAGGATTTAAAATTAAAAGCACCACGGACAATGGCCGTGATTAACCCGTTGAAAGTCGTCATTACAAATTATCCGGAAGGTCAAATTGAGCTTCTGGATGCGGAGATAAACCCAGAAAATCCGGAAATGGGCATGCGGAAAATTCCATTCTCCCGTGAGATTTACATTGAACAAGATGATTTCATGGAAAATCCGCCGAGCAAATACTTCCGCCTCTTCCCTGGCAATGAGGTCCGCCTCAAGCATGCATACTTCATTAAGTGTGAAGAAGTAGTAAAGGATGCCGACGGAAATGTAGTAGAACTTCACTGTACGTATGATCATGAAACAAAGAGCGGTACTGGATTTACTGGCAGAAAAGTAAAGGGAACCATTCACTGGGTGGAAGCGACACATGCGGTACCTGCTGAGTTTCGTCTTTACGAGCCGCTGATTCTGGATGAAACCGACGAGGATGCTGAAGACGGCAAAACCTTCCTTGATAAGGTCAATCCAAATTCGCTTGAGGTGCTGCAAGGCTTTGTTGAGCCAAACATGAAAGAATCCATGCCGCATGATAAATTCCAGTTCTTCAGACATGGTTATTTTAACGTAGACCCTAAAGTAACAACAGTAGATAAGCTAGTATTTAACCGAATTGTTTCGTTGAAAAGTTCATTCAAGTTATAAGAAAAACAATAAGAACCAAGTCAGCTGACTTGGTTCTTATTGTTTTTCTCTTGGAATCGGTACCTCTAATATAATTCTCGTTCCTTTTCCAGGTGCAGTGTTAATCGTCAAGTTCCCATCCACAGACCGTGCCCGTTCATCCATACTAAACAGGCCAACCCCGGAAGTATGATCCTCCAACTCAAAGCCCTTCCCTTTATCCTCAATCATTACCCGGATGGCATTATCCATTTCCCGGATGGTAACAGAAGCCTCTGAGACATCTGCATATTTCCAAATATTCGTTAATGCCTCTTGGATAATCCGATATATCGACAGCTCAATGCTAATATCCAGGCGGCGATTTAACCCGCAATCGAAATAAACATCAATCTGGTGATGGTCCGAGAACCGTGATAAATAAGAACGAATTGCCGGAACCAAACCTAAATCATCCAAAACAGAAGGTCTTAATTCCCATGAGATTTGCCGGATTTCTTCAATTAGCTGCGTGGCTTCCTCCTGCATTTGCTGCAGCAGCGGATGTTCCATCTCGGCAAGCATACGATTAATCGTTATTAAATGGCTATAAAGATTTTGGCCAATCCCGTCATGCAGATTGCGTGACAGCCGCTTACGTTCCTCTTCCTGAACATCAATAATTCTGGCCATCATTTTTTGCAATTCCTGCTCAACCCGTTTTCTTTCCGTCACCTCATAACGAATCGCTACATATTGATAAGGCTTCCCTTGATCGTTCATAAATGGAACGATGGTGGTATCCACCCAATAATAGGTGCCATCCTTGGCCTGATTACGAATCTCACCTTTCCAGACTTCACCGGACCCAATTGTGCGCCACATGTCTCGGAAGAAATCCCTTGTATGGTATCCTGAGTTAACAATCCGATGATCACGTCCAAGCAATTCCTCACGTGAGTATTTGGAAATTTGGCAAAATGTATCATTTACATATGTAATAATCCCCCGCGAATCCGTGATTGCTACAATCGAAGAGGCGTCGAGGGCAAATTTATAATCCAAAAGTTCGCTCTTAGTCTGCCGCAAATCCTTGTCCATCATTTTCATCCCCCGTATCATGAAATATGCCCATTAAGTAGATGTTCCAAGAGTTGTGCAGAATCCTGCACCTGTTCCTGCTCTTCTTCAGAAAAGGTATATTTCTCCCGTTTTCCAATGAGCAATACTCCTTTAGGAACGGAATTAAAAAATATAGGGACCGCATAGGTGGAAACAAGTTTTTCAGCGAGCATTATGGGAAAATCGGTTACTTTTCCAACAATGTTGTTAGGAAACTCCTCCAGCATCATTGCACTGCCGCTTGAAATAATTTTACCGGCAATTCCTTTACCGAAACGGACAGTTATTCGTTTATATTTATCATTCAAATTTCCGGAGGCATAATGCCATTTCACATCAGGACCTGCTTCATCTTGCATGGCAAAACCAACAAAGTCGCAGGAAATATGCTGCTTCAATTGTTCGCAAACCTTTTTCACTGATTGCAGTTCCTTTAGTTTTGACATCCTTTTGTCTCCTTAAATACCATAGCCCAATAACCCCTTTTTCACGGCATATTCGACGAGTTCCGGACGGGTTTTCATTTGTAGTTTTTCCATTAGATTCCCTTTATGGGTTTCCACCGTTTTTACACTTATGACTAACTGCTCAGCAATTTCTTTATTCGAATATCCTTTGGCAATCAAGGTCAGAACTTCTTTCTCTCTATCAGACAACAAATGATACGTGTCATTTTCGTCATGCTTGATGCCTGCCAAATATTCTTCCATCAACCGTTTTTGTGCTGAAGGATGAAGATAGGCATCGCCTTTTGCTACTGATTCAATCGCCGACATTAATTCGTCATGCGGGGCGCTTTTTAAAATACAGCCTGATGCACCGCCTTGAATCGCTCGGAATAAATACTCTTCATCATCATGCATCGTTAAAATTAAGATATTCACTTCTGGCATTAGTTTCTTTAACTCTTGCGTTGCTGACAGCCCGTCTTTTCCGTGCGGCATGCTCAGGTCCATGACGACGACATTCGGTTTTAGCTTCATGGCTTTTTTAATGCCTTCATTGCCTTCAGAGGCCTCACCGACCACTTCGATTTCGGGATTCGTATTCAGGAGCATTTTTAAGCCGCTTCTTACGACAGCATGGTCATCAACCAATAGAATTTTAATCAACGGTAACTCTCCTTTCATTTATTCGATCGGAAGAGATATTTTTATGGACGTTCCTTCTCCTATTTTAGAGGATATTAGACACTGTCCGCCAGTTAAAAGCATTCGTTCCTTCATGACCGTAAGACCGGATGACTGTTCATGTTCTTCAGGATGAAACCCCTTCCCAAAGTCATTGATGGTGATTATTAATTGATTCTCCTGCCAGAAAAAGTTGATTTTCACATCCGAGGTATCTGCATATTTGGCAATATTCATCAATGCCTCTTGGCAAACTCTGAATACCGTGATTCTGTCCTTCTCTGGTATCCTTTGCTCTATTCCATCAGACTTTAAATCAACGAGAATTCCAAATGTGGAAGTATAAAGTTTAATATAGCTTTTCATCGCTGGCAATAAGCCCAACGTAGAGAGGGCTGGCGGATGCAATTCCACAGAGAGCAATCTAATTTCCTGGATTGTTTTTTCGATCAGCAGTTCCATTTCACGTACATAATTTTTCATCGCCGGCTCCTTTGTGCCTGACTCGACAAATTGCAGCCCTGTTAAAATACTGTACAGGTTTTGGCCGACCCCTTCGTGAAGTTCCAAAGCAATTCGTTTGATTTCTTCTTCCTGCGAATCGATGATATATGAACTTATAGTTTGCTTCGTTTTTAATGAATCCATGACTACCCTCATCCCCTCTCATTTATAATAAAAAGGCAGGTTCTTTTACAAGACCTGAACCTTTTTTACTGTATAAGTTAAACCACTCTCACTATCAAGTGCCGACCATTTGCCATCGACCTCACTTACCTCACTCGTAAGTGGAACGGCAAGAAAATACATATGATCAAAATAAAACCGGATATGTGTCCCATCTGGACAAAGCTGGACTTTCTGGATATCTTTACGAACAGTAGGTGCCTGGTCTCCACCCTCCTGATCTAAAATGGCGATTTCCACTATGGCACCAGTAAACCGTTCTTTTACATCCTCCAGATTAATGGCCCCCACAGCTATTACATCCCTTCATGACAGGGTAAATGAACATCTTGTAACCTTGCAGGTATTCAAAAAACCTGTCTTCGGCATTGTCCTCAAGGTATTGGATTGTTTCATCCTCGGAAACCCAACTGCTCATGCCCTTAATTTCGGCAATGACCATTGCTGCCCCATCAATGACTTTCTCCTCAAGATACCAATTTAATCGCTTCTTCGCAAACAGCCTCTTCAGCAGTTCATCGATCTCGCCGGAAAAACCGCCCGCCTCTGGCCGGACAAAGCAAAAATCGATATATGTTTCACTAGTCATTGACATTCACACCTTTTTTATAGATCAAGAATGCAACCGGGAATAAAAGAACGTTAACGACCGCAGCAATAATGGTGTTAGGATAATTTTGATAAAAATATTGATGCACCATGTATTGAGTGGCAATAATATTCAACATTAACACAGCAAGCAAGTATGCGACCGGCAGAAACTTAAGCTTCATAACGTTTCACCCCCACAGCAAAAACCGCACCGTTTTCAACCTTCACATGGATTTCTGGAAGCGGACGTCTTGGTGGTCCTGCAATTGGTGCACCTGTTTCCACATCAAATTTTCCGTGGTGACAAGGGCAAAGCATTTCCTTTTCTTCCTTTTGCCAAAAAACTGGGCAGCGCAAATGAGTGCAGGCATTTTGGTAAGCCACAAATTTCTTTTCCGATAGCCTGATTAAGATGGCACTATCATGCTCGCTTGGAAAGGCAAAGTCTACTGCATCACCGACTGGAATTGAATTGATATCAACAATTTTCTGCTTTGGATATTTTTTATCACTGAGGCCATTCAGTTCCTTCGCGGCCAGGACTCCCCATGGAAGGGAGGAAACAGCGAACACGCCAGCTGCTCCGACCAACGTTTTCATAAAGCCGCGACGGTCCAGCTTTCGTTCATTGTTTCGATTTATATTATGGGTGTAATTATCTTCATTAAATGGGATCTTATTATTCTTATCGCTCATGTTCATCCCTCCTAGAACAGTTTGGTGACGCCCTGCAGGATTCCAGGGAGATTCACACGTACGTTAGTTTCGCCTTCAAGATATGGCATGCTCGTTACCCATTTGCCATTATCCAGGTTATATTGCTTTTGCTTTGCTTCAATTTCTTCATCTGTTAACCATTGCAATGTATTGGATGGACATACACTTGCACACATTGGCGGGATGCCATCTTTTGTGCGATCAATGCATAGGTCACATTTATACATTAAATTTTGCTCTGAATCGAACTTAGGTATTCCGTAAGGGCAAGCAATCGTACAGTTCTGGCAGCCGATACATTTTTCTACAAGGGCCGAAAGAACAGCTCCTGTTTCGTGAATTTGGATGGCCTGGGCCGGACAGCTGCGCGCGCAAGCCGGATTCACACAGTGAAGGCACATTAATGGCATCGTTTGACGGTTAACTAAAGGGTTCACGTCGTACACATAGTTGCGGTTACGCTCTTCGTGCCCGCCGCACTGTGTACAGGCTGCCAAACAGGAACGGCACCCGATACAGTTTTCAAGTTCAAGATATAACCTCTTTTTTACCACTTTACTGCACCTCGGTTCTTGCTATTTTTTCAATTTGTGCGGCACAAGCCTTGAATTCCGGCATTCTTGATATCGGATCCAGTGCCCCAATTGTCAATAGATTAATAGATTCGTCATGTCCCCAGTGATATGGCACAAACACGGTATCTTTGCGAATCGCTTCAGTTATTTTCACCTTGTATACAGCCTCTCCTCTTCTTGTATACAGGCGGATATTTTCTTCATGACTGATATTGTATTTTGCAGCTGTTTCCGGATGTACCTCTACATATGGGTCCGGACACATATCACGCAAGAATTGAATTCTTCTCGTTTGATTACCTGACAGATAGTGGTAAACTACACGTCCAGAAGTTAATCGCAGCGGATACTCCTGATCCGGTTCTTCTGCTGGTGGTCTGTAAGGCAATGCAAAAATCTTTGCTTTTCCATCTGGATGATAGAATTTCTTGTCCAGGAATAAATGCGGAGTACCAGGATCATTTTCATCTCTACAAGGCCAGAATACTCCGTCTTGTTTTTCAATCTTTTCCCAAGTCACTCCGTAATAATCAGCTACTCCGCCTTTAGAAGCTATACGCAGTTCATTAAAAATATCTTCGGCACTTTTTAAGTGAGAAAAATATTTGCCCCGGCCCATGCGTTCAGCAATCTCAATTTGAATTTGCCAGTCAGGCTTTGATTCACCGAGTGGTTTTTGTGCTTGGTTGATCTTGATAATACGGCCTTCAACATTGGTCGTAGTGCCTTCATCTTCTGCCCAAGTAGTGGTTGGCAGAATAACATCCGCAAATTCAGCAGACTCAGACAAATAAAAATCAACACATACCATGAAATCCAAGTTCTTCATCTGTTCACGTACATAATTTAGGTTAGGCGCTGAAACGGCAGGATTAGAACATAAAAGGTATAAAGCACGGATTGTCTTTTGCTCCATTAGCCCGAACAATTCATAAGCAGAAACACCCTCTTTTGGCATTTCTTCTGGTTCGATTCCCCACACCTTCGAGATATATTCCACATGCTCCGGATAGGTAATTTTGCGATAGCCTGGAAGGGCGTCCGCTTTTTGCCCATGTTCACGGCCGCCTTGACCATTTCCTTGTCCCGTGATCGTGGCAACCCCTGATTTAGGACGGCCAATTTTTCCCGTTACGAGGGCCATATTCGTATAGGCAGAAACATTGTCTACCCCCTTAACCTGCTGCTCAATTCCCCGCGCAAACATAACAATCGCGTTTGGAGCTTTTCCGTAAATTTCTGCTGCACGGATAATTTTCTCAGGTGCAACACCCGTGATTTGACTTGTATATTCCGGTGTGAAATCTTCCACTACCTTCTTTGTTTCTTCAAAACCATTTGTATGGTTATTTACGAATTCTTCATCCACATAACCATTTTTGATAAGCAGATGCAAAATACCGTTTGCTAACGCCAAGTCTGTACCTGGCCTTAAATCAAGATGAAGGTCCGCCCGTCTTGCAATCGGAGTTTCCCGTGGGTCTGCTACAATGACATAGCCTCCTCGTTCCTGAACCGCCCAAATGCGGAACATCGAGGTTGGGTGACATTCAGCCGTATTACTGCCCGCCAAGAAGACACAGTCTGTTTCGTGTACATCTGTCCAAGGAATAGTAGAACCACGGTCAATTCCAAGAGAACGGTTTAGTCCGCCAGCTGCACTTGCCATGCAGAAACGTCCATTATAATCGATATAACGAGTCTGAAGACCAACACGGGCAAACTTCCCAGTCAGGTAGCATTTTTCATTTGTCATGGACACTCCGCTATAGACGGATATTGAATCTTTCCCATATTGCCCTTGCAACTCTTTAAACTTACTGACAATCAAGGCATATGCCTCTTCCCAAGTCGCTTCACGGAATCCTTTGTTCGTTCCCTTTAATGATTTGTCATCACGGATTAATGGTTTAAGAATCCGGTCTTCGTGGTTTACCTGCTGGTAAGCAGTCACACCTTTTGGACACATTTTCCCTAATGTAACTGGCCAATCGTATCGCGGCTCTACGCCGATAATCTTGTTTGTCTTTGTATTTACTCTTAAGTTCATCCCGCACTGCATCGCGCAATAGCTGCAATGTGTTTTAACCAGCGTTTCATCTGGATGATTTAAATTTTCAATATCTTTAAAGAACCGGTCTCTTTCATTTTTAAAATTAACCTCTTGCATTCTGATTTGCCTCCTTGACCTTCACTTGGTGAGTCGGAATTCCTGAGAATCTTGCGATACGGTATTTTCTGCGGCATGGCAGGCATAATTCTGCAAGATTAAAGCCGTCTTCCATGTTAAATTCCATGTTATTAACTTCCAAGACATTAATAACATCGTTTGATTGTTCTAGTGAAACAAATTGATTGCCGCACACTTTACATTCTTTCATATGCTGTTCCCCGTAATGTTCACGGTAGTTTCTTGCCAGCACGCTCATTGGACGAAATGGGATATGAGCAAGCTTACCAAATGGCAAGTAGATGAGCGTTACGATCACTGAGAATTGGTGGATCAGTGACATTTGTGGCTGCATCCAGCCGTGCAAAAAGACGTTTTGAACCGTTAATAGCAGACCGGTAATTGAAATTAATAACAATAGATAAAGCGGTAAAAAGTCATACATGAATTTTTGTTCTGCTCTTGCCTGCATGTTTTTCATGCGGCGATATAACGCCATGCATACACCCGTGATTACCATAATTGCCGATATGTTTAATGCATTATAAGAGAACCAAGCGATGAAGCCATCTGCTTTGATATTGATCAAGTTCATTCCCATTACAACAACCGTGTAGTAGCCGTTGTCTTCCATTGTGAAGTACATCCAGCTGAATACGAGCGGGAAGGTTACCAAACATGCAAGCACACAGCCCCAGCCGATTAAAATATGCTGCATCCAGCGGTAGAATCCGCGTTTTTTAATAAAGTCGTAAATGGCTAGGTGATTTACTGCCGTTTTCGCTGTACTTTTTCTAAAAAGAAGCTTGAGGCCCTTTTTGATAATGATTTTGGTAGGCGGTCTTTCACCCCAGGAGATAAAGCGGTAGAAGAACCCGCCAAGGAAAGTAAGGGTTCCTACCATATATCCATAAAGGTTCAAGTCGATGTGCGTAAACATTCTAGTGCCGATAAACACCAAAATCGCAAGTCCTGCGACTGTCAAAAACATAGATTTGGCAAATTTCGAAGCAAATGCGTCATTCATTGTACTCTTTTTATCTCTTCCGGTATTAACCTGCATATTATTTGTTGCCTGCATGAAAGCTCCTCCTCAAAAAAATAACACTTCCGTTTTCTTACTCTTATTGTAAGTAAAACGGAAGTGTTATCTTTATCAGGGAACTCCCCCATCCTTAGGGGGAAAAACCCTTAGATATTCATTTTTTGACAAATTTTTGTCACATTTGCTTTTTTACATATTTTTTCCACCAAGAATATAGGAGCAGCAGAACGCCAATGAATAACTGAAGCGTAGATAATACTGCATTCCAGAAATGATGGGATGAAGGTGCATAGCCGAAACAATGACGTATGTCTGTCACAGCAAACAATAGCTGCGGGAGGAAATATCCAACAAATAATAGAACCGTCAAGCCGACACCAATGAAATAAAAGAATGTATAGGTAGTAACAATTCTTTTTTCCGAAGCAAAAACTACTTCGGTATGTTTGCGGTCCTTTAGAAACGGCAGTTTATTTCGAATTGCCTGGTTGGCATTTTCCATCAGATTATAAGCACCAGTTACATTTTCAAACACATAATACAAGTCGGTTTTCATATAGAAGCAGCACTGATAAACCATCCTCATTAATGTATCTAAAGCTACAAGCTTCATGAAGCTAAGGAATATCCCTGAGCCATCCGCAAAAATAAGCTGACTGCCTAGTGCTAGAAAAAGGATGGTCGTATCGAAGCAAAGACCAGCCAAATATAAAACATTCCGATCCTTTGACGGCAGCTTCCAAGCCTGTGCCATGTCTGTTTCAAGCACAACTAGGAATAATCGGTTACTAATCTCTAACCTAGTCGGGAGATTATACGCCCTCACCGCCAATATGTGACCGAATTCATGAATTAACACTAAAACAACAGATAACAACATCCAGGTCGGGATATTAAACACCATTAAATCAAAAATAAAAATGTCTTTAAAATGCGGAAATAATTCTGGTTTTATTATGAAGAAAAGAATATTTACCGCAAACAATAACGCATAGATTACCAGCGTTGCCCTATTAAAAAAGAACTTCCCCAATTTCGGTGAAATCGATGAAAAGCCAAGACGGCCCTGCTGTTTCTCCTGGGTTTCAACTTTGGTCCCGTCAACCTCAGAAACTAATTGCAGCTCCAGTAACTGTTCCGCAAAATCGAGCACATCCACTTCTTCATCAGGATATTTCAATTTAAGCTGCCGTTCTATTTCACCTAGTTGAAGACCCTTATTCATGAGATGAATGGCATCAATACAAAGCTCTGGCATTTCATAAAATTCACCGATAGTCAAATCTTCGACAATATAATTCTTTTTATCCTTGCGAATTTCGATTGAGACTAAATTAAGTATGGAATCAAGTGTAATGTTCATATAAACACCTTTACCTTTTAAAAATAAAGAAAGATGCTAGCCAATAATAACTAGCACCTAACTCACTTATGGTCTAACTCCGACAAAAGGACACCACCAACATGTTGTTTTAACTTTCTTCAGTTTACGAATTTTCATTTGTCCACCTCCTTAGCGAATTCATTTCTTTCTGCCATGGATATTTTTGATGAAATTCGACCCATGCTGGAAAAACATTTTTAAATTCTTCCTCCAACATTGGATCAAATTGTGAACCCATTCCTTCAATTATTCTGTTAAATGCTACTTCATTAGGCATTGCGTCTCGATATGACCTTGATGAAGTCATCGCATCAAAAGCATCTGCTATGGCAGTAATTCTTGCGAGTAAGGGAATTTCTTCACCTTTTAATTGATCAGGGTAACCTTTCCCATCCCAGCGTTCATGATGGGAACGAATTACGCTAATACAATCCTTAATTCCATTTACGTCTCTTACTGCATCGGCTCCGACAACTGGATGTGATTTAATAACCTCGTATTCATCTATAGTTAATTTTCCTGGCTTCATTAATATTGAATCAGGAATATGAACTTTCCCAATATCATGTAGTAGACATGCATAGTAAAATGATTTTTCTTCTTCTTTTGAAAGCATACCTCTTTCCTTTGCAAATAACAGAGCATACCTTGCAACCCTTTCACTATGACCTTTAGTGTATGGGTCCTTTAACTCTAGAGTAGCGATAACTCCTTTTACAATTCCTTGCAATTGGGTATCGTATGCATTACTAATTGCTTTGACATATCCTTGAAATCGAATAAGCAAGAAAAATGACATTATCGACAATATAATGAATAAAATAATTGGTAATATTACATAAGATGTATTTAATAATATCCCTGTCAATAGATACTTACCTATTACGCCTAAACTAACCAACCAAAAATATTTTGTATTTAAGAAAAGAGGTAAAGATAAAATCAAAAATACTTCTACGACATTACCACTAAAATAGGCATCTTCTCTACCATAATACGTTAATACATCAACTATAAAAGCCGTTAACAAATAAGTGATAAAAAACACATATTTTATCCAAAAATGTTTATTAATCTTACTTAAATAGAATAATACTGGAATCAATAAAAACAGCATAAAATAGTTAAAATACCAGTAATGACTAGGTAAGCCACTTTCTTTATGCGATATATATACGGGTAATAGATAATAATAAAAAAAGTCATAACCTAACAAAATAATATAGAAAAATATAATTATCCATTTAACTGTTCTGTGCTCTTCATGCGGAATCATGTGCCCCTCCAAGTGTATGTAAAAATACACATACCATAAAACATTGACGTTAATTTTCTAGCCCAAGTTACAAAATCTATTAACTTTCGTGTTTCCTCTACATTATATCTTATAAAGAAATCCCTTGAAACCATTTATTTTAATGAATTTTGTATAATTGAGGAACAATTTTTCCCTCTATTACCTTTGGATTATTGGTAATTTCACAATCACCTTTGTACCCATACCTTGCTTGCTTTCAAATTTCAAACTGCCTTTGTGGTCTTTTATAATCTGATAGGTGACCATTAATCCTAAGCCCGTGCCTTCCTTTTTAGTTGTGTAGAATGGGACACCTAAGTTCTGAAGATCTTCCTCCATTATCCCGCAGCCTTCATCTTCAACGGTAATACATATAATTTTATCATTTGGCGCTTCTGACTTAATTTTCAAATTGCCACCGTCCGGCATGGCTTCAATCGCATTTTTTATCAAATTGATAAATACCTGCTTTAATTGTTTTTCATCACAATCAATAGCTGGAATTTCCCCATCTATCATTGTTTCGACACTAATCCCTTGAATCTCGGCTTGTTGATTCGAAATGGACAATGTATAATCTATGATTTCGTTTATTCTTGCTTTTTCAAATACCATCTCCCTCGGTTTTCCAAGATACATTAAATCTTCCACAATTGAATTAATTCGGTCTATTTCCTGTATCATGATTGGATAATACTCGTTGGCATCAGTTTTTGCTTCGTGCTGTAACTGAGTAAAACCTTTTAAGGATGAAAGTGGGTTACGAATCTCATGTCCTATTGCAGCGGCCATTTGTCCAATGACAGCCAGTTTTTCTTTCTTACGAAGCTCCTCATAAACCATAGATAAAGAGTTAATGTATGAGTTGAATCTTATCAACAGAATAAATGCTATAGCAGATAAAATAACTAATACAAGAATAGGGAGAAATACTTGGGTTTCTTTCAGTACTACTAAAAATAAAAGATACTTTCCGATAATCCCTAGGGTAGTGCATATATAAAAATTTCTATTTACAAAGACTGGTGAGAAAAATACAAATAAGAGATCTGCGATATTTCCCGAAGTAAAAAGTTTAGTAGTTCCGTAATAGCGCATTAGATTATCAATAACATCAATAAGGATATAGCCGAACAAAATGATATACTTTGCCCAGTACGGATTATTCCTTTTTATTAATCTTATCGATATCGGTAAAAGGCACAAGATAAAAAGATACTGCCATAACCCTAAACCACCTTGAGGTATTTGAATTATTCCGCTTGATTTTAGACTTGGCAAAATAAAATATAATATAATTTCATAACTAAAATATATAAAATAAAATAACCACAGTAATAAGGTAACAGCCTTTTTCTCTTCGAATATAAGCTTTGGGTTTCTACTTTCATCCATGAACGTAACTCCTTACTTCGAACCCGTACTAAGAAGATAAAAATCAATTTATCAATTCTGTTACTATTCTACCATTTTTTTAATATACTGTTACCTGATAATCGATTTTTTTCGACATATTTTTTATTGGGAAAATAAATTAGGGAGTTCCTTCATATGAGGAACTCCCTTTTGCTAAAGTTTAGCTAGCTTTTTTCAATTGGTCAGACGCTTGATTTAAAGTGGAATGCTTTCTACCGTAGGAGAAATAAAACAATAGACCGATTATCAACCATACTGAGAAACTGATCCATGTTAAAGCTGGAAGCTGCAAGGCCAAATAGCCGCAGAATAAGAACGCCAGGATTGGAATCCATGGAACGAATGGAACACGGAAGCCAGTTTTTAGATTTTTATTTTTTCGCAAAAATAATATCCCGATCGAAACAGTCATAAATGCAAATAATGTTCCAATATTAACAAGTTCAGCCAGTTTATTGAGCGGCACCACTCCTGCAAAAAATGCGACTATGGCACAAGTAATCCATGAGCCCACAACGGGTGTTTGATTCTTTTTACTTACTTTAGTAAATACCTTTGGTAACAATCCATCACGACTGATCGCATAGAATAGACGAGATTGTCCATAAACCATAACAAGCAGCACAGTTGTTATCCCGGCAATCGCCCCAACAGAAATGAAACCAGCAACCCAATCCTGATGAATATAATTTAATGCAAAGGCAACCGGATTTTTAACATTCAGATTGGCGTAAGGAACAATTCCTGTTAAAATCGCAGAAACAACAATGTATAGTATTGTACAGATTACCAGTGAAGATATGATACCAATGGGCAAATCGCGCTGTGGTCTCTTTACCTCTTCTGCAGCAGTAGCCACTGCATCAAAACCAATATAGGCAAAGAAAACGGTCGCTGCTCCAGCAGTCACGCCTGAAAAACCAAATGGCATAAACGGGGTCCAGTTTGACGGTTTCACATACGAAACACCAACTCCAATAAAGAGCAGGACGACAGCCAATTTAATGATAACCATGATCGCGTTAAATCGGGCTGATTTTTTTACTCCCTGTGTCAATAGGAAGGTGATAATAACTAAAATAATGATGGCAGGAACATCGACAAACGTTCCCTCTGCCGGATTGTAAGCACTACTAATCACCTTTGGGAGATGAATTCCAAACCCTGAAATGAGTCCTTGAAAATATCCCGACCAGCCGCTTGCCACCGCTGAGGAGGCAAGACCGTATTCAAGAATCAACATCCACCCCAGCATCCAGGCAATCAATTCACCAAAAACCGCATAACTGTACGTATAGGCACTCCCTGAAACAGGAACGGTCGAAGCGAATTCCGCATAGCAAAGGGCGGCAAAGGCACAGGCTAAACCAGATAGTATAAATGAGATTATCAGTGCAGGTCCAGCGTGTTCCGCAGCAGCAACACCGGTGAGAACAAAAATTCCTGTGCCAACGATGGCGCCAATCCCAAGCATCGTTAAATCAAAGGCCCCCAGCTCTTTCTTCAATGTTATTCCTTTAGTATCAGCCTCTTGTATGAGAGCCTGTATCGATTTTTTCCTAAATAAATTCATGAGTGAATCCTCCTGGATGTCGCAATGTTCAGAAAACAACTTCATTACTGAAATTTATAGTATTACCTTTTTATAATAAAATCAATATATTTTTTTGAAATAGTAAATTAATAACGTTTTCATCCTAAACTATTGATTTCATTGCCTAATATCAAAAAAATAGTTATTATTACTTAAAACATATTAACTATTTTAAAAAAACAAAAAGCTAACCTCGGTTAGCTTTATTAGTTAAATATTTGCTGCTAATGTCGGGTATTGCATAAGAAAGCAGGACGGGTGAGAGTACGATTAGGATTTGCAAAAGAAGTTTTTCTGCCAGCATTGTCATTCCTCCGGAAAAATTTTGTTGGGAAATGTCAGTATTTTCACTTCGTTTTTTTATATTAATTTTCCCAAGATTCTTAGCGGCTGTTTCCGGTAAATTCTCCGTAATACATGTAGCAAACGTTTCATAACGACTGTCGCTTCTCTCTTTTTACCTGCACGGGTGCTATGAACGCTTCATAACGACCGGGACCTCAATTTTTTCGCCTGCACGGGCACTATGAACACTTCATAACGACCGGGACCTCAATTTTTTCGCCTGCACGGGCACTATGAACGCTTCATAACGACCGGGACTTCTCCTTTTTTACCTGCACGGGCACTATGAACGCTTCATAACGACCGGGACCTCAATTTTTTCGCCTGCACGGGCACTATGATCGCTTCATAACGACCGGGACTTCTCTTTTTTTACCTGTAAGGGTACTATGAGCGCTTCATAACAACCGGGACCTCAATTTTTTCGCCTGCACGGGCACTATGAACACTTCATAACGACCGGGACCTCAATTTTTTCGCCTGCACGGGCACTATGAACGCTTCATAACGACCGGGACCTCAATTTTTTCGCCTGCACGGGTGCTATGAACGCTTCATAACGACCGGGACCTCATTTTTTTCGCCTGCACGGGTACTATGAGCGCTTCATAACGACCGGGACCTCAATTTTTTCGCCTGCACGGGCACTATGAACGTTTCATAACGACCGGGACTTCTCTTTTTTCACCTGCACGGGCACTATGAACGCTTCATAACGACCGGGACTTCTCTTTTTTTTCCTGCACGGGCACTATGAACGCTTCATAACAACCGCCGCTTCTCTTTTTTCACCTGCACGGGCACTATGAACGCTTTATAACGACCGGGACCTCAATTTTTTCGCCTGCACGGGCACTATGAACGCTTCATAACGACCGGGACTTCTCCTTTTTTACCTGCACGGGCACTATGAACGCTTCATAACGACCGGGACTTCTCTTTTTTTTACCTGCACGGGTACTATGAGCGCTTCATAACAACCGGGACCTCAATTTTTTCGCCTGCACGGGCACTATGAACACTTCATAACGACCGGGACCTCAATTTTTTTCGCCTGCACGGGCACTATGAACACTTCATAACGACCGCAACCCTAAATTTCCCCATGCCTCGAGCACTATGAACATCAAAACATCGGATTTTTCTCAACTGGTACCCATAAATCGCTTTGTTCCAGTACTCCGGCCAATGAGTACAGGAGGTCTTCCCTGCCTCTCGCTGCCATGAACTGAACCCCGACTGGAAATCCATTAGCTGTTAGATGCAGCGGAACGGTCATTGCCGGCTGGCCGGTTAAATTTGCCAGCTGGGTAAACGGGGTACGTATTAAATTGTTTTCCGCCACCTGTTCAACAATCCCGACTTTTTTCAATAAACCGCCCATAGAAAGTTTACCGGTGATCTGCATTGCCAGCTGCTCCGATTTCTTCGGTTCCAGCTCGCCAATCTTAGCCGGTAGAAACGCGGTCGTTGGGGTCATATAGAAATCATACGTTTCATGAAAGTTTTCCATTGCCATTGCCGCTGTATCCCATTCGCGGATACTCAACACCACCTCTTCGGCAGAAGTCGCCTTCCCGACCAGCCCTAATATCCAGGTAGTCTGCTCCACGTCACCCATCACAGCTTTCCGTCCCAGAACCTCGTCCAATGAGGCAATTGCAGCCGCCACTTCTCCAAAATACATTGTTAAATAGCTTTTGGCGATTTTTCTCCCATCCACGGGCGCATCCATTTCTTCAACATGATGCCCCATTGACTCTAGAAGCCTAGCTGTCTCGTAAACCGCCTCCTTGCATTCGGCATCAACTTCACCCCCAAGCGGTGAAGTAACCGAAAAGGCAATCCTAAACCTTTTTCCCGGGGGGGTAGTCACCATTTGAAGATACGAGCCATCAAAAGGCGGCGCGTGGAAAGCGGCAGCTTTTTCAAAAATCTTTATTTCATCTAACATCGCTGCACTGTCGCGAACTGACCTTGACAAAATATGATCCGCCGAAGCTCCTTGCCAATTCCTGCCAACCTTTGGTCCAACCGGTGTCCTCCCCCTTGTAGGCTTCATTCCGAATAGCCCGCAATACGCACCAGGTATCCGAATCGAGCCACCGCCGTCATTCGCTCCGGCAATCGGAACCATGCCGCTGGCAACCGCAGCGGCAGAACCGCCGCTAGACCCTCCCGGCGTATGGTCCAAATTCCATGGATTGCGGGTTGGCCCGTAAAAAGCGGGTTCCGTGATACCCATTAATGCAAACTCTGGAACATTGGTTTGACCGACGAACACAGCTCCTGTTTTTCGCACCCTTTTAACATATTCCGAATCAGACTGGGCACGATAGCTTTGAAAAGCCTTCGAGCCTTGAGTCAACTTCTCCCCGGCAACTTCTTGTGCGATATCTTTTAAAAGCATTGGCACACCGGCAAAGGTTCCCGTCAGTTCAACATATTCAGCTTGCCTTTCGGCTTTTTCGTAAAATTTATTAATGACTGCATTTAACAACGGATTATGCTGATCGATGGTTTTAATCGCTTCTTGAAGCACTTCCTTCGGCTGCAATTCTTTGTTTTTAATTAATTCGGCCAAACCCAGACCGTCATAATATTTATAAATAAATCCCTCCACCAGAGCTCCCCCCTTTATAATTTCTTAAAAATGATAAGCGACACAGATTAACCCAAAATAGGTTGGAACTTCATATGATAAGAATTCTACATTCCTTTCCTCAACTGGGATGGCACCGGCAAGGATTAACGATTGCCAGATCCCGTCCGGCTTCGCTGCTTCTATAAATTCAGCATCAAGCTCAGCCATCTGCTCTAACATGTTCGTTTTGATTAACTCTACAATATGTAAATCGAATGGTTTGGCAGCAGTGTCAAACCCGTATGGACCGCTCACGTCATGGGCGTGGGCCCAATCACAGCTTGCAATAAGACCGACGCGTTTACCGGAAAGCTCTACAGCCTTCCTTAACGACTTGCCAAACTCAATCTGCTGGGAAAACGGAAGCTCTCTAGTCGGGTTAATCACAACAATGGGAATATCGTCGGGCATAAATCGAAGCGGGACAATCGTTCCCCAATCAAGCGGCAAACAGGAAATCGGTCCAGAGGCCGTTCCAAAATTAACGGCTGCCGCAGAGATGCCATCATTTCGGGCCATTTCGTAGATCATGCTGGCAAGTTCTCGGTCCACAGCTTTCCCCATTACAAACTCCACTTCATTTTCTTCGACAGAGCCAGTCATTCTTTCACAATCTGAGATTGAAAATTGACCATTAACTCTGATCCCGTGCGGTGTGAGAACAATGAGGCAATCCGGCCGTGCCTCTGCCATCATTTCCCCGAGCTTTAACATGCTTCTCCTTGTAACAGCCATTCTTTCCGGTTTGTTTCCCTTCAGTTCAGGAATTACTTCCCCTCCATGGGGAGCAATACAAGCAAAGACAAAAGGATTCATCGTGATTCCACCTTATTTTTGAAGTTATTAATGTTATTGGCGAATAAAATTAAAATTCCTTCTCCTTTTGAAAAATCATAAAATGATTCAATAATTCTTATTTTATTTTTAAAATAGCTGTTGACAAAATAAACTCTATCCTGTAATATGATTAATTGTGCTTTACATTTGGTAACTTGTAAAATGGATATAGAAGATGATGTAGGAATTTTTTCTGGCTTTCCACGAATGTTTTTCGGAAAGACTTATTCACACTGGAGCGGCCTCGGAGCCGTGAGGATGTAAGAGAGGTAGGGCTTGCATCGTTTAGGTTATAAAACCTACAGTGGAAAATTGTACCGCGGCTATTCGTTACAACGATATATATAAATTTTTACATTAAGACAGCTCATGGAACTTGCAGCAATCAAGTTACCATCAAACAAATATACTAAAGCAAAGAAGGCAGAGGGGACATCCCCTCTGCCTTCGCCAATTTAGTCCTAGAATTTTATTGTGCCTTTCGAGTTGTCACCTTGCGAATCACCTGGTTAATGACTTCTGACAAAACCAGACCGAAGGCAATGACCCCCGCAAGCATCATCACCTTGGCGGCCGAAGCCAACGCCGTATTATAATCATTCTCCACAAAATTTCTCATGGTCTCATAAGCCAGACCTCCGGGAACTAGCGGAATAACCCCGGCAACACTATAGATAATTACTGGAGTTTTAAATCTTTTTGCCAGCTCCTGGCTAAGAACCGCAATAAACACGGTGGCCGCCAATGTAGCTGTAACAGCATCATTTAAGTAACCTTCCAATAGATAATAAAGCAGCCAACCGCCCATGCCAATCAGACCGCACTTAACCAATGTTCGGTTTGGTGCATTAAACAGGATGCCAAAGGCACTGGTCGCAATAAAGCTTGTTATTCCTTGCGCCAAAATTTCCACCAAAACTTCCCTCACTCATACAAATTTTAAAATGAATGCAATTCCCGCTCCAATCGCAAACGCCGTCAGGAAGGCTTCGGCCCCTTTCGACAACCCCGAAACTAAGTGTCCGGCCATCAAATCCCGGATTGCATTGGTCACCAATAAACCGGGTACGAGCGGCATCACCGAACCGATGATAATTTTATCCAACTGCTGACCGAGGCCTATTTTTACAAAAAATAATGAAATGAGTCCAATTACAAACGAGGCCAAAAATTCCGAGAAAAATTTGATTGGAACAAAGCGGTGAAAGTAGATAAAGCTAAGATAACCCGCCCCGCCTGCAATCATTGACGGAATAAAATCAGCCCATTCACCCTTAAACATAATCATGAAACAGCCGCTGGCTAGCGATGCAGCCGCCAGCTGGATCATAATCGGAAAAGCAAGGTTCGCAGCATCAATTTCTTTTAACTGCGCCTTTGCCTCATCAAGTCCGATTTCACCACTAGTGATTTTCCGTGAAACGCTGTTCACCATTGCCACTTTTTCAAGGTCGGTGGACCGTTCTGAAATTCGAATTAGTTTTGTTTTCGTTGGTTCCGTGCTTTCGGCTGAAAAAATAATGCCCGTTGGGGTCACATAGCTATGGGACTTTTCTATCCCTAAGGCAGCTGCCATCCGCATCATCGTGTCCTCTACCCGGTAGGTCTCTCCGCCGCTTTGCAGCATGATTTTTCCCGCCAGCAAACAGACCTCCATAATTTCATATGTAAAATCCTTTGAAATCTCCATTCATCTCACCACAATTACATTAAACATTTGATACTTAGTTTATAGCAAAACTAGCCATTGAGGCAATGAAGAGTTATCAACATATAATAACAGCCCGGCATTTAAATGCCAGGCTGCTTTATTATTGATGCCAGATTTTCATTAAAACAAGATTAACCACTGTTACGGTACCGTAAAGTACTGCCCAGGTTTGTTTTCCACTAAAGAACAAGGCAACTGCAGGTAAGCCAAACATAATAATTTCTAGGAGAAGATAGGGAATTCCCGTTAACCCGTAAGGTGCTTTAGGGGAGCCAAACATGCCCCAAATAACGGCAACCAGTAGTGGGGTACCGATCCCTAACAAGTACTTCATAAATGTTCCCTGAGAAACATGAAAACCCCAGTATCCAAAAATCACTAGTGCCGATATTTCTATAAGAAACCTTAAGCCCAAATTTATACCCTTTAGCACTTCCACCCTGGCTCCCTCCTTATTGAACCTTTATTCAACAACGGCTGATTCTACAACTTGCAAAGCTTGCTTTGATCTTCTTTCTCTAAAAATAAATCCAGTAAAAATACAAAGCAATACAAATGGGATACTTGTTTTATAAAGTTCTGCAAAACTGGAGGAAATCCTTTCTTGAGCAAAATTTTCTACTTCTTTGGAATAATCCCTTACAATGGTTCCTGTTTTGGCAATCTCTTGATTGACCTTTATTTCTACATTTTTCTGAATCTGCTGTTGCACTGCCTGACTTCGTTGATTTTCCGGGATAGCAGCCAAAGCTTTTTGAACATTGGCATTAACGAGCTGTTGACGCTCACTTTCAGTTATTAGACTTGGCGATACTTTTTGGGACTCTCCCTCTCCATTTATAGCTTTCTTTGTTTCCGATAGGATGCTCATTTTTGCCGCATCGGGCACCTCTAGACCTTGAAGTTTTTTCTCCGCAAATTGAACAACATCTTGTTTTTTATCATCTACATTGTTGGTCAGCCCGGCGACAAAGATGGCGACCGCCAAAACAACCCCAACTTGCCTTAGCATTGAGAAAACACTTTGTGACGCGGTTAGCATTTCCCCTTCAAATGAGGAGGTACTGGCAATTGTCGCTGAGGAAATCACAAAACTAAAACCCAGACCGAGCATGCTGCAGAGCAAGATAATCTCTTTTGCAGTGCTGTGAATACTTAAATTGTGTAATAAATAATAGGCAATTCCCATGATGCCAAAGCCGAGCATAACTGGAATGGTATAGCCTATTTTTTTCGTTAATAAACCGGCAAAGTTGGAGAAGACAAAGATGGCTGCAGATACAGGTGTGATGAGGAGTGCGGCTTGGAGCTCTGTCTTGTGCTGGAAGTTGGTTAGAAATTGTGGAAGCAGGACCATTACACCGATTAGGAAGATAAACCCTGTAGTCACTATGACAACTGAACCCGTAAATAAACGATCTCTAAATAGATTTAAATTAACCATTGGTGCCTTCGATTTTTTCTCAGCAATGATAAAAAGAACGAAGGATACGGCGGTCACTAGATAACATACAATGGATTGGCTGCTGTCCCAGCCCCATGCATTGCCTTTTATTAATACGAGATTTAACGGAAATATCGCTAAAACTGAGAAAAATAGTCCGTACCAGTCGATGGATGTATTTACTCTGTTTTCGTTCTTTACTTTTAAGATTAGGAATGAAGCTGTAATAGCCAATATACAGATTGGCACGTTTACATAAAACACCCAGTGCCAGCTAAGTTTCTCTGTAATAATTCCACCTGCTGTCGGGCCCAATGCAGTTGACAATCCTTGTGTAGCTCCAAGCAATGTTAACGGGAGCACCCTTTTTTCAATCGGCATCGCCGCAATTCCAATCACCATGCTGCATGGTATCAAAATGGCGGCACCTAGGCTTTGGACAAACCTTGCAGCAATTAGGAATTCACCGCTGTCGGCCAGTCCGCATAACGCCGACCCCAGTCCAAAAATCAATAACCCAATGATGAAAAATTTATTTCTGCCAAACATTTCAGCAAACCTTGCCAATGGAATCGCTAAAACGGCAATGGTCATTGTGTATACATTCAACATCCACGAACTCGTTTCCAGCGTAGTACCAAGACTGTCTTGAATTGCCGGAAGTGTGATATTCATAATCGTGGAGTCCAGCATACAGACAAATATCCCTAAGCACATTAGCAAAACAACCTTTATTCCGCCCATTCCTTTCATACTCTATTCCCCTTGTTGGTTAAAATTTTTTACTCATCGTCAATCATTCTCATGACCATCTCTGCTTGGCGAATGCCAAACTCCAGTGTAAACCGTTTATAATGTTCCATGTCTGAGCCGCATGATTGTGCAATCCTTGTTAAATTGTCATACATCGCCTGATTCTTTTCACGTTCCTCCTCCAGCCATTCCACAATTTTTTCCTTGGTAGTAAACCGGCCAAAAAAGATGCGGATCAGGATATCCGACCTGGTCACGGTTGGATTAATCGGACTGTCCAGGTACTGTCGAAACTGTTCTCTACCACCTTCAGTAATCCCATATAAATTCTTATTTGGTTTACCTTCCTGCTGAATAACCTGTTTTTCAACAAGTCCCTCTTTTTCCATTTTTCTTAACGCAGGGTAGATTGCCCCGAATGATGCTTCGAAAAAATAGGAAACGGAATTCTCCATCATCTGCTTAATGTCATAACCACTCATTGGCTCCTCATAAAGGAAGCCTAGTATCACATCTTGTATATTCATTTCATTATCACCTCTATATTATTTATGTTTATATTATTAATGTTAATATGTATGTTGTCAATATTCAAATTGGATATTTTTCCAAAAAAAAAATAAAGGACAAAACAAATTGTCCCTTAAAGATTTTTTTCGATAAATTGCAAGGTCTTTTCGATAATCACTTGCTGGTCATGATCCAGCGTGGCCACATGATAGCTGTCTTTCATATGATGAATTTCCTTCACCTCGGAACTGATTCCATCATAAATCATTTTCGAATTATCCGGCGGCACAACATGGTCCTCTTCCGAAACAAAAATCAATGTTGGGCAGGTGACTTTATGTAAGTCTGCTTTCACATACTCCATGAAGGTTAAAATTTGTTTCACTGAGGCAACCGGTGTTTTTCCATATGCTAGTTCAGTTACGCCTGGCTTTTTAATGTCTGAACCGATCGCATCTAAAAACCGAACATCCTCTAGCTGGCGGACTGGCCCCATTGCCGGAATATCAACCGCTGCATTGATGGGGATAATCGCGCGGATTTCCGGATGGTTTTCGGCCATATAAAGCGTTAAGGTACCGCCCATTGATAGCCCGGTTACAAAAATCGTGTCACAGCGCTCTTTTAACCATTGGTATCCTTCTTCAACTGAAGATATCCAATCCTGATATGTTGTTTGCTCCATATCCTCGAAATGGGTTCCATGCCCTTTAAGCCGTGGGCCGCACACCGTGTAACCTGCTTTGGCGTAGGCTTCCCCAAGCGTACGCATACTTTGAGTCGAGCCTGTAAATCCATGAGAAACCAAAATTCCGACCCGATTTCCTTCAAAATAAAACGGCTCTGCCCCTTTTAATACAGGATATTTTTCTGCCATAAACATCCCTCCAATGAAAATATTGTCTTCACCAAAATGTATTCGTCATTATCAGCGAATTACCTGCAAGTTTATAAAAAACAATGTGGTAAACTAATAAAATCAAAACGGAGAAAAATTTTATGGCCTGCTATAATCTTGGCGTTGACATCGAGCCCCCCAAGTACGAAGGCTGTTCCCTATAGTGACAAAGCAGAGGTGGGTTCATTAATTAATTTGTTTCAGTTTTGATCAAATGGACATGAAATATTTGAATTTTTTATAAATTTCGGTATTATAATATTTAGTAAATCGAAATATTACCGAGAAAGAAGGGTTATCGAAGTGAATCAGCAGGAGCGAGCAAAACGCAACCTGGCGATTATGTGGTTTGCGAACTTCTTTGTATCAGGAAGTATGACAATGGTATTGCCATTCATATCCTTGTATATTGAGTCGTTTGGACATTTTTCTGAGAAATATGTCCAACATTGGTCAGGTTTAACCTTTGGTGTCACCTTTGTCTCGGCGTTCGTGTTCTCCCCGATTTGGGGCAAAATTGGCGACCGCTATGGCCGAAAGAAGATCCTAATGATTTCTGCGTTTGGCATGGGCATTTCGATTTTATTAATCGGATTTGTACAATCTGTTTGGCAACTGTTTCTATTGCGGTTTTTTATGGGCTTTTTCTCCGGATTTATTCCTATGTCTCAAGCGTTTATTTCCACACAAACACCGAAGGAAATCGCAGGACGGGTTCTTGGCACCTTGCAGACCGGCAGCATTACCGGTTCATTACTAGGGCCGATGCTTGGCGGAATTCTTGCGGATACATTTGGGTATTCAGCCACTTTCAAGTGGACTTCCATTTCAATTTTCATTTCAGCTATTTTGGTCATTGCGACAAAGGAATTGAAAATTGAAGCAAAGCAGGGAGCTAAGTCCCACTATTCCAGTAAAGAAGTACTGCAGCACATTATTAGAAATCCTGTGATGCTAACCGTCTTGCTAATTTCCGCCCTTGTCCAAGTTGCCCACTTTAGCATTCAGCCGATTCTGTCATTGTTTGTCAGTGAACTTCATGGGACTGCCAATATTGCTTTTTACTCAGGAATTGCTTTTTCCGCAGCAGGCTTGGGTAATCTGCTTATGTCGCGGAGATGGGGGAAAATTGCCGATCAGTACGGCTATATTAGAGTATTGGTCATCTTGTTATTTCTGGCGGGGATTATCTATTTGCCCGGTGCTGTAGTGACGAATCTTTGGCAATTGGTGGCCATCCGCTTTGTTCTGGGTGTCGCCATCGGTGGAATCATTCCTGTGCGGGTTGCTTATATCCGTCAGGAGGCACCGCTTGCTATGCAGGGCGAGGTGCTTGGCTACAATAACAGCCTTAGGTTCCTTGGAAATATTATCGGACCGATGCTCGGCGGTTTTATTTCCGGGTATCTCGGGTTCTCAGCAGTATTTATCAGCACAAGTGCACTATTAATTATTAGTGGCGTAATTTTGCTTGTCTCGATGCGCCGCCATCCGAAACTGGCAAGACGGGCAGCATAATCAGAAAAGCGGAAGCGCCTCGGTCAGCCCCGACAAGCTTAAGACGTAACCCGCAGGACGGGCCTGCCCTCCGGAGGGGGACGGCTTAAGACCTCGAGGGGCTAGGCACTGGAGCTGGACAATAAAAATAAAAATGGAGGGTGGGCCTACTCGGCCCACCCTCCATTTTTATTAAACCATTAACTTCAATTCATAAACTTTAAGATTACCGTAAACAGCCTCCAAGACGGGAACAGCAAGTGCTTCCCTTCGGGCAATTTCTAGTAAGTAGCCTTGCAGGTGGTCCGCCTCGACCCGAGACAATTTTTCCATATCTCGCTGCATCGAGGATTTCATTAAGTATGCCAGGGAGTCAATTTGAGTCATGATATTTGTTTCTACCTCTTCACGCAATGGTGCACCTGCGAGTCTTGCTAGGGAGGCAATTTCTTTTAACAGCAGCGTTAACGTAGCCCGACTGCTTGGCACTTCCCTAATCGGCCCCACTGGTGCCCGCATTAATGTGGTGATCCCTGATACCGCAGTAATAAACAAATATTTATTCCAGTTATCCCGGTTTATATTGTCACTTAATCGATAGCCTGTGTTTGTCCCGTTAAAGGCCCTCTCAATTTTTAAAATTCTTTCCGTTCTTTCACCAGACCGTTCTCCAAAAACAATATCATGCTTCGGGCTTGTATGGATTACCATGCCGTCCTTGTCCAATGTCGATTCAATAAAGCACAATCCGCCAAGAATTCGCTCTTCGCCAAATTCCTCAGTCAGGCGATCGAAGTGATACATTCCGTTCAACAGCGGCAAAATCGCTGTTTCCTCACTTACATATTGTTTTAAACTGGCGATGGCCCCTTCCAAATGATAGGCTTTTGTAGATAAGATAATTAAATCAAACGGCCCCGTTTTCTCGCCGGCAAGTATCATTTTTGGAGTAAGAGTCACGTTTCCATGGACACTATCAATCACTAGACCCGTTTCCTCAAGCTGTTGCTTCCGTCCCTCTCTTACAAGAAATGTAACGTCTTCTCCCTTTTCTGCCAATCGTCCGCCAAAATAGCCGCCGACGGCACCTGCTCCAACTACTAAAATCCTCATTTCAGCTACGCCCCCCTATGTATGTATAAGCTGTCAATATATTTAGTATAATGCAAATTTTGGTCTAGCAGAAGAAAAATAAAGCGGAATCAACATACCGCTTTATTTTTCAATGTTTGTATGAAGTTTTGTGAAATCTGTACTTTTGTAATAGCTATTTTTCACAAGAATATTAGGACCAAGGCATTGTACTTCCGGACAATGACAGTTTAATTCCTTCCCCAAATTTGTATACTGCCAGTTCTGATAGGCATCCATTAGTTTCGTAGTTTTGATGTTTCCAAGGGGCGGTGTGTCGCCGAAATCAGTTACGATAATATCTCCATTAAAGATGTTGACATTTAATCTTGATCTGCCGTCCGGGTCATTTCTGACTGTAACATTTTTGCTTGAATAAAGCCGTTTTAATAAATTCAAATCTTCGTGATTGCTGCTGCACGGGTAAAACGGCAGCGTGCCAAACAGCATCCATACCCTCTCATCTCGAATATCTAACAGATAGTGGATGGCAGCCCTAATTTCTTCAAGTGTCAAGGCTTCAAGGCCACTAGCATAATCACTCGGGTACATTGGATGCACCTCATGACGATGACAGAGCATTTCATCGACAATTTGCCGATGGATTTTTTCAAGATAAGGCAGTGTCCGCTTATTTAACATTGTTTCGGCTGAAACCATTAGCCCGGCTTTCACTAGCTGACGGCTGTTTTCTATCATTCTCTCAAAATACTTGGCCCGCTGAGTGTACTCAGGCTTTTTCTCCATCCGCGCAAAGCCGCCCTCGACAAAATCATCAATACTCCCCCAGTTATGGGATATATGTAAAACATCCAAGTATGGAAGTATTAGTTCGTAGCGAGCCAGATCAAGTGTTAAGTTTGAGTTTAATTGGGTACGGATGCCACGTTCATGGGCGTATTTTAGAATGGGAAGTACATAGTTTTTGACCGAACTTAAGGATAGCATTGGTTCGCCGCCTGTGATACTTAAAGCACGAAGAGTCGGTATCTCTTCCAGTCGATGTAAGAGCAGTTCCAAAGGCAGTGGTTCCGAATCCTTGGTTTGCAGTGTATACCCAACGGCACAATGCTCACAGCGCATATTGCAAAGATTTGTAGTTGTAAATTCTATATTGGTTAATTCAGGTTTCCCGTATTGTTTCATATCCAGATATGCTTCCCACGGGTCATAATCAGGGGTAATCTTTCTCTTCGTAATCATAATAGTAAACTCCTTTGTTTCAGTTTAAAAAACACCTTATTATAGCCGATTAGCAATGAATTTTCCTAATAGGATACATAAAAAAGCTGTAACAGTTGAAAAATAAAAGGATAATAAAGGAAGTGGTGGTTTGTTTTATGGAAATGCAGCCTTTGAGTGAGGTTGAAAAACTGGCGCTAAAAAAGGTAAAAATCTTTAGGCAAAGCCTGTTGCGGTATATTTTAAGGTCGATGCTTGCCAGCATGTTTATTGGCTTCGGGGTCATTGTTGCCTTTAAAACCGGAAACTACTTCTATACAGTACATTCTCCACTGGCCTATCCGATGGCCGCTATTACATTCGGTTCCGCCATCATTTTAATTGCCTATGGCGGCGGCGACTTATTTACAGGAAACACCTTCTATTATTCCTATGCGGCCTTCCGCAGGAAAATGGCATGGCAGGAAGTAATAAAATTGTGGATAAGCAGTTATATCGGCAATATTTTAGGAGCTGCAGTTTTTGCCTTTATCATATTCACCACTGGTCTGTTCGCAGAGTCCTCAGTTAACGGTTTCTTATTAAGTGTTGTTGAAAAGAAGATGCAGGTACCAACCATTGAGCTATTTTTTCGCGCCATCCTCTGTAACTGGCTTGTCTGTCTAGCTTTTTTCCTGCCATTAGCTTTAAAGGGCGATGGACCGAAAATGTTCGCCATGATGTTGTTTGTATTTTGCTTTTTCATTTCGGGGTATGAGCACAGCATTGCCAATATGTGTACGTTCGCTATTGCCCTTGTATTAAATCATCCGGGAACGATTTCTTGGGCCGGGGTCATTCACAACCTGATTCCTGTTACGATTGGCAACCTGCTTGGTGGCAGCCTTTTAATGGCCTGGATGTATTATTTTGTCAACAAACCCTTTTTGGATGAATATACCTAATAGATTAAATAGGGGCAATCGACAAATTTCCCGGGGAATAGTCATTATGACCCATGAAACTTCGACACCATTAGCAACTTTTAACTCATTTAAAAGCTGTCATCTGAGATATCCAGGTGACAGCCTTTTTTAGTAATTCCATATCGTCTTATATGCTTGCTTCCAAGCCAAAAATGTAATGCCAGTAATCAAACAAAGATAAATATACACACCAAATGGGATTAACGTCGCCACAAGATGCACCCCGACGAACCCACCTACCAGAAGTATGGCAAGAAATATTTTAATCCCGCCGCTTTGGGCGGCATCCTCGAAGGATTCAGAAAAAGGCAGTGTTCCCTTTAGAAACAAGGAACAAATAACTGTGTATAGAATAGAAGCAATCAGTCCAACTACCAAATCCGGAATAATTTTAAACCCAAATATCACCGTGAAAATCACGCTTAAGATAAAATAGATTGGAAAAAAGAGATTTACAATAAACACCTTTAAAGAGGCACTATATAGCGATGCCAACTTCCCTATAGGTGCTATCCGGTAAATCCATGCCCCTTTATATTTCCCTGAATATTTAAGCATGGTGACCGTATTTGGAATCATGAGACCGCACATATAAATAGAAAGGTACCATTTACTTGTTACCAGGCTGTGAAAGGAGTTCATTTGAATTTCGTTAAACATGAAAATGAACGGAAAAACCAATGATAGTCCTAAAGCTGGATATACCTTCAAGCGGAATTCTCGTTCGTTGCGCATCATGTTATCCGCAAAGCGAAAGAAAAGTCTTTCCTCTTTATTTGTACAAATAACTCCCGCCAGCCAATTTTTCCATTTCCGCTCTTTTCTCCTGCTCTCACCGCTTTGATTGGCCAGTTTCTGCAAATTACCTTCAAACGACGGCATCATTCTACTGTAAATCACCATCGCTAACAGCGGGATGACCACTGCCAAGACTGAAAATGAGATTAGGTACATACTCCATTGCTGTCTTAACGCCAGTTCAATTGGTGCTGCAAACCAGATGGGCGGAACAAAAAATTGCCACCAGCTCGGGGTAAAAGTGATATTCATATCAACAAAATTAAACGCTCTGACGGCCACCTGATATCCTACAGCAATAGTAATTGATAAGCCGATCTGTACATAATTAATGATATCCTTTAGCTTTTCTCCATCAAAGAATCGTAAAATGAAATAATAGATAATCGAGGTTAACACGACGATGAATAGATTAATAAGAATTAGCCCGATTATCGTTAATAGCAAAAATAAAATTCCATGACGCACCGTCCCGGCAATTAGAGGGGCTGTCGCAATCGCCGCAGTCAGGAAGAAAAGATAAATCGCGATGTGAACGGTTTTTGCAGCTGTGATTGTCTTTTTTCCAATCGGTTTTGTCCCAAGGATTCCCTTGTCACGAATATCGAGAAGAACATTGGAAAAATCAGAAATCATAGATGTCATCACCAAAAACATGACAACGCCAAAAAAGATACTCATTTGATACATATAATATTTCCCGAAGATTACCAAAGGAATGAGCATGACGCTAAGCAATGCATACATGCCGAGCGACTTGATAAAGCCATTTTCCTCCGGCTTATTCTTCTTTTTGGTTTGTTGATTAAAAATGGTCGGTGTCCTGCGCCCATCCATCGTCAGTTTGACTGCAAGAATTCTTCTCATGACAGGATAATCGATACCAGACTTTTCAAATAGCCCGCGGAACAAATCAAGGATTTTTAGTGTTCGGAACTCCTTCACAGCTACACCTCTTGCACAATCGAGACAAATTCCTCAGCTATCGATTTATATTGGTTAAACCCGGTTAACTGATTAAAAATTTGCTCTAGTGTCCCTTCCTTGTTTTGCTCCCTTAATTCATTGAAACTTCCGTCCGCAACAATTTTCCCATCATTGATCAGGATGATACGATTGCTAATCTTCTCGACCACATCCATAATGTGCGAGGAATAAAAAATCGTCTTTCCCTGTGCCGCGAGCACCGCGAGGATTTCTTTAAATACCATGACACTGTTGGCATCAAGACCGCTTAACGGCTCATCCAGGAATAATAAATCCGGGTTATGTAATAAGCTTGAGATAATGAGAACTTTCTGCCGCATTCCCTTTGAAAAAGAGGCAATCCGTGAATGATAGACCTCTCCCAAACCAAAGGCCTCCATCAGTTTCTCGGCTTTATAATCTGCATCGCGATGAGCCAAACCGTACAATTCGCCGACAAAGGTCAAATACTCCATCGCCGTAAGGTTATCATAGAGTTCAGCAATTTCCGGCACATAGCCAATTCTCCGTTTATATTCCATGTCATGCTCTGAGAGTTTTTCTCCAAAAATTTCAATTGTTCCGGAATAGTCACCTTCAAGTCCAAGGAGTATCTTGATGGTAGTACTTTTCCCAGCTCCGTTTGGCCCGATATACCCGATAATCTGTCCGCGTTCGACTGTCAAATCAATCCCTTTTAAGACTTGTTTAGCTCCATAATTCTTTTGTAAATTTTTCAAAACTAGCACTTCTTCTTGGATGGTCATCACCTTCTTCATTGTTTTTATAGTTTCATATTAACATAATTTCCCTTTACCACTATAAAAAAATGGCTGGTCCGAAACCAGCCATTATTTCTTACTCAAATAATGGGCATAAATTTTGATCATAAAATAACTTACTTCCTCTGGCAGCAATTCCTTAATTGGCTTTAACCGCTCCCGGCCAGCTTCCGCGACAGCTTTTTCTAAAAGCGGCAGGTATTCGGGCGGAATCAGCCTCGAAAAATCCACTTCCAGTCGCTGTTGGGCGCACTGCAGTAAATGAGCTTCGACAGTACTAACAGCCAATTCGCGTTTGTCGGCGATTTCATCAATCGACAAATGCTGTTGATGCAAGCTTAACGTCTCCAAGTGTGAATCAGTTACAGCTTTTTTAGCTGGCTTTTTAGCGGGAGCGGGCTCCGGTTCAGTTTCACTATGATAATCCGGGTTATTTTGCAGAAACTCCCTGACACCCTGAATAAACTGGAGGCCATATTTTTGGAGTTTACGCTCTCCTACACCACTAACCTGTAAAAATTCTTCGCTTGTTTTTGGCAGCTTGGCGCACATATCCTTAAGGGCCGCATCGGAGAAGATGACGAATGGCGGCACCCCTTCAGTATCGGCGATGCTTTTGCGGACTGCCCGCAATTCTTCAAATAATGGATCATTCTTGGAGACTTGTTTCACCTGGACGGTTTCTCTGCGTTGAACTGGTGATTTTCCTAGTAAGACTTCTTTTCCCATTGGAGAAACATAGATGGTTGGGAAGGATCCCTGCTCAATGGCTAGTAACTCCTGAGAAATGAGAAATTCGATAAAATCGCTGACATCCTTCGCGCTCTTGTCCTTCATGATTCCGTAAGTTGTTAGCTTATCAAAACCAAGTTCGGTCACTTTTTTATTTTTCGATCCCGTTAATACCTGGGCTGTTAAGTTTTTGCCAAATCGCTGTCCCATTCTGATAACGCATGACAGAACCATTTGCGCCTCTTTCGTTACATCTATGCTGCTTCTTGAGTCCGTGCAATTGCCGCATCTTCCACAATCCTCGGTGTCTGTTTCACCAAAATACTGGAGAATAAATTCCTGCAGGCAGCTTTCCGTGTGGCAATAATCGACCATCTGCTGGAGTTTTTCAAGTTCCTGCTTGCTACGTCTTGGGTCACTCGATTGTTCAATAAGAAAACGCTGAATCTGAACATCCTGCGGAGAGTAGAGCACGATACATTCACTGTCAAGTCCGTCACGTCCGGCACGGCCCGCTTCCTGATAATAGCTTTCCATGTTTTTAGGAAGCTGCAGGTGGATACAGTAGCGGATATTGGATTTGTCAATTCCCATTCCGAAAGCCGAGGTGGCAACCATAACCGATGCTTGGTCAGTTAGGAAACGTTCTTGTTCATTGGCCCGGTCAGCATCCCCCATACCGGCATGATACCGAGTAACGTTGATATTTTCTTTCCGAAGCCGTTCATAAAGGGTGTCGACATTCTTCCTAGTAGCGGCGTAAATGATGCCTGCCTCTTTTTCGTTCTGTTTAAGATAATCCAGTAGAAATTTAATGCGGTCCTGCCCTTTAATAACGGAGAATGATAGATTTTCCCGCTCAAATCCCGTGATAATCGTGTTATCCTCATCAATATCGAGCAGGCTGCAAATATCTTCTCGCACCTTTGGCGTTGCGGTTGCTGTCAAAGCAAGGACTTTCGGTGTTTGATGCAGACTGTCGACCATTCTTTGGATATGTCTGTAGCTCGGGCGGAAATCATGCCCCCATTGGGAAATACAGTGGGCTTCGTCAACGGCGATAAGCGGAATATCCATGTTTCTTAAATCTTCAACAAAATCTAGCGACTCGAGGCGCTCCGGCGCTATGTACAGCAGTTTATACTCTCCTTGTTTGGCATCACGGATTCGTTCGTTTGCCTCGGAGTAGCTTAGCGAACTGTTGATAAAGGTTGCTGAGATACCTGCTTGAGTGAGAGCATCGACTTGGTCCTTCATTAGCGAAATTAATGGGGAAATTACGATGGTTGTTCCCGGCAGGATTAGGGCAGGTATTTGGTAGCAAATTGATTTTCCGCCGCCGGTTGGCATGACGCAAATGGTATTGTTTCCATTTAGGACTGATTGGATTGCTTGCTCCTGACCGGTGCGGAAGGAACTGTAGCCAAAGTAGGATTGTAGCAGGGGAAGTGCTTTTTCAAACAAAATTATCCTCTCCTTTCTTACATTCTTTGAATTATTCCTAATCTATTATAACTCTTAAACCTGAGTCTGTGAGAAAAAAAAGAGGCCGTTTAGCCTCCTTTGCACCCACTGCTCTATCTTTTAACTATGAACTGCTGCGGTACCGGAAATATATTGAAGAAATTCTTCTCCGATTCTCGAAATGGTTGAGCCTGCCCTTCCTTGGCGGACAATTAATAAATCTAATTCCTGCAGGACTTCCATTCTTGCTCTTAATTGCTGTTCAGTCAAGCAAATGTCCTTTTCATCTAATAACTTTTTAAGCGTTAATCTCCCATATGATAGTCTATCACTCTTACCAGCCTTAAATATCTTCAGAATTTCAACACTTTCTTCTAGAAAACCGTGCGCTTCTATGGTTTTAATTATTTCTTGGGGATTGATTACAGGCTGCCGCAGGGCCTGTAATCGCTTCTCCTCTTTGCGTATCTTTAATGGTAATAAATCGACCTCAATTGTTTGTTTCTCTAAGAACGAAAGGTAAGTAATCGTATTATACAGTTCGGTTACGTTGCCTGGCCATTCATAAGCAAGTAACTGATTCATTACTTCTGGAGTGAATGAGATATCCGTTTTATTTAACCTTGCCTTTATATCCTCTATCAGCGGAATAAAATCATCGCTTCGCTCTCTAAGGGGGGGCACTTTTATGGATAACGAGGTTAAAGAATGATAAAAGGAATCGATCAGCTCCCCGTCCTCTCTAACTTTATTCAAATCCTCTGAACTGCAGGAAATTAATCGGGCTTGAAATGGAATAGGTTTGCTCCCAGCTACTCGGAAAAACTCTTTTTCCTTTAGGGCATAAAGAATGCGTTCTTGCAGTGGAATGTGCAGTTCATCAATGTCCTCTAAAAAAACCGTTCCATTCTTGGCTAATTCAAATACACCCATTGTAATCATCTGGTCTTCTTCCGAACCAAATAACTCCTTTTCCAGCATATCCGCAGGTTTCGATTTACAACTAACGGAGATAAAGGGGGCGCTAGAATGATTGGAATAATGATGAATCGCCTGAGCGACCATACTTTTCCCAGACCCCTTTTCACCGTTAATATAGATAGGAAGTGGGGTACTGGCAAAATTCTTAGCCAGTTGGACTGTTTCCTGCATCGATTTACTCACTGCTATTACATGATGGAAGGTATAACGCGCAACATCTCGAATATCCTTTGTTTGATTTATTCGAGGACCCCCGTCTTCCCATTCATACTCCAACGATAGAGATACCAAGGATTTCATGTATCTTTTTACAATATGAGAGGGATTGTACTCTCTCTCAAGCGCATTGGCAATCTCGTAAAAGGTTTCAATATCCAATACTCTGAATCCGATATTGATTACCCGAATTAATCCTGTTGGTAAGAAATCCTCTTCTCCAGGTGTTAATATATAGTCAATATTTTCCGGTATCGATTCATCAGGATTATAAGGATAATACTCGTGCTCAAAGACTGCCTCACGTAAGGAAGTGACTGTCTCTTCAATATTAGTTTTATTATCATTGACAACAAGAATCTTTTGACCTGGCGGGAGATTAATCAGTTCCCTTGTATTAGCAAAATTAATATCTCGTTTGGCTATTATACATGGACATTTTGCCGGAATAAGCTGGTTAACTAACCCTTTAATCATATGATGGGAGAGAACAACCACATCATTTGATTGGACCATATTCTTTCGCAATTCTTTTAAGGTTGTTGGTCTAATCGTAATCTGATGCCCTAGCACGTCCCTCATTTGTTTAGTAATTTGTTCTAAGTATTTTTCCTGTATCGCAATAATATGAACAATCCGATTAGACATCTCCAGCAGACCTCCGAAACAAATCCAAGTGCAAGTATTTATATTATACTAGTACAAATGGCATGATACATAGTGCCCATTTGAAATTTCTTTAAGCTTTGGAACTTTCTGTTTACACTCTTCCTTTGCAAATGGACATCTGGTATGAAACGTACAGCCGCTTGGCGGATTGGAAGGGCTCGGAATATCTCCCTTCAAAATAATCCGATCTCTTTTTAAGCGGGGATTCGGAACCGGCACAGCTGATAATAATGCCTTTGTATATGGATGGAGCGGCTCTCGATAAAGGGTTTCTTTGTCTGTTAATTCTACAATCTTTCCTAAATACATGACACCGACACGATCACTGATATGTTCCACGACACTTAAATCATGGGCAATAAATAAATAGGTTAATTGAAATTCTTCCTGAAGGTCTTTTAAGAGATTCAGAATTTGGGATTGGATGGATACATCCAAGGCTGATACAGGCTCATCCGCAATAATCAGTTTTGGATTAACGGCAAGGGCACGGGCAATTCCTACCCTTTGGCGCTGCCCGCCGCTAAATTCATGAGGATATCGGTCAGCGTGATAAGCGCTTAAGCCCACTACCTCCAATAAATGCTGGACACGCGCTTCTCTCTCCTCTTTTGGATACCCATGAACAATTAACGGCTCTGCAATAATCTCTCCGACCTTCATCCGTGGATTTAGTGAGGCATATGGGTCCTGAAAGACCATTTGGAATTCTTTTCTCAGCTCCCGGATTTGGTTATCGTTCAATCCGCTAATTTCTTTTCCCTCAAATACAATTTGCCCTTCTGTCGGGTCAAGTAATTTCATCAGCATTCTTCCAGTGGTGGACTTCCCACAACCGCTCTCACCAACCAGCCCCAACGTTTCGCCCTTATGAATGGTAAATGAAACTTCATCTACGGCCTTTACATATGTTTGTTTTCCGCCAAATAGGCCTTTCTTTTTGGGAAAATATTTTTTCAAATTTTTCACTTCAACTAAAGGAGTTTCCATAACCTATACCTCCAATACTCCGCTATCCTGGTAAAGCCAGCATCTGCATGTATGATCATTATCTATTGATGTCAATTCTGGATCTTGATTTCTGCATATTTCCATTACCTTATTACAGCGCGGAGCAAATTTGCATCCTTGCGGCATATTGCCCGGTGTAGGAACATTGCCTGGAATAGATTCTAATCGGGTAATCTTTTGCCCAAGCTTTGGCACAGAATCGAGCAGCCCAATTGTATAGGGGTGTTTTGGATCCTCAAAAATAGTAAAGACATCCGCTTCTTCGACCACCTTACCAGCGTACATGACGACAACCCGGTCACACATTTCAGCAACCACTCCCAAATCATGGGTAATCATCATGATTGATGTACCGCTTTCTTCTCTTACCTTTCTCATCAGGTCCAAAATTTGTGCTTGGATAGTTACATCGAGTGCCGTTGTCGGCTCATCAGCAATTAATAGTTTTGGTTTGCAAGCCATCGCCATCGCAATCATGACACGCTGGCGCATCCCGCCTGATAGCTGATAAGGGTATTCGTCAACAATTTCTTCAGCCCTTGGTATTCCAACAAGCTTTAGCATATTAATGGCATGCTCTCGCGCTTGTTTTTTATCATATTTCAAGTGAAGCATGACTGCTTCCTCAATCTGTCTGCCTATTTTGTAGACCGGGTTTAGCGAAGTCATCGGTTCCTGAAAAATCATGGCTATCTCATTACCCCTAATCAGGCGCATTTCTTTTTCTGAAAGATTGGTTAGATCTTTCCCTTCAAATTCAATAGATCCGCCAACAATCTTCCCTGGTGTATCCTTTAACAAGCGCATAATTGATAAGGAGGTAACGCTTTTTCCGCAACCTGATTCACCTACAACCCCAACAGTTTCTCCCTTATTTACTGAAATGGTTACCCCATCAACTGCCTTCACTACTCCTCTATCACTCGAAAAATGCGTTTGCAGATTTTTAATTTCTAGTAATTTTTCAGCCATCACCGTACTCCTTTCTGATGGTTAATCTTTAATTTTTGGGTCGAGCGCATCCCTGAGTCCGTCACCGAAAAGGTTAAAGGCCAGCACGGTTAGAAAAATGGCAACCCCCGGAAAAAATGTTACATGCGGTGCTGTGTTTAAATAATCCCTTCCACCACTTAACATCGCTCCCCACTCAGGAGACGGCGGCTGTGCGCCAAGTCCAAGGAAACTTAAAGATGCCGCTGTTAATATCGCTGTTCCGAGACGCATCGTAAAATTTACAATAATGGCCGAGACAGTTCCAGGGAATATGTGCTTCCAAATAATTCTCCTCGGCTTAGCACCAATTGACCTAGTTGCCTCAACGTAAACGGTTGATTTAACAGCCAATGTACTGCTTCTTACAATCCGTGCAAACATAGGTACACTAAAGATAGAAATAGCTATGATGACGTTTCCTAATCCAGGTCCTAGAATCGCAATAATCCCAATTGCCAGTAGAATCCCTGGAAAAGCGAAGAGAATATCGCAAAAACGCATGATGATATTATCGATCCATTTTCCGTAATATCCACTAATCAGGCCAAGAATCGTTCCTCCAACTGCACCTAATAAAACCGATATAATACTGATAAATAAGGAAATTCTTGTCCCAATAATGATTCGGCTAAAAATATCCCGGCCGTAAGCATCGGTTCCAGCCCAATGCTGTGCTGACGGTCCTTCAAGGATATGATCATAGTCAAATTCAGCCGCACCATATGGAGCAATATAGGGACCAAGTAACCCTAAAACAAATAACAAGGCTACGAAAATACCGGCAGCTAAGGCCATTTTTTGCTTTTTAAACTTTCGCCAAAATTCAGTGACTGGTGTACTCTTTTTGACGTTAACCGTTTGGGCAAGCGGTTGTTGAATTACTTCATTCACTTTCATTTCCGCCATCAGTCATTCCTCCTCTTCTCACCCGTCAATCAAAACGGATTTGCGGATTTAAAACCCCATATAATAAATCAACGAATAAGTTAATTAAGATAAATTCCAGAGCAAACAACAGCATTTCTGCTTGGATTACCGGATAATCTCGGAAGGCAACAGAATCGATCAGCAATCTTCCCAATCCAGGCCAGCTAAACACTGTTTCAATGACAATCGAACCGCCAAGTAAAAACCCAAATTGTAATCCTGTCATCGTTACAACTGGAATCATTGAATTTTTCAAGGCATGTCCCCAAACGACATTATTTTCTTTTAATCCCTTCGCTCTCCCCGTTCGAATATAATCCTCTTTAAGGACATCCATTAACGAAGAACGAGAGAATCTGGCGATAACCGCGGCTACCCCTGCACCTAGTGTGATCGATGGCAGAATATAGCTCTTCCATGAGTCAAGACCGCCAGTTGGAAGCCATCCTAAATTGACGGAAAAAAGCTGAATTAACATTAACCCAAGCCAAAAGGATGGAAGGGAAATCCCAGAAACGGCACCAAACATACCGAGATAATCTTGCCATTTGTTTCTTTTCGTTGCTGAAATAACACCTATTAGCAGACCAAAAAGAACGGCCCAGGCCATGCTCCAAAACGTTAGCCAGAAGGTAGGCATAAAGCGTTTGGAAATCTCATCAAATACAGGTCGTTTTGTTTTAAGCGAAACTCCTAAATCCCCTTGGACAATGTTTGTAACAAAATTTGCGTACTGAGTGGTTAACGGCTTGTCTAATCCGAGTTCTCTCTCCACGGCTTTTACATCCGCAAGACTGGCATCCGGTCCCGCAACTAATCTTGCTGGATCTCCGGGAATCATGTGAACAAATAGAAAAATGAATATGGAAACAAAGAATAAAATAGGTATGATTCCAATTAATCTATTTAAAAAATACCTTAACAATTGGATTACCCCCTTACAGATAATAGATGAGCGCTATATCACTATAGCGCTCAACCTTGCTTATTGTTTGATTTCAATATTTTCAGCACTTAATGCACCATCAGGAAGCAAGTAAATTCCTTCAAGATAGTTTTTCTTACCCGCCATCGTGTCATCTACGGATAAGAATGCCCATGGTGCGTCTTTCCAGATGGTTGCTTGAGCTTTTTCATATGCTGCTTTTCGCTTTTCTGGGTCCGCTGTTGCAAGTGCGTCTTTTATTGCTTGATTTACTTCGTCGCTGTTATAGTAAGCAGTATTATAAGACTTTGGCGGGAATGCATCTTGACCGCCTACCAATGGACGAATACCCCAGTCAGCATCACCTGTAGATGGAGACCAGCCGCCATAATACAATTCAATTTCTGCTTTATTTGGATCTTGAACTGACCAAATTTTATCGGCCATTGTTCCGGATTCCATTGGTACAATCTCTACCTTTACCCCAATTTGGGCAAGCTGCTGTTGAATAAATTCCATACCCTTACCAGTTTGAGAATTGTTACTGCCCCATAATTTCGCAGTAAATCCATCCGCATAACCGGCTTCCTTCAATAATTCTTTTGCCTTTTCGATATTAAACTTGTATTGCTCCTGCTTGGAATAATACTGTACATTTGGCGCAATGACGGAATCCAGCGGTGTAGCAAAACCATTCATTACCACCTTAACGAATGCTTCTTTGTTAATCGCATAGTTGATTGCCTGGCGAACTTTTGGATCGCTGTATGGTTTCTTTAAAGTATTCATAGATAAATAACGAACAACGATAGATTGCTTGTTTTCTACGACAATGCCATCCTTACCGTTTAGGTCTTCAGCCTGTTCAGTTGGCACCGGATAGATAAAATCTGCCTCTCCTGTTTGAAGCATCGCTACGCGGGCACCGTTCTCAGGTGTTGGCTTGAAAGAAATGGAGTCTACCTTTGGATATCCATCTTTCCAGTATTCCTCGTTTTTCACTACTTTTAAATGATCACTCTGATCCCATTCCTCAAATTTGAATGGACCTGTTCCAACTGGGTGCTGAGATACATCCTTGCCATATGTCTCTAATGCCTTCGGGCTAATCATCATCGCTGCAGGGTGAGCAAAGTTGTTGATCATTGCCCCAAATGGTTCACTCAAAACCACTTTCACAGTATTTTCATCGACAATTTGAGTTTCTTTTACAAGGGCAAATAAGCTGTGACGCTTTAAGTTATTGTCCGGATTTGCTAAACGGTCAATATTTGCCTTAACTGCTTCTGCATTAAATGGGGTTCCATCATGGAACTTAATTCCTTTGCGAAGCTTGAACGTAAATTCTTTTGCATCATCACTTGCGGTAAAGCTTTCTGCAAGGACAGGAATTACTTTCATATCCTTATCAAAGCCGACTAGTCCTTCAAGCATCGTTTTTTGAGCTGAATAAGACAAAGTATCGTTTGTGTCATGCGGATCCATACTGATAAAATTATCAGCAACTGCAATGGTTACGTCCTTGCCATCTTTTTTCGCCAACGCTTGTTCTTTTGCTGGCTCAATATTTTTCTTACCTTCCTTCGAATCGCTTGATGCATTGTTTGAATTGCTGCATCCAATTAAGAATAGGCTGCACAGAACAAATACCGAAATTAATACGTGAACATAACGATTTTTCAAATAACTTCCTCCTCTTGGTATTTAATGATTTTTTCCAACCGCCGTGCCCCACAAGGTGATGACAGGCTAAATTTATACTCCCAGAATATTTATCGATATAAAATTCTGAGTTTAAAACTAAACTTGTACTGCGGGTGCACTCTGAAGGTTAAAGTCTGGAGTCAACTCTCCAATTACCTCATTTCGGGCATTACGCAATTTCGGACGATAATGTTCGCTAAGCTCTTCGATTTGGTTCTCAGTTATCAAATTTAGCTGTTTTAAAACTTCTACGGCCGCAGGGTATACAGCTCGGCCATTTCCATCTTCAATTTTGACGGCAATCCCGATACCTGTTTCAAGGTCTCCAATGCAATATACGCCTTCTGCCCCTGCCTTACCTATGAATCTACCATTTCCAACTCTCATAAAATCGGTACAAAATCGGTCTGTTCCACCGACCATTTCCGGTGCAGTTACCATCGCTTTTGTTATCCGCTTGATTGCATTGCGCCGCGTTTCCGGCAGGTCGTCCGGCTTGGCCATTTTTGCATAACCAAAAGCTAATCGCTCAAGCGGCACCCCATGAACAGGCACTCCACACCCGTCAATTCCAATTTCTATTTCTTCCTTAGGATAGTCAGTCATTTCACTAACTGCTGCCAGAATCCGCTGCTGAACCGGATGTTGTAAATCATAATAATTTTCAATCGGTTCATTCATGTGTTTCGCAGTTGCCAGCATCCCTGAATGTTTACCTGAACAGTTATTATATAGAGGGGTTACATCCTTTCCCTTAAGAATTAGCTCCTTATATGTTTCTTGCCAGCGTGGGATATGGGTGCCGCATTTTAAACAAGTATCCTCCATCTCAGCCCTTCCAAGTATCGATACTACACGATCTGTATGCATTTTTTCCCCGTTATGTGACGCGCAGCATAAGGATAGATCTGCATCACTAAATTCGTAGTGATCAGCAGCCCCTGTTTCCACAATTGGAATCGCCTGGATAGGCTTCATCGAGGAACGGGCAAAAACCTTCGCGTTGGGATCACCAGCATAGTAGAGCAATTGTCCCTTTGCATCTACAACAGCTACATGCCCCTTATGAGAGCTCTCTATTAGATTGCCCCTGGTCACATTTACTAATTTGGTAGAATCCATTTTATTCATCCCTTTTATATAGTTTGATAATTTTTAATTATTATAAAATATAATCCAACCTATTACAACCTATTTATTTTAATTTTGTGATTATTTTGATATAATCGGTCACAAGAACCCCGTTTTCGACACTAATAGGTTGATAGATTCGTCGAGATTTTCTAACCTATTTCAACCTATTAGCCTAATATTTCTTAATTGGAGGAAAATATGAAAAATCAGTTAACCGAATTAAAACCGGAGCTGCTCCGGATATTTAATCACTTACACACTCACCCTGAGATTAGCTGGAAGGAATACAGCACAACAGATTTTTTAAAAGGTTTAGTAGAAGAGCTTGATGTTTCGGTTACCGCTTTTGATGATTGTACAGGTTTGGTTGCGGAGACGGGGTCAGGGGATGTCTGTATTGGTCTGCGGACTGACCTTGATGCTCTCTGGCAGGAAGTGGACGGTACGTTCCAAGCAAATCACTCCTGCGGTCATGATGCCCACATGACAATGGTTTACGGTACATTACTCTTATTTAAAAAAATGAAATATCAACCACCTGGGAGATTAAAATTCATCTTCCAGCCAGCTGAGGAGAAAGGGACCGGAGCCTTAAAAATGATCGAAAAGGGAGTAGTCGATGATATCAGCTATTTATATGGTGTTCATCTTCGTCCTAAGGAGGAAGTCCCGTACGGTAAAGCCTCTTCGGGTATCATTAATGGAGCTGCCAAATTCATCAGCGGTGAAATAATAGGAACAGACGCACATGGAGCAAGGCCTCACCAAGGCCAAAATGCGATTGAAGTTGGAGCGTCCCTTGTCAACGAACTTAGTAAAATCCATCTTAATCCGATGATTCCCTATTCTGTAAAAATGACTTCCTTTCATGCTGGAGGCGAAAGCAGCAATATTATTCCCGGAAATGCAAAGTTTTCGTTAGATCTTCGAGCTCAAAGTAACGAAATCATGAAGCAATTAACCGAACGAGTTGAGAAGATTATCGAGTATATTGCTGCTCTTTATGGAGTGGAAATTAGCGTTAAAGTAAATGCGGGGGTGGCAGCGGCACAGATTCACCCACATGCTCAGTCAATCATGCAGGAGGTAATCATTGAAACCTTAGGCCATGAAGCACATGTTATGCCATACATGTCCAGCGGAGGCGAGGATTTCCATTTTTACACATTGAAGAGACCAAATATTAAGGCCACTATGCTGGGACTAGGCTGTGACTTACTGCCAGGTCTTCATCATCCCAAAATGTCCTTTAATCACGAAGCAATACTTATAGGAATTGAGATTTTGGCCAAGACGATCATAAAAACATTTGAAATGATTTATAGAGATAAATAGAGAAAAAGTTCAGACTGCAGATGACTCCTCTGCAGTCTGAACTTTTTAGAGTAATATTTGTTGAATAATACATGAAACATTTTCCAATCAATTTCGTATTAATCAATAGAATACGTAAAGTCATTAGGGGGAGATAGTATGAGTGAAAAGGGCTGTATTAAATGCGGCAGCAGGGATGCCGGAACGAAGGATGTTTCAATGACCGGAACCGGACTTTCAAAGATGCTGGATATTCAAAAAAATACGTTTACAGTTGTGTATTGCAAAAAATGCGGATATTCCGAGTTTTATAACAAAAATACATCTACTGCATCCAATGTCCTTGATTTCTTCTTTGGCGGATGATATTAAGGGGCGGTCCTTTATACCGCCCCTGTTTTATTTCCAAATCTTCTCCACATTTATTAGTGTTGTTTTTTCGAAAGTTAATTGGTAAATGTCCGGCATCTCAAGCTGCTTCCAAAAATCAAAATCATACATCTCATTAAAGTAATTCATGATAAGCACCATGATGTTCCCGTGGGTTCCAATCACGAGATTTTTGCCTCCATATGTATTGAGGATTTTCAGTAATGCTTCCACCCCTCTTTGCCGGGCAGCAAAGTTGGATTCTCCACCTTCCCAAGAAAAATTAAAATCCTGCCAGACCTTTGTCATTACCGATTCAAAATCCTCAACAGGTCCATCTGACAGTCTCCGCTCTCGGAAGCCGTCTACAAATTCAATTTCTTTCCCTATGCTTCTGGCAACTCCTTGTACGGTTTGAAAAGCTCGTTTATAAGGGCTTGATATGACATGATCAACCTTTTTATCCTTAAGGATTTGAGCAATCTTTTCTGCATCCTTTAGTCCTTTTTCAGATAAAGGTCTTCCGATTTCATCCGGAGTATATTTGGAGTGGGCATGACGGATAAAGTATACGGTTGTATGCATTTACTCCACCTACTATCTATTTATCAATCTGATATATAAAGATTTCTACTTATTGGCTCCCCTACTTCTCAATTTCTCATCGACTCGGTAGCCAATAGGCTTTATTGGCTACCCATTTCTTCATTCTCCTTCCCACTCGGTAGCCAATAACCTTTATTGGCACCCCATTTCTTCAACTTCCCACCCACTCGGTAGCCAATAACCTTTATTGGCTACCCATTTCTTCATCCTCCCACCCACTCGGTAGCCAATAACCTTTATTGGCACCCCATTTCTTCATCCTCCCACCCACTCGGTAGCCAATAACCTTTATTGGCACCCCATTTCTTCAATTTCCCATCACCCCGGTAGCCAATAGCCTTCATTGGCTACCCATTTCTTCAATTTCCCAACGCCTCGGTAGCCAATGGCCTTCATTGGCTACCCATTTCTTCAATTTCTCAGCGCTTCGGTAGCCAATAGCTATTTGCCGTAGAACTACTCTATTATTCGCCATAAAAACAGACTGCCGAATGAGTATCGACAGTCCATATGCTTTATCGCTTCATGTTTGTGATGGTCTATTTAGACAGGGTATCAATTTAATTCGTTGACTCCGGACTGAACAACTCTTCCAGCTGCTTGCGCAGAATAAACTTCTGAATTTTTCCGCTCGCATTTCGCGGCAAGACTTCACAGAACACATATTTCCGAGGTCGTTTATAGTTCGCTAGGCTGTCGCTGTTTTTGCAATACTCGTCAAGGTCCTGCTCGGTTATGTTCGGATCTTTCTTCACGATAAATGCCGTAACCGTTTCGCCCCAGCGGTCATCCGGCTGGCCGATAACAGCGACATCCAGGACACCCTCATGAGCATGCAGAACATCCTCAACCTCACGCGGGTAAATATTTTCCCCGCCGCTGATGATCATGTCATCGACACGGTCATTGACAAACAAATAGCCCTCGTCATCCATGTAACCGATGTCACCAGAATGATACCAGCCTTTATACAATGCCTTCTCGGTTGCTTCTTCACGGTTGTAATAACCGACTAACATCGATGGACCCCTCACGATTATTTCTCCAGGCTCACCGACTGGCATAATGTCATCCGGATCTGATGGCCCATCTTCTCTTGTGCGAACCACGCGAATTTCATGATTTAGACCAGCCTGCCCTGCAGAACCTACTTTTCGAAGCTGGTCTTGTTCCGATAAGAAGGTAATAGCCGGTCCCATTTCCGTCATTCCATAGGCTTGAATCAGGCCAATTCCGAAGCGGGCATGGAGGGCACGAACGAGCGACGGTGCCATTGGGGCCGCACCATACAAGCCAAGTTTCATGCTTGATGTATCATATTGCGTTAAATCTTCCTGCAGCAGCATGTTCCACATTGTGGGAGCAGCAAAGAATTTCGTAACTTTTTCCTGTCCAATTAACGATAGGATTACCTTTGGATTAAACTGATGCAAAATGACATTTTTTGCGCCAATATTAACCCGCGGCAGGAAGGCGCAATGCAGCTCGGCACAGTGGAACATCGGTGCCGTAACTAAGCCAACGTCCTCTTTTTCAAGTTTTTGGGCAGCAATACAGAGCATGCTTTGCTCGACCATATTGCGATGGGTGTGCATGACGCCCTTGGGTCTGCCTGTTGTTCCACTTGTATAAATAAACGCGTAAATATCTGTTTCGTTCACGTCGACTTTCACATTTTCTGACGTGGCGCCGGCAAGTTTCTCTTTATAGCTAGCAGCGTAGGCGGGAGTTTCTTCATCAATGTACCAGAATGAAGTCTTGTCATACCGGTTGGCAATAGGCGCTATGACTTGCTCCAGTGCTTTTTCAAAAATAACCACCTTCGGAGCGGCATCGGATAAAATAAAAGCTACTTCTTCGGACATCAGGCGGAAATTAATCGGGTTGAAGATGGCACCGATTTTGGCACAGGCAAAAAACGTAGTTCCCAGTTCTTCAGTGTTGAACATAAACGTAGAGACGCGGTCGCCTTTTTTAACGCCTTCAGTTATGAGGGCATTCGCAAGAAGGTTTACTTGATCACTCCACTCTTTATAGGTATAGCGCACATTTTTACGGACATCGTAGAGGGCTTCTTTGTTGGGGTACTTTTCCACTGTTAAATCAAATATTTTACCGATAGTTGTAGTCATTAAATCGCCTCCGTATATTATTTGGGGAGGCAATCGGCATAATCACCGACTGCCTTAACTTCCTTAAAAAAATTACTCTTAAAAAACACTATAATCCTAGATTTTTGGCGATGATGGTTTTCATAATTTCGTTTGTTCCTGCATAAATGGCGCCAACTTGAATATCACGGAAGCGTCTGGCAATCTCGTATTCTTCCATATAGCCATAGCCGCCGTGAAGCTGCATGCATTCGGAAGCAATTTTTTTGGCATTGTCCGTTAATTTCCACTTTGCCATCGATACCTTGGTCACCACGTTTTTTCCTTCAATATGCTCGGCAATCAACTGATCGAGGAAGGCACGGGTCATCTGAATGTCAGTCGCCATCTCGACAATTTTGAACTGCGTGTTTTGGAACTGGCTTACTGGTTTGCCGAATGCTTCACGACTTTTTACATAATCTATTGTTTTTTGCAGCATCACTTCTGAGGCTGTTTGCGCCCCAATGGCAACTAGCAAGCGTTCCTGCTGCAGTTTTTCCATCAAATACAGGAAGCCTTTGCCTTCTTCACCTATAAGATTTTCCTTTGGTACACGGCAGTCCTCAAAGATTAATTCTGCCGTGTCCTGGGAATGGAGCCCGACTTTGTTCAGCTTGCGGCCTCTTGAAAAACCGGGAGCATCCCGCTCGATGACCAACAGGCTGACCCCCTTATGTTTCGGAACTGCCTGTGTATCCGTTTTTACCGCCACAACAATCAGGTCGGCTTGAATGCCGTTAGTGATAAACGTTTTTTGACCGTTAACAATATAATGGTCGCCTTCAAGCCGAGCCGTCGTTTTGATATTGGCCAGGTCGGAGCCTGTACCCGGTTCCGTCATCGCAATGGCAGAAATGGTTTCACCGGTTACGCACTTGGGCAGCCAGCGCTCTTTCTGCGCCTGTGTTCCATAAGCGGTAATATATGGGACAACAATATCGTTATGTAGCCCAATCCCGATTAGGCCAGTGCCGACCCGCTCAAGCTCTTCATTGATGACAACGGAAAAGCCCCAATCAACACCGCTGCCGCCGTATTTCTCGTCGATGTCAGGACAAAGGAAGCCCTGCTCACCCATCTTCCTCCAAAAGGAGCGAGGAATCATTCGTTCCTCTTCCCATTGCTCATAGTAGGGATATGCTTCTTTTTCCAAAAACTTTCTTAAAGACTGACGAAAAATTTCATGGTCCTCGTTCAAATAAGGATGTTTCATTTCCTAAACCTCACTTTCCGATTGAAAACGCTTACCATTTTGCTGTTTTTATATCATAGGTCTATTTTAACAAATAAAGTGATTTTTTTGAATTTTTAAACCATTTATTTTCCCAAAAATAGAATACCCATCCTCCATATCCGCGGTTCTCGAGAAGATATCCGCGAAAAATCAGATATATCCGCGTTCATGGACGGGATATCCGCGAAAAAATGAAAATATCCGCGAAAATAAAAATATATCCGCGAACGACTTTTAGCAGGTTACCATTTTCAAGAAAATTCGTTATCATTAAAATAGACAACATTGAAACGGGGGAATTGAAAGTGCAAAAACGAAAATTGGTTATTACTCACAATCTCGAACAGGAACTGCTCCAGCAAATAAATGAAGTTATTTCCGATTGGGAGGTAATTGCAGACAAAGACAAGGAAGTATGGCAGGAGCATGTGAAGGATGCTGAAGTGATCGCGGGGTGGAAAAAAGGTCTTGAGGAATATTGCCTGGCTCCTGATTCCAAACTGAAGTGGCTGCAAAGCTGGAGCGCCGGTGTAAACACCATGCCGTTAGATAGCCTAGAAGCAAGGGGCATTTTTTTAACTAGCGCCAACGGGGTGCATGCCTATCCGATATCTGAAAGTATTTTCGCCTTAATGCTCGGGTTGACTAGGAAAATTCATACATACGTAAGAAACCAGCAGTCTAAAACCTGGCACCATGCCAATATGAATCTTGAGATTCATGAAAAAACAATCGGAATTATCGGCGTTGGAGCCATTGGAAAGGAAACCGCCAAAATTGCCAAAGCATTCGGGATGAAAGTGCTAGGTGTCAGGCATTCGGGTAAACCTGCCGATAATGTCGATGAAATGTACACAACAGAGCAATTGGATGAACTTCTGCCTCAATGCGACTATGTGGTGGTCACACTGCCGCTCACAAAGGAAACCCACCATCTGTTTGGTGCTAAGCAGTTCCAATTAATGAAATCAACTGCCTTTTTTATTAATATCGGCCGCGGGGAGATTGTCGTGGAAAAGGAACTCGTCGACGCCTTGAAGAATGGAAGTATTGCCGGGGCCGGCCTTGATGTGTTTGAAACAGAACCATTAAATAGTGATAGCCCGTTATGGGAAATGGAAAATGTCATTATTACCCCGCATACATCCGGTTCTACCGAACATTATAATCAGCGGGTAGTCGAAGATATCCTGATTCCCAATCTAAAAACCTACCTCTCTGATACAATCCCGTCTGTCAATCTGGTGGATTATAAAAAAGGATATTAAAACAAACATTAGGGCTGCCCATCCATGAGCAGCCCATAAACACATTAATTAACATCCACTTTTTCAATATTTCTAAAGGAAAAGTACGCAATACCACAACCGATTATACCAAGCCCTATCGGTATAGCGATGAAGGAGACCAAACTTGCCCCCCCATTAACGGTTGAATTAATTAATGATACCATTACAATTGCTGACACAATCGGAGCTACTGTTGATTTCCTTCTCATTCCGAAATACAGTGGAATTAACGCCATTCCTGCCGCAGCAACCGCTTCTAAAACCAAAGTAACCAAGCTATTGGTTACTACCTTTGCTGTTAAAGACTCAGGCACAAAGTGAAAATAGGAATCGACCAGATAAAAGACACTGCCAATCAACAAATTCGATAACACAATAGTTAAAAATGTAAAGCTGGCAACAATCGCTAACTTGGCAATGATAATTTTCTTCCGATTAATTGGGTAGGTGAACATCAGCGAAATCGAATTGCTTCTGTATTCATCAATGATTATCCTGGAGATGAGCACGGCAGCAAAGATAATAAACACAGGTCTGATGATGCTGCTTATCACCGCAAATGCCATTTCATAGTTTTCATAGGCTGTAATTCCTTCACTTTTTTCGCCAAAATAAACCAACACAAGCATTCCCATAATCGCAATATTGGCGATAGCCACACCTTTAAGATAAGAAAATAATTTATACTTTTTTATTTCAAGACTGATTAATTTACGCACTGATTCCGCCCCCATTAATTAAAGTTAAGAAATAATCCTCCAGTGAATGGTTCTTCTTATTGATTTCCTCAATCATCACGTCATTCATAATAAATGCTTTGGAAATTTCACTTTGTGATAAGCGTGAGTCATAAATTCTCAAACGCGAGTCATCGATTACTTTGAAATTGGTAATCTTCAGTATATCTTCTAGTACATACACAGCTCTATTAATATCATTAACTGCCAGTTCAATATACTCGGTATTTTGCTCGCGGATTTCGCTCATCGAAACTTCTTTAATTAATTTTCCTTCGTTAATGACACCGATTGTATCAGCAATTTGCTCAATTTCCCCAAGGATATGCGAGGAGATGAGCATGGTAATTCCATATTCCCGGCATAACATATGGAACAGGTCACGAAGTTCCTTAATTCCGACAGGATCCAGACCATTAATTGGTTCATCTAGAATTAACAACTCTGGCTTGGTAATAATCGCACGGGCAATTCCAAGGCGCTGCTTCATCCCGAGAGAAAACTCTTTTACTGATTTATTTTCAATGTCTTTTAACTTAACTAAATCCAGTGCCCGATCAATTGCTTTTTTATCGTAATAGCCCATATACTCGCAGTGAAGCTCAAGATTTTCACGGGCTGTTAGCTTGTCGTAAAAAACAGGGTATTCAATGATGCTGCCCATTCTTTTCAGGATTTCGTAAGAAGTGTCTGTCAGTTTTTCGCCGAAGACTTCAATTTCACCGTTTGTCGGCTTCACTAAATTGGTAAGCATGCGCATCACTGTTGTCTTCCCCGCTCCATTTGGTCCGAGGAATCCGTAGATTTCACCTTTCTTAATTTTCATATTGACGTTCGAAACAACTTCTTTGCCTTTATAGGCCTTCGTCAGTTGATTTGTTTGGATGATATAACTCATTTTTTCCAGCTCCCTTTGTCTTAACTGATTCTTATTGTAAACAGCAAAATTATCTTTTTTATTAATCAAATCTTACAAAATTCTTAAGAAGAAAAGCGGAAGGTATGCAAATGCGGCCGAAGCTTTCTTTGTCCAGCAGGACAGTGAAAAAGGGGTGCCCTTTTTGTCGTTGAGCCACCCCTTGTTGTTAGTATGTAATTCGATTCAGCTTTACTGTAAATGTCGTTTTTTCATAAGGCTTACTGGTGAGCAGAATTTCCCCGTCCATTTTTTCAACCAGCCGTTTGGTTATGGTCAGTCCGAGGCCGCTTCCCTGGTATTGCTTGTTCCGTGAGTCTTCAAGCGTGTACATCCGTTCAAACACTAAGTCTTTGTGGAGGGCGCTTATGCCTTTACCCTTATCGATAACATCTACGTAAATGGACTGATCATCGCCTCTTAGGGTGAGACCAAGGAACTTGCCGCCTCCGCCATATTGAATAGCATTGGAAAATAAATTATTCAGCACCCGGTCAAGCTCTTCCTCGTTCCCTAGCGCGTACAAGTTATCTTCTGGAATTCCAATCTCCACGTCAAATCCTTTTGCTGACAGAACTTCGTAAAATCCTAAAATATTCTTGCGGCACACTTCGTTCATGTTTACTCTTTTTAAAGGAATATCCTTATCGCCGGACTCCAGTTTGGCCAAATCAAAGAACTTGTTAATTAACTCCAGAACTTCTAGTGATTTTCCATGAACTTTAGTCAGTAACTCCTGAGTCTCTTGAGGTTGGCTATTGGGAGTATTAAGCAAAATTTCCACGTAACCCAAAACCACAGTCAGCGGTGTTTTTAAATCATGCGAGATATTGGAGAGCATTTTGCGCATTGACATCTCTGTTTTATTGTAGGTAGCCATGATTTTTTGATTTAGTTCCAGGAGAGTGTTGATTTCGATTAAGAGTTTCTTCAACTCTTCATCATCCGTATGGACCAACAGCTTTTCATCCGTTTTGGTATCAATAATCCTTTTTAGTTTTTCGTGGATATAAGTTAAATTTTGATCGTGATGCCGCTTTGTTTTGTATTGAAAATAATTAAGTCCGATTAACACTGCTATTATGATAAGTAGAAAAATAACCATTTTTAAAACTCTCCAAGCTTATAGCCGATCCCCCATAAAGTTTTGATATATTGTGGTGATGAAGGGTCGTCCTCAATTTTCTCTCTTAATCTTCTCATATGTACGTTAATGACATTTTCATCGCCATAATAATCGTCCTCCCACACTAGGCTATAAATCTGTGCCTTCGTGTACACTCGGTTTGGATGAGAGATAAATAGTTTCAAAATCTGAAATTCCTTGGCGGTCAGCTTAATTTCCGATCCCCGTTTTTGTGCCGAGAAGTTATCCAAATCAAGCATTAAATCACCCACAGAAAGAATCTTTGTTTCTTGCTCCGGCCGCGAATAGTAAGTCGCCCTGCGGATGGCCGCCTTTACCCTGGCAACAAGTTCAATCATTGAAAATGGCTTGGCGATATAATCATCGGCACCAAACCCCAGTCCTAGCGCCTTATCTAAGTCTCCGTCTTTTGCCGACATGATTAGTATCGGAATCATACTCTTTTCCCGAATGATTTTTAAAAATTCCATTCCGTCCAGCTTTGGCAGCATTAAGTCGAGCAGAATCAAATCAAAAGTATCGTTCGCGAATGATTGCAGTGCCTGTTCACCGTCATACGCGGTCGTAATCTCAAATCCCTCTCTAGTAAATTGACTTTTTACCATATCGCTTATGGCTGTATCATCTTCCACTAGAAAAATTTTATGTTGCAAGGGGCCCACACCTTTCCGTACAAAAGTCCTATACGTTTACTTCCATATTCCTAGAGAAAAATCCTTTAATCTAACGAAAAAAACAGAGACTTCTTCAATTAACGGGTTCCGTTTCCTATCGCGCAACGTCAATTTGCACAGGAAAATGTAAACCAAAATGTAATCCTTTTTGCACTATAAAATGCAGGACAATTTATAAGGCTAAAAAGAGCAAGTAACATTAGAAACAGCAAGGGTTCATTCCCTTGCTATTTGCTGTTAATTGGGCTGCTCTTCGAATTACGAATAAAGATTTTGGAACCATTCCAGCCTTCTTCCTACCAGTTTTTGTGTAGGTATGAATTTCATAGGCGGAGAATTTCCGGCTAATGTATATTTGGGAAGCCTAAGAAGCGAAAATAAGAGGAGGATTTCCGGTTAACTGCTCTAAATAAGACAAAATTCAAGGATTTTGATAATATAAGCGGAAAAACTTCCCTTATTTTAAGGGAAATATGGGTATTTCCCAACTTAGCCGGAATTCTTCCGTTTATTTTTCATACCCTGTCAATTGAACACCAAGATATAGAAGAGCCTAAACTTAATTTTTGTGTATATCCATTTTGCATGTAAAAATGTAGTGAATTATGCTGCGGTACACTGGCTATTGTACCCCCACATTTTTATATAAAAATCGCACTACAAATTCCCCCAAAGTAACAATCGAAATCCCTTTATATCAACAAAAATAGACCTCCAAATTACCATACAAATTGAAGGTCATTTTGTATTACATTTTTAATGTTTGCGATAGTTAACGGAACCCGTTATTCTTCAATGAGCCTCTCCTCCGCTTATTTTCTATATCCCTTTGGAATGTATTTTTCGCTGGCCTTAAAGTTGTAGACTGGTTTTATAAAACTAGCAATCTTTACAGTTTCTTCAACCTTTTCCAGGATTTCATTCAACGGTTTATACGCCATTGGCGCCTCATCAAGCGTTTCTTCGGAAACGGATGTTGTCCAGACGCCCTTCATTGTATTATGAAAATCATCCATGCTTAAGGTTTTCATTGCTTTTGAACGACTTAGAACTCGACCTGCTCCATGCGGTGCTGAATAGTTCCAGTCCTCATTTCCTTTACCAACAGCCAAAATCGAGCCATCCCGCATATTAATTGGGATAATAAGGCGCTCGCCTTCTTGGGCCGAAACTGCACCTTTTCGTAAAATCAGATTTTCGGTATCGATATAATTGTGAACCGTATCGAAGCTCTCCGCAATGTCCAATCCCATATTGTCTGTGATTGCTCTGGCAATCTCTTCACGGTTAGCCTTGGCAAAAGCCTGAGCCAGTTTCATATCGTGGATATAATCATTGAAATCCTCACCTTCCAAATAGGCAAGGTCATCTGGAATAACAGGATTCTTGTCTTTATAGCTTTGGACCATTGCTTGGATCTCTTTTTGACGACCTTCAGATTTGAGCTGTTCAATCATTTCCGTTAAATCATGTTTTCGAAGTTTAGAGATTGCCAGCTTTTGATAGTACTGAGCAATCCTCGCACCGACATAACGGCTGCCGGTATGAATCGTTAGATAATGGTAACCGTCGGAATCAGCGGAGACTTCGATAAAATGATTGCCTCCCCCAAGTGTTCCAAGGCTGTATAAGCTTTTATTCTGGCTTAAAATATGGGCTGCTTTAAATTCCTCTACGGACGGAAAACTCGTCGTAACGAAACTAACCGTATCATCGCTATGAATCTCCTGCCCACTTGGAACGTATGTCCTGATGACTTGATCGAGTTTATTAAAATCAACCTTTTTTTCCTGAAGTTTAACGGTCAGGACACCGCAGCCCACGTCGACCCCGACGAGATTCGGGACAACCTTATCCTTCAGCTGGATGGTGGTGCCAATGACACAGCCCTTTCCAGCATGGTAGTCTGGCATAATACTAATCTTAGTATCCTTTAGAAAAGCTTGGTTGCATAGCTCCTGGATTTGCTCAAGCGCCGTATCCTGCGGGTAATTTGAAAATACCTTTGCCTCTGTTTGTGTTCCCGTTACTCTAATCACGAGTTTCCCTCCTTTTTACAATATTATCAACAGGCTACCATCTTGCTATGGGTTTAGGCAATGATTTTTTGTTCGACAAATTCTATAAAATCCAATCATGAAAAAAAGAAGACGCCCCACTAAGGGCATCTTCCCAACAACTACATCAATATACTGTCTGCATTCCTTTCCCAGCGACGGTCATCCATTCGAATTGGCGCAGGCGCAATTCAAACAACGTCAGCGGGTCGCGGAATAATTCTGGATTGGTATTCAACTTTCGTAATATTTCTCGATTAGTTTCTACCTCTGAGCTAGTCTCAGCAACAGCACGGTTTAAGACTGCCAACGGGCTCTTGAAGAATAAACCGAGATCTCGCTCCAATGATTTTTCGAACAGCTCAAACGGCTGGAAAAATTGACGACTGACCTCTTTGGCTACATCAAGATAATCCTCGCCCTCGACAAACGATTTATACTTGTTGTAAACCATCGATTTGTTCTGCGATAACGCCCCAAACAGCTTGCCGGCACTTTTTAACAGGAACTGGGATGGGGTTCGCTTCAATAAGATATTGACAGATTCAAGCTGAAAGCGGCTTGTCATCCGGTCGATATCACGGCGCCAGTCATCAAGCACTTTAAAATCACATTCCAGCTTCAAGTACTCTTCCCCGTACATTTGATTGAAACCTTCACCAAGCTCCAGCAAATTTTCCTGACCTTGCGTAAATTCCGCCCGGCAGTTTTTTATCCACTCCAATAATGAATGATAGAACTTTGGCAGGACCTGCTGTTCCACATACTCCTGCAATCGGTTGTTCATTTCATGATTCAAATTCAGATGGATCGTGCTGAAATTGCTGTCCTCTTGTATTAACGATGAGCACTCCCTCAGCAGCTTCGGCACCGCTTCAAAAATCTCTGTTTCCATCTTATCCTTCATGTCATGGTACAGCTTAGAAATTGCGCGAGATTTATGCACAACTGTATCATTTAACTGATGAGCCGCTCCATTTAATTTCGCATTCATTTCCTCATTCCAGCGTACAGTTTCGATTAATTGATTCTCAACATCAATTCGTTTTTGCAGCAAAGTGGCAATCGTGGTCCGGATAAAATACAACAGCTTCGCCAGCCGCTTATCTTCAAGGTTTCTTGTATTTTTAATATAACCGATAAACCGCTGTAATTCCTCCAGCTGCTGGGAACTTTCATATTGCGAAGAGTAAGCAAACACCCTGGCATCCGGCAAATACTCCTGAATTGCCAAGGTGGTGTCCTCCACGATCAACTGAGCGTCCCGTTCATCAACAATCGTATCCATTTTACTCAACAGAAAATGAACCGGAATATCCGGAGCCAGCACCTGAATCTGCTCCACGGCTGAGCGTTCTTTTTCCGTAAACGGTGCATTGGCATCCATTACAAATAGAAGTGAATCCGCCACTTGCAGGTACTTCAACACTTCGTAGCGGTCTTGGTAATTTCCCTTTAACCCAGGAGTATCAATAAACGCCAGCCTATTTTCCTGCAAAAATGGATTTGGCTGCTTGAACTCAATGATAGATTCCAACGCATTGCGGAGCCGGTCCATTCGTTCCTGAAAATCGGTGAACCCCTCAAGCTTGGTAATACCTTCGTCCGTAATTTCGTTAATTTCCAGCTCGTCTTCATGCTTAAACAGCACCACTGACGATGTCGGGCTATCCTGCAAATCTTCGCCGAGGACTGTGTTTATAAATGATGATTTGCCACTGCCAGCTAGTCCCGTAACCATCACATGCTGGGTATCAAAATCGACAAGCTGGTCAACTACCCATTTCATTCGGTTATTTTCGGCCATGTCATGGTCCGCAGCCCACTCAGTAATCGAATCAAACAGCGCCAGGCACTCCTCCAATTCGTCGATATCGGCAGCAGTCACACTGATCAACTGCTCTGCTTCTTTGACAATCGTAACACTTAAACTTGCCGGAAACAGTTCGTTCCAGGACAGCACCGCGGCAGATGCCAGCACCACATTGGCAGGGTCGGCCAGCCTTTGCCAGTTCGTCAATAAATCAGGTATAAAATCCTGAAGTTGTTTAATCAAGTAGCCACCGTTTATGTAGCCAAAATACGTTTCTTTATGAAGTCTAGAAAGCCCATGCCATTTCCGGCCGCTCTTTTCCAGCTCAAAATTTAATAAAAGATGATTGATTTCCAGGATCCAGGTATAAAAGGAATTTTCATTCCGATAACTGTTCCATAACGAGGCAGCCAGCTCCTCAAATTTCTCTAAATTAAGGCTGAACAACGTCACCAAAGCCTGAGTGAAATAGCTTGGCGTATGCCCCTTTGTTACACCTTTGTTCACATACGCTATTAAAATATCAAACCATCCTAGTGACTCTGTCCGTTTCGCTTCATTTACCGCTAATTCAATTGCGTTTTCCCAATCACCTTGCGCTTCGAAAAAGTCACGGGCAATCTTGGTAAGATTATCGTAATCGGGATTTGCGGCAATTGCTTTTTTAATGGTCGAAACGGCCGCATCCATTTTTTCACGTCTAATATAAAGCGAAAATAGCTTTAACGCCACCTCGGCCGACAAAGTAGGGTTATCGATTTCAATCGATGTATAAATATCCTCTGCCGTTGATAATATCCCCAGCTCAAAGTAAGCATCAGCCGTATTTTTCCGGGCCCACGGCTCGAGTTCATTGATAATATTTTCCCATTTAAAAATTGCAGCCTCATAATCTTTATAAAGAAAATAGACTTCTCCCTGTGCAAAACGAATTTTCGTTAAGTCAGGCAAATCCTTTTGTGCTTCCTCCTGAAATGCTTCACCCAATACTTGAATGGGATGAATATTCTCTTGTTCATTAATGAACATTTTATAAAAAGTTTTGTCCTTCAATTGCTGCTCAATTGTCATTGTTTTCCCCCCATCGCACACACTCTATGTCATTCATATGGAGTAGAGGCCTAATTATTCCTCATACTATTCGACGAAAGTTTCAAATTTCAGTCCCAATTCTACGATTCTAGCAGAGAGATTTTATTAAATTGTATCATATGTATTTCATTCTGGAGACAGTCGCAATAATTAACAAAATAATAATCGGAACATACTATTATTTCACGTATAATTAGACTAAAGACCTAAAGGAGGTATCAACAGTAGTCAAAAATATATATAAATATATCCTAAAGAACTATAATATGTAAGGAAAAAGTATACAAACCAAAGGAGTTTGCGGGGCGTAAGCGTCATCCCCCTCCAACGTTGGGATAATGAAGGTAAATTGATCGTTTACCGAAACCCAAAAGGAAGAAGGTACTACACCGAAACACAGTACCGGGAATATATGGGGATTCCATTGAAAAATAAAGTAGGTAAGACAGTCATTTATGAGAGTTTCCAACCAAGGACAAAAAAAGGATTTGGGAAATCAAATTGAGTTTTTAAGAACCTTTTCTAACGCACGTGGATGGATAGTATGTGATGTCGTGACGGATATTGGGAGTAGAATAAATTACAAACGAAAGAACTGGAACAAACTAGTAGACTTGACACAGAACAGAGAGATTGAAACTATATTAATCTCCCATAAGGATTGGTTCGCCCGGTTCGGATTTGAATGGTTTGAAGCTTTTTGCGAAAATGTGGAGCGGAAATAGTCGTTGTAAACAATGAAGCCCTTTCACCTCAGGAAGAACTCGTTCAAGATTTAGTTTCCATCATACATGTCCTTTCTTACCGCATATATGGTTTAAGGAAATACAAAAAGAAATTAAAGGAAGATAAAGAGTTATGAAAAAGGCGTATAAAACGGAAATTGATCTAGCCCTAAAGCAAATAGAGAAAGTGAACCGGACAATTGGGGTCTGCCGCTATGTCTATAACCTTTACCTAAAAACAAATCAAGAGCATTATGAAAAAGAAAAGAAATTTTTAAGAGGGATGGATTTTTCCAAATGGCTCAATAATGTTTACACCCTTGAGAATAACCCTTGGATAAAAAATGTATCCAGTAAAGCTGTTAAGCAAGCCATCATGAATGGGGAAAAAGCTTTTTTAAATTTTTTTGAGGGCAGGGCCAAATTCCCTCGGTTCAAGAAAAAGAAAAACCAAGACGTTAAAGCTTACTTCCCAAGAAACAATAAAACCGACTGGACAATTGAACGCCACAGAGTAAAGATTCCCACCATAGGCTGGGTCAAACTGAAGGAATTTGGTTATATACCAACAGATGCCCAGATAAGAAGTGGAACTGTTTCACAAAAAGCAGGGCGTTATTTTGTCTCGGTGCTATGCGAAGTACAGCCAAATGAGAAAACAATTAACAACCATCATGGAATAGGTATCGATTTAGGAATTAAAAACTTTGCGGTTTGCAGTAATACGGCCGTTTATCGAAATATCAATTATTCCTCACATATCAAGAAACTTGAAAAAAGCCTAAAACGGCAACAGCGGAAGCTTAGCCGCAAGTACGAGCATAAAAAGAAAGGTGGTGAATCCTGCTATAAAAACATTCAAAAACAAGTCAAGGTAATTCAAAAATCACATGCTAGATTAACTAATATTCGGAAGGAATATGTACGGGATGTCGTAAACAGAGTGGTGAAGATCAAGCCCTCCTATATTACGATTGAAGATTTAAACATAAAGGGAATGTTAAAAAACAAACATCTCGCAGATAGCGTCAGAAAACAAAACTTCTATTATTTCCGCACATGTTTGGAACAAAAATGCAAGGAGAAGGGAATTGAATTACGGATGGTTAGTCGATTCTATCCTTCTTCGAAACTATGTTCTTGCTGTGGTCACAAGAAGATTAAGCTTTCATTATCTGAAAGATTTTTTTTATGTGATACATGCGGAATTGAAATAGAAAGGGATTTCAACGCAAGTTTAAATCTAAGATACGCAATGAACTATACAGTTATCACAACACGATAATGTATAGATGTAGGGTGGGCTACATCCGAATTAACGCCTGTGGAGAGCCAAACAAACGATAGTAGCGGGAAAGCGGCGAGGTCGGGTTCAACGAAGCAGGAAATTATCTAGCATAAATGAATGATTACATTTGTTTATGTTTTTAGTAGCAGGTATCTGCCTTGGAAAGAGTACAAGCTCAATTTCTATCTAATATGATTGATTCCTCCATGCCATCAGATTATGAGATAAAGAAATTAGTAACAGTTAAAGGTACATTTTCGAAGTTTCATCAATGGACCAATGGGAAACCTATATTAGCTGGATATGAAGTAATCCGCCCAAATACTGAAACGGGTTATTATTTTTTGTTAATCGATTGGCACCGAAATGGTGCTTATTATTTGGTTATTTACGCCCATGATAAATCAACAACAGTTGCGGAGCTGCGGCAAGTCGAAAACATTGATGGGGCGCCACATATCGTCTGGACGTATAAACCGCTTAAGCGGGATGGGAAAAATGATCAGCGAAAGGCGTATTTTAAGCAAATGGTTGGTTCCACAACAATTCATATTAAAATACCCTTATCCGTAGAAGAGGCTGAAGAATTTTTCGAACAATTATTTAAGCTGTGCCAGAACCGAATAAAAGCTGACAAAATCGTGGACGTTTTTGATTTTGAAATCTGATTATAACCAGTCCATATAAAAAGGGAGACGTCGATGTCTCCCTTTTTCATTATAAAATCTTGCTCAAAAACGCCTTGGTCCGTTCTTCCTTAGGACTTTCAAACAACTCTTTGGGAAGCCCTTCTTCAACAATGACGCCGCCATCCATAAATAAGACCCGGTCACCAACTTCTTTGGCAAAGCCCATCTCATGGGTCACGACTACCATTGTCATGCCTTCCTTAGCCAACTGTTTCATAACCTCGAGCACCTCACCGACCATCTCTGGATCAAGTGCGGAGGTTGGTTCATCAAACAGCATGATTTTCGGTTCCATCGCCAGTGCCCTGGCAATCGCTACCCGCTGTTTCTGGCCGCCTGACAGCGAATCCGGATAAGCATCCGCTTTTTCGGCAAGACCTACTTTCCGCAGCAGTTCCAGCCCCTTTTCCCTTGCCTTTTCACTTGAAACCTTTCGTACCTTCATCGGTGCAAGCATAATATTTTCTATTACAGACTTATGTGGGAACAAGTTAAACTGCTGAAACACCATGCCGACTTCGGTACGGATCTCATTGATATTTGTGTTTTTGTCGGTAATATCACTTCCTTCAATCCAGACGTGACCACCGCTTATGGTTTCGAGCAAATTAAGACAGCGAAGAAAAGTAGATTTACCAGATCCCGAAGGACCAATCACCACAACAACCTCCTGCGGCTTTACCGACACACTGATATCTTTTAAAACTTCATTTTGACCAAATGTCTTTTTTAAATTTTTCACTTGTATCATTGCACTGCCATCCTTCTTTCAAGTCGTGATAGTAGTAAGCTTAACGAGAAAGTTAACACGAGATAAATAACCGCTGCTGTAAGGTAAGGTTCCCACACGCGGTAGTACTGCCCCTGCATGGCTTGTCCCCAATACATGAGTTCCTTTGCTGCTATAATGCCCGCCAAGGAGGAGTCCTTGATTAGGACAATAAATTCATTTCCCAAAGGTGGTATCATTCTTTTAAAAGCCTGTGGCAGAATAACAAAGCGCATGGCCTGCACATGATTCATCCCAAGCGAGCGGGCCGCTTCCATTTGGCCTCTATCAATGGATTGGATCCCGGCTCTAAATATTTCGGCTACATAGGCAGCTGAATTTAACGAGAGAGCCGTAATAGCGGCAACAATTGCATTTGTTTCTCCCATAATGAGCGGAATAAGCCCAAAATGAACCAATAATATTTGTACCAATAACGGTGTGCCACGGAAAAACGTAATATAAACATGGAACGGAAAGGCAATCCATTTGTTATTTGCCATTTTTCCCAGCCCAATGAACAGCCCAAGTACAGTTCCAAACAAGATACTGACAAGCGAGAGTCCGATTGTTAATAGCGTCCCTTTTACAAAAAATGGAGCGTATTCAGCAAGTAAATCCCAACGAATATCCATTTTAAAAATCCCCCTAATTTTGAACCTAGCAGTCTGTCTATTTATGATTTTAGGTATAAAAATTGCGTAACTGCTGGTTTAAAGAGTTACGCAATTCACGTTCAGCATTATTTGTTTTGTTGTTCTTTGATTTCTGTTACGTCTGGTTCAACCTTGAACCACTTTTTATAAATTTTTGCGTATTCACCGTTTTCGAATACTTCTTTTACCGCTTTATCAAAGTCTGCTTTTAACTTACTTCCCTTAGGGAACAACAATCCATAAAATTCTTTATCAAAAGCCTCTTCATCCTCAATGACAATGAAATTCTCATTCGGATTATTTTTTACATACTCCTCGATTACGGTGTTATCTGCAACTACTGCATCCGCGCCGCCGCCTTTTAACTCCATAATTGCCAGATTGTTGTCTTTAAATTTTTTAAGATTTTTGTTTTCTTTCCCAAGTAGTTTTTCTGCGGCTTCCTGACCAGTGGTTCCATTTTGTACAGCGACCACTTTGTCCTTTAAATCTGCTGCGCTTTTAATAGGGCTATCCTTTGGTACCATGATTTTATTAGTAGATAAGAAGTAAGGAACTGAAAAATCATAGGTCTGTTTGCGTTCGTCGTTGATAGTAATAGAGGAGATTCCGATATCTGCTGTTTTACCTTTGATTTCAACAAACAATGGATCCCATCCGACATGCTCAACCTTTACCTTATAACCTGCTTCCTTGGCCACGGCATTGATGAAATCAATGTCAAACCCCACTACTTCGCCTTTGTCCTGGTATTCAAATGGAGCATATGCCGCATCTGTTACCACCTTCAGTGTCTTGTCCTCCCCGCCGCCAGTCTTGCTTGTACCACAAGCTGAGAGAATGAACACAAAGGCTGCCACCAATACTGTTGTTGCTAATTTGAACTTTTTCATTTTCATTTTCATTTTCATCTCCATTTCCATTTTCATTTTCATTTCAGCTTCGCGCCCATAAGATATTTTAATAAAGTGATTTATTGTAATCTTGATAATATTTTGAATATATAGGATTATAACCGTTTTTGTATTTATATTCAATAGTTTTATTTTTTACTATAGTAATGCACTAAATCTTTGCTGCGAATATATTATTTCAGGGAAACTGGGCACTTTTTACCATCCTACGCTGCGTCACCTTGAAACATGCTGGCTTTTTCGTAAACAAGGTATAACTTTCCAAAATAATGAATTTATCACAAGAGAACGGGAAATCTACTGGGTAGGATTTCCTTTTTTTAGGGGACCGTTTAAAAATCTTTATGGAGGTGTATGAATGCGTTACACACGGTTATGGGTAAGCTTTGCCATTGTTTTCATTGTATCTTTTGCAATTTTAGGTTATTACGGCGGCAGGCTTTACAACACGATGCCCCCTATCCCGGAACGAGTTGTTGTTTCTGATGGGACTGTGCTATATACGAAAAAAGATATTCAAGATGGACAGAATGTTTGGCAATCCATCGGCGGTCAGGAACTCGGGAGTATTTGGGGACACGGCGCCTATGTCGCACCCGATTGGAATGCCGATTTTCTTCATCGGGAGTCAATGTGGCTGTTAAACTACTGGGCTAAGTCAGATTTTGGAAAACAATATTCAGCTTTGGACGAGGAAGCAAAGGCTGCACTGCAAGCCCGGTTAAAAAAGGAAATTCGGCCAAATACCTATAATAAGGATACGGGTGAAATTACTCTTTCACCTATTCGTGCTGAAGCGATTCGAAATATCGGAGCCCATTATGCGGCACTATTTTCCGACGATCCCTCATTGGATAATCTGCGTGAGTCCTACGCAATGCCGCGGAATGTAATCAAAGATTCCGACCGGCTCAGCGCCTTTATCAGCTATATTTGGTGGACGACCTGGGCAACTGAAACAAACCGACCAGGAGATACAGTCACCTATACAAATAACTGGCCAAATGAAAACTTAATCGATAACCGGCCAACCGGTGAAATGATCGTTTGGTCTGTCGTAAGTTTTGTATTGCTGCTTGCTGGAATTGGGGCGTTGGCTTGGTATTATGCTACACAGAAGCACCATGAGGGTGAAGAGACCTTCCCGGAGAAGGATCCCTTGCTCGCTTTATCCCCCACTCCGTCAATGAAAGCAACTCTGAAATATTTTTGGGTCGTTGCATTACTGTGGCTGGTGCAGGTTTTGCTTGGTGCAATTACCGGCCACTACCAAGTAGAAGGAAGCGGCTTCTATGGGATTCCATTGGATAAATGGCTGCCATACTCGTTGGCAAGATCATGGCATACGCAGCTGGGAATCTTATGGATTGCTACCGCTTGGCTGGCAACTGGATTGTTCATAGCTCCAGCTGTATCTGGACATGAACCTAAATTCCAGCGTTTCGGCGTTAACTTCCTATTTATCTGCCTATTAATTATTGTTGCAGGGTCAATGATTGGCCAATGGTTTGCTGTCCAGCAGAAATTAGGGCATACCGCTAACTTCTGGTTTGGTCATCAAGGATACGAATATACCGACACTGGCCGATTCTGGCAGCTGTTTTTAACAGTCGGCTTATTCCTGTGGTTATTCCTGATGGTTCGCGCCATGTGGCCAGCGTTTAAAAATTTAAAGGAAAGCAGACATTTGCTCGCACTGTTCCTTATTGCCTCGACCGCAATTCCGGTATTCTATATTCCGGCATTGTTATGGGGGCAGCATACGAACCTGGCTATTGCTGAATATTGGCGCTGGTGGGTTGTCCACCTTTGGGTGGAAGGCTTCTTCGAGGTCTTTGCAACAGTGGTCATGGCCTTCCTGTTTACGAGAATGGGGTTATTGGGACTGCGGACTGCGACTGTTTCCGTGCTGTTTTCCACCATCATCTTCTTGTTCGGCGGCATTATTGGAACGTTCCACCATTTATATTTCAGTGGAACACCAGTAGGAGTACTCGCCTTTGGTGCCACATTTAGTGCCCTAGAGGTTGTACCCCTCGTATTGATCGGGTTTGAGGCTTATGAAAATCTAACGCGAAGCCGGGCCAAGCCTTGGGTCGCTCAGTATAGGTGGCCAATTTATTTCTTTATTGCCGTTGCATTTTGGAACTTGGTCGGTGCCGGATTATTTGGGTTCTTCATTAACCCGCCTATCGCGCTATATTACATGCAGGGATTGAATACCACTCCGGTCCATGGCCATACAGCGTTATTCGGTGTTTACGGCATGCTCGGAATTGGGCTAATGCTCTTCTGTCTGCGCGGTTTGACGGTCAAAAAAGAATGGAAGACAGGTCCGCTGACCTTTGCCTTCTGGACGATTAACATTGGTCTGATTCTCATGGTTCTGTTAAGCCTGCTGCCAATTGGATTAATGCAAACTTGGGCTAGCGTTAACCATGGTATGTGGTACGCCCGTTCTGCTGAGTTTATGTCACGGGACATTGTCGCCACCTTCGTCTGGCTGAGAATTATTGGTGATACATTGTTTTCCCTTGGCGGTTTGGCATTAACCTGGTTTATTATTGGCCTTAAGACAGGCTGGTCACTATCCAATGACCGAATTGACTACGACGGGTCGACTAGAAAAAATGTTTAATTTAAAAGTCCTATTCCAGCTTTTTGGAATAGGACTTTTTGTTTTATCGATGGGCGCCAATTGGGCATTCGCCGTTTCATCCAAAAAAACATGACATAAAGTATAGTGTATTTATCATACAAGGAGAGATGCCTAATGAATCCGTATGGCCAATATCAACTGCCGCATATGCCGATGGAATACCACTATCATTCTTATGTACCGGTAGAGCAAATGAACACTTATTTACCACAAGAGCAATCGAACCCATTTCTTCCTCAGGACCAATTCGACCCGAATCGTCAGCCACAGCAGCTTGAGCGCCGAGTAAGCCAGCTTGAGAGAGAAAACAATCGCCAGCAGAGAGAACTTGAAAGGCTGGAACGAGACGTAAATCAAATACAGCGCAGATTGCAGCGTGTCAATCAACGTCTTCGTGCCGTTGAAAGACGATTTAACTTTCCATTTACTCCTTTTGACGGAGAATATTAATCACAAAAAGGATCGGGCCCTGCCCGATTTTTTTTGATTGTCAGCAAAAAAATTATTGTTAACATCCCTTACAAAGCAGCTGACAAACGACATAATATCCGATAACTTTTTCACATAGAACAGAAAGGATGGTAGGGATGTATAACAAAAATGAAATCATATTGGCAAAAAAAATCCTTCAACTATACAGACTGCGTGACGAATTATATGAGGAACTCATGAAGATTATTGGTTCTCAAACACATGACCTTTTAAGGAGACTTCAAAATCACTTGTAAGAAAATCTGACATAGTTAATGTAATTTTCTTTTATATCTATTAAACTAGAAGAAAAACAAAAAAGTGGTGAGGACCGGAATGGGAAGTGATTCATCTTATAAAGATAAAAAGGTCATTACAATTGGGATTGTCAGAGAACTTACCGGCCTGTCCGAAAGGCAAATACGCTATTATGAAGAACGGAAACTGATTTTCCCGGATCGAACACCAGGCGGAAGCCGTAAATATTCCTTCGCAGACGTGGAATTACTAGTTGAAATTGCCAATAAAATCGAAGACGGTGTACAAACGCATGAAATTAGAAAAGAGATGCTGAAAGCACAGAAGAAGCAAAACCAGGAGGAAATCAGACGAAAAATGATTCAAGGACAGTTAAACGCACAATTTGGAGTACGTAAAGGCCCTTATTCTAATGGATAAAGGGCTTCTTTTTTTGTGTAACTCCTTGATACCACAGTCTTCATTTTCCCTCTTATAAAAACCACGTGAGATTTCCTTACATGATTGTAGAAAATAATCTTACATACATGTAAAAATACAATTATTCCAATTGTTAATAAATTTCACAACATAAAGGAGGAAAATGAAATGGATACTACATTTTTAATGAACAGTCTTTGGGTCATGATCAGCGCCGTACTCGTCATCCTAATGATAGGGGGATTTATTCTTCTGGAGACTGGTTCAACCAGAATGAAAAATGCAGGTCATATCGCCGGAAAAACCATCCTGACTTTTGGGATCGCATCGATTATGTTTTGGATAGTGGGATATGGCTTAATATTTGGTAAAGGAAATTCATTGATTGGTCTTTCTGACTTCTTCTACTCGGGCTACGACGTTGAAGGCTTGGGGCTTTCCGGAGCAGTTTTCTTCTTATTTCAACTAGCCTTTTCCGGAATATCGTTAACCATTGCTTTTGGGGGATTTGCCGAACGGGCTAAACTCGGCGCTTATCTAGTGTTTTCTGTACTATTTTCCATTATCGTATATCCTCCGATTGCCCACTGGATTTGGGGCGGCGGCTGGCTGGCAGAGCATGGCAAGCAAGACTTCGCTGGTTCTACCGTCGTTCACTTGACTGGAGCGATGGCTGCATTTACTGCTACCATCATCCTTAAACCTCGGATAGGAAAATATAATAAAGATGGGTCCGCCAATAATCTGGCTGGGCATAACCAAGTATTCACCGCTTTAAGTGTCCTTTTACTTTGGGTAGGTTGGTTCGGCTTTAATGCTGGGAGCACCATTTCCGTTGATAACGCGTTTTTTGGATTTGTAGCAGTAAATACAAACCTAGCCGCTGGCGCAGGTGTCATTGCGGCGATGATTATCTCATGGCTTGCGCTCGGAAAAGCAGATGTCCCGATGATGCTGAACGGCGCACTAGCCGGATTGGTGGCCATTACCGCTTCCTGTGCGTTTGTTGAGACTTGGGCTGCAGTTGTCATTGGTTTCATCGCCGGAATTCTAGTATTCTATAGCATTCGATTCTTTGAAAAAATGAAAATCGACGATCCGATCGCCGCTCTTTCCGTACACGGTACAGCAGGGATATGGGGAACATTATCCACCGGCTTCTTCGCTACACCGGAATTGGCTTCCGTGGGTCAGCCAGGATTATTCTACGGCGGTGGTTTACATCAGCTTGGCGTTCAAGCTCTAGGTGTGTTTGTTTGTGGAGCATTCGCCTTTATCGTATCGTTTATTCTATTAAAAATCATGAAAGCTGTCATGAATGGCTTACGGGTTACCGAAGAAGAAGAAATTATCGGTCTCGATATGAGCGAGCATGGAAGCTATGGCTATCCTGAAATCGTAAAGGCAGAAGGAACATTCGAAAAAAAAGAGAAGCTGCTGCATCCTGAGCCAAAGCTAAACGCTTAAAACTTGGGAGATAAAACAAAATCCACTCCATCCCTTTCCTATTCAACGGGGATGGAGCACACATCTTATAGGAAGGAGGGGGGACATATGACTGCAGACAGCTATAAAGAAATCCTGCGTTACCGAAACGAACATATCGGGTTGGCCTCAATAGACCACTATAAATTAAACCTGCTGCATGACGAAATCATGAAGCAGGTTGTCAGGCTGGCTATCTCTATTTCAATCGACAGAGACGGTCCCCCTCCCTGCCCCTTTTCTTTTTTTGTCATGGGCAGTGCCGGAAGATTTGAGCAGTCAGTATGGAGCGACCAGGACCACGGGATTGTTTATTTCGAAAAAAGCGAACAGGCAAAGACCTATTTTCTGGCGCTGGGAGAAGAGATTTCAAATGGCCTTTATCGAACTGGATACAATTATTGTGACGGAGGCGTCATGTCAAACAATCCATTATGGTGCAAATCCTTATATGAATGGCAGCGGCAACTGGCAGATTGGATTCTCGAATCCTCTTGGGAAAGTGTCCGGCAATTATTAATTTTTATTGATAGCCGTACCTTTTACGGGGAGGAACTTTATATCAAACAATTAAAATCATTCATTTATCAATCTGTTCAAAAGGACCATCTTCTAAAAAAGCTGCTCAACAATACGATGTATCGAAAAAAAGGTATTGGCGTACTTGGTCAATTTCTGACCGATACACATGGACCTCATGCAGGGACTTTAAATATTAAGGAAACGGCTCTGTTTCCTATTGTAAATTCGGTGCGGCTGCTGGCTATAAAAGGAAGCATTACCTCATCCTCCACCCTAACACGACTGAGTCAGCTGCCAGAACGATGGATTCCTGCTGACAAAAAACAACTTTATCAGTCTCATTTAGTAACACTCTTTGAATTCCGTTTAAAACATGGCGATCACATCAATTATGATAATGGTCACTATTTACCTATGGATACCCTGTCCAAAGAAGAAAAGTCAAAAATGAAAGAAATTTTAAAAACAGGTTCAGCCTTACACCGTTATGTGAAAGAGTTCATTGAAAAGGAAGAGAGTAATGGCGATGAATGACATGATTCAGTTTTTTAGACAATTATCCGGAAAGCTTGGGTCAAGTATATATGCAGGTGTCCATGGCCAAACCAACCCTCAACATATTTCCTTCATTAGACAACTGCAAAAGGAAATGCAAAAAGACGACAGCCTGACCACCCCATTCACTGACTTAAAAGTCGTCGTATTTGATGTAGAAACCACCGGCTTTTATCCTGAAAGAGGCGACCGGGTAATTTCCATTGGGGCTGTCAAAATGACAGGGCCGCACATCCATGAAAATGAAACATTTTATTCCCTAGTGAAAACCGACATCCCTTTGCCAGAGACTGTTTCAGCACTAACGAATATTAAGAGCGAGGACTTACGAATTGCTCCAGAGGCGTCGGAAGTGTTGATGAGATTTTTTAAATTTACTCATCATCATGTACTGGTTGCTCACCATGCCAAGCACGAACAAGTCTTTATGACAAAGATGACCCATGATTTAGTGAGAAGGAAATTTGATCACCGAATCATTGATACATCCTTCCTTACCCGGATTACGCTGCCAGCTAATAAACCGTTACCTCTCGAAGAAGTTTGCAAAAAATGTAATATTGAAATAAAAGGCCGCCACCACGCTCTTGGTGATGCAATATTAACGGCCCGGATTTGGAGTCACTATATCCAATTGGTTCAGTCCATGGGAATGGAAAATTTACACGAGCTTTATCAATACCTTGCTACATTAGAATAGTAAATTTATTCCTTCTTTCCTTTTCCTTCTATAAATTGATTATCCCCTCCTTATTAGCAGTAACCTTCTATACTACTAGTTTCTCCTCTCCATTTACCCCTCCTCAAAAGGGACAGAATTGCCTCATAAAAAAAATTTTTCAAAAAACTTAAATTCCACATAACCTTATGAAAACAAGGTTGTAAACGCTACCAATTTGTTCGATTAGTTTGAATTGTCAGATTTTTGTGTTGACCCTGTCTTAAAATGGGTGTAAGATTATCGAAAATAGTTTCTAATTTAATGGTCCCTTCGTTCCTCAGCCTATAAAAAAGGCCGGGGCGGGGCTCTTCTTTTCATATTTTAATTTATTCAATTAATGCGTTTTATCCCGTTTTAACGGGCAGTAAACCCCCAACCTTGTAATTACATATATCTTAACAGTTGGGGTTAACTGCCCATAAAAACCCGATTGGTTCAACTAACAATCAGTGGGGATAACCCTCCCACTGATTGAAGTTTCACTTTATCACTAAAAGGAGTGGTTATGTTGGGAAGTCAATGGATATTCCTTGGCGGACAATTCGTCAAGAAAGAGGATGCTGTTGTATCAGTATATGATCATGGTTTTTTATATGGCGATGGAGTATTTGAAGGCATTCGTGTCTATAACGGAAACGTCTTCAGGCTCGATGCCCATCTAAAAAGACTATTTGAATCAGCTCAATCCATTATGTTGAGAATTCCGTACACACAGGAGGAAATGACACAACTGATCGTCGACACCGTTAGAAAAAATGAACTGGAAAGTGCATATATCCGTGTCGTCGTATCCCGCGGTAAAGGAAATCTCGGACTAGACCCTTCTTCCTGTGCCAATCCAAACGTCATCATCATCGCTGAGGAATTAACGATGTATCCAAAAGAATTTTACGAAAACGGCATTAAAATTGCCTCTGTTGCAAGCCGTAGAAATCGTCCGGATGTGTTAAGCCCTCAGATTAAATCGTTGAATTACTTAAACAATATCCTTGTAAAACTGGAAGCCAATCAAGCAGGCGTCCAAGAGGCGTTGATGCTGAATGATCAAGGCTACGTTACGGAAGGATCTGCAGACAATATCTTTATTGTAAAAAATGGTGTCATCTTCACCCCGCCGGTTTACTTGGGGGCTTTGGAAGGCATTACCCGTAACGCGATTATTGATGTGGCAAGGGCAAAGGGCTATGAAGTTCGAGAAACTCCATTTGGCAGACATGATGTTTACACAGCTGATGAGGTATTTTTAACTGGAACTGCCGTTGAAGTTATTGCCGCAATTGATGTGGATGGCCGCAAGATAAACAATGGTAAGCCTGGACCTGTTACCAATAATCTTTTAGAAGAGTTTAGAAGAATCGTTACTACTGACGGAGTGGCTTGCTACCCTGAAAGAGCAAACCAGGCTGTTGTAAGTTAGGAGTTTTTAAAATGCGAAGCGATATGATAAAAAAGGGGATTGATCGTGCCCCCCACCGAAGCCTTTTATATGCAACCGGTGTTAAAACAAGTGATTTAGAAAAACCATTTATCGGTGTTTGCAACTCCTATATCGATATTATTCCGGGACACAAGCACTTGAACACCTTCGGAGAGATTGTCAAAGAAGCCATTCGTGAAGCCGGCGGAATTCCATTCGAATTTAATACCATTGGTGTCGATGATGGAATTGCCATGGGCCATATCGGAATGCGCTATTCTCTCCCCAGCCGCGAAATTATCGCTGACAGTGCTGAAACAGTAATTAATGCCCACTGGTTTGACGGCGTTTTCTACATTCCAAATTGCGACAAAATCACACCAGGAATGTTGATGGCAGCCGTTAGAACCAATGTCCCATCGGTATTTGTCTCAGGCGGCCCAATGGAGGCTGGCGTTTCTTCAACCGGCAGGCAGCTTTCCCTCACCTCTGTATTTGAGGGAGTTGGCGCTTACCACAGTGGGAAAATGTCCGCCCAGCAGTTATTAGAAATCGAAACAAGTGCCTGCCCAACCTGCGGTTCCTGTTCCGGAATGTTTACCGCCAACTCGATGAACTGCCTTATGGAAGTGCTCGGGATGACGGTCCCTGGAAACGGAACAATCGTCGCCACTTCAGAAGAACGGCACGAGTTAATCCGCCAAGCAGCACGACATTTAATCGAATTAGTAAAAAAAGATATTAAGCCCCGCGATATGGTAACAAGAGAAGCAATTGATAATGCTTTTGCCCTTGATATGGCCATGGGCGGCTCAACAAATACGGTGCTACATACACTGGCCATCGCCCATGAAGCAGGTATCGATTACGATTTACGGGACATTAACAAAATTGCTGAACGTGTTCCATATCTGGCAAAAATTATGCCGGCATCCGATTATTCCATGGATGATGTCCATCGTGCCGGCGGTGTCAGCGCAATCTTAAATGAACTGTTTAAAGTGGAAGGTGCCTTGCATAAGGGCTGCTTGACCATTACCGGAAACACCTTGGAAGAAGTTGTGAAGGATGCAGCAATAACGAACGAAACCGTGATTCGGACAAAAGACAATCCGTATAGCCCTGTTGGTGGACTATCCATCCTGTACGGAAATATTGCTCCGGATGGCGGGGTTATCAAAGTTGGCGCTGTTGATCCATCAATCAAGACCTTCTTAGGTGAAGCCATTGTATTTGAGTCTCAAGAAGAAGCACAGGAAAACATTAATAACGGTACTGTAAAGCCTGGCCATGTTGTCGTGATCCGTTACGAAGGGCCAAAAGGCGGGCCGGGAATGCCGGAAATGCTTGCTCCTACCTCTGCTATCGCTGGCCGCGGTCTTGATAAAGAGGTTGCCTTAATTACAGATGGCCGTTTCTCTGGTGCCAGCCGGGGAATATCCATCGGCCACATTTCACCTGAAGCAGCGGAAGGCGGGCCAATTGCCTTTGTTGAAAATGGCGACAAAATTTTAATCGACTTGGAGGCACGCTCAATCGAACTACTCGTTGATGACGAGGTTTTAGCCGAAAGACGTGCAAACTGGGTAAAACCAGAGCCTAAGATTAAAACTGGTTATTTAGCAAAGTATGCGAAGCTTGTTACTTCTGCCAATACTGGCGGGGTTATGAAATTCTAATACTGCAGGGACGGGTTTGCCCCCTCCCCTTTTGAAAAATGGATAGAAAAATCGATGACGGGAATAAAGGATTAGGAATTTGTATTTTCAGAGAGCTGGGGTTGCTGGAAGCCCAGTAATACAGCCTAATCCGACATCATCCCTGAGTGTTAATCTGAACGGTTTTTAACTCAGTAGGTTTAACCGGGTGTTCATTCGGAGCACCTGTTACAAAAAGAAGCGTTGTTAGATTCGTTGTCGCTTCATAAGGCAGTATCCGTGAGGATGCTGTAAAACCGGGTGGTACCGAGAAAATGAAAGGCCTTTTCTCCCCGAACATTTCTGCTTTTGATGTACTTGACTGCAGTAAATTCGGGAGGAATAGGTCTTTTTATGTTGTTTATTTAAACCACAGCTACATGGTGAGTTTTTCAAATATTCAATTACTTATAAGGAGGGATTACGACGTGAAAGTAGAAGCAAAGCTGGAGTTCCAAACCAGTACCGCACCGAAGACAGGTGCAGACCTTCTGATTGATCTGCTTATTGAAGAAGGTGTTGAAACAATTTTTGGTTATCCCGGAGGTGCCGTCCTGCCGATTTATGATGCGATTTATCGGGCACGAGGCTCCATCAACCATGTTCTCTTCCGCCACGAGCAAGGCATGATCCACGCTGCGGAAGGATATGCCAGGATTACTGGTAAACCGGGAGTCGTTATTGGAACTTCAGGCCCTGGAGCAACGAACTTGGTAACAGGAATTACAGATGCGATGATGGATTCCTTACCTCTCGTCGTATTTACCGGTCAGGTAGCACGCTCAGTAATCGGAACAGACGCCTTCCAAGAAGCGGATGTGATGGCAATTACCACACCGATTACAAAACACAATTATCAGGTACAATCTGTTGCCGACCTGCCAAGAATCGTAAAGGAAGCTTTTCACATTGCTTCTACAGGAAGGCCGGGTCCGGTCCTCGTCGATGTACCGAAGGATATATCAGCAGAAGTTTTAACCATGGTGCCGCAAGAAGTCAGCATCCATTTACCTGGCTACCAGCCAACCTATAAACCAAATCCATTGCAGATACGCAAATTGGCGGAGGCCCTTCCAAAAGCGAAAAAACCGGTTATTCTCTCCGGCGCAGGCGTCCTGCACAGCCAAGCATCTGCTGAATTAACTGCTTTTGCCGGGAAACATAACATTCCGGTAGTTACCACGTTGCTGGGACTAGGAACCTTCCCTGCCGACAGCCCTCTGTCTCTAGGAATGGGCGGCATGCACGGAACCTATGCAGCAAACATGGCTTTATATGAAACTGATTTACTAATCAACTTTGGTGCCCGCTTCGATGACCGATTAACAGGTAATTTGAAACACTTTGCCCCATTTGCCAAAGTTGCACACATTGATATTGACCCGGCGGAAATCGGCAAAAATGTTCCAACTAGGATCCCGATTGTTGCCGATGCCAAAGTCGCGTTAACACAACTTCTCAACGAAGCTGACGTTTCTCCGGAAACGGAAGAATGGCGTGAAAAATTGACTCAATATAAAAAGGATTTCCCGCTTTGGTATAAGCTGGATCCAAACGGCATGAGCCCGCAATGGCTTGTTGAAGCGATTCATAAAGTCACCAAGGGAGAAGCGATTGTCGCTACCGACGTCGGCCAGCACCAAATGTGGGCGGCCCAGTTTTACACTTTTAATAAGCCGCATCGCTGGATCACTTCAGGCGGACTTGGCACAATGGGCTTTGGTTTCCCGGCAGCGATTGGCGCGCAGATGGCCGCTCCTGATGCTACTGTAGTTGCGATTGTCGGTGACGCTGGGTTTCAGATGACGTTGCAGGAGTTATCCGTCATTTATGAGCGAAACCTGCCAGTAAAAATTATTATCGTCAACAACGGTGCACTCGGAATGGTCCGTCAGTGGCAGGAACTACAATATGAAAATAGAATCTCGGAATCTATACTCCAGACACAGCCTGATTTTGTCAAACTCGCTGAAAGCTATGGAATTCGCGGCGCGAAAATTGATAATCAGGAAGACTTAATTACCTCCCTTCCTGAATTGATGGCCCATAACGGACCAGTGTTGATTGATTGCCGTGTCCTTCAGAAGGAAAAAGTTTTTCCAATGATTGCTCCTGGCAAAGGGCTTCATGAAATGATTGGGGTGAAACCACAATGAAACGGATAATTTCGCTAACTGTCCAAGACCGCACCGGAGTCCTGAACCGCGTTACCGGGGTGCTGCAGCGGCGTCAATTCAACATTGCCAGCATCTCTGTCGGCCCAACGGAAACCGAGGGTGTGTCAAAAATGACACTGGTTGTCGATGTAGAAGACGACCAGCGGCTTGAGCAGGTTACCAAACAATTAAACAAGCAAATTGATGTATTAAAAGTTTCCGACATTACTGATAAAGCAATTGTCGTCCGCGAGCTTGCCTTAATCAAAGTGGCGAGCAGCGCCCAGCTCCGCAGCGAAATTAACGGGATTATCGACCCATTCCGCGCCCTGATTATTGATGTCAGCAAAGACAGCCTGGCCGTTCAAATTACTGGCCGGCCGGATAAAATCGATGCTTTAATTGAACTCCTTCGTCCCTATGGGATTAAAGAGATTGCCAGAACCGGCTTGACTGCCTTCCAACGCGGGCATCAGCCGCAAGGAAATGAATTGCCAGCAACATACCTATTAAAATAACACTCTAATTTTCGAAAGGATGATTATAATGGCTAAAGTATTATATAACGGAGATATTCAAGAGGAAGTTTTACAAGGAAAGAAGATTGCAATCATCGGTTATGGCTCACAAGGTCATGCACATGCTCTTAACTTAAAAGAAAGCGGCTTTGATGTTGTGGTCGGCTTACGCCAAGGGAAATCTTGGGATAAAGCTGTAGAAGATGGAGTTGAGGTTACGACTGTTGCTGAAGCAACTGCCCAAGCAGATGTTGTGATGGTGCTTTTACCGGACGAAATGCAGCCAAAGGTTTATGAAGAAAGCATTAAACCGAACCTGCAAGCTGGCAACGCATTAGTGTTTGCCCACGGATTTAACATTCATTTTAGTCAAGTGGTCCCTCCTGCTGATGTTGACGTATTCCTGGTAGCACCTAAAGGTCCAGGACACTTGGTTCGCCGTACCTATACAGAAGGCGCAGGGGTTCCAGCCCTTTATGCAGTGTACCAAGACTACACCGGCCAAGCACGTGATGTTGCCCTTGCATATGCAAAAGGAATCGGTGCTGCCCGTGCAGGAGTGTTACAAACAACCTTCCAAGAAGAAACTGAAACAGACCTTTTCGGCGAGCAAGCTGTTCTTTGCGGCGGCACAACCGCACTGATCAAAGCTGGCTTCGAAACACTGGTGGAAGCCGGTTACCAGCCAGAAGTTGCTTACTTCGAATGTTTACATGAATTGAAATTAATCGTCGACCTTCTGTATGAAGGAGGACTTGAAAACATGCGCTACTCGATTTCTGACACTGCTCAGTGGGGAGACTTCGTATCTGGACCGCGCGTGGTAAATGAAGATACAAAAGCCCGCATGAAAGATGTTTTAAAGGATATCCAAACAGGCGCATTTGCCAAAGGTTGGATCTTAGAAAACCAAGCCAACCGCCCACAATTTAATGCAATCAACCGTGCCGAAAACAACCACCCGATTGAAGTGGTCGGCCGTGAGCTTCGTGCGTTAATGCCTTTTATTAAAAAGCCTGTAAATCAGAAGAAGGAAGTGGTGGTACATGGTTCACGTTAACATCTTTGATACAACCTTACGCGATGGTGAACAGTCCCCTGGTGTAAATTTAAACCAGCTTGAAAAATTGGAAATCGCCAGACAGCTTGAGCGGCTTGGCATTGACATCATGGAGGCCGGTTTCCCGGCTTCCTCTCAAGGGGATTTTGAAGCGGTCAGAGCGATTGCCCAGACAATCAAGAATTCTTCCGTTACCGGCCTGGCCCGCGCCACTAAATCCGACATTGACATTGCGTGGGATGCTTTAAAAGATGCAGCAGAACCAAGGTTGCACGTTTTCCTGGCAACCTCCCCTATCCATATGCAATACAAGTTGTTAAAGACACCTGAGGAAGTCATGGAGACAGCGGTAGACATGGTTTCTTATGCGAAAAAGAAATTTACCCATGTGGAATGGTCCGCAGAGGATGCTTCCCGCTCTGACCTTGATTTTCTTGTTCAAATTATTACGAAGGTAATCGATGCCGGCGCAACGGTAATCAATCTGCCGGATACAGTCGGCTATACAACACCGGCAGAATATGGCCGGATGTTCCGCTATATCCGCGAAAACGTGCCAAATATTCATAAAGCCGCCCTCTCCTGTCACTGCCATGATGACTTGGGAATGGCCGTTGCCAACTCCCTGGCAGCCATTGAAAACGGGGTTACCCAGGTTGAGGGTACGATTAACGGAATCGGCGAACGAGCAGGCAATGCATCTTTAGAAGAAATCGCAGTCGCTTTGAATATTCGTAAAGATTTTTATCCGTACACAACCAATATGGTTTTAAAAGAAATTAAACGCACCAGCGACTTGGTTAGCCGATTTACCGGAATGAAGGTTCCCGGCAATAAGGCAGTTGTCGGAAAAAATGCGTTTGCCCACGAATCCGGGATTCATCAGGATGGCGTGTTGAAAAATACATTAACCTATGAAATTATTACCCCAACCATGGTGGGGGTCGGATCGAACGATCTTGTTCTCGGCAAGCACTCCGGACGCCACGCCTTTAAGGACAAAATTGAGAACATGGGCTTTAGCTTATCTCAAGAAAAGCTTAATGAAGCGTTCCAATCCTTTAAGCAATTAACCGACCGCAAAAAGGAAATTACCGATGAAGATTTGTTTACAATTTTAACGGACATCCAAACGGCTACAATTGATGTGAAAAAATATGAGCTTCTTGCCTTCCAGGTGCAGTATGGTTCGGCAAACCTTCCGACTGCAACGGTCGCTTTGAATACGCCTGAAGGCATCAGAGTTGAAACAGCCCGGACCGGCGGCGGAAGCGTCGAAGCTTTATACAATACATTGGAAGCACTCGTGAAAGAGGAAATCCATCTAACTGATTTCAATTTAAGCTCCGTCGGACGCGGACGCGATGCCCTAGCAGAAGTTCATGTGAAAATGAACGTAAATGGAACCGACGTCAGCGGTCGCGGCTCATCACAAGACGTATTGGAGGCCTCAGCAAAAGCCTTCATCAACGCCGTCAACCGAGTATTCTTTACGAGTGGAGCAGTCGCTAAAGAGCCTGCTACCTTATAAAACAAATAATAATAAGGAGGTTGCTTCTAATGAAAAAACGAATTGTTTTACTTCCCGGTGATGGTATCGGCAAGGAAGTTATGAGTTCCGCAAAAGAAGTGTTAACTGCAATTGCTGAAGAATACAATCACTCCTTCAGCTTCGAAAGCCATGAAATCGGAGGAGCAGCCATTGACCAGTACGGTACTCCTCTTCCAGAAACAACTGTCGATGCCTGCAAACAGGCGGATGCCGTACTGCTTGGAGCGGTCGGCGGACCAAAATGGGATAACAATCCTTCCCATCTCCGCCCTGAGCGCGGATTGCTTGGAATCCGCAAAGCCCTTGATTTATATGCAAACCTAAGGCCGATCAAGGGTTTCAAAAACTTGCTCCATGCTTCGCCATTAAAGGAAGAAATCGTTGCCGGCAGCGACCTCCTTATTGTCCGGGAATTAACCGGCGGAATCTACTTTGGATCCCCAAGTGAGCGGCGCGATAATGGTCAATCAGTTGTTGATACACTTGCTTACACTCGTTACGAGATTGAAAGAATCGTAGACAAAGCATTTCAAGCTGCCCAGGGCCGTCGTGGCCGTCTTACATCTGTTGACAAGGCGAACGTGCTTGAGTCCAGCAAGATGTGGCGTGAGGTTGTCGAGGAAAAGAAAGCGCAATATCCGGATGTTGCTGTTGAACACGTGCTTGTTGACGCGGCAGCGATGAAGCTAATTACTAACCCTTCTCACTTTGATGTCATCGTTACGGAGAACATGTTTGGCGACATCTTAAGTGATGAGGCCTCGGTGTTAACAGGATCTTTGGGAATGCTCCCTTCTGCTTCATTAAATGAATCAGGAGTGGGCTTGTACGAACCGGTTCACGGTTCCGCTCCAGACATCGCCGGTCAAGGTGTAGCCAACCCGGTTGCGATGATCTTATCGACTGCGTTAATGCTACGTTATTCCTTCAGTCTGGAAGAAGAGGCGAAAATTATCGAGGCTGCAGTCCAATCTGTCCTAGATGCGGGCTACCATACAGCCGACCTTCAGATTCCGAACGGCCGCCGGGTAGGAACAGCCGAAATGACAAAGCTGATTGTAGACTTTATCCGGACCCAAAACGCTTCTAAGTGTATTGCAAGTTGTTATTATTAAAAAATGGAGGGTAAACCGTACTTAGTTTTGCGGTTTACCCATAATTTTTAAGTTTTCTGGTCTTTTTTAAAAGTTTTCTGGTCTTTTTCGAAGATTTTCTGGTCTATTTTATATATTTTCTGGTCTTTTTCGAGGATTTTCTGGTCATTTTCAATAGTTTACTGGTCAAGATCAGATTTTCAAATCTAGAAACGTGAGGAAGGAAGCTATGCAAAAACCAAAGAATATCATCCAAAAAATTTGGGAACAGCACGTGGTCCATCAAGAAGAAGGAAAGCCGGATTTACTTTATATTGATTTGCACCTCGTTCATGAAGTAACCTCCCCTCAGGCGTTTGAGGGATTACGCATAACCGGACGCAAAGTCCGCCGTCCGGACTTAACCTATGCGACGATGGATCACAACATCCCTACCCGCCAAAGACAGGTCATCAATGACCCGATTTCGAAGAAGCAAGTCGATACATTGCAACAGAACTGTGAAGAGTTTGGAATAACTCTTGCTGACCTCCACCACCCGGATAACGGAATTGTTCACGTCATCGGTCCGGAACTCGGCTTGACCCAGCCGGGAAAAACGATTGTCTGCGGTGACAGCCATACGTCCACTCACGGTGCCTTCGGTGCCCTCGCTTTTGGAATCGGTACAAGTGAAGTGGAGCATGTCCTTGCCACCCAAACGCTTTGGCAGGCACCTCCTAAAACGATGAACGTAAAGGTCAATGGCAAGCTTGGGACAGGCGTAACGGCGAAAGACTTAATCCTTGCGATTATTGGAAAGTACGGAGTCAAATTTGGTACTGGCTATGTCATCGAATATACCGGGGAAGCAATCCGTGGATTTTCCATGGAAGAGAGAATGACCGTTTGCAATATGTCTATCGAAGGCGGGGCGAGAGCAGGCCTTATCTCACCTGATGAAACCACTGTTGAATATTTACGCGGCAGAAAAAATGTCCCGCAAGGAGAAGCCTTTGAGGAAGCCGCAGCCCGCTGGGTGGCACTTGCCACTGAAGAAGGGGCATCTTTTGACACCGTCGTAGAAATTGATGCAGCAGAAGTTGAACCTCAGGTTACTTGGGGAACGAACCCAGGCATGTGTATCCCGGTTACAGCGAACGTGCCGAGCCCGGATGATACTGAAAAGCCTAGCGAGAAAGATGAAATCCAACGTGCCCTTGCATACATGGGACTAGAAGCAGGTCAGCCAATATCCAGCGTCAAAATTGACCACGTGTTCATCGGTTCCTGTACCAACTCCCGCCTAAGCGACTTAAGGAAAGCGGCTGAAATTGTTCGCGGCAAACAGGTCAATCCTTCGGTTACAGCGATTGTTGTCCCAGGTTCCTTCAGCGTTAAATTGGCCGCTGAAAAAGAAGGTTTGGATCAAGTCTTTAAAGAAGCAGGATTCCAGTGGCGCGATGCCGGATGCAGCATGTGCCTTGGTATGAATGATGATATCATTCCATCCGGGGAACGTTGTGCCTCAACATCAAACCGCAACTTTGAAGGGCGTCAAGGCAAAGGCGCGCGCACCCACCTGGTTAGCCCGGAAATGGCCGCCGCGGCTGCGGTTGCGGGTCATTTTGTCGATGTCCGCAAGTTTACTGCACAGGAGGTTGGTTAATTTATGGAACCATTACGCACGCACCAAGGCCTTGTCTGCCCATTAAACCGAACAAATGTTGATACCGACCAAATTATTCCGAAGCAATTTTTAAAGCGAATTGAACGGAGCGGCTTTGGCCAATTCCTATTTTATAACTGGCGCTTTGATGATGATGGTAATCCAACTCCGAAATTCCCATTGAATCAGCCACAATACAAAGGCGCTTCCATCTTGGTGGCCGGCGAAAACTTTGGCTGCGGCTCCTCTCGTGAGCATGCGCCATGGGCAATTCAGGATTTTGGCTTTAAAGTAATCATCGCCCCTAGCTATGCCGATATTTTCAAAAATAACACCGTGAAAAATGGCATCCTTGCTATCCAAGCGAGTGACGAGCAAGTCCAAACGATCATAAAAAAAGCGGAAACTGAGGGATATACTTTAACGGTAGACCTTGAGGAGCAAAAAGTTTATGATAACGAAGGCTTTGAATTTACATTCGACATCGCTCCATATCCAAAGGAAATGCTGCTGAACGGTTGGGATGAAATCGGCGTTACATTAACGTATGAAGATAAAATTAAGCAATTCGAACTTGCCCAAAGATAAGCAAATAAAAATGAGCTTGGACACCAGGCTCATTTTATTTGCTCACACATTATCCAGAATATTTTCATTTGATGATTGTTCGTTAAACGTTAACACCTCATCTACATGCTGGTACGATTCTCCATAGAATTTTTGATCCTTATAGGTGTGAATTAAATTATATGTTTTTTTCATGCCTTCAAAAATCCTTTCTTCAGACTCATTATTTGGTGCCCAGTAGAGGATTTCCATTTTGTTCATCTCATTGGTTGCTAGTGACCGTCGTTCATACCCGATGGATTGGGCGTGTTCAAATCCATTTCGTTTATAGAATCGCAGCCTTTTTTCTGTATCGCTGTCCTTGTAATTGACGGGTTCTACCTCGAGAATAATCGGCTTTCCTTTTTCCTTTAATTTTTCTAACAACTTATGTCCTAGTCCTTGCCCGCGGGCATCCTTGGAGACAAACAGATAATCTATGAAAATAAAGTCATTGAGCTCAGCGAACATCAGCACATGATAACGTCCCTCGTCCTTGTGATAAATGTCTGAGCGCTCTTTTAATAATGTCTCCATATGCTCTCTCGATTTCATTTCTTCAATCGGAAAGTATTGATTAAGCTTTTCATACCAATGCATGTAATCACCCCTAATAATGTATACCTACTCTCTTCCGCTCGAAATTATTATTCCAAGTGAAAAAATGAGCAGAAAATCTGAATTCTGCTCATTTTCTCCCAATTAAAATTCTGGCAGTCGATCAAGGTTATTTTCCTTAATACCGTCGGGCTCACTGCGGATGATGTCCCGGCCATATTTATGAAAGACATCGACATGGGCAATGTTCCCTGCCTTAGCTTCGTCTAATGCTGTCAGATAATCCAGCTCCCGGCCGGCGTTGGTCTTGAAGGCAATAATGTCACCATCATCATTTTTCTTAACAGCAACAAACTGTTCCTTGCCATCAGAATTGCTTATGCTTGCCTTCATTTGGGCTTGCTGCATGCTTTGCTCCCGATATTGTTGATAAATTTTCTCATAGTCATTTTGCTCCAAAAATTCCACCTCCGAACATTTGTTAGTATTTTTATTTTTCGAGAAAATATCCTCTGGTAATTGTCGAAAAATGTTCAAAAATTGGTTCTTTTTTCCTGTGTTATACTTGACCTGATTGGAGGCGATTAAATGGAAATACCGGAGGGAAATGTCTGGTTTTACATCCGGGATCATCAGCAGCAAGGACCTGTTGGATTATTTGAGCTCAGAAAACTATTTGAGCAAGGGATTTTAACTGAGGATAGTTTTGTTTGGCACAAGGATTTGGACTCATGGTATATGGCCAAAGCACTTGGATTTTATCCAGAGTCAGTTAGCCAGACTGAATCCGAAGAAATAAACTATGCTGAAGGATGGGTGGAAGTCGGTAAAGATACTTACCCTTATGGAAGACCGATGGTACGCTATTTGGCCAGATTCTTTGATCTCTCACTATTTTCATTATTCGTCATTACCTTCGTTTCTATTTTTCATCCGAAATTCATTTTGGATTCCTCGGCCTTTTTTATATTTATGATGTCCGTGATTCTTTATATTTTGGCAGAAGCAATCATCATTTCGGTGTTTGGTAATACATTAGGAAAAACATTACTGAATGCACGCTTGAAAACGGTTACAGGCGAACCCATCGATTTCTTTACTGCTCTAAAACGAAGTATTTTCGTCAATGCTGCCGGGATGGGATTCGGAGTGCCATTTATCAACATTCTCTGTTTTCTATTCTCCTATAGGGATTTAAAGAAGCACGGACTTACCACATGGGATAAACAAATTGGTACTGTTGTTTTATATGGCAGAGTAAGTACAGCACGCCTGCTCTTCGTCAGCCTATTCCCTATTTCCCTGCTAATCGCCGGGATCATCATTTAGACTTTTTTTCACTACAATTTGTGAATGTTTGAACAGATAAAAAAATCATTAAGAAAGCCCCTGCAAGCTGTCACGCCATGCAGGGACTTTCTTTTATTAGGCACTTTATCTTACGTGTCCATCCCAGGTGGACATATGTCCACGATTGGTGCCTGACACCTCTTTTACGTTTTTCATGATTATAATCATAATAGAGATAATTATGATGTTTAGTAGTAGTACGATTATTACTACCACTGGACTTACTGTGATTCGATTGGCGATTTGCAGGATGACCATTGCCGACAGGGCGGTGAGCAAGGTGATTTCTTTGATGATGAGTATAGGGGTCAGGAGGTATCCAAATGGCTTTTGCATGATGATGAGGATACCGGCCACTATTCCCGCCGGTACCACAAAGCCGAGATCCAGCGCCTGAATAACTAATGTTGTGTAGTGTTCAAGTCCGTCTGGGGGCGTTTGATTCATTAGCGGCGGTACAATCTTTCCAAGCCACATAAATCCGAATACAATAGAAGTGAACAGCAAAAATCCGCCAATGAATTTGCAGGGCAGCCTCTCTGAAAAAGCCCAAGGCAGCCTTTCAATATCAAACGACATCATCGCAATCGTAAACGCAAAGAAGGACGCTGACATCAACAAAACGTATAGGAGAAATAAGTAATTGTACATGGAGAGAAACGAGTACGAGGCATAGCTGTACAAAAAATATCCCAGCGTTCCGGTTAACAGCAACTTCCCCTTCATCAAACCTCTTCTTACTAAAAACAGCGCCAGCAAAAGCAGCGGAACACCTAGAAACAAGGTGACATAATCCTGGGCAATCGCCTGGGAGGCCATGGCAACGGAATCATGTTGATAGAGCCCTCGTCCATAAAGAGTTACCGTTCCTCCGAAAACAGATTGATACTGGGATTCGCCGGGACCTTGCTTGGATAGAATCCCAATCGACGTTGCAGCGATGGATAAACTGGAGATAATCAAGCCAAGAATAGTAACCGTTTTTTGATTTTTCACGACAAAAACCTCTCTTCAAAAAAAATTGAAGATGTCATATTCTCTGTTTTTCTAATCTTATCCTAACCTATTCCATTCTATTTCCCTATTATCGGTAATACTGTTCACAAAAGGTTCAGAATTCTTGCAAAGAAAAAAAGACCGGAAAACTGCACCGGCCCTCTTAATCTTTAGTCTTAGTTAATAGTGTTTTCTTATCTTTGCTCGTAATTGTGATCTCGTATGGTCCTAGTAATGACAGCAAAGAACAATCTTGTTCTCTGTTCAAAATGGGGGCCGTCCATTTCTTTCTGTCTACTAGTATGTCGTTTTTCAGCACCTGTTTGGTTTCACTTTTTTAAAAAATTTTGCAATAGGGCTATAATACTGATAATAAGAGATTTGTTTTTGGAGGAGTGAAGCAGCATGCTGCATTTAGGGAAAAATCATGATCCGCGAATAAATCGTGAACTCCTCAGTGGAATTACCGGGAAGCAATTAGACCTAAAGATGGCTGTTCAGGAGGCAACGCAGCTTTTCGAACAGTGCCGTGGGCAAAAAATCCCCCCTCTGCCGGACGGTCAAACACCACAACTCCCTTTTAAGGGAAAAATGGCGGAGGGACTATTCCGGCTTTTGGCTAGACCTTCAAACGTTTTGGAGCCAACCCGGATTTCGATAGATCCTGCGGGCCACGTCATTCCAGATTGGATGGAGCAGCTTGACCACGAATACCATAGGCTTACCGCTAAAATATCTAGAGAGGTCAATGTTGCTGATTTCGGTGCAGCCGGTGATGGAAAAACGGATTGTACACGCGCTTTTAGAAAAGCCATCGGAAACGGCCGGGTCAAAGTCATCGTACCCGAAGGGGACTATATAGTTAAAGGAATTACGCTGCCTTCGTGGACATGCCTTGTTGGTGCAGGAAAAGGGGTTACTACGATTAAGCTTCACGATCAGGCACCAAAGGGAACGAGGCTGATCACGAATGCCAGCCATTGGCGCGGCAATCACCATATCTTTGTCCAAGGACTCAGTCTGCACTGGAATGTGGAGCGCCTTGGTGATGCTGCAAAAACTAGTACTTGGGGCAATCATTCAAGCTGCCTTACCTATGCAAATGTAACCTACGGCTGGGTAAAGGATGTCGAAGCCATCAACCCAGGACTGCATGGCTTTGATATTTCCTCAACCCTATACAATTATGGGGGTGACGGCTATCGTGCCCGAGGAGGCAGCAAGTACGTCTGGCTCGACAACTTAACAGGCTACGGCTTTGGCGATGACGGCATAACCACCCACCACAGCGATTATATCCTGATTTCCAACTGTCATATGTGCGACCCGAGCGGCCGCGCCCATCAGAATGGTTTTTCAAATAGTAATGGAATTGAAATCGACGATGGTTCAAGGAATGTAGTGCTGGCCAACAACTCAAGTGCCAGATGCTTTGGCGGTGTGGAAATTAAGGCGCATCAAAATTCATCCGCCGCCTCGAACGTCATTATTGTCGGGCATATTTCCTTGAATGATAACCGTTCATTCAATTTTCGCCACATCGGCCACCATAAAAGTAGTGATGCCGAGTCAAAGTCAGCCTACAATATTATGGGGGTTAACCTGGCTTCAATCGCACCTGTTTTTACGGACCTTTATAAAGATTCGGCACCCCGCAGCTTGGTGGTGTCCGCGTATAAAAATGTCGTTATCGATCATTTCACTTGTATTGGCAACCCGGACTATGAGTATAAAGGTCACCCGGTGGCAGCGATTCAATATCGGGCACGGAAGGTTGTATTGCAGAATGTTTCAATCAAAAATTTTAACACAGCAGGGGCAGGAATAAAGGTGTATGGCGGAGAGAATAAGGCCGAATCCATTCTGCTGAAAAATATAAATATGGACTCAGAGGAAAAGGCTGTAGAGATTGGCTTCAATATTAATGATATCAGAACGGATGTCTTAGAAACTGTGTAAAAAGCGCCAAAAGTCATTTCTGGCGCTTCCCTTCTTTTTCAACAACGATTTCATCGACAAGCCTTTCGGCGATTTTTCGATATAAATTCCCCATATGGACAAGGGATGAAATCATCAATACCTGCTCGAGATAGGTGGACCCGCTATCTTGACCGACAATGATTTCCTCCCTCACTTCTTCTACCCTTCTATTAATGTCTTCCTTAAAATCGGCCACATTTTTTTGAGTAATATTTAGGTAGCTTTGATAAAAAGAATCCAAGTCAATTTCTTCTTTGATAATCCTTTTGTTCAAGCCATCAAGGGTAGTTTGAATATCATTGATAGAGAGAGCACCCTTTAATTGATAGATTAAGCTAATTAAAATGAGATGCTCCCTCGAATATTTCTTATTTTTAATCGGAAACATCAATTTGCCCTTTGCATAGTTATTGATCATCGTCTTGGTCAAAACCTTTTCCTCATCATTGCGTCTTGATGCTGAAAACCTGCTTTCAAAAAGCTGAATGACTTGATCCATATATAAATCGATTTTCGGGATATCCTCAATAGCGAGACTCGCATTAAGCTTTAGATCCTCTATGATTTGATTAATTTTTTCCATATAAATAGCTCCGTTCATGTTCTGATATTTTCCATTATACCTTATTAGATTATTATTGACTAGATTGCGATACCCTTGTATCATTATATGTAGTTATTAAAACTACATAATGTTATAGGAAGGTGATGTAATGAACGTTTATGTTCGAGAACCAATTAATGGATTCACACATTTAATAGGAGCGATACTATCTTTTGTCGGCCTGCTGGCAATGGTCATCAAGGTATCCATGACCTCTCCGTCACCGCTCGCGATTGCGGCTGTTATCATTTTTGGAATAAGTATGATTTTGCTATATTCAGCATCTGCCACCTATCATATGGTCATGGCCAAAGATAAGGTAATCGCCTTTTTGAGACGGTTAGACCATTCAATGATTTTTATTCTGATAGCCGGAACCTATACTCCGTTTTGCTTCATCAGCTTAAATGGAAAAATAGGGGCCATCCTGTTTTCAATTATTTCCGGTATTGCTGTCTGCGGAGTAGTGTTTAAAATGGTCTGGTTCCATTGCCCGCGCTGGATTTCGACCGCATTATACATTGCTATGGGCTGGATGATTGTGTTTGTTTTCTCACCGCTTGCAGGCAGTTTGAACCCGATTGGCTTGTTCCTATTAGTACTTGGTGGAATTTTCTATACTGTTGGCGGCGTAATTTACGGAACGAAACCCAAGTTTTTAAAATTCAAGCATTGGGGCTTCCACGAAATATTTCATATTTTCATTATGCTTGGCAGCCTGGCGCATTTCTTGAGTGTATTTTTGTATGTGATATAGAAAAAGAGCCTTCCCGAGGGAGGCTCTTTCATTTTATTTCTGAAAAACCATACTTTTTTAAGACACCCAGCGATTTTTCCGTTTGAAGATACTCGAAAAGTTGTTGGGCTTCCTTTGGATTTGCGGTTTCTTTTATCACGCCAACTGGATAAACGATCGGTTCGTGGGTGTTTTCTTCTGCTACAGCCACCAATTTCACCTTTTTGGACAGTAGTGCATCCGTTTTATAAACAATTCCAGCATCCACGTTACCTGTCCCCACATAGGTAAGCACCTGGCGGACATCCTTAGCGTAGACTGCTTTATGTTCAATACTTTCCCATACCTTCAAGTTTTCTAACGTTTGTTTCGCGTATTTACCAGCAGGCACCGATTCCGGTATGCCGAGTGAAACCTTGTCCGCCTTGGTAATATCGTCAAATGTGTTTATATCTTCGGAAGAATCCTTTGGAACTACCAGCACCAAATGATTGCCGACAAGGTCGACTTGTTTATCCTCGGCGATTAGGCCCTTTTCTATCAGCTGGTCAAATTTATCCTCCGCCGCAGAAAAGAAAAGATCGACAGGTGCACCCTGGTCTATTTGCTGCTGCAGAGAACCAGACGCACCAAAATTATAATTGATTACTATGTTAGGGTGTTCATTTTCAAAGTCCGTTTTTATTCTATTTAATGCATCCTGTAAACTGGCCGCTGCCGAAACAGTTAGTTCCACTTTCTCTGCTGGATGCTTCTCATTATCGGAGCATCCAGCAATAACCAGTATGAAGAGCAGCGCAGTCAATGGTATGTAATAAAGCTTTTTCACTAATTTTTTCCCCTAGCCTGATTCATCAGTTCTTCATACAAAACGACACCATGATTATAAACCGGATCCTTTGCTCCGTAAACAAGAGTCACCTGTTCGTTGGCTGCCTTTTCAAGGATTTGCTCGATCAGGTTTCGTTTCTGTTCATCGGTGCGGAGTTCGTGCATATACCGTTCGCGAAATTCCTCAAACAGTTCGGGCTTATGGCAAAACCATTTCCTCAGGTCAGGGCTGGGAGCGATTTCCTTAAACCAAGACGTCAATTTGGCTGACTCCTTCGAAATCCCCCGCGGCCAAATCCGGTCGACCAAAATTCGGCATCCGTCACTCTCATCATAGGGCTCATAAATTCGCTTTAAAAAGATATTGCTCATACAATCACCTTAATTTTTTTAATTAGTCTTCGTCTTTTACATCAAGGTCTTCCGGAATGGGTTCGTTCAGAATTTCTTCTACGAGTTGTTTATATTTTTCCATTTGCCTTAGGTGAGTATCAAATTGTTGTTTGTAAATTAAGTAATCACTGCCGTCAAAAAGGGCACGGATTTTCTTTTGCGCAATTAGTTTTTCAACTGTTGCTTCTGGAATGTTTAGGTATTCTGCTGCTTCTTTTATTGTTAGATACATCTCTATTGTCCCACTTTCGTAAAATCAAGTGCATTCACCACCCGGCCAGCCCTGCCTTTAGTCGTGACAGCCTGTGATAGTGAATTAAGAATCGCTTCTTCAGCCCCTTCTGCTGCAGCCGTAAATAGTTCATTCATAATTGGCTGGTCTTCCCGCAGCTGGGTTCGCGTTTCGGTTATCTCTTCTGAAACATGAGCGATTTTATGAGATGTTGAAAAAGCAATAACAATATCGCCGCTGCCGTTGCCAAAATGGCTCCCAGTTCTGCCGAGACCAATGCCGCACCGCTTGGCCACACGCAGGAGCTGCCGGTCACTTAGCGGAGCATCTGTAGCCAACACTATTATGATCGAACCATCAGCCGTTTCTTGCAGTCCTGTCCCATCATACTGAAACGCTCGAAACTCTTCCTGCTTCCCAAAGTTGCTAAGAACAAGACAGCCAACAGTATAGCCTTCCACTACACGTGACGAAGAGCCAATACCGCCCTTATACCCAAAGCAAACCATTCCTTTGCCGGCACCAACCGCTCCTTCATCTGCTTGTTGTGTCGAAGCACTGTTAATTGCTTCAATGGCATGTTCCGGTTTTACCGGAAACAAGCGAATCGAATTCAGGTAGCCGTCATTGCATTCCCCGACAACCACATTGATGGTACCAGTGGTATCGCCAATTTCCGGATTTTGCTTCAGCATATAGGCTAGCGTCCCTTGGGTTACTGCAGGCACGCCAAACGTATTGGTTAACATAATCGGTGATTCCAATACACCCAGTTCATTGACCTGAACCAATCCAGTAGTTTTTCCGAAGCCATTAATGACGTAGCTTGCTGCCGTCACCTTTTCCTTAAACAAATTACCGTTATGCGGGAGGATTGCCGTGACGCCAGTGCAGGCATAATCTTCACTATTTTCACCCAGGTGATAGTCCAGTGTTACATGCCCAACCATGACCCCCGGAACATCGGTAATACAATTTTTCAAACCGGGATGAAGTCTGCCGACTTTGACCCCGTATTTTCTTGCCTTCATATTGTCACCCCCGGCCTATGATTGAGGAAGTTTTCTGAAGCAAAGCCTCTTACTTCATCCTCGGAGTAATATTTTAATAGTTCATTAATCAGATTTTGTGATTTGGAAGCATCCTCAAGGTTGGTAACGAATTGCGATATCCCATCAAAGTCAGAACCCAGGCCGATTTGCTTGACCCCGCCTAACGAACAGTAATGATCAATATGTTTCACAACGTCACCAATTGTTGCTTGGTCGCCTTCTTTGACAAATGGCTGGTAATAAACGACATGAACCATGCCGCCTTTATCAAACATTGCCTTTGCCATTTCATCGGTTAAATTGCGGGGATGATTGCAGAGCAGCCTCGCGTTGGAATGACTGGCGATCGGGTACTGCGCAAGTTCCATCACATCCCAGAATGCCCGATCACTCAGGTGCGATACATCGGTCAAGATCTGATATTGGTTATTTAACTTAACGACCTCTTTCCCAAACAGCGTCAGGCCTCCGCCACGCGGTTCACCGGCACCATCTGCTGCCAAATTGGCGAAATTCCATGTTAAGCCAGCCAAACGGACGCCAAGCCGATAAAGCGTCTCAAGCTTAGTTAAGTCATTGCCAATTGCGTCTACCCCTTCAAGGGTTAACACCGCCCCAATCTGGCCGATTTTGAGTTTGTCAAAGTCGGACCAGTCCTTGATATGAACCATGTCAGGATTTTTCCCGAGAACTTCTTTGTAAAAATAATCAACCTGCTCCAGTGCGGCTTGGAATTTTAGGTCTGAATGGATATATGGCTCGATAAAAATCGCAAAGAATTGGACCCTGACGTTTCCCTGCTGCAAGCGGTTCTTATTCGCCTGCAGCTCCGGGGCATCAGCAAACCGGAGCTTACCTTTAGCCTCCCATAGCTTCAGGAGTACATCACAATGTAAGTCAATTATATTCATTTCAGCTGTCGCGCTCCTTTTTTTATAAAAGTTTATCACATATAGAGGAGTCATTGATATGAAAAAGCCGACTACTATTAATTTAAGATACGTAGGATTTCCTGATAATAACGTTCGGTTTCTTCGTATTGCGGCATATGACCAGACTCCTCAAACCAGATAATTTCCTTATTCGGAGCATCGAGCAACTCAAAATATTCCTCTGCCAATTGGAACGGTGCCGAATAATCATATCTTCCCAGAAAAAAGTATACCGGGATATCCACTTTCTTAACTAATTTACGTAGATCTGTCACCAACAGCTCCTGATGCAAGTGCTTCACACTAAACAACGAGCCTCTGAAAAAATTAATTTTATCCACAAGGCTGTATTCCGGTGCTGAAAAAATTGACTTGAAGATATCTTTTCCAGGTTTGTTATGAGTTTTACCGCCGAATTTTTCAAGCCATACTGAATACTTCCACAACCCCTTTGAAAAATGATTAAATGGCGGCCTGCCGATTGCCTCCAAATCATTTAGCGCTTTCTGATTACCAGTTTCTTTCGCCTTCCGCATCACATAATCATAAGAAACTATTAAGTTATCCAAAAGCCCCGTTACCTGTGCAACGCCAACATAGCTATTAAAATAATGTGGGTAACGGCTCACCATTAACATCCCAAGGATTGTTCCAAAAGAGTGGCCGTGAAGATAGAGCTTTTCCTCTTTCTTATTAAGCCGTTGTTGCAAAAACTGAATGAGTTCTTCTGCATCCGATAGAAACTGCTCCAAATTCATGGATTGAGGTTTAACATCTCTGCTATAGGATTTGGCTGCGCCGCGCTGGTCCCAATTAACGATGGTAAATTTCTTTTCCAGCGGCCCATTCAAAAGATGGGACAAATAGATTTCACTTTGGCCTGGTCCTCCATGAATCATCAGCAAGACTGGATTATCAATGTTTTCCTCGCGAATTAATACAGATTGCTCAACACCGCCAAGTTTTACTTTTTCCAAAACTGCAATGCTTCCTTCCTTTACCCTTCCCATTTCATCAATAATTGGCCTTTCTTTTACAAATAAATTCATACTTAATCTCTCCTTAGTAAAGATTGTTTATCCAATGTTGGATATTTGGCTAAACTTTTTCCAACCTTATTAGCCAAGGTTGGATATTCGTCAAAAAAATTATTTAAGTTTCTCCATCACGTTTCGAATCATCTCAATATCCGCATTAATATGCTGCAGCGTATTGTCAAAAGCAATATCCATAATTGGATTGTAAGCGCCGCTGGTTGCTTTATTAGCCTGCCCTAACTCCCACTCCCGCTTTGCCGCCTCTAATGTCCGTAAATTGTCCTCCAAAATTTTTATGGCTTCTTCTTTCGCCAACTGTCCAACCATTGCAAGCGATAGCATAAAATCGGATTTCAACGAATGCGGCTGGCTTCCGAGGTACTCTTTCAGTAACACAAAATACTCGGCCTCACCTTTTTCGGTAATTCCATATATTTTTCTAATTCGCGCTCCGGTACGTTCCTCTTTTACTGTTTCAATAATGCCTTCGTCTTCCATTTTATTAAGGGCATAATAAATCGACCCTGATAAGACATTGGCCCATTGATCGATTCTGCTTTCCTGGATAATCGTTTGAATTTCATAACCGTGCATAGGCTTATTTTTCAATAAGCCAAGGATGATTAATTTTGACATCTCTTCACCTCCAATATTTAATATTCAACCTTGGATATCCAAATCATAATATATACATATCCTGGAAGTCAAGACGCTGTTCCTAATTTTTTTTCAAAAAAAAAGGACCCTATACGTAACGTATAACGGGTTCCGTTAACTATCGCAAACATTAAAAATGATCATCTGCTGTATCTTGGTTGATTTGACAAGTTATGAAAAATAAACGGAAAAATTCCGGCTAAATTGGGAAATTCCCATATTTCCCTTAAAATAAGGGAAGCTTTTCCGCTTATATTATCAAAATCTTTGGATTTTGTGTTATTTAGAGCAGTTACCCGGAATATCTCCGTTTATTTTCTCTTCTTAAGCTCCCCTATATGGATTAGCCGGAAATTCTCCGCTTATGTATTCTCATACCAACACAAAAAACGATACAAAGAAGGAGGAAATGGTTCCAACTTCTTAATTCGCAATTAACAGCAAAATAGCAAGGGAATGAACCCTTGCTATTTCTAATGTTTTTTAATCTGATTAGCCTTACAAATTGCCCTGCATTTTATAGTGCAAAAAGGATTACTTTTTTTGCATCTTCCTGTGCAAAGTGACGTTTTGCGATAGGAAACGGAACCTATTACTATACGCGCCCTTGTTAATCTTTATCCTTTTCAATAAGCTTTAATCCTGAATCCTCGGGATTTTCCATGATATGCTTCAAAACAGACAGCCTGTTTGTCCAGAACTGGTCATAAAATTGTTTCAGTTCCTTTAAAGGTTCAGGCTGAAGCTGGTAGATTTTCTCCCTGCCCTGTTTGCGGCTCCGGACCAATTCTGCTTCAGAAAGAACTTGCAGATGCTTGGCGATGGCCGTGCGGCTAATCGAGAAATGTGATGTGATTTCCGAGATTGGCAGTTCTTTTTGGGCAAGAAGCTTTAATACTTCTCTCCGTGTCGGGTCGGCAATCGCTTGAAAGACATCATGCTTTTGTGCTGGTGCGGACACTTAGCCCTCCACGATCCGTTTTAATTTTTGCAGGATACCTTCCCAGCCGCCTGACATATTATCGCGGATAACAGAAGACTTCTGCCCAGCTTTGCCGATGATTTCGTCAGCTGCCTTCCAGCCGCCGTGGATTAACGTGAATTCGGTTTTGCCGCCTAGGTCATTTAAAATAAAAGAGGCAAACCAGCCTTCGGTATCCCAAGTAAATGAAAGCTTGTTTGGCGGGTCAAATTCGGTTACCTTGCAAGGAGATGGGCCAAACGGAGATTGCAAATGGAATTCATGGCCGATTTCCGGTTTAAAATCATTTGGCATGAACCATGCTGCGATCCCTTCAGCGGTGGATACCTGATCCCATACTTTTTGAATCGGTGCCTCGATAACAACAGATTTTTTGATATCTTCTAATGTATTTACCATGTGTTCTCCTACTTTCCTGCTAAAAATACAAAACCATTTGGTTTCACATTACGAATTATATAAAACCTTTTGGTTTCATGTCAATATATTATTTTTTCATAAGGTAGCTCTTTTTATGCAAAAAAATCTCTCCACTCATTGTGAAGAGACTCTTTTGCGAAAAATAACATGTTCCAGCAGAAGACACAGCAGCAACCCTACGATCAAGCCATTAGCCAAAATATTGCGCAGCCATGGTACCGCTGATGCAAAGCTTTCCGGCGGCAGGAACATCAAGCCGATGCCGACCATTAACGAAAGTCCGATAACCAACAAATTACGTTGTGAAGGCTCTTGCCCCATCAAATCACGAATCCCAAACCCCAGCATTTGTGAAAAGGGAATAAACAGGGACGCATAGGCCACTTCTAAAGGCAGCGTGGCTAAGAATGCGGCAATATACGGGAAAAAGGCTATTGCAATGATTAAGAGTGCGCCAATAATTACTGGGCGTTTCGCTTTAATTCCGGTTGTTGTAATAAATCCCGCTGATACGGACAATGGAACAACCCCGACAACCGAAAAAAGCCCGGATAAAACCAGATTAACCCCATTTCCGAAAATACCCTTTTGGTATTGAACGGGCTTAATTTCCTTCTCCAGCGCAATCCCGACTACTAAAATACTAGCAATGACATTGGAAATAAGCACAATCGAGGTGACGATGGAAGTCAAGACGATTCCCGTATCAAACTCCGGCATCCCCCAGCTAAGTGGCTTTGGCACCGAAAACCAGCCTGCTGGCTCGAATATTTTTCCGGGGTGGATGAGTCCGAGCGAATAAAACAATAGCCAGCCAACCATAATGCCAAAGAGCGGGCCCATGCTTTTTAATAGACCTTTGGCTTTTAAAGAGATCAGTAAAATAAGTATTATTTCCACTAAACATATGAAAGCAATTTTTCCATTCAATTGTCCGGTAGCAGTTACACCGAGAATGCTTTTGAAAAACGAACCGCTCAGCTGACTGACCAGTAAGATTAAATAAACACCGGTCACGATTGGAGTAAACAGATTACGGACTTTTTCAATAATCGGCAAAAATCCTAGAATAGCCAAAAAGATACCTGAAATGAGCAGCCCCATTTCCAATTGTTGCAGCAGCTGGCCTTGTTCACCAGGGGCGCTCATACTTCCCAGCAAAATAAAAATCGCCCACCACATACCCGCGGCCCCTTCAACCACTTGCATGCGGTGGCCAAAGAAAATCTGAATTAATGTGGCTGCCCCTGAAATAAGCAGCATTCTTTCCATGAAGCTAGCAATCTCCGCCGGAGACATCTGAAAGGCTGCACCCACTACTACAGGGACGGCAATCACGTTGGTTAACATAAAAATGGCCCATTGGACGCCTTGAATCCCCGATAAAAGGGTGCTGTCTTTTTGCCCAATTTCGTTCATAGATTAATCCTTCTTTCTATAACTCTTGTGAATCTAAAGATATCACAATTTCCTTGTACATTACATGGAAACTGTACCGGAAGGAAAAAAGCTAAATACGTCTCAGGTCTTAGGTAAAATTAAATCCCTGGTACATCGTGGAAAGACAAAGGATTTCTTATTCTAAATATAGAAGATGTAAGAAGAAAAGGGGATGTTAAAAATGAAGAGAATCTTAATACTTCTGCTGATTATTACCGGCTTATATATTGCCTTTAATCAAACAAATGTACTGGATGTTTTTAGCAGCAAAAAATATAAAAATGGGGAAGCAGCCATTACCAAAAATACGGAAGTCATTAAGGTGGATGTGGGCAGTGTCCGTACCACCATCATTCCGGAAGATCGGGCAAACTTGCGTGCAGAATATGAAGGAAAGCAAAAGCTGACTGTGAAGGAAAAGGGAGATGAAGTTGAGGTTAGCTTAAAGGGAAAATGGTTTAATTGGTTTAACTGGGGACCATCAAAAAGCAAACTGAAACTTTATATTCCGGAAGATTATGATCAGGATATGCTAATTGACCTTGGCTCTGGCAACCTAAATTTTTCCGGGTTATCTAAAAACAAACCAATGAAGTTGGAGAAACTATCGGTTGATATTGGCTCCGGGAATATGAACTTGACCAATCTTGAGGTAAAAGAGCTTTATCAAGATGTTTCATCTGGAAATGTTAATATCGATTTTATTAAAACAGAAAAAGGGATTTTTGATGTCAGTTCCGGCAATCTTGATATTGACCACTATACGGGCGGGATTGCTGCAGATGTTAGTTCTGGAAGATTGGCACTTCAAGTTGATAAGTTAACCGACAGTATTAAAATGGATATCAGCTCCGGGCTGGTTAATTTGAACTTACCTGATGATGCTGACTTTACCTTAAATGGCGATGTGAGCAGTGGCAAGATTTCCTGCAACCTGCCACTAAAGGATCAAGTACAGAATAAAGATATGATTCAGGGAAAATACGGGTCAGGCAAATATGCGATTGATCTGGATGTTTCAAGTGGGATCATAAATATTAAATAGAAAGCAGGGGGCAGTACTTTGTCAAGAAAGACAGTACTGCCCCCTGCTCCATTTTGCCATAAAAAAATAGTTTGTATCTCGAAATAAAAGGAGTAAAATAGATTTAGTTTTTACTAAATTTACTAGATTAAAGGAGCAGCATCTTGGACGCACAAACAAATAAGTATCAAGAACAAACTCTGTTTAGCATCTCTTGGCCTTTGTTAATAGAGTTGGCGCTCCATATGGGTGTGGGCATCATCGCCACTTTCATGTTGGGTCACTACTCGGATGAGGCCGCTGCTGGTGTAGGGGTTGCCAATCAGCTATTAAATATTTTTATTTTAATCTTTAACGTAACGTCAATTGGGGCCACGGTATTAATCAGTCAAAATCTTGGGGCCGGTCAACTGAATAAGGCCAGACAATTGTCTCGTTCTGTTTTCGGCTTAAACTTCTGGTTTGGCATCGTTGTCGCAATTATTGTTTTCTGCTTTGGTAAACAGATGTTAGGTTTATTCGACATTGATGGGAAAGTATTTGATTACGGACTCATCTTTATTCGGATTTGCGGCATCTCCCTATTCTTTGAGTCTATTTCTTTGGCGTTAAGCTCTGTTCTGCGCAGCTATGGCTACACGAAAGAATCCATGGTGGTTACAGTCGTAATGGATATCATTAGCATAGGCGGTAATATTCTTGCCATTTCCGGGATGTTCGGGCTGCCAATTACGGGAGTAACCGGGGTCTCCTGGTCGATTGTAGTGGCTAGAGCCTTTGCCGTTTGTGCACTAATTTACCTTGTTTATAATCGCTTAGCCTTAAACCTAACGATAAAGGATATTTTTAATGCTAAAAAAGAGGATATTAAAGGTCTGCTTTCCATCGGTATCCCCTCTGCCGGTGAGAATCTTTCCTATCAATTTTCGCAATTAGTGATTACAAGTTTTGTTGTTTCCATTGGGACATCATCACTGGCAGCCCGGGTATACATTCTGAATATTAGTATGGTTTGCTTCCTGTTTACGTTGGCTATTGCCCAAGGTACACAGCTGCTTGTCGCGCGCTATATTGGCGGGCGTCAGTTTGATCGGGCACTGCGCCGGGGAATCCGGACCCTTAAAATTGCTATGGTGGCATCATTGGTTACCTCTTTAATCATTGCTTTGATTGGTTCTCCGCTTTTGGAGGCTTTTACCGCCAACACAGAGATTATTGCGGTCGGAATTCCTGTTCTATGGGCGATTGTGTTTGTGGAGCCAGGAAGAGCGATGAATATCGTCTTAATGAGTTCACTTAAGTCTGCCGGTGATGTCCGTTTTCCGGTCGTGATTGGCATTCTGTCAATGTGGGGAGTCGCCGTTTCACTAAGTTACTTGCTTGGTGTTCATTACGGTCTTGGTCTGCTAGGCATATGGCTTGCCCAAGGTGCGGACGAATGGCTTCGCGGCTGTTTCGCCTTAAAACGCTGGGTAAGCAAGCCTTGGGAACGAATAAAGGGTTTGAAGTTAACTGCATAAAAATAGATGGCATTCCAATTATGGGATGCCATTTCTTTTATGAAGCAGGGGAAGGTTCTGTGCCTCATAGAAGCACAGAACCTTCCCCTGCTTCATACCGTATATTGCCGTATGTTTTTCTTTATGGAAGGAGATTACCAATGTACTACAACCCTTTTCATTATCCTATGGCTCCCCCCAGCCCTGTTTATCCAGCCTATACTGTCTATCCATATATCCCGACACGGTCTTATCCGCCGGTCGATACCAAAATATTCGAAAGCTCTGTTAAGTCATTTCGCCTGCTAATGGCACAAGGAAGTATTCTGTTAGACAGATTAGGGGATGTTTCCTTTGCTCGTAGGATCATGTCGGCCGCCCAGCAGGGAAATAATGCTGAGGTTGACCGCTTGATCAAATCCATTGGTTTAAAAATCCCGGTTGCGACCCAATTCACACCATCAGGAGTAATATTTGAACTCACCACCAAAACAACACAGGCTCAGCCAGTCAATTGCTGTACATTAGCCATCAACATGAAATGGGGCCAATGAAACAGGGGACGGTTCTAATCCAGCACAGAACCGTCCCCTGCTTCCGTTCTACTTGCGCTCAGGCAGCGTAAAATAGGATAAACGAATCTTAAATTGGTAATTTGGGAGGAAGGGTGTTGGGCATGGATAAGCATATTGAAATTGATTCTGTTTAGCTTACAATTCAAAAACATGGTATCCCAGTTAACACGGGATACCATTTTAATCTTTTACTAGAATTGCCTCCACTTCATCGGCAGGCAACGGCTTACTAAAGAAATACCCCTGGCCGGTTTCACAGGCGTTCTTTCTTAAAAACTCCAGTTGTTCTTTTGTTTCAATTCCCTCTGCAACCACACCAAAATGGAGGTTCATGCCCATATCAATAATCGTCTTTACCAGTGCCCCGTGACTTGTGTGATTGGATATTTCGTTAACAAACGATTTATCAATTTTTATATTATTAATGGGTAAATGGTTCAGATAACTTAAAGAGGAATACCCCGTGCCAAAATCATCAATGGAAAGAAGGACACCCAATTCCTTTAATTGGTGGAAGATAACAGATGAACGCTCCAGATTCTGCATAATACTCTCGGTAATTTCAAGCTCTAATATACTAGCATCAAGCTCAAACTCTTTCAAAACATTAGTGATATAGTTTATAAAATCATCATCCTCAAACTGTCGGACAGAAACATTTACCGCGATTGGAAAAATAGGTATTCCAGCATCTAACCATGTCTTTCTTTGCTTGCAGGCCTCTCGTAAAACCCATTTTCCAATCGGTACAATCAAGCCTGTTTCCTCAGCAAGCGGAATAAATTCAGCCGGAGAAATAAACCCATTCTCTGGGTGGTGCCAGCGGATTAGTGCTTCTATCCCGACTATTTCTCCAGTTGCCAGCGACACCTGTGGTTGATAATGGAGAATAAATTGGTCTTGCTCCAAGGCTTTCCGGAGGCTGTTTTCCAACTCCATTTTACGAACGGATAATCCATTTAAATTGGAAGAGTAAAATTGAAAGTTATTTTTCCCCCGCTCTTTTGCCTGATACATGGCTGTATCAGCGAATTTGATTAATGTTTCTTCATCTCTTCCATCATCTGGATAAATACTGATACCAATACTTGTGGTCACAAAAAATTCCTGTCCACCCACTTCAAAAGGAGCGGCGAATTCATTTAATATCCGACCGGCTGTTTCCCTGACCTTTTCCTTGCTGGTATCATCCAGCAGGATAATAAACTCATCACCACCCTGCCGTGAAACGAACCCTTCGTATGTGATGGCCGTTTCTATGCGGTTTGCCACTTTCTGAAGGATAAGGTCCCCAACGGTATGGCCTTTCGTGTCGTTAATAATCTTGAATCTGTCCAAATCCAAAAACAAAACAGCAAGCATTTTAGTTTTTTGATAGGCCAAGACATCGTTTAAATGCTGCCTAAAGCTGTTTCGATTGGGCAGGCCGGTAAGCGTATCGTAGTAGGCCATTGTTTTAATTGTTTTTTCCGCCTTTTTCCGCTCGGTTATATCCCTGCCAACAATTTGAATGGCAAATCTGCCTTCATAAAGAATAGGTGTCGACGCCATTTCTACATCGATTGTCTTTCCATCAAGCCGTTTCACTTGAAATTCAATACTCACTCTTTCCTGCACAGGATTATCAAAAGTACCGACTTTTTTCCTTATGGTCCTAATAAGACGAAATGGGACAAACTTCAATGGGGTTTGTCCGACTATCTCTTCATGAGAAGAAGCCCCCAGCAGCTTACAGCCCGCTTCGTTAATATATTCAATCTTTTCCAGGCTGACGACGGCAATAATATCTGGTGACATTTCAACTAAACTACGATAACGTCCTTCGCTTTCCTTGCGGTCGGTAATATCAAACAAAACACTATTAAAAAATACCATTTTACCGTTGCCATCGTTGGTTGGAAAACCCCGGTCCAAAATCCAGCGTACCTCTCCAGTAGGCCGAATAATCCGATATTCACTCGTTACAGCTTCGCCTTTGGTGAGGTCTTTTTCCCTTTCCATGATCACAGGGATATCATCAGGATAGATTACCTTTTTCCAAAGAGTCAGGTCGCGGTAGAAATCATCAGAAGAATACCCATATAATTTTTCAATTCCCTGCGTAATGAACAGGGTGTTTGTTTTCATATCATGAGACCAAATCGCAACATCAAGCGTATCATAGATATTTTTTAATCTTTGTTTGTCTTGGTTATACGCCACTTCTCTTTTATTTAAATCTTTTAATACGTAAATTAGAACTGGGCTCGTGATGAAAAGGATCATGATGGTGATTTGCTTTAGCAATGGTATATCCGGAAAAAAGTAGGAACCCGCTAGCTCGAATAGCTCTGAAAATAATAGCAGGCAAAATATAAGAATTGTCAGTTTATGATAATTTGTAAAGTACCTTTTCATAATTATTTCTCCTTGTCCCCACAAACTGTTAATTGATGAAGGATAATCTAAACATATCAGAAACTATCACATTGGACAATTGCATACAAAAAACTATTTTGACAACGCTTGCATTCCTTTTATTCCACCGACTAATAATATGTTGTTCATTAACTGTTATCCGCTTATTCCCTGTCAGCAAAAAAGACGATTCGGGATTGCCGAATCGTCTTTTCTTACTTAAGAAGATATACTCTTGATTCATAAGGCTTCAGTGTGAATTCTTTTCTTAATTTCTGTTCTTCAACATGATAATTGTTCAGAACCAGTTTAGAAGCAGAATAAGTGACGCTGGATGGAACTCTGAATCTTGTTGCGTTACTGCTGAAATTATTGATCACAATCGCTTGTTTGCCGCCCATCTTACGGATGTACACGAATAGCTTTGGATGATTAGGCAGCAACAATTCGTATGTGCCATAAACAAACAAAGGATTTTCTTTTCTTAGGGTAATTAATTTTTTATAGAAAGATAAAATCGAATCCGGATCGTTTAATTGTGCTTCCACATTAATTTCCGTGTAATTCGGATTTACTTTCATCCAAGTGCTGTCAGCTGTTGAAAATCCGGCCATATGACCAGCATCCCATTGCATCGGAGTACGTGAATTATCACGTCCTGTTTCCCAAATCACCTTCATCACTTCTTCGTGTGGACGCCCTTTACCTGTTTCAATCCGGTAATAATTGATCATGCCGACATCATCATAATCCTCAATGTTAGGGAATTGAACGTTTGTCATTCCGATTTCTTGACCTTGATAAATAAATGGAGTTCCTTTCATGAGGAAATAAAGGGCACCCAGCATTTTGGCACTTTCTTTCCAAAACCTCTGTTCATCTCCCCAACTGGACACCCGGCGCGTTTGGTCATGGTTCTCAATGTACAGCGCATTCCAGCCTCTGCCTTCTAAGCCAAGCTGCCATTTTGTCAGATTCTTTTTAAGCATAATGACATCAGTTGAGCCGTCCCCAGCCTTGTTCCAAAGTTTGAGAAATTCAAATTGAAAAATCATATCAAAATAACCGTTTTCTTCATTTACCCATTTATCGACATCGTCAATTCCGACTCCGTTCGCTTCCCCCACCGTCATCACATCATAATTTTTGAAGGTTTTGTTGGAGAGCTCCGTTAGGAAAGCATCAATGCCTTCCACGTTCATCATATAAGGGAAGCATGGTACATAGTCAAGCCCATCCGGGTTTGGCATATCCGGGAAGCCCGGTTCCTTTTTAATATGAGAAATGGCATCTACACGGAACCCATCAATTCCCTTATCCAGCCACCACTTGACCATATTATGAAGGGCATTCCTTACCTCCGGATTTTCCCAATTCAAATCAGGCTGCTTTGCTGAGAAAATATGCATGAAATACTGATCTGTTTGTTCATCATATTTCCAAGCCGGTCCGTTAAAAATCGACTCCCAGTTATTAGGCTCCTTGCCGTTTTTTCCATCCCGCCAAATATACCAATCACGCTTAGAATTATCTTTTGAAGAGCGTGACTCTACAAACCAAGGATGTTCATCACTCGTATGATTGATTACGAGGTCCAAAATTATTTTCATTCCCCGATTATGAACTCCCTCGAGCAGTTCATTAAAGTCGGCCATTGTGCCGAATTCATCCATAATATCTTGATAATCAGATATATCATAGCCATTATCATCGTTAGGTGATTTGAACATCGGAGATAACCAGATAACGTCGATTCCCAATTCTTTTAGATAATCTAATTTGCTCGTAACTCCTTTTAAATCCCCGATTCCATCCCCATTGCTATCCTTAAAGCTGCGGGGATAAACTTGATAGGCGACACTTTCTTTCCACCACTTTTTTGTCATGACGCACCTCTCATACCTACATTTGATTAGACTCACTCTATAAAAAGCCGGATATACACGTCCTAACTGAGCCCCGTATCTCCGGCTATTTCGTTCGCGCTAATAATCTTAATTATTTGATTGATCCCTGCATGACACCCTTGATAATTTGTTTTTGGCCAAGCATGTACATAATTAAGATTGGAATAACCGTCAAAAGAATCGCTGGAATTAGCAGTTCCCAGTTGTTCATATATGTTCCGTTGAATACTTTCATTTGAACAGGCATGGTATAAACACTTTCATTATTTAGGATTAAGGAAGGCAGCAAGTAGTCATTCCAAATCCATAAAACATTTAAAATGGCAATCGTTACTGTTATTGGCCTTAGCATCGGCAGAACAATCAAGAAAAAGGTTTGCAATGTGTTACATCCATCGATCCTGGCCGCTTCTTCGATTTCAAGCGGGATCGATTTAATAAATCCATGATACATAAAGATGGAAAGCGCGCTGCCAAAACCAATATAGAAGGCAATTAGTAATGGAATCGGTATCACATCAATCACTTGAAGCTTTGCTCCATAAATATGCATAAGCGGAATCATTAATGATTGGAACGGAATAACCATTGAGGCAACTAAAATGGTAAAAAATATTTTATTATATTTAGTTGGTTTTCTTACTAGGTGATAAGCTGACATCGCTGAAAAAAACACAATCAAAATTGTACTAATCGTTGTAATGAGGAATGTGTTTTTAAATGTAACGACAAAATTCATTTTTTCAATTACATCAGCAAATTGAGAGAAATTCCAGCTTGTTGGTAAAGAAAACGGATTGATCAGGATTTCCCCATTATCTTTAAACGAGTTGATGATTAGCAGATAAAAAGGGAATATAAAGCAAACTAATGCGATGATTGCAATGATATACGTGAAGATTGAAGAAATTATTTTTCGTTTTGCCATTATGCCTCAACCTCCATTTTCTTGCTGGAATAAACCTGAACACCGGTGACGATTGCTACGATAACGAATAAAATAATTGCCTCTGCTTGCCCTGTTCCGTAATTGGATTCAACAAAGGCCTTATTAACCACGTGCATTGAAACCATTTTCGTGCTGTCAAAAGGACCGCCTTTAGTGAGGGCAAAGTTCAAGTCATACACCATGAAGGCATTCTTCAGCGATAAGAACACAGTTACTACGAATGATGGCACCATTAACGGAAGAGTCACATTCATCAGCCTTCTCAATGGACCTGCCCCATCAATAGTGGATGCTTCGATCAAATCCCTTGGGATACTGATTAACCCTGCAATGAAAATAATCATCATATACCCGGATGTTTGCCAGATCGTAACAATGACAAGTGACCAGAAAGCCAAATCCGGATCGCCAAGCCAGCCTAGCTCCAGCCATTTAATCCCCAGTTTTTCTCCAATAGCCGGTAGTGATTGCACAAACACGAATTGCCAAATATATCCGAGCAATAACCCGCCAATTAAGTTTGGGGTAAAGTAGGCAGTTCTTAACGAGTTTTGAATTTTCATTCCCGAAGTAACGAGGTAAGCCAGCCCAAAACCTACTATATTCACGAAAAACACCGTGGCTAATACGAATTTAAGGGTTAACCAAAGCGATTCCCAGAAATCCTTATCATTCATTGCATTTACATAGTTAAATAGTCCTGAAAATACCATCGGGTCAGTTGGGTTACTCATTTTGAAGAGTGTCAGATAAATTCCATATAAGAATGGAATAATTACTGTCATCGCAAAAAATAACGTTGTCGGTCCCAGGAATAACAGCGAATTGCCCCAGTTGGCCAGTTTGCTTCCACGCTTCATTTTTTTCACATCCTGTCCTTATATTAAAAACAAGTGGGCGAGATCATCACTCCCCGCCCACTTCAGTGGTTTTTTTCATGTATCAATCAGATTAAGAATTACTTTTGATTTTTGAAGTTATCTTCAATGAATTTTGCTAATTCTTCTCTTTTTGATTCTTTAGCAATAAACTTCTGTACTTCAGGTCCTACTGTTGTAGACCACTCTGAAGCATTGATATAGTTCGTGCTGAATGGAACAGTCTTGCCTTGCTCAATGGCGTTACCGATGGCAACTCCAAGCGGGTTCGTTACTTTGTTTGAATTGTTCTTGAAGGCAGAAATAATCTGCGCTTTATTTACAACGAAATCTTGTCCTGCTTCATCATATACAAGCCATTCAAGAAATTTCTCAGCTGCATCCTGCTGCTCTTTTGAAGCCTTTTTATTGATAACAAAAACTTGCGTTGGACCAGCAGCGATTTTATTGTTCAATTCATTGTCAGGATTGTTGTCAACTGGTACCGGCATAAATCCAAACTTGGAACCTTCAAGAGCCTTCAAGGAGTCAAATGCCCAGTTACCGTTGAATAGAATAGCAGATTCACCACTACCAACAGCTACGTGCGCTGCGTCGTAGTATTGGCCAATTGGGCGATCGCCAAACTTGTTATATTCTTTTGAAGCTAATAGTTCCATAGTGTCATAGTAACCATTCCATACATCATTCTTGGAAAGGTCCTCTTTTCCAGCAGCCAATTTATCAGCTAGAGTAGTAGGATTTTCAGACTGATTTAAGAATAGTGAGCTATAGTGGTTACCTACAGACCAAGCTTCAGTTTGATAAGCTACTGGAGACTTAACACCAGATGCTTTGATCTTATCTAAAAGATCTTTAAATTTATCTCTTGTATTAGTGGAGAATGGATCAAAGCTTCCACCCACTGCTTTTTCTACTACTTGTTGGTTATAAACTAATCCCATGCCTTCTACTGCAAATGGGAAGCCAACTACTTTGCCGTCAGCGTCTTTTAGAGCTACGTCAGTTTCTTCATTCCATTTCTTGTCTGAAAGGTCAATGCCTACATCTTTGTATTTATGTAGTGCAGCGTATGGCTCAAACATAGCCAATGTAACCGTTTTCCCTGAAGACGTCAGTTTATCAAAAACATTAAGCGTATCGCCAACAGCAGTTGAATTCACTTCAATTTTAATGTCTGGATTCGCTTTCATAAAATCCTTTGCTGCTTGTTTGAACTGCGCATCAATTTCACCTTTAGCATTTGTGACGATGATATTGACCTTACCATCTTTTGATCCACTTGCTTCTTCAGTTGACTTTTCGCCACCACAGGCAGCCAATGAAAGTGTTAATGCCGCTGCAACACCAATTGCTGCAGATTTTTTCCAAAAACCTTTGATCCCCATATACTCATCTCCTTTATTTAAGAAAGCGTTCCCAATTCGGGAAAATATCTTGCCTACAGACCGATTATATGACAGAATATTTCCTAGGTCAATATATTTATTTCTTAAAAGTTTTCTACATTTCATTTAGCAAAATACATGTTCATATAAGGATGTGATCTAATGAAAATCACGCTTAAGGAGATTGCCAAAATGGCTGGTGTCTCAACATCAACGGTTTCAAGAGTCATCAATAACAGCAAGCCAGTTAACGAGGAAATCCGCAAGCGGGTATTAGATGTTTTAAAGGAAACAAATTATCTTCCCTTTGTTGCACAAAACCTGGCTTTACAGCAAGAAACGCCTTTAATTGGGGTAATCTGCCCGCAGTACAGCAACACAGTCCTGGATGATTTAATTGTAGGAATTAATCGAGTTTGCAAAATATATGGATACGACACTGTCATCGGGTTAACCGATAGTACCGAGGAAAATGAGAAACACTATATTGATTTATTTAGCAACGTTGTTTCCGTACAAGGAATCATATTCATGGGAAATCAATGGGATGAACAATTTTCAGAGATTACCAGGAAAAATGTTATCCCGGTTGTCCTAGCGGGGCAAATTTCCTCCAACCCTTTGATTCCGTCTGTGCATATTGACAATATCACTGCGTCTTATGAAGCCGTGACCTATCTAATTTTAAAGGGCCATCGGGACATTGCCATGATCCGGGCGAATACAGGTGAAACTGTCAGGGGAGATCGTTATAGAGGGTATCAGAACGCTCTCGCAGATGCGGGAATCCCTCTGGATGAAAGCATGGTTGCGGAGAGCAGTTTAACAATTGAAGGCGGAAGCAATGCTATGGCAGCTATACTTGAACGAGGCAAGCGGCCAACCGCTGTCTTTTGTTCTTCGGACTCGATGGCCATAGGGGCCATCAACTACCTGAACGACCGTGGCTTTCATGTTCCTGAGGATATTTCGGTATTTGGTTTTGATGGACTTGAAATTTCAAAATTAATGCGCCCGCGGTTATCAACAGTGGAATATTCAGCCGTTGAAATTGGGATGACAGCCACCAGAAATCTAATTAAACTTTGCAGGGGTGAGCATGAGCAAATAGCCCCACATATTAATGTGATTCATCATCTTGTCCCGCGTGAAAGCACTCAACCTCTTAATCCAGGTTTAAAATAGGTAATAGGATCTTAATCTTTCTCTTGAAGGTTAGATCCTTTTTTTATATAGAAAAAGCGTTCAATGCTTTTTGCTGCAACGAACGCTTTTCTTCTTAGACCATATATTGAGCAGTCTTGCCTTCTTCATCGAGATAATCGATAGTAGTCTTGTTTGTTTTTAAGTCCATAAATAACGTACAACTTTTCTGGCCCTTCTTCCACGAAAGACGGATTTCATCTTGGGCTGATTCCAATACTGTGAATCTCCCATTGAAGGCGTCATATTCATTCCTAAATCTGATGAGTTTCAATAGCCGTTGTACGACCTCTTTTCCAAGAGCTTGGTGTATTTCCTCAACACTATAATTGTGACGGTTGATTTCTCTGCCGTCCCCAGTTTTTTCCGCATTTTCATAATCATTTTCCCCAGCGAGCAGCCCTACATAATAAACTTGGGGAACACCAGGTGCAAAAAATTGAATCGCCCTGGCAGCAAGGTAGGCATCGTCATCACAGTTAAGTACTGAATAGTAGGTACCCCTAATTTGGTGGACATCAAAGCCATCTTCACCCTTATGCTCTTCCGATAGGATTAGGCTGAGGTTTGATCCCCTCTCCAGACAGACATCAACAATCTTTCTGGCCTCTTTCGTATCCATCAGGTCATCGAGATCCGGCTTAACTGGGATGCCGTCATGACAATCGAGCATCGTAAATTGCTTGTGCGGGCGAGTATTAAGATAATCCTTTAGTGCCTCACTATTCTTGTTAATTAAAGTTTCGAGAACTCTGAATGGCAATATAAAGTCATAAATCCAGCAGCCATAGTCGGCCAGTTTGTATTGGATGCTGTAATGACTATGAACTTCAGGCAGTAATTCAATCTCCAATGAATCTGCCAATCCCTTTATCCAATCTAGGAACATATAAATTTCCGGTTCAACAAAGAAACAGCTGGTTCCCAGTTTTTTAATGACATAACCCACCGCATCCAGCCGGACAATTTTTACATTTTGTTTTTTAAAATTGGTAAAATACTCTGTTAGCAGTTGTTTTACTTTGCTTGAGTGAATATCCAAATCAATTTGCTCGGACGGATCCGTTTTTCCAAACGTCGTCCAGACCCTCTCTTCTTTCCCTGTTTCCTCGATGGTAAAAGTGGAATAGGGCTTTTGACGGCGCAGAAACATTTTATCAATATCATCTTGAACAGGGCTCCCATCCTCCCAAAACTTGTCCAAAGTAATAAAAAGGTCGGCAAATTCCGATTCTCTGCCTTTTTTAAGAAAGTCCTGAAAATATTCCGACTGCTGGGAAATATGGTTTACCATCAAATCGACCAACACATCGAAATTTTCCCCGATGGCTCTAATATCCTCCCATGAGCCAAAGGCCGGCTCTATTTCCAAATAGGTTTTTGGAGCAAACCCCCTATCGCCTGAGGAAGGGAACGGCGGCAATATATGAACCCCGCCTTTAAAAATATCGAAAAAATATTTTAGCAGTATTTCATTGAGAGTCTTTAAATCCCCTCCTAAAGAATCCGGATAGGTAATCAGTTGTACTTGATTTTTCACTGCCATGGTGTACTCCCCCTATAGATGATACATTTCTTCGATTGCTTCTAGTTTCGGCAAATCGGTAACAGCACCAGCAAACTTTAGCTTATAGGCACTAACTGCCATCCCCAAGGATAGGGCTTGTTTTATGGAATAGCCTTTTATGATAGCGCTATAAAATCCTGACCAGAAAGCGTCTCCGGCCCCCGTCGTATCAACTACCTGTGTTGCCAGAGTATCCAGTTTGATTGTTTCTTCCCCGTTCGAAACGATAGCACCTTCCTTGCCCAAGGTCATGATGACAAGCTTTGCTCCAAGATCGAGAAACTTCTTCAATTGATTGTCATGTGTATCTTGTCCAAATAATCTCTCCGCATCATCTTCAGAAGGTTTTACAATATCAATCTTGCTGATAATGGACTTTACATACTCCACACCATCTTCGTCCTTTCCCCAAATCATTGGATGATAATTGGGATCAAAACAGACCAATGCAGCATTTTTTCTAGCTGTTTGTATTGCGATTTCGATGGTGTCACGGGCCGGTTTCCTAGATATTGGCCAGCAAGAAAAGTGAACAATTTTCGTATGGGTGAGTGCTTCTTCAAGCTTTGAAGTGTAAGCCAAATGGAAGTCTGCACCACGATAAAAAATCGGCACTGGTGTTGATTTACTCTTTGTTACCACCACCATGCTGGTTGAATCTTTTACCTGCTGAACTAGGCTCGTATCAATTCCAGCATTATGCAGGTAATTGATTAAAAACTTTCCGAATCCATCTTCCCCAACCGCTGATGCAACCTGCGAGGAAATGCCTAATTTCTTCACATTCATAGCAATATTAGATGGGGATCCCCCGAAAAACTTATGATATGTATTACTTTCAAAATCATCATAGTCTGCCGATATCATATCGATAAGAAGCTCTCCAACCGTCAAGACATCATTATTTTTATCGGCAAATTCAATTTTTTCATCCAGCCTCAGCATAATTGGCCTCCTGATTTACTATTAAATGCACTCTATCCATGATAATTCATTTTTTTATTAAAAAATAGTAAGTTTGTCACCTAGATACAAAAAGGACCCTTCACGATTGGGAAGGGTCCATCCTTTTAATCTTCTTTATCCGGAGTATTTACCATAATTCCGGCCACTTGGGTTAAACGGTCATAGAACGCGAGACCTGCAGGGTTTTGATCAAGACCAATTTCATGAAATGCTTCTTTCATGCAGCGAAGCCAGCATTTGGCTCTTCTTGGCGTAACTTCAAATGGAAGATGACGATGCTGCATCGCAGGCGGGCCGAATTCCTGGCTGTAGAGTGCCGGGCCTCCCAAGAATTGCGGCAGGAACATTCGCTGTTTACGTTTGATTTCTTCCATATCCCCTACAAATAATGGAGCCAATTCAGGATCGGCATAGACACGCGGATAAAAGGCATCGACAAGTTTATCAATCGTCTCCTGTCCGCCAATTTCTGTATAAAGTGATCTAAATGGAATATCCAACTTATTCACCATCCCTTGTTTATTTTCCCCTATAATTAAAACATTATAAAGGTTTGTTAGATGGTGTTTTGTGATATAAATCACGCTCAGGAGAGTTTTACACCATTTTCCATGTTTATTTAAGCTGCCTGTGGCAACTTCTTCCCGGCATTGTGCTATCCTAAAATACTATACGGGGTCGTGAATGAAGAGGTGAGAAAATGAATAAAGCCTGGATATTTGTCGCTTTGACCTGTTTGTTTGAATTGTTATGGGTGTACGGGTTTAATACTGCGGAAACGTGGTGGCAATGGGGGATTGTTATCACGATTATTTTAATCGATTTTCACTTTCTGCCTGAGGCGTGCAAAACGCTTCCTACCGGTACGGTTTATGCCATTTTTTCAGGAGTAGGCACGATTGGAACGGTGTTGATGGATGTATTTTTGTTCGACGGGTCCATCGGTATGGGTAAACTCTTTTTTATGTTACTTATTGTGATAGGCGTTATTGGCTTGAACTTGGCGGACAATAGGGATGATGAAAATGCATTAAAGGGGGCTGCCTAAAGATGGGCTGGTTGTTTGTCCTGTTAGCCGGAACAGCTGAAATTGTTGGGGCAGCCGGCTTGAAATTATACAGTCAAATGAAATCACTGCGCAATGGCGTGCTATATATCGGTGGCTTTACCGCTTCCTTTCTTCTTTTGTATCACTCGTTTAATTATTTGCAAGTAAGCATCGCCTATGCGATTTGGATTGGGATTGGTACGGCTGGTGCAGTGCTGATTAATATGTATTTGTTCGGGGAATCGAAAAACATAGGCCGGTTAATAAGTGTAGTGCTGATAATTATCGGTGTGATTGGGCTGCGGACGCTGGGGTAAGGGGTATTTCTTTCATTGGCGGCATTTTTGCTGGGTCCGCTATCAGTTTTGTTGCCAATAGCCCTTATTGGCAGCATTTCTGCCGGTTTCGCTATCAGTTTTGCCGCCAATAGCCCTTATTGGCAGCATTTCTGCCGGTTTCGCTATCAGTTTTGTTACCAATAGCCCTTATTGGCAGCATTTTTGCCGGTTTCGCTATCAGTTTTGCCGCCAATAGCCCTTATTGGCGGCATTTTTGCCGGTTCCTTTATTAATTTTGCTGCCAACACATAAACTTTCAACTAACGTCGTGCTTTATTTTTTCAATTACCTTACCATTGATTGGCTTACGGAAGCTTCCGTCGTGCCGGACCGCTGAACCGAAATGGTATTCTAAAGCTTGCAGTTCCTTATGTACCTTACCAATATTTTTGTCTGTCAATCCCGAACCAGGCATGATAATTGGCGACTGAGTACTCCCCTCGCCGATTTCCATCATGCTTTTTATCGTGTCAATGCCCTCAATGGCAGTTGGTTTTCCACCTGAAGTCAACACCCGCTGAACCCCAAAATGTCCCTCAATTAGGGAACGATAGATCTCCAGAGTGTTTCCCTCATCAATCGCACGATGAAACGTGACCGATAGACCTCTGCTTTCCTCAAGAATCATTCCAAGCAGTTCACTATCCAGCGTGCCCATGTCCGTGATTGCACCGAATACAATTCCCGCAGCACCAAGGTCACGGATAATTCTAATATCCTCACGCATTGCTGCCCATTCTCCTATTCGATACGTAAAGGAATAACTATGTGGCCGAACCATTACCATTACTGGAATCCGTACACTCTCCACAACAGTTCTGATTATACCGTAACTTGGACTCAGCCCTCCCTCCCCAATGGCCGAAACGAGTTCAAGCCTGTCCGCCCCATGAGCTTCGGCGGTGCGGGCATCCTCATCATTGAGGACAATAATCTCAACTAAACTCATACACAGCACTCTCCTTCCATCCTATTTTTCAAGGTGCTACCAATTCGACCTTTATCCGATCAGGATCCTCAAAAAACACAGCATAATAATTCTCGCCGCCAGCATACGGGTGTTTGTCTGAATAGAGAATGCTCACGTCCTTCTCCTTTAACTTTTCTGTGATACCGTCAACCTGTTCTCTTGATTCCGCATGAAAGGCGACATGGTTTAACCCAACCCTCCGGCGGTGGTATGGTGGATCAAGGTAACGTTCCTCTGTTTGCACAAAAACGATATACGTATCCCCATACTTCCAACTGATACCGTAATCCCATTTTTGGTATTGTTGATAACCCAGTTCTGTCAAAAACCATCCCCAAAAGTCGATGGTCCTCTTTAAATTGGAAACATATATTTCAAGATGATGCAGCACGAGCAGGTCCCCTCCCTCATACTAACAATGTAGCATGAACAATGCAGTTTTAAAAATCGGACTATCTAGATTATTTTTTTAAAATTGCTATAATTATCCAAATGGATGATTTATGATGAGTGGGGGTAGGAGGAATGTTTATGACAAATATTCAAAAGGTTGGACAAATTGGGGTACCGGTAAAAAATATAGAAAGAGCCGTTGTATTTTACAAAGAAAAGCTGGAACTGCCGCTGTTGTTTAATACTGATACAATGGCCTTCTTCGAATGTAACGGCTTGCGTCTTCTGCTGAGCCTTCCAGAAAAGGAGCAGTTTGCGCATCCAAGCTCTGTGGTTTATTTTCAAGTCCCAGATATTAAGCTCAGTTATAAAGAGTTGTTGGAAAAGGGCGTTGAATTCGTTGATGAACCGCACGTGGTTGCAAAGATGGGACAAAGTGAGACATGGATGACATTTTTTAAAGACAGCGAAGACAATATTCATGCATTAATCAGTGAAATCCATAATTAAAGGAAGGTGAGGCTGATTCTTCAGCTTCACCTTCTTTTTCAATCTATTCTTCTTTCAAAAATAGCTTCATAGTAAGCCGCCGACCCGTAAGCACCTACCCCCGGAGCAAAAATTTGCACCAGCCGCCATCCTTTCCTAGCATTTTGATGAATGATATCTTGATAGCTTTCTTTCGGTTTTCCGCTTAACTTGCTTAATTCTATTTTTTCAAATTTGTATTCAAACATGGTTCCGCCCCCTTTATTTTTTCTATGTTATACGTTTTTATAAACAAGGAGTTTCATTATTTTTCAAAAAAGTGGAATTGACCAAGCCATTGGTTTATATTAATATATTAGTTTGGAAGTATAAAACTGAGTGGTTCGAGAACCTCCCACTATAAAAAACTAAGGAGAAGTGAATATGGAAAACCCAACAAAGTCACTGGCACAAATGGGTGCTGGAAACGGAGCAGCTGCCTCCGGTCAGTCGGGCAGCAGAGTAAAGGAAATTGTTGTAAACGGAATCGTGGCAGCCTTGTATATCGTGGTTTCAGCATTAATTCAGCCATTCGGTTTTACACAGGTACAGTTCCGGGTTTCGGAAATGTTCAACCACCTCATCGTTTTCAACAAAAAGTATTTATATGGAATTATTTTAGGGGTATTTTTAACGAATTTATTTTTCTCGCCAATGAAGGCCTATGACCTCATCTTCGGTGTCGGCCAGTCGTTAATTGCCTTGTTCATTACAATCATGTGCGCCAAGTTTATCAAAGGTCTCTGGGCACGAATGATTGTGAACACAGTCGTATTTACATTTACGATGTTCCTGATTGCGCTTGAGTTACATTTGGCATTTGATCTGCCATTCATGTTTACATGGTTAACAACTGCTGCAGGTGAATTCGTGGTCATGGCTGTCGGTATGCCAGTAATGTATTTCGTAAACAAGCGTGTTCGTTTTGATAGGATGTTTAAATAGTATTCAAAAGCTGTTGCTTGGGTAGTTGAACCGGGCAGCAGCTTTTTTATTGGTATTTTACGGAAATTGATAATAAAATAAGGATAGTGTTTATGGAAAAATAAATGATTGGAAGGGAGTTTTTAAGCGTGGTTCAGCGTCCAAATAACAATGAGTTTCCCGACTATTACGTACCATATGTTGGATTAGTTCCAGAAGGGGATATTTTATCGATTCTAAAAGAAAACCTAGAAAATGTGATTTCGTTGTTCGAAGGGATTTCAGTAGAAGATGAACATTTTCGCTACGAACCTGGTAAATGGAGCATAAAAGAAGTTCTTTGCCATATGGCCGATACTGAGAGAATTATGAGCTACAGGCTGCTTCGGGTCGGCCGAGGAGACAAGACTCCACTGGCAGGATTTGATGAAAATGATTATATTGCGGGTGCGCAAATGAGTGACTTGCCATTGAAAAACGTCCTTGCAGATTTTCTAGCAGTGCGCAAGGCAACCATCACTTTAATAGAAAACATGCCAGAGGAAGCATGGACAAACGTCGGGAACGCCAATAATCTCGCGGTCACCACCCGGGCCATCGCCTACATCATCGCGGGTCACGAAATTCACCACCGAAATATCGTAACCGAAAGATACCTAACAAAATTGAAGTAACAGGCTTTACTGTCAGGCACCACCGACGAATGTCCACCCTACACGGACATTTGTCCACGGATGGTGCCTGACACCATTTTTTGACACCATTATTAAATTCGATAGTTTGAGATAAACTCCAGGAATTCTTTTTGTTTGGTGTGCTCGTATTTCATGATGGCGTAGGTGTTGGCTTCAGGTAAATGGATTGTCTGACAATCTACTTCTAAGAGCCTTCCTTCTAACAACTCCCTTCTGACTGTAGATGTTGGCAGAAAGGAGACCCCCAATCCTTCGACAATGAATCTTTTCGTAATATGAACTTGGGATACTTTCATCATTTTCACACTTGGGTATTTATTTTTTACCGCGTGACAAAGGCCATCCCAGTAACCTGGATGATTGTGTGTCAATAGATAGTTAGAAGTTAGCACCTCTTCTTCATCCAAGGGTGGTGCCGATTCAGAATCCCGTCCGTCATGCGGAGCAACCAGGATTACCCGGTCATTATATAAGAGATTGCTAATTAATTCAGGGTGCCGACTGTTGAGACAAGACAGTCCAATATCCACTTCCTCTTTTAAAACCGCTTGTTCAATACCTTCTGATTCTATAATCTTTACCGAAATCTCCACTTCTGGATGCTTGTTCGTGTAACTTTTTAACACATACGGGAGAATCGTATCCGCAATCAAGGGTGAGATCGCGATAGAAAACTTCGTTGAATACCCTTGGCTGAAGGACTGAATGTCCTCGAGCCCGCCTTGATAAACCTGTATCAGTTTTTTGGCGTGAACCAGATATCTTCTCCCCGCTTCTGTCAATTTCACTCTTTTTCCGTCCCGCTCAAACAATTGAATCCCAAGCTCTTGTTCCAATTGTTTAATATGAACGGTGACAGATGGCTGCGAAATATATAGGATTTCGGCCGTCCTGCGAAAATTCCCGTATTCAGCAGCAGTGATAAATGTAGTAAGCCATTGGAATTCCATACTCTACTCTCCTCCTTATTAAAAATAGTAATCAATGAATTTAAAATTATTTAATTTTTTTAATTACATTCATTCTATAGACTATTAGTAAATAAGGAAAGGGGAGATTTTTTATGATTCAAAAGGGGTTAAAAGGAGTCGTCGCTGCTGAAACGTTAATCAGCCATATCGATGGTGAAAAGGGGCAGCTTATTTATCGCGGATATGAGATAGGGAGCCTCACTAAACGTTACTCCTTTGAGGAAGTTGCTTATCTTCTTTGGCATGGTTATTTACCAGATGAAGTTCAGTTAAGGTCTCTGAAACAGGAGTTAGTAAGTTATCGTAAGTTACCGGAATATATGAAAAAAATAATCGACCTCCTTCCTCTGAGGACGGATCTGATGAGTGTGATGAGAACAGTCATTTCCGCTGAGGCCGGAAATACTAAATATGACTGGAAGCCGACCATTACACAGGCAATTCGAATGACAGCCCTCGCTCCAACAATCATCGCTTATCGCAAAAGGCAATTGGAAGGAAAAGAGTTTGTCCCCCCTCAGGATGAATTGGACCATGTCGCCAATTACCTTTATATGCTTAACGGGACAATGCCTTTGGCAGCACACGTGAAAGCACTCGAAACCTATATGATCCTCACCCTCGAACACGGCATGAACGCCTCTACCTTTTCCGCAAGGGTGACATCATCGACTGAATCGGATTTGGTATCTGCTGTGACATCGGCAATCGGAACGATGAAAGGGCCGCTTCATGGTGGTGCTCCTTCGGGAGTCATCGAGCTGTTGGATGAGGTTGCTGCAGTTGGGGATGCTGAAAAAGTGATGCGCAATAAATTGTTGAAAGGCGAGCGATTAATGGGGTTTGGACATCGGGTTTATAAAACGCATGACCCGCGTGCCATTGCCTTAAAGGAGAAATTACTTGATTTGGTTGGACAGGATGAATGGCTTGACCTTGCAATCGCTGCAGAAGAAACAGCAGTCAGAGTGTTGGAGGAACTAAAACCAGGCCGGTCGCTTTATACAAATGTAGAATTTTATGCTGCAGCCATCATGAAATCCATCAACATGCAAGCAGACCTATTCACACCAACGTTCACCGCCAGCAGGATTGTCGGCTGGACAGCCCACATCTTGGAGCAAGCCGAAAACAACACCATCTACCGGCCGCAATCGAAGTACATTGGAACCTTTAAATAAGTAATTTCAATCAATGGTATCAGGCACCACCCGTGGACATTTGTCCTCCCCGGGCGGATAGTTATAAATTCTCCAATAGTATGGAAAAGGCAAAGGATTATACCTTTGCCTTTTTGTCGTTGTCTTTTGAGTTTCGGAAGCTTTTTATTCCAATGATTTGAGGGATTAGGTTAAGGATGCTTACTAGTATTAAGAGCTGTTGTGATGTAAGAGGTTTGAAATACCAGCCCCATTTTTCGCTCACTGCCATTGACGTATTGAGGTAATAGGAAATGGCAAAGGAAAGCAGATTTCCGAGAACGAGAACTGGAAGTGCCGCAGAAAATCTGGTTGTGTAACCCAATATCAGACTCATACCGACCATGATCCCATAACCTAACATGGACCCCTTAGAAAAATCAAGATACATGGCGAAAAAAACGTAAGGGAAACTTAATAGGCAAATCAGCAGCAGGGTAATAACTGTTTTTTTCATTATTGTCCTTCCCACCTTTGGAGGATAGTATCACCATCTTATTTAGTGTAATTTTACACCATATTACCCGCTTTTACAACTTTTCCATGATGTTTATTTCATTTATATTTAGTAAATACATTGCGAACATAAGTTCTCTGTCTTATAATGTAAATATTAGTTAATACTGTCACCTGTGTGGATTTCTTTTTTAAAAAATTAACTAATAAAATTTTTTCGAGGAGCGAATGTTTATGACAGTACGATTAATACCTTATTTAGTGATGGATGGAAATGCACGGGAAGCCATTCAATTCTACGAGAGAGCTTTAGAAGCTCAAGTTTTGTTTCAACAATCTTTTGGAGAAATGCCAGAGAATCCTGATTTCCCGCTTCCTGCTGAAGCGAAGGATCGTGTAAGTATGCTACTATTAAAGTGGGTGATTCTGAAATTATGTTTTCTGATACATTCCCGGGACAGCCACATCAAACCGGCACACAAGTAACGATATGTATCTCTACAGACGATGCAGAAAAGGCGAAGAAAATGTTCGATGGACTCTCAGACGGAGGAAAAGTAGAAATGCCGCTGCAGGAAACCTTCTTTAGCCCAGCCTATGGTAGTGTTACGGACAAATTTGGGGTCACATTCCAAGTGTTTACTGAGGGAGCACACCAATAAATAGATACGCAAAAAAGCTCTGAATGCATCCTGTGTGCATCAGAGCTTTTTTAGTTAACCCATTCTCGTTCTGGAAGTGGCAGGCTGGTACTTCCGCATCGGCCCGTTTTCCAGGACTTCGTGAAGATACAGATTTCCCTTTGGACTAACCCTTTTCATCAATTCCATCAGGTATGTAATATCATCCATCGCTCTATGTGTTTGATAGTTTGTAATCTCATGCGCTTGCAAAAGCGTGAGCAGCTTGCCATTTGGAAAGCCATACTGTTTCCAAGGGACATTTCTCATCGTGCAATACCATTTTAGGTCGTTGACTTCCGGGTACATGTGAAAAAGAAAGCTGCGGTCAAAGGATGCATTATGTGCGAAAACAGCCTCTGCCCGGTGAAAATAAGTCTTAATTTTTCCATCGAGAAAACTTTTCCCTCTTACATCATCAAAGGGAATGCCGTGAACGCGGAACGCTTGATTATAATTCCTTCGCGCCGTAGTAGAAAGTGGTTCTCGCAGAAAGGATTCTTCTTCGAGGATATCCAGTATTTCGCCAGTATCAGACCGGTAGGAAAAAAGCTTCACTGCCAGTTCAATGACTTCATCCTTGGTTGGACCTAATCCGGTAGTCTCCGTGTCGAGCAGCAACCCGTAGTTTTCCTGTTTCCGCATAACAATCATCCTTTAAATTGAAAAATTTCCTTCATTATATCAAATTTATCCTTTAATATCTCTGGAAAAAAATCCGCAAGGGGCTCATTCTCCCTTACGGATTCCTTCGATAAACGCTTTAATAATAATCTCCAGGCTCTCATCTAGATCTAATGCCATTTTGAACCCGCCTCTTTGCTCCAGGGAGGAAAAACCGTGCAAAATACTGCGCAAGCCCCGGACAGCATGCAAGGCGATATCGCCCTCCAAATTATACGTCTGAAGCACTCGGACTAATAGTTCAACAATCTTACCCCCAGCCTGATGTGCTACAACATCCTTCGGGTCAGGTGCTGCCAGGGTCGCTTCATATATCCCGGGATACTTTCGGGAAAATACCACATAAGCACGGCTTATTGAAAGGATTGCCTCAGTACCTGACACACCCACTGCCGCCTGCATCATTTCCTCATACAGTTTATTCAGGCCATAAATGGCAAGGTTTTTTCGTAAACCAGACAGTCCATCAAAATGATTATATAAGGAAGGCGGGCGAATATTTAGCCTTTTTGCCAAATTCGCGAGCGTAACCTCCTGCAGTCCTTGTTCGTTGGCCAGTTCCCCTGCCGCTTCGAGTATCGTTGCTAAATCGAGTGCAAATTTTGGTCTTGGTGACATGCTAATGCTCCTTTATTTCAATTTACCTTCAAAAGTCTGAACAGCTTTTGCCATTAAATTTAGTGGATTATCAATGAGTTCCCCATGTCCAACTGCCAGCAAACTCGGCTGTAAATCCACCAACTTTTTGGCGCTTCTTAATGCGGTTTTTTTACTCCACGTGGCTAATGCCGGGAATGGAAAAAACAACTTCATATCTCCGGAAACAGCAATTCCTCCGCGTGTTTGAAACGCATCTCCGGCAATAATTGCATTGGTCCGGGTATCCAGAAATGACATCGACCCTGGTGTGTGGCCTGGCGTCTCAAAAGCCTTGAGGGAACCAACGAAGTCTCCTTCCTTTAATAATACATTGGCCTGCGTTTTTAAATCTTTAGGAACTCCTCCTTTAATTGGGGTCTGTTCCTCGTCCTCATCAAGCGAGGTATCACCGGACATTAATCGGCTGTCGCGGGCCGAAATGTAAACCGGAGCATCAGGAAGGAGTTTTTTTAATGAATCAAGCGCCCCGACATGATCGCCATGGGCATGGGTCAAGACAATTTTGGTAATCGGCTTTCCAATTTTTTTGGCTGCTTGAATAATTCCCTTTGTGCCAAAATCAAGTGCCGCATCAATCAGGGTCAAACCATCCTCTTCCTCCACTAAATAGCAATTAACCGGAAACACATTGGCCATAAACGTCACTTGATATAAGTACCCCTTTTGAATCACTCTCATTTTATCCATCTCCCTTTTAACTAATATCGTTAGTTTTATTTTAACTAATTGTATTAGTTAAATCAAGAGTTTTTTCCATATTTTATGAAAGAAAACCTTTTCACTATTGCTATGTAACAAATTGTTCAAGACTTTTTTACAGAAATGTGAATAAATGCACAAACTACTCTCAATTCGAAATGAATTTGCTATATTAATAGTGTAGTAATTATTTATAACTTATTAAACATTCTAAGGAGATGTTTCAAATGTTTGCAAATTGGTTAAGAGAAAACAAAATTGCCGCTGGTATACTAACTGTGTTACGTCTATATCTTGGTTATTCTTGGTTTACTGCAGGTCTTCATAAATTAACTGGCGGGTTTGATGCTTCCGGATTCCTGAAAGGTGTTATTGCTAACCCGGTTAAAGGCCCAGACGGTGCTATGGTTTACGGCTGGTATGTTGAATTCTTAAAAGGTTTCGCTCTTCCAAACGTCGATATTTTCAACGTAGTTGTTCCTGTCGGTGAAACATTGATCGGTTTAGGATTACTCTTGGGCTGCTTAACAACTGCTGCCATGTTCTTTGGCTTATTGATGAACTTCTCTTTCTTCGCTGCCGGAACAGTATCTCATAACCCAACTGACATTTTGCTTGGTTTCATCATCTTAACTGCTGGTTATAACGCTGGACGCTTTGGTCTTGACCGCTGGGTGGTTCCATTCATCCGCAAAACAGTTTTCAAAAATAGCGAACCTGTCAAAAGCAACGCTTAACTTTTAAAAGACGCCTCGTTCCCCTGTGGAATGGGGCGCTTTTTTTTGCATATAAACAAACAATGATTGAATTTTTAGTCAGTTACTGTATAATTGTTCCCGAATCTAATAGCAATAGAGGAATATACAAGGGGGTGGCTATATTGCCAAATAATGACATTATCCAGTTTAACCATGTTACAAAGCAATACGATAACGATCCACCTGTGCTTCAAGATGTTAGTTTTGAAATTGAACGAGGGAAATTTTACACCTTACTAGGTCCTTCCGGATGTGGAAAAACAACCATATTGCGATTAATTGCTGGATTTACCGAGCCTTCAAGCGGCGATATTTATTTTAATGGGGAAAAAATTAATCATGTTCCAGCCAATAAGCGCAAGATGAACACGGTGTTTCAGGATTATGCGTTGTTCCCCCATTTAAATGTGTTTGAAAATGTCGCATTCGGCTTACGTATAAAAAAGTTAAAAAACAGCGAAATAACCAAAAAGGTTCGAGAAGCATTGAGTTTTGTTAACCTTCAAGGATATGAAACGCGCGAAATCAAAGAAATGTCTGGCGGGCAAAAGCAGCGGGTCGCCATTGCCAGAGCAATTGTAAACGAGCCAGAAGTCATCTTGCTTGATGAACCGCTATCCGCGCTCGATTTGAAGCTTCGTACTGAAATGCAATACGAACTTCGGGAACTGCAGCGTCGTCTTGGGATTACCTTCATTTTTGTTACCCATGACCAGGAAGAAGCGCTGGCAATGTCCGATGAAATTTTTGTTCTCAACAAAGGGAAAATTCAACAAAGCGGCACACCTACCGATATTTATGATGAGCCAATAAACCGATTTGTGGCTGATTTTATCGGTGAGTCCAATATTGTTGACGGACGGATGCTGCGGGATCACTTAGTGGAATTTGCCGGTAAGGAATTTGATTGTGTTGACGAGGGGTTTAATAAGAATGAAGCTGTTGAAGTCGTCATCCGCCCGGAGGATTTAGAGATTACGACTTTAGATCGCGGCAAGCTGCAAGTTAGAGTGGATTCACAATTATTCCGCGGCGTTCATTATGAGCTTAGCTGCTATGATGGTGACGGAAATGAGTGGCTCGTCCATTCCACGAAAAAGGCTAATGTCGGTGATGAGATTGGGCTTTATTTTGACCCTGAAGCGATTCATGTCATGCGGCACGGGGAGACTGAGGAAGAATTCGACCGTCGGTTAGAAGCTTATGGTGATGATGGGCAGGGTTCCGGCCATGGAAAATAAACTGACCCGCCATCTATATTCCATCCCTTATTTCCTATGGATGCTCTTATTTGTAGTGGCGCCGATTGTTCTCGTAGTTTATTATTCTTTATTCGATATTGAAGGAAATTTATCACTGATCAATTATCAAAAGTTTTTTACACCTGTATATTTAAAAATGACATTAAGCTCGTTTTGGTATGCATTTTTGATCACAGCGTTCGCACTGTTGATTTCCTACCCAACTGCGCTGTTGTTGACGAAAACGAAACACAAGCAATTATGGCTGCTGCTGATTATTGTCCCATCTTGGATCAATTTATTGTTGAAGGCCTATGCCTTCCTTGGAATTTTCGGGACTTACGGTGCGGCCAACAGCTTTTTAGAACTCATTGGTATTGGTTCGAAGCAAATTCTATTTACTGATTTCAGCTTTGTGTTTGTCTCGGTTTATATTTTTATTCCGTTTATGATTTTGCCAATTTTTAATGCCTTAAATGAACTGAATCCAACCTTGCTTGATGCAGCCAGCGATTTAGGTGCATCGAAATGGACCACGTTTACCCGGGTGATTTTTCCGTTGACGCTTGATGGTGTGAAATCTGGCTGTCAGGTTGTATTTATCCCGGCACTTTCTCTGTTCATGCTGACACGTTTAATTGCCGGAAACCGAGTGATCACCCTTGGAACATCGATTGAACAGCATTTCCTCGTTACTCAAGATTGGGGAATGGGTTCAACCATTGCGGTGTTTTTAATTATTGCGATGGTTTTGATTATGGTACTCACGAATACCAGGAAGCGGGGTGTGTAAGGTGGATAAAAAAATTACTCCGTTTTCCAAACTGTTTTTGGTCATCATCTTTTTTATCCTGTATGCACCGATTTTCTTTCTGATTTTTTATTCATTCAACAGCGGTGATACAATGTATGAATTTGAGGGATTTTCACTGGATTGGTACCGTGAGCTATTCCAGGATACAAGGCTATTGATCATCGTCCTGAATACGATTGTGGTTGCTTTGTTATCGGCATTGGTCTCGACCATCATAGGGATCATCGGTGCGCTAGCCATCTATTTGGCAAAGAAACGGCAAGCAAAAAACACGTTGCTTTCATTAAACAATGTTTTAATTGTCAGTCCGGATGTCATCATCGGCGCCTCGTTCTTAATCTTGTTCACGATGGCCGGGATAAAGCTCGGATTTTATTCGGTGTTAATGTCACATATTGCTTTTAGCATTCCAATTGTTGTTTTAATGGTACTGCCAAAATTGTTGGAGATGAGTCCATCGCTGATTGATGCCGCAAGGGATTTGGGTGCTGGGCGTTGGAATATTTTCACCAAGGTCATCCTTCCCTATATTACCCCAGGAATATGGGCAGGATTTTTCATGGCATTAACCTATTCCTTTGATGACTTTGCGGTCACCTTTTTCGTAACAGGTAACGGATTTTCCACGCTGTCAGTAGAAATCTACTCGCTGGCACGACGGGGTATCTCGTTAAATATTAATGCATTGTCGGCCCTCTTGTTCCTATTTACAATGCTGCTTGTCGTCATCTATTACTTTATTACAAGGGCTTCCAAGGTTAATGGGATGGGGGTGCACAAGCGATGAAGAATCTCGTTCGTTTTTTTCTGATCATTGTCGTAGTTTCTGGGATTCTTTTAGGGGTGATTTCCCATCTGAATGCATCCCAGGGTTATTCCGGCGGCAACACGCTGACTGTCTATAACTGGGGCGATTACATTGATGAGGATTTGATTAAAAGGTTTGAAAAAGAAACCGGCCTCAAAGTTATTTATGAAACGTTTGATTCCAATGAGGCGATGATGACAAAGATTGAACAGGGCGGCACCAGCTATGATGTGGCGGTTCCGTCTGAGTATATGATTGATAAAATGCGCCAAGAAGATTTGTTAATCCCGCTAGACCATTCGAAACTGCCAAACTTAAAGAATATTGATGAGCGATTTATGAACCTGCCGTTCGATCCGGATAATAAATATTCCATTCCTTACTTCTGGGGAACTGTAGGTATTGTTTATAATTCAAGCAAGCTGGATAACAGAAAAATCACCAGCTGGAACGATCTTTGGGATCCTGCTTTTAAAAATGAAATTCTCCTAATTGACGGGGCCCGTGAGGTTATGGGGATGGGACTCAATAGTTTGGGTTACTCATTAAATGATACCAATAAAGCGCATTTGCTTAAGGCGAAAAATAAACTTGATACGTTGACGCCAAATGTTAAAGCGATTGTCGGCGACGAAATCAAGATGCTTATGGCCAATGAAGAGGCTTCTATTGGCCTCGTCTGGTCTGGTGATGCTTCCGAAATCATGTCGGAAAACGAGAATTTGGATTATGTGGTTCCAAAGGAAGGCTCCAATTTGTGGTTTGATAATATGGTCATTCCGAAAACAGCAAAAAATGTGGACGGGGCGCACAAGTTCATCAATTTCATGCTTGATGCCAAGGTGGCCGCGCAAAATACAGAGTATGTCGGTTACTCCACACCAAACAAGGCAGCATTAAAGCACCTGCCTAAGGATGTCGTGGAGGATGAGCGGTTCTATCCATCACCAGAATTGACCGAGAAGCTAGAGGTTTACGAAAACCTCGGCAAAAGGAACTTGGCTTACTATAATGAGTTGTTTTTGCAGTTTAAAATGCATAGGAAGTAAGACCGGGCTCGGCCCGGTCTTATTATTTTTGGATTTTTACCGATGCCCTCTTCTGCCCCCATTATCGGGTAAAATCACGGCTTCTTATTTACCGATGACCCCACTCCAGACCCCTCACCGGGTAAAATCATGGCTTCTTTTTTACCGTTGCTCCCTCTTCAGACCCCTCTTCGGGCAATATCATGGCTTGTTTTTTACCGATGACCCCACTCCAGACCCCTCACCGGGTAAAATCATGGCTTCTTTTTTACCGTCAGTCCCCCTCCTGGCCCCTCATCGGGTAAAATCGTGCCTTCTTTTTTCCCGCCAAACCCCTCCTGGCCCCTCGTCGGGTAAAATCGTGCCTTCTTTTTTCCCGCCAAACCCCTCCTGGCCCCTCATCGGGCAATATCAAATTCACTTTTCTTCGACCCATGAGAAAAGCGCCGCATTTGCGGCGCTCCATTTTTAATAGCTATTATCCTCTTCAAGACTTTCTCTGTTATAATACCAATTTGTTACCTGAGTCATGATGGCAAAGACGAAGAAGAAGTTCATCGCCCACACATTAATAAATGGAACAATTCCGCCAAATTCGATTGTGACATAGCCTTTTAGTTTCATAACGATCATTGATTCGATAAAAACAAGTACAAACCCCACTACACCTGCAATTGCCGCGCGTAACATAGCCAGTTCCCTCCATAATAGATTTCCCTATCTATACATTGGACAAGTTTTATTTTTGACAATTTTGTGAACTATCTTGAATCCATTATATAGCACAAAGGATTTATAAAAAAGTGAATTAACTCACTAATTTAAAAAAATAAAAAGGGTATCAGACGACACCCTAAGGTGGTGTCTGACACCCTTCTTTATTTTGCAGCCTTAATAAATTCTTCAACCGTTAAAATCGTATGCTGATAACCTAACCGTTCTGCTAATTGCGTAATCCCTGGTGCTTCCACATTAGCTTCAGCCAGGATTTCTTTTTTAGAAAAGACCTCCCGGGTTTCACCATCGAGCAGGACCTTCCCTTTGTTAAACACAATCGTCCTCTGAAAATTCTCAGCAACAAAGTCCATATCGTGTATGATGGTCATGACGAGCTTATTCTTCTGTGTCAGCTCCTTAATAATCTTCCCGATGATTTCCTTGCCTGCATGGTCCTGAGCGATGGTAGGTTCATCTAAGATGATGATGTCCGGTTCCATTGCCACAATCGAAGCAATACAGAGCAGCTTTTTTTCCGAAAGGCTAAGGTCATGGGGGTTCATTTCGAGTTTATCTTCAAGTCCTACCAGCTTCAATGCCTTAACAGCCTGCTTTTCGGCTGTATGCCGGCCCATTTTAATATTAAGCAGCCCAAACATCGCTTCTTCAAGAACCGTTCGTTTAAAAATCTGATCGTTTGGATTTTGAAACACAAGCCCAACGGTTCTGGCTAATTCGGCTGCTGTCTTCATTTTTACACTGTGATTCTGAATCAGAATGTCCCCTTCATCCGGTTTCAACAGTCCTTTTAACAGCTTTACAAAGGTGGTTTTTCCGGCCCCGTTCTGGCCGATTATGGCTGTTGACCGACGGTCGAATTCCAAATTGATTCCGGAAAGCACCGGCTCCTGGGCTTGATTATAGGAAAAAGTTAGATTGGATACTTTCATCATCATTTGCCAACACCTCGCAGTGCCGCTTCCGCATCCTGAAGCGTAACCGGGTAATAATCACTGCCTGCTTTTTTCGCCCCCAGCGCTCTGCACACTTGTGTATAAACAGGGGCTGTGACACCGTAGGCTTCTAAATCATCTCGTGAAAAAATGGCTTCAGGTGTGTCAAAATCTACTATTTGGCCGTCATGAAGCAGTAAAACCCGATGGCAATATTGAGCCACTTTTTCCATTTTGTGCTCGGCCATGACCACCGTGATCCCATGCTGGCTCAAATCTTGAATGGCCCGAAAGACTTCGTCTGAACCAGCTGGATCTAGCTGGGAAGTAGGTTCATCAAGCACGAGAATTTCCGGTTTCATGGCGATGATGCTGGCGATGGCCATCCGCTGCATTTGGCCCCCGGACAGATCAAAGGGATTATGGTCTTTGACGTGTTGTATTTTTAATAACGCTAGTACTTCTTCAATGGTAGTCAGCATTTCCTCCCGAGGCAAGCCGATATTCTCAAGACCAAAGGCAATCTCCTCATAAACAGTCATTTTTGAGCCTGTCACCTGAGTGAACGGGTTTTGAAACACCATTCCAACCTTTAATGCAAGTTCTGCTATCGTACGTTGCTTAACCTCGAGCCCGTCCACAAGAACTTTACCGCCATATGCCCCTTTATAAAAATGCGGCACGAGTCCGACCAGCGCCTGACACAGCGTCGATTTCCCCGCAGAATTTTTGCCGATTATTCCGATGAACTCGCCTGCATCCACTTCAAAAGAAATATCTTTTAGCGCAAGTGATTCAGCTAATGGATATTTATATTTAAGTCCTTCGACGATTATTTTTTTCATAAAAAGATCCTCCAGGCAATGGCTCCTATTGTAAGAAGCAGCAGGATGGTTTGAATCCATTTGCTGTGGGTATAGGTTTTCTCCTCGTTCAAATATGTCTTTGGCGTCCGGGAATTGAAGCCCCGCACTTCCAAAGCCATCGCCCGCTCTTTCGTATTGATCAACGACCCTAACACAACCGGCCCCAATAACGGCAGGAAGGCTTTAATCCGGACAAGCAGATTCCCTTCTGTCTCCATTCCACGTGACCGTTGCGCGTCAGTAATTGTACTCATCGAGGCCATCATTTCCGGGATAATTTGAAATACAGAAACAATGACGTAGCCGATTCTTGGCGACATTCCTTTACGCACCAATGCCTCGACAAGGTCGGATGGTTTCGTCGTCAGCACCAGTATCATGAACGCACCGACAATATTGATGACCCTCAGGGTAATTTTTAAAGCATACAGCAGTCCTTCCTGATACATGGTCACTGGGCCAATTTGAAACAGAACCGTTTCGTTCTCCGGTTTAAACAGTCCCTGGATGATGACAACGGTGATCAGGACAAGGAAGACAAATCCGAATACTGGCAAAGCTTTTCGAAAAACTCCGGCCAATATCAATAGCAAAATACTTATTCCGACACAGATAAACGAGATCGTAAAGGTCGGGAGAATAATCGGAATCAAAATGGCAAATAAAATATAGATTAGTTTTGTGATAGGGTCGACATCATGGACGAACGACTTCCTGTCCACATACAAGCTAATCGACTTCAAGAAGCGTCACCAGCTTTCCTTCAATATACCTTAATTTTCCTGCAATTTACCTTAAGGGTCAAATATTAAATGAAGACCCGCCAATCGGCGAGCCCTCATTGGTAGAGTTATAGAATTAATCCAATGTTTCCACTTTGTCATTGTTATTGTATAATTGCACCACATTTCGCGGTAAGCCTTTAAAAATTCCGAAGCTGATTAACACAACCAATAATTTATCCGGCACATCGACGACAATTTCATCGAGGAAAGACGCGAGCCAAACGGAGTCTGTTTTTGCAAGCACAGCGGCAAACAGCGCATCGCCCCAGACGTTTCCTGTCTGCCCGCCCCAGAAACCGATATTAATCGGGGTGGAGACAATGGTTGCCACTAGTCCGATAATTAATCCCGCAACAATCGCCTTCCCGAAGCTTGAGATATAGCCTTTGTAAAAAAGAATCCCGACTGCTAAACCAATTGCGACGCTGGTAATTCCATAAACAAATGAGATTGGATCAACTGTTAACCCGTAAATGATATTGTTTATAGCTCCGGCTAGTGCCCCAACGATCGGACCACCGAGCATTGCTGCCAAAACCGTGCCGATGGAATCCAGCCATAATGGCAGCTTCAAAACACCGGCAATAAACTTCCCGATGTAGTTGACACCGACTGCCACTGGAATGAGAACCAGAGCGGCTGTAGAAAAACGGAACGACCACATGCTTTTGTTATTCATCCTTATAACCCCCTTTTATATTTGAAAACTAGAATGATAGGAAACGATTGTCTCAAGTGCGGTGATAATTTCGGCTTCTTCCCCACGCTTGCTGGCTGACTTTGAGTCAACGTAATCATTGATTCCTTCTTCCAAGTCTCCTTCCCTCTCGACAACGACATTTAAAATGGACGCAGTTTTGATGCCGCGCAAGCTCCCGACCACAAACAGGGCGGCTGTTTCCATATCCGAGGCCAAGACCCCTTTCTCTGACCAAAAATTGTCGATTTTCTGTTCTCTATCAGTATAAAAGCTGTCATGACATCTGACAATACCCACGTGATAATTTGTTTTAGTGCGTTTCGCCGCATTTACCGCATGCAGCAGTAATTCCGTATCAGGTACGGCTGGATAGGACTTGTCAATATAGGCATTGGATGCCCCGTCATTCCTTACTGCACCAGAGGCAATGACCAAATCGCCAATCCGCAAACGGGCTTGGAGGGCACCGCAGCTGCCGATGCGGATCATCGCCTTTACACCGATATTTTTTAGTTCTTCGATGGCGATTCCGGCAGACGCTCCGCCTATTCCGGTGGAGGTTACCAAAACCGGGATTCCTTTGTAAAGGCCTTTGACAGTTTTGAATTCACGGTTATAGGCTAGTTCTTCAGGACTTTCTAAGTACTTTGCCACTTCGGCGACACGGCCAGGGTCTCCTGGCAGCAAGGCATACTGTGCGGAATGCTGTGTTCCTAGTCTGATATGAGGTTGTAGTGTTGATACCATTATTCTATGCTCCTTTTGTCTGTTTAATTAAAAATGGGAATCTAGTAAGTTGGAAATAATAAGATGGGGATCTAAGAGGTAAATTCTGCTAACTCATTCTATCTCAATTTTACCAAATATATGAATCTTTGGTTAGTCTTAAAGTGAGAAAAGGTGCCAGACACCAAATAGTGGTGCCGGCACCTTTTAACCCTTTAATTACATCCACCCACCACAATCTGAAGAACTTCCTTCAAACTCATTTCCGCCATTGATGACAATCGATGACTGTGACCTTGAAACACTAAATGAGCGGTGACTTGATTAGGGACGACTACACAATGAACCCCTGCGCCAATTGCGGCGATGAGGCCATTCACGGAATCTTCGAACGCAACCGCTTCACCCGGTTTGATGCCTAACTCCTCAACTGCCTTAACATAAAGTTCAGGATCGGGCTTCACCTTAGCTACTTCATCCCCTGTTTTGATAACTTCGTAATAGTGGAATATCCCCAGCTTTTTCAAATAACTTTCCACCCATTCTCTTCTAGAACTCGAGGCTAAGCCGATTTTCAGCCCTAATTCCTTCGCTTCTTTTAAATAATCCTCGACACCTTCCCGTAAAGTAGGCTCCCCCATTTTTCCTGCAAAAATATCCCTAACTGCACTTTCAATTTCCACTCGATCGACGGGATTCTTGAGGTTTTCTCGGATGTATTCATATAAAACCTCATCTGTCGTCCCGATTACCTTTGAAAATTGCTCAATCGAAAGCTCCAAGTTAAGGGAAGCTAATACCTCCCGATAACACTCATACCATGTAGTTTCGGTATCCACTATTAAACCATCAAAATCAAAGATTATCGCTTTAATCAATTTAAACACCCCATCTATGTTGAAGTTCCTTATATCAAAGAGTTTACCTTATTTAGGGGTATGTTGGTAATATTTGAAGGAAATTACTTCAATATGGAGAAACTTTTAATGATAGAAAAAATGAAATAGAGGTGTTTATAAATGGAGGTTATTGGGTTCGGCGGTGTTTTTTGGAGAACCAAGCAAATGGATACTTTAAAAACTTGGTATAGTGAGGTACTGGGCATTCCCGTGGAGGAATGGAATGGAGCAATTATAACCCCTGGTTCCGGAAATCAAACGGTCTTTTCATTTTTTTCGGAGGAAAGTGATTATTTTCCAAAAGAGCAGTCTGTTATGTTGAATTTTCAGGTGAAAAGTATGGAGGAATGTTTAAAGCATCTTGAACAAAAAGGGGTTCCCCTCCTTCGCAAACCTGAAAAAAGTGAATATGGTACGTTTACTTGGATTGCAGACCCCGAAGGCAGATGGATTGAACTGTGGGAAAAATAAGTGAAGCTAAAATGGAGCCTCCATGCAGGGGCTCCATTTTTTTACTTTATTCTAATTTTATAATCACCCTTAATCCAAGATGGAAAGTAGACTAATTCTAAGGAAATGGGATTTACTTGAGTTTGCGGTGCGGGCATCATGACGCCAATTTCCATGGCCCCATTTTCAAAACCGCTTTGTGAGTAACCCCCGCTGGATGAAATCTCTTCCAGTTTTCTATTAAAAAGAAAATAATTAAACTCTTTCCCTGGAGTAAAGATAAAATGGATTGCATCCCCCGTTACTTTTAGGCTGCTAAAGTAGTTTTCTTTTGGCTGTTTAAGGATTTGCTGTTTTTGCGTATCCACCACCACAAACATTTCATCTTTATCGACAGCTTGAAGCTTATTTAACACCAAATACAGTTCCTTTGGTTCTTTAAAATAATTGCTTTGCAGATAGACAATTGCCTCGTCAGGTGAAATTTTACTGGCAGTTACGCCATTATTTATTTTATTCCACGCCTCGCCGTTTTCGTCCACAAGCCTCAAATCGTCGAAATTGAGAATTTGTTTTGTGTTATCATGGTCCATTTTAACATGGATGGCGGCTCTTAAGGGATACACTTTGGCATCGATAAACGTAATTTTCTGCCCTTGAAATGTCACTGTTTTATTTAATGGGTAGGTTTTTGCTGCTTGAATTTCCTTTTTCAACTGAAATGGAAGAGTAAACTGAACTCTTGTCTTGCCTTCTACATCTACCTGGATTTCAAATTTCTTTGCTTCCAGAGGCGATTGAAAATGGAATTCAAAGTAATCGTTAAAACTGGTTTCTCCTTTATTAGAGTAGAACGGACTTCCAAAGGAGGCTGTGCCAATATCGGCTTTCCCGCCGTCCAGACTCTTTAACTTAACATTTGTCGTGGATAGCTCTGTCTGTTTTTCTTTGGATGTAATGCTGTAAAACAATGCTAGACCATCCTGATCGGCAATGGCTCCATCGATGGTAAAGGTAATGCCATTTTCCTCTTGGGATACGCCTATTTTCTCATAATAATCATTTTCGAGAGCCAGCATTTTACCTTTGTCACCGCGAATGAGTTCGACCACTTTTTCCATTCCCGGAATCTTTGTAACGTAGTCCGCAAAGGCAGGTGATAAACGAATGGAGGTGAAAAAGCCTATGAGAAGAATGGCCGCAGTCATGACGCTAACCATCCATTTTCTATGGCGGGATTTCCGTCTTTTCTCCATTTTGGCCTTTTGGTAACCTGATGTGAGCGCCTGATCTAATAATTGGAGCGGGAGATCAATGTTATTGAAATCCTCCTTATACTCAGACAGTTTCTCTTCTTCTTTTTCAAACATGGAGGTCTTCTCCTTTCGTTTCGAGCTTATCACGCAAGGCTTTCAGCGCTTTATTTAGCCATGTCTTTACCATGCCTTCCGGACACCTCATGGTTGCTGCAATCTCCTTTATCTTCATATCGTGAAAATACTTCAGCGACAGGATCTCACGTGAACGGTCGTCGAGAGAATCCAAGGCATCCGTTAGTTCCAGCAAATCGTGTTTCTCCGTTATTCCTTGCTGTTTTAATAGTTCGTCATTCAATACCACTCGTTTATTCTTTTTTAACTGGTCATTACAGTAATTAATCATGATGCGAATCAGCCAGGTTTTAAAATAAGTTGCTTCCTTTAAGGTGCGAATACTTTTATAAGCCCGGTAGGTAACCTCCTGCACTGCCTCTAGGGCGTCCTCCTGGTTGCGAAGAAAGGAAAGGGCTGTTTTATATAGATCGATTTTATGAAGATGGAGTAATTGTAAAAACGCCTCGTCATCGCCGCAAATGGCCTTCCTTACTAATGGATCTGTTGAATTCAAATTGCTGCCCTCCCTTAAACCCGTTTTGTCTATATATTAGACTAGGAAGATGGTAAAAGGTTTTGTTTTTTGAAAATTATTTTTAAAAGGGGAGATACTCAGAAAAAACATTGAAGAAAATGCCTATGAGAGGTTAAAGTTGAACTATGTTTGAACTGTAGGGGTGTTGTTCGGTTTGAAAACTAAGGAAGATATTATTGAGGTAATTAGTGAGGATTATTGGATGATGGAAATTTTGGGAGTGGTCCGAACATTGAACCTGCCGGATTGGTGGGTCTGTGCCGGGCTTGTCCGTTCAAAAATTTGGGATGTGTTGCATGGATTTAGTGTTAGGACGCCCATTCAGGATGTTGATGTGATTTATTTTGATCCTGTAAATACGGATGAAGCCATCGAAAAGATTCTTGAGGGGAAGCTGCTTGCATTGAAGCCGGATATTCCCTGGTCAGTGAAAAATCAGGCGAGGATGCATGTAATTAACAATTTGCCTCCCTACTCCTCATCAGTAGACGGGATTGCTAATTTCCCGGAAACGGTCACGGCTTTAGGGGTTAAGCTTGATGAAAATAATCGGATCATTTTGGCAGCACCCTGGGGCATTGAAGATGTCGTAGATTTGACAGTGAAACCCACACCACTATTTTCTACTCATGAGTTAAGGCAGGTCTATGATACACGGGTTACTAAAAAGAATTGGAAAGCGACTTGGAATCTATTGAAGATTACCTGAAAATGATTGTCGCGGTTATATGGCGAGGCCTATGTTACCAGCGAATCGGTTTTTCCACCGGATTGGTCACGTAGAGCCTTTCTACGTGACCACCGACTCACTATTTTTTTCTCAACGGGCACGTACGACCCTACCCTAATCCATAAAGTGTTTTACTTTTCCAAAAGTTCATTTTATAATTTTAGTTGTGGTAATTATTACCTTAACTGGAGGTGTGCAGGATGTTTGCAAGTTTGATTACTAGCAACTTCATAAACTATCACTGTACATTTCTTAAGCGTCTTGCTGCTCCCCGCCATCAGCGTAAGGAGTAACGAACTTGTTGATAAAAGACCTTGTAGAGATACGGGGTCTTTTATTTTTTTTCAATAAAACGAAAGGAGGATTTATAAAATGAGCAATATGAGTCTATTAATTTCAAACGTTGAGGTGACAGCGGACGGTTAGTCAAAAAACGAAGGAGATGAGGGGTAACCTGATGGATATTAAAATTGTACAGTATAACCACAATTTGGCCGGCGAAGTTGCCGATATGTGGAACCACAGCCGGGATGGCTGGGGCGGCGGAAACGACATTTCCACCACGGAAAGCGTCAGGCAGCAGGAAGAGAATTCAATTGACCTCAACACCTACTTAGCAATGGAAGGTAAAGTGGTCGCCGGTTATTGCGGGCTCAGCGAGTACCGTGAAGACAGGGGCGCACTGTACATACCGCTGCTTAATGTCCGCGACGAATACCAGGGCAAGAAGATTGGCAAACTGCTTGTCCTGAATTCTGTTCAACGCACGATCGAGCTGGGGTGGCCACGGCTTGACCTTTACACTTGGGCCGGAAATACCAAGGCGGTTCCGCTTTATAAAAAATGCGGGTTCTTTTGGGAGGAACGCGATGACACTGTCCATCTAATGAACTTCATCCCTTCTGTTCTCACCACCGAGGCAGTAAAGGAATTTTTCGAAAAAGCGGATTGGTACCAGGATCGCAAAATGGAGATTGAAGTCAAACCGGATGGCCGCAAGGAAAACGGCTTTGATTTCTATGAGTATAAGTGGGAAAAGGACGGCAGACAACTGCGGATGGAATATGAACGGAAGGGCCGGGGATTGAGGTTAATTGAAACCGAGCAATATCTGGTGGCTGCCTCAATTAGCAAAGGGCAGGAGCTGATTTTTGGTGCGGAATATCCGATTGAATTTCATATCGAAAATAAAACCCAGGAGCCATTGGAGATAGAGATTGAAGGCTTCGATGACCAGAATATTCACTTTGCGCTAAACCAGCGAGTAAAGGTAACAGGTTCCTCCGTGGTGGAAGGCAGCTTCTTCGTCGGCGAGATTGCCGAAGAACAAAATGGTTGGCGGACCCACCCGGCTGTTTCTGCCAAGGTAAAAATAAACGGCAAAGAAGCGGTATTTAAGCTAGGGATTCATGCTAAATATCCGGCCCGGGTAACGGCAAAAATCCCAACTGACATGCCAGTTGTTGAGGCGGATTCGGAATTTTATTTGGAGCTGGAAAATCATTTTGCTGAGGATGTCCATTTCTCCTTCACATTGCCCCAAGCTCGGTTTATTCATTTTAAGCAGGAGCGGGTTGAAATGAAACTAGCAGGAAAAGAGCGCAAGCTGCTACCGATACACTATACGTTAAGTGATTATGGTTTTTATCAGCAAAGGCTGGAAATTGAAGCAAAAACAGTCACCGGTAAAGCCATCTCGTTTAAAAAAGATATTGGTTTAGCCTTCTACGGGATCGGTGCCAAATTGTTTGGTGAGAGCGAAGACTACTGGTATGCCTACAACGGACTATCCCGCGCCTACCTGAGTAAATTTGATAACAAGCTATATTTCGGAAGGGCCGGTTCAGGCGAGGAATACCCCTTCTTTTTCTATCCAAAGCTAGGGAAGCCTTTTTCCAGTGAATTTTCAAAAAAACGGCCTGAGAAAGTAGAGGTTTACGAGGAAAAAGGTGCTGTTGTATTAAAGGCAGTCTATCAATCCCAGTCGTTCAAGGACCTTCAGCTCTATTCCATCGCCAAAATCTATGCCGAAGGATTAATGGAGCATAATTACGAGATTCATAACTTATCCTCCGAAGTAACCAATCAGGAAATTTGGCTCAATGATAGTAATGCATTTGTCCATACACTTTATGAAGGCGTTCTTCCGTATGATGGTCAAGTGATAGAAGTGAACGACATGAAGGATGGCATGACCGATTACTGGGAGGCTGCTAAGCTCGATGAAAATTGGATCTTTAATCGCCGTCCATCTATGCCCGGCGGTTTTTGCTGGAGCGGTGAGGCGAAGATTCATTTCCAGCATTGGTTCCTATTTTTTGAACATAACCTTGGGGTCATCCCGGCAAACAGTTGTGTCAAAACAAAACCAACCTTTACGTCTATTGGCGGTTTTCCAACATGGGAAGCTTTCCGGGCGTTTGCGTTAAAAAACAATACAAAAAAATCATTGCCACCTTGTGAGCCCGTTCAATTTTTCCCGGAGGGTCATAATCCTTTTGTTAAAGAGCAAACCACCGTTCAATTTAAGGATGTGAAACTGGCTCATTTGGATGGAGAACTAAGCCTCCGTTTGGGGCAGCAGGTTCAAAAGCAAGTGTTTGCGGAAGAAGAGGCGAAAAATCAAACGGAATTCCAGATTACTCTTCACGAGCTGGTACAGTTGATCGAGCTTGATGCCAAGCTGAAAATGGGTCATTCAAAGCATCGTTCACTGTTGCTTCAGGTTAAAGATGCCCCGGTAAAAACGGACATCTGCCAAGATTCCGGATTGCAAGTTTACGAGGTTGATAATGGTGTCATACAGCTTAAAGCGGCACCTGAATTTTTCCCGACCCTTTATTCGATGACCCATAACGGACAGGAATGGCTGGATACCTCGTTCCCTCAGCTTAAGCCAAAAGCTTGGTGGAATCCTTGGGCTGGCGGAATCAAGAATGCGCTGCAAAAGGTAACCGCAAACTCGCTTCTAAAGGAAAAGTGTTCTGCTGAATTTGTTACGTTAAAAGATAACAAAGGCAATCCATGGCAGGGAATCAAGCTTAAGGTTGAGATTGTAAAGCATGAGATTTTAAGCGGATTATCCTTTCATCAATACTTTTTAATGCTGCCTGGAGCACCGATTATGTGCCACACCACCGAGATTAATCAGCAAACAAACCGTTATTTTAAAAATGAAACGTGGTTTAGCCAAGCTTCCCTCAAATCAAATTTAGCTGGGGAAAATGGCTGGATTGAATACGGAACTGGGAAGAAGGCCAATTTGGCCAAGGGGGAAACTGAACTGGATGTGAAGCAAAGCTTTGTTGTCGGTTACCCTTCCCTTTCGGCCAGGCTGCAAATCATTGCTGACTATTCCTCGGTTCAATCAGACCTTTATTTAAATAAGGAAGTATTAAATCACAATGTTTTTTCTAAACTACAATTAAAGCATGGGGATACTTTCTGGACACCGCCAATTTTCTATTTATTCCATGATCAGGCGGTTCCTGAGGATGCTCTTCAAGATTTCAAAACAATACGGTTTAAGTAAGTTCTGCGGCCCCTGAAGTCCGTTTTGGGGGCTGTGAAGTTTGGAGAAGGAGACCAAAAAATGAAAATTATTGATGCCCATATGCATTTTTCCAATATCCAAAGTTTTAAAGATACCGCTAGCGACCTATCAAAGCTCGATTACTCCTCCGCTGGTTTGCAGCAGGAATATCGAGACGCCAATGTCGTGCTCGGGATTGCGATGGGTTTGACTGAAACCAAAGCGGACGGCTTTCCTGATTACGACGCGGCAACACCAATGGGTCTAGATCTGGAGGATACGGTTCCCGCAAACATCTGCTATTGTCCTGGGATTAATCCCTATCGATTAGGAGAAAAGGAACTGGTTGATCTCGAGGAACTGCTTCAAAAACCAGAGATAGTCGGGATTAAAATCTATCTTGGCTATTACCCGTTCTATGCCTATGATGATGTCTACAGTCCTGTCTATGAATTGGCGATCAAATATGGACTGCCTGTCGTTTTTCATACAGGGGATACCTATTCGGAACGAGGTCTGCTGAAGTACGCTCATCCACTGACGTTAGATGAGGTGGCGGTGAAGTATCGGGAGATTAACTTTATGATGGCCCACTTAGGGGACCCGTGGGTGCTTGATGGTGCTGAGGTATTGTATAAGAACCGGAATATGTATGCCGATTTGTCAGGATTGGTGGTTGGGACCGAGGAAGAGATTAGAAAGAAACTGGAATCGCCGCTGTTTTTCAACCATCTTAAGCATGCGCTTACCTTTACCGACGATTACTCCAAGTTTTTATTTGGGACCGACTGGCCGTTGGTGCCAGTAAAACCTTATATCAACCTGATCCAGGAATTAATCCCGGCAGAGGCCCACGAAGATTTGTTTTATAATACGGCCCTAAAGCTATTTCCAAAAATTAAACCTTTTATTGGAGAGTGAAATCTTCACAACTTCCACACAAGTTTCCTATAAATTCTACACAAGTATTCTATATTATAAAGGTAACTTAATTAGGAAATAGGTTCAAAGAACTCATTTCTTAAAACTTCCCATAATTTGATTGGTGCTGTCACCAATCTATTTTTTTTGCCTTCAACAGAAAATCTTCACAACTTCCACATAACTTCACCCTAACTTCTACATAACTATTCTATATTATAAAGGTAACTTAATTAGGAAATAGGTTCACTTGAACTCATTTCTTAAAACTTCCCATAATTTTGATTGGTGCTTTCACCAATCTATTTTTTTTGCCTTTATTTCATCATAACTAAAGACCTTTGTATGATTGACACTATTTCCCAGCCATTGATATGATTCTAGTAATAAATTACTTTGAAAGCAGGGAAATAAAATGAGCTCATACACTTTTCAACCTACACTTGATTTTGCCAGACTGCTGGATAGCAAGGATCCACTCGCGCCGTTTCGCGAGGAATTTTACATAAAGCCTGACTCGATCTATATGGATGGCAATTCCTTAGGCTTGCTTTCCAAACGGGCCGAACGTTCCTTGCTAACTTCCCTGGAGGATTGGAAGAACCACGGAATTGACGGCTGGACAAAAGGATTACAGCCTTGGTTTTACCTGGCGGAAAAATTGGCAGAGAGGATGGCGCCCCTAGTCGGAGCTGCTGTGGACGAGATAATTGTAAGCGGCTCCACCACTACCAACCTCCATCAGCTTGTCGCAACCTTCTATAAGCCAACTGGGACAAGGACTAAGATTCTAGCAGATGAGTTAAATTTCCCAAGTGACCTGTATGCCTTGAAAAGTCAGCTCCAATCGCGCGGCCTTAATCCGGAAGAGCACTTGCTCCTGGTGAAGAGCCAGGATGGAAGAATGCTGGAAGAAGACGATATTATCGAGGCGATGACTGAAGAGGTAGCGATAGTAGTCCTTCCGACTATCCTTTACCGGAGCGGGCAAATCCTTGATATGAAACGTTTGACGACCGAAGCCCATAAAAGAAATATTTTAATCGGCTTTGACGCCTGCCATTCAATTGGAGCCATTCCTCATTCCTTTAGCGAATGGGATGTTGACTTCGCCTATTGGTGCAATTATAAATACTTAAACGGCGGACCAGGTGCAGTCGGCGGGTTGTATGTGAACCAAAAGCATTTAGGCACTACACCGGGATTAGCCGGTTGGTTTGGTTCCGATAAGAGTAAGCAGTTTGACCTTGAGATTGATTTTACACAGGCCAGCAATGCTGCAGCCTATCAAATTGGTACACCCCATGTGTTAAGTATGGCTCCATTAGTTGGCTCCTTGGAAATTTTTACAGAAGCCGGTATCGACCGCATTCGTGAAAAATCGCTTCTGCTTAACCAGTACATGATGGATTTGATTGATCACGACCTTGTGGATATGGGATTTACCATTGGCAATCCTAGAGACGATGTGCGCCGGGGCGGACATGTCAGTCTTGAACACAAGGAGGCAGCACGTATATGCAAGTCGTTGAAGGAAAATGGAATCATTCCAGACTTCCGCGCACCAAACATCATCCGGCTTGCCCCGGTTGCGCTTTACAACACCTATGAGGAAGTTTGGCAGGTTGTACAAACACTCAAAACCATCATGACGGAAAAGCAATACGAAAAGTTCGCCAACGAGCGGGAAGTCGTCGCTTAAATTATAAATCTAAATAGGGGGTGCAATGAAATGGAAAATAAGGAATCGAAAAGACTTGAACACAACAAGACATTAGGCCCCGAACGAGATATTCAAACTGATTTTAAAAAAGAAATGTCGTATGGTGATTATCTGCATCTGGAGAAGATATTGTCGAGTCAGCACCGGCTTTCTGACCATCACGATGAAATGCTGTTTATCATCATCCATCAGACGAGCGAGTTATGGATGAAGCTGATTCTGCATGAGCTCGAAGCCGCTATAGAGTGCATTCTCCGCAATGATTTAGAGCCATCATTTAAAATGCTGTCGCGTGTCTCACGGATTCAGCAGCAGTTAATCCAGTCATGGAATGTGCTGACAACATTGACACCTGCCGATTACATGCAATTTCGGGATAAGCTTGGGCATTCTTCAGGGTTCCAATCGTATCAAAACCGGCTGATTGAGTTTGCATTGGGACAAAAAAATGCCCATACCTTGGCTGTATACAAACACGAGCCTGAGCTATATGTTCGCTTGGTAAAATCACTTAAGAAACCTAGTATTTACCATGCTGCCATTTCTGCTTTGGCTGCCACTGGCTTGCCTGTCGATGAGGCTGTGCTGAAACGCGATTGGTCGGAGAGTTATGAGCACAACCTTAGCGTCGAGGAAGCATGGCTGACGGTTTATCGCAATACCGATAAATACTGGGATTTATATGAGCTGGCTGAAAAGCTTGTCGACATCGGTAACCAACAGCAACTTTGGCGATTTAATCATATGACCACGGTTGAAAGAATTATTGGTCATAAAAAAGGAACTGGCGGCTCCTCCGGGGTAACCTATTTGAAACGGGTCTTGGATCATCAATTTTTCCCGGAGCTGTTGAGCTTGAGGACGAAGCTGTAATAAAATTTAATTATGAAAGTTTTGGCAGGGTTGGAGGCTGGATTTATATGAACAAATGGATTGATATCTCCCAGCGGCTGGACAATCAAATTCCCGTTTGGCCGGGGGATACTCCTTTTAGCTACAAAGTAAGCTGGAGCAAGGAAGACAGCGGGTCGGTGAATGTCGGGGAAGTGACGATGAGCGTTCATACCGGCACCCATATTGATGCACCATTTCATTTTGACAATAATGGAAAAAGGGTCATTGATTTGGATATTGAGTTGTATATTGGGCCGGCACGGGTGGTACATTCACCAAATTTGTCGAGTATTGGGGTAAAGGAATTGGCCGGTGTCGATTTAGACGGAGTAACACGATTGTTAATCCGCACGGATGCTTGGGCGGACCGGGGACGGTTTCCTGAATCAATTCCACCGATTGAGCCTGATTTGGCGGAATATCTTGCGGGTTATGGAGTGCGGCTGCTTGGACTTGATTTGCCTTCAGTTGATGAGTTAGACAGTAAGGAGCTTTTAGCACACCATGAATTGTGCCGTTACGGAATTCATATTTTGGAGGGATTGGTACTGGATGCTATTGATCCTGGGGACTATGAATTAGCGGCCCTGCCACTGCCATTGGTGGAGGCAGATGGGAGCCCGGTGCGTGCGGTGATTAGGAAGTTGGATTAGTCACTATATTTAGTTAGGGGCTATTGGTTTCGAGTGATTGTAATTCTATATACAAGTTACGGTAGCCAGTCACCTCTTTTGGCTACCCTTTTTCCTTTTTCTCTCGGCGCTCGGTCGCCAATCATCTCTATTGGCTACCCTTTCTCCTTTTTCTCTTGCCGCTCAATTGCCAAACCCATCTATTGACTGCTAAACCCCTTCTATGGTCGATATCAGTTGAGGACTTTCCTTTATTTATCACCTAACAAAACAAACTCAACCAACCCATCAAGAGTCCCAATAAATTTTTCAACCCCGGGAAGTTGATAAAACGAGCTCGTCGTATCAACATTGTTTACTTCCTCATTCTCTGAGTAAAGAAAAATCTTCTTCCCCTGTCCTAATGCAATGCCGAATTCTATGTGAGTTCCTATTCCTCCCGGCAGCAAAACAATTAAAAAATCAGCCTCCAATACCCCGTCCAATTCGTCCTGACCTATTTTCTGCAGCCGTCCCAGTGTTGTTGGCTTTTCATTTTTGGTCCAGTCATATGTATGGATGAATCCCTTATTCTTGAGACGCCCGCTTACAAATTTTACTGCTTCCTTATTACTCAAACCTGATGCAATATAAAATTTCATGATAAATTTCCTTTCTCCATGCCAAATCCTGCTTTTTACAATTTCTTACCTAAAAATTTTCTCTGTCTACCGCATTCCTAAACCGGATGATAGAAAAATCAGTAATCGTCGATGAACCCATGCATTCCTTAGTGGGTATAGGTTCGGCACTTGTGACCATGAAAAAATAACCCGCGGACAATCACGCGGGAAAAAGTAGAAAAAGGAATGTTCCTCATCAATTGCCCAAACGACAGGGGGCATACATTCCATACTGCGCGGGACAAACTCGTTGATATTCGGATCTTCACTGAAATGATAAAGCATTTCAAACGCCTCATTTATATTTATTTATTTCATCCACAAGCGTTTGCAGGGCATTCCCTTGTGGTGAGGAAGCCATTGTGGCGCGAATTTCCCCGCTCTCTTGCTCAAGTGTTTCTAAATGTTCCAGGAGCGAATCACTTGTAAGAGTATCTTCTTCAAGCGTAAGCGAAAATCCTTTTTCCGCAAAAGCCTTTGCGTTTAAAATTTGGTCTCCCCTGCTTTGCTGCAACCCAAGCGGGATAATTAGCATCGGAATTTTTAAAGCTAAAAATTCAAAAATCGCATTCGAGCCGCCTCTGGTAATCACAAGATTTGTCGCCGCCAATATATCAGGCAGTTCGTCATGAACATATTCAAACTGTTTATACCCGGAGACACCCTCCAAGCTTTGGTCCAGATTATTTTTTCCGCACAAATGAACAATTTGGTATCTGGCCGTGAGCTGTTCCAAAGCTGCCCTTACCGCTTCATTTATTTTTCTGGCTCCCAAGCTGCCGCCCATAATCGTCAAAATTGGTTTGCCTTCATGGAAACCAAGAAATCTTCTGCCTTTCTCTGCTGAACCGGATAATACTTCCATCCGAATCGGCGAGCCTATTGCTATTGCTTTTTCCTTTGGAAAAAATTTCACCGTCTCATCAAAGGAAGTGAAAATTTTGGTTGCAAATCGCTGTGAGATTTTATTGGCCAGTCCTGGGGTCATGTCACTTTCATGTATGAAAATTGGAATTTTTAACGACCTGGCTGCAACAATCACCGGAACTGACACAAAGCCGCCTTTAGAAAATACCAAATCGGGTTTTAGCTTTCTTAACACCCTTCGTGCATCCAGGCAGCCTTTCAACACCCTGAACACATCCTTAACATTTTCAAAATCGATATATCGTCTCAGCTTGCCGCTGCTAATTTCATGATAGGGGATATTGATTTTTCCGATTAACTCCTTTTCAATCCCTTTTTTCGAACCGATGTACTGAATATTCCATTCGTTTCGTATTTCACTGATGATTGCAAGGTTTGGTGTTACATGACCGGCGGTACCCCCGCCCGTAAACACAATCTTTTTTTTCGACATAGTTCCTCCTGTTAGTGCGTCATAATAAGATAATTATATGTATTTACCGCAGGCAATACCATCTTTTCATATGTACTATTTTGCAATAATTCCATGCTTGTCCATTACAAAGTTAATACCTTCTGAATACATTGTTATTACCTCAATAATGGGAGGTGATGCTATGTACGGCTATGGCGGCGGCTACGGCTCAAACAATTTTGTATTGATTGTCGTCCTGTTTATCCTATTGATTATTGTAGGAGCTAGCTTTATGGGCGGCGGTTACTAATTTTTGGACAACCCTCCTTATCCGTTCGGTTTTGAAGCGCGGTGCCCGCGCTTCCTTTTTTTATGGAAAAAGACCAAATCTTTTAACCCGATTTGGTCCCCTTTATTTTTTTAAGCTACTTTAATGGCTTTGCCAAACGGCACCCTTGGCAGGAATACACCCGGCACCAGCCAAAACATTTCATAAGTGACTTCAATTTCCTCTGAAAAAAAGCCGGTGACATCAGTAATATAAAACAGTGTGTCGATTTTTTCTTCTGCTGCCCACTCAAGAACTAATGTATAAGAAGATTTCCCGTGATTATGATACTGAATCGAATCACTCTTTATCGGAGAAATGCTTCTAATTTTAAAATCTGCTTGAACCAATATCGTATCGGGTTTTACCGTTTCAAACAGCTTTACTATGTTATTGATGAGAATGGTCGGAGCTTCGCTGCTGGAAGTGTCCACTGCTAAAGCAACCTTTTTATGCTGACGCTCCTGTATCATCGAAAGGATCCTTTTATGCCATTTCAATACCGTTTCCCCCTTTGCTTTAAATGGGCAAGCTCTAATATTTTCGGTAAGAAACAGGATGTTTATGTTTGGATAATTGCGGCAAGACAAGAAAAATCAGAATTTTTGTCCATTTTTCCATCATTCATTTTATAATAGTAGATACCAACATATGCCAGGAGTGAAAAGAATGGAGATTGCAGATATTTATAGTAATTTGCCTGTATTAGAGACGGAGCGGCTTTTACTTCGCAAAATAACGCCTGATGATTTGGAGGATATGTATTCCTATTGTTCAAATGACGATGTTTCTAAATATGTAACCTGGAGTACGCATCGGTCATTTGCGGACACGAAGGGATTTGTCGACTTCGTCCTTAATCAATATGAAAATGGCTTGATTGCACCTTGGGGGATGGAATATAAGGAAACAGGCAGGCTTGTCGGCACGATTGACTTTGTTTCCTGGCAGCCCCATCATAGAACGGCAGAAATCGGATATGTCATCTCCCCAGAATATTGGGGCAAAGGTCTAACACCGGAAGCTTCAAGAGAACTAATTCGTTTTGGTTTTGAAAAAATGGATTTGGTGCGGATTCAGGCTCGCTGCTTTGTGGAAAACATTGCGTCACAGCGGGTGATAGAGAAAGTCGGCATGTCATTTGAAGGAATTATCCGTAACGGGATGCTCGTGAAGGGACAGCATTGGGATTTAAAGCTGTATTCAATTATTAAAGAAGAGTTAAGTTAATGCATCCAATCACTGTAATCGAAATAATTGTGACTTCTTTGATTGTAGTTGTATTTTTTAGTATAGCTCTTTTTGTCCCTGTTAAGTTTCGGAAAAAGGCAATGCTATCGGCATCCGTCGTAACGTTGGGTTTGGGTTTATCTTTTGTTGTACGTCCTTTTTGGATTAATTATCAGGTCGAGATTAAAAAAGAGGAGTTAAATCAATATTTAGCTGAAAAATATCCAAAGGAAACTTGGGAGATACGCCGAAGGGATGGCCGGCAGTATAACCCCTACCATCTAGAAGTCAGATTTGACAATGAGCCTGGGTGGGTTTATACCTATTTCGTTGGTGATTCGAAGATTTATCAGAGCGCTCGGAGTGTTCCGGATGGACAAGGTCCGATTGTTGGAAAACACTATGATCCAAAGAAATAGTTAAAAATGGGGACGTCCTTTTGTGGGCGTCCCCTTTATTTTTTTACCACGGTTCCCTGCCGCAGGTAAAGGTTGTTTTGAATTTCATAAAGTCATACATAAGCGCGGCTTTTCTGCCTTTGTCACTATGTCTATTCCGTTTGTGGTAAAGGCAATCCATGAACTCAAAATCACATTGACATGGATGAACGCTGCTATTTAGACAATAGTCATGCCGTCGGCAGCAATCGTCTACATCATTAATTGGAGCACCCGGCCCGCTGCAGCCAGGACCTCACCAGCGATACCCCGGAAAAATACAAAAGCCAAACGGATTTCGCCGTCCTCCAGTTTCCAAATTTGACACCTCCTTGCGGTTTTTATACTACTAAAATATGTACGGGCATTTGAATTGGAATGGAGGAAAGTCTATTTTTAGGAAGGTAATCTTCTTTGCACATTAAAAAGAGGCAGCCAAAAGGCAACCTCTCTTGTTTGAGCGTTTTAAGCTGAAACGGTGTCATCAATATTTTTCGTTCTGAATAAATTCCATGCAAAGATAATGACGAAACTTATTGCCAGGAATACTAGTAAAAGTAGTAAACTTCCCCAGGCTGCGCCGGTATCTCCTAATGAAATTAATGACTTGAAGCCTGACACGGAATAGGTCATTGGCATAAATTTGCTTAGTACCTGCAAGGAATCCGGTAATGCCTCGATTGGCGCATCGCCGCCAGAGATAATCAATTGAAGGATGATTAATACGAAGGCAATAAAGCGTCCAACATGACCGGCTAATGAAATCAATACCAGAATGACCATTAAAAATGCAAGGCTTGTCACAATCATGAACAGGATGTATGCAAAGCTGCTTGTGACACTTAGATTCAGGAATAGCAATGTACTTAACGAAACGACCAATGCTTGGGCAATGGCAATCACGGAAAGTGTCGTTAATCTGCTTGCAAAGGATGTCGGGCCAACTCCTGTGGTTGAATTTTTCAAATCAACGAACAGGGTCATGATTAGCAAGCCTACAAATAGCGCAAGTGATAGATAATACGGCGCAGAAGAGTCGCGATATTCACTGTAAGCATTGACCTTGCTGCCGACTAGCTCGACCGGAGATACAAACATATCGGTATTCTTATCCCCAGTTTTAACGGCGCTTGTTTCCTTCGCTCCATCATGTAAGCCAGTAGCGAGTTCATTGGCACCGCTGTTTAATTCCCCTAGACCATTGTCCAGTTTCTCAACACCAGCAGTTAACTCACCCCAGCCTGTATTAACAGTTTGAGTGCCGTCGTTGACTTGAACCATACCAGAATTAATTTGGTTCGCACCTGCGGTTAGCTGCTTCCAGCCAGCATCTACTGTTTGGTTACCGTCTTTGATCTTCTTTGCACCGTCGTTCAATTGTCCGGCACTGGCAATTAACGTTTTCCAACCAGTTTCTACTGATGCTGTACCAATCGCTACTTCCTTGGCACCAGCTTCTAGTTTAGTTGCTCCTTCAAATATGGTATCTTGACCTTCTGGTGGATTAGGAATTAATTGATAGTTTAGTGCATCTATAGTTTGCTGAATACCACCTATTACACCACCACTACCATCAGGTCCTCCAATTCCCTCTGCTACCTTTTGGGCACCACCCTGAATGCGTTCCATGCCGGCATTAAGGGCAGGTAATTTTTCCTCATTGGTTACAATAAAGTTTAATGTAGCAACAATTTTTTGGAAGTTTGGATCACTCTTAAGTGCCGGATGTTCCTTGTATTGCCCTAGTCCTGTATTTAATTCACTTAAGGCTTTAGTTAAGTCAGTTAGGCCTGTTTTCGTCCTATCTGTTCCTGCTTTGAGTTCTAGGCTACCTGGATATAATTCAGTTGATACTTTTGTTTTAAAACCTTCCGAACTACCTTTAAAGGTATTTAACAGGGTTTCAGTTCCCTTTGTAAGGTCAGTTGCTCCTTTCGCAAGCTCTTGGGTTCCCCCGGCAAGTCTTTGGATATCCGGTAATTTTGCTTTAAGTCCGCCTACCAACTGATTAGTCCCATCATTCAAAGCCTTAGTCCCTGCCGCCAATTCAGAAATGCTCCCTTGCTTCCCTTTTAGGTTGGTGTACATTTCATTAGTTCCGGCAGCTAGTTCCTTTGTGCCATCCGCAAGTTTTTGAATGTCAGGTGATTTTTCGGTTAAGGTATTGTAGAGCAGAGTGGATCCATCGTGAAGCTGGGTGGAGCCGTCATAGATTTTATCAGCCCCATCAGCGGCGGTTTGGAATCCTGCTGCTACATCACCAAGACTTGAAAATACATTTTTTACGTATTTGGTCGTGATTTTTGTGGCCAGCTTTTCCCTGATTGTTTCAACAGCACCTGATGTCACTTCGGCAATTCGCCCGTTTTTCCCCTCGTTTTGTATGTATTCGAGGCCCAGCTTTTGCGGGTCGCTATCCATTACCGTTGTTGCCTTTTGTGAAAAATCTTCAGGAATCTTAATAACTAAATAATAGCGGTTGTCCTTAAGGCCTTTGTCTGCCTTCTCTTCTGAGACAAACTCCCACCCCAGTAATTTTCCTTTCTTCAGCTCCTCGACGAGATCATTACCAACCGTTAGCTTTTCTCCGTCGTTTTCCGCCCCCTTGTCCAGATTAACGACAGCTACTGGTAATTCCGGCAATGTCTCCGGCGGATCAAGCAACCCGGATAGATAAATGAGTGCATAAATGAGTGGAATTGCAACCGCTGCCAGAAGCGGTACTAAAAACCCACCCCTCCCTTTCATTAGCAGGGCTAATTCGGAAAAATTTTTCAAAAATACTCCCCCTTTGCTGCTTTTTATTATAAAATATGACTGAACCTTCATTCATTTCTTTACTAACCGGCCCAATCATAATTTATTGGTCCCAATACAATTTCGTCGCCCAACCTACATTTTCGATACGAAAACGTATTATCGCAGCAATCAGAATTCTGTCAAAAGTAGTAGGGCTAAAATTGTAGGAACTTTCACTCTATTGTAGAACGAACGCATTATAAAAAATATTACTGAAAATGTAGGGGGAAAATTTGTCGAATGATGAATCCTGCTGTCTATAATCATCTAAAGAAAACGGCAGCAATCTCTGACCTGAGACGAAAGGTAGAAAATATGCTGCACGGGTGCATGCAGTTCTTTCCGTTTCAAAGGGCGGCCTTTTTTATATACTCTCCACTTAGCTATTTGGGCGAGGGAGTCTTACTGATTGAAAACGATAAAGTGGTTTCGATTAGAGGAATCAAGGAAGATGTCCGGCCAATTTTTCCGATTTATCAGGCCCTGACAAGAAATAAGCCGGCTTTTATTAATACAGAGGACAGCCTTGGCTATTTTCCTGAACAATATGTAAAGGAACTGGACATAACCATGGCTATTATTCCTATTTGTCTTTTCAATACGGTAGTAGGCTGTGCAATCGTTGACCGCTATCTTGGAGAATATCCTTTTGAGCATAATTATTTAACATTGCTTTCCGAGTATTTTACATTTCCCTTCCTCCCAACACAGACAAAAAACATATTGAGCAAGCGTGAAACAGAGGTGCTTCAGCATCTTGCCAACGGATATTCCATAAAAGAAATGGCCTCGTGGATGGGTGTAAGCGAATTCACTGTACGGGATTATATAACGTCTGTTGTAAGAAAGCTTGGCACTAATAATCGCGCAGAGGCAGTCGCAGTTGGGATGAGAAAAGGAATTATTCTTTAATTTTTTTGCAAAAAAACCCCCTTAAGCTGGATTATTAGTCCAACTTATGGGGGTCACTTCATAAGCGGTTTTTTCCTATTAAATGATACTGACCATATTTCGGCCCTTATCCTTCGATTTATAAAGTCCTTTATCAACCCTGTTCAATAAGGAGTCAATGCTGTCATCTGGCTGACACCAGGTTACTCCAAAACTGCTAGTTATACTTCCGACTCCAGTAAACTCATGAGCGGCGATTAATGTTCGATAATGTTCTGCAAGCTGGAAGGCATTATGACCAACCTCATTAGTAATAATGAGAAATTCTTCCCCGCCCCAACGTCCAAACAAGTCCTGCTGGGCAAGATTATTCTTAATATGTTCTGCCAATTGTATTAAGACCGAGTCGCCTGCCTTATGGCCAAAACGGTCATTTACGCATTTGAAATGGTCGATATCAAAAAAGATAATCGAAAACGACTTGTCCATCGTTTTTGAATCTGCTAGTTTTTTTTCAAGCCACGCGTCAATCTGGTGACGGTTTGCAATCCCTGTTAATGAATCGAGGTAAGCATGTTTCTTTACTAGTTCAACCTCCGTAAAGGCCCTGAATAGATATTGAGTAAAGCTAAGGACAATAATATAGACAAAGTTTGCAAAATAAAATTGGACCAGGGAATCAATTGAGCTAGTTGGCAGTTGACCAATAAATGCAATCCCGATTATCAATGTAATGATAAATATGAAGCTGGAAAAATAAATCCCTCGTTTTACACCAAGAGTGAAAAAGATAAACGTTAAAAATAACGGTGTCCAGATAATGAAATCTCCCAGGTCTCCACCGCCGGATTTAACGATATCGTTGTAGATGACATCAAATAACGTGGTAATGTGATAAAAACTGATCAACAGCAAATTAGAATACTCGGTGAAAACAACGAAGCGATTTTTGTATAGCAGCACCCAGCTAATAAGAAACCATATGGTTAGAGTACTATTTACAAAAGCATCGAACATGTCGTCAACAAATAAATTCTGCAAAATAGTATTCAAGATTAAAGCAATAATAATTATCGGCACGACCCATAGATAAATACTTCGCTTTAGGTCATCCAATGATATGTCCGGTTTTCTCATTGATTTCCTCTCCCAACTAATCTTTATCGATTAGTCCCGCCTGATTACTCAACAACGGCAGCTGGCTGGCATAGTCATTTTTCACCTTTAGCCCCTATAGCTTTGCGCCTTTATCTTTCAATAAATTTGCCCTATCGATTTCCTACAGGTAATGAAGAAATTCTTTATCCTACTGAAACAGCTTTTCAGTAATTATCTCAGTATACCTCCATTCTAGCAGAAAACTGGAATTTTTAATATAAAATTTGTTGGTTAAACTAGGCCAAAAGGCCCGATAACAAAAGGTGCCTGACATAAGACGTCAAGCACCTTTTATATCTTTTTTATATTGTAATTAGGTCCATTACGCTGCCAGTTGTTCTGGCTCATCTTCAAGGCTGTGACCTTCCCATTTCGAGATAACAATGGCTGCCAAGGAGTTGCCGACAATATTGACGCATGTACGTGCCATATCAAGAATCCGGTCAATACCAGCGATAAATGCAAGTCCTTCAGCAGGAATGCCGACACTGCCCAATGTAGCAAGCAATACAACAAACGAAACACCCGGAACCCCGGCAATACCTTTTGATGTAACCATTAATACAAGAACTAATGTGATTTGCTCGCCAATTCCCATGTGAATGCCATACATTTGGGCGATAAACAAGGCGGCAATGGCCTGATACAAGGTAGACCCGTCAAGGTTAAATGAATAGCCGGTTGGGATAACAAACGATGTAATCGCCTTTGGACATCCCAGCTTCTCCATTTTTTCCATGATTTTCGGGAGTACTGTCTCCGAACTTGCGGTAGAATAACCTAATAATAATTCATCTTTTAAATACTTCAACAACTTAAAAATACTGAAGCCGACAATTTTCGCTGTGATGCCCAGTACAACAATAATAAAGAAGATCATGGCACCATAAACTACTAGAACTAATTTACCTAAAGGAATTAACGATGTTAGGCCAAACTTGGATACTGTTACACCAATAAGAGCGAAAACCCCAATCGGTGCCAGCTTCATGATTTGGTTGGTAACATAAAACATCGCGTCCGCAGTACCTCGGAAGAAATTAAGCAGCGGGGTCCCTTTTTCCCCAATGGCTGCAATTCCAAGTCCAAACATGACGGAGAAGAAAATGATCGCCAGCATATCCCCACTCGCTAACGACTGAATAATATTCGTTGGAACAATATTGACAAACGTATCAACCATCGAATGCGTTTGAGTCGTTTCGGCGGTCTCTACATAGGAATTAATATCAGTTTTTGTAAGCTGAGAACGGTCAACTCCGGTACCCGGATGAAACACGTTACCAAATAGAAGACCTAAGAAAATCGCAATCGTTGTGATGATTTCAAAATAAAGAAGCGTCTTACCGCCAAGCTTTCCTAGTGATTTCATGTCACCGACTCCGGCAACACCAACGATAATACTTGAAACAACAATTGGTATAACAATCATCTTAATGAGGCGAATAAAAATGGTTCCAATTGGTTGCAGGAATTCAGCTACATGCGGGTTACCGTAGAAAATCGCACCCACAGTAATACCTAACGCCAAGCCAATGAAGATTTGCCAAGCTAAGCTAATTCGTTTCATTTACACATCTCCTTTATATATGAAATCAAATATTATATATAAATAATATCACGGTATGCAGATGCTATACTGTTATAATTTTATTTTTTATCTACTTTGATTTCAATGGTAAAATACACCCAAATCACTCTTTTCTATCATTTTCACCATTCGTACACTTTATTCTATTAAAATAAAAAGAACCCCTTGTAAAGGAGTTCAAATTATAGTTCAAGCCAGCTTCTTCTTAATTTTTAAACATTCTTGATAAAATTTCTCCGGTTCTTCAAAGTTTAATAAATGGGCGGAGTGTTCAAACCAGACAAATTCTTTATACGGACATTCCAGAACATCAAAATATTTCTTTGCTATTGGTGAAGGGGTTTGGTAATCCTGACGGCCGGCAAAAATATACACTGGAACCTCCAATTTCGTTGGTGTACTCTGAATCTTTTTTGTTTTCCTCGTGAGCATTTTGCATCATTCCATATAGTGGGGAATTTTTTTAATCCACCTATTATACTGGGTGAAATTTACTTTTAATAGAAAAATTTAGGCAAAAAGTTGGCGTTGTGGTAAATTTATTAAGAAAGAATTCTAGATTGGAAGTGAGCCAGGTTGTTAGAGAAATTCTCCGTTTATATGACATCGTTCCAGCAAGAAAGAATGATCACTGTGTATGTTCCTGATAATTATCATAATGAAACGAAACGTTATCCTGTTCTATATATGCACGACGGGCAAAATGTTTTTGAGGATGAGGGCTCCATTGGTGGTACTTCCCTGGGCTTAAAGGATTACTTGGACCAATCTGGGCTCGAAATCATCGTTGTCGGGATTGACCAAAACTCGGTTGGTGATGGACGTTTAAATGATTATTGCCCATGGCCTCATGGTAAATTAAGCGAGCAGATTTTGGGCTATTTAAGTCCCGCTGCCGGAAATGGTGAAGCTTATGTGGATTTTATTGTTGACGAGCTGAAGCCGTTAATCGACCGTAAATATCGCACGTTGCCAAATGAAACCGCGATGGCTGGGATTTCATTAGGAGCCCTTATATCTACTTACGCCGCATGCATTTATCCGCATATTTTCCGAAAAATTGCTGTGTTATCAACGGCTTACTATCGAAATCAAGAAGCCATTGAGGCATTAATTGAGGAATCGAACCTTGAAGAAATAGAGAAGTTTTATATGGATATAGGAACGAAAGAAGTACCCGCTGATCCGGAAGCAAGTCAGCTTTTCATCGATTTAGCTAGGAAGGTATATGGACTTTTGAGCAGCAAAATGGATAATATCCGCTTTGAAGAGATTGAAGATGCGGAGCATCATTATCGTTTCTTCCGAGAAAGAATTCCGGGGGTATTGTCTTATTTGTTTGATGATAAAGCTTTGGATTGAAAAAGGCGAACCCGGTATTATGGTATAATATAAGAAAAAACGGTTCAAACCTCATCCAAAGGGGTGCTATATCATTCAAAATCGTATCATTAAGTTTATTTTTATTGTAATTGGATTTATTTCCTTAGGCTTGGGCGTGCTGGGGATTATTTTACCTTTACTGCCTACGACACCGTTGTTACTTCTAGCATCGTTCTGTTTCGTGAAAGGCTCGGAGCGGTTTGAGCACTGGTTCAAAGGGACAGGCATTTATAAACGCCATCTCGAAAGCTTTGTCAGGGAACGAGCTATGACCCTAAAGCAAAAATGGACGATTCTTTTGTTTGCGGATGTAATGATTGCAATAGCTTTCTTTATGGTTGACCATTTCCTCGTCAGAATCATGCTGCTGCTAATCGTGGCTTATAAGTATTACTATTTCTTCAATAAAATTAAAACAGTACCAGCTATGAATAGCTCAATAAATGAGTAAAGACAGGATTATCCTGTCTTTTTACAATTATCCCTCAGATTTCACAGCGTCTTTGTTCCTGCGACCCTTCACCTCGGCCATTTTTGCATAAAAACTTTCCTCCAGGTCAATATCAAAGAAATTATAAAACTTCAGCATGTAAGCAAGGCAATCAGCCAGTTCCTTGCCGATGTCTTCTTTAATCTGCTCTTTGGCCAGTTGGAATGCCTTTTCCTCACTGATTCCCTCTTCGATAAATGAACTCGTTAAATTAAAGGACTTTCTCAGCTCTTCCGCAACCTCTGCTACTTCGGTTGTAAATAATAAATAGTTATGCAGTAAGGATTCGCGGCTTTCTTGATAGCTGTCAGTGCTAATGTCCCATCCCAATTCCTTCTGATATTGCTTGGCAAATGCTTGAATGTCCTTCATGTCTAATCCTCCGATATTCTCCTACATATTTATTAACCAATCACTCACCAATGATTGTACCATTTCCCTTTTTTCAATCGTCATTAAATGCCCCGCTTGGTCAAGCAAGACAAAGCTCATATTTGAAAAATTATCTAATAAAAACACATGATCTTTATAACCACAAATAGAATCCTGTTTGCCGCAAATCACGAGGGCAGGCTGTTCCAAGTTTGTAAGATTTTCAAATGGGGTCTCTTTGAAAAAATAACCCCGCTCACGCCAATTAGATTGAAGAAAGTCTTTATTAGCCAACAGTCGTCCAGGCTGTACCTCCTCCAAGAAACGTCCCAGGTTCTCGTGTGTTTGATATACCATCAGCGTTTCGACCGCTGCACGGATATCCGAGTCAACTGAGGCAAGGCTTTCCTCGTCTTTTGCTCTAACCACCTTTTCCGGCAAGGTTCTTTCTTTCAAATGAACGGCCGATGCAAGTAGACAGATGCCGGTCACTTGATTCGCCTTTGCGTTCAAAATTCCTTGCGCAATATCCCCCCCCCAAATGAGTGACCAATTAAACTGAATGATTTCCCCACGAGCACTTCATCAATAAACGCTAGTATGATACGGCGCATGTCCTCGGTAGATTGAACGCTGTTGCAAGTACTTCGCCCATGTGCCGGAATATCAATATAGATTCTTTGAAATCCATGCAAATCTTGAAAAATCGGTTCAAGCCAAGCCTTCATTGACCGATGATCCGTACCCATCGCATGCAAGATAATTAGTGGATGGCCGCTTCCTGCTGTATCGTAAAATAATACTTCCTTCTCGAAAATAAACTTCATTTCCCCTATCTCCTCAATACAGCCGCTTCGTATAACTTTCTTCAAGACTTTTTTGAATGGTATCCACCGTGGAATCTGGAAGTTTGGCATGTTCAAACAGAATTTTAGCAGCCGAAGGCAGCGTGTCCTTTGCTGGCCAGGACCCTGTATCCCATAAACCTGACCGCTTTAAGGCTTTGGCACAATGAATGAAACAGTCCTCCACTTCAACACCTATACCCAATAGTGGTGTTTTTCCTTTAATGGCCATTTCTTCAAGCAATTCTTCATCTTTAACAATGACTGCCCTTCCGTTCACCCGCAGTGTCTCCTCTAATCCCGGGATGAAAAAAAGCAGCCCTATTTTGGGATTGGACAAAATATTACGCAATGAATCTAGTCTTTTGTTACCCGGACGTTCGGGAATAATGAATTGTTTTTCATTTAAAACATGGACAAATCCCGCCTTGTCTCCCCGCGGTGATACATCACAAAAGCCATGTTCATCGGCCGTCGACATGACAAGGAATGGTGATTTAGCAATAAACTCTGCACAATGACGATCAATATATGAAATGACCTTTTTGGATGCAAGTTCACTAGGAAAGCCAATAATTGACCGGAGTTCCGCTTCGTTTTCAACCTTATTTTTAAAATAATCCAAATAACCCCTCTCCCTCTCTTTGATATATTTTGAATTTTAACACTATTTGAGATGAAACTCACAATTAAATGCGATAGTCTAATTAAGAAAGGGGTGTACAGCTGAATGAAAAAGTTATTAGTTGTCTTGTTCCTTTCTAGCCTGTGGTTGGTCGCCTGCACTACACATAAAGACCCAGGGATGGAAGGGTATGTTGTAAAAAAAGAGAACGGCCGGATTCTAGTCGTTGCCTCCAAGCCCAAAGATTTCAGTTCTACAGGGGGATTAGCGGAATTTTATAATGCCATTTGGTTTTCTAATGCTCCAGAAAAAGTAAAGGTCGGCGATAAAGTACAGGTTTGGTTTGATATTGTAGCCGAATCTTACCCGGGGCAATCACAAGCGGAGAAGGTTCAAATCTTGCCTGAGACAAAGCCGAAAAACGCTGACTTATCCGAAGCCGAAGCCGTTCGAAAAGCCTTGGTTACAGATGCCATTAACCAACAGGGGGTGCCAGCGGTAAAATCGGTAAAGTACGATGAAACATTGGATAGTTGGGACGTTTTGATCAATCAAGGGGAGGACGAAACTAATGTGACAATTGCCGATGAAAAATAAAAAACGCCTGATTGAATCAAGCGTCTAGGTGTTTAATTATTTTTGCCGGATTCCCGCCCACAACTACATTATCCGGTACGTCCTTTGTAACGACAGCACCTGATGCGACCACGACATTATTGCCGATGTTGACTCCGGGATTGATAACTGCTCTGCCCCCAATCCAGACATTGTTGCCAATCGTTACGGGAATTCCATATTCAGCCCCTGAAATTCTTTCAGTTACATCCAATGGGTGAGTTGCGGTATAGATATGTACGCCCGGGGCAAGCAGGCAGTTGTCGCCTATGCGAATTTCACATACATCCAAAAAGACACAATCAAAATTGGCAAAGAAATTTTCGCCGACATGGATATTGTAACCGTAATCGCAGCGGAAGGTTGGTTCTATGTTGATATGCTTTCCTGTGGAACCGAAAAGCTCCATTAATAACTCTACTTTTTTGACCTTTTCTGTTTCGGGTGTCTCATTAAATAATCGGGTCAATCTTCGAGCGTTTAACCGTTCTTTTTTTAAATCTCGATCTGAAGCATCATAAAGCTCGCCATTCAACATCTTTTCTTTTTCTGTTTTCATCTTTTTATCTCCTAATTATTTGTCTGCATTTCTTGAAGTGTATTCACTGTCACAAATGTATAGCCTTTATCCGTTAAGAACTTTAATATTCCTTCAATCGCAATCAATTCTTCTGCAGTATCGCCATACCATGGGTGCATAAGAATAATTGAACCAGGTTGAATATTCTCTTTTATATACTTTATTTTGTCTGATGGAGAAGAATATCCACCAAATACCTGATGTGTTCGGGAGTTCTTCATTAATTTATAGGTCCCAAATAATAGCACAAAGAGTATTAGAATGGCTGTTCCAATAAAAATGAGGTTTTTCTTCATTATCAACACGCTTTCAAGTAAAAATATTTACCATTATACCAATAAACAAAAAGGAGTGGAAACCGCCATGACCACACACTCCTTCTATATTAAAATGGCTTTATTATCATAAGTGCAATGATGATGATAAAAATGAAATTCTCAAGGTGTTCATATTTAAAAAGTTCTTTTGATAACCGCCAATATTCCTCTGGAATATCTTCGCCTTGATGGGATTCCAGCATCTGTTTAATCGGTCTTGACCTTGGTGTCAGCATGACAGGGCCAATCGCCAAAGCAGTCAAAAATAGGACAAGACTCGTATCATACCACCCCATCCGGAACAGGGTTGGATTAATCGCCCCCATGAGCAAACCAGTGACAAGCAGCATAATGCCGCCAATCATGACATAAATATGCAATTTGTGGCGGATGGCATAGGAATGGTGCAATTCTGTCATCGTTTTCCCCGATTTAACAACCGTCGTTAAAATAAATCCAGGACCCATCCCGATGATGGCTGAAAAAATATGTAATATGACAAGAATTTTATAGAAAATCATCATGTTGCAGCGACCTCCAATTACTCTAACAACCTAAATTTTATCATAAACTTGTTATTTAATATAAATAGCTTTGTTACATATTTTTGAGATTTCCCACAGTTTGTCCACACCTTTTTATCGTGGAAACATATTTTAATAACTATAAGTCCGAAAGGGGGGAAATACATGTCCAGAGATTTTATGGATGAAGAAGTAGCTGGTGTTAGCAATCGAAATGACAACAGACGCATCGTGATTAATGCTGACACAGTGATTATTCGTGCTAATCGCGTCATCGTGGAAGAGGAAGACAGACGTCGTACTGATGACAGACATCGTACTGATGACAGACGTCATGATAATCGCCGCGACGATTGGGATGACAGAAGACGAGGATTTTCTTGGATTTAAATGCTTGATGGGACAAGCATTACTGGCAAAGACCGGCATAGCTCATGATGGGGCTAGCCGGTTTTTTGCGTCTATACATCATTGGGATTGATGATGGCCAATACCTGATGGTCCTCCCATTTTCCGTTAATTTTCACATTTTTAACGGCAATTCCTTCCTTGTGGAAACCTGCTTTTTCGAGGACTTTAATCGAACCGATATTGTGCGGCATGACGCCAGCCTCAATCCGGTGTAGGTTCAATTCGTTAAACGCATATTCAACAATCAGTTTTGCGGCCTCTGTGGTATAGCCTTTTCCATTATGCTGTTTATCTAAAAAATACCCGATAAATGCACTTTGCAGGGAACTCCGCATCACTTGAAAAAGATTGATCGTTCCTATTAATTTTTCATTTTCCTCTAAGTAGATTCCAAAAGTATAAGTTTCGTCCGCCTGCCAATCCTTTTGGAGACTTTTGATTCTTTCCTTTTGAGCGGCGAAGGTATAGAAATCCTCATTACGCTCATAAGAAAATTTTTCGAAGAAATGCCGGTTCTCCTGTTGCAATTCTAGAAGTGCGGCTGCATCTTCCTCTATAAATGGTCTTAGGTAAATAGTCTTTCCTGTTAACATATTCTCACCACCTTATCTATACATCTTGTACATTCCGTGGGATCTTGGATAGGTATATTGGAAGCCAAACTTCTCATAAAGCTTATTAGCTGGTTCGTCCGCAATTAAGCTCACATAGGAGCCTGGGTAAGTATTTTTATCGAGATAGTCCATGATTTCCTGCATGATAATCTTGCCAAGACCCTGACCTTGGAAACTCGGCCTTACGACAATATCCACGACATGAAACACGGTCCCGCCATCGCCAACGACCCGGCCCAATCCAATCAGGGTGTTATCTTCGTAGATTGAGACAGTGAATAAAGAATTTGCTAGACCAATTGTGGCAGCTTCCAGCGACTTGCTGCTGAGACCGCCTTCAACCCGTAGATTAATATACTCAGATGGAGCGGGGGCTTTATAGTTAATTTCCATAAGTTTCTCCTTATTTCAAATGTAATACCATATACTCTTCATCAAAATATTTTCCATTTATTTTCATTGCCTTTTCCTCATAACCAAACACTTTAAAGCCTAATTTAATATATAGGTTTTGCGCTTTCTCATTGCCGGCAGTAACGCTCAAATTGATTTTTTCGATTTCATCTATCTCTTTGGCTTTATTGATTGCGGCGGTTAATAAGGCCTCTCCGGTTCCCGTACCTCGCTTACCAGGCGTTACATACATGGCAAAAATGTTAGCACGGTGGCGGATTTTGTCTGGGGTTTCCTGCATTAGAGTGACAACACCGATGAGTTCTAGCCCATCAAAGGCGCCAAAGGTGTAGTTCTCCTGTGCAGTGAAATTGCGTGCAGTCTGTTCCACCGGATTTTCTCTTTTGATGGCATCCTCATAGCTTGTTAAAAAGGCCTCCGGGTTCTGTTGTAATGCCTCAAGCCTAAGTTGCCAGTAGCTTTCAGCATCTTCTGGTTCTAATAGTTTAATCTCCATGTCAAACCCCCATTTTCAAACATTATTTAAATAACCGATATACTTCCCTCGCTAATTCCTCAACTAATGGAATCGAACCAGAATAACGCAAACTTTCTACCAGGCTGGTATAATACCATTTCTGCTGAGCTCTCCCTCGGTTAAACCGGTCCCAGACTGCCTCGCCATCTTTCTCGTAATCGTTAATAATCGAACGGATATTATGAAGCTTATCTGCACAGGCGACTGCCCGAATTTCCTCTGAGGCTGTTTTCAAAAACTCAATGGTATGTTCCTTACGTTCCTCCCAAGATAGTGTCTTGTCTGGCTCCGAACAGCCCGCTACGATTTCGGCGATTTCCGTGCCAAAGTCCCGCTTGATATCTTCAAGGGTAAGTTCAGTATCTTCCACCGTGTCATGCAAAATTCCTGCCGCGGCAACTTCATCACGGTAGCCTGCCTTTAGTAAGATTATGCCCACAGCCACTGGGTGCGCAATATATGGGATATCTGTTCCCTTCCTGCATTGACGCTGATGTGCTTTACTGGCAATCTGTAGCGCTTTATCAATGATAACCACTAAAATCCCCCCTTTGATATGTCCATTTTACCATCATTTCCCTCTATATACTTAAAAAGGAGCCTACAAAAGTAAGCTCCTGATTCAGATTAAACCTCTTCACTTTTTTTCAAAACAGTCGCACCCTTAAATAATGGAACCAAGAAAAAGACTCCGACAATGAAAAGCATGGCCGAGCTTTCATACATGGTAACAAGGGAAAAGGTTTGCTTCAGCCAGCCGCTTGCAGTCATGGTAATAACCATGGTTCCCATAAATACCGGATTTAATATTCCGTTGACCCTGCCGATGAAGGAAGCATCGGTATTCTTCAGAATCATCGTATTGATTCCAATATGAATACATGGCATAAATAATCCGGTAAAGAATTGAACTGCCAGCGTGAGCCAGAAAATCTCCGATATTCCTAGCATGATAAATCCGATGGCATTTACTGTCATGCCGAGGGCGAGCAGGATTTGCGGCGGTGTTTTTTTCGCCAGGCCTACCGTCAATCCCCCTCCTAAAATCATTCCGGCTCCAAAGGCCGCCATTAGCCATTGCAGCTGCTCTTTTGGCAAACCAAGCTGCTCGGTTACAAGAAAAACAGCAAGTGGCTGAGTCAGTCCAAGTGCTAACCCTGCTGCTGCAAAGCAGCCGCCCAGCAAAGTAAGGGCCCTGCTGTTAAAAACATACTTGAACCCTGCTTTCATTTCCTGCATGACCGTTGTGTTTTCCTGTTTTTCCTCTACTTCATAGTCTGGCGGAAGCAAGAATAGTATTCCGGCAGACAGCAAGAAGGCAACCCCCATGATGGCAATGGCGACATTAATCCCGTATCGCTGGTAAACAAAAGTCCCTAGAACCGGGCCGAGAATCATAAACAAGGCAAACATCGTTTGATAGATGGACATCCCCATCTGGATAAGCTCTTCTTTAACATGAAGTTTAAACAACTTCATACCCGATGGCTGCGAAAACTGTGACAGAATCGAGGAAACCAGCGTCGCAAAGAAAATAGCCTTCCAGCTGCCAAATACTAGTGCAATTAGTACGACAAAGATAGATATGGCACTAAGGAAATCGCACCATATCATCGTCCGCTTCGGCCGCCAGCGGTCAGCAAATGTTCCCCCGATGAAGGAAAATAAAAAAATCGGCGCAAACTCTGCTACAGAGATGAGCGATACCGCAACCGGATCTTCATTGGTCTTCTCCACGACAAATAACAGAATAGAGTAATTCCTTACCCAAATCCCAATCTGCAGGAAAAAAGTTGACAATAAAATCGTTTGGATAACACGATTCCGAAACAGTGACCCCAGTGTCATTTCCGAATTGGTTTGTTCCATTAAAAAACCTCCTAATCCAACTCTGAATAGGAGGCAAAACAGGCACCAAAAGGCAAAGTACATTTCGTACTTTTGCCCTCCAGTTATTAAAACCCGCACTAATCCTATCCAGAAATTTGTTCGTTTTTAAGCTATACGAATTGCTTCTTAAATAGGATTAGCTGATCATAGGCAATAAGTCCACCCTTTTCGCAATTTCGTATTACCATATTACTTGATTTGTATGTCACTTTCAAGAAAAAGGAATTATTGGAAAAGCCAATTTTTCAAGTTAAAATTCTTTCAAACATCACCATATCCAATGCCCTAATTCCATTCTCATATATGGGCGTTGGGTATTTTTCAAAAAAACCACGTTTAATTTCGGTCATTCTGAATCCCGCTTTTTGATAAAATGCTAGGTTGGCAATGCTGGAATTGGCTGTTCCTACTATCATTTTTACCAAGCCCCTGTCACGGTAAACTTCAAATGCCATATTCAGAACGATTTTTCCTAAACCCTTTCCACGGAAGTCTTCTATTACTACCATGTTTTTCACCTCGACAATTTGTCCGGGATGGAAGATACATAATATGACCCCCGCTAGCTTCTCTTCATATTGAATGGAAAACATTTCTCCTTCATCTATGTATTCATTCACGATCTCTTCACTTTCATCTGCTAATAGCAGCAAATCCATAAATGATGGATGATTCTCTTGCGCTACGGTTTTTAAGACAACATTTTTCACGACCCTTCCTCCCTTTGACACAATTTTTCATTAATTTAATATACTATGATAGTATGAGACAAGCAGGTGGTGATAAAAAATGGAACCAAAATGGCTAGACTGGGCAAAGCAGCTGCAGTCCATTGCCCAAGCAGGATTGACCTATTCTAAGGATGTCTTTGACTTGGAGCGGTTTGAAGAAATTCGAAAGATAAGTGTGGAAATCTTGGAAGAACACACTGGGTTGGAAAAAACTACGATTGCTGATTTGTTTGCGAACGAAACAGGGTATGCGACACCAAAGGTTGATATACGGGCGGTTGTGTTTCAAGACGATAAAATCCTCATGGTCCGTGAAAACCACGATGGCAAATGGTCGCTTCCGGGAGGCTGGGCCGATATTGGCTATACACCTGGAGAAGTGGCCGTTAAAGAGGTAAAGGAAGAATCAGGGTTTGATGTTAAAGCGGTAAAATTACTGGCGGTCACCGATTACAAGCGCCACCCCCACCCGCCATCTCCTTATCATGTATACAAAATGTTTATCCAATGTGAAATCGTTGGCGGAAAAGCTGCTGAAGGCGTGGAAACAAGTGATGTTGAGTTCTTTGGTGAAAACGATCTGCCGCCGCTTTCCATCCCGCGGAATACAAAGGAACAAATCGGGCTCGCCTTTTCCTTTTTGAAAGATCCGAATCAGCCCGTGTACTTAGATTAAATGAAAAAGATGGTATGGCAAGTGCGCCATACCATTACAGTAAACTTTGAAACTTCTCCAAGAGTAAGCGATCGATTTTTTTCAACTCGAGACAAGGCTGGTTCCCAATCGGATAAGGGTAGATCGTTCGTTTGCATATTGGACAAATCCCCTTTTCCTTAAAATTGTGGATAATATTTAGCGGCATTGGTGGATTCGTTTTGGCAATCATGAAATTATACAAGTTTCCATGTATCGTAAAATAAATTTCCACGCCATTGTAACCGCCTGTCTCTCTTACCTTTATGTTTTCAAGGGTTATTCCCTGTACTTTTACCGTGTTCATCTTTACCACTGCTTTCCTCATTCTTCTTCGCCTTAATCATATCACAATCATGGTTTTATAGGAAAAATTGCTTTTGAAGGATTTTCTTTTTTAATGAAGAATGTAAAGGTATAGGTGAATGGATAGGGGGAGTCACAATGGACAAAGAGCCATTTAATGATGTGATAGACCATTTTGACAAGGTTGAGGGAAACGCGGGCAAGGGCAATTTAAAGAAACTGCCAAGACCATTAAGGTTTTTTGGCTATTTTGTTTTGAGCTTTTTTGGGATTGGGCTATTATTAATGGTTATATTGAATGTTTTGAAATAATTTTCGGGGAGAGGGTTTAACTATGAGGCAAATTATAGCGATGGGCGGCGGAGGTTTCTCGATGGAACCGGAGAATCCTTTATTGGATACGTACATATTGCAGCGAGCGGGGAAAACGAATCCGAAAATCTGCTTTATCCCGACAGCCAGCGGAGATGCGGAAGGGTATGTGAACAATTTTTATACCTTTTTTAAAAATCAGCCCTGTGAACCTTCTCATCTATCGTTATTTAGACCGCCTACAAGAGATTTAGAAAGTTTTGTACTGGAAAAAGATATTATCTATGTCGGCGGCGGCAGCACCAAGAATTTAGTGGTGCTTTGGAAGGAATGGGGTTTGGATACCATTTTGCGGAAGGCTTGGGAGAAGGGAATTATCTTGGCAGGAATCAGTGCCGGTTCGATTTGCTGGTTTGAAGCGGGTGTTACGGATTCCTACGGCGACCAACTTGAACCAATTAAAGCGTTAGGGTTCCTTCGTGGCAGTAATTGTCCGCATTATGATGGCGAAGCGGATAGACGGCGGGCTTTTCAACGAATGGTTGAGTCTGGGCTCCTCCAAGGAGGAGTTGCTGCTGATGACGGAGTGGCGATTCATTATATCGACGGGGAGATCCATAAGATTGTCAGATCAAGGCCGCAAGCAAAGGCTTATTCTGTTAGCTGGGAAGGCAAGGTTGTTGAAACAGAGCTGGAGACGGAGTACTTAGGGTAGTTATTTGGGAGAAGCTTTTGATTGCGGACACTTTTGAATGGATTGCTTGCGAAAGTGTCCTCTATGAAGTCGATTGACGACAGGTTGGCTTCAAATTTCGATAAAAGTGTCTTCAATAACGCTTATTGACGACAATTTCTAGCTAAAAATTGATAAAAGTGTCTTCAACAAGGCCTATTGACGACACTTTCTAGCGCAAAATCAGTGAAAGTGTCTTCAATAAGCCCGATTGACGACAGTTTGGCTTCAAATTTTGATATAAGTGTCTTCAATAATGGCCATTGGCGACAATCCCAAGCCAATATCCACTGTATGTGTCTTCAATGAGAACTACCGATCTTATTTATTATTTTGCCAATCGTTTCTCTTAAGTATGTAATGATGATGGATTTGACCATCAATTTCAACATCCCCAATCAATTGAAAACCACATTTTTGAATAACCCGATTCGACCCAACATTGTTAGGAACGGCTACCGCATTTAAAACTTCCACATTACTCTTTTCAAACAAAAAGTCAATTAAGCCTTTTGCCGCCTTGGAGGCATAGCCCCGATTCCAATAAGCCTTGGAGATTCCGTACGCAATTTCCCGATTTGGCACTGGTAAACCCTGTTTCAGTCCTGAATGACAGAAGCCGATCAACTCTCCCGTTTCTTTTAAGACAATCCCCAGGTTCAAATAGGTTTGGCCTTCAATATTCGGCAAATCTGCCAGAAGCCGATTATTAGATGGAATTTCATAATTGGCAACATAATGTAACCGCTGCTCTCGCGTTGTTTTCCAATCAGGCAAGTATTCATAGACCTCGGGCTGGGAGGTGATTTCATAAATCCCATCTACATCCTCAAGCCTGAATTCGCGCAGATAAATTTCACCACAATCGATATAAACTTCACTCAATTCAATCATCTCCATTTTTAGTTACCGACTATATATTCTCGTTTCATTGATTAAATCCTTTTTTAAAAACGAAATGAATACTCAGCAAGCGCGATTGGAAACCTAATGCTGTAGTCAGAAATGTAAGATAACGGGGTGTGTTTATGGCAGATAGTCTAGAACCGTCGGATTACGAAACAGGGTCCGCTATTCGTACGTTTAACATTATTGATTCGACCGTTGGTCCCGAAGGATACGAAGTGCTGTTGGAAATTGATTTGGATAGTGGATTTGACCTAGAGAGTGTGAAAATGAAGATTTCCCATGAGGACATGGATGCTTACGAAACAAAGGATATTCATGAAGCGGTTAAATACGCACTGGGCTTTTTCACTATGTGAAAACTGAGCTTTCGCTAAGCTTAATTTTGAGGAGGTCATTTTTTGAAAAAAGAAAATAAGGGGATTCCTGCTGATCAATTTAATAATCCCGCAGCCCAAAGTCAGGCAGAAAAAACGTTAAAAAGTAAGGCAAACATAAAAGACACAACGAGAGCATGGGAAGATGACCGCCTTTAAGCGGCGTCTTCCCTATACCAGCTTGGCCATATAAAATTCATCGGCATACTCTCCATTAATCACCAGAGAATCCCGTTTAGTCCCTTCAACCTCAAACCCCATTTTCTTATATAACGCCAATGCTGCTTTATTACGAGTCACGACTGTTAGCTCTAAACGATGGATCTGCTTGTCGGCGGCCCACACGTCCAGGTTTTCAAACAGTTTAGTCCCAACACCTTGGCCACGATATTCTGCTAAGATGCCGACGACAAGGTAAGCCGAATGTCTAGTCCGTCTAGCGGTTCCGCCAATGACAAACATATAGCCAACCAACTTTCCATCATCCTCCGCAACTAGGATTGTGGAGTTCTCGCTTTTTTCGATAGATTGTATTCTTTGACGCTGCTTTTCCGGTGCCGATTGCCTTTCTCCCGCTTCCATCATCATATAATCAGATTCTGCCTCAACCTGGTGGATTAACGATGTTAGCTGTTCAGCATCTTCCACCTCAATTTCTCTGATAACCATTTTCATTCTCCCCCCATAAAAATTTGCAACTTTCCTCCGTTACGATTCGTCTAATATGTAAAAATAAGTAAATAAGGTGATTCCATGAAAACGCAAAGAAGTCCGTTTTACTCCAAGCAGCAATGGGTTCAAAAAATCTATCGGGAAACTTTATATAAAAGAATGTCCAAGAAAAATGAACATAATGATAAGAGGGATATCCTCCTTTTTATTGGATTAGTTTTATTTGGCTTCGTAGTTTTAGCAGCCTTTGAACAATTTCTTTAGTCCTGATTTGGATACTTTTCCTGTAAGAATTGGACCGATTCGAGAATCAACTGTTTTAAAACCTCAACATCAATATCAGCAACTTTATTAATGTATACACACCCTTTGCCCGAGGTATGTTTTCCAAACGTCTTTAACAATTCCTCCCGTTTCGTTTCACCAGGGGCAAAATACAAACTAACCTTGGCCTTTCGCGGTGAAAATCCGACAAGCGGCGCATCCCCTTCATGCCCTGATTCATATTTGTAATGGTAAGATCCAAACCCAATTATGCTCGGCCCCCACATTTTTGCCTCATGCCCTGTACTTTCAGAGAAAATATCTAATAACTTGTATGCATCTTCACGTTTCTTCGGGCTGTCCACATTCTCGATAAACTCAATTACACTTTGGTCCGTTTGTTTTGTTTTTTGTTCGTACATGTTTTATTCACTCCTATTGGATATATTTGCAGCTGCTGTTTCCTACATATTTTTTCGTGAAAATGCCATGCTAGGTGTAATAACAAAGGGGGTTTTTATATGAGAAAGGTCATGTTGAGCCTCATGGTAACGACGGTGCTGCTTTTTACTGAAGGTGTTTTCTCGGTGGGATTTCCTCCTATTTCAATTGCCCAACAGAAACCGATTCCGCCTTATGCTAAATGGGGGAAAATTGCCATGAAGAAAACCCATGAAAAATATCCTCAGGCTCAAATTGTGGATTATCTTCATGTTGGCAGAACGAGCGGCCCCCAGTCATCTGTTGAAAAATTTAAACTGTGGCTGAAAGAACCTCAAAAAGAATTTGGTGTATTTATTGATATTGAATTTGATAATAAAACGGAAAAGATTCTAAGTGTTAAGTATCGGGAGACAACAAGATAAAGTTCTTCTGAAAGTATATCACCGCTAAGATTCATTATATCCGCGATTTTGGGTGAATTATCCGCGGAAAAGTCATCTTATCCGCGATATTTTTGATATATCCGCGGAATATTTTAAAGAGACATCACTTTTGTAACTTGTACTATTTTTAAAAGATCCCATAACTCGCGAATTTCATAGGTTGGCATAATTCCCAACGTATTTTCTTTATGATGTGGGTTAAACCAGCAAGTATCAATGCCGTAATTGATTCCCCCTTGGATATCAGATGTCAGCGAATCCCCCACAATCAACACCTTTTCCTTTTCGGCAATATTCAACTTGGAAAAAGCATAGTCGAAAATGCCTTTATGAGGCTTTTGAAATCCAGCTTCTTCAGAAACGATGATTTGGTCAAAGACAGAGCAAAGCGGCGACCTGGCAATTCTTGATTTCTGCACCTCGCCAAACCCGTTTGTGATCACCGCAAGCCGGCAGTCCTCTGCCAGTGTGGTACACACCTCCAAAGCCCCCGCAACGAGATGGCCCTCCATGCCCAAGTAATCGAGATAGATTGTGTTAAATTCTTCTCCATCCATTTTAAGATCATATTCCAAAAACAACCGATTGAATCTTTCCTTACCCAATTGTGACAAGGTAATGAGCCCGTGCTCCAATTCTCCCCAAAGCACCTTGCTGATTTCCTTGTAACGCGGCCGATAATCCTCCAGTGCGGCAGGCAATCCGAACTCCAAAAACGCCTTACGGAATGCATTCTCTTCAGACTTTCCAAAGTCAAACAATGTATCATCAATATCAAACAAGATTGTTTCGTATCTCATAGCTGCCTCCAAAATCTTTTAAATAACTGGTTTAAACCATTTTATCATGTATTTACATTTGGCAAATAAAATCAACTCCGAAGTAATATATATTTTCAAAAAGTAAAATATATATTACAATGTAAATATAGAAACTTAAGGGCAGGTAATGAAGTTGAATGAGGTCGTTGTGAAAAACAAGGTAAAAGTTGCCCGTATTGAAAAGGATAATTTGACTCAAGGTGAACTTGCAAAATTGGTTGGAGTAACACGGCAGACAATGAACCTAATCGAAGCAAATAAATATAACCCCACTATTCGTGTTTGTTTGCTGATCAGCAAGCACCTCGAGCGCCCCTTGGATGAATTGTTTTGGATAGAAGAGTAACTAATTTAGGGAGTTGGTAGTAACCATGCAAGTGCATTTTTTAAAAATCATTACAAGTGTAATTGTGAGCAGCGCTATTGTTAGTCTGCTATCCGGGCAATGGCAGTTGGGCATTATAGCAGGGCTTGCTGTCGGTGTTGGAAGTGCCAAATGGATCAGAGTGAAGAGGCAAGATGTTAAAAATGAAATAGAGTATGACGAAAGGATCAATGCTAACATCAGAGAATATTCCTTCCAAACATTTTCTATTTCCAATCTGCTTTTATTAGTTTACTTAATCGTTTCGGATCAGATTCTTAATGTACATTCCGTCAAGGCAAGCTACCTCATCATTTATTTAGCACTCACATTTATTGTGGCATACTATATCGTTCCGTTACTGGCGCGCAGAGGATAAAAAGATTTTAGGGGGCATGGAGATGAATGAACGATTTATAGTCACAGGGATCATTCTATTAGCGTTAGCATTTCTCATCGGGGTAAAAAAGCAAACTTGGATATTATCAGGCTTTAATCAAAGCCGTGTGAAAGACCAAGAAAAACTTGCAAAATTAGTCGGGGGATATAACCTTGTCATCGGGATTGCCATGTTAATAGCAGCGTTTATTGACAATCCTGATACACAAATACTATTTCCAATCATGATCGTAGGTTATGTGATTCTGCTTGGCTATGTTAATACCAGGATGGTAGAATAATTGCATAAAAGCAGGAGAATTCCCCTGCTTTTCAGATTGTCGAGAAGGGTGCTCTTTTCCACAAACACGTCACGAGAGTTGTGTTCATGACGCGTTTGACTAAATTATTTGACCCGAACACGTCATGAAAGGAGTGCTCATGACGCGTTTGACTAAATTTTTAACCGGAACATGTCATGAAAAGAGTCCTCATGACGCGTTTGCCTAAATTTTTAATCCGAACATGTCATGTAAGGAGTGCTCATAACGCGTTTGACTAAATTTTTAACCCAAACATGTCATGTAAGGAGTGCTCATGACGCGTTTGACTAAATTTTTAACCGGAACATGTCATGAAAAGAGTCCTCATGACGCGTTTGCCTAAATTTCCACCTCAAACACGTCATGAAAAGAGTGCTCATGACGCGTTTGCCTAAATTTTTAACCGGAACATGTCATGAAAAGAGTACTCATGACGCTTTCAACCAAATTTCCACTTCAAACACATCATGAAAGGAGTCCTCATGACGCTTTCAACCAAATTTCCACCTCAAACACGTCATGAAAGGAGTACTCATGACGCGTTTGCCTAAATTTTTAACCGGAACATGTCATGAAAAGAGTCCTCATGACGCTTTCACCCAAATTTCCACCTCAAACACGTCATGAAAAGAGTACTCATGACGCTTTCACCCAAATTTCCACCTCAACTATGTCATGAAAGGAGTCCTCATGACGCTTTCACCCAAATTTCCACCTCAAACACGTCATGAAAAGAGTCCTCATGACGCGTTCACCTAAATTTTGCTATTGCTCTAGAACATTCAGTATGATTTTCCCTTTATTTAACCTACTTTCAACCAAAAGGTGTGCACTGGCAGCATCCTTTAAATCGTATCTATGTCCAATCGATATGGTTAATTGTTTGTTTACGAGATAGGGAATTACTTTTTGCGCCGTATCCTGCAAAAGCTCTGGTCTCATCTGCCTGGTTGTGCCCAAGCTATAACCAAGAACACTTCGGCAGCTTGCATGCAAATCTACCGTTTTAATGTTTCCAACTTGTCCCCCAGAGTTTCCAAAATGGATCAACCGGCCAAAGTGTGCCAAGCAATTGAAACTGTTTTCGGTCACCCCACCAGATACGGAATCAAGGATAATATCTACTCCCTGGCCATTTGTCAGTTCATTTACTTTCGCTGCGAAGTCCTCTTGTTCATAACAAATCACATAGTCGGCGCCATTTTCCAATGCTGTATTTATTTTATCAGGATGTCCAACCGTCCCAATCACCTTACTTGCCCCCATTAATTTGGCAAGCTGCATGACGGTTGTGCCGACACCTCCGGCTGCTGCATGGACCAATAATGATTCTCCCTTTTCTATTCTTGCAATATTGTAAAGTAATCTATGGGATAAAAATGACACCACTGGACAAGCTGCTGCTATCTCAAAATCCAACTCATCAGGTATTGGATACACTAATTTCTGGGAAGCAACGGCGTATTCTGCATAAGAGCCGCCTTTTGTAAAAGCAATCACTCTTTGCCCAACTGTCAGATTAGAAACATTCGCCCCAATTTTTACTACATAACCGGCGGCATCCAAACCAGGAACGAAAGGTAATTTGCCACCCTTTTTCCCATACCTCTGTTTTATATCGGCAAAATTCACACTTGTCTTGACTACTTGAATCAGTACCTCATCCTCATTAATTTTCGGAATCTCCATATCTTGATAGGATAAAAATTCAGGTCCGCCGAAGTTTGTTACGACCACTGCTTTCATTAACATCCCCCCTTCAGTAAGCTCGTATTGTAAAAACTTTTATAAGAAATAGGCTATAGAATCCTATTATAGAGGGCTTTATAAGCAAAAAAATTGCCACCCCCTGAAATCTAAGGATAATTGAGGTTACCACACTCTCAACAACCTAGATAGGAAGTGACAATTTGTACCCTCAAATTATAACCTATTTATTAACTTTTATTAAGTACCAAGAACAAATAATTCGAACATTACTTACCCTTCTTATTGGGAAGGGGATGTTTGAAAAGCCTGAGGAAAAACCTGTAAATAAACCTTATCGTAAACTCCAGGTGGATGATCTTCCGATCATCGAAACCATTCAGAAACTTGATTACCGAAGCCTCCTAACCGAATACCTGGAGAAGAACGGTAAACAACTAAAACCTGTTCAAAGGCGTTCGAATACAAAGGCATGTGTGCCCAAGTCAATGAAATGTCCGCAGTGTGGTGCTCCAGCGGATTATCTTTATGCCAATAATGGAGGCAAAGGACAGTTTCAATGTAAGGTGTGTGCCTGTCTTTTCAATGATAAAAATCGCTATTCGAAGGAGGCTATTTTGAAGTGTCCTCATTGTTCTAGGACCCTTGAGAAAGTCAAAGAGCGAAAAGACTTTGACGTGTACAAGTGTAAAAATAATGACTGTTCCTACTACCAGCAGAAACTGAATGGCATGTCTGCGAAAGAGAAGAAACAGTTTAAAAAGGATCCACAAGCCTTTAAATTAAGATATATCTTCCGGCAGTTCCACATTGATTTTCAGCCATTGTCAAAGGCTTCTCCTAAGAAACCAAAGGTTGACTTGGCCAGGCTTTATGTGTCGCCACATACATTGGGGCTTATTTTAACCTATCACGTTAACTATGGCCTTTCGGCCCGGAAGACAGCTGCACTCATGAAAGATATCCATGGTGTTTCTATATCGCATCAAAGCATTTTAAATTACGAGAACGCAGTTGCATTAATCCTTAAACCTTACGTAGACCACTATCCCTACGAGCTTTCTGATCAGTTCTGTGGGGACGAAACCTATATTAGGGTTCAAGGTCGTTGGCATTACTTGTTCTTCTTCTTTGATGCGGTAAAAAAGATCATTCTGTCTTATCCAGTGTCAGCAAATCGAGATACAGCGACAGCAATCCGTGCCATTGATGATGTCCTAATGAAATTTAAAGAGATTCCGGAAGATCTTACATTTGTGGTGGACGGCAATCCGATATATCTCTTAGCCCAACACTTTTACGCCCAGCATGATATTCACTTTGACATTACTCAGGTCATTGGGCTAACCAATGTAGATCCTGTATCAAAGGAGTATAGGCCTCTCAAACAAGTGATTGAAAGACTCAATCGCACATTTAAGGGCAATTATCGCTCAACACACGGGTTTGGGTCCGAACATGGGTCTGTTTCGTTTGTGACGCTTTTTGTGGCTTACTTTAACTTTTTACGGCCTCACTCAGCGTTAGAAGGTAATGTGCCAGTGGTTAATCCAGAGCTCTTACTGCGACCGAATATGCCTGCACGCTGGACTAAATTAATAGGTTTAGCTCAAGATTGGATCATTGAACAAACAGTCTAACTTTTTGTTTAGCAGAGCCCTTGAACCCACTAGCAACCGGCGAAGCGAACTCTTGACAAACCGAACTTGCCAATGGTTTAAAATGGAAATACCAAGGGCTATTTGGCATGCCTTCTTTTTGTCCCCGTCGCCCTTGATAAAGGAATCTCAAACCATTGGCGTGTTTGTCAAGAGCGGTTGCGGGGCCGACGCACCCAATATGTGGAAAGGAACCTAACCCCTTAAGGAGTTTTCATAGAACTTTTGACACTACCAGTAAGCTCGTATTGTAAAAACTTTTATAAGAAATAGGCTATAAAATACCTAGATAGAGGGCTTTATAAGCAAAAAAATTGCCACCCCCTGAAATCTAAGGATAATTGAGGTTACCACACACCCAACAACCTAGATTAAGGAAGTGACAAGTTGTACCCTCAAATTATAACCTATTTATTAACTTTTATTAAGTACCAAGAACAAATAATTCGAACATTACTTACCCTTCTTATTGGGAAGGGGATGTTTGAAAAGCCTGAGGAAAAACCTGTAAATAAACCTTATCGTAAACTCCAGGTGGATGATCTTCCGATCATCGAAACCATTCAGAAACTTGATTACCGAACCCTCCTAACCGAATACCTGGAGAAGAACGGTAAACAACTAAAACCTGTTCAAAGGCGTTCGAATACAAAGGCATGTGTGCCCAAGTCAATGAAATGTCCGCAGTGTGGTGCTCCAGCGGATTATCTTTATGCCAATAATGGAGGCAAAGGACAGTTTCAATGTAAGGTGTGTGCCTGTCTTTTCAATGATAAAAATCGCTATTCGAAGGAGGCTATTTTGAAGTGTCCTCATTGTTCTAGGACCCTTGAGAAAGTCAAAGAGCGAAAAGACTTTGACGTGTACAAGTGTAAAAATAATGACTGTTCCTACTACCAGCAGAAACTGAATGGCATGTCTGCGAAAGAGAAGAAACAGTTTAAAAAGGATCCACAAGCCTTTAAATTAAGATATATCTTCCGGCAGTTCCACATTGATTTTCAGCCATTGTCAAAGGCTTCTCCTAAGAAACCAAAGGTTGACTTGGCCAGGCTTTATGTGTCGCCACATACATTGGGGCTTATTTTAACCTATCACGTTAACTATGGCCTTTCGGCCCGGAAGACAGCTGCACTCATGAAAGATATCCATGGTGTTTCTATATCGCATCAAAGCATTTTAAATTACGAGAACGCAGTTGCATTAATCCTTAAACCTTACGTAGACCACTATCCCTACGAGCTTTCTGATCAGTTCTGTGGGGACGAAACCTATATTAGGGTTCAAGGTCGTTGGCATTACTTGTTCTTCTTCTTTGATGCGGTAAAAAAGATCATTCTGTCTTATCCAGTGTCAGCAAATCGAGATACAGCGACAGCAATCCGTGCCATTGATGATGTCCTAATGAAATTTAAAGAGATTCCGGAAGATCTTACATTTGTGGTGGACGGCAATCCGATATATCTCTTAGCCCAACACTTTTACGCCCAGCATGATATTCACTTTGACATTACTCAGGTCATTGGGCTTACCAATGAAGATCCTGTATCAAAGGAGTATAGGCCTCTCAAACAAGTGATTGAAAGACTCAATCGCACATTTAAGGGCAATTATCGCTCAACACACGGGTTTGGGTCCGAACATGGGTCTGTTTCGTTTGTGACGCTTTTTGTGGCTTACTTTAACTTTTTACGGCCTCACTCAGCGTTAGAAGGTAATGTGCCAGTGGTTAATCCAGAGCTCTTACTGCGACCGAATATGCCTGCACGCTGGACTAAATTAATAGGTTTAGCTCAAGATTGGATCATTGAACAAACAGTCTAACTTTTTGTTTAGCAGAGCCCTTGAACCCACTAGCAACCGGCGAAGCGAACTCTTGACAAACCGAACTTGCCAATGGTTTAAAATGGAAATACCAAGGGCTATTTGGCATGCCTTCTTTTTGTCCCCGTCGCCCTTGATAAAGGAATCTCAAACCATTGGCGTGTTTGTCAAGAGCGGTTGCGGGGCCGACGCACCCAATATGTGGAAAGGAACCTAACCCCTTAAGGAGTTTTCATAGAACTTTTGACACTACCAGTAAGCTGATTCTGGTAATCGAATTCTCTCTTAAACTCCCACAAATACCCAATATATTAAATCCTTTCATTTACGTTCCACCCTCTTAAAGGAGATTTTATCTTAGTTTAGATTCGTACCGATTACCCCGACAATAATCATGATTGAACCGATGATGTGATAGTAATCTATTTGTTCATTTAGCAAAATCGCGAAGCTTAGCCCTATTCACTGAAGGCTAAGCTTTTCCCGGTTGTTACAAGTCTTACATAAATCGTTTAATCCCAAAAAGGGAGAGGTCCTGTGCTGTCTTCCCTGTATTAATGATTTCTGCTAGGACCTGTCCAACTGCACTACTGAATTTAAAGCCGTGTCCAGAGAACCCTGCTGCGATAGCTACATTGGAATAGGCCGGATGCTGGTCGATAATAAAATCTTCGTCAGGTGTGAGGGTATACATGCAGGTTTTTCCGTACTTTAATTGATCGGTATAAGGCATATATTCCTTCAAAAATTGCATCAAATCATTCTCATCTTCCGGCAGTTCCCCAAATCCTGGGATAGGATGGTCCGGATTGATTTTCTCTCCTCCGTCATGGCGTCCAGTTTTTAACCCTGAGCCATCTATACTTGGAAAGCCATAGTAAAGACCTTGAGAGGTATTAAACGCGAAGGCTGGAAATTCCCTATGATTATATAAACTTTCATTGGCATCGAACCACGCAAAGGTTTTCCTCACCGGCTGAAGAGGTAGGTTCAAGCCCAGCATGGAAAGAAGTTCTCCCGACCATGCTCCTGCTGAAACAACTAATGAATCTGAAGAGTATGTTCCATTCTCTGTTTTGATGGTTACGCTATCCTTTTGGACATTGATTTCTTTTACTCTAGTATTCGTTACAATGGATGCCCCGTGCTGCTCGGCTAGTTCTCGATAGGCTGAAATGCACTCCTCTGGCTTTAATACACCTGAAGTTGGTTCGAAGCAGCCGATGTATTTGTTAGATAATGAGATGCCCGGCCAGCGCTTATTGACTTCATCTGAAGATAGAACCTCCAAAGGCAAGGAGTAAGTCTTCGAACTGGAAATAATGTTTTGAATAAAATCCGTGTCCTCGAGTCCCACATTTAGTACCCCGGTTTGTAGAAACAACTGCTTCCCGGTTGCTTTCTCGAGGTCATTCCATAATTCTTGTGCTTTTAGTGCTAGTGAGACATATTCCGCCCCTTCCCCATACGCATATCGGATAATTCTAGTATCTCCGTGATGACTGCCATTGTTATGTGGTGGATTAAAGGAATCGAGCAATAATGTCTTTTTCCCACTCCTAGCTAAAAAATAGCCAGCCGCCATCCCCATAGAGCCTGCTCCAATGACGATTACATCAAATTGATTCATTTTTTTCACCTTGTCTTTTCTATTTAATTTACTTACTTTTCCAAAAATTTGTGGTAAATTAATTTTATCATAACGAAAAGGAGGTTAATACGTGGAGAATTTTTATCTGTTTGTGATTATGGCTATTTTACTCATTATCTTACCTGGTCCGGATACGGCGATTGCAACAAATAATACGCTGACAGTCGGCAGAGCGGGCGGTATTAAAACCATCTTGGGTACTTGCTGCGCCCTAATGATCCATACATTGGCTGCGGTGGTGGGCCTGTCCGCTATCATTGTCAAATCGGCTATGTTATTTTCCGTTTTCAAGTATGTTGGTGCAGTTTACCTTATGTATCTTGGGATAAAGACTTTATGGGCTTTGAAGAACAAGACAGCGGCTGAGTTGCCTGTTGAATACAAGTACAAAAATACATCTTGTTTTAAACAAGGTTTTCTGACAAACCTGCTAAACCCAAAAGTGGCTGTCTTTTTCCTGACTTTCCTGCCCCAGTTCGTGGATGGTGGAAGCAACACGTTTGTACCATTTCTAACAATGGGAATGACCTACACCGTATTAACCGCCCTCTGGTTTGTGTTCTACGTTTATCTGCTAAACCAGATTAGTGCTTTCATGAAAAAGCCAAGGACACAAGCAGTTTTTGAAGGATTAACCGGAACGGTACTGATTGGTTTTGGTGTTAAGTTGGCATTGGAAAAGGCACATTAAATTTGGGCTAGTAGCGATTGAAATCGATGGTCGCTCATCTTCGGACATTTTCGGTTCTTTTTGCTGCAGTTTTGTCCGAAGATAACTGGTCTTCGGACATTTTCACTTCTTTTTGCTGTGGTTTTGTCCGAAGATCGCTGGTCTTCGGACACTTTCACTTCTTTTTGCAGAGGTTTTGTCCGAAGATCGCTCATCTTCGGACACTTTCACTTCTTTTTGCTGCAGTTTTGTCCGAAGATCGCTGGTCTTCGGACACTTTCACTTCTTTTTGCTGCTGTTTTGTCCGAAGATCGCTGGTCTTCGGACACTTTCACTTCTTTTTGCAGAGGTTTTGTCCGAAGTTGCCTCTTTCCCGTCTCAGATATGCTCTTCAATATCAAACTTCTTGGTTACAACCACAATCTTATCTCGATGTCCCCCATATTCTTCAAAAAAGTTAGGCTTTCCCACCTCTTCAAAATGCCTATTCCATTTAAACATCTTCTTAAAGATTTCAAAAGATGGATCATAGTTTGCCTGCTCAATTCCCAGCTTTTGCATAATAAACCTTTTTATAATTCGGTAGGTTCTCACTGAGTACCTAGGATCTAAAAAGATAATCAGGTCTGCGTTCTCAAAACTACTCGCCACCCAATCCTCGTTATGTACTCCTTCGACTATCCAGCTTTCGGATTGAATAATCGTTTCTAAATACTCATCCCTGCCGGCTTCCGTTCTCCTGATATCTCCCGATGGATGCCTTGCCCAGACAACATTATCCAGCTCATAAAAAGGAATATTTAGCTTCAAGGACAATTTCCTGGCTAACGTGGTTTTGCCGCTTCCCACTGACCCGATAATATGGATTTTACGCGGGACACTCTCTATCATTTCAGATCACCCTGTGTATCTATTTCCTCTAGCAACGCCCAATCAACATTTCCGTCCAGTTCATTACAAAGATTTTCAATCAAAAAAAATGCCTGCTGTTCCATTTCGCCGTCATAACCTACTATAGAACAATGATTTTTAAACCTAACAAACCAATAGTATTGGCTATAGAGGACATCTTCGTAGGTATAGGAAGAATTCGCAATTATTTTTTCGGCATATTGCTGTAAAAACAGAAAATGGTTTAACAGTCTTGCTAGGGACTCATCCTCAATCATGATAATGTTGGTCATATCCAATTGGGGATTCAAAGTTTTATATAGTTCTTCTATTCGTTGAATATCTATTATTTTCATAGTGAATCACCTTAAGTCCGCACTGGTGAAATCAACTGTATATAGGAAGATCTCCCAGTCGAGGAACCACTAGAACCGTCCCCTTGGTCCCCGTGGTCCCCTTCAATCACAACCGGCCTCATTGAGCCGCCGAAGCTTAATCGGACTTTTGCTTCAGTGATTGCTTTAAGTGCATCGATTAAGAAGCTTCCATCAAGGGAGATGTTTAAATCAGGTTCCCCTGTTATCTCAAGAATGGTTTGAAGCTCTTCAATTTTTCCTATTTCGGAGGAGTTCGAGGATATTAGCAGTTTTGCCCCATCTTTGATTTCCAAATGGACATTGTTATTTTTCCATTCGCTCGCAAACAAGCGGGCCCGGTCAATCCCTTGTAACAGCTTATTTCGATCAAGTGTTAACTTGGTCCTCGCTTCATCCGGAATTAACCCTGAAACGTTTGGATAGCTGCCTTCTATTACTCTTGAAAAAAGTGAAATGGAGTCAAGCTTAAAAACAATATAGCGGTCTGAAAGAGAAATTTGCACATGACCTGACTCATTCGTAAGCAGTTTGGTAAGCTCTGTTATACTTGAGCTTGGAACAATGAATGAACCTGCAACGTTTGAGTCGATTGCCAATTCTCGCAATGCCAGCCGATGCGAATCAGTTGCAGCGCAGGAAAGATGATTTTCTTTGAAGGCTAGATGCACACCAGTCAGTACCGGCTTTGATTCATTTTTCGCGACAGCAAATGCCGTTTGTTTAAAAAGTTCCATTAATTGAATGCTGCCAATTTTTATGTAACTAGAATCATCGATTTGTGGAAGAACGGGATACTCATCACCACTGAATCCATTCAATTTGGTAATAACTTCACCAGATTGAAGCGTAATCAGTTGTTGAGCGTTACCCTTAACATAGATGTCACCTGGCAATTTTCTAACGATATCGTAAAAATATTTAGCAGGTATAACAGCACTTCCTGTTTCTATCACCTTCAACACTTGAACTCCATTTATTGTTAATGGAATTACTTTTTCTATCACAATATCGGAATTGCTCCCTACCAAAGTTAGGCTGTCATTGGCCGCAGTTATTTTTATGCCTTGCAAGATAGGAAATGGTGTTTTTAACGACACCGCTTTACTAACCTCTCCTATGGCTTTGTTAAAACAATCATTATTTACGATAAATTCCATGAAAAATTTTCCACCCCTTGGGAAACCATTTCGACAAAACTACCCAAAATACCTGTTTTTTTGCTACTCATTTTTAGAGTGTCTGGAATAACTGAATGGCAATGTAGACAGCCACGCCCCAAATTATGATGGCTGACACTTTATTGAGCATTTGTAGGAACTTCCCTTCAGAATCGAAATCCCCTACTATTTTTCCGGCAATCGCCAAGCCTAGAAACCAAAGCCACGAGACCCCAATACAAGCGAAGGTAAATGCCACTTTTTCCGAACCATTGTATCCGAGTGAACTCGTGCCAATGACACCAATGGTATCAAGAATCGCATGCGGATTAAGCAAAGAAACAGACATGGCAAACATAATTTGCTTTTTTATTGGCATTGCTGCTTCTTTCTCGCTTACATTTGCCGGGGAGCTGTTCCAAATTGACCAGCCCATATAAAGAAGAAATAATATTCCAACCGTAAATAAAATAGTTTGCAAGATTGGAATTGTAAAAACAATGACGGAAACGCCTAACACCGCCGCTAAAATTAGCAATGTGTCGCAGAGTGATGCGGTGATTATGACAGGAATAGCCCCGCGAAACTTTGGCTGCGATGCACCTTGATTAAACACAAAGACATTTTGCGCCCCAAGAGGAAGGATTAATCCAAAGGCCAAGACAATACCGTGTAGTAATGCTGCTAACATGAGTTCCCTCCAATAAACTTATATTTTTCCATTTTATAATAAAACGAGGATGCTTGTAACTTTTTCAACTCAATTACGTCATCTAGAAGGAATCGCCTTTTTATTTGTTGAATACATTCAACAACAGTAACCGCCAAAAGGAGTTGATGATAGAAGATGACAGATACAAAAAGCGAATTAGTAAGCTGGGGCAAATCGTTAATTATTGCTGTTGGAATTGCATTTGTGGTCAGGACGTTTCTATTTGCGCCTTACATAGTGGAGGGGTCCTCAATGGAACCTACCCTACATAATCAAGATAAGGTGTTTGTCAATAAAGCAGGGGATTTTTCAAGAGGGGATATTATCATCATTAAAGGTCCGGAGAAAAACTACGTAAAACGGGTGATTGGATTTCCAGGCGACCGGGTCGAAATGAAAAATGACCAGTTGTTTATCAATGGTGAGGCGGTAAAAGAATCTTATCTATCTGAGAATCTAAAGGCTGCTCAGCAACTGGGAAGCAAATTAACGGGCGATTTTGATGCGATAACTGTTCCAAAAGGTCATTATTTTGTTATGGGCGACAACCGCCTGCGGAGTATGGACAGCCGGAATGGCCTCGGTTTTATTCAAGAAGAAACCATCGTTGGAACCAGTGAATTTATTTTCTATCCGCTGACTGAGATAAGAATGGTGAAGTAGAACAGGTGCGATTTAGTCATGAAACCCCAAGTTCCACATCAAATGCATAATAACACCAATCATTATTTGGAATTTCTGGTTGTATCACAACCAAACACTAACGGCGATAGAGTATTAAGATAATAAAGCGACATAAAAAGACCTTCTGCAAATTTATTGCTGGAAGGCTTTTTTTATGTTCTTCATTATTGCGTTCTGACTTTTTGCGGCCTCCTAGGTCTTCTTACAAGTTCCCCGCCGCAATTGGGACAAATATGTTTCATCCCTACGGTGCAGGGCTCGCAAAATGTACATTCATATACACAAATATAGGCAGTAGTATTTTCCCCAATAGCAGAGTCGCAACGCTCACATTTTTTTCGCATTTCCAATGCCATCTTCAATTTTCCTCCTCACTCATGTAAAGTCGATCATTTGGTTTTAGGAATTTAATAGTAACACCTTTTTCATTTCCACTTTCTATTAATCTATCTTCAACATTTTCAGTTTCACAGTAGAATGGGGGATTATGAAATGTTCCGTAATGTATGGGAACCAAATATTGTGCATTTAATAGTTTCGCTGCTTCAACTGCTTCTTCGGGGGTTAAACAAGCTGGCAAACTGCTCTGTGTTTTTAGTCCTGAAACATCCAGTATAGGCCCGTTCACTGGCAAACAGGCGGCATGTATAGGCCCGTATTGTTGCTCCATCCTCCACCAATGTCCATGCCACTGGGTATCACCGCAATGGACAATTGTATAATCACCATCTGATACAACCCAAGAAACTTGAGGGGAACCGTAACCATCAACTGAGTAGGATGCCGAGACTTTTATTTCGTTGATTAGGAAGGCATCATTTGGTGCCACCCCTGTTACATTTTTAAATCCGCATTTTTGAGCATAATCGACTGACTCTTTAGGTATATAAATCGGAACAAGTTCACCAAAACACTCCATGACTGATTGAACATCGAAGTGGTCAGGGTGAAAATGAGTAATCAAAACGGCATCAGGGCGGTTGATTTTTTCAAGAGGAACCAAAGACTCTAAAGGCTCTCCCAGTCTGGCCGCAAGCGGCCGATTTTGGCCCTTTATTGGCGCTCCCAATGGATCTATCATAACAGAAGTCGCTTTTGATTCGACTAAAACCGTTGCCCATGATAATTTTAATAAATTCAAGTTAATCTCCCCCTATTTTAGATTTACTGTCCTTTCCTATTGGCAGACTCCCGCCCATTATTCCTTTTACCTGTTTTTACCACAACCTTTTCCTTATTATTACATAAGTTAGTAGTTTTTTGCAACTAACTTTTATTTTTAAATTTACTTGTTAAGTTGATATAAAATTACTATTTAGTTTAAAATTAATCCTAAGGGTGGTGGGGAAATGAAAAAGAGATACAATTTACCATGTAATATCGCAAATACACTGGACATAATCGGGGATCGCTGGACATTATTAATCGTAAGGGATCTCATGGACGGAATTACCAAATTCAGTGAATTAAGAGAATCCTTAACTGGCATAGCTCCAAATATTTTATCCGACCGGTTACAATTGCTGGAGAGAGAAGGCTTAATACTATCCAAACTATACAGCCAACACCCACCAAGGTATGAATATAAGCTTACCAAGGAGGGCTGGTCCCTGAAGGATGTCCTATTTGCACTTGCCATTTGGGGGAATAACCATTTTGAAAAAAAATACTATCGGTTAGTTGATCCTGCTTGTGACCATGAAGTTCGATTAACTTATGTTTGTCCACAATGCGAGAGTTATACGGATAAGCCGATATTAAAGCAAATTGAGCAGTTATAATGATTTGGCGGCATAGAAAAATTAGCTTGGGAAAAATCCCAAGCCATTTTTTAAAATTCCACACAGAAAGGTTGGACCTCTTCATTTAAACAATACACAATTCTTTGCCTAAAATTGTTCCAAGTGACCATTTCTAGTGCCTGTTCAAGTGGGAAGAAACCCACTTCCAAGCTTTCAGGACTTGTGGTCAATTCTCCGCCAACAGGTTTAGCCAGGAACAATGTATTGCAAATGGATTCACTGACGTTTTGGAAGATTCCACAAAACTTAATTATTTCAATATCAATTCCTGATTCTTCCTTTGTTTCCCTGATTGCTGCGTCCCGCAATGATTCCCCTTCTTCCACCTGTCCCCCGGGCATTTCCCAGCCTCGGCGCGGCCCCTTGATTAAGAGAATTTCATTGTTTTCGTTTAATACGATAGTTGCTGCTGAAACGATATGTTTTGGCGGTGCCATTTGCTTTACCTCACCTTTCTATTTTTTCACTCCATCTACTATATGGATATTCTCGTTAGAACAAGAGATTCCTCCTCACTATTTCCTTTTGCCTTCGAACTTCTTTTTATTAAGGATTTCTATTTGCAGGAAAAATCACCCAGACAAACAAAGGTAATGTGACCAACGAACTGTATGTATTGTCATTTTTGTAAGCGAAAATCACAAGAAACCAGGATGCATTTATCATTACAAAAGTTGCAGCCAATTTAATGCTATAAATCGTAAGATAATCCAATAAATCCAAAATGCGGACACTACTTAGTTAAATTATAATCAGACATGTAAACGCTTTTACCTTTCCGCAACAGCTGTCCCAAGCTAATGTTTCAAAGAAAAGCTTCCATTTAGGCAGATCCACCGGCTTTGATGTTGACGAATTCAATTCGACGCTCTAAAGCTGATGCTGTAAATAAATAGATTCATAGAATCAGGAGGGGAAAGAATGATGAAAAAGGCGTTCATGGTAATAATGCTTACAGTCGCGATGGCCTTTACATTCGGACTGAACGCACTTGCGAAGCAAGCACCAACTTACCGCACGGTGACCGAAATCGAGGACTGGGGTGCCGCAGTCACGAAAGTCATTGTTGAATTAGGGAAACCTGTACCGCAGGGTTCTGTTACAGAGGATACGTTCAAAGTTCATGTATCCAGAAGTGATGACCGATTGGCTGCTCCATTTTTGGAAGAGGGCTACCGCACTGTCACAAACGCTTATGTTGCCGATAAAGATGGAAATTCTGCTAGGACAGGCAAATATGCCGTATTGGAAATGAAAATCGGCCCGACTGTTTCATTGGGTTCCCCGCTCAACTATTACGGTGGGTCCAATGAGTGGATTAACAATGACTATACGATCACCCAGGTCAAGGATATTGTAACGAACTATGGTGCCGTGACCGGACTAATCATTAACACCTTTGCCGGTGAAACTCGAGTACTAGTAGACGATTTTTCCAGCGGTCAGTTCACTCATGATGATGTTAACTTAACTTATGCAGACTATGCGCCTGCAAAAGACAAAAGTAAGAATCCGTTAATCATCTGGCTGCATGGCGGCGGTGAAGGCGGCACAGATGCCACTATTCCACTTTCCGCAAATAAGGCTGTAAATTTTGTAACCGATGAAATCCAATCCTATTTTAATGGCGCGTATGTATTAGTACCACAGACGCCTACGAGATGGATGGACGGTTTTACAGGAAGGTCTGATGGTACTTCCATTTATGAGGAAGCCCTGATGGCATTAATCAAAGATTATGTTGCCAACAACCCTGACATCGACCCGAACCGAATCTATATCGGCGGCGCATCCAACGGCGGTTATATGACGATGCTGATGGTCCGCGATTATCCTGGATTCTTTGCAGCCGCCTATCCGGTATGCGAAGGTTTAAATGATACCCTCATTTCCGATGATGACATCGAGAAAATCAAGCAGACCCCGCTCTGGTTTGTGGCAGCTAAAAATGACACAACACTGCCAGTTGCAATTAACACTGTTCCGACCTATAACCGATTGATCGCAGCCGGTGCCAATAATGTTCAAATCTCCTTATTTGACGATGTGCATGATACTACCGGCTTATACACAAATGCGGACGGAACACCATTCCAGTACAACGGACACTGGTCCTGGATTTATGTATACAACAACGAAGCAACAGCAAGCATTAACGGGAAAACAACCACCATTATGGAATGGATGGCAGCCCAGTCATTGAAAAAGTAATTTGTTCACCATTTTAAAAATTGAACATATGTAAGACTGACTCAAAAGATTAATCTTTTGAGTCAGTTTTTTTTAATATTGATGATGGTTATTATCTCCGGCTTTCCTGAAACCATAGGAGCGCTCGCTGTTCCATTTCAGTTACGCATGCCTTCTTGGCTGGACTATAGCCACTCGTACTTTCAAATTGTTGCGCCAAATTTTCTTTAAAGTGGCTATAATTTGCTGCTTCTTCTGGGTGTGTCCGAAGATAGTCCCGAAAGATCAGGTGACGTTCAATTTGAGGATTATCAAATTGATAAAAATGAATATGATGGGTTCGGTTCTCCCCACCCTTACGAAATAACCTTCTGCCTGGTATACCCCAGTCTCCTGCCACATCATAACCAAGTGAAGCCATCTTTTCGTTATATGAATCGATTTTTTCAATATCTTTAACAATACACATCATGTCGATGACAGGTTTTGCCTTCATGCCTTTGACAGACGTACTCCCAAAATGTTCAAAAATTATGATTTCTTCCCCAAATACTGTTTCCAGAAAATGAGCCTCCGTTTGAAACATCCGGGGCCAATTTTCACTATAATCTGTCAGCCGAACTTTCATGTGTTGATTTCCCCCTTACCCAATGAAAATCCCTCAAACAACCGTCCTCCAAAAGATTTGCCGCGTCAATTGGAGTTAATCTATTCATATGCCCCACCTCATTCTAGGAAAATTAACCGTTTATCCTTTCCATAGAATTATAGGTTAATGAAAGAAGGAATTAAATCCTTTTTTACCGAATTTTAAAAGTTACACTTAGATAATGGGGGGAAATAAATGAAGAATTATAAAAAAGCGGGGTGTGCGGCCGGGCTGCTTTTTGTGCTGTTAGCAGGCTGCAGCGAAAATACCGAAAAAACAAAGGCGACACCACAAACCGAGAAGGCGCCTTCTGCAGAAACATCCAAAGAAAAGCAGAAGGAAACAAATAGTACGCCAGTAGTTGAAAAGGGCACACCAGAATGGGATTTGCAGCAAATTACCAAGGCTGTTGACGATAATGACAAAGCCTTATTTATGAGCTATCAGAATGAAGAAAATGCATTATTTTTCAAAGAACAACAAAGATGGATTGATGAAGTGGATTTTAAGAAAAAGCAAGGCTACACCGTTTCCATCAAATTGTACAGTTTTCAACAAAATGACGATACAACGGCTACAGTCAGTTTCAGTGTCATGATGAGCCATCCCAAGCTTGGCAGTACGACGAACACGGTAACATACCAAATGATTAAATCAGGAGATAAGTGGGTTTTTAATGATGTGCCTTTTGAAAAAATGGTCTCTGATTCAGGGAATCTGACGGTCTATTATCCAAAAGGGCAAGAGACGGCCGCCCAAAAAACGTTTAAGGATGCCAATGATATTGTCGCCTTTTATTCCAAAAAGTTTAGCTGGAAACCAGAACCGATTTCCATCAAAATCTATCCCTCCAGCGCCGAAGCTTCCGCGACTGTGCCTTGGCTTAGTCTAGGTGGATGGAATGAAATCGGAGAGTCACTTAAAATAACAACCGCCTTATCTGATACCATTTTCCGCTTTTTAGCCCATGAACTTACACACAAAATGGTCGGGGAAATAGCTCATGATAATGCAACCATTTACATCCAAGAAGGATTTGCGACCTATTTGGAAGGCACGGTGGTTCGGGACCCTTCCGGACAGGTCACTTATGACCCGAAAATAGCAACGGAAAAAGCTGCTAAAGCCATGGAAGTTTCTAGTTCTGTCAAAACCATTGAGGAACTCGGAAAGATTGATTATACGGATCCAGAAAGTTCGATGTACCGGGACGGATTCTTACTATCTAATTATTTTATTGAAACCAAAGGTCTTCCCACTTTTATGGAAATGCTTCACTATCTAGCAAAATTTGAATATATTGACAAACGGTCTGAACACAAAATGGATATCGGCCAAACCCGAACCGTGGAGGCCATTGAAAACATCTACGGTCTTGCGGATAAAGTCTCCGCTGAAGAAAAAAACTTTTATGAAAAGGTCAGCGGACAGTGACAGTCCAATGCAGCCGGGAACCTATGGGGGATTTTCGGCTGCTGGCATGAATCCATCATACGACACGTTTGCTTCTGATTTTCTTCTTCCCGCGCTCTATGAGCCCTTCATACGACACGTTTGCTTCGGGTTCCCATCTTCATGCGCTCTATGAACCTTTCATACGACACGTTCGTATTGGATTATCCTCCTCATGCGCTTTATGTTCCCACTTACCATTATTCGGACCTTTCCGCTATTGCCGGGGTGCAAATAAAATCACTGAAGCGCCAACCAAACAGATTGCAGCTCCCACCCAGTCGTATAAATCAGGTGCTTTTTTATCTATTCCCCATCCCCATAAAATCGATAGAACTATAAATACCCCGCCGTACGCAGCGTAAACTGTATTCATGAAAAAAGCTGCTGAATAGAACAGCAGCCAAACAAATTTATAAAATCCGCCAAATGTAAATTCCTAGCGCAATTAATGCGACCGCAATAACAACAGCATAAATTAATGTTAGATTTGTTGTATTTCTTTTTACGGAACCGCTGTAGTCCTCGTCAGGTTTCCTCGTGACTAACAAGGTCGCCACCAAAGCAACAATGATAATTAAAAAAACCAAGCCAACCATTATATTCATGTTTCACCTCGAAAAACTTAATATGCATTCTTGATTAACTCATTCAGTTTTTGAGCCAGCTTTTCTTTCATTTCGCCATGCTCTTCAACTGAAAATTGATATTTAGGATCAAACCAGTGGTCCTCTGTATACAGCCAAACTGGCTTCGGAACCCGTTCTTCAGGTTCCCAATCATAGCGCGGGAAGATATGGGCATGCAGATAGACATCTGTGTTGCCGTAAATGGAGTAATTTACCCGCCTTGGGTTGCAAACTGCTTGGATTGCATCCCCGATTAAGCTCATATCCAGTAGGTATTCGCTTCTTTGCTTGAAGTTCAGTTCATTAAGCGAATTCACTTTTTCTGATGGTAAAAGCACGCAGTAGCCCGGAAGAAATTGGGTATCCCCGATTACGGCAAACCCGCTTCTCATCTTGGCAATCACCATCGGATTTTCATCATGATGTGCAGATGCAATTCGATCCTGTTTCCAATCTGTTTTCATTTACCAATCCCCTTTTAAGCAGCCTTCTCATTACTTATATTAATATATTTTGGGAGTAGTGCGCTAAAAATTGCTGCCATTCCCAATATAATAATAGAAACATAGAACGAAATAGTATAGCTGCCAGCATGACTATAGAATAAACCTGGCAGGTATGCGCCTAATGCAGAGCCAATTTGGTGGCTTAACGACAACCACCCGAGAATAAAGCCAATTGAATAATTTTTGAAATATTGAGTCGCCAGTAATTGTGTTGGAGCAACTGTGGCAAAGTCGACCAGACCGAATAGGACGGCAAATACAATGAGTAATCCCGGGTTATGGCTATTTAATAGAATGACAATCGATAAAGCCCTTGCAGCGTACAAACCAAATAGAATTTTCCGGCAGCTCCACCGATCGGCTACGATTCCTGAAAGCAAAATCCCAATAATGTTGAACCCGGCTAACACACTGACGGCTGCACTTGTGACACCGGTTGAGAACCCATGGTCATGGGACATAGGGATAAGGTGTGTATCTATTAAACCAGTAGAAGTAAAACCGCATATCCCAAATGGCAAAATTAAAAACCAAAACTGTCTTTGTCGAAAGGCATCCCAAATCGAAAAGTTCTTGTTTGATTGAGGCTGAAGACCAGTTTGTTCTTCTTGTTGGTCCCCGCCAATCGGCTGCTCGCCTTTCTCATGAGGGCTGTTTCGTAATAGTAAAAGGACAATCGGGAACACAATAACTGCCAGAAAAACACCTAAGATGACGACGGTCAGTTTCCAATCAAGCCAGTTGATTAAAAGCAGCGCCCCTGGCACGAGCAGCATCTGCCCAGCACCAAAGCCCGCCTCAATAATTGCTAAAGCAAGCCCGCGTTTTTCATTAAACCACTTAGTCACTAGAACGGTTGCGGCCACATTAGAGGCTCCGCCAACGCCAATGGAGACGAAGAAGCCATAAAGCACGAATAATTGCCAAGGCTGTTGAACAAAGGAAGTAAGGAAGATACTAGTCCCGACAATCAGCGTACTTACTGAAAGAATCAGTCGCGGCCCCCATTTATCTACCAATCTCCCCATTATTGGCTGGGATAGGCCGTAAACGATAAAGCTAAGCGTAGAAATAAGGGATATCGTTCCTCTATCCATGGAAAAATCTTGTTCCCATGGTTGGACAAACGCTCCAAATGAAAGACGAACTCCCTGAACAGCCAGCAAGGCCAAAAAGGTAATAAAAATAATCACCCAAGCATAATGATATTTTATTTTCATAGGATTCCTCACTCAACGCGCATTTTTTGTCTACTAGAAGCAGTCTATTAGACACTTCCTCCGCTTGATGTACGATTTTGTCTTATAGAAGCGCTCTATTAGACATTTTTCTCACTCGATGCGCCAATTTTGTCTTTTAAAAGCTATCTATTAGACACTTTTCCCACTTAACACATTCATTTTGTCTTTTAGAAGTGCTCTATTAGACACTTTCACTATCCGGCACGCCTATCTTGTCTTTTAGACTATTATAAGATAATAAAGTACTTACCTTTTCATAAATTTCAAAATATTAATAGTATTTATTATAACATAATATCACTTTTTCGCTTTAAACAACAAAAAGGTACTTTCCTTAGGGAAATGTACCTCGTGCTTAAAATATATTCTATTAAACTTCCTAACTAAAAATAATCGACATGAACCTTTGCAATCCCTTTTACATCGGATGGTACTGCTTTTCTAATCCTCATCAAACTCACCCAATCTCACTGTCCCAAAATCGTTTTAATCCGCTGTTTTTCCTCTTCCTTATCCAAAAATTCGTAGAATCCAATTTGATTTCCCCACGGGTCTGCAAAAGTGCCCCATTTTACCGGAACTCCTTCCGTTGAAAAAATCTCAAATTCCTCTACATTTAATTCGCTTATCACTCTTTCCCTTTCAACTCCAATGTCCTCTACTCCGAGACGCAGCGGTCCGCTTTCCACGGAAGGTGTCCCTTCCGATACTTGCAGCCAAAAGCCAGGGATAATTTCCCATTCCATAAACCCTTCATGAGGGATAAAATCCGGAGTCTTTTTTAGCAGTGTTTCGTACCACTTGCGGCCCTCTTCTATACCAACTACACGTACCTGATAGCTAATTTCAAAAACCATAATAATACCCCCAACATTTTTATATTATGATTTCTATAAACAAGATAACTTTCCTGCTTTTTCCTATAATTCCGTAGTGATGCAGGAAAATACTGTGCCTATATGGAAAATTACTATAACAATCTTGGAAGGAGTATAGATATGGTCGAAAAAATAATTAGGGTTGGAACAACCTATTTACCTGTAACGGATGTTGAGCAATCATCCAAATGGTATGTAGACAACTTAGGCGCGGAATTAAGCTATAAAGATGAAGAGAAAGCGATTGTTAACTTTGCAGGCCAAAGTTTTTTCCTGGTTAAATCAAAGGCTGACCAAAGTGCCAATTTCTATGATGGTAACGGTGTGGAGCGCTTTTCCTTAACATTTGAAGTTGACGGATTAACCGCCTTAGAAGGTATACATAGTGATTTTTCTCGAAAGGGCATGAGGGTTGGAGAAATAGAAAATAGAGGCCACGCCGGCAGAAATTTCGTTTTCTATGATTGCGATGGCAATAAATTCGATGTTTGGAGTGAATTGAGTCCAAATTTTAAGCAAGGAGGCAACTAGTATGGGTGCTGCCCGATTAAATGGTATGGAAGGGGTATTTATACCGGTTAAAGATCCTAATTTTTCAGCAATATGGTATGCAGAAAAATTGGGCTTTAAGCTCGTTTATCTTGAAGAGGAAGCCGCGGTTATGCGGATTGGGGAAGATACCAAAACAGTAGTATGCCTTGTTAAAACGCCTAACCACGAGCCAATGAAATTCCCAGATAATAACTTTGGTGTGGGCAAGTACTATAACTTTTTAACAGATAATATTGATGAAACCTACAGGATGTTAACTGAGCTGGATGTCAAAGTGAATCATATGAGCAGCGAGGGAGAGTCTAGGTTTTTCACGTTTTATGACCCTGACGGAAATCCCCTGGGGGTTTGTCAATAAATTTCTTAAAATAGTATGTCGGACAAGCTTTTGCCTAGCCAATCACTTATCTTTTTACATTTCACTGCCCTACTTGCATAAACTCAATCCATTATGAAAGTCAAAACGCTTGGTGCTCCAAGCGTTTTTTATTTACCATGAACCTTTTCATCTATCTACACTACTCCACTTTTTCAAAATTCCTTTTTCCATCATTGGTTTTTATTTACATAAATACCTGCATTACTGGAAAAAATGAAAGAAATTGGGGGTGGTTCATGGTGAAAAAAAGCATCTTTAACTCACTAAAGAAATTAATTAACAAAGAACCACAATTTAACGAAAAGTCCAACCAGCAAATAATTAACATAAAAGAACAAGATATAAGCACTCGTTATGAGGAAAATCTGGAAATATTTAAATCGATTTTTTCAATCCCCAAGAATACGGATGTCAAGATTCGTGAGTTTACCATCCGTTCGCTTAACCGCCGTGCTTTTATTCTATTTATCGGCACCATGGTCAACGGAAACCAAATCCAGAATAGTATTTTAAAGCCACTGATTGAAATTGATCAGCCCACAGGGAAGATTGAGAATATTGTTTCTTATCCAATAGAACTTACAAGAACCAAAATCGGTGAAATCACGGAAGATATCACAAGTGGCAATACCACACTATTTGTCGAGGGTGATCACCGATGTTATGTATTTGCCACCACAGAAATTAAAGGCCGTAGTATTGAAAAATCCGATAATGAAGTCATCGTTAGAGGGGCAAAAGAGGCCTTTAACGAAAAGCTGTTCGATAATGTAGGGCTCATCCGAAAAAAAATTAAAAATGAAAACCTGATTGTTGAGCATTTGGTCGTTACTCAACGTTCCCGAAACGACGTCTTGCTAGTTTATGAAAAAGACTTGGCAGATGATAAGCTGCTTCAATCAATAAAGAAAAGGATAGATTCTATAGATGCTGACAGCGTGATAGATTTAAGTATCCTTGAACAGTACCTGGAGGAACGGCCAAGGTCTCTCTTTCCCACAATATTGAACACAGAACGACCTGACCGGGCAGTTTCCTTTATTGAAGAAGGCCATGTTGTTTTGTTAATGTCCAATTCACCAAACTGCCTTGTCCTGCCAGCCACCTTTTGGTCCTTGTTCCATTCACCTGAGGACCATTATCTGCGGACGCCGTATGGTAATTTTATTAGACTATTGCGATTTACAGCTTTATTTATTTCCATGTTTGCCTCTGGTATATATATCGCCCTTACCAACTACCATGTTGGCATGATTCCACCCGATTTATTAATGGCCATTGCCGGGACACGAGAACGGGTACCGTTTCCATCGATTATTGAAATCTTGATGATGGAGCTTGCCTTTGAACTAATACGGGAAGCAGGACTGCGTGTACCCTCTCCGATCGGTCCGACGATTGGGATTGTGGGAGCGTTAATTTTAGGTCAGGCAGCTGTTCAAGCTAATATTATCAGTCCAATTGTCATCATTGTGATCGCACTAAGCGGTTTAAGTTCGTTTATTATTAGTGACACCAGCTTGAATTTTGCTATTCGTATATCTCGTTTTTTAATTATTTTTTCAGCAGGATTTATGGGGATATATGGCATGGGGGCATTAATTACCCTTGGACTGTATTATTTGGCCTCCATACAATCATTCGGTGTGCCTTATTTTGCACCATTTGCACCACACACCACCTCAAGTAAGGACCTGCTCGTTCGGCCAGTGCCAATGAAACTGAGGTTCCGCCCAGGTTATATAAAACCGAAGGATATGGTAAAACAAGGAAAGGATTAAAATTCTATGAATCTGCAGCCTGGAAAACTTGGTATTCGGGAATATGTAGCCATCGCCATACTAATGGTTGGCGCAAAAGCAACTGAAGATACACCAGCTATTTTATTTCAAAACGCGCAAAATGCGGGGTGGCTTTTGGCGTTCCTTTCAGCCGCACTGTTTTTTATCCCGTTATATTTACTGATAAAGACGATGTCGTTATTTCAAGGAAAGAACCTGTTTGCTGTTATGAACAAACTGCTTGGCAAATACTTGGGTTTTGCCTTATGCCTTATTATTTTGGTCATAAGTTCCTTGGGCATAACATTTGATTCAAGATCTTATGCAAATATCATTAGAATATATTATTTCAGCACAACGCCTATGTTGGTCCTTTATTCCATATTCCTTGGTATCTGTGCTTATGGTGCGAAAAAGGGGATTCAGCATGTAGGTACAGTTTCATACCTAATCGTATTTTATGTCTTGTTCTCTTTGATTTTTGCTTTAATATTAAGCACACAAAACAGTACAATCCTTTCCATCCTGCCTATTTTGGGACCGGGAATACTTGAAATTATGAAGAAGAGTACAGGACACTTTAACATGCTTGGTAATTTTTTTCTTCTGACAATGCTCATTCCATTCCTAAAATCCAATAAAGAATTTCAAAAGGGGACTTGGATTGCCTATATATTTGTCAGTGTCCAAATTAGTGCTGCTACACTCTTTTACATTTGTATGTTTGATAAATCATTAGCAGGATTAGGCTATCCATATCATACTTTAATTCGCTATATTTCACTTGGAAGCTATATTCCCAATATTGAAACCTTCTTTTTTGCCATTTGGCTTATGGAAGCGTTTGTTCGGTTTACCGCCTTTTTGTATATTACTGCCCTTATGTTCGGGCATCTTTTTAAAATAAAGGATTTTGAATATTTAATTCCATCTATTGCCACTATTTTTTTATTGATTGGGCTCATACCAGAGTCACCTTCTGATATAAGCGTGCAATTGAAACCGTTTATATCAAACCTTGCAGGACCGTTGTTTGCGGCAGTTTCACTCATTTTATGGCTGACCGCATTAGTAAAGGGAGAATTTAAACATGCGAAAAACAAAAACAGTATGTAAATTATGGTTGGTGTTCATGATTATTTTTCTCTTAACAGGATGCTGGGATCGCCGCGAATTGGAGGATAAAGCCTATGTGATTGGCCTTGGACTTGATCGCTCCAAAATAGAAGGGAAAATCAAAGTGACAATGCTGCTGGCCAATCCCGAGGTGGGGAGTATGCAAGGAGGCGGTGGTTCCACCGAGAAGCCGCGTGAAATCATCTCATTCGATACCATCGATTTTATCGCAGCTAGAGGAGCGGCTAATACCATTGTTTCCCGTGTCATTAGTTATGATTTATTAAAAGTCATTGTGGTTTCCGAGGATTTCGCAAAAGATCCAGAATTTTTTCCCATTCTATATGATGCAGCCTATGATAAAGAAATTCGGATGAACACCTATGTGGCCATATCAAAAGAAAAGGCCAGTCAATACTTTTTAAATAATCGCCCAAAAATGGAAACCAGGCCACATAAATATTTCCAATATATGATCGAACATGGAATACAAAATGGACTTATTCCTAATTCGACTCTTTATCGCTTCTTCAAGACAGTAGATAGAGGAACTGATCTATTTCTGGCAATGAATACAACGGCCAAAAGAGAGCATCCGAAAATTAGAGGGGAAGATAACTACTATGCCGGGCAAGTGAATGCCTCCGGTGAGCTAGATGATACACAATTTATGGGCTCGGTTGTATTTCGAAATGGCAGGATGGTTGGCAAATTGACCGGCCAGGAAACAAATATTGTCAATACCCTTGATGACACAACGAATATCAAGGATTTTATCATCGATATTCCCAGTCCTTTTCCCGGCACAATCAAACAAATAGCAGTCAGGGTGATGAAGCGGGAGAATAATAGCGTCAAAATGAACCTTAAGGGGCCAAGACCAAAAATCGTTATTACCTTACCGTTACAATTTGAGGTCATGTCGAACCCAACGAATGTTGATTTTAACAAGAAAAAAAACCGGGAAATCCTAAAGAAGCAATTAGCTAGGCATTTTAAAATAGAGCATGAAAAGCTGTTGAAAAAAACACAGGAAAAATATAAAGGTGTACCGTACCCTTTATCCCTTGATGCCAATAAATATTTTGTGACTAATCAGGAATTGAAAAAATTCAATTGGACGAAATCGTACGTAAACGCGGATATATCCGTAAAGCCGGAAGTTGAAATTGTGGATTATGGAAAAAAGCCTACGAGAAGGAGGAAATAAGGTGAATATAATCGCAATCCTGGTGTTGCTGGCCATTATCATATATACCTTTGGTTTTGCGGTTACTTTATGGAATGGAAAACAGAAAATGGCCGCACTGGCTGTTATGTTCCTATCTCTTGCTATTATCGTTCTGCCGTTTTTTTCGATTCTTTAATGCTTAGGTATCGGCTCCGCCTCGCCTAATACCATGATAGCCACTTATGCTATCCCCTCTGCTTTCTACTATACCGATGATTTGTTAATAAAATATGAAAGAGGTATGAAGAGTTTTTTAACTTCTTAGAACAGAAACATGCGGGGCAGTTCGGCAATTACTGCCCCCTTTTTATTCATAATGGCCTTTAACAGCAGGCAAGGCTTGATAAGTTGGATTATTCTTCAGGACTGCAAAAATGTCATGTGCTAGTTTGGTCATTTCTTCTCCGTCTTGGCCCTTATCGCATTCTGTCCATTCAAAATGACGACTTCCCTCATTAATCCATACAGTTAATTCATAGCTTTCATGAGGTTTTTGATTGCATTTGGCAGAAAGTCTTTTCTCTCCTAGGTAATCGGAGAACACTAATAGTTTGTAGATTTGGTTTAATTCCTGTTTGCTAAATTGAAAGTCGCTGACAGCTACTGTTTCGCCATTTTGCAGATCCTTGATCAGCTTTTGCTCTTTAGTGTTAATCACATTTTTCTTGTCTACGCCATACTTCAATTCAAAGGCAAAATAGTCTTCTTGGTCTACGTTGTGGGAGATGGCGATTAATTCTCCCATCTGGCTTGCCGAGCACCCGGCCAACAGATATTTTGTTTCCGTCTCCGTCTCTTGTTTTTCAATGCTCTTGCAATCAGATGTTGTGACTTCACCCTGGCCAAATTTGTCCTTTGTGGTGTCATAGGTGAGCGTCAGATTGGATCCATCGTAATCCAAATCATGATAAATGGGATCGCCTTCTATGGTGTAACGAGTGAGACGAACCTTATCCTTTTTGTTGTTTTGGACATTTTCTACAAAGAGGTCCAGTCTCTGGAAGTTTTTTAGACTACCATGCGTCTCGACCACTTCATTTTTGTCAGGTTCCGTTTGTTTTGCTGGAGCTTCAGTGGTTTGACAGCCTGACACGATTAAGCTGATAAAAGTGAAAAAAGCCACAAGACCCAATCTTTTATTCACGACAACACATCCTTTTTTAAAAAAGACGAATAAAGAGGGATAATGTTACAGCTATCGGCGAAATGAGGGTATATAAATAATTAAATCTTGTAACTTATGATATAGTTTTCAATACTTGTCATAACTTCCTTCATGGCATCCAGTGATGCGGCCACATCCCCTTTTACCTCCAGGCTGTGTTCAGTGTTATGTACCACAACAGTTTGGATTAGACGGTTATTTTCCAATGAAGAGATTCGATCTTCTACAAAGTGATGGTCTTGGTCTCCAATGATACAAAGGGAGGGAAATTGGGTGTTCAATAACGCCTGATAGACCTCATCAACTTTGATGAGCGGTGTTAACCAGATTCCAATAGCATTATGGGTAATATTTCTCCGTCCCCATTCCTTTGCCATCGGAATCGTCCCAATTGATTTGCTTAACAGAAAAGACTGTTCGTAGGAAGTATCTTTTAATACATCCTCCATTACTGCAAGGACATCCTCATACATCCAGTTATCTTGTTCTGGCTCTGACAGCTTTTTAAAATGCTCATTTTTTGCAAATTGATAATTGATGTGAAGGACATCTATATTTTGCTCCAAACAAATTCCCGTCGAATAATGAAATAACGGTCGCTGCGTCGTGTACCCCAGCCCCGGCAGCATGATGCAGATGCTTTTCACGGGTTGTTTGCTTTGAATCCAAGTGTACGGGATTGTGGAGTATTCATTTCTCACTACTTGACCTTCAACAAATTTATACATACGGTATCACCTCATTTTTGATTGCTCGGATAGACTCCAAGGAAGGGATTGTTGTAATCCCAACAAATAATCGTAGCACTGTCCCGTCCGAATTGATCATGAACATGATTCAAGACTGTTGTTACAACGTAATCCACATTTTGCCCTAAGCAGGTTCTATAAAGATTTACAGGAACTTCATAGAATCGGTCACCACATTCTAAAACCCCATCTGTTAACATGACAATCCGATTTTGCCCCCTCCTGAGTTCACGTACTCCGGAAGAATAGCAAGGAACAGGCTGTGAAAACGTGTTGACCTGGCCAATCCATTCAAAAAATTGCCGCTGGTTTAGCGCATATTGCCCCAACCTATGCAATTCTTCATGCAGGAGATAAACCTGGCAATCTCCTACAGAAAACCACCACAGATAATTTTCCTTTCTTACGCAGATTAAACAAGCGGTTTCCCCCTGAACCATCTTGCACTGTTCAAGGAAAGCTTGCGATTGAAAAATATTTAGCAAACTAGTTTCTAAAACTTTAAAAACTGTTGGAAGTGGCTCATTTAAAATAGTTTCTAGCTGAGGCCAGTGCTTCTCAATGGTTTTCATGACTAACTGGACACTTTCCGCACTGTTATGCCCATCCAAAATCATCGCAAATTCCCAATCTGATTCACTCGCGGCCATTGCCCCATCTTCATTTTTATTAGCCCCTGCCTCTGGATGACCGCCGTACCTGCCAATTGCTATGTTGCAGCAAGAATCCAGTTTAACTTGACCAATGGAGGGGTCTTCGTTTCCAAGCCATTGTAATATCATTTAAGGACTTCCCTTTTATAAAAAACAAGCGTTGCCAATTCATTAAGCTTCTTGCGGACCCCCGTTTTAACATAGCCCATTTTTTCATAGAGATAGCAATTCCGTTCTTCTTCTAAAATGGTGGCAAGTTCCCAACTTGCAGCGTGAGGGAACATTTTTTCAGCCAAAAGAATCGCTCCCTGAGCAATGCCTTTTCCCTGGAATTCTGGAAGAATAAACATCGGACTGATCCAAAATTGAGATTCCTCTTTCCAATGAATACAAATTGCCCCGACAAGGGTTTGGTCGGCTAGTATTTTATAAAACCCACCATTGGGGCGGTTAATTCTTGTCAGGACCCTGTCAATACTTTCATTGGCAGGGTTTGTTTGATTATCCTTATATTTTTCTAACAGTGGCTGAAAGGCTTTAATCTGTATTTGAAAGATAGCCTCCGCATCCACGTTGACGGCTTTTTCCAAACGAATATCCATAAAAAGCTCCTTATTTAAGAAATCTGATTTCCTCTATTTGCCCGCTCTGGATGAACCCAATGTTTTGATACACCTTGTTGGAGTCTGGATTTTTTATGTCGGCAAATAACATAGGGATGAGGTTCTCTGATTGAATGATGGCACAAAGCTCAGCAACAAGCATGCTGGCAAAGCCGTTCTTCCGGTGCGCGTTTGGGGTATACACCGCCGTGATTCGCGCATGTCTCGGGGAGCGGTGGGCGATATTCGCCATCGACACTGGCTGGTTGTTCACCATCCAAAGATACAAGTTGCCTGATTCAATCATGTTTCTCGCCCTTTCTGCTTCTGTCGAGGGTTCCACCGGCGTCCCGAATGCGTCGCTAACAAAGCCTGCAAGATACTGGGCCACTATGTCTGCATGATGCTCCGTTGCTTTGCGGATTTCCCCATTGATGTTTTTTGGAGAGATTATTTTAGGACAAACGTAGGCTTCTGTCGTCATGACAGTTTCGGATGTGACGGCATTACTTTTTGAATAAAATTTTGCAAAGTCCTTGGCTATTTCAGGGGCCGCTACGATTCCAGGCAATTCTTTCAAGGTGTTGGCCAATTCCTGAAAGATTTTGTCTTTTTCAGTTGATATTACTTCTTTTGCCAACCATAAGAATCCATTTCGGCCGGGTGTTTGGGCAAAAATCATTTTTCCATTTTTTGTTTTAAGACATAAAGAATCTGCTTCCTCAGTGATTCGGTGAATGTGGTTATACTGCACTTCATCTTTAATAAAATGACTGCCCTCGGCCATGGCGTTATCGTTCGGAACAAGCTTTAAAAACATTGGTAATCCTCCTTACCTAATGGATGAAATTGAAACCCCTGCTTCAATATAGCTTCGGACCAATTTCCAGGTTTGGTCCTGTGGTGATGCCTGGAAGGTTTGGAAAAATAGATTACCAGTTTCTGTGGTTTTTCCATTGATGATTAGCCCTGCTGCGATTGTCACCATGATCTCATTGTCTCTTAATTTGTAAATCGGTCCAATTGTTAGATCCCATTGGGCATTGCTTTCTTGGACAAACTGAAATCCCTGCTCCCAGCCGTTGATCGATTCCTCGTACCCAAAATCTGTTATTGCCCCGTTGGTCACTTCCCTGGCTTGGTAATCTGTTGAGATGAGTGTCTTGAGGTCTTGGAGAGATGAACTTCTCCAGGAATCTATGTAACTAGCAAGGAATTGGGAGAAGTCGAGAATCATAAAAAACCTCCTGATACAGTGATTATTGGGTTTCACTTTATTACGTCTTCATAGTGACCGGTGGGCTTATTTTCCTTTGCTCTCGGGCGCTATGAGCCCTTCATAGTGACCGCTGGGCTTATTTTCCTTTGCTCTCGGGCGCCATGAACACTTCATAGCGACCGTCTAGCTTATTTTTCTTTACTCTCGGGCATTATGAGCCCTTCATAGTGGCCGGTGGGCTTATTTTTCTTTTCTCTCGGGCGCTATGAGCCCTTCATAGTGACCGGTGGGCTTATTTTCCTTTGCTCTCGGTCGCTATGAGCCCTTCATAGTGACCGTCTAGCTTATTTTTCTTTGCTTTCGGGTGCTATGAACACTTCATAATGACCGTCTAGCTTATTTTTCTTTACTCTCGGGCGCCATGAGCCCTTCATAGTGACCGGGGGGCTTATTTTCCTTTGCTCTCGGTCGCTATGAGCCCTTCATAGTGACCGCTGGGCTTATTTTCCTTTGCTCTCGGGCGCCATGAGCCCTTCATAGTGACCGGGGGGCTTATTTTTCTTTACTCTCGGGCGCTATGAGCCCTTCATAGTGACCGGAGGGCTTATTTTCCTTATCTCTAGAGCACTATGAGCCCTACTCCGTTTTTGTAGCATCTACTCTTTTCTTATCACACGGCACCTAAACAGGTTACCCTTCAGCATTGTGCCCAAATACCCGACCAGTAATATCCGGTATCGCCTTCAATGCCACGCGTTTTTCTAATGTTTCCCCCATGCCAGGCGCCAGCAACTCACAGTTCGCAAGCTGCCGCATTTCTTCAAAATCAGGTTCTTTGCCATGAAGGATTTCATTACACTTTTGAATCGTCCATTGTGGGTACGGGCGCTCCAATAACGTAAAGGTCTGCCCTTCTTCCACCAGGCCCTCATTTAACACCCGGAAATACCAGCCGGTTCGTCCCGTGTTTTGGATAAGCAGTGCCAAGGTTTTAATTTTAAACCGGCGGGCTGGTTTCCAGCACGGCTGGCGCGGCTGCGATACTTGAACGACTGCATCGCCAATCTGGTAGGTATCGCCAATGCAAACCTTGTCTTCAGTCATATTCTCCAAGAAAAAATTCTCGCCCATCCCGCCCGGTCCCATTTCCGAATCTCCAAACTCGTTCTGCCAATAAACATAGTTTTCCTGCGAATAGGCAAACACTGCCTTCTCTGGTCCACCGTGATTTTTCGTATCTGATACCTCATTGCCGGTCAGACCTGTTTTTCCAACCTGAATAGGACCTTCCACTGCATCTTTAAAAATCGCACTGGTCCACTCGCGGTCCATTACACTTTTGGCATCTTTATCCCCCACTGTTTTTGGCACCCCAACAAAAACCTTTTTCAATGAAAAATCCACTTCAATCACCCCATATATAAATCTTCCAGCATCATTTGATAGACTTTCTGTATCTCCATTTGCCGGTAATCTATTAATCTTCCCTTGCTAAACCAAACATCTGCCAGCGCCACCACCCGGGGGTAGTCCTCCGCCATTAACTTTTGAACGGGTCCACTTTTTTCAAAACCAATCATCAAATCAAAATAAACATTTAAAAGAATCGAGAGATCCTCCAAAAGAGCAAACGGCCCGTTAATCCTGATGGGCTTACGGCTCAAATATGGAGTCGTGTCCTTCAAGTTCGTGCTGCCGCCGTATTTATCCTTAGCTGCATATTTCAAATTGCGAATGCCGCTCATATAAAACGCCCCGAAACATAACGGGCACGGTTCCATAGTTGTGTACAAAACATAAGTATTCACCTTTTGATGAACCCGGTTATCTAATTTTAACAGGGCATTCATTTCAGCATGGGCCAACTCATTATGGGAAATCACAGAATCCGAGAGCTCAGCAAATGTGGCACTTTTTCCCCTTGCTATAATTTCTCCTTCGCTATTTGTAACCAAAGCCCCAATCGGCCGCGACCCTTCCTGAAATGATTTCCACGCTTCATTAAAACATTCCTGCCATATGTATGGAATATCTGACCAATTCACTACAGTTCCGCTCCCAACTGATTTATTTCAATATTATTTGCCTCTTGCAGGACTAACAAGGCAAGCTTGTGATCATTCTCATAAATACTATTCTCCATACACAACACACCTACATTTAATTTATTGAGTAAGATACTCAAATTCTAGCACATCGGCTAGCTAATATTAACAATATTCAAAAATCATCGATTAAATCGAGAGTACATATTGACGTTTAGATGAAACTTTCATCCGTTCCTATTCGTACACTATAGAAAGGCTATTTCGAAAAGGGGGAAATTACCATGGATTTAGTTTTATGGATTATTATTTCTGTCTACGCCATCTATGCCCTCATCATGATTCCTGTCCAGTATTCCTACATCGCCGAAACGAAACAACGGTTTAAAAAGCTAAATAAATCCCACAATGAAATTTACGACGACATGTCCTTTGAAGAACAGCAGCTGCAATTTAACTTGCAAGGGAATTTTTTTAATTTACCGTCTACTTTAATCGCTGCACTCATCTACAAAATACGCCATCCAAAAGAATCTTAATCATACAAAAAAGCTGTCGGAGGACAGCTTTCAGTTTTTTATGTTTATTTTTCCCGCCGGAATTCTCCATATTTCCGAATGGAGTTTCTCCAAATTAAAAATCCGGTTTCCATTGTCGATAAAGCCAAGCCTACCCAAGCGAACCAACAAGATAACGGGTAACTTTCATATTCTAAATATGGGTCTTCCGGTTTATTCTGGGCAGCGGTCTGCTGAGGAGAATTTTGCTTTTGGGGCTCCTCTTGTTCCTGAACCGCTGGTGCCTCTACCTCGGTCGTGATTGATTTAATTTCAGCAGCTGCTTCGACTTTTTCAACGACCTCGTCTTCTTTTTTCGCCACTTCAACAGCCATTTCAGCTTGGACTTCTTGAACTTCTTCATGAATGGCGCTATTAACCGTCTCAACCGTTTTTCCAGACATGGACTTCATAGCTTCTGTGATTAACTTCGCCAGCTCATCCTTAGGGAAATCCTTTATTGAAATCCAGCCGCGGGTGTCGACCTTGTAACCGTTATTCTCAATGACCTCTTCCGGCATATACTTGCCAATGACATAGCCGTTCCCGCTTGGCTGTATTTCACGTGCCAATACTTGTCCTTTTTGTTTGCTTTCCGGGTAAATAAAATTAACCCTTCCATTGCTAATTTCTTTTTCCTTGAGCTTAAATGATTTGAAAATGACCTTTTTTTCCTCAAACGAAACCATCGACTTTTCTATCTCCTTCCCTTTAAAAAGATACAAAATCTATTATTTTATTTGAAAAACAAATTTCAACAATTTCCAAATCGTTCTACCTATAGACTTCTCGATTCATGTCTTTTTTCCTGCAAAAGTTTTTATCTTCTGAAAAAATGATTTACGAGCGGCACCCAAATGGTAATATAAGGATGGGAGTTTGATAAAAAGGAGAAATGAAGGTATGGAATATTATATTGAATTGTTAAAGGAAGAAGATGCACCAGCATTATTTCAATTTGAATATAACAATCGAACATTTTTTGAAAAAATGATTCCAAGCCGCGGTGAGGATTATTACAATCATTTTTCCGAAAGACACTCACAATTGTTAAAAGAACAAAGTGAGGGGATTTCTTATTTTTATCTGATTCGAAATAGTTTAGGAGAGATTGCAGGAAGAATGAACCTGGTCGATATTAATTGGGAGAATCATTCGGGTTCACTGGGGTACCGGGTCGGCGAGGCTTTCACAGGAAAAGGAGTGGCAACTCTTGCTTTTAAGCTTCTTTTAAAAGAGACCGAAAAATTCAACATAAGATCAATCCATGCACAAACAACCACTCATAACATCGCCTCCCAAAGAGTATTAGAAAAAAATAACTTCAAACGTATTTCTTTGAGTCCATATGAAATCGAGTTTAACGGGGGTAAAGTGAAATTTGTACATTACATTTGGAAAAGAGATTGATTTCATCTAGAATGGGCAGGATAGTATTGCTTAATTTTTTGAGACGAGGGAATTTACGATATGAATAACGTAACGAAATTTAAGATTTTGAAACCAGCTAATGAAGTGTTTGAGGCATTTGTCGATCCCGCAAAGATCGGGAACTTTTGGTTTTCCTCTAGTTCGGAAAGGTGGGAATCAGGTAAAACCATTACCTTGAGGTACGATGAATACAATGCCGAATTTGATATGAAAGTTACGGAAGTTGAATTGGACAAGAAAATTGCCTTCCTCTGGGGACCGCCTGATGATGAGCACAAGGTGACGATTACCATTACCGAAGCCGGACAAAACGCAGCTATTGTTGAAGTTGTCGAAGAAGGATTCAATGAAAATGACCCTGAGCTAATCTTTAAATTGGTCGACAACAAAGAGGGCTGGGTTTATATGTTGACTTGTTTAAAGGGATATTTAGAAAATGGTATTTCGACCTTGCGTGGAGGAATGATAAAGGACTTCTAAAAGAGCCGGTTGGCTCTTCTAGAGGTCCTTTATCAATTTATCCTGGTTTTAGAATTTCGGTTTTGCCCATATTAGATGAGCCATGTTGAACCAAAAGCTTTCTGATTTTTCGATGGTCATCCCGGACTCACGAACCATTTCAAGAATGTTTCTAGTATGATGGCATCCGGAGAATCGGTACAATAGCGGGTTCAATGTTTTCTGGAGCGTGGAAACAGCGACGTTAGAACTGATCCCATGCCAGCGCTTTTGACTCTGGTCTTCCCTTCGTTTGTCGTATTTCGCTGCCTGCTTATCAAAAGTCCTGATTTGCTTTTGTTTTTCCACTGATTCACCCGCCTTTAACGAGAATAGTAATTAACTAATTCCTCCAACAATTGATTTAACGGTTTAAACCTGTAACCCATTGACTCGGCAAGGCTGGTGTCTGTTGACCATGAGCCTGGCAAGTTATATGGCGACTGGTCTCCCTCAGCGCTTAAGGTTGCGTTTGTTTCCGTTATGGTTTCGATTAATGTTACTAATTCACGCAGACTGATATCACCGCTTGAGCCCGGATTGATAGGGCCTTTGAAATCTGATGTGGCAATGTTATATAGGAAGTGTGCAGCTTCCCTTGAGTCTATGAAACTATACCTGAAATCGGGATGCTCAATGTACATTGGGTTTCCTTGCATTACATGATCAACATGAAATTTTAAGCGGTTTGTATAATCATCTTCACCAACAATGATGGAAAAACGGACGGCTACAACCGGTACTTTTGCCTGTTGAAACAGGATAGCTTCAGCGGCCCGCTTCGCTTCCTGGTATCCGACATAGCCAATGTACTCCCGCCGATTTTTTAAAACAGGCTGAAAGGTTGCTGGGTCAAAGCTCTCTTCCTTATGATTGGTTCCAAAATCATAAACGGCCTGGCTTGATGTAAAGATGTACTTTTTGACTTTCCCCTCCAGGGCTTGAAGGGTTTCATGGGCTTCCTGTGACGAATAGCAGGTCTGATCGAAAACAACGTCCCACGCTTTGTTCTGGAAAGCTTCGTTTAATGTGGAGGCATCCTCACGATCGATGATTACTCTTAATACCTTGTCGCCAAAGGGATCAGCTGTCTTCCCTCTAGTTGCAATCGTCACTTCTACCCCATTATCAAGCAGCAGCTGAACTAACCCCTTGCCGACAAATTGGGTTCCTCCGAGAATTAATGCTGATTTCATGAAAATTTCCTCCTAATAGTTTTTTTTAAATACGATCGTATGACATTCCACTATTTGTGATACCATTACATATCTGGTTTATTTGCAATGGTTAGGTTTAGGTAAATTGAAGTGAGCTCTATTAGACAGTTCGGGGCTCGATGGTTGAAAAGTGTCTTATAGAAGCGCTCTATTAGACACTTCGGGGCACGGCAATAGATAAAGTGTCTTTTAGAGGCGGTCTATTAGACACTTTGAGGCAGACCATGTGCAAAGTGTCTTTTAGAAGCCGTCTATTAGACAGTTTTAGACTGTATGATGGGAAAGTGTCCTTTATCAACAGAGGATTCATCCCCTCAAGCTTTTAAGCTTATTACACTCCTGAATTACAAACTCCATATAATCCAACGCATCCCTTCGTCTTGCGAAAATGGAATGATAGTATGATTTTTGGATATTCTTTCTTGCCCTCATCGACTCGTTGACAATGTTGTGCCATTTTTCCGGAAGTTTCTTGATTGCATATTCCCCAGCACCAACCTTAGAGGTGATATCCCTTTCCATAAAAGTGTAATAAAGACGGGATACCCCCAGAACACCCCATTCAATCATTTCTAAGCTCGATAACATGCCTAAATATTCATGAGATCCAATCCTTTCGCAGCGTTTCTTCCAGTTCACCCAATAAGTGTTGAGATTTTCAAGCATATTAGCAAGTAACAGATCCCAATCTACTGAAATAGCATACTTCTCAGGATCGCCCTTAATCACAATCCCATATTTCTTAATTTGATAAGCATCGATATGGTCCTTACTAAAATGCTTATATCCCTGTAGTTTTCCTTCATTAAAATAAGGCCCGACCGCATCGGAATCTCCTCTTATTTCATCGGCCGCCACATACATGCCATCCAAAAACAGACCAGGAAATTTCAATTGAACTTTGGCATGAACCTGTTTTAAAACTTCGATATCCGAATCCATAAGACTCCTCTTCACAACAGAAAAAAAATCAATATCACTGGAACCGGAGTCGAACGCACCCAGCGAAACAGAGCCGTAAAGATAATAGGACTCTAGCAAATCCGGTAATTTTGTATCAATCAAACTGAAATATGTATCCAGTACCTTAATTACAACCTCAGGTACTTTCATTAATTAAAATCCTTCCAAGTAAAATCTAGCGACAACGTTCCTATGTATCTCTCATTATTAGCAGGCAAATTTTTTGTCGCCAATTCAGACTTGCGAAAACAAGCGAGCCCCTTATAATACCCAAACTTATGGCATACATCCGGACGAGCCGAATAAATCCCGCACTTGTCATTCTCCAAATCGTAAAAAATGCAGGTCCCATGGTATCTCGTTTGGTTTTCAAGTTCTTGGCGTTTTAACCCTGGCATCGCTTTCACTTTTTTCTTTATTTTCTTATATTCCCTCTCCGTTATGGAAACCGGCCCGCAGCATAATCCCCTGCAGCCCTGACATGGTAAGCTCTCCACAAGAATTCCCCTCTATTTATTTAATTTTCAATTAAAATTCACCCCTACATTTTAACACAAATTGGTAATTTATCTAGAATTAAAACAAATTCTTAATTTATGGAAAAAAACAGAACCCTGCTTTGCAAGGTCCTGTTTGGTTCGTTATTTATTTTCCGATAAACTCCTGTGTCCAATAGTTACCTTGTGAAACGTAGCCAACTCCAATATGTGTGAAGTTCGGGCTAAGAATGTTCTTGCGGTGGCCCTCACTGTTCATCCAGGCATTAACGACCTCTTCTGGAGTTTTCTGGCCCATGGCGATATTTTCACCTGCATAACTGTAAGTGATTCCATACTGTTTCATCATATCAAACGGTGACCCGTAAGTTGGGCTTGTATGGCTAAAGTAGCCGTTCGCAGACATATCGCGAGATTTTTCATGTGCCATCTTGCTTAGAGTTTGATCCACTTTCAAAGCAGGCAGGCCATTTTTGACCCGTTCTTGGTTAGTCAGGTCAACAACCTTTTGTTCATAAGCACTTAAGGTGCTCGCAGTTTGCGTCGTTGTTGGCTCTGTTGTTGTCTGTGTGTTTGTCGGCTGAGTTGATGGTTGTGTTTGTTGAGCTGTAGTTTCAGCTTGCGGTGCAGCCGGCTCTGTCACTGTCGTTGTTGACGGTTGTTGTGTTGTTTGAGTTGTTGTTGACGGTTGTTGAGTCGTTTGTCCAGTCGGCTGTTCCGTTGTTTGCTGCGAAACTTTTAGACCAAATTGTGAATAAAAGTATTCCAGAAATTTATTCATATCATTTACATTAGAAGATTGATAGACGTACACTTTTTGCTGAACGGCAGGGGTAAATGTTGCCGCCTCTGCCTTATTTAGCAGCGGATTCGCCATTAGGATGGCTGCTGCGGCAGCAACTGTTAGAATTGCCTTTTTCTTTAACATAACTATTTTCCTCCCAAAAGTCATTTGCTTTTCGCTTTGCAAATTCATCTTAACACGGCATTTTTGTCATATTTCAGGAAGGAAATGTCAGTCAATTTTATATAACTTTAAAGATTCAATTATAGCAGGAATTCCTTGATAAATTTACATCGCCACTAATTTGCAAAAACTTGTATCATTTCCAGAAATTATTAGGCAATTGAGGGTTGACTACCTTTTTAAAAACCACCTTTTATTACAAAGGTTTCTGATACATGTCCATGCTTACATTCATTTTAAAAAAGCTACATAAAAACGGGCAGCCAATGTATATATTAGCTGCCCGCCACTTCTTATTCAGCCTCTTCTTATTTAATAATATCCAGTAGAAACACCAAATGGTCCTTTTAATGATGTCATTCAAAAATAGCTCTCTTGCCTGGGAATTGCGATATTGCTCAATGTAAAGAATCCGCCACAGCTTTTCGTTCTGCAAACAAAAGCACCGCAAGCAGCGGTGCCTCATCAGAAAATTTCAAACCCTGTTATCGAATACAAACAAACCTCATATATTTTCTATAACTCTATAGAAAAAGGGTGAGGCTGAATGTTTGCTGTCCATTTTTTCGAAAACAAAAACGCAATATTAACACAGCTCCGCAAACAAGCTCCGTCTGTTGGAGAGAATTTAAAAATCAAAGGCCGGAAAGCCAAGGTTACTGCCGTAAACAGCATTGATGATAAAAATATCCATGTTCAGGTGACATTGGAGACCCTTAAGAAAAATCAACCTGCCGCCGTTGATTCAAAAAAGAAAAAAAGATAATGATTAAGCCGAGAATTTATTTTCGGCTTATTTTTTTGCTTTGAATCTGTTTAGAAGACTCACCAGAAAAATAATAAAAGCTGCCACCGCAAGGGCTCCGTTTAGAAACACCTCTGCTTTGGTTCCATTGTAGTAATTGGAAACCGCTCCGCTGGCCAGCAGTACTGCCAGAACCAGCCAAATAATAAGTTTAAAACGATTATAGAATACTTGAAACATCTTCTTGCCTCCTATCCTTTTACATAATTTAATCCATTCTTCAAAACCCGCCTATTTCCCTTTTTTATCATACATTTGTTTAGCCTCATAAGCTTGTCTGAATCAGGAAAAATAAACAGGATTGTCGCTTTTTTGATAACTTATGATTGGTAGTGATTGTTTATGAATGTTTGTGATTGATTTTTAATAAAATCAGCAGTAAAATAAATTCATTCAAGTGAAAGCGTTTTAGGAGGCGGTACTTTTGTTAGAGCCAGAACGCCATCAAATCATATTAGAAGCACTAAAGACGAAGAACACGGTCAAGCTGCAGGAGCTGGTGGAATTAACAAATTCCTCAGAATCAACGATTCGCCGTGATTTAATTCAATTGGAACAAGATAAATTTCTCAAGCGGGTTCATGGCGGCGCGGCAAGATTGCAAGGAAAGCTCCAGGAACCAAGCATGACGGAGAAATCATCCAAAAACCTTCAAGCCAAGCGTCAAATCGCTCAATATGCCGGAGGGTTGGTTGAAGAGGGGGATTGCATTTACCTTGATGCCGGTTCGACAATATTAGAGATGATCCCATTTCTGCCTGAGGATATTGTCGTTGTCACGAACGGGCTGATGCATGCCAATGAACTACTAGATAAAAATATCAAAACCTTTTTAATCGGCGGCTATTGCAAGCCGACAACGAAAGCAATGATTGGCCGCGGGGCGTTGGAAAGCCTCGAGCATTACCGGTTTGATAAATGCTTCATGGGCGTCAACGGGATCCACCCGCAATTTGGCTACACCACACCTGACCCTGAGGAAGCACTGATTAAACAAAAGGCGATTTCTTTAACCCGCGAAGCATTTATTCTCGCGGATGAATCGAAGTTTTCCGAGATTGCTTTTTCAAAAATTGCCGACATTCACAATGCAGCCATCATTACCAATGAAATGGACCATGATACAAAAGAGCTTTTTTCCAGCAAGACAAACATAAAGGTGGTAACAGCATGATTTACACAGTTACGTTAAACCCCTCTCTTGATTACATTGTAGAACTTGATCAAGTCAAAGTGGGTGAATTAAATAGAACGAAACATGAAACCAAATTACCTGGAGGAAAAGGCATTAATGTCTCTCAGGTATTAAAACGATTGGATGTTAACAGTAAAGCGCTGGGATTCATTGGCGGCTTTACTGGTGATTATCTGGAAAGTTTGTTACAAGAATTAGAGATTGATACTGATTTTGTCAGAGTCGCAGAAGATACGCGCATTAACGTCAAGCTTAAGGCGGATAGCGAAACTGAGGTTAACGCCAAAGGCCCTGCGATAACGGATGAAAATTTCGAAGCATTAAAAGCGAAGATCCATCGACTGACTGATGAGGATACGCTCATTTTGGCCGGCAGCATCCCCGCCTCAATGCCAAAGAGCACGTACGAAGAGCTTGCGAAAATCTGTGCCGAGAACAGGACCAAGTTTGTTGTCGATGCCGAAGGTGAACTTTTAAAAAGAGTTCTCCCATTAAAACCGTTTCTGATTAAGCCGAATCATCATGAGCTTGGAGACTTGTTCGGGGTCGAGATTAACACCTGTGAAGACGCCATTCCTTACGGGAAAGAGCTTGTTAAACAAGGCGCCCAAAATGTGATTGTATCGCTTGCCGGAAATGGTGCGGTCTTGATTACGAAAGATGCCGCCTATATTGCCACTGTGCCAAAAGGTGAAGTGAAAAGCTCTGTTGGCGCAGGTGATTCGATGGTAGCCGGGTTTATCGCCACCTATCAAAACATGAACTCCATTGAAGAAGCGTTCCGGATTAGCGTGGCGACCGGCAGCGGTACTGCTTTTTCCATCGGGTTATGTACTCGCGAGCAAATGGAAAGTTTACTGCACCAAGTTCAATTGGAACAGATTATTTTATAGAGGAGAACGACGATGAGAATAACAGAGCTATTAACGAAACAAACGATCAATCTCTCTTTGAACAGTTCGCAAAGCGGATGTAATCGAAGAATTGGTGACGACTTTAGATCATGCTGGCAAATTATCCGATAGGTCCCAATATAAACAAGCCATCCTAGATCGTGAAGCACAAAGTACTACCGGAATCGGCGAAGGCATTGCCATTCCCCATGCCAAAACAAAGGCAGTCAAAGAAGCAGCGATTGCCTTCGGACGATCGACTAGCGGAGTGAATTATGAATCACTCGATGGTCAGCCAGCCCACCTATTCTTTATGATTGCGGCTACAGAAGGGGCAAACAATACACACCTGGAAGCTCTTTCCCGCCTGTCAACAATTCTTTTAAAAGAAGAGGTTCGCAAGCAGCTATTAAGTGCTGCAACTGAAGATGAGGTCTTGGCGATTATAAATGCTCATGATCAGGAAGATGAACAAGAAGAGCAATCAATGGCCGGCAAAAAGGAGTTTATCGTTGCCGTAACAGCCTGCCCTACTGGGATTGCTCATACCTACATGTCAGCTGATTCCTTAAAGTCAAAAGCGGCAGAAATGGGCGTTGATATCAAGGTTGAAACGAACGGTTCCGGCGGTGCGAAAAACGTTTTGACAGCTGAAGAAATTGAAAATGCAACAGCGGTCATTGTGGCGGCCGATACAAAAGTGGAAATGAACCGTTTCAACGGCAAGCATGTCATTGAAGTGCCGGTGGCGGATGGGATTCGTAAGCCTCAAGCATTGATTGAGCGGGCGCTAAAGCAAGATGCACCACCGATTTATCATGGTACGGGTGCTGCTTCAAAAAATGAATCAGAAGGCGGCCGCGGAATTGGTTCTACCATCTATAAGCATTTGATGAACGGTGTTTCCAACATGCTTCCTTTCGTGGTTGGCGGCGGTATTTTAATTGCCATCAGCTTCCTGTGGGGCTTTAATTCTGCCAATCCAGAGGATCCTTCCTATAATGTCATTGCCGAAGCCTTAATGAAAATCGGCGGCGGAAACGCCTTTGCCTTAATGGTTCCAGTATTGGCTGGATTTATCGCCATGAGTATCGCAGACCGTCCCGGCTTTGCGGCAGGTATGGTTGGCGGTGCGCTCGCTGCTAGCGGCGGGGCCGGTTTCTTAGGCGGACTTGTTGCTGGTTTCTTGGCAGGTTATGTTGTCGTTGGTTTAAAAAAGGTGCTGGCTGGAATTCCTGCTTCACTAGAAGGGATTAAAACGATTCTGTTGTATCCGTTATTAGGGATTGCGATTACCGGATTTATCATGGTCTTTGTTGTCAACAAACCGGTTGGTGCGTTAAATACCGCGATTTCCGAATGGTTATCCGGTCTGGGAACAGGAAATGCAGTATTGCTTGGAATTGTCTTAGGTTTAATGATGTCATTTGATATGGGCGGCCCGGTTAACAAAGCAGCCTATGTATTTGGTACAGGCTTAATCGCCAACGGTGTATATGAGCCAATGGCTGCGATTATGGCGGCTGGTATGGTTCCTCCGTTAGGCATTGCCCTTGCTACTACATTGTTCGGAAAGAAGTTCTCGGTTCAAGACCGCCAGGCTGGCCGTGTCAACTATATCATGGGATTATCGTTTATCACGGAGGGCGCGATTCCATTTGCAGCTGCTGACCCGCTTCGCGTCATTCCATCCGTCATGGCTGGTTCGGCCGTTGCCGGTGCGTTATCAATGGCGTTTGGGATTGGACTTCGTGCCCCGCACGGCGGAGTATTCGTCATGCCGTTGGTTGACGGCAATTGGTTGATGTATCTGTTGTCTGTTGTTATTGGTGCAGTTGTTTCAGCTATTCTTTTGGGAATATTAAAGAAACCTGTAAGTGAATAGGTATGATTTTTAAAAAAAGCCCTGTTTTCGATGCGAAAACAGGGCTTTTCTGTGTGGTTTTGGGTCGAGCTCGTCGTTACGAGCCATTTATCCGCGTAAAAATTAGATATATCCGCGATTTTTTGATTTTATCCGCGAAAAGTCAAATATTTCCGCGATATTTCCAATATATCCGCGAAATTATGAATATATCCGCGAACGGGTTATTTCCAGTGGTCCGGGGTCCGTAAATGCGATGGTAATTTAGTTCGCGCATCCCCTCGCGCTGCATTCAACTGGGCCTGTGTCAAAAAGATGCTCCCGGTAAGATCAGCCCCGCTTAGGTCGGCGTCCCGTAAGTCGGCGCCAATCATATCAGCGAATCTCATATCCGCTTCTCTAAGATCAGCCGCAATCAGCCGCGCCCCTCTCAAACTAGCACCTCTCAAATCGGCCTTCCTTAGTTTGGCCCCAAGCAGGTCCATTCCCCGTCCGATTTTCTTATTTTTCTGCAATGGAACTTTGGCGCGAACCATTTCGCTAGTTTTTAAAAGTAACTCATTTACCTTCGCCCGATGTGCCGGTACATCCAGGTTTAGAATGGCAGCCGGGCTTTGCAAAGTGAGACTTTCCGTCTCTACTAAAGCGGCCTGCAAATCAGCATGAATAGGCTTGGTGACCTCCAACTGAAGCGCTTCATTTAAGTAATAGAGTATTTCATGAAGCTGCTGCATGATGGGAAACACTTCGAACATTTCCTTGGCGGAATCAGGATCTTCCCACCAATCTTTGCCACCATATGTGACAAGCGAAACCTTCTGCCCCGCTCCAAAACATTCATAGACTGTACAACCCCGGAACCCTTCATTGCGGAGATTTTGGTGAATCCGGCAGCGGTAATCCGACTGCAGGTTCGTGCATGGGCTCCCACCCTCTTTATTAAAAGCAAAATCCGCCGATTTCGCGTATGGCAGCGCGACACAGCACAAACCAAAACACTTTTGACAATCAGCACCATATTTATTAATTGTTAATGGATTCAACAATCCCGACACGTCCTTTTTATATGAATCTTTTATAAAGGATTATGACAACCTATATATGGTAATATTGATTAATGAAATTGTAAAGAAATCAATGAAACCTTATTGGAAGACAACCGTATAAGATACATACACTATTAATTTTAGAATAGGCAGGAGATTTTATTGGGTACAAATATTTTACTAATTGGACAATATGTATTTGATTTTTATTATTGGCTGATAATAATCGCTATTTTTGGATCATGGTTTCCAGCGTTTCAAACATCAAAACTCGGGGAGTGGGTCACAAAAATCGTAGAACCCTATCTGGGGATTTTCAGGAAGTTTATTCCTCCGCTTGGGCCGATTGATTTTTCACCGATCATCGCCATCTTTGCGTTTCGCTATTTAAGCGCGTTTGCTTTAGAAGGGCTAAACCAATCATTGAGTTTCTTGGGGATTTAACGGATGCGGACAGTGCTAGCCACTGTTCGCTTTTTTTCTATCAAAACTTCCTCACATTTGGTAAAATCATCTAAAAGCATAGAGGGGGATGGCGATGATTACCTATCCATTTTTAAAACAAGGGGCGACCATCGGAGTGACGGCGCCTTCATCCGGGATGCCTGAACAACTGCATCATCTGGTTAAACTTGCCTGCAATCGCCTCGAGCGGGACGGGTTTAAAACAATAGTTGGGGAAACGGTTTGGACGGAAGATAAGGCAAAATCTGCCCCTGCCCTAATACGGGCAGTTGAGTTTCAGGATATGATGGCCGATGACGATTTCGGCTTAATCCTTCCTCCGTGGGGCGGCGAACTACTAGTCGAGATTCTTGAGCATCTTGACTTTGAAACTATGAAAACCAAATGGGTATTGGGCTACTCCGATGTAAGCGGACTATTACTGGCCATTACGTTAAGAACCGGGATGGCTACTGCCCACGGGACAAACCTGATCGATTTGCGCGGAGAATATTCTGACGAAACGACAGCGCTATGGCGGGATGTTTTGTCAACGCAGACCGGAGATTCTATTCTGCAGCACTCCTCCAAACACTATCAAAAGAAATGGCAGCATGATAATCCAACACCATGTGTTTTTCATTTAACCGAACCTACTGTTTGGAAAACAGTCTCAGGCAGTAGTGAAAAATTTGAGGGCCGATTGCTCGGCGGCTGTATCGATATTATTCGCCATCTTATTGGGACTCCTTTCGGTGATGTTGCTAGTTTCAGAAATCAGCATATCTCAAGGGAGCCCGTGATTTGGTATTTGGAGAATTGTGAACTGAACACGGCTGATCTTCGCAGGTCACTGGTGCAGATGAAGCTGGCAGGCTGGTTTCATCATTGTTCCGGGTTAATGTTTGGACGTGATCATAATAAACGAGTGGAAAATTACTATATCGAAGATGTTTATAAAGATCTTGCTGACGAGCTTGGGATTCCAATCATATACGATATCGATTGCGGCCATCTGCCACCGCAAGTGACCTTTATCAATGGCGCGTTTGCACAAGTGGAAGTTGGAGATGGCAAAGGAACGGTCGTGCAAACATTCCGGCCATAATGATTACTACATAAGGGGCTGTTAGGCAACATGAATGGAAAAGTGAAACTGCTATCGGCCATGCTGATTTGGGGGAGCATTGGCCTTTTTGTGAAAAAAATTGATCTCGGTTCTAGTGAACTGGCATTTTTGCGAGGGGTAATCGGGAGTGTGTTTTTGTTCGCCGTTACTCTTCTCATTAAACATAAAGTGTCCCTAAAGGCTCTGAAGGAGAATGTCTTGCTGCTCCTTTTATCAGGAGGAGCGGTTGGGCTGAATTGGATTTTCCTATTTGAGTCCTACCGCTATACGACTATCTCAAATGCGACAATAAGCTATTACTTTGCCCCTATCTTTGTGATGATATTAGCACCATGGGTACTAAAGGAAAAAATATCGGGCGTGAAGATTGGCTGTATCCTTGCAGCGATGACCGGGTTGTTTTTAATTGTACAAAGTGGGTCCGCCGGGGCTGCCGGTTCCTACAATCATGCCTTGGGTATTCTCTACGGACTTCTGGCGGCTGCGTTTTATGCCAGTGCTATCTTAATGAATAAATTTATTAAAAATTTATCGGGCTTTGAGCTTACGTTGGTGCAGTTAATCTCCGCTGCCATTGTCCTGTTCCCTTATATTTTGTGGCGCGGACAGCTTAGTTTTACAGGGCTAACCTCCTCGTCAATTACGTTCATCCTAATCGTAGGTATTGTCCATACGGGGGTTGCATACTTTTTATATTTCACCTCACTCCAACAATTAAAAGGACAAACCATTGCTGTCCTTAGCTATATGGATCCCATTTCAGCGGTCATTTTCGCTGCCGTCTTTTTCGGCGAGAGCATGACGCTGTTGCAAATGATTGGCGGCATCTTAATTTTGGGCTCTACGTTTTTAAGTGAAAAGCTTGAGGTCAAAATGGGGAAGAATAATCCTACTACTACTTCTTAATAGAATGGGCGGTGCGGTAGATGAGTAACCCGTGGTCTCCGGAGATAGAAGTCTCTGTAAGCAAGGCCGAGATGATGATTGAAAAACAGTTCCCGCAGTTGAAACCAGTGAGTGTCAAGGTGCTCGGTGAGGGATTTGATAATTCCGTATTTCTCGTAAATGGACAGTTTGTGTTTCGGATTCCCCGGAGAGAGATAGCAGCTGGCTTAATAGAAACGGAGAACGCACTGCTTCCTGTGGTAGCTCCATCACTGCCAATTCCTGTCCCTAATCCTATTTTTCGAGGCGTTCCTGATGAAGATTATCCATGGCCATTTGCCGGATATAAGCTTTTAGCCGGCGTGGTGCCAACATGTTTGACTCTTGAACAGAGACTGCTATCTGTTGAACCTTTGGCCAGGTTTTTAAAAACGTTGCATGCTTTCTCTATTTCTGAAGCTGAAAAGCTGGGGATCCCAGAGGATCAGTTGGGCCGGCTTGATTTTTCAAAAAGAAAGCCGATGCTGGCAGCGAACATGGATAACGCAGAAGGATTGCTAGAACGGGACAGTTTAGACATGCTGCAAACCTTTTATTCCTCTTTAGAAACACCATTTAAGGATCAAACGAAAACCTTGGTTCATGGCGATCTGCATATCCGCAATATGCTGGTGGATGAGGAAGGACGGGTTTGTGCTGTGATTGATTGGGGTGATACCCATATCGGTCATCCGGCGCTGGACCTCTCAATTGTCTATAGTTTTTTACCTCCTGAAGGCAGGGAAGCTTTTTTCAAAGTGTATGGCGATGTGAACCTGGAGATTAAAAGGATGGCGAGGTTCAAGGCGGTTTATACTCTTCTATTGCTGCTTCTATATGGGGATAACCTCAACGATAAGCTTTTGGTTTCTGATTGCATGACGGCATTACAATTCGCTTTAAGCGATTGAAGTGCCGTCTCCACTCTCTCTATTTTCCTTCCCAAAAATAAAATTCAAAAAGTTCTTGATTTTCAGCAAATGGCATATTATGATTTTTAAATAAGTAATCCTATAAAGTTAATCGGATTTAAAATAAATGGGCTGACTAGACAAAGTTGGATAAGTGTCCTCTACCCATTCACTGCATATATTTATTAAAAGTTAATACCTAGTAGATAAGTCTTGTCCTATAACTTTGTCGGGATCTATTTTTAAAAGTGAATCTTGACTGAATCACTCAACATTAGGAGGGGCGCCAATGAAGGTGTCAAGTAAAGGTGAATATGCACTGCGAGCCCTGCTGTTACTGGGCAATCACCAAGGAACCGTAATGGGTATTCAGGAAATATCAGATAAAACACTCGTTAGCATTCATTACTTGGAACAAATCCTGCTCCAGCTTAAAAAGTTAGGCTATGTCACTAGTAAGCGCGGTGCAAAGGGCGGTTACATGCTTTTCATGCAGCCAGATGAAATCAATTTGGGAGAAGTAATCCGGGAATTGGAAGGCCCATTGTCACCCATGTCATGTGCTTCTATTACAAAATACGAACCATGTCCTTTAGAGGAGGGATGCCAATTAAAGCCGCTATGGTCGCTAATCCGCGATACGATTGCCTATATTCTGGAACAAACGACACTGGAAGATTTACTGGAAAACCGAATTTCGCTGCTAAAAGGAGAGGATTTAGTTGTCGTTAAAAGGACGTCTTGACCAGCAAGTACTGGAAAAAATCACAAGCCTGTTGGATGGATTGGAGTTTGGGACCATTCAAATTACGGTTCATGATTCGCAAATCACCCAAATTGACCGGTTAGAAAAACACCGGCTGCCGCTGCAGAAAAAAGGAAACAATCAAAGTTCCAACCAAAGGAAAATATGAAAATGAATAGCTGCCGATCGGTCACCCGAAGGCCCTTTAGTTAATGTACATGGCCATGTACAGGAATAACTAATGGGCTTTTTTTATTGAAAAAAGCCCTCAAAAAATACAATTAGAGGAGAATCAGTATGCTCAAAAAATTCTGGATAACACTTTTTTCAATTTTATTATTAGCCGGGGTGGCCGCATGCTCCAGCCAAAGCACAAGTAAGCCAGCAAAAATTGAAAATAAGGCAGCTGAGGCGAAAAGAGAGCCTGTCACACTATTAAACGTATCTTATGACCCAACGCGAGAATTATATGAGGCATTTAACCAGAGCTTTGCAGCTTACTGGGAGCAGGAAACAGGCCAAAAGGTGACGATTAACCAATCTCATGGCGGCTCAGGCAAACAGTCCCGGTCGGTCATCGATGGCTTAGAGGCTGATATTGTCACGCTCGCCCTAGCCTATGATATCGATGCGATTGCTGAAGCTGGCAAACTGGATAAGGACTGGCAGAAGGAGCTCGCTGACAACAGTTCACCGTATACATCCACCATCGTCTTCCTGGTCCGGAAAGGGAATCCAAAAGGCATCAAGGATTGGGATGACCTGGTGAAAAAGGATGTATCCGTTATTACACCAAATCCGAAAACTTCCGGCGGAGCCAGATGGAATTACTTAGCGGCATGGGGCTATGCCCTTCAGCATAATAACAATGACGAACAGAAGGCACAGGAATTTGTTGAAAAACTGTTTAAAAACGTTCCAGTGTTGGATTCGGGTGCCCGCGGCTCAACCACTACCTTCGTGGAAAGAGGCATCGGTGATGTCCTCATTGCATGGGAAAATGAAGCCTATCTGGCGATCAATGAGCTTGGGAAGGACAAATTTGAAATCGTCAATCCGTCTGTCAGCATTTTGGCGGAGCCTCCAGTTGCTGTTGTCGACAGTATCGCGAAGAAACATGGAACCGAAGAAGTGGCCAAAGCGTATCTTGACTATTTGTACAGCGAGGAAGGCCAGGAAGTTGCTGCAAAAAATTATTACCGTCCACAGAATGAAGATATTGCTGCTAAATATGCCGACCAGTTCCCGGATATCAAGCTATTTACCATCGATGAAGTGTTTGGCGGCTGGACGAAAGCGCAAAAAACCCATTTTGATGATGGGGGCATTTTTGACGAAATCTATAAACCTTAGATATAGGCGCGATTGGCGTAGTGGGGGGCTCTTTTTGAGGCTTCGACTGCGCCAATAAGACTGATTGGCGTAGCGAAACCTTTCTTTGCCAATACACACTGCGCCAATAGAACCGTTTGTAGAGAATATTAAGAATGGAGAGGCTTCATGTGTTTAAACAAGCCAAACGCCACCGGGTACTGCCGGGTTTCGGCCTTTCAATGGGATATACGGTTATTTACCTTAGTCTACTGATTCTCATCCCGATTGCAGTCCTTTTTTTAAAAGCCACCACCATCAGCTGGGCTGAGTTTTGGGAGACTGTGACCGATGAAAGAGTCGTAGCTTCCTATAAATTGACGTTTTACACTTCGTTTATCGCTACGTTAGTGAATGCGATATTCGGGACACTCATCGCTTGGGTATTGGTAAGATACGACTTCTTCGGGAAACGGATCATCGATGCACTTGTAGACCTGCCATTTGCCATGCCGACAGCAGTTGCCGGCATTGCCCTTACAACTATTTACGCTCCAAACGGCTGGATTGGCCAATATTTCGCGGACATGGGAATTAAGATTTCCTATACCCAATATGGAATCATGATTGCACTGACCTTTATCGGCCTCCCCTTTGTCGTCCGCTCGGTCCAGCCAGTTTTGCAGGACTTGGACCAGCAATACGAGGAAGCGGCCGCTACCCTTGGTGCTCATTCAGGCCAGATTTTTTTCAAAATTATTTTCCCAGCCATTCTTCCAGCGATATTAACCGGCTTTGCCCTCGCCTTTGCCAGGGCGTTGGGGGAATATGGGTCTGTCGTGTTCATTTCCGGTAACATGCCAATGAAAACCGAAATTGTTCCTTTGCTCATCATTACAAAATTAGAGCAATACAACTACGGGGGCGCCGCTGCTATCGCTGCAGTTATGCTGCTCTTCTCATTCATTCTCTTATTCTTAATAAATTTTTGGCAGTGGAAGACAGCGAAAAAACACCAATTGACCTAGAGGGGTTTTGCAAGTATGGAAACTAGTAATATAGTCAAGTTGACCAATACGAGAGCCAGCAGGTTCAATCTGGCTCTCCTCAAAAAATGGCTGTTGATTGGCGTCGCCCTTGGTTTCTTAGGAATCTTTATTTTCATTCCGCTCCTGGCCGTTTTTTCGGAAGCCTTGGAAAAAGGAATCAAACTATACTTTGCAGCGATCACGGAACCTGATGCGCTGGCGACCATAAAATTAACCTTACTCACCGCCGTGATTGCCGTACCGGTAAATACCTTGTTTGGCGTCATTGCTGCTTGGGCGATTGCCAAATTTAATTTCAGAGGAAAGAATGTGTTGATTACGTTAATCGATATTCCGTTTGCAGTTTCCCCTGTAATCGCCGGTCTTGTATTTGTGCTATTGTTCGGATCCAATGGCGTGCTGGGGCCTTTTTTGGAAGCTAACAATTTTAAAATCATATTCGCAGTACCGGGCATTGTCCCGTATTGTAAAAACTTTTATAAGAAATAGGCTATAAAATACCTAGATAGAGGGCTTTATAAGCAAAAAAATTGCCACCCCCTGAAATCTAAGGATAATTGAGGTTACCACACACCCAACAACCTAGATTAAGGAAGTGACAAGTTGTACCCTCAAATTATAACCTATTTATTAACTTTTATTAAGTACCAAGAACAAATAATTCGAACATTACTTACCCTTCTTATTGGGAAGGGGATGTTTGAAAAGCCTGAGGAAAAACCTGTAAATAAACCTTATCGTAAACTCCAGGTGGATGATCTTCCGATCATCGAAACCATTCAGAAACTTGATTACCGAAGCCTCCTAACCGAATACCTGGAGAAGAACGGTAAACAACTAAAACCTGTTCAAAGGCGTTCGAATACAAAGGCATGTGTGCCCAAGTCAATGAAATGTCCGCAGTGTGGTGCTCCAGCGGATTATCTTTATGCCAATAATGGAGGCAAAGGACAGTTTCAATGTAAGGTGTGTGCCTGTCTTTTCAATGATAAAAATCGCTATTCGAAGGAGGCTATTTTGAAGTGTCCTCATTGTTCTAGGACCCTTGAGAAAGTCAAAGAGCGAAAAGACTTTGACGTGTACAAGTGTAAAAATAATGACTGTTCCTACTACCAGCAGAAACTGAATGGCATGTCTGCGAAAGAGAAGAAACAGTTTAAAAAGGATCCACAAGCCTTTAAATTAAGATATATCTTCCGGCAGTTCCACATTGATTTTCAGCCATTGTCAAAGGCTTCTCCTAAGAAACCAAAGGTTGACTTGGCCAGGCTTTATGTGTCGCCACATACATTGGGGCTTATTTTAACCTATCACGTTAACTATGGCCTTTCGGCCCGGAAGACAGCTGCACTCATGAAAGATATCCATGGTGTTTCTATATCGCATCAAAGCATTTTAAATTACGAGAACGCAGTTGCATTAATCCTTAAACCTTACGTAGACCACTATCCCTACGAGCTTTCTGATCAGTTCTGTGGGGACGAAACCTATATTAGGGTTCAAGGTCGTTGGCATTACTTGTTCTTCTTCTTTGATGCGGTAAAAAAGATCATTCTGTCTTATCCAGTGTCAGCAAATCGAGATACAGCGACAGCAATCCGTGCCATTGATGATGTCCTAATGAAATTTAAAGAGATTCCGGAAGATCTTACATTTGTGGTGGACGGCAATCCGATATATCTCTTAGCCCAACACTTTTACGCCCAGCATGATATTCACTTTGACATTACTCAGGTCATTGGGCTTACCAATGAAGATCCTGTATCAAAGGAGTATAGGCCTCTCAAACAAGTGATTGAAAGACTCAATCGCACATTTAAGGGCAATTATCGCTCAACACACGGGTTTGGGTCCGAACATGGGTCTGTTTCGTTTGTGACGCTTTTTGTGGCTTACTTTAACTTTTTACGGCCTCACTCAGCGTTAGAAGGTAATGTGCCAGTGGTTAATCCAGAGCTCTTACTGCGACCGAATATGCCTGCACGCTGGACTAAATTAATAGGTTTAGCTCAAGATTGGATCATTGAACAAACAGTCTAACTTTTTGTTTAGCAGAGCCCTTGAACCCACTAGCAACCGGTGAAGCGAACTCTTGACAAACCGAACTTGCCAATGGTTTAAAATGGAAATACCAAGGGCTATTTGGCATGCCTTCTTTTTGTCCCCGTCGCCCTTGATAAAGGAATCTCAAACCATTGGCGTGTTTGTCAAGAGCGGTTGCGGGGCCGACGCACCCAATATGTGGAAAGGAACCTAACCCCTTAAGGAGTTTTCATAGAACTTTTGACACTACCCATTGTCCTTGCCACGTTATTTGTTACGTTTCCATTTGTGGTCCGTGAGTTACTTCCGATTATGCAGGAACAAGGATCTGAAGAAGAGCAAGCTGCCCTTACCCTCGGTGCCAGCGGATGGCAGATGTTTTTCCGGATTACCCTCCCCAACATTAAATGGGGACTATTGTACGGTATCATTTTGTGCAATGCCAGGGCCATGGGCGAGTTCGGCGCCGTTTCGGTTGTGTCCGGTCACATACGAGGGTTGACCAATACCATCCCGCTCCATGTTGAGATTTTGTACAATGAGTACAATTTTTCGGCCGCCTTTGCCGTCGCCTCCCTACTAGCGCTGTTGGCGATTATTACACTTATTTTTAAAAGTATTGTTGAGTGGAAAACAAAGAAGCATTTTTAAGGAGAGATCATCAAAATGGGGATTACAATTAAGGAAGTTACCAAGGCATTTGGTTCCCACGCAGCGGTCGAAAACATCAACCTTGACATACCAACCGGAGATTTTGTAGCGTTATTAGGCCCGTCCGGTTCCGGCAAAACGACTCTGCTAAGGCTGATTGCCGGATTGGAAGGCATGGATACTGGGAAGATTTTTTTCAATGAGGTTGATTATACCGCCAAAACCGTGAAAGAACGCAGGGTTGGCTTTGTTTTTCAGCATTATGCCTTGTTTAAACATATGACGATTTTTGAAAACGTCGCCTTTGGCTTGAAAGTGAAGCCTCGGAAATGGCGCCCCTCGAAAAAGGAAATCAGGGATAAGGTATTTGAATTATTAAAACTCGTCCAGCTGGAGCATGTAGCCGACCGCTATCCCTCCCAGCTATCAGGCGGACAGCGGCAAAGGATTGCACTGGCAAGGGCATTGGCGGTTGAGCCCGAGGTGCTGCTGCTCGATGAACCATTTGGTGCCCTCGATGCTAAGGTTCGCCAGGAGCTGCGGCACTGGTTAAGGGAGATTCATCAACAGCTTAATATTACTACCGTTTTTGTAACCCATGACCAAGAGGAAGCTCTTGAAATGGCGGACACGGTGGTGGTGATGAATCATGGGAAGATTGAACAAATCGGCTCTCCACAGGAAGTTTACGAAAGACCGGCAAATCCGTTTGTTTACAGCTTTTTAGGACGGGTGAACGAGTTTCACGGGGCTGGTCTATCAAGTGATAGGGAAGATGCTGTCGGGTTCATCCGGCCGCATGAGATTATGCTAAGCAAGGCTTCCAAACGAAACAGTATTCAAGCGGAAGTAGCCCATGTTCACGCCATCGGCTCCATTGTCCGGATTGTCCTAAAACGGCTGGATACTAATGACTTTTTTGAAGTTGATGTCACTTCGGAGCAGTATCGTGCGCTTGACCAGTTTTCCAGAGGGGCAATTCTTCATGCTGAGTTTACGAATATTGTTATTTTTGAGGAAAAGGAGAAGCCTGGCCGGTCTAAGATTTCAGAAAAAGTTAGGGGTGAGGCGTTTTCGGCGTATTCATAGTTTTATAGGTAATTATAGCGCCCAGGTTAGGGCGCTTTTTTGGGGTGGTACCCTCTGCCAATTAAAGACAACTTATTGAGGACACTTTTGCTCTGCTTTGATGCTGTTTTGTCCTCAAGATGCCTTATTGAGGACACTTTTGCGATTTTCCAACCTGCTTTTGTCCTCAAGGCGCCTTGTTGAGGACACTTTCACGAATTCCCATCCCACTTTTGTCCTCAATACGCTCTATTGAGGACATTTTTGCGATTTTTCAACCTGCTTTTGTCCTCAAGGCATCTCTACACCATCAAGATCTCCCGAATGTCCTCTTCGGTAAGAACCCCCATCACTTTCTCATCCGAATCAAGGATTTCTTCCACAAGGTGGCGTTTCTTTTCCTGGAGCTCATTCATTTTTTCCTCGATGGTTCCGCGGGCGACCAGCTTAATAACCTGAACAACATTCTTCTGGCCCATGCGGTGGGCGCGGTCGGCGGCTTGTTCCTCGACGGCCGGGTTCCACCAGGTATCATACAGGATGACAGTGTCGGCACTCATCAAATTCAAGCCAGTCCCGCCAGCCTTCAAGGAAATCAAAAACAAATCTCGCTCGCCCTGGTTAAACCGATCGCATATCTCAACCCGTTCCTCCGAAGGTGTGCTGCCGTCCAGGTAAAAATACGGCATGCCCTTTGCCAATAATGACCGGCCGATTATATCAAGCATTTTTGTAAACTGGGAAAAGATCAGCACTCTGCGTCCGGACAGCCTGGATTCCTCTAAAATCTCCATCAGCTGCGTAAACTTTGCCGATCCTCCCTCATAGTCATGGACAAACAAACCCGGATGACAGCAAATTTGCCGAAGGCGCGTTAACCCTGCCAAAATTCGGATCCGATTTTTCCGAATTGTGTCTTTGTCGAGATGCTTCAGCGTGTCATGCCGAAGCTTTGCCAAATACGCCGCATATAGTGTCTTCTGTTCTGGGTACAGTTCAACGGACTCCAGCGACTCCACTTTTTCAGGCAGTTCCGCCAACACATCCTCCTTCACCCTTCGCAAAACAAACGGCCGGATTCTGCGGGCGATTTTCCCTTTTGAGAGCCTGCTAAATTCCTTCAGCCCAAGGAACAATTCCGGAAAAACGACGTGGAAAATCGACCATAATTCTTCCGAGGAATTTTCAACGGGGGTACCGGTTAACGCAAACCGGTGGCCAGCCTCCAGCTTTTTCACCGCTCTGGCAGTCTGCGTCAATGGATTTTTAAACGCTTGAGCCTCATCAAAAAACACGGTATGAAAGGGTTGTTTTTCAAACCATTTGATATCGCGGCGCAGCAGCGGATAAGAGGTAATCAGCACATCGACATCAGCTACACCAGCCAATAGCCTAGACCGTACATCCTTATTTCCGTCAATGACCCCCGCCCTCAATTCCGGAGCAAACTTTCCAAACTCGTTCAGCCAGTTGTACATTACCGAGGACGGGCAAACCACTAATACGGGCTGCCGTCCCTCCCGGATTTCAGGAACAACTGACACGATATAGGCAATACTTTGAATCGTCTTTCCGAGACCCATATCATCAGCTAATATCCCGCCGAAGCCGTAGTGTGCCAATGTTTTCATCCACTTAAAGCCGACTTTTTGATATTCTTTCATCGTTGATGACAAGCTTGGAGGAACCTCAAACTCCAACCTGCCCGGATTCCGCAGTTCATCCATAAATGAGCGGAACGATTCTTCGAGCTTAAAAACGTCACTGACCTCTACCGTATCAAGAAGCTGCAGACATTGCTCGACTGGCAGTGTCAAACCGTCGGCCAAATCCTTCTCCCGCAGCAGCGGCGACTTCAGATACCGTTGGATTTCCTCGTATTCCCGCGTCTGCAGTGACAGCAGTGAGCCGTTCGGCAAGCGGTAGTACCTTCGCTTTTCCTCCAACGCCTCCAGTACTTCGCGGATTTCCTCATTCGAGATACCCTTCATTTCGAACTTGAATTCCAGCCAGTTGGTCCGTTCCTTTTTGACCTTCACCCTTATTTTTGGAAAGAAACTTTCGCGAACAATTCGATTCCGAACCGCGGTTGTCGCGTAAATTTGCACCAGTTTTTCAAGTTTTGGCAGGACATGGACCAAAAACTCATATTCCAGCTCTTCATTTTGGAGAAAGTAGCCGCCATCGGTCTTGCCAAAACCGCTCTCCTCCATGATTTCGAGGATTTGCGCTTCCTTTGCCCCATCCCTGATTACCATCGCACCTGCCGGAAGGTCGCTCCCATCCAAAGGATTGATCATCATATGTTCATAGTGGAATTCTAGGCCAGCGAGCAGACGATTACTCACCCTGTCCAAATAGAGCTTGGTCACAAGCGGGGCAGAATTTAATTGCTCCTTTAATGACTCCGCGATGTTGACCTGTCCTAACCGTTTTAAGCCGAGGGCAATTTTTTCAATAAAGATGAGCAACTGGCTGGGTGGGATAGGAATTCGATTACTTCCGGAGGCGGTGATCATCTTCTTCAGTTCTAGCAGTCGTTTATAGTCTTGGTCCTCTAGTTGCTTTATTTTTCCGTCATAAAGAACCGACTGATAGGAATCGAGAATCATCAAGCGCTGCAGACCGGTTATCGCCAATTCTTTTTTCGAAAAATCAAACGTCAATGGCAGCAGGCCCTGTGATACGCTCACCCCTTCAAATCGTTGTCCCCCATGCTCCACCCACACATTTGGCGTTTTTAAAAGTAAGGGACGAAGCCGTTCCCATGAAATCGAAGGTATGGGGAGGATTTTCTTTTCCTCTGAAGGCTTGCCATATATATGCTCATCCCGCATCACGTGGATGAGCTCTTGAATGACATTATCAGTCTCTTGCTGAAAACACTGCAGGTTCGGGTCGTACGGAAACGGAAATGACACACCGTCTCTTACTTGTTCCAAAAACGCGCGGATGTCGTTCACTTTGGCCATTTCCATGCCAATAATGTACTGTCCGTTCCCCATTTCAACGGGTTTAAGAACTAGCTCCACATCCATCACGGTTCTTTTTTCAAAATGGCGCTGGTGGCCGCTGGAGCGGACGGGTCGTTGATCGAAGATTGTCAGCAAACCCTCAGCCAGTTCCTGACGAGGATGCTCTCGGTCATAAATCGCCAGTAAAACCGCTGCGACATGCTGACATTCCTTTTTAAAAGAAGCCAATTTCGGGCAGCTGCATTTCGCACGAATTTTACCATTCTCATCGGTTCCGATTGTGACATGGAATTCTTCTTCCCCCAACACGGTTGCTTTAGAGTGATTAGGGCTAAATTGCTCAAAAGTAACTTTATTGGCTTTATAAAAATAATCTCCTCGTTTGAAGGAGACAGGACCACACATTTCTGTAATCATTTTATGATTTAACTGCATATTCAAGTGGAATGCTCCTTCCCTGAGGAAGCAAGTGATGGTTATCTGCTTCATATAATATACCGATTTTACCACAAAGGAGAAAGAATCTTAAGAAAGACTGATTTTTGATTTAATGCAAAGTCTGTTTCTATTTAACTGCTATAAAACATACAATCTAGCAAATGAAGCGAAAGGACTGGCCTATTCTTCAATAAATTGGTAAATCGGACGGATGTTGGTTAAGCCTATTGCCCTTATAGTTGGCTTATACGACTCATAAAAAAAGAGAGGATGATTGCATTTGAAAAAAAGCTTGGGACTTGTACTGCTGCTGGTCAGCGTACTGCTTATATCTGCAGGCTGGACAACCGCAATGGACACTAACGCCAATATCTCAGAGGACACAACATCGGACACGTATTACATAGACGTTAATGTAGCGACTGTCTGGTCAAAACCAAATAATACTAGAGAAGTAGACATCCCATCTACCACCAATCCGGCCGATCCAAGAAAGTGGACTTCCGATATGACTTATGGGGATAAGGTTGGCCTTGTTGGCAGGCTGGAAACTCAAGCCCTATACGGTTCCCCGGTGACTGTTCTGGAAAGACAGGGAGACTGGGTAAAGGTAGCTGTTCACAATCAATTTACTCCAAAAAACACTGTTGGCTATCCGGGCTGGATGCCGGCAGCACAATTATCAAAAGAACCAAGCTATGAAAATCAACTGGACCGCCCGTTCGCACTAGTCACTTCACCAACAGCCTGGCTATATAACGACAAACACACAAATAATACCTTCCTTGAACTCAGTTTCAATACCCGCCTCCCAGTGATGCAAGAATTTGCAAACGAAGTGCTGGTAGCGACGCCAAGTCATGGCATGAAGTGGCTGAAAAAGGCGGATGTGTCCATCTATAATGCACAAGAGGATATACCAGCGCCAACCGGTGAAGACATCGTCAATACCGGAAAAAAATTCATGAATCTTGCCTATCTATGGGCTGGCACATCCGGATTTGGATTTGATTGTTCCGGATTTACCTACAGCATTTACGCTGCAAACGGCATTTACATTCCAAGAGACTCTTCTGTTCAGTCCAAATATGGCACGCCTATTGCCTGGGAAGACCTCCAACCTGGGGATTTGCTTTTCTACGCTTACAAGGAAGGCAAAGGCAGCGTCCATCACGTCGGAGTCTATATCGGCGATGGAAAAATGCTGCACTCCCCGAACTCCTCTACCCACGTTCGCATTGACGACATCGTGGCCACGGGCTGGATCAAAGAGTTTGCCGGGGCACGCAGATACGTTAAATAATCAAAAGGAAGCAGGGGGTTCTCTGCTTCTTTTTTTGGGAGGCAGAGAACCCCCCCTGCTTCAAAACCTCAAAGGTGCTTTTGATGTACAAAGCTCAATCCCCTCCAGCTTTTTCACTGACAGATAACATTCCAGCCCTGACTTGACGATGTCTAATTTGGTTCGTGGCCCGATGGTAATTCTTTGGACTAAGAGTTGCTCCCCTCCACTTTCTTCATCAACGGCATATACAGGCACCCTAATAAAGGGTATAAATGCTCCCCTTGAAACACGAAAATGAATCATCTCGTCGGATTTAGGAATGAAGATGAACCGGAACTCTTCCTCTGAAATAAACGCGGGATGTTTTATAAAACAGCCTAATATTCCAAACGTAAATAAGATCAACTTTGAAAAAGCTACATCAGATAGGTGGTAATCCCTGACCAGCTTAAGAAGCCGGTCAATTGCCCCGCTTACGATTTGTTGCTGCTGAGCTTCCACATAGATTACTTTTCCGACAAAGGTAATCTGTGAATTGAATGACTGATCAAAAAACTTTGGCCCGTCAATTCCGATATTACAGCCTTCATCCGCCCCATAATTATTCCACAATGGCAGTGAATCCGGATTTTCCGTTAAGGAGAAGGCGAAAATATTCAAATCTTTATAATAGCTCTCGGTTGAGGCAAAATCTCTGTACAGGGAAACAAACCTCTCCTTTTCTCTGCTGTCCTCGACATCCTCAATGACTTTACGGACAATATCGTTCACATAAGAAATCTCTTTGTAATCATTCATGAAGTCCACCCGGGTAATCCAAAAGCAGCGTTCCCGGTCGAGAATATTATTCAGTGCCTCCATCGACGTATAGTGGTACAACATTGGCCCATTTAGGATGGTAGATAATTTTTCAAAAACCCGATCTTTAAAATATTCCGCCATTTTCTGACTGAAACGATCTAAAATGATTTGTCCCAAAATGGTTCCTCCACAAAATTTTTTATTAGTATTCCAGTTTTTGGAGAGAACCTTGCATAAGAAAAGCCCTGCCAATGTAATTAAACTTGGCAGGGCTTTTGAACATTAATTCATCATTTGTTTGACTAATTCTCTGTTTTGCTCTTTAAACACTTCATTATGCGAGGAGACCATGGCGAATTTATCCGCGTCTGGCTGAATGAATTGTTTGGCTTTGTTGACAGCATTTGCCGCATCCTGAAAGGCACCGGCGATTAAGTAGACCTTGCCGTCATGCTTTAAAATATCCCCGGCAGCGTAAATCCCCGGTACGGAAGATTCGCTGTTCTCATTGCCCTGAATATAAAAATCATCAGCCATGGAAATCTTGACCTCACTATTTTTCAATAACGCGGCATCCTGTTCGTAACCATGATTGACAACCACCTCATCAATTGGCAAATAGGTGATCTCTCCACTCTGCTGATTGGTCAATTCCACTTTTTCAATCATTTCGCGGCTGGAGCTGGCGACTAATTTTGTTATCGAAGTGTTGAAAAAACAAGTAACAGAACTATTTAATAGATGAGAAACTTGGGCTTCATGACCGGTGAAAGCTTCTTTTCGATAGACTACATACACCTGTTTAGCGATTGGTTCCAGTTCGTTCGCCAAATCGGTCGCCGAATTCCCGCCTCCGGAAATGACCACAATTTTGTCTTTAAATGATTTCAACGATTTAATGGTGTAATGCAAATTGGAGACTTCATATCTCTCCGCACCCTCAATTTCAAGTTTTTGCGGCTTCAATATTCCGCTCCCCACCGCAACTATTACCGTTTTTGAAAAATGCTCCCGTCCGGAAGCTGCTTTTAAAACAAAGATACCATCAGAATTTCGAGAAATGCATTCCACTTTTTCATTTAACACCACTTCAGGATTAAACGTTAATCCTTGCTGAACAAGCTGGCCCATCAATTTTTCTGCTGGCATTGGCGTAAGTCCGCCAACGTCCCAAATCATTTTCTCAGGATAAACATGCAACTTCCCGCCCAATTGGGGCTGGAAATCAATAATCTTCGTTTTCATCTCACGAAGGCCGCTATAAAAAGCAGAATAAAGTCCTGCCGGCCCGCCGCCAATGATCGTCACATCAAAAAGTTCCTGTTTATCCATTCCGTTCACTCCCGTAATCAATTGTAATTGATTATCATTCTCATCCAAATATATAACACTTCCTCTCTTTTGACAATAAAAAAATATCTGTTGACAAAGAATAAGGGGTGAAATTATAGTTAAGAAAGTGACATTGATAATCATTATCAATGGGGATTGGAGGTCAACTATGGTCCGACTGTATACAGAGGGATTAAATATTGGCTATGGTGAACGATTAATTGTAAAAGATCTCAGCGTGGAGATTCCTGATAATAAAATAACTACCATTATCGGAGCCAATGGCTGTGGCAAGTCCACCCTCTTAAAGGCAATCACGAGGATTATTCCGCAGCAATCCGGAACTGTTGTCTTAGACGGGAAAGACATTTCGAAAGTCAACACCAAACATCTCGCGAAAAAAATGGCGATCCTGCCGCAAACCCCGGAGAGTGCAGCCGGGCTTACCGTCGGCGAGCTTGTATCTTACGGGCGTTTTCCCTATCAAACAGGCTTCGGCCGCCTAACCAAGAAAGATTATGAAGTCATTGAATGGGCACTTGAAGTAACAGGAACAGCCTTTTTCAAATTCCATCCTGTTGATGCCCTCTCTGGCGGTCAGCGTCAGCGAGTATGGATTGCCATGGCCTTGGCTCAAGAAACAGATATTATTTTTTTAGATGAACCGACTACATACTTGGATATGGCCCACCAGCTTGAGGTACTGGAATTACTGCAGAAATTAAACATCGAACAAGGCCGGACCATTGTCATGGTTCTTCATGATTTAAATCAGGCAGCCCGGTTTGCAGATCATATCATTGCTTTAAAAGCAGGACAGGTCGTAAAAGCAGGAACCTGTGAAGAAGTCATCACTCACGATGTTTTAAAACAAGTTTTCCAAATTGATGCTGAAATCGGCAGAGATCCGCGAACAAATAAACCAATGTGCATCACCTACAATATTTTAAGAGGAGACATCAAAAATGAAAAAGTGGCTATTCCCGTTTATTCTGCTGTTAGTGCTAATCGTTAGTGCCTGCGGCAATAACAACTCAGAAAAAAAAGAAACCGACTCAGGTCAGGAGGATTCAGCGAAAACCATAACCTATCAATCCGAAAATGGACCAGTTGAAGTTCCGGCCAACCCGAAGCGTGTCGTCTTGCTTTCCGGCTTCACTGGTAATGTTCTTCAATTAGGCGTAAATGTCGTCGGTGTCGATACATGGTCAAAGAACAACCCTACTTTCAAGGAAGAACTAAAGGATGCGGAAGAAGTTTCAGATGAGAATCTTGAGAAAATAATTGAGCTTGAACCAGATTTAATTATCGGTTTATCTAACATTAAAAACATCGATAAATTGAAAGAAATTGCTCCTACGGTCACCTATACTTGGGGAAAAGCCGATTACCTGACCCAGCATATTGAAATCGGCAAGCTGCTAAACAAAGAGAAGGAGGCTAAAGAGTGGGTTGATGATTTCAAAAACCGAGCAGAAGCTGCAGGTAAGGATATCAAGGCAAAAGTTGGCGAAGATGCAACCGTAACAGTTATTGAAAGCTCTGGTAAGGACCTATATGTATTCGGTGAAAACTGGGCCCGCGGTACAGAAATCCTTTATCAGGCAATGAAGCTGAAAATGCCGGAGAAAGTAAAGGAAATGGCATTAAAACAAGGGTACTATTCCATTTCAGCTGAAGTACTTCCTGAATACGTTGGCGATTATTTGATTTTAAGCAAGTATGCGGATGCCGACAGCTCCTTCCAAGAAACAGAAACTTATAAAAATATGCCTGCCGTGAAAAATGGCCATGTATTTGAAATGAATGGGCAAGGCGCATCATTCAGTGACCCCATTACCTTGGAAAAACAACTGGAGTTCATTAAAACATCATTTTTAGGGAAGTAATACGTGGTAAAGGGATTCTTGTCGCAAGAATTCCTTTTGCCTATTCTAGGAAAGTGAAGATGAGAGACTGATTATGAAAAGAAATCACCGTTCCATCCCCTTTGTCTATATCTTACTAGCTGGAATCCTTGCGTTTATTGGCATGTTTTTGATTTCCATGTTATTTGGGGCCGCAGATACTTCGATTAAGGATCTATGGCAGGCCATCAGCTTCGGCGAAAAAAATGATACCGCCTTGATGCTGCAAGAAATCCGCATTCCACGGGAAGTGGCAGCCATTTTTGTCGGGGCCGCTCTAGCGGTATCGGGAGCCATCATGCAGGGGCTGACGAGGAATCCTCTTGCTGACCCTGGATTGCTCGGATTAACCGCCGGTGCTAATGCAGCGCTCGCGATCGCGATTGCTTTTTTCCCATCAACAAACTATTTCACCACGATGATCGCTTGCTTTATAGGCGCAGCAGCCGGAACAATGCTGGTTTTCGGCATTGGTGCGATGAACAGAGGGGGATTTTCCCCGCTGCGGATTGTCCTTGCCGGAGCAGCCGTTTCCACCTTTCTTTATGCGGTGGCAGACGGAATTGGGCTATTTTTTAAAATATCAAAAGATGTTTCGTTGTGGACATCAGGGGGATTGATCGGAACCTCCTGGAACCAGCTCCAAATCATTGTTCCTTTTATCATTATTGGGATTGTTGTTTCCTTGTTTTTCGCACGGCAGCTTACAATTTTAAGCTTAAGCGAAGAAGTAGCGACAGGATTGGGGCAAAATATAACCAGAATTAAAACAATCCTTTTTATTGTTATCATCATGCTGGCCGGCGCTTCGGTAGCCCTTGTTGGAAACATGGCTTTCATCGGCTTAATGGTTCCTCACATTGTTCGCGCGATAGTTGGAACCGATTATCGTACCATCCTGCCGATGTCCGCCATTATCGGGGCCATTTTTATGATGTTGGCTGACACGCTTGGCCGCACCATAAATGCGCCCTATGAAACACCAGTGGTCGCCATTGTGGCATTGGTAGGCCTGCCTTTCTTCCTCATTATTGTCCGTAAAGGAGGGAAAGCATTCTCATGATCCAACCGGCTTTAGTAAAAAAACAGCGAATCATTCTTATTATTTTACTGGCACTCATTATTCTTACAGGCGTGATTGGATTGGGGATTGGAGCCGCCACTGTCTCCTATGACAGGTTGCTGCCAACCTTTCTTGGCAATGGGACATTCAAAGAAGAGTTTGTTCTATTTTCGATTCGGCTGCCACGAATGGTGATTACCTTGTTAGCAGGCATGGCACTTGCCCTGTCAGGTTCCATTTTACAAGGAATCACACGCAATGATTTGGCTGACCCAGGGATCATCGGGATAAACTCGGGAGCAGGCGTAGCCATAACCATATTCTATTTGTTATTCCCCATCGACTCTGGCTCGTTCATTTATATGCTGCCGCTCGTGGCTTTCATTGGCGCGCTGCTAACTGCATTATTGATCTATTTATTTTCCTATAGCCGAAAAACAGGCCTGCAGCCTGTTAACTTGGTGCTCACCGGGGTTGGTTTTTCGATGGCACTTTCCGGTGCGATGATCGTCCTTATCTCCTCGGCAGAACGTCAAAAGGTGGACTTTATCGCAAAATGGCTGGCCGGAAACATTTGGGGCACGGATTGGCCGTTTATCTGGGCAATCCTCCCTTGGCTGGTGGTATTGATTCCGTTTACTCTGTATAAAGCAAATCGCTTGAATCTGCTCGGACTTAGCGAACAGGTGGCCATCGGTGTTGGCGTATCGATTGAAAAAGAACGAATAGTCCTGCTGATGACGGCTGTCGCACTTGCCGCAGCTGCCGTTTCCGTTACAGGCGGAATCGCGTTCATCGGTCTTTTGGCGCCGCATATCGCCAAGGCTCTGGTTGGCCCGAGAAATCAATTGTTTATCCCCATTTCCATTATCATGGGGGGCTGGTTATTGTTACTGGCTGACACGGTGGGGCGAAATGCCGTAGAACCGGATGGCATACCGGCAGGGATCATGGTCGCCTTGATCGGCGCTCCTTATTTTATCTATTTGTTAATGAAAAAATAAGGCTGATGGTAACAGGTTCATTTTCCAAGACCTCCATTTGATAGGAGAAGGCAAAATGGAAGCTTTTTTGCCTTCTCCAAATCGTTTTTGTGTAGGTTCAAGAATTCATTACATTAGGCGGAGAATTTCCTGCTAATGTATATAAGGGAAGCTTAAGAAGCGAATATAGGCGGAGAAATTCCGGTTAACTGCTTAAAATCAGACAAAATCTAAGGATTTGAATCATATAAGCGGAAAAGCTCCCCTTATTTTTAGGGAAATACGCGTATTTCCCAATTTAGCCGGAATTCTTCCGTTTATTTTTATTACACAGTGAAATCAACATTGCACCATAGTAGAGCCCAACCAATATTACTCTGCATCGCAAAAAAAATAAACAACCGAAGCCAGGCTTGATTGCCTGGCTTTCATTATAGTACTATATGAAACTATGGACTTAGTTTTTTCGTCTTACTATATGAGACCATTTTGGAAAGGAATATGAGGTGTGAAACGAAAGCGAAATAGACGTTCTGTGTTTGTTTTAGTTACGGTGATTATCGCGATGGTCATCTTCATAAATAAATTTAACCCCTCCTCACAACCGAAAGATACATCTTTCCCGACTGAATCTCACCCAGTAGTGGTGGAGAGTATGAATCAGTTAATCAAGCAAGCTGCAGATAAAGGCATCGTCGTCGTGATTACCGATGGCTTTCGCAGTGCGGCGGATCAGGACCGGCTTTATGAAAAAGGCCGGACAGCTGGAGGAACCATTGTCACGAATGCAAAAGGCGGCCAGTCGTTTCACAATTATGGGCTGGCAATTGATTTTGCGTTAAAGAATGCTTCCGGAGATGTTATCTGGGATAGGCAATACGACGGCAATAAAAATGGGAAGGCTGATTGGGGCGAGGTCGTGGAAATGGCAAAGGCGCTCGGGTTTACTTGGGGCGGGGATTGGCTGCAGTTTAAAGATTATCCCCACCTGCAAATGGACTTTGGCCTGACAATTGCCGATTTGCAAAATGGTGAGCGTCCTAATGATACTTTGACAGCAGGACCCAACCCGGGCGAATAATTCCGTGTACAAACACGAATCGCCCGGGGTGCCTGCTTATATCTTAACTGTTAAAAAGAAAGCTTGACCATGGTTTCAGATAATCCAGTAATTAGTATAGAAAACAATAATTATCAACTGTTACATACTTCTTTAAAATAATTCGTCTAAATCCACACTGAACCCTTCCAGGAATTTCGCCGTTACAGTTTTCATATCATGCTGCTCGTACATGTTTTTATCATTCTGGGCATATACCGTCACCGCATTTAGCATCGGATTGACAATCCAGTATTCAGTAACACCATATGTCATATAAAGATTTAGCTTCGTAACTAGGTCATGGGACTGATTGGAAGGGTTTAAGATTTCCACAATCAGGTTTGGCACCCCATTATATCGGGCTTCAGTAAAGCCGCTCTTTTCATAGATGACACTAAGATCCGGGATGACGATTTTCGTCCCTTCCATTCTTTCTCTTTTTAATTCAATATCAAATGGAGCATGAAAAACTTCACAAGACTCCCCTTCTAGGAAATTTCCCAATTTAAAAAGAAGTCTTCTTGATAATCTCTGATGTTTCGTCGAAGGTAATAAATAGCGGAGGGAATTTTTCAAAAAGACGCTATTTTAAAGGCTGCTTTCCCTTTTCTTTCGTAAAAATAATTTTTTCAATTTGCAGCATGACTGACAGGACGTGTATGAAGGCTTCGTGCAAAGTGGAATCTTCAAGATACTTGTGGTAGTGGTGATGCAGGCAGCTTGCCATTGCTTCCCTTGCTTGATAATCGAAATGGTAGAAATCAACGATTGGAAAATAGAGTCCTCCACCTAACGGAATGAGCATTCCCATGGCGAATTCCCCTTTTTCAGGCGGGCTGGCGGCAGGGTCATAAACGATGACATCCAGAGGCTTTTCTTCCAGTACATCAATGGCAACGAAAACGTGATCATTATACTTATGACCGACATAGTAGAATTTCGGTACTGCCTTGGCGCATTCCCGGAGCCAAGAAATCATGAATGGCTTCTTTAGCAGGTATTGATAGTTTTCAGAAATATAGGCTTCAAAACTATTATTCTTCGGGTTCAAGCTTGCATCATACAACATCCGAAACCAGAATAGATTATGGATTAATCCTGCCCGCTTCTTCCTCCTTGGGTGGTGCTCATCAACATACGCCTTGAGCATCGGAAGGCAGTCCTCGTAATACCGGTCAAGCGCAAACATCATGAAATCCCGGAAGACCTCGCTCACCATTTCACCCCTTAATTCTTCGGATACATCATAATCCGGCCGAAACCTTTTTGATTTAACATCCGATTGGACTAATTCAACTACCTTATCAAGCGTTGCTTGGTTACTCATTTCATGATCAACCCTTCCATATTTATTATTATTTTATTTTGGGATTCATTTCTAAATTAAGGAGGAAGATGTCGAATTCCAGTATGTAAAGTGTTCAAATTAAGAGGGGAATCTGAAGTAGTTTATTGAAGTCGAAAAAATTATAGCATTAAAAGTCGAATTTCGGTGGAATTAAAAGGGAAAATCAACCGTTTTCACAAAATTGTAATATATGTTCTCGATTGGCTACCCATTTCTTTCTGCTCTACCAGTTTCGGTCGCCAATTGCCATCATTGGCTACCCATTTCTTTCTGCTCTGCCTCTTTCGGTCGCCAATAGGCTTCATTGGCTACCCATTTCTTTCTGCTCTGCCTCTTTCGGTCGCCAATAGGCTTCATTGGCTACCCATTTCTTTCCGCCCTGCCTCTTTCGGTCACCAATTGGCTTCATTGACTACCCATTTCTTTCCTCCCTGCCCCTTTCGGTCGCCAATTGGTTTCATTGGCTACCCATTTCTTTCCTCCCCGCCCCTTTCGGTCGCCAATTGCCTTCATTGGCTACCCATTTCTTTCTGCTCTGCCCCTTTCGGTCGCCAATTGGCTTCATTGGCTACCCATTTCTTTCCTCCCTGCCCCTTTCGGTCGCCAATTGGCTTCATTGGCTACCCATTTTTTTCCGCCCTGCTACTTTCGGTAGCCAATAGTCCTTATAGACGTAAAAAGAACCCTGGGAAACCAGAGTTCTTAACTAAGACGAACATCCACCGCCGCAGCTTGAGCAGGAGGAGCAGCTGCTGCCACCACTATCTCCTCCCCCACCTCCATCTGAACCCGAATCATCTGATGAGGCGGAACCGCAAAAAACAGCGTTTGAGCAGCCGCTTGTATATTTGGCAGCTTCCGCAAAAGCAAAAACCTTCGCGTATTCCCAATATTCATCGAAATAATAAAACGAGAAGAACACCATCATAAACGACAACGCAGTCATATCACCATACTTCCGCTGTTTTGAAAAAGCGCCTTTCGGATTGGAGCGGTACATTTTTTCCGAAACGCCTAACTGCTCTTTCATCCGGCCAACCAGGTACTCAAGCAATTCCCGATTGCCATTATTTTGCCGAAAATAGGTTTCAATCAATTCATCATAAGTCTTTTCCTTGAAATCCTTTAATACTTCCCTTGCCACCGGATATTTAAAAAAGTCACCCCAAGTAGCCCAGCTAAACTGGTTTATTTCAAACAGCTGCGAAAACACCCAGTCAAAAAAGGCGCGTTCCTGTGGTGCTGGCTCGGGGGTTATGTTCGGGGTGTGATGCAGCATTTTTCCCAAAAATTTTTCAGAAAAACTCTCGTAGTTCCTTGTAAAAAGGATCATTTCGTGCCAGATATCATCGACGTCAATACTGAACATTGGTGCTTTTTTTAAAAGGTTGGCCATAATGAAATATCGTTTTAATTCGAATAACAGCCATTCAAAATCGTCCTCGCTCCGTTTCGGGTAATCCTGAAGGTAGCGCATTTTGACCAGGCGGATGTAGTCCTCACTTAAAGCTGAATCTAACTGACTCATTAGAGCCTTTAGAGGGGCATGACTTAGAACAGCAAGGTCGACCGGGATGTTCTCTTTTTTTAATCTTGGCCGCTTTTTTGCCATTAAAATAACACCAATGATAACAGCTGCTACAATCATGATTACAACCGCGAACATATTAAATCCCCCCTCGTGATGTCGTTTTTGGAAACTTTTCCTATTTTGTAAAATTATAATACAATAAAACTATTATTTTAAGGGCATTTACGAAAAAATGACCCAAACTTTACAAAGAAGTATATGATCTCGAGCAAGTTCCAACTGTCATAAACATTTAACGGTGGATTAACACTTCCGTCATTATTTGGTAACAGTTTATGGTTATAGTATAAAGCAGCGGGGATAGCATGTGTGGCTATCATGGTACATGGCGAAGGCGGAGCCAGTACAGTAACATCGGCAGTTTACTAAAACTCCGGAGCTCACTTGAAAATGCTGCTGCAGCTCTCTGGCAGCCCTAAAGAAATAAAAATGGGTTAGGTCGCTGAACAAGGTTCAGCGGCCTATTAAACAACTAAAAAAGGGCAATCCTTTTAACATTAAAATATTTGTTATTAAAAGGAAAATACTAACTTGTTATCGAATAAAATTAGATAGTTGCCAAGTGATGTTATTATCAAAGTTACATAAGGGGAGGAGAGCTTCAATGTCTAAAACAATTGTTGAAACCGTTTACGGTAAACTTCAAGGGGAACAGGTTGATGGTGTGTTTGCATGGAAAGGGGTACCATTCGCAAAGCCTCCAGTCGGGCCGCTTCGTTTTCGTGCCCCTGAGCGTCCAGATGCTTGGGAAGGAATCCGGGATGCCACCAAATTTTCAGCTGTCGCCCCGCAGACACAACGGGAAATCATGGCGTTTTTCGGCAATGACGTCTCCAATGTAAGTGAGGATTGCCTTTATTTAAATGTATGGTCACCGGGGGCCGACGATAAGAAGCGGCCAGTTATGGTTTGGATTCACGGCGGGGCCTTTGTTTCCGGATCTGGATCCAGCCATTGGTATGACGGCGCTTCGTTTGCATCTCAAGGGGATGTTGTGGTCGTCACCATTAATTACCGCTTGGGTGTACTGGGCTTCCTTCACCTCGGGGAAATTGGCGGGGAAGAATATGCGACTTCCGGAAACTGTGGCATTCTTGACCAGGTGGCAGCACTGCACTGGGTACAAGAAAATATCGCGGCGTTTGGCGGCGACCCGAACGATGTAACCATTTTTGGAGAGTCCGCTGGGGCTATGAGTGTTGGGGTATTGCTCGGATTCCCTTCGGCACAAGGTCTTTTCCAAAAAGCCATTTTGCAGAGCGGCGCGGCTGCAAACGCGCATTCCTCAGCTACCGCAACTAAAGTGGCAAGCCTTCTATTAGCAGGATTAAAGGTAGAACCTACGAATCTAGCCAAACTGGAGGAAATGCCGGTTGAACATTTATTGCAAGCTGCCGATCTCCTGCCTTCAATGAGCTTGGGGCCTGTAGTGGATGGTGTTTCACTGCCAAAACCTCCTCACGAGGCAATAGCGGCAGGTTCAGCAAAGGATGTCGCGATTTTAATTGGCACCAACAAAGATGAATTTAATATCTTTACGGTTTTTGATCCTGAGTGGAAGGATGCGGATGAGGAGAAGGCCAAGGCCATTTTTGAAAAAACATTCGGACCTTTAGTTCCCCTTCTATCAAACCAATTCCCTGGTCCAGTAAACCAGGAGCTCTTTAATAAACTATTGACGATGCATATCTTTACCCATCCTGCCCAACAGCTGGCAGAGCTGCAGGTGAATCAAGGCGCACCTGTCTATGTGTATCGGTTTGATTGGGAGACTCCGGTATTTGACGGTGCCCTCGGAGCAACGCATGCACTGGAAATTCCATTTGTTTGGAACACGTTGGATAAGGCAAATACAGCTAATTTCACAGGTTCTTCTCCAGAACGGAAGCTTGTATCGGTTCAAATGCACCAAGCCTGGATCAATTTCGCACGTACCGGCAATCCAAACAGTGAAGATCTGCCGTTATGGCCAAAGTATGATTTAAATTTCCGCCCAACCATGATCTTTGATCTGGAGAGCGCAGTCGTTAATGACCCTAACCGCGAAGAGCGATTGAAGTGGGAGCAAGTCACCACGGTGATGAAAGCTTAATTAGAAAAGGTCTAGCCCAAGTAGATTCCTGGTTAGACCTTTTTTCTCTTTATAATCCAAATTTTGATTTTTCCCTATCGCTATTCGACCGTACTTCGGTTTCCTTCTCTTCTTCGGTCGCATATACGACTTCTATTCGACCGGATTTCCGGTTCCTCCTCCTTCTCGGTCGCATATGCGCCTTCTATTCGACCCGAATTCCGGTTCCTCCTCCCTCTCGGTCACATATAGAGAACGGGTTTATCCCTGCATATTTTTCAATGCTATCCTATCCAGTAAACTACCAATTATGATACCTATTGTGTATCTAATTAGATCCACCATCAGGAACCCTTTCCCTAATACCAATGCACCAAGCACGGTACCCCGAATCTGATTGATCCAACTGGCTTGATATAACTGGCTGAATTCAATCCCGAAACTAAATAATAGACTGAGCAATACAGCAGTGAGAATACTTTTTCGGACAAGCAAGAAACGGAAACCGAAATAGACCATCATCGCCCACAACGCATCCCCAGCGTTTTCTGCTACAAAGCGCGGGAGGAAATCGCCGTATTTTCTGGAGGAGAGCCCTAATAAAATCAAGATAACAATGGTTAATAAATAGATTATTCTTTTCATGGGAATCACCCTTTTGTTCTTTCTGTTCCTTTTTAAAATATCATATGGTACTCTCATTAGAGGAAAAATTTTAACGAAAGAGTGATGAATATTAACATCTTATGGGACTTCGACGGAACACTTTTTGATACATATCCGGCATTGGTGGAAGGCTTCGTAACATTAGCGGGGCAAGACCTTGACCGGAATGAGGTTTTACGCTGGCTGAAAAAGGATTCGAAAACGGCCTTCAAACATTATGGCATAGATGAAAGCCGCAGACCTGAGTACCAAACCCATTTTAATTATTATTCAAAAAGGATCAGCAAGCCGTTTGAGCATGTAGAGGATGCCTTAGGTGCTGCCGAGAACAATGTGATTGTGACCCATCGCGATCACGAGTCGACCGTTTATCTGCTTGAAAAATTCCACTTAAAAAAGTATTTTAAGGAAATTGTCTCGGTTGAGGAACAAGGTTTCACCAGAAAGCCTCATCGCTCTTCCTATGAATATGTCCTTAAGAAACACCATATAGACTTGGTCGTTGGTGACCGCGAATTGGATTTGATTCCGGCACGAGAGCTTAACATCAAAACCGTCGCCTATCAGAATCCTAGCATTGAGGCAGATTTTCATATCGACAGCTATGCTGACTTTATTCCCTTAGTAATCAGGCAATTGTAAAAAAAGATGAGACTTAGTTATTACCTAACTAAGCTCATCTTTTTTTTACAGTAATTTTTCCATTGCCATGACATCAACAAATTTACCATCTAAAATGCCCTGATTTTGAAAAATCCCTACTTCACGAAAGCCCATTTTTTTATATAATCCCTGTCCCAGCTGATTGAATGGAAATGTGAACAGTACCATTTTATGAAAGCCATTTTCTTTGGCTTGGGATTCTAGTTCGGCGAGTAATTTCTGACCTATTCCCTTTCCCCTGTAATCCTTAGAGATATAGACTGAAATATCAGCAACTCCATCATAAGCAGAACGGCTATTGTACTGATTTAAAGATGCCCAGCCGACAATGTGCCCGTCAAATTCTGCGACAATGGCCTTATACCGGCCGGAGTGCTTTTCAAACCATTCCTTTATGTAAGCTTCATCTTTCGGAACTTCTTCTAAAGTGGCGATCCCATCAATTATTCCTTGATTGTAGATTTCCAGAATGGAATGTAAGTCAATCTTACTTGCATCCCTTATCAGGACGTTCATAAATTCTCCCCCCTATGACGTATACGAGAATAGGTCAGCTTCAATTGTCCATTTTAACCGTCTAACCCATTCCGTCTGAACTTCTAATGCGCGTTTTGGACCTTATGTAACCGGGGTTTGCACTTCCGATGTTAACAGGAACGTTCCATTTGTGTAGCCACCGGTTAATCTCTCAAGCTTGAAATCACCATACTTTTCATTTAAATGTTTTTTTACACTAGTGTTGCATAAATAGTGTCATAATTTTCAGTTTACTCACCTTCCCTGTTTAGAGGCAAAAAAGTAAATACCCAATCAAAGGTGGCCCTATCCATTTGGAAATTTATTTACAATTAGACTTTTGCAACGACGACAATTTGCATATTTAAGGGATGGCTTTTCCTTCAATCTTTCGAAGCCAAACATTCGCTGGTTTCCACAATGCAGCCCTTAGATAACGGCTAATCTGTAAGGTTTTTCGCTTGCTTCTGGTCTCGATTTGTACGAGAACATGTAGGCAAAAAACAATTAGTGCGATAAATACTTGATTTTGAATCGCCCATTCGCTTTGACCGTAGAACTTTTTGATGCTGAGATGTTGTTTGATCCATTTAAAAAACAGCTCAATTGCCCACCGTGATTTATACATTTCTGAAATTTCTTCGGCGCTTATATCAAAACGATTTGTAATTAAATGAAGTTCATTTCCTTTTGAATCAATCACTTTTAGAAGCCGAAAGTAATTTTCAGCACGGTTTTGAGTCGTACCTATCAACACCATTTGGTCTGATAAAACAGCTGTATCCTTGGGTAGCTTAAAATCGTAAACGTTCCGTATGACTGCATTTTTGCGTAGCCGTGAAAGAAAGAAGTAGCCATCATCAGTCATGCGATCAAAGCGCTCGTAGTCTAGATAACCACGGTCAAACACATACATGCATTCCTTGTCATCAACCATGATTTCAAGCTGACCACGGTCATGTTCTTTTGCCGTTGTCATAACGGCCTTTTCAGGATAGGATATACCCTTTTCCATAAACACAAGGCGCAAATGTAACTTTACACCTGCTTTTGTATTGCGGAATTTAGCCCATTTATGATTGGTCAAACTAAGTGGCAATGTGCTTGAATCAATGATTTTTAACGGCATCACGAGTTTCGTGTAATGCGTTTTGGCATGAATTTGTGACACTAAATCAAGGAAAAGCCTTTGAAATAGGTCAGGGTTTATGCCGTTTAACCGCCGTGACAACTGAGAAATACTAATAGAATCAAGGTCTATCCCTTTTTGAAGCTGGTCATCGAAAAGACAATCACCCAGCGCATGCAGACTTTCAATTTCTTGTAGCTGCGCAAAAAGTAGTAATTTTAGAAATGACTCTGTCGTTAATTTTTTCGTATAGTAATCTAATTTCATCGTTTTCACGTTTTCTTCAAATAATTGAAGATTTATAGGTGAAAACCATTGTCCAAATGAAGTTTTTCGTGTAATCTTGTCCATGTGATGGTCCTTTTTTAGTGGATTTGGACGGGTTACCACCTGACTAATCCATTATAAAGGACTTTTTCTTTGCACAAAATAATAATATTGAACATTTTGAGTATTTTTAATAGTGAATTTAAATTAATGCAACACTAGTGGTTTTTTTATTATATTTTCATTCAAGGGACTTCCTCCTATTTTTCAATCCAATAAGTTGTTGAATCCCAGTGCCTGGCACTTGATTGTCTTTTCCCTGTCCAACCATTCTTTTGTAATTCCTTTGCTATCATCCTATTAAAAAATCCATGCCCGACCAATACAACATTATAATGTTCCTTTGCACTTTTAGCCAAGAAGCTTGCGGCAGCTTCTGCCCTTATTTTTGCCACTCTTACTGACTCGCATCCATTGGAATACCCCATAAACCAAAGCAATCTCAAAATCACACCCCAAATACTCGCATGTAACCTTAAGCCGCCTATCTTTACAAAAGGCATTTCGGTTTCACGAAATAATGAGTCCGAAATGACGGTACCATTTGGTTTTAAATACTCTGCCGAATCCTTTGACCGTTTCAGATCACTTGTAATGACAACAGTAGCTGTCCTTATTTTTTGAAGTGTTTCCGGGGGATAGGACTTTTCCTCATACACTCCTTGGGAATCATACTGTTCAACCCATTTTTTAAACTCCTTGGCAGTAATGGGCTTATTCTCTGTCCACAATGATTTACCGTGTCTTATTAGAGTAATTTCCATTACTTTCTCACCAGCTTTTCAATATATTCATAATCAATGTTGTGATTTGTGGGAGTATAGAAAAATCCCTTGTACCTTACCGTGTCAGGTGAGTTTATAGTTAATTCCCTAATAATTTCTCCGTTACGGTCAAGAATGGTGGTATGAAAGCTGTAACCCGAATACATAAAGGAAGGCTTTCCCTTCTTAAAGGTTATCTCATTTAGGTTATTGATGATATGGTTAATTTCGTTGCTGTCCGTAATTTCTACCTGATATCCTGTATTCCCATCGAATACCATAATCTTAGAAATGCCAGACGAATCAATATTTACTAGTTTATGCGGTATAAATGTCAACGGAAACAATAAAAGGAACAAACACGGAATGGTTATGATGAGTATCCATATTCTTTTCTTCAAAAATACACCCCCAATTATTTTTCTATATTTCTATAATCAAGGCACTATTTCCTCCATAACGAAAAGAACCTCCTGCATTAATATGCAGCAAGGCTTTAAAAGTGGCTTCAAAAAATATCAATCTCAATTACAACTAAAGGATTACTCATTAAAATAGAATTTACATTTTTTAAAGAAAATCTAAATTTTTTTATGGACGGACAACAAGAAGAGCTTTCCCGCATTTATACGGAAAAGCCCCGAAAATATAAGAATCATCTTTAATTTTTTATTGTCCGCAAAGTCTTTTTATCCTTACTCAAAATAACAATCTCATATATGTCGTTTTGGACTGCTTTTTTGGCTTCCTCTGTTTGCATGAAATCCTGGATGACCTTTTCAACCTTCGCTGCCACTTCTTCTTTATCTGAATCGGAAGAGGTGACCGTGGTCCGGACTTCGATGTAGAAACGTTCTCTTTTATTGGTATAACCGGTTCCACTTACTTTAAATTCAGTTCTGGCTGTCAGACCATCAGTCATGGTTAGAAACAAAGGTACCATTCTGCCTTCCCGTTCCTTCGTTGTCGGGTCAAACAGGTAAAATTTAATCTTATATTCTTTGAACTGCTCCTGTTGCAGTCTAGTTAAAATATCATTTTTGATTTGATCTAACCTTGTCTCGGTATTGGGAATATAATCAATGTTGATTCTTCTATCACTGCTCACACCAATGCCGTTCGGTTCGTATCCATACTTTTGCAAAACTTCCCCAGCAATCGCCGTTACCTTTTCAGCCTCTTCGTCAAAGTCATTATCTAGATTTTTAAAAAGCTCTGCAGCTCTTTTTTTGGCATCAGGGTCATGAAACACTCTTACTTTGTAAGCATCATTGTTTCTAGCCTTCAAAATATCCTTTATCAGGTCTTCCACTGGCGTTTTTACTTGGTTATAATACTCAACCGTCCCCTCAAATCCTACACTCACCTCTTTTTCCCGAATCCCTATTCCTAATTGATCATATTTGATTTGTTTTTGATCAAGAGCCTCTTTGACTTCTTCAAAAAGCGGCTTTTGAATAAATAGGTTACCTAAATAAGGAATGGTAGAAACGATTTGGGCCATGGCAGGTGAAACGAAGGCTGACCCTACAAAGAGGCCAAACGCTGCTGCGACAGAAACGGTAACAGCCGCTGCCTTTTTCCAAATGACTTTACGCCCCTTTAACCCATGACGAAAGGTGTTATAATCCTGTTCCGTCTGCGCCTCTATTTCTTGATCAATCTCTCCATTGGCATAGCGATCCGGCAGGTCGGCAATAAATTTCTCAAGAGTATCAGGCACCTGCAGGTGATCCAATGATGGAAGGTTCACATCTTTCTTATATCCCATGGGTCTTTACCTCCTGAAAAAAGTTATTTGAGTCCCCAAGCATTTTTGTCAGCTGCTGCCTTCCTCTTTTGATTCGTGTTTTGATAGTATTGATATTTTCATTGAGAATGAGGGATATTTCTTTCAGTGACAAATCCTCATAATAATGCAGATACAACGGCAAACTCTGGTCTTTTTTTAGTTTAAGGATAAGAGCCAGCATTTCTTGTTTCGTTTCATTTTGAATGGCATCCTGCTGTGCCGATTGGTAGACTTTTTTACTCTGGGCTTCCCTGCTGTCATCAAAATCAATATGTACAACGCGGTTATTTTTTCGATAAAGATCAATGGAGCGCGAATAGATGAGACTGTAAAACCAAGCTTTAAAATTCGTCAGTTCCTTATGTTTCATAATGCTGATATATGCGCCTTCTAGCGCATTTTGCAGCGCATCCTCCGCGTGTTCTTTAGACTTCAAGATGAGAAACGCAGTTTTATAGGCAGAGGGCAGGAGATTTCGAACCAGAAGGCCAAAGGCTTCTTTATCCCCTTCCCTTATTTTTTGCATCAATTCCTGTTCAATGTTCAAGATGGGACCTCCCCTTTTGGATGTTACATAGGATAAACGAAATGGAACCGTCATTGGGTTTCACTTTTATTTAAATCTTTTCAAAAAAAAACGTCTGGAATGGCGATAGGGGGAAATTATCTGGTGATCGTCGTGGGTATCCGTAATATCATCGGCTGCTTTCTTTACGGTTTCTTTGGCGTTTCCCATCGCGATGCCATGTTGAACGTATTGGAGCATTTCGATATCGTTCGATCCATCTCCGTAGGCAAAGGTATCTTCTTTGTTTATGTTTAAATGCCCAATCAGCTTTTCAATGGCTGTTGCCTTATGGATGCCGGGTATGGATAATTTTTCCTAAACACTTCAATAAGGAACGATCCAATTTTAGCAATTGGCGGACTATCACTAGTCATGTAAAGAAATTTAGAACATATAGACAGTACTATCCGTAAATGTCTATTTTTTTAGGAACGGTGGAACCACGACCGCACTCATCCCCTTTGCTGGTATGAGTGCATTTTTTATTTTCACAATTTAATAGTCGGGTAAATAGAAATTAATGAAAAAGTTAAGATTTTGTTTGCGGGAAAGCCTCATTATAAGAAACTCCAATCATTTCATCAGGAAAGTACTTACCAAAATATTTTTTTACCCGCTCATGAATATCCTCACTGTACCAATCCGATAAACCATGCTCCGCAAATAATTTGGGCATCCCCAATCTCGCTGACCGTCTTCCGTTAGAACCATCACCAATTAAAAGGGTATCAATCCAAACACGGTCCACGATTCCCTCCAACAGTTTCGGGAAGTCAGGGGTAAATGGCAGCACCGGAGAAACCGAAGCCTGGGTCGGGATTCCCGCATCATGAACTTCCTTCAAGGCTTTTAATCGCAATTTTATCCCAGGTGCATACGGAGCAAAAATTTGCTTGATATCTTCGCGATCGGTTTCAAGCGTCATCGATACAATGAGATCACATTTTTCCTTTAATTTCAACAATAAATCAATATCCCTTGTGACAAGCGGACTTCGGGTTTGCACTTGTAGAAAATCAGGCGGATTTTCCACCATTTCTTCCAAAATCGCCCGTGTAATTCCGGCTTTTCGCTCAGTAGGCTGATAAGGGTCGGTTGCCGACGACATAAAAATAATCACAGGCTTGTTCCTTTTACGAAGTCTGATGATTTCCTTCCGGTAATTTTCGGCTGCGTTCGTTTTGAGGTCGAGCCATTCTCCCCACGGAATTCCTTTGAACCTTTGGAGGGGCATCTCTCGAACATAGCAGTAACTGCAGGAAAAGCCGCAGCCGCTGTATGGATTCAATGAATGGGTAAAGCCGACATCCAGATATCCTTTTGCCTCCGTCAGGATTTTGTTTGCAAGAACTTCCTTAGTTTGCATACCCATGTACTCGCCCTCCCTTTTAAAAATAATCGGTACTTAATTTAGCAAATTATTTTTTTCCAGAAACTCTCTGGCCACATCGTTAGCCTTTTTCTTCTCAACCGCTACCTCGTAATTCATTTTTAGCATTTCATCGTCGGTAATTTTATCAGAAAGCTTATTCAAAATAGCTTCCAGCTCTGGATATTTTTCCAATGTTTCCTTCTTTAATAAAGGTGCGCCTTGATAGGGCGGGAATAGATTTTTGTCATCTTCCAATACGATAAGATTATTTCTTTTAAGCTCACTATCCGTTGAGTAAGCATCAACTAGATTGATATCCCCTCTTTTTGCAGCAGCGTACCGTAACTCCGGCTGCATAATATTAACCTTAGCGAATTTAAGTCCATAAAGCTTTTGGATCCCAAGGTAGCCATCTTCACGCTCCGGAAATTCCGGTGTGAAGCCCGCCTTAATAGAGCCTTCTATTGGTTTTAAATCAGAAATAGTTTTTAGGTTATACTGCTGTGCCAATGACGCTGGAACTGCCAATGCATAAGTATCATTAAACTTCATTGGCATTAGCAAAACTAGATTTAATTTGGTTAACAGTCCATCCCTGGCTTGTTCATAGACTTCTTTTGCATCCGTGCTTTTGGGCTGTTCTTTTAACAAATCGGCAATGACTGTCCCTGTAAATTCAGGGTAAATATCGATACTGCCTGAAGTTAACGCATTATAGACGAAGGTTGTTCCGCCCATATTGGGTTTCAGTTCAACATCCAGGGACGAATTCTCTTCTATTAAAAGCTTATACATATTCATCAAAATTTCCGGTTCAGCACCCAATTTCCCGCCGATCACAATGTCGGCCTTTTTGGGCTGTATAAATGAAGAAACAGTGATAATCAAAAATGCTGCGATGATGACAGAAACAATCGAGAACATTGATTTCTTAAATGACATTTTCTCCATTTGCCGGAGTAAAAAGTCAAAAAATAACGCTAATAGTGCTGCTGGAATCGCCCCTAACAGGATAAGGTCTGTATCATTTCGGCTGATTCCAACTGTAATCAAATCACCTAATCCGCCGGCTCCAATCAAGGCTGCAATTGTCGCTGTACCGATAATCAACACCATAGCGGTGCGAATCCCGGCCATAATAACGGGCATAGCGAGAGGAAGCTCTACTTTTAATAGCAATCTGCGATTGTTCATCCCCAACCCTTTTGCCGCTTCGATTAAGTTAGGATCGACTTCTTTGATACCGGTGTAAATGTTTCTAAGAATCGGGAGCAACGCATAAATGACCAAAGCGATAATCGAAGGTACCGTGCCAATCCCTACAAGTGGAATGAGCAGCCCCAACAACGCCAATGACGGGATTGTTTGAAAAACAGCGGCAATCCCAATGATAACCTCTGCCGCTTTCTTTTTTCGGGTCAGGTAAATTCCAAGCGGAATCGCAATAACTAAGGCAAAAAACAGAGCAATGAAGGAAATTTCGATATGCTCGAGTAAGCCCTTTAGCAAATCTCCCTTTCTGGTTATAAGGGTTTGGACGAAATCGTTCATTGTTTTGCACCTTCTTTCAGGCTGCTTGACAGATGTTGAATCATTATCTGTCTATTGACATAACCGATGATTTCTCCGTCCTTTTCTACACCTACTTGTTCATGTTCCGATAATGCTTCAAGGGTTTGCTCCAATGAACTCGTTACTGGGATTGCTGGGATATTCTCAGAATCTGTATTGACGCCTGATAGAACTTTTTCAAGATGAAAATAAAAATCGTTTTGATTGTTCGTCCCAATAAATTCTCTGACGAAGTCATTAATGGGATGATAGATTAATTCATCCCTTGTCCCAATTTGAACGATTTCTCCGTCTTTCATGATGCAAATCCGATCTCCCAGCTTTAGAGCTTCCTGCATATCGTGCGTAACGAAAACGATGGTTTTCTTTATCGCTTTTTGGAGCTTCAAGATATCATCCTGCAGCTTTTCTCTGCTTATCGGATCAAGCGCACTAAAGGGTTCATCCATCAGAATAAATTCCGGGTCGGCCGCTAATGCTCTCACAACCCCAATCCTTTGCTGCTGTCCGCCTGATAGCTCACTGGGTTTTCGCTGTTTATATGTTTCCGGCTCTAATCCTACCATTTCGAGCAGCTCGTCCACTCGTTTGCTTATTTCGGCTTTGTCCCACTTTTTCATTTCGGGCACAACGGCGATATTTTCTTCAATCGTCATGTGCGGAAATAAAGCAATCTGCTGGAGCACATAGCCGATATTCCATCGCAACTCATGAATATCATAGTCGCTTATTCTTTTCCCATTAATAGTAATGGTACCATCAGATATTTCGTTTAACCGGTTGATCATTTTTAATGTGGTAGTTTTCCCGCTGCCGCTCGGCCCAATCAGAACGAAAAATTCCCCTTTATGAATGGTAAGGTTTAATGATTTAACGGCTGTCGTTCCATCATCATACTGTTTCGAAACATTTTCAAAATGAATCATTTGTTTACTCCTTATTTTTAGGTGCTATTTTAAAGGATTCCTCTTTTTCCATTATTTCCTTCTTAAAAATTCATAAGCTTTGTCACTTATAACCTTTCTATAAGACACTATACCAATGAATCCGCTCAAAGTGTCTAATAGAACCAGTCTATAAGACATTTTACCACTGAAACCTGCTCAAACTGTCTAATAGAGCCAGTCTATAAGACATTTTACCACTGAAACCTGCTCAAACTGTCTAATAGAACCAGTCTATAAGACACTTTACCACTGAAACCTGCTCAAACTGTCTAATAGAACCAGTCTATAAGACACTTTACCACTGAAACCTGCTCAAACTGTCTAATAGAGCCAGTCTTCATTTGGTTACACCCCTTTAGGTACTTTGTAATTCGGAGGATGTCACTGTCCTCCCCTTTTTAACAAGACCTAAATAGGCAATCATCGCCAACAAGCTGGTTGTAAACATAATCACCCCGAATGGAATCGCAGAATATTCACCGGCGATTCCCACTAGCGGTGAGGCTGATCGGCTATCTTTCTAACTTGATAGCCATCTATTTTAGAAAATTGACATAAGCAAGTTCCGAACATAAAATTTATGATAAATGCAGGAAATGGCTAAACAGAATTAACATAAAACTAGAAATATATTTAGGGTACTATCATTATAAAATTAAGAGGTGACCTCATTGTTAAACACTTCAGATCTTTTGAAAAAGGCGGCCGGAGAAAAGGCGGCTGAATTTGTAGAGGATGGGATGGTCCTTGGATTAGGGTCCGGTTCAACCGTGTACTGGCTGTTGAAGAAATTGGGGGAACGGGTGCAACAGGGATTATCAATTAAGGGTATCCCCTCGTCTATTCGGACAGAGGGTTGGGCAAAGGAATTCAATATCCCCCTGACCGATTTTTCTGAGGTCCAGGACCTTGACTTGGCGATTGATGGGGCCGATGAGATTGATCCTGAGTTTAACTTAACAAAGGGCGGCGGCGGGTCACTATTACGGGAAAAACTCGTCGACATTCAAGCAAAAAAGCTCATCATTATTGCGGACGAAACAAAAATGGTTGCCCAGCTGGGGAAATTTCCGTTACCGGTTGAAGTTGTTCCCTTCGGCTGGGAGACAACCGCCAAGCGGATTGCCGACCTCGGGTGCTCACCCATTTTAAGAAATAAGAACGGTGAGATTTTCGTCACCAATAATCATAACTATATTTTAGATTGTCAGTTCGAAGCGATCCCAAACCCGAAGGAACTACATACCCAATTAAAGCAGGTATTAGGTGTGGTGGAAACCGGTCTGTTCATCGACATGACCGACACCGTCATTATTGGCGGACAAGACGGAATCAAAGTCCTAGAAAAATAATGCCTGGCCTCGCAACAAAAAACAGGGAGGGAATCCCGGACTAACCGGCATTCCCTCCCTTGTTTATTATTTTTCCGATAAATCCGTGTTATAAATGTTGTAAAAGTGTTTTACAATACATTTTTGTGACTTTTTAAAAAATTCCCCTATAATTCGCGGGCAGTCTTCCAATCATGAAAGAAATAAGAAAGACCGCTGAAAATAATCAGCGGCTATTTTTTATATCACTTTTCAGTTGCTAACTTGTTCCGGTCAACAGCCATTGGCGGTTCCTCCATCCAGCCTTTTCCTACGTAAATTTTTGCAGCATTTTCAACAAACTGGGAAATTTTCATTAACGATTTGGAGTACATTGCCCCAATATCATGTCTTCCATTTACAGCTACAGAATTTCCAAATGCCCGGATTTTAATCGAGAACATGTCCATTTTATGAAATAGCATGAGACGATCAGAAAAAGGCGCAAAGGTGGAATCTGTCACTAAATCATCCACAAGGGAAGGTGCAGGGAGATTTTCATCATGTAGCTTTTGCATATAGTTTTGAATATTATTAGCTGTCATATCTCTACCGTTTTCAAACAATTTCCGGATTTTTTCATCCTTTACCACTTGAGCAAACGCCATAATCAAGGCCTTACTCGTTACATTGTTTTCGATATTATCATAAAGGTGGGCAATTTCTAACGCATGTAAAGGTCTAACGTGCCCTAAGAAACCATTTAGAAAATCCTGTTGAATAAATTCCACTTTTTCTGGAACGGGAATTAACGGCGGCTTAATCGTAAGTCCCTTACTTATGAGAATTTCTTTAATTTGTTCAATTAGATCCAATGTGCAATCAATGCAATATCGAAAAAATTCTTTTACATCCCTCCGAAAAACGAGAGGGATGCCTACGCTATAAATGCTTAATCCTGCTTTTGACGTATATTTCAAATAATGAACATAAAATTCATCTTGAAATAACCGGGGAGCACCTAAATTGATATCTTCTTCATGAAATCCTTTTGGAATAGGGAAGTTATCCTTTATAAATATTTCTTCCGTTCTTTTCATGAAATCTTCGCATAAATGGATGGCATTATTCAGTAAGGTTTTGATGTCGGGATCGTTGCAGTGCTGAAGGAAGTAGCTTATTACGCATTTGGACATACTATTCCCGATATAGGTTGCCCACAGTTTTCCCATTTCCGCAGATGTCAGTGGCTCATTGGTTTCTGTTTTAAACGAACCTAATTTAATTGGCTTTATAGTTTCCATAGCGACTCCCTTTTTCATATTTTTAGTTAGTATTACTATCTCCGAATTACACTGACATATGAATTTTTCTAAGAAATGTAAAAGCCGCTGAAGACGGGCTTCAGCGGCTTTTTGCAATCAGACAGCCGTTTTCCTATTCAACTTCTGGCGAGGAAATACAAAGGTAAACAGCTGCCTTGCGATTAAATAAAGGATTGTCGCGATTGGTATCGCATATAAATCTATCCAAAAACCATCCTGGTACTGTTCTGAATTTCCCATTAGGTTAAGAGTCTGGATGCCCGCAATCACCAGTGCAGGCGGTAAAAAGACAAGCCAGGCATTGGCCAGCCAGCGCCAGTTGAATTGATCCATTATCGCCTCATAGATAGCCTCAATGGCCCCTGCGATTAAAAAGACAATGAAAAATCCACCGACGGCACTTTCCCAAGGAATTGTATTAGCAAATTCCGGGTGATAAATTTCCGAGACAGAGTAAGAGATGACACATAGGCCTGCCGTTACAAAAAGGACATTCGAAACAAACCGCGCAAGCTTGTAAAACGGAAAAATGGCCTTTTTCATTTCCCAAATAATTTTATCCTCATGGCCGAATGCCTTGATTGCCTGCCTAATGGCTTCATCTTCTGTGTAGCCTTTGATGATTAGTTCGTTTACATGCTCCTCCAAGTGTAGTGACAACTCTTCCTGGAAGTCCTTTCTCTCCTCATCGGCCATCGGCAAATCGGCGACGATTCTTTCCACATACTGATCCAGTTTTTTCATGAATAACCCTCCAGCGTTTTGTCGATTAACTGATTGATTTGTTTCCAGCTGCGCAGCTTATCAGTGAGCACTTTTCGGCCGGTATCTGTGATCGTGTAGTACTTCCGTCTGCCCCCATCAAGCCCGTCCTGCCAATAGGAAACCACACAATCTTTCGTTTCCAATCGTTTTAGGGCTGGGTATAGGGTACCTTCATTCATATGGTAGGCATCCTCACTAAGCACCCGCAGCTTTTTCGTCATTTCGTAGCCATAACAGTCCTGTTCAGCCAACAAGGACAGCAACAAAATCTCAATACTTCCTTTTAATAGCTCCCTGTCCATCGTAATTCCTCCAAATTTTGTTAATACCATTGTATAACAAGGTATGTTGTTAGGCAACGCACAAGGATTAGTGACCGCTATTTTTTAGCAGGTCCTCCCTAGGTGGCGGTAAACAGGGAAAGTGCTGGTAAAACGGGAAAATTGCCGGTAAAAACGAAATAGCGCCGGTAAAAGGCTAAATGCGCCGGTAAAGTCCTTCTAACCGCCGGTAAAAGGCAAAATGCGCCGGTAAAGTCCGTGTAACCGCCGGTAAAATCCTTATAAGCGCCGGTAAATCTTCTAAGGACTATTATTTTTCCTAAAATATGGTTGCAAATTAATAAAATCAATATATAATAAATGATATATAACACTTGATATGTAACAACTCAACAGAAATACAACTTTAAGGAGTATAACATGGCCCCTAAGTCAAAGTTCAATAAAGACCAAATCATCGATGCTGCATTTGAAATCGCCAGAACTGAAGGAATAGATGGTATTACAATCCGAAAGGTGGCTGATAAGCTGGGGAGTTCGATCGCTCCAATCTATGTAAATTTTAAAGATGTTGATGAATTGATTCAGGAAGTAATCTACAAAACTTTTGAAGTGAACAGACAACTGATAAAGGAACAGAATACAGGCAATCCATTTCATGATATTGGAGCCGCCAGTCTTAAATTTGCTAAGGAGTATAGCGCCCTGTTTCGCGACCTTATAATGAAGAAAAACGATTACATCAACAATTTGGAACAGGATGAGGATATGCTTGTTGGAATGATGAAACAAGATCCTACACTCGAGGGCCTTTCTGATTATGAACTCAGAACTATCTTATTAAAAATGAGAATTTTCCAGATTGGACTTTCCATAATGGTGGCAAACGAATTGCTTCCGGAAGATTTTGACGAGAAAAAAATGATGCACATGCTGGGCAGTACCGCCGGGGATATCATTACCTCAGCCCAAATACGGAAAGGTAAAAATTCAGGTGACAAAACAGGAGGTTCATAATGAACGATAAGATTGTAATCATAACTGGTGCAAATTCGGGGATTGGCAAAGCAGCAGCTTTAAAATTTGCGGCTGAAGGCTATCATGTGATTATGGCTTGCCGCAATCTGAAGATTAGTGCAGCCGTACAAAAAGAAATTATTGAAAGAACCAAGAATATGAATGTAGATTTAATGGAGCTTGATGTTTCTTCCTTTGACTCCATTTGTAGATTTTCCACAGCATTTAAGGCAACATACCCGCACCTAGACATCCTCATCAATAACGCCGCCTACTTAAATCACGGGGAGAAAGAATTTAAGCTTAGTCCCGAGAATATCGAATTGTCTTTTGCTACCAATACTTTTGGTCCGTTTTTGTTGACCCGATTGTTGGCAGACCATCTCGAAAAATCTCAAGATCCGAGAGTCCTCAATGCCTGCACGACAAACATCAAACATTTCTTCGACCCAAAACGGAAGATTGAGTTCGATAATTTGCGCGGAGAACTGCGCGAGATAAGGCCATACAGTGTCTATAAGATGTACGGAGACTCGAAAATGGCCCTTTTAATGCTAACCTTTAAAATGGCAGATGAATTTAAAAGCAGAGGCATCAAAGTCAATGCTATCCAAATAAACCGTGTCAAACTATCAAAAGAGACCATTCAAAAGATGCACTCTTTTTGGAGGATATTTGCTTACCTGCAGAATCTCACGAATCCGTTGCCTTCTGGGATGGCCGATAACTATTTTCACATATGCACCTCTGAAGAATTTAAAACGATCACGGGCCAGCTGATTAACCATACAGGAGAAATAATTGAACCAGCTAAGGCCGAGACGGGCTTCGCACAATTAAAGAACATACTCGGTAACAAAACGTACCCTAGCTATGCGTCAAATCCTCAAAATGTAGATCGAATATGGAAGTTGAGCACCACGCTTACCGAAAACGTGTAATTTTTTAGTCAAATGTTTTAGTTAATCCAGCCCCCCTACATTCAATGAAGGGGGGATAAGTTAGTCTATATTATAATACCCGCAAACCACTTGGCCGACTGCTTTGGCGGCCACTAAAAGGGCATCCTCATCAATATCAAATTTTGGATGGTGATTGAAATATGGCTTTTCTACCCCTTTTGGTGTGCAGCAAATGTAAAAGAAGCAGGCTGGGAATTTTTTTGCATAATGGGCAAAATCCTCTGATGGCGACATTTTAGGGAATTCCTTCACTTCTGTAATGTCTTGATCATTGGCATTTTGCAAATATCCAGCCACCCTCTCGGTCAGTTCTGGATTGTTATACAATGGCGGATAGTCCGGTGTATACGTCAGTTCACACGTTACATTAAATTCCTGCTCAATGCCCTTGGCAATCCGGCGAATTTCTTGTTCAATCAATTCCCTCGTCTCATCTGTCATGGCACGAACATCGCCTTCAAGTTCGACGCTATCTTTGATGACATTGAACGTCCCTTTGCCGTCAAATGAACCGATGGTGATAACCCCCATTTCAAATGGGTTTAAGCGGCGGCTGATCACTGTTTGAATCGCTGTGACAAAATGAGCGCCCGCGACGATCGCATCGTTAGCCATGTGTGGCGAAGAACCATGGCCGCCAGTGCCTTGGACTTTTAGCTTAAAGTAGGCACGGCCTGGAAAAACATAGCCGCTGTTGTAGCCGACCACACCTGCTGGGCCAAGCGGCAGTAAATGTATCCCGAATATATCGTCTAAATCATCCAGTAACCCAGATTGTATCATTCCAATCGCCCCGCCAGGCGGTACTTCTTCAGCAGGTTGATGGATAATTTTTATCGTACCTGGAATTTCATCCTTTAACTGAATGAGGCAGTCTGCCAAAACCATGAGATAGGCAGTATGGCCATCATGGCCGCAGGCGTGCATCACGCCCGGATTTTTCGACTTAAACGGTACATCCGTTTCTTCCATAATCGGAAGGGCATCGAAATCAGCGCGCAGGCCGATGGTTTTTCCAGGCTTACCGCCTTTAATTGTCACGATCAGACCATTGCCGCCGCCCACTTTGGTGTCAACTTTGACATCTTTGCCTTTATAAAACTCCTCAATGTACTTGCTTGTGTTCTCTTCTTCAAATGAAAGCTCGGGGTGTTCATGAAGATAGCGGCGGATCTCAATGATTTCTTCTTTACGACTTTCTAACATGCTCATTAATTGTTGTTTCATTTCCCATTACCTCCCTGCATCTTGTACTTTACGCTTCCGAATTACATTAACTAGCCTTTTTAGCCGTAACAACCTCTTGGTGCTCTTTTCCCGCGTTCTTTGGAACCATAAACATAATGGAAAGGAGTGCCAGTACACCGAAGATGACGTTGACAATAATCCCGGATGTTGCTGCTATTTCCTTACTGCCGACAGCTGCAATTCCCGCATACACGGCTGCTGAAATCGCCACTCCGAAAGCGCCGCCAAGTGAGCTGGCCATCTTGTAAACTCCGGCAGCAGCTCCCACCTTATCAGAAGGTGCATTGGATACAGAAGTATCTGTCGATGGAGTGGCATAAATGCCAAGTCCCAGTCCAAATAAGGCAAAACCAATGAACACCGTTACGGTATAAGCAAAGCCCGGCAAGAAGGTTAGACCCATCAGCGCTACGCCAATTGTCGTGATGACAGTACCCCATATCATCGGTGATTTAGCGCCAGATTTCTGAAGAATTTTCTCGCCAACACGAATCATTCCAAGGACTGCAACTAAGTAACCAAGCGATAACATCCCTGATTGGAAAGCAGTAAATCCTCGAGCCACTTGAACATACGTATTCGCAACCACTAAGGTACCGGCTACTGCATTTAGTAAGAAGTTAGAGTAGGTTGCACCGGCATATGGTTTATTTTTAAACAGGGAGAAATCAATCAGCGCAATCGCATTATTTCTTTCAACTTTAACAAACACGACAATTCCAACAATCGCGATGGCCAAACAGATTAAGGTAAAGGAGCTTGTCCAGCCCCAATCTGCTCCGCGAGTTATGAACAGATTTAATGCCAGCATCGTAACCACCAAAATAGCTAGACCCTTCACGTCAAATTTAAAGGCGCCTGTTGATTTCGCTTTACTTTCGGGGGTATCTTTAATCAGCCACATGCCAAGAAGAGCAAAAATAATCGAAAAGATAAATATCCATCTCCAGCCCATATAGGTGGCAATCGCACCTCCAGCGAAGGAACAAACACCGGAACCGCCCCATGATCCAATTGACCAGTAACTTAAAGCGCGCTGCCGCTCCGCTCCCTCAAAATACTCTTTCACTAAGGCAATGGTTGCAGGCATAATACATGCGGCTGAAAGGCCTTGAATGATACGGCCGATAATTAATAATGCCGCCCCTTGGGCCAAGACAAGCAGCAACGACCCAACAATACTTAAGATCAACCCTATATAAGTAATCTTTTTTCGTCCTACTTTATCTGCTAAGCCGCCGGCTCCGACGATGAACATTCCTGAGAAAAGTGAGGTTAAACTGATTGCAATATTAAGTGTTCCAAGCGATATCCCTAAATCTGATTGTACGGCTGGCACGATGTTCACCATAGCTTGGGCGAACAGCCAGAATGTAATGACACCAAATACAATTCCGGTAATTAATTTATTGGTCCCTCTGTACGTTTCCATTTCATTGACCTCCTAGATTGCAACATATTATTGCCATCTGCTACTATTTTTCACATCACCCGCGGTATGTATTTATTATAAAAAATGACCCCTTTTTAAAGGAGTCATTTTTCAACCAGTTTAAGTGCTAATATAGGTCATATTATTTACATGGTAAGAATCTAGACAAAAATTAACTGTATTTTTTTTACCTGAATGCTCTTCTCAGTTCAAAAAAGTGAATCGCATTAATCGTTAAGTAGGAATAAAACGACCATTCCCCGTCAATTTTCTCATCAAAGACTTTTAGTAATGGATGACTGGAACGGGTAATATAATCAATAATCTCTTTGTCCAATCCATATTTACTGTTATTTTCCCACCAATTTTTATACAAGGCGCCATTGTCCTTGTCAAAGACAAACTTACGCACCTGATATTCGCCTTTGGGGATTCCTTTGATTGTGACCCGCACTTCTTTTACTAACTTTTGCAGAAAGGTATCTTCTATTGAAAAATAGGGATTCACAATATTGTTATTCATTAAAATGATTTGATAGCCCGTTTCATTTTCGGTCATGATGTGATAAGCACCTTGTGAAACGACTTTCCCCCTCATCCTGTTGAAAAATGACATAGCATAATAAGCCGGCCGCTTTCCAGTAAAATAATGATACAGCTCCATTCCTTCCAGCGGAATATTCTTACCCTCTACATTTCTTTCATGGATTTCGGTATTGATCCAGAAACCCAGTGACTTCACCTCTTCTGCCACGGCAATCGCATCATGTAAGATTAACGCACCACGAAAAAATGTCCCATTTGTATACCTGGTATTTCCTGAAAAAGAACTCCAGTTCATTAAATGAAGCGGTTTTTCAATCGAGTGGCTTTTTAAGTAGTGAGTCAATTTGATTGTTTTTTTTCGAATAAAATCTTTTGCCCGTAAATAATTTTCATCAAGGTCATATTTATAATGGACAATTTCATTTGGACTTGCCTGAAAAGCAATGAAATCAAGTTGTTCATGTTGATGGAGAATCCACTTATGGACGTCATTCGTTGTTTCGGTTTGATAAGAAAATGGCAGGTATACCCCTACCTGGATGGAAGGAACGATTCCTTTCAACAATTGGTACAATCTTAAATAAAATCGTTGAGACTGGCGGCTGTCTAATGCAGCTTCATCCGTTATATACAGAACATGCCAAGAGCCAACATAATCTTCACTGAACATTTGCACGCAATGGCATACAAAATGGCGGAGTAATTGAAAATAGGACTCTTCGTCGGTACCTCTAAAGGTAACTTGGATGAATAAGGACAGTTTATGTGTCTTTAAAAAATCGATCACATCATCCGAGTTATAGTAAGGAGATGTGGTTGGAATCAATTCATCCGTTTCTACTGCCTGGTTTATCGTCCTTCCACTGATTAATTTATTAATGCTGATATAGGTTATATTTAACCCTTGTTTGGCTAATAACACTTGCCTGCGGACGTGTTCTTTTTGCAATTCCTTCAATTCGCCAATATGTACAATTTGATCAGGATGAGTCAATCGTTTACTGTTGGCCGATGTTAAATCGATGTTTAATTCTTCGGAATATGTCTCTGTCCTACTATAAGTTGTTGGTTGATCTCCTTCTGAAAGGAATTCACCTAATTTCAGCATCATTTCAGGGGAATTCAGAAAGGCGCCTCGATCCTCCAACTGGTAATACTTAACCAAATTCACTTGTTCTTTCACGTTCTTTTCACGAAAAGTATGGGGTGTCTCTCCGTACACCTCTTTAAATAAAGTGGAAAACGATTTTGTATTAGGAAAGCCATTTTTCATGGAAATATAGGTGATGGAATCCTTGGTATATTGTAGATCTTTTACGCTATGTTCTAAACGAATCTTCATGACATAACGGCTAAACCCAGTCCCGAAATGCTGTTTAAAATACCGTGAAAAATAACTGGGCGAAAGATAAAAATGTTTCGCAACATCCTCTAAGGTAATCGGTTCGTCAAAATGCTGATTTACATAGGAGATAATCTCCCGTAATCGCTGGTCATTCGAATCTATTTGATTACTATCCGATCTTGTTCCCTTAAATTGTTGAATTAAAGTAAGCAAGATTTTACAAATTAGAATATGAATCTCAAGCTGACTTCCTTCTTCTTGTCTGCAATAGGCTAGCAGCAATTCAGAGAGGAATTTACGCATTTGTGCTAGGATATTTTCTTTTCCTCGATTAATTTGCTGGGAAAATAACTGAAAATGATAATGACGATATTCCGGATAATACTTTGAGATAAAAGGATCAGGAATTCCCAGCGATAACACGGTGTTATTTCTTACAGCATGCACTTGATATAATTCATTTCGATTAATGACAAGCACATCATTTTCTTTCAGCTGATAAAATCCGTGGTCCATTTCAACGAGTATTTCACCTTCAAGCACAAGAAGAATTTTTACTCCTTGGTAGATTCTTGACGATAAAAACTCTATATTCTGCAAGAGCAATTGGAAACTATCTGCCTTTTCCATCCATTACCCTCTTTTCGATTTTTTTATTATATTAATTGAATTGGCAGTTATCCGCTTATAAATACCGTGCCGTAACCGACCGCTCGCAATTCAGAATCCCCGCCGGCGGCCCTTCGTACAAAATTTCGCCGCCGCCCGTACCGCCATCCGGTCCCAAGTCGATGATCCAATCGCTATTCCTGATCACGTCCAGGTGATGCTCAATTACAACGACCGTATTGCCCTTTTCTACCAGCTTATCAATAATAGCCAGAATATTAGATACATCAGACATGTGCAATCCGGTTGTAGGTTCATCGAGAATATAGATGTTCCCCTTTGTCGTTAGTTCCTTTGCCAGTTTCAGCCGTTGGCATTCCCCGCCCGATAAAGTATTCAGCGGCTGTCCTAAAGAAAGATAGCCAAGTCCTACTGTATTCAGGCTTTTCAATTTGCTTCGGATATCTTTTGCCTCAAAGAACTCCACTGCTTCCGCAATTGACATTTCCATAACATCGACGATATTGTTTCCCTTGTAGTGATAGTGAAGCACATCCTGTTTGAAACGGGAGCCTTGGCAGTCGCTGCACTCCACTTCCATTTCATCCATAAAGGACAAATTGAGCTTCACTGTTCCAGTCCCGCCGCATGTTTCACAGGCACCAGTAGAATTATAGCTGAACAATCCGCTTTCCACATTGTTCGCATCTGAAAATGCTTTGCGAATGGAATTCATAATGCCCGTGTATGTCGCTGGATTCGAACGGATATTGGCGTGTACCGCACTTTGGTCAATGGTAATAGCCTCTGGATAATCCTTTGCAAAAACTTCATTAACCAATGTACTTTTACCGGACCCTGCCACTCCTGTAACAGCAGTAAAAACCCCTTTTGGGACACGAATACTTACGTTTTTCAAATTATGTAGATTACTTTTTCGGCTTTCCAAAAACTCAGAAACCTGCCTCGGCTTTGGATTAATTTCTGTTTTGCGGCTTAAATAGTTCGATGTAAGGGTATCTGAATACAGGAAGTCCTGATAACTTCCGCTATACATGATAATTCCGCCATTAGACCCCGCATTGGGTCCAACATCAACAATATAATCAGCGATTTGAATAACATCCGGGTCATGCTCGACCACTAAAACGGTATTGCCCTTGTCGCGCAGTTTGACAAGCAATTCATTTAACCGGTGAACATCACGTGGGTGAAGGCCGGTGCTCGGCTCATCAAATATGTACATTAACCCCGTTAAGGTACTGGACAAATATTTCACCATTTTGACCCGTTGCGATTCACCCCCTGATAAGGTGGGAGTTTCCCTAGTGAGAGTCATATAGCTCAAGCCAATTTCGCAGAGATTTTTCAAGCGTTCCATAATGCCGTCTACAATTGGTTTGGCCTGGGAATCACCAACCTGCGGAAGAACTTTGATTAACTCATCCAACTGCATCGAGGTCAGGTCATAAATAGAGTAACCATTGACCTTGGATGATAGGACTTTCTCGTTATATCGTGCCCCGCCGCACGAAGGGCAGGTGCAAGTGGTTGTATAGTTCTGCAGCTTCTTCTCGCCAGCTTTTGACGTCTCTTTATCTTTTTTCACATTCTGACGCATGAATTTTACAGCCAAGCCTTCGTAGGTTGCATTGAATTCACTATTCATGTGCGTGACGACGACCTTTTGCGGTTCAGCGTAGACCAGCTTATCAAATTCTTCTTTTGTATAGTCTTTAATTTTTTTATCCTGATTAAAGAAACCAGATTCAGCATAAGCTTTCCATTGCCATGTGCCTGGTGCAAATCCTTGAAGTAAAATGGCTCCTTCGTTTAGGGACTTTTCCATATCCAGCGCAGCATCGAGATTCAACGTAATAATCTTGCCGATCCCTTCACATTTAGGGCACATGCCTGCGGGATCATTAAAAGAATAAGCATTACTATAACCGAGATGGGGCTGGGCAAAACGGGAAAACAACAAGCGTAACAGAGGATTAATGTCTGTGGCGGTTCCAAGTGTAGACCGTGCGTTGCCTCCCAACCGTTTTTGATCGACCACAACCGCCGTGGACAAATTTCTTATTTCATCCGCATCCGGCCTGCTGTATCGCGGCAGAAACAGACGTGTAAAGCTGCTATAAGTTTCGTTCAATTGCCGCCCTGCTTCTTGGGCAATCGTATCAAAAACAATCGAGGACTTCCCTGAACCGGATACCCCTGTGAAAATAGTAATTTTCCCTTTTGGAATCTGCAGATTAATATTTTTCAGGTTGTTCTCTCTAGCATTCACAATCTCGATCAACTCTTGGGCCATTTGAATCCTCTCCTTAGAAAATCTTCCACCTATCAAAAAATCCGCTCTTTCCAAACATGACAACAGTCTAGTTTCTATGATAGCTTTTAATTGGAAAAAATAAACTTCCATTATTACACTTTTTTTCCAACCTATACGGAATCCAATCATATCAATAGCGATATTATCATGGCAACCAAAACCTTATGGAAATCAGAGAATAATAGCTTTTAAATCCGCTTAACCTTGGGCTGGTATAGTTTGTCGGGATGAATCGGGAGTCTGATGAGATTTTCGTGATTCTTCCTGATACAGAACAACGTGTAAACGAGATTCGGGCGATTATTCAAGATTTTCAAAAAGACAATTTTAATGAATTTTCTTTAGATATCAGAACGGTCAGCCCTGGCAAGATGGACCCGGAAACAAAACTAAAACGGGACTTGTACACCATTTTTGAAAACCTGGTTGCAAAGAAAGAATATAGGGTCGAATATTTCAAGTATGCAACAGAAGGTCAGCTTGTTATCACCATCAAAGCATCGATAGACACCTATACTAAAGAACAATTGGCAGTGGCTGATCTGATAAAGTCCGATGTAAAAGCAGCTCTAGACAAAGAATATCAACAGCCTTATCAAATTGTGTTATTGGGAATTAACGATGAAAAAATAGAGTAATCACAAGAAGGATAGATGAGCAAATGGTGGCCCGCTCATCTATCCTTTTTAATTTTACTATTTCACGGGGAAAATCAAGGCTTCTTTTTTACCGGTGGCCCTCTTTTTACTACTTCACGGGTAAAATCGAGGTCTCTTTTTTACCGTTGTCCTTCTTTTTACTGCTTCTCGGGTAAAATCAAGGCTTCTTTTTTACCGGTGACCCCTGCTTCTTAACCTTCTCGGGTAAAATCAAGGCCTCTTTTTTACCGGTGGCCCTCTTTTTACTACTTCACGGGTAAAATCGAAGTCTCTTTTTTACCGTTGTCCTTCTTTTTACTGCTTCTCGGGTAAAATCAAGGCTTCTTTTTTACCGGTGACCCCTGCTTCTTAACCTTCTCGGGTAAAATCAAGGCCTCTTTTTTACCGGTGGCCCTCTTTTTACTACTTCACGGGTAAAATCGAGGTCTCTTTTTTACCGTTGTCCTTCTTTTTACTGCTTCTCGGGTAAAATCAAGGCTTCTTTTTTACCGGTGACCCCTGCTTCTTAGCCTTCTCGGGTAAAATCAAGGCTTCATATTTACCGCTATACCTCTTTTCACCACTTCACAGGTAAAAATAAAGCAGGGGTGATCCGCCGGAGCATTACATCCCGTCTAACCACCCTATCAATTAGGTTATCAGCGTTTTTTCATGTTGTTTAATAATCGAATGGACAATATGGGCTGAATCCCATTCACCGGAAGAGAAATACATAATGGGATATTTTTTTGGAAACAAAGTGCTATTTATTTCTTCAGGGGACTTTCCTTCATGATACAGTTTTAAAATATTCCCTTGCAGCTCTAATAAATACTCCAGCTTTCGCTCTAACGCCATGCGTCCATTTTTCAAGTGGCCTGCGTGGCTGCAAAACACCTGAGCAAAATCATAGGTTAAGATTTTTTTCAGCGAGTCGATCAGTACAGGGATATTCTCCTCCCTTAGTACCACTTTTGTTTTTTCCTGACAATAGAGGTCCCCGGTGAACAGTTGACCTGTTTCATCGTTTAAAAAGGCCAAATGGTCAATGGCATGCCCGGGAGTTCTGATTACTGCCCATGTGGCATTTCGAGAATGGAATGTGTCACCAATGCGTTCTGCACGAAACGGTTTGCGCTTCCCCCAAAACGCTTGGCGATAGAGCGGATAGTCTGCCTTCTTTCTGCAGTATGGAATCATGATGTCATTCATGAAAAGCGGCAGCTGAAGCTCCTCCTGTAAAAATGCCGCACAGCCGGTATGATCTTCATGAAAGTGGGTCAGCACCACTTTATCTATATCAAGCTGTTTAAAAAATGGCTTAAATAACTTTTCCAATGACTTTGCACCTGTATCAATTAAAATACCATCTATGCAGAAGCAATGAACATTTAGCTTTACACCTCGGAAAGCTACCGTTCCATTGCCCATCTGCACCCCGTTTACGGTGGTTTGAATAAAATTCTTTTTAAGCCACATGGACGCTCCTCCTATGCACTATCCTTTTTCTATAGTAGCATAAACTGAATGACTATTCATTAAATTCAAAAATCTATCCAGCACATGAAAGCGCTGTCGCTGAATGTAGTATAATAGATTAACAACTTCTACTAGTGAGGGATTGAACATGATTAAAATTCTATTATGCTGTGGCGGAGGCTTCTCCTCGAGTGCGTTAGCAACTAAAGTCCAAAAGGATATTTTAGAACATCACTTACAAAATGAATATTATATTGAATTTTCTCCATTTGGATTGGCAAAGGAGAAAATGCAGGACTTTGATATCGTGGTCTGCTGCCCTCATTTACGATTCGAAGTGAAAAGAATGATAGATACTGTACATCCTGATAAACCGTTTTATATTCTGCCTCCAAGAATGTACGGCCTCCTTGATATTCGCGATTTGTCTTTAGATGCCATTGATGCCATTGAATTATTCAATAGAACAAAAATAAACCCAGTGCATTTCCCTGGGGAAGAAAACACAATCAGGATTACCAGAAATGTGGCCTATAGAAAAATGATGAAGGCAAAGTGAGCAAAGAGAGGAATTTCTCTCTTTTTTTATTTAATAGAATTCAGTTGGAATGGACCAAACCTCTCTTGAATATAAGTTGGTAAAAAGCATAGATGGAGAGATGATCATGGCATTTGTTGCAATCTATACGGTTGGCAGGCTGAAACATCCAAACGAACACCCTGCCTCTCGTGAATTTTTTGAAGTGGGATACAAAGTTATGATGCAGGCTGAATTTTCTGGCCAAATGGTCAAGGAGTTTTCAACTTATGGGGTGCCAGATCCTAAGGAAACGGAAACAATCAAGGGGGACGGTGAGCCTGTTCTTACCCTTACGGTGTGGAAAAGCCTTCAATCTCTACACCACTTTACCTATAATGGCAAACATATGCAGGCCTTACAAAATCGGAGCAAGTGGATTGAAGCTCATCAAGGGAAACGCCCCACCTATGTGGTGTGGTGGTCAGAGCAGGTGAAGGATGTATCCTGGGAGGAGGCTTTCAAACGATACAACTATTATATTCAGCATGGGCCAACTCCGTATGCGTTTGACTTGAAGCAGGCATTTGATGAAAGTGGAGAAACGCTCCTGCTTAAATAGGAGGGGCCAATGAATAGCAGGAACTGAATGAACCCTCCCGACAATCTGTGCACCATTATGCAGGGTTCTTAAATGACAGTTGCTTCCGTACATATTCCATTATTTAACTATAACACTTAATCAATGCCTACAAAGCCAAAAAAAGAAAGCTATAGGGGTCTTAAGACCCTGAACAGAACAAATGTTTTGATATAAAATTAGGAAGGACCTATTTTCATATTTTTAGAGGTGAACAAATTGAATGGTACATCACACGCAGCAATAGGAGCAGCGGCAGGATTTGTTGTCGCTCAAACATATGAAACTTCTCCATCTGCAACACTCTTGTTTGTCGGATTGGGAGCAGTCTCAGGCTTAATCCCTGACCTGGATATTGACGGGAAACTTCGCGGGAAAATTACTCTATCGCATGAGATGATTCGGCTCTCTGCTTCTATCATTGGAATCATGATGATCCTGTATAGTTTCATAGAAAAAACATCCATGGAAAGATGGCTTGGAGCGGGAATCGGATGCTTGATTCTCGTAGTGGCCTCCCTCATTAAGCAAAAGCATATGCTAACGATTACAGGTTTAGCAGTTCTGGCGGGAGGATTTTCATTAGACGAACTTTGGATCATTCTACTGGGGATTTTCACTGTCGTTGCGTCGTTTACTTCACATCGCAGCTATACCCATTCTATCTTGGGCGTTGTTTTCTTTGGGGTGATTGCTTTTCATTTGGAGACTTCTCTAGGGATACAAGGGGTTTTCTATACCTGCCTCATTGGGTACATCAGCCACCTGGTGGCGGATTTGAAAATCCTGCCATTTAATAAACGCGGGGTTAAGCTGTTTTTACCACTGTCTTCCAAAGAGATATAACCTATGAAAAAAGGGTGACACCCCCAATACGCTTGGGAGTCTCACCCTTTTTAATTGCTTATGATCCTTTGATTGGCTGGATTTTTAAATGAAATAGTAAAGGTGGTCCCTTGATTCAATTTGCTATCCACATGAATGGAGCCCTTATGGTTTTGAATAATTTTAAAGCTGACCATAAGCCCTAAACCATTCCCTTCTTGCTTAGTTGTAAAAAATGGCTCCCCTAGCTTCTTCACCTGTGCTGCTTCCATGCCGATCCCTTCATCCTTAATGGTGACGACTATATTTTGAGCTGTCCTTTCCACCATAATCTCTATTTTTCCTCCAGCAGGCATAGCTTCCATTGAATTCTTGATAAAGTTTAGAAATACTTGTTTTAATTGATTCTTCTCTCCAGAAATCACGACATCCTCAATTGGAAGTTTGGATTCAAAATAGACATTTTTAAGATTGGCTTCCGGTTCCAGAAATTTAGTGACACTAGTTAATATACTATTAATATTACAGTCACTGAAATGAATCTGATGGGGCTTGGCAAAGACCATCAATTCACTGACAATAAAATTGATTCGATCAATTTCATCAAGAATCGTCTCTGCATAATACGGCTCTATTCCGTCATTATTCAAAAGCTGCACAAATCCCCTAATGGTGGTTAACGGGTTTCGGATTTCATGAGCAATACCGGCTGCCAATTCTCCGATCATCGACAGCTTCTCGGTTTTCTGTAACGTTTCTTCCGAATTCTTTTTCTCGGTAATATCATATTGGATGGAGATATGCTTATACCTTACGCCATTTGAATCAATAAATGGAATCAATGTTGTATCCAGCCAATATTTACTTCCATCTTTCGCTTGATTATAAATTTCGCCTTTCCATGCTTCCCCACTTTGGATAGTCTCCCATATTTCATGGAAGAATTCAGAAGAATGATAGTTTGAACCAATTATGCTATGGTTTTTCCCTATCAATTCTTCTCTTGAATACTTGAATAACTTGCAATAGTTATCATTCACATGTAAGATTCTATCTTCATGATCGGAAATGGCAAAAATGGTCGCTTCATTTAAGGCTCTCTCTAAATCCGCCAGTTCTCTAAGGGTCATGGTTAAATCCTTTTTCGATTCTTCTAAAGCAAGCTTCATAAATGTTATTTCTTCTGTGTAAAATTTTAAAAGAGTACTAGAGATAAGCTGGAATAGACTTTCAATTAATTTAACACACTCAAAATAGCTTTCAATGGAGATCTTTTTTTGAAGTAATTCTTGTTCAAGTAAATTAAAAATAGAAAGACGGAAACGATACACAACACTAATTATTTGATCTTGAGTGGCCCTAGATGTAATTAATCTATAACCAAGTAATTCTGCAAAGGTATTCAACTTATTTTTGTATTCATCAGTCTGGCTAATTAAAAACTTCCCTATATAAATAAATAGGTTCTCCTCGGGGTCCAATTGAACATCCAGTTCCTCCAATAAAGGACATGAATTCCCTGGAAGTGAATCGATTCCCTGAAAAATAGTTCTGCTTAATTCAATTACCCTTCTACCAATATACTCAATATGCCCGCTCATCTTATCCCTCGAAGTTATGTATTAATATCACTTAATACTTTGACAAAATTCTACTAAATTCCTCTATTTATAAAAATTTTCACACACAAGGCGGAACCATGGCACCATGGGGACGGTTCTAGTGGTCCCTGCGGGCTGATTTTACCCTCTAAAATAAATTTTATTATACAATGATAAAGTATTTATATGATATGATTATTTTTAAAAAAAGAAGGGGTAGGGTAATGAATACAACAATTTCAACAGGTGGAACAACAAAAACAAGAACCTTGGTCATTAATGCACTTTTCATCGCATTAACCCTCGTAGCCACTATGTTTATCAACATTAGGCTGCCAATCATGGGGAATGGCGGTTTAATCCACCTTGGCAACGTGCCACTGTTTATCGCAGCCATTGTTTTTGGCAGAAAAACAGGAGCCATTGCCGGCGCGTTCGGAATGGGCTTGTTCGATGTAATCTCCGGGTGGGCACTATGGGCGCCATTTACCTTTGTCATCGTCGGTACCATGGGCTATGTTGTCGGTCTCATTTCCGAAAAAGTACCAGGTAATCGATATTTTGTGAACACGCTGGCCATTGCGACTGCACTCATTATTAAAGTGATTGGCTACTATTTCACCGAAGTCATCCTATACGGCAACTGGATTCAGCCATTCGGCTCCGTTCCAGGCAACATTTTGCAGGTTGCCGTAGCAGGGATTATTGTCGTACCTTTGGTAGGACGCATAAAGAAAAGAGCGTTATAGACTTGAAATAAAGAGAATGGCTCGGTTCACGTTGACCGAGCCATTTTCTTATGAATGACCTTGTTCCGCAGCCATTGCAGCTGCTTTTGTTGGGTGAACTGTGCCAAATGGATGGTTAGGAGGAGCATAAATGGAGTACAGCTTTAATGGAACATTCCCTGTATTGGTTAGATTATGCCATGTTCCAGCCGGGACGAAGATGGCAAAGTCATCTGAAACATTCCTTTGAAAGTTTAAATTGTCTTTCGTTTTTCCCATTTGAACGATTCCTTGTCCTTGCTCAATTCGTAAGAACTGATCCACATGAGGATGAATCTCTAACCCAATGTCTTCGCCAACATTTAAACTCATTAATGTAAGTTGAAAATGCTCTCCCGTCCACAACGCAGTGCGATACGTATTATTTTGCCTTGCTGCCTCATTGATATTAATGACAAATGGGTTTGGTCCATAGTCTTTTAGCACTGTCGTTGGCCGGTATGGATCATATCCGTATGCATGCTGATAATTCCAGTTACTTGGTTGTCTGTAATAATTATAGGTCGCATTATTCACATAATTAGGATATGGATAATGATTCATATAAGGATGATTGTACATTTTACTCATTTCCCTTCACCTTTTATAAAACCATCCTATGCACCTATTCAAAAATCGTACATTGTTGTTATTTTTTTAGGCCTCCTGCTCTCCCCCCTTAATTACCTCAGACATGTTTTTTCAAAAATAAGGCAATCTAAAAATACCAACCAAATATGTTAAAAATGTTTTTAAGGTGAACTATGGATTGAAAGGGGTTCAGTTGCATGAAACTGTATCAAGTTAGAAAAGGGCAATTTGTCTATTATAACAATGAACTACATAAGGTTTATGGCGTTAAACCCATGTACAAGCTTTCCGTTCATCTTTTACGATTGCGCGATTTAACACAGCATATAACCAATGCCGCCAGCGTGGAGAGATACAGACCAAAAGATATGGACAGCTTTACTTTTAATCATAAGGCCTATACGCTCTATCAAAATCGAAAAGCCGAAGTCGGAGATTACGTTTTAATCCATAATCCGATGCCTGATTCACTTGATACCTATACATTAAACGAAATTGATGTCGCCGAATCGGTTGATCAACGCGGGGTCATTACTAGCAATTCTCATGGAATCAAGCATTATGAGTACTTATTAATGGTTCCCGGGCGTGCTCCTGACAGCCACCGCATCGATTATCAAAATGCTGAAGGTACTGAAGCCGAAGATTTACAAGACATTACCAGCAATCTTCCTAACAGTGAACTTTTGCCCACTTTAGGGGACATTTATAAAAAGAAGGACAGTCATGAAGCAGTTGAAGCAATGGTCATCGCCATAAAAGGTGGGACGGTTTACCTGGGTGGCGGTTTAGAACTATCGCAGGAAGAGTTAATGAATACCGATAAGTGGGAATTTTTATATAATCTCCTCGATAAATGATCTAGCGATATCACGTTATATACTTACACTTAGCCTTACTCGGAGGTTTCTATGGATAACAACAAGAATGCAGGAAACAGTGTGTTTTTCATCTCTTTATTTCTTACACTCATTTTCATTGTTTGGGGAGTCTTCTTTACGGATAATCTCACAAAAGTCACCGACATGATTTATAATGCCTCGATTGATTATCTAGGCTGGGTATACGTTGGTGCCACTCTATTCTTTGTGGTGTTTTCTGTTTATTTACTGCTCTCTAAATATGGCGATATTCGGCTTGGCCGAAAAAATGACCGGCCTGATTTCAACACGGCTTCATGGCTGGCGATGTTATTTGGTGCCGGGATGGGAATCGGGATTGTTTACTGGAGTGTCGGTGAACCGGTCACGCACTATACCAACCCTCCCTATGGGAAAGGCTTCACAGTTGATGCAGCTAATACAGCCATGCAGTATACATTTTTTCATTGGGGGCTGCATCCATGGGCGATTTACACTGTCATCGGGCTGGCGCTTGCTTTTTTCCAATACAACAAAAGGCTGCCAGCTGCCATCAGTTCAGCCTTCTACCCAATATTAGGTGACAGGATTTACGGGCCGATTGGGAAAACCATTGACATCCTGTCCATTTTTGCAACCGTCTTTGGGATTGCCACTTCTTTAGGCCTTGGCGCCATGCAGGTGACAGCCGGAATGCATGATATTTTTGGATTGCCAAACGAATTGTTCGTTCAGCTGATTGTCATTGTTGTCGCTACGGTCATCTTTATCATCTCCATCAATTCAGGCTTGGAGAGAGGAATCCAATACTTATCGAATGCGGCGATGATTTTTTCTTTTGCGATTATGCTTTTGATCTTAGTTGTTGGACCTACGGTAACCATTATTAAAGTGTTCTTTAATACGACTGGGCTTTATTTAAATGATTTTATCCATATGAGTTTACGGCTGAAGCCCTTTGGCGAAGGGAAATGGATTGCTTCCTGGACGCTTTTTTATTGGGCCTGGTGGATTGCATGGGCACCATTTGTCGGCATGTTTATTGCACGGGTTTCCAAAGGAAGGACATTAAGGGAATTTGTCATTGGTGTGTTGGTTGTCCCGACCCTCGGTACCTGTCTGTGGATGTCCATATTTGGCGGGGCTGCGCTTGATATTGTCCAAAAACCCGGCTTCAAACATCTAGCGAAAGAAATCGCCGGAAACTCAGAATTGTCTATCTTTATATTTTTTGACTATCTTCCACTAAGTTGGGTATTAAGCATTTTGGGGTTTGCCGTGGTTGCCATTTATTATATAACCGTTGCCGATACGGCCACCTTTGTATTAGGGATGCTGAGTGAAGGAGGTACCTTAAATCCATCAAACAAAATAAAAATGACATGGGGTGTCATCCAATCCGCATTGGCCGGAGTATTACTACTAGCAGGCGGTCTGAACGTCCTGCAAACAGCCTCCATCGCCGCCGCCCTGCCCTTTGCCATCATCCTAATCGTCATGTGCTTCTCCCTGCTCAAAGGACTAAAAAGCGAAATGGCCGTACAAAGGAGTGGCAAACGAAGCATGCAAGGGAACCATGGGGACGGTTCTTATAGGGGACAATCGGAAGTTTTGCGCGTAAAAAGGCACAGCTAGTGAACTGAACTAGCTGTGCCTTAGTGCTTTCTAATGAAACGCGTCCATTTGCGCAAAATTTTTGATTGCCCGAGAAGAATGAAGTCGCGGCCCCCTTCTCTATGGGGATTCAATCTTTTTCTTACCCTATTAATTTTTGTTTTTTCTTCTATTTTGAATCTGCTACCAGCGTTCCTCTTTGATTTTCATTGTTTTTGGGTAAACTTTCCCCCTCCCCACTGAAGAGGCTTTTTAAAATGGTATTCAGTTTTTTCTGCTTAAGGCAGCCCGTCTGATACGGCAGCCACCAGGTGTGCTTTTTTACAGGAAGGACATAAAGTGATGTCTTTCCCAATAAGTTTAGAAACTATTTCAATGGTACTAAGTCCTTCAAAAGCTGGTTTGTAGACTCGGCTTTGGGTTAAAATCCTGCAGATTCTTAGTTTGGTTTTCTTATTCCGGTTGGCCAGTATTCCGTAATGCCTGATTTTCACTAATCCCTTCGGGAGAATATGCATGAGAAATCGGCGAATAAATTCCACACCTCTCATCGTAATAGTGTTTTTCCGACTATTGTCCCGATAATTTTTTGCCCGAAAGGTGACAGTATCTTTACCAATTGAAATAATTCGTTGATTGGAGATCGCGATTCGATGAGTATAACGGCCAAGATATTGCACCACTGCCAATGGACCTGAGAAGGTTCTTTTCGTATAGCTATACCAGTTTATTGAATAACATTTGTCTATTAACCGCTGAAATTGTTTTGGATCTTCGTAACTCTTTGCCTCGTTATAAAACTGGAGTCGGTTCTGTTCATAATATTGCTTTAAAAAGTATAGATACTTCCCACGGAATTTCTTAGATAACACTTTTACAGGGATGAAAAACTTATGACTGGAGTTACACCAGCGATTTAGTTTGTTTAATCCTCCAGCCAATACCACGGTATGAATGTGAGGATGATAATGCAAATTTTGACCCCAAGTATGCAAGACAGAAAAAAAACCGATTTGGGCTCCCAAATATTTAGGGTCTTGGGCTAGTTCCGATAAGGTCTCCGAGACGGCTTTATACATTAAATCATAAAGTAGTTTCTGATTATGATAAATTAACATGTGCAGCTGTTCCGGCATGGTAAAAACCACATGAAAATATGGGGCGTTAAGGATATCCTTTTTCCTTTTATCAATCCAGACCTCTTTTGTCACCCCTTGGCACGACGGGCAGTGCCGATTCCGGCAAGAATTATAACTTACTTGAGTATGACCACAATTATGACATCCATAGGCATGGCCACCGAGGGTGGCCGTTCTGCAGTTCATGATTGCCCTAGCTGCCTTGGCTTGCCCTTTTGATGGTCTGTACTTTTCTACATACATGGGATAGAATTTCCGAAAAATTTCTTGGATTGTACTCATGCCTTATCCCCTCCGGTATCTAAGGGGCTCTTGATTCCCATGACACTCTTGGAGGTCATATGCAGGTACGTTAAAGTAGTTTTCAAACTCTTATGCCCAAGCATCTGTTGGATGAACACTGGTTCCACCCCATCTTCTAAAAGATGCGTGGAAAAACAATGTCTAAGTGTATGAGCAGAAATATTCGGATCAAGTTGAAGCTTGTCTTTTAACTTAATTAAGGTATTTTTTATCGTTTTGACATGAATAGGGTCCGACTTATCTCGACCTGGAAATAACCAATCATTCCGTGTATAATCTTTGGAAAAGTAATGTTTAAAATATTCCCTCAGCACTATCAGTGCTGTCTCGGATAGAATGGTATATCGATTGGTATTGTGTTTAGCGTTTTGGACGCGAACTCGCATACTCTTACTATCAATATCGCAAATTTTTAATTTAGCTACTTCGCTAACTCGAAGTCCACTGCCGTAAATTAATGCAAGAATGGCTTTATGCTTCAAGTTATTGGTTGAATTTAATAGTAAAAGAACTTCTTCTTTAGGTGGGATGACAGGGAAACTTTGGGCTCTTTTCATCCTCGGAACCTTAATAGAATTCCATTCCTTTTCTAAAACATAGGTATAGAAGAACTTAATCGCAGAAATGTAATTATTAATGGTTCCTGGGGATAGACCCTTGTCTTTTTTGAGGTAAAGGATGTATTGTTGGACATCCTCCAAGGTCATTTCTTCTATGGGTCTAGTGTGTTCCTGCATATAACTCAGAAAAGCGTTCATTCTGCGCCAGTACGATTCTTTTGAGGAATCCGGGGTGCCCTTAAGCTCAAAGTATAACTCCACTTTTTGTTCATATTGATTCATGATGTTTCCTCCTGATGTTGATTAATAGCTAAGTAATAGATCAATAATCAGAAGGCAGGAGGAGCCCTGTTTGGAAAAGGGAAAATATGTAGATTTATTTTTTGGAAAGTGCGTGATATAATCTTCAAGTGAAAAAGTATGTCCTTCCTTGGTTGTTTTGTTTGGCGATAAAACAATACCACAGAGAACATACTTTTTCATTTTTTTTATACTTTTTTAGGTGCGAGTGGGGTTTTAAAAAGCCATCGCGTAGCGATTTCGTTCTTCTGTTGGTCCTGCTTAGAGGGGTTGCGGGGGGCCGGCGGAGGGCCACGGGGACGGTTCTAATTTAGGCAATCGGAAGTTTTGCTCAAGTTTCGAAGCACTTTATAAGTAAACGGAATTTTAATCTAAAGGAATTACTTCTAAGGAATTATCGCAAAATTTTTGATTGCCTGAGTAAGCAGGAAGTTTTAAAGTTTTTGTACAAGTAATTCGACATCCATAGTCAAATTTCCTGCTTCTACTGGTTCCAGTCTCTGGATGAAGGACATTTTTCTAATTGTCCAATCGTGTTTTGTCCTTCATAACCTCGATGAAGGACATTTTTTTGTTGTCCTGCCTTGTTCTGTCCTTCATAACCTAGATGAGGAACATTTTTCCTTATAGCCCTCCCTTTTTGTCCTTCATATAATGAACTGCAGCAGGAATAAAGCGTTTCTGTCTGTAGGGAAAAGGCTCCTCAACTTTTTCCAAAGTTTCGCAAACTTTCCATTCCCTTTAAGGGTATATAGTTATGAAGATTTTTTTAGGAGTTAACGAGATTCATTTTGATATACCAAGCTCCTTTAGATGAACGGGAATGGAGAGATACACAATGAGTAAAATCGATATTTCGCAGGCTTATGAAAATTATAAGCAACGAATGTTATATATAGGCTATTCCATTACGAAAGATTGGCATTTAGCAGAAGACGTTGTTCAGGAAGCGTTTATTAAAGCTTTTAGAAAAATCGATACGATTGAAGATGGAAGCAAATTAGGTGCATGGCTTTCCTCGATTACCACTCGAACAGCCATCGACTTTATCCGCAGAGAGCGGAAAAGGAAAGGGCTGCCGTTTGAGGCAGAAATGCTGGAGATTTTAGGGAAGCAAATGGATCAGAATGTAGAGGTTGAAGTGGAAACAGCGATTTTGCAGGAGCAAGTTGAATGTGCGATTCAGGGATTGAATGAGCAGTATCGGGATGTCCTCACGCTGAAAGTAAATCAGAGCTTAAATGAACAAGAAATTGCCAGCGTCCTTGGCCTAAACCTTAATACCGTAAAAGTACGAATTCACCGGGGAAGAAAACAGTTGAAGCAGCTATTCCATGAGCAAATTAGCGCGTAAAGGAAAAAAGCCGGAGGAACCGGGGGGACGGTTCCAATGGCGCCGGATGATATAAACCTCAACGGGAACCAGGAGAAGCAGGAAATTTGACTATGGATGTCGAATTACTTGTACAAAAACTTTAAAACTTCCTGCTTACTCAGGCAATCAAAAATTTTGCGATAATTCCTTAGAAGTAATTCCTTTAGATTAAAATTCCGTTTACTTATAAAGTGCTTCGAAACTTGAGCAAAACTTCCGATTGCCTATATTAGAACCGTCCCCCTGGCCCCCCCTCCTTTGGTTTAAAGGTTCTTATAATAAAAGACGGTAGCATGCAATTCCCCATTGGCTGACTGTGCATAGTTCGGAATGCGGCCGGCCTCAATAAACCCAATCGATGTATAAAGCTGGTTAGAAGGGTCTCCTTCTCTTGTATCGAGTACCAAAAGTGAACGACCTTCCTGTCTGGCCCGTTCTTCCGCTTGCTGCATTAGTAAACGGCCAATTCCGTTTCTTCTAAAATCGGGATGGGTCATTAATTTGGCGATTTCCGCCCGGTGTCCCCCATTTTGCTTACCGCACAAATGCAGTTGCACACTGCCGGCAATCTTATCTCCCATTTTGGCAATAAACAGAATGACGCCTGGCTGCATCACCTCCTGCCAATACTGGCGTGCTGCCGCGACCTCCATTGGCGGCAAAAATCCAATTGACGCTCCCTCATCAACAACCTTTACCAAAAGCTCAGAAAGCTCATCCAGGTTCCCTCCAACTTCCACTAATTCTTCAATTTCAACTCTATGTACCATTACTCAAACTCCTCTTCCCTCATGGTTTACTCACTGGAATTTATCTTTACTAATTCAACCCAGCTCGCTAAATTCCTTTATTTTTTGTCATCAAAACGGGCACCATGGGGACGGTTCCACTGGTGCTTAACAACTTACACCCCATAGGGAACCAGAAGAAGAACGAAATCGCTACGCGATGGCTTTTTAAAACCCCACTCGCACCTAAAAAAGTATAAAAAAAATGAAAAAGTATGTTCTCTGTGGTATTGTTTTATCGCCAAACAAAACAACCAAGGAAGGACATACTTTTTCACTTGAAGATTATATCACGCACTTTCCAAAAAATAAATCTACATATTTTCCCTTTTCCAAACAGGGCTCCTCCTGCCTTCTGATTATTGATCTATTACTTAGCTATTAATCAACATCAGGAGGAAACATCATGAATCAATATGAACAAAAAGTGGAGTTATACTTTGAGCTTAAGGGCACCCCGGATTCCTCAAAAGAATCGTACTGGCGCAGAATGAACGCTTTTCTGAGTTATATGCAGGAACACACTAGACCCATAGAAGAAATGACCTTGGAGGATGTCCAACAATACATCCTTTACCTCAAAAAAGACAAGGGTCTATCCCCAGGAACCATTAATAATTACATTTCTGCGATTAAGTTCTTCTATACCTATGTTTTAGAAAAGGAATGGAATTCTATTAAGGTTCCGAGGATGAAAAGAGCCCAAAGTTTCCCTGTCATCCCACCTAAAGAAGAAGTTCTTTTACTATTAAATTCAACCAATAACTTGAAGCATAAAGCCATTCTTGCATTAATTTACGGCAGTGGACTTCGAGTTAGCGAAGTAGCTAAATTAAAAATTTGCGATATTGATAGTAAGAGTATGCGAGTTCGCGTCCAAAACGCTAAACACAATACCAATCGATATACCATTCTATCCGAGACAGCACTGATAGTGCTGAGGGAATATTTTAAACATTACTTTTCCAAAGATTATACACGGAATGATTGGTTATTTCCAGGTCGAGATAAGTCGGACCCTATTCATGTCAAAACGATAAAAAATACCTTAATTAAGTTAAAAGACAAGCTTCAACTTGATCCGAATATTTCTGCTCATACACTTAGACATTGTTTTTCCACGCATCTTTTAGAAGATGGGGTGGAACCAGTGTTCATCCAACAGATGCTTGGGCATAAGAGTTTGAAAACTACTTTAACGTACCTGCATATGACCTCCAAGAGTGTCATGGGAATCAAGAGCCCCTTAGATACCGGAGGGGATAAGGCATGAGTACAATCCAAGAAATTTTTCGGAAATTCTATCCCATGTATGTAGAAAAGTACAGACCATCAAAAGGGCAAGCCAAGGCAGCTAGGGCAATCATGAACTGCAGAACGGCCACCCTCGGTGGCCATGCCTATGGATGTCATAATTGTGGTCATACTCAAGTAAGTTATAATTCTTGCCGGAATCGGCACTGCCCGTCGTGCCAAGGGGTGACAAAAGAGGTCTGGATTGATAAAAGGAAAAAGGATATCCTTAACGCCCCATATTTTCATGTGGTTTTTACCATGCCGGAACAGCTGCACATGTTAATTTATCATAATCAGAAACTACTTTATGATTTAATGTATAAAGCCGTCTCGGAGACCTTATCGGAACTAGCCCAAGACCCTAAATATTTGGGAGCCCAAATCGGTTTTTTTTCTGTCTTGCATACTTGGGGTCAAAATTTGCATTATCATCCTCACATTCATACCGTGGTATTGGCTGGAGGATTAAACAAACTAAATCGCTGGTGTAACTCCAGTCATAAGTTTTTCATCCCTGTAAAAGTGTTATCTAAGAAATTCCGTGGGAAGTATCTATACTTTTTAAAGCAATATTATGAACAGAACCGACTCCAGTTTTATAACGAGGCAAAGAGTTACGAAGATCCAAAACAATTTCAGCGGTTAATAGACAAATGTTATTCAATAAACTGGTATAGCTATACGAAAAGAACCTTCTCAGGTCCATTGGCAGTGGTGCAATATCTTGGCCGTTATACTCATCGAATCGCGATCTCCAATCAACGAATTATTTCAATTGGTAAAGATACTGTCACCTTTCGGGCAAAAAATTATCGGGACAATAGTCGGAAAAACACTATTACGATGAGAGGTGTGGAATTTATTCGCCGATTTCTCATGCATATTCTCCCGAAGGGATTAGTGAAAATCAGGCATTACGGAATACTGGCCAACCGGAATAAGAAAACCAAACTAAGAATCTGCAGGATTTTAACCCAAAGCCGAGTCTACAAACCAGCTTTTGAAGGACTTAGTACCATTGAAATAGTTTCTAAACTTATTGGGAAAGACATCACTTTATGTCCTTCCTGTAAAAAAGCACACCTGGTGGCTGCCGTATCAGACGGGCTGCCTTAAGCAGAAAAAACTGAATACCATTTTAAAAAGCCTCTTCAGTGGGGAGGGGGAAAGTTTACCCAAAAACAATGAAAATCAAAGAGGAACGCTGGTAGCAGATTCAAAATAGAAGAAAAAACAAAAATTAATAGGGTAAGAAAAAGATTGAATCCCCATAGAGAAGGGGGCCGCGACTTCATTCTTCTCGGGCAATCAAAAATTTTGCGCAAATGGACGCGTTTCATTAGAAAGCACTAAGGCACAGCTAGTTCAGTTCACTAGCTGTGCCTTTTTACGCGCAAAACTTCCGATTGTCCCCTATAAGAACCGTCCCCCTGGTCCTTTTTCAAATTTATTTCATACTATTTTAATGGGAGAAATATGATTAGAAAGAGGTGGCGGTTTGGCAATGTTTAGTCCTATTTTCTTGTGTCACCTGTTTGGGCTTGGGATTTTTTAGATTATGAGGGGAGAAATGTACATGTCAAAATGGTTTGGTACGGATCAGTCTTTTTATCCATCAGCGAAGTCCGCGATGGAGGCACCTCCTGAGAAACTTGCTTATGTCGCCTTATTGAAGCCGGATGCTATTGGTGTGATTGATTTGGACCTAGATTCGGCCACATATGGCCAGTTAATAAATAAATTAGTCCTGCCTGGCGAAGAGGAGGACGAATTACATCATTTCGGGTGGAATGCCTGCAGTTCGGCCCTATGTCCGACCGCCTTTCATCCTCAACTGGAACGGCGTTATTTAATTGTACCTGGTATCCGCTCCTCCCGGATTTATATCATCGATACAAAACCGGACCCGAAGAATCCAACAATCGCGAGGACGATCGAGCCTGAGGAGATCAAGGAGCGCACCGGCTATAGCCGTTTGCATACCGTCCATTGCGGACCGGAAGGCATTTTCATCAGTGCTCTTGGTTCTGGCGAAGGTAATGGCGGCCCTGGCGGAATCCTTATGTTAGACCATTTTAATTTTAATGTATTAGGGGCTTGGGAAATCGATCGCGGGCCACAGCATTTTGCCTATGATTTTTGGTGGCATATTGCCCATGACGTCACGATAACCAGCGAATGGGCCACACCTGATCTTTTTGAAGACGGCCTTGATCTGCAGGCCTTATTAGACCGTAAATATGGTCATCGTATCCATTTCTTTGACAGTCGCTCCAGAAAGCATATCGGCGAGATCGATTTTGGCGATCAGCATCAAATGGTGCTGGAGCTTCGTCCCGCTCATAATCCGAAAAAGACCTATGGGTTTGCCAGCGTAGTGATTGATGTGACCAATCTGGCCAGCTCGATTTGGACTTGGTACCAAGAGGCCGGTGAATGGAAGGCAAAGAAAATCATTGAAATTCCGGCAGTTCCAGCCGATCCAGACCAGCTGCCGCCGGCACTGAAAGGAGTTGGGGCCGTACCTCCTTTAGTGACGGATATCGTACTCTCGCTTGATGACCGGTTTCTTTATGTTCCTTGCTGGGCTGCCGGAGAGCTGAGACAATATGACGTCAGTGATCCGTTCAACCCAAAACTGACTGGTACCGTTAACATTGGAGGAATCGTCAATCCAAAACCACATCCAAACGGAAAATGGATGACTGGCGGTCCGCAGATGGTCGAACTAAGCCGTGACGGAAAACGACTCTATTTTACCAATTCTCTCTATAGCACCTGGGACGATCAATTTTACCCGGATGGCATCAGTGGTGCTGTAGTAAAAGTGGATATTCATCCTAACGGAGGAATGGAAATTGATCCTAACTTTCTCCTGCAGCTAGATGATGGGAGAGCACATCAAATCAGGCTTGAGGGCGGGGATTGCTCTACTGATACTTTCTGTTATCCGTGATAGGAGGTTAGGGACATGGAAGCTTTTTCTGAAGGAAGTCAAATCCTGCTAGCAGCCCTGCTTGGTGCCTTTCACGGACTTAATCCGGCCATGGGCTGGCTGTTTGCAGTATTCCTTGCGGTCCAACGGGGAGACCGCCGGGTGTTGTTTTACGCTGCTGCCCCAATTGGTTTGGGCCAAATACTGGGGGACGGCGTCATTGTCCTATTGCAGACCTATGCACGGTTTCAGTTTCCGTTGCGCTACGTTCATCTTGCCATGGCCTGTATCGTGTTAGGCTATGGGATATACCGTTTGTTTCGGTATTTTCGGCATTTTAAGTGGAAGGGCGGCTTGAAGGTAGGGTACGTACAGCTCATACTATGGTCGTTCTTGGCCTCTTCGACCCATGGTTCTGGCCTGCTGTTGTCACCGTTCATTTTAGGGGCGGATAGTATCGCTGACATTATCCCTCTCTACATTTTTCATGAACTTTCCATGCTGGCCGTAATGGTGATTGTTTCTGTGCTGGTTTATCATATCGGTCTGATAAAAATACGAAAATACTTCGTCAACTTTGATTTAATCTGGGCGGTTCTATTAATCGCTGTCGGGGTTATTTTATTATTCATGAATGGAAGTTTCGGGGGTGGACCACCTAGCAATATGCATCATCATATCCATTAACAATAGGAGGAGCGGCCTCCGATTGTTTAACTATCCTGCTTCGCTCAATAAAGTTCAACTTAAAGAAGAAGCGTTAACCCTTCGTGGAATCAACTCCCCTGTATAAGTACAATCCTTCACAGAGATAATAAAAATTGCACTTGTTGATTTCCCTCAGCAAAAAAGAAAATGACTTATTCATGTTTATGAATAGGTCATTTTTTTAACTGATTACTTTCTACGGAATGTACGAACAAAGGCACCTAATGAAAGTAATACTGCAACTGCGGATAAGATTATTGGAAGAGAATCTGATTTATCAGTATCAGAATTTGCAACCTCTGTTTTTGGTTCTTCTTTTTTAGTTTCTTCCGTTTTAGCTGTATCATCATGACCGTCTGTTGATGTTCCAGCAACGATTTCAGTAATAGAATGAGGCGAATCAGTTCCTTCATCACCTGTCCATTCTACTACACTGCCATCCTTATAGTATTGGAAGGCATCCCAAGCTGCTTTTGCAGCATTTTCCGGGTTTTTCCCAACAAACGTGAATTGTTGAAATTGACCAGGCAAAATCCCTTCTCCTGTTGCCTCAAATGTAAATGATTTTACGATTCCATTAGCATCTTTTTCATCACTATATTTCCATCCCGGAACAGGCTGATAAGACTTTATTTCTACCCCGGCAGGCGCTTTAATCGTAACCTTCGTTGTTGCTACGTTCTTTTCAACAGGAACCTTAACCGTATAAGTTTCCCATGCACCCGTTGTTGAAGTCTGTGGTACAACTGTAACATGGGCACTTACGACACTTGAAAATAAAAATAACCCTAAAACAGTTGGTAAAAACACTTTAGATATCTTATTAATTGTAAGCTTCATCATTCATTTCTCCTCTATCATTCATTTAAATACTACCTACAAAAACTTTAAAAGTAGTATCCAGGGTTTCTAAATCTTGGGTCAGGACGTGAACTTTCACCTGCCATTGACCCGCCATATTGAAATTCATCCCTTGGGATTCATAAATGCCTTCTTTGACTTTTTTTAATGTTATGGTGTCGTCACCCATATCCATCTCAAGGGACGTAAAGGTAAGTGTTACCTGTTCTATATCTTTAATGAGACGACCATTGTGGTCTTGTAGTGTCACTTGAAATGTATTATTACCTATAACGTTCGGAGTTGCTTCAAATGTAATCCTATTACCATGTTCAACGTTTTTAGCTTCCTTTATTGGTCCAGGGGAAGCCATTGCCGTTGGTAAATTAGTTAATATAACAGAAAGAACAAGAACAATTATTCCAGTCATTAATTCTCCCCACAGAGAACGTGCAATTCCACCCTCACTATTTCGTTTCCCTTTTATAAAATTAATGGCAGCGAATGCCATCATAATCACTAGGAGAATAATCTTACCAGACAAAGCCCTTCCATAATCCGTAAATAAAAGCGAGCGAAAGTTTGGAATATATAACAAACTTCCGTAAACCCCTGTGGCAGATAAAACTACAACGATAATAATTCCCCATTTTGAAAACCTTCGTACTGCATCCATATAAAATTTCTTTGTTTCATCTTTTCTACTTAAGGGAATCAAAGCAATCAGAGCGATTATGCTTCCAATCCAAATGGAAGCAGAAAGCAAATGAAATAAATCCATACCTCTGGCAAGGATACCATTTTCTGATGAAGCGGCATGGCTAGTTAATGTCTTGGTCTTCAAAATCCCAATTGCAATTATAAAGGAAATCCAAACCCATATTTTTGTATCAAATGGCTTATAACATATTAGGAAAGTTGGCAGCCAAAGAATTAACATCATAATAATCTGGGTAGACCATGCTTTACCAAATACACTATTCGTGAGCATATCCCCTAGGACTTCGGTATTGATAACCTTGGTCCAGGGTAAGCCTGATTCAATAGTAGCTTGCAAAGGCAAACTTATAATTATACTAAAACATAGGGCTGCGAACGAATACATGATTAATCTACCAAAGGTATTTTTTACCCTTATTTCTTGTCCCAATTCTTTCGGTAAGACAAAAAGGGAAAAGAATAGTATTCCAATAAAACATGCATTACTAATATATTGAAGCCAACGTATACTAATTAAATCCAACCCAGGCATGTATCCTTTTGACTTCTGAACGTTTAACGGACTACTTTCTTTGTTATTTCCGTTTCCAATTTGAAATGGAATAACCCCTTCAACTGGATGCCCATCACCTGAAACAACTTTCCACTGTATGACATATGTGCCGTTTGGAAGGTTTCCATTTAAGTCAGTTTCAATAATAGATTGATTATTGGGATTAATCCGCCCATTCTTCATGTCCACTTGTTTACCATTTGAATCAAACACTTGAATTGAATTAAAAGAAGGTTGAATCGTTTCATCAAACTGTATGGAAACCTTCTTGGGCGGTTGACTAAGTATTTCGTTTTCGGACGGACTCGATTTTACTATATAAGCATGAGCTGAAGGGAAAGTAGGGTATGAAAGAACAAACACAGATATTACGGCCATTAGTATTAAGAGGCTTTTTGCTACTTTCATTCTACTAAACCTCTCATTTATTACACCCACAACCCGTGAGTCCATCCATTCTTTTTTGTATCTCTTCAATGGCCTCGTCGAAACGAAGAAGGATTCCACCGAATCCGATTTGAAATTGCTCAGCATGCTTTAATAAATCAAAAGATAATACTTGTGGTTGGCAGCAACTTAAATTAAAATCTGCGTCCATTAAAAAATATGCCATTTTAGCACTGATGGTCGTATCATGAAGGAAATCCCGGCAAATGATTTGTGAGACATCTTTTTCAATATCTTTGTATCTTAATAAACCACAGTGTGGGCAGCATAGTTGTTCTACCCTTAAATCATGAGTAATTATTTGAACAGGGTGCCGATTATTTGATTCCTTGAAGCAATATGTACATGCTGTTGAAGAAACTTTTCCTATTTTCCCTAAACTTATTCCACCTGAAGTTTTGATAACTTTTTTTTCCTCTACCAGAGGCTTTATGTCCCGGTAAACGGTCATTTCGGATACATTAAGACGCTTACTTATCTCTGTAATAGATAAAGTGACTTCAGTATTTAACCATTCTAACAATTGTTGCTGGCGTTCAATTGGTAACATATTTGGACCTCCCTTAATAGCAGTAAAAGTGCCCTTAATACAAAAATTTTAAAATACTATATTAACCTTTACAAGTTTAAAATGTGAAAAATATGTGAAAAATCATCAAATAATAACATTTTCTAACACAGTTGCAGCGGTTCTGTTATTTGTTCACCAGTGACTCCAAAGTAAGTAGCTTTTTTTTCACTAATATTTTTTTAAAAATAAAAAAGACCATCGCTATGATGATCTTTATACTCGCTTTACTCCAATATATCTAGCATGCCAATATGGATTGCTTGTATTTGTTACAATGACCCCTTTTGAGGAAGATGCCATGATCATTTTTCCGTATCCGATATAGATGGCAACATGAGTTGGGGCACTTGCTTTATTCGGTGCATAGAACAATAAATCACCGATATTCAAGTTAGATGGTCGATATCCGTTTCCATAGTACATTTGAGCAGCAGTGCGATTTAGTGTTTTGCCCGCTTTTCCGTATGAATACTTCACAAGACCTGAACAGTCAAAACCGCTCGGCGAAATCCCGCCCCATTTATAGGGAACCCCCATATTTGCTTTTGCAACAGAGATTGCTTTTGTATGATAATATGCCGCTTCCGCTTTATCACCCTTGGCGGCGAACAAAGTGCCACAAGAAGCAAAAATAGTGAAAGCGATGATGAGTTTCTTTAGCATGATTGTTTCCTCCTAGTGTGATTTGATAACTTCACTATACTAGAAAGGGATAACAGACTCATCACAGCCATATGTTAATTTCATTACAAAGTTATTCTAAAATAATTTTAAAATCACTAAGTGTATACACATCAGAATGAAATTTGACTGGGATATTAAGTACAAATGCTATTCTAAGTACCGAATTGTCTTTCAACAATCGCCCCCCATTTTCCCCATCAAAGTTAAAAGTACACCTGTGCTTCCCTTTGTTCGATCGTTCCATTTTTAGACAACATGGTCCTGCAATTCATGTTCAACCGATTTTAACTGAATGGTATCCCAATCGGTTCGATAAAAGCGAACCATGACACTGATTCCAAACACCGCGAGATAGGAGTATAAGGAGACCCACGCGCCTACACTGCCCCAATCTAACATAAAAGTAAGCACATAACTAAGTGGAACAAAGAATAACCACCCTAATAACAGTGAGATTTTTAATAAAAAGGTTGTGTCGCCAATGCCTCTAAGGCCGCCGGCGTAAAAATTTAATAGGCCATCAAACAATTGCAAAAATGCCGAAATCATCACTAATTCTGCGGCTATTTTATACACTTGGACATCGTGGGTATAAATCTTTGCAATTGGCTCTGCCCAAAAAAATTCAATCACACCCAAAATCAATAGAAAAATACATCCTAAAATGGCAGTATTCGTCCCTGCCTTCCTTCCTAATACAGGTTTACCTCGTCCGACTTCTTGTCCGACAAGAATCGTTGCGGTGGATCCAAATGCAAAAGCGGGCATGAATCCGAGACTCATGACACTTAAGGCCACTTCGTTTGCTGCCAACGCACTGGTTCCTAATCTCGTAACAAATGCGGTAAAGACAAACATGGCCATGGCCATCGAAAATTCCTGTATGCCTAACTTTGCACTTTCTCCAAAAATTAATTTTGATTCTGCAGGGTTGAAAGCAATTCTTTTGCGTGTTTCATAGGTTGGATGTAATTTTATGAAATAAATGTAAGCGCAAAATAGAAACGTAACCAACTCACCTGTAAAAAATGCAATACCTGCCCCCACCAGACCTAATTCAGGAAGACCAAAATGTCCATAGGTTAATCCAAAGGTAAGAAAAATCATGAAGGCTCCGCCTAATATCGTACTGATCATCGGTGTTTTGGTATCCCCAATCCCACGGAGAAATCCATGAATAACAAAGGTGAAGATGGAAAAGACCATCGCAAAGAAACGAAATTCTAAATAACCTTTCCCTTCACGAATCATTTCAGGCGAGCTTCCCAACAACTTAAAAATGGCTTCTGGAAACAATAAACCAACTAATAAGACCAATGCTGCCGCCACTATACAAAGATAAAAAGCGATATAAGTGCGTTCAACCCCTTTTTTCATGGTGTTGGAGCCGTAATTTTGTGCCACCAGGTAATTGGTGGTATGCCCGATTCCTGAAAATAAGGCCCAGGCATTGTACATGATAATGTTGGAAACACCTACGATTGCAATCGCAAGAGCCCCTAATTGGCCGACTAATATGAGATTAATGGTTCCTGTCAGTGTCGATGAAGCAAATGATGCAATCGAAGGTATAGCAAGCAGTAATATCTTTTTCCATTCTTTAAACATTTAGTAATCTCCTATGGTCTCTTTTAATTTACTAATCTTATTAAGAAAAAACAAAACTCTATTTATGCCCTTACTTAGTGGAGAATCAGGATGTACATATATAATAATATATTCTAGTGAACTGACGATAGTAAGCATCTACCATTTCAAAAATAAATTTTATGCTGTAAACAAAAATAAGCCGCCGATTATGGCAGCTCAGTTTTACATTTAATCTATATTTAGTTCAACCAAATTACACCGTTGCTGTGGCTGCGTACTTTTCTTCCAATGTCTTTTTTAAAAATAAAGCAACTTCGAGCATGCCGAATTTGCCGGCTTTTGCTTCTGCATCAGAATTGTAGTTGGTATTGGTATTAATATCGTACGTATAAATATCACCGTCAGCATTTCGGATAAATTCGATTCCAGCCACTTGAACCCCATTACCAGCTAACACCTTTTTATATTTTTCTAAAATTTCGTCGTCAAACCCGTCAATGATTTGGAACTTTGGCTTCTCTTCCACTTCTTCTCCTACCGGACAGAATAAATCGCCAATTTGGCAGGCGTCCGCCGGGCAAAGCTGGAATCCTTCCGAAGTATCCACCTTGACGGCATATACAAAGTTTCCTCCGACAAACTCACAGCGGGTGATGTAGCTTTCAGGAGATACAATGTATTCCTGGATCAGTGTAATGCCATCGACCGGTTCTTCGAACGTTGGTCCTTCCACATACGCTTTTAACGCTTCGATACTTTGGAACAATTGCACACCTAAACCTTTTCCGGCACGGTTATGTTTTGTAATAAAGGGCTGTCCAGAAAAGCTTTCCGCTGCCTTTAAAATGTTTTGCTTGCCAACTGCGGCAATCGTTTTTGGCGTCTTCACACCATATTTATTTAACTCTAAGTATTGTAAAACCTTGCTCACTTCCAGCTTTAGAGCACTCGTTCCATTTAATACCGTGCGGCCATGCGCTTCTAGCCAAGCTAATACCTGTCCAGTAAATTCAGCGGCAAAACGATGATCACGTGTATGGGAAGAAGCACTCATGCGGCTATAGAAGATTCCTTCGGGAGGTTGTGCCGATAAATCTAATGTACCCTCATCTAAATGCCATTCTTCATAAGGAACACCAAGCTCCTCTAATCTCTTTGTTAAATGGACGGTCCACTCACTATTTTCATGGATGACATATACTTTGCTCATGTTTACGGCCTCCTGTTTCTAGTTGTTTATTAAACTGCGTTTTTGTTCCACTAACGGCATAACCTGCTTTGCGAAGCGCTCCATTTCCTCCAGTTGCGGGGAAAATTGTAATAACAATAAGTCTAAGCCGGTTTCTTCATATTGTAAAATTCGATTGGCTATCTGCTCCGGTGTTCCTACCAGGTTTGGCCGCAGACCGCGATTGGAAACCGAGTAATCCTGTAATTGGATCTGCTGCTCTAATTGTGATTTGGTTGTGAAGTCTTTAAAGCCGGCATACGCGCTAGACTCCTTCACCGTCGTGATTTTTTCAAGCTCAGCAAAAGCCTCTTCTTCACTTTCACGGCAAATGACATAGGCTGCCATTCCGAAAGATTTAAATGGTTCATTGTTAGTTTGTTCACGGCGTGCCTTCATTTCAGCAATTTTTTGCTCAATCTCTTCTATTGTTCCACCGTGCATCACGTAAGCGTCGCATTTTTCGGCAATCGTTTGCTTACCTTTTTCGCTTTCACCGCCTGCATAAAGAATCGGGTTCGGTCGTTGAACTGGTTTCGGAGCAAGCTTCGTGTCTTTTAAGTCGTAAAACTGGCCCGCATAATTAAAGGTTTCTTCTGTCCATAACCCTTTTAGCACATCAATAAATTCCTCGGTTCGAGCATAACGCTCATCGTGCTCGGTGAAAATGCCGCCATATTGACGCGCTTCTTCTGCCCACCAACCCGAAACAACATTAAGCGTAAAACGGCCGTTGCTGATACGGTCAATATTGGCGGCCATTTTTGCTGTCACAGCAGGATTATGAAAACCTGGGCGAATCGCGGTCATGATTTCTATTTTCTCTGTCACGGCAGCAAGTGCCGCTGCGGTGGACCAGGCTTCAAGAGAATCATGCTCCGGTCCTTTAATATCATTTAAATATAATTCAGCAATCAGTGTCGTTGAGTATCCCCAGTCTTCAGCTGACTGTATGACTTTTTTCGCATAGTCAAAGGTTGGTGGCATATTCTCGTCATCTACATTCCGCAGCCAGCCTCCAAAAATCGGTAACCAAAAACCATATTTCATCTCTGTTCTCTCCTCTGCTGTTCTCATTCTCTAGTTTTCTTATTCGCTAAGTTGGATTTATAAAAAAACAAAAAACTCTCTTCAAAGAAGAGAGCCTAATAACCCCCTTCTCATCTTTCAAGCCATACGCTTGATGGAATTGGCACAGTATTCATACGAACCTGCTGCCGAGGCTTCAAAGGGCCAGTCCCTCCACCTCTCTGGATAAGAAGAAAAATATTTTTAAATCTATTAATATAGCGATAATAATTTAAATTCAGTCAATTGTCAATCAAATATTCACCACGGGACAGTGCTCAGGGCATATTTTCACAGCAGAGATTAGGACCATCCTTCTGATATTTAAAAGAACGATTGTTAAAGTAGTTTATGATGTTTATGAAAGGAATATCCACTCAAACGCATCATGAGATTTCCTTTCATGACATTTCTGAGAGGAAAATTCACTCAAACGCGCCATGAGACTTCCTTTCATGACATTTCTGAGAGGAAAATTCACTCAGGCTCGTCATGAGATTTCCTTTCATGACATTTCTGAGAGGATAATCCAATCAAACGCGTCATGAAACTTCCTTTCATGACGTTTCTGAGAGGATAATCCAATCAAATGAGTCATGAAACATCCTTTCATGACATTTCTGAGAGGACAATCCAATCAAATGAGTCATGAAACATCCTTCCATGACGTTTCTAAGAGGAAAATTCACTCAAACGCGTCATGAAACCTCCTACCATGACGTTTCTAAGAGGATAATCCACTCAAACGCGTCATCAGACATTGGTCTTTTAGTTAATTGATAACGTTTTACCTCGTTAACCCTTCCTGCTTTGCCTTGAAGGCGGCTTGAAACCTATCTTTTACATCTAGTTTGTGGTAGATGCTGGAGATATAGTTCTTGACTGTTCCCTCGGATAGAAATAGTTTTTCTGCGATGTGTTTATTGCTTAGTCCTACTGCAATGCATTGCAGCACTTCTTCTTCACGTTCTGTTAAGTCGTAGTTATTCTTGTTTTCCTGCTGGGTTGATGTTTCATGACTGTTTATTTGCTGAACTAGCAGCTTGGCCAAATCCTGCGGGAGCAGGGTCCCGCCTTTATGAATCAGTTTAATGCCTGCGAGCAAGTCTTTTGGATGAATGGCTTTCAGCAAGTAGCCTTCTGCCCCAATGGCTAACGCGTCAATCACGTAATTAATTTCTTGGAAGGTGGTTAAGATAATCACCTTGATGTCCGGCCAGCGTTGTTTGATCATTTTTGTTGCAGAAATTCCATCCATTTCCGGCATGTTAATATCCATCAAGATCGTGTCCGGTTGATGCTGCTGGCATAACGCAACGGCTTCAGCCCCATTTTCCGCCAAACCAACTACTTCAATTTCATCATCCATATCTAACACGATGGACAAGCTCTCCCGAATCAACTCTTGATCATCCGCTATGACTAATTTAATGCCGCTCATTTAGGCCACCCCTTTTATCGGTACAGTAATCGTCAGCTTTACCCCATGGTGTGTTCCACTTGTAATATCAAGATTCCCATGCAATTCCCCAATCCGTTCCTTCATCGCGGTGAGACCAAAACCAGGCTGCAAAGCATCAATGGGGCTTCCGTTATTTTCAATAGATAACACAATCTCATAGTCCGTAAATAAGTAATCAACCAAAATTTCTGAAGCACCGCCATGTCGTTTCGCATTTGTCAACGCCTCTTGAAGACAGCGAATGAATGCGAGTTTAATATTCTTAGAAATGGGGATTTCTCTCCCTTGCCTATTAAACTGAACATCGGTATCGGTATTTTCTTTAAAACTATCAACGATTTTATGTAAAAGCTCCGACAATGGCTGTTCATTTTCTGACGGGGCTATTTGGTGGATATGTCTTCGAATGTCCTCCAAGCCTTTACGAGAAACATTAGCAAGGGCTTCAACCTTTTGTTTCGCTCGATCAACATCCTTTTCCAGCAAATAAGAAACGGCGTCAAGCCCCATGGTTACAGAAGTAAAGTGATGGCCAATCGTATCATGCAGTTCTTTTGCAAGCCGGTTCCGTTCTTGGAGCAGCGTTACCTTCTCGATCTGCTCCGCATATTGCTGAAGCACCCGATACTGCTCTTGAATTAACTGATATTGTTTATTATTTTCTTCGATGATTCGTTTTGTCTTCTGCTGCGAATGAATGACATAGTTAAAGCAGGCGCCAAAGCCTAGGAAGATGAAGATATCGATGTACTGAAGAAAATAAGTGACGGTGTCCATAGTCCACAGAGTAGGGAGCGGGTACAAAATTAAAAACACTGGCAAGGTCCATCTGGCCGACTTCTTTGTCGCAAGGTAACCAACCATCAAGATGGACATGAGGATCATGGCGGGACCAAGGTTAAAGTGTTCAAATATATTAAAATAGACGGAAGCTCCGCCTCCTATGATGAGCTCGGCAATCGGATAAAGAACCGGGTTTTTATACCCAGGTCTCCAAAAAATGAGGGGGACTAAATAATAAACGGTTAATATACCGACAAAGGATACATACGTAAGTACACTCTCACCTTTCACATCGATAAATAGGGTAAGGACACCAGCAAGGTACCAGCACAATCTCAAGAAAAAAATAAACCAGTCTACTCCAACCCACTCAAATGCGGCTTTCTTCATTCCAGCTTCGCGCCTCCACCCTGCTACTTTTTTCCTATCCTTACCTATCTTACAAGAATTTGGTTAATTCTAACAGTCTTATAAATAAAAAATTCAGATGGCATAATGAGGTCTTTTTCATTTCATGACTAACTTCACTACGGTCATATGACTTTTTCTTTGTATGATAAGGTCATAGGGTTACAGAAGGGAACGAGGAACATGAAAAATGAAGAAATGCTGCAGGAGTTGGAGGATCGATTAAAAGGCCTGCCAACGGAGGATCGGGAGAAATTACTCGATTTGTATAAGGACCTTATAGAGGTCGCTTCTGAAAATCGGAAAGTTAGTACAAATTCACCTGGTGGGTTAACTGATAACTACCCATTGCCGATTAATACGGAAACTGATTCTTATCGCAATTTAGGTCGAATCATCCTTGCATCGATTAGTTTATTTTTCTTCAACCTTATTTTTATGCTAGGTCCAGTGATTGCGATATTTTCTGTTTATCTGTCACTTTGGGTCGTGAGTGCAAGCTTTGTGATATCTCCCCTTTTTGTCGTTACACAGGTATTGAACGGCGGGTTTACAACCTTCGAGTTATTTCTATCGCTCATTCTGTGCGGAATTGGCATTGCGCTCGGGGCAGGCATGGTCAAAGCAGGCAAATGGTTATATAAGACGTTTAGCAGATACGTAAATTGGAATATGAAATTAATCAAAGGGGATTAAAAAAATGAGAAAAATTATGTACGGGGCGTTAGGACTTGTGGTCATTGGAGTCATTGGTGTAATTATGTCAATCAACACTTCCGGTGTTGAAGCTTTTACATTCAGTTCAGTAGATGTGCATGAAACAAAAGAAGTCTCAGCAAAAGGGGTCAGCAATATCGTCATCGACTCGCCCACTGTCGATGTAAAACTTCAGCCAGGCAACGGCGATAAAATCGAAGCTGATTTTTCCGGTCAGGTAGGGAAAAAGAGTAAAGATTTATATAAGCTGGATCTGGATAAAGACGGTGATACTGTTAGAATTACTATGGAAAAAGAAGATAAGTTTCAGTTTATGATGTTTAACTTTACAAAAGTAAGCCTGAATGTCAAAGTGCCTCAACAGGTTTATGACTCGATTGAAATAACTGCAGCATCTGGCGATATTGCCTTAAAAGAAATAAAGGCAAAGGAATTATCAGTTGTAACAGAATCAGGTGATATAAAAGTCAGCGATGCTGCGGCAGAGGGTGCGCTTACCCTACAGGCTTCTAGTGGGGATATTACCGCTAATGGCAACTCTTCCAATACACTGGACATCGAATCAAGCAGTGGGGATGTCGAGATAAAAGATAACGTGGCCAAGGCAACTGACGTCTACACCAGCAGTGGTGAAATACTTTCAGATGGTCTGGTCTCGGAAAACATCAAAATGAATACATCCTCCGGTGATATGGTGGTAACAGTGGAAGAAATGACAGGAAATATAATGTTAGAAAGCAGCAGCGGCGATATTGACGTAAGCTTTGCCCAACCAGCCACTTCCGTGAAACTCGATTTCAAAAGCAGCTCAGGCGACGCCACGGCGGACCTCGATGAAATGAACTACTCAGAAAAATCAGAACACCGCATTCTTGGCCAAAGCGGAGAAGGCAAATTCAAACTAACCGCACGAACCAGCTCAGGCGATTTTAACGTGAAAGACTGAACCAACGGAACCATGGGGACGGTTCTAATATAGGCAATCGGAAGTTTTGCTCAAGTTTCGAAGCACTTTATAAGTAAACGGAATTTTAATCTAAAGGAATTACTTCTAAGGAATTATCGCAAAATTTTTGATTGCCTGAGTAAGCAGGAAGTTTTAAAGTTTTTGTACAAGTAATTCGACATCCATAGTCAAATTTCCTGCTTCTACTGGTTCCCCCAAAAGCCGAAAACATACAAGTAATGAACAAAAACTTGTATGTTTTCGGCTTAGCTATTTCAAATGGTGCCAGCCCCAATACTAGCTGCATATAGTAATATATCTCAAATAAAACTTACTCAACGAAAAAGGCAATGTCCAGTAAACATTGCCAAAATACTTCTTAAATATATTAATCATCTGTCCCTAGAACATCTGTATTCGGTGGCTCATACCCCATCTGACGGAGCATGGCTGCTATTTGTCCCTTATGATGAAACTCGTGAGTGATGGTGTGTATTAGCAACTTGCGGGGAGTAATTGATAATAGTTCAGGTGCTGATCTCCAAGGGATTTCTCTTTCAATTAGCTCGTTTAAACTATGTCCATGTTGTTCTAATAATTCATTTACGATTGAATCCACTTGCTCAAAGCGTGCTATTATTTGCTCTAAACTGATATTATGTATTTCATCCTTTGGAGTAAGTGGTTTATTTGTCTTCAGCAAAACAAATGAGCCAAGCCAGGCAACATAGCAATCTGCTATATGAACCAATGTATTTCTTACACTTTGCCAACCGAAACCATTGGAATCAGTAAAATGATTAGAATCTAATTTCCCACAAAAATCTAACAGAGTCCCCCTAGTCTGTCGGACCCATCCATATTCGTTTTGAAGCATCCAAACACCCACCTTTAACAGATATAACTACTTATTCTATACATGTATAGAAAAACCTTTCTTTACTGACTATTCATTTATTAATAAAAAAAGACCATTTTTATATAGGAAGTATTTATAGCAATAAAATAAGCAACGCGATTGCGTTGCTAAATTTTTCTCTTGCCTCGTTACTAAGTTGACTTGGTAATTTTATAATTTTTATGATTGACGATAGTAGTAAGCGGTTCGTTTTTTTGTTTATTGAATCCGTACTCCACAATAACGGAATTGTCTCTAACAACCTTAACAATCCCTTCATAGCTTTCCCCTTCTCGATTAAATGAAATAGTGTCCCCGATTTTAGCAGTCGCCATTTTATCACCCCGAACTTATTATTTTCAGCAAAGATAAAAAAATGCAGAAACAATTAAAATAGAGCACATTCTAGTTTTAGTGCCCATGCTCTTCAGTTTGGTTTAAGATATTATTATTACCGTGTATTTGGTTTAAATAGCTTTTCCTTAAAAAATTGAAAACCATATAACAGCAATGCTTCCACCATAAAAATGAACATTAATGGGGTTTTTTTCATTCGAACCAGTGATGCGATCCCGAATTTTTGTAAGTAATACACCAAACCATATGTAAATGCCCCATCGACGATTATATTCAAAGTTATGTATCGTAAAAACTTTCCGTACGTCCACTTTAATATCCAAAGTGTACCAATCAAAAATGGCCCCCACATAAACGGTATGACCCCTGACATCTTAGGATGGAGTGTTTCGTACCACCACCACCATCTACGCTTTTTGGCAACGAAGTTCACGATCCTCACCACCAGAGAAATAAATAAACCGGCTGGGAGAAACCGCTTGAAGGCATCCTTCCCTAACAACGGAACGCTGAACCAAGGAAGAATCATCAACAATAGCAACAATGATTTGGAATACTTCAAATGCTTCATTCACGCACCTCCTGTTTCATCCATCTTACATAACAATCAAGGCAGCTAATTATCATTTTTTTCCATCAAACATAGTCAACGCCCTCCATTTTCGCGTTAATGACCTTGTTCCCAAAACTTTCGCCTTTCATGACATCAAGAAACCTTTGTCCATAATCTAAAAAGCTTACTATTTCTCTCTCGGATAAATGATCCATTGGAAATGGGAAGTGCTCCGCTTCTTGTATTGAATTCACTATTTTTCGAACTAAATCTTTGCCCTTTTTCGTAATAGATACAATCTTATATCTCCGATGATGTATATCAGGGGATACGTTAATAAGGCTGCTGTTTTCCATTGGCTTAAGCAGCCTTGTTACTGTAGAAGTATGCCAACAACCCAACTCGCTAATTTGTGTCGGGGTAAGTGCTGGGTTTATGGAGAGTAAAAATAAAATGTGCTGCTGGGCAGGGGAAACATTGTGTTCTTGCCCTATCTTTGCCCAGTGCTCTTCCATACAGAAATATAATGCTCTTATAATCACTACCATCTTTTGTTTGATCAAAAAATTCACTCATGATCTCCTCGCTTGTAGATACAACTGTTAATACAAGTAATATTATTTTTAAAAAACAACATATTATTCAAAATAGGTATTTGCTTCACAACAATAAGCAGCCTACAATACGCAAGTTTTTATGCCGTACTTCCGTATTGTAGGCTCTATTGACATTTATAATTGTTTTTCTATTAGTCATCTTTTAATCATGATAAACTAAGTTAAGTAAGGCACTGGATGTGCCTTTTGTTTATTGCGCTGCCGATTAGCTTATGTTCCATTTAAAATATTAGAGAAGAAGACAGGTGAACGGTTTTAGATATATAGCCACACTCGCATCAAAAAAAGGGGCATGAGTAATTTCCCATTTTATTTAACTTATTTCACCGTTAGAATGGTATAAAACACCTCAAAACATAAATGTAATTTACTGAGCTTAGAAAGAGGGATTTTCGTGAGTAAATGGAGTATGAAAAAGAGACATCCGCTGCAATGGTTCTTTTTTTTGGCCGGATTAATAATCATGTCTTTTGGAATTGTTCTGATGATTAAGGCGGACTTAGGAAGCGCCCCTTGGGATGTCCTACATATCGGGTTATATAATCACATTGGTTTATCGATTGGAACGTGGTCCATTATCGTGGGTTTCATTGTACTGGGGTCATCTTCATTGCTGTCTAAGTCTTTGCCACAAATAGGGGCGTTTCTAAATATGCTGCTTGTGGGAATTTTTATTGATATGTATATGTTAATACCATATTTGCAGACACCTCATTCATTAGTGTCTCAAATCATTATGCTCATAATGGGTATAGTCGTAATCGGATATGGAATGGGGATTTATATTGCAGCAGATTGTGGAACTGGACCGCGAGATAGTCTGATGATTGCCTTAATGAACATGACTGGAATCAAAGTACAATGGATTCGGCTGGTTATGGAAATGGTCGTTCTTCTAGTCGGTTGGCTACTAGATGGCCCTATTTTTATCGGTACAATCATCTTTTGCATCACAATCGGGCACGTAACGGGGCTCGCATTACCTCAATGCCGGCGCTTCGTAGATCGAGTAATAAAGTCCTATGCACCAGCCGCCGAAAATATCAATCAAAGCATGTAAGAATGATAGGACCAGGGGGACGGTTCTGCTGGTGCTCGAGTGGCATATACCTCATCGGGAACCATGAGAACCGTCCCTGTGGTGCTACCTGTGGTGCTAAATGGTTAAACGGTCAATTCCAATAGATTGCCTTCCGGATCTTTGAATACACTCTCATAATAGCCGTCGCCGGTGACACGGGGACCATTCACAAGCCGGTAGCCATCATTTTGTAAGCGTTGAGTCAGCCCATCGACAGCCTCCCTGCTCCCAAGGGAAAGAGCAATATGAGCCCAGCCAATTCGATCGTCCCGATCCTGCTGATCAACTCCTGCCTTCCGCATGATTTCTAACCGTGCTCCCTCTTCAAACGTAAGAAAATACGATTCAAATTCCTTCACTTGATTATGATATTTCTCGTTTGCCTTGCCATTAAAGTACGTTTCATAAAACGTCTTCATTCCTTCTAAATCTTTGACCCAAATGGCCACATGCTCGATTTTCATCTGTCTTTACTCCTCTGGCCAATATATTTGTTATCCTATACCATTATAAGATAGGGAAGCTTTTAATTAAAATTTCCATATGTGTTACTTAGCTGCCGGTTTTTGCTGAGATTTGAATACCAATAATCTCACTAGGTAGAAGCAGGCAAAGGCTCCTAATCCAAATGTCAGTAGATCGGAAAGAGCTGTCTCTGTAAACGAATTGACAATCAGTACCGCTGCCAATAAGCCAATAGAAGAATTGACAGCCTCCAGCAACGCACTAAGGTAAATATGTTTAGATCTCCCATTGCCTTTCAATAAACGCGAACGTTTTAGAAAACCGTTTTTTACAGAACTTAAAATGGTATAGACGATAGCCGATAGTAAAACCAAAAGTATTAGTTCCAATAGTATTACCCCTTTTTAGGAAACATGTTTAATAGATTTCGTCTTTCTCAAAATCCCTTACTACTATCTTGAATTAACAAAATAAATGAGATGATCCGTCCATTCGTCAAATTCGTAAATAAATCCTTTTCTCACACATTCGAATTCCATTCCAACACTCTCGGCTAATTTGATAGAAGGCGTATTATCGAGATTAATATGCGCTTCGATACGATGATAATGGAACACTTCAAAAGCAAGACGGATGGCCGCCTTTACAGCCTCCTTACCATAACCCTGTCTCCAAAATTGGTTATGTAACGAATATCCAAATCTAGCCCATTGAAACTCTTCCCTCATAATCGTAGAGAAATCGATGGACCCCAAATGAGCATGATCCGCTTTACGAAAAACCCCAAATACATACAATTTGTCTCCTAAAGCCATTTGCTGGTGGTAATCCACCAATTCTCCAAACCACTCCTCAGTACACATACTCATATCAATTTTTCCATCGTCGTATTTGTATTGGGATGGCATTCGATTGTTAAACTGAGTCAGCCAATTCCAATAATCCTCTTTGTTATACGGCCTTATTACTAATCTGTCTGTCTCAGTACTATAGTCAAACTTGCTCAAATAGAACACCTCATTTTTGGCACCGAGGGGACGGTTCTACTGGTGCCACCAGCACCAGTAGAAGCAGGAAATTTGACTATGGATGTCGAATTACTTGTACAAAAACTTTAAAACTTCCTGCTTACTCAGGCAATCAAAAATTTTGCGATAATTCCTTAGAAGTAATTCCTTTAGATTAAAATTCCGTTTACTTATAAAGTGCTTCGAAACTTGAGCAAAACTTCCGATTGCCTAAATTAGAACCGTCCCCTTGGTGCCCCCTTGGTGCTCTCTTGGTGCCCTGGTCTTCTTTCAACCAATTTGAACCTTAGAAAAGAAAGCTTTTAACTGATTGATATGATGGAAATCATGCTGAATAAAATCCAATAGATAGGTTTGCGCTGAAAATGGATTCCCATCCCCATCGATATGCTCTGCTGTAAAAGTTACATCCGACAGGCTTTCTAAATGACGAAGGAGTTCGTTTCGGTAGGATATCGTCTGATCGATGATTTCCTGTTTACTTGTCTGTTCTGCGTATTTAACGGCTTTTCGGTTAAACTCATTAAAATCGAGCTGTTGAATCGTCACTGGCTGCCCGCTGGCCATTTTTCGAATTCCTTCTTCTAAGAAATATTGATCCCAACGCATGATATGAGCCACAATATCTCTTGGTGTCCATTTCCCTTCCGCGATTGGCGTCACCCAAATCTCATCTTGTAACTCTCTTAAAGATTGGACAAACGAAATAAGTGTAGAAAATTCATCTAACAACTGTTGTTTTTCCTGCAAAACGTGTTCCCTCCCTCGAGATTATGTAAGAACGCAATTTTCCCACAACACAAATATTCCATATTTTAACTATACCATATAAAAATTAATTAATTGATATTCTTTTCTATTCTGATGTTTAGAAAAAACTATTCACTGTTTATGTATCAGGTTGTGTTGATGTTTTTATTGTATTTGGTAATAACATTTCTTCACAATATGGTTTGTGATTTACTTATAGATGCATATTTTTGATAATATTACTAAACCTAAGGCAATGTTCTTGGAATTAAGAGGGTGTTAATTTTGACAAGGAAAGAAATCATCTCGATACAAGATAAAAATTTCCAATTGACAGAAGAGTTAATTGACCAAAAGATTGAAATTTGGCATGAACATGTTCTCTTTTCTGGCTTATGGTGGTTTGGAGTTGCCCTCTCCATTATCCCTTGGATTATCTGGTTTATTATCAGAAAAAAACAAAGCTCAGATCGAATAATGTATGTTGGCTTTTATATTATGGTAATTTCAACCCTCCTTGATATATTAGGAGACCAAATAGGAATTTGGTATTATCGGTTTCATGTAATCCCAACATTACCTACCTATTTCCCCTGGGATATTACGCTTATGCCTGTATCGGTAATGCTTCTCTTGCAATTCCTCCCAAAAATTAATCCATGGTTAAAAGCGATATTTTTTGCACTATTAACTTCCTATATCGCAGAACCATTTTTTGACTGGCTGGGCATTTATGAGCCGACTTCCTGGCATTATAGTTATTCTGTCCCGATTCAGATTTTTCTTTTTATGAGTGCATACTGGTTAAGCCAGCGGACTAAGTTTTCCCCATTGTATAAAGACACATGAATAATTTTTTTATAAACGAGACAGCTAATACGCTGGATTCATTCTAAATGTCAAAAAAATAGCTTGGCAGCATCCAAGCTATTTTTTGAATGTATTGCTGCTAGCAATTACAAATCATTAACACATTGCCATCCAAATCTTTAAAGTTAAAATAGGCAAAATCCCCAATCCGCTCTATTTCTCTCACAATGGTGATTCCTCTATCTTTTACAAATTGGTACGCTTCATCAATATCCTTGACGAATAAATTAAACAGCACATGATTAGAAGGGTTTAACGTAAAACCCGGGTCAAAAGTGTGATCATCCAAGGTTAGTCCGGTTTCAGAGGTAACAGGGATATTATGAACGGGAGATTCCACCTGATCCCCGTTAAAAGGAATTCCAAGTAAGTTACAATACCATTCTACTGACTTTTTGAGGTCACTAACATGGATAAAAACGTTGTTCACCTTACAGGCGATTGGAGAAGCAATTGAAGTCACAAACATACCACCTTTTGATTTTTATTCCATAATTTTACTATAACATAGAGATGCTTGCATAGAGGGTTCTTTAATGATTTCTAGTAAAAGAGCTGTCGTGACAGGAATGTATCCTGTGTTTGTTGAAATAGTTATGCTGCGAATAAACAAAACAAGCTGCCAATTATGGCAGCTTACTTAAATTAAATGACCGTTATTTTACCAAATTTAGCGATTGCTTGCTCATTTTTGCGGCCCAATCCTAGCTCATTATTAAGCTACGTTTATGTTCACTTCAGAGCGTTAAGTACAACCTTTGCCGCTTGTGCGATTAGAGCATTGTCGTAGGTGGCATTCTGTGTATCGCGGCTTGATAGAATTGCGATGACAATAGGAGCTCTATTCGGCGGCCAAACAATCGCAATGTCATTCCGCGTTCCATAGCTTCCTGCCCCGCTTTTATCATCGACTTCCCAGCCAGTCGGTGCACCTGCCCGGATCAATGCATCACCAGTGGTATTTCCCCGCATCCAATCTGTCAGGATTGTCCGTTTTTCAGTTGGGAGCAAGTCGCTGACAGCAAAAGCCTGGAGGCTTGTTGCAAGCGCTTTTGCTGTGCTTGTGTCCCGTTTATCTCCAGGAATAGCTGAGTTCAAATCCGTCTCGTAGCGATCAACTTGGGTAACATGATCGCCAATCTTCCTCAGGGCTGTTTCAAATCCCTCAGGGCCTCCCAGTTTCTCTAATAAAAGGTTCCCTGCAGTGTTGTCGCTATAGCGAACAGCAGCCTCAATAACTTCCCGAAGGGTCATCCCGGTATCAACGTGAAGCTGTGTGACGGGTGAATATGAAACGATGTCCTCACTATCGTATGTGACTAACTCGTTGAGTTGATCAATTGAGTGATGCTGCAAAATTGCACCTGCGGCTAAAGCTTTGTAAGTAGAAGCGTAAGCGAACCGTTCATTAGGCCGATAGGAGACTTTCTGATTTGTACCTGTATCGATAGCGTAGACTCCAAGCCGGGCGTCATATTTATTCTCGAGTTTTGCTAACTCACGGTTTATATGGGATGCTGGCGTTTTCGCGACTGCCTTTTCGGGCTTGTCAGATAGGTTATGTGTGTTCATCGACCAGCCGGCGAGAGGTACAATTGCAATCACTAGCACCAGCAGGGCATATATAAATTTGTTCATTCTGAAAATATTACGTGTCTTCTTCAAGATTATAACCTCTTTCTATTAATATTTAGATGTCCTGAAAATAGAATCAGCGGGTTTAATCATTATTTTTAGATTAAAACCGATTGGCTCGTAATCAGCAGATCCTAAAAATGCCGGGGAAATTTCCTCCTTTCTTCAATTGATTACATACGAATAATAGATTACGAAACAAATACTACACTTGTAGTATTTGTTTCGTGCTTAATACTACACTTGTAATAAATTAATGTCAATCATTTTGTAGTTTGCTGTCCTTCTTTGTTCAGATCAAATATGCCGCATCTCCTTCACCAATTGAGGCTTCATCCGGTATCCTCCATTGGCAATCGTTGCAATATACTGGGCAATTTGCATCGGTGTATAGTATTTAATCTAAGAAAGTCCCAAAAAGGAAGTGAAATCCTTTCTGGGGTTCCTTATTAATATATCTTTTTATGATGCAGGATTTGCTTGGCAATCTCCGCTGCCTTACTTCCTTGGGCCTGTCCCTCTTTATTTTGAATATTAATGGCAAAATAAAAACGGTCATCACCTTTATCGACAAAGCCAATAAACCAGCCATTTACATTCTTTCCATTCACCATGCCGGTTCCCGTTTTACCATATAACCGCCCATTCTTTTGAACGTCTATTAAAATGGCCTTTTTTACCGATTTGATATTTTCCGCTTTAAAACCCCACCGATTTTCATCTAATTGGTATAATAATTGGACTTGTTCAATGGGTGATATTTTTAGGGAAGATTCCATCCAGTAACTATCCAAATTCCCTGAAAGATCCTCATTCCCGTATCTTATCTTGTGAAAATAATCTTGCAGCGGCTTTCTCCCTACTTCTCGATCGGTATTCTGGAAATACCAATTCACGGAACGGCTTAAAGCAGTCGCTAAATTTTGATTTTGATTCCATTCTGGAAACGGATAAATTTCCCCATCCCAAACTTGTTTATTGTTATTTACGGAAATCACATTGGATTCCAATGCAAATAAGGCGGAATATATTTTATAGGTGCTATCAGGAGAAATCCTCTGTTCACTCATTTCTCGATTATATATTTGATATTGGTTTTTAGAGGGATCAAATAAAACAAAGCTGCCCCTGTAGCCCTTAAAATAGGAGCTTAGATCTTCATAGACCACATTCTTCCCGCTAAATTGATACACATCCTCGGGGCTCGCAATTACGGTAGTCATGGGAGCAAGGGATAGCACAACCATTCCTAAAACAGCACAGATGACCTTGCTTTTCCATTTCAATAATAGAGAATCTCTAGAGAAGCTAGCAATGAACTGGATTCTTTGTTTGATTTGTCTTTTTGTCCCACCTATTCCTGGAGCAATCTGTTTAAGGGTACGATCATACTTTTTATCTGCAAAGCGAATAAGGGTATACCCATATTCAATATATCCGCTCTCATCTAAGAGATGTAAAACGGATGCATCACAGGCCAATTCCCGATCCATTCGAATCCTTTTTGAAGCATACCAGACAACCGGGTTGAACCAATAAATAATCTGAAACATCCACATGATGTAATTCACGAACAGATCTTTGCTTTTATGGTGGTGCAGTTCGTGCAAAAACACGTATTTTAGTTCATTTAAAGAGATCTCTTCCCGCGTTTTGCTTGGTAAAAAAATATAAGGTTGAAAAATCCCAAACGTGATCGGCGAGGAAATAAGAGAGGTCTCCTTCAGTCTTATGTTTCTTTTCACCCCAACCATCTTTTTGCATTCTTCTAATAGTTTGTTTAACTTTTGATTATGAACAACCACAGCTGACTTTTTCATTTGATAGATTTGATAAGTTGAATAAACAGCAGCCCCAACAAAAAGAACCATTCCCATGACCCAAACTGTAAAAAAGCCTTGGTAGACAAAATCGGGTGTTGACTTGTTTACTGATACCGCAAAATCATGTAATATATCGGTGTTTGGCGCCTGAGAGGCATCCACTCCATTGATCCTTTCACTCTTCGAAGGCGCATCTCTATGAAAAAAAAGTAAGCTTTTAATATACTGAGTTCCTTCTCCAAGGCGAGAATAATTCCAAGGTAAAAAGGCTGCAAGCATTGGAATGGATAGTAAAAACCAAATATGATAATGTGCTTTCACTGTCATATGATTGTTTAATAGCTTTTTGATTAATTGAATGATGAAAATAAGGAGGGATACCACGATTGTACTTACTAAAATCCGCAGCAGAAGGGTATCCATTATTTCTCCCCTTCTTTCTTATCCCTCATCGACAATATTCTCTTTAATTCCGTAATATCTTCATTTGATAACTGATCATTTTCAATAAAATTTAATACCATTGAATTTAAGGTACCGCCGAAAAACTGCTTCAGAAAGGATTTACTTTTTTGCTCAACATATTCGTGCTTTTCAACAAGTGAAGTATAAATAAACATTCGGCCATTTTTTCTTGCGTGCAAAGCGCTTTTCTTGACTAAGCGCGCTAGCATGGTGTGAATGGTATTTGGCTTCCAATCACTCTTTTTCGATAATTTCTCCACTATCTCAGGAGTCGAAATCGGCTCATGGTTCCATATAATCTTCATCACTTCATATTCTGCTTCTGATATTTGTGGAATCTCCCTCATGGTCCCCCTCCTACTTTTACAATTGTAGTATTTATTATAGCAAGAAGGTCCAAGGATATAAAGAATAGTGTGCCAATAACCTATGGCTTGGGTCAGAATCATCCATAAACATATTATATTCGACCACTTTTTCGGGTTTTTGTTAGTAGGAATGTCTAAAACGGAAGACAAGCTTATAAATCCTTGGTTTGTCTTCCGTAAGGCTCTGTTAAAAACTGAATGTGTATATTTCACGGTGTATGAAATAAGCGGACAAATTCCGGCTAAAGTGGGAAATAACGATATTTCCATAAAAATAAGGGGAATATTTCCGTTTATCTTATCCAAATCGGTGAATTTTGCCTTATTTTGAGCAGTTAATCGGAAAATCTCCGCCTATATACGCTTCCTAAGCCTTCCTTATTTACATTAACCGGAAATTCTCCGCCTATTGAAATCTCATTCCTACACGAAATCAATATGTAGAAGGCTGAATTGGGGTAAACTCTCATCTTGCCGCTTCCTTATTCCATAGAAAGGCCAGCAAATATTTATGAATTCAACTGAGGTAAAAGAATAATAAATTCTGTCCCCACATTCTTTTCACTGTTTACCTGTACTTTACCTTTGAAAGAACGGACAATTTGGAAACTTACCATCATACCTAGTCCTGTCCCATTTTCCTTTAAGGAATAAAACGGTGTTCCTAGCCTATCTATTTGCTTTTTTGTCATACCAATTCCTTGGTCCTTAAAGGTAATCTTTATATATCCATCACTAGTCGAAGTACATGTAATCCAAACAATTCCACCATTCGGCATAGACTCTATAGCATTTTTCAATATATTAATTAAACACTGGTTCAATTTTTGAGAATCTCCATAAATCCAACAGTCTTCAGGAAAATCTGTTTGAATCTCAACATTATGGCTCAGGCTGTAACTTTGAATCATTTTTACTAAACGTTGTAACTGAGAACCGACTTCGATTCTTTTGTTGCTAATGGTGGAGGGTTTTCCAAAAGATAAAAAATCATTAATGATTTCATTTGCACGATCCAATTCATCAATGGATAGTTGAATATACTCCTTCTTCTCATTGGACAAATCAGGCTCGTTCAGAAGTTGCAGAAAGCCACGAGTAACTTGCATCGGATTTCTAATTTCATGTGCGAAAACACTTGTTAACTCACTTATAACCCGTAATTTCTCCGAATTTAGCAAGTCTAATCGCAGTCGGTGAATATCCCTGATCTTTTCAATTAAGATGGTAAAGAACCAAGTAACCACTACTACAAAAATAAGCTGAATCATTTGCACTTTAAAATAATCTATGGAAAATCCTCTTAAAATACTAAAAGAAGCTAGCCCAATTAGACAATAGTAAAAGGAAAGACGAACCGCAATTTTAACTCTTTTATCTTTGGTTGAATTTGCAAAGGCTTTCTGAAAAAAAAGGATAACAGGCAGTGATAATAATAAGACAAGGAGAGTACTATAAACGCCTATACTGATCCCAAAATAAAGTCGATAAAGTATGATAAAAGCTGATAGGGAGATGGCTGCACCAAATCCGCCGTATAGACTCCCAAATAAGAGAGGAATAATTCTTAAATCCAAACGAGCATTTTCACCAAAGCTCACCGGAAATGACATGCAAAAAAATATGGATATTCCCCACAAAATGGTCATAATCACTTTTCTATTTTTTTCACTATTTACCCTTTCTGCAATAAATGTATAGTAAATAAATATGGGTATGACAATAAGTGTTAGCTGCAGTAAAAAATCCTTTATTATACTCATCTACGTTCCCTTTCATATTCTGGACGAGAATCAGGTTTATATGATTAATTCTTATTATAACGTTAAAGTTACCATATTTAAAAATACATTTTGTTTGAGCATTATGAATTTTTTAAATTTTGTTAGCGCATCCCTTTTTACCTAACTCTTTTCCAAACAAATAAAGTCTAATATGTTAAAGTGAAAGTAGGAGATGGTGATATGTCAGAAGATGAATTATTCTCAAATAAGGCATCTTCTGACAGACTTATTAAATGTCGAAAACAATCCATTCAATCATCTTTTCATATAGAAAAACTTATTAAGAAACATGCACTTGAAAAAATATAAATCATATATAGGTGATATCCCGTTTGAATTCTTGAGGAGGATATTATGAAACCTATGTTACCTAGTGAAAAATATTTCGGAAAGTTTGAACTAGTTTATGCATTTTATGGGGCTATGCCTACAGGTGTTACTGTTTCAGAAACCGGTCGTATTTTCATTTGTTTTCCGAAATGGGGAGACGATGTTAAATTTACGGTGGCGGAAATTGTTGAGAATAAATTGCAGCCTTATCCTAATTTACAAACCAATGTGGTTAACCCCGAGAATATCACAATGACTTTCATCAGTGTCCAAAGTGTAGTGGCTGATGGAAGGGGAACGCTTTGGATATTAGATACAGCGGCACCCAATTTTTCTGAACCTATTAAAGGGGGGGCAAAATTAGTCGCTGTTGATTTAGAAACCAATACAATAAGAAAAGTATATACCTTTACAGAAGATGTTGTCCTGCCAACAACTTACCTGAATGATGTCCGTTTTGATTTCCGTGTTGGAAAAGCAGGATATGCCTATATAACCGATTCTTCTTCCAAAGGACCAGGAGCTATTATCGTCGTAGATTTACAAAATGGAAACGCGTTTAGACGGTTAAATGGAGCAAATTCAACTTCACCCGATCCCTATTTTATACCGAAAGTAGAAGGAAAAGTGTTGATGAATCGAAATAAAGATGGCGAGACTTCTCCATTTAGATTGGCGTCTGATGGTATTGCGATTTCACCTGATGGAAAGGTATTATTTTTTTGTCCACTAACAAGTCGTCATCTGTTCTCCATTTCGACAGAAGCCCTGAGAGACAGAAATATACCGGACATGGATTTACCTTATCATGTGGAGTATTGGGGGGAAAAAGGTGCGTCTGATGGAATGATCACCGATGCAAAGGGAACTGTTTATGCTGGAGATTATGAAAACAACAGTATTCGAAAGATATTGCCGAATGGAGTAATGGAAACCATTGCACATGATCCAAGAATACTATGGCCTGATACTTTTTCAATTGGCCCTGATGGATACTTATATGTCATTGTAAACCAATTACATCGGCAGGCCAGATTTCATTATGGAAGAGATTTACGAGAAAAACCTTATAGTTTACTTCGTATGAAACTTGGCGAATTACCTGCTCCAGCCTTTTAATAATGATGGTCTACTTCCTTCACAGCAGTAGCCTTTTAGATGTTATTCAGCTTGACACGGGTCGTCTCTGCATTGACAGAGGCGCCTTTTCGTCGTGGAAACGGTAAGAAAAGGCGGCATTATCATAAAAATCCTGGAAAGAACGGGAGTTTATTCTGGCAGAGTGCAAAATTCTTCCAAAGGACATCACCATGCTGACTTAACCAAGACGTGTTTTTAAAGAATTATTCCGGGATACTCCCACAGACCAAGCTGCCCTTTTGCCGGAATAGACACCTCTAACGTGCGCATCCTTTCCACTTCCCAGGCGTAACCGCCTACCCGATAATCACCTAACAAAAATTCCATACCGGAAACAACTCGCCCATCTTCCAGGACCGCCCAAGTTTCATTGTTTTCAATCACTCTTATGCAATTTTTCAGTTCACAAACGCCAATTATCACACCTGTCGGGAGGTCTTCTCCTGAATATCCGTGTTTTTGAAGCAGCTCCTGGACCTTCGGGTAGCCGCAGGCGGCCTTGTCGGGTTTTTTACTCGTATGAATCGCTAATGGACCTCGATAGTTGGTCCTCCATGTCCTCGTTTCATATTTGGACTCGCCAAGGACAAACAAACTAGCCCAGGGCTGAATCATTGATAGAATTTTCATTTACCCCGTCCCCAATCAGAAAAATGTATAACTAGGGTTCCCTTACCGAAGGAAAGTAAACACTTGCTTCGTTTACAATGATGGTAAGGTGCACCAATAGACCTTTACGGTCAGTTGATTCCCCACTATCTTCTTCGGGTTCCTTAGAATCTGTGGGGGTCTTACTGCTCGTTATGAGTGGGATAAACAATCAAAATTTAACCGGCCTTTCTTAAATAGAAATCGCCGGTTTTTTTGTTAATGTATGTTTTAAAAGCGTAGGAACAGTTTATTTGGTGAGTGTTAAACTGTTCCTGGAAATTTTTATAATGTCGGTAAGTTTAATGCTGTATTGATATTATTTAAATCCAAACTGATCTGTTCGTTTGTATCCCAGGCATGGTACCATCCTTTTTCTACCATATATGCGGATATTTGTTCATGCATATCAAGAGCTTCCACTAAATGGCGAGTGAGCATTTCTTTAATTTCCGGTGTTCCTGCCTCCGTAGCTGCCATGGCATAATTTCTAACTCCACTTTTAGCTGAAATGAGTAGATCCATTGCAACGACTTGATCCGAAAGTGCGTCCATGCCCGTTAAAGTTTCAATGATTGGATTCATGTTCATTCATCTCCTAATTTACTGCTTAGCGTTGGAAAGGATAGAAGCATATTCTTGTAATTGTCTAGTACATACATCAATGTCTTGCTGCATAATATCTTGTAATAGCGGATCTGTAACTAACGCTTTCATCGTTTTGGATTTAGTTAAACAAGTGGTCTTAAATGCAGCCATCTCATGGACCTCAAGAACTTCATGTAAGGCGTAGTTCATTTTTTATATCTCCTTCCTCAAGGTTTCAACACGACTTTTATACAATCATCCATTTTTGTGTCAAAAATCTCATAGCCACGCTTTGCTTCACTAAGTGGAAGTACATGACTTACGACATCTCCTGGATCAATTTTCCCGGTCGTAACTAATTCAAACATATATGGCATATAGTGGATGACAGGTGCTTGACCGGAGCGGATATTGATATTTCGCTGCATAATATCTCCAAGAGGGAAACCATTATATCTGCCGCCGTAAACGCCAGTAACTTGAATTGTCCCGCCTTTACGCACCGCTTGTGAAGCCATGATAAACGCACTTAATGCTCCGCCCTGAAGCTTCATTCCGCTTGCAAGGAACTCCAAATCAGTCATTTTACCGTCCATACCAACTGCATCAATGACAACATCAGCGCCGCCTTTGGTAATTTCCTTCAGGTAACTTCCTACATTCTCATGGTCCTCAAAGTTAACAATTTCAACTTTGTTTGTGCGCTTGGCGTGCTGCAGGCGATAATTGACATAATCAACGGCAATGACACGCTTTGCCCCTTTTAGCCAACAGAATTTTTGAGCGAAAAGACCAACTGGACCACAGCCAAAAACAATAACGGTATCTCCATCCTTTACGCCTGCATTGTCAACACTCCAAAAACCAGTAGTCATCGCATCGGCAATAACGGCTAACTTTTCATCTGGTTCTTCACAAGTCTCTGGAATTTTGAAATGAGTAAAGTTGGCAAATGGCACTCTTAAATATTCAGCTTGCCCACCTGGATAGCCCCCAGTGGTGCCAGAATATCCGAAATAGGCACCCATATCACCATTATCATTAGAATTATCACATTGGCTTTCCAAATGGTTTTTACAGTATTGGCATTCACCGCATGCTATATTAAAGGGGATAATGACCCGATCTCCCTTTTTTAGCTTAGTCACACTTGGACCAACTTCTTCGACGATTCCCATTGGTTCATGGCCAATAACATAGTTTTCTTGCAGGTTAGGAATCATGCCATGAATTAAATGTAAATCAGACCCACATATCGCTGTACTCGTTACTTTAATAATCATATCATCTGGTTTTTCAATCTTTGGATCTGGAACTTCTTTGACTACAACATTTTTAATCCCTTGATACGTTACCGCCTTCATTGGTTACAGCCTCCAGTGTTAGTGTTCATCAGGTGTCCGGTCAAACATACCTTTTCTATTGGTCTCAACAGGGAATAGATTCATTTTGCCAATCATCAATGTATTGTTGGCAGAGAGTTGATCTAGTTTATACTGTTCACTTAGTTCGTATGGATGGAACCATTTTTTACTAATCATTAGTTCTGTAATTTCTTGGTGCATGGCAATCCCTTGCATTAACTGGTTTCGTAAGAGCGTTCTAACATCAGGTGATGCGGACTCCGTTAATGCAACCGCAATATTGCGCACACCTTCTTTGGCACGAAGAAGTAAATCCATCGCAAATGTGGTATCTGCTAGCTCTGGTACGTGTAGCGAGTTTATTGGGTCTAAATAGTCATTGTTCAATGAATTTGCCTTCCTTTCAATTTATTATTGGTGTTGGCCGGTTTTGAGGAACAGGCGCTTCAAAAGGTGCACGTTGATAAATTGCCTGTAATTCTCCAAGTGCTTGCATGGATTGTTCAACATCTTTTTGCATTAATGCTCTCAAATCATGATCAAATACCAAGCCTTGCATTAGTTTTGATTTCGCTAAGCAAAGGGTTTTGAAATTTATAACTTCATGTAAATCCAATGATTCATGATCGGCTAATTTTTGATTATCCATTTTTTATTAACCTCCTTATTCTTTAATACAATGCAATTGTATTGTTCCAAAAATAGGAGGGAAACATTCTTTAAGATTTTTTTTATTTGGTAAATTATCTTAAATGGTTGGAGTATTCATAAAGTAGGGGAAATTCTTTTTTTTGTGATGGTTGAGGATGATTTCTGCGGCGGTCTTGTTTTCTTGTAGCTAAAAAATGTTCAACCAGAAAATCTGGTTGAACTTATAATACGAAAGGAAGAAAAATGCCTCATCCTTTTTACTCTTGTTGTTGATTAAGAACCTCCACTCCAGCTAAGAAAAATCGTATTTATTATTGAAAAGACGTCTTATAACAGACATTGAAAATCTGACCAATAAAAAGGAAAAAGAAAGCGAATAAAAAGTGTTTTTCATAGAATGGTACCTGTAGGTAGGACACTTGTAAAAAAGAGTGTTCAACCTGCAGGTATTTTTTATATACTTGAATTTCAGAATATGGGGATTAGGGGACAACATGAGTAAAATAACTTTTTCATCTAAAGAGATAAATACACTACAAAAAAATCCAAATGTACAGCGTGTCAGCGAAAAATCCATTACCTATACAGAAGAATTTAAAAATAGATTTATCGATGAATACCAAGTCGGCAAACTCCCACGTCAAATTTTTGAGGAGAATGGATTTGATGCGGACGTCATTGGCATAAAACGAATTGAACAGTCGGCCTGTAGGTGGAAAAAAGCCTATGAAATGAATGGCTTGATCGGGCTTACAGATACAAGAAAAACATCCTCCGGCAGACCTTTAAAACGGGAGCTTACACCCTCCGAAGTAATTGAGAGACAAAGAGCCAGAATTGAGCTATTGGAAGGGCAGGTAGAGCTGTTAAAAAAGCTAGAAACGACCGAAAGGAGGCTGCTAAACGCAAGCGAGAATCTAAATCCAAATAAGGCATATCAATTGATCCAGGAGACGCTTGAGCAAAACGGATTTAAGGGAATGACTAGGTACTTTTGTGAGCTTCTGGGTGTTTCCCGGTCTGGATACTATAGTTACATGAAGGCTGCCTCTGTTCGTGAAGCAAGGGAGAAGTTAGACCTCGAAGCGAAGGAACTCATTTTAAAGGCTTTTGACCGAAGAGGATATAAGAAAGGTTCACGCTCCATCAAAATGATTTTGAAGAATGAGTTTGATGTTAACTTCAGCCGTAAAAAAATCCGGAGAATAATGAGGAAATATGGAATTGTCTGTCCTCACAGAAAGCCAAATCCATATAAAAGAATCGCCAAAGCAACAAAGGAGCATCAGGTCGTACCAAATAAGTTAAACAGGGAATTTAAGCAAGGTGTACCAGGGAAAGTATTATTAACGGATATTACATATTTACCATATAACGGAAGTAGTATGGCCTATTTGTCAACCATAAAAGACGCCTCCACCAATGAGTTATTAGCTTATCATATTTCAGATCGTATCACTTTAGATATCGCAACAAAGACCATCGATAAATTAATGAAAAATAAGAAAATTAGTTTACATTCGGAGGCATTTATCCATTCTGATCAAGGGAGCCATTACACAAGCCCAAGATATCAGAAATTGTTAAAAAGACATGGTTTAGACCAGTCAATGTCTCGGAGAGGAAACTGTTGGGACAATGCCCCGATGGAGTCTTTCTTTGGGCATTTAAAGGATGAGGTAGACTACCAGTCTTGTAAAACATTAGATGAACTGGAGGCGAAAATAAATCATTACATGGTTTACTATAACAATTATCGATATCAATGGAATTTAGAAAAGATGACCCCTATTCAATATAGGAATCATCTTTTAGCTTCATAACTCTTTTTTTCATGTGTCCTTGACATGGGTGCCAGATTATCAATTCCACCCCTTTTTATATTTAACAAGCTGTGTATTTTTTTCTAGCCATAGCTCAGTAATAGTCATCGGTACACTGAAATACAGAACTTTTAAAAGGCACTGAAGGATGCGAGAATCCTTTGTCAGTTGATTATAAAAGACACAAGAAATTGGGAAAAGTATGTAGTCAAACACAACACTTGTTTTAATTTGTTTTGGAAATCGGATGGGATATTTAACATAGCCTTTATTTACAACCAGTTGATCGACCAATGATGCATAATAACTTTTTATAAAGAAAACAAGGAGCCAGTCCTTTGCAAGTGGTTTTTTAATTAAGTAAATAAAGGAACTAATACCAAAGAAATATAGCCATATTATAAGTTTTTTTTCAAATTTTCGACCCATGTTTAGCGCCTCCATAATATAGGTTATCTCTTATGCAAGTGGTTATACCTAGGACATTCGAAAATTTGATAAGTAAACAATGAATAAACAAGGCTCTATTTTGATATAAAATTGTTTCCTAATGGTGAACGTTTTCACTTAAACAAACGTGTGCGTTGATCCCAGAAGGATTAACGCCTTTTTTGTTGAACTTACAGTCCATTGATTGATGATAGAAGAAAAGAAAGTTGATTGTAGAAAAAGCACCCATATTTTATGAGTACTTTACTATTGTCTACTCAGAATTTAGGTTTATGTAATTTATGAAATAACCAGGTTATAACTTTTGCTATTAAAAGTACAAATACGTATCCAAAAAATATGTGAAAATAATTAATTCCACCGTACATTCTAAAAAGACCAGTACTTACTAAAATAGGCTTTAAAATAAATGCAAATATAGCAGCAGTTATTATAGCATATAGGTAATAATTTTTATGATTATTTAATGTCCATTGGTAAATGAGCATGAAAGCCACAGGGACCAGGGAAGTATCCAATGAGATGCTTGGCAGAGCTGGGATAACCTGATAAGGGTAATGCCAATACCCTCTATTTATACCGTATAAATCGATAAATGTAAAAAAAACATGAACGTTATATCCATAAAAACCAATTAGAAATACTTTACTTCGGTCAATTTTAATATAAAGAAGAACCAATGGGACTAAAAGAATAGCGATTAAAACCCAAAACTGCCACGTAGAAGGATTAGAATAGTCTGTCCAATAATTAATTAAAGAATCGGTATTCTCTTTTCTACCGTATAGAATCTTGTCAAATTCTTGTAAACGTTCCATTAAACTTCCTCCCCAATATTTGCTAAATATACAGTTAGAATAACCTAATATATTTAGTTTATTAGTGTTTAAATAAAGAAGATGCATTTCGATTATATTTCGAAGAAATGTACTTAAGTTAACGGAGGCAAGAGTTCAAGAAGAAAAGTTGCGGCGGTCTTTTTTGCTTAAATAAAAAGAAGATGACCCCGACCTATCGTATTGAAGGGATTCATCTTCTTTTTATTTTGAAGGGGCATTTGTTAACAGCCCTCTGTGTTATTCATTTTTGTGTATAAGCTATTAAATCTTAATATCAATCTTTGCATTCTTCTTTAATTCTGCCACCTGTTTAGCAAGTTTTTCCTGTTGTTTTTGCTGTTGAAGAGATTGTTGAATTTGCGGCTTTACGTCTTCAAACTTTGGAACTTCTTGCCCCGCACTCTTTCCTTGTTCCGCATATTGATCATACGCTTTTTGAATTTCTTCATCGGATACTTCACCAGCCGGCATTTCTTTCTCAACATATTGATTAAGTTTAATATCGTCAGCTATTTGTGTTTTGAAGGTTTTTAAATCCATGCCGGATTTCTGAAGGGCGGCTTCGAATTCTTTTTTCGTTTTAAACTGTTTTTTCACTTCGTCCAGACGCTTATTAATATCATCCTCTGAAACTGTATAGTTTTGTTTATCTGCCTCTTGAAGAAGAAGCGTTTGTCCGACTAAGTTGTCAATGGTTTGGTTTTTCGCTTGCTCGGCCGCTTCTTTAGAAGTCGGATCTTGTCCCATTTGCATCATTTGTCCTTGTATAGATGATAAAAGGCTATTATAGTCGCTTCCAAAGATTTCTTTATCATTCACGACAGCAACTGTTTTCTTTTCATCAATTTGCTGGGCTTTTAATTTCTTCTGCATTTCTGCCATTTGCTTTTGCTGTTCCTTCTGCTGGGCAGTTTCTGCAGTTTTTGCCTTCTCATCTTTTTTGGCTTCTTTACCTTCTTCGTTTCCGCCGCATGCTGCTAAAACAAAGACCATTAGGCCGGCTATTAATGTATACATCAATTTTTTCATCATTAAATCTCCCTTCTTAAGCTAGAAGTATAAATTCCCTAAAAAAGTCATCTAGTGCGAATTATAAAGTTAATCTTATAAAAAAGATATAGTATGCGTGCTTTTTTAATAGGATTGAAACATTTGGTATAATCGACGCACAAAAGCCGGCACCCTAAAGATGCCGGCCACGTGCTTTCTGCTATTTTATATTGCTTGTATTCGTAAGAAATGTAACGATTTCCGGGAATATCGCAAGCAGTCCCATGAATAATAACATGATAATCGCATAGGGAATAACACCCCGGACAATCAGTGACATGGAGGAGGATTTGTCTACTCCCTTTAATACGAATAAATTTAATCCGAGAGGTGGTGTAATTAAGGCTAATTCCATATTAATAACCAAAATAATAGCGAACCAGATTGGATCGAAACCTAAAGAAGTAATAATTGGATATAAAATAGGAACAGTAATCACGATAATAGACACCGTCTCCAGGAAACACCCTAGGATCAACAAGATGATATTGATTAATATAAAAATAACCCAAGGGGATACATCCCATGATGTCGCCATTTCCGTAACGGTTTGCGGTATTCTCAGAACCGTTAAAATAAATCCAAGCAGCATCGCACCAACAATAATGAAAAGAATCATGGCATTTGTTTGAACGGTTGAAAATAAGATTTCTTTCATATTTTTAATCGTTAGATTTTTATAGGCTAATCCAGCAACTAATAAGCTAAAGACTACCCCCACTGCCGCCGCTTCAGTTGGTGTAAACAGTCCTGAATAAATACCGCCGATAATGATAACGGGCAGGATTAACCCCCATATAGCCTTTTTCGATGCTTCGAACCTTTCCCCCCATGTAGCAGGCTTGTCCTTTATATGTCTTGTCTGCCAAGAGGCAAAAATGGTGAAAAGTATGGTAAGGAGTATACCAGGAACAATCCCTGCAATGAAAAGTCTGCCTACCGATTCTCCCGTGATATTTCCATAAAGAATCATCGGAACGCTGGGCGGGATCAAAATCCCTAATGTACCGCCTGCTGCTACTAAGCCCAAAACATACTTTTTCGTATAGCCTCGTTGAACCATTTCTGGAATTGCCACTGAACCAACGGTTATAGCCGTCGCCACGCTTGAACCTGAAATCGCAGCAAAGATGGCACAGCAGAAAATCGTTCCAATCGCAAGCCCGCCAGGTAAATGTCTGAACCATTTGCTTGCCATTTCATATAAATCTTTGCCCACACCACAAACTAATAAGATCTGGCTCATTAGTACATATAACGGGAGAGCCGTTAGCTCAAAGGAATCCAATGCCTTATATGAAATAATCGGTATTTGATTGAACGCCAGCGTCCCCCCATTAAAGAAATACATTCCGCCGATCGTTAGTAAGCCTAGCGTGAAGGCAACGGGCAGACCAATTAATAGGAGAGTCCCCATGCCTCCAAGGAAAAATATATTCATGCGGCAGCCTCTCCTTTCCGTCCCAAAACATCAATGATTTGTAAAATAAATGCCAGGCAAAGCAATACCCCGCCAATCGGCAGCAGCATCTCCGGTATATACATCGGCACCCTTAATAGTGAAGAAGAGGTTGTTCCAATGGTATAAGTGCCTAGTACATGCAGGACCGAGTAATAGGTGAAAATAACACTAAACAGGAGTCCTAACATATTGGAGATTACCTCCAAAATATTTTTTACTTTTACTGGTACAGCATTTGTTAAAAGATCGACTGTAATATGGGAATAGGTTCGTAACGCGTATCCGCTTCCGAAAAAACAGCTTCCAATCAACGAGTAGATGGATAATTCTGTCGCAAATATGGTTGGTGAATTGAAAATAGCACGAGACACTATCTCATAAAAGATCATTCCTGTCATAAGCACTACGAATATGCCTGAAATGATTCCTCCAAGATGAATGATTCTATCGGTGAATTTATAAAGCGTCTTAAAGAAATCCATTTTTGCCTCCAAACTATGTCAGAAAGGACATGATTTAAAATTCACCTGAGAGACATGTGCTCCCAGGTGATTCAATAAAACCACTTGTTTAGTTTTGCGTTTCAGCAATGTCGAGAAGTTCCTTACCAAGGTCTCCCGCTTGTTTTTCAAAAATATCATAGACTGGTTTAGCCTCGTTCTTCCAAACTTTTAGATCCTCTTTTGGAACAACGTAAACTTCCACACCCTTGTTTTCAAGTTCTTTAGCGGTTCTAGTATCTTCAGCCTTTGCTTGTTCACGGATCCATTGCTCAGTTTCCGCGGCCGTTTCTTCAATTAACTTTTGTGTTTTGGCAGGAAGCTTATCCCAATAAGCTTTATTGACAGCTAAAATAAACTCTAAATAAGCGTAATTGTTAATGGTTAAGTATTTTACCACTTCATCATATTTTCTTTGCAGCATCGCAGTAGTTCCAGAGGTTGCACCATCAACGGTATTACGCTGTAAAGCCATATACACTTCCCCGGCGCCCATAAACACTGGAGAAGCTCCATAGGATTTAATCAGTTCAGATGGAATGTCACCAATACTTCTAATCTTTAAGCCTTTAAAGTCTTTAGGCGCTTTAAGCGGTCTCACATTATTAGCAAATTGAGCGAAACCATAGTCAGCAAATAATAATACCTTTGCCCCTTTTTCTTCCATAGCAGACTTTAGTTTGTCACCCATGTCACCTGAAAGCGCCTTACCAGCAGCTTCATAATCATGGAACACATAAGGGACGTCAAAGATCCCCATGGCCGGAACGGTCGAAGCCCAAAGTGTTGCCGAGTTTAATCCCATCTCTACCCCGCCTGTCAGGATCGACTGGTTCATTTCCTTATCACTTAATAACTGCCCCGCTGGATATACTTGTACTTTTACCTTACCACCGGATTTTTCGGTAACATTCTTGGCAAATTGTTCAACTCCAACAGAAATATGATGGTCTTGAGGAAGATTGTACGCTAAACGAATGGTTGCTTCTTCGTATCCATCTCCGCTGCTGCCTTCAGCTTTGTCTCCGTTATCCGGAGCAGATTGATTTGTTGCCTTTCCCCCGCAAGCTGCCAAAATTCCCATTAATAAAACTAAGGCTAGAAAACTTGAAATTACCTTCTTCATTTTATATCCCTTCCCCCTCAACTATTTTTCATTTCTGCAAACCTGCCGTATTCGATAGAGTATCCTATTAAACAATTAAACGACTCACGATCCGGCACCCCTCCTACACTTGCTAAAACAACTCTATGATGTTCCTTTATTTAGGATTGGCAGCCTTTTACTTTATGAAGATGACCCGTCAATTCCCGATTGGTAAATGGCTTCAGTAATTCGACGCAGGCTAGAAGCTGCCCGAAGTCAATTCCTGTATCAATGCCCATTTCATGCATCATGAAAACAAGATCCTCTGTAGCCGCATTACCAGCTGCGCCAGGCGCAAATGGACAGCCGCCAAGACCGCCGATCGAAGCATCAAACCGAGTGATTCCCGCCTCCAAGGCAGCCATGACATTTGCCAGTGCCATGCCATACGTATCATGAAAATGAGCAGAAATACTGGCCTTTGTTTTTAATGAAGCAACAGCCTGAAATAAGTCAAAAACCTGCTTTGGATTTGCTCTGCCAATCGTGTCGGCAAGAACAATTTCATCGGCACCGAGCATTTCTGCTTCTTCAACCATTTTGAGAACCAGGCCGGCATCTACTTTTCCCTCAAACGGGCACCAAAAGGAAGTAGCAATACTATAGCGGACAAAAATATCATTTGCTTTTGCTTTTTCGATTACCGCTGCTAGCTTCGTCATCGATTGCTCCCGGCTCATTTTTACATTTTTTAAATTAAAGCTGTCACTTGCTCCTACTACCAGTGTTAGTGAATCGACACCGCTTTCTATCGCCCGATCATACCCCTTCTCATTAGGAATCAGCGCCATATATTGAACGGAAGGGTTCTTTTCTAGGCCGTTAAGCACTTCCTTTGCATCCTTCATTTGCGGCACATATGTGGGATGGACGAAGGAAACGGCTTCCATCCGGTTGATTCCTGTTTTGCTAAGTGCATTGATCAGCTCAATTTTCTTTTCAGTCGGGATAAAGTTAGGTTCATTCTGAATTCCGTCCCTTGGCCCTACTTCAATTATTTCTACCTTATCCGGAAGGTTCATACGACATCCCCTCTTTAATTGTAAGAAATCCCACGCTTTAAGAATTGGTTAGAATCTAGATAACCCCTTTTGCTTTTAGAGCATTCATTTGCTCTTCCGTCAGACCCAGCTTACCGCCCAGAACGTCATCGGTGTGCTGCCCCAATGCGGGTCCTGCCCACTCGATTTCACCAGGAGTTTCACTCATCTTTGGTACAACTCCAGGCATCTTCAACATACCAAGACCATCAACGGCTACTTCCTGAATCATTTTCCTGGCTTGGTAATGCGGGTCATTGACGATATCCTCCACCGAATAAATCGAACCTGCCGGGACCCCCGCTTTATCTAATGCTTCCTTCACTGCCTCAAATGGCAAACTTTTCGCCCAATCTTCGATAAGACCGTCTAAGAAGGCAGCATGTTCAGAGCGTTTGGCATTGTTGTCATAGCGTGGATCTTCAGCAATGTCATCTCGTCCCATTGCGTACATAAGCCTTTTAAAAATGGCATCGCCATTCGCCCCAATCACGATATACGTGCCATCAGAACAAACATATGTATTCGAAGGTGTAATGCCCGGCAGCATACTTCCCGACCTTTCCCGAATCAAGCCTGCACGGTCATATTCGGGCAAAACGCTTTCCATTAAACTAAACACCGATTCATATAGGGCAACGTCAATGACCTGTCCCTCACCTGTACCATTCACATCACGATGGTAAACAGCCATTAAGGCACCGATTACCGCATACAGCGATGACAACGAATCTCCAAGGCTTACCCCTACTCGTACCGGCGGCCGGTCTGGATATCCCGTGATATAGCGAAGGCCTCCCATCGCTTCCCCAATCGATCCAAAACCCGGTCTATCTTTGTACGGACCATCCTGACCATACCCGGACACCCGAATCATCACCAGACCTGGGTTAATTTTCTTTAAGTCCTCGTAGCCAAGACCCCATTTTTCCAATGTTCCAGGGCGAAAATTTTCTATTAAAATATCAATTTCCTTCACTAGCCCGCGGATCAGCTCTTGTCCTTCATGATGCTTCAGGTCGATCGTAATTGATTTTTTATTTCTGGATTGAACATACCACCATAGACTTGTTCCGTTTTCCATCACCCGCCATGTTCGGATTGGATCACCCTTAGCGGGAGGTTCGACTTTTATCACCTCAGCACCAAATTCGGCTAATAACCGGGAGGCAAATGGACCGGCAATGAGCTGTCCCATTTCCAGCACTTTTAAACCTTCCAACGCTTTTTTTCCCATATGTGTGTATCCCCCTATAGTCTCACCGTGAAAATTTCTACTTATTAAGTGATATAAGTGCCGATAAATCATGCTCAATGTGTTCAAGCATGATCTTGGCGGCTTTATCTCCATCCCTTTCTTTCAGTGCTGAAAGGATGCGTGAATGTTCCTCGATAGGACTCTCATCTTGCATGGCTTCCTTCACAACACTGTTCCTTAGATAGGTCACTTTATCCCGAATCATATTCGTTAATGAAATTAACTGGCGGTTACCAGATGAATTCAGGATAATCTCATGAAATTTGATACTCAATTCTACTACTTGATTTTTATCCTGGTTTAACCAGGCAATTTTTGTTTCTTCCACAATCTTTTCCAGCATTTCTAATTCGGAAGAATCAATTCTTAGAGCAGCTAATCTAGCTGCAAGCGATTCCATTTGCTGCCGAACTTGATAAATATCAATCATATCGGATGTAGAAGGGCTGTACACCTGTATGGCATTCCCCTGTTGCACAAGCAACTCATCTTGAATAAGGATTTTTAAAGCTTCACGTACCGGTCCGCGGCTGGTGCCGAATTCTTCCGCCAATTTTGTTTCTACCAATCTATCACCAGGCATGTATTCGCCTTCCAATAAACGTTTCTTCAATATTTGATAGATTTGAGTATTAAGTGTATCTCTAACAATCGATGTCAATGAAAGCGCCCTCCTTTCTAAACCACTCCGTAAGCATTTTCTCAACATATTTTCAATATTAGGATAATTCATGTTAACTGTCAACGGTTAACATTCTGTATGTTTAGTATTTTCGGAAGATTCATTCTAGAAATCAGCCTACAAAAGCTTATCCACATTCCTGCATTTGCAATTAGAGAGATGGTTTTTTAAAGTAGGAGATACTGCCGCTGCATTATTCCAAAATAACCCTATATAGGAAAATTGAAGGATGACAAAGTCAGTCATTAATCACTATGTACAAGCCCCCGCTTTATTTGTAATATTTTCCTTGTAGTTAAATTTTTGAATATTTCTACATTTATACCAAAAGGAGGATATAAAATGAAAAAGAAAGTCATTGCGTTATCTTTATCTGGTTTAATGGCAGTAGGAGGACTTGTGAGTGCTCCTCATTATGTGGGGGCTGTCGGTGAAGGACCGAATTATGGCGGAAATGAGTCAATCCAGACTTCTATCCTACATACATACAACGAACTAGTTGACGTTCTTAAAACCCAAGATGCAAAACAAAATGCAATGGAACTAGAAGTGATTGGTCAAACTTTAAAAGGCCGTGATATTTACCTCGCAAAATATATCACTAACCCTAGCAATCCTACTATTCTCTTTTTAACCCAACAACATGGCAATGAACAACTGACGACGGAAGGCGCTCTAGAATTTATCAAACACTTAGGTACGAACAAAATGAAAGATGTGCTTGATCATGTAAACATCCTCGTCGTACCAATGTTAAACGCTGACGGAGCAATGGGTGATGTCGACTTTTCCCTTGAGGATTATGTCGCTGACGGCGGAAGGCATTTGACTCGCTATAATGCTGTTGGTGCAGATTTAAACCGTGACCATGTTGCCAAAATATATCCAGAAACTCAAGCATTGCACAATAATGTCTTAAGTAAGTACAACATCAATTATATGATTGATCTCCATCACCAAGGAACTCAAAGTGAAATAAACGGTGAATATGTTTCAGGGTCGATTCTTTATCCGACAAACCCGAATGTAAAGCCGGAGGTCCTCGAACGTTCAAAAAAATTAGGAGCTGTCGTGTTCAATGCCATTAACTCCAAGGGATGGGGTAATATTGGTAAATACAATGGCGGTTCAGAGGAAAGAATTGGCCGTAATGGTGCCGCTGTTCAATATGATATTTCCACCCTTCTCTTTGAAATGCGCGGCATGTCTGATCATTACTATGAGTCTTACGCGCTTGGACAAAAAAGTAATGGTTATTTAATTAAGCAAACAATCACCACCCTTGATGCAGCAACTAGAGCGATCGCTGATGGTTCCATTGAAAATATGGATACAAGTTTTTGGGATACCCTTCCAACCCAAACGACTCGGCCTTCTGGAGAAGAAACAGAATAAACTCCTACTATCAGCGATGAAAGTCAATGTGCATTAGGAAAAAGTAATATCTTTCTTCGTTTTCTGACTGGCCACGGTGCTTGACATCCGTGGCCATTTTTTATTGAACTAAATGGGTAGTTGAAGAAAAAAGTTAAAATAAATAATGGAGGAAGAAGTATAATTTTGCTATAGTTATTCGTCTTATTAATGTAAACCAATTGGGAGGGATGCAGAATGAAAGAAACTTTACATAGCGATCTCGTTGTAGAAACAAGAAAACTGAAAAATAATTATGAGGAAATGATTCAGCCTTATTCTTTAGATCTCTGGAACTATTGCAGGTATGTTACGGGCTCAACTTGGGATGGAGAGGACCTTTTTCAAGATACTCTTATTAAATCCTTTGGATTACTTCCACAGCAATGGGATAAAGTCATCGATAAAAAAAGTTATCTCTTTAGGATTGCCACAAACACTTGGCTGGACCAGTGTAGAAAACTAAAAAGAGAAATTGGAAGTTTAGAAGAAATAACGGAACCAAGTATTGAATTCTCAGATGGATTACTATTAGAGGAAGTATTAACCTCATTTCAAGCACACTTTAGACCTAAGCAGACTATGGCGTACCTTTTATTTGATATCTTCCATTTTAACGCTGATGAAATTGCCGGGATTGTAAAGAGTACTCCAGGAGGGGTCTATGCTACCGTTCAGCGTGTAAGGAAGAAAATTCAACTCATTGATTTTGCAAAGCCGAAACAAGGATCGACTGTAGAAAAAGCGAATGATGAAACAATCCAAGCCTATTTAAAAGCATTTAATAATGGTGACTTAGATAGTATGCTGAGTCTATATAGTGAACAAGCACATAACGAGGCTTTTCTTGGTTTTCAGGAATTTAATAAGAATGAAATACGTAATGGTTCACTACGATTTGGATTGCCAGGACACACTGCGGAAGAATTTATTCTATGGAATAAGCCGGTTATCATCGTTTTGACCAAGGGTGCCGACGGCCCTGAAATTCACGATATTCAGATGCATGAAGTCGAAAACGGAAAAATTGTAAGCAGCAGAAGCTATTTTTTTAGAAAAGAGTTCATTATGGCAGCTGGAAAAGAGCTTGGATTTAAAGTACAAATGGTTAAACCTCCTGTAGATTGGAGTTAGTACTAGAAGGTATGATTTGAAGAAATAAATGCATATCCCATCTTATTTAAGCGTTGATCAAGGATTAACGCTTTTTTCGTAGTACTAATTAAACTAAAGGCAGGATAGCTTAATAAGGAAAGATAGAACGGTTTGAGTTAACGTTAATGTGATGAAATAAATTTTAGCTTAGAGCTGCGTTGCCGATACTCATTTAGCACAAGTATTAAGTTCAAGCCTTTGAGAAAAACCAAACACAAAATGAACGCACTATAAAAAATGAAATAGAAATCGTTATCCAAGTGGTATACCATTCCCAATGTATGTATTTAATGAGCTCGGTGTATTTTTCTATAATGACTTCAGCCAAAGTCAGCACTGAACTAAAACCGACATAATATCCCAATTGAATAAGAGTACCTCGATTATTTGGATACCTTGCATTAAAGACAGCACAAGTGACTGGAAAGAAATAATACTCATAGTCGAAGCTTGCCCGATTGATTGTCGCAAATGTTCGAACAGGGTATTCAAGCAGTCCCAACTGTACGACCACTAGACCTATAATAAAAGTAATAAGCTGTGTGAACAAAAATGCCACTACCGCTAGTGGGATTTTATTTTTCGGTATGAAAAAAAGAATACTTGTTGCTATTACGTACATTAATAACAAGAGCCACCATTCAATCCTCATAAGTTCCTCCAACGTGTGAGTTATAACAAGGCTTTACCTTATAGAACCAATTACAGCCGACTTGACTTACGTAAAAGAGAAAACCAATGTAAAGCCACATCCCAAACCACGTCATGCGTCCATATTCTAATAAATCGGTATACCTCTCGAGAACAACATCATATAAGGTGATGATAGAGACCCAAACAAAAAAATAGGTAAATCGAGACCATCGACTACGTTTTGCTCTATTATGGACGTAATAGATGGAAAACAATACGGGATAAAAGAAGTAATTGATAGTAACAGAAAGATCTGTCGCTTTAGGTAAAAGCCGTACAGGCGCACTTAACAAACCATATGTAAAAGAAGGCATATCACAAATCCAAATGATTGCTTGAAACAATAAGAATGCCAACAAACCCTTACGCCGATCCTTTTGTGGGATAAACAAAATAAAGCCAACAATTCCGAACCACCACATTGCTACCAAAATTACATATTCCATCAGCATAGCTCAGAAATTCCCTTTCCGATAAAGCATCGAATTTTTTAATACCAATATAAGTATTATCCACCAAAGTTCATTTTTTATTGTAATCCAGACGTTTTTTTTGTTACTCAAATATGCAATAAAAAGGGGCTTCATCAATGGAAAAGTGACACCCTTAAGGGGGAACCACCGTAGAAATTTGGGCCATTTTTGTTGATCGTTTGAAAACCAAGCAACAGGTCCGATTAAAATCGAAAAAACGAGATAACTTCCGATTTCAAATAACGGAAAAAAATATCCAATCTATTTTTTCCTTCCAAAGAGCAAGAATAAACCAATGCCCAAAATCAGGACAATCACAATTGAAATGATGATCTTGATTGAATTTGTTGATTGTTCGTTACCTTACCTTTTCTTTTTTATTACCTCATACACCTGAGGACTCTGCCATCAGCAACTGGTTCAGTTGCATGAAAATCTTGATAAGTTAGAAGGCATGGATGTTGAAACTTACGTGCTTAGTAAAGATTTGCCCGAAGAACAACCACTGTTATACAAAGAATTAGAAAATAATTATGGGCGAAGCCTTACCTTTGTTTCAGACCCAAACTTAGAATTAATTGATTTTATCGGGATGAAGAATGGTGATGTGGCATACAGAGGATACGCTATGATTGATCAGCACGGTAAGGTAATCTTCAAAACTATTAACGATCATTGGGGAGAACAGATTGATTCTACGGTAGAAGAAATCAAAAAGGAATACAAAAAACTAAAATAATTTTCTAATAAATACTCCATTTCTGAACCCTTCCAGGTCCAGCTTGCCATCTTCTTCAAGTTCATGGCAGCAAAAGTAAGCATCGCTTGCATGGACAATTTTTTTAAACCTCTTAAGGTTGTCCAACGCATACCATGCTTTTCCTTAGCATCCGCAAAGACACGTTCAATCGTTTCTTTCCGTCTTGCATAAATGTTTTTATTCTCTGGTGTATGACGAAGATGATCAGTTTCTTCTATGTAATGCTCCCACACATGCCGCTCAATCAATTTTTTATTTTCTTTATTCTGTGTGATTTTGAAAGCAATGGACAATTTTGGCATTCAAGCGGATTAGAGAAGTATTGACGCTTTCCATTCTTCGTCGTCGTTGCATATTTCAGTATTTGTCCTTGCGGACAAATATATCAATCGTAGTATTCATCATAAACATACTCATGTTTTTTCATATAGCCTTCTTTCGTACGAGGGCGTGTATATGGTAAAGCAGGAGTCATAACATTTTCAAATACGTATTGAGCAATAGCAGGTGTTTTGTATCCAGCATCAGCAGCAACAGCTTCGGGTTCCCCGTGTTTTTCAATTACCTTCTCAAGCAGTGGCTCTAAAATGACGCTATCATGGATATTCCCTAGAGTGACAATTGCCCCCAAAAAAAGACCGTCGACAAATCCGATTATAGTCGAATTCGTCGACAGTCTGAAAGCTTACTTAAAGAGTAAGCTTAACCGCGATAAACACTATCACATGTTCCAGGTTTTGGTTCATAAAAACAATGTTCTTTAAATTGACCAGATTGAGGTTGACCGTACCATGTTGGAGGGCATGGAGCATGTGGATTAAAATACCAAAGAGCATATTTCGCTGGGTGGTCTCTCCAATAATCCAAATTCTTTTTGGCTAATCTTCTTTCAGCAGTTCTCGCTCTCTGATAAAATACATTCCCTTTTTGAACTGCTTCAAAGGAGAAATTTCCTCCTTGTACTTGAAAAATAACTTGGTTAATTGTTCTTAAACCCTTAAAGTCTATACAATCTGCTACAAGACGATTCACAATTACATTTCCTACATATAACATTCCCTGTTGTCCTTCACCTTCGGCTTCTGCTCTCATCATCCTTGCCATTAAGTCAACGTCTGAACTTCGGTAACTTACTCTAGGCATTTTTCCACCCCAAAAAAATATAGTATGAAAAACAGCCTACATTCATGTCATTGTTTATATAATAAGAATGATTAGTTTTTAATGTTTTCAGTTTATAAGTAAAATGAAAACTATTGCATTCTTTTCATACCTTTATTCAACTAAATATAAATTAAACTTAACCTCTGAGTCCAAGGACTTATCTCCTATCCAGTTGTAAAGAAGAAATAACCTCCTGTTTTTCAATGTCTCCCCTAATGGCAGTAGTCAGTGTTGTTGAACCGTGTTTTTTAACTCCTCTTACAGACATGCACATATGTTCTGCCTGGACCATTACCAATACTCCGTTTGCTTGTAATTCAGCCATTAGAAAATCCGCGATTTGCCCGGTGAGCCGCTCTTGGACTTGTGGACGGGAGGCATAGTAATCTACTACTCTGGCTGCTTTTGACAGTCCCATAATTCTATTGCCAGGCAGATATGCAATTGTAGCCGTACCAATAAACGGCTGGAAATGGTGTTCACACAATGAATTGAATGGGATGTCTCGAATGATAACCAGATCCCTTGTCGTGCTTTCATCCAATGGAAAGGTAGTTACTGCTGGCGGTTCCGAGAACAAGCCATGGCAAGTTTCATCCACAAGCATCTTCGCCACTCTTTTGGGAGTATCCTCTAGAGAAGGGTCGGACAGGTCAAGTCCCAATTCTTCCATAATCTTTTTAAAATGGTAGGCGATAGCGACTTTTCTATTCTTATCGTCGAGTTGATTTACTTTCGTTTCTCTTGATTCTTCATATGACAGGTTCAACTTTAAACACCTCGCTTGTTTGCCCAAACCAAAGAATGGAGCTGCGGCAAAGGACGTACATTGTTCATTTCTGGTTCATTTATAACCTTACCCCAAAGCCAGTCCAGCGACTTGAGCAACCTTCCTGATATATCCCCATCCTCGCCGGGGTTGCTATTTCCAACCGAAAGGAAGAATGGAATGTTAAATTTCATGTACCGCATATTTAACATTCTGGCAAATTCGAAATCCGCATCATCGAACACGACTATTTTCAGCGAAAAATTAGAGTTGGAGTCCCTTAATTTTTGAATAATATCATCCAGAAGCTCAAGATTGGTTTTCATGCCGCTGCTCGGCGGTTTAGGTGAAAGCGTCAAATCATTTATAAGGTAAAACCAATCCTGCCACTTGCTTCCCTGGGTCTCCAAGCCAACTTCAATATTGGATTGATGAAGGAGTTCGATAAACTCTTTCATTGCCTCCCCAATTAGTGCCGGATTTCCGCCTGTGATTGTCACATGGTTGAAATTATCCCCTGCAAGTTCCCTTAGCCCCTGAAAAACCTCTCTGGGTAACATCATTCGGATCCGTTCTTTTTCAGAACCATCCCACGTAAAAGCGGAGTCGCACCAGGAACACTTGTAATCGCATCCGGCAGTCCGCACAAACATGCTCTTACGGCCCATGACCATCCCTTCGCCCTGGATAGTGGGCCCGAATATCTCCATGACAGGAATCTTACTCAACCTCCATCCACTCCCTTCTTGCTTCGGCATAACTTGTAGGAGTTTCAAAAAGCCGTACAAATTCCACCCGTGCTCCCTTATATTGTTCGGCACGATCCTCTCTATTGAGCAATTCAGCCATTTTTTCGTAGATCCAGACAACCATATTTTCGGCGGTTGTATTCATCGGCGGGAGTGTTCCGTTCAAATATCGATGATCTAGGAAAACCTCAATCTCGGTTTTCCAGATTTCCTTTATTTCGCCAAAATCAATCATCAGCCCTCGCTCATCCACGAACCCGCTGATTCCAAAAATGACTTTGTAAGTATGCCCATGGAGGTTTTTGCACTTTCCCTCATAGTCATGTAAATGATGCGCAGCATCAAAGGTAAATTCCTTGCTGACCAAAACCCGTTTCAAATGATATCTCAATTGGTCACGTTTAATATCTTCATCAATTTTTTGCAGCTTATCGACAATCCTAAACCCGTACATCAAACCAAACCATCCCGTTCTGCCATATAATCATCCAGGCCTTTTTTTCTGAGCTTGCAGGAAGGGCATTCGCCGCAGCCGTCAGCAATGATCCCGTTATAGCAAGTCAGTGTCTTTTCCCTAACAAAATCAAATGCACCAAGCTCATCTGCCAGTTTCCAGGTTTCAGCTTTATTAAGCCACATTAATGGAGTATGAATGACAAAGTTTTGGTCCATCGATAGATTAAGAGTGACATTCAGCGACTTTACAAAAATATCACGGCAATCAGGATATCCGCTAAAATCAGTTTCACAAACACCGGTAACGATATGCTTCGCGCCAATCTGGCTTGCCAGTACCCCTGCAAAGGACATGAAGAGCAAGTTCCTTCCCGGTACAAAGGTCGAAGGCAACCCTCCGTCTTCCCCATCCTTCACTTCGATGTCGTCCCGGGTTAACGCGTTCGGGGCAAGCTGATTTAACAAGCTCATATCTAGGATATGGTGTATGATGCCAAGCTCTTTTGTTATATTTTTAGCACTTTCAATTTCTATGATGTGCCTTTGGTTATAGTCAAACGTAACGGCCGTAACTTCAGCAAATTGTTCCATAGCCCAAATCAGACATGTCGTACTGTCCTGGCCCCCACTAAAAACCACTACCGCTTTTTCTTTCTTTAACATTGTTTTTCTCCTTCCAATAAAAAAACAGCACGCCTAAAGAAGCAGTGCTGTTTCCTTAGTTTTTTTGAGAGGGTAGCTAGAACCTCTACCGTCCATAGACGGATTTATAATATATATGATTAATCCATTATAAACTATACAAAGAATTTTTTCATTCATTTTTCGACAAAATTCGATATGTCAAACTTATGAAAGCCAGGGTAACACGAAGAATGTTTGAGTAAATTGTCAGCTAAGATCTTCTAAAAACCACCAGATGGGTTGTTTATTCGTATTTTTGCTCTTTCAATATTTTCTCTTATGTCCCTCCTTAAATACAGAAAATTATTATCACCATTAAGTAATCTGGGTTTCATTTAAAAACTCCATAAAGGCACTCCATTGTATAACTGATTGAGACAAGACATTAAAAGCGTACAAGCTCCAATTTAAGCTGCTCACCAAACACTTTAACGATGTGAATATTGAATCTGTAACGACTGAACAGTTGAAGGAATACCTAGCAAAATGTAGTGAACACCTAAAGTCATCAAGTTTAGCTCATCGAATTCACTTCATTAAAATCCATATTTCGCTGGTTACACGAGGAAGGATATATAATTAAAAATCCAGCTGCGAAAATCAAAGAACCTAAACAAGGAAAACGGATTCCAAAATTTTCAACGGAAAGAGCATTGAACATTTGAGAGAAGCCTGTTTTACCCCAATGGAAAAAGCATTATTCGAATTTATGTTTTCAACAGGTTGTTGAATAGGTGAAATAGTTTCACTAGAAAAGAAGTCTATTCATTGGTCAAATCATTCTGCCATTGTCCTTGGAAAGGATGATAAGGAAAGGGAGGTCTATTTTAATATACGGTGTGAAATCTTGCTCAAACGATATTTTGATCTCCGCCAGGATACGGACCCAGCTATTTTTGTTACTGAACGTCACCCACATAAAATGAGTATTCGACAGATGAGGTATATCATTAAAAGAAATCAAGTCGTGCAGCAATCAACAAAGAAATCCATCCACACCAACTACGCCATAGCTATGCCACACACCTATTGAACAACGGAGCTCCCATTGATGTTATTCAAAGTTTACTAGGGCACGAAAAAAGCGAAGCCACTCGGATATATGCTCAGCTAAGTGGGAGTATTAGAAGAGAATTTTATAAAAAATACTTTTAGTAATGAGTTGGCAAAAGGCAACGGATTATTCCGCTGCCTTTTCACTATTGCACTCGTTAGTTGCATAAATAATAAAGCTTTATTTGCACTGATTGGAACACATTTACGGCAGAATTAAGAGTTTATTAGCCTTTCCCTGCGATGGATCTGAAGCATAAACTACAAACATTAAAGTTTTTTAGGCTGATTTTGTTTGGTCTTTTTTTTCTGAAAACAATAGCCTAGCAGAAGTTAATCGGTTTCGAATTAAGACACCAATCCACGAAGCAAGGGCAGCCTTGATTAATCCAACAATGATAAACGGAGTAAATCCTCCTGCAAAAGCAGCTGGCCAAGAAAGCTCGGCAGCAATCTTTAGCCAAGTAGTGCCGAATGCCAAAGTAACTAGCATTCCAATACTATTAGCAATCACAGCATTCTTGAAGTTGAAGGCTGTTTTTTCCATAAACCATCCGATTAGGAAGGTAGCTGGAAGGAAGCCAATTAAATAACCTCCAGTGGGTCCGATAAGCTTTGAAACTCCACCTGAAAATTCAGCGAATACAGGTACTCCTGCAGAACCAATAATTAAATATAAAATGACCGATAAGGTTCCATAACGAGAACCTAGGATTGTTGCTGCTAAGCCAATGGCAAGGGTTTGGCCTGTAATTGGAACGAGCGGAAGTGGAATTGTAATTTGAGCCATTACGCCAATGATTGCAGCAAAAAGTGCTGTCACAATCATCATTCTTAATTTCAATTGTGGATTTGTCAATTGATTCTCCCCTTCAAATGTAAACTAATTTTTGTATTTGGTTAACAATTAAACTATATTTATATTTAAAAAATTTGTCAACCCAAAAAAAGAGGTGCCAGTGCACCTCCGAGGATTTATTTTGAATTATCTTGAGAGGTTTTCAAATGAAACATAAAAAGAAATGGCATTTCATCCAACTTGTTGAACTAAACTGTCCCGTTACTTCAATAAGAAAAAGCATTACCGTTGTTCCAGTAATGCCCACGTTAGTCCAACAAGAAAAAAACGATAGCCACAGTAACCCTTTCTTAATAATAAATTTGTAATGTATGTAATTAAGTCTAAACTTCAATTAAAGATGTTTAACGATTATTTCCCTTTTATTAATTGGTCTCTGTCATCACTTTGAGGTGGTTCTCTATCCAACCGGACTAATCATAATGTTTGCACCATCCTCCGCATATAGTGCAATTTCTGGAGTAAGCAAAGCAAATTTTAAACCAAGGTCTCTCCTTGGCTTCCTATTTTCCTTGGGGGCAACCTTTTTAACTGATAATTGTTAATATTCAACAAACTAAACAGGATACCTATTTTCACTCAAGTATTTCTTCCTGCCAAATTGATTAATATACTTGTCACTCGCAATTATTTACCTTTTGAAAAAAACCGATACCGCCCCGGTGATACCCTCTCCAAAACCCGATATTCATCACTTACATTTGATGACTTATTCCCACCTAACAATTCAGGAACCATATCAGCCAGATTTGTCCCTGCATCCTTCCATGTATTCGGGTACTTGGTTTTAATCCACTCATTCACTTCCCTAATGGTAGCTTCTCCGCCTAAGGCATCCAATGCTAAAATAATAGCTTGATAGTGGTTCATAGTATCACTCCCGTTCGTTATCGTTCCGGCTTCTTACCAGGTCCATTCTGCTAATAATTGTGTTGCTTTCACCTTTCGCCCAGTTTTAGGGTTAACCACATCCGCAATCCTCACAATACCTGCCTCGGCTAGGATATCCGAAATAATATTTGCGGTTCTAAGATCAAAGTCCATTTTCTTCTTTATTTCTAAATCCAATCCTTCCGGGGTTCTTCTTCTTACCTCATTCCGACTATTCTGCAGCAGCCATTTTGCTGGGGCTTCATTTAGAGACTCTACAGCCGCTTTAATCAGCTCATCTGTAATCTTGATTCCACGGCAGTGGTATGGGAGAGTTACTCCCAATTTCTGAATGATCCTTCCGAACAATTCCTCCGGGATTCTTTGTGGAGTGACGACTTCCCCATTGTTTCCTTCTGAACAGCCGGCTGTTACAATTTCTTTCCCTACGCTAAAATCCTCATCGCTAATCTCTCTCTTTTCAGAGACTAAAAGGGATTGGAATGCTGCGAATAACTCTTGGATTTCTTCCTGTTCATTTATTACAGCCAAGCTCCTTTTGTATTCCGCTTCGTCTTTATATCTTGTAATCTCAAACCATTTTGTTTCATCTTCTTTGCTGTTTAGATACATCGTATGGAAGTCCAAAAACCTGCCGTAAATCTTTGCCGCCTTTTCCTGAAAATCCAGAAATTCTTCTACTTTATCTTTTTGAATATGATACTGATAAACTTTCACAAACATATTTTTCACCTAGATTATGATGTCTCCAGGGGGACGGTTCTAATATAGGCAATCGGAAGTTTTGCTCAAGTTTCGAAGCACTTTATAAGTAAACGGAATTTTAATCTAAAGGAATTACTTCTAAGGAATTATCGCAAAATTTTTGATTGCCTGAGTAAGCAGGAAGTTTTAAAGTTTTTGTACAAGTAATTCGACATCCATAGTCAAATTTCCTGCTTCTCCCGGATCCCTTAGTACAGAAATGACCAGTACTAAAACAGGTTCCAATCGTTTCCCTTTGTCTGAAGAGCATCGCTTATTTTATGTTTAATGATCATAGCCAGTTCCTGAGCTTGCTTCATATCTTGATGCAGCTTTTCACAATTCTCCAAATGCTTTTCCCACATTTTTGAATCCACAATTGACTCAAAATCTATCGGATTTACATTTCCCCATTTTACATAATTTGAAAGCTGCTCAATTCTCGCTTCTAAATCTCGCACCCCTCTTGTTTTTGGGGACAACTTCGCATTACTTATCATCCAATCCTTCCAAGGTTTATTTCCTTTGGATTGATTACATTTCCCACATGCGGGTACAAGATTATAAATATCAGAAATATATCCTGTTGGCTTTTTACCTTTCACTATAGGACGAAGATGATCCCATTCAGTTGATTTATCTCCACAGTAGGCACACCTTAGGTTGTCAGCACTTAAATCAAGGATTTGAAGTGCTAGCTCCACTTCTTCTTCAGTCGGATAAATGTATGGATAATCCCATTTACAAATGAATTAGTAATACTAGAACTTCTCGCAGTTATATTTACTTGCTTCGGCATTTGAAAAACCTTTAACACACTCATCTACAAATCTCCTAATGTACGTTCTGCAAATTATTTCTTCACACTGATGTTTTATACTTGAAACTCTTTTGGATTAATCTTCAAAGTTATTAAGCCATTTGAAAAACCTAGGCTTATTTCGTTCATACCATTGGCTACATACAAAATATCTTTCACCGTTAATCAAGAGTTCATCTTTCCAATATCGGTTATAGCCATTTACTTTTCTTTGTTCAGATAATGAGGTTCTCCATTTCACTTTTTTCAAAAAAGGAAAATTAATATCAAAGGTATTTTTACTGTACCTTTCATCCTGCAGCAAAACGATCATCTCGTTAGAAAGAGATTGGGAAGCTACTAATTTTTTGATGGTTGTATTTACTAATATCCCTACTTTTAAACCTTCTTGTTTATCTAATACCTCAGTATGACTTTGTTGGTCCTGCTCATTTTCCCGCAGCCACTTTTTCATATACTTGATTTTGCTTTCTTGTGTGAGAACCTCCACATCTGCTTTGAGCAAATCCATAAATCTTGTTTTAAAGGACGATTTATCCATGAAACACGACCCCATTCCTACATTTTCAAGTGATTATATTCTTACCTGTTTAGCCACAGCAGAAATGAGGGCGAAGATATAAGCAGTGTTCTGAGATTTTTGTGCTGCTACTTGCCCGACTCCAGCCTCCCCTTTTAACCATCTATCATAGAAACCAAACACAAACTCAAAATCCTTGTAGCTGATTTTTCTCTCTTTGGAAATCCTGACACTTGGGCTATTTCTTTTCGCTTTACTAATGATTAAATAGTGCCCTTGAACTCCCACTTGGAACCATAAAGGCGTACTTTGATTCCTGGGTACTGTATGTATTTCAAATTCCGTTGCCTGAGCTTGTTTTAACAGATTACTCCATAATACTTTTGCTTCCATTCTTCCACTCCCTTAAACACAATCCACCATATTTAGTCATATTATAGCAAATACTGGTATATTATTTTCATAAAAATCAACTACTTAAAAAGAAATTCACGTTTCTCATCCCACTCTAGCCCCAGCCTGAAATAGGCCGTTTTCCTCTTTAAATAACCTTTATTAATAGTTATAATTTTCCATAAATAACATTATGCGCATGTTACTGATTCGATCAGGCAGGGCGGCACGTGAAAAGGATTGGCCTTTTCATCGTGTTCCCCTGCCTTTTTGTTGTTCCTTCTTTTCCTACACTACGCTTGGAGAAGCTTTATGCTTTTTCAATATACTCCCCCGAGATATCCACCTAGAGAATTTACCCAGAAAGGAGGCATCACAGAGCAGGTTCCAATTAACAGTGACAGTTGGTTCAAAATACTTAGTAAAGGGGATTACAAAAATGAGGAAAATTTTCACAAGTTTTATTGCTGCCATCGTGCTAGCGTTCTTAACCGTTAGCAGCATTCCAGCACAAGCATCTGAATCTGAGTTTCCAAGGGGGAACGAGGTTAACTTGAAGGTAATGTCGTACAATATCCACCATGGAGTAGGAGACGATAATGTCCTTGATCTTCAAAGAATTGCGGACTTGATTACCGAGAAACAGGCTGACGTTGTGGGAATCCAAGAAGTGGATCGGCATTATGGCACACGCAGCAATTTCGAGGATCAAGCCAAAGTGCTCGCCGAAATGCTTGGATATCATTACGTGTATGGTGCCAATCTTGACCTTAACCCCGCTGTAGAGGGACAGGATCGCCGCCAATACGGAACGGCCATCCTGAGCAAATATCCGATTATCCAATCTCAGAATTACCTTTTATCAAGCTTTGGAAAAGAGCAGCGTGGCTTACTGGAAGCCACTGTTAATGTAAAAGGAAATCACGTTCGGGTTTACAATACCCATTTGGGGTTGGATGTCCCGCAAAGATTGACACAAGCGAATGAAATCAATGATATTCTTTCAAAAAAAGTAACCCCGGCCATCCTCATGGGTGATTTAAACGCTGAACCAGGTGTGGAAGAAGTGGAATTACTGCGCACTGGCAGCAATCTTGTTGATGTTTTTCAAGGTGCAGATAATGCCAATACCTTTCCGGTTAAAAACCCTTCCAAACGAATTGATTATATTTTCGTTAGTGAAGGCGTGAAGTTTTCCGGTCAACAGGTTTTACAATCGACCTATTCTGATCACCTGCCAGTCATTGTGGACCTAGAGTTAGAACGGTCCGCACCTTATCTTAACGGCAACTAACAATATCGGTGAGATATCCGGACACATACAGCGCTGACCTCAAAACAAAGGCTAAACCAATTTTTTTGGTTTAGCCTTTGCATTTGGCAGCTTATGCGTTCACTGTGAGCTTTGGAACTGCAGCGGATACTAACTTGGAACTTGCAACATTTAAATTGTAAAGAGCTGTATCTACTTCTGCTTGAGATGAGGTTGGATTGGCAAGTACCGCTTTCGCTGATGCTAATGCCTTTTTAAAGGCCGTCCAGCTGGCAGCCGTATAGTTTGATGCTTGCTTCGTCTTAGCATCGGTCACTGCATTTGCCAGCGCAGATTTATCTACTTCTCCTACTACTGGTTTTTTTACAAGGCTTTCCATTGCTTTCACTAAGGAATCGAGTGCTGCATCTACTTCTGCCTGCGTCGCTTCAGTATTTCCTAATACTTGTTTGGCCTGACTTAGTGCGGTTGTAAAATTATTCCAATTCTTTCCTTTGTAGTCAAACTTCACTTTTTTCTCAGCATCACCAACTGCTTTTTCTAGTTCAGTTTTGTTTGCTGCGACATTAACCACGATGTTTTGCGTTAGTTTTATGCCGTTTTCCTCATAAGTGATTTCAAGTTCTTGGTCTCCGATTTTACTTGAATCAAATCCCGTAATAGACGCAAGTTCTGTCACGTCACGGACATACTGACTATCATATTGTGCATTTACCGTTAAATTTAATTCTTCACCCTCGTAGTATGCTAGGTCCCCTTCAATAGCTAAGTCTTCCAGTTTGGAGATAGGGAGATTGCTAGCTCTTGGTACACCTGCAATGGATGACATGCCGCTGACTTTTAGGCTCATGGGTTCTTCTGTTTTATCTGCTCGATACCAGCCTGCATTCCCTTGTCCTAGAAACTCAATCGGAGTTTTTCCAAGTTCTTCCGCTTTCAAAAGTGACATGGTGTAATAGAAGATACTCGCCCTTTTTAAATGATATTGGCTAGTTATAATCGAAGCGGTTTTTATATTATAGTTGTTGTACAAAATATCATAGCTGAACGATGCATTTTGAACAGTATTGGCACTTTTGTTTTCTACAATGATTCTATCCATCGGAAGTCCGTGATCCAATAGCCAATCACGCATACGATCCCCTTCTGTCCAACCATTTTTCATGACTCCGCCCGTTACCAAGACATAAGAGTTCGGATATTTTTTGGCACTATTAAGGGCAACTTGTAATCTGCCAACTAATTCATCTGTCATTGTACCGTCACTATTTAAAGCAAATCCTAAAACAATAAAGGCATGAGTACTATCATTCGGAAGACCATCGGGAGCCACATCTATATTTTCTACCATATCATTCTCAATCCAGTCCCATTTATTAATGACTGAATTCCATAACTTATAATCATCCAAAGATTGTTCTTCAATCAGGTCAAGTGTTCTAAGGACATCTGTACGTGCATCTTGTCCATAATAATAGAATAATTCACTTACTAATGTTTTTACGTCCTTTGAGGCATTAGGGGTTTCGGCCGAGGCAGCAGCGAAAGGAACCAAACTAAATAGCAATAGGAAACTGAATAATAAATGATACATTTTTTTCATTATTATCATTACTCCTCCTTCGTATGAACTTACTATTATGTCATCCACTTGGTTGTTAATAATCTCTTACTTGAATCAATCCACCTCCTTTAAAAATGAATGCATTACAGGTGACCACATAAAAAAGGCATGGTGGAAATTGAGGAACGGAACCGTTCCCTCATTTACCACCATGCCTAATCGCATTAGTAACATGTGATTCACTATGTAACTTCTAAATATATACTAACCACTATTTTCCTTGAGGGCAACCTATTTAACTGATATTTTACAATATTCAATATATATAACTAGATCCCTAGGTAACCATGGGAATATTCTCCTATGTCCCCTTGATGGAGTCAGGGTTATTTATCAATAAATATGGGGTTAATCTCCCGATTAGAAGCAACGGAGACTAACCCCAACTAGTAAACTATTTATTTTCTACTTAGAACTCCATCCACAATCCAGTATTAGAATGGTTCAAGTAGGCATTTTTCAAGTGATTACTTCTGATTCCGCTAATTAGTAATTTAGCCTCAGTAATCACTTGGCGAATTTTCTCCCGTTCAAGTTGAGTAATGCGCTGTAAAGGTGACCTAACATGGGCTTCGTCTATCCGGCCCAATATTTAAGTGCAATTTTTCACAATCTAGCTTTTAAAAGCATATTTCATCTAGAGCGATTCTTTTAAGAAATTTGAGATAACTTGACGAAATAAGTTCTTTTCTTCAAGAAAAGGATAATGATTGCTTTCTTCAAAAACAATTAACTCTGAATTTGGGATTAATTCATTCATTTCTAATGAAAAAGAAACAGGGCATTGGACATCATAACGTCCACTCAGAATTAGTGTTTTGGTTGAAATTTTTCCTAACTCTCGAGTTACATCAAAAATCATTTCTTCTCTAATAAAAAAATTCATTCTTGAAGCAGACATCGTTTTATGAATATCTATTGAAAAGTAATCTTCATACTTGTCTGGACGATATAGAGACAGCTTTGTTCTTTCTTTAGAAAATCGGTCTCTTTCTTTTGGAGAAAGGTCAGAACGTTTTAAACTCTCAATAAGTTGCTGCATTCGTTTGAACTGAGGATGTTCTGGATGATAGATACATTGAGGTGATGAATTAGCGTATTTCCTGGCAGCAGACCCGACAATTATTAATGAATTAAGAGATTTTGAAAAATGAATCCCATAAATGACCCCAATCATACCTCCTGTAGAATGCCCTGCAAAGGTCCAAGTAGAATACCCCAATGCTTCTCTAATTGCTTCAAGGTCATAAACAGCATCAAACATACTTAATTCGTGAGCTTGAGAAGCCTTACTTGAGTTTCCTGCCGCTTTTAAATTTACAAGAAAAACTTTATGATTTTCTGTAAAAGCTTCAGCGAAGTAATCCCCTGAATTATTAAATTCAGAGTAATGATGAGTCACACAGATAGGTAAACCATTTCCTTTAATAAAAACCTCAAAAGTGCCACGAGGTGTCTCGACCATTTCTGTACTCCAATATGACAAAATACACACTCCTCTTCATCAACAGAATGTATTTCTTCAAATAGGTGTAAAAATCCTTCTTGAGCTAAACTGCTTCTTTAGTTCAAAAAAAAATGGCCACCGCAATGGCACCCATTCTTCAAGTATTGCCCCCGTTTGTTTAAGAAGAAAGAAATACAAATTCTAGAAAGTAGTAATCCTTTTTAAAAATCAACTTTCAGCTCATTATATTTTCTATCTATAAAGGAAACCCTCTCATTTTTGAATAAAATAAAGCCCTTAACCATTAACAACCTTCTTTTCCTCGCTAAAATAAATAGCTTTAGAAGGCATTAATATTGTTATAAAAAGAACTAACGCAAGTAGCGTACCAATCAAAGAAAATGTAAGGCATACAAATTGTAATGAAAACCATTCAGCGAAAAGTCCCAAAATGAGTGTAAGTACAATTTGGATAATTCCTTGAAACATATCCGCTATACTTCCGAACCGACCCATAATTTCAACTGGTACACTATTTTGGAAAAAAGTTGCGTAACCTGTATTAGCAAATGCCATAAAGAAACCTAAAAACACAAAAGCTACTGTCGCTGTTATGAAATTATATGACGAATAAAAAAAGAGATAACCAAGTGATGAAAAGAACATTCCTGCACCTAAATAATTTTTTAGCTGCACCTTCTTTGCTACCATTGACGAAACAAACGATCCTGTTAATGATCCGATACCAGTTATACTAACGATTAGCCCGTAATCTCGATTTGACAAATCAAGGTATTGTTTAATAAATGTAACCTCTTGCGAGTCCAACGCAAATCCGATTAACATCGCACCCTGAAATAATAAGTAAACAAAAATAAAAAACTTGGCATTTATAACAAATTGTCTAACTACCTTCCAATCATTCAAAAGTGTTTGCCAACGTATAGGGTCTCGAGCACTATTAGAATTTTCCTCTACATTAGGAAGGAGATAAATAAAGAACGCACAAATTAAAAATGTAATTCCATTAATTAGAATACATAGCTCTGTACCAACAAACATAATTAAAAATCCAGCGATTGCTGGACCAAGTAAAAATGCACCTGAACTTGCCATACTCATAATGGAATTAAATCTTTTTCGATTTTCAGTTGGAACTAATTTTGTTATATACACGGAAGAGCTCGGACCGAAGAATGCTCCTACCATATTAATTAACAATAAAATTAAATAGATAAGCCATAATGTTCCTATAAAAGGAATTATACAAACAAGTACTCCTCGGAAAATGTCAATAAATATCATAAATCTTCTTTTATTCACTCTATCAATAACACTGCCAGACCAGGTATTAGTAAGTAATACAGCAATAGGTCTAATAATATAAAGTCCAGCAACTGCTGCGGCTGAACTTGTTAAATTTAAAATTGAAATATTAAGTGCAATTAAATAAATCCAATTTCCTAAATATGAAATTCCAATTCCTGAAATTAAAAAAATAGGGTTCCTCCAAGAACTCATTCACTCACCCTTTTCTTTTCACTTCTTAAATTATATCAATAATTGCAGCTAAAAGTAATTTTATCATTGAATTTTCCAAATAGTTTGTTAACACTTATTCTTATTAAACTAAACTGCCCGTTACTTCAAGAAGAAAAAGCATTACCGTTGTTCCAGTAATGCACCCGTTCGTCAAATAAGAAAAAGGCTGCATTTATTTAACAGGTCCGGTTTTGAAGTAGAAAATTTAAGGTATATATGCAATAGCTGAAGGAAAATTCTTCAAAATATTAAACAAAAGGAATAGGTAATTTATGTTAATATATATGAAGAAGCAAAATTGCCATTATTCAATCAACGAAGCAGGATAAAAAAGTAGGGAGAGGACTAAATGAATTTAGGTAATCCCATTGCAATAGGTAATACCGCAAAAATTTATCTTTCCGACAACAAAATAGTAAAAGTTTTTAACGATTATTTGCCAGATACAGAATCCATAAATGAAGCAAATAAGCAAAAATATGCCTATTCTTGTGGACTTCCTGTACCGGAGATATTAGATGTTACCAAGATAAACGGAAAACAAGCAATAATAATGGAATATTTTAAGGGAGAAACATTAGGAGACTTATTGTTGAAAGATAAAGAACAAGCAGAATATTATTTGAATATTTCAGTCAATATGCAACTTGAAATTCATAAAATTATTCCCGATGCAATTGAACCAATGTATGACAAATTATACCGCCAAATTGAATTGGTAAATATTTTAGATAAAAGACAAAAATCTTATTTGTTAAAGAAATTGGAATCAATTACATACGAGAATAGGCTCTGTCACGGTGACTTTCATTTATATAATTTGATTAAGGTAAATAACCAATTGGTAGTTATAGATTGGGTTGATTCGAGTGCAGGAGATATTCGTGCTGATATATATCGGACTTATCTTTTATATTCCCAATTTTCATCCGATATAGCTGAAATGTATTTACAACTTTATTGTGATAAGAGTGGATTGTTAAGGTCTGACGTTTTTCAATGGGCTCCAATCATCGCAGGAGCTAGATTATCTGAAAGTGTCTCAACTGAGAATTCGGAACGACTTTTGGAGATTATTAATAACTACTGTCCATTATAATAAGGTGACAATATATGCATAATTTCACCTTAACCAAAGGGTGCTCTAATATGAGTTTCCTCTACTAAAAAACAGCTCAGAGCAATAAACTCTATCCTAGGAATAACGCGGCTCATTGCAACTATTTATCATAAGAATACGCCATCGATTAAACTTGCTGAACGGTTAGGGATGAAGTATGAAAAGAGGACATTCGTTGGGAAAAGTGATGATTATATTTATTCAATTCATAGAAAATAACTAAATTTTTAGAAACCGAAGCGTTTTTTCTGTTTTTCTTTTTTTGCCATTTCCTATGCACCCTCTATACTATTTTTCAAAATACTTTTTACGATTCATTTACATAGCTCCGAAATTTCCAGCTGTAATTCTGCGTTTATACCCCGGTCTATACATATTATTCTTTTTATGTTTAATTAATTTACTGACAAAACAAATATTCATTAATCCTCACAATGCGGATTTATTTACTTCTCCTATTCTTGTTTTTTACAAGGTTTTCTGTTGCATTTATTAAAGATTGGAGTACTACTACTTCTGCTTGCGTAGCCCAGCAGCAATAAAATGCCCTCAACCAAGTAAGAGGATGAGGGCGGAAATTCGTTTTATTTATTTATTTAAATTCTGTATAGCGTAATCAGCTTCTTCTCGTGTAAATTTTTCACCGTATTCAGAAGTCAATTGGTCCCTTATCGCTTCTGGGGACATACTCATTGATTCCTGATAACTTTTTGCTTTTTCCAACGCGTGTTTATTAAAATCGGCTTTTATATTGTCAATTGCATATTGTGCTTCGTCTTCAGTAAATTTTTCACCATGTTCAGATATAAGTTGGTCATGAATTCCCTGCTTTGACATGTGCATAGTTTCTGAATAGGATTCTGCCTTTTTCAGAGCATTTGCTTTCCAATCAAATTCAAGATGATCCATCGCATACTGAGCAGCTTCTGCGGAAAACTTTTCGCCATATTCTGAAGTTAATTGTTCATAAATGGCATTTTTGGACATGTTCATCGCTTTTGCGTAGGATTCTGCTTTTTTCAAAGCAGACTTATATTCTGCAGGAACATTATCCTCTACCTTCGTATCTTCTTTTTTGGATACCTCTGTACTTGGTTCCTCTTTCTTTTCCCCTGACTTATCTTTTACTGATTCGGCGACAACCGGCTTGCTTTCCTTTTTGGTTGTGTCCGCTTTGTCATCATCATTGCCGTTGATAGCGGAACCAATAATAATAATCGCAATGACCCAAACCCACCATCTTTTATATAACGGCTTTTTTGCTTTGGCCATCTCATACACCCTCTTTACTATTTTTATAAAATATACCAATTTAAAGTAAAATAGTGCTACGACTTTAATCACCTTAGCGTTGTAAATCTATATTTTTTTGAAGCTCCCCCTTATTCACTACCACATTCTCTTAGTTTAACTGCGTTTGTATATTTTGAATTAACCTTAACAGTCTACTACTCCTTCAACAGCTTTTACGGCCTCACTTAAAAATATGTTAATTATTGAGACCAGTAACAAGTTAAACTTTTTACTATCAAGTGATTATCAATCAATTAATTGCCAAACTGACAATATAAGACCCTAAAATTCAACAACTAAGAATCCTCTAATAAAAAATGGTATGATAGGTAGGAAGGAAACATTGTAGGAGGCTTCAATGAAAAAGCAAATTAAAGTAGTCGCAGCGATTATTGAAAACGAGAAACAAGAAATCCTATGTGCGTTACGCTCGCCCGTTATGTCTATACCAAACAGATGGGAGTTCCCAGGCGGGAAAGTTGAAGCTAATGAGGACATCTACTCTGCCCTGGAGAGAGAAATAAGTGAAGAGTTAGACTGCAAAATTGAAACATTCAAAGAGGTATACAATGATAACACTCACGAATACGATACCTTCATCATTAATCTAATTTCCATTAAATGTAGAGTTGTCGAAGGGACACCTAAACCAAGTGAGCATTCTAAGTTAGTCTGGCTAAAAAGGGACAATCTTGAATTGCTCAAGTGGTCGCTAGCGGATATCCCGGCAGTAAAACAATTAATACAGGAAAAATGAGAGCATTCCTAGATTATTATCGGAAGTCATTTACTACCACCACAGAAAGAACCCTGCTGAAATCAACAAGGTTCGTTAGTTTACAAGATATTCTTATTTGCTCTCGGCACCAGGTAAGATGGCATTTCTTCATTCAGTCTCCAAACAAAACTCATCGGCTGACTGCCAGAATGGCTCACATGGTCCGCCGTTCCCAGGAAAACGAATGGTGAGGTATAGCCATTTTCTTTCTTATATTCCCTTACAAACAGGGCAATCTTATGGTTTCGCTTTTTATGAAATATATACCGTTCTGCCGTTTTACTTCCTTCCGCAACTCGACTCTGGGTTTGCCAGTGGAAGAGCCTTTCATTAATTGCGTAGTCATCATATAAGGTAGATGGTGAAAAGTCCTTTTCCGATTTATTCAAGGTAATGAAGAAGATATCAAGATTCTTATCCTCAAAATGCTTTACCCCTTCACGGAATGCAGGGCTACGATTTTCATTGAAATAGCCAAGAGCTGCTAACGCTTGCGAGGTATTATATTTACAATGGACACCTAACGGACAAGCAAAATCAAAATCATTTTCAATCTCCATTGTTTCCAACGATCGATAAAGAAATTGAAGAATCTGCCTAAACTCGTCCTTTAACTCAGACTGTGATAATACCTGATCGATCCCCTCTTCCAAAGAGATGCAACCTTCACTAGCGGGATGTGAGTTGTAAAAGGAATAATAGAAGATAGCAAGCATTAATCTTTCCTCTTCATTCCTTATTCTTCCGTACTCTAAATAATCCAACAAAAACTCCAAAAGGTTTCGTGAATTCAAGTGAAACAAATTCGGCAATCTCTTTGTGAACACTTTCTCACCAGCGTACTCAAAATCCGGTGCCACCCCTGCTTCCACCATCATCCTGCTAAAACTGCGGTCACCATTTTTTCCATAAAAGTCATAAATAGAAAGATGATAATGCTTTAAAAAGTTTGACAAGGTAAGGCTTAGGCCAGTATCTTCCTCAAAGTATTTCATTTTGGCAACCAGGTTACCTCGGGTGTTGGCACTTGATTTGATATTACGTAAAATATAGTCTTTTGCCTGCTTCTCCAATTGAACGAAGCAGCCCTTTGGTAAATGTACAAAACCGTTCTCAACATAGTGCTGTACAGAGTGCTTGGTTTTTCCAATCAAAGCACGGAACTTTTCCTCAAAATTATAATTCTTATGAGCCTGTCCCACAAAGTCCAGCACAGTCAGACATTCCTTGCCCTCCGCCAAACGCAGTCCACGTCCCAACTGTTGCAAAAAGACCGTCAAACTCTCAGTCGGCCGTAGAAATAGAATAGTATTGACGCCAGGAATATCGACTCCTTCATTATATAGGTCGACCACAAAAATAAACTTGATTTCCCCTTGAACGAGTTGGCTTTGTGCCTCTTTCCGAAGGGTTTGTAATTCTTTTCTTCCACTCGAGTCACTATACAAAGCTACTGACGGGATACCCGCTTTATTAAAGAAATCAGCCATGTACTTCGCATGCTCAATCGATACACAAAACCCAAGCCCTTTGATCTGGTCTATATCCGTAATATATTTATCAATACTTTTGATAATTTGACTACTCCGATGGTCATTTGATGTATACACATTCTCTAATTCTTTAATTTCATAACCTCTTCGGCTCCACTTTAATTTATCCAAATCAACGGTATCACTTACACAAAAATATTGAAACGGACTTAACAGCTTGCGATTAATTGCCTGAGTTAGCCGCATTTCAGCAGAAATTGTATCGTCAAAATAAGATAAGATGTTCTTTCCATCCATCCGTTCGGGTGTTGCAGTCAGACCAAGCAGAATTTTCGGCTGATAATGGCCTAACAGTCGCTGATAAGATTCAGCAGCAGCATGGTGGAATTCATCAACAATAATAAAATCATAAAAATCGGGAGTGGTAGACTCATAAATCTTCTTGCTGTTAAAGCTTTGAATGCTCACGAATAAATGATCTAATGATGCTGGCTGGGAAGCCCCGACTAACATATCGCCAAAGTTGGGGTCCTTTAAAATACCTCGGTATGTTTCAATGCTTTGTTGCAAAATCTCCTCCCGGTGGGCCACGAATAACAGCTTAGCTGATTTATGTTTATTTTTATAACGCTTATAGTCGAATGCAGAAATAACCGTTTTTCCAACACCAGTGGCGGCAACTAGCAGGTTTTTCATTCGTCCGAATACTTCGCGCTCTACCTGAAGCTGTTCGAGAATTTCTTTTTGATAAAAATAAGGTCGGATATCGAAAATAAATTGATGCTCTTCCCTATCACTTTTCTTACTTTTTGACAACGCATGCTTTAATAGTTCCTGGTCTTGATGGTTATTAGGTTCAAACAATTTAAATTCATTGTCATTCCAATAGCTTTCAAACGTTGCCTCAAATTTCTTAAGAATGTCAAACGAATCCTTTTCAGTGACTTTAATGTTCCATTCCAAACCAGAAGTTAGAGCCGGATTTGATAAATTCGAGGAACCAATATAAGCCGTACTGAACCCTGTTTCCCGTTTAAATAAGTAGGCCTTGGCATGCAGACGCGTCCGGTCCACATCATAGGAAATCTTAATTTCTGTATTCGGCAGCTGACTGAGCTCTTGAATCGCTTTATAATCCGTGGCTTCCATATATGATGTCGTAATAACTCTAAGTTTGTTATTTGGATTTGTGGTAAAGCTCCTCAGTTCCTCAATAATACAACGCAGTCCGCTCCACTTAATAAATCGAAACCAGCATATCAATAGAATCTGATGTAAGAATTTCCTTTTGAAGCTCACTCATCATATTTGGTTCATAATTGGAACCAGTAAAAAGAGAGCTTTGTGAAATTGGTGTTACTGGCCGAATAACTTCATTCTTTGTAATGCTTCGGATAGAATTTATTCTAGAATAAATTGAGGTGAGAACTTCGCCTTCCTCTTCGATTTGGAGCTTGCGGAACTCTTCCTCATCCAGACGCCGACTTAAAGTTGAGATGACTTCGTTACAGGTGCGAATTTGATTTATTATTGCCTGTTGATCATCTGCTTCATTTTCACGTACAAATTTTAGAGCTTTCCTAGTCACTAGGGAAATGTAGGATGCTAATAATTTTCTTGCCTCTTCAACCTCTATTCGCTCTTTACCGACATCGTATGTATTAAAGTCTAAGCTTGTAAGTTCACCTTTTAGTTTTTGGGTGATGATTTCTTCGTAGATTCCTTGTTTAATCATTTTGTACTCCTTAATATTCTCATATTATTGTTTATTTCTTCTTTAACTATTTGATATCCTTCACTAAGAAGAATTTATACTTAAAATATATGAGTTTTTAATAACTACATTTTTTTAGATTTTATCTTTCCGAACTAAACAACCGATAATAGCCTATTCTTGGTAGAGATAAGAGTGGCATATCAAAACAATATTATGTAAAAATCATATGTGCTAATAGACCAGCATTATTTACTTTAAGGCACATTTAATCACCCTACTTTTCACTTACAAATTTTCAAAAAATTACTATAAATGATACAATAATACTATTGAATATATTTTATTTTTACAAGTTATACTTACCATTGGGGTGAACCATGATTTTTTCTAAGGATTTATCAGTTAATCAAAACACTGTTACACAATTGGAATTAAATCTTTCAGAAAGTGCCTCAATTGAAAATTTTGGGGACTATGATATTCCGAACGAAGATATTAACCAAGCCAAAATGATTGAACCTTTTTATGATCTTTTCAGGCTTTTTACCCTTAGAAACGATGAAACTATTACACTAGCCCTTGCTGCAATTCGCTCATTGGCAAGACAAACAGACGGTTACTTTACCCGTGAGCAAATGAATCTATCATTAAATTACCTTAGTACAGAATACAGATCAAAAGTAATTAAGGCCCTTCAAGATTACGGATGGATTTCCACAAATGGATTGCGATATGAAATCCCAGAACGGGTTCGAAATTTAATGGTTTTTTTATTTGGGACTTTAACTCGTTCCGGTCATGACATGGCAAGGGATTTAAATGTTTCATTTTCTTTTATTGACCTAGACGAAGCGGCTGGTGTAGATAAAGAAATTGCTGAAGGCAATTTTGAATCAGCCATTGGCTCCTTAAGGAAGTTAAAAGCCCAACTAGAACAAGTTTTAGAAAAGAAATCCTCCACAGAGGCCAATAGTTTACTTTCTAAAAGTAAAGAGGTTAAGACGGTAATTGATAATATAGTAAAACGTCTGAAAGAAAAAAATCACCAATCATACAAATACACCATGACAACAGAAGTCTTTAAGTTAAGAGCCGAAATTATCCGAATGTACCAAGACTTGCTCACCTTTATCAATCAAGATATCCAAGCAAATGCTAAGAGTTTCGGAAAATATTTAACACCGGAACAAATTAATGAGTTTTTAGAAAAGGCACCTACAGAAATACTCGCCAACCTTGCCCGCCGCAGAATCTCCAATGAAATAAAGCCCTTATTTGTCACAAGAAATGAGATTATGACAAAAGGATGTGCTTATCTAGAAAGAAGAAGTGTAAAACAAGAACCAACACTCCCACCGCCTACAGTTGAAATAAAACGTGAAACCGTAACAGTTAATGTACAAGAGGGTGCTGCGATACAATTTTATCGTGAACTATTGGCAAAATTAGAAATCCGCTCTCCCATCCCTTTAGAAAAGGCTATTGTAAAAAATACATATGGCGATTCTTTATTTCGTGCGGGGTTATTAGCAACGGTTCTTCGAGATTTGGAAAACCTCCCTGGAAATAAACAAATCAGCCTTCATTTATTTAGGAGTCTTGAAACCTTAGAGGATGGTCCAGTCCACCTCATCACTAAAGGACTCGTTAGTTCGGATGCTTGTCCAGATCCATCCATTGATTTGGAGGAATTATAATGAACATTTTAGAACATGAGGTTCAATCCATATGTATTCGTCTTTTTCATGGTTGGGCGGAGAAGGCAGAACTACCACTGATGGCGTCAGACCCTGCTATATACCAGGCGGTTCAAGAAAGACTTGCTTGGTTGGGATTGGAATTAGTTGATCGTTCCGATTGCCCATGGTATGTAATACGTCTGATACGAGAACACGATAGTTTTTCTCAATATAGGAGAAGAAATCGTCATCTCCAAGGACGCCATTATGCAATGTTATTAATATTATATTCAAAGTTATTACTACCCAAAAGAGCAGGACTTGTTGGTCCATCAACTGATCTTAGTATTAGCCTTCTTGAAATTTACGAGAATTATGGACATAAATTTATACCTACCAGAAAAAAGGTGGTAACAGCAGCGTCGATAAAAAAGCTGCTACAAAACTTGGTTAGTTCAGGTTTCATCGTGAAGAAAAGAAATGCGGAAATATACGAAGCCGGTCCTGCTATGTACATGTTGCATGACGAATTACTTACAGACATCGCTGAATCGAGCCTTCAAATATTATTTGGAGTAGACCTTTCCAATGACGAGCTCCACGATGGGGAGGACTCAGATGAAGAATTATTTTCTAAAGAGGAGTGACCCACATTGTTAAGATTAAAGGATATTAATACAGCATATTGGGGGTTCATTCGTACCGGAAAAGACCCTTTCCCCCTTAGCGATAAAGTAAACGCCTTTATTGGTCCATCAGGTAGTGGAAAAACCACATACATGGATGCAATAAGAATTACATTGGGTGATGCAAAATTTGAAAATAACAGAGCAATGGACCACTATATTCATCCTGCATCCAATTGGGCCGTAGTTCGTGTAGCCTTTTGGAATAGAGATCAAGAAGGGAGACCCTTTTTTCCCTTAGGATATGCCTTTGATGAAGTGACTTTCTGTGTTAGATTAGACCGTTCTAATGGTGAATGTAAGAGAGAATATTATGTTTTTGACGGGGAGTTTAACAACATTCTGGAACTCGGACAAAATCCCAAATTATATCGTACAATCCAAAAAAATCATACAGCGTATTTAAAGTTATTAGAGGAAGTTGGAATCAGCACTTCCTTTCGCCGATTAATGATGATGAGACCAGAGCTGGTTCAGAATACCGTCAGCCAGCAGCCTCACGAATTATTTAAACTGATTTTTGATCTTAAAGGTCAAAAATATATACAAGAGGAGCATGAAAAAGCGCAGGAAGTATTGAGGAATCTTATTATTGAGGAAGGGAATACAGCTAAAGAATTACATAATGCAGAATTTAAATTAACAGAATATGAGCGTAAAAAAGAATTATATGAACAAAATGAAAAGAACAAAATAGAATATCACTCATTATCTCATCTTTTATTAAAACGAAAATTTTGGGATTCCCAAAAGGAAATTGCTGCCCAGCGTGAGGCATTTAACGAGGCGGTTAAAGTCCGTGATAATATGGTCGAACAAGCCAAACTTTTAAAAGCTGAGCTTGAGGCACTACAAGATGAATACAAACAAGCATCTGATACAAAGGACACATTTAAAGAAAAAATTGGGTCCGAACAAGATAAAAAAGATACTCTATCAAAACAGGTTGCCTTATTAGAAGAAAATTTGAATAAATCGGAAAAGCGCATTGCAGAAATTGAACTCATTGATCCAGAAGATATTGATGAACTTGAAAAAAAGAGAGATAGATTAGAAAAGCAAGTCAACCAATTAAATGCTACTATTTCACAAATTAATACAAATATAGAAGAGACTTCTTTAAGACTAGACTCTTTAAACAAGAATCAAAGCGTATTTCCCAGTTGGGTAAATACTTTTCAACATGTACTTAAATCAAATAAGGTACCCGCAAAAATGCTTGCAGATTGTATCCAGGTAATTCCTGAATATGAAGCATGGTTACCCGCTATCGAGGCTTATTTAGGGCGAGAACGGTATCGTGTAATCATTCCATTAGACTATCAATTAAAATCCAAGAAACTTCAGGAACAGTATCAATATATTGCCCGGGTTTCAGTTCCCAAACCTGCAAAACATGTTTTAAAGAATACAAAATTAAAAGATACATTTGCGTCCCTCCGTCAAGCAATAATCGTTGAGCACGAAGAATTAATTGGCGGTTATCTTGACCGTTTAAACAATATATATCTTGTATCTACCGTTGAAGAAGGGCATCAACTCCAGCGAGATGGTTATATTAGTTTGACCCAGAAGGGTCTTATTCAAGACAGTGATGGTGCAATTTTTGTTAAAACAAATGAATTTGTCTGTGGAAGTGTAGCAAGGGAAAGATATAAGAACGAACTTTCTAAACAACTTCAAACTCATTACCATAGTTTGAAAGATATTGAAATAAAATATGCTTATAAAAAGGACCTTCTTAAGGAATGTGAAAAACATATATTAAATCAAGTTGACCGTTTAAGTTTGCCGCAACTACACTTACTTTTTGAACAGGGATCTGCAAAGTATAAACAATTACTTTTACAAATAAATGATTCCACAAAAACTATTCAGGATTTAACCGACAAACAGGAATCTGCATGGGAACTTCTTAACAAAATGACAGCTCTAAAGGAAAGAAAAATTGCCGAAATAGATTCCAATAATAAATACCTACAACAGCAAGAATTAACCCTTAATGGTTATAAGGGACAGATAGGAAAGCTAGAACAGCAAGTCCAAACTTCTGAAAAAGCTTTAAGAGAAGTAGGATACGATGACCATGCCCTGGAATTCTTAGACATAGAGGTGGATATGGATAAGATTTTCTTTAAAGCGGATGGAACTGAATGGACTCAGGACCAGTTATCAGAAAAAGTTAAAGATTTAAGGGAGGCAACTGATCGATTCTATTATGAGAACAGTGATATTAATGCTGGTTTAATTGCAATGGTAGAACCTCAAAAAAATAGGGTTATGCAATTAAAAACAATTTTAGAAAAAGCTATTGCTGAACGCCTAGAATGGGAGGAGCGCCTGGAAAATGCTGAAATATCTCTCCGTCACCATGTAAAAGAAACAATGAGTCAATATATTGAGGAATTTACTGAAATGGCAAATATGTTGGGGGCTAAAGCTCAAGGAAAATTAGATCAGGAAGGACCGTCATATAATCAATGGAAATTACACTTGAAACTTGCATTTGATGGCAAAGAGCTTAAGCCATACTCAGACCCAATCTTTTCATCAGGTCAACGTGCGGCGATAAGTATTATGCTTTTATTAGCCTCATTAAGTAACACAAAAGAAGGAACACAAAATAGTTTAATGTTTCTTGACGAGCCTACATCAAGGGTGGATGATGCTCGTGCCAATGAGATTGGCACAATACTTCAGAAAACCAATGTTCAATATTTTATTACCCACCAGGTTTCGGCAAGTTTAATTTCTGTCGATTGGATTAACCACGGAATCGTATTCTCAAAACTAAGGGATGGTCAAGATTTTGCTGATGACCCTATTTTCCAATCTAGGAGAATTATCAATGAGTGAATTAAATTCAGTACGTAGTAAGATAAGAGTAACGGACTTGGAGATTCATAAATTTCTTTGGAATTCAGCTGAACGTCAACCCAGATTTCCAGTTTATAAAATTCGCAGCGGAAAAGAATATAGCGGATTGGAAGAGACTCTTCAGAAACCACACGGATTTCGAAGAATTATGGAGGAGGCACTAAAATATCTGCAGTCTACCAGAAAGCGCCGCTGGAAGTCTTTTCTTAATAAATTGACTAAAGAATTTAATGAATATCAAATCATAGAAATGGTTGAACTGCTTATTCAAACTGGCATTGTTTGCTTAACGGAGAAAAATAATCGACCCTTTAAAGGTGAATATTGGGATGCTTTTGAGATTTCTGTAGACCCACGTGCAATAAAGGAACTGGAAATTAAGTATGGATCAAATAATGAAAAGGAAAAATTGAGGAATTCTACTCTTATTGAAATACAGCAACTAGTTGATCAGTGGGGCAAATCTGATGCTGATATTTCAAGAAAATTAGAAAAATTAGTGCAGTTAGGAATCAAAAGTTTATTGGAACCAAATGCGAAGAATGAATTTCCAATTAACCCCACTTATACAATAAGTTTTCGGTCTGTGTTAATTACCCTAGGATATGGAAGATTGATGCTTGGCAGAGGAGAAACAATCCCTTTAAGAACTTTATCAAGCCTGTTATGGGATAATACAAAAATTCTCAATCGTTATCAGGCAATGATTGAGGCTATAATCGATTGTCCTCTAAATCTAATTGGAATAGAATCACATCCTGATACGATATGGGTATATGGTGACATATACTACCATTTGCCTGGCCTAGCACCAGTATCGTTACTAGCTGGTAGACCAACAATATTAACAAGAGAGACTATTCTCGAGTCAAATTTTACAGCTGGAACTAATTTAAAGTCGGTTTTAGTTGTAGAAAATTTAACTGTATTTCTAACAGTTCTAAGAAGAATTTATTATAAAAGAAATGATGTTCTTGTCCTTTGGAGTGACGGTTATTGGAATCGACTGCATAGAAAAATATTACGTAGTGCAATAACTCAACAAAAAGTTCCTGTTTATGTATGGAGTGATTTAGATGGTGACGGGTTAGCAATTACCCAACAGATCTGTAACTGGGTTAAGCAGCACGGGTCAAAATCTAAACCTGTTCTCATGGGGGCAAATGATTTACTCAAAGCAGGTGGAAAACGTGTAGCTACCCAAAGGGATCTTACTCTTATCTCAAATATGCGCTCAGATTATTTTTATGACCTAATACCACTTATCAAAGAGCATAAATTAACTGTTGAACAAGAGCGTCTCCTTTTGGATTTTGAATATATTTCTACCAAATTACCATAAATACGATAATAGTGCCTAGTCACTTTAAGTAAAATGCCACTGAGTCTGACATATGCTTTTGGTAACAGGCACTTATTTAATTATTTCACTAATTTGACTGAATGAGCTTTTATATAATAAGGATTTACCTTAAGGTAGTAAGGAATCATTAGTTAACCAAGTTGGATTTCTCCATACTTACTAAATCTCTTGCTTAATTCATTCATTAAAAAATCATTAGCCTCTTGTGTAATACGCATATGTGACCTTCTAAAGTGCATACTCTGTAACGTTCTTTGATTGACGTTCCTCCTTTTTCGCAGGGAATGAAAAGCTGCTTTACCTACAGTATTATATAAGTCAACTAATCTAATTCCGTTCATGACGGGTGCATTAATAACCTTCCCACTTGTAAATTCAACAAAATAAGGGAAACGACTTTTCCAAGGCGTATCTCTAATATCAGAGTCATCAACAACATTCTTTACATTAAATCCCTCAGTCTTTGCATACCCAACAATCATAGGAGTAGGTCTGTCATGTTCGTCATAGCTAACTATTGTTAAAAATAAGGTGTCTCCCTCTACGATTCCACCTGGTCTTCTAGGAAAATAAGTTGTATTCAAATCTCTTTTTCTAACACCCTTCATTTTTTTATAATTCCACTCGTTTGGTATTCTATCATCACCTGTTCCTTCAAATTTCAGCCAAAACCCTGTTTTGTCATTATCATCATCTTCTATACTTTCAAGCATAGTTTCAAATAAGTCAGGATGAACTATTTTCTTTAATTCCGCTCCCTTTCGCTTAATATTGGAGTATGTTACGGTTCTATCCTTTTGATTTGCTGCTAATTGTGGAACATGTTTTTTCTCTTCGTCTATCCATTCTTGTGTAACTACTCCCTCATCTCCAAGTGCTTCTAATTGTTCTAGTAAATCAAAAAAATACTCTTGGGCTTTTTCTGCAATTTCCGGCTCATCTTCCATTAGTACACAAATCTCATGATTGGATATAAAACCACCTTTAGTAAAGTTTGCGGAGCCAATAATTGTAGAATGTGAGTCAAATAAGTAGAGTTTTGAATGTAAATCTATTAATGCATATATTTTGGCATTTGCATGTAAAAGTTTTTCCAAGCCATATATACTACTGACACGTTCAACGAATTCTTCCCGATAAAATCGTGTAATTATATTACAAGTTACAGAGGGATTCTTTATTAACCACTCTGCTAACAAGTTAGCTGTTTGAGTCCCGATAAAAGGGGAAATGATATTTATCTCACCTTCTGTTTTTCCTAATAATCCATTAAATTGGTTTAGTAAAGCCTTGGAAACCAAATTTACAGACATTTATTCACCCCATTAATTATCTATTCTATATTGACTTTCGGTATATTTAACCCTAATTTTCCAATATTTAGGTCACAGATACTGGCGCTAACGAGGAAATTTCCATTAAATAAAATTAGTCAGCAAAAATAATATTTACCTTCATCTTCAACTCCTTTTTCACCCCGGCTTGGTAAAACATCAAGAACTCCTTCACCGGATGCTGAACATGCGATTCCTTTTGGGTAAAGATAATTTGGTTAGCCTTCATATCACTTAATAGTTCCTTCATAGAAACTATTAAACTATCTCCATCCTTATGAGTATTTATCCATTTCAATATAAATGCACGCCATTGTGATGGGTGGCCAGCGATATATTGATCTCCTTTAATTGGGTATGTCAGTAATTTCTTTTTAAAGTTCTCTCTTTTTTGTTTTGTATACTGATCTTCCATTTGATTATTTGTAGAATTCAATTGCCGCTGAGCTTTGCTATTTTTGCTCGATGGGTACATTCTTCCTGTTTTTCTTTGCCATTCCCATTGTTCGGGCGTCATATCAACAGGACGCTTACTCGCTTCTTCTGCACGGAGAGCCATTTCTCGTTCTATTTGTTCATCATCAATTGATTTAACTTTTTTAACATATTCAGCTCGTTTCTGTTCTTGCAACCTCACGAAGTTTATAAACGCTTGTTTTTCATCCTCTTGTCGCTTTATTTTTCTTTCAAAAGCCTCTCTTTTAGCCATTTCTTCACGTTCTACTTGTTGCTGCTTATCCATTATTTCATGAAGGAATGCTATTCTTAATTCTGCTTCATTATCAATGTGTAGAAGAAAGTCATCCTGCCTAATATTAAGTGTTAATGCTCTTTCCAAAGGAATAGTCGGTTCTGATAGTTTTAAGATCGTTACATTGCGGTTGTGTCGGTTGATTTCAGCAAATCTAATGACTTTACATTTGCGTGTTACAATATTTACGTATACAATACTTCTTGTGTCTACTGGAAACGGAAGGTGGGTTAAACCTGTAATGATTGTCTGAAAATCAGAAGTCAATTCATTATTTAATGACTGATCCCAAGCAAAATCTTCCTGACTCTTCCTGGTCACCTGCATTTCAGGAGTAAGTAGCGTTCCTTTATTAGTTTCAGGGTCAATAGCCTGCCAAATATCATCTATAAATGAGAAAACTCTAAAACCTTCTTTTTTATAAGTTGTCATTCTTTTTTCAATGTTTTGAGAGTAGCTTCCTTGTGTAATTGAAGTGTAATAATCAATTGCCCACATTTCCTTAGAATATGGGAATTGTACAATGAAGTCCGGAATAAACGACAGTTTCTTTTTATAAAAATAGCCACGTTCAATTACGGCGCCAAAAGGTTTTAACTGCCCCTCTAGTATTTCTCGAAATACTGTTAATCCGATGTCCTTCTTCTTCTTATCTTGGTGAACAGATACTTGTTTTTCATAAGTTTTACTGTTTTCTGAATAAGAACATTCTTTACCCTCAAAGTGCTTAAAGAAAAATGGCCTCCCTTCTTCTTGGGTTAGATTCATATTGACAGGTTCATTACAACAATGACAGGTAAATGCCTTTTTCTTCGAAAGTGCCCGATATTGACTATTTAAAATACTCCTAATATCGTCTCTACTATAATTTTCAGATTCTAGTTCTAGCCTCTTTGTTTCTATGTTTATGATATCTCCATGTAATTGTGCCTCTTCCAAAGCCTTCACACCTTTTCAAGATAATCCCAAACTATGTTTTTATTATAATATACCTAACCTAAAATTGGGCTATTTTTCCTATTTATAACGTTTTTTTACCTTATTAGCTAATGATCTTCCCATAATACAATAGCGGTACTCCATTAAATAAAAAAGTACCAGTCACCACCCATACCATGCCGAAAAGATTCGACAATTAATGGTTAGTGACTGGCACTTGATTTAAGTTCTTTAATTATTTGATTTTTTCTAAAGCATTAGCATCAGTATTTTTTAAATAATAAGAAATGATAATATTCCCTAAATTCCCTTTATCTGTGCTTCCTCTAATGTATCCAGCAGCAGCTGCCGCCCACTATAATTAATGAACGCGACACAAAATAAAACGGCCCACACTCGTTCATCGACTTAACTAATTCTATTAATAAGATTCCTTTATCTGAATTGCCGTGGACTGAGCATTCGTTTCGGATCTCGCATTTTCGAACGATTAAAGCCTCCTGTCGATGCGATTAATCGTTTGGTAATCGGCCGTTCTGGCATTTCTAACGAAAAGACGAGCGGCAGATACCCGGCCCAACCGGCCATCTTGGCAAAATGAAACATCACATCGGTTTTTCCCATCGATGGTCTGGCTGCCAGTATCGTCACTTCCCCACCCTGGAAGCCACCCGTCATGTAATCAAGCTGTAGCTATAGAGTCATAAACATTGTTACGAGCAGCCATCTCTTCTCGATGACAAAATGAGTCATAGATAGGGATTGCTTCTGACACGTATGGAATGAGTGTTAGATCTTGTACTTTCTTTAGTTCGGAAAAAACGCAATCCATAATTGGTTTTCCGCCTTTATGAAAATTATCTTTCCCCCAGTCTTTAATGGCGAGCTCTCTTGTCTCTGGATTGTAGCGAATCAACTTGTGATGCTGGATAAATCGTTCCATCAGTGCTTGAACCTTCTCCAATGGAAAGCCTAGATGAAACGCCATTTGGTTTTTTGTTATTTTATAAATGCCAATTTGTGTTGTGTGTGGATTGGTCAAAAGATAGAGGTAAAAATACTTTTCCTCCGGGGTCATTTCTTCCTCTACAATGGGATTGTTCCAAAATTCAGTGCGTACGATTCGATACTTTGCCATCCTTAGCCACCATCCTAGTTTCTTTAGTTTCTATCCATACGCTATATACAGATTGATGGTGGAAAAGGGATAGGGTGGTTTTTATAAAATGGTGAATAATTTGTGACATAAAAAAATGCCTGGTCATCGCCGGAATCATGTCGAGTACGTATCGACAAGTTGCGGATAGTGACTGGCACTAACATACAATTTTATATTGGATTATGGTTATTTGTTCTTTTTATCCTGGCCTTTCCAATCACCACTATAGACAAACCAAAAAAAGACAGTATAAAAAACAGCTAAAGGGTTCCGTTTCGAGGTGATCAATCGAACTGTCAATTTTACTACCATTTTGGGTAAAAATGAGAATACATATGCTTTATTGAACGGAGCAGGTTTGTTTAACAATGGCTTCGATTCCAATGTAATATATACATTGAATTATGGAATATATATGTTACAATTAATTCAAGGAGGGATACAACTTTTGGAGAATAAAGTTAAGATTGCTCGTACTCAAGTAAATTTGACACAACAACAATTGGCAGAAAAGATAGGTGTCACTCGCCAAACTATTAGTTTGATTGAGAAGGGAAAATATAATCCAACCCTAAGGTTGTGTCTGGATATTTGTTATGCAGTTAATAAAACATTAGATGAAGTATTTTGGTTGGAAAAGGAGAATGATATAAATGAAAAAAGTTACAGATGAACGTTTAGTATTACAAAATTTAAAAAACATCCGCATTGCATATATCATTCAAACTGTTGGTATTCTTGGAATTTTAGGATATGACTTAGTTACAAAAGGGTTAGATGGAATGAGAGAAAATCCACTATGGCTTATATTTATGATAACCACAGTTATTTCAGCATATTTATCAATGAGTATTAGTGCTGACCAGGAAAGTAATAAAATTCACCCGCAAAAGAGTCTAAGTATATCACTGATTGTACTTATTTTGATTTCAACGGTTGTTGGTTTTTTTGTATCACTCACTGATGGCTTTACTATAGTCAATGGGATATTGATGGGTGGAATACTGTTTATTTGCGGTCTTATTCCAATAGTCTACATCTATAATCTACGAATAAAACGACAAGATGAAAATATCGAAGAATAAGGGAGAATCTTTCCAAATTTTCACGAACGGGGGCTTTAGTTGAAGAAAAAGATATAGATCTTGGTGTCAATAAAGCTCCATAAATCCCAAAAATGGCTTGCAAAACTGGTGTCAGTTTGCAAGCCATTTTAATTGCCATTTATATGATTTGACCCTCAAAACGGAACCCTTTAAAAAAACAGCTAAGTAACCCTTTTTTCATACTGTCTGCCTTATAAAAATCATATTACTTTAAGTTTAGTAAGGAGTTTTTGCACCGAGATATCTAGTCTTCCAATAGGTAGATGTCATATCTGAGATCGTTACACCTGATGAGGCGGCGCTGATAAATTTGTTGTTTCCTAAGTAGATGCCAACATGGGATGGTCCTAGTTTATAGGTTTGAAAGAAAACAAGATCTCCTATGCTTGGCGAAGCGACTGGTGTCGTGGCATCCCATTGTGTTGCAGCAGTCCGTGGTAAGGAGATGCCGACTTTATTAAACACATATACAGTAAAGCCACTGCAATCGAAACCTGTTGGAGTATTTCCTCCCCATTTATACGGCGAACCAATATATTTCTTAGCCTCTTCTATCACTCCCTGAACGAGAGAAGCTGATGAAGTTGCAGGTTTTTGAGCTGCTTCAGTAGAAGGTGCTGGCTTTTGAACCGGTGCTGCTGGATTTGAATTATTTGTTGAGTTTCCAGTTGTTGCTGTTGAACTAGATGTTGCCGGTGCTTTTTCCTGCGCTGCTGGTGCACTTGGTGTTACCGGCGCTTTTTCCTGAGTTGCTGGTGCACTTGGCGTTACCGGTGCTTTTTCTGTCGGTGCTGGTGCACTTGGTATTACCGGTGCTTTTTCCTGCGCTGCTGGTGTACTAGATGCTGCCGGTGCTTGTTGAGTGGTAGCATCAGAAGTTACTGCAGAATTCTCTGCAGCTTTTGTATTAGAGGCTCCCTCTGTTGCACCAGTTTCTGGTACCCTTGATGTAGTCTCTGTGCTTTGTGATGATCCTGCATTTGAAGCGGCTTGGGTGCTCGGTTTTGATCCAGCACTTGAAGCTGTTGCTTTATTTCCAGTTGGAGCAGATTCTGATTCCGGCACAATGGCAGAATTCTCCACACTGCTAACCTTTAACGTCTGTCCAGCATAAATGGTGTCCGAGGATAACTGATTGATTGCTTTAAGCTGGGACACTGATTGATTAAATCGGGCTCCGATGACTGAAAGAGAATCACCTTTTTGAACTTTATAAGAAGAATCGTTTGAATTGGTTACGACGATTTTTAATGACTGTCCAATTCGAATATAACTTGATGTCATGCCATTCAACCGTTTAAGTTCAACTACGGTTGTACCATTGTCCTTCGCAATCTTCCAAAGACTATCTCCTCGTTTGACAGTGTATGTAAGTGATAGTTTCTGATTAACATAGATGGTATCACTTGAAAGAGAATTCCATTCTTTTAATTGGTTAATAGATACATGATTTGACTTGGCAATTTTCCAAAGGCTGTCACCAGGACGAACGGTATATGTAGGTTCTTGTGCACTTGCTGTGGCTCCCAAAGCAGTAAGGACGAGCCCAGCTGTTGCAGCTGCTGTTACTAGATTTTTCTTCACTGTTTTACTTCCTACCTTTCATTTTTTTGCTCCAATAAGACATAATAGTGAAATAACCAACAAAAAAACATCCAACAAAAGTGGTAATTCGTTTTTAATCTACTAATACGAATACAGATTTGGTAGAATCTATACTTTTTATTACAAATAGTCTATTACTAACTATGCAGGAAGAATAATGAAAACAAGGAAATTCTATGTTTTGGTCTTGCTTTATGTAATATATTTGTAATCGATTTGTAATATTTAATCATATGACAAAGTGTGACAACAACCGTTTTCATCAAAGTCAGCTTGTTATTCCTAGGAAAGGATGACCGGTCTGGAATGCTCTAATTTTTACCGAATTTATCCTTTTTATTTCTCTACTAAACATGGCCTCTCAAACTAACTATCGGATACAAGTAAGAAACAAAGTGAATTCCTGCATAGCCAAATTACAGTAACAGCTCCTTAATTGCCTAGTATCGTTCACTTTTTGTAAATTTGCTATCACCTGCGAATTATTCCACCCAACCTTCATCATACAACAGTAATTTCTATATTTTTCTTGAACATAATGATCTACCTCCAAAATATACCTTTACATTCTATCAACCACTCTGCTTTTCGATTATTCACCCAGTGACATCCATACTAAGTACTTTAACGCATAAGGGGCTGATTCTCTTGAAAAAACTAGACCTAATAACTAGAAACCTATAATATAAATATTGTGATAATTAAAAAAAATAAAAAGAGTTAGGAGCGTTATCCATGACACAAGAAATAAGTCAGCCTTATAATAAAGAATTAATTGATTTACAAGATGTAGCAGGGCTCGAAGCTCAAATTCGAAGTTTACTTGAGGTTCCGATTGAATCTGTTTCTGACCTAGAAAACTGGTTAATGTAGAGAAACATATTATCCCCGCTTGGAATCGACTCGCAGCTGTTTTTAAATCCAAGCTTGGTGTCGATGCCTACCGCCCTTGGGATAATACTGCTAAACTCATGAAAAAACCGCCATACTCCGAGGTGTCTGCTCTTATGGATGGCGTTTCTGAGATGTTAGGGAAGACCGACCCCTATTTTGCGGACCGTTTCGATTACATGAGAGAGCATGGATTACTAGATCTTGGCGACCGGAAAGGAAAAAGCCCAGGTGGGTTTTGTACCGGCTTACCTGTTTCAGGGGATACCTTTGTCTTCGCGAACTTTAGTCCATCCTTCTTCTCACTGATTGCCTTAATTCATGAAATGGGTCACGCGGTGAATGGGTACCTGCAGTTTTCCGAGCACGGACCGATGGAAGAACATCAATCCCGGATGGAAGTGGCAGAACTGTATTCTCATGGGATGGAATTGCTGTTATTGGATAAGCTGGATCGTTTTTATCCAGAAGAAGAAGATTTTAAGAGTGCACAGCGTGAAGAGCTGAGACGGGCCTTTACCATGTTATACGGCCCATTGTCAGGGGACCTCTTCCAGCATTGGATGTATACGAATCCTAACCATACTGCAAAAGAGCGTGATGAAAAATTCTTTGAAATCTCAAAACGTTATGGCTTAAGCCCTGTCGATACTTCTGGGTTTGAGGAGGAAATTGGGGCGAGCTGGGCGAACACCCTGCATTATTTCCAAGTTCCTTTCTATCTTATTGAATACTCCATCTCGATGCTTGGTTCGCTGCAAATACTGGAGAACTATCGAAACAACCCAGAGCAAGCTGTAGAAGCCTTTAAAAATGGGGCAAGTGCGGACTACAATCAATCTATTGCTGCTATTTATCAAGAAACTGGGGTTAGCTTTGATTTTTCAGAGCCTGCCGTCAAGCGCATGGGTGAATTCCTGGAGAAGGTTATTCAAGAGATTCATTAATGAAGTGAGAGCAAGGGGACGGTTCTAATTTAGGCAATCGGAAGTTTTGCTCAAGTTTCGAAGCACTTTATAAGTAAACGGAATTTTAATCTAAAGGAATTACTTCTAAGGAATTATCGCAAAATTTTTGATTGCCTGAGTAAGCAGGAAGTTTTAAAGTTTTTGTACAAGTAATTCGACATCCATAGTCAAATTTCCTGCTTCCTTTTTTAAGGAAGCATACTCTTCGGCTGCTTGGGGGTGCAACCGAAGATAATCACGAAATACTAATTTTTCAATCCACTCACGGCTATTAAATTCACAAATATGAAGATGACAAGTCCCCTGCCCCCAAATTCCCTTTCTAAAAAACCTCCTATCTTTAAACTCAGGTTTAGGAACATACTCATAGTCTATTTCACTTAAACAACTGACAAAGTGAGATACTTCATCTAAATCCATAATGTCAATTATGGGTTTGGCAACTAACCCCTTTATAGATGTGCTCCCTATATGTTCAATTCCAATAATGGGATCTCCTAAAACATCAAGAATTTTTATCTTCTCGTCTTCAAATTGTTTTTCCCAATTTGGATTATAATCACTTAGTTTAACAACTAGCTTCGTCTTATTTTCCCCCCTATAAAAATCATTTTATATGAAAATGCTGAAGGAAGTGGAGTAAAAAAGGGCCAAGCAATTAAGGCTCTTTTATATTTCTTCATTCAACCGGTCACTTTACTTATTCGAGAACAAAAAAAGGCGATAATCCTTCCTCGATCAACGCACCGGTAAATAGAATTATTTATTAAGTTGCTCATTATACATACTAATTTGAACTGTAAAGATGAACGAGTAAAAAGAACTATTTTTTGGAATAAAGTCCCTGTCACGCCCCGATTGGTGTCGAGAACTCATAGAAAAAATACGGGTTGTGACTGAAAGCATTATTCCTTTTTAAAAAGGGACTCCTTCCCATAAGCAAGTTGACCCCCAGAGTCATAAGGGCAGGGGTATCGGCATAATTTGGAATGGGAGGTTCCTTAACAAATTCCATTCCCTCCCCGTATGCAACACTAGCAAAAATACGCTGGTAATTCGGGTAAATGTCATTGACCAATTTTGTAAAATCTTCGGATGCCTGCCTTTCCCATATGGCCTCAGCGTAATAGTCGATTAAATTATAATTCCCATATCCTTCCCATGCTGAGAATGTGAGGTCATAATTGTTTTGCGGGCTGACTTTTATTCCATACGATCCGTCTTTAAAATTGCAAAATCGCTCCTGAATAATAAATTCTTCTCCATACTTGTTCTCCAAATAAGTGTTAATCTTTCCACCGACATACCATTTCTTCCAAGGCAGGCCGAAAAAGCTTGCATATACAAACAATACCAAAACGATTACTACCGTACAGAAAACAATCAAAATGACTCTAACATTAGTAGACATTGACATGGCTGCCACTCCCTTCGGATTAATTCACGAATACACCTATAGTGTAATTTTACACAATAATTACCGGAAAGCAACCATATTTTCTGCCTATTTTTCTATCACGTATCATAACAATTAATTACACATAATAATTTTGTTGCGGGTAGTGACACTGTCCATAACCGAAAAAAGAATACTACAATCATGCTTAATTATTAACTGAAGAGTGTAGCACCGATTCTAGTGCTAATAATGTCTTGGGTTGTGACACTTTTCCTGAGGAGGTTATGTGCATTTTTAATTTGTTTGGCATTAACCAATTGATGGACCAGAATTTTGGGCTCCCACAGAGGATGGTAGTCCAAAAATATCAGTCCAAAGTCGTATGGAACCTCCATAAAAAAACGGATTAATTATAGAAGTAACTCATGTACAATAAAACTATCAAATCCAACAGTCAGGAGTTGTTCCTATGAAAGGTGCAGGAATCTATGAAACCCATATCGAAACGAAAAAATTAGAAGAGGCGATTTCATTTTATAAAAAACTGAATTTGGAACTTGCCCATATCATTGAGGACAGGAGAGTAGCCTTCTTCTGGCTAAGCGACGCAGCAAGGAAAGAACAGATGCTTGGCATCTGGGAAGTTCCACAGGACAAGTTTAAGCCATCCCATTTTGCTTTCAGTGTTAGTTTTGAGGACTTAATGAAAGTTCCTGCCTTTTTGGCAGAGAAAGGAATTGACTTGAGACCAAGTTTCGGGTTGGACACGAGTGAGCCGATTGTCCATGCCTGGATGCCCGCCCCAAGCTATTATTTTTATGACAGGGATGGAAATTCCCTTGAATACATCACAATCCTGAATAGTAAGCCGAGACCAGAATTAGGAGCGGTTCATTTAAGCACCTGGAATACAAATGTGCTGTAAAAAAAAGTCCCTGTCACGCCTCGAATCATGTCGATAAGTCATCGACAAATTCCGGGTTGTGACTAGGCACCAAGCATTCCATCACAATGGGAATATCCACTTCTTTTGCTTTCTCTTTGAATTGACTATAATCAAAGAGAACCATTGCTGGTAAGGCTGAGGCAAGGATTAAATTCCTTGAGGCAGAGAATGACTTCTTAAAAAAGCTGGAAGAACTAGAAAGGCAGGCGTTGAAGAAGAAACGATTCTAACGGCAGCTGAGAAGTTTTCTTTGATTGAGAAAACCATCAGAACATATCAGTTAAATAAATCTGTTTCCTACCTGTGTGAACTGGCAGGCGTAAGTCGAAGTGGCTACTATGATTGGCTGAAGGCAGCACAATTACGGGCTCAACGTGACGAGAAGGATGAATTGGATATAGAGTTAATTCGAGAAATTTCATAAGTAAAAAAGAAAAAGTAGGTGTCCTCCAGATTAAAATGATTATGGAGAATGATTATTCATCGATAATGAACCACAAAAAAATTAGGCGGTTGATGGCAAAATATAATCTTGTAACAAAAGTAAGGAAAGCCAATCCTTATCGTAAAATGGCAACCCACGAGCATCGATCTTGTCCTAACCTCCTTAACGGAGAATTTAATCAAGAAGAACCAGGGAAAGTCCTGCTTACTGACATTACTTATCTCTATTTCGGAAAGGGACAAAAAGCATATTTATCCTGCGTAAAAGATGGAGCTACCAAAGAAATTGTCGCTTATCATCTATCCACTTCGTTAGGAATGGATATAGTATATAACACGCTTAAAAAGTTAAAACAAGCTGTTGACGATCATTTTCATCCAGAAGCCATACTGCACTCTGACCAAGGTTTCCACTATACTCATCCCCAATTCCAAAGCAAAGTAAAAGAACTTGGCATAATATAGTCGATGTCCCGAAAGGGAAACTGTTGGGATAACGCACCAATGGAAAGTTTCTTTGGGCACTTTAAGGATTTAGCGGAGTATAAATCATTAGATAATTTAGGAGATGTTAGAAAAGAAGTGGATCGAGTGATCGAGGAATATAACCAGCATCGTTATCAATGGGGCTTAAATAAAATGACCCCAGTGCAATACCGGGGCCATTTAATAGCCGCATAGGCGCTTTTTAAACTGTCCGTAAATCGGGGCACAGTTCACATTCCTGGCTGTGGTCTTTTTCATTCCTGAATATTAATTAATGGTTCTAAATCCATCTGGTATTTAACCTTGATCTGCATATTCCTCCATTTTTCCCTCCATTCTTTTTTCTCTATTGTCCTTGAGAAAGGGGTTAATGTTTTGGCTCCTATATCTAGCGGGTCGGTTTGCCATTCCTGTTTTTTTTGCAGAAATGCTTTGGTTTGGGTTTCAAGATGGGATTTAATTTCGTTGGTAATTTCCGCTAAATCATCCAAATCATTAAGATTTTTTTCACCCTGATACTCATCTATTCTGCCTTTCAGCTCAACTTTGAAATTCATTTCTGTTAAGTCCTGGTTGAAGGTGACATCTACATTTGTTCGCACATGGCCTAATACGACAGATAGTTTTGGTATGGGAAGGTATTTTAAATAATAATCATTCCCTATAAGCTGGTAGATTTCATCATCTGAATCAGTAACGACAGAGATTAGCTTGTCATTTTGAAAAATAGCTGTACCTTCATAATTGAAATTTCCATTCTCTGCCTTGAACACTGGCAGGATTGGATCAGAAAAGGGGGAATACAGCTTTTGCATGAATTGATGCAGATTTACAATCGACAGCTGGCCTTGCCGCTTTCGCTCGTAGTGTTTTAACATGCGATAGAGGAAGTAATCCAGATTTTCCTGGCTATCTATTTCTTCCTTAAAATAATCTTTAACATCACCCTGAACGACAACGAGATAGAGTCGCTGAGAAATGTCAGGATCCGTAAATATGGTATTAATGATTGGCCTCAATCCTTTTTTTGCTAGCTCTTCATTAATTAACATAACCCGAAGCTGCCCTACCTTCAACTCTCTGTAATACCTTAGGTTAAAGCCTTTTCCGCTTTGCTTCAGCAGGTCTACCTGCATGGTCAGGACGCGTTTTTTTTCCTGAACTAAAGGAGGTACGACTGTGGTTGCCTCAAGCTTTCCCTCTTCGGCGGCATCCAGTGACCAAAAAATCACTGGAGCAATTTCTTCAATTTCGTTATTTTCCAGATAAGGAGAACATCCAGTGATCAAGATCACACAGTATACTATAGTCATCCATATAGACTTTTTTAAATATGCCATATTCTATAAGCCCCTCTTTTTTCTGCTGAAAATAAGAAGGAATAAGGGAACCAGAAGGTACGTAAGGGAACTGCACCATATTTCAAGATTAAGCAATATGCTTTGATGTTCTTCTCTCCAGATCCATTTGTTTGCGGCAATTAGCCATACTGTGGCGATGATGCAGATGATTTGAATTCCCCATTTGGAATGACTGGTTTGCAGCTTTTTCCCTAAAATGCGGAGAGCGCCATAGAAACACAGCAAAAAGATTGAAACCGCAAACACTAAATTGAAGATATTCAAACTTATCAAAATGATATCAACTCTTTCAAATATTGGAGATTGAAGATATCTAAACATCGTAACAATAGGAAATTTGCTTAGGCTTAAGAACTTGGATCCAAAAAAGAATAGAGAGGCTATAAAAAAAACCAGGTTTTCTAACACTGATAATGTATTGGCAAATGTAAAATATTTTATAAAGCTGCCTCTTGGGTTCAGTAAATGAGCGATACAAACGATATATTCAGGACCGGACAAAGATGACCATATGAGAAGCAAGCCCTGCCAGGAAATATTTGACCAATCTTCAGGAATTAAAGGATACAGGTCGGGAAGTGAAGCAATGGGCGGCATGAAAAAAGTATAAAAAAGCAAGATCATCCATATGGAACAGAGAAAGGCGATTACGGAAAAACGGATGGCATTACCCATTCCCAAAGAAGCTGTATAGCAGCAAACTGCCATGATAAATACAATCAGCCAATTTGGATTCATAGAGGGAAACACAAACTGATGAATAATTTCAACGTATCCTAATGTGACAACCGTTACTTTAATTCCAATCACAACAATGCCGACTGCTGCAAAAACACGAATCATCCATTGTCCGAATAGATGTACAAAACCTGGATAGCCTTTTGTAGCATACTCTGATGATAACCATTTTGATAACAGGAGTAAATTTAATTGAGAGAATATGCCCACCAAAATAATACCCCAAATCATATATGGGTGGGTTAAAACAGTTGGCATTACATATAAAAAATAAAGCAGCTGAAGCCGATTCGCGATAAAAAACACATAAATGCCATTAAAGGAAGACGTGTTATTTTCTATAGAAATAGAAGTCATTAGATCATCTCCTTTTGCTGTAACGCCACTTCTGGAAAGGGTGCAAATGGTCGGGCCTGGTTTTCATTTTTGTTAAAGGGCCACGAATAAACAGGTCAATCCAATCTTTCCAGTATAAAGGAGCCACAGGGGCAAAATAGGGCTGCCTAAGTGATGTAAGACTGTTCAGATGTGCCAAAATGACGATCATCCCCAGGGCAATTCCAAATACTCCGAGAAATGAAGAGAGGAGCAAAAATACAAATTGAATCATCGTGTTCGCTTTTGTCACGAGATAATTAGGGACTAGAAAGGAGGCAATTGCTGATACACCTACCAGCACAATCAATACTTTGCTGGCAAAACCAGCCTCTACGGCCGCCTGTCCAATGACAATTCCTCCGATTACGCCAAGTGTCTGACTGGATTTAGTCGGCATCCGCAAGCTGGCTTCTTTAATAATTTCGAGAATAATCAGCATGAGCAATGCTTCCCAAAATGGTTTAAACGGCAATTTACTTCTGGATTCTACTAAAACGAATAGAATTTGCAGGGGCAGCATTTGATAGTGATGGGTAGTCAGTGCCACATAGAGCGGGATAAGTGTGATCGATAAAATAAAGCTGATATAACGGATTAAGCGTAAGAAACTGGCGACAGGCCAGCGGTTAATATAGTCCTCCGGTGATTGGAACAGATGAAAGAATGTAACTGGGCCAATCAGCACGAAAGGAGTATTATCGACAAGAATAATCAGCTTGCCAATTCCTAAAGAATAAGCACAGACATCCGGCCGGTCGGTCTGCTGGAACTGGGGAAATATACTGTTCTGATGATCCTCCATAAAAGCAGCAATCTGTGAAGAATCGAAAAAAAGATCGAAATTGATTTTATTAATTTTTTCCTTGGCAATTGATACAAACTCGGGATTTGTTACGCCCTCCATATACATGAGGACAACCGCCGTTTCACTTAACGAACCTACCTTTAACTTTTCCGACTTTAATTCAGTAACCGGAAGCCTTCTGCGAATAAGGGTAATATTCGTATCCAGCTGCTCGCTAAAGCTGTCTTTCGCCCCATATAATATTGTTTCCGTGTCAGAAGTTTGAATAGAGCGCCCCAGATTATTTGTAAGAAGGACACTCCACCATTGTTTCTTAAGCGAATCAAAAATAATAACGGACCCAGCCAGTAATTGTTTTTCAGCTTCCTCCAAAGTGAAAATTTCTTCTGCCTTAGAAGTTGAAATACAATCTTGGATTGACTCATTTGTACAATGGAGCAATGGTTCGAATAAAGCTTCATTCATTCTTTCCTGATTTATCAAAGTTCTTATGTAAATGAAGGTGAAACATTGGCCTTCTGGTTTTTGCCTCTCAACAATTTCAGCGTCTTCCAGATTGGCTAAAATTTCCTTCAATAGTCCCAATGAGAGGTTTTGCTGTCCTTTTTGAAGTGTCTGCTTTTTTTCCTTTTTCCAAAACATGAAAATCCCCCACTAAGTAAATTAAAGTTTAAGGCTATAGAAAAAGTAAATGAATAGGTTGAGCTATTCCAGTATGCTGACTAATAGCAAATATATTCCAGAGCTGGTGATGAAATCAGTTTATGAGATGCATCAGAATTGAAATTGGATGGCTCTGCTGTCCGCTATTTCAGAGCGCCCATAATAAGCATCTTCTTGATGATCCAAGCTACCCGCTTAATCTGCAACTGAAATCGATGCATATCCTTCACTTACGCTTTTGAACAGGGATCTTATGTAAAAGGGGCCATCATATTAACCGGATACCAGACTGGTGTAAGGGATATTGGGGAATTTGATTATGATGCACCCATTGCAAATTAAAGGGACTAAACAAATTTCTTCCCATGCCAATATGGGGACCATCAACGATTTAAAAGCACTTCAAACGTATATAAGTGGAATACTCTTACTAAGATTCTGGGAGGTCAATATATCCCCAAGTCCTTAAATATGGATTCAGAAAAAATAGAAACAATTCGTTATTATTTCAATCAATATGTTTTGGGCAACAGGAATAGGTTTTGACAATTAAACAGCAGGTATAAAAGGGAATGATGTGCGAAATTATTTTCAAATTGCTATCGGACAGTTGGATACCTATACACTGATGTTCACGGACATTATTGTTGGTAACTAAAAAACCTGTTAATATCAAGGATTAACAAGTTTTTGGATATAACTATAATTTACATTATTGTTGGTAACCAGCATTTCTCTTAATTATTTACATTTCAATAATGTTGGTAACTAAATATTACATTTCACTGTTATTTTTTAGCGATTCTGTCCACTGCCACTTTCAATGGCAGTGTTTTTTATTGTTTTAGGAAAATTTTATGTCGGTACAATTAGAGAATATTATGCGACAATGTAAAAATACAAATAATTCCCTGGCGGGAGGAGGACAAAAAAATACCCCGAAGAGATTGCAGTATCTTCGAGGCAGATTGAACTAATAAACTATGAATAGAGTAAGATATCTTGGTAAGACAGTCAAGGGCTACCTACGGCTTTACCAGGATGTACCTCCGATATGTGAGGAGGGTTGCACTGACTGTCAAAGGAAATTATACAGACATGGCCGCTACTATCGATCAGTCGTAACTAGAAATAAAATTATAAAAATCCCTATTTATCGCTGGCTTTGCCCTGCCTGTGGAAAGACATTTTCTTTATTGCCTGATTTTCTTTTTCGATACCATGTGCATAGTGAGGAAATTCTTCAAAAAGCATGGCTTTTACGGTATGCAAAAGGAAAAAGTTATAACCAAATTCAAACGTATATTTCTACAAATGTAATTGGGGGCATCAGTTATAAGACGGTTAAAAAATGGGATGGGATTTGGAAGAATAAAAAAAGCAAACTGATAAATTTTCTCCTTTCAAATATAGTTGAGAAACATCCAATTGCGTTTGATTTTCAAGCTATAAAACCATTAACAGATGAACAAGCACTTATATTCCTCTTACCATTGGCATGGAAAATATTTCATCCCAGTGCCCCTTACCCTTTCTGTGGCTTCTTCAAATGGATAAATCAACTAATCCATAGAATATAAACCTCCAAATCCATTATTGCCCATTCCCACTGTTTTGCCATATTCCTTTCCGAACCTTATTTTCCACCCCTTCGGGGTAATTTTAGCTCATTTCCCCTATTCGAAACTAATGTTCCCACAAAATCTGTACTCTCCCTTTCTATTTGTAATCATTATTAAATGGAACATATAAGAATTTTAATTATGAAAAGGAGAGTTTTTAATGGATGAAAAGTTAAGAAATGATATTGCTTTATACCGTTTCGGCCTAATTGCCGAAATCGTAACAAGAGAGCTTCCAAATGGAGAGCAGGCACAAAGGCTTCGGAATATTGCAGAGAGTGAGCATCTTAATCCATATGGGGAGTTGCAAAAAGTCGGGATCCGTACATTAGAACGCTACCTGCAACTTTATCGTAAAGGTGGATTCGAAGCTTTGAAACCATCTAAACGGGGCGGATACGCTCCGAGAGCTGTTTCAAACGATGTGCTTGAACAAGCCATACTATTGAAAACAGAGCGTCCAGAGCGCTCCGTTCAACAGATTATTCGAATCATGGAATTGGCAGAAGTAATAGAGTGTATTTGGCAAGTAAAAAATGCACTAAACGGCAATTAAAATTGTAACCACTTTGCCAACATTCATTTTAAGCTTTTAGTAAAGATTCTTTATATCGATGACTATCACCATTGAATACGACCAAGTGAGAATGATGAATCAGTCGGTCAATGACTGCTTCCGTCAAAATGGGATCTCCGAAGACGTGATTCCATTGACCGAACTGTAGATTAGTTGTAATGATGATGCTCTTTGCCTCGTAACACATAGATATAACTTGGAACAGTAATTCTCCACCTTGTTTATGCAGCGGTATGTAGCCTAGCTCATCAAGGATCAGACAGTCCAGCTTTTCAATCTGCTTGAAGACCTTAGGAAGTGTTCCTTTTTCATTTGCTTCAAGGAGCCGATTTACCAGCCCAGCGACGGTATAGAACTTTACCAACTTGCCAAACTTTTGTATGGCATTTAAGCCAATCAATGTTGCCAGATAGGTTTTGCCGGCACCTACACCACCGTAAAAGATGGTATTCTCCTGCAGTTCAATAAATTCTCCATTTAACAGACTTTCCCTGGTCATTCCTGCCGGAATTTGAATCTCACTCCAGTCAAAAGGTTTACCTTGTACTTTTGGAAGAGTCGCTTGGGTTAAAAGGAGGTTGGTCCGGCGTTCTTCGCGCTGCTGGATTTCTGCTTCAAATAGCTTTAATAAAAATTCCTCATGAGAAGCAGCTTCAACTCCACGATAATGCTCTTTAATCCAGCTAAGCTTTAATCGTTTTGCGTAGGCCTGAATTTCCTTGTGCATTATGCATCGCCCCTTTTATGGAGTTGATCATAATGTTCGAGTCCTCTCGTTGCTTCAGGCAGGGCAGGAAGCGATATTTTCGGTTTAATTTCACTTCGGATTCCACGGCCATTGATAAGCTGATAGAATACTTGTTTAATGGCATCCACGGAGGGATGCCCGTGTTCAGAGGCGATGACAAGCGCTTTTGTTATAAGATTGAAATCATGCTCCTTCAAAATCAGCGATAATAGTTTCAGTGCCTCTGATTTTTCAGCTACTGTACAGGAATGGAAATAGCTTTTCCATTCCTCCGGGAGCTGGTCATAGAAACTTGTATATTTAAGTGCCGTAGGCCGTTTGACCATTAAATTTAGATATGGCTGCCACTTCATCGACTTACGGTACTGTCCATAGAGCCGTGAATGCCTAACGACAAGCTGACGCTCATCATCCAAAATCTCAACAGTGTTGTATGAGATTTTTACGAGAACTCTGTTTAATGCATATCTTGGGGAAGTGGAATACAGATTGAGGTCCACCTTAACATAGCCATATTTATCGGCCTTCAGTGTTTCATATCTTACACACTCGTATTCTTTTGCCGGCAATAGTAGAAAGGCTGCCTTATCCTCCTCGAATAGTTCTGATATGGCCCAATCCTTTTGGTAATGCTTCCTCAAGCGGTCCTTTTCTGCCTTCCCCCACAGTTCCTTATTTAACTCATCCAATTCAATGACATGGAGCCCAGGAAGGAGAAAGTTATTCCTGACATACTTCACCATTGCTTCTACATGTCCTTTTTCATTACCGCTGGCGGGATTACAGAATTCACATTCAAACCCATAATGTAAAACGAAGTTTTGAAATTCCTCTGTTAAATGCCGTTCTCCATTTGGCAATATCTTTTTGACGGCAGGTGAGAGGTTGTCAAAGCGAATCGCCTTCGGCACTCCGCACATATGATGAAACACTCTTTTTAACCCCTCTAGGAAACACTCCTTGTTTTGTGAAGGGAAGACTTGAAAATAAAAAGCATTGCTAAAAGGAAATGACACTACTAGGTAGGGCAAAACTATTTCTTCCCCTCCATAAATAAACGGGGCTTCTCCAAAATCGACTTGTGCTGTTCCAGGAATGGCCTCAAGTGGCAAGGCTGCTTGATCTGCCTGGTTTAATAATTCTTCTTTTCTCTTGGAAACATAATCGCGAACTGTTCGGTCAGACCCCTTAAAATTGAACTGTTCTTTAAGGAGCTCCCATATTCTCTTAGCGGTTCTACGAAACTTCTTTTTCTTTTTCAAGTCCTCCTTGATCCATTCATCTATTACTGGCTTCACTGGTCCTAAAACCGGTGATACTCTCGTCTGTTTCTTTTTTGGCTGTTCGTTGAAATCCTCCATATCCGCATATTTCTTAACTGTTCTAGGATCTCTACCTGTTCTTTTAGCTACATCTGAATAACCGCAGCCTTTATTGTTAACCTGTTGTCTGATATAATTGATTTCGGCCACTGCCAACATCTCCTTAAATACCTCCTGCATGACTTTGTCCCAACAGGAAGTGTAGTAGTATTTAAGAATGTTGACAAGTGGTTTTTTTAATTTGTGCTGGCCCCCCGGGGGGCCAGCACAAATTAATTGCCATCCCCTACATATCTAGAATGCCATAAACAAATAGAGCCAGGATCTATTTCAGAAAGTACATTATCTAAACAGTTGCGCAAAGCAGGAATTACCCGAAAGAAATTACAAAAGTCACCAAAAGGAAGGCAATTTCGCCGATTTGAATTTCCTTATCGGAACGCTTGTTGGCAAGGCGATGTGCAGCACACTCTTTATTTACCGGATCCGAAGGACTCAAGCAAAAAGCGAGTAGCAAAACTATTTGCATTTATTGATGATTATTCTAGGCATATCGTGCATGGGCAGTTCTATTTTGATGAAAAAGGGGCACAGTTAGAGGACTGTTTATTTAAAGCCATAATGAGCCACGGAAAGCCCGAGCAAATCTATGTCGACAATGGAGCAATTTATCGAGCAAAGGCATTAGAAACTACCTGTGCAAGATTGGGGATTAAGCTTTCACATTCAACCCCGAGAAGGCCCCAGGGGCGTGGGAAAATTGAGCGATTCTTTCAATTTGTAGATTCATCATTTAAGCCGGAGGCTTATGACTTAATAGAATCTGGAAGGATTCAATCTATAGAGCAGTTAAATCGCTATTTTCATATTTGGAAAGAATCTATTTACCATGAGCGAAAGCATGGTGAAACAAAACAGACACCAAAACAAAGATGGGAAGAATGTGAGCAACCTACGGTTTCTGTTTCCTTTGATGAATTAAAAAAGGCATTTTATTGGGAAGAGGAACGAAAGGTGGATAAAACCGGTTGTATTTCCTTTCAGGGGAACAAGTATGAGGTGGAATCGCAGCTTGTCGGAGAATACATCACGATTCGTTTTAATCCTAATGATCTAGAAAAATTAGAAGTTTGGTTTGACGGAAAACAATTTGAGAGTGCCATTCCCTTGAATCTTTCACGGCCAAAACATGAAAAAGCAGCATCTGAAGAATTGATTCAAACAAGCGAAGAATCCGGCTTAAACTTTCTTGAATTAACTGCGCCTAGTCATGAAACAAAACAAAAAGAAAAGCGAGGAGCATTAAGTTATCAATCCCTTGTGGAGGGAGAAAAATAGATGATTTCTAAACATTTTGGATGGAACTTTACCCCTTTTCAAAAGGATGTTCAAACAAAACATTTGTTTATGACCAAGCAATTTAAAGAACTGCAAGCGCGTCTGACCTTTATGATTCAACAACGTTCATTTGGCTTGATTACCGGCGAGGTTGGGGCAGGTAAGTCTACAGCGATTCGAGATTTAAAAGATCGATTAGAAGCAAATCAGCATGTATTTCTTTATTTATCGGATTCAGCTTTGAAGCCACGCGACTTTTATCGGGAGATGCTTCTCCAAGTGGGAATTGAACCTATGTTTTTAGCTAGTGATTTAAAGAGGCAATTCAAAACGGCATTGATGGATATCTATGAAAATAAAAAGAAAACGCCCGTCGTAATCATTGACGAAGCGCATTTATTATCTCCATCGATGTTGCAGGAGATTCGTTTTCTAACAAATTTTGAAATTGACTCTCTTTCGCCGCTAGCGCTAATCTTGGTTGGACAGCCAGAATTACGAGACAAGCTGCGTTTACGAAGTTTAGAAGCCATTTCACAACGGATTAACACTCGATTCCACCTTGAAGGTCTCACATATGATGAAACGCGTGAGTACATTACTCATCAGTTAGAAAACGCTGGTGAAAATCGGCAGATTTTCACTGAAGCATCCTTAAAGAAGATATACAAGGAAACAAGGGGCATTCTACGCTTAACTAACCGTTTATGTACAGAATGCCTGCTTGATGCCGTTTCCAGAAAACAAGAATTGGTAGATGAAGACTCCGTAGAGAGAGTCATTGATGACTACCGTTTTTAGGACCTTGTCGGTCCTTTTTCTTTTATTGAGAATAATACAAACAACAATAGATTTCAATGGAACTTATATCCATAAAGTGCCAATTAATATGGCGAAAATAAAAAGGAAACGAAAGTTTCGGTTGCGAAATATATTCATCACCGAAACTTTCGTTTCCGAATTTACCGTCATTAAAAATGGCTCCTGACACGATTCTTTTATGGCAGTTTTTAAAAATCACTCTGTTAAACTTGTTGGTGAGGTCTTTTTGAATTAAATCCCCATTAGTTAAAAATGTTAAAGACCTTTTAATTTTTATTTACTTCTTATATTTCCTTTGTTGCATTGCGAAAGACGTTTGAGGAAGCTTAATCTCCGGATCAAAATTTCTTCCTTCATACTGAATTTCATTAATTATTGGCTCAGTTCCTAAAAGTTTCTCATATGCTGATAACATTGACTTATACACTTCTTCATAGTGAGCTACATTACCCACAAACTGTTGATACAAACTAACCAACCATTTTCCTTGATATTTTTTAAAATATAGAACACCTACTGGGTTAAATTTTGTTAGGAACTCCTGAACATCTTCTTTAATCCATAACTCTTTGATGTTCACTTTACATGAGAAGCGGTCATAGATAGCCTTGTTGAATAAGCCAGCCACATGATTGCTGGTTTCCTAGATTGGAATCCATTCCCACAGAGGCTCCATGCAAAGCACTGACTAATTGCAGAACCCTTTTTTACTGATGGCTATCCTGCTAGACTAGTCGCTCTCAACTTTGGCAAAAGTGGCACTAAGTCACGACGGTAATTTTCATTTGCGAGAGAAAGACCCCATTTTTCAACAAAGGAAGATCTAAATGAGTTCCCCAATTACACAAAGAACAAAATTTCTTAAAATAATATAGAATATTTTATTTTAAAGATATTTTTAGATTACGATTATTCTTTCATGTCTAGTCGTAAAAGTTCATCTTTTGCATGTTCATAATTTAATTCCAATTGCTTTTTATTATTAAGATAATTTTCATTAGATATGTTTAGAGTAGGCCCTTTATCTCCATAAGCTTCATACTCAATTGTTTCTAAATTATAGAACCTAAATTTCTTCAATAATAACTTATAAAAATTCTGGTCATGAGTTGAAATAATTATTTGCTTTTTATGTTTATCCACAAATAAACGTATTAAATCTATAAAAGAAATTACATTAACTTCATCCATGCTCTGAATCGGGTCATCCATACCAAGTAATTGTAACGGGGACCATTTTTGTTTCAATGACATTGCTAAGAATAGGGAAAGAGCAATACTGTTCACTTGAGCTGAGCTGAAGACATAGGGTGCATTTGCTTTTATTTCATTTGTACCACTCACTTTAGTGACATTAATAGTTAAACAATTATTATTACGATATGTATCCATCGCTAGTTCTAATTTTGTAAATATTGGATGGCAATTAATCTGTTCGAAAATAGTTTGAATGGTTTCTTTTAAATTTGAGAATACTCTCTCATTTAAATTTGATACTGCTTCATTAGACTTATTCATTAATTCCAATAAATAAGCCATGTCTTTATTCATTTCTACTTCCTTACTTTCTAACTCAATAATTTCAATTTTTATTATATCCAATTCTTTTTGTAATTTTATTAACCTCATTTTCTCCGTATTTAATTCAATCATACTCTGAAGATTAATATTTATTGCTTCAATATCAGATATCTTTTTTAACCTCTGATTTAATCTTTCCATTTCCTCTACCAAATTAATTTCAACTTTTTTTAAATCAACGGTTTTAATATCCATATTAATTGTTACTGATAACTTAGCCAGACGATTGACCCTATTAATCTCTGATTCCTGTATGTCAATTATTTGTTGTAATGACCTCTCATATTCATCAATTTCAGAAATATTTAATATTTCCACTCCTAGTTCTTCAGGTAAATAATTACCTGACTCTTTTATTCTCATTGCATTTATTTCATTTATTTCTTCTGATAATGTCTGATTTTTATTTTCTAGCTTTTCGCTAATATTATCTTCAATTTTAAACCCTAAAAGGATACATTCTTTTTCAAATTGATTTAATTTTATTTTTAGCGAATCAATCTTCTGTTGTAGAACCTTTTGATTTTTTCTCACCGTAGAAATATTAATATCTATAGTTTTTATATTTCCTTTAAATCTATTTAAAATTTCTAGAATACTTTTTTTTGATTCTTTAATTCCTACATCTGCAGAATTAATCTCCTCATCAATCCTGTTTAATTTTGATTGTATTTCAAAAATCAATTTCTCTAATTTTGGTAAATTATCATTTACTTTTAACTGTTGTTTCTGAACATTGCTTAGAATATCCTCTTTTTTAATTCCATCTGTTCCACAGGCAGGACAGCTCCTTAACTCCTCAGAAATAACAAATATATATTGATTTAATGAAGATAAAAAAGCATTATATACCTGATCTGTACTCTTTATTTGTTTAATAGATTCTTCTAATGATCTCAGTTGAATCAACTGTTCTTGCTTTAGAGAATTCCATTGATCAATAAAATTATACCCGTTGAGCATACCTTTAAATGAAGTATTTAAGATCTCATAATCTTCTTCATTTATCTTTGATTTTATTTCTGATAAAAATCCAAGCCCATTTCGTCTTGAGAAGGTATCGAGCTGGATATTAATTGATTCCATAATCGTTAATAAACTTGCTTTTTTTTCTAATAGAGAATCTACTTTTAAACTAGAATCTCGTTGTAAAGAGATTAATGATTCAAGATTTTCCTTGTCTTCTTTAACAAGTTTCTCCGTATTTATTAATTGTTCAATTTTCAGTTTTGATAGGGATAAATCCCTAAAACTCCCCACTAGTTGTTTTTCATGTATAAGACCTTTATAAGTTTTACGTATATGTGCTAAATTAGGTACTTCTTCTTTAATTTCCTTCAAAAGCTGATATTCTCTTTGTAACGATTTTTGCTCTATTTCATTATCTTTTTGATTGGAGATTATAGATTTTAATAGTTTTCCTAAGTCATTTTTATCTGCCTTATTTTTAGGATATATTTTTATATAGTTTTCTAATTCTGTATTAAAGTCTAAATCGTCATTTATCTCAACTTTTATTTCTAGTTCTTTTGCTTCATTCTGTAACTTTTCTTTTAGCAAGCTTTTCTCTCTAACTAGTACCTTTAATTTCTCTAATTCACCATATAATGTATTTCTTACTATCCTAAACCCTTCACGATACTTATCAAAATGATCTGTACCAAAAATTGTAGAAATAGCATTATATCTATCTCTTTCTTGCATCCCTCTTAAGAATTCAGCAATTTTTTCTTGTGATAAAATGTGAGTTAAGCTTAACATTGTTGTCGGGGAACTTATTTTAGGTAACCATTCTTCATGAATAAGCCAACTTTTTAAAGTCTCCTCTGCTTCTTCATTCTCCTTATATAATAAGTCATTTTCATCAAAAATCCTCAATCTATACTTTTCATAATCAGTACGATCTGATACAGATGCTGTGCATTCTCGCTCAATAAAATAACGTTGTTCATTTGATAATATTATTCCTAACTTTACAAATGATTTATCTGAGCTCTTTGCATGTAAATTTCTTATGAATCGTGTTCTTCTCCGTTCAGGGGATGCTTCATCAAAGCGATAAATTCGACCTGTTAATCCCCACTCAATTGCATCATAAATAGACGATTTGCCATGGCCATTTGGTCCATATAAAACAATTATTTCAACACTCTCTAAACAAAATTCCTCTTTCTTATTAAATCCTCTAAAGGCTTGTAAAGTTAACGAAGTAATTTTCATTAGTTTACTCCTTTACTTTTATATGGTTCTAGAAAAATCATATTATTTACTTTATCTATAGAATGCTTTTCATAGATTCTGAAATCCAGTCGATTTGCTACCTCTGCTGATACTACTTTTCTTAGTTCATCTAAGAATTGTTTATCTGAAAAAACTTCTAGTTGATTAGAATTCTCCAATTCTAAGTCAATAGGAAGTTTTCGTTGAAATTCCTCTATGTCTTTTGATAATACAATTTTTTTAAAATACATACGGTCATTTTCAATATGTTTACAAAGTTCAATATCTTCAATACTTGTATTAATTAGTAAAATCAAATACATATCCCATTTTAAATTATATAATGAGCCTGCTAAATGACTCTGAATCCTAACAGCAAATTCGTGACTGACTTTCTCCCAGTCCCTTTTTAAACTGTTTTCATCTTCGAATACAGCAATTCCAAAAATTTGTTGGGGTGAACCAAAAACAAATTTCAAAAAATCAAGTTCTATATTTTGAAATTCAATGAATAAATCTCTTTTTCGGAAATATTCAACAACTTTATCAACCATAAATTTTTTCAACCACCATTCTTTTTAGTTCCTCGCTGTTCTCAACTTGATCTCGAACTTTACGAACACATTCCCCACAAACTATTTTTGCCTTATTTAATAATGAAAAATTGTTATTCTCTATACCTTTAATAAGACCATCATCTTCACTCTTTATATACGTCTTAAGAATTCCTTCAAATTTAAAAGGTTGTCCACAAGATTCACATAGATTATGTCGATTACTATTACTACAATTATCAATAATTATAGGATTCGGAGGGATTGGGATTCCGAATTCAATCAATATTTGTGCTGCAGATTTATTTATCATTTGATTATGCATTTTCAATAATATTTCTGGCATTACTTGATTTCTTTTCTGCGCATAAACAAAGCTCATATTTAAATCTTTATCAGATGTTACTCTAAGATTAGCAAAATCGTCATCTATTAAAATTCGAATATTTCCGTACATACTTCTAACCATAAGTATTATTTCCATTGTAGCCTCTATCCCATTGACCATTGTTTCTTCATTTGCCATAGGATACTTTGAATTTTCTAGGAAGTATTTAATATCATCTAGATTACTTGAAAATTCTTGCTGTAATTCATTTAATTCCCTTTTAAGATAGTCTTGCAGCTCATCTGGGAATCCTTCAATAAACATTTCTGTATTTAATACAGCTTTTTTTATTGATTTTTGGAGTGGTGACTCTATAAAAGGATTTTCTGATATATCTACTTTTGCTAATATAAAATCTCTTGAACGTCTGAGACTAGAAGCACCAATAATTGCTCCATTGCTTTCATTGGAAAATACCGCCACTACCTTGCCATTGCGCATTATTGGAGCACCTGATGCGCCCTTAATGCCATATTGAGCATCAATAATCTTAGGCACTTCACAGTTTAGATTTATATCAAATTTAAGATCTAGTCTGTCATCTATAGTATCATTAATTGTTCCTATGAATCGTTCACCCACAGGTCTTTTTGACCCTGGGAATCCATAAGATTCCCAATCTTCATCAACATTAATATTAGTAAAATCCAATAATAAAGGCTGAACATCAATTATAGGTTCACTCAATTTTATAATAGCAATATCATTAGCTAAATTATCTATATCTGTATCCTTTTCAAAATAAATTTCATCAATAGTATATTCTTTTTCACAAGAATTATAGGGAAAACTAATTTTATAAGTTGCTATATCTGGATTCGATATAAAAATATGTTTGGATGTCAACATATATTCGTTAGAAACTAAAAATGCTGTTGCTATCTCCCCATCATACCCATCTAAACGTGCTACTGCTTTTTTTATGTACTCCATCTAAAATATACACCTTTCCAATTACAGATGAATTTGCATACTATCCTCAGACATACTTCTATAATGTATTTTATATTGGTATTTTTTTTGCCATTCTTTATTATCAAAAATATCTAGTTTAGATATCTTATTAGTAAAATATAAATGTCTAGTGAACTCTCTTGATTCTCTTACTATTATCTTAGCGATAGTCTCAATATCCGGATGTCCATGAACACTTCCATTGGTGGATATAAAATAATGTTCAGAATCTATAATTTCTAGCAATTCATTTCTCGTATTTTTTGCGCTCCCATGATGTGCTACTTTAATTGCATCAAAAATTATAGGAAAGTCTGTTTTTTTATATATTTTTTTTATTTGCTCTTCCACAATAGACGATTTAGAATCTCCTAAAAGTAATATTTTCTTATTCATAAACTCAATTATACAAGTTATAGAACTTGCATTTATTTCATCGATATCTTCTTGAAATATAATATTAGCTAGATTTTCAGGATTATATGTTGTAGATGTATCTTTGAAAGAATTTGGAACAATTTTAGGACGCCTCATTAACGAAATGCATTCTATTGCATCATCAAAAATAGTATCATTATTTAATTCAATTGTTGGAAATTTAATTTTCAGTTCTCTTTTCCAAACTTTTTTCAAACTTTCAAGCTCTGTCATTGTTGGAGCTAAGACTATAATTTTCACCTCATCATTCAACCAAACTGGCTCTTTCCCCTTATATGAAACAGCTTGATTATTAAAACTAGAATTCCAATTGTGTTCAAAATAATGTAAATTCGCTGCTAAACGGGAACCCTGTTTTCCACTTGTATCAGTTATATTTCCATCACGATTTTGCTCTACTACGATTGAGTTTCTGGCAATGTGGATTCTTTCCTTCTTCGTTAACACCTTATCAGTGTCTGCCATTTCAAGATGTCTATAACTATTATGCCAAACCTCACCTACACTAATAATTTTTGGAGTAGTTGCAAGTCCATTATCCTCGAAGAAACGTATTCCTCCGCTAATATGATCTTGATCTATATGGGTTACAATTATTAAATCTATTTTTTCATTATTACCAGCCATACTTTTCAAATGACTTTCGACATGCTTCTTAAATGTATTACTATAACCAAAATCAACTAAAATATTGGTAATATTTTCTCCTTTACATCTAATTAAAAAGCTATCTCCATTTCCAGCTTCAAACATAATTACTTGAAATTCTTTCAAAAAAAGCACCTCTGACATGTTTTTTCATTTAGTATTAATTATTTTTTTTCAAACTGCCATATTTGTTACTCTCAACCGTCACATAACTACGTTTATAGTTTTATTTTACCACTATTAAAGTAAATACATATTTTATATTAAGCACCATTATTTACAAAATAGGTACTCTTCTTTTCCTTATGAAATGGAAAGTTGAAAAACAATAAATTATTGAAAAAATAAAAAGAATCGAGAAACTAATGTATATTCCCAATTCTTTTTATTTTTGTGATTTTGTTAACTAATTTTATTAATCTCATTTTTATACACTGAAAGCAAAAATTGATTCAATTCAGCAAATCTTTCAAGCTTTTTAATACTCGATATAATCTTTTCTCGATCCATTTGTTTTAACTGCTCAGCGGTTTCTTCAATCTCATTATCATTAAGTAAATCCTTAATTATTGAGATTTCCTCACTATTATCGAAAACAGCAGAATTCTTTAACCAATCAAATGTGTTTTCATCCGTTGAACTCTCTGCTGCCCGTTTAAATACATATTCAAGCCATACCCTCGCTGCCTCATCAATCCCACGAGCAATATCCAGCCACTTTTGGACTTCACAAGGAATATTTTCAGATTCATTATGTCTGTCTTCGAAAAAAAAGTAACGTTCATTTTCTGGATCTAGTCGCTTAAGTACCCTTAGTATAGGTTCAAAATTCTCAAACGGTCGTAGGCCCTTTGGCATATGTGATCTATGTTCCCACAATTTTAAAATTGTTTCAAAACAACGCTTCTCAGATTCCTTTTTTTCAATGCCAGTAGTGTGTTCAGCAAATTCAATTTGCTCTGAAATGTAGTGTGCCATCCATCTAGCAAGGGTATCTACACTAGACTCCAAATTCAGTTCCCTGACCAGTGCTTTACCTAAGTTCATAATACGTTTCTGTATCTCTGAGTCTTCCATCTGCTGAGAGGACAAATATTTTGCTAATTGGTGGTTTATATCCATCTGTCTCATCACTCCTCATATATGACTTCTGTCTAAAACGTCTACGAATTTGGACTTCAATAATTAGTTCACTTTCAAATTCTAAACAGAGTTTTTTCAAAAAGGAAGGCGATGCAGTTAGTCTATTACCGTATCGGGTTGGTTCTTCGTCATCACTATCGTTCATGGTACTCCAAAGTTCACAATAAACCGATCCACATTCTTCCCCAGGTAAAAACCATACAGGACCCTTTTCATCTACTGATAACCTCATTTTCTCAGCGATTGATTGTCCAACTTTAAATGGTGGATAATTTAATTTGGCAGAGTATGGGTCATATTCATCAAAGTATTTATACACTTCATCTTGTAATACCCAACCCTTTAGCACAAAAGGAAAATTATTTAATTCCATATCACTTTCATCATATTCAGGTAATTTAAAATCACGTGGGTCTGAACATGTACTTAATGCGTTAAGAAGTGATTGAGAAGTCTCTTTAGAAACAAGTGAACTGGTAACATGAAAACTTTCCAACCTATCCTCGTCACTATCCGACCAAAATCCAAAGACATTTAGCATCTTTTCTCCCTTTAAATCAACAAGGAGTCCTTCAATAAAATCAATGGAGCTTATTTCGGAACCCCAGTCAGAAGTTCTTGTATCCAAAACCCACTTCCTTCGTGTTATAGGAACAGCAGCCCTACAATCGTATAACCATAAACCGTCGGTTCGGGTTATTAAGTATCTAGAAAACCACTCTTTCCACTCATCCTCGTACCAATCACGCGCCTGTACTACAGGCATTTTTCCGAGTAGTTTTGCAGCTACAACAAACATAGCGTGCAGAGAAAGATAAAAGCTATAATCCTCAACACGAGGGTATCCACCATGGCTATGATAGGTTTCTTGTTGTTTACTTGAGGATCTCCATAAAACATGGCGTGGATCATTTTGATAGCCTCCATCATTGTCTATGTTCCATTCATTAAGCACAACATCAGTTGCAAGGTCCTCTATTTGCTCACCTGAAATCCCAAATACATGTCCTAGCGGCTCAAACCAATAGCGATCAAAATCATATCCATGGTGAAACTTTAAATTTGGATTGACTTTTCCATTTTCATGCCAGTAACTATCTTTCTTCTCCCACCGATTTTCAACCTTAATCATACTATATTGGCTTATTCCAACTTTATTAAGGAGTTGAATTTCCTCTTTTGAATAAGTGCCTGGAAATGCATTTTCTAAGTTAAGAGCAATCATAGATGCATATTTTTGAATTAGTATATGCGGTATAGACTCCAGGGCATATTTATAAAAGATATCACTGTATCGAAGTAGAATTTGTGGATTATGAATAGAGATTCGTGCAAATGCAATTAATAGATACAATCTTGCATGTAAGTTGTAAAATGGAAACTTTCGGCAACCAAAGGGTCCAACAACATCACGTTCCATCCAATTAATCAATGCTTCTATCTGATCTCCACACTGTGCATCAGCAAGTCTCCGTACACAGTGAGCAGCACGCCATCGAGTTGAACGTCGTGGTGATCCTAAGGCAGACCAAACAAAGCCAGCGAATGCATTGTCAATATTGCTAGGTGGCAACAATAAATTTGACCATGGCCCATCGGAAAAATCATCTACAATGTGCATTTCAAATCTAAGCAGTGCAAACTCAAGCAGTTCTGTTGCTTCTTGTGTAGTAATAAGCTTTGATGCTATACTCACAAAACTAAAAAATTCTTCAGCATTAACCAAAGCACCAAGACTTGATAGTCCTTGAATTATCCCTTTTTGAATATGTGGAATAATTTCTGCTTTGTCCCTAAATTTATTGGTAAAAAAACTTACCATATCACGTTCAACAAGATTTTTGGCAAACCGTCTCCCAACGGTTTCCATTATTTTAGGCCATTCATTTTTAACACTTATTTTACTGTACCAGTTGTCCGGAAGTTGCAAGAGAGCATCTTGAACATCATAAATGTCCGCATTGTCAGTGCTTAATAATGTGTATAAAAATTTGACTGCATCACTATCATGGATTTGGTTGTATACTTCTTGCCAGAACTTTACTTTATTTCGGGACATTCCTGGTATTGCATCATAATGTTCCAAGGCCTTCCTTAGACCATCGTTTGAATATAATCTTAATTCACCTAATAGTTGCTCCCAATTAACTGTTTCCTTAGATTCTAAATTGAATGACGTATTTGTTTCTTGAGATTGTTTAGATAAACTATGTTTGTTTTCGTAATTATCGTGAGCTATAACCTCATCCAATTGTTTATTCTGTAAAGAAAACTTTAAGGCCTTTTCACTAAGCAACTTCCAAATTGGGCCATCAATTCCATTTATTCTGAGTTCCTTTATTACTGCATCTAAAATATTCTTTCTATGTTCATTTAATTGTTCCTTTTCTATACATTTTAATGAAAAATCTGCTACCTCCGTAACATCCATAAAGGTAGACAAAGACCAAGCTACTGTCGGTGTTAGATGGCCAGTTGATAAAATTTCTTTAGCCAAAGCAACCAATTGACGATTAAAACTTCCTATTTCACGGTCACGCCATCTACTTAAAGCAGCTAAAGCGGAAACAGGGGATAGTCTAACACAGGTACGTATTGCCTCATCCCTATTCCAATATTTTTCACGATCTACGTTTTCACCAATAAGCTCAGCACAACGTATAAATCTATAGGCAATTTCATAAGGTGCAGATTCATTTTTTTCTCTTTTGTTTGCTAGTGCAACAACAGCCTCCCATCTTTCAACTATTTCATCTCCAAATTTTGAAACGGCATCAATAGCAAAGTTAAAGTAAATGGCAGCATCATCCCGATTTAAATTGACCACCGCACGAGCAAGATCAATATACAAGTTTGCTCTGATTTCTGGACCCTCATCTGTTGCGGAATTAATAACCTTAAAAGCGTCCTGCTCAAGCTCCCTCTTTATCCCATTAAGATGATTCAATCGAAAGGCAGAACGAACTAATTTCAAACGATCTTGAACTAATAGTTTTTTATCGTTATGCACATAATTTTCATAAAAATTCTTCGCATCTGTACTCTCAACAAATCTATGAAATTTCATAATTTCAGAGTTAATTTTAGATATCTCCATGGGTAGCCTGTCATAATCTCTCCAACGGTTAGCGCGTGCAGTTTTTGAACGATTTACCGCATCCTTTACCTCATTAAAAAAGTTGACTATAGTACCCATTAGGCTTCGGAGTCGAACTAAATACCAAGGAGTTAAACCATCAATTATCTCCATAAATTCTTTAGTTTTTTGGTCACTTTTATAATGTTTCTCTTTTAGAATATCCTCTGGAAGCAGTGCGTCCAGAGCATACTCCTTTTTATTTAAAAGCACATTTTTTAATACCAAAGCACGTAAAAAAACATCACGATCATTATGTTGAAAAGTACTAGTAATAGATCGTGGAGCCCTCTCGGAATAATAATATTTTAATACTCTTAAAATCTTTTCCTTTGGTAGCCTTCTAGCTGCACATGATTCCAAAAACGAAATAAGAGATAAAAGTGTTGTATCTTGGAAGGTATCTTGAGGTTTATCTATTCGAGTACGTTTTATGGTAAGGAGCTCCAGGCATGTCCGCAGTATTTCGGCACTAGGTAAATGCCCAACCTCCATCAATTCATGAGTTAAAGCTATTATCAAATACTGGCTCCGTAACCCAAATTGTGCAATTTCAGCTATAGTAGCAAAATCTCCTGCATCTACTAACCGTTTAAACAATTCCCTTGAAACACGATAGATAACCTTATCGGGTCGCCAATGAAGAAGATAATCTACAGCCTTTTTTACTCCATATAAATTAAGATGTGCATGCACGAGTTCTACAATATCATTATGTTTAAATTGCTCATGATGAAAGGGCTGGTCTACAAGTTTTTTTCTTTTATCTCGCTCTTTAAAATATATATCAAGCCAGTTAAGTGCGGAACGCAGATAATTTCTCGCTTCCCCTTTAAATTGTTTTACATTTGATAATAGTGATGCTGAATAAACATTCTCGGATCCATTCCATTCCCCACTAAATTGACGACGAAATGCGAACGCCTGCACTCGTTCTTCATCTAATAACGGCGCTATCAAATCAATATTGTTTCTTAATAGCTCTAACTGGCGTTTATCACCAGCCACCTCTTCACCCGCACGTAATGCTAATTTTATTGCATTAGCGTAACTTCTTTGTTTTAAACTTGCTTTAAATGCAAATTGCAGTCTATAAACTCGAACATTTCGCTCGTCAATAGGATTTATATCTGGTAGCAAATCATCTGATAAAGCAAGGTCAACAAGTTCCGAAAACAATTCTGCCTGTAGGAGTAAAGATGGCAAAGTCGAAGCTACATATGTATACTCCTTTGCTAAAGGCTTTAAACGCTCTATATAAAATTGAATTTGATCTTTTGAGGCTGCAAACGTTTCACGAAACCAAGTTTCAGTAGGTTCATCTCTGAACTGTACTGAAGTATCAGAGACCCACAGTGGGCGCCCCATATCCGCTACAAAACTCTTTATTGTGGATTCTTCAACATCAGCTGCCTTAGATAGTACACGCAGAGGAATAAAAGGTGGCAACGTTGCAAGACCAATACAGATAGAATCAACTTGCTTCTTATAATCAAAAGCTAGTCTATCCTTTATTTTTGAAACAGCTGAATTTAACTGTCCTTTAATTTGTTCATCAACTGTAGTTCCGAATCCACTAAGGCTAATAAATAGTTCATTGATTGTATTTTTGTTTAGGCTTAAAGCGTTAGCTTGAACACGTGGATTACCATTGGTAAGTCTATTGAATTCTAATCCATCATCTATGGAAGCTTCATAATACTTAGAAATTAATAGATTAAATGATTCTTCAACAGAAAATGGTTTTAACTCAATTTGTTTAACACTACTTAGTGGTTGGAGAAGGTGAACTCGTTCCGTTCTACAGAGTGCTACAATCTTAACTCCATCAATTATATTTTCCCGAAGTAGTTCGTGAACAAAACAATTATCATTAAATTCTATTGCGGCCATTTCAGCGTTGTCTGCTGCATCAATTAATATAACAATATTTGCATCTGCATTTGTGGTCCTTAATGATTTAACAGATGTTTTGAGCCTATCTAAGAATTTTCTTAATATATCATCTTCAGATGAACTGGATCTTATTAATAACGGGTCACATAAGCCTTTAGAGGCCATTTCATTTGCTATCTGAACAAGTGCATCACGATGCCGATGGCGTAATTCACTTCTATTCCGGTAACGACCACCTCCAAAACAATCATAAACAATACCGAATGAGCCAATCTGTAAGGATTGAACTATTTGACGGGCGAAAACTGTCTTTCCAACTCCGCCAGGGGCATGGATAATTAACGGATTTTCAGAATTAATAATACTCTTCAATAAATTTTCGTGTTGATTCCGTTTTAAAACATTTTCCAACTTTTCAAATTCGGGTGGAGCAGGAAATAGATCGTGTTCTGAAGTAACTCCAAAGTATTTCAGTATCTCTTCCCGTACAATCAAACCATTAGAATGTGGTAAAGCTTTATCACGAACTAAGGCAGTTATATTTTCTATTTCTGGGCTATCAACGCTTCCAGCGAGTATTTGTGATATTTCCGCGTGAAGCTCATACTTCTGAGCATTATAATCTCCCTCACCATCTGTAAATTTAAGACAAGCACAGAAACCCTTTAAATTATCACCGCTTAATTGGGTGTATTTTTCAAGAGTTCCTCTAAATTGTGAGTTTACCTTTTCCATATTAACTATTTTTACCACATTGTCTTTAAGACTTTCGCTTATTGGTCTATTGGTAACAATAGTAAAGTTAATTTGTGAATCTGAAGGAGCTTTGTGATGATTATTGATCCAATCAAGGTATCTCTTGGAAAATCCTTCGAATGTTTCTTTTAAATCACTAAGATTAAAAGGGACATCTTTCTTTACAGTAGTATGTTTCAATTGGTAATAAGCAATTTCTTGAAATCCACCCATAAGAGGTACTGAATACTCTGCAACATCAATTACATATTCACCAGCTAATTCCTTTTCCCTGGAGCCCTCAATTACAATATATTGAATTGGCGATTTGGGAGATATTAGTCTAAGACAGCGTCTGGCTGCCCAACGATAATGGAAAATATCCCCAGCCCTCGAGTATCTTACAAGTTCGTTTTGCATTGGTTTTCACCTTTTCCTTAAAAACAATTATGAAATACCCTTCAAAATTATTTTTCAATTATGGATTGTTTATCGAACTTATGGTCATATTCGCTAAGAATGAGCAATTTATAGTATTCTTTTTCTTTTTCTTATTGTTATTGGTAATATATACATAATTTCCTCCAATTACATATTAAACTATGTAGATACATCTCTTATCCCTTCTTAATACTAAAGATTTAGTATTTGATATTATTTTTTCAGATAATATTTAACATTTTTTTGAACTTTGTAATCAGATATTATTATTTCATTTTATGCGTCCGAAATTTATGAGGGATCCCCTTCTGTTTTTTTACTTTCCAAAGAAAATCACCATTTACAAATAAATTTCCTTGGTCTACTTCTGTGGAGTATTCATTACCCCGCACATCAAATAGAAAAAGTTCGAAATGGTAGTCCTTGTTTCCAACACCGTATTCATCAATATCCAATCGTAAAGGATCAGATGAACTGAAACCAACAAATAATTGACCAACTATTTCTGATTTGGGCTGTATTCCTATTTTAAAATCAGCTCCAATCACTTTATCTATACCAAATACGGGATGGTGAGATAATTTCCTACCATCCTTATTGTATATGTTCATATAACCTGCAGTGATTGTAATTGGGTTCTCGGTGGTATTTGCTAATAGTACGTCTATCGATGCACAACCATCCAAGTCATGTACACCATAAAGGGTTTGTTCAAGTAATTTGACTTCAAATAACCCTTTATTTTGATATATAAAATCAAAATCACTCCGCTTTGCTATAGAGTTTGAACTTCCCTTACGAATTAAGCATAGACCTTCATTTAATTTATTGTATTTTCGTTTAAGCATATAAGGTTTACTATTTGTATTATAAATTCTAAAAACTCCAAGAAAAGTCCCTTCGTATTCATATTTAAAATAATCAAACTGAATATCGGGTTCAATGTTACTCAAAATAACCTGGGTATAATTTGATGAATCAACAAATTCATCAAGAGTAATCCCCTTAACTTCTTTTCCTTCTGGTCTATCCTTAACCCCAATAATAATGAATTTATCTCCTTCATGACGAGAATTGGCCATTGCCATAATGTCAGCAATTAGGTCCATATGCTTGTCCTTCGAATATTGTTTTTCTTTAAAGTCTAGATATTCACATTCATATCCACGCCTTATCAATTCTTCAATCTTTTCCACAACGTTTCTCCTAAAGTAGATTTACATATTATAATTCGACAAATCTCACCATTTTCCTATATTTACCTAAGAAAATTTTGCGAATTCTTAATGAAATATTCAACTCAGTATTATAGTAAATACAAAAAGGACCCGTATTGGCCATTTCCTAATCTCTTTTCTCCAAGTTACTCCTTGCGATGCCCTTATCAGAAGTGACTTTTTTAGTAGAAGGAGTATACTTCAAGAGAAAGTTAAGGATTTAGATGACCTCGATATCCCTGAGTTAATAAAAGCAGTTCATAGGAATATAAAGTTAATTCCAGATGATGTAGAAGATGCTCACAAGGTGTATTTGGCAATTAAATAATGTTGTTTTTGGCAGTATGTTTTTTGAATGTGAAAAAGCTGAAAATATGCAAGGGATGAATAAAAACCCGCATATTTTCAGCCTTTTATTAATTTAGGATATTGAACAAAAGCACCCGTTTAAGTGTAAGTTCTCACAAACTAACATCATTAAAGGTATGGTTTTAATTGGATTATTCCGAAATTCCATTTTGAAATCGTGATTACATTTTAGCTTTTTGAGCTTCCACTAACGTATTAATCAACTAATTCAATGGAAAGAGTATTAATTTGAGCAGGATCTGATTCTTTGATTTCACCATCATAACCAACTTCTACTTCATCCCCAACCTGAAAGGTTACTGCACTATTTACTGAAAGGTCAACAAGTATTCTATGCGTTCTGCCGCCTTCCTCCCAATGAACAATAGCACGATCGTCGGTAATCATTTTTGCGATTGTTCCTCTAAAAGTTACATATACTTCACGTTCATCTATGCTTTTTACATCTTCTGTGTTACAAGCAAATAATAAACTGCTTATGAAGAGTATAAATAACAAATTGTATTTCTTTTTCAAGATACATTCCCCTTTAATAGTATTCATTACAACAGCATCTACTTTTCACATTAGACGCATCAACCAGATGAATGTTACAGTTTTTATTCAATTAACCGTTACTTAAATAAGAAAAAGCATTACCGTTTTTCCAGTAATGCCCCCTTTAATAACCTCTATTCTTTTGTAAAGCTATTAATAATAAAGAATCCAGCTATTATAGTACCAAAACTAAATGCTGTTTTTGTGTAGGAAAGAATATTGGGAATCGGATACGAAAAGGGGAAAAACCAATAAAACGAAAAATAAATCATTGGTAAAGCTACAAGTGCAATCTTATAGTAATTAATTCTCCATCGACCCGTTTTATTAAATTCTTTTAAGATATTGGGAACTCCAAGATACATACCTATTGGGAAGTACATCAAAACAATAAGGATTTGCCAAGGATAGATTCGATACGTTTCATTAACCAATTTAATAAAATGTGAATTTATGTTGCTGATTATTACTAATAATAAAATAAAGCCAACCGAATATGCTAAATAGCCTAAAGCCCTTTTATAATTTAATTTCAATATAATTCCCCCTTCCATTATATATTAACTGAATTTTTCGATAATAACTATACCTATGGTGCTAAACTCCCTGTTAGTTGAACAAGAAGTACAGAATATTCTCGTGTTATTCATTACTATTTTGTTTGAATGAATCGATTAAACAATACCAAACTAATCTTAAAAAAGGATGTGATAAAGTGAAAAAAATGGGATTATTTCTTTTATTGTTTATAGTAACTACAACGATAATACCAAAGGACTCACAAGCTAACGTTTTGGAAAACTTACCTCGGACACTAGAAACAAAACAATGGAAAGTAACTGTTGGGAAACCAGACCATCCCGACCAAAAGCTCAACAAGTCTACAAGACCTTCGTTGTATAATGTATACAGCCTAGACATTAAAAATATTGGTGACGAAAATATTGAATTAGTAAGAATAGAGGCTTTTAAAGTCATACCTAAGTCAGCATCAACGTTATATGAACTGTTTACTGTCGAATATGACGAAGATAAGCCTTTAGGTTCTTCATTTCATCATTCCAATTTTCCTTTAGATACTAAGGCAATAGAAATAATGGTATCTGTAACGTGGAAACATAAAAATAGTGACCAACGAAAGTTTAAAGAACAATTCATTTTTCAACTTTCAAGATAACATAGAGGGATCTCCCTCTTTTTTTGATTATGTCTCGGAATTCTCAAGTGAATAATATGTGTCAAATACGTATTCTTATTCAACTAAACCGCCCCGTAGCGGAACAAGAAAAAGAGCCGCCACCGCAGCCCTTTGAACTCTTGCACCCGTCACTTCAATAAGGATTCAGTTACTATTGCCCTCCACCAGTGTATCTATTATCTCCCATCAAATAGTTTGAACTGTCCCCAGGCTTAGCATTTGGATTGGTTGGAATATGAGGGTTATTATTGTTTTTCTTTCGTTTGAAGTCGATTATTAAAGCAAATCCCAAAATACCGAGAATAAAAATAATAAAGAACCAAATTGCAGTCAAATTAAAACACCCCTCTCCCTTACATTATATTCCATAAAGTAATTTACAGCCATTTAAATTTAACCCTTATTAAAGTAACCTGCCCCGTTAGCTCAATAAAGAAAGGAGTTGCCGCAGCAACCCCTTGTTAAATGCTTGCACCTGTTTGCTTAAGAAAAGCGTTTAAACTTCATTTAATATTTCTTCAATATATTCCTTCAAATCCTCTTTTACTTCTTTCACTGATTCATCAAGTAGTTCACCGTTTATCTTGCTTCCAGAGATGTTTTTTGAAATCGGCATACCTAAGAGAGTCCGTTCACATTCCCAAATTTTTATTATATGCAAGTCAATAAATTCACCGTTTTTGTCAGTTTTATCTGATATGCCAATTGCAACTGAGGAACTGTACCCTGGCTTAAAAGGGTCATCACCCTCCTTATCGAAATCAGCATCTAATTCTAGGCTCTTCTTTGAAAAAACGGATTTATTCTCTTTTAACAATTTTTCGATATGTTCTTTTAATTCAGATTCAGTATCCTTAATCTTTATCTTTAGTTCTTCTGTGAAATCCTTTTGTTGATATTTCATAAATAGATCACTTCTCTTTAAATTAGGATAAATTAAAAATTCACCCAAGGGGGCGTAACATCCTTCTTGAATTAAACTGCACCATTAGTTCAATAAAAAATGACCGCCGCAGCGGTCATTTCTTTAACTTATGCACCCGATACTTTAATATGCACATTACACTTTTTTTATAACCTTCATTATCTTTTCTGCTCAGAGAAAGCTCAAAAAATTCATACAAGAAGCATGCCTATACTGTATTGTATTTCCCTTTTAACAAATTAAAAGGATCAAGCAGCAGCCCTTTTTTTAACCATTTTGGCTTATTATTTTGGGTAATATTTTAGTCTTTTAGTAAAAAATCTTTCTTGATTTTTTCAATATTCCTACTGGTTATTTCTGCAATATATTTCAATAGGTCATCATAATTTTCAACATTATTGAGTTTTTTGAATTTCTCGACATACCCCTCAAAACCTTTAAAATATTCACTTTGATAATTTGGGTTGTTATAAATTTTAATAAATTCAAGATAATCTTTTGTAGACATCTTATCTTTAATTTGAATAAGTATATCATTCCAATTATTAATTCTTTTTTTATGTATTGGCTTTTTTACGCCAATTTCTTTTTTTTCCTCATGTCTTATCTGTTGGATAAACTGTTCGATTTCATCTATATATTGAAAAAGTTCATTCCTATTTTGACTATCCAATTCCGTTAGTATTTTAGTTTTATAATGTAAATAACTATTATGCCTTGGATGCAATTTTTCGTCTGTTTTGGATTCTTTTTTCCACTTTTTTGCTACTCCTCCAATACTACCTACAACACTTATCAATGCAGCAATCTCTTTTTTGTTGTCTTTAACGAATTTTCCTGTTTTTTTAACACCTTCAATAACTGGTCCAATTGGTATTCTAGACATACTTGTCCCCCTTAAGTTAGAAAACAAAAGCATCTTAAAATAATAGGTTTTTTGATGACATATTCATCAACTATTATGGGTATCTTCTCATGTACCGAGTCTAGCCAATTATATTCGACGTTGGATAGAGCATTTCCTTCTTAAATTAACCTGACCGTTTGTTCAATATGACATTTAAAAAGAAGGCGACAATCCTTCTTGGTTCATCGCCTCCAATAGTTGAGGAACAAATTACTCTAGTCCCACCATACTGAAAAAACTTTATAATCAGTGATTAACTTGGGTGCTATCGGAGGAACACCAAAAGCGTACCCTTCATCTACTTCAGAAGGTTCCAATACATTAACCCATTGTTCTACCGTTGATTTTTCTGCGTTTGTTAATATATAAACTCTTTCTGAAAAAGCCCAATACTCTGCATCTGATGTTTTATAAAAAGTACTAATCCCAGGGTGTTTTAACAGATTACAGCCAATGGGCATTCATCTGTATTTCCTTCAAAGAAATCTTCTAGTGTAACGATTGGTGCTGTTTTTGCATTAGGATAACCTTGTGTAAATATTTTTTCTTCAAGATTTTTTCTCACCCTTACCTCCACATCCTTAATCAGCCTTTGATTCTTTTATAAATTCAACATCTGAATCTATAATCCTTGTTGAACTCTCCTGCCCGCTACTTCAATAAGAAAAAAGAAACGTAGCTAAGTTACGATCCTTCTTAAACTCTAGCACCCGATAACTCAAGAAATTATGCTTAAGTTAGGATCAAAAGGAATTGTACAAGTCCATAAAAAAACAGAGGATATTATTCACTAATATCCTCTACATCCGTATGCTCTTCTTTCGTTGGGTAACTATGGATTTCATAGGTAATTACCTCTTTTAAACTCTCTGCGAACTCTTTTTTTAATCCTGCTGCACGAATTACTTGCCATTCTTTAATCGATGCATTAGTTTTTCTTAACTCCCTGACTACATTCTTGATTCTTCTTATCTGAAATTTTTCCACCGTTTCTATACTTTTATTGACAATTACCAGTGTTTTAGGGAGCCGATTTATATATTTTAGAAACCACGCCAACCTACCTAGTCTTCGACCTATTTCATTTTTAGTTACTCTAGTTAATTTATTATTTTCAGATAAAATGTTATAAACAATTGATTCTACCTTCATTGCGATTTCTTCGTCCCGATTATTCCAATCCACCCTTACGACACCATTTATTGAATTAAGCCTTTGTTCATTGGATGGATAATTGTTTTTTAACCACTCTCTATCATTACGATATAACCAGATGTAAAGTTTTGGACTTATAGCTCTTAACTCTGTAATTGTTTTACCTACGTAGTCTTTCAGAAGTATCGCCCATTCTCTTCTGTAGTTCTTAATTTTAATGGTATTATAATTTGAGTTAATATTTATTTGTTCATCAACTTCTCTGATTAATTTTCTTTTTATTGTCTTTGGATCCACGCCTAACAGTTTTCCCATCTTCCGCAAAGATAATTTTTTTTGTTCCAACTCAGCTAACTTATCTTCCCATACTCTACCAAATTCTTTTATCCGACCAATTTTATATCTGTCCTCATTTGTTTTATCTGGCCCTTTTCTAGAAAAAACAAATCCACACAAACAAGAAAATGTGCCGATAGGATGGCCTGTTTTATAATCCCTGGTAATGTCACATGAAGTTACGACAGGTTTTTGAAAATGTTCCGCTGCTTTATTTAAGCAAATCCAAGGTCCATCTCCAAACGAGCTGTAGGAGACAGTCTCTATTTGGTTCACCATTTTAGGAACTGTTTCCCCTAAGAAGCCCAAGAATAAAATATGTCTTAAAGGATGACAACATATTTCAGGTTTTCTTAATAACTTATGTAGCCACGTATCCTCTCCCGATTCAACATAACAGCTTAAACTTTGAAGTAACTCTTCTCCATAGTATTTGCTGAACGAACTGATTAACTCCTTCCATCTAATCCTTCCTTGTACAGACGTCATCCCCATTTCCTGCACTTTTGCTACGTAATATTTCTGTAATTTTTTTAATTCCAAAGGTTCAATTTTGTTATTTAGTAGGTAATATGTCTGTTCAGCAATAAATAAATAATGTTCATATGCATTATTTGTATTACATCGTTAATGGATTCCCTCACATTCAATCCTAATTCAATTGGGACGAACTCCTGTTTATGTTTTCTTTCAGAATACCTAACAACGGAATCTATTAACCATGTTTTATGTTTGGGGCATATTTTCACGCCTTCACCTTGATGTGTCCTATGCCAAAATGCCTCTCCGTTAGTTTTTATTTCTTCAGTAACACACTTATAACAATATTTAAGATACTCATTACTCTTGATAGTACTTGCAACCCTCCCCAACTTCATAAAAATGGATATTCCATTATCTTCACTCATTACCCTTTCCAGCTCTCGATACCTATCTTTTTGGAGAAATGGGGCGTAGTAAGGCAGCATTGTATGTTTATCAATAAAAAAACTTGGATTATTTATTTTTGTTTGAGGTAGCCTTTGACACAACTTTTGTAAGTTTGCTGGGATGGTTGTTGATGCACAAACAGTTTTTACACCATATATATCCTCAACCGAATGCTTTGGATTTTCATTACCGGAGCATTGATGATATCTCGCAAACGCACTATATAATAATTCATCTTCATAAAGAAAAGGAAAGGATATCATATTATTATCACTCCTAGAGTAATTATTGATATCCTTCCCTATTTTTATGGTTTTAAGAACCTCATTATTTTATTCTTCACCTTGTAATTCACTAAGTACCTTCTCTATTCTGTGTTTAGTTTCTTCAGAACAACTTCTATATGATCTCCGAAATGCAAGAATGCTTTCCACCGTAACATTAACATATCCGCTTGCTTTAAGTTGAGAGAAAAGTGACGGTATATGTCTAACTTGATAGTCTTCTATACTTTCAATGTGAGAGTTTAATTCGGCTACGGTTAACGGAAGTTTCTCTTTATGGCTTAGTATCCGATGTTTATCCTTAACGTTTAATTTATTTAAAATTGAATATTGTTTAATTCGTGTTGGCGGATTAGACGCTAATAACATCTTTGCGGCCTTTCTAACTTGCAACCTTAAATCGTAAGCGTCAAATAGAATCCACCTATTAACATATATAGTACCTGTGAGATAATCTCTTCAAATCAAGGTTTGAGGAGGTTTTCTATGTCCAAGAGAAATAATCTAGAATTGTATAAAGAATGGGAGCGGAGGATCGCCCTTTACAAGACGAGTGGTCTAACCCAATCCAAATGGTGTGAAATCAATGAAATAAGTATTCATCAGTTAAAGTATTGGCTTTATAAAATCGATAGTTCTGATTCAAGCCAAAAATCCAATAACAAGTGGATACCGATAGCATTAGAAGAATCTGATGAGCAACAAAATGAAACATTAAATATTAAAGTTGGTTCAGCATCCATCGAGGTTAAACCTGGCTTCAATCCAAAACTACTGGCGGAAGTAGTAAAGGCATTGAAATCAGTATGTTAAAAGAAGTTACGGTAGATCGTGTCTACCTCGCACGAGGTAGCACAGATTTACGGAAATCTATCGATGGATTGGCTGCACTTGTAAAAGAAGAATTCGAACTAGATCCCTTTTCTTCAAGTCTATTTGTTTTTTGTAACCGGCAGCGGGACAAGTTAAAAATTCTTCAGTGGGAGCATAACGGCTTTTGGCTTTATTATCGCCGGCTGGAGAGAGGAAATTTTCATTGGCCATCTGAAAGTAATAGTACAGCTCCTTTGAAAATTAGTCCTCGACAATTGCGGTGGCTCCTCGATGGATTATCATTGGAACAAAAACATGCTCACCCTGTTGTAACGGCAAGAACAGTAATTTAAATAATGAAAAATCAGGGAATTCGCCCATTTTGTCGTATAATAAATTTATGAAAAAGACAGTGAATTCTACTACCCCAACCCCTACAATTGAAGAACTTCTGCAACGCTTGGAAATGCTGGAGAAGCAAAATGCAGAATTAGAGGCGAAGCTAAAAAAGCAGAGCTCGTTAGAGGCAAAATTAAAATGGACTGAAGAACAGCTTCGCCTTCTGCAGAAAAATAGATTCGGCTTTTCCAGCGAAAGAACTAACCCCGATCAATTGGAACTTTTCAATGAAGTCGAAAAAGAAGCCAATCCAGATTTGCCAGAACCTACTTTGGACTCCATTACCTATCAACGGCGCCGCAAAGTTAGCGGCCAACGTGAAATGATGTTAGAAAACTTGCCTGTGGAGACGATTGACTATCGTCTATCCCCTGAAGAGCAGGTTTGTTCGTGTTGTGGTGGAAACCTACATGAAATGAGTACGCAAGTACGCCAGGAACTGAAATACATTCCTGCGGAATTGAAAGTGGTCAAGCATATTCAACACATTTATTCTTGTCGCCATTGTGAGCGAGAGGAATTGGAAACTCCGATTGTAACAGCACCAATGCCTAGACCGGTTCATTCGGGAAGTTTAGCATCTCCATCTCTAATGGCACATATTATGAATCAAAAATATGTGGATGGGCTGCCATTATATCGCCAAGAAAAGCAATTTTCCAGATTGGGGGTACCGTTATCACGCCAAACTCTTGCCAATTGGATGATTCACGGGGCCAGCCGGTGGTTGAGTCCACTTTATGATCGCATGCATCAACTTCTTTTGGAAAAGGATATTTTGCATGCGGACGAATCGACTCTGCAGGTACTTCACGAACCCGGTCGGCCAGCCACGTCAAAATCATATCTCTGGCTCTACCGCACTGGAAAGGAAGGACCTTCAATCATCCTTTACGATTATCAGGAAACTAGGTCAGGTAAAAATGCCGAGAAATTCCTGTCAGGGTTTAAAGGATATTTACAGGTTGATGGATACGCCGGGTACCATAAGGTACCTAATGTAAAACTAGTCGGTTGCATGGCCCATGCTCGACGTAAATTTGATGAGGCTTTAAAAGTATTGCCTTCTTCAAAGCGTCTGACATCAGGAGCAGCAGCAATAGAAGGTCTCCAATACTGTAACCAACTATATCGCATTGAGCGTGATCTAAAAGAATTATCCCATGCAGAACGATACGAAAAACGTTTAGAACGCAGCAAGCCGGTCTTGGATGCTTTTTTGTCATGGCTAAAAATACAGCAGCAACAAGCGTTACCAAAAAGTGCTTTAGGTCAGGCGGTAACTTACTGTCTTAATCAATGGGATAAATTAGTGGCATACCTAGAGGATGGACGTTTGGAGATTGATAATAATCGAAGTGAGCGTTCAATCAAGCCCTTTGTGATTGGAAGAAAAAACTTCTTATTCTCAAATACACCGAGAGGTGCAAGGGCTAGTGCAATTATTTATAGTATTGTGGAGACAGCAAAGGAAAATGGGTTAAATCCATATTGTTATCTTCGCTTTCTTTTTGGGAGGTTACCCAACATTGATCTAACAGATAAAAATGCCCTGGATAAAGTGCTGCCTTGGTCAACAACACTTCCAATTGTTTGTAGAGATTTTAAAAACTTACCTAAATAATAACGCGATCCCCGCCTGGTTCACAGGTGGGGATTATTTTACGCTTACCTTAAATCGACATCCATTGAACAGTAGTCTAGTGTTTGTATTTTTAATGGTGGAAGGATTTCATCTAACCATTTCCTATCATTTTTTAATATCCACGCATATTCGGTTGGAGCAGTTTTTTTTAATTTGCTCCTTGTTAGGTCTTTCTGAGACGTCACTAGAATGCTTATTTTTTCTTTATATGATTCTTTTTGAATTTGATCAAAAGAAGCTGCAACCTCATTAAACCCAATTAACAGTTCATCTACTGTATCGTTACTTTCTATGTCAATTCCTTTAAACTTTCCGTTTTCTTTATACAGCTTTAGGAAATTTTTTATTGTAGGTATAGGAGTTCCTGTAAGGGCAGCAATATCATTTATTTTATTTCCAGAATCGTATAATTCTTTAACTTTCTCTTTTAATAAAAACCCCCACCGTTCTAATTGAAAACGTTCAGGTAAACTACCTTCCAAAAGTTGTTTACGCGTGTATACAAACCCACAGAAATCGCAGGTAAACCTCCCAATATTAATTTTCCCTGTAATAGTTCGTTTGCATTTAGTTATTGAATTTAACTGATATGAAGGACAAAAGGTATTGTAACACGGCCAGGGTCCGTTTCCAAATGGTATAGGTATCGAAAAATACTCAGCTTCCTCTAGCCATTTCTTTACTGTTCCTTCTAAAAATAATATTACAAGGAGGTAAAGAATAATAAATTTTGACATATATTTCTGATTTATAAAATAAGCTAGATGTTCCTTTGTTAAAGATTCCGAATATATACTTACTGATTCAAGAGTTTCTTTTCCAAAGTATTTTGTTAAATCATCAATTAACCTTTTCCTATCAATAAATCCTCTTATATCTATATAACCATTTTTTCCAATCATAGCGATAATTCTTGAAAATAAAAAATGGGATTCCATATTACCTGCGTGTTTTTTAAAATATTTTAGTTCACTAAATAGCCTTAACTTTAACTTATTTATTTTGCTTACTTCTACCTTTTGAGAATTCGGGCTAGAACAACATGGCTTTATAGATAAGGTTCCACTCAAAGTATTAGAGAAAGGCATATTACATTCAGGGCATTTTTCATTTAACTTAATTAGATGGATTGGGCAAAAATCTAGAAAATAAACTTGGTGATCTAAATGTGCAAATACTTCCCCGTTTCTTTCATAATCTTCTATCATGCACTCAATACAATACTTTACAGTTTTTGACAATACCGGTGTATGTCTTTGAATAGCTATTTTACCTACATAATTCTTTTGTGAACATCTCCCAAATAATATATCTTCTTCTACTTTTGCTAATCTATCAGCTTCAATGAAGGGTTTAAATAAAGAATACCAAGTATACCTAAGAATTCCATCTTTTAATACCTCAGCTTCCTGAGATAGTTTTTTTATCAGATGGGATATGTTTCTTGGAAAAAGTCCCAACTTTGACGAATCAATATCAAATAACTCTTTTTTAGTCTCTTTTATATCTATATTCCCAACTCGATTGTGATAACGAAATATTACACTTCTGTAGTCTTCATTTGGATATGGACAAGGAAAATAAATAAACATTGTGTTACCTCTAAATTAATTTATATGACTTAGCAATTCTTTACAGTCTTTTACTATCCCAGCTTCATATAATGACTCTTCTGCTGTGAACTTTCTTGCCTGACCTTGATTTACAACGAATCTGATATCTCCTTCTTCTAACATAGGTGCTATCTTTGTAGAATTTTTGGTTTTAAAGATAATACTATCTTTTTCGTCCGATTTTACTGCTTGGGCACTTTCTTTTATTGCAATTGCGGTTTTGGCAATTTGTGCACACATCGTCTCCTTTACTCCCATTCCATTGCTCGCTTCGTAAACAGATTTTGCAATAGATTTCGCCAGGTCCGGTTCAGATATAAGATTAGAGGCAAACATTATTAATTCTTCGAGAAGATTTTCTTTATTTCTTTGTTGAATGGCCCTGGAATGATCTATAGCTGTTTTTCCATAAAAATTCATTCGATGTGAAGCTTCTTTAATATACTCATTAAACGATTTCCAATCAGGTTGTATGTCGTCTAACTTGTCAACCTCTGAAGTATTTCCTCTTAAAATCTTATTAAAAACAGGTTGCAGAATACGTAAACTTTTTGAAGCTACTTCATTAATAAGTGATATTGTAATTTTCTCGTCTGTCCCATTTAATATTGCTTTTGCTTGTACATGTATGAATAACTTAACTGCTACATCCGGAATTCCTAGAGTTTGATGGTACATAGTGTGTTTAATATCAGCAGTTAACGGAGTATATGTTTTTGTATACTGTTGATCCCAAAGATTCTCTATAAATTCTTTCCATTCCCAGCTTTCCTCTAAAAAAAAACTTGTTACATTCTCCACATACATATCCGAAACTGCTCGACGAGAGTTTGCTAGAGATTTTTCAAAAAGGTACATCGCTTTGAATGTACCTATTATGATTACAGGTATACCAATTGTATTTACCAATTCTGTAATAAAATTAATCATTCGTTCATCACCGCCCGAATGAGCTTTATGAACGTTTTGTATTTCATCAATAACCAAAACGCCAAGATTTATTAGAGCCGCAACCTTAACCATCCTCTTTGCTAAATTATCTATTGTCCCTCCTTTTTCACCAATTTTTTCGTAATAATTAGTACCTAATAATTCATCAACCTTGGCATAAAAATTTCTAGTTAATGCCCCTACTGATTTTCCACTTGGGCATTCAATATGTAGCCAAAGTACCTGTTTCATTATTAATTGTTTATTTTTATACTCGGTATGGTGTATAACCTGAGGAAATAGAGACTTTAGAATACGTTCATATATTTTACTCTTCCCCATTCCACTTAACCCAATCTCAGCTAAACTCTGTGCTGTCTGAATATTTCCAGCAAAATTAGCACCATTTTTATCTAAGCCCTTCTCAAAAATCTTATCCCAACCAATTGCGAATTGACGGTTATACATTGGAAGCAACGGATTTCTTGATTGATATCCTATTTTAATCATGTTATATAGAGCTCTGTACTTATCATAGTGGCTAGGAAAAGGTAACCAGAAACTAGGCTTGATTTGTTGTACTAATGACAATCTTTCTTCAGCATCTAAGTCCAAGTATTCATCTTTAAAAGAAGGTACAGAATACAGTCGTTCAAAAAAATCTTCAACTTTGACTTTTCGTGGAATTGCCTCGATGAAAGGATTTCCTTTATGCTCTTCTATTATTTGTTCTTTATATTCTGCTTTACAATGTATACCTTTTAAATCTTTTAGATCCTCACTCCAATTTTCCACGACCTCTTCTTCCTTTCTTGCTTTTTTCTTCGAACACTTTTTGAATTTGATTCACATTGCTAAAGATAGTTGTCTGACTTTCTAATGGAAAGGAAATTACCTCTGCTGTAGTAATTTCTTTACTTTTTGTTGTAGCAGCAGTTATAGCATACTCGCTACCAACTTTTCTACTTTCAGATTTTTTTGTTTCTCTCTTGCTTTGTTGCCTCTCTGCAATGCTCATTCCTTCAGTAGCATCACTAGTTTTTGTAATAGCATCCTTAACCAGATTTTTAGCGAAAGCATGCAAAACCGCTTTATCTTGCTTTTCTTCTCTCTCCAATCTTTTGATTTCATCTTTTTTGTATTTCATAATTGCCTTAACGTCCTCTAAATGTAATCCTTCATATTCGTTATACTTACTTGTAAGAAAACATTGCTCTATTTTCCCGTTTTTTAAACGGATAAATATGCTACTAACATTTCTTGGATCATAACTTACTTTAATATCCTTCTTTCCATCAATTTCACACTCTACAAACCAGCCATTTTTTAAGCCTTTATCACTTGTATAATACATATCAGAAAACTTAATTCCTCCTCTCGTCACAGTTGCCTCTCCTCTAGGCAATAAATTATATATAAGTACATCACGTGGTTCCTCATGTAAAAGAGAAGTATTTTCTCCCCATTCCCAAATTCCTTTTGGTGTTAATTCTACTTTTTCATCAAACATTTCTTTAGTTACTAGGAAAGTTTGGGGAAGTGCACATTTATTAAATGTAAGAATTTGAACAATCATAAATTGAATAAACTCATAAATAGTCAAGGCAGCTTTTCGAGTTGGGTCTTCATCTCCACGCTCTATCATTTTAGGTGGTTTTGCTCCAGCCCTATATAATAATTCACGAATTTCATCATTGGTTAACCTAAAATGCTGTTCTACAAAAGGTTTTAAGTCCCCTCGATACGAGGGAGCATTGTCTACATCAACTTTAATATTGACAAGGTTTTCTGCCCATTTTCCTTTTAATTCACCACGGTCACCTGCTAGATATACAGGTAAGTTTTTACATGGCCAATCACTTTCATCTATATTAATCCCATATTGTTTACAGAATTCAACTTTATCGGATGCTGCATTAATCATTGCAACCATAAGCTCAATTTTTGAAGCAGGAGATAGACTTGCATGAAACCCCGCTATCATTCGACTATATACGTCTTTTACAATATATAATGTAGGGGTCCCAATTATGGTTTTTCTGTCTTCTGCTACCAAAATGATGTCTGCAGGAGTTGAATCGATTTCGTATACGTAACCAATACCTAATGCCCTTTCTGTTGCATCTCCGCCCAATGGCCTGATATCCATTTCTGCCTTTCTTTTACCTTTTCTATTGGAATACTTTTGAACATATGAAAACTCTTTATTATACCAGTACATAAACTGTCTTAAAGAAGGGGCTTTATCCGTCTCTACTATCGGAACCATTACACCATGTTTCCGATAAAAACCAGTATGATACCATTCTTCACGCATATGTTGATGGGTGGCTGTAAGATTCATTTTTTGTTCAATGTGAAATTTTCTTACTGCCTTTTTAAAGATTTCCCTATCCTTTTCTGTAACAATCCATCCATTCCCATCCTTTGATTTAGGTCCGGGGTTTTTCTTAAACTGTTTTGGTTTTGTTGTAACACCACATTCAAAATAGTTATTTAAGAGGGCATTTTTTGTTTTTCCATAAAACCAATACCTTTTTAAAAGTCTATATATTTCCTTCTTTGATCTCCCTGTTCTTTCTTTGGTTTCTTCAATTAATGGTCCCCGGTGTTTTGATAAATATATTTCGGGTTCAAGGCTGACAATGTCCTTTATTACTTCCCAATTAGCATCTCGATTTCTTTTGTACTTTTGTAAGTATTCTTCTTCCGGTGATATAAGCCTTATATCTGGATCCATCTCTAATATTTTCGCTCTATCTTCTTCAAGATCGTTTAAAAGGTCGTGATAGTTTATAATGTAGGGAAAACGCAAATTTTTATGGTCAGTTATATTCACTATATAAGTCGTTTCTTTATTCGGAGATATCCATAAAACTCGAATAATTTGGTTAGTTTTCAATTCCAAATCTAACAACTCAATAACAGTATTTTGATAAATTTGCATTTCATTAACCCCTTTCTAACCAACGTTATCAGTGCTTACAGATTGAGATTCTTCCAAGTTCGTTATTTTTAATGGATTTGAATTTCTTAATTTTAGATTCATATCGGCGCTCCACTTCTTACTGGCAAGCATATGTTTCAGGATAAACATACTTGTTCCAGATTCTATTCCAAAGATTTTGTCGCATCTAATACATAATTTACTTATAGGAGTATTTCCTTCATCCCGAAATATAATATTAAAAAGGTCGTGTTTGATTAGTGAAACTAACTCTTCATCCACTGTTGGTCTAGTACTCAAGTATCGCCCTTCATAAAACCACTCAATATTTGATATTAGTATATCTGGCATTCTTTTTTCGGTAATAATGCCCCAATCAATCCCTTGTTCTAGAAAATACCTCCTTTCTATTTCAAACAACTCCAATGTGCGCTTACTCAATTTCGAAGCAGGTTTCACTGTTCGTACTATATCAACCAACCCTTTTGAAGTTTGTATTGTGATCATAAAATCAGTAGTCATTACCACAGGGACCCCTTCAACATTTGCATGTTTAATACCAAGCTGTTCTGCAATTTCCTCTGTCCTGCTTTGTGGAAGTAAAGGAAACTGCTCTCTTATATCAACTACTTCATCAATCCATTCTAAGAAGTATAAAAATCTCCTTTCATGGTTAGACAGAGTGTTATGAATTCTTTGGGTTTTCCACCCTAAGTGTCTAGATATCCAACCTTCAGAGGCTACTTTGTTGTCATGTGCTTGGATAAATGGTTTATAATCCTTTCCAGTTCCCTGACCTCTTCCGTCCCTAATTTGATTTTGTTGTAACTTCTGAATCCTTTTCCCTTTTGACATGGTTTGACTTCCTCTCAAAAGAATACTGATTAAAAAGGGCAAAACAAAAAGCACCAATTAACATTGACTTTTAAAAAAGGCCAAATTAAAAAAGCATTAGTCTTAAACTAACAATTCCTAATGCTATTTAATTTTTGCCTTTTCTTAAAGTTTTTTTGTTAATTGGTGCTTCTAGTTCAAGATATAAACTAAATGCAACAATTTAGCCCCTTGGTAATGCTTTAGCCCTAAATTATCTATTACAAAAACAATATTTTCCAATTTCAATCTAATTTATTCAAATCATAAAATAACTCTTTGTAGTTACATACAATATTGTTTAGTTACCAACTATAATTAAAAGTTACCAACAATAATGTTCTAGTTACAAACATTATTGTTGGTGAACACTGATGCAGATTGCCCAGTATATTACAACCATAGCGAATGGCGGCTACGGTATGAAGCCTCAATTGGTAAAGGAGATTCGCGAACCCACTAAGAATGGTGATGAACCAGGAAATGTGATCGATGAAATTAACCCACTATGTGAATATGAGTGCTGAAATGATGAAGCGAGTCCAACAGGGCTTTTGGCTGGTTACCCATGGTTCTCAAGGAACAATGAATGGCTTTATTTGAAAAAAAGAGGATGAACATTACAAAAAAATTAAAAGGCAGATTAACATTATACACATTTAAGGTAAATAAAAAAGCACAACGAAAAATTGATATAAAGAAAACAAAAAAATTTGTGCTGAGTCTTTTTTATAAACACCATCTTTTAACAAAGATTTAAAAAAAAGATGCTATTTTTTTTACAAACGATTGAATTGGCTTAATTACTGTGGAAACATATAAAATTTTTCGATATGGAGAATAGCTATTGGGATTTATCATTACTTTATTAAGTATATGGTTTTGTAGTTTTATAATAGCAAGGGTATTTTGTTTATTCGGGGGTTAATGGAGCATATTCGGTAAAACCTTTTGGAAAAAAGATTTAGTTATTTGCTTTGCTCAAGCCTCCATAATAACGATAATACTTATATTCTTCTTTTCTAATGCTAATTCGTGATTGTACTTGACTAATTAATGTTTGTATTTGTGCAACCTCATTTGATGCTTGTTTTAATGCTTCTGAAGCAAGAGTAGTATTAGCAGCAGATTGTTCAATCGCTGAAGTTATCATATCTTTTACTATAGAAGAGGCTGCCTCTGCTTGTTTTAATTTATTTGTATCAATTTGATTAGCCATGCTACTTCCTCCTGTTTGTGGTTTAGTACAAAAGATAGAATGCCTCGAATAAAATGTTTTATCCTCAATTCTAAATAGCAATTATTCCTTTGGATAGACAATTATTGAGATTCCTTTCGTTTTAAAATTAAGCCAAAATATTACTAAAATAAATCTTCTGTAGCTTTGAAATAAAGTTGCAATACTAATAAAAAAGTCGCGATATTTTTAAGAAAGTCGCGACGTTTATAAAAAAGATGCGATGTTCTACCCCTTAACAAAGCACAAATTACAGACTTAAGCCTGATTTAAAATCCTCAATCAAGGATTCCCGAGTTGTTCTAAGAAGGGGTAGTGTCAGGAAAATGCGGTTCCTGACGGTACCCAATGTAGACTGGTGAGGAATGTGAAAATGTTAATACAACGTTTTAATTTCCTTCTCCCTGTAGAGTTGTTTTTTACTATGTGTCCCTTCAATTTTAAAATAGGGATATTAATCCAAGAATAAAAATAGGTAAACGCATATTCTGGATTAAAGTAAGCCCCCATTCAAACAACGCATATAAACACGCAGCACCTCCTGGTACGATACATGTATCAATCAAAGGAGGTGTTAGTATGCAACATAAAAAGTATTCACTGTATAAAAATGGAGTATACTTACATGATTTTGATACTATGACTGAATGCTCCAAATGGTTAGAGAATATTATAGGAGGCTCTTTGTATCAGGGCTTGAGCAGGATTAGAGATGGAAAATGGATACCTGATGAAAGGTCACAGCTTTTTGGATATGAGGTTAAAACTAATGACACTGAGGAGAGCTAATTAGGCTCTCCTTTTTCTGTAATAGGATGCTTTTCTAAAACTGACTCAGCTTATCCCTTAAATGAATAATTACATAATAAATGTAAAAAATATATTTGTTAAAAATAACTAAGGAGATGATACAAATGGCATTAATACCTTATGATCCATTTAGACAATTAACTAACATTAGGAGAGATTTTGACAGATTATTCAATGATTTCCCTTTTCATTTAGACAATGAAATGAATCAATTGGGGAATATAAGAGTGGATGTTCATGAAACAGATAAAGAGGTAGTAGCAACTTGTGAAATTCCAGGCTTACAGAGTAAAGAAGATGTAAACATTGATATTGAAAATAATGTATTGAGAATTAGTGGCTCAATTAACAGAACTAATGAGATTAAAGAAGAGAATATGCATAGGAGAGAAAGATACACAGGTAGCTTTCACAGAGCTATTACACTACCAACTCCTGTTTCTGAGGAAGGTATAAAGGCTTCTTATAAGAATGGTGTACTAGAAGTTATCATGCCTAAACAAACTCAAACAAATAAAAAGAGAATTGATGTGGATTTCCATTAAAAATGAGCAGTTTGCTACCTGTTATGAAAGAGTTTGGCAGGGATTACTTGCAGGAAATTGCTGAGGAACAACCTGACCTAGTTGATTTGCTAATTTTAAGCTGCCATTTACCTCAGGCAAAGAAAAAAATTATTTTAAATGAGCTGACTAATAATATTAAAAATTCCTACCAGCATTACTTCCTTTGAGGTAATGCTTTTCTTTTGTAAGCCCGAACTATAAAAAATAAGCATACCTTAACCGTACGCATCATAAATCACCGTATATCATGATTTTTTTAATCAGATATACGGTGATTTCATTTTATCTGCCACATTCTGCTTGGATCATTTTTGACCAAGGCATATATTGATTTAAAATTTCCGAATGTTGATAGATATCAAGATTCGGAAAATCCGTCAGTAACTTCAAGAGATAACGATAGAAATCCACTCCGTTTGCTTTTGCCGTTTCTGCGATACTTAAACAGATGGCGTTGGCTTTTGCACCAGCTTCACTGACGGAAAAGAGCCAGTTTTTTCGACCCATCACATTTGGACGAATGGCATTTTCGGCTGGATTATTATCAATTTCGATACGGCCATCCTTCAAGAATGCTTTTAGTCCATTCGCTCTGTTCAGAGTATATTCAGCTGCTTTCGCAAGCGCATTTTTGCCGTAGAATGGTGATTTTTCAACCCAGTCAAGGAATTTCTTAACGATTGGCAACGCAAACTTTTGACGTTTCTTTCTTCGCTTACTGGGAGACAGATGCTTGAATTTCCTTTCAAGTCGATACAAAGCATCACAATAGCTGACACCGATTTGTCCGTTCTTGCTGTTCGCTTTCATCCAATAACGGCGAACATGCGCCCAACAATTTGCGAAGGTGACGCCTTCTATTTTGTCATAGGCCGAATAACCATCACAGACAATCGTTCCGGAATAATCTTCAATGAAGCTTTCGAGAACAGACCGAGCACGTGATAATGAACTTTGAAACAGGACAATCGTTGGACCTTGACTGGGCACACTTCGATAGACCCAATTGTAGGCGTTAGACTGACCAGATTTGCCATCGGAACGGTTGATAATTTGTGAATACGTTTCATCGACATGTAGAATGGTTTTAGCCATCATCAAAGACTTCATTCGTTCGTAAATAGGCAATAGCCAATCGTGTGAGGCACGAATGACCCAATTGGAAAGGTTCTATTTCCCGGTCTTAGTTGAGCTTTTAGAAAATCACCTGTTATGCCATCAAAAGCAACCAATGGATGGAAACCAACTGTTCCATAATGAGAATTGTAAGATGCGGATTCCTGTTTTCCATACGTATCGGCATGTGTTGAATCCAAATCAATGATAAGTGCCTTTGAATCTCTAATTTGATGCACTTTGTCTAGAAGTTCTTGATTAGCTCGATTTAATTGCACAATAGATTCTTTATCAAACCTTGTAAAAAAGCGGGATAAACTAGGTTGGGAAGCTAAAGCTTCAGTTCCAATGATTTGCGTAAACACGGGATCTTTCGTTAATTGATCAGCAGCATCATCTTCGGAATATCCAGCAATAATTTGATAAATCTTTTGACGAAGCAAATTTTCATTCGAATGAAAAAAGTAAAGTCTTTCGTCTTTTAGTTGTAGGTATTTAGTTATTGTCGCTGAAAACCCGAGCTTCTCATCGAATTCTCTAAAAATGAATTCACCAGTATCAGAAGAAAGTGAACCTCCATCATTTGACAATTTAATTTGACGATTGAAATTAAGCGGTAATTGCGGTAAAGTAGCCATTATAAGAATCCTTTCTGGTGGTTATTTTGTGGTGATTTAACCTTATCAGAAATGGATTCTTTTTTCATTTATTTAGTGCACAAACGATTCACTAGAAAGCCCATTAGATAGGCGATAATAGCCTATTTTAGAAAATCTGTGAATAATTCAGGTTTAATTTTTCCTCTGCATTCTTACCTCATTCTTAACCTTAAAACCCCGACATATTATTAGATTAAAAATGAGACAAGGTGATTGTTATTTTTCAGAAATTAATTGCTACTCTTATTGGAAGTCTGTTATTAGGAGTTGGTGTGAATGGGTTCCTAGTTCCTCATCATTTAATAGACGGTGGAATTGTTGGAATCGCACTATTACTCCATTATTTTTTTAAATTTCCAACTGGTATTATAATGGTGGGGTTGAGTATCCCTATTTGTATATTTTCCTCATTAAATAAAAAAGAGTATTTTTTTAGTAGTTTGCAAGGCTTATTGGTTTCGTCCTTATTTATTGATTTACTTGCTCCTCTTCGTTTTCAATTTTTTATTCCCCAACTTGCAAGTGCACTAATTGGAGGTGCAATAATTGGAGTTGGAGTTGGTCTAATGCTGCGATATAAAACAAGCACTGGAGGAACTGACTTACTAGCTGAAATTATTTCCGAAACTTTTTCGTTAAATATTGCACTTGTAATTATACTGATAGATGGAATTATTGTGTTGGCAGGTCTGGCTTTATTAAAATTAGATGCCTTCCTTTATTCATGTATAGCTATTATCGCTGTGGGTTTCATAACATCCTTAATTAAAGGAAAATAATCTTTTATGGGACCAAAAGCTAACCTTTATTAAATTCCCTCCATGTTTTACCAGTAATGGAATGCTTAAAAAAGGTTGGTCTCTCAACCAACCTTTTCGCCATACTCATTATTGTTGTTTGTATTGAGGTTCTTCTTGTTCAATTTGTTGAACACGTGGTTCTACATTATTGCTAACGGATTGGGTTTGTTTAGCGGCATCTTGGTAGAGCTGTTTGGCTTGTTGATTGTTTGTACCAAGAGAAACAAAATCGTCCAGGACGAATGCCTAGTCGATTTTGTTTGTTTGTTCCTCTGTTATTTAAAGCAAGTCTTTTTCATGGCCATCGAAATTAGAAAAAACTCTGCGCTTTATATAGGTAAATGTCTAGACCTTGATCATTAAGGGAGCATAGTATAGCTTTGAATATTTAGAAAGTTAAAATCATAAAGGGAGTTGTTTTTTACTATGAATAGGGAAATTTGCACCTCTTGTGAAAACTATTTTTGGATAAATCAACTATCACTGTTACCTAATGATTGGCTTCGTACTGACCCGCGTAAATATTATTGCCCTAGATGCTATCCTGAAATCTTAGAAGAACAAACTAAACTTCTTTTTTATGAATTTTAGTTCGTTTAGTCCTAGGACTGTAACAAGTTATGCAAAGTTTTTAAGATGAACCATCGTCAAGGAAAGCGATCCCATTCGCTTAGTTCGGGACCAATGGCTTTGTTTTTGACCGCGTCTCGAGAAAGCGGTTTCTTTTTGAACGAAATTTTCAATTAAACATATAAAAAGGCAAAAATGATATAGAATAGTGTCTATTCCACTTTATTCTATATCATTTTTACTTTTAATCGTTTTTTGTTATTTTAGTTATCCTCAGTAAGTCTAGGATTAACAATCAAGGAAGTAATCATTCCAATAATACAAATTATCATGCAGGAAAAAAAGAATGCTTTTTATCCTACATATTAAACGCTGCTGTTACAATTAGATATCAATTAAGAAAATAAAAAATGTTCGTTTATGGAACCATGCAAATATAAATAAAGGAAGACTCAAAAGAAACAAACCTAATCCTGTTGGAAAGCGATAATCATAATGCAGGATAAGGGCAATACTTAATAAAGTTATTAACCCATATATGTTGTTCATTTTTTTGGAAATTTGAAAAATCAATGTATTTTTATAATTTCAAGCTTTTAAAATAGGGGTCACTTTATCAATAGCTTCTTGTAATTTTTGACTGTTTAACTTATACATTTGTTTGGCCTCCTTTGATTCAGTTCCAAGAGCAAACAACTCTAAGTCAGCTTGGCATTTTTTTAGAGTTGAAAGAATTAAAGGTCTTTCTTGGGGGGACGCAACTTGCAACTTATCATCGAAAAGGTCAACCATTAACTCTCCAAAAGAATTAATTTGTCCAAGAAATACATTTTCAACCGTAACCCCTAATTTATCTAACTCTGTATGTAACCATGCGCGACTTCTTCCAATTGTAGCTAGTGGTTCATCCATGATCACACCATCCATAATGACAGTTTGAGGCTCTTTGACGGAAGGGACTGATAAGTTTAAGGCTTTTGCTGTTAAAGGTTGGTTCTCCTTTTTTAACATAACGGATAAATCTCCTGTTGCCTCTAATACAGCGAATTCGACATCAGCTACCTGATAGACATCCTTCTTACGAAGTAATGCTAATAATTCATCTATCGTGTATCTTTCTTTTTTTAAATTATCTTCCATTATTTTTCCATCTTTGATAAATACAGTTGCTTTCCCTTCTATAAAATTACGAAAACCTTTGTTTTTTAAGGAAATTAAACCAGCGAAAAAGGGGATAGCAGCAAAGATGACAATTCCAATGACACCGTGAAAAATACTCCGTTCAAGTCCCATAGCTACTTCTGCACCAATACTTCCAATTGAAATACCGGTGACATATTCGAAGAAAGATAGTTCAGAAATTTGCTTTTTCCCTAACCACTTTGTAATGATAAATAAAACCACAACAAATAATGCTGACCGTAAAGCTATATCTAACCATTCAGGCACTGCTTGATACCCCCTGTAAATATAATTTACTAAAAACCTTTGTACTGAAATTCCTCATGCTCAATTTCGCCTATTCGTTTTTTTAAATCCGTTACTACCTCATGTAAAATCATCATAGTTTCATGTAGTGTACGTTTCGATTCAAAATCCAGAGTTCGTAATGCTAAACTTGAAAGACTGGCTTCTACACCTTTAAGGCTGGCAAGTGACTGTTTTACATTTGATGCGATTGTCATTTAATATTCTCCTTATCCTTTTGGTTTAAATATCAAGGCACCTATAAAACCGAAGATAATAGAAGCAGAAATACCCGCACTCGTGACTTCAAAAATACCTGTAATAAGTCCAACTAGTCCATGTTGTTCAGCTTCTTGCATGGCCCCATGTACAAGTGAATTTCCAAAACTTGTAATAGGCACTGTAGCTCCCGCCCCGGCAAAATCAATTAAGGGCTCATATAATCCAATCCCATCTAAAAGGGCACCAATCACTACAAGGGTACTTAACGTGTGCCCTGGTGTAAGTTTAAACACATCAAACATAATTTGACCAATGACACAAATGATACCGCCTATGACAAAAGCCCAAAAATAGATCATCTTATTGTTCACCTCCATATTCAATTGAAACCGCATGAGCAATGCAGGGAATGGTTTCGTTTTGCTGAAAGGATAACGGTGAAAGCAAAGCACCTGTAGCCACGATTAACATTCGTTTAAATTCACCTTTTTTCATCCGGTTTAACAGATGGCCATATACCACTGTTGCTGAACAGCCTGCACCACTTGCCCCAGCTAAAACAGGTTGTCCCTCCCGATAAATCATAAGACCACAATCTTGGTATCGTTCTTCACTAATAGGAGTTCCGTGCTTTTTAAATAGGTCCATTGAAACTTCCTGTCCAATCCGGCCCAGGTCCCCGGTTACAATTAAATCGTAATAAGATGGCTCAACATTTCGTTCCTTTAAATGGGCTTCAATTGTATCAACCGCAGCTGGCGCCATAGCTCCTCCCATATTAAATGGATCTGTCAAACCCATATCAATCACACGGCCAATGGTGGCAGAGGTGACACACGGTCCTTCCCCAGAATCACTTAAAAGAGCCGCACCAGCCCCAGTGACGGTCCATTGTGCAGTAGGGGGTTTTTGACCGCCGTATTCAGTTGGATAACGAAATTGTTTTTCAACAGCTGCATCATGGCTGGATGCTCCGGTTAATAAATATTTCGCTCCTTTGGTATTCACGATATAAGCACCTAGGGCCAATCCTTCCATAGACGTAGAGCAGGCACCGAATAAACCAAAATACGGGGCTCCAATTGTTCGACTAGCGAAACTTGTTGGGGTGATCTGATTGATTAGGTCCCCAGCTAGGATAAATTGAACTTGATCCTTTTGGATGCCCCCTTTTTCCATGGCTTTTTGACAGGCCTCTTCAAAAAGGATTTTATGCGCCTTTTCATAGGAATCCTGTCCAAGCCATAAATCAGCATGAAGGAGATCGAAATCTTCTGCGATTGCTCCGTTTGCTTCAAATGGTCCACCAACTGTTCCAGTAGAAAGTATGACGGGTTTTTGTTCGAAGATCCATGTACGATGACCTGCGAGTATCATAAACCACCCCACCTAATTAGAATTGTCTTTACTAATGCAATAACAAACGCAGAAAAAACACCAAATAATATAACAGCCCCAGCTAATTTAAACATATTACCTCCGACTCCTAATACAAACCCTTCGGTTCGATGTTCAATAGCAGCTGAAATGACAGCATTGCCAAAACCGGTAACTGGAACTGCTGAACCAGCTCCTCCAAATTGAGCAATTCGGTCATAAACCCCAAAACCGGTAAGAAGCATAGCAATAAAAATTAATGTACCCACAGTTGGATTTCCAGCCGTTTGGTCTGTAAAATCAAAATAATAAATAAAGAAGTCTTGAATAACCTGGCCAATAAGACAAATCAGACCACCTGTTATAAAGGCCTTTATACAATTTTTAAAAACGGGTCTGTCGATTTCTCGATTTTTTTGCAATTTTTGATATTCTTGTTGCACCGGGGTTAGTTGTTTCTTTTGATTATTTGACATAGCTTGCCCCTTTCTCTTTAAGTTTTCTCTTTCATTAGATTTTTAATTTTATTTAAATCTTTTTTTAAGCTCTTCTTATCTGTGTTGCCTTTTTGAAGTTTCTGTTCTAATTGTTCCAATTCCCAAATTATTTTTTTATCTGTGGAAACAATTATTTCATGGTTTGGGTACATTTTTTCCAAGTCGGATTTTATTGACTTCTCAATTTTCTTTAATCGAAAGCGATCAAAATTATCAACTTTTATTGCTGCAAAAAGCTCTTTTTCTGTATTCACAGCCTTTACATCTGAAATTTCTTCTTTGGCAATAATTTTTTCTTTAGCCCTATTGGCAACTGATTGATCGATGGGTTTAGTCGTATGTACCAGTGAAACACCTAAATCATTGTTATCCTTCTCTAATTGATTTTGATTATTGTTACATCCTGTTCCAAACCCAATCACGGCTAAAATGGAAAGAAAAATTTTCATTTTGGTTTTTTTGTCTTTCATGAAACCATCTCCGTTTTTCCCATTATTTAAGGCGCGTAAAAAAGGTTGGCCTCCCAACCAACCTTTTTTTCTTACTCATTATTGTTGTTTGTATTGAGGTTCTTCTTGTTCGATTTGTTGAATGCGTGGTTCTAGGGTGTCAATAACAGATTGGGTTTGTTTAGCAGCATCTTGGTAAAGTTGCTTTGCCTGTTGATTATCTGTACCAAGAGCAAATGTTTCGAAACTTGCTTGTGCACTTTTTAAGCCGGCTAATGTCTGTTTTACTTGAGTAATCACTGTCATGATAAAATCCTCCTTGAATTTTTTTACCTTTTTAGATTGTCAAATCAGAATTTTCTTCTTTGGCAAATTCTTTTCGGGAATATAGACCTAAAATTACTTTTGGCGAATAGCACGATTTTTTCTGTAGTAACCTCGTTTCCAGATCCCCATCAGTTCTTCTATTTGGTGACGATTATAGGATTGCGATGAATCATCTTTTTGGGTAATGTGTCTCATCTCAAATTTTTTTCACCGTTCCCTTTAGTGAACATCATTAAACATAGATGTTGCCTCTGCTTTGCTTTAATTTGGTTAGTAATCAATTTGATTTGCCATGCCATTCCTCCCGTTTATGATTTAGTACAAAAGTATTATTCTTCGAATAAAATGTTTTATTCTCAATTCTAAAAATTTTCCTATCCCCGGTATCAACCTCAGTATTTATTTATAATTCATTATAGGTATACAACGTTTTAATTTCCTTCTGCCTTCATAGTTCTTTTTTACCGTGTATCTCTTTCATTTTAAATTAGGGATATTAACCCAAGAATAAAAATAGGTAAATGCATATTCTGGATTAAAAATGAAATGAAGGTGCTTTTCATGAATCCAGAACCGCAATATGATTACAATTTATCTCAGGAAAATAATCAGGTTGAAAATTTAGACCAAAGGATTTGGGGTATAAGGCCATTTTTCTTTAGGCCCTTTTTTAGGCCATTCCCCTTTAGACCCTTCTTTTGGGGACCATATTGGGCTAACCCTTTTCTAGGCGGTTTATTAGGAGGTTTATTAGGTGGCTTATTAACGGGGTTGATATTACGACCATATGGATTTTGGTATGCTTATTATTATTATCCGTATTATCCGTATATTCTTTTTTAGCATCACGAACAAATGTTCGGTTTATCTTTCCATTAAAGAGATTATTACACTTAATAAACAAGAAAATGGGACCTCATTGAGAAGTCCCATTTTTTTTTGGGGAAAAATGATCCAATATAGGTAAAAAATTTTTTGAATACTACCAGTTAGAATAAACAAAGAATAAACGAGAAAATCACAATGGAAAGGGCGGTAAAAATGAATCTTAAGTGGTTAAGACTATTACCAACAGTTTTTCTTTCTATCTTCCTGTTATTGGGGTGTAATAATAGAGATGAGGATAATAATCCACCTCCACCTGAAGTGGATGTAAATCCAGGGACAGAAGAACCAATTGAAGATCCTCAAGACGCAGCAGATCCAGATAATATTGATGAAAATAATGTAAACACTGATAAAGAAGAACCAATTGAAGATCCTAAAGATGTAAATGACCCAGATAATAAAGATGAATAAAATTAAACACCGTTTGTTCCGCAAACGGTGTTTTTCTATGTATCAAGGCTCGAGGCAAAAGTCGATAGAGTGTGGAAGGCAATACCTGGGTAATCTCCTCCAATAATCTAAGAATCATTAAGTCTCGTCCAAACTGTTCTGTAAGAGTAATGCTAATTCGATTGTTTTAAAAAACTCACCCAACTTCTAACTTTAAATGGAAAGTAGTTCCATCTAAAGTATATTCGTGAAATGATTGGGAAATTTAGTAAGGAATAAGAGCGCTGCGCGCAAGCGTTTTAATTATTTTTGAAAGAGAGGAAATTTATTGTTACAACTAAAAGAGTTATACTCAGATCTTCAAAATCAAACTGAAAAAGCAATAAAGGAAATAAAAAATTCTGATCACCCGATTGCGATTTTACTTCAAACTATATTGAGAGAGCAACTGGAAATGATTAAAAAGCTAATGCAAGAGCTTCCAAATGATAGGGCCGAACTAAAGAACATCACAGAATTTCTGACAATTATTTATCATGATAATGAAATAGCCAATCCTACATTTCGAGCATGGAAAAGAGCGGTTGAATGGATGAGTCTTCCATACCTGGAATCAGTGAATAATTTGGAGCCTTTGTTCCAGGAAATTAAGACCAACCTTGAACACTCAGCTGCCGAATTGGAAAGGATTTATGGGGCTGAGCAAACGAAGTATATCATCCCTTCTTTTTACATATCTGCCCTTCGCTAGCAGTAAAATCTTTTTTCTCACAACTAATATCCAAGGAGGAAGTTCAATGTCCTGGGAAACTGAAAGAACCGATATAAATGTGTACAGCCAGGGAGATATTGATAAGTGGGTGTACAGTACCTGTAATATATGCTCAATCGGCTGCGGCTGCTATATAGCTGTGAAAGATGAGAAGATAGTTGGAATCAAGGGAAACAGTGCCCATCCCATTAACAGAGGCAGACTTGGCCCAAAAGGGGAAAATCAGTGGTATGCCAATAATAGCCCCGATCGTCTGTTAACTCCCATGATCCGTGATTCTTCCGGAAAGTTAGTTCCTGCAACATGGGATGAGGCGATGAATTTAATAGTAAAAAAAGCGACCGATTCTCTAAAACAGAAAGGGTCAAATAGCATAGCCATCTATTCAACCGGACAAGGTTTCTTAGAGGATTACTATACAATTGCAAAGATCGGCAGGGCCGGCTTGCAAACTCATTTGCTAGATGCCAATACCCGGCTTTGTACAGCTACCACCGAATTTTGCTTACTACAATCATTTGGTGCAGATGGCAGCCCAACTTCCTATGATGATGTAGACGAAACTGATACGCTCTTGTTGTTTGGACACAATGTAGCTGAAACGGGTACAGTGCTGTTTGAACGGATAATGGACCGTAAGAAGAGAACAGGAAAACCGTTCATTATCACTGTTGATCCTAGAAGGACACTGACAGCAAAGGCCGCGGACATCCATCTTCAGCTTTATCCTGGAACAAATGTGGCTCTTTTAAACGGAATTCTTCATCTGATTTTAACAAATGGCTGGATTGATCAAAACTTTATTGATAATCATACAATTGGGTTTCAAGAAATGGAGGAATCCGTAAAAAATTCGACCCCGGAGAAAACTTCTGAAGTAACGGGGGTACCTATCGACCTACTCCTGCTTGTGGCAGCACAGCTAGGGAAAACACCATCACTTATCACCACCACTCTGCAAGGAATCTATCAAAGCGCTGATGCGACAACAGCATGTGTCGCCATCAATAATTTGCATTTGATTAGAGGGTTAATTGGCAAGCCAGGCTGCGGACCACTCCATATGGCAGGACAGCCAAGCTCATCCGCCAACCGGACAGCAGGCGGGGTGGGAACTTTTCCAGCACAGCGGAATTCGGCCAATCCGTCACATATACAAGAGATGGCAAGGCTATGGAATGTAGAGGAAGCGAAACTTCCGGTGGGACCGGAAAAGGGTATTGAGGAACAAATTGATATGATGGAAATGGGCCAAATCGGCTTCTTTTGGAATATCGGCACCAATCCCATGGTTTCTCTTCCGAATAGACGGCGGGCCAAAGCAGCATTTGAAAAAACATTCGTTGTAGTTCAGGATCCTTTTTTAACAGAGACGGCCACGGTTGCAGATGTTGTTCTGCCAACTGCTTTGTGGGGGGAAAAAGAGGGAGTGATGGAGAATACAGAGCGAACGATAAATTTATTAAGAAAAGCCGTCAACCCACCGGAAGGAGTAAGAACTGATTTTGAAATTTTGTTAGATTTTGCAAAACGGATGGGTTTAAAGGATCGTGATGGAAATCCGTTAATTGATTACACTACAACAGAAGAATGCTTTGAAGAGTGGAAAAATGTCTCTCGTGGCCGTCCTTGTGATATGACCGGGATAACTTACGAAAAGTTAGAAAAGTATAATGGCCTTCGCTGGCCTGTAAATGAAGAGCATCCTGAAGGTACAACCAGACTATATTCTGATTTTAAATTTCCTACAGAAACAGAATATACCCAGAGTTTTACGAAACATCAATTGACAGGACGGCCTTTAACAAAACAAGAATATGAAAGGAAAAATCCAAATGGCCGGGCAATCCTTTATCCAATCACCTATTTGCCACCTGCTGAACAGCCGACAAAAGAGTATCCAATGTGGCTGACAACAGGACGACTTGTTTGGCATTGGCATACCAGGACAAAGACGGCTCGATCACCTTTTTTGCATGTAGCTGCTCCCCGGGGATATGTGGAAATCAATGAGGCAGATGCAGAGTTACTTTCTCTTCTTCCTGGAGAACTAATCCGTATCTCGTCCCCACGTGGATGGATTGAGGTTCCTGCAAGAATTGGAAAGGTGGTACAAAAAGGACTAGTATTTGTTCCATTTCATTTTGGCAGTTGGGAAAGACGGGAAGCTGCAAATGAGTTAACAGCGGATTTTACCGACCCACTATCCAAACAGCCAACATTTAAGCAATCAGCATGTAAAATCGAAAAGTTGCGTACCCAGCATACCGTAACTGAAGAAGATACTTTACAATCGCTGGCTAATCAATATGGCATATCCGTTGAACATCTACAGAAAGCCAACGCATTCATTTCACCCTACGATATTCAAATTGGAAAGATCCTTGAGATAACGGCATCAACCATTAATGTACCAACACCACCGTATTTACCAGAGTTAAAGAATGGCTCGTTTTAAACATAATTGTTCAAATAGGCCCTCAGTTTTAGATTACCTGAGGGCTTTTTTGAAAGTGTTTTATAGTAGAAAACCTTCTTCAGATGTTGATGGCTATAGCAACGGAAAAAGGAGACGGGCACCCCGCTGCATTAAACGCTGTGAAGGATAGCGCTGCTTTATATCCTCCATTTTCAAAGGGACAGAATCATTTAAATCCTGTTCAAATTGCTGTGTAAGTTCTTTTGCCACGTCTTTACTGTAAAAAAATTCACTCACTTCGTAATTTAAGCGAAAACTTCTCATATCGTAGTTTGCTGCTCCTACTTCCGCAATTTCCCCATCGATAACCATTGTCTTCGCGTGGAGCATTCCTTTGTTATATAAGTAGATATGAACCCCCGCTTCCAACAACTCCCCATAATAAGTAAAGCTTGCACGGTCTACGATTTTTTGATCGACTTCCCGGGGAACCAGCAATCTTACACGTACTTCACGTGCCACTGCCGTCTTTAGTCCCATAATGATATCTTGATCTGGCACAAAGTAGGGTGTAGTGATATCAATGGTTTTTGTGGCTTGTGTTATTCCAATAAAGTAGGCTTCCCTAATAAAAGGCGTAGGAATCCCAGGATTACCTTCAACTGTTTGTACATAGGCTTGGTTCATTTTCTCACTGCCCGGATCTTTATGCGCGTGTGCTTCTTGAATAGTTGCCAACTCGTTGCTCCATTCTGCCATCATGGTAAATGGTTTTGGTAAGCTGGTTGTAGCAGGGATTGGGGAACCATCTTTTCCTGGCTTTGTTTTGATTCTGAATACTGACTTTATTTGTTCTGGCGAAGCGATATTCCAATGGTGTTCGAAGATATTTTTCAAATCAGATGATGCTTCACCAGCTATTCTTACATGAGTATCACGCCAGAACCCTGCATTTGGCTTTAATCCCGCATATTCATCCCCAATATTAATCCCGCCGGTAAAAGCTTCCCTACCGTCGATTAGGGCGATCTTGCAATGATCTCGATTATTCAGGGCTGAAAATATCCAAGGGGGACGTAAAGGAAAAATGGTCCTGAACTCGATCCCCGCATCCATCATCCGGGAAATCTCAGTTCTGGATAATTTCCGGCTCCCCCAACCGTCCCTAATAAAGCGGATGTGCACACCGTCCATTGATCGTTCGATCAGCAGGTCCGTCATACGCCTTCCAATTTGGTCGGCTTTATATATGTAATATTCCAGGTCAATCGTTTTTTTGGCGTTCTTTATAGATTCCATAAGTCTTTCATACGTTTTCATTCCATTTATTAGCACTTGTATTTGACCAGACCTTAATCCTCCCACGCTCATGTGGTTCAATGCTTGTGCGATTACTTTTGCTGAGTGGCTATACGAATCAGGCAATTTTTCTGATTTGTTAGAAGTAGAGGCCGGCTTTTGACCACCATTCATACGTATGGGATTAGATGTAATCAGATAGAGCCCAAAACCAATCACAGGGAATATTAAACTAATGACTATCCAATTTAACGCCACTGCTGGTCGCCGAACCTCACGAATAGCCATAATGATCATAAAACCAGTATTTAATAAGTATAGTCCAAAAATCCATACCAATAGAAAAGCCCCTTCCTTTTTTCTCTTTTAAAATGTCCAAATGCTAACCTGTTTATACGTATCTTGAAAAAAATTTAGCGGCATAAGAAAAAAGTTGTAATGGGTCGCCAGATCCGTGAGAAAATAGCAAAGTCCCACTTAAGGAATACATTATCCCCAAAAGGCTAAAATAATTTAGTAATATTAATATTCTCTATTGAGGTGATTATAGTAAGCACTCGCCATGAAAATGTTGAGAAAGTCCGATTGTTGGAAGACAAATTATTTGAGATGGATGCGACGGGTTGGTTGGAGTATGAATTTTTGACATGGGAATGGTGGCTGTTGTTGTCCTTCTTCATTTCACCTTGGATTTTGTGGATATACACAAAGAAACGAGAATGGCTAGTAGAATCCATACTGTTTGGAGTTATTGTCATGGTGATCACAATTTTATTGGACACAATAGGGTTGCAATTTTCATTTTGGGAATATCCTATTGAATTTCTGCCCGTAATTCCAAGTGCATTTCCGTTTGATGTTTCGTTGGTACCTGTTGCCTATATGTTGCTTTTCCAATATAACCGAACATGGAAATCATTTATTTCAGCCCAAATTGTCATGGCTTTTGTATATGCTTTTATCGGGGAACCCTTATGCAATTGGATTAACCTTGTTTGTTATATTAAATGGAATTACATGTATTCCTTCTTATATTACATTCTTATTGGACTTGGAATTAGAGCACTTATTTTAAAATGGGTTTCTGTTTCTAAGTCGTGAAAAAAAAAGGTGCCAGGCACCTTTTTTCGTCATAAAATATCAGCAACTAATTTTACAATCAAAAAAGACGGGCCGAAGCAACCGAGATTTTTCGGATTTGTCGACAGACTAAAGCTTACTCAAAGAGTAAGCTTAACCTCTATAAACATCATCACATGTTCCAGGTTTTGGTTCATAAAAACAATGTTCTTTAAATTGACCAGAATGAGGTTGACCATACCATGTTGGAGGGCATGGAGCATGAGGATTAAAATACCAAAGAGCATATTTTGCTGGGTGTTCTCTCCAATAATCCAAATTTTTTTTTGCCAATCTTCTTTCAGAAGTTCTTGCTCTTTGATAAAATACATTCCCTTTTTGAACTGCTTCAAAGGAAAAATTTCCTCCTTGCACTTGAAAAATAACTTGCTTAACGGTTCTTAAACCTTTAAAGTCTAAACATTCTGCTACAACTCGATTCACAATTACATTTCCAACATATAACATTCCCTGTTTTCCTTCTCCTTCGGCTTCTGCTCTCATCATCCTTGCCATTAAGGCAACATCTGAACTTCGGTAATTTACTCTTGGCATTTTTCTACCCCCAAATATAGTATGAAAAAAAGCCTACATTCATGTCATTGTTTATAGTATGAAAAAAAGCCTACATTCATGTCATTGTTCATATTATTAAGAATGCTTAGTTTTTACCTTAGTTTTCCTCACATTGAATAATTCCTTCCAAAGATGTTTAGGCAAACGGACCCGATTGCGGGTATTGAAAAATTCAAAAAACTCTAAAAACAGATTCGTGATAATCGATACGAAAAACATATCCCCAAGTGTTCTTACATATCCTACGTCAGAAAGGTCGATTACTGCATTTTCTAAATCGTATATACTAATTGACCTTATGTATTTCATAAATTCTTCAGGGTTGATTTTCATGTAACGGATACAGGAGAGAAATTCTTTCATGATTTTGATATTGACCTTGCTGCTTTAAGAAATAAACGCCGATATTTTGCCCGAAAGTGTCTTGATTGGAGTGAGAGGCGCTACCACCTTGCAGGGTCTTTAGGAAATGCTGTGCTAATGCGGTTGTTAGATCTACGTTGGATTGAAAAGCTCCCCGAGAGGGCTATAAAGGTTACAAATACAGGTAGAGTTGGATTATATGAATCCTTAGGGATTACGACTGAGCAAGTGTAAAATAGGACAAATGAAGCGGCTGGGACAAAACCCCCTCTAGAACCAAAAGAGCCTGTGAAATTTTACGATGGGTAAATTTCACAGGCTTTTTTTTATCCGCGATCTCACGTTTTTCATTTATAGAAGCTAGTTATGTCCCAGCCCTAAAAAACCTCATTTACTTATGGTAAGGTTCCACTATTAATGCTAATCCATAACCCCTACACTCTATTTGTTGTAATTTTTTGATTTATTGATGCACTTGCATTCAAATGTTTGTATAATTCTTCTGTAACGAGGAGAGGATTATCGATCATACAGAAATGTCCGGCTTGAGGAATAATGGTGAATGTGGAATTTGGAACTGTTTCATTTAACCTGTAGCCCCAATAAGCCGGTAAGAAGGGATCATGATGTCCCCATATGAATGACGCTTTTACTTTTATATTAGGCAGTTCGGGAACGATATCTTGTGTTTGGTGATGTTCTAGAGCAAACGAAGCTGTTTGTAACTCTTCCGCTCCACCAGAATGATTATACGGAGCAACCAAAGCCGAAATGAGTTCCGGGGTTATCAGTTCTTGATGGTAAGTACCTGTCCTTAAAAATCTTTCGATGGAAGTTGGAGAAGGTTCGAACTCAGGTGCTGTAGGGTAACGGAGAGCCATCACTTTTCCAAGTGGCCAATTGCTAAAAGTAACTCCATCCGTTACAACAAAGCTGGCCACCCGTTCTGGATATTTGACAGCTAAGATTTGAGCGATTCCTCCCCCAAGGTCATGGCCCACAAAATGGGCTTTTTGTATTCCAAAATAATCAAGCAGTCCTATCATATATTCAGCTTGATGAGGCAAAGAGAGTTTTTCATATTCCGCACGTGGAACACGGTGTGAAAGTCCGTAGCCTAAAAGATCGGGAGCAATCACTCTACACTGAGTAGCTAACTGTTGAATAATTGGCATCCAAATAAAGGAATTAGTTGGGATCCCATGCATTAACACTACTGTTTCGTTTCCGGCTCCAGCCACTCTACAGAATAATTGATACCCACCAATTTGGATGTTGCCTTGATTCATTTGCACAATTACCACTTATTTCTTGTAAAATTTCAGCATTTAGTAATTTTAGCAATATGAACCTGGTTTATACACGAAGCTACCAGTTTTTCCGGTAAAGATATAGATATTCTATACATTTTTCTTCGAAAAGGGCTGGAGCCGCCGCCCCACATACATTCTCAAGAAGATGAGACCTTCTATGTACTAGAAGAAGAAGTATCGTATTTTATTGAGGACCAGGTCATTCACGCCACACCTGGAACCTATGTCTATGCACCGCGCGGGATTCAACATACTTATGCATTAAAGACTGAAGAGGCCAAAGTATTAGTTTCCACTTATCCGGCTGGATTCGACAAGTTTGTAAGGGAATTGAGTGTTCCCGTTCCTGAACAACTACCGCCAATCCCTGATGGTCCTCCAAACGTTGAATAAGTAGAAAAATTGATTACGATTGCCGCGAAGCATGGAATAGAAATAATAATCTAGCTTTCTAATCAGTGGTTGTTTCTGAGTAATAAGGTGTTAATTTTTATGAGTCCTTAAGAATTGGGAAAGGACTTTTTTTTCAAAAATCAGCAATCCATTTTGGATTGCAACAGTACTTGGTATTTTATATCTCGAACCTGAAAACATAACAGGGATCACCCCGAACCGTCGGAAGTGATCCCTTTCTACTCGTGTTCCTGAATCCCCATTACAAATTGGTGAATAAGCTGATTTAATTCCTCTGGTGATTTGGTTGGAATTTGGTGCTTTTCATCCAAAAATATTAATTCATTTCGCGGCAGCTTTTCGTGGAGAAGCTGTGCATAAAAATGGAAGGCTTTATCCTTCCTCCCATAAATCAGGTAAACCGGCATGCTAATAGTATGTAATTGGCGTCCGTACAATTATATTGCAAACTATAATGATAATACTGGGAAATATTTCGTGCATCTCCCTTAACGGCATCTCGAAACATCTTAGTAAATGTTTTAAATGTATTTGAATTCCCCCATGATATGGCCAATCCTAGCAGATGTTTCGCTTTAGCTTTAGACAGCAGCCTAGCGATAGCAATCCTTTTTTCATTATAAAAATCACGAACCTCGGACATTCCACTGATAATCACCCCGCCTAGAGCCCGATTTTTATGAGACAGCAAAAATTCCAACACTACCGAACCACCCGTCGAATATCCGCAGATTACCGCCTTTCCAATACTAAGATGGTCCATGAGCTTCGCGATATCGTTGGCAATCATCCGATAAGTGATAGGCTCTTTTGAAAAACCACTCCGTCCATGTCCTCTTATATCAAAAGTAATTACCTTGTATTGTAATGACAAGCCTTCGAGTTGGTAGGTGAAATTGGCACTGGTTAGTAACGGGGGGTGAACAAAAATGAGGGGTGTTCCCTCACCTTTAATAGTATAGAATAGCCCGCTCCCGACTCCAGCCATTACCGGCATGATGAACACCTCAATAATGATCTATATTAATACCTAACAAAAGCATACTTATCATTCCCCCATCTACGATTCTTATTCGATTTAAACAATGGTGACCTTATTCAGTTTGCTATACATGCTGAGTAATCCTTCTACAAAAACGTCATGACTTGCTGGCATGTTTCCGTTCCCCACTGAAATAAGCGGCTCCCGTCAAAGGCATTACACATGGATAATGGTCTTCCTGTTGCAGCAACAACCTTGATTCCTTTGTTTTTCAAGGCTTTTATAGCTTCAATAGTCGAGTATGGTATGCTGCCATCTTCATGATTTGTAATAGTTCCATCAACATCAAAAAATGCGATTTTATAACTCATTATAGAAACCCCTTTTTTCTTCCAAAAAATAAAGCACCTTTTAACAAATTGTACCAAATGAATAAAGTTTATTGTTAAAATAATTAATAAATCTTTTAGGAGGGGATAGTTTTGTTAGATATGTTTTTATATAATTGGCAGGTAAGAGAGGACTGGTTTAATTGGTGTAAGTCTTTATCCTTAGAAGAGTTACAGGCTGAAAGAATTGGCGGTATGGGAAGTATCTTAAAAAACCTTATCCATGTTATCGACTGTGAACTTTTATGGATTAATTACACGCTTGAAGAACCTCATGACTATCCTGAAAAGAACTCCATTTCTAATTTGGACGAGGTTATAAGGTACTCTATATTTACAAAAACAATAACAGAAACATTCCTTCGTAATTTGCCTAATGACTATGAAAACAAAAAAATACATATAAATGGTAAGGGCGGTACATCTTACTCATTTACATATGGGAAGGTAATCCGTCACCTCATCACTCATGAGGTTCATCACATTGGACAATTATCAATTTGGTCACGGGAATTGGAACTTAAACCGATTTCTTCCGATCTAATTGTAAGGCAGTACGCTTAAAAAAAGGGCTCCCTTTTCTAATGAAAAGGGAACTTTAATTAGCTTATTATTAAGCCGAGCTGCCAAGTTTGTTCAATAAAAAAAGGTGGTAAATCCTTCCTGGACCAACGCACCTGTTAATGCAATAGCAAATTTTACTTAATGGTTGAACGGTGAAGCATCATTTCTGAATTATATACTACTTCCTTTTCAAAGTAACCGTCTTTACCTCTGAACACAGACAATTTCAAATTGGTACCTTTTTGCTGAAACACAACAGCATTCTGGTTTTCCTTTTCATATACTATATATAACTAAACTAATCCTTGGACATAGTCATCGAATAAGGTGTATTGATTTTTACCATCTTTAACAACTAACTTTATTGTTACCTGAATATACGCATGGTTTCTCCAACAATGGCTCATACCTGTTCACAGAGACTGAATGACTACTGAACAGGAAGGAAAGCAACCTTCCAAATGCCATCTTCATCCATAACCATACTGAAGCCTTTCAAGTTTCCATTCTCATCCGTGTATTCTATATGGCCGGATATTTCATCCTCTTTGATGAACTTACCACTTGTGATCCAGCCCAATGAATCAAGAATCTCTTCCCTTGAAAGGTCTTCCTTTTCCGACTGATCAAGCCCCTCCTCCAATGTCCACAAACGATGGTCTTCTCTGGAAGTATAGAGGGCATATTGTGTGCTATAATCCTTATCTAATTGAGCCTGGACATAAAGCTTTGCGATACTGATTGGTGAAAGTTCTTTCAGATATTGACGGTTATGGTCAAGAGTGAACCATCCATAAGCATCACTTTCTTCCTTGGTCAGTTCAAAATTGGTTGGCTTTGCTCGTTTTTCTTCCTCAGGGGGGTCAGATACATAGACAATTTTCTCATCCATTGTTTCGAGTAGGATTCTACCGCTTTTCCTCTCTTCTACTGCCAAGTCCATATAAGAGAAGTAAATTTCATAACTCTGCTTAGCCTTGCCTGGCACCATATTTTCAAACGCTATAGATGAATGGTCCATCCCTTCATAGCGAAGGATCAATTCCTGTGCTGTCTGTAAGTCACCCTCTAATAAATATTTTTTTAGGCTATCGGCATCTTTCTGTCTTAAAGATTCAAAATAATAAATCACAATCTTAGCAGGTTCCGGTGTACCGAGCGTCTTACTGATATTTTCATAGAATTCCCTGTAAGCATCATTTCCTGCGATAGTCTCTTCAAAATCCATGCCATGAACGTTTTCTACATTCTCTGGAACACTAACAGATGGCAGCAGATATGGAGTAGCAATCAGTGAAAACAGTGCTATTGCAAATGTAGATGCAAGCACATATCCTAATACTGGATTTTTTTTTGTATACCGTGAAGGCTGCTTCTTATCTGAAGCGAGTTTTGCTCGCATTCTAATGACGAATTGTGCATCTGGTTCCAGGTCTGGACGGTTTTTCAATGGTTCCAACATTCTATGTTCAAGCGGTTCCTTTCTATAATTGGCCATCGGTCAATTCCCACCCTTCATTAACAGACTTTACATGTTTCTTTAACTGGTTTAGTGCCCTGTGATAGTCCACTCTCACTTTCCGCTCCCCGCATTCCAATGCGAAGGCTGTTTCCTGAACAGTTAGTTCCTTAAGCCCCCGAAGGATGATAACTGATCGGTAATGTGGTTTCAGCTTTAGCAGGGCTGCCTGGAGGTCTTGCCAGTTCCCTTTATCTATCACTTGTTCCTCAACTGTCTTTCCATCTTCGTCCGCTTTGTCAGACAGCCAGTCAGGAAAAAGAGTGATAAACTTCTGTCTACGCTTCAGGTCAATTGCAGTGAACTTGGCAATCGACAAAATCCATGGTTTTAACTTTTCCGGCTCTTTAAGAGAGTCATACTTGTGCATTGCTTTAATAAAGGTTTCTTGGGTTATGTCCTCCGCTTCCTGGCGGTTGTTCGTAAAATAAAGTGCGAAATGATATACATCACGATGATACTGTTCATATATGTCACCGAAGTCAAATCTACCTCCCATTGTTCTCTCCCCCTGTCTCTAATAACAAGTCGTTTGACGATGCAGTTTGTTTCATTGTTATCTCAATTTTAAACTTTTTAATTTTTAATTAGTTCTTTTACACAAATTTCTGGAGAAGGTTATTCAAGATATTTATTAATGAAGTGAGAGCACGGGGACGGTTCTATTCAGCAGACATTCGGACGTTACCCGCGCAAAAAGGCACAACTAGTTAGATTTCTAGTTGTGCCTTTTGCTCACTTTAAAACTAGCAAACTAATAAATCCCCAAAAAGAGTGCCAGTCACCACGCGAATCTTTTCGAGGGAGAACCGGGTTGTGGCAGGCACTTATTTAATTTTCCGCCAGAGTTACTCCCCCTTTCAGACCTGCTCCAAAAGTATCAGGAACATCATCTCCTTCTAGATGCAAATCGTTATTATTAACATCTCTAAATTGGAAATTAGGTCCCGAGAAATCAATATTACTTGCCTTACAGCTTTCTTTGTGAAAAGTTAGCCTTTGTTCTCTCAAAATGATTTAATAAATGTAAACGAGGAGGGTCGACATGTTATATCCATTACTACAGCAATTTCTGCCAGCAATTCAAACATTAGATGCTAATAGACCACTCACAAAAGAAGATTTATTAACTAATCGGTTTTTGATGGGGAAGGACGGGGATATGGAAATATACTATGCACCTCATAACGAATACATCAACAAGGAGGCGAAAATTGTTATTGTTGGAATTACCCCAGGGTGGAGTCAAATGAAAACCGCTTTTGAGCAATTTATAAAAAGCAATGAATCTGTTGAAAATCTGGAACCGTGTCTAATCGAAACAAAGAGGTCCGCTGGATTTGCAGGATCAATGAGAACAAACCTCATTAGTATGCTTAATCAATGTAACATCCACAAAATCTTAAATATCCCGAACTCCTCCTATTTGTTCGGTAAAGGCAGACATCTCCTCCATACGACTTCCATTATTAAATATCCAGTTTTTTTAAAGGGGAAAAACTATACCGGACATCATCCAGCTATAGATCGTTCACCTTTATTACAGCATTATGCCTACAGGGAGTTTCCAAAGGAATTGGCACAAATTGCTCCACATGCACTGGTAATACCGCTTGGAAAAACAGTAGAACAAACAATCTCCAGACTCTCTGAGAAACAGAAGCTGCCAAATCACTACTATCTAACCGGTTTTCCACATCCGTCCGGGGCAAACGGACACCGCATAAAGCAATTCCAACAACAAAATCAGCAGCTTCGAGAAAAGGTGACAGCGTGGGCTGATCGGATAAAGTAAAAAATTCATAATCTGGTGAAAATAAGTGCCTGTCACTACACGTAATTTGTCTATGATTTATTGATAAACTTCGGGTGGGTCAGGCACCTGTACTATTGGTTTCCGTCGGAAGCGGTCTTACCGGACGTGCCCATGTGTTTCGAATACCAGCGCTTCCCGTGAATCTTTTGATAGCTCCAGGCAAACGCAGGTAATGGTCCTCTCTTGTGGAGCCAAAAAGAATCGGGTACTTCCTGTTTAGGTGTCACCTTACCGGGTACCACGTCACCCACAACTATGCCGGGTCCCTCTAGCCGGTCACGGATTGCCAACACTTCCCCTTCAGCATTTACGATCATGGCACCCGCCTCATAGTAGCCTCTGTATTTTAGAGGCATCCATGGCATGGCACACTCTATATTTCCACAATGAGAAGCATGGATGACCGGAGCGCCAACAAATGTTGAAAATGACCGGACAGATTCCATCGCTGTCTGTGAATTTTCTATCTCCCATTTATTGGTTAATGATTTCGGTGACCATGAAGGGACACTCCACCAGCAGCTTCCGCCTACGACCACGTCTACTTTTTCGCGAAGCCTGCGTACTGTTTGGGTCCTCATAAATTCCCAGCACAGTGCAGAACCAACTGCCATGTCGCCTGCATTTATAATTCCATCATCTGCACCCTCGACATAAAAGCAATTTTCCCACATAGTAGGCAAATCTTTGTCATGCCTGCCCAAAATTCCTTCCGGGGAAACTAGAAAAAATGCGTTGCGGACAAGTCGATCCTTGTCACGGCAAAGGAAAGACCCTCCGACCACCGCGTTATGCCGTGTTGCCAAATTTGTCATCAGTTTCATAGCGGCACCATCAGGGGGAAGTACCGTATTTGCAATTCGTTCGTCAAATGCCATCCCGCTTGAGAAGAACTCAGGAAGTAAAATCCACTTTGCCCCTTTTTCCGCTGCCTCATTTGCTAGTTTTTCACATGCTCCTAAATTCGCTGTTACATCCCCAATTACTGGTTGCAATTGTACGGCTGCAACTTTTATACTTTCAGTCCTTCTTCCAGCCAAAGTTATCACCTTCCTATCATATTTTCTGAAAATTACATTAACTCATTTGTCTCTTTAAATCAAGCGAGGTTATTAAATAAGTGCCTATCATTCCCCGTAATTTTTTGATATTTTCCCAACAAAATTGCGGTAAACCTTTTCATTTTTTTAGAAGAATAATAATTTGTAAAAATTTTGTATTTTCCAAAAAATAAGCACTTTCATGATTTATAATAAAAGGGGTTACATAATTTAATTCTTTGGAGGGATTGTGATGGTAGCAAAACAAACAGTATTTGTAAACGAATTTACTAACGGAATTTTGGATCCTGCCCAGGAGATGCTTGGTCCTGTTAAAGATGGGGGTCACATTATTGCCAATACGGCGCCAGGTTGTTGGGGACCGATGATAACACCTTGCCTTCGCGGTGGCCATGAAGTGACCAAACCTGTGTATGTTGAAGGGGCAGAAGTTGGTGATGCAATCGCAATCAAGATTAACAGTATTCAAGTCACGTCAATCGTTACTTCTTCCGGAAATGATGCACCTGTTGAAGGAAGATTCATAGGTGACCCGTTTGTTGCGGTCAAATGTCCCGAATGTGGAGAAATGCATCCTGAAACAATCATTGAAGGAACGGGGCCAGAAGCAATCCGATGTAAACAGTGCGGTGCAGATGTCACTCCATTTGTTTTTACAAACGGCTATACAATCGCGTTCGATTCTGATCGAAAAGTAGGGGTTACATTAAATAAACAAGCTGCTGAAAAGGTCGCAGCAGATGGAAAAAAATACATGTCAACTCCTGAGAACTCTGTTCAAAACCCAATTGTGACGTTTGCACCACATGATTTGGTTGGAACCGTTGCAAGACTTAGGCCATTTCTGGGGCAGCTCGGAACCACTCCCTCCAGATCGTTTCCTGACTCCCATAACGCTGGCGATTTTGGGCAATTTTTAATCAATGCTCCACATGAATACGGACTTTCTAAGGAACAATTGGAAGAGCGAACGGATGGCCATATGGATATTAACAGGGTCCGTGAGGGGGCTATTCTTATATGTCCGGTAAAAGTTCCTGGTGGCGGCATTTATTTAGGAGATATGCATGCCATGCAGGGAAATGGTGAGATTGCTGGGCATACTGCAGATGTTGCCGGTATTGTTTCTCTTCAGACACATGTGATAAAAGGCTTAAAACTTGAAGGGCCAATACTTTTACCGGTAGAGGAGGATTTGCCATACTTGGCAAAGCCATTTACAGATGCCGAAAAAGAAAGGGCGTTGATTGTAGCAAAACAATGGGGCGTGGAGGAATTGGAAGAATCACTTCCAATCTCAATCATCGGCACGGGTGCAAATCTAAATGAGGCAACAGAAATTGGGCTAAAGCGGGCAGCAGATTTATTTGAAATAACTGTTCCTGAGGTGATGAACCGTGCAACGATAACCGGTTCGATTGAAATTGGCCGCCACCCTGGGGTCGTTACGATTACCTTCCTTGCCCCAATCAATTATCTGGATAAACTGGGACTTACTGAACTAGCGAGAAACCAATATACGGAATAAGGGGAAGTTCGGGAAAGTTGAAAAAATCAAAATAAGTGCCTGTCATTCCCCGTAAAATGTCGATGACTTTCGACAAACTTCGGGTAGTGCCAGGCACTTTCTTCCCTGATGAGTCAAAATGAAAGGATGATTATGTTGGAGAAAATCAATCAGTTTAAAGTAGCGGTCGTTCAGGCTGGATCAGAAGTAATGGACAAGGAAAAAGGAATAAAGAAGACAGTTCGCTTGATTGAGGAAGCAAGCCAAGAAAATGCAAAAATCATTGTGTTTCCGGAAGCATTCATACCAGCGTACCCAAGAGGGATGTCCTTTGGAACGGTGGTTGGTTCACGGTCGGATGAAGGGAGGAACGATTTCTTTCGATATTGGGATAATTCCATTATGGTACCGGGACAGGAAACAGCCGAAATCGGCAAGGCAGCAAGGAAGGCGAATGCTTATGTTGTCATAGGGGTGATTGAAAAAGATAGTGAATCCAGCCAAGGAACGCTCTATTGTACAGCATTATTTTTCGGTCCCGATGGAGAGCTATTGGGAAAGCATCGGAAGTTAAAGCCTACCGGATCGGAGCGGCTTATTTGGGGAGAAGGCGATGGGAGCACACTGCCTGTTTTTGATACACCGTACGGAAGAATTGGTTCGCTAATCTGCTGGGAAAATTATATGCCGCTTGCCCGGGCAGCGATGTACGATAAAGGAGTTCAGATCTACATTGCACCAACTGCAGACGGAAGAGATACTTGGTTCTCTACGATGAGGCATATTGCGGTGGAAGGAAGATGCTTTGTCTTGTCATGCAATCAGTATTCTACAAAAGAAATGTATCCAGGAGAAATTTCTTCACGAAAAGAATTTGAGAACTTGCCCGAAGAGCTTACTCGAGGGGGAAGCTGTATTGTCGATCCACTAGGCGAATTTATTGTTGAGCCTGTTTTGGGAGAGGAAAAGATTCTTTATGCAGACATTCATTTGGACAGGATTGCTAAAGCGCAGTTTGATTTTGATGTAGTCGGACATTACTCAAGACCAGATATATTCCAGCTCGTTGTAAACGAAAAAAAACAGGAAAATGTAATTTGGAATAAATAAGTCTGTTTGATGAGACCACTTAAGTGGCGAGGCTGAAGAAAGGTGCCTGACACCACTGGATAGGACATGTCCCACGGTGTCAGGCACCTGCATATTACTCCGCTGCGTCTCAGACGTTTTGGAGCGATTTTTTTGTTTGCTGCATGCTTTCATAGCATAACCCATACGGGTTTCTCTTCTGGAAATTTCCGTCGCCGAGTTCGCCGACATATTTGGCCCCTTGGACGATTTGTTTTCCTCTCAGGAATACATCGGATACAAGGCCATCCGTTTCAAAGCCTTCAAACATGTCGTAGTCGATCCCTTGATGGGATGTTTCAACCGAGATGGTTTTCTTGCCATTGGGATCGAACAGCACTAAATCGGCATCGCTGCCAACGGCGATGGTTCCTTTTTTCGGGAACAGGCCATGTACCTTCGCCGGAGTGGTGGAGAGCAAATCCACCAATTTATTTAATGAAAGCGTGCCTGTTCTCACCGCATGAGTATAAAGGAGGGTAAAACGGTGTTCAATGCCATTTCCGCCATTGGGGATCTTTGTAAAGTCATCCTTTCCCAACTCTTTTTGGCCCCTGAAATTAAACGCACAATGGTCCGACCCAATCGTTTGCAAAGTGCCGTCACTTAATGCATTCCATAATGCCTGATGATGTTTTTTCTCTCTTAGCGGAGGTGAGCAGACATATTTTGCCCCTTCAAAATCTTGTTTCCTTAATTCATCTATAGTTAAAAATAAATAGTGCGGGCATGTTTCTCCATAAATCGGCAGCCCCTTTGCTTTTGCCTCTCTGATTTTTTGCGCAGGCTCTTCACCGCTGACGTGTACTACAAACAGTGGTGCACCGACGATCTCGGCAATGGATATGGCCCGGCCCGTTGCTTCTGTTTCCACTTCAATCGGTCTGCTGACAGCATGATAATAGGGTTCTGTCTGTCCCTTTTCCAGGCATTTTTGTTGCAGCAGGTCGATCACGGCCCCGTTTTCAGCATGAACGAGCACCAATGCTCCGACATCCTTTGCTGCCTCCAGTGTTTGGTAAAGCGTTTGGTCATCAACCATCAGATCACTTTTGTAGGCCATAAATACCTTTAGGGTCGGGATTCCTTCTTCGACAATCTTGGGAATCTCCTCAATCACTTCCGCCCGTAAATCCGTCACCCCGATATGAAAACCGTAATCGATTGCCGATTGACCGTTCGCTCTCGCCTTCCAGACGTTGATCCCGTCCATCAGCGATTTTCCCTTTGTCTGCAAGGCAAAGTCGACGATGGTCGTTGTCCCTCCCACGGCGGCAGCGATACTTTCTGTCCTCCATGGGGCAGTGATTGTCCCGCCAAACGGGCTTTCCACATGGGTATGCTGGTCTATCATTCCGGGAAACACATATTTCCCTTTTGCATCGATGATTTTTGTATCGGCATCACCCTTTATATTCGAACCTATTAGTGCGATTTTCTCATTTTCTATTAAAATATCTGCCTCATACAGATCTGTAGAGGTGATGATTTTTCCATTTTTAATGAGGGTTTTCATATCACTATTCCTCCCTTCAAGTAATGAACCTTACTTCGATAATCTTTTCAGCGCCTTGGCCAAAACCTCAACACCTTTTGCAATTTCTTCAGTAGAGGTGAATTCATCGGGCGCGTGACTAATCCCCTTCTTGCTTGGAATGAAAATCATGTTGGCAGGCACCTTTTGAGACATAATTAACGCATCATGGTAAGCGCCGCTTGGCATGATTTTATAGGGCATTCCGGATTCCTTTACAATCTCTTCCAGGACCGACACATTTTCGCTGTTCATTTGAGCGGGAACATCATCCACCTTCATCTCCCACTTGTAAAATAATCCCCTGTTTTTTGTTATCCCTTCCACTGATTCTTTCAGCTTTGATACAATTCTGTCTTTTGTATCTTTCCGGACATCACGGATATCAATAGTTAAATCGACCTTTTCAGCTATGACATTGCTTGCACCTGGAGTAATATCAATTTTTCCAACTGTTCCAACACTGGCGGAACTGACGTTTTTGACAATCGCTTCAACCGCAAGAACGATTTCTGAAGCAGCCGGAACAGGGTCCTTCCGCACAGTCATTGGGGTGCTGCCGGCATGCCGCTGCTCACCATAAATGGATAACCGAATTTCGGTTGGTGCCGCAATACTATCAACGATACCAATCGCCAGCTGCTCATTTTCCAGTACCGGCCCTTGTTCAATATGCAGCTCGATAAAGGCTGAGATTCGTTCCGGTTCCAGTTGTTCTGTTAAAACTTTTTCCGGGTTCCGGCCGGCATGAAGAAGTACCTCCCTTAGCGAACTTCCGTCATCATCCTTCCAGGAATCCAATTCCTGATCGCCAATCATGCCGGTAAGCCCTCGGCTTCCAATACATCCCACTCCGAAGCGGGTAGGCTCTTCCGTTGCAAAGATGACCATGACGATATCCCTTTTTGGCATATAGCCGCTTTCCTTAAGGGACCGAATGGCTTCAAGCGCTCCGATTACACCGACAACCCCGTCAAATTTTCCTCCGTTTGTCGGGGCATCAATATGAGATCCTGTCCATAATTGCGGCAGGTCCGGGTTCTCCCCCTTCCATGTGCCAAAAATATTTCCAATCTGGTCCTCTTCGACAACAAGCGAGAGTTCTTTCATTTGCTTATTTAAATAGTCCTTGGCTCGGACATCTTCTTGAGTGTAAACAACTCTTGTTACCCCTTTTCCCGGAGTGGATGTAATCTCCGCCAATGTCTGAATATGTTCCTCAATCCTTCTATTTAGCATGGTGCCTCCTTGATAAAGGGAGCAGGCAAACCATCTGGCATCAAGCCTGCTCCTATCCTTACGTTTATTTTGTTGACGCCACCTCTTCTTCGCCTGACTGATCAATAATCTCCCAATCCCGGCCGGCCGAAATGCCCAAATATTCGTCTGAAAAACCGGATTCGATTTCTTTTTGCGGATGCCGCTTTAAATACCAGCCCTTCATCAGGACGTAATAACAAATGAAGCCAAGTGGGAAACCAACCAAATACATGTATTCGATGAAATAAAGCGCCAGTCCGCCGGAAATAACCCAAGAAATCATCCCGGCCCAGTTAACGCCCCCATCATATCGATATTGGCCGTTTGGATCATACAGTTCTTTTACATTCATGCGTCTTCTTCTTAAGACATAGTAGTCACACATGATAATCCCGGCAACACTCGAAAGAATCGCCCCAAAATAACCGAGGTACAGGAACAATTGGTCCAGGATGTTCCATGGCTGGAACAACGTCCCGACAACCCCGGCAATCACAAGTGCCCAGACAAAATTCAGTTTTATTTTGGAACCGGCATTGACAAAGGTTAACGCGGCAGGTATGAGGTTTGCCGCCGTATTGGTCGACCATTGCGCAAGGACAATCATGAGCAGCAGAATGACCATCGTCCAGCCGGTAGCGGATACTTGGATTACCTCGATCGGATTCCATAACCCGGTAGCTAGGACACTGACAGCCCCAATCACACCCATAAAGGTTTGGACCAACGGAAGAGCAATAATATGCGGCCAGAAGTTGTTCTTATTCCGTTTAAACCAGTTTCGCTCATTTTTCGGCGCTTTAATAAACCTGGTAATATTGGGGATATCAATCGCAAGTGTTGCCCAAAAGCCCATATTACCAATCATTATCACCATCCAGGTTACATTGTTAGCAGATCCATCATAGGTAAAGATGTCAATCCCTTTATCGACTGCCATCCCATTCATTTTGGCAAAAATCCAAATGGAAATCATTATAATCGATGGAGCGGCAATGACAGCAAACCGGTCAATCGCCTTAATTCCTAACGCAGTGTTTATAATTTGGACGATGGCAAACAGGGCATACCAGAAAAACCATGAATCAAATCCTGTTAAGCTATTTACAAGATAATTAATCGCAATCGCTCCAAGGTAGGTTTGGATTCCAAACCAGATGGAGGCCACTATTCCACGGCTGACAGCAGGTATATGGACCCCTTGTGTCCCAAAAGGCGCCCGCAAATAGGCAGCAAATGAGAGGCCGTGTTCAATTCCAATCTCCCCTGTTAAACTTCCAATAATGGCAATGATAAAGTTGGCGAGGAAAATCGCCCCTGCAACCGCCCAAAGGGACATGGAATCAATTCCATTTGCCCCAATCTGGAAGGTAGCAATAATGACTGCCATTCCAACCCAGATATTAAAGAAGCCGAGGCCTGACACTACCCGGTGTCTGGCAAGCGTAGGTACAATATCTTTTTGTATCAGCGTATTTTTTTTCATATAATCCCTCTCATCCAATTATTTTTTATTACACTTATTGAGAAGATCATTTGTGAAAACGCTATGTTGACAGGCAGATAAGGCTGAGTTGGAATGATGTGTGTATGCTCCGTCTATATTTCTACTTTTAATTCGATTAGCTCTGACTTTGAACCCAGCATAAACTGAAAGGTTTGAAGAGATTCCCGAATAAGATTCGGGTCAATAGTGCGGACAATAAAAACACAATAGGAATATTTTTCTTCTGTAGGCCATTGACTAAGGTGGTCTGGTTGATGGATGATATGCTGGACCCCGTTTAAAACGATTGGCCCTTGCTCTCCTACATCCAGCAGCCCCTTGACTCGCAGCACATCTTCACCGTGGGCATGCAGGAGCATGCTCAGCCACATTCCAAAGGCAGTCCAATCCAGCTGGTCTTTAAAAGTGAAGGAGATCGATTTAATTTGCAAGCCTTGATGGGGGGATGCTTCGTTAGTTGTCAGGTTTCTTGTCAAATTATGATGGTTGGATTGGTCTATAATTTCTGGACTAATATCACCATAAATACTTTCGAGAATCTCGCAGGCAGGATTAATGGACCGGATTTGCCCGATTACAGCTTCCTTTACCCGTTTGGGGGCAATATCTGTTTTTGTAATAATTACCTTATCAGAACAAACCACCTGCTTGATTAGTTCCGGGTTATTCTTCAACTGGAGCATGCCGTTGACTGCATCAACAGTGGAAATGACACACTGCACATAGAAATGGTTTTGCAGCAATGGATTGGTATTGATTGTGAATAATATGGGGGCAGGATCTGCCATCCCTGTTGTCTCTATGATGACTTTCTGAAAGGAACTGCTTTCTTGATTCAACAGCTGGGTTAATTCCTCTTCCAAATCCTCCCGGGCGCTGCAGCAAATGCACCCCCCTTCCATTAAAATAGTTCTCTCATCGACGCGCCGGAGCAAGTAATGATCAAGGCCCACCTTGCCATACTCATTTACAATCACAGCTGTATCTTTAAATGCATCGTACTCTTTCAGCCATGTTTTCAGCAGCGTTGTCTTGCCGCTGCCCAAACATCCTGTCACGACAATAATTGGTTTTTTCACGGGTATTCATTCCTTTTAGCACCATCAACCGGTATTTTGTTTTAATCTGGACAATAGTTCTTGTGAAAGAGGATCGATTGGTTTGCCAATGATTTTTTCAGCCATCCTCCACAATGAGCCAAGATCGTGAATGACTACCGTGCGGCCTTTTTTATCGCGGAGAATATATTTACTATTATTCCATTCTTCCAATTTCAGATTGTATGGCTGTAATACCAAATTGCACAGCTTTGTTCGATGCATGCGCATTCTTTTTCTGTCACGCTGGAGTTCGCCAACCACGACCTCATCGGAATCGGCCGTTTTGTAATCCGTCCAATGAATCTGCATGATAAACTCCCCGCATAAGACACACATGAAGGTCCCTCCTTTAAAAAGGAGACATTTGTCATTTAAAACGAACGACAAATGTCTATCATATTCTTATTTTGCCCTTGGAAAGCGTTTGGCGAAATCATCGGCTATTTCATCAAATGTCACCCAGCGGATTCCTTCATGGGTGTTAATGTGTTCAATTAACCGTTCGTGCATTTTCAATACTTGCGGACGGCCGCTGACATCCGGATGAATGGTCATCGCAAAGACCGCATAATCCATATTTTCGTAGACCCAATCAAATTGATCGCGCCACATTTCCTCAAGCTGGCGTGGATTGACGAAACCATGGCTGTTTGGAGATGTTTTAATAAACATCATCGGAGGAAGGTCATCAAGATACCAGTTTGCCGGAATTTCAACCAGGTCGGTTTCTTCCCCCCTGACGAGCGGCTTCATCCACTCGGATGCCGACTTTTCATAATTGATTTTCGTCCATTTATCACCAACCCTGACATAATAAGGGGTAAAATCGTTATGCATCAAACTATGGTCGTATTTAAACCCATGTTTCAGCAGCAATTCATTCGTGACATTGGAAAATTCCCACCATGGAGCCACATAGCCAGTCGGTTTTTTGCCGGTATATTCCTCGATTAACTGAATCGATTTTAGCAGCACCTGTTCTTCTTGCTCCTGTGTCATGGCAATGGGGTTTTCGTGGGAATATCCATGGGCGCCAATTTCGTGGCCGTGTTCGACGACCATTTTTGTTTCTTCGGGGAACGTTTCAATGGAGTGGCCCGGAATAAACCAAGTTGTTTTCAAGTTGTATTTTTTAAACAGATTTAAAAGGCGTGGTGTTCCAACCTCTCCGGCAAACAAACCGCGGGAAATATCATCCGGAGAATCTTCACCGCCATAAGAACCCAGCCATCCGGCCACTGCATCCACATCAACGCCATACGCTACTAAAATTTCCTTTTTTGACATAAGCCGTCACTCCCTTAATATTTTTTGAACCTTCCTTTAACACTATCATGCAAAAATTATGCCAAACATTCTCTATAAGTCTATTGATATTTACAAGGAGGGTTCATTATGAAAAAAGAATCATTTCCTCTCTTAATAACTATTCATTATATTCTAAACTTTTCCTCTATTATTGGTAAAAAATGCAAAAATGCATAGCTTTTATGCACCCCCGCATAGTAAAACTTGAAAGCGGGAGTCAAAACGATTAGAATAGTTTTTAGAATATTTTGTATTATCAACGAATTAGCAAAGGGGCGATACTTAAATGGTCGAAAAAGTGAATATCCCCCATCATGAACTGCTTGAAAAAGAATATAGAGACATGAGCGCTGATTTAAAAGCTATTTTTGAACTGTCATATGATGTTCTTTATGTTTCCGACCATAAGGGCAATACACTTCGGGTCAGTTCCGCCTGTGAAAAATTATGGGGGAAAAAGGCGCATGAATTGGTGGGCCGGAATGTCAGAGACCTTGAGAAACTGGGTGTCTACAGCCCTTCGATTACCCGCCTGGTTCTTGAGACGGGGGAAAAAGTATCGACCATTCAAACGACCAGCACGGGAAAAAGATTGATGGTCGTGGGAACACCGATCAAAAATGAACAGGGCGAGATTATCCGGGTTGTCAATGCCTCCAAGGACATAACCGAGATCAGTCAATTGAAAAATGAAATTGAAGAAATGAAAAAGCTGATTGAAGGTTACAAACAAGAACTGAAAGAACTTCGACAGGAGACCGAAAAAGAAAACAAGATTATTTTTCAAAGCCGGAAGATGGCGCAGGTTCTTGACTTGGCCAAAAGGGTGGCTGAGGTGGATTCCACTATCTTGATTCTCGGGGAATCAGGGTCCGGAAAGGAAGTTATCGCCAACTTTATCCATCAGAAAAGCTTAAGGAAGGATAAGCCGTTTATTAAAATCAACTGCGGCGCCATCCCCGACAATCTTCTGGAATCAGAGCTGTTTGGCTATTCTAAGGGCGCTTTCACAGGAGCGAACAGAGAAGGAAAAATGGGGTTGTTTGAGCTTGCCAATCAAGGAACCTTATTTTTGGATGAAATAGGAGAAATGCCTATTAACCTTCAAGTCAAGCTCTTGCGCGTTATTCAAGAACAGGAGATTACCAGAATTGGCGGGATTAAACCTATTAAAGTCAATGTCCGGATGATTACCGCCACCAATAAAAATCTAGAGGAAGAGGTCAAGAAAGGCGCCTTCCGCGAAGATTTATTCTACCGCATTAATGTCATTCCCATCCAGATTCCGCCTATACGGGAGAGAAAAGAGGATATTCTTGCTCTCACGCTTCAGTTTATCGACAGTTATAATCACAAATATATTGACTCCAAGACCTTCTCTCCCGCGCTGCTGGAAACCCTTTGCAACTATGACTGGCCAGGCAATGTCAGAGAACTGCAAAATATGGTGGAAAGATTAATGGTCATATCTGATGAACCGGAAATTACCGAACGCTTTCTTCCCGAATCTATTAAAAACAGCAAAAACCGGCCCCCTTCAAAAGTAAAGGTATATGATGTCATGCCGTTGAAAGAATGCGTCGAATTGGTTGAATATCAGCTCCTGCATATGGCCAAGGAACGGTATCATACGACTGTCAAAATAGCCGAAGCTTTAGGCGTCAATCAATCAACCATCAGCCGCAAGTTAAATAAACTGGAATAAAAGGAATAAAACAGCTGCACAGGAAGCCCTTTTTCCCGAGTCCAAAACCGGTCCGGAAAAGAGCTGAAACTTCCTGTGGCAGCCTTACATTAATTACATCATAAGTTTTCCAATTCTTTAATAATTAATTGCTTGTTAAAATCCTTGAGATAAGGGATCTTGCTTCTTTGCTCTTTCACCAGGTTCAAATCGATTTCCGCAATAATGACTTCATTGTCGCTGCTGGCTTCCGCTAGAATCTGTCCAGACGGGTCGACAATCCTGCTTTTGCCGCCAAAAACGGTTTCCTGTTTTTCCGTCCCGGTCCGATTGGGGGCAATGACAAAGCAGCCATTTTCCAGTGCTCTTGAGCGGGTTGCCAGGTTCCAAGCATAAAAACGCGGTTTGCCGAATGCGGAGGGGTAAACGATAATGTCGGCTCCTTTTAAGGCCAGTATTCTTGCTCCTTCGGGAAAACCGATTTCATAACAGATTTGCAATCCGATTTTCCCCCACTCCAGTTCGAAAATGGGCAGTTGATCTCCTCGTTTAAAGCGCCTGCTTTCTTGATCCCACAGGTGAATTTTTCGATAGGTGCCAATTAATCCATCTTTCGTGGTAATAAGGGAGGTGTCAAACACAATCCCCCGCCCCTCTCCCCTTTCGAGGATGCAGCCGATTAATGTGACATCATATTTTTGACTTAGTTTGCTCATCCACGTGCTTGTAGGGCCCGGGATCGCCTCTGCCAGTTCATAATCCTTTTCCTCAACACGATAGGCTGTACTAAAAAGCTCTGGAAGGACAATTAATTTCGCATGTTTAGCGGCTGCTTCGGTTATCAATTGTTCTGCGCGGGCCAGGTTTTTTTCTTTATCCCCCATTACACAATCCATTTGGATTGCGGAAACCACCAAAGTGGTATTAGGTTTCATTATTTCACCTCCCTGTTTCATTTACCAACTATTTATGCAATATTTATGCCAAACAACATGGTGCCTGACACCGTGGGACAAAATATGCCCTGCTGTGTCAGGTGCCGATATTTTTCTACAGATACACCACAAAAAACTGCATCTCCAAATAGAAGATGCAGTGAATGTCATAAATTAACTTATAGTACTCCATAATTTCATTGTAATTCCAACAACAGGAGTTCTGGGTCTTCCAATAATCTTCTAATATGGTTTAATGCATTTTGGGCAATCACCCCGTCAATCACTCGATGGTCATAGCTTAGGGAAAGTGGCATCATTTTGCCAATGGTAATTTCTCCATTCCGTACGATCGGCTTTTCAATAATTTCTCCTATCCCCAGGATTGAAGTTTCGGGAAAATTAATGACGGGAGTAAACCATTGTCCTCCTGCTGTGCCAATATTCGAGATGGTACAGGTTCCTTCCTTCATTTGGTCGATTGTTAATTTGTTATCTCTTGCTGTTTTTGTCAGCAGGTCGATTTCCTTGGCAAGTGAAGTAATGTTTTTATCGTCCGCGTCCTTCACCACGGGTACAACAAGGCCATTCTCGGTCTGGACGGCAATTCCAATATTATAAAACTTTTTATATAGAATGTTTTCTTCCGTTTCATCAATGGAAGCATTTAATTCTTTATATTCTTTTAAGGCACTAATAAGTGCTTTTGCCACATATGGAAGAAAGGTTAATTTTATATTCTTTGCTTTTGCCACTTCCTTTAGCCTGTTTCTGTGAATGACCAAACTTGTCACATCCGCTTCAGCAAAATGTGTTACATGCGGAATCGTTTGTTTTGAATGAGCCATCGCTTTGGCAATCGCTTTTCGTATGCCTCCCAGCTTAACACGTTCGATTTGACCGTTATTTGCTTCGGCAGCTGGTTCCACCTTTTTGATCGCCTGTTCCATTTGCAATGGCTGTTCTTTTTCTTCTGCTAATTTCAGCACATCTTCACGATTAATTCTCCCATTTCCATTACTAGCTTGTACTGCCTCAAGATCTACTCCTTTTTCCCTGGCAAGCTTTCTTACCGAAGGTGATGCAATCACTCTTTGTTGTTCGTGAGGTTGGTTTTGGATTGCTGTTTCGGCGTTGAGAACACTATTTGCTGCTCTCTGAATATCCTCAATCGTTAGTTCTCCGTTTTTACCAGTTCCAGTTATTGTTGCTAAATCAACACCTAAATCTTTAGCCATTTTCCGTACTCGTGGAGAAGCTTTTACAAATGACGGCTTGGTTGTTTCCATTTCTTGCTGACCCGGAGCTGATGTGTCTATCGGTTGTGCTTGGTTTGCCATTGGTCCCGATTCACCCTTATCATCTAAGGCTATGCTGACAAGGACTTCTCCCATTCCAATGACTTCTCCCCTTTTTTTATGGATTTTCGCAATCACACCATCAACATCAGATTCTATTTCGGTAACCGCTTTTTCTGTCTGAACTTCGACAAGGACGTCCCCTTTTTTGACACGATCATCCTCCAACTTATGCCAAAATGTGATCAGACTTTCTTCATCCGCTTCAGACAGACGCGGTAATGTAATCTCATGTAATGTTTTGATGTCTTGCATTCCGATTCCTCCCAACATTAAGCATAAAAGCGGCATTCCTGGAATGGAACAGCCGCCTGCAAAATTTCCATTTACTCTTATTCCATTAATTTAACTACTGCATCGGCAATTTTCTGTGCGTTTGGAATCACATATTTTTCAAGGTCACGGCTATATGGAATCGGTACATCCGGAATGGCGAGCCGTTTAATTGGCGCTTCCAGTTCATAAAGTGCCTCTTCCGCAACGATTGCGGCAATTTCGGACGTGAAACCATAGGAAAGATAATCTTCGTCGACCACTACCAAGCGATGTGTTTTGCGCACAGAATTTAGAATTGCTTCTTTATCAAGCGGGACAAGTGAACGAATATCAATGACTTCTGCGCTGATCCCCTGATTTTCAAGGATTTTTGCAGCAGCCGTTGCTTGATGGGTCATCATTTGGATTCCCACAATGGTCACGTCTGTCCCTTCACGAACAACCTTTGCTTTTCCAAGTGGGACCGAATAAGACTCTTCAGGTACTTCGCCTACCGACTCCTCCACCTGGTCCATCCAGCCCAAGCCTTGCAATGTCTTATGGAACATGAATACAACCGGATTATCATCTCTGATGGCAGCCGTCATCATTCCTTTCAAATCATACGGGGTGGAAGGTGCGACTACCTTCATTCCCGGTAGATGAGCAAAGGTCGCATAAAGTGTCTGTGAGTGCTGCGCAGCATCACTGTATCCGCCGCCAACCCCAGTCATTAACACCATTGGCAGCTTGACCGACCCGCCGGACATATAGGGAATTTTCGCCATATGGTTGTAGATTTGGTCCATGCAAACACCAAAGAAATCAACAAACATTAATTCCACAATCGGTCTCATACCTTCTGCAGCTGCACCAATGGCAGCTCCAATGAATGCAGTTTCAGAGATCGGTGTATCCAGCACTCTTTGATCGCCGAACTTTTCGATCAATCCTTGAGTCGCTCCAAATATGCCGCCATATTTACCGACATCCTCCCCCATCACAATTACATTTGGGTTGCGTTCCATTTCTTGAGCAATGGCCTCTGCCATCGCTTTATTTCCTGTCAGCATACGTTTCGTTGTTTGCATTTCATTCATCTCCTATCTAGTAAATTAACAAAATACATCTTCAAGTGCTGCTTCCGGAAGCGGATATTCACTTTCCCGTGCAAATTGGAAAGCTGCATCAACCTCATTTTTCACAAGGTTCTCTACTTGATCTAATTCATTTTCTGAAGCGATTCTTTCAGATAGCAGATGATTTCTTAATCGAACAATCGGGTCTTTTTCACGTAAAGAAGGAACTTCTTCTTTGTCACGATACAATTCTGGATCCCCTTGGAAGTGTCCTAAAAAGCGGTACGTTTCAATCTCAATAATCGATGGGCCTTCTCCACGACGGGCTCTTTCGACTGCTAGCTCAGAAACCCTGTACATTTCAAGCGGGTCATTATCCTTTACAGAATAACCCACGGTATTGTCGTAAGCTGCCGCCCGCCGATCATTTGATGAAATGGCTGTTGAGCCCGACTTAGGAACAGAAATACCCCAAGAGTTATTTTCTACCACAACAATGAGTGGCAGTTTCCAAAGTGCTGCCATATTTAATGTTTCATGAAAAGCACCGGCATTGGCGGCGCCTTCACCGATAAACGCAACAGCCACCCAGTCTTTTCCTTTTTGCTTCGCTGCCAGAGCGGCTCCAGCCGCTTGAGGAATCCCTGCACCGACGATACCCCCACAAGAAAATTTCACCGTTGGATCAAACAAATGCATATGGCCGCCTTTGCCTTTTCCCAGCCCTGTTACCTTTCCGAAGATCTCCGCTGTCATCCGTTTTAAATCCACACCTTTTGCGATTGCGTGATGATGTGGACGATGTGGCGAAGCAACAGTATCATCTTTTGTCAAGTGGGCGCAGATCCCGACAGCAGCAGGCTCCTGCCCATTTGAAAGGTGCATTTCACCGGGAACAGGTCCCGCACCAATATTAAACACTGGTTTTTTCCCTTCCGCGTAAGCCTCGACAAGCAATTCTTCATAATAGCGGCTTTTCACCATTGTTTCGTACATCCAAAGCAGTTTTTCCTTGGGAATTGACATCTTGAATCCTCCTTTTATTAAATGGATGTTCACTCTCATTTAATTTGCAAGATTTGTGCCAAGTTGGTAACCGCTTTCATTTCTTTTATAAAAGGCCTCCTATGCAGCAAGAAAACCCTCTGGAACACTAGCATTTCTTTCCTTATTACTACTTCAACTATCCAGAAGCAAAATTCATACCTTTTAGATATTTCGAAAAAATGTACCATTCTGTATCAAAATGTATCACAATAAATGATACACTGACACAAAATGGGACAATATTATTTCAGATTGAAGCGATCCAGCCATCTGTATAGAGTACTCCTTGATATTTGTAACTTCTTTGCTGCTTTACTGTAATTATATTGACAATCCATCAATGTATTGAGTAATAATTGTTTTTGAATCTCATCTTTTTTACCTGGAACATTTGGGCCAACAGTTGTTTCGACCTGATGGCCCGTGATTTCATCTGGAAGAGAATCGATTAAAAGAACCCCTGAGATAGATCGATTCAAGGATCTTTCGATGACATTTTGAAGCTCGCGGACATTTCCTGGCCAGTCATATTTCTTTATTGCATTCAAGTATGAGGGTGAAATTGATTGTATTACTCTGGGGATTTTTTGATTATATTGTTTTACAAAATGAGAGGCTAACAACATGATATCCTCGCCCCTTTCGCGCAAGCTTGGAATCAGGATGGGAAGAACATTAAGACGAAAATATAGATCCTCTCGAAAATTTCCTTTTCTAACTTCTTCTTTCAAATTTTTATTGGTTGCCGCAATAATTCTTACGTCGACGGGAATGACTTTATGGTCGCCAATTCTATTAATCTCTCTATTTTGCAGGACTCTTAATAGAAGGACCTGCATATCCAAAGACATTTCACCGATTTCATCAAGGAAAATCGTTCCTCCATCGGCAAGCTCAAACTTCCCGGAATTCCCGCCTTTTCTGGCACCTGTAAAAGCGCCTTCCACGTATCCAAATAATTCACTACTTAATAAATCTCTTGGAATCGCCCCACAATTGATGGCAATGAACGGCATGGAACTGCGTTTGCTATTGTTATGAATAGCCTGAGCAAACAAGTCTTTTCCCGTACCGCTTTCACCTAAAAGCAGCACATTTGATGGAGAATGCGAAGCTGCCTTTGCTTCATTTATGCTTTTGAGAAACAGCGGACTTTTTCCAATAATATCCTTAAACGCAATGGTCGCCCGATTGCCGGTAAAACGATTGACTAACTGGCGTACTTTTTGAATCTCCTGAAAAGTGAGCAACGAGCCAATTCGCATTTCTCCTTGATAGACTGGTTTGCAATTTAGCAGAACATGGTTTGTATTCTGGTTAATCTTCGTTTTAAGCGTGATGTCTCTATCTTTTATGTTATCGAACATAAACAGATCAGTTTGAAATAATTGGTTTGTAAATACTTGGGCAATTTTTTTACCAACAAGATCTTCCTCGCTCAGTTGAATCATGTCTTGTAATGTTTTGTTAGCCTGAATGATGCCACCTTGCTGATTTACAAGAATAATCCCCGAAGTGAGTGAATTCATCGTTACCTCTAAGTAACTTTTCATTACCTCATTTCGCCTGTTCTTTTCTTGCAATTTCAGCAGATTTTCTACTGCTTTTGCCGCGGAGACCACCATTCCAAGCGTATGCGGATGTACTTTATCATAAGGACCGGATACGTTGAGCACACCGAGTATATTTCCTCCTGTTCCCCTAATCGGTGATGCGGAGCATGTCCATTCTTGTAAAATTTTTAAATAATGCTCATAATGAAAAACTTGCAGCGGCTTATTTACTTTAATACAAGTGCCGATGGCGTTTGTGCCAACCTCCTCTTCACTCCAATCTGCTCCCTCAACAAAAGAGACGCTTTCCGCTTTTTTTAAAATTTCCTCATCTCCTATCGTTTTTAATAATCGTCCATTCCTATCACAAAGAATCACCATAAACCCTGTGCCTTCTACTAACTGGTACATATCGTTCATTAAGGGTAAGGCGGTATTTATTAATTCAGCATTGTTTACGACACTTTTCTTCCATAATTCTTTTGAAACCTTACCATGTTTTCGATTAGGATCAATGTTGTATCCCCTTGAACGTTCCCATGATTGATGAATAATGCTTGAAAATTCTGTTTCCCTTTGTGGACTTACAGACATAATGTTCGTGCTATTAAACTCACTTATTTTTTCCAAGCTACCCACTCCCATTTTTGAACTGCCTGTTGATATGTATGAATTAGTTACATTTTATCACAGTTTCTAACTATTTTTCCAAATCATAACAGTCGGTTTAGTGTTTAACATAGTCCTTGCTTCGCTTTTTCCGAATGTGCCTTTTGCTCACTTTAAAACCAAAAAACTCCCTCAACTATTAAGCCTGAGGGAGCTCTATACCTTACCCGAATGTTACGATCCGCATATTCACAAACAATACATGGTCATAGGTTTCTCTCAATTCTTTTTCTACTGCTAATCCTGCTTGCTCGTTGTAATCTGCAATCACAACTTTTGCGCCTTTTTCTAAAAACGCTTTCACGGTTGCAAGTCCAATACCAGAGGCAACACCTGTTACAATGGCTACTTTATCTTGTAGATTTGTCATGTTAATTCCCCCAATCTTTTAAAGTTTATATTTAAAAACTTGTGAACTTTTTGTGAACACCTTCATAATAGTCCTATATTAAAATATTGTTAATTAAAGAATCTCGAATTAAAAGTATTTTTGTTGAAGAAGTACAGTTCTATTAAGTCGATTAAAAAAGTGCCTAGTCACCGCCCGACGATCGATCAAATATCAACAAATAAGAGGTAGTAACAGGGCACTTTCTTAAAATGGATGGTCACAGGAAAGACGAAGACGGCCCCCAATTAAAAAAGTTTTATAGCACCGAATCCTAAAGGTTGAAATATGTTAAATCGTTATAGGATACGATATATTTTAAATGAAAAGGAGATCTAAAATGGCAATTAGAAGAGAAGATGTCTATAAATTAATTGATAAGTCCCGGATGAAAAATAAGTATTCAGTGTGAATAAAATTGGCTATAAAATAGACCCTCAGTATATGATTTTAGACCACGGTGGGGAAGAACAATTGGTTAAGCCGGATCAATTAGTTGGGGGAATTGGGATGTTTACTTTGCTTGATGCCTTTGAGGACGGAAAGGGATTGGTTAAACTGTCAACGGAAGAGAATTTTTATTACCATCCACTAACAGGCCAGACACCTATTCAGCGAGTATATACGAACCTTCCGAATGCCTTCTGTTGGGGATATGTGGCGGGCTTAGTTTAGGTGTTAATCATTATAGAAAAAATCCCTATTGCGGCAGCAGTGCAACCCGCAATAGGGATTTCTTATTAAAAATCCTGGACCTATTCTGGAGTGAACTTCATATTTAATGACTTCGTCAACTCACGGGTTTGATCAAGGTATCGGACTGTTTGCTCATATTGTTGTGTGGCCAAACACATAAACAGGATATCGATAATATGTAATTGTGCAAGACGTGAAGATGTGGCTGCGCTCCTAAAAGGAGCCTCTTTGGAAGAAGATGCAAAAAGCTTGACCATGGACCGTTCCGATACTGGTGATATTCCATAACTTGTTAAGCTTATCGTCTTGATTCCTTTAGCATTGGCCATATCTAAGACCTTTACAATGTCGTCGGTTTCCCCTGAAAAGGAGATTGCCATAACGACATCATTAGGGTCGGCATTAGCAATTTGGGTGGCAATGATATAAATGTCTGTCAAGGCGGTTGCGTTTTTATTAATCCTTAAGAATTTCTGCTGTGCATCTGTTGCGACAATACCTGAAGCGCCCCTCCCAAAAAAATGAATATTAGGAGCTGCCGATAATAGATCCACCGCTTTTGAAAGCTCCTCCGTATTGATGATCTCACTTGTTTCCCGCAACGCTTGAATACTGTTCGATGTCATTTTATCAATAATAGAAAAATACGATTCATTCGGTTTAATATCTCGGTACCCTTCAACATGGCTTTTTTGAAGATCTCCAGCCACCCGCAATTTTAAATCTTGAAACCCTTTGAGCCCCAGGGATTTACACAAGCGAATCACGGCTGCACTGCTGGTCGATGTGCGTTCTCCTAATTCACTGGCAGTAGCCGTAATGGCTTCCTCAGGGTGCTCTATTATGTATTCGGCAATTTTTTGTTCTGAAGGTGGCAGACTAGTAATGATTTTTTGAAGCATGGTAATTCCGCCTGTTAATGACAAAACCACATTCCCTCCTTTGGATTAATCACTTATACCTATTATAAATGTACCATAATAATATTTCACTTTTTACTAATATCAAAGCTTAGATTCGTATGCTTCGGTATGCAAAATTTTGTATATTAATAAAATAATAATAACAAATACTACCAAATACCTATCGAAAAAATATTTCATTAATTTTATAATTAATTTGTAATAAAAAATCAGCAAACTCTATTTTAACATCTTATGAAAGTTGTGTAAACAACTCTACATATAAGACGAAAAAAGGGGGGATTCTGTTTATCTGAAGTTGACTGTTGAAAAATCATGATAAAATACTAGGAGGAAAAACGGTGAAAATAAGCAAAAAGAAATCCTTTATAATTTCTTCAATGATGGTTGCAACTGCTTTCACATTGTGCACGGGTTCATCCTTTAGCTCTGTTTTTGCTGATAGCCAAACCTCAAAGCAGCCAACGGAAACAGTTTATAAAATTCCAGAAAAGTTAGCAGAAAATACGGTATATGTAAATGCGAATAACAAATTAAACAAAATCAAAAAAGAACTATTTGGTGTACACGTTCCTGCATGGAATGAAACAATTTTTGATCATGGCGTTCTTAATAAACAGCTAGTAAAAGAACTGAAAGATGCGGGAGTAGGCGGATTTTTAGTTTACCCTGGCGGAAATTACGGAGCTAATTTTATTTGGAATAAACCGAATTTACCAACTGAAATGACTACTGATCAATTTCTTGAGTTAAGTAAGGAATTAAACGGAACCGTAAAAATCTCAGTTAACGAGAATCAATCGCCGGAAATGGCTGCCGATTGGATTAAGTACGTTAATAAAGAGAAGAAAGCTGGAGTCAAGTATTGGGAAATTGCTGATGAACCGTATTTGACAACCACGGTAGATAAATTTATTGCCAAAGTGAAGCAATTTGCCCCTGTGATGAAAAAGGCGGATCCATCCATTAAAATTATCGCCAATGTAAGCGCTTATAACCCAGCGTTCACTAAGAAGGTAATTAGTGAGGTTGGGGAATATATCGATGTCTATTCCATTCATCATTTACCATTAGCTCCTTCCAGCAAGTATAGCCCAGGCTCACCTTATACAGAAGAAAATAAAGAAAAGTTTTATCAAGATTTACTGCAAACACCGGACACACTGCGGACAGAAATCTCCACAGTTAAAGGTTGGGTGAAAGAGGCTGGAATTGATAAGGATGTAGAATATCATATTGGTTCTTTTAATACAGTATGGTGGGGACCAGAAGATTGGACTGTCAATTCACTTCCAGTAGGACTTTGGATGACTGATATACTTGGGACCTTTGCTGAAGAAAAAATCGATGCGGCAGCATACTGGGCATTAATGAATCCATATCCACCTGGCAGTGGAGACTTTGGGATTGTCAGCCCTGCTTTTAAACCGTATGTTAATTATTACCCTTATCAGTTATATAATAAGCATTTTGGCAAGACCCTGGTGGAATCCCAGTCAAATATTGAAGATTTATCTTCTTATGCCAGTGTAAGCAAAAATGGCGATACTCTTTATTTAATGATAGTTAACAAGTCTCCTAATCAAGCTAAAACGATAAACTTTGACTTAGGAAAATATGATGTTCGCGGGGATGCCGCAGCTTGGATCTTGGACGGCCCTGTCGTTGCGGACCATTTAAATCACTATGGTTTAAGAAAAGAAGCGATCAATAATGTCTCTGATAAATTTAGTTGGACGGTCCCTGCTTATTCTGCTGTCGCTATTGAAATTCCTAGAAAAAATAGCAAGCACTCTTTAGAAGAAACGCCAAACCTGGCAAAATTCAAAACAGGCGAAGCATCGTCCATTGCTTTCCAAACCGATTATGCTTACGCACAAACGTATGATTTTATGCCGGACAAGGCCATTGATGGAGATTTGACAACCCGTTGGGCGTCAAAAATATTCAAAAAGGAACAAGAATATATTCAAATAGATTTAGGTTCAACTAAGAAGTTTGATCATCTTAAATTCTATTGGGATTATTACGCAACCAAATTCAACATTGAAGTATCCAATGATGGAAAAGAGTGGACAAAAGCAGCTGACCAAACAAATGCAATTAGAACAAAAGAAGCACCACAGCCGATCGATGAGGTCCAATTCTCTACACCAGTAGAAGCACGGTATATCAAATTGAATATGACAGAAAGACCAAAAACAAATGGTATTAAGGCAGGCGCTTCCCAATGGACTCCAGATGCGTTCTCCCTTTGGGAAATTGAGGCTTACCTGAAATAAGGTATAGTCAATATTATGAAAGCACGCTAATACGGAATTAGATTTCACAGTGAATCTTAAATCCGTGATAACGTGCTTTTTTAATCAAATTTTGCCGCCTCGCCGCAGTTCTTTGTATAGTCACGACTCATTCTTTACTTTTTTAATGGCCTTTTTAATAATACTAATCGTCAAATCCGCCCCGCTTCGCATTGGGTTTACACGAAGCAAATAGGGGGCCATATCCGGTGCACTTTCTAAGAACGAACCTGATACCCGATAAATCATAGGGAGAACTTCATATTTTGATTCCGCCCCTACAGGATGAATCGCACCGCCAAATTCGTCTGCATTTTCGATTACCTCAAATGCAATAGGGTCCCTTAACTTGATGATGACGTTTCGTGATTGCGAATTGGAAACTTGGGCCCACTCTACTTCTCCAATCTCCCCTTGATTCAAGCGTTCACAAATTTTTTCTACCTGTGCCGATTGAATGGCACACAGAACAGGAGCTTTTACAAGAGCACGCAATAGTTCCATCGCTTCCGGCCCTTGGACTTGGCCGCCGCCGGAATAGTTCCGATTTTTAATGACTTCGATAGGTTCTTTTTTGCCAATGACGACGCCAACGCCTTCAGGACCGAGTAATTTAAATCCAGAGAAGGTTGACACATCCGCACCCATTTGAACTCCTATTCCGGGAGTTTTAAAGACGGTATAGTTATCATCTACAACGATCGGCATATCCGGCACTGCTTCTTTAATACAATGGATCACATCTTGAATACGATAAGAATCTTTAATTTGCTGATAAGAATGTTGGATAAGAACCAATTTAACTTTCGGGAGACTTTCTTGAACAGCAATCAAATCATGATAATCCACAATTACAGGCTTTAATCCGTACAGTTATCTTTTGTCTTTTTCCTTGTTGCCGACAGGCCTCATTCAGTTCTTTTGCCTTCTCAATACTGTAAACAGTGATATAGGTTGGATTCATCTTAATCACTTCGTTTACATAATGAGAAGGAATTTGCACAAGGTGGCCGATATGGCCAACCGGAATCCCATTTTCAAACATGACCCTGGCTTCTTTATAATCAACGACAACGGTGCCATGAAATCCAAGTTTCATAAGTTCAGAGGTAACGAGCGGGTTCCTGCCAAATTGCTTTGTCATGATATATAATTCAAGTCCATTTCTATTGCCTTCATCTATCATATACCGGCCATTTTGGAGCACTGCATCGAGATCAATGACATACGTGTCAGGCAATATTTCCCCATTTTGATGTAAATAAAAGGCGAAATCTAGCAGCTCAGGATTTCTTCTCAGTGTCAAATCTAAAATCAAATTTCTCACTTCCTATAATTTACCATTTAGTACTTTTTTTACATTCTATAAAAAAGTTAATTGCCTCCCGCGTTCGGTCTAGATAATTTATTGTTTCGTCATAGCGTTGGGATGCCACACACATAAAGAGAATGTCAATCACGTGAAGCTGTGCAATCCTAGAAGCTGTAGCCCCGCTTCGGAAGGCGGGCTCACTAGCAGCGGATGTATACAACCTGATATCCGCCAGTGAATTGACTAATAATGCCCCATATTTTGTAAGACTAATCGTTTTGACACCTTGTTTTTTGGCTAATTCAATAATTTTGGAAACTTCTACTGTCTCACCCGAAAATGAGATTCCTACCACCACATCAGTTATTTGTGCATTGGCTACTAATGTTGCGGCCATATGGGTATCCGAGAAAGAAGTCGCATTTTTATTGATTCTCAGAAATTTTTGTTGGGCATCTTGGGCAATGATACTGGATGCACCTACTCCAAAGAAATGGATATTCTTCGCCTCCAGCAAGGCCTCTACAGCTTTGGTAAGCTCATTTGGGTTAATTAATTCTGCCGTTTCCTTTAGGATTTGCATACTATTGTTTGTCATCTTTTCGATAATAGTAAAGGTAGATTCATTTGGTTCAATATCACGGGTCGCAAGGTTATTCGACTTTTGGACGTCTCCTGCGATGCGCAGCTTTAACTCTTGAAAGCCTTTCAAATCCAAAGATTTACATAATCTGATGACGGTAGCACTACTTGTCAAGCTTATCTGACCTAGCTCATTTGCAGTTAGAGATACCGACTCACTTGGGTTCTGCAGTAAATAGGATGCAACTTTTCTCTCTGATGGAGAAAGCTTAGGGAGCATTTGAGAAAGCATTGCAAGCCCCCCATTTGAAAATGACATTTCGCACCCTCTCTTCTATAACAGGATCATATCTAGAGAATAGTGATACAAATGAATCAATCACCACATGCTGCTTATTTAAAAAGGGGCAGTCTACTAAACACCAGACAGCCCCCTTTAAGAAATCAAAAATTCACCTTGCTTTAAACGCACGATACATTCTGCAATAAAACGGTCGTTCCCCCTCTGACAAATTTTAATAGAGAGAGATCTTCGGGGATCACTTGTCCGACCACATTAACCTTCGGATCTAAAGGAAGATTCTCTAGAGCAATTTGGATTTCGCCTGCATATCTTCCATACAGTTCATTATCAATGGTTATGGCTCCCCATACCCGCTCAACGATATGATTAGGGCTCAAGTCGACTCTTTTTTGGAGATCGATCCTCGAATCGGCAAGACGGATGACTTTGGCTGAAGCATCTAACCTGTTGGTATGAGTCTGTAACAGGTATTCATGGATAGGCTGGAAATCTTGCACACCTCTATAACGGATTGGTATAGCCTTTTGCTCCTTCAGGACAGAGAACCTGCTAAGCGTTTCATCTGAGAGTGAAATGTCACCGATGTAAACATGGTCGACATGACAATCAGTTATTAGCTCTAAATAGGAATATATCAAATCCTGTTCACGATGTTCTTCTAGTGTCGGCAGTCCGCAATACAACGGCTGCCGTTTGATGCCGTCTCCAGGAATGAAGGCCGTTACCTTTAGTCCGTATGTTTTTATCCATTGATTCTTTTGAATAAAATACTCTTTTGATAATCCCGTTTCCGGCCGCGGGTAAAAATTATGGGCCGCCTCGGCGTTGTCGATGTTTAAGCCTTTTTCAAGCAGTTCCTCCATAAAGCTTTCATTTAGAGTACTTGCATTTAAGGAAATCTTCATTTTTTGGGATAACTGTACGATTTCTTCCGTGCTGAAGCCATAATCAACTCGCAACCCGGTGACACCCCATTCAAGGAGGCTTTCCGCTTCACTTGGTGTAAGGTCCAGGTGCTGAAAGGATCTTGGCGAAATATCAGGAATTAAGTCCATATTGTTCCTTTTAGCCGCTGCACCCAATTGAAGCAGCAATTCCTTATAAACGGAAGGATCTTCCTCAGGGATTTGAAGAGAGGTAAAGATGGCGGAAAAGCCCTGTTGATGGCCTTTTTCAATCCACTCTTCGTTAAACTTTTCATTTTGTTTTGAAAGATAAACGGAAATGCCTAACATTGCAACCCTCTTCTATTCATGCAAATAATTTTGCGTTCTGGTAGCCGTCATAAATGCTTTTGATAGCTTTTGTCCGCTGCCGACGACTTCAATTGCCCTGATGGCTGCCATCGTCCGATAATAATCCTGATATGGCACACTGGCATTACCACCGCCAAATAACTCATATTTGGACAGTGCCTCAAACCATTGCTCAAAGGTATCTTCAATTTCAACATATAATTGAGGTATAAAGCCGTTCAAGTCTTCACAGTTTTCTCCAAAGTAGAGATAGTCCAGCTTATGCGGTTCTGACTCGGTTTGAATGTTTGGATTGGCTGCCATTTTTACAGCTTCCACCACGGCATCATGGGTTAATACATGTCGTGGGTGCATGCTTCCCCTCCAATGGGTAATCACAATCGTCGGTTTTTCTTTACGAATTAATTCACAAAGGTCGAGGATGATTTGTTCCTGTGAAGGCAGCTGCCCAGCGATATAGCCTGACCAAATGGCTCTTCCTCCTAAAGCTTCTGCAACCTTAGGAATCTCTACATCCAGTTGTTTTGCATACTCTTCGCTGGATTTACAGTGATGGCCCCTCTCACCTCTAGTGATATGGACGTAAGTTGTTTCATGGCCTTCTCTTGCATACTTGATACCAACTGCGCCACCCATTAACTCAGCATCCAACGCATGGGCACCGATTGTCATGACATGATGTTTTTTCATGTTAATCTCCCTTTTTTATAAAAATTTTTTCATCGTTACGTGTCTTTTCATGACTTTCATTCCGGCACGCTCATAAAACCTCTGAGCATCCTGGTCTGTCCAAGCAAGCCAGACATGGAAGATTCCCCGTGAATACATGTCCATCAGCATTTCATAGAAGAGCACACTGCCAACTTTTTTGCCGCGCATCTTCTCTGAAACGCCAAATGGTCCGAAATGTCCTTCCAGGTCATCAATGGCCCTTTGGCAATAGCCTAAAATCTTGTTATCGCGATCAACCGCTAGAATGATAGTTTCTTCCCCCTTAAACTTCGTGAGGGCCTCCCTGACATTCCGGACCCATCCGCCCGGAAAGTTTTCATGGAGGAAGCCTAACAATGGCAGCGTATATTCCTTTGTAAAAGGAATAATCTTGATTCCATGCTCATTTAACAGGGTTCCTTTAATAGCCCTCACTTCTTCTGGAATGGTGAAATTATATAAGACCTTATCCATCCCTACTGCTTCCCCTGTTACTTGATAGCCCAATGATTCGAAAAACGGAATCGAACCGCCGTAAGCCTCTTTGTCCGGCCCAGGGAAGAAATAGTTAGGACTGTATGCCCCTAAGGTAACATTCGTCCGATTCATTTTTTTAAACTTATTCTCCAAGTGCTGCACCAACTGTCTGCCAATCCCTTGCCGTTGATAACCAGGGTCGACATGCATGACAGAAATCCAGGCACGTTCAGGTTCCAATCCTCTTTCCTCGTAAGGATACTTTCGCACTAACCCAAGTGCGTACCCTACGACATCCTGTTCCTCATTTACAGCGACTACAGCTAAATCAGTATCAAAATTGGGATCCAATAATACTTTTTTGTGAAAAACCGCTTGATTAACCGGATCCTTTATCAAACATGTATTCCATAACGAGATGACCTGACTTTCATCCGTATAAGCATATGGTCTTATATTTATTTCAGTCATTTTTAAAAAACACTCCTCGCACAAGGTACAATTTTAAATTCCAATATCCGTTGGTTTTGCGTTATGCTCTTGTAATTGCTGCTCTTTCAAGCTTTGCTTTTCTAAAACTTTGAAGAATGGAAGCCAGATAAAGAACATGATCACGTAATTCAAAGTAGCCAAAATAGCTGCTGCCCAGCTCCCGCCGGTACCTAAGTAAGCTGCAATTGGTCCCGGAGTGGTCCATGGGACTAAGATATATGGTGCAGGCACTAAACCGGCTGCAATGACAGCATAGCTGAACACGAACAGGAATAGATAACCAAAAACCCAAGGGATAAACAATATAGGATTCAGTATTAAAGGCAAACCGAAAATTACAGGCTCTGCTATATTGAAAATAGATGCCGGCAATGCCAATTTCCCTAATGATTTGTATCGTTTTACACTAGACATAAGCATTAAAACAATAATTGGAAGCATACTGCCTTTTACAAAATAGTTTAAAAATTGTTCGCTGACGATATAAGGCACTGCTTTACCTGATTCAACTGCTGCTACGTTGCCACCCAGCATATCCATCCAAATCGGCTGCATAACCGAGAATACGACGTTTGAACCATGGATTCCGACAAACCAAAGCAAACGGTCGATTGCTACCCCAATAAATTGGGCTATGAAGCTGCTTCCGCCAGCAATAATTGGTTTGAACGCAGCCATTATTAAAGTAACTAAGTCCAATTGACCGACGAAGCGAATCAGCCACCATGATCCTAAAATGACCATAACCGGGATTAACGCTGTAAAGCTATTAGCCACCATTGGCGGTACGCCTTCAGGCATTTTAATGGTAATATTTTTTTGTAAGAACCATCGATACACTTCAACACTCAAAATACCCACAACAATAGCGGCAAACATTCCTGTACTCCCCAAATTGCCTGCAAGAATATAGGAACCAAGCTTCTCGTCTGCCGCCACTGGGAACATAAGCAGGAAGCTGAACAAGCTAATAAATGCTCCGGAAATCGGGTCTACCTTAGCAATCTTATCTTTGTAAAAACCCGATAGAAAGTATCCGATTCCGAGCGCTAAACCGATGGAAATCAGTCCCATGGTAGAGCCATTTCCGCCCCAAAGGTAACCGACAATCGGTTTAATTAAATTTTGCCATGCAGGGATTGGCAATGATGCTAATAAAACAAAGAAGGAACCCAAAATAATAATTGGCATTAGTGTGATAAAGGATTTTTGAATCGAATCAAGGTATCGGTTTGTTGACAATTTGATTAGAGGCGGTGCAACTTTGTGTTCTATAATGCCAGACATTTTATTAACTAATGACATACCCTCTCACCCATCCTTGTAATCTAATAAAATATAATTTTTGAATTAAATAACAGATAGTTTTATAGCGTTGTGAATGAATCCATCAGAATTTTTTAAACGTTCATTTGCTTCTTCGAAAGTTATGCCAGTTAAAAACATAATAATCGCAATCTTGGGTTTTCCTTGAGCCATTTCCAGGTAGTGGCTGGCTGTTTGAACATTGCAATCCGTTGCTTCCATCATGATCCGAATGGCTCGGTCGATTAATTTTTCGTTTGTCGGCTGCAGGTCGACCATTAAATTACTGTAAGCCTTCCCAATTCTGATCATGGAAGTGGTTGATAACATATTACAGACCATTTTCTGCGCAGTGCCGGCTTTCAGGCGGGTGGAACCCGTCAGGACTTCTGGACCGGTGTTCACTTCAATAGGTATCTGTACATGTTGGCTGACAGCCGAATTTTTATTGCAGCTAACAGAAATCGTCGTGGCCCCCATTGATCCGGCATAGACCATTCCCCCGATAACATAAGGAGTGCGGCCGCTGGCAGCGAGTCCTACAACAATATCTTTATTGCTTAAATGAATCCTTTTTAGATCTTCAACAGCCAATTCCTGATTATCTTCAGCACCTTCAACAGCTTTAATAAAAGCCGTTTCTCCCCCCGCAATGATGCCAATCACTTCATTTGGATCTGTCCCAAACGTGGGAGGACATTCCACTGCATCCAATAAGCCGATTCTTCCACTTGTCCCGGCCCCTAAATAGATTAGACGCCCTCCGACATGAAATGCTTGCTCAATTCGTTTTACAGCCTTTGCAATCTGGGGAATTTGCTCCTTTACTGCTTCAATTACGCCAGCATCCTCCTCATTCATGATTTTTAAAATATCCTCTGGAGACATTTCATCAAGACTAGTTGTTCGCGGATTCCTCATCTCCGTAGATAGATCATTTAGCATCTTGGCTCCCCTTCTTATACTAAATTGAAATCGATTTCAAAAATATTATAACACCCTAGTTATAATATTTCAATGAAATGATAAAAATTTTGAAATTTTATTTCAATCCTTAAATGTTATTTTAAATGGCTAAAACAGTAGTCCATAAACTACTTTTTGCCTTACTTCTTTGTAAAAACAAGGATAAAAATTTTTTTATTTCAAATAATAAAAAAAAATGATTAAGGATTGTTTAAATGACAAACACAACAAATAAAAATAACTGCCCAAATTATCATCAAATTAAATATATCCTCAATCAATCACCAGATTTACTTTGCAGGACAATTGAGGTCGCTGGAGATTGTCTTGAAGTTGTCTTTATGAAAAATTTAATTAAGGGTGAAACAGTTAATGAATATGTTATTAAATTCATTCAACAGCTGCCAAAAAAAGATATAACCTATTCTTATTTAATAAAGAATATCCCCATTGACGAGGTAAAGATTGACTTTAAGGAACAGGAAATTATTTCTTCACTTTTAAATGGATTTGTTTATATTTACGTATTAAAAGAAAATAAAGCCCTTTTAGTAAATTGTGCTGATCCAATTGAAAGATCTATCGAGAAAGCAGAAACTGAATCTTTGGTATACGGCCCTAAAATTTCGTTTACAGAATCATTGACTTCTAATATAAAAATTATCAGACAAAATTTAAATAATTCTAATTTGTGTACGGATGAATTAGAAATAGGAGAACGTGTTAAGAAGAAATTAAGAATTATTTACATGAAAGATTTAACGGATGAAGACATACTTAAAACACTTAAGCAGAAGCTTGAAACTATTACAATTGATGATATAAGTGACAGTTCAGTTTTGGCACAGTGTCTTGAAGATAATCATTATTCTTTTTTTCCTCAGTTTATCATGACAGAACTGCCCGATCGATTTCTCTATTCTATTTTAAATGGACGGGTTGGTATCCTTTTAGATCGAAGCCCAGTGGCTATTATTGGGCCTGCTAATTTTTTTTCTTTTTTTGAATCAACAGAAGATATTTATTTACGCTGGTCTTTGAGTACTTTCATAAGATTAATACGTTTTGTTGCTATGGCTGGATCACTGCTCTTTACAGCATTCTATGTTGCAATCCTTACCTATCACTATGAACTTATACCATCTAAATTGTTAATTGTCATTGGGCAATCACGTTCACAAGTCCCTTTTCCCCCTCTACTAGAAGCAATATTAATGGAATTATTAATTGAATTACTTAGAGAGGCAGGGGCACGTCTTCCATCCAAAGTAGGTCAAACAATGGGGATTGTTGGAGGGATTGTTATTGGTCAAGCAACTGTTGAGGCTGGCTTAACTAGCAATATTTTAATTATAATCGTGGCATTTAGTGCATTAGGGGCTTTTTCGGCTCCAATTTATGAGATGGGGACTGCTATAAGAATTGCCAGATTTCCTTTCATTATTCTAGCGGGTGTGGGGGGTTTTAATGGGATTATGATCGGTGTCTGTGTACTGGTTGTCCACTTGTTAAAGTTGACATCCTTAAATAGGCCTTACCTTGCACCTCTATACCCGCTTAGGATAAAGGATTTAAAATATGCCCTTATACGTCTTCCACACCATTTTTATAGGAAACGTCCTGTTGTTAATCGTCCATTAAACGTATTCCGGATAGGATGGAAATCTAAAAAAACAGAAAACGATCTAGATGAAATTTGAGGTGGATAATGAAATCAAATATTAATTTTGTAAACGCCTATATGGCTTTCTTTATTATTCACACTTCACAAATCGGGATGGGTATACTTGGCGTCCCTAGGATTCTTTTTCATGAAGCTAAGCAAGATGCCTGGATCAGCGTTCTAGTCTCTGGACTTTTCATTAGTGTTATCATTTGGATGATAATTAGCATCCTTGCTAAATATGAAAACTGTAATCTTTATGAAATACACGAGAATGTATTTGGTCGCTTTATAGGCAGTATCATTAATACCTTTATGGTTATTTACTTTATGGCAGCTCTTTACTCTATCATCATCGCTTATGTTGAATTGTCCCTGACATGGGGATATGAGGGAGTTGATGAATGGGTTGGTGTTTTAGTGCTATTATTAGTAACCATTTATGCCGTATCTGGCGGATTCAGAGTAATTGCAGGGACATGTTTCTTATCCTTCTTAATGACTATATGGCTGGTATTTGTTTTTTATCAACCACTTGAATCGATAAACTTCATTAGAATTTTACCCGTCATGTCGGCGACCCCAGCACAAATAATGAAAGGAGCATTTAAAACCAGTTTTACAATGTTAGGTTTTGAAACTTTATTTTTTATTTTTCCATTTATAAAGGAGAAAAAAAAGCTGCTTTTTTTCAGTCAATTAGCAATCTGGTTTACTACACTTTTTGTGTTTATAACAACTGTTATTTCGATATTATTTTTTAGTCCAAAGGAATTGGAAAAACATATTTGGCCTGTGGTCAGTATGATAAGCACGGTCCATTTTCCATTTCTTGAACGGTTTGAGTTTATTGCCGTTCCATTATGGATCTTGGTTATTTTTCCAAATTTATGTTTATACCTGTTCATTTCTTCAAAAGGAGTAAAGCAAATATTTCATTTAAAACAAAAACATGGTATATGGGTAATCTCAATAATCATTTTTATCACGAGCTTTTTTGTCACCAAAAGAGTCGACACTAACCTTTTTTTTGATCAAGTTGGTCATGTCGGCTTTTACCTATGGTTTATCTATCCGATCTTGTTATATTCCATTTCAATTATTAAATCTAAACTTTTTTCACATTCTTAACGGAGTTGAAAAGATGAAAAAATGGCTTATTCTATTTTGTTGTCTTCTCTGTACTGCATGCGTGCCACCTGGAAAAATATTAGAAAGGCAAGGGATTTCAACTATTATTGGTTATGATTTAGTTGATAAAGAAACATATAAAGGCTCTATTAGCTTGTTGCAATTCGACCGTAAAGAAGAAAAAACAAGTGAAACCATTTCTGCCGTCGGTACTACAAGCAAACAAATAAGACAAAGGTTAGAACAGCAAACAAGCCACGACATTACATCTGGACAATTGAGGACCATACTATTTGATGAAGATATAAGTGAAAAGATAGGAATTTCATCTTTCCTAGATTCAATGCAACGAGACAGCACCATTGGATCATTAGTATTTTTGGCCATTACAAACAATACTGAAGAAGTCATTAAAAATAATCACTATGAAGAATACCCTGAAATGGGGTCATATATTTATCAATTATTGGATAAGCAAGCAAGGAATGAAATGTTAATAAACTCCAACCTGCATGATTTTTTCTCCACTTTATATGAAATTGGCATCGATCCTACCATACCTATTATATCGAATAAGAAGGGTGGAGCACCCTATATTGAAAAGGTGGCATTATTAAAGGATGATAAAATGGTTGGTTCTGCTTCTTTGAAAAAAACCTTGTTCATCAAATTATTCACCAATCGCAGGGCTTCTTTAGGAGATATAACATTAAACATTCCTCTAGAGGTTTTAGAAAAAAAGGGAATACCACTAGTCGAAAAGCCAAAAGGAGATAAATTTAATATTACAATTCGCCCAATAAAGCACCGCGGAAAAGTTAAATTATTTAAAGAAGATGACTTTTATCTAAACGCAACGATTAAGGTTTCAACTATAGAAGTACAGCCTGCCATTCCTCTTAACAATAAGAAATCTATAAAAAAAATGGAGCAGCTGCTTGGGGAAGAACTAAGCAAACAATTGGGGGATTTTCTTGAGGAGTTAAGAAAATTAAATAGTGATCCAATTGGCATTGGAAGAAAAATAAAAAGCATCAGAAAATACTCAAACTTAAGTGATAAAGAGTTGAGGGAAAAGTATTCAACATTAAAGTTAAAATCAACTATTAAGGTTGAAATAGAACGAACAGGTGCTACTGATTAGTAAAGATAGTAGAGAAAAAAACTCTACTATCTTATTCTTTCAAGTATTACTTTCAAAAATATTAACTAAGAAGAACCTCATTTACTTATGATACGGTTCTCCACTATTATTGCTAAACCATAACCCAACAATGTGGCCCCTTTGTTGAATATTAGGTACCCCTCTTCTATTAAAATTCCGGTTACTTAATATAAATCTAATACCACAAACTTTTCCCTTCTCTCACAACACCCCCGCCTTCTCAAACCGCCACGCAATAGCCGGTTTTTAAAGCTTCTTCAATTGTTTGACCTCTTTAGTGACATATACCTATCTTTTTCCCAAACAGGAACTTCGTTCTATGCAATTTGAATTATTTTACATCTCTACGGAAGGAAAAACTGTCATGGCGGGGGAAATATACAATTCTAAAAATTCTGTTATAAAGGGGTTGTAAAATGGTTTTTCATGTGAAAAAGGTCTCAAAAGTTGCAGCAGCTTCCGTACCCGCGGCTTCCCTATTGATTGCGCCTTCGTATTTTTCCAAGAACGAAGTCAAATCCTATGCGGAAACTATCGGAAGTTCGGAAGTTTCACAACAATTATTTAAAAATGTGGCAAAGGAATTCGGGGTTCCCGTCAATGTCCTGATGGCTGTGTCCTACAATGAATCACGCTGGGTCCAGCATGAGGGGCATAGCGAAGTAGGCGGGTTTGGAATCATGAATTTGGTCCAAGCGGATCAAAAGCATAGTGCCAAAGGGGATGAAACAGCCGAGGGTACATATACAGCTGATGAAGCCATATCCACACTTGACCAAGCAGCACAGATTCTTAAAGTAAGTCCAGATTTGTTAAAGGATGACCCGGAGCAAAACATCCGCGGCGGTGCCGCCCTGTTAGCTGAATACGCTAAGGAAACGACTGGCGGCCTTCCTTCCGATGCTGCCGATTGGTATGGGGCTGTTGTAAAATACAGCGGATCAGAAATTGCAGAATTAGCCACAGATTATGCCGATCAAGTGTATGAAACCATCCAAAACGGGGCGGTAAAATCAACGCATGGCGGCGAGAAACTGACGCTAACAGCGGAGAATATCGTTCCGAATAAAGATACGGCCAAAAATATTCCACTGCGGAATGCAAAATTCAACAATTCGGATTGTCCAAACGGATTGGAATGTTCCTTTATTCCTGCACTGTACAAACAGTTTTCAAGCAGTCCAACCAATTATGGGAATTATGATATTGCCAGCCGCCCTGAAGATGGGATTGATATTCGCTATATCGTGATCCATGATATCGAGGGGAGTGCCCAGTCGGCCATCAATCACTTCCGTAACCAATCTTTTGTAAGCGCCCATTACATTATTGACTCAGCAAACGGGAAGGTCTCACAAATGGTTCGTCCAAACGACATCCCTTGGCATGCGGGAAACTGGTATTTTAATATGCACTCCATCGGGATAGAGCACGAGGGATTTGCAGTGGAAGGAACGAACTGGTACAGTGAGCAAATGTACCGTTCAACTGCCAAACTTGTAAAATATTTATCTGAAACGTATAACATTCCATTAGACAGACAGCATATTATTGGCCACGATGAAATCCCGGGTCTGACCGTTTCCAAGCATGCTGCCATGCACTGGGATCCAGGCGCATACTGGGATTGGTCCCACTTCTTTAACCTGCTTGGAGAATCTTTGAATCCAAGCAATGGGGACAAAAACAGCTCGATTGTAACGATCCGTCCGAACTTTAACACGAATAAAACAAGTTATACGTATAGCGGAAATGATCTTGATTCCCTATCATCCAGCTTCTTACAGTTATATAAGGAGCCAGATTTTAACTCCCCTCTTATCAGCGACCCGATTCTAAATAAGACCGCTCCAGGAACAACGCGGCTCAATGACTGGGGAGCCAAAGCCACAATGGGGCAAAGCTATGTTAAAGCCGATCAACAAGGGGATTGGACTGCCATCTACTTCGCCGGGCAAAAGGCTTGGTTTTACAATCCTAACAACAAAAACACCGTTCCGGGAAATGGAATTGTCATTAAACCGAAAGAGGGTCTTACTTCTATTCCAGTTTACGGGGCAGCCTATCCGGAAAATTCCGCTTATGACGGCACGGGAATTGCAGTCTCGGCACGAGGAGCAGCAGAGGTCTTATATCAATTGCCAAAAGGACAAATGTATGTAGCGACCGGACCAATCCAATCCGATTACTATTACGCCAAAATTTTCAATGATCCAGCCACTAACAAGGTCGTGAAGGGTACGGAAGAATACTACCAAATCTCTTTCAATCATCGCATTGGGTTTGTGAAGAAAAGCGATGTTGATGTTGTCGTTAGTCAAAAATAGCTTTTATTATTTCCTAAGCTGAAAAGGACTCGTTTTATCGAGTCTTTTTCAGCTTATTTACTAATCTTTATTTAGAAATCTCATAGTCCCGAATTTGCCAATAATCAAAATCAACCTTTTTAATATCGGTTATTTTTCTGTCGGGATAAACCTTATTAAACTCCTTAATAATCGGGATTGGTTAAGCTTTCAACGGAAGACAATTTCTACTATCACCCAATAACTGGCCAGACGCCTCTTTCCTTTGTGGATGAAGTAAGCTTAGATTCTAGTCGATTATTTGGCCAAGGAGCTAGATTAAACGTAAAGCAGGTGAATGTTGTTTATAAACAAACAAAATAACGAGTCGTAAAATACAAAAATTTTTATAAAAATTCTTTATTGCTGTAGTACGGTTCACCTAATCGTTTAATACGTTCTTTACTTATACCGATTCCATTATCAATAATTTTCATTAGGAGATACCCATCTTCTACAGAACCCTCAATTTTCACAAATCCTCCATTAGGAATTGCTTCAATGCTATTTTTTATAATATTAATGAAAACTTGTTTAATTTGGTTTACATCGCACAAAACTTGTGGAAGATTTGGTTGAAATTCTTGAGAAATCTCTACGTTTCGCAAATTTGCTTCGGACTTAAGTAATATTGTAACGTCATTAAAAATAGTTTGAATATTAACCTTTTTCAACTGAATCTCCTGTGGTTTTGCAAGAGTTAAATATTCATTTAGAATTCCCTCAATTTGATCAAATTCTTTAAACATGATTTCAAAATATTCTTTGTTGTTACTTCCTTGCTCAAGAAGCTTGATAAACCCTTTTATTGACGTTAGAGGGTTTCTAACTTCATGTGCTACTCCTGCTGCAAGTTGACCAACAATAAATAGTTTTTCAGCTTTTGAGAGCTGTTCTTCTGTTATTCTTTTTTCGGTAATATCTCTTCCAACCACAATAAAGTATTCTGGTTCTCCATTTTTTCCAAGTACCGGAGTACCAACCCCTTCAAATAATACGGAATTTCCACTGCCTGTCAAAAAATGAGCTTCCATCCTAGCTGGTGTTATAGTGTCTATGACTTGTTGAAACCCCATTATTACACTTTGTTTGTCTTTGGGGTGTATTAATTCAAATGAACTTTGCCCTACAAATGATCTTAACGGGTAACCGATTATATTTGCTAAGGATGGTGATGAATATAATATTTTCCCATTGATGTCCAATAACATGATTATGTCGGTCATATTATCAGCAATAAGGCGATATTTAAACTCACTCTCTTTTGAAGCCTCCTCTGCTTTTTTTCGTGCTGTTATATCAATACAGGATCCAATAACTTCAACTACTTCTCCTCCCTGTTTTAATGGGCGTAAAGTGGCTAAATACCAAATTCCATTTAACTCGTCTTCGTAAGTAACAAATTCTTCTCCTTCCCATGACCTATTGTAGAAGGAAGTTTTTTCGATAGCATTTTCATGAGGCAGAAATTCCTCTAAGCTTTTCCCAATAACTTGAGAAGGGATCAATCCAAATCTGTAGAGTAATTCCCCATCGCAGAGTGTATGAATAAATCGATCATTAATTTTTTTAAACTTAAAAATCATACCTTGTTGTAATCGAACAGTATCTTGTAACTCTCTTTTAGTTTTTTCAAAATATTCTTTCATCCGCAATTTTTCGTTTAGATCCACAGGGATCCCATTGTCTTCAACAATTTGTTCAATCCTAGAACGTTTTTCTTCTAAATCATTGGCTAGTAGCGGCTTACTTAAGAAAAATCCTTGCCCTTCGTCGCATAAATGGTACTGCAGAAAAACAAGTTGCTCATTTGTTTCTATTCCTTCTGCAACTACTTTTAAATTTAAATTATGAGCCATTGAAATGATAGCTTTAACAATTGTTTCATCATTAGGATTGTTATGAAGTTTTCTAACAAATGATTGGTCAATCTTTAAGATGTCTACAGGGAAATATTTTAAATAGCTTAGAGAACTATACCCAGTTCCGAAATCATCAATACTTATGCGAACACCAATCTTTTTTAGATGCTGTAGCATTAGTATTGTACTCTCAATATCACACGTCATGCTTTCAGTAATTTCAACTTCTAAAAAATGTGGTTCAAGTCCTGTTTTTTGAAGAACAGTTTCAATTGTATCAACTAGATTAGGCTGATTAAATTGAATCGCTGACAAATTGACAGAAACAACTGTTTTAAATCCTCGTTCTTGCCATATTTTGTTTTGTTTACAAGCAGCATTCAAAGCCCATTCACCAATAGGTAATATTAATCCCGTTTCTTCAGCTATTGGAATAAATGTCCGTGGTGGAACCAATCCCCACTCTGGATGTTCCCAACGAATTAAAGCTTCTACCCCCACTATTTTCCCTGTATTTAAATTTATTCTAGGTTGATAATGGAGAAATAATTGTTCTTGGTCTATAGCTTTTTTAAGCTCCATCTCCAACTCTAATGGGTCAATACTTCCTTCATCTTGATTACAGGAGTAGAATTTAAAGTTATTTCCTCTGAATTTTTTAGATCTATTCATTGCGAATGCTGCATTTTTCATTAATAATTCTACGCTATCTCCATCCTTTGGAGACTGACTTATGCCGATACTTAGTGAAGTTTTTAGTTCAAAGCCATTAATAAAAAATGGATTAAAAACCGATTCCATTACTTGATCAATAATACAAGATATCTCCTTCTCATCACGGTATTCCATAGCGACAAGAAACTCGTTTCCAGAATAACGAGCAATAAACCCTATTGGTTCTACAATCATTTTTAGACGTTCTGCTGCTTGTTTTATTAATAAGTCACCTGTTTCATGACCAAATGTATCATTTACTTTTTCTATTTTGTTCATAGATAAAAATAATACTGCAATAGACACTTCAGGAGATTGTAACTTATCATTTAAGTAATTATTAAAAAAATATCGGTTGGGTAAATCTGTTAAAACATCATAATTAGCTAGATAATTCATTTTTTCATACTCTTGCTTTTGTTTCGTAATATCTCTAAAAAATACGGATAAACCTTCAGCAGAAGGGAAAGCCCTTATCTCATACCATCTATTGTTAAAATACTCTTCAAATTCTATAGATTCTTGTTCTGATAGCGCCCTTTTATATCGGGTTACAAATTTCTGTATTTCACTGTGTTGCAATACTTTATATATATATTGTCCAATCACTTTTTCACGTTTAATTTGTAAAAGCCTTTCAGTAACATTATTTATGTATTCAAATTTTAAGTCTTTATCTAACGAATAAAACCCATCAGATACTCTTTCCAAAATGATTTCAGTATTGCTTGTCTTACTCAAAACTTTATCTCCTTTCGCATTAGAACAAAATAGAGTATTAATTATAATAATGTCCAACATAACGCAATTTAAGTGTCAATTCTTTTGTAAATGGTGAATAATGCACCTCAAAACGGAACTCTTTGGGTCTGTAACTCTGAGTGTTGAAATACGGTGTGGAGATTGTTAAAAATTTCACTAATGGGGACAAGAATAACCTTCTTCAGCTAAACGGATGCTTTTGTGGACAATCAAATTTATAAGCCTAATTTCTCAAAAAAGTACCTGGCACCACCCGCAAATTGTCGAGAGATTCGACAATTTGCGGATAGGACCAGGCACTTTATAGGTTGCCATTAAACTTTATTTATTGCGCTAGGCTGCCTGCTGCTTTTACTCTGACTCGGGTAGCATTGCCAGGTAAATCTTAACAAAGCCAAAGCTATACAACAATCTTAAGGTACGGTTCCACTCCCTGTAGGCATTTCCATATAAGGGCTCAGATATAATTTATGGGTGATTCTATGCTGATAATTTAATATTTTTTTCTTCTTTGTTCCAATATGAATACGAAGTAAATAATAGAATAAACCATAAAGGTGTTAACAAAAGGGCAGACCGTGTAGCTTCAGCAAACAGCATTATAATAAGAATGATGGCAAACAAGATTAGGACAACGTAATTAATAAATGGTGTTAATGGGGCTTTAAATTTTGATTTTGCCTGTAATTCTGAACGTGTTTTCTTATATTTTAAATGACAAACCAGAATGACACCCCAAACCCAAATAAAACAAATAGCACTAACAGTCGTCACGATTCCAAAAGCTTGTTCCGGAACAAGTTTGGTCAAAAGGGCTCCCACCGATAGAACAAGCGTGGAGATCCATAATGCGTTACCTGGGACATGATTTTTATTTAGTTTTGCAAAATTAGAAGGTCCTTGCTTATGATTGCTTAAACTATATAGGATACGGCTTGTTGAAAACATTCCACTATTACAAGCAGAAGCTGCTGAAGTTAATACGACAAAATTAATGATTCCTGCTGCAATCGGTATTCCGACTAAACTAAACGTTTTAACAAAGGGACTTTCTGCTGCATTCAATTCCGTCCATGGGTTAATAGTTAAAAGGACAATAAGCGCGCCGACGTAGAAAAATAGAATCCTTAAAGGAATTTTATTTATAGCCGATGGAATATTTTTTTCTGGATTGGATGTTTCCGCTGCCGATACACCTACTAATTCCACACCGACAAATGCAAATACAACCATTTGGAACGACAGTAAGAACCCTGAGATTCCGTTTGGAAAAAGCCCCCCATGTTCCCAAATATTTTTAAGCGTAACCATACCTTGAGCTGTCTTGAATCCCATCACCAGTAATATAATCCCAATGACAATTAATGCGAGAATCGTGATGACCTTTATTAAAGCAAACCAAAATTCCAATTCTCCAAAAAGTTTTACAGTTAGTAGATTGAGTCCCAGTAAAATCATCAAACAGATGAGCGCTGGTATCCATTGTGGAATATGAAACCAATATTGGACATAAATCCCTACTGCAATCACATCACCCATAGCAGTCATAATCCAACAAAACCAATAGGTCCATCCGGTTACAAACGCTAACCGAGGTCCAAGATAGTCTTCAGCAATGTCTGTAATGGATTGATAACCCGCTTTAGACAACAGAAGTTCTCCAAGCGCCCTCATAACAAAGAAAACAGCGATTCCTACGATTAAATAAGCAAGGATAATGGATGGACCTGCCAATTGTATGGCTTTACCGGATCCTAAGAATAATCCCGTACCAATGGTGCCGCCAATTGCGATTAGTTGAACATGACGATTTGATAAATCCCTCTTTAATTCTTGTTGTGCCAATCCTGACTCCCCCTTATTAAATATTTTAGTTAAACCAATAAAAAAAGAGATTGGAGGATATCCAATCTCTTTTCCAAAAGAATAACAAATAATATTTGTCATGCTAAATATAATGAGCACAAAAAATAAATATTCAGTACTCTTCTGTCCTTTTGCCTGAGATTGTGAACCCTTCGGCGCCGCAAAATACTTGCGATCTCTCCAGAAGCTGCTCCTGCTATAGTGTGATCCATAGCAATCATAGCCTGCTTATGATTAAATTCTATTAACTATTGCTAAATATTTTTTAATTTTAGTAGTAGTGAATTACTTTGTCAACCACATAAATAAAAATCCAATTAAACTCTTATTCAGAGAAATATATTGCTTGCTCTATTAGTATTTCAAAGGCAGGAAAATTCTACTAAGATGGCTGCCCTCCTTTGGGCAGTGGCAGGCACCCAAAGGTACGTATCTGCCCTCAATAATGTATACAAAAAAAGTGTCTGTCACCGCCCGAAATAATGTTGAGTACGTATCGACAAGTTGCGGGACGTGACTAGCACCTTTTTTCGTACCCGGCTTAACTTTTTCTAATAATCCTTTCAAAGATTCACAAAATATACAAATTATCACCATATTCCGACATTAATATGCGCTATGCTATTAATAAGACTTCTAAGAATCCCCATTCAGACCTCTCTTATTTTTTCCAAAAATATTGAAAGTGAGTTGATTTCGTTTTATGTCAAACAAAATGAAAATAAAGGATATCCGTAGTAAAAACGGGCCGGAAGTTAGTATGCGCGTCCATCACTTTGCGAATCCTGAGGAACGGCAAAAAATGCTGATGGATCTAGCCACTAGCTCCGAGTTTCAAATGCGATACCGCGGACTCTTCGAATACTACGGCAAAGATTTTATTGCCTATAAGCGTGAAAAACCTTCTGACAAAAACCGCAATGAATTCCTCCGTGTCATGTCCATGTATATGGCTAGTTATTTGGAAGATGATTGTCCCCCTTCGTGGAAACAGTGCCAGCCTTCATTTTGGGAAGACTTCATTTATTCCTTCTATCCCGATCACATCAAATTTTCACCAGACCAAAAATCCGTAGAAAACTTCCTGTATCAATTGAAAAAATTTGTTCGCTGGCTTGATAAGCGGGTTGGTACCTCTTGGTTTTCGACCGTCGAGCAATATACTTCTGAAGCAATTGCTAATCTTAAAATCTGCGAAAAAGTCCTGTATCGCCTAGTATTAGGCCACTTCCCCCGGATTCACCACGCTGACTGGAATTTCCAACAAGATGTGGAGAGAATCAATCAAGAATTCAGCCAATGTATAGAAGATATAGAAAGCCACTTTAAAGTCACCACCATCATTGGGACAACCGTAGTACTGAACGAACTGAAAACAAATTGTACGTATTACGTTAAAAATCTGCCTAGTGAGCTGCTTGCGCCTGGTTTTACGTTAAGTGGAGTCATTGGCAAAAAAAGCGGAGAGCAGACGTGGAATTGGTACATTACAATTGGAATCCACCCGCCTAAAGGAAGAAAACTGGATTACGCCGTTTCAGTTAAACAGGAAGGTCTAGGCACCAACGATGGGGTTCATTTTTTTAAGAAATAACTATATTTAATTTCATAATTTAAAGAAGTTCTACATCTTAAATAAATAGTCACAACGGCAGGTGTAATAATTTGGACGTTACACTAAAGAATCAAATTAAAGCCATTCTCATATCTTTAGAACAAAATGGGCTAACATGGAAAACAGGAAAGGACAAATATCATTTATCAAAACGGAAGAACCGCCAACACGTTCCCTATGATTGGGAGATGCAGGATTATATAACGTTAATTATGAATTTACTTACTGATAAAGAAAATGATATTTATATTTATTTCAAAGAAAGCTTTAACCAAAATTACTTCGTTTTTGCTGATGGGAACGCCTGGATTGTTATTATAGGTGAAAATGGTATCATTGAAACAGCAATTATTGCTGATAGGTACAATCATTATTTAGACGAAAGAAAAGGTTATAGGTATATCGGTAAAATGAAGGAGGTGTGGCAGTAATGGACTTCTTGAAAGATATTGAATATTATGGTGAGGATGTTACTGATATTAAGGTAAGTCCATTTGAAACAATCGATATGTTGCATCGCCGCAGCAGATTGAACAAAGAATCATCAAAAATGTCGTTACAAGAACGTGTACTTCTTATGAAATATGACTTAAAACTTCTTGAACATGTAGAAGAAATGGTTAAACATATCGGGAAAGTATATGACTTTTCTCTCTCTACCGAGCCTCTTGAAGAATGGTGGTGGCACCTTGACAAGGTTGCCAGTGGTGAATTGGAAGTTGAAATTGGCCTAAGACAAAAGAATAAGGTTCTTTAATTATAACAAGTACCTGGCACACCTAATTAAAAGTGCCTGTCATTCCCGGAAAATGTTAATCAATTGCCAACAAATTACGGGATGTGACAGCGTATAATGGCTAATAAGTCAAACATAATTTTTTATAAAAAAAGACCGACCTAAACTAGAACTCCCAATATCCATTTTTTTGAAGAGTCGACTATCACAGAATTATAATAGGGCCCCTCTAGAACGTGAAGGGATCTTGAATTTTCATCCTACAGAGGATACCGCCTAGTAAATCTAAACTTAGATTTCACGTATTATTCGTACTTGTAGGACAAGATCCATAACGCTGTCACTCGAGGTCTGGAGCCTCAGGCACGAAGTTCAATGTGATCTAACGTCCTAGAGGAGCCCCATTTGTAAAGGAATAATATTTCTAAGAGATTGTTCTTTCCACTTTGTTTTTAAAGCTTAATTAACAGTTAAAAAGGGTTTAGGTTATGCACAATTGTAAAGAAAAACTTAGGAACATAGCTGATTAAATGACAATATAATTTATGCAGAGCTATCCACATGTTAAAAATCTTGTTTCTGGTTTACGCTGATTTATTAACAGCTGATACGACAAACTTTTCATAAAAGCATCTTACATTTGGGCTATGAATCTTTTTTGTTATTTCATCAATTAAGACATAGTTTGGTTGATTTGTTTGATAGAGCGATTGATGCTTAATCATTGAAAAGGCTAAACGGATCATTCGGTTTCCTAAAGCAATATATGCTTGCCCCGGGTGCTTTCCACGCTCTTTAAAGGCCAAATATTTCTGTTTCATCTCAGGGTTATTAACAGCTAGGGATCTTCCAACTTGATAAGTAACGTTCCTGAAAGTTCTTCTTCCCTGTTTAGAAACGCCATAGTATGAAGGTCTTTTACCCCCTGACTGCTTCACAATTGGATTTGTCCCCGCCATTTTAATTAATTGCCCTGCATGGTCGAAATCAGATATATCGCCCATTTCCGCGTATAATTCAGCCCCCGTTACAACTCCTATTCCTGGAACGCTAAGAATGACTGCTCCTTCAGTTTGAACAAATATATCTTCGATTTTCCTCTCTAGCAATTGAATCTGCTTATCTAAAAGCTCTAATTGGTCAAGTTTTTGAATCAAAAGAAATTGTTCCATTTCCAAAAGCTCTTTAGGTTGCGAGATTGAATTCTGTGCAAATTCAAGCAGTATTTGAATCGATTTATCCCTGAGCTTCAGGTTTTCCCGTATGGAAAGTTCACGTAATCCCTTCTCTCCAAGGGTAAGGATATCACTTGGATGAAGGCAATGGCGCATAAAATATCGTGGTGCTTTTCCAAATAACTTCGAGAAAGGTTCGACATGTTCGCGCTTCCCATTTATCCACATACTTTTCCCCTGGAACTCCCGAAAAATATGGTCAATATATACCCGAATCAGGTTTTCGGTCGATGTCCTTTCCCCCACAAGCGCCCGACGGGCACGCGTTAATTTCTGCAAGTTGTGTACAGATCCTGAAGACAACTCACTGGATGTCCCTCGGCCATTAATAATAGATTGAACAATTGCCATCAGATCTAGATTATCCGTTTTGGACCAATTCAAAAGAGCTTGCCTTTCCTGTGCAGTAGTAGCTGCATTCAAGATGCGAACATGATAGCCTTCAGAATGACAACGTCGAACTAAATCCTCATAATAATGCCCTGTGGTTTCAACCCCCACCACAACCTCCTTCATCCCAAGCCGATTCTTTTCTGTTTGAATATGTTCTTTAACCTTTTCAAGTCCCGTCAGGGAAGCATCAAACTCAAATGGTTTCACCAAAACGTCCCCATAAAACGTACATATCATTGCCTTGTGAGTAAACTTCGCTGCATCAATCGCTACTATCAACATACGATCTGTTCCTGTTTCCCGTACAAATTGTGCCCATCGACTTCCGTTTTTTCCTTGAATGTGGTTCAATAATGAATAAGCCATCATTTTCATCTCCTTGGTAGGGTGAGTAATTGGAAGTTCTGTGATAGGTACTTCCATTTTACAATGAAAATGGTGGCCTTTCTTATTATTTGAACCTATTTACTATACTAGGCACTTTCTTTAAATGGATGGTCATTTGAAAGCCGGAGCCGGTAATTAAAACCAATATTATACATCCACCTGATGCCATTATTTTTTTGTGATATAAATCACAATCAGCCCTCGTTAATAATGATATCCTTATTAATGAAGTTAGATAACAATCACTCGCTACTTTTTGTACTATTCTATTCTTCTCATAGGCGGAGATTATATATTGGAGGTTTTTTAAATGGCTCAAGAAAAATTGTCTGAATTAATTAGCCCTGAAGCTGTCATTAATTTTGAAAGTGGTGCCATTAAAGCAAGCACTTTGGATTCAATTATCAATCTATTACCATTTGAAATGGGATTTTGTGATGCCGACGATATTTTCCGCTGGTATTCCAATAATCCTAACCGCGTGCATGGTCGTCGTAAAGAAGCGATTGGCCGCCATGTACTTGAGCTTCACCCAAAAATGGCTCACCACGTTGAAAAATTGTTGAATGATTTTCGTACAGGAGCACGTGACAAATGGGAATTTTGGTTCCCAAAACGCTCTGGTGAAGAAACTGGTCAAATTTATCAAAAATTCATGGCAGTACGTGATAAAAACGGAAAATATCTTGGATGCATGGATGTGACCGTTAATATTGACCTTTTCCAAGGAAAAGAAGGTAAACATACCCCTGAAACTATTGAAGAATTTATAGCTGTTAATCCTGAGTAAAAATTGAGAAGCTACTAAAAACACATTGAATCGCCCAATTCAATGTGTTTTTCTTTTTCCAATTACTGGTAGCCTAAAAACAAAATTAACGTCAAAAGAGCAAAAATGTCTTTACGCCCGGTTCTTAAAGACAAAATTGGTTCGTCAACTGGTCAAATCGTCTTTAGGATTCCAATTACTGGTATCCTAAAGACAAAATTTACGTCAAAAGAGCAAAAATGTCTTTAAGCCCGGTTTTTAAAGACAAAATTGGTTCGTCAACTGGTGAAATCGTCTTTAGGTTCCCAATTACTGGTAGACATAAAGGTAAATTTTAAAAATTGCTTGGCCCCCCACTGGGCAACCTATGTGACAGGAACCTATTTTTCCTTAATGTTACTACTGTTGATTATATTTTAAACTGACTTACTATTTACTTGGATTTTAGCCTATCGATTAAAACCAATTCTCGGGGGAAGCGTTTATGCTAAAGAGATTTTTGATATCTTTGATCTTATTATCGATTATATTTTGTGGGAATTACCCATTCTCACCAGTAGAAATGAAAGCTGCAAAAGCTTCGGCCTACAACACTTCAGCACAACGTCCATTAATGGGCTGGAGCAGCTGGAGCTCTATTCGGAAGAAACCAACGGAGAGAAAAATCAAGGCAGCAGCCGATGTTTTAGCGGCAATTTTTCAATCCCATGGTTATCAATATGTCAATCTTGATGATTATTATATGCTGGATTGGACTACTACAGTTGATCAGTATGGCAGATGGGTGGTGGATCCGAAGGAGTTCCCCCACGGCATGGCAGCACTTGGAGACTATATCCATAAAAAGGGATTAAAGTTTGGCATGTATGTTACGTTAGGAATTCCCAAAGGGGCGGTTGACCAAAACACACCGATTGAAGGAACGCCTTATCACGCCTTAGATATCGTCGACCTAACCAAAGGCCAAAAAGTTAACTTTAACTTTAAACATATGTATGCGATTGATTTTTCCAAGCCTGGTGCACAGGCGTTTATCGATTCCTGGGCAAGGCTGTTTGCTTCCTACGGGGTGGATTATCTGAAAATTGACGGTGTCCGCAACGAGGATATTCCTGATGTGGAAGCTTGGGCCAAAGCGCTAAAGAAAACAGGAAGACCGATTCATGTGGAATTATCCAATAACCTTGACATTAAACACGCTGAAACATGGAAGCGGTTGTCCAATGGCTGGAGAACCGACCACGATATCGAAGCCTATGGAACGCCGACCTTAACCAATTGGAAAAAGGTATCGAGAAGATTTGATGATGCTGCCATCTGGCAGGATCATGCCGGGCCAGGGGCTTGGAATGACTTTGATTCAATCAATGTGGCCAACGGTATTAGAGACGGCTTAACAAAAACCGAAAAACGTTCCTATGTTACGTTATGGGCAATTGCGGCATCGCACTTTGTGATTGGAAACGACCTGACAAAACTGGACATGTACGGATTAAGCCTTTTAACCAATGACGAAATAATTTGGGTGAACCAAAGCGGAGTTGCAGGGAAGCGCTTGTATAAAACGCCCACGTCCCAGGTGTTTTATCAAGCACTGCCAGATGGATCGTACAACGTCGCCCTATTTAATACCGGTTCCTCCAAACAAACCGTATCGGTTAAGTGGTCTGATTTAGGGATTGAAGATTTTGCTGCCGTTCGTGATTTGTGGAGCCATCATGATGTTGGAATCGTCGATTCGGAATTTACAGCAAGCCTGTCTACCCATGATGCCCGCATGATCAACGTGGTTCCGATATCATTACTGGCTGCATCCTTAAAGTCGGCTGCAAGTGATTGATTTACCTTAAAAGTACCACAGCCACCACCTGAATTATGTACTAGCTTTTTTGTATACCTAGCCCAAAACCCTAAATTATTCAAAAATCAAAGTACCTTTTTTGAAAATTTAATATTGACCTGAGAATTATTTTCAGTTACATTTATAATTGAAAATGATTCTCATAATCATTTAGGAGGGGTTTTAAATGTTTGATAGTTTATTTCTGTCTCTTCGGGAAGGGCTTGAAGCTGCACTTATTATAGGTATCATCCTTGCCCAAATTACTCGGATTGGACGTAGAGATTTATCTAAATTTGTATATGCTGGTACCCTTTTAGGGGTTATTATTAGTGCTGTTGTTGGATTTATTGGCTTCAGTGAAGCTCAAGAGGCCGGAGAAGCTGGAGAAGAATTAATTGAAGGGATCATGATGCTCCTATCAGCCGGACTTATTGCTTATTTCATCCTCTGGATTCACAGAAATCAAGGCCATACTTCAGCAGTCACGGAAAAGGTAGCTAAAAACACAAGTTCGATTGGCTTGTTTGTATTATCTTTCCTGTCTGTCGTACGGGAAGGGATAGAATTGGTCGTTTTCAATTTGACCAAGATTACAGAAAGTTCTTTTTCAGTAGCAATAGGCAGTGTTTCAGGTATTATACTTGCCGTCCTATTAGCTATCATCTTATTTAAAACATCTATTAAACTTAATTTATCCCTTATCTTTAAAGCATTAGGGATCCTCCTTATCTTTGTTGGCGGCGAGATGTTTGGAGAGGGTCTTGTAAAACTATTTGAAGGCGGGGAAATTCTAGAGGAAATTGGAATGGCCGCATTTATCATTCTATCGCTTTCCGTCTTTTTATGGGCCGATTTCCAACAATTATGGAAGAAACGCATTGCTGCTAAATAAGTTATAAAAAACTCCGATTTTTGTAGAATAATATAAATTCAACATATGAAAACGCACTGAATTTTACAGTGCGTTTTTTATACTGGCAAATATTAATTGATATTTAAGCGGAAATTTTTCCGTTAAACTCTAAATAGAGCTGGACTCGGGGTATATAAGCGGAGTTTTTCCGATTAAACAATGTAAAATTTACTATTTTCATGTTTTTCGAGTCAATAACCGGAATTCTTCCGTCTATTTATTCTATTTTTAATCTTATTTTCTAATTAAGGGAAAATTCTCCGTTTATCATGCTCGCTTAATCAAAAAAGGCTTAGAGATCTCTAAGCCTTTTTACTGTGAAATATAAATGATTTACATCCGAAACGCTGCCGTCCAAGCAGCAGATGCAACAGCTGTTCCGGAACTATTCTTTATTTCAATTAGTAAATTCCTACTGCATCAAACCCGGAGTTAGCAGCAGCCACCTCCGCGCTGCCTTCACCATAAAGATCGATGGCAGACTGAACTACCGCCTGGCGTGCATCACTAAAATCGGAATTTGAGGTTAGGTAAACGGTTAAAGCACGGTAGTAGATTTTTCCTAACTTTTCTCTTCCAAGTTCTTGGCCAATCAAGTACGCCGCATGGTTGGTAATCGAGGAGTTAACATGGACACCACCGCCATCAACAGATGCAGGCATGTGATAAAACTCGTCCATATGGTCCGGATAAACGCCGCCATTTGTACTGTATGCCCTTCTATCCGCATTGCTCACAACAACACCGTTTGGATTACTTAAACTGCGCAATACGTTTACACCATTCGCTTTAGCAGCCGGGGCCATGATATCCTCGCCCATTTCCCAATCATCATCGTCCACGAGGGCTCCAAAGACGTCCGCAAACGATTCGTTTAGTGCACCAGATTGATTGCGATACACTAAATTAGCTGAATTCGTGATCACTCCGTGCGTCATTTCGTGGGCAGCCACATCCAGACCTGCTGATAGAGAAATCATAAACTCGCCGTCCCCATCACCATAGGTCATCCAGCGCCCATTCCAGGAAGCATTATTGTAATTAGTGCCATAATGGACCCTTGATATAATCGCCATTCCGTTCCCATCCAAGGAATTACGGCCATGTTCATTTAGATAATAATTATATACTTTTTCAGAATTATAGTGTGCATCCACAAGCGCTCGATCATAGTCCCCGATAAATGCAGCAGAGTTCCCTACATAGACAGTATCATTACTTGAAGTGTTGTCATTTTTTGCATCATACGTTACGATTCCTCCAAGATTTTCATGAGAGTAATCGGCTAACGCAAACTTCGTTCCGGCATTTGGTTCCTTCACTTGGGTGATATGTAGCTCCCGATGAGCACCATGCACCCCTTTTCCGGCACCTTTTTGTGTTTTATTTTCATCCGCATGCATTAAGCCATTAACCTTATCAACCACTTCTCCTGTTTTGGCGTCCACAAAGACAAACCAGTTTCCGGGTTCCTCCCCCATGAAGTTCACATTCACTTTATAGGCTGTCACATTTTCCCCTTCAAAAGGATAGACAACCAGCTCAGAGGTTGGCTCATAGGTCAGTTCTTCTGGGGCATTGACAGCGGATAATGCCTTCTTAAGTGCTGTGTCACTGCTTAAAGTGGCCTTCGTGTCCACTGCAGCATCGGTAATTGTCTGATTCACTCTTCCGTTAACAGACGTGATCTCATTATTTTCATTAAAATGTACAATGACTTCCGCTCCTTCTACCTTTACCCCGTTTATCGACTGGTCAAAGCGGACGTGCGTCATACCTAGTTCATCTTTTTGGACATTTTTTACCTTTAGATTTTTCTCCGGATCTTTTACCCCGGTTTTATCTTGGTTTTTCTTTAAATAACTCAATGCATTGGATGTGTTGCTGGAGGAGAATTTCTCTGCCTGCCGCTCCTTCACAAATACTGGAACGCTGGCTTTGGCATTCCACTTCTCAGAAGCTTGTACACTAGTAACCACCTTTGAATCAATCGGATTTGCCCAAACATTACTAATTGGGAAAGAACCTGCCAGCATTGCCGATGACAGAACCATCGGTATAATAAACTTTTTCCTCACTTTTCCATACCTCCTATTATTTTCCAATACGTTCATTATAGGTTAAGAGAAATCAACCCACATCCGTATTTTGAATTATTTAAATTTTTAAAATAATGGTAAAAAAAGCCCAGTTCGCCTAGCAAACTGTAGCTTTGAATATATTTTCTCTTACTATTAAATAGGGGTAGGATTTCCTTTTAACCAGGATATATCACTTTCCATCTTTGCCCGCCTATTGAGCCAACATCCTCCACGAACCCAGATGAGGGAATCAGTTGGTTTGAAAAAATAGGCGGAGAAATTACTCTTATTTAGAAAATAGTATCAAAATTAGCTTCAATAGACGGAGGAATTCCGACTATTAACTCAAAAAACATGAAAATGGGTGATTTTTCTATGCTTAACCGGAAAAGCTCCGCTTATTTACCCCGATCTGAGCTATATTCTGGAGTATAACCGGAAATTCTCCGCCTATTTGCGGGTAGTGACAGACACTCGCCATATGCTTTCATTCAGGAAAAGATTTAGGCGGGGATTGCCCCCCATTATCCAAAACGAATAAAAAACTGTGGAAATTCATTCCCACAGTTTCTGTCAAAAGAGTCTCTTAACAAATTCACGGTCTTATCTCAAGAATCCCTATCAAAATATTGACGTTGAAACATACACATTCTTATTGCATTATGGTATTCACCGTCTACAAAGAACTCATCGATCAATTCTCCTTCAAACTTGAAGCCGAGTTTCTTATAGATATGAATCGCTTTTTCATTTGTCTTATCCACGATTAAATATAATTTATACATATTTAATACAGAAAACGCATAGTCCATTGCGAGATAGGTTGCAGCCTTCGCATATCCATGTCCTTGGTGACTCGGACTAATAATAATTTGGAATTCAGCCCTGCGATGAATATAATCAATCTCTACTAATTCAACCAGCCCTACCATTTCAGTGCCTTTATGTACAATAAATCGTCGTTCACCCTGATCATGAATATGTTTATCATATAAATCCTGCAATTCAACAAATGACTCATATGGCTCCTCAAACCAATAGGACATGATGTTGGCATTAATATTTAATTTATGGACAAATCCTAAGTCTTCTCTTTCTAATGGCCTTAATTTTACATCACTCATTACCTTTCCATCCTCCAAATCCTACATTCAATCAGGGGTGTTCCCATTTAGCGTGCCCAAATCGTTTCAATTGAAACCCTTACTGGACGGGGGATTGAGAGATATGGAACATCCGTAATATGCGCAAAATGGGCCGTAGGAATTATTCTCCTACGGCCCATCCTGCCCCTGCTTCACGCTAAACTTTCGTTGTTTAATGCAAATTGTTTCCTGATCCAACCTCAATCCCCAGGTACTTAGCTTTTAAATAATATCTTGGTGAAAGTATGCACCTAAGAAATTACTAGCGCTGAGGTGCAACTCATATTCTTTTAAGAATGATTTTTCATCAAGCCATTCATTATACAATCTAACATCACACTCTACTTTACTTGTAGCTTCATTTCTAATTTACTTAACATCTGATCTATTTCCTGATCGTGCCTTGATTGGGGCCGGAATGTAATCTCTTTTGGAATACTCTCAAACGGTTCATACGAGATCTTAACTGTCCCATTATTCTCAAACATGGATTGTGGTTCCACTGCTTTCCCGTCGTTTCCATATAGTTCAAAACTCAGCTCCATCTCCCGCTCTGCTGGCTGCTTTAGCTTGTAGACCACTTCTGTTGAAGTCGGGGCAAACGTGACCTTCTCAACGATCAGGGAGATCTCACCGCTTTCTTTCTTCTCCATTGGAAGAATTACCTTGTTCTCCGAAGTTATTTCTTCCACCGGAAAATGAATATTCCACTTTCCTTCCGTGGCGCCAAGCTTACTGAAATTCACGTCGAGGTCAAATTTATCAGGGAGAGGTGTAGATGAATCTAGGTGCATGACACCAAGAAACGTATGGTCATCGTATCGTTCACTGTTACCTCCTACACCATAATTCCCGGGCTGCTTTCCATCGATTTTGAAGCCGATCGATGGATTAACGTTGTCATCAAGGACCTGTTCCGATTGGACTATATAGCCAATTGAAACCTGAGTCCCATCAAAGATCACCTCATTCACAGTAACCGTGATGCCCTTATCACTAGCACTCTTATTTATCGTTTGCGAAAGCCCTTTTTCAACGGTTGTCTTTAACGTACTATCTTTGGAATGACTAAACACCGAACCGACGAACGGAATACTTTGCAGTACCTGGGCCATGGTAGTGTTTGTGAATCCAGTCCCCAAAAGAATCGCCGCACTAGCTACAATCCCGCTAGCGATCATCGTTGACTTCTTCCTTTTCTTCTTTCGCTCCGGAAGACTTGAGAGGGTGTCGTCAATCCGACTGCGGACCTGACTTGGCATTTCTTCGCTCTCCATTTGTCTCAATAATTCACTTAATTCTTTATCATCAATTTCCACCATGATATACTCTCCTCTCAGTTTTTGGATTTAGGAATTCTGATAGTTTCATCCGAGCCCGGCTGAGACGTGATTTTACCGTTCCATCAGGAATATCCAATGCTTGGGCGATCTCACGAATGCTCCATTCCTTTAGATAATAGAGCGTTACCGGAACGCGTAACTCCTCTTCCAATGATGTAAGAGCATCTGTCAACTCAAAATCCGAACGATCATCAGAGGTTCCTTGCTCCATCCATTCCTGCATTGGAACGACCTTCTTGTTTTTCCGCAGTATATCGTAGCAGCAGTTCATCACAATCCTTACCATCCACGTTTTAAAAATAGTAACGTCCCTTAAGTTATGGATGGAACTGTATGCTTTTAATATGGCTTCTTGGAGCGCATCCGCACAGTCGTCATCGTTATGTAAGATAGACTTAGCTACCTTATAAAGTGTGTCTTCCACATCTTTCACAATCACCACAAAAGCTTTCTTATCCCCTTTTTGGGCTTTTTTTATGTCTAGTTCCCTAGCCAAATGTCTCCCCCCCTTGTTTTTCTATCTATTAGATGGTCCACAGATTGAAACGGTTCACGCAAATTTATATTTTTTTATAAAAAGGAAACCTTGCTACCGAATAGCAAGGTTAATCTAGGGAGGATATATAGAAGAGTTGCTTATTGTCCGTTTTAAACCGTCATTTTAAAGTATAACAAACCTCATTAATTCATATAGAAAAAATTTGAGTTAATTGTTCACACACCCAAGAAAAAAACACCCAGAAATTAGCAATCATTTCTGGGTGTTCCTCGTTTCTACCATATATAAAATTAATTCTTCTTTTCCGGCTTCGGAGCAATTAACAAGCTCGATATCAGTGCTAGGACTGTGATGCCAACAGAAAGCCAGAAGCCTGTAGTAAAGTTGCCTTTTGCAACAAATGGCGCAACAAATCCAATACCTAAGGATGCTCCGATACCAAATGCCGCACCGTTCAGTCCCGGTAAGGCCGAAGGAGCATCATCTGGTGATTGAATAACACCCAGACCGTTGATTGTGGTAAGAATCAGTCCGTTATAGGTGAAGCCCATTGCGATGACACAAGCGAATACCATCCATTGATTTTGCCAAAATAGGGCAAGCACAACAAGGATTGCGATATTTAACACAATGCCAATGTGCATGATGCGAATCCATCCTACTTTACCGGCAAGCCAGCCAGATAATGGTGCACTAAATATACCAATGATTGCACCTGGCATTAAGAACATTAAACCAGTCGCAGCGGCACTCATTCCGAATCCAACCTCTTGATTCTGACTGAGCAATACAATTGTAAAGTTGATAACTGCAAACACACCACTCAATGTCAGCACGGTCGTCGTAATCACAGGCCAAACTTGACGAGAACGGAGATGTTCCACCGGAAATAGCGGGGAATCACTCTTCTTCTCGATCAACCAGAAGGCAATCATAGAGACAATGGTACCTGCAAGGTAAAGAAGCGGGATGGGAGCAAACCAGCCGGTCGATGAAGCCAGCGTTAGGTAGTTCGTCAAACAGATCAAGACAATCGATATGGTTAACGCACCCCACCAGTCCATTTTACCTGTTGTATCACCTTTCGTTTCCGGAACAGCAGCCTTTACACCAAAGAAGGCGATGATACCGACAACTAGAATGACGACGAAAATGGAACGGAAACCGAAAGTATCACTGAGCAAGCCGCCAAGGTACCCATCAATACCAGCAATTCCTCCATTTGCAGCGGTGACGACTCCGAGAATGGTTCCGAACTGCTTAGGCGTGACTGTCTCTTTCAAGATAACGTAACATAGCTGGAACGCTGCGCCGGTAGCTCCCTGGAACACACGACCAATCATTAAAACAGTGAAGTTTGGAGCAATCATACAAAGAATGGTTCCGATTCCCATCAAGACGAGAATGAGATACAGGGCACGACGTCTGCCAATAAAGTCACTCCAACGAGCGAGAATAACACCAGCAATCGATGAAACGAGCAAGAGCAGGCTTGAAACTTGGGAAACCTGGTCAATCCCGACATTTAAAGCTGCAGCGATGTTAGGGAGTGCCGGGGTAACCATACTTAAATTAAATTGGTAAGTCAAAATACATATTATCAAGGTTACTGTCAAAGCAGCGATACCTTTAGGGGCGATCACATTTGGCCTTTCCGAATGGGTTTGAACTTGGGCTCCCATAGGAATCCCTCCTTTTACTTGTTATGAAATAAGGATAATAGCGTTTCATTTAAATGGCTTACTAAGGTTTTCGAATCTACCTCAATACAAACTTTTACATTAGGGTTCGGATCTCTTAATTTATTGGGGTCTCCAATCGTTCTGCCTTCTGCTTCTCCTTCAGTCACAACTGTTAAATGCATCGGCAGCACTGTAAAGTATTCAGGATGGACGGCATTAATCGCAGCAGATGGGTCATGAAGATAGCAGCCTTCGACACCCAAATTTTCATTAATATAGTAATCCACCATATCTGCGTATGTCTTGCCTGCTACGCTTCCTGTCTCTCTCCACTTTTGTGTATCTGCGTTCGTTAGCGTCGATCGCGTCGTTACATCTAAACCAACCATCGTAACGTCTAAACCGCTTTCAAAAAGAAACTTAGCTGCCTCTGGATCTTGTGAAATATTGGCTTCCGTATATTGATTGACATTTCCAGGAACGGTTAAAGCTCCACCCATAATGACCACTCTGCCCATCATGTCTTTTATCTCTGGAGCTTTTTTTAGTGCCATCGCAAGGTTTGTTTGTGGCCCAGTAGCGACAATGACTAATTCTTTCCCATATTTCTTTACAGATTCAATGATAAAATCGACGGCACTTTTCGTTTCTTTTTCCCTTGGTGATGTTTCCATTTCCACTTGCCCAACACCATTTTCTCCATGGATACGTGCACTCACTTCTAATCTAGTAAAATTGTCTTGTGATAGAGAATGGCTTTCCCCGGCAAATACCGGGATAGCGCTCGCATCACACATATGCAATATATTTAACACATTTTGTACCCCATCTTCTGTATAAACATTTCCGAATGTACCTGTCACACCAATCAAATCAATCTCTTTACTCCCAAGAGCATAAGCGATCGCCATGCCATCATCGATACCAGTATCTACATCCAAAATCATCTTAATCATCATTATTTCCCCTTCCTATAAATGCTTTTTTAATTTTTCTAGCGAAGGCATTCCGCTTTGTGCGCCGAAGGCCGTTATGGATAAAGAAGCACCAATACCAGCCATCTTTACCGCTTCTCGTAAGGTCATTTCCTCCGCAAGTGCGTATGCTAAGATTCCATTAAAGGTATCGCCTGCACCTGTCGTATCTACGACATCCACTTTCATGCAGGGAACGGTATAAACGCTCTCATTTTCAATATAAGAAGAGCCTCTAGACCCTCTAGTAACAATTAAATTCACCTTATTGTTTTTACTCCATTGGAGCATTTCCTTATCAAAGTCTTCCGAGGTCTCCAATTTCTTGGCTGCCATACTCTCAAATTCAGTTTCATTTGGAGTGAGATAATCAATATATTCTAACAACCCTGCAGGTAAATCTTTAAATGGAGCAGGATTTAGGATTGTTTTTACACCAAATTCCTTCGCCTTTTTTAAAGCGTATGCAATCGTTTCTATAGGGATTTCTAGTTGGGTTAGTAACACATCTGCCTGCTTAATAAGATCGATATGGTCATCCACGACTTGTTGGTTGCAGCACTCATTCGCACCAGGGATCACCACTATGGCATTATCGCCTTTTATGTTAAAAACGCTTGCAATTCCTGTGAAAATATTTTCTTCCATTTTCACAGCTGAAATGTCTAGGTTCTCTTCCGATAAATGCTTTACTATTTTCTCACCAAATGTGTCATTCCCTACACACCCGATTAATGATGTTGAAATCCCCATCCGGGATGCTGCTACAGCCTGATTGGCTCCTTTTCCGCCCAGCATATAGTGAATATGATTTCCGTGGATAGTTTCGCCGATTAGCGGCAGTCTTTCTGTGGTCAACACCATATCCATATTTAAGCTCCCTAATACAACGATCCTCTTCATTCCATCACCGCCTTCTATCAATCTGATTTTAAACATACATTGTACACTTGTATGTATTGCTGTATGTTTTATACATTCATAATATACCCGTATGCAAACGCTGTCAACATTTTGATTTTATTTAAAAATAAAAAACTTCCTGGTTTGATTTCTCAAAACCAGGAAGTTTTCATTCCTTTACTCTATTTAATTATTTCTGGACACCTTAAAAACAGCACGTTCAAAAGGGATATAATACTTATTATAGGCGATAATGTTTCCATTTTTATCGGTTATACGCTCAGCAATCATTTGGTAATACTTAGAGGGATTACCTTGACTTGCTGTTTTGATCACCTCTGTTGCTGAGACAATGCGAATTTCAAGCTTTGAGGAAAGGCCATATTCGTAAATCTGATTTTCAAGAAAATCTAATACTTCATCCTGATTATTTAAATCAATTGATTTGATATAATCAAAATCAGTCGCTACATGGGAAAAACAGTAGCCCTTAACACTATCTTTTTCTTTATAATACCTGTAGATAGCAAGCACTACCGAGGTTTTCCTGTTGAAAATCCGTTCAACATGCTCACTTGATACTTCAATTTTCATCTCTATATCAACATTGTCAATCGGATCGATGCAGCTTTTATAGAATGGATTTCCCATTCTTTCAAGCCCAATATTGTCCACATTTAGCGTTTTACGAACAAAGTTACCTATTCCCTTTTTAGCCTCTAATATGCCATCTTCCTGTAATAACCCTAATGCTTGTCTTAAGGTCGACCTGCTTACACCTAACTGTTCTGCCAATAATGGCTCAGAAGGTAATTTACTATCCTCAGGATATAATCCATCTTGTATCATTTTTAAGATTTGATTATATGTAGTAGCATATCGTGTTGCTTTTTTAAATAGCTCATTATTTTTGATTATTTTCCCCTCCCCTGAATCTCTCGGCTATTCAATTCTTTAGTAAAGCAGCTAGTTTTATATACCTGACATTTTTTCTCATCACTAAAAAATTATACATCTCCTGTCTTTTTTAAACAAGAAGATCTTACGTAGCAATCTCAAAAGAACACCCCTTTGGAAGGTATCCAAAGGGGTAGAGTTTCGTACTTAAATTTATTAGCGAACTGTTTTAAGAGCAGTTGCCCAAGAATTTAGTTGATCTAACATATCTTTTACTGTTCCTTCATGCATTTGAGCGGGTTTGAAGGTTTGACCATTCTCAAAATCAGTAAATAAACTTAGAGCTGGATGTGTACGAACATGTGCAATAGATTGTTCAGATAGGATTGCTCGTAAATGTTCTGCGGCACGGGCACCACCTACTGAGCCGTAACTCACAATTCCTGCTGCTTTGTTAAACCATGCCTCACGTGCCATATCCATTGCATTTTTTAAGGCGCCCGTAATACTATGGTTGTATTCTTGGACAATAAATACAAATCCATCTAAGCTGCCGATTTTTTCATTCCATTTTGCAATCCCTGGCTCTGACCCATCAGTTGTACCTAAGAAAGGCAGGTTAAAATCTTTAATATCCACTATTTCATAATTTGCATCACCACGTTTGTCCGCAAGTGACTTCACCCATTCTCCCACTTGTGGGCTAAGACGGCCTTCGCGAGTGCTCCCCAAAATAATTCCAATGTTTAAGTTTGCCATCTGTTCTTCCTCCTTATTAGTAGAACCTCCAAATAATTTGTCAAAAAGGCCCATATTGGTTACCACCTTTAAAATCAAATATATGACAAATTTACTGTTTCCCTTGTACTATCTCTTTATACTTTTAATATAAAAATAAAAAGCATTACCGTTGCTACAGTAATGCCCCTATTCAGAATGACTGAATAGGTCGAATGATAGATTGACGGTTTTATTTTTGTGGCTGCTTTTCTACCTCGTTCATACTTACATTTCTTTCAGCAAAAACTTTTTTCTTTGCAAACAAGAATAATTAATGTAAATAATTTTTCAGAAGGCTATTAATGGATTGATTCATTTCATTTATGTTAGGATTATTTACTTTCGCATCGGTAAGGCTATATTTCCTTTTAAGTTGGATAATTCTTTCGACACTTTCATTTAATCTTTGTTGTGAAATTTCCCCATTTTGAACTGCAGTTTTTAAAGACGAGATAATCTTTACAACCTTATTATAGTCATGTCCTACTAAAATAATATCGCTCCCTGCCTTTACAGATTCTACCGCTGCTTTGCCAATATCAAAATGCTCTGTAATCGCCCCCATTGTCATATCATCCGTTATGATGACTCCCGTGAAACCAAGTTGTTTTCTAAGAAGATCCGTCATAACCACTTTTGACATGGAGGCCGGATTATTTTTATCCAATTGAGGCAATAAGATATGGGCGACCATCACAACATCTGCTCCATGTGCAATCCCGCGTTCAAACGGAATTAACTCCAGCTTCTTAAGCTCTTCAAGGCTCTTATTGACAATTGGGAGTTCCAGATGGGAATCCACCGACGTATCTCCGTGACCAGGAAAATGCTTAATCGTAGGGATGACATTTTGCGACTGAATCCCTTTCATCGTTTGAATCCCAAGTTCACTTACGATTTCCGCATTAATTCCAAAGGAACGTGTACCGATAACGTGGTTATTAGGGTTGCTGTTAATATCAAGAACAGGGGCAAAATCAAGATTTAAACCAAATTCTTTTACTTCACGGCCCAATAGTGTTCCGACCTTATAAGAAAACTCGGGATTATTTACCTTTCCAATCTGGCTATTTGGCGGAAAGTTAGTAAGCCCACCCGGCAATCTTGTCACAGTTCCTCCCTCTTGGTCAGTACTTAAAAAGAGCGGTAGATTCGAACTATTTTCAGCTTTCATTTGATTGACTAGTTGAATCGCCTGTGCAGGGGTTTCGAAATTATCTTTGTAAAAAATAATTCCCCCCACATGGAATTGGTTTACTAAATTTTTTGCGTTTGTATCCATTGTGGTTCCGGATATTCCAGCAAGAATCATCTGTCCTATTTTATCTTCTAAGCTCATTTTCGAAATTACTTCCGCAATGGATTGTTGAGTTGGCTTTTCTTCAACCTGTGTAAAAAGTGAGATATGGTCCACTTTAGGATTTGGCTGCTGCTCTGTTGTTATAGGCAAAACCCATAATAAATCAGTGGCCGTGGCTGCATGATAGACAAGAATCATTTGGTCATGAGTGGAATCTTTATAGTAACGAATGGCATCGGGCTCTCCACCCGTTTTCTTAATTTCATTCAAAGAAATCTTTTGTAGTTCTGTATCATATGATCGGATATCATTCACAGTCTGATTGGCATAACCGATTGCAGCATGATGACTCTTGTATTCCTCATACCTGCCTTTAGCCGTTTCCGAAGTATGGTCTGGCTTTCCCCACTCAGTGGTTACTTCCTTCCATTCTGTTTTACCAGAGACAAAGGGAATGTTTAGTACTTTACCTTCCTTAGATAAGGCAAAGGTTTCTTCTACTAATTTCTCAAGATTGGAAATCTGATTCACCCCCTGTTTATCGGAAGGTTTATCGGAAGGTTTATCGGATGGCTTAGTTATGATGGGGCTTTCTTTCACTGGCATCTGTTCGCTATTCATTTCTTTGATGGCATAATAAACTCCAATGAATAAGACAAACATGAAAAGTAGAATCGTAAACATACGCAGCTTCTTTCGAGAAGCCCTTTTTCTCCTCATTGCCCCATTCCCCTTTCCACTTTTTTTGGTAAGTCTAGAGTAACTATTTTACCGATTATTTGTCTTAATGCCAATCCGCTTAAAGGACCACAGGGACGGTTCTAATATAGGCAATCGGAAGTTTTGCTCAAGTTTCGAAGCACTTTATAAGTAAACGGAATTTTAATCTAAAGGAATTACTTCTAAGGAATTATCGCAAAATTTTTGATTGCCTGAGTAAGCAGGAAGTTTTAAAGTTTTTGTACAAGTAATTCGACATCCATAGTCAAATTTCCTGCTTCTTCTGGTTCCATATTTCTGCGGCCAAAGCCAGTAATCCCCTGCTTTGGCTACAATGATGTGGCAAGAAAAGAAAGCGCCAGGATAACCGTCCCCCTAAACCGTCATTTTCCAACCTGATATCTTCAACCAGTTCTCTTTTTCCTTATAATCAGGCATTATTTTTCCAACAAGACGCCAGAAGGAGCGGTCGTGGTTAAGATGCACCATATGACACATTTCGTGAATGACGACATAGTCGATGACCTCTTGTGGTGCCATTGCCAGCCGCCAATTAAAGGTCAACTGCTGCTTTGAGTCACAGGTTCCCCATGCCGTTTTGCTATCTTTGATCGTCACAGAACGTGGTTTTGTTTTGAAGTTAGGTTGATAGCTAGCTATGCTCTTCTCAACCAACGCCTTGCACTGCTGGTAATAAAATCGTTTTAAGGCTTGTTTGATTTTTTCAGCGTCACGCTGCTTAACCAATATGTGCAGCCTATCTTCTTTAAACACTACATGGTCTTGATTTATATGTTTATCTTCAAGGATTTGGATGGGATAAGCGCTGCCTAAATATAGAAAGCTCTCATCATACTCATACACTTTTTTCTGCGGCCCTTCCAGCCTATCCTTCATTTCTGTCAATTTTTGCTGAATAAGGTCCCAGTTTCCTTCTAATAGCTTATGAATCACTTCTTCAGGTGTCCCTTTTGGAGCTTGGACTTCCAGATTCCCATAACTATCGATCGTGATCCCCATCGATGTTCGATTTTTATATTTGACCTCAAAACGTATGGTCTCTCCTAAGTAGGTATGTATCATTCCATCACCTTAATCATTTAAAATGCATCAATATCTTTTAACACTTCAATAATCAAGCTATGATCATCTTCATGAGGTAAACCAGACACACAAATGGCCCCTTTAAGCTCGTCATTAACAAAAATAGGGAAACCACCGCCACCAATGCAATATTGTTCATCTGCTATCATTTCTTTATAGACAGGATTTTTATCTGCCATCAAAAATGTATATAACGAACTATGTGACGTTGTTAAAACTGTTTTAGTTTTTCTATCTAACCAATTACTTTTATTTTTGCCCTGCATTAAATAGTAACAAACCACTTCATTCTCAAAGGTGATTTGAATTCTAACACTTTTTAAATTATGATCTTTAACATATTGAATGATCTTTAATGCAATATCTAATGCTAATTGATTATCAAACTTTCTAAACCGATATTTTTTCTCGTGAGCAAGGACTTCTTCAGGAGTATATTTTGTTTTATCGTTCATTATATTTCACCTTCTTCAATAGCCTCAGTTATTCGGATGGGAACACTTGAATCTTATCTTCCCTCCATTTATATTATCCCAGTTTTAACCGAGCGCTGGAAGGTGCTTTTTCAACTACTTCTAACACAATTTCACTATGATCCTCCCCTGACATTTGAATACAACCAAAAAGAAGCTGGCGAAATCTACACTTCGCCAGCTTCCTTGTCATTATTCATGATTTTAGGATGTTTTTTATTTCTATGGCCGCTTTTCCAGCTTGACTGCAATTACGTCAATCCTAGCTTGGCCCGACAATGGACTCTTTAAAGCTGGCTACTGCATTTTCTAATGCCTTCGTTAAAATGTGATATTGGACTGCTTCTTTATCCACATTGGATAGATAACCCTCCATCTCACTGATGGCTTTCACCAACTCAGCCCGTTTCGTTTCACTCGCTGATTCGGCAGGCGTTTGCTCCAGCAATTGGGCGGCTTCTTCCAATAGTTTTGTTGCTTTCGTAAACTTATAAACTTCCAATTCGTATAAGCTGTAACCATATTTTGTTGTCCTTTGAGACATAGCAATTTTCACATACTTTGTCTTTACATCCTTTAGATGGATGACATCCGTTAGCACCTTACTTCCATCATGCGTATACGAATATGCTTTTTCAAAATGAACCCCATCATTGGAAACAAGCAAATCGTACTTACTGGCTCTTGCTGCTTCCCAGTGAAGGATAACAGTGTCAAAATCGGTCATCTGATCCAACTCGACCGTCAGCCATTGGTTTTCAATTTCTTCGACGGGGATATTTTTATACTGGGAGCCCCATCTTGTCGTTATATTACCATCAGTGGCTAAGCTGGCTGCTTGTGCTGAACTGTACTCCGACGATGCCGCCACTTTTCGGCCAACTGCCAGATTGCCTGGAGCTGTAATTGTATTCTTAAAAGCGTCTAATTTTGCCTGCAGCTTTCCTGCTAACACATCAAATGTGAACAAATCAGGATTCACAGCTGCCAATAAGTCCTTCAGCTCGTCTTTCGCCGCTAAAAGCTCGGCTCGCTCACTTTCCCCGCTTTCCTCTTCCGGAACCGCACCAAGCAGTTGATCTGCCTCATTGATTAATTTCTCGCCAAGTTCAAAACCTGTGTTCCCGAATATCTCTACCTCAAAAATACTGTAGCCATAGGTTGTGTTTCGCTTATCCATATCAATCTTAATATATTTTGCCTGGACGTCTTTTAGTTCAATCGTATCAATACTTCCATCAGAAGATCCCTGCTTGAAGGAATGGATTTGCTTAAAATTCACGCCATCGTTGGAAGCGAGCAGTTTATATTCCTTGGCCCTTGCGGTTTCCCAATAAATCTTGACCCTATTTAAATCATAGGAATCATCAAGCTCAATCATTGTCCACTCGTCGTCTTTTTGCGCTTCGGTCTTATTCCGGTAATTGGACCCCCATCTGGTTCCGGGGTTTCCATCCACCATAAAGGCTGCCCGCTGCGATAAATCATAGTCTGAAGATGCCGTGGCTTTTTGGCCAAGCGCGAGATTTTTTTGCAGACTGTTTTCCAGACCTTTATTCATGATTTCAAAGTTATCAATTGTGCCCTTGACTCCAAGGCCAATTTTTTCAAGCGGCAGCACAAAGGTGCTTGAATCATTGGTGCGGCCTTCTAATTTATTGGCTTGCTTGGACGTGGATACCTTTTTTCCATCGATATATAAATTTGTTTCACGATGATCCCCAACTAAGATCACATGGTGCCATTTTTCTTCCGGCAGGGCATAATCATGGGTAAATTGATAGTTTACAAATTTGGCCTTGCTTCCTTCGGAGGTCGGCTCACTTCTTTCGTAGCCTATTTTTCCGGTGCCGTTCAAATTCAAATAAAGGTCTCCATCCTTTCCGGAGAATAAGGTGGCATTGTCAAGCGAACCTTTGTCCAATTTGATATCGAACGCCACACTATAGGGGAATCCCATCGAAGAAACCGGTAATTCCAAATATCCGCTGCCATCCAGCTTTAATGCCTTCCCTCTTGGGCCATCCACTAATTTACCGCCGTGTACTTTGGCATCATAGCCATTCCCTGACTGGTCTTGGATTTTATGTGCAGTAATTTTTTCAAAATCATACTTCGCAACGAGTGGAGACTTGGATTCTACGTATCTCGCAGGGTTGGACATTGGCGTCATGGTTTGGACTGCGTCAACTCTCTCCATAAATTGATCCGAGGTCTGTCCTGCTGTTTTCTCCCCATACCATGTCTTTTCTGCAACGAGCATAACAGCATCTTTAAAGCGGTCAAAAATATCAAAGCTAGACAGCCCGCCTGTGTAAGCAGTTAAATCATTCCATAATGCGAAAGCCGCACCTTTTGTCTGTGGATGAGCGAGCGGCATTTCCGCGCTGCCTTTTCCACTTGATTTGGTCGTGATGAATTTATTTACATCGAAAGTATCGTATTTATCTTTAATATTCAGGTAGTCTGGGAATCCGGCATTTCCTAATGGCACAATGTATAAATCCGTGCCATTTGTATTAATGATGTCGTAGCCTAAGTCATACATTTCTTGGACATCGGACCAATAAGGCGCCCAAATATTCATCGTGGCTTCATTGCTTATTGGTGTCACCCCGTCAAAGCCATTTTTCCCAATCGAACCCCAAAGCCTGGCCCGGTAGCCTTTGTCATTCACATAGTTAATAAAATGATTCGTATACGCCCGCATTTCCTCGGAATACTTCTTGTCATATTCATCGGTGCCGATATTAAATTCGCTGCTTAAGAAGACTCTGTCAGGGTCATGAATATCCTTGCCCAAAAACTCATCAAACAGCGATTCAATAAAGGGGTACACAATTCCCCTTTTTTCAGGAGTGGTAATATCGAGATATCCTCTTGTACCCGGGAGCATCATGTCAGGATTTACTGCCCGGAAACTCTCGGCATGATAAGGCGTATCGATTTCCGTTACGACATCTAGGCCATACTTTTGCATATGTTTCTGATAGGCAATGTACTCCTCCTGAGTATAATAGCCGTCTTTTGCATTGATTTCCGGGTACTTCTTACTTTCAACACGAAAGCCCGCGTAGTTGGCCCCGGCGCGAAAATCATTAATATGCATATGGATTTCATTCAACTTAAACCAGGCCATGTATTCCGCCATGTCCTGAATATATTCCAGCGGGATATACATTCTGCCGACATCAATCATCCCGGAGCGAACTTCATATTTCGGATAATCACGGGCAATCCCCTTTGGAATAGCATCTTTTGTTGGGGATTGATATAAAATTTGCGTAATAGATGTTCCGCCATAGAGAATGCCTTTTGGTTTTGGGGCTGTAATCGTAATATGATCAGCAATCTCTAATAGGTAGCCTTCCTCGCCTAAAGAGCTTTTTGTTTGATCAAGCGTGAGAAAAATATCACCCGCAGACGGTTTTGGACGAACCACTATCACCATCTTTTTTTTAAGCATATTTTTAAAATAGCCTTGGATTAACTCGGCTGTTTCCTTTAGAGCCTCTCCACTTCGGGCATCGACAACTATTTTCGAAGACGGGGTCAATGTAAGGTTCCCATTATATCCCTTCCATTCTCTCAATCCAGGAATCACATTCGGAACGGGATTGTCCCCTTCTTCACGGGTATGGGTCCCTTTCACTTGGATGGGAACATCGTCTTCGGAAACGGCGGTGTCAGAACGGTCTTTCTTGTTTGTTACTTTGTATAGGATGTTGACCGTCATGTTACTGATTGGTTCGTAATAGGCATGATCCATGCCGATAATTTGTTTATTATCTGAACCATATAAAGCAACCTCGTATTGCGGGTCAGGAGATTCAGGAAGTACAACGGATTTTCCATCACTCGATAAGTGCGGCTTTATCTGGCTAATCACTTTCACCGCCTCTTTTGCATTGCTGAACACGACTGGCGTATTCTCATTCGTGCCCGCTTCTGCATAAGCGATTGATCCGGGTACTAGGCTTGCTAATAATAGCAATACAGCAAACAAACTCATTATGACCCTTCCTTTTTTACTTTTCTTCATTTTCATCCTCCTCGATTTAAAATTGGTTATTGTTCCTATTAAAAAAGTGAAAATGATGCTTTCTACTAGAAACCGCTTCCAAATGCTTTTTAAAAAAGACAAAACTGGTTGAAGAAATAATAAAAGGCACGGGGAAAACGGAAGGATTTGCACTGACAATCATTCCGGTTTATCCCCATGCCTAATCGAATTAGTCACATGTGAACCTTATTAAACTATTTCTGTAATATTAGATTACCACCAAATTTTGTAATATTCAATAAGTTCTAAGTATTGCATTTTGTTAAATCCAATCCCCAAGAAATATCCTCCCATTTTTTCAAATTTGGTCAGACTAACTGAAGCAAGCAAAATGACTTATGATGGTTTAATCGTCAAGAATGCAGAGATTTTTCGATGACTTTATTTGCAACAAAGTTTTAGGGCCATCCTTTACCCGGGTAATTTGTTCAGTTATTGTGGAGGAGATTTAAAGTAACAAGCTAAATGAATTCCTATTAATTCAATCAGTAAATTACACTCTAAAAAGCTCAGAGTTTACTGCTCTGAGCCTTCTTATTCTATTAAAGCCCGTTGAAGATATTATTAAATATCGCTTGTATATTTTTCAGGCAGTAGCTCCAATACATTACATTTCACTAATTTATCATTATAAGGAATGATTACATCTATATTTTTTCCATAATCACTGATTAACTCTCGACACATACCACAGGGGACCTCTTGTGGTGCCATTGCCAGCCGCCAATTAAAGGTCAACTGCTGCTTTGAATCACAGGTTCCCCAAGCCGTTTTGCTATCTTTGATCGTAATAGAACGGGGTTTTGTTTTGAAGTTATGATGGTCTCCCCCATGTAGGTATGTATCATGCAATCACCTTAATGGACCGGAAAAGTTGAACTTCATCCATGGACTAATTCTCAACTAAATTCTTAAACCTTGACCACGAGACATTTCGGCCAGTAACAACAACCGCTACCTTTTTACCTTTCAGCTCCTGTTCATCAACCTTTAATGCAGCCACTGCAGCTGCGCCAGAAGGTTCGACGATATAATTTGCCTGAAAAAGTCCCTTCATCCCCATTACTATCTCTGCATCAGATACCGTAACTATTCGATCCATGTATTTTAAAAGAATCGGGAACGTAATCGTTTCTGGTTCAATTGTGCCACTTAATCCTTCGGCAATAGAGGGCTTAATTTTTACAGATATGGCTCTTCCTTGCTGATACCAAACTGCAATGGTAGGACTATTTGCAGTCTGGACACCCCAAATTTGTATTTTGGGATTTATCGACTTAAGAGCAATACAGATTCCAGAGGTTAGTCCCCCGCCTCCTATGCCAGCCAATACAATATCAACATCGGATAAATCATTTACTATTTCTAATCCTACAGATCCTCCAGCTGCAATCATGGCTTCATCATTATAGGCTGAAACAAAAGTAAGTCCTTTTTCTTTTGCATCCAAAAGGGCAGTATGTCTAGCCGCTTCTATAGAAGGAAAGAACTTCAGTTTCACACCATAATTCTCCAACATGTTTACTTTACTTTGATCCGCATCTTCGGGTAAGTAAATATGTGCCTCCATGTTCAACTTTTTAGCAGCAAATCCTAAACCTATTCCGTGGTTTCCAGCAGAAGGAGCAATGACACCACTAGTTGAGTCATTTTGAGCTAACGTCAAAACCTTGTTAAACGCTCCACGGGCTTTAAAACTACCCGTTACTTGGAGATTTTCTAATTTTAAATAAATTTCCGCATCATGGATTATGCTTAACTCTTCACTATATTCTAATGGTGTATGATGGATATAATTTTGAATACGTTTTTTTGTTTGGATAATTTCTTGTAAAGTAATCATTCCACCCAAAAGTTCTCACTCCTTTTTGTTTTTAAGAAAAACATGATTATTTGTAGTTCGGATGGTAAGGGTACGACTTTTTAGGAAGATTCGTGAATTGGTTAAATTAATACTAACAATAAATTTTTTTTGGGGGGTAATACTAAAAGGTTTAAAACTCATAACTATTAGTTATGAGGAACAGTTTGAGGTGTGGTGCAGGGCGCCATATTGGGGGTCAATCGGCAGTATTTTCATTACCTGTTAATGCTTTACAATTTACAACCGTTGATTGAAAATAAAAATATGTAACTTACCTTAAAGGAGTCGAGGCATTTGATAAAACTAAAACAAATGGAGTACTTTGTTCATACTGTTTTAGCTGGCAGTCTTACATCCGCCTCTAAAAAATTATTCATTTCGCAGCCTGCTCTAACCAAACAGCTTCAGCAATTAGAAGAGGAACTCGGCTGTCAGCTGTTTTATCGAAAGACTACAGGACTTGAAATCACCGAAGCAGGAAAATACTTTTTCGAGAATGCTAGGAAAATATTGAATGATGTAGAGAATTTAACAGAGCAAATGAATACGTTTAATCAAAAGAACATTCTGCGTATCGGTGCTTTACCCAGCATTGGCAGCTATTTGCTGCCGGCACTTATTCCTAAAATAAGCCCAAAATATAAAATGGAACTTACTATTAAAGATACAACCTCTGAACTTGTAACATTAATAGAAAATGAAAAAATTGATCTTGCATTTGTTCAGGATGCTTCTGATTACAATGAAATCATTGTAAAGCATTTATTTAATGAACCCTATGATGCGATTCTATCTCACGATTCCCCTCTCATAAACTTAGAAACTGTAAGTTTGGAGGAGCTATTAAATGAACCATTAATTTTGCATAAAGATCCTTGTGATATTAGAGCTTTCTTAGATCGGTATTGCCAAAAAATAGGTTTATCCATCCATCCCATTATAGAATTAGAGTTCAACGATTCCATCATAGCGTTTGTCTCAAAGGGGATTGGTTCTTCTCTTGTACCACGTATGGTAGCAGAACATATAAAATACTCTACTCCTTCCGCCATTATTAAATCGATTGTTAATCAGAACTTCAAAAGAAGCATTGATTTACTTTATAAGTATGCTTACAGAAAGAAAGCAAATGAGGTTATTCAACATTTAGAAGGTACTACATAAAGCCGGTAAAGAGTCATACTCCATTACCGGCTTTTACATTTCCTAAATGGAGATCAATACCCTATAACTTTTTCTTATAGATTCGTAATTTTTATGTATTACCATCCTTTTCTAACCAGCTGTACTCTTAAACTAAAGAATAAGCTTTGACAGGATGTGTAAATATGTATAAAAATTATTTCTCATTATGCAGCGAAAAGAATTTTAGGTACTTTTTTGCTGCCAGCCTAATCGGTGTACTTGGTGAGGGGATTTTTGGGCTTTCTTCCATCGTATTAGTTTTAAGTAAAACCGATTCCGCTTTTGAAGTTGGAAAGATGTTCGTGTTAACACTGTTCCCGTCGGTGATTTTAGCCCCCTTCATTGGGGTGCTGATTGACCGAATGGACAAGAGAAAGGTAGCGATGCTTTGCAACTTAGTTCGACTACTGGCTATTTTCATTATTCCGGTTAGCTTTTATGCTGGTTTTTTTTCCATTTCTGTTTTTTCTATATCCATATTCTTTAGTTACATCGCCTGGTATATTTTAGAACCAACGAAGGAAAGTATTTTAAAATACATCCTGGACAAACATCATTATCGACAAGGGATTGCCTTAGTCCAAGGAGCATGGCAAGTAGGACTATTGGCTTCAGCCGTCATTGCAGGGTTAGTAATTGATTGGATTGGAGTAGAGTATTCCATTCTTTTAGCGGGTATGACCTATTTGCCAGCCGCCATCTTTTTTCTACTTATTGAATTACCTAATCAACTCAAAGGGGAACAGGAAACCACCCGATTATCCTATAAGAAATACACCGCTGATTTCATAGCAGGGTGGTCCTATTTCATTCAAAATAGAAAAGCGAAATTTTTTATTTTAACTACAAGCATAACCTTGCCTTATTTTTACGGAATTAATGCCTTAATTGCCCCGTTTAATCAATACATCTTGAATGGTACTGGTACTACATTAGGGATTATTGATAGCGGAGCTGGAATCGGCAGCTTACTATCAGCCATGTTATGCGCTTTTCTTGCTGCAAGAATTAACTCCCAAAAATACCTAATCACTTCCATCCTTTTATTAGGCGTTTCTACGGTTTTATTTAGCTTTACCCATTCAGTCATCATTGCCTTTTTCACGTACATTATGATTGGTTTTTTTATTGGAAACGTGAAAGTCTTATCGAGAATCTTAGTTTTCGAGTTTGTTGAGGAGAAATTTATCGGCAGGGTTATGACTACTGTTTCGATGCTTAGTTTGACACAAGCGATCATTATGTCCTTGTTCGTTTCTTATCTGGCAGAAAGAAGTATTTTATTGTCCTATTTAACTGTTTCTTTACTATTAATTCTTCCTCTATCGTATACATTCATTGGAATGAAAGCTGCGGAAGAAGCGGAGACGATATAGAGTTCTTAGTTATTTCCAGCCCAAGCACGGTTGGGGATAGAATTAATTTATAAACATAAACCTTTGGATTACTATCAAACGTATCACTATTTCTATCCCTATAACTCTAAGTTATAAACCTATAAAATATAGGGATTACCATTTTCCTCATAATCAAGATACTATGTTATTGTTATTAAACAATTTGGGGGTATAGAACATGAAAGTAAGTATAATCGGAAGCGGACGAATGGGGAGCGGTCTGGTTAAAACGCTTGATCCATATGTAAATGAATTATTTTGGGCCTCAAGGGATAAAGAACGCATAGAGTCTTTCATACAAGCAAATAAATTATCTAGTATTGCAGCAGTATCCTATGCAGAAGCACTTGAGGCAGACATCATTATTCCTGCACTCTGGTTCAGGGATGTAATCCCTTGGGCAAAGGAAAACGAGGAGAAACTAGCCAATAAAATTTTGATTGATATCACCAACCCATTCACAGAGGATTTTACAGATTTTACTTTAGATTGGGGGAATTCCGCCGCTGAAGAGCTGCAAATGTTGCTTCCCGGCACAAAAATAGTAGGTGCCTTCAAAAATACCTTTTTTCAAGTATTCGAAGAGCCTATACATGAAGGTTTAAAGAGTGATGTTTATGTAACCTCTGATCATGAAAGTGCAAAACAAAATGTCATGACGTTACTGAGTCCTCTTCCATTTAGAGTTATTGATGGAGGTAAACTGAAAAACAACAGGATTATTGAAAGGCTTACACTTTTCGAACGGGAAATTGCCATTCGGTATGAGAACTACCCTTATGTATCAAATCGATTATTTGGTATGAAATTAAGCGAATCCAGATAAATGGTGCTGCAGCCACTTCAGTTTATATCCAGAAATCCCAGTGATGGATTCATTTAAAAACCTTACTGTATAAGAAGTCTTACATGTTTCAATGTAAACTAGAGTGCCTGTCACCTGCCGAATCATGTTGATCAATTATCAACAAATTACGTGTGGTAACAGGCACTTGCTTATGTCCCACTGTTATATTGATTTAAACTTTCATTTTCAAACTATACTGGTCCCCCATTGATCCGATTTTTCTTTCTCCGGCATCATATTAGTTCTGTTCTGTTTCACAAACTATCACTCCAGCAACAATGGCAAATCCCTTTTCAATAGATTTTGATTAAACCTACTATTGAGCAAGCAGTTCAAGTAACTGATCCTGTATTTCTGGCCCCTGTTCTTCATCTAGTAAGTTGTTCAGCATGATGGAAAAAATTAACCTCTTCCCTGACTCTGTTTGCAGGTAGCCTGACAGCGTGCTTACCCCGAAAATCGTTCCGGTTTTCGCGTGCACGTTCAGACCATCAAGGCGTTCCCTCAAGGTGCCTCCCACCATTCGTTCTGGCTGCCCTCCAATGGGCAGACTGTGATAATAGGCATCGAACCATGGTTTGGACTGTACGTGAAATAGTAGATTGGTTAATTGATTCGGAGAGATTAACGTCACATGCGAAAGTCCTGACCCATCTCGGAGTAGCACCGCATCCGGGTCGACTCCGAGCTTGGCCACCTCTGTTACCAGCACGTCCATTCCCGCTTCCCAGCTGCCTTCCCCTTTTACCCTCTTCCCCATCTCTTTTACCAATATTTCGGCATGGCCATTGTTGCTTAGTTTCATGAATGGGATGAGCAGCTCTGCGAGCGGTATCGATGTATGATGGATCAAGCGTCTAGCGTGTTCAGGGACGGTGCCAATTTCCTTGCTTCCGTTTAGTTGAATGCCAGCCTGTGTTAGTTTTTCTGCGAAAACTTGTAAAACGTACTTCGTTGGTTCCCAAACAGCAATCCATTCTTTGATGGGTTGGGTTCCCACTGCCATCTTGCCGTTAATCGTGATCGTATTTTCCCCATGGCGGCGGACGATTTTCACTTCCTTTTCGTTTGTTACATCTTCTACCGTGACCGCATGATTTTCAATTTGGACATAAGCCGTATCAGGAAATACTGAGACATGGACTGCTTCCCCGTCTGTTGTTCCTGGCTGTACTTGTATCATCACGGTCCCCGCATCGTAATCGGTATTTGGTGAAAGCGTTAAGGCAGACACCTGGGCACCGTAATAGAAATGTTCATCATCCCAACACAAATCCGGTGATAGGCGTACATCATCATACCACCCATCATCCGCGATCACATGGCCTGAAATAGATTGGATGCCATGGAGATGGTACAGTTGCTCTGCAAATTGCTCCAAGTCTTTTGGGAGCAGTGTCGGATTCCCCATTCCTTTGATGTACAGATTCCCTTGGAGTTCCTGATTGACTATTTCACCATCGATCCATATTTCAGTGGGGAACACATAATCCTTCCCCAACGTTTCCAAAGCGGCAGCGGCTGTCAAACATTTCATATTAGAAGCCGGATGCAGCCGTGTACCTGCATTGTGGTGATAGAGGTTATGGCCGGTTGCAGCCTCACAAACATCGACGCCGATTATCGCCCCTTGCAGCTTTGGATGCTGCGCTATGTAATTATCTAATTTATCCTTCCAATCTGCTTTCTGTACTTGGTTTGTTATCTCCATATCCATTTTCCCCCGCCCTTTTTTTTGAAAAAGAAATGCTTCCATCCTGTTCTAGCGAAAGAATCGCTGCTTCTTCAAATTATCCCATATTTGTGTTATTTCAGGTGGTTTAATTTTTAAATAATACTGAAAAATCAGCACAATCAATCCTCTCCCAACAAAAAGAGTGCCAGTCCTACCCCCAATATTCTCATGAATACTCGTCCAATTACGGGTAGTGATGGCACCTTTTATATTGATTTCACTGTGCTTGAAAAATAAACGGAGAAATTCCGGTTAAATTGGGAAATACCCATATTTCCTTAATAATAAAGGAAGTTTTTCCGCTTATATGATCCAAATCTTTGGATTTTGTCTTATTTAAAGTAGTTAATCGGAATATCTCCCCTTATATCAGCTTCTTAAACTACCTCTATATACATTAGCCGGAAATTCTCCGTCTATAGATTCTCATATCTATACGAAAATCAACAGTGAAAATAACAGAGCTTTTTTTTTAACTATTTAATCAGATTCTTCGCTTTCCTCATCATCAATTCCATCAAGGTGATCATGATCTTTAATGATTCTTGCCGCATTTAAACCTATCATCTGTGCAGGTATAGAAGTGTTACCGTCTGGTAAGATGGGAGCTATAGAAAGATCGGCGACTTTTAAATTTCTAGTACCGTATACATTCAAAAACCCATCTACTACTCCTTCATGAATATCCCGCCCCATTTTACATTGTCCGCCAAAGTGATCAAAATTGGCATACGAAGCTTTGGCATATGCTGCAAGTTGATTTCGCTTTTCTTTTTCATTCGGGTTCAGGAAGATATGCTCGGGAGGATAGACTACATTATATTTTCCATCGGGGTCTAGTTTACGTGCTCTCATCATGATATTGAAGGTTTCAATGTATGAATCAACTAAAAAGTTTACGTCATCTTGATTTTGAAGGGGATTAAAGGTAATAGATGGATATGCTTCGGGGTCACTATGGGCAAGGGTTATTGTTCCATCGCTGCTAGGGTTTAGGTTAATAATCCCAATACTCATAATATTACTTGGCTTTCCTCCGTCAAATGCCCAATTATTAATGAACACATCCTGGACTGGTATAAAAGTTGGGGCGATAATCCCTAATAACTGCAGACGACGGCCTGTCCCCTTATCGGTTTTAAAAGCGCCTAATGTCAGAGGCTGATTGGGGTCCGCACCAAAAACCTGGAGCAGTCTACCTGTTTCTACCTCTACTCCCATTCCAATAGAATGATGTGTCTGTAGGTTGTGGCCAACATTCGGACTACTAACTAATGTTGAGATTCCTGCTGCACTTAGTTCTTTGGGTCTTCCAATTCCAGATCGCTGCAGGATCACTGATGAAAAGATCCCAGCGGAAACGATGACTCCTTTTCTGGCAAAGGATTTTTCTCTTACACCATTCCTTACATACTCAACGCCAATAGCCGTATGAACATTATTTTTAGAATCAAATAGAATTTTATTTACCGTTGATTTTGCGAAGATAACTAACTTTCTCTTCCCAATCCCACACTCATCCGGGCAGACCTCATTTCCCTCCGTTACAATGGCCTCGTTTAAATAACCAGTTGCCGTTGATGAACGAACAAACCCTCCGATTATTTCCCTTTGGGTAAATTGAGATTTAGTAAAGGTACAATCACGAATGCCGGTATTATAATCCTCCACCATTGGGATACCTAATACCTCTGAAGTTGCTTGAGCCAGAATCTGATTAAGTCCTTTGTCAGGGACAAGTTGCTGTCTAACAAAAATGGGGCCGTTCGTTCCCCTCTCAGCTGATTCCTTTGTCATGCCAGTATAGGTTTCATTCTTTATGAATAACGAATGAATGTTATCATAACTCCACTGATCACCGACAAGATCTGCCCACTGGTTATAAAGCTCCCTACTCCCACGGACTGCATACATAGCATTATGTTCTGAGCTGCCCCCTATTGCCCTGCCTCCAGATAATCGAAGCTGCCGACCAAGAGCCGACTCCACCCTAGAAAGTATATTAAAGGAAAACTTATTATCGGTAGATAAAATAAAGGCTTTTTCTATGGACGGACTGCTTAATTCATCACTCATATTCGTTCCAGCTTCCAGTACCAGGACAGAAGTCCTTTTGTCATCTGTTAATTCTTTAGCGATGATTCCCCCTGCCGTTCCTGCACCAATAACAATATAATCAAATCTATGTTTCTTACTGAAATCAAATTGTTTCGACATACTATTCATCTCCTTTCATATTTAGGAGATGCAATCGACTTCAAATTTGCGTGGACAAAAATATTATTTTTATTTGTCTATCTTTCTCCCACAGTTGGGCTTATCGAAGAAAGAGATAATTCAACTAGCCTCGGTGCTTTATAATCGATTAAAGTGCCCATATATCTCAATCTACCTGCACCATCCTACGTGGATACATAAAAGAAACCCTCCTATTTTGACGTTTCAGGGTTATTTTTATAACGGTCTGTTTTGTTTTAATAGGTGCTTGAAAATACGGGTTTGGTTGGGTATTCTTATAACACAATCTCCTTTTAAGGATGTGTTTAACCTGCGATTAAATAAGTATATTTCCGAGTCTGGACAAACATCCAGGCGCGGTGCGGATAAATTAATTAGTGAAGGAAAAGTGTTTATTAACGGAAAGGTGGCCACATTAGGAAGCCAAGTGCAGCCAGGGGATGATGTTCGCATTGGCGGAAATCCGGTTAAAGTCGCTAAAAATTATGTTTATATTGCCCTCAATAAACCTGTTGGCATTACGAGTACGACGGAAAGACATATCAAAGGAAATATTATTGATTTAGTCAACCATCCCTTACGAATCTTTCATATCGGCAGACTGGATAAGGATTCCGAGGGTCTGATCCTGTTGACAAATGACGGAGATATTGTCAATGAAATCCTACGGGCTGAACATAAGCATGAAAAGGAATATATCGTGACAGTAGACAAGCCTATCACTGGGGAGTTTTTAAAAAGAATGGCTGCAGGCGTAGAAATACTGGATACCAAAACGCTGCCTTGTAAAGTAGAACAGCTCTCTAAATATGTTTTTAAAATCATTTTGACACAGGGGTTAAACCGACAGATTCGCCGGATGTGTTCTGCCTTGGGATACCAGGTTTGTCGGCTGCAGCGAATCCGCATCATGAATATCCACTTAGGGAACCTTCCTGTTGGCCAGTGGAGAGATTTATCCAAAAAAGAACGCACTCAATTATTTAACGACCTTCATTATGAACCAAAAGAATGGTAAAAAAAGAGTGTGAACCGAATCAAAAACGATTTCGGTTTACACTCTTTTATGCTGGCACCGGAAACTAAGGGAACGATCCCTCCTTGCTTTTGGCACCACCAGAACCGTCCCCTTGGTCCCTCCGATTTTACATGTTGTCAAACCATAAGGGTTCATGGTCATCTGGTTCTCCATTGTAGTTGATGAATATTTCTTCTCCTGTTTTTATGTGGTTGAGGGCATAGAAGTCTATTGTTTTATTGGCAAAGTTGAGTTCGAATAGGGCATTGGGTGTATAGGAGTGGTTAAATAAGGATCCATATCCTAATGCCAGTGCACATTCATCATGGTCTGGATTCCACCAGAACACGTACTCCATCATAATCGTCTTTTTCAAATATCGGTAATCCTTACTAGGCGATACAATAACTGGAGCTTCATGTATCAGTTCACCCTTCTGAATATCGCAGGTTGCAAATACCCCTCTGCCATATTTTGATTCCTTTACTTCAATCACTGTCTCCCACCGCCGATATAAAAAAATGAATCTTATTTTATTACTTTATGTCAGCAGGTTCCTATGTGATAAATAGAGTAATAAAGGAATTTTCTTTTTAGATATGGAATTGGTTTATTCCTTGCAAGATATCCAGTGAAACAAAGCAATAATCAAGATGAAACGGATGATCGATTTTTCCATAATGATAGTAGGTTGCCACTGTCTCTGAACCAAACTCTTCTCTACTGATGGAATGATAGCAGCTTTTCAATCCATTCTTTTCAAGTAAATTGATTATTGAATTCTTTAGGATGGTAACTTTCCTGGATGAGAGCAATATCCGGATTGAGCTCAAGCAGTTTTTTATCTTTCTCTCTGCTATTTAAGCCCTTTCTGCAATTCCATGAAACTAGCTTCATATAAAATGACCCTTCCTCAGTTGTTATGGGATGTTGACCGTTTTCATAGTAATCATTTCGACAACCCTAGCTGAAATCCTCCGGGGTTAGTAACCTCAATAGAACTTCTAAACCCGTATTATTGAAAAAAGCAGAAAGTTTTTTCAGCGAGGTACAAAGTTTAAAGGATTAAAATTAGGATTAGTGGAATATTTTTTTATACGAAATACCTAAAAAGATTGTGGCAAATTCAGCGAGTGAATTTGAAATGACAGGGGGCTTCTTGTGTGCACCGGATTAAATTTATGTTAATACATTTTTTAAGACAACCTTTATCGTTTAAGCTGTTAGTCAGTATAACTCTTCTCCTCTCCATTGTTTTTAGCAGCTCTTTCTTTTCTAATCATGACTATTATCAAAGTCTTTCAAAATTATCTGCCAGTATTTTCTTTTTTGCTTATGGGATTAATATGAAAAGTAATCTAAAAATTTCTATCCTTTTCTTCGCTCTTGCCGTTGTTTGTCTATTATTAAGTATCATCACAATCATCTAAAGCGAAATCAACAATAGAAAGATCGCTGACAGGACCACGGGGACGGTTCTGCTGGTTCTTCGGTTACCCGGAAAAGCGCCAGTAGAACCGTCCCCCTGGACCCCCCCTGGACCCCTGGGCCCCAAAAACACGGGGTTATCTTCTTAACGAAGCCATTTCTGGTTGATTTTTATTTTCTAGTAAAAGTTCTCTTACCTTCACATTTGATGGCATTAATGGATGGTTTCGAATGACATTGACGATATCTTCCCTGCTGCAGGATGAAGCTTCGTCTCCCTCCAGCCATTCTCTCATGTTGGCCTTTTGGAATTCCGGCGAGCAATTTTCAAACAGGTAATTCAAAGTATGCAGTTTCTCTTGTAACTCTTTATTTTCAACTATTTTCTTAAAAAGCTCTCTATTATTCTTTCGCTCCTCTTTTGATACCGTTACGCATATTTCATCCACATTTTCCTGATAAACAGCGATGATGATGTTCCGCATTACATCACCGAAGGGTGAAATGCTAGGCCCGTAACATGGCAAGATTATACTATTCGGTTGAAAGCTAGTAATCTTTCTCATTAAGCTTTCGGCGTTTTTCTCCATTTCAATCACAAACACTTTTTTCTTTTCAGCCATATTCCTTCGTACCTCCTATTCTTTTTCAGACAGTTTCTTTTCCAAATCTCCTGAGAGTTTAAAGACCATGACCCTTTCACCGGTTTTGGTACTGAAGTCGGTATGAAAACTGATGACGTCCTGGCCTGTTAGCGAAAAAATAATATGCTTTAAATCTCCTTGACCTGTTTCCACCAAGCTGTTCCGCGTTTTCTTTATGGACAATAACCCCTCTTTATCCTTACATAGTGCATATTCAGCAGGGGTTAAGATCCGATACACGGTCACAATGATCATATCCCGTAAGATATCAGATTTGACCGATATTGAACCACGCCCTAAATAGCTTTTCTCCCATTGAGTTATTGCTTTACTAATTTCAGCTTCAAGAGCGCCTTTTGACTTTTCCATATTGTCTCTATCCCTTCGCACAGTAGAATTGGCTTTAAGTATTTTATATCCGGTCATCGCATTTCCTACATACTTCTTATCATCAAAGCCATCTAAGACCAGCTCTTCCAATTTCCTTCTGGATCAATGGACGCAAGCCGAAGCCAGCCGTTTTGCACTTTTTGGTGGAATGTTTGATCATGAATCAACAATCGTTTCACATATTCTTCTGGTGCCTGGATGACAACCAATAGCCTTAAAGGTGAATGGTAGACCTGATCATCCTCATCCGATTGCATCACCGACTGCCAGGGAAGTCCGGATAATAAGTCACTGGCATTCCCCTGCATGACGCCAATTCCTGCTGTCACTGTTTGGGTCGCTTTGTTTCCGCTGCCATAATAATGGGGTGCAACGGATGAAGCGTAATATTGCAGGTTAATCCACTGACAAACCGTTGCCGGTCCAGCTATAATGCTGGCAAGCAGAGAACCATTTCTATCCTTTTTCCAATTATAATTATGAAGAAACACTTTGCCCTCTAGATTTCGTTCCCGGGTCAGACTTCGTTCCCCAATCACAAACGCAGCATTACCGGCCAATCCCCATTCTGGACGTATTTCACTCCAATCCTCTGAAAAGCGTTCTGCTTCTGCTTTAGGGTTTTTGGTGTGACGTTTAAGATTTGGCAATTTCGGGATCCGCTCGGCGGCTGCTTCTTCACTCACCTTTGGCAATACAGCCTGAATGGTGGTAAGGGCTGCTTGCGCATTATCTGATAGTTTCGGAAGATAGACCCAATGTAATTCATCGACTGTTGTAATATGCTCTGCAGCCGCAAAAACAGTATCCTCCGGAATAGAAATCCCCTTTTCCACGAGGGACTTTCTTACACTTGGAAGATTACACAAGGTTGCGAGCACCCGCGCATTAAAGGCGCTTGATGTTCCACCGCAGGCTCCGCAGTCAAGCGAAGCAGCATATGGATTATTTGTACTGTGGCTTCCATGTCCGCAAATCACCACTAAGGGAGCGAAATGATTGGTGAGCCCGATCATTCTCAAGGCCTGCTCGGCATAATGCACCTTCTCCTCTTCAGAAAAACCAATCGGTAACTCCTCATTAGGAGTGTGAATCCGGTCAAGCGTTAACACCGTTGCCGGTTTCCTCATCCATTTGGTTAGGAGCTTCCTGGAGAGGCGTCCTCCACTCCTTTGCGTAAAAGTGCGGACCAGCGTCTGCATACTAAGCCATGGTCCACTGATTTCTGGCAGTAATAAGCTTGTGACCAGGTTGTGTTTCATCGTTTTAAATGTATCATTAAGTGAATCTACAGCCTGCTTTCGCTGCTGAAATGGTTCGTATTCATATTCAGGCAAGTATTCTTTTACTTTGAATTGCGGTTTTGACAGGAACGGCAGGGAGGGATGGCTATGTTCGCTTTCGAGTTTGCAGGTTTCAATCGGCAGGCCGAAGAAACCGGCTGCTCCAAAGGTTTCAACCCCATCTGTTTGTTCCAATTTACGGCGAAATGGCTCTGAACGCACATCAATACAAAATACAAACTGTGCCGATGCAGGCTTGATTTTGTCCGCAGTCTGCGGCTTTGTGTTAATTTTTTTCATTAATTGATTTTCATATGTTTTTTCCCAAGCTTCCAGCCAAAGTTTATTGCGGATTATCTTATCAAATCGCCAGGCAAGGGTCAAACGCGCTTTTTGCTCTTCAACAGGCAGCTGTGACCATGCCTGGATGGGCAGGTCTCCCCAGTGAAGCCAGGCAGCAATTAACGATTCCAGAAGCCCTCCCTCGGCCTTTTTTTGATTAGAGGAAGGAAGATTGGGCTGCATCAACACTCGCTCCATGGAAATTCTTACTGCGAGATAGTCCGTAAGCATGAACATATCCGTTATGTGTTGCTTTGAGCGCCAAAGCATCATTCCTGCCCAGCCCGGTAAGGCAAGTAAATGGGCTTCCAAATATGCTTGAACCTCTGAATCAGCTATCCCCAATTGTGATAACGCTTCTTGTAAAGCGTTGTCTGCTTCTTTCGGCAAATTTTTCAACTGCCTTCGTTCCTCATGATTTAGGGCTGGATCAAAGGGAACGAGCCTTCGCCAAGCATGGTAGAAGCCTTCCTCGCGATTTGGCATCGACCAAACCGCCTGAGACTCGTCAAGGAACAATTTACACCATTTAATCATATGAGTATCAAGGTCCCGTGAAATTCCCTTACCACTAATCTGATCATAATGTTGACTAACAGTTTGCACCGATTGTCTTGCTTTTATCTCTGATTTAATACTCCTTAATTTCTTGGCCATTCTTTTTACTTCGGGTGAGACGATCCAGTTGGACGGGTGCTTCTCCTGCAAAAGGGCAGCAGTGCAAAACTGCTCAACAATCACACGCGGAAGATTGAAAGACTGTTTTTCAAGCCACTGCTTAAGTCCTTCTTCCAAAAATTTTAACTCAATTTCACCTTGATTCCGTGCCTTCTGCAATACCGAATCAGTGGGAAATAATTCAAAAATGTCTTGGAAACGTCGTGCCGTCTGTTCAAATGATTGCCGCTCCAAGCCCATCCACGGGCTGCGTGCAGCAAATTTGCTTATCGGGCCAAGGGGCGCGATGACTTCACATGCTGATTTTACTAAATCATAAATATCAAGTTCTTCTGAACCCTTTCCCCAATCTAAAGTCTTGGCTAATGTCGTTGACATCTAAAACGACCTCCTATTGGATAAGAAATTCGCCAAATAATGTGGGTGACTTTCCACTAAATCTTTGTGAGGCTCCCCCAAATGGACGAGCCAAAGGTACATAACGCTAAATATGGTGGAAGAGCGATGGTTAGCTAACCATAACCCAAAACAACTGCTGCCAAGCAGTATCAACAGGACTAAGATGATTGCAGGTGCAGGTGCTTGACTTCCAATCAGAACACTTTCCTGTAACAGACTGTCTAAGGCGGTATGGATGATGTTAAACAGTAATGCTGCTCCCGCGAGGAAAGTCAATCCAGCCAGCCGGCCAACACGGCCATTCGCAAAAGCCACCAGTCCGATCCAAGCGTATGTCACGGACCAGCCTAAAATGAAAGTACTGATCAGTTGATACCCCTCTCCATGTGAGGCAAGCCAATATCCCATTCCGGTAAGGAAACCTAAAATTCCTCCGGTCATGATCCACAAATAGGGCAGCGGACCGTCCTTGAAGGATTTTGGCCTCTGGTGCTGAATGGCGGACCCGGCCTGTAAGAAAAGGCTCGCTTTAAATAGTCCATGCAGGATGGCATGCGTTATGGCTGCCAAATAGGCGCCTAATGCACACTGTATGAGCATGAACCCCATCTGAGCGATGGTTGAGCCCACCAGTTGTCGTTTGTAATCTACATGGACCAGCATGATTCCGGTCCCCAGCAGCACGGAGATACTGGACAAAACGAGTAAAATGATCTGTGCCCCATCGCCGCTTATAAGCGGTGCAAAGCGGGTCAGCATGAGACCCCCAGCATTCACAATGCCAGCATGCATGACAGCTGAAACAGGCGTCGGCGCAACAACAGAGTTTAATAGCCAGCGTTGGAAAGGAAACTGTGCAGACGGAATCACCATCGCCAGTATCAATAAGAGGTTTATACAGGTCCTCTGCCATGAAGCAAGCTGTGCCAGATTGTGTTTCTCAAATAAAGCCGAAAGCTGCCAATGTCCTGTGGCTAGACCAATCCAGGTAAAGGCTAGCACCAAAATAACCCAACTTATTAAAAAGACTCGTCCGGTCATGGCCGCCGCTTTTTTCGACACCTGCCACTCCTTATTTACCCTAATAAGCCATGTCAGTCCCAACAGTGCAGCTCCCCAACAGACCAGTAAAAGGTGAAGATCATTGCTAATCCAGGTAAGAGCGTTGGCAAATGTTGTAATCGTCAGCAGGATAAAATATTTACGATAAGACCGATCACCGAATAAGTAACGAACAGAAAAGCGTTGGACAATGACCCCAATGGTCAGAACAAACAGGGCTAGGAGCCAGGAGAGGGAATCAAAACTCCAAGGACCAACTATTACACGTCCCTTGTTGGTGACAAGCCCTAACAGAGCGACAATTGGAGGTAACGAAATCATTCCGGTGTGAAAACGAACAAAATATAAGGGAATCCTTCTTGATAGCAGGAGGATTCCGCTTAGCAAAGAAACACCAAGCACAATAAAAAATGCAGTTGGCCATGAGACAAGCCCTAAATAATGCAACATCTATCTCACCTCCATTAGAATAATAGATACAAAGTTAATAAACTTTTAAATTTGAATGAAGTTCTTCCAGCACAACGTATTTTAAAAAAACAAAAAAACCGGCAATTTCCATGTTTGATAGTCATAATAAAACCATCAAACATTAAAAATTGCCGGTTTACTTTTAACTGCCATATTTGGCTTTTAAACAGTCTACCGTTTATCAAGTTCATCCCTTTAAAACGAAGGGATTTTTTTGATTTCTACTTTCTATAGAGTTCCTTTTTCATTAAGCCAATATGAGACTATTAACCGCATGCTAAAGTTATCTATATTCAGAAAATCATTTAATCACTATATTTACGCACTAAATATTACTATTTATAAAACATTCTGTCAAGTTTGGCTTCGCCCTGGGGAACTACGGGAGAACCACGGGAACCACGGGGACGGTTCTACTGGGGCTCTTCGCATATTAGAAAAGCGCCATGAGAACCGTCCCCGTGGTCCTTCGCTCACTTTAGTCTTCCGGTTGATATAGTAAGGCTTCTTCTTTGTTTAATAGGTAGGGTCTAAAGTAGCCTACTGTATCTGATAAAGGGAGAACTTCAGGATGTAGCTGAATATGTAATTCCTGTTGTATATAGTTTCTTCTCTTTGTAAACCGCTCCCATAATTGTGGGTAGTTTTGTTCGATTTCGTTTCGTAATTTCTCATCCGCCAACGCGATTCCCGTTTCGGCACTGGCCCCTCCGTAATTGGGAACGGAAGGAATGATGTCAATCTGGAATAACATTCCGCTCTTTAGAACCGTGCTAGACTCAGGATAAACCGGAGAAGATAACCATTCTTCATCTGCTGTAAAATGTCCAGGATTTAAATGCCAATGATATCTTTCCTTTGGCAAGACTTGCTCGATCACATTATATAATTGGCCGCCTGTCATCCCAAGTTTAATATTTTCTAACCAGGCTACTACAGCCGAGTAATATGGTATTGCCACTCTCTCCAGATAATCTTGAACTTCATTAGGAAGCTCTTCCGTTTTTGATACCACATACCCCGCTCTGCTTGCTAATCCGCCTTTATAACCGGTTGTAATGGAAAACCTATCACCTAGCTGGACAGCTTTTTTCCTCGGGTAAATAACCGCATTCGTAAAGCGGTCTCCAGTAGCACAGATAGTTGTGACATTATGCGGCTGCCCGAATCTTGAGAGCAATGAAGCCAATTCGGTTTCGGTTTTTCCGATTTCGAGGTGACTTAGTGCATCTAATACACAATCTGATGCCAAACTCGAACCAAACTCATAGTAGTTAATCTCATCGGCATTATTAATGGTTCGGATGCCGCCGTTTTCACCGATAAAAATTTCACTGCCATTCGTTACATTTGCAGAATGTTCCTGGGCCAGTTTTTGTAATGTATCTACAATGAAATAGGGAACATCAAACAATTGATGATTCTCCTCATGTCTGCTGGTAAATACCTTCCATCCTACAACGCCAATAGTTTTTCCGTCAAAGTTAATCGCATCGCCAATAATATCTTTGAAGCTTTTTTGATTTTCCATTGGCTGATTAGGCAAGGAAAAGTGAGGTACATGTACAGTATCCGCCGGTATTCGTGAATATTGTGCCAGCTTTAAATTTTCATTACCAAGAAATAATGTTGCATGGCCCTTTGAATCGATTGCTAACATTGCTTCTTCAAATCGGGGAATAAAGCCTGTTACATACTCAAAGTTGGCCCCATGTTCTCGGTCAGCGTATACAAAAATGAGATCAAACCCCTTTTCACTCATGGCCTTTAAAAGCTTTTCTTTTCTTTCACGAAGGGTTTGATCGGTTAAACTTACGGTATGATCATTAAAATTCATTTCAAGATGCTTTACTTTTGATAACGAAAATTTGTCCAAGCTATATTTATCCTGTAAATTATCCATTTACCTATTTCCTCCTTACACTTACCACGTTACAAAGCACTTTTCCATACATTTCAATAATCATATCATTACCAAATTTTAAAACAAAGTTTTGGGACCACGGGTGGGACCACGGGGACGGTTCTACTGGCGCTTCGTGTACTAGAAAAGCACCATTAGAACCGTCCCCGTGGTCCCGCTGTTCCCTCTTATTTTGGATTTATCACAATTTCTACTCGACGGTTTTTTGCTTTGCCTTCCGCTGAGTCGTCTAATGTAATTGGTTTTGTTTCTCCGTATCCGGTTGTACTTATCGTAATATGGGAAACCTTTCCGCTTTGGCGTAAGTAGGCTTCTACCGATTTCGCCCTTTTTTCCGATAAGGTCATATTATATTGGTCATCACCTGTATTGTCGGTATGGCCATTAATTTGAATCACTGTGTCCAATTTCAATGTTTCTAATGATAGAAGTAACTCATTCAATATGTTTTGTGCATCAGGCTTCAAATCGCTTTGATCGTAATCAAATAAGATGTCTTCAGGCAATTGAATTTTTGTTTCTTCCCCATCTGTCGTAAGCCGTGTTTCTTCCGGAGCTTTAACGATTGGCGGTTTTGGATAAAGAAGAACTTTAATCATATTTCCGCCCTCTTCATTTGGCACAACCTGCTCGCCGCTCATTTTTTCGAAGTTTTCACCATAAATTTCTTTCATCTTTGTTTGCAGCACATGTCGATTATTGCCCTTTGAGGTAATCACAATAATGCCATTTTCCGTGATACTCTCATACGGAATTTGCAATGAGAAAGTACCGTCACTCACAACATTCGTAGTGGAACTGACCCAATTTTGTGCGAGTGTTGCGTCTCCAGATGAAAAATAGGAAGCCGTTAATTCTGTTCCCTCTATTAAGTTCACTTCCCTTTTACATAGAAATATTGATGGTCATTCGTTAATTCCGGTTGGATCCATACCTTCGTGCTTCCAACATCAGCCGGCACCTTTCCCCGTTTTGGTGTTTCAATCTTATACACGGTTTGATCTCCATGAGGTGATACAAGAAGCGAGGTAAATATTTTTTGATATTTTTCACCTAATATTTCATGTTTAGCAACAAAAGGCCCTTTCAAGTTCTCCCCACGTTCACCATAAACCGCCTCAATCTCATCTTCCTGTCCCAATCCGCCAAGAACGACTTCCATCGTCACATAAATGTATCCATAGCTTTGTAGATCCTGCGATATTTCAAAAGTAAAATTGCCATCCTTATCAACAACAGCTACCTTGTCGCAAAGTAGACAAATCGGGTTTCGAATCGAAAAAGGCCGATCCAGCCAATCAATTCTAACATCTGTCCCTTCCAATAAGTTACTTTTCCCTTTGACGACAATCTCTCCATTTTCAACCACTACTTCACCGCTTAACCGGATGTTCACCGGAGCCTTTTTTTCCTCTATATTTTTTGGTTCTTCGTTTGTATTCTTTACAACAGCAGTACTAGTACCCTTCTCCTCTGTTTGCTTTTCCTTATTACTTTCACATCCAATTAAGGAAAAGATCATCATAAAAATAAATATAAACCAACTTGCTTTTCTCCCCATTATATCCTCCTAAGCTCTAATCCACTATTTAAGGTAAATGATTTGAGAGCAAGATGGAATAAGCATATAGGCCCAGGAGGAGAGAACCAAAAGAACCACTGGGACGGTTCTGCTGGCTCCACTGGTACTAGAAAGGCGCCATGAGAACCGTCCCCGTGGTTCCATGAAAAATAAACGGATAAATTCCGGCTAAATTGGGAAATACCCATATTTCCTTGTATATAGGCGGAGTTTTTCCGCTTATATTGACCAAATCTTTGGATTTTGTCTTATTTAGAGGAGTTAAACGGAATTTTTCCGCTTATATCGGCTTCTTAGGCTCCCCCCTATATCATTAACAGGAATTTCTCCGCCTATTCTCATACTAGTAGAGTGCTGCAGCTGCAACAACATCTATAGTCAAATATAGAAGATTTCCTCCTCCATCCTCTGCAAAAAGAACTTGTCTGGGATTGATAGAGTTTCTTTATCAGATTGCCATTTCCCTCATTAAAAAATCCAAAGGAACAGCTTTGCCATCAAGTACCCGACCAACCCGCAGCAGGGGAAAGTAAGCACCCAGGTCAGGACCATTTCACGGACAATGCCCAAATTGACATTTCGGATATGCTTTGCCGCTCCTACACCCATGATTGCCGTTGTTTTTGTATGGGTCGTTGAAACCGGAATTCCACTGGCAGTGGAGAGAAATAAACACAGCCCCCCAGCCAAATCTGCAGAAAACCCCTGATATTTCTCCAGTTTGACCATATCCATGCCCACAGACTTGATAATGCGGGCGCCGCCAATCGATGTACCAATCCCCATCACGGCAGCGCAAAGGACCATGAGCCAGATTGGAATGATCACTTCAGCGGTTTGTGCCTGACCTTTTGCCAGAAACATTCCAAGCAAGAATACCCCAATGAATTTCTGGCCATCCTGCGCCCCATGCATAAAAGCCATGCCTGCTGCGGATACAATCTGAGCTTTTCCAAAAAAACCCCTTGTTTTGTGATGTCCCAATCCCCTAAAGAAAAACTCAACAAGCTTCACTGCCACAAATCCCAGTACAAATCCGAGCGCAGTGGAAAGTGCCAGACCATAAAGAACCTTGATCCACTCACTTCCATTAATTCCAGCGAAGCCTCCCTGTAAAGCAATGGCTGCTCCAGAAAGCCCGGCAATTAATGCGTGGCTCTCACTTGTTGGAATGCCAAATATCCAGGCTGCCGTTGCCCAGAGCACGATTGCTACCAAAGCTGCGCATAACGCGACCAATGCATTATTTACATTACCGTGGAAGTCGACCATATTGTAAATGGTCTCGGCTACCTTTTGATTGAGCAGTGTCATAGCAATGACACCGAGCAGGTTGAATACTGCCGCCATGAACATCGCTGTATTCAGCTTCATGGCACGGGTCGAGACACAGGTGGCGATGGCGTTGGGAGCATCCGTTCATCCATTGACAAGGATGACGCCCAATGTCAGTAATGTCGTAAATATCAATGCCGGATTGACGCTTAATTCGGAAATGAAATCCAAAAACGTTATTTCCATAGGGTAAGACTTCCCTGCAAGCACAACTTGCTTTGCGCCGATCGATTATCAAGCATCATCATCATCTTCCTTCAGTTGAAATTGACTTCTTCCGGAATCTTGATGCTGTACGGCCATAACCTGTCGATCAAATAAAAGCTGCTCTTTAAATATCTCCTAGAGTCTCTTCCAAATTACTCCATTCTATATTTTTATTATAATATATCGATATCAGAATAGGGCTTTTTTTCTAATATTCAATATCAGAATAATGAAATAAGTATAGAAAAAGGGCTCTATAAACTTTAGAATATTTATAAATGATAGATTACTTGAGAGGAATGGTACCATGAAACCAATTATCGGCGTAACCGCATCACTTCGTGAAGGAAGATTAGCCCTGGATCATGATGTCCTTCATTCGGTTCTTTTGGCCGGAGGCGTCCCTTATATCCTGCCTTATAGTAAGGATTTGTCTGTTATCGATGAGATTGTTCAACATATAGACGGGTTAGTATTGAGCGGGGGAGTAGATATTGACCCTACTTTTTTTGGAGAAGAACCTATCCCCGGTCTGGGGGAAATTATGCCTGAACGGGATGCACTTGAGCTTGCTCTGATTGAAAAAACGCTTGGGGCCAACCTTCCCATTTTGGCCATATGCCGTGGTGTGCAAATACTAAATGTAGCGGCTGGCGGGAATATGTACCAGGACCTTTACAGTCAAAAAAGCGGGCTGCTCCAGCATTCCCAACGTGCACCTCAAACCCATTTATCTCATTTTGTACGAACACAGGAAGGGACCCTGCTCCACAGTATTTCAGACTGCACCCAATTTAAGGTTAACAGTTTCCACCATCAGGCTGTTAAGGACCCGGCCCCTGGGTTCATTAGCAGTGCCGCTTCAAGTGACGGGGTTGTCGAAGCCATTGAAAGCCAACATCACTTCTTTGTTCTCGGTGTTCAATGGCATCCCGAACATCTAACATCAGTTGATGAAACCTCTAAGCGGATATTTAACGCTTTTATCGATGCCACTAAATGCAAAGACAGGAAGGCTGGAACGTATTTAGACATACTAGCAGCCTCAAAAACTATTTAGGTGCTCAATCCAAAAAGAAACCTTTCATACGAAGGGTTTCTTTTTTTGGAAGAACCGGAACCATGGGGACGGTTCTGCTGGCTCCTCAGTACTCGGAAAGCACCATTAGAACCGTCCCCATGGTTCCTTTGGTTCCCGTGGTTCCCCCCGCACTCAAATGAAAGCGGTTAAATTTTTTATTGCATATTATTCTATTGATCTTATATAATATACATGAAAATAGTTTTCATAACATCATAGGTTTTGAAAACTATTTTCATATAGTTGGTACAACTAAAAGCGTTAAAAATCCAAAATAATGGAGGGATCGGAATGTTTGAAAAACTTCAACGTCTAGGGAAGGCTTTTATGATTCCTATTGCTGTTCTGCCAATTGCAGGACTGATGCTGGGAATCGGTGCTGCTTTCACCAACCCTGTCATGGTTGATACCTATGGATTAGGTGGAATCCTCGGTGAAGGCACAATTTTGTACTATATTTTAAGCATTATGTCTGCAATCGGAAATGTCGTTTTTAGTAACTTGCCATTAATTTTCGCAGTTGGTATTGCTTCAGGGTTAGCATTGCAGGAAAAAGGTGCAGCTGGGTTATCAGCCTCGATCGCTTTTCTTGTTATGCATGTTATCATTAGTACTATTTTAGGATTTTTAGGTCATACTCCTGCCACTACTTCGGTCGACTACTTCTTGTCAAAAGGAATGGATGCAGTAGAAGCAACCAGACAAGCAAGTGTCTATGGATATGAACTCGGCATTTTCACCGTTAGGATTGGGGTGCTTGGAGGAATTATCGTTGGTCTGCTGGTAGCCTTTTTGGCAAATAAGTATTATGACAAAAAGCTTCCGGATGCACTATCCTTCTTCTCTGGTGTAAGATATATTCCGATTATTTCAGTGTTATCCATCAGCTTAGTCGGTGCCATTATTCCATTTGTTTGGCCATATGTTCAAATTGGCATTTCGACTTTTTCAGAGTTCTTTGGCAGAACCGGCGCGATTGGAATGTTCTTCTATGGATCTTTAATGCGGCTTCTCAATGTCTTTGGTCTGCATCATGCCATTTATCCATTATTCTGGTATACACCACTGGGCGGTGAAATGGAAGTAGCCGGGAAACTCGTGCAAGGAGGACAAAGTATTTTCTTTGCTCAGCTGGCTGATCCAAGTGTGACAAAATTCTCTGCCGAAGCCACTAAATATTTCACAGGCGGTTACCTGCCAATGATGTTTGGTCTCCCAGCGGCTGCCCTTGCCATGTATAAAACAGCGGATACAAAAAATAAAAAAGTGGTTGGCGGTATCCTATTTTCTGCTGCCCTCACATCATTCTTAACAGGAATTACCGAACCAATCGAATTTACATTCCTTTTTGTAGCACCACTGCTTTATGGAATCCATGCAGTATTAGAGGGAATATCGTATGCTGTATTATATGCTCTCGATGTTTCTGTAGGGGTTACTTTTTCACGAGGGATTATTGACTTTACCTTATTCGGTTTATTACAGGGAAATGCAAAAACGAATTATATTTGGATTCTGATTCTAGGAATTCCAACAGCGATTATCTATTACTATGTCTTTAAAGTTCTGATTTTGAAATTGAATCTTAAAACACCAGGACGTGGTGAGGATTCTGAGAATAAATTATATACAAAGAAAGACGCTCTGTTAAAAGACGTTGATGTTGAAGAAGTAATTGCTGCCTTGGGAGGCAGAGACAACTTAGTTGATGTCGATGCATGTATTACTAGATTAAGGGTGACAGTAAAAGATACCAGTATCGTTGCCGATGATTCAGTTTGGAAAGGAAACTTAAAGGCAAAAGGCGTTTTCAAAATAGGCTCAGGTGTTCAGGTCGTCTATGGAGCACTTGCTGAAATCTTAAAGAATGAGATCAATAAAATTAGATAATTTTTTAAAAGGCCCAATCATCCAAATGAAATTACAGCTAAGCAGGTGGAAAAAATGTTAGAACAAATTAAAAAAGGTCTTGTCGTTTCTTGCCAAGCCTTAGAAAATGAGCCGCTTCACAGCTCATTTATCATGTCAAAAATGGCCCTTGCTGCCAAACAAGGCGGAGCAACAGGCATTCGGGCAAATTCAAAACATGATATTATCGAAATTAAAAAAGAGGTGGACCTTCCTGTTGTCGGAATTGTCAAGCGGGATTATGCAGACAGTGAAGTCTTTATCACCCCTACGAAACGTGAAGTGGATGAACTTATTGAGTCGGGTTGCGAAATGATTGCGATGGACGCAACACTTAGAGAGCGTCCAAATGGAGAATCATTATCTGACCTGGTTTCATACGTAAAGGAGAATCATCCACATATTCAACTTATGGCAGACATCTCCTCTTTAGAAGACGCATTGGAGGCAGAACGTTTGGCGTTTGATTGTGTATCCACTACCCTATATGGTTATACAAACGAGACAAAAGGATGTAAACTATACGAGAATGACTTTGAATTTATTAAAATCATCCTTAATAATGTCTCAATCCCTGTCGTAGCTGAGGGTAATATTATGACTCCTGAAATGGCAAGAGAGGTACTTCGCCTTGGTGCTCATTCAGTCGTCGTAGGTGGAGCGATTACACGGCCACAGCAAATCACGATTCGCTTTGCCGAAGAAATTAAGCGGGATTAAAGGGCAATCATCAGGGGAAAGGAGTAATCAATGGTTACGCTTTTGAAGGAGATTCAATCTAAATATTCTTCCTTCTCAGATAAGGAAAAAGGCATAGCGGATTATTTGCTTTCTTCTCCCACAGAAGCTTCGCAGAGCCATATCAAAGATATCGCTGATAAGACAGATGTATCGATTGCCACGATTACACGATTTTGTAAAAAAGTGTCTTGCCAAAGTTTTGTAGAATTGAAATTAAAGCTTGCAAGAGAAACTCATCATGAAGAAAACGAAGATATCGATTCACAATTAAGAAGTCAGTATGTGGATACCTTCCGCGATATCCAAGGTCTTAACAATCATGAATCCATTGCAAAAGCACTTAAATTGATTACAGAGGCACGGCGGATTTATATTTATGGCTTAGGAAGTTCGGGTCTTGCAGCACAGGAATTAAACTATCGATTGAGTCGAATGGGGTTCCTTTGTGAAGCAGTGACTGACCCGCACTTAATGATCATCAGAAGTACTTTAGTAAAGAAAGGTGATCAGCTTTTAGCTTTTTCTCGGTCGGGGCAAACAAGGGAATTAATCACTTCTGTAACGAAAGCGAAAGAAAATGGTGCTAAGCTTGTTTCGCTGACTGCCTATGGCAATACTCCGCTTACAAAATTATCGGATGAAGTATTGTGGACCATTCATCCTGTTCGTAATGCAAGTTTATCAACTGGTTTAGATTTAAGTACACTATATCTAATTGACTTAATTAGCATGCATTTCTTAAAAGATCCGAAAAGAATCAAAATATATCAAGCCACTATTTCGGCTATTTCGTCGGAAACACATCTTAATTTATGAAAAAAAGGCATCCTTAGGGGTGCCTTTTATCCTTACCAAATATTTTCGGGTCCAGGTCCACCAGCGCGTTAACGAATTAATGCACCGGGGGTCAGGCCCCACTACTTTTCTAACAAATAGCACCGTTATGCTTTTCCGGCACTGCCGCACATGTTGATTTTATCAATCACGATTTGTTTCATTGCTATTTTTCCTGGGGTTAAATATTTTCTTGGGTCGCTTTCATTGGCATGGCTGGCAAAGTAGGCTTTTACAGCATTTGAAAACGGAATTTTTAAATCGGTGGCGATGTTCACTTTACAGATTCCCAGTTCGATCGTTTTTTGAACTGTTTCGACGGGAACGTCGGAAGCGCCATGTAAGACTAACGGAACATCTACTAAATTTTGAATTTCCGCTAAACGCTCGATATCGATTTTCGGTTCGCCTTTATACAGGCCATGGGCTGTGCCGATGGCGACTGCCAGTGAATCAATATTGGTCAACTCGACAAATATTTTAGCCTGATCTGGATTGGTATATTTCGCATCTTTTTCGTCAACCACAAGGTCATCCTCGACACCGCCTAGGCGCCCTAGCTCTGCCTCTACCGTTACATCTAAACTGTGAGCATATTCTACAACCTCTTTTACGATACGGACGTTGTCTTCAAAGGAATGGTGGGAGGCATCGATCATGCAGGATTTAACCCCCATATCAAGATATTTCTTGATTTCATCAAACGTTTCAAAGTGATCCAAATGGACAGCAATCGGGATATCATATTTTCGGGCTGCCGCTTCCGCGATGGCCACGACATACTCTCCCCCGGCGTACTCAATTGTTCCAGGTGTAGCCGCCAGGATGACAGGAGACTTCATTTCGGCTGCTGTTTCAACAACAACTTGGATCGTCTCCAAATTGTGAATATTAAAAGCAGGGACTGCATACTTTTCTCTTTGTGCCTTGGCAAACATTTCCCGCGTATTAACAATTTTCGATTTCGTGATATTAGCCATAAATATCCCCTCCAGGATGTAATGTTAGTAATAGAATGTCAGATTTGTATAAACAAGAATGATAGCAACATTCAGTTTTTTTCAACCAGACCGCTTTCTTCTTGAATACGGTGTTTTTGTTTTTGTTGAAAACGGAATGTGATAAAAAATAATATGGTAGCAACGGAGGCAACCATCCCCATCATCATATACATTTTCTGGCCGCCAAATGACTCAAAAAACCAACCGCCAACAATGTTTCCAAAGATGGATACCACACCGAAGCACATCATCGCCAATAAAGATTGACCGGTACCACGTAAATAATCAGGAACAATCCGAACGACAAATTGTAAAGAAATTAACCAAAAGGCAGCAAACGTAACCCCTTGAGTAATTTGAAATAACGTTAAAATGAGCGGAGATACAATTATCGCCGTGATAAACCAGCGAAACGTATATAAAAGACTTACGATACTAAGCATAAACAACTCATTATGCTTCCCCACATATTTTGTTAAAAAATAAAAAAATGGAACTTCGCTGCCTGCAGAAATCATCGTAGCCAGTCCAATCAGCTTTTCTCCAGCCCCTAGGTCTTTCATGTAGAGGGTAAACATACTATTAAATCCGAATGGAATGGATAAAAAAAAGATTAGCAGCAGGAACCAAGCAAATTCCCTGTTCTTTACGAGTTCTTTAACATCCCGTAATTCAACCGCCTTCGATGATTCATTATGGTCATGAATCGGTTTCAAACTAATGACCATGATGATTAATAACAGCCAAAAATAGAGATATAACCATTGAATGCCAAACCTCTCCAGCAACGGACCGGCCAATATAGCAAACCCGGCAAAACCGACGGATGACCACAGCCTTATGTTCCCATAACTTTCTCCGCTGATGCTTACCGTTTTGATTGCTAAACTATCCGTTAATACACCAATGGGAGACCAGACTAAATAAAATAGTAAAGCAAATAAAATCGCAATTAGAAATACGTTACTGAAAAACAAACCCGCACTAAGCGCTAAACACGCGATAATCAAGATGAGAAGAATTTTTTTTACCGTTTTGTACCGATCACTCATGTAAGCCCAGAATGGCTGGGCCACTACCCCGCAAAATGTGGCTACGCCCAATATCAATCCGACTTTTGCTGGCGAAAACCCTTGATGGGTTAAATAAATCGGCAGGAACGGACCAATCAGTACATTTGCGCCGCCGAAAAAGAAGAAGAAGGTTTTTAACGCCGTTAATTGATTCCTATTTTGTTGCATGCTGGCCTCCACCACGTTACCTAACAATGGTTTTCCTAAACTTTTCTTACCTGCCCTTTAAAGATTGAACAGTCTACTCTATAACATATGATGGAAAGAGAGCAGGGGGATGCACTGTTACCCCTGCCCCTCTTTGGTTATCTGGACACTGTTACAGCATCAAGCTGGGTCCAGCCATCAGGCCTATCCCCTTCAATACCTAACTTAATGCCAGGCTTTCCAGTCGCTGGGTCGAGAATCGCAATCACTAGCTGATAACGTCCCGGTTTCAGCTTCTTGGAAAGAGAGTAATCAACATTCACTTCGTGTCTGCCTGGCAGCCACTCGCGGATATCAACTGAATCCAGCCTATGGATACTTTCAGTGACAATATTGCCTTTATTGTCTTGGAGTGCAACAGCCAAAGGCCAATCGAAGTAAAACGGAGCAACCCCTTTATTGTTCCAAAGGAAAGACAGTTTCAGCCCACCACCGATTTCTCCTTTGTGATCGTGTTGGACCGATTCCAATACGAAGCGGTAGCCCATTGTATTATGCAGTAAATCAATATTCGCTTGTTCGCTCTCCGTAATATCTTTCCCTTTTACGTAAGATGCTGGAGAGGATGGACCAAGCCAGGAAGTGTGGCTGACTCTTGCTTCCCTTAGTGATTCCATGATTGTACTGTCTCCGACCGATAAACGCGTATTTCCACTATGGAATTCGCCACCCGAAAAAGCGTACTTCCAGAAATCAGGCATTTTGGAAGCTGCCTGTGCTTCTTGAGGATCCTGCCCATTATCCACATATGAGCCAATTTCGTTCCAACCGTTTACGGTCCAATCTACCCAAGTATCGGTTGCCCCTTTGCTTCCAAATACATCATTAAATAAACCGAGTTTATTGTCTGCTGCAATCGGGAATGGCTTTCGCATACCGACCATTTTATTGGTAAAGTTCTCGAGGTAATGGCTTACATATTGGTCCGAAACTGACAAGCTTGGAAACTTGCCCGATACTTCTTCCGGCCAATTATGGAATTCGCCCCAATGCCCAAGGCTGCCGATTTGGATAAAGGCAATGCCTGGGTGATTGTTATACCTGTCTGCCAAAGCTTGAACCGCTCTCTCATGTTCCGCAATTAGAGTCGGGCTGCTGTAATTTGGTGCAAACCCTTTCCCGACTACGGATGAAGGAGTATCGTACCATTTACCGGCACCTTCCTGGCCTTCAGCCTTTACTAATTCGTCATACAGCCAATCCGGTATATCCTTCTCCGGACCATTACCTGGATCGTCAAGGACAAAACGAAGATTGATTCTTGTCCCCTCCTGCTGCCATTTCTCAAACTGGAATTTGCTTTCAATCTCTTCCCAGTTGAATTTCCCTTTTTCAGGTTCCAGTTCACGCCATGAAATATTGGCATAAACGAGAGAATGCGGCTGGACAAGCGGCTGCTTAGTATTGGCCCACCCAACCCAGCCCTTATATGGATTGTTCAGCACTTCAAAGTTTTCCTTTGGTTCAAATCCGATAGATTTTTGGGTCTGAATGGTTTGGTTCAATTCCAGAGGTGCTTCCCCTGAAGCAGGCAGGTGATAAGCCTGTTTCCCGACATATCCAAGAGTGATTGGTTCTGCGCTCCGCCTTCCAATCTGGTCTTGATAAAAATAGAACTTCGCATAATCAGCTGTGATTTCAGCATGAACAGGTCCTTGATCTTCCCAATCATTTTTCTGTTGATTAAACAAATACAAATGATTGTATTGGATCATGGCATCAGGGCCAAAATCCGTCCAAAGGGTGGACTTCATCCCTGTTTCCGCATTGGCATCCGTATCCAGATAAAACTGGTTTTGGGTATTAATATTCTTTCCTTCAGCGAGCAGGTAAACCTTTTTCTTGTCCTGAGCGGCCTTCAGTGTGATGGTTTCTCCTTTTCCTTTGATGACTTGGTCAATACTTGCCCAGTCGTCATCTTTTCCGTCAACGGTAATGGAACCGCCTGAAGGACCCGCTGCAAGCGCATATTCCCCTTCGCTGTTTTTAGCAGGTGCGTAATCCCCGCCAACTCCGAGTGCCACACTCATCGTCTCGCCTCCATTGTCATAGGAGGAGAGATCAATTTCGGTTTCTAAGAGCTGTTGTCCTTGCTCAGAAGCATCTTTTACCACCCAAGGAACGGGGCCAATTTCCTCCCAGGACCACCCTGCTCCTGTGCTTCTGTACAATGTTCCATTTTGCACAAGATAGTCCGCTCCGGTACGTTTATACTCCCAGCCTACATAGCCGGTTTCCGGATTACGATCACTGTCAATAAACAGATTGGTTTCTTGGGCAAACGACTGGGCCTGTGCAAGAACTGAGATTTTTCCATTTCTTGCAAATGCCTTTAACGCTGTAACCCTTCCTTCACCAGTGGCAACGATTGGCAGTGCTTCCCATTCATCACCATTCCCGTCCACCACGATTTTTGGCATCGGCGGAACCACTAAAGGTGTGTGCTGATTGGCGGCAGGTACACGAATATCATTCGAGGCTAATCCAAGTGTGATCGGCCGGGCTTTTGATAAATCTAAGTCCGAAAGCGGAACTTTATATTCAATGACCCTTTGATTACCGGTACCATTTTCGGCATATTCGATGGATGCCCCTGCTGCCGGCCCCCAGTTCCAGCCGGCTCCAGTGCTTTTAAACAGCCCGCCATTTTCAATTAACCAATCCCCGCCAAACTCTGGCCAGCCGGCATCGGTATAACCTGTATCGGCACTTCGGTCGGTATCAATAAAAATATCATTAAATTCTGCCATTCTTCCTTGAACTAGAACATACAAATTCGACTCGTCTTCGGCAGCATAAAGCGTCGTTTGGCCATCTGCAGATTTTGCTGCAGGCTCTACTCCTTGCCAGTCATTGACATCTCCGTCAACTGAAATATTGACATCCGGGCCAAACGCTGCTCCGGATGGCGGCGGCACAATCAGCATCAAGCCCCCTGGTGAAGGCAGGTACTGTTTTCCTGGTTGTGCGAAGGCAATTCTTAGGTTCGATGTCTGATTATAAGGAAATTGTGAAAGGTCGACTTCCACCTCATATACAGATCCTTCATAGCCCTCTGAAGCTGAACCTGTTTTGATCCAATTTCCTTCTTGTATCGTCCAAACCTGCCCATCTTCAATCTTGACATCAATTCCCGTGCTGTTTTCCCAATAAGGTATAGACAGACCTGTTTTTTCGTTAGCATCCAGGTCAACGTACCAAGTCCCTTTGGCCTCAAGGTCCGGGCCTTTTACCATGGCATATAATTTACCATTTTGCACAACTGCTTTTAACTCTTCGAGATGCTGCGACGAGGAAACTGCCGCATGCGGCACATTGTCCCACTGGTTCAAATTCCCTTCAAACCGATCGCTCATGGTGCTCTGTAAGTTACCTCCGGAAGCAAAGCTCCCCGGTGTTGTTAAGGAAAAAGCGAGAAGTGCAATGGCACCCACCCGCGTCCCCCTTTTTACATAACGCTTTATTCCCATCTCGAACCTCCATACTTTTAATCTTCTAAACTCAAAAATGCCAGTAAGAAGCTAGAATCAAAGCAGTTAAGAACTTATGAAAAACTAGACTCCAGCCTTGCTTTCATTCAGTTGGGCAATATACTCGTTCATGTCAATGGTTTTCCCTGTTACCCTGGATTCCTCTGCGGCAAACGCAATCAGATGGCTTTTCGCAGAAACCATGGCGGAAGTTGTGCTATTATTATCATTGGATTTTACTTGTTTGATAAAGTCTTCCATAATCAGGGTGTCGGATCCGTCATGTCCGCCCTCAACCACTTCAGGAATTACCTTTTCCACCCGGCCAGTGAAGTATTTAATTTCAATTTCATTTTTCAAACCATCCCCGCGGATTTCGCCTTTGGTTCCCATAATTTTAAAGGTTCGGCTGATTTCATTTGTGAAAGCAGTCATGGTAAAGGCTACGGTTACTTCATTATCAAATTCCAAATTGACCACTTGATGGTCAACAACATCGTTATCACAGCGATAGACGCATCTTCCATAAGGTCCTTCTTGCAGCCCTTTCAGACGCGCTTCATAGGTTGGCTCCAGGGATACGACGTTTGAAGGCCATTCATCTTTCTCGTTTAAATACATTTTAACGGCAGAATAGATGCACTCCCGCTCGACCGGACAAGTTACGCAGCGGTCTGTTGATCCTTCAGGGGCATTTTCCTCTTTGAAATACGTCAGGCTTCCGAATGAAGATACCTTCGTACAATCTGCATTGACCAGCCATTGCAGCATATCCATATCATGGCAGCATTTTTGCAGTATCATTGGGCTGGATTCAGTGGAATTCCGCCAGTTTCCGCGGACAAAACTATGAGCCTGATGCCAGAAACCAACGTTCTCATTCCACTGGATCGAAATAACCCTGCCGATTACCTGATCATCCAATAGTTTCTTTAATGCCCGGAAATAAGTGGAATATCTCATGACATGACAGACAGAAAGCAGGCTGCCGTATTTCTCTGCCTGCTGGGCAATTTCAAGCGACTCTACTGGAACTGGCGACATTGGCTTCTCCAATAAAATCTTATAGCCCTTTTCAATTGCCTTTAATGTAGGCTCGTAGTGCATCCGGTCCTGTGTACAAATGAGTAAAGCCTCACACAGCTTCGGCTGATCCAGCAATTGCTCCCAGCTGGAAAATTGCATTTCTTCTGGTATGTTATGGGCTTTTGCAAATTTCTCACGGCGTTCCGGATTTCCTTCCGCAACCGCAACAAACTGAATCTCTCTTGGATTTTTTAACGCATAGGACGCATAGGAGTACATCCCTCTCGCACCGGCACCAATCAACGCAGCTTTAATCACTTTAAAACACCCTTCCTGTTTTTGGTTTTTTCATCAAACATTATTGCTTTACTGTAGAATAGACTTCTTGCCCCTTCACAAAGACAGATAGAATAGCAAGCTCCGAATCTAGTAATAAAAAGTCAGCATCTTTGCCGGCTTCAATGGAGCCCTTCTGATGATCCATGCCGATTTGACGAGCAGGGACCATCGTAAAACACGGCAAAATCTCTTCAATGGAATAGCCGGTGAATGTCAGGACGTTTTTAAAGGCTTTGATCATTGTTAAAGAACTGCCTGCCAGACTTGATCCATCCTTCAGGAGCACTTGGCCGTTTTTCATGACCACATCCTCGTATTCACCGTCCGGAAGTCCAGCACAACCGACAGCATCTGTAATCGCACATACATTCCAAGGACCTTTTGTGTCAAACAAGTGTTTTACCATAGCAGGATGCACGTGAATCCCATCTGAAATGATTTCTGTCGTCAGCTCAGGCATCACCAAACCGGATCCGGCCACCCCAGGTTCGCGGTGATGTACCGGGCTCATTCCGTTAAAATGATGTGTCGTATGGCTGGCACCCTTCTCTACCGCCACTTTTACTTCAGCAAAAGTGGCATCAGAGTGTCCAATGGAAACGGTAACGCCTTGTTCCTTAAGAAATTGAAGCACTTCCATCCCATTTTGGATTTCAGGTGCAATAGTTGCCAGCTTTAGCCGCCCATTGGCCGCTTGAAGGAAATCCTTTATTTCATCAAGGTCACCAGATCGGATGTCCTCTTTACTTTGCGCTCCGCACCGTTTTAGATTTAGATACGGACCCTCAAGATGGATCCCGACCATTTCTGCCCCCGGGAGCCCCTTGTCCATGGAATCCGCGGCGTTATGTAATGCCGCTGCTATCCTTTCTCTAGACCCGGAAGTGGTTGTGGCCAAAAACGATGTAGTGCCATGCTTGGCATGGAAGGCACTAATCCCTGACAAAGCCTCATATGTACCGTCCATGACGCTGTAGCCGTTTCCGCCATGGATATGCACATCGATAAACCCGGGCAAAACAACTGCCCCTTCAGCGTCCAAAATCCGGTCAAACGCAACAGCACCGACCTCCCCAGTTCCAACCTGGTCAATTTTTCCGACAGAATTGACCACGATCCATCCGTTATCCAAAACAGCATCAGGCGTATAGACTCTTGCGTTTTTTATCAAGGTTTTCAGGTTCGTCATGATAAAGTCCCTTCTTTAACATTTGTCTCGTTTTGATAGTTCTTGAAAGCCAGCTGTGCCGAGCCATAAAGGCCCGCTGAATCTCCTAAACTGCCGACTGTAATAATCGGAGACTGTTCCAGACCAAGTTGTTCATCAAACACTTCTTTAATCGGACCCAACAGCATGTCACCTGCGGCTGCGACTCCTCCGCCTATCACAATGACCTCGGGGTTTAATAACATGGTTACCGTTACCAGCTTTTGAGCCAGCGTCCGTCCCACATATTGAAAAATTCCCACTGCCGTTTGGTCGCCATTTTTGGATGCCTGAAAGACATCCTTTGAGGTAATGTGTCCGTCGATATTTTTCAATAAAGTGTCACTGCCGGCAGCGGCTGCCTCTTTTGCCAGCCTGCTGACTCCGCTCGCAGAAGCAATGGTTTCCAAACAGCCAAGCCTCCCGCAGTTGCATCTTGCCTGCGCGCCCGGAACGATATCATGACCGATTTCGCCTGCGTAAAAGTCACTGCCAATAATGAGGTTCCCTTCGACCATCACTCCTGCTGCCATCCCGGTGCCAAGCGTTACACAGACGACATTTTGATAGCCTTTTGCACTGCCTGCTATCGCTTCACCACGGGTATAATTGCGGACATCATTATCAATGAAAACAGGGACGCCCAGCCTTTTACTCATTTCGGAGGCAAAAGGAACATTGTCATACCCAAGATTGACCGCATTAACTGCAATGCCCTTTCCAGGATTCACTTTCCCGGGTACCCCGAATCCTGCACATAACAATTGACCCGAATAGCCTGCCCTTTTCGCAAGAGCCAGGATTTCATCTCCGAGTTTATCGAAAAACTCAACAGGATTATTCGTTTTTTTCGGAAAGCCGGGTCTTAACGTTGGAATATTTGTCTTCTCTATCAATTGAAAGGAGCTGTCGAAAATGCCGATTACCGTGTTCGTGCCTCCGATATCCACTCCAACTATTGCCTGATCCATACATTCACCCCATTGTGAAAGTCATTTTCTGATCACATTTTCTAAAATCAGCCTTTTGTTCCGCTTAAGGCAATACCTTCAACGAAATATTTCTGAAGGAAGATAAACATTAAAATCATTGGCCAGGAAGCAAGCAGTGATCCCGCCATCAGCACAGGGAAGTTTGTTACGAATTGACCTTGAAGTGAGGCCAATCCGGCTGATAGAGGCATCATATCTGGAGAGTTATTGACAATCAGCGGCCACATCAGATCGTTCCAACACCAAAGGATGGTAAAAATCGCATGTGCGATGAGCCCAGGCTTGGCAAGCGGCAGCATGATCTTCCAATAAATCTGAAAGTGATTACAGCCATCTAATTTTGCAGCATCTTCTAACTCACTTGGCAAGGTCATGAAAAACTGACGTAACAGGAAGGTTCCAAATGCACTAGTAAGGCCAGGGACAATTAAGGCTTGTAACGAGTTCAGCCAATCCAGCTTTACCATAATTAAATACTGTGGAATGATATAAGCCTGGCTTGGCACCATTAAAATCGATAGAAGCAGGATAAATAAGACATTTCTTCCCGGGAATTCAATCCGGGCAAAAGCATAGGCTGCAAGAGAGCAGAAAAGCAGTTGGCCTATTGTTTTAAAAAAGGTGGTAATGATGGTATTCAAATAAAACTTTAAAAAAGGAAGGGTCGCAAATATCTCAGTGAAATTGCTCCACTGAAAGTCCTTCGGGATGATCACCGGGGGGACTTGTGTGGATTCACCAAATGTCTTTAATGAAGTTAACACCATCCACAGGAACGGTGTGATCATGCTTAACGCCCCAACGATTAAGAGAATATGGATAAATAGGTTTTTTTGTCTGCGCATCGCAATCGATTTTGTGGACATATCTGTCTCCCCCCTTATTCGTAATGAACCCATTTTTTCTGCAAACGGAATTGAATGATCGTAAAGATTAAAATAAACACAAAGATAAATAGGGAAATGGCAGCAGCATAACCTTTATCATTTAATAGAAATGCCTGCTTATAAAATAGATAAACGAGTGTTTGTGTATTCTCAATGACCGGACTATTAGGACCGACCATCATATAGACAAGTTCAAATACCTGAAAGGTATTGATTAAAGACATAACGGTCACAAAGAATAATGTCGGTGTTAATAAAGGAAGGGTAATTTTGAAAAACTGGACAATCGGTGAAGCGCCATCCATTTCAGCCGCTTCATAGAAAGTTCTTGGAATACCTTGCAGTCCAGATAAGATAATGACCATGTTGTAACCAATGGCACCCCATATGGAAACACAAACCAAGGAGTAGATCGCGATATCGGGATTGGTCAACCAAGCGACCCCCTTAATCCCAAACAGCCCTAATACATAATTGATCAATCCGTAGTCGGAGTTGTACAGCCACTTCCAAACAATGGAAACAGCAGCAGGCATCGTCACGACTGGAATAAAGTAAAGGGTGCGGTAAACGGTTATACCGCGTATTTTCTGGTTTAATAGAACCGCCACTAGGATGGACAAGGCGATTCCAAGCGGAACGGCCAGACCTGTGAAGATGACGGTGTTTTTTAAAGCACCAATTACCTGGGGATCCTGTATCAGCCGTTTATAATTGACCAGACCGCCCCATGTATAGGTGCCAAACCCGCCCCATTCAGTGAAACTTAAATAAAACGACTGAATGAGGGGCCATATATTGAAAATGAGCGTTCCCAGCATGGTGGGAAGGATCATCGCATAAGCCCAAAAATAATCCGACCTTTTCCTTCTATTGGTGATTCTTTTGGTCTTTTTAGCTCTATTAACCTCTTGTGATAGTTCGACCTGTGATGCCTCCATCGTCTCACCCCTTTAATCTAAAAGATAACAGGAAGAAGCGGTGGATTTCCCCCGGCTCTTCCCATCGATTTATTACTTTTTCTCACTGGCTAGGACTTCATCGACTTTCTTGCCGATTTCTTTCACTGCATCCTCGACACTGATCTCACCGTTATAGGCTTTTGTCAATGCATCAAGTTCGATTTGCTGCCATTTGCGAGTTTCAACAGAGGCAGGGTATGGAACGGCATTTTCAGCAGCATCAATAAACACTTGTAAATTGAAATTAGGATTAGATTTTACCCAAGCGTCTTGAGTTCCTTCATAGGCTGGAAGAACAGTACCTGTTTCCGCCTGGATTTTATTGGCTTCTTCAGAACCTAGGAATTTAGCAAACTCCCAAGCTTCTTTCGGATGCTTTGAATTAGCTGCAATCACGTTTCCAAGTCCGTGGATGACAACTGCCTCTTTTTCGCCTTTTGGCAGCTGGGTAACATCCACTTTATCCTTTGTATACTCATTCTTGGCAAACTCGATTTGGTTCCATGAACCGCCAAACATCATCGCGACTTTACCAGATTCAAAGAGAGAAAGAACTGGTGTATCTGTCATCTGTGCTACGGTTGGAGATACTTTATGGACATTGATCATGTCGGTCAAGAATTTAATGCCCTCTATCGTAGCCTTTTCATTAAAGCCGGACTTACTGCTATCTTCATTTAAGATGTAACCTCCAGCCTGCGGCACTGTATTGTACCAAGCTTGCTGCGAGTCTAATTGAGAGGCAAAACCATAAACGCCTTTAGATGCATTTGTAAGTTTTTTTGCGTTTTCCAATAAGTCATCCCATGTCCAATTTTCATTTGGATATTCTAATCCTGCTTCATCAAACATTACCTTGTTGTACCATAAGCCGATGGTATCGTAGTCCTTTGGAAGCGCATACAACTTGCCGTCAACCGTATATGACTGTACCAAGGCTTCAGGATATTTTGTTGTATCGACATTTGCTTCCTTCACTTGATCTTCAATCGGAATGATGACTTTCCCTTTAGCATACTTTTGGATATTTGCCACGTTCAGCCAGAATAAATCTGGTAAACTCTTACCTGTTGCAGCGGTTTCCAATTTGGTCCAATACTGGTCCCAAGGTGTTACTTCCACTTTAATTTCAACGTTTGGATTTTTTTCAGTAAATTTTTTGGCGATTTCTTTCATCGCTGGTGCCTGGTTGACATCCCAGATGCCATAAGTCAGAGTGACTTTGCCATTAGAGCTTTTTCCATCGCCGCTTGAGGACTCGCTGCCTCCTGAACAAGCTGACAGCAGCAAGAGTAAGGCGACTGCTAGAATTGAAAAATATTTCTTCATTAAATTTCCCACCCTTAGTATAATTTTTTATTTGCACTTCACGTCTTTGACGCAAAGTTTTTCCCTTTTCCTAAATGATGTTCCAAATAGATTACAAGAAAACCTTTTCAATCCTGACTTGCTTCTTCAATTCCTCCAATATTCCGAGATTGATGTTCCCGGCCTTCTGCTCCAAACAGTTGGCGGCAGCGGCTGCTGTTCCCAGAATTAAACAATCAATGATATTCCAATCCTGGTACAATCCCGCCGAAATTCCGGCTACTAAACTATCACCGCTGCCTACAGGATTCACAGCCTCTATTTGAGGAGAAAAAACTTTATATATATTCTCTTTATACCTGACAATCGCTCCCTCTTCCCCCATGGATACGACAACCAGGGGAATAGACAGGATAAGAGGCTGGCTAAGAGCATCCAAAATGTCATATCCGTTGATCTCGTCTTTGCCTAACAGCTTGGACAGCTCCTCACGGTTAGGTTTAATCATAAAGGGTTTGGCGCTGATGACTTCTTCCAACGCTTGTCCACTAGTATCAACAACCGCTTTCGCCCCATTTTCTTGTGTAATTTCTACTAATTGCTTATAGGCATCAGCAGGAATTCCTTTTGCTAAACTCCCTGAAAAAATAATCAGCTTACTACGTTTCGCTATTTCCCTGATTCGTAGTTTCAGTTGCTGCCATTCATGTTCACTGATTTCCGGTCCGCCCTCGAGGAGTTCCGTTTGGGAGCCGGTCTCTTCATCGATAATATTCAGGCAGATCCGGGACTCATCCGCCGTCTCTACGAATTGATGGCTGATTTGCAAAGACTGCAAATCTTCTGAAATTTTTCTGCCGTTGTGCCCCCCTGCAAAACCGGAGGCTGTCACCGGTAACCCCAGCGTTTTTAGTACCTTTGCTACATTGTTTCCTTTGCCTCCTGGTTCGGCAAACATTTGCGAAACCCGATTAACCTGATTTAAGCCAAAACGATGAACGTAATAGGTCTTATCAATGGCTGAATTAAGGGTAACAGTAGTAATCATTTGATCATCCCCCACATGTTTGGGCTGATTATTTATACTTGATTATTGAGTTGGTTTATTTATACTCGTGGAGGGTAACTCCTTGTACCACACGATGTATCGTCCCTGTTGGGGAAGGCGTATCGGGTTTATTGCCGACTTTAATAGAAGCTAACAGAGCAACCGTTTGACCAACCACCACAAATGGCAGGGCCAAATAGGCATCTGGGACAGCTTGTGCCTCACTGTCAAAGGAGAACGTGTGTCCATCGTAATTGACAGCTCCATCTACTTCAATTGCACAAATATAAGCGGCGATGTTATCCTGCTTCAATTCAGCTAACAAATCCAAATCGTATTGACGGGTATAAGGATGGTTCGATGTAAACACGAACACCAGTGTCTTATCGTCAACAAACGATTTAGGACCGTGACGGAAGCCTAATGGGGAATCAAATGCTGTTGCAATTTTCCCAGCTGTCAACTCTAATAGCTTTAGCTGTGCTTCTCTGGACAAGCCTTCAAAGCTGCCTGATCCTAAATAGACAACTCTTTCAAAATTAAGATCGATGATTTTCTGGATATCGTCTTCCCGCCTAATGACACTTTGACCCATAAGACGCAGCTGCTCTACGAACTTGGATTTTTCCTCGTTAGATACTGGATCAAAGACGAGCAATGCTGCAAGTGTCATGCAACTGTAGCTTCCCGTCATGGCAAATCCTTGGTCAAGTGATTTTTCCGGCATTAGCAGAAGCAAATTGTTTTCATCGCCCTGTGTCCGTTTCGCTAACTCTCCATCTTTTGCACACGTGATGGTCAACTGATAGAAATCGCTGACAATTTGGCCAGCTAATTCCACAGCAGCGACACTCTCAGGGCTGTTCCCGCTTCTGGCGAAGGAAACCAGCAAAGTTGGGACGTCTGCTTTTAAAAATTGGTAAGGATTCGACACCAATGTGGTGGTTGGTATACTCAGCAAATCCCATTGCTGTTCGTCCACTTTTTCTTTCAAATAAGGAATCACCGTTTCCCCTACATACGCAGACGTGCCGGCACCTGTAAAAATGACGCGGACCCGGTCATGCTTGTCGGTTATGCTATGTAAGAAAGCTTGGATTTCCCCATATTTTTCTAAATAAATGTTTAATGTTTCATTCCATAAATCGGGCTGCTGCCTGATTTCGGCTGTTGTAATTGATGCGCCTAAAGGCACTAATTTTTCTTCATCCAATAAGAACATATTCATCACTCCAAGTCATAAGTTTATCTGTTCAATGCCCCTATTCCTGCCCTAATGGCACGGGCAAGAATCTACCTGCTCCAAGATCATTACACCCCCAATACTGTTCATGTCATCATTACCAGTTATTTTAAATAGATACAAAAAGTATCTACATTAACTCTACTGTATAAGTAAATTTATCTCCCCTGGCGATTGATTTTGTATATTCAATGATTCTGGATTGGTCATAGGTGATCCGCTCTAACATCAGACATGGGGAGCCTTCTTTAATATCTAACATATCCGCTTCCGTCCTGTTGGCACTGACCGCTTTAAAACTCTCCAATGCACGTGAAATCGTGACATTATACTGGGAACGGAAAATTTCATACATCTGGGTTTGTTCCAATTCCCCGCTGGTAAGATTTTTAAAGTATTTTTCAGGGATATAGGAAGTTTCATAAAGCATCGGTACTTGGTCAGCAAGCCTTAGTCTAATAATCTTAAAGACCTCGTCTTCGACCGTTAAGTTCATGACTTTGGCAATCCTTACGTCACAAGGAATTTTCTCAAAGGAGATAACCTTGGTGGCCGGATACTTGCCTGCCTTCTTCATTTCTTCTGAAAAACTGTAGAACTTCAATAAACTTTGGTTATACGTTCTTGGTGAGACAAATGTACCCTTCCCATGAACCTTATAAATCTGCCCTTCATTTTCGAGTTGCTGCATTGCTTGCCTTACCGTTGTCCGGCTGACGCCATACGAATCGCACAATTCCCTTTCGGAAGGCAGCTGATCATTTTCCTTCAGCTCTCCTAATTCGATTTTTCCTATTAAACTATCCATCAATTGATAATACAGGGGAAGTCTTGAATCACTCACTACTATGTTTAGCTCCTTTTTTGGTAACGTTGTCATTACCGGTCTACCTATAATCTTACCACATATTCTTTCAGTTTTCTAATAGGAAAGGAACTATTTAATCTCATTATCATGACGTCATTACCAGTTTAATAATAGTATATCATCCCCCTTTATAAAATTAAATATATTTTTTATTTTTTTGAAAATTTACCTTTGCGGTGGCATCCGCTCTTTTGACGGAACCACGCTCTTCCAATAAGATAAAAGTATAACCATAATGTTAGGATGGACAGTATGAAAATTTTATTAGTCGAAGATGATCGGACCATTGCTTCTGGCCTGGAGTTTTCCTTAAAACAAGAGGATTTCGAAACCGTGCTTTGTCCAAATGCCGCGTCCGCAACAAACATCATTCAGAATCAAATCGATGAAATTGATTTATGCTTATTCGACCTGAATCTGCCGGACGGAAGCGGCTATGACTTATGCCAGCTCGTGAAAAAACGTCGCGATATCCCGGTCATCTTTTTAACCGCTTATGATGATGAAGTGAATGTCGTCATGGGTCTTGATATGGGAGCGGATGATTATATTACCAAACCGTTTCGCGTCCGGGAACTTGTTTCGAGAATAAAAACGGTCCTCCGCCGTTACCACCGTCAGCCCCAGCCGAAAACCACCATTGACATCGAAGCTATTCAAATTAACACTTTAGAAGGAAAAGTATATAAACAGGGCAAAGAAATTCTGTTAACAGCCTTGGAATATCGGCTCTTCCTTATTTTCGCAAATCACATTGGTCAGGTTCTCACTAGAGCCCAGCTGCTCGACCGAATTTGGGATGTTGCCGGTGATTTCGTCAATGACAACACCTTGACCGTCTACATTAAGAGATTGCGAGAGAAGTTAGAAGACGACCCACAGAACCCCACGCTGATTAAGACGGTCAGAGGCATGGGCTATAAGGTCGGTGAATGAGTTGCTTCGCAATCGAGAAGTTCAAATCTTACTAGGCATTCTTCTGTTGATTAGTGGAATTGGTTTGGTTTTGGCGGCCCTTTTTGTTTCCATGCCCGCGGCCCTCTTTGTTCTTGTAGTATCAATTTTACTGATTAGCACTACGCTGATTTTCACCAAATGGCGGTACCGTGAAATCGATAAACTTTCAGGATATCTGCAGCAAATCAGCAATGGCCACTTTCAATTGGACGTCCGTGATAACCATGAAGGAGAGTTAAGCATCTTAAAAAGTCAAATTTATAAAGTGACCTCGATGCTCTCCCAGCAAGGAGCGGTTTTGCAGGAGGATAAAGCAAAATTGACCAATGCGATTTCTGACATCTCTCACCAATTACGAACTCCCCTCACTTCGATGATGGTCATGGGTGATTTGTTACGAGATAAACGGCTGGATGATGCCAAGCGGGCAGAATTCACCCGGAATCTCCAAGTTCAGCTGGAACGCATGGAATGGCTTGTTTCCTCCTTATTAAAGCTTTCAAAAATCGATGCCGGAACGATTTCTTTTAAAAAGGAAAAGGTCTTGGTTGCGCCACTCCTTCAAAAAGCAGTCCAGCCGCTATTGATTCCTATGGATATAAAAATGCAGACACTATCACTCACGGGTGATGAGCAGGCAAGCTTTATCGGTGATTTCAACTGGACGGCAGAAGCGCTCATTAATATCATAAAAAACTGTGTCGAACACACATCACAAGGCGGAGAAATCTCTATTTCTTTTTCAGAAAATGCGCTTTACACTGAAATTACGATATCTGACAACGGGAAAGGCATCGATAAGGCAGATCTCCCGTACATTTTCAAACGGTTTTACAAAGGGAAAAATGCGAGTGACGACAGTGTCGGGATTGGCCTGGCAATGGCGCACAGTATCGTGACCAGTCAGCACGGCGATATTGTCGTAAAAAGTACCAAGGGCGTTGGGACCACATTTCAGATTAAATTTTACAAGCAGGTAATCTAATATCGTTCAATGACGTATGGATTGGCATACGTCTTTTTCTTTTTGGGGAGTCTGGCAGTTGAGAAATAGACGGAAAAATTCCGCTTAATTAGTCATTCTTATTAAAAAAGGGGTAAATAGGCGGATAGATTCCGCTTATTGGCTCGAAAAACATGAAAATAAGGGGTTTTTCTTTGCATAAGCGGAAAACCTCCGCTTAAAAACCCAGAAACGAGCCCCATTTTGCACTTAACCGGAAAATCTCCGCCTATTACTTTTGCTGGCCCCCCTCCCCTCCCAAAGTGAATAAATTGTCACTTAAAAGTCACTTTAAAGTCATACTGACCCGATATACTAACCTCAGAAGATGAACGTTATGGAGGTTTTTTCATGAATATAGTAGAAGTTAAGAATTTGTCAAAGGTGTATGGCAAAGGTGAAACAGCCGTTAAAGCGCTCGATGATGTGTCCTTTTCGGTGAAAAAAGGCGAGTTTGTTTGCATTATCGGCCCGTCTGGTTCGGGGAAATCGACGCTGCTTCATTTGCTTGGCGGAGTCGACCGGCCGAGCAGCGGAAAGGTGCTCATTGATCAGACGGATATTTATGACTTAAATGAAACACAGCTGGCGATTTTTAGACGGCGGCAGATTGGTTTGATCTATCAATTTTATAATCTGATCCCAATCCTAACCGTTGAGGAAAATATGACGCTGCCGATGCTGTTAGATGAACAAAAACTGGATGCTGACCAGTTTAACAAGATTGTTACTATTTTAGGATTGAACGAACGGCTCTCCCACTTGCCCAATCAGCTTTCAGGCGGTCAGCAGCAGCGGGTCTCGATTGGACGGGCGCTCATCAGCAATCCAGCAATTATGCTCGCTGACGAACCGACAGGGAATCTCGATAGTAAAAATAGCGAAGAAATCATGGAGTTGCTCAAAATGTTCAACAAAACCTACAATCAAACCTTGATTGTGATCACCCATGATGAGCGCATCGCCCTTCAAGCTGACCGAATCATTTCGATTGAGGATGGCAAGGTTGCCAAGGACGAGGTGATCCGGTAATGAATATTATCAACAAAGTGACCATCAGGCACTTAAAGGAGAACAAACGCCGCTCCCTCGTGACCATCATCGGCGTCATCATATCAGTGGCGATGATTACCGCAGTAGCAACACTTGGGGTTTCCTTTTTAGATTTGATGATTCGCCAGGATATTGCCAAAAATGGCGAATGGCACGTTCAATATAAGGATGTCACGTTAGACCAACTAAAAGCCATTGAAAAAGACAGTGACACCAAAACCATTGTCCTTTCTAACACCGGCTATGCAGCCCTAGAAGAATCACACAATGAATATAAGCCGTATTTATTTTTTCAAAACTTTAATAAGACCGGCCTGGAGCAATTCCCGATAAAGGTCAGCACAGGGAGACTTCCTCAGCAAGAAAATGAAGTGGCGATTTCTGAATCCATCAGAAGTAATGCCAAGGTAGATTACAAAGTCGGCGACAAACTCACGGTCGATATTGGACAACGATGGCAGAAAGTGAGCGGAAAGCCGTTAACGCAAAATGACTCCCTCCAACGGGATCAAGACGAGTTATACGAAGAACTGAAACTCACCGAAACCAAAGATGTAACGATTGTTGGGACGATTGAACGCCCTTCTTGGGAACCTGCTTGGGCACCAGGTTACACGGTTATTGGCTATGTGGACGAAACGTCATTTAGTAAAAATCAGTCTATTGATGCTTATGTCGTGTTGATGAAAGTAAAAGGTTCCCTTTTTGACCATGCAAAAAATTTGGCCAAAAAGCAGGGAATACAAAAAGTGAATTTTAATAGTGAATTGCTCCGCTACTATGGAGTCACGGATAATGATTCATTGCGGATGACTCTATTGTCACTATCATCCATCATTATGGGCGTAATTATTATTGGCTCTGTAGCCTTGATTTATAATGCGTTCGGTATTAGTGTTTCCGAGCGGGCCAGACATTTAGGCATGCTTTCGAGTGTTGGAGCCACGAAAAAGCAAAAACGGAATTCGGTCTTTTTTGAAGGAGCCGTGATTGGCGCCATCAGTATTCCAATTGGGATTCTTGCCGGTCTCGGGGGAATTGGAGTCACTTTTGTATTTATTAATACGTTTATCCAGGATGCACTCAATGTTTCTGAAAAGCTGGAATTAGTGGTCACACCTGCTTCGATCCTTATTGCCTGCGGCATTTCGATTCTAACGATCTTTATTTCAACCTATATCCCTGCGCAAAAAGCCTCCAAGATTTCAGCGATTGATGCCATCCGTCAAACACAGGATATTAAGCTATCAGGGAAAAATGTGAAAACCTCAAAGCTTGTCCGAAAAATCTTTGGGCTTGAAGCCGAGATTGGGTTGAAAAACGTCAAACGAAATAGAAAGCGCTACTTAGCCACCGTATTTTCCTTGGTGATTAGTATTGTCCTATTTTTATCGGTAAGTTATTTTACTGACAACTTGAAAAAATCAGTGGAGATGTCGCGGGGCGAGGTCCAGTACGATATTCAAATTACCAGCAGCGAATTAGGGAAGGAAGAGTTAGCTCAGTTTACGAAGCTCGATTACGTGACGAAATCCACCATTATGGAGGAAACGCAAATTGAGGCACTTATTAAAACGGAAGACCTTCCAGCACTGTTGAAAAAGCAGATTCAAGAGAACAAGGCAGCTCTTGAGGATGGAAAGTTTCCTTATTATGTTGTCATAAATGGTTTAGATCAAGAAAGTTTCAATGAATATGCGGAAAGTATCGATGTGAATCCTGCAGATTTCACTCAACAAGACACGCCAACCGCGATTATGATCAACCAAATTTCCTATCAGGATCCTGAGACCGGAAAATTTATCGAAACAAAAGCGATCCAGTCAAAAGTGGGTAGTAAGATTGACTTATTGGCCATGAGTGATGGGAATGGTGAAGAAGAACAACCAAAACGGGAGTTTGTGGGCAGTGTTGCAATCGGTGCCCTTACCGCCAAAGTTCCAATGGGCGTCCATACAACTTCACTAGGCGGGGTTAATCTAATCGTTCCTGAAACAACTATTGAGCAATTAGGTATCGACCCTGAGCTAGTGAATCCTTATGTATACTTAAATAGTTCTGACCCGATGGCTGCGCAGGAGGCTATAGAAGATATGGATGATTCAAGCATCCATGTATACAATGTGTATCAGCGGCGCCAACAAGACGGGCAGATGATTATGCTCATGTCGGTGTTTACCTATGGGTTTATCACCCTGATTTCCTTGATCTCAATAGCAAATATCTTCAATACCATCTCAACGAGCATTTCGCTTCGGAAACGTGAATTTGCGATGCTGCGTTCCGTTGGCATGACCCCGAAAGGTTTTAACAAAATGATCAATTACGAGAGTATCTTTTATGGGGTGAAGGCCTTGTCCTATGGACTGCCTCTAAGTATGCTTGTCATGTTTGGGATTCATCGATCCCTCGGCAACACCTTTGAATATGGGTTTAGCCTGCCGTGGATGAGCATCCTATTCGTGATTGTCGTCATTTTCTTAATCGTCGGGTCCGCGATGCTGTATTCGATTTCAAAAATAAGAAAAGAGAACATTATTGATGGCTTGAAACAGGAGAATATTTAATGTAAAGAGAAACACGAATGAATGGGTTAGTCCCCCCTAAGTAAAGCTTTAAAGCAGCGGGGGACTGTTCCCATAAAACTATTTACCTTGTTTGAAATCAAAGTCCCCGGTAATCGGAGGATTTACACCAGAGTAGGTCGACTTAATCCTAGCAAAATTAAGGTCAATTGTTTCAAACATATTGTCATAGTTATAATTTGAGATTAGGACATCGAGTAACTCAATTGTGAGAATAGGAGTTGGGGATTCGCCGCGTGATACGAATACGATTTTGCAATCAGCACTATGTCTTCCGGTCAGCAAATCCTGAAATATAGGAATAGACGAAGCATCGTAGCTTTTCTTGACTACAAACTCATTGAGCGTTGGCTTCCCTGTACTTCCTGCCCCGCCTCCTCCTGTACCTAGCACTTGAGTAGCATCAAATTCTAATCCAGTTAGTACAATCCAATCTTTATATGGTTCAGCTGTTGACTCCCCTTTAATATTGCCCAATTTCATATAAACATCATAATTAAGAACAGGACTTCCGTCACCTGCTGGCAGTGAAACTCCTGGAGGTCCCTGTGGCCCTACAGCCCCATCTTTGCCGTCAGCCCCATCTTTCCCTGCCGGTCCTTGTTCCCCCGGTTGCCCCTCTACGTTCCATGAAATCAATTTTTCATTAGGAGCACATGTTGTGTCTTTGTCAACCAAACGAATTTGTCCGTTGTCTTTCGCGCAGGCATATAGAATTTGATTGTCATCATCCTGCTGCGCAGCTGCATAAACACCAAAGCCTGAGAAAATAAGAACGATCACACTTAACAAAACGGTAATGGTCTTTTTACTGAAGTACAATAGGTCTCACTCCCCTTCTGAATATTACAAAAGACGCACTCCTTCCTATCTATATTTCACTAAGAAAGTGTTTATGTTTGTGTTTGGAACATAAAAAAAGGCCTGTCACGACCTGAATATGTCCTTCAAACATGAACAAACACAGTTTGTAACTGGCAGTTCCTTCATCGGCCCGGATACTGACGAATGGGCCGACATAGGTATGACCCCCAATGGTTACATCCCCCACAACAAATGTAAACGGACTTAAGAACGCTTTGTTGTGAATCCTTAGAAACTTCGGATAGGGATTCACTGAAGTTGGCGGATTGTATCCTATATAATAACTATAAATATTGAAAGGACCATTTTGACTGCCAGAATGATTCCACAAATTGAAACCTCCTCTCACGTCACAAAAGTTCTTCCTAATACATATACGTTGAAAATCTTGATTCATTCTTTTAAAAGGTTTTATGAAATTCGCAGTTTTTAGCAAAAAATGTTAAGAACGAATACCTGTTTGCTGTTATAGTGGTTGTAGGGTAGGTGAAAGGGTTTGGATTATTTCGTTTGTATCCAGCGAACGCTTGATTACATTGAAGAAAACCTGCAGGAACAAATCACGCTAGAGGAATTAGCTGAAGTTGCTTGCTTTTCTCCATTTCATTATCATCGTGTCTTCCAAACCATGGTGGGAGAATCGGTGATGGAGTATGTCAGAAAGCGAAGGCTGACCTATGCAGCAGGACGCTTATACTATTCAGATGAAAAGATGATCACGATTGCGATTGATGCTGGTTTTCAATACGTAGAATCTTTCAACCGAGCGTTCAAAAAGGTATATGGTGTATCGCCAAAGCAATACCGTCGTGCAAAAAGAATATCTGGACCCTTGCGTGGAAAAGCCGACCTGAAACCAATTTTCTTACCAGGAGGACATGGGATGGAACCAAAATTAGTGACGAAACCTGCTTTTCACCTCATTGGCTATGAGCTAAAAACGAAGAATGAAGATGGTCAGAATAATAAAGACATTCCTGAATTTTGGCAGCAGTACATGAGAAATGGATTAGGCTGCAACATTCCAGATCCGATTCAGCAAAATGTGGAACTCGGGATTTGTACTGATTTTAATCCTGAAACCGGTGAGTTCGTTTATTTAATCGGAATGGAAGTGAACGAGGGAACGCCAGCACCAGAGGGAATGGTTTACAGAAGTTTCCCTGAGCTGGAATATGCAGTGTTCACGACGCCAAAGTCAAATGAAGAATCGTTTACCTCTTCTATCCAGTCCACATGGAATTATATTTTTACGGATTGGTTTCCACAATCAGGGTATGAACATTATGGCTCCATTGAATTTGAATTGTATGATGAAAGATGCCACGGTTCAGAGAACAAAGAAATGGACATCTACATTCCTATTAAAAAACAAATCGTTAAGGCATAAAGTAGTAACGTCAGAAAGAACAATAGCCCAGTCTCATTCTGAACTGGACTATTGTTCTTTCTTGCATTTTATCATGAGAAAATTGATGGAAGGCTTATTTTTCATGCTCTTATTTGGCTCATCGATTTCTGATATCTCGATCAATCCATAATTCCCAAAGTCCCGTTTAATGGAGTCAGAATCATAAAAGTACATTCCGATGCCATCCGGTGTCTCGAAATAGTCCTGTTCCAATTGTTTACCCTTCCCATACATGGGAGCCTTTTTTGAAACGGTTGTTAAAATCATGTATCCATTTGGCTTTAACTGTTGATAGCAATCGTTAATAAATTTCTCTCGCTCACGATGATTCAATAAGTGAAGCAGTGCATGGGAAAAGATCCCGTCATAGCGTTTATCGTCAAACGGCATGTCAGAGACGGGACCGTGGTAAATAGGAATATCGAGCCCATTTTCCCTCGCCAAATCTATCGCTGTTTGTGAAATCTCAATGCCGGTAACATGGATTCCATTGTCCATAAATACCTTTGCATTCCGTCCATATCCTATACCCGGTATTAGAATGTCCTTCACATTTTTTTCAAGAAAAAAGTTCTTTGTTAAGATGGCGGAGTCTGTCGGTTCAAATCCCCACATTGTTTGTTTTTCTATAAAACTAGATTCCCAGAATTCCATTAACTCTCTATCCCCCTTTATATTTCCTTAATACTATTGTTTAGTTTTGTTAAAGACATCTAATTATAAACGCAGCAAATTATTTGCTTCAAATAATTTACCTGCTAAAACAAAGACAAATAAGAACCACGGGGACGGTTCTACTGGTTCTTCGTTCGTACTAAAAAAGCGCCATGAGAACCGTCCCCTTGGTTCACTTCTTTTTTCATATTTCACATCATAGATATAACTTGGGACTTTTGCTGCAAAATGGTTGTTTCCAAGGAAAGGTGATGTGGTGATGAATATTTTAGAGGTCCGGAATTTAAAGAAATCGTTCGGTTCGATTCAGGCTGTAAAGGATATTAGTTTTTCTGTAAAAGAGGGGGAGATTTTTACCATCATCGGGCCAAATGGGGCAGGAAAAACGACAACGCTTGAGATGATTGAAGGTTTAGTTCCACCGGATCATGGCGAAATACAGTTTGGTGAATACAGCTGGAAGAAGCACGCCATTACGATTAAACGGAAAATTGGCGTCCAGCCGCAATCCAGTGCCATGTTTGATTTATTAACCCCTGAAGAAAATTTGAATCTATTTGCCACCTTTTATGAAAAAGCACGGCCTACTGAAGAAATTCTCCAATTGGTCAATTTGACCGAGCATAGAAAGAATCAAGTGAAGAAATTATCCGGCGGCCAGCGGCAGCGGCTTGCCATCGGTCTGGCGATGATAAGTGACCCAGACATCGTGTTTCTCGATGAGCCGACAACCGGACTTGATCCTCAGGCCCGGCGCAATGTTTGGGAGATTATTCTTGAGCTTAAGAATTTAGGGAAAACGACGATTCTGACCACTCATTATATGGAAGAAGCGGAAAAACTAAGTGACCGGGTATGCATCGTCGATCAGGGATTGGTTGTCACCCTGGATTCTCCTTCGGCCTTAATTGAAAAATTAACAAATGAACGAGAGGTCCGCTTATCCTTCCTGGATGGAGAAATAGCCGCGCATGATGCCGAGATTTTTGCAAAGGCACTTGATTCCGTTACTCGGACAGAACGGGAAGGCACCGCACTTAAACTATGGGCCGCTAAACCAGAGGATTTATTGTTTGACCTTTTTAAATTTACCAAGGAAAAGGTTTATCAAGTCGAACAAGTTTCGATCCGGGAAATGAGCCTGGAAGATGTTTTTATCGCTTATACCGGCAAAGAGTGGAGGGATTAAGTTGAATAACCTCAAGCAATTTAAGCAAATGTTCCTTGCTCAACTGAAATTAACACTTCGGGAAAAACAAGCGTGGTTTTGGGGAATCTTTTTTCCAGTCATATTAATGGTTATCTTTATGACGATATTCGGCGGCCGTTCAAATGATGATTTTAGCACGAAGGTTGCGATTGTGAATGAATCTGTGAATGAGACTTCCACTATGATGGCCCAGCAATTGCAGCAGATTCCTATTATTGAAGTTGGCGACCCTGTTAGTGAAAAAAAGGCGAAGGATTTAGTAAAAGAGAAGGAAGTCGATGCCGCCATCATATTGCCGGAAACTGCACAGGAAACAGCGATTAAGCTAATCGTCAACAAAGAAAATGAACAAAGTGTATCCACCCAAGTCGTTGCTGGTGTCCTAAATCAATTCATTCAGCAGGCAAACCTGCAGGCGGTTGGCGCAGCCCCAACCTTCCAGCAGCAATTTGAAACTGTTTCTTCGGGCAGTTCTGAGTTGGAGTATACGGATTTTCTCTTAACGGGGATGATTGCCTTGTCTATTGCCCAAGGTGGCTTATTCGGAATGGTTGACTTAGTGGATATGCGCAGAAAAGGATTAATCAAAAGGCTGCGGATGACGCCTGCAAAGATGGGCATCTTTGGGCTTAGTGATATGGTGATGCGTTTGTTATTCAGCACCATTCAAATCATACTATTATCGTTAATTGGCGTATTCGTATTCGGTGCCAATTTGTTCATTAATTTTCCTAGTTTACTGTTGGTCTTCTTAATTGGAGCACTCGCCTTCAATGGAATTGGCTATTTCATTTCTTCATTTAGCAATACGAATGAGGCCTACATGGGCGTTGCCAACATCGTCAGCTTCCTGATGATGTTTGTCAGCGGCATTTTCTTTCCAGTGGAAACCATGCCAGAATGGCTGCAGCCTGTATCCAACATCCTCCCGCTCACCTACTTTGCAGACGGCCTAAGAGACAGCATGGTCTATAATACCTCCATTCTGTCCACCCCATACTGGTATGGATTCGGAAACATGCTCCTTTGGGGCGGAATCGCCTTTATCATTGGTTCCTTACTATATAAAAGACAATCCATCGTGTCGACTAGATAATGGGGGAACCATGGGAAACATGGGGACGGTTCTACTGGGGCTCTTCGCCGAAACCACGGGGACGGTTCTTATAGGGGACAATCGGAAGTTTTGCGCGTAAAAAGGCACAGCTAGTGAACTGAACTAGCTGTGCCTTAGTGCTTTCTAATGAAACGCGTCCATTTGCGCAAAATTTTTGATTGCCCGAGAAGAATGAAGTCGCGGCCCCCTTCTCTATGGGGATTCAATCTTTTTCTTACCCTATTAATTTTTGTTTTTTCTTCTATTTTGAATCTGCTACCAGCGTTCCTCTTTGATTTTCATTGTTTTTGGGTAAACTTTCCCCCTCCCCACTGAAGAGGCTTTTTAAAATGGTATTCAGTTTTTTCTGCTTAAGGCAGCCCGTCTGATACGGCAGCCACCAGGTGTGCTTTTTTACAGGAAGGACATAAAGTGATGTCTTTCCCAATAAGTTTAGAAACTATTTCAATGGTACTAAGTCCTTCAAAAGCTGGTTTGTAGACTCGGCTTTGGGTTAAAATCCTGCAGATTCTTAGTTTGGTTTTCTTATTCCGGTTGGCCAGTATTCCGTAATGCCTGATTTTCACTAATCCCTTCGGGAGAATATGCATGAGAAATCGGCGAATAAATTCCACACCTCTCATCGTAATAGTGTTTTTCCGACTATTGTCCCGATAATTTTTTGCCCGAAAGGTGACAGTATCTTTACCAATTGAAATAATTCGTTGATTGGAGATCGCGATTCGATGAGTATAACGGCCAAGATATTGCACCACTGCCAATGGACCTGAGAAGGTTCTTTTCGTATAGCTATACCAGTTTATTGAATAACATTTGTCTATTAACCGCTGAAATTGTTTTGGATCTTCGTAACTCTTTGCCTCGTTATAAAACTGGAGTCGGTTCTGTTCATAATATTGCTTTAAAAAGTATAGATACTTCCCACGGAATTTCTTAGATAACACTTTTACAGGGATGAAAAACTTATGACTGGAGTTACACCAGCGATTTAGTTTGTTTAATCCTCCAGCCAATACCACGGTATGAATGTGAGGATGATAATGCAAATTTTGACCCCAAGTATGCAAGACAGAAAAAAAACCGATTTGGGCTCCCAAATATTTAGGGTCTTGGGCTAGTTCCGATAAGGTCTCCGAGACGGCTTTATACATTAAATCATAAAGTAGTTTCTGATTATGATAAATTAACATGTGCAGCTGTTCCGGCATGGTAAAAACCACATGAAAATATGGGGCGTTAAGGATATCCTTTTTCCTTTTATCAATCCAGACCTCTTTTGTCACCCCTTGGCACGACGGGCAGTGCCGATTCCGGCAAGAATTATAACTTACTTGAGTATGACCACAATTATGACATCCATAGGCATGGCCACCGAGGGTGGCCGTTCTGCAGTTCATGATTGCCCTAGCTGCCTTGGCTTGCCCTTTTGATGGTCTGTACTTTTCTACATACATGGGATAGAATTTCCGAAAAATTTCTTGGATTGTACTCATGCCTTATCCCCTCCGGTATCTAAGGGGCTCTTGATTCCCATGACACTCTTGGAGGTCATATGCAGGTACGTTAAAGTAGTTTTCAAACTCTTATGCCCAAGCATCTGTTGGATGAACACTGGTTCCACCCCATCTTCTAAAAGATGCGTGGAAAAACAATGTCTAAGTGTATGAGCAGAAATATTCGGATCAAGTTGAAGCTTGTCTTTTAACTTAATTAAGGTATTTTTTATCGTTTTGACATGAATAGGGTCCGACTTATCTCGACCTGGAAATAACCAATCATTCCGTGTATAATCTTTGGAAAAGTAATGTTTAAAATATTCCCTCAGCACTATCAGTGCTGTCTCGGATAGAATGGTATATCGATTGGTATTGTGTTTAGCGTTTTGGACGCGAACTCGCATACTCTTACTATCAATATCGCAAATTTTTAATTTAGCTACTTCGCTAACTCGAAGTCCACTGCCGTAAATTAATGCAAGAATGGCTTTATGCTTCAAGTTATTGGTTGAATTTAATAGTAAAAGAACTTCTTCTTTAGGTGGGATGACAGGGAAACTTTGGGCTCTTTTCATCCTCGGAACCTTAATAGAATTCCATTCCTTTTCTAAAACATAGGTATAGAAGAACTTAATCGCAGAAATGTAATTATTAATGGTTCCTGGGGATAGACCCTTGTCTTTTTTGAGGTAAAGGATGTATTGTTGGACATCCTCCAAGGTCATTTCTTCTATGGGTCTAGTGTGTTCCTGCATATAACTCAGAAAAGCGTTCATTCTGCGCCAGTACGATTCTTTTGAGGAATCCGGGGTGCCCTTAAGCTCAAAGTATAACTCCACTTTTTGTTCATATTGATTCATGATGTTTCCTCCTGATGTTGATTAATAGCTAAGTAATAGATCAATAATCAGAAGGCAGGAGGAGCCCTGTTTGGAAAAGGGAAAATATGTAGATTTATTTTTTGGAAAGTGCGTGATATAATCTTCAAGTGAAAAAGTATGTCCTTCCTTGGTTGTTTTGTTTGGCGATAAAACAATACCACAGAGAACATACTTTTTCATTTTTTTTATACTTTTTTAGGTGCGAGTGGGGTTTTAAAAAGCCATCGCGTAGCGATTTCGTTCTTCTACTGGCGCCGTTAGTAATAGAGAGGCGCCACGAGAACCGTCCCTCTGGTCCCTGTTAAGGCTTCGGATTAATCGCCACCCATGATAGCCCGATCATTAGGAATGTAAAGATTAAAATAAACAAACTAATGCCTATCCCCCAAAATGCATATAATCTTGATCTTTTGGAGGTGATCAATCCAAACAGCCCCAGGAAAAACCCAACAATCGGCAGTTCGACAAGAAATGTTTTCGGAAATTCAGGGATATCCATTAATAGGGCAATGTTGACGCCCACAAGCGCAATGAGAGCGATTAAGAAAGATAGGAACCCTGAAATGGTCGGCAGGATTCTTTGGTTTCTTTTGTCCTTATTGTTTATTTCCAGTTCCATAGCTTCACTTCCCCCACCTTCATGACTCGGATTACTTCATTGTCCTTCAGTTTTCTTAATTCCGAAGTTGGTCCGGTGACGACTGCTCCATATACTCTGATTCCATGTTTCTCGATATAAGGGATTCTTTCTTTCAAAACTAAAGACCTTGCCCGCGAGATTTTCTCTGCTGTTTTTTCATCCTTGGCCAGGAACTTTAAAATATCTAAAAACACCTCATCATTTAACTTTTCTCTTCCATTGAAAGGTGACCAGGTGGTGGTATCGACCTGCAGCGGATAGCCGATTGGCGCCACCGAATATCCTGCTTCATATAAGCTTTTAGCCTCAAGCCCCGTATCAACGGCTACCCATCTAACCTCGACATTCTTCCCGAGCTGTTTTTCAAGGTCCTTTGGCTTCATTAATCTATCCAAAGAAAGATAAACCTCCCCCACCGTTCCATCCGGAAGATGCTCGAGAATCTCCCAGTCCGAATCTGCTTTTTCGTCAACCGTCCCGTCAGGATGATACAGCATATCTGTCTCCATGTCCCCCGTAACCGGAAGCGGCCTCTCAAGCTTCATATCCCGCTCCGGAATATTTGGCTGATCCAGTGCAAACCGTACAGTGTACTTCCCAGCTTTATAATCCTCTTTGCCAATCCGCTTAAACACATCAAAATCAATATTCATTGTAAAAAATCCGATATCCTCTTCTAAATCCATCTCTTCTAAACTCATGTTCGGTTCCGTTACATAAATCGTTTTTGAGGCAACTTCAATGAGATGGTTCGCCTTTCCGCCGATCGCATAGTACAAATAGCTGCTTAATGTCAGCACCGGCACAATTAGTAATAAGACAGCCAGGCTGATCATAATGTTTGTCCTTAGGGCATGATTTCTGCCGGCTTTTAGTAGACTTTTTTGACTTTTCTCCGGTACTTTGTGGCTTTCTTCATAATCCTCTATGGATTCATTTAAAAAAGATTGATATAATTCCTCATCATTTTGATTACTCTTTTTATCCATCCTGCCTCCTCCTTTCCTTGATCCTTTCAATCACCTTTTTCCTACCCCTTGATAAATGGCTCTTCAATGTATTCAAATTTAAATGAAGAATTTCAGCCGCCTCTTTTAAACCCAATCGATGCAAGTCACAAAGAACCAATGCATGCATTTCGGTTTCCTTCAAGGAATGAATATCGTTCAGGAGTGTGGCGAAGCCTTCCTTCGCTAAAAGATCCATTTCCGGTGTTTTCACACTAATACGATTATGTACTTCATCGGTAATGACTATCCGCTTATGCTTTCTAGTGAAATCGATAAAAGTATGATAAGCCACTTTAAACAGCCAAGGTTTAATCTGGCTAATGTCATCCTCCAAGAGCTGAAGATACGCCCGGTAAAACGTCTCCTGAACTAAATCCTCCGCCGTATGGTGATTCTTTGAAAGGGAAAACAAGTATCGATATAGATCATCCACATATACTTCAAACGCCTCATCTAAATCCACCACTTTCCCCCCTTCAACCTATCCACGAAACAACCCTATAAAAAGTTGCAAAAACAGAAAAATTATTATCACAGAACCATGGGGACGGTTCTAATATAGGCAATCGGAAGTTTTGCTCAAGTTTCGAAGCACTTTATAAGTAAACGGAATTTTAATCTAAAGGAATTACTTCTAAGGAATTATCGCAAAATTTTTGATTGCCTGAGTAAGCAGGAAGTTTTAAAGTTTTTGTACAAGTAATTCGACATCCATAGTCAAATTTCCTGCTTCTACTGGTTCCTCTAATGCGAGAAAAGCACCATGAGAACCGTCCCCGTGGTCCTTCCATGGTTCCCTCAACATTGACATCTCCACTTATAAAATTTTACAATTCTGGTATAAAGTTAGTTTACTATTTTTTTAACGGTTGAGAAAAAATGTTTGCCATTTGAAGGGAAAGATGAAGATTGTTGCATTTGAAACCTATTACAAAGGACAATTGGCTGAAGGCTATTTCGCTGCGTGTCCGGGAAGACCAAAAGAAGTTTGTGGCAACCAATGCGGTATCATTGGCACAGTTGAATTTTCTTGAAAATTTCCATGCAAAAGGAATTTATCATGACGAGGAAATGATTGGTTTTACGCTGTTTGGAATTGATGAGGACGATCATGAGTACTGGATTTATCGGATGATGATTGATCATAAGCATCAGGGGAAAGGATATGGAAAAGAGGCGGTCCAACTCGTAGTCGACGATATTTGGAAGATGAAAGAAGATCGCCATCAAACTATCACTTTATCTTACGAACCTACTAATGAACACGCTAAACGCGTCTACGAAAAAATGGGATTCCAAGAAATAGACGGACTTATTATCGGGGATGAACAAGTCTCCCGCTATACGTTTTAAAGATGGTAAAAGCAAGGTCAGTGGGTCAAACCCATTGACCTTGCACAATTCTTATAATAATAGACTACTATCCCTGACACGCTCTCACAAACTCTAAAAACAATGCAAAGTGATCATCGTCAACCTTATAGTTGAACTCGGGATGCCATTGAACAGCTAAAGTAAACTTTTTATTTGGCATCACAACTGCTTCTATCAATCCGTCCTCAGCCCTTGCTGCAGGCACTAGCTGCTCTGCTAAGTCCTTAATTCCCTGATGATGCAAACTATTTACCTTTAGTGCATCCTTTTGAAGAATTTGATAAAGTTTAGTGCCCTTTTCTATGTATACTTCATGAGCGGGTTCCGCGTAGGGCGGCGTTTGTGTATGTTTAATTTCACTAGCACTATGTTGAGTTGGAATATCCTGATACAAAGTTCCACCTAACATGACATTAAATAGCTGGAGACCGCGGCAAATCCCTAGTAACGGTTTATCCAGTTCTACGGCATGCTTAAATAGAGCACTCTCCATCCGATCCCGTTCACTGCAGATTTCCCCGCATAGCTTATCTTTTTCACCGTACAATTCCGGATTAATATCCTGGCCTCCTGTAAAAAGAAAGCCATCAAAAGCAGCGGCTAATTTTTGGATAGTATCCTCGTCTGTGGTTAACGGCAGCATAATTGGGATGCCTCCAGCTTCTTCAATCCCTTTCATATATCCAGGCAGCATCCAGTAACTATCCTTTTCTCGATCATACAATGGCAGTACACCAATCATCGGTTTCTCCATCTCGTTCACTCGTCCTTTTATATCTTTATCATTGGAAATTGTATGTTGTATTTTCAACCATGGTCCTCCATCAGTTCTCTCAATCTGTAAAGAATCTCCAAAAACACTTTGTCTTTCGCAGCCTTTGCCCACAATCCATCATTAAAGCGCTCTTGCCGTACATAAAAGGTGAAGAGCGCTTTTAGGAGTTCCAAATCAGCGGTGGGAATGGCTGCGGCTGCGGAGAGGTTATGATCCATAATCCTCTCATCCAAGTATTCCAAGTAATCCTTCCGCAATATATCTGTTTCATAGGCAGTTTTGATAAATTCACTTAGTTTTTCATCATAATCAGGGTACCCAGAATCCCAGTTACAGAATTCCGTATCTTCTTTTTCAAAATAAGGTATGTACACGAATAGCTGTTGATAATCCCCCATCTGCTTTCTCCCCCGTTATTGCATCGGATTGGCAAAATCATTGATTAAAATTTGGACCTCATCGTTTTCGTAAATGGCTCCGGGCCTTTCTACCGCACAAACAATGCCTCGCCGCTGATAACCCGCTTTGACAAACCTAGTGGACAGTTTTTCATGATCCCGATACTGCTTCTGGATTTCATCCCCTGGAAATGTGCAGGGCAAATTCTCTCCCATGCAAATTAACCCCGCTCCGCTTGGAAACAGAATGCGTGACCCTAAGGTGAGTTTCGTTAATCCCGGAAATCCCTTCATCAACAGATTAGCCCCTAACCACTCAGGCAGCACCGTTTCGACTCCTAAATCCGCGGCAATTCCTTCTAGGTCCTCTACCGACACAATCGTAATCTGGCGGCGATTCAGGATTTCGGTTCCTCTTGGATACATCGGCTGCCGTGAATCCGCCTTGGCTGTCATCCCAAAGTGACGGTCACCGAGAATTCCCCCAAATTCAAGGCTACTTTCGGAAATCCTTCTGGTCACAAACGTGTCTGGATCATCTGCAATTAACAAGGCTTTGATGGTTGCTTCTGCTTTTTTCAAAAATAAAAACTCCTTTCATAGGAAGCGGTTCAGGTTCTCTGCTTCTTCCATTACTCATTTTCCATAAAATTCTGCTTCTTCAAGTAATTCAGCACTGTCTGCGAAAATTCAATATGAGATTCCTTCGTATACTTGGCTATAGTATAAATTTGTGCAAGATTTTTCAATCCTAAACGTTCGGTCATTTCCTTGAGTCTTGGGTTGGCCATGTACCGTTCCCAGCCCTTTTCATTTCTATCTTTATAGATTTCTAAGATATCTTCATCTGAATAGTCATGGTACTGGTCATAGTGAACAAGTCCATGCCTAGGCAGACGGTCGCGCGGTGCTGGGCTTTCTGCAGGATACCCTAATGAATAACCGACAATTGGGACGACATTCGGCGGCAAGTTGAGCAGCTCGCCAATTTGATCGCAATTGGCAAGCGTTGAACCCATATAGCAAATCCCCAGCCCGGCATTCTCTGCTGCTAATGCACAGTTTTGTGCAGCCAATGTGGCATCAATGGCCCCAATCATAAAGCTCATGAAGTTATCGAAATGCACGGGGGCATCATTGAGCGTCAGCCACTTTCGCATTCTATTAAAATCGGCACAAAAGGTTAATAGAATAGGGGCATCCACTACCATCGATTGCTCCATATGGGCAGTGTACAATTTTTCCCTAATCCCTTTGTCTTTTGTGACGATAATCGAATATGTCTGCATATTGCCGCTGGAAGAGGCACGAATTCCCGCATCTAGGATTTGATCCAACAGCTCTTGACTTACTTCCCGATCTTCATATTCTCGAATTGATCTATGACCGAATAGCACATCATTAAATTCCAAAATAATCACTCCTTTTAGAATAGTATAACATTGAAAACGGAGGTGGTCCCATTGAGTTACAGCTTTACAGCAACGTAGGACCGATCCGAAAACCTAGTAAAACTTCACATAAAAAAGCTAAACCAACAAATATTGGTTTAGCTTCAATGAAAGGTTAGCGCTGTTTACCTGGGTATTGCCAGATACCAGTAGCTCTTAGTAGATCACGGTATATCACCATAATTTCGTCCTTGGTCACCTTTTGGGCCTCTTCGATCGATGGGTAATCCAGGTAAACCACATTTGTGAATGCCCGGTTGCTATCTTTTGCATTCATTTTATCGTAAAAACTGCTGGCTTCTTTAAAGATGGTGAGCGCTCGTCTCATATGACTTGCACTTGTCACCAGCGTGACATCCTTCAGACCTTCTTTTTCAAGAATGGCTGTGGTGAAGAGAGCATTTTCAACCGTGTCGGTCGATTTATCCTCTGTCAGAATCCGTTCCGCCGCTACACCCTTGGAAATCAGCCATTCCTTCATTAACTTTGATTCTGTATTGCCTTGCTTCGGTACACCGCCGGTAACGATGATTTTGGAGTTAGGATATTTGTTGGCTGCAGCAAGACCGGCTTTCAAACGTTCAATCAATGGCTCACGCATTGTTCCATCATCAGCTAGGGCATAACCGAGAATGACAATGGCATGGTTGTTCTGAGGTAAATTTGCTGGAACCTCGGTGTTTAAAGTGCTTTTCATAATGTTTTCTGTATCGGCGAATTTTTTAAGATATTCGTTGGTTTTGTGGGCGTCCAACCGTTTCATATTGGCGATTGCCGTTTTGTAGGCCTTTTCGTCCCCATTCACTTTGGAATAAACCCCGTATAGCAGATTGGCATTATAATTGTCAGGGTCCAAATTCAAGATTTGCTGATAAGTCGCCAAAGCTTCCGGGATTTTCTTTTGGATAATTTGTGTGGATGCGAGTGAGAATTTAAGATCCAGGTTATGAGGGTCCAGTTTAACTGCCTCATTATAGGCTGCTTCGACTACATCATATTTGCCTTTTAGGGTAATGCCTTTAAAAATTTCTTCCTCTGCCTGCTTGAGGTCGCCGCCATGCCAGTAATAGTACATCGCGATATCTTCTAGTTGATTGATTCGATAAGAGGTAGGTTCATCTGTTTTAATAGGAGTAATAACTGGATTCGGGTCGGTTCCTTCCGCCGTTTTGAAACTAGGTGCCGCAAAAGCAGACGATACTGTAATTGTTCCGGCTAAAACCAGCGCCAAGCCCAATTTGCTTTTCAGTTTATTCATGACATCTCTCCTCCATTAATTTCATGCGTGATAGGTTTTCACTTATTTCCCCATTCTTTGCCGAATATTTCGACCTTATTATCTTTTTTACATCTATCACTGTCAACTAGATAACTAGATGTCCATACCTATTTACTAGGATAAAATTCAAAGATAGGAAATAAATACCTGCAGGTGATAGTACGATACTACCAGAAAAAAAACACGGGGACCGTTCTCTAGTGGTTAAGATTTGTCGTCATCATGCAATCAGGTCATCTCCTATGCAAAAAGCACATTTTCTGGTCGGAATTTCAATTATTCTGGTCAGTTCATTAAGTTTTCTGGTCAGTTTCACCGATATTCTGGTCAGTTTTCAACTTTTTCTGGTCAATGACAAAAATCTATTTTCATTTCTCCATAAAAAAATAAGCCTCATATGCGTTAAATTTCAAAATGATCAATTGACCATTTCATTTAACGTCACATTAGGCTTATCTATTGTGTGTTAATTTGCTATAAGTGTCAGAACAAAAATGATGGGCCTAAATGGACTCGAACCATCGACCTCACGCTTATCAGGCGTGCGCTCTAACCAGCTGAGCTATAGGCCCAAAAGATACCGGTGGTCGGGGTCGAACCGACACTCCAGAAGGAACACGATTTTGAGTCGTGCGCGTCTGCCAATTCCGCCACACCGGCAAAATGATATGGAGGCGGCAACCGGATTCGAACCGGTGGATAAAGGTTTTGCAGACCTTGGCCTTACCACTTGGCTATGCCGCCAATTAAAAAAAGGACTGGGCTAGCAGGATTTGAACCTACGAATGACGGAGTCAAAGTCCGTTGCCTTACCGCTTGGCTATAGCCCAATAATGGGATACTAATTAGCATGTCCAATTTTTTTAAAAATATAAGTGGTGGTGGGGGACGGATTCGAACCGCCGAACCCTGAGGGAGCGGATTTACAGTCCGCCGCGTTTAGCCACTTCGCTACCCCACCACTATACTATGCAAGCGCCAGCCTAACGTGCCGGCAAGAGGAATTGAACCCCCAACCTACTGATTACGATTCAGTTGCTCTACCGATTGAGCTATACCGGCAAAATTGAATCAAAATGGTGGCACAGGACGGAATCGCTCCGCCGACACATGGATTTTCAGTCCATTGCTCTACCGACTGAGCTACTGAGCCATCATAAATGGCGGTCTGGACGGGACTCGAACCCGCGACCTCCTGCGTGACAGGCAGGCATTCTAACCAACTGAACTACCAGACCGAATTGCGGGGGCAGGATTTGAACCTGCGACCTTCGGGTTATGAGCCCGACGAGCTACCGGACTGCTCCACGCCGCGACAATAAGAAGTATAAGATTACGTCATGCTAAAAGCTAACGTATGACTGTATCAATCTCAGTAAGCTTATTCAAGCAGCAGCTCGATTGATACAACTCGCAGAATATTCAACGATGCAATGGTCGTTGCTCCACCCCGCGACAATAAAAATGTGTTTATAATGGCGGAGGAAGAGGGATTCGAACCCCCGCGCGGTTTAACCCGCCTGTCGGTTTTCAAGACCGATCCCTTCAGCCAGACTTGGGTATTCCTCCATTATATATAAAACTATTGGTGGACCTTGTAGGACTCGAACCTACGACCGGACGGTTATGAGCCGTCTGCTCTAACCAGCTGAGCTAAAGGTCCAAGTAAAGGTTCATTAACCAATATGGTTAAAATCTGTCTGTCCCCATCTCAGAAAGCTTATTCAAGCAGCAGTTCGATGGGTACAACTCGCAGCTTGTTCAAGGAAGCCTTGCTCGTTGCTCTAACCAGCTGAGCTAAAGGTCCAAGTAAAGGTTCATTAACCAATATGATTATGAGACAATTTGGTAGCGGCGGAGGGGATCGAACCCCCGACCTTACGGGTATGAACCGTACGCTCTAGCCAGCTGAGCTACACCGCCAAATATAATAAATGCTGAGTTATTTCTCGTTAGAGAAATGGTGCCGAGGACCGGAATCGAACCGGTACGGTAGTCACCTACCGCAGGATTTTAAGTCCTGTGCGTCTGCCAGTTCCGCCACCCCGGCATTAGTGGAGCGGAAGACGGGATTCGAACCCGCGACCCCCACCTTGGCAAGGTGGTGTTCTACCACTGAACTACTTCCGCAAAATTAGATGGTGCGGGTGAAGGGAGTCGAACCCCCACGCCTTGCGGCGCCAGATCCTAAGTCTGGTGCGTCTGCCAATTCCGCCACACCCGCATATTTAAATGGTGAGCCATGAAGGACTCGAACCTTCGACCCTCTGATTAAAAGTCAGATGCTCTACCAACTGAGCTAATGGCTCATACTATGATGATTCCCTAAATTTTGATTGTGGACGTCAGATGTCCCCGCCTCAGAAAGAATATTCAAGAAGCGGCTCGGCATGTACAACTCGCAGCCTTTTCATAGAAGCTTTGCTCGTTGCTCTACCAACTGAGCTAATGGCTCATACTTTAATTTAAGTGGTGGAGGATGACGGGATCGAACCGCCGACCCTCTGCTTGTAAGGCAGATGCTCTCCCAGCTGAGCTAATCCTCCGAAATGGTGACCCCTACGGGATTCGAACCCGTGTTACCGCCGTGAAAGGGCGGTGTCTTAACCGCTTGACCAAGGGGCCAACTATAATGTAGACAAAATAATAGCCCCAAAAGGGGCTTAGCCCGGCAACGTCCTACTCTCACAGGGGCTTTCGCCCCAACTACCATCGGCGCTGAGAAGCTTAACTTCCGTGTTCGGTATGGGAACGGGTGTGACCTTCTCGCCATTGCTGCCAGACTATTTTTTTGAGGTTTCATTCCCTCAAAACTAGATAATGCAGAAGAAGTTTTAGTAAACCGAATAATCATTATGACTTGTCTAGCTTTGGCTCCTAACTTCTCGGCCGTTTCGGTCCGTCCCAACAAATCCAAAATCGGGATTTGCCGTGCCGGCCCTCCAACGTCTGTCGAAGTTGGACAGTCGCCTCCGCTTTTCTATTTGGTTAAGTCCTCGATCGATTAGTATCAGTCAGCTCCACATGTCACCATGCTTCCACCTCTGACCTATCAACCTGATCATCTTTCAGGGATCTTACTAGCTTGACGCTATGGGAAATCTCATCTTGAGGGGGGCTTCATGCTTAGATGCTTTCAGCACTTATCCCGTCCGCACATAGCTACCCAGCGATGCCTTTGGCAAGACAACTGGTACACCAGCGGTGCGTCCATCCCGGTCCTCTCGTACTAAGGACAGCTCCTCTCAAATTTCCTGCGCCCACGACGGATAGGGACCGAACTGTCTCACGACGTTCTGAACCCAGCTCGCGTACCGCTTTAATGGGCGAACAGCCCAACCCTTGGGACCGACTACAGCCCCAGGATGCGATGAGCCGACATCGAGGTGCCAAACCTCCCCGTCGATGTGGACTCTTGGGGGAGATAAGCCTGTTATCCCCGGGGTAGCTTTTATCCGTTGAGCGATGGCCCTTCCATGCGGAACCACCGGATCACTAAGCCCG
>NZ_AP035777.1:167500-662500 GCF_055381825.1 Neobacillus sp. B24 | reverse complement strand
TCCTTTGATTGCAGTTAAGTCAAAGTTTTGGTGCCCTTGGCGAGGAGTGATAGATGGACCGACAAATTTAAATGACTGATCGAATTCTTCTCCAGCCGGTTGAAACTCCCTTGTTGTATAAACGATTGTAAGCGGCGCGGGATTACAAAAGACTTCATAAGGTGATTGAATTTCCACCCCATATTTCTCCTGCACTATTCCCTTCAACCTGTTATATTCCTTAAATGTCTCGGCAGGTATATTTTTAGAAAGCTGTTTGACCAATGAGGTTTTTGTCTGTGCGAACGATGTACACGAATTGACTGCCGGAAGCTTAAGAATTTGTGCCAGTAAACGTCCGCAGCCAAACATCGAATCGTGGATGATGTAATCAAAATGCTCCCCTTCCATTTGCTCCAGAACTGCAGGTATCATAATATCGGCGGTACGCAAAAGTCCATTGATTCTTTCGAGTAGATTATTTCTCCCGCCTGAGATAAAGGCATTTATAAACTTTTGGCCATCAAAGGTTTTGACATTTGCACCTGTCTTCTCGATTCGCTCGCGAAAATCTTCAATTGTAAAATACACAATCTCTTCCCCACGCGAAATAAGCTCCTGTACCACCCCAACCGTAGGATTGATATGTCCTTCTGATCCGCCATTAATAAATAGAACACGTGCCACGATACCGACCTCTTATCATAAATATTTATTTTCCTAGACACAGAAGATTGACTACAAAGTCGCATACGTCAAGTTTACCTGAATTCGTTCCTATTATACTTTTTTTACTGTTACTATCACTAATCGGTAAGCTTGAATTGGTATCGAGATTTTTTATCTATTTAAACATCTTCTTTAATACACTGTTATATGAAGGAAATTTAATGGAAGGAAGTGCTTTGATGTATTATCAACATTCATGGGGGCGGGCATATCCAGCTTGGGGGGCCGATTCTAGAAATGGCCATAATATTTTGGAACTAACAGGAGAAGGATCGGTGTCTGCACCACCAGATATGTCGATTATTACATTGGGTGTGGTTTCTGAGGATCCCACTCTTACCAATGCCCAACAGGAAAATAATGAAACCACGACTAAAGTGATCCAGTCACTCATTAGCCTCGGGATTGCAAAGGAGAATATCAAAACATCAGATTACCGGATCGAAACGGTCTATGATTACGAAAACGGCAAACAAACATTAAGAGGGTATCGCGTCGTTCATTTACTGCAAGTCCTAAATCATCAGATAAACCAAACTGGAGTCATTGTCGATACGGCCGTTAGGAACGGGGCAAATACAGTAACAAATATTGAATTTAAAGTGGAAAATCCACAGATTTACTACGGTCAAGCGTTGGCACTTGCCCTGAACGATGCGCAATTTAAAGCTGCAGAACTCACGAAAAAGATGGGCGTAAAGCTAAATAAGGTTCCAATTTCCATACAAGAGTCTAGTCAAACTTCACCAGTCATTCCTCTGCAAACTGCGCTCTTTGCCAAAAGTGAAGCGGGAACGCCCATCCAGCCCGGCAAACTAAAAATTACTGCAGCTATTCAGGCGAAGTTTTCATACTATTTATAGATTGAAGCACCTATAGGAACCATGGGGACGGTTCTGCAGGCTTTTTGGGTACTAGAAAAGCACCACGAGAACCGTCCCCGTGGTTCCCCGCGGTTCCCAGCTTCGTCCCCACATAACACTGTCCATTTAGGAAATAATAGGAGGAGTGTTTGCCAGTAGGAACAGGAAGATGAGGGCGGATTGATGGAGAGAAATTTTGCGATTGATTTTGTTAAATTTTTTGCGATTGTGGCTGTTGTCGTTATTCATACTTTCCCCAGCGACGATAAGCTGTGGTTCTTTCTGCTTGATAACTTTTCGAGGTTTGCCGTCCCCTTTTTCTTTGCTGCATCAGGGTTCTTATTTGGTATCAAGGTCATCGATAATCCGAAATCAACCGCTTATTTTAAAAAATATGTCATAAAATTGCTGAAAATTTACGTCAGTTGGCTCTTGTTTTATATCCTTTATGATATTCTGCGGATTTCTATACGAGGAGGAAACGTAGAGCACGAGTTATCCAAATTTATTGACGGATTGACCGCCCTCAATCTGTTTTATTATGGACATGGCACAAGCGGATATCAATTGTGGTTTGTCATCGCCTTAGCATGGAGCACGGCTGCTGTGTACCTCTTTTTTAAGCTAAAAAAGATAGCGCTGCTGTTATTCCTTAGCCTTTGTTTCAATATAGCAGGTCTATTTGGACAATCCTATTCTCATTTCTTTAAAATCACTTTATCTACACGGGATGCCCTGTTTATTGGATTATTTTACACAACTTTAGGATTTTCCTTTGCCAGCGCTTTGCCGTTTATTAAATCTATAAAGTGGGAGAAACAGACCTATTTTCTGCTGATTAGTCTCTTCTTTATACTACAGGCGTTTGAGGGATATTGGCTTGAAAAACAACTGTCTGCAAAGCATGGAGAATACTTTATCTCGACCATCCTTCTAACGGTCAGCATATTTTTGTTCATTACCCATTTCCCTCGGCTTGGAAAGGGACTGCCGATTACCAAAATTGGCGGCAACGCCTTGGGCATCTATGCCATCCATGTTCTATTGATTGATATTGTCGACATTTTGTTCAACTCACTCGGATTGGCAGATTTCTCCCATAACCTGCTGTGGAACCTGATCGACGCATCACTTGTCTTTACTCTTTCCTATATCATGTACCGCGTCTTGCAATACGCCAAGTCACGGCAGCATTTTTTGAGGTGAATGAGACTTTAGGGGACAGTTCTTTGCTTCTTCTTCAGAAGCAGACAACTGTCCCCTGTTTCCTTCAGGGTTGCTAATCCATCCGGGGTTTCTCTCCTTATTCAAAAGCGCTGATGATAGCTATATTTTCAGCACTCGACAAATATTTTCCGCAGCGGAGGCTAAATTGGATTCCCCGGATGCTAGGGCTTCCTCTAATGTCGTAACTCCTTTTAAAATCCCGATGATAGCGGTAAATCCGTTTTCATATAGCGCTTCGACACCATTACCGATCCGGCCGGCAAAAGCAATGACAGGAACATCATATTTATTGGCTACCAATGCTACCCCGTAAGGAGTTTTTCCAAACAGTGTTTGACCATCAATACTTCCTTCGCCTGTAAACACGAAGTCTGCACCCTTCACGATTTCCTCCAGCCCAGTATACTCAATGACAAGGTCAATACCCTTCTTTAATCGGGCCTGTAAAAAGGCCATTAATCCCCAGCCAAGTCCGCCTGCAGCACCAGCACCATCTACACGGGCATAGTCCTTACCTAATTGTTTCTTGGTCACTTTAGCAAAATGAGCCAGATTTTGATCAAGAATGCTTACGATTTCAAGCGTAGCGCCCTTTTGCGGACCAAAAATGGCAGATGCTCCAGCCTCACCTGTTAATGGATTCGTTACATCACAGGCGACATCCATCCGTACGGACCCAATCCGCTCATCCATTCCGCTTATGTCGATGGAATGAAGCCGGCTTAAGGCGCCTCCGCCAAACGGCAGCTCCTCACCCTTTTCGTCCTTAAGAGAAACACCCAACGCTTGGAGCATCCCTGCTCCGCCATCATTGGTGGCACTTCCGCCAATTCCTATCAAAAACCGTCTGACACCTTTGTCTAAAGCATGCTTAATTAATTGACCAGTTCCATAGGTTGTGGTGAGTAACGGGTTTCTGTCTTCTGGCTTAAGTAACTCAAGGCCGCTGGCACTAGCCATCTCAATAACGGCAGTCTGACCTTCGTCTATCAAACCGTACTCTGCCGCTACTTGCTCTCCTAATGGACCGGTTACTTCTGTCTTAATTAATTCGCCATTGGACATACTCACCAATGACTCTACTGTTCCTTCCCCGCCGTCAGCCATCGGAACGATGACACATTCCGCATTTGGAAAAACTGCCTTAATCCCTTTTTCCATTGCAAGGGCAGCTTTCTTTGCCGACATACTTTCCTTAAATGAATCGGGAGCTAGTACAAACTTCATAATAATCTGTCCTTTACATTTGATAAACTTTTTCTTTTTAAAATAGGAGGATGACTTTCCCTGTTTCCCTTTGATATAACCTTTAATTTCAAGCAATCCGATTGAAAAGTCAATGTCATTTTTTCGACAAAAACACGAATAAACTGGGCCAGGTCCCCGTTGCCTTTATAGAACCGGGGCAGGTCTCGGTACAGAAAGCAGAGAATTGTCTCTTACCATAATGTATTTTTTTGTAAAACTAGTATAATTATCCTATTAATAGTATGATAGAAAAGGTATAATTTACCTGTTTATAATACATTTGTACTAAGGGGATGTTTTTTATGACTTGGTTTACCAAGTGGGCATTACGGAACAAAGCCGCGTTAACTTTTGCCGTCATTGCCTCGATGATTTTTGGAGTCTTTAGTTACACCACGATTCCAATGGAGCTCATGCCATCAGCCGACCAGCCCTATGTTACCATTTCCGTGGTAGGACAAGGCGTCGATGCCGTAAGCATGGATGAGCAGGTTACACAGCCAATTGAAAAAGCAATAAGCGGTGTCAGGGGCAAACAAAATATTGTCGCCCAAACGGGGAATAATTTTACCCAGCTGACCGTCACCTTTGAATCGAGCATTGATGTAAAAGAAGCGAAACAGCAAATTCAAGAAAGAATTTCGATGGTCCCACTCCCCAATGGCGTGATGAAGCCATACGTAGTCAACCTCAACACATCCGAAATTCCCATCGTAGAATTAGGCCTTACCTTTGATAAAGAAATTGGCAATCATGAGCTAAACATCGTAGAAAACGAGATTATGCCGATGTTCCAGGACTTAAAAGGCATTGGCAATGTCATCACAAACGGCGGAAGAAATCAACAGGTCATGATTGAAGTCGATCCTGCCAAGCTAGCTGCAGCCGGGGTCCCGCTCGAAAAGCTTTACACCCTGCTTCAAGGAAAAAATGCCTCTGTGGCGATGGGCGAACAAACACTAAACAACGAAGCCACCAGCATAATCGTAACAGGAAAATTAGAATCGCTGGACGACCTCAATAACATCCAGTTAATCGGTGACACCAAACTGCAGGATGTTGCTTCAATCAAAATGCAAAAGGATACCGAAAGCATTACCCATTTAAACGGGAAGAATTTTATCGATGTCGTTATTCAAAAGGATTCCACCTCCAATGCGGTAACCCTTGGAAAAGCTGTCGAAGATACGGTTAAAACGATCAATAAGGACTACGCAGGAACGCTGCAGGCAGAAATCGTGATGAATTTAGGAAATACCGTTCTTGATTCGATCAATTCGATGACAAGAGAAGTTTTGACTGGGGCCTTATTTGCCACGCTGATTATCTGGTTATTCCTGCGCAGTTTCCGCATGACCCTGATTACGATTGTCAGCATCCCGCTGTCCCTTTGCATTACCATGATTCTGCTTTCCTTCTTTGATGTTACCTTAAACATTCTCACACTCGGAGGAATTGCGGTATCAGTCGGACGGCTGGTCGATGACAGTATCGTGGTCGTAGAAAATATTTACCGAAGAAAGAAAAATAACGAATTAACCCCTGCCTTTTTGATTGAGGCAGTTAAGGAAGTCGGCGCAGCGATCACATCATCCACGCTCACAACGGTGGCCGTATTCCTGCCAATGCTGATTGTCTCAGGTGGTTTACGGGATATTGTTGCCCCGTTTGCGATTACGATTACGTGTTCCCTGCTTGCTTCTCTGCTTGTTTCCCTGACAGTGGTCCCAGCACTCAGCGGCCGGATGATGAAAAAGGTAAAAGTGAAAGAGCATAAGAAGAATAGCTTCTATCCGTCTCTATTGAAATGGACGCTTAATCATAAATGGCTTCCAATCATTCTAACCGTCCTTGTTGTCGTGGGTTCTGTCGGTTTATTTGTGAGCATGCCTAAAGGATCTGTCGATCAGAAGGACTCCGCCTACATAGCCATCGGTCTTCGCTATGACAGCGGTACCCCATTTAGCGAAATAAAAGACGATGTGGCAAAAATGGAGGACATACTTTCCAAAAAAAATGGGGTTGAAACCCATATTGCCGTGGCAGGGGTTAATGAAGAAGCAGCTCAATATGGCAATTTGACAGATGCAAAAGTGGTTCGCTTTATGGTTTTTCCTAAAGAAGGGACCGATTCCGCCAAATTTGTCAGAGACATCCGCAAAATAAAAGATCAGTTTCCAAATGGTGAGCTGACCGCTGACACTGCCGGATTATTGGGAACTAATACAACAACGGTTTCAGTTGATGTTCTAGGCAAGAACGATGCTGACATTAAAAAAGCTGCTGACTTTGTGAAAGAAAAAATTGGCAGCATTGACGGGGTACAAAAAGTAGAAAGCAACGACCAAGATAAGAAGCCAACCGTTACCATTGAAGTGGATTCGAAGGCAGCCAATGCACAGGAAATCTCTCAGTCTATTTATGCAATGATTAAGCCTGCTGTCATTGGAAGCATTAAAGTAGACGGCCGAACCACTGCCGTCAAATTAGGCGCACTAAAAGAAATTCAAACGGTAGACGAGCTTAAAAATCTGCAGTTGGCGACACCGGCTGGCCCTGTTGCGTTATCAAGCATTGCTAAGATAGAGGAAAGCAAGGAACAAGGCACTATTTTTACAAAAGATGGCCATCATTATCTACAAGTCTCGGCGCAAGTTAATCCCGACAAAATGGTGGACGTAGCCGGGAAAATTCAGCAGCAGCTGCCCTCTTGGAACAAAGATGATGCGTTTGCAAAAGATACAAGCGCGGAACTTACCGGTTCTTCGATGCAGTCCTCCGATCAATTAATGGAACTCGCCAAACTGTCGATGTTTTCGATTGGAATCGTATTTATGATTCTACTTGTGACCTTAAAGTCGTTCAGGGCCAGCATCGCTATCTTGATTTCATTGCCGCTTGCTGCCATCGGTTCGCTTTTAGGGCTGGTCGTGACCAACTCAAGCATCAATATTTCATCCGGTATCGGCATGCTGATGCTCGTCGGAATTGTCGTCACGAATGCCATCGTACTGGTTGACCGGATCCGCCACAATGAGGAATCCATGAGTATTCGCGAGGCGATTTTAGAAGCAGGTTCGGTGCGGCTGCGGCCGATTTTGATGACCGCCCTTGCCACCGTGTTTGCCATGGTGCCACTTCTGTTCGCGCATGAATCAGCGATGAGCTTAAATCTCGTTTCAAAAGGGCTCGCCGTTGTGGTTATTTTCGGACTGATTGTGTCCACGCTTCTGACACTGATTGTCATACCGACATTCTATGAACTATTCCACTTCCGGAAAGCCAAAAAACAACGGCTGCAGGCAAACCGGACATCGGGTACTATTAGCCAATAATAACGACTTGCCTCTTATATAGGAAAGCAAAGGACCGCACGTATGCAATTTGCATAAGCTGTGCGGTACTTTTTTTATTTTTACTATGAGGCAAGGGGCGTTTCCGCATTCTTCATAAAAATTTCAATCATTAGCAAAATCCGACATGTTTCGAATGTGACATTTAGTACAATTGTATTATAAAATAATTACATCTTCCTTAATATTCAGAAATATTTGACTAAACAAGGATTATGAAGCTAGGGGGAATCTTGATGGATAGTACCGTAACTATCGGAGAAATTGACAAACAAAGGGTAAACTCGACTAAATGGTTTGCAAACTGGAAGTTTATCACTGCCGGTGTCATCATGATGATTGCGCTCATCATTGCGGCACTGGGCTACTATCAGGCCACCCACTTTAATTCAAGAATCAGTATTAATGGAATCAACGTTGGCGGACTAACCGCTGATAAAGGACTCGAGAAATTACAAACATCAGTATTAAAAAATGTGGTCTATGTTGGCGAGCAGCAGGTATTAGATGGAAACGATACGAAGATGGCATTTGGCGATCAAGATTTGCCCGTTGTCAAAAAATTATTAAAGAGCCAATGGACATTTTTTCCTTCTTCAAAAGAAAAGAGTTTTTCCATCATGCCAACTAATCAAGATCCATTTCGCAGCGAGACGTTGAAAAAGCAGCTGGAAGAAAAACTGGTCACTATGAATCAGAGTTTAACAGCGCCAGTAGACGCAGAGGTTCATTTGGAACAAGGTAAAATTGTTATCTCGAAAAGCGTGAGCGGTGGGCAGTATGATGTTGCACTTCTTTTAAAAGAATACGACCAGCAGAAATACATTAGTGAAATTCGTCTCAATCCAGCATACATACAGCCTATAGCCGAAGATAGTGAGATTATAAAAAATAAACAGAAGACGTTCGAAGAATTCCTTGCCCGCACCGTTGACTATAAGGTGCAGGATAAGGTTTATACGCTAAAAGCGAGCGAGTTAATTAAGAATGCCTCTCTTACAAAGGATTTGCACGTTAAGATCGAGGATACGGGTGACCTTAAAAATAAGGTTGCTGAAATTAATAATGTTCAATCGACATTAAATAAGGATTTCACTTTCAAAACGTCTTCGGGTTCGGTGATATCGATTAAAGGCAGAGGCTATGGCTGGGCCTTAGATGTCGAAAAAGAAACACCGGTCATTCAGGCCGCTTTTGAAAACGGGGAAAAAACGGTTTCCGCCTCCAATGTTCACGGCAATGGCTGGAAGGGTGAAGGCTATGGATTTGATACGATCACGAATAATGGCATCGGTGATACGTATGCCGAAGTCTCCATTGCCCAGCAGCGAATGTGGATCTATAAAAATGGCCAATTAGTTACTACTACCAATGTTGTAACCGGGAACCTAAGCACCGGTAATGCTACATCAAAAGGAGTATGGTATATCCTCTATAAGAAATCACCTTCCGTGCTGACAGGCAGAGAAAACGGAAAAATCACGTATCAGACTCCTGTACAATATTGGGTTCCATTTACAAATGACGGCCAGGGAATCCATGACGCCAACTGGAGGTCAAACTTTGGCGGCAATATCTATCAAAGCAACGGCTCACACGGCTGTGTCAACACACCGCCAGGCATTATGAAAACTGTGTATGCCAGCCTCAGCACCCATGATCCAGTTATAGTTTATTAAACTATTCATTTAGAAGGGACGGTTTGCACCGTCCCTTCTTCTATTGTGTCGGGGGAACCATGGGGACCAGGGGGACGGTTCTACTGGTGCCATTTGTACAAGAAATTTGGGACCACGAGAAGAACGAAATCGCTACGCGATGGCTTTTTAAAACCCCACTCGCACCTAAAAAAGTATAAAAAAAATGAAAAAGTATGTTCTCTGTGGTATTGTTTTATCGCCAAACAAAACAACCAAGGAAGGACATACTTTTTCACTTGAAGATTATATCACGCACTTTCCAAAAAATAAATCTACATATTTTCCCTTTTCCAAACAGGGCTCCTCCTGCCTTCTGATTATTGATCTATTACTTAGCTATTAATCAACATCAGGAGGAAACATCATGAATCAATATGAACAAAAAGTGGAGTTATACTTTGAGCTTAAGGGCACCCCGGATTCCTCAAAAGAATCGTACTGGCGCAGAATGAACGCTTTTCTGAGTTATATGCAGGAACACACTAGACCCATAGAAGAAATGACCTTGGAGGATGTCCAACAATACATCCTTTACCTCAAAAAAGACAAGGGTCTATCCCCAGGAACCATTAATAATTACATTTCTGCGATTAAGTTCTTCTATACCTATGTTTTAGAAAAGGAATGGAATTCTATTAAGGTTCCGAGGATGAAAAGAGCCCAAAGTTTCCCTGTCATCCCACCTAAAGAAGAAGTTCTTTTACTATTAAATTCAACCAATAACTTGAAGCATAAAGCCATTCTTGCATTAATTTACGGCAGTGGACTTCGAGTTAGCGAAGTAGCTAAATTAAAAATTTGCGATATTGATAGTAAGAGTATGCGAGTTCGCGTCCAAAACGCTAAACACAATACCAATCGATATACCATTCTATCCGAGACAGCACTGATAGTGCTGAGGGAATATTTTAAACATTACTTTTCCAAAGATTATACACGGAATGATTGGTTATTTCCAGGTCGAGATAAGTCGGACCCTATTCATGTCAAAACGATAAAAAATACCTTAATTAAGTTAAAAGACAAGCTTCAACTTGATCCGAATATTTCTGCTCATACACTTAGACATTGTTTTTCCACGCATCTTTTAGAAGATGGGGTGGAACCAGTGTTCATCCAACAGATGCTTGGGCATAAGAGTTTGAAAACTACTTTAACGTACCTGCATATGACCTCCAAGAGTGTCATGGGAATCAAGAGCCCCTTAGATACCGGAGGGGATAAGGCATGAGTACAATCCAAGAAATTTTTCGGAAATTCTATCCCATGTATGTAGAAAAGTACAGACCATCAAAAGGGCAAGCCAAGGCAGCTAGGGCAATCATGAACTGCAGAACGGCCACCCTCGGTGGCCATGCCTATGGATGTCATAATTGTGGTCATACTCAAGTAAGTTATAATTCTTGCCGGAATCGGCACTGCCCGTCGTGCCAAGGGGTGACAAAAGAGGTCTGGATTGATAAAAGGAAAAAGGATATCCTTAACGCCCCATATTTTCATGTGGTTTTTACCATGCCGGAACAGCTGCACATGTTAATTTATCATAATCAGAAACTACTTTATGATTTAATGTATAAAGCCGTCTCGGAGACCTTATCGGAACTAGCCCAAGACCCTAAATATTTGGGAGCCCAAATCGGTTTTTTTTCTGTCTTGCATACTTGGGGTCAAAATTTGCATTATCATCCTCACATTCATACCGTGGTATTGGCTGGAGGATTAAACAAACTAAATCGCTGGTGTAACTCCAGTCATAAGTTTTTCATCCCTGTAAAAGTGTTATCTAAGAAATTCCGTGGGAAGTATCTATACTTTTTAAAGCAATATTATGAACAGAACCGACTCCAGTTTTATAACGAGGCAAAGAGTTACGAAGATCCAAAACAATTTCAGCGGTTAATAGACAAATGTTATTCAATAAACTGGTATAGCTATACGAAAAGAACCTTCTCAGGTCCATTGGCAGTGGTGCAATATCTTGGCCGTTATACTCATCGAATCGCGATCTCCAATCAACGAATTATTTCAATTGGTAAAGATACTGTCACCTTTCGGGCAAAAAATTATCGGGACAATAGTCGGAAAAACACTATTACGATGAGAGGTGTGGAATTTATTCGCCGATTTCTCATGCATATTCTCCCGAAGGGATTAGTGAAAATCAGGCATTACGGAATACTGGCCAACCGGAATAAGAAAACCAAACTAAGAATCTGCAGGATTTTAACCCAAAGCCGAGTCTACAAACCAGCTTTTGAAGGACTTAGTACCATTGAAATAGTTTCTAAACTTATTGGGAAAGACATCACTTTATGTCCTTCCTGTAAAAAAGCACACCTGGTGGCTGCCGTATCAGACGGGCTGCCTTAAGCAGAAAAAACTGAATACCATTTTAAAAAGCCTCTTCAGTGGGGAGGGGGAAAGTTTACCCAAAAACAATGAAAATCAAAGAGGAACGCTGGTAGCAGATTCAAAATAGAAGAAAAAACAAAAATTAATAGGGTAAGAAAAAGATTGAATCCCCATAGAGAAGGGGGCCGCGACTTCATTCTTCTCGGGCAATCAAAAATTTTGCGCAAATGGACGCGTTTCATTAGAAAGCACTAAGGCACAGCTAGTTCAGTTCACTAGCTGTGCCTTTTTACGCGCAAAACTTCCGATTGTCCCCTATAAGAACCGTCCCCATGGTTCTACCCATGGTTCTACTTTGCTTCATAAGGTAATCTGATGTAAACGTTAGTGCCTTGGTTTTCTTTGCTTTGGAAGGTGATGGTGCCGTTGTGTTGTTTGATGATTCTGAGACAGATCATGAGTCCTAGTCCGGTTCCTTTTTCTTTGTTGCTGTAGAAGGGCTCGCCTAGTCTTTTGAGTCGTTCTTCTGAAATCCCAATACCGTTATCGGACACTTTGATCAGCAGCTGGTCCTGTTCGATCAACGCGGAGATTTTGATGATTCCTTTTCGGTTGGGGGCGAACGCTTCCATACTATTTTTACATAGATTGAGCAGCACCTGTTTGATTTGATTGGCGTCACACAGGATTGGCGGCAAATCATTTTCTACCTCAAGCAAAAATTCAACATTATTAAGATGGGCCTCTGATTCTATTAAAGTTCGTATCTCCTTTAACAAATTAGGGATGCTCACTTTGCTAAGCTGAATTTCCTGCGGCTTTGCCAAGGAAAGGAATTCCTTAATGATTTCCTCAATCCGATCAAATTCCGCCAAAACAACTTCAAAATACTCATCTCTAATGTTTCCTTGCTGGAAAAGCTGAATGAACCCTTTTATCGAGGTCATCGGATTTCTAATTTCATGGGCAACACCAGCAGCCAACTCACCTACCAGCGATAACTTTTCCGACTTAGATAATAGTTCCTCTGTTCTCCGCTTCTCGGTAATATCGACTCCGACCACCATAATATGTTCCACTTCACCATTTTCACCAACCACCGGTGTACCGGTACATTCCACCACCCTCCAATCTCCATTCGCATGTAACAGACGAAGTTCGGTCTTAGATGGAGTGCATGTTTGGATAATCTCGGTAAATTGCTTCAAGATGATCGGGTTATCCTCTGGATGAATCAATTCAGACGTATCGTTCCCAACAAAGTAATCCGATGAGTAACCGAGGACAGTTTGATGGGACGGAGAGGCATAGGTACAAGTCCCATTAAGATCGAATAAGATAATCAAGTCGGTCATATTCTCGGTAATCAATCGGTATTTATTTTCGCTTTCAAGCAAGGCTTTTTCCGCTTTTCTTCTTTCGGTAATATCGATACAGGAAGCAATGACCTCGATTACTTCCCCGCCTCGTTTAATTGGGCTTAACGCGGCCAAATAGGCGACCCCATTCATCTCCCCTTCGTAGGAAACATGTTCTTCGCCATTCCATGCCCGTTGATAATACACTTCCTTTTGCGCGGCATCTTCTTTTGGTAAAAATTCTGCTAAATGCTTTCCTACTACAAGGCTGGGAATGAGCCCAAGCCGATACAATAATTCTCCATCACATAAAGTATGAATGAAATGACCGTTGATTTTTTTAAATTTGAACGTCATCCCCTGCTGCAGGCGAAGGCTTTCATTCAATTCTTTCCTGGCAGTGCGGACTAATTCTTCCGCCCACATCCGCTCATTGAGGTCTTGAGATAAGCCAAACTCCTTCACCATTTGTTGAACTTCAGCCCATTTATTTTCCAATACACTTGCAGGGATGGCTTTTGTGAAAAAGTGCCCTTGGCCCTCGTCACAAAGATGTTGCTGCAGGAATACAAGCTGTTCTTTTGTCTCAATCCCTTCCGCCACCACACTCAAATTTAAGTTGTGCGCCATCGAAATAATCGTTTTGACAATCGTTTCGTCATTCGGGTTGGTATTCACTCTCTGGACAAAAGATTGATCAATTTTTAGCGTATCGACCGGGAATTTTTGCAAATAATTTAACGAACTAAAGCCCGTTCCAAAATCGTCGATGCTAATCCGCACACCTAACCTTTTCAGTTTTTGCAGTGCATTTATCGTCCGTTCAATACTGGCAGTCATGCTTTCCGTAATCTCTAATTCTAAAAATTGCGGCTCCAGCTGCGTTTCTTCTAAAATTTTGGCAACCATCTCATCCAAGTTGGTTTGCGTAAATTGTTTTGCCGATAAATTGACCGAAATGCTCGTGGAAAAACCTTTTTGCTGCCACCGTTTATTTTGTTTGCAGGCCTCACGTAGAGCCCACTCCCCGATTGGGATAATCAATCCTGTTTCCTCTGCAACCGGGATAAACGTTCCGGGAGGTATCATCCCCAGTTCTGGATGATTCCAACGGAGTAACGCCTCAACCCCGGTTATTTTCCCGGTTTTTAAATTTACTTTGGGCTGATAATGCAGAAGCAGTTCCTCTTGCTCAATCGCTTTATGAAGGTCCATCTCAAGTTTCAAAGGATTCATTTTCAGGGACTGTTCATTTTGCGAATAAAATTTATAGTTGTTTTTACCATTACTCTTCGCATGGTACATGGCGAAATCTGCTTTTTTAATTAAGGTCTCGACGGTTTCTCCATCTTCCGGGAACAAACTAATCCCAATACTTGGAGAGGTATAAATATCATAGTTTTCAATGGTGAATGGCTCGCTCAAAACTTCTAGGATTCGTCTGGCAACCTTGGCAGCGACATCCCGGTTGGCTTTTTTTAACACAATGATAAATTCATCCCCGCCCTGCCTGAAAACAATGTCCTTTTGGTACAAGGAGCACTTCATCCGCTTTGCCACTTCTTTTAATAATTGATCTCCTGTCGTGTGACCCAGAGTGTCATTGACGACTTTAAAGCGGTCAAGGTCCAAAAATAAAACGGCCACATTTTGTTTAAGTTCGGCAGCAAAGACGAGTTCCTTCGATAGAATGGAGTTTAACTTATTACGGTTGGGCAGACCCGTTAGGTAATCATGGTAGGCCAAATGTTCATTGGCCTCTTCGATTTCCACTTGCTTGGTAATATCTTGGGCAATGCCAAACACACCATTCATTTGCCCATTCACGACCAGCGGGACAATGGTCACATTTAGATGAATAATCGAACCATTTCTATGGACAATCGAAGATCTAAAGTTTTGGGGTGCGCCACTTTTACACTTTTCAAAATGAATGACGATTTCGCTGAGTTTTTCAGGAACAATCAGACGTTGAAAAGGCATTGATTCCAATAGTTCCTCTTTTCGATAGCCGGTGACCCTTTCACAAACCGAATTACAGCTAATAAAATATCCGTCCAAATCAATAGAGTAAACACAATTCGCATTATGTTCAAAAAGCGATTTATAGCGCTGGTCGTTCAATTCCAATTGTTCAAGCAAGTTTTTACTCTCAACTAATCCTCGCATCATATCATTCCTACCCAATGGAAACACCGCTCCTTTTATTGTGCCCGTGGATTGTCATGGGGGCCATGGGGACGGTTCTCTTGGCTCCAAATACCGCAGATTTACGTCCTTCCCTATCAGTAATTTTCTTTTATAGTACATTTCATAAATATCAAAAAAATAATTTCATAAACAATTATACTATGTTTCATCCAGAAAATAACTATTAAAGAAGAAACAGGAGACAGTTGAACTGCTTCACATCATAAAAAGACCTACCTTTCTATTAAAAGAAATGATAGGTCCTTGTTAATTTATATAGTAGGAATAGTTCCTGACCCGCTATTTTCACTCCAATTTTCAAAGGTTCTTTTTACAATCCGCTAGCTTTTTCCTCATCCAAATGCTGAAGAACCAACTGATTCACGATAGGAGCTTGTTCAGCCGGCAGACAGTGTGAGCTATTAGGGATTAGGTGTACCATCATTTTTGGCGATTGTTCAGCGCGCTCGATTGCCTGGCGGACAGATGAATAAATGACTTCTTCTTCACCGATAAGGACTAATGTTTCAGGCAGCAATTGATTCAGCTCTGCTTCTTTAAAGACGGTGGGTGCCACTTTTAGCTGAATTCTACCAAATTTATAACCCGCCCAGAATTGTTCATACAAGATTGTATTTGGTGTATTTTGCCTCGCAAACATCCAGTTGTATAAAATACTTATAGAGTGGGAGTTTCTCAAAAGAGTTGCCGGCAATAGTTTAATCGGAAATTTCCAGTTTAATCCGCAAAAGCTCATGACTGGCGCCAGTAAAACTAATTTTTTAACTCTTTCAGATTGAAGACTAAACTGTAACGCGATCCAGCCTCCCATGGAATGGCCGATTAAATAGATATCATTAATGTTTAAGGCATCTAGTACCTCATTGAGCCAGGTATTTAATTCGGTTCGGTTTGTGATGGGGCGAACACACTCACTTTTCCCAAAGTCGCCAATCGTATCGATGGCATAGACTCGATAGTTTTGCGACCAGTGTGGTGCATTGGCAAACCACATGGTCGAGCTTACGGTCATGCCGTGAAGCAGCACAACCGGCTGGGCATCCTTCGGTCCGCAGGCAATCACATGCGTCCTGCCAAAAGTCGTCTCCATATAAAACGTCTCTATATTTATATTCCATTGTTTCAGCGATTCATCATATTGCTTGAAGTATCGATCCCTCTTTTCCGGATCGGGAAAGGTCAAATTCGCCATTGTACACCTCACAGGTTTACTTTTTGGAACCACTGGAACCATGGGGACGGTTCTACTGGCTCCTTTTGTTCTAGAGATGGGGACCACGAGAACCGTCCCCATGGTCCCTCCGCATCAAATGCAACGCCCCCAACTTTTCGGTGAAGCCCCACTTTTGATAGAAGGGGAGCATTTCTGGACGGCAATAGAGTTCAAGGTGCTTTATCTCTTGGAGCTTTGGATGATGGATGACCGCCGCCATCAGTTCTCTTCCCAGCATGTTTCCGCGATATTGTTCACTGACGATTACATCGAAAATGAAAGCTTTATAGACGTAGTCTGTGAGGACCCTGGCAAATGCAATCAACTCTTCTGTCTCCAAAGCTATAAAACCTACAATGATATCGGAGTGTTCTAGCATGGCCTCTACATCCTTCCGTTCGCGCCTTTCCGTCCACCACTCCTTTTGAAACAACCCTACTAAATCGTTTGTTTGACTGCTTGTCAGTTTTTCAACTTGGTTATAATTCATATGGAACCCCCCTCAAGTTTAAGCGTATTGTAAAAACTTTTATAAGAAATAGGCTATAAAATACCTAGATAGAGGGCTTTATAAGCAAAAAAATTGCCACCCCCTGAAATCTAAGGATAATTGAGGTTACCACACACCCAACAACCTAGATTAAGGAAGTGACAAGTTGTACCCTCAAATTATAACCTATTTATTAACTTTTATTAAGTACCAAGAACAAATAATTCGAACATTACTTACCCTTCTTATTGGGAAGGGGATGTTTGAAAAGCCTGAGGAAAAACCTGTAAATAAACCTTATCGTAAACTCCAGGTGGATGATCTTCCGATTATCGAAACCATTCAGAAACTTGATTACCGAAGCCTCCTAACCGAATACCTGGAGAAGAACGGTAAACAACTAAAACCTGTTCAAAGGCGTTCGAATACAAAGGCATGTGTGCCCAAGTCAATGAAATGTCCGCAGTGTGGTGCTCCAGCGGATTATCTTTATGCCAATAATGGAGGCAAAGGACAGTTTCAATGTAAGGTGTGTGCCTGTCTTTTCAATGATAAAAATCGCTATTCGAAGGAGGCTATTTTGAAGTGTCCTCATTGTTCTAGGACCCTTGAGATAGTCAAAGAGCGAAAAGACTTTGACGTGTACAAGTGTAAAAATAATGACTGTTCCTACTACCAGCAGAAACTGAATGGCATGTCTGCGAAAGAGAAGAAACAGTTTAAAAAGGATCCACAAGCCTTTAAATTAAGATATATCTTCCGGCAGTTCCACATTGATTTTCAGCCATTGTCAAAGGCTTCTCCTAAGAAACCAAAGGTTGACTTGGCCAGGCTTTATGTGTCGCCACATACATTGGGGCTTATTTTAACCTATCACGTTAACTATGGCCTTTCGGCCCGGAAGACAGCTGCACTCATGAAAGATATCCATGGTGTTTCTATATCGCATCAAAGCATTTTAAATTACGAGAACGCAGTTGCATTAATCCTTAAACCTTACGTAGACCACTATCCCTACGAGCTTTCTGATCAGTTCTGTGGGGACGAAACCTATATTAGGGTTCAAGGTCGTTGGCATTACTTGTTCTTCTTCTTTGATGCGGTAAAAAAGATCATTCTGTCTTATCCAGTGTCAGCAAATCGAGATACAGCGACAGCAATCCGTGCCATTGATGATGTCCTAATGAAATTTAAAGAGATTCCGGAAGATCTTACATTTGTGGTGGACGGCAATCCGATATATCTCTTAGCCCAACACTTTTACGCCCAGCATGATATTCACTTTGACATTACTCAGGTCATTGGGCTTACCAATGAAGATCCTGTATCAAAGGAGTATAGGCCTCTCAAACAAGTGATTGAAAGACTCAATCGCACATTTAAGGGCAATTATCGCTCAACACACGGGTTTGGGTCCGAACATGGGTCTGTTTCGTTTGTGACGCTTTTTGTGGCTTACTTTAACTTTTTACGGCCTCACTCAGCGTTAGAAGGTAATGTGCCAGTGGTTAATCCAGAGCTCTTACTGCGACCGAATATGCCTGCACGCTGGACTAAATTAATAGGTTTAGCTCAAGATTGGATCATTGAACAAACAGTCTAACTTTTTGTTTAGCAGAGCCCTTGAACCCACTAGCAACCGGCGAAGCGAACTCTTGACAAACCGAACTTGCCAATGGTTTAAAATGGAAATACCAAGGGCTATTTGGCATGCCTTCTTTTTGTCCCCGTCGCCCTTGATAAAGGAATCTCAAACCATTGGCGTGTTTGTCAAGAGCGGTTGCGGGGCCGACGCACCCAATATGTGGAAAGGAGCCTAACCCCTTAAGGAGTTTTCATAGAACTTTTGACACTACCAGTTTAAGCCATTTTTTTCAATCCAACGGGCAAGCAGTACAGCAACAGCAAATTGCGCTGTCGACAAGGAGAATTGCCTTATCACCCTCCTTGCTATTGCGAGGCGGTAATTTATCAGTAATCGTCGAGCTGTTTCGTTTTACCCATTTTTCCATCATCATGATTTCTTCAAAATCGTGAAAAATTAACACGACCGGAAACAGCCAAATCAGCATTAGTAAATCCATACATTCTTCCCCCTACTTCAATTTCCACAACAAAGTGATACGATATATGACAAACACAATGAGATTCACGATGCAAGCCACGAGAAAAATTGGTTCAGCGCCCCATTCAGCCATCACCCATCCCGACGCATACATTGTAATTGGCATCCCCACTCGGAATAATGTTCCGGTAATGCCGCTGATTCGGCCAATCAGCTCAGGTGGCGTTTGTTCCAGACGGAATGTATAGGCACAGACGGAATAAAAGGATGTGGCCATGCCGCTGATAAACAGTGCTATAATAAGTATATGGTAATTATTTGAAACACACATCAACAAATAAGCTGCTGCATGGAAAACCGCGGACCAACCGAACAATACACCGAGACCCCATGACTTCCGCAATTTGCTGGACAACAAACTGCCGGCCATACCGCCAATCCCGGCAGCACCCATCACCAGCGCCACTTCTGAAGAAGCGAGACCAAGGTCTTTTTTTGCAAAAATAACCACCGTTGTCTGGACGACGACCATCGTTGAATTCAGCACCATAATAAACATCGTCATCATCCAGAGCGCTTTGTTATCCCGGAAGGCCTTCCACCCCTCAAGGAAAGCGACCAGGAAACTGGAGCCAACCTGACGTGAAGGCTCCGGTTGATGTGATAAACGGGACAGAATGATGAAGCAAAGACCATAAGCGAAAGCGGTAATCATCACCCCTTCATAGAAAACCGGCAGCAGGAGAATCATCCCAGAAATAACGGGTCCCATGACACTCACAAATGTTTCAATGAATGAAAACTTGGCATTCGCCGAGTTGAGGTAATGTGTTGGAATGTTCATTTTTACCAGCCCAACTTGTGCATTGAAATAGCCATAATTGCAGGTCATCAGCAAGAATCCAATGGCGTAATAGGGTACAAGCCAGCCACTTTCCATTTTCAACATCCAGGCCAAACACAGCAGCAGCCCGGCTTGCAGGCCAATTGACCAAAGCGCCAGTTTCTTTTTATTCAGGCGGTCAACGAACACGCCAATGAAAATTCCAAACAGTAGATTGGGCAAAAGTTCCGCGGTCCGCATCGTGGTGACCGCAACCGAAGAATTTGTCAGCTCCAACAAAATCAAAGGAAGCAGCAATTCATAAATCCGGTTGGCAATGCTCAAGAGAAACGTGGAACTTAACAGAATGAGGAACGATTGATTCCTCCATATACTCACTGTTTTTTGCTTCACCTCAACAGTCGATATCGACACACTTACATCCCCTTTTTCGTTCTTTGCTATTATTGTAAGTGGAGTTACCAATTGTAAAAATCGAAGAAATGCTGGGGATTTATTTCGAGTTTTAGGAGTTGGAAAAAATGAATCGGTTAATAGAGGACTTCAAAGCCATTCGGGATTACTATCAGCAATATCCCGACCAAGCACCCTTTCTCACCAGTATGGACGAGCTTGCGAACATTCTGTTTTGTTCCCAGCGGAATGTAAAGTTTGTGTTAAACAAGCTAGAGGAATCAGGCTGGGTGTCGTTCTCTCCCGGGCGCGGGCGCGGAAATAAATCCCAGCTTACTTTTTTAAAAAGTGTTGATGATGCTGTTTTTGATGAGGGTGTTGTTCTGTTCAAAGCTGGACAAATTACGGAGGGATTGGAGCTTGCTGCCACTTTCGGCACTCCTGCATTAAAGAACCAGCTTTTGTATTGGCTATCTCAATACTTTGGTTACGAAAAACAGGAAGTGAAGGATATTATCCGTCTCCCGATGTTCCGCACCTTCAATTCTATGATTCCGTCACAGGCTTTTTTCGACTTTGATGTCCATCTCATTAGTCAGGTATATGACACGATAGTTGGATATGATTATGCTAATGAATCAGCGGTGGCAAAGCTTGCCCATCATTGGGAATGTAACGAGGCTCAAACAGTGTGGACGTTCTATTTAAAAAAAGGAATTCAGTTTCACAACGGCAAGGAGTTGACCTCCGCCGACATCGATTACACGTTTTCCTTGCTGTTTCAGCCGGAGTTCAAACAAGCTTGGCTTGTTCGGGATATTCATTTCATTCAATGCTTGGACCCGTACACTGTACGCTTCCATTTGCAAAAACCAAATGCTCTGTTCTTGGCCTTCCTAAGTTTTCCAGCGCTCTCGATTATTCCGTCAGGAAATTCGGGCTTTATTGGTACTGGTCCGTTTATGGTTCATACTTATAATCAAAATTACTGCGTTCTCGAAGCCAATCCCCATTACTATGAAGGAAGGCCTTTCGTCGATATGTTTGAGATCTTGAATGTACCAAAGGAGTACGAGAAAGAATTGTTGGGGGATAAGAGCAGCATTTTTGTCAACACGGGCGAAGGTAATTACTTTGGCAGCCCTTCTGATGAACATATCGAAGGAATGTACGAAGGAAGCACTCTTTTTACGTTTAATTTACGAAAAAAGACCGGTCCGCAGCAGAGCGTTTATTTTAGACAAGCTGTCCATCAACTAATTGACCGAAAGAAGTTGATTGGCGATCTTGGAGCGCCAAGGATGACTCCTTCGTTTAGTTTTGAACTGAGTCAATCGCTGCTCGCGACTTCCAAAACTGTGGAGGAAGAGGAAATCCAGTTCCTGTTGCAGACATCAGGCTACCGAGGGGAAACTCTTCACCTTTTCACCTACGACCGCCATCAACCTGATGCACAATGGCTTCAGACTGAAGCCGCCCGCTATGGCATCTCGATCGATGTAACGATTCTCGGCTGGAGTGAAATCCTGGAACAGGAAAACATCCATCAGGCAGACTGCATTTTGTTTGAAGCTGTGTGGGGAGAACAGGAATTGTCGAAACTCGAACTCTACCAATCTGATTATAGTTTTTTGCGGCAGCACCTCAGCCCGGATACAGCGGATTTTATTGACAGCAAGATTGAAGCGATTCTCTCCGAGCCGAAGCAAAGCGACCGATCGCCGCTTTTGGAAGAAATCGAAGCACACCTCATTTCAGAGCAGTCCATCGTCTTCCTTGTCCATAAAAACATTGAATCCACCTTCGACCCATCGATTAGAGGTGTAATGTTAAATGCCCACGGACAGGTCGATTTTAAAAATATCTGGATTAAACCGGAGCACCACGAGCACCACGGGGACGGTTCTACTGGCTCCTTTTGTTCAAAGAATTGGGACCACTAGAACCGTCCCCGTGGTCCTAAAACAATAATGTAAAAAAGAGGGATTGCTCCCTCTTTTTTTGACGATTAAAGCCGTTCCAAAAACGAACAAATCGTGAGAATGCCTTTATCAAAATTCTCCAAGTTAAAATGTTCGTTTGGTGCATGAAGATTTTCATCCGGCAAACCGAAGCCCATTAATACAACTGGAGCATTCAGTGAATGGTTAAAATCCGATACAATCGGGATCGAGCCGCCTTCACGTTTGTAAACAGGTGACCGGCCGTACACATCTTCATAGGCTTCAGCCGCTTTTTGAATCATCGGGCTGTCAATCGGTGTTAAGAAGGGATTGCCCGTATCTTGAAGCGTCACTTCTAAGGTGCATCCTTTTGGTGCATGCTCTTCTAGATGCTTCTTGATTAATGCTTGTATCTTTTTAGGGTCTTGATTGTGGACGAGTCGGCAGGTGATTTTCGCATGTGCCTCATTCGGAATCACCGTTTTGGTCCCTTCGCCCTGGAATCCGCCCCATAAGCCGTTAATCTCCAGGGTAGGCCGGGAACTGATTTTCTCCGGATATGGGAAGTTGTTTTCCCCTCCCGTTAACTCAGTTAATCCTAGCTGTTTTTTCAGCTTTTCTTCATCAAAGCCCAACGCTTTGATTTGTTCCTTTTCAAATTCAGTCAGCAGCTCAACGTCATCATAAAAATGATCGATATTTACTTTGCCGTTTTCATCATGAAGAGTAGACAGCAGCTGCACTAATAAGTGGTTGGCGTTCTGGACTCCCCCGCCGAACATGCCCGAATGCAAATCAGAATTTGCTGTTTTAAGGGTAAATTCAAGCGCACACAGGCCTCTTAGAGAATAAGTGATGGCTGGAACGCCTCTGTCCCACATATCAGAATCTGAAATCACGACTACATCACAAGCCAGTTTTTCTTTATTTTCTTCTAAATAGCCTGGAAGGTTCGGGCTTCCGATTTCTTCTTCCCCTTCAATACAAAACTTTACGTTTACCGGCAATTTTTCATTTAACGCCAGCAAGGTTTCTACTGCTTTAATATGTAAGAATGTCTGCCCTTTGTCATCTGTTGCCCCTCTGGCGTAGATTTTTTCATCACGGATCGTTGGTTCGAACGGAGGGGTTTCCCATAAATGAACAGGGTCAACAGGCTGGACGTCATAATGCCCGTATACCAATACAGTCGGGGCATTTTCCTGATGAAGCCAGTCACCATAAATAATCGGATGGCCTTTTGTCTGGACGATTTCCACATGCTCCAGACCAATGCCCTCTAATTTATGGGCAATCCAATTAGCTGCTTTTTGAATGTCGTCTTTATGATGTGATATGGAGCTGACGCTTGGGATCCGCAGCAATTCTTTTAATTCCTCGACATTTTGCTGATGATGCTGTGATACATAATCAGATAACTGAGTCATAATCTCACCTTTTCTAGTTTATTTTCTCTTCTTATTTTATACAAAATCATGCAGAAAACCCAATAGCATGTTCTAATGGATCACCTTTAATAAATAATATTGTTATCCTTTTCTACTTGATATTCCACTTTAGTACTAGTAATAACCCCTGGTTTATCAATGAACAATCGAAAAATTAATCTTTTTCTCTGATACACTAGTCTTCTACCGTTACCAAGAAATGTTTTACATTACTGTATACACTATGAAAAATGTGACCATCCTGTAATTAAAAAGATAGATAGGTAGGGAGAGAAAACTATGAGTGCGGAAGAATTAACTAAGATGATTGCAGTGAAGAAAATGGATTTAGAAGAGTGTGAACACGAGCTTAACAGCCGATACTATCCATCAATAGTCAGAATCGCCATGATGCACTACATCACGGAGCTGCAACAGCAATTGGACTTGTATAATGGTAATGAATTAAATAGGGTTGAAAATGGGTAACATTCATGTTGAATTTGTAAAGGGGCCTCCATTTTTTCAAATGAGAGAGCCCCTTTTTTAGCTTGCAGCAAAAGATTAGAATGGATTCGTCGCCAGCATGCCTGCTGTTTTCACATAAATACGTGGATGCAATTTTAATTGAGCAACAATAAATTCAGCAATGTCCTCTGGCTGCATATACTTTTCATCATTATTTTCCGCAATTAAGTTTGTTTTAATCGCTAGTTCAGTCGCCACGGTACTTGGAGTTAAGGCGGTGACGCGGATATTGTTTCTTCTAACTTCCTGTGCCAATGATTCTGTTAAACCAATGACGCCAAATTTGGATGCACTGTATGCACTGGACGTTGCGGCTCCGTTAAGTCCATTTGTTGATGAAATATTAATAATGTCGCCACGATTTTTCTCGATTAATTGCGGAAGCACCGCACGCGTGACATAATAGGTTCCCATTAGGTTAACATCAATAATTTGCTTCCATTCTTTCGGGTCCATGTCCAAAAGTGTGGCAAATCCGCCAATGCCGGCATTGTTGATTAGTATGTCGGCTGTTCCCAGCGATTCTGTCAATTTTTTCACAGCACTCTCTACGTCTTCTTGAGAAGCAATGTCCACTGCCGCATATGCTGCTTTAACTCCCAAACCTTCTACTTCACTTGCGACACTCTTTAAATCAGCCTCTGTTCTAGCCAGTAAACCAACGTTCACCCCTTCATTTGCTAATGCTAAGGCTGCGGCCTTGCCAATGCCTTTTCCGGCACCAGTGATGAAAGCTACTTTTCCTTTTAATGATTGTGCCAATTTTAACAACTCCTTCCACATTTCATTATATTATTTTGGGATAATCAATCTAACTATATGCTCACAACATTACACTTTCAAATGTTACTATTTATCACTTGCATTGGAGTTTGTGTAAATCGACGGAGGACTGATCTCCAATTTTATATCCTAAACAAGCTTATCCAACAATATTTAAGAAAAAACAAAACGCACCTTGAGGTTATCAGGTGCGTTAATTGCGCAATAAGGCCCGAATAGCGAATAGATGCTAATCGGGCCTCTAAAAATTTTTATAAGAAGATCAGCGGCGTCAATACCTTAACCGGCTTGCTGCTTCATTTTTTTAATGATGGTTGATATATAATGTCTAACCATGCTGGTGGTGTTGTTTTCTTGTTCTACGGCCAGTGGTTCTGACAGCTCTTCTTTGGAATGACTGGAAGCCTCATCCGTAAGTTCAGAAGAATAAATTTGCTCCCCCTCAAAAACTCTACGGACCGCGCAGGCCAACTCTTCACTTGGGGCGTCTTTTATTAAATATCCACGAACATCCGCATCTAAAGCCCGCTCCACATTACCAGTCCTGGCAAAGGTTGTTAACAGAATGACCTTGTAGCCAAACCGCTTTAACTCTTCCGCAGCCTCAAGTCCGCTCTTTATAGGCATCTCTATATCCATAATGCAAACATCCGGCTGCACTTGGTGAACTAGTTTAATAAGGTCTTCCCCATTGCCGGCTTGCCCAACCACTTCCATATCACCCTCCAAGTTAAGCAGAGAACCAATTACTCCCAATAATATTTCCTGCCCCTCAGCAATGACAATCCGAATCAATTATGTTCTCTCCTTATCCGTCAGCCGCTGTTATGCAGAAAGGATGTCTCAAATTGGTCTGACGGTGCTGACCCTTTGTTATGAGACATCCTCAGCCATAGGTGTGATTATAGTTCAGGTTTTACTTGAATGGAAACACTCTTTTTTGTTTGCCGCTTCATTTCCTTGAAAGTCACGAAATTCTTTTTCTTTTCGTCCCATAGGCGGAACCGAAGTGACTTTAAGCTGGTTGCAAGTGTAACAGTTGGAACACTTTTTAAAGGAAGGGTATTATCATGTGCTTCTTCAAGCTTATAGTTTGGCACCCTTGGACTTAGGTGGTGCACATGATGAAACCCGATATTTCCAGTGAGCCATTGCAAAATTTTTGGAAGCTTGTAGAAGGAACTTCCTTCCACTGCTGCTTTAACATATTCCCAATGTTTGTCTTCTTCAAAATAAGAATCTTCAAACGTGTGCTGGACGTAAAACAACCAAATGCCTGCAGCCCCTGATATCATGAAAATCGTACCCTGAATAGCTAGAAACGCCTGCCAGCCGACTGCCCAGATAAGAAGACTAAATAAGGCAACGATTAGGAGATTGGTTAAATAAAGATTGTTTCGTTCTTTTTGTTTGGCACCTTTGTGGTTAAATCGGTTTTTTATTAAGAATTGATAAATCGGCCCTAATCCAAACATAACGAAAGGATTACGGTAAAAACGATACGCTAAACGCAGTTTTAGCGGTGCAGCTAAATATTCATCCACAGTAAGGGTCCAAATATCTCCTGTCCCCCGCTTATCCAAGTTCCCGCTAGTTGCGTGATGGATGGCATGGTCATGTCCCCATTGTTCAAACGGAAATAATGTTAAAACACCCGTAATTGTTCCGACGATGCGATTGGCACGGCGGCTTTTAAAAAAGGAATAATGGGTACAATCATGAAAAATAATGAAGATCCTAACCAAAAAGCCTGCTGCGATAATGGACGGAACTAAAGTTAACCAATAGGAGACAGATAAGCTTAGAAAGGAAATGATCCATAAGAGAATAAACGGTACGACAGTGTTGATAATCTGCCATACACTTTCCTTTGTCGTTGCTTTCTCAAAGGGAGCGACTTGTTTTTTAAGATTTTTAGTTTGGTCTTGTAATGTCATATTGTGATTCCCTTCCTTTTTCGTCGTTACCCAAATTATAGAGGAAGAATTTAATCCGTGTTAGTAGCAGGTGTCATGTCCTGGGCATGATAAATGTCATGTTTTTAGAAAAAAAATGAACGGTTGGCTGCTTTGATCATGCTTGTTGGTGTAGTCAGAAGGTGAAATTGGGCGTGTTACTGCTCCAATAGACGCTATTGGCGTAGTGAAAGATAGAAAAATCGTGGATTACTACTCCAATAAGCTGTATTGGCGCAGTTCAATGATAAATATAGGAGCCTTATTGCTCCAATAAGGCTTATTGGTGTAATGTAAGGTAAAAAATTTCGTTTTCTATCCAAAGATTATCCTCAAAAAAATTATATCCGCGGTTTTCCATCATTTATCCGCGAAAAATAAAATATATCTGCGTTAATTTGATTCTATCCGCGAAAAAATGGAGATATCCGCGAAAATCCCAATTTATCCGCGATAACCATTCTTCACCCCCAGCACGTTAACGAATTAACGCATTGGGGGTCTGGTACCAACAACCAACAGCACAAATTAAATTTGTTTCAACAGATACTCACACACTCTTCCGGAATTCAGCCTGGCGGCTACATAAGGCGGCAAAATTCCTCTGGCTCCTTCTAGCGGTAGTCCCAGCCAAAGCACCTTCTCATCTAGCATTACAAACGGAAACGGTAAACTCTCCTCGTGCTCGGCATTGGATCTGCTTGACTCTTGTCCAAAAATCACCGATACTTTCACTTGCTTCCCTACTTTTCTGAGCTGCTCCTCCCATACTACAGGTAACCTGGTTCCTTCCGGCATACAGATGGTAATCGAGGACTTTGCCGCAGCGAAGTCCCGGAATACCACTTCCAATTTAAGTGCATGAATCCACTTCAATTTAGGATGCTGATTCACAACCCAGGAACCAATCTCCTTATGTGTGACCATCTGGTTTTTCCTAACCTGATAGTCAACCAGCTGCCGCAGTGTTTTTCCTTGATAGACATGGTTTTGGATAAAATTTCGGTCACTGACGTGAAGGAATTTTCCTTTTGTTCTAGTTATTGCGACATTAATCAGGCGCTCACTGTCCTTGCCGGTTAACAGCATCCCGGCGCGTGCCTGCGGGGCACTATCGACTGTGTCAAAAATCATCACATCCCGTTCGCTTCCTTGGAATCGATGGACGGTGGCCGCAATAATATCCGCCCCGCTGCGCTCAACACCATAGATTTCTTCAAGCAGCAGTTCCATCAAATTCGCCTGGGCCCGATAAGGTGCCACATACCCAATCGAGTTCGCTCCACCCAGATAGGCTTCATGAATCAATTGAAACGACAGCAGCAGCTGCCACAGGTTGAATCTTGAATTGGTCGCCTTATCACTCAAGCAATGCTGACCCGTGAAACTTGTATCAAGCAGCACAGCGGGCCGCTCTTGAAACGGAGCCTGGCTGACGATTTTATTGCGGCTCTTATAGACACTTTCGTGATCGCCCACTAGCGAATGATAGATATACTTATTGGTAAAAGCGGATATATCCGGGTGCATCCGCCGCTGTTCTTTTAATAAAAATAGCTGCGGGTGGAGCTTTCCTTCATTTAGTGATGACACCACTCCAGCCTGATGGAACACATCTTCTTTCATCCATTTAGCGACAAGGGGATCCCGGCTGGAAGCAATCGGCGGCAATTGTTTAAAGTCCCCGCAAATAATGACCCTTTTTCCCATTGAAGCCGCAAACGCAGCCTGCGGAACATAGGCCATACTGGCTTCATCGAGGATCACCACATCATATTCCTGCTCATAGATGGCGCTGTCACTAGCCGCCTTGGCCAGCGTTGTCCCAATGATGTACGCCTCTTTTACCAATTGAACTTCTTTCTTCCGGACTTTCTCCAACACTCTGGCAATTTGGGTCTCCAGCTCCAATAGCTGATCCGAATCCCGTTTACTGAACGAATGGGCCAAATCTTGCTTCAAGCTGCGGCGTTCATTTACTAGTCTCTCACGGTCACTAGCAAGGAGCGGGTCCTGCCTCTCAATCAACAGACTTGTGGTGATTTCGGAGTGAGCGCCCAACGTATCCCCAATATTCCCGCCATAGCGAAGTACATCCCCTTCTGAGAAGCGTTGTTTTCTTTTTATAAAATCCGTCAGTTCACTCATTAAGACATCGACTGCTTGATTGCTGTGAGATAGAATCAACACTTTCTTGTGCTGAAAATATTTATTGGCGGCAGTTCTGGCCAGAGTATAGGTTTTTCCGGTGCCCGGCGGTCCCCAGACGAATGTGACATGATTGTATTTTGAGCGCAATACCAGTTCATGGACGTTGCTCTTAATTTTATCAATTGGGTGCTTCGTTTCCAGGGGAGGATTCATTAAGTGCTTCACTCTCAACCGCTTTGGCTTACTTTTTTTAATTTCATCCAAACGCTGTATTAATTGTTCCAGCAATTCCCACGGATCATGAATCAAATAGGCGTCGGGAATCAGGTCACCAAAGCTCTGTTCCAACGCTAAAATGATTCCCCTGCCTTCGGAGGAAAGCACTTTTCCGCTGCTTTTCATTTTGCCCCATTCTACTTTGATCGCCGAACCGACGGGGATGCGTAACGGAATGGCCGTATCAAAATAATAGCTGTACGGCCCATCATTTGATAACAGCCTTCCATTTGTTACGATATAACAGCTTCCGCCAAACTTTTTTAAATGCTGTATCTCTTGTTGCAGCGCCTGCTGCCACTCTTTGATATAAGTTTTCGTTGTTGTCATATGCTTCCTCATGTATCGTATCTACTTTTTGAATCGATGCAAATCTAAATTATCGATTATATGAATTGAAAAATTAACCAACTGGTGCAAAAATTATTATGAATAATACCATAAAGTGCCTTGGAGTATTCCGGGCATTTTTATTATGTTTTACGCTTCAGTTTACCATTATTAACAAATGAAAAGGGGGTTATTACTTCATGAAGCTTTACCAAAAAATCTTCAAAGACTATTGGAATCCCTATGTCGCAATTGGTATTGCCGGCCTCGTAAGTGCCCTGTACTTTGGCATTACCGGTACGGTTTGGGCCGTAACTGGTGAATTCACGAGATTGGGCGGGCACATGTTGGGCTGGTTCGGAGTCGATGTTTCAGATTGGGCTTACTTTCAACTTGTAGGTCTCGAAGGCAGCCCTGTCAGCCGGACCGACGGTTGGATTGTCATTGGGATGCTGGTTGGGGCTCTGATTACTATTTTACTAAGCAACAGTTTCAAAATTCGCGTTCCCAAACAGAAACGTCGTTTGGTACAGGGATTTATCGGCGGGATTATTGCCGGATTCGGTGCGCGTCTTGCGCTGGGCTGTAACTTAGCCGCCTTTTTCACTGGAGTTCCACAGTTCTCGTTTCATTCCTGGATCTTTATGGCTGCTACGGCGATTGGAACTTTTTTTGGAGTGAAGGTCGTAAACACAAAATGGTGGCGAGGGAAACCTGCCTTAACGAAAGGCTCGTTGAATCCGGTAGTGACCGAGCATGTCCAAAAGAGGAACATTCAACCAATTTTGGGTTTAGTTTTTGCCATTGTTTATCTCGGACTTATTCTTTACTTTTTCGCTACCGGCAAAACTCTCCTGGCGGTTGCTTGTATAGCGGGGGCGTTCTTCGGGATTTTAATTGAACGCGGGCAAATTTGTTTTACCTCCGCTTTCCGTGATTTATGGATCAGCGGCCGCGCGGTGATGTCAAAAGCCATTGCCGTCGGGATGATGATTAGTGTCGTGATTACTTTTATTTATATTCAAACCGGCTCGGTCGCTCTTATCAAAATTGCTGCTCCAAGTACTGTGATTGGCGGTCTGTTATTTGGGTTTGGCATTGTACTAGCCGGCGGCTGTGAAACCGGGATGATGTACCGGGCTATGGAAGGACAATTGCTATTCTGGGTCGTCGGTGCCGGCAATATCGTCGGCGCAACGTTCTTGGCATATGGCTGGGATCATCTTGGCATTTATTCTGCCCTTGCGGAAAACTGGCCGAAGGTGAACTTAATCCAACAATGGGGACCAACAGGTGCTCTGTTAGGAACGATGGCCATGCTGGCTGCTTGGTTCTTCTTATCGAACTGGTGGGAAAAGCGATTCCGTTACGGGAAGGGAATCAAACTGGAAAGTAAACAGCGTACTTCCCATGTGACAAAGGAGGCTTAATTTATGTCCCAAGTGATTGATGTTAACTACACGCTGGACATTCGCGGTGAGCCTTGACCATACCCCGTTATCTACGCGCTGGATGCGCTAGAAACCATGAAAATCGGGGAAGTCCTGCAGGTCATCGCCGACTGCCCGCAATCATTTCGCAGTGTCCCAGAGGAAGCCGTCAAACACGGTTACCAACTGCTGACAGAACCAAAAAAGGTTGGGCAGGACATCTATTTCTATATTAAAGTAGTAAAATAACGGGGCCAGAGGGACGGTTCTACTGGTTCCCATGGCGGCTTCTTCGTTAGAAGACGTCCCCACGAGAACCGTCCCCCTGGCTCCCTCCCTCACTAAATTGTTCGCAGTTGTTCCAGCACTGCTTGTGCTTTGTAGCCGACTTCAAAATCATATAGCTCTGCTTCGTGACCGTTGACTGCTTTTACCAGTTGGTCAATCAATCTGTTTGGCATGGCATCTTCACAAGTAATGTCTTTTAGCTCTTCGCCGAGTTTTCCGCCTCTTAGCTGCCCCCAGTTCTCTAGTGACAGCGTTCCTTCAGAGCCGTATACGGTAAATCCGATATACTCATTCCCGGCAATCTCGCTTAATCCCTCGAGTAAAACAGGAGTACCATCCTCAAGCTCCGCTGTTGCGATAATGCCTGTCTCGCATTTTTCAGGGTTTTCCGGCAATTCCAAACGAGATTTGATATTCTGGATGTCTCCAAAAATCTTTAATGTTTGCTGGATAAAATGAACCCCGACTTCCAATACAAATCCGCCTTGTTCTCGACCACCTACCCATTCATTCTCCTGCCAAGACCGCGGCCATTTCGGAAAATGCATCGTCAGCTGCAAACGGCGCAGCTTGCCAACATAATTTTCCCCTACCATTTCGGAAAATTGAACGGCCGCTGCTCCATAATTAAGCGGGAAATTCATCGCATGGACCACGCCTGCTTTTCCTGCAGCTTCAGCCATTTCTCTTGCTTCTTCCAATGAGTTTGCCAACGGTTTCTCACATAAGACGTGCTTCTTCGCTTTTAAAACGTCCATCACGATTCCATGGTGATATTTCGGCGGCACCGCCACGTAGACAAGGTCAACCTGCTCGTGCTCAATTAACTGTTTATAGTCGTTGTAACGGGCAATCCCGCCAAGCGCGTCCGCTGTTTCATGCACCAATGTCTCCTGCCTATCACAAACCGCGACAATCTCAACCTCTGGATGTTCTGAAAATTGCTTGATTAAACGCTGGCCAATTGCCCCTAAGCCGATAATGCCGATATGTATCATAAAAATCTCCTCCTTTTCCCTTTCCCATCCATAATAAATCATAAGAAAAGGACAGATCTATGGAAACCTGCCCTCACTTAGTAGTTATTCAAATTTTACATCTAAAAACATTTGTTGAATTAGGTCATGATATTTATCCTTAAAGCTTGGACTCATGGTTGCGCTAAGATGGAACTCGATACCATCCCGAATAATAACCCCTTCAAAGCTGTAATCCTGGTCATATACATATGCCTCATCACCTGCAGCTGTCTTTATTCTTACATAACCAGTCAAATCGGGATGGTTTTCAGGCGTGTAGTTGCTTGCATAGACAAGAACTTCTGATTCATTCCCTGATACCAATGCCCGTCCATCTCCATTGGTTGACTCTCCTGCTGGTTTCCACTCCTTCGGATAGTTGATGGTAAACCCAAATCTTTCATTATGATAGGTCTCCCAGTTTACCGGGTTCTGTCCCTTTTCCGCTTTTTCTTTCTCAGCGTCCTCGGCTGCTTTTTGTTTTTCCATTTCCTCAGACGCAGTCTTGGCACTTTCTGCACTCTGCTTGTGTTTTTCTAATGCCTTTTTTATACTGCTCGGCAGGTCTTTCTCCTTCAGCATGCTATCTGCCTTTGTCAAAGCCTGATCCCATTCCTCTTTATTTACGGCATCCTCTACCTTATCCAAGCCAGTTATGTAATCAAGGTATTGGTTTGCCTCTTCGTCTTTTGGTTCTTCCTCCAGGGCTAATTGGAATAACCCTTCTGCTTTATCAAATTCACCCGCCGCTAAAGCCAGCTTTCCCTCTTCCATCGCTTTATCGTACGTTCCATCTCCACAGCCGGCTAAAAGTAATAATGAGATCACACTTAACCATATTTTCTTCATATGACTTCACCCCTCATAAAATTTTATACAGCTGACACTGCACTCAAATGCGTGAAAGACCATTATAGTATGCTTGAGCCTAAACTCCAAATTTCCATAATATTTTTTGAGGCTATATTGCAGGAAGCATAGCCAAAACAGTATCACCAATTTTTCACTACAGGTGCTGTTAGATATGGTATGATGAATAATAAATGTTAACCAATAAACTAATTAGGTTAACACACACTTCAAAAAAAGGAGAGTTTTATGTACAAGCTGCGAGGACATCATCTATTTTGCCTTCTGGGCTATCGGGGAATGGGCTATTCCGAAGAATACGTAAAAAATATGACACGCCTGCATCAGACCTTAAGAGAAAACCAAAACACATTGGTTGAACTAGTAGACGGACCTGACCAGTTGTGTGCGAAATTCCCCAACTCCGGAATCTACCACTGCCAGGACGACCATATTTATGTAAGAGATGCTGCGATTTTAGAAAAAATGGGGCTCAGAATTGGCCAAGTGCTATCGTGGGGGGAGATTGAAGCTTGCATCCGCAAAGCTGTCGTTCCCTCTGATATTCAGGTCGTCTGTAAAACCTGCTCATGGCGTTCCTATGGAGTTTGCGAGGAAGGCATTCGAGAGATTCATGAGGGGAAGGGCTTAAGAGTTGTACAATAGTTACCTTCTTTTTATAGACAAGCATCGTGTTTTGAGGCAGGAAACCACACCTGCCTCCTAAGCATTAATTGTTGTGCAGACGCCGCTGCTTTCATGCATTTATCCCCTATATTTAAGGGATAGACCTTTCAAGAAATTCCTCGCGAATTTATCTCCGCACTCTTTATAATTCTTGTGGCCTTCCTTCCTTAATAAAGCGCCAAGTTCCCCTTTTGTTATCGTGATTCCTGCTTTTTCAAATAGGTCCAACATATCCTCAGTCGTTAATGCCAATGCTATTTTCACCTTTTTTAACAGGAGATTATTAACGTTTGCGCCAGTCCTTAACGGCGGTTCTGGTGTTACAGGCTGTCCAGGCTTCGGCTCTTGTTTGCCTCTTTTATAAATAATTAATCCATTTAAAAATGAATTGAGCATATTGTTATTACATTTTATTTGAACTTCATCTTCATCATCATCTGATTTTGTCAGAATCTTGATCACATCTGGTACGGTTACTTCCTCACCGCCCAGTTTAAAAATCTCCGCCATTTCCTTATTCTTTAGTTCCAGCGCATATCTCAATCGAATTAATATATCGTTATTATCCATCTATAGACCTCCGGTTTATAAATCTAGTGCCTGCACTCCAAAGCATCAAATTTTATTTTAGCAAAAGTTAACCTTTTCAACAGTCATTTCTAACTATAGATAAGGTGCATTAAATATGCAAATCCCCCAAGTATCCTGGCGTTATAAGGTCCAAAAATAAAATAAAAAGGCTAAAATCCGCTATGTACCATCGTAACCAGTACTTACACGGCTAGAAATGGATGAAAGTACCCACCCCATACGGCGATAGGAACATATACATATATCTAAGGTATCCAGAATGAAATGGAAAGAAGGAGAATGTATGCCAAGCGGAACGCATCAAGTTGAAGTGAGTGTGCCGGTCACGAAGGTTTGGAATTTTGTAAGTAAAATAGACAACTGGGCTCCACTTATTCCGGGATATATTCAACACCGGAAATATACAAACCGTCAGTCGAGTTGGGATTTTTATAGCAAGATTGGCTTCATTAAGAAAAAGATTAGTCTGATGGTTACCATTAAGGAATGGATGGTACCGACAAAGGTCACGTTTACTTTAAAGGGAGTCAATGAAAAGCTTTCAGGTGAAGGATATTTCCTGGCAGAAGCGATTGATCAAAATAAAACGAGAATAACAGGCTTTCTTGATATGACAGGCAGCGGTGCTATGGGACCGATGGTTAATGCCCTATTAAAGTCCCAGCTTCCTAAAGTCACCGAACAAATGGTAACTGCCATTGCCGTGAAACTGGAGGAACAAAATTCTTTTGTATAGATAGGAAGTTTGGCTCACCCCCTCTTTCTATAAAAATATAAATTATGATTCTCCCGAATTTTTATTCTAAAAATAAATAGGAGAAATATATCATAAATGAAGGCACTATTAAAAAGGGGGGACACATTTCAAAAGTTTTTTAAGAGCACTGCCGTTATCATTACAGCATTTGTTTGCCATGTTTGGGGCAACGGTGCTGGTGCCGGCACTAACCGGGCTTGATCCAGGAAGTGCGCTTATTGCCAGTGGGGTAGGAACCCTAATTTTCCATCTTATTACACAGGGAAAGGTTCCTACGTATTTAGGTTCATAATTTGCGTTCATTGCTCCGCTAGCACTGTATGTAGGAGAGTTGCATTCACCAGGTCAAGCGGTCGCAGGTCTTATCAGTGTTTCCATTGTTTATGCCCTTGTTTCTATTATTATTTCCTTAGTCGGCTTTGAAAAAGTCCGAAAAGTCATTCCGCCGGTTGTCGTCGGACCAGTTGTCAGTATCATCGGGCTTGCGCTGGCCGCTACAGCGGTAACCAACATGGCTTCGACCCATTGGGATGTTGCAATCGTTAGTCTTCTTGCAGCCATCATCGCAACACTTGCAGGAACAAAGGTAATCCGCCTCTTGCCAATCATCATCGGGCTTGCCGTCGGATATGTTTATGCCGCGGTACGTGGATTGGTTGATTTTGATACGATCGCTGCCGCACCGGCTTTCGCATTTCGCGATTCAATCCATTCCGGTTGCGGTAATGGGCGGCATCTGTATCCTTCTGTTCGGCTTGATGGCTGCAATGGGCATCCGCCACATGGTGGAAGAAAAAGTAGATATGGCTAACATGAAAAACTTAGTCATCGTCGCCATCATCTTCATCATCGGAATTGGCTACGCCCATAACGGCATCGCCTACGCCACCATCGCCGGATTACTCATCCATTGGCTCGTCCCTAACTTTACAACAAAGCACGAAGGTTAAATAAAGGAACCATGGGGACGGTTCTAGTGGCTCCTAGGAACCACCAGAACCGTCCGGTACCTGTGAAAAACTAAACCCTATAAATATTATTAATAATTTGGAGAACTGGTCTTAAGGTATAAATTATGAGGAAGAATAGAGAAAAACAGTAAAGAAAAGAGGATGCTATAGCTGCTATCCTCTTTAAATTTACTACTATTACCGTCAATTTGGCCTGTATGGACATGCTTAATAGGCCATAACCCCTGGCTCGAGATAGGCCGTGAAACCTTTTGAGCTCGGCATTTTTCCCTTCAATGCATGCTCTTTTTTTATATTTTTCTTTGAATTCATCTGTCTTTTGGTATTGTGAGATCTCATAAAATTCAGTTGTGTTTAATCCTACGGACAATATTCTTCTTGCCCTTTGTTTGGTACATAAATCATGTAAAGGGCACGACTTACATTGGTTCATCTCAAAATAGTATTTATAGCCTTCCCTTATCCCTTTACCTCTTTTAGTTTTGAAATACTTCTTTTTGACCGTGGTATTTCCCTGGCTACATTGCCATTCATCAGAATCCTTATTGTAAGAATATTCACTTTCATCAATTCTGTAAACAGATTCACTTACAGGGATGTAGGGCTGGGCATTTAGTTCATGTATATCCTCTAAAATTGATTTTCTAAAGTATCCTTTATCTCCATAGACCTCCTCAATTTTAATGCCGGACTTTAACGTTTCCTCCAACATTTCCTTTACAAAGCTACCATCGGTATATGCACCATCAGCTGTTCTAACGGAAGTAATAATTCGTTCATCTGTGGTCATCATAATTTCGGTTTTATAACCATAAAAATCTTTTGTTTTACTCTTTCGCCCAACTCTTGCATCTTCATCGACCAGAGAACGGACCCCTTTTTGATTGATGAACTTAGGGTCTTTTACTATTTCTTTTGCCTTTTGAATAACTTCTTCCGTTTTCTTTTCATCTCCAGATAACTGCTTCTCTACTAGCTCTATCACAGTATCTAAATATCCCTTCATAACCAACTTGGCTTCTTGAGGGTCAGGTATCTCTTCATATTTTGGTAATGTAGGCGTATTTTCTAAAATGTGACCAGTTTCATTGGTATATGTATTCAAAATGTTTCTAGCTAGGTGTTTCATGAGACGCTCGGGTGTTTTCTTTACGGTATTTGCTTCAGTATGAGTGGCATCTACCACTACACTCTTTCCCTGAATAATCCCTTTTTCCTTACACTGTCTGATAATCTCCATATTAATTAAATCAAGCCTTTTTTCTCCAACACGATGTCTTCTGAATTTTGATAGAAGACTTCTTTCTGGTAGGGGATCTTCAGGGTTAAGTCCAATAAAGTACATAAAGGCTAAATTTAATCGAGCTTCTAACAACACTCCTTGGTCAGATAGATTAAACCAATATTCTAAGAAAAGCAGCTTACACATCAATTCGGGTGCCTTTGCAGGTCTTCCGAATTCACTATAACAGTCCTTTAGTAACTCGTTTATAAAGCTAAAATCAACTACATCACAAATCAATTTAAGAATGTCATTTTTAGGAATTCTATTGTATAATTGAGAGTGTACACTTGATTGCTTTGGCTCTAGTCGAAGCACAAGAAAAACCCCCTTTATGATATTGGTATTTGGTCGTACCTATTATATCACATGGGGGTTCTTTATTAGGAACAAAATCATGGACACCTCCGGGTGTCCATTTTATTTGATTGAAAAAAATTCAGCACTTCATAAAATGATTTTCATGTTTTAAATAATGACTATAGGTAGAAGTTTTTCACAGGTCCCGAACCGTCCCCGTGGGGTTCCCTCCCCCTCCGCTTTTCCTTAATCATAACCACTCCAATCACGCCAAACATCGAGAAAACAACTGGTATGATAAAACCATAATAATATCCATCTATGATACTGCCTGACACTGTTTGAAAATGATCCAATACTTTTCCAAAGATGCTTGGCAGCAAGACAGCACTCAAGAATCCGCCTGTATTCGCAAATCCGGAAGCAATACCGGATTCTGTCACCGGAAAAGATTGGCGAACAGCAGCAAACGTTAATGCATTAGCTCCGTAAGCAAGGCCAATCACAAAGAAAAGAATAGTCAGCATATACACCGGTGGATTGCCTTTTAGCAGAAGAAAGGCAGACCAACTCAACACGATAATAAAATGCACCACCATGTAGGGCCGTTTAATGGTTCCTAACCTGCTGGCAATCCAACCTGCCAGCGGGGCACCAATCAGCGCCCCGACCAGGCCAAGCAGAACCAGTTGACTCGCTTCAGACACTGTCATTCCATACATCGTCATCCCATAAGGCACAGCCCATGACCCGATAAATCCTACATACGTTCCAACAAGCCCAAAGTGACAAAGGAATAGCGCCCATGCCTGCCGATTATACACAATTCTCCGCAGCAGCTCCCATGTATTTTCACGCTGTGTTTCGTTTTTTACAAAAACCGATTGATTTGGTTTCTTCACGAGAACAAAATATAGTAGAATGCTGCAAAAACATAGCAATAGTCCCGTCGAAAAAAACGCCGTCCTCCAGCCAAGCAGGTCAATCCAAGCGGCGAACGGGACTGTTGCCACAAGAAAACCAAGGCTCCCCGTCATGGCTGTCACCCCGATTAAGCGGGTAAATTCCTTCACACTAAACCATTGGCTCAAAATGAGCACCATATTGACCCAGATGGTCGCATCCCCAATCCCGGTCAGGATTCTGGCAAAAAACAGCACCACCTCATGTGTGCCAAGGCTGTAAATGATGGTCCCCAGCCCTGTAAGCAGCGCCCCGATAATGAGAAAAAAATTAGGTCCAAACCGGTCGGCCAGGATCCCCATTGGAATTTGCAAACCTGTGTATACAAAAAATTGCATACTTGCCAGCAGCCCAATCGTTGTCGCGGTCACCTGAAAGTCATTCATGATTTGGTTCGTAATTAAACCCGGAGCAGTCCGCTGGCTCGACATGAACAAATACGTAAATAATACAGAAGCAAACACAACCCACCTGAACCTGCTAGTTTGTTGTTCCAATGCATTCTCCCCTGTAGGTTTTTTACTTATGTATATGAATCGGGGTGCTGTTCTCTTCTTCTTTTCTGTGATGTAAGAGACTTTCGTTTATGCCACTGATACAACTTGATTATAGGAGGCATCCGAAAGACTGAGGAGGATGAACTTTTTTCACCCCCTGCTTCCCTGCTTAAGTTTTTGTTATAATTTAACTAATATATAAAAGTGGGGATTTCCATGGAACAGTTAAGCATGCTGCAGCAAGTGATTGACTATATTGACGAGCACATTAAAGAGGAAATTGAGCCTGAAAGTCTGGCAAGAATGGCCGGGTACTCTCCCTATCATTTTTACCGGCTCTTTCAAAAACATATTGGTTTTACACTAATGGATTACGTTTTAAAGCGGAAACTGCAGTATGCCTTATTCGAACTGATCAATGGCAAGAAGGTCATGGAAATCGCTTTGGATTATGGATTTGAGACCCATGCTGGTTTCACGAAGGCGTTTAAGAAATGCTTTGGGAGCCCGCCCAGTTTATATAAGCTTCACTGTCCGCTTTCACTGCCGCAAAAGCCTGATTTATTGAGTCTTCACCAGAAAAACCTCAATGGCGTGGTGATGCAGCCAAAGATTGTCAAGAGGCCAACCTTCACTGTTGCCGGCAAAACCTTTGAGGGCTTTGTTAAAAATGTTTCCTATACACGGGATGTTCCGGCTTATTGGAATCAGCGTGGTTTGACGGATGGGGCTGTGGAAAGAATGTTATATGATGCCCTGAACCCCAGAAACCATGGCGAGTATTGCATTAACTTCAAAAGCAATGAAACCGATGGAGGCTTTATCTACTTATTCTCTGTTGAGTTTGAAGAGAGCAAGGAGCTTCCGAAGGGATTAACCAGTTTGCAAATCCCGTCCGCCACCTATGCCGTTTTTAAAACGCCATTAGTCTCAGTTGACCAGTTCGTTCCCGCCATCAAAGGGACTTGGCAATATATTTTAGAAGATTGGCTCCCGCATTCGTCTTATGAGGTGGATGAGGCTTCCTATGACTTTGAATACTACGATGAACACTGCCATTACTGGGATTACGAAAAAATATATATGGAGATTCATATTCCAATAAAAGAAAAAGATAGATTGTGACGGGTCACAATCTATCCTTCTTCAACACCAAATAATATAAAAATAGCACTGGCGCCAATAAAAGTGCACTCACCACAAGCGCAATTTTAATCATAAAATTTGCTGCGATTAGACCGATTACCGGCCCGCCAGTAATTTGCCCGATGGCATCGACCTGCCCCTTAACCGAGAAGAAAGTGGCGCGGGTTCTAGGATCGACAATGAGTTTATTCAACCATACATCCATTAACGGATAGATCGACTCCCGGCTGACCTGGATGATGATGTAAAAAACAAGCAGACTTCCGATAAAAGTAGATAAAGCAAAACCTAATAAAGAAGCTGCTATAAGCGCACTGCCAATAAAAAGAGCCACATAAATATACTTTTGTTTTCGATAAATAGTCCCTTTCCCAATAAAGTGAAGGGCTACAAAGGATAACAGCACGACAATAAATTCAATCCCGCCCGTAAATAACACCAACTCCGAATCGCTAAACATCGAAAGATTAGCACCATCGATGACGTGGGAAATCCACAGCCGGTCAAAGCCTTCACTATAGAATCCGAACAATAAAGCTATCAGGAGCAAGATTCTCAAGACGAAACTAGCCTTTGAATAATGTACGATTTGCTTTAGATTATCCTTCATATGAGTCAAAGCCGGCAGTCTTTCCTCTCTGTCAACCGGCTTAAAGTGCTCTTCTTTCATGAAAAAGATTAACAGGAATGCTAACAGCACCATGCAAAAACCGCCGATAATAATCGGCAGATTCACCATAAAATAACCTATCACCATGCTTAACGGAATGGCGACAATTTTTCCGAAATTAGCTGCTTTTGCCCCTTTGATATAAGCTGGCGATGCCCTGTCTTCCCCAATTTCATCAGCAATCCATGCTTGCATGGCACCGCTGGTAAAAGTATAGCCAAGTCCCCAAAGAATCTGTGAAAGTATCACCGCGATAAAAACCGGAAACAAGCCCTCTATCAAAAACCCTGCCCCAATCAAAAAATATCCGATGATAATCGAAAGTTTTCGGCTCTTGATGTCCGCCACCACCCCAGTTGGAATCTCAAACAAAAACACCGTCAGTTCCAGGACTGTTCCCACCAGCACAAGCTGCAGGGGGTCAAGCTTGACTACCTGAACATGATATAACAAATTAACCGTAAAAATAAACGTGAAAACAAGCGCTGATAGACAGCTCGTATAGATATAGACCGTGTATGGATCCTTCGCCTTTAGTAGTTTCATTTATCTGCCCCCTCTTGGTCCATTATAGGGCAGCAGTACGTTTATTTCTTTTCCAAATTTGCTATTTTCATTAATTAAACATTCCTAGTAATCTCGATTTGTATAATTTTATTCCCTTCATATTATTATTCAAATTTTTACCCTAATTTACTTTTTGTGGTATTTGTTATAAAAATAACGTTATTTTCGATTGTTTTCGACATGAAATCGCTATCATTCTATGAAAAATAAAAATTTCCGAAATATTAAGATATTATACTAGACGAGCGAAATAAATTGTTTTAATATACTAACTATTATATCACTTTTTCTTATCCCGATATTCATCTTCGGGTTATAATGTCAGAAAATTTAAATAAATACAGAAGGGGACATTACGACATGAAAAAAAAATGGAGTAAGGTGTTTATGGCATCCGCTTTGGCTGCTGGAATCCTTGCCGGCTGCGGCACAGGAAATCAAAGTGCTAACGGTGGAGGCGGCAATTCAGATGTCTTTAAGCTGGGAGTAAATTTGGAGCTTTCCGGGAACGTTGCTTCCTACGGTGAATCCATGAAAAAAGGAATTGAAATGGCCGTAGCGGAGATTAACAAAGCTGGCGGTGTTGAGGGCAAGCAAATCGAAATTATTAAAAATGACAATAAGTCAGAAGCTGCTGAAGCTACGAACGGAATCATTAAGCTGACAAGCCAAGATAAAGTCAATGCAGTCATCGGGGCTGCAACAAGCGGAAACACCGTGGCTCAAGCACAAATTGCCAATGACACAAAAACGGTTCTGATTGCTCCAGGAGGAACAAGCCCAACGGTAACTGTCGATGAAAAAGGAAAAGTTAGAGACTTTGTTTTCCGTACATCGTTCATTGACCCATTCCAAGGTACAGTGGCATCTAACTTTGCCAGTGATAAGTTAAATGTAAGAGATGCAGCCATTTTCTCAGACAGCTCAAGTGACTATGCAAAAGGATTATCCGATGCTTTCAAGGAAACATTCAAAAAAGCAGGCGGCAAAATTGTGGCAGAAGAGTCTTATGTAGCAAAGGATACAGACTTCCGTGCCACATTAACTCGTATCAAGGCGAAGAATCCATCGTTTATTTTCATTCCTGGCTATTATGAAGAGGTTGGCTTAATCGTTAAGCAGGCACGCGAGCTTGGCATTACAGTTCCATTAATGGGAGCTGACGGCTGGGATTCGCCAAAATTAGTTGATTTAGCCGGTGCAGATGCATTGAATAACACCTACTTAATCAACCACTATTCCAATGAAGATCCGGATCAAAAGGTTCAAGACTTTGTTACATCATTCAAAGACAAGAACAAAGGTGAAGCACCTAACGCGTTCAATGCCCTTGGCTACGACACCGTTTATTTCTTGGCAGATGCGATTAAGCGTGCAGAAAGCACCGATTCTGTTAAGATTCAGGAAGAATTAGCAAAAACCAAAGATTTATCACTTGTTACTGGGGTTCTATCACTGGATAAAAATCACCATCCAATCAAATCAGCCATCGTACTAGAGTACAAGGATGGTAAGCAAGTGTTTAACACGAAAATTAATCCTTAAATATTTAAACCAGTGAAATGGAAGGATTACCTCCTTCCATTTTTACTTTTGTAAAAAAAGGAGCGAGAGCGCATGGATTGGTTACAGCAACTTATAAATGGCATTTCACTTGGGAGCATCTATGCCTTAATCGCATTAGGCTACACGATGGTGTATGGAATCATCAAACTGATCAACTTTGCGCATGGGGATGTCTTCATGGTCGGTGCCTTTATTGGTTTCTACGCGATTACGGGATGGGGATTGGGCTTCTTTCCGGCACTGATTATCTCAATGGCATTTTGTGCACTCTTCGGCGTATTAATTGAACGGATTGCCTATAAACGGCTGCGGAATGCGACGAGAATTGCCGCGTTGATTACCGCAATCGGCATGTCCCTGCTGATTGAATACGGCATGATTTTTATCCGCGGGGCGCAGCCGGAAGCCTATCCCGCTGACGTACTGCCAAGTAAAGCGATTAATTTGTTTGGTGCACAAATCAATAGCCAGTCTTTATTGATCCTATTAACCTCTATCGTGTTAATGATTATTTTACAGTTTATTGTTCACCGTACAAAAATGGGGAAAGCGATGCGCGCCGTATCCCTTGATATGGATGCAGCCCGCTTAATGGGAATTAACGTCGACAAAACGATTTCCTTCACCTTCGCCATCGGTTCTGCCTTAGCAGGCGCAGCCGGGGTCGTATTCGGCGTCTACTATACAAAAATTGAACCATTGATGGGTGTCATCCCTGGGTTAAAAGCGTTTGTGGCAGCCGTTTTAGGCGGCATCGGCAGTATTCCTGGCGCAATGGTTGGCGGAATTATTCTCGGGGTTGTCGAATCAATTGTCAGCGCCGCAGGCTTTTCATTATGGAGAGATGCAGCCGCGTTTATCATTTTGATTCTAATCCTGCTCTTAAAACCTTCAGGCATCTTTGGAAAAAATACAAAAGAGAAAGTATAGGTGAAAAATAGTGAAGAAATCAAAATCATTTTGGGGATTTGTGATTCTGGCGGCGGTTGTGTATGCAGTCGTCCAATTTTTCATCGGCTCAGGATTACTAAATATATACTTTAATAACTTGATCATTACCATCTCCATTCATATTATTCTAGCAGTCAGCCTCCATTTGGTCATTGGTATCACAGGCCAGTTCTCTATCGGTCACGCAGGGTTCTTGGCCATCGGTGCATATATCTCAGCGATTGCCACCATGAAATGGGAATTGCCGTTTGTTGCGGCTATCGTCATCGGCGGCGTGGTTGCTGCTCTTGCAGGTCTCATTGTTGGGATTCCGACTTTACGCCTGCGCGGAGATTACTTGGCAATTGCCACCCTTGGTTTTGCTGAAATCATCCGAATTATATTATTCAATGTGGATTATGTAGGCGGCGCCGCTGGAATGCAGGTAACGCACTTTACTACTTGGACAACTACGTTTGTTTGTCTATTCATAACCATTCTTGTTATCACTAATTTTACTAATTCCAGACATGGCCGGGCTTGTATTTCGATTAGAGAAAATGAAATTGCCGCGGATGCGATGGGGATTAATACCACATTTTATAAAGTGGCCGCTTTTGCGATCGGGTCATTTTTTGCAGGGATTGCCGGTGCCTTGTATTCTCATAACTATTACATTATCCAGTCGGGTAACTTTGGTTTCTTAAAATCTTTCGATATCTTAATCTTTGTCGTGTTAGGCGGTCTCGGCAGTCTTTCCGGATCGGTCATTTCCGCGATTCTGTTAACGATTATTTCAGCGTTCTTGCAGCAATACCCAGAAACACGAATGATTATTTATAGCTTGGTCTTGGTCATTGTGATGCTTTACCGTCCTCAAGGCTTATTGGGCACAAAAGAAATCACTGATTTATTCAAGTGGAAACCGGCAAAAGGAGGCAATGAACATGGCACTACTTGAGGTAAAAAATGCTGGTATTCAGTTTGGCGGATTAAAGGCTGTTTCCGGCTTTACTATGGAACTCAACCAAGGAGAGTTGGTCGGATTAATCGGACCAAACGGTGCCGGAAAAACCACCAGTTTTAACTTGTTAACTGGTGTATACGTACCAACAGAAGGTGAGATTGTTTTTAACGGAAAGAAGCTAAACGGCCTGCCTCCGTACAAGGTAACGCAAAGCGGCATCAGCCGAACTTTTCAAAATATTCGCCTGTTTAGCGAATTATCGGTGTTAGACAATGTAAAGGTTGCCTATCATTCATTAGCGAAAAACTCGATTTTGAGCTCGATTTTCCGCCTGCCCTCCCATTTTTCTGAGGAAAAACAAATGGAGAACAAGGCGCTAGAGTTCTTAAAAATTTTTAATCTAGACGGCTTAAAAGACGAAAAGGCGAAAAATTTACCTTACGGACAACAGCGCAGATTGGAAATTGCCCGCGCGTTAGCTGCCGGTCCGAAGCTGTTGCTGCTAGACGAGCCAGCCGCAGGGATGAATCCTCAGGAAACCCACGAATTAATGGAACTGATTGCATTTATTCGGAAACAGTTTGACCTGACAATTTTATTAATTGAACATGACATGAATCTAGTGATGGGGATTTGCGAACGGATTTATGTGCTTGATCATGGCCAGCTGATTGCAGCAGGAACACCGGAGGAAATCCGCACAAATCCGAAGGTAATTGAGGCTTACTTAGGAGAGGAGGTTTCGCATGAGCATGCTTAAAGTCAATGATATTAATGTGTTTTACGGAAACATTCAGGCACTCAAAGGAATTTCATTAGAGGTAAAGGAAGGCGAGATTGTTACGTTAATCGGCGCTAACGGTGCGGGAAAAAGTACGCTTCTCAAAACCTTATCAGGTCTGCTTAAACCAAAGTCGGGGACTATTGAATATTTAGGTGGAACGATCTCCGGCATGGCTCCGCAAGCAATCGTCAAGGCAGGAATTTCCCATGTCACGGAAGGACGCCGTGTTTTTTCCAATATGTCGGTAGAGGAAAATTTGGAGCTGGGAGCCTATACAAGAAAAGACACCAGCGGGATTCGCAAGGATATGGAAATGGTATATGAACTGTTTCCACGGCTACTAGAACGCCGTAAGCAGTTATCAGGCACCCTTTCCGGCGGTGAACAGCAGATGCTGGCAATGGGCCGCGCGATTATGGCCAAGCCCAAGCTGCTTCTGCTCGACGAGCCTTCCATGGGCTTAGCGCCGCTGATGGTCAAACAAATTTTCAACATTATCCAGCAGATCAATCAAACCGGAACCACCGTCCTACTCGTCGAACAAAACGCCAACATGGCCCTATCCATTGCCAACCGCGCCTACGTCATCGAAACCGGACGCATCCAAATCGCAGGCACAGCCGCCGAACTCTCCGCCAGCGAAGAAATCAAAAAAGCCTACCTCGGAGGCTTGTGAGTGGAACCATGGGGAACCATGGGGACGGTTCTACTGGGGACAATTTGAGGCAAAATGGCAGTTCTTTTTGCCTCAAATTGTCCCCCTTTTTCTCTACTATAATCGTTATTTTTCAACAATTTGTTTCTATAGCCCAAACTAATTAAACGTTTGTTTAACCGATGGCAAAGGCTTGCCACTGGTGGTTTTCCCCTCCCAGATCCCCTGAAAATGCTGTCAGTCAGACAAACGTTTGGCTGGATTTTGCAAGAACGTTGATAAATCAATATTTTCTCCCTTTTTCGTGTAAAAAATTTGATGAATCCTGCAAGTTTACCGCTGCTATTATTGGATACGCCTGCCAATTCTTCCTCATTTCGCTGATAACTCACAAAATTCGATAGAAAATTTCTAATCAGACGTTTGTTTAAAAACGACGTAAACCTTTTATTAGCAAGCTCCAATCCCCCAACAAGCTCAAAAAAATTGTCATCCATCCAAACGTTTTGATTGAAATCTCAAGGAACCTTGCTATAAAAGGAATTTTTCTAATTTTAATAGGAAATAATTGTCGAACACAAAAAAGACCGTCATATGACGATCTTTTTTGGTGATATAGGGATATGGTTCCCTGCTCATTAGATACCGTACACCCTACACTTATCATAAAAACTAGTCTTCCCGATTTCCAACAGCTTGGCCGCTTCCTGCTTATTGCCGTTGGCAACTGCCAACGCATGCTCGAGTGCTTGTTTTTCCGCTTGTGCCACCGTTTCTTTTAACGGAAGGACAAGCGAGGGTTCAACTCCTGACCAATATCCTGGATAAACCTCACTCTTAGCCATAGTTCCGTCCAAAATCCCATTCTCCGCGTTGAGTTCACGCAAATACAGTGGGAGGTGAACTAAGCGAATCGTTTGGCCATCCAAAACGTTTATCGACCGTTCTAAAACATTCTCAAGTTCCCGGATATTGCCCGGCCATGCATGCTGCATTAATCTTTCCGTCACTTCCCCAGATAGCTCAATGCCGTTACGGTAGAATTTAGGCTCCAATTTTTTCAGTAACTTCATTGCAACAGCGGGGATATCTTCCCTTCTGCTCCTTAGCGGAGGAATTTCAATTCTGATGACATTTAAACGATAATATAAATCCTGGCGGAAATCCCCTTTTTCCACCATTCTTTCTAGATGCCGGTGCGTGGCCGCGATAATGCGCACATTAACAGCAACCGATTTATGCCCGCCGACTCGGACCACTTCTTTTTCCTGCAGCACCCGTAATAATTTGCTTTGCATCGATAGCGGCATGTCCCCTATTTCGTCCAGAAAAAGCGTTCCTCCGCTTGCTAATTCAAACTGTCCTTTTTTACCGCCTTTTTTCGCGCCGGTAAACGCTCCGTCCTCATAGCCAAACAATTCCGATTCCAGCAGGTGCTCAGGGATGGACGAACAATTAATCGCCACAAAGGGTGCGGATGCCCGTGTACTGTTATGATGGATCGCATGAGCAAATAATTCCTTCCCCGTTCCAGACTCCCCGATTAAAAGCACCGATGAATCACCACCGGACACCCGTTTCGCCAATGTTTTTGCTGCCAGAAAAACAGGACTGCTGCCAATTAAGTCCCCAAAGCCGTACTTACTCTGCAAATCTCGCTGTGCCCTTGCCTGATAATAGTTTAACTCTTCGATGAGGTTTTGAATTTTGGATTTATACATCACCCATTCCTCTGGGTTGCGGAACATCACGTTTCCGACTGCACCAACGGTCTTCCCTTCTTCCAAAATCGGAAAGCGGTTAGCAATCATTTCACTGCCATTAATCTTTTGGGTAGACGCCAATTCCTTCTCTCCCGTCTTGGCAACAATATGCATGCGCGAGTTCTCAATCACATCCTGAACAGGCCGGCCAATTGCCTCTTCTACGGTTGTCCCAATAAACTCACAATATCCCTCGTTAATATAGAGAATAATCCCATTATCATCGACAATAACCACACGTTCTGCCAATAGATTAATAATTTGCTCGTGCCAACCCCTTGGCACCCGGTCAAACGCCCCCTTCATGCCGTGCTCCCCCTTATTACTCCCCAATAAATTCATTATAGCAAATACTGGTATCGTGAGAATATTGCAAAAAAGAGAACCCTAAATCGGTAACGGATTCCGTTAGCTATCGCAAACATTAAAAATGCAATACAAAATGACCTTCAATTTTTGTATGGTAATTTGGAGGTTTTTGTTGATATAAAGGGATTTCGATAATTATTTTGGGGGGATTTGTAGTGCGATTTTTATAAAAAATGTGGGGGTACAATAGCCAGTGTACCTACATTTTTACAAGCAAAAATTAAGTTTAGGTTCTTCTGTATCTTGGTGTTCAATTGACAGGGTATGAAAAATAAACGGAACAATTCCGGCTAAGTTGGGAAATACCCATATTTCCCTTAAAATAAGAGAAGTTTTTCCGCTTATATTATCAAAATCCTTGGATTTTGTCTTATTTAGAGCCGTTAACCGGAAATCCTCCTCTTATTTTCGCTTCTTAGGCTTCCCAAATATACATTAGCGGAAATTCTCCGCCTATGAAATTCATACCTACACAAAAACCGGTACGAAGAAGGCTGGAATGGTTCCAAACATCTTTTTTCGTAATTCGAAGAGTAGCCTAATTAACAGCAAAATAGCAAGGGAATGAACCCTTGCTGTTTCTAATGTTTTTTACTCTTTTTAGCCTTATAAATTGCCCTGCATTTTATAGTGCAAAAAGAATTACATTTTCGTTTGCAATTTCTTGTGCAAATTGACGTTTTTGACAGGAAACGGAACCCGTTACTATATCGGATTCTCTTTTTCTACAAGAATTATTGTGCCGTATATCCCCCATCCAGAACAACCGCCTGCCCAGTTACCCCGCGGCCCTTTTCACTTGCCAAAAAGACAGCATAATCAGCAATTTCGGATACAGCTAACAAACGTTTCTGCGGAACCAACGGATAGATAACCTCGTCAAGGACGCTTTCCAAACTGACATTTCTTGTCTTGGCCAAATCAGCCAACTGGCCGCGAACCAACGGAGTGTCGACATAGCCAGGGCATAGAGCGTTGACCGTAATGCCGTGCGGTGCGCCTTCTAATGCGGCTACCTTCGTTAATCCAATGACCCCGTGTTTGGCGCTATTGTAGGCAGCTTTGCCGGCAAAGCCGATCAGCCCATTAATCGACGCCATATTGATGACCCTGCCAAAGCCCTGCTCCTTCATAAAAGGGAACACATGCTTAATTCCCATGAATGGTGCGGTCAGCATTACCTTAATCATCAGTTCGAACTTTTCTGTCGGAAACTCCTCAATCGGGGAGACAAATTGAAGCCCGGCATTATTGACTAAAATATCAATACTTCCAAAAGTGCCGCGCGCCAACTCCAGGCTATTCTTAAACGCTTCCTCATTGGTGACATCGCAAGGGGCAGACACGGCTTCAAAGCCTTGCTCCTTCAACTCCAGCGCCACCTGTTCACTTTTTTCGGCATTTAAATCAGAGATGACAATCTTGGCACCTTCCACAGCAAAGGTCCTGGCCATTTCCAAGCCAATCCCGCTTGCCGATCCTGTTATAAAGGCGGTTTTTCCTGCTAATGCTTTGCTCATTATAAAAGCCCCCTAATCTTTAAACAATCCCTAAGAACGTATAAAGTGCAATAATTACAAAGACAGCTAGAGTTTTAATCACGGTAATCGCAAAAATATCCCGGTACGATTGTTTATGAGTTAATCCTGTAACGGCCAGCAAGGTAATGACCGCACCGTTATGCGGCAGGGTGTCCATACCGCCCGATGCCATCGCGACGACGCGGTGCATGACTTCCGGCGGGATATTAGCGGCGGCAATCGCCTGATTATACTTATCAGCCATCGCCCCCAAGGCAATCCCCATACCACCGGACGCAGACCCGGTCATCCCTGCAAGTGTTGTCGTTGTAACGGCCCCGTTCACAAGTGGATTGGTGAAGGTGGTGGAAATCCCATCACTGATTTTTGCGAATCCAGGCAGCGCAGCAATGACACCGCCGAAGCCATATTCCGCTCCGGTATTCATTGTGGCCAGCAGCGAACCGCCAATGGCTTTGTTGACTCCATCTTTAAAGCCAGTAGAAACTCGTTTCCAATCATACGCAATCGATGTGACAATTCCGACCATCAAGGCCATCATGATTGCCCAAATGGCAGCGGAGGCGGTAACATCGACTTTGTAAGCATCTAAGCCAAGCGCAGCAAAATCGAAGCCGTTCGGATACCATTTTGGAATATACGTGACAAACAGTTTATTGGTAACCCCGACCAAAACCAGCGGAACAAAGGCAAGAATTTGTCTTGCTAGTGATTGCTGGGTGGTTAGGTCAGGCAAGGCTGGCTCATCGGCAGGCACTTCTTTTTCCAGAGCGGCTGCTGTTTCCTTGCTAAACCCGTAATAGCCTTCACCGGCTTTTTCAGCCTTCTTCCTTCTTGCCTCCAGGTAAAATAAGCCCGCTGATAAAACGACGATAGCGCCGATTATTCCTAGAATCGGGGCTGCGTAAATATCCGTTTTAAAAAAGGGAATCGGGATGACGTTTTGAATTTGCGGTGTTCCCGGCAGCGCATCCATCGTAAAGGTAAACGCGCCAAGCGCGATTGTACCTGGGATCAACCGCTTCGGTATATCTGCCTGCTTAAACATTTGTGCGGCAAATGGGTAAATTGCAAACACGGCCACAAATAAGCTGACGCCGCTGTACGTTAAAATGGCGCCCAAGACTACAATCGTCAGAATGGCGCGTTTTGCACCGAGCCAGCCCACAATCGTCTTGGCGATGGACTCGGCGATTCCTGACATTTCAACAACCTTTCCAAAAATCGCGCCCAGTAAGAAAACAGCAAAATAAGATTTAATAAATCCGACCATTTTTTCCATGAATACACCTGAGAAAAATGGCAATACGTGGTGCGGTGCTATTAACACCACCGCCAGCAGGGCGCAGATTGGGGCAAATAAAATGACCGAATAACCCCTGTAGGCCACAAACATTAATAACCCCAGTGCCAATAAAATGACCAATAAATCCATAATAATCCCCCTTTAAATCAAAATCTATAAAGAACAGCTTTAGAAGTAAACGCTTTCAAAAATTACGAAGCTGGTCTTTACATTAATTTCTTATTGCAAGTATCATGCCAAATATTTTAGAAAATTAAAAATACTCCCTTTGGCAAGAATTCTATTATTATCTAGTTGTTAATAGTAATAAGTCGAGACGGTGCTTTCCGAAATGACGGAAAATAACGTTCCGGGAATACGGAATTTTCCGGAATACCGGAAAATTTTTTCAAAAAAAAGGGTAACCTTCACAAGGCTCCCTCGTCCATTAAACTTTTGTAAGCGTTTCTTTCCATAGCTTGACCAATCGCTTCGGCGCTGCCCTTAGGTATGCTTCTTGAATAAGGTCGGCCAATTCCACCCAGACTTCCCCACTCGGATTTTGTATCGATACCCACCCGTGCTGTCCAATATAAGGGGTTTTAGAAAAATAATCTTTCTGCAGCAATAGTGCTTGGGTTTCCCGATCCGACTTGAACGACAACCTGAATCCCTTCTCGCTTTCCCCTGATATCACAAATGATTTTCCATTGACCTTAAACGTATTGTGACCAAAGCCGTCGATTACTTCGACGGCTTCAGGCAGGTCCAGACAAATTTTCCGGACAGTTTCAAGCATGTCTGCCGTGCTTAGCGTGTCCATGTTCTTCACTTTATTTTGCATTTTCATCTGGCTGATGAATCCCAAATATATTGCCTTCGGGATCAATATAGTACCCTTGCCATGCCATACCAGGCAGCGCATATTTTGGCAGGGCTACCTTGCCGCCGTTCTCAAGGATTTTCGCTTCAGTTGCATCGTAACTTTCCACACCCATTGTGCAAGCATACCCGTTTAGTGCCTGGCCCGGTTCCGGTGCCGCACCTTGCCGTTGCATCAATGCACCATTAATTCCCGGCTCATTTTCATCGCCAGTCACTGCCCCAAAATAAGGCATACCGGCATATTCACTCCAATCTTGAAATGACCATCCAAATACCTCACCATAAAACTTCTTTGCCCGCTCCATGTCACTCACATGAATTTCAAAATGAACCAATCTCCCCATGATAACCTCCTATTTTGCAGTAATAGCATTATTTTTACCAATAAATACCACTATTAGACAGAAGAGCACTCCGCTGCTTCTTTCTAAAAATTCGGTATTTGCCAACTAATTTCCTGCAAACAGATTTTCCGTAAGAACGAATTTGCCTTGGAAAAAGGCCTGCTGCCGAAAAACCTCCTGTTGGCTGAAAGCGGGCTTTCTTTCGGACAGATTCACTTGTTATTCCCATAAATATTGTCCTTTGGAACCAGAAGAAGCAGGAAATTTGACTATGGATGTCGAATTACTTGTACAAAAACTTTAAAACTTCCTGCTTACTCAGGCAATCAAAAATTTTGCGATAATTCCTTAGAAGTAATTCCTTTAGATTAAAATTCCGTTTACTTATAAAGTGCTTCGAAACTTGAGCAAAACTTCCGATTGCCTATATTAGAACCGTCCCCCTGGTTCCTCCTTTATCTTCCAAAAAAAAAATGTTGCTATTTGGTTTAGTTACTGCTACTATAAAGAAGCGTTATTTTGGAAAGCTAATATATCTTTTGTTTTTGAGTCTTTCCAAGCAGATAATTTTGACCACTTCCCCACGGGAGTTAAGGCCATACGGACAGCCGGGTCAAATGCCGATTGGCAACTTAGTTGCCTTATTGATTGAGTTAAAAGCTCAAATTTTATAAGTTGGTTACTTTACAACCAGTGCATATATGCACACAACTTGTGAAACGGTCAATAAGAGTGGTAAAAGTGAATTATTTGCTATATAGACTCTGATCAAATTTGATATATTTGAATATTAATTAGCTTCCTTCATAATGTCCAATTGACGATTATGGTTAAGGTACCCGTGTGATTTTTTTACGGTATCCTTATGCTATTTAATATGAGAATACTATCGTAAGCAAGTGTTGTGCGCAGAATATGCGAATTCACACTTGCTTTTTTTATTGTTGAAAAAAATTTAAATATACTAAGTGAGGGGATACGTAAAATGGGTAAAGCACTTATTATCGGCGCCGGCGGCGTAGCTTCAGTAGCAGTTCATAAATGCGTTCAAAACAGCGATGTATTTGAAGAGATTTGCATTGCAAGCCGTACGAAATCAAAATGTGATGATCTGAAAGCAAAATTAGAAGGCACAACCAAAACAAAGATTACCACTGCACAAGTCGATGCAGACAACGTTGAAGAGCTAATCGCGTTAATCAATGAAGTAAAACCTGATATTGTCATGAACTTGGCATTGCCTTATCAGGACTTAACTATCATGGATGCATGTCTTGCTACGAAAACACACTACATGGATACAGCTAACTATGAGCCTGAAGATACAGCTAAATTCGAATACAAATGGCAATGGGAATACAAAGAGCGTTTTGAAAAAGCCGGCATTACTGCGCTATTGGGCTCAGGCTTTGACCCAGGTGTAACTGGCGTATTCTCTGCTTATGCCTTAAAACATTATTTCGATGAAATTGAATATATCGACATTCTTGACTGCAATGGCGGCGACCATGGCTACCCATTTGCAACAAACTTCAACCCTGAAATCAATATCCGTGAAGTTTCTGCTAATGGCCGCTATTGGGAAAATGGCGAATGGATTGAAACTGATCCAATGGAAATCAAGCGCGTGTACAACTTCAAAGAAGTTGGCGAGAAAGACATGTACCTGCTTTACCACGAAGAGCTTGAATCTCTTGCGAAAAACATCCCAGGACTTAAGCGCATCCGTTTCTTCATGACATTTGGCCAAAGCTACCTAATGCACTTAAAGGCCCTTGAAAATGTTGGAATGACTTCTATCCAGCCAATCGAATATGAAGGAAAGCAAATCATTCCACTACAATTTTTAAAAGCCGTATTACCAGATCCAGCATCTCTTGGACCACGTACAGTTGGTAAAACAAATATCGGCTGTATCTTCAAAGGGAAAAAGGACGGCAAAGATAAAACATATTACGTTTACAATGTCTGCGACCACCAAGAGTGCTATAAAGAGGTAGGCTCACAAGCCATCTCTTATACTACAGGTGTTCCTGCTATGATCGGCGCTGCGATGATCCTGACTGGAAAATGGAACAAAGCAGGCGTATACAATATCGAAGAATTCAATCCAGATCCATTCATGGAAGAGTTAAATAAATGGGGACTTCCATGGGTAGAAGATTTTAATCCAGTTCTTGTCGATGCATTACCAGAAGAAGCAAAAGAACCGGAGTTTGTAAAATAAAAATGCGGTTCGAAGAATTACCAACACCGTGTTATGTAGTCGATGAAGAGCTTATTGAAAAAAATCTAAAAATCCTTAACGGTGTTATGCAGCGCACGGGAGCTAAGATTGTTTTAGCACAAAAAGCTTTTTCGATGACAACAATGTATCCCCTCATTGGACAATATTTAAGCGGTACGACAGCAAGTGGATTGTATGAAGCAAAACTAGGTTACGAAGAAATGGGCAAAGAGAATCATGTCTTTGCCCCTGCCTATCGTGACGATGAAATAGATGAAATTATCTCGATTTGTGATCATATCATCTTCAATTCCTTCTCACAGTTGGAAAAGTTTAAAGATAAAGCGCTAAAAGCGGGCAGAAAAGTGGGCTTGCGTATTAATCCGGAACGCTCAACCCAAATCGGACACGCCATCTATGATCCATGTTCGCCTGGTTCCAGATTCGGTGTTAAGAGAGATCACTTCCGTCCAGAATTGCTTGATGGTGTTACTGGCCTGCATTTCCATACCCTTTGCCAGCAGAACTCAGACGATTTAGAAACGACTCTAAATGCAGTTGAAGAAAAGTTTGGCGAGTGGCTTCCGCAAATGGAATGGATTAATTTTGGCGGCGGTCATCATATCACAAGAGAAGATTACGATATTCATAGACTAGAAGCATGTATTAAGAGAATGCAAGAAAAGTACGGTTTAGAAGTATATCTAGAGCCTGGAGAAGCAATCGCTCTTAATGCAGGTTATCTGATTACATCCGTACTTGATTTACATGAAAACGGAATAGAGATTGCGATTCTTGACACTTCTGCAACCTGCCACATGCCTGACGTATTGGAAATGCCTTATCGTCCTCCTCTATTTGGATCAGGCGAAGCTGGCGAAAAGCCATATACGTATCGACTTGGCGGACAGACCTGTCTTACAGGAGATGTCATCGGCGATTACTCTTTTGATCAGCCATTAAAGAGCGGTGATCGCTTAGTATTTGGTGATATGGCGATTTATACGATGGTCAAAAACACAACCTTTAACGGCATGCCGTTACCAGCGATTGCTGTTAAAGGCAAAGACGGCGATTGCAAAGTAGTCCGTGAATTCGGCTATCAAGATTTTAAGATGAGATTAGCTTAAGATATATTTAAAAAACAGACTCTGCTCAGGAGTCTGTTTTTTTCATGCAGGTCGATATGGTTATAACGTTCCCGCCAATCCCCCATCAATGTTCACTGCGGTCCCAGTTACATAGGATGCCGCATCTGAAACAAGGAACGATATCACTTTTGCTGCCTCTTCAGTGTTTCCGATCCGGCCAAGCGGAATCCCACGTTCCATTTTAGAGAACTCCTCCCAGGATGATTCCGGAGCCTGGCGTTTCCACATTTTCTCAATCTGCTCGCTGCGTATCAGACCGATGCAGACAGCATTGACGCGAATATTGTCCTTACCTAGGTCCTTGCTCATTGCCTTTGTCAGGGCCAGTCCTGCAGCCCGGCTTACCGAAGTTGGCACTGAAGATGCCGGCGGTGTCTTTCCACTGATTGCGGTCACATTCACGATTGCTCCGCCCCCTGACTGCCTTATGTATGGAACGGCATTGCGGGAGCAATGGATGGCACCAAATAATTTCAAATCAAGGTCCTGCTGCCAAAGGTCGCCATCCACTTTTTCAAATGGGTGGGCTTGAGACGTGCCGGCGTTGTTAACCAGAATGTCCAGTCGTCCATATTTTCCGACGGTGGCCTCGATTAACTTTTTGCAGTCTTCTTCCTTTGTGACATCTGCGACTATGTATAAAACCTCTTTAGCTGTTTTTTCAAAAATATAAGCTGCTGCTTCCTTTAAACGGTCTTCATTTCTTGCGCAAATAGTAACCTGTACCCCTTCTTCTACTAAATGAAGGGCAGTTTCCAAGCCGATTCCTCTGCTTGAGCCGGTGATGATAGCTGATTTTCCTGTTAGCCCTAAGTCCATGTTCATTCCCCCTCCAACTGTTCTTAGTATTATTATGCTATTTACTGAACACTTTAACAAGCTGGCTGCTCCCCGCCTGCAAATAGGGATTGTCGAACTTTTGGAGAAATATCTGACAACATTGTCGCATACATATATAATCCATTACATTTTTACCAAAGAAGGGGGGACTTTTCACATGGACTTCTGCATTTCTTGCGGAACAGAATTATCAATAATGGAAAGGAACAGAGCCGAGTGCTGGGAGTGCAGGGACACAAAAACAACCGAAGCATATTCAGAAGAGGATGGGTAAATTCAGCTGCATGACGCACTAATTGTCCCAATACAAAGAAAAGACACCATTTGATTTTGGTGTCTTTTTCTATTGATTTTTAAAAATTCGATCTTCTGTCTCAAAATATGAGCCAAAAGAATCATGTTTCATAAAATTTGTCCTCACGGAATCGAGAATACCAAAAGAAAAGGAAAGCTCTCATTCTCGAGCTTTCCTTTTTTAGCAATCTTATAGTTCTTCACCGTTAGTGGCAATAACGTTTTTATACCAGAAGAAAGATTTTTTGCGACTGCGCTCCAATGTACCGCTGCCATCGTCATGCTTGTCGACGTAGATGAAGCCGTAGCGCTTGGACATTTCGCCAGTAGAAGCACTTACCAAGTCAATACAGCCCCAAGGTGTGTAGCCCATCAGTTCAACGCCATCTTCAATGGCTTCGGCCATTGCCTGAATGTGGCCTCTTACATAATCGATGCGATAGTCATCATTGATAGAACCGTCTTCTTCCACCTTATCATAAGCACCCAAACCATTTTCGACGATGAATAAAGGTACTTGATAACGGTCATAAAGTTGATTTAAGCCGATTCGAAGACCTGTCGGGTCAATTTCCCATCCCCAATCACTAGCCTTTAAGAATGGATTCTTAACGCCGCCAATTAAATTACCTTGACCGATTTCTTCAGGTGTTTTGTTCTTTTTCTCCGTACGGGACATGTAGTAACTAAATGAAATGAAATCAACGGTTCCTTCACTAATGGTTTCTAAATCGCCATCTTGAATATCTAACTGAATGCCATTTTCCTTCCAGAACCGTTTAGCAAACGCAGGGTATGCCCCTCTTACTTGCACATCACCACAATAGTTGTTGAATAGGCGTTGTTCTTGCAGGGCATGCATCACATTTTCAGGGTTGCTATCATAAGAATAAGTTGGCGCATAAATAAGCATACAACCGACTTGGCTTCCTGGAATGATTTCATGTGCCGCTTTCACCGCCATGGCACTTGCCACGAATTGGTGATGCAAACCTTGGAAACTGTCTTGCAGTTGTGTTTCCTTGGTTTCAGGAGAGAAACCAAGACCTAAGAGCGGCATATGTGTTGCCCCATTGATTTCATTGAAAGTCAGCCAATATTTCACTTTTCCTTTGTAATGATTAAACAGTGTTCTTGCATACCGATCGAAGAAGCCAATCACTTTACGGTTGCGCCAGCCGCCATATTCTGTGATTAAATGCAATGGAATTTCATAGTGAGAAATGGTGACAACAGGTTCGATGTCGTATTTTTTCAATTCATCAAACACACTGTCATAGAAAGCTAGACCTTCTTGATTTGGCTCAAGTTCGTCGCCATTCGGGAAAATACGGCTCCATGCGATGCTCATGCGATAAGTTTTAAAGCCCATTTCTGCAAACAGAGCAATATCCTCTTTATAACGGTGATAAAAATCAATTCCATCATGGTTTGGATATACATATTTTTCTTTATTAATTTTATAGTCAAAACCAGGTTCACCAATAACCTTCAATCTTACTTTACCGCCTGGCATCACATCTGCTAAGTTTAACCCTTTACCGCCCTCAAGATAAGCACCTTCCAATTGGTTCGCAGCAGTAGCGCCTCCCCATAAAAAACCCTCCGGAAATCTTTTATCAGTTTGTGTCATTTTCAGTTCCTCCTCTTGTAGGTACCAGGGGGACGGTTCTGGTGGTGCCCCTGCCCCCGCGTGAGGCAGGGAACCAGGAGAACCGTCCCTGTGGTTCTTTAAACTTTACTTCATTAAACAGCTACTGACTTTGTCTTTACTTCAAGTAAAACGTCCCCAGCTTTTACTGTGTTTTCACATGCTTGAACAATTTCATATTGTGTATGGTTGGTCACAACGATTGGTGTTGTGACTGGGAAACCTGCTTCTTTAATACCGGCAATATTAAACTCGATTAATAATTGACCTTTTTCAACACGTGCACCTTGTTCAGTATGGGCAGTGAAATGTTTGCCTTCCAGCTGAACCGTATCCATACCGATATGGATTAAGATTTCTGCACCCTCATCAGTTGTAATACCGATGGCATGCTTGGTTGGGAATAACGCTGAAACTGTACCGGATACTGGTGAGAATAACTTACCTTCAGATGGTTCAATCGCTATACCTTGTCCCAGTGCACCAGATGCAAATGCTGCATCTTTGATTTCAGATAATACTATTACTTCGCCAGTTAGCGGACTTGCCACAACTTCTTTTTTACCAGTTGCTGCTGTTGTTTTTTCGTTTTTCTTTTCAGGTGCTGAAACTGCCGGTGCTTCTTTTCCTAAACCACCAAACAGGTATGTTAAAACAAATGCTACTGCAAAACCTACAACCATTGCGATGATAGCTCCCCAGAAAGCCATACCAAGTGGTGAGCCTGGTTTGATGAATGTAGGGATAACGAACACTCCCATTCCACCAAACATCCACAATTTACCCGCAGTAGCACCGATGATTGCTCCACCGATTCCACCACCGATACAACTCATGATGAATGGCTTTTTAAGCGGCAATGTTACTCCATAGATAGCTGGCTCTGTTACACCGAAAATACCTGAGATAAACGCTGGAATACCAAGAGATTTTAAACCTTTGTCTTTAGTTTTTAGCATAACCGCTAAAACTGCTCCGATTTGAGCGAAACATACCATAACTGTTGTTGCTAAAACTGGGTCATACCCTAAAGTTGAAATGTTGTTGATTGCAATTGGAACAAGTCCCCAATGAAGACCAAACATAACGAATATTTGCCAGAATCCGCCGATAAGTAAACCTGCAATCATCGGGCTTAAGTCATAGATCCAAATTGTTGCTGCACCTAATAAGCTGCCTGCCCAAGTGGAAATTGGTCCAATTACCAAGAATGTCAAGGGTACCATAATTAGGATTGTAAAGAATGGAACCAGGAATGTTTTTACTACATCTGGAATGATTTTCTTAAACCCTTTTTCAACTTTGGAAGCTACAAAAGTTGAAAGAATGATCGGAATAACACTTGATGCATAACTCATTAAAATCACAGGAATGCCCAAGAATGTGATATGAATTGGTGATTCAAAAATGGTACCTTTGAACAGAACACTTGAAGCGTCTCCAGTCGTTAAGGTTGCCAATGTAGGGTGTACCAAGGCAGCAGCGATCGCCATCCCGACAAACGGTGTTCCGCCAAATTTCTTCATTGCTGTATATCCTAAGAAGATTGGCAAGAAGTTAAATAAACCATCGCCTGCGATATTCAATAACTGGTAAGTGCCTGAAGTTGCTTCCATCCAACCCAATGCCAGAACTAAAGCAGCAAAACCTTTAATCATACCAGTTGCTGCCAAAACGCCTAGTATTGGTGTGAACACACCAGAAATCATGTCAATGAACCTTGCACCTAAGCCTAATTTTTCACCATTACCGGAATCGTTACTTTCATTAACTGTACCAAGATTACCTACTTTTAATAAAGTCGCATACACATCTGGAACATGGTTTCCGATGACAACTTGATACTGTCCGCCACTCTTCATGACTGTAACAACGCCATCTAATGCTTTAATTTCTTCAGTCTTTGCAACACTTTCATCCTTTAGTTTAAACCGAAGTCTAGTCACACAGTGAACAACACTGTTAACGTTTTCTTTTCCGCCGACTCTTTCGAGGATGTCTTTGGATAACTGTTCGTATTTCATTTATTGACCCTTCTTTCCTTTTGTTTTTTCCAAATAAAAAACCTGAGCCAATCCATACGACACACATGAAAGTAGTGTCAGAGAGATCAGATCAGGTTATGCCCACTTAAGGTAACATTCCTTAAATTGTATACTGTTGCTTCATATCGAAACCGCCTTCGACTGCCAGATAAACAAAAAAACCTAAATTGCGCGCCTCAAAAGATGGCGTTTGCAATTTAGGTTTTGCCTGCATAATCAGTAACAATCCTATTAGAAAGTTCAATATGAAGTTGATACGTTTACTTTAACACCGCTTACATAAGGTGTCAACACTTTTTTTCGACGACTTTATTCCTTTTTCGACAACTCGGATTTACTCTGACATTTGCTTTAATTTTTGGCGATTGGTGACCCGATGGATATGAACAGTTAGATAAATCTCTTCATCATTGGTGATATTCCAGTTAAATTGATTTTCCAAATAGGTAGCAATTTTCTCCGTGCAGGCGTAGGCCTCAGGATACTTTTGTTGTATCTGCTCAAAGAAAAACTGATCAATCGACTCCTCCAGCCTCTCCTTGCGGATAAACCGAATCGCGAAGAAGCGGAGATGGGTCAAAAATCGTTCGTAGTTAATCGAGTTCTCGTCCAATTCCATTTTAAAATGATATTTAACGATGTTAAGAATATTATTGACCATCTCGGTGATTTGAATCGCGGCTGCCATGTTTTCTCCTGAAAGCTGGCTGTTAACCAAATGCAGCGCAATCGATGCGGCCTCGTCTTCTGTTAATCGAATTCCCGTATCCTCTTCAATAATATCAACCGCTTTTACAGCCACTTGATATTCTGGTTTATAGTACTTGCGAATTTCCCAGACTAGTGGATTTTTCAAATGAATCCCCTGCTTATGCCGGCTGATGGCAAAGCTGATGTGGTCGGTCAATGCTACATACAGATATTCATCCAGTTTATAAGGAAGCTGCGATTGGGCATAGTCAAGAATTTTCGATGAAATATTCAAATAAACCTCGGAGGTATCCTTCAATAATTTGGCAAGTTTTTCAGTGATGCCACGGTTCTCCAAGACAAACGTTTTCTCAATCTTTGCGGAATCGATCTCCTCGCCAACCTTCTTTTGAAAAGCCAATCCCCTGCCCATGACGACGATTTCGTGGTTCTGTTCATTTCTTGAAATGACAACATTATTGTTTAATACCTTCTCAATTTTCATTTCCACTCGTCCTTGATGTATTATTTGAAAAAATAAAAAAAGCATAAAAAAAACCAAAATTTGAAATAAGAATAACACTTATGCCATCCTTGTTCAAACTTAGGTTTTGCCTGCCGAACAGTAACAATCCATTCATTTAGTTGAAAACGTCTCTAAACTTGTTTTTATCATGAAGCTTACTGCTTGTCAAGGAAGCAGGTACGAACCATTTTTTTCATAAATATGTCTCTGGGTACGAATTTAAACAGATAATTCTCTTATCTTTTCAATCCAGTCCTTGAAACTCCCATATTCGTCAGGATTAAACCCAAAGTGCTCCTTGATGAGGCGAATGGATTCACTCTCCTGGTCGTGAAACACCCCATCACAATAAATCAATTGAAAGAGCTCCGCCAGGACGATATTTTGGGAGCGTTTTGTTTGGAAGACCTTCAAGATTTCTTCCATTGAGCGGCCTTCTGGTTTATAATTCTTCAAACCCATTTCTTTTTTGTACTTGTTAAGTATAGAACTTTCATATATCGATACATTTCCATCAATGGTCGCGATTCTTGCTGCCAACTCAAGAAATGCTTGTTTCTCCTCTTGCTGGAGTTCTGCCAGAAACATTACAAATCTCTCCTTATGTTCTTGTACATTAATATACGGAAAAAAGCTGAATTAGTTTCACATTTCGGGTAGTATTAAACATTATAGTTTGAGAAACAGGGAAAGTTCCTATACTTTACAAAGACCGATCCCCTGTTCAAGAAAGGAAACAAAGAATGGCACAACAAGAACAATGGAAATCGAAAATAGGCTTTATTCTGGCTGCGGCCGGGTCGGCGATTGGCTTGGGGGCCATTTGGAAGTTCCCCTATGTGGCTGGGACCGGCGGCGGCGGAGCGTTTTTCCTGATATTTTTACTCTTTACATTAGTTTTGGGGTTGCCGCTGCTGCTAGCTGAGTTTACAATTGGGCGCAAAGCGCAGGCTGACGCGATTACAACCTACAAAATCCTTGCCCCTGGTTCAGGCTGGCACCTGACAGGCGTCATTGGAGTTATCACCAGCTTTATCCTGCTTTCTTTTTACAGCGTTGTAGGAGGCTGGATCATCCTTTATATTTTTCAAACGATGGCTGGCGGGCTAAGTGGTCTGACACAAAATCAGTATGGCGAATTATTTGGTGCGATGATCTCCAATCCTTATAAAACCTTGCTGGCCCAATTCCTCTTTATGCTAATGACCATTGTGGTCGTGGCAAAAGGTGTGCAGCAGGGAATTGAACAAGCCAGCAAAATTATGATGCCCGCCCTCTTTATTCTGTTCCTGATTCTGGTCGGGCGCTCGCTTAGTTTGGACGATGCCATCAAGGGAGTGGAGTTTTTACTGCTGCCCGACTTTGAAAAATTAACGTCAAAAACGGTTCTTTATGCGCTCGGACAGGCCTTTTTCACACTGTCTTTAGGGGCTTCTGTGATGGTTACTTATGCTTCTTACCTGCCAAAGACACAAAATCTGGTCAACTCGGCCTTATCCATTATTGTGATGAATATCGTGATTGCCCTCCTTGCCGGGCTGGCGATTTTTCCGGGAGTATTTTCGTTTGGACTTCAACCGAATGCCGGACCTGTGCTCATTTTTGCAGTCTTGCCGGCAGTATTTAATCAGATGCCATTTGGAATGCTGTTCTTCCTGGCATTTCTAGTCTTGTTCCTATTCGCGGCGTTAACTTCGGCATTTTCGATGATTGAAATCATTGTCGCAACAATCTCTAAAAACGATACCAATAAGAGAAAACAGTTTACATGGATTATTGGTATTCTCATCTTCATCGTCGGCATACCAGCATGTTTGTCCTATAGCACGCTGGCAGACTTCAAACTGCTTGATAAAACCATCTTTGATTTAATGGATTTTGCCGTCAGTAATGTATTGCTGCCAACGGGAGCACTATTGATTTCCATCTTCACCTCATGGAAGGTATCCAAAAGTGCTCTGTTCATAGAATTGGGGCATGGTTCAGCATTACGCAAAGGCTTTTTTACCCTTTGGTTTTATCTTTTAAAATATGTCATCCCGGTTGCAATCATCATCGTATTTATCGATGCAATCGGACTATTGGACTGGTAAACAGATATCAATCACAACTCTTTGGTATCCCGCATCAACCAAAACAGCGCTAAATATTGAAAGGCCCGGCTGTTTCTAGGATCCAGCCGGGCTTTTTATTGCCCATTTTTGATCTTTTATATCCATCCTCTACTTTCTTTTTTCCGATTCATCCAAGCTAAGCTTGTTTCTCCCTCATAGTATATGAGGAAACCGAGAACCAAGAAGATCATCGTTATGAAAGGAGAAGATTTTTATTGCGTACGGTTATGCATCTAAATCTCAGGGTGGATCCCACCCAATATATCCCACAGATTCGCGAGGTTCCAAGCTATGATTACATTCATCTGGTTCGCCAGCCAAAGTACATGACTGACCTCTCGCTCCTTAACGAAAAGGTTGTTTACCTCAGTGAAATCTTTTCACCAAAGGATTTCGTAAAGAAGAACAACATTTCCATCTTGCATGCCCATCATGGGCAGCTGGGTATATTACTGCTTCCATTTAAGGAGAAAACAAACCTTCCGCTTGTCACAAGTATTCGAGGAAGAGATGCCACCCTAGCCAATCAGCCAGTTGCATATCTGGAAAATATGAGGCTGCTATTTGAGCAGGGCGAACAATTTTACCCTGTATGTCAATACCTGGCAAATAGAATCATTGATTGGGGCTGCCCCCCTGAAAAAATTAAAGTCCTATACGGAGGGGTGGATCTTAACAAGTACACCTACAGGGCACAGAAAACAAGTGATACGCAACACATTTTATCTGTTGGCAGGCTGGTAGAAAAGAAAGGACACCATATTTTAATGCAGGCTTTCAGTAAAATCCGCGATAAATTCCCGAAAGCCACGCTGACTATTATCGGAAAAGGCGAGATGCAGGACTACTTAACCTCGTTGGCCACACAACTGAATTTGGGTGATTCTTTTCGCTTACTCAATCATCTTCCCAAAGACATGGTAAGAGCTTATATGGCAGGTGCCGATTTGTTTTGTGCTGCTAGTCTCGAGGCGTCTAATGGAGATGTTGAAGGGATTCCAAATACATTAAAAGAAGCCATGGCTACGGGCGTCCCTGTCCTATCAACCTATCATGCAGGCATCCCGGAGCTTGTTGATCACGGACGAAATGGTGTATTGGTGCAGGAGAACAACATCGGACAGCTGGCCGAGGGACTGGAATTTCTGTTAACAAATACACATCTTTGGCCGGGACTGGTCTATCATGCCCGCCAAAAAATTGAACAAGCATTTGACATGCAGCAGCAGCTTTTGCTGCAAGCAAGGTATTATGATGAACTGTTGGGGGGAGCGCGATGAAGGATTTTAAATCAATCGTAGTAACCAAAGGAGAAAAAACGCTGCTAATAGATAACCCTACCGATTATCCCTTAATTGGTATGGGGGCCCAAGGTGCTGTTTTCAAACTTTCAGATAACATATGTGTAAAAATCTATACCAATTCTCTGCAAGCGGAAATGGAAGCGAAAGCACTACACGCTGGAAGACACCTCTCCTTCTTCCCAAGAGTGTATGAGACAGGCTCGAACTATGTTGTAATGGAATACTTTCAAGCTCCGACATTAAAGGAGTACTTGAGGAACTGCACCTATATTCCTCCATCGATTGTTAGAAGCCTTCTGACCATTTTACGGAAAATGAAAGAAGCAAATTTCACGATGTGTGATGCCCCGTTAAGGCATATTTTTGTATTGAAAAATGAAGAATTGAAAGTAATTGACCATGTAAATGCCTTCAAGCGCGTTCACCCTGTTCCGCTAAAGTTGCTGCGAGATTTAAACATGATGTTATTAAAGGATTCTTTCCTTTCTCAAGTTAGAAAATTGGAACCAGAGACGTATGCTGAATGGGAGAAGTATTTCCATGAAAACCGGTTAGATTATCGTAATATCCCTGTAACCTCAGGCGGTTCCGGTGAGGCGGTTAAGGTTGACAGTGCTGTCACTCAGCCATTGATTGGCAAAGGGCATCAAGGAGCAGTCTACCGAATATCAGAGGAGACTTGCGTGAAAATTTATGGAAAAGTAGAGAACGCCGATCAGGAACAGGAAGTTTTATTGTCATCGCAAAAGCTCCCCTTTATTCCGAAGGTGTATGAAACCGGGCCCAATTATACCGTTATGGAATACTTACTGGGTCCTGACTTAAACACATATCTCAAGAAGCAATCCAAACTTTCCGAGGAGATTACCAGGCGCTTACTCGATCTATTAATCGCCATGAAGAAATCCGGGTTTAGTCAAATCGATGCTCCGCTAAGACACATTATTATTACCCATTCTGGATTTAAATTAATCGATCATGTCTACTCCTTCACCCGAGTACAAGAACGGCCTCTGGAGCTGTTCCAAAATCTTCATGAGCGAGGGTTTCTTCATTCGTTCCTCGAACAGGTAAAGACAATGAATCCGGACCTTTATAAGGAATGGACCAAAAAATCAATTCCTCTAACAAATGGAGATAAGGTGAATATGACTCGCAGAATAATCGGGGTTGCAAGAGGATGGGAGCAGCAAGGGAAAACCTTCACTGGATATTCTCAAGAAAAGGCTTCAAAAAAACAAGGGCGGCACAAAGAGCGTAACCATAAAAAAAGGCATGATAAAAGAAAATGAGCATATTAGTAACCGGAGCAGCGGGATTTATCGGATTTCATGTTTGCCAAAGGCTATTGCTTGAAGGACATCAGGTGATTGGTATCGACAACCTTAATGATTACTACGATGTTTCCTTAAAGAGGGCAAGGCTTTTGTTGTTAGAAAAGAATCCTCAATTTGCATTCTATAAGCTAGATTTGGCTAATCAAGACCATCTGCATGACCTTTTTAGAAACCATTCTATTAAACTGGTCATCCACCTGGCTGCTCAGGCCGGTGTCCGATATAGTATTGACCATCCCCACTCTTATGTCTCTTCTAACATCAATGGTTTTCTTACTATCTTGGAGGCATGCAGACATTTTCCCGTTGAGCACTTAATCTATGCTTCTTCGAGCTCTGTGTACGGTGCCAACACAAAAATTCCCTTTTCGACGCAGGACAGCACTGACCACCCATTGAACATGTATGCTGCTACCAAAAAGGCCAATGAATTAATGGCCCATACCTACAGCCATTTGTTCAATATACCCACTACTGGCCTTCGCTTCTTTACCGTATATGGCCCTTGGGGCAGACCGGATATGGCCTATTACTCATTTACCAGAGATATTATTGAAGGAAATCCACTGCAGTTATTTAATAACGGGGACATGAGCAGGGACTTTACGTACATTGATGATATCGTAGAAGAAATCCTGCATTTGCTAGATTCTCCTCCGAAACCGGATGACAACTGGAATTCATTTAATCCAAATCCGGATTCAAGCTTCGCACCTTATAAAATTTATAATATTGGAAATCACCATCCTGTAAAACTGGCAGATTTTATTAGAACACTTGAGAAACTACTGAATAAAAAGGCCAATATCGTCTTTTTGCCGATGCAGCCGGGGGACGTCAAAGAAACCTACTCAGACATTACAAGCCTTCAGGAAGCTACCGGCTTCTCCCCAGGCACAACTATAGAAACAGGATTATCCCGCTTCGTCGATTGGTTTAAACAATATCACCATTGATGACTTGGACGGTTGTAGTGGCTCCTAGCGGTTCAACTTCACAAAAGGGCACCAGGAGAACCGTCCCCCTGGTTCCTGCCCATTGACAGTCCACACTTCCCTGTTGTATCCTTTAAAGGTAAATATTGTTTTTGGTTAAAGGAGTATGTTTTATGTTAGGTGTCGTTCTTAACTAATCCAATTAATTGGATAGATTCATTCCCGGTCAGCCTTTTCGTTTTTTAATGGGACGTTGAAGGTTTATTTGACTTTGGTTTGGGGGTGAGGTTAAGAACAATGGCAGACATAGGCATACATTCTTTTTTCCGATGCTGCTGTGTACATTTTTTGTAGACAGTTTTTATTTTGGATTAATTTAGGTATGGACGTGGGGTGTGGTCAACACCCTCATGTATTTCTAGCCGCAATGACATTGTTCATTGCGGCTATTTTTATTATTAAGGAGGAAAGCAAAATTGAATCAGCATACATTTGATACACTGGAATTTAACAGAATTAAGGATACCGTTGCCCAATACGCTTTAACGAAAGAAGGCAAGGCTAAAATCGTGCACCTGACACCATCTACCAATTTAAAGCAAATAGAAGCATGGCTTGCTGAGGTGTCGGAAGCAGTTGAAATATTGAAAAAGAGTGCCAGCGTCCCGGTTCACGGTCTGGACGGAATGGAGCACCTGCTCGGAAATTTAAATAAGGGAGCAGCATTAAAAGTCGATTTATTCATGAAGCTTTATGATTTCCTCGACTGCTGCGGGAAAATGCGCCGGTACATGAAAGACAAAGCTTACATTGCTCCGCGCGTATCGGCCTATATCTACGCTATTGATGAAATACCAGAGCTTGCCAGTGAAATTATCCGCTGCATCCGCAATGGCCGGGTCGACGATTACGCAAGTAAGGAGCTATTGAAAATTAGGAAACAAATTGCGATTCAGGAGGAGCGGTTAAAGGAAAAAACGATGCAGTTGGTCCGCTCTAATAAATACAAGACCTATTTACAGGAGAATGTCGTCAGCCAGCGAAACGGCCGGTATGTCATTCCAATAAAAAAGGAATACCGCACAAAAATTAAAGGAACAGTACTAGATTCATCCGCCTCCGGTGCGACCTTGTTTATCGAGCCCGAAGAAATTGCACTATTCCAAGATCAATTAACGTGGCTGATTGCAGATGAGGAGGTCGAAGAGCAAAAAGTATTAAGCTATCTGACCGGATTAGTCGAAGAAAAAGAGCAGCAGCTTACTTTGGCAGTTGAAACGATGGTGCATTATGACTTTCTTTTTGCCAAGGCCAAGTATAGCCGGGGTATCAACGGGGCTAATGTCAGCATTAATGAGGCCGGGGAAATCAACTTGATTGAGGCACGGCATCCTTTTTTAGGGGAAAAAGCAGTTCCGTTGACAGTAAATTTGACCGGGAATCAGCAGGCGCTGGTAATCACCGGACCAAATACCGGCGGGAAAACGGTGACCATCAAAACAGTCGGATTGTTGACGCTGATGGTGCAATGCGGCCTGCATATTCCTGCCGCCAAGGAGAGCAGGATTAGTATCTTCCAACGCATCCTTGTCGACATCGGTGATGGCCAAAGCATCGCTGAAAATCTGAGCACCTTTAGCTCACGCATCGTTAATATTATCGAAATTTTAAAAGAAACGAACCATCGAAGCTTGGTGCTGCTGGATGAGCTTGGTTCCGGTACGGATCCTGGTGAAGGAATGGGGCTGGCAACATCCATCCTTGAGATGCTGTATGAAAAAGGCGCGGTCATCTTTGCCACGACACATTACAGCGAAATCAAAGAATTCGCCGAAATGCATGAAGGATTTATTAACGGGTCAATGGAATTTAACCTAACTACTTTAAGCCCAACCTACCGGTTAATTATTGGCCGCGGCGGTGAGAGCCAAGCATTTGCGATAGCGCTAAAGCTGGGCATGCACCCAAAAATTATTGAACGTGCCCATACCATTACCTATAAAGAAGAAAAGGAATATCCACTAGGGCCGATGCAACCTTGGGAGCGGCGCGATATGGAAAAACAGGTAATTGTTAATAAGTATAAGGATAAACCGAAAGCTGTGAAGACAGAAACGAAGGCCACGCACTATCGGCTAGGGGATAATGTAAAAATTTCGCCGAGCGATGATTTCGGCATTGTCTATACTGGTCCGGATCAGCTTGGGAACTATGTTGTCCAGATTAAAGGTGAAAAGCAGACAATAAATCATAAACGAATCAGCCTTTATATTGCCGCCAGCGAACTCTATCCTGACGACTACGACTTTGACATTATTTTTGAAACAAAGGAAAATCGCAAAAAGAGCAAAATTCTTTCCAAACGGCACGATGACAATATTACGATTGAACATGCATGATACACAGGGGACGGTTTCGCTTCAATCGAAGCGGAGAGCCGTCCCCTGCTTTACCTTCAATGAACCGTAAACGGAAGAACCCATTCTCCATTGACTCCATCTGTCCGCTTAATGATAAACTGATATTCACCTGCCCCTTCGAGCGGCGGAAAAAGAATATCCCCCGTTCCTGCCCTCGTAAACCCGCTCTTTCTAAAACCACTGGATAGGAATTCATATCGGGTGCCATCAGAGGCCTTTTCAATATACATTTCCAAGTTCTCATGTGCTGCCGATTTTTTAAACAAGGCTGTATAGTCCAGTTTTGTCGAGCTTGGAGTCAGCGTTACCTTCTTTAGCTTTATTTCCACTTCTTCATTGGCTACAGCTGCTCCAGGATGAATTATTTTCTTTGCATCCTGCCATTCCTGAACCCATTCCATCGTCCAAGGTCCCACCTTATCCGTAGTATAACCTCCCTTGTCTGTCGTCCAATTCAGTGCGCCAATTTCCAAGTGAAACCGGGCGCCAAGTGCACGTAACCACCCCGGCACAGCAGGAAATTCAATATTTCCCTTATAGCTGTTGGTATCCAAACTCACGCTATAGGACTTGTGACGGGATATACCAAACTGATCAACAAACTTTATATTCTCCGGCATCCAGCTTCCTTTCTCTGCATAAGACTTATCCTCCGGGGGATATATTTGAAAAAATACTACGGTACGGTTACTGTCGGCATAGGTTCCGAGGATGTCGATACGAAATCGATCAACTTCTGAAGTCAACTGCCTGGTTTGAATATTTCCCTTTTCTGCCTCCCGCAGCAAACCTACATCCTGTTCAGAAATGAGATGATCGGCAAATGGGATGGACTGGGCAGCCCCATAGGCAAATGCCTGCCATCGTGGAATGGCGTAGAAACTAAATTTCAGCAGACCAAACATCAATACTATTGCTGCTGCAGTTAAGATTGTCCTTTTAGGAATGATATACCACGCACTTGTTTTTGAATCTATTTTCACACTTGTTGCCAGCTCGTCATTCCCTTCTGCCATGGCAACTTCCGCCATTTTTGCAAAATCAGGATATGGACCAACATCTTTTTGATAATAGCTTTTTAGCCTGTTATCCATTTCTATTTCAGCAGGGCCACTTCCTGTCACAGATCTTTTGGAGTCATTATTCATGATTTGTCCGCTCCTTTCCAAAGTGATTCTGATATTCCTTCGGCAGCTGCTTCCGGATATATTTAAGCACTCGGTGAATTCGCGATTTAATTGTCCCTTCCCGCATACCTGTAATTTGTGCTATCTGCTTAAATGTTAAATCTGCACAATAATGCATCGCAAGCAAGTGACGGTCGTCCTCGGATACAGTTTGCAGAAGCCAATCAATTTCCCCGCGGTCATCAATCTTTTCATAGGATGACTGCACACCTTCACTCTTCCATTCTAAGTCTTGCAGCTTTTCCCGGTTAGTAGTTTTTCTTTTATCAAGAAAGACATGCCACAATACACGGAAAAACCAGCCTTTTAGGTTCACGGCGACATCTTTGCCTGATTTCCAGGTCCGCAGGAATGCTTCCTGAACAATGTCTTCTGCCTCGCTCCTGTTTCCGGCCCAATACGTCGCCAAACGAAACGCTTCGGGTCCGACATCCTCACAAAACCTAGTGAAATCCACCGGGCTGTCAATGTTATATTCGTTATTTTGAGCACCCAAGCAGTAATCACATCCCCTCAATACCTTCTATAAAGTACGACTCTAATCATTGAAAAATCGTTGCATAAAAATAAAATATTTTTTAGAAACCTGGTACTATTTCCCTGCTTTTCTATCCATAGTTTCCCAATAGCCTGTTAATTTGCTATAATAATAGCAGTACCTCTTCATCTCCTGTCATAACTCCTTCAGTAAAGGTCGTATACATCAATTTTAAAGGAGGCTCCCTATGTACCAAATCAAAGGAAAAGAACTCATATTCGTTTATACAGGCCCCGATGGCTCTGGAAGAAAAACGATCGCAAAAATGGCCGCAAGCGCATTCGACATGGAAACCGTCCTCTCCTACACCACCCGTTCACCACGCCATTATGAAAAGAATGGTGAAGATTACCACTTTGTCAGCGAAGAAACCTTCAAGCAGATGCAAGCACAACAGGAGTTTCTTGAAAGCGTAGAAATTGATGGAATTCATTATGGCATCCGGGAACAGGATATTGTCGATGCATTCAAAAATCATGAACTTGTCTATTTAACATTAAACCCCGAAGGTGCTGAAAAATTAAAATCAATGTACGGAGATCGTGTCGTTCGAATTTTTGTTTACGCTGACCGGGACACTGTCATCGAGCGGCAAAAAATTCGTCAAGATAGCGATGAAGTCATTGCGCGTCATATGAGCCACTATGACGAAACGATGAACTATAAAAACAACTGTGAACATGCTTTTGAAAATTTTGATTCTCCGCAAGTTTCTTACCAAGTGAGTGAAGTAATTGAATCCTATCTGGACAGAAAGTTAACTGTTACAGATTATTAAACAGAAAAGGGTCAGTCAACCCGCTGTGTTACAAGGTAACTCGGCCGGGAACTGACCCTATTCTTATTTCTGGTCTGGAATCAGTGGAAATCCCCTTTGGCATCTATCTTGAGGACCTTCATAATTTGAATAATGTCGAAGAGCGAATCGAAAAGGACAAGATTAACCATATTTTCGTAAGCTATCGGGATCATTTTATTACAAACTTTCCGAACCTTGCCGGAAAAATGAAATGGCTGCCACATCATGTCAACACCGCTATATTTAAAGATTATCACCTCTCAAAGGACATTAAAATGCTGATGATGGGTGCCGTTTACGAATACTACTATCCAATTCGGCACAAGATTCTGCAAACCCTCTCTGGAAATATTGATTTTGTCTACCATCCCCATCCAGGCTACCGGGATATTAATGAAACTGATGGGGATTTCGTAAAAGAGAAATATGCCATGGAAATTAATAAAGCACAGCTTTTTTTCACATGCGATTCCATTTATAAATATCCCTTACTGAAATATATGGAGGTTCTCTCCTGCAATACACTGTTACTTGCTCCTGACTCTCCTGAACTGCAAGACCTGGGGTTCCGCTCAGAAGAAAATTTCGTCGCGATCGATGAAGAAAACTTCCTTGAAAAGGCTGGGTTTTATTTAAAAAACGAGCAAGAGCGGAGAAGGATCGCCAATAATGGCTTAAATCTCATTCAAGAAAGACATACAACTGCGATCCGCGCCAAGGAACTTCTTGGAATGATTAGCAGTATTATTTAGATTGAAATAATTCCATGTGATAAACCCGTTGTAATGGGGATTATGAGGGCCTCTGATTCTATCGGTCAGCGGCCCCCTTTTTTAAAATGCCCCAACAACACCGCCTCCTGCTTGACACCAAATTATGGTATAATTTAAAAAGTTTGTTCAACTTAGGAGGTTTTCGATTGGAGTTGCAAAAATCTAAGGCTCAACCGAAATCGTTATACATATATCTGCTTGTAACCGGGATTGTCCTGGTTGCCTTTAATTTACGTCCTACAATAACGTCGTTGGGGCCGTTGATTGGCATGATTCAGGAGGATGTCGGGCTCGCGCACTGGAGCGCCGGGCTGCTGATGAGCCTGCCGTTAATTATGTTTGCCATCATGTCACCGCTTGTGCCTAAAATCGCGGCGCGGATTACAAATGAGAGGACGTTGCTGGTTGGATTAATCATTCTCCTTGTAGGAATTGGATTCCGTTCAGTCCCAGTAACGCTTTTCGTATTCACCGGCACGGTTTTGATAGGAGCCGGAATTGCGATTGGAAATGTACTGCTGCCAGCTATTTGCAAAGACAAATTTCCGCAAAAATTCGGGTTAATGACGAGTATTTATTCAACGTCTATGGGCTTAATTGCCTCACTTGCCTCTGGAATCAGTGTTCCGTTAGCTGTCGGTATGAATTTTGGCTGGCAAGGGTCTTTGCTTGTTTGGGCTATTCCTGCCTTGGCAGCGATTGTCATTTGGGCCGTTGTTGTAAAAACAAATCGCAGCGGGCAGCATGATATCGGCAGGGTTCGTTCCAGTTCCACTGGCGTCTGGCATTCTCCGCTTGCCTGGCAGGTTGCAACCTTTATGGGGTTTCAGTCGTTTTTATTTTACGTGACGATTTCTTGGCTGCCTGAAATTCTGCATAGCCACGGAATGAGCATGGAAAAGGCTGGCTGGATGCTCTCTATTATGCAGTTGATTGGTCTTCCCGCCAGTTTCTTCATTCCTGTTATTGCTGGACGTTACCGTTCGCAAATATGGATTGCTTTCATGCTAAGCATTTGTTCCTTGGTCGGCTACTCAGCATTGCTGTTAAGCTCGTCACAAGTGATCTTATACGTAAGCATTTTCTTTATCGGGATTGCCCTCGGCGGCAGTTTCCCTCTCGCTTTGAGTTACATCGGACTCCGAGCAAGAAATGCCGGCATGGCGGCAGAATTATCCGGAATGGCCCAGTCGACAGGCTATATTCTGGCTGCCATAGGCCCATCATTAATCGGTATCTTATATGATGCAACCCATTTATGGACCATGCCGCTGATTACCTTAATCATCATCTCGATTGTTGTCTTGGCATTCAGCATGTTAGCTGGGCGAAACCGATTTGTTTAAAAAATAAGCTCTGTTATTATGAATTTCGTTTTGGTATGCGAATCTATAGACGGAGAATTTTGGTATGCGAAACTATAGACGGAGAATTTCCGGCTAATTTATAGAGAGGTAGCTTAAGAAGCTGATATAAACGGAGATATTCCGACTAACGGCATTAAATAAGACAAAATCCAAAGATTTGGATAATTTAAGCGGAAAAACTTCCGCTATTTATAAGGAAATATCGGTATTTCCCAATTTAGCCGGAATTTCTCCGTTTATTTTCAAACACAGTGAAATCAACATTCAGTTATAACAGAGCAAAAAAATAAAGAAAGCCGTGGCAGGGAAGGCAATTCTGCTCCCTGACCACGGCTTTCTTTAATGTATCTAAATCCGTTTTTGTTCAATTTTTGGAATGCTGGTTTTTGGGGAAAAATTTTTAACATAATCTTGAAATTATTGAATTGTCCGTATACTCTATTAAAAAGTAAAGGGGGAAATTATTGTGATCAAAAAGCTAACAGAAGCCGACCATGAGCAGGTTCTTGCTTTTTTAAGCGAGGAACCGTCTATTAATCTATTTATCATCGGGGATATCGAGGCGTTCGGATACTCTTCGGATTTCCAAGAGCTTTGGGCGGAGTTTGATGAACAGAACGGTATTAAGGCCGTTTTATTGAGGTACCATACATCATTTATCCCCTATGCCAAAGGGGAATTTGATATAAACGGGTTTGTTTCCATCATGAAACAGTACAACCAGCCGATAGCGCTGTCCGGCAAGTCCGATATCGTGGAAAAGTTTGAAGCCTTCCAAGAGCTAACACTAGGACCAAAGCAGGTTACATTTTTTGCAGAATGCACTTCAGCTGAAAATCTTGGCACCACTGATGCTGAAATCAAAGCAGCCACTCTCGAGGACGTTGACCGAATCATCGAAATTCGCAAAACCATTGAGGAATTCCATATTCGCAGCGATGCCCGCGATATGTTGAAGCAGGCGATGGAAACCAAAACAGGCAGGACCTATTATACCGAAGACCAGGGTGTCGTCACGGCTGCCGTTTCAACAACAGCGGAAAATTCCATTTCGGCGATGGTTGTCGGTGTCTGTACCCTGAAGGACTATCGCCGTCAGGGACTAGCAACTGCTATCATGCAAAAGCTGTTCAAAGTGGTTCTCGATGAAGGAAAAACACTTTGTCTGTTCTATGATAATCCGGAAGCAGGCCGCATATATAAGCGGTTAGGGTTTAAGGATATTGGCAAGTGGACGATGTACCGTTAAAAAAAGCGTGTCAGGCACAATTGCCCGACACGCTTTTGCTTATTTATGCCGTTTTTACACGACTCCGCTTCGCCCAGTTGTCCTTCAATTCCGGACTTCCCTGTGGAAGCACATAGGTCTCAATAACTTGCTCAATAACATTCTCTGATAATAAATTATAAGTATTAAACTTTATTTTTTTATTATTCTTGGTACGGACATTTAAAACCTTAAAGGAAAGACCGCCCCAATAGATGTCACTGATTTCACTGATGGCGGCTGACTTTTTTCTGCTTTTTATATAGCCATTTTCAATCGTAATCAATGTTCTGCCTTCCAAAAATACAGACACTAGCTGCAAAAATTTCGTTAAAAAAAACAATGTGGCCGGCACACCGATTAGGATACCGAAAAAAGCTCGCCCAACCCCCGAATTGGGCACCACGTAGAACAGAATAAATAACCCGGCCAAAGTCATGAGCCCGATACCGGAACCCATGCAGCCTGCCCAAAATTTTAAATAAACTACCTCAATTTTGTTGTCAGATACTTTAACGCTATGTTCCATTTTATTGTATTTCCTTTACCATACTATTGGATAAATTCCGCTCTAATAAGGTGTCAATTGTCCCTTTATTTCCTGATTTGATATCAAAAAGTTCACCTTGCTTTTCGATAATCCAGTTGTTATTGGGATTATTGGTGAACATGACAACGTTCTTCGCCAACGGTTCTTTATCGTCGTTGAATTCAAGGAACAACAGCGTATTTAACCTGCCATTGGTGTCCTGCAGGATCTGGTTAAATTGCTTTCTTGCCCCAGTTAACTGAGGAGCGTCAAATTGTTTGCCATTATCCTGGAGGCTTGAGAGCATCTCCTCCAATTCGCCCTGAGTCATCAACATCTCCAAGTCAGCATCTCCCTCACCTACCCGATAAAAGTCATGGACCAAGCTGCTGACTTCCTGTAAAGAAACAAAAGCGAAGGTATGAACTTGTTCGTCATAATGAAGCGAATGCTTAATAATGCTAGAATCTTTAAAATGAAATGACAAGGATTCCTCGCCACCCTGGCTTGAGTGCCGGGAAGCTTTTATTGACTGCTCGGAATAGTTAAGGGCAGAAATAATTTCCGCGATCCCTTTTTTTAACGTAAATTTGTGATCCTGATAATCTAGCAGTTCCTTGGCCAACAGAGTACGGCAAGAGATTTGCAGCAGCAAATCCATTTTTTCGTCATCCAAATCGCCGAAATAGACCTGCTTGAGGGCGTTTCCCTCCTCAAAATATCCTTCACTGTAAAAACAATAGATTAATTCTTCAATAGAAAGTGAGATTTGATTCATTATTTCCTCCTAATTTCCAAAAGAAAAAGCGTTAAATAACTTTTTGGAACTATTTAATAGGTTGCCGGCATGTTCCTTGACATCATTAAATCCCTCTTTAACTTTGTTCACTCCAGATGCAACCGCTTCTGTACCTTTATAGATTCCTTCCTTAAAATGAACTGCTGCCTTATCAACAAATGCCGGCGTGTTCTCTGTCAATTTGTCCCCAAGCATGCTGCCTAAGAATCCGCCAATGGTAGCACCGGCGACGGTACCGATTGGACCGGCCAAGCTTCCGATTGTGCCGCCAATCGCTGCTCCCGCTACTGAAGTAGCTGACACGACAGCCGTTTTATATACTGCTCTACCGACTACCTTTGCATTCTCTTCTTTTAATGTCTCAATATCACCGCCATAAATGGAATAGTTTTCGGTGATTTTGATTCCTGCCCCGACAGCTTCTGTCCCTGCCGTAATCACAGCAGCCAATATCGCATTGGACTTCACAAGCTTACCGGATGCTTTTAAGATGGCACCCGCGTTGTTTTTCACCGCATTTAACCCGCTTGTGAATGTTGCTCCGGATTGGGCAACCGCATTCTTAAGTGTTGCCACACTGTTGCTAAGATTCACAATATCCTTCGGAAAGAAACTAGCAAATCTTTTATAAATTAATTCGCCCAATGATTTATTCTTATGACGGAAAAGTGTCATTGGATTGACCATCATTCTGGCTAGAAAGTTAAGCTTGGAGCCTTCGATTTTTTTAATGATGCTTCCGATGGGAAGCTTCGTTTTTCCAAGGAGCACATCATCCGCCAGCTCAAACCGGCGTAGGATTCCGTCTACGTCCGAGAATTTGAAACCGAGCAAATGCAGGACACCGGCACCTCCCATATACTGAAGGCCATGCAAAACATCCTGCAAACGGCTAATGGTGTTGTTGTAAAGCTCGTAGGTATCACTAGGATATCGGCCGTTTAAAATTTTTTCTGCCAAACTGTGTTTGTCATCAATGGCAGCGGCCTGATGATTTAACCGGGCCTCAACAGCACTATATTTGCTGACTGAAGTGGAGGCAAAGTTTTTTATACGATTCAGGTTTGCTTCCACTTCATCCATGGATGCACAAGCAGCTGCAATCCTGCGGCCGATCCCATTGCGATTATATATTCTATGATCGATACTATACCTAAATCCTGCTACATTGCTCTGGATATTGAGCAGCCGGTCGATATTTTGATCTAACCCTGCGATGGAGTTTTTAACAACATCGGTATGAATAATAATTTTTGATGACAAGCTATTCCCTACCTTTTTCAGAATTTTATTCAATTGCCTATTGGACAGGCGATTAATGGAAATTCACACATATTCTAATTATAAAAGAAGAATTTTGTGGAAGGAATATTCTGTCTTACCTATATATGGGGTAAAGATGGAAGGAAAATGGGTCAAAATAACTATAAATAGGTAAATTATTTCTCTGTTTCATGGATGTGCTAACCTATTTGTGTGATTTTGGATTGATGTCAGACCTCCGCATAAAATTGGCCTCATGAAAATATGTTTAAATAAGTATCCTTACAAAGGGGTTGTATAAAAATGGCCATCTTTAATAAAATCGCATTATTCTTTGTGGTGTTGTATTCATTTTTCATCATTGCAAATACCTATTTAGGGGAAACAGAACGGGTACAATCCAATGTGATCTATTTCTTGATGAACGGATTTGCTTATATCGTCACAGCCTTTGAGCTTGAAAAGGAAAGGCAAATCCAAGAGAGAGCATAAATTTGCCCCCACTTCGCCTGAAGTGGGGTGTGCTGTTTATTTTACCTGCAAGAACCCATTGAGCAACTCCATAAAGCTTGGCTGTCCTCCAGTGCCCTTTATCGTGAATAAAAAGGGTGTTTCCCCCTTTTGCTCAAGGGCTGTCGCTGGTGGACCTTCTCCTAGCGGGCTGTAAAATAGCAGTTCAGTTCCTGTTAAGGGCAGTTTTTTGCATGCTGCATTCAAGATGGGGTCAGTGTATTCCTCACTAGGTTCGATGTTGAGAAGTTTCCCCCAGAGTGCTGCGGTTTTATTTAAGTCTCGGACTACGAAGCCAACGCTTTCAAATTGAGGCTGCCCCTCAAGCAGGCCCTGCTGTTGGAATTCTGTCAATCGTTCATCGTCTGATTTTTCCCATTGGATAAAAAACGGCAACTTGAGCCCGCTGGAGTCAAGTTCCGGAAATAGCAGTGACCATCTGATTGTTTGTCCGTCGGCCCGGACCCGCTCGCCTGGTATTGGGCCATAAACCGTTAGACCCTGTTGCTTCAACCTTTCAGCCAACACTTCAATTTCGTTTGTCCGAATCGCAATCGTTGCCGGACCCTCACCATTTTCTTTTTGCAGCTTTTCCACGATATGTGTGATGAGACGGTTCTCATAGTGGGTTTTCGCGAGCTCCATGTCCTCGATTCCTAGGAATTCTAGATAGCTTAGTCCAAAATAGCTAAGCGTATTATATGTACCCCATTTTTCATGCCTGCCGCCTTGGATAATGTTGATGCCCAGTTGTTTCAGCGGTGCGATGGCATCCTCCGGCTTCTTTAAAAACCAGACCAAATGATCGAATGCTAATTGCATGTGGAACACCCCTTTCTATTAGTGTATCTATTTAAGTATTGGTATTAAATAGGTTTGCTAAATTTTGCGACTTTTTTCATTATGAAACCTTATTCATGGGATTTGTTAAAAGGGACTGAATGTAAGGTCGAACCATCTTGTAGGATTTTCCACGGTTAATAATAAAAAAGGCACCTTCCCTTTTTTTGGAATGGTGCCTTTTTAAACTAAGCATTAAAACTACTTTTGATAGTGTCTGCACTTGTTGCTAAATCAGCCATATAATTTGCAATTTTTGTATTATCATCACTAATAGTTTCGATACTTGCGCTCATCTGGTGGAGCCCCGCTGAGGCTTCCTCGATGATTGCTGCCAATTCAGTTGTTGATGAGTCTACATTTAGAGATTTTTGATTTACATCTGACAACAACAGTTCAAAATTAGAGAATTTTTCATTAAGTTGATCAACAGTAAGGCTAAGCTGATCAAAGTAATTTGAAACTTCTGCTGTAGCATCTACACTTTCAGTTAACTTACTTGCGCTGCTTGTCATATTTTCCAAAGCGAGGTTGTTCGTATGAATAACTTCTGCAAGGTTTTGAGTTATGTTCTCTGTTGCCTTATTTGTTGTTTCTGCTAACTTTCTAATTTCAGACGCAACAACAGAAAAACCTTTACCAGCCTCTCCCGCCCTAGCTGCTTCTATGCTTGCATTTAATGCAAGTAAATTTGTTTGATTTGTGATATCTTTTATTGTACCAGCAAAGCTGTTGGTTTCATGAATTTTAGTAGTAAGATTCTCAAAAGTTGAGTTTAATACAGAGATTAACATTTTAAGTTCTGCCATATCTCTATTTAAATTAGCTACCTTTTCCGTACCGTTTTTGGCGATGACTTTTGTATTTTCAGAATCAGAGTATAAATCCTTCGTTACCTCTTCCATTTGCTTCATTGCGTGTACGGTTGATCGGGTATTTTCTGCTATGCTGGATACCTGCTCGCTTTGAACTTGACTCCCAACTGCAACTTCCTGGATAGCAATTTTAATCTCTTTTTGGGAATTGGAATTATGCTGAATTTGATTATTAACATTATTTATCTGTTCAACGATTAAGGTAATTTCACGTTCCAATATAGCGTTTTGTTTTTGTTTTTCCTCAGCATTTTGTTCTGCGTCTCTCAATAATTGTTCTACCGTATCCTGTTGACCACTATTAATTTTGATTAAGAACCATAAAGAAAGACCAGCAAGCAAGTAGGTTAATAGTCCAGAAGCAAATACTTCTTTTGTTGCCGGATCTCCAGCCTGAAGGAAATTAGTTATAAATGCCACTAAGCCTAAGCTTGCACTAGTGAGAAAAAGTTTCCGATTAAAAGGAACTGCGATATAAACTAAGATGAAAGAAAGAATCTGATAATTTGAAACTGCTCCACCGAAAAGAAATATTAATGTAAAAAGAAAGACAAAAATTAAAATTCCACTTAAATACGGAAACAAGCTTTCCTTCTTAAAGACGAACTTTAATAGTACATACAATAAGATATAAGCAAAAAGTTCAGCCCCATAACTAATTGTTGTTAAAGCATCCTTTGTCAAAACATTATAGAGGAGGCCAATTATAAGGGAAAATAAAAAAGAATAAAACATAATCTTGTTTTTTTGCTTCAATGTCCTGTTATTCATCTCTGCAACTGCATCCATACCTTCACCTCTTAGTTTCATAGTCATTACATCTATCGGATTTTTTTAAATAATAGTTTAGCCTTATGCATGAATTTTCAAAAAAATATGTTATATTATCTTATTTTTTCCGCTCCTTGCCATTCCCAATTTCTGTGTTATAATATACCCCGGCATAAGTTGAATCGAAAAAACTATTAAACTTGATGCGGGTGGGAGAGGGACACACGAGAAAGTGTGATAATGAAATGAAGGGAGTTTTCAAACTTAAGCAGCATGGAACCAATTTGAAAAAGGAGGTTGTCGCGGGCTTAACGGCGTTTTTTTCAATTGTCTATATCATTGCCGTTAACGGGAGTATTCTACAGGATGCGGGTATTCCGCTCGAAGCGGGAATTATCGCAACCGTGCTTGCCTCGCTGATTGGCTGTTTATTAGTGGCGTTTATCGCCAACGCACCATTGATCCTTGTACCGGGAATGGGTATTAATGCTTTATTTACCTATACGATTGTCGGTTCGATGGGGCTGAATTATATGGAGGCACTTGGGGCAGTCATCATTTCCGGCATCCTATTCGTGATAGTGGCCTTCACGAAACTATCGTCCATCTTATCACGGGCGATTCCAACCTCGTTAAAAGAATCGATTTCCGTCGGAATAGGCTTATTCATTGCCTTCATCGGCCTGCAAAAAAGCGGGATTATCGTCGGCAACCCAACGAACTTTGTGGCACTCGGCAATTTAGCCTCACCAGTTGTGCTGGCAGCGTTAATTAACCTGGTAATTACCTTGTTTTTATTTTTAAAAAAGGTGCCTGGGAATTTTCTGATCAGCATTGTGTTGGGGACAATTGTTTCCTACTTTTTTGGCCTGGTGAAGTTTTCGGGAATCGATACCGGCCTTATTTCTTTCACTGAATATAAGGATGTTTTCCTAAGTGCGGATTTTGGAAAAATAACGACCATTCCGTTTTGGACAGCTGCTTTTTCATTGGTATTAGTGCTTGTTTTTGAAAATATTGGCCTGTTGCATTCACAGGTGGATGGAATGCTACAGGCACCGGAAAAGAACGGGAAATCTCTAAAAGCGATTTCCATGTCGACGATCGTGTGCGGTCTTTTCGGCACAAGCCCGTCGGTTTCAACGGTAGAAACCGCTGCTGGGATAACGGCAGGTGGAAGAACAGGGTTAACCGCGGTGGTTACAGGTTTTCTTTTCCTAGCATCACTTTTCTTCATGCCGCTAATTAAACTGGTTCCGGCAACGGCAATCGCACCAATCCTGATTATTATCGGCGGTTTGATGCTGACCAACATCGTCAATATCGATTTCACCGATTTTACCGAGGCATTTCCGGCATTTCTAGTGATTATCATGATTCCGTTAACCTACAGCATCGTCGACGGAATTGCGTTCGGATTTATCGCTTACCCGCTGGTAAAGCTGTTTACCAACAAAAAACAGCAGCTTTCCCTATCAATCTATATTATATCGTTCCTGTTCCTGACCAATTTCTTATTGCATTCGGTCGGGTGAGGAATCAACTCAATATAGAAAAAGACCTCATAAACACACTGGAATGAATGTTCCATTGCGCTTACTGAGGTCTCTTTATATTACTCTATTATTTAAATGCCTGTGCGGCGTGTACTGCTTTTTTCCAGCCTGTATATAGCTGTTCTCTTTGCTCTTCGACCATATCAGGATTAAATGCCTTATCTACTTTCCACTGGGTTGCGATTTCTTCTCTGCTTTCCCAATATCCAACTGCTAATCCAGCTAAGTAAGCAGCACCTAATGCTGTTGTTTCTTTAATTTCCGGACGTTCTACCGGTACATTCAACACATCACTTTGGAATTGCATTAAGAAGTTATTAGCAACTGCGCCCCCATCCACACGTAATGCTTTGAGTGAGATTCCAGAGTCTGCTTCCATTGAAGTCAAGACATCCTTCGTTTGGTAAGCAAGCGATTCCAGAGTTGCACGAACAAAATGTTCTTTTGTTGTTCCACGGGTTAAACCGAAAACAGCTCCTCGGACATCACTATCCCAATATGGTGTTCCTAAACCAACGAATGCCGGAACAACATATACACCGTCTGTCGATGCTACACTTGTTGCATACTCTTCGCTTTGTGCAGCATTATTAAACATACGAAGTCCATCACGCAGCCATTGAATAGCAGAGCCAGCAACGAAAATACTTCCTTCTAAGGCGTATTCCACTTTGCCGTCAATGCCCCAGGCGATTGTGGTTAATAGTCCATTTTCAGACTTAACCGCTTGTTCGCCGGTATTCATCAGCATAAAGCAGCCTGTTCCATAGGTATTTTTCGCCATTCCTGACTCATAGCAAGCTTGTCCAAATAACGCTGCCTGCTGGTCACCAGCAACACCGGCAATCGGCACATTATAACCAAAGAAATGGTAATCAACTGTTTTACCATATACTTCAGAAGAAGGTCGTACTTCTGGAAGCATGGAAGCTGGTACAGTTAGAATTTCTAATAATTCCTCGTCCCATTTAAGCTCGTGAATATTGTACATTAAGGTTCTGGATGCATTGGAGTAGTCCGTTACATGGGCCTGTCCGCCTGAAAGCTTCCAAATCAGCCATGTATCGATCGTTCCGAATAACAATTCGCCGCGCTCCGCTTTCTCACGTGCACCTTCAACATTGTCCAAAATCCACTTTACTTTTGTGCCGGAGAAGTAAGCATCAATTAGTAATCCTGTTTTATCTCTAAATAATTGGTCATGGCCTTGTGCCTTTAGTTCTTCACAAATTTCTGCTGTTTGGCGGGATTGCCACACAATCGCGTTGTATACAGGCTGTCCTGATTCTTTGTCCCATACCACTGCAGTTTCACGTTGGTTCGTAATCCCGATTCCAGCCACTTGTTCAGGTTTCACGTTTGCCTCTGCTAAGCAAGAAGCGATAACTGCTAAAATAGAACCCCAAATTTCACTGGCATTATGTTCAACCCAGCCTGGCTTAGGAAAAATCTGAGTGAACTCTTTTTGAGCGACATGAACGATTTCTCCCTTTTTATTAAACAGAATAGCACGTGAACTTGTTGTACCTTGGTCTAATGATAAAATAAATTTTTCCATTATGTTGATCTCCCTTTAAGTAAAATTATGCTGCTACTTTCTTTGCTTTTTGATGATCACCTTGAGGTTTCTTGCCCATAAAGAACGCTGCCGCAAGAACAACAACGCTTGCACCGATAACCATCCATAGGCTTGATGTAGGCTCTCCCAAGAATGCTGCTTTGTAGAATAGGCCGCCTAGTGCTCCACCAAGGATTGGTCCAACGATTGGAACCCAAGCATAAGCCCAATTGGAAGGTCCTTTGCCTGGAATCGGAAGCAGCGCATGTGCCAATCTTGGACCGAAGTCACGTGCCGGGTTGATGGCATATCCAGTTGTTCCGCCTAAGCTTAAGCCGATGCTGATAATAAGGAAGCCAACGATTAATGGATTTAGTCCGTCTGTGAATTTATTTGCTCCAATTGCTAAAATACCTAAAACAAGTGCGAAAGTACCAATCATTTCACTAATTAAGTTTGCAAATGTATATGGAATTGCAGGACCTGTTGCAAAAGTGCCAAGCTTTGCTCCCTGATCATCCGTTTCTCTCCAGTGTGGGAGATAATGGAAGTACACCAGTGTTGCACCAATCATCGCTCCAAGAACCTGAGCAATGATATAAGATGGGACTTGACTCCATGCAAAATCACCTGTAAATGCCAATGCAATTGTTAAAGCAGGGTTAAGATGTGCACCGCTTATGCTCCCCGTTGCATAAGCAGCAATTGCAACCGCCAACCCCCAACCAAAGGTAATGACGATCCACCCGCTGCTGTTGGAGAGAGATTTCTTCAGGTTAACCCCTGCGCAAACTCCTGCCCCCAACAAAATCAAAATTGCCGTTCCTACCAATTCACCCCAAAAAGCTGTCATAATGATCCTCCTCTTTTTCTTGTAAATCTTAGGGAAAATAATTGGGAAAAAGAAAAAGGAGACACAAACGAATACCCCCATAAACAGGGCATTTCCGTGAGTCTCCTTGATCTCCATCACATATTATCAACTTAATTACAATATAATCGTTTGTGAAAACGCTGTCAATCCAGTTCACAAAATGTACAAATTTTTATAAAAAAACATTTTTTCAATATAATAAAAAGACATTCCTGAGCATAAGGAATGCCTTTCATTATTTCATTTCACCCAAATAGTTTAAAACAACTGGAGCCTAGTTTACTTTTTGTAACGGCTCAAAATGCTTCCATAATTCCTCGTTAGATGTGGTAATCGAGGTAGCTCCAGCATTGTAGGCTTGTTCTACCTCTTCAATAGAATCGATTAACCCTCCGGCGAAAACTTCTCTATCAGTACGGTTCCGAACGTCTTTAATAATCTTCGGGATAATTCCTGGTAAAACCTCAATGTAATCTGGTTGGGTCCGCTCGGTTATGCCAATACTTTTTTCAATTGAGCTGGAATCCAATAAAAATAAACGTTGAATCGATTTTACCCCTTTTTGCCTTGCCTTCATAATGACGCTTCCCCTAGTGGAAATTATTCCAAATGGTTTAAATTCCTGACAAATATACTCTGTGGAAAACTCATCATTTTTTAACCCGTAAATCATATCCATGTGCACGATTAACTTTTTGTTGTTGGCCTCCGCCAATTGAAAAATTGGCTTCAATCTGGAAATGTGCATTTCCATGATTACAAGGTATTCATAGTTACTGGACATCATTTTTTCCAAATTCTCAATTTTCCGAATTGCTGGCAGCACCTTTTGTCCATAAAAACTCATTGTACCCTTCACCCTTCGTTTTTCAGGCTCTTTTTACTATTTTATTACATTATTAAATCCAATAGTCATCATAACAAAGCTAAAAAATGTAGATATTATGAAAATTTAATAGATTCTTAATCTACATTTCGATTTTTGCCCGTTCATAGGATTCCGCCAATATTTGCATCGGATGCTTAACCATTTTGTCTGTCAATTGGTCAAGCTGATTTTTACACATTCCACATTCTGTTACAGTATAGTCGGCATTTACTTCCTCGATGGCCTCTGCCATTGATCGGCCGATTTTCATGGAAACATCATACTTTTCTGTTTTAAATCCATAGGTGCCGCATTGGCCGCAGCAGCCTGCGCCAACGTCTTCAATTTCATAGCCGGGGATAAGCTCCAATATATCCATAGCCGGATTGCCAATCCCCTGAGCTTTCATATGGCAAGGAGCATAGTAGCCCGCCCGCACGTTCATCGGAGCCAAATCCATGTTCAGCTCGCCATTTTCATGTAAGATACGCAAATACTCATCGGCATCATAGACATGACTGGCCAGTTCCCTTGCTTCCTCGGTCCCAAGGAACGAAACATATTCTTTCTTAAACGCAAGCGTACAGCTGGTACATGTCAGGACCACATCGTAGCCCTGACGCGTATATTCTAAAAAGCTATTAATATTGTGATTGGCATTTTTCAACCCCTGCTTCATTTGCCCATTTCCAAACATCGGAACACCACAGCATTTTTGATCAGGTTTAACGACGTCAATCCCGTTGTGCTCCATTACTTTAATAAAGCTCATTGCCACCTCAGGTGCATTGTACGTCGCGTAGCAGCCTGCGAAATAGGCAACTTTCCGTTCGGTTTGAGCATATCTCTTACTGTAGATACGGTTGAAATTTTTGAACCGGTATTTCGGAAACTGTCTTTCTGCAGGAATATCCATCACCATTTCCATTACTTTCCGGACTGGTTTCATCCCCATTGCTAGATTCGTAACCGGGGCAAAGGAAGAGGCAAGCTTGCCAACCAATTCGGCATTACTTAGCACCAGATCACGAAGCTTGGTCCCTGACAAGTCGGCATGGATTGCTTTGGCATAAGCGGTTAATGTAGAAACATGAACACCTTCTGGACAAGACATATCGCAATTAGTGCACAATGTGCAATATTCGATCCGCTTATCATCGATTATGGATTGATTATCCATCAGCCTTTTTAACTCGGGTCCCAAATGCTTAGGACCGCCAAATTCCAGCGTGGTATTCGCAACTGGACAGCTGACAACGCAGGCATTGCATTTCAGGCACTTATCAAAGGTCGTTTCATAAAATTCTAGATTAAGCACTAATAATCCCCTCCTCCAACTGTTGCTGACCCAGTTTACTCATTATTGCTTGAATAGAGAAAATGGTAAACACACCGCCGGTAATGCCATTGTGGGTCACCTGCGTCCCGATACTTGCCCCGACTGGGTAAAGGTTGGCTGGACAATTATGCAGCACACCGTTTCCATCAGTTTCTAGTCTTAGTGCTGTTTCCTTGATGCCGCTGGAGGTAACCTCCAAGCCGCCTCCGAGAATCCCACCCGTTGCCAGAACAAAGTGCTTCCCACTTAGGTCTGATGTATGACTAGCTGTTTTGACTTTCAACGACTTAATCTCGTTGTCCTCCAGAGTACAGCCGGCTACTGTGGTATCCGCATAAAATCTTACGCCTAGTTTGACTGCTTCCTTTTTCAATTTTTCACTGAGGCGAATGGCCGTTGTATTTGGCGGCATTCCTGGTGCCTCTGTTACAGCTGCTCTCAGTTCGGTCGAAAACTGATTGATCGTCTCTTTCCAATACTCCACCCCAAGAGAGGCTGGAAAAACAAACAGATTAGGCTGATAAAGATTTCTTTTCTTCATTTCATCTTTGATTTGCTTCAGGCAGTGGTCCCGAACATTTTTTTGATCGAGCAATCTTGCTGCATCCAACTGTGTCATTGTCCGTTGCGACTGTTTACCGAGTTTAATCTTAATCGCATCGAAGGAAAGTTCCGGACACTGCCTTTGCAAATTCCTCATGATATAAATAGGCTGGAAATCAACAATTTCCTCGAAGCCGACAATCACTACATGGCCTTTTTCCGGCAGCGGCGAAATGGTTTCCGGGTACAAAATGGTCTTTTTTATATGTCCCGAACCTGTCACCATTCTGATTGGATGGTCTAAATTCCCGTTATATGGGTAGCCTACTCTATTTGTGAGCGCTTTAAATTGTTCGATTGCTTTCGAAAGCAGTGATTTTTGAAAATTTTCAATCTGATATAGTTTCAACCAGTCTTCCAAGCTGCCCGCGGACCCGGGAATTAAGTCCATTACACCTGTAGACTGGATAATTTTCCCTGTTCCTGTTGCTGCTAGTGCTGTACTATACCCTTGTTCCTTTGACCATATGGCCGCAAGCATTCCTGATAACCCTTGTCCTACTACGACTACATCATACATGCTGAATGTCCCCCTCACTCATTCCTAAAGACACTTTGTAAATAGTTTCCATTAACTGCAATTGTTTGGCTGTTTCGCCTGTCGCCACGACATCCATACCTTTCTTTCGTTCAAATACCGCATGATAAAGTGCCCGCTCAGCGTCAGCAATTGTTGCCTTCCCTTTCTCGACAGCAAGCGCAGCGGCCCTGTGATTGCAAAAGGTTCCTTGACATGGTCCCATCCCAAGGCGTGTCCGGCGCCGAATGTCCCCAAGATGAAAGTACCCTTCTTCCGGTAAAACCGCTTCTACTTCCGCCCAAGTTACTTGCTCACATTCACATACCACAATATTTGCTTCTTTTTCTTTTAAAGATGATTGTATTTTCTTTGCGTTTGTACCAGCCCAGTGGAATAGCTTATTTTTTGCCGCAGGAGCAATGTCTGCGTTTTTTAAAAAATCATCCGCCTTGCGATGTGCAATCGGTTGCAGATCAGTCGTACACGCTGCTTTGACCCCAAGCTTTTTACAAATTAAATCAACCGTTTTTTCCGCCATAAAGCGGAATGTTGTTAACTTTCCGCCAGTAATGGTAACGAGCCCCTCCATTCCATCGCGCTTATAATGGTCCAGCAGGGCAATGCCGCGGGTCACATTCCGGCCGCTTGCATCCGCTGTGTCTGATTCCTGATAAAGCGGCCGGCTGCCGCTGAAGGCACGAATTAGACGCATTTCGTTTATATTTGGAATCAGCTTTTTACCCTGAGCCAGCATTCCTTCCAGTTCTTGACGGTTTAAAGAAAAATCATCTGGATCCTCTACATTGATTCCGGTCGTTCCAAAAATCGTTACATTATGAGCAGGGACGAAAATGTCCGCATCACCCGGCACCCGCAGACGATTTATCACTTGTTTATTAAAGCGATGACTGAAAATCGCGAGCATTCCTTTGTTATTAATCATTCGTAATGGGATACCAGCCATTTGGGCAATCTTTGTTCCCCACGGTCCGGATGCATTGACAACTAATTGTGAGTGGATTTCCTTTTCTTCCCCTGAAAATACATCCCGAACTCTTACTCCAGCCACTCGATTTTGTTCAGTTAATACATCGACTACTTCATGATAGGTTAATACTTTTGCCCCGTGTTTAACGGCATCAGCAACCACATCAACCACCATGGTAAAGCAGTCTACCGAACCATCTGGCACCCGATAGGCTGCCTGGATCTCTTTATTTAAATAAGGCTCTTGTTTTAAGGCATCAGCTACTGAAATTTCTTCAACGGGAATCCCCACTCTTCTGCAAGAGGATAGCCATTTTTCAACATACGTATCATCGTCTTCGGGTACCTTTACGAATAATCCGCCCGTTTGCTCGATGGAACCCGGGACGATTTTTTTCAAGATTAAATTTTCCCGATAACTTTCGACCGCCGCCTCCTCATCCTTCACAGCATACCGTGCCCCGGAATGGAGCAAACCGTGATTCCGAGTCGATGTTCCATGTCCTAAATCCTGCTGCTCGACTAAAATCGCCTTAATTCCCCTTAATGCCAAGTCGCGAAGCACTCCCGCACCAGTCATACCTCCGCCTATTACAACCACTTCAGTTTCTATTATTAATCCCATATCGTTTCCCTCCAATATGTTTTAAAAGGGTTTTTGCCCATACAAAAAAGGCCATAAAAAACACACGGGATCATAACAATTATTCCCGTTTGTTTTTATGGCCTTCTCCATGTCTCCATGCCAATTATCATGTTTTCTACCTTAAGAATACCAAATTATTTATTTAAAGAATGAAAATACCATGGCAATATTTTGAACATTAATAAAAAGCAAATCTAAATTTATAAATCTTCGATTCACCCAATATTGGGTTCAACACTTTCTCATCCCCCTTTGATGTCTATTTACCTAGTTAGTAAGCACCATTTTTGCCAATAAAAGATTTTCAGACATAGTCGTTATGTAACTACCATAAATATCCTTTAAGTAATATTGTTTACTATATAAGGGGATTTTTTGAAATAAAATTTCACAATCAAAAGGAGGTGATGTACCAGGTTTATTTTCTAATCTCAAAGACTATTTAAGGAGGAGAAGTATGAGGAAACGTTGGAAAAAGAAAATCTTACCCACAATGCTAGCTTTCATCCTTGCAGGCAGTACCCTTTCACCAAGTCTTACTTCCGCACTAGGTACCTTTGATTTACAGTCACCCATTGTTCAGACCCCCATTAATCAGTACAAGGCAGACCTTGCTGCCGGCGTCACCGAAAAACATTATAGCTTTGAAGGAAAAGATGGGAAAAAGCTTGAGAGTTTTGTAGTGGAGGTCGATGTACATAATAATAACCTCTCCATCGAAGCAGGTACACCTAACGATGGTCCTGCCTTTGGCCTTCAGCCCGTCAGACAGCAAGCTGCAGCGGCAGACGGTGAAAATCATAGAGTGGTCGCTGCTGTCAATGCAGATTTTTATAATATGGCCACGGGTGAACCGAATGGAATCGTTTATAAAGATGGACAAGCTGTAAAAGGCAAGGCTGGTTCATCGTGGAACTTTTTCGGAATAAAAAAATCCGGTGAGGCGGTAATTGGCACCAACGCTGAATACGAAGGAATAAAAGACCAAATTCAAGAGGCACTTGGCGGCAACGCCATTCTTGTAAAAAATGGCCAAATCTATCAAACTCCGCAAACTGGAGCAGATAAAGAGCCGAGGACGGCTGTCGGGATTAAAGCAGACGGAGATGTGTTCTTTACCGTGATTGACGGCAGGCAGGAGCCTTACTCCGCAGGGATTTCCATGCCCGACTTGGCCCAATTAATGATAGATTTAGGGGCGGTATCCGCCTTGAACCTAGATGGCGGCGGGTCTTCTACCTTTTTAACTCGTGAGCTCGGTGGGGATAATCTCCAATTAGATAATTCGCCATCGGACCGGACGGAAAGAAGTGTCGCAAACTCATGGCTGGTGGTAACGAAAGAGACCTCCGACCATGCTTTTCACTCTGCCCATATCGAGCCGTACGATCAATCCTTTACACCGGGATCGACCATTCAGTTTAGTGCAAAAGGACGCGACCAATCGATGGCATCCGCGCCGCTGCCAGGTTCAGGTTTGACCTGGGAACTATCGGATTCATCCTTTGGCTCGATAAATGACACTGGATTCTTTACCTCTAGCGGAAAAACAGGCCAGTTCCATGTGGTATTGAAGTACCAAGGCAAAGAAGTGGGTAACTCCATCATTGAAATACAAAAGCCCGATGAATTGTATTTCACTTCAAAGGAACTGACCGTGGCCAGAAACAGCGAGCAGCCTTTGGGCCTCATCGCCAAATTTCAAAAACGAGCACTGAAATGGAGCTTACAGGATATCCAGTTTGAGATCCCTGAGGGTATGGGAACGATCGATGAGAATGGCGTGCTCCACACTAGTGACCAAAATGTTACTGGTACCATTACCGCCTCCCTGAAAGATTCTAATTTGACAGCCCAAATCAAGGTATCTGTCGGTATGCTTCCGAAGGTGATGTTCGATTTTGAAGACGGGCTTGGCGGTTGGAAAACCGCTACAGCAGGACGCGGTGAAAAGGGAACTGTCGGGTTATCCGCTTATCCTGCACCAGTAAGGTTCGGGGACCAATCGCTGCAGCTTGATTTCGATTTAACTGGTGCACAATCTGGAACGACGCTCGGTGTTTACGCCGGTCCAGGAACCAACACCCCGATTGAAGGCGAACCAACCGGGATTGGCATGTGGGTCTATGCACCACCAGAAGCTCATGGCTACTGGCTGCGCATGCTGATTGTCGATGGAAATAATAAAAATCAAACGATTAATTTGACCGAGGAACAGCCCGGCATCGATTGGACCGGCTGGAAATATGTCGAGGCTGAAATTCCGGCATCCTTTACCGGTCCATATAAACTGTCCGGAACCCAAACCATCCGCTTGATGTCAACAAAGTCGGGAATCACCGGACCGATGACCAAGGGCACCCTTTATATCGATAATATCCGGGCCGTATATGGCGAAAAAGTCGACGATTTATATCCACCGGTGATCCAATCAATTAATGTAGATGGTAAAGCGTACACGACAAATGCCATCAACCTGCGGGCCGATGTCAAAGAATATGAGGAAGATCCTTTTAAAACAGGGATAGATTGGGGCAAGATTCGGATTTTAATTGATGGGGTTGATTTTTCAAAGGCTGCCGGTCACTTCTCCTATGATATGGATGGTTATGTGTCATTAACCGGGCTAAAGTTTTCCGACGGCACCCATAAGGTAACATTGCTGGTTCCCGATCAATTTGGCAACCAGGCGATAAAAACAGCTTACTTTACCGTCAATACCGGATCCGCAAATATTGAGCTGACACCGATGCAGGAAAAAGCCTATCTTGGCGATGTGTTTGAGATTGCCGTAAAAGCCCATAAACCTGGTGAAATTTCTAGTTCGGAGATAAAGCTGCAAATCGATAAGGGCTTCCCGGTCAAGGGAGTTCATTTTTCCGAAGGCTTTACGTCCAGCACTTCCAGCTATGATGCCAAGACTGGAATTCTCAGCCTAAATCTTGTGAATGATGGGGCGGGCGGCGCTGCAGCCGATACCGCTGTAATTCAAATTGAAATTCCGGCATCGACAACGGAAGGCAGCAAATTAACCTATGAAGTAATGGAAGCTAATTTAAGCTTTAAAGAGCCAAAAGATGCAAGCTTTGTCACCAGCTTTTCGATGAAACCAGCAGATATCGCTGTCGCCGGAGCGTTTACTGTTACTGCGGAGCCTATTTTACTAGGAAAGCCTGTGGAAATGACAGTAAAGGATGCCAACGGAGAAATGGTTAAGGATGTGGAAATTTTTGCAGCCATTGAAGGTGTAAAGGATCCTATTTCACTTGGAAAAACGAATGGTGACGGATTGCTGCGGGTTGATGCAGTGACGGACGAAGTAAAGAAACTTGCTTTATATGCCGTGAAGGATGCAAAATATTCGTTCAAAGTCAATACGCAAACCTATCCGCCTTTAGCTGCTGAGACAGAACTTAAAAATGTAATAGCGGTAGCTGCCGGCGACCCTTATAAATCAAAAGGCTTTACTTGGATGTCGAGTCCATTAGCTCAAGGAAAATCGGCCATCGTTCAATACGCCCGGAAACAGGATTTTGATAAAGATGGAGAGAAGGCACTGAAAACAGAGTCTGGCTCCTCAAGCGATCAAGTCTTCTCGGGGGAGCAAGATATCAAGAAGAACGGGATTGTCAGAGTGAATGAAGTGACTTTAACAAAACTTCAGCAAGGCACCACCTATGTTTACCGCGCCGGTGACGGCAAGAACTGGACCGACCTGAAAGAGTTCGCCACTTTGAAGCGAAAGCAAAGCTTTGAGTTTGCTGTTTTGGGAGATACGCAATCCCCTTCTGATTTAAGTTTGTTTGATCGTATTTTGGGGGATTTGAACAATAATAATTTGGCGTTTATGATCCATGTCGGTGATTTAATTGATGATGCCTCCAAGTTTAAGCAATGGGATGACGCCTTAAACACGCTTAGCACCTATGACCGCATCCGATCTACCGACCTTGTTACAACCTTAGGCAACCATGAATATATGGGCGATGTCAATGCTCAGGCTGCAAAGGCGATTTTTAACTCGCCGGGCAATGGGCCGGATATTGACAAGGGCGGCACCTATTCGGTTGATTATAATAACATCCATATCAGCGTGTTAGGGTTCACTAGTGATGACAAGGTTCTTGAACAACAGCTTCAGTGGCTGAAGCAGGATGTTAAACAGTCGGATAAACCTTGGAAGATCCTCGTTACCCATAAGCCGCCATATTTTACGAATCCATTTGGCGGCAATGAGATTATGAGGGAAAAATTGGTGCCTGTTGTCGATGAACTGGGAATAGATATTGTCTTCTCCGGTCATGACCATTCATATGGCAGAACGAAAAAGCTTAAAAATGGCGTGGATGACCATAACGGTACGGTCTATATCGTGTCAGGCACAACGGGTTTGAAACACTATGATGCCGTAGCTGATGAGAAATTTGAATACGTCAATATGGACAACATCGCTGTTTCGCTTCGCGCCAAGGTCGACAAAGACACGATCACCATTAAAACAGTCACCTCTGAGGGCGAGGTCATTGATGAATTTACGGTTGTGAATGAAGATTACGAGATGGATGAGGCTGAATAAATCTATAGAAAAATTGAAAGCAGAATGACTGATGCTGGTCATTCTGCTTTTTATTGTACTGCGGGATTACTCCCTTATGCATTTGTTGTTTTTTGTTCTGCTTCCGCCCTTTGTTTCCTGATCATTTTTTTGATAATCCGGATTTGCCCTCGGTGATTTATTTCGTCCTCAAACACGTGGAACCATTTGAAGAAGTTATTCGCCGGCTTGTTCCACCAAAAAGGTGCCCGCTCATATAACCATTCATCTGGCAATGATTTAAATTTTTCGATAGTGGTATTTCGGACATCGTTCAATTCCTTCAGATAGTATTCAATCGGGTAGCTTTTATATTTTTCACGGCCCTTTATTCCTAAATCCAGTCCCGGCAGCAACGGTTCTAATTCTTCATCTGTAAGGTCGCGACTTTCAAAACTTACAATCTCGAATACCCGTTCCACGACAGCCAAATGCGCGAGCAGCATCCCAATTGAATTGGCCTCCTCATCAAACAGGAAATCAAGCTCGTCAATCGTCAAATTCTTAACCTCGTCAAGCGTCGTAAACCGCGCATAATCCATCATCGAAACTAACTTGCCAAACTCCGGTCCAAAACCTTCCTTCTGATCAACGACTAATAATAAATCCATATCGAAGTCCAACTTGATACCCCCTAGTTTAAATCATTACTATTAACTAAACTGTATTGATAGCAAGTAACACCCTCAACCTGCTTAAAGTTTAGATTCGAATGAATACTTCAACCTTCATTAATATTCCCCCTCTTAAAGGTGCTAAAGACCCTCCCGGTATCGGAGGGTCAGCCTGATACTAAATCACGTACTGCTGATATTTTTCAAAGTCATATTGATTGCATTCAATCGTTAACTTGGTGCCGTCGTTTTCAAAGCTTGTTTCCAGAACATTTGCGTTTTCATTGAGATAAGTCACCAGCCGCCCATCGTCAAACGGAATCAGCATTTCGCAGTGGATTTGATTTTTAAAAATATGCTTACTAATTAGGTCTGTCAGTTCCTCCAATCCAACTCCCTGTTTGGCAGAAAGATAGACATTGTTTCCCTCCACCATCGGATAGTCGGTGTCTTCCAAGTCCGCTTTGTTGTAGGCATAGATGATTGGGATTTGCTTGATTCCGATCTCCTGCAAGGTCTTATTCGTTACATCAAGCAGCTTCTGATATTGCGGGCTTGAGTAATCGACGACATGGATGAGCAAATCCGCTGTCGCTGCCTCTTCAAGGGTGGAACGGAATGCTTTGACTAGATGATGCGGCAGCTTATCAACAAACCCAACCGTGTCCGACAGCAAAAATGGCGGATGATTGTGGAGCTTTATTTTTCGCACCGAGGTGTCCAAGGTGGCAAAGAGCATATCCTTTTCAAAAACTTGTTTAGCAGTTGAAGCTTGGTGTGAACCTCGCAGCATGGCATTCATGATCGTTGATTTGCCTGCATTGGTGTAGCCGACGAGGGAAACAAGCGGAATGCCGCTCTTTTTGCGCTGGCTGCGCCGGGTTTCGCGCTGCGCGACGAGAGTCTCCAATTCCTTGTTGAGCGCTGCGATTTTGGCTTCAATTTTTCGACGGTCCAGTTCCAGCTTTGTTTCACCGGCACCCCTGTTCTTCAGCCCCACTCCTGCGCCTTGGCGGCCCAATGATTCCCTAGAGCCCACAATCCTTGGAAGCTGGTACTTCAGATGTGCGACTTCGACTTGAAGCTGTGCCTCTCTTGTTTTGGCACGCTGAGCAAAGATGTCCAGAATTAGCTGAGTTCGATCAATGACGGACTGGCCCAGTGCTTCCTCTAGATTGCGAATTTGCAAGGCTGACAGTTCATCGTTAAAGACGATAAGCTCAGCCCCGGTATGTTCTGCAAGCCGGACGATCTCTTCGATTTTCCCCGTACCGATATAATGTGTTTTGTTGATACGATTTAAATTCTGCGTAATTTCCCCGACCACCTCAATTTCGCAAGCAGCGGCAAGGTTCTCGAGCTCCTTCATGGAGTATTGGAAATCACCTTGATGATTGATATTAACCCCGACAGTCAGTGCTTTTCGTTTGTCTCTCATAGCCTGATTCCTCCGTTTCCTTTTTGAAAAATAAAAAACACAGGGCAATCCGCCTGTGGCAAAGTAAATGGAAGGGAACGAAGCATCACGAAAAAACCCCCATCTTTGGAATGGAGTTGCTTCTTGCTGGGATGTTTTGTTGCGAACCGGCAAAATCCGGATGCATCGCTATTTTTAAAGACAGCAAAAAAGAGGGTCGCTTGAGCCCTCTTTATTTCACGTATGTTAAATAAAGGTTTCCTCTATTAGGCAGACCAATCCCATTTACTCTGCGGCCAGGCAGAGACTCGAACGTTATTCAGTTAACGGTTCAAATGTTGGAATCGAATTCTGCGAAAAATCACTAGGAAAACCTCCGTTTCACTCTAATTACTATTATCATAGCATTACATTAATTGGAAATCAATGAAATGTTTTACATACCCTACTGTTAAGTTGGCAATCATCCCGAAATACATTATTATGTTATGGAGTACATAGATCGGAGGAATTGTTAATGAATATTGCTACAATCGGAACAGGATTCATTGTGGATACATTTCTATCAGCACTAAGCAAAGTTGATGGTGCCCATTGCGTGGCAATGTATTCCCGAAAACAGGAATCCGCCAAGCCGCTCGCAGATAAATATGATATAGGTAAAATCTATACTAATTTGGAAGAACTGTTCGCTGACCAGGAGGTTGATTTCATATATGTTGCTTCACCAAACAGCTTGCATTATGAACATGCCTACATGGCCCTTGAACATGGGAAGCATGTTATTTGCGAAAAGCCATTTACCTCAACTGTCCAGGAGTTAGAGAGCCTGACACAATTAGCAAAACAAAAAAAGTTAATGCTGTTTGAGGCGATTACGACGATTCACCTGCCAAATTATCAATTAATCAAAGAAAATATCGCCAAGCTGGGACCAATAAGAATGATCCAGTGTAACTATAGCCAATACTCAAGCAGATACAACGCCCTGCTTGCGGGTGAGACGCCGAATATTTTTAATCCGAAATTTTCCGGGGGCGCCCTTGTTGATATTAACATTTATAACCTGCACTTTGTCATGAACCTGTTTGGAACACCTGAATCCATTCGCTATACAGCCAACAAGCATCCCAACGGCATCGATACTTCGGGAGTGTTGGTTTTGAAATACCCTGACTTTATCGCTGAGTGCGTCGGCTGCAAAGATACAAACGGTATGAACTTTGCACTAATTCAAGGTGAAAAAGGCTATATTCATGTAGATGGAGCAAATGGCTGCCAAACTGTGGTAGTGCATACGGAAGGTAATGAAACTGTCTTAAATCAACAGAATGAAACCAATAAACTGTATTACGAACTAGTGGATTTCCGCGAACTCTACCAAAACCAAGACTTTGATACCTGCTACCAACTGCTCGACCACAGCCGCACCGTCATGGAAGCGCTCGTAGAAGCCAGAAACGACGCTGGCATCGTCTTTGAAGCAGACAATAAAAATTAACAGCCGAAAAAGGAGAACCTCGTACTTAAAGCACTGAAAATAGCGGCCAACAAAGCGGCTCCAAGCTATCGAAAAAGATTTGGATTTCTTTCAGTTTCTTAGTTAGCACATCTTTCATGACATGTTTGACTTAGAAATTTTGGATTTCGCGTCATGAGGGCTACTTTCATGACATGTTTGACTTAGAAATTTTGGATTTCGCGTCATGTGGACCACTTTCATGACATGTTTGACTTAGAAATTTTGGATTTCGCGTCATGAGGGCTACTTTCATGACATGTTTGACTTAGAAATTTTGGATTTCGCGTCATGAGGACCACTTTCATGACGTGTTTGACTTAGAAATTTTGGATTTCGCGTCATGAGGACCACTTTCATGACATGTTTGACTTAGAAATTTCGGATTTCGCGTCATGAGGACCACTTTCATGACATGTTTGACTTAGAAATTTTGCATTTCGCGTCATGAGGACTACTTTCATGACATGTTTGACTAAGAAATTTTGGATTTCGCGTCATGAGGACCACTTTCATGACGTGTTTGACTTAGAAATTTTGGATTTCGCGTCATGAGGGCTACTTTCATGACATGTTTGACTTAGAAATTTTGGATTTCGCGTCATGAGGACTACTTTCATGACGTGTTTGACTAAAAATTTCTGGAATACGCGTCATAAGGAAACTTTTATGACGAGTTAGATCACACAGCCTCCCTTCTTGATAAACGAAGAGCCGCCCACAAAGCGGCTCTTTCACATTATGAGTACTAAACCTTCCAATTGTCCGTCCGCCCCACGCGGACAGTGTCCACGGCTGGTGCCTGACACCATTTCCCATGACACCATTTCCCAACTTTTTCCTATTCGACTGTCGGCACAAAGATCTTTTCATATTGGTAGTCACCATCGACTTCATTTATTTTGAGGACGGAGGCGTTTTCGATTGGTTTGAAGTTTAGCAGGCTGTCGATTGGATGGTTCATGAGGTAGGCGATCAGCATGTGCATGAAGGCGGCATGAGAGACGACCACGACATTTTCGTAGCGTCCCTGCCGCTTCACTCGCTCAATAACACCAGTCATAAACATGGTTGCCCGCAAGTAAACATCGGCCAGTGATTCACCGTTTTGATAGCGAAAATAGAACTGACCGGCAGCTTTATATTCCTTTTTCGCCTCAGGAGTGCGGTTATCAAAATCGTAAAGATTGCCCAGCTCCCATTCCCTGATTAGCGGGTTCTCAAAAAACGGCACCTGCTCCGAAAGCTGTCCGGTAATCGCCGCTGCCGTTTGCTTTGTTCGTAAATACGGTGAACAGTAAATCACTGTATTTTCATTTAATAATGGTTTCATAAATTCCGCCGTTATTTGGGCTTGTCTAAAACCAAGCTCCGTCAAGCTATGCTGCGAATCATGGGTATGCGCCATCACTGTCCTGTCAACATTGTGCTGTGATTCCCCATGGCGGATTACATAAATATTCATCATTCTCCACCCCTAGACGTATTATTCTGAATATTATAACTATAGTTCATACAAGCAGGAAAAGCCAGATAAAAGGCACCCCATTTTTGGGAGTGCCTCCTAATCACTAAAAATCAGCCAACCATCGGCTCCATATTTCCTTCTTTGCGCTTTTTCCTTTTTCGATCGGCAGCAAGGATTTTTGCTGATAAATAAACGCCAGATTCGGTTAGGAACATCATTGCCACAGCAGTCAAATCAATTAACCAAGTGATATCTGTTGTGCCAACTCTTCCTTCATGAAGCCCGCGGATCATACTCATCATCGATCCCTGCCCCATACCTTCGCGACGCTGTCCGCCTGCAAATGTTCCATCACCGCCGAATCCTCGACGGCCTTGGAATTGACCATTCCCTGCTTGTGCTTGGGATTGCCCTTGCGTTTGTCCTGATGTCTGTCCAGAAGTTTGTCCAGAAGTCTGGCCGGAGTCCCAAGGCATTCCCTGTCCTCCTTGACCAGGCAGCATCTGCCCCGGCTGGAAATTCCCTTTCCCACCTTCCATCTGTGTTTGTCCAATCAGCCATGGTTCATTCATTATCAGTCCTGTCAGTGACTCCATAAAAATCAAAACCGATGCAATCAAGCCAATCCATAAGTGTGCTTGTCTCATTTTCCTCATTAAATAATTCTCCCTTCACATCATCCATTGATGGTCTCATTATGAAGGGAGTTCCTTAAGATTTTCTTAAAATTCTTCATAAAAAAGGGACAAATTTTTAATACCGCCCCGAAGTGCCTCTAGCTTTTCGAAAACTATCAAAAGCTTCAATTATTATGGAAAGTACAACTCCGGCAAACATAATTACCCATAGGGTTTCACCGAAAATCGATGAAACTGTGATATTCATTGATTCAGCGATATAGGGAATGACCGCTGGATTAATTAAATTCGAGTTACTAGCGATAACAAGGATGACAACAGCGCCGACCATATGAATGACTGTGTTTACGGCAGCCAGTTTCATCGTCCACTGACCAGCTTTCCACTTATAAACCGCCAGGCCGACTTCCAGCAAAATAAGCGGGACCACGAAAGGCCAATACGACAATAATACATCTTGGTTAGCCAGGGGCATGACAAACTTCAGCCCGTCACCGTCTATTGATTGGTAAATCCCTACAAGATGGTCGGCGTTGAAATAAGCTATGGACCAAATTGCCGTCCAAATAAGCCCGAATACCGCTTCCCCTTTTAAAATTGCTGCACGCCGCGGTTTGATTTCAACTTTTTCTAAATCATCCGGTGTCCATGGAGCCTTGCCGGTCGGCAGCGGTTGACCACTTTTTGAGAAACCAACCCTATCGATTACAGCAAAAACAGCAGAGATCCAAAATAAAGTATACATCATCACCATAACAACATTGGCAATGATATTACCGAATATCTTTAGTGCCTCAGGCAACACCGCCTCATCGCCAGAAATCCCCATAATTCCTGTGGCTGCATGAATGATGACTGTCACCAAAATCGCCCAAGGCAGCGTCTTTTTTAAGGCTTGAATATAAACGTCATATACTTTTGGCCCAATCAAATACATCGGCGTGTCGCGGTAGCTGGCGGCTAGTTTAGCAGGATCACCAAGCTCTGACAACACACCCTTCACCTCTTCTTCTGTATACTGTTCCGGCAGCATATCTTCAATCGTCGACCGCAGCTCCATGGCAATATCATCGCGGGATTTTTCCGGAAGCCTCCTAGTCACTTCATATATATAAGCCTCAATCAGCCTCATTGTCGTCCTCTCCTTTTAATAAGGTTTTCAGTTCAAGCGTCATTTTGTTCCATTCCTGTTTCAATTGCTGATAGACCTCCATGCCGTAGTCTGTTAAAACGTAATACTTTCGCGGCCTGGTTTCAGTCGTATCCCAACTGCTTGTCACGAGCTCCTGTTTTTCTAAGCGGCGCAGGAGTGGATATAAGGTGCTTTGTTCCATGGAAACACCGGCCTCTTCCAGCCGTTGGGCCAGCGAATAGCCGTATTGGCGTGAACTTAATTGACTTAGCACGGCAAGCGTAAGTGTCCCTCTTCTCAGTTCCGTCGTGAATGAATCCAACAGTGAACTCATGCTTTCCCCACCTCCGGTACTATACTGTGTGTGATACAGTAATGGATTTCATCTATCATTACTCCATACATATTATTGAAAACCTGAAAAAATGCTTGGGCAAAAATAAAAAAAACGCCTGGATTTTCAAAAAATCCGGACGTTAGTTCTTTTGTGTTTTTGGAAAAGTAATTTCAATCGTCGTCCCTTTTCCAAACCCGCTGTTCACTTTTATCTTCCCATGATGCTTATCAATAATCCATTTGGCAATAGACAACCCCAGACCGGTTCCTTCTGCGGCGGTCCTGGCCTTATCACTTTGGAAAAAGCGGTCGAAAATCCGCGGGATGTCCTGCTCCGGAATCCCAATCCCGTTATCCTTTACCATAAGAGATACCGACGAATGACTTTGGCGGCAGGAAAGCTGAATCTCCCCACCCTTATTTGTATACTTCAAAGCATTATCTAATAGGATCACGATCAGTTGATGAATGCGTTCTTTATCCCCACAAAACTTGATGGCCTCTGGGGCATCCAAGCCAAGCTCTTTCTCTTGATATAAGGCAATGTCTTCAAATTGCAGCATGATTTCTTTTAACAGCTCTTCCAGCTGAAATTCCTGCTTTTTCATTTCTAGCTGATTAGAATCTGAGCGTGCCAGTGTCAATAAATTCGTGACCAGCTTCGACAGCCGCCTTGATTCCTTTGAAATCGTTGAAACATCGTGAATCCTGTCCTGAATCGTCGCATTTGGGTTTCGGAACAGCAAATCGGTTTTTGCCTGAATGACCGCCAATGGTGTCCGTAATTCGTGTGAAGCATCAGAAACAAACTCCTGCTGTTTATCCCAGGCATTTTTGATCGGGACAAGGGACCGGCCAGCCAAGAAATATCCGGAAGCCACCGCGCAAATAATCCCGATACCACAGCCAATCAGCATGATTAATAACAGCCGGTCCAATAACTCCTTTTCCGAATTCACATTGCGGATGAATTGAACACTTACCTTCCCCGCGCTCGTGTCGACTTCATACGCAATATAGCGATAGGAAAATCCGGCCACTTCCACATCCTGCAGGGAATTTAATTTCTTTGGCTTAATCTTTTCCAATTGATCATGAAACAGCTCAAACTCACGGCCTTGTTCGGCAAGAATTTCTCCGTTATGCCAAAAAAGCGTCATGATCCTTGGATCCCGCTTCAAAAATTTCGGGCCCACTTGAAGGTTACGATTATCACCAAGTCCAGGCAGCTGCTGTTCAGAACGATCAACTGACTCCAGCAGCGAACGGTTTACATCCTCGTATAACCTATGGTCCGTATAAACATAAATAATGCTCCCAAGAATGCTGATTAACACGATAAAAACTAATGAATTTAATAAAGTAAGCCTAATATGTGTTTGCCGAAACATGGTTTGTACCTACTCTTCGTTCAGCATATAGCCAACACCGCGAATCGTTTTGATGTCAGCATGATAGCCGTACGGCTCCAATTTTTTGCGGAGATGGTGCATAAACACTTCGACAATGGCAATCGTCGTGTCGGAATCAAAGCCCCAGACCCGGTCATAAATCTGCTCTTTTGTTAGGATCGCACCCTTGTTTTGGATTAAATATTCCAGCAGCTCGTACTGCTTTGCGGTCAGTTTAATATGTTCCCCTTCGACAAGAATATCGCGTTCTTTTCCAAGCAATTCAATGCCCCGATACTGAATCGTTTGATTTGTCGTCAGGCTGCCGCTCCGTCTCAGCAGCGCACGAATTCTTGCCTTTAGCTCTGCTGCCTGAAATGGCTTGACCAAATAATCATCGCCGCCGAAGTCCAGCCCTTTAACACGGTCTTCAAGAGAATCTCTTGCGGTTAGGAACAGAACAGGAATTTTCAGCCCTTCCTTGCGGATGGTTTGCAGCACTTCAAAACCATCGATTTCCGGAATCATAACATCAAGGACAATCGCATCATGAATATTTTGCATCGCTAAAAATAAGGCATCCTCACCATTCGTTGCCTGATCAACCTCAAATTCATCCGATAACAGCTGAACGATGGATTCTAACAAGGGGAGGTTATCTTCTACCACTAGTAATCGCATATTTTTCCGCTCCAATAAATTTTTCCTACCAAACATTATATAGGAAACAAAGCGGCCGCAACAGAGCGGTCCGCTAGTTTCAAGGATTATTCATACCTTAGTGCCTGAATCGGGTTCAGTTTCGACGCTTTATTGGCCGGGAACACCCCGAATACGACACCGACAACCAATGAGAACAGGAAGGCGCCTAACATCACCGATGAGGAAAATGATACAGCTAACTCCATGGTTAACGATAGTATTTTACCCAAGCCTATCCCGCTGAGAATGCCAATCAGTCCGCCGACACCGCTTAATACCACCGCTTCTATTAAAAATTGCAGCAGCACATCGCGCCGTTTTGCACCAATCGCTTTTCGAATCCCAATTTCTTTCGTCCGTTCCGACACGGAAACAAGCATGATATTCATAATTCCGATTCCGCCGACCAGCAAAGAGATACTAGCGATTCCGCCCAGCATCATCGTCATCGTATCGGAAACCGAACTCATCGTATCCATGATATCCTGCTGGTTTGTGACACTATAGGAATCACTCTTATTAGGATAAAGGCTGGCCATCGTCATTTTTACCTCGTTCATAACAAAGTCCATCTGATCCTCGCTTTTACTTTGCAGGTAGACCTGGTTAATCGTCGTGCTTTTGACAAGGCGCTGCCCGGTGCTGAGCGGCACGATGACGACATTATCGCCGCTTTGCCCCATCGAACTCCCTTTGGAAGCGAGAACACCAACTACCTTAAATGACGTTCCTTCAATTTGAAGATATTGGCCAACAGGATTTTCTGCTCCAAAAAAAGTAGTCGCTGTTTCAGAACCAATGACGGCAATTTTTTGTCGGTATTCACTATCAAGCTCCGTGATAAATCGACCTTGCTTCACCTTTGTATCACGAACGGCAGAGTAGTCGGCATTCGTCCCTGTTAAGGTAACTTGTGAAGATGTCCTGTCCTTTTTCACATTCACCCGTCCGGAAACAACCGGCGAAATCGCTTTAACCCCGTCCAGTTCCCCCAGTTCACTGATTTTATCCTCGGTTAGCGATAAATCAGTCCCAAACGTATTGATGGTTAACAGGTTCGTACCAAGCTGGTTGATTTGACTGGTGACATTTTGCGCAGATCCTTGGGCAATTGACACCAGCACAATGACAGAGGAAACTCCGATGATCATCCCGAGCATTGTCAGCGCCGAGCGCAGCTTATTTCCTTTAATGCTTCGCAGCGCCATTTTAATAGATTGCCAAACTCTCAAGGAGCTCACCCCCGCTTTCCAGCAGCTGTCCATCCTGGATACTGACCATTCGTTTTGCCTGCTTGGCAATCGCCAAGTCATGCGTAATTAAAATAATCGTATGACCTGCTTCATTCAATTCTTTCATCAATTGCAATATTTCCTTGCTTGTTTTGCTATCAAGTGCACCGGTCGGCTCATCGGCGAGGAGAATAGCCGGATTGCCCGCCAGCGCTCTGGCAATCGCGACCCGCTGTTGCTGACCGCCTGATAGCTGAGTCGGCAAATGTCCCGCACGTTCTTTTAGTCCGACTTTTTCTAAGCTCGCCATTGACCGTTCACGCCGCTCTTTTGCCGACATACCGGCATATAACAGCGGCAGTTCAACGTTCTCCAGTGCTGTTAATTTCGTTAACAAGTTAAAGTTTTGAAAAATAAATCCGATTTTTTGATTACGAATACTCGCCAATTGGTTATCATTCATTTTGCCGATATCCTTGCCATCTAGCAGGTATTTCCCCGATTGCGGTCTGTCCAAGCAGCCAATCATATTCATAAGGGTGGATTTCCCAGAACCTGAAGGACCGATAATCGCCAAAAATTCACCTTTTTCAATCTTGATGGACACATCATTTAGGGCATGAACTGTTTCACCGCCAAGCTTGTAGGTTTTCATCAGGCTGCGGATTTCAATGATAGGATTACTCATTAGTTTCCGCTCCTTCCACCAGCTTGTCCGCCGGGTCCCCTCATGCTGCCGCCCATATTACCCATGCCGCCCATCCCTGGAGCGCCAAAGCCGCTGCCTTGCATCATGCCTTTTTGTGACGATGAGGAGCTGTCAGCCGCCAGCTGTGGCAATACGATCACATCTCCTTCAGAGACGCCTTCAGTGATTTCCACATAGTCCTCATTCGCCAAACCGGTTTTTACTGTTTTTTGCTCCGTCCCGGAGGCTTGACCATCAGAGCTTGAACTTTGAACAATGACATATTTCCCGCCGCTGCCACTGTGTACGGCATCTAGTGGAACATAGAGTGCATCTTCCTTGCTTGCGGTCAGGATACTTGCTTCCGTGCTCATTCCAACTTTTAAGCTATCAATTTGATCAAAGTGAATTGTTACATCAAAGGTAGATACTCCGTTAGAGGATGCCCCTTCTGCCGCGACAGTTGTTACCTTGCCTGTGTAGGTTTGATCTGGTACCGCACTGACTGTGAGGCTGACGGTCTGGCCGGCTTGAATCTTGTTGATATCCAGCTCATCCACTTGAACAACAGTTTGCAAGTCATTATAGTTCGTTAAATGAGCAACAACCTGTCCTGATGTAACCTTGTCATCCGCAGAAGCAGATAGGGTAGTAATGATCCCGTCAGCAGGTGCTGTGACTGGGTCGCTCCCATCAGTATAGGTAATTAACTCCTCACCAGCTTTTACTTCTTCACCGGCTGCTACCAGTACCTCATCAATGGTCTTATTATTTTCCTTTGTTTTGATATCAACGCTCGTTACTGCCCCAACCGTTCCCGAACCGCTGATCTTCACTTCCATTTTTCCCTTTTGTACGGTGGCAGTTCGTGTTTGTTCCGCGGCCGCCTCCGTCGTACTTGTTTTAGAGTTGTACCACTGATAGCCGACATACCCCACTAGTACTACACTAACCAATATTAAAATCCATTTTTTCATCTTGGCTTACTCCTTTTTTAATCCAGGGTTTCGCCGCCCGGACATGTTTTATTTTTGGAATAAGCCTATTATTATGTTTGTTCCTTAAGATTTCCTTAAAGCAATAATCAAAAAAAGACCCTTCCGCATAGCGAAAGAGTCCTTGAGTCAATTACTGCAGATGAGGTCTTGCCTTTTTAATTAAAACAAACGCTATAATTCCGCCGATGGCCACGTATAGCTCGAGTAACCACATATTTGTAAAGGCGCCTGTTTGCCAAAATACAAGTGGAAAGTCAAAAGCAGCATGAATCAAAATTGCAAATATGACATAGGAAAATTTCTTTTTCACGACACCGATTAATACCCATAAACTGAAGGCAATCTGCAGGAATGCCGCAAAGAACCGTTCCACTGCACTCAATAAATAGAATGATATTCCCTGACTTAATACTGTATCCTTAATGGCCGCCACCTGGTCGGCAGGTATCTGACTCCCTAATGTGGACTCAAATGTGCCCGAATTAATCAAAACCGCATACGCAATATTTGTACCCATCATCATCAACATCAGGACAACTGCTTCGATGCCGCCCCATCCGATTCCAAATGAGATGCCGCCTTTGTAATCATGATACTTTTTCAACAGCCAAGTGAATAACAGGAACCGGCCAAGTTCTTCAAATGTTCCAGCAGCCATACCACCGTATAATCCAAACAGCACTGGATGGTCGGCGTAGTTTGGAAAAGCGCTGATGACAACAAGGTGCAACACTTTTTCCAAAACCTGAGTAATGACTACAAATCCGATTGCACCAATGATGACCGGCTTAGCCGCAACCCCCGTTCTCTTACGATAATACAAAATCAATCCCACAAATAAAGCAATTGAAAACACAATCGGTACAAACATCGCAACAATCGTTCCAGTACTGACCATACTCTTTCTCCCCCTAAAATTAACCCCTTGTTTTTTATTATTATCATTCTCAATAATGATAATATTATAATTGGTAATATCCGTCAACACCTTTTTTAAAAATATTTTTATATTTTTATAGGGATTAAGTTGGAAACGAACACGCAATACAATAAAAACCCCGCATAAGATAATAGCATTCGGTCATTTTCTGCTTCTTTTGCCCTATCCCCCCACCTCATTCATGTTTCAAAATGACAACAGGAAGGGAGCTTTATAGATGAGGAAAATTTGGCTATTGGGGTTTGGTTTTTTCAGCATTAGTATCGGCTGGTCGTTATACAACGGCTTCGTTCCCTTCTTCCTGAACGATTATCTCGAAAGCACTGCATTAATCGGATTTCTGATGACGATTGATAATTATTTCGCGTTATTTCTGCAGCCTTATATTGGTCACCGCAGCGACACCACCGAGACACGGTTTGGCCGGCGCATGCCTTATTTACTGATTGGGACCCCATTGGCTGCTATATTTATCGCTCTTATTCCCTTCCATACAAACCTGATAACTTTAATTGTTTTTATGGTAGGAATGAATTTATCCATGGCAATTTTCCGTTCTCCGACCATTGCGCTGATGCCTGATATTACTCCGGAGCTGCAGCGGACAAAGGCGAACGGGATCATCAATTTTATGGGCGGACTAGGTGCAATCTTGGCGTTTAGTGTTGGCGCGTTTTTATTTAATATGGCTGAAGCCCTGCCATTTCTGTTGGTTGCGGCCATTTTCCTGGCGGCGTTAACAGTAATTTATAAAAATATTAAAGAAAACCGCGATGCCTTGCCGCAAACGATAACCACTAAGATAAAACTTGATTATAAGAGTGAATTGAACGGCGCTACTATTTTCCTGTTAGCTTCCATTTTCTTTTGGTTTGTGGCCATTCAGGGAATGGAAGCGTTGTTTACCTTGTATGGGGTGAAAGAACTCGGCCTGTCCAAAAGTGCCTCTGCCTTCTCGCTCGCGTTTTTTTCATTAAGCTTCGTCCTATCCTCCATTCCCAGCGGCCTGCTTGGAGCGAAATTTGGCGAGAAAAAAATCATCATCACGGGCATCATTGGATTGTTTATCGTCTTTTCTTTGCTGAATAGTGTTGAATCCTTGATAGTTTTGAGGCTTTTTCTTGTGGTTGGCGGAATGTTCTGGGCCTGTATCAATATTAATGCCTACCCCTTTATAGTCGCCACTGGCAGCCAACAGCGGAATGGAACACGGACTGGATTATATTATCTGGTCTCTTCACTCGCTGCAATCGTCTCCCCGCCAGTTTTGGGCTTGTTGATTGATTTTTGGGGATTCGGGATTTTATTTTTAGCCGCAGCCATCAGCATGATTTTTGCGTTGCTGTGTATTCTTAAGGTGTAGGAAGCATGGTTCTTCCCTACTTAATTTTTATCAACTATTAGGAGCAGGTGTTAATTTCCTCACTTCATCAATGATACTTTATTGCTACAATGTTAAGGTATCCTACAAAATAATGATGAAATGGGGTTTTTGCTTGAATTTCCCACAGTTGAAGATCGGTCACATGATGCCGAAATTTCCCATTATGCAAGGTGGTATGGGCGTAGGAATATCCTTAAGCGGTTTGGCATCAGCTGTTGCAAACGCCGGTGGTATAGGAATTATCTCGGGAACCGGGATTACAGTAGAGGAAATGAGGTCACACATCAGGACGGCCAGAGAACAAATTGAGAGGTCCGGCTATATTGGGGTTAACGTGCTTTTTGCTATGAGTGATTTCGCTGAAAAAATGAAAGCAGCTATTGAAGAAAAGGTCGATTTCATCATCTCAGGGGCGGGAATCTCAAGGGATATGTATGCTTGGGGTAAGGAAGCAGGGATCCCTGTAATTTCCATTGTTTCCTCAGCCAGACTTGCGAAAATGTCGGAGCGTCTTGGGGCCTCAGCGGTTGTTGTCGAAGGTCATGAAGCGGGCGGACATCTCGGAACTGACCGGCCTATGTTAGAGATTTTGCCTGAAGTAGTGGAAGCAGTGAAGATTCCTGTGATTGCCGCAGGCGGGATTATGAACGGTGAAGACTTAGCGCGAGTCTTAAAGATGGGTGCATCCGGAGTACAAATGGGGACGCGGTTTGTTGCCAGTGAAGAATGTGATGCACCGCTATCCTTTAAAGAAAAATACGTACATGCCCGCAAGGAAGATTTGATTTTGGTAAAAACAACGGTTGGACTTCAAGGGCGTGCAATCAAAAACCATTTTACTGACCTGATTTCAGATGAAAAAAAGGTGAAAATAAAGAAATGTATTGATTGCCTGAAGAATTGCTCTTATCGGTTTTGCACAATGGATTCCTTGGTTACTTCAATGAATGGTGATTGCGAAAACGGCCTTGTCTTTGCTGGGGCAAGAGTGCACGAAATCAAAGAAATCCTTCCCGTAAAAACCATTATCAACAACATCATGAATGAATATAAAGCTTGCATGTAATGAAAGGTACCTGGCCTAAAGATAATCCCCCTTTAGGACCGGTACCTTTTTTGTACGCCTCTATAACTTGGTATATTTTTCCCATTTATAAATAGATTGTAATAAAAACTATTAGGGGTGTTTTAATGAAAATAACTCGGCTTGGGCATGCCATGTATCTTTTTAAAAGCAATGAAGGAAGAAACTATTTAATCGATCCCTTTTTTGATTTAAATCCCGGGTTTCCTCCGCATTTGGATACAGTCGATTTCTACAAATCTATTGACTGTGTATTCTTAACCCATGGCCATTTCGATCATTCCAGCGGTCTCTCTAAGCTCGTTGCCCACAAGGAGGACATCATGATTGTGGCACAGTATGAGCTGGCGTTAATCCTGCTTCAAAAGGGCATGAAAAATGTGCTTCCAATCAATACGGGCGGAACTGTTTCACTTAGTGATGTTGCGGTAACAATGGTACCGGCCAAACACACTTCCTCTTACGGTGAAACAGAAGGCCCGCCTGTTTATGCAGGTGAGGCAGCAGGCTATATTTTTGACTTTCATCATGATTACACAGTTTACCACTCGGGCGATACCGCATTGATGTCCGACATGAGGCTGATTCAAGATGTCTACGATCCTGAAATTGCCATCCTTTCTTCATCTGGGCTTTTCACCATGGGGCCGAAGGAAGCTGCATTTGCCGTTAAACATTTATTAAAAGTAAAGTATGTCATCCCGAGTCACACCTTCCCATCAAATGAGACAGCACCTTCACCAGAATCTCTGACCCAGCTGCTGCAAGCCTTCCCTGTGGTTGGCTATATGATTGATAAAGACCACGAGTTAAGAGAACTATTAAAGGATTATTCCAAAACAGATGTCGTCACACTTGGCTATGGTGAGGAAAGAGAATTTCATAAACGCTAGTATGATGTGATTTAGTGAACGGTTCTGTGCTTCCAATTTTGGAATTGCAGAACCGTCTTTTTGTTAAGAGTAAAAATTATTACTCCGAAGAGTAACGTTTTGTTGCTTTACAAAGTAAAATATATTACCATATAAAGTAAGGAGGTGGAAATTTTGGATAATTTACGATTAAATGTATCACTGCTGCGCAGGAGGGTACCAAACCTGACAAGTGCAGCTAAATCAGTTGGCCTGCGTCCAGCCACCGTTTCCAACTTGTGTACCGGGAAAATTCCCATCGGACGCGCTGAAATTCGTACCTTGGTGACACTGGCCTCATTGGCCCAATGCAGTTTGGATGAATTGATACTACGGGGGGAGTCGGTAGAAATGATTGAAACGAAAATAAAGACGCTTGATTTATTTGCACCTATCGCAAAAGGCGGAACTGTCGGATTAGTGGCACGGCCTGGAATGGGTCAGCTAGTCGTGCTGGGTGAGTTATACTATCGTCTAAAGAAACAAGGCTATTCCATCATTTTGCTGCAACCGGAAGGAGATCATCCGGAAATAAATGATATTACGGATGATGTTGATGCCATTGTCGATTCTATCGATAAGGCTTTTGAACAAATTGTTTCGCTTGGAAAGAATAATGATGTTATTTTTACAGCAGATCGCACACATGTACTCACTGGTGAAATTTATCAACTCCAAGAACAACTCCACAATACCAACATCCAATCAGTGACAACCTTTCTTCTCGACTTGAAGGGTGGTGCTGTAGACGAAGACCTTCCTTATGGTCCTCTTGAAACATTATTTCAGTTTGACCTTGACCTTGCAGCACGGCATAAATTCCCTGCGGTCAACCCTATCTACTCTACTTCTTCCGTATTGGAAGGCGCGCATCTGGACCAAAACCATCTATCCATTCAACAACGTGCGCAAAAACTGCTGCGCCGCTACCGGGAATTGCGCTCTTTGGTTAACGTTAGGGGGCTGGACGGGATTCCAGCCGCTGAACTGGAGACCTACAACCGCGGTGAAAGATTGGAAGCCTATCTCACCCAGCCGTTCTATGTTGCGGAAGCGTACACCGGAATAAAGGGGGAATCCGTTGAACTTAAAGACACACTAAATGATGTTCGAAAAATCCTGGACGGCGGAACGGATGCGGAAGAGTTAAAGTCATTGACGTTTATAGGGAAATTGTGAAAGGAAGCAGGGGACGGTTCTTTTGACCACTCCCCTGCTTCCTTTTATTGAGAATTGATATTACTAATTGAAATTAGCATTCTACTATTAAAACTCTTTTTTTATTTTTTAAAAGAGAGTATATCAATCCTATAAAAAACCTAAAATAGTAGCGTATAGATTATGGATAATTGGAGGTTGAAAAATTAAAGGGTCTATCGCTTGACAATTTACGACAAAATATATAATAATATGTATCGTATTAGAATTATTTTAAATAACTAATTATTAAAAGAAAGTAATTAGTTACTATATAACCTATCTAGGAGGAAGATTTAACATGTCTTTAATTGGAAAAGAAGTACAACCATTCGTAGCACAAGCTTACAAAAACGGAGATTTTGTCAGTGTATCTGATGAAACTTTCAAAGGTCAATGGAGCATTCTTTGCTTCTACCCAGCAGACTTTACATTCGTTTGCCCTACTGAGCTTGAAGACCTGCAAAACCAATATGGTACTCTAAAGGACCTTGGCGTTGAAGTATACTCTTGTTCAACCGATACTCATTTTACACATAAAGCATGGCACGATCATTCACCAGCCATCAGCAAAATTCAATACACAATGATTGGCGACCCTTCACACAAAATTTCTACTTTATTCGATGTTTTAGATGACGAAGGTCTTGCTCAACGCGCCACTTTCATCATCGATCCAGATGGTGTTGTACAAGCTATGGAAATTAACGCAGACGGTATCGGCCGTGACGCAAGCACACTTGTTAACAAAATCAAAGCAGCACAATATGTACGCAAAAATCCAGGCGAAGTTTGCCCTGCTAAATGGCAAGAAGGCGGAGAAACACTTAAGCCAAGCCTTGACCTTGTCGGCAAAATTTAAGGAGCTAGATCAAAATGATACTAGATGCAGATATAAAAGCGCAATTAGCTCAATATCTTCAATTATTAGAAGGCGACGTTCTGCTTAAAGTCAGCGCAGGTTCCGATGATGTTTCCCGCGAGATGCTGGCACTTGTAGATGAACTTGTGTCTATGTCACCTAGAATTAAACTAGAAAAAACAACATTAGAAAGAACACCAAGCTTTAGCGTGAACCGTATTGGAGAGGAAACCGGAGTCACTTTTGCCGGTGTTCCTCTTGGACACGAATTTACTTCATTAGTATTGGCACTCCTGCAAGTAAGCGGACGCGCTCCTAAGGTTGATCAAAAAGTCATTGACCAGGTGAAAAACCTGAAAGGTGAATACCACTTTGAAACGTATGTCAGCTTAACATGTCATAACTGCCCTGATGTTGTCCAAGCACTAAACGCAATGAGTGTCCTTAATCCTGGCATTACTCATACGATGATTGATGGTGCGGCATATAAAGCTGAAGTTGAAAGCAAGAATATCATGGCAGTACCGACTGTGTTCCTTAATGGAGAATCTTTCGGGGGCGGCCGGATGTCACTTGAAGAAATCCTTGCCAAGATGGGCAGCACCGCTGATGCATCAGAGTTTGAAGGCAAAGAGCCATATGATGTGCTTGTCGTTGGCGGCGGCCCGGCTGGTTCGAGTGCAGCTATCTATGCGGCTCGTAAAGGTATTCGTACAGGTATCGTGGCTGAGCGCTTTGGCGGTCAGATTATGGATACGCTCGGCATTGAGAACTTCATCGGTACGAAATATACCGAAGGTCCGAAGCTTGCGGCCAGTCTTGAAGAGCATGTGAAAGAATACAACGTCGATGTCATGAATTTACAGCGTGCCAAACGTCTGGAGAAGAAAGACTATATCGAGGTTGAACTGGAAAATGGTGCTGTTTTAAAAAGCAAAACCGTCATCCTGTCAACAGGTGCCCGCTGGCGTAATGTCAACGTTCCTGGTGAAGCGGAGTTCAAAAACAAAGGCGTGGCTTATTGCCCTCACTGTGATGGTCCTTTATTTGAAGGAAAAGACGTTGCCGTTATTGGCGGCGGAAACTCTGGTATTGAAGCGGCCATTGACCTAGCGGGGATTGTCAAGCATGTAACGGTTATTGAATTTGCTCCGGAACTGAAGGCAGATTCTGTCCTGCAAGATCGACTATTTAGTATGCCAAATGTAACGGTAATTAAAAACGCTCAAACCAAGGAAATTACCGGTACTGATAAGGTCAACGGGATTACCTATATTGACCGTGCAACAGGCAAAGAGCACCACGTTGAATTACAAGGTGTATTTGTTCAGATTGGCCTTGTACCTAATACCGATTGGTTAGATGATACGTTTGAAAAAACCCGTATGGGTGAAATCGTTGTCGACAAGCATGGTGCAACCAGCGTTCCTGGTGTATTTGCCGCAGGTGACTGTACTGACAGCGCCTATAAGCAAATCATCATTTCGATGGGATCTGGTGCAACGGCTTCACTTGGTGCATTCGATTATATCATCCGAAACGATTGGTCGAACGCCGATGCAGGCAGTCAGAAAAAAGAAAAAGTTCATCAATAATTGATGGAAAAAGGGAATTGGATTTTTGTTCAATTCCCTTTTATATTGAAGCTAGATTACCTTCTCGACTATGATTTGAAGAATCAATCCGACTGTGACGACTCTTAGGATCGGCTTTATAAATTTCGGCTGCAATTTTTCAGCAATCCGTACACCGATTTGTGCTCCTGTCAGGGAACCGAGCAAAAGAGCCAGCGTTAGCGGCCAAATTATTTTTCCCGTGGCGATGTAAGTAAGCGCTGCACCAAAACAGCTCGAAAAAGTGGCCAGGCGGACCAAACCGACCGCCTTGATGTAGGCGATACTCAAAAATCCGAACAAATATAACATTAGCGTCCCCTGCCCCGGACCAAACAGGCCGTCATAAATTCCAATGCCATAGAGACCGGGCACGCTGATTTTGTTTGCTTTCAGACTCTCTTGGCCTGCAAAGTTCCCTTTCTTATTAAACGATGTGATGAACGCAAAAAATAAGAGAATAATAGCGATGATATACAAATTTTCTGCCGATATCCTTGAAGCAATAAAACCGCCGCTTGCCCCGCCGCCAAGGCTGACAGGGATAATCCACCACGCTTCCTTTAGCGAGATTTCTTTCTTTTTATATAGATGATAGAAGCTAGAAAAAGAACTTATTGTATTCGAAACTTTATTCGCACCAATCGCGGAGTGGACCGGCAGTCCTAAAAGCAACATGGCCGGTAGACTAATTAATCCGCCTCCACCTGCCAATGTTCCAATTGTTGTCGCACAAATTCCAATGATAAATAGAGCAATGTATTCCATGTACTGCACCCCCTTGTTCCTTTCATTTACAGTATATTCCTGTTAGGGCGATAAATAAATTTCATAGTTTTTAAGAAAAACAATAAGAAAAACTTATTTAGGGGATAGAGATGTGCTTTTGTTTTAGTACTGTCACTCCCGGAGCATCTTGGAATATAGTGTTCTAGATGAACGCCTAAGGAGGTACTTACATGAGAGACTATCCGATATATCCATACTACGGCAAAGAAACAAAATGTGAGGAGCAGCCGCTGGCTTTTCCGGCGCAGCATCAGGACCAGCAGCCTGGTCTTGAATACTTAATGGACCCAAGACCAATATCCGAGAATCCGAATTATAAAGGGAGTGGAAGGCTCGAGGGCAAGATTGCCATCATAACCGGAGGTGACAGCGGGATTGGCCGCGCTGTTGCCTACGCTTTTGCCAAGGAAGGAGCAGATATCGCGATCGCCTATCTCTATGAGGAGCGAGATGCAGAGGAAACCAAGGCAAGAGTGGAGGAAATTGGCAGACGCTGCTTGGCCATCCCTGCAGACTTGCGCTTTAAAGAGAATTGCACCAAGGTTGTTGGACAGGTGTTGCAAACATTTGGAAAGCTGGATATTCTCGTTAACAATTGTGCTGTTCAATACCCACAGGACCGGTTGACAGATATCACGGAGCAGCAGTTGATTCATACCTTTGCAACCAATATTTTTTCGTATTTCTTTATGACTCAGGCGGCAATGTCCCACCTTAAAGAAGGAAGTTCGATTATTAACACTGCTTCCATTACTGCTTATCGGGGTGAAAAAACATTAATCGACTACTCCGCTACCAAGGGGGCCATCGTATCCTTTACACGTTCATTCTCCCAATCGATCGTTGAACAGGGAATCCGAGTCAATGCGGTTGCCCCAGGCCCCATCTGGACTCCGCTTATTCCAGCATCATTTTCCGCCGAGCATGTCACAACCTTTGGTACTGATGTACCGATGAAACGAGCTGGCCAGCCCTTTGAACTCGCCCCTGCCTACGTCTACCTCGCCAGCGATGACTCCAGATATGTCACTGGCCAAACCCTGCACGTCAACGGGGGCGACTTTATCACCTCATAACAGAAACAGAGTAGCAAACAAACGTTGAGAAAAGAGCTACAAAAAGGCGAAATTGTCCACCCCAGATGGACAATTTCGCCTTCCTTAATAGTTTTCCTGCTTTTTCTTTTTTTTCTATCGATTTTGCTTTTTTATAGGCTGCTATTTCTAATGATGAGTTTTGTGGATATGGTTATTTTTTTGGGTATTTGCCTGCCTTGTATTCGTTCTAATAGCGTATCAACGGCGGTCTCTCCCATTAGTTCAGTATGAACCTTCACCGTGCTTAAGGCGGGGAATACATATTTCGAGACACTTATATCGTTAACACCGATCACGTTCACACGTTCCGGTACAGAGATTCCCGCTTCAAGCAGCGCCCTTAAGGCCCCGATTGCAAGCGGGTCATTCCCGGCAAAGAACGCGGTCGGCAGGTTGTCCCCATGTTCCTGTATGGCTTTTTTCATAAGCGAATAGCCACTGTCCACTGAAAACGTCCCCGTATACATAAAGACTTCATTTAACAGTCCATGTTCCGCTAAATGCCGCTTAAAAGCCCGCTCCCGTGGATCTTCAATGGCTGAGGTTTGGTCTTTAAACTCCTCCCTGCCCCCAAGATAGCCAATTTGTTTATGACCCTTATCCAGCAAATAGTCAAGGACCTTTACGGTAGCATGTTCAAAATCAGCGACAACAGAATCAAACTGCTCTTCATCAGGGGAGAAATCGACAAACACAATATTTTGCGTAACAGAGGAGAGTTCATCAACCTGCTTATGACTATATTTCCCGATGGCAATCAGTCCTTGAATCTCTTCCTGTTTTAATTCCTCCAAGCTCTCCTGAAAGTATTTGACCACTCCCATTCCATGCTGCCTGCAGCGATTTTCCACGCCTAATCGAATGGACATGTAATATAAATCCTCAAGCTCTTCCTTTTCGGTATACCACTGAAAAAGAACTATCTTCCCAAGCTCTGGCTTGCGGCCACCTGCTTTTTTCTTATAATCCAGTTCTTCTGCCGCTTCAAAAATTCGTTTTTTCGTTTCATCGCTGACAGACAGGGTATTATCGTAATTCAGCACCCTTGAGACAGTGGCGATCGATACACCTGCTTTTGTTGCAATATCTTTAATTGTTGCCATTTTTTCAAACTCCTATTTTATTAGAAAAAAACCGATACTTCGTTGTTGTATAATATTCTTTCCCCGGATTCAAAACAACAGACGGAAAATCCGGTTGGTGGACGGCATCCGGCAGCCCCTGTGTTTCCAGACATACACCCAAATAGTTCTTTGCGATGATACCCGATATCGAATACGGCCCCTCAAGGTAATTTCCCGTATAAACAACTACACTAGGCTGATCTGTTGTCACCAAAAGTGACCTGCCGCTTTCTTTATCACTTAACGTGATTGTATTTTCCCCGGGTTTGTTAAAAACGAGCGGATGGTCGTACCCGTTTCCGGCCAGAACATTTTGCGGATGAGACGATTTGATACCAGACTGAAGTAAACGCCCTTGATTAAAATCAAATGGAGTTCCCTTTGAGTTGAGCATCTTCCCAGTAGGAATCAAATCAGGTCCAAGTTCCAGAAAAGAATCACTTTCCACTTGAAGAATATGCTCACAGCAATCCCGTTTCACATTGCCGCTTAAATTAAAATACGAGTGATTCGTTAAGTTTACCGGTGTTTTTCTATCTGTTTTCGCCTGATAAGTAATGGTCAACTCATTACTATTGGACAAAAGATAGATAATACTAGTATCCAGATTTCCTGGATACCCTTCTTCGCCGTCCTGACTTAGATAAGAAAAACGTAAACCAATTGCATCGTCTTGTTGAATGCGCTCCGTTTGCCAAATAACGGAGTTAAACCCCTGCTTTCCGCCATGCAAATGGTTCGGGTCCTCATTGGCAGCCAGTTGATATTCTTCTCCATCAAGTTCAAACTTGGCGTCCTTAATCCGCCCTGCCACCCGGCCCACCACCGCACCGAAGTATGGCGACAATTCCAAGTAATCATCAAAGTTATCAAAGCCAAGAACCACATTTTCAAAATTATTGTTGCGGTCAGGTACGATAATTTTTGTAATCACACAACCGTAATTCAGACAAGATACCGACATTCCTGAATCATTGGTTAACGTATATTCCAACACGGGCTCCCCATGGTAATGGCCAAATACTGTGTCTACGATTTTCATAGGTTCCCCCCTCCGCTTATTGTTTGAATAAATCGGCGAAACCCGGCAGTTCCCGCTTCATCCCGTTTAAACACACCGGCATCCTCTAATACTCTCAAAAACTTCATCCCTACTTCTTCTCTGACTAATGTTTCGATATTGGATTCGTTCGCTGCATTGCCTAAACGCGTCTTTAACTGTTCCGCCCATTCCAAATGATAAGCAGCCACAGCACTTGGTTTTCCAAGGATATACTTCTCAACTTCCGCCAGTTCATCCTTTAATCGTGCAGGCAGTACGGCAAGTCCCATGACCTCAATTAACCCGATGTTTTCCTTCTTAATATGATGAACATCAGCATGAGGGTGGAATATTCCCAGCGGATGTTCCGCATTCGTGCGGTTATTCCGCAGCACCAAGTCCAGTTGGAATAGGTCACCGGCTTTGCGGGCAATCGGAGTAATTGTATTATGTGGAGTCTCTCCTGTCCTGGCGATAATATCAAGTGATGGGTCGCTGTAATTTTTCCAATTTATCAGTATGTGTTCGCCTGCCTCTACAAGCGAGTGAATTCGCCTAGATTGAAGACGAATCACGGACATCGGCCATTTGACAACAGCACCTGAAACATCAGGAAACCTTGCCATTCCAAAGGTCCAATCATCCGATGCTTTTGCCATCGCAAACTGATAATGGCCCCCCTGATAATGCTCATGGGATAAAATCGAGCCGCCAACGATGGGAATATCGGCATTCGAGCCTAAAAAATAGTGCGGAAATTGCTCGACAAACGACAACAGGCGCAAAAAGGTCGTCGGACTGATTTTCATCTCTGTATGCTCTTCAGATAACAGGATACAGTGCTCGTTGTAGTAAACATACGGTGAATACTGCAAATACCAAGGCGCCCCCAGCAGGTTCAAGCGAATCGTTCGGTGGTTCGAGCGGGCCGGATGTCCAATTCTGCCGGCGTAGCCCTCATTTTCAACACAAAGCAGGCATTTCGGGTAGGATGTTTGCCTCACCTGACGTTCCCTTGCGATACTTTTCGGGTCTTTTTCCGGCCTTGATAAATTGATCGTTATATCCAACTCGCCATATTCTGTGGGAGCCTTGTATACGATATTTTTCTGAATCTGCTTCATTTGAATGTAGTTGCTATTTTTACTTAACTCGTAAAAATACCTTGTTGCATCCTCCGGGCTCTGCAAATATTTTTCAAAAAATTTGCGATTGACCTCTGATGGTCTTGCTATTAAACAGTTCATGATTTTGCTCGCGAAAATCTCTCTTTCATCAAAAATATCCTCAACAATTCCTTGCTCACAGGCGTAATCAATAATCATTTCAAGTAGATCGGGAATCTCCAGATGGGTTTCTTGAGTACTTTCCACAAACTCCGTCAGGTGCAACAGTGACAGGATTTGGTTGCGGGCATAGATTTCATCCTCCTGCGCCAAGAGTTTGGCGGCAAGCGCTTGATTAAGCAGCTGCTGAATCCGTTGATGAATCATCCTCTTCACCCTCTCATACCATTTCTAATTCTTTTGCCCCGTCACCAATGCTCGCAACATAGAATTCTGCCTCATAGCCAATCTTATCTTTATAAGCAGCACCGACATTCTCTATAAAACTTTCAACTGTTTCATTAGCAACGATTGCGATTGCACAGCCGCCAAAACCGGCACCCGTCATCCGTGCACCAAGAACTCCCGGTTGATTCCAGGCAGCTTCTACTAAACGATCCAATTCGACTCCGGTCACCTCATAGTCGTCTCGCAGTGAGACATGTGATTGGTTCATCAACTGACCGAAGGCAATCAAATTTCCAGCCTTTAATTCCTCAAGTGCCTTGATTGTTCTCCTATTTTCATAGACTGCATGCTTTGCCCGCTTGCGGACAGTTTCATTGGTAATCAGATATTTGCTCTCCTCAAACTCTTGTTGGGAAAGCTGCCCAAGTGCTTCGATTGGGAGCCTTTGCTGCAGCTGGCTTAGTGCCTCTTCACATTCACCACGGCGTTCATTGTATTTCGAATCCGCTAACTCCCTGCGTTTGTTTGTATTCATAATAATGATTTTGTGGTTTTCAAGTTGAATTGGGGCGTATTCATACTTAAGAGTCTGGCAATCTAACAGAATACCCGCATTCTTTTTGCCCATGCCAATGGCAAACTGATCCATAATCCCGCTGTTTACCCCGATAAATTCATTTTCGACCCGCTTGCCAAGCTTGATTAACTCCAAGGTAGGGATCTCTAACTGGAACAGCCCTTTTATTAAAACTCCTGTCAGCATTTCAATTGAAGCAGAAGACGATAGTCCGGCACCATTGGGGATATTCCCTTTAATGACGCACTCGAATCCATTGGGGATTCCGTAGCCCGCCTCCTTTATATAGCGAATCATCCCCTTGGGATAGTTACCCCAATTATGAGCCTTGTCGTAGTCCAACTCCTGTAAGCTAAATTCAATAATCCCTTTATCCGGAAAATTTTCGGAGTACACACGAACAAGCTGGTCTTCCCGTTTTCGGGCAACAGCATAGGTCCCATAGGTAATCGCACAAGGAAAAACATGACCGCCGTTATAGTCGGTATGTTCCCCGATTAAATTAATCCTGCCAGGTGCGAAAAACGTTTTTTCGGGTAAAGTTTTAAATACAGCTTGGAATGTTTCATTCAATGCAGTTACGTTCATATTGGGTATCCTCCTGCATACTATTATGCTTTTATTTTACTCCCCACAGGTAAAACTCCGCAATTGTTTTAGTAAAAGTTTTACTAAAATCGAAATAAAAAAAATGCAGCTATTCCCTTTAATAGGAATCCACTGCATTTAATCTTCATATTTGAAGCGTAAATTTTTGTTGCTTCACTTCATCCTTCGTAAAAACCCGCTCAATGTATTGAACTACATTTCCATCCATCAACATGACGGTGGAGCTTCTGGTACCATAGTGCTCACTGCTGATAAATAACGGCGACAGCATTCGCTCCATCTCCAATGAAACCCCAGTCTTTGGCAGCATTTCATCAGGAGCAGGGTCAGCGCTTTGCAGCAGAGAGAATAGCTCGTCGATCAGAATTTCCTGTTTGCCATGCATCACTTTTGATAATTGCTCCTTGCCTTTTTGCACCTTCGGCCATTCGGTATTTAACAAATGATTGCTGACGCCATATATCCCCGGCTCAAGTTTTTGAAGTTCTCCGCCAATATTAGAATAGTAGTAAAGTTCATTTTGGTCTCCAGCTAGCAAGTTGTAGCCTGGATAGAGATCCTTTTTTTCCAAAAGTTCTTTCATGTATTCTTGCACATTGCCATTATACAAAAGCGCATCAGCGACCAGTTCTCCTCGCGAACGCTTCCCTTCGGCTACTTCCTGGGGATTGCGGTAGTTCGTTAACGCGGCAAACCGTCCTGTTTTGGTGACTCCCATCCACGTACCCATTTTTTCAAGGTCACGCCCAGCAAGAATTTCAGGATGGTCCTCCCAGTAATGGGCCGGAGCAGTCTCCCTTTTGTATACCTCATCACGGTTTGCCGCCACGATTAATTTATAAACAGGATGCACCTTATAAGCAAACAAAATTAAACACATCGCCACCACAGCCTTTTTGAAAAATTTACCTTCTTTTATTTTATCCCGCCACCTCTAAGATTTACTATGTTTCTGCTCAATTAAACAAACGTTCGTAATATAAGGTTAGCCAGATTTTTCTGGTTGACCTTTTTCTTATTAGTCTTATTATAGCGGTAGTCGGGGTAGAACGGCTCAAACGTGGGACTTGATCCCGAAATCAAAACTGTTCACCCCCTACTTGTATGAACATGTTTCGGGCTGGTTGGGACGCAGATCCCGTTTAACAAGCGAACCTATGACATTACAAGGAGCTTTAGGGGTTACCGACTAATACTATATTTTGGAGGGGGAGATTAAGTCATGAATCCAGTCGTAGGTCTGGATGTAGCAAATGGGGAAAGCCAAGTTCAGGGCTTTTTAGATAAGGGGAAACCGTATCGTAAGGGATTTAGTTTTAAACATAATCTTGATGGCCTGGGGAAGTTATTGAGATTCCTTAAAGAACTTGAAAAAATAACAGGTGGTCATCAACCTTCGGTTGTGTTGGAATCGACAGGTCATTATCATACTCCTGTTGTTCATTTTTTGGAGGAACAGAACTATGTCTATATTATTGTGAACCCACTTATTTCTCATAGAGCTAAAAGTTCAAGTCCTAGAAAGGTAAAAACGGATGCGATTGATGCTTACCATTTATGTGAATTGTATTATAAAGAGGAATTAGAGCCCCACAAAAAGCGTGGAATACAACTTTTAAACCTTCGAAATCTTACAAGGCAACAAGAGTCTTTAGCTGAAGTAGCAGCTCAAACAAAGTTACAATTTCACGCTATTTTGGATCAGGTTTTTCCTGAGTTTAAAGGTGTATTCGGGAGTTTATTTTCAAAGGTTTCATTGCTTACTCTTCTAGCTTTTCCAACTTCTGAAGCGGTGTTAAGTGCAAGCGAGTGTGAAATAGCAGCTAAGATTACCTCACTGTGCCATAGTCGCTCGAAAAAATGGGCAAAAGAAAAGGCCCAAGCATTAAGAAATGCGGCCCTTCGTAACCCGTTTCAAAAAAACTTATATCAGAGTCATATTATCAATATCGAAATACTGGCAAATATAATTCTTCAATACCAAGAGCATCTATCGAAGTTACAAGCAGAAATAGATGCCCTAGCTAAAGAATTTGAAGAATATAAGATTATCCAGTCTATCCCTGGGATCGGAGAAAAAATCGCCGCCACGATTATTTCCGAAATTGGAGAGATAGATCGGTTTAATCACGCAAAAAAGCTGATAGCATTCGCAGGAGTCGATCCAAGTGTTTATTCCTCAGGTAAATTTACCGCCTCGAAAAACCGTATCACTAAACGAGGTTCTATCAGGCTCAGACATGCTTTATATCTGGCAGTTCAAAGTGGGATACGTGATTCTCGTAGGAAGAAAACAACAGAAGAAATCATCCCACGTAACAAAAGGTTAAGAGCTTTTTATGACAAAAAGCGAGACGAAGGAAAACCTTATAGAGTAGCTGTCATTGCCTGTGTTAATAAGTTATTACATTGGATTTATGCCTTACTAAAAAGCAAAACAAATTTCCATGATATGGATTAAATCCTATATATAACTAAATAAAACAAAACCTTCCAGTATAGTAGTGAGGGAAGGTTATTTGGCATGCTTATTTTTAGTATAACACGTGTATTTTTAACTTTTTACTGAAAAATGTTGACAAACTATTAGCTGGTTTTAATTAGTTTCGGTAGTGCTTCAATCAAATGTTTGATTAGTATATCCCATTTGATTTCCCTCTTACGGATAACATGATATCCTCGTGGTTTCGAAGTTATCCAAACGTTCGTAATATAAGGTTAGCCAGATTTTTCTGGTTGACCTTTTTCTTATTAGTCTTATTATAGCGGTAGTCGGGGTAGAACGGCTCAAACGTGGGACTTGATCCCGAAATCAAAACTGTTCACCCCCTACTTGTATGAACATGTTTCGGGCTGGTTGGGACGCAGATCCCGTTTAACAAGCGAACCTATGACATTACAAGGAGCTTTAGGGGTTACCGACTAATACTATATTTTGGAGGGGGAGATTAAGTCATGAATCCAGTCGTAGGTCTGGATGTAGCAAATGGGGAAAGCCAAGTTCAGGGCTTTTTAGATAAGGGGAAACCGTATCGTAAGGGATTTAGTTTTAAACATAATCTTGATGGCCTGGGGAAGTTATTGAGATTCCTTAAAGAACTTGAAAAAATAACAGGTGGTCATCAACCTTCGGTTGTGTTGGAATCGACAGGTCATTATCATACTCCTGTTGTTCATTTTTTGGAGGAACAGAACTATGTCTATATTATTGTGAACCCACTTATTTCTCATAGAGCTAAAAGTTCAAGTCTTAGAAAGGTAAAAACGGATGCGATTGATGCTTACCATTTATGTGAATTGTATTATAAAGAGGAATTAGAGCCCCACAAAAAGCGTGGAATACAACTTTTAAACCTTCGAAATCTTACAAGGCAACAAGAGTCTTTAGCTGAAGTAGCAGCTCAAACAAAGTTACAATTTCACGCTATTTTGGATCAGGTTTTTCCTGAGTTTAAAGGTGTATTCGGGAGTTTATTTTCAAAGGTTTCATTGCTTACTCTTCTAGCTTTTCCAACTTCTGAAGCGGTGTTAAGTGCAAGCGAGTGTGAAATAGCAGCTAAGATTACCTCACTGTGCCATAGTCGCTCGAAAAAATGGGCAAAAGAAAAGGCCCAAGCATTAAGAAATGCGGCCCTTCGTAACCCGTTTCAAAAAAACTTATATCAGAGTCATATTATCAATATCGAAATACTGGCAAATATAATTCTTCAATACCAAGAGCATCTATCGAAGTTACAAGCAGAAATAGATGCCCTAGCTAAAGAATTTGAAGAATATAAGATTATCCAGTCTATCCCTGGGATCGGAGAAAAAATCGCCGCCACGATTATTTCCGAAATTGGAGAGATAGATCGGTTTAATCACGCAAAAAAGCTGATAGCATTCGCAGGAGTCGATCCAAGTGTTTATTCCTCAGGTAAATTTACCGCCTCGAAAAACCGTATCACTAAACGAGGTTCTATCAGGCTCAGACATGCTTTATATCTGGCAGTTCAAAGTGGGATACGTGATTCTCGTAGGAAGAAAACAACAGAAGAAATCATCCCACGTAACAAAAGGTTAAGAGCTTTTTATGACAAAAAGCGAGACGAAGGAAAACCTTATAGAGTAGCTGTCATTGCCTGTGTTAATAAGTTATTACATTGGATTTATGCCTTACTAAAAAGCAAAACAAATTTCCATGATATGGATTAAATCCTATATATAACTAAATAAAACAAAACCTTCCAGTATAGTAGTGAGGGAAGGTTATTTGGCATGCTTATTTTTAGTATAACACGTGTATTTTTAACTTTTTACTGAAAAATGTTGACAAACTATTAGCTGGTTTTAATTAGTATAGTCTATTAAAACAAAAGGCGAAGGAACCCTCACTGAGGAGCTTCACTTCGCCTTTTCCCTTACTGTTCTAACGGCAATCTTATTTCTACTAGGGTTCCTTCGTTTTCTTTGCTGTGGTAGGTGATTGTGCCATGGTGCTGCTTGATAATTTTATGACAGATCATGATGCCGAGTCCTGTTCCCTTTTCTTTTAAACTGTAGAACGGCTCGCCCAAACGCGGCAGCAGCTCTTCTGGAATGCCGCAGCCATGGTCCTTGACCGAAACAACGCATTCACCCGGGGTACCGTTTTGAAGCTGAACCAGTATTTCTCCGCCCTCTGGCATCGCCTCCATGGCATTTTTAAAGATATTCAGGAACACTTGCCTCAGCTGATTTTTTTCACAAGTTATATAAAACGGCGATTCATCTGAGACCATTTGAAACTGAATTCCGTTCATCAATGCTTGCGGGGAGAGCAGCTCCATTGTATTTTGAATCAGCTCCCGCAAATTTGCGGTGACCAGCTTAACCGCCTGCGGTTTGCCCAACGTGAGCATTTCGCTCGTGATCGTTTCAATCCTCTCAAGCTCACCCAGCAGCAATTCACTATACTCAAAATTACTATTTGTCGACTTGTGAAGCTGGATAAATCCCTTTATCGTTGTCAACGGATTGCGGATTTCATGAGCGATTCCTGCCGCAAGCTCACCAACAATCGATAGTTTTTCAGATTGAAGCAGGATTTCCTCTGATTTTTTCCGTTCAGAAATATCACGGCTAATAATGACGATATGTTCGACAGCCTGATTTTCTCCTTCAACGGGGACGCAACGGGACTCAAATTCAAGCCAGATGCCATCCTTGTGCCGAAAGCGAAATTCCATCGCTTGCGACTCTTTCGATTGGAACATGCCCTGAATAGTATTTCTAAACATCTCGATATCATCAGGATGAATGAAACAGCATAATTCTTTGCCCTCTAATTCAGACATATCATAACCCAAAACAAGCTGATGTGACGGGGAAAAGTAGCTGATCGCATGCTGCTTATCCATTACCTTGATCAAGTCGGAGGTATTTTCCGCGATAAGGCGATACTTGGATTCGCTCTCCTCTACCATTTTATACGTTTCTAGCAGCCTATTATTTAACCGATACAGCTTTAGATACGACTCAATTAGTAAAACGCCCAAGATCACACCCAACATAACAAACAGAATGTATTGGAAATGGAACATCGGCTTGTCTGGAAAGACATTAAAAATGATTGGGACATCAATGATGTAAACAATCATATAAATCAAAAATAAGGCGACCGTTTTTTTACAGCCTTAAGCTTGGTTGTCAAAAAATGCACGATAAGAAAACCAGCGATGATGACAAGCCAGCCAATTACAGGTGTTAACCAGTGACCACCGGCTAAAAGCCTGGCCGCAATAGAAAAAGCAGCCGCAATCAGGCCGCCAACAGGTCCTAAATAAGCAAAGCTGAGAATGACTGCAGCGTAGCGTATATCGTATACATACCCTTCACGTTCGAAGGATAATACTACAAGGATGGCTGACACGATCCCTCCATAAATTCCGCCAATGAGCCTTTGATGTTTAATCGGCTTAAAAGGAAAGAAGGATTGGATTACTAATGGTGCACTAACTAATAATGAAAAAAGTGAAAGATTAACAACGTAGTCTAGTAGATTCAATGGCCCACACCCATTATCCAGTATATTTTCTATCATATATCAGATAATCTTTTAATGGAATACATTCCTTTATTTTACATTTAAGTTTATTTGCGGAATCCCAATGACAAATGTGCTGCCCTTTCCAAAAACACTTTCCACGCGAATGTTCCCTTTGTGGGTATCGACAATCCACTTGGCTTGATTCGTTTAAAAATACTCATTTTACTGATGGTTTTGCTTTTTAAAAAAAGAAAAAAACCCTGCCGTGAGTTCAGCGGGGTTTAAGTTTATTTGCGATTTTCGTAGTTTTATTTGCAATTTTCGTAGTTTTATTCGGGACTTTCAACGATTTAGTTGCGGAAATCGCTGTTTTATTTGCGAATCACTTTGCTAACAGGTTTAGAACCGTATCTAGAATAACATTTACCCCTTTTTCACAATCCTCCCATGAGGTGAGTTCTTCCTCACAGTGACTTTTCCCATTCACACTTGGAACAAACAGCATTGCGGTTGGAACGTAGCTGGCGATGAACTGGGCGTCATGTCCGGCACCGCTGACCATGCGTTTATGGGTATAGCCTAATGTTTCGGCGGACTGTTCTAAAAGATTGCACAGCTCCGGCTCGAACCAAACTGTTTCACGGTCCCACAATTTGGTAACCTTTATCTCACAGCCCTCATTGTTGCTAAAGTTTTGCAGACTTTGAACGAAGGCCTTAAAGGTATTAACAATTTCCATGTCTTTGTGGCGAGCCTCAAGTGTAAACACGACTTTATTTGGAATGACGGTATGGATGCTTGGATACACATTTACCCGGCCGATGGTAAACACCAGGTCAGGATCAAGCGAGCTCAAACGTGTGCGGATTTCGTTGATGAGGTTGTTGGCAGCAAACAGGGCATCCTTTCGCATGTTCATCGGGGTTGTCCCGGCATGATTGGACTCACCAGTGACTTCAATTTCAAAGCAGCCCATCCCGACGACGCATTCTACTACACCAATGGTCTGCTTTTCCGATTCGAGGATCGGGCCTTGCTCGATATGGAGTTCAAGGAAGGCTGATGCCTCCATGAGTCGATTTTCTACACTGCCTTCGTAGCCAATCTCCTTGAGGGCTTCACCGAAGGTTGTGCCGTCAGCATCCTTCTTTGCCTTCATTGTTGCTTTATCAAATTTTCCAGAGAGAACACCGGAAGCCATCATCGAAGGCTCGAACCTTGCCCCTTCTTCATTGGTAAAATTCACAATAGTAATCGGGATTTTCGGCTTGATGTTTTGGTCAACCAATGTCCGGACGACTTCCAACCCGGTCAGGACACCAAGGACTCCATCAAAACGGCCGCCTTTTTTGACAGAATCGAGATGGGAACCAATCAGGATTGGCGGCTTGTTTTCCGTTCCTTGCAAGGTGGCGTACATGCAGCCCATATCGTCGACCTTGACCGTCATCCCTAATTCCTCGCAGCAAGTTCGGAAGTAATCCCGCACGCGGCGGTCCTCGTCTGACAGAGAAAGCCGAGTGACACCATTGTTTTCCGTCCTGCCAAACTCTGCAAAGCGCTCCAACTCTTGCTTCAGCCGTGCCCTATTAATTTGGATTTTTTGTTTTTGCATTATTTTAACCCTCCTTTGGATTGGTTCGTCTCCATTTTTAAAAATATTCAGTTAATTTTAATTATAGACCCTTGTTGGAAGATGTCATTAGACAAAACATCATAAAATTCATAGAAATTGTTTGATAGATTGTATGATTTGGGTGTCGCGATTTGAAAAATGCCCTACGTGACCGGTTTAACCTTCTTTTCCCTTTTTTGGTCACGTAGAACCTCTTTACGTGACCAATTTAGCCTTCTTTTCATTTTTTCGGTCACGTAGAACTCCTCTACGTGACCAATTTAGCCTTCTTTTCATTTTTTTGGTCACGTAGAACTCCTCTACGTGACCAATTTAACCTTCTTTTTATTTTTTTGGTCACGTAGAACTCCTCTACGTGACCAATTTAACCTTCTTTTTATTTTTTTGGTCACGTAGAACCTCTCTACGTGACCAATTTAGCCTTCTTTTCACTTTTTTGGTCACGTAGAACCTCTCTACGTGACCAGTTCAGCCTTCTTTTCCCTTTTTTGGTCACGTAGAACCTCTTTACGTGACCAATTTAACCTTCTTTTTATTTTTTTGGTCACGTAGAACCTCTCTACGTGACCAGTTCAGCCTTCTTTTCACTTTTTTGGTCACGTAGAACCTCTTTACGTGACCAATTTAACCTTCTTTTTATTTTTTTGGTCACGTAGAACCTCTCTACGTGACCAGTTCAGCCTTCTTTTCATTTTTTTGGTCACGTAGAACCTCTCTACGTGACCAGTTCAGCCTTCTTTTCATTTTTTTGGTCACGTAGAACTGCCCTTTTTACAAAGAGCCCCAAGCAGCAGCTTGGAGCTCTTTTTCAATCAAAAGGTTAGGCTTCGACAATGTCCGGCTGGTGGTAGACGTCTGTTTCGAGTTCGCCTGTGACTTTACTTGTGAGGACGCCTGCTGTCATCGCGCCGCTGACGTTTAAAGCGGTACGCCCCATGTCAATCAACGGTTCGACGGAGATCAGGAGCCCGACGATAGCGATTGGCAGGTTCATGACGGATAAGACGATAAGGGCCGCGAATGTGGCACCGCCGCCTACTCCAGCAACACCAAATGAACCGATGGTTACCACGAGTATAAGTGTGAGAATAAATGATAGACTTGTAGGGTCCACACCGGCTGCCGGCGCAACCATGACGGCGAGCATTGCCTGATAAATCCCAGCGCAGCCGTTTTGGCCAATCGTCAATCCGAATGAGCCTGCGAAATTGGCAATCCCCTCGGACACACCTAGATCCTTCGTCTGCGTTTTTATGGTCATTGGCAGTGTTCCGGCGCTAGTCCGGGACGTAAATGCAAAAGTTAATGTTGGCATTGATTTTTTTACATAATTAAACGGATTCAGTTTTGCTGACATCAATAGCAGCATATGAACGATAAACATAATCACGAGTGCGACATAGGAGGCAATGACGAACGTTCCAAGCTTCACAATGGCACCATAATCGCTTGTGGCCGCCACCCTTGTGATAATTGCAAGAATTCCGTATGGCGTCAACCTTAGAATCAGGGTGACAACCCGCATGACGACTGAATAGACCGTATCAATGATTTTGGCGAAAAGCTCCGCATGCTCCGGTTCCTTTCGCTTTACCCCAAGGTAGGCCATTCCGATAATCGCTGCAAAAATCACCACCGCAATCGTTGATGTCGGCCTGGCACCAGTTAAATCTTGAAACGGATTGCTTGGAATGAAGTCAACAATTTGCTGTGGCAGCGTCATGCTCTCCACTGCTGGAACCCGCTCTTCAAGTGCGGCATTCCTGGCCTTTTCCGCATCTCCTTCGGTTAACTGAACACCATCTAGGTTAAAGCTCAAGGCGGAGCCTATTCCAATGGCAGCCGCAATCGCGGTCGTGCCAAGCAGAATTCCAATCACGAGGAAACTGATCTTGCCAATGTTTTTCGTTAATTTCAATTTTGAAAACGCCCCGACAATCGATACGAAAATAAGCGGCATCACCACCATTTGCAGCAGTTTTACATATCCATTGCCAGCAATATTGAACCATTCAATCGAGCGCGCTGTTATCTCAGATTCCGTTCCGTATATCGAATGAAGAATAATCCCAAAAATAATACCTAATCCTAACCCCGCAAAGACGCGCTTGGAAAACGAAACATGCTTCTTTTGCATCACGAACAGGCCATACATCAACAGGAGCAGAACGGCAATGTTAATGATGATCAGAAAAGTATTCATGCTCTTCCTTCCCTTCTTAGTAGTAGCAAACACTAAGACCTAAAATCCAATGCGCAAAGTCGGAATTCCGTTTACTCTTCATCAAACGTTTGATATTTCATACATATGTAGTTCGGGAAACTAAAATACCTTCCCGCCATCCTTGCTCAATAAAATTTCTAAAAAACAGCAATGTCCGCCCCAGGTGGACAAAAACGGATTTTTGTCCACGGGTGGTGCCTGACACCATTTCTACGCTTTACCCCTTTACTTCTTTGCCAATAGTAGATTTGATCATGCCTTCGACTAGTGCGGGAACTTCTTCGAAGGCGCTTTTGATGTGAAGGCGTTCGGTTCGTTTGTGGGCGTCTTTGCCAAATGGGCCGACATTTAGAACGGGTGCCTTCAGCCTTTTCATTTCAGTGAATGGGATGCTGTAGCTGCTGCCCCAAACCGGTGTATTTTCCTTAAAGACTGTCCACCCTTCACCATTATCCTGATAATTGACATAGCTCAAATCGCAGATACCATTGAAATAATGGACCTGGTTGACGTCTAATCCAAATTTTTCAAATCCTTGAGTCTTCACAAATTCGATACAATGCTTCACCAACTGATCTTCAGAGGTATTTACCGCTGGATAATAGGGTGGTGCATATAGCAGGACAATGGCCGGTGCGAGCTCCTGACATTCAATCATTAACGTATCCGCAATACGGAAAGACTTTTCCCGGTCGTCCCATTCCGCTTTCTCCTGAACCGAAGACTTGACTGACTGTACAAACACCTCTCCCAATTTTTGCAGTGCGTACTTCTGCAATTCCTCATAGCGCAAAACTCTGACAATGCCGATCGGGGCTGCTGATTGTACCCGGCAGATTTCCTGATACGCTTCATTGCAAGCCTGCGCTGCATCCTTGGCTATCTTTTCAAATGTATCCATGATTTCTTCCGCATTCCGCTTCATTAAAAACACATTGTATAAGGCCGCTGCCCGGTAAGGCGTTTGAACTGAGTATTCCAGCTTCAAATCCTTCTGCATGAGTGTGACTGGAGGCGGTGTCGTTTCTCCAAGCACACATTCCTGCATACTACCATTCCATTCCATCCTCTGTGTTAAAAATGAGGCGATATAAGGTGCGGTTATGCCGCGGAGCGGTTCGCCAACATGTGTTTCCTTGCCATAAAACAGCGCGGACGGCATTATTTTTCCAATCGAGCCTGAATATACATAATAGTTTCGATCGCCAGGCTCTTTGGTAAAGACCGGCTCCCCGTTTAGAAATAGCTTATACGTAAGCCGATGCCTCTCCTGTAATTCCAACAGCTTTGGAACGGCTGCCCGCATCCCGGCGGAGTTGACTTCTTCATCGGGTACTGTCAGCAGGAGGAGATTAATTGGCCATTGTTCGACGGATGCTTTTTCGATAAGTCCCATATGCATAGCCAGACCCATTTTCATATCCATTGTGCCGCGGCCAAACAGGTATTCACCAGATAGCAGGTCCTGTCTAGCTTCTTCTGGCAGCTCATCTATTCTGTCAAAGAGCAGCTTCGTCAATTCTTCGGGGCGGTATGCATACTCCTGAATATCACCAAACTCCTCTGTATTCACCGTATCAAAGTGACTGATTAATACGATGGTCTCTGAGGCACTGTGATGTTTATACAACGCTGTTAAAAAGCGCCGGCCCAAATCTGCATCGTGCAGCTCTAAGTAATCACGATGGTCCTGGAAATAGACTAATTTACCGAGCTCTGCCATTACCTTGGACGGAAACTCCCGCTCCCCTTGTGTCAGCGTCATGCTTTTCCAAGCCACCATTTTGCAAAGCAATTCCCGCAAGCTGTTCGGGCTTCCCCATCTTAATTGTGCCATTGTCCCAATCTCCTTCACTTCCATACTTAAAAAAACGTGGTGATTTTCCCTTATAGGAAAACTTATAATATGACCATCAGTCTTTTTGTTTATTATAAGGCAAAATATTAACCATGCTTTCATAAACATTTTGCAAACGCTATACTTAATGACAGGAGATTTTTTTAGGAGGAACAGCATGAGCAAAGCATTTACAGATACAATTCAAATAAATAATGGTGTACAAATGCCGCAGCATGGCTTTGGTGTTTATAAAATTTCCGACCCCGGTGAAATGGAGACGGCAGTGTTGAAGGCATTGGAGGTTGGATATCGCTCGTTTGATACAGCACAAATGTACCAAAATGAAGGAATGCTCGGGGAGCTTTTGCATGAAAGCCAGGTTCCGAGAAAGGAGCTTTTTGTTACAACCAAAATAAACAACAGCAATCAAGGCTATGACCAAACATTGTTTACTTTTGAGGAATCGCTGGTCGACCTGCAGCTGAGCCAGTTGGACCTGCTGCTGGTCCATTGGCCAAGCCAAAAGCATTTTTTCGATACGTGGCGGGCGATCGAACGGCTGTATGAGGAAAAAATGGTTAAGGCAATTGGTGTGAGTAATTTCCACATTGAACATCTTGAAAGATTAAACACAAAGGCAAATGTGATGCCGATGGTGAATCAAGTTGAACTGCATCCGTATCTAACCCAGGAGCCTTTAAGGGAATACCTAAAGGATCACGACATTGCCGTTGAGGCTTGGAGTCCACTTGGGCGAGGCAGAATTCTGCAGGATCCGGTGCTGGAAGAGATGGCAGAGCGGTACGGAAAAACTGTAGCACAAATCATCCTGCGCTGGCATCTGCAGCAAGATATTATCGTCATTCCGAAGTCAATAACACCAAGCAGAATTGCTGAAAATGCCGATATCTACAACTTCGAACTCTCAGTAGAAGACATGGCAGCAATCAGCGGACTAAACAAGGATATGCGAACTGGCTCCGACCCCGACCAAGTCTACCCAACCATCTAGATAGATTTACAGGAGCCTCCGTACAATAGGGTATCAGGCACCATGGGGGAAATTACGTCCACCCCAGGCGGACAATTGTCCACAAGTGGTGCCTGACACCTTTTCTCTACCTCAATTCTCCTTTTAATACCGTGGGAATTGTAGTATCTTTGATACACATAGTTTAGGAGATTGCGAGGAAGTTTAATGTGGAGTAACAGGAATGTTTGGATTATTTTGACGGGGGAGTTTGTGGCGGGTCTTGGGCTTTGGCTTGGGATTATTGGGAACTTGGAGTTTATGCAGGAGAAGATTCCTTCTGATTTTCTTAAATCGCTTCTACTCGCTGCAGGCCTTTTAGCGGGAATTGCGGTTGGTCCGTATGCCGGCAGGCTTACCGACCAGGTCAGCAAAAAGACGGTAATGCTGCTTTCCGGTATCGTCCGCGCTGTCAGTGTTATTTTTATGTTAATTGCGATCGCGACCGGTTCTGTTTGGTGGATGCTTGTATTTCTCATCTTGCTTCAGATATCGGCTGCATTTTATTTTCCTGCCCTTCAAGCGGCGATACCGATCATCGTTTCTGATCGGGAACTGCTCCAGATGAATGGTGTCCATATGAATGTATCTACGTTATCACGAATTATAGGAACTGCACTTGCCGGAATTTTGCTGGTAGCCGTGCCATTATCCATGCTTTATACAGGCTCACTGGTCGCCTACATTATTCTACTAATTCTGACCTGGTTCCTGAATATCGATGAAAGTAAAGACAAGGATAACCCAATTAGGAAATTACCTAATACAAAAACAAGTTTCAAAGATGTATTCCCGATTATAAAAAATCTTCCGATTGTGTTCATGACTCTGTTAATGACCCTTGCCCCATTGTTATTTCTTGGCGGCTTTAATATATTAGTCATTAACATCAGTGAGCTGCAGGACAGTTCAGCGATTAAAGGCTGGATTTATACGGCAGAGGGAGTTTCATTTATGGCCGGGGCTTTTATCATTAAACAAATTAGCAGTAAGATCTCGCCTTATACGATTTTGTTTACCTGTTCCTTTTTCATCGGTTTATCGCAATTGCTGCTTTATTTTGCCGATTTGCCGCTCATGACGATTCTAACCTTTGTGATATTTGGCTTTACAGTGGGATGCTTTTTCCCGACAGCCGCCACTATCTTTCAAACAAAGGTACCGAAGGAATTCCACGGCCGCTTTTTCTCGTTTCGGAATATGCTCGACCGCATCGTCTTTCAAGTTGTCCTGTTATTGACTGGATTCCTGCTGGACCTTATCGGCCTTCAGTTTATGGGAGTTCTCTACGGCATCATTACAATCGTCATTACCGTTATTTTTTATGTGAAAAACAAACAGACATTTGGACTTAACCAGGCGGAATAGTCCAACCTAATAGGCACCTCCCTCATCAGGAAGGTGCTTTTACATGTAAAACCGCTCCGAATGGACCTCCTCCATATCGCAACACATCCTCCAAAGCAATGTCGACCGCAAGCTTCATGTATATTTCTTCCCTCATAGATCCTCGCCTGGTACGACATATTCCCTTTACATAAGGTATTACCAACCTCAAAAAAACAGAATGGAAATTAATTACAGATGGAGATGATTTATTTACTTTAATTTTTTCAAAAAAATATACGATATTGTTGAAAAATTTTGTAAAATATAAATGGGGGATTGTTTATATATGTCGGACAAGCTCACATTTTTTGGAAAAGAGTCTCCAATTCACCTCTTACCATCAGGTCTGCTACAATGAAATCAAAATCTTCATCAAAAACGACGATAGATTCAATCAAGAAGGGACTGAACCATTTTGCATAAGGCAAAGCTATACGACATTTCCTTATTTGTGGCTGCCCTAGCGATAGCTTTAGGTTCAGCTTCTCTATTAGTTGATAACGTTACATATCTTAAAGCGTTGTTCATATACTGGTTATTCTCAAGCCTCTACTTCAGTCTGAGGGTATTCTATAAAAATGGCAGCACGAATATTGATTATGGAATCAGTTATAGTTTGTCCATGGTCCTGTTTGCCGGACCGCTTGGATTGTTTATCTTTGAATTCCTGTACCGATTTACCGTCTACGTGCTTCGAAAATGGAATAAGACGGCAGACGAGAGCGAATTGACTGATACCTTTTATAATATCGGTATTTTTGTCGTCATCAACTGCCTAGCCTTTTACTTATTCCAACCTTTATTCGAAAGCTTTCAAGCGTTTCCCTTTGGGTTCTGGATTCTAATGTTTTTGTTATCTGCCCTTACCACCTATTTATCAGGTGTTTCCTTAGTGATTGTTTTTATTATTTTAGGGGAGTTGAAATCTTCAAAAGAAGCATTCGATTTTATTTTTAGACGGGTAACCTTCCTTGATTTTGGAAAGGTCGCCATTTCCAATGGACTGTTGTATCTTTTCCTTCAGGAAGGAAAATGGCAGATGCTGATTATCCTATTTCTGTTAAATTATGTTGTCAGCCGCTCCTTCTATGAAAGATCATTAAATATCCAAACGAAACTGGAACGGGACAAGTTTGAGCAAATGGCCTACACTGACTTCCTGACAGGTGTTTATAATCGTACGTTTATGGATAAAAAAATGGCGGAGTTAAGCAGCACCGGGGAGAATATTGGTATTGTCGTTACTGATATTGATAAATTTAAGGTCATAAACGATACCTATAATCATGCCGTCGGCGATAAGGTGATTCAGCACTTTGCCTCTACGTTAAAAAGCTATCTCGATGAAGAAGATTATTTATTCCGAAGCGGCGGGGAGGAATTTACCCTCTGCTTAAGGAATCGTAATTTTGAGGAAACGGTTGCGTTAATTCATAAAATCCAAAGCGGAATACAGCATCGCTCAGTTAATGCTGAATACAACGGAGAAAATATTGAGATCTTCTATACAGCTTCATTCGGGCTCTATTACTACAAGGTTAGCGAATACATCTCAATGGAAAAAGCCTATATCCTTGCCGATGAGCTCATGTTCGAGTCCAAGCAGTATGGAAAAAATCGTGTATCCTTCAAAAACGGCCTTCTTGAAAACAAAGAAGTGGTCCTTGCCTAAAAAAGGCAGGACCACTTTTTTTGGTTACAAATCACGATGCGCGTTTAAGATTCTTGAATTGCCCTTTAGAAAGGACCGTCTTTTCAAGCCGGAAAGCCATGACACCGGCGAATACAGCTAAGATAGCATCCTTCGGCAGCGGTGGCACCATCCACAACCAGGCCATCTTATAGGTGAAACCTTCCGGTGCAGCGGCCCAGAATTTGTAAGCATAATACATCCAGTTGGTACCGAACAGGTAGTTGACAACCATACCAACCAAAGCTGCTGCGATAAACATAGGAAAGCTCTTATTCTTTTCAACCATTTTCCCAATAATAAAGGCCATAAGAATAAAGGAAATAATGAACCCAAAAGTAGGTCTGATTATAATTCCTAATCCTCCTGTAAAGCCCGCAAAAATAGGTACCCCTACCAAGCCAACCAATGCATAAACGACCATCGCCACCGTACCAAGCCGGCTGCCCAAAACCAGCCCTGCCAATATGGCAAAAAAGGTTTGCAGTGTGATTGGAACTCCCCCAACCACCAAAAATGGTGCAATACTAGTAATATTCGCGCCAACAGCCATTAATGCCACAAACATTCCTACAAGCGTAATATCAAGTGCCCTAAATTTACCCATTCATTTCTCCCACCCTATTTTAAATTTCCCCTATATTAAAAATAAATGGGAGAAAACATATATGTCAACTATTTTTTTTATAAGTTGACATATAAAATCAAAAATTTAAGCGGGCTCTTATTGAAGCCCGCTTGAGACCTTATGATTATTGAGGAACAGATCTTTCAGCATTGATGTAGCCTTCACCGTACACCGCGTTATCGCGTTCCTTCCAAAGATCGGTACCAGCTTTCAGAAGTCCCTTTACTTCGTCAGGTGTTGCATTAGGCTTCTGCTGTTTAATTAAAGCCACAACACCCGCACAAATAGGTGTTGCCATTGAAGTACCCGACAAAACAAAATAATCATTTTCTACTCGGGCCGATTTTTGCAGCTTGTCTAAATAGGAATTAGGGGAACGCAAGGAAGTAATATTCACTCCCGGGGCTAAGATATCCGGCTTTTCCATGGCGTCGTCCACTTCCTGAACACCACGGCTGGAGAAACTGGCCACATCATCATCACTGCGATCGACCGTATTTTTATCATCAAGTGCCCCTGCAGTGATCACTTTTTTACTAATACCTGGGCTTGAAATTGTTCCTGGCTGCGGCCCTGAATTTCCAGCCGCCACGACAACTGTTATCCCTTTATCCCATGCTTCTTCAACAACTTTTACCATTAAATCTTCACCAGGCACAACTCTGCTGCCTAATGACATGCTGATGATATCGATTTTTTCAGGAGCATTGCCGGCATTGTACTTAATGCACCAATCCACCCCTTGCATAACCGTATCCAAAGAGCCAGAGCCCAATTTATCCAAAACCTTTACACCAATCAGATTTGCACCTGGAGCCGGACCAGCATATTTACCGCTTGCTGCCGCATCCCCAGCACAGTGCGTGCCATGACCGTTATCATCATAAGCATTCTGTTCCCCATTTACGAGGTCGACAAATCCTTTAATTCTGGTTCCCAGGTCAGGGTGAGGATGAATCCCTGTATCAATGATTGCAATTGTGACTCCTTCTCCTGTTAACACTTTGTTATTTCTAACAACGTTATCGGCATTTGCTGCAGGCACAGCGACATTTAGCAGCGCTTGTACTTCCCGGTTTAAATACACCTTTTTGACATGATGGCAGCTTGATAGAACCTCCTCTAAGCCTTTTGGCGTCACTTCGGCACTGTAGCAGGAAACACTTGATATCTCCCGCTTCATGCTGTTTCGGAAATGCTGTCCCAGCACCTTGCTTACTTGCTGGCATCCCGCTTCATGGCAGCCGTCTTCAAATTCAATAATAACGGACATTTTTCGTGCATACTTAAGAAATCCCTCAAAATATTTATGCAGGAAGCATGGCGTCCATTTGAACGGCTTGTACAAGTTTAAGACTTGATCGCGCAAATCCCTGTCCAGCTTATTGGCATTTGCCCGTACCATTTGTACCATTGAAAAACCAAACAATTATACTCTCATCCTTTCATACCTTTTTATGATAAGTTATGAAACTTTGAAAGTATGGTAACGGTACTTGTCCAAGTTCTTGTGAATTTTGTTATTTAATTGGTGATAATTTCGGTAATAATTCCAAATAGATAAATTTTTCGAAAAAGTTTGACATATGGTGAAATTGAAGTTATATTGAGATAACAATAATATTATCTGAATTTTTAAAAATAGACAGCTATTTAGGGGGAACTTCTTATGGAAAAACGTCAGCAATGGGGCTCGCGATACGGATTTATCATGGCGGCTGTTGGTTCAGCAGTAGGATTAGGAAACATTTGGCGCTTCCCAGCAGTGGCATATGAAAATGGCGGAGGGGCTTTCTTCTTCCCCTATTTATTTGCCCTTTTAACAGCAGGAATACCAATATTAATACTAGAATTTACGATTGGTCAAAAATATAGAGGCTCATCACCGCTTTCATTATTCCGCATCAATAAGAAAGCGGAATGGCTGGGATGGTGGCAGGTATTGATTTCCTTTGTCATCTGTACCTATTATGCCGTCATTATTGCATGGGCTGTAAAATACGCCATCTATTCATTCGGCAGCCAATGGGGGTCAGACCCCGGCAAGTTTTTATTTGGAAGTGTATTGAAGCTATCTGAAAAGCCTGGTGAAATCGGTGGACTTGTTCCGGGTGTGGTCCTTCCATTGTTGTTCGTTTGGGGTGTGACTCTATTCGTCTTATATCGCGGTGTGTCAAAGGGCATCGAAAAGTTAAACAAGATTTTCCTTCCTACCCTTGTGTTATGTTTTTGGCCATTGTGGTCCGCGCTTTAACGCTTGACGGTGCAGCCGAAGGTTTAAATGCCTTTTTCAAGCCGAACTGGGACATGATTCTAAACGGAAAAGTCTGGATTGCCGCGTACGGGCAAATCTTCTTCTCATTATCGATAGGCTTTGCCATCATGATTACTTATGCAAGCTATTTGCCAAAGAAATCGGATATTAATAACAACGCGTTCATTACTGGCTTTGCCAATTCAGGATTCGAGTTACTTGCCGGGATTGGAGTCTTCGCAGCCCTTGGTTTTATGGCCAAGCAGCAGGGCGTGCCGATCGATGAAGTGGTTAGCAGCGGAATTGGTCTTGCGTTCGTGGTGTTCCCAAGCATCATCAATGAGTTCCCTGGTATGAATTCATTATTCGGAGTCTTGTTCTTCCTATCCCTTACTTTTGCCGGGATGACATCATTGATTTCAATCGTTGAGACTTTTGTTGCCGGTGTTCAGGAAAAATTCAATGTTTCTCGGACAAAAGCTGTTTTAACAGGCGGATTAGCCGCAACTGCAATCTCCTTACTTTTTGCCACAAATGGCGGATTGTATTTACTAGATGTTGTCGATTACTTTATCAATAACTTTGGTGTAGTTATTGCAGGCTTTGTTGAGGTTGTATTAATTGCATGGTTCTTTAAAGGATTAAATGGATTGCAGCAGCATGCCAATGAAATTTCCGACTTGCGTACGGGCAAGTGGTGGAAAGTGTGTCTTAGTGTTGTTACTCCGCTCGTTCTTGGTTATATGATGTTTGACAACATCCGCCAAAACGTAAAGGAAAATTACGAAGGCTATCCTGCCGAATTGATTATGTATGCCGGGCTGGCAGTAGTCGCCGTAACAATTGTTACCGGTATATTCCTATCCTTTAAAAAATGGAAAACAACAAGTACCGTACTAGAAGAAAAGGAGGCTGCATAAAATGTCAGCAAGCGCAATCACCATGATGGTCGTCGGAATCGTCATAATCTGGGGCGGCCTCGCAGCCAGCATACTCAACGTCGTACGAGTATCAAAAAAATCATAAAAACTAAAAAGGATTGAGAAGGTAATCTGGCACCCATGTCAAGGACACATGAAAAAAAGAGTTATGAAGCTAAAAGATGATTCCTATATTGAATAGGGGTCATCTTTTCTAAATTCCATTGATATCGATAATTGTTATAGTAAACCATGTAATGATTTATTTTCGCCTCCAGTTCATCTAATGTTTTACAAGACTGGTAGTCTACCTCATCCTTTAAATGCCCAAAGAAAGACTCCATCGGGGCATTGTCCCAACAGTTTCCTCTCCGAGACATTGACTGGTCTAAACCATGTCTTTTTAACAATTTCTGATATCTTGGGCTTGTGTAATGGCTCCCTTGATCAGAATGGATAAATGCCTCCGAATGTAAACTAATTTTCTTATTTTTCATTAATTTATCGATGGTCTTTGTTGCGATATCTAAAGTGATACGATCTGAAATATGATAAGCTAATAACTCATTGGTGGAGGCGTCTTTTATGGTTGACAAATAGGCCATACTACTTCCGTTATATGGTAAATATGTAATATCCGTTAATAATACTTTCCCTGGTACACCTTGCTTAAATTCCCTGTTTAACTTATTTGGTACGACCTGATGCTCCTTTGTTGCTTTGGCGATTCTTTTATATGGATTTGGCTTTCTGTGAGGACAGACAATTCCATATTTCCTCATTATTCTCCGGATTTTTTTACGGCTGAAGTTAACATCAAACTCATTCTTCAAAATCATTTTGATGGAGCGTGAACCTTTCTTATATCCTCTTCGGTCAAAAGCCTTTAAAATGAGTTCCTTCGCTTCGAGGTCTAACTTCTCCCTTGCTTCACGAACAGAGGCAGCCTTCATGTAACTATAGTATCCAGACCGGGAAACACCCAGAAGCTCACAAAAGTACCTAGTCATTCCCTTAAATCCGTTTTGCTCAAGCGTCTCCTGGATCAATTGATATGCCTTATTTGGATTTAGATTCTCGCTTGCGTTTAGCAGCCTCCTTTCGGTCGTTTCTAGCTTTTTTAACAGCTCTACCTGCCCTTCCAATAGCTCAATTCTGGCTCTTTGTCTCTCAATTACTTCGGAGGGTGTAAGCTCCCGTTTTAAAGGTCTGCCGGAGGATGTTTTTCTTGTATCTGTAAGCCCGATCAAGCCATTCATTTCATAGGCTTTTTTCCACCTACAGGCCGACTGTTCAATTCGTTTTATGCCAATGACGTCCGCATCAAATCCATTCTCCTCAAAAATTTGACGTGGGAGTTTGCCGACTTGGTATTCATCGATAAATCTATTTTTAAATTCTTCTGTATAGGTAATGGATTTTTCGCTGACACGCTGTACATTTGGATTTTTTTGTAGTGTATTTATCTCTTTAGATGAAAAAGTTATTTTACTCATGTTGTCCCCTAATCCCCATATTCTGAAATTCAAGTATATAAAAAATACCTGCAGGTTGAACACTCTTTTTTACAAGTGTCCTACCTACAGGTACCATTCTAAGGTAACCTAACCTGCTCAATCCTTTTTTGTATTTTGGTGGTGCTTATATTTGTAATGGTGTCAGGCACCACTCGTGGACAGTGTCCACCCCAGGCGGACACCTACCTATCCCGAAAACCTTATTTGCTGCGGCAGTACTTGCAGACTTTGATGGTTTGGTTGGTTTCTGTTTTGTGTGGGTATAGGAGTTTGATTCCTGTTTTGCCGCAGAGTGGGCATGTTCCCCGGACATTTTCCAAGTGACTGATTGTTTTCCCCCGATTTCGCTTCGCCATTTTCAACCACCCTATCCTAAAAATCTCATTTCTTTATTAAATGTTGAACTAGGGTAAAGATTGATGGACAAATGTGTAATTAATAAATAATTTTCAAATAAGCATAAATATCGACGGCATACTACAAGTTAACTAGTTTAATAAAGTCACCCTTGAGTTTATTAAAATATATCTGAAAAATTTCCCATTTTTTTATACTAAAGAATTATTATGTAACTCTCAATCCCAATAGTTCTTTATATTCGGGTATTAAATACCAGAAAAAAGTTTTAATAGTATAATTCAGCTTTTTGCAGCACTTGAGATTTTTGTAGGACGAATCTTAAGGTACGTCAAGATTTTGTGACAAAATATTCTGAAAACTACATTTATAATAAGCTTGTTCCACAAAAATTTTGATGTAATTTAGGGGGTGCCGTATTTTCGTGATGAAAAGGCAAAAATGGAAAAGAAATTTAATGGTTATGACCACCGTGGCCGGACTGGGGTTAACAACTTTTACTCCAGGCCTCAGCATTCCAACCGCAGCGGTTGAACAAGCGAACCTTCCATTACCAGCGGAGGAATCAGTTTCAGTTGTTCAATTGGTGGTTCCTAATGAGAAGGCAAAGGAAAAATTGCTTGAGCTTGGCATTGACCTCACCCACAGGGTTCATGAGCATGATGGCAAGTTTGAGGTGGATGCAGTCGTCACCAAAACCGACATTGAAATGTTAAAGCTCCACGGAATTACCGTAAAGGACACATTGATTACTGAAAACCAATGGAACAACAGGGTTGCTGAAAGGCAGGCAGTTATGCAATTGCAATCCAGTCTCGCCGCTTCCGAGGATACGGTAAAGATCCTTCGTGCCAACCACTATACCAACCAGTCTGACACATTCCTTTATGTTGAGGCTAAATCCAGTGCCGGCACAGCCGCCAGTACTGCATTAACAGCGACTTGGGAAGAAAACGGGGTTGAAAAGTCTGCTACACTTTCCAGATTCGTTGATGCTGGTGAATATATGTATCATGAATTTGAAGTTCCAGTAACCGCTATTCCGGATTCTGTAACCATTACCAGCAATCTTGGCGGAACTGCTGCCGCATCTGTAACAGAATGGCTCGGAGCGGACAAGCCTGGCAGCCCGAAGAAGCACTATGTAAAGGATTTTGTAGACCATTATATGGATCCAACAGAGCTTTACGGCCGCTTTGAACAACTAGCAAAGGAATTCCCTGATTTAGTAGAAATTATCGACATGCCGAACAAAACAAATGGCTATCGCCGTCTGGCACAAGCCACAATTGGCAGTATAACAAATTCGACTGTTGTAGTTTCCTCAAAGGCCTGGGGGCATGAAGGCGGGAATGATATTTCGGTTGATTTCAAAAATCCAGGTGCCAACAACGGCCCACTTAAAGTAAATGTTGATGGCAAAAAGATTCTAGTAGATTTAGCTACTGATTCTGAAGGTAATGTTACTAGCACAGCAAAACAAGTTGTCGATGCTCTAAATGCTCAAGCCAGCAACCTTGTCTCCGCGACTACATACCGCGGTAATGCAGGATCAGGGGCAGTCGTACCTGCTGCAGTAAAGTTAACCGATGGATTGAGTGCGCCTGCCAATATTTCCCGTGATCCGTTTACGGTAAAGGCAATCCGGATTGGGAAACATCGTGACGGCTCCAAACCAGGTGTCCTTGGTTATGCTCAAGAGCATGCCCGTGAGTGGGTAACACCGCTTGTTACGCTTGAAACGGCTGAGCGCCTGCTTCGTAACTACGCTCATGACGGCGAAACAAAGCAATTGGTGAATAATTTGGATATTTTCCTTGTACCGTCTGTTAACCCGGATGGGGCACACTACAGCTTCTATGACTTCAATAGCCAACGAAAAAATATGACCAATTACTGCGGTCCAACTCAATCTGATCCAGGGAACCGAAATTCTTGGGGCGTTGACCTGAACCGCAACCACTCTGTCGGTTCCGCTTTTGATGGATATGTCGGTGCGTCCACCACTAACTGTTTAAGCGGCACCTATGCTGGACCTGCTGAAAACTCGGAGCCGGAAGGAAGAAACCTTGTCTGGCTGGCTGACCAGAATCCAAATATCAAGTTTGCGATGAACATCCACAGCTATGGCGGCTACTTCATGTGGTCCCCTGGTGCTTATGATCCAAAACGTGTAACCCTGCCTCGTCCGTCTGCAGGTGAAGAAGCCTTCTATTGGGCAGCCTCTGACAAGATTTTGAACGATATTCAAGATCACCGCGGTACGGTCATTCTGCCAAGCCGTACCGGCCCGATTCCAGACGTATTGTACTCGGCAGCAGGAAACTCAGCCGATTATCTCTGGTATGAAAAAGGGATCTACGCTTGGAACTTTGAGGTTGGTGCTGATTTATGGGATAAAGAAGCGAAAAGATGGCGAGGAGTTGGATTCCAGCCGGCATTCGAGGAAGGCCATGAGGAGGCAATGGAATTCGCTAACGGCTTGATTGGTTTAATCAAAGTTGCCTATAACCAGTCGAAAGACAAGCAGCCTCCTTCCACAAAAGCAGTCCCAGGAAGCGGTAAGTTCTCCGGTCCAGTTGATGTGGCATTCGATACAAGTGAAGCAGCCACCATCTACTATACTTTAGATGGAAGCCGCCCAACCTTCGAATCTACTAAACTTACATTAGCAGGAACGCGTGAACCTTCAGAAACCTTAAAGATTGATAAAACCACTACCATCAAGTGGTTTGCAGTTGACGCCGCCGGCAACATCGAGAAAAATTACAATCCACTTAGCAATGGAAATAACTTTAATTCTGTAACCATCACAATCAAGTAATTTTTGAAAAAGGGTTGTCCCTCACGGGGGCAGCTCTTTTTTTGCAACAAGAAAGCCTGGCTCCATTAGGGAACCAGACTTCTTTAATTGATTATTTTTCAAAAATTGTATTGGACAGCAGTCTGAACAGGTAGTCGGTGTGGTCACGGAAGCCGGCTTCGAGACCAATCAAGGTTACGTCCTTATCCTTCTCTTTGACGATTACTGCCTTGCCTTTTGCCCCACTATTATTTCTCCAGTGACCAGCCATAAAGAAGTCATCGGTATTGGCCAGTGCTGCCGCCACTTCATCATTGTCGGTACCAGTATACCAAACCGGGCGGTAAACGAAGCCAAGATCATCCTGCTTATAACCTGCAGTCAAGCCAATCCCCTCATAGTTAACTTTTACGATCCCGTTACTATTTGAACCGGCCGTATTGATGACATCATCAGTCAGCCCTAGTGTTTTCGTGGCACGAGATGCACCTGCGCCAACTGCAATATATTTTCCGCCGCTGCTTGCGAAGCTGGTGACATTATTTTTAAATAAGTCTAACTGTCCGGCGTTTTGGAAGCCAAATTCTTTGTTGGCTGCTGATAAGTTTGTCGAAATCAGACTCTCACTGCCACTGTAAACAAACACATCAAACCCGTTTAAGCCCTTTTCAGCAACTTCCACTGGTGTTACCTCTGTAACCTGGAAGCCTAGCCGCTTTAAAGCGAGCTTTGTGCCGCTGTGAGATTGTTGTTTTCCCATGCCGCCATCCTTCAAGATCGCTACTTTTAGACTTTTCAGCTCAACAGCATCTGCCGGAACATTTGCGGTACTCTCAACCTGCAATCCAGATACTTTTACTGCCGCCGAGATTTTGTTGGCTGGAGCTTCTGTGTAAAAATTCCCTTGTGGATCGCGCTTCACGGTTACGCCCTGTTGAAGAAGTGTGTTTACAAGATTAATAGCTTTCACGGAACTGTTCGGAATTACAAATGGCCCTTTGCCAATCACCGCTCCTTGGCTAGTAACCTGGTTGACCTTTGTCGTGACGACATCGACCGAGTTTTGTGCAGGCACCGCTTCAAAGCCCCAAAGCTCAGGCAGGCTCCATGCGGAAATGTCGTACATAGCTGAGACATCATCCGAGATGTCTTCCCCATCCCAAAGCATCGTATTGGCTAAGCCTGCTTTTGCTTGGTCCATTTTTACAATATATGTGCCTTTCGGATACGTTTTTCCATCAGCAGTAAATGCCTTCACAGCTTGCACTACATCGATATCATTGTTCATTAAATGATTAACGGCCTTCTCAGTGACCGTCGGATCATTATCATCTACTGGAAGGATATAAGCTTTCGGGAAAAAGCCGTCCTTATGGAACGGATGGTCAAAATTGATGCCGCGCTTGAACATTTCAATTTGATCGCTAATCATCGCCTGCTTGTTATCTGTTGCAAACTTAAGTGCCCCAAGGATGGCATTGTACATCCAGCGGACCCCATCCCAATCATTTGTCGGCGCCTCTAATGTATGGCCATAAGCTCCATGATACATCGCATACATTGGAGTGAATATTGGCGGGTAGTCATCCCAGCCTTCCGCATCATTACGCTGTGGAATGTAGACTCCCTTCATAGTCGGGTAAAATTTGTCACCCGAGAATTTATCCTTTTCCTTCATGATTTCCGCTTCCATTGCCTCTGCTTGCTGGAACGCCCACTTATTATACAGATCATACTCATAGTTAGGATTATGCGGCGGCGTACAAGGCTCGATTAATCCTTGAAGGTTTGGTCCATAGTTTTTGACATATCCATGGGTATCCAGGAACACCATGGGATTCCATTCTTTTATCAGCTGCACGGTCTCTTGAGTTTCCGGCTGTGACTGGGTGATAAAGTCACGGTTCAAGTCAATTCCCTCCCCATTAAAGCGGGTGGCATCGACACGTCCGTCAGGATTTTGCACCACATTAAAAATAAGTATATTATTTTCTAAAATATTCTTCGTCTCCGGGTCACTTTGGGTCGCGAAGCGCTCAATTAACTGAAGAATGGCGTCGCTTCCGACAAATTCCGTACCGTGTATGGAACCATTGATCATAACTGGTACTTTAAAATCCTGGTTGGCGGCAATCCAATCTTGAGCCTTCCCTGGATTCTTAAACATTTGCTTCCGTAACGCTTGAATTTTTCCAAACTTGCCTTGGGTTGTCGGGTCAGCAATCGTGACAACATATAAAGGATGGCCATCTGCAGACGTACCACGGACCTCAACTTTAACCCGGTTTGACTGCTTCTCGATTTCTTTTAATTTTGTACCAATCTGCGAGAACTTTACAAAATCATAGTTTTCACTATTAAACAGACTGCCATCCTGTTCTTCGTATGTATTGACGTATGTCCACTTTGGTCCCTCGGCAAAACCAACTGACAATGGAACGGTGGTAAGTAAGCTTATGGCTAACAAGCCAGCAACTTTTTTCTTTTTCATTTCAAACCTCCAGTTTTTGAATATTTATTTACAGAAATGAATATTTATTAAATTTTAAATTCTTCTCTACTAAAATGCATCCACCCTTTCTCCTAAAAGTTTGTAGGAGGAAAGTAGCGAAAACAGACATTACTATTCTATGAATGGCAATGTCTTATATTCCAATTTTATAAACATAAATTCAAGTAAATCCCTCTATTGCAAAAGGAATATTTTATAAGAGCCCGAATATAAAGAGTAAGAGATTAGAAACAAGGTTTGACCAAATAGAGGGGAGTAAACAAAATGGTTCCATTAGAGTTGATGAAAGAAAAATTAGCAGAAACCCGGACGAAGTTATTGAACGAAATTACTTCACTTAGTTACAAAGAGTTTAATACGGTCCCTGTGGAAAATGTCTGGAGTGTGGCCCAGGTTTGCCATCATCTTCATCTTGTAGAGGTATCATTTGCGAAAGCAATTTTATACGGGCTTAAGAAGGAAGATGCCAAAAAGGCCGATCCTAAGCAGATACAGCTCCTTAATGATCGTTCCAAAAAACTCCCCGCGCCAGAAATGGTGATTCCGAGAGAGGAGCCATTCGAAAAGCAGCAGTTAGTTGATATGCTAGATGAATCACGAGCCATGATGCTGGATGTCATGAATAAAGTACAAGAGCCTTCTATTTTGGTTGAACGGTCGGTAAAGCACCCTGTGTTTGGTTACCTGCCACTCTATCAGTGGATTGAAACCACTTACCTGCACGAAGACCGCCACATCGAGCAAATTAGAGAAATCAAAATGCAAATCTTATAAAAAAAGGTACAGGCATTGCCGCTGGAGTTCTTATTATTAGCTCCCTTCGGTAGTGCCTGTTCTAATTTTTAATAAAATACACATACCTGTCAGCCCCCGTTAATATTTATTAACAATAAGCCTTACCTAGAGGGATACCTAGAATCATTCATCTGCTGCACGCCAATTATTATTTTTCCATAAAATATAGTATCAACATCAAGACTTACAATGAAAGATGTGGTGTTTATGATAAATCCCAGGCCAGCCGGCCCCTTGTTTAAAAATCTTCAAGAAAAGCGAATGACGTTTGAGCAGGTATTTGAGAGGATTGTAGAATTCATGGAGAGTGATCCGTGCGGTCATTTCCGGTTAATGGTCGGAACGGATTCTCAGGTTCATCGCTCTCATACGACTTTTATCACGGGAATTGTAATTCAAAATATGGGGAAAGGTGTTTGGGCTTGTATCCGAAGGGTAATTGTTCCGCGAAAGATGACTCAGCTGCATGAGCGAATTTCCTTGGAACTTTCCTTAACTGAAGAAATCGTGGCATTGTTTTCAGAAGAGCGAAAAACTCAACTGATTAATATTGTTCTTCCTCATGTTTATTCGGGTGCCACCTTAACAGTGGAGGGGCATATTGATATCGGGGAAGGCAAACGAAACAAAACGAGCGAATTTGTCACCGAAATGGTCGCCCGAATGGAATCCATGGGTGTCGAACCGAAAATCAAACCCGATGCCTTCGTCGCCTCAAGCTACGCCAACCGCTATACCAAATAAAACACGGAACATCCCCAGCACCCGACAGCACAAGAACACCATGACCATCAGCTTCAAAGCCATTAAAAATTGTCCGCCCACGGTGGACAAATGTCCACAAGTGGTGCCTGACACCATTTCTCCTTTTACCCCTATATATATGTAAGTTCCACTTCGACGCTTGTGCCTTGGCCAGGCTTGCTTTCTATTCTCATGGTGCCGCGATGTTCTTGGATAATTTTGTTGCTGACGGTTAGGCCGAGGCCGATTCCTTTATCTTTTGTGGTGTAGAAAGGTGTTCCAAGGTATGGCAGGAGTTCGCTGTCAATCCCCGCCCCTTCGTCTGCAAAACAAATTCGGACTTGCTTTTCCTTCAGTTTTTGGACGCGGATATGAACTTTGCCTCCGCTCGGCATCGCCTCAATCGCGTTTTTTAGGAAATTCACAAAAACCTGCTTCAATTGATGCCGGCTGCAAAGTAACTCAATATCATCCTTATGATAATGATTGATAATCTGAACATTGTGCAATAAAGCCTGCGGATGCAGAATATTGACTGTGCTTTCCAATATAGAATGAAGGTTCACCTGTTCAAACTGGATTGCCTGCGGTTTGGCCAGTGACATAAACTCATTGACAATCATATCGATCCGGTCCAGTTCATTCATAATAATAGATAAATAGCGATCCTGTTTATCCTTTTCCGGCGACCCTTTTAGTAGTTTTGAAAAACCCTTCAACGAGGTCAATGGGTTCCGTATTTCATGCGCTACCCCAGCAGCCAATTGACCAATAATAGAGAGACGGTCCAAATTGCGTATGGTCTGATCATTATTGACACGGTCAGTTATATTTCTACCCACAGAAACATACGATTCAATCTCATTTTTATCATTATAGATAGGTGATATATTAAATTCTGCATAAATTGTTTCGCCATTGAAAGTTTGTATTTTTTGTTGAAGAAGTTTGGGCTCCGTGGTTCCTATTCCATACGGAAACAATTTCAAATACTCTTCCTGTTCCTCCGCGGGGACTAAGTCTAATACACTTTGTCCAATCAGTCTTTCAAACGGGGCGCCAAATATTTTTTCATAGGCAGGTGAGACGTAGACAACTTTGAAATCCTTTGAAAGAATTTTAATTAAATCCGTCGTGTTATCGGTAATTAATTTTAAGAGTTCTCTTTCCTGCTTTAATTCTCTTTCCATATTCACCCTATCGGTAATATCACGGTAAATCGCCAAAGTCGCAATAATCTCTCCTGCAGTATTACGAAAAGGCGAATAAGATACAGCTACATCAATCATATTTCCATTTTTGTGATAACGCGGCGCAATGATATTATGAAATGACTTCCCCTGTTTTACTGAGTGGATGATCTCCTTAACTTCGTTTGGGTTAGGAAATTCATCAAATCTTCTCCCAATAACATCTTCCTCGGTATAGCCAAATATTTCAGTGAACATCCGGTTTACACGTATGAACCGATTCTCCATATCCACGATACAAATTCCATCAGCTGTATTATCAAGAAATAGATTAATTAGTTCTTCCGGATCATATACTAAAGACTCGTATTCTCTCAAAAAAACCGGATACCTCTTCGACATTTCAATCTCCCCAAACCTATCATCCTATCTTTCTCCATTTTACAGAATTTTAGGATTAAGAAAAGGAATTTTTTTGAAAGAGGAACGATCCCACTTTTTACTCAGTTGGCATTACCATCCCGATAACTCCAGAACGGGTTAAGATACAAAAAAGAGCCAGGCATTATACCTGACTCTTTTCGTTATAGTGCTTTTTCAATTTCTTCAGCCATTAATTTAATCGATTTTAAACCGCCGCCGCTTAAGTACCAAGTGTTGGCATCAAGGTAAACAATCTTGTCATTTTTGAAGGCATTTGTCTTTTCGACAAGTTCATTTTCAACCACTTTTTTCGCGCCTGCATCGCCGCCGACAGCCACATTACGGTCAATGACGAACAATACGTCTGGATTTTTCTCCATAATGTATTCAAATGTTACGACCTGGCCATGTGTGGATACTTCAATCTTTTCATCAGCAGCACCAAGCCCAAATACATCGTGAACCAATCCGAAACGCGAGCTTGGGCCGTAGGCGCTGATTTGCCCTTCATTTGCTAATAAAATAAGTGCCTTTTCATTTGCTGATTTTGCCTTTTTATTTAAAGTTGCAACGTTGGCCTTAATATCCTTTAATTCAGCGGCAACCTGGTCTTCCTTTCCAAAAATATCACCAACAAGATTCATATTTTTTTCAAACGATTCCATGTACTTGTTATAGTCAAATTCAACGAATACTGTTGGAGCAATCTCTGCGAATTGATCATATAACTCTGCTTGACGAGCGGAGATAAAAATAACATCCGGCTGCATGGCGTGAATCGCTTCAAAATCAGGCTCTTTCAAGCTGCCGAGGTTTGTATACTTTTTATCAGCATATTTTTTCAAATAATCAGGAATGGCTGCCTGAGGAAGACCTGCTACTTCAATACCTAGCTCATCTAATGTATCCAGGATACCAAAATCAAAGACAACTACTTTTTCAGGGTTTTTCTTTACAACGGTTTCACCGTATTGATGCTTAATCGTCACCTTCTCTGCTGAGGTGTTTCCCTTGCTCCCAGATGTCTTTTGGGACTGTGAGGTTTCCTTAGCACCGCCGCAGGCAGCTAATATCAAAATGATTGAAAAAACAATCCCTAGTAAACTCCATTTTTTCATAGCATATCTCTCCTTTATGTTGTAGGCTCCAAGTACGGCCTAAGAATTAAAATATACACAAATACGGCAGCTGCCCATTTCTTGAATCGGAATATCCATATCGTAAATTTCCTTTAAGGAAGCTGACTGAATAATTTCCTCAGTCGGACCATCCTTTACTACCCGGCCATCCTTCATTGCGACAATCCAATCAGAATATACGGAAGCAAAGTTAATATCGTGCAGGACAATGACGACCGTTTTTCCAAGCTCATCAACGAGACGGCGCAAAATCTTCATAATCTGGACCGAGTGCTTCATGTCCAAATTATTCAGCGGTTCATCGAGTAAGATGTATTCCGTATCCTGAGCGATGACCATCGCGATAAACGCCCGCTGGCGCTGGCCGCCGGACAATTCATCCAAATACCGGTCCTGCATATCGGTCAAGTGCATGTATTCCAGCGATTGCTCAACAATCCGCTCGTCCTCTTCAGTTAACCGTCCCTTACAATACGGAAAGCGGCCAAACGATACGAGTTCGCGAATTGTGAGTCTGACATTCATATAGTTAGACTGTTTTAAAATCGACACCCGTTTAGCGAAGTCGTTGGACTTCATTTTTCGGACATCGGTTTTATCCATTAAGACTTCACCGGTATCAGCATCCAGCAGTCGGCTGACCATTGACAGCAAGGTCGACTTCCCCGCCCCGTTTGGGCCGATAAAGGACGTTATTTTTCGCGGCTGGATCGTCACCGATACATCCTCAACAACCGCCTTTTTTCCATAAAACTTTGACAGTGAAAGTACTTGAATCATGCTGCTTTCCTCTCCTTCAATAGTAGATAAATGAAATAGACACCGCCGATAAAGTTAATAATGACACTTAGGGTCGTCGAAAACGTAAATACTCGCTCGACCAGCCATTGCCCGCCGACTAAGGCGATAATGCTCATCAGCACCGCGCCGGTTATCAGCACCGAATGTTTATAGGTTTTGAAAAATTGGTACGACAGGTTGGCGACAATTAAGCCAAAAAAGGTAATCGGTCCGACAAGCGCAGTCGAAATGGAAATAAAGATGGCAACAATAATCAGCATTTGCCTGACAATCGAATCGTAAGGAACCCCTAAGTTGATAGCTACCTCCCGCCCAAGCGATAACACATCTAAGTATTTCAGAAAGCGCCAAGCATAGGCCACAACAATTCCTACGACTCCCGCCGCCAGCCAGACCAAATCCGAATTGATATTGTTGAAGCTCGCAAACATGCGGTCTTGAACGATCTGGAACTCATTTGGGTCAATCAGCACCTGGAAGAACGTTGAAATGCTCGAGAAAAACGTTCCGACAATAATTCCTATTAATAGCAAGAAGTAGATTTGCTGTCCGCCTTTTTTTAAAAGAAACTTATACAGCAACAACGCAAACAGAATCATCGCGGCAACAGAGATTAAAAAGTTTATTTGCTTATTTACGATGATGGTGTGACCGGAACCCAGGAAAAAAATAATCACCGTTTGCAGCAGTAAATAAAGTGAATCCAATCCCATAATGCTTGGAGTTAGGATTCGGTTATGGGTAATGGTCTGGAACACGACGGTTGAATAAGCAATACTGAACCCAGTAATGACCATCGCCAGCACTTTTAGTACCCGGCGCGGCAAGGCATAGTCAAAGCTGCCGTTTAATTCATGGAATAGATATAAGGCACAGCATCCCGCAGCTACCATCGCGAGGCTGGCCAATTTCATCGAGTTACGCATTAGCCTTCCCCCGGAATAACAGATATAAGAATATGCCGCTGCCAATCACGCCGACCATGAGACTAATTGAAATCTCATAAGGATAAATAATTAACCGGCCCAAGATGTCACAAGCCAAGAGGAAAATCGCCCCGAGAATTGCGGTATGCGGCAATGTTTTTTGCAAATGATCGCCTTTAAAAATCGAAATGATATTTGGAATGATTAAACCTAAAAACGGAATAATTCCGACCGTTAGAACAACGGTTGCGGTAATCAAGGCTACCAGAATCAAGCCAATATTGACGACCCGGCGATAGGCAAGCCCGAGATTCTTTGAAAAATCTTCGCCCATTCCGGCGACGGTAAATCGGTTCGCATATAAATAAGCAATGATTAGAATCGGAACACTTATGTAAAGGAGTTCGTATCTTCCCTTCATAATCGTTGAAAAATCGCCTTGCAGCCACGCCGACATATTTTGAATCACATCGGCCCGGTAAGCAAAAAATGTTGTAACGGAAGACAAGATGTTCCCGAACATGAGACCGACCAGCGGAATAAAGATGGCATCCTTAAACTTGATGCGGTCGAGTATTTGCATGAACAGGAATGTTCCGCCAAGGGCAAACACAAAGGCTACGGCCATTTTTTCTAGCATCGAAGCGTTTGCAAACAGCAGCATCGAAACTAAAATCCCAAGTCTGGTAGCATCCAGTGTCCCCGCCGTTGTCGGCGAGACAAATTTGTTCCGGCTCAGCTGCTGCATAATCAATCCAGCAATGCTCATTCCCGCACCAGCAAGAAGAATGGCAACTAGGCGCGGCAGTCTGCTAATTAGGAAAATTTGTGTCTCCTCTGATTGAACATCCAACAGGTCCATCGGCGAAATGCTGCTGACACCAACGAATAATGAAATGATTGATAAAACTATTAAGGCAGGCAGTAAATATCGTTTTTTCATGGCTGTCCCCAAACATTCTATTTTTCTAGCTTACTAAGTTTCTATTGAGAATCATTATCACATAAATGTATAAAAAAAGGCTTTATTAAGCTATAACTGAGAATTATTATCATCATAGTCTATAAAAAAAGGCCGTTACTTATTCTATTTAGTTAGATTCAAACAAGGATCAGGTGAAATTGAAAATCATTATCACTTACATGTTTGATTATAGCAAAGTCACATTTGAAGTCAATATATAAATGAGAAGTATTTTCACTCAATTTTGACTAATTTGTGACATAAATACAGTGTAAACCTCATAAATCGGATGAATTTCCTTTGCCCGTCTTAATTTTTACCATGATGGGGAAACTAGTAGGGTGCTTATTTTTTCGGAAGGAGGAGTTTGCTTGGAACCATTATTAAAAGTTGGAGATCCCGCACCTGACTTTGAGTTAGCCGCAACGACAAAGGAGAAAATCGCCCTCTCCGATTATCGCGGGCAAAAGAATGTTGTGCTCGCGTTTTATGGCATGGACTTTACCCCTGGCTGAGTGAAAGAGATAACCTCTTGGAAAGAGGACTACAAACGATTCGAGGAACTGGGCGCGGAGGTACTTGGCATTAGCGCCGACCATCTCCCTTCCCACCGTGTTTTTGCCGCAAGTATGGGAACACTGCCATATCCGTTATTATCAGATTGGCACAGGTAGACGATTAAAAACTATGGGGTGTTCAACGAAAAAGGTGAAGTCGCCATCCGCTCTGTGTTTGTTGTGAACAGGGATGGGATCATCAGTTACATAAATACTTCGTTCAAGGCTGATAAGAAGGAAGATTATGAAGCAGTTTTTTCGGAATTAGAGAAATTAAAGTAAGCCGGGGTAAATGTACTCCCGGCTTTTATCATTGCTGACAGATTCTCAGTCTATCTTCCGGAGCTTTAACACGTCTAAACGGCGGCATCTGCAAATAAGTGGCGGCCCGCCAAATCCATTCCAACGGTCCGTATTGGAAATAACGCAGCCAGATGACGCTAAAGGTAATTTGAATGGCATAGATAGCGATACAGATATACAAGGTTTGCAGGTATGTGATATTACCGAATAAATCGAAGGCATATCCCGCCAGATAGATAAAGACAGTTTGCATGATGTAATTCGTCAGTGCCATTCGGCCGCAGCTTTTTAACGGTAAAAGCAGCTTTTGAATTAACGGAAACTGCAATACTAAAATTAGCGAGCCTGCGTAAACCGCGGAAACAATCGGACCCACCATGATTCCAATTTCGATAAACATCTGTGTCTCCTTGAATTCTGCTTCCGATACAGTTCCGAATACAAACGGGGCATACTGGAATTGAAAAATCAGCCCGGCCGCACTTAAGACAAACATAATTCCTGTAAAAACAGCTATACTTCGGATGTTTTTAGGAAGGTCTTCAAATACTTGAAATTGCCCCGCTGCAATTCCCAAAAGCATGACGGGAATCACGATGAAAAGCTTAAATGATAGTAAGCCAAAAACAATCAACAACGCGACCCCTGCCACAAGGTTAATCACTTTATGAACCTTGTAAAATGGGAGCAGCAGCAGACCGCAGACGGCATACACCGATAAGGCCTCACCAGGATGGAATCTTACATGTATCAATCCAAATAGAAATAATATGACTGCACGTCTGAGAAATAGCAGGTATCCGTTCTTCCCTTTTGCGATGGCCCTTGTTATAAAAATATAAAATCCTATCCCAAACAAAAAGGTAAAAATCGTATAAAAACGTCCCTCCACAAACATATACAGTAACCGCCAATAGGCCCCGTCCGCCGAACCTGTCTCCGGTACCTTCACAAACAACAACGGCCCAATATTCACCAGCACTATCCCCAGCAGCGCAAACCCCCGCAAATAATCCAGCACATCAATCCGCCGATTTACATTCATTAGAACATCTCCTCTAAAGTGGTGCCTGACACCGGTTCCACTAGTGGAATCACTCCCATTGATGCCTGCCTGACACAATTAGAACTCTTTGCGGCAATCACGAATGGCTTCCCCAACGATTTCTTCAGCACCACCTTTGGCATATTCCTCTGCCGTGTCAATTAAGGTCAGCCCATTCTCGATTCCAAATCTTAAGGCTTTGACCTGTTCACAGGCATCACTCTTCTTCTCTCCATAGGTCCAGGTCCCCTGCCCAATTCTGGGGATGCTAACTTCTGTTTTTCCCAAACTTGTATACAACATTATGATTACTCCTATACCTTACCAATCTTGTTCCACTACTAAATAATTTACCGCCAAATACGTTCAATTGCCACTTCACTCTTATCAAAAAATAATAGGTAAACATCCGGATTACTTAGATTCTTCCACTCTTCAAATCCAAATGAAGGTTGATAGTAGTGTAATAGTAAGGACATCAAATTCCCATGGGTCACAATCAGGGTATTTTCAACCTCACCTTCTAAGACTTCTTTTACCGCTTCAAGAATTCGGCCCATTGCCTCTCGGCTGGACTCTCCGTCATCAAATTTTAAATCCAAGTCTTCGAAGGTCGCTTCAAGCTTTAATAGCCAATCTTCTAAAACCTTAGTACTTAAGATCCGCTCCGTTAATCGGGTATCCTTTTCAACCTGCAGCCCTTTTTGTTTAGCTGCTGGTTCAATCGACTGCACCGCCCGCAGAAACGGACTACAAATAACCCGTTCCACCTTCGCATCAACCAAAAACCGGGCTAATTCGTCCGCCTGCTGAAACCCCTTCTCCGTCAACGGCGCCAAACTAGGCTGCCCCTCCGCTTCACAATGCCGCACAACATAAATCCGCTTCACCATCTTCTCCCCCACTCCACAACTTCCACAACAGTAAAAATCTCTAACATCTAATTCGCCATCCCGTGCTAAAATCCTCTATCTTAATGCGTGTCCACTCCACACGGACAAATGTCCACGAATGGTGCCTGACACCAATACCACTATTACTCCTTTGGGTGTAGTACGAATTGGTATAAATAGGCACTTTCCAGTATTTCTTTCATTTCCAAATATTCGTAAAATCTAGGTAGTACGATGCGGTACTGCTATTATTCTGTTAGGAGGTTGTTTATGAAGTGGCGAAGGTTACGTATTGGTGTTATGTTGCTTATGATGTTGACTGGTATGATGTCCCCGGTTCTAGTGCACGCTGACCTCATTGAATCTCAAAAGTTATCGGCCAAACCGCCGGTAATTAGCAAACCCGTACAAAAATGGGACGATACGATCTATGATCGGCCCGAAGAGTATTCCAGCTACACCACTCAAAAGGATGTATTTATCACGATGCGTGATGGGACAATTTTAGCGGCAGATGTTCATATTCCGGATGGCTTTGGTCCATTCCCGGTCATCGTGACACAAACACCATACAGTAAAAACAGCACCGGCAGCGAACACCGTAACGAATATTTTATTAAGCGCGGCTATGTACATATGGTCGTCGATGTCCGCGGCACCGGCTCGTCCCAAGGGATTTGGGACTCCTTTGGCCCGATGGAACAAGAAGACGGAAAGGAATTGGTTGAGTGGGCTTCCAGCCAGCCATGGAGCAATGGAAATGTCGGATTATATGGCTCTTCCTATCGGGGCATCAATCAAATTTTCACCGCCGCCTACCAGCCAAAAGGATTGAAAGCCATTTTTCCCATTGTGCCAATGGGCGATGCCTATCGTGACATTATGATGTCCGGCGGCCTGATCAACACCGGATTTATCCCGCTATGGCTTGGACTTGTCACGTCAAGCGGCCTAATGCCGCCGACCTATACATTAACTGACCCGGTCATGGCAGGCTCGGTTCTATTGAAAAATATTGGCCAAATAACAGGCTTCCCTGTTAACACGCTAAGTTCCGCGTTAACCGGCGGCGACTTTGCCTACGACGGGACGTTTTTCTCGACGCGTTCTCCGTTACAAGTCGTCAACAAAGTGAAAGTTCCGGCTTTTTTCACCGGCGGGTTGCATGACATTTTCCAGCGCGGGACACCACTTCTCTATGAAAAATTAAAATCAACAGGTGTACCCTCGAAATTACTGATTGGCAACTGGACCCATCTTACCTATGGTGATGGATTACCGGCAAATAATGTACCAGCACTAGAGCAAATTGCTCTAAGATGGTTTGATAAATATTTAAAAAATATGAACACCAATGTCGAGCGGATTCCCGATGTTACCCAATATGTCCTAGGTGAAAACCAGTTCGAGACTCAGGCAGATTGGCCGAATCCGCAGGCATCAGCACAGAAACTATATCTAAGAGGCGGAAGGCTGTTAACCAAGGATACACCTTCCGTGCTTGAAACTGGAACGACCATGCTGCAGCAGCCGTTGAACGGAATCTGTTCCGGAAGCTCTGCGCAATGGACAGCGGGGGCCCTTGGCTATCTCCCGTGTACAAAAGACAATCGCTTAACAGAGCTGGCAGAAATCACTTATACAACGCCAATCCTTAATAGTGATTTAAAAATCTCAGGCCCAATTGCCGCAAAAATCTTCGCCAAAACGACCGCAAATGAATTGGTCCTGACAGTACGAGTAACCGATGTCGCCCCGGATGGTACTTCAAGTGAAATAACAGCAGGCTGGCTGGCTGCCTCCCACCGTGCTGTTGATGGAAGCAAAAGCCGTAATTTAAACGGGGAAAATGTTCAGCCATGGCATCCGTTCACGAGAGAAGCAGTCCAAGAGGTAAAACCAGGTGAAGTTATGGAATTAAATGTGGAAATCTTCCCTACTAACATCGTGATCAAAGAAGGGCATCGTCTCCGCGTTGCGATTGGACCAAGCGACTTCCCGCATTCGATGTCGCCGGCCCCGTCGCTGCTAAACCAGCTTGGGGGAATCGCTACGATTCTGAACAGCAAAACCTACCCATCGCACATCATCTTACCGGTAGTGCCATAAAAAAGAGGCTGTCGACCCCTGACAGGTTCCGTTAACTATCGCAAACATTAAAAATGTAATGCAAAATGACCCTCAAATTGTATGGTAATTTGGAGTTTTGTTAATTTATAGGAATGTTGATTTCACTAAGTATGAAAAATAAACGGAGGAATTCCGGCTAAATCGGGAAATACCCATATTTCCTTAAGAATAGGGGGAGATTTTCCGCTTATCTTATCCAAATCTCTAGATTTTATCTTATTTAGAGCAGTTAACCGGAATTTGTCCTCTTATTTCCCCTACTTAAGCTTCCCTTTTATGTATTAGGCGGAAATTCTCCGCTTAGCAATTCTCATACTTACCCAACCATCGATACGAGAGGCAGAAATAACTTACAAACTTCTTAAATACGCAATCCGAAGAAATAGCAAGGGTAGAAACCCTTGCTATGTTTAATGTTCTTAATCCTTCTAGTCTTAAAAATTGCACTACATTGTATGTGCAAAAAGGATCACATTTTGCTTTGCATTTTCCTGTGCAAAATTAACGCTAAGCGTTAGGAAACGGAACCCTTTAGTCGACCACAGCCTCTTTTTCTATTAAATATCTAAACTGTTTCCTTTATCTTTTGCAGCATAGTTCCCATCGCTGCAAAGTGGGTATGCCATGAGAAGGCTTTCTCGAGCACATGCGGAGTCTGGCCGCCTCTGGTCAGCGCTTCCTGATAGTACTCACGCAGCTGCTGGCGGTACAGCGGATGGGCACAGCGCTCGATAATCAATTCCACCCGTTGTCTTGGCGCCAACCCGCGCAAGTCGGCGTAACCCTGTTCTGTTACGATGACATCTACATCATGCTCAGTGTGGTCAACATGTGAAACAAATGGCACTATACTCGAAATGTTACCACCCTTGGCAATTGATTTAGTTACAAAAATCGCCAGTCGGGCATTACGAGCGAAATCCCCCGATCCGCCAATACCATTCATCATCTTTGTCCCTAACACATGGGTCGAGTTGACATTCCCGTAGATATCCAATTCCAATGCAGTATTGATCGAAATCAGCCCGAGACGGCGAATGATTTCCGGATGGTTGGAAATTTCCTGCGGCCGCATAATCAGGCGGTCACGGTATTTTTCAAAATTTCCGTAAACCTCTTTCATCTTTTGCTCAGACAACGTAATCGAACAGCACGACGCAAATTGGACCTTGCCGGCATCGATTAAATCAAACACAGCATCCTGCAATACTTCCGAGTACACCTCGAGATTATCAAACTCCGAATCCAACATCCCGTGGAGTACAGCGTTGGCGACCGAACCAATCCCGGACTGCAGCGGTGCCAGCTCATTAGTTAGACGCCCAGCCTTCACTTCTGCCCGTAAAAAGTCAATTAAATGATTGGCCATTATTACGGTTTCCTCATCCGGCGGGACAATCGTAGATGGTGAATCCTGCTGATTTGTAAACACAATACCTCGTACCTTATCAATATCAACTGGAATTCCAAGAGTACCAATCCTGTCTTTTACCCCTGTCAACGGAATTGGGCCGCGCTCCCCTTGTTTCCCCAGCTCATACAAGTCGTGCAGTCCTTCAAGGTTAACCTGATGAGCCATATTGATTTCAACAATAATTCCCTTGGCATTTAACGCAAACGATAACGAATTCCCTACTGACGTAGTTGGAATCACCATTCCATCCTCCGCAACTGAATACGCTTCCAAAATGGCGAAATCGACAGGCTCCATTACTCCGGCACGGACCAATTCTGCTGTGTGTGACAAGTGCTGGTCGACAAACATCAGCTCGCCATTATTAATTTTACTGCGCATGGTCGGGTCAGCCTGAAATGGCAGTCTCTTCCCAAGGATCCCAGCTTCTGCAAACAGTTTATCGACATCAGAACCTAAAGAAGCCCCAGTATAAACATTCACTTTTAATGATTCTGTTTGTGCACGTTTCACCAGCGCAAACGGAACCGCTTTCACATCACCGGCACGTGTAAATCCGCTTAACCCCAGCGTCATGCCGTCCTCTATCCATGATGCAGCCTCTTCAGGTGTAACCACACGGTCTAACAGCCGCTTATCTCTGATTCGCTCCAATTTGTTTTCCATATTTGATCCCACTCCCCAATGGAATTTTATTTTCATTTTAACCGATAAAAGTTTTCATTTAGATAATTTGGGGATTAGTTACGGAATATTCAGACGAGACAGAAAATCTGCTGTCTAAAGCAGCTAATTCTATCTTAAAAACTAAAATCCTAACAGTCTGCGAAAATAGCTCGAATAAGATTGGCTCACCGGCACCCTATCCCCATTCTTCATCGTTAAAATAAAAGTCGAGTGGGTATCAGGGTGAATCTCTTTGATCTGATTGACATTGACAATATACGAGCGGTGACAGCGGATAAAATCATCCTTTGGCAGCTGGAACTCAAAATCCTGAAGTGAATATTTATGGGTACCGCTGTGCCCCTCTGCGTAAACAAACGTCTTCTTTTCCCTGGCCTCAAGATAGATAACCTGTGAAAATGGAACCGGAATCCACCCATCCTGTGTTTTAATCGTCACGACCAATTTCCCGCTCGTCAGTGCCGGGAAAATGGCGGTCACACAGCCCTCCAATTTCCCTTCATGAAAAAACGGCACCGCCATGCCATGGTAAGGAACGCCAAACACCTCACGGTCAATAAATTCCGACACCTTCTGTTTCGACTGTACCGCCTTAAACGCAATTGTCCCCTCCTTCAACAGGTCACCGGGGCGGATTTTTAAATCAATCCGCTTGCTCGGCCGGTAGTATATATACTCCCGTGTATTACAAACAGCAATTGAAATCTCCTCCGAGAACAGCTCACTAATCACATCCAACAACGAAACAACCGTAATACTCTCCATCCCAAATCACCTCTGTTTCAACAGCCTAGATACCCTTAGCCTACATGCTCAGACGATAAATTAAAAACCGCTCATTCTGATTGTGTTCATAAACAAATGGAACCTTGACTTCCTGCACCAGTTGCAGGCTAGTGTCGTTTTCCAAATAATAAATATAATCTGCTGAAGGATAATATAAAATCACATCTATACCCCGGGGGGACTCCTCAACTGACATTAGAATCCGATTAATCACCTTGCGAAAAACCTGAATCGAAAACGGATTGAAAAAATAAAACCGGTTGTCCAGACAATCAATAGGATATTCTTCGGCCAAGCAGCAATGGAAGTGAATCCTGTCACGATGATTTTTCGTTTTCCGCACGTAGCTGTCACGATTAACCACCGCTGCCTCAAACAGACCCTCATCCATTTCAATACCCGTCACAGAAGCATGAAAAAAATAATCGATATAATAATTCAGTCTTCCTCGTCCACAGCCAAAATCTACCACACGGTCACTACTTTTCAATTCATAGTGTTTAAACAATTCCTCCAGCGCACTGTATGGCGTCGGCTCGTAGTGATGGTAATGCAGCGAGTTATGAAAGCCCTGCTGCTCCCCTCTTGTTTTGATATTCAGCAATTTATCATAGTAATATTCCTTCATAAGCTACTCCCAGTCAGGTAAAATAACAAATAACGTGCCTCTATAATCATCAGTTTATCAGATTTTATGGCTGGCCTGCAGGAGTAACGAAAATTATGTCGAATTTCTAAAGTAGAATGATTTGTTCCGCGGTTAGCTATCCACCTAAATTAGCCCCTTAAAGATCGTCATCAGCGATTTCCCACTAATCCGGAAGACAGACCAAGGAGTTGTGTCCAGAAGTGAAAATCAAAAAAATCCTTAATAACAACGCCGTGGTCGTCATGGATCAAAATGAAGAAAAGATCGCTATCGGCGCTGGTATTGCCTTTCATAAAAAGAAGCATGACATCGTTAATCCCGCCAGAATTGAAAAACTGTTTGTCCTAAAGGAAAATGAAAAATTCCATCAGCTGCTGCAGCAAATACCAGAGGACCATTTTGCCCTCTCTGAAGAAATTATCACCTATGCCGAAAAGACGCTGGGGACAAAGCTAAATGACCATATCCACATAGCGCTTACTGACCACTTGTCATTTGCAATTGAGCGGGTTCGTGACGGGATCCATATAAAAAATAAACTGTTTCAAGAAATTAAGCTCCTTTATAAAAAGGAATTCGAAATCGGCTTATGGGCCATTAAACATATTGAGGAGAAGACCAATGTAAAAATGCCTGTTGATGAGGCCGCCTATATTGCGCTGCACCTTCATACTGCAAAGCTTCAAGGCCGGGATATGAAGCAAACGCTCCGGCAAACCGCCGTTCTGGGCAGCATGGTCCAGACCATCAGGGATACCCTCCATATCCCATTAGATGAGGATGACTTATCGTATCAGCGCCTCATCACCCATCTCCGTTTTTCCATATCGAGAATCCATACGACGGAAGGCTATTCCATGGATGACGAGATGCTGAAAATGATTAAAGGGAAATTTACGACAGCCTTCGCCTGTGCCAAAAAGGTGGCCGCCGAGCTGGCGCGGAATTACGGTATCACTCTCCCGGAACATGAACTTGGTTATTTAACCCTGCATATCGAAAGGCTGCGAAAATAAATTTTATAGATGCACAAAAAAACGCTTGGATCCATCCAAGCGTTAGTTTTTTAAAGCCTACTTCTTATGCAGTTTTGCCATCTCATCTGCCACGAACTGTACGTTCGTCCCAACGATGACTTGAATGCTTTGCGGGCCAACAACATTGATTCCCGGTACGCCCGTCGATTTGATTTTCTTCTGGTCAACAGCTTTCATGTCTTTAACCTCGACTCTAAGGCGTGTGACACAGTTATCAATGGATGTAACGTTTGCGCCTCCGCCAAGTCCATCATAAATGGTGGATGCCATGGAAGCGAATTTATTATTGCCCGCTTGAGCGCCACTTGTTACAGCCTCATCATCATCCTCTTCACGACCAGGTGTCATCAAGTTGAATTTTGTAATGATAAAGCGGAACAGGAAGTAGTAAATAACGGCAAATACCAGACCTTGAACGAGCAACATGTACGGTTGGTTCGCAATTGGATTTCTTAAGCTTAGGAAGAAGTCAACAAATCCGGCACTAAATGCAAAGCCGGCAGTCCAGTGGAATGTTGCTGCAATAAATAGAGAAATACCTGTCAAAACAGCGTGTACGAAATAAAGTGCAGGTGCTACAAACATGAACGCGAATTCGACTGGTTCAGTTACCCCCGTAAAGAAGGCGGCGAAACCGGCAGCCAGCATTAGTGAAGCCACTTGCTTTTTCTTTTTTGTTTTAGCAGTATGGAACATAGCAAGACCTGCAGCCGGAAGACCAAACATCATAACAGGGAAGAAACCGGCCTGATACATACCAGTAACACCCTTTTCACCCTTACCGGACAAGAAGTTACCGATATCGTTAATGCCGGCAACGTCAAACCAGAATACGGAGTTCAATGCATGGTGAAGACCGGTTGGAATTAATAAACGGTTGAAGAATCCATAAAGTCCGGCACCGACAGCGCCCAATTCAGCGATTCCTTTACCAAAGGAAACTAATCCAGTATAAATAACAGGCCAGATAAAGAACAATAAGGCAGACACCACAATCATCGAGACAGCCGTCATAATCGGCACAAGCCGCTTACCGCTAAAGAACGCCAGCGCATCCGGCAGCTTAACTTGGCTAAAACGGTTGTACATCATTGAAGCGACAATACCGGAAAGAATCCCGACGAAAGCGTTTTCTATTTTGCCAAACGCAGCGTCAACAGCCTCCGGTTTAATCCCCTCAAGCATGGCAACAGTTCCTGTTGATAACAATGTCTTTACAACAAGGAAGGCAACCAGACCGCTCAAGGCTGCAGAACCGTCCTTTTCTTTCGCCATTCCCAACGCAACACCGACAGCAAACAGGATTGGAATATTATCAATAATCGAGGACCCAGCTTTGATCAAGAAAGCGGCCAGCGGACTATCCGCACCCCAGCCAGTCGGGTCGATCCAATACCCAATACCCATCAAAATTGCGGCAGCCGGCAAAACTGCGACAGGCAGCATCAACGAACGGCCAAGTCTTTGAAGATATTTCATCATTTTGTATTACCCCCTTAAAAATAGATTAATAGTGTTATAAAAAAACTAATGAGAAAAAATAATACCTAAAACTATAAAGCACCCTGCTTACTGTTTGAAAAAAATCACCTCCTTAACGATTTGACAGCCCAGCACCTTTTTTGCCGGGCTGCTCACACCCTGTGCCTGTTTACTTAACTGTGATAATTACTGTCTTGCCGGCAACCCCTTCGGTTTCCCCTGTAATGTCGTATTGTTTTTTGCTATCGTGGCTATTGGTTATGACAATCGGTGTGACTGCGCTAGTTGCATGCTGGGTGATGTAATCCCAGTCAACCTCCAACAACGGCTGGCCAACAGTGACTTTATCTCCTTCACTAACAAGCGGATTAAAGCCCTCACCTTTTAATGCCACCGTTTCCAACCCTACGTGAATCAAAATTTCTGAGCCATCCTCAGCAAGGATACCAATCGCATGCTGTGTCGGTGCGACTTGGATGATTTTGCCGTCGACAGGTGCATGAATATCTCCCCCGGAAGGTACCACGGCTGCCCCTTCACCAAGCATTTTCGTGTTAAAAACCGGATCGGGAACCTCTCCAAGCGGAATGATTTTGCCATTGACCGGTGTGTATATTTCCAGCTCTTTTGCCTTTTTAAAAAGTTTAAACATGCTTATTACTCCCTTACTATGAAATGAATGTCCGCATTATTACTATTTACCTAATAAAAAGAATAAATTTAATAAGCGGCCGCAAAATGCAAAAAAGGCATGGGGGTATAATAAAAGGACAGAATGATTCCTTCTACTTTACCACCATGCCTGATCGTATCAGTAACATGTGATCGATATGTAACTATGTTTAGCTTAACATAAACAAAATATTTTGTAAACGGTAACAATCGTAAAATATCGTGACTGACACCTTTTTCATACTGTCTGTCTTTCAATTAATTTGACGGCAATTTCCCGATAGGTGATTTCACTTTCGTTGATGGCCTGCCGGAACAGCTTCTTGCCAACTTCGACTAGCGGAATTTCCATTGTGGTGATATTCATCATTTTCGCTATTGGATGATTATCAAAGCCAATAAGGGCTAGTTCGTCCGGTATTGAAATTTTTTGCTGTTTGGCACGCGTGTAAATTCCTGCCGCCACCTGATCACTCGTCACGAGCAAGGCCGTAGGCGGGTCCGCCATTTCGCAAATCCCCCGAATAACCCGATCACCATCCTCCAAGTATAGACATTGTTCGAAAACATAATCTCGGTTATATGGCAGGCTGTATTTTTTCAAAAAATCCCGATAGGCCTGTTCACGAAATTTACTATTCGTGCCCGTTCTGCGGCCAATGCAGTAGCCAATTTTTCTGTGGCCCTTTCCATACAAATATTCAAGCGCCTTCATGAAACTCTTGTAGTGGTCAATAAACGTGGCTGAAACGTTTTTACCATTGGTATCCTCACACAATACAATCGGACCGTAGGGAATATATTCTTCAATCGTGGTCCAATCACAATTACGTGAACAGATGATAAGGCCATCAATCTGTTTTTGTTTCAGCATTTGCAGTGCGGCAATTTCCCTCTCCAGTTCGTAATTTGTCTGGATTAACACTAGATTGTATTGATGATTAAACGCCTCACTAGCTATCCCGGTAACTAGTGCCGCAAAATACGGATGGTCAGAGACTGGCATCATCACGCCAACAAGGAAAGTTTTCCCTCTGCTAAGGTGCACAGCATTTATATTTTGCTGGTAATTGCTTTCGGCAATGGCCTTTAGGACCGCTTGCCGTTTTTCTTCCTTTACATATGGGTGATTATTCAAGACCCGGGATACAGTCGTTACCGATACACCAGCCATTTTGGCCAGATCCTTAATATTTGTCATATGAACACCTTATTTATTTTGTTAAGAAAATAGTAAACCAATTTTTTGCAAATTGCCAGAAAACAAAAACACCGCCGATAAAAAATTCCGACGGTTACAAGCTTATCTCTTCCATTATGAATTCTTCCTCAAGGTTTGTACCATCGCCCCAGGTCCATTTTCCTTGCAGCATAATTTGTTGGTTCTTCCCTGCTTCAGGAATGAATGTCGCAACGCCCCCAGAATATTGAGAAGCAGTATTGGAATGATTAAAAGATATTTGGAGGACACCTTTTTCGGTTATTAAGCCAATAAGTTCGCCATATTTAACCCTTCCCCCAAAGTATTTAGCTTGAATGATGGCACCATTTTGTTTATAAAAGAACATCGTTTCATTCGTAATATCCCGATGCCCGAAAGCATTCCTGCACTTAAACATCTTATTATGAAATTCCACCATCCTCACTCCCTCACTTAGGAAAATAATCATCAAACGATTTTAATGGTGTTATCTCTATGGATTGTCCTGACTCTTTTAAGCAAAAGTAAGCGGAAAAATAAATAATCAAACATAATGCAATCAATTCAAACATTTGACTTCTCCTCACTTCCCTTTGATTTACATAAAGTGTAAGTTGTGAAATGCGTTTCATAGCAAGAGAAAAATTTAAAAAGACCTTCACCGTCCAGGCAAAGGTCTTACCGTAATTATTTTATTTATTATTGAACACTCAGCTCCGGTTTCACAGCTGTTTTCTCCCCAGGCTCTGGGTGTGCCTTCCTGATTACGGATGGTCTCACCATGAACAACACAACGCCAACCAATAGAGCAGCTGACAAAATTAGGACCCAATATGCCGGGAATACATCATATAAGAAACCGTAGAGCACCATTCCCAGCGGCATTAACGCCATCGCCATCGTTTCGAGAATAGAAAACACACGACCTTTAAAATCATCGGCAATTTGTTTTTGCATCATGACCTGCATTGGGGTGTTAACGATAATCACCAATGATCCAAGACCAAACATTGCTAACGTATAATAGCCAAAGTATCCGTTATAGGACATTTTTATTAACAACGGCAGTGCGATGGCCCCCATGATTATCCCCATCCCAATAATACCTCGCTTGGCAACGATCAGCGGGAACCTCACTTCTTTTCTTATTGAAAAATAAATCGAAAAAAGCAGCATCCCGACAGCAAAGGCCCCTTGGGTAAAACCGAAGTGCTGAGAAGCCATTTTTAATTTTTCAATTAAAACAAAGGAATAGCCTACCTCAAAAGCACCAAACAGGAAATTGACCAACAATGAAACCCAGATGATCACCATCAGCAATGGCTGCAATTTCAGATAACTGACCCCTGCCTTCATGCTTTGCCACATTGATTCTTTCTGCTCGCCTTCAGCTGTTTCCTTCCTGTTGGCAAATAGATTAAAGTTCATGGTGGATTCGAGTAAAACAGCGATAACAGACGCAATCATATACGTAATCAAAAAGACCGGCATTGAAACAGCACCATACAACAAGCCTCCACCTGCCGGACTGGCAATGGAAGCAAAGGAAATTGACATCTGATTTAAGGACATCGCCCGCTGCACTCTCGCCTCGTCAACAAGCCCGGTTACTGAAGAAGTAAAGGTCACACCAGAGAACATGGAGGTTAACGATAGGATACAGGAAGTGATATAAATGGCGGTCAACGATAAACCGGAGGTCAAACTGACAGCCAATAATCCGCCAATTGCCAGGGTTGTCGCAAGCTGGGCAGCAATGACAATAATCTTTCGAGGATATTTATCTACAATATAACCTGCAAACGGCGCCGCCAGCGTCCGCGGCAAGATATTGCAGACAAGATTTGCCGCAAAGCTCGTTGCCGATCCTGTCGCTTGTAAAATATAGAAACTAACCGCAAAGGCATAAACCTGCGCACCAAACGAAGAAATCATTTTACTAATGGTAAACGTCCATAAATGATACGTCGCTTTTTTCAATTTAAAGCTAGCGTCCATTTCATTTCCCTGCCTTTTTAAAAAGTTTAATTTAATTAAACAAATCATAACATGAAACTTCTTCCATTTCAAGAAAAAGTTTAATATAATTAAACATATAGTAAAATAATGAATGACTTAAGTGCCAAGGCTTAGTACTTACTAAGGCTCCAAGGAGTGACAGTACCGATGTTAGGTGAACAGATTCGGAAAATTAGAAAACAGAAGAAAATGACGCTCGAGGCTCTTGCTGGGGACGAATTGACAAAAGGCATGCTCAGCCTAATCGAGAATAATAAAGCAATGCCATCGATGGAAAGCCTAGCTTATATCGCCAAACGACTGCAGGTGGAAATTTCCGATCTTCTTGAAGAGGTTTCTACTCAGGAATTGAGGGATACCCTTGAACAAGCTGAAAAACTCTTTCACTCTGAGGAAGTGAAAGGAAGCGAAAAATATCAACCGCTGATTACCCTGATTGAGCCCTATCTTGACAACCTTTCGCAAGGATATGAAGCAGCAAGGTTATTGGATATATATGGCCGCTGTCTTTATCGCGAAAAAATTAGCGGGTGGGAGCTCTATTTAGATCGGGCAGCGAAATTGTATGACGAGATGAATTTAACGAAGCGGCGGGCAGATATTGGCATCTACCAGGCGATGATGAAATTTATTGAGCATGACTATGTAGATTCGTTAAATATCCTTCTTCATGAACGGACTGAACTTGAAACAAACCATGCTTATATTGACCCTATTACCCGGCTTGATTTGGATTACCATGAGGCTGTGCTGCATTTTGCCGTAGGTGATTCACAATCGGCAACGCGAGTAATGGAAGGTGCGATCGATTTTTCAAAAACGCACCGGATTTTTTATCGGATTGATGATTTATACCGGCTGGCGGCAGCACAAGCAGAAATGATGCCCAATCATGAAAAAAAAGAGCACTATGTTATGAAATTAAAGCAATACGGAGAATTTGCCGATGATTTGCAATCGAAACTCTTTTATAAGCTCTTCCAGGTCATGTCGCTAAATGGGGACAATCACGATTATCACAAAGCTTTGGAAATGATCGATTTATTTTTTGCTCACCCGGAAATGGAGGATTTTTTTGCTGATTGGTTCCTGATTGAAAAAGGCAAAGCCCTTTTTGGTCTAAAGCAGTTTGCCGCCGCCCTCGCTTGTTTTGAAAGGGTGGAAATTCCGGATTATGCGCATCATCCCTTCGACCTTTCTCTGTTTTATGTCTTGGATTCGTACAAGGCCCTATGCCATCATGAGCTGGGGAACATGGAACAGGCTGAAAAATGGGCTGAAACAGCCGTTGAAAACTTCGCAACGCTGCTGCCAACTACGTATAAGGATTTTGCCTTGGATGCTTATAGAAAAATAAAGCTTTCTTCGTAAAATAAAGTTGTTTTGTGCCTACGGGACGGGATGACGGCGCTTTTGACTATTTTTCGAGCATCGGGGAATAGTCAGCCTATGTGCGTCCAGGTAATTATGTTTTGGTGTTGTTTACCAAGCAGTGGCGGCATACATGACCTCTTTCGTAATTCTTTTGGGTTTTTGGTCACGTAGAGCGGGGATACGTGACCTTTTTCGTGATTCTTTCCGGTTTTTGGTCACGTAGAGCGGGGATACGTGACCTTTTTCGTGATTCTTTCCGGTTTTTGGTCACGTAGAGCGGGCCTACGTGACCTTTTTTGTGGTTCTTTCAGGTTTTTGGTCACGTAGAGCGGGCCTACGTGACCTTTTTCGTGATTCTTTCGGGTTTTTGGTCACGTAGAGCGGGCCTAGGTGACCTTTTTCGTGATTCTTTCGGGTTTTTGGTCACGTAGAGCGGGCCTACGTGACCTTTTTCGTGATTCTTTCCGGTTTTTGGTCACGTAGAGCGGGTATACGTGACCTCTTTCGTGATTCTTTCCGGTTTCTGGTCACGTAGACCGGGACTACGTGACCTCTTTCGTGATTCTTTTGGGTTTTTGGTCACGTAGAGCAGGGATACGTTACCTTTTTCGTGATTCTTTCCGGTTTTTGGTCACGTAGAGCGGGTATACGTGACCTCTTTCGTGATTCTTTCGGGTTTTTGGTCACGTAGAGCGGACCTACGTTACCTCTTTCGGGGATTTTTCAGATTTTTGGTCACGTAGAGAGGCGATACGTTACCTCTTTCGGGGATTTTTCAGATTTTCGGTCACGTAGAGGGGCGATACGTTACCTCTTTCATGAAATTCACGTAGAAAGAGAAGATAAAGATAAAAAGAAATTAACCGCCATTCTTTTGCCCTTCAATTAATCTCCAATTTTTGTTTTCAATTCCTCATACCATTCCACTGTTTGCTTCGAGGTTTTTGCGTTAATGAAGATTTTTTTCTTGCCTGTTTCGATAAAAATGCATGGAGAGGCATCTCTCCTAATGAACAACAAACTGCTGCCATAGTCTTTTACTTTGAAGCGTCCCTTGGCAATTGTGGACATGCCAAATCCGTCCTGCTTGAAGGTGACCTCCGGCATTTCATCAAGCAGCTCCACTTGTTTGATATCCTGATAGGACCATTCATCCCCGTACACACCAGTGATTTCAAAATATTGCTCACGGGCAATCAGTTCATAGTCTTTATAGGCGATATATTCGAGGACACCAAGCGCTGCAATGACAATGACAAACAGCGAAGTGGAAATAATATAGCTCCGCTTTCTTTTTTTAGGAACTTCATATTGTGATAGATAAATTAAACCGCCCAATAGAAACACAATCATAAAGCCAAATTGAATTTCAAATGTATACGAAATTGATGTCCAGTATAAAGGCATTAATAGTAGCATGCCGACCGCCGTTGCAATCATCAGCTTCCCTGTCCTTTGCGGGAAACCATTGGCAATCAGTTCCTCCTGTTCTTCCTTTGGGCGGGTTGCAAACCCGGACAGCAGCCAATAAGCTTCTCTTCGTAACATTGCCCAGCCCAACAGCAAAAACATTAAAATCATAGCTATCTGGATGATTAATAGCGTCATCATTAACGCCCCCTTTACTTTAAAGCACTTTTACAAATTTCTTTTCCTGCCTGCGAGACCACTTAAGCCTTCCGCTCTAATTGCAACAGCCGTGATTTCATCTCCAATCCGCCACGAAAGCCAGTCAACTTCCCATCCTTCCCTAACACCCGGTGGCATGGGACAGTGATCATCACCGGATTGGCACCAATGGCTGCTCCGACAGCACGAACCGCAGTGGGCCGATTAATTTGGGCAGCAATGTCAGAATAGGTTTTCGTTTCCCCAAATGGGATTTCACAAAGTGCTCCCCAAACAGCACGCTGAAACTCTGTTCCATGATAGTCGGACACAATCGTAAAGCTTGTTCGTTTCCCATCAAAATACTGTATTAGTTCCTCAGCATAAGGTCTTAGTTTTTCTGCATCCTCCACCAGCATACACCCAGGCATGACCTTTTCTGCCCATAAGGAGACCTCTTCCAAGCCCTTACCCTGGGAACCGACGAAACAAAGACCTTTTTCCGTTGCCGCAAGATATAACTGCCAATCCTTATGCTTCAACAATGACCAATAAATGTACTGTGTACTCATAATTTTCCCTCCATCAAATATCCAGTGTGCTAATTTTATTATACAAAAATAGCCGCCCGGCGAGAAACCGATGCGGCTGTTTTTCAAATATAATCTGAAGGGTCGACAAAGTAATTGTAAACCATATAGATGACAATACAGATGGCTGTCGTCACGAACCCCCAGCCCAATGTCAATTGTTCAATGATTAAGTAGTTATTGCAAAGCTGGACAGGTGAAATGATGTAGAGCAAGCCCATTCCAAAATACATGACGATAAAACCAATAAGAATCAGATTTTTTCCGGTCGGTTTTAACTTTTTCCAACTATCTCTTAAAGCAAAACCTGCGATAAATGGCAGACTGATAAACTTAAATATTTCTACCGCGGTTTCTCCCAGCGCTTCATCCATTGTCCGCGGCATTGTCCAGTAGAGGACGATTATGAAAAATAACATGGCGCCCGGTACGCCATTGACATTCCATTTTTCAAAAAAGGCAGGGAATCGACCTTGAACAAATTTGGCCATCAACATCCCGGCAATCACCAGCATTGGCATTTGCATATGCATGTGAACAACCATGATTGATTCCATGAAATGGGCAACAGGAGGAGCAGCCAGGAAGAGAAATAGCAATAAACCATAAAAGGATTGGTTTAACATTATTCTCCCGCCTCCTTTTTCAAAATCGTAGTGAGCGCAGCTGCCGCCTCATCGACTTTTTTATAATCCATTACGTCGATGAGCTTGCCATTTGGGTCGACTAGATAAAATGCGGAGTTATGGGCAAAACTGCCATTCCCATCAGGTATGACGATAACACCAAACTCTTTTAACAAAGAGTCCAATTCCTTTTGATTCGATATTCGGGCCATCCGCCATGTTTCCCCGTCACTTTTAAAATAATCTTTATATTTATTCAGGGTTTCTGGGGTGTCTCGCCCCGGGTCAAAGCTGATGCTTAAAAACATAATATCCTTGCCCAAATACTTGGTTGGCAGCTTATGATAAACCTCCGACATGTTCATTTCCAGCTGCGGGCAAACTGTCGTACAGGATGTATATAAAAATGTAATGAATACATACTTGTTTTCAAATTCAGAGAAAGAATAGTTGCGCCCTTGGCTATCCTCGAGGGTAACATCAGGGAACTGCGGCTTTTCGTCCATTAATTTGTTGACTCGTGCTGTTTCTGCCGTAAAGGCAGTAAATCCATCGGTACCAAACCAGAATAGAATGCATCCAAAAGCTAAAACGATATAGATTGAGTATTTCGTATGCTTATTGATCATAACGATCACTTCCAACTCTATTGTTTTTAATAGAAAGAGATAGCCCAACGAAGCGAGCTATCTCTTTTTCAAAAAATCTTCGCGATTACCAAGTCTTAAATGGTGGTGATCCTGGAGGTGCATTGACAATCATGTCGGTTAATGGAATAACGTAAGCCATTGATACGATGATTAACATAACAACAATCCATAAACCCCAGCGCTCTGTCCAGTAAGGAGTTTTCGATGCATTGTCTTCTTCTTCCGCGATTGGAAATTCAGTTTCTCCTTTTGGTGCAAAGAACATCATGTTGAATACAGCGTACACTTGAAGAATAACCCCGATGATTAACATTGTGCCGCCAACTGCCAGAAGCATTAAATATGGGTCCCAGCCTAATGCTGTTGCATGATCCCCGTATGTTGAATAAGAAGTTCTACGTGGTGAACCCATCAAACCTACATAGTGCATGGCTCCGGACATAAAGATCATACCGATAGTCCAAACCCAAGTTTGAACGACACCAATTTTATTGATTTGCGGTGTTAATACACGATTTGAGATAAATGGCACTAACCAATAACTAATTCCAAAGAACGTTAAGGCAACTGTCATACCTAGTGTTAAATGGAAGTGTCCGACGATCCACATTGTGTTGTGAACGACTTGGTCCAATTGGTTTGTGCTTTGTGCGATACCGCCAGCACCCGCAGGGATAAAGGAAAGCATTGCGATAAATGGAGCCAGGAAGCGAACATCCTTCCAAGGCATCAATTTCCACCAGCCAACAAGTCCTTTTCCGCCTTTTTGTCTAGCAGTACGTTCAAATACTGCGAATAATGCATAGGCTGTCATCAATGATGGGAAACCAATTGCCAAGCTCATGAATACGTGCATATATTTGATGCCTTCATCGATACCTGGGTCGATGATTTGGTGGTGGAATCCACCAGTAATGTTCATTACAACTAGGGCAATAATAACAACGCGGGTTAATGTGTCACTCCAGCGCTTACCGCCGATAATTTTTGGAACAATTACATACCAAGCAGATGTTGCAGATAGATACCAAATGTTTACTAATGTGTGGCCGAAAGCCCAGAACAAGGTACGGGATACCAAGACATTGATTCCGTCTACCCAGCCTAGTACCCAAGGGATAATCATAAATACTTCAGTTGCCACAAATAGTGTCGCGAAGAATAACAACACAAACACTCCAGTTGCAAAATAAGAGAAAATCGGAACATGCTTTCCTTTGTTATTCTTTCTCCAGTGTGCAACATTGATAAAGATTCCGGTACACGCTAACCAAACGCCTAATGCCACAAACACCAATCCAAAATAGAACATTGGGTGTGCTGCCATCGGAGGATAGAATGTGTACATAACGGATGCTTCATTCATCAAGATTGGAATAACAACCAGTACAGCTCCAATAATGCTTGAAGCAAATCCTGTCCAGACAATCTTTCTTACCTTTGGAAGCAGGCCACCCAAATCATGTGACACTCCTGCATAGAAATATCCAGTTACAAAGAACGACGTAAATATTAGAATTAAGAGAATACCGTGAGTTGTAAGAACCTGATAATAATTAAACCATGCTGGCAGTTCAAACAGCCCTGCTCGGTTTAAACCTTGTGCTAATCCTAAAAATCCACCAATTAATAGTGCGATAAATGAAATGGATATATATGTTTTTGAAATTCTGGCATCTTCTTTGCTGATGCCCAATAGCTTATTAGCTTTATTTTTAAAACTACTTGCTGTTGCTTGCATTGTCTTTCCCCCCTTTATTTAACCGTAATAGTTGTGGACATTAACTGGTGGCCAGCCCCACAATATTCATTACAAAGAATTAAATAACTTCCAGCTTTATCAAACTTTTGCGTGATTTTTTGAATATGCCCTGGCATAACCATCGCATTTGTGTTTGTTCCGGCAATTTCAAATCCGTGGACAACATCTTTTGAAGTTAATGTAAAGTGTACTGTTGAACCAGCAGGTACTTCGATATTAGCAGGATTAAAAGCAAATGCTGCAAGCGTCATAACCACTTCATATTCATTTTCACCGACTTTTGTAATCCCCGGCTTATCAAATGGAGCTGTTTGATCTACTTTTTGCGGATCAATGGTTTCCATGTTACTTGGCGGTCCCATTTCCAATGCAAATGCCTGATAACCAGTGATAAGCATAAATATCATAATCATACCGAAGCTTAATGTAAGCCAAATCTTTTCATCCTTATGCATCTTTTATCCCCCCTATACTCTCGCCATATATAAACCATAAAGTACAAAATAAGTTACAAGAATGACGCCAAACACTACACCCAATGATATCCACGTGCCTTTTAATGGAGCTTCGTGTTTCTGAGCTTTTTTACCTTTTACAGAACCCATCTCAAGATCCCCCTTTTTGTTAAGTTCTTTGTACTTTTTATGATAAATAGGAATCGTTCTCAATGTAGTGAACTGCATCACATAGGCAGTGTGAGGCTAAACAGCATTTATTATTTTTAGCGAAGCCATTTTAGAGGAGTGCTTATCATAAAGGTCATTTTAACGGCATTATTACCTTCTTAACGTTATTAATTGTTATATTGAAATAAGGAATTTAAATCCAACCAAACTAATGACAAATTTGTGAACAGAAAAAGACCATCCTTTGTCATGCAAAGGACGGTCTTGAGTTTTTACTAATATTTAATTAAATGCAGGAAGAGTTACCAAGAACATTAAAACAAACAAAATCGTTACATAATTGACTGAATAAAGGAAATTGATTTGTGCCCATTTTAGATCATTTTTTGTAAAAAAGCCGCTGATGGCTATGATTAACCAGCCAATATTGAGGAGAGTTGCGATCAAAATAAAGGCGGTGCCAAGTGATCCTAGATAAAATGGCAGCGGCAGCAAGCACGCAATATAGACAACCATTTGCCGTTTAGTGACATCAATCCCGTAGACTACCGGCAGCATTGCTACCTTTGCAGCACGGTACTCATCGTACTTCTTAATTGCTATCGCAAACGTATGCGGCATCTGAAAAATAAAAATAATCAAAAATAAAATGATTGGAACAATATGAAAACCAGGTTCAATCGCGGTCCAGCCAATCATTGGAGTGACAGCGCCGGAAACGGCACCAATAACAGTATTTAGTGTGTATCTTCGTTTCGACCACATGGTGTACAGGATTACATAAGTAAACCAGCCAACAAATGCATAGGCAACGGCTTCCCATCGAGTAAACATTAATAGGACAAAACCGAGAACTGTCAGGACAATTCCAAGTGCTAATACAAATTTTAGAGAAAAATGACCAGTCACGGTCGGGCGGTTTTTTGTCCGATCCATGACAGTGTCGATGTCTACATCGTACCAGTTATTGATAACAAGCGCCCCGCCCATTACTAATGTACTGCCGATCATGGTCAAAAGAAAAACATCTAAATAGTCTATAAATGATGCATTTGTAAAATACAGAGCCAGCCAAAATCCTGTAAAAACAGGGAGGACATTGGCAATTAGCACTGGACCTTTAAAAAGTGACTTTATGTCAGCAAAAATGCGAGTACGGTTATTTGAAATTGCTGTACTTTTGCCGTTTTGAGCAGTAAGAATTCCATTTTGATTCAAATTATTAACCTCCCCCATGATTGGTTTGGGTAATTAGTCATTTTGATTTTATATTAACATACTTTTTACTATTCACCTATTGTAAATATCGCCAATGCCCGTTCAGGAAGGACATTAAAGTAACAATATAATTTTTGTTATTAAAGAGGTAAGTTATAGCAAAAAAAGAATTGTAAAAAGAATGAATATTGGGATTTGCTTAAAGATAATTTAATCGTCGATACAGAAAATAAAAGAATCAGCCCCCCAAATTATATCTTTCGAAGGACTAAATCCTTACCAATATGCACCCACTAAAGGATTAACCTAAAAAACAGCATTTCAAACAATAATAGGTATTACCGACCATACAACCGTGGAATACATAAGGATATTGATTTAAATCCACGCACTCACGAGGAGTGCGACGCCTAATCTCTTGCAGTCCATTCCATGATGTGAGATTTCAATCCACTCACTCAGGAGTGCGACACGATCACCTCATTAACGACATAAAGACCAATAAATTTCAATCCACGCACTCACGAGGAGTGCGACTTTGATGGGGAATTTATTCTACATTGGTTGTTTATTTCAATCCACGCACTCACGAGGAGTGCGACGTCATTGTTTGCGCCAGTTTCCTTTTTCTTGATATTTCAATCCACGCACTCACGAGGAGTGCGACTGCCAGCCATGCGATAACCCTTGCCTCAATCGCTATTTCAATCCACGCACTCACGAGGAGTGCGACTAATCTGCTGGATCCGTTTCAAAAACAGATGAAAATTTCAATCCACGCACTCGCGAGGAGTGCGACAAAGGTATATGATTCTGAATCTGTACCATCTTGTATTTCAATCCACGCACTCACGAGGAGTGCGACGGCTTAAAACCTTTTTCTTCGTTCGATTACCACAAGATTTCAATCCACGCACTCACGAGGAGTGCGACGGCTTGAGTTGCGGGATGTGCTTTCCCAGCAGAGTATTTCAATCCACGCACTCACGAGGAGTGCGACGGCTTGAGTTGCGGGATGTGCTTTCCCAGCAGAGTATTTCAATCCACGCACTCACGAGGAGTGCGACTATATCGGTGTGTGTTCGATTATAAGGACGAGAGATTTCAATCCACGCACTCACGAGGAGTGCGACTCCTTACTACTCTTCAATCCCGTATTCGTCACCATTTCAATCCACGCACTCACGAGGAGTGCGACCATGACGCAATTCCTTATTAGTTTTGCAATATATTTCAATCCACGCACTCACGAGGAGTGCGACGATGATGTCTCCAGGTATCACCGCTAGGATGCACATTTCAATCCACGCACTCACGAGGAGTGCGACGTGCATCCTCGAAGATGTGGATTTTTGGTGGGATATTTCAATCCACGCACTCACGAGGAGTGCGACCTGCCGATCACCCAAGGCCTCACTGTCTAAATTATTTCAATCCACGCACTCACGAGGAGTGCGACGACGAAAAGATACGCCTAATCCAAGCTATGCCTATTTCAATCCACGCACTCACGAGGAGTGCGACGATGATATCCCCAGGAATGACAGCAAGGATGCAGATTTCAATCCACGCACTCACGAGGAGTGCGACACAAGGATATTTGTTTTATTTAGCCAATATCTAATTTCAATCCACGCACTCACGAGGAGTGCGACGAGCAAATGACAGTACTTTCCAAAGTCGTGATACAATTTCAATCCACGCACTCACGAGGAGTGCGACAAACCCAACGCTCAAGCTACCCGCTGGAATCCGATTTCAATCCACGCACTCACGAGGAGTGCGACCTTAATATATTCCAAAGACAAATTAGTCTTATAATTTCAATCCACGCACTCACGAGGAGTGCGACCTGCCAGACACTTTCGGGAATTTGGTCTTTAGCAATTTCAATCCACGCACTCACGAGGAGTGCGACCCCCGCCGTTTCCGCATCCCAAATCGAAATATGCATTTCAATCCACGCACTCACGAGGAGTGCGACATTCAAAACGGTTGTTAGTAACGACTTTATAAAATATTTCAATCCACGCACTCACGAGGAGTGCGACCGAGTTGCTTTGCGTAATCATTGCGTTCAGCCTCATTTCAATCCACGCACTCACGAGGAGTGCGACAGTATGTCTATTTCTAATAATTCTGTATTGCGATTTCAATCCACGCACTCACGAGGAGTGCGACTGGTAACACCTTCCTAACTACTTTCGCTACAGAATTTCAATCCACGCACTCACGAGGAGTGCGACGGCCCGTGCTTCCTGGGAATCCGGCAAGACATTGATTTCAATCCACGCACTCACGAGGAGTGCGACAACTCTTGAATGCGTGCCTGTTCTTGTTGTTGCTATTTCAATCCACGCACTCACGAGGAGTGCGACGCAGCCAACAAAAGCCTGGAAGTATGCACAGCGTATTTCAATCCACGCACTCACGAGGAGTGCGACCAGGGGTTTCACTTAAGCAAAGATCGTGCCAGGTATTTCAATCCACGCACTCACGAGGAGTGCGACTCCCAACCGGGTGGACAGACTTAGAAGCCTAGGATTTCAATCCACGCACTCACGAGGAGTGCGACCCGACGCTACCGTCATTTTGGTTAATTCTTGCTGATTTCAATCCACGCACTCACGAGGAGTGCGACGCCAACCGAATAAAAGGAGGCTACACCATGACCATTTCAATCCACGCACTCACGAGGAGTGCGACTCATCTCCTTTATGACTTGGGCCTGTCCCAACAAATTTCAATCCACGCACTCACGAGGAGTGCGACTGTCATTGGATGCAATCCCGCTGTTTAATACATTGATTTCAATCCACGCACTCACGAGGAGTGCGACGGTGATCGGGTCCACAATTCAACCTCCTTCCTTATTTCAATCCACGCACTCACGAGGAGTGCGACGGGGTATCAATAATATTGGTGTAGCCTCTTTCCCGATTTCAATCCACGCACTCACGAGGAGTGCGACTCGTTTGGCTTTCTGCCACGCAATCCTACTTCCTCATTTCAATCCACGCACTCACGAGGAGTGCGACTACTCCAATAAAAAACTAGGAGTGATTGGGATATTTCAATCCACGCACTCACGAGGAGTGCGACATAAAAGGGAGGCAGCGCGGGAACTCCAGGAGCATTTCAATCCACGCACTCACGAGGAGTGCGACGGTTGCAGTTAAACCAAAACTTCGCACCTTCCACGATTTCAATCCACGCACTCACGAGGAGTGCGACCGATAGGTCTAAAGGAGCTTGTTACTTCCACTGATTTCAATCCACGCACTCACGAGGAGTGCGACCCGGAATTATTTAAGTTAGCTGAATTATTGGAAGTATTTCAATCCACGCACTCACGAGGAGTGCGACGATATCGCCCATTTCTTATTGAGCATCGGTTTAATTTCAATCCACGCACTCACGAGGAGTGCGACATCATTAGCAAATCCGTCATCAAAAATAAATGTATTTCAATCCACGCACTCACGAGGAGTGCGACCTTGGTGAAAAAGAAATTACTGATTTCCTTCGGATTTCAATCCACGCACTCACGAGGAGTGCGACCTCTTGTTTGTACATGATAATTTTTCATACCTTGTTATTTCAATCCACGCACTCACGAGGAGTGCGACTTTTTCTAATATAGTTTCAAAACTGATAAAGGGCATTTCAATCCACGCACTCACGAGGAGTGCGACTATTACCAAAGGCAATGTTGTTTTTCTAATTAGTTATTTCAATCCACGCACTCACGAGGAGTGCGACTAAAACACCTTCAAAATTCATCCGTGCGCCCGTATTTCAATCCACGCACTCACGAGGAGTGCGACCTTTTCTTGCCATTTTCTACTTTGTTGTAGCTTTATTTCAATCCACGCACTCACGAGGAGTGCGACATGAGTGTTGTACTGGAAATCATCAATTAAGTCATTTCAATCCACGCACTCACGAGGAGTGCGACCCTCTCATCCCTAAAAAGATGTACAACAACATTCAATTTCAATCCACGCACTCACGAGGAGTGCGACGGGTACCATTTATCAAATTCCGTAACAACGAGCAGATTTCAATCCACGCACTCACGAGGAGTGCGACAGCGATTTTCAATCAAAAAAAATACAAATAGCATATTTTTGATTCCGAATACCACTATTTTCTTTAGATAACTAAAGAACAAAAAACAAAATACTACAATGTTCAACATTAATAGATAAAAAATTTGGTGCGAAACCCACTGAGATTTTATGCGTGCTTAACCTTCGCACTAAAAAATCAACGGACTATCCAAATCAATAGATTCTTTTACCCCAACGTGTTCTACCTTCGTCTTATAATTATTACCCAACTGGTAAAACCTAAGACTGTCACGCTCTTTATCTATAATTTCTGTTAATCTCAGCTTTAATCCTGCAAATTGGGCTGCATCTACGTTACACTCAAAAACAGAATTTTGAACACGCTGGCCATAATTTTGACATTCTTTCGCAACCTTTCTAAGTCTCTTCTTTCCTCCAATACTAATTGTAGAAACGTCATAAGTAATTAAAACTAACAAAATGAAACACCTACTTCCATAAAAATGGCGGGTACTCATCCAGGTCATTACGTAAATAACGGGCTAATAATAAAGCTTGAGCGTGTGGTACTAATCCCCATTGTATTTTTTCTCCTAAATAAGGATGGGTAATCTTTTCCTGCTTTCTATTTTGCCAAGCGGTTAAGAATTTCTTCCGAGCATTATCAGTCATTATGACGGCCCCATTTTCTTTTTTTAGAAAATCATCCTTATTTACAACTTTTTTGTTGATTAATGATAAAACAAACCTATCAGCATAGACACCACGCAGTTCATAACATCTAAAGCTAATGACACCCGCCCTGGCCGATCACGATGCAAAAAACCGACATAGGCATCCAACCCTACCCCCTCCAATGCCGAGGCCATATCATTAGCTAATAAGGTGTAAGCAAAAGAAAGCATGGCATTTACATTATCCAACGGTGGTCTTCGGGAACGAGTGTGGAAATAAAAATCTCCCTTTTGCTGCAAAATCATTTGATTAAACAGTTTATTGTAACTAATAGCAGCCTGTCCCTCTAATCCTCTTAGTCTTTCTAAATCTTCACATTGTCTGACTTCTTTAATGAGTGAAGAAAGATGTTGTGAAATCTCTTTAAATTGAGAAATATCTACCCTTAATGGATAATCCCTTGTCATTCTTTCGATAATCCACTTATTATTATAAATTTTTCCTACAATAAAATTTCGGGCAATTTTTGACGAAAGGACTTCATCATCGGCCATACGATATTGCTTCTTCCTTAGAATAACATTACCCTTGCTTTTCCCAATTACCCTGGCAAGGAAACGCCCATTTATCGTAAAAAAGACTAACGAAATATTTCTTTCTGCACAATAGCCCATTAAGGCCGGGCTTGCTCCTGTATAGCCAAAAGATACAACCGCCTCAAGGTTATGAAGCGGCAGTCTTCCTATTTTCTCCTGTTCCTTTTGAAGAACAATATTATCACCATCTAATGATAAATAAACATCGGGTTGATTAATAAATAAAGTATTCAGCAATTTTTTCATTCAAGAATCTTCCCATCAATATAACTTTTTACGGACCGTTTATGCAATATTTCAGGTAAGCAAATATTTTGAAGGGAGCAACTATAACAAAAAGATCCAGTTTTAACTTTAGGCGTATATCTCCGTTTATAATAATCTTGCATTTCCATAACTATTGATCTTACTTTACCTTTTAAATCATCCGTCAACGGAATCTCAACTCTATGTTTTATTTCATCGTAAAACATGTATCCCTTGCTGACATCACAAAGAAGCATTTCCTCCAAACAAATAGCTTGAGCTGTCAATTGCAAAATATCTTCGTCATTTTTCTTGGGTTTCCCACGTTTATATTCGATAGGATAGGCAATATATTTTCCTTGAGCACCTTCTATTTCAACACCATTACTGTCTTCAATAAACTCTACCACGTCACATACACCCGTTATTTTCAACTCACTTGACTTTACAGGCATGGCACGAACTATGAGTTTATTGCCCCGTTTCTCTCGTATAAACGGCTGGTCCGCTTTTTGATGCAGATATTGTCCTTCAACAGTCCTTACATTTTCTTCCCATTGCTGTTCGATATGGATCAGTGCCCATTGCCGCTTACAAAATTGAAAGTGTTGAATCCCCGATAACATCAAATAATTATCTTCGTCATTAAATTCCGTCAATGACATCAACCCTTAATCCGTCTAGTTCTTTTAAGGTAATCGTATAATCTTCAAAGGCCTTTGGTTCCTCTGCCTCATGTTTAATTTCCAAAGAACGATGCACTTTAGCAGATGAATATTGCCCAATCTTAGAATTATGCTCCCACCAATAAACTTTGTGCACCTCCATACTTCCATCCGGTCTTGCAGAGGATGCATCATTTTCAAACAGGGTAACAAGTGCACGTTTCATTTTTACAGCATCTTCATTTGTAAATCCTGTTTTTTCTGCAAGTTGCGTATTTATACTGCCATAAAACACATAAAGTCCAAAGTCTACACGGTGTTTCATGCCCATTGTATCCGAACCTCGTTCCTTCCCTGGTTCAGAGTTTACACTTTTAGTTATTTGCATACTGGTAATGTCAATCGGGTCTACACTGGTTGCTGTATGAATGGAAACTGGCCCTCTTATTCCAACAGATACACCGGAACCGCTTCCAGAACTTTTAAAGGCAAAGACTTGGCCAAAACTGCGGACATCAATCCATTGTTCACATGCAATCTTGGCGAATTCGTCATTGGAGCTATTTTTCGACTTTAATATTTTCTCAAGTGCTGCATTTGACTCAGCCCGTTCTCTTAAACTTTTAAAATCATCTACTGCTCTATCATTAGATTGAACGAAAATAGATTCACCCATATCTTGGAGACGGTTTCTAATCTTTCTTTTTAAAGCAACATCTGAAATTTCACCATGTCCATCATAATTTTGTCTTGGGCGGTTCCCGTTTAACGGATCTCCATTAGGATTGGCCTTCGTTACTGATACTACAACAGCAAAATCAATTTTATGATCTAAAATAGTCATATAAATTCCTCCCCCTTTAAACTGAAGTTTCCTCTTTAGAATCTACTTTTTCCTTTTTCTGATATAATTCATGTCTTTGGCTATAAAAACCTAATAAGTATTTACCTGTTAAAGGTTTATTATTAAAATCTTCAAACTGGATTCTAGAAGCGACATCATCAATTAACCCGGATAAATAACGGGCTTTAGTACCGAGGCGCGCTTGATAAGGCTGCAGGCTTTCTTGAATGGTTTTCCACGTTCTAGCTGGATTTTTTGAATAGGAATTCATATATCTAATTGCATTTGTAGCTCTAGTTTCATCTGACCCCAATGCACGTCTTTCTAAAACATCGGCAATTGCTAACAAGCGGCCGAACAAATAATCACGGTCATTATTTTCCAAATTTAATGCCACATCATGTCCCTCCTTTTTATTTATTAAGGCACAAGTAATACTGAGGGTTTTCTCCCATTCCCACTTTTCCATTGATACCGGATTTGAAGCCCGATAAAGAGCACTCCTAATAATATCAAGAGGAATTTCTCTTTCATCAACAATACAAGGGAGCATCCGTTCCATTAATCCCTTTACTACTTTCTCATTTGCTCTTGGGCCGTATGCCGCAAACGCAATATCCTTTGTTGATGGGGCTCCATAAAAGTGAACATAGTCACCTTCTAAATTTCTTCGATAACGATGTAGCCATACACAGGTAGAGTGCCATTTTCCCAGTCTATTTAGATAAAGTTCCTTGTGCATATTTCGATAGTAAAGTACTGCCAAACGCCCTGTTGTAGCTGAATCCAATATTAGAATGTTGACTTTGGACTTGGTAGATAGATTATTCTTATATCCATCTAAAGCTTTACTTACTTCTTTAGCAAATTCTTGTCCGGTATAAACTATTTCCCTTTTCTCATCCTTCGGGGATAATGGTCCAAATGAGTAGATATCAAAGGAATCCTCTGATGGATTAGGGACATCAAGATCATCGTTCCCCCATACTAGGAAAACACGATTATCTATTGTTCTTCCCTGTCGGTTAATTAACCACTTTAGGGCATTATGTGCCTTTTGCGATACTTCATAACTAATGCTGGCAACTTCAGGACCTTTATTGAACCGTCCCCTAAATGTGAAACCACTAGTGTCATTAGCTGATATTAATTTCGCCTTGTCTGCGGCATTACGGATCTTGTTTGCGTGTTTATCGGTACTAGGAAGTCTTTTCCCCGTAATATAGCAAATATCCTCATCACCTAATAAGTCTTGATAATAACGAATGAATGATTTGTACATATCGATATCTTTCCATACCTTCTTTAAAACCCTATCAGGCGAATAAACATTAAATCTAACAAAAGCACTATCTTGACCCCCAGCGACAGCAGAAAAAATAGCAGGTTTTTCTCCATGTATAGCTTCATACTTTTTATCCCATGTTTCGATTAACTGACCATTGGCATCTAAAAATAATATTTTTTCTCTAACTAGATCTTCGATTAATTTTTTCTTGTTTATATAAGTATAAATACTTTTAACTTTTGGAGTTGCATACGGTGAGCGAGCCCATTCTCCCAATTGTGCAATATAATATGTAAATGGCTCTTCTTTTTTTATTTTTCCTCCATATGCGACAAAGTCTCCTGCCACGTAACATAATTTATCGTGGAGCGGATATGGGGCAATTTTAGATCCAGCCCTGTTAGCTGAGTCTTCCGTACAAGGAATTAATGTACTTGCATCATTTTTATCAATAACTATAGCGGAATGAAACTCGCCATCTTCAGTTATTTCCACTTCTATATGAGCATTTTGTGTAGTATGAGATATTGGCAAAAGGGTATATTCTTTCTCATTATGCTTTTTTTCAATTACCCCTACTTGGCCAATATTCGATTCATAGGTCTCATATAAATTTAGTAACCAACTCATTCGTTCACCCCCTCTTCTAATTGTTTCAACAACTCATCAACTGATTCAACATTAGTTGAATCAAAATGCTTAGAAGCCGTATTAGTGATTTTTCGAATTTGAGTGCATTTGTCCGGATGAATAAACTGAATCACACCATCCTTCATAACCGGATTCCATAACCTGACTTCCATTTCATTTCTTCCCGTTTCATCTGGATAATTAATTCCATGAATCATCGTTCCAAGATGAATCTCTCCATAATTATCATAGAATCCTTCACCTTCACCGAATACACACGGTTCCACATAACCTTGACATTCCCTGGTTCCAAGGAATATATCCCGTCTGCCCCCTGCATTTAGGGAACGCTTTAATATGTTATGGTGCTTGTGTTCATTCCGGTCAAAGGCCATATCGGGTCGATGAGGGTTGAATATGAAATGTGCACGGACCTGATATCGAACATCTTTTAAATAAGTGTAATTGGCAAGTGTATTTCCACCACTATATTCTATTGGCCGGATACCTTTTGACTCCATACGAATAGCATTCATGATACGAACTTCATCCACAACTATTAATAACGTTGGTTTCCAGTAAATCGATTCAACAATCCCCTTTAGCGCCTGATATGTTGGCACCTGGTAGGAAAGCTTTTCGCCGCCCATCTTTGTCAAAGGATCAGAGAACAGAGCATACCTTCCATAAACTTCAAATTCTATAGAGTTTCTCACTGATTTCACCTCCTTTTATTTCCACTTTTTATTTTGGTTTCCATAATATCCCTATAAGATTATATAATATGTGAAAATCAATTATTTTTACTCAATGTGATATAATAAAGTGTCGCTGTTAAATCGTGGATTGAAAAATATATTATATTATTTAAAAACCTATCTTAATTTAGATAGGTTTTTAAAACATTAGCGAATCTAAAACACTATCATTCTCAATATTGAGACCAAATTCATTACTATAGGCCCCTTCTTTAATGGCAAAGATTTTGCCGTCCAGGTAACTGACCAACCCTCCATTTTCCGCTAAGGTATCTAGTTCATTTTTGTAAAGGTTAACCGTATACTGCTGAGCCTTTCGTAATAATTTTGTCAGGTCACTTATGGTTGTATTGCCATTTAGCATCGCAATAACTTCTTTTCCTTCCTCATAAGGCACAATGACTGTTGTTGTATTATCTTCAATTACACGGAAGTGTTCTGCCGATGTTTTATAACTGTTAACTAAAAACAATGGCAATGGCTTACCTTCTTTTTGATAGTATTCAAGGTGATAATTTGATTTATCTTTATTAGCGGTCAACAACTCTGTCATATTCTTTTTTAATTTCGGTATGAAATAATTTAAATTTGATTCGAATTCTGTATAAAATTCTTGAAAATATCTCCCCATTGCTTGTTTTGATAGGATATCCCCACCATGACTCTTTTTATCTCGCCTCAAATCAATAAAAATTTTTCTTGCTATCTGTTTTCCAATATTTATTTCTTTTAAGCGATCCAGTTTTTCTTCCTCGTGATCAATTACATATACATTTTGGATATCATTTTCTCCATGCCGATTACATCTTCCCGCAGCCTGGGCAATCGAGTCCAAGCCAGCCAACGATCGAATCACACAATCAAAGCTGACATCCACACCAGCTTCAATTAATTGTGTACTTATACAGATAATTTTATTTCCCTCATTAAGTTGCTGTTTGATATCTCCCAAAATTCCAGTTCGGTGTGCTGCACACATGGAAGTACTTAAATGATATATTGGTATATCATTCTTTTGCTCTTTTAAGAGATTGTAAAGATTTTTTACAACTGATTTTGTATTTAAAATAACAAGAACACTTTGGATCACTTCCATTCTTGCACCTATAAACTCAGCCAATTTTTCATTATTAAAAGTTTCATCTGAGGCGCGATCAATAATATCAACCCTCTTAAAAGCCTCTACTACATTCTCCAAGTCCTCAACGATTTCTGCATCAGTTTCAATTTCCAATTTATGTTCAACAAAGTCCAAAGCCGGTTGAGTAGCTGTACAAAGCACAATACTTGCCTGTGCATATGTTTTTAAAAAATTTAAAGCCTGATTAAATACAGACACACATGAAATCGGTACTTTTTGTACCTCATCGAAAATAATCACCGATTCACCAAGATTATGGAGCCTTCTAATATTTCTGCTACCTTTGGCGTAGAAAACATTTAAAAATTGCACCATTGTGGTAAAAATTACAGGCGAATCCCAGTTATCCTTTGCCAGTTTCAATTTTTGTTGGATACTCATTCTTCCAGATTTATTTTCATCATTCACCTGCTCATCTTCAATAACATTGGAGTGATGTTCCAAAATATTGATATCATCCAATAATATTTTTCTAACCTCTTCAGCATTTTGTTCAATTATTGTCGTGTAGGGGACAACATAAATGATTCTTTTTTTATTAAATTGCTTTGCGTGTTTAAGCGCATATCTTAGACTGGCCAGTGTTTTTCCTCCACCAGTTGGAATGGATAAGGTGTAAATTCCTGATGGCTTCTCTGCAAATTTCTCACACTGGTCAGACATCTCACCTCTTAATAGATTAATTGGAGTCAGTACTTTCGCATGTTCTTTAAATGAATTGATTTTATTCATTAACCTTTGATAATAGCTATCAAACAACTTTTCATAATCCACATCAACATCATTACTTTTATTTTCCTCAAATAATCTTGTGTTGGTCCGATCCGCATCAATTAATGAACTAAAAATAAATTTAGTTAAGAACATTAACTGTATTCCCCAATTTTCTTTTGATTCTTTTGATAAATATTTTTCAAGTTCTCCTGCGGCTTTTGCTACATATTCTTGAAATTCAGTTTCGGACATTACTTTTTCAAAAAAGACTTTCTTGCTATTGTCGAATTCACCAAGATCTTTATCCTTAACCCTTCTTAAGTAATCTGACTCCAGTTCCGGACTCAAAAAATCTTGAAGGTAAGAATGATGAGAGAGAATAGCATTTCCAACAATTTCAGCAGCTATCGCTTGGTAAGGATTGATTATCTTACCTGTGTGAAATAATTCATATAAAAGTTTACCGCCAGCAGTGGAATGATCTACACTTCCCTTTTTTGGAGGAGCATCGGGATTATTCACAGCTTCAACTATGTATTGTCTAAACTCAACCGTATATTTACCTAAATCGTGCAGCATTCCAGCAAGTCCTGATAAATTCCTAATACCAAGCTTTTCACCATAAGATTCTGCTAAAACCTTAACATCTAACAAATGTTCCTCTACTGTTTGAATTTCCAGATCACTTTCACGAATATGGGCAATATATTCCAATGAAATCGCTCCTCAATAATCAATTGAAAAAAACATACAAAAAAGCAGAAGACACCTTAAAGATGGTAAACTTCTGCTTTTCACGGAGTTTTCATATAGGTAGATTGAGCTAGGTTATTTTTAACTTCCTTAATTATCATACTATAGTTCTATTATTGTAATTAAACTGGTAATTGTCAACGAAACTCATTATTCTTTTATTCTCTTTTCACACATTTGTCACAATTCCAGCTTTAGTATTTCAATAAGGACCCGAAACAAATACTACTTTTATAATGAATATTTAAGGCAACGGCAATTCACTTTAAAGCACATTACCAGCCCTTCAGCGATTCCAAATTCACAAAAAATATTGCATTTAAATTTTGCGAATAGTAAAATTGGTCTTTGTGAAATAGGAAACAAAGGAGCAAGTCGTACATGGACAATAAATTGCCATTTTCTAAATACTTTATTATTGGCGTTATGTTATTCGCCTTATTTTTTGGTGCCGGGAATCTGATCTTCCCTGCCTCACTCGGCCAATATGCTGGGTCAAATGTTTGGGTGGCAGTTGCAGGTTTTCTTTTGACAGGTATTGGCCTGCCATTTCTAGGAATCCTGGCGATGGGCGTATCTGGAACAAAGAACCTGCAGGAATTGGCAAGCCGGGTACATCCGCTTTATGGTGTCGTTTTTACAGCACTTCTTTATTTGACGATCGGGCCATTTTTTGCCGCGCCTCGGACAGGTGCCGTTGCCTATGATATCGGCGTTGCGCCTTTTTTAGGTGATAGCAGCGGACAAATTGGGCTTTTGATTTTTTCTTTCTTATTTTTTGCCATTACCATGATGTTTTCGTTAAACCCGGCCAAGTTGGTTGACTCAATCGGGAAAGTGCTCTCGCCAGCAATCATCATCTTAATTTTTGCATTACTGGTGATGGTAATTGTAAAACCAATGGGAGCAATCGGCGCACCTCATGAAACTTATGCAAACGGAGCATTTGTGAAAGGCTTTATGGAAGGATACAACACAATGGATGCTCTGGCATCGCTTGTCTTTGGCATTATCGTCATCCAGGCGATAATAGCGTTAGGAATAACCTCTACCCGTAGTATTCTTTCCGCATCCGCAAAATCCGGGATTGTGGCGATTGTCTTTCTTGGAATCATCTATGTTGGTGTAGCTTATTTAGGAGCGACAAGCACGGAAAGATTTGGTTTATTTGATACAGGAGGCCCCGTTCTCGAAAAAACGGCAGCCTATTATTTTGGGACCGCTGGAACCATCATGCTGTCGATTATTATCATTCTTGCCTGCCTGACAACAAGTATTGGCTTGATTACTTCGTGCGGAGAATATTTCCATACATTACTTCCAAAAGTTAGTTACAAAATGTGGGTAGCTTTCTTTTCTCTGGTTTCGTTAATTATTGCCAACTTTGGATTATCAAACATTATCCAGTTTTCGATTCCAGTACTCATGCTGCTGTATCCGCTGGCCATTGTGCTCATGCTGCTGACCTTCTTATCTAAGCTTTTTAAGCATTCGCAGCTGGTCTATGCTTCGGCAACAGCTATCACTTTTATGGTAAGTGTGATTGATGGTTTTAAAACCCTTTGTCAGCAGCTTGAATTGGATTATTTCCAATGGCTGACCCCAATTGTTGCTTTTTACGAACGGACTCTGCCTCTATATAACCAAGGGCTTGGCTGGCTTCTTCCAGCGTTGATAGCGATCATAATCAGTACAGCAATTGTTCTCTTAAAAAAATTCCTTCCTATTCCTTTCGGTGAAAAAACATCATAGCCTTTGTTGGCACAAAGAAACGCACTTTGAATTTGATTTCAAGTGCGTTTCATCTTTTATTGACACGATTACCGCTTGCCTTTTCTTCTTTCCGACACTGCTTCACTCACCATGTTGTACATAACTTCCACACCCTTTTCCGATGCTTCAAAGCTATAAGCATTTGCTGCATCAATTCCCAGGCTGTCAGCTTCCTCAGAGGCATCGATGTTAGCTCCTAAAAAGATAAACTCCCATTTATATTTTTCCTGCTGGTGCTTGATTAACTCTTTTACCTTTTTATAGGTAAATTCTTGGCTGGCATTTTCCATTCCGTCTGTTGTAATCACAAAGATTACCTTGCCCGGTCTGTCTTCCTCATTAGTTTTCGCCAACCGATAACCTACATCCAAGATGGTCTTCCCGGCCGCGTCCAACAGCGCTGTCATCCCTCTTACATAGTAATTTTCCTTAGTAAGCTTCGCCTTTTCAGCTTCAACTCCATTCCAAAGGATTTCATATTGGTCATCAAATAAAACCGCTGTAACCCGTGTGTCACCTTCCATCTCTGTTTGTTTTTCAATAAAGCCATTAAACCCGCCAATTGTATCACTCTCAAGCCCCGCCATCGAGCCGCTCCTATCAAGCAAAAATATAATTTCAGTCAAATTCCTGTTCATCTCTATCATCCTTTCGGTTTGTTTATACTATAATAATAGTTAAGTTCATCCATTATTTGGTCGCTTGTCAGGCGACATTTCGGAGGTTAATTATGCTGGACCAAAAGCTATTAATAGAGTTGCAGAAGTACTTAGACCTTCACCTGAACAGTTTAGTTTTTTCTAAAATGGAGGAGTGTGTTTCACAGGAAGCCTATAGCCTTGAGCTCCAAGACTATATAAAAAGTAAGCGCCAGCCGTCCTTTAACCAAACCTTGTTTAGCTTTATTGATAAAAATGGCGCTGCCGATTCGGAAATCTATAAAAAGGCCGGAATTGACCGCCGCCATTTTTCAAAAATCCGCACCAATCCGGACTATCGCCCGAGCAAAAATACAGTTGTTGCCCTGGCACTAGCACTTCAATTAAATAAAAAAAACACCGACAAGCTGTTAAGTGCTGCCGGTTACTCCTTGTCTGATAGCGATACGTTTGATTTAGTCATACAGTTTTGTGTTGAAAAAAGAATTTACGATATTCACGATGTCAATCAGGCATTGGATTACTTTAGTTTGAAGCCATTAATCGGTGTGTTAGCTTAACAAAAATTAAGGAACCTATGTCCTGGTGTTTGATAAGGAAAGCTAACCAAAAAAAGGTAACATTCCTCAAAGGATTGTTACCTTTTTTACCATAACTATGATGCACTTAATTGATTTGCCATTCTTGTAATCTCGTGATAGTTTTGCTTAATTTCTTCAATCGGCAATGGCCGGCTAAACAAATATCCTTGCACCTCATTGCAAAAATTCTGCTGAAGAAAATATAGCTGCTCCTCTGTCTCGACCCCTTCTGCATTAATTTCCATTTTCAGCTGATGGGCCATGGCAATGATTGTTTTTACGATGGTTGCGTTGTTAGCGTCTGTTAAACAGTCGCGAATAAATGAGCGATCAATTTTTAGTTTATCGATTGGAAATTGCTTTAAATAATGCAGCGAGCTATAGCCTGTGCCAAAGTCATCCAAGCTTATTCTTACGCCCAATTTTTTTAGTTCATTGACAATCATGAGGGCATGATGTGTATCAATCGTCATACTTTCGGTAATCTCAAGTTCCAAGCTTTCAGGAGATAATCCTGTTTCGCTTAAAACCTGGCCAACCATCTGGGTAAAATTCGGCTGAAAAAACTGCCGTAGTGACAAATTGACCGAGACAATCATCGGAGGAAACCCAGCCTTATTTAGTGCCTGTATCTCGGTACACGCCGTTCGCAGCACCCATTCCCCAATCGGGATAATCATGCCGGTCTCTTCCGCCAAAGGTATAAATTCCGCAGGCGAAATAATGCCCTTTTGGGGCTGATTCCAGCGAATCAAAGCCTCCACCCCAATCATTTCTCCTGAACCAATGCTTAACTTCGGCTGATAGTATAGGATAAACTCGTTCCGCTCCAGAGCCTTACGAAGGTCCTTTTCCATCTCCAGACGATTATTGGTTTGTTCCATTGTTTTCTTCTCGTAAAATTGGAAATTATTTTTCCCCATACGTTTGGCCTGATGCATTGCCAAATCAGCCTTCTTGATTAAGGTGGCAATATCCCCGCCGTCATACGGGTACTGACTAATTCCTATACTTGGAGTAATGTATATTTCATATTCATTTAACAAAAAGGATTCATTCAAACGAGAAAGAATTTGCTTCGCTGTATGTGAAGCGCTTTCTTGTTCAGAATTTGGAAGAAATACAATAAATTCATCTCCGCCAAGCCTGGCAAGGTAATTCTCGATACCTGCACATTCCTGAAGCCGCTCGGAAACCTTTTGCAGCAATAGGTCCCCAAGGTCATGACCAAGCGTATCATTAATCAATTTAAAGCGGTCTAAATCCAGGAAAAGAAGAGCGGCGTAATTCATTTTTTTATCCAACAAGGCGTTTTGAAATTGGGATGATAGCTGATAACGGTTTGGCAACCCTGTTAATGCATCATGGTAGGCCATGTGCCTAATCTTTTCTTCTGCCTTTTTTTGCTCAGTAATATCAATGACGCTGCCGATAATGGCTGGCATGCCTTGATAGATGGTTTGCGACCCATAGACTTCCATATAGATGATACTTTGATCTTTTCTTATCCCGCGATATCGAAACCGAACACCTTTAATTCCGCCCTGCAATCTTTTTGAGATATTTTCTTCAACAATCGAGACATCCTCGGGGTGGATATAATCAATGAGTTTAGAACCAATCGTTTCTTCATATGTATAGCCAAACCACTCCAATATTGGGGGATTCACATACACAAATTTTCCATTTTGGATGATATATATCCCTACTAAAGATTCCTCAACCAAGCTTCGATATTTGTATTCCGCTTCAATTAAAGCATTTTGGGCGTACTTGAATCGGGTTATATCTTTAAGAATCGCATAGGTACCAACAGTTTTTTTATCAATAATAATCGGAATACTTGTTACCTCTAATTCAATCCGCTTACCATCTTTACTAAAAATGGCTGTCTCATAGTTTGTGGAAGATCCATTAATTGACTCTTTAAAGTTCTTAAAAGTCTTGTTTAGCATTTCCGGAACAACGTAAGCAGAGAAGGGCTGTTTCAGCAGTTCATCCACCTTATAGCCATATGATTCTACTACATCATTGGCACTTGTCAGCCTGCCTTCCTTATCCAATGTTAAAATCATGTCGGGATTATAATGATAGAGAGACTGGTAGTATTGTTGACTCGTTTTTAGCTGCCTGGATTGTTTGGCAAATTTCCATGCTGCAAACAGAATGATTAAAATAAATGTTAAAGTGAATATTAGTCCTATTTCCATTTGCCACACCATTAACCACCTCCCGGTTAATGAAAATTTTACCACAGTAATCGAGCTATTTTGACATAATTTTTAAATTTTCTTTCAATTGCACATAAAAAAGAGACGGTAATGAATATCTTACCGCCTGCCTTTATTGTACAACCATAGCCACTACCCAGGTTAGATATTTTTACATAATTCCTACAAGAGTTTCCTCATCCCCAACGATAAGTGATTCCATTTGTTCTGTTGGCGAAAAATGGAGGTTACTTAGGATTATGCTTCTATTTATTAATGGACTATGTTCAACTATTGATTGTTCTAGAGCTTTCGAGCAACTTATATAAAGGTCTATTCTCTTATCAACCGGCAAACCCATTTTTTTACGAAGGTCCTGAACGCCTCTAATAAACTCGCGGATCATTCCTTCCTTTCTAAGTTCATCACTGATATTTATATCGACAATAACAGTGAAATTCCGGTTAGCGGCCTCGGAGAAACCTGTTAGGACTGCAGTTTTCTGAACAAGAACATCATCTTCCCCCAGGTATACAACCTCTTGATTCTGTAATGTTACAGCAAGGGATTTTGTGTGTAGAAAATGTTCTACTTCCTCTGCTGTGGTTTTATTTAGACGTTGATTGACCTGATTCACGACTTTACCTAAGCGCGGACCCGCTGTTTTGAAATTGAGCTTCAATTTTACCTCAATAAACTCTTGCGAGGAATCAACCCACTCGACAGTCTTTACATTAAGTTCGTCTTTGATACTTTCTTCAAAAGGAGCAAGTGCCCCTGCTTCTTGATTGTTTGAGATAACCACCATTTTTCCAAGCGGTAGTTTTGTTTTAATTTGATGCTTATTCCGAACACTTCTCCCCAGCTCAACAATTTCTAGAACTGCCTGCATTTGTTTTTCAAGCTTTTCGTCAATCAGCTCTATCACTGCTTTAGGATAGCTAGTCAAATGAACACTTTCTCCTGTTAGCGAGAAGTAAATTTCTTCTGTTATAAAAGGAACAAAAGGCGCCAACAGCTTGGTAAGCTCCAATAATACTTTGTGTAAAGTATGAAACGCTGCCAATTTATCATCCGTCATCCCTTGGCTCCAGAACCGTTCCCGATTTCTGCGTACATACCAATTACTGACTTGTTCAACAAGCTGGCCTGCCAATCTTGCAGCGTTCGTTACCTGGTAAAGATCTATTTCCTTTTTCATCAGGGATGCCGTTGTCATCAGCCGTGATAGAATCCATCTATCCATAACCGATAAAGTGCCGGTTGAGTGGACTTGCGGCTTGAAGGAATCTATATCAGCATAAAGCTTATAAAAATGATAAAGACTTGAAAGTGTATCAACTAGCTTGGATTTTGCTTCTTGTACATTTCGGTCGGAAAAACGCTTGGCATTCCATGGGGCACTATCCTCAATCAGTGACCATCTAAGGGCATCAGCACCAAAGGTTTTTATAAGATCAACTGGATCGAGGGCATTGCCTTTGCTTTTTGACATTTTTTGTCCATGTTCATCTAAAACATGGCCCGTTGCCAGCACATTTTTATAAGGAGCTTTGCCAGTATAAAGGATAGAGACAGCTAGCAATGAATAAAACCAGCCTCTTGTCTGATCAATTCCCTCAATCACCACATCAGCTGGGAATTGTTTTTGAAAGAGTTCAGCATTTTCAAAAGGTGTATGGTATTGGGCAAATGGCATGGAACCACTGTCAAACCAGACATCAATCACTTCAGGCGTCCTATGCATTGTTCCCTTACAAGATGGGCAATTTAGCCTGATTGCATCTACATATGGCTTATGAAGCTCAACATGTGCAAACTCTTCAACACCTCTCTCCTTTAATTCCTCAACACTCTTTGGCGCCGCTTCTTTACCACATGAAGAACACACCCAAACATTTAAAGGGGTCCCCCAGTAGCGCTTTCGGCTGATATTCCAATCGACCATACCCTCTAAGAAGTTTCCAAAGCGGCCATTTTTGATATGGTCTGGATACCAATTTACTTGCTGGTTTTCGTGTATAAATTCAGCCTTTAATGCAGTTGTTTTGATAAACCAACTTTCCGTCGCATAGTAAAGTAACGGAGTATCGCACCTCCAGCAGTGCGGATAGGAGTGTTCATATTTCTCTTTATGAAAAAGCAGCTCTTTGTCATGCAGCAGCTTCACAATATCCACATCACATTCTTTCACAAACCTTCCCGCAAGCGGCGTAACCACGTCCATATATCTGCCGGATTCATCTACTACATTGACAAAGGAAAGCCCGTTTTCCTGTACAAGCCTATAATCGTCCTCTCCGTACGCTGGTGCAATATGAACAATTCCTGTCCCGCTATCGTCCGTCACAAAATCAGCTGCGACAATACTATGACCAGTGTTTACCTTTACAAACTCAAATGGAGGCTGATAGGGAAGTCCCACCAAATCTTTCCCTTTTATTTTTTCGAGAATTTGATATGGGGCTTTTATTACCTGATCCAATCTGGCTGAAGATACGATATACGTTTCGTGGTCTATTTGGACTTTTACATACTCAAGATTTCCATTTACCGCTAACGCCACATTAGCCGGGAGCGTCCATGGAGTAGTGGTCCAGCCCAGTACATATTCATTTTCACTAAGTTTAAATTTAACCGTGGCACTTAAGTCTTTCACATTTTTATATCCTTGAGCCACTTCATGAGAACTCAAGGAAGTCTGACAGCTGGGACAGTAAGGTGAAACACGGTGCCCTTTATAAAGTAATCCTTTTTCGTGAATGGTTCCGAGGATATTCCAAACTGATTCAATATAATGATTATCCATTGTCATATATGGATGGTCCATATCCACCCAATAGCCTAAATCCCTAGTAAATTCCCGCCATTGCTTTTCGTAGGAAAAAACACTTTCTTTGCATTTATTAATAAATGCTTCAACACCGTACTTTTCAATTTCCTGCTTGCCGGATATGCCCAGGTCCTTCTCCACACCTAATTCTACTGGCAGGCCATGTGTATCCCAACCTGCTTTTCTTACCACATGCTTTCCGTTCATGGTATGGTACCTTGCGATAATATCCTTTAGTGTCCTTCCTAATGCATGGCCAACATGGGGAAGGCCATTGGCAGTGGGCGGACCTTCATAAAAGACGAAGGTTTCATTATGTTTTCTATTTTCCATGGACTGCTGAAAAATATGGTTACTCACCCAATAATCCAATATCCGCTTTTCCCGCTGCACTCTGCTTTTCTTCTGATTGCTAAACTCCATAATCAAAACCTCCTTTTTAGAAAAATAAAAAACACCCGTCCCTAAAGAAAGGGACGAGTGCATTACCCGCGTTACCACCCAAATTCTGTTGAAAAACACAACAGCGCTTTGTCACCGTACTATCATACGTGTTCCTTTTAACGGCGGAAACCCGTCAAGACTTACTACAGTGTTCAGTCTTGCATCTCAGAGATGATTGTTTCCGTTAAGGCTTCCTCACTGGCTCCCACCAACCCCAGCTCGCTGTAGATTCTATCCTTACGTACTTGTTCTCTTCATTGATTTTATTAATGGAATATTTTGTATATAATACCATCCCTTACACATAAAAACAAGGGGTTATGATCACAAAACTTCACAGCTTAAGCCGCACCCCTTTATATACAGTTATTCTAACGAAATATTCACAACATCATCCAAATACTTTGTCGTGCTGTATCCATAAATCTCCAGGCTTTTAGGAATCACTTTCTCTTGAATGTTGTTACTGTGTAATTCCAGTCTCTGAACGGTAAAGAAATAACGGGGCTGCTCGATTTCTTCATAGGCGACTGGATGTTTATCCATATCGTATTCCACCCCGTTTTTATCAATAACCACTCCCTCAACATTCATATCCATTGAGGTAGTTTCGTTGTCACCCTGTCCTAGAATATTGAAGTTAAGCGCCTCAAACTCTCGATTTTCAACTTCATGATTGCTAATGACAACACTTGTAGGCTCTCCAACTTCCACCTTGTCAATGGAAATGGTACTGCCTGCATATTCAAAGGTTTGCGGATATACTTTAGAAGCATCCAGCTTGATGGTTTTATGGTCGTCAACGGATAATTGGGCTGATTGGAAGCTAATCTGAACTTCTTTGGGGCTTTCTCCAATGATTGGCTCAAAATATGTTCGGAAAGCAAACCAATTCATATCTAGCTGTGAATCCACAAAATTGCTGCCATACCTATCAGCCTTTAATTTTTTATTATTGATTATCAAATGCTCAAAATTAAGTGCATCTATCCGCTTAGCTGACTGTTCAACATTAAGAGAATATTGGAGAATTGTCGCTGTTGGAGCAATGGATAGTTTATTAAAGCGGACCGGTATCCCCTCGATTTCCGTTTCTTCATTCAGTTCATATTCTTTAGATGGTTGTTTAGTCACGGGAATCTCGAACTTCCATTCCCCTGTTTTATAATCCATGTTTTCATAGGGATTAAAACCATTCTGATTAGAAGGATCGTGTATCAATTTCTGAAGTTTTTTTATCTCAAGTTTGATTGTCCCAGTATCCGTAGAGAGTGGAAGCAGGCTCATTTTCCCTTGATACACGTTCTTTTTTTCCTTATTTACCTCCGATTCAAGATCCGGTGGAAAGTATCTTGGAAAGCCTGAAGTCATGATTTTATGTTCATTCTCAACATAGACCCCATCCTGATAATTCATCATATATTGATTGTCTTCATTTATGTCTTCTATTTCATAAAAAACTAGCGTCTGTACTTCATCGGCAATCGCGGCCTTAATCTTAATTTTCACCCCATTGCTTTCCGCTTTCAGATTCAGCCTTTCACCCAAGTCCTGATTCAAAAAGGTACGTAACTCTTGGTCTTCTTCTGTCCACGTATAGTAAAGGTTGGAAAAAGACCCTGTCATCCCTTCTATACCAATTAATAGGGCAAGCACACTTGCAAAAACAATCCCTATTCTTCTACGTTTTTTGATCTTCTGTTGTCTTTGCTTTTCCTCTTCTGCCAGCCTGGCTTTAATGTTGTCCATGAACTGGGTTGGTACATGAAAATGCTCCAGCCTTTCTGTAAGACTTGACAGTGTTAACATGACATCCTGAAACGCAGCCAAATCCTCTTGACAGTCTTGGCAATGATATACATGTTTTTCGAACTCAATTTTTTTCGAACGTTCTAACGTTCTTTCTAAGTAATCTATGTAAACCTTATGGTACTCCTCACAGCCATTAAAGGATGAGCCGAACTCCATTGCTTTTCTAAGTAACTGAATTCCAGAAAATAAATACTCTTTCAGTTTTTCAACAGAAACTTGGAGAAGATGTGCCGTCTCCTCCTGAGAGATTTTTTTTATATATGTAAGAACTACCGCTTCTCTTTCGTACTCTATTAAGTTATCAAGCGCTATAAATAAATCCTGACGCGGTTCACTTTGCTCAGAACCTTGTAAACTTTTATCAGCAGAAAGCTCCCGGCAAATAGGTACGAAAAGGGTCGTTACCCACATTTCGAATGATGTTTCATTTTTATACTGAGGCAATTCCTTGTGGACTTTTAAAATCGTTCTATAAAAAAGCTCTTCCATTTGCTGCTGAGTCCTAAGATAAGAAAAACCTAAAGTATAGAACGATTGTTTATGCTGATCGAACCAATCTACTACGGACTCAACACTTTTTTCTCTTAAAGTAATGATTGATATGGGATCCATTTTTGCTGGGATCATAAATGTGTCCCCCTTTAAATATTCTCTTTAAACTAGTAGTTATTTCCATCATATAACCATTCTTGTATAAAACCTATTAGTTTTTTTGATCCTGGTGCTAAATTCCGAAATGATGCGACAGCAATCCCAATGTGGCGGTAATAATCATCCTCCAATGGAAGGATTCGAATATTTTCAGGAATGCGATACAGAATCATTTCGGGCAGGATGCTAATCCCCAGACCATTTTGCACCATGGCAATGATGGCTTGATCTTCCGCAATTTCGTATTTAATCTTAGGTTTGATTTTATGTTCTTTCAAAATTCGATGGACATCCTTATCAATGCTTGATTTAGGCATAATGAACGCTTCATCATTAAGCTGCTCTAAATGCATGAGTTCCTGCCTTGCCAGAGGATGTGTATCCGGTACAATACATAAAAGTTTGTCCTTTTTTAATGGAATAACTTCATATGCTTTTGAAACGGGTAAGGACATAAAGCCAAAATCAATGGTTCCATCTAAGATCCATTGATCGATTTCATCATAATCTCCTTCAAATAACCTTATTTCAATATGGGGAAATTCCTTATTAAATTGTTTAATGATTTTCGGCAGCCATTGGATTGATACGCTCGGAAGTGTACCAATTCGTACAATACCGGTTTCCAAGCCGTTAATTTTTGAAACTTCCTGCATCATTTGCTCATTCCATTTCAATATTTCCCTTACGTATATCAATATTTTTCCACCATTGATGGTTAGTTGAATACCTGAACGTCCCCGGGTTAACAATGTAAAACCAAAATCAGACTCTAGACTGGCAATGGCATGACTGACGGCGGATTGAGTTAGTCCGATCGTTTCTGCAGCTTTAGATATGCTTCCAGTTTCCACAACGGTTCTAAAAATTTCATATTTAATTAGAGACAAGGAAAGACACCCCAATCATGAATTTTTTTCATACTTAGTATTATAATTATTCAATTGATTTATATAAACCATTGAATTTATAATAACAATCAAAATACTAGTAATTTTATCGGTTTTATTGTTTTTAAATATATAAATTTTTAAAGAGGTGTTGAACTTGAGTATAGCAAGTCATGTTATACCCCCACAATCCATGGAAGTTATGACAGCAAAAATATTCACTGAAATAGATGAACAGGTTACTTCAAAATTTAAGGAAAAAGGAATTGCATTACTGCAAAAGGGACTTGAAAACTTTGGCTATAAAGATGCTGAAGACATTGCAATACAAGCTACAAAGGAAGGACAGAATCATACCTTATTCAAGTATATTCCCAAAAATCACAACACAGCAAATAAGTATGAAAATCTTACCCCTTTTGCTCTCTTTGCCAAATTATTTGCTCAAATCACAAAAGCAGTAGTCGATGAATTTGGTGAAGAAGGCGAAAAAGCGATTAAAGAAGGGGTTTGGCAATTTGGTGAGAAACGCGGCCGCGGCATTGCCCAAAGAGCTAGAGTAAACGGGGCAGACAACTCAATTGATCAATATTTAACAAACTACGATATGGGCAGAAGTGAATTATTTACCTATGAAACGGTGAACAAACCTGAGGAAATTGAGCAGACGTTTACAGTATGTCCATTAGGCCAACAGTGGGCCGACGATAATATGCACAAATATGGGATTCTCTATTGCCAAATGATCGATCCTGCCATTGCAAAAGGGTTTAACAAAAAATTTAATGTCATTCATGATCAATATATTCTAGAAGAAGGAACATGCCATTTCCGTTTCCAATTAAAGGATTCCGAGGAAGACCATGATTAATATCCATCGATTACAGAAACATTTAGAAGAGTTATCGCTGATTGGAAGAACCAAAGACGGGGGCATTAATCGCTTCTCTTACACTAGCGATGAAAAACGTGCAAATGAATTAGTTAAGGATTATATGGAAGCTGCAGGCCTGTCTGTTCATTATGATGCTGTAGGTAATCTAATTGGGAGTCTGGATGGACTATACCCTGATTTACCTGCTGTTTTACTTGGTTCTCATATAGATACTGTTCCAAATGGAGGAAAGTATGATGGCAGTCTAGGTGTTTTAACTGCCATTGAAGTGATTCAATCCTTAAAAGAAAAACAAATTCAACTAAAACATCCTATTAAAGTTATTGCCTTTAAGGATGAGGAAGGAACTCGATTTGGTTTTGGCATGATCGGAAGTCGTGCAGTTGCTGGCACATTAACAACTGATAATTTAGAAATTGCCGATGATCAAGGAATTTCAATAGAACAAGCCATTGCCGATTATGGGTTGGGAAATGGTGCCATTGAAAGCGCAAAGCTGGAGCATGTAAAATGCTATTTAGAAGTTCATATTGAGCAAGGAAAGGTCCTAGAATACAAGGATACAGCAGTTGGATGTGTAACAGGTATTGCAGGTCCGTTATGGCTTCAGTTTCGATTGACCGGATTGTCCGAGCATGCTGGTGCCACACCGATGAGCGGGCGGCAGGATGCACTGGTTGGAGCAAGTCTCATTATTGCAGAAGCCGAGAAAATAGCTAAGGAATATCCAGCTGCTGTCGCTACTGTCGGAAAATTATTCGTAAAACCAAATGGTGTGAATGTCATTCCTGGTGAAGTGGAATGGACAATCGACATTCGCGATATTGATGAAAAAATCCGTGATCAAGTTGAAATAAAAATTAAGTCGTTTGCCGAAAAAGTAGCAGCCGAACGACATTTAGGCTTAGAAATCTCAGAATTACAGCGTGTTGCCCCTGTTCGTTGTGATGAAAATCTACAAACCTTTATTAAAGAAAGCATTCAAGAAGAACATGAACCTGTAGTCAGCTTACCAAGCGGGGCAGGGCATGATGCCATGCAATTTAAAGGACTATTTCCTATTGGCATGATTTTTGTCAGATCAAAAGATGGCATCAGTCACAATCCACGGGAATTTTCTTCAGAACAGGATATCGAAAAAGCAGCAAATGTCTTATATCGAACCATAATAAAGCTGAATGACAACTAAAAAAGCAGCAAAAACAGAGCCTAATATACTTGTTTATTTTTCTAGATTAGGCTCTGATTTTTAAATGCCCTTATTCATACTATTTCACTATGTTTAGTTATATTTATATCCACTTTTATTTCAAGGAGCGAAAAACATGAATTTTTCAGGATCAACGGTTGTATTTGGGGAAATTATCATTTATCTTTTCATTATGCTTGGCGTAGGGGTGTTTTTTAGCAGAAAAAATTTAGACCATGCCGATTACTTTCTTGGGGGAAATAAGCTGCCTGGCTGGGCATTGGCCTTTTCCGAGCGGGCTACCGGTGAATCGGCCTATATGTTTTTAGGCGCAGTTGGATTTATATACGTTTCCGGCTTATCAGGCATATGGATTTTGTCGGGAATGTTTTTAGGAATCATTTTTTCCTGGTTTGTTTTGGCTAAACGGTTTATGAAAGAAACGAAAAAATATAATGTTTATTCGTTAACCGATTATATCGCTGTTAGATTTCCCGCCCATGGTAACTTGATTCGTTGGTTATCGTCCATCATTATGGTTGTCTTTTTTACATGCTATTTAGCAGCTCAATTCTCCGGTGTCGGGAAAACACTTTTCTCATTCTCAGGATTGAATATCACGATTGGAACTATCATCATTGCCCTGATTATTATTGCTTACTCTTGTATGGGTGGATTTATGTCGGTTGTATGGACAGATACGATACAAAGCTTTTTAATGGTTTTGGCATTCATCATTGTCCCAATTGCAGGCTTTACAGAGATTCAGCATCAAGATTTATCCATTTCTACCGCATTAAGTTCAATGGGGAATGGTGCAGACAGCTGGTTCGGGGGAATGACCGGGTTGGCACTTGGAGCGATGTTATTCACGAATCTTTCCTGGTTCTTTGGCTGGCTTGGCGGCCAACCACAATTAAGCTCACGTTTCATGGCATTTAAGGATGAAAAAGACATGAAAACGGGACAAACGGTTGCATTGATTTGGACTTTAATTGTCTATGTTGGCGCGTTTATTACTGCCATTTTTGCTTCTGTCATCTATAAGCAAGGAACGATTGACGATCCAGAAATGATTTTGCCTCATATGGTATTTGATTTACTGCCGCCATGGGTAGCTGGAATCATTATCGCTGGCATATTGGCCGCCATTATGTCAACAGCTTCCTCTCAATTGCTTGTTATTACAACCTCAGTAAGTGAGGATATCGTTCATAAAGCAATGGGCGTAACCATGAAAAGTCATACCTTGGTGAAATTATCCCGCCTCATTACGATTGTAAGCGGCCTTGTGGGAATCGTTGTTTCATTAGCCTCCGGTTCCATTATTTATACGATGGTAAGCTTCGCTTGGGCAGGGGTCGGCAATACCTTTTCTGTGGTCATCCTGCTAACATTCTTTTGGAAGAAAACATCCGGAGCAGGCGTACTCGCTACGATTATTACTGGATTCATCAGCGCCATTCTCTGGACGATTTCTCCATTAGAAGGGATTGTGTCTTCTAAAGCTGCAACTTTCTTTATTTGCCTAATTGTCGGGATTGCCGTGAGTTTATGGTTCCCAGAAAAAGAATCAAAATCAGTTAAAGTAGCTGTGTAGAATAAATATTTTTCTTCTTCCACTTCCTAATTTTACAGGTTTGAGATTTTAAGAAATTTCGATACTTGATAAACACAAGAAGCCCGTTCCTTTGAATGGGCTTCTTTACTTAGTAATAAAACCTGGGCATTTTGTGTTGACATAATTGCGGCCTGTTCCCCTGTACACCTATAAAGTGCAGGGAGACAGGCCCTTCCATTTTATTTGTTATTTCATTTTCGAGAAGATAGCCTGGTCATTGAATCTGGTATCAGGTAATGACTAAATAGAAGATATAGACAAGAACTGCCCCAATTGCAATGATGTAAGCAAGAAAGACAGGATTCAGCAGAACAGGGTGTCTTCGAATATTGTTGTCAATTTCATCATCAAATTCACTATTACTCGTACTCACTCTTTTACCTATTCCAAATGTAACAAATAACCCAACAATTAGAATTAATGCAATAATCACCAAAAAATAAATCATGTGATTCCCACCTTTTTTCATATTTTTTGAAAAAAAGCAGCGTTCTATTCATGCAATTGAAATCACTGTCTATAGTTGATAAGGCTTTAATTTAGGGACTTAATACTAAATTACAAACCCAAGCAGATACACAAGCGTCAACGGACATTTCTGATAAAAAGGCTGCTTTAACAGAAACAGCTGATAAAGAGATTCAAGATGCTAACGCCGCTTTAGATGCAAAATATAATGAATTATTTCCACCTGCAACTGCTGGACAATAATAACAAAAAGCCTCTACTCATTGGGTAGGGGCATTAAGGATATCTTTTTTGCTTTAATATATGAAAAAGGGATTGGAATCCGAGAACTTAGAAAAGGCTTAGACTGACAAGAAATTAAAAGAATTATGCCCCGAAATCGGAAAAGTATTTTTTCACAAAATCAGGGCTGGAATCGGAAAAGTTTATTTTTGGGTTACATCTTTAAAATGAGTTGCGAAACACATTCAACATGAGTCGTCATCGGAAACATATCCACTGGCTGGACTTCCAGCGTTTTGTAGCCGCCGTCCTCTAAAATTCTCAAGTCCCGTGCCAGGGTGGCTGGGTTACAGGAGACATAGACGACCTTTTTTGGTTTCATCTCGATAATGGTTCGAAGCAGTGCTTCATCGCAGCCCTTGCGAGGCGGGTCGACGACCAACACATCTGCCGCATTCCCTTCCTTATACCATTTCGGGATTACAAGCTCCGCTTCTCCAACCGCAAATTCCACATTGGTCATTCCATTCAGCTTGGCATTCCGTCTCGCGTCCTCAATCGCCTCCGGTACTACCTCCACACCGAACACCTTTTTTGCCTTTTGCCCTAAAAATAACGAAATCGTACCAATGCCGCAATAGGCATCGATGACGTTTTCCTCACCTTTCAGATCCGCATACTGGAGTGCTTTATCATAAAGAACCTTCGTCTGGACAGGATTCACCTGGTAAAACGATAATGGGGATATAGCGAATTTCACATCACCAATGTAGTCATAAATCACTTCGCTGCCCCAAAGGACGGTTGTTTTCTCCCCAAGGATCACATTGGTCCGCTTGGAATTGACATTATGGACAATTGATTTTACCTTTGGCAAGTGGGCAGTAATCTCCTCCACCAGCTTTTCCTTATGAGGAAGCTCAGCCGTTCTCGTGATGATTACTACCATTAATTCTCCGGTCTGTTTACCGTATCTGGCCATGATATGCCGTAAAGCGCCTTTATGCGTTTGTTCTTGATAAGCAGGGATCCCAAGCTCGTTGCAGATTTGCTTTACAACCTGCACAGCCTCATTCACTTCAGGCAGTTGAATCAAGCTTTCATCCGTATCGACAATTTCATGGGTTCTGGGTTTAAAGAATCCGGCTATTAGCCTGCCATCTATTTCGCCGACAGGGACTTGGGCTTTATTTCGATAATAGAATGGGCTATCCATTCCAATAATCGGTTGAACCACTACATCTTCCAGTTTTGCAATTCGGGCCAGCACTTGGCGAACCTGATTTTCCTTATATTTCAACTGACCCTCATAGCTGATGTGTTCAAGCTGACACCCGCCATATTTGTGTTTTTCACTACTGGGAATTTCAATTCGGAACGGGCTTCGCTCGTAAAGCTCAATTAAGCGTCCGATTCCATAGCTTTTATTAACCTTAATCACTTTGATCTGTGCCTTTTCTCCTGGCAGTCCATTGGGAACGAAAATCGGATAGCCATCAACCTTTGCCACCCCCGCCCCGTCATGGGTTAAATCTTCAAAAACAGCATCTATGTATTCATTTTTTGTAACCGGCAATTCTCTGCTCATTCTCTTCTTCCTTTACTCGTTTTAGCTGACAAGATTGTACCATATACCCGTTCTGATTGCGAAATCCCGGGCGCTCGTCTCAATTTTTATAAAATAGGCGCAAAAATTGTCAGAATATTTTTGTTTTCAAATATAATGAAAGTGTATATGATTAAAACAATCTCATGGAAGGGGTGAACCAGATGAAGATGTTGAGGCCGCTCTCCTTCAGCTTGCTCCTTGCCTTCCTGGCCATTACTTTTTTACATTTTTCACAAGGGCCACCCGTCAATCATCATGTTACCAAAGCAATCATCTTCCTGAATGATACACAGGAAAAATGGCAATGGGATGATGAGAAGAAAAAATCTACCGACGTGCCAATACTTCTTATTCTTGCCATCGCACTTACGGCAGCAACGCCCCCACTGAAATACTTTTCAAAAATCATCACAAGAAATCACATCTTTCTTACGCCCATTTTTCATCAATCCAACTATGTGATTCTTCCTCCCGCATTCTGAACACTAAAAATAAGGGAGGAACATAATATGTGGCTTCGTTTTATTATGATTGGCTTGTTTTCGATATCGGCAGCAGGAATGCTGACCTACCAGGGTGTCGAAATCTACCACGCGTTCATTGATTTCTTTAAACAAAAATAAGACAGAAAAGCGGAAGCGCCTTGTTCAAGCGCAGCGCTGGAACTGGACAACAAAAAGGAGTCCCTGCTATTTTGGGGACTCCTTTTATCATGGCGCTATTCTTTCATCGCTTCTACTTTTTCTTTTACTTCTTCAATATTCTTCATTTTGTTATCCCAGCATTTTTGACTTAAGTCAACCGGGTAGTGTTCTGGGTTCATAATCCGCTTGTACTCGTCCCAGAGGGCATCGAGATTTTGCTTCAAGTAAGCGCGGGACTCTTCCAGGCAAGGAAGCTCATAAACCAGCTCACCGTTCACAAAAACTTCCTCATGAAGATCCTTTGCTGTAAAGTTTGTGACCACCTTGTTTAAGTACGTATGGGTTGGATGGAACATTCGCAGCTTTTTCTCTGGAAGCTTTTCACCATCCATGGCGATGTAATCCCCTTCAGCATGGTGGTTTGTATTATTAATAATCCGGTAAATTTTCTTGGCGCCAGGTGTTGTTACTTTTTCCGGATTAGAAGAGATTTTGATTGTATCCTCCATCTGACCTGCTTCATTTTCAATCGCTACAATTTTATAAACAGCACCTAGTGCCGCTTGGTCATAAGCTGTAATCAGCTTCGTGCCGATTCCCCAGCTGTTGATTTGTGCACCTTGGGCTTTCAAGTTCATAATCGTATATTCATCCAGGTCGCTGGACGCGAAGATTTTTGCATCCTTAAAGCCTGCTTCATCAAGCATTTTCCGCGCTTTCTTTGACAAATAGGCAAGGTCGCCGCTATCGAGGCGGATGCCTATAAAATTAATCTTATCGCCAAGCTCCTTGGCCACTTTGATGGCATTTGGCACACCAAGGCGGAGCGTATCATAGGTATCGACCAAGAATACACAATCTTTGTGCGTCTCTGCATATTTATGGAAAGCGGTGTACTCGTCTTTATAAGCTTGGACCATGGCATGGGCATGTGTACCTGAAACCGGAATGCCGAACCGTTTGCCAGCGCGAACATTACTTGTAGCCTCAAAGCCGGCAAGATAAGCTGCACGTGTTCCCCAAATCGCGGCGTCCATTTCCTGTGCCCTTCTTGTTCCGAATTCCATTGCGATTTCCTCACCAACAACCTGTTTGATTCGGGATGCTTTTGTTGCAATCAATGTTTGGTAATTCACAATGTTGAGCAGGGCTGTTTCAATTAACTGCGCTTCTGCCAGAGGGGCATCTACTCTCAACAGCGGCTCACCGGCAAAGACAAGCTCGCCTTCTTTCATGGACCGAATGGTTCCAGTGAAACGCAAGTCTTTAAGATAGTTTAAAAAATCGTCCTGGTAGCCTACTTCATTTTTCAAATACTCCAGGTCTTCCTCCGTGAAGCGGAAGCCTTGAATATATTGAATGACTTTTTCCAAACCGGCAAAAACGGCATAGCCATTTCCAAACGGCAGTTTACGGAAAAACAAATCAAAGACCGCACGTTTATTATGGATACCATCCCTCCAATACGTCTCTGTCATATTAATCTGGTAAAGATCTGTATGCAGAGTCAAACTATCATCATGGTAAATGTGTTTCATAATCGACCTCCAATGGGACTAATACAGCTATCCAACATTATTACCAATAATACCATTAAAAAGACTTTTAAACCACTGAAGCCCCGAGTGATTGTTCAAAATGTCCGAGCGCCCATTCATGCCCGGCAGGATTGAAGGAGGCAACAGCATCTCTATAGACAACGATTTTAAAGCCTTTGTTATAGGCATCTACGGCTGTATGGAGGACGCAAATATCAGTACAGACCCCGACTAGGTGAACCTCGGTAATGCCGCGCTCGCGAAGTTTGATTTCCAAATCGGTTCCAGCAAATGCGGAGTATCTTGTTTTGTCCATATAGTGGACATTTTCTTTTTGTTTATTAGTTTCATATATCTCTTGTAGCGATCCAAATAAGTCTCGGCCTGCTGTTCCACGCAGGTTATGCGGTGGGAACAGTTTTGTTTCCGGATGGAATTCGTCCCCTTCGTGGTGAACATCGATGGCGAACACGACATAATCTCCGTTTTCGATAAATTCCTTTGTTAGCCCTGTGATTCTGCCTTCGATTTCTTGTCCCGGCTTTCCGCAAGTTAACGCTCCCGCATCATGCACAAAATCATGCGTATAATCGATATTGATTAATGCTTTTTTACCCATACCCCATCGCTCCTTTGAAAGTGTCTTGACTGATGTCTTTAATTCATTATACACAGATTTCTGGATGTCTGGAATATTGTAACTCATTGTTAATCCCTTAAAATTATTGTTATCTTCGGAGTTTCAAAGACCCGTACATATATGATTACTTCTTTGGAGGGTCACTATGATGTCTACATAGTGACTGTATCTCTGGAATTTTCGCAAAGATGGGCTCTATGAGACCTTCATAGTGACCGTGACTCTTCGTTTTTCCCTTGGACGGGTACTATGCGCCTCCCATAATGACCGTCGCTCTTGTTTTTTCCCTTGGACGGGTACTATGAGCCTCCCATAGTTACCGTCACTCTTGTTTTTCCACTTGGACGGGTACTATGAGCCTCCCATAGTTACCGTCGCTCTTGTTTTTCCCCTTGGACGGGTACTATGAGCCTCCCATAGTTACCTTCGCTCTTGTTTTTTCCCTTGGACGGGTACTATGTGGCTTTCATAGTGACCGTGACTCTTCGTTTTTCCCTTGGACGGGTACTATGAGCCTCCCATAGTGACCGTCGCTCTTGTTTTTCCCCTTGGACGGGTACTATGAGCCTCCCATAGTGACCGTCGCTCTTGTTTTTCCCCTTGGACGGGTACTATGAGCCTCCCATAGTTACCGTCACTCTTGTTTTTCCACTTGGACGGGTACTATGAGCCTCCCATAGTTACCGTCGCTCTTGTTTTTCCCCTTGAACGGGTACTATGAGCCTCCCATAGTTACCCAACGGATCATATTCTTTCATGTTCGGGCACTATGAGCATTTAATGACGGAAAAAAAATCCGCCCCCGGAAGGAGCGGACCTATTGTTAGCTATATCTTTGGCCTGAAACCCAGTCGGTTGGCCGGTCGTTCTCACGGATATCATCCAGTGGGACGAATACTTCCAAATGGCGGTACAGATTGGCAAACTCGGCAGGCAGCAAGCCGCCAAATTCCCCGTCCAAATTCAATTGAACTTTTTCCTCAGATTGAACCTTGATTCGATTGGCCTTTGTATAGATCACGTTCGGATCATTTATATGTTCACCGCGGATTGCCAAGGTTGCAACCCTGATAAATTCGGCCAGATTTACCTTTTTCAAAATTAACAAGGTGAACAGTCCATCATTAATCGAAGCGTCCGGAGCCAATTTTTCGAAGCCGCCAATCGAATTGGTCAAGCCGACGAGGAACATCATCGCTTCTCCTTCAAACAGCTTCCCGTCATACTCAATCCGAAGATCGGAGGCCTTGATGGAAGGAAGCATTTCCATTCCCTTTAAATAATAAGCCAGTTGTCCGAGCATTGTTTTTAACTTGCTCGGAACCTCGTATGTCAACTCGGTTATTCTGCCGCCACCAGCAATATTAATAAAATATTTATCATCGATGCGTCCAATATCAACAGGGATTAGTTCCCCTTTTGTAATAATGTCAACAGCAGCCCCGATATCCCGTGGAATATGCAAGGCACGGGCAAAGTCGTTTGTAGTGCCAGCGGGAATAACCCCCAACTTTGGACGATACTCCTGCTCGGCGAGGCCATTGACTACCTCATTGATCGTCCCGTCGCCGCCTGCAGCAATCACGACATCATATTGACGCTCAACTGCTATTCGTGCGGCCTTTGTGGCATCTCCGGCACCAGTCGTGGCATGACAGGATGCTTCATACCCTGCCATCTCCAGTTTTTCCAGGATATCCGGCAAGTGGCGCTTAACCAACTCACGCCCAGAGGTAGGATTGTAAATTAGTCTTGCTCTTTTCATTCTCATCATCCTATTTTCAAATTCGGCAACCGATACATCGCTTCTATATTCTACCAATTTATGCGATTGCTTACAATTGGACCAAAATTCCTATTTATTCGTTAAACATCCAAATACTATAATACAATTGTTTTATCTTTTTGCAAAAAATAAAACAAAAAAACGTGCAGGTTCTTCCCCACACGTCTGAAAAAACTATTCAACCTTTTTAGCCAATATGCAAACATTGCAATCATGCGGAATCAGATAGGGCTCATCATCCGGCAGGGATACGAATAGGTCCCGCAGAGCCTGTTTGCGAACAGGTTCTTCCAAGCTGACAAGCCAGGAAACAGATCTCATCCTTTCTACCCATGTCTGCTTGGTAAAACTTACGGTGTAGTTCAGTTTAAAAAAATCCTGCAGTTCAAGGCCGCCCAAATGCCATTCCTCGAACCACTCGACAGGGAAGCCATTAATCCTCTGCTTGGCATCCGCCTTTGATCCTGCCGGCTTTACTCCGCCCTCCACATATTGGGATAACACTTCAAATGTTTTCTGAACAACAGCATGTTCCGATAAAAACCCTGAATCGATTACGAGCAGTTTCCCGTTCGGTTTTAGAATTCTTCTTATTTCATTGATTGCCTTTTCGCGATCAAACCAATGCCACGCCCGCATAACCGTGACCATATCATATTGTGAACCTGCCAAACCGGTGCATTCGGCCGTTCCTTGCCGGTAGGGAATACGATAGTTTTTTGTTATATTCAATGCCTCCGCCTGTTCTATTAGTTCTTGAGACGGTTCAATCCCGATGATTTCACCTTTACGCATGGCAATTTTTCGAGTCAGGGCACCTGTGCCCGCTCCGATATCGACAATTTTCTTCCCCTCAAAACTAATGTTTCGGATTAGCAGGCTATCCATTAACGACGTAGGAATATCCTCCCTAGCTCTTGCATAACTATTAGAAACTTGGCCAAAATCTACTTTTCCCATATTGGCGCCTCTTTTCAATTTCATGTAAATTCATCAAAATAATACCATTTAATTATGGTAGAATAAAAGAAAAATATATTTTGAGGGAATGATTCATATGTTTTGGTTGCTGCTCCTTGCTTCCTATTTGATTGGAAGTTTCCCAACAGCTTTGATTGTGGGCAGGGTATTCTTCGGGGTTGATATTCGTGACCACGGCAGCAAAAATCCCGGTGCCACCAATACACTTCGTGTGTTAGGTAAAAAGTCGGCCATTATTGTCCTGCTTATTGATCTCGGAAAAGGGGCCCTTGCAGCGTCATTGCCGCTGATCTTTCAGTTAGACGCCGAACCATTATACTTTGGTCTCGTTGCGGTAATCGGCCATTGTTTCCCGATTTTCGCCGGATTCAAGGGTGGCAAGGCTATTGCGACCACTGCCGGTGCACTGCTCGTTGCCAACTTCCCGTTGCTTGCCATCGCCTACGTCACCTTCTTCCTAGTTATCTTTTTAACAAAGTATGTTTTCTTTGGTTCCATTTCTGTTGGTCTTAGCTTGCTGATTTACGACTTATTTCTTGAAAACCTTCATTTTGAACTTATTTTTTCATTATTCCTTTTGTTCTTAATCTATTTGCACCGCTCCAATATCCGAAACTTTGCCCTCGGAATAGAGCCGAAAATTAATGATAAAAACTTAATCAACGACCGGATACCGCCAAAAAATATTAAAATGTGAAAAAGGCTCCTAGCTGATTTTTTTATCAGCTGGGAGCCCTCTTTTTTATTTTGTAAGCTTTGAAATAATGCTGTTGGCAACTGCCTGCCAAATGGCTGCATCAGTTAGGTAATTTTCATTGAAGCTCTTGTACAGTGCAAGCTGCTTCTCCTGAAAATCCGGAGCATCCTTATCAGGCAAGGCGGCACGGCCTGCGTCAACTCGCGCCTGCACTTCCGGTGCACGAGGTCCCCATACCGCCACTTCGTTTCCTTCCTGATCGATAAAAATATAAATCGGAATCGCCCGTGATGTTCCGTTCGTCAAATATTGGTCCATCAATTCAAGATTTTGGTCACGGAGCACCATCACAATCTCCATATCTGCAGCCTCAGCAATTCGCATTAAGATGGGATTGTTCAGCATGGCATCGCCGCACCAGTCCTCCGTCAGGACAATGGCCCGCAGCTTTTTGGGTATCAATGCCTCCAGCTTATTGCGATCCTCTTCAGTTAACGAGAACTTCTCATAGATCGATACCATTCCATCCTTATTTCTGGTCATGGCATTAATGTAGTCATCGACTGACATGCCTTTTTCAAACCATGCATTTAAATCCTTCATGTATCAGCACCCCTTCCATTTACTTTTTATCATAGACATTTTGCTTATGTGATACAAATGAACCGCCTTCATTATTCCAATGCTAAGAAGGAGATTATTATGAATACGTAGAAAAGGTTACCAATCATATTTTTGGAGGGATATAAATGGTTCCACAAAGAGTAAGTCTTCTTACAATTGGTGCATACGATCTGCCAGCACTCCGGGAGTTCTATCAATCACTTGGCTGGGAGCAAACTGAATTTAGCTCCGACAACTATGCTGTATTTAAAACAGCAGGTGTTCTGTTATCCTTATTTCCTATTGCGGAGCTGGCGAAGGATGCTGGCATAGAGTTCTCGCCATCACCGGAAACGTATCGACCAGTTACTTTCGCCATCAATGTAAACGAACCCCAACAGGTCGATGCGGCAATTGAAAATATCCGAGCGGTCGGCGGAAAAATACTAAGGGAGCCAAGTGATGCTTTTTGGGGCGGTCGGACAGCCTATTTTGCCGACCCGGAACATAATCTTTGGGAGGTCGCTTGGAATCCTAGCTCTGTCTTTGATGAGCGTGGCGCGATGATTTCCTTTTAATAGCTGTTCAAACGCCAGGATATCTTAATCCTGGCGTTTGTGGTTTATACCCTCTTGACATAATCCGCCTCTAAATGTCTTAAACAAACGTTTGGTTAGATTGCTAAATAATCGCTTCATTCAAAGACTTATTCCCCAAACCCCCGAATAATCTTGTAGAAATACGGACTGTTAATCAAAACGTTTGGATAGATAGCAGAAAGCCCTATATCATAACGTTTTTCGGTAAAGTCCTAAAAAGTTTGTCATTTACTGAAAAAAGGCATTACATGATTATCTAAGATCAGGGAAATTTCGGGCAATTTTCGTTAATCAAAACCAGCTAATAGTTTGTCAACATTTTTCAGTAAAAAGTTAAAAATACACGTGTTATACTAAAAATAAGCATGCCAAATAACCTTCCCTCACTACTATACTGGAAGGTTTTGTTTTATTTAGTTATATATAGGATTTAATCCATATCATGGAAATTTGTTTTGCTTTTTAGTAAGGCATAAATCCAATGTAATAACTTATTAACACAGGCAATGACAGCTACTCTATAAGGTTTTCCTTCGTCTCGCTTTTTGTCATAAAAAGCTCTTAACCTTTTGTTACGTGGGATGATTTCTTCTGTTGTTTTCTTCCTACGAGAATCACGTATCCCACTTTGAACTGCCAGATATAAAGCATGTCTGAGCCTGATAGAACCTCGTTTAGTGATACGGTTTTTCGAGGCGGTAAATTTACCTGAGGAATAAACACTTGGATCGACTCCTGCGAATGCTATCAGCTTTTTTGCGTGATTAAACCGATCTATCTCTCCAATTTCGGAAATAATCGTGGCGGCGATTTTTTCTCCGATCCCAGGGATAGACTGGATAATCTTATATTCTTCAAATTCTTTAGCTAGGGCATCTATTTCTGCTTGTAACTTCGATAGATGCTCTTGGTATTGAAGAATTATATTTGCCAGTATTTCGATATTGATAATATGACTCTGATATAAGTTTTTTTGAAACGGGTTACGAAGGGCCGCATTTCTTAATGCTTGGGCCTTTTCTTTTGCCCATTTTTTCGAGCGACTATGGCACAGTGAGGTAATCTTAGCTGCTATTTCACACTCGCTTGCACTTAACACCGCTTCAGAAGTTGGAAAAGCTAGAAGAGTAAGCAATGAAACCTTTGAAAATAAACTCCCGAATACACCTTTAAACTCAGGAAAAACCTGATCCAAAATAGCGTGAAATTGTAACTTTGTTTGAGCTGCTACTTCAGCTAAAGACTCTTGTTGCCTTGTAAGATTTCGAAGGTTTAAAAGTTGTATTCCACGCTTTTTGTGGGGCTCTAATTCCTCTTTATAATACAATTCACATAAATGGTAAGCATCAATCGCATCCGTTTTTACCTTTCTAAGACTTGAACTTTTAGCTCTATGAGAAATAAGTGGGTTCACAATAATATAGACATAGTTCTGTTCCTCCAAAAAATGAACAACAGGAGTATGATAATGACCTGTCGATTCCAACACAACCGAAGGTTGATGACCACCTGTTATTTTTTCAAGTTCTTTAAGGAATCTCAATAACTTCCCCAGGCCATCAAGATTATGTTTAAAACTAAATCCCTTACGATACGGTTTCCCCTTATCTAAAAAGCCCTGAACTTGGCTTTCCCCATTTGCTACATCCAGACCTACGACTGGATTCATGACTTAATCTCCCCCTCCAAAATATAGTATTAGTCGGTAACCCCTAAAGCTCCTTGTAATGTCATAGGTTCGCTTGTTAAACGGGATCTGCGTCCCAACCAGCCCGAAACATGTTCATACAAGTAGGGGGTGAACAGTTTTGATTTCGGGATCAAGTCCCACGTTTGAGCCGTTCTACCCCGACTACCGCTATAATAAGACTAATAAGAAAAAGGTCAACCAGAAAAATCTGGCTAACCTTATATTACGAACGTTTGGTTAAATGGGGGGTTAATCCTGTTAAAATAACGATTTTACTAAATTTATCCCAAGTTTTTTGTTGGAAATTGAATTCTAACCAAACGTTTGTTTAGTTTGGCAAGATGGCATAATAAAAGACTTTCAACATATTTCCGGTGGAAGCATGTCGAGTGTATGTCTTTGAAAATGGTAAACTCTTACGAATTTGAGGCTTTCTTGACTGTTTTTCTACCGTTCGACAGAAACTTGGAATTTCCCCTATCACCCAAACGTTTGGATGAATCTGCCTTAAACCCTTTTCAATAAAGGAAATTTTCCCGGGAAATGGTGCAGTGATTGTCGAAACTTGCATCGACAATTTATCGCGACAAAAAAGCCGGCAGAAACTAATCTGCCAGCTTTTGTTTTATCTTTTTTGCAATTCCTGCTGCAATAATTGATTGACCATCTGCGGGTTTGCTTGTCCCTTGGTAGCCTTCATAATCTGGCCGACAAGGAAGCCTGTTGCTTTGGCTTTACCGCCTTTAAAGTCCTCAATGGATTTTGGATTGTTATCCAACACTTCAGAAATAATCTTTAAGAGGGCACCTTCATCAGAGATTTGCACTAATCCTTTTTCCTTGACGATTTGTTCCGGATTGCCGCCGTTTTCGAGTAACTCTTTAAAGACGGTCTTGGCAATCTTTGAAGAAATCGTGCCGTTTTGGATCAGTTTAATCATGCCAGCAAGGCTCTCCGGTGTTAACATCACCTGATGCAGCTCTTTGCCTTCGGCATTCAAGTAGCCCGAAACATCGACCATAATCCAGTTGGAAGCCAATTTCGCATCAGCGCCGTTGTTAACGGTAGCTTCAAAAAAATCAGCCATTTCTTTCGTTACCGTTAAGACCTTGGCATCATAAACCGGCAAGCCAAGCTCTTCGATATACCGCTTTTGCCGCTCATCCGGCAGTTCAGGAATTTCGGCTCGGATACGCGCTTTCCAGTCTTCATCAATATAGAGTTCAACCAAGTCTGGTTCTGGGAAGTAGCGATAATCGTCGGAGCCTTCCTTCACCCGCATCAGAATTGTCGCACCCGTCGCTTCATCAAAACGACGTGTCTCCTGCTCGATTTTTCCGCCGGCAGACACAACCTCGCGTTGACGCTTTTCTTCAAACTCAAGTCCTTTGCGGACAAAATTGAACGAGTTTAAGTTTTTCAATTCGGTTTTCGTGCCGAATTCCTCTTGTCCAACTGGACGAATGGAGATATTGGCATCACAGCGGAGCGAGCCTTCTTCCATTTTACAGTCGGAAACACCGGTATATTGGATAATAGATTTTAATTTTTCCAAATATGCATATGCTTCATTAGGAGTGCGGATATCAGGCTCAGAAACGATTTCCACGAGCGGAGTTCCCTGACGGTTAATATCCACTAAGGAATAACCCTTTTCATGGTTCAGCTTGCCAGCATCCTCTTCCAAATGAATCCTCGTAATCCCGATCCTTTTCGTATAACCGTCCACTTCAATTTCAATCCAGCCGTGTTCGCCAATTGGCTGGTCGAACTGCGAAATTTGATAGGCCTTCGGATTGTCCGGATAAAAGTAGTTCTTCCGATCAAACTTCGTATGGGTAGCAACCTGGCAATTTAACGCAATTGCCGCTTTCATACCATATTCGACTGCCTTTTTATTTAACACTGGCAGTACTCCTGGATAACCGAGATCAACGACTGTTGTATTTGTATTCGGCTCAGCACCAAATTGGTTTGGGCTTGCCGAGAATATTTTTGAATCTGTCTTAAGTTCGACGTGAACCTCGAGTCCAATTACTGTTTCAAATTCCCTTATCACAGCTACACTCCCCCTACAGTTCCGGCTTTTGTTTATGGTAGTCTGTTGCTTGCTCAAATGCATGTGCCACACGGTAAACGGTTGCCTCATCAAAATGCTTGCCAATGATTTGCAATCCAAGCGGCAGGCCTCCGTCAAAACCACATGGAACGGAAATCCCCGGTACTCCCGCCAGGTTTACAGGGATAGTTAAAATATCGTTAACATACATTGTTAATGGATCCTCAATCTTTTCACCAATCTTAAATGCCGGTGTCGGAGTAGTCGGCCCGATAATCACATCGTATTTTTCAAACACCTGCTCAAAATCTTGTTTGATTAATGTCCTTACCTTTTGTGCCTTTTTATAGTAGGCATCATAATAACCTGAGCTCAACGCAAACGTTCCAAGCATAATCCGGCGTTTTACCTCATCACCAAAGCCTTCCGCACGAGTCTTTTTATATAAGTCCAGCAGATTTTCCGCGTCCGGCGTCCGATAACCGTAGCGCACACCGTCAAAGCGAGCCAGGTTGGCCGACGCTTCGGATGAAGATATTAAATAGTAGGCTGCCAGCGCGTATTTGGAATGCGGAAGGGAAACCTCTTCCCAAACAGCACCTTGTCCTTCAAGGACTTTTAGCGCATTCAAGACAGATTCTCGAACGGATTCCTGTACACCTTCACCAAGGTACTCCTTAGGTACAGCAATTTTTAGACCTTTCACATCACCTGTCAATGCGGCTGCAAAGTTTGGCACCTCTACGTTTGCGGAGGTTGAATCCATTGGATCTAACCCAGAAATAGCCTGCAGCAGGTAGGCGTTGTCCTCGACATTTCTCGTAATTGGGCCGATTTGATCGAGCGACGATGCAAACGCCACAAGCCCGAAACGAGAAACCCTTCCGTAAGTTGGCTTCATACCAACAACGCCGCAAAACGCAGCTGGCTGACGAATCGAACCTCCGGTATCGGAACCAAGGGAAAACAGCACTTCACCTGCCGCAACTGATGCTGCCGAACCGCCTGACGAACCGCCTGGTACTCTGTCCAGGTTCCATGGGTTGCGCGTTTTTTGGAAACGGGAGTTTTCGTTAGAAGACCCCATCGCAAACTCGTCCATATTTAATTTACCGATTGTCACCGTTTCTGCCAGCTGCAGTTTTTGAACAACAGTGGCATCATAAATCGGATCAAAGTTTTCCAGAATTTTACTAGCGCAGGTTGTCCTAAGACCCTTTGTGACGATATTATCCTTTACCCCGATTGGCATGCCGTATAGCAGCCCTTTTGTGGTATCCAGGCTTTCATCACGCGACTTTGCCATCTGACGTGCCCTGTCTTCATCCAATGTTAAAAATGCTTGGACTTTGTCATCTACCTCAGAAATTCGTTTGTACGACTCATCAACAAGGTCAGAAACTTTTAGTTCTTTTTTATGTAAAAGCTCATGAAGATCTGAAACTTTATGATCAAATAAACTCACGATTCTATCCCCCTTACTCTCCCAAAATTGATGGTACTTTAAATTGTCCGTCCTGATGCTCCGGTGCATTTTTCAAAACTTCTTCTCGCGGCAATCCCGGCTGCGGAATATCCTCGCGCAAAACGTTTTTCATATCCAGAACATGGTATGTAGGTTCCACATTTTCCGTATCGAGCTCATTTAACTGCTCTGCAAACGTGATGATTGCATCAAGCTGCTTTGTCATCGTCTCAGCTTCTTCATCAGTAAGTGCCAGCCGTGCCAAATTGGCCACATGCTTGACCTGGTCATTTGAAATCCGTGACATCTTGGTTCCCTCCGTTCCCAATCTCATTTTAATAATGATGATACCAAACTTTTCCGCTTTAGAGCAATGATTTACCATAACAGTATGGACAAGAAAAGGGTGATTTAGAGCTTTTGCTCGCTATGAACTTGAAAAGACGGGGATTTCGTTTATGTTTTTAATAATAAAAAAATAGGAAGAACAATTCAGCGGTTTACTTGAGAGGTGCAAGAAGCGGGTTTAATAAATAAGCGGAAAAATTTCTCCTATTTGGAAAATAGCACTGAAAATGGCTCAAATAGACGGAGAGATTCCGACTATTGACTCAAAAGACGTGAAAATGGGTGATTTTTCTTTGCTTAATCGGAAAAACTCCGCCTATATTGCCCGAATCTAGCGCTATTCTGCTGACTAACCGGAAAATCTCCGCTTATTTCAAATTCTCTGATTCGAATCAATAAACGATTAATATTCGACAAAAGTGGATAAATGAGAATAACCGCACTGTGAATTTGCCTCAAACTGACCTGGCCCCATTGATTTCTTTAGATTTTTTGCAAACAGCATAAAGAATCCACTTTTTTCTTTTGCCATGATGTTCTGCATCTCCCCATTAACTTACTTTCTTTTCCTGCGCGGTTTCTTTCTCGACCTTGTCATCAACTGCCAAACTTTAAACGGAATGTAGCCCAGAAACCCGCCAAACGTATTTAAAATCAAATCATCCACATCAAAGCTCCCAAATTCAAAAACCAGCTGCAGGATTTCGTAAGTCAAGCTTAAACAGAAGGTGGCGAGAACAACGGTACCCAATTTTTGATACCGTTTTGCGAGCAATGGTAGAATAAAACCAAACGGAATAAAGCCAATCACATTCCCCGCCAGGTTCTTGACCCGAATATCAAGATTGATATCCGCCAGGAACAAATAAAAGTTAATCGTCTTGAACGGAACAAAATTATTGGTACGCCAAAAATATGGCTGATTGCTGAAATTAAAATGATTGATAATCTCCGATAATGGAATATATTTGAAAAGCACGAGCTTTGTAAGAATCGCCAAATAAAGGAATAGAATGATTAGTAGAACAAATTTCTTGAAAATTTTCATGTATGATAGGCTCCAAATAAATTACTAAACCTACCATACCATATTTTCAAAGTATGTGGTCACAAAACTAAAAAAGAGTAATGGAGGAACAACTAATGGCTGAACATCGTTTTCATCTAAAAGCAAACTGGCCGGGGCTGCGGAATGATGTGGGAGAAATTGAGACGGCAAATCTTAAAACACAGGTATCGATCCCGCCGGAAATGGATGGCCCCGGGGTCGGTACCAACCCTGATGAAATGCTGCTTGGTGCAGCAGCAACCTGTTATATCATTACACTGGCGGCAATGATGGAACGCAGAGGGCTGGAAAAGGTAAGTTTAACCATGGAGTCTGAGGGAATTGTCGATGTGACGAAAGGAGTCATTACGTATAAAAAAATCATTCATCGTCCTCATATCGTATTGAGTGCTGCGGCCAATGAAGGGGACATTGAGATGGCTCATAAACTGGCAAAAAAAGCAGAAACCTCATGTATGATCAGCAGAGCCGTTCAGGGAAACGTGGAAATACATCTGGAGGAAACCGTGGAAGTGGCAGAATAAAAGGGGCTCATGAGGCCCCTTTTTCAATCATAAAACTTCATATGCGTTTTATCTTGTTTATAGTAATCTAACCGATCCTGAAGGATTCCGGTATGAAACTCAAACTTATGTCCATCAGGGTCGGTGAAGTAAATAGACCGCTTATCTCGTTCATCTCTTTCACGCCCGGGGAGGATATTTACCTGTAATCTTTTCAGTTTATCGTACATTTTTTGAAAATCTGCTTCGTCTATGGAAAAAGCAATATGCGTATACGACTGGGAGATTTCATTTCTAGGTATTCCTACTTCCTCGTTCAGCGCAAGCCATAATCCATTTAAATCAAAGTAGGCCGTGCTGCGCCCTGTTACCAGCAGCTTTGCATCAAAAACCTTCTGATAAAATTCTATTGATTGCTCTAAATTTGAAACGGAAAATAATAGATGGTTAATTCCTTTAATCCTCATTTTTCACACTCTCTTACGTTACCGTTTTACTGAGGAAGCCATTCTTACATAGGTATGTCGTCTTCCTCTAACGGCAATAGAATAGGTCATAATATTTTCGGGTACCGCAATTCCATAAAAACCAGTGTCACCAATATGATAGATATCTGCACCCGCCATTTTACTATTTAGGGCAATTTGGCGGATTGTTGCTTCATCTGCACCCTCTTGACTTGTACCGATTGTCAGCATAGCTAGTGCACCATTAGCATGAACCAAGCTAACAAACTTCTCCATCGCCGCTAACGTAATTCCTGGAACGGTTCCTGGAGCTGGCATCAAGATAATATCAGCACCCGCTTCGATAAAGCTGGTGATGGTCTCCTCGGATACAATGCTGCTGCCTGTTTCATTTGCGACTCCCGCACCATGCATTTTTCCGGCAATAATTAATCCTTCATCCCCAAAAACTTCACGTGCCTTTTTAATTGAGGTAATCGTTTCATCGTTGGTTACGCCAGTTTTTGGATTCCCTGTTAAACAGACAAAGTTGAAGCCTAATTTTTTTGCTTCTCGTAATGATTCTTCTGAAGCCACTCTGCCTTTTGATAGTGTATCGAGGTTTTCAATTTGTTGGGCATTAAGGTCAACTGGTTCCAAATTCAGACCTACAGGTCGCCCTGTTAATTCCTTTATTTTCTCAACAACTGATTCATTTTCTTTACATTTGTAGCCTTGAATCGATGGGTTAAAGACATCAAATAAGTTTAATAATAGTAAATCCGCACCGAATGCAGCAGCAAGCTCTGCATTGGTAACACTGGGATATAACGGAGCTACTGCCGTCATTGTTTCTGATAGTATCGTTCTTCCTTCAGAGGCTCTGATCGATTGTTTTAAGTCCTGACCATTCATTCTCTGAAAATCTGCTGCGGTACAATCTAAAATTCTTTTCAACAAAGATTCCTCCCATTCAGCGTATTTTTCTGTTATCTCAATGATATATTTATCACCCAGATAAATCCAGAAATACTAAAAGTTGGAGGTCCAGCAAACTAGCAAATTGGTCACTCTACAGAAAATAGAATTGTCAAAACACAAAAAGGAGCTAATTAAAGCCCCTCCTTTGGTTTACCTTTTAAATAATTTCGCAAAAAAGCCTTTTTCTGGCTTAACCTCGTTAGTGTATGCTGCCTTTTTTGTAATAAGTATCTCTTCTTTGTCAATGGCATAGTCCATCGCCAGTACTAAGCCAATATCCGTGTCGTGCTCCTTGTTGGTAACAATCGTATGGCCGATTTTGTTTTTGGTCGCGATTTTAACATACTTGGATAAGTCGTCATAGTTCATATTTCCGTTTAAAAAAAGATGCGCCTGTGGGTGCTGCTTCATGAATTGGCCAAGCTCTGGGTACGGCTTTGCTTCTGCAACCTGACTTTTCGTAAGTGCCACAATGATTCGTTCCCTCAAGGTCCCTAAGTACTTGCGCCGCTCTTCCGGCTTCGTCTCCAAAGCCCCGTGAATCCCCTGCTGCAACACCTCATCAACATTGGGCTTTTTCAAAAAAATCAACTCCATCAAATAGGCTAATTATTATGTATGACTTTAACACAAAAAAGGTTACAGACAAAGGAAACTTAGGCGGGTATACGTGACCTCAAAACTTCATTTAACCCGGTTCCGGGCACGTAGACAGGTTCTACGTTACCTTTTTCCCTCCTTAAACTCGTTTTTGGGCACGTAGAACACAAAAATCCCCCTCTCCAAATAGGAGAAGAGGACTCAACCTAACGATTATTTTTTAGAACCAGTGAATTGCTCTTCTTCTGTAGAGCCCTTCAATGCTGTAGTAGACGATGTTCCGCCAGTGATGACCATTGATACTTGGTCGAAGTAGCCAGTACCTACTTCACGCTGATGACGAGTCGCTGTATAGCCGTATTGCTCGCTGGCAAACTCAGCCTGCTGAAGCTCGGAGTAAGCAGCCATGCCATGGTCTTTGTAGCCTCGGGCAAGTTCGAACATGCTGTGGTTTAGGGCATGGAAGCCGGCAAGTGTGACGAATTGGAACTTGTAGCCCATTTTGCCAAGCTCTTGTTGGAACTTCGCGATGGTTTCATCATCAAGCTTCTTCTTCCAGTTGAATGACGGCGAGCAATTGTAGGCAAGCAGCTTGCCAGGGAACTTCTCATGAATCGCTTCAGCAAAACGGCGAGCTTCATCGATATTCGGCTCGGACGTTTCACACCAAATTAAGTCAGCATATGGTGCATAGGCCAAACCGCGGGCAATTGCCTGGTCAAGTCCAGCTCTAGTGCGGAAGAAACCTTCTGTTGTGCGCTCACCTGTAATAAATGGAGCATCATTTTCATCGATATCGCTCGTAATTAAATCCGCAGCGTTGGCATCCGTGCGGGCAACCAATACAGTTGGAACACCCATAACGTCGGCAGCCAAACGAGCGGCAATCAGGTTACGGACTGCTGTTTGCGTTGGCAGCAATACTTTACCGCCTAAGTGGCCGCATTTTTTCTCGGAGGAAAGCTGGTCTTCAAAGTGAACCCCGGCAGCACCTGCTTCAATCATGCCTTTCATTAATTCAAAGCAGTTTAACTGACCGCCAAAACCAGCTTCTGCGTCAGCCACGATTGGTGCAAACCAGTCAATCGAGTTGTCGCCTTCAGAATGTGTAATTTGGTCAGCCCGCTGCAGCGCTTGGTTAATTCGTTTGACAACAGCCGGAACGCTGTTAGCAGGGTACAAGCTTTGGTCCGGATACATATTGCCGGAAAGGTTGGCGTCCGCCGCTACCTGCCAGCCGCTTAAGTAAATGGCTTTCAGGCCTGCCTTTACCTGCTGAACGGCCTGGTTGCCAGTCAGGGCACCAAGAGCGTTGATGTAGTCCTCTTCATTCAACAGCTTCCAAAGCTTCTCTGAACCAGTACGTGCCAATGTATGTTCAATATCAATTGAACCGCGGAGTTTAATAACATCCTCTGCTGTATATGGGCGGGTAATCCCCTTCCAGCGTGCATCCATTTCCCAGCTTTCTTGTAAACCTGCTACTCTTGAATTTGTCATTTTAGTATTCCTCCCTATTAATCTATTAATATTTTTTATAAAAAAATTACTTACTTACAAAAGTTCATACCCAGGCAGAGTCAAGAAATCCTTGAACTCATCCTGCAAAATCAGGTTATCAAACAGCTCAACGGCTTCGTCAAAGCGGCCGCCAGAGTAGGCTTGTTCTCCCATTTCCTGCTTGATCTTCTCCAATTCCTCTACCTTAAATTGTTGATATAATTCAGCTGTTACTTTGCGGCCATCGTTCAGGACACCTTTCGGGTGGCGAATCCACTGCCAAAGCTGGGCCCTTGAGATTTCCGCCGTTGCTGCATCCTCCATTAGGTTGTGAATAGGCGCTGCGCCTCTTCCGGATAACCAGGAAGCAACATATTGAATTCCAACATTGATATTGGTGCGGACACCTTCTTCTGTAATCGTTCCACCGGGTACTTCCAACAAATCTCTGGCCGTAATCGTAATTTTCTGCTGCTTTACACTATGGATTTGGTTTGGCGTCGGCATTTCGCGGTTAAATACTTCCATCGCCACCGGAACCAGTCCCGGGTGGGCAACCCATGTCCCATCATGTCCGTCACGGGCCTCGCGTTCTTTATCGGCGCGCACCTTTGCAAACGCCTCTTCATTCGCCTGCGGGTTATTTTTTATCGGAATTTGAGCAGCCATTCCACCCATAGCCGGAGCCTTGCGGCGATGACAGGTTTGAATCGTCAATAGCGAGTAAGACCGCATAAACGGTACGGTCATCGTCACCTGCGAGCGATCCGGAAGAATCACATCCCCTTGGCTGCGCAGTTTTTTCAAATAGCTGAAAATATAATCCCAGCGGCCGCAGTTTAGGCCAGCGGAGTGTTCCTTTAGTTCATAGAGGATTTCATTCATTTCAAACGCCGCCAAGATGGTTTCAATTAACACAGTCGCTTTAATAGTCCCTTGCTTCACTCCAAGTTTTTCTTGTGCAAACAAGAACACATCGTTCCAGAGACGGGCTTCCAAATGACTTTCAAGCTTTGGCAGGTAAAAATATGGGCCTGACTCACGTGCCAGCAGCTCTTTTACGTTATGGAAAAAGTAGAGTCCGAAATCGACAAAGCTTCCAGAAATCGGGCGGCCGTCCAATAGGATATGTTTTTCTACCAAATGAAGTCCGCGCGGCCGCACCATTAGCACAGCAGTTTTCTCGTTTAACTCGTATTTTTTTCCATTAGGATTTTCAAAAGAAATCGTCCGCTTTACTGCATCTCTCAAGTTGATTTGTCCCTCGACGATATTCTCCCATGTCGGGGAAGTGGCATCTTCAAAATCGGCCATGAACAATTTTGCCCCTGAATTTAACGCATTAATGACCATCTTCCGGTCAGTTGGTCCGGTTATTTCCACTCGGCGGTCCAGAAGATCCTGCGGAAGCGGTGCAATCGTCCAGTCACCATTACGGATATGCTTCGTCTCCGGAAGAAAATCTGGCAGCTTTCCTTGGTCGATTTCCTTTTGACGTGCCTGCCGCGACTGTAACAGCTCCAGTCTTCGGGTCCCGAATTTCTCTTCCAGTTCCTCAATGAATTTCAAAGCTTCAGGCGTTAAAATCTCGTCATACTGGGCTTTTATGGCCCCGACCACTTCAATACCCCTTATCTGCGTCGACATGAACTTAATCACCTCTTTGTTATAATACAGTAACTTGCCTCGTTTTGTATTATATAACACGTTTTTAAAAAATGGAACTACTTTTCTGAAGATTTTTAAAAAATAGGGAAAATTATCCCATAAAGGTGATGAATTGAGTTTTTTCGCACAAAAAAACGGATACCTTTTAGTGGGTATCCGCTGCTGCTTCTTCAAATATTTTTTTAAAATCTGCATCTCGATTCCTGCTTGTCAATAATTCCGGGCTGACAAGCGCTGTTAATAGTTTACCTTTCAAGGACACATCGTTAATTTCCTGCAGTATCCACTGCCGCTTATCGTAAAGAAATTCCAGATATTCCTCGTAGCTCGGGTCAAATTGCTCTTCAAGCTGATCGCGAATTTGCTTAGCTAGAATCGGACTTGCGCCGCCAGTCGAGACAGCAATAGTTAACCGCCCTCGTTGCAGATAGGCTGGGACATGAAAGTCAGAACCTTCCGTGTCATCCGCTATGGCAATAAGCTGACGGGGCTCAGCCGCTTGTTTTACAGCCTGGTTTAACTTTGAATCATTTGTGGCCGCAAAGATCATGAACGCGTCTTTAAGGTCAGCTTTTTCAAAAGGACGGGACTGCCAATTAAGTTTCCCTTCGATAGCCTTAGCTCTGAGTAACTCGGTAGCATCCGGGCTAATAACGCTGATTTGTGCACCAGTTTCAAGCAAGCTGGTCACTTTTCGCTCTGCTACCCGGCCGCCGCCCACTACAACCACCTTTTTCCCGTTTAGCTGCAGCATAATAGGATATAAATTACTCATGTCCCATCACGTTCTCTTCGGCCAAATATTGTACCAGAGCTTCCTTGGTTGCTTTCTTCGGCATGCCGCTGGAAGGCAGTCCCATGGCTGAAACGGCACTTAGCGTTTGTTTGCCCATACTGACCAATTGCACGGCCTGTAGTAGTTTCATTGCGTCCAAATCACATGCCTTTAACGCGTCAACAAACGGCTCAACAGCAGCACGGCATGGGAATATCACTGTATTCAACTCGGCTTCTCCAAGTATCCTTTTAAAAATTGGCAGGTATTGCTCATCGAGCACTTTTTCACTTGTCATCCAAATGTCAGCACTGTCGTAGTTGTTCTTTAAGCTGGTGTTATCCCCGACAATCAGCAAATTCCCTGACCCTGACATCTCATCCATCAGCTTAGGAACAAACCCGCGCTCCTCTAAAGCACGAATCGTTTTGATTGATACACCAAATAAATCGGCGGTAATTTTTCGAATATCAACGGTGTCTTCCTTTAATGCTTTAAAAAATTCATCCACATTTTCAGGGGAGGAGAATAGGATTCTTTGATAGTCAGAAATTTTTGCTAGCACGTCTTGATTAACCGGTACAGGCACCCGCTTCCATTTTGGAAATTCTATTACATCGGCACCATTCTCACTTAATTCCTTCGCCAGTTCGCTGGCACAATCGCCTGTTCGGGCAAGCAGGATTTGCCGTCCATGTAAAGGCTTCTTTTCAAACCAGCTGATTTTTTCCCGCAGTGACACGACTCCACCCACTAGAATAATCGACGGATTCCTGAACTTGGCTTCCACCACTTTTGCTGATATATCCTCTAGTGTACCCTGCAATGTTTTCTGCCGGCCGAATGTGCCCCATTGAATGAGAATCACAGGAGTTGATGCTGGTTTTCCATACTTCATTAAATTTTCGCAAATAAACGGCAAATTTCCGACTCCCATGTAAAATGCAATGGTATCGACACCCCGCGCAAGACCTTCCCAGTCAAGCTTAGGTTTGCCGTCTTGTGATTTATCATGAGCGGTAACAACCGCAAATGATTCCGCATACTCACGATGGGTAACAGGGATGCCTGCATAAAGCGGAGCGGCAATTCCCGAGGTTACACCTGGCACAATTTCAAACGGGATTTCATATTGGGCAAGGGCTGCCGCTTCTTCGCCCACGCGGCCGAACACACCCGGGTCGCCGCCCTTAAGCCGGACAACCGATTTTCCCTCTAAAGCTTTCTGGACTAAAAGGTCATTGATATGTTCTTGACGCAAAATATGGCGATCCGGCAGTTTGCCGCAGTAGATCAGTTCGCAGCCGCTCGGAGCAAACTCCAAAAGCTTGGGATTGGCCAGGCGGTCGTAAAGAATAACTTCCGCCTTTTTGATGGCTTCCAATCCCTTTATTGTCATTAAACCGACATCACCCGGCCCTGCTCCTACCAGTAAAACTTTTCCTGTTCCCATCGTGCAGCATCCTTCCCTGTTTTCAAACTATAATACTACAAAAACAATATCCTTTTCTATTTCAATTTTATACATTTTGACTTGCCCTGTGTCGGGAGCTTGTACATTGCCATCCACAAGTGAGATTTTCCAATCATAAACCGGGCAGTAAACATACTCTCCGCTGACCAGTCCTTCCGAAAGGACACCGCCTTTCGGATGCGGACTGCGGTTATCCAAAGCATAAACTTTGCCCCTGGATGTCTTAAACAAGGCGATTTCCTTATCATCAATTTTGATGGAATAGCCGGTCTGCCCCTTTAGATTTGAATAATTAGCGACTGGAATCCTGGTAATTGTTTGCAACATGTGAACTCACTCCCCGACCTTAATGATTTGCTTTTTATAATATTTATCTTGAACTTCCTCGTTCTGAATCGCTTCATTCCATGGCTCAATGTATTTCTTCAAGGTTTGGTCCATGCGTTCGTTCAATGCTTTCCGAGTTTCATCGTTTGCCAGCAGATCTTGTACATGTTCCAGGCCAACACGTTCCAGCCACTTGGAGGTACGCTCCAGATAATTGGCTGTTTCACGATAGTACTGTAGATAAGCACCGGTTATTTCCATGACCTCTTCCTCCGTTTTCACGGTACATAACAGGTCTCCTGCCCGGAGGTCGACCCCGCCATTACCTCCGGCGTAGATTTCCCAACCGCCATCGATGCCGACAAAACCAATATCTTTAATGCCTGATTCAGAGCAGTTTCTTGGACAAGCCGATACACCCATTTTCACTTTATGCGGCGTATCGAGTCGCTCAAATTTCTTCTCAAGCTGAATTCCCAGTGCCATTGAGTCTTGGGTACCATAGCGGCAGAACTGGGCGCCGACACAGGTTTTTACAGTGCGCAGTGTTTTTCCGTAGGCATAACCAGATGGCATATTCAGCTCTTCCCAGATAGCTGGGAGATCTTCTTTTTTAATTCCAAACAAGCCAATCCGCTGACCGCCAGTTAATTTTACTAATGGAACATTGTATTTTTCAGCTGCTTTGGCAATTTTAATTAAATCCTGCGGTGTTGTCACGCCACCGTACATTCTTGGTACAACAGAATAGGTTCCGTCCTTCTGGATGTTGGCATGCATTTTTTCATTTACCAGTCGAGAATCGCGGTCATCCTTGTACCCATCCATGTAAATCATGCCAAGATAGTAGTTTATGGCTGGACGGCATTTGGAGCAGCCTTCCTCATTGTTCCACTGAAGAACATTCATGACTTCCTTCACAGTGGTTAAGCCTTTGGCTTTGATTTCTTCAACCAGTTCTTCACGGCTTAACGTTGTACAGCCGCAAATGCTTGTTTTTTGTGCCGCATTTTCGTCAAATTGATCGCCTAGTGTATGGGCAAGGATGCTGGCAACCATTGGTTTACAGCGTCCGCAAGAGCGGCCCGCGTTCGTGCAATGGCTGACTTGATCAAGAGTTGTCAGACCTTGCGCTTGAATGGCGTCTACAATCGCACCTTTGGTTACTCCGTTACAGCCGCACACAAGTTCATCATTTGGCATCGAGGCAATATCGTCACTGCCGGCTTCACCAGTGCACTCTGATTGAAAAATTGAAACGTTGGTCATGCCCGCAATGTCCTCTTTTTTCGTCAGCATGCGGTACAACTTTGTGCTGTCCTTTGTATCTCCATACATCACGATTCCAACAATATTGTTATTTCTGATTAAGACCCGTTTATAAACACGATCATAGTCGTTGTACGCCATAATCGATTGTGTCGTGCCGTCTTCTAAAATTTCTCCTGCCGAGAATAAATCAACTCCGGCTACTTTTAACTGGGTTCCAGTAACAGAGCCTTGGTATGGTTCTGTTGCAATGCCGCAAATGTGACCGGCAAGCACCTTCCCTTGTTCATACAACGGCGCCACTAATCCATAGACGATTTCTCTATGTTCTGCGCATTCGCCGACAGCGTAAATATGCGGTACACTCGTTTCCATAAAATCGTTGACTACAATACCGCGATTAACAAAGATGCCGCTGTCTTTGGCTACTTGTGTGTTAGATTTAATACCAATCGCCATGACAACAAGGTCGGCTTCTACTTCAGAACCATCTTTAAAGCGGAGACCAGTGACCCGTTCGTCCCCTAGAATTTCGACCGTTTCTTTTTCCATTAAAAAGTTCATGCCCTGTGATTCGAGCTCTGCCTTTAGCATAGAGGCTGCAATCTGGTCTAATTGACGTTCCATGAGAATTGGCATAAGGTGAACAACGTCAACCTTCATACCAAGGTTGAGCAGGCCTCGTGCCGCTTCAAGACCGAGCAGACCGCCGCCAATGACCACAGCCTTTTTGTATTGATCCGCAGACTTGATCATCATTTCACAATCGTTTATATCACGAAACCCGGTTACGCCTTGTTTGTCCGCCCCTGGAATTGGCAGAATAAAAGATTTGGAACCTGTTGCAATTATTAATTCGTCATACTGTACTTCACGGCCTTTGTCACTGATGACACGTTTGTTAGTATGGTCAACTTTGACAATGGCTTCTCCGGTATATAGTTGAATATGATTCTCTTGATACCATGCAAGCGGGTTGATAATAATTTCTTCAAAGCTCGTGTCACCCTGAAGGATATTTGATAGCTTAATTCGGTTATAGTTTGGACGTGGTTCTTCTCCAAAAATGGTAATTTGAAATTCTTCTGGCGCTTGCTTTAAAATTTCCTCGATTGTTCTGACCCCAGCCATTCCATTACCAATCATAACTAGTTTTTTCATTATGGATCGCTCCTATATGGTTACTTGATAGTTTTCAATTTAAATAAGGTTTTCTCTATAAATACATTGTAAATCCATGACCCATTTATGATTGTGAAGTTCATCACAATACAGCGTCTTCTGTGAATTGTTTCACATAATTGTCATAAACCGTTTATAAAAGACAATTTTGTGCTAGCAGGATGTGATTTTGTCTTTTAGAGGGTGCCTATTAGACAGTTTCATGGTTGGGCTGGGTTAATCTGTCTTTTAGAAGGCTTCTATTAGACATTTTTACCTTTACCTGTATGATTTTTGTCTAATAGAGGCTCGCTATTAGACACTTTCACTTCCCCCGTCTATAGTTCTGTCTTTTAAAATAGCGATGAAGGACAGTTTCTACCTGCCCTCGCTCGATTATGTCCTTCATACACCCGATGAAGGACAGTTTCAACCCACACCCGCTGGATTTTGTCCTTCATAACAAAAAAAAACCCTCCCCACATAAGTGAGAAGAGGTTTTTCACCAAACATTAAATTAATACATTTCAGATGTTGTTTTTGCTTGCATATGCAGCAATAGGTAATCTGGTCCGCCGGCTTTGGAGTCGGTTCCAGACATGTTGAAGCCGCCGAATGGCTGGTAGCCGACAATTGCTCCCGTACAGGAACGGTTGAAATAGAGGTTTCCAACATGGAAGTCTTCACGTGCCTGCTCAAGATGAGCACGGTTTTTAGTGATAACTGCACCTGTTAGACCATACTCAGTATTGTTCGCAATTTCAATTGCTTCGGTGAAATCTTTTGCTTTTGTAAAACCAACAACTGGACCAAAGATTTCTTCCTGCATAATACGTGCCGTTGGAGATAAATCGGCAATGACAGTTGGCTTAATGAAATAGCCTTTTGAATTATCACCCTCGCCGCCAGCCATTAAACGGCCTTCACCTTTACCGATTTCAATGTATTCCATTATTTTCTTGAAAGCATTATTATCGTTAACTGGGCCCATGAATGTTCCCTGGTCGGTTGGATCCCCTACTGTTAATTGGTTCGTCAATTCGACAACACGGTTCAAGACTTGATCATAAACTGACTCAACGACAACTGCGCGGGAGCATGCAGAACATTTTTGTCCGGAGAAGCCAAAAGCACCGGCAACGATTGATTGTGCTGCCAATTCTAAGTCTGCCTCAGAGTCAACGACAATTGTATCTTTACCGCCCATTTCTGCAATCAGGCGCTTCATCCAAATTTGGCCCGGGTTAATTTTTGAAGAACGTTCGAAAATGCGAAGTCCGACATCACGAGAGCCTGTGAAGCTAATGAACCGAGTATCTTTATGGTCAACTAAGTAGTCGCCTACTTCTGCACCGCTGCCAGGAACGAAGTTCAACACGCCTTTCGGAAGGCCTGCTTCCTCCATTACCTCAACAAATTTAGCTGCAATAATTGGAGTTGTGGAAGCTGGTTTTAATAATACTGTATTACCACTTACAATCGCAGCAACCGTTGTTCCGGCCATGATCGCGAATGGGAAATTCCATGGCGAAATGATGATGCCCACTCCAAGTGGAATATAGTTATAACGGTTGAACTCATTAGGACGGCTTTGAACTGGAACTCCATCCTTTAGAGCAAGCATTTGGCGTCCATAATATTCAAGGAAGTCGATTCCTTCAGCTGTATCGGCATCTGCCTCTCTCCAAGGCTTGCCGGCTTCTTTGGTCATAAGAGCAGAGAACTCATGCTTACGGCGGCGGATGATAGTTGCAGCTTTGAACAGCACATCAGCGCGAACCTCCGGCTTTGTCTTTTTCCAAGTTTTAAATGCCTCGACAGCAGCCTGCATGGCTTTTTCGGCATGTTCCTGATTTGCCTTGGAAACACGGCCGATTACTTCTTCTTTATTGGCTGGGTTATAAGATACGATTTTTTCTTCAGTAGTAATCTTTTCGCCGCCAATGACAAGAGGATAATCCTGTCCTAAATAGCCTTCTACCGTTTTTAATGCTTGCAGATAAGCTTGGCGGTTTTCATCAATCGAAAAATCTGTAAATGGTTCATGCTTATAAGGTTGTACCATTGCAAAACCCCTCCTATAGTAAACGTTTACATCCAAAGACCATTCTACATGATTCATATCTTTCTATCAAATGATTAATGCAGCGCAAAATTAGCGGCCTTTGCAAACAGAACTATTTCACCTTCAAAGGTCGCCCATATGCAAAAAAAAGACCCGGTCACTCAACCGGATCTACTGATAAATATGAACTAATGGTTCGTTTGCATTCGCTTTGCGGACAATCAATGCTTCAGGGCCGTCTACCGAAGTAACATTAACCGTAACAGAAATGTATTCTGGAAAATGCTCCATGACTAATCCGGTGACATACTGCGTGAAGCCGATTCCTTCTGTTTTTCCGTAAAATTGTATTGGAATCGTGATATTCAACTCTTGAAGCTGGTCTCCGACATAAAATGCCTTACCGATAACCCCATTAAAGTTTGGAAAATATTCTTCGACATCCTGCTTAAAATTCAGAAAGGCAATCGTATCATCCCGATGGGCCTCTGTTGCGGCTGTTGACGGGAACAAAAAGTATTTTTCATCGACTTTTTCCCAGCCATTTAAGCTAGAACTGCCTTTATCCACTGTTGTATAGGCAAAAAAGTTCCCGGGAACCACAGAGGTTTTTGCCGCCTGGCCAAATAGTGCTATCGTGATTGGGATGTCTCCCAGCCCTTTCGTAGCGCGGATTCGCTTAGCAACTTCTTCTGCAATTTTCTTACCTTCCCGCTCCATTGCTGCAGAATCAATTTTCATTTCCTTTTCAATCGTACCGCCGTCAACATGGACCTTGTAATAATATACCGAGTTTAATGCGAGCCCGATTGTCATCCCGGCAAGGGAAACATTCCCCTTGTCATCCTTTGTTAAATAATCATGTTCCAAAATATGCGCCAAATAAACTGGGCTGCTCGGATCTGCCTCAGAGCCATTATTCACGGGATTTAAGCCAATATTGTCCTCTGGCTTAACTTTGTTCGCCGCAGCCTGGGCTTCGTTATATTGGCGGTTTAGCCATAGGCGGATCGTTTTGGCTTTTATTTCCTGACCTTCACGGAAATAATATTTTTCGGTATCAAAGCTGTTTTGGGCAATTCTCATCAAGCCCGTTTCAAATTCATTTAAATCAAACCGTGTGTTAATGTTATTGACCACCAGCCCGCGAGCTTCCCCTGGCTCAAACGGCAGGATAGTCCGGTAATACTTATCTGAAATATTATATTTTGGAATAATCGCCTTCCCTTTGTCCTTCTCCTTTGTTTGGACGACTTCATTTTGCTTGCCAAAGTTAGGTGCGCAGGCAGTAAGCAAAAGAACAAGGGAGAGGGCGAGCAATGAGAGCTTTCTCACGTCGTTTGTTCCACCTTTACTTATTTAATTCTTCAAGGAGCCTTGCCTCATCCCAGATTTCAATTCCCAGTTCCTGAGCCTTTGTCAGCTTCGAGCCTGCATCCTCGCCGGCGATGACCAGATGCGTTTTTTTGCTGACGCTGCCAGCTATATTCCCGCCGAGTGCTTCTATTTTTTCCTTCGCCTCGTTACGCGGCATTTGCTCAAGCTTACCGGTCAACACGATCGTTTTTCCGGCAAAAATAGAATCAGACTCTTCAGCCGAAACCGGTCTTGCTCCTTTATAGTCCATATTTACACCAAAGGAAGCTAATTCCTGCAGCAGTTCCTTTGCCTCTTCCTGTTCAAAAAAGCTGACAATCGAATCGGCCATTTTATCGCCGATTTCATTTATTGCAATCAATTCATCCTTCGTTACCGAAGCAAGCTTCTCCATGGAACCGAAGCTTATAGCCAAGGTTTTCGCCGCTTTCGCTCCAACATGGCGAATTCCTAAACCAAATAGCAGTTTTTCTAATGAATTTCCCTTGGATGCCTCAATCGCATTTAACAGATTGGTCACCGACTTTTCGCCCATTCGTTCAAGAGCTATCAGCTGATCGTAAGTGAGCTTATAAATATCGGCAACATCGCTGATTAATTTCTCCGCAAATAGTTGGCTGATAACCTTTTCGCCAAGTCCGTCGATGTTCATTGCATCCCGTGATACAAAATGAATTAAGCCTTCACGGATTTGCGCTGGACATTTTGGATTAATGCATCGTAAAGCCACTTCGCCTTCGAGACGAACAAGCTCACTTTCGCATTCAGGGCAATGGGTTGGCATATGGAAATCCACTTCTTCCCCTGTTCGCTGGTCGGCCAGTACATTAACGACTTCCGGAATGATATCGCCAGCCTTTTTGATGACCACTTTATCGCCGATTTTAATGTCCTTCTCGCGGATTAAGTCCTCATTGTGAAGCGAAGCCCGCCCAACGGTTGTGCCGGCAACCTTCACCGGCATAAGAATAGCCGTTGGCGTAATCACACCGGTGCGCCCGACACTTAGTTCAATATCTTTAAGAGTCGTTACCACTTCTTCGGCGGGGAACTTGTAAGCAATGGCCCAACGCGGGCTCTTTGCAGTGGTTCCAAGCTCAGCCTGCTGAGCAAATGAATCAACTTTAATCACAATGCCATCAATTTCATACGGGAGATGCGGGCGTTTTTCCACCCAGCCGTTGATATACTGGATGACATCATCAATGGCTGCGAATTTTCGCCGTTCTTTATTGGTTTTAAAGCCTAACTTATCTAAATAATCGAGACCTTCACTATGGGAATCTACTTCAAGTGTGTCCGGGTTGCCAATTGCGTATAAAAAGATATCGAGTTTCCTCGAAGCCGCAATTTTCGTATCCAGCTGACGCAGTGAACCGGCTGCGGCATTCCTTGGGTTGGCAAACAGCTCTTCGCCGCGTTCGTTTCTGGCTGCATTTAATGCTTCAAATGAGCGCTTCGGCATAAATGCTTCACCGCGAACCTCAAGGCTGACAGGTTCTGTTAACACTAGCGGCATTGATTTGATCGTTCTTAAATTTTCACTGATGTCCTCACCAATTGTCCCGTCACCACGCGTTGCTCCCTGGACAAACACGCCGTCCTCGTAGCGCAATGACACGGCAAGACCGTCAATCTTTAGCTCGCAAACATAGGAAACATCATCGCCGACAGCCTGGCGGATGCGGCGGTCAAAATCTTTCAAATCCTGATCGTTAAAAGCGTTGCCCAAGCTTAGCATCGGCGTGCGATGCTCAACTTTTTCGAACATCTCTAGTACCGTCCCGCCGACACGGACAGTCGGGGAATCAGGTGATTTTAGTGCCGGGAATTCTTCCTCAAGCCCAATCAGTTCCTGCATCAGCCGGTCATACTCTGCATCAGGGACAGCAGGGTTATCGAGCACATAATAGTCATAGCCATATTGATGCAGCAGGCCTCTCAATTCATTAATTTTTTGTTGTGCAGTTTGAAGGTCCATATATTCAGTCCTTTCTATTTAATTCCTATCTATTTTGACTGAACGACTGAAGTTATACTTTTTTAATCGGTGCAAATTTGGCCAGCAGGCGCTTAATCCCTGTTGGACTTGGGAAAGCAATATCCAACTCGGTGCCTTCACCTTGACCTTTCACGCTGACAACGGTACCCACGCCCCATTTGCCGTGCTCCGCCTTATCGCCAACCTTCCAGGCCGTCTCGTCCCCGCCTGAAGCGGCCGAAACAGGACGCATCACCGGCTTTCTTGGTGCTGCTTGTGAACCAATTGAACTTCTTTGTGAACCAAATGATGATGAACCTGTGTTTCCGGAATATGACCCGAAAGAGGAGCCAGATGCTCCAGATCCCCTGGAACCAAACGGTGAATTTCTCCGCGCTGGTTCAGCACCCTCAATCAGATCTTCTGGAATTTCACCGATAAATCTGGAGGCTGGGTTCATGTTAGTACGTCCGAATAATGTCCTCATTTGCGCATTAGTCAAAATTAGGTTTTGCTCAGCACGAGTAATCCCAACGTAAGCCAAGCGGCGCTCCTCTTCCATTTCCGCCTCGTCCATCAGCGAGCGGTTATGCGGGAATACGCCCTCTTCCATCCCGATTAAGAACACAATCGGGAACTCCAGCCCCTTAGCCGAATGCAGGGTCATAAGGATTACGGCATCGGCCTTCTCTTCATCATCATCCATTGAATCGATGTCAGCTACTAGCGCCAAATCAGTTAAAAACCCGACAAGTGTCTTGTCCTCACTTGTTTCTTCAAAGTTCTTCGTAACGGAAAGCAATTCCTCGAGGTTTTCGATGCGGCTTTGGGCCTCTAGTGATTTTTCCGCCTCGTGCATTTCACGGTAGCCAGTTTTATCGAGAATCTCTTCTACCAACTCCGTGACAGACAGGAACTCCTGCATTTGCGTATAGTTATTAATTAACGCATGAAACTCTTTTGCTGCTTTGGTAATTTTCGGGCTTAGTCCAATCAAGTCCACTGACGCCAACGCCTGAAATAGCGAGATGTCATGCATCAACGCGAAATTGGCAATTTTATCAAGGGAACTTGAGCCAATACCGCGCTTTGGCACATTAATAACCCGTTGCAGGCTGATATCGTCGTCCGGGTTGGATACGAGGCGTAAATAAGCAAGCATGTCCTTGATTTCTTTTCTGTCATAGAATTTCGTGCCGCCGACAATGGAGTAGTTGATATTTGATTTTAGCAGTACTTCCTCCATGACACGGGACTGAGCATTGGTACGGTAAAGGATCGCGACATCAGACAGCTTACGCTTGCCATCTCGAGTCAGCTCCTTAATTTTCCCAACTACAAATTGAGCTTCTCCCTGCTCGCTGTCTGCGCGGTAATAACTGATTTTGTTGCCTTCCGGGTTTTCCGTCCACAGATTTTTCGGCTTACGGTTAAAATTCTTCTCGATGACTTTGTTCGCTGCCATCAGGATCCGTTTTGTCGAGCGATAGTTTTGCTCTAACAGGATCACTTGCGCGTTTGGATAATCCTTTTCAAACGACAGAATATTGGCAATGTCCGCACCGCGCCAGCGATAAATCGACTGGTCGGAGTCACCGACAACACAAAGATTTCGAAAGCGATTGGCTAACTGCTTAACGAGCAAATATTGGGCTTTGTTCGTATCTTGATACTCATCGACATGAATATATTGGAATTTGCGTTGATAATATTCCAGTACATCCGGCACCCGCTGAAACAATTGAATTGTGATCATAATCAGGTCATCGAAGTCGAGTGCCTGGTTTTTACGCAGCCGCTTTTGGTACTCTTCGTATACATCGCTGACAACGTCCTCGTAATAACCGCCAGTTGTTTTCTTATATTCTTCAGGGGTAATCAATTCATTTTTTGCCGAGCTGATCGATCCAAGGATAGCCCTTGGATCAAATTTTTTCGGGTCAATATTTTTATCTTTTAATATGCCTTTGATGACAGATTGCTGATCTCCTGAGTCGAGAATCGTAAAATTGCGGTTGTAGCCAATCCTGTCGATATCGCGTCTTAGTATTCTTACACACATCGAGTGAAAGGTGGAAATCCAAACCTCGTCAGCTGTTCCGCCCATCATTTTCGCAATTCTTTCTCTCATCTCGCGGGCTGCTTTATTGGTAAAGGTAATCGCCAAAATATTGTAGGGATTTACCCGCTTTTCCACGATTAAATAACCAATTCGATGCGTCAAGACCCGCGTCTTGCCGGAACCGGCACCAGCCATGATTAACAGCGGTCCATCTGTTGCTTTGACCGCCCGCTGCTGCTCCGGGTTTAAACCGTTCAATAATTTATCTGTTAAATATTGCAAAATTCCCACCACCAAATACAAACATTTGTTCTTACATTTATTGTAACGTTACTTTCAGTCCACCGCAAATTTCTAGGAGACACTTTTCACCGTTTTTAACGCTTCATCAAAGTTATCATAAATAGCATTGCCTACTACGATTACATCGGCATGCTTGGCCATTTCTGCCGCCTGTTCCAACGTGGTAATCCCGCCGCCGTAAAACAGGGTTGTATTGTTAAGCGTCTTTTTCACCTCGGCAACAACATGTGGATCACCGAAGGTCCCGCTATATTCCAAATAAAAGATGGGCAAGTGGAACATCTTTTCTGCCATCATCCCATAGCCTTTGACATCCTCTAGGGATAGGTCGGTCGCAGCAGAGGTCAGCGCAGCCGCTTTGCAGTCCCCATTTAGGATGCAATATCCCTCCATCACAATTTCTTCCCAATCCATGATTTCGCCAAACTCCTTCACTGCCTGATGGTGAAGGCCAGTAATCCAATTGGGGTCACTGCTGTTTAAGACCGTCGGGATAAAATATAAATCAAACCCGGGGGTAACAGTTTCGATGCTCGATACCTCCAGGACACATGGGACCGTATAGCGGCGAACCCTCGCCATTATATCGAGCACATTTTCAAGGGTCACCCCGTCAGTTCCCCCGACGATGACGGCGTCTGTGCCTGATTCACAAATCTGCTCCAGCTGTTCATCGGATATTTCTTTATTTGGGTCGAGTTTAAACACATGGCGCCACTCGCGAAAATCGTACATTACAGGTGCCTCCCCAATATCTAATTCCATTACACCATTATATCATTAGGAGAATATATACAAAAACAAAACAGTGAAACTAGATTATGGAAAAAGAAAAACCGAAGAACAGGTTCTTCGGTTTGGGCTGCTACTCTTCAATTTTCGTGTTTTCTTCTTTAATTCGCTCTAACACCATTTCATACGTATCATTGCCAAAATTCAAGCAGCGTTTCACACGGGAAATGGTAGCAGTGCTTGCGCCGGTTTCCGCTTCAATTTTATGATAGGTATTTCCCTCACGGAGCATTCTGGCCACATCTAATCGTTGTGCCAGTGCCTGAATTTCGTTAATTGTACATAAATCATCGAAGAACCGGTAGCATTCCTCGAGATCATTTAAAGAAAGAACTGCTTGAAATAATTGATCTAGCTCTTTGCCTCGGAGTTTATTTATTTGCATGTACTTTTCCCCTTTACCAGAAAAATAATCATTGTTCATCAAACGAAACGCTTTGTGATAGCCCAGGCTTGGCAGGCAGAACATTGACCCATGTTTTTCCCGGAACCAACGGAACTTCGGCCCCATCTTTTACAGGCACAATACGCCCGTCCCGATTTTCCCATGTCACTTCGTTCTTCTTGCCCAGCTGCAGCAAGTAGCCTTTTCCGCCTGACTTTAAATTGACATTTAGATGTCCGACCTCATCATAAACTTGATGGGTTGCTTCAATAATGAAAATATTTGATACCAGAACTGGCTCATTGGTTTCCTTGTCGACGGTTTGCTCTCCGCCTGAAAACCGCTTATATGTTCCAAGCCCCTCGTCATACTCGAAAGTCGAATTGGATATGCCGCCTCTTGAGTAGGAGATCATGACCGACTTTGCCTCGTTGCCAGTGATGCTTCCTTTTTCTTCTTCCTTCATAAACGTAAAACTTGGCGGTGTTTGGTCCATGGAATAATGCTTTTCCTCCACACCTTTTAAAATATTATCATACGTAATATAGGAGTTGTGCGGTGCTTTCCTGTCGCTTGAACGCTTAAACAATGTACCATCATAGACCATTCCATTTAGATTGTCGACATAGTTGCTCTCAAGCAGTTTCCTTGCTTCCTCACTATATCCATGAGCGATATAGAGGGCATTAAGGCCCTTAGCCAAATCGATATAGTAGGCTCGTGAACTCCGGACTGGTCCGATATTCTCAGGCTTTTCGCTTTGAAAAACGGCTAGGAAACGGGTCACGTCTCCTTCAGCAATCAACTCATATACAATGTCTGCCTGACTGATGCCTGATTGCGGCCGAGCCTTTGGATGGTTATTGACCATCACCGCAACCGCTCTTCCGTCAGTTTTCGCTGCTGATTTTACCCCTGTAAGTGGAAAGGAATAAGCGACCTCTTCTTGTTTCTGCTCTTCCTTCTCGACCACCTTATCTACTACTTTCTCTTTTGGTTTTGTACTCGTCTCCTTACTATTACTGCAACCTGAGATGAGCAGTAAGATGGCCGCTGCGGCAACAGCCCATTTTTTCATGGAATCAACACCCCTGTTTTCCCCTGCCTTGTTTCTTTCACACTTTAACCCTTTAATTAATTATAGTTTAACGCATTATCGAAGGAAAGAGTACAGTTTTATTCATAACATCGTACATTCCTTGCTGCGTAATTCGAATATACGGCAAATGAGTAGTGGAGAAAAATAACAGGCTATAAATCGGATCGGAAAAAGCATAGCCCCGCTTTCTCAATTGGGCAAACAGCTGTTTTTCCTGTACGATTAAATCCTCAACATGCAAGTCTGACATAATGCCAGATAACGTCAATGGCAGCTCGCACACCACTGCCCCGTCCTCTACTACTACGATTCCCCCGCCTAATTCTTTCATTCTATTAAAAGCAGTAAGCATATCTTGTTTATTTTTTCCTATTAAAATAATATCTCCTGTATTTGAAAAAGAGCTGGCCAAGGCCGACAGGTTATTTGCAAAGCCTTTTAGCATCGTGTTAATCCGCCATTTTCCTTCCCGGTCAATCAAGGTAAAGTAGCACTCATCGTGATCAGTTGAAAGCTGATCTCCCGAAACATCAATTGAAATCGAATAAGGTTTGGTAATAACTGAGTTTTCCATTTTGATGCCAAACGGCATGGAGTACTGCAGGTCATCCATGGTCAGTTCCCAATCCAGTTCCATCGGCTTCAAGCCGTATTGGTGCCACTGAAACGCAGGATATGCATCCTCCACTTTCTTGTTGTCTCGTTTCACCCATTTCCCTTTGGCAAGAACCGATACCGGTGTCGGATTTTCGATGCTTGATAAGAAATTGATATTGGCAACCCTTCCTGTAGCAATATTGCCAAATAAGTGATCAATATTATAGTATCTAGCAATATTGACCGTGGCCATATTATAGGCATCAATGATTGGAACTCCTTTTTCAATGGCAATCCGAATCACCTGGTCGGTAATCCCTTGCTCATAAAAAGCAGAAGATGCCCCGTCGGTATTTAATATTAATCTATCATATGCTTCTATGCCAAGCCGCTTCATGTCGTCAAGAATGTCCGGTAAATCCGGCCGAATTGAAGAATACCTTAGCGATACCATGTACCCTTGCATCAGGCGCCGGTAAACTTCTTCTCCAGTCATTGCCTCATGATCGCAATCCGCCCCAAGCAGCATCATTTTCGCCAGTGTTTTTTCAGAAGCACCAGGAAAATGGCCCTCGATTTTCTTGCGCATCCGCTTCGCTTCCTGAATCCAATGAAGCATCATGTCATCGCCATCGAGCAGCTTCGGCCATCCAGTTAATTCCCCGCCCTGAAGGACAGCATCGTGCTCAAGCCAAGACTTAATATTACTATGCGAAAATTTTTCCTCTTCATGCAGTATTTCTGTTTGCGAATCAAATCGGCTCCACCAAAACATCGTGCTTGGCGTTTCGCGAAGGTCGCGCAGCAATGAAAACGCTTCCCGTTTTTTCATATTTAAAACAAGTGCCATGTTGTCATTTATTAATGTTGTTGTCCCGAATTGGGATGCATACGCCGCGAGTGTATGGGGATTATATAATTGAAACGGATGAGCATGCGGCTCAATATACCCTGGAACAAGAATTTGGTCCGTACAGTCAACGATTTCACAATTTTCTGTAGTAGCCGGCAAATTGTCTCCGACATAAACAATGCGGTCTTCATAAATCCAAATATTAGCCCGCATCCACTTGCGGAAGGTTTGATTTAAATATAAGGCGTTTTTTAACAAGATGGTGGGAGCAAGTGCCCCATCCAATACGGATACATGCATGCGCAAATGTTTGTTTTTCCAGCGGTAACGTTGCTCCAGCATACGAATCCCTCCCTGATGTGACATATTTATTTTAATAAAGCTTGATTTAATAACAAAGAAAACCCTTACAAATTTTCTATTGTTATTATACTATCATATTTTGCATTTTAAAGCAGTAAAGAATTGATAAATATTGTAAGAAAAATGTGAAGGAGTGAACAAATTGAGAGTTACACCTAATATTGGAATTTTAAACGCCTTGATACGCATCACAATTGGACTGACCCTGTTGTCATGGTGCACCGCAAAGCTGGTAAAGCAGCCATGGCGGGATTCTTACCTGTTTGTTGCACTTTGTGCCGCGATGAAGGTGGCGGAGGGAATTGTCCGCTACTGCCCGATGACGGCAATGTTTGAGAAGTATCAGGATATGGCTATGGCTGGCGATGGGTCTGGATCTGGCGGCTCAGTCGTTGCTAATGGAGCTGCTGATTCGTTGGATGAAATGGATGGTACGATGGGGGATGCGCTGCCGTATAATCCGACCTGATGATGGCGGCTGTCCGCTAGCATTTTCGGTAGTTTGTAGAATTATTCCGGATTTACGTAGAATTATCGGAGTTATACGTAGAATTCCTTTCATTGTACGTAGAATTCCATTCAATTTACGTAGAATTAACTTAGTTTTGTGTAGAATTCCGCATCGATTGCGTAGAATTAATCACGATTTGATAATACAAAGGGCTGCCCGTCACCAGGCAGCCCTCGAAAGGAAGCTGATTGTAATGCTTGGAGAATGGTTTACTCATACTTCGTTTGTGATTGTCATCCTAATTGGCAGCATCGTTGCACTTATTTATGCGTTTTTGCGCCGAAAAGGACGCGCAAGGTAAAAACTGCTCTATAAGACAGGTGCAATCGCCTTCGCCCCGATATCTTTCCGATAAAAAACACCGTCGCACGTTAATTTTTCAAGCTCGTTATAGACTTTTTCCTGCGCTTCATGCAAGCTGTCACCTTTCGCCCCGACAAGCAGCACCCTGCCGCCCGCTGTGACATATTCACCAGCGGTGTTTTGGGCTGTACCGGCATGAAATACATAAGCATGCTGCGCCAGTTGAGACAATCCTTGTAATACCGCACCCTTTTCATATACTTCCGGATACCCATTTGAAGCGACAACAACCCCAACCATTGATTGTGAATCCCACTCAAGCACTGGAGCACCGCCGTCCAACAGTTCCAAAATAACTTCAACAAGGTCTGATTTCAGCCTTGGTAAAATGACCTGCGTTTCCGGGTCACCAAACCGCGCATTAAATTCAATTACCTTTGGACCGTCCGGACTATTAATCAACCCGGCATATAACACGCCACAAAAGCTTCGGCCTTCCTGAACCAATGCCTTAGCTGCAGGTACAAGAATTGAATCAATGGCAGTTTGTACCGTTTCGGCACTAATTTGCGGCACCGGGGAATAAGCGCCCATTCCGCCGGTATTTGGACCTTGGTCGCCGTCAAAGGCCCGCTTATGATCCTGTGCAATTTCCAACGGGACAACAGTTTTGCCATTAACAAATGCCATCAACGAAAACTCTTCCCCGCTTAAAAATTCTTCAATCACCACTGTAGAAGACGCGGTACCAAATTTTTCTTTTACCAGCATATCTTCTAAGCTTTCTAAAGCTTCCTCCGTTGTCATTGCAACCGTGACGCCTTTACCGGCGGCCAAGCCATCCGCCTTAATAACAATTGGCGCACCCTTTTCTTCGACATATTGGCGCGCTTCTTCATAAGAAGTAAACACTGCGTAATCAGCAGTCGGAATACCATATTTTTGCATGATTTCTTTGGCAAATGACTTGCTGCCTTCGATTTCAGCTGCCGTTTTTTGCGGACCGAATACCTTTAAACCGGCTTCTGCAAACTTATCAGCAAGCCCTTCAAGAAGAGGAACCTCAGGCCCGATGATTGTTAAACCGGTCCCCTCTTGGAGTGCAAACTGGAGCAAGCGCTCCTGTTCCGACTCATTAATAGAGACAAGTTGTGCATAATCGGTCATGCCGACATTGCCCGGTGCGACAAACACTTTTTCCACTAACGAGCTTTCACTAATCTTACGACAAATGGCATGCTCTCTGCCGCCGCGGCCAATTACTAACACCTTCATTTCCATTTCAGCTGCGCACCCCCGATTAATGTTTAAAGTGTCTTACTCCGGTAAATACCATGGTAATTCCGTATTCATCAGCTTTCTTAATCGAATCAGCATCGCGAATCGAGCCGCCAGGCTGAATAATAGCAGTAATCCCTGCTTTTGCCGCTGCTTCCACCGTATCGTCCATTGGGAAAAAGGCATCCGATGCAAGTGCCGCACCTTCGGCTTTTTGACCTGCTTGTTTCAAGGCAATTTCCGCGGCACCGACACGATTCATCTGCCCTGCGCCAATACCGAGGGTCATATCTTCGCTTGTTACGACAATGGCATTTGATTTCACATGTTTAACAACCTTCCAGCCCAACTTTAACGCCGCCCACTCGGCTTCTGTCGGCTGTCTTTTCGTTGGAATGGTGACGTTGGCATCATCCAAGCCATAGCGGTCCTGATCTTGAACAAGCAAGCCGCCTTCGATTGTCGTCATTTTCCGTTCTGGTTTACTTCCTTGCTGGAATGGAATCGTTAATAAACGGAGATTCTTTTTCGCTGTTAAAATAGCCAGCGCTTCTTCCGAGAACGAAGGCGCAATGATAATCTCCAGAAAAATTTCATGAAGCTTGTGAGCTGTTTTTTCGTCGACCTCACGGTTAAGGGCAATGATTCCGCCAAAAATTGAAACTGGGTCAGCGGCAAAGGCCTTTTCAAATGCTTCAAATACATTTTTCCCCGTACCAACACCACAAGGATTCATATGCTTCACGGCAACGGCTGCCGGATCTTTGAATTCCTTCACGATTTGCAAGGCTGCATCGGCATCGTTAATGTTATTGTAGGATAATTCTTTTCCGTGTAACTGTTGTGCATAGGCAATCGAGAAATTTGACCCAAGCGGTTTTTTATAAAAAGCAGCCTGCTGATGTGGATTCTCGCCATAGCGCAGGTGTTGTTTCAGTTCAAATGTAACCGTTAATTTTTCCGGATGGTCTTCCTGTGCCAAGTTGGTCATGTATTCAGCAATTAACGCATCATAGGCAGCAGTATGGCGGAACACCTTGGCCGCAAGCTTTCGCCTTGTTTCAAGCGTGGTTTTTCCGTCAGCCTTTAACTCAGTCAAAACTGTTTGATAGTCCGCTGGGTCAACAACCGCGGTGACAGATTGATGGTTTTTCGCAGAAGCACGCAGCATCGCCGGGCCGCCGATATCGATGTTTTCAATCGCATCTTGTACTGTTACATCCGGTTTTTCAATCGTTTGCTGGAACGGATAGAGATTTACGCAAACAACTTGAATCGGTTGTATTCCGTGCTCCTCCAGCTGTCTTTGGTGATCGGCTTCCTCATGCTTTGCCAATAACCCGCCGTGAATAAATGGATTTAACGTCTTAACTCGGCCTTCCAGTATTTCTGGAAATCCGGTCACATCACTGACACCGAGAACAGGAACCCCTTGCTCCTGAAGCATCTTTTTCGTTCCGCCGGTAGAGACAATCTCAAAGCCAAGGTTGACGAGCTCTCTGGCAAATTCGCTAACTCCGTTTTTGTCCGATACACTAATAAGCGCGCGTTTCTTCATTTTGTAATACATCTCCCTTTGTCAACAGCATTTGCAGAATCGCTGGGTATAGCTTGTGTTCGACAGTTTGAATCTTCCATTGCAGACTTTCCCGCGTTTCATTGTCATCAATTTTTACTTGTTCGCGAACAATAACCGGACCAGTGTCCATACCTTCATCCACATAATGAATAGTCACGCCGCTCCATTTCACCTTAGCTTCCAGCGCCTGGCCAATTGCATCCTTACCAGGAAAATCTGGCAATAACGACGGATGGATGTTGACGATTCGACCTTGGTACTCACTTAGCAGTGTCGGACCGATCAGCCGCATATAGCCGGCTAAGACGACCAAATCAACGTTTTTGTTTTTCAACAGTAAGGCAATTTCTGCTTCATAATCGGCCTTGCTTTGGTAGTCTTTAGTGTTAAACACGAACAACGGAATTTCCGCTTCCCTTGCCCGTTCAATGACAAAAGCCCCCGGATTGTCGCAGACAAGCAGTGAAATATGGGCCGAAAGCTGTTTCGCCTGGACCGCATCGACGATTGCCTGAAAGTTGCTTCCGCTTCCTGAGGCAAAAATCGCGATATTTTTCATCGACGGCCACCTCTTCCGTTGATCTCAATGCCAGGCTTTTCGTTTACTACACCGATTTCATAGGCAGATTCACCATGAGCGTTGAAATACGCGAGCACCTCGGCAGCCTCTTCCTTATTTACAGCAATGACCATGCCAATACCCATATTAAAAATATTATACATCTCGGAATAGTCGATTTGTCCAACCTCGGAAATCAGCTTAAAGATATTTGGAATTTGCCAGCTTTTTTCATGCAGCTCCGCTCCGAGCCCTTCCGGCAGCATTCTTGGGATATTCTCAATAAACCCGCCGCCGGTAATATGGGCCATTCCCTTGAGGTTGTATTTCTTCAGGGCCGATAAAATTGGCTTTACATAAATTTTTGTCGGCTTCAGCAATTCTTCACCCAAGGTGCAGCCAAGCGCATCGACATATTCAATCAAGGACCAGTTATTAAATACTTTTCTGACCAATGAATAGCCGTTACTGTGGATGCCGCTGGAGGCTAAGCCAATCAAAACATCACCGGTCTTAATACTTTCGCCTGTGATAATACCTTGTTTTTCACATGCGCCAACGGCAAACCCAGCAAGATCGTACTCGTTTTCCCGATAAAGCCCGGGCATTTCCGCCGTTTCTCCGCCAATAAGGGCACAGCCCGCCTGTTCACAGCCATCGGCTACCCCTTTGACGATTGCCTCTATTTTTTCAGGCAGCGCTTTGCCGCAGGCAATATAGTCAAGGAAGTACAACGGCTCAGCCCCTTGCACAACAATATCGTTCACGCACATCGCCACGGCATCGATGCCGATTGTATCGTGCTGGTCCATCATAAACGCCAGCTTAATCTTCGTCCCAACCCCATCGGTGCCTGACACCAAAACAGGTTCCTTCAAATTCAATAGTGATAGGTCGAACATCCCGCCAAAACCGCCAAGTGTGCCAAGAACGCCGGCCCTGGCTGTTTTTTGGACATGCTTTTTCATTCGTGATACCGCTTCATAGCCTGCTTCGATATCAACACCTGCTTGTTTGTATGCATTCGCCATTGCCGTCACCCCTTTTGGTAATAGTATTGAAGTGTATCTGGATAAATTTCTGTCGGATAGTTGCCGCTAAAGCAGCCTAGGCAAAAGCCGTTATTCTGGCCAAGCGATGCCACCATGCCCTCTAGACTTAAGAACGTCAGCGAATCGGCACCAATCAGCCCTCTGATTTCCTCCACCGATTTGTCGGAAGCAATCAATTCTTCCTTTGAGGATGTATCAATCCCGTAAAAACAAGGATTCTTAATCGGCGGGGAGCTGATCACGACATGAACCTCTGTCGCACCGGCTTCCTTTAACATTTTGACGATTCTTCTACTTGTCGTTCCGCGGACAATTGAATCGTCGACCATGATGACCCGTTTGCCTTCCACGACACCGCGGACTGCCGACAGCTTCATTTTTACCCCTTGCTCGCGGAGCGACTGCGACGGCTGGATAAATGTACGTCCGACATATTTGTTTTTGATTAATCCCATTTCATATGGAATTCCTGATTCCTCGGCATAGCCAATGGCCGCTGAAATACTGGAATCTGGAACCCCGGTTACGACATCTGCGTCGATGGGAGCCTCAAGGGCCAATTTCTTGCCCATGTTTTTACGAGCAGTATGAACGTTGACACCTTGGATGTTACTGTCCGGTCTTGAAAAATAAACGTACTCCATCATGCACATCGCCTTGGTTGAGTTGACCGCAAACATCTCGGATCTTAGCCCGTTATCATCAATAATTAACAGCTCGCCCGGCTGGATATCGCGGATGTATTCCGCTCCAATGACATCAAATGCGCAAGTTTCCGAGGCCACGACATAGGCATCGCCAAGACAGCCAAGCGACAGCGGCCGTAAGCCATGAGGGTCGAGGGCAACCATTAATTCCTTTTCCGTTAGGAGCAAATAAGCATAGGCACCCTTCAGCATAGACAGGGCATTTTTCACCTTATCGTTCAAATTTGGGAAGCCGCTTCTTCTGATTAAATGGGCGAGCACTTCCGAGTCCGAGCTTGTTTGAAAAATGCTTCCCTGCGTCTCAAGCTGATGCTTCAGGGAATTGGCGTTGACCAAATTGCCGTTATGAGCAAGTGCGAGACTGCCAGTTTGCGAGTGAAACAGGAGCGGCTGAACATTTTCATAGCCGCCCCCGCCGGCTGTCGCATAGCGGACATGACCGATGGACGAAGTGCCAGTTAGTTCCGCCATTCGTTCTGCAGTAAAGATTTCCGTTACCAGCCCTTCACCTTTTACACCTTTAAGGGCGGCTCCATCAGAGACGACGATGCCAGTCCCCTCTTGGCCGCGGTGCTGCAGGGCATGCAGCCCGTAATATGTCAGCTGGGCCGCATCCTCATGTCCCCAAACGCCAAATATTCCGCACTCTTCGTTTAAGCCTTTGATTTCAGCAAGCATGGGATCGCCCCTTTCCAGGCAGCTTTTAATTCCTCTACATATGACTCTAATACTGGCTCTGTTGTTTGTGATAATACACTTAATGTTCCTGTATCGGTTACGGTGCCAATTAATTGGGCGTCTACTAAACTTTCGAACACTGCTTGATTTTCTTTTTTAACAGATAGAAGGAAACGGGATTGCGTTTCGCTGAACAGGCTGGAGACCGGATTTCCGGTGATCGTTACTTCCGCTCCAAGCTGAGTTTCGGCAAATAAGGACTCTGCCAACGCTACCGCCAAACCGCCTTCTGACAGGTCATGGGCAGACTGAACCACTCCGGCGCGAATCGCAGCCAGAACCTGGTTTTGGCGTTCCTTTTCGACCTCGATGTTTAATTCAGGTGCTTTCCCAAAAATTTGCCCGTGGATAAGTTTTTGCAGCTCACTGCCGCCGAACTCAGGGCTAGTTTCGCCAACGAGATAAATCAGGTCTCCACTCTGTTTGAAATGCTGGGTGGTGATATGGTCTAAATCGGTTACAAGCCCTACCATACCGATGACCGGTGTCGGGTAAATGGCTGTGCCGCTTGTTTCGTTATATAAAGAGACGTTGCCTCCGATAACTGGAGTTTCAAGAACGGTGCAGGCTTCGCTGATCCCGTCGGCTGCTTTTTCAATCTGCCAAAATACTTCCGGCTTATCCGGATTTCCAAAGTTGAGGTTATCGGTAATCGCCAAAGGTTCCGCTCCGGAGCAAATAATGTTGCGAGCAGCCTCAGCAACAGCGATCTTTCCGCCTGTTTCAGGATCTAAGTAAACGTAGCGGGAATTACAATCGGTTGTCATGGCCAACGCTTTGCGGGTGCCGCGGATTCGGACTACGGAGGCATCCGAGCCAGGCGCCACAACCGTATTGGTGCGGACAGCGTAGTCGTACTGCTGATAGACCCATTCTTTGCTGGCAATGGTTGGCTGGCTTAATAGGTTTAATAGTGTTTCTTTTAGGTCTTCAACTTGTGGGATTTCCTGTTCCATTGCTTGGAACTCTGCAAAGTAAGCAGGCTCATTCGACGGTTTATTATATACAGGTGCATCCTCGGCCAAGGAGTCAACCGGTACGTCTGCAACCACTTCTCCGTGGTGAACCAGGCGAAGTTTTTTGTCATCCGTTACCGTACCAATCGCCACGGCTTCCAAATCATATTTTTCAAAAAGCTCGACGATTTCCTGCTCTCGTCCTTTCTTGACGACAATCAGCATCCGCTCCTGTGACTCAGACAGCATCATTTCGTACGGTGTCATGCCGGTTTCACGCTGCGGTACAAGGTCCAAATTCATTTCGATCCCCATGCCGGCTTTGCTGGCCATTTCCGCAGATGAGCTCGTCAGCCCGGCGGCGCCCATATCCTGAATGCCGACAAGCGCATCACAATGGATTAACTCAAGGCAGGCTTCGAGCAGAAGTTTTTCCATAAACGGATCGCCGACCTGAACAGCTGGGCGGTCTTTATCCGACTCCTCGGTTAATTCGACGGAGGCAAAGGTAGCACCATGAATCCCGTCACGGCCAGTCTTTGCACCAACATACATAACCGTATTGCCGGCACCATGCGCCAGGCCTTTCTTAATATCCTTATGGTCGATGAGTCCGACACACATCGCATTAACAAGCGGGTTGCCATCGTAGGAGGATTCAAATTGCACCTCACCGCCAACGGTTGGAATTCCGATACAGTTACCGTAGCCGGCGATTCCGGCCACGACTTCTTTAAACAGATATTTAACGCGCGGCGAGTCTAGTTCGCCAAAGCGGAGCGAGTTTAATAGGGCAATCGGACGGGCACCCATCGAGAAAACATCGCGGATTATCCCGCCGACGCCAGTTGCGGCTCCTTGATATGGTTCAATTGCGGATGGGTGGTTATGGCTTTCAATTTTAAACACAACTGCCTGGCCGTCACCGATGTCGACGATTCCGGCGCCTTCGCCAGGGCCTTGAAGTACTTTTTCGCCTTTTGTAGGAAATCTTTTTAGAACCGGCTTTGAGGTTTTATAGCTGCAATGCTCCGACCACATGACTGAGAATAACCCGGTTTCAGTATAATTCGGGGTACGGCCGAGAATGCCTTCCACCATCGTAAATTCATCGTCGGACAATCCCATTTGCTGATATAGTTTTTCTGTTTTGATCTGTTCGGGACTTGGTTCAAGCGTTAACAACATGTGATTCCCTCCAAGCTTTCACGATTGATTGAAAAAGTTTTAACCCGTCAGCGCTGCCTAAAAGCGCATCAACGGCACGCTCAGGGTGCGGCATCATCCCAAGGACGTTGCCTTTTTCATTAATGATTCCGGCAATATCTTCAAGGCTGCCGTTTGGATTTTGTTGATAGGTGAAGACAATTTGGTTATTGGCCTTTAACCTGTTTAGCATTGCTTCGTCGCAATAGTAGTTTCCTTCACCATGGGCAATAGGAATCGTAATCGTTTGACCTTTTTTGTATTCACCTGTGAACATGGTATCGGTATTTTCTACCTTTAACTCCACAGGCTTACAGATAAATGAAAGGCTTTCGTTTCGTCTCATCGCACCTGGAAGCAGGCCAGCCTCAAGGAGAATCTGAAATCCGTTGCAGACTCCGAGAACAGGTTTTCCTTCGTTCGCCGCTTTGATGACTTCCTTCATTACATTGCTGAAACGGGCAATTGCTCCTGTGCGGAGATAGTCTCCATAGGAAAAACCGCCAGGGAGCAAAATCCCGTCGTATTGGTCAAGGCTCTCGGTATCATGCCAAACGTATTCAACCTCTTCGCCAAGTTCATCTTTTATGCCATGGTACATATCGACATCACAGTTGGATCCCGGAAAAACAATGACCGCAAATCTCACTGGACGACACTCTCCTCTACTTCGTATCGGTAGTCTTCGATAACTGGATTGGCGAGCAGCTTGCTGCAAATTTCGTTGATAACCTCGTCGATGTCTCGTTCTGATTTTTCAATCGTTAATTCCATGTATTTACCGATGCGGACGTCAGCAACCTCCGGATAATTTAATGAATGGAGCGATTGAGTGACTGCCTTTCCTTGCGGATCCAAAACGCTAGTTCTCAATGTGACAAATACCTTTACTTTATACATGCTGATGCCCTCCAAGTCTTTGTAAAATAGTTTCATAGGCTGCTGTTAAACTGCCCAAATCACGGCGGAATACGTCTTTATCGAGCTTTTCGTTCGTTTTCTGGTCCCATAAACGGCACGTGTCAGGAGAAATTTCATCTGCGAGTATGACTTGTCCCTTATCGTCTTTGCCAAATTCAAGCTTGAAGTCGATGAGATTGATGCCAAGTCCATGGAAAAAGCTTGTTAACACTTCGTTAATTTGTAATGCTTTTTCTCGTAAAATATGGATTTCTTCAGATGTTGCCAGGTTTAATTCAAGGATGTGGCTTTTGGTGAGGAGCGGGTCACCAAGATCGTCATTTTTCAGGTAGAACTCAACTAGTGGTGCTGTGAGTTTGCGTCCTTCCTCGATTCCAAGTCGTTTGGACAAGGAGCCTGCCGCCGTGTTGCGGACAACGACCTCAAGTGGGATGATGGTGACTTTTTTGACTAACTGCTCGATGTCCGAAATCTTGCGGATAAAATGCGAGTGTATTCCTTGCTCTTTTAACTTTAAAAATAGGAGACTGGTAATCTCGTTATTGAGACGGCCTTTACCGGTTATATCAGCTTTTTTTTGCCCGTTGAAGGCAGTGGCAGAGTCTTTATACTGAATGAGGACAACTTGCGGGTCATCTGTTGCATAGATGCGCTTCGCTTTTCCTTCGTAAAGCATTTCTTTCATCGTGAGACACTCCTTATTTTTCAATATTGGCAATCTTCTTTATAAGGGAGGGGCCTTCTCGTACTGGAAAGCCCCATATTTAAATTGGTTAAATAATGATCCTACCCATTCAACCCCAGCCGGTCAAAAATGGTATCGACATGCTGGAGGTGGTAGCTGTAATCAAAGCAATCGGCGATTTCTTCGATCGACAGCAAAGAGGTAATTTTCTCCTCCGCTTCAACTAGTCCCCTAAACGGAACTTGTCTTTCCCACGCCTCCATCGCCTTTGGCTGTACGGTATCATAAGCCTCCTCGCGGGACAGGCCCTTATCGATCAACGCCAACAGCACGCGCTGTGAATAAATTAAGCCAAGTGTGAGGTCCATGTTGCGCTTCATATTTTCTGGATACACTGTCAGGTTTTTAATGATGTTACCAAAGCGATTCAACATATAATTCAACGCAATTGTCGCATCCGGCAGAATTATCCGTTCAGCGGAAGAATGCGAAATATCGCGCTCATGCCAAAGCGGCACATTCTCATAGGCTGTCATCATGTAGCCGCGAATCACCCGCGCCATCCCCGTCATATTCTCAGAGCCAATCGGGTTGCGCTTATGCGGCATCGCTGAAGATCCTTTTTGACCTTTTGCAAAAAACTCTTCCACTTCACGAGTCTCGCTTTTTTGCAGACCGCGGACTTCTACGGCAAATTTTTCAATCGAAGTTGCAATCAGAGCAATGACAGACATGTAATGGGCATGACGGTCGCGCTGCAGCGTTTGCGTCGAAATCGGCGCACGCTCTAGTCCAAGCTGTTCACACACATATTGCTCCACAAACGGGTCGATATTGGCATACGTTCCAACAGCCCCAGAGATTTTCCCAAACTCAACCCCATGAGATGCCTGCTTAAACCGCTCGAGATTACGCTTCATTTCTTCATACCAAAGCGCCAGCTTCAAACCAAAGGTTGTTGGCTCGGCATGTACGCCGTGCGTCCGCCCCATCATAACGGTGTATTTGTGTTCCTGGGCTTTCGCTTTTAAAATCGAAATAAAGTTCTCAAGGTCCTTCAATAGAATAGCGTTGGCTTGTTTAAGAACATACGACAACGCCGTATCAACGACATCTGTAGAAGTTAACCCGTAATGAACCCATTTCCGCTCTTCTCCCAGTGTTTCAGAAACGGCACGGGTAAAGGCAACAACATCATGTCTTGTTTCTTCTTCAATTTCTTTAATGCGGTCAATATTAAATGAAGCATTTTCGCGTAGTTTCCGCACATCCTCTTTCGGAATCTCCCCTAACTCAGCCCATGCTTCACATGCCAAAATTTCTACCTCAAGCCAAGCTTTGAAGCGGTTCTCCTCCGTCCAAATCGCGCCCATTTCCGGTCTTGTGTAACGATCAATCATGATTTATCCTCCGATCTTTTCAGTAGCTCTGTACCAAATGCTGCTGGACTCAACCTCAAGCAGGGCATCCTCCACATTGTCTCGCAAAAGTGTGACATGGCCCATTTTTCGTTTCAGCTTTGGTTCCTTTTTTCCGTATAAATGAATCTTCCAGTCTTGCAGCACCGGAATTTCAGTATACAATTTTTCAAGATGCTCTCCTAATAGGTTGACCATAACCGCTGGTTTTAAAAGCGCTGTGCTCGTAAGCGGCCAATTGCAAATTGCCCGAATATGCTGCTCGAATTGCGAAGTCTCACAGGCTTCAATACTGTAGTGCCCGGAATTATGCGGCCGCGGTGCCAATTCATTGATATAGATCCCGCCATCTTCCGTTACGAACATCTCTACGGCAAGTGTCCCGACCAAACCGAGATAATCGGCTATCTGTTTCGCTTTTTGAATCGCCAACTCTTCAGTCTCACCAGAAATTCGTGCCGGGACAATCGTCTGATGCAAAATATTTTCTACATGCACATTTTCTCCGACTGGAAAAATTGACGTTTCTCCATCTGGTTTCCGCGTTACAATCACCGAAATTTCCTTTTCAAACGGAACCCATTTTTCCAGGACACAAGCTCCATGTGCCAGCAGCGGTTTACCTTTCGCCAAGTCCTCCGGCCCACGAATCACCAACTGACCTTTCCCGTCATAACCGCCCCGTGCAGTTTTCAAAACAGCCGGATAACTGACAGTCTCTATTTTTAAAAATAAATCTTCCATGCTATAAATCTCTTCGTATGGTGCAACTTCAACACCACCCTGCATGATTGCTGCTTTCTCCTTAATCCGGTCCTGCGTGATCGTCAGCAGCTCCCAGCCCTGCGGTACATAGGCCTGCTCACAAATCCACTTTAGTGTTTCAGAATCAATATTTTCAAATTCATATGTGATCACGTCACTGACCGCTGCCAATTGACGGATTGCATCGCGGTCATCATATGCCCCAATGACCTCAATATCCGCAGCCTGACCGCATGGAGAGTCGGAAACTGGCTCTAGTACGGCAATCCGAAATCCTTGGGCCTTCGCTGCCAAGGCCATCATTCGGCCCAACTGTCCGCCCCCGATAATACCAATCGTTGCTCCAGGTAAAATTGTTTTATTATTCAAGTTCATCACTGCTTTCCATTACCGCTGCCTTTGTAGCCTCACGTCTTGCTTCCAGCTTTGCTGCAAGTTCAGCATTTTCTGTCGCTAGAATTTGTGCCGCCAACAGCCCTGCATTCACTGCCCCAGCCTTGCCGATCGCCACCGTCGCCACCGGTACGCCGCCTGGCATTTGTACAATTGACAACAGTGAGTCCAATCCATTTAATGTCTTGGTTTGAATAGGAACACCAATCACCGGCAGAGTTGTTTTTGCTGCCACCATGCCCGGCAAATGTGCGGCCCCGCCCGCTCCGGCAATAATCACCTTTAAACCTCTTTCTCTTGCTTCTTCTGCATAAGCAAACATGAAATCGGGCGTACGATGGGCCGATACGACCTTTTTTTCAAAAGGAACTTCTAACTGCTGTAGAATATCGCAGGCATGCTTCATCGTATCCCAGTCCGATTTGCTGCCCATAATGACACCGACTAAATGATTCATTTCTTCAAAGCCCCCTATCAATCTTAAATTGACAACAAAAATACCCGGACAAATGGCATCTCAAAAAAGAGAAAGCCATTTGTCCGGGCATGGAAAATTCGCATAAACACAAACTAAGGGGCTGCCCCTTATGTGCCGAACATATTGACTTTCCCTCATAGTCCAATAATTTACGGTTATTGGGTAGAAACTTATGGGCCATATTCCCATGGATATACGAGGGTAAGAAAATCTAACAACTGATACACTTATCTTAACAACCGAGACTATCTCTGTCAACCAATAAATCGAACATTATTTTTCAATAACACTATAATGTTCGTGTTTTACTCCATTAATCTTGCTTCAAATACAATTTGGCGCCCAACCGGCTCGTAAATTGTCTCTCCACCTTTTTTTATCTCCTGGAATATCGGCTTTTCGGTCCGGCGAATGGGCATGTAACCTGCTTGTTTTATTCTATTTAAACATTGGTCAATACTTTCATTTTCCTGTACCTCAAATTGCATTTTCTTTTTGTTCATAGGAATATCCTTTCTTACTTCTAGAGGCTGTCCAATGGGCAGCCTCTTTTTTTATGAAAATAATTTTCCCCGTTTCACTGATTTCACCCAAAAGCCGCCATGAATCGTCTTCGCCTCATAGGCAATGATGAATGCCTTCGGATCGGTGGTTTTTATTAAATCATACAGCTTAAGTTCAAATTTCCGCGGTGTCAGGATTTGCATCGCCATCCGATTTCCTTCAAGGCCATGTGCCTCCCAATCGGTCACCCCGTACCCTTTTTCCCTTAGGAGTTTAGGTAAATTTTTATCATATTCCTTTGTAATCACATTGACGGTTATATAGCCAAGCGCCAGTTTTTCTTCAATTTTCATCCCGACAATGACGCCAATCCCATAGCCAACTGCATAGGCAATCAAGTTTTGTATTTCATTCAGGTTATTCAACACAAGGCCTAGGCCAAGCACATAGATAACTACTTCAATCATGCTTAGGAACGCTGCCAAATAACGCTGCCCCTTTAACGTCAGTATCATCCTTATGGTAAAAAACGATACATACACAATATTGATCATGAGAATAATGGCAACCATCATAAAACTATTTTCCAGCATACCGGAACCTCCTATTATCATGCTTCCTAAACAATTTAGCACATTATTTATGTTTATACCCTTTTTGGCAAAAAATAAGATTAATCAAATTTTTTCCACAAATGAGAGGTGGTTGTATGATTAAAAAATTTCTAGTATCTATTTTGCTTATTGTTTCATTCCACCCCGTCGCTGATGCAGATACACCGGACAATGAATATAAAGCTGCGTTTATAAGGGGGGATGATTTGTGGATAAAAATTGGCATAAATGAGCGTCGGCTTACTAAGGGTGACTATATTAGATACCCGAAGTGGTCCTCTGATGGGGAGTGGATTGCCTATTTGAAAGCTGTCGACGTAAACGGCGGAAGCGTCTACAATGGGGATTTATGGGTCTATAATGTGAAATTGGACAAGGCCTTTCATATTAAATCCAATGTAAATACAAATTTCCAGTGGGCACCGAAGCAGAACAAGCTTGGCTTTATGGTTAACAAGGACCTTTATGTGTTAAAAATGAATGCTCATTTCTTGCCCGCCTTCGTTGCAGATAGTGTTGATAACTTTTCTTGGCTTCCTGATTTAGGAGGATTTTTGGTTTGCACTAGAAAAAGTGAGCAGTTTAATTCTGATGTGATCTTGTCAAAGATAAGCCTTAGAGGTAACCGGCAAAAACCTTCAGCCGAACATTTTTATACCATTAATGTTGGGGAAAATGAGATTGTAGCGGGCACGAGTCAGTTTAAGTGGTCAAAGGACAAAAAGTGGATTAGTTTCTTATTGATTCCGACTGCCTCGCTGTCTGCGGATGGCAATACGCTTTGTTTGCTGTCTAGTGACGGGAGAGTGTTTCATCGGGTAGATGAGATGTTAAATTATCCAGAATGGATGATGTGGTCTCCTAGAAGCGGTGGTTCGCTTGGCTATATAGGCGGAACCGGCAGGGAAGCGACCTTTAATAAACATTTAAAAGTAGTGAATGCCCCATCTTTTCAGGTTCAGAACTTAACACCTGCAGGTTTCACCGACAGGGATTTGTTTTGGAAAAATAAGAATACCCTTCTTGTTTCAAGATCGGTTGAAAGCGATGTCGGAAGTCTCGATGAAAGACCGCTGCCTGGTTTGTACGAGATTAACCTTGTTGCCGGGAAACAGAAACAGGTAACTGCTCCTGGCAAAAACGAGGGAGACTTCGCACCGCAGGTTTTACAGGATAATTTGGTTTGGATCAGGACGGACCGTCGTGACGCTGATGTTATGGTTTCTAGTGGTGGGGGTGGCCCTTTTGCAGGGAAGGTTTGGATTAAAAATTTGTCTATTCCAAGCTGGTATTACGAAAAGTGGAATTGGGCGGAGGTTTTTGATTTGTACAGGGAATGGAGTAGTTGAAGGGGATATTTTGAAGGTTTAGTGCTTCAATTAGGGCTGTTGGCGTAGCGGGAGGGGGAAAATTGGTGGTTTTCTGCTCCAATAGGCTCTATTGGCGTAATTGCTGGGGGAAAATTGGTGGTTTACTGTTCCAATAGGCTCTATTGGAGTAATTGCAGATGGAAAATTGGTGGTTTTCTGCTCCAATGAGCTCTATTGGCGTAATTTCAAAGATGAAAATTCGGTGTTTTGTTCACCAATTAAAGTCCGAAAAAATTATATCCGCGGTTTCCCATCATATATCCGCGAAAAACAAAATATATCCGCGTTAATTTGATTTTATCCGCGAAAAAGCAAATATATCCGCGAAAATCCCAATATATCCGCGAAACTCCATTTTTCAAAGCCAATTACCCTTTTAAAATAAACACAAAAAAGACAACCATTTTTTCAGGTTGTCTTTTGCTAGCCCGGCAACGTCCTACTCTCACAGGGGCGCCTGCCCCAACTACCATCGGCGCTGAGAAGCTTAACTTCCGTGTTCGGTATGGGAACGGGTGTGACCTTCTCGCCATAGTTGCCAGACTATTTTTTTGAGGTTTCATTCCCTCAAAACTAGATAATGCAGAAGAAGTTTCAGTAAACCGAATAATCATTATAACTTGGTTAAGTCCTCGATCGATTAGTATCAGTCAGCTCCACATGTCACCATGCTTCCACCTCTGACCTATCAACCTGATCATCTTTCAGGGATCTTACTAGCTTGACGCTATGGGAAATCTCATCTTGAGGGGGGCTTCATGCTTAGATGCTTTCAGCACTTATCCCGTCCGCACATAGCTACCCAGCGATGCCTTTGGCAAGACAACTGGTACACCAGCGGTGCGTCCATCCCGGTCCTCTCGTACTAAGGACAGCTCCTCTCAAATTTCCTGCGCCCACGACGGATAGGGACCGAACTGTCTCACGACGTTCTGAACCCAGCTCGCGTACCGCTTTAATGGGCGAACAGCCCAACCCTTGGGACCGACTACAGCCCCAGGATGCGATGAGCCGACATCGAGGTGCCAAACCTCCCCGTCGATGTGGACTCTTGGGGGAGATAAGCCTGTTATCCCCGGGGTAGCTTTTATCCGTTGAGCGATGGCCCTTCCATGCGGAACCACCGGATCACTAAGCCCGACTTTCGTCCCTGCTCGACTTGTAGGTCTCGCAGTCAAGCTCCCTTGTGCCTTTACACTCTACGAATGATTTCCAACCATTCTGAGGGAACCTTTGGGCGCCTCCGTTACTCTTTGGGAGGCGACCGCCCCAGTCAAACTGCCCACCTGACACTGTCTCCCACCCCGATCAGGGGTGCGGGTTAGAATTTCAATACAGCCAGGGTAGTATCCCACCGACGCCTCCACCGAAGCTGGCGCTCCGGCTTCTCAGGCTCCTACCTATCCTGTACAAGCTGTACCAAAATTCAATATCAGGCTACAGTAAAGCTCCACGGGGTCTTTCCGTCCTGTCGCGGGTAACCTGCATCTTCACAGGTACTATAATTTCACCGAGTCTCTCGTTGAGACAGTGCCCAGATCGTTACGCCTTTCGTGCGGGTCGGAACTTACCCGACAAGGAATTTCGCTACCTTAGGACCGTTATAGTTACGGCCGCCGTTTACTGGGGCTTCGATTCAGAGCTTCGCTTACGCTAACCCCTCCTCTTAACCTTCCAGCACCGGGCAGGCGTCAGCCCCTATACTTCGCCTTGCGGCTTCGCAGAGACCTGTGTTTTTGCTAAACAGTCGCCTGGGCCTATTCACTGCGGCTCATCACAGCTATTCACCGTAATGAGCACCCCTTCTCCCGAAGTTACGGGGTCATTTTGCCGAGTTCCTTAACGAGAGTTCTCTCGCTCACCTTAGGATTCTCTCCTCGCCTACCTGTGTCGGTTTGCGGTACGGGCACCTTTTATCTCGCTAGAGGCTTTTCTTGGCAGTGTGGAATCAGGAACTTCGGTACTATATTTCCCTCGGCATCACAGCTCAGCCTTTACGAGAAGCGGATTTTCCTGCTTCTCAGCCTAACTGCTTACACGCGCATAACCAGCAGCGCGCTTACCCTATCCTCCTGCGTCCCCCCATCACTCAAACGATAAAGAGGTGGTACAGGAATATCAACCTGTTGTCCATCGCCTACGCCTTTCGGCCTCGGCTTAGGTCCCGACTAACCCTGAGCGGACGAGCCTTCCTCAGGAAACCTTAGGCATACGGTGGACGGGATTCTCACCCGTCTTTCGCTACTCATACCGGCATTCTCACTTCTAAGCGCTCCACCAGTCCTTACGGTCTAGCTTCAACGCCCTTAGAACGCTCTCCTACCGCGGACACCTAATGGTGTCCACCCACAGCTTCGGTGATACGTTTAGCCCCGGTACATTTTCGGCGCAGAGTCACTCGACCAGTGAGCTATTACGCACTCTTTAAATGGTGGCTGCTTCTAAGCCAACATCCTGGTTGTCTAAGCAACTCCACATCCTTTTCCACTTAACGTATACTTTGGGACCTTAGCTGGTGGTCTGGGCTGTTTCCCTTTTGACTACGGATCTTATCACTCGCAGTCTGACTCCCACGGATAAGTCATTGGCATTCGGAGTTTGTCTGAATTCGGTAACCCGATGAGGGCCCCTAGTCCAAACAGTGCTCTACCTCCAAGACTCTTACTACGTGAGGCTAGCCCTAAAGCTATTTCGGAGAGAACCAGCTATCTCCAAGTTCGATTGGAATTTCTCCGCTACCCACACCTCATCCCCGCACTTTTCAACGTGCGTGGGTTCGGGCCTCCATCCAGTGTTACCTGGACTTCACCCTGGACATGGGTAGATCACCTGGTTTCGGGTCTACGACTACATACTATGACGCCCTATTCAGACTCGCTTTCGCTGCGGCTCCGTCTTTTCAACTTAACCTCGCATGTAATCGTAACTCGCCGGTTCATTCTACAAAAGGCACGCCATTACCCATGAATGGGCTTTGACTACTTGTAGGCACACGGTTTCAGGTACTATTTCACTCCCCTTCCGGGGTGCTTTTCACCTTTCCCTCACGGTACTGGTTCACTATCGGTCACTAGGGAGTATTTAGCCTTGGGAGATGGTCCTCCCTGCTTCCGACCGGATTTCACGTGTCCGGCCGTACTCAGGATCCACTCAGGAGGGAACGAAGTTTCAACTACAGGGCTTTTACCTTCTACGGCTGGCCTTTCCAGGCCGCTTCATTTACCCCGTTCCTTTGTAACTCCATGTTGAGTGTCCTACAACCCCGAAAGGCAAGCCTTTCGGTTTGGGCTGTTCCCGTTTCGCTCGCCGCTACTCAGGGAATCGCGTTTGCTTTCTCTTCCTCCGGGTACTTAGATGTTTCAGTTCCCCGGGTCTGCCTTCCATACCCTATGTATTCAGGTAAAGATACTGCTCCATTACGAGCAGTGGGTTCCCCCATTCGGAAATCTCCGGATCAAAGCTTACTTACAGCTCCCCGAAGCATATCGGTGTTAGTCCCGTCCTTCATCGGCTCCTAGTGCCAAGGCATCCACCGTGCGCCCTTTCTAACTTAACCTAAAAGGTTTTACTCTAACATTCATTAGAGAGAAAAACTAAAATGGCGATCACTCGGTTTTTACTTGGTTACTTCTTCTTACGATTATCTAGTTTTCAAAGAACGAATAAAAAAGCTTTGAGAGAATAATTCCCTCAAAACTAAACAAACAGAAAACAATCAACGTTTTATTAGTCCGTAAGGACTAACGATTCCTTAGAAAGGAGGTGATCCAGCCGCACCTTCCGATACGGCTACCTTGTTACGACTTCACCCCAATCATCTGTCCCACCTTAGGCGGCTGGCTCCTTACGGTTACCCCACCGACTTCGGGTGTTACAAACTCTCGTGGTGTGACGGGCGGTGTGTACAAGGCCCGGGAACGTATTCACCGCGGCATGCTGATCCGCGATTACTAGCGATTCCGGCTTCATGCAGGCGAGTTGCAGCCTGCAATCCGAACTGAGAATGGTTTTATGGGATTGGCTCAACCTCGCGGTTTTGCAGCCCTTTGTACCATCCATTGTAGCACGTGTGTAGCCCAGGTCATAAGGGGCATGATGATTTGACGTCATCCCCACCTTCCTCCGGTTTGTCACCGGCAGTCACCTTAGAGTGCCCAACTAAATGCTGGCAACTAAGATCAAGGGTTGCGCTCGTTGCGGGACTTAACCCAACATCTCACGACACGAGCTGACGACAACCATGCACCACCTGTCACTCTGTCCCCCGAAGGGGAAAGTCCTATCTCTAGGAGTGTCAGAGGATGTCAAGACCTGGTAAGGTTCTTCGCGTTGCTTCGAATTAAACCACATGCTCCACCGCTTGTGCGGGCCCCCGTCAATTCCTTTGAGTTTCAGCCTTGCGGCCGTACTCCCCAGGCGGAGTGCTTAATGCGTTAGCTGCAGCACTAAGGGGCGGAAACCCCCTAACACTTAGCACTCATCGTTTACGGCGTGGACTACCAGGGTATCTAATCCTGTTTGCTCCCCACGCTTTCGCGCCTCAGCGTCAGTTACAGACCAGAAAGCCGCCTTCGCCACTGGTGTTCCTCCACATCTCTACGCATTTCACCGCTACACGTGGAATTCCGCTTTCCTCTTCTGCACTCAAGTCCCCCAGTTTCCAATGACCCTCCACGGTTGAGCCGTGGGCTTTCACATCAGACTTAAAGGACCGCCTGCGCGCGCTTTACGCCCAATAATTCCGGACAACGCTTGCCACCTACGTATTACCGCGGCTGCTGGCACGTAGTTAGCCGTGGCTTTCTGGTCAGGTACCGTCAAGGTACCGGCAGTTACTCCGATACTTGTTCTTCCCTGACAACAGAGCTTTACGACCCGAAGGCCTTCTTCGCTCACGCGGCGTTGCTCCATCAGACTTTCGTCCATTGTGGAAGATTCCCTACTGCTGCCTCCCGTAGGAGTCTGGGCCGTGTCTCAGTCCCAGTGTGGCCGATCACCCTCTCAGGTCGGCTACGCATCGTCGTCTTGGTGAGCCGTTACCTCACCAACTAGCTAATGCGCCGCGGGCCCATCTGTAAGTGTCAGCGTAAACCGACTTTCACCTTACCAACATGTGTTGATAAGAATTATCCGGTATTAGCACCGGTTTCCCGGTGTTATCCCAGTCTTACAGGCAGGTTGCCCACGTGTTACTCACCCGTCCGCCGCTAACCAACAGGAGCAAGCTCCTATTGATTCGCTCGACTTGCATGTATTAGGCACGCCGCCAGCGTTCGTCCTGAGCCAGGATCAAACTCTCCAAAAAAGATGAGTTGATTAGCTCATAAAAGTTACGTTGGCTTCATTCCGTTAGGAATGAATAATTTTATTGTTGACGTTTTTGTTTGTTTAGTTTTCAAAGAACTATCAGTTAGCCTCTTCTCAGAAGCAACTCTATTAATATATCACATCGTCAATTTCGTGTCAACAACTTTCTAGATGTTTTTTAACATCACCGTGTTGTTAACGCGTCAGTAACGACTGCTTTAATATAATATCACCGTGCCTATAATACGTCAACACTAAATTTAACTTTTTATAAAAAAGTAACCGGCCGACTATCACCGGACCGGTTATCTCATTTATTTTGTAATCTTTATAATACCTTCCTGCATTAGGTCAACAAGACCCTGCTTTTCCACCACAACTTTTTCGCCTGCAGCCAGGTTAGTGAAGACAATCGGGCTAATGGTTGATTTGGCATGTTCTTTCATATAAGCAATATCAAACTTCAACAAATGCTGGCCCTTTGTGACTGTGGCATTTTCAAATACCAATGTTTCAAACCCCTGGCCTTTTAAGTTAACCGTATCTAATCCAACATGGATTAGAATTTCACGGCCGCTATCAGAGAGAATTCCGATCGCGTGCTGTGTTGGGAATAGGTTAACGATTTTTCCATCAACAGGAGAAACAACGATTCCTTCCTCCGGAACAATTGCAAAACCGTCGCCCATCATTTTTTCTGCAAAAACCAGATCTGGAACTTCGCTGATTGGCTTGATTTGACCTTTGATCGGAATGACAAAACTATCGATGACATTCAGTTTATTTTGTAATGCTCCCGGATTCACTGTTTCAATTTGCTGTACTGCACCTATTTCAGGTGACTTTTCAACTATCCGAGGGGTTTTGCCTCTCACAATATCCTGCATTTGGCTTTTTATTGTTTCTGAACGCGGTCCAAAGATAGCTTGTATATTATTACCTACTTCGAGTACAGCTGTAGCTCCTAAGCGCTTCAGTTCATCCTTATCTACAATCTCTATATCATTTACCGTAACACGAAGACGTGTGATGCATGCATCGAGATAGGTAATATTTTTCTGTCCGCCCATTGCCTCAAGAATATTATACGGCAGATCTCCTGCATGTTGTTTTGTCCCCATCTCTGCAAATGGTGTTTCCTCATCTTCTCTGCCTGGTGTTTTTATGTTTAACATTTTAATCAACAACCGGAAAACGAAGTAATAAACAACCGCAAAAACGATACCCAATAGGATAGCAATCCACCATTTTTCTTTTCCTGGCAGTATCCCAAACAAAAAGAAGTCAATGGCTCCTCCAGAGAATGTATAACCCAAATGAACTTTAAATAAGGCCATTAATACAAAGGCAAGTCCATCCAATACGGCGTGGATAAAGAATAATAGCGGTGATACAAACAAGAAGGAAAATTCAATTGGTTCAGTAATACCCGTTAAGAATGATGTTAAGGCAGCAGAACCAAGCAGACCAGCTACTAGTTTTTTCTTTTCTGGCTTGGCTGTATGATACATCGCCAGTGCAGCGGCCGGCAAACCAAACATCATAATCGGGAATTCACCCTGCATAAAGTAGCCGGCTGTCAGTTTTACATTATCTTTTAATTGAGCAAAGAAAATCGTCATATCACCATGAACGATGTTGTCAGCTTGTGTTTTATAGGATCCAAACTCATACCAAAATGGCGCATAGAAAATATGATGCAGCCCAAATGGAATGAGCAAACGTTTTATAAAGCCAAAAAAGAAAACAGCCACATAGGTTCCACTTCCCAGCAGCCAGTTAGAAGCAGAGTTCATCCCATGCTGGATGGGCGGCCACATCACTAATAGTAATAAACCAGCAATCAACGAAAAGACGGCAGTAACAATCGGGACAAACCGTTTACCTGCAAAGAATCCAAGAAAAGAGGGCATTTCAATCTTGTGGTATCGATTGTAGGCAAAAGCCGCAATAAGCCCAACAATAATTCCTCCAAATACACCCGTTTGTAACGTGGGGATTCCCAGTACATTCGCATAAGAGGGATTATCAGCAACCATCTTTGCTGTTACACCTGCCCACGTACTCATTACTTGGTTTAATACTAAATAGCCAACAATAGCGGCAAGCGCCGCAGCTCCATCTCCTGCTAACCCTAATGCAACACCAGCTGCAAAGATAAGCGCTAAGTTACCAAAAATAATGGAACCAGCATCCTCCATTACACTTGCAATCAACTGAATCCATTCCGCATGTAAAAACGGCAGATATTCAAGCGTTGTGGGCTGCTGCAATGCATTTCCGATCCCCAGCAATAACCCTGCTGCCGGCAAGAGGGCAACAGGAAGCATTAATGCTTTACCTATTTTTTGAAGAACGCCAAAAACGTTTTTAAACATCAAAGTGTTCCTCCTACTAATTATTGTTTCAGTTCATTAAACGTTTCACTTAATAAAAAGCAAAAAAGGCATGAGCAAAAGACCAATTGAATGAAGACATGGGTATAGAATTCCCATTCATTTTCATTTCAATAGATTTTTACTTATGCCTGATCGAATCAGTAACACGTAAGATGAGGATTATTTAATTTTAGTTTGCAGACGCTGCAAATGCATTGTAAGATACACAGCTTCAGCATCAAAAACTTTCATTTTTAGTGTATGCTGCATGATTTTAATAAGCTTCCAAGCGAGATTATAGCAGACAGGATATTCTTCTTTAAAGAGAGTCGCAATTTTTTCTGGTTCCTCGACCCGTTCCCCCTTTTTCACCCGTTCAATGGTAAATCGGAGATGACGGACAAGTCTCATATAATCAATGCTTTCTCGATCAATTTCAATATCAAACTGCTTTTCCACCAATTCGACTAATCTGCTAATCAGCTGCGAATGCTGGTTGACCTCAGACAGTTCTTTATTTGTAATGGCGCTATGGATATGAAGTGCGATAAAACCAATTTCACCTACAGGTAAGACAAGGCCTGTTTTTTGTTTAATCAGCTCGACTACTTCCTTCGCTACCTCATATTCGCGGCGATAGAGCGCTTTCGTTTCGACTAAAAAGGGGTTGCTCGTCTCCATCCCCTGGGATGCCCTTGTTAGAGCAAACATTAAGTGGTCTGTTAAGGCAACATGTATATGTTCATTCAGCACCGAATTCGTTCGCTGCTTAATTAAGTCCATTGCGGAAATAATAACCTCATGGAAATTTTGATCAAGAAACGGAAGCAGCTTAATATAATTCTCCTGCGCTGTCTCATTTTTCAAAACAAACAATTTTTCCACCTTATCGGTATCGATAAAGTCGCCCCGCTTGCGGTTAAAGCCGATGCCTTTGCCGATAATCACCACTTCATTGTAAGCAGGGTGCTCCGCAATTAACACATTATTATTTAACGCTTTCTCAATTCTAAGTCTTGCCATTTCTTTTCCCCGCTTCGCAGACTATTAGTACTTTCATACTAAAAGACTAGAAACAGGAAGTCAACGACCTAGTTTTACAAAGACTTGAATTATTCATATTTAATGCCCCTCAGCCCTAAGAAAAAGAACAATAGCGAAAAACCTAGTAATGCTGCTGTATCCTTCCATAAGGATGCCGCGTGCAAACTGCCGCTGACGATTTCCTTAAACCCGGCCATTGCCCAGCTTTGCGGGACGCCGAGGGCAATCTTTTGCATAAAGTCTGGCATGATATCAATTGGCCAATAAACACCTCCGAGCATACAGGTGCTCACAATTAACACCGCGCCAATCGCCGAGGCCTGCTGCTTCGTTTTAACAAGCCCGGCAATCATTAGTCCAAAGCCCACCACCATTACGATCACGAGTGAGGCAAATGGAATCAGGTATGCTAAATTTCCCCAGCCAATATCAAACATCAGGCTCATCGCTGTCATTAATACACCAAGTTGAATCCACCCCATAAAGAAATAGGATAAGATATAGCCCATGATAATCTGAAGCCTCGTGGCCGGTGTCAGCATCAAGCGCCCCCATGTACCTCCGATTCGTTCATCCAGAATTGTGGAGGCCGCACCGGATAGGCCAAACATCATAAACATAATCGCAAAACCGACAAACATTAAATTAATGTCTGCTTTGTCATTTTTCTCTTTTTGGATGATTTCCTTTTCTATCTTAACTCCTTTATTAGCGGTAACTGCCTGCAGCAATTTCGGAAAAGATGCTGGCTCTCCAAAGGCAGCTGTTTGGTAAGAGCGCAGGATTAACCCTGCTGTTCCCTGCAAATATCGGTTTAACGCATAATATTGCTCCGTTTTCCGCTGAATCACTACATCAAATAGCGGCTGGTTTTCAATGATTCTCTGCTTCAGGTTGTCCGGGATTACTACTGCAGCAATGGTATCCTGTTCGGATACATTTGACCTTGCCTGCTTTAAGGATGCTTTCTTCCAAGTATATTGTTCATTTTTCTTCAAAAGGTTATAAACCTCTGTACTAAATTCACCTTGGCCGACAACAATATTGACTAACGGCTTTGTCTCCTGCGATTTTACTGACATGCCGCCAAAGATATAGCTGAACAGTGCCGGCATCACAAACATCAGCACAATGGAGCCTGGCGATTTGAAAAATTTCTTCAAATGAAGGGTAAGAATATTCCACATCTTACGCATATTTCCCTCTCCTTTCCATCGAAAGGCGAATTAACCCAATTGCAAAAAAGAGTAATCCGAGTCCAATGGCCCCGCCTGCTGCCGGCAGGATATCACCCAAAGATGCACCGGTCATTAACTTTAGGTATGTCTGCAGCGCAAGCCCGTTTGGAATCAGCTTTGTAAGTGAAACAACCCAATCCGGGAAAATATACAGCGGTGCCATACTTCCACCCAAGGCGGCTAGAATTTGCGAACCAAACATGCCCGCAACCGAGAAGGCTTTTTCTGTTTTGACAAACGCGCCCGCCAACACCCCAAGTCCGCAGGCATTAATGACAAAAGCGGCTGTCATGACAGCAATTCCGGATGCCGATCCGCCCCAATCGACGCCAAATATATATTTCGTTCCGGCAATAATAATTGCGGCTTGGAGCAAGCAAATAATGACAAGCCCAAGCAGCTTTCCAATGAGGTAATTGGTGTAGGTTAACTGCGATAGAAGCAATCGTTTATAGACCTCTTGTTCCTTTTCAAGAATCATATTGGAAACACCCTGAACAACTGTCATTAATAGAAACATCACGCCCATTGCCGCTGCATAATATTGGAACGAACTGACGATTTTTGTTTTCGCATTAACGGTCGTTTCTTTGAGCAAGTGCCGGGAAGCAGATGGATCTTGGAGGTTGTCAGTTGTAGTGGTTCCTGTTTGTGCGGCTGAGGGATCTACTTCAGTGCCTTCTGCCTGAACAGCCTGCGCTGCTTGTCTTGCCATTACTTCAATCGGAATATTATCGGCGAATTGCTCCATTACTTTCTCTACAATATCATCTTTGATTCCTGGGTCTGGACCTGTTAACAGCTTTACCTTCGCCTCTTCCCCCGAGGCCAAAGACGACGAGAAGTCAGACTCTATGATGAGTCCAATTGAAAGCTTCTGATTTTTTATTTCTTTATGTAGCTCATCTTCGCTAAACTGCTTTATATTGATTTCCTTCGATAATTGCTTTTGAAAAACCTCTTCAATCAACGCTGTGCTAAGCGGGCCATCGTCCAAATTAGCAACCCCGAGGCTGAACTTCTTGAATGGGACAGCATCCTCTTCTTCAAACATATTTCCAAACGCAGCACCCAGGATCGATATTAACAGCAGCGGCATCATCACAAGCGTGAGCAATGCCTTTTTATCACGGGCGAGCATCAGCAAGTCCTTCCACGCAAGCCACCAAAAAGCCATGACTTTCACCCCTAATCCCTTAGGCTTCGGCCAGTTAAGTGGAGAAAGATGCTCTCAAGATTTGGCTCGACTATATCTACTGAACTAACCTTAGCCCCTGTTTTTGTAACCCGTTGAATCATTTCGCTTAATACCGATTGCGGTTGTTTATGAAAAGCTGTCAGCAGGTTATCTTGAAGCTTTAAATCCTTTTCTAAAAATAAACCTTCGAGCGCCGCTGACATTTTCGCTTTTTCGGTTGTAGTGCTATCAATGGTTAAATTAATTCTCGAGCGGTCGCCAATCGATTCCCGTAATTCCTTTAATGTGCCGCTGGCAATTAACTCACCGTGGTCAATAATCCCAATCCGTTCACAGAGGTATTCGACTTCCTCCATATAGTGGCTCGTGTACATAATCGTCATACCTTCGCTGTTTAACCGCTTAACCGTCTCCAAAATGTGATTCCGCGATTGCGGATCGATGCCCACCGTCGGCTCGTCCATAATTAACATTTCCGGCCGATGTAATATTGCCGCCCCGATATTGACCCGGCGCTTCATCCCGCCGGAAAAGGTTTCAACCTTATCTTTAGCTCGGTCAGACAGTCCGATAATTTCCAGCACTTCCTCGACACTCTTCTCCAGCGCTTTGCCGCTGAGATTGTACATTCTGCCCCAAAACTTCAGATTTTCCCTCGCGGACATTTCCTGATACAGGGCGATTTCCTGCGGGACGACTCCAATCCATTTTTGTGCCTGCTTCGTATTTTTGATGACATCCATATCTTTGACATGGATGGTTCCAGCGGTCGGCGGGAACAATCCGGTAATCATATTAATCGTGGTTGACTTTCCGGCACCATTTGGTCCCAACAGCCCGAATGACTCGCCTTTTTCCACTGAAAAAGAGATACCTTTCACCGCTTCAAACTGACCAAAGCTTTTTCGTAAATTATGAACGGTCAGCATGTTCACATTCATCACTTCCCCAATTCTTTGTCTCTTTCATCTCTATCATACAGGAGTAAATTGGAAAAAAATATATATTTTTCAGGAAAAAAGAACCAAAAAAAGAGCCGCGAACACATTGTTCACAGCTCTTTTTACTGATATTAATGTTGTAAAAATATAAAATACAGTGCAAAGATGACAAAGAAGAAGTACATGATTGGATGAATATCCTTAGCCCTGCCCTTTACCAGCATCGTAATTGGATAAAAGATGAAACCAAGGCCAATCCCTGTCGCAATGCTGTAAGATAGAGGCATCGCAATCACGGTTAAGAAAGCTGGCACGGCAATTTCAAAACTCGTCCATTCGATTTTTCCTAATGAAGATACCATCAGGACCCCAACGATGATTAAAGCTGGTGCTGTTACAGGTGCTGTGACAACTGACAGAAGCGGGAAGAAAAAGATCGATAAAATGAACAGTCCGGCAGTTACCAATGATGCGAACCCTGTTCTTGCCCCTGCAGCCACCCCCGCAGTTGACTCAACATAAGAAGTAACCGTTGATGTACCAAGAATCGCTCCTGTGGTTGAAGCAATTGAATCGGAAATTAACGCTCTACCGGCACGCTCGAGCTTACCGTTCTTCATTAACCCTGCTTGACTCGCTACCCCAACCAGGGTACCGGCATTGTCAAAGAAATCAACAAACAAGAATGTCAGGACAATTCCAATCATCGCTGTTGAATAAAACGAACTGTCACCTAAGGATGTGAAAGCTGCCCCGAAGGTCGGTGAAATACTTGGAACTTCACCAAAAAATTTATGAGGTACTTCAATTAAATTAAATATCATTCCGACAATAACCGTGATGACCATTCCGTAGAATACTGCACCATTAATGCCTCTTGTCATCATGATCACTGTTACAATAATTCCAAAAATGGCAAGCAAGGTGTTAGGTTCGGATAAATCTCCCAACCCAACAAGTGTTGCGTCGTTATTAACAATAATTTTTGCATTCTGCAAGCCGATAAAGGTAATGAACAAACCGATACCTGCGCCAACTGCGTGCTTTAATTCAACTGGAATCGCATTGATGATTTTTTCACGAAGACCGGTTAATGTTAAAATCAAGAAAAATACTCCGGAAATGAATACAGCACCTAATGCATGCTGCCATGGAATCCCGCTTCCCAATACGACTGTGTAAGCAAAGAAGGCATTCAAGCCCATCCCTGGTGCCAGCGCCAACGGATATTTACCGACAAGCCCCATAATGATGGAACCTAACGCAGAAGCCAATGCAGTAGCCACAAATACAGCCCCATAATCCATCCGCAATGCATCTGGCAGATCCTCGATTGATGCCAGTGATAATGTCAGCGGATTAACAACTAAGATATAGGCCATTGCCAAGAAAGTGGTCAGTCCGCCGATAAATTCACGGCGGTAACTCGTTCCATATTTCTCAAACTCAAAATACTTGTGCATGTTTTTTCCCCCAGTTTTTCTTTTAATATAAACAAAAAAACGCTCCGGTATTCTACCGGAACGTTGACTTAAGGCTATGTAAACAGAGAAAAACCCATTCCACTCTATTTAAACACTGCCTCGTAGTCAAGCCATTTACGGTAGCTCGGTAGAAACTTTTGGGCCATATCCCCAATATTATACGACGCTTTTCGACATATTTAATTCCCTTTTATCATACCAGCGCTTTTTCATTTCGTCAATAAAAAATACGAACGATATTAAATAAAAATTTAACATCGTTCGTATTTTAAACTGTTATTGTCTAGCTCCAGCGCCTAGGGGCGCTTCCGCTTTTCTTATTCCCACTCAATGGTGGCTGGCGGCTTGCTGGTGATATCGTAAACTACGCGATTCACATGGGGTACTTCGTTGACAATCCTGGTCGAAATAACTTCCAGCACATCCCACGGAATCCGGGCCCAATCAGAGGTCATCCCATCAATCGAAGTGACCGCACGGATCCCAATCGTGTAATCGTAGGTACGGGTATCGCCCATAACCCCGACGCTGCGGATATCTGGAAGCACGGTAAAGTATTGCCAGATTTCACGGTCAAGTCCGGCTTTTTTAATTTCCTCACGGAGAATCCAATCCGATTCACGGACAATTTCAAGCTTATCTTCCGAGATTGCACCAAGAACACGGATGCCAAGACCCGGACCAGGGAACGGCTGGCGCCAGACGATATCATCCGGAATTCCAAGCTCTGTGCCAAGTGCCCGCACTTCATCTTTAAATAAGGTGTTTAGCGGTTCAATCAATTTGAACTGCATATCTTCAGGCAGGCCGCCGACATTGTGGTGCGATTTAATCGTCTGGGCCGTTGCTGTACCGCTTTCGATGATATCTGTATAAAGCGTTCCTTGGGCTAAAAACTCAATTCCCTCAAGCTTGGTCGCTTCATCATCAAACACATAAATAAATTCGTTTCCGATAATCTTCCGCTTTTTCTCAGGGTCAGAAACATCTTTCAGCTTCGATAAGAAACGATCTTTAGCATCAACCTTGATGACATTCATATGGAAGCCCTCGGAGAAGGTTTTCATGACACTCTCAGCTTCATTTTTTCTAAGCAGTCCGTGATCAACAAAAATACAAGTTAGTTGATCGCCGATTGCCTTATGAATCAAGACGGCAACAACGGAGGAATCAACTCCGCCGCTTAACGCGCAAAGCACCTTTTTATCGCCAACAGTTTCACGGATTTTCGCCATTTCCATTTCAATAAAGTTTTCCATTGACCAATCGCCGCTGCAATCACAGACGTTGAAAACGAAATTTTTCAGAAGGTCATTGCCATAAACAGAATGGCGTACCTCCGGGTGGAACTGAACCGCGTAAAGGTTCCTAGCCTTATCGCTCATCGATGTAATCGGACATGATGGGCTTGTCGCGTCAATCGTAAATCCTTCAGGTGCCTCAACCACCAAGTCGCCGTGGCTCATCCATACAACCTGCTCCTCTGGCAGACCGCCAAACAGCGCCGATTGGTTCTGCACTTTCATTGTCGCCTTCCCGTACTCACGGTGTTTCGCTTTTTCCACTTTGCCGTCAAAATGGACCGTCATTAATTGCATTCCATAACAAATGCCGAGAATAGGCAGACCCATTTCAAAAATCTCTTCGTCACAGCGGAATGAATTTTCATCATAAACACTGTTTGGACCACCGGAAAAAATGATACCCTTCGGATTCATTTTGCGGATTTCCTCTGCCGTAATCGTATGTGGATGCAGTTCGCTATAAACACCAAATTCACGAATTCGTCTAGTGATTAACTGATTATATTGACTCCCGAAGTCCAAAACAACAATCATATCTTGCTTTCCCGTCAAGTTTGGCCACCTCAATTTATTTAAGTTAGTTTAGTTTTACCATTTTTAAATAAAATAAAAAAAACTAGAATTCTCCCTCCAATATCTCTCAGGAAGGCAGAATTCTAGTACTCTCACAATTACTTATGACCAATTCTGCCTTCATAGTCAGGCCATTTACGGCAGCCCGGTAGAGACTCTCGAACCCTATTTTCGAGGATATATGAAGGAAACGTTCTATTAAATTCCAACATATTGTATCAATAGGATGTTTTAATGGTCAAGCAATTGTCTTTTTGATTAAATTTTCCCACAACTTACGAGCATCATCCCAGCTCCCTTCAGGAAGAGACTGATGGTACACGTACTGCTCATAACGGTCCGTCAGCCTCGTCATCTCCCGGGTTGAGAAGAAGCTGTCGACATACCGGGCATAGTTTCGTAGTGTCTGGTTCTCCTGCCGCTTTAATCCGTAGCGTTCAAGCTGCTTTAGCAGAATTATGTAGGCCGCCCCGATAGTTTCATCTTTTCTCCTAAAGCGATAGCGCAACATCAGAATATATGGGAACCATTTGCCGCGGATTCGGTAAAGGATCAAGACTGCCGATGTTGTGAGCAGCATCCAAAACAGGAGTGCCAGCCAATTTTTATTAAAGTAGTCTTGAATGTTGGTCATAATCGTTGCAAAATCAAACGCTGATTCCTTGGAGTTCGCTGGTGATTCATCACGCTCTTCCTTCTGCGGTTTTTGAACCGGTACTGGAGGAGGTGTTTGACTGCTTGATGGTGTTTCCCCAGATGCAAAGTCGATAGTCAGGTTATTGGAAAACCCTTTGGTCGGTTCAAATGGCACCCAACCCTGACCAGGAATAAATACTTCAACCCATGAGTGGGCATTATTATTGGTAATTTGATAAATTTCCTTCGATTCATCCCCCTGGGTATATTCCGTGAACTCGCCGCCGGTAAAGCCTTTTACCCAGCGCGTCGGAATCCCGATTGTCCGCAGCATAACCGCCATTGAGGTGGAAAAATTATCGCAATACCCTGTTTTCGTATCGAACAGGAATTGATCAACATAGTCTTCGTTTCCCGTTGGCAGGGCAACATTTTTTTGATCATACGTATATTCCGCATTACCGAAATAACTCTCAACCGCTCGTGCCTTATCAAACCAATTTGACTCTTTGGCTGTAATTTCTTCACTTAATTGCTTGATCCTAGGAGGAAGGTTTTCGGGAAGCTCGATATATCTTTGATAAAATTCCTGGCTCATTGCATTCGGGTCAAAGCCCGTCGGTTTTCTTAAATCAATTGCCTTATATCTAGGCACTTTAAAGTCAACACTATAGTCATAGGAACGGAGGTTGTTAATTTTTTCTGTTGATGAATCCATTTCAATATTGTACCTGTCAGGAATACCTGGATTAATATCAGTAAATTTTTGAACTCCCGCCGGATAGACGATTAATGATGATTCTCGTGCGGAGGTGATTCTTGCTGTTTCATCCCTCGTTTCAACAGTACTAGGAATGGAAAATACCGGAACGGGGTCTGACTTGGTAAATTCAATTGGTGTCGACCCCGAGGCAATCCAGCCCCTCCCTGTATATATATCCTTCGTTTCAACCTTCCAATAATGCTTTCCATTGGATTCAATCGTAAACACGGTTGTATTATCGCCAATAAACGGCCCGCCGAGCCGTTCATCATTGGAGCCATAGCCAATTCGACTAATGCCGCCAAGGCCGTCACTGCCCCCCTTACCTTGTGCCGCTTTCAAATAGGGAACCGGATCCGGCCAGATTGGCTCTGCCTTGGGTGCGGCAATTCCGAGCAAAACACTAAATGCAATCATGCCAACTAGTGGAGCCATCCATTTTTTCAAGGAGGAGGATTGGCTCCCATGTTCTCTCATACTAATCCGAGAGAATGTTAACATCCCCATTATCGCAAATCCCACGACAACACTTCGGACAATCGCTACTTTTGCATCATATTCAGTAAATGTATCCAAGATCGTAATATAAACTAAGGTCATAAAGAAGAAGATAAAAATCCGCTGCTGCCGCAACAGCCAATAATGCAGGAGGTAAACCATCAGCCACAGCAACACAAAAAATAATAGTGTTCGAAATTGATCGGTTAAATCGTTCCAGCTTTGGGCGAAAATCAACCCGAAGTTATTTACCAGATCAGACAGGAAGGTGCTGAGCCACTCAGTCTTGAAAAATCCCCCCTCATAATAGAATTGATTTACAGAAAACAGAATATAAAACGCATTAACCAGAAATTGCCAAAACCACTTCAATCGGAGAAAAGATGTGGCGAAGGCAACGATTATAAATACGAGAAATGTTTCAATATTGTCGGTATCGGTTAATTGTTCCACCGGCCGGAGCCATTCCCATATCAACATAAAACCAAAAACATATAAAAGAAAGGTCGGGAAATCTCGTTTTGTCATCGCAGGCTCACCTCCGAGAACGCTGAGGAAAAATCTCCGTCATGGACCATCATAACCCGGACACCGCGGGCACCCGCTGTCGCAATAAGTGAACGCTCCTCATCGCTCGGCGCTTCCTTTTTACCCTTTATTAAAAATAAGGTAATGGAGCCTTTACGTTTACCGAGAAAGCTGGCTTTTTCAATCAGTTTTTTATTGAGCTGTGCCGTGACAAGCATAAACGAAACAGATTGTTGGATAAACAGACTATCTGTTTCCAATACTTTTTCCAGCGGCGAAAAGCTCTTCGCTTCAATTTTAGCCAAATGATAGAACAGCTGCTGCAAATGCTGCTCGCCGCCTCTGATTGGAAACGAAGCCCGGTCGTTACTGATTGTCAGCAGCCCAGTTTGTGCGCCTTTTTTTAATACCGCCCTTATGAGTGAAGCGGTAAAGGAGACAACCGTTTCAAACCGCTTATCCGGAACGCAGTCCATCACGACAAACACATCATGCGATTGCCGCTGCTCGAATTCCTTCGTCATAATCTCGTTTCGCTTGGCACTCGCCTTCCAGTTAATCCAGGAAAAACGGTCTCCAGGCTGATAATCACGGACACCAACCGCCATTGTCGTATCACGCTGGACCCGCTCGCGTGATGCCGTTAACCCTTGGTCGTACTGGTTTTCAAACGGCCGGTAAAGCAATTGTGTAAACGCTGGATAAACGACAATCCTTCCTTCTGCAGGATGGGATTTTTCTTTTTCAAACAAGCCGAGCGGGTCGCCGATTTTCAGATTAAACGCGTGAAAAAAGTGCTCGCCGCGAGGAAGCTTATTAATACTATATTCATAAGAAAGTTGTTTTTTAAAGCCAGGAAACAGAATGGCCTTCGGCGAACTAAGCCGCTCGGCAAATTCCAATGCTTGTGTGAGCTCATCCTCAATAATTAAATAAAACAACGGAAAGCCCTTGGATCGATTTATCGTGACTATAACCTTTAGCGGCTCACCGGCATTGTAATCCGTTTTTGTTAAGGTTCTGGTCACTTCGATCTCATTCAGGGAATAGAGCGATAGTGCGACACAGTAGATGGCAAATGGCAGAAAACTGTAAAACAAAAACCAGCTGACAAATCCCCCTTGAAACATCGCATAGGAGAAGGTCAATAAAATGAGCAAGAACAGGAGGATAAACCTCCATGCCTTTTTCGTGAATTTCCAAAGCGTTTTCATGTTACTTCACAAGCCTTCGAACCGGAACAGGAACTCTGCCCACAACGCGGTTCACCACTTCTTCGGCCGAGATCCCCTCAAATTTCGCTTCCGATTTTAGGATAATTCGGTGCGACAAGACATACGGCGCCAAGTATTGTACGTCGTCTGGCAGCACATAGTCGCGTCCAAACAAATATGCATAAGCTTGAGCCGATTTCATCAAGGCAATAGAACCCCGTGGGCTCGCGCCAAGATAAACACTGCTATGTCCTCTAGTGCGGTTGACGATGTCCACAATATAGCGCTTAATCGTATCATCAACAAATACTTCTTTCACTTCCTGCTGCAGTCCGATTAGGCCTTCAGTGTCGATAACTGGCTGCAGGTCCTCAATTGGCGGAACCTTTTGCGCCCGGTTTAGGACTTCTATTTCTTCCTGGAGATCCGGATAACCCATTTTCATTTTTAGCAGGAAGCGGTCAAGCTGAGCCTCCGGCAGTGGATATGTACCCTCATACTCAATCGGGTTTTGTGTCGCCATGACGAAAAATGGCCTGCTCAGTTTGTGAGTCACACCATCGATGGTAACGCTCGCTTCCTCCATCCCTTCAAGCAGTGCCGATTGCGTTTTCGGCGAGGTCCGGTTTATTTCATCGGCTAGGATAATGTTCCCCATCAGCGGCCCGGGACGAAATTGGAATTCCATCTCCTTTGGATTGTAGATGGACACACCGGTTACATCGGAAGGTAATAGGTCCGGTGTAAACTGGATTCGGCGGAATTTGGCATTAACCGATTTGGCAAGGGCGCGGACCATCATCGTTTTTCCGACACCTGGGACATCCTCAAGCAGCACGTGACCGCCGGCAAGCAGGGCAACGAGACTGAGTTCCGCGACGTTCCGTTTTCCAATCATGACTTTTTCAATATTGGCGAGGATTTGATCTATAACAGGATTCATTTGTTCTTGTGCCAAGGTTATTCCTCCTCATAGGGGTTACTGCGTTTTTTCCATTCTACTTATCTATTCGATTAATTCCAGAAAAATTCCTGTAACAAAGACATAGAAAGTTCAAATATTAGACGAGGCGAATAGGGGGAGAGTTTCGTTAGTTGTAGGGGGTGTTGGATGAAGGACAATATCATGAGTGGGGTGCGGAGATTTGTCTTTTATTGGGGGCATGAATGACAAAATTGCGGGTTGGAAGTCTCAATAGCGACTGTACTGCACCAATATACACTACATTTTTACTTACAAAACGCATATACAGAAAAATTAAGTTTAGGCTGCTACTGAATTTTGGCGTTGATTTGAACAGGGTAAAAAATAAACGGAAGAATTCCGGTTAAGTTGGGAAATACCCATATTTCCCTTAAAATAGGGGAAGTTTTTCCGCTTATATTATCAAAATCCTTGGATTTTGTCTTATAAAGGGTAGTTAGCCGGAAATTCTCCGTCTATTTTCGCCTCTTTAGCTTCCCCAATATACATTAGCCGGAAATTCTCCGCTTATGAAATTCAAACCTACACAAAAACTGCTACGAAGACGGGGGAAATGGTTCCAACCCTCTAGCAAGGGAATGAACCCTTACTATTTATACTGTTTTTTAATGTCCTTAGCCTTACAATTTTGCGCCGCATTTTATAGTATTACAATATGGTTTACATTTTCCTGTGCAAATTGACGTTTTACTTGGGCAGTCCTTCGTTATAGGTTCGACGCTTTAAATGTATCCCCGCCTTCAATCGTCCCGTTTTCAAATCCTTTGTTAAACCAGCGTTTTCGCTGTTCCGAGGTTCCATGTGTGAAACTATCAGGAACCACATAGCCCTGGGCTTTTTTCTGAATGTTGTCGTCACCGACAGCTTTGGCTGCATTTAGCGCTTCTTCCAAGTCTCCCTTTTCCAGATAACCCTTCCCCTGTACATGATTAGCCCAAACACCGGCCAGATAGTCAGCTTGCAATTCGAACCTGACGGAGTAATCATTAGACCGCTTTTCAGCACCTGAAGCCTGGCCTCCTAAATTTAAGATGGTTTGGACATGGTGGCCTACCTCATGGGCAAGAACATAGGCCATCGCGAAGTCACCAGGGGCCTGGAATCGTTGTTTAAGTTCCTCATAAAAACTTAAGTCAATATAAAGCTTGTGGTCACCAGGACAATAAAACGGCCCTACTGCAGAACTGGCGGAACCGCATGCAGACTGAACACTGCCGCTGTATAAAACGAGCTTTGGATTTTCGTAATTCAGCCCGCGCTTTTTGAATTCCTCCGACCACACGTCCTCTGTATCGGCAAGAACAACGGAGACAAAGTCCGCCAGCTCGCGTTCCTGCGCCGATTCCTCGTAGGCTGTATTTGTACCTGTACCCTGTTCCGGTGGCGGGTAATTAACAACGTCATCAGGATTGCCACCGAGGAGGGTAAAGAGCAGGACAATTATAAGGCCGCCAATTCCGCCGCCAACTGCCGTTTTGCCACCCATCCCCATGCCTCTTCGGTCTTCAACATTTGCACTTTGCCGTCTGCCTTTCCATTTCATTTTTCCTTACCTCCCTTTCTATAAGCGTATTTTTACAATTACCATTTCTAGTGTGGATTACCCACAATACTGGGATTTAAAGAAAATGCAAAAAATAATGGCTGCCCCACTATTTCAAAAGGCGGCCCATTATTTAATTCCACTCCATCCCTGAACGCCTAATTTTGTGCTTTACTGTCACCTTAATATCCATTCCTTTATAAATTTCAGACCACTTCTTTTCGGTTTTCACTTCTTCATCCCAGTACGTACCATACTTGGCACGGATTCTCGCTCCCAATCCCAATACATCAGAGCCTTCTTTCTGAAATTTTTTAATCAGTTCCCGGCTGAGTTCCTCCCGTTTTTGATTTGCGGCTTGCTCAATTTGCTCAAGTTTATTAGCGCCTAAATGATTGGCGCTGACCTCTTCGTCAATGACTGCTTTTACTTTCACATAAATGTCCGCCTTTGGTTTTCCATTTTTCAAATTGACCTTAATATCAGATTTCCTTTTTTCCGCTTTCACAATATAGACACCTGATTCACCTTCCAAAGAGACAGCCAGCGGGTAACCGCCGCCATTATCTTTTTTCATGCCCATATACATGCCAACTTCAATCGGGGTAGTTCTTCCTACCATCTTTTGATTTCGGAAAAAGGCCAGTCCATCCACCAAGATACGGTCGTCCTCAATCACCTTAACTGCAGGCAGAATAGCATTGATTCCTTTATCTGATATATCAATCCAAAACTTTCCCAGATACTCTCTAGGAAGTTTCCCAAATCGAACTGCATGATTTAAGGTATCTGCTAAATAGAGGGATGGCACCGTCTCAAGCGGAGGGGCTGTTTGAATTACTTTACTGGCGTCGTGATCGTTGACCACCATCCAGGCTGTTCTTCTGACTTCATAATCTCGCCTTAGGAAATCATTTATCTCCGATAAACCATTTTTGGCAATCTCTTCAGATACTACAACAATTTGCAAATGCCCCAAGTAGAGCTTTTCAGCCAGCTGCTGCTGCAAATTGGCCATCGCATCCTTCATGGTGTGACCATAGGTTTTAAGAATCCAAGCATTCTTATCTGAACCTTCCCCGCCGCTGCCTTCAGGTCCCAATTTGATTTTTCCTGGGACCGCCACTTGGGCTGTCACCTTAAATAGCGTTTCTCTTTTTTCTAATGGAAACTGTCCAAGCAGATGAGACACTTGCGGTTCATCTTTTAAGTCCTTACTATCTGCCAGGTCAACAGCAAGTCCCAATATATTGGCGCGGTCCTCCAACTCGTACCGATCCCAGCAGCCTGTCAGGAGAAACGAGAATCCCAGAATCAAGACCAATAGGCCTTCCTTTTTCATAAAGATGCTCCTCCTTTTTTTCGTACCATTGCCACTGCCAAAAGAGCAACTGGATACAAGATCGTTAAAAAGAGACCCCCAAATGTGACAGACAATATGTAATTGTACATTTCATAAATATCTTCGGGTAACAATGCGATTATGCAAAAAGACAACAGCCAATAATCCGATAAACCCAATTATAACTCCTATCAAACTTGCAAAAGGGGCGCCCAACCCGGCACCTCTAACAACAAATCGGGGAAGGGCCAACATTGCTACCCCAAGATTTGTACTCACAACAATCATGGCCAGTTGTATGGGTGTTACGAGTTCCCTATCTTTATTCATCGTCACTCCTCCACCTCTTTTTACTTTGAAGGGCATTTGTTGGACCATTTTTTACACCTGGCTCAACCCTTCTGCTCTCTAGAGGGTGCAGTTGGGCAGGACGGTCTGTCAACCAGCGCAAAGGTGCCCGTATGACTGAATCCTTGAATCCTTGATAATTGCCGGGTGCGACAGGCGACATGTATGGCACTCCAAATGAGCGTAACGACAGCATATGGTTAATAACAAAGATCAGCCCTGTGGCAAGCCCCAACAACCCAAAAGCCCCAGATAGAATAATTAACGGAAATCGCAGCATTCGAAAGGATGTCGCTGCATTGTAAGATGGAGTCGCAAAGGAGCCGATTGTCGACATGGCGATAATGACCACTGTAATGGGACTTACAAACCCTGCCATTACCGCAGCCTGGCCGATGACCAGAACACCAACAATCGATAAAGCACCCCCTACCTGCTGCGGCATCCGGACCGTTGCCTCTCTTAAAATCTCCATTGCCACTTCCATAAGGAAGACCTCTATCACAACCGGAAATGGAACTCCTGCCCGTCCGCTTGACGCGGCCACTACAAATTTTGCTGGAATCATTTCCGGATGATACGACAATACCGTGATATAAAAAGAGGAAAAAGTTAAGGAGAAGATTAATGAAAGGAACCGAATCATCCGAATGATCGAGGTAATCATAAAACGTTCATTGTAATCTTCACTTGTATGATAGAACTGATTAAAAACGGAGGGGACAATTAAGGCGTAAGGGGAGCCCCCCACTAGAATCGCCACCCTGCCCTCCAAGATATTTCCGAAGGCTTTATCGGGACGTTCCGTACTTTGTACTTGCGGAAACGGAGACCTCGGATTATCCTCAATAAATTGCTCCACATAACCGGCATCAAGAACCCGGTCAATTTCAATATCACTGATTCGCCGCTTAACCTCTTCCACCAATTCTGAATTAGCGACATTCTCCAAATAACAGATCGCCAGCTTTGTTTTTGTTTTCCAGCCTGCTTCCATCGCCTCCACTCGAAATTCAGGTACGGGAAGCCGGTATCTTAGCAGTGAAATATTAGTATGTATTTGCTCAATAAACCCATCTCTTGGACCTCGTACCACCCGTTCTGTTTCCGGCTGTTGAATCCCCCGCTTTTCAGGTTTGAATGTGTCCAAAATAACGGCTTGTTCTTCTCCATCAACCAACAACACGGTTTTTCCCTGCAGGAGCGCATCCAACACCGGCTTTCTTTCAGTTGCGGTCTGGCAGCTGCAATCATACAGAACCTCTTCAAGAAGCCACTCCAGACCTGAGTGAGTGTCAGGCATAATCAATACCTGCAAGGGATGAATGATATCCCGATTAACTACCTCCTTATCAGCCAAACTGCTGATAAAGATAACCGCAGCGGAAATTCTTCCGCCAATATGGAATCTTCTTGATGAAAAGTCAGTATCCTTCGCAAAAACGTTTTGGATAGCCAGAAGATTATCGTCCAGCCATTTAGTTAATGGGCAAGACTCGATCTCGATAGATGATCGTAATTCTTTCGGTTTCCTTTTTTTCCAAAATGGCATAAGATCGCTCCTTTCTGGTCACTGATAACGTACAATAATCTTAGTATGGATAGGTAAATCTTTCACATACACAAAAATAAAGATGGATACCGTTATGAGGCATCCACCTTTCCTATTGGCAAAGTATTTGTCGCAAAAAAGGCCTTCCACCCATTTAAGATGAAAGACCTTTGATAAATCTCACTTTAAGTTTTTAACTCCGGTTTCGAGTATTTCCATTTGCAGCACTGTTTGTTCGTCTGTTATGGTTTTATCTTTGCCATTGATAATGGCTTCATATAAATCATCATATACTCTTCCATAATCACCATTTACGGATTTCACTTTTTCTTCATGGATTGTACCTTCTTCATCCATATATGTTAGTACTCCGTAATGATTGATTGTATCGATACCAAAATCTTTGTTATCAGGCATGTAAAATAACTTTAAATGCTCTTCTTGACGATCTTTGGTTTCTTTCACAAAGCATCCCTTTTTGCCATAAACGACGAAGCTTGGTCTTTCTTTAAGTCTAAAATAACTCGATTTAACAGATACCTTTAACTCTCCATAATATAAATCTAAATCGAAATAATCATTCATTCTTCCTTGCCCTAATAATTGCCTTACATCATAATGGATATGATCCGGCTTGCCAAAATAGCTGATAACCTGATCCAGCGTATGTGTGCCATGTCCATATAAAAATGAACCGGCAGGATCAAAAGAATGAACAGATTCTGGAACTTCAGGACGGAAATAGTCATAATGCATTTCCACTTCCAGCAAGTCCCCCAGTTTCCCTTCTTCGATGACCTTTTGAACGGTTAAAAAGTCACTATCAAAACGTCGGTTTTGATATGGCTGGATAAGTAATCCTTTCTCTTTTGCCAGTGCGAATATATCCCTTGCCTGCTCTGAGGTTTCCATAAAAGGCTTTTCAACCAAACAGTGCTTATTGTGTTCTAATACTGATTTTGCGTATTCATAATGACTGTCATGTCGTGTGCAAACCACTATGAGTTGTATGTCCTTGTCATTTAATAGTTCATCTAAATCAGAAGTATACGTAACTCCCGGTATCCGATCCCAGCTTTCACGCTTAGGATTTCTTTGATAAATGGTTTTAACCTTTATATTCTCTCTTTGAAGTACAAATGGCAGATGATATCTGTTCGTGCTTTTTCCATTTCCTATATATCCAATAGTAAGCATATTGCAAGCCCCCTACACTATTTTTATTTAGTATCTTCTGTTAATCCCTGTGCTTTTTACATATGTATAGGAAAAGCACCTCCTTAAATTGATAAGTTTATCATATCAGGAGGTGCTGCGTTATTTTATTTTATTACATTAGGTTGATTAAGTGGAATACGACACCAACCACGAACAATCCTAGAATCAAAATGATTGGGGAAACTTTCTTCTTAAGCAGCCACATGCTAAGAAGGGTTAACAGCAATCCAGCAAAACCAGGAATTAAGCTGTCCAAGTTGCCTTGTAACGTTGTTACTTTAACAGGTTCTAATGAAAGACCACTAGCTTGCTGTTGTAATGCTGTTTTAATTCCTTCCGCCCCGGCAGGTAACTTATCCCACTCTATATAAGCACCTTTGGAAAGTTTAACTTCGGATACAACTGGCGTAAATCTTACTGATACCCATCGGTTTACTAATGAACCAAGGATGAACATACCCAAGATGGATGCACCCTTTGTAATATCTTGGAGTAATCCGCCAGATATGTCTTCGGTAATTTTAGAACCAGCTTTGTAACCAAATTCTTGTGTATACCATGTGAAGCCCATACGAATGAGGTTCCATAGTACGAAGAAAATAATCGGTCCAAGGATGTTACCGGTTAAAGCAAGAGAAGCGCCTAATGCACCAAGAATCGGTCTAACCGTAAACCAGAAAACGGGATCCCCGATACCTGCTAAAGGTCCCATCATCCCGACTTTAACCCCTTGAATGGCTGTATCGTCAACCGGCTTACCATTTGCACGTTCTTCTTCAAGCGCTAAAGTTACACCAATAATTGGTGAAGCTACATATGGGTGAGTATTAAAGAACTCTAAGTGACGTTTTAGTGCTGCAGCACGATCTTCTTTTGATTTATATAATTTTTTGATGGCGGGAATCATTGTATATGCCCAGCCGCCGTTTTGCATACGTTCATAGTTCCAAGAACCTTGAATGAAAGTGGAACGCCACCAAACAGAAATACGATCTTTTCTTGATAATCTCAAACCTTGTTCCATCTTTTCGTCCTCCTCCTTCTTAGTAATTATCAATTATGTCGCCTAGTGGATCACCGGTATTACCGTTTCCGCCATTACCTGAACCGCCTTGTTTAGAAAGCGCTAAATAGATAAGTGCAAGAGCCACACCGATAGCACCTAGACCGATAAGGGTGATTTGTGAAATACATGCTAATACAAAACCAATTACGAAGAATGGCCATACTTCTTTTGTAGCCATCATGTTAATAACCATTGCATAACCAACAGCTACGACCATTCCCCCACCGATTGCTAAACCTTCTGTCAACCAAGTTGGCATAGATGTGAGTAATTCTCTAACCGGACCTGCACCAATAGCTAAAATTAATACAGCAGGAATGGCAATACGTAACCCTTGCATACAGATAGCAACGATTTGCCAGAATTCAACTTTTCTGATATTTCCCTCTTGAGCTGCAGCATCCATAAAGTGTACGATGGCTGTTGCAAGTGTACGAACGATGATTGTTAATAAAAGACCAGCAACTGCAAGTGGAACAGCGATCGCAATGGCAGAAGCCACGCCTTCTTTACCTTGTCCACCTAAAACTAAAATAATGGCAGATGCAACTGAGGCTAACGCAGCATCCGGTGCTACGGCTGCTCCAATGTTTGCCCAACCTAACGCGATCAGTTGAAGAGTACCACCTAAGATAAGACATGGTACTAAATTTCCTGTAACTAAGCCAATTAACGTACATGCAACAAGTGGTTGGTGGAATTGGAATTCATCCAAAATTCCTTCCATACCAGCTAAAAATGCTACGATAAAGACTAATATTATTTGAATCACATTCAAATCCATGTTATTAATCCTCCGTTTTCTCTGGATTTATTTTTGTTTGTTTAACTCTTCTTGAGCCTTCTTGATAATTTCGGCCATATCACCTTTTGAATCGTTCGGAACTTTACGTACATCAAAGTTCAACCCAAGTTCTTTTAACTTTTTAAAAGTATCAATATCAGCTTGGCTAAAGGCCAACACTTTATTTGGTTGAACTTTACCAGGTGAGTGCGCCATCGAACCAACGTTGATTGTCTTAAGTGGAACGCCACCCTCAACCGCTCTAAGCGCATCTTGCGGATTTTCGAACAGAAGCAACGCGCGCTGGCCGCCGAAGTGCTGATCATCTTTTGCAAGTTCAATCATTTTACTGATCGGAACAACGTGTGCCTTCACCCCTGGAGGAGCAGCTTGTTGGATCAATTTCTTACGAAGATCATCCTTAGCTACTGCATCAGATACAACGATGATACGTGTTGGCTGTGTAGTTTTTGTCCAAGCAGTCGCTACCTGTCCGTGAAGTAAACGAGAGTCGATACGTGCTAACACGTATTCAAATTTACCAGGGGCACCTGCATTTCTTGTTGGTTGAGTAGAAGGTGCGGCTGTTACTGCCGGTTCTAATTCTTCAGGTTTTACTTTAACTCCTTCTTTAGCTGTGCCCAGAATTTGGGCGGCAATTTCATGTGCTGTGTTCATTGAAAAGCGGGCTGCAAAAGCTTCAATTAACATCGGCAAGTTCATACCAGCAACGATTGCCCATTTGTCTTCGTGTCCTTCAAACAAGCTGTTCGCTTGGTTGAATGGAGTGCCACCCCAAAGATCGACTAAGAATAATACTTCGTCTTGGTTTTCGAAAGAGGCAATTGCTTCTTGCATTTTTGCCTTTACATCATCAGGTCCTTCGCTCGGCATCAATGTAACAGCTTTTACATTTTCCTGTTTTCCAAAGATCATCTCTCCAGATTGCAAGATACCAGTGGCAAATTCACCGTGACTAGCAATGATAATTCCTACCATCTTCTTACCTCCTATTATTAGTATTTTTCAGCTCATCCTAAAGCGATTACAGTTTTAACAACAATAAAAAAGGCATGAGCAAAAAGTCGATTATATGAAGATTTGGGTATAGATTGCCCCTAATTCTTCATATTAATCATTACTTTTCACTCATGCCTGATCGAATCAGTAACACGTAAAAATAATGGCTATTTTAATTTATTGTGCAAACACCTGTAAGTGTTAAAGGTCTATGTTTGCTGTATCACTTATTGAGCTTCCGAAAGAGAGTATAACACACTAAATATTCTTTTTACAAGGGAAAATTTTAATTTAAATTATTTTTTATTTTTACCCTTTAAGCTGCGTTTGATAACATCAACGAAACTTAATGATTGGACCATATGCTTCGGGTCAACGTATTCACGAATAACACGCAAAACTTTTTTTGGATCTTTAGAAGAAAATGTATACGTCCCATTTCGCTTAGTTCGGATAGCATAACGGGGGATCCATTTCCCTTTGAACATGACAGAAGCGATTACGTAATCCACTTCTTCCCAAGGGATTTGAACAAACTTTCGAACATCACGACTATTGAAGAATTCAAATCCATTGTCTCCAATCATGATTTTACCATATTCAGCAATTCCCATATGGGAGGTTGCATCTATAACTAAATCAACTTTTGTATTGAGTGATTGTACCATTTGATGTACTCCATTTCTTTTAATAACATTATTATACGCATTTTTTTACTTTAAGCAAAAAAGACTTGGGACAATTTCAAGAACGTTTATCACAATGTTACCCCAGAAATGAAAAAGAAGCTTCCCACAAGTTTGCTCAACTCATGAGAAGACGTACACATTCAATCCCTTCTCTCTTGTCAATCCTCAAAATTTCTATAAAATGTCCAAAGGCATTTTTCTAGTCGGTTGCGGGAATACTTCATCAAGTCTATTTAAATCCTCTTTTGTTAATTCAATAATAGCAGCTTCCGCATTTCCTAGTACATGTTCTTCTTGAACAGCTTTTGGAATAGCTAGACAATTGTTAGAACGGATTGTCCAAGCAAGAGCGATTTGCAAGGGTTGTACAGCGTATTTTTCTGCAATCTGTAAAATGGTTGGATCCGTTAACAGTTGTCTTCTTAAAGAACCTCCTTGAGCTAGTGGGCTATATGCCATAATAGGCATGTGATGTTCTCGCTGCCATGGTAAGAGATCATACTCTATACCCCTTGAACCAAGATGATATAATACTTGATTAATCATACAATTTTTTCCGTTAGTGTTGTTCCATAACTCTTTCATATCATCGGTATCAAAATTGGAGACTCCCCACCTTACTATTTTCCCTTCCATGCGTAGCTTTTCCATTCCCTCAATGGTTTCTGCTAATGGGACACGTCCTCGCCAGTGTAAAAGGTACAAATCAAGATGATAGGTTCCCAGCCTTTTTAGACTGTTTTCACACGCTTTGGCAATCATATCTAATCCTGCATGATGAGGATACACCTTTGATACTAAAAAGACGTCATCTCTACGTCCTTTAATTGCTTCACCTACTAAGCGTTCAGAATCGCCATCACCATACATTTCCGCCGTATCTATAAGTTTCATGCCTAATTCTATTCCGAGTTGTAAAGCTTTGATTTCCCTTTCTCTCATTTGAGGATTTTCTCCCATGTACCAAGTTCCTTGTCCTATTCTTGGCATAGAAGTTCCATCAGGTAATGTAACTACACGACTTTCAAGGGAATTTCTTATTTTTGTTAATTTATTTTCGTCCTGTACACTCATTAAAAATCACCACTTCCTTTTGTATCTTTTTATGTACCTAATAACAAAAAAGGCGGCAATACTCTTTTGCAGTATTGCCACCAGTAAATTACTTAATTCTTAACTTATTTCTATTTTAGTTAGAACCGCTGCTTGGCAGGATGATAAGCTTCCGTTCAACATCCATTTAGGCCATTATACTAGGCGGGCTCCACCATCAATAAGAACAGCCGTACCAGTAGTAAAACCATTTTTAGCAAGGTATACATAGGTTTCAGCTATGTCTTCCGGCTTCGCAATCCGTCCAACAGGGAGCTGTTGTGCAATGCCGTTGAACAGTGCTTGCCTCTGATCATCTGACATTCCAGCATAGATTGGAGTGTCTACAATTCCAGGTGAAACCACGTTTACCCTAATAGGGGCTAGGTCTACGGAAAGTCCTCGAACCAATCCTTCAATGGCTGAATTGATTGCCGCTAACGTAGTAGCGCCTTGAGGAGGACGAACGCCATATACACCAGAAGTTAAGGTGATTGAGCTCTCATTGTTTAAATATGGAAGTGCTGAACGGACGGTAATATATTGCCCCCAGAACTTACTATCAAACGCCTCTTTAGCACTTGCCACAGGCAATTCGCTAAAGTGCCCCATTGCGCCTTCTCCTGCTGTTACCACAAGGTGGTCAAATTTTCCAACCTTGCTGAAAAATTCTGCTACTTTTTCTTCGCTTCGAAAATCGATTTCATTTCCTTCTACATTGCCACCAAGAACTTGTTTTGCTTCATTTAATTTGGAAACAGAACGGCTGGCAATGATCACTTTAGCTGATTGATCGAGAAACGCTTTGGCAGTAGCTAAACCAATACCAGAAGTCCCTCCTAGAACTACTACTCGTTTACCATTTAATGACATAGTAAAACCCCTTTCTTATTAAAACCTTTTTTGTATTGAAACTCATTGTGAAATATTAATTTCTAAAACTTATACTATTGAGTACTTACGCTATTATTCAGCTAATAATTTTAAGGATTCACGATTAAAGGCAGGAATGTCATCCGGAAAACGGCTTGTTACAATATTATTGCTTACCACAACTTCTTCATCTTTGTAGTTAGCACCTGCATTTTTGAGATCATTCCTTATTGATTTGAAACCTGTTATATCGACGCCTTTTAATAGGTCTGTATCAATTAATACTTGTGGGCCATGGCAAATGGCAAAAACAGGTTTACCTTCTTGTATAAATGCTTTTGCGAATTCACCAAAACGGTCGTCTTCACGTAATAAATCGGGAGAGAAGCCGCCAGGGATTAATAAAGCATCAAAGTCTTGAGGATTAACTTCCCCAATTCCTTTATCTATTTTTACCGCTTCACCTTTTTTACCAGTAATTTCTTTTCCAGCCTGTATGTCGATTGTGATCACTTGATGACCAGCATCTTTAAATGCTTGTGCTGGTCCTGTGAATTCTACATCTTCAAATAAGTCTGTTATTAGTGTAGCGATTTTTTTGCTCATTATAATAAGCCCCCTTCTAATTGTAAAAGCATTGTTGGTATTATTCACATTTATCCTTTTTACCTTTCGCTTTTTGTAATTTCTGCCAGAAGCTCGTATGAATGCAGGCGCGCTTTGTGCTCGTAAACTTGGGCAATGGCCATGAGTTCATCTGCCTGGCTCTCCTCCAAAAATGTATGCAGCTTGTCCTTTACAGTCTGCTGGCTCCCAACAATCGATGAGCCTAATTGCTGCTCGAGAGCCTTTAATTGGTAGCTGCTGGCCACTTCGGATATGTCATCTACCGGTGGTTGAAGCGGTGTAAGGTTGCCACTCATCAGATTCAAAAATTGCTGCTGTATTGTTGTAAAAAGGCGCTTTGCCTCTTTATCCGTTTCTGCTGTAATGATATTCAATGCCACCATCGCATACGGCTTATCGAGAACATTCGAAGGCTTAAACGCCTTACGATAGATCTGTAGAGCACCCAGAGTGTTAAGTGGCGAGAAATGGGCGGCAAACGCGAATGGCAAACCCCGTTCTCCGGCCAACTGCGCACTGAAGCCGCTTGAACCCAGTAGCCAGACTGGAATATTCAAACCTTCACCTGGAATCGCTTTTATAGGGTTCCCTTGTGCCAGGGATGGATCGAAGTAACCGCGGAGTTCCGCTAATTGCTCAGGAAAGTCATCTCCGGTACTTCCCAAGTCGCGTCTCAATGCACGAGCGGTCCCCTGATCTGTACCGGGTGCCCGCCCCAGACCAAGGTCAATTCGCCCAGGATATAATGATTCAAGAGTCCCAAACTGCTCAGCGATGACGAGCGGTGCGTGATTCGGCAGCATGATTCCTCCTGAACCAATCCTGATTTTTGATGTACCGGCTGCCACATGGGACATCACCACAGAAGTGGCGGAACTGGCGATAAACGGCATATTATGATGTTCTGCGAGCCAAAAACGGTTGTAACCAAGTTTTTCAGCAAGCTGTGCGAGTTCCAATGTATGGCGGAAAGAGTCAGCAGGAGTACTTCCGGCTGTTATCGGTGAAAGATCAAGCACCGAGAATGGAATTTCGTTTAGTTTATTTCCATGTTTAGACATAAGTTCATCTTCTTCCCTTATCTAATTTTTTTAAAAACTAACCTAATACTGGAATTTCATGAGTCGGAAAGTAAGGCAACACAAACTCTCCAAGCTCCTGGATGACTTCCTCGGGAGGGCGCTTTGAAAAATACAATACAAATGCTAGGTGATTGACACCAATGGATTGAAATTGATATAGAATTTCTAATAACTGTCTGCGCCCTACACGAAATCCTAACGGAATCGGAACAGGAAATGAATCGGGATTTTCCGATAAATCGATAAATAGAGTCTGAGTGAAAGGTTTAAACACTCCTGGGGAGTGAATTTCCGACAACTCGCGATACTCGTTAATCAATTGAGTTTGTTGTGGGATAATCCTCGGGTACTGGATCCAGCCGTCCCCATTCTGGGCGATCCATTCAATTGATTGATTGCTGAATCCTGTCACCATGGTCGGAATCGAAGAAAAAGGTTTGGGGATCATTCTCATATCCGTTCCATCGATGATGCCTAAATCGCTGTTGATTGTCGGATTGTCCTCCTTTAACACCCGTTCAAGGAATGTATAATTCTTTTTAAACAGCCCTCCACTTTCGAGCTTGGATATTCCCAAAGCTGTGAAATCTTTATCCCGGTCTCCTGAAGCAACTCCCATGATCAGGCGTTCGGGAAACAACCGGTCAATAGATGATGCTTCCTTTGCCACTCGGACAGGATGGCGCAGAGGGAGGACCACACTCGCCGTTCCAAGTGCAATATCCTTGGTATGGGCCGCAAGATAGGTCAAATAAATCCATACATCATACATTTGACCATTATCATCAATATTCAAATTCTGAATCGTAACGTCCCGAAGCCACAATGCCGCGAAACCATGGTCTTCAATTTTGCGGGCAAGCGACAGCTGATTTTCCATAATCGGATATTTGGACATCCTTGCCGTCGGAATCGCGAAACCAAGCGTCATTTTATCCTGTTGGTACAACCTGTTAAATGCTCGATGCTGTAATAAACTCACTTCAATTCTCCTTAAATTTTTGTACCAATGTATTTTTCGAACTTTTTAATCGTCTCCTCATTACGGCGATAATACGTCCATTGTCCGATTCTCTTCATTTCAACCAGTCCGCTTTGCAGCAGAATCGATAAATACTGTGAAGTAGTGGATTGCGAAATCCCGGCCTTGCTTCGGATATCCCCTACGCAAACCCCGCCTTCAAATCCTTCATCAGCAATAATATGGGCCTGCGGTGAAAAATGGCTGCAAGGATCTTTTAACATTTGAAGAATGCTCACCCTTGTCTGGTTCGACAATGCCTTAAAAATTTCAACGGCTTGTTCATCATTTAAGCGTTCCAATTCCTGCTTCAATGTCATTTGCCTCTTTCTATATCGATTATCACTATCCCAATGGAAGCTGGATAGATGATCTGAAAGCATCACGCCAAATCGGTAATTCGCGATATTAATATATTAGCCATCTGGTCTGTCCAAATCAAACGATTTGTTTCGAAGGAGATACGGCGAAAAGCTCCCATCTTAAAAAAGACAACTAAAAAACCTGCATATTACAGGTTTTTCCGACGGTTCCGCCACTCCATCTTTTGGAACTTATTCCATTATTTTTAGCTTATACACTTCTCTAGTTGATACAAGGTCTGCAATATTGTTCCTGTATTCCTGATAATGAGCCGACTGAATATGGTGTTCCAGTGCTTCCTCATCCTTCCACACTTCATATAAAACAAAAGTTTGGTCTTCAGATTGGTGCAAGTCATAGTTTATACAACCCGCCTCTTCCCTTGAAGCCGATTGTACCTTTTTGAGTTCTGATAATAGTTGCCCCTGCAGGCCTTCTTTTGGTTTTAATACAGCAGTAATTACAATATGCTCCATTTTCATCCCCCTTAATAATGAGTAGTTTGTCTTTCTTTTAAAAGTTGGTGGCAGTGGAGTTAATGTCCTCCCAGCATCGTGTAAAAAATATACCCTTTTTAATCTCTTATCCGCTTCAATTAAGAAAACTTTTAACTGTTTACTCTTAACTTTTTTAGTATGACCAAAAAGTTGAGGCTTGTTTTCGATTGAATTTGATTGATATTCAACTAAAAGACCACCTAGTGAAACTATATAAATATCGTAACACGGTTCATATTGAATCAGGGTTAATTTTTGGTGTATTTTTCTTACATTTGGATAGCCAAAATCCTACGGAATTTATTCCGTAGGATTTCGATTATATGAAAATTCAGGGCGGAAATGTAGAATTAGCTTAATGCTTTTACTAAAGCTTCTCCAAATTCTTTAGCGCCATCCGGACCATCACCAGTGATAATATCATCATGAGCAACAACATGTTTTTCAACATATGTTACTTTATTCGCTTTTAATTGGTCTTTTTGTACATCTACAGGATAGCAAGTTGCTTCTCTTCCAGTAAGTAAACCTGTTTTAGCTACAGTAACCGCACCTGCACAAATTCCTGTTACAAGAACTTTATTCGTATGCGCTTGTTTCAAGTAGTCTTGTAATTCTTTATTTCCCCATAGATGATCGTTCGTACCAGATCCACCAATAACAGATACAACATCATAGTCAGAAGCAAAAACGTCTGAGAAAATGACCTCAGCAGTTGCTCTACCTTCATAATCCCCTATGATTTCACCTGTTTTTGTACTTGCAATTGTCACATCAATTCCGTTGCTTTCCAATTCCGCTTTGGGTTGAAATAATTCGTCTTCATTGAAACGTTCTGGTGGTATAATTAAAAGTGCTTTTTTTCTCATTTGTAGTTCCTCCTCATTAATGAAAAAGATTTGCCGGTAAGACGACCATTTCATTCTACTGCTTGTTTTCTTCACTGTGAAGAATGCACTTTTTTGTAAGGAGGTTACCGACAGGTTACAATTGATACAAATAAGGAGGTAAGAATTTATGCCAGATACATTTAGAGATGAAGTTAAAGAAAAGATCATAAATGGGGATTATAATTGTGAAAAAGAACTTACCTTATCAATTATAAGTGGTAAATGGAAAATTGTTATTTTATGGCACTTGGGGGTAGAAGGACCACATCGATTCAGTGATCTCCAAAGGCTTTTTCCAAAAATATCTCATAAAATATTAACGAATCAATTAAGAGAACTGATGGAAGATGGAATAGTTCATCGCGAGGTTTATCCAGAAGTTCCACCGAAAGTGGAATATTCCATGACTGAATTAGGGATGACTTTACTTCCTATCGTTGAAATGATGTATGAATGGGGAAAAAATCGGATAGCAGAAATCATAAAAGAAATGGATATTTCGGAATTAAACAATTAAGCATAAGCTTACATTTACAATGTTGCTTTACAAAACCTATTAGAATAGAGTAGGCGCATGAAAAATTTCATGCGCCTCTCACAGAACCGTACGTGCGGGTCATCGGATTTTTCCATCTTGTCATTGAAAGATGAGGTAGTTCACCCTCCCAATTCCTCTTTCTGAGCTCCCTGTGGAGCTTTCTTATTTTTCTCCAGCTTCTTATAGGTAACCCCATCCAACATGGTTACAGCCACCTGTTCCGAGATTTGCCTTCAGGTCTCTGCACGAAATCTCACAATACTCGCACACCTGTCAGCTATACATTTCCGCCACAACGGCATGTTAGGGACTTCCACCCATTAGAGCGAGGCGCTGCCAAGCACACAAAGGAAACCGCCTCAGTGAAGAAAACTATACTTTAAAATTTATTTCGTTTCCCCTACCTTATTTTATTAGGATAGAATAATCTTTTCTTTTTCATACTAAAAGGAAGAATTACCATTACACTTTTTCTAAAGTGAACAAATGGCAGTTTATATCAGTGAGGGATGTTTATGTTTTGGAAAAAGGGTATAAGAGTTGCTAATGATAATAGTGACACACAACAACCTGTGCAAAGGAAGATATCACTAGACTCTCTAAAACAGGTTTTAGACAATATGGACGATGTAGAGATAATCGAACGCACTACACTTAACGATCAAAAAGTTGTCTTAATCTATTTAAGAACCTTAATTGACCAGGATCGTTTGAATGAATCGATAATAGAGCCTGTTATCCAATGTCCACATGCCATGATTTACGAAAGCATAGCCACACCTAAAGTAATGAAGATCCAATTACTTGAAGAGGCACAGAAATTACTCCTCACCGGTGCTGTACTTCTGAATGATTGTATCCAAGAACAATGGTTGGTCATTCCTCTTCCTAACGAATTAAGTAGGGGGATTGAAACCTCTGAAACTGAAACAATTTTATACGGTGCAAAAGATAGTTTCACTGAACAATTAGAACCAAATATCACCCTCATACGCAGAAGACTTCCTATTACTGAATTAAAAACAGAGAAATATAAAGTAGGTTCATTAAGTGAAACAACGGTTGTCCTAATGTACATAGACGGGTTAACCAATCCTGAATTTATATCAATAGCAAGAAAGAAAATCTCTGAAATTAACTTTGATTTATTTTTCGATTCATCCCAGGTAGCGGCATTTATGGAGGAACATCAACACAGTATTTTTCCACAATTCCAGCAAACTGACCGCCCAGATGTTTGTGCTTATTCCTTAGGGCTCGGTAAATTAACTATCTTGGTAGAGAACACACCGTTTGTATTAATTGCACCAATCACCTTTTTTCACCTTTTCCAATCACCTGAGGATTATATTAATCGTTGGCCGGTTGCAAGTTTTTTAAGAGCTATTCGATATTTAAGCTTTTTTCTGTCCGTCACACTGATACCATTTTATGTTGCACTATCAACCCACCATTATCAAATGATTCCCTTACAAATACTATTTGTTTTAGTGGAATCTAGAAGTAAACTACCTTTTACACCATTTTGGGAAGCATTACTGATGTTAACTATTCTTGAAATCATAAAAGAAGCGAGTTTACGGATGCCCACCAAATCAAGTCAAACCTTAGGGGTGATTGGTGGTATAGTTATCGGTCAAGCAGCGGTTCAAGCGGGTTTTGCGAGCAAAGTATTAATTGTATTAGTTTGTATTTCAACCATCTCCTCATTTTTAGTACCAAACTATTTGATGACGAAGGCAAATACACTCATTCAATTTGGTTTTCTACTCCTTTCATCCTTTTTTGGTGTTTTTGGCATTGCCATGGGAGCTGTTGTTATTTTGGCACATCTAAATGGTCTTACTTTCTTAAAACAACCCTATTTTTCACCAATCGCTCCATTTTACTGGAAGGACTGGATCGATCTCTTTATTAGAGGGCCTTTAACAAACATGAAATCCCGTCCAGATCATTTACACCCTTTACAGAAATGGAGATACAAACGAAGGATGTGATTCAAAGTTGACCACATTTTCCTTATTTGATAAATCATCTAAAATGGACGGAATCTATGTCTTTTTCATCGTCAACCGTTTCCAAATGCTTTACCTATTTTTTTTAATGCCTACCTACTTATTACACCCGTTTATGATTTGGGGCATTGTTGCAATGGCAATCTTTTCCCAACTCAATATAAGGCTGTTATGCAAATGGCTAGAATCAAATTATGCTAAAAAGGGATATCAAGGCTTTGTAGAGCTTTTTGGTGTTCGAATGGTAAGGCTATTAACTTTTATAGGCCTTATATTGATACTAATCAAAATAACGGTGATCACACTCGGATACTTAGAAGTCATTCATGATTTTATTTTCCCATCAATGAATTTAAATTGGATTATTTTTTTGATTCTTCTTACGAGCTCCTATGTTGCTTCACTAGGAATGAAGAATACCATACGGTTTGTGGTAATTGTTTTTTTATGTGTTTTTTGGATTATTTTTTTATATTATCCCTTTTTTATTCCACCAATCGCTGCATTACATGATTTGTATCCCTTGATACCAACAAATTGGACAACTGATTCATGGAAGGGATTGTTACTCATTTGGTCTTCATATTCAGGACCAGAGTATTTAATCTGTTTAATTCCTTGGATCAAACCACAACAAAAAATGCGTAAATATTTAACCTATGCGAATGCTCTTTCTACTTCAGAGTATTTGCTATTGTTTATTGCGAGTTTGTTCTTTTTCGGTTCAAATTATTTAAGTAAAAGTAAATACCCTATTATACATATGATTCGATACTTACAATCTCCCATGTTTGAACGACTGGATATTATCCTGATTTCACTACATATGTTTTTATTGGTGTTTGCTATATCAATTTTCTTGTTATGTATATATGGGGCTACAAGAATCATCCTAAAAAAAACAAGTACCCAACCTTCACGTATGGGTTTTACTGTCACTTGTATTATGTTATTTCTCTGCTTTGTGATTGTAAATAATTGGATTTGGTCCATTGAAACAGAACAGAATATTCTCCTGAATATTCAAATTTGGTTAAGTGGAATAACTTACTTTATGGTCCCAACATTCTTGCTCCTATTGACAAAGCTAAAAGGGCGTGTAAAAGCATGAGACGAAAGAAAATGCTTTTAGTTTGGGGAATCTTTGTTTCATTAGTCATGATTCCAGGATGTGCCCCATTTGTTGAGAACAACACAATTGAAGATATTGCCCCTGTCACTTTTTGGTCAATTAGTAAAGGCCAAAAAGGAAAAATAAAAATGAGTACATTAGTCCCGCCATTAGTAAATGAGCCAAAAAGCTTATTAACACTAGAAGTTGATCTCCTTAAACAGGGAGGAAAAGACTTTAATTTAAGATATTATCGTGAATTGAAGGTTGGACAACTCCGTATGTTTTTAATTCATGAGGAATTAGCGAAACAAGGGATTATTCAGTTGATTAACACGCTATTGACAGACTATGATATTTCGCAACGGATGTATTTAGTAATCGTTAAAGGTAATTTTGACGAATATATTAACAGACAAGCAAAGAAGCAAAAAAACCTTGATTATTACCTGTATCGGATGCTAAGACACTATGAAAGGAAAAAACAAGGTGAAATGACCATTGTCAATTTGCATGAATATAAAAATAAGCTGTTTTCACCATTTTCAGATCCCGTTCTTCCTGTTTTCAAAGTAGCGAAAGATAACTTTACTTACGAGGGGACTGCTTTTTTCAGCAATGATAAATTAATAGAAACGGTCACAAGTACCGAAGATCAAATATTTCAACTTCTTGACAACGATCACTATTTGAAGTTTTTTCCAATACCCAAATTAGATGTGGTTATTGGACACCTACGCTCAAGAGTAAATGTGGATTTAGATAAAAATCTTTCCCTAGTTACAATAAACGTGCAATTAAATGGAAGAATTGAGGAATATCAAGGTAATAAAAATATCCTCAACGGAAATGAACTGAAGCAGCTTCATAAGGAAATTGAAACTGAATTAGAAATGAGAACTACAAACCTCATAAAAAAAATGCAAGAGCTGAAGGTGGATCCTCTTCAAATCGGGACACATACCCTTAGCCCCTTTTCCAAACCCATCAGCGAAGAGGTATGGTTAGCCGCTTGGGGAAAAATGAAAATAAAAGTTAATTATCAGCTTTATTTTGAGGCATTACAAAATACTAAAAATAATTATTAAATTATCACGAAAAGAGGTTGACCCCCTTGACTGGAGTCAACCTTAGATTACCAGTTAAAATTTACCTAATCGACTCTTGTCTTACTAAAGGATTCAACCCAGCAGATTCCATATAATCTTTTCCCCAGTTATACATAGCATCGAGAATCGGCATCAAGCTTCTTCCTTGTTCTGTAAGGGAGTATTCTACTTTTGGAGGAACCACAGGATAGACTTCGCGTTTTACAATCAAGTCTTCTTCCAGTTCTCGCAATTGATTAACTAGCATTCTCTGCGTGATCCCTGGCATAAGAGCTTTCAATTCACCAAATCGCTTTGTTCCCTCTTTTCCTAGATGCCATAGTATAAGCATCTTCCATTTACCACCGATAACGGAAAGAGTTAATTCTTTTTCACAATTAAACATCCTATCCTGCATTCGCGACATTTCACATCACCTCCATGTTTATTATAACCTACAGTATACTTTTTTCACTATATAAAATAAAAGTCTGTACTTGTAGTATCCTTCCATACATTATATATTAGCAGTGAATATGTATTTTGGGCTGCGGCGGTTATTCCAGTAGGGAGAGAGACACTTGCATCCATCTTAAGTAAAATACAATGGTTCTGTTGTGGTGAGTGGCTTAACTGGTGGAGGAAGCGTTCCAACCACTGTATTTCCCTTTATTTTACGTGGCATAAACCTTCTCGGAATTGATTCTGTTTATTGTCCAATGGATGTTAGACAAGACCTTAGAATCGAATAGCAACCGATTTAAAATCCTCTACTCTTTCTGAAACTCTGAATAAAGAAATTACACTAGAAGAATTACCTGAAACCTTATCTACTATTTTAAAAGGAAAAGCAAGAGGTAGAATCATAGTAAAGTTTTACTAAAACAATAGAGAGGGACCCAAAGTCTCTCTCTCTACAGGAAATTACTTTCTTAACATGACAACATTTTTTTCTAGATCCAGAGTGATAACTAAGTCAGTCATGCCAAAAAATAACCCATTTCCAACTACTCCCGGTATCATGTTAAGCATTCGTTCTAACCTTTCAGGTTGAGCGATCTTAGAAATTTTGCAGCCAAAAATACAGTTCCCATTTTGACACCAATCCTAACTAGGTCCTTTCTTTTTCATAAAAGCACACCTTAACATTGATCTAATTCTTTGCCAAACTTTCGTGATCAGTGGCAGAGGGAGGTTGTTCCATCCATCCCTTTTCTATTAATAGATTTAAACCTTCTTCAGCAATTAAAGCAATTTCGGTATTCATTCGTGCGTAATCTGCCGTTAAGTCTCTTCTTTGTCCCATCGATAATGCCTCACTATAATAACCAATTGCTGCAGAAAGCAGTGTCGCTATATGAAATAGCATAAGTTTATCTGAAAAGGGTGGAACTGTTGAATCTGTTACTTCTGTTTCAAATAACTTTGGAACATGAAGATTCTCCTCTTTTAACATTGAACATAGAATATCAAAGTGTTTAATACAAAGCTTACGAGCACGTTCCATATAATCTCGTATTTCTTTAGATTGACAAACTTGACTGAATCCTAACTCCAATACCATTTTCACCATTGTTTTCTGCATATTAAGATGCACACCACTGATTTCAATTGCGTTAATAGGTCTACGTTTCCCGAACCAACCAGTTAAATAATTTTGCTTCCTAACAAATTCAATCTTTTGTTGATTGTTTAAAGTAGGAGGTTTGTTAATAATCCCCTTATTTAAGGAAACACTAGTTACCCTATCATATAGTTCTAATGATTGCGAAGTACATTCAATAAAGTATTTTCTGACATCCTCTCGTATACAAACACTAGTGGCACCGGCATATCTCGTCAAACCGTGAATTGTCATAATATGTAAATAAACAATCTTAAATGTATCAGTAAATAAACTAGGAGCGTCTGCTGTGACATCTTCGTCTGTAAAGCCTATAGGAATTGGAAGATTTTCTAAGGATAAGAATTGCTTCGTTTTTTCTAAATGAGTTTCTGATAATTCTAAGGCAAATTCCAGTAAGTCGCGAATATCTTCATCCTTTACATCATGTAACAAATAGCGAAGAATACATCGTGACATACTGTCATTAACATATTGTGACCAAATGACGGCATGTTCTGATGCATTAATTTTAGTATGGTGATTAACTTGTTCCATTTTATCATCCCTCCTAGCAATTACAGATTAGGATAACCATTTACATTAATTTTATTTGTTAAATGTTCCTGGGAAGATAAATATATTATCGTTTTCTTACTCATGTTTATCAGGGAATCTTATATGATTGAAAAAGTTAAACATATTTCTTGATATGAAGATGCATAGAAATAGAAGCAGAAGTTAAATAGGGAATTCATACCGTTTGAGATTCCCTATTTAACTTTTCTAAAAAGCATACTCCAAATAAATTTTCTATCATTTTACTGGTTATTTCGGAAACTAGTTAGATCTCTCAATACGAGCACTTAAAATGTCTTCTGTTGTGATTTCGTAATAAGAAGCTGTCTCTGTAACATATTGAATGTCTTTCACTTTAACATTTTTCAATAGATCTAGATAAGTTTCTATACCATACTGAGTATTTATCATTTTTGCATCCAATACATTCATGAACTTCACATCCTTTTCTACCATCATATTCATTGTTTTCATTACCATTTCACAAATAATAAGCTATTTTTCTTCACCTATTTATATTGACTCTTTTTCTATTAAATGTGACAGATGTAATTCTGTTAGTTTTTTTCAACAACATGTCCACCAAATTCGTTTCTTAATACAGCTACCACTTTGCCTGTAAAAGTATCGCTGTCTAATGAACGGTAACGCATCAAAAGAGACATTGCGATAACAGGAGTGGCTGCTTGTAAATCTAAAATCTTTTACTACCACCATTTATATCCTTCCTCTGCCAATAATTGATGGGAAGCATCTGGTCCCATTGACCCGGATGGATATATTTGAAGGGGAATTGTATTTTCCTCAAAAGCCTCTAAGATAGGCTGTACCCATTTCCAAGACAACTCCACTTCTTTCCAATGTGCAAAGAATGTTGGGTCGCCACGCATTGCATCGTAAATTAACAGCTCATACGCCTCAGGAACATCTGCTTGCTTAGCAGAAAAATCAACATTGACTGGTTCGATTTTTTCATTGTTTAATGGGTTTTTACTATTTAATTGTAATGAAACACTTTCGTTTGGATTGATTTCAATCACCAAAAGATTTGGCGCAGTTTCTTCTTCTTGAGTCATATACAAATCCTTTAAAGTATTTTTGAATTCAATCACAATTCGGGTGGATTTCTCTGTCATTCTTTTTCCTGTACGGATATAGAAAGGAACCCCTCTCCAAAAATCATCATCCACACATAGACGGGCAGCCACAAATGTGTCATTTAAAGAAGAAGGAGCAACTTCAGGTTCTCCTGTATACCCAACAACTGGTTTAGCTTGGATTTCACCAGGACCATATTGACCTCGAATCACATGATTCACCACATCCTCTTTCTTTAATGGACGAAGTGATTCTATTACTTTTCTCTTTTCATTGCGGATCTCTTCTGCACTAATTTGTTTTGGCAGCTGCATCGCTGTCATCATCAACATTTGCAGCATATGATTTTGAAACATGTCGCGAATAGCCCCAGCTTGATCATAATAACCAGCTCTCTCTTCAACCCCAACTGTTTCGCTTGCAGTAATTTGCACATTTGCAATGTATTGGTTGTTCCATAATGCTTGAAGCACTGGATTTGCAAATCCTAACGCTTCCAGGTTTTGTACCATCGGCTTTCCAAGATAGTGGTCGATGCGAAAAATTTCTTCTTCATCAAAAGCTTTACTTAGTTTATCGTTTAATTCTTGAGCTGATTTTAAGTCATGTCCAAACGGTTTTTCGATAATTAGACGTTTCCAACCTTTAGTAGAACCTAGACCACTCTCTTTAATGTTGAAAGCAATCACATAAAAAAACTCTGGAGCAACAGATAGGTAGAACATACGATTTTCTGGAATTTTCAATTCTTCTTCACGTTGTTTAACGAGTTCAAGTAATCCTTTATATCCTTCAGCCTTGATAGCATCTACACGGCTATACCGAAAGGCACGGATAAACACTTCAAGGTTTGAATCGTCATTTAGTGATCGTCTAGAAAATGTTTTTAAGGAATCTTCCACATGGTTTTGGAAATCAGTATCAGATAAATCTCCTCTGCCCACCCCGATAATTGAGATGGGCAGAGGTAATTTTTGATCCAAAAATAAATTATATAGAGCAGGGAAGATTTTTCTTTTTGCTAAGTCCCCTGTCGCCCCAAATAAGACAAATGTCATTGCCTCCATTTTACATACCTCCAAAATTAAATTTCACTTATGCCTTTCTTAAAAAACTACTATAACTTTTTATAGCCAATCCCTGGCTTAGCCATATTTTTATTTGAACCTGCTAGGACGGTAATAATGATGTCCCTAAATTGCGAATGACCACATTTTGGACAATAACCATTATTCGATGCGAAGGTTAAGCATCTTGAACAAACTTTGTGATGCTTTGCATGTAACCCGAACATACTATACACCCTTTCAATGTAATAAACTGAATGCGGAAGATCAGATGACTGATCAATAACCACAGTATTTCGTGAATCCAATGTTGCAACAAGACGTAAGTATAATACCTACACTTTTTAAATGGAAGTACGCACTTTTTATTTAAATAGTGGTAAAAAAATAACATAATAACAAAATGTATACTATAAGAAATAAACTCATCTATTTTTATGTTAAATAAATAAGAAAAGCGCAAGCGCCTTGGTCAGCCCCGACAGGAAATGTCCTTCTGCAGGAAAAGTCGCTCTTTGACTTTATTTGCATAGGGTTATTTGACCCGAGGGGCTAGGCGCTGGAGCTGGACAATTCTCAAAGTCGGATTTTATACTTTCCTATAAAGTTAAAAAGCCAGGGTGAGCATCCTCTCCCTAGCCACAAAAATATATGTGATATAAATTTGTTGAGAACAATATTCTTTATGTGTTGAAGCTTTTGGCGTTAGCCCCATATGGCATTTGCCATAATGTATTATGGTATACTTTTTAACACTATGTAAAATAAAAGTGCGTACTTTTATTGTTGTTATATACGTTGTATACTTGCAATTGTTCAGCGAGATATCCCTTATTGCTGGCAGGTACAGATAATGCACTATAAGGATAATATTACTGTACAAGTATTATTACCCTTTGGAGACATTATCACTGTAAAACAATAAAAAAATTATAGGAGTGAATATAGATGGAATTACAATTAGCATTAGATTTAGTCAATATCCCAGAAGCAATTGAGCTGGTAAAAGAAGTAGAGGAACATATTGATATCGTTGAAATCGGTACACCGGTTGTAATTAACGAAGGTCTTCATGCTGTAAAAGCAGTTAAAAAAGCATTCCCTAACTTAAAGGTATTAGCAGACCTAAAAATCATGGATGCAGCTGGTTATGAAGTAATGAAAGCGTCTGAAGCAGGTGCAGATATCGTCACAATTCTTGGAACTGCTGAAGATATGTCTATTAAAGGTGCTGTTGAAGAAGCGAAAAAACAAGGTAAAAAAATCCTTGTTGATATGATTGCTGTAAAAGATCTTGCTGGACGTGCAAAAGAAGTGGACGCTATGGGCGTTGATTATATTTGTGTTCATACTGGCTACGATCTTCAAGCAGTTGGAAAGAACTCTTTTGAAGATTTACAAACCATCAAAGGTGTTGTAAAAAATGCTAAAACTGCAATCGCAGGTGGTATTAAGTTAGACACACTTCCAGAAGTCATCAAAGTACAACCAGACCTTGTCATTGTAGGTGGCGGGATTACTGGACAAGCTGATAAAAAAGTTGCTGCTGCCAAAATGCAACAAATGATTAATCAAGGGTAATTCAGATCATGAATACAACTCAATACCTAGCTGAAATCATAAAAGAGTTAAATCGCTCCGTAGATTTAATTTCGGATGATGAAGCTGAAAAATTAGTAAATGGGATTCTTGAATCAAAAAAAATCTTTGTTGCAGGCGCAGGTAGATCTGGATTTATGGCAAAATCATTCGCCATGCGAATGGTGCACATGGGGATTGATGCCTTTGTGATTGGCGAAACAGTAACCCCTAACTTTGAAAAAGATGACATCTTAATCATTGGATCAGGTTCAGGAGAAACGAAAGGTTTAGTTTCCATGGCTGAGAAAGCAAAAAGCATCGGTGGGACGATTGCAGCTGTAACTATTTTCCCTGAGTCCACTATTGGACAATTAGCGGATATCACAATTAAGTTGCCTGGCTCACCTAAAGATCAGTCGGAGAGTGATTTTAAGACGATTCAACCAATGGGCTCATTATTTGAGCAAACACTTTTACTATTTTACGACGCTGTGATTCTTCGGTTCATGGAGAAAAAAAGTTTGGATACCAATAAGATGTACGGTAGACACGCCAACTTAGAATAAATATATTATTCCTCGAGTTCTAAATAGGAAAGACCGCAAACTGTTTCCATGCAAGATTGCGGTTTTTCTGTTAGAATGAACTACTTCAATTTGTAATAATTTTAGGAGTGATAAAATGATTTCTTTAAATGGAAAAACTGCAATAGTTACTGGCGCAGGAAGAGGCATTGGACGTGCTATTGCTATCGCCAACAGCGTCTTGGACATACAGATATTAATACGACAATGAATATCTCTATGCTCATATGACTGCCAATATGGAAGAAAAGGCCTCCCAACAGTTTAGCAAACTGATGAAAGACCTTCTCCTATAGTTAGCCTTTTAGTCATAGGTTGCCCTATTTTTTATAAAACGAGGACAAATCCGAGGACAAGAAAAGCATATATTCATTTTAGACGTTGGTATAACAAGGTTTTAAAACCCCTATTACATCATGCCGCCCATAGGCTGCTTGAGTGTAAAATTGTTTATCGAGTACAAAAAGTGAGGTATATTAACGTTTTGGATAAAAACGCAAGGACGATTCTCGTGGCAATCTATGCATGTTGCCATGCAACAAAAAGCCGGGAGAACCGTCCCCTTGGTCTCAAATGCCAATTCAGGCTTTTGCAGATTGATGTGAATTTACTATCTCAATTGCCTCCCACAAAGGTACATGGGAACTGGTTACTGCCCGGGCCCCTGCGTTTAGTGCGCAGTTTAGCTCCTCTTTTGTTGTGACCAGTCCACCTGCAAGAATGGGGATGTTTACTTCTCTTGTAATCTTATTGATGAAACTTGGTATAATCCCTGGAAGGATTTCCAGATAATCAGCCTGAGTTTTGTGTGCGATCGCGTAGCTCTTTTCCAACGCATGCGAGTCGTGAAGGAAAATCCGCTGGATAGTCAACATATTCCGCTGTTTTGCTTTGGTAATTACTCTTGGTCTTGTGGAAATAATTCCATAGGGTTTGATTTCTTGGCAAATATATTCTATCGAGTATTCATCATTCTTTAGCCCCTGAATCAGATCTGTATTAATCAAGACTTTCTTGTTGTATTCCTTTGCCAGTTGAGATATTGGTTTTAATTGTGTCAGCTCAGTATCCAGATACACCCCAAATTCATAGCTGCTTTTTAAAAACAATTCATATTGGCTCTTATTTTTGGAAACAGGAATAAGGCTTTGTCCATTAAAGATCATATTCACACCTTTTGTAAATAGTTAATAAGCCAATCCATTGTTTCCTTTTCATCACTGCCATTCACTGTTACCTGAATGATTTCTCCCTGTTTTATGACAGAGGTCATCAGGCTCAGGATACTTTTAGGGTACAGTTTCTTTCCTCCAGCTAAAAACTCCACGTTGCTGCTGAACTCATTCAGTTTTTTCACAAGCAATGCTGCTGGTCTTGCATGCAGCCCCTTTTCAATTAAAACAGTTATCTCGCGCTCGATCATAACGTTCACCTCAGTTGCTTGACTATTTCATAACCTTTTGAAGATTCCGTGCAGCTTCAGCGGCAGCAACCACCTCTTCAAGACTGCAGCCGATCCCTGATTGGATGACAGCAGCGTACGCCCCTTCCACCAAGGGGGCATCGACAATTTTCACATTTTTATTTTCCAGCATTTCAAGAGCCATTTCGGCATTAATTAATGCGCTTCCTAAGTCAAACAAGATAGCGACTCCTTCATCAGAGTATACCGATTCTATCGCCTGCTTGATTTTAAAGACATCTGTTCCAATTTCATTGTCGTCCGTCCCGCCAGCGGCAGCGATTGGAACACTTTGCTGGATTTGATTCAAAAGCTCCTCAAGCCCTTTTACAAGCTCCGCGCTGTGAGAGATGATGACTATTCCTACATTGCTCATAGTTGGGCTCCCTTGCATACTTTGGCTAATTCGGACAGCAAGAAGCAAGATGAAGCGGCTCCAGGATCAATATGGCCGACAGATCGCTTGCCTAAATAGGATGCCCGTCCTTTCTTCGCTTCAAGGCTCTTTGTTTCCTCCATTTTTTCTTCTGTTAACTTGATGAACTCCTCCCAATCCACTTTTCCTTCCTGTTGTTTTAAGAATTCAACTGCTGGAATCCATACATCAAGCATCGTTTTATCATGCAAAGCAGCCCTGCCTCTCATCTTTAAACCTTCAAGGGCTTCACCCAAAGCAACTGTCATTTCTGCTGCATTTATTTCTTTTTTATCTTGTAAGGAACCAGCGGCTTTTATAAAGGCAGTGCCGTACAGCGGCCCGGACGCTCCACCCACTTTAGAAAGCAGCACCATTCCGGCATCCTTGAATAAGGAGCCTAAATCATGGTACTCAACCGTTTCCAGTTTATTTACCAATTCATTGAATCCTCTAGCCATGTTGATTCCATGATCACCATCGCCAATTGCCAGGTCCAGATCTGTCAAATGCATTTTTTCTTGCTGATAGACTTTGTTCAGATTGGTCAGCCATTTCCTGGCCTGTTCGACTGCGAAAGACATAAAACCTTCTCCTTTATGTTATTTTTTAAAAGCGATTGTATCTGCTGGTGAATTTAACAGTTCTGCCAATTGTTCATCAAGGCGAAGAAGCGTTATTGAGCATCCTGCCATTTCAAGGGAGGTCATATATTCGCCGATGAAGGTTTCCTGGACAGAGACCTTCCTTTCTTTTAAAACGGAAGATACACGATTGTTGACGATATATAGTTCCATTAACGGAGTGGCTCCTAGTCCATTAATCATCACAGCGACTTCGCTGCCCTCAGAAAGCTTCAGCTGGTTAAGGACTTTTTCAAGCAGTATATCCGTTACTTCATCAGCCGATTTGATGTCACTTCTTTCAATACCTGGCTCTCCATGGATGCCCATGCCGATTTCCATTTCATTTTCTCCAAGAATAAAACCTGGCTTGCCTGCTGCAGGAACCGTGCAAGGTGTCAAAGCCATTCCCATTGAACTCATATTGTCAACCACCTTTTTTGCAACCGCTGCCACTTCTTCGAGTGAAGCTCCTGTTTGTGCCAGTGAACCTGCTATTTTATGAACAAAGATGGTTCCGGCAATTCCCCGTTTTCCAACTGTATATGTAGAATTTTCGACTGCCACATCATCGTCAACAATCACTTTTTCAACGTTAATCCCTTCCGCTTCCGCCAATTCTGCTGCCATTTCAAAGTTCATGACATCACCGGTGTAATTCTTGATAACCAACAGTACGCCTTTTCCGCCATCCACTGCCTTGATGGCTTCAAAAATCTGGTCAGGTGTAGGAGAGGTGAAAACTTCGCCTGCCACAGCTCCATCAAGCATCCCCTTTCCGACAAAACCTCCATGAGCTGGCTCATGCCCGCTTCCGCCGCCGCTGACGATACCGACTTTTCCGGAGACAGGAGCATCTGCCCGGACAATGACATTTGTTCCCGGTACCTGTTTTACCTTTGTTGGATAGGCCGCCACAAACCCTGCTACCATTTCTGAAACAACAGTTTCAGGCTGATTGATCAATTTTTTCATTTAAAACCCTCCTTTTTATGTTTCAATAGGTAGGGATGCAAGAAGCATGCCAAAGTTTATACCTTAATAAATAGGGAAATCTCCAGTTTGTCTGGTAATATTTCTTAAGTCAATTGATACTTTTTCCCAAGGAGGTGATCTAGATGATATTTTTTCAGTTTGCTAGCAGCCGTTTTATGAGTGATTCCCAATGCCTTTGCAAGCTGGTTATAGCTGGGGAAGTACCGGGCCGCATGTTCAAATATCTGCTTTTCATATTCTTCTAGTGGTAAAATCTCATCATTAAAGTCCAATTGAAGCCCTGCCTTGCCCTGGTTCAATATATACGGAGGTAAGTCTTTGCAATAAAGCATCTCATCCCCAGTAAGGGCAGCTGTTCGTTCAATGATATTTTGCAGTTCCCTGATGTTCCCAGGCCAATGATAGTCTCCTAGCACTTCAAGGAAACCCTTTTCAAAACGCTTGATACTTTTTCCCAAAAGGCTATTATAGAGTTTTCTGAAATGGTCTGCGAGCAAGGGAATATCGCCCTTCCGGTTTCGCAAGGGCGGCAAGTGAATCGGAATTACATTCAGGCGGTAGTATAGGTCTCCCCTGAATTTCTTTTCATTCATCATTTTAAAGAGGTCCTCATTGGTAGCAGCAATAATCCGGACATCAAGCTTTATAGTTTTATTTCCTCCCACCCTCTCTATTTCCCTCTCCTGTAGTACTCTCAGCAGTTTGGCTTGGAGATCGATATCCAATGTTCCAATTTCATCTAGAAAAATCGTACCCTTGTTGGCTAATTCAAATTTCCCTTGGCGAGTTTTATCAGCGCCTGTGAAAGCTCCTTTTTCATGGCCAAACAGTTCACTTTCAATCAGATTTCGGGGAATGACGGCACAATTAACCCTGATGAATGGTCTGTCTTTTCTGCTGCTGGACTCATGGATCGCTCGTGCAACCAGTTCCTTGCCGGTACCGCTTTCCCCAGTAATCAGGACGGTGGATATCGTCCTTGAAACCTTATTGGCAATGATCAAGCTTTCAAGCAGGGTCCCGCTTCGTCCAATTATGGAAGAAAACGAATCATCCAGCTGCAAATGCTTCGAGAGTTCATGCTCAAGGTATTTCGCCCGTTCTTCCATGAACTCAAGCTTTTTCATTAATAACTTCACTTCATTGCATGGGCTAAGGGAAACAACAGTCCCACGAAACCTTTTATCTATCAAAATAGGATTCACTTTGACAAAATAGGATTCACTTTGAATAACATGGATATCGTTATACGAAGAAGTCCTTCCCTCCACAATGGCCTTCCATGCTTTTTTGCCGATTATTTTTTCAACAAACCGATTTTCAGGCAAGGAATCAAGGAGCTTGTCCATGGGGTCGTTCTTATAGGTAAAGCATCCGTTAATGTCAGTAAGGGCGATAAAATCCGTTACAGAATCAAGGACCAGGTTTAGCTGCTCTTGAAGTTCCCTTTCTCTCCTTAGCTCTGAATGGATCTTTTCAAAGTCAGAAATGTCCTGGAAGATTCCGACTGCACCAATGATTTCCCCATTCAGGAAAATGGGAGCCCTGTTTGACAGGATCGTATACTTTTTCAATATTTGTTTTTCGGCAAATGTTGTTTCTCCTGTCTGCAGGATTTCATGAAGCCTTGAATCAGGGATTACTTCGTTTGCTTTTTTGTTCAAAAGCTCATTAGCAGGCATGTCCAAAAGCCTCACGGCGGCGTCATTAACAAAGGTAATAACATTCTTGCTGTTAACAACGACCATTCCATTTGGCAGATTGGAGATCGCCTCCTGCAGGGAAACCGAACTTTCCATGAGAAGCCTGTCCGCTTCTAGTTCCTGCCTGTCTACCTTTTCTCTCTTTTTAAAAAAAGCCCTAATTTCCTCATCAAGTTCCTTTGCGATCTCTTCTTCAAATATCAGTTTGATTATTTCTCCCTGTTTTACTTTTAGTGAAACAAGAGAAAGCAGATTAGTAACATCTACGCGCCTGCCCTGATATTCAACAAAAATATTCTTCAAGGCCAGTTCTTCCTTCAAGGAGTTTTGCATCAGGGCTATGAAGGATGCAGCACTGCGAACATGCAGACCATTTTTCTGGAATACCTGTATCGTCATCTCATACATGGAAAGTCCCTCCTCGCATTCTATCATCCTTTTGATAGAAGTTCTCACATGGTTATAAGCAATTTTATCATAATTTTTTCCAACAATTCTAAAAAAACTTATTATTCGTAATACGTTCATCTAAATTAAAAGAAGGCCTAATACGAATTGAATTAGACCTCCAAGGATTTTGTTATATTATCTTTCAGACCGGATAAAGAATTACTCTATAAAATCTTCGTATTTTAAATGGCAAGGGAGATAGTGGCTTCTGTTAGTTCCTTATTAAGGCTTGCTGTAAATTCGTCTTTTTCTTGCTGTGTCCAATTATAAATATCCGACATATAAGACAGGACGCTTTCCTTCCATTCATTCACGGATTGAATGTCGAATAACAGGTCTCCTGTCCTTCGAAAATAAAAATCGAGTGGAGTTACAACCATTTCATGTTCGATTCCATATATCAGTTTAGCAGCCAATACGTTAGGGAGTCCGTATTTCTTTATATTATCTTTGTTTTTACTAAACAAATCGAACACAATCGGAGCATTTGATCCATAGAATGAGGCAAGGGATAGCGCTTCTTTTTTTGTCAATCCTGATTGCACCCCAATTTCCGCTGCCATTTCTACATATCTCTGAAATTCAGCTGAACCGCCAAAGTCTCCTCCTGAAATCGGAATCCTTTTTGTTTGGCAGGCTCCATAACTTTTTCCTTCCTCTTCATTAAACTTTTTCACTAATAGGTCAACAATCGTTTCAGCCATTTTTCTGTATCCTGTCAGTTTCCCTCCGGCAATCGTGATCAACCCTGTGCCCGATTCCCAAATCTCATCTTTTCTCGAAATTTCGGATGCATTTTTTCCTTCTTCATGAATTAGGGGACGGATACCGGCCCAGCTTGATTCTATGTCCTCAGGCTTTGCTTTTACCTCCGGAAACATATAATTAATAGCATTGAGTAAATAATCTCTGTCACTTGTTGTCATTCTTGGATTTGTTTTATCATCATTATAAAAAGTATCGGTTGTTCCCACATAGGCTTTACCTTCCCTCGGGATTGCGAAAACCATCCGCTTATCTGGTGTATCAAAGTAGACTGCCTGCTTCAAAGGGAAACGGGATTGATCAATAACAATGTGAACTCCTTTTGATAAAATCAATTTTTTCCCTTGTTTGGATCCATCTAGCTCTCTAATTGTGTCAACCCACGGCCCAGTTGCATTAATTACTTTTTTGGCATGCACCTCATATTCTTCGCCAGTAGTTAAATCCTTCACCTTAACTCCCCAAACCCGGCCGTTTTTTTGCAGCAAGTCTATGACTTTAGTATAGTTAATTGCTGTTGTTCCTTTTTCGACAGCTGCCTTTAAAACCTCAATAGTCAGACGTGCGTCATCTGTTCTGTATTCAACATAGTAGCCTCCGCCTTTAAGGCCTTCCTTTTTGATCAATGGTTCCTTTTCAAGGGTTTGTTCCCTTGTAAGCATGATACGCCTCTCGCTCTTTTTCACTCCAGCAAGGAAATCGTAAACCTTAAGCCCTATGGACGTACTAAAGCTGCCAAAAGTCCCTCCTGTATGTAAAGGTAGCAGCATCCATTCAGGTGTGGTAACATGAGGCCCATTTTCGTAAACGATGGCTCTTTCCTTCCCGACCTCTGCGACAACTTTGACATCCAGCTGCTTGAGGTAACGGAGGCCGCCGTGTACTAGCTTGGTAGATCGGCTGGAAGTTCCAGCAGCAAAATCTTGCATCTCCACGAGTGCTGTATCAATTCCTCTTGTGGAAGCGTCAAGAGCTATCCCGGCTCCAGTTATTCCTCCGCCAATAACGAGTAAATCAAAGGTCTTTTCACCAAGTGTCTCGGTTATCTTCTTTCGTTTTAAGTTTGTGAACATGAAAATTTTCCTCCTTAAACAGGAAAAGAGACCGTAAAAAACATCACCCATTCTACCCCTGGTAATGCTTTACGGTCTCTCCATGTCTCCTGCCGTCTTATTAACTTGTTTTGATTATAACAAACTGACCTTAAAAAATAAAGTGATTAAAACCTTCCAAAAATGTATCTTATTTAAAAGCCATTGTGGCTTTTACCGCTTTTACCCAGCCGTTATACAATTCCTCACGCTGCACTTCATCCATGGAAGGTTCAAAAGTACGGTTGACTGCCCACTGTTTTGCAATCTCTTCCTGGCTTTCCCAATAACCGACTGCTAGGCCTGCTAAATAGGCAGCTCCCAATGCGGTAGTTTCATTTACTACTGGACGCTCTACAGGAACATTCAGAATATTGCTTTGGAATTCCATCAAGAAATTATTCATTACAGCTCCGCCATCAACCCTAAGCGTTTTCAGCTCAATGTTTGAATCTGCCTCCATGGCAGAAAGAACGTCTCTTGTCTGATAGGCAAGGGACTCTAATGTTGCACGGACAAAGTGCTCCTTATTTGTTCCCCTTGTGATTCCAAATACCGCTCCTCTTACATCGCTGTCCCAGTACGGGGTTCCAAGACCAACAAATGCCGGAACAACATAAACTCCGTCTGTTGATTCTACTTTACGAGCATAATCTTCGCTGTCTTTTGCATTCTTTAGCATCCTTAAGCCATCGCGGAGCCATTGGATTGCAGATCCTGCAACAAAAATGCTTCCTTCGAGGGCATATTCTACTTTACCGTTAAGTCCCCAAGCAAGTGTAGTAAGCAAGCCGTTTTCCGATTTGACTGCTTTTTCACCCGTATTCATCAGCATGAAACAGCCAGTGCCATATGTGTTCTTGGCCATCCCTTCTTCGAAGCAGGCCTGGCCGAATAAGGCAGCCTGCTGGTCACCAGCTGCTCCAGCAATCGGAACTTCTTTGCCAAAAAAGTGATAGTCGACTGTATTTGCATATACCTCTGAAGATGGACGAACTTCAGGCAGCATGGACATAGGGACTCCAAGAATATCAAGCAGCTCCTCGTCCCATTTCAGTTCGTAAATGTTATACATTAATGTTCTGGATGCATTACTGTAGTCAGTTACGTGAGCCTTTCCTCCTGAAAGTTTCCAAATCAGCCAAGTATCGATTGTGCCAAAAAGAAGTTTCCCTTGTTCAGCCTTTTCCCTTGCACCTTCTACGTTATCCAAAATCCACTTTACTTTTGTACCTGAGAAATAGGCATCAATCAAAAGTCCAGTTTTCTCCCTGAACAGATCATTGTATCCCTTTTCTTTCAAGTCATCACAAATCCCGCTCGTCTGCCTGGACTGCCAAACAATTGCCTTGTACACAGGAACTCCAGTTTCCTTATCCCAAACAACTGTGGTTTCCCTCTGGTTTGTGATCCCGATCCCAGCAATCTGTTCTGGCTTTACATTGGATTCCGACAAAACACTTGCAATCACGGAAAGAATCGAACCCCAGATTTCGTTTGCGTCATGCTCTACCCAGCCTGGTTTTGGGAAGTGCTGAGTAAATTCTTTCTGGGCCACATGGGCAATTTCCCCTGCTTTATTGAAAAGAATTGCCCGTGAACTTGTTGTCCCCTGATCCAGTGATAAAATAAATTTTTCCATTGCCATTCCTCCTATTGATTCTCTTTCTTTCGGTTCATTTAGTTAATGCTAGATAATTTAACTTCACTTGACTGATTTTTGCCAACTGAATAAGCCAGCACGAGAATTACAGCCACAGCCCCAAGTACCACCCAAAAAGAGGTATTCAATTCCCCAACAAAGAGTGCCTGATAAGTAACTGCGCCAAGAGCTCCACCCATTAGCGGGCCAACTACTGGAATCCACGCATACCCCCAGTTAGAATCGCCTTTTCCTGGAATCGGAAGAATAAAGTGAGCAATCCTTGGACCAAGGTCACGGGCAGGATTGATTGCATACCCAGTTGTTCCTCCAAGTGACATACCAATTACAACAATCAATAAACCAACAGCGATAGGATTTAAGCCTTCTGTAAATTTGTTTGCCCCGATGAAAAGCAATCCAAGCACGAGGATAAAAGTACCAAAAAGCTCACTAAACAGATTTGAAAATGTGTTTGGAATTGCTGGTCCTGTAGCAAATACTCCTAATTTTGCAGCTGGGTCTTCGGTTAATTTCCAATGTGGCAAGTAATGAAGGAAAACAAGAGTGGCTCCCAAAATCGCACCGATCATCTGAGCAGCAATATACCCCGCTACATCGGACCAAGGAAACGAACCATTAATAGCCAAAGCCAGAGTCACAGCAGGATTCAGGTGTGCACCACTGATTGAACCAACAGCGAAAACACCCATAGTTACTGCGAGTCCCCAGGCAATGGTTATGACAATCCAGCCTGCATCCTTTGAGTATGAACTTTTCAGTGTTGATCCTGCCCCAATTCCCGCACCGAATACGATGAGAATCATTGTTCCAATTACCTCTCCCATGAAGCCTGACATTTTTACATCCCCTTCCAGTTTTCTGTTTTAATTTAAGCCAAGAAAACAGAAAAAGGAGATTCACAACAGGACACACCCATTCAGGGTACATCTGCGTGAATCTCCATGGTCTCCGTCACTTTTCTTAACTTGTAGCTCAATTATAAACAAGGAATGAAAACGCTGTCAATATTATTTTTCAGATTAATTTGTTTTTTATAATAAATATAGTGTTATTTGGCATGAAACTCGGTCCAAAGCTCCTTCTTAGAAGTTGTTACGGCAACTGCACCGGCAGCGAGTGCTTTTTCGGTATCTTCCATCGTACGAATCAGTCCTCCTGCAATAAGCGGAATCTTTACCTCCTGTTTCACTTCAGTGATTATAGAAGGCATAGCTCCTGGAAGCACCTCAATATAGTCAGGTTTTGTCTTTAGAAGAAGTTGATAGCTTTTTTGAAGAGCATGGGAATCAATTAAAAAAATTCTTTGGATGGCCAGCACTTCTTTCTGCTTGGCTTTCATAATCACATTGGATTTAGTAGATATCAGGCCATATGGTTTATATTCCTGACAAATAAACTCGGTTGAATAATCATCGCTTTTAATCCCATGAATCATATCGACATGGTAGATTATTTTTTTGCCATTTTCCTCAGCCATTTTACCGATGTTTTTGATTTGGGCCATATGCATTTCAAGTATTACCCCAATTTCATAAGGACTGTTCAGAAAAGTTTCAAAGTCCCTCATGCTGGAGCAAGCCGGAAGAATCTTTTGATTCATATCTTTCTCCTTTTGATTAAATATTTCTATTATAATATATTTCTAAATGATATAAGGAAATACATTGTAATGCAAGATGGAAAGACCGTCGGATATATTCATATTTCCCCCATACTTTTCCTTTATTATAGCCCCACATGAACTAACATGGAAGAAGAGGAGGTTCCAAATTACTTAGAAAAAGAAGAGCTTGCCTGGTTTTTAGAAACAACAAAACAAAATGGTCTCGAACATGATTACTTGGTGTTTTTAATACGATAAAGAGGTGATTGAAGCTTTTAAGGCACATAAAAAGGTTCAGAACAAAGTCATTGTTCAATTAGGCAAAATTACTATATCCAAGACTTTATCTTTGCCAAAATGGAGCAGCAGTTCTACCAATCTTCCCCTGCAGTTAAGTCGAGTACAAAAGATTTAGGGATATAGCGTCCCTCAGATGAATCCTGGACCAAATCGCTAATCTTTGGTGGATGCGGTGACTTTTCCACAAATTTTAGTAGGTTCCCAAGCACTTTATCATATGTATATTTTTGCAGGATCATGTACCAGGCATCCAGCTTATGTTGATCAAACTGAAATTTTTCATAAAAGACTTGAATAAGTTCCATCAACTTATAACTCTCTTTTTTACTCATCAAAGTTAAAATCCTCCTCCGTTAATCTCTTCTTCCCTTCCTGCTGATTCAGATAGGATTCAAATTTTGTCCCAAACAATGTCTCTGGCCGTAGAAACTTATTCCAAACAGGATCTGACTGCCATTCGGCTGACTTTAAATCGATGACTCGATTAAAATCCTCCAGCGTAAACCCTTCTCCATATCTGGCTGAAATGAGTTCCCTCGTTTTAATCGAAGTTAATTTATAGTTCTTTCCCGTCTTCTCATTCAAATAACCAATAATTTCAGCATATGGAATCCGCCTTTTCGCTGTTGCATTGTCTGCCGATTCCCGTGTCTTCTCCGGCTCTTCCTCAGGTATTGTTTCCTCTATAGAAGCAGCTTCGCTCTCGGGCAGGTTATTTTCAAGCTCTTGCAATTTTTCATAGTCAATGCTGTACCATTTGGTTTTATCCATTTTCATCTGATTCCAGTTATCAGATAGCAGTAATCCTAGCATCTCCAACGAACGAATCGTCCGCTTAATCGTACTTACTGACCAAAAAGGCAGCTGCTTCTGCCACTTTTCATAGGTATTATAAACCCAGGTTCTACCATTAATGTGATGTTTGCTGATTCCAAGCCAATAATGAATTTGCTGCAACACAACGGCCTCATTTAAACCAATCTTAGCTGCTAAACTAGGAATAATCATGACTGGACTTTCATTGATCAATAACCTACTCAACTCGAACCTCTCCTTTGTATGACTTTTTTTAAAAGGAACCTAGATACGCTCGTAAGACACGAGTAGCCCACCGATTGGTTCAAGTCCCTTCACTGTTTATATAGCTTTAAAATCAATAAAAGGACAGGGATGTGAAAATTTTTTTACTTAATAGAAATTGAAATGAAAGAGGTCATATTATCTTTTTCTTCTGAAGTAATCTTTGAAGTACTCTAATGAAGTAATCTCTGGTATTGCTCGGGTCAACAAGGGTAACACTACGGTTCAATTTGAATCAATCTAAACGTCTAGATAATATAATCGGCTTAATAATTTTGCGCTGATGGACGATGCTTAAAAGCTGCAATAACAAACGACTTAATATTTTCTCTCTAGGACTACATGAAGTCTTTAAAAATCAAGGGGTTGAGGGACAAATTACAACATGCCTTCCACAAGTTTCTAGAGTGTAATATTGTTAACATTGAGTTGTAGTACTTTTTGATGTGCTAGCTGTAACATTTAAGCTTTTCATAGACAAAGGAATCACATGGAATAAAATTACATTATTTAATAGCCTTAAGGGATAAATAAGAAGAGGCTTCCCAAAAGTTTAGTCAACTAATGAGAAGCCTCTTAAATTTAGAATATGTTAGCAGGTTTCCTTAAAACCCTATATACCTAGAGATTGAGGTCTGAGCGTTATTACATCATGCCGCCCGTAGTTTTCTAGAGTGTAATATTGTTAACTTTGAGTGCAAAAAGTGCGGTAAATCAACGCTTTGGATGTTTTTAGTTGTAACATCTTTAACGGGGATTTACCGTTTTTCGTGGGAAGACGTTAGCAAAATGTTAGCAACTTCAAACAGATATGTTGAAACAGTTGTTTTCACACTCTACTTGGATGGTGATGGCAGATAAATATGTAGTGGTGTTTACCTTATACTTTTAAATCAATAATCATATTATCGTGTAAAAGGCAATAATACATTAAGCCGCCCGTAGATGAGAGTGTGTAATATCTTTAACGATGTATCCAAAGAAGTGCTGTATGTCTATCCCCTACTGAATCAGAGGTGTAACATATTTAACGGGAATTTACCGTATTTGTTAGCAATTTAAATCATAAAGGTCACACAAGTTTTAAATAGAATACCTTTTATTATCGAAAAGCATTTAGAGTCAAAAATAGAAATTAGTCCCAATGAGAAGGATCAACCATATACTCCCCAAAACTTTCCCAATCTTCATGTTCGTCTTCATCTTCTGGAATGACTTCTGAAAAATGTTCTTTGCAATATAATCCGCATTCATAAGCATCTAGATCTTCAATACGATAAGCTGTTTTTTCACTGCATAATTCACAAACTCCATACTCTTCGCTGCCTTCTAAACAACCCTTACAGATCACTTTTCTTGAATAATCATCTTCATCCCCAATAATTGTACCCTTTTTAAAAATCGGATATAATTCACTATTTTTCTTACAACTAATACATACTTGTTTAACCATATTAGGGCCTCCTTTAGCTTTAATAACTATAAGAGTACAATATGGTAACAATGAAAAACGGAAATTTTCAATTTGGAATTTTCCCCTACTATAATTTATCTAAAAGATATTTACAAAATTTTAGTTTATCTAATTATCAAAAAAGATTGTACACATTTTGCTTGGATAATCCCGAACATCTATAAAACAAATTTACAATTGTTTCAGCAAGAAAATTAATCATTGTAGTTTGATACCTATGATTTATTGTTGAAAAAATATCTTTAAATTTAAATTCCACTTCAATAAAGTTTATGTATCTATTAAGTGCTTCAATTCTTTCATGGTCCGCATTAAATTTAGCATTTATGACTGGCGCAACTCTATTTTCTATAATATGGTTATTTATAAAATAATCCAAGTCCTGTTCAGGATTATGGTTCTTTTTTCTATAATATATGTAGTAAGCTATTGGGATGCTCAAATTACTAAATACGTATTCACCTTTATTGTTCTTAAACCTTTGCATGTATCTACTTCCTTGGAAGTTTTTCTTCATATTTTCGTATACATTCCTAGCAGAAGTAGTGCTTTTATTAACAAGGAATTTGTAAATATCTGAAACCTCTCCTAGTGAATAAAGTTCTTTTTGTTTTAAAGGCGCTTCTAAGTTTTTGAATTCTTTAAATAAAGAATAGTTGGGTAAGGTTAACTTAAAATAATCTAATATAAATACGTTTCTACAATATATATAAAGATTAAGATACGGATTTAATGTCTGAACTTCTCTTCTAACATTTTGGTGATTATCCTTGATATTTATATATTCTTGTATTGTTTCCTCTATAAGAATTTTAAATTGAGAGACATTTATTAACTCCATATTCTTTTGTGTATTGTAGTTAAAAACTAGATTTAATGTTTCGTCTATAAATAAATTAAGGCTAGTCCAATCATTTCTGAAATTTAACATAAACAAATCTAAACTAAAAATATCTGTTTCATCATCAGTGAGCGTAATCGAATGTTTGTTCTTATGCTCTACTCTTATTATATCGGCATCGGATACTCTATGACCTGTTAATATCTCACTAATCATAGGGGGATAAATAACATTTTTGTAATGTTTTTCTTGAACTTTTGCAAATTCGACTAATTTACTCTCCAAGAATTCCTTTCCACGTTTTTTAGCAGTAATACTTTTTAGAGTTACTTCTTGACAGTAAAAATCCTTAAATATGTTATCAGCCACTTTATTAAAAGCATTTAATTTCAAATCCCTAATGAATTTATTGTAGCTCTTAATTTCTGTGTTCATCTCTGCGTATGAAGGATTTCCTTTTTCAATATTAAGTAACTTCCGTAGATGTTCTTTTTTATTCATGAATTCACTCCATAAATTCTTACTTATCTAGATATTAAATTCAAATGCAAAAAAGTTTATCAAAAGAAATCCCTTTTAATCTTTTTCCGTCAATAAAGTCATATACATCAAATAAAGAGAAATCTTCATTAGGTATAGAAACCATTCTAAATCTAGGATGAAAAAGAAGAAGGTTTTCTTTAGTTAAAATACTGTCTTTATATAATGGATTAACTATTAACCTTGCTTGGCTATATGAATCAGACGTTCCATTGTCGCTTACCACATTCATATATGTAACTATTAGAAAATGGGTTTCGGAACACTGTCTTAACCTGTGTAATGCCTCTACAATTTTACCGTTAATCATGTTTCTATCATTTAATTTAATTTCCTCCGATAAGTCTAAAAAAGTAGCTCCTATCGGGTAATCTACTGTTATTTCATTCATAGTACTTCTTAATTGTTTATTTGCTTTCCTTATATTATTATCAATAGTGTTTTTGGTAATTCCAAATAAATTTTTGCACTCAATAAACAATCTGGGGTCAATAAAGTATTCACAAAGACTTTTTGTCTCAGCTTTTCCTTCACTTGTATTCATATTACAGAAATAAATTAATTTACCATCCATAGACATAAATGAACCTACATAAAATTCATATGCTAAACAATCAAATTCTTCTTCATTATTAGCTTCAAATAGATTTCTCACTTTTTCTTCCCACGCTAAAAAAGATTGATTAAAATATGCCTTTGTTCCCATTAGATATTTAACTGAGTCAAAAACTATAAAAACTTTGAAAATTTTCCTAGTTATATTCTCAGGAATCTTTTCCCCATCACTTTTTAAACATTCCATCACATCTAACCAGATCTGACCATAATATGTTGCCTTATTAAATTTAAAATCAGGTGTATTGTAAACTGTTTTTGCTAATTCTAAGATTTCATTTAATTGAATCAATTTCATAAATCTGAGCCCTACGGGCTCAAGGCTTTCAAGCACTAAAAAAAGGAGTACCTCCCCAAAATGTCGAAATAAGTAAGCACCACACAAACTTATAGACTGGAGGAAGACTCCCTATGACTATTATAAGGCAAGGAAGCCTGTTTGGACTACAAGAATTATATGATTTAGAACCTACCCATCGTTTTGAAGCAGTTTTTTCTGCTATCGACATTGATCCTATCTTCGCTGTGGTAACGAAGAAGTCTCGTTTTGGTAGACCCATTGAACTGAATTATGCAGCGATGATTTACTCATTAGTTGCCCGATTAACGGAACGGATTCCATTCATTAAAGATTTGGTAAAGCGATTAAGAAACGATATGATTTTCCGACTAGACTGCGGCTTTTTGGTTTCTGATACTGTCCCTTCTGAGGCAGCTTATTCAAGAATGGTGACGATCCTCAGTGAATCTAATGTTCTTGAAGATGTTAAAGAAACAATTCTATATCAAGCCATGACAGAAGGATTTATCACTGATGATACAGCAGCCCTTGATGCCACACACTTTGAAGCCAAAGATCAAGCACCTCCAAAAGAGGAAAAACCAAAAACAGAACCCAAGAAACGTGGGCGTAAATCAAAAGAAGAAAGAGAACAATGGTTGATTGAAAAAGCTGAACGCGAAGCCAATCTACCCCTTTTCGAAAAGAAAATTGAAGAACAGTTAGATGTTCCTTTAGATCAACTTCGTGCTGAAATTCCTCAACACCCCGAATGGGGTGTGAAGAAAAACAGCGAAGGAAAGAATGTTTTTTGGTATGGCTATAAGGCTCATTTAGCTGTTGGAGCAAAAAGCCAATATATTCTTCAATCTCTCTTTTCTTCTGGAAATTTAAACGACGGAAAGGCAGCGATTCCTTTATTAAAAGGAATCCATGAGCGTCTTCAACTTCCGACTTTACGTTATCAAACGATGGATGCAGGGTATGACTACGAACCGATTTACGAACAAATTCACCGATTGGGTCAACAATCTGTGATTGCCTATAACAAGCGTAATGAACCTGAGTTAGAAGGTTTTGATAAACATTTCGCCCCCACTTGTTTCCGGGAACACTCGTATCGATATGATAGTTTCGATCCAAAATACAAAACACTCAAATATACACGTCCAAAGGAATGTAAAGACTGTCCGCTAGCCAATGAGGGTATTTGTCAAAAGATCTATAAAGTGAAAATCACGACAGACCTCCGAAAATATACAGCACCAGCCCGTGGCTCGAAAGTTTGGAAAACTATCTTTAAACGACGTACCGCAGTGGAACGTGTGAATGCTTATCTTAAGTTATACTTTCAATTAAACAATGTTCGTTACCGGACAGGTAAACGCGCCAAAGTTCACTTTGATCTAGTGACCTTGGTTTATAATGCTTCAAAACTGGCCGCTGATCGTATTAATGCCGCTTTAAATAGTCAAAAACAAGCAGCATAAATTTTAAAAATTGAATAGATAAAAATTCTGCAGGTCTGTGATTCTTTAAAATAAGGAATTATGAAATTGATTCAATTGTTTTATTAAATTTATTCTTCCATTTTCCTTTTTATCCATCTCCAATTAATTAACCACCTTTTGTTTTTGTAGCAAATGTTAAACCTTCTTGCCGCCCGTAAGATGAGAGCGTGTAATATTGTTAACGAAAGTCTCTTACCTGACCGTCATAAAAATCTAGGGAGTGGTTTAATTAAATAACACCAAAGAGCCCCAATAGAGAATTTTTCGAAGATCAATATTTCTTTCTGTAAGCGAATGCAATAACTGACTATCTTCGTTAAGTAATTGACTTAAATGATTTAATAAAATATCTTTGTCTTGAGTTATTAACTGTAATGTTTTACTTAGTCCAATCCCATACTCAGAATTGAAAATTAAATTCTCCAGCAAAACTGTTCCAATAACTGATGCAGCAAAACTTTGCGCCAGCCATAAATGTCCTATAACACTCTGATTTGAATTTGTTAATGAAGGGCCTAAACCACTAAATCCCATTGAATCATATCTAATAGATGAGGTGCCGCTTTGACATGCATTTAAGACAAGCAATCTTTTATTTCTTCTTTCCGGAGTAAGACTTTCTAATTCAAGAATATTGATAGAATCCGTTGGTGAAATCCTTAGATTTGATTCAAATGGATTATCAAAATTAAAGTTACCATGACACATCAACCAAATTAAATCAAAACTACTATCTTTATATTTATTTATGAAGAGTTGTTTACTACACTGGTTTTCAGCAAACACTTCATATTCAATTTTATTTGTTTTAAGTATGTATTCTAAGGATTGCTGTTCAAGTTTTGCGTCAGATAAGGTTGAGTCAGGATTACACCATAATAAGACCTTTTTAACCCCTAAAGCACTCTTAATTTCATCTTGTACATATGTTGAAACTGAGTTATTAAGATAATAAGACAAATATGATACTAAAGGAGTATTTGTCCATGGTACTTCAAGTACTTTTATTTTTTTATCTTCAGCAATCTTTAATAGTTCTTTTCCAATCTCATCAATAGCAAAAAAATCTAAAATGGCAGTTTCATATTCAGATGACTTATTTTCAATTGGAATAGGCCGTCTAGGTTTTATTAAAGGAGTTTGATCTTGCGCAAAAACAGTCCAAGTACCTTCAAATTCATTTTTTATTTTTAAAAATTCTTTAAGGTAAATATCCCGACTGTATTCTAGAAATGTTGTCTTTCCATTACAATCAATAATATAAATTACTTTATCATCGAAAAATGCTGGGCAAGCTAAAACAAATATTTCATTATTGTTATGTTTTATTTCTTTTCCTAAATAAGATCTCCATAACTTTACACACCTAATAGCGAAACTGTATTCACCGTTCTTTATTGATACATGTAACGTTCTATTTATTAATTCACTCATACGCATTCTTTGATGAAAGTTCATTATTACACTTTTATGATTATCATTAACGGCATCTAAATACGAAAGTAAACAATTGTATATAGCCTCCTTATCGAAAGTACTATCTTTTAATAAAATGGTTAATTCAAGAGATGCTATATCTTCCGGAGGCATCTCACTCCTAAACGCAAGTCCTCTTTCACTCCATAGACAAGGATCTTCTCCCATTAAAACTCCGAATTCTGAAGCCATTGTTCTTGTTATTAGAATTATTTCAACATTACTTTTTTTATCAAGTTCAAAATTATATTGTCTTTTTAGAATTTGGTATAAAGTTTTTCTATTGTCTTCATTATCATTCATTACAATCAAACCAGCGTATAAACACAGGTATTCTATGTCATCAATGGTTGATGACACTCCTGTATTAATCCACTTTAAAGTTTCACAAAATATATTATGATTCTCTTGATATTGAAATCCTAAGATCCGACACAAATAAAATGAACTTGCACATAATGATATTAAAATTTCCCTAGCATTTGCTATCTTGAAAGAATCTATTACCTTCTCCCAAAAACTTATATCTAAAGATATATTATATAATTCTTCAGGGATTGCCCCAAAAGTAAAAGCTTTAACTAAGTAATCGTATGCAATACCGGTTAGACCATGATAAGAATACATTTTTGAACATTTAATATATTCATCAATTAATTCTAGTTTAAGGTGAGAAACTTCTTTTTCATTAAAATCATAAAATGCTATTGCTGCATTCAAAAAAGATATTATTTGACCTGATATAAATTCAAACCTTTTGATATCTTGTCCAAAAGAATTACTTAAAATCTCTAGACCTTTCTTTATAGTTAAAAAATCTTCTAATTTAGCTTTATCGGTAAGAATTTTATCTGTTGAAATTAATAAAATTTGACAGAATTTAGGGTTAGTATTGAAAATATTAATTAGGTATTTTTTAAATTGAAGTACTTCTAACTCAAATCGCGCTTTACTATCCATTTTTTATTTATATACCTAATCCACCAATGGATTAGGTTTCCCTCCTTATATTAACCGCTGTTTTAATAAATAATCCAATACCTCTTCCAGTGTATTGAAATATTCAAATTGTTGACCAGACTCAATTACATATTTCCAATCAGAATTTTTCAACTCATAAGTAATAAAAGTACTATCACCTATAAGAACATACTTATAGTCATCAACACCTCTTGTTTCAATGTACTCAACATCAACGTTTCTTCTTTTTAAGTTTTGGTATAAAGCATAAGAGTAGTATTCTTTACAATACCCAGCAGTAGTAGTAGTGTTTAGGAGAAGGATATTATTCTCATCTTGTTTACGAATGAATCTACTTCCTCCATTCTCAACCAATCTTGGATACTTTATAAAATATTTCCTCCAGTCATTTATTTTACTTTTTCCTATTACTTTTTTTAGGTTTTCCTCAATATTATTAGTATCAATCTCGTCTAATAATTCTTTTACAAAACAACGTTTGTCAGTTTCTCTTAATAACCTTTTCCAACTTATATCTCTATGGAATCCATCAATTACAAAACTTAGATTTCTTCCGCTTTTTAATAAATAATCTCCTTTGCATAAAAGCGCCCTTCTCCATAAATTACCGTTAATTTTCAACTTAGAATTATCAAATATTGCTGCAGCCTTATTGAAATATTTTATAAAACTATCAAAATATTCATCTTCCTCTTGAGTGGACCAATTCAAAGTAGAATCATTAGTATATGCCACTAAAATTCCAGCAAAATCGAGTATGAAACCAATTTGTCCTCTAAAGTATGAATGGTTTTCAGCTTCCTCAATCTTATCTTTCCATCTTTTGCTCTTTAAAATTAGTACAGCCTTAATTCTTTCCTCTTCTACTTGATCTCCAGAAAACCTCGTTACTTTATTAGTTTGGTCTGTTAAATAGTTCAGTATATTATTACAGTTTTCTGCTAAATGGTCTATTGACCTAATTGATCCAATAAAATCGCTAGTATCATTATCGATAGTATTTTCTGTTAGATTTCTTATTACTCTAATCCAATCACCGAACGTACTTGATTCGATATTTGGGTAATTCACTTTAAAGAATCTTGTTACTGCATAAAATTGTAATCTGTCGGTATACGTAATTCTATTATTTTCGACAATCTTTTTAAATAATTCTCTCTCGTTTAGAACCACGCTATTGGGTAAAAACGTACGTATATACTTATAATCGTTATTTAATACTTCTAGCGTTATAAAAAGATCATCTATAACATTTGTCTCCAAACTACCAATCTCTTTATATTTTGCAAATGAAATATGCTTCCCATTGTTAATTAAATAATCTAAGCTATTTCTGCTTCGCGATTTTGCTGCATAATTATTTATTATTATAGCTCTAAAAAAGTTCATAATTTGATGATCAAAAACGTTAGTATCTAAGTTTCGGTAATTCCAGAATAAATCCGTCCACTGACCGTCCATCTTACTCATGAAAATACTTGTAAAATTTACATCTAGCTCACCTTCATCTTCCTTTTCCTGTAAGTACTGCTGGAACTTCGCTTTAAAATTTTCGAAGTCTGAAAGTGGTTTACCTCTGCCATTCATCTTAATATATAAACTATCTTCTAAACCGAAATTTTCAAGTTGAATAAATTGAAAAGTAATAGGCGATGTAGTATTCTTCGTAAGTACTTCAAAAAACTCATCGGTATCATTAAATTTTTTATGAATTGCATCTAGCATAACAAGCATCGATTTTATTGTTGGGTCCTTCTCCCAAGATAAGAAAAACCACGATGCATTTTTAATCAGTTTACTTAATGTTGAACTGGAAGATAGCTCTTTTTCAAATGCCTTTCCATTCTCCACTAGCTCTCTACAAAACTCTCGAGAACTAGTTCGTGTTTCATATGTAAACCTTTTTAACAATTCTTGTGTTTCTGAGGTTTTTTTAGCTTTCACTGCTAAATACCAGTGTAATAAAAACAAGGTTGTCAACCTTTGCTGTCCGTCAAGTGGAATAAATACAATTTCATTTTTTAAACTTCCATAGACGAAATCTAGGTCTAATTGTTTTTTTGAGACTATACTATGGTGTAGACTATCTAAAAAATTTGTTCGTATTTCGTTTATTTTTTCTATTTCCCTACCTTGCGCATAATCTCTTTGTATTATTGGAATTTGAATTATATAACTAGAAATCAAATCCCAAAAGGTATATGTACTAGCTTTGCTCATTTTTTTCCTCCATTTCAATTTGGTAGATACTCAGCAAGCATTTCGATGATTGCTTCTATATATTTCTGTCTATCCATTTTCCCCCAATAGTTCATCTGCGCTATATTTTCACTATAATATTTGAGGAAAACATTTTTAGTACAGAGAGGAATAAATGTTCCTCGCATATCACTCCTTAGAATAACCTTCCGTTTAATTGGAAAAATTGCATTCTGGTACGATCTATTTGTTCCTGAGTCTAATAAAGTAAGATTTGAAATATCATGTACATTGTCCATCTCACCAAATTTATTTAGAACAAAGGTGTATAGGTCCTCAAAATCTTCATCATCAGATATCTCATTTCTAGTTAAGAAATCGTTAATCTTTTCTATTGTTTCCGGATCATCAATTTCTTTCTGTAATGCATTTATAAAATCTATTCTATTTTTTGCATCATACGGCATTTTAGTTTGAACAGCATGGATATGTTCGATATCCCAGTTTTCTTTCTTATATCTATCAAATGGGAATCTGACATTGGACTTAATATTTGATTGAAGTGATATTACATTGAATAAAAGCAATACTCTTTTTATTAAAGCCTTATCACTTTCATAATTTAGGGAATCCAGTTTTTCCTTTGATACAAGGGTTTTCTTTATTCTAGATTTTAAATAGATTCTTAGTTCATCTTTAGTCATATTTTCTGTATCATTTTTTATGTCATCAATCTTTACTTTTGTGGATACAAGATATCCTATTAAATGATACAATTCTCTATCAGTAAACCATTCTTCAAAAATCATAAAAAATCGTTTTATCTTTAACCATAGGCTTTCAATCACTAATTGTTTACTTTGTTGATCGTCTTCTTCTTTCTTAAACAGTTGGTTAAAGACTAAAAATGAATAAAATTCATTGCTCTTGTCTATTTTTTTCTGTTCAGGCAAATCTTTATTAATTCTATTAGCCATTAAATAAAAAATAAACTCAATTCTTGTTTCATACGCAAGAGAACCTTCACTTAAAAAATACCAGAATTCATCATTACGAAGTGAATACTCAATCCTGTCCCACTCACTAGCAATTTCTATTTGTTTTAATCGGATTTTTTCGGTATCATCAACCCCGAAGTTATCCTTCTTCAAAAGTAATGCTTTTATTAACTCCGCATTCGTTAGTGGTATCTTCCCTAAATTTATTCTTGTGAAAATATCTATTACATCAGCATCCTCTACTTGATACCAAATTACTTTAGTTTGTTCACTTAGTCTTGAATAGAGACTAATAACTGCATTTAACTTGTTTTCTTTTGATTCAAACCACTCACCAACATATTGATAGGCTGAATAAATATGGAAAAAATCTATATTTTGGTCTTTTAAATCAACATCTATATTATTAAGAAAGTCTTTACTTTTAGCTCTTGTTTCATATTCCAATGTAAATGTTAGTTCAACTGTTGGTAGAATAGTTTTTATATATGACAAAATAATATATATAGTTGTTAATCTTTGTTGCCCATCAATTACTTCCCATAATTCCTTCCCCTCTATTAAGTTCTTTTTTAAAACAATAGGTTGCAAACAATAGAATTCTTCTTTTTTAGGATCACTTTCATGGAACTCCCATATATCAGAAAGTAAATCTGTAACCTGCTGTTTTGTCCATCGATATCCTCTTTGATATGAGGGTATAAAGAATTCATACTTTTCTTTTAATAAATCATTTATGGTCTTTAAATCAATAATGTTTCGACTCATTCTATCCTCCCAAAAGTAATTTATTTCATCAATTTGTTACATTTTTCGTTTTTCAATAGTTTGAAACGACTTTAAATATTGCAAAAAAGGAAGTTACTATAAAACTTCCTTTTTCTACAAGTAAAAAGCTATCTAAAATTGTACTTGTAATTCCTTTAACATCTCAAAGGTATCGACATATTCAACATTAAAAACTCTACATACTACCGGAATAAGTATTCTTTTCTTTACATCCGGATTATACGCCTCATGTGTTACTAAAGTATGTCCTTTTGTCATTGCATAAGCAATCAACCAAGCATCCGCGTTTCTAGCAAATTCATCCTTAGCAGCTTCTGTGAATTGTGGATTATCAAAAGCCCATTGTTGAATTAGACCATAATTCTCCAATACATCTATTGCATCTGTTTTCTCAAAATAACTTCTAAAATTTTCTGAAGTCCACTCTTGTAGTGGGTCAGGATTTGCATCATTAGGATTTATAATTTCATCTTGTATTCTATCTATACTGCATATTTTAGATTCGTCTGCTAAATTAACCAATGAGTTCCAAAAACTTGGTGCTACTTCGAAGGAGTAGTATCCCCTATAGGCACTTATAAACACATTTGCATCTAGAACGTACAAATCATACACCCCTTCCCTTAAAAATATCGATATACCTTTGAAAAGTAGATCCTTTTAATCCTGTTAATTTATAAGCATCTGTAAATTGTATATTTCCTACCTTTATTTGATAAATAACAACTTTAGAAAATAATTCTCCTAGCCGAATTCTCGTAGTATTATAAAAATCACCGCCAGAGGATGTTGAACCTCGATCTAACTGAAGTTCTTCTATATACCGATTGTAAAATTCAAAGAATTCAGTCTTATCAACGCATCCTAACTCTAATGCTCTCCTACCAATTACTAAGGGACTTACTTTATATTTGTTCCCTAAAGTCTTGTACACTTCTCCATCAGGGTAGTGTGTACGCCATGCATTTAAGAAAGAATCACGAGGACATAAAAACTCTGCAGCCGCAGAATTACATAATTGCTCAATACCTTCATCAACTCTGTTAAGGGGTGATGCCTCTACTATTGCACTTGAACCAATAAAGATATGTGCAACCTCATGAATTAATGTAAAAATCTGAGCGGACTTTGCATCTGCTCCATTTAGAAAAATGAGTGGGGCTATTTGGTCCACCAAAACAAAACCTCTAAATTCTTCAACGCTTAACGGTCTATGAGTATTACTACCTACAATTCCATTTACCATTACCATAATATGATTTTTTTCACATTTACCTATTAAATACTTCAACGCTTCCTGAAAAGTTCTAAGCTTAACAGACCATCCTATATCCAAATCAAATAATTCCCTTATCTTATTAGCCAATTCTTCTGCTGAATTCCCTTTATAAGAGCCTACAAATTCAAGTGGTTCGCCTATATAACGTTCATAATAATCTTTCATAAAATCTTGTCGCCTTTGCATTGTATGCAATGTTTCTATTAAATCAGGAGTAGGTTGCTCTCTCATACCATCCTCGATTTTCCGGTAATGGGGAATAGGTAATTGCTCCACTGGTGGCCTTTGTAGAAAAAAGTATCCCAAAGGTGTGGAAGTTGCGTTTGCAAATTCTTCTAATTGTTTCAATGTCGGTTGTAAACTCCCACTTAGCCACTCATCTAATTTATTGAATCTATTATGTAATTTATCTTTATTAATTGAACGATTATAGGCCCATTTCATAAGATCGACTTTAACAGGTACCCTTGTTGCCATATTTTCACCCCCTATTAAAAATTCGTATTGTAAAAACTTTTATAAGAAATAGGCTATAGAATCCTATTATAGAGGGCTTTATAAGCAAAAAAATTGCCACCCCCTGAAATCTAAGGATAATTGAGGTTACCACACTCTCAACAACCTAGATAGGAAGTGACAATTTGTACCCTCAAATTATAACCTATTTATTAACTTTTATTAAGTACCAAGAACAAATAATTCGAACATTACTTACCCTTCTTATTGGGAAGGGGATGTTTGAAAAGCCTGAGGAAAAACCTGTAAATAAACCTTATCGTAAACTCCAGGTGGATGATCTTCCGATCATCGAAACCATTCAGAAACTTGATTACCGAAGCCTCCTAACCGAATACCTGGAGAAGAACGGTAAACAACTAAAACCTGTTCAAAGGCGTTCGAATACAAAGGCATGTGTGCCCAAGTCAATGAAATGTCCGCAGTGTGGTGCTCCAGCGGATTATCTTTATGCCAATAATGGAGGCAAAGGACAGTTTCAATGTAAGGTGTGTGCCTGTCTTTTCAATGATAAAAATCGCTATTCGAAGGAGGCTATTTTGAAGTGTCCTCATTGTTCTAGGACCCTTGAGAAAGTCAAAGAGCGAAAAGACTTTGACGTGTACAAGTGTAAAAATAATGACTGTTCCTACTACCAGCAGAAACTGAATGGCATGTCTGCGAAAGAGAAGAAACAGTTTAAAAAGGATCCACAAGCCTTTAAATTAAGATATATCTTCCGGCAGTTCCACATTGATTTTCAGCCATTGTCAAAGGCTTCTCCTAAGAAACCAAAGGTTGACTTGGCCAGGCTTTATGTGTCGCCACATACATTGGGGCTTATTTTAACCTATCACGTTAACTATGGCCTTTCGGCCCGGAAGACAGCTGCACTCATGAAAGATATCCATGGTGTTTCTATATCGCATCAAAGCATTTTAAATTACGAGAACGCAGTTGCATTAATCCTTAAACCTTACGTAGACCACTATCCCTACGAGCTTTCTGATCAGTTCTGTGGGGACGAAACCTATATTAGGGTTCAAGGTCGTTGGCATTACTTGTTCTTCTTCTTTGATGCGGTAAAAAAGATCATTCTGTCTTATCCAGTGTCAGCAAATCGAGATACAGCGACAGCAATCCGTGCCATTGATGATGTCCTAATGAAATTTAAAGAGATTCCGGAAGATCTTACATTTGTGGTGGACGGCAATCCGATATATCTCTTAGCCCAACACTTTTACGCCCAGCATGATATTCACTTTGACATTACTCAGGTCATTGGGCTTACCAATGAAGATCCTGTATCAAAGGAGTATAGGCCTCTCAAACAAGTGATTGAAAGACTCAATCGCACATTTAAGGGCAATTATCGCTCAACACACGGGTTTGGGTCCGAACATGGGTCTGTTTCGTTTGTGACGCTTTTTGTGGCTTACTTTAACTTTTTACGGCCTCACTCAGCGTTAGAAGGTAATGTGCCAGTGGTTAATCCAGAGCTCTTACTGCGACCGAATATGCCTGCACGCTGGACTAAATTAATAGGTTTAGCTCAAGATTGGATCATTGAACAAACAGTCTAACTTTTTGTTTAGCAGAGCCCTTGAACCCACTAGCAACCGGCGAAGCGAACTCTTGACAAACCGAACTTGCCAATGGTTTAAAATGGAAATACCAAGGGCTATTTGGCATGCCTTCTTTTTGTCCCCGTCGCCCTTGATAAAGGAATCTCAAACCATTGGCGTGTTTGTCAAGAGCGGTTGCGGGGCCGACGCACCCAATATGTGGAAAGGAACCTAACCCCTTAAGGAGTTTTCATAGAACTTTTGACACTACCTAAAAATTCAACTCTATTCTTTTATCTAAAATATACCAGTATTAACCAACCATTTGAAGGTAAATTTAAAATTTAGACTTATTAAAATTAAAAAGAAACCTAGAAAATGGTTACTAAGATTTATACCAAATGATATCAATTAAACACTATACTTCTTACATTCTCCGCTTACTCAAATATTTCTTTAATACATTTTTCATATCCATTAAACTACTTTCGAGATATCCAAGGAGGGCTGTAATGATTTCCAAGGTGCATAAGCTTGTTCAAAATTAGAGTAAATTAGTAAATCTTTGCTGGCCGTCGATAATTTATATCTTCCCGCCAATACACAATTAAAAATAACACGACGGTACTGTATAAATGTATTGAAATTTGCCAATCATAAAATTGTTAGTGCAATCTGTATGTCAAAAACAGAAGGAGATAAAAATTCTCCTTCTGTTTTTGATTTTGTATTATTCAATTCATTACCGTATTACAATTCAGATATAACGCTTCACCTTTTCAAAAAGTTCTTTTCTCTCACTTTGTGAAAAGTTTCGAACCAAATTTACTATTGCTTCAACCGTTAACCATCTACTTTCTTGAACAAAAAACGCTTTTAGGTTTTCTTTAAAGGGATTCGTAATCTGCTCATTATCAATCCCCGCTTCAATGAATAGCCCTATTACTTCATCCATTTGATCCTCATCAATTTCTTCTCTTCGAAGCATTATTTCATTTTCAATGCTGGACAAATGTGAAATCAGAAATTCCTCCCACTTATCATCCTCAAGATAGAAAAAGTCTAGGTAAGATGTCTTCTCTAGGTCAATAAAGTTTTTAATATATACTTCTCTACGACCAAAACTGTTATTTTCTTGTGAATAGATGCTCTGTAGATTTGAAAGCAGTTGGTTAAATCTCACATCGGGTTGCTGTTCCCATATCTGCTGGAGCAGGGTCAATATCCTCTTAATTCTATTAGGGTCTCTCATAATGTCTTCATCCTTTTCTAGCGACATATAAGCCTTCAACTGAAATATCTACGTTTAAAAGTGTGATTATCAATATTCCCAAAAACAAATAAAATAAAAATGACTTCCCAAAAACTCTCACTTTTGGGAAGCTACCTTTACTACGTTCTACAATCTTTTTCGATTTTCTGTTGATCTCGTCAATAATCCATTTTACCCATTCTTGCTTCATTTATATGTTCAGTTTTATTTCCTCAATATTTTCTCCTTGTATTATATAGACATATGTCTTGTCGATAATACTATTCAAGTCCTCTAGGTGAGATTCGCTAATCAAAAAGTCTGGCTTATCAGTAAAGATGATAAACCGTTCTTCACCATTGAAACGTTCACTATAAAAATCAACTAATCCTAAGTTATCGAACATTGTTATCAGCTTACGACCATTTGCTTTCTCATGAGCCGCGACTAAATTGTAGTAATCAGATGCTATAACACGATAGGATGAACCATTAGGAATTAATTCAAACTGAGCTATTTTTTTAGGCGGCTGCAGAATAATTGTTCGCTGCTTATTTAAAGTATCTATTCGCTTTTTCTTCTGTTCTTCAATGTCTATTAGCTGCGCGTTCATTTGATTGATAAGTGCTGAATTTTTATTGTCTAGATTATCAGATTGATATTGTAAAAGACGATCATAAACCTCATTATATTGTTGCTGAAATGTCTCCACCAAGTACTCATGCATACGATTTAACTGGTTAGTTCGCTTTTTCTCAAGTAGGTTCTTTTCTTCAATTGCTAATTGTAAAATATGTTTTTGCAAAATGTGTTGTTCTACGAATGGTAATTCCGTTACAGAATCCGAGAAATTCTCAAGTGCCAACCAATATAAGTTTAACTCAATAACAGAACCATCCTCACGTTTTGCGATAAATAGCAATTGATTCTTCAATTCTTTTCCAGTTCCATCTTTATAGACTAAACGATATAAATCAACTTCTAAATGCTCTGGGACATTGTACGTAAATAAATAACGTTTGAATACAAATTGATCGTTTGTTTTATGAAGGATTTTTTTTGCTAAAGAATATAAAGGATAGGATTTTGTTACATATTGAACGTCTCCAGTACTTTCTTCGACAAATCCTGTATAACGATACGAATCAGTTAAACTAGTTTCTTTGGCAAATTGATCACGAAGAAGTTTTGGAAATCGGTCAATTCGTTTAACCCGATTTTCTTGACTACTGAATACTTTTACATTTGATTCTGCAAATGCATAATCCATAAGCTCTACATACATTCGATTTGGTACTCGGTTAATTTTAATATCGAACTGTGAGCTTTTCATTGCATTAATATCCACAGTATCCGTATCAAATTGCATTTTGTTCATTGTTTGTAATAGCTCTTTATGTTCTTCACTTAAACCTTTATCCATTTTTGAGATTACTTCATCTAATGTTTCACGGGTTAAAATGGCTTCTTTCATTAAATCTGCTAGATTTATATCTCCCTCAAGTAAATCTCCCATAAAGTTATAAACTAAATCATTCCCTAAGTCCTCTTTCATTGTTTCTAACTTAGCAAGTAAACGAGTCATTACGTAACCTTCACGCGTATTGGCTGCTACAAGATTAAATACAAATACTTCGTTTTTTTGTCCAATACGATGAATACGCCCCATTCGCTGCTCTAAACGATTAGGGTTCCACGGGATATCGTAGTTAATCATCTGATTACAGAACTGTAGGTTAATAGATTCTCCACCCGCATCTGTTGCTAGCATAATTTGAGCATTATGACGGAATAACTCGACTTGCTTTCTTCGTTCGTCCATCGAATAACTACCGATAATCTTTGCTATATGCTCAACCCTTGTCGAAAGTTTTTCCTCCAAGTATTTAAGTGTATCAACAGATTCAGTAAAGATTAAGATCTTCTCTCCTGTATAAATAAGCCCTTCTACCCCAAATAGCATTTCCTCAAGTTCCAAGTATTTCTTCTCGATTCCATATTTTTTAAGGGAGGTTGTTTTCGATAGTAACTTTTTTAACTCAGTAATTTCCTCTTGTAACGCTTCTAAATCAATCGTATCAAAAGCAAGTTCCAATTTTCTTTCCAACGTATCCTGTGATTCTGTTACTTCTTCTTCAAGATTATTTTCATATAGTTTTTCGAGTTTTTGTGTAAACTTTTTTCTTTCATTTTCTGTTGTCTCCAGAATCGCTAATAATTTCTTATAACGACGAGCAAGTGACTTATGGATAGCTTCGATAGAAGAACTTAATCGGCGTTGAAGTAGCATCATGGCGAAAGCAGTACTGTTATTTCCAGCATTAATTGCACGATTAAAATGAGTCTGTACATAAGCTGTCACAGCTTCATATAAATCTAGTTCCGGTTCTGTTAATTCATATTGAATCGTTTTCGTTGTTCTTTTAGGAAAAATCGGCGTTCCATCAAAATTCACCATAGATTCTTTTAAGCGACGAATGATAAATGGATTACTTTTATCTCGTAAGGTTTCACTAGCAGACACATGATGAAATAGATCCGGCTCAATTAGCTTCATTAATAAACGGAAATTCTCTGCATCTCCTTTGTGTGGTGTTGCAGTTAGGAGTAAGCAGTGATTTGTTCTTGCCAATAGTTTTTCACCAAGATTATATAGCTTTGTTTTTGTTGTTTTCTTTTTGATTTTGCCATAAGAATAAGCAGCCATCTTATGAGCTTCATCAACAATGACCAAATCAAACTGTGCTTCTAAAATTAACGCTCTAATATCCTCACGAGTAGACCAATGGATCGAAGCAAGACAGCAATCATTTTCGATAAACGGATTTAGACTACCATATTCATTCAATACGGCACGATTAATAATTTTAAATGTTTCTTGAAATTTTTCTAACATTTCTTCCTGCCATTGGCGTAATACTAATGGTGGAACTAAAATTAATATACGTTGAATACTTTCACGTGCTTTTAATTCTTTAATTAGCATCCCCGACATAATGGTTTTACCTGCACCGGGATCATCTGCTAATAAGTAACGAATGTTTGACGTTTGTAGCATTCTGCTATATACAGCTTCAATTTGATGAGGTAGAGGTATAATTTGTTGATTTCCTAATGCACGTGTTTTTGAATACTTATCTTCTATTTCAAGTACTAGGTGTAGAAGGCGTTGTTGTACATCTTGGCCAGTGAATGTTAAGTTTGATGCTGTAGAGGTACTTAATATTGTCACTTGATTTAAATCAGTTGTTGTCAGTAACTGTTCATAATAACTATTCGATTGCCGCCCAATACCTTCAAGTAAAACATACTCTTCTTCAAATGTTTCAATTTTTTTTACTTCAATTGCTTCTGGGAAAAATGGTCCACTAATAATATCTCCAATGTTCATGTCAATTTCCTCCAAAAAAATCCCTCACTCAAAGGGAGTAAGGGATTTTAGGATTTCGTTCAATAATTGTATCTCGAATATTTTTTATAATTGAATAACGTTCTTTGTCTAAATCCCCTATACGTATATGGTAATCGAATGGATATAAGATTGCACTATTATTTACAATATCTGTAGATACTGTATTTGCTTCATAGTGGATCATTAATACTTCAATCATTAAAGCTTTAAGTAAAGGGTTCTGTATTTCAATTTCTATTTTTTTCGCTTGGTATATTCCGGGCTTTGACATTGTTAGAAGTAGCCAATCTTTTACAGAAGAAAAAACTGCACCAACAGCAACTTCTACACGACGACGATCTCCATATCGATTTTTCATCTCTTTAACAATAGTTCTGCTCTGTATTTCATTTGACATTTTTAGCAGTTTTCCAATGTAAAACATTTGTTCTCTAAAGAATGGATAGGCAATGCACGTTAGACAATAATTGATTATTAGTTTTTCTTTTGACGATAAATATGGATATTCATTAAGTAATGCATCGCGGATATCCATAATAATAGGGTTTACTAAATTCCATGTCTTCATTAGCATAGTAATGGCATTCTTACGTGATTTATCACCTTTAATTGAATTCATCAATTCTATATTTAGTAAACTGTAGATTTCCTTTGAAGGGTATTGCCGCAAAAAATTTGCTGTTAAATCAAGATGAGCTAGTTGAATTTTTTGATCAAACCCTACTGCTTTCATACTCACCCCTACTTTCTAGCGATTCACTTTTACAAATGGTATAATCACTTCCTCAAAATGAATGCCACCGTGAGTAACAATTTTATCATTCTTTGGTACAAAAGCGTAATTATCTTTAGCTAATAGTACATGATAATCCTTTGGCAATCCTGAATGGTTCCATGTAATTGTTGAATCCCCATACATGAGATATGTTTGGTTTCGTATATTTTCGGATTGATAAATACGAGTACGTTCGCCTTTTGAATTCACTAGTACTCCTTCATTAATTCGTCCTATTCCGAGGCATTCTACATTACCATGATCAGAAGTAATATATACATCAAAATCTTGGTCAACTAAATCCGCTAAAAACTGATTTAAATAGTTTGTAGATAGCCAAGTCGATAGTTCCGAAATTATTGTTTGATTCCCTTGGACAGCACCATGCATAATTTGATCAATAACATCTATAACAGCACCATATATACGAATAGAAGGGAATTGCATATAAGAAAGTGAGAGCTGATTATACTCTTCTAATCCAAGGGAATTTTCATAAGCAACATTTTGCCTAGTAAAACCCGCTTGTTCCCAGAATTGAAGCCAGTAAGTTTTTTCTTTTCTTGTTGAATAGATGGTGTCAGCAAATTGTCTAGGCTCTAAACCAGAAAAAATAGATTGTCTTGAAACCGAAGTTACACTAGGTATCCAAGAGAATACAGCATCTTCTTCAAATGACCATCCATCACTAGCTAAATGCTGTTTAATCATATACCATTGAGTAAAGTTCATTCCATCCATCACAATTAAAGCAATTTTGCTATTTATTTTTCTTGCTAAAAAATGAGGGATTTGATGGACCATTTTTGGTTTTGGTACAACTGGTAATGTACGAAGACTTGCGTATTCTTCTAACATCCACTTTTCAAAATGTTTATTTAATGATTGCATTTGCATATTCCATATATCTGGTAATGTGCCATTATTTAAATAGTTGTACTGAATTTCTCCGATTTGACTAGCTAAATTACCCCATTCTAGCCGTGAAAATCTTGTAAAGTCTTGATCGAATAAAGTATCTGAATCAATAGCAGGTTTACTCTCCATTACTAAACCTACCATCATCCACTTTTCAAATTTCGCCTTATTAGATATTGGAATAGGCGTAATATAATTTGTGAGTGTTTGACGGACTATTGGGTCATTGAAATAAGAAAAATCATAATTGGTTTTCGACTCAACAATTTGGTCATGAGAACGTTTCGAAAAGTCATGAATATATTTTTGCCACTCTTTATTTAATAAATGGGTTAATTGATCCTTTGATTGGAAAACAGTATGTGTTTCTTTTGAAAACAATGGATGCAACTTTTTTATGCTTTGTTCTAGTCGTTGAAAAAATAGCGAAGGAAGGGCTTCGCTATTTTTCGAATAATAGTGAATAGCTGCTTTTATAAGATCACTTTCATTGCTAAAAATACTGGTGTCTAGCTGGTACACCTTTGCCAATATAAAATCGATTGATTCGTTGTAGTTTAATTGTTTCAATTGATTACTTGAAGCATCAAATAATAATGACAGTACTTCATCTGGGCAGTATTGAACAACAGTAGGATCAAGAGAAGGGAAGATTGATTCCCACGACAGTACAAGTCGAATTGCGTTATTCAATATGTCATAAGGCAACTGATTGAATTGGTTTTCTGCAATCGTTAAAATCCAAGTAGGACGTCTCTTACGGTCTTCGTGTCGGAAAGATGTCTCGTATAGATAACGAAAAACGATTGAGTCTTGATAAGTATGGACAGTTATTCCCTTCTCAGCAAATACCTGTAGCACTGTCTCCCGCTTGAATAAGCCATACTCATCTGAAACAATATACAAGCTACCTTTACTTGGAAAAAAAGTTGCTAATTTTTCAACCCAATTCAATCAAATCACCTTCTTTTTATTACATATCTAATCGTACCTGTGCATTGTCATAGTACATTAACAGTTTGTCATCTTCTTGAATTACTTGCTCTGGCAATCGGTCCCCTACTGTGACAATCTTCTCGTAATTTTTCTCACTCCATGCCTTTTTAAAGCCTGCCCGGATTGCCTCTGTACGGAATTGTTTTAATTTCTTCTTGCTGTTTCCAAGCTCTTCTACATAATGATCAAATTCACGTAACAATGTTTTTTCACGCAATTTCTCAAGATCCGCTTGTTTATTTGGATCTGGTACATACCACCGATTCATTGCTTTTGCTTTTAGCTTACTATCTGTATTTTCTAAGCCACGCATATCATGGAAATTCCGGCGCAAATAACTAGCAATTTGATCTGGTACTATTTCTTCTCCTTCATATCGCAAGAAATTTTGGGCAAGTAAATCATTTAGCTCAGGTAACTGCTCATGCTTCGCAATATGTTGAATCTCTTTCAAGAATAGTGGCTGTATTTCTTGGAAAGTTTGAGGTTTCTTCATTAACTGCTGACGAATCCATTCGATCGCACTATTCTCATCGGAAACAAATAAGCTCATTTGAGAAAACTCTTTTACAAGAGTACGTTTTTTATCATATTCAGCAACCTGTGACTCTAAAAATGCCATTCCGTCACGCATAGGGTATCTTTGAGCAACACCAGCTTGGAATTCTGCAGAAGAGATAGGTACAGGTAAGCCATTTTGTACATGGTAAGCTATCATTCGGTCAAAAAGAATGCGTGGTGTTCGTTCTGTAATAACTTGCGCTTCACCTTTAGAGCCTAAAAATTTAGGTAATTGCTCTAAGTATTGACTTACAAATGTCCAAGCTGACTCAACTGTATTTGTCTGTTCTTTCATTTTTATAATACTCTCATCAGTTGGCTTATAAGCCGTAATAACCAAATCTTGTTTTACTGCAGTGGTTGTTGTTATAGCCTTGAAACTACCTTTCTTTTTGTCTAAAGATGAAACATTAGCAATTATAAAGCCAGCTTCATTTACAGAGTTCTGTATAATGTTCCATATATTTGATTTTGTATTTGAGAATTCAATAGTAATCCATTTTCCCGGTTTAAGTACTCTATATGCCTCTTTTAAACAACTAGATATTAAAGTTTTGTACTCCTGTTCCTTTTTATTTTGAGTATTATTAACAATCGCTTCCTCACTATTGTTTGTATGGACTTTGAGCCATGCTTCCCAAATATAATTTAGTTCAGAATACATTAGATTTCCACCGAAAGGAGGATCAATAAAAATATAATCTATTGAGTTATCGTCAATAAATTTTAAATTTGATGATGAACTTATAGATTGTAAAACATTGTGTTCTTCAATTGACCAGTTTTTGTTTTTTTGTGTTTCAAAAGATTTTTTTAATTGAATAATCATATTCAATTCTTTGACAAGTGATGGAATATAAAAAGTACCTGATAATGGGCCTCCGCCTGCTCCCCATTTTCCACTTTGAAAAGTAAGACCATACATTTTTGTAATCCTAGTTGCTACTCGGGAAATAATTTTATTTACTGTCCGTACATCTTCTGATTCAAATAATTTCCCCAAAATAATGAGATTACGAGGTGTGTAAAATCTATGCATATGTGTAATTCCTAATTTTTTTGGCCGCATAGTTTCATCTCCTATAGGTAACTCATCAATAGGAATACTAGTAATTGCACCCAAATTATCTATCTTTTCAAGTAATTTAACATCAAAAATATCTATTTTTTTACTATAACGTTTTCCACTAAATGTATAATTAATAAAGTTAGGTTTTTGTTGTGATTGTTCAACAACTTTATTTAAATAACTATCATATTCACTTTTAAAAAACTGTTCAACCGTATTTTTGTCTAATTTCTTACTACAATTTGGACACAAAAACTCCGATTTAACTTCACCTGTTTCATAGTTTACAGCAGTTTCCCAATAGTTAAACTTTGTATCACATTGTGGACATAAAAAATCATCGGACCAAGCTACAAAATTTATATTCCCAAAGGGAAGTTCAGAATTGTTTAAAACCACTGAGCCATCCTCAATAGTATTTATTTCATTCAATAATTGAGTAGCTCGATCAATTAATTCCGGATTTTCTGAGTGTAATGTTTTATACATCCATGAATATTTATTTTCAATAATCCTCAACTTTTCACTTAATCTTTGTAATTCATTCCCAGAGTCTTTTATATTAAAATTTGAAGATATAAATGAACCAGCTACAGATAAATCATTTAATATTATATTTCTTGCTCCAATTTCAGATATCTTATTTCCCTGTGTTCCATCCAATATATTATTACCCTCTATTGTATAGCCTAATGCATGTATTTCATCCAAGTTATTACAATACTTCCCTGCAACACCTGTCATACCAGTTCCAGAAAAACTGTCTAAAATAATATCTCCGGGTAAGGTATAGTTTAAAATATATCTCATTATAGCCTTATGAGGTACTTTCGTTGGGTAAGGGTGAAATTTATAACTTTTATCATATTTCCCCTCACTAACATTTACTATATATGGTTCACGGTGATACTCAACGTTTACATCACGATCATACTTTGCAACTTTTTCTTTTTCCCATTCTTCAATAAATTCATTAATCCAAGGGTTAGGACATGCCGTATAATATGGAGGGTCTGATAGAGCAATAATGTCTTCATCCTCACCATTAGGGAAACCTTCAATTTGTTTAAGTTCAGGTAGTTTTTTTCGTAGCTCTTCACGAAAATACTCTCTACGCGCTTCTTCACTTTCAAAAGTCATACCGAGGCAGACAACAGGTGCGTTGTCTGCTTCAGTTACCTCAAAAGAGATCTGTTCATTTTTTGCCATGCCAATCTCTCCTTGTTATTTTTTCAGCATTACACGTACACGATTTGATGGAGCAGTACCTACTGCTTTTGCCAGCATTTCCTCAAAACGTTTTCGTAATTCTTCTACCGTTAATGGATGTCCATTGGCCATCATTTGTTCTATATCTGATAAATTTAACTCCACTTTATCGATTCCTTTTAATAAATCATTGATTGCTTGAATTAAACGAACATCAATTGGTAAATTAAATTCTTGATTATCGATAAATTCTTGAATCAATCGTTGTTGTTCTGTACTTAACAATGAAATGTTTTCTTTTACTGAAATATCATTTAAGTTAGTTAGTAATATTTCCGTCCAATTTTCATAAATAACTGGTAGTTCTTCTCCAAGTTTCTGTAAAACAACTTTTTCATTTGCCTTAATATCTGTCGGTCTGAATTTACACTCACCACAAATTTGTGTGTGTTGTAATTTGTCTTCAGAAACGTGATAGCATGTCTTGAGTTCAGTCAAGGCTTTTTCCCATTTAACAATTTGCTCTTTCGGTAAAATGGAAATACGGCTCGCTAGTTCTTTTAATCCTTTTAAGCGATCATCATTTAGGAGTGCCGTTTTTCGTAGGTTTTCTTTTGCATTCAAACGTGATTGATCATGTGCCTCTATATAAAGTCGGATATACTCTTGTTTTAAGTTGTTTAATTTTACAAGTTCTTTTGAAATATCCTTTTGTTCCTTTAAACCATATTGGATTTCATCGAGTGTATCTTCTACATTTCTAGACCAATCTGAATGAGTCCCCATATTAGGTTGCGCGACACGCAAGTAGTTTACAAGCTGAGAAATATTTTTCAGTTGATTATCTAGTTTGAGTAAGTTTTCTATTGTTTTAAGCGCTTCTCGTTGCACTTCAATGGTTGCTAGGTCATATTTTAAATTACGCATTTTAGCAGGTGTATTATATCGTTTTAATCCTTCACAAAACTCTTTGAAATCCTCAAGCAATCTTGTTTGCTCTTGTATTTCTGCATTATTTAATAATTGACCATCCCATGTAGGAATTCCTTTTTTAACAAGTTGTAAAAGTGATAGTGTCTCTGCTATTTTATTGTTTGCTTTTTCTGTAATACTGCCAATTGCGCGACTTAACATATCTTCTTCAAAATTTGGAATTACCACTTCAAATAAATCTGCCAGCGCATTAATTTCCGTTATTGGTAAACCAGTCGGTTTCTTAATATGACTAAATTGGGTTAATTCCTTTATTGGTCGTTGAACATATTCGTGTAAGTTTAATGCATTATAAGTTTTACCTCCGATAGTCACTTCTATTGCCCCAGCACTTATCATAGCGCCCAATAATACAACGAATAACTCCGGCTCTAAAGAAAATTGCTTAGTAAATTGTAAATCTGGTATACCTTTAATACGTTTTGTTTCAATTAAATCGCTATGATTTATTACTTGTCCATGACCCTTTGCTTCTAATAAATCGATAATCCATTTTGCATAACCTGAATTATTTATAGTCAATCTATTTGATTTATCTAACAATACGAAACCGTCTAAAATATCTGCACCCATTTTTGATTCCACACCGTTGATATATTGAAGTGCTTTTTGGACATAAGTTTCCATATTATCTTTTGTTAAGATCCCTTGAATTTTCCCGAAAGAAGGATAGTCCTCATATTTTTGCTCGAACCAATCCGTTAAATAAAATTCAGCAGCTGTATCAACAATTTGCTTTACCGTAGGATTATTTAATATATACATGCGTAAATCAGCAACAGTAGATTTCTTTCCTTTGTAGGTGATTTCAAATGTACTATCAAAGTTATCAATTAACCATTTAAATAATTTCTTCTGATATTCTTCTACCTTCGATGTGTAAAGTTTCTTCGTTGCTGGAGAAGCATCAGTTGCTAAGTCTTGAGCTGCTGCATAAAGTTTTAGGTACTTATCAAAATCTTCATTGCTACGATTATATTCAAAGAATATTTCATCAGGTTTAAGCTCATTTTTAAATGTTACTTTATCATATGGTCGTAACATATAAATATAGAAATCACGTTCGGGCTGCGCAGTTCCACGTTCATTTGGTGCGCCAAAGAATAAATAACCCGGACGCATCACGTGATGTGCTTCCCAAGCTAGATCATATCTCCAGACTTTAACATAAGATACATGGGTATTATCATCTAGTTCCATTGCTTTCTGTAATAAACTGAAGTAATAATGATCCAGTTTATCGTCTTCAATCGTTTCAGCCTGTGCTTGAATCAAACTGTCCACATCAATATCTTTCTTTAAATCTAAATAGTATTGACCATTCGATTCGTTTGTAGAAATATATTGAAAACTCACAGTTTCTTGGATGGTTTTCATTGCTGCTTCAATATTTCCTTTTAAGAAATCTGACGGATCATCTTCTTCTAGTAAAAAATCTATACTTGTAGTCGGATGCAAAAATAAGTCATCACGTAATTCTGTTGTTGTTAAACCCACCTTGTCATGAATATCTTCTGTTGAAAGGCGATACACAGCTAATGCATTAATCATTCGTAACGCCATTGGTTGGTATAATTTCTTTTTAGCCGGAAATGCATTTTCAATACGATCTTTTAATATTTTATGTTTATCAATTACAGCCCGGATATTTGCATCTGATCGGTTCGTCGCATTTTCTTGGATGTACGTCCAATAGCTGTCGTAAGAAATTAAACCGGGTGAACCTTCTGGTAATGGCGCATGAATGATTTTTTTAATTTCGCTGCTTATAGTTTGAAGTGCTACACGTTTTTCAGCTATATTCACTCTTTCAAATGCAGTCAAATACGCTGGGTGTATAGGGAATAGATTGATATAGGTTTCTAAATCTTCGTTTAAACGTGTATAAAGTCTAGTAAACCCTTTTAAATGCTCACGAATTAAAGATTTTTGTTCATCAGTTTTCTTCAACAGTCGTTGCGAAACTACATATGCAATGTCATCGCGAACAATGCTTACTTGAACAAAACGCTCACTAATACGTTTTAAGGAATCCGAAACATAATTAAAACGTGCGTTACCAAAAAGCATCTCTTGAATCCCTGCAATAAATCTAAAACGAGTTTTCCCGCAGATTTCTCCTACTTCACGTAAGAATCCTAAATCTAAAGCAAGCTCCTGCTCACGGCGGCCACGTAAATAGTCTAGTAACTCATCAATAACTAATAGTAATCCTTGATTGGGATACTTTTCATTGAATAGTCCCATCATTTCTTCAAGTGCTTCTTTATTATTTGTGATTTGATCCACTGGAGGGAAACTGAAATCAACACCCCATTTGGCCAAATTATCTTCTAAAGCATGTACTAAAATATCCCTCAATGGTGTTTTAACGGCACCAAATTCAATTCGGATGACCTTAAATTTACCTTCTATCTCCTTTGCCTTTTCAGCAACTGAAGAATTTGTGATAAATTGACTCACATTTTCACGCTCAGCAATTGTTGAAATTACACTCATTAAATGAGATTTACCTGTTCCGTAGTTACCGACAATAAATAACCCTTTATTCTCTATGGGATGGCTAAACTGTAATTGCTCAAAAATTAAATCATTTAATTGCTCTGCCATACGTTCGGAAATTACATAAGTTTTTAATAGATTATTTGCATATTCTTCCACATTAGCTTCCGTTAATTTAATAATGGATTCAATTGGCTCAAATTGTAGCAAATCTTGATATAACATAAACTTTTCCCCTTTACTTAATAATGATGGCATCTTGCACAATGAATTTTTTATACTCAGGATGACCCGGTTCAGCATGGATGAGTGTATCCCCGATAATTTTTCCTCGCCAAGATATAATAAGCGTTTTATATCGGCTATTATTTTTTATTAGTATCATAGGATCAATTGAAAGCGAATTGTCGAAAAGTAATTCGTAATAATCTAAACAAATTACATCATCATGATACTTATCAATCAATTGCTGGAATACCTCAGTAATTTGAAAAGATCTGCGATTCACTGGAATATCTTGGAGTAGTTGAGATATTTCAATGTTAACATTTATATAGGGTAACGAGTTAGTTTCGGCAAATTTTTTAACAGATTTACCGTCACTATAATCGTATACAAATATCTGTTTGCAATATCGGTTAGAAACCTCAGAGATAGCTTTGTTAATCTGCTCAATAAATTGAATAATCATAAAAGCTCCTTATATAGAGGTATGATTGTACCCACTTTTCAATTTTGCTTGTCTTTAATAAGTCATACATCACTACTTTTTTTCTAAGAAGGAAGTAGCACATTACTAAATCCCACCATTAATTACGTTTTACCCACCTGATAATTTCCATATCCATTATACTATTTTTTCGTTTATAACACTCAAAAAGCTTAATGGAAATTCTTTTTAACGAATTAAATCTTAATATCTAAAAAAAAATTACTTAAAGACTTAAAATCATTCAAAACTGCGGCTATATTGTATTGCGTAAATGGCCATTTACATTAGAAAAAAACAGAAAGGAGGATTCCCACGGTGGAGAACAAGGAAAAAAACAAACCAAATATCGACTGGATGAAAACATGCCTAGAGCATTGCGAAACACTAGGAATCTCTAAATCTATCATAAAGTTGTTCATCCACTTACAGGAACAGAAGCATGAACAAGATCATAAAGAAGCTTCAAATTCCCGGATATGAAACAAAAATGATAATTGTACCTCGTAAGAACAAATCAGCCAAAGCTGAAAAAGTTTCGGACGGCATTCAATTATCTTTTGATATAGAGATGGAACCAAATAAGCAAGATTCAGAGAATAACGTATAAATCATTCCCCTCGCGTCAATGATGATAAGCAAATGCTTGATGGGAGGGGAATTAATGGCTGAGAAATTTCGCATCGTTAAAGTCAGCTACTCCGAGGAATTATCTTCAGACTCAGAGTTGTGGTTCAAACGTTTTATTGAAAAAGCACTGTTGGACCATATCACGAAGGATGATCATAAACTTCGGGCTTTACTGATCAGTAAAAAATAATGCAGAAAGGAAAATAAACATGGAGGAAAATAACTTAATTGTAAATTATGGCCGTGTCAGTTCAGCTGCACAAAGTCTTGAACTGCAGCTTTCTGCGGCTAGAAGATATCTTGAATCACAGGGTCTAACTGGAAATGAGAACTTTGTGATTGAATTATGTGATCATGACGTTTCAGCAACAAAGCTAAAAATGAAAGATAGACCAAAGTTAATGGAGCTAATCCGCTTAATACAAGAAGGAAAAGTTAAAAAGGTCATTGCGTATAAGCGAGATCGCTTGGCTAGAAACTTTTATGAATTCGTCGATATCACACGTTTTTTTATTAAATATAACGTGGAGGTTGTTTATACAGCGAGTAATGAACCGCCCTTTCGCAACAAGTTAGCGTTAGAGGCGTTTTATGGAATGTTCGGTCAGATGGAAGGCGAAAATATTCGTTCACGCACCAATGACGCACGCAAGCAATATCCTTCCAGCATCTATGGTTATAAGCGTATGAAAGAGGATAAACAAGTGTATTATGTCGTAAATGAAGAAAAGTGCGATTCCATTGTTTCGCTATTTAGCGATTTTAGTAAGGTTAAAGACGAAGAGGAATTCTTTGATTTTCTAATGAAAAGTCGCAAGGGGTTAAACCAACCCGACAAAATACTGCGCATTTTAACCAATGCATTTTACGCTGCTCATTACGAATCGAAAAATGGTTTGCAACCACTGGCTCATGTAGAACCTATTATCAGTGTAGATCTCTATTTAGACGCCAAGGAGCAGCTCGATAAATTTCCAGCTATCTATAAAGAAAAGTTAAATGAGGTTAGTAACCTTTATACCATAACACCTCTATGCGGTAAATGTGGGAAAGAAATGAAACATCGTAAGCAAAATGCTCTTGATGAAGGTTACTTCGTTTGCAGCGCTAATCATAAAAGACTAATGGTTACCACTGATGAATTGAACACAGCAGTAAATCATGCTGTTCTCGTACATTTACAGTCTATTTCAGCACAGTTAGCCTATAAAATTATGTCCAAACATATTGCCACCGCTAAGAAGCGATTGGAACATGAACAGGAAATCGCCGCTTCTGACTATCTGGATACTTCACTTGTGCTATGTACACTTGGCAAAGATGGTAAATCTGCCATTCCAACACACTTGGAACGGATTCAAGTATTAAAGGACAAATCCAAGAAGTTAGGGCAAGATTTAGTTGCTCTCCAATTACTAAGTCATGATATTAGAAGTTTGAATACGTTTTTGTCACTGGAAGAATTGAGCCTGTCCCAACAAGACATTCAGCGGTTAATGGAATTGCTCGTTCATGAGGTCATTGTTCACGAAACCTTTATTGGAATCGATTTATTCCTTTCAACATTTGCAAAGGAATTGAATGCCTTATGAGTAAAACAAAATCAACCAGCTATAGACGTTATTCAGACAAAAAGCAAGACGGCAATCATTCTTTGGAAATTCAGAAAAGCCAAATACTACTCTTGGCTGAAAGAGAAAATCTAGAGATTGTAGAATGGCGCACAGACAAAGCAACAAGTGCTTTTCACAATAATGCAAGCAAACGTGAAGGTGTCCAATTGATTCTTGAGGATATTAAAATGGAGTGGAAGCGGTCTGTTTCTATGAAGAATCCAGAATTACCCGAAGCATCACTGACTTCTATAATGATGTCTACCTCCCTGTCAAGGAACAGTATCCGTCTGTAAAGTTCTATAGCACTCAATATGATGGTGAGTGGAATCCAAACGACCCCATTGTTCAGGCTAAGCTCGTTTTTGCTGCGGAAGAGTCGGAAATAAAATCTATTCGAGCGAAGGACGCTCAAGCTAGTTTGATAAGTAATAATCAGCGTCCCGGCTCTCGTGAACCTGTTGGTTACGACATGATTAAGGGTATTCTATATCCAAATGAAGATGCACCAATTGTAGAACTCATCTTTTATCTCGCAAGTCTTGGACACTCGCAAGCAGTCATAGCGGAGTACCTAAACAACTGCAAAATAACAACAAAAAATATTAAGTCTTGGACTAGCAGTACCATTGGTTATGTTTTATCCAATCGTGTCTACTATGGTAAATTAGCATGGAATGTTAGAACGAGCTATGAAATTAGCAAACCAAAGCCAGAAGAGGAAATTGAAATTCTCAAACAGTCTTATGAACCAGTTGTAAGTCGAACCCTTGTTCATTTGGTAGAACAAATCGGCCAATTAAAAACGGAATTCGGACCTATGAATACACCTTATTATTTTCGCTCCATTATCAAATGCAGGAAATGTAATTCATTACTGGAAGCAAAGGATAATTCCCCAAAAGGTAAACGTGGTCAATATATGGTGTATCGGTGTAAAGAATGCAAAAAGACTGTACCGATTGTTCCTGTTCATGAAGCAGCTTTAAACGATTTACAACGCAAGTAGATTACTCAACTTTCATCCTTTACTACAACTGCTAAAGAACAACTGAAGATCTGGTCTGCCAAACTCCAAAAGGCAAAAGACAAATTGAAAAAACTTCTGGAAAAATCAATCTATAATGAAAGAATGCTTGCTTCTGATATAGCCACCAATAATCTGTTGGCTGAAGCTTTCAGCGTTTCCCAAAAACATTTACAAAGTAAAATCACTTATATCAACGGAACGCAAGAAGAAATTAGTCGATTACTAGAAGATGACTTCCTTGATGTATTTATGAAAGAACTCATTCAACAAAGCTTCTACGGCTTTTCAGATACAGAGCTACGTGTTTTCTTCTTAATGTACTTTGAAGAAGTTCTTATTGATTTTGAAAAAAATAACGACATCCAGATCAGCTACCGTCTCTCTCCATTTGTTTCGTTAGAAGGCACAACTGGTCATCTAACCGAAAAATTTAGCAAAAGATAGGGTTTGACTGGTTAAGAAACCGAAATACTGCTCACCAAAAAATGTACGTGGCATTGTTTAAGGGTCCCTACTCCTGAAATCCCTTGATATCAAGGCTTTTTGGGAGTACCCTTTCGGTCAACTGACCATCTAGGAATTCTTCGCTGGTCAAATGACCGAACCATATATCTACTTTATGGTCAAAAAACCGAAATTTTAAACTGCAAAAAAAATCATAATTTTTTACGAAAAAGTCTTCGAATATAAATTTATGAAGATACAATGTATTTCGTAAGACCTAATCAAATAGTGTAACCCAACAACAAGCGAAAACCGCAGAGGTTACATAGCCACTAATCAAAAGTCGGCTATGCACTTCTGCGGATTTTTATTTTTAATAATAACCAAATTTAAATTCGGAAAGGAACAAACTCATTATGAAAAAAACACAACAAAAAGTTTGTATGTATTATCGTTCAAACCATCCAACCACCATGGAAACCGTTATGAATTTAGAGAAATTGGCCAGACAAAATGGATACTCACCCTCAATGTATTCGTAGATCAAGTGAACGGAGTAGTAACAAAACCAGCCTTAACCCATCTTCTGACGCTCGTTCGCAATAACAAGGTCGATGTCCTGATTACGGATTCTCAAACAAGATTATCAAGAAATATAGATGAGTCGAACCTTACCTATCGCATTTTGCGAGAACATGAGGTGAAAATCATCTTTCTTAATGACTAATGCAGTAAGAATCCATTTTTAAAGGCAACAAGATTTGTCTGAAGATGGCCATTTGGAAACAGTAAAACGAGACTCGTAGTGATTACTCACAATTATATTTTTGTAATTTAGCGAGTCTTTCTTTAAAAATTTTCCAACTAAAAAATATATTCAGCCCTCTTAAAACGGAGCAGGACTGAAGCTAATATATTTCAGATTTAACAAACACACTTAAAACGATATGGAGGATATAAAATGCAAAACACAAAAAAATATACCACTTGGGAGTCCTTGCCTGACACACTTACCGCACAGCATATTGCTGATTTTCTCGGCATTTCGAGAAGACGAGTGTACGAGTTGTTCCAAGTTAACGTAAAAAACGGTGGTATACCGAACTTTAAAATTGGAGCTACAAAGAGAGTAGATAAGGCAGATTTAAAGCATTGGATCACGTTGAAAAAAGAAGAACAGTTACATGCATAGAGCAGGAAATAATTCAAAAACCATTTGAAAGAGAGGTTTATAAAAATCATTATGAAAGGAAGTTATTTCAAACGAGGTTGCACTTGTGGGGAAAAATGCACTTGTGATAAGAAGTGGAGCTTTGTTATTGATGTAGGCAAGTATCTAAAACTAGGGAAAAGAAAGCAGATTTGGAGGGATAACTTCGACACCAAAGATGAAGCGGAAGCTGCGGCAGCAGCTTTAATCGAGAAAATCAAACAAGGTAAATTTCATATCGAAACTGATATGCTTTTCAAGGAGTACGCTGACGCACGGCTTGCGGAATACATTAAAGTAACGGCTCCGAAACCCGGTACTATCCGAATTAGAAAATACGGCATTGATAAATTGCTGCCTTACTTCAAAGATACTAAACTAAAAAATATTACAGAAGAAATGTATCAGGCTGTATTAGATGATTTAAAAGTAAAAGGGAAAAGAAAAGGGAAAGAGGAAGCGGAAGGTCTTGGTAGCAGTACTATTGAAAGTATTCACGTCACCGGTAGACTTCTTTTCGGGAAAGCTGTTGATAAGAAGCTGCTTAATGATAATCCAACGACAAATGCTTATATATTAAGGGAGAATGACCATATCGTTAACGAAGATGAAGGAGATAAGCCAGACTCTCAAGACCTTCCGAAATTTCTTGAAGTGGAACAACTTATACACTTCCTCGATATTGCACTCGAAAAAGGTCTATATATGGATGCGTTAATCTTCTATATGTTAGCTTATACAGGTATACGACTTGGAGAATTGGTTGCCCTCAAGTGGAGCGATATTGATTTTAAAAATCATACGATAAGCATTAACAAAACGTATTACAATCCGAAAAACAGTACCCTTCGCTATATCTTAGTTCGTCCAAAAACAAAAAAATCAAAGCGTGTCATTACTGTTGATCCCGTCCTTATTGAAATGCTTGAGAAACATAAAGAAGAACAAGAAGAAATGATTTCACGTCTAAGAGACAGATATTACAATAAGGGGTTCATTTTCTCAAATTTCACTCGCCATCCCGGTTATCCTATATTAATGAAATTAGTGCAAAATAGAATGGCTAGGATATTAAAACTTAGTGGGTTAAATCCAACACTTACTCCACACTCCTTTCGCCATACTCACACTTCTCTTCTTGCACAGGCAGGAGTATCTATTGATGAGATTATGGACCGGCTAGGTCATCAAGACGATTCAACAACTAGAAGGATTTATCTTCATGTAACCAAGCATAGAAGAAGAAATGCCTCTGACCAATTTAGCAATTTAATTCGCAGCTATAGAAAATAAAAAAACTTGAAAGCAATGTTTGCTTTCAAGGTACATACCTCTAAATCCGACACGTTTTAAATGAAAAGGTTGAATTTATCTTCTTTTACACATATAACACCAGCCCAAGCAAGCATATGAGGATTACATAAAAGCACTCATCGCCCTATTTTTCCTCAAGTATTAGATCAGGATGTACTTTCTCATAGAATTCAAATCGGTTCCATTTTTTAAGAGCAAAGATTTTGAGTAACTCTTTTTCAATTTCTTTAATTGTTTTTTCCATTCCAGCTTTTAAGCTTTCGTAATCGAGGACTTCCTTTTTTGTTAGTTCATTAATTTGGTTTTCTTTCTTTTTTTTAGCATTGGCTGTTGCCCAGACACTCCCAAAAACTGAACCAATAGTTGGCACCAATTTTGCAACAAGCGAAGGCTTAGCTACCGCCAACACTCCTACTACTGCTGAAAGAAATATAGGTGAAGAAATAAATGCTGTGGAACTAAGTATAGATGATGCTATATTCTTATAATTTTCTTTATTCACTCTTTCTAAGGATAATCTAGCTTTATAAACTTCATAATCGCAAGCAAGGAAAAGACTCGTAGCCTCACTTTCAGTTAACTTTGTAGGCTCCGTTTCAATTGCTACTACCTTAGACCGACTAATGCCCATTCTCACAGCAGCATCTTCCTGCCTCCATCCAAATAATTTCCTTATTTGTTCAAAATGTGATCCCAAATACTCTAAATACTCTTCCTTTTTCATATCCATCACCCGTTATAAATCAGATTATTAAAACTATAAATACAATTATTATTTGACATGTTTACAAAAATTTGTTTAAATTAAAACATAAAATATTTTTCAGCGTTGATTTAAATCTTATTTTAACACATAAAGCTATTTAAAAACAAATTAGCAAAAATTGAGGGAGGAAGTATTTATGTCTAAATTTGAAACGTACGATCTGGAAGCTATCAGAGAGATTGCCAAACATTATGAAGACCCTTATTGGTTTGACCGTTTGATTAAAATCACAGGGAAACCTGTTGATTTAGTGATTGAAGGAGCAAAAAAAATATCAGAAAAAAATACGGAAAAAGTGTTAACAGCTGTTAATGATGGAATCCAATCAGGACTTACAAAGGCAATTAAGGGAGTTAACAAATTTCATAATGAAGAGAAAATCCTTATGAAATATAACAAAATAAATAATATATCCATTTCTTCCGTAAGCGAAATTAAAAACCTGCCCCTTAAAGATATCGATCAAGTAACCAACCAGTCTAAAACCTTTAATAAAGTACTTGCAACTGGGGGTGGTTTAGTGTTTGGCGGTCTAGCTTCTGCAAGCTTTGTCGCACCATTAGCCATTCCATTCGTTGTTACTGCCGATTTAGGTTCTACCCTCACTCTACTAATTAAACATATTAGCCAGATTTCTACTTCTTTTGGATATTCATCTAAGGAAATATCTAATATTCGTTTCATCCTTGAAGCGATGACCCCTATTCGCTGTGACGAAAATGGAGGATATCTCTCAAATAAAGTAAACCTACAAAAAAATCTGAGGTTTGGAGCGGATTTCATCAAGAAAAATCAGGACAACCTCTTTGAGTTGATTGGCAAAAATGAAGCACCAAAAGTCATCCAATTGTTACACACTCTCGCGCAGAGACTAGGGATTTCCCTCACGGAAAAGGAATTCGCCATGCTCATACCCGTAATTGGTGCTATCGGAAATGGAATGGTCAATAACTTCTTTCTTGAGTCTGCCCATCAAACAGCTCACAATTATTTTAGAAAAATGACTCTTGAAGATCGTTATGGAAAAAATGAAGTGGCAGAAGAAATAGGAAAACAAATAGAACTAATCCGCAAGGAAAAAGAATTACTAAAATCCAACAGATTGGCTTTCAATTAAAAAAAATATCAAAGGTGGCCAGTTATTAAACTGAACACCTTTTTTCATTAATTTTAGTTATCCTCCCATCCAGAATCACATTAATCTATAATCTAAGCCATATTGCAATTACTTACGTTCGTTAATGACTTTCGGTTATATTGAATATCCACAACATATATTACTTTTTGGTTTTACCATGATGAATTTCTCTCTATCTAATTGGGCATAATGAATATTTGTTTCAAAATATGCAATGAAAGTGAGGTCATTCAATGAAATGAAAGGAAATTTCTACAGACGAGGCTGTACTTGCAAGAAGAAAAATTGCTCGTGTGGCTCCAAATGGGCATTTGTGATTGATATCGGGATTGATCCAGTAACCGGTAAGCGAAAGCAAAAAACCAAAAGCGGTTTTCCAACTAAAAAGGAGGCGGAAGTAGCTGCTGCAGCTATGATTCATGAACTGGAGCAGGGGATCTTCATTGAGGAATCCTGTCAGACCTTTGCTGATTTTACGAAGGAATGGCTGCCCATTTACAGCGAAGCAAAAGATGTCAAGCCCGGTACCATTCGAGTGCGTCTTCACGAAATCGGAAAATTGCTTCCTTACTTTGGTCAGTTAAAGCTGAAGGATATTACTCCTAAACGATATCAAGAATGCTTAAATGATTTAAAAGACAAAGGACTAGCGGACAGCACGAGAGAAGGGATTCATCGGACTGGCAGGATGATTTTACGTAAGGCATTGGAGTACGAACTCATTAAAAAGGATCCGACGGAGTTTGCCTATCTCAAAAAAGATAAGAAAACCATTGAACAGCTGGAAGAAGAAGAACTCCCGAAATATCTTGAGAAAGAAGAACTTGCCCTGTTTTTGAAAACAGCCAAGGAACATGCATTAGAACATGATTACTTGGTATTCCTGATTCTTTCGTATACAGGTATTCGAGTGGGTGAATTAGTGGCGCTCAAGTGGAAGGATATTGATTTTGTAAATCAAACCATCAGCATTACGAAAACGTATTACAATCCAAGCTACAATGCGCTTAACTACCAGCTAGTCACTCCAAAGACAAGGAAGTCACGAAGGAAAATTATCGTTGACGAAGATGTCATTGCGGCGTTGAAGGAACATAAAAAAGTTCAAGACGAAGTAATTGAGCGGTTAGGAGATGCTTACTATAACCATGACTTTATTTTCGCCAAAACTCAACGGCACTATGGTTATCCCATCGTGATAAAAAACGTTCGGGACCGGATGAAAAGGCTGTTAAGAATAGCCGGTTTAAATGAAGATTTAACCCCGCATAGTCTAAGGCATACTCATACATCACTGCTTGCAGAAGCCCGTGTGTCACTCGAACAAATCATGGACCGTCTCGGCCATACAGATGATCAGATAACGAAAAATGTTTATCTCCACGTTACCCAAGAAATGAAAAAAGAAGCCTCTCAAAAGTTCGGTGAACTCATGAGAAGCCTCCGTTAATTTCCTCAATGTTAGCAAAATGTTAGCAAACCACTCTCATCTTAATACATAACCCAATCATATCAAGGGTTTGAGGGGCAGATTACATCATGCCGCCCATTCCACCCATGCCGCCCATGTCAGGCATTCCCATACCTGCACCAGCTGGTTCTGGCTTGTCAGCAACAACTGCTTCAGTTGTTAAGAACATAGCCGCAACAGATGCTGCATTTTGAAGGGCAGAACGAGTAACCTTAGTTGGGTCAACGATTCCAGACTCAATCATGTTTACCCACTCGCCAGTTGCCGCGTTGAAACCAACGCCAACTTCTTCACGCTTTAAGCGGTCAACGATAACAGATCCTTCAAGACCTGCATTTTCTGCAATCGTACGAACTGGCGATTCAATGGCACGAAGAACGATATTGATACCTGTTTGAATGTCGCCATCTGCTTGAAGCTCAGCCACTTTGCTGTAAACGTTTAGAAGGGCAACACCACCACCGGATACGATACCTTCTTCAACAGCCGCACGAGTTGCGTTTAATGCATCTTCAATACGAAGCTTGCGCTCTTTTAATTCAGTTTCAGTTGCAGCACCAACTTTGATAACTGCTACACCGCCAGCTAATTTAGCCAAGCGCTCTTGTAATTTTTCACGGTCAAATTCAGAAGTAGTTTCTTCTAATTGAACGCGGATTTGGTTTACGCGAGCTTGAATATCTTCAGTTGCGCCAGCACCCTCAACGATTGTTGTATTTTCTTTTGTTACAACGATCTTAGCAGCGCGGCCTAAAGAAGCGATTGTTGCAGATTTAAGGTCACGGCCAAGCTCTTCAGTGATTACTTCACCGCCAGTTAATGCAGCGATATCTTCAAGCATTGCCTTACGGCGGTCACCGAAGCCAGGAGCTTTAACAGCAACTGCGTTGAATGTACCGCGAAGTTTGTTCACTACTAAAGTAGCAAGGGCTTCACCTTCAACATCTTCAGCAATCAATAATAATGGCTTGCCTTGTTGGACAACTTGCTCAAGAACAGGAAGGATTTCCTGGATGCTTGAGATTTTCTTATCAGTAATTAACACAAACGGATTTTCTAGAATAGCTTCCATTTTGTCAGTGTTGGTTACCATATATGGAGATGCGTAACCGCGATCAAATTGCATACCTTCTACTACATCTAGTTCAGTAGTGAAGCCTTTTGATTCTTCGATTGTGATAACGCCGTCGTTGCCAACGCGCTCCATCGCTTCAGCGATTAATTGACCAACCTCTGCATCATCAGAAGAAATAGCCGCAACTTGAGCGATAGACTCTTTGCCTTCGATTGGCTTAGAGATAGCTTTCAATTCTGTTACAGCTGCAGCTACTGCTTTTTCAATCCCTTTACGGATACCCATTGGGTTAGCACCAGCAGTTACGTTCTTTAAGCCTTCGCGAATCATCGCTTGAGCAAGAACGGTTGCAGTAGTGGTACCGTCACCGGCAACATCGTTCGTTTTGCTTGCTACTTCTGCAACAAGCTTAGCACCCATGTTTTCAAATGCATCTTCAAGTTCGATTTCTTTAGCGATTGTCACACCGTCATTTGTGATAAGCGGTGAGCCGAATTTCTTCTCAAGAACCACGTTGCGTCCTTTAGGTCCAAGAGTTACTTTAACTGCATCTGCAAGTGTATCAACACCACGCAGCATCGCGCGGCGAGCGTCTTCACTAAACTTAATCTCTTTAGCCATTGTTAAAAAACCTCCTCGAAAAATTAGAACTTATTATTTCTATGAACTGGACAACATCCAGTTTCTGCGCCAAAACTAACGCGATTTGCTCTACTGATTATTCGCCAACTATAGCAAGGATGTCATTTTCACGTAAAATTAAGTATTCAGTACCTTGGTATTTCACTTCAGTACCAGAGTATTTTGAGAAGATAATGCGATCGCCTACAGAAACTTCTACAGCTACGCGCTCGCCATTGTCAAGTACGCGGCCAGTACCCACGGCTACAACTTTTCCTTCCTGGGGCTTTTCCTTTGCTGTATCCGGCAATACGATACCGCTTGCAGTTTTTTCTTCTGATTCAACTAGTTCGATGATAATGCGATCACCTAAAGGTCTTAACACTATAAACAACCTCCTCAAATATATGTGGTTATGTTTATTATTAGCACTCACACTCAATGAGTGCTAACACAATTATTATAATAATGAATCTTAAAATCTTTTGCAAGTATCATGCATAAAAATATCCAAAAAAGTTACCGCATTTTTCCACCTTATAGAGTATGTGAAAGTTTTCGTATTCTATTCATCATTTTTAGCCAAAGTCCTCAAAATTGATACAGGACTAATTTTAACGGTACAATAAAGGATAAATATCCTTTGTAAAAAAGAACATAAAGGAGACAATCTATTTGAAAAGGGAATATTGGATTATCTTAATTGTGTACATCGCCATGCAGCTTTCCGGTATTGCTGGGATTCCGGTGTTGATGTTGGGGTTTGGTTTTTTCGGTAAAGATACTGGTTTGGCCGTTCCGATTTGGCTAATTTTCAGCTTTACGGTTGCGCTAGTTATTATTCTGTTTATTTTAAGAAAGGAAATGGGTGCCGCCGGTTTAAACGAACGGGGGAATTCTGCTGGTTTCCTAATTAAGTGGAGTATCCTTGGATTCTTTCTGGCGTTGTTCGCACAATATGTAGCAGCCATCATTGAAAGCATGTTGGGCATTAAAATGGGCTCAGACAACACCCAGCAGATTCTAACCATTATTGAAACTTTCCCGCTGGCAATCCTTGTTACTAGTATTGTCGGGCCAATATTGGAAGAAATCGTGTTTCGAAAAATTATCTTTGGCGCGTTACACAAACGCTTTAGTTTCTTTATTTCAGCACTAATCAGTTCACTTATCTTCGCGCTCGTTCATATGGATCCGGCACATATTCTGATTTATTCGGGAATGGGCTTTACGTTTGCGTTTCTCTATGTAAAAACAAAACGGATTATCGTCCCTATTTTTGCCCACGTGGCGATGAATACGATGGTCGTGCTAGTCCAATCTGTATTCAAGGATGACATTGAACGGCTGATGCGCGAGGCTGAGGCGATTCAAAACTTTATCGGAGGATTCTTCTTATGAAACGTTCACCTTTGTTATCCGGTTTAATTTACTTCCTGCTTGGTGCCCTGTTCACCTATTTCGCCATCGACGACGTTCAAAGCAACGGCTGGGGCTTCTTCAGCTACCTGCTCGTCATCTTGGCCACGTTCGATTTCGGGTCTGGGCTTAAAATGATTATGTTTCATTTTAGATATAAAGATCAGGTGAAAAAATAGGGTGTCTGGCACTTATGGTGCCGGACACCCTGTTTTTTTGTTTACTGGCTAGCCTGATTCTAATTCTCAGAACCACTTGGTCACTAATGGTCTCTATTGGCTGCACTTTTTCCTTTTTCTGCTAGCAGTTCTGTTTCCAACACCTCTTATTGACTACACTTTTTCCTTTCCTGCTAGCAGTTTTGTTGCCAATAACCCCTATTGGCTGCACTTTTTCCTTTCCTGCTAGCAGTTTTGTTGCCAATAACCCCTATTGGCTGCACTTTTTCCGTTCCTGCTAGCAGTTTTGTTGCCAATAACCCCTATTGGCTGCACTTTTTCCGTTCCTGCTAGCAGTTTTGTTACCTATAACCCCTATTGGCTACACATTTTTCCGTTCCTGCTAGCAGTTTTGTTGCCAATAACCACTATTGGCTACACTTTTTCCGTTCCTGCTAGCAGTTTTGTTACCTATAACCCCTATTGGCTGCACTTTTTCCTTTCCTGCTAGCAGTTTTGTTGCCAATAACCACTATTGGCTGCACTTTTTCCTTTCCTGCTAGCAGTTTTGTTGCCAATAACCCCTATTGGTTACCCGAATTCTATTTTCCAACTCCATTCGGTCGCCAATGACAACTATTTAGTTACTCAATGACTAAATTCCTATCCAACCCGGTAGACAATTCCCCTTAATTCTCTATTTCTCTTAAAGCTACCTCCTGATATACCTTAAAAATTTCATCACAAAACGCATCCCACTCAGCTGCTGCCTGAAGCGACTCGTCGCTGACTTCCCCCAAAACTGGTCTTTGCAGTAAATCCTCTAAACGAGAAGATAACTGCTGCACCGTACTAGACTCGGCACCTTCAAGTACACTCGCCACAAATTCCCCAGGTGGATACCAGTCAGCCACCCGGCCCAAATCGCGGTAGATTTGCGTCAGCAGCAAATTACGCGGTCCTTCCCATTGTTCGTTCACGACTACATCACGAAAAATCCGCGGCAGCGAGGAGAACTCCTCCATCACACCATGACCGGCAAATACAGAAATGGCGTCACGCAGCACTTCTGCCCCCTCATTCGTGGCACATATTTTTTGCAGCAGGACAAGCTCCCGCAAATTAAATAACTTTTTCCTGATTTCCAGCGGCTGGTCCGCCTTAATGCCCGGATTAAGCGGCTTTTCCAATATCAAGAACAGGTCATAAATTTTAAACGCTCCGGCCGTCGTCCGCTGTGCCGCATTTTCGATACGCTTCAATTTGCTCGCAGAAAGCGGGTAGTCCTTTACCTTTTTTCGAAACACTGTCCGGAAATCTCCATATAGATTCGCTTCCCTTGAAGCGCGGAGCATGAACCCTGCACAGGCAATGCCGATTTCCAATCGAGATAGTGTTAACACGATGCCGACAGCAACGGCAATGCCCCTATCCTTCGGTCCGATCGGATAGGCAAGTGCTCCTTTATATTGAATTTCCGCAGTCGGCAGCTCCGAAGTCCCCATTTTCCATTTGATTCGGTTAATATCGTAGCTGTTTCGTTTTTCCTTCTCTTTATCTCCTGGCAGCCAGGATGGTACAACAAACGTGGACACCTTATCAGTACCTGAGATTTTCGCAGTGACAACCGAATAATCGGCATGCGCCGCCGAGCAGAAGAATTTATTGCCGTATAATCGATAGTACTTTCCATCCGGAACTGCTTCCAGGACATTGGCAGGCAAATCAGAACCACCCTGAATCTCGGTCATAAACTGGGCGCCAATCGCAAATTCTCCGTTCACCCCCTCTTTTGTATGCATTAAAACATCATACAGTTCAGGGCAGGCTTCGTCCCGGAACTGATCCAAAAGCGCCACCAATCCATGTGTACACGTTAACGGACAGGTTACACCAGCTTCACCCAATTGATGGATCAACATTCTTTTCAAAAAGCTTTCCCAAGCGGGCATTTTGCTAGAAAAAAGCCCTTCTCCAAAGATTTCGGATTCCAATTGGTGAACTTCCTGCGGCCGGACAATTCGGTCAATACGATGATTAAACGCATCATAATGGAGCATGTACGGACGCACCTCAGGGCGTGCGATCCGCTCAGCTAACCTGTTCCATTTAGAAGAAGCAGTAGGAGAAAATGCCAGGAGCTTTTCGTGAATTTCCTTAAACCTGCCGCCGAGAAATTTTTCTGCGGCCTTTTGCAAAAAAGGTTCATCACGATACCAATCAAGATTGTCACGCTTTTCGAGAAATTCATCAAAGCTGTAAGAGTTTTCTCCTCTTGTTTCAGATTCTTGGGAAACGAGTTTCATAGAATGGTCACCCTCCACAACAATTATTCGTAATTTTCAAATTAATTGTAAATGTAAGGATATGGAAACGTCAAATAGAAGCAGGCAACAAAAAAGGTCTGACAAAGTCAGACCTATCTATAGACAATTATCGATGTGCCCTGCGAAAGCGATATTGGGTCCACTGGTAATGAATAAAACAACCGATACAAAAACCAAGAATCGCAACAGTTGCCGCTGCTGCTACCATAATCGTAAATATATACCCGATTGCATTCCAGCCCAATAAAAAGCCGGCAAATCCGAAGGTAAGGCAGGATACAGCAATTTTTTGATTAAATTGCTGCTGCTCCCAATCTTCGGGAATATATTCCTTAGGGTCTTTTCTTAAAAATAATTTTGCAACTTGCATAACCGGATTGTATCCGAATAATAGTCCTGAAAGTCCAGCCAACAATGGGATTAATAAGATCCATTCCTGACCTGATACCCATGTTAGAATCACACTTACTACAATCGTCAACTGATTTGCTTTGACAAGCGGTCGAGGGATTGAACGAACTGAATTTTCTACTCCCACTTTAATTCCAACCTTTCATATTGGATTTATATACTATATTATCCCGTTTTCATCATTTTGTATAGTAAAATAAAACAAAAAGGGCTTTTCACCTATTTTGTGAAAAACCCTTAAAACAGTTATTCTTCTATCTCTTCATCATTTGGATAATGCTTTAAAAAGTAAACGAGTGATTGCAGTTCAACCGCCAAGTCAATATGATGAACACGGATACCTGGTGGAACGTTTAACCGTGCCGGCGTAAAATTTAATATCCCTTTTACATTGGATTTGACAATCTGGTCAGTAATTTGCTGGGCAACAGGAGCTGGAACCGTAAGGATAACTACTGGAATATTTTCTTCAAGTAAACGCTGCTCCAAATCAGCCATATCATAAATCGGAACATCACCGATGGACGTGCCGATTTTCCCCGGATCCACATCAAACGCACACTCAATTTTGGTATTATTATTTTTCAAAAAATTATAGTGTAAAAAGGCAGTGCCGAGATTACCGACCCCAATCAACGCCACCTTAGTCAATTCGTCCTGATCTAGCGTTTTACTAAAAAAGCTTAACAGGTAATTCACATTGTATCCGTAGCCCTTTTTCCCAAGCGCACCAAAGTAGGAAAAATCACGGCGGATTGTTGCTGAATCGACCTTTACCGCTTCACTTAACTCCGCTGAGGACACACGCTGCTTCCCGGAAGAATGCAAGTTCTTCAAAAATCGATAATACAAAGGCAGCCGTTTTGCCGTGGCCTGCGGTATTTTCGTTGTTTCGTTAGCCATACTCCTACCCCCCCGCTATATATTTCGTTTAAAATCACCATTTTTGCCGCCTGTTTTTTCAACTAGGAAAGTCGGTCCAATAACCATACCTTTATCCACGGCCTTGCACATATCGTACACAGTTAAAGCGCAAACCGACGCCGCTGTCAGCGCTTCCATTTCAACACCTGTGCTGCCCTTCGTTTTAACCGATGCCTCTATATGTAATGTATACTGTTGCCGCTCGGTCTTTTCCCAAGAGAAAATGACATTCACGCCAGTCAGCGGAATCGGATGGCACATCGGAATAAGATCCCAAGTCTTTTTTGCAGCCATCACCGCTGCTACTTGAGCCACCGCTAATACATCGCCTTTTTTCATTTCGTGATTCGTTACTTTTTCATAAATCTCATTACTAACAGTTATGCTAGAACGGGCAATAGCGGTGCGTGCCGTTTCCGGCTTGTCACTGACATCGACCATTTTAGCTCTGCCCTCTTCATTAAAATGAGTAAATTCAGCCATAAAATTATTGCCTCCCTTCAAAATGATACAATATTTTCACATAAATGTGTGTGAAACTTTGAACTTTTATTTACAAATTTATGCTAGCCCCGCTTTATTGCCGACTATCAAGGAATACGGTACACTAATTATAGCAATAGAGGTGACAAAAGATGATTTTATTACAGGTTAATCAATTACAAAAATATTATGGTGCTGACCTTATTTTATCCAATATAAAGCTGGAATTACAAACTAGGGACCGGGTAGCCCTCGTCGGACGGAACGGAGCAGGCAAATCAACGCTTTTAAAAATAATTGCCGGTGAACTGGGACATGATGGCGGGGAAATCATCAAACCAAAGGATGTTACCATTGGGTATTTGGCTCAGAATACCGGTCTTGAGTCCAATCTTTCGATTTGGGGTGAAATGCTGACTGTCTTCGAAGGTCTGCTGGATATGGAGAAATCGCTGCGCAGACTTGAGGCACAAATGGCCGACCCTAATATCTTTGAGGATTCAGTAAGGTACGATAGAGTATTAAAAGAATATGACCAGCTTCAAGTGAAATTTAAAGAACAGGGCGGCTATCAATATGAAGCTGATATTCGTTCCGTTCTGCACGGTTTAAATTTCTCTGACCATTCATTAATGATTTCCAGCCTAAGCGGCGGGCAAAAAACTCGTTTGGCATTAGGCAAGCTCCTGTTAACTAAGCCTGATATTTTAATATTGGACGAGCCTACCAACCATCTTGATATTGAAACATTATCCTGGCTGGAACAATATTTGCAGGGCTATGACGGCGCAATTTTGATCGTATCCCACGACCGTTATTTTTTGGATAAAGTAGTTACCCAGGTTTATGAAGTTTCACGCAAACAAATACAACGTTTTCCTGGTAACTATAGCTCTTATCTTGATCAAAAGGCCGCCAATTATGAACGTGATATGAAGCTTTACGAAAAGCAGCAGGAAGAGGTTGCTGCATTAAAGGATTTCATTCAGAGAAACATAGCGCGCGCCACAACAACGAAGCGGGCGCAAAGCCGGCGGAAGAAGCTTGAAAAAATGGACATAATGGACAGGCCGCTAGGCGATGAAAAATCAGCCTCTTTCTCGTTTGAAATAGAGCGGCAAAGCGGCAATGATGTGTTAACAGTTGATTCGCTTGCCGTCGGTTATGAAGGCGAAAAGGTGTCTGAAGGCATTTCTTTTCGTGTCTTTAGGGGCGACAGCATTGCCCTTGTTGGACCGAACGGCATTGGCAAATCCACCCTGTTAAAAACCATTATCAAAAAGCTGCCGGCGCTGGCCGGAACGATTTTCTACGGAACCAATTTATCCATCGGTTATTACGATCAGGAACAGGCCAATTTGACCTCGAATAAACGGGTGTTGAACGAGCTGTGGGATGAATACCCGCTCAAACCGGAAAAAGAAATTCGTACGGTGCTTGGGAATTTCCTATTTACCGGTGATGATGTTTTGAAGAATGTTTCTTCATTAAGCGGCGGCGAAAAAGCGCGCCTCGCTCTTGCAAAGTTGATGCTTGAAAAAGCAAATGTGCTAATTTTAGATGAGCCAACCAACCACCTTGACTTAGATAGCAAGGAAGTTTTGGAAAATGCATTAATTGATTATCCAGGAACGCTTTTGTTCGTCTCCCATGACCGGTATTTTATTAACCGAATTGCCACGAAGGTATTGGAGTTAAGTCCGGAGGGCAGCACAGAATTCCTTGGCGACTACGATTATTACGTTGAGAAAAAGCTCGAGCAGGAAGAACTGGCTGCATTGGAGCTTGCCGCCTCCCAGAAGAAAACAGCTTCACTTGAGCCTGTGGATAAATCAAGTTATCAACAGGATAAAGAATCAAAAAAACTGGAACGTCAGCGAAAGCGTAAATTAGAAGAGATTGAACTGCGGATTACACAGCTTGAAGAGCAAATCGAAGACTATGAGCAGCAATTATGTGACCCTGAAGTATTTCAGGATCATGAGAAAGTGCTGGAGATTAATCTGAAAAATGAAAAAGCAAAGGCCGAACTCGATGAATTAATGGAGGCATGGGCCCAATTAGCTGAATAATAGAGATTGCCGGGCCTGATTGAGCCCGGTTTTTTGTTTTTTGGGGGTTGAAATATAGATGCTGGCGATTTTATCTACAAATTTTTGAGGGATATCTACATATCTACAATTGCGATATTTTCAAACGCTACTTGTTTTGCAGACGGGTCCAAAGACCTACGTTTTCCACAAGGTTATACACAATTAAAATGGCATTACTTCAAGAGTTTTTCAAGCTTTTCCACATTATCCACAGAAAAAGGTTGATTTATCCACATTATCAACATAAAAACCGGATTATCCACATTATTTCAAAAAGTTGCTCATTCCTTCATAAAAACTATCCACAAAACTTATTAATCAAACGTCCAATTAAGAATAGGCTTTACTAATTAATCGTTTGGATATTTTTTTCTAAGCAGAACTCTTTTTTAGCAATATAGATATGTCAATGCTTAGAGCCCATCCAATCAAACGTTCGTAATATAAGGTTAGCCAGATTTTTCTGGTTGACCTTTTTCTTATTAGTCTTATTATAGCGGTAGTCGGGGTAGAACGGCTCAAACGTGGGACTTGATCCCGAAATCAAAACTGTTCACCCCCTACTTGTATGAACATGTTTCGGGCTGGTTGGGACGCAGATCCCGTTTAACAAGCGAACCTATGACATTACAAGGAGCTTTAGGGGTTACCGACTAATACTATATTTTGGAGGGGGAGATTAAGTCATGAATCCAGTCGTAGGTCTGGATGTAGCAAATGGGGAAAGCCAAGTTCAGGGCTTTTTAGATAAGGGGAAACCGTATCGTAAGGGATTTAGTTTTAAACATAATCTTGATGGCCTGGGGAAGTTATTGAGATTCCTTAAAGAACTTGAAAAAATAACAGGTGGTCATCAACCTTCGGTTGTGTTGGAATCGACAGGTCATTATCATACTCCTGTTGTTCATTTTTTGGAGGAACAGAACTATGTCTATATTATTGTGAACCCACTTATTTCTCATAGAGCTAAAAGTACAAGTCTTAGAAAGGTAAAAACGGATGCGATTGATGCTTACCATTTATGTGAATTGTATTATAAAGAGGAATTAGAGCCCCACAAAAAGCGTGGAATACAACTTTTAAACCTTCGAAATCTTACAAGGCAACAAGAGTCTTTAGCTGAAGTAGCAGCTCAAACAAAGTTACAATTTCACGCTATTTTGGATCAGGTTTTTCCTGAGTTTAAAGGTGTATTCGGGAGTTTATTTTCAAAGGTTTCATTGCTTACTCTTCTAGCTTTTCCAACTTCTGAAGCGGTGTTAAGTGCAAGCGAGTGTGAAATAGCAGCTAAGATTACCTCACTGTGCCATAGTCGCTCGAAAAAATGGGCAAAAGAAAAGGCCCAAGCATTAAGAAATGCGGCCCTTCGTAACCCGTTTCAAAAAAACTTATATCAGAGTCATATTATCAATATCGAAATACTGGCAAATATAATTCTTCAATACCAAGAGCATCTATCGAAGTTACAAGCAGAAATAGATGCCCTAGCTAAAGAATTTGAAGAATATAAGATTATCCAGTCTATCCCTGGGATCGGAGAAAAAATCGCCGCCACGATTATTTCCGAAATTGGAGAGATAGATCGGTTTAATCACGCAAAAAAGCTGATAGCATTCGCAGGAGTCGATCCAAGTGTTTATTCCTCAGGTAAATTTACCGCCTCGAAAAACCGTATCACTAAACGAGGTTCTATCAGGCTCAGACATGCTTTATATCTGGCAGTTCAAAGTGGGATACGTGATTCTCGTAGGAAGAAAACAACAGAAGAAATCATCCCACGTAACAAAAGGTTAAGAGCTTTTTATGACAAAAAGCGAGACGAAGGAAAACCTTATAGAGTAGCTGTCATTGCCTGTGTTAATAAGTTATTACATTGGATTTATGCCTTACTAAAAAGCAAAACAAATTTCCATGATATGGATTAAATCCTATATATAACTAAATAAAACAAAACCTTCCAGTATAGTAGTGAGGGAAGGTTATTTGGCATGCTTATTTTTAGTATAACACGTGTATTTTTAACTTTTTACTGAAAAATGTTGACAAACTATTAGCTGGTTTTGATTAGTATTAGGCTATACTATACAAACGTTTATTTAGTATCTTGGACTTTTCACTCAAACGTTCGTAATATAAGGTTAGCCAGATTTTTCTGGTTGACCTTTTTCTTATTAGTCTTATTATAGCGGTAGTCGGGGTAGAACGGCTCAAACGTGGGACTTGATCCCGAAATCAAAACTGTTCACCCCCTACTTGTATGAACATGTTTCGGGCTGGTTGGGACGCAGATCCCGTTTAACAAGCGAACCTATGACATTACAAGGAGCTTTAGGGGTTACCGACTAATACTATATTTTGGAGGGGGAGATTAAGTCATGAATCCAGTCGTAGGTCTGGATGTAGCAAATGGGGAAAGCCAAGTTCAGGGCTTTTTAGATAAGGGGAAACCGTATCGTAAGGGATTTAGTTTTAAACATAATCTTGATGGCCTGGGGAAGTTATTGAGATTCCTTAAAGAACTTGAAAAAATAACAGGTGGTCATCAACCTTCGGTTGTGTTGGAATCGACAGGTCATTATCATACTCCTGTTGTTCATTTTTTGGAGGAACAGAACTATGTCTATATTATTGTGAACCCACTTATTTCTCATAGAGCTAAAAGTTCAAGTCTTAGAAAGGTAAAAACGGATGCGATTGATGCTTACCATTTATGTGAATTGTATTATAAAGAGGAATTAGAGCCCCACAAAAAGCGTGGAATACAACTTTTAAACCTTCGAAATCTTACAAGGCAACAAGAGTCTTTAGCTGAAGTAGCAGCTCAAACAAAGTTACAATTTCACGCTATTTTGGATCAGGTTTTTCCTGAGTTTAAAGGTGTATTCGGGAGTTTATTTTCAAAGGTTTCATTGCTTACTCTTCTAGCTTTTCCAACTTCTGAAGCGGTGTTAAGTGCAAGCGAGTGTGAAATAGCAGCTAAGATTACCTCACTGTGCCATAGTCGCTCGAAAAAATGGGCAAAAGAAAAGGCCCAAGCATTAAGAAATGCGGCCCTTCGTAACCCGTTTCAAAAAAACTTATATCAGAGTCATATTATCAATATCGAAATACTGGCAAATATAATTCTTCAATACCAAGAGCATCTATCGAAGTTACAAGCAGAAATAGATGCCCTAGCTAAAGAATTTGAAGAATATAAGATTATCCAGTCTATCCCTGGGATCGGAGAAAAAATCGCCGCCACGATTATTTCCGAAATTGGAGAGATAGATCGGTTTAATCACGCAAAAAAGCTGATAGCATTCGCAGGAGTCGATCCAAGTGTTTATTCCTCAGGTAAATTTACCGCCTCGAAAAACCGTATCACTAAACGAGGTTCTATCAGGCTCAGACATGCTTTATATCTGGCAGTTCAAAGTGGGATACGTGATTCTCGTAGGAAGAAAACAACAGAAGAAATCATCCCACGTAACAAAAGGTTAAGAGCTTTTTATGACAAAAAGCGAGACGAAGGAAAACCTTATAGAGTAGCTGTCATTGCCTGTGTTAATAAGTTATTACATTGGATTTATGCCTTACTAAAAAGCAAAACAAATTTCCATGATATGGATTAAATCCTATATATAACTAAATAAAACAAAACCTTCCAGTATAGTAGTGAGGGAAGGTTATTTGGCATGCTTATTTTTAGTATAACACGTGTATTTTTAACTTTTTACTGAAAAATGTTGACAAACTATTAGCTGGTTTTGATTAGTTTTTTTAAGAAAAACCCTCTCCTTATGGAAAGGGTTAATTGTAAATTTCAATGTCCAAACCAGGGTTTGCATTTAGGGCCAAGTCAGCTCTGATTCCTTTTTCAAACATAACACTGCCGGCTGCCGCAATCATTGCTGCGTTATCTGTACACAACTTTAACGGCGGAATAACCAGCTCAACATCCCCATCGGAAAAAGCGGCTTCCAAGGCGCTTCTAAGCCCTTTGTTGGCAGCAACTCCTCCGGCGACCAGCACCTGCTTCACACCATATTCAGCTACGGCCTTAATCGTCTTGGTCACTAGGACATCAATCACACTGGCTTGAAAGCTTGCCGCCAAATTCTCCGGCGCAATCGTCTCACCGCGCTGCTCGGCATTATGGACTGTATTGATCACCGCTGATTTTAATCCGCTAAAGCTAAAATCGTAAGACCCTTCCTCAAGCCATGCACGTGGCAAATCGATCGTCGGACTGCCTTCGTGGGCCAAACGGTCAATATGAGGACCGCCAGGATACGGCATGCTTAACGTCCGGGCTACCTTGTCATAGGCTTCTCCCGCAGCATCGTCCCTTGTTTCGCCAATTACTTCAAAGTGGCCATGCTCTTTCATATAAACTAATTCTGTATGGCCGCCTGAAACAACCAACGCCATCAATGGAAACTTCAATTCCGTCACCAATCGATTAGCATAAATATGTCCGGCAATATGATGTACCGGCACCAGCGGCTTATTATGAGCAAATGCCAGCGCCTTCGCTGCATTTACCCCAATGAGCAGTGCCCCTACCAGTCCAGGTCCTTCAGTAACGGCAACTGCATCCACTTCCGCCATTGTAATTCCTGCCTGTTTCAATGCCTCTTCCATTACGATTGTAATTTGCTCGACGTGATGGCGTGAGGCAATTTCTGGAACCACACCGCCAAATCGTTTATGGCTTTCAATCTGCGAGGCCACCACATTTGCCGCTATTTCACGGCCATTTTTAATAATGGCCACTGCGGTTTCATCGCAGCTTGTTTCAATTCCTACTATCCATTGTTCGTTTTTCATAAATTCACCCACATTACTAACGCGTCTTCCTGGTTATCCGAGTAATAATTTTTCCGGATTCCGCCATTTTGAAATCCCAGCTTCCGATAGAGGGATTGAGCAACATGATTAGTCACCCTGACCTCAAGCGTCATACTCCTCGCTCCCTTTTCCCTCGCGATGGACATCAGTTTACTCAGCATCGCTTCCCCTAACTTGCGGCCTCTGTACTGGGGCAGAATCGCGACATTTGTCACGTGAGCCTCATCGATGACAATCCAAACCCCGCAGTACCCGATAACCACATGGTCTTTTTCAAGAACAAGATAAACCGCGAATTTATTATTGTATAATTCATTATAGAAAGCCTCACGGCTCCACGGAGTCGTGAACGATGCATGCTCTACCTCTAAAATCTGGTCGAGGTCCTCTTCCCGCATATATCGAAAAACATACGAATCTTCCATTTCTCTCTACCCTTATCCATTTAAAGTTTTGTCTTTAGCCTCGAGCCACTTTGCCTCTGCCTCTGCCAAGCGGATGTAATTCGGAACAAAGGTATGTATGTCTTCCCCTTGTTTGTCTCTTCCTAAAAAAGCAAGTTCCGCCGGGCGCGGGTTATGTTCCGTAATGCTTGCAAAAATTGCTTTTGAGCCTAAACCCTCTTCAATCTTGGTACGATGAATGGGCAGGTCGTTTCCAACGAATAAAATGGGCTCGCTGACAGTAGTCAATTTTTCAACCCAATCCCCCAGCATCACTAATTGATCCTGCTCCATTACTCTCAGTTTCCCATCTTCGTAATCATACAAACCGGTATAAACTTGTCCCCTTCGTGCATCAAATAATGGTGATACAAGCCCGGAAAAATACCTGCCTGGACCTGCGGCAACAATCTCCAAACTGGAGATCCCAACAAGCGGAATATTTAGTGTCCACGCCAATGTTTTAGCAATAGTCACCCCTATCCTGACCCCGGTATAGGAGCCCGGTCCTTTTGCCACCACAATTTTAGTCAAATCTGCCGGTGTCTTGCCGCAATCCTTCAACAGAGTTTGGATGGCTGGCATAATCCGGATTGAATGATTCTTTTTTAAGTTGGTTATGTACTCACCAAGTACCTGTTCCTCTTCTAAAAGCGCTACTCCTAACGTGTAATTAGAAGTATCGATTGATAATATCGTCATTTAAAAAAGCTCCTTACATAAATCCTCATAGCGCCTGCCTTTTGGCACGAGCACCAATTTTCGATTGGCCTGTTCTTCGTGATATAAGTAAATGGTTAACCGTTCTTCAGGAAGCTGCTCCTCAATTAAATGGGCCCATTCCACTACTGTTACACCATCACCTTCAAAGTATTCATCAAACCCAAGATCTTCAAGCGCATCAGCAACTCGATATACATCCATATGATATAACGGCAGCCGCCCCTGATATTCTTTTATGATTGTAAACGTCGGGCTATTGACTGTTCGCTTAATGTCCAATCCCTTTGCTAACCCTTTTGTAAAAGTCGTTTTGCCCGCGCCGAGGTCACCTTCTAAAGCTAGCACATCCCCTGGCTGCAAATGCTCTGCTAATTTGCTTGCAAACTGAGCAGTCTCTTCCGAACTGGACGTCTTAATTTCAAATTGATTCATTCCATCACCTTTTAGTAAATCTATATCCTCATTGTACCTTAATTAATTGTAAAAAAAACCTTAGGACGCTTCCTAAGGCTATTATTTTCCTATGTATTTGAAAAAAGGCTGTTTTCGTAAACTTTGTTGTTTTGCAAGAAAAGCGGTGGTTTATTCAATTAGGAATAAGCGGACTCTGTGAAAAGGCTGGATTACAGGATTGCCCCCTTTGAAAAGTAAAAAATAAGCGGAAGTTTTTCCGTTATTTGCAAAATTGAGCTTATTTAGTAAGAAATAAGCGGAGTTTTTTCCGTTATTCAATGAAATACCCGCGATTTTAGCAGTTTAAAATGAAATAAGGGAAATTCCTCCTTCTATTTCAGCTAATTAACATCCATTTTCCTAAATAAGGGGAATTACTACCTCTATTTTTTAGAACGAGCTTTAAAAAGGGAGCAAAAAGCAACGATGTTTTAGAAAAGAGCCTTGAAAAAAGAACATAAAAAAAGCCGAAACCATGTTTCGAACTTTGTTTATCGCCTATAAAAGTGGCGGTCTGGACGGGACTCGAACCCGCGACCTCCTGCGTGACAGGCAGGCATTCTAACCAACTGAACTACCAGACCAGATTGCGGGGGCAGGATTTGAACCTGCGACCTTCGGGTTATGAGCCCGACGAGCTACCGGACTGCTCCACCCCGCGACAATAAGAAGTATAAAGTTTACGTCATGCTAAAATAACGCTTGACTGTATCAATCTCAGAAAGCTTAATCAAGCAGCAGCTCGATTGATACAACTCGCAGAATATTCAACGATACATGCTCGTTGCTCCATCCCGCACAACAATATGTGTGTTATAAAAACACAGCCTGGCAACGTCCTACTCTCACAGGGGCGCTTGCCCCAACTACCATCGGCGCTGAGAAGCTTAACTTCCGTGTTCGGTATGGGAACGGGTGTGACCTTCTCGCCATAGTTGCCAGACTTTTTTTGAGGTTTCATTCCCTCAAAACTAGATAATGCAGAAGAAGTAATTGTAAACCGAATAATCAATATGACTTGTCTAGCTTTGGCTCCTAACTTCTCGGCCGTTTCGGTCCGTCCCAACAAATCCAAAATCGGGATTTGCTGTGCCGGCCCTCCAACGTCTGTCGAAGTTGGACAGTCGCCTCCGCTTTTCTATTTGGTTAAGTCCTCGATCGATTAGTATCAGTCAGCTCCACATGTCACCATGCTTCCACCTCTGACCTATCAACCTGATCATCTTTCAGGGATCTTACTAGCTTGACGCTATGGGAAATCTCATCTTGAGGGGGGCTTCATGCTTAGATGCTTTCAGCACTTATCCCGTCCGCACATAGCTACCCAGCGATGCCTTTGGCAAGACAACTGGTACACCAGCGGTGCGTCCATCCCGGTCCTCTCGTACTAAGGACAGCTCCTCTCAAATTTCCTGCGCCCACGACGGATAGGGACCGAACTGTCTCACGACGTTCTGAACCCAGCTCGCGTACCGCTTTAATGAGCGAACAGCCCAACCCTTGGGACCGACTACAGCCCCAGGATGCGATGAGCCGACATCGAGGTGCCAAACCTCCCCGTCGATGTGGACTCTTGGGGGAGATAAGCCTGTTATCCCCGGGGTAGCTTTTATCCGTTGAGCGATGGCCCTTCCATGCGGAACCACCGGATCACTAAGCCCGACTTTCGTCCCTGCTCGACTTGTAGGTCTCGCAGTCAAGCTCCCTTGTGCCTTTACACTCTACGAATGATTTCCAACCATTCTGAGGGAACCTTTGGGCGCCTCCGTTACTCTTTGGGAGGCGACCGCCCCAGTCAAACTGCCCACCTGACACTGTCTCCCACCCCGATCAGGGGTGCGGGTTAGAATTTCAATACAGCCAGGGTAGTATCCCACCGACGCCTCCACCGAAGCTGGCGCTCCGGTTTCTCAGGCTCCTACCTATCCTGTACAAGCTGTACCAAAATTCAATATCAGGCTACAGTAAAGCTCCACGGGGTCTTTCCGTCCTGTCGCGGGTAACCTGCATCTTCACAGGTACTATAATTTCACCGAGTCTCTCGTTGAGACAGTGCCCAGATCGTTACGCCTTTCGTGCGGGTCGGAACTTACCCGACAAGGAATTTCGCTACCTTAGGACCGTTATAGTTACGGCCGCCGTTTACTGGGGCTTCGATTCAGAGCTTCGCTTACGCTAACCCCTCCTCTTAACCTTCCAGCACCGGGCAGGCGTCAGCCCCTATACTTCGCCTTGCGGCTTCGCAGAGACCTGTGTTTTTGCTAAACAGTCGCCTGGGCCTATTCACTGCGGCTCATCACAGCTATTCACCGTAATGAGCACCCCTTCTCCCGAAGTTACGGGGTCATTTTGCCGAGTTCCTTAACGAGAGTTCTCTCGCTCACCTTAGGATTCTCTCCTCGCCTACCTGTGTCGGTTTGCGGTACGGGCACCTTTTATCTCGCTAGAGGCTTTTCTTGGCAGTGTGGAATCAGGAACTTCGGTACTATATTTCCCTCGGCATCACAGCTCAGCCTTTGTGAGAAGCGGATTTTCCTGCTTCTCAGCCTAACTGCTTACACGCGCATAACCAGCAGCGCGCTTACCCTATCCTCCTGCGTCCCCCCATCACTCAAACGATAAAGAGGTGGTACAGGAATATCAACCTGTTGTCCATCGCCTACGCCTTTCGGCCTCGGCTTAGGTCCCGACTAACCCTGAGCGGACGAGCCTTCCTCAGGAAACCTTAGGCATACGGTGGACGGGATTCTCACCCGTCTTTCGCTACTCATACCGGCATTCTCACTTCTAAGCGCTCCACCAGTCCTTACGGTCTAGCTTCAACGCCCTTAGAACGCTCTCCTACCGCGGACACCAGACGGTGTCCACCCACAGCTTCGGTGATACGTTTAGCCCCGGTACATTTTCGGCGCAGAGTCACTCGACCAGTGAGCTATTACGCACTCTTTAAATGGTGGCTGCTTCTAAGCCAACATCCTGGTTGTCTAAGCAACTCCACATCCTTTTCCACTTAACGTATACTTTGGGACCTTAGCTGGTGGTCTGGGCTGTTTCCCTTTTGACTACGGATCTTATCACTCGCAGTCTGACTCCCACGGATAAGTCATTGGCATTCGGAGTTTGTCTGAATTCGGTAACCCGATGAGGGCCCCTAGTCCAAACAGTGCTCTACCTCCAAGACTCTTACTACGTGAGGCTAGCCCTAAAGCTATTTCGGAGAGAACCAGCTATCTCCAAGTTCGATTGGAATTTCTCCGCTACCCACACCTCATCCCCGCACTTTTCAACGTGCGTGGGTTCGGGCCTCCATCCAGTGTTACCTGGACTTCACCCTGGACATGGGTAGATCACCTGGTTTCGGGTCTACGACTACATACTATGACGCCCTATTCAGACTCGCTTTCGCTGCGGCTCCGTCTTTTCAACTTAACCTCGCATGTAATCGTAACTCGCCGGTTCATTCTACAAAAGGCACGCCATTACCCATGAATGGGCTTTGACTACTTGTAGGCACACGGTTTCAGGTACTATTTCACTCCCCTTCCGGGGTGCTTTTCACCTTTCCCTCACGGTACTGGTTCACTATCGGTCACTAGGGAGTATTTAGCCTTGGGAGATGGTCCTCCCTGCTTCCGACCGGATTTCACGTGTCCGGCCGTACTCAGGATCCACTCAGGAGGGAACGAAGTTTCAACTACAGGGCTTTTACCTTCTACGGCTGGCCTTTCCAGGCCGCTTCATTTACCCCGTTCCTTTGTAACTCCATGTTGAGTGTCCTACAACCCCGAAAGGCAAGCCTTTCGGTTTGGGCTGTTCCCGTTTCGCTCGCCGCTACTCAGGGAATCGCGTTTGCTTTCTCTTCCTCCGGGTACTTAGATGTTTCAGTTCCCCGGGTCTGCCTTCCATACCCTATGTATTCAGGTAAAGATACTGCTCCATTACGAGCAGTGGGTTCCCCCATTCGGAAATCTCCGGATCAAAGCTTACTTACAGCTCCCCGAAGCATATCGGTGTTAGTCCCGTCCTTCATCGGCTCCTAGTGCCAAGGCATCCACCGTGCGCCCTTTCTAACTTAACCTAAAAGGTTTTACTCTAACATTCATTAGAGAGAAAAACTAAAATGGCGATCACTCGGTTTTTACTTGGTTACTTCTTCTTACGATTATCTAGTTTTCAAGGAACAAAAAAGTTTCGAGAGAATAATTCCCTCAAAACTAAACAAACAGAAAACAATCAACGTTTTATTAGTCCGTAAGGACTAACTATTCCTTAGAAAGGAGGTGATCCAGCCGCACCTTCCGATACGGCTACCTTGTTACGACTTCACCCCAATCATCTGTCCCACCTTAGGCGGCTGGCTCCTTACGGTTACCCCACCGACTTCGGGTGTTACAAACTCTCGTGGTGTGACGGGCGGTGTGTACAAGGCCCGGGAACGTATTCACCGCGGCATGCTGATCCGCGATTACTAGCGATTCCGGCTTCATGCAGGCGAGTTGCAGCCTGCAATCCGAACTGAGAATGGTTTTATGGGATTGGCTCAACCTCGCGGTTTTGCAGCCCTTTGTACCATCCATTGTAGCACGTGTGTAGCCCAGGTCATAAGGGGCATGATGATTTGACGTCATCCCCACCTTCCTCCGGTTTGTCACCGGCAGTCACCTTAGAGTGCCCAACTAAATGCTGGCAACTAAGATCAAGGGTTGCGCTCGTTGCGGGACTTAACCCAACATCTCACGACACGAGCTGACGACAACCATGCACCACCTGTCACTCTGTCCCCCGAAGGGGAAAGTCCTATCTCTAGGAGTGTCAGAGGATGTCAAGACCTGGTAAGGTTCTTCGCGTTGCTTCGAATTAAACCACATGCTCCACCGCTTGTGCGGGCCCCCGTCAATTCCTTTGAGTTTCAGCCTTGCGGCCGTACTCCCCAGGCGGAGTGCTTAATGCGTTAGCTGCAGCACTAAGGGGCGGAAACCCCCTAACACTTAGCACTCATCGTTTACGGCGTGGACTACCAGGGTATCTAATCCTGTTTGCTCCCCACGCTTTCGCGCCTCAGCGTCAGTTACAGACCAGAAAGCCGCCTTCGCCACTGGTGTTCCTCCACATCTCTACGCATTTCACCGCTACACGTGGAATTCCGCTTTCCTCTTCTGCACTCAAGTCCCCCAGTTTCCAATGACCCTCCACGGTTGAGCCGTGGGCTTTCACATCAGACTTAAAGGACCGCCTGCGCGCGCTTTACGCCCAATAATTCCGGACAACGCTTGCCACCTACGTATTACCGCGGCTGCTGGCACGTAGTTAGCCGTGGCTTTCTGGTCAGGTACCGTCAAGGTACCGGCAGTTACTCCGATACTTGTTCTTCCCTGACAACAGAGCTTTACGACCCGAAGGCCTTCTTCGCTCACGCGGCGTTGCTCCATCGGACTTTCGTCCATTGTGGAAGATTCCCTACTGCTGCCTCCCGTAGGAGTCTGGGCCGTGTCTCAGTCCCAGTGTGGCCGATCACCCTCTCAGGTCGGCTACGCATCGTCGCCTTGGTGAGCCGTTACCTCACCAACTAGCTAATGCGCCGCGGGCCCATCTGTAAGTGTCAGCGTAAACCGACTTTCAGCTTACCAACATGTGTTGGTAAGAATCATCCGGTATTAGCACCGGTTTCCCGGTGTTATCCCAGTCTTACAGGCAGGTTGCCCACGTGTTACTCACCCGTCCGCCGCTAACCAACAGGAGCAAGCTCCTATTGATTCGCTCGACTTGCATGTATTAGGCACGCCGCCAGCGTTCGTCCTGAGCCAGGATCAAACTCTCCAAAAAAGATGAGTTGATTAGCTCATAAATGTTACGTTGGCTTCATTCCGTTAGGAATGAATAATTTTATTGTTGACGTTTTTGTTTGTTTAGTTTTCAAAGAACTATTTTACTGGAGCGGGTGATGGGAATCGAACCCACAACAACAGCTTGGAAGGCTGTGGTTTTACCACTAAACTACACCCGCATATATAATTTTGAATGGTCGGGAAAACAGGATTCGAACCTGCGACCCCTTGGTCCCAAACCAAGTGCTCTACCAAGCTGAGCTATTTCCCGAAAGGATTTTATGGCGCGCCCGACAGGAGTCGAACCCATAACCTTCTGATCCGTAGTCAGACGCTCTATCCAATTGAGCTACGGGCGCCTATTCTTACGAGACAACTTTTATATTGTATCACAGCCAATTTGCTATGTCAATATATTTTTTTGGTGCGGCCGAGAGGACTTGAACCTCCACGGGGTTGCCCCCACTAGGCCCTCAACCTAGCGCGTCTGCCATTCCGCCACGACCGCGTTGCTAAATTAGCGACAAAAGTAATCATATCACGTTTTCTTGTTTATTTCAACAAGAAAATATTGGTGCGGGTGAAGGGAGTCGAACCCCCACGCCTTGCGGCGCCAGATCCTAAGTCTGGTGCGTCTGCCAATTCCGCCACACCCGCATCTTTAATGGCTGGGCTAGCAGGATTCGAACCTACGAATGACGGAGTCAAAGTCCGTTGCCTTACCGCTTGGCTATAGCCCAATAAAGAATATTTAGATAAGAAACAGGAAATGAATTGTTTTTCATTCCCCATTCCTGATGACCCCTACGGGATTCGAACCCGTGTTACCGCCGTGAAAGGGCGGTGTCTTAACCGCTTGACCAAGGGGCCAAAAATTATAGAATAACCTGGCGGAGAAGGAGGGATTTGAACCCTCGCGCCGCTTACGCGACCTACACCCTTAGCAGGGGCGCCTCTTCAGCCACTTGAGTACTTCCCCAATATGGCTCCGCAGGCAGGATTCGAACCTGCGACCGATCGGTTAACAGCCGATAGCTCTACCACTGAGCTACTGCGGAATAATTAATACTAACATACTCATAGATAATATGTGTCCCCGCCTCAGAAAGTAAATGCAAGGAGCAGCTCGGCGTGTACAACTCGCAGCCGATTCATGATACTCTGCTCGTCTCTACCACTGAGCTACTGCGGAATAATTATTATATTAAAACTTGTCGGCCATTCGACTCTTTAAATTATAATGACGTCACTGACTAAAGTCAATACGATTTTTAATAGAAATAACTGGATGAAGCAAATCCTTATTCTAAAAGGAATTCCTTTACCTTTATCAGCTTACCTCTGCACTTGCCGCAAACATACTTGCTTGTATTAATGCTTCTTTTTCTTTGGAATGATAGATTGCAATTCGAACATTTATATAAGAGGATTTTTTTCACAGTACGCTTTCTTTTTACATCTGGGAGTTGATTGCAAAATCGAGGTGCTCCTACTTTTTTCAATAAATATTTGAATTCCGGGTCGCGATGCTGGTATCCCCTGCCCTCCAGATGAAGATGGTAATGACACAACTCGTGCTTGATAATCCCGATTAATTCAATTTCTCCCAATTGGTCAAGATACTTTCGATTGATTTCGATATTATGGGTACCGAGCAAATAGCGTCCGCCGGTTGACCGTAATCGCGAATTAAATGTTGCTTTATGACGAAATGGCTTACCAAAGAATTCATTCGAGATTTTTTCCACGAGCATTTGAAGTTCTGCGTCTTTCATTTTTTACGGTCTCCCCACTTTCTTTCGAACGTGACAACCTATTATAGCATATATTGTTTATACCCCTTATGAGATATAACTTTTCGGGAGGTTTTATAAATGCCGACTTGGTTCCAAAACCAAATGAAAAGAGCTTTTTATGAGAAAAACCGCTATCAAATCAAGCTATTAAACCAGTGCTGGTTTTTTTACAGAAAAAAACACTGCTCTTAAGGGCAGTGTTTTGGTATTAAGATGGTTTCAGCATCGTTAAGGCCACGCGACCTTTTTTCATATCGACAGAATCGACCCACACCGTGACGACATCTCCTACGGAAACGATGTCGAGCGGGTGTTTAACAAAGCGGTTGCTTAGCTTGGAAATATGCACAAGCCCATCCTGCTTGACCCCGATATCAACAAACGCACCGAAATCAACCACATTTCGAACAGTTCCCTGCAGTTCCATACCCGGCTTCAAATCTTCAAGCTTTAGTACGTCCTTCTTTAAAAGCGGCGCCGGCAGTTCATCACGCGGGTCTCGTTCTGGCTTTACTAATGCATCAACAATATCCTTCAATGTTAATTCTCCAATTGAGAGTTCTTCTGAAAGGGACTTAAGGTCAAGCCCGTTTAAGGCAGTCTTTAGTTCTTCCGTTCCTAAATCGACAGTGGTAAAACCAAGATTCTTCAGGAGTTTCTCAACCTCGGCATAATTTTCCGGATGAATGCCGGTGCGGTCTAACGGCTGCTTCCCATCCAACACACGCAGAAAGCCAATTGCCTGCTCAAAGGTTTTTGCCCCCAGACGCGGGACTTTCTTTAGTTGTGTCCGGCTGGTAAACTTGCCGGTCTCATCGCGCATTTTCACAATATTGTTGGCTGCCGTTTTGTTAAGTCCGGCTACATACTGCAGCAATGACGAAGAGGCAGTGTTTACATTGACGCCCACCTGGTTAACAGCTGTCTCCACAACAAAATGCAAAGACTCGGACAAACGTTTTTGTGATACATCGTGCTGGTACTGGCCGACACCGACGGATTTCGGATCGATTTTTACCAATTCCGCAAGCGGGTCCTGAAGGCGGCGGGCAATCGAAACGGCGCTCCGTTCTTCTACTTGGAAGTTCGGAAACTCTTCTCTCGCCAAGTCGGACGCAGAATACACACTCGCCCCTGCTTCATTGACAATTAAATAGAAAATCTCTCCGCCTACTTCTTTTAATATATCAGCAACAAATTGTTCGGTCTCTCTTGATGCTGTTCCGTTCCCAATCGCAACCATTTCCACTTTGAACTCTGTCAGGATGTTGATAAATTTTTGTTTTGCATCCCTTGTTTTTGAAACCGGAGGATGTGGATAAATCACGTCAATCTTTAATACCTTTCCAGTCTCATCTACGACCGCAAGCTTACAGCCTGTCCGATACGCAGGGTCAACCCCCAGCACCATCTTGCCCTTTAATGGCGGCTGAAGCAAAAGGTTTCGTAGATTTTCCGAGAAAATATGGATCGCCTGTTCTTCTGCTTTTTCGGTCAACTCATTACGGATTTCCCGCTCGATTGACGGCTGAATTAATCGTTTATAGCTATCCTCTATCGCTTCTAAAACATATGGCGCAGATGGTGCATGTTGTTTCTTAATCCATTTTCTCGAAAGATAAGCAATGACAACGTCAGGATTCATTTTAATCGATACCCGCAGGATTTCTTCCTTTTCGCCGCGGTTTAGTGCCAAGATTCGATGCGGAACAATTTTATTGACCGGTTCTTCGTACTCATAGTACATTTCATAAACGTTCTTTTCGTCTTTATCGGCATCTTTCACAACCGAAACCACTTCTCCGGATTTGAATGTTTCACGGCGAGTCCACTTTCGGCACTCAGCATCATCGGAAACCATTTCAGCAATAATGTCGTTAGCCCCAGCCAGGGCGTCTTCAACTGTTAGAACCTCTTTTTCCTCTGACAGGAATTCCTTTGCTTTATCTTCAACACTATTATTAGAAAAAGCTAGCAGCCATTGTGCCAACGGCTCGAGTCCTTTTTCTTTGGCAATTGTCGCTTTCGTACGTCGTTTCTGTTTATAAGGACGGTATAGGTCTTCCACCTCTTGGAGTTTTTCCGCCTTGACGATGCTTTTTTGGAGTTCTTCTGTCAATTTGCCCTGCTCGGCGATGATGCGAAGTACCTCTTTTTTCCTTTGTTCAAGGTTTTGGATATATTGCCAGCGTTCCTGGATGGAGCGGATTTGCACCTCATCAAGGGCGCCAGTCATTTCTTTCCGGTAGCGGGCAATGAACGGAACAGTATTCCCATCATTTAATAGACTAATTACGTTTTTAACTTGTTTAAAAGATATAGATAGTTCAGTACCTATCTTGCTTAATAGCTGATCCTCTTTTACCAATGTTTCAGTCACTGTAAATAACCTCCATTCCATCTTTCCCATTTTAACAAATTAAAACGGGTATTTCATTTCCAAAAAGAAAAGCAAGCCGTTAAGCTTGCCTAAGCAGTTGAGGGTATGAGAACAGCATTATGTATGAAAAAGCGCTCTTTTTAATAAAGAGCGCAGATATAACTAAAATTCGATGAGACCCAGACTGATTTGCAAGGCTTCATCCACTTTCTCCATCATTTCGTCATCGAGATGGGTAATTTTATCGGTTAACCGCTGTTTATCAATTGTGCGAATTTGCTCTAGCAGAATGACCGAATCTCGTTCAAATCCGTAGCGCTTCGCATCAATTTCAACATGAGTAGGAAGCTTTGCCTTTTGAATTTGAGCTGTAATCGCTGCAATAATAACTGTGGGACTAAACCGATTCCCGATGTCGTTTTGGATGACAAGCACCGGACGAACTCCGCCTTGTTCAGAACCAACAACTGGGGATAGGTCCGCGAAATATACGTCACCACGCTTGACAATCAAGGGATTATCCTCCGCTTACAAGACGTTCAACTGTATGCTCTGCCTCATATTCTGCCTGGAATGCCTCCGATGCAATCAGAAGATTAATCTTCGCCATTTCCATGTATCCACGTCTCATGGACTCGCGAATTTGTCTCTTTTTACGTTCGCGTAAATACATTTTTGTTGCTTGGTAGATAAACTCACTGCGGTTTACGTTTTCAAGCTTAACGAAACCATCTAACTCGGTTAACAGATGTTGCGGTAATTCTACTAAGATTTCCGTAGTTGCGCTGGATTCAGACACAAACATACACCTCCACCATCACTACACACCAAATTTTTATTCTTTTTCTGTTCTACACGCAAAATTTAACCTTGCTTTTTGGCCCACCAAAGCGGGGTGCAAAAAATAAATTATCTATACCATTTTTATAATAGCACTATTCGCTTTCGATGCATAGACTAAATATCATTCCTATTGTATTATAAGCCAATCTTTTGTTCTTTTATGCACAAATCAGCCGCCATAACATAAATATGTTGAAGTTTTTAAAAAAACACCTGATTTTTTAAAGCAGGTAGTTTTTTAACTCGACAATTTTCCCGCCTTGTTTATAAAGCCGGGGAACACGCTTGGCAATCATGCAAGTGACTTCGTAGTTAATTGTCTCTAATTTGGCAGCAATCTCATTAACGGAAATCATGTCATCTCCCCCACTGCCGATCAAGGTAACTGTTGTCCCAAGCGGAACTTGCTCCGGGAGGCGAATCATGCATTGGTCCATGCAGATTCTCCCGACAATCGGTGACCTCCCCCCATCCACAAGTACTTCCTGACCCTGCAGCTTGCGGATCCAGCCATCCGCATACCCTATCGGGATCGTGCCAATCCATTCCTCGTCTTCACTTTCGTAAGTTGCCCCATAACTGACTTTTTCACCTTTCGGCAGTCTTTTCACATGGACAACCTTTGCTTTTAACGAAAAAGCTTCTTTTAGTGGAAAGGGAATCTCCTGTTCCATTTCTGGCGATGGAGTTAACCCATACATAGCAATTCCCAGTCTTACCGCATTAAAATAGGCCTTTGGGAACCGTATTGCTGCCGCACTATTACTGGAATGAATGTACTTTGGCTGCTTTTCCAATACACTAATTATTTTTTCGAATCGGGAGAGCTGCTGCTCAAAATAGCTTGTATCCAATTCATCGGCAGTGGCAAAGTGCGTAAAAATACCTTCGAGGAAAAAGCGTTCGTCGTGTGAAAGTACTTTTTCGATTGCCTTTAGTTCTTCACTGCTGCGAACTCCAATCCGTCCCATCCCGGTATCCACTTTAATATGAACCAATACCTTAGCTTCCTGCGGCAAATGCTTTTCAGCCTCATGCAGCCATTCTTCCTGAAACACAGTAAGTGTAATGTTATATTCAGAAGCCACCTTCACATCCTGCGGCCGGGTCGCCCCGAGAACAAGGATGGGTGCGGTTATTCCTTTATTTCTAAGGGCAATGGCCTCGTCCATGAACGCAACGGCCAAATAGACTGCCCCTGCAGCCAGTGCTGTTTTTGCCACCTGGTCATCTCCATGGCCATAAGCATTTGCTTTAACTACCGCAAAAATGGCCACATCCTCAGGCAGAAGGTTTTTTACAGCGGCAACATTCTCAGAGATACAATCCAAATCAACTTCCACCCAAGTATCTCGATAGAAATACTCTTCCATGACTCCACTTCCCTAAATAATAAATGATTTATTTTTTCATTTTATCAAAAACGGAGGCAGCCTCCAAATAAAATACAGGTCCAATCCTGGACCTGCATGTAAGAATGTTTATTTAATTGCCTCACCTTGGACTGATTTTGCCACATCAATCATTTCTTCTCGTGTCAGGTTTTTCGAAGCGATCATATAATCGACGCCATCCTGTGTCCAAGTGATGGAATTTTCTGTAACAGCACCAATCGTTACACCCAGATCAACAAGATCGCCATCGACATATGTTGGGGAGGCAGCGGCAGCCTTTGCTTTCACCTTTTCCTGAACGAGTGTATAGGATTTCTTCTTGCCTTCGTAGGTAAGCACAACGCGCTTTCCATCTTCAATCTTCAAATCCTTTTCTCCGATGAGCTTTGTGCCTTTAATTTCATAAGTCGGATATTTAACCGTGAAGGATTGATCGCCGCCATCGGCCATCGCTGGCATGTTTAGCTCGGCGCGGGTCATATTCTTCTTCATATCGAAATCGTCTTTGTCGAAATCGGCATTAAATTTTACCTTTGCAAACTCAACCGTCACTAGCGCATTGCGATCTGGATCCATCACTTTTACAACGGCCGGTGATAAATCCTTCTTATTCAACTTAATTTCCTGAGTTGGCAGCATACTATTATTTTGATAGCGGGTTTTTGTTTCAAAAATATAATGTTCTTTGGTAGAAGAGAATTTGGCTTCCTTGTCGGCAACAATATCATTGATCAGGGACTCGTACAGGTAAGCCTGACTGCTGTTTTGCGGCCAATCGCTTTGGAAGCGGAAGCTCTTTTTCAACGCAGGTGTTAACACAAACACACCTTCATTATTCCGTAAGATCATTTGACTTTGGTCTTTTTCTGGATTTTTCAAATTGACGCGGTAGAAGTTTGGATCCATATGCCAAATTTCCACGTCATAGACCTGTGAATCCGACCCCATTTTTAGGGTCATTTTTGCTTCAGCCTTGTAGCTGGTTAGGTCCTTCTGCTTACCGTTTAGTTCCTTTACGACATCCTCCTGTGATTTAGAGCCGCAAGCTGCAAGCATGAAGATGGCGATCAGCCCCGTGATGAGCAGCAACAACTTTTTCCTCATTCCTTCAACCCCTTCTTGTCTCATTTCATTTTATTGAGAAGAGAAAGGCAGGGATCAGGCAGTGATAACCGAAATGACCATAGCTGACCTTGTCTCTCCTAATTCTCTACGAATATATGAGACAACCTTTGGGAATATGCTAATGAGGTAAAACAAGCCTAAAAAAATTAATCCTCTATAATAACTTGGGCAACTGCATAGTCTCTACTATGTGAAATCGATAGGTGAGCCTTGACTTTGGGCATGGCAATGTAGGGCTTGCCCAGGTCATTCGAGGCGATTTCAATATCCAAGAAAGATAAATTCTTCCCAATCCCGGTCCCCAGCGCTTTAGCATACGCCTCTTTTGCTGCAAATCTGCCTGCTAAAAATTCAACCTTTCGCCGCTCCGGCAGGTCTTCAAACCGTTTTTTTTCATTTTGGGTTAAAATCCGGTCGGCAAACTTCATTTGCCTGCTGATCAGCTCTTGGATTCGAGAAAGTTCAATTATATCGATGCCGATTCCTTTAATCATCACAATCTTCCTTCTATTTAAATTTAAGCTGGCATAATAGTGTACAAGAGTAAAAAAAGGTCTATCATGGTTAATGAGAGGAGTTCTGGCCATGTTTACGAGAAATGAAAGTTTCCGCGAGTTTCTTCGCTTTTATCCGATCGTTTCGATTATTGTCGCGATTCATATCATCCTCTATTTGTTTACCATTGTACCAGTATTCCCCAACTTCTGGTTCATCGAAAACCTGTCGGGTGTGAATCTGTACATTATGGAAGGGGAATTCTGGCGTTTGATTACGCCGATCTTTATGCACAGCGGTTTCTCGCATATGTTATTTAACAGCTTTTCCCTGGTACTGTTCGGACCAGCACTGGAGCGGATGTTGGGCGGCCCCAGATTTTTACTTGTGTACCTCATTTCTGGCTTGATTGCCAATGTCGCCACACTAATGATCGAACCGCTGACCTACACCCATGTCGGCTCAAGCGGGGCCATATTTGGGCTTTTCGGCTACTATATTGCCCTGATTATTTTTCATAAACATATGCTTTCCAAGCAAAACTCGCAAATCATTATCACTCTTTGTGTCATTAGTTTAGTTATGACGTTTATTGAGCCAAATATTAATATAACGGCCCATCTGTTCGGACTGCTCGGTGGATTTGTTCTGGGGGCTACTATTAAAAAAACAGGGTATAACCTTTAAATTAGGCTGCCCTGTTTTTGCTTTTCCCTGGAATACCATTGATAAATTTGCTGCAAATCGTTGATTTCCATATCGACCACTGTGCCGCCTGCTCCGCCAAATCCCGAGGTGACCGATGCCCCGATTGTTCCCAGTTCCCTTCTCCGCTGAAAATAACTTTCCTTCATTTCCAAACTTTGAATCTTATTTTTCAACATAAATACCGTGACACGGTCAATGGTTCGATACCTTAGACTTAACTGCTGATGATGAATATTCCAACCGGCATCTTTAAATTTGGCGATTGCCCAAAATGAACCAAGCGCTAGCAGCAGGCACGAAAGCAAACCCCATACTTTCAAAAAAATAAGGGCTAGGATGGCAACCGGGACGGTGATAATCCAACTTCGAAACAGGTATCGACGCTTAGCCCGACTCGGCAACGGGGTAAAGGTTTCTGCCAGGATATATTGGGGCAGGTATGGCCCGATAATGGCGTGAAGCTGGTGGATTTTTACGATTGGCATTAGTGTAACATTGGCTCCGTCCTCATTAACCGCTGATCCTCCAGCACTTTCAATATAAACCGTTCCGTAGCCGAGGAGTTGTCTGATAATCGTCTCGTTAATTCGAATCGCTTGAATTCGGTTTAATGGAACCGTTATTTGTTTTCTTTCCAGCAGCCCCTGGGAGATGACTAAGTCCCCATCTCTTTTCACCACCGTAAAGTTGGCATACTTCAGCATCGTCATAATGAGACCAATCATCCAGGATATGAACAGGACGATAAAGACGAAGATAGCAATGGTAATTAGATTGTGAATCGCCCAGTCCTCGATGCCGTGGAATAATTTTTTAAAAGGAATGATGTCATCAAATTGAGACAGCAAAGCAAATATTGCAGAAATCACCACCCCTGTGCCGCCTGATGTTAAGGATAGGAGTACTAATTGTTCTGTAGATATTTTAAAAATTTGCTCATTTTCAGGTTGCATCTGAATGCCGCCCATGGTTCCGGTATATTTTGCGGCGGCAACAACATCTTGAATACGATTCGCTTCATCCTTGGTGATTGCGGAAAGGACTGCTTCCGCTTCATCCTCACCGCTGCTTCCCGCTGTTTCAATTTTGACCTTCACCAGTCCAAATAGGCGCTGTAAAATGCCTTCAGTCAAATCAATACTTTGAATCCTTTCAAACGGTATATAGCGTTTTTTGCGAACAAAAATTCCATACTCAATGCGGATTTCGTCATTTTCGATTCTATATGTATAGCGATACCACGACAAAATTCCGGAAATAAAGGTGCAAAGGATGATGACCATTCCTAAAATCACCGAGACAAGGAGTGACATTCTGCCGTCCCGGCCTGCAGAGAAAAGGATGGCTGCAGCAGGAATGACCATGCTTTTTATTCTCTTTCCTGTATTGATTACGCTGGCAATCGGATGAAGCCGCTTGTGTTCAGACATCCTCCTCCACCACCCTTGCCAGTTTCGAAATATAGCGGCGCAATTCCTCTGCTTCCAGCTCATCCAAGGCAGGAATGGCATGCGTGGTTGCCGCCGTGTGAACAATGACTGAGGCGAGTTTGTATTTTCTCAGAATCGGCCCCTGGACAGTATCAACATGCTGAACCCGTACCATCGGGACGAGTGTGCGGGTGCGGACAAAGATACCTTCCTGAAGCTCCATCTCTTCTTCCCTCACCTCATAACGCCAGCGCTTCCACCTTAATGATGGCAAGATAAATATTTGTAAAATGGTAAAAATGACGCCGAGTAATATTATGATAATGGAAATCCACTCGGGGCCTTCGAATAGATTTAATAAGAAAATAGCTGCGGCCGCGACCGACCACTCGATAACTGCACTAATGACACCGGATATCCGCCACACAGTTAACGCTTTTTGCGAAATCCGCTTTTGCGGTTCTGCTAGCATATGTAATCCTCCTTTGCGACTAACCATATATAAGTATACATGGCAATGAATGGGAGGACTAGTGCAGGTTAGCAGGCTGCGTGACCAATCTCATCCTTTTCTCGGCCAGGAGGGCACTTAGAACAGCAAAAAAGCATGGACCCAATATCCATGCTTTTTCAATCTTATTGATGGTTATAACTCTTTGATTTCGGTTTACCGCTGCCAGGTTTTCTTTCTCCGCGCGGTTTTGCCGGTCCTTTTTTACGACGATCATCAGAACGATAGCTGCCTCGGGAATCGTCTCTTCTGCGACGGTCGCCGCGGTCAAACGATTTTCTTTCCCGTTTTTGTGGAAGCGGTGATTCTTCAGTCAACTTCACCGGTGTTGTATCCGGCTCTTTCGTCAACATTTTCAATACTGCTGCAACAACAGTCTCAGCATCATTGGTTTCCAATAATTCCTCGGCAGCCGCTTTGTAGTATTGCAAGTTGTTTGACTCAATGGCAGCTTGAATCTTATCAACAACTGCGCGCTGCTGGCCTTCCAACGCCTCATCAAGGGTTGGCGGCTTCATTCTCTCCATCTTGCGCTTTGTCGTTTTTTCTACGATAGCCAAATATGGCTTTTCACGCGGTGTAATGAACGTCATCGCTACGCCAGTTTTTCCAGCACGGCCGGTACGGCCAATACGGTGAACATAGCTTTCCGGATCTTGAGGAATGTCAAAGTTATATACATGGGTAACACCGGAAATATCAAGTCCGCGGGCCGCTACATCCGTTGCCACAAGCACGTCGATCGTGCCTTCTTTAAACTTGCGTAATACAGACAGACGTTTCGCCTGGCTTAAATCACCATGGATCCCTTCAGCAGTATAGCCGCGCAAGTTTAATGCTTCTGATAATTCATCTACACGGCGCTTTGTCCGTCCGAATATAATTGCCAGTTCAGGTGACTGAATATCAAGAAGTCTTGTTAAAATATCAAATTTGTTCTTTTCCTGAACTTCTACATAATATTGCTCAATTAAAGGAACAGTCATTTCTTTTGTTTTCACGCGGACAATTTTCGGGTCCTTCATGAATTTTTCAGCAATGCGCTGAATTGGCCCTGGCATGGTTGCAGAGAACAACAATGTTTGGCGCTCTTCAGGAATGCCGGAAAGGATTGACTCGATATCTTCAATAAAGCCCATATTTAACATTTCATCTGCTTCGTCAAGAATAACGGTCTGAATATGGTCAAGTCGCATTGTCTTTCTGTTAATATGGTCGAGAATTCGTCCTGGTGTACCGACAATGATATGCGGGGCTTTCTTTAATGAGCGGATTTGCCGGCCGATATCCTGTCCGCCATAAATTGGCAGGACACGGACTCTTTTACCTGCACCAATTTTGTAAAGCTCTTCAGAAACTTGAATCGCAAGCTCCCGTGTTGGTGCAATAATAATCCCTTGGATTGCCTCAACAGACAAATCAACTTTTTCAACCAACGGAATTCCAAACGCTGCCGTCTTCCCTGTTCCGGTTTGAGCCTGACCGATCACATCATTGTTTTCTAGGCTCAAAGGAATCGTTTCTGCCTGGATGGGGGTGGCTTCTTCAAAACCCATGCGCAGGACGGCTTTTAACGTCTCCTGGCTAATACCTAAATCTTCAAACTTGGTCAATGTTTTCAATCTCCTTCATCTATTTAAAAATATTTTTTATATCTAGTGCCAAATCTATTCTCCCGAACGGATCAATTCACATTATATATTTTACCAAAAAAAAGACATTCCTCCAAAGGAGTATGCCCTCTTTTACCGAAACAAAATCAAACTTTCTTGATTCCGTATACATAAATTCAACCACGTCTAACGAACTGCCTAAAAACGGCTGGCTCATTCGAGAGTCTACATTTAATCATCTTAAGACACATTGGTAATAATAATACCATCTTCATGATGATTATGCAAATGCGGATAGGCCCATAATCGACGCTAACCTTTTTGCAAAAAATTCAACACTTGGGAAAATAAGGCTTCCTTTTCCGCACAGTGGCAGATGTGATGTTTTGATTTTGGCACAAAGGTTAGCAGCTTTTCCGTGGCCCCGATCGTCTGATATAAATATTGTGCACTTTTGGGAGGCACGATGCCATCCAGTTCTCCTTGGGCGATAAATGTCGGCACCGTAACCCGAGGCAAATTCGGACGGATATACGAAACCAGCCGGCTGAATTCAAGGGTCGCGGTTAATGGTGTATCGGTAATTTTCTGCTTATAGCGCCAAAATAGCTCATTATTTTGGATATTGCCGCTCACCATATCCCTTGTAATGGTTTTAATATCGGCAACCAGCTGTTTTGGGTTCAAATAGTAAGCAGCGGCGCTTAACAAGACGAGCTTGTCCACTTGGTAATTGGCCGCGAGAAAGCTTGCAATTAGTCCTCCCATTGAAAAACCGATTAGATACACCTGATCACAGGTCTCCATTAGGGTTTGCAATTCGTTCTCGGCATGGCCAATCCAGTCCTGGTATTGGACTCCTTTTAATGACAAGGTTTCCCCATGTCCTGGCAAGGTTGGAACACGAAATTTCCAATCCGTCCGTTCTTTTAAATACTGAACAAGCGGTTCTACCTCATACGGAGCACCGGTAAAACCGTGAATGCATAGACAACCAATCAACCCTGCTCACCTGCCATTGAACTGTTTGTTTCAAATCAGCTTTGCAGTGCTTTGACAATTTCCTCTAGCTTCATACCTCTTGAGGCCTTAACAAGGACAAGCGAATGATTGTCAACATGCCGCTCCAATTCTTTAATAAGTTCACCCTTATTCGAAAAATTGAAAACCCGCTGTTCCCCTAATGCTGTGCGTGCCCCCTTGGCAATGTGGCTTCCCAAATCCCCATAAGTAAACACTAAATCAATTTTATCCGCGTCCAAGCCCGCGCCAATTTGCAAGTGATACTGCTCCTCTTGCGGTCCCAGCTCCAGCATGTCGCCAAGAACAAGAATTTTGCGTTCATAGCCGCGAAGATTTGCCACCAATTCTATCGCTGCCATCATCGAAGTAGGGCTGGCATTATAGGCATCATTGATGATTTTTTCGCCATGTTTCCCTTCAACGAGCTCCATCCGCATATTCGTCAGCTTAATGCCGCGAAGCCCTTCAGCCATTTTTTCAAAAGGCACGGAGAAATGACGGGCAATCAGCATGGAAGCCAAGGCATTCATAATATTGTGTGTTCCAAGCACAGGCATTTCGAAAGTTTGGGATGAAGCATTCATTTTGAATCTGCTTCCCTGTTCCAACTGTTGAATCTCAGTCGGAAAGAAATCGTTCGTTTCACTCCGTCCAAAGGTTTGCACTTCAACATTTCCTTTGTAGCGGTGAATCCGTTCCATTAACAGCGGTTCATCACCATGCAGGACAGCTAGTCCGCCATCTTTAAGCCCTTGAAGAATTTCAAGCTTTGCTTCGGCAATCCCTTCTCTTGAACCAAGGTCAAGCAGGTGGGATTCACCAATATTTGTAATCACTACCGCATCCGGGCAGGCAAGATTGGTCAGGAATTCAATTTCCCCACGGCCGCTCATCCCCATTTCCAAGACTGCAATTTCCGTATCTTCATCCAAGCCGAGCACGGTTAAGGGAAGACCGATATGATTATTAAAATTGCCTTCCGTCTTTTGCACCTTATATTTCAGTGATAACAGAGAAGACGTCATATCCTTTGCCGTCGTTTTACCATTGCTCCCTGTAATACCCACGACTTTTACCGATAATTCCTTGCGATATTTCCGCGCTAATTCCTGCAGCGCGACTAGACAATCATCGACAAGCAAAATCGGTATGTCCTTCGGCGGGTTCGGAACATCCTTTTGCCACAACGCCGCAACGGCCCCATTGTGAATCGATTGAACTACATAATCATGGCCATCCACTCGTTCTCCTTGGAACGGGACAAACAGGTTTCCTGCTTCTATTTTTCGAGAATCAATCGTAACTCCCGAAATAACAAGATCAGCATATGGAGTAATATCATTTTTCGCAGAAACCATTTCGGCAATCCGCTGTAATGAACGTACTATCATCGGTTAACCCTCCTTCATATCAAAAAGGGACACGGCACTATAAGCCGTGTCAGTCTTAGAACGTGTATTTAATCTGTTGCTTTTCTGCATGTCTTTCCTTAGCCAAATTGACGAGACGCTCAATTAATTCCGGGTACTCGATACCTGTGTGCTTCCACAACAGCGGGAACATGCTAAATGGCGTAAACCCTGGCATGGTGTTCACTTCATTTATTAAAACCTTGCCTTCTTTTGTTAAAAAGAAATCGGCACGGACCAACCCAGAACAGTCCAATGCTTTAAAAGCGCGAATCGCCATATCTTTTATTTCGGCATATTCTTCTTCGGTTACTTCAGCAGGGATAATTAACGCTGTATTTCCATCTTCATATTTCGCCTTATAATCGTAAAAATCCTTTTTTGGAACAATTTCACCCGCAACCGAACAATCTGGTTCATCGTTTCCAAGGACACCTACTTCAATTTCGCGAGCAACAACGCCTTCTTCTATAATCACTTTACGATCAAATTGGAAGGCCTCTTGGAAGGCTGCATCCAGTTCTGCTCTGTTACGGCATTTGCTGATACCGACACTGGAGCCGAGATTCGCCGGTTTTACAAAGCATGGATAGCCAAGCTCAGCTTCCACCTTGGCGCAAGCTCCCTCCTGATCCTTTTTCCACTCGCTTTTTATAAAAGAAACATAGTTAACTTGGGCAAGGCCTGCTTGGGCAAAGATATTTTTCATCAACACTTTATCCATTCCGGCAGCAGAAGCCAGCACGCCATTTCCAACGTATGGAAGGTTTAACAGTTCCAGTAACCCTTGTACCGTTCCGTCTTCGCCATTTGGTCCATGCAGCAATGGAAAAATGACATCAAGCTGGGTATTTTCCTGTTGCACTGCCTGGAACAGCGTTGGGGTTAGCGCTGCAGACGTAAGTTGTCCAGCCTGGGAAAATTCAAGCTGGCTAATAGTTTCGACCGGACCAGTTAATTGAGGGCCTTTCATCCACTGGCCTTCTACATTTATGTAAATCGGATAAATTTCGAATTTTTCAAGATTCAACGCTTTAATGACTGCTAGAGCTGTTTGCAGTGATACTTTATGCTCCGCGGATTTACCACCATATAACAAACCTAATTTTGTTTTCATACGAAAACCTCCAATTTTTCATTCACGAACTATTTTACCACTTATTCAAATCAGAAAGAAATGAACGCATCTGTGTTTAATTAGTTTTTTTCTAGTTTATGAAGCAGACTGCTTGCTTTAAACCAATCTCTCGGAAATTTGTCATGATTCTCTCAAAAGTGTGACTATTTTTTCAGGTAAGATGATTTTGTAGATACATATTGAGAGGTGCCGCCAAATGACAGGAACGTTTTTATCGGTATTATTAATTGGTTTTTTGCTTGGAATCAAGCATGCAATCGAGCCTGACCACGTGATTGCCGTTTCCACCATTGCCAGCGAATCAAAGAATATAAAGCGCTCCATGTTTGCCGGAATTTATTGGGGAATTGGCCATACTGCCACATTATTTATTTTTGGCATGTTTCTGATTGCCGCTAAAAATAGCATTACAGACAAGGTTGCCTTAAGCCTTGAATTTTTGGTCGGAATTATGCTTGTGACCTTGGGCCTATCAAGTCTCCATAATGTCGTTCACCATACACACAGTCACTCACACGAAGCCCCAATAAGCAACAGCCGGCCCCAGCTAAAGTCGTTTTTCATCGGGTTGATCCATGGCCTTGCCGGAAGTGCCGCAATGGTGCTATTAACGATGAGCACGGTAACAACCGTCTGGCAGGGTGCATTGTATATCCTGATTTTTGGCTGTGGAACCGTCGTCGGTATGCTGACTTTTTCAACGATTATCGGCCTGCCTTTTGTATTGACTTCCGGGAAACAAATCAATCGAAAGTTAAACAGTGCGGCAGGAATCATCAGTATCCTGTTCGGTATTTATTATATGTACAATTTAGGTGTTAACGAAGGATTGTTTTCTCTATGGTTTTCATAATTGAAAAAACTTAGGGGTGACTCAAGGAAGAGTCCCCCCGGTTATATGACATTTAGCTTCCATTCTCTTGTCTTTTTGTCAAAAATAAGCTTGGCATGGCATGGTTCATGTGACATTTCCTCATATTCCTCATACATATCATCCATATTGGCAAAATCCCCAATCACCCAGATAGGAATTTCAATCTTAGTCCGCTGCACATCGGCATCTTTCAGCGCAATACAAATTCCCTCTTTAAGAAATGGCGTTAGGGACAGCAGGATTTCCTTATATACTGGTGGATAGTTCCGCTTACTTCGAAGTCCCAGCAGCGACTTTTCAGGTTTTATATCTCCCAGCTTTGCAGCAATGGTCTCGCTTAATAACTGAAAGAAATCCTTAAACGTGCGATAATAGGTTTTATTAAACCAGCCATCATCGTGGGCCAAATACACAAAACGATTTCCCAACTTATTATAAAAAGGCATCTTCAAATGGTGTTTATGATGTCCCAGGTACAACAATTCGGCCATTTCCTGCCCTGTCAATTCATTTACTCCCTCTTCCTCCTGGAAATCAATCCAGCAGAAGTTTCCGTATCCATAGACATCTTCCGCCGCTAATTTGCCAATCCGATCATCTGGGCAATACTCAAGCAGGGTATGCATATTAAAATCAGCATCATCAAAACGGTGTTGTAGCAGCAGCAGGTGGTTTAATGAATTTGAAAAGACAGCAGCAAATTCAGCAAACTCAATTCCATAGGTAAGCACATACTGATCTGATTGATTTAGATGTATATAGAGTAGATCCCGTATGTCTTGATGATGCTTTTTCACTGCCAAACTCCTCCGATCAACAACATAATTAATATTTATTAAATAATTTCCATCTAACTGGAAAAATCCCTTTTATCCATACTAACCCATTTTAACAAATAATAGGCCAAATAGCTTATTTCATTTCTTTTACAAAAAATAATCTTTGAGTAATATTCTGTAACTTTTTACGGTCGTTTTTCCAGCGTGAATAACGCATACTAATGTCAGGTATATGGTTGCCCTTTGGGGAAAAGTTACTCAGGAGGTCAATCAGGATGAGGCCCTTCGCAGGAAAGGAGTGTGACTTCCATGATCAAGGATATGACACATGAAGAAATTAGCTCCGTGATTATTAGCATACTGACGGAAAACAAAAAGGCGGATTTCGAAAATATCATCGATGAGCTGCAGCCGTATGATGTAGCCGCCATTTATAAGGAACTGCCAGAACAATACAGAGGACGTTTTTTACTATTTTTAAAATATGACCTTCTTGCGGATTTAATGGAAGAGCTTGATAAAGAAGAACAGCTTGAACTGTTGAATATGCTTGGGATTGAAAAATCCAGCAAGGTCCTTGATTTAATGGATAACGACGACCTGGCGATGTTATTGCACGAATTGTCACCGGAGAAAATTAATTCGCTGCTGTCAGAAATGAAAACTGAAGAATCCAAGGCGGTTAAAGACATCATGAAATATCCGCCGGAAACAGCCGGCAGGATTATGACCAACCGATTCGTTTGGATTCGCAATTATTACACAGTCAGAGAGGCCGTTGACAAACTGAAAAGCTTTGCCCAATTCGCCGAATCACTTAACTATTTATACGTGGTAGATGAAGAGCGCCGGCTTGCCGGGGTCGTGTCCTACCGTGATTTGCTCCTGGCAGAGCCCGACGAGAAAATCAATACTATCATGTTTGAGCGGGTCATTTCTGTGACGGATACAACAGATCAGGAGGAAGTCGCGACAACCGTGCAGAGGTACGATTTTATCTCGGTACCGGTTGTCGATGACAATAATGTCCTGCTCGGAATCATTACAGTTGATGACGTGATTGACGTCGTCATGAAAGAAGCTAATGAAGATATTGAAAAATTATCCGCCAGTGGTAAGTCGATTGATTTTGAAACGAAAACGCTGGTCGCAGCAGCCCGACGACTTCCATGGCTGATTTTACTTTTATTCATCGGCGTCCTTTCCGGCCGAATTATCTCCAGTTTTGAAGATACATTGAAGCAAGTGGTCGCGTTGACGTTTTTTATGCCGATGATTGCCGGGATGACCGGGAATACCGGCACCCAATCGCTGGCCGTTGTCGTCAGGGGGCTAATTTCGCACGATATAGATAAAAGGGTGATATCCCGGTTGATTATGCGGGAACTGGGCGTCGGTATTTCTATCGGAATCATTTGTGCGATATTAATCTCGGTTATCGCATATATTTGGCAAGGGAGTCTGATTTTAGGTTTTGTTGTGGGCTGTTCGCTTTTTTTCACTCTGATTATCGGCACCTTGGCCGGTACCGTTATTCCGATTGTTCTTTACAAGATAAATATTGACCCTGCGGTGGCATCAGGTCCGCTGATTACTACATTAAACGATATCTTTTCACTGCTCACCTACTTTGGAATTGCCACAGCCTTTTTAACACATTTAATGTAATTCTTTTTGAAACTTTTTGAGTACTAAAATCGTTATTATTAATGGGCAGGTCTGCCCAGCTGTTGTGGGGATGAGGTTTCTCTGCTAGTCTTGAATTAACTTGAAAGTAAATTGGGTGTTGCTGATGGAAAAACACATAAAAAAATCGGATCGCTTTGATTGGACGTTAACCTTATTATTATTCCTCTTTTTCCTGGTCAGCTGCGCGGCAATTTACAGCGCCCAAGCATCCGGCCAGTATGGAGATCGTAACTTTTTGATCATGCAGGTTTTCTGGTATTGCGTCGGGGCAGGGATTATTATTGGCTCGATCTTTTTTGATAGCTATCAGTATCGAAAGCTGGCTTGGGTGTTGTACGGGTTTGGAATTTTATTATTACTTTTTCTGGCCGTTGCCCCTGAGAGTATTGCACGTCCGATAAATGGCTCGAAAAACTGGTTTCAGGTTAAAGGTTTAGGAACAATACAGCCGTCCGAGTTCGTGAAAATCTTTTTGATTTTGGCGCTAAGCCGGGCTGTTGCAGCCCACAACGAAAAATATCCAGCAAAAACAGTGACGACTGACTTCCTATTGTTACTAAAGCTTAGCCTCATAACAATGGTACCGCTCGGGTTAATCGTGGTCGAGGATTTGGGGACAGCACTGGTGGTTATGGCCATTTTTACAGGTGTGATTCTTGTTTCCGGAATCTCTTGGAAAATTATTTTGCCCATCTACGGCTCAGGTGCTGGCTTTGTCGGGTTAATTTTTTATTTAGTTTTGAAAAAACCGGAATTTCTTGTGAAATATCTCCATGTGGAGAATTATCAATTTAACCGAATTTATTCCTGGCTGGATCCGGTCAACCATACCTCCGGCTCGAGCTATCATTTAATGAAGTCATTAAGTGCCATCGGCTCCGGATTAATTTCCGGCAAGGGCTTCGGCAATGGCGAAGTTTATGTCCCCGAGGCTCATACCGATTTTATCTTCAGTGTCATCGGTGAGGAATATGGCTTTTTCGGTGGAAGTGCTATAATCGGCCTGTATTTTTTGCTGATTTACCATTTAATTAAAACGGCTTTGGATACAAACGACCAGTTTAATACGTATGTCTGTACGGGAATCATCAGCATGATTACCTTTCATGTATTCCAAAATGTCGGGATGACGATTCAAGTGCTGCCTATCACGGGAATTCCGTTGCCGTTTATTAGCTACGGCGGCAGCTCGATGATGAGCAATATGTTTGCTATGGGACTTGTCTACAGCATACGCTATCACCATCGCAACTATATGTTTTCAACGGATAATTCAATTAACACATAAAGGCGCGGTCCTCGTTGGAACTTACGCGTGCTATAACGGACCTTTTTTAAAGGCAGCGGTTTTGCTGCCTTTTATTTTGGAGGAATGGTTATTTGCTAATAGCCATATATATTTCTTTATTAGACAAACTATTATAAACTAAGGAAAGTTACTATTTTACATAAGTGAAGGTGCTTTATGAAAGAATTTATTTTTGGTATTTTAGAATTCTTATCCGGAATGGGCTATTTCGGGATTGCTTTAGGATTAATGATTGAGATTATCCCGAGTGAGATTGTGCTGGGCTATGGCGGTTATATGATTTCGCTTGGAAAAATCAATTTTGTCGGGGCAGTCATTGCTGGAACAATTGGCGGTACGCTTGCCCAATTATTCTTGTACTGGGCCGGTTATTACGGCGGAAGGCCGTTTTTGGAGAAATACGGTAAGTACGTGCTAATTAAAAAGAAACATATTGATATTGCCGAACTATGGTTTCGCAAATATGGCGCCGGCGTTATTTTCTCGGCGAGGTTCATCCCCGTTGTCCGTCACGCCATCTCTATTCCTGCAGGGATTGCGAAAATGTCGGCAATGAAATTTACAATTTATACCGTGGCAGCAATCATTCCATGGACAATCCTTTTCCTTTACCTCGGCAAGATTCTCGGCAAAAACTGGTCACATATAAAAGAATTTGCCCAGCCATACGTAATGCCGATCATTATTGGCGCGATCATTGTTGCCGTCATTTACTTCCTATATCAAAAAACACGAAAAAACACCGATTAGAGTATGATCGGTGTTTTATCAATTAGGAAACCAGTTTCAAGCCAATTGCCGCACCCAAAACCATGGAGATAAATAGTATTCTTTTCCAATCCTTTGATTCGCCGTAAAGCAGCATCCCCAATAACGCTCCACCAGAAGCGCCGATACCGGTCCAGATGGAATACGAGGTCCCCATCGGCAAGGTTTTCATCGCATAGGCAAGAAATAAGAAGCTGCTGCCAAACCCGGCCAGTAACAATAGATAGGATTGCCAATTTCGGTCACGGTGGACCTTATTAATCATCACCACACCAAACATTTCACAGATTCCCGCGAGTACCAACGAGATCCAGGCCATCAGGAATCAGCCCCTTCCTCAACGGAGTCTTTTGTAACCAACTTCAGGCCAATTACCCCAATTAACAGCACACCTATTAACAGGATTTTCGCTGTATCAAACGGTTCACCGAAAAGGAGTATTTCCGAAATCACTGTCCCGGCTGTCCCCAACCCTACAAACACTGCATACACCGTGCCTACAGGAAGTTTATCTCCTGCCGCAATCAACGCATAAAAGCTAATCGCAATCGAGACAACCGTCCCTGCCCATTCCCAAACACTATCGGCATGCTTTAATCCAATCACCCAAAAAACCTCAAAAAAGGCGGCAAAGAATACTTTCATCCATTGCACATTCATGTCTGTTACTCCTTTCCCACATAAAAAAGCCTGGGAGATAACTGTATCATCAGTAATCTCCCAGGCTTTTATCCCTCCGTGTACGCAGAAAAGCTGAAGCGCCTTCTCTGCGCGTTTTCTCTCGGACCAGGCCGGCAGTCAAACCTGCCGCGGAACCCTAGAAAACTTTTAGATATTAATTTGATTTTTATTTTAACACAAAAGTAAGCGATTGGGATTGGCAATATTTACGAGCTTTGCTCCGTAACGCCAGCCCTATCTTTTACTAAAATATATGCATACAACACCATCGTGATGAATACTGAAATAGCCGAGCCTATATAGATGCTGCTGTAGCCAAACATATGCCCAAGCTGACCAAATACCATGGCGCCAACCCCGATACCCAAATCAAAGAATGAAAAGAAGGTAGCATTGGCCATACCACGCCGGTTCATTGGTGACTTTTCGATCGCCCAGGCCTGCAGGGCAGGTTGAACAGTACCAAAGCCAAGACCATAAAGGCCGGCGGCAATATAAAGAATAAAACTGCTTGGCAGCCAGGCCAGCAAAATCATCGCAACTAATATAAGGAGTGTCCCCGGCAGGAATACTGCCTGATGCCCTTTGCGATCATACAATTGGCCGGCAAATGCCCTGGTCACCATTAAGGCAATGGCATAAAACAAGAAATACCACTGGATGCCCTCAATATGCTTTTGGGCTGTATACAAAGGAAGAAACGATGCGATTCCTCCAAATGTGACCGTAATAAAGAATAACAATATGGAAGGCTTCAAGGCTGTTTTTTCGAAAAAATCAAGCTTCGCTTTTGTTTTGACTGGCTTTGGTTCCGGCTTTTTGTAGCTGATGCTCAGCGACAATAGTAAAGCAGCGAATCCTAACCCCGCACAAATAAGAAAGAATACTTCAAAGGACAACTTCCCTGCGAAAATCAATCCAAGCGATGGCCCCAACGCCAACGCCACATTTCCGGATAGTCCGTAATAGCCCATGCCCTCGCCGCGTCTGGTGGCGGGAATTAAATCGGTGGCAATCGTACCAGATGCCGTGGTGGAAAAGCCCCAGCCGACACCTTGAACAACGCGCATCAGAAACAATAACGCGATACTGCCCATAAAGCCAAATGAGCCAACCGAAACGACGAAAATGGCTAAACCGACGATATAAACCAAACCTCTGCCCCTTGTTTCCAGCGCGCCGCCAGCATATGGCCGAAGCAGCAATGCTGAAAAAGTAAAAATCCCAATGACAAGTCCGATTAGCTGGTCATTGCCGCCAAGTTCCTCGACATACAAGGGAATAGTCGGGAGCGTCATTTGAAATCCAAGAAATATGAAAAAGTTAGCAAAACAAATGAGAATGAAATCCCTTGTCCAAATTTTTTCTTTCGGCCTTTCTAGCTGTTTATCCATAAAAAATATTGACTTCCTCTCTTTTCTTCTATTTAGCCCATCATCCTTTTAGAAAAATGAAAGACCGCTTCTGCGCCACGGCAGAAACGATCTTTTTATAACAAGTTATTTTGTGACAACTGTTTGAAGCACACGCTTCATCGCCTGAATTTGTCCCAGGTGCATGGCTTCATGGAAAATTGCAAAGTTTGCTAGCTCACCGTAGGTTTCTTGGCCAAGAAATGGTGCTTTCAGCTTTTCGCTAAAGCTTTCAGGCGGAATTTCTTTGATTCTGTTCATTTGCTGAACCAATTGCGCTGATAGTTCCTGTACTGACGGAACTTCCCCTTGCCAATCTGCTGGCTTTGTTCCGTTGCCGAATAGTTCCAAGTAGTTCGCAGGTAAATGTGCCGATTTTTTCGGATATCCAAACATAAACTGTTCAGCCACTGTTAATACGTGGCCAATATGCCAATGCAGTGTGTTGTTGAACCCTTCAGGTTGAATATCGACAATACTTTCGTCGATTGCACCCACATTTTTTAACAAGTAATTTCTTGCTACCTCATATTGCTTGAAAATTAACTTGCTCATTCTATCCCTGCCTCTCCCATTGATAACTCTATCTTATACCACTTTCATCCATTTTTTAAATAAAATGCCTTACATCTCCTCAGGAGCTTTAATTCCCAAGAGACGCAAACCTTCTTTAAGGATGACAGTAACACTATAGACTAGGGCAAGACGAGCATCGCGCTCCTCGCTCTCTTCAAGCACTTTTACCTCGGCATAGTATTTATTGAAGGCTTGAGCAAGGTCAACAATGTATTTTGCCACTTGAGATGGGTCGTAATTGACGCAAGCACGTTTAATCGCGTTGGAGAACTCCATCATCATGCTGACGACCTTCCATTCCTTTTCCCACGTTGATTGGAATGCAGGAATTTCTGCATCGGCCTGCCAATTGCCTTTTCGTAAAATCGAGCAGGCTCGCGCAAACGTATATTGAACGTATGGGCCTGTTTCGCCTTCAAAGCGAAGCATCTCCTCCAACGAAAACTCGATATCATTCATCCGGTTATTTTTCAAATCGTGGAAAATGACCGCACCAACTCCGACCTGTTCCGCCACTTCATCCTTATTTTCAAGGCTTGGGTTCTTCTCTTCAATATTATGACGAGCCATGGCGATTGATTCATTTAAAACTTCCTCGAGCAGGACAACCTTTCCTTTACGAGTCGACATTTTCTTGCCGTCTTTTAGCATCATTCCGAATGGGATGTGAACCATTTTATCGGCCCAATCATAGCCAGCTTTCTTCAACACAGCGATTAACTGTTTAAAGTGCAGGCTTTGCTCGTGGCCCACCACATATAACGATTGAACAAAGTTGTAGTTTTCTTTACGGTATATCGCTGCCGCTAAATCACGTGTTGCATAAAGCGTCGCCCCGTCCGATTTTTTAATCAGGCATGGCGGCAATTCTTCATCTGGCAGTTCAACTACCATCGCTTGGTCAGATTCCACCAGCAGCCCTTTTTCTTCCAGCATCTTCACAACAGGCTCCATTTTATCATTGTAAAAAGCTTCGCCAGCAAACGAGTCAAACTCCACGTTCATTAACTCATAGATTCTTGCAAATTCTTTCAATGACTCATCACGGAACCATTGCCACAGGCTTTGTGCTTCCTCATCGCCATCCTCAAGCTTTTTGAACCAAGCACGGCCTTCATCCTCCAGTGACGGATTCGTTTCGGCTTCCGCATGGAACTTTACATATAGCGCCAATAACTCTTTAATTGGATTTTGTTTTACCTGTTCCTCATCGCCCCAGTGCTTATAGGCGGAAATCAGTTTGCCGAACTGGGTGCCCCAGTCGCCCAGATGGTTAATCTTGATTGGCTTATAGCCGCATTTCTCCACAATCAGGGCAATCGAATTACCGATAACTGTCGAACGCAAGTGCCCCATCGAAAATGGCTTGGCAATATTCGGCGATGACATATCGATTGTGACATTGCCGCCTTCCCCAAAGTTCATGGAGCCAAAATTGCCTTTTTGCGTGATTACCTCACTGACCACCTGCTGTGCAACCTTCTGTTTATTTAAAAAGACATTCAGATAAGCGCCGACCACTTCTACCTTTTCGAACGTTGGTGATTGTATTTTTTCACTCAATTCTTGCGCAATTAAATTTGGCGCCTTGCGCTTTAATTTAGCCAGTGAAAAACAAGGAAACGCTAGGTCTCCGTGCGAAGCGTTTTTTGGTTTTTCAATTAACATTTCGAGATCGCTTGCAGCCATCTCGCCTTCCAAAGCTGAATGCAGTACTTCTGCAAGCTCCTTTTTAAAATTCATGATTTAGTCCTCCTTTTTCTACACAAAAAACCCCCGCCTCTAATAAAAGAGACGAGAGTTGTAATTCCCGCGGTACCACTCTAATTGTTCAAATTGAACCAGCTTTATCCCTTGTAACGGCGGGTATCCCGGCAGCCCCTACTAAAGTTCAGGTCTGCATCTCCAAAGTGCGCTTCATTATCTGCTCCGTATCAGGCTTCCACCACCCCTGACTCGCTTTAGACTTTACAGGTAACTACTCTCTTTTTCATTGATTTTTTGATTTGATTATCAGTTATTATACTGGAACTAATAAGAATAATCCAGTCTGGCTGATGAATTTTTTCCTATAAGGAAATCCTAACGTAATAAAGGAGGGAATGCAAATGGCCAGAAGAAATAAAATCCTTGTTCCCGAAGCCCGTCGGGGATTGGACCAATTAAAGGCAAAGGTTGTTCAGTCACAAAATCCTGATAATGCCAAGTTTGAGGCCGCTGAGGAGGTCGGTGTGCCTTTGAAAAAAGGCTACAACGGCCAGCTTACCTCAGAGCAAGCCGGAAAAGTCGGCGGCAGACTCGGTGGCAGTATGGTCCGCGAACTTGTCAAAATGGCACAGGAAAATTTAGCAAAACGGCAATAACGGACACACATGGACAAATGGCTCATATACAAAAAGACTTGTGTGCTTCCTTTACACAAGTCTTTTTTCACTAGTTTCACCCTGAAGACCTTTCAGCAAAAACACCTTCATGATATTTGCAATTTTATCAGAGCTAAGTGGGTCATGGTGTTTTTCCCAATCCGATAAGAGGGCAATATACATTTTAAGAAGCAAAAAGCTGGTAATCTCCGTATCAACTGTGGGAATCAACCCTTTTGTTACCGCTGTTTCAATTTTTACCTTTAAATAATCAATGATTTCATTTTCAACATGCTGCAGCATTTCCGATACTGCCAACGTTCCCATATCTGCTTCCTCTTGAACAAGCTTAATCATAAGCTGGTGCTGGGTGCGAAATTCCAATATCCGATAAAGAGCGCGGTGAACATTTTCGGTAAATGGCTTGCCAGGTTCAATCACCGCCTCGGCCTCAGCAATCATTTCTTTTACCAAAGATGAAATAATCTCTTCGAATAATTCCTCTTTGTTTTTAAAAAATGTGTAAATCGTCCCTTTGCCAACATTGGCGAGCTTAGCCACCTGATCCATCGTTGTTGCTTTATAGCCAAATAATGAAAATGACTTCGTTGCCGCTTCAACAATCATCTTTCTTCTATCGGGTGCCATCATTACGCCCCTCCCTTATGACTAATTTAGTATTTCGGTCAATTATTTATTTTTACTTTACCATAGCTTGATGGCGGTTTCAATTTATCGGTAAGGATTTTGGAGTTTCGTCAAGAATATTTACTTTCCCTGAAAAACCTCATTGGAGGCATCCCCTCCAATCCATGTATATACCACACTTGATTTGGAAAAATATTCACAGGATATGCGGGGTGGATTCGGGATGTTTACTTTCAAGAAGAAAAAATCAGAACATAAAAAAACATTGTCTGCGGTGCCAATTAATGAAGAGCTGAGTTCCGACATAACTAAAAGTGAAAAAATCCTTAGGCAACTCTTTCATAATTGCGCGGATTTTATCGTTCGGCCTATTCAGATTAACGGGCAGCCCAAAATTTTAATGTTTTATTTGGAAGGATTATTGGATACGAAGAACCTTGAAATTGTCTTGTTAAAGCCATTGTTCTTTCAAGGATTGCCGAATGGGTTGGGGGAGATTTCTTCCCTCAAACAAATCATGGAACAAAGACTCATTCCGGGAACATCAATGCAGACAGTGTCAGAGCTTAAAAAACTTGTAGAAGGTGTATTAAAAGGCGAACTAGGCATCCTTATTGACGGTGAAACAAATGCTTTACTTGCAGATTTTAAAGGAATGGAACAAAGGAACGTCGAGGAACCGGCAACCGAGGTGACAATCCGTGGTCCGCGTGATGGTTTTAACGAATCCATAAAAATCAATACCTCTTTATTAAGAAGAAGAATCCGCAGTACTAGGCTAAAATTAGAGCCTATTATAATTGGGGAGCTTTCACGGACAGATGTAGCAATCGTCTATATCGAAGGGATTGCCCAAGAATCATTGCTAAAAGAGGTACGCTCCCGGCTTAGCCGAATTGAAATAGACGGGATTCTCGAATCTGAATACATTGAGGAATTTATTGAGGATGCTCCGTACTCTCCCTTTCCGCAAATACAGAACACCGAGCGGCCAGATATCGTCACGGCAAATTTACTCGAGGGAAAAGTTGCCATTCTTGTTGATAATACACCATTTGCCCTCATCGTCCCGATGACTTTTTGGAGTGGATTGCAGTCGGTGGAGGATTACTATGAACGGTTTTGGTATACCTCTTTCATTCGATTAGTCCGCTATGTTTTATTTAATACTGCCATGTATTTACCATCTATTTATGTTGCTTTGACTACTTATCATCCAAAGCTTATTCCAACTACACTCTTGATTAGCATCGCAGCCGCACGAGAAGGTGTCCCGTTTCCGGCCATCATTGAAGCACTGATCATGGAGTTTGTTTTTGAGGGGCTGCGCGAAGCTGGAATTCGTCTGCCCAAAGCCGTCGGTTCTGCCGTCAGTATTGTCGGAGCCCTGGTGATTGGTCAAGCGGCTGTCCAGGCTGGGATTGTTTCCGCACCAATGGTTATTGTCGTCGCTACGACGGGTATTGCATCCTTTGCAATCCCCAGATACAACCTTGGAACAGCGCTAAGGCTTGTCCGATTTCCGATGTTACTTTTGGCCGGAGTATTTGGTCTATATGGTATTTGCATCGGTTTTATTGCGTTGACGATTCACCTTGTGAATCTAAGGTCCTTTGGTGTTCCCTACTTTACACCAGTTGCTCCGCAAATTCCTAGTGACCTAAAGGATGTGTTATTCCGTGCACCTAGGTGGGCCAATAAGTACGGTCCCCTATTTACATTTGGCAGGAATAAGCAGCGTGTTGAAGGTGGACAGATGCCAAGCCCGAATAATGGAGGAACTGACCAATGAAAAAGGTATTTTCGCTTCTATTTTGTTTCGTTTTCCTCACTGGCTGCTGGGACCGCAAAGAATTAAATGATCGGGCAATATGGCTCGCCACAGGCTGGGACGTGGCCGAGGATGGAAAAATAGAAATAAGCGGCCAAGTTGTCATTCCTGCAAATGTACAAACCCAGGGAGGCGGCGGCGGAGCAACTGGCCAAGGATATTTCACTATTTCAGCTAAAGGAAAAAATGTTAGGGACGCCTTGCAAAATATGCAGGCTAAGCTTCCGCGCGAAGCTTTTTTTGGCCACCGCCGCGTGATTTTCCTCGGCGAAGAATTTGCAAGGCGTGGCGTTAAAGACAAACTTGATATTAACGGCCGTTCCTCCGACGTTAGTCTTCGCACAGATATATTTGTAATAAAAGGCGGTACTGCCAAGGATATCATGACCTTAGCCAACCCATTAGAAAAGTCACCTGTAATCGCTACACTAAAGGAACATCAGCAGAGCGGCGGCAGGGGAGATACGTCATATCTATATTTCCTCATCGCTGCCAACCGTGAAGGCATACGCCCTTCCATCCCATTAGTAGAGGTTAGCAAATCATTGGAGGATGAACCGTCCGGAAAAGATAAATCACCAAAGCCGAAAGTATTGAGCTTAGCGGGTGTTAGTGTATTTAATAACCAGCTAAAAATGAAAGGTTTTTTGAATACGGAAGAAAATAGAGACATGTTATGGGTTATGGGGGCCCTAAAAAAAATCACGATTAGCATCAAGAATGGGGGTGGCGATACGAGCATCAACTTGATGAAAATCAGCAGCAAAATCAAACCAACATTTGATAAAAATGGAAAACCAAGCTTTACCGTCATACTTAAAGGAGACGGGGCGATAACCGAAAGCAATTCTGGAATGGATGTTTCGTATTCAGATAATCTTAGACGTCTGGAAAAGGAATTTTCCAATCAAGCAAAAGCACAGGTCCAGAAAACGATCGTTAAAGTGCAAAAGGAATATGGCCTGGACGTTTTTGGCTTTGGCGAGGAACTCCATCAACACCACCCCAAAAAATGGAAAAAACTAAAAGCAGAATGGGATCAACTATTTCCTGATGCCGCCATTACGGTACAAGCGAAAATTAAAATAAAACAGATTGGGATGGAGGGTCCATCTTTATTATATAAGGAAAGCGAGATTAAAAAATGAAGCTTTCAGCTTTGCAGGTGTTTTGGCTGATGTTCACATTTGAAACAGGAAACATTATTTTGCTTACCATTAATCCTGTTATGAAGATTGCTAAACAAGACGTCTGGATTGCTTATTTAATTGCCAGCGTTTTAGGAGTGTTGATTGTTTATATTGCTGTTAAAGCCGCACTGCTGAATCCCCGCCAAACTCTGGTTGTTTTCAGCAAACAACTCCTGGGCAAATGGCTTGGGACCAGAGATTTCTGCTAAACTGCGGCATCCTTCTTTTGATATCGTCAGTTATATTTCAATTATGGACTTTATCCAAAACCTCGAGATTATTGCGGTATTAGTGTGGATTTTAAGTGTTTTTATCAAATTATCGCTTTATTTCTTTCTGGTAAATTACGGGACTGCCCAACTGTTTAATGTGAAAAACTGGCGAAAACTCATCTGGTTTACCGCCCCGCTTTTTTTCTGTTTGGCCAAGTATATCCCAAACTCAGCCTACACCTTTGGCTACATGAAAACTTATTGGGTTTATTATGCCTTACCTATTAATATGGCAGGAATCCCCTTGTTGCTGTTACTTGTAGGTTTCATCCGAAAAAAACGGGTTGCATCATCACCTGGACATTGATCCAGAATACCAAAAACCGGAGGCCCGTCAGCCTCCGGTTTTACTCTTCATTGTTGGTATTAGAATTTCCTGTTTTTTTCAGTCTCCCGGCATCCTTTAAGGCTTTTTTAATAATTACCTCAATTTGAGCATTCACACTACGAAATTCGTCCTCCGCCCACTTTTCCAAGGCATCATATACCTTTGGGTCAATGCGCAGCAGGAATCGTTTTTTTTCAGCCACAAAAATCACACCTTAGTAAATCGATCCTGTATTGATTACCGGCTGACTTCCTTTATCAGCAACAATCGCCACCATCAAATTATTAACCATCTGTGCCTTCTTTTCTTCATCCAGGTCAACAATTCCTTCTTCTTTCAACTGGTCAATCGCTGATTTGACCATGGTGACCGCACCTTCAACAATTACTTTTCGGGCAGCGAGCACGGCTTTCGCCTGCTGTCTCTGCAGCATCGCATGGGCGATTTCACTGGAATACGCCAAATGCATGATTCTTGCCTCAATGATTTCCACCCCAGCCAGCTCGAGACGCTTTTGCAAATCCTTTGTTAATTCATTCGCCACCTCATCAGAGTGCTGCCGCAGGGAGATTTCATAGTCATTATTGACGTTATCATACGGGTACTGGCTGGCAATATGACGTAGTCCCGTTTCACTTTGTGTGTGCACGAACTCTTTGTAATCTTCCACGTCAAACACAGCTTTTGCCGAATCAAACACTTTATATACCACTACAGCAGCAATTTCAATCGGATTTCCTTCGAGGTCATTAACTTTCAATTTATCACTATTAAAATTGATGACTCGAAGAGATACATTTTTTCTTAAGGTTAACGGAATCGTCAGCCAAAATCCCTCATGCTTGATGACACCAAGATAACGCCCAAACAGCGTAAATACTTTGGCTTGGTTCGGTTGAATAATTGTGAACCCGGATATCATTAGAAACAGCACAATCGCACACAGTACGGCAAAGGCAAATGACAGGAAACTTTCAGTTATGACAAAATTTCTGAAGGAAAATACCGTTACTACAGCAATAAGCAGAAACAATAACGCCCCCAAAAATCCATTAAGCTTAAACATGTCTTTCTCTCTCATCCTTAACCACTCCTTTTTTAGAAGATATTACCTCTATATCATTATGATATCACTTTAGTATCAAAATAGAAAGCGATTTAGTGGAAAGTAACACCCAATTTTTACAAGAAAAACTTTTTTGCACGTTGGAAATAAAGTATAATCCTTGTATCTGAATTTTCGGGGGTAAGGATGCATGACACTAACAGAATTAAATATTGAAGGCTTTAGGATGATTAATGATCTTGGGAAACAATACACGTTCCTAAACCCAGGGTTTGTTGGGATTGCGGAATATACTCTCTATGTTGCAATTGTTTTTGCCCTTTTATTTGGGCTTAGCAAAAATGGACGGAATCGACTAATGGTGCTTTGTTCTCTACTTACCATTGCCTTTGCGGAATTGCTTGGAAGATTGGCCGGGCTGCTTCACACAAACCAGCAGCCATTTGCCGAGTTGGATGCCGTTAATAAACTCATTGAAAAAGCCGTCGACAATTCCTTTCCCAGCGACCATACAATATTGATGTTTTCATTTTGTGTGACCTTTTGGCTTTTTAAAAGAGGCTGGAGTTTCCTATGGGTCCTTTTGGCTGCACTTGTAGGGGTTTCGCGGATATGGGTCGGGGTTCATTATCCTGGAGATGTTCTGGTCGGAGCCCTTGTTAGCTTTGCAGCGGCGATCATTGTGTTCCGGATTGTGCCGAAGTTGGGCGCTGTTCAGAAATTGGCTGGGGTTCAGAATCAAACACAGTCGAGATACGAAGAGTTTTGATAGTGTGAGGAAAACGCCCGGATTAATCCAGGCGTTTTTTTATGTGTTGTACTATACAATCGTTTGATTGGGATTGTGCTGTACTATACAAACGTTTGGTTAAAAAGCCACACCTTGTTAAATGGGAATTTTTCAATATATAGGCTATACTACTCAAACGTTTAATTGAAAATAGTACTATACTATTCAAACGTTTAAATAATGATTGAAAAAACTAAACAAACGTTTGTTTACCTCGTTTATAGGGCAGCCAGGGGAGGTTTTTCCTTGGGCCGCCTTTGCTTTAGGATCCTGTGGATCGGTAGTGCCTGACACCAAATTGCCAGAATAGCAGACACGGCAGGATAAATAGGCTGCCAAGTGCAGGAAGCATCATGTAGTAGATATCATTATTTTCTCCAAGCAGGTACATCAATGGCAAATAGTTGACGGTACCAAAGGGAATCACATAGGTAAAAAAGCGCGCTACCCATTTTTGATAGATATTCAGCGGATATTGCGCCATCTCCCGGCCGCCATCGGTGAAAATATTGGCCACCTCTAGGCCCTGCACTGTCCAAAAACACATGGTTGCCTGCAGAATGTAGATGCCGGTAAAAATTAGCACGCCACTGGCAATCATTAACGTCAGGGTTATTACTTTTGCTGGGGTCCATTGAATTGGCAGGTTGCCCAGCGCCCAGGCCAACACAATGGCACTTTGCAGCAGGCGGCCGAATCTTGAAAACTCAAATTTTGACCCGAGGACTTGAATAAAGGTAGTCCGGGGCCTGACAAGAACCCGGTCAAACTCGCCTCTCACCACCATACTGGAAAACTGATCAAACCCGCGGGCAAAACACTCACTCAATGAAAATGCCATGTGAATCACCGCAAAGCACAGCGCGACTTCAAAAAAACTCCAGCCCTTGATTTGGCCAAAGCGTTCAAATAAAAAGTACAGCCCCGCAAAGATGGAAAACGGGATAAAGAACTGGCCGGCCATTAACAGCCAAAACGATGTTCGATATTGCATCTGCGATTTAAAGAGAATACTTAAATACTTTAAATAAAGACTCAACGTTTATCACCCTCCCTGGACAACCACTTTTTTTAGCACACTATTTAGTGCCATTCTGCCCAGCCAAACTAGACACACAATGTAAACAAGCTGAATCAGGATGCCGATGATGGCTTCATTCTGCGGGATATGTCCGGAATAGACACGAAACGGAAAATCGGCACTCCAGCGGAACGGAAGCAGATAGGCAATTTTTTGCAGCCATTGTGGCATCAACGGAACCGGGATAATCAGGCCGGCAAAAAACTCACCAAGCACGCTGAAAACCAATAACGAGCCGGTTGGCGACATGGTTATAAACACGGAGATATACATGAACATCGAAGCCGCGACTAACAGCAATAACCCAAGAATGAGCGAACATAAGAATAATATAAATGCAGTTATGCTTGGGGGCAGTGTCATATCGTATGGCTTCGGCAGAAAAAAGGCAACAATTAATATCGGAAAGCAGCGCAATAGGGCGCTTGAAAGGCGTTGGGCGAGCAGTTTCGCATACCAAAAGCCGTACAGTTCGCACGGCCGGCATAGCTCATAGGCAATGTTGCCGCTAGTCATAAGATCAAATAGTTCATTATCCCGAAACCAAATGGTCACGAACACGAGAAACGCCTGTTGCAGCCATATGTAGGTAATGACCTCTTTTAGTGAAATCGGCTGCACGGCGGCGGTATGTTCATAAAATGCTTCGAACACCATGATGGTGATAAAGCCCCAGAAAAACTGCGTCGCCATCCCTGCGAGCGCCGCTGCGCGGTACTGCATGCCCATTAAGAGACGGAGTTTTAGCACCGAACTGTACACCCTCATATTTCGTACTCCTTATAAAGCTGGACGATGATATCTTCAATCGGCTGGGCCTCAATCGCCACATCCTTTAGATCTACTAAACCTGATAACCTGGTAATCACTTGGGACGTATTTGTATTCTCCGTATCTACAGTGATAATCGACCGTTCCGGTGTCCACGATAGCGTTTGGGTGCCTGGAATTGATATGGGCGTTGGGTTTTTGTGATAATCGACAGTGATTGTTTTTTGAGCCGAGTATCTCTTCTTTAGCTCTTCCAACTGCCCATCATACAGCAAACTTCCTTTGCCAATTAAAATTACCCTGTCGGCAAGTGCCTCGATATCGTTCATATCGTGGGTCGTCAGAATGATGGTGACCCCTTTTTCCTTATTAATCGTTTTGATGAACTGGCGGACGGCGATTTTGGAGACGGCATCTAGTCCAATCGTCGGTTCATCGAGGAAAAGGATTTTTGGATTATGCAGCAGTGACGCGGCAATTTCACAGCGCATCCGCTGGCCAAGGCTTAGCTGCCTTACAGGCGAATTCATGATTTCTTGGAGTTGTAGCGTTTCAATAAGGAGGTCTTTGGTAGTTTGATAGTCTTGCTGCGGAATCTTGTAGATATCTTTCAGAAGTTCGAAGGAATCAATAACCGGTACATCCCACCACAGCTGCGAGCGCTGCCCGAACACGACACCGATATTTTTCACATACTCAACCCTGTCCTTCCACGGTGTATAGCCCATGATTGTGCAACGGCCAGTGTCGGGCACCAAAATGCCGCTCATGATTTTGATCGTGGTCGACTTGCCTGCCCCATTCGGTCCGATGTAGCCGACGATTTCCCCTTGAGTTATCTCAAATGTGATGTTTTTAAGCGCCTCTACAGTAGTATGCTCCCTGAGAAAAAGTGACTTGGCCGCTTGTTTCAGGCCGGTTTGCCGTTTGGCGACCTTGTAGGATTTGCTAATGCCTTGCAGTTGAATCAATTTCGTTTCCCCTCCTTTTTTGAGTCACAGAGGAAAATGATACCATCGGGCCTGTCGAATTGTCAATAATTTTTAAATTCACAGAAAGTTCACGAGTTGGAGCGGCGTGAGAGGTGTTTTTTTATAAAATGGACTTGGAGTTTAATTCTTTGAAAGGATGTGGTTGGATGTGAATTTAAAACCGCTTAAGGAACCAAAAAGGTTAACGATCTTCCATTGTTTGAATACAAGGGATGATTTGAACCCAGAACAGAAGCTTTACTATCAAAACTTAAAGACTGGCTATGAAGGTGAGGTATACTTCCAATCTTTAACTGACCAGTTGCAGTGTGAGTGCTATGTTTTAAATGATTTGTTATTTGAATTCAATTCGACCTGGTTCCAAATTGACTCTTTGATTATTTTTCAAAATATCATTAATATGAATGAAGTGAAGAATTTTGAGGGCGATTTTTATTATGAAGGCGGGAAGTTCTACGATTCTAACGGAAAGGAACGGAATGATCCACTTGTTCAATTAACCCGAGGTGAATCCTCATTACGGCAACTCTTCCTGAAACTCGGCTGCAAATTAATTATTGAGGCGAATGTTGTCCACGTCAACCCCCAATTCACCTTATACCAAGCTCCCCGGAACAGGCCGATTATTTTACCAACACAATTAACCAAATATCTCCAAAAATTAGATCATACTCCATCCAGATTAAATGGTTATCACAAGAATTTAGCTGAAAAATTAATGTCACTGCATGTTGAGGAATCCCCGTATACGAAGGTGCCTCCATATGAATTTGGTTCCTTGCGAAAAGGCCTAACTTGCGGGAAGTGCCATTTGCTATCGGTTTCGGTAAATGGTCAGCGGTGTGTTTGTGGTGTTTGTGGACACGAGGAGAGAGTGGAGTTGGCGGTGCTGCGTGGTGTTGCCGAGATCCAGCTGCTATTTCCGGATTTTAATATAACAACTAATTTGGTATTTGAGTGGTGCGGGGGCGCGGTGTCACAGACAAAGATTTTTAGAATATTAAAGAGGTATTTTACATTAAAGGGATACGGTCAATGGTCATTTTACGAGTGAGGTAGACATAAGAAAGGTGTGAATATTCCCCTCTTGTCCTAATTTTGGGGATTATTTACATCTTTTTTCTATTATCCTTATGATTGGTGACATTTTTTCCTTTTTGGCTAGCTGCTTTGTCACCAATACCCTCTATTGACGACACTTTTTTCTTTTCTGCTAGCTGCTTTGTCACCAACACCCTCTATTGACGACACTTTTTCCTTTCCTGCTAGCTGTTTTGTCACCAACACCCTCTATTGACGACACTTTTTCCTTTCCTGCTAGCTGTTTTGTCACCAATATCCTCTATTGACGACACTTTTTCCTTTTCTGCTAGCTGCTTTGTCACCAATACCCTCTATTGACGACACTTTTTTCTTTTCTGCTAGCAGTTTTGTCACCAACACCCTCTATTGACGACACTTTTTCCTTTTCTGCTAGCTGTTTTGTCACCAACACCCGCTATTGACGACACTTTTTCCTTTTCTGCTAGCTGTTTTGTCACCAATACCCGCTATTGACGACACTTTTTTCTTTTCCGCTAGCAGTTTTGTCACCAACTCCCGCTATTGACGACACTTTTTCCTTTTCTGCTAGCAGCTTTGTCGCCAATACCATCTTTGGCTCCACTACTCTTTTTTTCTCAAACGATTTTCCTTAAAAAAGAAGCAGCCGCTCCACTAAGAACGGCTGCCTTCCCCTAAAATCACATATAAAGCCCAGCTAAGAAAATCCCCAGTACATCCTGGTAGATCTCATTGAACTGCGACAGTGGCAGCGGGTTTACGCCATGGCCGAGCTCAACTGTGAAGCCTGGTCTGCGCCAATCCTGGATGAACCAGTCCTTGTAGCCCGCCCAGCTTTCGATTGATTTGACAGGTTTGTAGCCGCTGACCCTCGCAAACTCATTTACGATCGTTTCCGATTCTGGCGGTTCCATGTTTTCAAAGCCCCAGTAAATCTCTTGACCCTGGGTATGAAACGCCAGCACCCGGGCGTAATCCCTGCGCCGTGTCAGTTCTGCCATTGCAATCGCCTCTGGCTCAGACAAAGGTTTCTCGCCTCCATAATCCCGAGGGCCCGGCACTTTTGGATTTCGCGCTCTCTCATCCTCCCACCTTGCTGGGAATTGGTCATTCAGGTCAACGCCCCTGATATTTGCTTTCCAGCCGGAAAAATCAGTGCTGCCTTTATTGTATTCTACAACTCTACTACGCCACGGTTCGCTGGCGGGCGGTCCGTTCAAAACGAGACTGACCCCATCCGGATTTACCATCGGCACCGTTGATAAGGAAGCTTGATGGTAAAAACGGGACATCTCTAAACCGCGAATGGCATTATGATTTGTCACTGACAGCAAATAGTCATTTATAAAGGTCATTAATACCGGAGTCGTAATCCATTCATTTGCATGAAAAGATGCATTATAGTGAACTCGTTTTGTCCCATTTCCAATAAGAACTTCCGGAATTTGATTACCTAAAACGGTCTTTCCGATGCCAGAAACACGGATAAACGGATAAACGGATTCCAACCGCGATATATCCCGCATCATCTTGGTGTAATCGTATCGCTGCTTGCCCTGCACCAGCCTCCAAGTGATCCGCAGCGGCACTTTGATGACTTGGCCGACATAAAGCTGATTTGGATTAATTCCTGGATTGGCCAACAATAAAGCTTCAAGCTGTAAATTCCGGCTATGGGCAATCGCCCAAAGCGTATCTCCGTATTTAACCTGGTAGTCCTGAGCTACAAAGCCTGGGATCCTCACCCTCTGCCCCACGGAAAGTTGATTGGACTGCAGTCCCCGGTTCGAATCGATGATCAACTGAAGATTCATATGAAACAATTGGCTGTAGTGCCATAACGTGTCGCCACGCCTAACGTAAATATCCATACAGGCCTCCTGCAGCAATAATGGTATCAATTAAAATGTATGCGGGGTTTCTTTTTTTAAAACAAAAACCACAGACCGAATGATCTGTGGCAGAAAATTATTTATGCACAACGAGGTGCGCAAAATGAAAATGGTCAAAAGCATGCAGGCCATCTTCCCGGCCAGCAAAATACATGTCTTCAATGTTGGCGGGAGCGAGATTTTCGTACACTAGCATGTTGCAATCCTGCAGCTCGCGGTCGAGTTCAAACGGGTCAAAACCGGTTATCATCGGCTCGCCGGTTTGGGCGGTGATGTGCCGCATTTGGATAAGTTTCTTGGAAGCGAGTTGATCGTTAAAAGCGGTATCATCGAGGTAGTCAAAGACAAATGAACTTCCGGTTGCACACATGTCCGATATGGTTGAAAGAAGCCGATAAAAATCCGGTTTTTCAAGATACATAACCACGCCAAGCAGGCTAAAATAAGCCAATTTCCGGAAATCAAAGCCGCTATTGGTCAGTTCGTCACGAAGGGAGTCATGTTGAAAATCTACTGGGACAAATTTCACGTTCGCAGGGAGTTCGATGCCCATTTCCTTTAGGCGGTTCTGCTTAAATGCCTGGGTAGCCGGATGATCCACTTCAAAAATAGTAAAATCTTGAGGGAGGTTTTCCTGCCTCAAAGCAAACGTATCAAAGCCGGCCCCCAAAATCACGTACTGACGGACACCCCGCTCGATGGCAGCCTTCAGGCCATCTTCTGCATATCTGGCCCGGCTGACTAGCTGCGGAATGTTGCGGGTATTCATCACCCAATCCAATTTTTCATCAAAGGTTTGTAAATGCTTGCTTTTTTCAGGGTCAAAAAAGGCAATTGCATTTGCCCAGTTGGCAGCGATTAGTTGCTTCTCTTCTTCCTTTAAAAGAGCATGTGCCAAGTAATCGTTAAAAACGGGCTGACCGGACCTTGCTGCATGATACCCTCTCGAAAAACAGCTTACCAACGCGGTTAAACTCTCTTTCGCTTTTTCCAAATTAACTCCCCCTTCTTTTTAAAAAAGAAAAAACTCCCAGCTAATAATAGCCAGGAGTTTATAATAATGCCAACTATATATCCGTGTCAATACTTCAATTTTTTATTATAACATAAAAATAAATATTTGTCAACAACCGTTTTCTTAAACTTTTACTGGATTTACGTCAAAAACTTTTCCCGGATTTAAGATATTATTCGGGTCGACCATCGCTTTAATCCCTTGCATAATCGCCAGGGAATCCCCATGTTCTTCAATTAGGAAAGATTTCTTGCCGATACCTACACCGTGCTCGCCGGTGCAAGTACCACCTTTGGATAGGGCGTACTGGACAATTTGGGTATGAACCTCTTTTACCCGTCTCATATGGTCTTCATCATCATTATCGACAGAAAAGACGGCATGATAGTTTCCATCGCCGATGTGGCCAAAAATCACCGCGTCGATTCCAAATTTGTCGACTACCTCTCTAGTATGCTTCAACGCATTGGATAGCTCAGACAACGGAACACATACATCGGTTACCATATGGCCCTTTCCAGGATTTGCGGCAATAACGGCCAGTGCCGCCTGATGCCGGGCTTCCCATAGCTGAGCCCTTTTGATCGAATCGTTCTCAAATTCGAAGGAGACGCAGCCTTCATCATTAACAATCTCTTGGACCAATTCAATACTGTTGGCTACATCGGGCTCGCTGCCGCTGAATTCCATAAACAGCGTCGGCTCTTCCCTAAAGCTTGTACCCTTATAGGCATTTACGGCCTGGATGGTCATTTGATCGACCAGTTCAATTTTGCCGATTGGCAGTCCCGCTTTTAAGATCATCGTCGCCGCTTTTCCAGCTGACTCAATCGATGGGAAAGTGACCTTCACGTCGGAGGTAACCTCAGGAATTCCTTGCAGCTTGAGAATAAGTTCTGTAAATACCCCAAGTGTTCCCTCGGAGCCGACAAACAAGCCGGTTAAATTATACCCGGCAGATGATTTATAGGCATGCCCGCCAGTTCGGATGATGGAGCCATCAGCCAATGCGAGCTCTAGACCGAGAACTTGGTCACGCATGACCCCGTATTTAACGCTGTTCGTGCCGCTGGCATTAGTGGCGGCCATCCCGCCAATCGTGGCATCCGCTCCCGGGTCGACAGGGAAAAACAAGCCGTGCCGTTTCAACGCCTGGTTCAACTGATTTCTTGTCACACCCGGCTGAACGGTTACAAGAAAATCATCAGGGCGAACAGAAATAATTTGGTTCATTAATGTCATATTGAGGCTGATGCCTCCATTCACCGGAATGATTTGACCCTCTAGGCTTGAACCGGCCCCAAATGGAATAATCGGAACCTTATGCTCATTGGCAAACTTGAGAACTGCACTAACCTCATCCTTTGAGGCAGGGAACACCACCACATCCGGATACCTTGGCGTATGATACGCCATCCCCTTACTATGCTGCTCCAGCACCGTTGCATTCACCGTAACCCGCTCAACGTCGCCAATAATACTCAATAACTCACTATATAAATTCACCACTAACCACCTCAGACCTCTACAAAAATTGCACCACCTGGCGAAAGTGTCCACGTACGGCGGACAAATGTCCACAAGTGGTGCCTGACACCATTAGATACCTTTACACTGTTTCAATGCTCAAAAACCACTGCCCGTACCAATCCCAACACACGATCCACGGCTCTTCAGATAACCCCGCCAGCCATTAGCGGCATTGGAGGATGAATAGTTCCGGGTTTTGCAGGAAGGTTTGGATTTCTTCCATGAAGGCCCCCGCAGGTGCTCCGTCGATGACGCGATGATCGAAGGTGATGGACATGCCCATTACTTCACCGATGATGATTTGGTCATCTTGGACGATTGGTTTCTTCTTAATACTATGAACACCCAGGATGGCTACCTCCGGGTAATTGATAATCGGAGTCGCGAACCATCCGCCTTTTCCGCCTGTACTTGAAACCGTAAAGGTACTTCCGGAAAGTTCGGAAGGCTTAAGCTTTCTTTCCCTCGCCCGGACGGAAAGATCTTGAATCTCCCCCGCAATCTCCAAAACAGTCTTCTTATCCGCATCTCTCACAACCGGAACAACCAGGCCATCATTCGTTGCTGTGGCCACACCGATATGGATTCCTTTCTTATAAACTATTTCCATCCGTTCATCATCCACTACAGCATTAAAGATCGGGTGTTTTTTAAGCGCAATTGCCGCTGCTTTGACAAAGAACGGAAGATAGGTCAGCTTAATGCCGTCCTTTTCAGCGTGGAGCTGAAGCTGACTCTTCAATTCCACCAGCTTGGTAACTACGACCTCGTCCATGGCACTGCAATGGATGGCGCTGGATGTTGACAGTTTCATATTTTGATAGATTTTTTTTCGCAGGCCGCGGATTGGCTCTCTTAGCTCCCCGGTCGAGGCTGTCGAGGCTGTCGAAGCTGCATTCAGTTCTTCTTCCTTCACTTGCGCCAGCCCAACTGAAACAACTGAAACAGAGTGAGCAGGATTAACAACCTTCGCCGGTGAAGCCTCAATCTTCTCAGGTGAAACCACCGCAACTGCGGCTGCAACCTCTCTTTCGGCCTGAACCTTAAAACTTCTGACATCCGCCTCCGTCACCTTTCCTCCTTTGCCGCTTGGGGTCACCTCGGTAATATCAATTCCCAGCTCTCTGGCCAATTTCCTTACTGAAGGAGCAGCAATCACCCGCTTCTTTGGTGATATCCCAACTGTGGCGTTAGCTCCCTCTCGTACAAAAGCCGCCGATTCTTTCAGCGCAGATTCCCCCTGCACAACCGCTTTACCCACCGAAGCAGCCACGCCCTGATCAACTGTAAATAGAATTTCCCCCACCTTCACAACGTCACCGACCTCAGCTCCAAACGACTGAACCGTACCGCTTACCGGAGACGAAATTTCTACAACCGCTTTATCCGTTTGAACCTCAACGATATTTTCATTTTCCTTCACATGGTCGCCGACACCCTTAAACCACGTTAAGATTTCCGCTTCATGCAAGCCCTCTCCGATATCGGGAAGGCGGAATTCATAAGCCATAACTCCGATGACACCTCTATTCGAAAAATAGTGTACAACACATGTCCGCGTTCACGGGCTAACAACTTCATCGGCCCAACAAAAAAGTTTAATGTTCCAATACCTCTCTAAGCCCCTGAACAATCCTGCCAGCATTCGGCAGCCAGTCATCCTCCAGCGAAGGCACGGGGTAAGGCGTATCAAAACTTGCAACCCTGATAATCGGTGCTGACATATGGAATAACGCCTTTTCATTGATTAAAGCGGAAATCTCCGCCCCGACTCCCCCAGTCTTGACCGCCTCATGGACAATCACCGCCCGGCCAGTTTTTTGCACAGACTCTATAATCGTTTCCTCATCCAACGGGGAAATTGTCCGCAAATCTATGACCTCAACCGTTACCTCCGAGGCGGTCTGCTCGAACTGTTCAACCACCCTGCTCACCAAATGCACTGCCGGCCCCCAGGTTATTACCGTGACATCTTCCCCTTGCTTCACCACATTGGCTTTTCCAATGTCAATCAGATAATCCTCCTCAGGCACCTCCTGCTTGAAGGCACGGTAAAGCTTCATCGGCTCAAGAAACAGCACCGGGTCATTGTCGCGAATGGATGCCGCCAACAGCCCCTTAGCATCATAAGGTGAGCTTGGCATGACGACCTTCATCCCCGGAGAATGCAAAAATAACGCTTCCAAACTATCAGAATGGAGTTCCGGTGTTTTAACACCCCCGCCATACGGAGCACGAACTACCATCGGCGCATTCAGCCTTCCGCCCGACCTAAAGCGAAGCCTTGCCGCCTGGGCCGCCATTTGATCCATCGCCTCATAAATAAATCCGAAGAATTGAATCTCCGCAACCGGCCGCAAGCCCCGCGCCGCCATGCCAACCGCTGCCCCGACAATCGCTGATTCGGCAATAGGTGTATCTACAACTCTATCTTCGCCAAATACTGCCTGCAGCCCATCAGTTGCCCGGAACACGCCGCCGTTTTTGCCGATGTCCTCACCCAAACAAATTACCTTAGAATCCCGTTCCATTTCTTTTTTTAAAGTAAAATTAATTGCCTCGATCAATGTCATCGCGCTCATTTCAACACCCCCACTACAGAAACTGCAGTCTGCTGCTGTTGTGTCAATTGTACGGTTTTACACTCATAAACCACATCAAACGCTTCTTCCACACTGCTTTTTGGTGTATTGGAAGCAAGCTCAAACGCTTCACTTACCTTACTCTCGGCAAGCTCAAATTCCTGACCGTCCAACTCTTCGTTCCAAATTCCCCTTTCAATCATAAAAAGCTTCATCCGCTTCAATGGATCCTTAGCAAGCCAAGTTTCCACATCGCCCTGATTGCGGTACTTCGTCGGGTCATCCGCGGTTGTATGCGGCCCCTGCCTGTATGTAACAGCCTCCACTACCACCGGATTGCCGCTCCGTGCCCGTTCGAGTGCCTGCTTCATCACCGTATAAACAGCAAGTACATCATTTCCGTCAACTTGAATCCCGGCCATCCCATAAGCCAGCGCCTTTTGCGCAATACTCTTGCTCGCCGTCTGCTTCGAACGCGGCACACTGATTGCCCACTGGTTATTCTGCACGAAAAACACCATCGGCAGCTTATACACTCCGGCAAAGTTTAACGCTTCATGAAAATCGCCTTCAGAAGTGCCGCCATCGCCAATATATGCGACACTCACACTGTTTTCCCCGTTGTATTTGCCAGCCCACGCCCCGCCGACACCATGCAGACACTGAGCAGCAATAATGATTTGCACCGGAAACACATTCGCTCCCTCGGCATCTGTTCCCTTAAGATGCCCCATCGTATAGAGGAAAAAGTTTTTTATCGGGAAGCCGTGAACAAAGCAGGCCGCCCCTTCACGATAACTCGGATAAATCCAGTCCTGCTTCTCCAGGGTGTATGCGCTCCCAACCTGGGCTGCCTCTTGGCCGCTTAGCGGAGCATAAGTACCGATTCTGCCTTGACGCTGCAGCTTTAACGCCCGCTGGTCAAACACCCGCGCCAGCACCATCCACTTATACATGCTGATTAAATCAGCATCACTAATGTTCGGCGCAGGCCCCACAAGTCTACCATCTTCATCCAACACTTGAATTCTCTCAATCTTCAATTCACTCGGCTCAATCCACATAGAACTCCCCCCATTTTTGAAAAATTAATCCCTTCATCATGGTGCATTGGAACTTCCTGACAGTCTGTCCATTCTTGCGACTAGCATATAATTTCCAACTAAACTCTGTCAACATAGTTATCGGAAAGTTCAGATTAATTTCCGATTTAACTCAAATACCCGCAATTTCTTTGTAATCAACAGAAGCATTTTGCTCAACTAAATGGCACGACACCTTGTGTCCTGGATTAACACCGACTAATTTTGGACTAACCATTTTGCATTGCTCAATGGCAACCGGACAGCGCGGATGGAATCTACAGCCTGAAGGTGGATTCGATGGGCTTGGCAGGTCACCTTGCAAAATGATTCTTTCCTTTACATGCTCGGGATCCGGAACAGGAACGCTGGACAATAAAGCTTTCGTGTATGGGTGAGCCGGGTTCTTATATAGCTCCTTTTTATCAGCAACCTCGACCACCTTTCCCAAGTACATTACTGCGACTCGGTCTGAAATGTGGCGGACAACACTTAAGTCATGCGAAATAAACAAATAGGTTAAATTGAACTCCTTTTGCAAATCCTGCATCAGATTTAATATTTGCGCCTGGATGGAAACATCAAGAGCAGAAACTGGTTCATCTGCTATAATTAATTTCGGCCGAAGGATCAGTGCTCTGGCAATACCAATCCGCTGGCGCTGGCCCCCGGAAAACTGATGCGGGTATCGGTCCAGCTGCTGCTTAGACAAACCGACCACTTCAATGATTTCTTCCACCATCTTATTTCGCTCTGCTGCTGTGCCTATTTTATGGACAATTAAAGGGGCAGTCAGGATTTGCCTAATCGTTTGCCTCGGATTTAGCGAAGCAAACGGGTCCTGGAACACAAATTGCATTTCCCGCCGCAGCTTTCGCAAATCCCGCTCCCGATATGTCATAATATCCTGCCCCTGAAATCGAATTTCTCCCTCTGTGGGCTCAATGAGCCGCAATATGCAGCGGCCGGTTGTGGATTTTCCGCAGCCTGACTCTCCGACAAGACTGACTGTTTCACCCTCGTAGATGGTTAAATCGACACCGTCTACAGCATGGATCAGCTTTGTTTTTCCGAAAAAGCCGGTTTTGACAGGAAATTGCTTTTTCAGATGTTTAATTTCTAACAAGGGCTTGTTCATGTGCTACCTCTTCCTCCTTCATCAGCCAGCAGCGGACATGGTGACTGTCTGAAACGGGGTGCAGTTCCGGCATTTTCTCCCTGCAAATATCCATGGCCTGGGAACATCTTGGGGCGAACCGGCAGCCCGCTGGCATTTCATGGAACATCGGTACATTCCCGGGAATGGCTTGCAGCCGTTCCTGATCATTTACGACATCAGGCATCGAATTTAACAGACCAATCGTATAGGGGTGTTTGGGCTCCCGAAACAAAGTGAGCACATCACTCTCCTCAATCACCTTGCCGGCATACATCACCACGACACGGTCACACATTTCTGCCACTACGCCGAGGTCGTGGGTAATCAATATAATCGAAGTGTCGTTTTCCTGTTTGACCTTCTTCATTAAATCCAAAATTTGCGCTTGGATGGTTACATCAAGCGCAGTGGTCGGCTCATCGGCAATGATTAGTTTTGGCTGGCATGCCAACGCTATCGCAATCATGACCCGCTGGCGCATCCCACCGGAAAGCTGATGAGGGTGAGAAGTAAAAATCTCTTCACCCCGAGGAATTCCTACCTCATGCAGGAGTTGAATGGCCCTACTCTTAGCCACCTGCTTCGAAAAACCTAGATGCTTCCGTAGCGGCTCACAAATTTGTTTCCCTACTGTATGCAGCGGATTTAGCGAGGTCATCGGTTCCTGAAAGATCATCGCCATTTTGTTGCCCCTAATGGTACGCATTTCCTTTTCAGTTAATTGCAATAGATTTCTGTCCTGAAATCGGATGTCACCAGCGATTTCAGCCTTCTTTCCCAAGAGCCGCATAATCGACATAGAGGTCACACTCTTGCCGCATCCCGATTCACCGACAATCCCAAGTGTTTCCCCGTTTGCCAATTGAAAATCAACACCATCTACCACTGTTACTGAACGGGCGTCTTGCTTAAATGTCGTTTTAAGATTTTTCACCTCCAATAATTTACTCATGTTTACCTCCTTCCCCTTTCTTGTAAACCGATCTCTGAAAAAACGATATTAGCGTGCTTTTTCCGCCATTTTATGATGGCATTGTTTACCTTCGGATGAACGCGGTTCGTTAAAAGTATTAGTGTGCATTGACGAACCGGGTCATGCCACATCGAGGTTCCGGTGAACCCTGTGTGCCCGAAGGCGGAATCGGAAACCAAATCCCCGCCTGAACAAGAATGAACCAATTGGTGGATTGTCCCGCCGCTTGCGGCTGCTTCCCAGCCCAAAGCCCTTCTTGGGGCGAGGGAGCCCGTCTGACATTTCATAGAAAACTCCCTTAACAATGGATCGTATTGTAAAAACTTTTATAAGAAATAGGCTATAAAATACCTAGATAGAGGGCTTTATAAGCAAAAAAATTGCCACCCCCTGAAATCTAAGGATAATTGAGGTTACCACACACCCAACAACCTAGATTAAGGAAGTGACAAGTTGTACCCTCAAATTATAACCTATTTATTAACTTTTATTAAGTACCAAGAACAAATAATTCGAACATTACTTACCCTTCTTATTGGGAAGGGGATGTTTGAAAAGCCTGAGGAAAAACCTGTAAATAAACCTTATCGTAAACTCCAGGTGGATGATCTTCCGATTATCGAAACCATTCAGAAACTTGATTACCGAAGCCTCCTAACCGAATACCTGGAGAAGAACGGTAAACAACTAAAACCTGTTCAAAGGCGTTCGAATACAAAGGCATGTGTGCCCAAGTCAATGAAATGTCCGCAGTGTGGTGCTCCAGCGGATTATCTTTATGCCAATAATGGAGGCAAAGGACAGTTTCAATGTAAGGTGTGTGCCTGTCTTTTCAATGATAAAAATCGCTATTCGAAGGAGGCTATTTTGAAGTGTCCTCATTGTTCTAGGACCCTTGAGAAAGACAAAGAGCGAAAAGACTTTGACGTGTACAAGTGTAAAAATAATGACTGTTCCTACTACCAGCAGAAACTGAATGGCATGTCTGCGAAAGAGAAGAAACAGTTTAAAAAGGATCCACAAGCCTTTAAATTAAGATATATCTTCCGGCAGTTCCACATTGATTTTCAGCCATTGTCAAAGGCTTCTCCTAAGAAACCAAAGGTTGACTTGGCCAGGCTTTATGTGTCGCCACATACATTGGGGCTTATTTTAACCTATCACGTTAACTATGGCCTTTCGGCCCGGAAGACAGCTGCACTCATGAAAGATATCCATGGTGTTTCTATATCGCATCAAAGCATTTTAAATTACGAGAACGCAGTTGCATTAATCCTTAAACCTTACGTAGACCACTATCCCTACGAGCTTTCTGATCAGTTCTGTGGGGACGAAACCTATATTAGGGTTCAAGGTCGTTGGCATTACTTGTTCTTCTTCTTTGATGCGGTAAAAAAGATCATTCTGTCTTATCCAGTGTCAGCAAATCGAGATACAGCGACAGCAATCCGTGCCATTGATGATGTCCTAATGAAATTTAAAGAGATTCCGGAAGATCTTACATTTGTGGTGGACGGCAATCCGATATATCTCTTAGCCCAACACTTTTACGCCCAGCATGATATTCACTTTGACATTACTCAGGTCATTGGGCTTACCAATGAAGATCCTGTATCAAAGGAGTATAGGCCTCTCAAACAAGTGATTGAAAGACTCAATCGCACATTTAAGGGCAATTATCGCTCAACACACGGGTTTGGGTCCGAACATGGGTCTGTTTCGTTTGTGACGCTTTTTGTGGCTTACTTTAACTTTTTACGGCCTCACTCAGCGTTAGAAGGTAATGTGCCAGTGGTTAATCCAGAGCTCTTACTGCGACCGAATATGCCTGCACGCTGGACTAAATTAATAGGTTTAGCTCAAGATTGGATCATTGAACAAACAGTCTAACTTTTTGTTTAGCAGAGCCCTTGAACCCACTAGCAACCGGCGAAGCGAACTCTTGACAAACCGAACTTGCCAATGGTTTAAAATGGAAATACCAAGGGCTATTTGGCATGCCTTCTTTTTGTCCCCGTCGCCCTTGATAAAGGAATCTCAAACCATTGGCGTGTTTGTCAAGAGCGGTTGCGGGGCCGACGCACCCAATATGTGGAAAGGAGCCTAACCCCTTAAGGAGTTTTCATAGAACTTTTGACACTACCCAATGGATCTATGAAACTACTATTTGGATTCGACCAAATTTGCATATAACGGTGAAGGTCCGAAATGGTAGAAAATAATCCCGCATGACCGCTGACGCCATTCAACCCATAATAGGCATTGCCGTCATGAACAGTTCCTTCGATCAATTCCTTCCGCCATGGCAATTCTTCCACTTGTTCCTTTGAAAAAACAAAAGCGCCCGGTAGATTTGTTTCCTCTAAATAGGCGAATGTCATGTTTTTCTCATGTTGATTTCCTAGTTCAGTCGGGGCAATTGGGCAATTTTTAAAAATTTCCTTAGCCCGGTAACCGGTGGATTTCATACCTAACGGCTCAAAGATTAATTGTTTCGTTAGCTCTTCTAGATTCAAATCCCAAATTCTCTCCAAAATAAAGCCTAACAGCATAAAGCCTAGGTCACTGTAAACAACCTGTCTGCCAGGATCACCTATCAACGGCTCTTTCGAAATACCCTCAATATAATCCCGAGGGCATTTACAAGTGACGAAGTAAGGGCGCCAGGCCGGCAGACCGGATGTATGGGTCAGCAAATGAAGGATAGTAATTTGTTTTTTTCGCAGCGAATCATTACCTTCAGCAAATTCCGGGATATATTCTTCAACAGGATCAGTCAGCAGTATTTTTCCACTTTGAACTGATAACAAGATTGCGGGCAGTGTTGCCGTTACCTTTGTCAGCGATGCGAGATCGTAAATCGTTTCGGGCGATACATCCGGCGCTGCACCATCATAGGTTAATTTCCCCTGAACGACCGTTTGTGGAGATTCCCCTTCTAGTGCCACACTGGAAATTCCTCCTGGGAAAAATCCACCCTCTATTCCGTTTCGTAAGCTTTCCGCCATTTTTTCCAGAAGTTGAGTCATAACTACTCCACCTTTTTTACTTATTTAATTGATGCGGGTCCAATAAATCGCGAAGGGCATCACCGAATAAATTAAAAGCAAGAATGGTGACGATCATCGCTAAACATGGCCATATCAGCAGCCCTGGGGCAAGTTCCATGTATTGTCTTGCTTCAGAAATCAAACCTCCCCATGATGGATCCGGCGGCTGAATGCCCAGCCCAAGAAAGCTCAACGCACTCTCGGTAAGGATTGCACCAGAGATGGCCAAAGTAGATTGCACCAACAATGGGGCATTCACGTTTGGGAAAATTTCAATAAATAGTATTCGCTTCGTGCTTGCGCCAATCGATTTGGCACTTTCCACATATTCCAGGTTTTTGATACTAAGCACCGCACCGCGGACGAGCCGGGTAAACACTGGGATATTCACAATACCGATAGCCAAAATTGTATTCAATGTCCCGGGCCCGAGCGCCGCAATAATTGCCAGCGCTAATAAAATTTCCGGAAAGGCAAATAAGATGTCCATCACTCTCATAATAGAAGCATCAATCCATCTGCCGTAATAGCCGGCAATTAGGCCGAACAAGGAACCAAAAAAGATACTAATACCAACAGACGAAAGTCCGACCAATAAGGAAACCCTGGCTCCATAGACAATTCTGCTAAATAAATCCCGGCCAAATTCATCGGTTCCTAAGATAAACTTGCCCGAACTCGCCTCAAGCCGATTCTCTTTAAACATTTGCGTCGGGCTGTTTGGTGAGATGACGGGAGCAAATACTGCCATCAAAATAATGACTAGAATGATAATCGAACAGACAAGGGCTGTTTTATTTTTCACTAAGCGCTGACCTAAAGAAGCATTCAAGACCTATACCCTCCTTAATATTTAATTCGCGGATCGACCCAAGTATAAATAAGATCGATGAAAAAATTGACGAGGACGAAAACAAGCGCAATAAACAATACCCCGCCCTGAACAACCGGATAATCGCGATGGTGAATGCCGTCGAGTACATATTGTCCCAATCCGGGAATCGAGAACAACTGCTCAACAATCACTGCTCCACCGAGCAAGTAGCCAATCTGCATTCCCGCCAGAGTTAGAACCGGTATCGCCGAATTCCGTAATGCATGGCCGAGTACTACCACTTTTTCGGTATTGCCCTTCGCCCTAGCCGTCCGGATAAAATCTTTATCGAGAGTTTCTAAAAATGCCGACCGCGTCATTCGCATGATACCCGCCGCAAGAACAATACCGAGCGTAATGGCCGGCAGAATTAACACTGAAAACGATTCAGCCGGGTTTTCCCAGACATTGACGAAATCAATCGGCGGGAACCAGCCAAAATATAGTGACAACACAAGGAGCAAGAGTGTTCCGATTGCAAAGTTTGGCACTGATATACCAATCATCGCCATCACTCGCCCTATAAGGTCGAAAAAAGAGTTTTGTTTTACAGCTGAGAAAATACCGATTGGAATTGCAATTCCCCAGCCGATAACAGCAGCAAACAATGTGAGCTGAAGAGTAACTAAGAAACGGCTTAAAATCTCCGGCAAAACGGCGGTACCTGTATTGACCGATTCACCAAAATCACCTGTTAAAACGCCGCTTATCCAGTTTATGTACTGAACAAAGAGAGAATCATCCAGGCCCATACTTTTTCTGAGTGCAGCTACAGCCTCAGGAGTGGCACTTGTCCCCAGCATGATCGATGCAGGATCTCCGGGAACGAAGTGAAGGATTAAAAAAACAAGTATGGAGATACCAAAAATGATCGGTATAAGTGTAAGCAAACGATTAAGGATATAACGCCCCACGTCTTATCCCTCCTTATTTTTCAAATGACAAACGGGCAGTGGTTCCAAACCCCCTACCCGCCTTCTTTCACTTATTTAATTGATGCATTTAATAGCGCAACCGATTCCCCGGCAACAGATGGAACAAAGTTTTCAACCCTGCTGCTCACTGCATAGAAATTCTTTGGTGAGGCAAGGAAAAGGTTAGGATTTTCCTCCACCAGCATCGTTTGTGCCTTGTCATAAATACTTTTACGCTCTTTTTCGTCTGTTGTCGCTAATGCTTGTTGAACGATACTATCGAATTCCGTATTAGAGTAATTCCAAACATTGGCTGAGCCAGTTGTCGAGAAGAAATATCTTGTGGAACGGTCCGGGTCAGTGCCGGAAGTATTACGTCCAACTAACAGGTCAGTGTCTTTCGATTTCCACATATCAATATAAGCGCCCCACTCCAGCTGCTTAATTTCTGCCTTAACGCCAATGGCCTTCAACTGTTCTTGGAGAACCTGAGCTGTATCAATCATATCCGGATAGGTCGAAGCGGTATAAATGGTTGTATCGAAGCCATCTGGGTACCCTGCTTCCGCCAATAACTCCTTCGCTTTCTTCGTATCCAGCTTATAGCTAGGAACTTTATTAAGGTCTAATGCCCATTGCTTCATGGCCGGTGAAATCGGACCGGTTAATTCGGCCTGTCCTTTCCAAACGGTATCGACTATATCCTGACGGTCGACGGCATAGCTGATTGCTTGCCTTACCTTTACATCATCGAACGGCTTTTTCGCGACATTGATGCCTAAATAGCTGTATTCCATAGATTGATAGCTTTTAACTTCCACGTTTTTCGTTTTTTCCAACAGTTTTGCGGTATCAGCGCTTACAACAGCAATGTCCACTTTTCCAGAACGAATGGCGGCTGTCCGCTGGGATTCATCCTTCATAATATTAAATTTGATAGAGTCTACCTTTACAGTATCCTTCTTATAATAGTCTGGATTTTTCTTTAGCAGAACGTATTGACCAGGTTCAAATTTTTCTAATGTGAACGGCCCTGTACCGACAGCCTCTGTTGTTAAATCTTTCACTTCTTTGGCAACAATCGCTGCAGAAGCTACAGTCGCATTTGTTAGGAATGCGGCATCAGGCTGGGACAAATGAAACACAACGGTGTATGGATCCGGCGTGTCGATTTTCTCAATACTGGCAAAATAGGATTTAACGGTTGAACCGGTGTCAGGATTCAAGATGCGCTCAAAGCTGTATTTAACATCTTCAGAGGTCATCTCACGGCCATTATGGAACTTAACCCCTTGGTTTAACGTAAACGTTAATGTTTTGGCATCATCACTAAACTTCCATTCCTTTGCTAGACCAGGGACAATTTTCATATCTTTATCCATATGTACCAGGCGGTCATAAATCAAAGAATAGACCCTTATACTGGATGCAGCTGGTGTCTTATGCGGATCAAACCCAACCGGGTCCTGATCGGCCGCGACAATAATTTGATTTTCTCCGCCGCCTTCATTTTTAGCGGTTGAAGCCGGTTCCTTTTTTGTGCCTGAGCATGCTGATAACAAGAGCAGCAAAGATAGCAGCAGGATAAACCCAATTTTTTTACTCATTCCTATTCCCCCTATTTTTTTAAAAGCTAAGATTTCCTAATAAAACCGGATGGCTCGCACCCGTTACGGATGGTAGATTGCTAGGTCGCCCCATCAAGGTTTCATGGCCTAAAATAGCAAAGGCCAATGCCTCTTTGGCATCATCCGGTACACCGAACTCTGCAGTTGTTTTTACGGACAGGGAAGCCGGAAGGTCCTGTTTGATCATGTCCATCAGGGTTTTATTGTGGGTCCCTCCCCCTGAAATAATCACTTCTGCAATATCTATTGTTGGAAAGATAAACTGTTGGTAGGATTGTGTGATACTTTTTGCAGTTAACGCTGTTGCTGTGGCAAGGATGTCTGGAATTGATAGATTTCTATTTTTTCCTTCCGAAAGAAATCGGTTAGCGAAAGCGAGCCCATAGACCTCGCGTCCGGTGCTTTTCGGTGGACTATTATGGTAATACTTATCCTGTAAAAATAAATTGAGAAGATCCTGGTTAATCTGGCCGGCAGCCGCGATTTTCCCTTCGCAATCGTATTTCTGGTTTCCATTTGATTGTAGATAGACGAGCGTATCCATAACCATATTTCCCGGTCCGGTATCATAGGCAAAGACTCCTTGGACTGCGTTTTTCGGCGGTAACACCGTTGCATTTCCTATCCCGCCAATATTTTGCAGGATTCGTCCTATTGTTTGTGATTGAAAAAGAGCTTTATCAACATATGGAACTAACGGGGCCCCCTCTCCCCCTGCCGCCATGTCACGCGAGCGAAAGTCGCTAATGACGGGAATGCCGGTAAGCTCGGCCAATACTGGACCAGAACCAATTTGCAAGGTGGATTTTACCTTTAACACCCCTTCCGGACCTGGAAAGGCTGCCGGCATTGGCGCATGCCATACTGTTTGACCATGACAGCATATGGCATCGATATCACCCGGTACAATCCCGCTTGTGGCCAGCAATTTGTTGACTCCATAGGCATACCATTCAGCCAAACCGAAATTCGCGATAACGAGATCGTCGAGCTTAGCACTTTCGACAGAACAAAGGTTAAGTAAACGCTTTCTAATTTCATCAGAATAAGGTGTGTACTCAAATGCTTTTAGAGTTACTTTGGAGATTTCCCCTTTGTCATCCGTCACGATCTGTACAAGTGCCGTATCAATTCCGTCCAGTGAAGTCCCTGACATAACGCCAACCAAAAGGTGCTCTTGTTTATCTTGATAGGCATGTAATCGATGGGTCTTATACAAGCATATTCCTCCTTCCTTTTACACGAATTTTTATTTCACTATGATTACAATAGTTTGAAATTTTATTACACACTATGCTTTAAATTTATCCAAAATTTTTAATATTGTCAATATTACTTTGGTCTGATTGACAAGAAAAAGGAACTAGAGCATCCACTCTAATTCCTGGTCCTTTTATGTTATTCCACGCCATTAACGACTTTTATATATTCCTCATACCACTTTTTCCATTCGTCTTGCCGTGGTCCAAAATCCCTGCCGTCCGCCAACGCCAGAATCACATCGAGACAAACATGCCAGCCCGCGAGGTCCTTTGGGGTATGGTCCGTAATAGTATGTATTGTTTCAATTAACACCAACTTGCACCCATCATCTTCGGGACTTATTTCAAAACGAACACTGTCCAGCCACCAGGAGAATTCCAATAATGAACCCTCTTTGTAATCGGTTATTGCCAGACGTTCAATAATGTCGTCTCCCATATCAAATGTCATGTACCCGCCATTACGGAGTTCGCCGGCCCGAAGCTCATCAAACCATTGTCCCAGTTTATCGTTGTCTGTCAACCATGACCATACTTCTTCCACTGAATGTTGCAAATGCCGTTCGAATCTGGCTGTATATCCGCTTGTCGCTTTTTCAATAGCAGCTAACATTGCCATGAACATCCCTCCAATATCTTTATATCCCCACACTATCATATCCAAACTATTTTTTAAAAATAAAAAACAGGAGCTGAAGTGCCCCTGCCTTGGCTATTAAGATAATTGTTTAATAAACTCTTTCATAAAGCCCGGAAGATCAGGCCAGGCGTGACCAGATACGAGATTCCCTTCCACGTGGAGATGGTCCTCGATATAGGTTGCACCTGCTGCTTCCACATCCGGTTTGCAGGCAATATAGGCCGTCAGTTCGCGGCCTTCCATGTACTGTCGGACCGTGGTCAGAACCAAGCTCGCATGACAAATAGCACCTACTGGTTTGTTGGCTTCAAAGAAGTGAGCCACAATTCTTGGGACATTTTCGTTGAGACGGATATATTCCGGGGCTCTTCCACCCGGAATGATCAAGCCGTCATAATCCTCAGGGTTCACATCCTCAAAGGCTGTCTGGGCTTCAATTAAGTATCCTTTGCTTTCCGTGTAAGTATCCCAGCCGATGAAATCATGCACGACCGTTTGCAGCTTCTTTTTTGAAGGTGCGGCAATTTGAACATCAAATCCTTCTTCGAGGCAGCGGAAATATGGGTAATAAATCTCCAAAGCCTCAACCGCATCGCCTGCCAAAATCAGAACCTTTTTTGCCATTTCTTAAAACTCCCCTCTTTTGAAAAATAGGGCGCTTGCCCTTTATTTATATATTCATTATTTGGTTTAAATTTCCTTTTTGATTGTCGACAAAATTAACAAAATGTTCAGGAATCGGCACGTTTTTGAATGGTATGATTTAATTGGACTTTGAAAAAGGAAGGATGTGCTCCATGGCTTATAAGCCCCGATTGGAACCAGAAATAATAAAGATTTTGAGCTTGTTGAATGTACGCGGGAATTTGACACAACACGAAAGAAAGTATTTAGAAAACAAGAAGAAAGGATATGAGGGGGAGGTGTTTTTTGACAAGGTGGTGACTGATCCGCTTCATGGTAAAGGGCTTGTTTTAAATGATTTGTTGTTTAAATTTAATAACACCTTTTTTCAGATTGATACAACGATTATTTTTAGGGATATCATTAATCTTTATGATATTAAAAACTTTCAAGGCGACTATTATTACGAAGAAGGGCGCTTCTTTTCAATAAACGGAAGTGAACGAGATGATCCGCTAGTTCAGTTGGAGCGTTGTCTATCCCATTTCCGTCAGCAACTGTATACCCTCGGATACAAGGGGGATGTTGAGGCATACGTTGTCCACGTTAACCCCGAATTTACCTTATACCAAGTACCTCGATCTTACCCAATTATATTTCTATCACAATTAAACAGCTTACATAAAAAACTAAACAATAACCACGCCAAATTAACCGACTGGCACCGGAGACTGGCTGATAAGTTAATTTCTCTGCATATCGTAGAATCACCATATGATCTGGCACCGGCGTATGATTTTGATTCTCTGAGAAAGGGTAACAATTGCCGGAAGTGTCAATCGTTTTCGGTTACAGTTGGGGACAGGATTTTAGTGTGTTGTGATTGCGGGCATGAAGAGACAGTAGAATCGGCTATTTTGCGGAGTGTGGGGGAAATTAAGTTACTTTTTCCGGATATGAAAATTACAGTGAATGTGGTTTATGAGTGGTGCGGTGGTCAATTGTCCAAAAAGAGAATTAACAGGTGTTTAAGGCGACATTTTACGATAAGCGGGTTTGGTCAATGGTCTTATTATGAGTAATTTATGTTGTCGGTATAGTAATTTATAGTTATCGCCTTTATTGAGGACATTTCCGCTCTTTTGTTCGGCGGTTCTGTCCTCTAAAGGCATTATTGAAGACACTTCTGCATTCTTTCCAAGCTGCTCTGTCCTCTATCGACCTCATTGAGGACACTTCCTCGCTCATTCCAAGCTGTTCTGTCCTCTATCGACCTCATTGAGGACACTTCCTCGCTCATTCCAAGCTGTTCTGTCCTCTATCAACCTTATTGAGGACACTTTAGCTCTCTTTCAAGCCAGATCTGTCCTCTATCGACCTTATTGAGGACACTTCCTCACTCATTCCAAGCTGTTCTGTCCTCTATCAGCCTCATTGAGGACACTTTAGCTCTCTTTCAAGCCAGATCTGTCCTCTATCCACCTTATTGAGGACACTTCCTCACTCATTCCAAGCAGTTCTGTCCTCTGTCAGCCTCATTGAGGACACTTTAGCTCTCTTTCAAGCCTGTTCTGTCCTCAATAACTCGTTGCTTCACCTCAAATGCTCCTGCTTATTAAGAAACCGCACAATTCTTAAATCGTTCTTGAGTTCCAACAGATGAATCCCTGTATCGCCAGTCGCAAATACGACTCCACTGCTGACCGGCTGCCTTAGAAAGGCATTTATAAAATGGGAAATCAGCCCTCCATGAGATACAACGGCGACCCGGCCAACCTTCCCAAACTCAGCAATAATCTCGCTTAATACTTTCTCGGCGCGACAGCGGAATTCAAGTTCAGACTCACCACCCTGAATTGGAACGTGTACAGGACGGCCGGCGGGCGGCAATGGATATTTTACCAATGCCTCCGCACGGGACATTCCAGCTAGGACCCCGTTATTAAACTCCATTAAATCGGGAGACTCAACCAATTTACAGTCCACGGCCTCCTGTAGAATTAAGGCTGTCTGTAACGCTCTTTTTAAAGGGCTAGACAAAAGAATATCAGGAGGACAGTGGGCAGTGACAAACTCTGCCATCCTCCGTGCCTGCTGCTCGCCCAATTCTGTTAACGGAAAATCAGCTCTGCCTTCATGCACCCCTAATAAATCAGCTTCCGATTGTCCATGACGTATCACCAGCAACTCCAATTTGACCCCTCCAGAGATGTTCAAATACCTATTTTTATATTTAAAATCACACGCCCCTAAACCTTATTAGCCTGCTTGCTCATTATATCCCACATAAGTTAAGAGTACTTCATCTGGTAATGGCAGCCCGACAATGCCGCCGGCCAATACTATGATGATACCAAAATAGCCAAAATGTCCTATAAGAAAATCTATATGCTGCTCCATATATTCCCTCACTCATTTTTTGAAAAATACCCATTTGATTACACACGTGTCATTGAAAGTATAGCCGAATGGATTAGTTAGATTCAATTGCAATTGCTCCTTTTAACCTAATAACCATGTACAAAAAATGAAACTTTCTTAATATATAATAACTGCTTCCAATATGCTAATTTAATAAATAATACCGGAATAACTTACCATTTTATGAAAAGGTATTTCGGTTGACTATATTATTAAATCTATATATTATTAATTCGAGATATTCACCATATGAATTTACTTCAAAGGAGAGGTTATATACATGAACGTATTAGTAGTTAAAGCAAACAATCGTCCTGCTACTGAAGCAGTTTCTAGTAAAATGTATGAAACATTTATGGAAAATTTAAGAGGTGTAAATGTAACAACCTTTGACGTTTTTGCTGAAGATATGCCTTATTTTGGCCAAGATTTGTTTAATGCCTTTGCGAAAACACAATCTGGCGAGGAAATGACTGACATTGAAAAACGCATCCTCGCTGCAAAACAAAAGGCTATGGATGCCTTCAAGGCAGCGGATGTTGTTGTTTTTGCCTTCCCGCTATGGAACTTAACGATTCCCGCACCATTACAAACATTTATCGATTATGTGTACCAAGCTGGGTTCACTTTTAAATATGATGAAAACGGCAATTTAGTCAGCCTGATGACGGATAAAAAAGTAATTATTCTAAGCGCGCGCGGCGGAATTTACTCAACGCCGGAAGCAGCTCCGATGGAAATGGCCGCAACTTATATTAAAAATGTTGTTGCCGGTATTTTCGGTATGGAAATTATCGACGAAGTGATTATCGAAGGCCATAATGCTGCACCGGACAAAGCAGATGAAATCATTGAGCAAGGTTTAACAAAGGTTGCAGAAGCAGCACAAAAGCTTTCATTAGTAACAGTATAATAAAAAGGCCAAGAGTCAAACTCTTGGCCTTTTTATGTATTTATCATATTCCCGTGACAGCACCAACCACTAATGCTATGACAATGACCAATGCCGGATGCCATTTCAATTTTTCCAGCATTAAGTAGCTTCCAACGATTAAGACGATCGTATAGATAACTCCCAGGCCAATGATAGAGTCTTTGGCAAATTGGTAGGTCATGACGCCAAGCAAAACTGCGATAATCGGACGCACAATGCTGGAGATATTTTTAACTTGCGGATTGTCTTTATATTTCAATAATACCGTCATTAATATCAGCATCAGGATGATTGATGGGGCAACAGATGCAAAAAGCGCCACCAAACTTCCGATTACGCCGCCCTCTGTATATCCAATATAAGCGGCCAGTTTCGTTGCGATAGGACCAGGTAATGAATTACCTACTGCCAGCACTTCACTGAATTCCTGCCTTGTCATCCAGCCATAGTTTCCGACTACTTCATTTTCTACCAATGGAATCGAGGCCGGCCCGCCGCCATACCCCAATATCCCCGGAATAAAGAAGGCCATGAAAAGCTCCCAATAAATCAAGGTTTGGACCCCCTTTTTCCAAATGGTAAAAATACATAAATAATTAAGACTAGAATCAGGATGGCCGGATGCACCTGGAAGCCTTCTGTTAAAATGAGCGAGCCGATAATGATGGCTGCCCCTTTAATCCAGCCAAGGGTTTGCCCCGACTTCTTGACAAAATCCCAGGTCATTGTCGCCAGCATAACCGCGACAACCGGCACTACTGACATCGACATATGCTGAACCCAAGGGATATCCTTAAATTTTTGTAATAATTGCAGTAAAAAAATCATCATCAATGCCGTTGGTGCTACTGTAGCAAGCAATGCGCCAATACAGCCGGCTACGCCGCAAACCCGATATCCAATATAGCCTCCCATTTTGGTCGCAATGGGACCAGGCATCGTATTGGCAATCGCCAGCGTATCAGCAAATTCCTCCTCTGTCATCCACTTATATCTCTTAACTGCTTCTTGATGAACAAGCGGAATAGACGAGGGGCCCCCTCCAAAACCTAACATGCCAACGCGAAAAAACGCTGCAATGATATCCCAATTTCTTTTCCAATACGGGCGTGGATTGGATGAAGAATTAGGTGTTTTTTCTTTTGCAAGTGCATTTACCAAGCTGCGATTGCCCCGTCCGTGCGTGATTCCGTGCCGCCCTGCAGCACACCTGTCTCATTGTTTCTCCAGATAATTTGGCCACGCCCGAAACTTCCACCTTCTGGAGTTACATGTACTTCATGGCCTTTGCGGGCTAGCGCCTGGACTAAATAGTTAGGAAATTCCGGTTCGACATGAACGGATTTTCCCTTTATCCACTGCCATCTCGGCATGTCTAATGCTGCTTGCGGATTCAGTAAATAATCAATCGTATTGGTGACTACCTGAAAATGGCCCTGTGGCTGCATGTAACCTCCCATTACCCCGAATGGGCCAACACCTTGGCCATCTTTAGTTAAAAATCCAGGGATAATGGTATGGTACGTTCTTTTCCCCGGTTTTAATACATTCGGATGCGACTCATCCAGGGAGAAGTCAGCACCTCGGTTCTGCAAGGCAATCCCCGTTCCCGGAATCACAATGCCGGAACCAAAGCCCATATAATTACTTTGGATGTACGAAACCATGTTTCCTTCCTCGTCTGCTGTTGCCAAATAAACGGTACCGCCTTTCGGAAGTTCATATGGTTCAGGATCCATTGCTGTATCAGTAATCACTTGACTACGCTCTTCGGCAAATCGATCAGACAGTAATACTTCTGCAGAAATAGGCATATCTTCCGGTTCCGTAATAAAGGCTTGACCATCGGTAAATGCCAGTTTCATCGCTTCAATCTGCTGATGGAGCGTTTCCGCACTCTGCCAGGCAGGGGGGGATAATTTCTCAAAAATATTCAGTGCCATTAGGGCAACCATCCCTTGACCATTCGGTGGAATCTCCCAAACATCATAGCCTCTGTAATTAGTTGAAATCGGTGTCACCCATTGCGGCTCAAATTTACTTAAATCACTTTTGGAAAGATAACCATTATGCTGTTTCATGAAACTATCAATCTTATCAGCAATTTCCCCTTCATAAAAAGAGCGGGCATTACTCTCACCAATACTCTTCAAGGTTGCAGCATGATCTGGGGACTTCCATACCTCGCCAATTTCTGGCGCTTTTCCGCCCGGGGCAAAGGTTTCAAACCATGCTTCAAACTCTTCTGTTTTAAAATTGTCTTTAAATTTATTATAGGCGAGTTTCCAATACTTTCCTAAAATCGGGGTCAGCGGGTAACCCTCCTCGGCATAACGAATCGCCGGCTGAAGTGCCTCCGCCAACGATAATTTACCAAACCGCTTTGACAATGCAGCCCATGCTGCCGGGACCCCCGGTACCGTTACCGGAACAACGCCATGAACAGGCATTTTGTCATAGCCTAATTTTTTCAATGCTTCAACAGAAATCGATTGTGGTGCCGGCCCTGATGCATTTAATCCGAATAATTCATCTTTTACCCAAACTAAAGCAAAGGCATCTCCGCCGATTCCATTTGAAGTCGGTTCCACTACCGTCAATGCAGCGGCAGTTGCAATTGCCGCATCAATGGCATTTCCCCCTCTTTGCAGAATCTCAAGACCAGCTTGAGCAGCCAATGGCTGGGATGTTGCCACCATGCCTTTTTTGGCAAACACGGTATGGCGTTTGGACGCAAAGGGATGATACAAATAATCCATTTAATTTTCCTCCTCGATGTACTCTCGGATTCCGATAGAGTTCAATGTTATTATTCTACGATATTCTATAAAGTAAGATTCCCCCTACTTAGTAGGTAGGAGGATGTATTTTTATTAAACTATTGACTGACCAGCGAAATGACAGGCAGCAAAATGATTGGGTTCGTATTCCTTCCATTCCGGTTTTTCTGCGGAACAGCGTTCTGTTGCAATCGGACATCTTGTATGGAACGGACAACCGCTAGGCGGATTTGCCGGGTTCGGTAAATCCCCCTGCAAGCGAACCCTGCTCCGATTTTGATTGATACTTGGTCTGGGGATCGCCGACAATAGCGCTTGGGTGTAAGGATGCAATGGCCGCTCAAATAAGTCCCCTACCGTGCCCAACTCGACTGTATTCCCAAGATACATGACCAATACTCGGTCGCAGAAATAGCGGACAACCCCTAAATCGTGCGAGATAAATAAATAGGAAAGGTTATATTTTTGCTGCAACGATTTGAGCAGTTTTAAAACCTGTGCTTGCACAGATACATCAAGTGCCGATACGGCTTCATCACAAATCACAAAGGAAGGATGCAGCGCGATGGCACGAGCAATCCCAATTCGCTGACGCTGTCCGCCGCTAAACTCATGAGGATATTTATAAAAATGCTCCTCTTTTAGGCCAACTTCCTCTAATAAGCTAATGACGGTCTCCCTTTTTTCCTTGGCCGACATATTGGTATGCATCGTGAATACCTCTTCAAGCGCATGACCAATCCGCTGCCGTGGATTTAAGGAAGCAAACGGATCTTGGAAGATCATTTGCATCTGTTTAACAAATTCCAGTTTTTCTTTTCTCTTTAAATCTTGAATTTCCCTGCCTTGGAAAAATACTTTCCCGGCTGTTATTTCTTCCAATCCTAAAATGGCTCTTCCTAAGGTTGATTTGCCGCAGCCCGATTCCCCTACAACCCCTAAGCTTTCTCCCTCATAAAGCTGTAACGAAACATTCTCAACGGCTTTTACATCGCTCTGTTTCCGCTGCAGGATTCCACCTTTAATAGGAAAATATTTTTTAATTCCTTGAAGTTCCAGGAGCACCTTTGGCTCCGCCTTCTGTTTTGAGACTGTTTTTTCCGTTACGACAGCCATTAGTGCACCTCCTCTTCCACTAACCAGCAGCTGACCTTATGTGTATCTGAGACGTTTGTTACTTGTGGTTCTTGGGTTCGGCAGCGATCTGTCGCAAATTTGCATCTGTCATGAAATCGGCATCCGCTAATCTGCTCATGTAAACTTGGCAGCGAGCCCGGGATTGGTTCTAATTCAAATTCAGGGTCATCTACGTTAGGAACCGAGTTTAATAGACCAATTGTATAAGGATGCTTTGGATTATTGAAGATTTCTTCCACATTGCCTTCTTCCACTTTTTTGCCTGCATACATGACCATGACACGGTCTGCGACCTCAGCAACAACACCCATATCATGGGTAATTAACATAACACCCATGTTATATTTATCTTTCAAATCATTGATTAAATCCAAGATTTGCGCTTGAATCGTGACATCAAGGGCTGTTGTTGGTTCATCGGCAATCAATAAACCAGGATTACATGATAAAGCAATGGCGATCATCACCCGCTGCCGCATCCCGCCGCTCAATTCATGCGGATATTGATTCATCCTCTTCTCTGGATAAGGAATTCCCACTTGCTTTAAAAGCTCAATCCCTTGTTTCGTTGCTTCGCTTTTCGAAAGGTTATGATGAAGCATTAACGGTTCACGAATTTGATACCCAATTGTCAATACTGGATTTAGTGCCGTCATCGGCTCTTGGAATATCATCGAAATTTTATTACCGCGTATTTGCCGCATTTTTTCTGCAGATAAATTATGAATGGGGGATCCCTCAAAGAGGACTTCCCCACTGGTAATTTTCCCGTTGCTAGGTAATAGACCAATAACCGAGAGAGAAGTAATACTTTTACCACAGCCCGATTCACCAACAATGCAGAGCGTTTCCCCTTTTTTTATCGAAAAGGAGACATCACGCACAGCAGGCAATTGCCCGTCTGCTGTGCGAAATTCCGTCACGATGTTTTTGACTTCAAGTAATGTCTCTCCCATCATTCAACCCTACTTTCTTGTTACGTTCGTTACATCCCATTTTCCAATCGGATAGAGTTCAAGGCCAGTGAATTCATTATTCACTGCAGCTGTGACAACCCCATGGTACATAATAACGATATCATCGTTCTTCAGCATTAATTCATTGGCTTGATTTAAGAAGTCTTCCCGCTGCTTTTGATCAGTTGTTGTTCTTGATTGGTCAATCAATTTATCCAGTTCAGGATCCTTTAAGAAGGTCATGTTGGAGGCACCAACATTTGCACTATGGAAGTTTGGATATAACAATTCGGAACCATCACCGGTAACATTGGACCAGCTTAAGAATGTAAGATCATATTTTCCAGCACGTGCAGTATCTAAGAATGCTGCCCATTCCATTGATTCAATCTCTACTTTAAAGCCAGCTTCCGCAAGTTGCGCTTGAACCAGCTCAGCCATTAATGGGTATGTGCCGCGGTTTGCTGTCAATAGCTTGATGGTGCGGTCGCCAAAGCCGTTTTTGTTCACTAACTCTTTTGCTTTTTTCAAATCATAAGCTGTTCCGCCTTTATCGGCAGAATCTTTGTGACCAAAAACTTTTGGTCCGATGACACTATCGCTTCTTACGCCTAATCCATTTAATTTCTTTACAATCGCATCGCGGTTAATTGCACTGGCGATTGCCTTTTTAAATTCTGGGTTAGCAAATTCAGCTTTTGCATGATTAACTGTTAGGTAATATTCTGGTGTGCCTTGAATCTTATCAACATTTACATTCTTCAATGCTTCTACACGGCTTAACTGCTCAGCCGGAATACTATCAATAAATTGGACTTCGCCAGCCTGAAGCATGGAGATGGCTGTAGATACTTCTGGAACGACTTTAAACACTAGTTTTTTGATGGCAGGAGCACCGTCGCGATAGTCAGAATTTGCTTCTAAAACAACTTGGTCGCCAGGAGTCCAGCTGACAAATTTGAATGGACCTGTTCCTACAGGTTCTTTCATTAAATCTTGCTTCTTATCTGCTGTCGGGCTTACGATTGCCGCATTGGAGTGTGACAATGCAGCCAAGAACGGTCCATATGGATTTTTTGTTTTGATTTCAACTGTATATTCATCAACGACATTGATTGTATCAACCGGAGCCATCAAGCTGGCACGCGGTGCTGCTGTTTTAGGATCGCGAAGTTTGTCAAAAGTGTACTTAACAGCTTCAGCATTAAATGGTGTGCCGTCATGGAATTTAATGCCTTGTTTCAATTTAATAACCCATGTATTTTCATCCGGATTTTCATATGATTCTGCTAATAATGGTTCAATCTTGTTATCGGCATTTCGCTTAAACAGTGTTTCATACACATGTTCTGTCACATTAGATGATGCGGAGTCATTGGTCATAATCGGTGATAGACCAACTGCGTCTGTAAGTGATGCATAAGTGAATGATTCAATATCTTTCTTTTCTCCGCTTGAGTTTGAACTGCCTGTGCTGCTTGATTTGGAAGCTGAACCTCCGCCACAGGCCGCAAGCAGCAGTACTGAAATAATGGTGATTAATGCAAGCCAATTTTTCTTCATTATTAAATCCCCCTCGTTTTCTTTTTCCAGCTCCAGCGCCTTAGTGCTTTCGCTTTTCTTATTGAATATCCATATTTGGGTCAATGGCGTCGCGCAAGCCATCTCCCACAACGTTAAAGGCAAATACAGTCAGCATAATGGCGATACCAGGTACGACTGTTAAGTGTGGTGAACTCCACATGAATGCCTGCCCTTGTGAGATCATGGCTCCCCATTCAGGTGTCGGCGGCTGCGCCCCTAATCCAAGATAGCTTAGCGATGCTGTTGAAAGGATCGCCGTTGCCATCCTCATCGTCGCAAATACGATGATTGGCGCAAAGGCATTTGGCAAAATATGCTTTACCATGATTCGGAAATCTGAGGCTCCAAGTGATTTCATTGCCATGATGTATTCCTTTTCCTTAATGGAAAGAACGGAGCCTCTGACAATTCTCGCACAGGTCGGAATCGACCAGATGCTAATTGCGATAGCGACATTGATCAAGCTTGTACCTAAAATGGCAATAATCAGCATGGCAAGCAGGATACCCGGAAAGGAGAACAACAAATCTACTATTCTCATAATCACGCCATCTAATTTTTTATAATAGCCACCAAGCAAACCTAAGATTATGCCTCCTAACAAGCCCAGGGTAACAGCGACTATCCCGACTACTAAAGAGATGCGGGCGCCATAAACAATTCTGCTCCAAACGTCACGGCCATAGTTATCGGTCCCAAGCCAATGCCCCTCGCTGAACACTGGCAGTTCACTGGCATCCAAATTCTGTTTTACCGGATCATAAGAGGTAATTACCGGCGCAAAAATGGCCATACCAATTTGCAGGACGATAACAATTAAACCAAGTACCGCCAGTTTGTTTTTTAATAATCGTTTTGCTATGACCAGATAGGTTTTTTCTTTACCAGCTGCTTTTTTCACTTTGGCCGGCGCAACTGTTGCTATTTCCGCCATCATGCTCCCCCTCTCTTATTGAAATTTAATTCTTGGATCAATATAGGTATAGACAATGTCAACGACCAGATTCACGACTACAAACAACGTGGCAACCAGCAAGACAGACCCTTGAACCATTGGAAAATCACGTGCTGCAATCGCATCAATCATCAACCTGCCCACACCATTAATCGCAAATACCTTCTCAGTAATAATAGTTCCACCTAAGAGTCCGCCAAAGTTAAGGCCAATAACGGTGATAACAGGAATCATTGCATTTTTTAAGGTGTGAATCCAAATAACGTTTCGTTCCTTTACCCCTTTGGCTCTAGCTGTTCTGACAAAGTCGGCCCTGACAACTTCCAGCATTGATGACCTTACCATTCTGGCAATCATCGCAGCGGAACTTGTGCCTAACGTAATGGCCGGAAGGATCATTTCTTTCATCCCTTCAACGGTAAACCATGAATTTGATAATCCCGCTACAGGCAGCCACTGAAGGTTGACAGAAAAAACTAAGATCAACAATGCCCCCAGCCAAAAGTTTGGAATGGAGATCCCCGCTAATGCAAAGGTAGTGGAGGTTACATCCAGCCAGCTGTTTTGTCTAAGTGCTGAAATCAACCCTGCGATTATCCCAATAAACACTGCAATAATCATACTGGCAACCGCCAATTTTAATGTATTGGGAAAGCGAATTGCAATTGCTTCAGCGACAGGCTGCCGGGTCTGGTAGGAAAAACCAAAATCACCTTGGGCAATATTGGCCAGGTAGCTTCCATACTGGACCAGGAAGGGGTCATTCAATCCCAAGTTGTCACGAATCGCCTCTAAATCAGACGCTGTGGCTGTTGGTCCTCCAACCATCGCAGCAGGATCCCCTGGGGCAAGATACATAGATGAGAAAACCAAAAATGAGATTCCAAACAAAAGGAATAGTAATTGAAAGAACCTGCGGATAATCATCGAAATCACTGCGCACCCTCCTCTTTTTAACATTTGTAAATCATTTCTAAATATTTGATTACTTAATGTTTAGAATTGTATAAAAGTGATTATAATTCAATTAATTCTAAAAATCTACATAAAAACTCATTTTTTTTATAATTTATTCCTTTTTAAATACTTTTTGATTTCCCTTTTTGCATATGCACTTTCGAAATGTCGGTATCTTATGGAAAAAACTTTATTTTTGGTTAGTTATTTTTGAAGCGCTTACAATACCATTTTGTAAAGCTAAATGCACATTTAGGTGTCATATTGAATCTATTAAAAACTTCCAATTCCTGATCTGCAGAAGGCAAATAAAAAAACTCACCTGAACGATGAGTTTGCAGCTTTCATTATAGTTTTAGACCTCTGCGACTTTTAAATCGTCTAAGTAAAATATGACTCTCTACTCTTGTAATTCCATCCAATATATATAACTCTTCATTAATAAATCTTTCTAATGCCTCAAAATTATCGACCAATACATGGGTGTGCAAGGTAGAAGGCCCTGTCATCTGATAGCAGCTTGCCACACTTGGGTTTTCAGCTAATGCCTCTGCGACTTTCACAAGTGATCCAGGTTCACAATCTATTTCAAAGAAAGCGGAAACCTCTTTTCCCGCCTTACTGCTATTGATAACGATGGTAAATTGCTCAATTACTCCATCCTCGATTAATTTTGCAACTCTCTCCCTAACTGCAACCCTAGAGACCCCTAATTCCTTTCCGATATCTACATATGATAATCTTCCATTTTCAACCAATAACTCCAGTATTCTTTTATCATATTGATCCAATCTGCATAAACCTACCTTTCGAATTCTCCCATATAACTGTATTATATGAAAAAAAAGTATAAAATGAAATAAAATTCGAAATATTTAAGACAAACTGGATGTATTAGACTACTTTCCCTTTCGTTATGACCAATGACCAATAATCAACACTATGATACCGGTTGCATGTTTTTCCCCTAACTATGCTACTATAATATTGAGACTTTACTTTTGGAGGGACAGAAATGGTGCTGCCTAATTTTGAAGAAAACTTACATAAGTATGCGAAGCTTTTAGTCGCAAAAGGAATCAATGTTCAGCCCGGTGATTGGGTGAAGATGACGATTAATGTGGATCAGGCGCCGTTAGCCCGTCACATCACGAAAGAAGCTTATGCATTAGGGGCTGAAAAGGTTATTGTCAAATGGTCAGATGATGAAATTACAAAAGAACATTATCTGCATCAACCAATTGAAGTATTGACTAACATCCCTGACTATGAGATTCAGGAATCTGAAGATCATGTATTAAACCATCGCGTCAGCCGCCTTTCCATTCTTTCAAGCGATCCGGGCCTGTTGAATGAAGTCGATTCAACGAAAGTGGCACAGTACCAAAAGGTTGCCGGAAAAGCATTCCAAGCCCAACGCAAAGCGACACAAAATGATGATTTGAAATGGACCGTTGCCGCTGCTGCCGGCGCAGGATGGGCTGCCACAGTATTTCCTAACCTAGCCACTTCTGAAGAACAGGTAGACGCCTTATGGGATCAAATTTTTAAAACCTGCCGGGTTTACGCGGATGATCCGATTGCTGCCTGGGATCAGCACAAACAAACATTGGATGAAAAAGCTGCTAAATTGAATGAAATCCAGTTTGATGCGCTTCACTATACGGCTCCAGGCACTGATTTGACACTTGGCCTGCCGAAAAACCACATTTGGGCAAGCGCCGGAAGCGTCAATCCAAAAGGCGAGGAATTCCTCGCCAACATGCCGACAGAGGAAGTTTTCACTGCTCCCGATACCCGCCGTATGGACGGTGTTGTTCGCAGCACTAAGCCATTAAGCTATGCCGGGACATTAATTGAAGGCATTGAAGTGCATTTTAAGGATGGCAAAATCGTCGATATTACTGCTGATAAAGGCGCTGAAGCGATCAAGAAATTGGTATTTGACAACGAAGGCGGTACAGGCCTTGGTGAGGTCGCTCTTGTACCGGACCCGTCACCAATTTCACAATCCGGAATCATTTTCTTTAATACCCTTTATGACGAGAATGCTTCCAACCACTTGGCAATCGGTTCGGCCTATCCGACTACGATCCAAGGCGGCACAAAAATGAGCCAGGAAGAGCTGCAACAACACGGGATGAACACGGGAACTGTTCACGTGGACTTCATGATTGGCTCCAACCAAATGAATATCGACGGTATCAAGCAAGATGGCACTGTCGTTCCAATTTTCCGTAATGGGGATTGGGCTATCTAAAATGCAAAAAGTCCAAGAGGCAAGAGTCTCTTGGACTTTTCGCTAGGAATCTTTAGCTCGCCGCAAAGGCGGGTTCTTTCCAGGCGAGAGTGACAGCAATCCCTTCCCTGCAACTATATCATACTGTTTCCAAAATCCCTTTTTTCGCTTCTATGAGTAACAATGGATTCCAAGATATATGCCTTCTCAAAACCATCACGGGTAGCATCGCCAAGTGATCCATAGCCTACGGCATCTCCTAATGCAAACACATTTTCTATCTGTTCCTTTAGGATGTTCTCCAATGGGTTATACGCTTCAACACCCATAGCAACGACCACATACTCTGTTTCCAATTCTGACTGTTTTCCGGATGTCATGTCTTCCACAATCGTAAGGTTTGGAAGAATTTCTTCCAATTTGTGGTCCGTCACAATCTTTACATTTGCTTGTTTTAGCTTATTAAGAAGTCTTGCTCTTGTTTCTGGTCCAATTCTTTTGCTGGCTTTTGTAGGAATTTCTACATATGTGACATCATTACCAGCCTCTGCTAGGCGGCGGGCAGTTCCATGGCAGGTCATGCCGCTCCCGACTACGGTAATTTTATTATGATAAAAAACTTTTTCCTGTAGTTTTACATCCTCATAGGTTAATACATGGTCTAAATTAATGCCCTTCACCTGCGGGAGCCTTGGTTTTCCACCTGTCGCCAATAAAACAGCATAGGGATCTAATCTGGTAATATCTGCGGCGGCAGCCTCAGTATTCAAAATGACATCCACATTTAATCGTTTCATTTCATTGCATAGGTACTGAATGTGCCATGTCATTTTCTGTTTATAAACCGGGTCGGTTACAAGGTGCAATTGTCCGCCAAGCTTATCGTCCTTTTCAAAAAGGGTGACATGATATCCCTTCAATGACAGTATTCGTGCCGCTTCCATTCCGCCTGGGCCGCCGCCAACAATTGCAACATGGCGGTGTTCATTTGCAGAAAGGTGCTGCAACTCTTTAAACTCCAGTTCTCGGCCTGCTCTGGCATTAAGGGAACAGCGAATTTGCAGGTTTCCCGTAACCGAATGGATACAATGGAGACAATTGATACATTTTCTAATTTCCGTCTCGCGTCCTTCGGTTGTTTTATTTACCCACTCAGGGTCGGCAATTAACCCCCTGCCTATGGCCACGAAGTCTGCTCTTCCTTCAGTTAGAATATCTTCAACAAATTGTGGCTCGCGAATGGACCCGACTGTAATGATTGGAATATTAACCACTTGTTTGATCTCCTCAGCCAAATAAACTCTCCAGCCTTGTTCATATAAGGGAGATTCAATGATTTTGTCCATAGAGTCATAGGTTCCGCAACTGATATGGAGTCCATCTACTCCTAGTTTTTCTAAATAGCGACAGATTTCCTTGCCTGATTCTAAATCGATGCCCCCTTCGATAAATTCATCGACACTGAGACGAACGGTAACAGGGAAATCCTCACCGCACTTTTCTCTTATGCCAGCAATGATTTCCTCAAGGAACCTCATTCGATTCTCAAAGCTTCCTCCGTAATCATCAGTACGCAAATTTGCCTCAGGGCTTAAGAATTGGTTAATTAAATAGCCATGAGCACCGTGTACTTCAACACCATCTATCCCGGCTTGCTTACATCTTACGGCGGCCTGCACAAATTTGCCTACTAATTCTTTTACTTCTGTTGTTGTTAATTCTCTCGGTTCTTCACCTACTGCAGCAGAGGCCACACTGCTGGGAGCAACGATTTGTCGCCCATTGATTAACGACGAATTAGACTGTCTGCCCGCATGATGAATTTGGACAAAAATCTTGGCTCCATATTTATGTACTGCATTGGACAAACGATAGATTCCAGGGATAAAACGGTCCTCATCAAGCCTTAATTGCCTGACGAATCCTTTTCCATATTCATAATCGATACAAGTGAATTCAGTAATAATGAGCCCTGTGCCACCCTTTGCCCTCTCTTCATAATAGGCGATAAGATGATCTGTGACCTCCCCATCAATGCCAGCCAGATTGGTTCCCATGGCTGGCATGACAATTCGGTTTTTTAGGGTCAAGTCGCCTATTTTCCCCGCTTTAAACAAGTGTTGAAACTTCATATTCAATCCTCCCTTTACCCAGTATTTGTGAATATATTCACAAATACTATCGAAAAATTTAATCCACATTCATTGTAACGGAAGTTGACAGGAATTTTAGTGCCTTCATTTGATAGATTAGTGACAATCTTTTGTGAAATTTATGAAGAAATTAGGAAGGAAAAAAGACCCAAACCTAAAAATGGATTGGGTCTTAGAAGAATGTAGTTTTTGGATCCAGCCTGAATTTGTATTAATTTTGGTTATAAACAAAACCAGCTAATAGTTTGTCAACATTTTTCAGTAAAAAGTTAAAAATACACGTGTTATACTAAAAATAAGCATGCCAAATAACCTTCCCTCACTACTATACTGGAAGGTTTTGTTTTATTTAGTTATATATAGGATTTAATCCATATCATGGAAATTTGTTTTGCTTTTTAGTAAGGCATAAATCCAATGTAATAACTTATTAACACAGGCAATGACAGCTACTCTATAAGGTTTTCCTTCGTCTCGCTTTTTGTCATAAAAAGCTCTTAACCTTTTGTTACGTGGGATGATTTCTTCTGTTGTTTTCTTCCTACGAGAATCACGTATCCCACTTTGAACTGCCAGATATAAAGCATGTCTGAGCCTGATAGAACCTCGTTTAGTGATACGGTTTTTCGAGGCGGTAAATTTACCTGAGGAATAAACACTTGGATCGACTCCTGCGAATGCTATCAGCTTTTTTGCGTGATTAAACCGATCTATCTCTCCAATTTCGGAAATAATCGTGGCGGCGATTTTTTCTCCGATCCCAGGGATAGACTGGATAATCTTATATTCTTCAAATTCTTTAGCTAGGGCATCTATTTCTGCTTGTAACTTCGATAGATGCTCTTGGTATTGAAGAATTATATTTGCCAGTATTTCGATATTGATAATATGACTCTGATATAAGTTTTTTTGAAACGGGTTACGAAGGGCCGCATTTCTTAATGCTTGGGCCTTTTCTTTTGCCCATTTTTTCGAGCGACTATGGCACAGTGAGGTAATCTTAGCTGCTATTTCACACTCGCTTGCACTTAACACCGCTTCAGAAGTTGGAAAAGCTAGAAGAGTAAGCAATGAAACCTTTGAAAATAAACTCCCGAATACACCTTTAAACTCAGGAAAAACCTGATCCAAAATAGCGTGAAATTGTAACTTTGTTTGAGCTGCTACTTCAGCTAAAGACTCTTGTTGCCTTGTAAGATTTCGAAGGTTTAAAAGTTGTATTCCACGCTTTTTGTGGGGCTCTAATTCCTCTTTATAATACAATTCACATAAATGGTAAGCATCAATCGCATCCGTTTTTACCTTTCTAAGACTTGAACTTTTAGCTCTATGAGAAATAAGTGGGTTCACAATAATATAGACATAGTTCTGTTCCTCCAAAAAATGAACAACAGGAGTATGATAATGACCTGTCGATTCCAACACAACCGAAGGTTGATGACCACCTGTTATTTTTTCAAGTTCTTTAAGGAATCTCAATAACTTCCCCAGGCCATCAAGATTATGTTTAAAACTAAATCCCTTACGATACGGTTTCCCCTTATCTAAAAAGCCCTGAACTTGGCTTTCCCCATTTGCTACATCCAGACCTACGACTGGATTCATGACTTAATCTCCCCCTCCAAAATATAGTATTAGTCGGTAACCCCTAAAGCTCCTTGTAATGTCATAGGTTCGCTTGTTAAACGGGATCTGCGTCCCAACCAGCCCGAAACATGTTCATACAAGTAGGGGGTGAACAGTTTTGATTTCGGGATCAAGTCCCACGTTTGAGCCGTTCTACCCCGACTACCGCTATAATAAGACTAATAAGAAAAAGGTCAACCAGAAAAATCTGGCTAACCTTATATTACGAACGTTTGATTAACGGTTGTTTAATGATCATATTTATAGTTTTGCGGCTGCCTGTACTCGCCTGTTTCCCTTCCGCTTCGGTACCGACTATGCGGCAGTGGGTACCGACTATAAAGCACAGGGAAAGGGAAAGTTACAGCTATATACAATAGAAAAAAGAGCAAAGATTTAAAGAGAACGCTTACCATAATATCTCGGCATCTCACTAATCAAAATAGCACCACTAATGCCAGACTCTATATATCCTGTTTCATAAAATGAAGCAAGCCACCAATTATAAAAACAATTCCAGCTGTAGTGATTGTTATAGTAGTTTCCAGTGTTAAATTCAATATCCCATTATGAGACGGTAACATGACTAGCATTGGTTGAGCCCAAGGATATAGAGGTGCAAAAACACTGGAATTGGAAACCGCTAAAGCAGGGATAGTTAAAATGATGTTCAGAGCAAAGGGGGCACCAAAACTTTTCCACCAAGTGGAAACCCATAGTTGTAATGCAGCTAACGGGATAGTTGCAATCCAGCCGGCAATAAAACCTTTTATCAACAAATACCAGGGAATAGGTGCCTTTATATGCAAAAACATTAATCCATCCACAAGCACAGTCACTAAGACTAAAACTTGTACTATTGCTAAAAAGAGTAAAGTATAAAATATCTTTGAACTATAGACAACCATACGACTGATAGGTAATGCCAGTAATTGTTTCCAACCACCTGAAAGATGTTCACATCGACAACATAAAGATGCAAGTATACCCGCCACCATCGGAAGCAATACAATGGCATAAATATGGACCATTGCACTATATAGAGAAAGCCAAGACCATTCACGACCAATTAATCCCAAATTTCTCGGAATGATAAATCCAATTAGGACCATCAATAGTGGGACTGCCAAAATAGGGATCCATATACTCGTAGTACAAATTTTTTTCCATTCGCAACTTAACATTCGGAAGATCAATGTTTTATTGCACTTCCTTTCTTGCGAATAGACGAATCCCAAAGGCTACCATTATAACAGCTACCGCGAGTCCGTAAATCACATAGATAAAGTTAATGTGTTGGACTGCTCCATGACTAATAGATGACAAAGACGGGTAAGTCCACGGTACCCACCGGGCCCAGGTTTCCGCATGTGCCAATGAGTCAGGTGCTAACGCATTTGTAAGCCCGCTAACAATCACTCCTAAAACCCCTAATGTAATGGCGAATGACTGATTGGCAAACAGTAATGATAGCAACAACTGGATAGCGACAATCCCAAAGGCCGCAAAATAAGGGTAATAGCATCCTTGAAGAACCTTAAGCCAAGGAATATGGGTAGTAAAACCAAAAGCAAATCCGATTCCAAATGTTCCAATAGCACAAAGCGTAGCTGAAATGAACAATAGTCCAGTAACCCAAATAAACTTGCTTAAATAAATTTGAACTGGTGACACTGGTAAAGCAAATAACTGTTTCCAAGAATGACCTTGATGTTCTAAACCACAGAGTAACGATGTTAGCAATGCAATCCCTAGCATTAAGGAGGGCATTAACAGGTGGCTAATGTTCTGATTGAGCAATGCCCAATTAAAGGCATCATCTCCTTGGTTAACAATACCATGGAAATTTTGCATATATCGTAGGGCATTTAAGGAGATCACACCAAAGGGACCGAGAACTACAAGGATCTTTATCCAAGTCCTTCGCATTTTTATCCAATCTGACATGAGTGCACTTTTCATCACAGACTCCCCTCCTTTCCTACATAATCAAGGAAAATTTCTTCTAAGGATCGACTCTGTTCTTTAATATGATAAATTGAAAATCCAGCCTGAAACAGGTATCTGTTAATGCTATTGGTGGTTGTCATGTCTATACTTGGAATCTGTAATACATCACCATTCATTGAGACTTGAAATCCCTTGGCATGCAATAGTTTTTGCGCCTCATATGGTTTATCCACCTGTATCATTAGCAGAGGAGCACTCTGCTCATGAAGTTTACTAATAGCGTCCTGGAATAATAAGTTTCCGTGGTCTATAATCCCTACATGAGTTGCCATCTGATCGATCTCACTTAATAAATGACTTGAGACAACCACTGTAATTCCATGTTGAGTTGGCATTTCTTTAATTAATGCTCTAATTTCATGTATACCTGCTGGATCGAGTCCATTAGTAGGTTCATCAAGAATGATTAAATCGGGGTTTCCAAGTAGTGCAGTGGCAATCCCCAAACGCTGTTTCATCCCAAGCGAGTACCCTTTGACAGCTTGATTGGCTGCAGTTGTCAAACGAACAATCTCAAGCACTTCGTTTATTCGTTTGGATGGAACCTTTAATAACTTTGCGACGACATCAAGGTTCTCGTAGCCTGTTAGATGACCATAATAAGAAGGATTTTCAACAAGAGATCCCGTACGGCCCAAGATGTTTATCCGGTGTTTAGAAAGTTCCTGATTGAATATAGAAATGGTTCCCGATGTTGGCCGTATGAGTCCAAGCAGCATCTTAATGGTGGTCGTTTTCCCTGCACCATTCGGTCCTAAAAATCCATAAATACTTTCTTTAGGTACTTGCAGATTCAATTTATTTACCGAAGTTTTGTTTCCATATTTTCGTGTAAGATTAGATGTTTCGATTATTAATTCACTCATTGTTTATCACCTCAGTCCATAGTTTAATGGACTAAGTTTACAAGGTGCTAAACGGAACCTTAACAGGACCTTAATTATCAGGAGGAAGTTCTATCACAATGACAGTTCCCCAACCTAATCTGCTTTCAACGGAAATATTACCCCCATGTGCTTCGATTATCTGCTTGGAGATTGCTGCCCCTAAACCAGACCCTTCTACCTGATGGTCAGATGTATTCGTTCCTCGGTAATACCTATCAAATAAACGATCCACTGTTTCCTTATCCATTCCAGCACCATTATCCCGTATTTCAATACATACTCCTGAATATGGCAAGTCCTTTTCACACAAAGATTGAATACTCACCGAAATCGTGGTGCCAACTGGATTGTGCAGTACAGAATTTGTAAGCAAATTATCCAATGCTCTAGTTATCCACTTGGTATCTACCGGATAAACGAGAGTATCTACATCATTTTCAAAAAGAACCGTCTGTCCCTCTGTACGGGGATTGTTGATTAAGTCAATCACCACTCTACGGACAATTTCAACGATGTTTACTGAACTTCGGTTTAAAGGTAAATCTGCGTTTTTCAGCCTGAAGGTAAGCCCTAAATCATCAATAAGTTCCTCCATATATGTTGCTTTTTCAGAAATAACGTTACCAAACTGACGTATCTCCCTATCTGTCCAGTCGTATTCTGCTGCTGCGAACAAATCAGCATAACCCTTGACCGATGAAAGTGGTGTTCGAAGGTCATGTGTGATACCCGTTATCCATTCCTCTCTTGTCTTTTCCATACGCTTCCGCTCCAAATCGCTTTGTTGCAATGAAAAAGCAAGATTCTCAAGAGCTAGAAAGACATCTCGATATATTCTGTAAGGTTTGCGTAAATCTCCATCATGATTAATTTTGCTCTTTGGGATTCCTTGTTTGTCGGTAGGCTCCGAATAAGTCTTATCTGCTAAGTTCTGTATCCAGTGCATCATATGCATGATAGGTGCACCCATTCTACGTCCAAAGAAAATAGCCACAAAAATCGTTACCAACAAACTGCCCGTAAAAAGTAGCAATAAGATAACTAAAGAATTTAACCCTTCCACAGATGCGGATTTTTTACTATAAAGATAAAAAATAAAGGTGGCTCCAATGACACACCACAAGGCAATAAAAAGTAAAACAATTTGAAGCAGGAACCTAATTGTAATCCGAGAATACAAGTTCATAACTCAGTCCCCCATTTTAGGACTAACAAGTTTGTAGCCTAATCCCCGAACAGTTATGAGGAAACTAGGATGACCTGGGTTACTCTCAATTTTTTCTCGAAGTCTGCGAATATGAACCATAACCGTGTTATCATCCCCTATACTTTCCTCGCCCCATACCTGTTCAAACAATTGGCTCCGACTAAAGACACGATTTGGATGCTTACATAAAAATAAAAGCAATTGAAATTCTCTTGCAGGACAAGTAACTTTTTCGTTATCTACTATAAGTTCTGCAGATGATTCATTTACTTTAAAGTGGCCAAAATCATAAATACGATTCTGTGTTCTTTCTTCTTTATATTCCGGCTGTGATCGTCGTAAAATAGCTTTAATCCTTGCAACCACCTCTAATGGGTTAAAGGGTTTGGTAATATAGTCATCTCCACCCATCCCAAAACCCATCAGCTTATCCAAGTCAGATGTTCTTGCAGTCAAAAATAATATTGGGGCCCGGGTTATTTCACGACACCTACGACAAACTTCAAAGCCTTCCATATCAGGAAGCATGACATCTAAAATAATTATGTCCGGGTCAAAGGAATTGCACTTATAGAGTCCCTCTGTTCCCGTAGAAGCAGTTTGAATGTTCTCGAATCCTTCCTTTCGTAAAACTATATCAATCATATTCAAAATAGCTTCCTCATCATCTATAAGGATAATCCTCGCTGATTTCATTCCATCTCACTTCTTTACTTTTTATTATAATAATACCATTATAAAACATTGAAACAGAATCGAAACCCAACGGATATAACCAGTGTGGATAACAACAGAATAGAATCAGGGGAATGAATAAAAAATAAAAAAACCTTACTGGACAAGGGATTGATGGCGTATTGGATAAACAGAAAAAGACTGGACCCGCTCTTGGATCCAGCCTGATTTTGTATTAATTTTAGTTTTAAACAAAACCAGCTAATAGTTTGTCAACATTTTTCAGTAAAAAGTTAAAAATACACGTGTTATACTAAAAATAAGCATGCCAAATAACCTTCCCTCACTACTATACTGGAAGGTTTTGTTTTATTTAGTTATATATAGGATTTAATCCATATCATGGAAATTTGTTTTGCTTTTTAGTAAGGCATAAATCCAATGTAATAACTTATTAACACAGGCAATGACAGCTACTCTATAAGGTTTTCCTTCGTCTCGCTTTTTGTCATAAAAAGCTCTTAACCTTTTGTTACGTGGGATGATTTCTTCTGTTGTTTTCTTCCTACGAGAATCACGTATCCCACTTTGAACTGCCAGATATAAAGCATGTCTGAGCCTGATAGAACCTCGTTTAGTGATACGGTTTTTCGAGGCGGTAAATTTACCTGAGGAATAAACACTTGGATCGACTCCTGCGAATGCTATCAGCTTTTTTGCGTGATTAAACCGATCTATCTCTCCAATTTCGGAAATAATCGTGGCGGCGATTTTTTCTCCGATCCCAGGGATAGACTGGATAATCTTATATTCTTCAAATTCTTTAGCTAGGGCATCTATTTCTGCTTGTAACTTCGATAGATGCTCTTGGTATTGAAGAATTATATTTGCCAGTATTTCGATATTGATAATATGACTCTGATATAAGTTTTTTTGAAACGGGTTACGAAGGGCCGCATTTCTTAATGCTTGGGCCTTTTCTTTTGCCCATTTTTTCGAGCGACTATGGCACAGTGAGGTAATCTTAGCTGCTATTTCACACTCGCTTGCACTTAACACCGCTTCAGAAGTTGGAAAAGCTAGAAGAGTAAGCAATGAAACCTTTGAAAATAAACTCCCGAATACACCTTTAAACTCAGGAAAAACCTGATCCAAAATAGCGTGAAATTGTAACTTTGTTTGAGCTGCTACTTCAGCTAAAGACTCTTGTTGCCTTGTAAGATTTCGAAGGTTTAAAAGTTGTATTCCACGCTTTTTGTGGGGCTCTAATTCCTCTTTATAATACAATTCACATAAATGGTAAGCATCAATCGCATCCGTTTTTACCTTTCTAAGACTTGAACTTTTAGCTCTATGAGAAATAAGTGGGTTCACAATAATATAGACATAGTTCTGTTCCTCCAAAAAATGAACAACAGGAGTATGATAATGACCTGTCGATTCCAACACAACCGAAGGTTGATGACCACCTGTTATTTTTTCAAGTTCTTTAAGGAATCTCAATAACTTCCCCAGGCCATCAAGATTATGTTTAAAACTAAATCCCTTACGATACGGTTTCCCCTTATCTAAAAAGCCCTGAACTTGGCTTTCCCCATTTGCTACATCCAGACCTACGACTGGATTCATGACTTAATCTCCCCCTCCAAAATATAGTATTAGTCGGTAACCCCTAAAGCTCCTTGTAATGTCATAGGTTCGCTTGTTAAACGGGATCTGCGTCCCAACCAGCCCGAAACATGTTCATACAAGTAGGGGGTGAACAGTTTTGATTTCGGGATCAAGTCCCACGTTTGAGCCGTTCTACCCCGACTACCGCTATAATAAGACTAATAAGAAAAAGGTCAACCAGAAAAATCTGGCTAACCTTATATTACGAACGTTTGATTAACGGTTTGATACTAATGATGTTGCTGCCTGTTCCGCCTGGATTCCCTACCGGTCGGGTACCGACTTTGTAGCATGGAAACCGAGAAAGTTACAGGTATATAAAAGTGTTTAGGGACATTAATGTTGGTAATTAGAAAAACCCTTAATATCAAGGATTAACGAGTTTTTGGCATAATATTTAAACTACATTAGTGTTGGTAACCAATTTTTGATTTTTAAATGGACTTGGCATTAATGTTGGTAACTAAAACTTCATATTGGTGGTTCATACACAAAAAGAACATCGATGGAGTTTTTTTCAATTATGCCAAATTAAACAAAAACCTCCTTAACTTGGAGAAGGAATAAGAATTTTTTTATGAGGAACAATTCATTATTAAAATGGTTGAGATAGTTAACAAACAAGTGGACAGTAAACTAATGGTAAAGTATAAGGGATAATACCTTTCCCTATTTTGTCGGGTATTAAGATATCTGCTAATCAAAATGGCTTAATACTTGTCGGAAGTAACTCGGATATCGTAATTGAAAAAGTCATTCCTATAGGGATAGATGGAGTACAGATGCTGGAAGTTTATGAAACAGGTGGTGTAGTTATATCTGCAAATTTTTAAGCGAAATAGTGTAAAAAATTTCTAGATAAAATACATTTTAATGTAATCGAAAAGCAATTAGTTAACATTCAATCCGATGAGATTATAACCAACCTACACGGATATAATGCTGAAAAGTACCCAAGTCTTCCTCAAATAGACGAAGCTAAATACATTAGAATCTCCAGTATTAAATTAATGGGGTAGTACCAGCGAAGCTGTCACTACCCGCAATAAGGAAGAAAATTAGAATGTAAAGGGTTCTCTATTTCTGATTGCCTTTCTTCGTGTAGCTTTGAAATAAAGTTTGATCAACATTCACTTAAAATTCATTAATTGATAGAGACAAAGTATCGTAACTTTTTTTAAAACATCGCGTCTTTTTTATAAACATCGCAACCTTATTTCAAAGCAACAGTAAAACTAAACGATTTTCCTTTTATTGTAATCTTCTGACGGACTAGAGCAGTAACCCTGTGATTAGGCCTAGTATGCTATACAATAAAAAAGACCCCCAAACCATAATTTGTTTGAGAGCCTTTGATACGTTGAATTAACGTTTTTTGAGAACTGAGGTGCGCGACGAACGCCTTTAAGACCAATTACTATAATTGCGAGATACCATTATTTCCATGTTTCTTTGAAAATACGGAGCATATTTTCTCCCATTATCTTCTTAACATCAGATTCACTAAAACCTCTGTTTAATAAATGGTATGTTATATTAGGTAAATTTGCTGTACTAATAATTCCATCTACACAAACAGAAGCTTTGCCACGTCCTGCATCAATACCAGCGATGTAAGGAGAGCCGTATTTTTCATAATAGCTACGATGAAATTTATTCAAATTTATTGCATGATCTCTATCATAACATCCAGCCTGTCCATTAGAATCAAGGCCTACACCGATATGGTCAATTCCAAGTATATCAGCATAATGTTCAACTGCATCTACAAATTTCTCTACTGACGGTAAATTTTTACCATCATACAATAATGGGGCATACGCAGTAACGCATACTACTCCTCCACGCTCTGCACATTTTTTCAATGGCTCGTCATCAATGTTTCTAACGTGAGGGAATAAAGCGGTTGGATTTTGATGACTATAGATCATTGGCTTTTCAGCAAATTCAATTGCCTCCAATGCAGATCTTCTTCCTGCGTGGCTCAAATCCAAAGTAACACCATTGCGTTCCATAGCACGGATTAACATTTTACCATGATTGGTGATTCCGGCATCGGATCCTGAGGCACATCCATCTGCTGCAAAAGTCCGATGGTTATAAGCAATCTGCATTACACGAAGGCCCAACATAGAGAACACTTCCGTAGAAGCCTCTATGTCGGAATGAAAAATAAAATCGCAGTGCTGTGCACCAAAGATTATGCCAGTTTTCCCGGTTTTCTTTGCTTCATAGATGTCATCAACGGTATTAATCATCATTAAATGGTTTGGCGAGCGGTGGACAGAACTATGCATTCCCGTAATAGCCCTTAACATTTGGCTACTATCTGGACAGTATACATCACCAATTGTGAAATTCATAGCTGTTGCTTTTGATTGTTCCAACTGCCAATTATACTCGTGTAAATAGAAAGAACACATATCAATGATGATGGATTCATCATGCAATTTTCTAGCCTCAGGTGAAATTGCATTATTATATTCGATTGCCAAAGCTTTCAAATCAGGATCATCATTACAAAGAAAATTAACTTCATAATCTCCTGCCAATTTCCATTTTTCTTCGAGATTCATTATTATTACCTCCACTTTGTGCTGATTCCAGCAATTAATTTTATGATTAAATAGATGACTTTCATATACTTTCAATCTATTACTTTTGTACTTCCATCTGATTACTTTGAAAAATACTTCATCATAGCTAAAAGTGCATATGCATGCCTTAGTGACCATTTATTCAGTAGATCAACATCAGTGGCATCTATCATGTGCTTCTTCCCCTCATCGGACCAAGCATCCTGCAAGGAAAAATTGACAATACGGTACTTATTGTAAGCTAAATTATTATAAGTTCCAACTGGATTTCCAGTATCGGAAAACACCTCCAACTGATGTGGATAAGTAATATGTGGTGCTGTAAAAGTTCCGCATCCCGGATTATTTTCGCGAAATGCTTTAGAATATAATGTTGCTACTTCCGCCTGAAGCATTTCAAATTCAGGATCATCCGGCGTCGGTGAATACAACATATAGTCTTCAGTTACCACAGAACAGGAATCATATACAAACAATCCCTTAGGCTTCACCTTTTCTAAAAATAAGGTTGCTGCTCTCGTTTCGTTCTCACTATTAGGGTATGGTCCATGATATGTACTGCTACCCAGTACACCATTATCGAATCCATACACGTACTCTCTAGACCACTGTGCATCAAAATTTCTATTTAAATCGACTCCATTTGGATTCATACGCAAATAGAACGGAGCACCCTCTACAACTTTTTCTCTTTCATCTACGTTAATAACCGGAAGAATGGCAAAGCCAACTTTCTCAAACATACCGGGGTGATTTTCCAATAACCAACGAGTTGCAAGTATCAAAAGCTCTGGACCAGGTTCTCCAGCATGAATAGCACCAGTCAAGGCAATGGCATTATCCTTTTTTCCAATCGTGATGCCCATAATATCCACATGATAAGTACTTTCTCCATACCGTTCAACGCTCATCTCAACTGCTGGGAATTCCTCTTTCATCTTATAAAGCTCTTCGACCGCTCTCTTATAAGACCACCAAACATTTTGATCACGAACCTTAACTGCTGTTGCCCCTAAAACTGTATTTTCACCATAGGAATTAGCTGCAACCCAATAAAAATATGTTTTTCCAATTTCAACGTCACAGTCTACATATTCACAAAAAGAATAATTACACGGAAGAACACCTTCAAATATGAGCTCGGAATTGTCTTGATAACATTGATTATCTACATATTCCTCCCATGGTTCATATCGATTTTCTGTACCATAGGGCAATTCTTCCTGTCTACGATAAATCTTCACCGGAACATTTGCTGTTTCATCGGTTAATCCTCTCTGCATAAAAGAGAGCTTTACTTTATTGTCTTCGAGTTTTACTTTTAGCTTGCCTCTTAACATAATCTCTCCTCCAATTATTTAGCATAGAATGGATAAAAACTCAGTACTTTCTATTGATATACAACTTAGATGATATGACATGCTACTCTATGGTTAGAATTTGTGGCTCGCATCTTTGGTTTTTCTGTACGACATCTCTCGATAGCAAATTTGCACCGGCCATAAAAGCAGCATCCTTCTGGAGGATTAATAGGGCTAGGTACATCTCCATGAAGGATATCATCGCCAAAATCTCCTTCTTCCCCTATCACCGGAATTGCTTTTAACAAGGCGACCGAATATGGGTGCAATGGAGCATTAAATAATTCCTCCCTACTTGCCTCTTCCACAATATTCCCCAGGTACATAACGAGAACGCGGTCACACATATGGTTTACAACTGCTAAATTATGCGATATAAATACATAGGCCAAATTGTACTTTTTCTGCAAATCCTTCATCATATTCAAGATTTTAGCCTGAATGGAAACATCTAATGCTGATACTGGTTCATCACATATTATTAACGAAGGTTTTAACGTCAAAGCACGGGCAATTCCAATTCTCTGCCGTTGACCGCCACTAAACTCATGTGGATGTCTCTTATAAGCATTTGCTGATAGACCTACTTCTTCTAAAAGTGATAAAGCGGCAACTTTTCGTTCTTTTGAGTTTCCAACCTTGTGGATGACTAGTGGTTCCTCAATGCAACGACCGACAGTAAATTTAGGATCAAGAGAAGAATACGGATCCTGAAATACTAATTGCACTTTCTTTTTATAAGCCAAATCTTCTTTTTTGTTCAATTTATTAATATCTTTACTTTCAAATGTAATTCTACCTTCTGTAGGAGTAAGAAGCTTTGCCATTATCTTGCCTGTGGTTGATTTTCCACATCCGCTTTCTCCAACTATGCCGAGAGTTTCTCCTTCATAAATTGTAAAACTGACATTATCTACTGCACGCAAAAACTGTTTTTTTGCAAATAATCGTTTATTATTTTTTATACTAAAATACATTTTCACATCAGATAATGACATTAATTCTTTTTTTTCAACCATAGTCACGCCCCCCGATTCCAGCATCGCACTTTGTGTCCAGGCTCCACTTCCCTCAACTGTGGCTTGGATTGTAGACATTTATCTGTTGCATATTCGCACCTAGGGGCAAATCTGCATCCTGGCAAAAAGTCTTTAGGTGTAGGTACTGTTCCTTTAATGTTATATAAATATTCCTTTTCATCCTTTAGCGTAGGGACCGACTTTAGTAATCCTTCCGAATAAGGATGCAGAGTATTGCGAAAAATTTCTTTTACTGAACACTCCTCTACTACTTCACCCGCATACATGACGATTACCTTTTCCGCCATTTTAGAAACCACACCAAAATCATGTGTAATCAAAATAATGGAAGTTCCAGTTTTCTTCTTCAAGTCTACCATTAAGCTCATAATCTGAGCTTGGATCGTAACATCCAGTGCTGTCGTAGGTTCATCTGCAATTAATATTCTTGGGTTACAAGCCAATGCAATTGCAATCATGATCCTTTGACGCATCCCTCCGCTTAATTGATGTGGATAATTATAAAAGAATCGTTCCGGCGTAGAAATCCCTACTAAACTAATTAATTCAATTGCCTTTTCTTTGGCCTCTTTAGCTTTCATCCTCTGGTGATATTTTAGGGACTCCATAATCTGTTTTCCAACAGTATACACAGGATTCAAGGAAGTCATCGGTTCCTGAAAAATCATTGAAATTTCATTCCCGCGTATTTTTTCCATTTCTTTGTTTGAGAGCTTCGTCAAATCATTTCCTTTATACTTAATTTCGCCATCTACAATTTTACCGGGAGGATTTGGAATTAAGCCCAGTATAGACATAGCAGTAACACTTTTCCCACAACCGGACTCTCCTACGATTGACATGATTTCTCCTTCTTTTAAAGAAAAATCAACTCCATTTATAACAGGTAATTCTCCTTCTTCGGTATAAAAATGTATTTTCAAATTTTGTACATCTAATATATTTTCACTCATATCCTCACCTACCTCTTTTTAGCTTAGGATCAAACACATCACGAATACCATCACCTACAAGACTAAAACTTAATACTACCAACGTTATAGCAACTCCTGGTACAATTGCCCCCAATGGAAAAGTCCGAAGTGCAACTCTAGCCTCACTTAGCATCGCACCCCATTCAGGATTTGGAGGCTGAACACCAATACCAAGAAAGGATAACCCAGAAGCTGTTAAGAGCGCATAACCCAAGCTTAAAGTAGTGTCTACAGTTATGACAGACACTATATTGGGTATAATATGAAGTGTTATTATTCGTAAATGAGAAGCTCCCATAGTGCGGCATGCTTGTATATACTCAGATTGTTTTACGGCCAAGACGCTTCCTCGAACCAATCTGGCAACTTTAGGTATTGAATAAAAAGCGATAGTTAACATAGTATTCGTAACCCCACTCCCCAGAATGGATATGATTACTATAGCTAACAATAAACCAGGAAAAGCTAGTAATATATCAATAATTCCAGAAATCACAGTATCAAAAACCCCACCAAAATATCCTGCACAAACTCCGATGATTACTCCGATAAGGGCTCCTATCATAACACCACAAAAGCTTATCAACAGTGATATTCTCGCTCCATAAACCATACGTGTTGCAATATCTCTTCCTAAATTATCCGTCCCTAATATATGATCCGTACTTGGCATCTGGTATTTGTTAAGCAAGTCCTGTGCGTTAGGATCATATTTTAAAAGGAAAGGTCCAATCAGTGCAGTTAAAATAAAAGCGATAATTACAATAGATGCTGCAACAGCTATTTTACGGCGAGCAAAATTTCTTATAAATGCTTTCATGCTATCGTCCTCCTATTAATATTTAATTCTAGGATCAACAATGGCATATATCAGGTCTGTTATGGTATTTACAGTAACAAATGTTGCTGCAAGTACTAATACAGCTCCTTGAACAACCGGGTAATCCCTGTTTAATACACCGTCTACCAAATATCTGCCCATTCCAGGAATTGAAAATACTGTTTCAACCAATGCTGAACCAGCCAGTAAAATGCCAAAACGTAACCCAATACTGGTAATTACCGGTATGACAGCATTTTTTAACGCATGAAAATATATAATAATGCGATTAGGTATTCCTTTTGCCTTTGATGTCCGAATATAGTCCTGACTTAACACATCAAGCATAGAAGATCTTGTCAATCTTGATATTTCTCCAGCTGAATAGAGACCTAGTATCGTAATTGGTAAAATATAATGTAAGGATGTAGTTATGCCAAAGCTTGGGAGCAAACCTAACTTTACAGAGAACAAGTATATCCCCATAATGGATAAGAAAAAAAGTGGTGTTGAAACAGCTACAAGAGCAAGAGTAATAATGATATTATCGATAGCTTTATTATGATTAGTGGCTGAGATAATTCCTGAAATAATTCCAATAACGGTGGCCATAAGAACACCACCTAACGCCAATTGAAAGGTAACTGTATATTTTTGCAGGATTTCCTCCTCTACTGGTCTTTGACTATATATGGATTTACCTAAATAGCCGTGGGTTAGATTTTTAACAAAATTTGTATATTGAACAACCAACGGTTTATCTAACCCTAAGCGCTCACGTTCCGCATTGATCGTTTCTTCCGACACATTCATACCCAGCATGTTTTTTACCGGATCTCCCGGTGCTAAATGTACTAAAACAAATACAAGAATTGAAATTACGAATAATGTTATGATCAGCTGTAAAATTTTTTTAAAAATATATCCGGTCATGTATATTCCCCCATGTTTTTAGAAAAGGGAGTTTATATCAAAACTCCCTCTTTCACAAATGCTATTACTCAAAAACAGCATTCTCGAAGGTTTGTTCACCAATAGGATGAATAGTAATATTCTTTAATTTAGCATTAGAAGCAGTGGTATAATTTACACCCCACATCCAGATTCCACTTGGATCCTCCAGGTAAAGAATTTTCTGAACTTTTTCATAATACTCTTTACGTTTAATCTGATCTATTTCTGTTGCAGCCTTTGCTACTAATTCATCAACCTCTGAATTAGAATAAAATCCATAGTTTCTATTATTCTTGCCCGTTTCTGAAGTAGTGAAAAGTCCTCTAAATGCACTATCAGCATCCCCTGTAATAGAAACAACACCCATGATAAAGATTGGCCAATCGAATTCTTCTGGAGTAAGGCCAGAAATCATTGGTACAAATGAGGTCCAATCAATAACTTCAATCTGTGCGTTTACACCGATTTTTTCCAGTTGTGATTTTAATATCTCTGCCATTTCTACTCCTTTTTCATATCTTGGAGTAGTGACAATTTTTGTTTTAAACCCATTCGGATAACCAGCCTCTGCTAAAAGCTGTTTTGCTTTGTTTAGATCCGGTTTGATAGCACCTAAATCTTTATAAGCAAAAACATTTTTACCAATAACTGAAGTTGGCTGTTCTGCAGTTTCACCATATAATGCATCAATTACTGCCTGTCTATCGACTGCATAAATCAGAGCTTCTCTAATTTTACTATTAGACATAATTGGATCATCGGCTCCAAATTGGAATATCCTATAGCCATCAGTTGGTGTTACAGTAACATTGATTTCTGGATTCTGACGCAGATGTTCCAAATCCTCAAAAGTGAACTTTTCTATTACATCTACTTCACCATTCTCCAAGGCAGCCAATCTTGAAGAGCTTTCTGGAATTGTGATGAAACTCAAATACTTGGTAGGTGGTTTTCCTTTCCAATAATCCTCGAAGCTTTCCATCAAAAGTTTATTATTAAGTTCCCAGGAAACCAATTTATATGGGCCTGTTCCATTTTCGGCTTCTACAGTTGTACCAATATTTGTTCCGTATTTCTTAATTGCAGCATCATCTAAAATAGAGTAAGCTGGATCTGTTAAAGTAAATAGCAAACCACCCATTGGCTCTGTCGTTTGAATCGTAAATGTATATTCATCAACCTTATCAATTGCATCTACAAAAGCAAATCCTGTAGGGGTTCGTCCCGCTCCAAGCTCTTTAACTCTTCTGAATGTAGCAACAGCATCATCAGAAGTGAGTTCGGTGCCATCATGAAATTTTATACCTTTTTGCAGATTAAATGTCCAAGTCAATTTGTCTTCTGAAATGGACCATGACTCTGCTAAGTGAGGCTGTGGACCGTCACTGCTTCGAACTAACAATGTTTCATACATATGACGAATAATTTGCTCAGAATTATTATCATTTTCATATTGAGGATCTAATGTTTTAGTATCTACATTAATCGCATAGTTAATAGTGTCGCGTTTTTTCGTCGAAGAAGACTTTTTGTTATTTCCAGGAGAACAGGCTGCCATAACTCCTACACCAAGTACAGCGCACATAAGAAGACTAGTCATTTTTCTTGGTATTCCCATATTATCCCCCACCTTTAATTAGGCTGACAATCTATTTCCAACATGTATAGGTTACCTTAATCCTTTGATTGCACTTATAAAAAGTAATATCTAACAAAACACCTCTCTATAATAGCTACCGTCTATGGACCCACTTAAATAACTTTCTTTTTTATTTCCAAACTTGTTTTATCACTCTCTTAAAATTGCCACCTAAAAACTTCTCTATCTCATTCTCACTGTATCCTCTCTCTTCCAATCCTTCGATTACGTTTTCGATCTCTTTTGCTCCTTTAAAGTTTTTTGCATGTGCCAAAATTGGGTCAGTTCCTACTCTTTTGTAATAGTCCCCTACCACTTCTGGATATAAGGTTGCTTGTACAATCGTTCCGGATCGATCTTCTTTTCCATCCGGCGTGATATCGCTGCCAAAACCTACATGGTCAATCCCTGCAAGATCGATAACATATTCAACATGATCTAAATAATCATTAAGGGAAGGTTGCTGATCGAATTTTCTTTTCCAGCAAATCGGTGACCAGGGAGTTAATCCGATTACGCCTCCGTTTTCAGCAAGTAGCTTGATCTCTTCATCCGTTTTGTTTCGTGGATTATCGCTTATTTTTTTTACATTCGCATGGGAGAATACGACTGGCTGAGAACTTTCTTTAATCGCTTGTAGTGTAGTTAATTTACTGCAATGCGAAACATCGATTAGCATACCAAGCCGGTTCATCTCCGCAATCAATTCCCTACCAAAATCAGTAAGACCACGATCTATCGATTCCGTGCAACCAGTACCAATATAATTTGCTTTATTATAGGTGAGTTGAACCACCCTCACCCCAAGCTCATAAAAAACGCGAAGGTTATCTAAAGAATTACCAATTGGATAGGGTTCTTGGAAAGCTAAAATTACTGACTTTTTACCCGTTTCAGCAGCATTAACTAAATCACCATAGGATCGTGCTACCATAATTTTTTTCTCTTCCTTATCCGCTAAATTGTATATCCTTCCAATTGACCGAATTGTTTCAGCGAAACCCTCAAAGGAAGACAAAGTTAGGAAGAATGCACTCATTTTAGATTGAAGTACCGCATCTGAGCACCCTTCAAAATCCCCTTCCGCATATTCACAGCCATCAATGGTTAACAATGGTGATAAATTTTCCATCATATTTTCCTCCAATTTTGCGTTAAAATATTGCAGTCTTTTCAGCCTTCATAAATCAACTTCTTAAATTTCTCGGTTTATAATGAATCTCTTTCCTGGTGTTTTACACACTCCACTTTTCAAACAAAATACACACCCGCCAATTGAGACAAATCTTCTAAAAGGGTATCTAGTACCGGAGCACATCAGTAAACTATTCAGCTTCAGTAGTTCCAACTTGAGGATAATCATCTCCTATTCCGTGATAATTTCTTCACTATTAAACTTTTTGGTAAGCAGAAGATTGTTATATAAGTTTCTAAGTAATCTCTCTATTCTCTTCTGACCTTATTTTTAATTTTAATTTAAATTAAAAATATTACAAATATTTAAAAAATAGGTTATTATACTTTTAAAGTATTACTATTTAGAGATGAGGGTTAAGTTCATGGAACTACGGCACTTAAAATATTTTATCACTGTTGCGGAGGAACTAAATTTTAGTCATGCTGCTAATCGTTTAAATATTTCCCAACCCCCACTAAGTCACCAAATTCAACAATTAGAAAATGAAATAGGAGTTTCGTTATTTAATCGTACTAAACGCAAAGTTGAATTAACGGAAGCTGGAAAGTACTTTTTGGAGAAAGCATATAAAATTCTTAGAGAGGTAGAGAGAGCATGTGAACAAACTCGGAAAGTATACCAAGGAGAATTTGGGGAATTAGTGATTGGGTTTACGGGATCGGCAACCTATGATCTCATTCCACTATTGCAATCTTATAGAGCAAGGTTCCCACTCGTTGAGGTAATAGTTCATCAGATGAGTACTACCGAGCAACTACGCGCCTTAAATGAGGAAAGAATTCATATAGGGCTAATTTGCACACCCATCATTAACGAAAACAGTAATTTAAACATAATGTCGATTCGAAGACAACATTTTGTTGCAGTTTTACCAGAAAACCATATCTTAGCTAAAAACAACTCTCCTTTAGATTTACGAGAGTTAGCTGAAGATACATTTATTATGACCCCAAGACAAGAGGGTTCAGTTTATTATGATACCGTAATGGGTATTTTCCATAAAAAAGGGGTTTACCCCAAAATTACAACTGCCCATGTTTCGACAGAGGTTACATCCCTTGTTTCCGCAGGAATTGGGGTAGCGATTGTACCTTACCTATTGAAAAACAATCAAAAAAATGGAATCGTTTTTAAAGAAATTAATGACACATCTTCAAATATTGAAACATCTGTGGTTTGGCGGAATAATGAAAAGTCCTGTATTGTGAATCCTTTTATTACGTTAGCGAAAGAATTTGTACTACAGCTGCAAGTAAAAGAACTTTAACGGGTACAACAACGATACGTTCTTTTTTTGGTCACTCACAAAATTGAGTAGGAGTATGGGAAACCAAGGGATAAGTTAAAATTGAATTACTGCTGCGATCTTTAATATTTCAGCCCCAACAACCATTTTACGGTGGAAAAAAGTTTTAGAAGAACAAGGTATAGACGTCCTTTATTCAAAGAAACAAGGGCGTCCATCCATGAAAAAAGACATAAAGAAAAAACAACTACACGCCGGATAGGGAAAAACATCAATGTTTACAGAGGGAATTGTCAGCCTTGCAAATTTGATGAATATTACTAATCATCTCCTCAAACGTGGTTTTAGTAAAGAAGATACTAAAAAGGTGGTGAGTGAAAACTTCTTCCGTGTATTTAAAGAGACACGGAGAAGATAAAATTACTTAATCCATAGTTATATTTACAAATGTTCAATACAAATTTTGAGAGGGGTAGTTAAATGTTCTTTTCTACATGGACACTGTATGACTGGGGTATGGCGGTTACTTATATCGTTGTACCGATCCTTGCAATGTGGGTGACTCAAAAATACAGTTTTTTAATGAAGATTGGGGCAATGATGATCTGCTTTTTCCTTGGACTGATCTTTGGAAATATCTTTCCCACACCAGAAACACATTTAGAGGTGCGTAGCCTGTTTACGACAGTTACAATACCGCTTGCAATTCCACTAGTTTTAATGGGAACTGATTTTAAACATTGGGTGAAAACATCGGGATTGAAGTCGGTTTGGGGGTTTATCTGCTCGGCTCTCGCCGCAGCCGTAAGCGGATTTACTATGGTTCTGCTTCTTAAAAATATACTGCCAGAAGCGCATAAGATGGCGGGTTCGTTAATTGGCGGGTTAACGGGTGCGACGTTTAACGCAGTAGCGGTAGCGCAGGCAGCGGACATGTCTCAAGGTACTTTGACTATGATGATGAGCTCGATGCTTGTTTATGAAATTCCTTGGATGATCTTCATGGTGACCTGCGCGAAACAGGTGGTTGGAAAATTCCTGCTTCCGTATAAGGATAATGTCTCATATTTATCCAAAGGGCAGCGTAAAGCAACTGGGCAAATCTCGTCAGTGAAAACATCTGATTGGGATAGTCAGCTTGCGGCAGCTAAGCAAGCCTCGTCCGAAGATACATCCGAATGGGGTGGTTTTCTTCGAATCTTCACTGAGAAAAATCTCCTTCCGTGCCTTAGTATGTTTGTATTAACGGTAGCAATTTACTTTGTCTGCAAAGGCTTTTCGTTACTGTTTGATCCTGGAGCACGTAGCACGGTAGTTATTATCGGGTCGTCTATTTTTGGTATCCTTTGTTCATTAATAGGACCTTTCCGAAAGATAAAGGGGACATATAATCTTGGTATTTACGTGGTGATGATTTTTGCCTTCCCATTAACTGCAGGCGCTGATTTACGCACTTTCTTAGACCCGTCGATGGTCTATATCTTCCTGTTCTGCTGTGGTATGCTCTATTTGACTCTTTTATTAAGTGTAATATTCTGCAAGATTGCAAAGATTGATACAGATACAATGTTATCAACGCATGCTGGGGCAGTATTTTCTCCGGGATATGTCCCAGTTGTTGTCACTCATTTGAAAAACCCAAAGGTTCTTATTTCTGGTGTTGCTTCTGGTATTTTTGGCTACGCTATAGGAAGCTTTCTTGGTATTATTTTTACGCGAATTTTTTCCTTACTTTAGGGGTCTGTGTAGTAATGGAACCAAATCACACAATAAATACTAGCGGACTAGGAATCCTATTATGTAAAAAGAGATAGGATTCCTTTGTAACTGCTAGACTAAGGTGAACAGTTTTTGCTAGATAAAAATGAACACTTTTCATTACATTTCTCCTAACCTAGGCTATGATTATATCAACATAGTGTAGCTGAAGGATTTGAAAGGTGGAAAAACTGCAATTGTATATTCAGGTTCATCAATTAAAGGACCAAGGATTTAAAGTAGCTGCTATATCTAAGAAACTAGGACTTTCAAGAAATACAGTATATAAGTATTTGGATATGACATTTGAGGAGGCGACGGATTGGGTTTCTCGTTTGGGGACGAGGAGTAAGAAGTTAGATCCCTACCGGGATATTGTCCTCACTTGGCTCAAGGAACATCCTGATCTTTCTTCTGCTCAAGTAGAGGATTGGTTAAAGGGAAAGGATTCTACCTTTAAGTTTGGAAGCAGTACATTAAGGGGGTATATCAGTGAATTAAGGGATATCTATCATATTCCGAAAGTGGTACATATACGGCACCATGAGGCCGTTGAAGAAATGCCTCCCGGCATGTAGGTTCAGGTAGATTGGGGAGAAATTAGAGTTAAGAATAACGGAGAATAGAGATTTAAAGCTTTATTTTATTTCATTTGTCCTTTCTCATTCCCGAAATAAATATGTAGAGTGGTTGGACATGCATTTACCACGAGGACGCAAACCAATCTTTCCAAAACCACGTACATCAGGAAAACCAGTTCTATCAATAACACTGAAAGATAATGGCCCTCCCAAAAAAGGAAGACAAAATTCCTGGTATTCATCCTTGCCCCTAACTAAAAATGTTTGCCCATTAAGAGAATCTAAACGTCAAGCATTCTCCATTTTTCATAATAACAGACCTCTTCCGTTGTAACCTTCCGAATATCGTGAGTAGCCATCTCCAAAACTAAAGCTAATGTCTTTAACCCCCTCAACTCCCAATTTTTCTTTAATATATTTCATTAACTCTCCACCTTCTATTTCTGCATTTACATTTTTTACAAGAATAGTTAGTGTATCTGGTTCATATTCATGATGTTCAATTACAATATCTCCTAATAGGTTCCATACTGATTTTACAAATTTTGATTTCTTCATGTTTTTTGCTCCTTTTTATTTAATTTATCTTTCATTTGGAAATGTGTTTTTGAGTAGAATTTGAGTGAAAACCGAGGTCATGTTTGAGGAAAAACAGCCAGAGGGTTTTTCATAGTGACCACCAGGTCTAGTATCTAAGTATCGCCCTTCATACATCCATTCTGTATTTGAAATAAGTGTATGAGGGATTCTATGATCAAGGATTATATCCCAATCTATACCTTGTTCCTTGAAAAACCTCCTTTCTATTTCAAATAACTCTAAAGTTCGTTTAGTTAATTTAGAAGCTGGTTTTACCGTTCGGACTACATCAATTAACCCATTTGAGTTCTGTAAAGTAATAACAAAGTCTGTGGTCATTACAACCGATTGATCTTCTACATGAGCATGCTTTATACCAAGCTGCTGAGCTATTTCTTCTGTTCTACCTTGTGGAAGAAGAGGATACTGTTCTCTTATGTCAACAATTTCATCTACCCATTCCAAAAAATACAGGTATCTCCTTTCATGTTTAGACAAAGTATGATCAATTCTTTGGGTTTTCCACCCTAAGTGCCTAGTCATCCAACCTTCAGAAGCTACTCTATTGTCATGCGCTTGAATAAAGGGTTTATAGTCTTTTCCACTCCCTTGGCCTCTTCCATCCCTGATTTGATTTTGTTGCCGCTGTTGTATTCGTGACCCTCTTGACATAAATGTATTCCTTTCTTTTTCATTCTTTATTTGATAGTTAGAATAACTATGTGGTGTTTTTACCTCCTGAATATTCAAAAAAGATATAAAATAAAAAACACCAATTAACATTAAAAATCTAAAAATAGACAAAATAAATAAGCATTAGAGGTAAATCTAATTTATTAAATGCTTATTAAATTTTATTAAACCTATTCTTAAAATTTTTTATGTTAATTGGTGCTATTGGGTTAAATTATTCTTCCCTCTGGCAACAATTAGCGCCCCTGAAACTATTTAAATAATTTATTACCAAAATTAATCTATTTTATTCATTTTATTCTTTAAAAAATGTTGATAACCAGAATATTTCTGGTTATCAACATTTTTGTCGGGTTACTAATATTATAGTTTAGTTACTTACATAGATGTCTAGTTACCAACATAAATGTCGGTGAACAAAAGCTGTTGAAGTACAAAAAAGTCGGGAACTATGGAGAGTTGAAACTCGCATTCCTACGTTCGTTCTTGTCACATCTAAAAATAAAAGTCGGGAACCGCATTTTTTTCTGCCGTACAAAAAAGTCGGGAACTGGGATATATCATTTTTGGCTATATATCAGTTCCAAAGGAAAAGACCACATAATAGTGGTCTTTTGTTCTTTAATTAAAGCACCCGTTTAGCTTAAGTACATTCCTTCACAAGCTGACTTAAGCAAGGAGTCAATTTACGAAAAATAGACCCATATAGCGAATGCACCTATTACTACTGGAATAAGTGATAACAACAGAAGAATTATTTTCGCTAAAATGTAAGATTTACTTGCTATTTTGTGAAAAAGAATCATATCCTGTTCTGCCCAAGAAGCATATGTATCATTTCTTATCCATTTCCACTTCTTAACTTCCTTCAGATGTGCGTCTTCAGTATATTTTAACAAGACCCATATGAAAAAGATTATTCCAGGAATTAATAACAATAATCCAACAACTAAAGCGTCCATTATGTCATTTCCTTTTTATCATTCTCTTTTCTTATACGTTCTCCAATTAATAATGTTTCAATCGTTATTTAACAAACCTGCTCCGTTAGTGCAACAAGAAAAGCTTCCAAAAATGACAGCTCCTTTCTTTCGCTCAAGTATCTTTAATTTTACAAATAGTGAAGCCACTTATGTTCTGGTTCGTGTAATTCTATTGCATATCGAAGCCATTGTTTCTTTTCAATAGTGAGATAGTCCTTTATTGTCATAAAGTCTTGATGGTCCTTTTCTCTTGTATTTTTCACCTTATATAAAAGGACAATTTCTGGATTTAGATAAGGAATACCTGTTTCAGAATAAGTCCAAACCGAAGTGAGTGGATAGGAAATCCTTAAATCTCTTCTAAATTTCCAATCACTATCTTTTGTTTCATTGAGAAGAACTTCGATTTTATCTTCATTTAATTTATTCGAAGCGTATATTTCGTGAATTGGTAACTCTAAAAACTCATTTTCCCAAGTATGGAATTCACCTTTAATGACCTTTTTGAACTCCCATTCTTTGAGATAATCTTTTAGAAATAGTTGGTCTTTTCGAAAAACAGCAAACTCTATATCTTTATGTTCCCTTGTTTTTTTACCAATAAAAAGATCAATTGCCCATCCACCAGCAAAGAACCACGTTCTATTAAACCCTGCCATTAGTGAAGTAATACGCTGGCATTGTTCAAATGACATATTATTCCCCCGTAAGAAAAATTTATCTACTATCTATTCCTTTTCTATATTCGAATTACCTCTTTCTTCTTTATACAGATAGGTAAGGGTTTGAAGTTATCGCTCCCTTTTCCCCCCGTTCACACCGTACATGAGACTTTCACCTCATACGGCGTTCCAACTAATCCAATTCGATTTAATCATCAACACTTCAGAAATCGCAGCCCCTTCCGCGTCTCAATTCTTCCGTTTTAATAAGTCGGTGCCTCCCGAAGGAGGTGAACCTCTATTAGTCTCACAAGAACCTTATTAACCGATAAAGATTTGCCTTGCATGATTAAATGATTCTTTTTTAGTCTAGTGGCTATCCCTCCAGGCTGATTAGACCTTTCATTGGTACTGTGCCACCACTTTCACTGACATAAAGGCAAGTTATACAATAACTAATGTCAATATTGCTTTCCTTGCCAACGCTTCTTAGGGAGTAAGCCCTCCACGTTATCAGCTTACAACGTTGAATTATATCTATTATAGAATGAACTTAGGTGCTTCCTGTAAGCCTGTTAGCATTCATACGCCTGTAACGTATCATGGATTTTCATATTAGTTATTTTTACTCACCCACATCTAACCTCACAATTTGGTGATATACACATTTCTATGTATCGCAGGTATAGACCCGTACATTCAGAAGTTTGTCAGCTTAACCTTTTCTTTTAGGTTTAATTTGCATTCTCACCATATTCATTCAACTCAAGCATCATGATTTACACCACCCCATCGGGTAGGCTTTCGTCAACTTAACCTGTTACGGTAAATTCTCACGCCTTTTCGCCGAGCTTATAACACTATCTTTCTTACTAAATCAAGTGCTATTCGACTAAGAGAGAACCCTTCAGGGCGTTACTCCTTCATTTGATTCTTCGATATAATCCTTCAGTTCCGACAGGAACTGTCTAGCCTTTACCAGAGAAATGTAACCATCCTCCATTTAAGCTAGAAACATTTCGCACAACTAGTCGAGTAGAAGGGAGCCTTTCTACCTTTCGGTAAATTGTACTCCTCCCCCCTCACAGAACCGTGCTTGCGCTATTAACGCACACGGCTCCTCCAAATTACCGTTCACAGAATGTAGCTAATTTCTTTTCTCAAGTCATAGATATTCACTTTGATTCTTGGTGAAGGTAGTGGATATTTATTAAGAAAGAGCCTGAATTTATCCCAAGTAAAGGATTTCCTTTGGCTTCTTCTGTTTAGCCACTTAAACAGTAAGTACTCAATTTTCGCTTTGAAGTTATTAACAGTTTGGGTATTATCTGTGATGCCATAATAGTTGTAATAACCTATTAGTGAGCGTTTAAATCTATCCATAATCATATGAATATCTTTATTTCTATTATTCTTCAGCCATTCTTTCGTTTCTCTTAGTTTGCCTTGGACTTTCCTTCTGCTTGTTTTCCGCTTTACTCGGAACTTCCCGTGTTTACTTATCCCACAATAGTGTGTAAATCCGAGGAAATCAAAGGTGTCTGGTTTCCCAGTCCCGTCACGTTTTGCATTCTTTTCCGCAAACCGTCCGAAGGGAATTATTTTCGTTTTATCCTCAGCTATTTCCAGGTTAAATTTCTTTAACCTCGCTTTTAATGAATGGAAGAATTGATGCGCTTCGCTTTTATTCTGAAAACAACATACAAAATCATCTGCGTATCTTACTATAAATGCCTGGCCTTTACATTGTTTTCTAACCACTTTCTCAAACCATAGATCAAGCACATAATGGAGATAGACATTGGCTAATATAGGAGATATCACTCCACCTTGCGGAGTGCCATTGTCTGTCTTGTATTTCTTACCTTCCTCCATGTATCCACCTTTAAGAAACCTGCTGATTATTCTCAGTAGGTTTGGGTCAGTGATTCGGAGTTTCAAGAATTCCATCATCCATTTGTGGTCAACGTTATCAAAGAATCCTTTAATATCTACATCGACTACATAGCTTACTGCTCTCTTCTCAATATATTGATTCAGTATTTTCAGCGCATCGTGGCAGTTTCTATTTGGACGGAACCCAAATGAGCAGTCTAGAAAGTCATTTTCATAGATGGCATTTAGTATTTTCGTAATGCCCTTTTGAACAATTTTATCTTCATGTTCCGGTATTCCCAATGGTCTCATCTTGTTTGAATTGAGCTTTGGTATATACATTCGTCTTACAGGAACAGGACGATAACTTTTGCTTTTAAGCCTACTTACTAAATCTGCTATGTTTTCTTCCAGGCTGTCACTGTATTGTTCTTTTGTCGTTCCGTTAATACCAGTTGCCTTTTTATTAGGTAATTCATGATGACACTGAGTTAAAGATTGCTCATTCAGTAAATGTGCAAGAGAGGTAAACTTCATTTTAGGCTCAGATCTTGCTAATTCTGCTATCCTTAGTAGTTTTGTTTCCATTTATTATTCCTACCTCTGTGTGTAGTAAATGTGTCCCTAGTAAGGGTGATAACTGGTAGCTAGCCTTCCCTCCATAGGCATTACCCAACTTCATTGGTACTACGCTGCTATCCGACTCCCTACCATCGGCATTTGGTTTCCTTGCTTGTTATCGCTTGTAGACCATACTCTTCAAAAGAAAAGAAAAGACCGGTAGGGTCTCCCGAGTTGCCGTATCATATCAATGTGTAACGTGCCAAGGTCTCTGACTCCAGGGAAGCTTTACCCTTCTTGCCTTTTACGAAGGATAAAATGTTGCTTTCTGCACGCAGGTAAGGCATCAGCCTTCCCGATTTACTAACGATTATGGAGCTCAATCCCTTCAACCATTTGGCTTTCGGCCCGTCACCTAACTGTCTACGCTTAAAGACTAAAGTTACCTTTAGCCCTCCAAGACTCGCTACGAGTGAATGGCTAGTTCTTACTCGGCGGGAATCCCACCCGCTATATGATACGACCTAGGCTCGGCCGCACACCTGCCCCGTTAGTTTAAGTACATTCTTTCACAATCTACACTCTTATTTTAACATTAATATCCTTTATCAATTAAAAATCATTATACAACCAATTCTTAATTCAAATATTTTTCAAGAATTCCTGCTTAACAAAAAAAGACCCAATCCTGAAATTGGATTGAGTCTTAGTTGATCATATTTTTAATGGTAATTGTTGAAAAATAATTTAAAGTCAGTTTCCGACTTTTTTGTCCAGTTCCCAACTTTTTTGTACGGTTCCCGACTTTTTTGTCCAGTTCCCGACTTTTTTGTCTTTCAACAAAAGCATAAAACCGTCCCTTGTTTCCTACTCTACAGTGACTGATTTCGCGAGGTTACGCGGTTTGTCGACGTCGCAATCGCGGTGCAGGGCTGCATAGTAGGCAAGGATTTGTAATGGTACGACAGAGATAAGTGGTGTTAATAATTCGTGTACTTCCGGAATGACGAAGCTGTCTTCGTCCATGTTAAGTCCGTTCATTGAAATGATGCACGGATTGGCGCCGCGGGCAACAACTTCCTTCACATTGCCGCGAATGCTTAAATTGACGCTTTCTTGTGTCGCTAGCGCGATAACCGGTGTGCCTTCTTCGATCAAGGCAATTGTACCATGCTTTAATTCGCCGCCAGCAAAACCTTCGGCTTGAATATAAGAAATTTCCTTTAGCTTCAAGGCACCTTCAAGGCCGACATAGAAATCGATACCGCGGCCGATAAAGAAGGCATTGCGTGTAGTTGAGAAAAATTCTCTTGAGATAATTTCCAGCAGTTCTTTGGAGTCGCATAGGACATCCATCGCATTGGCCACTAAGCCGAGCTCATGTGTTAGGTCAAAACCGCTATCCAATCCACGGCTGGTTGCGGTGACCTGTGCCAAAATTGCCAAAACAGCCAACTGTGCAGTATACGCCTTAGTTGATGCCACGGCAATTTCCGGACCGGCATGCAGCAATAAAGTATAATCCGCTTCACGTGAAAGTGTAGAACCAGGCACATTGGTAATCGTTAAAGCAGGATAGCCCATTTCCTTTACTTGCACTAGAACGGCACGGCTGTCGGCCGTTTCACCACTTTGTGAAATGAACACGAACAATGGTTTTTGGGACAGCAGCGGCATGTTGTAGCCGAATTCGCTGGAGATATGAACCTCCACTGGAATCTTTGCCAATTTCTCAATAAACTGTTTACCGACAAGACCTGCATGGTAGGAGGTACCGGCAGCAATAATATAGATGCGGTCGGATTCATTAACCGCTTTAATAATATCAGAGGCAATTTCCAGTTCACCCTGCTCATTTCGATACTGCTGAACAATTTTTCGAATGACAGCAGGCTGTTCATCAATTTCCTTTAACATATAATGCGGGTAAGTGCCCTTTTCAATATCGCTGGCATCAAGCTCTGCTTTATATGGCGTACGGTCGATGACTTCACCTTGAAGGTTCTGAATCACTACTTCGCTTTTAGTGACGACAACCATTTCTTTGTCCATTAATTCAACATATTGATCGGTAACCTGCAGCATGGCCATAGCATCGCTTGCGACCACATTAAAGCCTTCCCCTAGGCCGACAAGCAGCGGGCTTTTATTTTTTGCAACATAAATGGTTTGGTTATCTTGGGCATCCAACAATGCAAGCGCATATGAGCCATGGAGCAGCTTTAGTGTTTTGCGGAAAGCTTCTAATGTATCTAAGCCTTCGTTAGCAAACTTCTCAATAAGCTGGACAATGACTTCCGTGTCAGTTTCACTGTTAAACTTCACATCGATTAAATAATCGCGCTTTAACAGATCATAGTTCTCAATAACGCCGTTATGAACTAAAGTAAACCGACCTGACGTGCTTTGGTGCGGGTGGGAATTCACCCTGCTTGGAACTCCATGAGTAGCCCAGCGGGTATGACCAATTCCTGCCTGTGCAAACACGCTTTCGTCCACGATGCTGCGCAAATCGGCGATGCGTCCCTTTTCCTTAAAAACATGGATGCCGTCTTCATTTTTAACAGCAATCCCGGCTGAGTCATAACCTCTATATTCGAGTTTTTCTAAACCCTTTAATAAAATCTCTTTCGAGTCATTAATTCCGATATATCCAACAATTCCGCACATTTAATCTTTTCCTCCCTGATACAGGGGGCAAGATGGCTTGGAGGCATACTTGCCCCCTTATCTCTGTTTTTTCCAGGTATCTGTCTATACCTTTTTCAACATTAGTTTTAGTATGCGCATTTTCTCCCCTTTGTGCACAAAGTTGCCTCTGTGTTTTAAAGGAGAAATTTGCGGTTGTGCGTTTCAACCGGGAGGTATCCGCCGAACATTTCGATAAACCTCCACCTCGTCAACTAACCTCAATGTTAGTTCTGGCGCTTTAATGATACAATTTACCTCTTTCACTGCCCTCCTTTCATTGCATTCGCTGTATAAAACAAGCAAATTAATACTAACAGGAAGATGGAGAACTCGTCAACATAAATTTCCAAAAAGGTAAACAAACCTACAATAATAAAATATGCATAAGGGAGTGGTATCGTTCCCTTATGCATATTATTTGGGTTCCGCTTATGCCTCTTTTAATCCCATCTCATCTTGAACGACCGCCGCGATACGATTAACATATTCATCGCAAAGCTCTTGGGTCGCAGCCTCCGCCATGACACGGACAAGCGGTTCCGTTCCAGAAGGACGGACAAGAATCCGGCCGTTTCCAGCCATTTCACTTTCCACTTCGTCAATTACGGCTTTTACCTTTCCATTATCTGTAACATGATATTTGTCTGTTACACGAATGTTTACCAGTCTTTGCGGATATTTCTTCATTTCACCCGCCAATTCAGACAATTTCTTCTGCGTTGCTTTCATAATATTAACTAATTGCAAACCTGTTAATAATCCGTCACCAGTCGTATTGTAATCAAGGAAAATGATATGTCCCGATTGCTCACCGCCAAGATTGTAGCCATTTTTCTTCATTTCTTCCACGACATATCGGTCACCAACAGCAGTCGCTACACTTTGAAGTCCCTGATTTTCAATTGCTTTATAAAAACCAAGATTGCTCATGACTGTTGAAACGATTGTATTGTGTTTTAACCGGCCAAACTCCTTCATATATTTGCCACAGATATATAGGATATGATCTCCATCAACGATATTTCCATTTTCATCGATTGCTATCAGACGATCTCCATCGCCGTCGAAGGCTAACCCGACATCAGCGCCTTTTTCTTTTAGGAAAGCTGCAAGTGCTTCAGGATGGGTTGAACCGACACCCTCATTAATATTAACCCCATTTGGCGATGCCCCCATTGTTGACAAATCAGCCTCTAAATCAGCAAATAAATGCGATGCCAATGATGAGGTTGCTCCGTGGGCACAATCAAGAGCGACATGAATGCCAGAGAAATCTTCCTCAACGGAATTCTTCAAATATTGGAGGTATTTTTGCCCTCCTTCAAAATAATCAATCACATTGCCAAGGTCAGCGCCAGTAGGGCGTGGTAATTGGTCCCCTGGTTGGTCCATCAATTCCTCAATTTCGGCTTCCTGTTCATCAGAAAGTTTAAATCCATCCGGTCCGAAGAATTTAATACCGTTATCCGCGACTGGATTATGGGATGCAGAAATCATCACACCTGCTTGTGCCCCTAATGCTTTCGTTAAATAGGCAACACCTGGAGTGGAAATAACTCCCAGGCGCATAACTTCAGCACCAATTGATAACAAGCCTGCTACCAGGGCTCCTTCTAACATATGTCCGGATACCCGGGTATCACGGCCAATCAGCACTTTTGGACGGGCCTTATCCTTCGTTAATACATAGCCGCCAAATCGGCCTACTTTAAAGGCTAACTCCGGTGTTAATTCAGTATTTGCCACACCGCGTACACCGTCGGTACCGAAATATTTTCCCATTATAAAATCCGCTCCTTCAACATGTTTTGCTTCAAATTAGGCATTATTCGTTATTGTTACTTTAGCAGTTGCCTTGTCAGGTTTCCAGTTAATATTTGCTGGCCCTTCTACATGAATATTTACATCATGACTGCCAGCCTCAAGATCGGATAAATCCACGTAGACATTAAAGTCACTCGGCCCTAGGGCATTTACTGTCCCGCTAGGACCATTTATGACTAAGTTTATTAAGTCATTGGCCGGGTCGTCAATGTCCGCCTTATACTCCGCAGACAATCCTTTTATTTTTACAGGTACCCCGGAGACCGTTTTCTCCGCCTGACTGTTCACCTTCACATTTACTTTGACCATTTGAGGTGAAACTTTAGTGACGCCATTGGAAATAATGACCGGCAAATCAAGTGTTGTATTAGCTGTGATTTTGCTGACATCGACTTCCACTCTGACGCTCTCCGTATTTTTTAACACGTCTTCGTCCGCGGTTATGACCGCTTCTGTAGTTTCCAAATCAATCGATTGTATTGTTACACCTTCTGGCGGCGTTCCTTTTCGAACGATATTGATTGGGACTGTCTTGCTATTCTCTTTAATTGGAATTGTCACTTTAACCGTTGCTGGTTCTACCTGCACATTTAATTTATTTAAGCCTTTATCAAGGACTTGTACGCTGGCTTCTCTTGTGGTGGTTTCATTAAGCCTGTCTCTTTGATCCACTACTGCTTTCACATAAGTGATTCGGTCAATCACACTCTTGGCCCCGGTCACCTTCACCTTTTTCGGCTGGACGACGGGTTTACCGGCAGAAAATCCTTGACCTATCAGGTCGCTATTATACTCTGCCTCGACATTAAATTCCTGCGTTATTTTCTCCTCAATCGTAACAGTGACTGAGGCTGGCTTAATCGTTGCCTTTATTTTATCGGATAAATTTCTTACTTCCATTTTAGCTTTCTGACGACCGATCTTGGCATCTGTCAAATCAACAGCCACCTCAAAGTTCTTTAACGCCTTGGCGGTTTGAACATGGGTGATCGGACCTTTTATTGTGACATCAACCGTGTCAGGAACGCCGGTGATGACCAGGTTTTTCGTATCATAATACACTTTAACCGGAATATCCTTGATCGTTTCGGTGGTGCTTCCCCCTGGCACATATTCATCTGTCGCTTTATCGCTCGTATTGGTTAGCGAAGAGTATAGCAATACCGCCAAAACTAAGGCCAAGACTTTGATAAACCAGGGGTTATCCATCCATTTATCCATTTATTCTCCCCCTCCAGTTCCAACGAGCTGAAGAAGCTTGTTTCGTTTTATCTGTTTCAATTAATTCACTGTTCAGTAATTCCCGTAGTCCGTCGACCTTTAAGTCACGGTGCAATTCCCCGTTTTTCGTTAGCGAGATATTGCCCGTCTCTTCAGAAACGACAACGGTAATACTGTCGGTTACCTCACTTATTCCCAAGGCAGCCCTGTGCCTTGTACCCAGCTCTTTTGAAATAAAAGGGCTTTCCGATAAAGGAAGATAGCACGCTGCGGCTGCGACATTGTTTTTTTGAATAATGACCGCACCGTCATGGAGCGGGGTATTCGGGATGAAGATATTAATTAGCAGTTCGGCGGAAATTTGTGAATTTAACGGAATACCCGTTTCAATATAATCACTCATCCCCGTCTCCCGTTCTATCGAAATCAGGGCACCAATCCGACGTTTTGCCATATAATCTGTCGCTTTAATAATTGCTTCGACCGTTTTCTCTTGTCCTTCATCATCCGAGCTGGTACTCCTTGAAAAAAACTTACCTCGCCCTAATTGTTCAAGCGCCCGTCTGAGTTCGGGCTGAAAGATAATAATAATTGCTAGGAATCCGTACGTAATTACCTGTCCCATCATCCAGCTCATGGTCGTAAGGTTTAAAAAGTCACTGAGCACCTTAACGATTAAAATAACGAGAATCCCTTTTAACAGCTGAACTGCTTTCGTTCCTCTTATAATATTGATTAACTTGTAGATCACATACCACACAAGCAGAATATCAACAGCACTCGATATGTACTTCCAAAATGTCCAATCGTCAAACGGCATGGTTTTTCCTCCGTCTCTAATCTTCAAAAGCGATGTAGAATATAGCCAATATATTATATCATAAATATGCCTTGTACCTATTATTATATGTTGGTATACAAATAAAAACTCTCGGATTAGGCAGTCCATTGGTGCGAATGCAAAGACATATTGGCATTTTCCTTGGTTAAAAAAACAAATCACCCGATTGAGAGTGATTTGCCGTTAATTCGCTTCATCATCAAATACATGGACAACATCCTTGGTTGTCTTCTTCATATGATACCAAATCCAATCAAAGACCTCGTTTACTTCTTCGATTTCGCCAGTTACATGACCAGCGGAGGCCAAATATTTTTCCCCATTAATGACCGTTGCATCGCCCTGAATTTCGCCCTCGATTCTCAATGTCCCATTTCGAACAATGACATCACCTTTGACGACTTCCCCTTCCGGCACAATAACCGTATTGTTTTTGACCACCAAATTCTCCTGCTTAGACACCGAAAACTCCCTCTCCTGATTCCAGGTAGATAATAAGCTTCCTGTCATTAGAACGATAAAGAGTGAGGCAGCAGACAGAATCGGGTGATTTTTCAACCAGCGCCCCATTAAGACTTGTTTCTTTTCCTTTGGCAGCCTGGCCAGAACATTGGCGGTAAAATCAGCCGGCGCCTGCATATGCGACAGGCTCTTTACAAACGCAATTGACTTTTCCAATTCATTGAAGAGGATCTCGCATTCTTTACAGCCTTGGAGGTGTTCTCTCAGGACTACTTCATCTGCAGGGTCAATTTCTTCGTCCAAGTATTCATGCATTAGTTCAATGATCTGTTCTGGACACATTCTCTATTCACCTCTTATCATACATACTTTAATTGTTGCCGTAACGCTTCACGTCCGCGGTGAATTCTCGTTTTGACCGTTCCGAGTGGCAGGTCAAGAATTTCACTAATTTCATTTAAGGAAAGGTCCTCAATATATTTCAAAAGAATAGCCGATCTATATTTTTCGGGGAGTTTTAAAATTTCTTTCTGAACCGTTTCCTGCAGCTCAAGACTTTCCAATTCCTTCTCCGGCAGCGGTGTATCGGAAGGAATCTGTGAATACATCGTAAGCCCCTCCGTACCGGCTACCTCCGCATCTAAATAATAATCCGGTTTCTTTTTCCGAATACGGTCAATACAAAGATTGGTCGCAATTCGAAACAGCCAGGTGGAGAATTTTAAATCCTGATTAAACGATTTTATATTAACATATGCACGCAAGAATGCCTCTTGTGCAATATCTTCCGCTTCATGGCGATTGCCCAGCATCCGAAAGCAAAGCTGGAAAACACTGTTTTTATAGATCTCGACGATTTCCCCAAATGCATCCTGATCGCCTTTAATAACTTGCTTTATTCGTTTTTTTACAATAGCTTCCATTCAGTTACCTCAGCTCCATTGCTGCTATCCGATAATACGAATCGTTAGCGAAAAAGTTTCGTTCTCCACGAAAAAAAATGCTCAATACCTATAATTTTAACAAAAGATTACAAAAAATTGCTAAAAAATTTGGTAAAGATTTCATGAAGTTAGGTTTGCAGCAAAATAATAGCAGCTGCTAGATTGTTGCAGCTGCTCTATTTATACAATAGTTATATTAAACTTAGCTTAAGTTTTTAAAGAAGTTTTTCTCCAAACAGTGATCCCATAAGCCCCACAGCGATAGAAGCCGTTTTATTTTTTTCATCAAGGATAGGGTTTACCTCTACAAATTCTGCAGATGTAATCAATTTTGCTTCTTCAAGCATTTCCATGGCGAGGTGGCTTTCACGGTAGCTGATGCCACCCATTACCGGTGTTCCGACGCCAGGGCACTCGCTTGGATCAAGACCATCCAAATCAAGGGACAGATGCACGCCATCCGTATTTTCCTTCAGATAAGCAATGATTTCTTCCATGACCTTCGCCATACCCATACGGTCAATTTCGTGCATGGTGTAAACCTTGATTCCCTTTTCTTTTATTAAAGCCCTCTCACCCTCGTCAAGGGAACGTGCACCGATGATGACAACGTTCTCCGGCTTAACTTTAGGCGCATAGCCGCCAATTTGCGTCAATTTATCATGCCCTAGTCCAAGACTGACAGCAAGCGGCATGCCGTGAATGTTGCCGGTTGGGCTTGTTTCAGCTGTGTTGAGATCGCCGTGTGCATCGTACCAAATGACACCGAGATTCTTATAATGCTTTGATACACCTGCCAGTGTCCCAATTGCAATGCTATGGTCACCGCCTAGTACAAGCGGGAACGCTCCTGATTGAATGGCCTCTTCAACTTTTTCAGCAAGCAGCACATTTTTTTCCGCAATTAAATCCAAGTTTCTTAGGTTTGACTCCTTATCCACTACTACTTCCGGTCTGCCAATCGCGATATCACCCAAATCGTGAATTTCGTCAAATAATGGTTTAAGCCGTTCATTGATTCCCGCATAGCGGATGGCACTCGGCCCCATGTCCACGCCTCTGCGCATTTGACCTAAATCCATTGGCATTCCAATAATCGAAAGCTTCTTTTTTATCATAGTTTTGGATCCTCCCCTATTTCCTATGTTTATATTTTAACCGCTTTCAAACAAATGACTCAACTGGACAAATCTCTGTATATATATACGGGGTTGGGGCCTATGCAGGAGAATATATGTAGATGGACGATTAAATGCTCTGATTTAGATAATGGGGTATCTGGATAAGCAGAAAATTTCCGGTTGTTTGCAGAATGGGGCCAGTTTCGGCGAATATAAGGGGAGATTTTCCGCTTACACAAAGAAAATTCCCTCATTTTTAGCTTTTTTATGTAAATAGGCGGAATTCCTCCGTTTATTTTGGCTATTTTTAACGCTATTTACCAAATAAGCGGAATTCTGAGACTGTCGATTAACTCACCACAAACACCTTTTTCACATACTTTTCTAAATTCTATTATTTTATTATCACTCCACTCCATATGTACGATAAAATTAAGATATATCTTATGTATGGAGTGATTGTGATGGCGCACATTAAATATAAAACATTTGGCCAGTTAACCTTATCAGATTATGAAGTCTTCGCTTCAGTTCCTCCCCATCCTTTCTGGAGCCGAGTGGAACAAGTGGTTGACTTTTCCTTTGCAGATGAACTCTGTGCGCCCTTATATTCCTCAAATGGGCAACGTCCTTTTGCCCCTTCATTAAAATTAAAGATTCATTTTGCTCAACGCTATCACAATTACTCTGATCGTGAAATGGAAGAGGCCATCCTTTATCGTATGGATTTAAAACGTTTTTTCGGAGTACCTGTAGCTTTTAACGGATTCGATCATAGTACCTTGGGGCTCGACCGAGACCGCATGGGTTCTGACCTTTTTGATGCGTGCCATCATCATATTCTTTCCCAGGCTTTGGCGAAAGGGCTATGGGGGAAAGAAGATGACCGTTGGCTTATCGATTCTTTTCATACCTACGCCAACATTGCCAAGGTGGGGGCATACCGTTTAATCCAGCAAGGGATCCTTCAACTTATCCAACACATCAAACGTACATATCCGAAGTTATATACCCATCTTTTACAGGACTGTCCCCTCAAAAGCTTCCTGAAACGGCTATCAGATCGAACAACTGAAAAGGATCGATTGGTATTATTTAGCCGCCTGGCGGTGGAAGCCTACAGCCTATTACATTGGCTAGAAAGTGAAAGGGTACACCCCTTATTTTGGACATGGAAAAAAGCGGAGCAGCAGCTTCGTTGTTTGGAGCTTCAAGCGACCCTCTATCAAATTTTACAAGAGAACACGAAACCGATGGTTTCAAATAAACCTGAAGGTACTGGACAGGAACCACTCCACTACCAAGAATTATCGAAAAAAGAAAAACCACAAGACCGTATCCGAAGTGCCTATGATCCAGAAATCCGGAGTGGACACAAAACGAAATCAAAGAAGTTTACCGGAGATAAAATCCAAGTCTTGGAGTCAAGGGAGCACGGATTAATCTTAAATGCGGAACCCATTCCAGGCAACGAATGGGATGGGGACCGTCTTGTCCCGATGGTGGAGGAAATGATTAATCGCCATGGTGTGGCACCGAAACATGTCATCGGTGACACGGCTTATGGTACAGGTGAAAATCGCCAGAAAATAACAGAGATGCAGATCTTACTGAGCGCCCCCATACAAAGAAGTACAAATCCAACGGGATTGTTGGAAAACGATTGGTTTGTCTATGACACTGAATTGGATGAAGTCACTTGTCCGCTGGGGAACTCGACTTCTAAAAAAGTACGAAATAACAAGGCGCAAGGGTATCAATTTAAATTCGGAGAAACGTGTAAAGCCTGCCCGTTGTTTGAACAATGTACGACGAATAAAGACGGCCGGTCTATCTTTATCAGTGATTATTATGAACTCATGGAACAAGCGAAGTCCTTTAACCAAACCGAAGCTGGAAAGCATGCATTAAGGGCCAGGTATGATGTGGAAAGGACGAATCATGAAGCTGCCAACCATCATGGGCTCAGGAAGCCAAGAACACGAGGAAGGGAACCATTAAGGATTGCGTCCAAATTGACGGCCATGGTCATCAATCTAAAAATTATGGTTAAGAAATTAGCCGAACCCATCAAGCCCTTTTACCGTTACAAAAAATGCGAAAATCGGGTGATGGCCCCCGTCTGCCCAAATTAGGGAAATTAGGACAAATAGATGGCCTCGAGAGGGGAAAAAATCAGTAAAATAGTGAAAGTTTGTGAAAAATCCTGATAAAATTCACAAAGTTTGTGAAATAAGGTTTAGAAGAGAACTAAACTACCAATTAATCGACGGTCTCATTCTTCCGTCTAATTTAGATCCCTTTGATGAGTCTCGTACCTTCCGTAAGATAATTATTAGGCTAGTAAATTTATAAAACAAAAAAACCTAAACCTAAAAAAGGTCTAGGGTGAATTTCCATATGTAGTAGATGGTGGAGCCTATAAACTACCTCCGCAAAATCTAAAACCCCAGGATACAATATCCCGGGGTTTCAATAACTTATGAGCCATGAAGGACTCGAACCTTCGACCCTCTGATTAAAAGTCAGATGCTCTACCAACTGAGCTAATGGCTCACTATTTGGCTGGGCTAGCAGGATTTGAACCTACGAATGACGGAGTCAAAGTCCGTTGCCTTACCGCTTGGCTATAGCCCAATAATGGGATACTAATTAGCATGTCCAATTTTTTTAAAAATATAAGTGGTGGTGGGGGACGGATTCGAACCGCCGAACCCTGAGGGAGCGGATTTACAGTCCGCCGCGTTTAGCCACTTCGCTACCCCACCATTATACTATGCAAGCGCCAGCCTAACGTGCCGGCAAGAGGAATTGAACCCCCAACCTACTGATTACGATTCAGTTGCTCTACCGATTGAGCTATACCGGCAAAATTGAATCAAAATGGTGGCTCAGGACGGAATCGAACCGCCGACACATGGATTTTCAGTCCATTGCTCTACCGACTGAGCTACTGAGCCATCATAAATGGCGGTCTGGACGGGACTCGAACCCGCGACCTCCTGCGTGACAGGCAGGCATTCTAACCAACTGAACTACCAGACCAGATTGCGGGGGCAGGATTTGAACCTGCGACCTTCGGGTTATGAGCCCGACGAGCTACCGGACTGCTCCACCCCGCGACAATAAGAAGTAAAAGTTTACGTCATGCTAAAATAACGCATGACTGTATCAATCTCAGAAAGCTTAATCAAGCAGCAGCTCGATTGATACAACTCGCAGATTATTCTTCGAAGCAACGCTCGTTGCTCCACCCCGCGACAATAAAAAAATATTATATATGGTGGAGGATGACGGGATCGAACCGCCGACCCTCTGCTTGTAAGGCAGATGCTCTCCCAGCTGAGCTAATCCTCCATATATAGCCTGGCAATGTCCTACTCTCACAGGGGCTTTCGCCCCAACTACCATCGGCGCTGAGAAACTTAACTTCCGTGTTCGGTATGGGAACGGGTGTGACCTTCTCGCCATTATTACCAGACCATTTATTCGACACTATTTTATTATAATGTCTTTTTGATATTTTTCAAGAGGAAATTTTAAAAATTTCATTCCCTCAAAACTAGATAATGCAGAAGAAGTGTTGTAAAAACGAGTTCACCAGTAATACATGACTTGGTTAAGTCCTCGATCGATTAGTATCAGTCAGCTCCACATGTCACCATGCTTCCACCTCTGACCTATCAACCTGATCATCTTTCAGGGATCTTACTAGCTTGACGCTATGGGAAATCTCATCTTGAGGGGGGCTTCATGCTTAGATGCTTTCAGCACTTATCCCGTCCGCACATAGCTACCCAGCGATGCCTTTGGCAAGACAACTGGTACACCAGCGGTGCGTCCATCCCGGTCCTCTCGTACTAAGGACAGCTCCTCTCAAATTTCCTGCGCCCACGACGGATAGGGACCGAACTGTCTCACGACGTTCTGAACCCAGCTCGCGTACCGCTTTAATGGGCGAACAGCCCAACCCTTGGGACCGACTACAGCCCCAGGATGCGATGAGCCGACATCGAGGTGCCAAACCTCCCCGTCGATGTGGACTCTTGGGGGAGATAAGCCTGTTATCCCCGGGGTAGCTTTTATCCGTTGAGCGATGGCCCTTCCATGCGGAACCACCGGATCACTAAGCCCGACTTTCGTCCCTGCTCGACTTGT
>NZ_AP035777.1:35000-162500 GCF_055381825.1 Neobacillus sp. B24 | reverse complement strand
GCAACATTCTTCCTATCGGGGTCATGGGCTGAGCGGCATCCGGATATCGTCAGCCGGATTCAGAAGGAAGGCTATGAAATCGGAATTCTCGGGTATAATTACGAGGATTATACAGAATTGGAAGACACTAAAGTGGCCAAGGATATTTTAAAAGCACAGGAGGCTTTCAAAAAATTAAACGTAAAGGAAATTAAGCTAGTTCGTGCACCGACTGGGCATTTTGATAAACGAACGTTAAAAATTGCTAAGCGCCTTGGCTATACTGTTGTCCATTGGAGTTTGGACTCGAAGGATTGGCAAAATCCTGGTGTTGAAAAAATTGTCGAGAATACAAAAAATGCCGGTAAGGGTGACATCATTCTACTTCATGCATCCGATTCCGCCAAGCAAACAGCAAATGCGGTCCCGTTAATTCTGCAAAATATCCGCCAAAACGGCTTAAAACTTGTAACAGTATCCGAAATGATCACCAATGGAGACGTTACTACAAAAGAAATAAAATAAAAACAACCGTCCGTTATAACCACGGACGGTTGTTTTACATTTTCTTACTCGCTTTCACACCAGGGGTTTTCCCACGCTGCTGTCTTTCCATTTCAGACTTCTGATTATATTGGTGAAGTGCTAGCAGCTGATAGGCGTTGCATGCCAATAAAGCAAGCAGCATTAGATAAAACCAGCTTCTTTCGTCCACACGCAGGACTGGCACCCATTCAATCAAGGTTGCGACAATCATAAAGAAGAGTGCGGGAATAAATGCCTCACGGTTGGTTTGTTTTTGTTTATACCAGGCAACAATAAGCCCAACTGCCAGAAGAAAGATGGCAGGGCCAAGATACGGAAGCCAAGAACTGCCAGGCTTTGCGAAGTTATTATATCGCAAATAAACCAAATCAAATAAGCCAAAGAGAACAAGAACAACCTGGACCGCATTCCAAAGGGAGGTCGATTTAAAGATTCCCAATCCAAATCGATGAACAGTTAAATAGGCAAAGAAACCCATCTGACTAATCAAGCTGAATAAAAATCCCATAAACAACAACCAAATCGCCGTAGATGCAATATCTAATATTTGAAATCCAGTGAAGTACGTCTCAAATTCATTCCAGCGTACAATAAATCCCACAATCACGGTTGTGAAGCCGCCGATTAATAATGTGGTCATGAACAGTCTTACCAAATTACGGCTTGTCACACTTTAAACCTCCATAGATAAAAATAATTCCCCTCTGATTGTACCAATCCATTTTTCAAAAATCCATAAAATGAACTAGCTTCAAACGAATAATCTTTCACGATTTTCTTCATTATAAATTTAAGGATTCTTTTGCGAAAGGAGCTCCAAACATGAGAACAATTAGCTTAATGCTCCTCTTACCGGCCATGATGGTATTGTCCAGCTGCGCTTCCGGTGACACAGCCGGCGGAGGGCAAGTTGATTACGACGAAACGAAAAAAATGGTGGTTGATATTCTTAAAACAGATGATGGCAAAAAAGCCATTGAAGAAGTTATGTCCAATGATGGAATGAAGGAAAAATTGGTAATGGACCAAACCGTTGTCGCCAACACAATTGAACAAACGTTAACTTCGGAAAAGGCGACCGAGTTTTGGAAAAAGACGTTCAGTGATACCAAGTTTGCCAAGAGTGTAGCGAAAAACATGAGATCCGAAAATGAAAAGCTATTAAAGGATTTAATGAACGATCCTGAATATAGAGGCATGATGATTGAAGTTTTTAAAGAGCCTGAAATTCAAAAGGAGATGGCCGATGCCGTAAAAAGCAAGGAATATCGCGAACATCTTCAAACTGTTATAACCGAAACTTTGGATAGTCCCTTATTTAAGGCAAAGATCGAAGAATTACTGCTAAAAGCAGCTGAAGATGCCGCCTCCAAGGCAGAAACAAAAAAATAAAAAAGGTGGCAGAAATTCGCATAAAAAATACATTAAAAGTAAAACCTCTCCCGAGTCCGGAAGAGGTTTCTTTCTTATTATTTTCTTAGTCGGCTGACGACTGTTTCTGCAATATCTAAATAAATTTTTCCAAGCTTATGGTCTTCTTGATAAATCGATGGTGCAAAGTCATCATCGTTCCAGTCAGGCTGATCCAATGGCAGGCGGCCAAGTACTTCAGTATTGAGTTCTTCCGCCAATTTATCACCGCCGCCGCGGCCAAATACATATTCCTTCTCGCCTGTTACCTTGCTTTCAAAATAAGCCATGTTTTCGATAACACCAAGCACTTGGTGATCAGTCTTAAGCGCCATCGCCCCGGCACGTGCTGCAACGAACGCAGCGGTTGGGTGCGGAGTTGTCACGATAATCTCCTTACAAGCTGGCAGCATGCTGTGAACATCGAGGGCGACGTCTCCTGTTCCTGGAGGCAAGTCTAATAATAAGTAATCAATATCGCCCCACTCCACTTCATTGAAGAAGCTGTTCAGCATTTTGCCGAGCATCGGGCCGCGCCAAATGATTGGAGAGTTATCTTCAACAAAGAAGCCCATCGAAATAACTTGAACGCCAAAACGCTCGACCGGAATAATTTTTTCACCGCGAACAACCGGACGCTTGGTAATCCCCATCATATCCGGCACGCTAAAGCCGTAAATATCGGCATCGATAAGGCCGACCTTTTTGCCGAGTCGAGCAAGGGCAACGGCCAAATTAACGGATACAGTTGATTTACCAACACCGCCTTTACCGCTGGCGATGGCGATAAATGTAGTACTATTAGAGTTAAGTAGATTTTTCGCTTCTTCCGGTTCAGCATGGCGATGAGCAGCCAGTACTTCTTCCGGAAGCTGACCGAAGCGAATGCCTACAGATGCAGCGCCTGCTTCTTTTAATAAGTTGACGATTTGCGTTTGCAGCTGTAATTGCTCGCTAGTACCAGTTCTCGCAATCCCAACTTTTACACTGACATGATTTTTTTCTTCCTTTATCTTTATTTCCTCAATTGCATTTAATTCAGCCAAGCTTTTATGTAAAAATGGTTCTTTAAGGCTGCCTAGAACTTCAAGGACTCTTGCTTCTGTTAACATGAACAACCACCCTCGCTAATTGATTTCGTTTCCAACTTTCAGTATAACACAAACGGCACAAGAAACTGTTATTTCTATCACACATTAGTCCTAATAAGTATGCAAAAAAAGGGAAGAGGACTCATCGCCCGCATCCCTTAATCTGTTTCCTTTAATTCCTTTTCATTCGTAAAATAACGCAAGATTCCTTCATATATGGAAGCGGCCACTTTTTCCTGGTATTCATCCTTTTTCAAATTCGCTTTTTCTGCCGGATTTGAAAGGAATCCAACCTCGACAAGCACACCTGGTTTTTTCGCATGTTTTAGGATATACACAGAACTGATTGGTTTTGCCTTTCGGTTTGTATTCTCGAGATTTCGGACCAGCTCTTCTTGAATAAACTTGGCCGCTCGGGCATTTTCCTTGTGATGCGGAGCGTAGAAGGTTTGGGCGCCGCTCCATCTCGGCGATGGTATCGCGTTTAAATGAATGCTGACAAAGAAATCGTTATCGGAATCGTTTATGATTTTCAGCCGGTTTTTTAGGTCCTCAACTTTCCTTCTGCTGTAGCCCCTTGTTCCCGGATCTGCCAAATCGGTGTCAGTGGATCGGGTCATCACAACCAGAGCACCCTGCTGCTGCAGATAATCCCTTACCTTTAAGGTAATGTTTAAGGCGATGTCCTTTTCAAGTGTTTCACCGGTTCCCGCACCGCCGTCCGGGCCGCCATGTCCGGCATCAAGCAAAATTATTTTCCCTGATAGAGGGAGATTCCATGTCTCCTGTTCATCGGTGAAGTCAATTTGCAGAATGAAAAACAATGCCAAAAGTCCCACCGCAAACACGATGATTTTTATTCTATTGATTGCCACCCAAATCATTCCTTCCCGCTCGTCCCTTGTTCAATAATTTATATGGGACAAGACGGGAGTTTAGAACTTGATTTAGTGCAACCGCAGCTTGTGACGGCGCTGCCCTTTTTCAAAGCCTTCCCGCCACCAAACATGGACATATTGCTCACATAAATAGTAAAGCGACTCACTCATGACGCCTTCATCGCCGCTGCTCCAGAGGAGGAAAAAGTTGTAAAGAGTGTCAACTAAATGCTTTTCCTCACGAAAACAGCGTTCTCTAACAGATTCCATGTCTTCGCCGTAATAGCCAAACTTACTGAATTTAGCTCCCAGCAAATAGGCCTCAAGGGCTACATCGTAACACGCTTCCTCGATCCCAGAATTCATAATTAAACTGGAAGTAATTCTGGTCGAACCAAAGTATTGCCGTACTCTTTCTTTTAATGTATTTATCGAAAGCTCCTTCAGAACGGATCGTTCGTATTTTATCTGTTTCTCACGTCGTTTTTCTTTAAAGGTCGTAATCACAGTCACTTCTTTTCACCTCTTAGAACTATTCTTTAACTGCTGTTCCTAAGAAATGCAAAAGACATCACCGATTTCATTTGCCAATTTTTTATCCTTTTGGCGGCTTTTTTTATGCAGTTACCCTTTACCGACTTTCTCTGATCAGGTATTGAATACTTTCCCATCCGTATACCACACTAATAATAAATGCAATTATACGAAGGGGTTTTAATAATGAAGAAACTTATAATGCTCTTTTCTATTTTGTTGTTGATCAATTTCACAGCTACGCCTGCAGCCGCCAATAGCCACAGTAACACGCAAGGGCCGTATTTATTGATGACGCGTGAGGAATTTAAAAATTGGTTATTTAATCAAACCTTCACAAGAAAGATAAATAAAATTCAACAGCACCATACTTGGCTTCCTTCCTACAAACAGTTCCACGGCAATAATCACCTGCAAATGTTAAAAAGTATGGAGAATTTCCATGTTTCAAAAATGGGCTGGAAAAACATTGCCCAAAACCTGACGATTTTCCCGGATGGAAAAGTAGCAGTGTGCCGGCCATTTAATATTGAGCCAGAGGGTTCTATTGGAGCAAAAGCAAATTCCGGCGCAATTATGATTGAGAATATCGGCAATTTCGACGCCGGTCACGATATAATGACCATCGAACAGAAAGACTCGATTGTCTATGTCACAGCGGCCCTCAGTATAAAATTCGGGCTTACTCCCTCAATAGATACGATTACTTATCATCATTGGTGGGATTTGCGGACAGGGGAACGGGTATTGGACAATGCACCAAGCTATAATGTGAAATCCTGCCCTGGCACCAATTTCTTCGGCGGCAATTCCACTAACAACGCAAAGACACATTTCTATCCACTAGTATCACGAAAAATGCAGGAAATTTCAGCATCGATGCATTCTTCAAATGATACGTCAAACAACAGTTTATCAAACTAAAATGCTAAAATAAGCTTCGGGAGGTGAAAAGTTATGAACATCGTGACAATCGTTGGAAGTCTCAGAAAAGAATCTTTTAATATGAAGCTGGCAAAAACGATGGAAGAGCGATACCACGATAAAGTAAACATGAAAATCCTCGATATCCGCTCCTTGCCATTTTATGACCAGGATGAAGAAAACAACCCACCGCAAGCGGTGAAAGACTTTAAACAGGAAATTGCCAATGCCGATGGGGTTATCATTATTACACCGGAATACAATTGGTCGATTCCTGGTGTGTTAAAAAACGCGTTGGATTGGGCTTCTCGTGTGGATAAGGTATTCATCGGAAAACCGGTAATGGCACTTGGCGCAACTCCAGGGATGCTCGGGACCGTCCGTGCCCAAATGCATTTGCGTGAAATTCTGGCATCTCCTGGTATGCAGGCAAAGATCCTTCCTCCGGGAGGAAATGAGGTTCTGATTAATTTTGTTAACCAAAAGATTGATGGACAAGGCCGCTTGGCTGATGAAGGAACACTTAGTTTCTTGGATAGCAAAGTAGAGGACTTTTTTGACTTTGTGAAATCAGTGTAAGAATTATATCGTATAAAGGTCGGTCCCTTACATTTGCACGGACCGACCTTTTTTGAAAAAGTACCTAAAGCGTTCCCGACTCCAGTTTAAATCCTTCTACGACGACCTCTTCATCAACCTCCAACAGCAAGCACCGTTTTCCTTCAAATGTAATATATCTTACATATTTCAGGTCTGTCGGATTGATGGTGACATCCGCCACCTTCGTGGTAATTTTAATGGATTTCGGTACTAAGTTCGTGGCTTTGAACTCATGCTTTTCGTCAGCGATGACACTTTTGAAGGCATGTTCCACTTTGGCTGTATCGACATTTTCGACGCCGCTAACAGTTAAAATTCGTTCCACGTCACGGTAATCCAACGTCGGGATTTCACTTTCTTCCTTTTCTTCGTTCTCCTGAAGCACCTTATCAATTTCCTCGTACACATTGGAAATGACCCGAGAATCCACTTCATCGCCGATGACTTCTTTTAAAATCAAATCAAAACTGTCCTTATCATCCTGAGCAGTCATGATATCTTCACAATCAAGCACCTCTTCAATAAATCGGAAATCAGGTTGATTCGCTTTTCCGGCACAATAAAGAATGTGATTGACATCTGCTGCATTGTCATTAAAAGTTGGGAACAGGAACCCTGACAACGGTGAGTCTAAATTAATAATCGGGTCCACAACATGATAGGACTTGAATTCTTTTTCGATATAGTCAAACATGAGTGCTTTTTTCGGCTGATCGGTTTTGTTAAGACTGCAAAGGATGATTTCACTGGAATAAACCTCATCATCCCCACCTTCTTCAGATTCCGCATTTCGCTTCTTTGTCGCTTTACGGTACTCTGCCCGAATAAAGGTGACGACTGTATCAAATTCATAAACATTATTCGCAAACATTTTCCCGACCATTTCAATCATGTTATCCTGCCAGTCTGCTGAATCTGCCTGCAATCCTTCAAAAAGGATGGTTTGGGCGCTGTAATCGACATCCCGCTTAAATTTCAGTTCAAACAGCTTGGCATCCAAATTTCCTGTTAACACCTTTTTAAAATTGGCCAGGAACAATTCTTGAGTTTCCTGTTCCAGCATTTGAAACGGCTGGCATATCTGATGATAGATTTCGCCGGATTCTTTTTGAACATACACATTAAAGATTTCACGAATGTTCATCCGATAATTATCTAATTTAAATTCCTTGCGAATATTAGCAATGTCTTTTTTGTTCATTACGCTCTCAACTCCCATCCCTGATTATACTGTTCATAATGGAAAATAGTAATACTTGATATTTTTTGAAATTTAATAGTAGAAAGATACATAAACAATCCACACTCACAAAAAGGCCCTTACCTTTAAAATAAAAGGAAGGGCCTTTTTAGGCGGTAAGAATCACGCATTTTTCCTATTATCAAATTTCGCCCTGAGCCGCTTAACATCCTCTCTTGGTGGAAAACCAAACATCCGCGAATATTCACGGCTAAATTGCGACGGGCTTTCATAGCCGACCCTGAATGCTACATCAGCGGCATCAGTAGATTCGAGTAATAACAGTCGACGGGCCTCCTGCAATCTCAGCTGTTTTTGAAACTGTATCGGGCTCATTGCGGTTACCTCTTTAAAATGCCGGTGCAGCGAAGACACACTCATATTCGCGGCTTCCGCCAATTCCTCAACCCGTAAGGACTTTTCATAGTTATTAGTAATTTGTTCAATCACATCTCTGATTTGATTGGTACTACTGCCATCTATTGCAATTTGCTTAAGAATTTCCCCATTCTTTCCCTGCAGAACCCGATAAAGAATTTCCTTTGTGAATAGAGGAGCAAGTACCGGTATATCTGCCGGATTTTCCAAAAGTTTAATCAGCCTCGTTACCGCATCCAGTAGAGATGGTTCTATTTGGCTGACAAACATTCCCCGCTTCGCATGCTCTTTCGTACCCACTTCAATTTTAGATTCATTAATAACCTCCAAGATTTGACTTGGGGTAAATTCAAGTTTAAGAGCCAAATACGGAACGTCTGAAGAAGCTTTAATAATTTGGCTGGTCACCGGAAGGTCAACTGAAGCCACAAAGTAGTCACCAGGACCATATTGATAGCGTTCTTGTCCTAGCAATACTTCCTTTAAACCGTGAACAACGATACAAAAACAAGGCTTATAGACTCCATGGGTCGGTTCGGAAACTTCAGAACGACGAATCAACACCAAAGACGGAATCGCAGTCTCATGAGCACCGACCTGACCCGTAAAGCGCTCAATAAGTTCAGTAAGTTCAGCCTGCTTTTGAAAGATTTGTTCAGACATATGTTCACCCGTCCCTTCTACGCTAATAGTGTCATTATAAAGCATTCATATCTATTGTGTAAGTACCTGTGAGAGGATTAGGTAATGATTTGGGATGATTGTGGTACCGGTTGCTTTTTCAATTAATACATAATAAGAGTATTAAAGGCTTCTGTAAGGTACAAACAATATACAATAGTTTTGAAAGAGAGGTTTGCAAATATGGAATATGTAAAACTCGGTAATACAGGCATGGATGTATCACGGCTTTGCCTTGGCTGCATGGGCTTCGGCGATGCGAAACGCTGGCTTCATGAGTGGGTGCTTAATGAGGAGAACGGCCGTCCAATTATCAAAAAGGCCCTTGAACTTGGCATTAACTTTTTTGATACGGCGAATGTATATTCCTTGGGTACAAGTGAGGAATATCTTAGCCGCGCTCTTAAGGATTTTGCTAATCGTGATGAAATCGTCATTGCCACCAAGGTACATGGCCAGATGCATGAAGGGCCAAATGGCGGCGGACTGTCCCGGAAACACATCATGAGCCAAATTGATAATAGTCTTAAGCGCCTAGGAACAGATTATGTTGACCTTTATATCATCCACCGCTGGGATTACAATACACCGATCGAAGAAACAATGGAAACAATGCATGATATCGTGAAGGCTGGAAAAGCAAGATATATCGGGGCTTCTGCCATGTTTGCCTGGCAGTTCCAAAAGGCATTGATGTTGCGGAGAAACATGGCTGGACCAAGTTTGTGTCGATGCAGAATCATTACAACCTTATCTACCGCGAAGAGGAACGCGAGATGCTCCCACTATGTAAAGAGGAAAAAATTGCAGTGACTCCGTATAGTCCGCTTGCCTCTGGGAGATTGACTCGAGACTGGTCAGAAACAACGCATCGTTCCGAAACGGATAAAGTACAAAAATCGAAATATGATGCAACAGCTGATGCCGATCGATTGGTCGTGGAACGGGTTGCATCACTTGCAGAGAAATATGGCGTTCCCCGTGTTCAGATCGCATTAGCCTGGCTTCTGAATAAAGAGCCGGTCACATCACCAATTATCGGGGCCCAGAAAATCTCCCATCTTGAAAATGCAGCAGGCGCATTATCCATTAAGTTAACATCTGAAGAGATGACCTTCTTGGAAGAGCCATATGTGCCGCATCCAATCGTTGGTCATAAATAATTAAAATGCATAAAAAGTCGAGCCTTTTACACCACCATTTTTGTCCGAAGATAGCTCATCTTCAGACATTTTCTTTTCTTCCAGCACCCATTTTGTCCGAAGGTAACTCGTCTTCGGACATTTTCTCCTCTTCCAACACCCGTTTTGTCCGAAGGTAGCTCGTCTTCGGACATTTTCTCCTCTTCCAACACCGATTTTGTCCGAAGATAGCAGAAAAAATAAAAGACCCCCAACCAAATTGGTTGAGAGCCTTTGAACACATAAAGATTAACGTTTTGAGAACTGAGGTGCACGACGAGCGCCTTTAAGACCGTATTTCTTACGTTCTTTCATACGTGGGTCACGAGTTAACAGACCAGCGCGCTTTAATGTTGGACGATATTCTGGGTCAACTTGAAGTAATGCACGAGCAACACCATGACGGATTGCGCCTGCTTGACCTGTGTAACCACCGCCGCTTACGTTTACTAGAACATCATAGCTGCCAACAGTTTCAGTAGCTACTAATGGTTGTCTTACAACAACACGTAAAGCTTCGAATGGGATATACTCATTAATGTCACGATCGTTAATAGTGATTTTACCTGTACCTGGAACTAAGCGCACACGTGCGACAGAGCTCTTACGACGACCAGTACCAATATATTGAACTTGTGCCAAGTTAATTCCCTCCCTTTAATTAACCGCGAAGTTCGTAAACTTCAGGTTGTTGTGCTTGGTGCGGATGTTCTGCACCAGCGTATACGTGTAATTTTTTGAACATTTGACGGCCAAGAGAATTCTTTGGAAGCATACCTTTAACAGCAAGCTCGATCATTTTCTCAGCATAGTTCGTACGCATTTCAAGAGCAGTTCTTTGCTTTAAACCGCCTGGGTGCATTGTGTGACGGTAGTAGATTTTGTCATTTAATTTGTTACCAGTTAAAGTTACTTTAGATGCATTAATGATGATTACATTATCACCAGTGTCAACATGTGGTGTAAAAGTTGGTTTGTTTTTACCACGTAGGATTGATGCAACTTCAGAAGCAAGACGTCCAAGAGTTTTGCCTTCTGCATCAACTACGTACCATTTACGCTCGATATTGTTGGCATTTGCCATAAACGTTGTACGCATGAGGTTCCCTCCTAATTAGATCCATAAAGGTTATTTGTTCTCGCACCATCAAAGCTTTTAAATCTCCGATTCTGTTCCGGGAATGGAGTCTTTAGCCAAACGTGCGCTCTAAGTTTCAAATCATATATTTTCAATCACGATGAAGACTTTCCGGGGCTTTATCGTGGGATTAAACACACACACATATAATATAATAAATAGTTGTGGTCCAATTGTCAAGAAAATGTTACACCAGGATGGGTTGTTTTTAAAAGTGATAAATTATATCCGCGGAATTTAAGAATTTATCCGCGGTTTGAGGCAATTTATCCGCGGAAAATACGATATATCCGCGATTCTAAACCTGATATCCGCGAAAATGTCAATATATCTGCGAAACAGCATAATTACCTTTTAATAAAACACTTTCCAAAGATACAGCCCATTTGCTGGGGCGGTTTTTCCAGCCACGCGGCGGTCCTTCGCTTCGAGGATTCTCAATATCTCCTCAGGGTCACGATCCCCCGAACCGACCTCAAGCAAGGTTCCGACGAGTATCCGCACCATGTTGTATAGGAAACCATTACCGACAAAGCGGATTGTAAGCAAACCACCGTCTTCAAGGAACTCAATCGTTTCAATTGTGCGCACCTTATCGACCACCTCGGTCTTGGCGGCGCAAAAGCTGGTGAAATCATGGGTCCCAAGCAGATAGGTGCCAGCCTCCCGCATTGCCTTTAAATTCAACGCATATGGATACCGATATGCATAGCTCCGCAGGAACGGATCCCGTACCCCCGACAAAAGAAGCTGATACCGATATTCCTTTCCGGCAGCCTGAAACCGCGCATGGAAAGACTCATCCGCTTTCTCTACTGAAAGTACTGCAATATCGTCAGGCAGCAATGAATTTAACGCTACTGGCCACCTCTCAGCAGGAATTGTCAGCGGTGAATCAAAATGAATCACTTGCCCGCGGGCATGGACACCGGCATCTGTTCGCCCGGAACCAACTACCTTGACCGCAGCGCCCTTATGAATTTTTTTCAGTGCGGCCTCGAGCTCAGCCTGAACAGTGCGGCCCGTGGGTTGAACCTGATAGCCAAGAAAGCCGCTGCCATCATAGGCGATAACACCCTTATATCTTTGCATTACCAACAAACCCCATTATGAGCGTAATAAAATTAATAAAACGGTTAAACCAGCCAGCACGATAAGCTGAATGGTATCACCCATTCTCCAGTTTAACTGGCGGTATTTGGTTCTGCCTTCACCGCCGCGGTAGCCTCTGGCTTCCATTGCTACCGCCATCTCTTCAGCACGCTTAAACGAGCTCACGAACAAAGGAATCAATAGCGGAATGACCGCCTTGATACGCTCCTTAATCGGTCCGCTTGCAAACTCTACACCGCGGGCAATTTGCGCCTTCATAATTTTGTCGGTCTCCTGCATTAACGTCGGAATAAACCGCAGCGAAATCGACATCATCAACGCCATCTCATGAACGGGAAACTTCACCTTTTTTAACGGATGCAGCAATGTCTCCAAGCCATCGGTAATCTCAATCGGTGTGGTCGTCAGCGTCAGCAGGGATGTCATCAAGATTAGGAAGAAGAACCGTAAGGAAATAAATAATCCCATCCGGATGCCTCCTTCATATATCTTAACCGGACCCCATGACCATACGAGAGCTCCATCTTTGGTAAAAAACACCTGCAATAAAAATGTAAACAACACAAGCCACAGGATTGGCTTTAGGCCGCCAAATAAAAACTTGAATGGGACGCGGGACATGCCAAGCATGATAAAAGTATAAATTCCGATAAGTGCATAGGTAAGCCAATTATTGGCGAGAAAAATAATACAAACAAACAGAAAAATAATAATTAGCTTGGCACGAGGATCCATTCGGTGCATCACTGAGTCTGCCGGTACATAACGCCCAAAAATCATTTTTTCCATCATGTGCGGACACCTCCGCTCAGGCGCTCTGTGACCGCTGCTGTTAATTCTTCAATTGATAAATAGATTTTCCCTAGTTTAAGGCCGGTTTTTTCTTCTAGCTTTAACTGGAATCGTACTACCTCTGGAACATCGAGACCCATTTGCACCAATTCTTCGGGCACTGAGAAGATTTCTTCCGGGGTGCCCTTTTTAACGACACGGCCCTGCTGCATAATCACAATTTGATCCGCATATCGTGCCGCATCTTCCATGCTGTGGGTAACCAAAATGGTAGACAGTTTTCTGTCTTTATGAAGTGAATAAAACATATCCATAATCTCTTTACGGCCGCGCGGATCTAATCCAGCTGTCGGTTCATCGAGCACGATTATCTCAGGGTTCATCGCCAGAACACCAGCAATGGCAACCCGGCGCATTTGCCCGCCTGACAGGTCAAACGGTGATTTTTCTAATATCTCTTCACCTAAACCAACCTGCTTTAAGGCAACTCGGGCCCGATCTTTTGCTTCTGACTCGGAAACACCGAAATTCATAGGTCCAAAAATAATATCCTTTTCAACTGTTTCTTCAAATAACTGATGCTCCGGAAACTGGAACACAATGCCAACCCGCTGACGGACAGCGCGAAGATTCTTATTTTTTTCATGGGCCTTTACTTCTCGATCACCAATTTTAACCGTTCCTTCGGTCGGCTGCAGGAGTGCATTCAGATGCTGCAGTACTGTCGATTTGCCTGAACCGGTATGACCAATCAGCGCCAAATAGGTGCCGGAAGGAATATTGATTGAAACATCCTGAATGGCTAATCGTTCAAATGGCGTCCCCGCCTGGTAACGGTATTCTACATGTGAGAGTGAGATGTCCATAGCTCTGTCACCAACTCTTCTTCCGATAAGAAATGCTTTGATAATTGAAATCCGTGCTGTCGGAACGCTTTGCTCATTTTCACTGAAAACGGAATATCGAGCCCTAACTGCACAAGTTCTTCATCCATTGAAAAGATTTCCTCAGGGGTTCCTTCCCGGTAAACTTCCCCTTTATTCATGACGATGATCCGGTCGGCTTTGGCTGCCTCATCCAAATCATGTGTTATCGAGATAACGGTTAAAGCTTTTTCGTTTTTCAAGGTCCGAACAGTCTCCAAGACCTCTTCCCGACCTCTGGGGTCCAGCATCGATGTTGCTTCATCCAGGATAATGATGGACGGCCTCAATGCCAATACACCAGCAATCGCCACCCGCTGCTTTTGTCCACCTGAAAGATGGTGGGGCTCTTGATATAGAAATTGATCCATTTTAACCTTTTTCAAAGCATCCTGGACCCGTCCAACCATTTCTTCACGGGGAATACCCATATTTTCTAAACCAAAAGCCACATCATCCTGTACCGTTGTGCCAACAAACTGATTGTCGGGATTCTGAAAAACCATCCCGAGTTGCTTACGAACATCCCAAACAGATTCATCATTTAACTGTATCCCGCAGACAAAGATTTCACCTTTACTTGGAAACTGCAAACCGTTTAACAGCTTGGCCATCGTTGATTTGCCGGAACCATTATGACCGACAATCGCCAGCCATTCTCCGTCGTGTATATCAAACGTGACAGATTTAAGAGCATATTGCTCCTGATCATCGTACTGAAATGAAACATCTTTAAGCGATACGATCGACTTATCCATCCTGCTTCCCCCTCGCCTCAACTCATCTATTCTAAACTATCAAAATGACCATTGTAAAAGAAAAGGCGGTGTGAGCAGAGCTAGGCAAAACTTAATTCAAACCGCTAAAAATAATCTTGTATTTTCTACTTCTCTATACCAATGGACATGAGCGGCGCTCCGCCCGTTTTCCTTAGATACAAAAAAAGCCTGCACCTCATCCCCAGGCAGGAACGAATTTCGACTGCCTGAACGGGTTGGGAGGAGGTGCATGAGCTAGACGAGACGCAATGAAGAGAAGGAATGACTCCTTATCTTCCCGGGAAGGCTATAACAACCTATAAGTTGGCTCCTGGATAAAGGAGTTACGCTCATCGTAACGCTCTTTTTGGCTTGGTTCATAATTATTCAAGTGTATATACAGAAAAAGGGCAGAGAACTAGTTTGTTCTAAACCTGTCCAGTACCCTTGTTGTCTGTAAAAAATATTAAACTAACTCGATGATAACCATTGGTGCACCATCGCCGCGGCGTGGTCCAAGTTTCATGATACGAGTATAACCACCTTGACGCTCTTGATAACGTGGAGCGATATCAGTGAATAGTTTTTGAAGTGCATCTTGACCATTTTCAGCGTTTGCTACTTCGTTACGAACGTAAGAAGCTGCTTGACGGCGAGCGTGTAGGTCACCGCGCTTTCCAAGAGTGATCATCTTCTCAACAGTAGAGCGAAGTTCTTTCGCACGAGTTTCTGTTGTTTCAATGCGCTCGTTGATGATTAAGTCTGTTGTTAAATCGCGAAGCATAGCTTTACGCTGTGCACTTGTACGTCCTAACTTTCTGTATGCCATGAAGGGTTCCCTCCTTTTTGAAGTCATTAGGGCGGATTAAACTTCGGACTAGTCGTCCTTGCGTAAGCCCAATCCAAGCTCTTCTAGTTTAGCCTTCACTTCTTCGAGTGATTTACGGCCTAAGTTGCGCACTTTCATCATATCTTCTTCAGTCTTGTTAGCCAATTCCTGAACAGTGTTAATACCGGCACGCTTTAAGCAGTTATAAGAACGAACAGAAAGGTCCAGTTCCTCAATTGTCATTTCAAGAACTTTTTCTTTTTGATCTTCTTCTTTTTCAATCATGATTTCAGCATTTTGAGCTTCATCAGTCAACCCAACGAAGATATTCAAATGCTCAGTTAAGATTTTTGACCCAAGAGCAATCGCTTCTTTTGGCCCAGTGCTTCCATCTGTCCAAACATCAAGCGTTAGCTTGTCATAGTTTGTCATCTGACCAACACGAGTATTTTCTACTTGATAAGATACACGAGAAACTGGAGTATAGATGGAATCAATCGGAATAACACCGATTGGCTGATCTTCACGTTTGTTTTGGTCAGCAGGCGTATAGCCGCGGCCGCGACGTGCTGTTAAGCGCATGTGAAGATGTCCATTTGCCGCCAATGTTGCAATGTGAAGGTCTGGATTCAAAATCTCAACATCGCTGTCATGCGTGATATTTCCCGCTTTGACAGGTCCTTCACCTTGAATATCGATTTCAAGTGTTTTCTCTTCTTCAGAGTAGATTTTTAAAGCTAATTTCTTAATGTTTAAAATGATGGATGTTACATCCTCTACGACGCCTTCAATTGTTGAGAACTCATGTAGTACCCCATCAATTTGAATCGAAGTAACAGCGGCACCTGGGAGTGAAGATAAAAGGATACGACGTAAGGAGTTACCCAAAGTGGTACCATATCCACGCTCTAGTGGCTCTACGACGAACTTCCCGTATTTGGCATCATCGTTGATCTCAATCGTTTCGATTTTTGGTTTTTCTATTTCGATCATCAAATAACCCTCCTTCAAAACGTCGAAACCTCGACTAGTGTGACTAATCGAAATTCCCCCATGTTTACGTTCCCGTTTTGTGCACAACAACTGGAATAAATCTTCTGTAAATAGACAATAAATTCATATCATATCCCATTATTGACAAATGATACAAATTCTATACAGAAAAATTAAACGCGACGACGTTTTGGCGGACGGCATCCGTTATGAGGAACTGGAGTAACGTCTTTAATAGCAGTAACTTCAAGACCAGCAGCTTGAAGTGCACGAATAGCAGCTTCACGGCCTGAACCAGGTCCTTTAACAGTTACTTCTAAAGTTTTCATACCATGTTCCATTGATGCCTTTGCAGCAGTTTCAGCAGCCATTTGCGCTGCGAATGGAGTAGATTTACGAGAACCTTTAAATCCAAGCGCACCAGCACTTGACCATGAAATAGCATTTCCATGAACATCAGTGATTGTTACAATCGTATTGTTGAATGTTGAACGGATATGAGCAATACCTGCTTCAATATTCTTTTTAACACGACGTTTACGTGTATTAGTTTTACGAGCCATTTATATGAACCTCCTTTGCCGATTACTTCTTCTTGTTCGCAACAGTCTTACGAGGACCTTTGCGAGTACGAGCGTTGTTTTTCGTATTTTGTCCACGAACAGGTAAACCACGACGATGACGCAATCCACGGTAGCAGCCGATTTCCATCAAACGCTTGATGTTTAGAGAAACTTCACGACGAAGGTCTCCTTCAACTTTCAGCTTATCGATGATATCACGGATTTTGTTTAATTCGTCTTCAGTTAAATCGCGTACACGAGTATCTTCGGATACACCAGCTTCTGCCAAGATTTTTTGAGCAGTTGGTTTACCAATACCAAAAATGTAAGTTAAAGAGATAACTACACGCTTTTCACGTGGAATATCTACACCAGCAATACGTGCCATTTAATATGTGCACCTCCCTTAAATTTAGCCTTGTTTTTGTTTATGTTTAGGGTTTTCACAGATAACCATGACTTTACCACGTCTGCGGATGACTTTGCACTTTTCGCAGATTGGTTTTACAGATGGTCTTACTTTCATGATCCTAACCTCCTTGGTAATACGGAGTGCTTCAATTATTTAAAGCGGTAGGTAATTCTTCCGCGTGTCAAGTCATATGGAGAAAGCTCTACAGTAACCTTGTCTCCTGGAAGAATCCTGATGAAGTGCATGCGGATTTTACCGGAAACATGAGCCAACACCGTATGACCATTTTCCAATTCTACCTTAAACATCGCATTTGGCAAAGTTTCAATTACCTTACCTTCAATTTCAATTACATCATCTTTGGCCACGGGTCTCGTCTCCCTTCTCTATAAAAATTGCGTTCATTACAAACAGTAATGTAAAGCGAGGCTTCTTGTTAGTACAAAGTTTCAACCTTACAATTCTAACATAAAGAACGTTCGCTGTCCGCTAGTAATGATTACTAAACATATGAACATATAAAAAAGTTCTTTACCCCATGTAAGTTTTGCCCTGAACCGTGTTCTGCATACTCGCGTACACTAGAAAAACCATTTTGCTTACATACTTTTCAATCTTATCGGAGATATTCGAGAGTCGCCTGCCCGGTTTCCAAGGGCTTCGCAGATGATCATTCAGCGCAAACCCCCAACGAGTTCTTGAATATCACCAAACACCTTGTGAATATCCTGCTGACCATCGATCGTGCGTAAATAACCCTTTTTTTCATAAAAAGTTAATAATGGTTCTTGCTGTTTGATATTAACGTCCAAACGATTTTGCACAGTTTCGGCATTATCATCAGCGCGTTGATATAACTCGCCGCCGCACCGGTCGCACACGCCTTCTTTGGCAGGCGGGTTAAACACTAAATGATAAGTAGAGCCGCACTCCTTGCAAATTCGCCGTCCTGTCAAACGGTCCATTAGGATGCTTTTGTCCACGTCTATATTAATCACATAGTCAATTTTTTTATTTAAATCAACTAATAGATTTTCTAACGCTTCCGCTTGTGGTACCGTTCTTGGAAAGCCATCAAGCAAAAAGCCCTTCTGGCAATCTTCTTTGCTAAGACGTTCACGAACAATACCGATCGTTACCTCATCAGGTACCAATTCGCCTTGGTCCATAAAGGATTTCGCCTTTAGCCCAAGCTCTGTACCTTCCTTCATCGCTGCACGGAACATATCTCCAGTAGAAATATGAGGGATGCCGTATTGCTCGACAATTTTTTCAGCCTGGGTGCCTTTACCGGCGCCGGGAAGACCCATTAATACTAAGTTCACACGTATTCCCCCTCGTGCTATGTGTAGGTTTTGGGGCCCAGGAAGGGTCCCGACAAACCTATTATTTTATAAATCCTTTATAATGACGTTTAACCAATTGTGCTTCAAGCTGCTTATACGTTTCCAGCGCTACACCGACTACGATGAGCAAGCTTGTTCCGCCAATTTGTGCTGATTGCGGCAAGTTCGCAATTTTAATAAATAAAACTGGAAGGACAGCAATTACTGCAAGGAAAATGGCTCCGACAAATGTTAAACGGTATAAGACGCGCGTTAAATATTCTTGCGTGCTCTTGCCAGGACGAATTCCTGGAATATAGCCGCTTTGCTTTTGTAAGTTTTCCGCTGCTTGTTCAGGGTTAACTTGAATAAAGGCATAAAAATAAGTAAACGCGATAATCAAAGCTGCATACATAATCATCCCGATTGGATGAGAATAATCAAACACTTTTACGATCCAAGCCGTTACATCATTCGTTGGGAAGAAGGATGCGATCGTTCTTGGCGTTACAATGAATGAAACAGCAAAGATAACAGGAATAACACCTGCTGCGTTAACCTTTAATGGCATATGGGTAGACTGTCCGCCGACAGGGTTACGGCCAACTGCCATACGTTTTGCATATTGAATTGGAATCTTACGTGTTGCTTGCTGGATGAAAATAACACCAACAATAATTGCAATAATAGCGAGTGCAATTAAGACGACGGTAACAATGTTTAGGAATAGCTTATCCCCTGCATTTTCAAACTGTTGAACAAAGATTTGATTCATTACAGTTGGAATACCGGCAACAATACCAGCAAAGATGATGATGGAAATACCATTTCCCACACCTTTAGAGGTAATTTGCTCACCTAACCACATCAAAAATGATGTACCTGCTGTTAACACCACCGCAATTAACAAATAAGTACCGATTCCTGGATTTAAGATCAATTGTCCGTTAGACATATTATTAAATCCGTAAGACATACCTAATGCTTGGATAAACCCAAGCACAATTGTGAAATATCGGGTGAATTGGGCAAGCTTGCGACGGCCTGACTCACCTTGCTTCGACCATTCAGTAAACTTAGGAACCACGTCCATTTGTAATAACTGAATAATAATCGAAGCGGTAATGTAAGGCATGATACCCATAGCAAAGATGGAGAATTGCTTTAATGCTCCTCCGCCAAATGTATTTAGAACACCAAATACACTCAGCTTATCCTGCGCTGCAAGGGCATCAGCATTTACACTTGGAACCGGTATGAAGGTACCGATTCGGAATACTACTAACATTAATAGGGTGAATATGATCTTTCGACGTATATCACCCACGCGCATAAAATTGGAGATCGTCTGGAACATTAGATCACCTCAGTAGTTCCACCAGCAGCTTCGATCGCTTCCTTAGCAGCAGAGGAGAATTTGTGAGCTTTTACAGTCAGCTTTTTCTCTACGTTCCCTTTAGCAAGAATTTTGATTCCTGCTTTTTCGTTACTTACTACGCCTGTTTCGATAAGAAGTTCTGGAGTAACTTCTGTACCTTCTTCAAAGCGGTTCAATGCATCTAAGTTTACAACTGCATATTCCTTGCGGTTGATGTTAGTAAATCCGCGCTTTGGTAAACGACGGAATAAAGGTGTTTGACCACCTTCAAAACCAACACGTACACCGCCGCCAGAACGGGCATTTTGACCTTTATGACCTTTACCGGCAGTCTTTCCTTGGCCAGATCCGATACCGCGACCCAAACGCTTACGCTCATGACGTGAGCCTTCAGCAGGTTTTAACTCGTGAAGTTTCATATTGGCACCTCCTTATGAAAGAAAACAACTTTTATTGTTCTTTAACTGTTACAAGGTGAGCAACTTTATTAATCATACCGCGAATAGCAGCGTTATCTTGATGCTCAACTGTTTGATTTAATTTACGTAAACCTAGCGCTTTCACTGTTTCGCGTTGGTCTTCAGGACGACCAATTAAGCTGCGGGTGAGGGTAACTGAAAGTTTATTCGCCATTAGATTTCCCTCCTTATCCTAACAGTTCTTCTACTGATTTACCACGTAATTTCGCTACGTCTTCAGCACGTTTTAATTGTTTTAAACCATCAACTGTAGCACGTACCATGTTAATCGGGGTGTTTGTTCCCAAAGATTTAGAAAGGATATCCGCTACACCAGCCAATTCAAGCACAGCACGAACTGGACCACCAGCGATAACTCCAGTACCTTCAGAAGCAGGCTTTAAAAGGATTTCGCCAGCACCAAAGCGGCCAATTACTTCATGAGGAACTGTTGTTCCAACCATTGGTACTTCAATTAAGTTTTTCTTAGCATCTTCGATAGCTTTGCGGATTGCATCAGGTACCTCTTGTGCTTTACCAGTACCGAAACCGACATGACCGTTCTTATCTCCTACAACGACAAGTGCAGAGAAACGGAAACGACGTCCACCTTTAACTACCTTCGCAACACGGTTAATCGTAACTACGCGTTCTTCTAGTTCAAGTTTGTTTGGATCAATGCGACGCATTATTATATGTCCCTCCTTTGTCTATTAAAATTGTAAGCCGTTTTCACGGGCAGCATCGGCTAATGCTTGAATACGACCGTGGTATAGATAACCTCCGCGGTCAAAAACAACTGCAGAGATACCTTTTTCAACCGCACGCTTAGCAACTAATTCTCCAACCTTTTGAGCAGCTTCAAGATTGCTAGTTGACTCAAGGCTTAGTTCTTTATCTAATGTAGAAGCACTTGCAATAGTAACTCCCTTAGTGTCATCGATTACCTGAGCATAAATATGCTGGTTAGAACGAAACACGTTTAGACGTGGACGAGCAGAGGTACCGCTAAGCTTCGCACGAACACGAGCATGTCTTTTCTTGCGAGTAGCGTTTTTATCTTGCTTCGTAATCATTTACGTCACTCCTTTCGTTTACTTATGCGGCATTACTTACCTGTTTTACCTTCTTTGCGACGAACAAATTCGCCTTCGTAACGAATTCCTTTGCCTTTATACGGCTCTGGAGGACGAACCTGACGAATATTGGCTGCTAATGCACCAACACGTTCTTTGTCAGTACCTCTAACAGTGATCTTTGTGTTAGCTGGTACTTCTACTTCAAGACCCGTTTCAGGTTCAATTTCCACTGGGTGAGAGTATCCAACGTTTAATACAAGTTTGTTACCTTGCTTTTGAGCACGGTATCCAACCCCGATTAACTCTAATCTCTTTTCAAAGCCTTTAGAAACACCTTCGATCATATTCGCGATTACCGCACGTGTTGTACCGTGCAATGCGCGGTGTTCTTTCACGTCAGATGGACGAGTGATTGTTACAGTGTTCTCTTCAATGTTGATTGTAATTTCAGGATTAAAAGTACGAGTCAGTTCGCCTTTTGGTCCTTTAACAGTAATGGTGTTGTTATTGTTAGTAACTGTTACACCTGCTGGGATTTCAATAGGTTTTTTTCCTACGCGAGACATTTAGTGCACCTCCATTCATTCAAAAAATCGATTACCAAACGTAAGCTAAAACTTCTCCGCCGATTTGCTTGGCACGAGCTTCTTTATCCGTTACCACACCTGTTGAAGTTGAAACAAGTGCGATTCCAAGTCCGTTAAGTACACGTGGTACTTCATTGGATTTTGCATAAACGCGAAGACCAGGCTTGCTTATGCGCTTAAGACCAGTAATAACACGTTCGTTATTTGCACCGTATTTTAGGAAGATACGGATGATACCTTGTTTGTTGTCTTCGATATATTCAACGTCACGTACGAAACCTTCACGCTTTAGAATTTCAGCAATTTCTTTTTTGATATTAGAAGCAGGTACTTCTAATTTTTCGTGACGTACCATGTTCGCATTACGAATGCGAGTGAGCATATCTGCAATTGGATCTGTCATGACCATTATTTTTTACCTCCTTCCACAAGCTCTAGTTTTTACCAGCTAGCTTTTTTAACACCAGGAATTTGTCCTTTATATGCTAATTCACGGAAACAAATACGGCAAAGCTTAAATTTGCGATATACAGAGTGTGGACGGCCGCAACGTTCGCAACGGGTATACTCTTGTACTTTGAATTTAGGCGCGCGCTTTTGTTTCGCAATCATTGACTTTTTAGCCACGTTTTCGCCTCCTTATTTAGCGATTACTTTTGGAATGGCATTCCGAATTGAGTTAAAAGTTCACGGGACTCTTCATCAGTATTTGCTGTTGTTACGATAACAATATCCATTCCACGTACTTTACTTACTTTATCGTAATCAATTTCAGGGAAGATTAACTGTTCTTTAATCCCTAAAGTGTAGTTACCACGGCCATCAAAAGCTTTTTTTGAAATACCGCGGAAGTCACGTACACGTGGTAAAGAAACAGAAACTAATTTGTCTAAGAATTGGTACATGCGCTCGCCGCGAAGTGTAACTTTAGCGCCGATTGGCATACCTTCACGAAGACGGAAACCAGCAATAGATTTCTTTGCACGAGTCACAACTGGCTTTTGACCAGTGATTGTTGCTAATTCTTCAACTGCGTTATCAAGGGCTTTAGCGTTCTGAACTGCGTCACCTACACCCATGTTAATAACGATCTTTTCAAGCTTTGGTACCTGCATAACAGATTTATAATTGAACTTGCTCATAAGAGCTGGAGTAATTTCTTTAACATACTTTTCTTTTAGGCGGTTCATTTTGTGTACCTCCCTTCTTTTTTAAACTATTTATCTAAAACTTCACCGGATTTTGCTACGCGTACTTTTTTGCCATCAACCACTTTGTGGCCAACACGAGTTGGGTTACCAGTCTTAGGATCGATAGGCATTACATTTGACACATGAATAGGAGCCTCGAAGCTGATAATACCGCCCTGTGGGTTAGCTTGAGAAGGTTTAGAGTGTTTTTTCACAATGTTAACACCTTCTACAAGTACACGGTTATCTTTAGGATAAGCAGCCAGGATTACGCCTGTTTTGCCTTTATCCTTACCAGTCATGACTCTGACCTTATCACCTTTTTTTACATGCATCCGTAAGCACCTCCTTAAAGGCAATTGGATTAATATTATAGAACTTCTGGAGCTAAAGAAACAATTTTCATAAAGTTGTTATCGCGAAGTTCGCGGGCAACTGGTCCGAAGATACGAGTTCCACGCGGGCTCTTATCCTCTTTGATAATGACACATGCGTTTTCATCGAAACGGATGTATGAACCGTCTTGACGACGAACACCGCTCTTTGTACGCACTACTACTGCCTTAACAACATCACCTTTTTTAACAACGCCACCTGGTGTTGCTTGTTTTACGGTGCAGACGATAATATCGCCGATGTTTGCCGTTTTACGGCCTGAACCACCAAGAACTTTAATAGTCAGTACTTCACGAGCACCAGAGTTGTCAGCAACCTTTAAACGTGATTCTTGTTGAATCATGTGTGTAACCTCCCTTCGGAATGAAGCTTATCCGAACAATTAAATAATAACTGCTTTTTCTACTACTTCAACTAAACGGAAGCGTTTTGTAGCTGAAAGTGGGCGAGTTTCCATAATGCGAACGATGTCGCCGACTTTTGCTGTATTTTGCTCATCATGAGCTTTGTACTTCTTAGAGTACTTAACGCGTTTACCGTATAGCGGATGCTTTTTGTATGTTTCAACAAGAACGGTAACAGTTTTGTCCATCTTGTCAGAAACTACGCGTCCAGTGTAAACCTTGCGCTGGTTACGTTCACTCATCTTATCGTGAACCTCCTCTTTAGTTTCTACTTGTTAACGCTAATCTCTCTCTCGCGAATCACAGTTTTCATGCGAGCGATTGCTTTGCGTACTTCACGGATACGAGCTGTGTTTTCAAGTTGTCCAGTCGCCAATTGAAAGCGAAGGTTGAAAAGCTCTTCTTTTAGAGATTTAACTTTTTGTTCAATTTCAGCAGTGGTAAGGTCACGAATTTCATTAGCTTTCATTTGATTCACCACCAATTTCTTCACGTTTTACAAACTTACATTTTACTGGAAGTTTGTGTGCAGCAAGACGAAGAGCTTCACGTGCGACTTCTTCAGATACACCGGCAAGTTCAAACATGATTTTGCCAGGTTTAACTACTGCTACCCAGCCTTCAGGAGAACCTTTACCGGAACCCATCCGCACTTCTAGAGGCTTTGCAGTGTATGGCTTGTGAGGGAAAATTTTGATCCAAACTTTACCGCCACGTTTCATATAACGAGTCATTGCACGACGGGCAGCTTCAATTTGACGGTTAGTAACCCAAGAAGCTTCCATTGCTTGCAGACCGAATTCACCAAATGTTACTTCAGTGCCGCCTTTAGCGTTACCACGCATTTTTCCACGGTGTTGACGGCGAAATTTTACGCGTTTTGGCAATAACATATTATTTGCCTCCTTCCTCGGATTTCTTCTTAGTAGGAAGGACCTCTCCACGATAGATCCATACTTTCACACCAAGTTTTCCATAAGTAGTGTCCGCTTCTGCTGTAGCATAGTCGATATCAGCGCGAAGTGTATGAAGTGGAACTGTTCCTTCGCTGTAATGTTCAGAACGAGCGATATCGGCACCGCCTAGACGACCAGATACCATTGTTTTAATACCTTTTGCACCTGCGCGCATTGCACGTTGAATAACTTGCTTCTGTGCACGGCGGAAAGATACACGGTTTTCTAATTGACGGGCAATATTTTCGGCAACGAGTTTCGCATCAATATCAGCTTTCTTGATTTCAAGAATGTTAATGTGAACACGCTTGCCAGTTAATTGATTTAACGCTTTACGAAGTGCTTCAACTTCTGTACCGCCCTTACCGATAACCATACCAGGCTTTGCAGTATGAACAGTAACATTTACGCGGTTTGCAGCACGTTCAATTTCAACTTTAGAAACTGAAGCGTCTTTTAGACGTTTCGTGATATATTCACGAACTTTAATGTCTTCGTGTAAAAGATCAGCAAAGTCTTTGCCTGCGTACCATTTAGATTCCCAATCACGGATGATTCCAATACGCAAACCGACTGGATTTACCTTTTGACCCACTGATTATCCCTCCTTCTTTTCTGATAGCACGATTGTGATGTGGCTAGTGCGTTTGTTGATTTGGCTTGCACGGCCCATAGCGCGAGGACGGAAACGTTTTAAAGTTGGTCCTTCGTCTACGAATGCTTGAGCAACTACCAAGTTGTTTATATCCATTTCATAATTATGCTCGGCGTTTGCCATAGCTGATTTTAATACTTTCTCAACTACTGGAGAAGCAGCCTTCGGAGTCAGATTTAAAATCGCCACCGCTTCACCAACTTGCTTACCTCGAATTAAATCGACGACTAAACGTACTTTACGAGGAGCAATACGGACTGTTCTTGCAACAGCTTTAGCTTGCATTAGGATGCCCTCCTCTCTTAACGTCTTGTTTTCTTATCATCGTTACCATGACCTCTGTAAGCGCGAGTTGGAGCGAATTCTCCAAGTTTGTGGCCTACCATGTCTTCGGTAACATACACAGGCACATGTTTACGGCCATCATAAACTGCGATCGTATGACCGATAAATTGTGGGAAGATCGTAGAACGGCGAGACCAAGTTTTAATAACTTGTTTCTTTTCAGTTTCATTTAACTTTTCGACCTTAACCATTAAATGATCATCAACAAATGGTCCTTTTTTTAAGCTGCGACCCATGAATGAACCTCCCTTCGTGATTGGTCTACGGTTCTTGTTTTGAACCGTAGTTCAAACACGTTATTTTTTACGACGACGAATAATAAGTTTGTCGGATTTATTTTTCTTCTTACGAGTTTTGTATCCAAGAGTTGGTTTGCCCCAAGGAGACATTGGAGACTTACGTCCGATTGGTGAACGTCCTTCACCACCACCGTGTGGGTGATCGTTAGGGTTCATAACAGATCCACGAACAGTTGGGCGAACGCCTAACCAGCGAGAACGACCTGCTTTACCAATTTTAATAAGTTCGTGTTGTTCGTTTCCTACTTGACCGATTGAAGCACGGCATTCAGAAAGAATCATACGTGTTTCACCAGAAGTTAAACGTACAAGTACGTATTTACCTTCTTTACCTAGTACTTGTGCAGATGTACCTGCAGAGCGAACCAATTGTCCACCTTTACCAGGTTTTAGTTCGATGTTGTGTACAACAGTACCAACTGGGATATTTGCTAATGGAAGTGCATTACCTACTTTAATGTCAGCTTCAGGACCTGACATAATCTCCATTCCAACCTCTAGGTTTTTAGGAGCTAGGATATAACGCTTTTCTCCATCTACATAATTAATTAGAGCAATATTTGCAGAACGATTTGGATCGTACTCAATTGTGGCAACGCGTCCTGGAATGCCATCTTTGTTACGTTTAAAGTCGATTAAACGATATTGACGCTTATGGCCGCCACCTTGATGACGAACAGTTAACTTACCTTGGTTGTTACGGCCGCCCTTGCTCTTTAACGGAGCTAAAAGTGACTTTTCTGGAGTGCTAGTTGTGATTTCAGCGAAATCAGACACTGTCATGCCGCGACGACCATTAGAGGTAGGTTTGTACTTTTTAATCGCCATTTTATTTCCCTCCTCTTCTTAGTGAATTTTAGCTTTCGAAGATTTCAATTTCTTTGCTGTCAGAAGTCAATTTTACAATTGCCTTACGACGTTTGTTTGTATAGCCGCCGAACTTACCCATACGCTTGAACTTGCCTTTGTAGTTCATGATGTTTACTTTTTCAACATTTACACCAAAGATTTCTTCAACAGCATCTTTGACTTGAGTTTTATTAGCTTTCACATCAACTTCGAACGTATATTTCTTGTCAGCAATTAGGTCAGTAGAACGTTCAGTGATAACGGGGCGCTTAATGATATCGCGTGCATCCATTATGCAAGCACCTCCTCTACTTTTTCAACCGCTGCTTTAGTCATGATCAATTTATCATGGTTTACAACGTCTAAAACGTTGATTCCATCAGCAGTAACAACTGTTACACCAGGGATGTTACGAGCAGATAATGCTACGTTTTCATCAAGGTCAGCAGTAACGATTAGTGCTTTTTTCTCAACAGAAAGACCATTTAAAACAGCTTTGAAGTCTTTTGTTTTTGGCGCTTCAAATGCTAAGCTATCTAATACTAAAATGTTTTCTTCTAACACTTTAGATGATAAAGCAGATTTGATGGCTAAACGACGTACTTTTTTAGGTAATTTATAGCTGTAGCTGCGTGGTTGTGGACCGAATACAATACCGCCTCCGCGCCATTGTGGCGAGCGAATGGAACCTTGACGAGCACGTCCTGTTCCTTTTTGACGCCATGGTTTACGGCCACCGCCTGCTACCTCAGAACGATTTTTTACTTTATGAGTTCCTTGACGTAATGAAGCTCTTTGCATAACAATTGCTTCAAATAATACGTGTTGGTTAGGCTCAATACCAAATACTGATTCATTTAGTTCGATTTCACCAACTTGTGAACCGGTTTGGTTTAATAATGCTACTTTAGGCATTCCTTTGTTCCTCCTTTCTCATGAAGTGACTATGCTTTTACCGCACCTTTAATTTTTAATAAAGCTTTTCTAGCTCCTGGAACGTTACCTTTGATTAAAAGAAGATTGCGTTCTGCATCAACTTTAACAACCTCAAGGTTTTGTACAGTTACTTGTTCTCCGCCCATACGACCTGGTAATAATTTACCTTTGAATACGCGGTTTGGAGCAACAGGTCCCATAGAACCAGGACGACGATGATAACGAGAACCGTGAGCCATTGGGCCGCGTGATTGTCCGTGGCGTTTGATTGAGCCTTGGAAACCTTTACCCTTTGAGATTCCTGTAACATCTACTAAATCGCCAGCAGCGAAAATATCAACTTTGACTTCTTGACCAACTTCATAGCTTGCTAAGTCGTCTCCTCGGAATTCCCGAACGAAGCGCTTAGGAGCAGTATTTGCTTTTGCAACGTGGCCTTTTTCCGGTTTGTTTGACAGTTTTTCACGTTTGTCTTCGAAACCAACCTGTACAGCTTCATAGCCGTCAGTATCAACTGATTTCTTTTGAAGAACAACGTTTGGAGAAACTTCAACAACAGTTACCGGAATTAAGTTCCCGTTCTCTGCAAATACTTGAGTCATACCAATCTTTCTTCCTAAGATTCCTTTGGTCATGTAAGTCACACCTCCTAATTTTGTTTGTTTTATATTGGATTATAATTTGATTTCGATATCAACACCAGACGGTAAATCCAATCTCATTAACGCATCAACAGTTTGTGGTGTTGGGTTAACGATGTCGATTAGACGCTTATGTGTCCGCATTTCGAATTGCTCACGAGAATCTTTGTACTTATGAACCGCACGAAGAATAGTGTAAACAGACTTTTCAGTTGGTAGCGGAATCGGACCGGATACAGCTGCACCTGAACGTTTTGCTGTTTCAACAATTTTCTCAGCAGATTGATCAAGGATTCTGTGATCATAAGCTTTTAAACGGATACGAATTTTTTGTTTTGCCATTATTTTCCCTCCTTTATTCGCCTATTTTTAAAAATAGACATACTCTGTGGAAATTTCCCACACACTCGCCATGGCAAAGCGGCCGGGTGTGTCAGCAACCTCCCACATCATCGCAGTCAAAGACCAACATTGTCTATTATACATAAAACCAATGTCAAACGCAACAACTATCACGATTTTTTTTAGATGTCTTTGACCTGAACACTTTTATTATTATATAGACTCAGTTAGGTGATTTCAACAAGTTTAGATAATCTCCAGAAATCTCCTAATTCCGAAAGGCGGAAGCGCCTTGACCAGGCGCTGGAGCTAGACATTGTAAGGGGTTGCGCTGAGTTTATATTTATATAGAAGAAACACGTCTTTTTCATAAAAAAAGCAGCTGGATCGTCATCCAGCTGCCTTCATTTTATTATTATTCAGCCATAGTTGTGATTGAACCTGAACCTACTGTACGTCCACCTTCACGAATAGAGAACTTAGTTCCTTCTTCGATCGCAACTGGAGCGATAAGCTCAACAGTCATTTCAATGTGGTCGCCAGGCATAACCATTTCAGTACCTTCTGGAAGAGTAATGATTCCAGTGATATCAGAAGTACGGAAATAGAATTGTGGACGGTAGTTTGAGAAGAATGGAGTATGACGTCCGCCTTCTTCTTTAGATAATACATAAACTTGTGCTTTGAACTTTGTGTGTGGAGTGATAGTTTTTGGCTTAGCCAATACTTGTCCACGCTCGATTTCTTCACGAGCTACACCACGAAGAAGGGCACCGATGTTGTCTCCAGCTTCAGCAAAGTCAAGAAGCTTACGGAACATTTCTACACCTGTTACAGTAGTAGATTTTGGCTCTTCAGTGAAACCAACGATTTCAACTACGTCACCAACTTTAACTTGGCCACGCTCTACACGGCCAGTAGCAACTGTACCACGACCAGTGATTGAGAATACGTCCTCAACTGGCATCATGAATGGCTTATCAGTGTCACGAGTTGGAGTTGGGATATAGCTGTCAACAGCGTCCATAAGTTCGTGAATTTTTGCTTCCCACTCTGCATCTCCTTCAAGAGCTTTAAGAGCAGAACCTTTAATTACAGGAATGTCATCGCCTGGGAAGTCGTATTCAGAAAGAAGGTCACGTACTTCCATTTCAACTAATTCTAATAATTCTTCGTCATCAACCATATCACACTTGTTCATGAATACAACAAGGTATGGTACGCCAACCTGACGAGAAAGTAAGATGTGCTCACGAGTTTGTGGCATTGGGCCGTCAGCAGCAGATACAACAAGGATACCGCCGTCCATTTGAGCAGCACCAGTGATCATGTTTTTAACGTAGTCTGCGTGTCCTGGGCAGTCAACGTGTGCATAGTGACGAGTGTCAGTTTCATATTCAACGTGTGCAGTAGAGATTGTGATTCCACGCTCTCTTTCTTCTGGAGCACCGTCAATTTGATCATATGCACGAGCTTCTGCTTTACCTGATTTAGCAAGTACAGAAGTGATAGCAGCTGTTAAAGTTGTTTTACCGTGGTCAACGTGACCAATTGTACCAATGTTAACGTGTGGCTTCGAACGGTCGAATTTAGCTTTACCCATTAGGAAAATCCTCCTTTAATATGAAAAAATTAAGTATATTTTAAGCGGAACTGCCAATCAGGTTTTCCTGATTTAACAGTTCCAAATATTACATAAGTAGTTATACTTTAAATAAAGGTGAAAATCAATTATTCACCTTTATTTTTTTTGATAATTTCTTCAGAAATTGATTTTGGAACTTCTTCATAGTGATCAAAGTGCATAGAGAATACTCCACGGCCTTGAGTGCTTGAACGAAGTGCTGTTGCATAACCAAACATTTCTGAAAGTGGAACCATTGCACGAACTACTTGTGCGTTACCGCGTGCCTCCATACCTTCGACACGGCCACGACGTGCAGTGATTTGACCCATGATATCCCCTAAGTATTCTTCTGGGATAACAACTTCTACTCTCATGATTGGTTCAAGGATAACTGGTGCACACTTGGAAGCAGCATTCTTAAGTGCCAATGAAGCAGCAATTTTAAACGCCATTTCTGAAGAGTCAACGTCATGGTAAGAACCATCGAACAGTCTTGCTTTGATATCAACCAATGGATATCCAGCAAGTACACCTCTTTCAAGTGAATCCTTCAAACCAGCCTCAACAGCAGGAACGTACTCACGAGGTACGACACCACCGACGATACCGTTTTCGAATTCAAATCCCTTACCAGCTTCGTTTGGTGAGAATTCAATCCAAACGTGTCCGTATTGTCCACGTCCACCAGACTGACGTGCAAATTTACCTTCTACTTGCGCAGAAGTTGTAAATGTTTCACGGTAAGCAACCTGTGGAGCACCTACATTTGCTTCCACCTTGAACTCACGACGCATACGGTCAACGATAATATCAAGGTGAAGTTCTCCCATACCGGCGATAATAACTTGTCCAGTTTCCTGGTTGGTATGCGCACGGAATGTAGGATCTTCTTCTTGAAGTTTCTGTAATGCTGTTGTCATTTTATCCTGGTCAGCTTTTGACTTCGGTTCAACCGAAAGCTCAATTACCGGCTCAGGGAACTGCATAGACTCAAGGATAACAAGGTTCTTGTCATCACATAGAGTATCACCAGTAGTAGTATCCTTTAAACCTACAGCAGCAGCAATGTCACCGGCAAAAACCTTAGAGATTTCTTGACGGCTGTTTGCGTGCATTTGCAGGATACGTCCGATACGTTCACGCTTTCCTTTTGTAGAGTTTTGGACATATGAGCCAGACTCTAAAGTACCAGAGTAAACACGGAAGAACGTTAATTTACCAACATAAGGGTCCGTCATAACTTTGAACGCTAGAGCAGCAAATGGCTCTTCGTCACTTGAATGACGTTCAACAATTACATCTTCATCATCGACATCATGACCTTTGATTGCAGGTACATCAAGTGGAGATGGAAGGTAATCGATAACCGCATCCAACATTAATTGAACACCTTTGTTTTTGAAGGCTGAACCACAGATAACTGGATAGAATTCTACATTAACGGTACCTTTACGAATGCCAGCTTTCAGCTCTTCTTTAGTGATTTCTTCTCCACCAAGGTATTTTTCCATTAATTCTTCATCAAGTTCTGCTACAGCTTCAACTAATTTTTCATGGTATTCTTCAGCAAGTTCACGGTATTCTTCTGGAATTTCACGTACATCAATGTCAGTACCTAAGTCATTCCCGTAAAATACTGCGTTCATTTCCACTAGGTCAATGATTGCTGAGAATTGGTCTTCAGCACCGATAGGCAGCTGAATTGGGTGAGCATTCGCTTGCAAGCGGTCATGGATTGTTCCTACAGAATATAGGAAGTCAGCTCCGATCTTGTCCATCTTGTTTACGAAAACTACACGTGGTACGCCGTAAGTTGTTGCTTGGCGCCAAACTGTTTCAGTCTGCGGCTCAACGCCGGACTGTGCATCAAGGACTGCTACCGCACCATCAAGAACACGCAATGAACGTTCAACTTCTACAGTGAAGTCTACGTGTCCTGGAGTGTCAATGATGTTAACGCGGTGGCCTTTCCATTGTGCAGTTGTTGCAGCGGATGTAATCGTGATTCCGCGCTCTTGTTCCTGCTCCATCCAGTCCATCTGAGAAGCACCTTCGTGAGTTTCACCGATTTTATGAATCTTACCAGTGTAATAAAGGACACGCTCAGTGGTCGTCGTTTTACCGGCATCGATGTGAGCCATGATGCCGATATTACGAGTGTTTTCTAAGGAGAACTCTCTTGCCATTGGGTCTTTCTCCTTCCTAGTATGAAAGTGTTTTTATTTTGAAGGTAAAATTACCAGCGATAGTGAGCAAACGCCTTGTTTGCTTCTGCCATTTTGTGAGTATCTTCACGCTTCTTAACAGATGCACCAGTGTTGTTAGCTGCATCCATGATTTCGTTAGCTAAACGCTCTTCCATTGTCTTTTCACCGCGAAGACGCGCATAGTTTACTAACCATCGAAGACCAAGAGTTGTACGGCGGTCTGGACGCACCTCAACTGGAACTTGGTAGTTGGCACCGCCGACACGGCGTGCTCTAACTTCTAGAACTGGCATGATGTTTTTCATTGCTGCTTCGAATACTTCCATTGGATCTTTACCAGAACGCTCACGGATTGTATTGAATGCAGAGTAAAGAATTTCTTGTGATTTACCTCTTTTACCATCGATCATCATTTTATTGATGAGGCGAGTAACTAATTTTGAATTATAAAGCGGATCTGGTAAAACGTCTCTTTTTGCTACAGGACCTTTACGTGGCATGCTTTTTCCTCCTTTCAAAGAAGCTTCTATTTAATGAAATTATTTTTTCGCTGCTTTTGGTCTCTTAGTACCATATTTTGAACGGCCTTGCATACGGTTGTTAACACCAGCTGTGTCAAGCGCACCGCGTACGATATGATAACGTACCCCTGGTAAGTCTTTTACACGTCCGCCACGGATAAGAACAACGCTGTGCTCTTGAAGGTTGTGGCCGATACCAGGAATGTATGCTGTCACCTCGATACCATTAGTCAAGCGTACACGAGCATATTTACGTAACGCTGAGTTTGGTTTCTTTGGAGTCATTGTACCAACACGAGTACATACCCCGCGTTTTTGTGGTGAAGATACATTAGTTTGTGATTTCTTGAAGCTGTTGTAACCTTTATTTAGCGCAGGAGATTTTGACTTCTCTGCCACTGATTGACGAGGCTTGCGCACTAATTGGTTAATTGTTGGCATGTGTTTTTCCTCCCTTCGTTATTTGTAAGCCCACACATCCAGGTGGTTCATTTTTTTGCAAAAACAAAGTTTTTGCAGACTGCTCTATCTACAAAAACAGTTTTTAACGGATAATAGCAACAGTTGCAGCACCTACTTCAATTCGGCATGCCTTACCAAGTTTCTTCATGGATTCAACATACTGAATTGGAACACTTAGTTTTTGAGCCTCATTGACTGCGGGCGCCGTTACTTTCGCATCGGCATCAGTCGCAATAATCAGCTCCTGTACTACGCCTTCTCTAAGTGCTTTCACTGTTTGTTTTGTTCCTATAATGATCTTACTCGCCTGCAATACTTTTTCATAAGACATATTGCTATCCTCCAAAGTATCAGGTGTATAGGAGCACCTTTGATATATTAACATCTTGCCAAATATATGTCAACAAAACTTTGAATTTTTTTCTTAAAATAGAGGCTGACTCGGCGTCAGCCTCTACTAAAATATTGTCTAGCTGCAGCGCCTAGGCGCTTCCGCTTTTCGTTTTACTCAACCGTAATTGGTTCTTCGGATGTTGTGTCACGGAGGACAGGTTCTGCTTTGCGGTAACGCTGCATTCCTGTTCCAGCTGGTACGAGTTTACCGATGATGACATTCTCTTTCAAGCCAAGCAGTTCATCGCGCTTGCCTTTGATTGCGGCATCTGTAAGAACTCTGGTTGTTTCTTGGAATGATGCGGCAGATAAGAATGAATCTGTTTCAAGCGATGCTTTGGTAATTCCAAGCAAGACCGGACGGCCGGTTGCCGGCAAATTGCCGTTTAACAACGCTTGTTCATTGGCATCGGTGAATTGGTGTATATCAAGTAGAGTTCCTGGCAGTACATCTGTATTGCCGGCATCGCTGACGCGAATCTTACGAAGCATTTGACGCACCATTACCTCTACGTGTTTGTCACCAATTTCAACCCCTTGCATCCGGTATACTCTTTGAACTTCACGGAGCAAGTATTCTTGAACAGAAATAACATCTTTAACTTTAAGGAGCTCTTTTGGATCAATAGATCCTTCTGTTAACTCCTGACCAGGCTCAACTTGATCTCCCACAGCTACCTTTAGGCGGGCAGTATATGGTGCATTATAGGTGCGTGATTCCACTTCACCTTGAATGACAATTTCATGCTGACGGTCACGGCCTTCGTTGATGCCGACAACCACACCAATAATTTCAGAAATGACCGCTTGACCTTTAGGGTTACGCGCTTCAAAAATCTCTTGGATACGTGGTAGACCCTGTGTAATATCGTTACCTGCAACACCGCCGGTATGGAATGTACGCATCGTTAACTGTGTACCAGGCTCACCGATGGATTGCGCTGCAATAATACCAACTGCTTCGCCCACTTCCACCTCTTGGCCTGTGGCTAAGTTACGACCGTAACACTTCTTACATACTCCATGACGCGTATTACATGTAAATGCCGAGCGAATTTTTACTTCTTCAATACCTAAGTTAGTGATTAGTTCGGCAAGGTCTTCGGTAATCAATTCATTTTCCTTCACGAGCACTTCGTTCGTTTCAGGATGCTTGATTGGATTACGCGCATATCGACCGATTAAGCGCTCTTCTAGCGTTTCAATAATTTCTGTGCCATCCTTTATTGCACCAATTGTAAAGCCGCGGTCAGTACCACAATCGTCTTCACGGACAATAACATCTTGGGCAACGTCAACAAGACGGCGTGTTAGGTAACCTGAGTCAGCTGTCTTAAGAGCTGTATCGGCAAGTCCTTTACGGGCACCGTGCGTCGAAATAAAGTACTCTAATACGGTTAAACCTTCACGGAAACTTGATTTAATTGGCAACTCGATGATACGTCCTGCCGGGTTGGCCATCAAACCACGCATACCGGCAAGCTGGGTAAAGTTCGAAGCGTTACCACGGGCGCCTGAATCACTCATCATGAAGATTGGGTTTGTTTTATTCAAGGACTTCATCAGCTTGCCTTGAATAACATCTTTCGCCTGGCTCCAGATGGAGATGACACGATCATACCGTTCATCTTCTGTGATTAAACCACGTCTGAATTGCTTTGTTACGTTATCCACTTTACCTTGCGCATCATGAAGGATTTGCTGTTTCTCGCCAAGGACGACGATGTCAGCTACCCCTACAGTGATACCAGCTTTTGTTGAATATTTGAATCCAAGGTCTTTCATGCGATCAAGCATTTTTGACGTTTCGGTAATTTTGAACCGTTTGAATACTTCAGCAATGATATTTCCAAGGATTTTCTTTTTAAATGGATCAATCAATGGCATCGATTTAATCTTCGCCACGATATCTTCGCCTTTTTCAACAAAGTACTTCTCAGGTGTTTTCACTTCTAAGTTATCCCTTGTCGGCTCGTTAATATAAGGGAAAGATTTCGGAAGAATTTCATTGAAAACAAGCTTACCAACAGTTGAAACCAGCAGTTTGTTATTTTGCTCTTCCGTAAATGTTTCATTCTTTAAAGAACCGGCATGGACGGCAACACGGGTATGAAGATGCACATATCCGTTTTGGTAAGCAAGAAGCGCTTCATTTGTATCTTTAAAAACCATACCCTCGCCAACTGCACCTTCTCTTTCCAGAGTCAAGTAATAGTTTCCTAATACCATGTCCTGGGAAGGAGTAACAACCGGCTTACCATCTTTAGGGTTCAAGATGTTTTGGGCTGCTAGCATTAATAGCCGTGCTTCTGCCTGTGCTTCAGATGAAAGCGGAACGTGAACAGCCATTTGGTCACCGTCAAAGTCGGCGTTATAGGCCGTACAAACAAGCGGGTGAAGACGAATAGCGCGTCCTTCAACCAATGTTGGTTCAAAGGCTTGAATTCCCAAGCGGTGAAGCGTTGGGGCACGGTTCAATAGAACCGGATGCTCTTTAATCACATCTTCAAGGACATCCCAAACCTCAGGTGATACCCGTTCGATTTTCCGCTTTGCAGATTTAATATTGTGAGCAAGCCCTTTTTCAACAAGCTCTTTCATAACAAATGGTTTGAACAATTCAAGAGCCATTTCCTTCGGAAGTCCGCACTGATACATTTTCAAGTTAGGACCAACAACGATAACAGAACGGCCTGAATAGTCAACACGTTTTCCAAGCAAGTTCTGACGGAAACGTCCTTGCTTTCCTTTTAACATATGAGAAAGCGATTTTAACGGACGGTTACCAGGTCCTGTAACCGGACGACCGCGACGGCCGTTGTCAATAAGCGCATCAACCGCTTCTTGCAGCATCCGCTTTTCGTTTTGCACAATAATACTAGGAGCACCTAGATCCAATAGTCGCTTTAAGCGATTGTTTCGGTTGATCACACGACGATACAGGTCATTTAGGTCTGATGTGGCAAATCTACCGCCATCCAATTGCACCATCGGACGGAGTTCCGGCGGAATAACCGGCAGAACATCTAAAATCATCCAGGAAGGTTCGTTTCCGGAGTTACGGAATGCTTCCAACACTTCCAAGCGCTTAATTGCTCGGGTCCGGCGTTGACCTTGTGCGGTCTTAAGTTCTTCTTTTAAACTGTCTACTTCTTTATCAAGGTCGATATCAGAAAGAAGCTTTTTAATTGCCTCAGCACCCATAGAAGCCTGGAATTTATTGCCGTACTTCTCACGATATGCACGATATTCTTTTTCAGATAGCAGTTGTTTCTTTTCAAGAGCGGTATCACCAGATTCGGTTACCACATAAGATGCAAAATAAATGACTTCCTCCAGTGCACGAGGCGACATGTCCAATACAAGCCCCATCCGGCTAGGAATTCCTTTAAAGTACCAAATATGAGAAACTGGCGCTGCCAGTTCAATATGTCCCATGCGTTCGCGGCGAACTTTGGCACGTGTTACCTCCACGCCACAGCGGTCACAAACAACACCTTTATAGCGGACACGCTTGTATTTACCACAATGACATTCCCAGTCCTTGGTTGGACCGAAGATTCTTTCACAGAATAAACCGTCTTTTTCCGGTTTTAGGGTACGATAGTTAATCGTTTCAGGTTTCTTCACTTCACCAAATGACCACGAACGGATTTTAAGTGGTGATGCAAGACCAATTTTCATATATTCAAAATTATTAACGTCAAGCATAGGGCCTACCTCCCTTTTTATGTCCAGGTTTTACCCTTATTCATTAGAAAGTAAAAAAGCGCACTTTAGAACAAGAACCAGCAAAGCTATTCTTTTAAAGTGCGCTCCGATTTAAAAAATCGATTATTCTTTTGAACCGACTTTTTCAGATTCAAAGCTTGGTGCATCTGGAACGATGTTCAATGTGTCGACCTGCTGTAAGTCGTCCTCATCTTCCATATCACGCATTTCTATTTCTTCTTCATCGCCAGAAAGGATCTTAACATCCATACCTAAACTTTGAAGTTCCTTGATTAATACTTTAAATGATTCAGGAACACCTGGTTCCGGCACATTTTCACCTTTTACAATCGCTTCGTATGTTTTCACACGGCCGACAACATCGTCGGATTTAACCGTAAGAATTTCTTGAAGTGTGTATGCGGCACCATATGCTTCCAGTGCCCAAACTTCCATCTCACCAAAGCGCTGTCCGCCGAATTGGGCTTTACCGCCAAGTGGCTGCTGCGTAACAAGTGAATATGGTCCGGTTGAACGAGCATGCAATTTATCGTCAACCATGTGCGCAAGTTTGATCATGTACATGACACCAACAGACACACGGTTATCGAATGGTTCACCTGATCGTCCATCATATAGAACCGTTTTGGCATCACGGGCCATCCCTGCTTCTTCAATTGTAGACCAAACATCTTCCTCACGGGCACCGTCAAAGACCGGTGTAGCCACATGAATACCTAATTGTCTTGCTGCCATGCCAAGGTGAAGCTCAAGCACCTGCCCGATGTTCATCCGTGATGGTACCCCTAATGGGTTTAACATGATGTCAACCGGTGTACCGTCAGGAAGGAATGGCATATCTTCTTCCGGCAGGATTCTCGAGATAACCCCTTTGTTACCGTGACGTCCTGCCATTTTATCCCCTGCAGAGATTTTCCGCTTTTGAACAATATAGGCACGAACCAGTTGGTTTACGCCTGGAGGCAGTTCGTCGCCGTCCTCACGGTTAAACACTTTCACATCAAGGACAATTCCGCCGCCGCCATGTGGAACACGAAGTGACGTATCGCGAACCTCACGGGCTTTTTCACCGAAAATAGCGTGTAGGAGTCGTTCTTCAGCGGTAAGTTCTGTTACCCCTTTAGGAGTAACTTTACCAACCAACAAGTCGCCATCCTTGACTTCAGCACCGATACGAATGATTCCGCGCTCATCCAAGTTCCGCAGGGCATCTTCACCGACGTTTGGAATATCGCGGGTAATCTCTTCAGGTCCGAGTTTTGTATCACGTGATTCTGATTCATATTCCTCAATATGAATGGAAGTATATACATCGTCTTTCACCAGACGCTCACTCATGATGATCGCATCTTCATAGTTATAGCCGTCCCATGTCATAAAGGCTACAAGTACGTTCCGGCCTAATGCCAATTCGCCTTTTTCCATTGATGGACCATCAGCAAGAATTTCACCCTTGACGACACGATCGCCAACAGAAACGATTGGGCGTTGGTTATAACAAGTTCCTTGGTTGGAACGAATAAACTTTAACATCCGATACTTATCGAGGTCGCCTTTGACTTCTTGACCATCCACTTCCTTGATGCGGCGGACCCAAACTTGACGTGCTTCTACGCGTTCGACAATCCCTTCATGCTTACAGATAACAGCAGCACCGGAGTCTTTACCAGATACATATTCCATACCTGTCCCTACGATTGGTGCCTCAGGCTGCATCAACGGAACAGCCTGCCGCTGCATGTTTGCTCCCATCAAGGCACGGTTTGAGTCATCATTTTCAAGGAACGGAATACATGCAGTTGCCGCGGAAACTACCTGTTTTGGAGATACGTCCATATAGTCGACACGATCACGTCTTACCACCGTGTTTTCACCACGGAAACGCGCGATGACTTCTTCATCCAAGAAGGAACCGTCGTCTCCAAGGCGTGAATTCGCCTGAGCGGTTACATAATTATCCTCTTCGTCTGCAGTTAGGTAGTCAATCCGCGCTGTTACTTTACCCGTATCCGGATCGACACGTCGGTAAGGTGTTTCAATAAAGCCAAAGCGATTTACCTTTGCATAGGAAGACAACGAGTTAATCAAACCAATGTTCGGACCCTCAGGTGTTTCAATCGGACACATACGGCCATAGTGTGAATAGTGAACGTCACGAACTTCCATCCCGGCACGTTCACGAGTCAGACCACCTGGTCCTAATGCTGATAAACGACGTTTATGGGTTAACTCCGCAAGTGGATTTGTTTGATCCATGAACTGCGAAAGCTGGGAGCTTCCAAAGAATTCTTTAATAGATGCAATCACTGGACGGATATTGATTAACTGCTGTGGCGTAATCGTTGCAGTGTCTTGAATCGACATTCTTTCACGAACTACACGCTCCATCCGGGAAAGACCAATCCGGAATTGGTTTTGCAATAGCTCACCAACAGAACGAAGACGTCTGTTACCCAAATGGTCGATATCGTCTGTATCGCCAACACCATGAAGCAAATTGAAGAAATAGCTGATTGAAGCAATAATATCAGCTGGTGTGATATTCTTGATTGGTTCAGCCACATAGGCGTTACCCATAACATTAATCACTTTTTCATTCTCATCGCCTGGTGCATAAATCTTAATGCCTTGAAGAATAATTTCTTCTTCTACAACACCGCCAACCGGCGCATGGCTGCGGAAGTTAATGTTTTTCTCAAGCGCAGGTAAAATTCTATCAAGGTTTCTCCGGTCAAGGAGTGTTCCTTTTTCTGCAATAATTTCTCCTGTTTCTGGATCAGCCAATGTTTCTGCAAGACGCTGATTAAACAGGCGGTTTTTAATATGAAGCTTTTTATTTATTTTATAACGACCTACATTCGCAAGGTCATAGCGCTTTGGATCAAAGAACCGTGAAATCAATAGATTCTTCGCATTATCAACGGTTGGAGGTTCACCAGGACGGAGTCGTTCGTAAATCTCAAGCAATGCTTTATCGATACCTTCCGTGTTGTCCTTTTCAAGCGTATTGCGAAGATATTCGTTATCACCAATCAATTCAATAATTTCTTGATCGGAGCCAAATCCAAGCGCACGTAAAAGAACCGTTACAGGCAGTTTACGGGTACGATCAATTCTGACATATACCACATCTTTGGCATCCGTTTCGTATTCAAGCCAAGCGCCGCGGTTCGGAATGACAGTGGCTGTAAAGCCTCTTTTTCCGTTCTTATCAACTTTTCCGTTAAAATAAACGCTTGGGGAACGCACTAACTGTGATACAATAACGCGTTCTGCACCATTGATAACAAATGTGCCTGTTTCCGTCATTAGCGGAAAGTCGCCCATGAATACATCTTGATCCTTTACCTCGCCTGTTTCTTTGTTTACAAGACGTACCTTCACACGTAATGGAGCAGAATAGGTAACGTCCCGCTCTTTCGATTCTTCAACCGAATACTTTGGATCGCCAAGACTGTAATCAATAAATTCAAGTGATAGATTACCGGTAAAATCCTCAATCGGCGAAATATCCTGGAACATCTCACGCAATCCCTCATCAAGGAACCACTGATAAGAAGAGGTTTGGATTTCGATTAGATTTGGTAATTCTAAAACTTCACTGATTCGTGCATAACTTCTTCGTTGGCGGTGTCGTCCATACTGAACTAGTTGACCTGTCAACTGATTCACCCCTCAAATCAAGCGTTATTTAAAAATCTATTTACGTCCTTTAGAAGATTTTTACACCTAACTAAAAGACAAAAAGAAAAAGGGTTTTTTCCCAAAAACCACATTTTCACATTTTGACTATTATTTTGTCATCATTTCCTACTTATTCCGATTTTATACGCGATTTTATGTATTTAAAGGAATAATTCGGTAAATATTATGATGGCATTTTATAATGCTACCACAGGGACAATTTGAAGTCAACTATTTTGTGGCTCTAATAATAAAATAACCTTTGGACTTGTCAACTGTTTCTACATCAGAAAAAATCTGTGTTAGTTTCTCTATTGTAGAGGGCGCGCCTTGCTTCTTTTGGATGACCACCCAAAGTTCTCCCCCCGGGGCAAGATGTTCATAACTCTGTACAAAAATATCATGAACTGTTTTCTTGCCGGCACGAATCGGCGGGTTAGTTAAAATTGCAGCAAAATCTGCCTCCTCAACATTTAACAGCCGGTCACTTTCATAGATTTTAACATTATCAACCCGGTTTAGCTCCGCATTTTCTTTCGCCAGCTCTATAGCTCGTTCATTCACATCAATCATATGTATCGTACGAGTTTGGTTTTCTTTAGCAATCGATAGCCCAATCGGACCGTAACCGCAGCCGACGTCAAGAATCTTCCCTTCCACCTTCGGCATGGTAAAAGTCTCAATCAAGAGGCGCGAGCCAAAATCTACTTCCCGTTTTGAAAAAACGCCATTATCGGTTTTAAAGCGAAATGTTTGACCTCTTAATTTATAATCCCAATACTTTGGATCACTTTCAACATTTTGGGTACGAGAATAGTAGTGTTCAGTCATTTTTTAGACCTCACCTCCCGGGGACTTTTATATAGAAGAAAAAAGAGGATATTATTACAACCTTAAATAATACAACCTTAATAACTTAGCCAAAAAAAGCCCGCTTATGCAGCGAGCTTTTTCATGGAATTAAAATTACTTAACTTCAACGTTTGCTCCAACTTCATCAAGCTTAGCTTTGATTGCTTCAGCATCTTCTTTAGAAACGCCTTCTTTAAGAGCTTTTGGAGTGTTATCAACAAGGTCTTTTGCTTCTTTAAGACCAAGGCCAGTGATTTCACGAACAACTTTGATAACTTTGATTTTTTGATCGCCAGCAGAAGCTAGGATTACATCAAATTCAGTTTTTTCTTCAACAGCAGCAGCACCTGCGCCGCCAACCATTGCTACAGGAGCAGCAGCAGTTACGCCGAATTCTTCTTCGATTGCTTTTACAAGATCGTTTAGTTCTAAAACAGTCATAGATTTAACTGCTTCAATGATTTGTTCTTTAGTCATTTTAATTTTCCTCCTTAGTTTTCATTCCGTATATTAGTTTTTACGCTCTAATTGTCCAGCTGCATCGCCTAGAGGCTCGGGGTCATAAGCCAATCCGTCAGCTAAAAAACAGCCTTCTAGCCGGCTCGTCTTATGCCTGTCGCCTCTGTGCAAGGCGCTTCCGCTTTTCGATTTACGCGCCTTGTTCTTCTTTTTGTTCTGCAACTGCTTTTGTAACAAGAGCAAGGTTGCGGATTGGTGCTTGTAGTACGCTGAGTAGCATAGATAGCAAGCCTTCGCGTGATGGAAGTTCTGCAAGTGCTTTAACTTCCTCAACAGTTGCGACGTTTCCTTCAATCACACCTGCTTTAAGCTCAAGAGCTTCATTCTTTTTCGCGAAATCGTTTAGGATTTTCGCTGGAGCAACAACATCTTCAGCACTGAACGCGATTGCGTTCGGGCCCGTTAATGCATCGTTCAAACCGGAAAGTCCAGCAACTTCAGCAGCACGGCGAGTCATAGAGTTTTTGTAAACTTTAAAATCAACGCCAGCTTCACGAAGTTGTTTACGCAGTTCAGTCACTTGAGCAACTGAAAGACCGCGATAATCAACAACGATTGTAGATACGCTCGTTTTTAACTTATCAGCAATCTCATCAACGATTACTTTTTTAGCTTCGATTGCACTGCTCATCTTTACACCTCCTGTAGATTGTCTACATTTATACCAGGCAGTAAAAGGCCTCCAAATCAATCATAGACATGGAGGCTCATAAATAGCTTAGGAAAAGCTAATTCTATTCGCTAACCTCGGCAGGATATTAAGCAATAAGCCCCTGCTGTCTACGGTACAAATGTTATTTATTTAAACAACAAAATTGATTATATATAATCTAATCTTGATTGTCAATTACCAATATTATCAAGCGAATTACTTAGCAGATACTGATGAAGGATCTACTTTCACACCAGGTCCCATAGTTGAAGAAACTGTTACGTTCTTCATATAAGTACCTTTTGCTGCAGAAGGCTTCGCTTTTAACATAGTCTCGAAAACAGTTGTAAAGTTTTCAATAAGCTTTTCGTTTTCGAAAGATGCTTTACCGATTGGCACATGGATGTTACCAGACTTATCAACGCGGTATTCAACTTTACCAGCTTTGATTTCGTTGATGGCTTTTGTTACATCAAATGTAACTGTGCCTGTTTTAGGGTTTGGCATTAAGCCTTTAGGTCCTAATACACGGCCAAGCTTACCAACTTCGCCCATCATGTCAGGAGTTGCTACGATTACATCAAAATCAAACCAACCTTGTTGGATTTTAGTGATATATTCTGCATCACCAACATAATCTGCACCAGCAGCTTCTGCTTCTTTCACTTTTTCACCCTTCGCGAATACTAATACGCGCTGAGTTTTACCAGTTCCGTTTGGAAGCACTACTGCACCACGGATTTGCTGGTCAGCTTTCTTAGGGTCTACGCCTAAGCGGAAAGCAACTTCAAGAGTCGCGTCAAATTTTGTATAATTTGTTTTCTTTGCAAGATCAATTGCTTCTGCAATTGGGTAAGCATTTGTACGATCTACAAGCTTAGCAGCTTCTAAATACTTCTTACCTTTTTTAGCCATTGTTTTTTCCTCCTTGATTTGTGGTTTTAACGTCGAATAACTCCCACTAAAAAGGTTGCGAGTATTTAAAAACTGCGCAACCCTTTCATTACAACATAACAGTTTTACATGGATTAGTCTTCGATAACGATACCCATGCTGCGTGCAGTACCTTCGACCATGCGCATTGCTGCTTCAACGCTAGCTGCGTTAAGGTCAGGCATTTTTTGTTCCGCAATCTCGCGTACTTTATCACGCTTTACTGTTGCTACTTTATTACGGTTAGGCTGGCCTGAACCAGACTGAATTCCAGCTGCTACTTTCAAAAGAACGGCAGCAGGAGGAGTTTTCGTAATAAATGTAAATGAACGGTCTTCAAACACCGTAATTTCAACAGGAATGATCAATCCAGCTTGATCTGCTGTACGAGCGTTAAATTCTTTACAGAATCCCATGATATTAACACCGGCTTGACCTAGTGCAGGACCAACTGGCGGCGCAGGGTTAGCTTTACCTGCAGGAATTTGTAATTTAACAACTTTAATTACTTTTTTAGCCACGAGACACACCTCCTTAAAGTCCGTGATGTGGTTAACAGGGTTTCCTTAAATTAGGGAGCCCCCTCCCACTCATCTTGAAGTCTTTATATGAATACAAAGAACTTGACATAAGTCTTGTCCGAGCATCTTGCCCGAGACATACTGACCTATGAAATATTAACATTTTTTAAAATCGATTTCAAGTTTTTTTACAAATAATCGGTTTATATTTTCTCAATCTGCGAAAATTCAAGCTCAACCGGCGTGTCACGGCCGAACATATTAACTAGAACTTTAAGCTTCGCTTTATCCTTGTCCATTTCTTCGACATTACCAGTAAAGTTGGCAAATGGACCTTCCTTGACGCGGACCGTTTCACCAATTTCAAAATTGACATCGAGGCGCTTCTCTTCGACTCCCATGCGTTTAAGGATGAACGTTACCTCTTCAGGAAGCAGCGGCGTTGGCTTGGAGCCTGACCCGGCGGAGCCGACAAACCCTGTTACACCAGGGGTATTCCGTACAACATACCATGAATCATCTGTCATGATAATCTCCACTAATACGTAGCCAGGGAACACCTTGCGTTTTACCACTTTTTTCTTACCATTTTTCAATTCAGTTTCTTCTTCTTCAGGAACAACGACACGGAAGATTTTATCTTGCATGCCCATTGTTTCAACCCGTTTTTCCAGGTTGGTTTTTACTTTATTTTCGTAACCCGAGTAAGTGTGAACTACATACCAGTTCTTTTCCATTTATGAGGACTAAATGAGTCCGTCCCTCCCTAAAAATATATTTTTTTAAAGTTTCAGCACCGAGGAGCTTCCGCTTTTTTTGCAAATTAAAAAACCCGCAACTGACGGGTTTTTAGTTAAAATTTCCTTTGTTATTTTCCATTATACCATGAACTAACGGCTATTATTCAAGAATTAAGCGAATCAATTCCGAAATACCCAAATCCAACACCGCGAAGAAAATCGCGAAGAAAGCAACAGTCGAAACAACAGTAATGGTCGAACGAGTCAGTTCACCGCGCTTTGGCCAGCTTACTTTTCTCATTTCACGAATAATATCACTAAAGAATTTCTTTATGCGAGACATTTAAGTAACCCCCAACGATTGCTTGGTCTATTTTGTTTCTTTATGAATGGTATGAGACCCGCAAGTTTTGCAGTATTTTTTTATTTCCAATCTTTCCTGTTTTTTGTCGTTGCCGGCTGTCGAATAATTTCGTGAGCCGCACGTTTCACAGGCAAGCACTATTTTTTTATTCATAATTTTTCACCTGATATATCCTTAAAAATGTAACATGATGCCAAATCAATGTCAATAACATTCAGAACGAGATTCAAATAAATGCCATACTTTTAAAGCGGATACATTTATAGCGAAAATTCCCGAATTTCCAGGTATCGTTCTAATTTCCGTTTGACGCGCTGCAATGCATTATCGATCGATTTGACATGGCGGTTCAATTCTTCGGAAATCTCCTGGTATGACTGTCCATCTAAATAGAGCGCCAATACCTTTCGTTCCAAGTCGCTTAATAATTCAGTCATTTTTACTTCGATATGGTCAAATTCTTCTTGGTTGATAATCAATTCCTCCGGGTCAAGCACCTTTGCCCCGGATAATACATCCATAAGTGTCCGATCTGATTCTTCATCAAATATGGGCTTGTCCAATGAAACGTAAGAATTTAACGGAATATGCTTTTGCCTTGTCGCTGTCTTAATCGCCGTAATAATTTGGCGGGTTATGCAAAGCTCGGCAAACGCTTTAAAGGAAGTAAGCTTGTCCTCACGAAAGTCGCGAATGGCCTTATATAGACCAATCATGCCTTCCTGGACGATATCTTCTTTATCGGCACCAATCAGAAAATAGGATCTTGCTTTGGCACGCACAAAATTCCGATACTTATGAATTAAAAAATCCAACGCTTCACCGTCACCTTGATGAACCAAATCTACAATTTCTTCATCCTCCATGACAAAGATTTGTTCATTCATTTTTGTTCCGAAGTCCGTACTCAAATTAGATCCCCTCCACCGAACAAGCATAGATACTAATAGTATACATTAGAAAAAATTTGAAGTACAGGCTTACTTCTGCCCTCTGCGCCACTTTTCAAAAATTTCTGCCATTTCTTCGCTAATCGGTATCTTGGCAAAAGGTTTCTTTTCTTGAATCTTTTTTACTTTCCGCTCAATATTTTTTTCAATGGAAGACATTTCGATTTCCAGTTCTCTGGCAGATTTCCGCAGTGCCCCTTGTCCAAAAATCTGCCATTGCTCTGTAAAATCGGAAGTCGCAACGTGAATTTGCGTTTTCCGATTGCTCAGGCTGATTGCCAATTTCTCAATCCGTTCATCAGCCGATTCATTTTCCTTTGTAAAAATAACCTCTACCTGATGATTTTTATACTTTTTTTCTGTCCCTTTTACATAATGGGCATCGAACACGACAATGACGCGGTAACCGGATATGGCTTGGTACTCGGCCATCCTTTCAACTAAGCGATCCCGCGCCGCCGGCAGGTCGCGATCTTTTAATACTTTCAGTTCCTGCCATGCCCCAATAATGTTATATCCGTCCACAAGCAGGATATCCATATGCTATCCTTCCAGGCTATGCCGTTTCCGGTATACCTCATACATTAATAGCGCTGCCGCAACAGATGCGTTTAAAGACGTTACTTTCCCGGCCATAGGCAAATGGATGAGAAAATCACATTTATCGCGAATTAACCGCCCCATTCCTTTTCCTTCACTGCCAATGACTAGACCAAGCGGCAAGGTGCCATCAAGTCTGCGGTAATCATCCTTGCCCTTGGCATCGGTACCGGCAATCCATACCCCGCGCTCCTTCAATTCATCGATTGTCCGGGCCATATTTGTCACCCGGACAACCGGGATGTATTCAATTGCTCCAGTCGATGCTTTTGCTACCGTTGCTGTTAATCCAACGGCCCTGCGCTTAGGAATGATAATACCATGAGCTCCAACCGCATCCGCTGTCCTCATGATTGAGCCAAGATTATGAGGATCTTCAATTTCATCCAATAATAAAAAGAAAGGAGATTCATTTCTCTTTTCAGCAGCAGCAAACAGGTCGTCCAACTCCGCATATTGATAGGCAGCGACATAAGCAAGTACACCTTGATGGTTTTGCTCGGTGATTTGATCAATCTTTTTCTTTGGAACAAATTGGACAAGCACATTTGTTTCTTTTGCCAGCCCGATAATCTGCTGCATCTGCCCGTGCTGTGACCCTTCAGCAATAAGAATTTTATTGATGTCCCGCCCTGATTTTAAGGCCTCGATTACCGGATTTTTGCCAACGATATAATCCTGATTCATACTAACGGCCTCCTTTCTGTTGATCTACGTAGGTAAGAGCTTGAGAAATAAGCTCTTCGAGGCGCTCGGTTTCTTCTGATAAAAATAAATACCCCATCAACGCCTCGAATGCTGTGCTGTATCGATAGGTTTGCACATCCGTATTTTTTGGTACTGTACCAGATTTGGCATTGCGGCCCCGCATGACCACAGCTAATTCTGTTTCTGTTAGCAGCCCATTATCCATCATTTGAAATACAATTTGGCATTGTGCTTTTGCCGAGACATATTTGGTCCCTTCCCGGTGCAGCTGGTGGGGTCTGACTTGCCCGCTGTACAGCAGGTGACGCCGGACATATGTCTCGAATATGGCATCACCCATATAGGCAAGCGCCAGACTATTTAATTGCTGAACATTAACTGTGTTTTCATAATCAAGCATTGAATTAGCCTCTTTTCCACCTTGTACCTTGCGGAGTATCTTCTAAAATGATATTCATGTCCTTTAATTGATCACGGATTCTGTCAGCTAATTGGAAATTGCGATCCTTTCGTGCCTGAATTCGCTGCTCAATCAAAGCATCAATTTCTTCATCGAGCAATTCTTCACTTTCAAGGGTCAGCCCAAGGACAGCAAACAATTCTTCAAATTGTGCTGTAAAGGCATCGATGACTTCCACTGCTGTATTTTTTTCCATCAGATAATAGTTGGCGAGCTTCGATAATTCGAATAACACCGAAATAGCCTTGGCACTGTTAAAATCATCATCCATCGCCTCGATAAATTCAACGCGATGAGAGCTGATTTTTTCAAACCATTCTTGGTTGTCTTGTGTTAAATTTGCACTAGCCCGGCGGCGGTGCTTTAGGTTCTCATAAGAGGTCTTTAAGCGTTCCAGCGCTGCTGTAGTACTTTCCAATAATTCCTGACTATAGTTGATTGGATTGCGGTAGTGAACCGACAGCATAAAGAATCGTAATACCTTCGGATCAATTTGCTTAATGATGTCATGGACTAATACAAAGTTGCCGAGTGACTTGGACATTTTTTCATTATCGATATTAATATAGCCGTTGTGCATCCAATAGCGGGCAAAAGTTTTTCCGCTTAAAGCCTCAGACTGGGCAATTTCATTTTCATGGTGCGGGAAGGTTAAGTCTTGACCGCCAGCATGAATATCAATTGTTTCCCCAAGATACTTTTTCGCCATCGCCGAGCATTCAATATGCCAGCCAGGCCGTCCCGGACCCCAAGGGCTATCCCAGGAAATTTCGCCTTCTTTCGCTGCTTTCCAAAGAGCAAAGTCAAGGTCATCCTGCTTTTTCTCGCCGACCTCAATTCTGGCGCCAATTTGCAGGTCATCAATAGACTGGTGGGAAAGCTTGCCGTACTCTTCAAAACGGCGGGTACGGTAATAAACGTCCCCTTCCGATTCATAGGCATAGCCTTTTTCAATTAATTGGCTGATGAACTCAATAATGATGTCCATATTTTCCATTACGCGCGGATGGACATCCGCCTTTTTGCAGCCTAGCGCAGACACATCTTCAAAATAGGCGTCGATAAACCGATTAGCAATGGTCGGTACATCTGATTGAAGTTCATTGGCAGCCCTGATTAATTTATCATCGACATCAGTAAAGTTTGATACATATTTAACGTCATAGCCACGGAATTCTAGATAACGGCGGACTGTGTCGAAAACAATTGCCGGACGGGCATTTCCGATATGAATATAATTATAGACAGTCGGACCGCAAACATACATTTTTACTTTTCCTTCTTCAAGCGGTACGAATAGTTCTTTCTTTCGTGTCATTGTATTAAAAAGTTGAATGGCCATTGACTTTAGTCCTTTCTTCTTTCAAATATGCCAGTTCATTTCGCAACTGGTCCAATTCTGTTTGCATTTCTTTGAGGCGGTCTGCTACCGGGTCCGGCAGGTCACAATGGTTGAGGTCACGATTGACATTAATGCGTTTGCCGTCCTGTACGACAACCCGTCCCGGAATCCCCACCACGGTAGAGTTTGGCGGTACTTCTTTTAACACAACCGAACCGCCGCCGATTTTGGAGTTTTCCCCGATGGTAATCGAGCCAAGCACCTTGGCCCCGGTGGAAATCAGGACATTGTCCTTGATGGTCGGGTGCCGCTTGCCTTTTTCTTTACCTGTACCGCCTAAGGTTACCCCTTGGAATACAGTTACATTATCGCCAATTTCGCAGGTTTCCCCGATGACAACCCCCATCCCATGGTCGATAAAAAATCTTCTGCCTATTTTTGCCCCCGGATGGATTTCAATTCCGGTTAGGAATCGGCTTATTTGTGAAATTGCGCGTGCCAGGAAAAAAAACTTGCGGTTATATAAGGCATGTGCAATCCGGTGCCACCAGACAGCATGCAGACCGGAATAGGTCAAGATGACCTCCAAGTAAGTTCTGGCCGCCGGATCTTGCTCAAATACTACTTCAATATCTTCCTTTAATCGCTTGAACATCTCCATTCCCCCTTTTATTACCCAACCCTCTTTTTTAAAAATAAAAAACGCCCCTGTCGGATCGACAGAGACGCTTACTCGCGTGGTTCCACTCTGATTAGGCCAAATCCGATTGCAAAAATAAGTATGCAAAGGACTGTTATAGCCTCACTCTTCCCTGTTAACGGATGGTTCCGCCCAAATCTACTCAAAGATTTCGAAATGGGGCTCAGAGGGGCACTTCAAAAAGTGAGCGGCCTGAACCACTTTCAGCCGGTGATGGTTCTCTCTTTTAAGCATCATTTTTCTACTTTTCCTCATCGACACTTTAGCCTGTATAAAATACTTATAAATACTATATTACATTTTTCTCTAGTTGTTAACTAATAATTTGCTAATTCTTTTTTGGACTTTCTCACGACCCAGCAGCTCGATCGATTGAGGCAGGTCCGGGCCATGCGTTTGGCCTGTTACAGCGGCACGAATCGGCATAAATAGATTTTTTCCTTTTTGCCCGGTGGACTTTTGCACGGCCTTCATCGCCGCTTTAATTCCATCAGCCTCGAAAGCCTCAAGGTTTTCCAATTCCTCTGAAAATGCTTTTAATACCTGTGGAACAGTTTCCCCTGAAAGCACTTCTTTGGCATCCTCTTCATAGTCTGCATCTTCTTTAAAGAACATATCCGAAAGCTCAACAATTTCGGCTCCAAAGCTCATTTTTTCCTGAAGCAGGGCAACTAGACTATGCACCCACTGACGTTCAGCTTCAGTAGGGTTTTCACTAACGCGGCCGGCCTTAATTAAGTGCGGCATCGCTAGCTCAACAACCCGCTCAACTTCAACCTTTTTCATATATTGGTTATTCATCCAAGTGAGCTTCTGCTGATCAAACAATGCAGGTGACTTGGACAGACGGTCGGCATCGAAAATTTTGATAAATTCATCTCTGGTAAATAGTTCTTCTTCGCCTGCTGGCGACCAGCCAAGCAAAGTAATAAAGTTAAATAATGCCTCAGGCAGATAACCTAACTCTTCGTATTGCTCGATAAATTGGATAATCGATTCGTCACGCTTGCTCAACTTTTTCCGGCTTTCATTGACAATCAGCGTCATATGGCCAAAAATCGGTGGTTCCCAGCCCAATGCCTCATAGACTACCAGCTGTTTTGGTGTATTGGAAATATGATCATCGCCGCGCAGCACATGAGTGATTTCCATCAAATGATCGTCGACAGCTACGGCAAAATTATAGGTCGGGGTTCCATCCTTTTTCGCAATGACCCAGTCGCCCATTCCCTCGGACTCAAAGGAAACAACACCTTTGACCATATCATCGAATGTATACGTTTTTCCTTGAGGAACAGCAATACGCAAGCTTGGCCGGCGGCCTTCATTTTCGAACTGGGTGCGCTGTTCTGCAGTCAAATGACGACACCGGCCGGAATAATGCGGGGTTTCGCCCTTTTCCATTTGAGCTTCACGCTCTGCCTCAAGTTCTTCCTCTGTACAATAGCACTTATAGACTTTATCGGATTCTAACAATTGCTTGTAATAACCCTCATAAATATCATTTCGTTCCGATTGACGGTACGGTCCGTATTCGCCGCCGACATCGACACTTTCATCCCAGTCCATGCCCAGCCATTTTAAATATTTTAATTGGCTCTGTTCGCCGCCTTCAATATTCCGCTTCTTGTCGGTATCTTCAATGCGGATGATAAATTTGCCGCCCTGGTTGCGTGCAAATAAATAATTAAACAGCGCAGTTCTGGCGTTTCCGATATGTAAATGTCCGGTCGGACTCGGAGCATATCTTACACGTACTTCGTTTGCCATCGTCATGTCACTACTTTCCAATTGGTTTTCATACTGCATTATTTTAACACGATGATATCAAGTGATAAAGGTTAACTGCCGGTCTTTTTTAGCAATACCACAGCCTGAGAGGCAATGCCTTCACCGCGGCCGGTAAAGCCCAGTTTTTCGGTGGTGGTTGCTTTAACATTAATTTGCTCTACATCCGCTTCGAGAAGTTGTGCTATCCGGGCCCGCATTTGCTCAATATACGGCGCCATCTTTGGTTTCTGCGCAATGATGGTGCAATCGGCATTCACAAGCTCATACCCCTTCGATTTTACCAGCTGCCAGACATGCTCCATCAGTTTGGCGGAGTCGGCATCTTTAAAGTCCGGGTCGGTATCGGGAAAATGCTTGCCGATATCTCCTTCACCTATCGCTCCAAGACAGGCATCGGAAACCGTATGTAATAACACATCCGCATCAGAATGACCAAGCAGTCCCTTTTCATAGGGAATAGTAATTCCGCCAATAATAAGCTGACGTCCTTCTGTTAATTGATGGACATCAAAGCCCTGTCCAATACGAAACATGATAATAACTCCTTTTGTCTATTTTCTCTTTTTTAAAATCGCTTCTGCGAAAAATAAATCTTCCGGGGTTGTCAGTTTGATATTATCATAATCCCCTTCGACGATGGACACAGAATGTCCAAGCCGTTCAACCAAGCTAGCATCATCCGTCCCAAGGAAGTTATCCTTTTCCGCCTGCTCATACGCCTCTCGGAGCAACGAAACACGAAAAGCTTGCGGGGTTTGTACCGCCCACAAGCTTGAACGTTCGACAGTTTCCACTACTTTACCGCCAACTACTTTTTTCATCGTATCCTTTGCCGGTACTCCGATGATAGCCGCGCCCGTTTCGCGCGCTGTTTCAAATAGGCGGTGGATCTGTTCCATTTGGATAAATGGTCTGGCGGCATCGTGGACAAGGACAATACCTTCGGACTTGACCGTTTTCAGCGCATTAAAAATGCTGTGCTGCCGTTCCTTGCCACCAGCGGCTAAGCCCTTTACTTTATGAATGTTGTATTTTTTTAGCATCTCTTTACATTCGGGCTCGTCCTGCGGATGCACCGCAAGAATGATCCCTTCGCATGCCTCGTCTGCTTCAAATACCTTTAATGTATGAATTAAAACAGGCACTTCATTTAGTTCGAGAAAAAGCTTATTTCTCCCTGCACCCATTCGCTTTCCCTGGCCAGCAGCCGGGAGAATGACCTGGTAAGTCATAGTAATACCCCACTCTATTTATATCTATCTACAACGCTTTTTCTAACAGTTTCGGTTTGGCAAAAATCATTCTGCCTGCAGAGGTCTGAAGAACACTTGTTACGAGGACTTCAATGCGCTTACCGATGTATTCTCTGCCTTCTTCCACTACAATCATCGTTCCGTCATCCAAGTAGGCAACGCCTTGATGATACTCTTTTCCATCTTTAATGACCTGAACTGTCAATTCTTCACCCGGCAGGACAACTGGCTTGACCGCATTGGCCAAATCATTGATATTCAGGACAGAAACATTCTGCAATTCACATACTTTATTTAAATTAAAATCATTCGTGACAAGGACACCGTTTGTCAGCTTCGCCAGCTTTACAAGCTTGGAATCGACTTCGGCAATCTCTTCAAAATCGCCCTCGTAAATTTCCACCTTAATGGCCAACTCTTTTTGGATCCGGTTTAAGATATCCAACCCTCTTCGGCCGCGATTTCGCTTTAACACATCGGAGGAGTCGGCGATATGCTGCAGTTCCTCAAGGACAAATTGAGGAATCACAATAATTCCTTCCAAAAACCCGGTTTGACAAATATCAGCGACCCGGCCGTCAATAATTACGCTGGTATCCAATATTTTCAGACCTTTATTTTCAGGCTTTTCAGCTTCCTCTTCGGCATTCTTCTTCTTATTCCCGCCTTTGCCGAACAATCCGATTAGCTCATCACGCTTTTTGAAGCCAACCTGGAAACCTAAATAACCAAATAATAGAGTTAATAGAATCGGTGCTACCTCATTGACAATTGGCACTTGAACCGCATTGAGCGCAAAGCCGATTAAAAAGGCCACCAATAACCCAAAGATTAACCCTAGACTTCCAAATAACACATCCGTAACAGGAACTTTCACAAGAGAATCTTCTGCCCATTTAATGAAATTAAACACATAATCTACTGCCCAAAAGGTAATAAGATAAAAAATAATAGCACCTAAAATAGCAGCAACATACGTATTATTGACCGCTTGTATGTCATCCACATGAAGAAGAGTGAACAATTGCGGCAATAACCAAATCCCAAGCGTACCACCCATAATGAGGAAGCAGGCCTGCACAATTCGTTTTAACATTTCTTCACCTCCTCTATTAATTATAAACATATTCGTAAAATTGAAACGTTGATTTTGTGATTATTTTTCCAAAATGTAACCATCTTGAAACAAGGTTGTTATACTTTCATAGGGTAGCATTGAAAAATATTAGTGTCAAATTAATTAAAGTTTTTAATTTTAACATAGCAAATGCATTCTTTCAATCTTTTTTAGAGATGCCGATCAGTGTATAACCGCTCTCTAATCAACTTAAAGCCCTCTTTAATTTTTTTTGCCCGGACCTCGCCGATCCCCTCGACATCGTCCAGTTCTTCTACCGTGGCTGTGATAATATGCGGCAAATGTTGAAAGGAATTAATCAGATTTTCAATGATGACCCCGGGAAGCCGCGGGATTTTGTTTAAGATTCGGTAGCCGCGCGGATGTTTATTTTCGTCGAGATGGACGTAGCCGAGATAGCCCATTAATTTTAATAACGTCACGTCATCAAAGCTGCCACTATATGTTAATGCCTGCATCTTCCTCAGCACCTCGCCCGGCTTAATTTCGCGGTTGAAGGCATAGTCCTTGATAATCATCATGATTTCATTCTCGAGTTCGGTCAGTATTTCGTTCATTTGCAGCCGGATCAGCCGGCCTTCTGTCCCAAGTTCGTACAGGAATGCCAGCAATTCATTTTTGATTTTTAACACCATTTCAAACCGATGCAGCACGAGCAAAAAGTCGTTATAGGTGACCGACTCCTCAAATTCCAAAATGCTTAAATTGGTGATGCTCTGTTCAAGAACAGACTTGTATTTTTCCAGAGTTTGAATTGCCTGGTTCGCTTTCGTTAAAATGACGGCGATATCCTTCAAGGCATAGCGGAAATTGCCCTGATACAACGTAATGACATTTCTCCGCTGCGAGATGGCAATGACAAGCGCCTTCGTTTGTTTCGCCACACGCTCAGCCGTCCGGTGCCGCATGCCTGTTTCCGATGATTGGATATTCGAGTCCGGGGCAAGTGAGGCATTGGCAATCAAAATCTTATTGCAAGTTTCGTTTAGAATAATCGCCCCGTCCATTTTTGCCAATTCATATAAAAAGCTCGACGAGAATGGGCAATTAATCTCAAAGCCGCCCTCGACAATACTTTTCACTTTCTCGTTATATCCAATCACAATCAGACCGCCGGTATTAGCCCTAAGAACATTATCAAGACCCTCGCGAAGGGGTGTTCCCGGCGAAACCATTTGCAATACGTCACTGACGGATGGCCCCTCTGGCTTTTTATGCTCCATTAACTATCCCCCCAATGCTGCTTGTAATGCCTCGCTGACCGAGGAAACGCCGATTAATTGAACACCATTTGGTGCGCTCCACCCTCCCAAATTATTAGCTGGCAGAATGACCCGCTCAAATCCCAGTTTAGCTGCCTCCTGGACCCGCTGCTCAATTCTTGATACCCGTCTGACTTCTCCAGTCAAGCCGACTTCTCCAATAACGCAGTCTGTTGGCCGCGTAGGTTTGTCACGAAAGCTAGAGGCAATGCTGACGGCTACCGCTAAGTCAATGGCTGGTTCATCTAGTTTTACTCCGCCAGCTACTTTTAAGTAGGCATCCTGATTGGCGAGCAGCATGCCAACCCGCTTTTCCAGCACCGCCATTAATAACGGCACACGGTTGTGATCGATGCCGGTGGCCATTCTTCTTGGATTACCAAAACTGGTCGGCGAGATTAGCGCCTGAATTTCAACAAGGACCGGGCGAGTTCCTTCCATTGAGGCGACAACAGTTGAACCTGCCGCACCGCGTGACCGCTCTTCGAGGAAAATTTCCGAAGGGTTTTCTACTTCTTCCAGGCCAACTTCCTTCATTTCAAAAATGCCCATCTCATTTGTTGAGCCAAAGCGATTCTTCACTGCCCGTAGTATTCGATACGTATGATGCCGCTCCCCTTCAAAATATAGAACAGTATCGACCATATGCTCGAGCAATCTTGGGCCGGCAATCGAACCCTCTTTTGTGACGTGACCGACAATAAAAATGGCAATGCCTTTTGTTTTGCCAATCCTCATTAATTCAGACGTACATTCGCGTACTTGAGATACACTCCCTGGTGCTGATGTCACTTCAGGATGATAAACAGTTTGGATTGAGTCAATAATCACAAAGCTTGGATTGGTATTTTCAATCGTTATATTGATTTCTGCGAGGTTGGTTTCTGCATAGACAAACAGATTTTCCGAGGTAATGTTTAGCCGTTCTGCCCGGAGCTTTGTTTGCCGCAGCGATTCTTCTCCGGATATGTATAGTACTTGATGACCTTTATCCGCCAGCTGCGAAGAAACCTGGAGAAGAAGCGTGGATTTTCCGATTCCCGGGTCACCCCCAATTAGCACCAATGAGCCCTTCACAACTCCGCCGCCCAAAACCCGATTTAATTCATTTAAATCGGTATGAATTCTTGGTTCGCTAACCATTTCAATCGAGGTGATGGGAGTTGGTTTGGACAGCACTGCCGAACCTCCTTGCGAATGAGCGAAGGCCCCGCGCCGATTACCGCCTGTTACCTCTACCTCTTCGACCATCTTATTCCACTGGCCGCAGCCTGGGCATTTTCCCATCCATTTTGGCGACTCATAGCCACATTCCTGACACATAAATTTTGTTTTTCTTTTTACCATAGCAGTTCTTCCTCTCTTGACGCTCAAAAACATACAAATCAAAACTCGCCGATTGGCGAGTCCGTTAGGACGAAGACAGAAGCGTAGTTGAATTTAGCAAAAAAGAGGTACACGGTTCATCCTTATTAACGTGTACCTCTTGTCATTGGTTTCAGTGTTTCGAAAAAATCTTTTAAAACTTATTTGGCTAAGCTGGTTTTCTCCGCTGTTCTGACAACAAACTCGCCATTTTCCACATCGATTGTAGCTTTTTGCCCTGTCAACAGTGTCCCCTTTAGCAGCTCTTCGGATAACCGGTCTTCAATATGCTTTTGAATCGCCCGGCGGAGCGGTCTAGCCCCGTATTCAGGGTCATAGCCTTCTTCGGAAATTTTGGTTTTTGCTGCCGGAGTCAGATCGACATCGATGTTTTGCTCTCTTAAGCGTTTAATAAGCTGATCAGACAATAGCGTCACGATTTCATCAAGATGCTTTTTCTCCAATGCATGGAAGACAATAATTTCATCAATTCGGTTCAGGAACTCTGGACGGAATGCCCGCTTGAGTTCTTCCATAACCTTACCTTTCATGTCCTTATAGTCTTGCACTGTATCCTGAATATTAAATCCGACATATTTATTTCGTCTTAACGCTTCGGCACCAACGTTGGAAGTCATGATTAGAACAGTGTTGCGGAAATCGACTGTTCTGCCTTTAGAATCAGTTAAACGTCCGTCTTCAAGCACCTGCAGTAAAATGTTAAACACATCCGGATGTGCTTTTTCAATTTCGTCAAGCAGGATGACAGAGTACGGCTTTCTGCGCACCTTCTCTGTTAACTGTCCGCCTTCTTCATAGCCGACATAGCCCGGAGGCGAACCGACAAGTCTTGATGTCGAATGTTTTTCCATATACTCGGACATATCGATCCGAATCATTGCATCTTCATCGCCAAACATGGCTTCCGCAAGGGCGCGGGCCAACTCGGTTTTCCCGACACCGGTAGGACCAAGGAACACAAACGAACCAATTGGACGCTTTGGATCCTTTAAGCCTGCTCTTGCCCGGCGGACTGCTTTGGATACAGCCTTGACCGCTTCTTCTTGGCCGATCACCCGTGAATGTAAAATTTCCTCAAGGTTAAGCAGCTTGGCGGTTTCAGTTTCTGCAAGCTTGGAAACCGGAATTCCCGTCCAGCTAGAAACGACACTGGCGATATCCTCTACTGTCACCTCATTATTCTCTTTGCCCTGCTTTTCCTTCCAGCTCTTCTTCGTTTCCTCAAGCTGTTCGCGCAAGCGCTGCTCGGAATCCCTTAGCGATGCAGCTTTCTCGAATTCCTGGCTTTGAACAGCCGCATCCTTTTCTTTGCGAACTTCTTCAAGCTTCACTTCAAGCTCTTTTAAATTTGGTGGTGTAGTATAAGAGCGGAGTCTAACCTTTGACCCTGCTTCATCAATTAAATCAATGGCCTTATCCGGCAAGAACCGATCGGAAATATAACGATCTGAAAGCTTAACTGCTGCCTCAATGGCTTCATCCGTAATAGAAACCCGGTGGTGCGCCTCATAGCGGTCACGTAATCCTTCTAGTATTTGTATCGATTCCTCAGCTGTCGGTTCATCAACACGAATTGGCTGGAACCGGCGCTCAAGTGCAGCATCTTTTTCAATATATTTACGGTATTCATCAAGGGTAGTTGCCCCAATACATTGGAGCTCACCACGGGCAAGCGATGGCTTTAAGATGTTCGAGGCGTCAATTGCCCCTTCAGCTCCACCGGCGCCAATTAACGTGTGCAGCTCATCGATAAACAGAATGATATTACCAGCCTGGCGAATTTCATCCATTACCTTTTTCAAACGGTCTTCAAATTCACCGCGATATTTGGTTCCTGCAACAACAGTTCCCATATCAAGCGTCATGACACGCTTATCACGCAGGATTTCCGGGACTTCATTATTGACTATTTGTTGAGCAAGTCCTTCAGCAATCGCTGTCTTCCCTACCCCAGGCTCACCAATTAATACCGGGTTATTTTTCGTCCGACGGCTAAGTACTTCAATGACCCGCTGGATTTCCTTGCTGCGGCCAATAACCGGATCCAAGCTGCCTTCACGCGCAATGGCTGTCAAATCACGAGCAAGGCTATCAAGTGTCGGTGTGTTGGCACTTGCAGCCCCTCCGCCCTGATGTCCACCGGACTCGTTGCTTCCTAGTAATTGCAGTACCTGCTGCCGTGCCTTGTTTAGGCTGACGCCAAGATTATTAAGAACGCGGGCGGCAACTCCCTCGCCTTCACGAATTAAACCTAGGAGAATATGCTCGGTTCCCACATAGGAATGACCCAGTTTGCGGGCCTCATCCATGGAAAGTTCAATGACCTTTTTTGCTCTTGGAGTGTAGTGGATGATTTGTGAGGCCTCTTGCCCTTTGCCAATTAAATTTTCTACTTCTTTTTGGATTTTTTCGGCTCCAAGGCCAAGACCATAAAGGGCCTTCGCCGCAATCCCTTCGCCTTCGCGGACCAATCCTAGCAAAATATGCTCAGTACCTATATTATTGTGCCCAAGTCGAATTGCTTCTTCCTGTGCTAAAGCAAGCACCTTTTGTGCTCTTTCAGTAAAACGGCCGAACATCATACTATCACTCCTCACCTGATTTTCGTATTGTAAAAACTTTTATAAGAAATAGGCTATAGAATCCTATTATAGAGGGCTTTATAAGCAAAAAAATTGCCACCCCCTTAAATCTAAGGATAATTGAGGTTACCACACTCTCAACAACCTAGATAGGAAGTGACAATTTGTACCCTCAAATTATAACCTATTTATTAACTTTTATTAAGTACCAAGAACAAATAATTCGAACATTACTTACCCTTCTTATTGGGAAGGGGATGTTTGAAAAGCCTGAGGAAAAACCTGTAAATAAACCTTATCGTAAACTCCAGGTGGATGATCTTCCGATCATCGAAACCATTCAGAAACTTGATTACCGAAGCCTCCTAACCGAATACCTGGAGAAGAACGGTAAACAACTAAAACCTGTTCAAAGGCGTTCGAATACAAAGGCATGTGTGCCCAAGTCAATGAAATGTCCGCAGTGTGGTGCTCCAGCGGATTATCTTTATGCCAATAATGGAGGCAAAGGACAGTTTCAATGTAAGGTGTGTGCCTGTCTTTTCAATGATAAAAATCGCTATTCGAAGGAGGCTATTTTGAAGTGTCCTCATTGTTCTAGGACCCTTGAGAAAGTCAAAGAGCGAAAAGACTTTGACGTGTACAAGTGTAAAAATAATGACTGTTCCTACTACCAGCAGAAACTGAATGGCATGTCTGCGAAAGAGAAGAAACAGTTTAAAAAGGATCCACAAGCCTTTAAATTAAGATATATCTTCCGGCAGTTCCACATTGATTTTCAGCCATTGTCAAAGGCTTCTCCTAAGAAACCAAAGGTTGACTTGGCCAGGCTTTATGTGTCGCCACATACATTGGGGCTTATTTTAACCTATCACGTTAACTATGGCCTTTCGGCCCGGAAGACAGCTGCACTCATGAAAGATATCCATGGTGTTTCTATATCGCATCAAAGCATTTTAAATTACGAGAACGCAGTTGCATTAATCCTTAAACCTTACGTAGACCACTATCCCTACGAGCTTTCTGATCAGTTCTGTGGGGACGAAACCTATATTAGGGTTCAAGGTCGTTGGCATTACTTGTTCTTCTTCTTTGATGCGGTAAAAAAGATCATTCTGTCTTATCCAGTGTCAGCAAATCGAGATACAGCGACAGCAATCCGTGCCATTGATGATGTCCTAATGAAATTTAAAGAGATTCCGGAAGATCTTACATTTGTGGTGGACGGCAATCCGATATATCTCTTAGCCCAACACTTTTACGCCCAGCATGATATTCACTTTGACATTACTCAGGTCATTGGGCTTACCAATGAAGATCCTGTATCAAAGGAGTATAGGCCTCTCAAACAAGTGATTGAAAGACTCAATCGCACATTTAAGGGCAATTATCGCTCAACACACGGGTTTGGGTCCGAACATGGGTCTGTTTCGTTTGTGACGCTTTTTGTGGCTTACTTTAACTTTTTACGGCCTCACTCAGCGTTAGAAGGTAATGTGCCAGTGGTTAATCCAGAGCTCTTACTGCGACCGAATATGCCTGCACGCTGGACTAAATTAATAGGTTTAGCTCAAGATTGGATCATTGAACAAACAGTCTAACTTTTTGTTTAGCAGAGCCCTTGAACCCACTAGCAACCGGCGAAGCGAACTCTTGACAAACCGAACTTGCCAATGGTTTAAAATGGAAATACCAAGGGCTATTTGGCATGCCTTCTTTTTGTCCCCGTCGCCCTTGATAAAGGAATCTCAAACCATTGGCGTGTTTGTCAAGAGCGGTTGCGGGGCCGACGCACCCAATATGTGGAAAGGAACCTAACCCCTTAAGGAGTTTTCATAGAACTTTTGACACTACCCTGATTTTTCAGATTCCAGTTGGAATCGTTCTCGAATTAATGCTGCTCTTCTTATATCCCTTTCATGCGGCCTTAATGGTCCGCCGGCATACTGCTGTAGAAAACCCGGTTGGGTTAAAATCATTAACTCATTTAATATCGTTTTGGAGATATTTTTGATGTATCCCATGTCAATCCCCAAACGAACATCTGATAAACATCTTGCAGCTTCTTTTGATTCAATGATCCGGCAATTGGTTAAAACCCCTAAGGAACGAAACACTCTATCTTCTAATTGTATGTTAGAAGTTTTCCGTAATGCTTCCCGCGCCGACCTTTCTTGTGAAATGATCTGGCTGACAACCCCCATTAAGTCGCGGCAGATATCCTCTTCCGCCTTTCCGAGTGTAATCTGGTTGGAAATTTGAAAAATGTTCCCCAGCGCTTCACTTCCTTCACCATAAATTCCTCGTACGACGAACCCCAATTGATTTATCGCAGGAATAATCCGGCTGATTTGCTGCGTTAATATTAACCCCGGCAAGTGCATCATTAACGATGCCCGGAGTCCGGTTCCAACGTTAGTAGGACAACTTGTCAGGTAACCCAGTTTTTCATCAAATGCATATTGGAGATGCTGTTCAATCCAGTCATCAATCTCATTGGCCGCTTCCAAGGCTTGCGCCAATTGCAAGCCAGGAAACAAGCACTGGATCCGAATATGATCTTCTTCATTAATCATTATACTGACTTCTTCGTTTTCCGATAATAAAACGGCCCCATGTGGTGAGTCCTCTGACAAATTTGGGCTAATTAGGTGTTTCTCCACTAATACCCGCTTTTGCAGCGGCTGCATTTCATCGATTTTCAACAGTTCCAGTTTCCCGAACTTTGGCAGTGTTCCCTTTTGAAGCAGATTTTCCATATCTGAAATGATCTGTTTTGCTTCCTCATGAGAAAAAAGTGTCGGGAAGTTATAGGCCTCCAGATTCCGCGCCAAGCGAATCCGCGAGCTTAGGACAATATCGGAATCGGGTCCTTCCTCACTCATCCAGGAGCTGACCGCCTGATTTAAAAAACGTTCGAGCGACATCGCTACTCCCCTCCCTCAAGGCTACCTGTCAACCTTTTTTCAAGTTGGCGAATTTCATCGCGAATTCGTGCCGCCTGCTCGAACTCTTCGCGGATGATTGATTCTCTTAAGTTATGTTTCAGTTCCTCAATTTGCTTACGAAGGTGGATACTGCCGCCAATTCGCTTTGGTATTTTTCCATTATGAGTCCAGTTACCGCCGTGAAGGCGCCTTAGTACCGGTTTTAGCTGGTCTTGAAAGGTTTCATAGCAATGAGCACAGCCAAACCGGCCCACTTTTAAAAATTGCGGAAAGGTCATCGAACAATGATGACACTGCAGGATTTCCTCCTGATGGAACGGACTTTTACTAGGCTGTTGAAACGTTGGGTCAATGTTTAGTAAACCGGCTAATAGATTATTAAAGGAAAAGCCCGATTCCCCATTAAACATAAACATTTCACCTTTTTCCTGGGCGCATTTTTCACACAGGTGCACTTCTGTTTTTTCACCGTTAATAATTTTTGTAAAATGAAGCGCTGCAGGCCGTTGGTTGCATTCCTGGCAATTCATTTTCCTCACCTCTGTAAAGGGCATGTGGTTTTGCAGCTGATTATTTAGATACTCGACCAGACATACCCCGGATACTTATTTAGCTAATATGAAATTATAAAATTTTATAATTTCCTAACGCATAAATTCAACTACGCCTCTGTCTTCGTCCTAACGGACTGGCCAATCGGCAAGTTTTCATTTATATTTCAAAGATGTTAACATTGCTTTTAGCATTCTTGCCCGCAATTCATCCCGGTATGGGAGGTCAATATAGAGCACGGAGCGATCAATAACAGACAGCATGATTTTGGCTTCCCGTTTTGTGATGATTTCTTCCTGGACAAGACGAGTGATTACATCCTCCGCACTTGCCTGTGCCACTCGACCGTGAATAAGCGATAGTAAGTGATCGATTAAATCGGCTGAATCATGTGATTCTACTTTTATAATCCGGATATAGCCGCCTCCGCCCCGTTTGCTTTCAACGAGATATCCGCGTTCAATTGTAAAGCGAGTGTTGATTACATAATTAATCTGCGAAGGAACACATTGAAATTTATCAGCCACTTCACTGCGTTTAATTTCAACGATATCCTCTTCACTCATTTCTAAGACTTGTTTCAAGTATTTCTCGATAATATCGGAGATGTTTCTCATTCCGGCTGCGCACCCCCTGTCATCATCTGACTTTGACTATATTTGACATTAATTATACTCAAATTCATGGTGAGATGCAACGATTCACTACTTTATGATTTTCTCCAAATCTTGCGGTTACGAAACGTGGGGATAGTGGGAAAAAACTACTATTTCGTTTAGGATTGGGCACAAAATAATGAATTGAGGGGGGACAAAATGAAAACAATTGGTATATTCCTCAAATATGAGGTGATTGGCGAAGGTGAAGAGGGAAAACATCGGGTATTCTTCATGAATCGGTTCTATTTGCGTATTTCGGGAGCATAAACGGCTGGGTTACTGCTCCAATAGACTCTATTGGCGTAATTTACATGTGGAAATTAGGTGATTTTGTTCAATAAAAATAGACTTAAAAAATTATATCCGCGGTTTTTCTCCGGATATCCGCGAAAAACAAAATATATCCGCGTTAATTTGATTTTTTCCGCGAAAAAACAAATATATCTGCGAAAATCCCAATATATCCGCGAAACTCCTTTTTTCAAAGCCAATTACCTTTTTTAAAAGGACACAAAAAAGACAACCATTTTTTCAGGTTGTCTTTTGTTTGCCCGGCAACGTCCTACTCTCACAGGGGCGCTTGCCCCAACTACCATCGGCGCTGAGAAGCTTAACTTCCGTGTTCGGTATGGGAACGGGTGTGACCTTCTCGCCATAGTTGCCAAACTATTCTTTTGAGGTTTCATTCCCTCAAAACTAGATAATGCAGAAGAAGTTTCAGTAAACCGAATAATCATTTTGACTTGGTTAAGTCCTCGATCGATTAGTATCAGTCAGCTCCACATGTCACCATGCTTCCACCTCTGACCTATCAACCTGATCATCTTTCAGGGATCTTACTAGCTTGACGCTATGGGAAATCTCATCTTGAGGGGGGCTTCATGCTTAGATGCTTTCAGCACTTATCCCGTCCGCACATAGCTACCCAGCGATGCCTTTGGCAAGACAACTGGTACACCAGCGGTGCGTCCATCCCGGTCCTCTCGTACTAAGGACAGCTCCTCTCAAATTTCCTGCGCCCACGACGGATAGGGACCGAACTGTCTCACGACGTTCTGAACCCAGCTCGCGTACCGCTTTAATGGGCGAACAGCCCAACCCTTGGGACCGACTACAGCCCCAGGATGCGATGAGCCGACATCGAGGTGCCAAACCTCCCCGTCGATGTGGACTCTTGGGGGAGATAAGCCTGTTATCCCCGGGGTAGCTTTTATCCGTTGAGCGATGGCCCTTCCATGCGGAACCACCGGATCACTAAGCCCGACTTTCGTCCCTGCTCGACTTGTAGGTCTCGCAGTCAAGCTCCCTTGTGCCTTTACACTCTACGAATGATTTCCAACCATTCTGAGGGAACCTTTGGGCGCCTCCGTTACTCTTTGGGAGGCGACCGCCCCAGTCAAACTGCCCACCTGACACTGTCTCCCACCCCGATAAGGGGTGCGGGTTAGAATTTCAATACAGCCAGGGTAGTATCCCACCGACGCCTCCACCGAAGCTGGCGCTCCGGTTTCTCAGGCTCCTACCTATCCTGTACAAGCTGTACCAAAATTCAATATCAGGCTACAGTAAAGCTCCACGGGGTCTTTCCGTCCTGTCGCGGGTAACCTGCATCTTCACAGGTACTATAATTTCACCGAGTCTCTCGTTGAGACAGTGCCCAGATCGTTACGCCTTTCGTGCGGGTCGGAACTTACCCGACAAGGAATTTCGCTACCTTAGGACCGTTATAGTTACGGCCGCCGTTTACTGGGGCTTCGATTCAGAGCTTCGCTTTTAAGGCTAACCCCTCCTCTTAACCTTCCAGCACCGGGCAGGCGTCAGCCCCTATACTTCGCCTTGCGGCTTCGCAGAGACCTGTGTTTTTGCTAAACAGTCGCCTGGGCCTATTCACTGCGGCTCATCACAGCTATTCACCGTAATGAGCACCCCTTCTCCCGAAGTTACGGGGTCATTTTGCCGAGTTCCTTAACGAGAGTTCTCTCGCTCACCTTAGGATTCTCTCCTCGCCTACCTGTGTCGGTTTGCGGTACGGGCACCTAATATCATCGCTAGAGGCTTTTCTTGGCAGTGTGGAATCAGGAACTTCGGTACTATATTTCCCTCGGCATCACAGCTCAGCCTTTGTGAGAAGCGGATTTTCCTGCTTCTCAGCCTAACTGCTTACACGCGCATAACCAGCAGCGCGCTTACCCTATCCTCCTGCGTCCCCCCATCACTCAAACGATAAAGAGGTGGTACAGGAATATCAACCTGTTGTCCATCGCCTACGCCTTTCGGCCTCGGCTTAGGTCCCGACTAACCCTGAGCGGACGAGCCTTCCTCAGGAAACCTTAGGCATACGGTGGACGGGATTCTCACCCGTCTTTCGCTACTCATACCGGCATTCTCACTTCTAAGCGCTCCACCAGTCCTTACGGTCTAGCTTCAACGCCCTTAGAACGCTCTCCTACCGCGGACACCAGACGGTGTCCACCCACAGCTTCGGTGATACGTTTAGCCCCGGTACATTTTCGGCGCAGAGTCACTCGACCAGTGAGCTATTACGCACTCTTTAAATGGTGGCTGCTTCTAAGCCAACATCCTGGTTGTCTAAGCAACTCCACATCCTTTTCCACTTAACGTATACTTTGGGACCTTAGCTGGTGGTCTGGGCTGTTTCCCTTTTGACTACGGATCTTATCACTCGCAGTCTGACTCCCACGGATAAGTCATTGGCATTCGGAGTTTGTCTGAATTCGGTAACCCGATGAGGGCCCCTAGTCCAAACAGTGCTCTACCTCCAAGACTCTTACTACGTGAGGCTAGCCCTAAAGCTATTTCGGAGAGAACCAGCTATCTCCAAGTTCGATTGGAATTTCTCCGCTACCCACACCTCATCCCCGCACTTTTCAACGTGCGTGGGTTCGGGCCTCCATCCAGTGTTACCTGGACTTCACCCTGGACATGGGTAGATCACCTGGTTTCGGGTCTACGACTACATACTATGACGCCCTATTCAGACTCGCTTTCGCTGCGGCTCCGTCTTTTCAACTTAACCTCGCATGTAATCGTAACTCGCCGGTTCATTCTACAAAAGGCACGCCATTACCCATGAATGGGCTTTGACTACTTGTAGGCACACGGTTTCAGGTACTATTTCACTCCCCTTCCGGGGTGCTTTTCACCTTTCCCTCACGGTACTGGTTCACTATCGGTCACTAGGGAGTATTTAGCCTTGGGAGATGGTCCTCCCTGCTTCCGACCGGATTTCACGTGTCCGGCCGTACTCAGGATCCACTCAGGAGGGAACGAAGTTTCAACTACAGGGCTTTTACCTTCTACGGCTGGCCTTTCCAGGCCGCTTCATTTACCCCGTTCCTTTGTAACTCCATGTTGAGTGTCCTACAACCCCGAAAGGCAAGCCTTTCGGTTTGGGCTGTTCCCGTTTCGCTCGCCGCTACTCAGGGAATCGCGTTTGCTTTCTCTTCCTCCGGGTACTTAGATGTTTCAGTTCCCCGGGTCTGCCTTCCATACCCTATGTATTCAGGTAAAGATACTGCTCCATTACGAGCAGTGGGTTCCCCCATTCGGAAATCTCCGGATCAAAGCTTACTTACAGCTCCCCGAAGCATATCGGTGTTAGTCCCGTCCTTCATCGGCTCCTAGTGCCAAGGCATCCACCGTGCGCCCTTTCTAACTTAACCTAAAAGGTTTTACTCTAACATTCATTAGAGAGAAAAACTAAAATGGCGATCACTCGGTTTTTACTTGGTTACTTCTTCTTACGATTATCTAGTTTTCAAAGAACGAATAAAAAAGCTTTGAGAGAATAATTCCCTCAAAACTAAACAAACAGAAAACAATCAACGTTTTATTAGTCCGTAAGGACTAACGATTCCTTAGAAAGGAGGTGATCCAGCCGCACCTTCCGATACGGCTACCTTGTTACGACTTCACCCCAATCATCTGTCCCACCTTAGGCGGCTGGCTCCTTACGGTTACCCCACCGACTTCGGGTGTTACAAACTCTCGTGGTGTGACGGGCGGTGTGTACAAGGCCCGGGAACGTATTCACCGCGGCATGCTGATCCGCGATTACTAGCGATTCCGGCTTCATGCAGGCGAGTTGCAGCCTGCAATCCGAACTGAGAATGGTTTTATGGGATTGGCTCAACCTCGCGGTTTTGCAGCCCTTTGTACCATCCATTGTAGCACGTGTGTAGCCCAGGTCATAAGGGGCATGATGATTTGACGTCATCCCCACCTTCCTCCGGTTTGTCACCGGCAGTCACCTTAGAGTGCCCAACTAAATGCTGGCAACTAAGATCAAGGGTTGCGCTCGTTGCGGGACTTAACCCAACATCTCACGACACGAGCTGACGACAACCATGCACCACCTGTCACTCTGTCCCCCGAAGGGGAAAGTCCTATCTCTAGGAGTGTCAGAGGATGTCAAGACCTGGTAAGGTTCTTCGCGTTGCTTCGAATTAAACCACATGCTCCACCGCTTGTGCGGGCCCCCGTCAATTCCTTTGAGTTTCAGCCTTGCGGCCGTACTCCCCAGGCGGAGTGCTTAATGCGTTAGCTGCAGCACTAAGGGGCGGAAACCCCCTAACACTTAGCACTCATCGTTTACGGCGTGGACTACCAGGGTATCTAATCCTGTTTGCTCCCCACGCTTTCGCGCCTCAGCGTCAGTTACAGACCAGAAAGCCGCCTTCGCCACTGGTGTTCCTCCACATCTCTACGCATTTCACCGCTACACGTGGAATTCCGCTTTCCTCTTCTGCACTCAAGTCCCCCAGTTTCCAATGACCCTCCACGGTTGAGCCGTGGGCTTTCACATCAGACTTAAAGGACCGCCTGCGCGCGCTTTACGCCCAATAATTCCGGACAACGCTTGCCACCTACGTATTACCGCGGCTGCTGGCACGTAGTTAGCCGTGGCTTTCTGGTCAGGTACCGTCAAGGTACCGGCAGTTACTCCGATACTTGTTCTTCCCTGACAACAGAGCTTTACGACCCGAAGGCCTTCTTCGCTCACGCGGCGTTGCTCCATCAGACTTTCGTCCATTGTGGAAGATTCCCTACTGCTGCCTCCCGTAGGAGTCTGGGCCGTGTCTCAGTCCCAGTGTGGCCGATCACCCTCTCAGGTCGGCTACGCATCGTCGCCTTGGTGAGCCGTTACCTCACCAACTAGCTAATGCGCCGCGGGCCCATCTGTAAGTGTCAGCGTAAACCGACTTTCAGCTTACCAACATGTGTTGATAAGAATTATCCGGTATTAGCACCGGTTTCCCGGTGTTATCCCAGTCTTACAGGCAGGTTGCCCACGTGTTACTCACCCGTCCGCCGCTAATCAACAGGAGCAAGCTCCCATTGATTCGCTCGACTTGCATGTATTAGGCACGCCGCCAGCGTTCGTCCTGAGCCAGGATCAAACTCTCCAAAAAAGATGAGTTGATTAGCTCATAAAAGTTACGTTGGCTTCATTCCGTTAGGAATGAATAATTTTATTGTTGACGTTTTTGTTTGTTTAGTTTTCAAAGAACTATTTTTCATTGCCGCTTAAAGGCGACTTTCTTATAGTAACAAAGCTAGAATGCAATGTCAATATATTTTTTAAAGAAATTGGTGGAGCCTAGCGGGATCGAACCGCTGACCTCCTGCGTGCAAAGCAGGCGCTCTCCCAGCTGAGCTAAGGCCCCATATTCGTGCAAATGGTCGGGAAAACAGGATTCGAACCTGCGACCCCTTGGTCCCAAACCAAGTGCTCTACCAAGCTGAGCTATTTCCCGAAAGAATAATTTTAAATGGCGCGCCCGACAGGAGTCGAACCCATAACCTTCTGATCCGTAGTCAGACGCTCTATCCAATTGAGCTACGGGCGCATATGAAATTACAATGGTGCCGAGGACCGGAATCGAACCGGTACGGTAGTCACCTACCGCAGGATTTTAAGTCCTGTGCGTCTGCCAGTTCCGCCACCCCGGCAAATAAATGGAGCGGAAGACGGGATTCGAACCCGCGACCCCCACCTTGGCAAGGTGGTGTTCTACCACTGAACTACTTCCGCAACATAAATGGTGCGGGTGAAGGGAGTCGAACCCCCACGCCTTGCGGCGCCAGATCCTAAGTCTGGTGCGTCTGCCAATTCCGCCACACCCGCATATTTAAATGGTGAGCCATGAAGGATTCGAACCTTCGACCCTCTGATTAAAAGTCAGATGCTCTACCGACTGAGCTAATGGCTCATACTATGATGATTCCCTAAATTTTGATTGTGGACGTCAGATGTCCCCGCCTCAGAAAGAATATTCAAGAAGCGGCTCGGCATGTACAACTCGCAGCCTTTTCATAGAAGCTTTGCTCGTTGCTCTACCAACTGAGCTAATGGCTCATACTTTAATTTAAGTGGTGGAGGATTACGGGATCGAACCGCCGACCCTCTGCTTGTAAGGCAGATGCTCTCCCAGCTGAGCTAATCCTCCGAAATGGTGACCCCTACGGGATTCGAACCCGTGTTACCGCCGTGAAAGGGCGGTGTCTTAACCGCTTGACCAAGGGGCCAACTATAATGTAGACAAAATAATAGCCCCAAAAGGGGCTTAGCCCGGCAACGTCCTACTCTCACAGGGGCGCTTGCCCCAACTACCATCGGCGCTGAGAAGCTTAACTTCCGTGTTCGGTATGGGAACGGGTGTGACCTTCTCGCCATAGTTGCCAGACTATTCTTTTGAGGTTTCATTCCCTCAAAACTAGATAATGCAGAAGAAGTTTCAGTAAACCGAATAATCATTTTGACTTGTCTAGCTTTGGCTCCTAACTTCTCGGCCGTTTCGGTCCGTCCCAACAAATCCAAAATCGGGATTTGCCGTGCCGGCCCTCCAACGTCTGTCGAAGTTGGACAGTCGCCTCCGCTTTTCTATTTGGTTAAGTCCTCGATCGATTAGTATCAGTCAGCTACACATGTCACCATGCTTCCACCTCTGACCTATCAACCTGATCATCTTTCAGGGATCTTACTAGCTTGACGCTATGGGAAATCTCATCTTGAGGGGGGCTTCATGCTTAGATGCTTTCAGCACTTATCCCGTCCGCACATAGCTACCCAGCATGCCTTTGGCAAGACAACTGGTACACCAGCGGTGCGTCCATCCCGGTCCTCTCGTACTAAGGACAGCTCCTCTCAAATTTCCTGCGCCCACGACGGATAGGGACCGAACTGTCTCACGACGTTCTGAACCCAGCTCGCGTACCGCTTTAATGGGCGAACAGCCCAACCCTTGGGACCGACTACAGCCCCAGGATGCGATGAGCCGACATCGAGGTGCCAAACCTCCCCGTCGATGTGGACTCTTGGGGGAGATAAGCCTGTTATCCCCGGGGTAGCTTTTATCCGTTGAGCGATGGCCCTTCCATGCGGAACCACCGGATCACTAAGCCCGACTTTCGTCCCTGCTCGACTTGTAGGTCTCGCAGTCAAGCTCCCTTGTGCCTTTACACTCTACGAATGATTTCCAACCATTCTGAGGGAACCTTTGGGCGCCTCCGTTACTCTTTGGGAGGCGACCGCCCCAGTCAAACTGCCCACCTGACACTGTCTCCCACCCCGATCAGGGGTGCGGGTTAGAATTTCAATACAGCCAGGGTAGTATCCCACCGACGCCTCCACCGAAGCTGGCGCTCCGGCTTCTCAGGCTCCTACCTATCCTGTACAAGCTGTACCAAAATTCAATATCAGGCTACAGTAAAGCTCCACGGGGTCTTTCCGTCCTGTCGCGGGTAACCTGCATCTTCACAGGTACTATAATTTCACCGAGTCTCTCGTTGAGACAGTGCCCAGATCGTTACGCCTTTCGTGCGGGTCGGAACTTACCCGACAAGGAATTTCGCTACCTTAGGACCGTTATAGTTACGGCCGCCGTTTACTGGGGCTTCGATTCAGAGCTTCGCTTACGCTAACCCCTCCTCTTAACCTTCCAGCACCGGGCAGGCGTCAGCCCCTATACTTCGCCTTGCGGCTTCGCAGAGACCTGTGTTTTTGCTAAACAGTCGCCTGGGCCTATTCACTGCGGCTCATCACAGCTATTCACCGTAATGAGCACCCCTTCTCCCGAAGTTACGGGGTCATTTTGCCGAGTTCCTTAACGAGAGTTCTCTCGCTCACCTTAGGATTCTCTCCTCGCCTACCTGTGTCGGTTTGCGGTACGGGCACCTTTTATCTCGCTAGAGGCTTTTCTTGGCAGTGTGGAATCAGGAACTTCGGTACTATATTTCCCTCGGCATCACAGCTCAGCCTTATGTGAGAAGCGGATTTTCCTGCTTCTCAGCCTAACTGCTTACACGCGCATAACCAGCAGCGCGCTTACCCTATCCTCCTGCGTCCCCCCATCACTCAAACGATAAAGAGGTGGTACAGGAATATCAACCTGTTGTCCATCGCCTACGCCTTTCGGCCTCGGCTTAGGTCCCGACTAACCCTGAGCGGACGAGCCTTCCTCAGGAAACCTTAGGCATACGGTGGACGGGATTCTCACCCGTCTTTCGCTACTCATACCGGCATTCTCACTTCTAAGCGCTCCACCAGTCCTTACGGTCTAGCTTCAACGCCCTTAGAACGCTCTCCTACCGCGGACACCAGACGGTGTCCACCCACAGCTTCGGTGATACGTTTAGCCCCGGTACATTTTCGGCGCAGAGTCACTCGACCAGTGAGCTATTACGCACTCTTTAAATGGTGGCTGCTTCTAAGCCAACATCCTGGTTGTCTAAGCAACTCCACATCCTTTTCCACTTAACGTATACTTTGGGACCTTAGCTGGTGGTCTGGGCTGTTTCCCTTTTGACTACGGATCTTATCACTCGCAGTCTGACTCCCACGGATAAGTCATTGGCATTCGGAGTTTGTCTGAATTCGGTAACCCGATGAGGGCCCCTAGTCCAAACAGTGCTCTACCTCCAAGACTCTTACTACGTGAGGCTAGCCCTAAAGCTATTTCGGAGAGAACCAGCTATCTCCAAGTTCGATTGGAATTTCTCCGCTACCCACACCTCATCCCCGCACTTTTCAACGTGCGTGGGTTCGGGCCTCCATCCAGTGTTACCTGGACTTCACCCTGGACATGGGTAGATCACCTGGTTTCGGGTCTACGACTACATACTATGACGCCCTATTCAGACTCGCTTTCGCTGCGGCTCCGTCTTTTCAACTTAACCTCGCATGTAATCGTAACTCGCCGGTTCATTCTACAAAAGGCACGCCATTACCCATGAATGGGCTTTGACTACTTGTAGGCACACGGTTTCAGGTACTATTTCACTCCCCTTCCGGGGTGCTTTTCACCTTTCCCTCACGGTACTGGTTCACTATCGGTCACTAGGGAGTATTTAGCCTTGGGAGATGGTCCTCCCTGCTTCCGACCGGATTTCACGTGTCCGGCCGTACTCAGGATCCACTCAGGAGGGAACGAAGTTTCAACTACAGGGCTTTTACCTTCTACGGCTGGCCTTTCCAGGCCGCTTCATTTACCCCGTTCCTTTGTAACTCCATGTTGAGTGTCCTACAACCCCGAAAGGCAAGCCTTTCGGTTTGGGCTGTTCCCGTTTCGCTCGCCGCTACTCAGGGAATCGCGTTTGCTTTCTCTTCCTCCGGGTACTTAGATGTTTCAGTTCCCCGGGTCTGCCTTCCATACCCTATGTATTCAGGTAAAGATACTGCTCCATTACGAGCAGTGGGTTCCCCCATTCGGAAATCTCCGGATCAAAGCTTACTTACAGCTCCCCGAAGCATATCGGTGTTAGTCCCGTCCTTCATCGGCTCCTAGTGCCAAGGCATCCACCGTGCGCCCTTTCTAACTTAACCTAAAAGGTTTTACTCTAACATTCATTAGAGAGAAAAACTAAAATGGCGATCACTCGGTTTTTACTTGGTTACTTCTTCTTACGATTATCTAGTTTTCAAAGAACGAATAAAAAAGCTTTGAGAGAATAATTCCCTCAAAACTAAACAAACAGAAAACAATCAACGTTTTATTAGTCCGTAAGGACTAACGATTCCTTAGAAAGGAGGTGATCCAGCCGCACCTTCCGATACGGCTACCTTGTTACGACTTCACCCCAATCATCTGTCCCACCTTAGGCGGCTGGCTCCTTACGGTTACCCCACCGACTTCGGGTGTTACAAACTCTCGTGGTGTGACGGGCGGTGTGTACAAGGCCCGGGAACGTATTCACCGCGGCATGCTGATCCGCGATTACTAGCGATTCCGGCTTCATGCAGGCGAGTTGCAGCCTGCAATCCGAACTGAGAATGGTTTTATGGGATTGGCTCAACCTCGCGGTTTTGCAGCCCTTTGTACCATCCATTGTAGCACGTGTGTAGCCCAGGTCATAAGGGGCATGATGATTTGACGTCATCCCCACCTTCCTCCGGTTTGTCACCGGCAGTCACCTTAGAGTGCCCAACTAAATGCTGGCAACTAAGATCAAGGGTTGCGCTCGTTGCGGGACTTAACCCAACATCTCACGACACGAGCTGACGACAACCATGCACCACCTGTCACTCTGTCCCCCGAAGGGGAAAGTCCTATCTCTAGGAGTGTCAGAGGATGTCAAGACCTGGTAAGGTTCTTCGCGTTGCTTCGAATTAAACCACATGCTCCACCGCTTGTGCGGGCCCCCGTCAATTCCTTTGAGTTTCAGCCTTGCGGCCGTACTCCCCAGGCGGAGTGCTTAATGCGTTAGCTGCAGCACTAAGGGGCGGAAACCCCCTAACACTTAGCACTCATCGTTTACGGCGTGGACTACCAGGGTATCTAATCCTGTTTGCTCCCCACGCTTTCGCGCCTCAGCGTCAGTTACAGACCAGAAAGCCGCCTTCGCCACTGGTGTTCCTCCACATCTCTACGCATTTCACCGCTACACGTGGAATTCCGCTTTCCTCTTCTGCACTCAAGTCCCCCAGTTTCCAATGACCCTCCACGGTTGAGCCGTGGGCTTTCACATCAGACTTAAAGGACCGCCTGCGCGCGCTTTACGCCCAATAATTCCGGACAACGCTTGCCACCTACGTATTACCGCGGCTGCTGGCACGTAGTTAGCCGTGGCTTTCTGGTCAGGTACCGTCAAGGTACCGGCAGTTACTCCGATACTTGTTCTTCCCTGACAACAGAGCTTTACGACCCGAAGGCCTTCTTCGCTCACGCGGCGTTGCTCCATCAGACTTTCGTCCATTGTGGAAGATTCCCTACTGCTGCCTCCCGTAGGAGTCTGGGCCGTGTCTCAGTCCCAGTGTGGCCGATCACCCTCTCAGGTCGGCTACGCATCGTCGCCTTGGTGAGCCGTTACCTCACCAACTAGCTAATGCGCCGCGGGCCCATCTGTAAGTGTCAGCGTAAACCGACTTTCAGCTTACCAACATGTGTTGATAAGAATTATCCGGTATTAGCACCGGTTTCCCGGTGTTATCCCAGTCTTACAGGCAGGTTGCCCACGTGTTACTCACCCGTCCGCCGCTAACCAACAGGAGCAAGCTCCTATTGATTCGCTCGACTTGCATGTATTAGGCACGCCGCCAGCGTTCGTCCTGAGCCAGGATCAAACTCTCCAAAAAAGATGAGTTGATTAGCTCATAAATGTTACGTTGGCTTCATTCCGTTAGGAATGAATAATTTTATTGTTGACGTTTTTGTTTGTTTAGTTTTCAAAGAACTATTTTTCATTATCGCCCAAAAGCGACCTTCTTATCTTACCAAGTTATCAACTTAAAGTCAACAACTTTTTTTGTTTCTTTGCTGGAGACAAACTGTCTCGCAACAACGTTTATTAATATACCACCTATATTAATTTCGTGCAATAGTTTTTTCTGCAATATTCCTAAGTTCTAATTTTCACACTTTTTCACTTGTTAATTCAAAAAAAGTGCCGGATGTCGGCACTTTTTTAAAAACATATTATTTATGACGCATTAATGGGAATAACAATACATCACGGATCGACGGTGAATTGGATAGTAACATCACTAAACGATCGATACCAATTCCAAGTCCCCCAGTAGGAGGCATACCGTATTCCAAGGCTTCGATGAAGTCTTCATCCATCATATGAGCCTCATCATTACCTTGCTCCCGCTCTTTAAGCTGTGCTTCAAAACGCTCGCGTTGGTCGATTGGATCATTTAGCTCGGTGAATGCATTGGCATGCTCACGGGCGACAATGAATAATTCAAAGCGATCGGTGAAGCGTGGGTCTTCTTCGTTCTTCTTGGCAAGTGGAGATATTTCTACTGGATGGCCATAAATGAAGGTTGGCTGGATTAATTTCTCCTCTACCTTCTGCTCAAAGAATTCGTTGACAATATGACCATAAAGCATATGCTCATTTATTTCAACGCCATGTTCTTTGGCATGCTGGCGTGCCTCATCAACGCTCATTTCCTTCCAGAAATCAACGCCTGTGTATTCCTTGATGGCATCAACCATATGAAGTCTTTTCCATTCAGGCTTCAGGTCGACTTCATATTCACCGTATTGGATGGTCGTTGTTCCCAAAACATCCTGGGCGATATGGGCAATCAGGTTTTCTGTCAAACTCATAATATCACGGTAATCAGCATACGCTTCATAAAGCTCAATCATTGTAAACTCAGGATTGTGGCGGGTAGACACACCCTCATTACGGAACACGCGGCCAATTTCATACACTTTTTCAAGACCGCCGACAATCAGGCGCTTTAAGTGCAATTCGATGGCAATTCGCATATATAGCTCCATATCAAGTGCATTATGATGGGTAATAAACGGACGCGCTGAAGCTCCACCGGCAATACCATGCATCATTGGCGTTTCCACTTCCAAATATCCGTGATCATCCAAATAACGGCGCATCGATTGAATAATCCGGCTGCGGGTGATAAACGTCTGCTTGCTTTCCTGGCTCATAATTAAATCCAAGTAACGCTGACGATAACGCTGCTCAACATCCTTTAAGCCATGGAATTTGTCGGGCAGCGGGCGTAATGCTTTACTTAAAAACACAAAGTTTTCAACTTTAATAGATAGCTCACCGACTTTTGTTTTGAATAATGAGCCATGGACACCCACGATATCCCCTAAGTCAGCTGAATCAAATACCTCATACTGTTCTTCGCCAACGGCATCCTTGCGCACATAGATTTGGATTTGACCATGCAAGTCCTGAACATGGGCAAAGCCAGCTTTACCTTTGCCGCGTTTTGTCATTATTCTGCCAGCAAGCGAAACGGCAACGTTCTTTGCCTCTAGCTCTTCCTTATCTATCTCATTGTATTGTTCAATTAATTCCCGGGTGCTGTGGGTACGATCGAAACGCTTGCCAAATGGATCAAGGCCATTATCACGCATCGATTGCATTTTTTCACGTCTGACCCTTAACTGGTCATTTAACTCTTCATGATTCACGACTAATCAACTCCAATTACTTCTTAAGTATGTAAACCGCCATATAACCGCGCCTTGTCATGTCTAAACTGCACACTTCTATTATTTTACACAATCTCGTGAATTCAGACATCTAAAATTACTTAAAATAAATAAAAACTGCCAGTTCTCCACTGGCAGTTTGCATTGTAAACAAAATTATTATAGGAAATGACACGGTTAATGTCAAATTTTAGCCGACAATGGCCTGGTCCGTCTCTTTTGCTTCTGCCTCGAAGGCAAGGTCATTCAATACGGTAACCAGTTGGTCACGAGTGTCACATTCATTGATGGCATTGCGGATATTTGCATTGCCGCGGATCCCTTTTAAGTACCAAGCCGCATGCTTGCGCATTTCGCGGACAGCAATGTGTTCATTTTTGAGAGCAATTAGACGGTCTAAGTGAAGGATACAGACATCCATTTTTTCACGAACAGATGGCTCATCCATCAATCTACCAGTTTCCAAGTATTGAACCGTGCGGTAAATCATCCATGGATTGCCTAGTGCAGCACGCCCGATCATGACCCCATCGACACCTGTTTCATCAATCATTCGTTTTGCATCCTGCGGTGTTAGCACATCACCGTTACCGATAATCGGAATGTTAACCGCCTGCTTTACTTCACGGATAATATCCCAATTCGCTTTCCCTTCGTACATTTGCACCCGGGTGCGGCCATGGAGGGCTACTGCCTTTCCACCGGCTTTCTCTACCATTTGTGCATTTTGCACTGCGTAAACATGATCCTCATCCCAGCCCATGCGCATTTTCACGGTAACGGGTTTTTCAACCGCGTCGGCAACAGCGGAAACCATTTCATAAATCTTGTTTGGGTCCAACAGCCATTTGGCTCCAGCATCACATTTTGTGATTTTTGGAACCGGACAGCCCATGTTGATATCAATTATATCTGCATTTGTGTTTTTATCCACAAACTTCGCCGCTTCTACAAGCGTTTCTTTTTCACCGCCAAAAATTTGTAAGCTTAACGGCTTTTCACGTTCATCTATATAAAGCATATTCATTGTTTTTTCATTTTTAAACATAATTCCTTTGTCACTGACCATTTCAGCACAAACCAATCCCGCGCCAAATTCTTTGACTGTCAGGCGAAAGGCAGAGTTACAGACACCGGCCATCGGTGCCAGCACAACAGGATTCTTCAATTCAATATCACCAATTTTCAGCATGTAAAACCTCCTATCCTTGATTGATAGTATCTAATCCTTCGGTGCCAAATCATCAATCGTTATTTTTAAACTCTGAGCAATCTTCTTTAGCAAGTCATCCGCAGGCAAGCGATTGCCTCGCTCTATTTCTCCTAATATCGAGACCGAGACTCCCAGTTCTCTTGAAAAACTTTCTTGTGTATAGCCCTTCAGTTTTCGATAAGCGCGAATACGTCTTCCCCATTTTTCCGTTTCCATATTCTGACTCCTTCTTTATCAGGTAATTCGGTGACTAATACATCTAGAGGCTTTCCCATCGCCGAGATATGAAGATCAGGTTTGATTTCATGGAGTGGAATCATTACAAACGCCCGCTCACATATGCGGGGGTGCGGAACAGTTAACGTCTCTGTTTCAATCGTTTCTTGATTAAAAGTTAAAATATCAAGGTCAAGTGTCCGCGGACCCCATCTTATTTCCCTCTTCCTGCCAAGTTCCAGCTCAATTCGCAAACATCTTTCCAGCAATTCCATGGCAGTTAAAGCTGTCCTAACCTCAATAACCATATTTAAAAATAGATCTTGTTCCACATAACCAACCGGATCGGTTTCATAAATTGAGGAATAATTGACCAACTCAATATCCTGCGTGCCGGTCAAACGAGTTATTCCATTCATCATATTATCATAACGATTTTCTATATTAGAGCCAATGGCAATAAATGCTGTGTTTTCCACCTTTATCTTCCCCTTGTGATTTCTACAGCGGCTGACTTGTAATGTCCGGGAATTGGCGGGTCGGGTTTGATCACCTTCACCGTCACTTCAGCGATAAGCGGAAATCCTGCCAGCACACTTGAGGCGATTTTTTCAGCAACAGACTCCACGAGCTTATAGGGCTTTCCTTCGACAATTTCTTTGCAGACTCCATACAGTTCTCCGTAATTAACGGAATGCTCAAGTTCATCGCTTTCTCCCGCCTGTCTCAAATCTAATGACACCGTTAGGTCAACAGCAAATCGTTGACCAAGAACATTTTCTTCCGGAAAAACACCATGGTAGCCGTAAAACTGCATTTCGTTGACATATATCTTATCCATTAAGTTCACCTTTTCCCATCAAAGCATCCATCATTTTGGCCATCCTGCTCATCTCTTTGACATCATGAACACGAACCATTTGGCAGCCCTTCTGAATACCGTAGCAGACCGTAGCTCCGGTCCCTTCCATTCGTTCATCCACCGGCAGATTTAATGCCTGACCAATCATCGTTTTTCTTGACGTCGCCAACAAAACCGGATAACCGAGATTCACGAGCTTGTCCAGATTTTGCATCATCAATAGGTTTTCTTGATAGTCCTTAGCAAAACCAATGCCTGGGTCAAGAATAATATTCTCATCCTTCACTCCTGCTTTTTTTACAATGGATATGCTTTCATAAAAATCATTTAAAACATCTCTGATAAAGTATTGATAATCTCGATTTTGGCGATTATGCATCAGGATAATCGGCACATTGTACTCCGCAGCAACAGCACCCATTTGCTCATCTGCCTTTGCGCCCCAAATATCATTGATAATATGGGCACCAGCCTCAATCGCCTGCTTGGCTACTTCCGCTTTATAGGTATCAATTGAAATTGGCACCTGGACATTTTCTTTTATTGCCTGAATAATCGGGATGACTCGCTCTAGCTCCTGTTGTGCAGAAACCGCAGCAAAGCCCGGCCTTGTCGATTCACCGCCGATATCAATAATATCAGCGCCATTTTCAACCATTTCCCGGGCATGTTCAACCGCCCTGTCGATTGCATTGTATTTACCACCATCAGAAAAGGAATCGGGAGTGGCATTGAGGATTCCCATAACAATGGTTTTTTTCGTCATGTCTAATGTAAATGGACCACACTTGATTATCGGTTCAAAAGCTGTATTCATCCCATTTCCCCCTTTAAATTTTTCACTTCCTTTATCATACATTAAAAACAATATCCTACACAAAAAAAGACATCGGCTTAGCACCGATGCCACTTTAGCTATATTTTTTCATTTATTCTGCATCATATTGATAAAGTGGTGTACTTAAATAACGCTCACCGTTATCAGGGATAATAGCCAACACTTTCTTGCCTTTACCTAATTGTTTCGCTACCTGTAAGGCTGCAGAGATGGCTGCTCCAGAAGAAATACCGCCAAGAATTCCTTCTTCACGCGCCGCACGGCGGGATGCTTCAAACGCTTCTTCGGTAGAAATTTTAATGATTTCATCATAAATATCTGTATTTAAAGTGTCAGGAACAAAGCCTGCGCCAAGACCTTGCAATTTATGCGGTCCAGGGTTGCCGCCTGATAGAATCGGAGAATCGTTTGGCTCAACTGCAACGATTTTTACATTTGGAAATTTCTCGCGAATGACACTGCCGGCACCTGAAATCGTTCCACCCGTACCAATTCCGGAAACAAACGCATCAAGCTGATCCATTTGTTCAACAATTTCCTTACCTGTTGTTTTGCGGTGTACCTCTGGATTTGCCTGGTTTTTAAATTGCTGCGGCATGAAATAACCCTTTTCATTTGCTAAGCTTTCAGCGCGGGCAATCGCACCTTTCATCCCTTCAGGTCCAGGAGTTAACACAAGCTCAGCACCATAAGCACGAAGCAGGTTACGTCGTTCTAAGCTCATTGTTTCTGGCATAACAAACACGGCTTTGTAGCCTTTTGCTGCTGCCACCATTGCTAAGCCAATTCCAGTATTTCCACTGGTTGGTTCAATAATGGTATCAACACCTGGCTTGATTAGGCCTTGCTCTTCTGCTGCTTCAATCATTGACAAGCCAATTCTGTCTTTCACGCTGCTGCCAGGGTTGAAGTATTCAAGCTTCAAATAAACCTCTGCGCTGTTTTCATCTACTAACCTGTTTAGTTTTACAATCGGTGTTTGCCCGATTAAATCGGTAATTGAATTTGCTACACGAACCATATGTTGCACCCCTATCTACACTCTATTCCGAGTATTTTTATTGGATTTATCAATATATTCAATCTACCAGTATTATACATGTTTTGTCAATCACTTTGATTGATGAAATTTGTGAATTTTTTCTAAAAGAAAAACACAGAACAACTCTGTGTTTTAGTTCTCGTCTTTAGAATTGCCGTAAAACCATTCGACTTTAGCCGCTTTCCAGAAGGTTGTTGCCGAGGCAGGTGTTTTCATTTGTTCCAACGCAATTTGCCTGCGAATTTGGTCCTTTACATCCCCATAGGAGAACTTCTTTCCGCTGACCTTCCCTTGAAGCTGCAATAGGACATAGCCGGCATCCACTTTTATTGGCTTCGAGTATTTTCCTTTTTTTAGCTTCTTTACCGTGTCAATATACAGTTTTGGATACTGCTCGTCCCCTTCTGTAATATAACCTATATCGCCGCCTTCATTCGCAGAAAATTCATCTATGGAACGTTCCATCGCCAAGGCGGAAAAACTTGAGCCTTGTTTTAGTTCATTATAGGCAGAGTCGGCATCCTTCTTTGTTTTTACGATAATTTGCGCTATATGGTAGGCTTCAGGAACATCGAATAGGTGTTTATTTTTGTCATAATAGCTTTTGATTTCCTTTTCGGAAATGTTAACATCTTTTGTTAAAAGCTCTTCTAACAGCAGGGTGCTGCGAATTTGTTCTTTCCACTCTTTATCGTCAAGCTTGGAATTTGGGCCGAATGAAGTATTGGTCGCTTGCAGCATCCGGAACTCGCGCTGTACCTCTTGGTCCGATATTTTTATCTTTTCTTTTTTGGCCATTTCCTGGACGACCTGCTCATTTATTAAGTCCCGCAGTACATCCTTGCCATAGCGTGATTCTAATTCGTTTAACCAATCCTGCCTGGTAATGGCCTTGTTTCCGATGGTAGCTACTGCTTCATCATTGGCCGCACCGCCTGCCTCACTTGCCTTTGATAGAAAAAAGGCAATGGTTAAACAGTTCAGCATGATAAGACCGGCAATTACCATCCAAAGCTGCTTCTTCCCCAACCTGATCTCCCCTTGCGTAGCAACTTACTTGACTTCTTTTTTTAGCTCTTCCAATTCTTCTTTTGTAAATAGGTATTTTTCGTTGCAGAAGTGGCAGTGGGCTTCCGCTTGGCCATCTTCTTCGATCATATCGGTGATTTCTTTGGCACCGAGGCCGACTATGGCATCAGCAAAGCGTTGTTTGGAACAGGTGCATTGAAATTTGACCGGCATGGTTTCAAGAATTTTAACAGACTCATCGCCAAACAACTCAGCTAATAATTGTTCTGGTGTTAGTCCTTGCTCAATTAATTTTGAAACAGGCGGAATGACTTTTAACCGTTCCTCGAGCTTTGTAATGATTTTATCATCTGTACTCGGCATAATTTGAATGATAAACCCTCCTGCTGCCAGGATAGAGTCGTCTGGGTTAACCAATACCCCCACGCCAACTGATGATGGTGTCTGCTCCGAGGCAGCAAAATAATAGGTGAAATCCTCACCCAGCTCACCTGAAACAAGCGGAACCTGCCCAGAGAAAAAGTCACGCATCCCAATATCCTTAACAACCGCCAATAAGCCGTTCGTGCCGACCGCACGGCGGACATCAAGCTTGCCATGTTCATTAGCTTCAAAATCCACCTGTGGGTTAGTAACGTAACCACGGACTTCACCCTTGGCATTGGCATCGACCAATATCGGACCCAACGGACCCCCGCCATCAATTTTAATTGTCAACATTTCGTCGCCCTTCAGCATGGCACCCATCATCGCCCCTGCTGTCAACGTACGGCCAAGGGCAGCCGATGCTGTCCGCCAGGTTTGATGGCGCCGCTGCGCCTCGCTTACCATCTCGGTTGTCCGCACTGCATAAGCGCGGATGCTGCCATTAAAACCGAGTGCTTTTACTAAATAATCGTTCATATTAAACCCCTTTCTCGCTATTGTTTCTTAGGTTATCCACGTTTCGTTTATAAATTAACTGCAATCCCTTTAAAGTTAAGAATGGATCAACTACATCAATGATTGTTGATTCTTGGGCGATTAAAGTGGCAAGGCCTCCAGTGGCAATAACAGTTGGCATCTTTTCGCTCTGTGCCACCATCCGTTTTACGATTCCCTCGACTTGTCCAACGTAGCCATAAACAATGCCTGCCTGCATCGCTGCCACTGTGTTCTTGCCGATTACACCGTCAGGGCGGACAATTTCAATTCGTGGCAATTTGGCTGCTCTCGAATACAAAGCCTCCGTTGAGATGCCAATACCAGGGGCAATTGCACCGCCCATATATTGACCCTGTTCATTCACATAACAATACGTTGTTGCTGTCCCGAAATCAACAATTATCAACGGACTCCCATACTCGTGAATTGCCGCGACGGCATTGACAATACGGTCAGCCCCGACTTCCCTTGGATTTTCATATTTGATATTTAAGCCAGTCTTTATTCCAGGGCCGACAACTAACGGTTTTACATGAAAATACTTTTGGCACATTCTTTCTAAAGCAAACATGATTGGCGGAACAACGGAAGAAATAATAATACCGTTAATATCGGTAAATTTCAGGCCCGAAAAATCAAACAGGGCTTTGATGTTCATCCCAAACTCATCTTCTGTACGGTTGCGGCTCGTCTCAACGCGCCAGTGGTATTTTAGTTCATCATTGTCATATACGCCCAAAACAATATTGGTATTTCCCACGTCAATAACAAAAATCAAATCTATCACTCACTTTTAAAGGATTTTTCGTAGCTCCACATGAAAACATAATACCATAATATTTTTATTAGCGAACAAAAGAGTGCCTCTTTTCGAAGCACTCTTTTTAAGGTTTATTTGTTTGTATCATCTGAAGAGCTTTCGTCAGAAGGAGTCTCTTCCTTTTTTGTATTGATGTTTACTTTTACGTCATCAGACTTTTTCATATCGATTACAACAGATTTAAGTTCCTCCGGATTCTCCGGTAAGCGGCCATTCTCCACTAAATACCTTATTTGTTCAGCATTTAATGTTTCCACTTCCAACAAAGTTTTCGCGATTAAATCAAGCTTATCACGATTCTCGGTAAGAATCTGTTTACATCTTGCGTACGATTCTTTAATAATCCGTTGAATTTCAAGGTCGATTTCATAAGCAATTGCATCAGAATAGTTTTGTTCATTGTGAAGATCACGTCCAAGGAAAACTTGACCTCCTGATTGTTGACCGAACTGCAGCGGGCCTAGCTTATCACTCATACCAAATTCTGTTACCATCCGGCGGGCAATGCCTGTTGCACGCTGGAAGTCATTGTGAGCTCCGGTGCTGACTTCACCAAAGACAATCTCTTCTGCTACACGTCCACCTAATAAACCAACAATTTTATCAAGCAGCTCAGGCTTTGTCATGAAGTAACGATCTTCTCTTGGAAGCATTACAGCATAGCCGCCAGCCTGACCGCGCGGTACAATCGTTACCTTATGAACCATATCCGCTTCATCGAGCACTAAGCCGATAACCGTGTGGCCGCCTTCATGGAAAGCAACAATCCGTCTTTCCTTCTCTGAAATAACCCGGCTCTTTTTCGCTGGGCCGGCAATAACCCGGTCTGTGGCTTCATCGATATCGACCATTTCAATTTTCTTTTTATTTTGTCGTGCGGCCACAAGGGCTGCTTCATTTAACAAGTTTTCAAGGTCTGCGCCTGAAAAACCAGGAGTGCGCATTGCAATATTTTTCAGATTGACTGCCTCATCCAACGGCTTATTTCGGGCATGTACCTTTAAGACAGCCTCGCGGCCATTGACATCCGGACGGTCAACAGTGATTTGACGGTCAAAACGTCCTGGACGTAATAACGCTGGGTCTAAAATATCCGGACGGTTTGTTGCCGCAATGATGATAATTCCTTCATTGGCTCCGAACCCATCCATTTCAACCAACAATTGGTTCAATGTTTGTTCACGCTCATCATGGCCGCCGCCAAGACCGGCACCACGCTGGCGCCCTACCGCGTCAATTTCATCAATAAAGATGATACATGGCGCATTTTTCTTTGCATTTTCAAATAAATCACGGACACGGGATGCACCGACCCCGACAAACATTTCAACGAAATCCGATCCACTGATAGAGAAGAACGGTACGCCCGCCTCACCGGCAACCGCACGGGCCAGCAAGGTTTTACCAGTACCCGGAGGTCCGACCAGCAGCACACCTTTTGGAATTCTTGCCCCAAGTTCAGCAAACTTTCGCGGATCTTTTAGAAATTCAACTACTTCGACCAATTCGGCCTTTTCTTCATCTGCACCAGCAACATCTCTAAAACGAACCTTTTTCTTATCATCGTTATAGAGCCTTGCTTTGGACTTGCCGAAGTTCATGACTCGGCTGCCGCCGCCTTGTGCCTGATTAAGCAAGAAGAAGAATAAAATAAAGATAATCACAAACGGAATGATAGATGTGAAAAAGGTAACCCAGCCGCTTGTTTCCTTCGCCGGCATTACGTCCACTTTGGCATCGGAATTCTGAACAGTGTCAAGAATACTTTCGCCGTTTGGGATATAGGTGATAAATTTCTTATCGTTCGCTTCGAGCGTACCACGAATCTCAAATACCCCTCGTTCAGGCTGCATCGTAAAGGATTTTACTTCCTTACTTTCCAGCTGTTCCACAAACTTATCGTAAGAGATTTGGTCAGTGGGCTCATTGCTTCCATTAAAAAAGCTGACAACGCCTATAATGACTAAAAATATCAATAAATAAAAGATGGTATTACGGAAAATCCGATTCATCTCTTACCTCCTCCCGCGGGTAAAAACTATATTAAATAGTATCATAGAAAATCTTGTAAATTCAAGGATTTGCCCTTGTGAGAACGGGACTTTTGGTTTATTCATTGCTGCTGTAAACGCTCGGTTTCAAAACCCCGATATACGGAAGGTTCCGGTATTTTTCGATGTAATCTAATCCATATCCTACGACAAATTCATCTGGGACAATAAACCCGACATAATCTGCTTTGATCTTGCTTTTTCTGCCAGTTGGTTTATCAAGCAGTGTGACAATCTTAATTGATTTTGCCTTCCGGTAGCGGAATAAATCAACCAGATAACTTAGAGTCAAACCACTGTCAATAATATCCTCGATAATCAGGATATCCCGTCCTTCAACGGACGTATCCAAATCCTTCAGGATTTTTACCTCACCGGAAGATTTCATTGCTGTTCCATAGCTGGATACATCCATGAAATCCATTTCCAAATAGCAATCCATTCGCTTCAATAAATCAGCCATAAATGGCATCGCGCCTTTAAGGACGCCGATCGCTAACGGAAAGCGGTCCTTATACTCCTCCGTCAATTGGGCTGCTAGCCCCCTTATCTTCTCCTGAATTTCCTCTTCTGAAACTAATACCTTTTCAATATCCTGGTTCATCATCCTATGTGCCCCCTAGAAGATCATTACCTACGTATGTGAGTAGTATATATGGTTTTCCTGCTGTCTCGATTCCTTCAAATGATGACTTTTTTAATCCTGGAAGCCAGAGAATATTTCCATTTCGATCGGTTATGACTGGCCAGACATCACGGTCATAAACCGGAACTTTATGGTCGATAAAGATATCTTTTAACTTTTTCGATCCTGTCATTCCTTTTAATGTCATTCGGTCCCCTTTGCGCCTGGTTCGAATAATCAGCGGCCAATTTACCGAATCTGAAGAAAACAATGCTGTCTGCCCTGCACAATTCGGCTTTTCATCATTTGTATAGCCGGCTGTGATTACCCCCATAGAAAATGTTACTGACCCCGGCCCATTAAGTTGAATGGAGTATTCTTGCGCCTCAATGTGCTGAAATTGAAAGCTCAGCTCACGATACGACCGATATACTTTTAAATCACCCGGAAAATCAAGTTCTCCTGACGGTCCGCCATAATGGATTAAGTATACTATCTGATCAATATGTACAGCGGAAAGAGCGGCCGGTTTAACCTTGTAAAGATAGTTTAATATTAGTTGAATCCCTCTTCTTTGTAAAGGTAAAGGCATTTTAAGAAATTCATCAATGTCAATGGTTATTTTGCCTGTTTCTCTTTTTTTCACTACTGTATTCATATTTTGGATTGTTAATTCCTGCAGAAACGATTCATCACTTTGCAATTCCTCACTAAAACGCTGGAAATGTTCATGTACATGCGGATTTTCCTTCTTTAAAAAAGGAAGAACCTCATGGCGGAAACGATTCCTGCTATAGGTATTCTTTTCATTGCTCGGGTCCAATCTAGGGGTAAGCTCGTGCCTTTGACAATAATCAAGAATCTCATTCTTGGTCAAACACAAAAACGGCCGGATAATGGTCCCATTACCAAAGGGACGTGTGAACAACATTCCTGCTCGTGCTATCCCAGTACTGCCGCGTGTGAATCGCATTAGCATCGTTTCCATTTGATCATCGCCGTGATGAGCTAGTGCAAGATAGGGAGCGTCATACTGCTCCATAACTTTTCCATAAAAGTCATATCTCGCCTCTCTTGCGGCCAGTTGACTGCTTTTCCCTTCAAGCTTCATTTTTTCCGGGATATTGATTCTTACCATTTCGAAGGGAATTCCAATTTTTTCGCAATAATCCTTAACGAATAATGCATCCTCAAATGACTCTCGACCACGAAACATATGATCAACATGAGCCACGATGATAGTCAGCTGTCTTCTTTCCTTTGTCTGATTAAGGAAATGGAGCAACGCTAATGAGTCAGGCCCCCCGGATACACCGACAACGATTTTTTTATGGTCCAACTTGAATGAATGGCGCTTAATAAAGGCCTCAACCTTACCTTCCAACATATCCTTACACCTTACTTGCCAAATTTACTTTTTTTTAGAATACCACTTATCGTTAAATCCTATCAAAACAAAGGCTTGCCAATGTTTAGTTAATTGCCGTTTCTATAAATACGAATCAACTCACAAGAAGTTTCATCTATTACAGCAGTTTTAAAAAAATATACATACTATATAAGATGCAAAGGACTGTGCCAATGACGAAAAATTCCATCCATCCGCTCTTTTTCTTTTTTTGGCGATACTGCTGTCTAGAAATGGATTGCGCTCCTGTTGTCTGTTGAGTAGTTGCTGGCCGTTTCGAAGCAGCACCTGTTGCAGCTTTGGATCCGCTGCCTGGGCTTGGCTGACCACTCATACTATTCAATAAATCATCTCTCATTTGCTTTGCTGTCGTGTATTGACCTTGAAGTGCTCTTAAGATTACTTTTTCATAGCGCTTCAGTTCAGGCTTTTGCTTAATGGCTCCTTTGAGTTGGGCAAGCCCTCCTGTTGTCTTCGTCAATCTTTTTGGATAGGCCGTATTAATCATCATCATCGCCACCGCAAATAAATCATACGTGCGTTCTGCCTTGCGTGTGCCAAGCCCCCAATACCCGCGATCGTAGAATTCGGTGAACTCTTTAATTGCCCTCCCTTGAATGGTCGTACCGCCGACATCAATGCATCTGATTTTTGGGGGAGGGCCGGTGACAATCAGGTTCTCGGGTTTTAAATCACCAAACACCCAACCATTTTCATGGAGTTTGTCCAGATCATTTAATAGCTGCAAAAATAACACAGGGACCCACGATTTCCCCTTATTGGCGATAAACGCAAGCAAATCAGGACCTTGGATATATTCCATTGCATAAAAAGATAACTGTCCATACTTGCTCTGCCAATCATCGACATCAACTAAAGAAGGCCCGAGGGATGGAGACCCCTGGACCTTCGCTAAGGATTTTAACACATTTACCTCAGAGGTGATCGACATACTGTTATCACTCATTTTCAAAGCTACCTGAGTGTTGTTTTGCTTGGCAAGGTAGACCACCCCATTGGCTCCAAATCCTAATTCTTTTAAAATCACATATTGCTTGGCATGCCATCTCCCTGTAATAACCGTCCCGGGACTGATCTTATACTGAGTCTTCCAAGTATGATTCATCATCATTTGCCAATAAGCTCCTTAATGATGGTTTTTGATTGAACGAGGCTAAAGCCGTTCTGAGTGCTGGGCCTGTTGGCGTTATGCCTCCAGTACTTAACTTGGAAAATACACTTGTCAAATTTTGCAGGTTGGGCGTCCAATCCAGCAGCTTTTCGACATCATTTCTTTTCCCGGGAAATACATAAACAGAGAACTGATTTTCCCCTGTACGGGCATTCAAGCTTAGAGATAGGTCGAATAATGCTTCTTTTACTGTCGGAAGCTTATGTTTCATACTGGCGCTTGTATCGACAAGTATCAACACTTCTAGTTCGACAGTTTCACCAAGTTCATCGACAACTTCCATGACCTCGCCCCGTTTTTCTGGCGGAAGATCCTCCATTGTTTTCGAGCGTCCTAGTATTTGCTGTAATTCCCGATTAACCACCCCTTGAATGGTCTGATTCATCGCCTTTCTTGTTACCATTTGTACCGTTTGTGACAGTTGTTGGGCATATACGATTTGACTTACCCCGCCGCCTGACATCGCGATACCTTCAATTTCCGTCATCCCTTTTTCATCAATCACATCCTGCTCCATGACACCAATGACGTTGACTGTAATTCCTTGCTCTCGAGCCAAGGCGGCAATAGCAATTGGATCCTCTCCTTGATTGGAGCAGCCATCGGTAATTAAAAGAATTTGACGGATCTTCCCTGTATACATAACGTTCTCCCTCCACTTTTAGCATTTGGTACCATTTTCGACCGAGTGGAGGGGATTTATACATAATTCGAAATCTACCGGGATAAAATAATGTGTTAAGCTCGTTTCCTTACTTTTTGCATTGGAATGGATGCCCACTTAGGGGTATTGTGCTTGATTTTGGCGACCATGATTGTCATATCATCATCAATCACTTCACCTTTTGAGCGGATCACTTCCTCAAGAATTAGATCGGCAACGTCCTGCGGATCCTCTGTTTCCATCTCCAAAATTTTACGCTTCATCCATAAGTCATAGTTTTCTACATGTTTTGGACCTTCGAAGACCCCATCACTCATCATAATTAACAGATCGCCAGCCTTTAACTGGTCGCTGACAACATCCACTTCGAAATCCTGGAGAATTCCCATCGGCAGATTGCTGGCCTGAATTTTAATCACCTTTTTACCCCGTTTAATAAAGCTTGGGGTCGAGCCAATTTTTAGGAACTTAGCCGAGGCATTTTTTAAATCAATCATTGCCAAGTCGAGGGTGGAGAAAATTTCATCCGTTGTCCTTAAAGAAAGGATTGAATTGACGGATTTAATGGCAATTTGTTCTTCTATTCCCGATTGGAGAATTTTTTGTAACAGCTGTAAGGTTTCCTTACTCTCGTAATGAGCACGTTCACCATTGCCCATCCCGTCGCTGATAGCGATCGCAAACTTACCAAGTCCAAGTTCAATGGTTGAATGACTGTCACCGGATACTAATCCTCCATCCTTTGCCGCATGGGCAACCCCTGTTTCAACAGTAAATGCCTTTGTCGACCTAAAAGTAACATAACAAAGGTCGTTTGGAGTGGCAGCACAATCCTCTTTTTTCACTATAATCGTTTCACCAAGAATATCAGACAACATTGGGGCAATCAGTTTTTCACATTCCCCATGACCGTTGCAAAATGGAACTGACATCTCTATGTCAACATTACCAGGTTCAAGACTGTAAATTTCCACCTGTTCAATGTGGATCCCGAATCCTTGGATTGCTTCCATGATTTGTTCTTCCTGTTTATAATAATTTTCACGTTCCCGTTGTATTTCCTTGGCAAAATTATTCATCACCTCGGAAACACCCATTAACTGATCAGCAACCAGGTTTCGACTCTCCTGAACCTTTTTCTTTAATTTTTGATTTGCTTGATAAAAAGTTAATTCGGTGCCAATCGTTTCATAAACTTTTTTTGAACGGGAACACAGCCTTTCCCATTCCCGTGCCAGCTTTAAGGAGACGTTCCCGTCATTTTGGTCCATTTCATGAATAATATCCTCCATATAGGCATAGGTTGTACTAAAATTCTTCGCCCAGCATTGCTCCTTTTTAAAGCAGGTTTGACATGTCTTTTCCGTCACATGACTCATAAAGTAATCCATTTCTCTGCCACTTTCATCTTCAAATGCCGGTTCAGAGTCTAACTGTGAGAAACTTTTGGACAATGCGTGAAAGACAGTTGAAAATTGGGAAACTCTCTGGGCGGTCACATCGCGCATTTTCCGCATATATTTCTGCTGCTCGGCGGTGTGCTCTGGAGTGCCTGGAATATATTTGGCCAATCGCGATGTGAGCATCTGCGGGGTCAATAAAAATAATAGAATGGCGGTGCTTGATTCGAGAATGGTCACCTTTAAAGAACCGCCTCCTTCTCCATACATCCCAATTAGCAGCGTTGCAATAAACAGACCAACCGAAACGCCAATCTTTTTCCCTTCCTTCATCAAGCCGCCCAATACCCCGGAAAACGCCAGCAGGCTCATATGATAAAAACTTGAAACACTGGCAAGGCTGAAAATCAACCCGGTCACTACCCCGACAGTTGATCCGATGGTTGCTCCGGCAATAAATGAAAATATTAACACTAGGTATCGGGACAGTATATGTTCCACCGACATATCATAAACCTTCCAGCCTATGGTTCCTGTCATAATCGATGCCAGCATAATAATTAAACAAACAATCTCTTCTGTTTTCAACAGCTGCCTGCGCTTATTGAAGGTTAATAGGGGAATGCTCTGCAGGAAAATCAGCGTCAGGATAAAGGCAAGACTGGCTTGAACGCCGACCATCATAGCGTCGTAGATTGTCAGCTGTTCAGAAAAATAATAAGCCTCTGCCAGTTTTCCCAACCCCAAAATAATTCCCACAAAGAATGGCAGCGCCTTCATCTCATTTGCTAACCATTTTTGGCTAATTCTGTAGATTACAATAAAACAGAAGGTAATAATGAAGGTTAAGGCGGCATTGGCCAGCGACAGGGTTGCAGCCCCTGCAATGAGTCCGATCAGGGCAAGCGGTGCCCGATCTCGTTTAATTAAATAAACGGCTGCAAAAAAAGGAAGACTGAACGGGGCCAGCTTTGCCAAGATTAACGCTCGTCCCAGCAGAAAGCCTACGATTAGTAAAAGGATCCCTTTTTTGATAAAAAAGGATTCTAGCATAAACAAAAATTTTCTTAATCCATTTTCGAGATTCCACTTTGGAGAGTGAAGATTTACTTCTCCGATCGGCTCTATTAAACTTGCGTTTGGCTTTTCCATTATTCACACTCCTCGTTATATCTAGTTGAAAACTATTATAGAGTTGATAGAATGTAAAGTTTGTCAAATTAGTGAACAAGTTAAAAAAATCGTTCGACGGTTTTCACTATATTCATTCAAATAATATGAACTATCCCGAATTGCTGACGTTGTCCCTTGATCAATGTTGTTAATATTGGCATTCTATAGCGGTGTTTGTATTATATTTTTTGGCATACAAAAAAGACAAGTCTATTTAGACTTGTCTTTTATCTATTAAAAATCTGCTCTATCCAAGTATAAGTCAGCAGCAAGTTAACCCCGTCTGGCTCCTCTTCCTCCACGCTTGGACTCTGTGTTTCGCTTTAGGGAAGATAAACGATCTTCGCTATCCTTTAAAAATTTCGCCATTTTAGTCTCAAAGTTCTCTGGTCTAGCATTATTGCGATCGTTCGATCTGCCATGACGTGGACGTTGGTTTGAAAATTTTCTTTCTCTTTCCGGTTGTTCTGGTCTATCCTTGGCTTTCTTAATTGATAAGCCAATCTTGCCATCCTTCTCAACATTGAGAACCTTCACTTCAACTTGATCGCCGACTTTAAGATGATCGTTAATATCTTTTACATAATTGTCAGCAACCTCGCTGATGTGCACAAGTCCTGTTGAACCATCCGGCAGCTCCACAAACGCTCCGAAATTTGTAATTCCTGTCACCTTTCCTTGTAACTTGCTGCCTACTTCGATTGACATAAAAAAAATGTTCCTCCTTAAAAATATAAAAAATCAAACTTACTATATATTATACAGAAAGGGAAATTTGAGTGTCAATAATGCGCCCTATTGGTTCATTTTTCCTTCTTTTCGTCAGGGATATTAAAAATAATTTCATTCTTTTCTGAGAAAAAGTATTCTTTCCTAGCCAGTTTAGCAATATATTCGTCATCATTCAATTTAATGATATTCTCATTTAATATATCTTCCTGCTTTTTTAATTCAGCGAGCTCAGTTTTAAGCTTCTGGTGCTGTGTTATTTTTGCTTCAAGCTTGGAATTCTGGGAAATTAAGCCGGAAATCAGCAAATAAGATAGGACAGCCGCAACCACAAAAAATAGCGACAGCCTTCTGATTAACAGCTTCCGTTTCCTCGCTGAAGCAATTTCTGCATATTCCTGCTGTTTGACATATGGCGTCTGGATTCTGGATACATTTTTTTGGCGTTCAGCTCCCATTTCCCTTATCCTTCCTTACTCTTTTCTTTTTTTCCATTTATTTAACCACTTAATTATATTATTCCAGATTACCTTTAATTTTCCTGCCGTTTCATTATATAACTTCTCGACGGATTTTTTAAGTCCTTTCGGCAAAAGTTTCCATAAAATTAATAAAATTCGTTTTCCAATACCAAAAATAAAGTTTAGTAAAGCTTGCAGGACCTTCCAAATAAAGTTAGCTATTGATAGGAGTCCTTTTCCTATGGACAGAAGAATAACAATTACTAGTTGAACTAGTCCAACAATTGGTTTATATATAAGCATTAGGAAGGTTCTTTTGATAAATTGTGCTACGGAGATGACTGTTCTAATGAGGAACTCCAACAACCTTAGATAAAAAGTTTTTAACAAACTTTGATAGGCGGCAAACCCGCAGAGAAGGGCAATAAAAATATAAAATCTTAATTCTCCGTTATTGACTAAAAACAATGCATAAAAAATAAGCAGGGCTTGGATCATCCAAAATAGCATGTCATTGATAAACACGATCCAAACCTTACGCTTTGGCCTGTCCAAAAATCTTTGATACGTGTCAAAAAGGGCCCCAAATAGCGACCCCATTCCAATCATTGAAAGCATGGTGAGAAATTGAGTCGAAAGGCTCATCGGAATAACTTGCTAAAGAATCCTTTAGCTTTCTCCCCATGATGTTCATCTAGATAGACGAGATCAAAGATTTTCCCTTTAATCGAAACAATTCCCTTTTCGACATCCAGGTTTTTCATCTGCAGGTTCTGTCCCTTAATGGCAAGGAACCCCATCGACGTCTCCAGCAAAAACTCCTCATTATCAAAGCTTTCTACTTGCTTAACACCGGTAATATCTAGAAGCTTTCTTCCTCTCATCATAACATCATGGTCTGGAATATTACTTTTTGTTGATTGACTTTCATAATATTGTTGGCTCATTCTTATCCCCCACAATCTTTTGTCCAGCGCAGCACCAAGGCGCTTCCGCTTTTCTTAGTACAATCATTTTGTACATTTTTATGTGAAGAGAAAGAAAAATAGAACAAGCTTTACTCCAAACCTTCTTCTGAATAGCTTACCTTTTCTTCCTTGATGATTGTGTACATTTCTGCCGCTTCTTCTTTGCGGGTCGTTTCCTGAATCCGTTCAATTCTGACGGTCACTCTCCGCTGTCCAAGGCGAAGTGTTAGTTCATCACCGACTTTTACCGTTGAGCTCGCTTTGGCTTCTTTCCCATTAATCTCAATCCGGCCTTGGTCGGATACCTCCTTGGCCAAGGTTCTTCGCTTAATTAATCGTGATACTTTTAAAAACTTATCTAAACGCATAGCCTGTCTCTCCCTTCTATAATCCTTTTTGCTTTGCCTCATCCCAATAGTGGTCAAGCTCTTCAAGCGTATAGTCCTCAAAGCTTTTGCCGCTCTTGTTTACCTGCTTCTCAATGTACTGAAACCGGCGAACGAATTTTTCGTTAGTTTGAAAAAGTGCCTCTTCGGGATGAATGTTCAGGAACCTCGCCACATTGACAAACGCAAACATCAAGTCGCCAAATTCCTTTTCTGCATTAACCAAGCTCCCAGCTCTTAACTCAGCAGTAAATTCCTCGAGCTCTTCTTTCACTTTCTCCAAAGCAGGGGTAATTTCCTGCCAGTCAAAGCCAACCTTTGCTGCTTTCTTTTGCAGTTCGTAAGCTCTTAGCAAATTGGGCAGTGCTTTTGAAACTCCATCGAGCTTGGATGCTTGACGGGCTTGGCCGCCCTTTTCCTGCTCTTTAATTTGCTGCCAATTTTGAACAACCTCTTCGGCATTTGCTGCTTTGCCTTCACCAAATACATGGGGGTGACGTCGGACCATTTTTGCCGAAATTCCTTCAATGACATCATCGATGGAAAAATAACCATCATCTTCACCAATTTGCGCATGAAGCATCACTTGAAGCAGGACATCACCTAGTTCCTCAATCAAATGGTCTAAATCCCCTTCATTGATTGCCTCGATGACTTCATAGGTTTCTTCAATCAAATATCTTTTTAACGATTCATGGGTTTGTTCCTTATCCCATGGGCAGCCATTTGGCCCTCTCAACTGTGCAATAATTCCGCGCAGTTTTCCGAAGTTTTTCCAGAGGATTTCCTCATTCTTGACAGGCGGAACATAAACAGAGGTAAGATTATTAATTGATACATTGCGATCCAATTCATATAACATGACTTTCTCGAGGTTTTCCTGCTTGCTGCCAGCACCAGTGACAATCCATACTTCGTAGTCATCCGGATATCTTTCCATAAGTGTAAGCTTAACATCGGAAGCGATATATTGGTCATAAACTTGACTGATGATAATATGCTGATCCATTTGCAGTTGATTGGCATAAATTAAAGTGCCATCCAGTAGTTGAAAGCCTTCTATTGGATCAATTTTTAAAGAAGCAAAAATCGCATCAATAAAGCTTTGTCCACCGCCGACCGTGACTTCCACTCCCGCCTTCGGTCCGTATTCAAACAGTAGCTGAGCCGTGCGCTCGGCTACTAGCGGATGACCTGGCACTGCATAGAAGATATCTTCATTTTCTGCCTTTTTGATTAAATTTTGGACTATTTCCGCGTACACTTCCTCAAACTGATCATGTTGTTCATAAATAGAATCAAATGAGGTAAATGTCATTCCATCTGCGGCTAATTCCGCAACGACTGGATGCTCTTTTGTTCTTAGGTACACATGCTCAGCCTTTATTAACTTTCGATAAACACCGACCTGAAGCTGTTCTAAATCACCTGCACCTAAGCCGACAATTTCAATTTTTTTTGCCATAGTAACCCCGATCCTTTCGAGCCATTAAATAAATAAATTTACTGCCAAACGGGAAAAGAGCAAGCTCTTCCACCTTGAATACTTTCCCTCTAATCACAATGACACTAAAAATGAGTCCACCAAATCCGACAGCAGATAACGCCTGCAGTGCTGCTCCAGTTCGGCTGTCCTCCAATGGTCCAAATATAATATCCAATAGGGAAAAATAGCCTTTTAAACACAAAACCATTCCCAATCCTGCCGCGAAAACTGTCGCCAAAAACCGCATCGGTACCAGCGGGACAGGAATCATTTTATTTAATTTCAATAACAAAAGTATTATCACAATTCCTAACGAAATTAGAGTTGAAACTGCGGCCCCCATTGTTCCATATTCCGGAACTAAAACGATATTCAGAAGGTATTTTACAGGGAACAAGCTTACCACGGCTAGAGCAGGAAATATCATGTTTCCTAGTCCCTGCAGAATCGCCATAATAATAGATATGATAGATGTAAGCAAAATAACAAAACTTAACATACCCAAAACGGAAGAACCAAGGTCATTCTCGAACAGCATAATATTCGTTGGGGTGATAATTGCCGCCAGCCCAAATGAGGCTCCAAGACCAATGACGATACTTACCTTTATGGCTAATTGGATTTTATGATATAAAAATTCCGGCCTGGCTGCTAGTCGCTCACGCGTAATAAGCGGCACAAGCGTTAAGGACATAGACGAAGCGGCGACAGTTCCCAATTGAATTAACGGCTGGCCGCGGTCATAAATCCCCTTTAAAGTTTTAGCTGTATCCTGACTTATATTTGAGGTGACAAGCAAAGAATATAAATTTAATGAGTCCGCCAATTGAATAAAAATCATCAGCATCCCGCTGATGCAAATCGCCAAACCATGAAACGTGAGTGCTTTTAGAATAGGTTTTACCCCAGCCTTATCCTTTTTCAATTCTCCTTTTCCGGGTGCGATTACTTTCCATTCTTTACGAATCCAAATAAACATAAACAAAATGATGCCAGAAATAATGCTCCCAGTAATTGACCCAAACATGGCTCCCCCGCCGACCAGATATAAGGAGACTCCTTTTTGCATCAAAAGGTACGATAGGAACAGGATTGTCAATACTCGAATGACCTGCTCGCCAACCTGTGATAATGCAGTCGGCGCCATATCGCCAATCCCCTGATAAAGTCCTCGCAGCGTTGCCACAATCGGAAATGTTATAAAGACTATGGAAACAACCCTAATCAACACCGAAAGCTCGGAGTCATGCATCCACTGTGCAATTAAATCTGCCCCAAAATAGAGAATTAGAAAACATATCAAACCGAATAGTTGTAAATATACAAACGACACCAACAGCAGCAGCCGGTTTCCTGCCTCACCCTTTTCCTTTTGTTCCGCATAAAGCTTGGAAATGACAACCGGAAAACCTGATGTAGCGAGAACTATTGCCATGCCGTAAAACGGATATACTTGCTGATATATGTAAAAGCCGATATCCCCAACAATATTTTGAAAGGGAATCCGGTAAAAGGCACTTAGAATTTTCGTAATAATTGCACCAATGGTTAAAATAAAGGCCCCTTTAAACAAAGCCTTTGATGGGTTCACATGGTTCACCTGCCTCGGAATGCGTAAGCGCGCCTACCATTATAGCATTAAAAAAGACAGCCTGGGCTGCCTTTTTCGTCATATCATCCAAAATAACTACTGTTCCATTTGTCTTGCCAGGAAGCCAGCTGCTGTTTCCACAGCCTTCTGCTCTACTTGCCCTAGTGTTCCTTCTTTTGAAAAAATAATCACGGCACCTATCGGGTCTCCATTGGCAATGATCGGGCCAATGGTGTAAGAGGTTACCGATTCTTCATTGCTTTCTACCAAGGAAACATCGCCCTGCTGAGTGACGAGCGTTGAATTGCGATCCTCCATGGTCTTTTCAACTAAATCACTAATATTTTTATTTAAATAATCTTTTTTAGAACCACCCGCTATTGCAATATAAGTATCCCGATCACAAATCAGAACAGGGTTACCGAGGCTGTCAAATAGGGCTTCAGCATATTCCTTGGCAAAATCGCTTAACTCGCTGATTGGTGAATACTTCTTTAAAATGACTTCCCCATCCCGGTCAACAAAGATCTCTAGCGGATCCCCTTCACGGATACGCAAGGTTCTGCGTATTTCTTTAGGAATTACTACACGACCCAAATCATCGATTCGACGAACTATTCCAGTTGCTTTCATCCAATGTTGCCTCACTTTCATCTGATGATTGTTCAACTTGGCAAGTGATTTTTCTAATCACTTCCAACTTTGAATTTAGTATCTTTCAACTGGAAAGTTCTATACACGACCGTCACATTTTTTTCACATATTCAGGAACTGCTGCCAATTCCGGAAACATTGGAAATTGAGGCAAATTAATTCACTGGGTTTCCTTGTTCTTTTCTTGCTAACGGGATGCCTTTAACCATTTCAAAGATGATATTGAGCCAGACGGCGGCCTCAAAGTCTTTGGTTTTGATGACAATTTTTAGTTTCTTTCCCTCCATGCCAGGGATGACCGCACGGCCATACTTACTGCCAAGGTGGAACAATTTGCTGCCATCGATTGTGTTTGTTACGGCCTCATTTAAAAGGATCGTCACTTCCTGCTTCTGTTGCTTAACCTGTTCAACGCCGTGCTCAATGGCAAAAACCTTCATTTCCGCAATCTGGAACAGATAGGCGACTTCATTAGGATACTCGCCAAAACGATCAAGCATTTCCGCATGCAGTTCTTCAATATCCTCAAGTGTCTGGGCTCCTCTAAATCGCTTATACATCTCAATTTTTTGATGCCCATCCTTAATATAAGTGTCAGGAATGTAGGCATCAATTTCAAGGTCAATTTCAACAGTTGGTTTTGGTGCTGCCGCTAGGTCACCTTTACGCTCTTCAATCGCTTCCTTAAGCATTTGTGAATAAAGGTCAAAGCCCACTGAATCAATAAAACCATGCTGCTGAGCACCTAATAAATTTCCTGCTCCTCTTATCGATAAGTCGCGCATGGCAATTTTAAAGCCTGAGCCTAACTCGGTAAATTCTTTAATTGTCTCTAGGCGTTTTTCGGCAACTTCTGTTAATACTTTATCTTTACGATAGGTGAAATACGCATACGCCACCCGGTTTGACCGGCCGACGCGGCCGCGCAGCTGATAAAGCTGGGACAGACCCATGCGGTCGGCATCGTGAACAATCAGAGTATTGACATTAGGAATATCAACACCTGTTTCAATTATGGTGGTACTTACCAAGACATCAAACTCACCTGCTAAAAAGCTGAGCATGACAGACTCCAATTCGTTCTCTGACATCCGACCATGGGCACAGGTTACCCGTGCGTCCGGCACCAGCATGCGAATTTCCTCGGCCTTGCGTTCGATATCCTCGACGCGATTGTATAAAAAGTAAACTTGTCCGTTGCGGGCAAGCTCACGTTCAATTGCCTCTCTGACAAGAGTTCCGTTGTATTCCATGACATATGTTTGCACCGGAAAGCGATTTTCCGGCGGTGTCTCAATAACCGATAAATCGCGGACACCGAGCATCGACATATGCAGCGTCCTCGGGATTGGCGTTGCGGTCAACGTTAACACATCAATATTGGTTTTTAATTTCTTAATTTTTTCTTTATGTGTTACACCAAAGCGCTGCTCCTCATCAATGATTAACAGCCCTATGTCACGATAAACAATTTCTTTGGACAGCAGGCGATGTGTTCCGACGACAATATCAACGGTTCCCGCCTTTAATCCTTTTATTGTTTCCGTTTGCTGTTTCTTCGTGCGGAATCTACTTAACATGCCAATATTAATCGGAAAATCTTGAAATCTCTCGCGCAATGTCTCGTAGTGCTGCTGAGCCAATATCGTCGTTGGCACAAGAAAGGCCACCTGTTTACCGTCGGCAATTGCCTTAAATGCTGCCCGGATGGCCACCTCCGTTTTTCCATAGCCAACATCGCCGCACAACAACCGGTCCATCGGGCGGGGGCGTTCCATATCCTTTTTAATTTCATGGATAGACCTAAGCTGGTCTTCTGTTTCGCGATATGCAAACGATGTTTCAAATTCCCGCTGCATATCGCCATCTGGTGAAAAGGCGTATCCTACTGCGGCCTCCCGCTCGGCATAGAGCTTAATCAGGTCATCAGCAATATCCTCAACAGAAGATTGGACCTTCTTCTTAACCTTTTTCCAATCAGTGCCGCCCAATTTATAAATTTTCGGCTCTTTTCCTTCGGAACCAACATACTTCTGTACAAGATCGATTTGTTCAACCGGTACATATAGTTTATCAGTCCCCTGGTAACGGATATGAAGGTAATCTTTATGAATACCATTGATCACCAATGTTTCTATCCCTAAATATTTACCTATACCGTGATTCACATGAACGACATAATCACCAATCTTAAGCTCCGAATAGCTTTTAATCCGTTCAGCATTGGAGAGCTTTTGCCGACTCGAAGAGCTCTTTTTCACCCGCTTATTAAACAGCTCTTCCTCCGTAATGATGGCAATTTTTTGAATTGACAGCTCAAAGCCTGATTGCAGGCTCCCTTTCATAATCTGTACTCTTCCAGGTAAAAGCTGCTGGTTATCAGTAATGATACTGGCATCCACTTCATAATCCTCGAGAACGCGTTCGAGTTTTTTCACTCTTTCTCCGTCGGGGCCTAAAAATAGAATACAATAATTGCTTTTTTTCCATCTGTCTATCTCAGCTTTTAACAGATGCATTTGCCCATGGAAGTTCTGCATCGGCTTGCAGGATACATTAATGATATTTTGCGGGCTGGTATTAGCGACATGCCGTAAAAATAACGACATATAAATAATTGGAAACTCTTTTTTGATCAAAAACGCCTGCAGGTCATGAGAAATCTGCAAATCATGAATGATCTTCCCTTCACTTAGCAAAGCTGTGTACCACTCAGCTTCTTCTTTCACAAGCGATTCATTCATCTCTTGAATTCGGGTGATTTCATCTAGAAATACTAAGCTATTCCGCGGAAGGTAGTCTAGTAGACTGCTAGGTGAATCATAGGCTAGTGACAAGTATTTATAAACTTGTTCAGGCTTTTGGCCATTTTTTAATTGCTCCAATTCATAGCTGATGTTTTGTGTAAGCTGAAGTTTGGCCTTGTCGTCTTTTAATTTTTTTAGACTCTTCGCTAAACCATCTTCCAATCTGTCAATCATTGCACTATAATGTTCGGCCCCCAGCAAAACCTCTGTTGCCGGACCAATCACAACATTGTTAACCTTTCCTTTTGAACGCTGGTCCTCGAGGGAGAAATAACGAATCGAATCGATTTCGGTATCAAATAACTCTATTCTTAACGGATTCTCCTCGGTGAGCGGGTAAATATCAATAATTCCACCCCTGACACTAAATTCACCCGGGGTGCTTACCATTTCGCCGCGTACATAGCCCATTTTGACCAATGTATTCAGGAAATCTTCAATCTCCAAATCTTCCCCTATTTTTAATGATAGCTGGTATCGCTGCCATAATGATTTGGGAGGGAGAATTTTCTTTAACCCGGCAATCGGGACAATTAAAATTCCTTTATTATGCTGACTCCAGTAATTCAATACGTCGATACGCTGTGCCTTCAATTCCGGACTGGCAATGCTGAGTTCAGCAGCAATTAGCTCGTTTGCCGGGAAGAGAAACACTTCTGTTTCATTTACTAGATTGGCAAGGTCATCATAGAGCTTTTGAGCTTGTAATAGATTATGGGTAACAACCATGATCGGCCTATTTAATTTTTCGTATATTGCTGCTGTAAATACAGTTCTTGAAGAACCTGATAATCCGGCAATAAGCTGTTCCCGCAAATTTTCTTCGATGCCGGCCAGGACGGACTGAACATCTTCCTGTTGCAGGAACAACGATTTTAGACCATTCAAAACTTCTCCTCCTCCCTATAAAAGTTTTATTATTTTGGCTTGCGCCATTTTTTAAACAGAAAAATGCTTTGGAGTTATTCCAAAGCTGGCTAATGAATCAAAAAATCATATTGATGATATTCCGGATTCCGTTCCAATGCTTCCTGGCAATCTTCGCATATCGCCTTGATATATATTTCCCCTGAGGCGTCATAGGTAACCATATCCAGTCTTTCCTGATCGGTTAATTTATGAAGTCCAAGTGTCTCTGAGTGGACGGATGTCTGCTCAATAGAACCAAGTTTAGTGCCACAATGACGGCAATGATAATGGATGGCCATGCATGTCCCTCCCTAATCTGCAATTCATTATTAGTATGAACGGCAGCGGAAGAACTTATTCATCATGAGATTGCTACGAACTTACTTTTGCTTTAGTCTATTAAGCAAAAGCTCGTATCATTACTGATTATATTCATTCATTACCTGTAAAAATGGCCTTTTTAGCCAGGCTTCACAGGCATCGGCACTCTTCAGGACAGCTTCTTTCATTGGCCCCTGTTCATCGGTCCGGAATTTCCCAAGTACATAATCAGGCACACTGATGCCTGGAGGATTGGGCCGGTCTATTCCGATCCGGATTCGATTAAATTCCTGTGTTCCGAGATGTTGTACCGTTGACTTAATACCGTTATGACCGCCAGGACTTCCCTTTTGACGGAGCCGAATTCTTCCTACGGGCAAATCAAGGTCATCATAGATGATCACCAGATTTTCCAGATCTTCTTGATAATAATCGATCACTGCTCGAATACTTTCCCCTGATAAATTCATATAGGTTAATGGCTTTAACAGCAGAACCTTTTCCCCGCCAGCTAAGCCAATCCCGTATACCCCTTTATGTTTTGCCTGATTAAGCGGGATATTCCAGCGGCTGGCCAATTCGTCAATCACTTCAAAGCCAATGTTATGCCGTGTATGCTCATATTGTTTCCCGGGGTTCCCCAAGCCAACAATCACCTTCATATCAGGTCCCCCTTCCTCTTCTGATTTCGTCCGTTTTTTGAAAAATCTCGATAACATTCCAACTTCTCCCATTGTATGTCTATGTAATAAAAGACGTAACCAACAAGGTTACGTCTATTACTATTCTATTCTTTGCCTTCAGGCTCTGTTTCTCTGCCTTCTTCATTATCCGGGTGGCCGCCTTCTTGCTGCTCACCGGCGTTGATTTCCTCTTCGACTTTAGGCGGCAGAATCGAAGCAACGACTTCACTTTCCTCGTGGTTAATCGTCATCCCCATCGTCGGAATATCTCTAACAAAGAGAGTATCACCAACTTGAAGATTCGAGACATCTACTTCAATTTGCGGCGGAATAGCATCCGGTGTTGTTGTAACCGATAGCTGGTGCATTGGCTGCTGCAGCATACCGCCATCCTTGACGCCCAGTGCTTCTCCCACGAGAGCAAGTCTTACGTCTACGGTGATTTTTGAGGATTTATCGACAGCAAGAAAATCAACATGAATGATTTCCTTTTTAATAGCATCTTCTTGATACTCCGACAGAATCACATCTTGCTTCGTACCGCCGACATCAAGCGAAATCACACCATTTCTGCCAACAGCACGGATGGTTTTGGTTAGGTCTGCCGAACTGACAAACACCGGCTTGCTTTCCACCTTTGCGCCATATACGACAGCAGGGATATTTCCAATTTTCCTCATCTTCTTTAATTCTGAGCGAGGAGAATCCTTACGCTCTTTTGCTTCTAAAATAGCACTCATGTATATCACCTTCCTATTTCAGTCATCCCTATAAAAATGCCCTAAAACAGGAAGGTTTAAACATAAATTTTAGTCAAACAACGTACTTACAGACTGCTCCTCATGGATACGGATAATGGCTTCCCCAATTAATGGAGCTACAGAAAGGCTGACAATTTTTTCAATTTTCTTCTCTTCAGGAAGTAAGATCGAGTTCGTTACAACCAATTCTTTAATTTTAGAATTTTGAATTCGTTCAATCGCCGGTCCCGATAATACTGGATGGGTACAGGAAGCATAAACTTCTTTTGCACCATTTTCCACTAATGCGTTAGCAGCAAGGGTAATTGTACCCGCTGTATCAATAATATCATCGATTAAAATCGCAACCTTGCCTTCAATATTACCGACGATATTCATGACTTCAGCCACGTTTGGTCTAGGACGGCGCTTATCAATAATAGCAATTGGCGCTTTTAGACGCTCTGCCATTTTTCTTGCTCTCGTTACGCCGCCATGGTCTGGGGAAACAATGACAATATCGCCATCTAACGCCTTATCCTTAAAGTAATCTGAAAGAATTGGCACACCCATTAAGTGGTCAGTAGGGATTTCAAAGAAGCCTTGAATTTGCGGTGCATGTAAATCTAAGCAAAGTACACGTGTAGCACCCGCGGTTTCGAGCAAGTTAGCAAATAACTTTGCAGTAATTGGCTCCCGGGCACGTGCTTTTCGGTCCTGACGGGCATAACCGTAGTAAGGCATAACAATATTAATCGTTTTGGCTGATGCCCTTTTTAGTGCATCAATCATGATTAGTAGTTCCATAATATTGTCATTTACAGGGCTGCTGGTCGATTGAATGACGAAAACATCACAGCCGCGGATACTCTCTTCAATATTAATTTGGATTTCTCCATCACTAAATTTATTGACGGAACATTTCCCAAGTTCGACCCCTATCACCTTGGCGATTTCCTGAGCAAGGGGGATGTTGGAATTTAAACTGAACACCTTTAAGTTTGGATCTAAATATTGATTCGACATGAGGGCCCTCCATTAATTTCGCTTATTTTTTCAAATTAAGCTTGTCAACGTAATTTTCCTTGTTCACTTGATGTGCACGCGCAATTGATAAAGCGTTGCCTGGTACATCCTTTGTTATGGTGGAACCGGCAGCAACATAGGCTCCTTTTCCGATCGTAACAGGGGCAACCAAATTAGAGTTGCAGCCAATAAACACTTCATCTTCAATCTTCGTTAAAAATTTATTTTTACCATCATAATTGACGGTGATCGAGCCACAGCCGATATTCACATTGCTGCCCACTTCGGCATCACCAATATAGCTAAGATGCGATGCTTTACTTCCTTTGCCAAAGACAGCCTTTTTAATTTCCACAAAGTTGCCAATTTTCACTTCATCAGCAATATTTGACTCTGGCCGGATATGTGCGAACGGGCCGATATTAACCTTTGACCCAATGCAACTATTATGAGCGGCTGATTGCCTAATGACGGTTCCATCACCAATTTGGCATGATACAATTTCCGAATGAGGACCAATCGTACAGTCTGCACCGATTGTCGTCTTGCCTTTAAGCATAGTCCCCGGCAGAATTGTCGTATCAGCACCTATTTCAACATCAGCTTCAATATAGGTGTTATGCGGATCAACGATCGTTACCCCGTTACGCATATGTAGTTCATTGATGCGGGAACGCATGATTCGCTCTGCTTCCGCCAATGCCACGCGGTCATTGACACCAAGCGTCTCTTCTAAATCACTCGTTTGGTAGGCCGTCACGATCTCGCCCTGCTTTTTCAGGATTTCAATCAAATCTGGGAGATAGTACTCTCCTTGGACATTCTCATTAGAGACATGCTTTAACGCTTCAAATAACGCTATATTGTCAAAACAATAGGTTCCTGTATTAATTTCGTTAATTTTCCGTTCATCTTCAGTGGCGTCTTTATGCTCAACAATTTTTTCTACGAGACCATTTGAATTGCGAACAATTCGGCCATAGCCGGATGGATTCTCAATTTTTGCTGTGAGCACCGTTGCTTTCGCCTTTGCTTCCACATGCTGCTTGAAAAGCGCTTCCATTGTTTCAGCCTTAATTAATGGAGTATCTCCGCAGACAACCAGTGTTACGCCTTCCTTTCCTTCCAACATTTCTCTTGCCTGCATTACAGCATGTGCTGTGCCAAGCTGTTGGTCTTGAAGTGCATAAAGGCTGGAATTACCTAACTGGGCCTTTACCGTTTCGGCTCCGTGGCCAATAATCGTAACGATTTCCTGAATATCAAGATTGTTGACTTGATCAACAACGTGTTGAACCATTGGTTTTCCGCATACGGGATGTAAAACTTTATATAGCTTTGATTTCATCCGTGTTCCTTGACCAGCGGCTAAAATCACAGCATAACGATTAGACATGGACAGTCCTCCATTTTTTAACCTTTTTACCCATTAAAATATTAACGTAAATAGGATTGTATTTCAAGAAATGAAGAATATATGTCTAATGTCTTAATTTTGAGTTTTTTTATTGGCGGCGTAATATGGGGAATGATTGGGGAATTTCCAAATAAATAAAAAAGAGCCTAACTGAGAAGAAAGGCCCTAGTTGTTTTTAATTCTCAGGAAGCTCCGGCTTCTTCAAATTCTACTTCCAATTCACCTAAACGGTGGTACTCAGCCAATACCGCTTCTTGGATCTTTCCGCGTGTTCCAGAGTTGATTGGATGCGCAATGTCACGAAATTCTCCATCTGGAGTCCGCTTACTTGGCATAGCGACAAATAAACCGTTGTTTCCGTCAATAACGCGAATGTCGTGGACAACAAATTCGTTATCTAGTGTAATTGAAGCGATTGCCCTCATACGACCATCGGTATTAACGCGGCGTAGTCTTACGTCAGTTACTTCCATGTGCTCACACCCTTTTTCAATGTTAAATAATTAATTCAACAGGAAATTGCATTATCCTTCTTTATTTCAAAAAATTTTTGAAAAATTAGGGCAAATTGGTGAACATTTGAAAATATTGGGTGTATTTTTACAAAATAACACAAAAAAATAGGCTGTATTTCCTAGTTTTATGTTTCTAAACAAGAAAAAACGCCCGTTTATTTAGCAAATAAAAAAGTCTAAAATTGTCTCCAATTTTTGTTCTCAGCTTCGCGCGCATAAATTCAACTAAGCCTCTGTCTTCGTCCTAACGGACTTGCCAGTCGGCAAGTTTTCATTTAACGAGCGCAACTACTTCGATCTCAACTAATGCGTCTTTTGGCAGACGGGCGACTTCGACGCAGGAGCGTGCAGGTTTATGGGCAGAGAAATATTCGCCATATACTTCATTAACCGCAGCGAACTCATCCATATTTTTGATAAATACAGTGGCCTTTACGACTGTTTCTAGTGAGGCACCTGCTTCTTGAAGCACTGCCTGCAAATTGCGGAATACCTGATGGGTTTGATCTTTAATATCTCCGGTCACCATTGTTCCTTCAGGTGTTAATGGAATTTGCCCTGAGCTATAAAATAGATTGTTTACGACAATTCCTTGGGAATATGGGCCAATAGCCGCTGGAGCTCCGCTAGTTTGAACAACTTTCATTAAAATTCTCCCCTTTTTTCAAAATAATTACCAACTTGAACATTTATCTTTTTTTCTTTAACATCAACATCTGATAATTTTACGAGAGAAATATACTCATCAATCAGCCTGTCTTCCGTTTTTTCCGCCTCCACTAGCACCGCAATGCCAGCAACTTGGGCGTTAAATTCCTCTAACATGCTGATCATCCCGATTACCGTTCCGCCTGCTTTCATAAAATCATCGACAATCAGGACCTTGGATCCCGGTTTTATGCTTCGTTTTGATAAAACCATTGTCTGAATCCGTTTTGCCGATCCTGATACATAATTGATGCTGACAGTCGGTCCTTCTGTCACCTTACTATCACGACGGACGATGACAACGGGGACATTCAATTGGCTCGCTACCGCATAGGCCAGCGGAATTCCTTTCGTGGCAATCGTCATGACCACATCAATTTTTGCCTCAGCATAGGCAGATGCGATAATCCGGCCCGCTTTTTGAACGATCTGCGGACTGCCCAGAATATCCGTCAAATATAAATATCCGCCAGGCAGAAGTCTCTCGGAATCGGTAATTAACTCGCAAAGGTCTTTTACAAACGGTTCCGCCTTTTCTTTACTAACATTGATATAAAATTTCACACCGCCAGCTGCCCCGGGGACAGTTTGCAACGTTCCAATTCCCCGATGTTCAAGTGTTTCCTTGACAATAGCTAAATCCTCACTTATGGAAGACTTGGCTGATTCATAGCGGTCAGCAAAAAAAGTTAACGGCACAAGCTGGCGAGGATGGTCCAGCAAATAATTTGTCATATCTATCAAACGTTCACTGCGGCGAAATTTCATAATTACCTCCGAAACCGAATATTCTATATCAAGAATACTACTAATGTGCGCCTTTAATCAAGTGAATGCCGGACACCCAGCATTCTGACTGCAAATACTTGGTCACAAAACCCTCTCAGTCCATTATAAATACGGTGCATCCTTGAATCATGCTGAACCAATCCAAATACAGTCGGACCACTTCCGCTCATCAGGACAGCATCGGCACCGAAGCGTTTCATTTGCTCCTTAATTTGAGCAACCTCAGGATGGAGCTTTAAAGTAACATCCTCGAGGACATTGCCCATGTTATCACATACCTGTTGATAATCATTGTTTGTGATTGCTTCAATCATATCGGGAATACTCGGGTGCTGCATTCCCGACAGGTTAAGCTGTCGGTACACCTCTGCTGTTGAGACACCAATAAACGGCTTGGCCAAAATGACCCAGCAGGTTGGCGGTGCCGGGAGTTCGGTAATCACTTCTCCTCTTCCCTTGGCGAGCGCCGTCCCGCCATACACACAAAAGGAGACATCCGAACCAATTTCACTGCCAATCTGGGCTAATTGGTCAAGCGTCAAACCAAGATTCCATAATTTATTTAATCCTCTTAAAGCAGCAGCAGCATCGCTGCTTCCCCCGGCCAATCCGGCGGCAACCGGAATTGTTTTTTCGATTGAAATTGTCACACCCTGCTTTACACCGAACCGAGTCTTTAATAGTTGTGCCGCTTGATAGGCTAAATTGCGATGATCATCAGGCACATATCGATTATGGGAAAGAATATGTATTTTGTCCTCATTCAATAAGGTCAGTTCGACCCGGTCAGCTAAGTCAATTGTGGTCATAATCATTTCCACTTCATGAAAGCCGTCGGGCCGTTTATGTAAAACATCCAAGGCCAAATTAATTTTAGCCGGCGCTTTTACTAACAGCTTCACGCTCGTCCACCTACTTTTATAAATATCCAATGCCGACATTGAAGTGCCTGCCTGTTTAACTCCGAGTCATATATTGTCCTATTTTACCACAATTTGATAAATGTAAGACGTGGGTATGAATATATCCTACCAAATTTCATTATTTTATCATGATTTTTTTTAGAAAAATAGCATAAAAAGCCGGACAGTTGTCCATCCAAGGACTTTCTGCCCAGCTTTGCTGCGGTGATTGTTTGTTTAAAGTGTTAGCGGAAGCAACTTTTCAGGCCTATTGCCTGTCCCGGCCGGCCAACTGTTGTTCCGCCAGTTGGATGGCCCGCTTCACCATATTCCCTGCATCTTTTGCCCGAATACCGCCCCAGCCCTCTTTTTGGACGACATCATAAAAACCAAGATCTTTAGCAAGCTCTTCTTTAAACTGATGTGACATAACACCTCTTCTTCTGCCCATCTAAACAACCCCTTTCCAACCCGCATTATCGTTAGTATGGGTAAAAGAGAGTTTTTTTAAAGACAGCAAAAAGCAGTAAACTCCTGTTTACTGCCGCCTATTACCTATATACCATGTTAGTTTAGCTTAAAGCTGCACTTCCTGCTGTCTCATCATAGAAGGTTATCTGCACCGTCTCTGTCAGGACGTCTGCATAGCTGTAGGAAACACGTTCAAATGCATTCTCGTCCTGGTCCAATTCAATCACGAAAACAGATGGGTACGTCTCAGCAAGGACCCCGGAGCGTTCAATTGTTTTTCGCCGTCCTCCGTTTGCCTTTAGTAACAACCTTTTCCCTAAATTTGAATCGAGGGATTTTTTAATATCCGCCAAGGATTTAGTCATTCGATCCACCTCACTATGTTAAGTTTATCACACCGGCATAGTTTTGTCAAATAAAATAATAAATTATATCAGTCCAACAAAATGATTGTCAATATATTTCATTCTGTTTTTTTTGCTAAATTTCAACATTTCTAGCGTTACCTTAATCTGGGGGGAATATGTATCAAGAAAAAAATAAGCCTAGGGGGAAATACGGCTTATTCTTCTTCCTGGACAGGGCGATAAGGCATTCCGGTTCTGAGGACACCCTTTGTCTCAATTCCGCCTAGTCCCTTTTCACCTGTCAATGTATTCCGCAGCACATCCCAGACATTAATTCGCTCCATGAATGGTGTAAAGCTGATTTTGGCGACAATGTAAACCGGGTCTAGTGCATGAATGTTGATTCTTGATGGAGAACTGGCAAAATTAGCGCCGGCATAAATTAGCGATTCAAAATGGGACTGACAAGCACCAGCGAAAATCACTAATTGATCCAATTGCGGGATTTTCCTTCGTGCCTCTCTGACAGTTTGGACGAAATGCTTCGAATGGCGGTACGAGTTGATATCGGACATTTTTCCTTTTGCTTTTGAGTAGGCGTCGTGGCCGGTAATTACCAAGATATCCGGACGATAATAATCCATCAACTCGCCGATTTTTACGGGCATTTCTTTCTCGTTACAATGGACGCCTAAAACGGGGACACCAATTTTTTCGTAAAGTGCCATACATTTTTTTAAATATGAGGGGTCTCCATCCAAATGCAGGACTCTTCCGGGAATTTGAAAATAATTGTTAGGTTTCGCATAGCCCCCTGTCGCCGCATATTCCCGCCGCTCTCTTAATAATTCAACATCCTGGGTAAATAGCCTTAATGACTGCTCCTCAAGAGTTCGATACTCCTCAGAATGCTTTTTGCGTTCACTTTGATTGAGGACAACCAAATCCTGATACGGTGCATCGGCGACCAGACGGAAATCCTCACCATAGAGGATCGCAACAGTCTGGCCGTTTTGTTTTTGTATATCAATGACTCGGAAGAGAAGATCACAATTATACGAACGTCTGCCGACAATATCATTTATTTTTATATCCACTGTCGTCACTCCAATTAGACCGACAAATAGGCCATATAAATAAGGTTTCTCTCTAGGCTATGCATGGATGTTTGTCTAGGTGAGGAAATATTTTTAGTCACTGTAGCTTTAACATGTGGGAATAAAAAAATAGACCTTCTTAAAAGGTCTATTGGAAATATGAATATAGTTCATCGCTGAGCCGGCCAAATTCTTCGATTGAGAGTGTTTCGCCCCGTCGTGAGGGCTCAATTCCACTGGCGTCCAGGGCGGTGAGGATTTCTTCTTTCTTCTGTTTACCGTCCGGAAGCTGGCTGGTCAGGTTGTTCAACAATGTTTTCCGGCGCTGGGCGAAGCTTGCTTTTGTCACTTGGAAGAAGAAGTCTTCATTCTTCACAGCTACTGCAGGCTTGGTCCGTTTCGTCAACCGGATGACCGCTGAATCGACATTTGGCTGCGGGACGAATACCGTTTTGGGAACGATCATTACGATCTCAGCCTCTGTATAATACTGGACGGCAATGGAAAGTGAACCGTAATCCTTTGTACCCGGCTGGGCGGAAATCCGGTCGGCCACTTCCTTTTGAAGCATGCAGACAATCCCGCGGATTGGCAAATGTTCCTCAAGCAGTTTCATAATGATTGGCGTTGTCACGTAATAGGGCAAATTTGCGACCACCATTAAGTCAGAAACCTCGCTAAATTCCTCGGCGATTACCCCGTTCACATCCGCTTTTAACACATCATTATGAATGACATTCACATTGGAATACGGCGACAGGGTATCCGCCAAAATCGGCAGCAGCCGCTGGTCAATTTCAAAGGCGACTACTTTTTTGCTGGAGCGGGCCAGCTGTTCAGTCAGTGCCCCAATCCCCGGACCAATTTCAATCGCTCCGGAATTCTCAGTCAACTGTGCAAAACTGACTATCTTTTTTAATATATTTGTATCAATTAAGAAATTCTGCCCCAGGCTCTTCTTAAATGAGAACCCGTATTTTTCTAAAATGGCCCTTGTTCTTACCGGGGTCGCGATATCTTTATGCATGATTTTCCTCCTGCCGGACAACAGCCAGTGCCTCAGCAAATTCTTGTTTGCTGATTTGGAACATCATCAGACGTTTATGCAGCTGCTTACCGTTCGTATAGCCTATTTTTAAAAGCTCGCCTAATCGAGTTCGCCGCTCCTTGGCACCGCTGCCGCCAATCAGGCCGGCAGTTAGCAAATCCTCTTGCGTGATCTCCTCTGTTGGCGTCTCACTCATTACTTGGGCATCTTTTAATGCTTCCCTGATTGCCACCGGACTAGCATGCTCAACACCAATTCCCTTATTCCCTTTGGCTAATGCCTCATCCTTTGTTAAAAATGCGTGCTTGCAGCCAGGAACGCTTGCAGCCACGGTCTTCCGTATCTTTTCTCCGGGATAATCCGGATCGGTAAAAATGATGACTCCTCTCGTGCTATGAGCCCGTTTAATTTTTTCAATCGTGATTTGGTTAACAGCTGAACCGTTTGTTTCAATCGTATCGGCATCAACCGCCCGTTTGATGGCAGTCGTATCATCCTTGCCTTCAACGACAATGATTTCTTGAATCTTCATTAGCCCTCCAAAAAATTTAAAATAAAATTGAAAAAAAACTGAAACATTTTCGTAATGTCCATCGTCTATATTAGCAAACACCTTCATAAATTAAAGTGTAGGGATTGCATGTATTCGTTGATAAGTATAAAGAAATTTTGTAAAAAAGCAAAATGCAGAGGTACGGCCCTCTGCATTAAAAAATTATTGAAGTATCTTGATCTTTACCTGTTTACGTCCCCAACGATATGCATCCGCCTTAGAAGACATGAATACATCGATTTTATTCCCTTTAATGGCACCTCCTGTATCAGCAGCAACGGCATAGCCATAACCCTCGACATAAACTTTGGTTCCAAGTGGAATCACTCTCGGGTCTACTGCAATCACTTTGGCGTTTGGGTTGGCACGGAGATTAAAACCGGTGGCAGTTCGCCCTGAACAGCCATTGCAATACGCCGTATAGGCCGTTGCTGTAACATAAAACTCCGTTCCTGTTTCTTCTGCACCACGTGAAACCTGTAACGCTAAGTCTTTCGTTCCGACAGCCACAACCTTATCCTGCTTTGCTCTAACTATCTGTTCGCTTACTACTTTTCTGGAAACCTCTTTGCCATTTTCCAACACGACTTCATATTGTTTGGAAACGAGTCCTTGCTTACCCTGAGTTACTGTTTTTTCTTTTCCTTTTGCTAAACCTTCATCCTTTTTTGTGATTACGGCAAACTCAACAGGTTCTTCCACTACATCGGTGACTTTTTCTACTCGAATGACGTTAACAACACCATTCATTGCGATGGTTTCTGTTAATGACGGTTCAACTCGGTCTAATTCGTTTAGTTGTATGCCCTGTTGTTTCAAAAAGTCAGCGACCGTAGTCGAAGTGGACCAAACTTCTTTCGGATTTCCGCCGTCAACAAGGCTCAGAGGAAAGGCGATATGTATGCCAATCTTCATCTTTTCCTTGATTGCCGCCTGCGGTCCAGGGGATAGTTTATCATACTCGTTCAAAACAATATTCTCTGCCTTTAAAGCCTCTGCTACAGTCCCAGCTGTTGTCCAAATCGTTTTCTTCTCGTTGTCCTTGACAATGGTCACCTGCTTCGCTTGCTTCCAAACAATCTCAAGGTTATCCTTCACCTTGGTATCTAGGTTTGGATGCAAGTAGTCCTGATTGCGGATCGATACATCTTGCTCATCTAATATTTCTTTAACAGTATCTGCATGCGTCTTGTAGACCATCTGCTCGCCATTTAATGTGAGCGCTACCGTGTTCTTTGATCCCTCATAGAGAAGACTGCTAAGAGTGGTTAGCAAAACTACGAAACTAGCAAACGCAATGGTCAAATTTCTTCCGCTCAAGGACTCGAAAAACAGGCTTTTCACGTTTTTGAATACGATGAAAAACGCCTCCTTTTCTTTGGAGAGATATTTAAAAACCAAGCTGCCTGGCTGTCAACCTTTGCATACCCTGAGAACTTATTCCTAATTATGCACAATATTAAAAATATTGCAAAGGGAAACTTATCGACACGGTTATCCTATGTAGAAAAGGAGACATGTAGAACTTTTTGTTATTAGAAAAAATTTGGACAAGCTTCTTTGGCTTTCGACAAAATCCTTTAGCATTTTATGGCGAATAATTTTTTAGCATTTCGTGTCGTGGCTTCCGCTACCTCCTCATACGTTAATCCCTTTATTTCGGCAATTTGTTCGGCAACCAGCTTTACATAACTTGGCTCATTTCGTTTACCACGGTACGGATGGGGTGCCAAATAAGGACAGTCTGTTTCAATTAACAGCTTGTCTAAAGGAATCTCTGCTGCCACTTCTTTTGGTTTTTTGGCATTTTTGAAGGTGACTGGACCACCCAAAGAAATAAAAAAGTTCATTTTCACACATTCCTTTGCAGTTTCCGCGCTGCCGCTGAAGCAATGCATAATTCCGCCTACCTCTTCTGCCCCTTCTTCCTTCAAGATCTCAACGATATCCGCTGTTGCCTCACGATTATGAATAACAATCGGCAGCTTTACTTTTTTGGCAAGCCGGATTTGTCTGCGAAATACCTCTTGCTGAATATCCTTCGGCGACTTGTCCCAATGATAATCAAGCCCCATTTCACCTAAAGCCACAACCTTAGGGTGTGCTGCGAGTTCTTCAATCCAAAGCAAATCTTCATCCTTCATATCAATGGCATCAACAGGATGCCAGCCAACACAGGCATAAATAAACTCATATTTTTCTGCCAGTTCCATTGCTCTTTCAATAGTTGGGCGATCAAATCCTACCACAACCATAGTAGAAACTCCCTCATTTTGTGCTCGTTCTATCACATCTTCCAGGTCATCATGATATTGCTCTGCATTTAAATGCGCATGGGTGTCGAATAACATACTAGTCCCTTCTTTCCTTTATTCATCAAGGAATTACATAAATAGTTTATTTTTGAATTCACATAGAAAAAAGGGGAATATTCACGAAAATTGTTACACGTGAAACATTCCCCTCTCTTATTATTTCACCTTCGAACCATTCGGAAGCGATTGATCCACAGTGGCAACGGATAGCTTACCGTCTTTTGATCCGGCTAGAATCATTCCCTGTGACAGTTCACCGCGAAGCTTGACCGGTTTTAGGTTCGTAATACAGATTACTTTACGGCCGACAAGTTCCTCTGGTTTATAATATTGGGCAATCCCAGATACAACTTGACGTTTCTCATAGCCTAGATCAAGTTGTAGCTTTAACAATTTATCCGCTTTTTTCACTGGTTCGCACTCAACAACCTCTGCCACTCGCAAATCTACTTTCATAAAATCATCAATTGAAATTTCTGCGAGTTCTTCAGGTTTCTCTTCCTGCGTTGCTTGTACTTCTGGCGTATCCACAGGAGCCGTCCCTCCTTGCATCTTAGTTTTAATAAATTCTACTTCATCAGCAATTTCCAATCTCGGGAATAACGGCGCATCCTTCTCAACCTTTGTACCACTTAGGATTGTGCCAAAGGTTTCAAGGCTTTCCCATGTTTTCAAGTCGTCATCCTGAATACCCAGCTGTTTAAAGATTCCATTTGGCGTCCTGGTTAAGAACGGCTGCAGTAGAATCGCAGTCCGGCGCAGTGATTCAGCTAAATGCACCATCACACTGGCCAATTCGCTTCTGCGAGCTTCGTCCTTAGCCAATGTCCATGGCTGGGTTTCATCAATATATTTATTGGTACGGCTGACCAACTGCCAAATCGCTGTTAATGCAACGGAAAACTCCATCTTTTCCATTGCGTCCACATATTTTGTGACGGTTTCCCGGTTTACTTCGAGCAGTGATTCATCAAATTGACCAATTGAGCCGGCATATTTAGGTGTAATGCCAGCAAAATATTTCTCAATCATCGCTACTGTACGGTTTAATAGGTTCCCTAGGTCATTGGCAAGGTCAAAATTGATTCTTTCAACGAATCCTTCTGGAGTGAACACGCCGTCAGCACCAAACGGCACTTCCCTTAATAAATAATAGCGAAGGGCATCCAGACCATAACGGTCGATTAATGTGACCGGATCGACAACATTACCTTTTGACTTTGACATTTTTCCATCCTTCATCAACAGCCAGCCGTGCGCAAACACTTTCTTTGGCAACGGAAGATCAAGGGCCATTAACATAATCGGCCAATAAATCGTATGGAAACGAACAATTTCCTTCCCGACGAGGTGAACATCAGCCGGCCAGTATTTTAAGTAGTTGGTATTATCCTCGGTACCATAACCAAGAGCGGTAATATAATTGGATAACGCATCGATCCAAACATAAATAACGTGTTTCGGATCTCCCGGCACCTTAATGCCCCAGTCAAATGTTGTCCTTGATACGGCCAAGTCCTCAAGCCCCGGTTTGATAAAGTTATTAATCATTTCATTCTTGCGGGATTCCGGCTGAATAAATTCAGGATTTTCTTCGTAGTATTGCAGCAGGCGGTCGACATACTTACTCATTTTGAAAAAATATGATTCTTCTTTTACCTTTTCCACCGGACGGCCGCAATCGGGACAATTTCCATCGACAAGCTGGCGGTCAGTATAAAAGGATTCACACGGAGTACAATACCAGCCTTCATATTGATCAAGATAAATATCCCCTTGCTCCAGCAGTTGGGCAAAGATTTTTTCGACAATCCTTTTATGTCTATCCTCGGTTGTCCTAATAAAATCATCGTAGGAAATCTCAAGCTTATCCCAAAGTTCCTTGATTCCAGAGACGATTGTATCGACATAAGCCTGCGGTGTAACTCCTTTTTCCTCGGCATTGCGCTGAATCTTTTGCCCGTGCTCGTCCGTTCCAGTCAAATACCTGACATCAAACCCTCGCATCCGCTTGTAGCGAGCCATCGCATCTCCAGCCACAGTAGTATAAGCGTGGCCAATATGTAAATTTCCACTTGGATAATAAATCGGTGTGGTAATGTAAAAAGTCTTTTTGTCTTCTACCATTGTTAGCCCTCCCTTAAGGCAAATCGCAAGCAATCCCCACCTATTCAGTATTGCCCGTTTTTTCCCTTCTATATCATCAAAATATACCTAAAATTGAGTGTAAGTGCAAGAAACCATCATTTATAGATTCCATTTTTTTAAAATATTTTCCTTTTCACACCCATAAATTTAATTTTTATACCGAAGTATATTGTGAAAAAAAGAGAACTAATGTAGAAATTTGTCGAATTTTCGACAAAACCTTGATTTATTAGGTTTGTACTACAATAATATTAGAAACCTAATTCCATAGGGTTTTTCAGCTGAAAACGCTATCATATCAACATTTATGTTACAGGAAAAATTTTTCAATTATTTTTCAAAATAAAATAATTGACGGATATGGGAAAGGCTGGTATTATTAGGGTAAAGAAATTTGTCGAATAATGACGAATTATAATAGAAATAGATTGCTAATTTATGAGAGGAGATTTAAAAAAATGAAATCTACTGGTATCGTTCGTAAAGTTGATGAATTAGGTCGTGTGGTTATTCCGATTGAATTAAGACGTACTCTTGGTATTGCTGAAAAAGATGCACTTGAAATCTACGTGGATGATGATCGCATCATCTTAAAGAAATATAAGCCAAACATGACTTGCGCTATCACTGGCGAAGTTTCTGATGATAACATGGCACTTGCAGGCGGCAAGTTAATTTTAAGCCGTGAAGGTGCAGAGCAATTAATAAAAGAAATCCAAAACAACTTTGAAACTGCAAAATAAAAGAGAGCTCCGTGGAGCTCTCTTTTATTTTGCGATATTGTTAATCAATATGATATGCCTGATAAACATCCCGTTTATTCAAACCCCTGTCCTTTGCAGTCTGTTTTATTGCATCCTTTGACGTCATGTTTTTAACTGAAATATAGTGGTCGACATGTTCTTCCACTTTCATGTGTGCCCACCAGTTCTCTGCCTCATCGGTTTTGGCCACACCGCCTTCGACAATGATGCAAAACTCACCGCGAACTTCCTCCTGATTGGCCCATACCACCGCTTCTTCGATACTGCACCTGATAAACTCCTCAAATTTTTTCGTTAATTCCCGGCATAAGGCAAGTTTGCGGTTTCCCAAAACCTCTAACATCAAGGTTAAAGTATCCTTCAAGCGATGCGGTGACTCGTAAAATATGAGCGTTGCTTCCTGATGCTTCAGTTCATCCAATTCCGCACGCTTTTCCTTTTTATTGCGATGGAGGAAGCCATAAAAATAAAACGGCTGACAGACAAGTCCAGAAGCAATCAATGATGTCAGAGCGGCATTGGCTCCTGGCAGCGGCACAACCGTGAACTGTTCTGCAATCGCCTGAGAGACGAGCTCGTAACCGGGGTCGGAAATCGCTGGCATCCCAGCATCACTGACCAAGGCAATTTTCTGGCCATCCCGCAATTTTTGCAGCAGCTTCTCTCCACTGCTCTCTTTATTATGCTCATGATAGCTGACCACGGGATTATCAATTTCATAGTAATTCAGCAGCTTTTTTGTGTTTCTTGTATCTTCTGCCGCAATTAAATCCGCTTCCTTCAAGATTCGAATTGCCCGGAAGCTCATGTCCTCCAAATTGCCAATTGGGGTCGGGACAAGATAAAGAATCCCCTTCTGTTCCTCATTCTCAAAACTCTTTTGCTGCCACATCAACATCACCACTCGTTTCTCGAACTAAATACTCTAGTTTCTGCTTGCGGGTTAACTTTTTAAAAAAGTATTCCGCACTCATTGCCTCACTTTTGTTATCGTAGCTTTTATAAAAGGTTAACTTAACCGGGCCTCTGCCCCGTGTATATTTGGCACCTTTGCCTTCATTATGCATCTTAACTCTGCGGTCCAGATTGTTTGTGTAGCCTCCATAAAGACTCCCATCAGCACAGGTTAACACATAGAAATAATGCTCATTCTTCTCCATATAAAATCTCTCTAATTTGTTTCGTATATTCATCTTGTTCATTATAGACAATGATTGGCGGAAGAATTTTTATATCGGGACTTCCGTCCTTAATCGCCTCAACCAAAACCGTATTGGCTTCCTTCCCCAGCTTCGGATAAACAAATTGGATTCGCTTTGGCTCGAGCCGGTATTCGCGCATTAATGTAATAATATCCAATAACCTTCCAGGGCGATGGACAAATGCCACTTTTCCACCTTGCTTCACCAACTCGCTTGAAGCCTTGATCGCATCCTCCAATGTACAGAGGATTTCATGACGGGCAATGGCTAGATGTTCATTAGGATTAATTTCGGCCTTTGGCGGGGTTTTAAAGTAGGGTGGATTGCATGTGACAACATCAAATTTGCTATAGCCCAACTGCTTAGGGATGTCCTTAATATCACCATGAATCATCCTAAGGCGCTTTTCCAGGCCATTATATTCAATGCTGCGAACTGCCATATCGTAAAGACGCTCCTGGATTTCAACACCGATTATGTTTCCTTTTGTCCGGGCGCTTAAAAATAACGGGATTACCCCATTTCCGCTGCACAGGTCGACTAAATTGCCTTTTTGGATTGGGACATAAACGAACCTTGCCAGCAAAACGGCATCGAGTGAAAAGGCGAACACGGACGGACTCTGGATAATCCGTAAATTTTCCGCCAACAAATAATCAAGTCTTTCATCAGCTTTCAAGTTGACCACAATTACCATCCTAACTAAATATATGTATGAAAATAGAGGCTGACGGTCATCAGCCTCTCCCAAAATTATTTCTTATTAAGAAAAGATAAACAGAATAAACAATCGCCTTCCTTACGCAAGCTTCCAAAATGCAAATTGCAAATATGAAAGCCTTCGTGATACAGACGTGCTAAATTATCATAGCCTTCGCCAACATCAAACGCTTTGCCGCCAGGAGTTGGACTCGTGGTCACTCCTCCAGCGCCTTGCTCAAGTTTCTTCTTGCCATCTTTTCTGTCTGTTTCCGTGGTTACATCTAAACGGCGTCTTAAATGTTCATTTTCTAGCTTTAAACTATGGTTCTCTTCTAGTATTTCAGCTAGATGCTCCTTCAATTCCCCGAGCTGTTGGTAAAGATGGCCAATCTGAGTTTCCATATTACTTACTGATTCAAATATTTCTTTTTTATCCACGTCTTACACCTCTTAATCTGTGGATTGGATTGAAAAGGCACCTTCTTTAATGATTTCATCCAAAGTATACTCTAGAACCCGGTCTTGTCCTACCATTTCTACTTGCATTACGCGTTCCAGAATATTTAAACCTACAACTTTTCCTAACCCATTTGGTGTTTGAATGGTTTCACCCAAATCAGGCAGCTGCTCTTTGGCAGATTCATATTCATCATTTTCATATTTTAAGCAGCACATCAACCTGCCGCATAAGCCGGAGATTTTCGTAGGGTTCAGCGATAAGTTTTGGTCTTTGGCCATTTTTATTGATACCGGGTCAAAGTCTCCCAAAAACGTGGAACAGCATAACATCCTCCCACATGGGCCAATACCGCCGAGCATTTTTGCTTCATCGCGAACACCTATTTGCCGCAGCTCAATCCTTGTGCGAAAAATCGCTGCCAAATCCTTTACAAGTTCCCGGAAATCCACCCTTCCATCTGCAGTAAAGTAGAAGATGATTTTATTCCGGTCAAATGTATATTCAACATCAACCAGCTTCATATCCAGTTGATGTTCAGTTACTTTTTCATTGCAAACTTCATACGCTTCCCGAGCTGCCTGCTTATTCTCCTCAACAATCATCCGATCCTTGGGATCCGCAATTCTAACTACCTTTTTTAACGGCAGGACAACATCATTCTCGTCCACCTGTTTCTTGGCAATTACTGCTCTGCCGTATTCCACACCGCGGACGGTTTCGACAATGACAAAGTCATCCTTTTGAATTGGGAGGTCTCCGGGATCAAAATAATAGATTTTCCCCGCTTTTTTAAAGCGTACTCCTACAACATCATACAAAATCAAGATCCCTCCTGCAAATTTAACACCAGTTGCTCCATCATTAGCTGAGGATTCATGTTCGCTTGCAGCTTTCTTTTTGCATCAAGAATAGCTGACATTTGAGCCGTTAAGCGCCGTCCAGATGTCCGTAAGGCAAATTGCTTCAGCCTATCTGTTTCTCCCTTGAAAACAATTTGCTCCTCTTTATCCAGTTGTATATATAGTAAATCTTTAAAAATAAGAAGTAATAGATCTAAACCACGATATTGCTGTTCTTTTTCTTTAAAGTGAGGGAACCATTCTGTTTGAAGCGTGACCATCGCCTCCAATTGATTCTTTCCCAACACCTCATATAATTTTACCACTATTTTTTGGGCTTGTGCAAACCATTCATCGACATTTAGTTCTAGCGCCTCATCGAGACTATTGGTCAAGTGCGCTAACAGCGGTGCCTTCCTAGCCTCTACACCATTTTCAATCAATTGCTTTACCAATATTTGTGGCGGGAGCGGCTGAAATGATAACGTCTGGCATCTTGATAGAATAGTTGGCAGCATTTGCTGTGGCTGTTCGGTGAGCAAAAAAGCAGTTGTCTCCGCATTCGGTTCCTCTAGGAACTTTAGCAAACTATTGGATGCGCTATTGCTCATTTTATCTGCATGGACTAGCAGATAGACCTTCCGTAATGATTCCACGCCCTTCTTCGAAAATTCTGCCTGCAGGTTTCTAATTTGATCAACTTTAATCGATTGTCCATCAGGCTCAACAAGATGAATATCGGGATGATTGCCGCTTTGAATCCTTCGGCAATTATGGCAGGACTCGCAGGGCTTATAGCCATCGATTGGTGATTCACAAAATAGGGCACGCGTGAGCAATAAGGCAATTTCCCTTTTTCCGGTCCCTCTTTGGCCTTCGAAAAGGTAGGCATGGGCCACCCGACTTTTTACTATGCTGTTTTTTAACATCCTTAGAACTGCCGGTTGCAGTTCCTCCAGTTGATCCCATGTATTAACCATGCTTATCACTCACTAACTTTCATAATTAAAAATGCAAAAACTGCTCAATTGGCAGAACAAATACGGTTGCTCCCCCGACCTCTACTTCGACTGGGTAAGGGACATAGGAATCGGCGTTTCCGCCCATCGGTGATACAGGTGACACCAGCTGTTCACGGGCTCTGCAGTTATCCTTGATAATTTGGAGGGCACGATCGACGCGAATATCCTCGGTACCGATAATAAATGTGGTATTTCCCGACTTGAGAAACCCACCTGTACTGGCAAGCTTGGTTGCCCGAAAATTATTTTCCACCAATGCCTTTGATAAACGGTTACTATCTTGGTCTTGAACTACTGCAATAATTAACTTCATCCTATTCACCCTCTCCTTCATTTTCCCGGTACTTGTTAGCTTTTTCTATATTATAACAGTTTATTGGCGTACGTTCATACGCAATCATAGAATGAAAGAAAATTTAGTTCTTTTCCGTAAATGGAAACTTGCCGAATGGCGAGTCCGTTAGGACGGTTCATGAGGCTTAGTTGAATTTATGCGTTCAGAATTTATGGAAATAAATTCTGATTAGCTAAAAAAAAGCCTTACAACGCAGGCTTTTTTTGTGCTAACTTTGCTTGGATCAGTTCTAGGGTTTTTGTGAATACATCATCAATCTCTCCTGAAGCATCAATTTTCACAATTCGATTAGGAAACCGTTCCATTAAAATATGGTAGCCCTCTCTTACCCTTTGATGGAAATCAAGATTTTCAAGATCCAGGCGATTAATCTCTCTACCTTTATTTTTATTAATCCGGGTTAAACCTAACTCCGGTTGAATATCAAAATAAATCGTTAACTCCGGCATCATTTCCTCAATGGCAAATTGATTAATCGACCACACCTCATCAATTCCCAAGCCGCGGGCGTACCCTTGATAAGCCAATGAGCTATCAACAAACCGGTCACACAAAACTACTTTACCTGCTTCAAGTGCAGGCCTTACCCGTTCAGCTAAATGCTGCCTTCTGGCGGCAGCATAGAGCAATGCCTCTGTGCGCGGGTCCATTGCTGTATTTTCTTTTGCTAATATCACCTGGCGAATCTGTTCTGCTATATCAATCCCGCCTGGCTCGCGTGTAACCAGCACATTTTGCAGATGTTCCGCGACCATACCAAGAATCGTTGTCTTTCCTGCCCCGTCCGGCCCTTCAAATGTAATAAATACTCCGTTCATTTATAAAACCTCCAAATCTGTTATTTCTTAAGTTGCCCGGAAAACTTTCAACAAACCCTGTTTCAGCAAACCCCCGCCTTGAAACCGCGCTCCCGTTGCCAATAATTGTTGCAGCTGAGCCAATTTGTCCGCTGTTATTTGTTCCCCTTTTAGCAGCAGCGGGATTCCTGGTGGATACGGGAGGATGGTTTCCGCACAAATACGACCATAGGCTGCACCAATAGCTAGTTCCTCTGTTTCCAGGTTATCCATTTCTTTATAGCCGAGAGCCAAGGCTGAAATTTTATGTATAGTATCCTGCAGGTCTTTATCTACAATTTTGCATGAAGTTTCTGTTTCCAAAGCTTGCTTTATTTTTGCTGCAGTTTCAGCAATGGGATACGTTTGCCCCGCTTTTAATAACGGGAATACCAACAATACATTGTATGGGTCAGCCAATTCCGTATAGATTCCATACCCTTCAAATCGCTTTTGCAGTTCAAATCCGCTTAACTTACAACGGGACTGAATGGTTATTTTTAATAAATCTCCTTGGCCTGCAGGGAAATCTAACACTTTTATTGTTGAAATATTACGCAATTCTCTTTTAAAATAAGCAATTTCAGACAGTAAGTAAGCCAAGTCGTTTTGTTCATATGCAGCTATATAAGCCCGTGCCAAATCAAGCGATGCCATAATAGGATAGGATGGGCTGCTTGATTGGAACATCGCCAAATAATCACCCAGTTTATCCAAATCAATCAACCTGCTGTTGACATGCAAATACGACCCCATTGTCATTGCCGGGAGGGTTTTGTGGGCTGATTGGACAACTATATCGGCACCTAAAGACAAGGCTGATGCCGGAAACGGTCTGCCGACAATCAGGTGGGCACCGTGCGCCTCATCCACCAAAACGGGAATGTTATGTGAGTGTGCTTCCTTTACAATGGCCTGCATATCGTTAACCATTCCATAATAATTCGGGTAGGTTAGGATCACCGCTTTAGCTTCAGGATATTGGTGAATCGCTTCCTTCACCGTTAACGGACTAACTCCGCCGGCAATTTTCCATTCGCTATTATATTCCGGTTCGAGAAAAATTGGCCGTGCCTTAGCAAGCTTTACGGCATTTAACACCGATTTATGGCAGTTTCTTTGAACTAACACTTCATCATCTTCAGAACAAACCGCCATAATCATCGCCAAATTCCCTACCGTGGAGCCATTGATTAGAAAAAAGCTTTTGTCTGCCTGATAAAGTTCAGCTAAAAGAGTTTGAGCTTCTAAAATCGCTCCTTCCGGCGAATGCAAATCATCTAAGCCCGATAACTCTGTGGCATCAAGCGACAGTATATTTTGGAAAAAGGTATCTTTGCTTGCATCAAAAACGCGTCCATATTTATGTCCGGGTACATGAAACGAGATTGGCCCCTTTCGGACATGTTCTGCCAACGCATTATATAAAGGTACATTCAGTTGCTTATTCATCTTCTTACATCCTTTTAAGAGTCTTATCTATTTTCTCGTTTTAAGCAAAAAAAATAAAGCCCTTAAAGGACTTATCATGAAAATATTTCTGGGGTTGTGATTTTTTTTAGCTGTTTTAAAAAATATTTATACCTGGGATCACTTGTATCAGTTTGAATTAAATCATGTTCACACTCCGTACAAATGAAAGAAGTGTATAGATGTATACCTTTTGGTTTTAGATTCTCACAAATAACGCATTTGTCCTCAAAATGATTATGTGCCAATAAACTCAATCTCTCCACCTCCATACACCCATTCTTTCCGCCAACTGCCATTTGTATACAATTTTTCGAATTTTCCTGGCCTCAGTAAATATTTTATGTTCAATTTTTCGTTTGGGTGTATGTCTAATGGTGAATTCTTTGCGAACAATTCGTACTTTTTTCAGTTTCAGCTTAGAGGGAAGTTTTTTATGCTCTATTGGCGTAGTTAGCGGGGAAATTATGTGGTGTTACTGCTCCAATGGATGCTTTTGGCGCAGCGGATGGTAGAAAAATCGTGGATCACTATGCAATAAGCTGTATTGGCATAATATATGGATAAAAATTTGTACTTTACTGCTCCAATAGGTTCTATTGGCGTACTTTATGGGTAAAAATTCGGAGTTTTGTTTACCAATTATAGTTTGAAAAAATTATATCCGCGGTTTTCCTGCGGATATCCGCGAAAAACAAAATATATCCGCGTTAATTTGATTTTATCCGCGAAAAAACAAATATATCCGCGAAACTCCCAATATATCCGCGAAACTCCATTTTTCAAAGCCAATTACCCTTTTAATAAAACAACACAAAAAAGACAACCATTTTTCAGGTTGTCTTTTGCTAGCCCGGCAACGTCCTACTCTCACAGGGGCTTTCGCCCCAACTACCATCGGCGCTGAGAAGCTTAACTTCCGTGTTCGGTATGGGAACGGGTGTGACCTTCTCGCCATAGTTTCCAGACTATTTTTTTGAGGTTCATTCCCTCAAAACTAGATAATGCAGAAGAAGTATTAGTAAACCGAATAATCATGTTGACTTGTCTAGCTTCGGCTCCTAACTTCTCGGCCGTTTCGGTCCGTCCCAACAAATCCAAAATCGGGATTTGCCGTGCCGGCCCTCCAACGTCTGTCGAAGTTGGACAGTCGCCTCCGCTTTTCTATTTGGTTAAGTCCTCGATCGATTAGTATCAGTCAGCTCCACATGTCACCATGCTTCCACCTCTGACCTATCAACCTGATCATCTTTCAGGGATCTTACTAGCTTGACGCTATGGGAAATCTCATCTTGAGGGGGGCTTCATGCTTAGATGCTTTCAGCACTTATCCCGTCCGCACATAGCTACCCAGCGATGCCTTTGGCAAGACAACTGGTACACCAGCGGTGCGTCCATCCCGGTCCTCTCGTACTAAGGACAGCTCCTCTCAAATTTCCTGCGCCCACGACGGATAGGGACCGAACTGTCTCACGACGTTCTGAACCCAGCTCGCGTACCGCTTTAATGGGCGAACAGCCCAACCCTTGGGACCGACTACAG
>NZ_AP035777.1:12500-30000 GCF_055381825.1 Neobacillus sp. B24 | reverse complement strand
TTAAGAAAAATAAGAATAAGGCACCGATTAGGATTTTAATGACAGCTTGTCCGGCAAATCTCGCAGACTTGATTGGCGACCCGGTAAATAGTAATAACATGATCAAACCGCCCAAAACAGCAATCACATAAATTGGTTCCAAAAAAGCGTCCCCCCAAAGTCTTTTATTATCAAGCTATGTACAAGCCGATAAAAATAGACCAAAAAGCTCAAGTGATTGGTACACTTGAGCTTTAGAAGTTAATTGTACTTTATTTTAGTGAGACTTTTCTTTCTTTTACCTCTCTTAAAAGGAGAATGTATTTTGCTTCTGCTATTTTTGTTTGGCATATAACTTCTTCAGATGGGTCAAGGCTTTTTTCTAGGAGCAATTTCTCCCGCTGCCAATATTCCTTGTACCGTTGCAGTTGGTTTAATAGCTTTTCATCATATTCTTTGCGAAGCAATCCTTTTCGCCGAAATAACATGTATTCTACCTCCGGCTATCCGTGAAAATTTCCTTTTTATAATTCCCTTCTACCTTCTAATGCTTTCGATAATGTTACCTCGTCCGCATACTCAAGGTCTCCGCCCACCGGCAGCCCATGAGCTATTCTTGTGGTTTTGATCCCTGATGGCTTTAATAGGCGGGAGATGTACATAGCTGTCGCCTCACCCTCAATATTAGGATTAGTCGCCAAAATGACCTCTTGAACAGTTTCATCCTGCAGTCGTTTCAGCAAATCAGGTATATTGATATCCTCGGGGCCCACCCCATCCATCGGGGAGATCGCCCCATGAAGGACATGATATAATCCGGTAAATTCCTTCATCTTTTCCATTGCAATTACATCTTTCGGTTCCTGCACTACACATATTATGCTCCGATCCCGGCGCTGATCTTCACAAATATAACAAGGATCTTGATCGGTGATATGACCACAGACAGAGCAATAGGTCAGGTTACGTTTGGCATTGACCAAGGCCTTCGCAAAATCAAGGACAGTGTCCTCTTTCATGCCCAACACAAAAAATGCCAAGCGGGCCGCTGTTTTTGGCCCAATGCCCGGCAGCTTCATAAAACTGTCGATTAACTTTGATATCGGTTCTGGATAATGCATCTTGATATTCCTTTCTAAAAAAGCCAAAGTACTGAGGTCAATGGCCCCAAAGTACTTTGGCATCACATGTAATTAAAATGGCAGGTTTAATCCTTTTGTAAATTGACCCATTGTATTATTTGTCAGCTCATCCGCTTTCTTAAGCGCATCATTTACTGCAGCTAAAACAAGGTCTTGCAACATTTCTATATCATCTGGATCAACAGCTTCTGGTTTGATTTGAACATCAACGACTTCTTTATGACCAGTAACAACAACCGTTACGATACCGCCGCCAGCAGTTCCTTCAATTTTTTCCTCACCTAATTGTTCTTGGGCCTCAGCCATTTTCTTTTGCATTTTTTGCATTTGTTTCATCATATTTTGCATATTACCCATTCCACCACGCATAATTACATTCCTCCAACTATTTTGTCTAGTTTTTTACCAATTAAGGCTATTTATTTTAATCAATTATTTCAACAAATTCAGCACCGAATAATTTTTTTGCCTCGGCAATATGAGGCTCTTCTTCCTGGGCAGGCGCTGCGTCTTTATCTCCCTCTTCTGCTTGGTGGCTGCTGATGAAATTTTCACGAATCGTCAGCCATTGCTCTTCAGGGACACCCAGCATCTCAAACCGTTTGCCGGTTAATTTATATAAAGCGGCCGAAACAGCTTCCAAGAAATCATGCCTGCTCATTGCCATTTGACAGAGCATCTCATGTTTAAATCTTAAAATAAACGCTGCACTTGAGGCTGCCACCGGTTCTGTTTCATTTAATAATGCAGCATGTGATTTAATTAAACTGCCTCGCATCTCGCCCCAATTCGATTTGACTAGGTTTAAATCTGGTTTTGTGGCGTGCTTTAGCACTTCATTAATTTTTCCAACCGGTGCCTGAAACGCATTTCTCGAAGTCCTTGAAGACTGCCTTTGCTGCTGCTGTGGTGCTGGCTCTTCTTGCGCAACTGCTACACCATTTGCCTTTATGCTATGCAGTTCGGCTTCAAGCTGCTCAATCCTTGAGAGCAACTGTTCCACACTACCTGTTTGAATAGGCTGTGCCTGATGGGTTTCCAATTGACATAGCTTAACAATCGCCACTTCCAGAAAAATCCTTGGATGATTGGTCCAACGCATGTCCTGCTGGGTTTTATTCAAGAACTGTATCAACTGGTAGATCTGCTCTGTCGGGGTACCTTCCGCCAATAGGCGAAACTCATCATCGAGCATTACCCGCTCAAGAGACTCCTCAAGGTTTGGAGCTGTCTTATAGAGCAGCATATCCCGGTAAAATAATATCAAATCCTCGATAAACCGTGCTGGGTCCTTACCGTGAAATAATAGCTCGTTGAGTGCCTCCAGGCCGCTGGCTACATCCTTATCTTGAAACGCTCTGGCAATTTTATTTAAAAAACCTTGCGATACCGATCCTGTCACCGTCAATGCATCTTCTACGGTAACGCGGTCCTCGCTGTAAGAAATCGCTTGGTCAAGCAAGCTTAATGCATCACGCATACCGCCTTCTGCCGCTCTGGCGATCATTTGCAAAGCACGGTCGTCGCAAGCAACTCCGGTTTCATCAACAATCAATTTCATTCGCTTCACAATTGAACCTGCAGTGATTCTTCGGAAATCAAATCGCTGACATCTAGAAATGATTGTTAGCGGGATTTTATGCGGCTCGGTTGTGGCAAGGATAAAAATAACATGCTTCGGTGGTTCTTCAAGCGTTTTTAGCAAGGCATTGAACGCACTGATTGACAGCATATGCACTTCGTCAATGATATAAACCTTGTAGTTGACGGCAGTAGGTGCAAATTTGACCTTGTCGAGGACATCACGCATTTCCTCCACTCTGGAGTTGGAGGCAGCATCAAATTCTAATACATCCGGAATCGTCCCATTGGTAATTCCGCGGCAAGCATCACATTCGTTACAAGGCTCTGCTACGGGTGCATGCTCACAGTTAATGGCCTTTGCCAATATTTTGGCCGCACTCGTCTTACCTGTTCCTCTTGGCCCGGAAAAAAGATAAGCATGCGAAATTTTCTGCTGAAGCAGGGCATTCTGCAATGTCTTGGTCACATGTTCTTGCCCGACTACATCGAAAAAGGTTTGAGGCCGCCAAACACGATATAATGCTTGATATGACAAAAGACACCGCCCCCTTCAATTTTTTTCATCTTATTCATTATACAGTAACTATTTTCATTATTTCAAAGTGTATCTATAGAGTTCACAAAAAAACTCATCCTATAATCTAGGATGAGTTTGATTTGGCATATGTAATAACTGCCGCGCACCTTCCGTCGACTGTCGCCCATAAGCGTTACTTAAGCAGTTAGCTCGGCCCAGGCACTCCTGCGGCACATGGGAGCGTCCACTTAATGCTGCTTCCTTCCGGACCTGACATGGTTCATGGATTCCCATTGCGCAGGACCCAGGCGTCAACACCACTTACTTAAGGCAGACCCTACAGACGATCAGCCTCGGGAAGGGATTCAGTCCCGCTAGAGCGGATTGCGGGTACAGGGCACCGCTACCTCCCCACCTAGCGCGGCAAAGTTGATACCAATTATTTAGTGCGTCGTATCTGACGCCTTCTTAGTATACTAACAATCTTTAAAAAATGCAATTGTTATCGATTGTAAATTACTGTAAGTTGGTCGATTGCCGTTTCGACTGCTTCTTTTTTTCCCTTATTCTTCGAAAGAAATCAGAAAGCAGTTGTCCACATTCCTGCTCAAGCACTCCCTTAACAACTTCGCTTTGGTGGTTAAAGCGTGAATCCTCCAAGAGGTTCATTAGCGTCCCGGCACAGCCGCCTTTCGGGTCGCTTGCTCCATAAACCACTCGTTCAACCCTTGATAAAATGATGGCGCCTGAGCACATTGGACATGGCTCAAGGGTGACATACAGAGTTGTATTTTCAAGACGCCAGAAGCCAGTAGCTTTGCAAGCTTGGTCAATAGCAAGCAATTCGGCGTGGGCTGTTGACAGCTGCTCCGTTTCCCGGAGATTATGGGCGCGGGCGATGATTTCGCCGTCCTTAACGATTATCGCTCCGATCGGCACCTCATTAAGTCCCTCTGCCTTCTTCGCTTCTTTTATCGCTTCCTGCATATATAATTCATCTTGGTTATCCATTTGCACTACCGCCTGTTGATTTCCTTTAAAAATTATTACCATTATATCATTTATTAAGCTTTTCATTCATAGAATGGTTGTAGCGTATTTGTGCAGGGAGGGATTTTTATGCAAATCCACGTGGTGAAAAGAAACGAAACGTTAACAACAATTGCGAGAACCTATCATTCAACCGTTCAAGATATAGTGGAAGCCAATGATCTGCCCAACCCCAATAATCTCGTCATCGGTCAAGCGTTGGTCATTCCGATTATTGGCCATTTCCATTTCGTGCAGTCGGGAGAATCTTTATATACCATAGCCAGAAGATACGGCACAACTGCTCAGGAGCTTGCAAGAGTGAATCGAATACCGATTAATCAGCCGCTATATGTCGGACTGCGTCTGTATATTCCGCAAGGACGAAAAAGAAATGCCGAATTTAATGCATATGTTGAACCGCGCGGTACCACCGTAGCACCGGCACTGGAAAACGCTGCCCGTGAAGCGGCGCCCTATTTAACCTATTTGGCCCCATTTAGCTTTCAAGCCAAGCGTGATGGTTCATTAAAGGAACCATTATTAAATCAATTCCCGGCTATTGCCAGAGCAAACCGGAATGTGTTAATGATGGTCATTAACAATCAGGAAAATGACCAATTCAGTGATGAGCTTGGTCGAATCCTATTGAATGACATGACCATTCAGGACAGATTTCTTAATAATATTGTGGCTACTGCCAAAAAATATGGCTTCCGTGATATCCACTTTGATTTTGAATTTTTGCGTCCTGCCGACCGTGATGCCTATAATCGTTTTCTACGAAAGGCATCGGAACGGTTTCACCGCGAGGGCTGGCTGATGTCAACCGCCTTGGCACCGAAAACAAGTGCGACACAAAAGGGCTTATGGTATGAAGCCCATGATTACAAAGCCCATGGACAAATATCTGACTTCGTCGTAATTATGACCTATGAATGGGGCTATAGCGGCGGTCCGCCGATGGCAGTGTCACCAATCGACCAGGTAAGAAAGGTTCTCGATTATGCCGTATCAGAAATGCCATCAAATAAAATACTGATGGGCCAGAACCTGTATGGTTACGACTGGACATTGCCGTTTGTACAAGGGACAATCGCCAAAGCGGTAAGTCCGCAGCAGGCCATCCAGTTGGCGGCCCAGCATAATGTGCCGATAGAATATGATACAAAAGCACAAGCCCCATTTTTCCGATACCGGGCAGCTGACGGCAAGCAGCATGAAGTATGGTTTGAGGATGCCCGTTCGATTCAGGCGAAGTTTGATCTCATAAAAGAAATGAATTTACGAGGGATGAGTTATTGGAAATTAGGTCTAGCCTTCCCGCAAAACTGGCTCCTGATTGTCGATAACTTTAATGTGACAAAAAGAGGAACATAATTTTTAAAAATGATGAAAACTGCCGAAATGACGGCAGTTTTTTTTAGCAACTGGCAGGAAAATATATTTCCTGTAAAATTCCATCTCCCCCTCGGTTTCAGAGTATGATAAAATAATTTCTAGTGTCGAAGAAAGCTGAATTCACGTAGAAGGTTGTCGGTATTTGACGAATTCAGTGGAAAATTTAGAGAAAATTGCATATATTATCCGGATACCCGGTTAATGATAGAGCGTGCAGGCAGTTGGAGAAGGAGGATTAAGAATGGGGGAGACACCCTTTATAACCGTTGAGGGGCCGATTGGTGTAGGAAAGACATCTCTTGCTAGAGCCATTTCGGAGCATTTTGCCATTTCTTTACTAAGAGAGATTGTTGATGAAAATCCATTCTTGGGGAAATTTTATGAAAATATCGAGGAATGGAGCTTCCAGACGGAAATGTTTTTCCTCTGCAATCGTTTTAAGCAACTGGGGGATATCAACAACCATTACTTAAGCAAAAATCAATCAGTGGTTGCCGATTATCACATTTTTAAAAATCTGATTTTTGCCCAGCGGACATTAAATCAGGATGAATATCGAAAATACTACAAGATTTATCAAATCTTGACAGAAGATATGCCTAAGCCAAATGTAATCATTTATTTAAATGCCAGTCTTGATACACTGCTAAGCCGAATTAAATTAAGAGGCCGTGAGGTTGAGAAAAATATCAGCCCGCTTTACCTCGAGCAGCTATCCCTTGACTATGAACAGACAATGGCGATTTTTGAAAAAGAACATCCGGAAATTCCAGTTCTTCGTTTTAATGGGGATGAGTTGGATTTCGTTAAAAATGAACAGGATCTCGATTATATTATCGAAAAACTGTCCTATACACTAAAAACAGCCAGCTGGACAAACACATTAACGAACGGAGGATGTTAATTGAGCATTGTTATTGGCGGAATGATAGGTCTTGGAAAAACAAGTGTAGCCGATATATTAAAGGAGCACTTTGAAAATAGAGGAATCGAAAGTAAAGTATTTTATGAAACGGTAGACGATAATCCGATTCTCCCGCTTTATTATGAATTAACTCCTGAAGAGCTGGATGCAAGACGCATTCCATTTCTATTGCAGCTATTTTTCTTAAATAAACGTTACAAAACAGTAAAGGATTGTATGAATTGGCGAAATCCCATTTATACGATTCAAGACCGCTCTATTTATGAGGACTGGTATTTTGCCTACGTCAATAAAAACTTAGGCAGAATCTCTCCCCTGGAGTTCAAGATTTATGAGGAATTAGTTGATAACATGATGGAAGAGTTAAGTGAGCTTCCGAAAAAAGCACCAGACTTAATGGTTTACTTAAGAGGCTCGTTTGATACCGTTCTCGACCGGATTATGTCCCGCGGCAGAAGCTTCGAAATCAACCCGGAATTGAAAGAGTATTATTTCGAGGTTTGGAAGGGCTATGATGAATGGGTCATGGAGCGTTATGATGCAAGTGAAGTATTGGTCATCGATATGGACACAACTGACGTGGTGAAAAGCGAAGCTGACGCTAAACGTGTTTGCACTCAGGTCGAAGAAAAACTGAATGAAATTCTATTTATAACAAAAGCGCATATTGGCTAACCGCCATATGCGCTTTCTTTTTCAAAAAAAAATTCGCTACAAAAGATTGTAACGAATTTTTATCTCCAGTTTTTATGCGCGTATTAATCTTGTGATGGCGGAGGAAGAGGGATTCGAACCCCCGCGCGGTTTAACCCGCCTGTCGGTTTTCAAGACCGATCCCTTCAGCCGGACTTGGGTATTCCTCCGTGACAACAGATGTTAATTTATCATATATTTTTACCACTGTCAACATTATTAATTCAGCTCGGGAGAAAAAATTCTCCCGAGCCTTTTTTATGCTATTAAACTGGTTTGATGACCTCACGGCCGCCCATATATGGACGCAGTACGGTCGGAATCACGACACTGCCGTCTTCCTGCTGGTAGTTCTCTAGGATAGCGGCGACGGTGCGGCCAATTGCAAGGCCAGATCCATTTAATGTATGAACATGCTCCGGTTTGGCCTTCGGGTCGCGACGGAAGCGAATGTTAGCTCTTCTTGCCTGGAATGCTTCAAAGTTACTGCAAGAAGAAATCTCCCGGTACGTGCCATAGCTTGGAATCCATACTTCGATATCATACTTTTTCGCTGCGGTGAAGCCTAGGTCGCCCGTACACATGCTCAATACCCGATATGGCAGTTCCAACAGCTGCAGAACCCGCTCGGCATCATTAGTTAATTTTTCAAGCTCTTCATAAGAATCTTCAGGCTTCACAAACTTAACGAGCTCTACTTTATTAAATTGATGCTGGCGAATAAGGCCCCTTGTGTCACGTCCAGCGGACCCCGCTTCAGAGCGGAAGCAGGCGCTGTAGGCCGCAAAGCGGATTGGCAGCTCCTCGCCGCTTAGTATTTCATCGCGATAATAATTGGTAACTGGCACTTCGGCAGTTGGGATTAAAAAATAATCCTCATTCTCGATTAAAAATGCATCTTCAGCAAACTTCGGCAGCTGGCCAGTTCCGGTCATGCTGGCGCGGTTGACCATATACGGTGGCAAGATCTCTGTATATCCGTGCTCATCGATATGCAAATCAAGCATAAAGCTTATTAACGCACGCTCGAGGCGGGCACCTAAGCCTTTATAGAAAACAAATCGGCTGCCGGTAACCTTTCCAGCCCGTTCAAAGTCAAGAATCCCCAAATGGTCAGCAACATCCCAGTGCGGCTTCGCTTCGAAACCAAAGTCGCGAACTTCGCCCCATTTACGAATTTCAACATTTTCGTCCTCTGTGTCACCAACCGGTACGCTTTCATGCGGAATATTCGGGATGCTGAGCAGCAGCATTTCCAATGTCTCTTCGACACCTCTTAGCTCGTCATCCAATTCTTTGATACGGTCGCCTACCTCGCGCATTTCCTTGATTAGATGGTCAGCATCTTGTTTCTCACGCTTTAGCTGAGCTACCTGCTGCGAAACCTCATTGCGTTTTGATTTCAGCTTTTCAGCCTCAACAATTAGTTCCCGGCGTTTTACATCCAAGTCTTCGAACTTTCCAAGGTCGGTCAAGTCTTCACCGCGATGCTGCAGTTTTTCTTTTACTTCTTCAAAATTTGCCCTTAAATGTTTTAAATCCAACATGTCCAGACACTCCTTTTTTTACTTGTATCACTACCTAGCTCCAGCGCCTAGGGGCTCGGGGTCATAAGCCAATCCGTCAAGAAGGTCAAAAAGCGACCTTCTCGCCGGCTCGTCTTATGCCTGTCGCCCCTGATCAAGGCGCTTTCGCTTTAAAAATAAAAAACTCCCGCCCCAAAACAGGGACGAGAGTTACCCGCGTTACCACCCTGGTTGACAGTTTCAACTGTCCACCTCAAAAAATAACGGTTTATCACCGAAAGTACTTACTAACCTCTTGAAGGAGGGGTTCCGTACCTTACTCGAGGAGGGATTCACAAGCATTATCCACCGATTCACACCAGCCACCGGCTCTCTTTAGAATAACCATCCTGTTACTAGTTCCTCTCATTGCTTTAATCTATGAACGATTTGTATATCTTAATGTACTATAATTATTATCCAAATGCAACCAGTTTATACTGATTAGGCAGACTGCTTTTGCTTTGTTTCTTTGACCATCTCTACAAAGTAGGCAGTGAGGCGATGGTCATCGGTTAATTCCGGATGGAAGGAACAGCCGAGGTATTGCCCTTCACGTGCTGCCACGATCCGGCCATTGTGCTTGGCCAACACCTCAACATTTTCCCCCGCGTCAACTATATGTGGCGCCCGGATAAAAACTGCAGTGAAGTTATCTGCGACATCCTTGATCGCGAGGTCGGCCTCGAAGCTGTCAACCTGACGACCAAAGGAATTGCGTTCAACACTAACATCCATTACACCGAGATGAGGCTCACTGTACCCGACAATATTCTTTGCTAAAAGAATCAAACCGGCACAAGTGCCATACATTGGCTTTCCGGTGTGGGCAAACTCCTTTAAAGCATACATAAAATCATATTTATCAATTAAACGGCGCATAGTTGTGCTCTCACCACCAGGGAGAATCAGGCCGTCAATCGCTTCTAACTCTTCTTTATGTTTAATCGCCACTGCTTCAACACCACAGGCTTCAAGTGATTGGATATGCTCACGGACAGCCCCCTGTAATGCGAGTACACCGATTTTTGTCATACTTTGTTTCCCCCTTACTTAGCCTACTGTCTAGCTCCAGCGCCTAGGACGCTTCCACTTTTCTATTTTACCATCCACGCTCCTGCATACGTGCCTCTGGAGCTAATGATGAAATCTCAATGCCTTTCATTGGTGTGCCAAGGTTCTTGGAAAGCTCAGCAATTAACTTATAGTCTTGATAATGTGTTGTAGCTTCTACAATGGCTCTGGCAAACTTCGCAGGATTTTCCGATTTAAAGATACCAGAACCGACAAACACACCGTCAGAGCCCAATTGCATCATCAAGGCTGCATCAGCAGGTGTCGCCACGCCGCCTGCAGCAAAGTTAACCACCGGTAAACGGCCAAGACGCTTGATTTCAAGCAGAATTTCATAAGGGGCCCCTAAGAGCTTCGCTTCTGTCATAAGCTCGTCCTCATTCATCGACACCACTTTGCGAACCTGAGCATTTACCTTACGAATGTGTCGAACTGCCTCCACAATGTTCCCAGTTCCAGGCTCCCCTTTTGTGCGCAGCATGGAAGCTCCTTCACCAATACGACGTGCAGCCTCACCTAGGTCGCGGCAGCCACAAACAAATGGAACGGTATAGTCACTTTTTAATAAATGATACTCTTCATCAGCAGGTGTTAATACTTCACTTTCGTCGATATAGTCAACACCCATTGCCTCAAGTACGCGTGCTTCCACAATATGGCCAATCCGTGCCTTCGCCATAACCGGGATGGAAACAGCACTCATTACTTCTTCAATGATTCTTGGGTCAGCCATTCTAGCCACACCGCCAGCTGCGCGAATATCAGAAGGTACCCGTTCCAATGCCATTACCGCAACCGCACCAGCTTCTTCCGCAATTTTTGCCTGCTCGGCATCTACCACGTCCATAATGACGCCGCCCTTTTGCATTTCAGCCATTCCGCGTTTGACTCGATCCGTACCAGTTTTCATTATTTTGTCCCCCTTTACCTTTAATAATATTTAGAAAAATAATTCCATTCAAATCAGTCGGAATTTTTAACCGATAAAATCATTAAAGCAACAAAAAAGGATTCCTGTCAAGACAAGAATCCTTTCCAACATTTACATATAAAATTAGAACCAGCCTTTAACGGTTGATGAAATACCGTTCCATACATCACCAAAGAAGTTGCCGATGCCGCGCATCATTAGCACAAACCAATTCGCTTTTTCAACATCTTGGGCAGCAATCACTTCAACTTGGACTTTCTTTTGGCCTTCCCCAGTTAAATAGCTAATTTTTTCACCATTCTTAGGTTCAACTGTTAAATAGCCGACAGTCTCACCTTTTTTAATAGGTGCAGTTAGTTCACCCTTCTTATTGACTTTCTTCTTATCAAGGACTAAAACTGGTTTGAAGTTTTCTTGCTCACCATTTTCGATAATCATATTAATGGCTGATTTCGTATAAATTTTAACCTGGCCCTCTTTACCCTTTATTACAGGAAGAGTTTTAGTGCCCTTAACCTGGTAGTGCTTTGGAATAATTTCCTCTTTTGTCGTGGTGTTAAAGGCATAATCAAGCATTTTCCTTGTTTCGCCAAAACGGGCTTTATAGCTGCCTTTTCCACTCGCGTCAACAGCATTTTGCACGACAGAGATGAATCTCTTTCCATCACGGCTTGCTGTCCCTGTGAAACAGTAACCGGCAAAATCTGTCGTACCTGTTTTAAGACCGTCAATACCTTCGTAGCTATATTGTAATCCTGGAAGCATTTCATTCCAGTTGATCATCTCAATGCGGTCTTCTGTCCCTTCACGGAAGGTTTTCTTTGGAATGCTTGCTGTTTTTAAAACTTCCGGGTATTCGTTGATTAAGTGGAACGCTAGTGTCGCCACAGCACGCGGTGACATGACGTTTTCTTCGTCTGCACCAGTACCCTCTGGATGCATACCTTGGTAATCCTTGTTATTTAAACCTGAAGAGTTAACGAATTTATAATCCTTAAGCCCAAGTTTTTTTGCTTTTTCATTCATCATTTTAACAAAGTTCGACTCAGACCCGGCAATCACTTCTGAAATGGCAATTGTGGCACCATTAGCCGAATAAATAACCATTGCCTCATACAATTCTCTTACGGTATACTTTCCGTCCTGACGTAACGGTACATTGGATAATGAGCGATTCTGTGAAATCTTATAAACCAGTTCACTCACCTGGTATTCCTGATCCCATTTCACCTTACCGTGCTTAATGGCATCGTTTAAGAGATATTCTGTCATCATTTTTGTCATACTGGCAACACCTAGTACACTATCAGCATTTTTTTCGTATAAAACCTTGCCTGATTCAGCATCAACCAATATTGCCCCGTCAGCAAGAATATTTAAAGCCGGTGCCGCTTCCGCTCGATTATAGCCGGCAAAAAGGCTAATAAACAACAGGACTGCTAAAGTGCTAGCAACATACTTTTTTACAACTAGTTTATTCACAACAAAGCCCTCCAACAAAATTTTTACACTTTGGTTATTTTAACATAACTCTAGGACAAATCATAGACAGAGCATTGACGCATTGTTTACCAGTTTATTAGTTCTTAAGGTCTAGTTAGCCATAAAAAAAGAGACACCGGAGCGTCTCTTTCCTAATCATTTACATGGAGTAATTCGGTGCTTCTTTAGTGATTTGGACATCATGCGGGTGGCTTTCCCTAAGCCCTGCACCCGTCATTTTGACGAATTGCGCAGTCATTCTTAAAGCCTCCAGGTCCTTGGATCCACAATAGCCCATCCCTGAACGAATTCCACCGACAAGTTGATAAATGGTATCAGCCAAAGGTCCTTTGTAAGGCAGTCTGCCTTCAATTCCCTCTGGAACAAACTTTTTATTGTCTTCCTGGAAATAGCGGTCTTTCGAGCCTTTTTCCATTGCAGCAACAGAGCCCATACCACGGTAAACTTTAAAGCGGCGTCCTTGGAAAATCTCTGTTTCACCAGGGCTTTCTGTTACCCCTGCCAGCATACTGCCAAGCATAACCGCATGACCGCCGGCTGCCAATGCCTTCACAATATCCCCAGAATACTTAATGCCCCCATCGGCAATAATCGTTTTACCGTGTTTCATTGCTTCGCCTGCACAGTCATAAACCGCCGTGATTTGCGGAACACCAACTCCAGCAACCACACGAGTCGTACAAATGGACCCTGGTCCAATTCCGACTTTCACCACATCCGCTCCTGCTTCAATAAGGTCCTTGGTCGCTTCCGCAGTGGCAACGTTACCTGCAATAATCGTCAAGCCTGGGTAGGCATCTCTGATTTCTTTAACGGTCTCAAGAACACCCTTGGAATGGCCGTGCGCGGTATCAACGACAATCGCATCAACACCCGCTTCCACAAGTGCCTTTACGCGTATCATTGTGTCTTTTGTTACTCCGACAGCAGCACCTGCCAATAGCCGTCCTTGTTTATCTTTAGCTGAGTTTGGAAACTCGATTACCTTTTCAATATCCTTGATGGTAATTAAGCCCTTTAAAACTCCATTGTCATCCACCAACGGAAGCTTTTCAATTTTGTATTTCTGAAGGATTGTTTCTGCTTCTTTTAAAGTTGTCCCAACCGGAGCAGTAATTAGGTTTTCTTTCGTCATTACATCCGCAATTTTAAAGGAGTAATCCTGGTCCTTCATAAAACGCAGGTCACGGTTTGTAATGATTCCAATGAGCCTCTGTTCCTCGAGATTATTAACAATCGGAACTCCGGAAATTCGGTATTTGCCCATTAAATGCTCTGCGTCAAATACTTGATGGTCTGGTGTCAGAAAGAATGGATCAGTAATAACCCCGCTCTCAGACCGTTTCACTTTTTCCACTTGCTCCGCCTGCTGTTCAATCGACATATTCTTGTGAATAATTCCAAGACCGCCTTGACGGGCCATTGCAATAGCCATCTCCGATTCGGTTACCGTATCCATTCCGGCACTAATAATTGGGATATTCAGCTTCACAGTAGGGGATAATTCAACCTTTAAATCAACATCCTTTGGCAGTACTTCAGATTTCCCGGGTATCAAAAGAACATCATCAAATGTTAAACCTTCTTTAACAAACTTACTTTCCCACATTTTAACGGCCTCCAGGTAAAAAATATTATTTGTAGGTTATCAATTGGACAAAATAGTGTCAAGGAGAATGTATTAATCTGACTCTTCTGAAAAAGGTGATTATAGGGTGTTTAGTTTATATAAAGGCTGGAACAGCTACACATGTTTCTTTTCAGCTGAATACTGCCAGGTTTATTTAAAAAGCTGCTATATGAAAAATAAGATTGAAAACCCGGAACAAAAAAGTTATGAAAATTGCTACGCCTTTCTTTATTATCTTGAGCACGGACAAATTTATTATCAACAGGCGGAAAAATCGCCACTAATTTTAAAACCAATCTTGCTCTTTTATGGCTTGGTTCATCTAATAAAGGCATGCATTTTAACTGTGGATCCACTTTATCCAGAAACAACCGCCGTGTTAGCCCATGGTGTGTCCACCAGGAAACGAAAAAAACAAAACTATCAGTTTTTCCACGATGAAGTAAAACTGCAAAAAAATGGCCTTTTTCCATTCATGTCTGAAAAATTGTTTCATGTGAAACAGTTGGATGGAGAAAAAGTCATTATGGAAGAACTACTACAGCTTATACCTGAACTGGACGAATTATTCGGGTTACTTTTAGGGAAAAAGTCACACTGCACTCTGGAGCAAGAGGAAGAAAAGCTGGTTGTTCCTGAGGCGGTACTTGACCATTATCATATGACAGAAAATCGATTGAAGGAGTTTTTAGCAGGAAAGTTTGTTAATGAAGTTGAGTTTTCTGCTGAAGGGCTGAGTATTTCAGGGATCGGAAGCCACCGCTGGATTTCGGAGGTTTCACCGCTGAAATATAACCTCGAGGGTAATTTTTGGACACTTCCGCTGCATAAGGATAAGTTTTTTCAATTTCCTGAGCTGCTAATCCACTATTTATTGTTGTATAACTTAAGCATGATTGCCCGTTATGAAACGGAATGGTGGAGTGAACTAACAAAAATGATGCCAAACCAGGATTATCCGTTTATTGAGGCGTTTCTGGACATCACGATGAAAAAAGGACCGTTTTTGATTTATCAATTCTTGATGGGGAAATAGGGTTGATGGTGGAGTGGAGTAGGTGGAGTGTTAGGAATTGACGGTTGGCTGCTCTGATCCGGCTTGTTGGCGTAGTAGGAAGGCGAAATTAGGAGTGTTAATGCTCTAATAGACGCTATTGGCGTAATGGGTGGTAGAAAAATCGTGGATTACTACTCCAATAAGTTGTATTGGCGTACTATATGGGTAAAAATTTGTACTTTACTGCTCCAATAGGTTCTATTGGCGTACTATATGAGTAAAATTCGGAGTTTTGTATACCAATTATAGTTTGAAAAAATTATATCCGCGGTTTTTCACCGGATATCCGCGAAAAACAAAATATATCCGCGTTAATTTGATTTTATCCGCGAAAAAACAAATATATCCGCGAAACTCCCAATATATCCGCGAAACTCCATTTTTCAAAGCCAATTACCCTTTTAATAAAACAACACAAAAAAGACAACCATTTTTCAGGTTGTCTTTTGCTAGCCCGGCAACGTCCTACTCTCACAGGGGCTTTCGCCCCAACTACCATCGGCGCTGAGAAGCTTAACTTCCGTGTTCGGTATGGGAACGGGTGTGACCTTCTCGCCATAGTTTCCAGACTATTTTTTTGAGGTTCATTCCCTCAAAACTAGATAATGCAGAAGAAGTATTAGTAAACCGAATAATCATGTTGACTTGTCTAGCTTCGGCTCCTAACTTCTCGGCCGTTTCGGTCCGTCCCAACAAATCCAAAATCGGGATTTGCCGTGCCGGCCCTCCAACGTCTGTCGAAGTTGGACAGTCGCCTCCGCTTTTCTATTTGGTTAAGTCCTCGATCGATTAGTATCAGTCAGCTCCACATGTCACCATGCTTCCACCTCTGACCTATCAACCTGATCATCTTTCAGGGATCTTACTAGCTTGACGCTATGGGAAATCTCATCTTGAGGGGGGCTTCATGCTTAGATGCTTTCAGCACTTATCCCGTCCGCACATAGCTACCCAGCGATGCCTTTGGCAAGACAACTGGTACACCAGCGGTGCGTCCATCCCGGTCCTCTCGTACTAAGGACAGCTCCTCTCAAATTTCCTGCGCCCACGACGGATAGGGACCGAACTGTCTCACGACGTTCTGAACCCAGCTCGCGTACCGCTTTAATGGGCGAACAGCCCAACCCTTGGGACCGACTACAGCCCCAGGATGCGATGAGCCGACATCGAGGTGCCAAACCTCCCCGTCGATGTGGACTCTTGGGGGAGATAAGCCTGTTATCCCCGGGGTAGCTTTTATCCGTTGAGCGATGGCCCTTCCATGCGGAACCACCGGATCACTAAGCCCGACTTTCGTCCCTGCTCGACTTGTAGGTCTCGCAGTCAAGCTCCCTTGTGCCTTTACACTCTACGAATGATTTCCAACCATTCTGAGGGAACCTTTGGGCGCCTCCGTTACTCTTTGGGAGGCGACCGCCCCAGTCAAACTGCCCACCTGACACTGTCTCCCACCCCGATCAGGGGTGCGGGTTAGAATTTCAATACAGCCAGGGTAGTATCCCACCGACGCCTCCACCGAAGCTGGCGCTCCGGCTTCTCAGGCTCCTACCTATCCTGTACAAGCTGTACCAAAATTCAATATCAGGCTACAGTAAAGCTCCACGGGGTCTTTCCGTCCTGTCGCGGGTAACCTGCATCTTCACAGGTACTATAATTTCACCGAGTCTCTCGTTGAGACAGTGCCCAGATCGTTACGCCTTTCGTGCGGGTCGGAACTTACCCGACAAGGAATTTCGCTACCTTAGGACCGTTATAGTTACGGCCGCCGTTTACTGGGGCTTCGATTCAGAGCTTCGCTTGCGCTAACCCCTCCTCTTAACCTTCCAGCACCGGGCAGGCGTCAGCCCCTATACTTCGCCTTGCGGCTTCGCAGAGACCTGTGTTTTTGCTAAACAGTCGCCTGGGCCTATTCACTGCGGCTCATCACAGCTATTCACCGTAATGAGCACCCCTTCTCCCGAAGTTACGGGGTCATTTTGCCGAGTTCCTTAACGAGAGTTCTCTCGCTCACCTTAGGATTCTCTCCTCGCCTACCTGTGTCGGTTTGCGGTACGGGCACCTTTTATCTCGCTAGAGGCTTTTCTTGGCAGTGTGGAATCAGGAACTTCGGTACTATATTTCCCTCGGCATCACAGCTCAGCCTTTGTGAGAAGCGGATTTTCCTGCTTCTCAGCCTAACTGCTTACACGCGCATAACCAGCAGCGCGCTTACCCTATCCTCCTGCGTCCCCCCATCACTCAAACGATAAAGAGGTGGTACAGGAATATCAACCTGTTGTCCATCGCCTACGCCTTTCGGCCTCGGCTTAGGTCCCGACTAACCCTGAGCGGACGAGCCTTCCTCAGGAAACCTTAGGCATACGGTGGACGGGATTCTCACCCGTCTTTCGCTACTCATACCGGCATTCTCACTTCTAAGCGCTCCACCAGTCCTTACGGTCTAGCTTCAACGCCCTTAGAACGCTCTCCT
>NZ_AP035777.1:0-10000 GCF_055381825.1 Neobacillus sp. B24 | reverse complement strand
CCCCAGTTTCCAATGACCCTCCACGGTTGAGCCGTGGGCTTTCACATCAGACTTAAAGGACCGCCTGCGCGCGCTTTACGCCCAATAATTCCGGACAACGCTTGCCACCTACGTATTACCGCGGCTGCTGGCACGTAGTTAGCCGTGGCTTTCTGGTCAGGTACCGTCAAGGTACCGGCAGTTACTCCGATACTTGTTCTTCCCTGACAACAGAGCTTTACGACCCGAAGGCCTTCTTCGCTCACGCGGCGTTGCTCCATCAGACTTTCGTCCATTGTGGAAGATTCCCTACTGCTGCCTCCCGTAGGAGTCTGGGCCGTGTCTCAGTCCCAGTGTGGCCGATCACCCTCTCAGGTCGGCTACGCATCGTCGCCTTGGTGAGCCGTTACCTCACCAACTAGCTAATGCGCCGCGGGCCCATCTGTAAGTGTCAGCGTAAACCGACTTTCAGCTTACCAACATGTGTTGATAAGAATTATCCGGTATTAGCACCGGTTTCCCGGTGTTATCCCAGTCTTACAGGCAGGTTGCCCACGTGTTACTCACCCGTCCGCCGCTAACCAACAGGAGCAAGCTCCTATTGATTCGCTCGACTTGCATGTATTAGGCACGCCGCCAGCGTTCGTCCTGAGCCAGGATCAAACTCTCCAAAAAAGATGAGTTGATTAGCTCATAAAAGTTACGTTGGCTTCATTCCGTTAGGAATGAATGTTTTATTGTTGACGTTTTTGTTTGTTTAGTTTTCAAAGATCAAATTCATCATCGCCCCGAGGCGACTTTATTAATATACCACCGTGATAAATGTATGTCAACGGTTTTTCTGTATTTTTTTACTATGCCTATAATAAAAACTAGAAAGAAGGAGCACTACTCTGAGTGCTCCGTTCTTAGTCATTATTCTTCATTCTCCGTGCTAGGCTCTGATTCAGATACTACTGCTTCAGATCCTTCTGATTCAGAAGACAGTTCTTCGCTGATTTCTTCTTCCTCTTCTTCCTTCTCGACCTTTGCCACAGTAGCAACAAATTCATTGTTTTCCTTAATATTGATTAGCTTGACACCTTGAGTATTACGGCCTAATTGAGAGATACCAGCTACATCAATGCGGATTAGCACACCGCCAGTTGTAATCAGCATTAAATCCTCATCGCCGGTCACGGTTCTTACGGAAACTAGATTTCCATTTTTGTCAGTGACATGACAGGTTTTAATTCCCTTGCCGCCCCGGCCTTGAATTCGGTATTCAGCCGCAGGGGTGCGTTTACCATAGCCATTTTTCGTAACAATCAGGATATCGTTGTCCTCTTCCAGTACTTCCATACCAATAACCTCATCATCACTGTCGAGGGTAATTCCTTTTACCCCTGTGGCGGTGCGGCCCATTGAGCGGACATCTGTTTCTGGGAAGCGAATCAGCATTCCCTTTTTCGTACCAATAATCATATCCTTGCTTCCATCAGTCAACTTTACCGAAATAAGTTCATCGCCCTCGCGCAGGCTCAAGGCAATTAAGCCGTTATTACGAATATGCGCAAATGATGAAAGAGGGGAGCGCTTCGATATTCCTTCTTTCGTGGTGAAGAATAGGTACCAATCATCAACGAATTCTTCAACAGGAATAATCGCATTAATCCATTCTCCCTTTTCTACGCTAAGAAGATTAATAATTGGAATTCCTTTGGCCGTACGGCTGTATTCCGGAATTTCATAACCTTTGGTACGATAAACTTTCCCTTTATTAGTGAAGTAAAGAATCGTATCATGCGTCGAAGTGGTGATTAAATGCTCGACAAAGTCATCCTCATTTGTCCCCATTCCCTGGATGCCGCGGCCGCCGCGTTTTTGGGCGCGGTAGGTTGATACTGGAAGCCGCTTGATGTACCCATTATGCGTCAGGGTGATGACGATACTTTCACGTGGAATTAGATCTTCATCTTCAAAAAATTCAATACCGCCAACAGCTATTTCAGTGCGACGTTTATCATTGAAACGCTCTTTGATTTCAAGCAGTTCTTCACGAATAATCTCAAGAACCTTTTCCTCGTCTGCCAAAATGCCTTTTAATTCAGCGATCAACTTAACAAGGTTTTGATATTCTTCTTCAATTTTTTCTCTTTCCAATCCTGTTAAACGCTGCAGACGCATATCGAGAATCGCCTGTGCTTGTTTTTCAGAAAGGTTAAATTGTGTCATTAACCCTTCACGGGCAATATCTGTTGTTTGCGAACCGCGAATTAACGTAATAATCGCATCAATATGATCAAGCGCCACACGCAAACCTTCCAAAATGTGTGCACGGGCTTCTGCTTTACGCAGTTCAAATTCTGTTCTCCGGCGGATAACAACTTTTTGATGATCCAAATAATGTACTAAACATTGCTTTAATGTTAATACCTTCGGATGACCATTAACTAATGCCAGCATGTTGATGCCATAGCTTGTTTGCATAGCTGTTAATTTATATAAATTATTCAACAGTACATTGGCATTTGCGTCCTTGCGAAGTTCAATAACAATTCGCATTCCTCTGCGGTCAGATTCGTCACGCAGGTCAGTAATGCCTTCAAGTTTTTTATCGCGGGCAAGTTCAGCAATTTTTTCAATCAACTTTGCTTTGTTCACTTGATATGGAATTTCGTTGACAATAATCGTTTCTTTACCGTTTGCTTTTTGTTCAATTTCCACCTTGGCCCTTAATGTAATCGAGCCTCTGCCTGTTTCGTAAGCTTTGCGAATCCCGCTGCGGCCAAGAATGATCCCGCCTGTAGGGAAGTCAGGACCAGGAATGATTTCCATTAACTCCTGGCTGGTGATGCCTGGGTCATGGCTAACAGCTAAAACACCATCAATAACTTCACCTAGTTGGTGCGGCGGGATATTGGTCGCCATTCCCACAGCAATCCCCGTTGTACCGTTAACCAGAAGGTTAGGGAATCTTGCCGGCAGCACAACCGGTTCTCTTTCTTCACCATCATAGTTATCCTGATAATCAATGGTATCTTTATTAAGATCTCTTAATAATTCCATTGAGATTTTTGACATTCTTGATTCTGTATAACGCATAGCTGCAGCTGAATCACCATCGACAGAACCAAAATTTCCATGACCATCGACTAGCATGTAGCGATAGTTAAAGTCTTGGGCCATTCGCACCATTGTTTCATAAACGGCAGAATCACCATGTGGATGGTATTTACCGATTACGTCACCAACGATACGGGCAGATTTTTTATATGGTTTGTCCGCATGAATTCCAAGATCATGCATAGCATAAAGAATACGGCGGTGGACCGGCTTTAATCCGTCACGTACATCCGGAAGGGCACGTGATACAATAACACTCATCGCATAGTCAAGAAACGATGATCTCATTTCATGGCTAATATTAATCTCTTTAATTTGCGAATTTGGCGTTTCACTCATATTTGGTACCTCCTAATAGGGATCACCTAAAAGAAAAAAGGAGGATAGCGCATACCTCTACCCTTTTTCCCCTTTGTTTGTTATATATCTAGATTCTTCACGTATTGTGCGTTTTCCTCAATGAAGTTACGGCGTGGTTCAACCTTTTCCCCCATTAACATATCAAAGGTTTCATCCGCTTCAATCGCATCTTCGAGGCTGACTTGAAGCATGGTTCTGACACTAGGATCCATCGTTGTTTCCCATAATTGTTCGGGATTCATCTCTCCCAAACCTTTATAGCGCTGGATATTGGGCTTTGGCGAACTTGGCAGCTCAGCAAAGATCCGGTCAAGTTCCTTGTCGTTGTAGGCATATTCGACTCTTTTGCCCTGCTGTACTTTATAAAGCGGCGGCTGGGCAATATAAATGTATCCCGCTTCAATTATTTTTCTCATAAACCGATAAAAGAACGTTAATAGGAGTGTTCGGATATGGGCGCCGTCAACATCAGCATCGGTCATAATCACGATTTTATGATAGCGCGCTTTCGAAATATCAAAATCTTCACCAATCCCAGTTCCAATCGCAGTAATCATTGCCCTGACTTCATTATTTGAGAGGATCCGATCTAGCCGGGCTTTTTCGACGTTTAGAATCTTCCCTCTAAGCGGCAGGATTGCCTGGAAATGACGGTCACGCCCTTGCTTCGCCGAACCGCCCGCCGAGTCACCCTCAACGATATACAATTCGCTTTCTGCTGGATCTCTTGAAGAACAATCAGCTAATTTCCCTGGTAAACTGGAAACTTCAAGTGCACTTTTACGACGAGTCAATTCCCTGGCTTTCTTGGCCGCAAGCCGTGCCCGCGCTGCCATTAAGCCCTTATCGACAATTTTTCTAGCCACAGTTGGATTCTCTAATAGGAATTGTTCAAATTTGCCGGAGAAAACTGTATCTGTGATCGCTCTAACTTCGGAGTTTCCGAGTTTTGTTTTAGTCTGCCCCTCGAATTGCGGGTCCGGGTGCTTAATGGAAACAATCGCTGTTAAGCCTTCACGAACATCTTCACCAGAAAGATTTGTATCACTTTCTTTAATTAAGCCGTTTTTGCGGGCATAGTCATTAATTACTCTGGTTAAAGCTGTTTTAAACCCAGATTCATGTGTTCCGCCCTCATAGGTGTGAATATTGTTGGCAAAAGAATAAATATTCTCTGTGTAGCCGTCGTTATATTGCAGGGCAACCTCGACACTGATACCATCACGTTCGCCTTCCATGTAAATCGGCTCATCATGGACGACTTCTTTTGTGCGGTTTAAGTGCTCAACATATGATTTAATACCGCCCTCATAGTAATATTCATTATGTTTATTTTCCTCACGCTTGTCTTCAATCGTGATTTTAATTCCACGGTTCAAGAAAGCCAACTCGCGAAGGCGAGTAGCGAGAATGTCATATTCGTATACCAATGTTTCAGTGAAGATTTCTCCATCGGGCTTAAAATGTGTCGTTGTACCGGTTCTGTCTGTTGTTCCAACCACTTCTAATTCTGAAACAACGTTGCCGCGTTCAAATTTAATACGATGGATTTTCCCATCTCGATGAACATATACTTCCAGTTCAGTGGAGAGGGCATTAACAACTGATGCACCAACACCGTGCAGTCCGCCGGAAACTTTGTAGCCTCCGCCGCCGAACTTACCCCCGGCATGGAGAACTGTCATAATAACCTCAACTGCCGGTCTGCCCATTTTTTCTTGAATATCGACAGGGATACCTCGGCCGTTATCCTTTACCGTAATACTGTTATCCTTTTCAATCGTGACATTGATATCGGTACAATAGCCCGCGAGCGCTTCATCAATACTATTATCGACAATTTCCCATACAAGATGGTGCAGGCCTTTGCCGCTCGTTGATCCAATATACATACCAGGTCTTTTCCGGACAGCCTCAAGTCCTTCCAATACTTGAATTTGATGCGCATCATATGCTTGCTCTTGTACTGCTTTTTGCTCCATTGTCACTTGATTCACCTGCACTTTCTAACAACTCAATCTATATTTTCATTGTACACTTTAACTAAATCAGACTATTAAAATTCCTGAATAGCAACTTGACCAGAACGCTTTTTTAAGGTCCCAGAAGCAATCGGGGATAAGTATACCTTGTCAAACGTAACGACAATTGATTTAAAGGGATTTTTGGAAAGGTTCATAACCTTATCTTGATGATGTTTCAAAAATTCATTGATTAACTCCGAATTTTTGACACTTTCTTTATCTAAAATAGTAATAATATCCTTCAACCTGATGCTATGGTCTTCCCCAATATGGATATACATAAGGCACCTCAATGAACTTTCTTGATAACTCCTGAACTAACTTCAAATGTCGAAGCGGACCGAAGCGTCTGATGATCAATTCCGTCCACGCTTGTGGTGGTGACAAAAGTTTGGACTTTGCCTTGAATCGTATTTAATAAATGCGACTGACGATAATCATCCAATTCCGATAAAACATCATCCAATAGTAAAATCGGATACTCACCAATTTCAGCATGAATTAATTCAATTTCCGCAAGTTTCACAGACAGCGCTGTTGTCCGCTGCTGACCTTGTGAACCAAATGTTTGTACATCGCGGCCATTTACCAAAAACAACAAATCATCGCGATGCGGCCCAAACAGGGTAGTGCCGCGCTCAATTTCTCGCAGCCTCACTTTGGCAAACTTCTCTTCAAAACTTGTTATCATTTTCGACAAGTCTTGTTCTTCTAATACATCTACAGAGGGTTTGTATTGAATTTCGAGGCTCTCTAGACCGCGGGAGATTCCATGATGAATCGGTTTCGCCCAATTTTCGAGCAAATGGAGAAACTCAAATCTTTTTGCGACAATTTTCGCAGCCATTTGAGTAAACTGCTCCGTCAATATTTCGAGCATCGTTTGGTCAGTCTGCTTTTTAATCTGCAGCATTTTTAAATAATGATTGCGCTGTTGAAGAATTTTCTGGTATTGGCTCATATCATGTAAGTAAATAGGGGAGATTTGGCCAATTTCCATATCAATAAACCGCCTGCGAACCTGTGGGCTTCCTTTTACTAGGTTTAAATCCTCAGGGGCAAACATAACCACATTCATATTTCCAACATACTGACTCAGTTTTTGCTGTTCAATATGGTTCAGCTTCGCTTTTTTTCCCTTTTTTGAAATCACTAATTGCAGGGGAACAGAACTGTGCTGTTTTTGAATCCTACCCTCTATTTTAGCATATTCCTGGTCCCAGCGAATTAAATCTTTATCATTTGAGGTCCGGTGGGATTTGGCCATTGCTAAAACATAAATGGATTCCATGACATTTGTTTTACCTTGGGCATTTTCACCTAAGATGACATTTACTTTATTTTCAAACTCAATAAACATCTCATCATAATTCCGATAATTTTTTAAAGCTAATTGTTGAATATACATGTAATGTCATCCTTACTCAGTTATCACGAACTCCCCAAAGCCCGGGATTTTAATCTTATCTCCGGAACGAAGCTTTCTTCCTCGTCGTTGATCTTGTTCACCATTAATAAATACATCGTGTTCACTTAAAAACCATTTGGCCATGCCTCCGGTTTGAATCACGTCGGCAAGCTTTAAAAATTGCCCCAATGTGATATATTCCGTATCCAATGAAATTTTTTCAGGCACATCATCACCCTCATTCCAAAAATGGTCTCAATACTTTATTTTACTAAATATCCAAAATAAAAACAAAGGAAACCCTGAAAAAAAGCCGCCAGTGGTATGGCGGCATATGGTCATCATATCTGTTTAATAAGTTCTGACAGGCAAAATAAGCTGTAAGATCGATTCATCATGCATCGGACGAATCAGGAATGGCCGCATCGCTCCGGTAAAGCTCACTCTGATATCCGTTCCTTCGAGCGCTTTTAGCGCATCCATCATATATTTTGCACTAAATGAAATCTTTAATTCTTCTCCCTCAATTGATTCACTTTGAATCTCTTCAACAACTTTTCCAATTTCCGGTGTGTTGGAGGAAATTTCAATCACGCCGCCTTCTATTGTCGACAGCTTGACCACATTATTTCGGCCTTCTCTAGCCAAAAGGGAAGCACGGTCAATCGCCTGTAGGAATTCCTTTGTATTAACGGTTACATCCGTTTTGCTTTCTGATGGAATCAATCTCGATGTATCCGGATAATTCCCCTCTAAAAGTCTGGAGAAAAACAATAAATGCTTTGCCTTAAATAAAATTTGGTTTTCAGTAATGACGATATCAATTAACTCGTTTGAGTCATCAATAATCTTACTTAATTCGTTTAAACTTTTCCCTGGAATAACAACATTATAGCTATCATCCATTTCTGTTTCGATCTTTGCCTTGCGGAGCGCCAGCCTGTGGCTATCTGTTGCAATACAGGTTAGTTCACCATTCTCAATTCGCCAGTTTACACCTGTCAAGATGGGGCGTGTTTCCGAAGTGGACACAGCAAAATGCGTTTGGCGAATCATTGCTTTTAATAAATCTGTGGCAATATGGAATTTGTTATTTTCCTCTATTTGCGGCAGGTGAGGGTATTCCTCTGCATCAAGGCCAATTAAGTTAAACTCGGATTTGCCGGAACGAATGACGGTTTGCAGCGAACCATGCACTTCAATTTCAACAGAATCTGTAGGAAGCTTTTTAACAATTTCACTAAAGAATTTTGCCTGCAGCACAATGGAACCAGGTTGCTTGATTTCCACAATTTCATCGCCTGATTCCTCTTTCGGAATAAACGATTCAATGGAAATATCAGAATCACTTCCGGTTAAGGTTACTCCCTCATTTGTTGTGGTAATTTTGATCCCGGTCAAGATAGGAATCGTTGTTCTCGAAGTGACAGCCTTCATAACGTCTTGGACACTTTGAACCAGTCTGTCGCGCTGAATGCTAAATTTCATTTGTTAAATCCTCCGTTCAGGCATATTTTTAATTGCTATTACATATATTTATTTTTTATAAAAAAACAGTAGAAGTACTAGTAGGGCCTGTTAACATGTGGATAACTGGAATTTTCAATGGAAACACAGCCTATCCACATGTGGACAGACTGTGTATAGATTCCAAGAAGTTATTCACAGTATTCAATGCTATATTTTCAACAGCTCATTTAATTCTTTCATTTGTTTTTGCAGCTGCGAATCGGTCTGGAGCAGTTTTGAAATTTTTTCATGAGCATGGATAACTGTAGTATGATCGCGGCCGCCAAATTCTTCTCCTATTTTCGGCAAAGAGTAATCGGTTAATTCACGCGATAAATACATGGCAATCTGCCGTGGAAAGGCAATAGATTTTGTCCGCTTTTTAGCCTTAAAATCCTCCAGCTTGATACTATAATGTTCGCCAACCACTTTTTGAATTTCATGAATGGTGATGACCTTTGGTTTCGAACTTGGGATGATATCCTTCAAAGCTTCAGCAGCCAAGTCTGCATTAATGTCTTTATTAATTAAAGATGAATACGCTACAACGCGGATTAAAGCACCCTCAAGCTCGCGGATGTTGGAATCGATCTGATTAGCAATATAGAGCATGACCTCATTTGGGATATCGAGGCCTTCAGCTTTTGCCTTTTTGCGTAGTATGGCAATCCTTGTTTCCAAATCCGGCGGTGTGATATCGGTAATCAGCCCCCATTCAAACCGTGATCGCAGACGATCCTCAAGAGTAGGAATCTCACGGGGCGGACGGTCGCTTGAAATGACAATTTGCTTGCTTTCCTCATGAAGGGCATTGAATGTATGGAAAAATTCTTCCTGGGTCGATTCTTTTCCAGCCAAAAATTGAATATCGTCAATTAGAAGGACATCGACATTTCGATATTTATTGCGGAAGTTTTCCGCTTTATTGTCGCGAATTGAGTTAATAAATTCATTGGTGAACTTTTCGGATGACAAATAAACCACTTTGGCGGATGGATTATGATCCAGAACATAGTGGCCAATTGCATGCATCAAGTGGGTTTTCCCCAGACCAACGCCCCCGTAGATGAACAAGGGGTTGTAGGCTTTGGCCGGTGCTTCAGCAACAGCTAAAGATGCTGCATGGGCAAAACGGTTGCCTGATCCAATGACGAATGTATCAAAGGTATATTTTGGATTTAGAATATTTGATGGAAAATCGTTATGCTCGTCTTCCTTTTTCACCTTTTTACGCGGCGTTGGAATTTCGAGGTCTTCTTCTTTTTGATTCTGCGGAATAATGAACTTTACCGACAGTTCTTCACCGGTTATCTCATAAAGAATTCCTGAAATCAGCTGGGAGTAACGCTCCTCAAGCCAATCGCGGGCAAACTCATTTGGAGCAGTAATGACAAGCAGATTGCCCTGCAACGCATGTGCTTTTGTTGCTTTTAGCCATGTATCAAAGCTTGGTTTGCTGATTTTCTTTTCGATATTCGCAAGCGCTGCATGCCAAAGATCCGCAATATTTTCCAACTAGTTTCCCTCCCTTTATCTTTTTAAAAATATTTATGTTTATCTTTTTATCGTCTTACTCCTTGGAGTTTTGTTTCCTGTCCAGGCTTCAAATTATACT